>NZ_CP187232.1:3702500-8502500 GCF_049674955.1 Sphaerisporangium viridialbum | reverse complement strand
TGGGGATACAACGGTAAGCAGGGCGAGAAAACTGCTTCACGGTCACCTCCACGGGAGTGAACTGGCTCTCCCGCAACGTGGTACGCCCGCCTGCGACATAAGTAGTGAAGACCTCCTCCGACAGCAGAAGAACGACGAAGGTGACGCTAGGGTCGCTCTGCCGCAGGGCCTCGCGAAGTGGCTCGCTGTCCAGCAGGCGACAGACGTCGATGGTCGCGGTGGAGATGCCTGGTGCCTCAGTTCGCTCGTCGTCCACGAGTCCGACGTGCAGCGCGACGCGCAGGCGAAGCGTGAGCGTCTTCGCCCTTAGTTCGGGCGCCACCGCGGCGAGCGCGTCCTGAAGCCGGAAGGGAAAGCGATCGACGAGCGCGGGGATCGCCTCGTAGGGCAGAACTGCGAGTATCCCGTCGCCCGTGCTCTCCAGGAACCGGACATCCCTCCATACTTCCGCCAGACCGCTCGACACACAGGCCGCCTCGAGGGCGTGGCGTATCTCCATGTGGAGGCGTGGCAGGTCGATGTCACGGTGCGTGCTGAACTTCTCGGCATCCACGGCGAGTAATGCGGTGTACTTTTCCATGGACAGGACTCCCTGATGAGTGGTCGGTCCTGCCAACAGTGCAGCCGAATCATCAGAGATGTTGTCTTAAATCAGACATCGCCATGTCCCGAAGCGGCCAGGATGCGGAGCCTCGCCGAATGGTCGAGACAGCCGACTGGCTGAGACCTACTTCCAGTGCCGAGAGCGCTCGCGTGCGGCTTTAAAGCACGGCGGCTTCCTACTGCGAGAGCCGTTGACGTGCCCCAGGTGGAGATGGGTTTAGTGAGTTACTCCGAGGGTTCCGCCTCGTGGACGACATGATTGCGCTGGCATGACGGCCCCGCTGGCGTGGGCTTGAAGATGATCGGACTGCCCGGGGCCGGGCCCGGGCAGGTGCGGTCAGGCGTTCTTGCCGGGGTGGGTCGGGGTTTGGCCGAGGGCGCTGGCGGCGGCGGACTTCTCCGTCTGGGTCGAGTTGGAATCGCCCAGGGTCTTGGCGGCGGCCGATGCCGCCTTGGAGCGGGTCTCTCCCTTGCTCTCCGGGGCCTGGGACAGCGCGCTTGCCGCGGCGGACTTCTCCGCCGGGGCCGACGCGGAGTCCGCCGAAGCCGACTTGGTGCCCGCCAGCGTCTTGGCCGCGTCCGAGGCTGCCTTGGGGCCAGTCTGTCCTGAGTTACTCGCCACGATCTCACCCTTCTTCGAACCGTATCCGCATCCCGGGCCGGTGATCACGGCTACCCGGCCGCGGAAGACTCAAACGGGTCCCCTGGCCATGGGTTGTCCGCTTTACCGGACAAGGGGGTCGGGGGCGGTTCGGCGTATGGTGGAGTCAAGGTTCGGTCATCGGAATGGATGTGCGATGTCTCCACCGGGTGCGGTGGTGCCGGTGCGGGAAGCCGGTGCCGGTCGGCATCAGTGTGGAGTGTTCGACTCGGATTCCGCGCGCAGGAGGATGACGGCCGAGGCCGTACGGGCGGGCCTGGCAGGCGGGCAGCGGTGTTGTACCTCACCGCCAGGCGGGAGGCCCTGGACGAGATTCGGGCCCATGACGTCGATGTGGATGACGCGCTGGCGGGCGGCCGGCTCGCGGTGTCCGCCGCCGCCGGGACCTACCTCTCAGGCGGGTTCGCCCCGGGCCGCATGGTCGCGGTGCTGCGCGACGCGGTGGACCGCGCGGTGGCCGACGGCTATGACGGCATGTACGTTATCGGCGAGATGTCCTGGGCAGCTTTTGGTGACGTCCCCGGGGCGGAGCGGTTGGGCGAGTACGAGACGGCGGTGGACGAGGTGTGCGCCACACGCCCCGTGACGACCCTGTGCCAGTACGACCGCCGTGACTTCGACGTACCAAGGCTCACCGAACTCGTGGGTCTGCACCGAAGGTGGTGAGCACTCCGATGGTCTTCGAGATGGGGCTGTTGCGCATCGTCGCGGTGCCCAGTGGCAGCGGCGCGGAGCAGCAGGTCTGGCTACGGCTGAGCGGCGAGGCCGACGTCTCCTCCGGCGACGCGCTGGAGCAGGCCCTGGTTTTGGCGGGGGCGTCCGGGACGGGGGACGTGCATGTCGACCTCGCCGACACGCGTTTCATCGATGTGCGCGCGGCACGCCAGTTCACCCAGGCCGCGCGCGGTCTGCGATCCGATCGCAGGCTCGTGCTCCACAACGCGCCCCCGGTGGTGCGTCGCTTGATCGGGCTGTGCTGGCCCGCGCTCACGGGTTTGGAAGTGGCCAATGTCTGAGACCGTCGACGATCCCTCGAAGCTCGCCCACCTGGCGATGTTCTACTCCGGCACCGACGACTACCTGGACGGGGTGCTCGGCTTCCTGCGTGCCGGACTGACGGACGAGCAGCCCGCGTTCGTCGCCGTTCCCGGCCACCGGCTCGCCATGATCCGCGACGGGCTGAACGGCCAGGCCGACCGGGTCGCCTTCGCGGACATGAGCGAGATGGGGCGCAACCCCGCCTGGATCATCCCCAAGGTGGCCGCGTTCCTCGACGCCCACGAGGGGCGGGCGGTGCGCTACGTCGGAGAGCCGATCTGGGCCGCGCGCACCCAGGAGGAGATCAGGGAGGCCACGCGGCACGAGGCGCTGATCAACCTTGCCTTCGCCGGCCGCGCGGCGGCCATCCTGTGCCCCTACGACACCGCCCGGCTCGACGCGACGACGCTCGCCGATGCCGAGTACACGCATCCGACCCTGGTGAGCGGGGGAGCCGAGCGGGCCAGCGCCGCCTATCGCGGCGCGGCCCTGTTCCCGGAGAGCTGCGACCGGCCGCTGCCGCCGGTCCCCGCCCACGCCGCGAGCCTCGTCTACCGCGACGACCTCGCCGCCGTGCGGGCGCTGGCCGCCGGGCACGCACGGCGCGGCGGCCTCGACGGTGATCGTGCCGACGAGCTCGTGTTCCTGGTCAACGAACTGGCGACCAACACCCTGCATCACACCTCGGGCCCGGGCACCCTGCACGTCTGGCTGACCCGGGAAGAGATCGTCGTCCAGGTGTGAGACGGCGGGCACATCGCCGACCCCCTCGCGGGCCGGTGCCGCCCGCCCGCGGGCGCCGGCCACGGCCATGGACTGTGGGTCGCCCATCAGCTCGGCGATCTGGTGGAGCTGCGCTCCGGTCCCTCCGGCACCACGATCAGAGTGCACGTGGGAGTGCCTGAGCCGCTGACCCCGTGACGCCGGGAGGTCAGCTCGCGGAGACCGGGGCGGTCCTGCCGTTGACGTTGGAGACCTCCGACCGCGCGGGGTCGAGATGGCCGCCCTCGCGGTCGTGCCGGTCGGCGTCGGCGTCGTCGAACCAGACTCCGCCGTCGCCCAGATAGCGGAAGCAGATGGACCGGTCGGCGGGGACGGCGATCGTCACGTGGTAGACGTCGTCCTCCTGCCGCATCGGATGGGCGTAGGGGTCCCAGTCGTTGAAGTCGCCGACCAGGGAGAGGCCGGCCGGGGCCTGGTCGACCGGCACGGTGAAGGTGAATTCGACAAGCCCGTTCTTGGTGGGGCGCCCACGTTTGATCATCGTTTGTCCTCCAGCAGCCGGTCAGGTCCGCGACGAGAGAACGTACGGTCTGACCTGCGAGTTTCGCGGAAAAGCTGCCCCCCGGACAGCCGTATCTGCGTCCTACCCGTGGCCGTCTTCGGCGATTCCTGGCCGCGTGCCAAGCGCAGCCATGGATTCGCCCTGGCCCGGGCAGGAGATCGGGTCAGTGATAGGCGGGCATGAAGCCGTCCGCGCTGTCGGGATGGAAGTCGGTCGTCAGAAGGACCTCACGCAGCCCGGTCAACTCGAGCACGCGGTGCAGGAAGCCGTGCACTCCGCTCAGCCGCAGACGGCCACCGGCGCGCTCCGCCGCGGCCTGGCCCTCCATGAGGGCGTCCACGCCGGTCACATCGCAGAAGTCCAGGGTGGACGTGTCCACCACGAGCGTCGCGTGCCCGCTGCGTACGAGATCGTGGAGGGTGCCGGCCAGAAGGCCGGCCGTCGCGAGGTCAAGGTCGCCCGCCAGTCGCACTACGGTGACCGGCGGATGGTGTGACACGGAAATTGTTAATTGCATGGCTATCTATGGACCTTCATCGGATTTGGGGCTATTTCCAAATCACGCTACCCCTCGATATGTCTTCAAGGGGTAAGGCCGCGGCCCGCTGCTCGCCGTGCCAAATCACGCTTTTCCCGAGGGAATTCACGCGCCGGGCAAGTACGCGGAAAGAACGAAGGCCCGCGTCAGGAAGGGCGGGGGTCAGAGGCGGCGTCCCACCCCGGTGGACAGCTCGTGGACGCGCCCGCGCGCCCCGGCGTCGGGCTCCAGCGGGGGCGTGTCCATCCCGGCGGCGCTCCCCATGCCGGCGATCAGCTCGCGGATGGCCTGCAGCGCGGTGCGGCGCGGCTCCCAGCCGAGCTCGGTACGGGCGCGCGTGGTGTCCATCACCGGGATCCGCAACGCCATCTCCAGCAGGCCGGGCGAGGCCGGGATCAGGTGCAGGTGCCACCCCGCGGCGACCGCGGTCCTCGCCACCCACGGCGACACGGGGACCAGGCGCGCCCCGAGCAGCTCGGCCAGCTTGGCCGGCTCGACGGGTGGCTCGGCGGCGAGGTTGAACGGCCCGGAGACGGGCCGGGTCACGGCCAGGCGGTATGCCTGCCCGGCGTCGTCGGAGTGCAGGGCCTGGATCCGCAGCCCGGGGATGTCCGGCACGAACGGCACCCGGCCGGGACGTACCAGCCGCTGCGGCAGGAAGGGCCCCGCGAACAGCCGCCGCTGCTGGGTGGCCGCCTCCCGTTTGAAGATGAAGCCCGGCCGCATCCGTACGACGCGGATGTCCGGGTGCTCGTACTCGAAGAGGTCGAGCACCCCCTCCAGGTAGGCCTTCTCCCGCGAGTACGCGGCGCGCGGCCAGCCGTGGGTCGGCCAGCTCTCGTCCACCGCCTCCCCGTCGGGGCCCGGCGAGTACGCGCCCACGGACGAGGCGTGCACCAGGGCGGGCACCTCCGCCTGCGCGGCGGCGCGGAAGACCCGCATGCCGCCGAGGACGTTGGTCCGCCAGGTGACCACGGGATCGTGGGTGGGCTGGAACAGCCACGCCAGGTTCACGACCGCGTCCGCCCCGGAGAAGATCTCCGCGAGGTCGGCCGTGGCGATGTCGGCCGTGCGCCACTCGGTCCTGCCCGGCTGCCTGCCCGGGGACCGCCTGGCCACCCCGACGATCGAGGTGACGGCCGGGTCGGCCTCAAGAGCGGAGACCACGCTCGTCCCGACGTTCCCCGTCGCGCCTACCACGATTACTCGCATAAAGAGACGGTTGCCCTCCGTGCACGCGCCGAAACGCTCCGGCACCCCAAGGTCAGGACGGCTCGTCCGGCTCACTAGGTGCCCTGAACCCGGTCGCCTTGTGCGAGCCGTCGCCCATCGTGCCCGGCCGGGCGAGGGTGAACCCCGGGACGGCCGGCGGCCTTGGGTCTACTCTAAAGTTTCTTTACTTATTACGCTCTTCGCGTGGACCTAGAAGTGCGTCACCTGCGTGCCGTCTGCGCGATCGCCGACCACGGGAGCATCTCCAAGGCCGCCGCCGCGCTGAAGACCTCCCAGCCGTCCCTCGCCGCCCAGCTCCGGCGCATCGAGTCGATGTTCGGCAGCGCCCTGTTCGAGCGGGGGCGCGAGGGAGCCAGGCCGACCGCGCTCGGCGCCTGGGTGCTGGCGCGGTCCCGATCCCTGCTGCCCGCCTTCGAGGAGCTGCGCCGCGACGGTATGAGGTACGCCGGCCGCAGGCTCGTCCGCGTGGGATGCATGTCGAGCCACCTCGCGGTCCACGTCATCAGGACGCTGCGCGAGCTGCTGCCGGACGCCGAGGTCAGCATGCGCACCGAGGAGGCGATGGACGTGCTGCCCAGCCTGCTGCGCTCGCAGCGGCTGGAGCTGGCGACGCTGGCCGACTACCCGGGCCGCGCGCTCGTCCCGCCGCCCGGGGTCGGCTACACCCCGGTCGCGCACGAGCCCATCTTCGTCGGGCTGTCGGCGTCGCACCCGCTGGCCGGGCGGGCGGAGGTCGAGCTGGCCGACCTGGCGGGGGAGGAGTGGTCGCTGCCGGTGATGATCGAGGTGGGGCACCGCGAGCACTTCGCGGAGGCCTGCGCGGCGGCGGGGTTCGTCCCGAGGATCGGCTGCGAGGCGACGCTCAGCGTGGCGGTGGACCTGATCGCGGCCTCGCGCTGCGTCGGCATGTTCCAGGCGACCAGCAGGGGCTACCCCGGCATCGTCATCCGGCCGCTGGCGGGCACGCCGCTGCGCTTCCGGCACCTGATCGGCTGGACGGAGGCGGGACCGGTGGACCCGAAGGTCGGCGGCCTGGTGGCGGCGGTGCGGCGGGCGTACTGGGCCGACGCCGGTGACACGCCCGCCTACCGGTCGTGGCTCGGGCGCCACGGGCCACTGCCGCAGCCGCAGACCGACGCCCATAGCGCCCCGGTATAGGAACCTGCGGGGTTACCCGCCCCGTGCCCCGGATGCCAACGTGTGGTTCAGCCCCGGCCGGGCTCCTCCCTCAACCCCCCAAAGGGACAGGAGTCACCAGGAGTGAATCCCACCTTCAGGTCAGGCGCGCTCGCCGTCATCACGGCGGTCGCCCTGACCGCATCCTCTCTCATCGGGGCGGCGGGCGCCCCGGCGTTCGCGGGCCGTGCCACGGCCCCCGCCCCGCCCGGTCCCGACGCGCGCCAGCGGGCCGTCGCCAGCGCCGCAAGCGCCCTGACCACCTCGGCGAAGGCCCTGCACGCCGCTCCTTCCGACGACTTCACGCTGGTCAGGAGCATCGCGGGCACGCGGGGCCTGCAGTACCTCACCTACGCCCGCACCCACGCCGGCCTGCCGGTGTACGGCGGCGAGGTGATCGTCTCCACCGACACCTCCGGGGAGGTCGTGCGGTCGGTCACCACCGGGCAGCGCACCGAGCTGAAGGTCGGCACCGTGCCACGGGTGACCGGCGCCGCCGCCGCGCTAAAGGCACGCGGGGCGCTGACCTCGGTCGACAGCGTGAGCGCGCCCACGCTCCTCGTGCAGGCCGCGCTCGCCACGCCGAGGCTCGCCTGGGAGGTGGTGGTCACCGGCAGGAAGGGCGACGCCCCGAGCACCCTGCACGTCTACGTCGACGCGGTCGACGGGCGCGTCCTGGACTCGTGGGACGAGGTCAGGGACGGCACCGGCCACGCCTTCTACAACGGCGACCCGGTGACGATCACCACCTCGGGCTCCACCGGCTCCTACTCCATGACCGACCCCGGCCGCCCCGGCCTGCGCTGCGGCGGCCAGGGTGGCACCGCCTACACCGGGGCCGACGACGACTGGGGCACCGGCAGGGGCACCGACCTGGAGACCGCCTGCGTCGACGTGCTCTACGACGCCCAGACGGAGTGGAACATGCTCCGCGACTGGCTGGGCCGCAGCGGCTTCAACGGCCAGGGCGGCGCGTTCCCCGCGCGGGTCGGGCTGGCCGACGTCAACGCGTACTGGAACGGCCAGTACACCAACTTCGGTCACAACCAGGCGGGCAGCCGGCAGGCGACCACGATGGACGTGGTCGGCCACGAGTACGGCCACTCCATCTTCCAGTTCTCCGGCAGCGGCGGCGCGGGCAGCGGCAACGAGACCGGCGGCCTGAACGAGTCGACCGGCGACATCTTCGGCGCGCTCACCGAGCACTACGCCAACCAGCCCGCCAACCTCGACCCGCCGGACTACCTGGTGGGCGAGGAGGTCGACCTGACCGGCCAGGGCGAGATCCGCAACATGTACAACCCGCAGGCCAAGGGCGACCCGAACTGCTACTCGTCCTCGATCCCCTCGACCGAGGTGCACTCGGCGGCCGGCCCGCAGAACCACTGGTTCTACCTGCTCGCCGAGGGCACCAACCCGGCGGGCAAGCCCGCCAGCCCCACCTGCTCCGGTTCGGGGCAGCTCACCGGCATCGGCATCCGCAAGGCCGGTGAGATCTTCATGGGCGGCCTGAACCTCAAGACCGTCCCCTGGACGCACGCCAAGGCGCGGGTGGCCACGCTGAACGCCGCCAAGTCGCTCTACCCGGGGAGCTGCGCCGAGTTCAACGCGGTCAAGGCCGCGTGGTCGGCCGTGAACGTCCCCGCCGTCGGCGACCCGACCTGTACGGCGACCCCGGGCAACGACTTCGGCCTCTCGGTCAGCCCGAGCTCCGGCAGTGCCCAGCCGGGCCGGTCGGTCACCTCCACCGTGGCGACCACGGTCACCGGGGGCGCGGCCCAGCAGATCACGCTCAGGGTGGCGACCCCGCTGCCCGCGGGGGTCACGGCGACCTTCAGCCCCGCCACGATCACCGCCGGCCAGAGCGCGACGCTGACGCTGGCCACCGCCTCGACCACGCCCACGGGGTCCTACTCCATCAGGATCGTCGCGGACGGCGCGGACGTGGACAGGGAGGCGGTGTACGCGCTGACCGTCGGCGCCGCCCCGCCCTCGACGCCCGACATCCCGGTCGCCAACGTCACCGCTCACCTGAGCCAGCTCCAGGCGATCGGCAGCCGCCCCTCGCCCTCCGCCGGCTACACCAACGCGCTGAACTACGTGAAGGGCAAGCTGGACGCCGCCGGATTCACCACCCGCGTGCAGAACTTCACCTACGGCGGCCAGACCCACTCCAACCTGCTCGCCGACTGGCCGGGCGGCCCGTCCGGGCCCACGGTCATGCTCGGCGGCCACCTCGACAGCGTCGCGGCGGGCCCGGGGATCAACGACAACGGCTCGGGCTCGGCCACGCTGCTGGAGGTCGCGCTGACCCTGGCGGCACGCAACCCGTCCCTGACCAGGCACGTGCGCTTCGCCTGGTGGGGTGGCGAGGAGCTCGGCATGCAGGGTTCGACCTACTACGTCCAGAACGGCGGCGCGTCCGGGGTCGAGACGTACCTCGACTTCGACATGACCGCCTCGCCCAACGCCGGCTACTTCGTCTACGACGACGACGCCGCGCTGCGGAAGGTGTTCGACGACTACTACGCGACGCTGAACGTCCCCACCGAGCCGGAGACCGAGGGCGACGGGCGCAGCGACCACACGCCGTTCAAGAACGCGGGCGTGAAGGTCGGCGGGCTGTTCACCGGCGCGGAGACGGTCAAGACGGCGGCGCAGGCGCAGAAGTGGGGAGGTACGGCGGGGCAGGCGTTCGACCGCTGCTATCACTCCGCCTGCGACACCTACCCGGCCAACATCGCCACCACGGCGCTGGACCGCAACGCCGACGCCGTGGCCTACGCGCTGTGGAAGCTGGCCGTGGGGGACACCCCGCCGCCCGCCGACGACTTCACCGTCTCGGTGAGCCCGTCGTCGGCGTCGGTGCAGGCCGGGCAGCGGGCGACCGCGACGCTGGCCACGCAGGTCAGCTCGGGCGCCGCGCAGCCGATCACGCTGTCGGCCTCGGGGGCTCCCTCCGGGGTGACGGTGACGTTCGCGCCGCAGACGATCACCGCCGGGCAGGGGTCCACGGTGACCGTCGCCACCTCGGCGAGCACCCCCGCCGGCACGTACGCCATCACGCTCAACGCCCACGGCACCAGCGCCGACCGCTCGGCCGCCTTCACGCTCACCGTCGGCGGCGGGCAGGGCACCACCTGGCAGCCCTACACCGCCTACGCCGCCGGCGACACCGTCACCTACCAGGGCGTCACCTACCGCTGCCTGCAGGGGCACACCTCCCTGCCGGGCTGGGAGCCGCCGAACGTCCCCGCGCTCTGGCAGCGCAGGTAACCGCTCGGCACGCGCACGACCGTACGAGGCGGGCGGCCCGTGACACGGCCGCCCGCTCCATCGACCATCGACAAGGAGACCTCATGGAAGAGGAAAGGCCCGCGGGCATCACCCGCAAGGCCCTGCTGAAGGCGGCTCTGATCGTGACCCCCATGCCACTGCTCCTCGGCCGCACGCCCGCGCTGGCCGGCGGCTCGCAGGCCGCCGGCGAGCCGCTCGCTCCCACGCACCCGGCACATCCACGTGAAGGCGCAGGCGCCGAACCGGCCCGTGCTCACGACCCAGCTCTACTTCCCCGGTGAGCCCCGCAACAGCACCGACACCATCTTCGACCCCGAACTGCTGATGGACGTCCGCGCGGCAGGCTCGGGCCGGGAAGGGACGTTCGACTTCGTGCTCAACGTCCCCGGCTCATAGGGTGTTGGGTGACCATCGGGCCCTCAGGTAAGGGGTTGGTGTGGACCTTTGCGCGGCGGCGAGCGAGCTGTACGAAGGCACGCCCGAAGACTTCGTGGAGAGGCGCAAACACCTGGCCGCCGAGGCCAAGAAGGCGGGCGACGCCGGCCTGGCCAAGCGCATCGGCGAGCTGCGGCGCCCCACCGTGTCGGCGTGGGCGGTCAACCGGCTGGCCCGTTCTGATTCCGGCGAGCTGGCGCGGCTGCTCGACCTCGGCGCCGAGCTGCGGTCGGCGTGGGCGTCCGGCGAGCCGATCGGCGGCATGGACCAGCGGCGAGGCGAGCTGATCTCCGGCCTGGTCCGCACGGCCCGGTCGCTGGCGAGCGAGGCGGGACGTCCGCTGCGCGAGCCGGCGGTCCGGGAGGTGGAGGACACCCTGCACGCCGCGACGATGGACCAGGCGGTCGCGGAAGAGGTGCGCGCGGGCTCGCTCGCGCAGCCGCGGAGCTACGCCGGGTTCGTTCCCGCCGGTGAGCCCGCCGGGCCGGGCGCGGCGGCGACCGGCGCGACCGTACGGCCGGCCGCCGGCCGGCGGGGCGAGGTAGCCAAGCGGGGCGAGGCCGCCAAGCGGGGCGAGGCCGCCAAGCGAGGCGGTGGCGCCGTGGGGAAGCGGGCCGGGAAGCCGGACGAGGCTGCCGGGAAGCGGGAGGAAGAGGACCGGCGCCGGCGGCTGGCCGAGCAGTCGGCCGCCGCCGACGCCGAGGCGCGCGACGCCGAGCGGGCCCTCGCCGAGTGGGAGTCGGAGGCCGGCGACGCCGATCGGGCCCGCGCGGCCGTCACCGAGGAGGCCGAGCGGCTGCGCGGGGAGCTCAGGGCCGCCCTCGACCGGCAGGAGACCGCCGAGAAGCGGCTGAGCCTCGCCGAGCGGGAGCGCGGCCGCGCCGCCCGTCGCGCCGCGGAGGCCCGCCGCCGCGCCGACGAGATCCGGCGCAGGCTCTGAGCGGTGGAGCAGGCGGGGCTGTCACAGGGTTGGCCGGGTCACAGGCTCAGCTTGCGGTGGCTCGCGCCGTGCCACTCCACGAGCAGCGCCGTGGCGTCGTCGTCGAGCCGGTAGTCGTGATATTTCATGACGCTGCGCGTCAGCCGGCGCAGCGTCTCCGGCACGGCCAGTCCGTCGATGGTGCTGCGGATGATGAAGTCGACGAACCGGTTGAGCCCGAACTCCTGACCCTGGCGGTTGCGGGCCTCGGTGATGCCGTCGGTGTAGAGCAGCAGCCGGTCCCCGGGTTCGAGCTGCTCCCGGCAGAGGGAGATGGGGATCCCGAGGTCCAGGCCGAGGGGATGGGAGGGCAGGCATTCGAGCCGGGTGACCCAGCGCCCGCCCCGGATCACCACGGGAGGATGGTGGCCGCAGTTCACCCAGCTGAACATGCCGGTCGGCACGTCCAGCTCGGCCAGGACCGCCGTGGCGAACCGCTCGCCGGCGCCGAACTCGTCGATCAGGGCCTTCTCGATCGCCTCGCCGGTGTGGACCAGGCCGGCGCCCTGATGGCGGCTGCTCCGGCAGGCGGCCACGGCGAGGGAGGCGGTGAGACCTGCCGAGGCGTCGTGGCCCATGGCGTCGAACACCGCCAGGTGCAGGGTGTCGCCTGCCATGCCGTAGTCGAAGGCGTCGCCGCTGATCTCGTAGGCGGGTTCGAGGGTCGCCGCGATCACCACCTTGCGGGTGGCGAACGTCAGCGGGGGCATGAGGTTCCACTGCATCTCCGCCGTCACGTTCATCGGCCGGGTTCGCACCAGCCGGGAGTAGGTGTCGCTGTGGGCGCGCTTGCTGACCACCAGCAGCGCCACGGTGGACGCGAGGTGCCGCATGTCGTCCTGGGTGCGCTCGCCGATCTCCCGGGCGCTGACGCGGATCACGCCGAGCCGTTCCGTGCCGTTCAGCAGCGGTACCCACCACCAGTCAGGATGATCTCCCGCGCCCGTTTTCGCGACGATCTGGACGTGCTGGAACGACTTCCCCGCGAGCGTCCCGTCGATCCGCAGACTGGCGGTCTCCTCGCCGGCGCACCCGGCCCGGCGGGTCAGCGGGCGAAGCGTCTCCTGCTGCAGGTCGGCCAGATAGACCAGGACGTCGTGCAGGCCCGCCTTCGCGGCGTTCTCGGCGATCAGTTCGGGCAGCTCTTCCAGGGCCGTCAGGTGGCTGGCCTCGATCAGCTCGGCCAGCATCGCCGCACCGCCCGCGGAGATCTCCATCGCGGCGCGCTCCCGATCGCCGTTCACGGCGGGTACGCCTGACATGACGCGCCTCCTGTCTCAGCAGTACCCGTTGCACGACGGCCGAACGAACATCTCGGGCAAACCCTTCCTATAGCCCATCCCGCACGTGACCCGCGGAAACGTGCGACCGGGGTAGGCATGAGAGCAGGCCCTCGTCGTCTCGCGCGACCGGGGCGCTCTGGCGGGCGGCGTGCCGAACACAAGGGGAAACAGCGCGATGAAGAAGTTCTCTCTCGTAGCCGTGGCTCGCGCGCAGCTGGAACGCGCGTCCGAGTCGACCGGCGGGCAGGCGGCCGACACCGTCGTCGGCGGGCACGAGCGCGTCCTGCGGCAGACGGTGGTCGGGCTCACGGCGGGCACCGTCCAGAGCGAGCACGAACTCCGGGGAGAGGCCACGATCTACGTGCTGTGGGGACGGGTGCGCGTGGTGGCCGGCGACGTGACGTGGGACGCCCTGGCGGGCGACCTGCTCATCGTGCCCGACGAACGCCATCACGTGGAGGCGCTGGAGGACTCGGCGATCCTGCTCACGGTCGCGATGCCGCGCTAGGCCGCGCGAGCCCTCCCACGGGCCCCGCTCAGGCCAGGGTGGCCTCCTGGGGGTCCCACCCGGCGGGCAGGGGCTCCGGTTCCCGCGCGGTGGTCTCCAGGTGCCTGAACTCGCTGCGCTCGGCGGACTCGCTGATCGCCGTCATGGCCTCCAGCACGTGGAGGGCGAGCGCGCCCGAGGCGCGGTGGGCGACGTCGCCCCGCAGTGCGCGGGCCATGTCGAGCACGCCGAGGCCGCGCCCGATCGTGGTGCCCTCCAAGGGCAGCTCGCGCCAGTCGCCGTCCCCTGCCGCGCGCACCCTGAGCGGCCCCTTGAAGGTGTTGGGGTCGGGGAGCGAGAGCGTGCCCTCGGTGCCGATGATCTCGATCATCGTCACGCCGGCCGGCGAGTCGAAGCTGAACGTCGTGGACGCGCTCGCCCCGCCGGTGAAGTCGACCAGCGCCATGACGTGCGTCGGCACCTCGACGGCGAAGCTCGTGCCCCCCCTCGGCCCCGAGCCGATCACCCGGTGCGGCCGTGCCTGCCGCGCGGTGGCCGCGACCTTGGAGACCGGGCCGAGCATCGCGACCAGCGCGGTGAGGTAGTACGGGCCCATGTCGAACAGCGGGCCCGCGCCACGCTGGAACAGGAACTCGGGGCTCGGGTGCCAGGACTCGGGGCCCGGGCTCTGCATCATGGCGGTGGCGGCGACCGGCGCGCCGATCAGGCCGGACGCCAGGGCCCGCTTGGCCGACTGCAGGCCCGCGCCGAGGAACGTGTCGGGCGCGTTGCCGACCCGCAGCCCCTGCGCGGCCGCCTCGGCCAGGAGCTTGTCGCCCTCGCCCGGGTCGAGCGTCAGCGGCTTCTCGCCGTACACGTGCTTGCCGGCGCGCAGGGCGGCGGACGCCACGGCGGCGTGCGCGGCGGGGATCGTCAGGTTGACGACGATCTCGACGTCGGGGATCGCCAGGATGGTGTCGACGTCGCCGGAGACGGGGACGTCGTGGGCGCGCGCCTTCGTCTCGGCGCGCTCGGCGTCGAGGTCGGCGACGCCGAGCACCCGGACGTCGGGGAAGGTGGTGAGGTTGCGCAGGTAGGCGTCGCTGATCGCGCCGGCGCCGACGACGGCGACCCCCACGGGCCCGGTCGTCATGCGCCCTCCAGCCCGGTCAGGTAGGCGTGGCTCCCGGCGAGGGCCTCGACGACGTCGGTGGCGCAGTGGTCGAGCTCGACGATCCGCCACGCGTCCGGAGCCGCGGCGAGGATGTCCGCCACCGGCATCACGCCCCCGCCGACGGCCGTGTGGGGTTCGTCCCTGACGCCGGGGCCGTCCTTGACGTGCAGGGCCGCGACGCGGTCGCCGAGTCGTCCGAGCAGCGCGGGGACGTCGGCGCCGCCCACGGCCGCCCAGTAGGTGTCGATCTCCAGGAACAGCTCGGGGTCGAGCAGCCCGGCGAGCACCTCGATGGCGTGGGCCCCGTCGATCCTCGGCTCGATCTCCCACCAGTGGTTGTGGTAGCCGAGCCGCATGTCGTAGCGCGCCGCGTGCCCGGCGAGGCCGTTGAGGAGGTCGGCGGTGCGGGCGAGGCCGTCGCGCGTGGTGAACTCCTCGTGCGGGATGCCGCCCGGGATGATCACGAGGTCCGTGCCGACGGTGGCGATCGCGTCGAGGACGACGTCCGGGTCCTCCGAGAGCAGAGCGTAGGCGTGCGTGCTTGAGACGGTGAGCCCGAGATCGTCGATCACCCGCCGGAAGCCCTTGGGATCGTCGGTCGGGTCGTACGGTTCCACGGAGCCGTAGCCGATCTCCGCTATCCGCCGTAACACCCCGTCACGATCGGCCTTCATGTGATCACGAACGGTGTACAGCTGCACGCCCAGCGGCTTCACCATCAGGGTCGAATCCTCCTGGCTCACATGGCGGAGTGCTCGTGCGGAGGTGCCGCACGCACTTGCCGGTAATGATTCGGTAAAACGCTAAAACTTCGCATATCGAATGACAACGGGTTAGTGCCGTCCCGACTCGGAAAAGACGGCTTGATCCCGTCCCCCGGCTGGCGGTTGGCCGGTCGCGGCCATTTACCGAACAATGTTCTGGACATGCGGAGGGGAGGCCGTCACCGGCCTCCCCTCCACTGGTCGTTACGGCCTGCCCGCGCCGCTCACGGCGGGCTCGCTCGGCGCCTCCTCGATGGGAGGCGTCGTGGGCCGCCCGCCCCGGCGCCGCTCCCGCCGGGCCCGGCTCTTCTCCTTGCGGGTCTCGACCATGGTGTACAGGGTCGGCACCAGCAGGAGGGTGAGCAGGGTCGAGCTGATCAGGCCGCCGATGACGACGATCGCGAGCGGCTTGGAGATGAAGCCGCCCCCGCCGGTGATCCCGAGCGCCATGGGCAGCAGCGCGAAGATCGTGGCCAGCGCCGTCATCAGGATCGGGCGCAGCCGCCGCCTGCCGCCCTCGACCACCGCCTCGTGCAGCGGCATGCCCTGCTCGCGGTACTGGTTGATCAGGTCGAGCAGGACGATGGCGTTGGTGACCACGATGCCGACGAGCATCAGCATGCCGATCATCGCCGCCAGGCCCAGCGAGGTGCCGGTCGCCAGCAGCAGGCCGATGGCGCCGGTCGCCGCGAACGGGATCGACACCAGCAGCACCAGCGGCTGGATCAGGCTGCGGAACGTCGCCACCATGACGAAGAACACCAGGGCGATGGCGGCCACCAGCGCGAGCCCGAGGCTGCCGAAGGCCTCCGCCTGGTCGGCGCTCACCCCGCCGATCTCGTACGTCGCGCCGGCCGGGAGCGTGAGGGACGCCAGCTTGGTCTTCAGCGCGGCGCTGGTGGCTCCGAGGTTGGAGCCGGTGGCCTTACCGGAGACCGTGGCACTGCGGTCGCCGTCGATGCGGGTGACCTCGACGGGCCCGTTCACGGTCCTGACGCTCGCCACGTCCCCGACGGTGACCTTCCCGACGATCTTCAGATCGCGCAGGTCCGCCAGTGACGTGGGGGTGTCGCCGCTCCGCAGGATGACGTTGGCCGTGGTGCCGTCGAAGGCGATCTGGGTGACGGTGGTCCCCCTGAACGCCTGGGACACGGCCTGGCCGATGGCCAGCTCGCTGAGGCCCTTCTCCGCCGCCTTCTTGCGGTCGACGGTGACGTCGATGCGCGGGGCGGTGTCGGCCACCGTGCTGGTGACCTCGCTGACGTCCGGGACGTCGGCCATGGCCCGCTGGACCGTCTGCGCGGCGGTGCGCAGGGTGCCGAGCTCGGCCGCGCGGACGACGACCTGCATGGAGTCGCCGCCGAAGCCGCCGGACTGCCCGACGGTGATCTCGCCGGCGTCGCTCAGCCCGGCGAGCCGGTCGGTCAGCCTCTTCTCGACGGCGCCCGCGTCGGTGCCGTCGCGGAGAGTCAGAGAGAAACTGGCGCGGGACGTGCCGCCCCCGCCGCCGCGGAAGCCTCCGAACCCGCCGCCGCCACCACCCACGGTGACCTGGTACGACTCGACCTCGCTCGTGCTGGTGACCACCTGCTCGACCTTCTTGGCCATGGCGTCGGCCGAGGCGAGCGAGGTGCTCACCGGGAAGCTCTGCCTGACGCTGATGGTGTTCTGGCCGGAGTTGTCGATGAAGCTCGTGCGCAGCAGCGGGACCAGGCCGAGGGTGCCGACGAAGATGACCATGGCGATGGCCACAGTGGTCATCCGGTGCCGGGTGGCGAAGCGGATGACCGGGACGTACATGCGCTGGAGCGGGCTCCTGCGCTCCTTCTCGTCGGCCGCCCGCCGGATCGCCTCGGAGTCGCCCTCCTTGGGCCGCTTGAGGAACCAGTAGCTCAGCACGGGGACGACGGTCAGCGACACCAGCAGCGAGGCGAGCAGCGCGACCGTCACCGTGATCGCGAACGGGCTGAACAGCTCGCCCACGAGGCCGCCGACGAACGCGATGGGCAGGAAGACCGCCACCGTGGTCAGCGTGGACGCGGTGACCGCGCCCGCCACCTCGCGCACGCCGCTCTCGACGGCCTGGCGCTTCTCCTCGCCGTACGACAGGTGGCGCTTGATGTTCTCAAGGACGACGATCGAGTCGTCCACCACCCGCCCGATGGCGATGGTGAGCGCGCCCAGGGTCAGCATGTTGAGCGAGAAGTCCTGCGTCCACAGGGCGATCAGCGCGATCAGCACCGACAGCGGGATCGACACCGCCGTCACGATCGTGGAGCGCAGCGAGAACAGGAACAGCAGGATGATCAGCACGGCCATCGCCAGGCCGAGCAGGCCCTCGGTGGTGAGGCTCTCGATTGCCTGCTCGACCGACGGCGCCTGGTCGAAGATCACGGTGAACTGCGCGCCGGCGCCGAGGGCCTTGGCCAGCCCGGGCAGCTTGGCCCCCACGTCATGCGAGATCGACACCGCGTTGCCGTCGGGCTTCATGGTGATCGCGACGCCGAGGCTGGGCTTGCCGTTGGTGCGGGTCAGCGTGGTCGAGTCGGCCAGTCCCAGCTTGACCGTGGCCACGTCGCCGAGCCGTACGGGCTTGGGCGTGGCGGGCCGGGCGGGCGCCTGCGCGCCCGGCACGCCCTGGCCACCCGGCCGCTGGGCCTGGCCCGGTCCCTGTGCCTGGCCGGAGGGGCCGGCGGCGGACGCGGGGAGGTAGAGGTCGGAGATGTCCTTCACCGCGCCGAGCGCGGTGCCGACCTGGACGCTGAGGGACTGGCCGGTCTTGGTCAGCGTGCCCGCGGGCACCGGCGTGCCGGCCGACTGGATCGCGCTCGCGATCGCCGAGGCGGTGAGCCCGCGCTTGGCGAGCTCCTCGTCGTCCGGCGTGATCGTGATGACCTGCTCGCGCGTGCCGGTGACCGAGACGTCCCTGACCCCGGACACGCCGCTGAGCACGGGCACGGCCTGCTCGTTCAGCTTGTCGGCGAGCCGCTGCTGGTCATCGGAGGAGGCGACGGCGAGCTGCACCACGGGGATGTCGTCGGTGCTGCCGACGACCGCCTGCGGGTCGACGTCGGAGGGGAGCTGCGGCTTGATCCGGCTGATCGCCTGCTGGATCTGACCCTGGGCCGCGTCGATGTCGGTCCCGTAGTCGAACTGCACCTGGATCGTCGCGCTGGACTCGCGGGAGGTGGAGCTGACGCCCGTGACCCCGGTCAGGCTCCGGACGCCGTCCTCCAGCGGCCGGGTGACGCGGTCCTCGACGATCTGCGGCGCGGCCCCGGGATAGGGCGCGACGATCGACACCGCAGGGAAGGACAGCGAGGGCAGGAGCTGTTGTTTGAGCGCCGGGATGGTGTACACGCCGAAGGCGGCGACCACGATCGTGATGAGGGCGACGAGCCCGCGATTGGCGAGGCTCAGTCTGGCGAGTAACGACATCGGTCCACTTCTTGTCGGTGCGGCGGGGATGCCGGTTGGCGTCCTGGGGAGAGGTCACGGCTCGTGCGGGGCCGGGAGACCGGCCCGCTCTTCTAGGCTCATCGCTGCTGGAGGGGCCGACGTCCGTCGCGGGGAGGGTCTTGGACTACCGCGATCGCCGTAGGCCCCGCCATGGAGTACCACGCGCGCCGGTCCGGGCGGGGGGATTCAGCGTGGCTGGGGGCGCACCAGGCCGGTCTCGTAGGCGATCACGACGAGCTGGGCGCGGTCGTGCGCGCCGAGCTTGAGCATCGCGCGGTTGGCGTGCGTCTTGGCGGTCATGCGGCTGATGCCGAGGCGGGCGGCGATCTCGTCGTTGGTCAGCCCGCCCGCGACGAGCGTCATCACCTCGCGTTCGCGGTCGGTCAGCACGGCGAGGACGTCCGGCGCGTGCCCCACCCGCGCGCCGGGAGCCGACAGGAAGCGGACGATGAGGCTCTTGGTGGCGCCGGGGGAGAGCAGGGCGTCGCCGCGCGCCACGACGCGGATGGCGTCCTGCAGCTCGCGGGCCTCCACGCTCTTGCCGAGGAACCCGCTCGCCCCCGCGCGGAGCGCGGCGAAGACGTACTCGTCGATCTCGAAGGTCGTCAGCACCAGCACCCGAACCGCGGCGAGGCTCGGATCGGAGGTGATGGCCTGGGTCGCGGCGAGCCCGTCCATCTCGGGCATGCGGATGTCCATCAGCACCACGTCGGCCTTGGTCTCCCTGGCGAGCCGCACCGCCTCGACGCCGGTCTGGGCCTCGCCCACCACTTCCAGGTCGGGCGCGGAGTCGACCAGGACGCGGAACCCGGCCCGTACGAGGGCCTGGTCGTCGGCCAGCAACACGCGGATGGTCACAGGGCGCTCGTCTCGGGCGCGGGCAGGACGGCGTGGACGCGGAAGCCCCGGCCCGGGGACGGCCCGACGCTGAACGTCCCGCCCACCGACAGGGCCCGCTCGCGCATCCCCACCAGCCCGTGGCCGGTGGGCGTGCCCGCGTCCGCCTCCGGTTCGGCGGCGGTGCCCGTTCCGGCCCGGACGGCCGCGCCCGCCCGCAGGGTCGTCCGGGTGGCGCCGGTAGCGGTGGTGAGGCCGAGGCCGTCGTCGGTGACGTCCACGGTCAGGTCGCGATGCCCGTAGGTGATGCGCACCCGCGTCGTCGCGTCGCCCGCGTGCTTGCTGACGTTCGTCAGCGCCTCTTGGACGACGCGGAACGCCGTCAGCTCCACCGGAGAGGGGAGAGGTCGCGGGGTGCCTTCGAGATGGCAGTCGACCCTGAGGCCCGCCGACGTGAACGAGGTGATGAGCTCGGGGAGACGGTCGAGGCCCGGCGCGGGCTCCGTGGGCAGCTCCTCGGTCGTGCCGGGCTGGCGCAGCAGCCCGACCGTGGTGCGCAGCTCGTCGAGCGCGGCCCGCCCGGCCTGGCGGATGTGGCCGAGCGCCTCGCGGGCCTGCCGTGGCTCGTCGTCCATCACGTGCGAGGCGACCTGCGCCTGGACGTTGATGAGCGCTATGTGGTGGGCGAGCACGTCGTGCAGCTCCCTGGCGATGCGCAGGCGCTCCTCCATCACCCGCCGCTGGGCCTCCTCCTCCCGGGTCTGCTCGGCCCGGCGCGCGCGCTCCTCGACGGCGGCGACGTACGCGCGGCGGCTGCGCACCGAGTCGCCCGCCGCCGTCGCCATGCCGATCCACGCGATCTGACCGGCCACCTCCGGCCCGTACCACGACACGTCGGCGAAGGTGATGCGCGCCGCCGCGAGGACGAGCGCGCAGATCGCTCCCACCGTCCACGCGGCGCGGCGGGGGCTGTGCGTGGCCATGGTGGCGATCGCTATGGCGGGGATGAGGTCGAGGGTGCTGCGCGTGCCGCCGCCGACCACGTGGGCGACGAGGGCGGCCAGGGTCACGGCGACGACCGCGCGGGGCCACGCCCGCCGGAACACCAGGGCCGCGCACATCACCGAGCCCAGCACCACGCCGGTGGGGGTCAGCGGCAGGTTCTCCCTGGGGGGCGCCATGACCGTCACCGCGAAGGTCACGGCCGCGATGACGGTGTCCACCAAGTACGGGCGGGCACGGATGGCGTCGCGCAGTCCGGTCAGACGACTCACCTTCCCACGTTAGGGCTGACCTGGTCCTGTTTCCTCGTCCGTGGGGAGAATACGCCGCTACGGCGATCGCAGTACGTGGCCGCGGGCCGTACGGCCGCCGCGTCACGGGGGTCGGCCTCCACAGGGGAGGCCATCTCGCGGTGGAAAATCCGTGTCAACTCTTCATAGTCGGGAACCGTGACTCGTGCGAGGACGGTAACAGTGCCGAACATAACCCCCCGAGTCGGGATATGTCAGCAAAGGATTCTTGGCTCTGCCGTGAACGCGGCTTGCTTGGTCATGGGTGCAGTGTTGCTGCAGGTCACAGGGTCAGCGAGGTGTCAGGCCCCAAAGGGTGGCCGGCGGTGTGACCGGTCTTCGCCTTGACGGCGGTCCCGGGACCGCGGTGAGTCGCACGGCGACAGAGTGAAGGAGAAGACATGGCCGAACCGAGGGAAGCTCCCAGCCTGCTCGGTGAGCTGGCCGCGGAGTTCGCGGGCACGTTGATCCTCATCCTCTTCGGAACGGCCGTCGTGGCGCAAGTGGTCGCGGGCGGCATCGGCGACCACGACAGCATCGCGTGGGCCTGGGGCCTCGGCGTCACGCTCGGCGTCTACGTGGCCGGCCGCATCAGCGGCGCGCACCTCAACCCCGCCGTCACGGTCGCCCTGGCCGTCTTCAAGGGCTTCGAGTGGCGCAAGGTCCTGCCGTACTCCCTCGCGCAGGTGGCAGGAGCCTTCGTCGCCGCGCTGCTGGTCAGGTGGAACTTCAGCGAAGTGCTCGCCATGGCCGACCCCGGCCACACCATCAAGACCCAGGGCGTCTTCTCCACGCTGCCGGGCAACGGCGCCCTCCCCGTGCACGAGTGGGGGGCCTTCCGCGACCAGGTGATCGGCACGGCGATCCTGCTGTTCCTCATTCTCGCCGTGACCGACCTGAGCAACAACTCCCCGGCCGCGAACCTGGCGCCGTTCGTCGTCGGCCTCATCGTCGTGGCGATCGGCATGGCCTGGGGCACCAACGCCGGCTACGCCATCAACCCCGCCCGTGACTTCGGCCCCCGCCTCGCCTCGTTCCTCACCGGGTACGGCACGGCCTGGCGAGATCAGTACGGCAACCTCTACTTCTGGGTGCCCATCGTGGCGCCCGTCATCGGGGGCGTGCTCGGGGCCGGGCTCTACCAGGTGCTCGTCGCCCGCTTCCTGCCCAAGTCGGGGGAGCCCGAGCCAGGTACCGTTCCCGCCGAGAGGGAAACCGTCTGAGGCCCCGGCCGGCACATCCGCAGGGCACAAAGGAGGCAACACTACATGGCTGACTTCGTTGGAGCGGTCGACCAGGGCACGACGAGCACCCGCTTCATGATCTTCGACCACGGCGGCAACGAGATCGCCCGCCACCAGCTCGAACACCAGCAGATCCTCCCGCAGGCGGGCTGGGTCGAGCACAACCCGGTGGAGATCTGGGAGCGCACCCGCGCGGTCGTCGAGACCGCGCTCGGCAAGGCCGACCTGTCCGCGTCCGACCTCGTCGCGCTCGGCATCACCAACCAGCGCGAGACCACCGTGGTCTGGAACCGCAGGACCGGACGGCCGTACTACAACGCCATCGTCTGGCAGGACACCCGCACCGACCGCATCGCGAGCGCGCTGGAGCGCGAGGGCAAGGGCGAGGTCATCCGCCGCAAGGCGGGGCTGCCCCCGGCGACGTACTTCTCCGGCGGCAAGATCAAGTGGATCCTCGACAACGTGGACGGCGTGCGCGAGGCCGCGGAGTCGGGGGAGGCGGTCTTCGGCAACACCGACACCTGGCTGCTGTGGAACCTCACCGGCGGCACCGACGGCGGCGTGCACGTCACCGACCCCACCAACGCCAGCCGCACGATGCTGATGAACCTCGAGACGCTCGACTGGGACGACGAGCTGCTGTCGTTCTTCGGCATCCCCCGCCGCATGCTGCCGGAGATCCAGCCGTCCGCCAACCCCGGCCTGTACGGCGTGACACGGGCCGACGGGCCCCTGCGCGGCGAGGTCCCGCTCTCCGGCGACCTCGGCGACCAGCAGGCGGCGACCGTGGGCCAGGTCTGCTTCGGCGTCGGCGAGGCCAAGAACACCTACGGCACCGGCAACTTCCTGCTGCTCAACACCGGCAACGAGCTGGTCAGGTCGCGGCACGGCCTCCTCACGACCGTCTGCTACCAGTTCGGCGACGAGAAGCCGGTGTACGCGCTGGAGGGCTCGATCGCCGTGACAGGCTCGGCCGTCCAGTGGCTGCGCGACCAGCTCGGCATCATCTCGGGCGCGGCGCAGAGCGAGTCGCTGGCACGGCAGGTCGACGACAACGGAGGGGTGTACTTCGTGCCCGCCTTCTCCGGGCTGTTCGCGCCCTACTGGCGCTCCGACGCGCGCGGCGCGATCGTCGGGCTGTCCCGGTACAACACCAACGCGCACATCGCCCGGGCCACGCTGGAGGCGATCTGCTACCAGACGCGGGACGTCGTCGAGGCCATGCAGAACGACTCGGGCGTCCACCTCGACGTCCTGCGGGTCGACGGCGGCGTCACCGCCAACGACCTGTGCATGCAGATCCAGTCCGACATCCTCGGCGTGCCGGTGTCCAAGCCGGTCGTGGCCGAGACCACCGCGCTCGGCGCCGCGTACGCCGCCGGCCTCGCCCTCGGCTTCTGGAGCTCCACCGATGAGCTCAAGAGCAACTGGAACGAGGACCGGCGCTGGCTGCCGACCTGGGCGGAGGAGAAGCGCGCGGAGGGTTACACCGGCTGGAAGAAGGCCGTCGACCGCACCATGAACTGGGTCGACGTCGACTGATCCGGCGTAGGCCCCCCTTCCTTCCCGGAGGTCCGACCGGTACGCCGGCCGGGCCTCCGGCATGTTCGGGCACCCGCCTCGACGGGGCGCGGGCGACTCGGAACGCCGGGAAATCGCCCTGTTCATCGGAAGTTCGCGGGGCGTTCGGGCCGGGCGTGCGTCCGGTGGCGGGCGCCGGGCCGGTGTTCCCGCTGGTAAGCGACGTTCCCTCTGTGGCTAGCGGCATCTCCTGACCAATTTGACCGATTGGTGTCAGCAAAGGCTGATATTTCCCGACATGTGGTGCGGTGAAATGGTCCGTCTGTCTCATCAACCCCCCTTGGACCTGGCACTCCCCGCTGGGACGGGTCCAGAGACAGAAGGAGAGACTCGTGAGACGAGTCGCGTTCCTCGCCACGGCCACCGCCCTGACGTTCGCCGTCACCACAGTGACAACGAGCACCGCCGCAAACGCCTTCACCCCGCCGAACATCCCGTCCGTGACCACGGCACGGTCCGAGCTGGCCGCCCTCACCGTCGACATCGAGAGGAACTCCGGCACGTATAACCGCAGCCTGTTCCCGCACTGGATCACCATCTCCGGCGCCTGCAACACCCGGGAGACCGTGCTCAAGCGCGACGGGTCCGGGGTGGTGACCGACTCCAGCTGTTACCCGACCTCGGGCAGGTGGACCTCCCCGTACGACGGCGCCACCTGGACCGCCGCCTCCGACGTGGACATCGACCACATGGTGCCGCTCGCCGAGGCGTGGCGCTCCGGTGCGTACGCCTGGACCACCGCCAAGCGCCAGTCCTTCGCCAACGACCTGACGAACCCCCAGCTCTGGGCCGTGACCGACAACGTGAACCAGGCCAAGGGGGACTCCGATCCCGCGAGCTGGAAGCCCCCGCTCACCTCGTTCTGGTGCACCTACGCGAAGGCCTACGTCGACGTGAAGTACAAGTGGGGCCTCACCGTCCAGAGCAGCGAGAAGTCGGCGCTCTCCACCATGCTCGGCTACTGCTGACCCGGTAGCGCCGGCCGGTCACCGCGCTGACGGGCCACGAGGGCCGCCGTCCCCTCGCCGGGCGGCGGCCTTCGTCATGTGCCCGTGCCGGTCACCGGTGGTGGGAGACGAAACCGACGTGGATGTGCGGGGCGAGCGCCCGGTGCGGCGGTTCGTTCGCCGCGCGGCCGCACAGCGGCACCACCGGCGTGCCGGACGCGGTGCTCAGGTAGGCGTCCGCGATGTAGCCGCCGGTGCTGATCAGGTCCCAGTACCTGCTGGTCCCGTACGTGCCGGAGACCGGGTCGCCGACCTTGCGGCAGACGATGGTGACCCGCTGGCCGTCCCGGCGCGTGCCGATGATCCTGCTGTCGGCCGACGCCTCGGCCCGTACGTTGATGGGCTCGCCGGTCACGGTGTTCACGGTGACGGTCACGTCCCGCGCCGTGCCGGGCAGGGCGGCCTGCTCTGTGCCGGTCGCGGCCGCGTGGGCCGTGCCGCCGGCCACCGTCGAGAGGGCGGGCCCGGCCAAGGAGGTTACGGCGAACGGTAGCCCGAGCATCGCGATCCGCCCCCGGGACGCTCGCGAAGCGGGTGCGGTGATATCTGTACGTATGGTGACACCTCTTCCTGCCATGTGCCGGCGCTGGACCGGCGTCCCCCGAAATGACTGCCTATTCGAGTAATGTCACTACGCGCTGTCGCCGGTCCAGCGTGGCGCGCACACATGGGGGAACCGGGAAAGTGCCGTACACCACACGTTCCGGACCACACACGGAACACCGGCGTGGCTTTCCGAAACTCGGAGACGTCACCTCAGAGTGAGCGGAGGTGGTCCACCGCCGCGCGGGCGACGGTGCCGATCGCCGCGTCGGCCCTCGGCTGGTTCTGGGCGGTGCCGATCGAGCGGGTGAACACGGCCACGGCGTAGCGCCCGCCGTCGGGGTACTCCACGACGCCGACCTCGTTGCGGATCGTCGGCAGCGACCCCGTCTTGCCGCTGACCACGACGTCGTCATAGGGGAACCCCGACGACAGGCGGTGCGGCCACACCTGCAGGCCGAGAAGCCGGCGGATCGCGGCGCACGCCTCGGACCCCGCGGCCTGGTCCCGCCAGACCATGCCGAGCAGCCGGGTCATCTCCCTGGCGGTGCTGCGGTTGGTGCACGCCGGGTCCAGGACGCGCAGCAGGCCGACCGTACGGGGATCCAGCGGCTCGGTCAGGACGGCCGCGTCCGCCTCCAGCGCCGCCAGCAGCCCGCGGCAGTCGTGCTCGATCCAGGTGTCCTTCAGCCCGTGGGCCACGAGCATGGCGTTGACCGAGCCCAGCCCGACCCGGCGCGCCACGACGTCGGCGGCGGCGTTGTCGCTCACCGCGATCATCAGGTAGGCCAGGTCGCGCAGGGAGAGGGTGGCGTCGTCCAGCATGGCGGCCAGCCCCGTGCCGCCCGCCGTGCGTTCGGCGGTCGGCACGCGGCAGGGCTCGGCGGGGTCGAGGGTGCCGGCCTCGGCCTGCCGGTAGAACTCCACCAGCAGCGGCAGCTTGAAGACCGACGACAGGACCACGGGATCATCGGGGCCGATGCCGATCTCGGCGCCGGTGTCCAGGTCGATCGCGTGGAGGTTGCCCGTGACGGAGGCCGCGCGGAAGATGCCCGCGAGGTCCGGGGGCCTCATGCGAGCAGCCCGGAGGCCGGCCGGGGGCTGATGCGCCGGGCCCGCGCCGCGCCGTCGTCCACCATCCCGGCATTGTCCCGCAGCACGCGGACCGCCACCGCGCAGAACCCGGTCATGGTTTCGGACGGTCGCTGCCACGCCACGGACACCCGCCAGGCCAGCGGGTCGCCGAGCAGCGGGCGCCAGGCGACCCCCGGCTGCTCGGTGCGGGGGCCGAAGGCGATGGCCGTGCCGGACAGGACGAGCCCCAGCGTGAACTGCGGGTGCCGGCCGTGGTGCACCTCGGCAGGGACGAAGCCGTGACGGCGGCACTCGGTCAGCGTCTCCTCGTACAGGCCGGGCTCGCTCTCGCGGGGGAACAGGACCAGGTGCCGCGCCGCCAGGTCGGCCAGGTGCACGGAGGAGAAGGCGACCAGCGGATCGCCCTCGGGCAGCAGCACGCCGGGATGCTGCACCAGCACGGGGCCGAAGCTCAGCCCGGCGCCGCTCACCGGGTGGCGCATCACGCCGCCGTCCAGGCCGCCCTCGGCCAGGGCCCTGACCTGGTCGGCCGTGCACATCTCCGTGAGCGCCAGCCGCGCCTCAGGGTGCGCGTCGCGGAACCCGGCCAGAAGCGCCGCGATGGCGGACCCGCCGAGGTCGGGCGGCACGCCGATGCGCAGGCTCTCGACGCCCTCGCCCGACGCGCGCGCCATGAGCTCGCGGAGGCGGTCGACGCGGCCGACGATGTCGCGCGCCTCGACGAGCAGGAGCCTGCCGGGCTCGGTGAGGCGCACCTGGCGGCTGGAGCGGTCGAACAGGCGCACGCCGAGCTCCTCCTCCAGCCGCTTGATGCGCTGGCTGAGAGGCGGCTGCGCCATGCCGAGCCGGACCGCCGCGTTGCCGAAGTGCAGCTCTTCGGCCACCACGGTGAAGTAGCGGAGGTGCCGTACGAGGTCCATCAGCAGCGACTATATCGGAATCACTATCAGTGCAAGCCATATACCAATATTGGACATCATGCCGTCGCGTCTGCTGTCCTCCTGGTAGTCGAAGGGGGATCGATGAGACGCAAAGCCGTGATCGCGGCCGTGATGGTGCCGCTCGCCGTGGCGGGCGGTGTGGTGTGGGCGCTGCGCACCCAGGGTTCGGCCGAGGAGACGGCCGCCCGATATCTCGACGCCTGGTCGAAGAGCGACTACGCCGCCATGCGCACCCTGGTGGTGAACCCGCCGGGCGACTTCGAGCGGTGGTACAAGGGGTTCCACGACGACCTGAAGCTGACCTCGGCCCGCTTCACGCCGGGGGCGGCGCGCGAGGGCGAGGCCGGGACCACCGTGGACTTCCGCGCCGAGCTGCGGGGGCCGGTCGACTTCGGGTACACCGGCACGCTGCGGCTGGTCGAGCGCGACCACGGGTGGCGGGTGTCCTTCTCGCCCTCGGCCATCCACGTCGACCTGAAGGCCGGGACGCGCTTCAAGATCACCGAGGTCCCCGCCGAGTCGGCGCCGATCACGGCCGCCGACGGCACGCGCGTGGACACCCCGTCGGCCCCGGGGTCGGTGCTGCAGCTCGTGGAAGGGCTCAAGGCCGAGTACGGCCCGCGCCTGAAGGGGAAGCCCTCGGCGCGGGTGGAGATCGTGAAGGGCGGCCGGCCGCTGAAGACGGTCGCGACGGGCAAGGCGGTCTCGGGCTCGTCGATCCGCACCACCATCGACCTGCGGGTGCACCAGGCGGGGGCGGCGGCGCTCGAAGGGGTGTCCAAGCCCGCCTCCCTGGTGGCGCTGCGCCCGTCGACCGGCGAGGTGCTGGCCGTGGTCAACCGGCCGGGGGGCTTCAACCGGGCGCTGCTCGGCAAGTACCCGCCGGGCTCCACCTTCAAGGTGGTGACGGCCTCGGCGCTGGTCGCCGGCGGCGTGGCCCCCGACGACACCGTCGAGTGCCCGCCCGAGCAGACGATCGGGGGGTTCGCCTTCCACAACGCGGAGTTCCACGACTACGGGCGGCTGTCGTTCCGTGACGCCTTCGCCCACTCGTGCAACACGACGTTCGGCAGCATGAGCGTGGACGACCTCGGCGGCTCGCGGCTCGCCGAGGTGGCCCGCAGCTTCGGGTTCGGCGCCCCGATCACGCCGGGAGTGCCCGCCGTGCGCGCGGAGTTCCCCGACCCCCACGACGACACCGACCTAGCCTCGGCCGCCATCGGCCAGGGCCGGGTGCTCGCCAGCCCGCTCAACATGGCGACGGTGGCCGCCGCCATCGCGGACGGCACCTGGCGTCAGCCCCGGCTCGTCCCGCCGTCGCTGGTCCCCGCGGGCGGAGCCGCGCCCCGCAGGCTGGAGCCCGCGGTCGTGAGCGCGCTGCGGAAGCTGATGCCGGCCGTGGTGAGCGAGGGCACGGCGAGCGCCGTCGCGTTCCCGCCGGGCACGGCGGGCAAGACCGGAACCGCCGAGTTCGGCTCGGGCGACGAGCCGCCGACGCACTCGTGGTTCATCGGCTACCAGGGCGACCTGGCGTTCGCGGTGATCGTCGAGGGCGGCGGCACCGGCGCCGCGGTCGCGGCCCCCATCGCCTCCCGCTTCCTCGCGGGCCTCAGCCGGTGAGAATCCTCGCAGGCCAAGCCGGTGAGGATCCTCGCGGGCCTCAGCCGGTGAGGATCCTTCCCAGGCCGGTGACGTGCGGCTCCGTCAGCGCCGGTCGCGGCCGGTCACCAGGTCGCGGAGCCGGTCGGCGGTGCCCACGAACGGGCTGGTCGCCTTGAGCAGCCCGGGCCTCGGCGGTGTGTGGGGGTGCGGGCGGGTCGGCGCCATCCGCTTGGCCCGCTCGACCTTCGCGCCGAGATCCATGGCCCGCTCGGGGCTGATGACCAGGCGCAGCTCCGGCCAGACCTGCTCCTCCTCGTAGGCGATGTGCTCGCGCGCATCGTTGATGAACCCGACGAGCATCTCCTCGTACCGGATGTGGCCCGGCTCGAAGTCGATCAGGTCGTTCAGCAGGAACTTGGCCTCCTGCTCCTGCTTGATCGCGTGGTCGGCCAGCTCGTTACCGCGCGGGACCAGCTCGCGGACGGCCGGCCAGAAGTACTCCTCCTCCACGGCCTCGTGCTTGGACTCCTCGGTGATGAGCCTGTTCACCTGCTGCTTGCGCGCCAGCAGCCCCTGGTACTCGCTGACGCCCACCACGGGGGGCCCCGCTTCCAGCTGGTCCAGCAGGTGCCTGACCGCTTCGTGGTCCCGTTCGAGAACTTCGAACACGTTCGCCATGGCTTGCCTCCAATGCCGGTGGCGGCGTTCCCTCCTTTGGGCGTTGCCCGCGTCGTCGCAGGTAAACATGGGTTTGGGATCGGGAAATGATTTTGTCGGACGGCTCCCGTACGCTCCCGGTCATTCGATCAAGGAAGGGATGCCGAATGCCGCCGCGGAGCACATATCTCGAGCTGTCCGAGGACGCCGGAAGTGCGCACAAGTTCTACGAGGTCGTGGTCTCGGGCACGCAGGTGACCATCACCTACGGCCGCATCGGCGAGCAGGGGCAGACCAAGGTCTCCGCCTTCGCGACCGCCGAGAAGGCCGAGGCCGCGGCGGCGAAGAAGATCGGCGAGAAGGTCCGCAAGGGGTACGCCCAGGCGGTGCGCGGGGCGCGGGCGCGGCGCACGGTCACCCGGCGCACCATGGTGAGCACCCGCTCGACCGCGAGCCAGGCCCCGGTGCTGTGGCGGTTCGCCAGCGGCGCGGCGGCGTTCGGCATCTTCGTCGACGAGGAGCGGTGCTGGGTCGGCAACCAGAACGGCGACGTCTACACCGTCACCCACGGCGGCACGGTCACCGGCCACATCCGGCTTCCCGACGGCGTGAAGTGCATCGTGGCCGACGACTTCTGGATCTACGCGGGGGCCGACGACGGCAGGGTCTACGACCTGAGCGGGAAGGTGCCGCGCGTGGCGTACGAGATCGCCGAGGACGTCGACATCTACTGGCTCGACATCCACGACGGCGTGCTCGGCGTCTCCGACCGCGCGGGGCGGCTCACCACGATCGACCACGAGGACGAGTTCCAGTGGGCCAGGAGCGGCGAGGGGAACGCCGCGTGGATGGTGCGCTGCGAGGACGACGCGGTCTACCACGGGCACTCCCGGGGCGTCGCCCGCTATGACGCCGCCGACGGCACGCCGGTGTGGCACACGGGCGTCGACGGCGAGGTGCTGTTCGGCTGGCAGGAGGAGGACGCCGTCTACGCGGGCACCAGCCACAACAAGGTCTACCGCCTCGGCAAGGAGGACGGCGCGGTCGGCGCGGTCTACCGCTGCGACGGCGCGGTGTTCTCCTGCGCCGCCGCGCCCGACGGGCGCTTCGTCTTCGCTGGGGACAACCACTCGTCCATCTACTGCTTCGACCAGAGCGGCGAGCGGCTGTGGAAGCTCGCCACCGGGTGCGGGTCGGCGTTCTCCATGCAGTTCCTCGACGACCGCCTGTACATCGTGACCACCAACGGCACCCTGGCCTGCGTCGACGCGAGCGAGGAGGCCATCAGGGCGGCCCAGGCGGGCACCGTCCCCGAGCCGGTGGACGTCAAGGCCGCCGCGAGCCTCGCCGTGGTGGAGCCGTCCGTCGTCCTCGAGAGCACCTCGCGCGCGGACGACGGCATCGTGGTCGAGTGCGTCCGCGACGGCGACCGCCTCCGCGTCCGCGTGCTCAGCCCCGGGTACGACCCGCAGTGGAACGTCCAGTTCCCCAAGGGGGTGCGCCAGGCTGGTGCGCGCTACCTGGTGCAGGGCATCCGCTCGTCCGAGCGCGGCGGCTTCTACCGGGCGTACGGCGACATCAAGCGCCTGCTCTGACCGTCCTGGCCCGGCCCGAGGCGGGCCGGGCCGGTCGGGTCAGCCCTTCTCCGCGCCCTCGTTGGCGCCCCTGATGAAGTACCGCTGGAACACCACGAAGATGATCGCGACCGGGATGGTGGCGAGCACCGCCGCGCCGAGCTTCAGGGGGTACTGCGTGCCGGTGCCGAGGGAGCCGCTGACCAGGTCGGCCAGGCCGCGCGGCAGCGTGAACAGGCTCGGGCTCTGCACCGCCACCAGGCTGTGCGGGAACTCGTTCCACGTGCCCTGGAACGACATGATCGTCAACGTGATCAGGGCGGGGCGCCCCATGGGCAGCACGACCGACCAGAAGGTGCGGAACACCCCCGCGCCGTCGATGCGCGCGGCCTCCTCGACGCTCACCGGGATCGAGTCGAAGAACTGCTTCATGATGAAGACCCCGGCCGCGTCCACGATCACCGGCAGGATCAGCGCCGAGTAGCTGTCGTACATGCCGAGCTGGTTGAGCACCAGGAACTTCGGGATGAACAGTACGACCCCGGGCACGGCGATGATCGCGACGATGGTGGCGAACATCGCCCGCCTGCCGCGGAAGCGCAGCCGCGCGAGCGCGTACCCCGCGAGCGAGTCGAAGAAGACTCGCCCGACGGTCACGATGATCGTGACCAGGAGCGAGTTGCCCAGCCAGATGGGCAGGTCCGTCCCGAAGAAGACCCGGTCGTAGCTCGCCAGCGTGGCGGGGTCGGGTATCGGCGACAGCGGGTGTGCCGAGGCGTCCGGCTCGGTCTTGAAGGAGTTCGCGATCTGGATGACGAACGGGTAGAGGAAGACCAGGGCCGAGAAGACCAGCACCGAGTACCCGACGAAGGTGGAGACCAGGCCCCTGCCGTCCGCCGGCCGGCGGTTCGCTCTCCGGTGGGTGTTCACGGCCATGTCACGAGCTCCTTCGCGTGCGAGGGCCCGCGTCCGCGACGCGCTCGCGCATCACCCATCGCTGCACCAGCGTCAGCACCACGATGATCAGGAAGAGGATGAACGAGATCGCCGTTCCCGACCCGTAGTCGAAGTTGCGGAACGCCGTCCGGTACGAGAGGTACGCGGGCGTCAGCGTGGTCTTGGCGGGGTTGCCCTGGCTCATCACGTACACCTGGTCGAACACCTGCCAGGTGCCGACCAGGCCGAGCGTCAGCACCAGGAAGAGGCTGGGCTTGAGCATCGGCAGCGTCACGTAGCGAAGGCGCTGCCAGCGGCCGGCCCCGTCCAGGAGGCTCGCCTCCTCCAGCGTGACCGGGATGTCCTGGAGCGCCGCGAGGAAGATCAGCATGAACGTGCCGGAGGTCGTCCAGACGACCAGGACGATGATCGTGCACATGGCGACGCTCGGGCCGGACAGCCAGTCCCACCACGACAGCCCGAGCGGACCGCCGTCGGTCAGCGCGGCCGGGGGAGCGTCGGTGTCGACCAGGCCGAGGCCGCCGAGCAACAGGTGGAGCAGGCCGCGCGAGTCGGAGAACCACTCGGGGCTGCTGATCCCGAACGTCGCCAGCAGGCTGCTGACCGCGCCGGAGTTGGCGAAGATGAACAGGAAGACGACGCTGATGGCCACCGAGCTGGTGACCGAGGGGAAGTAGAACGCGCTGCGGAAGAACGTCTTGCCCTTGAGCATGCGGCTGTTCACCACGAGCGCCAGGCCGAGCGCCAGCACGGTCTGCGCCGGCACGACGATCGCCACGTAGTACACGTTGTTGCGGATGCTCGTCATGAAGTCCTGGCGGGCCAGGTCGTCACGGGTGAACAGCCGGGTGTAGTTGTCGAGCCCCACGAACGGCACCTTGCCGGTGAACGGGCTGCCCTGGCCGTTCCAGGAGGTCAGGCTCACCCACAGCGCCATCACGATGGGCAGCAGCATGAACAGGCCGAGGATGACCACGACGGGCGCGAGGAACAGCCAGCCCGCGAGGTTCTCCCTGGTGGCGGACCTGCGGCCGATACGGCGGTGGGCGCTCTCGGAAGTGATGTCCACCTTGTCTACCTCCTTCCGGTAGAGATTCCCGAGGTGCCGTGGGCCCCGCCCGCGCCTCGCCCGCATCGCGGGACGAGGTGGCGGGCCGGGGCCTTACGCGGGAACGCTCAGCCGGTCAGAGCGCTTTCGGTGTTCTTCTGCACGCGCGCGAGGATGGTCTTCGGCGCGGTGGTGTCGAGCTGCTGGAGCCCGGCGTCGAAGTCGGCCAGCACGCTGTCCATCTTCGGGGCGTTGACGGGCCCCTGGGCGTAGTCGGCGCCGTTCACGAACGCCGTGTCGTCGGGGAACTCCTTGGTGAACTGCTCCTTCGCCGACTGGCGGGAGGGCATGACGCCGAACGCGCGGGCGAACGCCATCTGCTGGTCCACCTTCGTCATCGCCTCGACGAAGCTGATCGCCTGCTCCTTGTGCTTGCTCTTGGCCGCGATGCCCCAGCAGTTGGTGAAGGAGAGGGTGCCCTTGCCCTTCAGGCCGGCGGGCAGCTCGTAGGCGGTGTACTTGAGGTCGGGGTAGTCCGCCTTCATGGCGCCCTTGATCCAGTTGCCCTCGATGGTCATCACGGACTTGGCCTTGCCGAACGCCTCGCCGCCCCATCCGGAGTCGAGCTTCTTCGGGTACTTCGCCAGCCCGCCCTTGAGCATCGACCGGACGTAGTCCAGGGCCTTGAGGTTCTCGGGGGTGTCCGCGGTGGCCTGCTTGCCGTCGGGGCTGGTGATCCAGCCGCCCGCCTCGGCCATGAAGGCCCCGATGCGGTCGCGCGTGTCACCGAGGGCCAGCGGAACGAGCCCCTTCGCCTTGATCTTCTCGGCGACCGAGGTGAGCTGCTCCCAGGTGGCCGGCACGTCCGACTCGCCGAGCCCGGCCTTCTTCCACAGGTCGTCGTTGACGATCAGCGCGAGCGTGGAGAAGTCCTTGGGCGCGCAGTAGAACTTGCCGTCACGGGTGAAGGTGGTGCGCAGGCTCTCGTAGTAGTCGTCCGGGTTGGAGATCTTGTCCCCGTACGGTTCCAGCGCGCCGACGCTCGCGTAGTCGGCGAAGCGGGCGGCGTCCACGTAGAACACGTCGGGCGGGTTGTCCCCGGCGAAGGCCTGGCCGAGTTGCTGGGTGAGGTCCTGCGCGGGCGTCACGGTCGCGGTGTTGCCGCTGGCCGTGGCCCACGCCGCAGCGGCGTCCTTGACGGCGGCCGTCTCGGCGTCGCCCGAGGAGCCGATGAGGATCTGCAGGGAGGCCGGGCCGCTGCTCTGCGTGGTGGGGCTCTGGCCGGCGTTGTCGTCGAAGCCGCTGCCACAGGCCGCCGAGGCAAAGAGGGTGCCGCAGGCGGCCGCTGCCAACGCCGCCGTCCGGAGGTGTCTGCGTTTCATCGCGCTGTCCTGATCTTCGTGATGGGTGGTGAGTTTCCGGAACGCTCAGGCCGACCGTCTGCGGACCAGCGATGGCTGGAGCAGCACGTGTGCCGGCTGGGCCTCCGGGGTGGCGGTGGCCGTGGATCCCCGTTCCACGTCACCTTCGTCCGTGCGTCCCCCGACGTCCTTGCCCGCCTGCCGTGCCCGCGCGCCGTCTCCCGCGAGGGCCCTGATGAGCAGGGACACGCAGCGGGCGGCGGCCTCGGCGAGCGGCTGGCTGACGCTGGTCAGCCCCACGGCCCTGGCCGCCGGCGTGTCGTCGAAGCCGATGACGGGGATGCCCCTGCCCGCCTGGAGCGCGCCGAGGGCGAGCGAGTCGCTCACGCAGACCAGCGCGGTCACCGGGCGGTCGGCGTCGAGCAGGGCATGGGCGGCGGCCTCCCCGTGAGGCACGCCGTCGTGGGTCCGGTAGTCGAGCTCGGCGATCTCGGCCGGGCTCGCGCCCTCGGCGGCGAGGGTGCGGGCCCAGCCGTCCCTGCGGTCGTCGCCGACGCCGGACTGCGAGGGCCACCCGAGGAAGCCGATGCGCCGATGGCCGAGGTCGAGCAGGTAGCGGGTCGCCATGGCGGTGCCCGCCGCGCCGTCCACGTCGACCCACGGGTACTGCCGGTCCGGCGATACGCCCCACGGCCGTCCGAAGGCGACGAACGGGATCCGCTGTTCGAGCAGCCAGCCGGTGCGGGGGTCGCCGTAGTTGATGCTGGTGAGCACGAAGGCGTCCGGCTCGTGCACTCCGAGCAGGTCGTCGAACGTCGCCAGCTCCGCCTCGTGGTCGTCCGCGGTGTACAGCAGCACGCGGTAGCCGGCCCGTGCCCCGGACTCGGTCAGCCCGTGCAGGAAACGGTCGAAGACGAAGCCGTTGATGCCGTCGTCCTGTGCCGGTTCGATGCGCGCGGCGATCAGCTGTGACCTGCCGGTGCGCATCTGGCGCGCTGCCTGGCTCGCCCGGTAGCCGAGCGCCTTCACGGCCTCCAGCACACGGCGGCGCGTCTCCTCGCGGACGACTTCCGGGGAGTTCAGCGCGTTCGACACCGTCTGCCGCGACACGCTCGCGTATCGCGCAACATCGGCGATCGTCACCTTGTCGGCCATGGGCACCTTTCGGCATTTGATCGTTCAACACGGACTATGGCACGATTGGATCGTTCAAGTAAAGCCAATGTTTCGTAAGCTGCAAGCGGAGGCAATCCCGCCATGCGGCGCCGGCACGACGTGACCCAGGGGGCCCATCGGTGTTCGACCACGGAGCAACACCCGAAGTCGAGGACGTCTCCACCAGCGTGGCAGACCTCGAAACGGCTTTCGGGGCGCCCCCTGACGCGACTCCCGACGTCTCACCGAGGCTCCAGCCGCTGCTGCACGACCTCGTCAGCGCCGTCCTCGCGCCCACGAGCGCCCTGAGCGGCACCGACGGGCAGATACGCCCGGTCGGCGCGCAGGGCTTCTTCCATGCGGACTCGCGGGCCCTGTCGCAGGTCAGGCTGCTGGTCGACGGCCGCGAGCCCGACCACATCGCCCACTCCCTCACCGGGCCGGGCGGCGCGCGGTTCGTCTCCCTGCCCCGGTGGCTCGGCGACGCCGGTCCCGACCCGACGGTGCGCGTCGACCGCGTCCGCCAGGTGACGCCGGGCGGCATGCAGGAGACCATCGACATGGTGTCCACCTCCTCGGCGACCGTGACGGCGACCGTCACGCTCGACCTGGAGTGCGACTTCGCCCCTATTGAGGTGGTGAAGTCCGGTGGTGACAGCCACCCCGCAGCGGCGGCGGGCGGCGCGCCCGGCCGCCTCGCGTGGGGGCTCCACGGCATCCGCGTCACCGTCAACGGCGAGGACGCCCACGCGGAGACCGGCACGGCCGGGCGGGACGCCCGGCTGCGGTGGGAGGTCACGCTGGCGCCTCGCGGGCGGGCCACGCTGCGCTGGGAGGTCGGGGTCGAGGATCCCAAGGCCGTCGTGATGTCGCCCGTCCGTCCCGTCGAGTGGGGACGGCCGCGCGTGACCGCCGCCGACCACCGCCTGACCCGCCTGTTCGACCAGTCGCTCGACGACCTGCGCTCGCTGCGGCTGGCCGAGGTGGGCGCCCCCGGGGACACCTTCCTCGGCGCGGGCGTGCCGTGGTTCCTGACGCTGTTCGGGCGTGACAGCATCTGGGCCGCCCGCATGCTCCTGCCGCTCGGCACCGACCTGGCCGCCGGGACGCTGCGCGTCCTCGCGCGCCGCCAGGGCACGAAGACCGACCCCGGTTCCGGCGAGTCCCCCGGCAAGATCATGCACGAGCTGCGGCGGCACGAGTTCAACGTCGTGGGGAACGGCCTGCGCCTCCCCGCCGCGTACTACGGCACCATCGACGCCACCCCGCTCTGGGTGAGCCTGCTCCACGACGCCTGGCGCTGGGGGATGCCCGAGCAGGAGGTGGCGGAGCTGCTTCCCGCGCTGGAGGCCGCGCTCGAATGGCTCGGCGGCGACGCCGACCCCGACGGCGACGGCTTCCTCGAATACATCGACAGCAGCGGGCGCGGCCTCGCCAACCAGGGATGGAAGGACTCCGGCGACTCCGTGCGGTTCCGCGACGGGCTCCAGGCCGTGGCGCCGATCGCCCTGGTGGAGGTGCAGGGGTACGCCTACGAGGCGGCCAGGAACGGGGCGGCGCTGCTCACGGCCTTCGGGCGTCCCGGCGCCGACCGCTGGCACCAGTACGCGGACGCGCTCGCCGAGCGGTTCCGCGCGCACTTCTGGGTCGAAGGCCCGCACGGCAGGTACCCCGCCCTCGCCCTCGACCGGGACAAGCGGCCGGTGGACGCGCTCACCAGCAACATCGGCCACCTGCTCGGCACCGGCCTGCTGTCGGCGGAGGAGTCGGCGGCCGTCGCGGGCCTGCTCGCCTCGCCCGCCATGGCCGGGGGCTTCGGCCTGCGCACGATGTCCGCGGAGGACGGCGGGTTCAGCCCGCTGTCGTACCACTGCGGGTCCATCTGGGCGCACGACACCGCGATCGTGGTGGGAGGCCTCGCCCGTGCCGGGTTCGGGGCCGAGGCCGCGGTGCTGGCCGAGGGTCTGCTGTCGGTGGGGGAGCTGTTCGACTACCGGCTGCCGGAGCTGTACGCGGGCGACGCGCGCGAGGCGGTCATCCGGCCCGTGCCCTACCCCGCGGCCTGCCGTCCGCAGGCCTGGGCGGCGGCGGCGGCCGTCACCGTCCTGCACGCGGCCGTCGGCGTCTACCCCGACGTGCCCTCCGGCCGCGTGTCGCTCCGCCCCATGGCGGGGGCGCCGCTCGGCGCGGTCGCCGTGGAGGGGCTGCGGATCGCGGGGGCCGAGGTCCGCGCCGCCGTCGGCGAGGACGGCGCGGCCACCATGACCGGCCTCCCCGCCGGTCTCACGATTCCGGGCTGATCCGCCGCTGGGCGGGAAGGAGCTGTTCCCGACCCACGTGCGCCAGGCTCAGGCGACCGAGCCGGCGAGGTCGGAGACGGCCTGCTCCGGGTTGACGATGAGGATGTGGCAGCGCGCGTGCCGTCCCAGCTCGCGGCCGGCGCTGGCGTCCATCAGGGCCGCGATGAGTGACCGTTGGCGGGTGTCCCGTCGACGGCGACGAGGGTGACCTTCGGGGCCGGCTCCCCGGCCTCGGCCGTCTCGTCCACGCCGGACGCCTGGACCCGCTCCGAGTGGGCCAGGTGGCCGTGGGCCGTGGACAGGATCACGATGCCGAGGACGAGCGTCCCCGCGCCGATGTAGAAGGGGACGTGCACGTTGGTGTGCTCGACCAGCTTTCCCGCGGCGAACGGGGCGAGGCCGCCGCCGATGAAGCGGACGAACCCGTAGGCCGCTGAGGCGATCGGGCGCTCGACGGGGGAGACCGTCATCACGGCCTGCGTGGTGACGGTGTTGTTCACCCCGATGAAGACGCCCGCCACGATGACCGCGGTGATCAGCACGGGCGGGTGCGTCGTCCAGATGGCGATGACCAGCACTGTCACGGCGAAGAGCGCGAGGTTGGCGTAGAGCGTGCGGGCGATGCCGAAGCGGCGCTGCAGCCAGGGCGCCCCGAAGACGGCGAAGAAGGCGACCAGCAGGCCCCAGCCGGTGAAGACGAAGCCCAGCTCGATCGCGCCGAGGCCCATCGGGAAGGGCGCGTACCCGAGGACGGTGAAGAAGGCCCAGTTGTAGCAGAGCGCGGTCAGCGACATCGTGAGCAGGCCGCGGTGCCGGAGGGCGCGCAGCGGCTCCAGCAGGCCGGTCTTGCGTTCGGGCAGCGGCATCGGGCGCACGAGCACGGCGGTCGCGATCATGGCGATGGCCATCAGGGCCGCGACCCCGAAGAACGGCCCCCGCCAGCTGATGTCGCCGAGCAGCCCGCCGAGCAGCGGGCCCACCGCGATGCCCAGCCCGAGCGCCGCCTCGTACAGGATGATCGCGCCGACGAAGCCGCCGCTGGCCGAGGCGATGATCACCGCGAGGGAGGTGGCGATGAAGAGCGCGTTGCCGACCCCCCACCCGGCGCGGAAGCCGACGATCGCCCCGATGCCGGGCGAGGCGCCGGCGAGCGCGCTGAAGACGACGATCAGCGCCAGCCCGGCCAGCAGGGTGTACTTGGTGCCGATGCGGCTGGAGACCCAGCCGGTGATCAGCATGGCGACCGCGGTCACGACCAGGTAGCTCGTGAACAGCAGGGTGACCTGGCTCGGCGTGGCGTTCAGCTCATGGGAGATCGCGGGCAGGATCGGGTCGACCAGCCCGATGCCCATGAACGACACCACGCAGGCGAAGGCGACCGCGAACACGGCCTTGGGCTGCTTGAACGGGCTCACGTTCGCGCCGCCGGGATGACCACTCATCAATACGCTCCATCCAGGAATTCAGGGTTCACACCGACCGGCGGGCGGCCGAACGGTCGTCGGGCGCCAGGCGCGTCAGGCTGCGGACGGCCGGGAGCGCCGCGACGAGCGAGGCCCGCTCGGCCTCGCCGAGCTGGGCGAGCAGTTCGGTGAGCAGTGCGGCGCGGGCCTGCCGGCGCTCGGCAAGCGCGGCGCGCCCGGCGTCGGTGATGTGCACCTGCACCACGCGCCTGTCCTCCGGATCGCCGGCCCGTACGGCCAGCCCGGCCTCCTGGAGGCGGGAGACGAGCTGCGTCATCGCGGGCTGGGTCACGCCCTCGCTCGTGGCCAGGTCGGTCAGCCGGCAGGGCCCCGAACGGTTGAGCGTGGACAGCGTGGCCACCGAGGTGAGCGAGAGGTCGCCGCGGGGGCCCAGCCGCAGGACGAGCCGCGCGAGCCCTTCCAGGGCGGACGTCACTTCGGCGGCGGGGAAGTCACGCGTGGTGACCGTGTCCGGCAGATCCATAAGCAACTTATATCAATGCATTATGTATATGTCGATAAGCGTCCCACTTGGTGGATGTTCGCGGGTTCAGCGGGGGAGGCGCAGGACTCTCAGCGGCGGGGGTGCTTGAACTTGATGGTGCCCATGCTGACCTGGCCGACCACGCGGAGGATCGGCAGGCCGGGGACGGGGGCGTCGTTGGCCTTGTTGACGATGTTCCCCATGCCGCTGGTCACCTTCTCCAGCCGGACGGTCCAGCCCCGGGGCACGATGACGAGGATGGTGCCGGCCCCGCACCTGGCGTCGAGCAGCACTTCCCGCTGGTCGCAGGTCGCCTGAGTGAAGTCGATCTTGATGTTGCCCCAGGCGCAGTCGGCGGTGATGTGCCTCGGTACCACCCACGGGCCCACCTGCTGGACGTGCCCGGAGCGCGTCTGCAGCGTCAGCGGCTCCTCGGCGGCGGCCACGTGCGCCATGACCGGCAGGTCGGCGAGGAGCTCGTCCAGCTCGGCGTAGGTCTTGGCCCTGTAGGCCTTGTCGAGCCGCTCGTCCAGCTCTTCGAGGGAGATGCGGCCGTCGCCGGCGGCGACCCGCAGTCGTTCGGAGACCGCCTCGCGGTCGGCATCAGAAGCGCGCAGATTACCGGTCGCATCCGTCATATCACCACGGTAGCGGAGGATGCCGATCTGTCCGAGTCTCCGTACGGTAGAGATCATGGCCGGGGGTACGCGACAAGATGGGCGATTGTGCGGTACGACGGGAGACGTGGCGGATCCTCCCCCCGACATCTCGGCAGACCGGGATCCTATTGGTGTGATCGGCACCGGAACGGTTGAGATGGATCATCGTGAGCGACGGCAGTTGCCGCCGGCCGTACGCCGGTTGTTCGACGACGGCGGAAACGGGCGCACCCTGTCCGTGGAGCTCCCGGCGGGAGCCGTGGTGTGGCCCGACCCCACCTATGCCAGGTTCCCCTCGCAGCGGCGTCCGGCGTTCTGGCTGAGCCAGGCGCCCGTGACGGGATCCCTGTGGGCCCGCCTGCGGGCCGATCATCCGCGCTCGGGCCTGTGGCCGGTGCTCATGGAGGACTCCGTCCAGCCGTGGTCGGTCGGGCAGATCGCCCCGGACGCGGCGGCCGAGATCGACAACTACAACGTGGACGCGTTCATGGCCGAGGTGTGGTCCGACTGGATCGAGCGGGCCGCCGAGGAGCAGGTCGAGATCCTCGACCCGTTCGGCCCCCACTGTCCCGGACCGGCCGAGCCGGCCGAGTTGCGGACCGACCCCGACGGCCTGGCCGACCGGTACGCCGCCATGCTCGCGGAGCAGGGGACGCCGGTCGGCCTCGCGGCGGTGCAGCGCGGGGCGGACGCGCTGGCCGTCATGGGATGGCAGGGCGCGCTGCACCACAACGAGTGGAACGTCCCCCTCGCGGCCGTGGTGCGGAGCTGGGAGGACAGGTTCGCGGCCCGCCTGGTCGGCCTGGGGTTCAACACGCTCGACCTGAGCGTGGCCGCGCCCCCGGTCAGCTCGCAGCACGCCCTGCACGTCGCCGCCGAGCACTGGGCGTTCTGCCCCGACGCCATCGTGCAGGGCGCGGGCACGCTGATCGACTACGCCGAGCAGATCAGGGGGAAGCACATCTGGTCCTTCTGGTGGGACTGACCTGGGACGCTTGTCACCTCATGTCAGCCGAGGTCAGGACGCGCGTACGAAGGGGCAGGGTGACCCGTGAGATGATGTACGGGTGCTTCGCCGGATCTGGGCGTGACGGAATCGGGGGCGGGGTGCAGGACACCGACGCCAGGCGGGCGGTCACGCACGCGCACGTGCGAGGCTGAGTGGTTGCCCCGTCCAAGAGCAGGAGGTCCGCATGACTGCCGACGCACCGGAGCCGGAATCCGAAACCCCGGACGACGAGTTGAAGCGTAAGTTCCGTGAGGCTTTGGAACGCAAGCGCCAGAGCCAGGCGGAGACCAACGCCAACGGCCGGGGGAAGGACGCATCCAAGATCCACGGCGCCCACGGCCCCGCCGGAGGCAAGCGTTCCTTCCGCCGCAAGAGCGGCGGCTGAGCATCACCCGAGCCGCGTCCGCGGCGACCGGCTGAGCCGCGATGCCGTGTCTGCGGCGACCGGCTGAGCCGCGATGCCGTGCCCGCCGTGGAGCGCCCCCCCCGTATGAGCGCCGGCAGGGCGTGAGAGGCCCCGGCCACCGGAGACGGTGGCGGTGACGCCTTGGACGTCCTGCCGGTCCGGCGGAGGTGCACCAGGGCGACGCGCACGGCCTGAAAGGCTCGAAGGGCTCACCGGTGGCCGGAGGCGTCCAGCGGTGTGACGGCGTCGCCGACGCGGATCTCGCCACGGCCGTCGGGAATCAGGCGGATCCCGAACCACGTCTTCCCGTCCCACTTGCGGTGCCGCGCGAGGGTGCGGATGGGCTCCTTGCCCTTGACTGTGGTGACCGGGTCGACGGTGGTGAGCGTGCAGCGGTCGCAGTGCTCCCCGACGCGGAACTCCACCTCTCCTATGCGCACCCGCGTCCAGGCGTCCTCGGCGAACGGCTCCGCTCCCTCGATCATGACGTTCGGCCGGAAGCGCAGCGCCGACAGCGGCTCGGGGATCTCCTCGCCGCGCTCCACGGCCCCCTCGGCGATCCAGTCATCGAGCCGCCGCAGCGACGAGCCGGAGGCGAGCAGCAGCGGCCCGGTGTCCTGAAGCGTCAGGGTGTCTCCCGGCCTGCCGCCGTGGGATCTCCCGACCGCGCGGCGCAGGGGGTCCTCCAGCCAGAGCAGCAGGGAGGGCAGGCCGAGCGCCCGCGTCATCCACCGGTGGGCCTCCTCGCCCGCGGCGGTGGCCTGGTCCAGGCGGGTGATGCGCAGGGGCGCCGGCGTCCCGCCCACGGGCGGTGTCACCTCGATCGGCGGCAGGCCGGGGGCCGTGAGCCTCACCGCGCCACCCGGGGCGGGCGTGGCGGTCACCGAGAGCATCCTCGGCACCTCGCGGGCGGAGTGGATCTGACCGTTCTCCGCGACGACGGCCCACCGCCGGTCGCCGTCCAGCCCCCACGGCTCCACCGTCGCGGCGTCGACCCCCACCCCGGCCGTCGACTTAACGGGATATATGCGGATATCGGCGAGCTGCACGATTGTCAGGTTACCCAGCTCATCGGGGCCCGCCCAGTGGATAACGGGCCGCCGCTCTTCTGTAGGCCGGAAAGGCTTCACGTGGCCAGCCGATTGGGAGCGCTCCCAGGCAACTTTCAGAGTTGAGCAGGAGAGCTGTGCCTGCTGAGGCGTGAGTAATGCTATGAGGTGCGAGAACAGAGAGTCAGCCGTGTTCGACGGTGGACAGAGAGAAACAATCATGTTTCGAGTGATTCACAGCGCCGAATTATTGTCGTAACCTGAGTGGGAGCGCTCCCACGAAGGAGGAGCAGGTGTCCGTCACCTTCCGCGCCAACCACCCTTCCGCCTCGGACTTTCAAGGCTGTCTCCCGCTCCGCACGGCCGAGTGGATCCTGTCCGCCGACGCCGAGAGCGTCCACGCGGCGCGCGTGCTCGTCTGCCAGGAGCTGCGGCGCTGGGGCACCCGAGGGCTCGTCGACGACTGCTCGCTCATCGTGAGCGAGCTGGTGACGAACGCCATCCGGCACGGCGGCACCGCCTTCTCGCTCCGGCTCGGCAGCGACGGGTCCTCGGTCTACGGCGAGGTCTTCGACGCGGGGGACGGCCTGCCGTGCGAGGCCCCCGGAGACCTCGACGCCACCGACGGCCGGGGTCTTCTGATCGTGGGCACGCTCGCCGACGAGTGGGGCGTCGTCCCGGCGGCCGGCGGCGGCAAGACGGTCTGGTTCGTCGCCGGTCTCGGCGGCGAGCCCGCGAGCTGACCTCACGGTTCGGGGGTCTGTGAGGTCTCGCCGGGGCACGGTCACCGGGCGGTGCCGTGCCCCGGCGGCGGTACGAATTTCTTGGGTTTGACGCGAAATGATGGGCTCGCTCCTGACATAGGGGCAGGTGTCCGTATTCCGCGCTGACCTAGGAGACCGGGTATGGGGACCGCCCGTGGATAACGAGCTACCGGCCAGGTTCGAGGCCGTCTACCGGGAGACGTACGGCCAGATCACGGCCTATGCCGCGCGTCGCTGTGACTCGCCGCAGGACGCGGCGGACGTGGTGGCGGAGACCTTCACCATCGCCTGGCGGCGGATGGGCGAGCTGCCGGGCGGTGAACAGGCGACGCTGTGGCTGTACGGGGTGGCGCGCAAGGTGCTGGCCAACCACTACCGAGGCGAGGTGCGCCGCCGGGCGCGCAGCGTGGAGTTCGACGCCGAGATGGTCGACCTCTACGCGGACACCCCCGACAGCGGGGTCGAGCTGGAGGCGATCGCCCAGGTCTTCAGGACCCTGCCCGACGACGACCGCGAACTGCTGTCGCTGGTCGCCTGGGAGGGCCTGGACCGCCAGGAGATCGCCACGGTGCTCGGGGTGTCGCGCAACGCCGTGCGCATCAGGCTGCACCGAGCCCGCAGGCGCTTTTCCCGCGCGCTCGCCGAGGCGGACGTCCGCTTCACGTCAGAGAGCCGGCTGGTGCCGGTGGAGAGGCCGCTGTGAAGAACATCCATGAGATCGACACGATGGTGAAGCCACTGGCCCGGGTGCGGCCCGGGGGGCCGGGAGGCCGCCCGTCCGGCGCGGGGGCGCGGGCGCTGCTGGCCTCGATCACGGCCGAGGAGCCAGGCGCCGCCGCCGAGGCGGCCGTCGAGCCGCGCCGTGCCCGCCGGTACGGCCCCCGCCGCCTCGTCCTCGGCCTGGGCGCCGCGGCCGTGCTCGCCACGGGCATCGTCGTCGGCCCCGGCCTGCTGAAGGACGGTCCCGGTGTGTCGCCCTCCTACGCCGTCACCAAGGACTCCGACGGCATCGTGTACGTCACCGTCCGCGACTTCCGCGACGCCGAGGGGCTGACGAGGCAGCTGAAGGACCTCGGCGTCCCCACCATCGTCGACTACGTCCCCTACGGCAAGAAGTGCCGGGAACCGCGCGCGACGTACGTGGACGACATCCCCCCTGGCCTGTACAGCGTGCCGGAGAACATTCCCGGGGAGACGGTGGGCTGGCGGATGCGGATCAACCCCAGGCTCTTCGAACCCGGCCAGACGTTCGTCTGGACCATAACGGCCACCCCGGGCGGAGGAGGCAGCACCAGCACCATCCTGATGAATGACCCGGTCGCCCCCTGCGTCCTCGTAACCGAGGATCACCTCGGGCCGAGGGTCATCGAGAACCCGCCCTATCGCACAGCGACCCTCAAGGGCCGCTCGCTCGCCGGGTACCGGGTGGACGAGAAGACCGTGGGCGAGGTCGTGCCGGAGATCAAGAGGCGCGGCCTGAAGGTCACCTACCTGATCATGGGCATCCCTCAGGGGAACCCGGGCGGCTTCGTGGAAATGCGCACGCAGGACACCCCCGTCGGGGACGACTGGATCGTCTGGGAGGCCGAGGAGTCCACCCGGGTGCGGGGAGTGATCCGGCTGCTCGTCACCGACAAGCGCTACGACGGGAACCCTGTCTACGGCGGACCCCGCGACGACGTCGTCAACGAATAGCCGCCGCTATACGGCCCGCTCGACGGCCCGCCCGGCGGGCCGTCAGGTGTCCTCAGCGGAAGGCGTCGAGGCCGGTGACGGCCCGGCCGAGGGTGAGGGCGTGGACCTCCTCCGTGCCCTCGTACGTGGCGACCGTCTCGAGGTTCACCATGTGGCGCATGACCGGGTATTCGAGGGTGATGCCGTTGGCCCCGTGGATGCTCCGCGCCAGGGCCGCGACGCGCTGTGCCGCCCGGACGTTGGCGAGCTTGCCGAAGCTGATGTGCGAGTGGTGGGCCAGCCCGGCGTCCTTGAGCCGTCCGATCCGCAGGGCGGTCATCGTGGCGTGGTTGACGTCGACGAGCATGTCGGCGAGCTTCCGCTGGGTGAGCTGGAACGCGCCGATCGGCCGGTCGAACTGCACGCGGGTCTTGGAGTAGTCGATCGAGGCCACCAGGCAGGCCCGCGCCGCGCCCGCCACTCCCCAGACGATGCCGAAGCGCGCCTCCGACAGGCAGGACAGCGGCGCCTTGAGCCCCTCGGCCCCGGGCAGCACCGCGTTGTTCGGCAGCCGCACGCCGTCGAGCACCAGCTCGGAGGTGATGGAGGCGCGCAGCGACAGCTTCTTGTGGATGACGTTGGCCGAGAAGCCCGGGGTCGACGTGGGCACGAGGAACCCCCTGATGCCCTCGTCGGTCGCCGCCCAGACGATCGCGACGTCGGCCACGGAGCCGTTGGTGATCCACATCTTGGTGCCGTCGAGCACCCAGTCGTCGCCGTCGCGCCGGGCGCGGGTGCGCATCGAGCCGGGGTCGCTTCCGGAGTCCGGCTCGGTGAGGCCGAAGCAGCCGATCGCGTCGCCGGTCACCATGCGCGGCAGCCACTCCTCCTTCTGCTCCTCCGACCCGAACCTGTGGATCGCGGTCATCGCGAGCGACCCCTGGACCGAGACGAAGCTGCGCAGCCCGCTGTCGACGGCCTCCAGCTCGCGGCAGGCCAGGCCGTAGCTCACGGCGTTGGTGTCCGCGCAGCCGTACCCGGACAGGTGCATGCCGAAGAGCCCCAGCTCGCCGAGGCCCTTGGCCAGCCCGCGCGGGTCGGGGATGGTGCCGGCGTCGAACCAGTCGGCCACGTGCGGCAGGAGCTCGGCGGTGGAGTAGTCGCGCACGGCGTCGCGGATCGCCCGCTCCTCGTCGGACAGGTCACGATCTACTTCGAGGAAGTCATGAGGGTTCATGCGCAGTCACCTAAGAGGGTCGTGGAGGTGCTCGTGGATGCCGCTCCTGTTACCCAGCACCCAATCACAGGCGCTCGGCGCGCCATCAAGGCACCCGGGGCCGCGCACGCGTCAGGAGTCTTCGAGGCCCTGGCGGCGCTTCGCCCTCGGACTGAGGCGCTTGAGTACGCGGTCGAAGGCGTTGCCGAAGGGGTTGTCCTGAACGAGGTAGGTCCAGGTGGCGGTGGGGCGCTTCAGGCCGCTGTCCAGCGGGTCGAGGCCGTCGGCGGTGATCGTCGCCGTCTCGAACGTCTCGACCGACCGGCTCTCGACCTCGTCCAGCAGCCGCCGGTACGCGGTGACGCCCTCGCGGTGGAACTCGTCGATGGGCTTGAGCCGGTGCCCGAGGGCCCGCAGGTGGATGCCCTCGCGGACGTCGGACATGAAGCCCAGGTGCTCGGTCCAGCAGCGGTCGAGGTGGTACAGCAGGATCTCGCGTGCCGCCTCGCGGAGTGTTGGCTCGCCCACGCGTTCGCGAAGGTCGTTCCAGCGCTCGGGGGCGGCGCCGGCGAGGGCGTCCGCGGCGGCGTCGCCACGGAGCACCTTGTCGCGCTGCTCCAGCACCAGGTCGCGCTGCCGCTCCAGCAGCCGGGTGTAGCGCCAGGTGTTGCGGTGGATCTCCATGTGGGTGCCCTCGGCGACCCGCTGGGCGTGGCCGACGACGTACCCGGCCCGCTTGTGGCGCACGACGCCGTCGTCGTCGGCCCGCGGGATCGCCTCGTCGGGGGCGTAGTGGGTGATCAGGTCGTCTTCGAGGCTGACCAGGAACACCGAGCCGCCGGGGTCGCCCTGGCGCCCGGCGCGGCCCCTGAGCTGGTCGTCCAGGCGGCTGCTCGCGTGCCGGCCCGACCCGATGACGTACAGGCCGCCCAGCTCGGCGACCCCCTCGCCGAGCCGGATGTCGGTGCCCCGCCCGGCCATCTGGGTGGACACGGTGATCGCCGACCGGGCGCCGGCCCTGGCGATGATCGCGGCCTCCTCGGCGTCGTTCTTGGCGTTGAGCACGACGCAGTCGAGACCCTTGGCGCGCAGGTCGTCCGCCAGGCGCTCGGACTCGGACACGTCGAGGGTGCCGATCAGGATCGGACGCCCCGTCGCGTGGACGCTCGCGATCTCCTCGACCAGCGCCCGCTCCTTGTCGCCTGCCGTGCCGAAAACGCGGTCGGGCTCGTCGACGCGGACGCACGGCTTGTTCGGGGGCACGACCGCGACCTTCAGGCTGTAGAACTCCCTGAGGTGCTCCTCGACCGCCACCGCAGTGCCCGTCATGCCACATATTTCGGGATAGCGGCGGATGAGGCCCTGGATGGTGATCGAATCGAGGATCTCGCCGGTCTCGCTCGCCGGGAGGGCCTCCTTGGCCTCCACCGCCGCCTGGAGGCCGTCGGGCCAGCGCTGCAGGGTCGCCACCCGGCCGCGCGACTGGCTGACCAGGTGGATGCGCCCGTCGCGGACGAGGTAGTCGACGTCGCGGGTCAGCAGCGCGTGCGCGTGCAGGGCGAGGTTGACGCGCGTCAGCATGTCGGGGGTCTCGTACAGGTTGACGCCGCCCAGGGCCTTCTCGACCGCGTCGGTGCCCTTGGCGGTGAGGAAGACGTTGCGACCCTGGTCGTCCAGCTCGTAGTGGTAGCCGCGCGAGAGCCGCCGTACGAGCTCGGCGGTCTCGGGCGTGTCGGCGCCGGGGTCGGCGGCGCCGGCGAGCACGAGCGGGACGCGGGCCTCGTCCACCAGCACCGAGTCGGCCTCGTCGATCAGCGCGACGGAGGGCTCGGGCACGATGACGTCGTCGGCGGCCGTCGCGATGCGGTCGCGGAGCACGTCGAAGCCGATCTCACTGACCGAGGCGTAGGTGACGTCCTTGGCGTACGCCTCGCGCCGCTCGCCGGGCGTCGAGGACTGGCCGATCCAGCCCACGGACACGCCGAGGGCCTCGTAGAGCGGGCCCATCCACTCGGCGTCGCGCCGGGCGAGGTAGTCGTTGACCGAGATGACGTGGACGCGCTTGCCCCGCAGGGCGTGCCCGGCGGCGGCGATGGCTCCCGAGAGGGTCTTGCCCTCTCCGGTGGCCATCTCGGCCACGTGCCCGGACAGCAGGGCGAGGGCGCCGACGAGCTGCACGTCGAAGGCACGCATGTCCAGCGTGCGGCGGGCGGCCTCACGGGCGATCGCGCAGAACTCGGCGAGGTCGTCCATGCGGGGTCGCGGAAGCTCGGTCAGCGCCCGGATGCGGTCTTCATGGGCGCCCGCCTGCGTGGCCACGCGTTGAAAAGGGCCAAGGTTGGCGCTTCCCGGACGATCCAGGAGATTTCTGATCAATTGCGATATCGAGGCCACGTCCCCTCCAACGCCTCCTACTGTAACGGCGTTCCCGCACCCGATCGTCTCAGGCGCTGTGCGCGGGGACATCATGCCTGGCCGAGGCCGGGCGGTTCGACAGCGGGATCTCCTTGACGAAGAAGGCGAGGACGAATCCGAGGGCGACGATGGGCGCCACGTACAGGAAGATGGGCGGCAGTGCCTGCGCGTACGCCCTGGCGATCGTCTGGCGCACGGGCGCGGGGAGCTGGTGCACCATCTGCGGGGTGATCGCGTTGACGCTGCGCACCGGCAGCCTGGCCCCGGTCGAGTTGAGGGCGTCCGACAGGCGGTGGATGAAGACCGAGCCCACCAGCGAGGTGCCGAGCGAGGCGCCGGTCTGCCGGAAGTAGTTCACGGCCGAGGTGGCCGCGCCCACGTCGCGGTGGCCGACGGAGTTCTGCACGATCAGTACGAGCGTCTGCAGCACCATGCCGAGGCCGAACCCGGTCACGAACATGTAGAGCCCGTTCAGCACCATCGAGGAGCCGGCGGTCATCCGGGACAGCAGCACGAGTCCGACCGCCAGCAGCCCCATGCCGAGTATCGGGTAGATCCGGTAGCGCCCGGTCGCCGAGATGACCCTGCCAGAGCCGATCGAGGTGATCGTCATCCCGGCGACCATGGGCAGCATCAGCAGCCCCGACCCGGTGGCGCTCGCCCCGTTGACCATCTGCAGGAAGGTCGGCAGGTACGCGATGGCGGCGAACATGCCGATGCCGACGAACACCGAGATGGCCGTCGGCACGACGAACAGGTTGTTCCTGAACAGGTGGAGCGGGATGATCGGCTCCTCCGCCGCCCGCTCGGCCAGCACGAACCCGGCGGCGAGGACGACCGTCCCCGCCGCCAGGCCGATGATCACGGGGGAGCCCCAGGCGTACTCCGTGCCGCCCCAGCTCGTGACCAGCACGACGCATGTGGACGTGCCGGCCAGCAACGCCGTGCCGAGGACGTCGAGCTTCGGCCTGATCGACGGCTTCGGCAGCTTCAGCGCGACGACGGTGATGCCGAGGGCGAGCAGCCCGAGCGGCAGGTTCACGTAGAAGCACCAGCGCCAGCTCGCGTGGTCGGTGAAGAAGCCGCCGATGAGCGGCCCGATCACCGACGACAGTCCCCAGACGGCGCCGATGATGCCGGTGTACCTGCCCCGCTCGCGCGGGGAGACGAGGTCGGCCACGATCGCCTGCACGCCGATCATGAGCCCGCCGCCGCCGAGCCCCTGGAGGGCGCGGAACCCGATCAGCTCGGGCATGTTCCGCGCGGCCCCGCAGAGCACCGAGCCGATCAGGAAGATCACGATGGCGGCCTGGAAGACGACCTTCCTGCCGAACAGGTCACCCAGCTTGCCGTAGATCGGCAGCCCGATGGTGGAGGCGAGGATGTACGCCGTGACGATCCAGCCGATGTGCTCCAGGCCCTTGAGGTCCCCGACGATCGTCGGCAGGGCGGTGGAGACGATGGTCTGGTCGAGGGCCGCCAGCAGGAGGGCCACCATCAGCCCGGCGAACACCAGGTTGACCTGACGGCCGCTCAGCCGTGGTCCTTCGACGTTCATCCACGCCACCTCTCTTATGGGGTTGAATGGTCCTATCCAGGCTTTCCACCGGAAAAACCTTCGTGCCCTATTCGGTCACCGGTTGCCGTGACCGCCACCAAGGTCTAGCACGCCCCGCGAGCGGTGCCGCCTACGGCTAGCCGGACTTGCCCGGCCGCGAGTCCCCGCGTGACTCGCCGAGGGCGAGGAGCGCGACGGAGGCGAGCAGCACGCCCGCGCCCGCCGCCGAGGCCGCCGTCAGGCGCTCGCCCAGCAGCAGGACGCCGATGGCCGTGGCGCCCGCCGGTTCCAGGAGCGTCACCACCGAGGCCGTCGTCGCCCGTACGGCCGAGAGCCCGGTGAAGAACAGGCTGTAGGCGAGCGCGGTGGGCATCGCGCCGAGGTAGCCGAGCAGCGCCACGGTGGCCCCCCGCCCACCGCTGGGCACCAGCCCCTCGGCGGCGGCGATAGGAAGCAGCAGGATCCCCCCGACGGCGAACCCCCACATCGCGGTGCCGTACGCGTCCCGCGCCGAGGAGACGGCCGGCCGTACGGAGGGCCGGGCCGAGGCTCGGGAGTGGAGCGTGACCCCGGCGTACGCGACCGCGGACAGCAGGGCGAGGCCGACGCCAGCGGTGGAGGCGGCCGACGGGCCGCCCACGAGCAGGAGCAGCCCGGCGAGCGCCAGTCCCATGCTCAGGGCCCCCACGCGGCCGAGCCTCTCGGCCAGTGCGAGCCGCGCCCCGAGGGCGACCAGCGCCGGGCTCGCGCCGAGCGTGATCACGGTCGCCATGGCGACCCCCGCCTCGGCGACCGCCGCGAAGTAGGCGGCCTGCGACACCGCGAGCCCCGCGCCGACGAGCAGCAGGCCGGTCCAGCGGGGACGCGGTTCGCCGAGCCCGAGCAGGCGGGCGGCGGCGAACAGCAGGGCGGCGCCGAAGACGAAGCGCCAGAACGAGACGGCCACGGGGCCGAGGCCGCTGATCCGGTACAGAACGGCCGCCGCGGGGCCGCCCGTGCCCCAGATGGCCGCGGCGGTGGTGACGTACAGCATGCCTCGCCGTACGGAGACGTGCGTCATGAACTCTCTCCATGGGAGTGGTCGGAAGAAGGGCCCGTGATGCGGGCAGCCGCCACCCACCGGACCGCTCGGGTCCGGATCTATGGAGAGGAACCGCCCGCTAGCGGGCGGTGGGGGGAGAGGTGATGAGAGTCCGTCGCATGGCCGTCACGGTAGCCACCCGACCCAGGGCGGGGCCACCGGTTAACGGCCCCCTCTTGCGTCCTGACTGACTATCCAGTCAGTCTATGTCTGGAGCGGCCCCTGCGCAGGAGCTGGAAGGCCGGTCCACGAGCGGGAAGGTGAGGCGGGACATGAACGAGATCGCTGAGCGGCTGGGCATGGTCGGGCTTCCTGAGCCGGTGCGGGCCCTGGCGTCGCGGCGCTGGGACGTCATCGTGGTCGGAGGCGGGCACAACGGGCTCACCTGCGCGGCCTACCTGGCCAGGGCCGGCAGGTCGGTGCTGGTCCTGGAGGCGCTCGACCGCCTCGGCGGCGCCTGCACCCTCGACCGCCCCTTCCCCGACCAGCGGTACGTGATCAGCCCCTGCGCGTACGTCATCGGCCTCCTCGACGAGACCGTGCTCCGCGACCTGCGGCTGGACGAGCGCGGGGTCGAGGTGTACCTCGCCGACCCGCAGCTGTGGGTGCCCTTCGACGACGGCACGGCCTTCGCCCAGTGGCTGGACCACGACCGGACGCTGGCCGGGCTGCGGGGACTCGGCCTCTCCCAGAAGGACATTGACGGATATTTCGCTTATGAGGATCTGTTCGACCAGATCCGGATCCGGCTCCGCAAGGGCAAGAGGGACACCTGGGCCGGCGACTCCCCGTCCAGGGCCGAGCTGGAGGAGCTGCTCGGCGGCGAGGGGCTCATGACCGACGTGCTCTTCCACGCCTCGATCTCGGACGTGCTGGACGAGTTCGTGTCCGACCGGCGGCTCAAGGACGCCCTCTTCGGCCAGGGGATCATCGGCACGTACGCGGGGCCCAAGGACCCGGGCACCGCCGCCGTCAAGTTCATGCACTTCGCCGGGGAGGTGCACGGCGAGGGCGCCGTCTGGGGATACGTGCGCGGCGGCATGGGCGTCGTCAGCTTCGCCATCGCCGAGGCCGCGCGCGAGGCGGGCGCCGTGCTGGCCACCGGCGTGCCGGTCGGCGAGGTGCTGCCGGGGGAGGGAGTGCGGCTGGAGGACGGCACGTTCATCGCCGCGGCCACCGTCGTCAGCAACGCCGACCCCAAGCGCCTCATGACGATGCTGCCGGACGGCGCCGTGCCGCAGGACTACCGGCGGCGTATCGACGACTGGGACATCCGCAGCCCCGTCGTGAAGTTCAACGCGGCCCTGCGGCGCCTGCCCAACTGGACGGCGGCCCCCGGCGAGACCTTCATGGCCCGCGGCGTGGTCAACACGACCACCGGGCTGGAGGAGGCGCAGAAGGCGTTCGAGCGGTGCGACGCGGGCGAGCCGGCGGTCGGCTTCGGGGAGATCTACGTCCAGACCGGGCACGACCCGTCGCCGGCGCCCGAGGGCAGGCACCTGATGAGCGTCTTCGGCCAGTACGCCCCCTACGGCCTGAACGGCGGCTGGGAGAGCCGCAGGGAGGAGGTCGCCCGGCAGTTCATCGACCTCATCGAACGCTTCGCCCCCGGCTTCTCCGACTGCCTGGAGAGCTACGAGGTGCTCGGCGCGCCGGACATCGAGAAGCGCGTCGGCCTGACCGGCGGCCACATCTTCCAGGGAGAGGTGCGCCCCGGCCAGATGTGGGAGAACCGCCTCACCCCCCGCACCCCCGCCCCCGGCCTCTACCTCTGCGGCGCCGCCACCCACCCCGGCGGCAGCGTGATAGCCCTCAACGGCAAGAACGCCGCCATGGCGATCCTCGCCGACACCCCCAGCCGCACCTGACGCGCGCGCGCCATCGGTGTCATAGCGAGGAGTGTGCGCGTAGCTGAGAAAGTAGTAGGGGGCGGCCTCGGAATCACCTGACACGCGCGACGCACCTCCCGCCCGAACCTCGAAATGGGTCATCGTAGAACGGCAGGCCAGGCCCGGGTCCGGCGGCAGGCAATCGTGAACGACGAATTCAGCGACACCGATATGTGTGTCATTCGCGACTCGGTAATGGGAGCGCGGTGGTCCCTTCGTTCGCGGGAAGAGATACGTGCCGTCCACCAGGGGAGACGCGCACGGCACCCCGAGGGGAAGGCCTATCCTTGATCGTTCTATCGGGGTGCCCGAGATGGCCGGCGATTTCCCGATGCCCGAAATGTGGGTTTGGTCCGGTCGCCTCTTGACAGGGTTTCGATTAGCGGTTCCAGTTGACGCATGGAGGGCATTCCGGAGGCTGGATTTCCGGCGCTCTATCGTGCCGCCGATCAGGGGGCCGTCATCGGGCAGCGCAGGTTGCTCACCGCCACCTGCGTGCGGCTCTCGTCGCTGGTGATCGCGGCGATCTTCGGCTCGTTCAGCCTGGACGCCGGGCGCGTGGACGCGGCGGCGATCGTCGCCGCGGGGGCTCTGGCCTCGGCGCTTGTCACCGAGGTGTACCTGCTCACCGTCCGTCCTGATCGCCAGTGGTACGAGGCCAGGGCGGCGGCCGAGTCGGCGAAGACCCTGGCGTGGCGCTACCTCGTCGGCGGCGAGCCGTTCGGCTGCGACGCCAGGGACGACCAGAGCGTCGACCTCCTGCTGCTCCGGAGGTTCTCCGAGATCACCGGGGGCATCCACTCGTTCGCCCCGATCCCCACGCTGGAAGAGGAGTGCCAGGTCACCGCCACGATGCGGAGCATCAGGGCGCTGTCGCTCGGCGAGCGCAAGGAGCGCTACATGAGCGGCCGGATCAACGAGCAGCGCGTCTGGTACATCGTCAAGGCCCGCTACCACGAGCGCCGTGCCGCGCAGTGGTCGGTCGCGTTCGCGGCCATGGAGGCGGTCGGCCTGATAGCCGCCGTGCTGAACGCCACCCAGCTGGTGAACCTCGACCTGCCCGGCATCGTCGGCGCCCTCGGCGCGGCCGGCATCGCCTGGCTGCAGACGCGGCAGCACCAGCAACTCGCGACCTCGTACTCCATAGCGGCGCTGGAGCTGGGAGATATCGTGTCCCGTGCGGAATGGCCTCGCACGGAGCCCGAGTGGGCCCATTTCGTCGACGAATCTGAGGAGGCCATCTCGCGTGAGACCATGTTATGGCGAGGTTCACGCAGCTGACGGGCCTCTTCCGGGCGGGCGTTCGTCCTCTGACGGGTCTCTTCCGGGCGGGCGTTTCTCTGACCGGGCACTTCTGGGCGGGCGTCCATCCCCGCGCGAGGCGCCGCGCCCATCGGTGCGCGAAGGGGTCCGCCCACTCCGTCTCGCCATCTCCGGTCACCGCGGGTTGCCCGCGCGTACGGCCGCGCTGGTCGAGGCCGCCATCAGGCGGACTCTCGCCGAGCACGCCCCCGGGGTGCGGGGCGTCTCGTGCCTCGCCGACGGGGCCGACCAGATCTTCGCCCGGGCGGTCGTCGACCTGGGCGGCACGCTGGAGGCGGTGGTGTGCTCCGAGAGCTACCGCGAGGAGCTCCCCGCCGACACCCACGCCGAGTACGACCTGCTCATGGGCCTCGCCGAGGAGGTCCACCGGCTCAGGTACGCCGAGTCGACCTGCGAGTCCCACATGCAGGGCAGCCTGCTCATGCTCGACCTGGCCGAGGAGCTGTACGCCGTCTGGGACGGGGAGCCTGCCCGCGGCTACGGAGGCACGGCCGACGTCGTGGCGGAGGCACGCCGGCGCGGCATCAGGGTGCACGTCATCTGGCCCGAGGGCGCGCGCCGCGAGTGAGCGGCGCGGCCCGCCGGAATGCCCGGCCCGTACCTGACAGAGGATGACAGGTACCGGCGAAAGGATGGGCTCATGACGACGAAAGCGAAGCTCATAGCGGTGACCATTGACTGTGCCGAGCCCAAGAAGCTGGCCGAGTTCTACGCACAGATCACCGGATTCGAGGTCCAGTACGCCGAGGAGGAGTACGCCGGCATCGGCGACGGGACCACCAGCATCTACTTCGGCCGGGTCCCCGAGCGCAAGCCCGCGGTGTGGCCGGGGCCCGACAAGCAGTTCCACCTCGACTTCCGGGTGCCGGACGTCGACAAGGCGGTGCGGGAGTACATCGAGCTCGGCGCCACGAAGCCCGAGTTCCAGCCGGGAGACACCTGGACCGTCCTCGCCGACCCGGAGGGCCACCTCTTCTGCGTGTGCCCCGAGCGGTCCTGACTCACGACTGCTCCCCGCCGACGCGCAGGTCGACGCGGCGCAGGAGCTGGGCGTTGAGGGCCACGACGATCGTGGACAGGCTCATCAGGATCGCGCCCACCGCGGGGGAGAGCGTGATCCCCACCGGGGCGAGCACCCCGGCGGCGAGGGGGATCGCCACGAGGTTGTAGCCGGTGGCCCAGGCGAGGTTCTGCAGCATCTTGCGGTACGTCGCCTGGGACAGCCGGATGACGCTCACCACCGAGCGCGGGTCGTCGCTGACGAGGACGACGCCCGCCGACTCGATGGCCACGTCCGTCCCCGCGCCGATCGCGATGCCGACGTCGGCCCGCGCCAGGGCGGGGGCATCGTTCACCCCGTCGCCCACCATGGCGACGCTGAGGCCGCGTTCCTGCAGCTCGGCCACCTTGGCGTCCTTCTCCTCTGGCAGCACCTCGGCGAAGTACTCGTCCACGCCCAGCTCGTCGGCCACCGCCCGCGCGACCTGCTCCGCGTCGCCGGTGATCATGACCACGCGCCTGCCGAGCCGGTGCAGCTCCCGTACGGCCTCACGGGACTCGGGCCGGATGGCGTCCTCCAGGGCGACGGCCCCGGCGACCCTGCCGTCCACGACCACGTGGAGCACGGCGGCGCCGCGCTTCTTCCACTCGTCGGCGTCCAGCTCCGAGAGCCCCAGTTCGCGAAGCAGTGCCGGGCCGCCGACGGCGACGGTGTGCCCGTCGACGGTCGCCTGGACGCCGCGTCCCGTCATGGAACGGAAGCCGGTGGCCTTCGGAAGCTCGCCACGCGCCCGGGCGGCGGCCACGATCGCGCGGGCGAGCGGGTGCTCGCTGTCGGCCTCGACCGCGCCCGCCGGCCGAAGCAGCGTGTCCTCGTCGCCGTCGACGGCCAGCACGCCGGTGACCTCGGGCTCGCCCTTGGTGAGCGTGCCGGTCTTGTCGAACAGGACGGCCCGCACGGTGCGCATCCGTTCGAGGGCGATGCGGTCCTTGATCAGGATGCCGTTCCTGGCGCTGACCGCCGTGGAGATCGCGATCACGAGCGGGATGGCGAGCCCGAGGGCGTGGGGGCAGGCGATCACGAGCACCGTGACCGTGCGCTCCACCGCCTCGCGCGGGTCGCCGAGCGCCATCCAGGCGGCGAAGGTCAGCGCGCCCGCTGCCGTCGCGACGTAGAAGAGCAGGGCGGCGGCGCGGTCGGCCAGCGCCTGGGCCTTCGAGCGGGACGACTGGGCCTGCTCGACCAGGCGGCGGATGCCCGCGAGCGCGGTCTCCTCGCCCACCGCGTCGACCTTCACCCGGACCGCGGAGTCGAGGGCGACCGTCCCCGCGACGACCCGGTCACCGGCCGTCTTCGGCACCGGACGGGACTCGCCGGTCAGCATCGACTCATCGAACTCCGCCTCGCCGTCGACGACCACGCCGTCGGCCGGCACGCGCGAGCCGGGACGGACCAGGACGACGTCACCGGGCCGCAGGTCGGCGGTGGGCACCGTCTCGGCGCCGCCGTCGGTCACCCGCTCGGCCTCGTCGGGGAGCAGGGCGGCGAGCGCGTCCAGGGCGCTGGACGCCTGGCCGAGCGCGCGCATCTCCAGCCAGTGGCCGAGCAGCATGATGTCGATCAGCAGGGCCAGTTCCCACCAGAAGTCGAGGTGGAAGAACCCCAGCGCGGTGGCCGCGCTCGCCCCGAAGGCGACGGTGATGGCGAGGGAGATCAACAGCATCATCCCCGGCGCCCGGCTCCTGACCTCCTCGGCGCCGCCCTTCAGGAAGGGCCATCCTCCGTAGAGGAAGACGCTCGTGCCGAGCACGGGCGCCACCCACTCGGAGCCGGGGAAGCTCGGCGGCGTGAACCCCAGCCACATCTGCACCATGTGGCTGTAGAGGATGACCGGCACGGAGAGTGCCACGCTGATCCACAGACGGTCCCTGAACCGCGCGGCATGGTCACCGTGCCCGCCGTGCCCGGCGTGTCCTTGTACGGCCGGCCCGGTGTGGTCGTGTTCCATGGCTGCTCCTTCGACATATACCCCCTAGGGGTGTCTCTGGAAACGCCTCCGATTGTTCTGTCATTCCCCGGGAAGTGGAAGAACCCCTGCCCCCCACTGTGAAGGGCCCTACCGTGGACGCGCCGGCCGGTATCTCGAAGCTGCCCTCTACGTGCAATTTGTCCGCGTATGGTGCCATAAGAACGTCACCCCCGGGCCTATGCGAAATGGTGGGATTGACGAACTGGCCACTCAGGTTTGTCCCTAAGCTGACGGGGTGCTCCCACTGATGACCTCACAACTGCTCTCCCCTGCCCTCACGCATACGCCCGGCGGCCGGCCATGATCTGGATGGGCGTGTCGATCGCCCTCGTCGGCGCGTTCGGGTATGCCGGTGGCGCGGCGCTCCAGCAGTACGAGGCGATCCACGGGGGCGCGACCCTCAAGCTGGTCAAGCGGCCGCGATGGCTGATCGGCGGAGCCATCGGGCTGGCCGGCGCCTCCCTGCACGCGGTCGCGCTGAGCTTCGCGCCGCTGGTGCTGGTCCAGCCGGTAAGCGTGGCGACGCTGGTGTTCGCCGTCCCGCTGGCGGCGGCCCTGCACGGCAGGCGTCCCAAGAAGGCGGAGGTGCTCGGCTCGATCGCCGTGGCCGTAGGCCTGCTCGGACTGATGCTGCTGATACCGCAGAGCAACACGCGGCCCGAGCTGTCGACCCCGGCGGCGCTGGGATTCCTGGCCTGCGTGGGCGCGGTCGTCGCGGTCTGCCAGCTCGCCGCGCGGCGCGCCCGCGGTTCGGGGAAGGCCCTGCTGCTGTCCATCGGGGCGGGCTCGGTCACCGCGTCGGTGTCGACGTTCGTACGGGTCGTCGGGGGAGGGCTCGGCGGTGACCTGTCGCGGCTGGTCCACTGGTTCACCCTGGCCATCCCCGTGCTGCTCCTCTGCGCGATCGTGCTCCTGCAGAAGTCCTACGCCGTCGGCTACTTCGGCATCGCGTACGCCGGCGTCCAGGTGGTGGACCCCGTCACCTCGGTGCTCGCGGGCACGATGCTGCTCGGCGAGCCGCTGCCGAGCGGCGTGGGGAACGTCATCCCGGCGGTCATCTCGGCCGCCGTGCTGATCGCGGGGACGATCACGCTCGGCCGCCTCGCCCCGGAGACCTCGCACGAGGTCTCGCCCCCGCACCCCGAGATCCCCGTGCCCGTCACGACACGGGTGGCCGCCAGGTGAACACCTCGTCGAACTGACGCAGGGTGACGGCACCGAGCCGCCCGGCGAGCGACATGAGCATCTCCCTGGCGCGCACGGCCGTGGGGTTCGACCACCGGGTCAGGCGGCAGATGGCCGCGGACCTCCGCATGATCTTCGTCGTCCGCGCCAGCCGCGCCGCGGTGTAGCGGCCGAGCTCCGCGCCTCCCGCACCGGCGACGTGCGCGAGGACCACCGCGTCCTCGATCGCCTGGCAGGCGCCCTGGCCCATGTTCGGGGTCATCGCGTGGGCGGCGTCGCCGAGCAGGGCCACCCGGCCCACGTGGAGGGCCGGCAGGGGAGCGGCAAGCGAGAAGATGTCGTGCCGCAGGATCGCGTCCTCCTCCGCGGCGGCGAGCAGCCGGGGGATCGGGTCGTGCCAGTCGCCGAACAGGCGCGTCAGCTCGGCCCTGTCGCCGTCGCCCTGGTCTCCGCGGGCGACCGGCGCGGTGGCGTAGCAGTACACCAGGCCGCCGGAGAGCGGCATGATCCCGAAGACCTGGCCGGGCCCCCAGGTCTCGCTGCTCCGGATGTCCCCCTCGGGCCGGGCGACGACGGCCCGCCAGCTCGTCACCCCTGAGTGCGCCGGGCCCGGATGGCCGGGGAACAGCGACCGGCGGACGGCCGAGTTGATGCCGTCGGCCGCGACGACCAGATCGGCTTCCAGGTCTCCCTCGCTGGTGGACACCCGCCCGGTGCGCGGATCCACCGCCTCGACGGTGGTGCCGAGCCGCAGCGTCCCGGGGGTGAGCCGCCGCGCGAGCGCGTCCACCAGGGTCGCGCGGAGCAGCAGGACGGTCGGGTCGCCGAACCGTGCCAGGGCGGCCTCGGCGCTCGCGCGGAGCAGCCACCGGCCGTCCGCCCTGCGCAGCCCCGCCTCGCCCTGCATCGCCGCGTGCGCGCGCACGTCGTCGCCCACGCCGATCGTGTCTAGGGCCTTCAGCGCGTTGGGGGCGATGGCGATGCCGGATCCCACCGGCGCGAGGGACGCGGCGCGCTCGCACACCGTCACCGACCAGCCTTTGAGCGACAGGGCGGCCGCGGCGGTCAGGCCGCCGATCCCCCCGCCGATCACTACCGCACGAGACATGATCCACTCCACTTCACTACACCTGTAGTCAGGCTACTACACGTGTAGTCTGGGCCCATGCGCAGGGAGGAGCTCGTCGCGGAGACCGCGATAACGTTGCTGGTGGAGAGGGGTATGCGTGGCCTCACCCACCGCGCGGTCGACGAGGCGGCCGGGCTGCCCCAGGGCTCCACGTCCAACCTCGCGCGCACCCGGGCGGCCCTCCTCGCGCTCACGCTGGCCCGCCTCACGGCGCTCGAAGAGGGCTACTTCACCGCCGTCCCGTCCGCTGACGTCCCGTCCGCCGGAGGCCCGTCCGCCGGAGACCCGGACACGGGCGGCTCCGAGGCGCGCGGCGGCGGCGCGTACGGCGCGTACGGCCCGGACGCGCTCGCCGGCCTGATGGCCGGGCTGCTGCACACGCAGCTCACGGACGGACGGCGCACCACGATCGCCCGCTACGAGCTGGCCCTGGAGGCGACCCGCCGCCCCGAGCTCCGGAAGGTCTACGACGAGGCCGGCCGCCGCTTCCGGGAGGTGGCGACCGCCGTGCTGGCCGCCGCCGGCTCGGCCGATCCGGTGCGGCACGGCAGGCAGCTCGTCGCCTTCGGGGAAGGGGTGCTCTTCGACGCGGTGGCCGGTGCCGGTGCCGTCCCGGGCCTGGAAGAGCTCCGGGACGGCATGCGCGAGCTCCTCCGCGGCATGCTCCAGACCTGACGGCCCGGTTCAGCGCTCTTCGCGGGGCCTGGTGCCGATGACGACGGTCGCGTCCAGCTCCTCGAATCCGGCCACCCGGGGGATGAGACCGCTGCGGGCGATGGCGGCGAAGGTCTCGTCCGCCTGCCGCTCACTCGTCTCGACCAGCAGGTGGCCGCCCGGCGCCAGCCAGAGCGGCGCGGCGGCGACCACCCGCCGCACGACGTCGAGCCCGTCGGCGCCCCCGTCGAGCGCCACCCGGGGCTCGTGGACGCGGGCCTCCTGGGGCAACAGCCCTATCGCCTCCGTCGGCACGTACGGCGCGCTGGCGAGCAGGACGTCGACGTGGTTCCGCAGCCCGGCGGGAAGCGGCTCGTACAGGTCGCCCTCGTAGACGTGGCCCCCGGCGGCGGCGAGGTTGCGGCGGGCGCACCGCACAGCGGCGGGGTCGATGTCGACGGCGTGCAGCTCCACCTCGTCCAGGGCCGCGGCCAGCGCGGCGCCGATCGCCCCTGAGCCGCAGCACAGGTCGACGACCACGGCGCGGGGCGGGGCGAGGGCCTTGCCCCCGAGGGCGCCCGCCGGGCGGGCGGCGGGGGACCCGGACCGCACGGCCTCGCGCGCGAGGACGGCGGCCCGGCGGATGAGGAACTCCGTGCGGCGGCGTGGGACGAAGACCCCGGGATCCACGGCTATGCGCAGCCCGCAGATCTCCGCCCAGCCGAGGACGTGTTCGAGGGGGAGGCCACCGGCTCGCCGCTCGACCATGGCGGCGAGGTCGGCGGGAGTGCGTGCCGTGGAGACCAGCAGCCGCGCCTCGTCCTCGGCGAAGACGCAGCCGGCGGCGCGAAGGGTGGTGACGATGAGGGATTCGGACAGTGGTGAAACCGACATTGGAACCTTTCGGGACGCCCATGGGCGCTCCCTCGGTTCACCTATGCCTGATGGACCGCGCGGTCGTGAGATGGGAGCACCCGACCTGGTACAGCGGTAATGGGGCTCACCTCCTCAGTACGTCTCCTGCCGGAGACCGTGACGCCGGCCGACGCCGGTAGACCGATCATCGACCACTAATTCGGATGATATACCGAAGACCACGCTGATTGCCGAAATCCTGCCGGCGAAGTACGTGGTCAGCGGTCGAGCAGCCGCTCCAGCCGCTGCCTGCGCGGCGGCCACTCGTCGTCGAGGATCCCGAAGTAGACGGTGTCGCGCCACGTGCCGTCCGGGCGCTGCCGGTGCCTGCGCAACGTGCCCTCGTACACCCCGCCGATGCGCCTGATCGCGTCCTGCGAGCGGGTGTTGAGGCAGTCGGTCTTGAGCAACACGCGGTTGTGGCCGAGGTCGTCGAACGCGTGGCCCAGCATGAGCAGCTTGCACTCGGTGTTCACGGCGGTCCTCCACACGGCCCTGCCATACCACGTCCAGCCGATCTCGACGCTCTGGTCGAACCCGGGGACGTCGTGGAAGGTGGTCCACCCGACCGCACGTCCCGTCTCGCGCAGGATGACCGCGAGCGGCACCATTATCGGGCCGCCCATCACCGTGACGGCGACCTCCCGCAGGCGCTCCTCGGTGCGCGGGGTCGGCACCGGCATCCAGCGCCAGACCTCGTCGTCGTTCCCCCCGGCCGCGAACAGGTCGGGGACATGATGGAGGCCGAGCGGCTCCAGCCGTACGGTGCGGCCTTCGAGGACAACGGGATCCGGCATCTTCGCGGTCATGGCGCACAGTCTCGCCGTCACGGCGGCCCGGGCGACAGGGCCACTCGACGTGGTTCGATGGCGACCACTCCTGTGGTCGACACGCATACCGTCCGGTCGGTACGCTCCAGGTACTGGGACGACTGGGGAGCGCGATGCCCGCACATATCGAGACCGGCCCGCCGGGTCTTGACCTCGACCGCCTGAGAGACCGCCTCGCGAGGCACGGCCTCGCCGAGGGGCCGCTGGCGGCCGAGGTGATCCACGGAGGCAAGTCGAACCTGACCTATCTCGTACGCGACGGCGGGCGCCGGTTCGTCGTGCGCAGGCCGCCGCTCGGGCACGTGCTCGCCACGGCGCACGACATGGGCCGGGAGTACCGCGTCATGACGGCGCTGCGCGACACCGGCGTGCCCGTGCCCCGCACCTACCACCTCTGCGAGGACCCCGACGTCGTCGGAGCGCCCTTCTACGTCATGGAGTACGTCGAGGGAGGCCAGCCCCCGGCGACGCCCGCCATCGAGGCAGACCTGGTCGACGTCCTCGCCAGGCTCCACGACGTGGACCCCGCCGCCGTCGGGCTCGCGGACTTCGGCCGGCCGGAGGGCTTCCTGGAGCGCCAGGTCAAGCGCTGGAAGCGGCAGCTCGACGCCTCGCGCAGCCGGGACCTTCCGGACATCGACCACCTGTTCGCCCGCCTGGCGGGAGCGGTGCCGAAGACGCAGCGCCACGCGATCGTGCACGGCGACTTCAAGCTGGGGAACACGCTGATCGCCGGCGGGCAGGTGCGCGCCGTGCTCGACTGGGAGATGTCCACGCTCGGCGACCCCCTCACCGACCTCGCGCTCTTCCTGCTCTACGGCGACTTCGCCGCCCTGGACATCGCCGAGCCAGGGGAGGCGGGCGAGCACATGCCGAGCGCCGGGCTGGCCGGGCGGTACGCGCGCGGCACCGGCCTCGACATCTCGCGCCTTGGCTGGTACGTCGCCCTGGCCTGCTTCAAGCTCGCGGTGATCTCCGAGGGCATCCACTTCCGCTACACCCAGGGTCTGACCGTCGGAGACGGCTTCGACGAGATCGGCGAGCACGTCGCGCCGCTCGTGGCCCACGGCCTGCAAGCACTGGAGTCACTGGAGGACTGATGGACTTCGCGTTCGACACCACGACCGAGGAGCTGCGCAAGCGGCTGACCGAGTTCATGGACGAGTGTGTGTACCCGGCGGAGGAGGCCTTCGAGCAGCAGGCGGCCGAGAGCGGCTGGAGCTCCCCGCCGATGATGGAGGACCTCAAGGACGAGGCCCGCCGGCGTGGCCTGTGGAACCTCTTTCTTGTGAACCGGCACAGCCTGCCGGGCGGGCACGGCGCCGGCCTGACGAACCTGCAGTACGCCCCGCTGGCCGAGATCATGGGCCGCAGCCCGCGCATCGCGCCGACGGCCACCAACTGCGCCGCCCCGGACACCGGGAACATGGAGGTCCTTTCCATGTTCGGCGACGAGTGGCAGCGCAAGGCCTGGCTGGAACCGCTGCTGAACGGCGAGATCCGGTCGGCGTTCGCGATGACCGAGCCGGACGCCGCCTCCTCCGACGCGACCAACATCGCCACCTCCATCGTGCGCGACGGTGGCGAGTACGTCATCAACGGGCGCAAGTGGTTCGCCTCCGGCGCGATGAACCCGCGCTGCGCGATCTTCATCGTGATGGGCAAGACCTCCCAGGAGGGCTCCTCCCACCGGCAGCAGAGCATGGTGCTCGTGCCGCGTGACACCCCGGGGCTGACCGTCAAGCGCGGCATGCACGTCTTCGGCTACAGCGACGCCGACCACGGCGGCCACGCCGAGCTGGTCTTCGAGGACGTCCGCGTGCCGGTGGAGAACCTCATCGGCGAGGAGGGCGGCGGGTTCGGCATCGCCCAGGCCCGGCTCGGCCCCGGCCGCATCCACCACTGCATGCGGCTCATCGGCATGGCCGAGCGGGCGATCGAGCTGATGTGCGCGCGCGCACTGTCGCGTACGACGTTCGGCAAGCCGGTGGCCCAGCAGGGCGTCGTGCAGGACTGGATCGCGGAGTCGCGGGTCAAGGTCGAGCAGCTCAGGTTGCTGGTGCTCAAGACCGCGTGGCTGATGGACACCGTCGGCAACCGGGGCGCGCACACCGAGATCCAGGCCATCAAGATCGCCACGCCCAGGGCCGTGGAGTGGATCCTCGACAAGGCGATCCAGGTCCACGGGGCCGGGGGCGTCAGCCAGGACTTCCCGCTGGCGGGCCTGTGGGCGGGAGCCCGTTCGCTGCGGCTCGCCGACGGGCCGGACGAGGTGCACAAGCGGTCGCTCGCGTACCGCGAGCTCAAGAAGCACATGCCGACCGACTGACTGGAAGGATCTTTCGTGACAGTGGATGAGGCGGGGCTCAAGGAGCGGGCCCGCGCGTTCCTCGCGGACCACGACCCGGCGGCGATGGAACCGCTGGACTTCCTGCGGGCGCGGTTCGACGCCGGGCTGGCATGGGTGCACTTCCCCGAGGGCCTCGGCGGGCTGGGCGCGCCGCGCGGGCTGCAGGGCGTCGTGGAGCAGGAGCTCGCCGACACGCCGCAGACCGACCTCGGCAAGCTGACCATCGGCCTCGGCATGGCGGCTCCCACGATCCTCATCTTCGGCACCGAGGAGCAGAAGAGGCGGTTCCTCCGGCCGCTGTGGACGGGGGAGGAGGTCTGGTGCCAGCTCTTCAGCGAGCCGGGTGCGGGGTCCGACCTCGCCACCCTCGCCACCAGGGCGGTGCAGGACGGGGACGAGTGGGTCGTCGACGGGCAGAAGGTGTGGACCTCCGGGGCCCACCACTCCCGCTGGGCCATCCTCGTCGCCCGGACCGACCCGGACGTGCCCAAGCACCGCGGCCTCACGTACTTCGTCTGCGACATGCACGCGCCGGGTGTCGAGGTGCGGCCGCTGCGCCAGATCACGGGCGAGGCCGAGTTCAACGAGGTGTTCCTCACCGGCGTGCGGCTGCCCGACTCGCTCCGGCTGGGCGAGGTGGGCGACGGCTGGCGGGTGGCGCAGACCACGCTCATGAACGAGCGGGTCGCCATCGGCGGCTCGCCGGCGCGGCGCGGTGGGGGCGTGATCGGCCTGGTCGCCGAGACGTGGCGGCGGCGCCCCGAGCTCCGCACCCACGACCTGCACCAGCGGCTCCTCCGGCTCTGGGTCGAGACCGAGGTCACCCGCCTCGCCGCGGTACGGCTGCGCGAGCAGCTCGCCGCCGGGGCGCCGGGGCCCGAGGGGTCGGGGATGAAGCTGGCCTTCGCCCGCCTGAACCAGGCGCTGTCGGCACTCGACGTGGAGATGCGCCGCGAGGAGGGGCTCGCGTACGACGACTGGACCTTCCGCAGGTCGGAGTCCGTCGACTTCTTCGGCCGGGGGCCGGGCTACCGCTACCTGCGGGCCAAGGGCAACTCGATCGAGGGCGGGACCTCCGAGATCCTGCGCAACATCATCGCCGAGCGAGTGCTCGGCCTGCCCTCCGAACCCCGCGTCGACAAGAACGTCCCCTGGAAGGACCTCCCCCGATGACCTGGAGCGAACCCGACGCGGTGAGCGGAGTGGAGCGCGAGGGACGAGTGCTCCGCGCAGCGAATGAGGAGTGGTGAGCGACCGATGACGCTGCTGTACTCGGAGGTCGAGGAGGAGCTGCGGGCGGCGGTCCGCGACCTGCTGGCCGACAGGTATCCCCCGGCCACGGTCCTCGCCAGGATCGAGAGCGCCTCGACGTACGACGCCGACCTGTGGAAGGCGCTGGCCCGCGACATCGGGGCGGCCGGGCTGCTGATCCCCGAGGACCTCGGCGGCGCGGGCGCGTCGGCGCGGGAGGCGGCGGTCGTGCTGGAGGAGCTCGGCCGCGCCGTCACGCCCGTACCCTTCCTGACCAGCGCGGTCATCGCGACGCAGGCCCTGCTGGAGTCGGGCGCGGACGCCGCGCGCGACCTGCTCACGGCGCTCGCCGGCGGCGAGACCACGGCGGCGCTCGCGGTGTCCTTCGCCGCCTCGCCGTACTCCGCCACGTCCCAGGTGACGGCCGAGGGCGGGACGCTCACCGGGCGCGTCGCCGCCGTCGCGGGCGCGGACGTCTCGGACGTGCTGATCGTCCCGGCCTCCGGGGCGCTTTACGCCGTCGACGCCGCCGACGCGACCGTCGAGCCGATCGTGTCCCTCGACCTCACCCGGCCGGTCTCGACGGTGACCCTCACCGGCGCGCCGGCCAGGCGGATCTCCGCCGACCTCGCGCCGCTGCGCGCCGCGCTGGACGCGGGTGCCGGGCTCCTCGCGTCCGAGCAGCTCGGGGTGGCGGAGTGGTGCCTCACCACGACGGTCGCCTACGTCAAGGAACGCCACCAGTTCGCCCGCCCCGTCGGCTCGTTCCAGGCGCTGAAGCACCGGCTCGCCGACCTGTGGATGGAGATCGTCCAGGCGCGGGCCGCCGCGCGGAACGCCGCCGACGCGCTCGCGTCGGGTACGGACGCCGCCACCGCCGTGGCGGTCGCGCAGGCGTGGTGCGGGCAGGTCGCCGTGCACGCGGCGGAGGAGTGCCTGCAGTTGCACGGTGGCATCGGGATGACCTGGGAGCATCCCGTGCATCTCTACCTCAAACGCGCCAAGGCCGACGAGATCGCGCTCGGCACGCCGGGCGACCACCGGAACGCGCTCGCGCGCCTGGCCGACCTCCCCGGCCCGGCCTGACGGCGGCCCGGGTCGCGGGCCTTGTCGTCAGGGCCGTAGCGAGGCGAGGAGCAGGTCGGCGAAGTGCTCTCCGACGGCCGTCCCCGACAGGCGGCCGTCGGTGTGGTACCACGTGCCCAGGTGGTGGACGGAGCCGAAGAAGAAGTCGACCACGAGGTCGGCCGGCACGTCGTCGCGGAACACCTTGGAGCGCTGGCCCTCGACCAGCAGGTCACGGAAACGCTCGTGGTAGCGGCGGCGCTCCGCCCGTACGGCCTTCTGGGTCTCGGGGGTGAGCTGGTGCATCGAGCGGAAGAAGATCTTGGAGTCGTCGAGGTTCTCCACCGTGGTGGCGATGACGTCGACGGCGGCGGCGTGCACGCGGTCGGCGACCGGGCCGGGGGCGCCGGCGAACCTGTCGAGCCGCTCGATCTGCATGCGCAGCACGCGGGCGTAGATCTCGCGGAGCAGGTCGTCCTTGGAGTCGAAGTAGTGGTACATCGCGCCCTTGGTGACCCCCGCCGCGGCGACGATCTCCTGCACCGACGTGCTCTCGAAGCCCTTGTCCGCGAACAGGCGCGTCGCCTCGGCCATCAGCCTCTGCCGCACCGGCTCGTCCTTGGCCGCGGACGCCTTCGCGGGCCGGTCGTCGCTCGTGGTGACCCTGCTGCGCGCCATCACGCACGCCTCCCCTGAATGTCGATGCCCACAGCATACCGACTGGTCGGTTAACGGGCTGTGACATTCGTGTTCCCGCGTGCTCTCCTGTGGCCTTCGACCAAGGTTCGCCACGCCCGCTCTGTGTCGCGGGTGGGTTAGTTCCGTAACCTTAGGAAAGCTGGAGCCCCTAGTTGGGTATTCCACAAGCTAATCGACTGAGCCCGAAATCGTGGGGGTTTCCGGTGCCCAATGGGTCCATCTACGTGCCGCAGGACGACAAGTTCAAGTGGGGCTCGCCCTCGGTGATGTACGAGCTCCGCTGGCGCGAGACCAGGTCCGAGCGTCGTCGCAGGCGCCACATCATGGCAGGGGTGGGCTTCGTCCTCATCACCGCCCTCGCGTTCTACCGGTCCTTTCCCCTGCCGTTCCTGATCGGGCTTCTCGGCGGCGGCGCCATCTGGACGGTGGACGCGTTCGTCTCCTGGCGCATGTTCGAGGCCACGGCCGTCTGGCGCGGCAAGCGGAGCGGCGCGACCCGCACCGGGAGGTTGTTACGGCGAGGGCTCGGCAAGCACGGCTACCGCGTGCTCGACGGCCGGGCCGTACCCGGCAAGGCCTCCATCGACCACCTGGTCATCGGGCCCGGCGGGGTGTGGATCGTCGACAACGAGGCCTGGCCTCCGGACACCTACATCGCGGCGTACGGCGGCAAGCTGTTCTTCGGCGAGCGGTCGGGCACGTCGGTCGCGAAGGGCCTCGTGGACGCCGCGACCGCCATGAGCGAGCTGCTGTCGCGCGAGTCCGGCATCCCGGTGGAGATCGCGCCGCTGCTGGTCGTGCACGGCGGGCACGTGAAGACCGCCGTGGTGAGCGCCGAGGGGCTGACGCTGTTCCTGCCCCGCAAGGCGGCCAAGTGGGTCCTGGGCGACGCGCACGCCGAGCTGACCGAGGACCAGGTGGAGGTGCTCGCCCGTACGGCCGCGCGCATCCTGCGGCGGATGAACTGACGGCCGCTAGGCCAGCTCCTCGATGAAGGCGGCGAGCTGGGCGACGTTGCGGCACTCGTGCATCGCGACCACGCCTCCGTACGAGGTCGCGATCGAGTCTCCGGTGTCCCACTGCGCGCGGGGCTCGGGGTTGAGCCAGTACGCGTGCCTGGCCTCGCCGGCGAGGCGCCCCAACGTCGCGAGCGCGGGCGGCTGGTAGTTCGAGCGGGCGTCCCCGAGGATCAGCAGGGACGTCTTCGGGCCGATCGCTTCGCCGTACTTCTCGGCGAACCTCTCGAACGAGTGCCCGTAGTCGCTGCGGCCGAAGCGGGTGATGTCGGCCTCCTCCGTCATCCGGGTGATCGCGTCGACGACGTCGGTGCCCGGCGCGAAGAACCGGGTGACCTCGTCCACCGTGTCCACGAAGGCGAACGCGCGCACCTTGGCGAACTGCTCGCGCAGCGCGTACGTCAGCAGCAGGGTGAAGTGCGAGAACGCGGACACCGAGTCGCTGGCGTCGCACAGCACCACCAGCTCGGGCTTGTGCGGGCGGCGCGGCCTCATGTGGGTGACCATGGGGACGCCGCCCGTGCTCAGCGAGGCCCGTACCGTGCGCCTGAAGTCCAGCCGGCCCCGATGGCCCAGCCGCTGCCTGATCGTCAGCCGGGTGGCGAGGCGCCGCGCCAGCGGGTGCACCTCGCGGCGCAGCGTCGCCAGGTCGGCCTTGGTGATCCGCAGGAAGTCGACCTGGTCGACGGGCGGCTTCACGACCGACCTCGCGATCTTCTCCACGCCGGAGTCCTCGGCGATCCTCCTGCGCACGTCCGAGGCCACGGCGGTCTCGAACCCGGCGATGTTGTCGGTCAGCCGGCGGCGGGCGACCTTCTCCGCCAGACCCCCACGTTCCTGGCCGAGCAGCACCTCGTTGAGCATCCTGGCCATCAGCGTGCCGGGGGAGAGGGCGCGCAGCACGGAGTAGGAGAACCAGTTCTGGCGGCCGGCGCCGGCGGGCTGGCGGCCGAACCGCTCGACCATCGCCCGTACGAACTCGCCGAAGGCGGGATCGCCCGTGGGGCCCGCGTCGTCGAGCAGCAGTTCGGCAAGCCGGTCCCGAAGTTCTGAGACCTCCGCGTGCTGGAGGTCCGGCTCGCCCGGGCCCGTCGTGCGTGGAACGCTCAGGGCGCTGGTCACGGGCGGGAACCACAGGTCGAAGAGCGTGTCGAAGCCGGGCCTGTGCGCGGGACGCTTGACGAGCGTGGCGGCGTACGCCTCGCGGAGCGTCTCGCGCTCGGTCAGGTCGATCACTTCGAGCGCGCGGGCGGCGTCCAGTCCCTCGGCCAGTGACACCGGCAGCCCGGCGCGGCGCAGCGCGTCCACGAACCCCACATGCCTGTCGAGCAGCGACATCGCCCGCCTCCTCCCGCTGGTCGTCGTCACCGGGCCGGCAGGCCGAGCTCCTTGACCGCCCGGGCCTGGTCGGAGGCGTGCTTCAGCACCACACCCAGCGTGCCGGCGGTGGTGGCCTCGTCGAGGTCGGTACGCCCGAGCGCGAGGAGCGTGTGGGCCCAGTCGATGGTCTCGGCGATCGAGGGGGACTTCTTCAGCTCCAGCGCGCGCAGCGTGGCGACCGTACGGGCGAGCCGCTCGGCCAGGGCGGCCTCGATGCCCGGCACCCGCGCGAGCACGATGTCGCGCTCGCGCTCGGGTGAGGGGTAGTCCAGGTGGAGATACAGGCAGCGCCGCTTCAGCGCCTCGGACAGCTCGCGCGTCGCGTTCGAGGTCAGCACGACGTACGGCCTGCGCGTCGCGGCGATCGTGCCCAGTTCGGGGATCGTCACCTGGTAGTCGGAAAGGATCTCCAGCAGCAGGCCCTCGACCTCGACGTCCGCCTTGTCGGTCTCGTCGATCAGCAGCACCGTGGGCGTCGTCCGCCTGATCGCCCTCAGCAGCGGGCGCTCCAGCAGGAACTCCTCGCTGAAGATGTCGTCGTGGGTCTCCTCCCACGCCTGCTCGCCTGCGGCCTGGATGCGCAGGAGCTGCTTCTTGTAGTTCCACTCGTAGAGCGCGCGGGCCTCGTCGAGCCCCTCGTAACACTGGAGCCTGATCAGCTCGGCGCCGGTCGCCTCGGCGACGGCCTTGGCGAGCTGGGTCTTGCCCACCCCGGCGGGCCCCTCGGCCAGCAGCGGCTTGCCGAGCGCGGCGGCCAGGAAGACCGACGTGGCGATGCCGTCGTCGGTGAGGTAGTCCACGGCGGCGAGCCGTTCCCCGGCGTCGGCGGGCGAGGTGAACCACGACGTCATCGGCGCTCCCGTGTTAACCCGAATGTTGTTCTAGCCTAGCGTGCTCGATCGGTGCGAAGTGGTCCACAGGGTGCGCTAATCTTGTCCTGCTTGCTGCGCCGCTAGCTCAGTTGGTTAGAGCAGCTGACTCTTAATCAGCGGGTCCGGGGTTCGAGTCCCTGGCGGCGCACCACGGCTCCGGCCGATGACCTGGGCATCCTCCACTTGACGGGGGGTGCCCACAGTCATTTCCGGCCCTGTGTGGGGTCGTTGTGGGCTCTTTGGTCGCGACCGGGTCTTTCGCATGATCGTTGATCTTCCTGAATGGTCACGCTGTGTAGTAATCGCCGGGTTCAAGGGCTGATCAGTTGGCGTGACGGCCGGTAATCGGCGGGCTGTGCGGGTTCGAGGCGGGTGGGTTTGGGTTCTTCGATGGGAGAGCGATGAGTCCCGGCCCTATTGGTGGCCGGGAGTCAAGCAGTCGGAGGATCGGGGTTCTTAGGTTGTTTCGTCGCCGGGTTGGTGGGTGCTCAGGAGGCTGGTGGCCAGGGCGAGGGCTGCGCTCAGCCGGGTGTGGGCGTCGCCGAGGCGAGTGGCGAGCTGATCCACCCGTTGGCCGTTGCGTTGCAGGATTCCCGCGTCGTTGACCGGGCGGTGAGGTCAAGGTAGGCGCTGGCCTGGGTGAGGTCGCTGATCGCTTGCCGGATGGTTTGGCGGAGCTGGGTTTCGGTGTGCCTGAGATGCTGGGCGGCGGTGTGGAGGTGTTCGGCGGCGAGTTGGCCGACCGTGCCATGTTGGGCGAGCCGGCGGAGCAGGTCGATCTTGGTCATCCCGGTGTGGAGCTGGATGATGGCGTTGACGTGCGCCGTGGTTTGGCCGGTCGCCTGCGGTTGTTGGGTGAGGTGCTGGGCGGCGGCGCGCATGACGCGTGAACCTCTGCCGGGTGGGTGGCGAGCACGTCGATGACGGCATTGATGAGCGGGTCATCGCGATCGTGTGGGGGGATCGTGACCGTGTGGGCGATCTGGACGGCGGCCTGGCGTGCCATGTGCTTCGTGGTCGTCGGGGAGGTTGGCGGTGGCGCATTGGTGTTCGGCTCCGGCGTGCAGGAAGGCGAGAGACAGGGTGGCGTCGTCGTGTTCGACGAGGCTGGCGCCGATGGTGAGTACGTCTTGGACCGCGTCCTGAAACTCGTAGACGTCGGGGGTAGCGGTCATGGCCGCCTGCCCTGATTGGTCGGTCGGGCGGTGTGGGGGAGCAGGGCGGCGGTGGATTCGGCTGCGGCTGCGGCGACCTCGGGGAAGACGGTGATGTAGGTGTCGCGGGTGAAGGCGCTGCAGGCCATGGCCGCGACCCGGGCCTGCGCGCTTTCTGCCATGAGCACGCGATCGGCTACGTCATGGCGGTACCCGTCGATCTGCCCCTGGTCGCCCTGCCGGGCGGGGTCGGGCCGGTCGAGCACCTGCTGGATCGGCTGCTGACCCGCGGCACCCCGCAGATCTGGGAGCGCCGCTCATGCGGCAACGGCACCAAAGGCGAGCGCGTCTACGACTGGACGGCTCTCGCTGTCGCCGTGGACGGGCAGGCGCCCGCGCCCGGATACGGCCAGACGCTGCTGATCCGCCGTTCGGTCAACGCCCCGTCCGAGGTGGAGTTCTTCTTGGCCCACGCCCCGGCCGGCACCGCGGTCACCGAACTGATCGACGCGGCCGGAATGCGCTGGAAGGTCGAAGAGAACAACGAGCACGGCAAAGACCTGCTCGGCCTGACCCAGTACCAAGTACGCAAGTGGACGCCCTGGCACCGGCACGTCACCATCGCCATGCTCGCGCTGGCGTTCCTGGCCGTCATGCGCGCCACCTTGCCCACCAACGCTGACGAGGCCGCCGTTGACCAGGGAAAAGACGTTCCGCTCCTGGGGGCGTCACCACGCTGAGGCTCCTGCGGCTCTCCCTCGCCGAGATCCGCCGCGTGCTGGCCCGGCTGTTCATCCCCGCAGCCACCGCCATCGATCATGTTCTGGCTTGGTCAGACTTCCGGCGGCTTCACCAGACGCGTGCCCTGATCAGCCACTACCGCCGACGCGGCGATCCGCTCCCACCGAATCTACGAATGTAGTACAGGCGCGCATGGGTGGCAGCAGCGAGTGGCAACGTAGACGGTGAGGCGCCTGCCAGGCAAGATGCGCTGATCAGTTAGCGTTCAGCCCGGCCAAGGAGTGCAGTCGACAGGAGGCCGAGGGTCGGAAGGTAAGCCCAGGTCCGCCAACACCGCGTGTGCTTCGGGAAACGGCTTCAGGAGCGGACCGTGCGGGAGAGGCCGGACGCCGTCGAAGCTCCGCTGGGCGGCGAGGCTGCGTGGATCACGAAGACCGGTGAGCCGGTAGTGACGCCACAGGGTAGGCGGACCGGCGTCGATGGTGAAGAGGTCCGGCCGACGCCACACAACCAGCGCCCAGGTGCCGTTGGAGGAGGTGGCCCAAGCTCCGACGATGCTGGCGGCTTGGGCGGCCGCGACGGCCTGTAGCGCGACGAGTCGTGCGTTGCCGAAGGTGCCGGTGACGTGCAGCAGGCGTTCTCTGTGCCGGTGCACCTCGCGGCCCTGCTCCGCCAGCGTGCGCAGTGCGTCGGTGAGCGGGTCGGCCTGGACGATCTCGGCGGCGAGCCTTTGGACCGCGTACGGACTCAGCGCCGGGCCGAACGCGTCCCGCAGCAGGTCGCTGTACTGCTCGACGTACTCCGGTTCGGCAGCGGGGAGAAGGTGGTCCACCACAGCGGCGGCTCTGGTGAAGGCGACCGTCGTGGCGGTGCTGACGTGGCGGGGCGCGTGAGCGCTAAGCACCGCGAGGCCGACCGCTGCCAAGCTGGCCACCTGTGGTTCTACGTCGGCGGGCGGCGTACCGGAGCCCAGTTCGCTTACGGCGTCCGCCAAGAAGTCGAGCCAGGCGTGGTCGTCGTGGTCCCAGGCGCCAGCCGCCGCCGTCCAAAGAAGGAGTCTAGTAACGAGCATCCGCTCCGGCAGTTCCAGCCTCGGCGTGACCCGTGTGAGCCGGTCGGCCCAGCGCTGGTAGCGGCGGCGTGTAGCGGCGTCGCTGGTACGCAGGTCGGGAGGGGCAGTGACGGTTGCGGGCTGGTCGGCCATGGTCCCGGGGTCGTCGTTGTCGAGTCCGGCGTCGGCGTCGTCCGCGAACTGCTCGTCCCAGAACACCGGCAGCAACTCCTCATTGGGGCCTTCTTGCTCGGCCGGAAGGGTGGGCAGGCCGAGGGCGAAACGCAGCAGCGGCACCCCGAGGCGTCCAGCGCACTCGTCCAGATAAGCTGCCCACCCGCCGCCGGAACGATCAGTGACGCCCTCGACTCGCGCCGTGTCGGTCGACGCCGCGGCTGGCGTCACCGGGGTGGGGGGCTGGGTCAGCGAGGTGGCGAGAATATTGAGGTCGGCGAGAAACTTGTCGGCCAGGCGCTCGTCGTTGAACAGCTGGCCGGGCTGGGTCGTCGGGGCCGAGGTCCGCGTGAGGCCGCTCCGGTGCTGCGCGCGGAGGGGATCGACGGCGAAGACGATGTTGCTGTGGCGCACTTGGCCGTTCACGACAGTGACCAGCCGGACCCGGCTGCCGCCGTCGACGGGATAAGTCACCAGCATCTCGGTGACATCGGCCGGCACCTCGCCGACGCGCTCCCACGTCTCGGGAGGTGACGTGGCGGCGGACAACTCCAGGTATCCCCCGGTGCGTAGCATGCGCGCGAACATGACGTGCAGGCCCTGTCCGACCCGGGTCGCTCCGAGCAGGAGCGGCCCCCTCCGTTCCGGCCGCGAGCGGATCGAGAACTTCAAGGGGAGCAGATCGGCGGTGGGTACGATCGCCCCTCGGGGTATGCGTGAGGCATCGATCGGCGCGATGAGCCCGAGTTCGCAATTGCCTCGGTTCTCCAGGGACGTGGACAGCGCGGCGGCCGACAGGTTGGGGCTCCCGGTGAGCGCGTACCGGCGACCCTCGACGACCCATTCGATGAGCTTGCCGTGCCGGTAGCGGGGTTCGGCGTCGAGGTGGACGTCAGCGCCGAGTTCGGCGGTGAGGTCGGCGAGCGCATGGCCGTCGAGTTCGGTGCGGCCGGGCTGGAGACTGACGACCAGCCGGCGCGGCCTCATTCGCTCGACCAGGCGGCGCAGGGTGACGGCGCCAGGATCGTGGAACGGCGCACACACCGCCAGTTCCTCGACCGGGCCTGCGGGGAGCTGTTCGATGATGGGCCGTTCGCTGGACGACACCAGCCGGAGGTTCGGGTGCACGACCTCCGCACGCTCGCACAACGCCGCGAGACCGCCGGCGACCCGTCGTAGCGCCTCCGGCACGCCCGAGGAACACCGGACCCGCTCCGGCAGCCCGGACAGCCACACCGCGAGATCGCCGAACACTCCGGGGACGCGGCTCTGGTCGGCTCGTAACACAGTCCACAGTTCCACGTTGGCCTGCCAGCCCGCGAGTGTGACGTTGCCGGAGCCGATGGCGACGGTTGCCCGCTTGTTGCCCACCAGTGCCACCAGCTTGGGATGAAAGGCTCCATCGCACACGGCCTGGCCAGGCAGGTAGGCGCGTCCGGCGCGGCGCACGGCACGCGGGTCTATCACGCTCATCGCGGCGTCGCCGACCAGGCTCACCCGTGCCCCGCACGCCTGGGCGACACCCAGCACGACCGTCTCAAAGAAGCCGAGATCAGTGGTGAAGCTGAGAAACAAGGCCTCCTCGGCCTGCCGATCCCCGTGCTGTTCTTCCTCCATCAGCAACGTCAGCGGAGAGGCGAGTTCGAGGTCCACCAGCGGCTCAGTCAAGAAGCACCTGCCCAGCGGCGGTCACCCGCCAAGTCCCGTCGGTCAGTTCGAGCACCCCCGCGCCGGCCAGCACGGAGGTGAGCTGTGCCAACCGCAGGCCCACGTCGCCGCGTCCTTCCTGGCTGGTCCGGTAAAGGAGCCCGTCACGTTCTTGCAGCCGGGTGGGCAACCACAGCGTCCCGTCAGATCGGCGCCGGGCCTTCGATAGGGCCACGCGCCGGGCACGGGTCAGCAGGTCGTGAGTGAGTCGCCAGGCGAAATCTCGCGACGAGCCCGACCGGGATTCGGCCAGCCGCCACGCCATCCACTGAGGGCCGAGTTCGACGCCGCGTTGCCCGAGGAAGGCGTCGCGTACTCTGCCGGACAGCTCCTCAACCCGCCGGGTGTTGACGATCAGCACCGCCAGCTCGCGTACCGCAACAGGGAGGTCGCTCGCCCGCAGCTGTTCCTCCGCTGGGGCGGGGGCACCGGTCGGCGTGACGGTGGAGGGCAGCCCATCCATGAACGCGGCCAGGGTCCCCTCCGGCATGCTGTCGGCGAACCGATCGGCGAGGTCGTCGGCAGGCATCAGGCCGACGACCTCGGACACCAGCCACGACCACAGCCGTCGCCAAGCGCCCACCGCGTAGTTGCGTAGCACCACCCCGCGCCAGACCGGCGCCGTGTCCAAAGGGGCGGTGACGGGGTCACTCGTCAGGAAGTCTCCGTACGCGATCACTGGCCTGACGTCGTTGGTGACGTCGCCGATCTCGTGCGTCTGCATCACCCGGGCGAGCAGTCGGATCGTGTTTCGCCGACTCAGCGCGGCGGCTTCCGTGGACTGGTCGTCGGACCGGCAGAGTAGCCTCGCCAGCCATACTCCGTCGGCCGCCCGAGCGCCGGCACATACGCAAAGGTGCGGATAGTCGCGTAGGTCGTCCACGCTGAGTCGCGAGCGGGCCGCCAGCTCAAGGATGCCGTCTAGTCCGGCGGCCACCTGCTCGGCCGCGCACGCGGGGCCCGGGACCGGCATGCTCGCGGGTGCGAGGATGCCGAGGGAGACCTCTGAGGCCGCGTACGGACTCCAAAAGCCCCACGCGTTGCGCACGTAGCCGCCTTTGATGGGTTGCGCCGCCTCGGCCATGACCACTTCGCCGACCTGCAACCGGGCTGCGAGGGCATCGAGGCCGTGCGCCCGCGGCAGCCCGGTCTCGCCGTGGTCATGCGCGTACGACACCGCTGCCATGACGACTTCACAACGGCGCAATATGTCCTGCGCCCGCTGGGCGGACAGGGGGCGACGCTCCGCCTCGATGGCGGCGAGGGCGTGCAGGCTGTAGTAGCGGGCGTGCGGCGTCACCGTCGTCACACCCGGCACCAGCAGGTCGGCCATCCGCATCACATGCCGCTCGATCGACAGCGGATACCTGCCCGCAGCGACGTCGAGCCCACTGATGCTCCACGCGGGCCCCTGCGCCGTGTGCATCGAGGTCTCCCTGGATCTTCGACGCCGTGAACCGCCGACACTACCAAGCACAACCGCTTGGTGGCAGCAGATAGTGAGAAGACTGTCACTCAGAGAGGATGGCGCGGAAATGCGCCGGGCCGCTTATCGGTTCGACTCAGACCGGCGGGGATCAGCCCGTCTTCCGAGCTGACGATGAGGGAGATTTCCGATAAGTGCAAATGCCAGCAGAATACGCGCCGTCGCGTACCGGCAGAACCGGCCCGGGTACGACACCGAGAGCCTGGTGGACGGCAATCTCGAGCCGGGGCCGCGCGCGACCTGCTCGTCTGGGTGGCGGCCGTCGCGGTGAATCCCGTGGGCTACGAGGTGCGGGTGAACACCGACCCCGACGGCAAGCCTTAGGTGCTCGGCTGGGACGCCTCACCGGCCTGGCGATCAGTGGCTGGGGACTGCTCGGTATCTCGATCGGCGCACCCGCCGCCATCTCCCGGGCCCTGCGCGACCGCGCGGGCCGACCGGTCATCGTCAGGTGCGACGTCCACGACGAGGCTGCCCAGCGCTTCGCCCACATCGTCCAGGCCGTCACCGCGCCCCAACAAGCCCACCGCCTCTGGCACATCGCGGCTGCCGGACCGAGACCTCGAGCCGCTCGGCGAGGGCCTGGGCGGTCATGCGGCCGCGCGTCTGCAGGAGCAGCGAGATCGAAATGAGGCGAGATGCGTGCATATTCACTGACATTACCTGTCAGTTGCCCTGCCCTACGGTCTCGCTCATGAACGACTTCGACTTCCTCGCCGACGCCTGGGGCGTGGCCATCCGGCGACTCGTCAAGCGGCTCGCGGGCAGCGACAAGTTCCCCGGGCCGGTCGGTCATCACCCGCGCCTTCGACGGCGCGCCGCCAACTTCGGCGAGATCATCTTCCCGACCAAGGGCTACTCCGGGCTGACGCAGCTCCTCCTCCTACCACGGATTCATAGGATCATAGAGTTCAATATAAGCCTGTCGAGCCCGCAAAATTCTTCTGAGTCCCTTTCCGGAAGCCCTTAGGGACGTCACGACCAGCCTCGTCCCTGCCCGGTACGACGTTCACTCGGCGGGCTCCTGTTTCATCCCACTCAGGGTTCCATTCGACGACTATCGAGGGGGCAATGAGGATGACTCCGAAGCACTCCCGGTAGTCGCAGAAGTTGGGCCCTCCGAATGGTGCTGCTACCGCAGGGACCTACGCAATAGCAGCCTTCGCCGCCGCTGCCTCCGAAGATGAGGCCGTTGGACGTAACTGTCTGCGAGGGTCTATTTGTCGTAGCCGGGCTCCTCAGGTGCGCCTTTCCGACCGTCGTTGGCGCGTCGCCCTTATCTCGAAACCTTCAACGGATGATCCGGAAGTATTCCCCTTCCGGCAGACTTACAGGTTTCGATCATTGCTCGTGAGTCTGATTCAGAGGTGTGGTTTGCAGGTCTCCGAGTTAAATATTGAAGCACTCGCCTCAGGAGAGCGCTTTGGGTACTGGCAAGAGGCGAAACCTCTATTCCAGGCCCCAGTCTTGGTCCACAGCGAAAAGGAAAGCGGCTTCCGCATCCGTGGCCGACGGGTGGACATGGGGCGCCTGCAGATTTATGCGCTGGCTCACGGTTCGTTTCAGGTGTGCAGGCCCCCGGCGCTGATCCAGCGGAACGACCCGGAGGAATTCGTGGTCACGCTCATCCTCGTCGGGGATGCGGCGCTGCGCCAAGCCGGGCGCGAGGCCATCTTTGGCACGGGCGAGTTCGCTTTGTTCGACACATCCCGGCCCTTTGATGGCTGGCGTAGGTGCGCGCAAGAGAACACCTCGACCCTGGTCGTCCAGATCCCCCGGCAGGCGCTTCCTATCCTCTCGGACGCGGCTGACCGGATCACCGCCGTTCCCTTCTCCGCGAGGCGGGGCTTGGGCGCCGTCTTCGCGCGGTGGCTGACCGACCTCGTCGAAAAAGCTGAGGAGTTCAACTCCCAGGACGCCCCCTGGCTGGCCTCGCTCACCACCGACCTGCTCACCGCCGTCCTGGCACGGCACCTGGACAGTTCCTCGGCGCAAAGACCCGAAACGCAGCGAGACCTGCTCCGGCTGCGGATCCGTGACTTCATCCAACAGCGACTGAGCGACCCGCGCCTGTCCCCGGCCACCATAGCCAGCACCCACCAGATCTCGGTACGGCATCTGCACGACCTCTTCACCGAGAACGAGATGACGGTGTCGGCGTGGATCCGGCACCTCCGGCTGGAACGCTGCCGTCAGGATCTGGCCGACCCCCGACTCCGCTCCTACCCCGTTCACGCGATCGCCCGCAAGTGGGGGTTCACCAGTTCGGCGCACTTCAGCCGTGCCTTCCGCGCCACCTACGGAACACCGCCCAGTCAGTACCGCCACATTCACGACAGACGGTGAGAGCCCCGCTCTCCGCCGGCACCGATCTCACAACCGCCGATCGACCGCGGTGACCTCGTCCGTGCTCTGTGCCGCGTAAGTCGAGGTCGGTGTCCGGCTCGAAGATGAAGATCAGTTCCGTAGCCCCCGGGGGTACAGAGAGGCAGCCACAGAGGGATCAGATCGCGACCGGACGTGAGCGGATGCGCCATGCACTGGTCGCTGTGGGCGCCCCTGATTCGGTGGCCACCCACTCCTGTGTCCGCAGGCTCCAGCCAGAACCGGTCCGCCTGATTGCCGCCTCGCTCGCCGCAGTAGGCCGTACGCGTGGCGGAATCCGGCTCAACGCACGGCGTCGGCCGCCGCTCGCCCATGGCCAGCGCGTGCGCACGCTTCGCCATAACGCGGCCTCTTCCTCAGAGCACCCGCAGGCGTGCACGAATGCCACGACGAGTTCGTCTCGTGGCAAAGTGGTACGGCGGAGCGCGCCCAGGAGCGTGCTGTAGGGCAGCGACCGGCCCGCCGCGGCTGCTCGCTTCCACCTGCCGGAACGTCAGTCCTGACCACGCCCCGAGCCGCCGCATCTGCGCGATGAACTCCGCGGGGGGCCTCGCGTCTGGCGGATCGGGACCGTCTGAAAAGTGGATGTATGGCCCTGATCTTCGTCAAACTTCCAGACCGTCGGCCAGAGGCTCCGCCCATTCCACCGCACCCAGCGCGGTTCACGGTTCGTTTCGGCTAAGACAGCCGCCTGGAAGACGTCGCCGGCCGCGCGAGCCGGAAGGTAGCAGCCGCCTGTGGCGACGGCGTGGATCGCGCCGACGATGCCCGAGGCCGGCTCTCCCCAAGGGACATAGCCACGGATCCCTGCCCGCGCGAGGCTCAGGATCTCATGAGGGGTGAGCCTGGGTGAATACGAGAGCAGGGGCACCGCGGCGACGAGGGCGGCGAGTTCCCGGCTTCGCCGGAGCGAGATGCCTGGCAGCGGCGTCCAATGGTATCCGGGCGAGCGTCGTGCAACGGCTCGCGGCCACGTCAGCGCGGGTTGTCATGGCGCGGAGCAGGTCGCCCAGCGTGGTGTGGCCACTCACCTGGAGAGACATCGCTCCGTCAGGGGCTTCGAAAATCCGTCTCTGGCCGGGCAGGTCGCCCACGACGACGACAACGCGCATATTCTCACCTCCCTTCACCCCGTGGCCGCTGATCTGTCGGGAGACGTGTCTCCGCCCGCGTAGACGAACCCGAGGCGCAGTTCGCTGGTGTAGGCGTGACCCTCGGCATCGGGGAGCCACGCCTGCTCAGGGGCTGGGAGCATTTCCGTCAGCCGGATGAGTCCGCCGCCGCGACGGCGTATGCGCCTGACCGCGGACAGGAAGTTGTTGACGAACAGCGGGCTGTCGAAGTCCAGGTAGACCGGTTTGTCCTGGGACGCGGCGCGCCAGAAGACGAATCGAGGCAGCCCCTGGTCACGGGCCCAGCGCCGCAGCGCCACGAAAGCCGCCGCCTCACCGTCCTCGGCCACCCCCGGCACGTCGTCCGCGGCCAGCCGCCATGTCTCCCTGGAGATGACCAGCCGGTCCACGGTGACCCGCGGCGTGTGCGCGGCCGGGCGCAGCGGGTGGAACAGATCGACGACGCTCTCGTACGCCATCTCGCCTAGGACGTCGAGCACACCGAGGCGCAGTCCCTCCGCGGTCCGGATCTCGATGTCCCCGTCCCTGATCGCGATCATATCGACGAGATCGAGCCGTCTTCCCGGCGGGACAGAGCGCGAGTCGTCCGCGCTCCCGAAGGTCAAGTACCAGAAGAGCCCGGAGGTCAGCGTCGAGTTGGGCGAGTCGCGACCGGTGAACTCGGGCGACCGCGGATAGGCGGGCACCACCCTGGGGTGCGTGGACAAGGCATCCTCGACAGCGTCGCGGAGCCTGCTCTCCTCCGGGTGGAACAGGGTGAACGTCTCGGCGTCGTACGTCAGCCCGGCAAGGTGCAACTCTCCCATGACCAGCTCGAATTCGCCTCGGGCCACCGCCTCGGCATCTGCCGCGGCCAGCATCACATCTGGGCTGTGGTAGGCCGCTCCGTACCAGGTGGGAGGGGGTGCGGGAAACGCGGCCCGAACCCGTTCCGCGAGGTCTTCTGCCCCGAACTGGAGTCGGCGGACCCCGGGTTCGACGGCCAGCACCGCGGCCCAGCAGTCCTGGAACTCCTCCAGAACATGGCCGAACCACGCTGGATCGAGCCGACGATCGAGGAACTCCGCGACCAGCGGGCCCAGCGGCACGGGCACGCCTTGCGCTCCACCGGCGAACCGGTCGTACAGATCCGCGAACAGCGCCTCAAGGCACTGGCCGAAACGCCATGTGAGCCATTTCGCGCTTTCCAGGACCACGGTCACCGGCGGCAGCAGCGCATCGACGATGGACCTGCCCATCACCACCCTGACATCGCGCTCGCACTCCTCGAAAACGGCGCTGCGGCCCAGCGGTCGCCGATCACGAGTGTGTCGCGCCGACGCGCCGGTGATTTCCTCGACGAGGAGGTCCATCCCGGCGAGCGCGTGGGCCAGCGCCTCGGGCCGGTCTGCGGCGGCGATCCGCGTCCGCGCCTCGTCGAACCGCCGCAGGATGTCCAATGCCTCGTCGCGCTCCTGGGAGGCGGGGAGCGCTCTCAGCCGGTCGCGGAGCGCGACCTCCGGCCGCCGATTCTGCGGCACCGGCGGCCGCCAGCGGATCAACTCGTGCTCTCGCAGTCGCTCCAGCACGTCGAGCACATCGCTCTCGCCCCGCACTCCCGCCACCCCACGCCAGCGCAGGTCGGCGGCTATTGTGCGGGCGGACCGCGACCCGTCCGCCGTGGCGAGGACGGCCGCCTCCACGGGCGCCAGTCGCCGCGGGGCGGCTCCGGAGCGTACGGCGAACCCGCCGCTGACCATGAGTCCCGCCGGGCGAGCGGGCGGAAGGTGGCGGCGCAGGAGGTCGTTCTCCGCCAGCAGCGCTCCGAGGTCGTCCATCAGCCAGTCCTCGAAGAAGATCTCCCGGCGCGCGACGATCTCCGGCCCGGGCACGATCTCGGCATGGGCGGTCGCGTCGTCGAAGAGGGCCCACACCGCGGGGCCAAAGAAGCCGATGGTCTCGTTCCTCGCGCAGTAGCGCTGCGCGTACCGTGCGAGCAGGTCCTCGTTGCGCCGCCACACCGCGTTCCTGCGTTCGTCTCCCGCGTGACGGCTGAACCAGGCGCACACCCGTTCGAGGACTCCCGGGTTCTGCCAGAGCAGGGCCCGGTGGAAGACATCGTGCTCCGACAACTCGATGAGCCGGTCGGCACTGGCGCGCGCCCATCGCTCCCACATCTTGTCACGGCGTTCCGGTGGGCTGGCAAGCACCGCCTCGGCCGCCTCAGGGTCGCCCAGCGCGAGAAGCCGCTCGACGGGCAGGCCGGCGCTGCGAACTACGGCGTCGGGCAGCAATCGCCACGCTTTCGACATGTGCCTCCGGTTCCGTGCGCAACGTCCCCCCATGCTCGCCGTGCTTACTCAGACATGGCCAGAGGCGGGGACCGTCGTGGCGACTTGTCGCCACGACGGCGATTACGGCGGACGGGGCGGGCCGGCTGCCATACCCTCCGAAACGGGTGTCCCGCGACCTGGTGGTCCCCCGCCCGTCCCGGGCGCCTTCGTCCGTCTGGAGGCAGTGAGCATGGCCGAATCGGAGAGTGCTCACCCGCGACGAGCGGGTTCGGAGTCGGCATGCCCGCCGGAGGTGCCCGCGGGCCCTGAGCGCGAAGCGGGGGTCAACGGGCCGCCGAGAATAACGGTCGACCTCACCGACCCGCGGACCTTCGTGGGAGACGGCATGCGCCCTATGTGGCGTGCGCTCCGCGACGCCGCGCCGGTGCACTGGCATCCGGAGGGCCCTGACCGGCCGGGATTCTGGGTCGTCGTGACGCACGCCGAGGGAACCGAGGTCTGCTCCGCCCCCGACCGGTTCACCTCCTGCGGGGGGAACGTGCTGGCCACCCTGCTCAAGGGCGGTGACTCCGCGTCAGGGCGGATGGCCGGGGTCAGCGACGGCCCGCGGCACAGGGAGATTCGCCACCTCCTCCGGACAGTGCTGGCGCCGAACGTGCTCGCGCCGGTTCTCGCCGGCGTACGCGAGCGGACCCGGAGCCTGCTGGCCCGCGCCGTCGCCCAGGGCGAGTTCGACTTCATGGCCGATGTCGCGGACCACGTGCCGATCGCGACGGTCTGCGAACTGATGGGGGTCCCCGAATCCGACCGGCCGGCCCTGCTGGCCTGGAGCAAGATGGCGCTCAGCTCGGACACGGGCAAGACGACCGAATGGGACGCGATGGTCGCCCGCAGCGAGATCCTGGCCTATTTCCACACGCTGGCCCGCCGCCGGCGCTCCGATGGCGGCGACGACCTCGTGAGCGCCCTGGGCGCCGCCACCCCTCCCGGCGGCCCGTTGACCGCCGAGGAGATCGCGGCCAACTGCTACAGCGTACTGATCGGCGGCGACGAATCGAGCCGTATGGTCGCCGGCGGCGCCGTCCAGAGTCTCATCGAGCACCCGGCGCAGTGGCGGGCCTTGCTAGCGGGCACCGTCTCCGCCGACCATGCCGTGGAGGAGGTCCTGCGCTGGACGGCACCCGCCATGCACCTCGGTCGCCACGCCGTGAGCGACACCCTGCTGGGAGGGGCGCGCATCCAGGCAGGGGACATCGTCACAGTGTGGATCTCGTCCGCCAACTTCGACGAGCGGGCGTTCGCCGATCCGTCGGCGTTTGATCTCACCCGGTGGCCCAACCGGCACCTGTCGCTCGGCCGCGGGCCGCACTTCTGCGTCGGTGCCCACCTGGGGCGGGCGGCGCTGCGCATCCTGCTGATGCTGCTCAGAGACTTCGCGGTCCACTTCGAGCCAACCGGTCCGGGGAACAGGGTCTTCTCCAATTTCCTCTCCGGCTACAGCAGCCTGCCGGTGCGGGCGGTGCGAAGCCACGCCTGAGCGCCCGCCTTGCGTTCGAGCGTCCTTCAGAGCAAGTCCCGCGCCGTCCAGAGCTCGGGGAACAGACGGCGATCGGCGTTCTGCCGCAGCCAGGCGATCCCGGCGCTGGCGCCGGAGCCCGGTTTGCCACCGATCATCCGCTCCGTCACGAGCAGGTGCACAGAGCGCCAGCGGCCGAACTCGTAGGAGACGTCGCTCAAGGTCTCGGCCATCAGGCGCAGTTCGCCGTCCCCGTCGGGGCGGTAGACCGCCGCCCACGCCCGCTCCACCTCGGGGCGCGGCTCGTATGGCCGCGTCAGATCTCGATTGAGGTGGTCCGGCGGCACGAGTCCGGCACGCCGGGCGAGTAGCCCGAGCGCCGCGTCGTACAGGCTGGGGGCGGCCAGGTCGGCGGCCAGCTCGGCGGCGATCGCGGGGATGTCGGCGTACGGTCTGATCGCGCGGGCCGTCTTCTCCCCCAGGACGAACTCCAACCGGCGGTACATGAAGGACTGGACGCCGGACGCGCCCCCGAAGTGGGCACGGAAGGCGGCGAACTCGTCAGGGCCGATCCCCCGCAGCACCTCCCAGGTGTCCACCAGGAGCCGCTGCGCGGGCACGGCGCGGCGCAGCGTCCACAGCGCGTCGGGAACGCGGTCGGCCACGAGCTGGTCGCGGGCGGCCGCGAACTCCTCCCGCAGCAGCTTGAAAAGCAGTTCCTGGATCTGCCACACGACGACGAAGCACAACTCGGCCGGCATGTCCGTGCGAGGGCGCTGCAGCGACAGCAACAGGTCGATGCGACCGTACGCCAGATACGGCGACCTGCCGCCTGCGGCGAGGGGATCGCCGTACGGGACCGCCTCACGATCTTCCGGTTCGCGCTCGCACACGGGCCGATCGCCGGCGTCGGTGGATCCATTCACGTGCATCCGCGTCATGTCCTCTCGGCAGCCGTGCTTCTCGAATAGGACGCCGTGCCGGCCGTGCCCTTCGCGCCGGTCATGATCTCGGTACCGGCCATGCGCTCAGTGCTGGCCGAGCGTCCCGTCGGCCAGGAGGCGACGCTCGACGCGCAGGAACTGCCAGCGCCCGGCGAGCAGCCAGGCAGCCGACGTGACCACCAGTAACCCGATCTCGACGGGCGCAGGCCGGATGGGCGTGGCCCCGAGCGCCGTCGCCCGGGAAATGTCGATGGCCCAGGTCACGGGTATTGCGTATGCGACAGCCTGGAGCGCAGAGGGCAGCACGGAGACGGGGAACGCGACGCCGGCCAGCATCGCGAGGACATAACCCAAGCTGTCCACGACCTCGCCCGCGTGACGCCAGCGCAGCACGAGGGCGGCCACGAGGTAGCCGAGGCCCGCCACGCCGGGCAGGGCCAGCGCGGCGGCCAGCGGGATCAGCAGCAGGCCAGCGCCGTACGACGCGCCGAAGATCAGCCATCCCATGGCGAACATGATCAGCGCGGCGACTGCCGCGAGCAGGGTGCTGCTCGTTATGGAGCCGAGGAGCAGCGAGTCACGGGAGACGGGCGCCGCCCAGCTGTGTTCGATTGTTCCCAGTTCCCGGTCTGTCTCGATCGCGTTCGCCACGCCCCACGTCACCCCGACGATGAGCGCGCTGAACGCCATTCCGATCGTGAGCCAGCCTGCCAGGTCGGCGGTGCCGGTGAGGCCGGCGAGGCCGATGGCACGGCCCGCGACGAGGAACGCCGCGCCGAGGAGAAGGGCCGGGAGGACGAGCTGGTAAAGGGGCACGAGCACCAGGAGGTTGGCGACGCTGACAGGGTAGCGGGCGGCCACCCGGAGCTCCCGCGCCGCGACCGCCGCGATGACGCTGAGGCTGATTCGCATCAGAGGTACCCGAGCCTTCCTGTCCTCCGCGCGTGCCTGATGCTCACGGCGAACACCACCATGGCGGCGATGGCCAGCACGACGGGCGAGACGGCGAGGACGATCACGCCGAGTCGGTCCGGCTGCCAGCGCCCGCCTTCGAGGACCGCTCCGCGTAGTTCGGCGATGACGTGCGTCGGCGCCAGCAGCTCCCCGATCCGTTGCGCCCATGCGGGAAGCACCGCCAGCGGGTACGTGACCCCGCACAGCAGGGTGAGCAGCCCGCGGACGATCTGGACCACGCCGCCGGCGTCCTGGAAGCGGAGGGCCGCGGTCGCGAAGACCGCGCCCATGGCCAGCAAGGCGGGGGTGGCCGCCGCCAGGACGAGCAGGCCACGAGCGAGCTCACCGGGTCCGATGGGCACCCCGAACGCGAAGCGCAGGGCCGCGAAGACCGTGCCGAAGACGACCAGCGCGGGCAGGAGGTGGGCGGGCGCGGGACCGAAGAGGACGGTGAACCGCGACGTGGGCGTGAGGAAGATCGCCTCCAGGGTGCCGCGCTGCCGCTCCTCGCGGAGCAGCATCCCCGGTCCCCACAGGACGACCGAGATCCACAGATGGATGGCCCAACCGAGGTACAGATAGCCGACCACCTGGCCGGTCCCGGCGCGTTCGGCGAAGGCTGCGGTCGCCCGCGGGTCACCGCCCGCGTACCCGCTCGCCTGGGCGACGTACGCTAAGGGCAGGATCAGGGCCCAGGCGCCGAGCGAGACGAAGACGACGGGATAGCGTCTGATCTCCGCCCACTCCTTGACCGTACTCGCCGCGAAGGCCCGCGCCTCGGCTCTCAGATTCACTCGGACGACCTCTCTTTGCGTTCTCGGGGGTCGATCGGCTCATTCGCGCAGACTCCTCCCGGTCACGGACAGGAAAACGTCCTCCAGCGTCACCGGCTCGACGTCCACCCGGCGGAGCGTCACGCCCAGGCTCAGGGAGACGTCGATGACGCGCGGGAGCGGTTCCTCTCCGGCGGAGACGTGGAGCGTCAGCGTGAAAGCCGCCCCCTCGTGCTCCTTGTCCACCACGTCGGCTACCCGCCCGATCCGCTCGACGAGAGCGGCCTCAGCGTCCGCGCTGACGTCCTCGAACTGCACACGTACCACCTGCCCCGCGTTCACCAGGGATCGCAGCTCCGCAGGTGTCCCCAGCGCGACGATCCGCCCCCCGTCGATGATGGCGACGCGATCGCACAGCTCCTCGGCCTCGTCCATGTAGTGCGTCGTCAGCACGACGGACCGGCCAGCGGCGCGCAAACGCGATATCCGCTCGCGGAGGTGAAGCGCGGCCTGGGGATCCAGGCCCGCGGTCGGCTCGTCAAGCAGCAGTACGGCGGGCTCGGGCAGCAGTGCCCGGGCGATGGCCAGGCGCTGGCGCATCCCAGTCGAGTAGCGCTCGACGTAGTCGTCCGCGCGCTCCGACAGGTCCATCTCCTCCAGGACGGCCTGGATCCGCGGACCCCACTGTGCGCGAGGAATCTGGTAGAGCGCGGCGAAGTATTCCAGGTTCTCCCGGCCGGTGAGCTTCCAGTAGACGCTGCGCTCGCCGCCGAGAACGGTGCCGAGGCGTCGCCGGGCCGCCGCCGGGTCGGCGGCGACGTCCACCCCGTTCACCCGCACGGTGCCCGCAGTCGGCTCCAGAAGAGTCGCGATCATCCGTACGGTGGTGGACTTGCCCGCGCCGTTGGGCCCGAGAAGCCCGAAGATCTCCGCCTGGCCGATCGTGAGATCCAGCCCGTCCACCGCCGCCACCTCGACCCGCTGGTCTGGGCGGCGGGCCAACCGATCCATCAGGGTCCGCCGACCCTGATGGAAGGTCTTGGTCAGCCCGTCGATGTGAATGGCGGGTGGCGGTTCACCGCATGTCTCCGGCATGTCCAGTCCCTTCTCTCGTCCGCAGGATGGCGTCCCGAACCGCTCCGACCACCTGGTGGGGGGATTCGGCGAGGAAGAAGTGCCCTCCGTCGAACATCCGCAGCTCGCAGGAGCCCTTGGTGAGCTCGGCCCAGTTGGTCAGCTCGGCGGCGGGCACTCGGGCGTCGGTACGCCCGCCGAGGACGGTCATCGGGCACCCGAGGAGCGGCTCGGGTTGCCATGGATGGCGTTCGAACAGGGCGAAGTCGGCCCTGACAACTGGCAGCATCAGGTCCAGCAGGGACGGCTCGGCCAGGACCGCCTCGGAGACACCCCCATATGTGCGGAGCCTGGCGAGGAAGCGGTCGCGCGGCAGTGCGTGTGCGGGTGGATCGGGATCCAGGCGGTGGGGCGGGCGGTGCGCGGATACGATCAGCAGCCTGGGCGGCGGTCGATCGCGACGGCGCAGCTCGTGCGCGAACTCGAAGGCCACGCGGGCGCCCATGCTGTGCCCGAACAGCGTGTACGGAAGCGCGCCCAGGCGGTCCTCGAACACGTCGGCCAGCTCGGCGACCAGGCGCGGGAGGTCGCTGACCGGCGGCTCCCCGAACCGGTTCTCCCGGCCCGGGAGCTGGACCGGCCAGACCTCCGTCCCCGACGCCGCCAGCTCTCCGACCCAGGCGCGGAACGCCGCCGCGCCGCCTCCGGCGTACGGGAAGCAAAGCAGGCGATCAAGCGCGCGGGGGAGGGCGCGGGTATACCTGGTCCAGGTCTCCGGCACGGTCACGCGTGCCCCCGTTCCGCCACGAGCGCCCGCAGCGCCGCGACGAACCGGTCCGCGGCGGCGGCGACGACCTCCCGCCGGTCGCGGTCCACGGAGTACTGCCAGTCGGCGACCAGTTCTCCGTCCGCGACGGCGACCTGCACCCACAGCCGGAAGCCGCGCTTCTCACCAGGGATCCTGCGGTCCCGAGGTCCCGGCGTCACCAGCCGCGCGACCGCGTTCCAGGCCGGGCGGTCCCTCCCCTGCCCGATGTAGTTGAAGGCCACGTCGGGAGGGGGTACGTCTGCGAAGTGCCCTCCATGCCAGCGCAGGGCGCCGAAGCCCACCCCGTCGTCGGGCACCTCGGTCAGCCGGCCTGCCATCCGCGCCGCGGCGTCCGCTGGCGTCCCGGCGCCGCGCACCGGGAGCAGCACGGGGTGCATTGCGGTGCACCAGCCGACGGCCCGGCTGAGATCGGCCTGGGGGAGGTGGGGCAGGGTGCGGCCGTGGTGCATCCGCATGACGGCCAGCTCCCCGTCGGGGACCCATCCCCCGAACGCCCAGGACAGCGCGCCGAGCAGGCTCGCCATGATGTCGTGCCCGCCCGCGCGGGCCAGCAGCGCTCCGGTCGCGTCCTGTTCGAGCCGGCACCGTACGACCTCCTCGCTGAGAAGGTCGCCGGGGCCGGCCATCGGCGCGGCGGGAAGCCGCGTGGTCGCGCCCCCCTGGATCGCGCGCCAGTACGGGCGCTGGGTGAGCGCCCGCGGGGAGGACGCGTAGTCGGCGAGCGCGCGGGCGTACGCGGGGAAGCCGGTCACCACGGGCCGGGGCGGCGTGCCGGTGGCGATAGCCACGAGATCGTCAAAGAGCACCTGCCAGGACACGGCGTCGGTGGCCAGGTGGTGCGCGGCGACGAGCAACCACGGCGGCCGGCCGTGGCCGCGGTTCAGGAGGAAGAAGCGGATCCGCGGCGGGCGGTCGAGGGGCCAGTCGCGCACCGCGGCCCAGGCAATCTCCTGGACGCGCTCCGAGTGCCGCTCGGGAGCCACGTCCGTGAGGTCGATCGTCTCGATCAGGCCGTCGTCCGGCACCGGGCACACCTCGAACCAGCCGTCGCCGGTCAGCCGCGACCTCAGCATGGGGTGGGTCTCCAGCAGGAGTCGCACCGCGTCGGCGAGTCGGGCGGGGTCGACCGGGCCGGAGAGCTCCAGCAGCGCGTACTGGTCGATACGGCCCGGATTGCTCGCGGCGACGTCGAGGAACCAGCGCTGGATCGGCGTCAGCGGTGCCCTGAGCGGATCGGCCGGCACGTTGGGCTCGTCCCCGGCGGGCTCGTCCCCGGCGGGCTCGTCCCCGGCCGCCCGTGCTCCGGCCTCGGCCAGACGCGCGATGGTGGACGCGGTCAACACGTCGCGAGGCTGTACGGGCAGTCCGGCCGCCCGGGCGCGGCCCGCGATCTGCAGTGCCAGGATGGAGTCGCCGCCCAGGGCGTAGAAGTCGTCGTGCACGCCGACCACGGCCACGCCGAGCACCTGCCGCCACAGGTCCGCGAGGAGCCGTTCCTTCGGAGTGCGCGGCGGGACCCGCTCGTCCCGCTCGTCGCCGGTGAGGGGAAGGGCGCGCAGGGCCGCGCGGTCCAGCTTGCCATTGGGCGTCAGCGGCAGCGAACCGATCGTCTCCAGGCGCGCCGGCTGCGCGCCGACGGGCAGGCGACAACTCAGGTGGCGGCGGACGGCTTGGGCGTCGACCGCGGTGTGCTCGGGCACCACGAACGCGGCGAGTCCGTGCCGTCCGCCGCCGAGCGGGCGCAGGACGGCCGCCGCGGCCGCGATCCCGGGCGCGCTCGCGAGCGCCGCCTCGATCTCACCCGGTTCGAGCCGCATGCCACCAATCTTGATCTGGTCGTCGAAGCGGCCGAGGAACTCCAGTCCCTCACGGCGCGTCCAGCGGACCCGATCTCCCGTGCGATACAGCCGCCCGCCCGGCCGGCCGTACGGGTCGGGTACGAACCGCGCGGCGGTCAGGGCGGGGCGTCCGAGGTATCCCCTGGCCAGGCCGGCCCCTCCGAGGTACAGCTCTCCGGTGGCGCTCACGGGCACGGGGCGGCCCGCCGGATCGAGCACCCGGACCACGGTATTGGCGATGGGACGGCCGATGGGCACGGTCCCCGCGCCCGCGCCCGCTACGGCCGTGGCGCTGGTGACGTCGATGGCGGCCTCAGTCGGCCCGTACAGGTTCTCCAGCCGCATCCATGGCATCCGCGCGAGCGTTCTCGCCGCCAGGTCCGCATGGAGGGCCTCGCCGCTGCAGACGATCAGGCGCAGGCTCGGGCAGTCGGAGCCGGGCTCCGCGAGGAAGCGTTCGAGTACGGACGGCACGAAGTGCACGACGGTGGGCTCTTCGCGGCGAATCAGTCGGACGAGCTCCCCCATGTCCCGATGCGCCTCGGGCGGAACGACGACGATCCGCGCGCCCGCGAGCAAGGGCCAGAAGAACTCCCAGACCGACACGTCGAACCCGATCGGCGTCTTCATCAGCACGCGGTCGCCGGGGCCGAGCGGAAAGGCCCGCTGGGCCCAGGCAATGCGGTTGTAGAGGGCCGCCTGCTCGACCACCACACCCTTGGGTCGGCCGGTCGAACCCGACGTGAAGATCACATATGCGGCGGTGCGGGCGTCCCCGTCCGCGGCGACCGCGGGGGGCCTCGGACCGGCGGGCGGCGAGAGGTCGGCGTCGTCGTCCAGCACCAGGACGGGGTCGGCATCGTCGAGGATCATCCGCAGCCGCAGCTCCGCCGCATCGGGTTCCAGGGGCACATACGCAGCGCCGCTCATGGCGATGCCGAGCACGGCAACGACCTGACGCGCCGAGCGCGACATACGGACCCCCACGTGGGACTCGCTCGTCACCCCGATCGCCCGCAGGCGCTCCGCGAGGGCACCGGCCCGCGCCCAGAGCTCGGCATAGGTCAGCGTCAGGCCGGTGGCTCCCTCCGTCACGGCGACGACGCCCTCGCACGCACGGGACTTCGCCCCGATGACCCCGACCAGGGTCTCGCCCGGCGGCCACGTCACGTGCTCCCCCTCACCTTCCGTCAGCAGCTTGTCGCCGGAGGGGAGTTCGGCGTGCGCAGCCGGTGCGGGGTGTCCCCGGGCCGCGGCGCGCAGCACGGAGACGTACATCTCCGCGATCTGCTCTTCTTCGGCGTACGGCTCGTTGATGCCGAGCAGCAGCGTGAGGTGCTCGACCCCGTCGGCGACCACGCGGTCGAACGAGGCCATCAGCGGGAAGTCGGTGCTGGCCTGCTCTCTGAACCCCGAGGTCAGCCGGATCCCGCCGTGCTTTGTGCCGAGGCTCATGGAGTGAAAGCTGGTGTAGTTGAAGAACGTCTCCAGCAGCGCTCTGCCGCCCACGGCGCGCTGCAGCAGCCCGCCCGGCCTTCTGCGGTACGGCTGGAGCTCACGCTCGGCGTCGAAGGCGGCCTGGGCCGTCTCCTCCCACGAGGCGGCGGCTCCCGGCAGTCGCACCGGCACGGTGTTGAGGAACAGTCCGCGCGTCTCGTCGCCGCGGCCGTGTTCCAGGCGTCCGTTGGTGACCAGCCCGGTCAGCACCTCAGACACTCCGGCCAGCCGTGATACGGCCACGGCGTGCGCGGCGAGGAGAACGCTCTTGAGCGGGACGCCCGCCCGTACGGCGAGCCCCGCGAGACCGGCGGCGACCTCCTCGCCGAGGGGAATCACCCTCCGTCGCGCCGGACGGGGATTCTCGGCCGCAGCGGGGAGCCGGGGCGGCTCGACCCCGGAGACGAGGCTGTCCCAGTACACCGCGGCCTCCGGATTCGCGGCGGCGGCCCGCTCAGCGAGCACATACTCGTGGAACAAGGGCTCGGGCGGCGCCTCGACCGTGGGCGGCGACCCGACCAGCAGTTCCCCGTAGCGGTCCAGGATCTCCTGCAACGTCGAGGTGAGGCTCCAGCCGTCCAGGATCGCATGGCACTCGACCAGGCCTAGCCACATCTCCTCCGGACCGGACCGCAGGACGTGCAGCCGGAGCAGGGGCGGGGCGCTCAGGTCGAGGGGCTGGCGCTGATGGACGGTCATCCACGCCCGGACGGCCTCCTCCTGGCCCTCTAGGTCGAGGGATCCCAGGTCCACGTATCCGATGGGGACCCTGACCCGCTCGTGGACCAGTTGCAGCGGCTCACCATAGGACGCCAGGTCGAAGGAGGTGCGAAGCACCGGATGGCGGGCCACGACCAGGTCGTACGCCTGCTGAAGCGCCGCTAGGTCAACCGGCCCGGCCACGCGCAGCGTCGTGACGTTGTGGTAAGGAGGGTGCTCCCCGCCGCTCTCTTGGTGGTAGAGCATCCCGGCCTGGAGCATGGTCAGCGGATACGCGTCCGCCAGGCCCGGGGGCAGGCGGTCGACGTCGTCCGCGGAGACGCCCGCGAAGCGCGCGACCCGTGCCGGAGCAGCCTCGGGCCCGGCGGTCTCCGCCGCTGTCTCCGCGGCCTGCTCGGCCAGGGTCTGGGCGGTGAAGACGTCCTCGACTCGTAGGCGGAGGCCACGCTCCGCCAGCCGCGCGACGACCCGCAGAGCGAGGATGGAGTCGCCCCCCAGCCCGAAGAAGTTGTCGTCGCGCCGCGCCCTGCCGGGTTCCAGGCCGAGGAGCTCCGACCAGATGGCGGCGACCTCCCTCTCGGCGGGCGTGGCCGGCGCGTCGTCCACGCCCTTTCGCCTACGACCGGGCGCGGGAAGGGCGGCGCGGTCGAGCTTGCCGTTCCCAGTCAGGGGCAGGCGGTCGACGACGACCACCACCGACGGCACCATCGGCTCGGGCAGCAGGCGCGTCATCCGGCGGCGGACCTCGGTGGGGTCGGCGGATCCGACGAGGTAGCCGACGAGAACCGGCCGCCCGCTCGCCGAGGTCCGCAGGGCGGCCGCCGCCGCGGTCACTCCCGACTGGACCGCCAGGACCGCCTCGACCTCGCCCAACTCGACGCGGACCCCCCTGATCTTGATTTGCTGGTCGCCGCGTCCGAGATACTCCAATGTCCCGTCCAGCCGGAGCCGCGCCAGGTCGCCGGATCGGTAGAGCCGCCGCCCGGGCCGGTGGGGATGCGGGACGAAGCGTTCAGCGGTCAGCCGCGGGCGGTTCAAGTAGCCACGGGCGAGACCGGCCCCCGAGACATGGATCTCGCCGACGGCGCCGGGTATCACTTCGCGGCCAGCGGCGTCGAGGAGGAGGACCTCCCAGCGGTCGAGGGGGCGCCCGATCGGGGTTCCCACGGCGGGCGGCAGCGTCTCCGGGGTCAGCTCGTGGAACGTGACGTGCACCGTGGTCTCGGTGATGCCGTACAGGTTGGCGAGCCGCGGGCGCTCGGCTCCCCGGTTGCTCCACCAGAGCCTGACGGTCGCCGGGTCCAGGGCCTCGCCGCCGAAGACCACCCAGCGCAGAGCCAGCGGCGGGCAGGCCCCCGCGGCCGCCAGCGCGGCGAGTTCGCGGAACGACGAGGGCGTCTGGCTGAGCACGGTCACGCCTTCGTCCCGGAGCAGCGCTGCGAAGCTCTCGGGTATGCGGGCGGTCTCCCAGGGCACGACGACCAGCCGGCCGCCCGAGAGCAGCGCGCCCCAGATCTCCCACACGGAGAAGTCGAAGGCCACGGAGTGGAAGAGGGTCCACACTTCGTCCTCCGTGGGAGCGATCCTGCCACCCACGTCCGCCAGCAGGGCCAGGGCGTTGCCGTGGGTGATCACCACCCCCTTGGGAGTCCCGGTCGAGCCCGAGGTATAGATGACGTAGGCCGTCTCGTCCGGCAGCGTGGGCTCGGGGCCGTACGGCGCCGTGCCCGCCTCGGCACCGGACAGGAGGACGGGCATGACGGGCATGCGGTGCGCGACTTTGCCGGCCAGATCCGGCTCGCACATCACGGCGGCCACTCCGGCGTCGTCGATCAGGGCAAGGACGCGCTCGTCGGGATGTGCGGGTTCGAGCGGCAGGTATCCCGCCCCCGCGTACAGGACGCCGGCCAGGGCGGCGATGAGGTCGGGAGTACGGGCGAGGTGAACGGCGACCAGGTCGCCCCGTCCTACTCCGCGGGCATGGAGCCACCCGGCGATCAGCCGGGCGCGGGCGTCGAGCTCGCCGTACGACATCGAGACGCCGCCTCCGCTGACGGCGAGCGCCCTGGGGCGCCGACGAGCCGTCTCGGCGAGGCGCAGGTGCAGGCCGTCCGGCTCCGTGAGCGCCTCGTCAGCCTCAGCCGCCTCGGACGAGGCGGCCGGGGCGGGCGTGAGCAGGTCGGCGACGCGGCGATCCGGATCGGCCGCGACGGCGGCCAGCACCTGGCCGTACGACGAGAGCAACGACTTCGCGGTCGCCCGCTCGAACAGGTCCTCGGCATATTCGAGCCCGATGTCGATCTCCGCGTCGTACTCGGCGGCGGAGAAGGTGAGGTCGTACTTGGCGGTAGCCGTGTCCACGTGCAGGCGCTCCACGCCGTCCGCCCGCATCCTCACCGCGTTGTGGGTGAACACCGTCTGCGTGAGCGGCGCCCGGGAGAGGTCCCGGGGAACGGCCAGTTCCCTGGCGATGATCGGCAGGGGGATGTGCTCGTGGACCAGGTCCGCGGCGAGGTCCGCAGCGGTTCGCGCGGCCAGCTCGGCGAAGGACGCGCCGGGCTCGACCCGGCAGCCGACGGGCAGCATGGTGACGAAGTTCCCGACCACTCCGGCGACCTCGGGGTGGCCCCGACCCAGCGTCGGCACACCGAGCAGGAAGTCCGGCGCGCCGCTGTACCGGCTGACCACCACCTGGCACGCGGTGAACAGGACCGTGAACGGGGTCACTCCGAGCCGTCGCGCCGTCTCCCGCAGCCGGGCGGCCAGGTCGCCGGGGAGCGTGCGCACCAGCCGCGCGCCGCGCCCGGTCCAGGTCGCGGGCCGGGGGCGGTCGAGTGGCAGGTCCAGCACCACGGGCAGTTCTCGCAGGCGGTCGCGCCAGTACACGATGCCCGAGGCCCGCTCCGGCGGTTCCGAGCGGTCCCAGACGGCGAAGTCGCCGTACTGCACGTCGATCGGCGGCAGGGTGGCGCCCTCGGCCAGGGCCGCCAGCTCGTCCAGGAGCCGGTTCAGGGAGTGCCCGTCGCATGCGAGGTGGTGCACGCAGAGGGCGAGGACCGTCTCCGCCGGGCCCAGCGGTACGGCCAGCGCCCGCAGCGGTTGCCCGGACACCAGGTCGAAGGGGGTCTGCCCGAACTCCTCCAGCAGCCCGGCCAGCCGGGCCTCCGCAGCGGCGGGATCCTCGCCGGTCAGGTCGATCATCGTGATCGGAGGCTCGCGGACCGGGCGGACGCACTGGTACGGCACGCCGTCGTCCTCGCCGAAGGCGGTCCGCAGCGCCTCGTGCCTGAGTACCAGCTCGGTCAGGGCCGAGGACAGGTCCTCGCGCGAGAGCGAGGCCTGGAGGCGCACGGCGAGGGGGACGTTGTACAGCGGAACGCTCAGCCGCAGCCGCTCGCCGAGCCAGAGCTGCTCCTGCGCGTGCGACAGCGGGAGCCGTCCGCTCCGGTCGGCGCGCGGCAGGCGGGAAGGCCCGCCCCGTGAGCGGTCGGTGGGCGTGACCCGACCGGCGGGCAGGCGGAGGGCCCGAACCCGGCGGGACGCGGTCACGGCTGGTCCCCGCCGAGCTGGGCGGGCTCCTCGCCCGCGGCCCGGACCATCTCGACGAGCGCGGCGGCGGCAAGCTCCGTCCGCTCGGGTTCGAGCCGGCGGAGCAAGTCGGCCAAGGCGGCGATCGTCGGATTGGCGAAAACTCCGCGCACGGGCACGAACATGTCGAGCAGCTCGGCCAGCCGCAATGTGACCCGGGTCGCGGCGAAGGAGTCGCCGCCCAGCTCGAAAAAGTCGGCGTCCAGGTCCAGTTCGAGGTCCGGCGGCGCGTCCAGGGCCTCGCGCCAGACACTGGCCACTACCTGCTCAACCGCATCTTCCACAGCGCGCTCCTCGCGTTCGGTGGTTTCGCCGCCATGCGTCTCGGCGAGAGGCGACGGGGCCGCCGGCAGCGGCGGCAGATCTCTGACGAGCCGGTGCGGCTCTGCGGCGAGGGCACCGAGGACCGTGAGGTAGTGGGCCGTCACGCGCCCGATGGTGGCCGCTTCGAACAGCTCGGCGCGGTATTCCACACCGCCGCGGATCACTGGCCCGTCGCGCTCCAGGTTGAGGATCAGGTCGAGGTCGAGCGAACCCGTGGGCACCGCCAGCATGCGGCGGTCCGTCTCCGCGCCCGCGCCGTTGTCCTCGTCCTGGTAGGCCAGCAGCACCTGCACCAGGGAGTCGCGGGCGAGGCCCGCACGGCCGCGCACGTCCCCGACGATCGCCTCGAAGGTGACGTCGGCGTTCACGATGCAGCGGATCACCTGGGCGAACGTCGCGCGCAGCAGGCTGGACACCGTGTCGCCGGGGTGGACGCGAGCGGGTACGGGAAGCGTCTCGACGAACATGCCGACCGTGTGCTCCACGCCGGGAACGTCGCGCCCGTGGTACGGCACGCCCACGACGAAGTCGTCCTGACCGGTCCATTGTGCGAGAGTCACCTGCCAGGCGGCCAGGATCAGCGTGAAGGCGGTGACGCCCAGGAGCCTGGCCGTCTCGTCGAGGCGCGCCGTGAGCTCCGCGTCCAGGGTGAGCGGCAGCGCCGCGGCCCGGAAGCCGGGCTTTGGAGACCTCGGGCGATCGAGCGGCAGGTCCAGCGCTAGCGGGACGCCTTCGAGGATCGCGCGCCACTCGGTCAGCGCGTCAGGGTCGGCTGGGCGGGCGGCCGCCCAGGCCGCGACGTCGGCGAACGACGGTCCGGGCGGCGGCAGGACCGGCTGCGTCCCGCGCCGGAAGGCGTGCTCGGCCGCGAGCAATTCATCGACCAGGATCCGGACCGACCACCCGTCGCAGACGGTGTGGTGGGCGGTGAGGACCAGCAGGGTCCGGTCCTCACCGAGGGTGACCAGCCGGAGCCGGGCGAGCGGCCCGCTCTCGAGGTCGAACGGCCGGGCCATGTCGGCGGCCACGATCTGCTCGCATCTCGCCCTCGCCTCGTGCTCCGGCACCTTGCTCAGGTCTGTCAGCGTGGGCCGTTCGCCAGCGGTACCGGGCCGCAGGAACAGCCCCTCGGCGGTCAGCTTGAACGCGGCGCGCAGGACGTCGTGTCTGCGCAGCAGCCAGTCCCACGCCTGCGCCGTCGCGGCGAGGGCGAGCGGCCGAGCGACCTCGACGATGGCAGGGACGGTGTAGAGGGCGACGTCCTCCGCGAGCTTTTCCAGCGTCCACAGACGGCGCTGTGCGGATGTGGCGGGAACCGGTTCGGCGACGGGCGCCGTCGCAAGCGGGACGGCTTCGCGCGTCCGGCGGCTTAGGCGAGCCAGAGCCGCGGGCGTACGCGCTGTGTACAGGTCGGGGAGGGTCAGGTCGCACCCGGTGGACGCGCGCACTGCGGCGAGCACCCGCATGGCGGACAGAGAGGTGCCGCCGAGGGCGAAGAAGTCGTCGTTCGTCCCTACCGGGACACCGAGCGTCTCGCTCATGGCGCGCGTCATGGCCGTGGCCACCTCGTCCACCGGGCGCGCTGGGGCCGCGGACCGAGCGGGCGGCGCCGGGAGCGCGGCATGGTCGATCTTCCCGGTGGGCCCGGTCGGGAGGGCCTGCAGGAAGGTCAGGGTCGCGGGCATCAGGGCGGGCGGCAGCAGCGCGGACAGGGCCTCCCAGACCGTCGCCGTCGCTCGACGGCGGGCCCGGTCACCATCGGGCTGCGGGCCCTCGGCTACGAGGTACGCGTGGAGCAAGGTCTGGTCCTCGACGCGGCGCGCCGTCACTGCGGCCTCGGCGACTCCGTCGAGTGAGGTGAGTGCGGCCTCGACCTCTTCCGGCTCGACCCGGACGCCGGACACCTTGACCTGCCGATCACGTCGGCCGCGGAACTCCAGAATCCAGTCGAAGGTCCATCGTCCGAGGTCGCCGGTGCGGTAGAGCCGCGACCCGGGCGGACCGTCCGGATCCGGCACGAAGCCGCGGCCGGTCGGCACGGGGGCGTCGAGATAGCCCTGTGCCAGCATCGGCCCGCCCAGGCAGATCTCCCCGATACCGCCGGGCGGAACCGGGCGCAGGTCCCCGTCGAGCAGGGCGACGCGGCGCCCGGGCAGGGGCCGCCCGATCGGGACGACGGGGCCGCGGGCCGTTCCGTCGAGGACGTGGGCGAGCGCGGTGACGACTCCCTCCGTGGGACCGTACATGTTCCACAGGGCACAGCCATCGGGCAGGGCGGCGCGCAGGCGCTCGGCCATTCCAGATGACAGCGCCTCGCCGCCGGGCATGAACAGCCGCAGATGCAGCCCGTCGGGCACTTCCTCCTCGGCCATCTGGTGCACGAGCGCGGTGGGCAGGTTCGCGACGGTGACACACTCGTCGGCGATCACCCGCCATGCGGTCGCCGGGAGCCACGGGTTGCCCTCCCGTGCGACCAGGGCGGCCCCGGCCGTCAGCGCGACCAGAATCTGCTCAAGCGAGGTGTCGAACGCGGGTGAGGCGTACTGCAGGACCCGGTCGGCGGGGCCGAGCTCCCACAGGCGGGCCATCTGGGCGGCGTGGCCGCCCAGCGCACCGTAGGAGAGCACCACGCCCTTCGGCGTCCCCGTGGAGCCGCTGGTGAACATGATCGCGGCGGCGGCCTCGGGAGCGTACGGCGCGGCCGGGGGCGACGGGTCGGCGGCGCCGTCCGGGACGCTCCCCAGCAGCTCCAGGAACAGCCCGGGGTCGACGGCGACGCTCGGATCGACGGCGCGGGCCGCGCGCTCGGTCCTCGCGGAGGGGTGACGGGGGTCCAGCGGGACAAGGGTCGCGCCCCGCATCCACACGGCGAGGGCGGCGGCGACGAAGTCCGCGCCGCCGGGCAAGAGGGTGACGACCCGCGTGCCGGGCCCGACGCCGCGGGCGCGCAGCGCGGCGGCCAGCCGCCGGACACGCGCGAACAGCTCCCCGTAGGTGAGCCCGCGGAACGCCGGGGTGCCGGGCGCCGCCGCGGCGTGCCGGGCGACCGGCTCCCACAGCGACTCCGCCGGCGTCTCGGCCTCCGGGCGGTGGCCGGCCTGGGCGAGGCGGAGACGCACGCGCGACCCGAGCATGTCCAGCTCCCGCAACGGCACGTCCGGGCGGTCCAGCCCCTGCCGCAGCAGGCTCTCCCACCATCCTGACCACCGGGCGATCGTCTCCGGTTCGAACACGTCGGAGTACTGAACGTCCAGTTCGAACCGGCCTGCCTGCTCCAGGACGTTGAAGATGAGGTCGAACTGGGTGCCGCGCGTGCTGTAAGAGAGCGGGAGCAGCTCGTCGCCGACCGCGAATGTCAGTCCCGGCATGTTGAACAGGATGGAGAACAGGGCCGGGGCGTTGGCGGCGCGCGGCAGGTTCAGCCGCTCGACCAGGTTTGCGAAGGGGATGTCCTGGTGGGCGAAGGCCCCGGCGACGACCTCGCGGACCCGGGTCAGCGCCTGCGCGAACGTCAGCGGATCGTCGCGCAGCAGGCGAAGGGGCACCATGTCGGCGAACATGCCGACGACCTCGTGGGTCTCGCGCACGGGCCTGCTTAGCATCGTGGTACCCACCACGAGGTCGCGCCGTCCGCTCACCCGCGCGAGCAGTTCGTAGAAGGCCGTGAGCAGCACGGCGAACGGGGTGGTGCCCGCGGTACGCGCGGCAGCGGCCACCCGCTCGGACAGCTCAGCGTCCAGCGACAGCAGATGGTGGCCGCCCCTGAAGTCCGGGACCAAGAGGCGAGGCCGGTCCGCGGGCAACTCCAGATTCGGCCCGACTCCGGCCAGCGTCCGGCCCCAGTAATCCAGCTCGGCCCCGAAACCGTGCTCCAGCCTGCCCTGCTGCCACTCCACGTAGTCGAGGAAGGACGTCTCCGGGCCGGGCCCGCCCTCGACCGCCCGCTTCACGATGATGCTCAGGCCGTACGCGTCGCAGACCAGATGATGGACGCACACGGTCAGGAACCGGCGCTCACCGGCACGGATCAGCGCGAAGCGCGCGAGCGGGCCCGCCGCCAGGTCGAACGGCCGGTCGGCCAGCTCGTTCGCTACCCGCACCGCCGCCGCATCGCCGTCCTCGCCCGGCTCCGGCGCCGCGTCGATCACCTGCAACGCCCCGGGGGAAGGCGGCAGTGCCCGCTGCCGCGGCTCTCCGTTCACGACCTCGACGACTATTCGCAGCGCCTCCTGCTCCGCGACCACGCGGTCCATCGCGTCGGCCATCGTCTCCTCGTCCACCCCGGGAGGTATCCGGACCAGGAACCTGTCGTTGTACAGGGGCATGTCGGGAACGAGCTGACTCACCATCCAGACGAGAGACTGGTTGGGCATGAGCGGGAGCGGCCCCGAGCCGGTACGGCGGGGAATCGCGGGGGTCTCTCGCGATCCGGTCCCGCCTCCCGCCCGAAGCCTGTCCAAGAGAGCTCGCTTGACGGGAGAGAGGGAGCTGTCGCCTGAGTCAGTCGTCATGAGTCCTTTCCCCGGACCGAATGCCCGCCTGTCCTACGTCCGGCAGTCTGGGGGCCGCGGGCGGCGGATGGAAGATCCGTCCGGATAGCTGGCGACTAGTCGCCACGTCGGCCCTGGAGCCGGGCGGTGGGGGGACATCCGGGTCAGGATTGGGGCGTGTTCGAGGATGATGACACCTGCATGTACCGGGTGGTGCTCAACGATGAGGACCAGTACTCCATCTGGCCGGCGAACCGGCCGATGCCGAGTGGCTGGCGGGCGGAGGGCACGGAAGGCGCCAAGGACGACTGCCTCGCTCGTATCGACGAGGTCTGGACGGACATGCGGCCGCGCAGCCTGCGGCTGAGAATGGACGGCGAATGAGCCACCGAGTGGGAATCGTCCACGCGCCCCAGTACCTTCCGCTGCGGGAGACCCTGCACCGCGCCGTCATGGGCGACGAGCTGGGGGCCTCTTCCCAGTGGCTGATCCAGATGCCGAACCAGCCCGACAGCTCCGTCATCATCGCCGGCATGGCCGTCAGGACGGAGCGGTCCATGCTCGGGAACGCCATCCTGCCGCTCTACTCCCGCCCGCCCGTCCTCATGGCCCAGGCGGCCATGACGCTGGACGACCTCTCGGGCGGCCGGTTCGCTCTCGGGCTCGGCCTCGGGCACCGGGGCGTCGGCGAGTGGATGGTGGGAGCCGGGAAGGCGCCGCATCCGACGGAGGGCATGCGCGAATATCTGCAGATCGCGGCCGACCTCATCAGGAACGGCGCGGTCGACCACGACGGCACCTGGTTCAGCGGGCACGCCATGCACCCGCCCACCACGTCCCGGCGTCCCGGCCTGCCCATCTACGTTGGGGCTTTCGGGCCGCGCATGCTCGAGCTCGCCGCCGAGCTCGCCGACGGCGTGGTGTTGTGGATGTGCACCGCCGAATATGTCCGCGATCAGGTCATCCCCGCGCTGCGCCGGGGCTTCGCCAAGCGCGCCGACGGCAGGTATCCGGACGGGCGAGGTTTCGACGTGGCCGCCGTGGTCAGCGCGGCGGTGACCGACGACCCGGAGGAGGACCGCGAGTCGTTCACCGGTTACCTCTCCGAGTACCTGCGCGTGCCGACCTACCGGCGCCTCTTCTCTGCCAGCGGCTTCGATGCCCAAGTCAGAATGGGCCGCGCGGACGACGCGATGTTCCAGGCGCTGTCCGTGCGGGGCACGCCCGAGCAGGCCCGAGCCCGGTTCGAGGAGTACGTGGCCGCGGGCGCAACGCATCTGGTGATCTCACCTCTCGGCAGCGCATACACAAGCCGCGACCGCTGGAGCGCCACGCTCCGGGCCGGGCTGGACTGAATGGACTCATGGCGGCCATGGCCCGATGTCGTCGTCCGCGGCACGGGCTTTCCTGTCTCGGCGCTCCTCGACCTGGCCGACCCCGTTACTGCCGAGACGGCGCTCACGGACGACCCGGACTCCGGGCGCCTGCGGGAGAGCTGGCACGAGGGCATAAGACGCACTGGCGTACGACTCCTGCTCATGGCAGAGGAGGAACGTTTCCGCACGGCCCTGCTCTGGCAGAACCCCGCCGCGATCGACGGCGTCGTCGGCTGGCTGCGGCGCCACGAGGATCCGTACCGGCGCAACCAGGACAGGCGGCGCAAGGAGGCGACCCTCGCCAGGTACGCCCAGCGCTATCACGCCCGCAACGAGACGATCGGTTTCTTCGGCCCGTACTCCTGGGCCGTCTTCGACGACGACGTCCCCTATCTTGAGGCCTCGCCGGGTCCCGGCCTGGTCGCCCGCCGATCGGTGCACTTCGAGGACTGGGCGATCGACGCGGTGGCGGCGGCGCTCGCCGAGGATCCCGCGCTGCGTCGCAGGTTCCCCGCGGCGCGCCTCCCCGGCGTGGCCGTCACGGGAACCCTGGTGATAGGGCCGGACGGCGCCGCCCGCCGCCTCACCGCCATGCAGGCCGCAGTGCTGGCTGCCGTCGACGGAACGAGGATCCCCCGGGACATCACCGCCGATCTGCGCTGGCGTGGCACGCCGGGCGTCCGCGGCGAGGACGAGGTCCTCGCCGCGCTCGGCGAGCTCCAGGCCGCGGGGCTGATCGCCTGGCGGCCCGATGTGCCTCAGGACGCCTGGCCGGAGCGTGCGCTGCGCGACAGGCTCACACGGGCGGCGCCGCACGCCGTCCCGGCCCTCGACCGGCTCGAATCACACCTCAGCACCGTCGAGTCGGCCGCTGGGAAACCTGAGGCGCTGGAGAAGGCGTTGGCCGCCCTCGACGCGGATCTGGCCGCACTCATCGGCGCGGCCCCGATCCGCGCGAAGGATCAGCGCCCGACGGGCAGGCGCGCCGTCTACGAGGAGTGCGAGCGGGATCTGCGGCTCAGTCTGGGCGCGGGTCTGCGAGATGCGCTCGTACCGCCCATGTCCCTGGTGCTCACCAGTGCCCGTTGGCTGACCTGGAGGTTCGGGACCTGCCTGGAGGCGCTCGTGGAGCGCCTGTACGGCGAGATCGCCGAGACGGGGCGGCCGTTGCCGCTCGGGCTGCTCGTCCGGCGGTTCCTCGACCTGCGCAGCGACCAATCCTGGTACACGGCGGCGGCCGAGGAGTTCCAACGCGTCTGGCATGAGGTGCTGGCGTACGAGCCGGGTGCGCGGCGCGTGACGAGGACCGTCGCCGACCTGGCCCCTTCGATCCGCGAGCACTTCGCCGCACCCTTCCCCGGCTGGTACGGCGCGGCCTTCCACAGCCCGGACGTCATGATCGCCGCACGCGGCGCCGCCGAGGCTCGCGCCGGCCGCTTCGAGCTCGTGCTCGGCGAGATGCACCCCGCCATGGTCACCGTGGACTCCGCCACCTTCGCCGAGTTCCACCCCGACCCGGCCCGCCTGCGCCGCCTCGCGGATGCCGGGCCGGCCCGGCATCCGCGCGTCGTCCCCCTCTATCCCCGGTCCGGCGAGTTCACCGGGCGGGACTACCCCACCCCCGAGCTGTACTCCGACCGCTACTGGTACATGTCCTTCGCCCCGGGCAACGGGCAGCGGGCCGCACCGGCGGGGCGGCGCCTGGAGCTGGCGGACCTGATCGCCCAGCGCGACCCGGACGACCCGTCGAAGATCGTCGTCCCCGTCCCCGGCGGGGCGCGCCTCGGCGTCCTCGACGTCTTCGGGGAGATCGCCCAGGAGCAGCTCGGCGACCTCTTCCGCCCGCTCGCGCCACACCCGCATACCCCCAGGGTCACGGTCGACAGGCTCGTGATCGCCCGCGAGGCGTGGCGAGTGCCTGCTGTCGAGATCCCCGGCTGGGACGAGGTCGACGAGGCCGCCGCCTACGTCCGCGTACGGCGCTGGGCGCGGGACCTCGGGATGCCCCGCTTCGTGTTCTGGCGGGCCGGTCTCCGGCAAAAGCCGGTCTACCTGGACTTCGACAGTCCGCTTTTGGTCGGCGTGTTCCTGGCCGGAGTGCGGAGGAGCGGGGGTGTCGTCGCCGTGATGGAGATGCATCCCGATCCGCACCACGCCTGGTTGCCGGGCGGCGACGGACGCGCCTGCACCAGCGAGCTGCGACTGGTGTTCACCGACCCCCTCGCCTGACGACCCCTTGGCCTGGGCAGGCCCTCGCCCGGCAGTCCCCCTTGCCCGAAGCCCGCCTTGTCTGAGAGCAGGCGACCCGCCGTACACGGATTCGAGGTATCGACGCGCGCGCAAAGGGCACGGCCCAGCCGCCGCAGCGACCAGGGCCGCGCCCTTGTTGGGTTACCTGTTCAGCAGGGCGAGCACCTCCGCGGCCTCGCGCTCGGACATGGCCTTCACCTTCTCCAGCAGGGACTCCTCGATCGTGGCGGCCAGCCGGCGGACCGTCGGCCGCTCGAAGAGGGAGCCAACAGGCAGGTCGACATCGAAGCGTTCGCGCATCCTGGCTCCGAGCTGCACCGCGACCAGCGAGTTCCCGCCGAGCTCGAAGAAGTCGTCCTCGGCCCCGACCTCACTCACGCCCAGGGACTGGGCCCACAGGGACGCGAGCACGGCCTCGACCCCCGTCGCGGGCTCGACGTAGGGGGTGTCGAGGAAGCGCTCCATGGTGCCCGCGGCGGTGAGCTGCGCGTTCGCCAGCTCCTGCTCGATCACGTCGCTGTTGAGATCGGCCGTACGGCGCAGGTTCCGCGCCAGGCCCTCGGGACAGACCACTACGTGGCCGGCGAGCGAGGTGTCCAGCAGTCGGCGCAGCACATCCGCCCCGTACTCCGGCGTGATGCCCCAGTCGGAGACCGCGCCCCGGTCCTCGGGATCGACCGACACAGTCGGCCGCGTCTCGTCTCCCCGGACCGACGCGATGATTGCCTCGTGGTCGATCCGGCGGAGGGAGTAGCCCTCGACCCGCACGAGTTCACGGCCCTCGTCGTCGATCAGGGTAATGTCGGAGCTGACTATCTCGCCGTCGCCCGCGTCCAAGTGCCGTACGTGCGAGAAGAACCGCGGCGGCAGCGGACGCCGGACGATGATCCGCTGGTACGAGAAGGGCAGATACTGATCGCCCCGGGACCGCAGGATGGGCAGATGCTGGCTGTTGGAGACGGCGTCGTCGAACAGCGACGGATGTAGGGCGAACCTGTCGCACTCGGAGTGGAACTCCGGGCGCAGCTCCAGCCGCGCGATCTCCTCTCCCTCGCCGACCCGGACCAGGCCGACGTTGTTCCAGTGCGCCCCGAACCTGACGATCGCGCTGCTGTCGAGCTTGGAGTCGTCGTACTGCAGCTCGGCGCAGGCGGCCTTGATGGCCTCGAGGTCGTGACCGGGCGCGGGCGTCGCCTCCCGCACCCTGACCCGCGCCTTGACGTGCTCGGTCCAGTTCGCGTGCCCGCGTACGACGGGCGCGGTGATGATGGTGGCGTCGTACTCGTCGCCCTCCTCCCTGAGGACGACACGCAGCTCCCTCGGGCCGGCGACGACGGCGGGGCCGAGGAAGATGACGTCGCTGATCTCCACCTCGGCACCGGTCGGGCCGGCCGCCAGGCCGGCCGCCTCGTGGATCAGCTCGAGGCAGTACGTGCCGGGCAACACGGCCGCCCCCCCGATCCGATGCTCAGTCAGCGCCCAGTGCCCGTCGGGCTGCAGCAGCGCCGAGAAGATCGCGTCGCTGGTGCGGTCGCGGACGCGCCGGTCGAGCAGCGGCGCGTCGACGTCCTCGTAGCGGATGCCGCTCTGCAGCTCCCGGAAGAGATGCGGCGCGGACTCCTCTGCCTCCGACGCCATCCCGACCTCGTTCCACATCCCCCAGCCAATCGACAGCACGGGCGCGCCGCGGGTGCTGAGACGGCGGGCGAAGGCGTCGAGGAAGCAGTTGGCGGCACAGTAGTCGACGAGGCCGAACGTGCCGACCACCGCCGCGATCGAGGAGAAGAGCACGAGGAACGCGCCGCTATCCCCGAGCACGCGATGCAGGGAGAGGGTGCCCGCGACCTTGGGCCGGAGCACCTCCTCGGCCTCCTCGCGCGTGCGCACGGCGAGCATTCCGCCCGCCGTCACGCCCGCAGAGTGGAACACCCCGTCGATCCCGCCGAAGCGCTCCTCGGCGGCGGCCGCCAGCGCCCTGAGCTGCGCCTCGTCTCCGATGTCGCAGCTTGCGACCATGATCTCGCCGCCCGCGGCCTCGATCTCCAGGAGCCGCCGGAGCCGCGAGCGCAGGTGCTCATCGGCGGTCTCGTCGGCGAGCAGGGCGTCCCAGCACTCGCGCTCGGGGAACCCGGACCGGCTGGCGAGGACCAGCCGTGCCCGCACCGCCCGGGCGAGATCCAGCGCCACGGTGAGACCGATTCCGCCGAGCCCGCCGGTGATCAGGTATGTCCCGTCCGGCTTCAGGAGCGCGGGCACCCCGCCAGGGCCGGGCATGGGCAGCCTGTCGTACGACCATGTCCAGCGCTTCCTGCCCCGCCAGCCGATCTGCACGTCATCGCCTGGAGTGTGGATCTCTCCCAGCAACTGGCCTGCCACGGCCTCGTCGCTCAGCGTGCAGGGCACCTGGATGTCCACGCTGCGGCAGGTGACTCCGGAGATCTCCCGGTTGATGAGCTGAACCGGTCCGAGCAGGAGGGCCTTGGCCGGTTCGATCGGCTCGTCGCCTGCGATCTCCTGGACGCCGGCGCTCACCACGGTGATGGCGATCGGATGTTCGGGGGAGCGACGGTCGACCTCCTGGGCGAGGAACATGAGCGAGTAGAACCCGGTGTCGGCGACCGCACTCACGTGGGCTTCGTCGAGCACGTCGCGGACGGGCTCGACCGCCGTCCAGCCGTGCACGATGTGGGTTGGGGTGGATCCGGCGGCGAACCTGTCGAAGAGCCGCTGATAATCGCCCCGGCTGCCCGGGAGGAGAGCGACGCGCATCGCGTCGATCTCGGCGAAGTCCGTGCCGGGGATCACCATGGTCACCTCGGCGCCGTCCGCCGCGAGCCGCCTGCCGAGCGCCTCCACGGGGCCCCGGGCCGGGCTGAAGATCAGCCAACGCGCCCCGAGAGCAGCGGCAGGGACGTCCAGGGGCAGCGGGCTCTCACGCCACGTCGTCCTGAAGACCGCCCGCTCGACCGGAAGCAGGTCGGGTTCGTCCGCGTTGGCCTCGGCGGCTTGGGTCTCCGGGTCGGGGTCCACCCAGAAGCGCTGCCGCTCGTAGGGGTACTCGGGCAGCGGCGTCTTGCGGCGGCGTCCCCGCCCGGCGGCCCAGTCCAGGTCCACCCCGGTCGCCCACAGCCGGCCCGCCGCGGCCAGGAATGTCATTTCGTCGTCAGTCTCCCGGAGGGGGTGACGCATGGTCGGCACGATAGGCGTGCCCTGGCCGGTCAGACACTGTTTGGCCAGCGTGGTCAGGCTCTCTCCCGGACCGGCCTCCACCAGGACGACGGCCTGGTCGGCGCCGACGGCGACCAGGCCGTCGGCGAACCTGACTGGCTGGCGTAGGTGCTGAGCCCAGTAGGCCGGGTCCATGGCCTGCTCGTCGGTGATCCAGGTGCCCGTGACGTTCGAGACGAAAGGTATGGTCGGCGGCTTCGGGGCCGTCTTCGCCACGGCCTCCTGGAACGGCGCCAGCGCGGACTCCATGAGAGCGGAGTGGAACGCGTGCGACGTGTGGAGCCTGCGGCCCTCGATGCCCTGGCGGCGGAGGGTCTCATCGAAGTCGGCGATCGCCTCCTCGGGACCGGCGACCACGGTCACGTGCGTGGCGTTCGCCGCGGCGATCTCCACCTCTCCGTAGACCATGGCTGCCAGCAGGCTCTCCTGCATCGGTACGGCGAGCATGGCGCCGCGCGGCATGGACTGCATCAGCTGGCCCCGCGTGGCCACCAGGTCGAGCGCGCACTCCAGCGAGAACACACCGGCGACGTGGGCCGCGACGTACTCGCCGACGCTGTGCCCGATCATCGCGGCGGGCCAGATCCCCCACGACTCCAGGAGGCGCGCCATAGCGTACTCGACGGTGAATAGCGCGGGCTGCGTCAGGCGGGTCTCGGCGAGTTGCCGGGCCGCGTCCTCCTCCTGCCCCGGCTCGGGGTAGAACAGTCCCCGCAGGTCGAGGCCGAGCCGGCCCCGCAGGTGCTCTGCGCAGTGGTTGACCGCGTCGCGGAACGTCTGCTGCCGCTCGTAGAGGTCGCGTCCCATGCTCGGGTGCTGCGCCCCCTGTCCGGGGAACATCAGGGCCACCGTGCGTGGCACGGCCGCGGACGAGGAGACGACGACCTGCGGCCCCTTGGCCATGCCGAGCAGGGCCGCGGCCTCTCCCGACTCCCGGGCGACCACGGCTCTGCGGTGCGGGTGCTCCGCGCGGCCCGTCTGCATCGTCCTGGCGACGGCGGGCAGCGGGAGCCCGGGGTTGTCGCGCAGATGCACCGCCAGTCGCCGGGCCGCCTGCTCGGCCGCCGCGGGTGTCTTGGCGGACACGGGGATGAGCTGCCAGCGGTCCGCAGGCTCCGCTGGCTCCGGCTCCGGCGCGGGCGGCTCCTCGACGATGAGATGGGCGTTGGTGCCGCCGATCCCGAACGAGCTGACGCCCGCGCGACGCGGGTTCGCCCAGCGTGGCCATTCGCGCAGGCTCGTGTTGATGAAGAACGGGCTGTCCTCCAGCTCGATGGCCGGGTTGACCTCGTTCACGTTGATGCTCGGGGGCAGTTGCTCGTGCTCCAGCGCCAGGCAGACCTTGATGAGCCCGGCCACGCCGGCCGCCGGGCCGAGATGGCCCACGTTGGGCTTCACCGAGCCGATGCCGCAGTACTGCTCGCCCTCGGCTCCGGCAAGCCGGAAGGCCCGGGAGAGGGCGGTCACCTCGATGGGGTCGCCCACCAGCGTGCCCGTCCCGTGCGCCTCGACGTAGGTGACCGACTCGGGGTGGATCTCGGCGGCGGCCAGCGCCTCCAGCACCAGCTTCGTCTGGCCCTCGATCCCGGGGGCGGTAAAGCCGGCCCGCGCCGAGCCGTCGTTGTTCACGGCCGAGCCCCGGATGACGGCGTAGATGTGGTCCCCATCCGCGCGGGCGTCGGCCAGGCGCTTGAGGGTAACGACCCCCACCCCGGTGCTGAAGATCGTGCCGCTGGCCTTCGCGTCGAAGGCCCGGCAGTGGCCGTCGCGGGACATGATCCCGCCTTCGAGCCACCAGTAGCCCTCGCCGTACGGAAGCTCGACCTCGACGCCTCCAGCCAGCGCCATGTCGCATTCGCCCAACCGCAGGGCCTGGCACGCCAGGTGCACGGCCACCAGGGAGGTGGAGCAGGCGGTCTGCACGTTCACGGCCGGTCCCTGCAGGCCCAGCCGGTACGCGACCGCCGTCGCGAGGTAGTCGGGATGGTTGCTGACCGCGATGCTCATGCCGCCCGCGGCCCGCCGGACCGCGCGGTTCCGCTTGACATAGTTCTCGCCGTAGAAGTCGTTGGCGCCCCCGCCGTACACCCCCACGGCTCCGTCGTAACGCGACAGCACGCAGCCGGCGTCCTCCAACGCCGAGTGGCACGTCTCGAGGAAAAGGCGGCCCTGCGGATCCCGGATCTGAGCCTCGAGAGGGGTGAACCCGAAGAACCGGGCGTCGAACCCCTCCATGTCCTCGATCATCGGGGCTGCCTTGACGTACGCGTCCTCGCCCAGCTGCCAGTCGGGCAGCCCTCGCTCCCGCAGCTCCTCGTCCGAGAGGAACGTGATGGATTCGACGCCCTCGGTCAGGTTCCGCCAGTACTCTCGCACGTCGCGGGCGCCAGGGAACCGTCCCGCCAGGCCGATGATCGCGATGTGGTCGTCGCGCAAGTCGGCGCTCATGTCTCGCCTCCTGAAGGTGATAAGCGGCGGGCCGCCAGACGACGCGCCCGTTCGGCTTGGTGCTCGCCACGGCCGGTCTCCCGCCTGGTGGTCATCGCAGTCGACCGGCTGCCGCGCAAATGCCGGGCCAGTGCCCGGACGCTCGCGTATTCGTAGAGGGTCAGTAGTGGGATCTCGACGTCCCAGCGGTCCTTGAGCGCGGCCTGGACCGCCAGCATCCGGACGGAGGAGCCGCCGAGGTCGAAGAAGTTCTCGTCGAGCTCCACCCGATCCAAGAGGAGCACCTCCGCCCATATCCCGGCGATCACGTTCTCCGCGTCGCCGGCGTCCGCGACGGTCACCGGGCCCCGCCGGGGTGTCGAGGGGAGCGGAAGGGCGGCGCGGTCGATCTTGCCGTTCGGGGTCATCGGCAGTTCCTCCACCAGCACCAGGGCCGAAGGCAGCGCGTGCGCGGGTAGGTCGGCACGCAGGTCGGCCCGGAGACGGTCGAGAGCCGGGCGGGAGCCGTCCGCGCCCGCCACGTAGCTGACGAGCCGGGACCCGCCGGGACCTGGGCGGGCGACCGTGACGCACTCGCGCACGTACGGCAGGCGCGTCGCGAAGACGTCCACCTCGCCGGGCTCCACCCTGAATCCGGAGATCTTCACCTGGTCGTCGGCCCTGCCGTACACGCGCACGCGCCCGCCGGGCAGGTGCCGCCCGAGATCGCCGGTGTCGTAGACCCGGCCCCTGCCGTGCGTCAGGTACGGCGTCCGCACGGTGACGCGGCCCAGCTCCCCCGGCGCGGCGGGCTGGCCCCCGGCTCCGACGACGACCAGCTCGACGCCTTCGATCCCGCACCCGACCGGAACCCGCCCGGTGAAGGTCTCGGACGGCGAGATCTCCTGCCAGCTCATGGCCTGCGGCGTCTCGGTGGACCCGTAGAAATTGACGAGGGAGGCGTTGGGCGCCAGCTGGCGCGCGAGATCCACGTCCGCGCCGAGCAGCGCGTCGCCGCCCGAAACCAGGAGGCGCAGCGCGGTCAGCGGGGCCTGGGCCGCCGCCGCCAGCATTCTGATCAACGGAGGCGTCACATGGGCCACGGTGACGGCCTTGGCACGCAGCCAGCGCGCCAGTTCCCTCGGGGCACGGAGCGCTCCGGACGGCGGGACGCACAGAACGCCTCCGGCGTACAGAGGGGCGAACACGTCCCGTAGCACAGGGTCATGGGCGACGCCGGACAGCAGCGCGAACCTGTCGGAGGGGGACAGCGCGAACCGGTCGGCGTACCACTTCAGGAAGTGGGCGACGGGCGTCTGGCCGCCGAAGACCGGGGCGGGCTCCCCCGTGGTCCCGGAGGTGAACGCGACATACGCGAGTGGTTCCGCGGGCGTCCCACGGAGCGAGGGACCCACCCGCGGCCCGTCCTCCGCCCTGGCCCACACGGTCGCGACCGCGCCGGCCCGCTCCGCCTGGGCGGCCAGCCGCCGCTCGGGATATGCCGGATCGAGCAGGCAGAAGGCCGCGCCGGCGGCCAGGACGCCGAGGAGGGTCGCGGGCAGGGCGGCGCAGCGCTCAGCGCGCACGGCGACCACGTCGCCCGGGCCCAGACCGGCCTCGCGCAAGTCGCGGGCGACAGCGCCCGCCCACGCTCCGAGCTGTGCGTATGTCACCTCGCCGGCCTCTGATTCGACGGCCACGGCGTCCCGCCGCCCACGCGCCCGCGCCGCCACGGTCGCGGTGATCGGCGCGTGCTCCTTCGGCTCCGCGACCGGCCGCTCCCGCCGTACGGTCAGCGCGTGCTCCTCGAACGGCAGGTCGGGGTCGGCCGCCGCGCGCAGCAGCAGCCGACGGTACTGGACGAGCAGGGCAGCCATCTGGTCGCGATCGCAGCGCTTCTCGTTGAAGACCAGCTCGACGCTCAGGCCGTCCGGAAGATCGGTGACGTAGACGTTGAGGTCGAAGATCGCGCCGGCAGGCGGGGCGTCGAGGATCTCCGTCTGGAGCCCGACGAACGCGGGCGCGGGATCCGGCGGGCCGAGATGGTTGAACCATACGGTCAGCGGGACCTCGCCCACCGCGCGCTGTACCACGTCGAAGGGGATCTCCTGGTTCGCGGCAGCGTCGGCGACGAGGGAGCGGGTCTGCCGCAGCAGGCTGGCGAAGCTCATTCCGGGCGGCAGCCGGAACCTGAGCGGAACGGTGTTCACGAAGAAACCCGCCAGCTTCTCGGTGCCGGGCACGAAACGGTCCCCGAAGGGCGCGCCCACGATCAGGTCCCGCTGGCCCGACCAGCGGGACAGCAGCGCGGCGAAGGCACCCAGCAGCACGGTGAAGACGGTGGTCCGATGCTCGGCGGCCAGCCACCGCACCACCTCCGCCACCTCGCCGCCCAGCAGCAGCCGGCGGGTGCCCACGCCTTCCAACGACCGGAGCGGCTCGGGCAGCGCGGGAGGGGGCGGGACGTTGCGCAGCCGCTCGCGCCAGTGGTCGAGCTGGCCATCGAGTTCACCGTCGCGCAGCCGCCGGGCGTACCACACGGCGAAGTTGAGATAGGTCGGGGCGGTTCCGGGCGGCCCGGGCCGCTCACCCACGGCCAGGGCCGAGTAGATCACTCCGAGGTCGTCGAGCAGGATGCGCATGGTCCAGCCGTCGGAGACGAGATGGTGCAGGACGAGCACGAGAAGGTGCTCGCCGGAGCCGGTCCTGGTCAGCGAGGCCCGAAGGAGCGGCGGATCGGCGAGGTCGAAGGGCCGCCGGACGAACTCCTCCAGACCGTCCCCGCCCCCGTCTTCGAAGAACTCGATCGCGGGAGCCGCAACGACCCGCTGGACGGGACCGTCCGGCGTCGCCGCGAACGCCGTCCGCAGGGCGGGGTGGCGTGCCACGAGCAGGTCGAGCGACGCCCGGAGCACGTCGCGGTCGAGCGGCCCGGAGATCCGGACGACCGTGGGGATGTTGTACGCCGCGAGCCCGCCGCCGACCTGGTGCAGCGCCCACAGCCGGTGCTGGCCGGGCGACAGAGGTCCCTCCGTACGGCCAGGGTCGGCCGGGATCGGAGGCAGGACGCCCGCCCCCGAGACCAGCCGGGCCAGCTCACCTACGGTGGGATGGCGCAGGACGGCCCCCGGCGGCACGTGCGCGCCTGTCTCCTCCATCAGCCGGGCCGCCATCCGCGCTGCGAGCAGCGAGTCGCCGCCCAGCTCGAAGAAGTCCAGGTCGGTCCGCGCGACCTCGACCCCGAGGAACTCGGACCAGATCCGGGCGACCGCCGCCTCTGCCGGCGACCGGCCGGGGACGCGCCTCACCCCGGTCTCCGGCTCCGGCAGCCGTCGGCTGTCCAGTTTCCCGCCCGGGGTCACCGGGAGCTCCGGCACGAAGACGAGCGCCGCGGGCACTGCGGCGGGCGCGAGCCGGGCGGCCGCGAACCGGCGGATCTCGGCCTCGGCCTCCCAGGCTTCGGCCTCGCCGCCGGTCACCAGGTACGCGACCAGTTCCGTCGTGCCCGCGGCGACGCGTGGCACGACAGCGGCCGCGCGCACCCGCGGATGGGATATCAGGACGGCCTCGATCTCCGCGGGCTGGATCCGGACCCCGTGGACCTTCACCTGGTCGTCGGTTCTCCCCAGGTGCAGAAGGTCGCCGGATGGCAGCCGGGCCACGCGGTCGCCCGTGCGGTAGAGGCGGGCGCCGCCGGGACCGGCGACGAATCTGGCGGCGGTCATGGCGGCGTCCGCGAGGTAACCGCGGGCGAGGTGCCGGCCGCCGACATAAAGCTCGCCCTCGTCGGCGGGGCGCATCTTCTCGTCGAGCACGTGCAGGTCGGTGCCCGCGAAGGCCCGGCCGATCGGCACCCCTCCCGTCGCCGGTGGAGGATCCGGGACTTCGTAGTAGGTGCTGTCGATCGTCGCCTCGGTGAGGCCATAGATGTTGAAGACGCGGACCCTCCGCCCTGTCACCTCGCGGACGGCCGCGTAGTCGGCGGCGGTCAGGCTCTCACCACCCGACACCAGGCAGCTCATGAAGTCGAGCCGCCCGCCCGTCTCCCGCAGATGGGCGACCAGGGGGCGTAACAGGGAGGGTGTCAGGTTGGCGAAGTCGACGCCGCTGTCGCGCATGAGGGCGTGCAGGGCCGCTGGGCTGAGCAGGACCTCGCGCGGGCAGACCACGAGCCGGGCGCCGGTGAGCAGGCCGCGCACCAGGTCGCCGATCGCGACGTCGAAGCCGAGGCCGGCGACCTGGAGGACGACGTTCGACTCGGTGCCGAACCGGTAGACCTCCGTCCAGGCGTCCAGGATCGACAACAGTGAGCGGTGGCTGACCCCGACGCACTTCGGCCGCCCGGTCGTGCCGGAGGTGTAGATGACGTACGCCAGATCGTCCGGCCGCACCTCGCTGCCCCCTGGGCTGGGGCGGTCCCCCACGGCGGCCCTGGGGCCGTCACCGGCCGCCAGGCGATCGGGGTGCAGCACGGACCCGGTGTAGAAGGCGGCGCGCGGGCGCAGCCCGGCCTGAGTGAGGAGGGCCGCGGGAGGTGTCTCCTCGAACATGTCGCGCAGCCGCGCACGCGGTGTCTGCGGGTCCACGGCGAGGAGAGCGGCCCCTGCCTTCCATACCCCGAGCGCACAGGCGGCGACAACTGCCGAGCGCTCCAGGTACACGGCGACCGGCATTCCGGCGCCCACGCCGCTCGCACCGAGCTGCTCCGCGATGTGATCCGCCCACACGTCGATCTCCCGCCGACTGAACGTGCGCCGCCCCTCCTGGACAGCCGGGGCGCCGGGGGAGGAGCGCGCGAGATCCGCGAAACGCAGGTGAAGCATGTCAGTCACGGCGCCGCCTCCCGGGAGCACGCGGCCCGGCGAGCGGGTCCTCCATGTGTCGGGCGGAGGCGAGACCGGGACCGAGCCGGCCCCGGACGAGGCGGTTCGCCGACGGGACATGTCGATGCACGGCACCAAGATTCATGGCATCGAGGAGAGCGGACAACGCATGCCGGCGATCGTGGCGAGAAGTCGACAGGTATCTGACAGCGGTCTCAGTCGGCGCCCGGCCACTCCGGTCCGGCGCGTTTCGCTACCTGAAAGGGAGCGGGAGAGCAATGCGAGCCTGGGCACCATGGCGAGAAGTTGTCACGCGCTTGACCTGCGTTTCCGGTCGGTGGTGAGCTGAATCGGCCTGCCGCCCGGAACTCTCCTCGGAAAAGCGTCGCTCCAACCGGCTCGGCGGCGGCTAACGCGCGATCTCCTTGCGAATTCTCCTGAGGGGATTCCTGGACAACACGGGGAATGCATTGTCGGTACGAGCCTTATACGACTGGTTTCACCGCACAACGCGCGGTCACGCCGGGACCACGGCGCTCGAAGTCAAAGGCCACTCGCTGACCTACACGGAACTGGCCGAGCTGTCCGGATGCCTGGCCGCTCTGGTCGAGCGTACGGCCGGCGGCCCCCCGGCGCGCGTCGGCCTGCTGATGAGCCGCAGCGTGGCCGCCTACGCGGGATACCTGGCGGCGCTGCGGCTCGGCGCGACGGTGGTGCCCCTGGATCCGAGGAGCCCGGCAGCACGCAACGCGGCCATCACTCGTGCCGCGGGCGTCGAGGTCACGATCACCGACGTGAGCTCTGGCCACGCCTCGGCCGCGTACGCGCGGACGGCCGGGGTTCCCGTCGTCGATCTCGCCGGTACGGGCCCGCGCGCGGTGTGGGAAGCCTCGCGCTCGCCGCGCGTTCCCTCTGTCCGGGAGCCGCTGAGCGAGGTCGCGTACATCGCGTTCACTTCCGGGTCCACCGGCAAGCCCAAGGGCGTGCCGGTCACCCACGCGAACGTCTCCTGTTTCCTGGAGGAGGCCCTGCCGCGCTTCGGCTTCGAGCCCGGCTGTCGCGTGTCGCAGACGTTCGAGCTGTCCTTCGACGCCGCGGTCAACGAGCTGTTCGGTGCCTGGGCCGGAGGCGGCACCCTGTGCGTGCCACGCAGGAGCGAGATCTATGACGTCGTACGGTTCGCGAACGAACGAGGCCTATCCCATTGGCTCTCCGTGCCCTCGGTCATCACGTTCGCCGTACGGGCGGGTGGGCTGACGCCCGGGTCGGTGCCCGGGCTGCGGCAGACTCTGTTCGGCGGCGAGCCGCTCACGAACGGGCAGGCGCTGACGTGGCGCGCCGCCGCTCCGAACACGACGCTGCACAACTGTTACGGCCCCACCGAGCTGACACTCGTGTGCACCGACTTCGTGGTCCACCCCGGCGACCCGGCCTGGCCGCTGACGTCGAACGGCACCCTTCCGATCGGGCCCGTCTACCCCGCGCTGGAGTACGTGCTGATCGACGATGGGCTGCGCCCCGCGGAGGAGGGCGAGCTCTGCGTCAGGGGGCCGCAGCGCTTTCCCGGCTACCTCGACCCCGACGAGAACACGGGCCGGTTCATGACCTTCGACGGGATCTCGGCCCGTGTCTACGACGGCGCCGAGCCGCTCACCGCTGGGCACTGGTACCGGACGGGCGACCAGGTCCGCCGGGAGAACGGACATCTGGTCCACGTCGGCCGCGTCGATGACCAGATCAAGGTACAGGGGATCCGCATCGAGCCGGGCGAGATCGAGTCGTTGCTGCGCGGGCATCCGAAGGTGCTGGACGCGGTGGTACTTTCCGTCGCCGCCCTGGACGGCGAGGCCCGACTGCACGCGTTCTACACGGGCGAGGAGGTGGGGCCGGCCGAGCTGGCGCCTCTCGTGGCCGGGTTGCCCCGGCCCATGCGGCCCGTCGCCTTCCACCACAGGGGTTCTCTCCCGCTGACGCTGAACGGAAAGACCGACAGGAAGGTGCTGCGCGCCGAACTCGCGGTCTAATCGCATCCGATTGCGCCGCGCCGACGAGATGTCCGGGAACCGGCGATGTGGACACAGAGATGCAAACACAGAGAGGGCATGGGAATGCGCAGGCGTCTGGGCCAAGGCGATTGGTGGGTATGGGAGGACGCGGTTCTCCGCAGCGCCGGGTTCCCGCTCGGCGAACTGACGGCTGCCGCGTCTCATCCCGTCGCACGTCTGGCGGACGCGTATGCGCGGGATCTGGCGGATCCGGCTGTCGAGGACGAATACCGGGCCGCCTGGTCCGCCGCGCAGTACGAGACGAACACCAGAATGCTCGACCTCGCCTGCTCCGATCCCGTGCTGAAGGCCATGACCTGGCAGAACCCGGCACTCATCGAACGGATGATCAACTGGCTCAGGAAGCACCTGCCCGCGGACGGCGAGCCGCTCAAACGAAGCAGGCCGTGGCGGCGCCAGGAGGCGACGCTGGTGGGCTACCTCCAGCGCTACCACGCCAAGAACGACACCGTGGGCTTCTTCGGGCCGTCCGCGTGGGTCCGGGTGGGCGGGATCGAGGGGCACGTGCGATTCCACGGCGGACCCGACGTCGTGGCCGAGAGCGTGGTGCACTTCGAGGACTGGCCGGTCGAGGCGCTCGCGGCGAGCCTGGCCGACGACCTGCGGATCCGCCATCACCTGCCGCCCGTCCTGACATACGACGCCACGCTCCTGGGCCGTGCGCTCGTGCGGAGCGACGGCTCCGTCACCACCCTGGACCCGGACTTAGCCGACCTAGCCGCCCTGAGCGACGGGCGCAGGACACCCCGTCTGCTCGCGGCCGAGCTCACCTGGCGGACGGGGGCGCCGGTCGGTGAGGACGTCGTCCTGGCGAACCTCGGGCGCCTCGCGGCCATGGGACTCCTCCACTGGGGTTTCGACGTCCCTCAGGGCCCGGACGCGCTCCAGTCCCTGCACGACCAGATCGCCCGGCTTCCGCCATGCGAGGCCAGGACGGCCGCCACCGCGCGAGTCGAGGAGTTCGAGCGGGCGCGCCTCGACCTGGCCTCCGCGGCCCACACGGCGGAGACGCTCCGGGCGGGGATACGCCGGCTCGACGAGGCGTTCGAGGATGCGACAGGGGTGGCCGCTGAGCGCAGGCCGGGCATGCACACGGCCGGGCGGCGGCTGTTGCTCCCAGAAAGCCGGCGCGACGTCGACCTCACGATCGGCGACGCCCTCCTCTCGGAGCTGGCCGCGCCGCTCACCCTGGTCCTGGACAGCGCCCGCTGGCTGGTCTCGGAGCTGGGGCGCCGGTACGAGCTCGTCCTGCACGACACGGTGCGGGAACTGGCCGTCGTGTTCGGCACCGACGCCGTCCCGCTCGGGCTGGTGATGCTGTACGGCCGGCAGGCCGTCGCGGATGCCACCCCCTTCGTGTCCTCGCTGCTCCACGACAAGTGGCGGCAGCTACTGAACCTCGACCCGGCGGTCGCCCGCGCGTGCTACCGCGCGACCGACCTCGCCCCTGAGGCCGGGCGGCTGTTCCTCGCGAACCGGGCGGCCTGGTTCGCCGGTGCGCATCACAGCCCTGATCTCATGATCGCCGCCGACGGCCCCGACGCTCTGCGCGCCGGCCGGTACGAGGTCGTCCTCGGCGAGTTGCACATCGCCATGGCCACGGTCGACTCGAACACGTTCCTACACTGGCATCCGGAGCCGGGGCGGATCGGGGAGGCCGCCAGGGAACACGACCACCCGCACGAGCGATTCGTGCCGCTGTACGCCCGTGGCCTGCCGCACATAACCGGCAGGCACTACCCTGACCCCGAGCACTTCTCTCCCGCCTACAGATATCTGTCGTTCGGCCCCCGCTGCGGGGCGCGGCCGGCGCCGTCCGGGCGAGTCCTCGAGATCAGGGACCTGGAAGTGCCGGTGCCCACCGACGGGAGGGCCCTCGATGTCAGGCATAGGGAAGGCAGCCGGGTCGCCCCACTCCTCGACGTGCTCGGCGAGTTCCTGTCGCAGGCCGCGGTCGACGCCTTCTCACCGATGCCGTCGATGCCGCACACCCCCCGCGTCACGATCGACAAGCTCGTCCTCGCCCGGGAGACCTGGCGCGTGCCGAGCGTCGAGCTCCCCCATCTGACAGTCGCCGACGAGGCCGTCGGCTACGCGCGGCTGCGCGCCTGGGCCGCGGCCGAGGGCATGCCCAGGCACCTGTTCTGGCGCACGCCTGAGGAGCCGAAACCGGTCTACCTCGATCTGGACAGCCCCGCGCTCGCCGCCCTCTTCGCAGCCACCACGCGCCGCAGTCAACGCGCGGACCCCGAAGGTGTCACCGTCATAACCGAGATGCGGCCCGACCCCAGCGAACTGTGGCTCACCGCCACCGGGAACCGCCGCTACACCAGCGAGATCCGGCTCGTCGCCGCCGACGGACGCGGCCAATAGCCGTACGGTTCGCCGGCGCGACGCTCCCGGACACCCTCGCGGTCGTCATTGGGAAGGCGCCCTGGCGAGCGTCGGAGACGACCGGCTTCAGCCGCCAGGCCGTGGGCCGCATGGTCGCCGAAGGATCTCCCGACGGATTCAGCCCGACGACGTCACGTAGATGAGGCCGAATAGCTCGAGATGAGCCGGAAGTCGCAGACTTCGATGGGTTCATAGGGGAGGGCCGGGACCGAGAGGTCGAGGCGAACGGCGGCCATGCCGCCCTGGAAGCGCGTCGCAACGCCAAGGAAGGTCAGCACTTCGGCTACCCGGCGGCTGAACGTGCGAGCCGATATATGCAGATTCCGGCTGGCAGTCGCATCGGTGACGCCCATGGCGAGCTGTTCGAGGATCGGCCGCAGGTGAGCGGGCAGCTCGGGCCTGGCGTATTCCTCCTCACGCAGATACCGCACAACCGGCTCATTCCAGCACCTGATGACGAATTTGTTAGACACTTGTGTCATCTGCTGACTCCTTCAGGCAACGATCCGAAAGATTCCCCACTCCGCCGCCTGGGAACAAGGAGGTAGCCTCGTACCGCAGATCGCAAGCTCGCTCACCAGGCGGCTTCAGCCCCTGCCGAGGCACATGCCGTCCTCGCCCTGAGAACCCGTTCCACGCCTGTACGGGGCTTTGGTACGCCCCAAGGCATGACCCACGAGCTTCGCCAACGGCTCGCCCTGCATGGGGAGCCACTGAGCGACAACCGTCGACGGCAGAGATATCAGTGGTAGCGCCGAGCGCCTCCGGGAGTGAGGCGGAATCGGGCGCAGCATGGTAGAAGCTCAGGCTTGTCGCGCCCTCCTGGATCACTGGCGGGTCTAGGGAAACACTGCCAGAGCCTCGCAACGAATGTCGTTAACCGTGAGTGCGCAAATACTTGCCCTTCTGCGCAGGAACATTCGCCGCCTCTCCTGTACTACATTCAGAGATCTTGAGATTCGACTCCGTGACGCGGTGTAGTGGGTTCATGGTCGGTGTGTGACCTGTTCTCTGACCTATGATCTGGTCGTGTCCTGGGATGCGGAACTGACCGCGTTGACCGAGCGGATCGCCGGACCGCTGTTCACCCGGCCCGAGCCGCGCTCCACCTTCCCCGACCTGGTCCGGAGCCTGCTGGCTGACGTGCCGCGGAAGAACTGCTGGCAGTTGGCCGACCACATCGGGCACGTGAAGGCCTACCGGTTCGAGCACCTGCTGAACGGTGCCAAGTGGAACGCCGACGCCCTGCGCGATGAGGTGCTCCTACGTGGTGGAGCATCTGGGCCGGCCGGACGACGCGCTGATCGCGGACGACACCAGCGCGATCAAGAAGGGTGACAAGTCGGCCGGCGTGGCCCGCCAGTACTGCGGGCTGACCGGCCAGGTGGAGAACTGCCAGGTCATGCCCATGCTGACCTACGCCTCGGCCGTCGGGCACGCCTTCATCAACCGGCGCCTGTACCTGCCCGAGAGCTGGGCGAACGATCCCGGGCGGCGCAAGGAGGCAGGGATTCCCGACGAGGTCGTCTTCGCCACCAAGCCCGCCCCTGGTCATCGACATGCTCGCCGAGGAGATCACCGCCGGCACTCCGTTCCGCTACCTGTGCGGCGACTCATTCTGAGCGACATCGCCTGAGATCCCAGATCGTCCAGGCGCTGTCAGACGCCACCTCATCGTCGACGGCTGAACACCCCGAAAGGCGGATCATCCATGTTCGGGCTCGGAATACTGATCAACATCGCGATGAACCGAGGCCTCGGCATCATCGCCGGTCAGCCTGACCCCGTTCCGCTTCAGGGGCCAGGTGACCATCAGCCACACCAAGATCAATGTCCCGTTCTTCAAGAATGCTTGGCCTGGCGAAGCGTTTGGTTACTGACCTTGTCGTGGCCGTCCCGGCGACATGTCTGGTCATCGGCATGCCGGCGGCGAGCCATGCCGAGGGCCAGGCAGCTGAGGACGTATCTCGATGCGATGGAGGAGCACGTCGCCGCTTCGAAGGTGGATGCAGCCGCTGAGCGGCTGGCCTGGGCGCGGGGCTACGTCGAGCGGCTGGATCCGCTGACGGGACGGTTGGCCATGCCGGAGCCGCCGGAGACCACACCAAAAGACCTAGAGCCGTTTCTGAATGGTTGGAGTCCTTACGGGCCGGAGGTTGTCCCGGAGCTCGTAGAACTTGAAGTGGCGGTACCATCGCCAGCGCCCTGGAGCACGCCCCCATGCGCATGCCCATCCGATTCACCCTGGTGAGCGGGCAACTGGTCTCTGAGTGGACGGCGAGCGCAGTACACTCAGCGGGTCCGGGGTTCGAGTCCCTGGCGGCGCACCACGGCTCCGGCCGATGACCTGGGCATCCTCCACTTGACGGGGGGTGCCCACAGTCATTTCCAGGCCTGCGCGGGGTCGTTGTGAGGTCCGGCGGCGTATCGTCACGCGACGATGGACAGTCCCGCGCGAGATCGTGCGGGAAGCCGGTCAGTTGGTGACATTCCAGAGGGCGGCAAGCTGCCGGGTGGCCACCCGGGACGGTATGGCGCGCAGCAACGCGTCGCGCAGCCACGCGGTGACGCCGGTCTGGGAGGTCAGCCGCGATTGCCGGGACGCCGCCTGCATCATGCGGTTGGCACTGGGCCTGCGCTCGGCGTCGTAACGCAGGAGCCGCTGGGCGACGTCTCCCGGCTCCGCGCCGGTCAGATGGCGGGTTAAAGCGGCGGCGTCTTCGAAGGCCTGGCTAGCGCCCTGGCCGAGGTCGGGTGGCATGGCGTGCGCGGCGTCGCCGAGGAGCGCGATCCTGCCGGCCACGTACGAGGGCAGGGGTTCGGCCAGGCGGGTGATCGGGTCGACGTAGATGTCGGCGGGCGGGGTGGCCTCGATCATTGCTGTGACGAGGGGGTGCCAATCGGCCATCAGGGACAGCATCTGTCGGCGTGCGTCGTCCGCGCCGGGCGGCGTGCTGTGCAGGACGGAGTCGGTGAACCAGTAAAGGCGGTTCTCGCCGACGGGGAACAGGCCGAACATCGCCCCACTGCGGCGGTCGACCAACTGGCTGGCGAGCAGGTCTGTTACCAGGCCGGGGGGACGGGGCAGCATGCCTCGCAGGTCCATCCGGCCGGTCCGCCGCAGCCCGGGGTGGCCGGGGATGAGCTGTCCGCGCAGCTTGCTGCCGATGCCGTCGGCCGCGATCACGGCGTCCGCTCTCGCGACGGGGTTGCCATCGCTGATCACGGTTACCCCGTCGGGGTCGGGCTCCAGGCGCTCGACCGGGGTCGCGGTTCGCACCAGGTCGGCGGGCAGCGGGGCGCGTAGCGCCCGGTGCAGTTCCGCCCGATCGAGGATGGCGGGCGTGCCGACCTCCCGCTGCGCTTGGACCGCGTCGGTGACCAGCAGCGGCCGTCCGCGCCAGTCCCGCAATCCCGCCCTGGCGGTATGCATGACGTGCCCGCGAACGTCTTCGGCCAGCCCCAGCACATCCAGCGCCCGGATCCCGTTGGGCATGACCACGATCCCGGTGCCCGACTCCCGAAGCTCGGTGCCCCGTTCGAAGAGTGTCACCTCATGACCCAGGCGATGCAGCCCCACCGCGGCCGCCACTCCACCGAGGCCGGCACCGACCACCACGATCCTCATGAGACTCCCCAATCGTTAACTACGATCGTACTAGTACGGTTATTGGTAGCATGGTCGCATGCCGCCCACCAATCCGGCCCGTCGCCGAGCGCTGACCGATGCCGCCATCGAGCTGCTGGCGTCGTCGGGAGTGCATGGACTGACCCACCGCGCGGTGGAGAAGGAAGCCGGACTTCCGCCGGGAACGGCCTCGAACTACTTCCGCAGCCGGGAAGCGCTGCTGGTGGCCGCCGCGGAGCGCATCGCCGAGCTGCATCACGCCGACACCGACCGGGCCACCGAGCAGCCCGCGAGGATGGTCGACCTGCTGACGGAATCGCTGCTCACAGCGGCGACCACACTGCGCAACCGCTATCTGGCAATCTTCGAACTTCAACTGGAGGCCGCGCACCGGCCGGTGCTCGCCTCGGCGCTCGCGGGCCTGCAGGACACGTCGTTGCAGATCACCGCCGGGCACCACGACAAACTCGGCCTCGCCATCCCACGCGAGAAGATCCCCGCCCTGATCGCGCTCTACGGGGGTGCGCTGTTCACCCTGGTCACCGCGCCGCCAGGGAGCGTCAGCAGGGACGTTGTCCAGAACCTGGTTCAGGTCATCGTGTACGGCTGTGCCGTACACGAGGGAAATCCTGAAACGGCCCGGAACTCCTACAGCGGGTCCAGCCGAGGTACGACCAGAAGCGGCAATTGATCAGGCTGCGGGAGGACATCAGCCCCGATCACCGCACGGGCGTAGGCATAGCGCGCTTCCGAGCACGAACGTCCAGAGGGTGAACGGATCGAGCGCGAGTCGTTCCAGGGCCCCGAACCAGTCGGCGGACAGCTGGAGCGCGAAGAGTACGGTGCCGACGACGCCGATCGCTCCGATGGTGATGGAGAACGCGCCGAGCCCGGGCCGTCGGTGGCGGAGGGCAAGTCCGAGGAGCAGCGGCGCGATCACCCCGGGGACCTGAAGCAAAGCCCCGACACCGTGCAGTCGCGGCGCGACGTCGGATGGCGCGATGCCGACCAGGACTCCGCCGGCGCCCGCAAGGATCACACCGAGCAGTGCCGTCGTCGTCAGCCGTCTACGCGGCCACGCCCGCCAGGTCAGGATGGCCCCGGCCGCGGTCATGACCCCGACCACCAGGAACCCTGTGTTCATCAGCAGATGCCGTGGCGAGCAGGCGAACACTTCGCGACCGGGGAAGGGGTTCGACATGCCGCAGGTCGTGATGCCGAGATCGCTGATGGTGTTGACCATGAGCGAGTAGGGCTGAGGCCACGCCAAGGCCACGACAAGCTGCACCGGGAAGTAGAGGATGGTCGCCGTCCACGCGACAGCGCCAAGCCGGATTCGGGTTCGGGTTCGGGGAGCCGGCATGTCGATCAGGTCCTATCGGGGCTCTTGAGTCGATGGCCAGAGCTCGCGCCACTCGCCGGCGTGCGGGTTGTCGCTAGTAGTAGTAGGGGAACGGCTCCCAGTTCGGCGGGCGCTTCTCCAGGAACGCGTCCCGGCCCTCGACGGCCTCGTCGGTCATGTAGGCCAGGCGGGTGGCCTCGCCGGCGAACACCTGCTGGCCCACCAGGCCATCGTCGACCAGGTTGAACGCGAACTTGAGCATCCGCTGGGCCTGCGGCGACTTGCCGATGATCTTCCAGCCCCATTCCAGGGCGGTGGCCTCCAGCTCCGCGTGCGGCACGACCCGGTTGACGGCGCCCATCGAGTGCATCTCGGCCGCGGTGTACTCCTCACCGAGGAAGAAGATCTCCCGGGCGAACTTCTGGCCGGTCATGCGGGCCAGGTACGCCGAGCCGTAGCCGGCGTCGAACGAGCCCACGTCGGCGTCGGTCTGCTTGAACCGGGCGTGCTCCGCCGACGCCAGCGTCAGGTCGCACACCACGTGCAGGGAGTGCCCGCCGCCCGCGGCCCAGCCGGGTACGACGGCGATCACGACCTTGGGCATCGTGCGGATCAGCCGCTGCACCTCCAGGATGTGCAGCCGGCCCGCGCGCGCGGGGTCGATGGTGTCGGAGGTCTCACCTTCCGCGTACTGGTAGCCCGAGCGCCCCCGGATGCGCTGGTCGCCACCGGAGCAGAAGGCCCAGCCGCCGTCCTTGGCCGAGGGCCCGTTGCCGGTGAGCAGGACGCATCCCACATCGGAGCTCATCCGCGCGTGGTCGAGCGCCCGGTACAGCTCGTCCACCGTGTGCGGCCGGAAGGCGTTGCGTACTTCCGGCCGGTCGAACGCGACGCGCACGACGCGCTTGCCGGAGCGGGTCTCCGCCGAGCGGTGGTAGGTGATATCGGTGAAGTCGAACCCCTCGACGTTGCTCCACGCGAGCGGGTCGAACAGCTCTGAAACATTGACGTCAGACACGATGGAACAATAGCCATCTTCCATGAGGGGTGTCTCTCACGGATGCCTGGTCGCCGGATTAGGGCCTGGCCGGATCACGCGGGGTAGGCGTGCGTCTCCGTGGCCTTGACGGCGGCCCAGATCTGCTGCCCCGGAGTCAGGTCGAGGTCGGCGACGGCGGCGGGGGTGATGTCGGCGGAGGCGGTGATCGGCCCGTCCAGGAGGACGCGGACGTTGTCGCCGTGCCGTTCGATGCCCTGGATGCGGGCCTGCCACAGGTTGCGCGGCGAGCCGTCGGGGCGGGTCCGGTACAGGGCCACCGCGGCGGGTGAGAACGCGACGAACGCCGGGCCGGACACCGGCTCGGCCACGCTGAACAGCACCTCGTCGACCTTGACCTGCCGGTCGGTGGCGACGCCGCGATACAGGTTGAGGCCGACCAGGCGGGCGACGTAGTCGGTGCGCGGGCGGCGCGCGACCTCGGCGGGCGTGCCCGCCTGCACGACCGCGCCGTCCTCGATGACGATCAGCCGGTCGGCGAGCACCATGGCCTCCAGCGGGTCGTGGGTGACCAGCACGGTCGCGCCGCCGAAGTCGGTCAGGTGACGGCGCAGCTGGGCGCGGATGTCGAGCCGGGTGCGGGCGTCCAGGGCGGCCAGCGGCTCGTCCAGGAGCAGCAGGCGGGGCTCGACGGCCAGGGCGCGGGCCAGCGCCACGCGCTGGGCCTGTCCGCCGGACAGCTGCCGGGGCCTGGTGCGCGCGTGCTCGGCGAGGCCCACGCGCTCCAGCCACTCGGCGGCCCGGCGGCGCGCGCCGGACCTGGACGCGCCGTGGCACCGGAGGCCGAAGGCCACGTTGTCCAGGGCGGACAGGTGCGGGAACAGCAGGTAGTCCTGGAAGACCATGCCGATCGGGCGGCGCTCGGCCGCGAGGGTGTGCAGGGGGGCGTCCTCCAGGGTGATGTGCCCGTCCGACAGCCCGACGAGCCCGGCCAGGGCGCGCAGGGCGGTGGTCTTGCCGGCGCCGTTCGGCCCGAGCAGGGCGACGACCTGCCCGGCGGCCACGGTGAAGTCGATGTCCAGGCGGAAGGAGGGACGGGCGACCACCAGGTGGGCGTGCAGGGTCATGGGCTGGTCACCCACCTGTCGCGCAGGCTGGCCAGGATGATCACCGACACGGCGAGCAGCAGGAGGCTGAGGACGATCGCGGCCTCCGGCTCGGTCTCCAGGGCCAGGTAGACGGCCAGCGGCATCGTCTGGGTGCGGCCGGGGAAGTTGCCCGCGAAGGTGATGGTGGCGCCGAACTCGCCGAGCGCCCGGGCCCAGCACAGCACGGCTCCCGCCACGACGCCCGGGGCGACCAGCGGCAGGGTGACGCGGCGGAAGGTGACCCAGCGCGACGCCCCGAGGGTGGCCGCGGCCTCCTCCAGGCGCAGGTCGGCGGCCCGTAGCGCGCCCTCGACACTGATGACCAGGAACGGCATCGCGACGAACGCCTCGGCGAGCACGACCCCGGCGGTGGTGAAGGGCAGGCTGATGCCGAACCAGGCCTCCAGCCACTGGCCCAGGAGGCCGCGCCGCCCGAGCACCAGCAGCAGCGCGACGCCCCCGACCACCGGTGGCAGCACCAGTGGGACGGTGATCAACGCCCGTACCAGGCGCCGGGCGGGGAAGGTGACGCGCGCCAGCAGCCAGGCCAGCGGCACGCCGAGGAGCAGGCAGATCAGGGTGGCGACGGTCGCGGTGACCAGTGACAGGCGGAGCGCCTCCAGCACCTGCGGCTCGGCCAGCCGCTCGGCCAGCGTGGACCACGGCGCGCGGATGAGCAGCCCGGCCAGGGGGAGCACCAGGAAGGCCATGCCGAGCGCTGCGGGCGCGACCAGCGCCCAGGGGACGCGGCCCGCCACGATGCCCGCCGGGCCGGGGCCGCGCCGCGCGCCGCCCCGGCCCGTCGGTGACGTGGACGGTGTCATGCCGGTCAGGGAGCCTCGAAGCCGGCCTTGGTCAGCACGTCCTTGCCCTGGGAGGACAGGACCAGGTCGACGAACTGCTTGGCCAGGTCAGGAGCGGGGGCCTTGGACAGGGCGGCGATCGGGTAGTCGTTGATCGCCTTGTCGGCCTCGGGGAAGGCGATGCCGGTGACCTTGCCCGCGGCCGCCAGCACGTCGGTCTTGTAGACCAGCGCGGCGTCGACCTCGCCGAGTTCGACCTTGGTGAGGGTGGCCTTGACGTCCTGCTCGTAGGTGACGGGGGTGACCTTCAGCCCCGCCGCGTCCAGGGCCTTGACCGCCGCGGCGCCGCAGGGCACCTGCTCGGCGCACAGGGCGACCTTGACCTTGGAGTCGGACAGGTCCTTGAGCTCGTCCACCTTGGCCGGGTTGTCGGGCGGGACGGCGATCTGGAGCTTGTTGCGCACGAACGTCGTCGGAGCGGAGGCCAGCGACGCGTCGGTGACGGTCTTCATCGTGGCCGGGCTCGCGGCGGCGAACACGTCGGCGGGGGCGCCCTGCGTGATCTGCTGGGCGAGGGTGGCGCTGGACCCGAAGTTGAACTTCACCGACGTCCCCGGGTGGGCGGCCTCGAACGTCTTGCCCAGCTCGGTGAAGGTCTCGGTCAGCGAGGCGGCGGCGAACACCGTCAACGCAGTGGCCCCGCCGGAGGAGGCGGTGGTGGATGCGGTCGAAGGGGTGGCCGGGTCGCTGGAGCCGCAACCGGCGAGGCCGGCGGCGAGCGCGAGGGCGAGGGGGACCGCGGCGGCCCATCGGGATACACGCCTGAACAACAAGGGCTCCTTACTGACTCGCTGTGCGAGTGTGGTCGGGGATCTCCACGACGACGTTGGTGGACTTGATCACGGCGACCGCCACCACCCCCACCGCAAGGCCCAGCTCGTCCACGGCCTGGCGGCTCATCAGCGAGACGACGCGGTACGGCCCGGCGGCGATCTCGACCTGCGCCATCACCGCGTCCTTGATCACCTCGGTCACGATCCCGCGGAAGCGGTTGCGCGCCGAGGACTGACCCGCGCCGTTCACGACCTCGATCTGGGAGCGCGCGAACGCGGCCAGGTCGGTGCCGTCCACCATGCGGTGGCCGTGCTCGTCCCGCTGAGCTGTGAGCCGCCCGGCGTCGACCCACCGCCGGACGGTGTCGGGGCTGACCCCGAGCAGAGCGGCCGCCTCGCTGATCCGAAACGTCGTCACAATCAATCACCATACCTTCGCATATTCCGGCATCAACCCCGGTCTGGCTTCGCAATCGCGCCGTGATGTACCGGCATCGCATCGCTTTTGAGAGATCGGGGCGCGGCCATGACCGCCCGTACGTGCCATCGGCGCGAGGCACGTCGAAGCGGCCATGGTGCTGGCCATGATTGTGTCGCTCAAAGGGCGCCGGTACCGTCACACGGACCGATGGCCGGTCGTCACCGGCGGGTGGCGATGGCGAGGAAGCGGTGCGCCGGGTCGTCGTAGCAGGTCAGCTTCCACCCGGTCTCGTCCAGCGACCGGCGCAGAGGCGTCTCCGCGAGGGGCTCGCCGGGGCTCAGCGTACGGCCGTGGCGGGCGGCGAGGGCGGCGCGCCCGGAGGGGTGGAAGAGCATGAGCAGCCCGCCGGGGCGGGTGACGCGGGCCAGCTCGTGAAGGCCCGCGCCGGTGTCGGGCAGGTGCATGATGAGCCCGGCCGCGAACACCGCGTCGACGGACGCGCCGGCCAGCGGCAGGCGGCGCGCGTCGCCGATGACGAGGCGGGCGTGCTCGGCACGGCCGTGGGCGCGGGCCTGGCCGAGCATCTCGGGGGACAGGTCAAGGGCGATGACGCGGCCCTCGGGGCCGACGGCGTCGCGCAGCGCGGGCAGGGCGCGGCCGGTGCCGCAGCCGACGTCCACGACGACGCCGTCCCGGGGCAGCCGTGACTCCTTGATCGCCGCGGCGTAGGCGGGCATGTCGTCGCCGAACTTGGTGTCCCAGGTGGCGGCGCGGGGGCCGAAGAAGGCCCGGCTCTCGGGGATGTACCACCGGTCGTGATCGGCCAGGTGCGGCCGCACGTGGCGGATCACCGGCCAGGCCGCGTCGTGCACGTCGACGATGATGTCCGCGTCGGCCTCGGCGTTCTCCTTGGCTCGGTCGCCGGTGTCCCGGGTGCGCAGCCAGATCTGGACGTCCCAGCGATCCTGGGGAGGGTGGGTCCGCCAGTGCTCGCCGTCCGCGATCGCCACCGTGCCCGAGGCGCGGTCCGCGTACCATTCGTCCTCGTCCGCGGGCGGGTTGGCGTCCGACAGGCGGGTGCAGGGGCGGCCGGCGGCGCGGAGGGTGACGGCGAGGCGGTCGGCGACGATCGCGCTCTGGCGGGCGGCCCCGTCGACCACCACGCACGCGGGTCCGGGCGGGAGCATCTCGGCGATGCCGCCCAGGACTTCCTCCCACCGGCGGACCTGGGCCTCGGTCATCGCCTGCCACGCCGGTACCGGGGTCGCGTCTTCAGCCATGCGTCAATCATGCAGATGCCGGGGACAGGTGGCTAGAAGCCCCGGAGAAACGAGCCCAGCACCCCCTTTCCCCCAGAGCCCGCGAGGTCGGCGCTCGCAGGTCTCCGGCGTCGTGCTCATCGGCCTCGGCGTGCGGCCGGCACTCGGCTCCCGATGAGGTACGGCCCCTGGCGGCGGGCCGCCGTCAGAAGGTGAAGCCGCCGGGGCGGCCGTTGCGGTCGGCGAGGAGGCCGGCCAGGGTCGCGATCGCGATCTCCGGGGGCGTGCGGGAGCCGATGTTGAGCCCGACCGGCCGGTGCACCCTCGCGATGTCCTCGTCCGGTACGCCGAGCCCGGCCAGTGCCGCGACGTGCGGCCCCGGGTGGCGCGGGTTGCCGAGCACCCCGATCCACCGGCACTCGCGGGCGAGCAGGTCGCTCAGCACGGTGCCGAGCTCGGGGCGGTGGTGGTCGGTCACCACCACGTCGGCGGTGCGGTCCAGATCGCCGGGCGGGCCGGTGACGACCTCGAAGCCGGACGTTCCCACGGCCGCGGCGCGGCCGGCGTCGGGCTCCAGGAGGATCCCGCGGAACCCGAGATCCGCGGCGTAGCGCAGCAGGTGGCCGGCTACGGGGGAGGCGAACACGGCGACCAGGGTGCGGTCGGTGGCCGGGGCCGCCGCTTCACCGTGCGCGACGGCGCAGGCCGGGTCCGCCTCGGGTGAATGGGTGTCCTGCGAATGGGCCATGCGGACAGTCTTCCACCGGATCCCGGGAAGGGTCAGGCGAGGTGGGCGAGCATCGCCGGGGTGTCGATGTAGATCTCCATGCGCACGATCTTGCCCCCGCTGAACTCCCACACGTGGATCTCGGGGAGGTCGAAGGGGACGGCGGCGGCGGTCAGCCCGACGGTCCGGCCGATCTCCACCACGTGGTCGCCCGCGTCGATGAGCCGCTCGACCGTCAGCTGCGGGTCGATGTTGCGCAGCAGTTCGGTGAAGAAGGCGACCGCCCCCTCGTGGCCCTTGAAGTGCCCGCCCCACGGCAGCAGCTCCGACTGGTGGATCTCCACCTGGGGGTCGAACAACTCCCCGATCACGCCGAAGTCGCGCGTCTGAAAGGCGTCATAGACGCGTTTGATAATGTCGACGTTGCTGTCGCTCACGGCTTTCCTCCGTCTGGCACGGTGAAGTGATGATGTCGCGGTGGCCCGGAGACCCCCGGTACGAGCAGTCTTCTGATCCAGGCCAGAGCAGACAAGAAAAGGCCGGATTGTTGAGAGGAATCAGCCCCCATGTTCGGAAAAATCGGGCGACCGGCTGAGGATCGGGTCAGGCGGCAGCAGGAGATCTTCCTCGCGGTCGCGCCGCTCATCAGCGTGCACGGCGCGCGCGAGATCACGATGGCCCGCGCCGCCCGGGCCGCGAGCATGTCGGTGGGCGGCCTCTACCACTACTTCCCGAACAAACGGGAGCTCCTGCTCTTCGGGCTTTCACCGGCCAACCTCGAACGCGTGTGCGCGGACTTCCGGGCCCGCCACGGGCACCTGGCCACGGCCGATCCGAGGGCCTTCCTCGCCGCGAGCCTGGACACCCTCACCTCCGCCGCCGGCGCCTTCGTCGCGCCCTCGGTGCTCGCCGCCGCGTACCTCGGCGTCGACACCTTCCGCGCCCATCTCGACGAGGCCCTGGCCACCGAGATCGTCGGCCTGGTCGGCACCATCCAGCTCGCCTACCCGGGGCTCGGCGACCGTTCCGCGGGGGTGCTCGACCGCGCGCTGCGCCGCCAGTGCGTCAGCGCCCTGCTCGACCCCGAGATCACCCCCGCCGAGCTGCGCCTCCAGCTCGAAGGCACCGTCGCCGCCTTCACCAGCATGACCCCGGCACCGCGCTGACCCTCAGTCATGGACCTCGCGGGAGGCCGTGTCTGAGATGGGTCAGCCGTGGTCCACGCAGCACGGCGTGGGGTTCGGCACCTCGGCGGGCATGAGGCGGCCCCCCGCGGCGGGCATGGTGAGCAGGACCACGCGCCCGTCGCGCCACTGCGGCCGTACGTGGTCGTTGGTCACGACGAGCGTGTCCGGCGACGGATCCCCGGCCTGAGCCAGCACGACGACCTGCTCGATCGAGGAGCCGGCCAGCACCTCGGCGACGGTTAGCGTGCCGTTCAGCTCGTCGTGGCCGGGGAACAGGACCAGGCGGCCGCCGGCTCCGGCGGCGTGCTCGGCCGCCGCGAGCGCGGCGCCCTCCGCGAGGTCGTCCGGTCCGGTACGGCTGTCGCCCAGCGCGGCGCCCACGTTCTCGGGGAGTCCCGAGGGAGGCGCCTGGAGGACCAGCGAGCAGGCGACGTGCGGTGCGCCCGACTCGGGTCGTACGAAGTGCGTGCAGCCCACGGTGCCGGCCGGAAGGCCGAGCACCTTCACCATGTCATGGAGAAGGTGCTCGGCTTCTGTGACCGTCCGCGAGCCCGCGTCCAGTCCGAGGATCATCCGCGGGGCACGATCCAGATGGGGTTGCTGTAGAACCACAGGTCCTTCCAGGGGTCGGCGTCGCCGAAGACGTCGATCTGGGGGCCGTTCGGGTCGACCGACGCGCCGAGCAGCCCGGCGGCGCCGCGGTTGCCGTCGGTGCCGCGCAGGCGTACGTAGACCGGGCGGTCCACGGCGCCGACCTGGTAGGTCAGCGTGACCGTGCCGGTGTTCTTGCCGACCTCGAACGACTTGACGACCTTGGTGGCCGGGGCAGTGAAGACGTCCTTGTTGGCGGCCGGTCCCGTGACGTCGCCCTGGATGACGTCCACGCGGGCCAGCGTCGGGATGAACTGCGCCCAGTTCGGCTGGTTGGCCAGCGTGATCTCGATGGAGACCTCGACCTTCGAGCCCTTGCGCACGTGCAGGGTGTCACCGAGGGACACTCCGCGCTGTCCGGTCCCCGCCTGCCGGGCACGCACGACCAGGGCGCTGATCAGGCCGCCGTGGTCCACCCAGACGCGACCCTCGCGGATGCCGTCCATGACGTCCGTGTACGAGAAACCCTTGGCGCCGACGTGGGTCCGGCTGTAGTAGCCCGGCCAGAAGTCGCCGTTCCCCAGGTTGAACGAGCCCTTGTAGACGGGGTCGTTGTACTTGCCGTTGGCGTTGAAGTCGCTGCCGGGCCCACGGTCACTGGTGTCGCCGTAGACCGTGTGCGAGTCGGAGTTGGCGGTGATCCACCAGCTCTTGCCCTCGGCGAGCAGGCTGTCCCACAGGCCGCCGACGGTCGCGGTCATCCAGTCGAAGCCGCCGAAGGTCTTGTAGCTCTCGGGCGGGTAGGAGGCCCAGGAGTCGGCGCTGGGGCTGCTGTCGTAGAAGCCGCGGCCGGAGCCCGGCCCGTTCGGCTTGGCGATGCCCGCGGCCTGGTGGCCCGGCGCGCCTTCCATGCCCACGGCGATCCCCGGCGCGGCGTCCCGCCAGGCCCGGATCTCGTGCGGGGTGTCGAGGCCCTTGCGGGAGGGGTGGTTGGCGAGGAACAGCGCGGCCTCGACACGGCGCTTCTTCACGGCGTCGGCCAGGAAGTTGAGCCCCGCGATGGCGAGGGCCTCGTTCTGCGGGGAGCTGCCGCTCGCGTTCTTCACCGAGCCGTCGAAGGAGTTCTCGAACTCCTTGAGGGTGGCGAGCTCGTTGCGGCCGGGGGCCACGAAGACCGTGCCGTGCTCGGCGGCCGGGATGTTCCACTCCAGCCCCTGGAAGACCAGGGTGTCCTTGACGATCTTGCGAGCGGCGACGATGTCGGGGTTGACCTTGTCGACGCCGATCTTGGCGTGGGCGACGCTGCCGTGGTCGGTGATGACCATCCAGTCGAGGCCGTACGCGTTGGCGTGCTTGACGTGGTCGCTCACCTTGTACATGCCGTCGGAGCTGTACTGGGTGTGGATGTGGTGGTCACCGGCGAGCCACAGGTAGCCGTCGCGCGGCTCGGTGTTGTGCCGCACGCGCTGCGGGGTCGCGGCGGCGGCCTCGCCCGCGGTGCCGAGGACGCCCGCGGCGGTCAGGCCGGCGCCCAGCAGGCCCGCACGGCGGAACATCGTGCGGCGCGAGAGCTGCCCGGGGGAGAGCTCGGCGTCGGGGACCGACATGTCCACGACCGGCGACATCTCGCCCTGGTCATGGGCGTGCTCGGCGCCGTGAGAGTGGTCGTGCGGGTGAGCATGAGAGTGATCGTGAGGGTGATCGTGCCCGTGGCCCATGTCTTGCCCTTCCATCCCGCCGGAGAGATCTTGGCTCCGGCTACGTAGGGCACACTGGCAAGAGCGGCTTAACCGCATGTGAACAGGCCACAGCGGCAGAGGGTCGAATGGCTTGCGATCCATCGGTGCAGGTGGGGCAGGTGTGACTCACCGCGCCGCGGAGTGCGCGGCCGGTACCCCTACGCGGTCCCCGCGCCGCGCGCTGTACGCGGTCCCTGCGCCGCGTGCTCTACGCGGTCTCCGCGCAATGCGCTCTACGCGGCCTCAGCCGCCGCGTGCTCTACGGTGTCTCCGCCACCGCGTGGAAGAGCAGATCGGTGAGCCGCTCCTGGTACGCCGCGTCGTCCACCGGCCCGCCGCCCGCCAGGCGCAGGAGGATGGCGCCGGCGAGCAGCTCGAAGAGCACCTCGGCGTCGGCCTCGGGCCTGGCCCCGCCCATGGAGAGGGCCTCGGCCAGGTGGTCGCGTCCCGGCCACACCATCTCGACGGAGAACCCCCTCGTGTCCCGCAGGTCCGCCATCAGGCCGACGTAGGCGGCGGCCACCTCGGGACGTCCGAACCTGGCCAGCAGTGCGCGCACCCAGGTCCCAAGGTCGGCGCGGAGGTCGCCGGTGGGGGACGGAAAGCCGCCGGACCCGGCGCGCTCGAACAGCACGTGAAGCACGATGTCGGCCTTGGACCGCCAGCGGCGGTAGATGGCGGGCCTGCTCACCCCGGCCCTGCGGGCGATCGCCTCGACGGTCATCTGCTGGTAGCCGATCTCGCGCAACAATTCCGGCACCGCCCGCGATACCTGGATGTTCACCTTGGGGTCACGCGGTCTTCCCTTGACATTGCTGTCCATATACATTCCAAACTGTCACGTAATGGATGTATCCAGGCAAAGGTGCGAGCCACCAATGAGACCCATCGTGTTCAGACGTATCCTCATCCCCTTTCTCTTACTCGCCTCCCTGGTGGGAGCGGCCGCTCCCGCGCAGGCGAAGGACCAGCACTCGCTGCGGATCCTGCTCACCAACGACGACGGCTACAGTTCGTCGTCCACGCAGAGCCTCCGCCAGGCCCTGATCGCCGCTGGGCACCAGGTGACGATCGTCGCCCCGCTCACCGACGCCAGCGCGGTCGGCACCGGGCTCAACATCAAGTTCGGCAGCACCTTGGAGGCGGTGGAGAGGTCCCCGGGGATCTGGTCCATCGCGGGCACCCCGGGTGACGCCGTCGCCTTCGGGGTGCGCGTCCTGTTCGCGAGCAGCCCGCCCGACCTGGTCATCTCCGGGCCCAACGCGGGCGAGAACGTCGCCGCGCTCGTCAACCACTCCGGCACGGTCGGCGCGGCCGTCACCGCCCTCGCCGGCGGCGTCCCCGCCGTCGCGTTCAGCACCGCCAGGGGCCCCTCGAACTCGTTCCCGAGCACCCAGCAGTCCATCGACTTCGCGGTCAAGGTCGTGAACAAGCTCGCCGCGACCTCGTCGTTCAACGGCAAGATCCTCCCCGACCACACCGCGCTGAACGTGAACTACCCGGTCACGCCGAACGGCCAGGTGAAGTTCGCCAAGCTCGGCACGTCGCTGCCCGTCTCGACCAACTACGCGCCCGCCCCCGACGTCTGCGCCACGTGCTACCGGATCCTGCCCCTGCCGGCGACCGGCCCGGACCCCGTCACCGACGCCGACCGCACCCTGCTCGACGCGGGCAACGTCACCATCACCGCGCTCGACGGCAGCTGGGAGGCCGGCCCGGCCGTCACCACCCTCGTCAAGGTGCGCCTGACCAACCTCACCCCGTAACGCGCGCGTGCCCGTCCGCGCCGCGAGGCACGGGCGGGCACGTTTCACGCCTGCGCGCGCATCCCGAACAGGAACCTGGTCACCCGCGTGCGCCGTACCAGCAGGTCGTACGCGGCGAGCGTCAGGCCGAGCGTGGCCACCACGATCACGGCGTACTTGACCGCGATCGGCGCGGGCAGGCCGACCACGCCGTACGCGACGGCGACGAGGATCGGCTGGTGCAGGATGTACAGCGGCAGCACGGCGGTGGCCAGGTAGCCGTACAGCCGCCGGCCGAGGCTCTCCCGCGGGGCCTGTACGGCCGCGGGCGCCGGGCGGCGGCGGTCGAGTAGCCCGAGGATCGCCACCAGCCAGCACCACCCCGTCGCGCCGTACACCGCGCGGGCGCCGATGGCGAGCGCGTTCATGTCGGTGAGGGGGTTGCCGCCCGTGGCGTCGCCCGCGGTGAGGAACACCGGCAGGCCCGCCAGGAACAGCACCACGCCCAGCGCGGCGGCCAGTCGGGCGTCGCGGCGCATCGCGGCCCGGAACCGCTCGTCGGCGGCGAGCACGAACCCGTACAGGAAGAACAGCAGGTACGCCCAGCGGCTCCACGCGGCGTACGCCTGCTCAAGGCCGAGCAGGGCGCTGACCACCGCGACGGGGACGGCCGCGAGCAGCACCACGCCCCGCCTTCCTACGGCCCTGGCCGTCCGGTCACGGATCCGCCCGGCCAGGTCGTGGGGAGACCAGCGGACGAGCGGGGCCAGCAGGAGCGAGAACGCCAGCAGCAGCACCACGAACCACAGGTGGCCGACCTCGAAGTACCTGCCCTGGAGGACGAAGGGGAGCTCGGTGGGATCCAGGCGCACCTGGAAGAACCTCGGCAGGAACCGCAGGTACGACTCGTGGTAGCCGGGGTCGGCGCGCAGCCGCAGCCACTGCGGAACCGGGATGATCGTGAGCGTCGCGAACACCAGCGGCACGCCGAGCCGCCGCAGCCGCTCGGCGGCGAACCCCGCGGCGCCGCGCCGGCGCAGCGAGTGCCACGAGCCGAGGCCGGCGATGAGGAACAGCATCGGCATCGCCCACACCACGCCGAGCCCGGTGGCGATCATGGTCGCGTGGGTGGTCTCGGCGTTCTTCACGTAGTAGTCGTCGCTCGCGTCGAACACCAGCGCCGTGTGGAAGAACACCAGCCCGACCACCACCAGGGCGCGGATCGCGTCCAGCTCCGGCCGCCGGGCCGGCCCGGCCGTCGTGGGCGGTTCTACGCGGGCCGTCGTCATCCTGCCTCCGCAGCCTCAGCCTGTCACCGCTGCCGCCGTGCGCGGCACCGACCAGTCTCGTCCCTGGCCGCCCCGGGCGCGACGGCGCCGGTGGGATCTCGCCCACGCCCCGGGCCTTCCAGATGAATGTTTCATTGGACTGCGCGGCGATCCACAGGTCGGCCCGGCGCGTTTGCCAAGGCCAACGGGGGGCCGGGTGCCGCGCGGCGGGCGAGGGCTTGCCGTGCGGCGGTGGCCGCGCGCAATCTGCTGTACATCCTCCCGAAACAACCACACCATGGGAGCGCTCCCACCGCCGCATGTCGAGCTGGGCGCTGCTTGGCCGTCTCAAGAAGGCGGCGGACCCATCAAGTTTCATAAGGGAGACGAACAGACAATGGGACCCCACAAGAGTTCCTGGCGCAGAGCGGTGACGGCGGTGGCAGCATTGCTGCTCACCGCCATCGGGCTCGTTGTCAGCCCGACTTCGGCCAGCGCCGCGGTCGCCTGCCAGGTCACGTATGAGAAGGCCTGGGAAGGCGGCAACGGGTTCGGCGGAAACGTCACGATCAAGAACCTGGGCGACCCCCTGACCAACTGGACGCTGACCTTCACCTTCCCGGGCAGCCAGCAGGTGACCCAGGGCTGGACCGCCGACTGGTCGCAGTCCGGGGCGAACGTCACCGCGAAGAGCCTCTCGTACAACGGGAGCCAGGCGACCGGAGCCTCGTGGACCATCGGGTTCAACGGCACCTTCAGTGGCACCAACACCAACCCGACCAGCTTTGCGATCAACGGCGTGACCTGCAACGGCGGCGGCACGACCCAGTCCCTGGTGGTCAGCCCCACCGCGGTGACCGTCACGGCGGGCAGCACGGCGACCTACGCCGTGAAGCTGGCGGCGCAGCCGACGAGCAACGTGACGGTGACCTCGACCGCCGGCACGGGTAACTCCGGCATCACGGTGACGGGCGGGGCGAGCCTGACCTTCACCTCCGCCAACTGGAACACCGCGCAGAACGTGACGCTGTCGGCCGCGGCGAACGCCAGCAGCGCCAACGGCACCCGGGCCATCACCGTGGCCTCCTCCGGCCTCGCCTCGGTCGCGGTGACCGCGTCCGTTCAGGGCGGCGGCGGCACGACCCAGTCCCTGGTGGTCAGCCCGACCGCGGTGACCGTCACGGCGGGCAGCACGGCGACCTACGCCGTGAAGCTGGCGGCGCAGCCGACGAGCAACGTGACGGTGACCTCGACCGCCGGTACCGGTAACTCCGGCATCACGGTGACGGGCGGGGCGAGCCTGACCTTCACCTCCGCCAACTGGAACACCGCGCAGAACGTGACGCTGTCGGCCGCGGCGAACGCCAGCAGCGCCAACGGCACCCGCGCCATCACGGTCGCCTCCTCGGGCCTCACCTCGGTCACGGTCACCGCTTCCGTGCAGACCGGCGGCGGCAACCCGGGCACGCACGTCGACAACCCCTACGCCGGCGCAACCGGCTACGTGAACAGCGACTGGTCCACCAAGGCCGCCGCCGAGCCGGGCGGCTCCGCCGTCGCCAACATCTCGACGGGCGTGTGGCTGGACCGCATCGCCGCCATCGCCGGCAGCGCGAGCGCCAAGGGCCTGCGCGCGCACCTCGACGCGGCCGTCGCGCAGGACGCCGCCAACGGCAGCGCCCCGCTGACCATCCAGTTCGTCATCTACAACCTGCCGAACCGCGACTGCTCCGCCCTGGCCTCCAACGGCGAGCTCAAGATCGCGCAGAACGGCCTCAACCGCTACAAGACCGAGTACATCGACCCGATCGCCGCGATCATGGCCGACCCCAAGTACTCGGCGCTGCGCATCGTATCCATCATCGAGATCGACTCGCTGCCGAACCTGATCACCAACACCAACATCGCCGCCTGCGCCGAGGCGCAGTCGTCCGGCGCCTACGTCCAGGGTGTGCAGTACGCCCTGAACAAGCTGCACGCGATCTCGAACGTGTACACCTACATCGACGCGGGGCACCACGGCTGGCTCGGCTGGGACACCAACTTCGGCCCGTCGGCCCAGCTCTTCGCCAGCACCGCGCGCGGCACCACCGCGGGCATGTCCAGCGTCGACGGCTTCATCACCAACACCGCCAACTACTCCGCGCTGACCGAGCCCAACTTCACCATCAACTCCACCCCGGGCGGCCAGTCGGTGCGCCAGTCCCGCTGGGTCGACTGGAACTTCTACGTCGACGAGCTGACCTACGCCCAGGCGTTCCGCCAGCGGCTCATCACCGAGGGATTCCCGTCGACCATCGGCATGCTGATCGACACCTCCCGCAACGGCTGGGGCGGGTCGGCCCGGCCCGCGGGCCCGAGCACGTCGACCGACGTCAACACCTTCGTGGACCAGTCCCGCGTCGACCGGCGGATCCACGCCGGCAACTGGTGCAACCAGAGCGGCGCCGGTCTCGGCGAGCGTCCGAAGGCGAACCCCGCCACCGGCCTCGACGCCTACGTCTGGATCAAGCCTCCGGGCGAGTCCGACGGCTCCAGCTCGGCCATCCCGAACGACGAGGGCAAGGGCTTCGACCGGATGTGCGACCCCACCTACACCGGCAACGACCGTAACGGCAACAACGCGACCGGCGCTCTGCCGAACGCTCCGATCTCCGGCGCGTGGTTCTCGGCGCAGTTCCGCCAGCTCCTGCAGAACGCCTACCCGGCGCTCTGACCCGCCAGACCGCGGGCCCCGCCACGGCTCACTGACAGCCAGTGGCGGGGTCCGTCACCAACCACCGTCGTGGTCCTGTCCCGGAGGGGGTCCCCCCGGACAGGGCCACGACTCGCATGTACGCCCTCTACGTGCGCGAGTGAAGCAACCCGTGCGGGTCAAGGACGAACTTGCACGCCGCGCCCTTGTCGAAGTCCTCGTAGCCCCTGGCGGCCTGGTCGAGCGGGATCGGCGTCGCGTTGACCGCCTTGGCTATCTGCACCCGGTCGTGGAGGATCGCCATCATGAGCTGCCGGTTGTAGCGCATGACGGGGCACTGGCCGGTGAAGAAGGCGTGCGACCTGGCCCAGCCGAGCCCCAGCCTGATCGACAGCGAGCCCTCCTTGGCGGCCTCGTCGGCCGCGCCCGGGTCGCCGGTGACGTACAGGCCAGGGATGCCGATCGCGCCGCCGGCCCGGGTGATCTCCATCAGGGAGTTGAGCACGGTGGCGGGCCGCTCGGTCCGCGCCTCCCTGCCGTGGCCGCGCGCCTCGAAGCCCACCGCGTCGACGGAGCAGTCCACCTCGGGGACGCCCAGGATCTGCTCGATCTGATCCCCCGGATCGCCCTTGGACACGTCGACGGTCTCGCAGCCGAAGCTGCGGGCCTGCGCCAGGCGATCCTGGTTCAGGTCGCCGACGATCACCACGGCCGCCCCCAGCAGGAACGCCGACGCGCCCGCCGCCAGCCCCACCGGGCCGGCGCCCGCGATGTAGACCGTCGATCCCGCCCCCACCCCCGCGGTCACGCACCCGTGGAAGCCGGTGGGGAAGATGTCCGCCAGCATGGCCAGGTCGAGGATCTTCTCCATCGCCTGGTCCTTGTCGGGGAACTTCAGCAGGTTCCAGTCCGCGTACGGCACGAGCACGTACTCCGCCTGCCCGCCGACCCATCCGCCCATGTCCACGTACCCGTACGCCGAACCCGGCCGGTCGGGGTTGACGTTCTCGCAGATGCCGGTCTTGCCCTCCTTGCAGTTCCGGCACCGGCCGCAGGAGATGTTGAACGGGACCGACACCAGGTCGCCCACCTTGACGAACTCCACGTCGGGGCCCAGCTCCACGACCTCACCGGTGATCTCGTGGCCCAGGATGAGCCCTTTGGGGGCGGTGGTGCGCCCTCGCACCATGTGCTGGTCGCTGCCGCAGATGTTCGTGGCGACGGCCTTGACGATGGCTCCGTGGGGGACCTTGCGGCCGACGTTGGCGGGGTTCACCCCCGGCCCGTCCTTGAGCTCGAACTCGGGGTAGCCGATGTCCTCGACCTCGACCCTGCCGGGGCCCCGATAAGCGACCGCCTTGTTACCGGGCATGGTCCTCCCTCTTCCGCACCGTCGCGGGAGGTGCCGCCGAGCGAGTGGGGGACAGCCGCGAGGGCCGCGCTGACGGCAGCCGTACGACCCCGGCCGCGGCATCGCGTGACCGGCCGCTGTCCCCCTGAGCGCGGCGACGGCGGAGCCCGGCCCGAACGCGCTGCGCGGCACCCTTCAACGGCCCCAGAGCGGGATCCGTCGCGGGTAACCGGCCATCGCACGCCCCCACGACAATGGTTCTTCCCCGGACATCAGCCATATATCCGCAGGTCATAGGCATAAATCAGGCTATTGGCGGCATTGGTTGTACTGTTATAACCGTTGTACGCCTACAACCTCTTGGAGGGACGTGACCGAGCTCGGCCGCCGCAGGCGCATGCTCGTCCTGCTGATCTGCTGCATGAGCCTGCTCATCGTCGGGCTCGACAACACCATCGTGAACGTCGCCCTCCCGTCGATCGAGCGCGACCTGCACGCGCCGGTGTCGGGGATGCAGTGGACCATCGACGCCTACACCCTCGTGCTGGCGAGCCTCCTGTTGCTGTCCGGCTCGACGGCCGACCGCGTCGGGCGCCGCAGGACATTCCAGCTCGGCCTGGTGGTGTTCGCGGCGGGCTCGCTGCTCTGCGGCCTCGCGCCGAGCCTCGGCTGGCTGGTGGCCTTCCGGGTCCTCCAGGCGATCGGCGGCTCGATGCTCAACCCGGTCGCCATGTCGATCATCACGAACACCTTCACCGAGCCGAAGGAACGCGCCCGGGCGATCGGCGTGTGGGGAGGAGTGGTCGGGATCAGCATGGCGCTCGGCCCGGTCGTCGGCGGCGCGCTCGCCGACTCGACCGGCTGGCGGTCGATCTTCTGGATCAACGTGCCGGTGGCGGTGGTGGCCCTGCTGCTCACCGCCCTGTTCGTCCCGGAGTCGCGGTCGCCGCGTCCCCGCAGGATCGACCCCGTGGGACAGGTGCTGGTCGTCGTGATGCTGGCCTCGCTCACCTACGCGATCATCGAGGTGCCGAGCAAGGGCTGGGGCGCTCCGGTGATCATCGCGTGCTCCGTCGCCGCCGTGGCCGCGCTGGCCGCCCTGATCGTGTACGAGCTGCGCCGCCCGGAACCCCTGATCGAGCTGCGCTTCTTCCGCAGCGTCCCCTTCTCCGGGGCGTCGGTCATCGCGGTGAGCGCGTTCTCGGGGTTCGGCGCGTTCCTGTTCCTCAACACGCTCTACCTGCAGGACGTGCGGGAGCTGTCGCCGTTCCACGCGGGGCTGTGCACGCTGCCGATCGCGGCGATGGCGGTGGTGTTCGCCCCGCTGTCCGGCAGGCTGGTCGGGGAGCGTGGCTCACGGCCCTCGCTGATCATGGCGGGCATCGCCATCACCGCCAGCGGCCTGATGCTGACCCGGCTGACCGCGACCACGCCGATTCCCTGGCTGCTCGCCGCCTACACGGTCTTCGGCTTCGGGTTCGCCATGGTCAACGCGCCCGTGACCAACACCGCCGTGTCGGGCATGCCCGTGACGCAGGCCGGGGTCGCGGCGGCGGTCGCCTCGACCAGCCGCCAGGTCGGCCAGTCGCTCGGCGTGGCCGTCGCCGGGTCGGTGCTGGCGTTCGGCATGACGGGAACCCTGCGGGAGGGATTCACCGGGGCCAGCCTGGCGGGCTGGTGGATCGTCGCCGGATACGGGGCGATCGTGCTCCTGCTGGGTATCATCACCACGGGCAGATGGGCGAAGGGCACCGCGGAGCGGACCGCGGCGCGCCTCACCGTCGACGACACGAGGATTCCCGTCACGTCATGAGCCACGACCCCCAGATGGCCACCCGTGTCTGGCACGGCATGCGCGCTCTCGTCCTCGACCGGTACGACCGGCGCAAGGAGGTCTGCGACGCGCTCGACATGAGCTTCATCAGGGCCAAGGCGCTGCGCCGGCTCGCCGTGACCCCGCTCACGATGCGGCAGCTCGCCGCCGAGCTCAGCACGGACGCTCCCTACACCACGCTGGTCGTGGACGATCTCGTACGGCGCGGCATGGTGGTGCGCGACGTGCACCCGCAGGACCGCCGCCAGAAGACCGTGACCGTGACCGCCGAGGGGGAGAAGGCCGCCGCGCTCGCCGAGGCGATACTCGGTGAGCCGCCCCCACCCCTGCGCGACCTCGACCCCATCGACCTCGCCACCCTCGACCGCATCGTCACGGCGCTCACCCGTTGAGCTCTTGGCTCAGTGGTCGCGGTGGGTCACCAGATGGGCGAGAGTGGTGAGTTCGGTGGCTGCCCTCGGCACGGGGTCGGCGGACGTCAGGTGACCGAGCGCCTCGACCAGCAGGTCGTCGGCCCGGGACTGGCTCCAGGCACGGCCACCCGCCGCCTCGATGAGCTCGGCGGCGTGGACGAGATCGGGACCGGTGAGCTCCTGGTCGCGGCGGTAGAGCGCCGCCAGCTCGTCACCTGCCGGAGTGCCGGAGGCCAGGGCGGCGACCACGGGCAGGGACTTCTTCCGGTTGCGCAGATCGGAGTAGACGGGCTTGCCGGTCACCGCCGGGTCGCCCCAGATGCCGAGGAGGTCGTCCACGAGCTGGAAGGCCAGCCCGAGGCGGTCGCCGAATCCTCGCAGATGCTCGATCTGCTCCGGGGTGCCCCCGCCGAACAGGGCGCCGAGCGCGCAGGCACCGCCCAGCAGGGCCCCCGTCTTGCCCTCCGCCATGCTCACGCACTCGGGCAGGCTCACCTCGGCCCGCGCTTCGAAGGCGGTGTCAGCGCTCTGGCCCTCGACCAGGTCGAGCACCGCGGCGCCGAGCACCCGCGCCCCGTCCGGGGCGGCGGGGTGGCCGTCGGCGCCGAGCACGTCGAACGCCAGGGTCAGCAGGGCGTCACCGGCCAGGATGGCCGCGCTCACGCCGAACACGCTCCAGGCCGTGGGACGGTGGCGGCGGGTCACGTCGCCGTCCATCACGTCGTCGTGCAGCAGGGAGAAGTTGTGCACCAGCTCCACGGCGACCGCCGCCGACATGGCCCCGAGGTTGAGCCCCCCAGGCGCACCCGAAGCGGCTCCCAGCCCGGCACCGCCGGAACCATCGGAACCACCGTGGCCACCGGAAGCACCGGAGCTGCTGGAGCCGATGGGACCGCTGGGGCCGATCGCCGAGCCGACGGGACCGCTGAGGCCGATCGCCGAACCGATGGGACCGCCGGGGCCGGCCGGCACTGCTGACGGAGCGCCGGTGGGGACTCCGACCGCCTCGGCCGACAGCAGGACCAGCGCGGGCCGGATGGCCTTGCCGCTGCCGCTGCCGGTGGTGGGACGTCCGTGCTCGTCCTGCCAGCCGAAGTGGTAGCCGGCTATGCGCCGCATCGACGCGGGCAAGGTCTCCACCGCGGACCGCAGTGCGGGGCCGGCCAGGTCGCGGCTCCAGGCCAGCACCTCGTGCGCCGGCCGGCCCGTGGTCATCACCTTGGTCATACGCGCGACCCCTTCCCTCCGTGCCTGAACTGGGCGTGTTCGAAAGTCCCGAGCACGCCGGGGAGGACTTTCATCGACTTCATCACACTTATCGCCGTCAATCTCCGTTGTGACCACAGAAAGCTGGTCTCTTCACTGTAAAACCGGGCTGAGTTTTCGCCCATGGACGGCCGTGATCCCGGAGGCCGCGATGAGGTCTCGTCGATACGCCTGGAAGAGCCGGGCGACGCGAACGGCCGCCTGGCGTTTCCGTGGGGGATCCGGTTGCGGGTCAGTGGCCGATTTCGACGTGTTCGAGGATGCCGAGTGCGTCGGGGACCAGGACGGCGGCGGAGTAGTAGGCGCTGACGAGGTAGGACATGACGGCGTGTTCGTTGATGCCCATGAATCGGACGGAGAGGCTGGGTTCGTATTCGTCGGGGAGGCCGGTCTGGTGGAGGCCGATGACGCCTTGGTTCTCTTCTCCGGTGCGCATGACGAGGATGGAGCTGGTGCGGGTCTTGGTGATGGGGATCTTGTTGCAGGGGAGCAGCGGGACTCCGCGCCAGGAGGGGATCGCGTGGCCGTCGATCTCGACGCTCTGCGGATACACACCACGCCGGTTGCATTCGCGGCCGAAGGCCGCGATGGTCTCCGGATGCGCCACGAAGAAATGGGACTTTCTTCGCCTGCAGAGCAGTTCGTCTAGGTCGTCGGGGGTGGGTGGGCCGGTGCGGGTGTGGATGCGTTGTTTGAGGTCGGCGTTGTTGAGGAGGCCGAATTCGGGGTTGTTGATGAGTTCGTGTTCTTGGCGTTCGCGGAGGGCTTCGATGGTGAGGCGGAGTTGCTGGTGGGTTTGGTTCATGGGTTGGTTGTAGAGGTCGGCGACGCGGGTGTGGATGCGGAGGATGGTTTGGGCGACGCTGAGTTCGTATTCGCGGGGGGTGGTTTCGTAGTCGACGAAGGTGCTGGGGAGTTGGGGTTCTCCGGCGTGTCCTGAGGTGATTTCGATGAGGGCTTCGCCGTGTTTGTTCTGTGGGGGGCGGGGGTTGGCGTGGTGGGTTTCGAGGTGGGTGCGGAGGGTGGGTGATTGGGTGAGGAGTTCTTGGAAGGTTTGGCGGGGGAGGGTGAGGGTGGTGGTGGGGGTGACGGCTTTGATGGTGTGTTCCCAGGTGGCTGGGTTGTTGGTGGTGAGGGTGTGGTCGCCGTAGTAGTCGCCGTCTGCGAGGACGCCGAGGATGGTGTGGTCGCCGTATTCGCCGGTGCCGATTTTGTTGACTTTGCCGTGGGCGATGAGGATGAGGTGGTCGGCGGGTTGGCCGGTTTCGGTGATGGTGTCGCCGGGTTCGTGGTGGTTTTGGGTGAAGCGGTTGGCGAGTGCTTCGAGGACGGTGTCGTCGTCGAAGTGGCGTAGCAGGGGGAGTTCGCGGAGTTCTGGGGGGACGACGCGGATGTCGGTGCCGTGGTTGGTGAAGCTGAGGCGTCCGTCGCCGATGGCGTAGCTGAGGCGGCGGTTGACGCGGTAGGCGCCGCCGGGGGTGTGGACCCAGGGGAGCATGCGCAGTAGCCATCGGGAGGAGATGCTTTGCATCTGCGGTTGCGACTTGGTCGTGGTGGCCAGGTTGCGTGCCGCTTGGGTGGCGAGGCTCTGCTGGGTCTGGCCGTTGTGGGGGGCCTGGCCGTTTTGGGGGTTCGTTCCTGCGTCGGTTGTCTCGGTCACAACCCACACCACCAATCACTGTCGCGCTGAACGGAGGAGGTGCCGCGCCGGCCGTCCGGCGCCGGCGGGTACGCGCCGAGCGGCCGCGCGGTGGCCGCTGGTCGGTGGTTGTGGGTCAGTGGCCGATTTCGACGTGTTCGAGGATGCCGAGTGCGTCGGGGACCAGGACGGCGGCGGAGTAGTAGGCGCTGACGAGGTAGGACATGACGGCGTGTTCGTTGATGCCCATGAATCGGACGGAGAGGCTGGGTTCGTATTCGTCGGGGAGGCCGGTCTGGTGGAGGCCGATGACGCCTTGGTTCTCTTCTCCGGTGCGCATGACGAGGATGGAGCTGGTGCGGGTCTTGGTGATGGGGATCTTGTTGCAGGGGAGCAGCGGGACTCCGCGCCAGGAGGGGATCGCGTGGCCGTTGAGCATGACGCTCTGCGGATAGATGCCGCGGTTGCTGCACTCGCGGCCGAACGCGGCGATCGTCAGCGGGTGCGCGAGGAAGAACGCGGGGTTCTTCCAGACGTTGGCCAGCAGTTCGTCTAGGTCGTCGGGGGTGGGTGGGCCGGTGCGGGTGTGGATGCGTTGTTTGAGGTCGGCGTTGTTGAGGAGGCCGAATTCGGGGTTGTTGATGAGTTCGTGTTCTTGGCGTTCGCGGAGGGCTTCGATGGTGAGGCGGAGTTGCTGGTGGGTTTGGTTCATGGGTTGGTTGTAGAGGTCGGCGACGCGGGTGTGGATGCGGAGGATGGTTTGGGCGACGCTGAGTTCGTATTCGCGGGGGGTGGTTTCGTAGTCGACGAAGGTGCTGGGGAGTTGGGGTTCTCCGGCGTGTCCTGAGGTGATTTCGATGAGGGCTTCGCCGTGTTTGTTCTGTGGGGGGCGGGGGTTGGCGTGGTGGGTTTCGAGGTGGGTGCGGAGGGTGGGTGATTGGGTGAGGAGTTCTTGGAAGGTTTGGCGGGGGAGGGTGAGGGTGGTGGTGGGGGTGACGGCTTTGATGGTGTGTTCCCAGGTGGCTGGGTTGTTGGTGGTGAGGGTGTGGTCGCCGTAGTAGTCGCCGTCTGCGAGGACGCCGAGGATGGTGTGGTCGCCGTATTCGCCGGTGCCGATTTTGTTGACTTTGCCGTGGGCGATGAGGATGAGGTGGTCGGCGGGTTGGCCGGTTTCGGTGATGGTGTCGCCGGGTTCGTGGTGGTTTTGGGTGAAGCGGTTGGCGAGTGCTTCGAGGACGGTGTCGTCGTCGAAGTGGCGTAGCAGGGGGAGTTCGCGGAGTTCTGGGGGGACGACGCGGATGTCGGTGCCGTGGTTGGTGAAGCTGAGGCGTCCGTCGCCGATGGCGTAGCTGAGGCGGCGGTTGACGCGGTAGGCGCCGCCGGGGGTGTGGACCCAGGGGAGCATGCGCAGTAGCCATCGGGAGGAGATGCTTTGCATCTGCGGTTGCGACTTGGTCGTGGTGGCCAGGTTGCGTGCCGCTTGGGTGGCGAGGCTCTGCTGGGTCTGGCCGTTGTGGGGGGCCTGGCCGTTTTGGGGGTTCGTTCCTGCGTCGGTTGTCTCGGTCACAACCCACACCACCAATCACTGTCGCGCTGGATGGGAAAAAGGGCAGTCGGAAAACCTGGTGCGCAGTGAATCTCGGCGACTTTCCGGGGGCGGTCGTGTGTCGCCGAATGGACGCGAAGGGAAGACTTACGAAACTCCGGACATGCTGGTCGAATGCGTCGCGTGTGCTGTTCGCCGTGGTCGGGGGGATCTTCGCCATATCGATAACGGGCAGAACGGGAGGACCGCTCTGTGTTCCGGGGGCTTTCCGTTGCCGCTGTGTAATTATGCGGTGCCGATCTTTGGCATGTCAATTACGTGTTTCCGCTGCTCCGCAGGTGGGAGGGATAAACGGGTTGGCCCGGCAACGCTGGAATAATCCATATAGCGCGACGTTTGCCGATGATGAAGACGCGAAGACATACTTAATGCGCTTTTCGACTAAGATTTCCAGCGAAACAGGACATAGGGCCCGGCGTGCCGGCTCGCCTCGCGTAAAGGCACGTCGCACACGGCCCCGGGGCCCGCGCGGGGAGAAGGCGTAGGCTGGGGTAACGGCCCAGGCCCGCCCGAGGTCACCTCGGCAGCGGCATGATCGGCGTGCGCGCACGCCGGCCGGTGTGCGCCAAGGGTGGTCCGCCTCCGAGCACGTTAGGGGGGCCGCCATGCCCGACCGTCTGTTCCGCGACCGCAGAGATGCCGGTCGCGCGCTGGCCGGCCTGCTGGACCACTACCGCGGCCGCCACGACCTCGTGGTGCTGGCATTGCCGCGCGGTGGCGCCCCGGCGGGGTACGAGGTGGCCAGGGCCCTCGGCGCGCCGCTCGACGTGTTCGTCGCCCGCAAGCTCGGCGTCCCGGGGCAGGAGGACCTCGTGATGGGCGCCATCGCCGGGGACGGCGCGCTCGTGCTCAACGACGACGTGATCAGGGGCCTGGCCATCCCCCCGGAGGTCGTCGAGCACGTCGCCGGCTGGGAGGGACGCGAGATCATCCGCTGGGAGCGGCACTTCCGGCAGGATCTGACGCCGCGGAAGGTCCACGGCAGGGTCGCGATCCTCGTCGACGACGGCCTCGCGACGGGGGTGGCCGTACGGGCCGCGATCAAGGCCCTGCGCCGGCTGGGCCCCGCGCGCGTCGTCGTCGCGCTGCCCGCCGCCTCCGAGGCCACCTACGAGGAGCTGGAGGTGGAGGCGGACGAGGTGGTCTGCGCGACGACCCCGTCACCGTTCTTCTCCGCCGACCAGTCGTACTGGGACTTCACGGAGGTCACCGTCGAGGACGTACGGGACCTGCTGCGCGCGTCCGCGACCTCGGCGCCCGCCAGGGCGGGCGGGCAGGGCCGTGCGGAGATCACCGCCATCCGGTCCGAGGCCCTGCCGGCGGATGACGGCATCCCGGCGCCGGAGGCGCTGTTCGACCTCGTGGGCGACGCCCATCTGGTGCTGATCGGCGGGTCCTCCCACGGCACGCACGAGTTCTACGCGGCCCGCGCCGCCATGACCCGGCGGCTCATCGAGGAGAAGGGGTTCTGCGCCGTCGCGGTGCAGGCCGACTGGCCCGACGCCTACCGGGTCAACCGGTACGTCCAGGGCCTCAGCCAGGACGCGACGGCGGAGGAGGCATTGCGCGACTTCCAGCGCTTCCCGACCTGGATGTGGCGCAACGCGGTGGTGCTGGACTTCGTGGGATGGCTGCGCGAGCACAACGACCGGGTGCTCGGGCACTCCGACAAGGCCGGCTTCTACGGGCTCGATCTCTACGAGATCCACCGGGCGATGTACGAGGTGGTCGCCTACCTCGAAGGCGTCGACCCCGCCGCGGCGGCCCGCGCCCGCGAGCGCTACGCCTGCTTCGACCACCTCGGCAGCGGTGACGGCCAGATGTACGGGATCAAGGCCGCCTGCGGGGCCGGGGAGGACTGCGAGGACGAGGTGGTCCGGCGGCTGGTGGAGCTCAGGCGGCAGGCGATGGACTCCGCGCGAAGACAAGGGCTGCCGGCCGAGGACGAGCTGTTCTACGCGGAGCTGAACGCCGCGGCCACGAAGACGGCCGACGAGCACTACCGCTCGATGTTCGGCGGGCGGGTCTCCTCCTGGAACCTGCGAGATCACCACATGGCCGACACCCTGGACGCGCTCGCCGTCCATCTCGGCCGCCGCCGCGGCCGGCCCGCCAAGATCGTCGTATGGGCGCACAACGCCCACGTGGGGGACGCCCGGGCGACGGAGGCGGCGTGCCGCGGCGAGATCAACCTCGGCCAGCTCGCACGGGAGCGGCACGGGAACGGATGCCGGATCATCGGCCTCACCACCTACACCGGCACGGTCACCGCGACGGACCTCTGGGGCGGCCCGGCGGAGCGCAAGTGGCTGAGGCCCGCTCTGTCCGACAGCGACGAGGAACTGTTCCACGAGGTCGGGGAGAAGGCCTTCTTCACCTCGTTCACAGCGGCCCCGCGATCGGCTGACGTGCTGCGCTCCGCGCGCCTGGAGCGGATGGTCGCCGCCGTCTACCGGCCCCAGTCAGAGCGGCGGAGCCACTACTTCAGGGCCCGCCTGCGCGACCAGTTCGACGCCGTGATCCACGTCGACGAGACGCGGGCCGTCGAGCCGCTCGAACGGACGGCCCGCTGGAGCCGAGGCGAGATCCCCGGGACCGATCCGCCCGGCCTCTGAGGGCCTGCGGACGCGATGAGGAGGACGTGATGGTGGTTCGCCAGAGCATTGCGATTCCCACGGCGGGTGTCTCGCTCGGGGCCGACATTGTCATGCCGCAGCCCGCTCACGGTGTGGTGCTGTTCGCGCATGGGAGCGGGAGCAGCCGCCACAGCCCTCGTAACCGATACGTGGCGGACGAGCTCCACTCCGCCGAGCTGGCGACGGTGCTCGTGGACCTGCTCACCCCCGAGGAGGAGGAGATCGACGCCCTGACCGGCGCGCTGCGCTTCGACATAAGCCTGCTGGCGACCCGGCTGGTCGGGGTGGCCGACTGGCTCGGGCAGTACAAGCCGGTCGCGAAGCTCGGCATCGGGCTCTTCGGCGCCAGCACGGGCGCGGCCGCGGCGCTCGTGGCCGCCGCAGAGCGCCCGGCCTCGGTGCAGGCGGTCGTCTCCCGGGGCGGCAGGCCCGACCTCGCGGGCGACTTCCTCCGCATGGTGCACCAGCCCACCCTGCTGATCGTCGGCGAGTACGACACCACGGTGATCGAGCTCAACCGCCAGGCGATGGAGAAGCTGGCCGGGGAGACCGCGTTCGCGATCGTCGCGGGCGCGTCCCACCTGTTCGAGGAGCCGGGCGCGCTCGACCAGGTGGCGCGCCTGGCCCGTGACTGGTTCGCCCGCCACCTGAGGAGCCACCCGGCGGCGATCTGGTAGAGGGCGACAAGCGCGCGGCGACGGAGGCCATCTCTAGGGCTCTCCTGGGGAGATCCACACGGGTGAACCGCTGCCTCGCCACGTCCAGGGATGCTGTCAGCAGCTCCGCTGGCAAGATCTGCTGGTAGGCGGCCCGGCATCCGATCAGAGGGGCGGATCGGTCGAGCGGCCGAGGTAGGTGACCGGGCCGTGGTCGGCCACCGGGATCTCGTGGAAGCCCATCCTGTCGTAGAAGGCGCGGGCGCGGGTGTTGACGGTGAGCATGCACCACCTCGCCTGGATCATGCTCGGCGCAGGTGTGCTCCACCTCCTCCTGACCGTCTTCGACCGCACCCTCGGCCGCGCGAACCACACCCGCGGCAACTCGTCATCGCCAGGATCGTGATCGACGCGGTTGGAGATCTCCCCAGGGCTACAGCTAGGCCGTGACGGGCCAACCTCTCCTTATCGCTCACGATCAAGCCTTTACTCCGGGTTGTCCCGCTTAGGGTGTCGGTTCCGTGCGTACGCACCGTAGCCTGGCGACTACGGTACATAACGGAGCGTAAACATGCCTGTGACATCCACCACGCGCCTGGCGGTCAGCGAGGCCTTCGCCCGGCGAGACGCCGCGGGACACCGCCTCGCCGAGGATTCCGAACGCATCGCGCAAGCGTGTCGCGACATGGCGGCGAGGTTCCACCGGGGCGGGAAGCTGATCGTCTTCGGCAACGGCGGCGCGGGCACGGACGCCTCCCACGTCGCCGTGGAGTTCATGCACCCGGTGATCATGGGCAAGCGCGCGCTCCCCGCGATGGCGCTGAGCAACGACACCGCCACGGTGACGGGCGTCGGCAGCCGCGAGGGGTTCGACGAGGTCTTCGCCCACCAGGTACGCCACTGGGCCGACCCCTCGGACATGGCGCTAGGCATCTCGCCCGACGGGTGCTGCGCGAACGTGCTGCGCGGTCTTGAGACGGCTCACGAGCTGGGGCTGTTCACCATGGCGCTGGTGGGCGGCGACGGCGGCGACATCGCGCGCAGCCCGGCGGCGGGCCACGTGCTGATCGCGGGCTCCGGCGACCCCGCGGTGGTCAAGGAGATCCACGTCACCGCCTACCACGTCCTGTGGGAGCTCGTCCACGTCTTCTTCGCCCAGTCCAGCCCGCGAAAGGCGCCCGACCGGGAGGCCGTGAGATGACCGAACGCGTGAACTGTCTCGCCGATGTGTGCCTCACCTGCTCTGACGAGGCCCTTCCCGCGCTGGTGGTTCGCCTGCTCGACCAGGGGCTCGCGATCGCCGAGATCGACGGCGTCCACGAGCAGGTGAGCGTGGCGCTGGTCGACGCGGCGGCGGGCGACACCGTCCTCGTGCACGCAAAGGAGGCGATCGCCGTGATCACGAAGGGGACGGGTGACGGGCATGGATGACAGGGCTCCGGCCGAAGGGATCCACAGCCTGTACCCCTTCCTCTACGCCGACCGCGCCGCCCGATCGACCCACCCGGACCTCGCGGGGGACACAGGGGACGCGCGCGGCGCCGGGCACGGCCACCAAGGGGGCACCGGCCGGCCGGCCTCGCCCGTGGGGCACGTGAACTGGTCGACCGAGGTGAAGGCCGAGGAGATCGTACGGCTGCGCGAGCAGGTGGCGGAGCTGTACACCGACCGGCTCGCCGAGTGCGCGGAGGCGATGGCGGCCCGGTTCGACGCCGGGGGCAGGCTCTTCACGTTCGGGAACGGCGGGAGCAGCACCGACGCCCAGGAGGTGGCCACCGCCTTCCTGCATCCCCGGCACGGACGCCCGCTCCCCGCGCTCTCCCTGACCACCGACGTCGCCCTGGTCACCGCGCTGTCCAACGACGTCGGCTTCGACGTCGTCTTCGCACGTCAGGTCGCGGCGCTCGGCAGGCCGGGCGACATCGCCCTCGGCCTGTCGACCAGCGGAGGCTCCTCCAACCTCGTCCAGGCCTTCGAGGAGGCCTGGGGCAGGGGCATGCTGACCGTCGGCCTGGCCGGCTACGAGGGCGGAAGGCTCGCCGAGCTGGCCGAGCTCGACGTCCTCGACTACCTGTTCGTCATCCCTTCGGCGTCCGTGCACCGCATCCAGGAGGCGCAGACGACGGTCTACCACGTCCTCTGGGAGGTCACGCAGCACGTGCTGGGATCGCGGGCGCCGACGGGCCGGTGACCGGCCGGGCACCACGGGGAAGCCGGAGGGAGCAGCCACAGAGGAGCGCGTCTCGACGTTCAGCGACACCGACCAGGAGTGGGGGAGGCGGTATGGCCGCGACGACTGAGCAAGCGGGCAGCACGGCACAGGAGCAGGAAGAGCCCGTTGTCCACATACTTTGGATCAACGCGGGGCTGAGCTGCGACGGCGACTCCGTCGCGCTCACCGCCGCGATGCAGCCGAGCATCGAGGACATCGTCCTTGGAACGCTCCCTGGCCTGCCCAAGGTCGAGGTCCACTGGCCGCTGATCGACTTCCACAGCGGGCCGATGCAGGGCGCGGACGCCATGATCGAGTGGTACTTCCTGGCGGCGCACGGCGGGCTGGACCCGTTCGTCCTCGTCGTCGAGGGCTCGGTGCCGAACGAGTCGATCAAGCAGGAGGGCTACTGGTCGGGGTTCGGCAACAACCCGGAGACCGGCCAGCCGATGACCCTCAGCGAGTGGCTGGACCGGCTGGCGCCCCAGGCGACCGCCGTGGTCGCGGCCGGCACCTGTGCCACGTACGGCGGCATCCACGCCATGGCGGGCAACCCGACCGGCGCGATGGGCGTCGCCGACTACCTGGGCTGGGAGTGGCGCTCGAAGGCCGGGCTGCCGATCGTCAACGTGCCCGGCTGCCCGATCCAGCCGGACAACATGTCCGAGACGCTGCTGTACCTGCTGTACCAGCTCAACGGGCAGGCCCCGATGATCCCGCTGGACGAGGCGCTGCGCCCGACGTGGCTCTTCGGCCAGACCGTGCACGAGGGGTGCGACCGGGCGGGGTACTACGAGCAGGGCCAGTTCGCCGTCGAGTACGGCTCGCCGAAGTGCCTGGTCAAGATCGGCTGCTGGGGGCCGGTCGTGAAGTGCAACGTGCCCAAGCGCGGCTGGATGAACGGGATCGGCGGCTGTCCCAACGTCGGCGGCATCTGCATCGCGTGCACGATGCCCGGCTTCCCGGACAAGTTCATGCCGTTCATGGACGAGCCTCCGGGGGCTCTCGTGTCCTCGACGGTCAGCACGGTGTACGGCGGCGTCATCCGGAGGCTGCGCGACATCACCATCAGAACGGTCGACAAGGAGCCGAAGTGGCGTGCCAAGGGCCGCGCCCTGCTCACCGGCTACAAGGCGCCCTGGAGCTGACATGAAGACGGAGCTGACATGACGACCTCGGAGCAGAACCCCGACCTGGTCGAGATGGCGTGGGATCCGATCACCCGGATCGTCGGCAGCCTGGGCATCTACGCGAAGATCGACTTCAAGAAGAAGGAGGTCGCGGAGTGCTACAGCACCTCGTCGATCTTCCGTGGCTACAGCATCTTCATGAAGGGCAAGGACCCGCGCGACGCCCACTTCATCACCAGCCGCATCTGCGGCATCTGCGGGGACAACCACGCCACCTGCTCGGTCTACGCGCAGAACATGGCGTACGGGGTGCGGCCTCCGGCGCTGGCCGAGTGGATCATCAACCTCGGCGAGTCCGCCGAGTACATGTTCGACCACTGCATCTACCAGGAGAACCTGGTGGGGGTCGACTACTGCGAGAAGATGGTCCGAGAGACGAACCCCGGGGTGCTGGAGCTGGCCGAGCGCACCGAGTGCCCGCACGCGGGCGAGCACGGCTACAAGACCATCGCCGACATCATGCGCTCGCTCAACCCGCTGGAAGGCGAGTTCTACCGCGAGGCCCTGGTGATGAGCCGGGTCACGCGCGAGATGTTCTGCCTGATGGAGGGCAGGCACGTGCACCCCTCGACGCTCTACCCGGGCGGCGTCGGGACGGTCGCGACGGTGCAGCTCTTCACCGACTACCTCACCCGGCTCATGCGGTACGTGGAGTTCATGAAGAAGGTCGTGCCGATGCACGACGACCTGTTCGACTTCTTCTACGACGCGCTGCCCGGGTACGAGCAGGTCGGGCGGAGGCGCGTGATGCTGGGCTGCTGGGGCAGCCTGAACGACCCGGCGTACTGCGACTTCACCTACGAGAACATGAACGCCTGGGGTCGCGAGATGTTCGTGACGCCCGGCATCATCGTCGACGGGAACCTCGTCACCAACAACCTGGTGGACATCAACCTCGGCATCCGGATCCTGCTCGGAAGCTCCTACTACGACGACTGGGAGGGCCAGGAGCCCTTCGTCACCCACGACCCGCTGGGCAACCCGGTGGACATCCGGCACCCCTGGAACCAGCACACCATCCCCCGTCCGCAGAAGCGCGACTTCAACGACAAGTACAGCTGGGTCATGTCGCCCCGCTGGTTCGACGGGAAGGAACTGCTCGCGCTGGACACCGGCGGCGGCCCCATCGCCCGCCTCTGGTCGACGGCCCTGTCGGGGAAGGTGGACATCGGGTACGTCAAGTCCACCGGCCACAGTGTGCTCATCAACCTTCCGAAGAGCGCCACCAAGCCCGAGAAGACGTTCGAATGGAAGATCCCCGAGCGCAACGGCGAGCTGCTGTCCAACGCGCTCGAACGCAACCGCGCCCGCTCCTACTTCCAGGCGTACGCCGCCGCGTGCGCGCTGTACTTCGTCGAGCGGGGGCTGGACGAGGTGAGAAGGGGGCGCACCCAGACCTGGGAGCCGTTCGAGGTCCCCGAGGAGGCGATCAGCTGCGGGTTCACCGAGGCGGTGCGCGGCGTGCTGTCGCACCACATGGTGATCAGGAACGGGAAGATCGCCAACTACCACCCGTACCCGCCGACGCCCTGGAACGCCAGCGTCCGCGACCCGTCGGGCACGCCGGGCCCGTACGAGGACGCGGTGCAGAACACGCCGATCTTCGAGGAGAACCCGCCGGAGACCTTCAAGGGCATCGACATCATGCGCACCGTGCGCAGCTTCGATCCCTGCCTGCCGTGCGGGGTGCACATGTACCTCGGTGACGGCCAGGAGCTACGCAAGCTGCACAGTCCCCATGCCTTCAACGCGACCTGAGCCGTCGGGCGCCGGGAAGCTCACCGCTCCCCGGCGGCAGAAGGAGGAATCTGCGCAGATGCGCGAAGACCATGACATCCGAGTGGCCGGAGACCGCGTCGAGGCGCTGATCGACGAGCTCGGCACGATGGCCGGCCCCGCGACACGGGCGAAGGCCGAGGAACTGGTGCGCGGCGTCGTCGACCTGTACGGCGCGGGGCTGGAGCGCGTCATGCGCATCGTGGTCGAGAGCGACGCCGCGGAGGTGCTCCGGCGGCTCACCGGCGACGAGGTGGTCTCCGGCCTGCTCGCCCTGCACGATCTGCACCCGTTCGGCACGGCGGACCGCGTCCGCGCCGCGCTCGACGACGTGCGCCCGTACCTCGGGCTGCACGAGGGCGGGGTGGAGCTGCTCGGCGTGGAGGAGGGCGGGGTCGTACGGCTGCGCCTTTCCGGCACCTGCCACGGGTGCGCGTCGTCGCAGGCGACGGTGACCGGCTCCATCGAGCGCGCGGTGCTCAGGGCCGCGCCCGAGGTGTCCCGCGTGGAGGTCGAGGGGGTGGCGGACACGACGTCCCCGCTCCTGCGGATCCAGCACCGGCCGCCGGGCGAGTGCCCGGTGCCGCAGGAGGCGACCCCATGACGCCTCCCGCCGTCCCAGGCGACGCGGCGCGGCGCGATCAGGCGGAGCCGGCCGGGCTCCGGCGCTTCCGCGAGCCTCGCCCGCCGGCCGGGCCGCGGTGCGAGATGTGCGCGGAGGCGCTCGACGAGCGCCACGGCCACGCGGTGAACGTCGAGAGCCGCGGGCTGCTCTGCGTCTGCCGCGGCTGCGTCCTGCTGCTCTCGCGCGGCGCGGAGGTCGCGCGCGGGCGGTACCGCGCGGTGCCGGAGCGCTGTCTGTACGTCCCGTCGTTCCGGCTGGAGGATGCGGACTGGGAGGAGCTCCAGATCCCGGTACGCACGGCGTTCTTCTTCCGCAACTCCACTCTCGACCGGTTCGTGGCCTTCTACCCGAGCCCCGGCGGCGCCACCGAGTCGCTGCTCGACCTGTCGGCCTGGGACCGCGTCCTCGCCGCCAACCCCGAGCTGCCAGAGGCGCTCGCGGATGTCGAGGCGTACCTCATCGACCGGGGCCCCGGCGGGTTCGCGTGCCACCTGGTGCCCATCGACACCTGTTACGAGCTGGTCGGCCTGGTGCGGACGCACTGGAAGGGCTTCCACGGCGGGCAGGAGGCGTGGGACGCCATCGACGGGTTCTTCGAGGAGCTGCGCCGCCGCGGTGAGCCGGTGCCGGCCGACGAGCGCCGCGTGTCGGCCGACGAGGGCCCCGTGCCTTCCGGTGAGGGCCGTGTGCCCTCGGGAGTCGTGCCCAGGGCGGAGGGGCGCGGTCGTGTCTGAGATCCGGTTCGACTGCCGCGGCGTGCGCGTGGACCCCTACGCGGCCTCCCCGACACTGCTCTTCCGCCTGGGCGTCACCGAGCCGGAGGGCGAGGCCGTGCACGCCATCGCGCTGCGGTGCCAGATCCGCGTCGAGCCACAGCGGCGGCGGTACGGCCCCGGCGAGACCGAGCTGCTCGCGGACCTGTTCGGGCACCCGTCCCGGTGGGGGGACACGGTGAAGCCCCTGCAGTTCGCCAACATCTCGATCATGGTCCCGAGGTTCACCGGCGCCACCGAGGTCGACCTTCCCGTGCCGTGCAGCTACGACCTGGAGGTGGCCGCGGGCAAGTACTTCGCCTCGCTGGACGAGGGCGACGTGCCGCTGCTGCTGCTCTTCAGCGGCACGGTCTTCGCCAAGGCGGGGGAGGGCTTCACCGTGCGGCCGGTGCCCTGGCACTGCGAGGCCCGCTGCGGACTGCCCGTCCCGGTGTGGCGGGAGATGATCGACCGCTACTTCCCGGCGAGCGGCTGGCTGCGGCTGCACCGGGACACGCTGCGCGCGCTGCAGCGGTTCAAGTCCGACCGCACTCTGGCCACCTGGGACGAAGTCGTGGAAGTGCTGCTCAAGGAGGCGCGGGGATGAGCGTGCCGATGGACACGGCCCGCAAGGTGGCCGACGCGGTGCTGTACGAGGGGTACCTGCTGTACCCCTACCGTGCCTCGGCCGCGAAGAACCGGCTGCGCTGGCAGTTCGGGGTGCTCGTGCCCCCCTGGTACAGCGCCACGGCGGAGCCTTCCAGGAGCGTGACCGAGTGCCTGCTCGAACGCTCGGCCAACGCGCTCGTGCGCCTGCGCCTGCGCTTCCTGCACGTCAAGGAGCGCAGGGTGGAGGCCGCGGGGCCCGGCGGCTTCCGGCCGGTCCACGAGCTGGAATGCGACGGCACGACGCATCTGACCTTCGACGAGGCCACCGCGCGCGAGGTGGAGACCGTGCTGCCCATGCCGCACCTGTTCGGCACGGAGCGCACGGTCGTGGTGCGCGTGCCCGGTGACCGGTCGGAGAAGCCGATCGTCTCCGCCTCCGGTGACACGCTGGGCCGCGTCGTGACCGCGCACCAGCCGGTGCGGGCCGTGCTGAGGGTCGCGGCCGAGCGGATGCCCGGGCCGTACGGCCTGGTGAGGCTCCGCGTGCGGCTGGAGAACGTCACCGAGCCGGTACGGGCGGCGGCGACGCGCGAGCAGGCGCTGAGGCACTCGCTGGTCGCGGCCCACCTGCTCCTCGGGGTGACCTCGGGGAACTTCCTGTCGCTGACGGATCCCCCGGAGTGGGCCAGGGCGGCGGCCGAGGGCTGCCGCAACGAGAACACCTGGCCCGTGCTCGTCGGCGAGCCCGGGCAGCGCGACGTGGTGCTGTCGTCCCCGATCATCCTGTACGACCACCCGGACATCGCGCCGGAGAGCCCGGGCGACCTGTTCGACTCCACCGAGATCGACGAGATGCTCCACCTGCGGACGCTCACGCTGACCGAGGAGGAGAAGCGGGAGGCGCGGGCCACCGACCCCCGGGCGGCCGAGATCATCCAGAGGGCCGGCGACCTGCCGCCCGAGCTGGTGGAACGCCTGCACGGCGCGATCCGTCACCTGGGCACGCCCGCGACGCCCGCCACGCCGTGGTGGGATCCGGCCGCGGACGCCGGGACCTCGCCGGAAACCGACAGCGTGACCGTCGCGGGGGTCGAGATCGCCAGGGGCAGCCGCGTGCGCCTGACCCCGGGAAGGCGGCGCGCCGACGCGCACGACATGTTCCTCGCCGGGAAGACCGCCCGGGTGGAGGCCGTGCTGCTCGACGTCGACGGAGCGCGGTATCTGGCCGTCACGCTCGACGACGACCTCGGAGCCGACCTGCACCGCTCCCACGGCCGCTTCCTGTACTTCGCCCCCGACGAGATCGAGCCGCTCACCGGCGGAGAGCTGGGAGAGGTGAGCGCATGAAGATCCTCGTGGCGGGCGTGGGCAACATCTTCCTCGGCGACGACGGCTTCGGTGTCGCGGTGGCGAGGTTCCTCGCCAAGAGGGACCTCCCGGAAGGGGTCCTGGCGACCGACTTCGGCATCCGCGGCGTCCATCTGGCCTACGAGCTCACCGGCGGGGGCCACGACCGCACGATCCTGGTCGACGCGGTCTCCCGCGGAGGCCCGCCCGGCACGCTGTACGTCCTGCGGCCGACCGCCGGCGAGGACCCTGGCACCTTCGTCGACGCCCACGACATGACCCCCGACGCGGTGCTGGCGCTGGCGGACACGCTGGGCGGCACCGGACAGGTGCTGCTCGTGGGCTGCGAGCCGCAGGACGTGTCGCCCGGCATGGAGCTGAGCCCGCCGGTCGCGGACGCGGTGCCGAGGGCCGCCGACCTGGTTCTCGAACTCATCCAGGAACAGATCGCGGCGGCGCCCGCCGCCGCGGGCCGACAGGAGGAACGGACATGATCAAACGGCTGATGACGCTCGCGGCGCTGGTGGCGGTCGGTGTGCTGGTCTACCAATCGATTCCCGACATCAAGCGCTACATGCAGATCAGGCAGATGTGACGTTGATCGTGGCGTAGAGACCAGTGATAACCGAAAGAGATGAGGTGAGGTAGTCATGCATGAATACGGGATCGCGGAGTCGATCCTCGCCGCGGTGGAGGGCAGGGCCGACGGTCGGCGGATACGCCGGGCGCGGGTGCAGGTGGGGGCGCTGCTGCGCGTCGCCGAGCCCTCGATCAACGACGCTTGGGCCCTGGTGGCCGAGGGAACGGTGGCCGAGGGCGCCCGTCTCGACCTGGTCACCCTGCCCGTCCGGCTCACCTGCCGGGCCTGCGGGAACACGGCCACCTCGGTGGACCCCTACGCGGTCTGCCCCGCCTGCGGGGCCACCGACGTCGACACCGAGGGCGGCGACGACCTCGTCCTCGAATCCATCCAGCTCGCGGAGGCGACCCATGTGCCTGGGGATTCCCGGGGAGATCGTGGAGATCCTGTCGGATCGTCCTGATCTCGCGAAAGTCGATGTGTGCGGCGTCCGGCGCGCCATCAACATCGGCCTGCTGGAGGGCGAGGCTCTCGCCCCTGGTGACTGGATCCTCATCCACGTCGGATTCGCCCTGTCGAAGATCGACGAAGCCGAGGCCAAGTCGGCCATGGACTTCCTCGAGAGCATCGGCCAGGCGTACGAGGACGAGATCGCCGCGCTGCGCGACTCCATGATCGAACAGGGGTGACGTCGGATGCGCTTCGTCGACGAGTATCGCGACGCCGACAAGGCACGGGCGCTCGCCGCCCGCGTCGCCGCGCTGTGCGAGCCGGGCCGTGCCTACAAGTTCATGGAGGTCTGCGGGGGACACACCCACACCATCTACAAGCACGGGCTGGAGGACCACCTGCCGGCCGCGGTCACGCTGGTGCACGGGCCCGGCTGCCCCGTCTGCGTCATTCCGATGGGAAGGGTCGACGACGCCATCCACATCGCGGAGCGGCCTGACGTGATCATGACGTCGTTCGGCGACATGATGCGGGTGCCGGGCGGCCGGGGGTCGTTCCTGGACGCCATGGCCAGGGGCGCCGACATCCGGATGGTCTACTCGCCGCTGGACGCCCTGAAGATCGCCCGGGAGAACCCCGGCAAGCAGGTCGTCTTCATGGCCATCGGGTTCGAGACCACGGCCCCCTCGACGGCGATGACGGTCCTGCGGGCCGCCGCCGAGGGGATCGGCAACTTCTCGGTCTTCTGCAACCACGTGACGATCATCCCCGCCATCAAGGCGATCCTGGACTCTCCCGACCTGCGGCTCGACGGGTTCATCGGGCCAGGTCATGTGTCGACGGTCATCGGCTGCCGGCCGTACGACTTCATCGCCCGCGACTACGGGAAGCCACTGGTGGTCGCCGGGTTCGAGCCGCTCGACGTGCTGCAGTCGGTCTACCAGAACCTCGTCCAGCTCTCCGAGGGCCGGGCGGACGTGGAGAACCAGTACGCCCGGGTGGTCCCGTGGGACGGCAACCTCAAGGCGCTGGCCGTGATCAACGAGGTGATGGAGCTGCGCCCGCACTTCGAATGGCGCGGGCTCGGGTTCATCTCCGACTCGGCGCTGCGCGTGCGCGAGGCGTACGCCGCCTTCGACGCGGAACGGATCTTCGAGATCCCGGGCGGACGCGTGGCGGACCCGAAGGCGTGCCAGTGCGGTGAGGTGCTCAAAGGCGTGCTCAAGCCCTGGGAGTGCAAGGTGTTCGGAACGGCCTGCACTCCGGAGACGCCGATCGGCACCTGCATGGTGTCCTCCGAGGGCGCGTGCGCGGCCTACTACAACTTCGGCCGGTTCTCGCGTGACCGGGTCAAGGAGGCGACGCGCACGTGAGCTCCGAGGAACAGGTGCTGGAGCGGATCGAGCGGGTCCGCCGCCGGAAGCCGCGCGTCCGGGACGAGCTCATCACCCTCGCCCACGGCGCGGGAGGCAAGGCGACCCGCACCCTGATCGAGGCGGTGTTCCTTGAGTCCTTCCGCAACCCGCTGCTGGAGCCCCTGGCGGACGGGGCGGTCGACGGAGGGCTCGCGTTCACGACCGACTCCTACGTGGTCACGCCGCTGTTCTTCCCCGGCGGCGACATCGGCGACCTGGCCGTCAACGGCACGGTCAACGACCTCGCGATGTGCGGGGCGCGCCCGGCTCACCTGTCGGCCGCGTTCATCCTCGAAGAGGGGTTCCCCGTCGCCGACCTGCGCCGGATCACCGAGAGCATGGCGGCGGCGGCGCGGGAGGCGGGCGTGGCCGTGGTCACCGGGGACACCAAGGTCGTGCAGCGCGGGAAGGCCGACGGCTGCTACATCACCACGGCGGGTGTGGGGGTGGTGGACCCTGCGGTCCGGCTGAGCGCGTCCGCCGCCGAGCCCGGTGACGCGATCATCGTGTCCGGGCCGATCGGTGAGCACGGCGTCACGGTCATGCTCGCCCGGGGAGGGCTCGACATCGAGGCCGCCGACCTCGTCTCCGACACCGCGCCGCTCAACGGCCTGACCGCGCGGCTGCTGGACGCGTGCGACGGCGGGCGGGTGCGCTGCCTGCGGGACGCCACCCGGGGCGGCGTGGCGACGGTGCTCAACGAGGTCGCGGAGTCCTCCGGCGTGGCGGTCGTCCTGGACGAGGACGCGATCCCGGTACGGCCCGGCGTGCGCGGGGCCTGCGAGCTGCTCGGCATCGACCCGCTCTACGTCGCCTGCGAGGGCCGCATGGTCGCCGTCGTGGACCAGCGGTCCGCCGGGGCGGCGCTGGACGCCCTGCGGGCGCACCCGCTGGGCGCGGGTGCGGCCGTCGTCGGGCGGATCGCCGAGGATCCGCCGGGGCTCGTCCTGCTCAGGACCGCCTTCGGCGGCACCCGCATCGTCGACGTGCTCGTCGGCGATCCGCTGCCGCGTATCTGCTGAGACCGCCCGGGGTACGAACCCTGTGGGGGAAGGTCCCGCCCGGCGCCCGCCGGCGGGAACGCCACGCGACGGGGGTGCTGTCATGATCGATCCGCGGGAGCCCGGAGCCCCGGGCAAGAGGGCCGGCCTGGAGGAGCTCCGCGCCAAGGTCCACCAAGAGGTCGTCATGGCCGGCGACCGCGCGTTCGCGAGCCCGCCGATAGGGGACAGGCGGCCTCCGCGCGTGGTCACGGAGGTGGAGGAGCACGGCGTGAGCTCGACCGACACCAGGGCCAGGTCGCCTCTGGGCGTCGGCACGAGCACGAGCGCCCGGGCGGAGAAGATCGCGCAACGCGAAGAGGAGGCCGGCCGCAGGAAGGGCGGCGTCGAGGGCCCGTCCGGACGTCCCTACGGCACCTCGACGCCGGAGCACGCCACCGGCGTCGGGCGGCGGAAGACCGCCCACGGCCAGAGCCGCTCCATGCCGCCGGGCGACCAGGCCGGGTGACTTCCGGCTCGCCACCTGGTCCGGCTCGCCCGTATGAGCCGGTCAGGGACGGCGCCTGCTGGCAGAGTTGGATCCGTGGCAGACGAGTTGCGCATCGGGGTGTTCCTGCCGGTCGCGGGGTTTCCGGGGCTCGGCCACGGTGAGGCGCTCGGCGCCGCCGTGGACGCGGCGGTGGCGGCCGAGCGGGCGGGGTTCGACGACGTGTGGATCGCCGAGCACCACTTCAGGTCGTACGGACTGTGCCCCTCGGCCACGACGCTCGCCGCGTACGTGCTCGGCCGCACGCGGAGCATCATGGTCGGCACGGCCGTGAGCGTGCTGTCGACGATGCACCCCGTAGCGCTGGCCGAGCAAGCCGCGCTTCTCGACCAGGTCTCCGGCGGCCGGTTCCGCCTCGGCGTCGGGCGCGGCGGGCCGTGGGTCGAGCTGGAGGTGTTCGGCACCGGGCTCGACCGTTTCGAGAACGGCTTCGTCGAGAGCCTCGACCTGCTGATCGCCGCCCTGACGCGCGACCGCGTCTCGGCCAAGGGGGCCACCTTCAGGTTCAGGGAGGTAGAGATGGTGCCCCGTCCGGGAAGGCCGATGCGGCCGACGGTCGCCTCGACCTCGCCGGGCACCGTCCAGGTGGCCGCCGCCCGGGGCCTGCCCATGCTGCTCGGCATGCACATCGGCGACCCGGACAAGGCCGCGCTGATGGAGAGCTACGCCGGCACGGCCATCGCGCACGGTCACGACCTGACGGAGATACCGCACGTTGCGGCGGGCATCGCGTACGTCGCGGACACGACCTCCGAGGCGGTCGCGGCCATGAAGGAGTCGCTGCCGCGGTGGCTCGCGCCGGGTCTCGCCGGCTACCGGACGGTGGACGACCGCACGTACCTCCCCAGAGACGCCGACGACTACGCCGACCTCCTGTGCCGCCTGCACCCCGTCGGCTCGCCCGGCCACTGCGCCGACACGATGCTCGCCACCATCAAGCGCACGGGCATCCGCCACCTGATCCTCATGGTCGAGGGCGCCGGCGACCCCGCCCTCACCCACCGCAACATCGCCAGGCTCGGCGCCGAGGTGCTGCCCCTCGTACGGGCATCGTGCTGAGCCACCGCGGTCCACGGCCCGGATGCGGAAGGATGACCCGCAAGGATCGAGGGGGAGGAAGTTCTGATGCGCGTTGTCATCGCGGGTGGGCACGGCAAGATCGCTCTTCGGCTTGAGCGGGTGCTGGCGGAGCAGGGTGACGAGCCCGTCGGCCTGATCCGCAACCCCGCCCACGAGCAGGACGTCCGGGACGCCGGGGCCGAGGCGGTCGTCTGCGACCTGGAGACCGCCGGGGTGGAGGAGGTCGCCGAGCACCTGTGGGGCGCCGACGCGGCCGTGTTCGCGGCCGGGGCCGGGCCGGGCAGCGGGGCGGCGCGCAAGGACACCGTCGACCGCGCCGCCGCCGTGCTGCTGGCGGAGGCGGCCGAACGGGCCGGCGTGCGGCGCTTCGTGCAGATCTCCGCGATGGGCGCGGACCGGCCGCCGCAGCCGGGCACCGACGACGTCTGGGCGGCGTACATCAGGGCCAAGTCCGACGCGGAGGACGACCTGCGGGCGCGCGACCTCGACTGGACGGTGCTGCGTCCGGGGGCGCTCACCGACGACCCCGGCACCGGCCTCGTCACGCTGGCGGAGCCGCCGGTGCCGCGCGGGAAGGTCACCCGTGACGACGTCGCGGCCGTGATCGCCGGTCTCCTGGGCACCCCCGGCACCGGCGGGCGCACCCTGGAGCTCGCCGAGGGCGACACCCCGGTGGACGAGGCCGTCCGGTCGGTGGCGTCCTGAAGACGCGAAAATTTCATCGTCCGTCGGGCGGCGGCCGGTTTCATTAAACGGTTCACCCGCCCATTCGTGACAATGTTTCCCCAGGTAAGGGACGCGGCAAAGTCGCACGGTGAACCACCTGTGTATGACGGTTGACGGCATGACGCCGCCCGGCAAGAGAGCCGCCTCGCGATCAATGACTTAATCGGTTAATTTCAGGGACGCTTCCGCCAGCGGCAATCCATTTCCTGCCGAGGGCCGTTCGTTTCCCGAAAGGAAGTCCGATGAGACGGAGTCTCGCCACCTTCGCGGCGGCCATGCTGGTCGCCGCCGGCGGAGTCGCCGCGGTGAGCATGTCCGCGGCGAACGCCGCCGCCGGGTGCAAGGTCGCTTACAAGGTCGTCAACCAGTGGTCGGGAGGCTTCCAGAGCGACGTCGCCATCACCAACCTCGGTGACCCACTGACGAGCTGGAAGCTGGAGTTCGACTTCCCCGACGCCGGCCAGAAGGTCGGGAGCGGCTGGAACGCCACGTGGTCGCAGTCGGGGGCGCACGTGACGGCGACGAGCCTGTCGTACAACGGTGCCCTCGCCACGAACGCCACCACCGGCGGCATCGGCTTCACCGGGACCTTCACCGCGAGCAACCCGGTGCCCTCGGCCTTCAAGCTCAACGGGGTGACCTGCACCGGGTCGGTCACCGCGACCCCGACCCCGTCGGTCACGCCTACCGTGACCCCGACCCCCACGCCCACGGTCACGCCCACCGTCCCGCCGGGCGCGGCGCCCAAGCTGCACGTGTCGGGCAACAAGATCGTCAACGCCTCCGGCCAGGCCGTACGGCTCCTCGGGGCAAACCGGTCGGGCGGCGAGTTCGCGTGCATCCAGGGCAACGGCATCTGGAACGGCCCGATGGACGACGCGTCCATCAACGCCATGGCCGCCTGGAAGATCAGGACGGTGCGCGTCCCGCTCAACGAGGAGTGCTGGCTGGGCACGAGCAACGTCCAGCCGCAGTACGGCGGGACGACGTACCAGAACGAGGTGAAGGGCTACGTCTCCAGGCTGCTGGCACACGGCATCACCCCGATCGTGGAGATGCACTGGAGCTACGGCACCTACACCGGGACGTCCTCCGCCTGCGCCGACGTGCACGCGTCGTGCCAGAAGCCCATGCCGGACGCGCAGTACGCGCCCGGCTTCTGGACCTCGGTCGCGAACACCTTCAAGGGTGACACCGCCATCGTGTTCGACCTGTTCAACGAGCCCTACCCGGAGCGGGCGACGGGCAGCGCCGCCTCCGGCTGGACCTGCTGGCGCAACGGCGGCACATGCCCGGGCATCGGCTACCAGGTGGCCGGCATGCAGACGCTGGTGGACACCGTGCGCGCCACCGGAGCCCAGAACGTCATCCTGCTCGGCGGCCTCGCGTACTCCAACGACCTGACCGGCTGGCTGGCGAACAAGCCGGCCGACGCGACCGGCAACCTCGCCGCCTCCTGGCACTCGTACAACTTCAACACCTGCTCAAGCCAGAGCTGCTGGGACGGCCAGCTCGCCCCGGTCGCGGCCCAGGTGCCCCTGGTCGCCGGGGAGATCGGCGAGAACGACTGCGCCCACGGGTACATCGACGGCCTGATGAACTGGCTCGACCAGAAGGGACTCTCGTACCTGGCGTGGACCTGGAACAACTGGGACTGCTCCAGCGGCCCGTCGCTGATCACGGACTGGAACGGCACCGCGACGAACTACGGCGCGGGCTTCAAGGCCCACCTGGCGACCCAGTGACCGGCGTGGGACGGACGGCCGCCTGAGCGGCACGGCGGCGGGCGCTCGGGGGTGCCCGCCGCCGTCCGTGCGGCTCCTGGACAAGACGGGGCTTGTCGTCACCCAAAACAGAATGGAATTCTGTTCCCATGAACCGCGTGACGGCGAACGGCATCGAGATCGTGTACGACTCCTTCGGCTCCCCGAGCGGGCGCCCGCTACTGCTGATCATGGGGCTCGGCTCCCAGATGATCCACTGGGACGAGGAGTTCTGCGAGCTGCTCGCCGGGCACGGGCACCACGTCGTCCGCTTCGACAACCGGGACGTGGGCCTTTCGACCCATCTCCACGAGGCCGGCGTGCCCGATCTCGGCGCGGCCTCCGACGGCGCGCAGGCGGTCCCGTACCTGCTCGGCGACATGGCCGACGACGCGGCCGGGCTGCTGGACACGCTCGGCCTGCCGAGCGCCCACGTGCTCGGGGTGTCGATGGGCGGGATGATCGCCCAGACCTTCGCCATCCGGCATCCGGCCAGGACCCGCAGCCTCACCTCCATCATGTCCACGCCCGGCCCCCAGATCGGGGCGCCGACCGAGCAGGCGATGGCCGCGCTCCTGTCGCGCTCGACCCCCGACCGGGAGGCGGTCGTCCGCCGCGCCGTGGAGGTCTGGAAGGTCCTCGGCTCGCCCGGCTTCCCGATGGACGAGGAACGGATCACCAGGCTCGCCGGTCAGAGCTTCGACCGCTCCTACGATCCCGCCGGGTTCGGACGCCAGTTCGCGGCGATCCTGGCCTCCGGCGACCGTACCGCCGCCCTCAGGGAGCTGTCGGTGCCCGCTCTGGTGATCCACGGCGAGGCCGACCCGCTCGTGCGACTGCCGGGCGGCGTCGCCACGGCGGACGCGATCCCCGGCGCCAAGCTCATCACCTTCCCCGGGATGGCCCACGACCTGCCGCGCCCCCTGTGGCCGGAGATCGCCGCCGCCGTCACCGACCTCACCGAGCGGGCCGACCGCCCGTAGCGGGCCCCTCGATGCGTACGGCGAGGCCGTCGAGCATCTGCTTGAGGCCCAGCTCGAACAGCTCGTCGAGACGGAGCTCGTAGCCGTTCACCAGCTCGCCGGTGATCCTGGCGAACGTCGGGCAGTCGCCTGAGGCGGCGATGGCCGTCAGGGCGGGCGCCTGGAGGTCCATCCACTGGTCCTCCGACAGGCCCGTGAGGGCCTCGGCCTGCGCCGCCCTTTCGAGGTTGGCCGCGATGCTCTGGACGTAGCTGTAGAACAGCACGTGCAGGTCGAGCATGGTCGCGGGGCCGAGGCCGTGGCCGTCGAGGGCGCTCAGCGCCCACTCGGCGTGGACCAACAGGTTGGGCAGCACCACGGGCCTGGTGAGCGCGGTGATCTGCGCCAGCCACGGATGCCTGCGATGGATCTCCCACAGCGTGCGCCCCCCGAGCTCCAGGCGCGCCCGCCAGCCGGAGGGCACCTCGGCGGGATAGGACTCCTCGCCGAAGGCGGCGTCGGCCATCAGCAGGATCAGGTCGTCCTTGCTGTTGACATGGCGGTAGGGCGACATGGTGGCGACGCCCAGCCGGGCCGCGACGCCGCGCATGGACAGCGCGGCCAGTCCCTCGGCGTCGGCGATCTCGATGGCGGCGCGCACGATGCGCTCGCGGGTCAGCTCGTGGTCGGGGTCGGCCGCGGCGCGGTGGCGGGGCCGCTCGGGGGCGGGTTCGAGGGGAGCCACCACGGTGCCTGCCCGGGGCCGGGCCTCTACGAGCCCTTCCTGGCGCAGCGCGGTCAGCGCCTTCGTCGCCGTGGCCAGCGCCACGTCCCACTCCCTGGCGATCCGCCGGGTCGAGGGCACCCGCTCGCCGGGAGCGAGCTCGCCGTCCGCGATGCGCCGCCGGATCTCGGCGGCGATGCGGAGGTAGGGCGGATCGGATTTCGCCACCACTGCCGTCTCCCATTCCTGTACTAGTACAGAGGCTAGCAGCACGAACGGTCCTGGATCGGCATCTGTACTAGTACACGAGGCTGAAAACGCCTGTTGGCAGGGCTGTGCATACGCTGTACATTCACTGGCGTACAACGTATCAGGGAGGTTTCCATGAAGACCGTGCTCATCTCCGGCGCGAGCGTCGCCGGGCCCGCGCTCGCCTACTGGCTGCGCCGCCATGGCTTCACGCCCACCGTGGTCGAGCGCGCCCCCGCGCCCCGGCAGGGCGGCCAGGCGATCGACGTCCGCGGTGTGGCCATGGAGGTCGTCGCGCGGATGGGCATCGAAGCCGAGGTGCGGCGGGCCCGCACCCGGATGCGCGGCATGTCGACCGTCGACGGCGACGGCAACGAGACCTGGCGTTCCACCGAGATGACCTTCTCGGCCGGCCGCCTCGACAGCGGCGACGTCGAGCTGCTGCGCGAGGATCTGACGAGCCTGCTGTACGAGCGGACCCGCGACGACGTCGAGTACGTCTTCGGCGACTCGATCGAAACCCTGGAGGAGGACGAGCACGGCGTGCGGGCCGGCTTCGAGCGCGGGGAGTCTCGTGCCTTCGACCTGGTGGTGGGCGCCGACGGCCTGCACTCCAACGTCCGCAGGCTGGCCTTCGGCGAGGAGAGCCGGTTCATCCACCCCCTCGGCACCCATCTGGCGATCTTCAGCGCGGACAACTTCCTGAACCTGGACAACTGGCAGGTCTGGTACAGGGAGGGCGACGCGGGCTACGGCATCTACCCGGTGCGCGGCAACACCGGGATCAGGGTCACGCTCGGCTTCGCGTCCGAGCCGCCCGGCCACGACTACGGCGACGCCGAGCGGCAGAAGAGGCTCGTCGCCGAGCGGCTGTCGGGCCTGCGCTGGGAGACCCCGAGGCTGCTGAAGGCCATGTGGGAGGCGCCGGACTTCTACTTCGACGCGATGGCCCAGATCCGCGCCGGCCGCTGGACGAAGGGCAGGGTGGCGCTGCTCGGCGACGCCGGCTACTGCCCCTCGCCGCTGTCCGGCCAGGGGACCAGCCTGGCGCTGGTGGGCGCCTACGTACTGGCCCAGGAGCTCGGCCGGGCGGGCGGTGACCACACCAAGGCGTTCCCCCGCTACGAGGAGCGCATGCGCCCGTTCGCCGAGCTCAACCAGGCGCTCGCCACCGAGAACCCCGGCGGGGCCGCGTCCGAGGAGTCGATCGACCGTGCCAAGAACGCGATCTCGCTCGACGCCGGGTGAGCCCGCGTCCGGTACGGCCCTGCGAGCTAACGTGAAGGGATGGAGCGGATCCTCGTGAGCGCGTGCCTGATGGGGCGGCCGGTTCGCTTCGACGGGCGCGCGAAGACCGTCGACGACGCGCTGCTCGCGGGCTGGCGTGCCGAGGGGCGGCTGGTGCCGTTCTGCCCGGAGGTCGAGGGCGGGCTGCCCGTGCCGAGGCCGCCCGCGGAGATCGAGGGCGGCGTCGGCGGCGCGGCCGTGCTGGCCGGCGCGGCGCGCATCCTCACGCCCGACGGCTCCGACGTCACGCGCCACTTCCTCTCCGGGGCCTACTCCGCCCTCGCCCTGGCTCGCTCCATGGGCATCAGGATCGCCCTGCTGAAGGACGGAAGCCCGTCCTGCGGCAGCCTGCGCATCCACGACGGCACCTTCCGGGGCAGGGTCACCCCCGGCGCCGGGGTGACCGCGGCCCTGCTGGAGTCCGACGGCATCCGCGTGTACGGCGAGGACCGCATCGCGGAGGCCGCGGAGTACCTCGGCGAGCTGGAGGCCACCGTGTAGATCAGGGGCTCACCGCGTCCGCGGTGGAGTCGTCGCCGATGATGGCCTTCTCGTCCGGCTTGTACACCAGCACTGTGTCGACGTACGACCGCAGGGCCGCGTCCAGGCCGACGTCGCGGCCCTCGGCCTCCGACATGAACCACCGGTGGTCGAGCACCTCGTGGAAGAGCTGCGCGGGCTCCAGCTTGCCGCGCAGCTCCTGCGGGATCGCGTGCACCGTCGGCTGGAAGGTCTCGGCGAGCCAGCGGTGGGCGACGATCGCCTCGTCCTCGTGGCGGAGCCCCTTGGCCACCCGGAAGGAGTCGAGGTCGTTGAGCAGCCGCCTGGCCTGGTTCTCCTCGACGTCGAGCCCGGTGAGGCGGAGCAGGCGGCGCTGGTGGTGCCCGGCGTCCACGACCTTCGGCCGCACGATCAGCCGGGCGGTGCCCGCCTTGCGCCTGACCATCATCTCGGCGACGTCGAAGCCCAGTGAGTTCAGCCGCCGGATCCGCTGGTCGATGAGATGCCACTCGACGTCCTCGACGATCTCCTCCTGCGTGAGCTCGTCCCAGAGCCGGCGGTAGCGCTCGCAGAGCTGGTCGGCGAACGCCAGAGGGTCGATCGATGGGTGCAGGAACCCGCCCGCCTCCAGGTCCAGCATCTCGCCATAAATGTTGACGTAGGCGACTTCGATGTCGTGGTTACGCTGGCCCTCGCTGATCACCGGGTGCAGCTCGCCGGTCTCCGCGTCCACCAGGTACGCCGCGAACGCCCCCGCGTCCCGCCTGAAGAGGGTGTTGCTCAGCGAGCAGTCGCCCCAGTAGAACCCGGCCAGGTGCAGCCGTACGAGCAGCACGGCCAGCGCGTCCAGCAGGCGGATCAGCGTGTCGGGCCGCAGCGTGCCGGAGAGCATCGCCCGGTAGGGGAGTGAGAACTGCAGGTGCCGGGTGATCAGCGCCGAGTCCAGCGGCTCGCCGGCGGCGTCCGTCCTGCCGGTGACGACGGCCACGGGCTCGACGGACGGGGTGTCGAGGCGGCTCAGGTCCCACAGGAGCTGGTACTCCCGCTTGGCGTACCGCTCGCTGATCTCCTTGATCGCGTAGACCCGTCCGGACAGCCGGGCGAACCGGACGACGTGCCGGGAGATGCCGCGCGGCAGCGTCACGAGGTGGTGCTCGGGCCAGTTCTCCAGGGGAAGGTCCCAAGGCAGGCGGATGAGGTCGGGATCGCTGGGAGCGCCAGTCATCTGGAGCGGCAACCCTTTGCTCCTCGAATGTCGGAGATGTTGGGTTCGACGCTAGCCGCTCGGCGCGTTCCGCCGCAGCCAGGTCCGTCCCGTGGACATCTCCGTGGACATCCGGGTCTCGCGTGGACGCCGAGGTCCCGCGCCCGCCGCCGACGCTGCGCGCTCGCGCCCTCACTTTCGGCGACCGGGCGGACCGGCCGGAGAGGCCGCCGACCGGACCTCTGACGGCATGACGGGCCGCCACGACTTCACTGGTCTAGACCGGGTCAAAGGGGTGTCGATTCGGCTTCAATTTGTGCCATCATCGGCCGGTGACCTGTGCCGTTGTTAGGTTACGGAGGAGTTTCGCAAGGTGTCGGACGTCCCCCTTTGTCGCGGGTCGTTTGCTGGTCGGCTACAGCTCGATCACGGGTTGGCCCATACCACTTGACGCTGTACTGGGATGGACGTACGTTCCTCAAACGTTTAGGAAACTTTCCTAATTGATTGCCCCATTCCTGGAGGGTTGCATGTCCAACTCCGCCGGCACGCCCCGAGAGATCACCCGGCGGCAGATGCTCCGCCGGATCGGCCTCACCGCACTCGTCGCAGGTCCGGCGGCGAGCATGCTGAGCGCCTGCGCGACCAGCGGAGGCAGCTCCGCGGCCTCCCCGACCGCCGCGGGCAGCGGCGCCGCGACCTCGGCTGCCAACCCCTTCGGGGTCAAGGCGGACGCCCCCCTCGAAGTGGTCATCTTCAAGGGCGGTCTCGGCGACAGCTACGCCACCGACGTGCACGAGCCGCTGTACAAGACGGAGTTCCCGAAGGCCTCCGTCAAGCACGTCGCCACGCAGCAGATCGCCCAGACGCTGCAGCCCCGCTTCGCCAGCGGCGACGTCCCCGACTTCATCGCCAACTCCGGCTCCGACCTGATGGACAACGGCGCCCTGCAGACCGAGGGCCAGTTGCTCGACCTCACCCAGCTGTTCGACGCCCCCTCGCTCGACGACCCGAGCAAGAAGGTCAGGGACACGCTGATCCCCGGCACCGTCGAGTCCGGCCTCATCGCCGGCAAGCCGTACATCCTCAACTACGTCTCCAGCGGCTACGGCCTCTGGTACAACGGCAAGCTCTTCAAGGAGAAGGGCTGGACCCCGCCGAAGACGTTCGACGAGTTCAAGACCCTCTGCGAGACCATCAAGAAGGCCGGCATCACGCCCTACGCCTACGCGGGCAAGAACGCCTCCTACTACCAGTACTGGATGATCCTCATCACGGCGGCGAAGATCGAGGGCAACCAGCTTCTGATCGACATCGACAACCTCGAAGACGGCGCGTGGACCCGTGACTCCGTGAAGCAGTCGGCCGCCGCGTGGGCCGAAATCGGCAAGTACATGGACAAGAGCTACGAGGGCCTCATCCACACCGAGGTCCAGACCCGGCAGAACCAGGACAAGGTCGCTCTGTACCCGTCCGGCTCCTGGCTGGAGAACGAGCAGAAGAGCAACACGCCCGACACCTTCGAGTACGCCGTGACGCCGACCCCGAGCCTCACGCCGTCCGACAAGATGCCGTTCGAGGCCATCCGCTCCGCCGCGGGCGAGCCGTACATCATCCCCGCGAAGGGCAAGAACACCCCCGGCGCCCTCGAGTACGCCCGCATCATGCTCTCCAAGGAGGGTGCCAAGGGCTTCACCGAGAAGTCCGGCAGCCTCACCGTCGTCGTCGGCGCCGCCGAGGGCCTCTCGCTGTCCCCGGGCCTCAAGAGCATCAACGACGCCCAGACGGCCGCGGGCGCCAACATCGTCACCTACAGCAGCTTCGAGAACTGGTACAAGGAGCTGGAGACCGAGCTGCGCAAGCAGACCAACTCGCTGATGTTCGGCCGCATCTCCGCCGATGAGTTCTGCGCCAAGATGCAGAAGAAGGCCGACGCGGTCAAGGCCGACTCCTCCACCACCAAGCAGAACCGGACGGTGTAGTAGATCATGCGGCAAGGCGACGGAGGGCTCGCCGCGAGGCTGCTCAACGCGAAGGCCAGGAAGTACGGGTTCATCTTCTCGTTCCTCGTGATCCCGTTGATCCTCTATGTGGTCTTCGTGATCAGCCCCTACGCGCAGGCGTTCTACATCTCGCTGACCAACTGGCGGGGGATCTCCGCGAATCCGCAGTTCATCGGGTTCGAGAACTTCACCCGCCTGCTGGACGACGACGTCTTCTGGGCGGCCGTGCGCCACCACGGGCTCCTGCTGCTCGCCATGCCGCTGATCACCATCGCGATCGCGCTGTTCTTCTCGTTCCTGCTGAACCTCGGAGGGGGCAGCAGGGGCGGGAGGATGACCGGGGTCTGGGGGTCGAAGTTCTACCGGGTGGTCTACTTCTTCCCCCAGGTCCTGGCCGTGGCCGTCGTGGGCGTCCTGTTCCAGGCGATCTACCGCCCCGACCAGACCGGCGTGCTGAACGGCATCCTGAAGTGGGTGGGCGTCAACCCGGTCGGCTGGCTGATCAACACCGACCTCGCCCTCTGGTCGATCATGGGCGTGGTGGTCTGGCAGTCCGTCGGCTTCTACGTCGTGCTGTTCTCCGCGGGGATGTCGGCCATCCCGAGCGACGTCTTCGAGGCGGCGGCCCTCGACGGGGCCGGCCGGTTCCGGCTCTTCTTCAGCATCACGCTCCCGCTGATCTGGGACACGATCCAGGTCGGCTGGGTCTACCTCGGCATCGCGGCCTTCGACTGCTTCGCCCTGGTCCAGGTGCTCTCGGTCGACCGGGGCGGTCCCGACAACGCCACCACGGTCCTGCCCCTGGAGATCTGGCGCACGGCGTTCACCTTCTCCAAGTTCGGCTACGCCTCCGCGATGGGCGTGGCCCTGTTCTTCCTGACCATCACGTTCGCCGCGCTCAGCCTGCGCGTGACGCGCCGCGAGAGGATCGAGCTCTGATGATGGCGACCCAAACCGACGCGGTCCGGGTGGCCAAGGCCTCGCACACGGCCTCCCGGCGCCGGCGGAAGAACCCGGCGGGCGTCTTCGGGGCGCTCTCCCACGTCGCGCTGATCGTGTGGACGATCCTGGTCGTCGGCCCGATCCTGTGGACGTTCCTCGCGTCCTTCAAGACCAACCCCGAGATCGTCGGCGACGCGCCGCTCGCTCTGCCCGAGAGCTTCAGCTGGGCCTCCTGGGGCCGGGCCTGGGAGAAGGCCCACATCGGGCGGTACATGCTGAACACGGTCTTCGTGGTCGGCGTGAGCACGCTCTTCACGATGCTGTTCGGGTCGATGGCCGCGTACGTGCTGGCGCGCTACAGGTTCTTCGGCAACCGGGCGATCTACTACCTGTTCGTGTCGGGGCTGTCCTTCCCGGTGTTCCTGGCGCTGGTGCCGCTGTTCTTCGTGGTGCGGAACCTCGGCCTGATCGACACCCACCTCGGCGTGATCCTGGTCTACATCGCCTACTCGCTGCCGTTCACGGTGTTCTTCCTGACGGCGTTCTTCAAGACCCTGCCCAACTCGGTGGCGGAGGCGGCCATGATGGACGGCGCCTCGCACACCCGCACGTTCTTCCAGATCATGGTGCCGATGGCCAAGCCCGGCCTGATCAGCATCACGATCTTCAACATCCTCGGCCAGTGGAACCAGTACCTCCTGCCGATCGTGCTGCTGTCGGGCAGCGTCGAGGACAAGTGGGTGATCACCCAGGGCATCGCCAACATCAACACCACCGCCGGCTACGAGGCCGACTGGCCCGGCCTGTTCGCGGCGCTGAGCATGGCGATCATCCCGATGCTGATCGTCTACATCATCTTCCAGCGGCAGATCCAGTCCGGCCTCACCGCTGGAGCCGTCAAGTAGCCGTCAGGTGGCCGTACCTCGGCCGTGCGCCCGCGGGTAGCGGCCGAGGAGGCGGGCGAGCTTCAGGCTCAGGTGCAGCGTGAGCCGCTCGCCGCCGTCCCTTAGATCGGTGCCCGCCAGCTCCTCCACCCGCCGCAGGCGGTAGTAGAGCGAGGTCCTGTGCAGCCGGAGCCGTTCCGAGGCGGCGTGCGCGCTGCCGGCGAGGTCGAGGTAGACCTCCAGCGCCTCCAGCAGGGGCCGGTGGGTCTCGTCGGCGAGCAGGCGTTCGAGTCCTTCGTGGAGCTTCAGCGTGGTGGGCGGGAGCTGGGTCAGCAGCCGGTAGACGCCCAGGCGTGACCACTCGGCCGACGGCCCGAGGGCGGGCATCCGCGCCGCCACCTCGGCGGCCCGCGCGGCCTCCACGTACGACCCGGAGGCCTGGTCGAGGCGCGGCCGGGGCTCGCCCGTGCCCACCACCACAGGGAACTCCATCGCCGCGTGAATCTGCTCGGGGCGGGCGGCGCCGGAGAAGATCAGCACGGCATGGTCGTACCGTACGAGATGCAGCGTGCGCCTCGGCCCGAGCCTGTGCCGCACGGTCAGCAGGGCCCGTTCCATCGCCTCGCGTAACGGCTCGTCCACCTGGCCGTCCAGAAGGGGACGGGCGACCGCCACGGTGACCGGCTCGGACTGCGGGAAGCTGCCCGCCTCGATCAGGCTCCGCGCGCCCTCCTCCGCCGCGCCCTGGGTGCCGAGCAGCACGCTGGTGACCGCGTCCAGCTCCCGGTGCGCGGCGAGCCCGATGGCGAGGCTCTCGTGGAAGAGCGCGACCCCGACGGCCGAGGCCACCTCGGCCACGACGCCGATCTCCTCCTCCGACATCGGCGGGCCGGCGTCGATGAACCACAGGAAGCCGAGCAGCCGTCCGCCGTGCCGGGCGGGGACGCACACGCGGGGCAGCAGCCCGAGCGCGTCTGCGCCCGGCGTGCGGATGGGGCCCTGCGCATCGAAGATCCCGGCGGCGCGCAGCCACTCGCGTACCTCGGGAGTCGTCTCGCGGCGCAGGATGGAGTCGCGCCGTATGTCGTCGAGCGGCTCCTTCTGCCGGCTGTAGGCGAGCACGTGCTGCAACCGGTCCTCCAGCATTACGGCCCGGCCCAGTTGGACGGCCAGACCGTCCACAACGCGTTGCAGCCCGCTGGCCATCGAGAACCTCCTGAGCGGCGGGTTTCATCACCTGTAGGACAAACCCCCGCAACAGTCCCTACAGGTGACGGATGATCTCCGTCAATAGCGTCTGTAGCGTCACCCGCTGAGTGCCGGCCCAGACTTAGGGGTGACGCCGTGACCGAGTCGTCAGTTCACCGCAGGAAAAGACGGCTGTCCGTACTGTTGTTAGCCATCGTGCTGGGTCCGGTAGGACTGGCAGCGGTCCCCGCCTCGGCGGAGCCGTCGCCCGACCCCGCGCACCCGTGGCAGGCCGATCACTGGCCGCAGCGCCAGCCCTGGCAGGAGCAGGAGCCGGCGGCCCTGTTCAAGGGCAAGCCCGGCGGCCCGACGCCGATCGACCCGCAGAACTGGAAGAACCCGGATCACATGACCTGGGAGGACGACTACAAGGGCGTCCCGGGCACCAACTGGTCCGATCCCGCGGGCAAGGGTTCCAAGCGCACGTTCAAGGGCGCGCTGGTGCTGCTCGACTACCCGAACCAGCCGTTCGTCGTCACCCAGCCGGCGAAGTCCACGGTGTTCGGCAACCCGAGCAACGAGGCGCACGACATCCCCCGTGACCAGGTGGCCAAGTTCTACCAGGACTTCCTCAACACCCCCGGAAAGCTGAACCGGGGTCACACCATCCACGAGTACTGGATGGAGGACTCCGGCGGCCGGTACGGCGTCGAGCTCAACGCCTTCGGGCCCTACAAGATGCCCGGCAAGTCCCACGAGTACGCCATGGAGTTCCAGGGCGGCACCGGCTGCCCGGCCGGGGACACCTGCAACCGCAACATCCGCACCGACGGGCGCGCCGCCTGGGCCGCCGAAGCCGGTGAGGCGGAGCTGAGCAAGTTCGACTTCGTCTTCTACCTCAGCGCGGGGCAGGACGAGTCGTCGACCTGGCAGGAGTTCGGGCCGATCAAGTTCCCCACGAAGGAGGAGGTGACCGACGACTTCGGGCCGCCGGACCCGAACCTCCCCAACTGGGCGAAGACGCGGTACGTGGACTGGACCTCCTGGGCCGCGGCGTCCACCATCTGGCCCAACGCCGGCGGTGGTTCCTCCACGCAGGCCGAGAGCTCCGGACAGGGCGTGTACGCCCACGAGTTCAGCCACATCCTGGGCATCGGCGACAACTACAACAACCCGTTCGGCGTGCCGCCGCGCCGCGCGTACACCGGCATCTGGGAGATGCTCAGCCGGGGCAGCTTCAACGGTCCCGGCGGCCCGCACAGCCGGTGGACGATCCCGCCCACCGGAGGCGGCTCGATGGGCGCCCAGCACATGCTCCGTAACAAGATCAAGCTGGAGATGGTGGACGAGCAGAACGTCCTGCGGCTCTCGCGGGAGGCGCTGGCCGACTCCGGCCTCGTCGTCGCCCGGGTGACGGCGCGTGAGGTGCAGCCCGGCAAGACCGATCTGTCCGGCGTGAACATCGCCCTCGGCACCGGCGACCTCAGCCCGGCGTGCAGCATCCAGACCGACCCGCTGTGCGACGGCCGCGGCTACCAGAACTACACGATCGAGGTCGTGGACCGGGTCGGCTCCGACTCCTTCACGCCCGACTCCGGAGTGCTGCTGGCCAAGACCAAGAACCAGGACCAGGCGCCGTTCGAGTGGGTCATCGACGCCAACCCGCAGGACATCGGCATGACCGACTACGTTCTGCCGGACGGCACGCGGGTCCCGATCACGATCGGCGACTACCGGCAGCTGTCGGACGCCCTCTTCCACGCGGGCACCGACTCCGGCAGCGAGTACGAGTACGTCGACGAGGCCAACCGCCTGCACTTCTACGTGCTCGACCTCCAGCGCGACAAGAAGGGCACGCTGTCGTACACCGTCGCCGTCCGCTCTCTGGACGGTGCCGGTCCCCAGAAGCGGGGCGTCAGGGTGCTGCCCAGCGCCACGGTCGCCAAGGGCACCGAGTGGGCGTCCTGCAGCTTCCCGATCACGAACACCGGCAAGGCCGCGACGCCCGCGGGCCAGCATCCCGAGGATGTCGGCTCGTACCTCAAGTCGGACGTCTACCGCCTCGCCACCACGGTGAGCGGCAAGGGCTGGACCACCTGGGTGCCCAACCAGCTCTCCACCCTTGAGTTCGGCAAGACGGCGCTCGTGCCGGTCTACGCCCAGCGCGCCAAGGGCGGCGACCACCTGGCGAAGCTGAAGCTCACCGCCACCTCCGAGAGCGACCCCTCCAAGAAGGCCACCGCCACCTGCCAGCTGGTGGGCATCTGACCATCTCCCTCCCTGACGACCCCGGTGGGTACGGCCTGACGTACCCACCGGGGTCGCCTTACGCCGGCACTTCCCCGTTCCGGGTGGATGGGTGAAGATGGGGCAAAGCTGATCGTCTAGGGTCGTGCGCCGGCGCGCCCACCGGCCGGGCTTTCCGGTGTGCCGCCCGCCTGGCCAGGAAGGCTCACATGCCGCACATCGAGCTGGGGAACGACGCTCCGGGTATCCGTGGCCTGATGCAGTACCGCCCAGAGACGGGCAGGGTGCTGAGCGAGCTCGCGGAGACCCTGCTGCGTGACGACAACACGTTGTCGCGGGGCGAGCGCGAGCTCATCGCCTCCTACGTCTCCACCCTCAACCAGTGCAAGTTCTGCTCGGCCTCGCACTCGGCCTTCGCGGCGGCGCAGCTGCCCGGCGGCATGGAGACCGTCGTCCACGCCTGTTCGGACGTCGACGGCGCCCCGGTCTCCGGCAAGCTCAAGGCGTTGCTCCACATCGCGGGGGCGGTCCAGCGGCTCGGCACCGAGGTGACCGAGGACCACGTCGCCGCCGCCCGCGAGGCCGGCGCCACCGACGTGGAGATCCACGACACCGTGCTCATCGCCGCGGCATTCTGCATGTACAACCGCTACGTGGACGGCCTTGGCACCTACGCCCCCGACGACCCCGCCGCGTACGCCCACATGGCCGAGGGGATCGTCACCGACGGCTACCTGGCCCGCCTGTCCCCGCGGGGCTGAGCCGCACGCGCCGGAACGGCCGGACGCGCGAAACGCACCGGCCGTTTCGGACAGGCGACAACCTCGCCGGTCGCGTGAAAAACTCATCCCATGGACAGGTTGGACGACGCGGCGATTTCCACCCGGCTCGACGAGATGCCCGAATGGCGCAGGGAGGGCGACGAGATCCGGCGCACGGTGGTCGCCCCCGACTTCCCGACGGCAATCGCCATCGTGAACGACGTGGCCGAGCAGGCCGAGCACCTCAACCACCATCCGGACATCGACATCCGGTGGCGGCGCCTGCACATCGCCCTTATGACCCACGACGCCGGCGGCCTCACCGACATGGACTTCAAGCTCGCCGCCCGCATCGACGCCATCGCCGCCGACCACGGCGCCTAGCAGCCGCTTGCCGTCGAGGGGTGACACTAGAATCTCGTTCTATGTCAGACGACAGGGCGTTTTTCGCGCTCAAGAACGGTGAGCTGGTCCCCGCTCCTCATGCCCGTAGCCCCTGGTCGGCGGACATGTTGCATGGACGTCTGCTCGGCGGTTTGGCCGCCCGGGCGCTTGAGGTGGAGTACGGCGATCCGGACTTCCACTTCGCCCGGCTGACCGTCGACCTGTTCCGCAACAGCCCCCTGCTGCCGCTGACCGTGGAGACGGTCCAGGTCAGGGAGGGGCGCAGGATCCGCGTGGCCGACGCCACCGTGCGTACCGGGCAGGGTGTGGTCGCGCGGGCCAGTGCGGTGCTCCTGCGCAAGGGTGAGCAGCCGCCGGGAGAGACGTGGCGGACTCCGGCCTGGGATGTGCCCGCTCCGGCCGAGCTGGGCCCGCCCCCGCTTGCCGAGTGGACGCCGCCGTTCGATCTCTGGCGGCTGACCGAATGGGCCGAGCCGGGGTCCAACCGGGCGTGGCTCAGGGAGACCCATCCCCTGGTCGAGGGCGAGGCGCTCTCACCTCTTGTACGCGTCGCGCTGGCCGCCGACTTCGCCAGCCCCCTCGGCAACTCCGGCACGGCCGGCCTGCACTTCATCAACGCGGACTACACGCTCACCCTCAGCCGCCTGCCACTCGGCGAGGACGTGGGCATGGAGTCGAACGGGCACCTCAGCGACGAGGGCATCGCGACCGCCCACTGCACGCTGCACGACACGGCGGGCCCGATCGGCTACTGCCTGGTAACCGCCGTGACCAACCCGGGAAGCCTCCTCGGCGGGTAGCCCAGTGGCCGACGCCTGGCGAAGGGCCCGATAAAGCGGCAAACCTGTGGGTTCACGCCGACGTGCCGGTGTCGTACGCTCTACGGGCGCCGGTCCTGGGTGGCAGCCGAGAGGCCGCCACCCAGAACCGGTATCCCTCGGTGGGGTTCAGCAGATCTGACCAGGACCCCGTTGGACGTCCACCGAGTCTGTTATCGCACTACCGGGGGGCATCGTCGGCGATATCCACCTGGATCTGCCGACGCTGCCCCCCACCGATTCCAGGTAGTCGGCCAGCTTGGTGGAGAGCACCACCGACCGGACGCGGAACCAGCTGTCCTCCGGTCCTTCCAGTGGCACGGTGATCTGCCACTCCTCGCCGACGATCCGGACGTCGGTGAAGAACGTGATCGCGCTGTCCGTCGCATCGGTCTGCTGTACCGCTATCACCTGCTTCGTACCGGGCCGTGAGGTGCCGTGCCCGCTCACCCTCAGGCAGGGTGTGACCTTCGCGTGGGAGCCGTGCAGCGGGACGTCGATGCTTATCTCGTCGACGCCCGAGGGCCAGGTCTTGATCGCCTGAAGGACGAGGGCGGCCGTGACGGCGACCGCGACCCCGCTGCTGAATCCGAGGAGATGCCTGCCCGCCGCTCTTATGGCGCGATTCCCCCGTGTCGCCGGCGGAGCGGGCGAAGGCCCTTCTACAGATGGTTCTGGACTTAAATGGTCGGTTAGTGTCATATCCCGCCGTGCCTCCATAATAGCGTTGATCCAACTGAGGCCACAGCGTAGGGCATGCAGATGGGGCAGCAGCAACTATGGCGGATATTTCATGAAAGATCATCGATATACGTCTCTGAGCTGCACGGACATTAATTGGAATGGTGTTCGGGATGGTCGCCACAGAGCCGAGAATCGGGAGAAATGACCGGTTTGATCTGATTATCCTGATTCTTATCGACGGTCACGGGTGGCGTGGGTGACATGCGGAACATGCACTTGGAATCTGCAAATGCACGTGCAGATGTACGTGAAAGTGCATGGTCCCTTAGGGTCGTAACTCTTGATGAGGAAAGGCGTCTTACCAGATCCGCTAATCAAGCGTCAGGCGGTTGAAGTGCTTATTGGGCGCTACGGACGCGGGTGTTCGGTGATCACGTCTCTTCACCTATGCGGAGGCGCGGGGCATACTCGTGGGTAACCGACATGAGTTCGGCAATGAGGAGACCCCCCGATGAGCCTCTCGGACCTGCGGCCCGTGCCCGCCGAGCAGTTGACCTTCCGCCTTCCCCCGAAGTTCGAGAACGTGGCGGACGAGCGGCGCCACCGCCAGGAGCGGCTGGCCGCGGCGCTGCGGCTGTTCGGCCGGTTCGGCTTCGAGGAGGGCGTGGCCGGCCACATCACCGCCCGCGACCCCGAGCACCCCGACCACTTCTGGGTCAACCCCTTCGGGATGAGCTTCAAGCACGTCAAGGTGAGCGACCTGATCCTGGTGAACCATCGTGGGGAGGTCGTCGAGGGCCGCTACCACGTCAACCAGGCGGCGTTCGCCATCCACGCCATGGTCCACCAGGCCCGCCCGGACGCCGTGGCCGCCGCGCACAGCCACTCGGTGTACGGAAAGGCGCTCTCGTCACTCGGGCAGCGGCTCGAACCGCTGACCCAGGACGCGTGCGCGTTCTACGAGGACCACGGCCTGTTCGACGACTACACCGGCGTGGTGCTGGAGACCGAGGAAGGCCGGCGGATCGCCGGGGCCCTCGGCTCCCACAAGGCCGTCATCCTCCGCAACCACGGCCTGCTGACGGTCGGCGACTCGGTGGACGCCGCCGCCTGGTGGTTCATCACCATGGAGCGCTCGTCCCAGGCGCAGCTGCTGGCCAAGGCGGCCGGCCAGGTGGTGCCGATCTCACACGAGAACGCCAAGCTCACCCACGGCCAGATCGGTAACGACCTGGTGGGCTGGATCAACTTCCAGCCGCTCTACGACCAGATCACCGGCGCGGAGCCCGACCTGTTCGACTGAGCAGGCAGGGCCCGGCTCACTCGAACAGGGCGGCCGGGGGCACCGGGGAGACCACGGAGTCGCCGTCCCTGATCGGGGCCGCGCCCGCGACGAAGTTCACCAGCCCGTCCTCGTAGACGCACCGGGCCTGCGTCAGGCCGCCCGCCGCCTTCCTGATCAGGTCCTGGAGGGGCAGCGGCGCAGGGGAGGCGGCCACGATGAGGTTCCCGAACCGCCGCCCGCGCAGGACGCCGGGCTCGGCCATCAGCGCCACGTGGCGGAACGTGCCGCGCACGGTCGCGACGACGCGGCGCGCGAAGGCCAGCCCCTTGCCGTCGGCGATGTTGACCAGCAGCGTGCCGGAGTCCTTGAGCACGCGGGCGACGTCGCCCATGTACTCGGCCGTCGCGAGGTCGAGCGGCATGATCGCGCCGCTGAACGCGTCCAGGATGAACAGGTCGGCCGAGGCGTCGTGCAGGCCCGCGGCGGCCGAGCGGCCGTCGGCCACCCGCACCTTCAGCCGGGGCACGGACCGCAGGTGGAGCTGGTCCCTGACGAGCTGCACGAGCATGGCGTCGGGCTCGACCACGATGTGACGGGAGCCGGGCCTGACCGCCGCGATGTACCGGGGGAGCGTGCACGCCCCGGCGCCCACGTGGACGACGTCCAGCGGGCCCTCCTCGATCGCGTCGATGACGTCGGCCATGAGCCGGACGTACTCGAAGTCCAGATAGGTGGGATCCTCGAGGTCCACGTACGACTGGGGGACCCCCGCCATGCTGAGCAGCCAGCCGTTCGGCCGGTCCAGGTCGCGCAGGAGCTCCACTTCGCCCGAGTCCACCGGGTAGCGGCCGGGCAGGGGAGTCGCCTCCGCCTTGCGCTTGCCCACACGATCTCCATTGCTTCTGATATATCCGGATGTGCCATACCCGGCACTCTTGGGAGAACCGTATGCGCCGCCGAGGACTGCTCGCTCTGGTCGTGGTGAGTCTCGTCATCGTCGCGGCGGCGCTCGTGGCTCTGGTCGTAGACTCGCGCCGGGTCACGGGAAGCCCCCAGGCGACCGGCCAGGCGTACCTCGACGCCTGGGCGGCCGAGAACCTCGCCGAGATGCGCAAGCTGGTCGCGTCCCCGCCGCCCGACTTCCTGGACCAGCACCGGCGCCTCAGCACCGACCTGCAGATCCTGTCCGTCAGGCTGACGCCCGGGGCGGTCGTGCGGCGGAGCGAGCAGTCCGCCGACATGCCGTTCGACGGGGCGAGGCAGATCGGGGAACTGGGACAGTGGAGGTTCTCCTCCGTGCTGCACCTCGCGGTCAGGGACGGCGGGTGGAAGGTCGTCTGGACGCCCGACACCCTCCACCCCGGGCTCGCGGCGAACGAGCGGCTGCGCATGACCGAGATCCCCGTGCCGGGGACCGACCTGCTCACCCGGCAGGGCAAGCCGCTGCCCCACGACAGCGGGGCCGAGAGGTACTTCCAGGATCTCACCGGCAAGGTCGACGACCTGTACGTGGATCCGCCGACGGGGTGGGCGATCGAGGCGGTGTCCTCAACGGGGAAGTCCCGGCGGCTCGTGGTGTTCCGCCAGGCCGCCGTGCGGACGTTCCGCACGACCCTCGACTGGTGGACGCAGGCCGCGGCGGCGCGGGCCATGGACGGCCTCGCCGATCCCGCCGCCATCGTCGCGGTCAGGCCGTCCACGGGGGAGGTGCTGGCCGTGGCCGACCGGCTGCCGGGCCAGGGCGCCTTCTACAAGCCCTATCCGCCGGGTGCCGCCTTCGAGAGGCTCGGGCAGGAGGCGGAGGAGTTCGGGTTCGGGGGGAAGCTGAAGTCCGGCCTCGGCGGGGTCTGCGGCACCGTGCGGCGGGCCGGGGTCGGAGACGAGCCGGGTGCGGACGCCATCGGGCGGAACTCCATGCGGGCCACCCCGCTGTGCATGGCGCTGGCCGCCGCCGCCGTCCAGAACGGCACATGGCGCCCGCCGAGGCTGATGTCGGAGGACGCCGTCGGACGGCTGGAGACCGACGGGCGTCCCAAGCCGAGAAAGCTGCCGCCGCAGGTGCTCGCCCCGTTGCGCTCGATGATGACGGCGGTCGTGACGGACGGGACGGCGGCCCCGTCGGGGCTGCCCGAGGGTGTCTCGGGCACGACCGGCACCGCGCCGGCCGCCTCGGGGGAGGACCACGCCTGGTTCGTCGGCTACCGGGGCGACCTCGCCTTCGCGGTGCTCATCGAGCACGGCGGCGCGGGAGCCGCGGCCCCCATCGCCGCGCGCTTCCTCGACGCCCTTTGAGCGCGTGATCGAACTCACAACCTACGGCGGCGTAAGTTACGCTAGCGTAGGTTGTGAGGAGGTTGAGATGACCACAATGACCGCCGCCCCCGCCGTCTCCCCCGATCGAACGGTTCCCCCGCCGAAGCTGCGCGGCTGGCTGCACGCCGGGGCGTTGCCCGCGACGCTGATCGCCGGGTTCGTCCTCGTGGCCCTCGGGCCGACCCTGCAGGCCCGCCTCGCCGCCGCGATCTACGCGGTGACCTCGGGCCTGCTCTTCGGCGTCTCCGCGACCTACCACCGCGGCCGCCAGGCCTCCCGCCTGGCCGAGGTCCTGCGGCGGCTCGACCACGCCAACATCTACCTGATCATCGCGGGCACCTACACGCCCCTCGCGCTGCTCGCGCTGGACGGGCCGGTGCGGGTCGCCGTGCTCTCGGTGATCTGGACGGGAGCCGTCGCCGGGGTCGTCTTCCGCTCGGTGTGGATGGGGGCGCCCCGCTGGCTCTACACGGCGCTCTACGTCGCGCTGGGCTGGACCGCCGTCTTCGTGATGCCCCAGCTGGTCGAAGGCGCGGGGGTGGCCGCGGTCGTGCTCGTCATCGTGGGCGGCGTCCTCTACAGCCTCGGCGGCCTCGTCTACGGCCTGCGCCGCCCTGACCCCTCGCCGCGCTGGTTCGGCTTCCACGAGGTGTTCCACGCCTTCACCCTGGCCGCCTACGTGGCGCAGTACGTCGCGGTCTCACTGGTGGTCTACGCCGCCGGCTGAGGCCTCCCGGGCGAGCCTGCGGGCGGCCAGTTCGGCGTAGAGCGCCGCGCCGTCGGCCAGCACGGCGTCGTCGAAGACCGCCTCCGGCGCGTGGTTGTAGGCGGCCTTCGACGGGTCGGCCCCCGTCGGGCAGGCGCCGAGGGCCACGAAAGCCGACGGCACCTCCTCGCAGACGAACGAGAAGTCCTCGGAGCCGGGGAACGGCTGGGGCGCCCTGACGAACCGCCGCTCGTCGAACACCTCACGTACGGTGGCGCCGACGAAGTCCGCCTCGGCCGCGCTGTTGACGGTGACGGGATAGCTCACGTCGTAGTCGGCCTCGACCTCCAGGCCGTGCGCGGCGGCGATGCCCCGCACGAGCGTCAGGACGCGCTCCTGGACGCGGCCGTGGGCCGCCTCGGAGAACGATCTGATCGTGGCCTCGAAGCGGGCCTCGCCGGGGATGACGTTGTCGGCGGTGCCGGCGTGGAAGCTCCCCACGGTGACCACCACCGGGTCGAACACGTCGAAGCCCCGCGTGACCATGGTCTGCAGCGCGGTGACCATCTCGCACGCGGCGGGGATCGGGTCGTTGGCCAGGTGCGGGGTCGAGCCGTGCCCGCCCGAGCCGCGCACGGTCACGACCAGCCGGTCCGCCGCCGCCATGATGGGGCCGCCCCTGCTGACGAAGACGCCCTGCGGAAGCAGCGAGCTGATCACGTGCAGGGCGTACGCGGCGACGGGACGGCGGCCGGAGGCGTCCAGCACGCCCTCCTCGATCATGATCTTCGCGCCGCCCGCGCCCTCCTCGCCGGGCTGGAACATGAAGACCACGTCGCCGGCCAGCCGGTCGCGCCGGGCGGCGAGCAGGTGCGCGGCGCCGGCCAGCATGGCGGTGTGCAGGTCGTGCCCGCAGGCGTGCATGCGCCCGGCCAGCTCGGAGACCACGGGGGAGCCGCTCCGCTCGGTCACGGGCAGCGCGTCCATGTCGCCGCGGAGCAGTACGGTCGGGCCGGGCTCCGCGCCGCGCAGCACGGCGGTGACCGAGCTCAGCCGCTCGCCGGTGGACACCTCGAGGGGCAGTCCCGCCAGCGCGCCGAGCACCTTCTCCTGGGTTCTCGGCAGGTCCAGGCCGAGCTCGGGCTCGCGGTGCAGCGCGTGGCGCAGCCGTACGAGCTCGCTGCTGATGTCTTCGGCGGCTTCGCGAAGTGACACCGACGTCCCTCCAAGGTCTCGTCCCTGACATGTCCACATATCAGCGGACTTCACACGATATTGCCGGGCTTGATAGGTGCTGGACAGCATTTGACGTCGATTTGGTCTGGTAACACGTCCTTTCCGGATATGAACGGAAACGTGGGGCTGGAGGTGGTCTTCGTGCCATGAGCGGATTGCCGATCACGGAGCCCTCGTCCCCGGCGCGACCTAGGAGGACGATATGCAAGATGTGCGGGCCGAGGTAGGCCACCACTGGTGGGCGCTCGCGGTGCGCGGTGCCTGCGCGATCCTGTTCGGCATCCTGGCCATCGTGTGGCCCCTGATCACGCTGCTCACCCTGGTGATCCTCTTCGGCGCCTTCGCGATCGTCAACGGGGTCTTCACGCTCATCGGGGCGTTCCGGGGCACCCATCCAGGCGAGTCGAGGACCTGGGTGATCGTCTCGGGTGTCCTCGGCATCCTGGCCGGCATCGTCGCCTGGGTCTGGCCCGGGATCACGACGCTCGCACTGCTCCTGCTGATCGCCGCCTACGCGGTCGTCATCGGCGCGGCGGAGATCATCGCGGCGATCAGGCGCAGGCAGGCCGGCGACACAGACTGGACGCACGTGGTCAGCGGCGTGCTCGCCGTGATCTTCGGAATCCTGCTGTTCGCCTGGCCCGCGTCCGGCGCGCTCGCGCTGACCTGGCTGATCGGCATCTTCGCGATCGTGTACGGCGCCTCGCTGCTGTTCCTGGCCTTCCGGGTCAGAGACATCGGCCACCGTGGGACCGCGGGGACGGCCGCGCACGTCGTCTAGAGCGCCGACACAGAGAAAAGAATTAGTGCGACAGAGCCGAAGTGCCGGAAAGTATGAACATATGTGCCCGGGTAACGGGGAATAATCTGGCGTAAGTCCAGCTCCTCATGGGAGGGCACATGAGCGTCCTCGACCGTCTGGCCCGCCACCTCCTCGTCGACGGCTACCGTCTGGAGCTCGACCTCGAACGTAGCGGCGGATCATGGCTCGTGGACGCCGGCACCGGCCGCCGCTACCTCGACTTCTACACGTTCTTCGCCTCGGCCCCGCTCGGCGTGAACCCGTTCGACGACGATCCGGAGTTCCTGTCGCTGCTGGGCCGGGTCGCCGCGAACAAGCCGGCGAACTCCGACCTCTACACGGTGCACCTCGCCGACTTCGCCGACACCTTCGCCCGGGTGCTCGGCGACCCGGAGCTGCCCCACCTGTTCTTCGTCGAGGGCGGCGCGCTGGCCGTCGAGAACGCCCTCAAGTGCGCCTTCGACTGGAAGAGCCGCCACAACGAGGCCGGCGGACGTCCCCGGGAGCTCGGGACCAAGGTGCTGCACCTCACGCGCGCCTTCCACGGCCGCAGCGGGTACACCCTGTCACTGACCAACACCGAGCCGGCCAAGACCGACCGCTTCCCCGTCTTCGACTGGCCGAGGATCGAGGTGCCCGCGATCCACTTCGGCGACGTGGAGGCCGCCGAGGAGCGGTCGCTGGCCCAGGCCAGGGAGGCCTTCGACCGCCACCCCCACGACATCGCGTGCTTCATCGCCGAGCCCATCCAGGGCGAGGGCGGGGACAACCACATGCGTCCCGAGTTCCTGCGGGCCGTACAGGACCTGTGCCACGAGCGGGACGCGCTGTTCGTCCTGGACGAGGTGCAGACCGGCGCCGGCCTCACCGGCACGCCCTGGGCCTACCAGCAGCTCGGCCTGGCGCCCGACATCGTGGCCTTCGCCAAGAAGGTGCAGGTCGGCGGCATCATGGCCGGCCGCAGGGTGGACGAGGTCGAGGGCAACGTGTTCCAGGTGAGCGGACGGATCAACTCCACGTGGGGCGGCGGCCTCGTCGACATGGTGCGTTCGCGCAGGATGCTGGAGATCATCGAGCGCGACGGGCTGATCGCCCGCGCGGGAGTGCTCGGGAAGAGCCTGCTCGACGGGCTGAGGGCGCTGGAGGAGGCGTTCCCCGGCCTGGTGCGCAACAGCAGGGGGAGGGGCCTCATGTGCGCCTTCGACGTCTGCTCCGGCAGGGACCGGCTGATCACCGCGCTCCGTGAAGACGAGGGGGTGCTCGTCCTGCCCTGCGGGGAGAAGTCCGTACGGCTGCGCCCCGCGCTCTCGGTCACCGCCGAGGAGATCGGCCACGGCCTCGCGGCGCTGGGCCGTGCGCTCACGGCCGTGCGGGACGCGGCGCCCGTGCCCGCCTGACGGCCGCCCGTGCTCGCGCACCCGCCGTCACCCGGACGCGTTTCCCCTCCACAGGCCGATGGCGGTCCCCCTGGAGTCCGCGCCCAGCTTGGAGTAGATGCGGTTGACGTGGTTCTTCACCGTCTTCTCGCTGAGGAACAACCGTTGTGCGATCTCTCCGTTCGAGTGGCCCGTCGCGATCAGCTCCATCACCTCGGCCTCGCGTTTGCTCAACCCGGTGTGCGCGTGCTCGTTGTACGTGGCGTCATCGACACTCATCCGGCCTCCGGTGGCACGAATCATTGTCAGATCGCCGAGCCCCCCGCGCTGGCGGCGTAGCGGTTCTGTGCGAGCATAGCCCGCCATTTCCATCTTTGGGGGACAAGCCGCCCGAAAGGGGCTGCTTTCCAGCTCAAACAGGGGTGTGCCGGAAAAGCACGATGGCCGGTCCGTCTGGACCGGCCATCGCCCGCTTGGGGTGAGTGATGGGACTTGAACCCACGACATCCAGGACCACAACCTGGCGCTCTGCCAACTGAGCTACACCCACCATGCCCCGCGGTCAGCACCGCGGCACAGGGAAAAGTGTAGCGGGCTTTGGGAGGTTCTGAAGCCGTGGCGCGTCAAGATCCGGCGATGGCTTCGGCGACCTCGCGTGCGGTGGCCGAGTCGGGGCCCGGCTGGGGGACGAAAACGGCGGCGCGGTAGTACCTCATCTCCTGGACGCTCTCGGTGATGTCGGCCAGCGCGCGGTGGCCGCCCTGCTTGGCCGGGGAGGCGAAGTAGACGCGGGGATACCAGCGGCGGACCAGTTCCTTGACCGAGGAGACGTCGACCATGCGGTAGTGCAGGTAGGCGTCCACGGCGGGCATGTCACGGGCGATGAACGAACGGTCCGTCGAGATGGAGTTGCCGCACAGCGGCGCCTTCTTGGGCTCGGGAACATGCCGCCGGATGTACTCCAGCACCATGGACTCGGCCTCGGCGAGCGTCACGCCGTCGCCGAGGGCGGTGAGCAGGCCCGAGGAGGTGTGCATCTGGCGCACGACCTCCGACATCTGCTCCAGGGCCTCCCGCGGCGGCTTGATGACGACGTCCACGCCCTCGTCCAGCTGGTTCAGCTCGCCGTCGGTCACGACACACGCGACCTCGACCAGCGCGTCACGGCCGAGATCGAGCCCGGTCATCTCACAGTCGATCCAGACCAACAGGTCACTCATAATGCTCAGCGTAGTGCCCGGTCACGAGGCCTTGAGAGAGTCCAGTACGCGATCGATCACCGAGGTGTCCAAATTGTCCGGTACGGAGGCGTAAAGCATGGAAGGCCGCTGTCCGGAACCCTGGTCCACCAGCAGGATCATGCCCTCTTCCTTCCTGAACTTGTAGCCCGCCTTCTTGGCCTGGTCGGTGAAGTCCATCTCGAATCGCAGGATCCAGGCCTTCTTGCCGCTGACGTCGAGCGCGGCGTTCTTGATGATCTTTTTCTTGTGCGGAAGGCTGTAGAAGAACTTCCCGTAGTTCATCAGGACGTTGCCGGCCACGTTGCGAAGATCCCGGGGCCCGGAGTAGTCGAAGACCTCCGGCAGCCGGCAGGTCAGGACCTGGCCGACCCAGTTGTTGTCCTGGCCGTCGAAGTTCTCCTGCGAGACGGCCTCATAGCCGCTGGTCCACTGCGGGAAGTTCGGGTCGGCACGGCCGTTCCCGTTCAGGTCGGACCACTTCGGCACCGTCCACTCCGAGCCGGGGTACGAGTACGACAGTCCCGTGCGGGGGTCGCTGATGATGTTGCCCTTGGGCTGCGGCAGCTCGGCCGGGAGGTCCGTGGTGCTCGGGTCCGGGGTGGGCGTGGTCTCCAGCGGCGGGGTGATCTGCGGGTCCGAGGGCTCGACGCTGGTGCTCGGCGCCGGGGTCTCCGCGGCGATCGGGGTGGTGTCACGGTTGACGACGCTGATGCCGATCACCAGGGCCACGACCAGGAGGATCACCACGGCGCCGCCGCCGATCACCCAGGGCATCACGCTCTTCTTCGGCGGGGGACCCTGTGGGCCGAACTCCGGCACAGGGAACTGGGCCGTGCCGCCCTGGCCGCCCCACGGCTGCGGTCCCGTGGGGCCGCCGTACGGGCTGCCGGGCGCGCCGAGCGGTGTCGTCCCCTGCTGGGCGGGCGGGGCGAACTGGGCCGGCCCCTGCTGCGGGTAGGGCCCCTGCCCCTGGGGCGGGCCGGGCTGGGGGTGCGGCCCCGTGCCGGGCTGAGGATACGAGCCCGTGCCCATCTGCGGGTTCTGCCCCGTGCCGGGCTGCGGGTTCTGCGGATAGGCCCCCGTGCCGGGCTGGAACTGCGGTCCTGTGCCCGGCTGGAACTGCGGTCCTGTGCCCGGCTGGAACTGGGGTCCTGTGCCCGGCTGGAACTGGGGGCCGGTCCCCGGCTGCGGCTGGGCTCCCGTGCCGGGCTGCGGGTGCTGTCCCGTCCCCGGCTGTCCCGTACTGGGCTGCGTCCCGGCGCCGGGCTGTGCCCACTGGCCGGTGGTCACGGGCGCGCTCTGACCCGCCGGGCTCTCCAGCGGATGGGTGGCGTCGGTCCACTGCGTGCCGTCCCACCAACGCAGTTGGGGGCTTCCGTATGGGTCGGGGTACCAGCCGGCGGGGGTCTGCGTCATGCCCGTCAGAATAGTGACATCGCCGCTTATTGCGCATTTGGAGCGCAATGCTGGTCGTCATCCCCCGAACGCATCAGGAATCCCCGGTCCGGACGGTGAACGGGTCAGCACTTGTAGGTGAACGACGCTTTGTCCTCCAGGCGGGTGCCCGCGGCGACCGGCGAGAGCACGCGGAGCCGGGCCGTGAGCTTCTTGGTCCCACGGCCGCCCACGTCCCACTTGAGGCTGACCTGGTGGGTGGACTGCCCGGACGGCACGGAGTCGGTGTGCCTGACCGGCTGCTCGCCGCTGGGCAGCCACTCGTAGGACACCTGCCCCGCCGACCCGTTCGTGGTGATCACACCGATGACGTTGACCGTGATGTCGCAGCCCTTGGCCTTCGGCGTCTTCACGTCGACCGCCGTGACCGCAAGCGGCTCGCCGCGCTGGAACCACAGGAAGAGCGCGGCCGCGATGATCAGCACGAAGAGCACGCCGGACCAGAGGGTGCCGCGCCTGCGGCGCCTGGGGGCCCGCCTCAGCCGCTCCTTGGCGGGCGCGGTGACCTGCTCGCGCCCGGCCCGCCAGATCTGGGCGGCCGTCGTGTCGGCGGGCACCCCCGGGCCGAAGCGCATCTCACCGCTCCGCGCCGCCTCCGTGGGGCCGGTCGAGCCCGCCGACGGAGCCGTGCCGGCGGGCGCCCCGTCATACCCGGCCGCCGCGATCCCGGCGGCGCCCGCGACGGCGGCACCGCCCGCGGCCGCCGTGCCTGCCGTGCCCGCGTACTCTCCGGTGCCGGGCGTGTAGAGCAGGGTCATGACCTCGCCGCTCTCGGCGCCGTAGGGAGCGGACGGGCGCGGAGGCTCCTGGGTCGGCACGTCGCTCGCCGACCACCACTGGATGGTCCGTACGAGCCGCTCGCGGGTGATGAATCCCGTGGGAAGCAGGTCGCGCCCGCTGAGCAGGGCGTCGCGGGCGGCGCTGAGCCCGTGGGTGATGGCGGTGGCCGCCGCCCGGTCGAACAGTTGCGCCGCGCGCGGATCGCCCGCCGCCCAGCCGGCGGCGAGGCCCCGGGCCAGTGACGCCCACGCCGTGAGGTCGCGGTCGGGCGAGGGCTCCTCGCCCCGCAGGGCGAGGAGCAGCCCGCGCTCGGCCAGGACCGCGGTGCCGTCCTCGCCGATCACCACCGTGCCCGCGTGCAGGGCCCCGTGCGCGAGGCCGGCCGCGTGGACGGCCAGCAGGGTCTGGGCGGTCTCCACCAGAACGGTGGCCGCGCTCCCGGAGTCCGGCGGGGGGACGCCGGGCCGTCCGGTCATCAGCTCGGCCAGGGACGGCGTGGCGGGGCGGCCGGCGAGCAGCCAGACCTCCCCGCGCGCGGCCACGAGGTCGGCGATGGGCATCAGCCCCGTGAGGCCGCTCTGCGCCAGCCGCCGGTCCGCGGTGACCGCGGCGACGACCCGTTCTCTGGCGCCGGGGGCGGACAGGGATCGCGGATCGAGCATGAGAGCCCCGCCGCGGGTGCCGTCAGGGCCGATCGCGTCGATCCACGTGCCCACCTCGCCCATGCGGGACCGGCCCGTGAGCCGGTATCCCGCGATGCTGTCGCCATCAGGCATCTACTGCCGCCTCCGGTGCCGTCCCGCCATGCGCTGTCTCAACGCAAGTGTGGCGGGTACGGCGGCGGCCGTCATCAGCCCGGCGGCGAAGGCGCCCTTGGGGTTCCTGTCCGGCGTCGACTCCGGCGAGGGCGTGTCGCCCCTCCCCGTCGGGGTGTTGGTCGGAGTCTGCTCGGGGTCGGGGGTCCTGCTCGGGGGGGCGGGCGAGGGAGTGGTGGCCGTCGGCGTCGGGGTGGGCTTCGGCTTCGGCTTTCCGGAGGGCAGCGGGTCGTCGACCTTCGGATCGGACTGGTCAGACTCGGACGGCGAGGGGCTGGGCGAGCCGGAGGGGGAGGCCTTGGGCGGCTTGGTGGGCTTCTTGCTCGGGGAGGGCTTCGGCGAGGCCGGCTTCTTGGTGGGGGGCGCGACCGTCGGGGCGGCGCCGGTGGTCTTGGTCGGCGCGGCCGAGGTGGGGTCCTCCGAGGGGGTCTCCGCCGGGTCCTCCGAGGGGGTCTCCACGGGGGAGTCGGCGATGGCGGGCTCGGGGGAGCCGGACTCCTCGCCGGTGTCCAGCGGGCTCGCGGCCGGCGTGGCGACCGTCGTCTGGGCCTGAAGCTTGGTGTCGCCGAGCGACCCCACCAGGACGGCGGTGATCGCTGAGATGACGGCCAGGCCGACCGCGCCCACCGCGATCTTGACGCTCAGCTTCTTCACGCCCCGCGCGGCGCCGCCGCCGAGGTCGGTGTCGGCGAGGGAGGTGCCGGCCGCGGGTGACTCGCCCGCGAGCGGGAACAGCAGCGCGAGGAGCCCCGCCAGGGCCGCCAGCCTGCGGCGCCCGCGGTCCTCCCAGTCCGGCCCGTACGCGTCGGCGGCGACCCTCTCCAGCTCAGCGAGAAACGAGTCGGCGCTCGCCGGACGGTCGGCGGGATGCTTGGCCAGCCCGCGCTCGACGAGGCCACGCAGCGGCGCGGGCACCTGGTCGACCGGGGGAGGCATCGACTGGTGCTGGCGGGCGAGCACCGCGATGTTCTGCGACTGGAAGGGGCGGGTGCCGGTGAGGCACTCGAAGAAGACGATGGTCGCGGCGTAGACGTCGGTGCTCGGACCGGCGGGGGCGCCCGCCCACTGCTCGGGCGCCATGTACGGCGGCGTGCCCGCGCCGCTCACGCCGTCGCCCGAGCGGACGGCGATGCCGAAGTCGATCAGCTTGCTGTGGCCGGTGCCCTCGATGACGACGTTCTCGGGCTTGAAGTCGCGGTGGACGACCCCGCTCATGTGCGCGGCGGCCAGCCCGAGCAGGGCGCCCTTGAGCAGGACGAGCGCCGCCTCGGCGCCGGTCGGCCCCTCGGATCGCAGCATCGCGCGGAGCGAGACCCCGTCGACGAGCTCCATGACGATGGCCGCGCCGCCGTCGTTCTCGATGTACTCGTAGAACCGCGCCGCGTGGGCGCTGTCCATCAGCTCCAGCAGGCGTGCTTCGTGCCGGAAGCGGATGATGAATCCCGGATCGGCGCAGAGCTCGTCCGACAGATACTTGATCGCGACGTACGACTGGTCAGCTTCGTAGCGTGCCATGACGACACGTCCCGAGCCCCCGCTTCCGAGATCTCGGATCTCGGTATATCCGGGGACTCGCCATGCCCCCGTGTGGCCGTCCATGCGGTCTCCTTTTGTGGCCGGGCCCCCACCCATGACGCGAGAACGAAGCATAACGATGGCGTGGCTGATCCGTGATGTTTAAAAGGATATTCCGCATATTGTCGACACCATTGTCAGTATTTCCGGCCGTCCTATCTCGGGCGGCGGGCAAAGGCAGGGACGCCAGGCATGGGGAGAGCTCCCTGGCGGCGGAGGCCGGTGGACCCTCGGGCACGGTGGTCGCGGTGACCCCAGCCGGTGCGGATCAGTCGTACTACCGGCCGCGCTCGGCGATGTGTGCGGGCACGGGGATCCCCGGGGCGAGCGCGGGGTCGGGCTCGGGAGTGCCCCAGCTCACCTGGAGCGGCAGCACGCCCGCCCACACGGGCAGCGCGTAGTCCTCGTCATCGTCCACGGGCGGGCCCTGGCGCACCTTGACCGACGCCTCGGACAGGGAGATCGCCAGCACGGCGGTGGCGGCCATCTCCTTGGCGACCGGCCGCCGCACGGTGTCCCACTGGCCGGGGGCCAGCTGCTCGGTGATCGCCCGCAGCGCGGCCAGCCGCTCGTCCGCGTCCTGCACGGCCCGCGCCGTGCCGTAGATCATGGCCGAGCGGTAGTTGACCGAGTGGTGGAAGGCCGAGCGGGCGAGCACGATGCCGTCGAGATGGGTCACGGTCACGCAGACCTCGCCGGCCGCGCGCAGCGAGGTGGCGCCCGTAGACCCGTGCAGGTAGAGCGTGTCGCCGATCCTGCCGTACCCCGTCGGGATCACCATCGGAGACCCGTCCACCACGACCCCGAGGTGGCAGATCAGCCCGGCGTCGAGGATGGCGTGGAGCTCGGAGCGGTCCGTGCGGCCCCGCTTCTTCGAACGGTTGAGGGCGGTGCGAGGAGTCGTGGAGAGCATGCCGCTAACGTAGGCGCCAAGTGGACTGGTGGTGTATGTCCACTCGCGATCACTTCCGGGAGACCACTTGCGCGGCCATGTCGACCTTCCCCTCGCCCTCGACCGGGAAGCGCCGGTCCCACTGGCCGTGCAGCTCGGCGACCAGCTGAGGGACGGCATGCGGGCGGGCGCGCTGAAGTCCGGCGAGCGCCTGCCGTCCAGCCGGGGGCTCGCCCGGCTGCTGGGCGTCAGCCGCACCGTCGTCACCGAGGCCTTCCAGCAGCTGTACGCCGAGGGGTGGCTGGAGGGACGGCACGGCTCCGGCACCTATGTGGCCGACTTCTCCCGCTTCACGACCACCCCCCGGAGCGCCGGGCACCCCGGCGCAAAGGCGCTTCCAACGGACGCCGAGGGCGAGACGGCGCCGGGCGTTCCTGGCAGGGGGACGGTAGACCTGCGTCCCGGGCGGCCGTGGGTGCTCGACTACGACCGGGCGGCCTGGCGGCGTGCCTGGCGCCGCGCGGCGGACCGGCCGCCCTCCGACGTCGTCGACCCCTACGGGCACCCGCGCCTGCGCGAACTGCTGGCCGACCACCTGCGCCGGGCGCGAGGGGTGCCCGTGGGCCCTGAGAACGTGCTGGTCACCCGGGGCACCGGCCACGGCATCGACCTGATCGCGGCTACCGTCCTGCGGCCGGGGGACGGCGCGGGGGTGGAGGAGCCGGGCTACCGCTCCGCCCGGCACGTCTTCGCGGCCAGGGGCGGCCGCATCGTGCCCTGCCCGGTGGACGAGCAGGGTGTCGTCCCCGCCGACCTCCCGGGCGACCTCCGCGTGCTCTACACCACCCCCGCGCACCAGTTCCCGCTGGGCGGCAGGCTGCCGATCCCCCGCAGGGAAGGCCTGCTGGCGTGGGCCCGCCGCACCGGGGCCCTGGTCGTGGAGGACGACTATGACGCCGAGTTCCGCTACGACGTGGCGCCGCTCCCGGCCCTGTACGGCCTCGACCCCGAGCGGGTCGTGCTGCTCGGCACGCTGTCGAAGTCGCTGGCTCCCGACGTGGGCATCGGCTGGCTGGTCGCCACGCCCGGCCTGCTCGCCGAGATCGCCCGCACGCGCAAGATGCTGGCGGACCGTACGTCCGGGCCGGTCCAGGAGGCGGTCTCGGTGCTGCTCGAGGGCGGCGACCTCGACCGCCACCTGCGGCGCATGCGGCTGGAGTACGCGCGCCGCCGGGCCGCCATCGTCGAGATCCTCGGGCCGCTGGTGAGCGGAGACTCGGCCGGGCTCCACGTCTTCCTCAGGCTCCCGGAGGCGGCCGTCGGGCCCCTGGTCGCCGAGGCGGCCGCGCGCGGGGTGCTCCTGGACACGACGGTGCGGCACCACCACGGTCCGCCGCGCCACCACGGGCTGGTCATCGGGTACGGCTCGGCGTCCCTGGGCGAGGTGCGGAAGGCGTGCGCCGTCATCGCCGACCTCACCGCGAACGCGTGAGCCGCCGAGCACGGCGGCGTGATCCAACGAGGTGCGGTTCAGGCGGCGTGATCCAACGAGGAGCGGCTCAGGCGGCGTGATTCAGGAGGTACGGCTCAGGCGGCGTGGTCGAGGAGGCGGTCGCCCGGGGGCGGCGCCGGCCGCAGCGACTCGACGACCGGCAGGGCTCGCTCGGCGTACAGCGGGTCGACCGGGAGCACGTGCCGGGCCCACCACCGCGCGGCCTCGCGGTCGGGCGACGGTTCGACGAACGGCTCGGCGTAGTCGTCGTACGGCGGGTCGTAGAGGTAGCCCGTCGGGACGCCCCGGCGCTCCAGCGCGGCGATGGCCACGTCGCGGTCGGAGACGAGCAACGGCACGCGGAAGAGCGGCTGGTCCACGTGGTCGAGCACCCCCCGCGCCACGGTGGGCAGCTCGGCCAGCCTGGCGACGCCCGCCAGCCTTCTCGCGCGCTCTCCCTGGAGGCGGGCCAGGCGCCGCCCCTGGTACCACCGCGCGACGGCGCCGCGTGAGCTTCGGTAGTCGTGCAGGTCGGCCCGGACCCAGGCGTCGAGCGCGGGCAGGCCCGGCGCCTGCGCGACCGCCGCGCGCAGCTCGTCCGGCCGCAGGGCGATGCGATAGCCGTCGCGGGACTCCTGGAGGCCCATGATCCGCGCGACGCGCATGGCGGGGCGGGCCATGTCGAGCTTGAGGGCGAGGCGGCGGCCGACGGAGGTGGCGACGCCGAAGAGGTCCTTGCGGAGGGCGCCGGGCTGGAGCAGCAGGTCGCGCTCGCGCTCCAGCGCCCGCCGGTCGGCGGCGCCGTCGACCACCAGCACGCCCCCTGACCCGGCCCCGGCGTGCTTGGAGAGGCTGAAGACCCCGGCGACGCCGAACGTGCCCACGGGCCTGCCGTCGACCGAGGTCTCGGCCGCGTGCGCGGCGTCCTCGATGACCACCAGCCCCGCCATGCCGAGCACGTCGTCCGGCAGGCCGTACAGGTTGGTGGTGAGCACCGCGTCGATGGTGCCCAGCAGGGCGCGCGCCATCTCGATGTTGCCGTCGAGGACGGAGATCGGCGCGATCACCGGGATGAGCCCGGCCGCGAGCACCAGGAAGAGGATCTCGTCGGCCGAGATGGGGGACATGAGCAGCCGCTGGCCGGGCGTGCACCAGTGCCGGAGGGCGAGGTAGAGCCCCAGCCGGTTCGACGGCAGGTAGACGCTTTCGCGACCGGTACGGGCCGCGAGGAGTTTCTCGGGGCTCACTGCTCCTCTTTTCGCCGCCTCACCCTTCGGCCGCCTGGACGGCCAGAGCAGCAAGGTAGCGCATGGCAGCCGCCCCGTTACGACGCGATGGAGGTACGGATCTTCCCGTAGGTCTTCAGTGCCAGGTCAGCGGTCTCCCGGAGCATCGAATTGGCGAGGACCGTTCCACGTGCCTTCCGGACGGGCACGCGGACCAGCCAGTGAACTCCGGCCCCCGCGGTGGGCCGGGCGATGCGGCCCTCGGTGACCCAGAGCTCCCCCGTCTTGAGCTTCTCCTTGTACTCCTTCTCGCCGCGTCCCATGTCGATCAGGCGGATGCCACTGCCGGCCGCGCGCTCGGCCATCGCGAGGTGGTGGATCAGACCGGGGGAGTACTTGGCGAAGGCCGGGTCGTAGGCGGGGAACCAGCCGGCGAGGGTCGTCTTGGTACGCAACCCGAAATGTCCGGCGACCGGGCGGCCGTCGACGTAGATCATGTCCAGCGAGCCGCCGAAGTGCTCGGTGTCGATCTGGAGAAGGCTCTCGACCAGGCGCAGGATCCACGGCCGCGAGAACCTGTCGGCGCGGCCGGTGCGGCGGTACTGGCCGGTCTTCCAGTCGATGAGGGTGCGCAGCACGGATCCGTCGGAGACCCCGTAGTCGTGGCGCAGCTCGCCGAAGTCGCGCTGGAGCTTGCGCGACTTGTACGCCGTGGACTTGTAGGTCTTGCCGGACACCTGCTTGAGCGTCTCGACGTACGCCTCGTAGCCGTCGGACAGGTCGATGACCGGCGACGGGTGGCGGGTGTGCTTGGCGGGGACCAGCGGCTGGCCCGACTGGAGGTGGTCGAACTCGAACACCGCGAGCCCGCAGGCCTTCATCAGCTCCTGCGGGTCGAGCTCGATGTCCTTGGCGTGGACCATGCCCTGAGCGTCGGTCAGCCCCGCCGCCATCGGCATGCCGATGCCGAGCTGGTGGCGCTCGAAGGGGAAGAAGCCCACGATGTCGGCCCCGTCGCTCAGAACGGCCACGCGCGCCTGCTCCCGCACGCGGCCGGTCTCGATCGTGAACTCGGGGGAGAGGAAGGGGCTGTCCAACGCGGGATCGCCGCTTTGGAGCGCCCGCCACCGGGCCGCCTCGGTCGGGCCGAGTTCCCGAGGATGGACGACGGAGATGCGCATGGGCTCCTACTGGGTGGCGATGTGAGACGAGAGCGAGGCCCGCGCCTTTTACCCAGCTTGGTGCCTGGGATGTAATAGTACGATAAAGATCAGATCACGGTGCTGTCAGTGATCGCTGAAACCTCTATCGCTCTACTTTCTCCGAAGCGCATTCCTGGTCCATCTCCTGGCGGGGTCGCGGCACCTCCAGGGGCGGCACCTGCCCGCCCACGATGCGGTGGACGTCGATCGGCCCGGGATCCCCCTCAGAGGTGCCCGGCACCTGGGAGTTCCCGAAGTGCCCGCCTCTGGCCCACACCCGGCGGCTGCCCTGCGCCGCCACCGAGTGCGGATAGGGGAGTGGGGGCCCGGCCGGCCAGCGGCGCGGGACCTCCCAGGAGTCCAGCCAGGCCAGAATGTCGTCCAGCCCGTCCAGCTTGGTCTCGGTGAAGGGCTCCTCCACCGACCCGAGCACCCGGATCTGCACGCAGATCCGGCCGTGCCGGTTGAGATCGCCCGGCAGGCCGCTCGCCGCCCGCGTGGGGGAGAGGGACTGCATGATCTGCCCGGTGACGGGATTCCACACCAGGTGGGCGGGACGTTTGATCTGTACGAGCCGCTGGGCCACGGATCTGGCCGAAACCCGATGGGGATCGGTCGGCCAAAGAAACCAGACCACCCGGGGAGCTCCTCCGAGCATGGGGCCGGAGTCCTCGAGAGCGGGAATTCGACTGGCGACGGGCAGCCATGCCTGGGCCACTGTGCCCCCTCAAATCCTCGGTCGCCGGGCTTTATACCCCTTATGCGAAGCGGTTGACACCTAGTGATCTTGATTATTAGTTGAACGCCTGTGCGCGGACTTGGTTTCCGGGCTCCTTTTGGGGCAGTCTGCTGCCGTACGGTGGCCGTGACCTGGGGGCGGGATGACGGCGAGCCGATGTTCGTCGGCCGACATCAGAACCAATCAAGGGTTCTGCAAGCCTTAGTGGATACGGTGACTGAGTGTTGGAGAACAGCGGTCGGCACGCGAGGAGCCGCTACGTCCCCCGTGGGCCGGTCGCCGTCGGCGCCGGCCTCCTCGCCCTGGCCATGGTGGTCGGGCTCCTGGCCATCGCCGCCCACCGGGGCGGAGGCCGCTCCGACGGCGTGGCCGCCACGATCTTCGCCACGCCCGAGCCGCCTCCCACCCTGGAGCAGCCGCCCGTCGTGGACACCTGGCCGCGCTGGGGCGTCACCCACACGCAGTACAGCGCCGACAACGAGACCCAGCGTGTGCGCACGCGCGTGAGCGACCTGTTCTCCCGGGTCCCCATGCTCCAGAACCAGCACATCATGGGCTGGGGAGCCGGCAACCCCGAGCCCGCGCCGGGCAAGTACGACTTCCGCGACCTCGACCGCCGGGTCAAGCTCATGGCCGCCACCAAGTCGCAGCCGGTGCTGACGCTGTGCTGCGCCCCCGACTGGATGAAGGGCGGCGCCGAGGGCCGCACCAGCTGGGGCAAGATCGAGGTCGCCCCGCAGCGCGACCACTTCGACGACTTCGCCAGGCTCGCCGGCACGGTCGCCAAGCGCTACCCGACCGTCACGCACTTCATGGTCTGGAACGAGTTCAAGGGCTTCTGGGACGACGCGCACGCCAACTGGGATGTCGAGGCCTACACCGACCTCTACAACCGCGTCTACGACGCGGTGAAGGCCGCCAACCCCAAGGCGCAGGTCGGTGGCCCGTACATCCCGGTCGACAGCCACGTCTCCGCCACCAACGCCTCGAACGTCAGGGGGCCCTGGGGGGCGGTCGACAGCAAGACGCTCGACAGCGTCGAGTACTGGCTCAAGCACAAGAGGGGCGCCGACTTCATCGTGGTCGACGCCTCCTCGGCCACCAACGACCGCGGCCTGGTCCCCGACGAGTTCACGGCCGTCAAGAAGTTCTCCGCGGTCACCACCTGGCTGCGGCAGAAGAGCGGCGACCTGCCCGTCTGGTGGGCCGAGTGGTACGTCGCGCCCGACAGCATCGACTGGGACGAGCAGCACCGCACGGCGGTGCAGACGGTGGCCATGATGGAGTTCGCCAGGAGCGGGGCCGCCACGGCGCTCTACTGGAACCCCCAGCGCCAGGCGGGCGACGACTGCCCCGGCTGCCTGTGGTCGCCCGGCGAGGGCGAGGAGATGCCCATGGCCGGCGTGCTGAGCGGCTTCACCCGGTGGTTCCCCGCCGGAGCCCGGCTCGTCGACGTCCAGGTGTCCGATCCGAGGGTCCGGGTGCTCGCCGTCGACAACCAGATGATCATGGTGAACACGACGGACGGCCCGCTGTCCGTCGACGTCGACGGCAAGGCGTTCCAGCTCAACCGGTACGACGTCAGGTGGAGCGACCGAGGGCAGTGAGGCTCCCCCCGGTACGGCATGCGTGAGGTTTCCCCCGGTATGACGTGAGCGACCGCGGTCGCTCACGTCATACCGTCAGCCCGTCAGGGTCACGAACCGCTCCACGATGACCGCCATCGCGGCCAGGGTCATGACGATGCCCAGGATGACCAGCTTCCGCCTGCCCTTCGGGGCGCGCTCGGTGCCGCGCAGCCTCGACAGCTCCGCCGCGAAGAGGGTGAAGACGGCCAGGGCCAGGGCGACCAGGCCGAGCGGCGTCCACGGCGTGGAGCGGTCGCCCACCATCGTCGCCGGCACGGGCGGCGGGATCTCCGACCCCTTCGGGTACGAGCGCAGCGTGTAGATGGCGGCGTCGGTGTTGGAGTAGACCCGCTTGAGGCTCGGTGAGGCGTCGAGCGCCGCGCGGAAACGCTCGCCCCACCCGGCCGGGAACCCGTGGTTCAGCTCCAGGTACGCCGCCTGGCCACGGCTGGTCATCAGGAAGCTGTTGGGCGGCTTGGCGCGCAACGCGGTCAGCACCCCGCTGAGGTCGGCGGAGTTCTCGTTGACGAGCGCCTGGTAGTACTCCACGCGGTCGATGTCGCGCTCGCGCCACGGGATCGTGGGGGTGACCTCCTCGCCGAGGATGGGGACCAGGTAGAACAGCCGGGCGCTCGGTCTGTCGTGGTCGTAGACGTAGTGCATGGCCGCGGCCTCGCCGGTCGTGACCCGCTCGAACTTCTCGTTGCCGTAGCGCGCCACCAGGAACGCGACCGACAGCGCCAGCGCGGTCACCGCCGCGAGCACCGCGGAGACGCGCCGCGTCGTCGCCGGATCGAACCGCAGGGGCCGTGGACGTCGCCTGACGGGCACGGTCTCGCCCTCGCGGGCGTCGCTGGTGTGCGCGGGAAGGTTCGGGAAGAAGGCGTACGCGCCCAGGATGCAGGCGGCGGGCAGGGCGAACATGTAGACGCGCAGCCCGATCTCGCCGCCGTAACTCTGCAGGCCGAGCGCCAGCACGGGCACGCACAGCAGCACCGCTGCGGTGCGGTCGCCGACGCCGCGCCGCAGCCGGCGCAGCAGGCCGATGGCGGCGAACAGCAGGATCACCCCGCAGATGGCGAGCCGCACCTTGAGCACGATGGCGTGCTGCGGGTCGGTGCCGACCAGCCGGTCTCCGGTGTTCTCCTGCAGGTTGGCGAAGATCTTGCCGATGCCGCCGAACAGCTCGTTGATCCGGCCGCTCCAGAACGGCGTCGCCTGGTAGTTGATCCAGGCGATCACGATCAGGCCGAGGAACACCGGGAGGGCGAGTGACAGGGTGCTGCGCCGCAGCAGGATCAGCCCGGTCAGCGCCCCCAGCATCATGAACGGCGTGATCTGGTGGGTCGCCGTGGTGGCCACGAACAGCCCCACGAGCAGCGTCAGCAGCACCACCCGGTCGGTCACGGTCGTCGGCCGCGCCGGCAGCTCGCCGGGCGACAGCCGGTCGAGCCTGGCCAGCATGCGCCGTACGAACCCCTTGGCGGGCAGCGGCGCGGTCCTCGGCTCCGCGCGGCCGAACCAGCGCATCAGGATCGCGATGAAGACCAGGTAGAGCGCGTAGGTGAAGCCCTGAGGCGAGAAGTAGTCCTGCCCGATCCACTGGACCAGGATGAACAGCAGCGCGGCGAACCACCGGGCCCTGGTGGTGGCCACGAGCTGGCGCAGGATCAGCACGAACGGCAGCAGGTAGAGCAGGTTCGAGACGAACGGCGTCCACTGCAGCACGGTCGAGGGGTCCTCGACGCCGGCGGCGCGCAGGACGAACCCGAACAGCGCGAAGAACCCGGGCCAGGCGAAGCGGGCGTCGAGGCCCGGCAGCGCCTCGCCGGCCCGGCCGATGTACTCGGCGAAGCCCGCGTGCACCCACGCGGTCGGGAAGCGCGGCTCGGCCTCGATGAGCGCCGCCGCCCCGTGCAGGGTGAACGTGATCGCCGCGAGCTGGAACAGCAGCAGGCCCTTGCGGTCGGTGTTCTGCGTCAGCGTCACGAAGAACGACACGATGATCAGGGCGATCGCCGCGAAGGCCGTCACCGGGAGCACAGAGACCAGCCCCAGGCCCTCGATCTTGTCGAGGTCGACGCCGCGCATGATGCCGTGCGGCACACGCAGCGCCAGCACGTACATGACCAGGCCCTCGACGGTCAGCAGCGGCGGCAGCCACGAGGACGCGCTCGCCGCCAGCCGCGTGACCCGGGACGGCGCCACCTCGCCCCCGAGCGGAGCCGCCGCCACCGGCTCGGCCGGGGCCGTGGGTACGGGCGCGGGCTCGGCGGGCAGGGGTTTCGGAAGGACCGGAAGGGCCTGGGCCACGGCCGGCGTCGTGTCGAGAGGCTCGCGCTTCGGCTCGGCGGGCTCGCGCGGCTCAGCGGGCTTGTGTGGCTTGTCCGTCTTGCCGGGAGGCTGGGGCTTCGGCTCGGCCGGCTTGCGTGGCTCGGCCGTCTTGCGAGGAGGCTCGCGCTTCGGCTCGGCAGGTTTGGCGGGTTTGTCGAGTTTCAGGGGCTTCTCGGGTGCGGGGGAGGGTTGCACCGCCGGAGCGACGCTCGCCGGGAGCGGAAGCCGGATCACCTGGGTGGCGTCCTCGTCGTACGCCTCCTCCGCCGCCGCGCCCTTCTCGTCCCCGGAGGGAGGGATCGGCAGGGACACCGGGCGGGTCATCTCGGATGTGGTGTCGACGTCCACTTCCATGTCGGCGTCGGCGACCTTCGCCGCCGTCTCCTTTTTCACCTCGTTGCCCGTCCGTTGACTCACGTAGACCATGATGCGGCCTCGGGCGCCTCCCGCGCGCTCGCCGATTCCGGCGTTTCCCGGTGATTGAGAATCTCGCGGAGCCCACCGAAGATCAACAAGGCGACCAGGACCTCGCTGAAGAGCAGCCCGTACCCGACCGAGGTGATGCCCGTCACCGGCAGCAGGATGAGCGAGGAGGACAGCACCAGGACCGCCAGGCCGATCTGGACCAGGGCGAGCTTGCGCGCCTGGCTGCGGGCGCGCAGCCCGCTCAGATAGATCTCGATGAGCACGCGGGGGAGCACGGCGAGGGCCATCAGCCGGAGCAGCGGCGTGCCGTGCTCGGAGAAGCCCGGCCCGAAGACCGAGAGGATCAGCGGTGCGGCGGCGAACGTGACGGCCGACACTGGCCCGATGATCAGGTACGAGCGGCGTAATGCCTGGCGGCAGTTCGCGGCCAGCCGTGACCGGTCGGTGGAGCCCTCCACGGTGAGGGAGGTGGCCATGTTGATGGCCAGCAGCTCGATCATCGCGCCCAGGGTCTGCGCCATGGCGAAGTAGCCGAACAGCTCCCCGCTGACCCGCGAGGCGACGTACACCGGGAGGAAGTAGACGATGGCCAGGATGGAGAGCGCGCCCGGGTAGTCCCCCGCCAGGAAGCGGCCGACCTCGCGGAACCTCGGCGGCTTGGAGCCCTCGGGCGCCATCCGCGCGTGACGGGGTACGAGCACGCCGAAGATGAACAGGTTGATCGGGATCAGCGCGAGAGCGGTGGGGATGATCCACGAGACGTAGATGCCGTCGTCCGGCAGGGCTCCCGCCAGCGCGACCAGCAGCCCCATCTTCACCACGCCGAAGCACAGGCTGTTGACCGGCACCCACACGGCCTTGCGCATCCCGGCCAGCGCGACGTCCTGGAGGGTGAAGACCGACCAGACGGCCACCGAGGCGAGGAAGAACAGCCCAGGGCCCGCACCGGCCAGCGTGGAGTAGTTCTCCCCCCAGAACGGCAGCGTCAGCAGGAACCCGCCCGCCGCCACGACGGCCGTGAGGGTGGCGACGAGGTAGCCCCGGCCGATCAGCGCGCCCGTGCGCCTGCCCGCCACGGGGATGAACCTGGCGAGGGCGCCGGTCAGGCCGAGCGCTATGAGCCCGGCGAACAGCCGCATCGCGGTGATCAGCGCCTGGCTGCGCCCGAAGTCCTCCGGGGTGTACAGCCGGGCGGCGAGCAGCCAGTAGCCCATGCCGAGGATCGCCGTGACGCCCGTGTTGGCCATCAGGGCGTACCCGTTGAGGAAGAGCGGGTTGCGCAGGTCGCGCAGGAGCCGCCGCCACAGGGCCGCCAGCCTTCCGGCGCCCTTGTCCGCGTCCGGCTGCTTCGGCCTGTCGCCGGCCACTGTGGTGTTCATGGTCGCGTCACCCCCCTCTTCGACGCGCGGCGTCTTCCCCGCGGTTACTTCACTCACGCCCGACCACGTGGCGCAGGCCGTACCGTGTGCGGCGCACCATCGCGTAACCCTTGGTCAGCGCGTGTTCCTTGAGATAGATCAGCGGCACGCCGCGCCCCTCGACGGCCCGGCGGAAGCGGTCCATGGTGGTGGACCGGCCCACGGTGAGCCGGGGCAGCGCCATCACGTCGCCCGAGTCGGCCGCGAGCGTGTTGGCCACGGCGCAGGCCGCCCAGTAGCCGGCCTTGCGCACCTCCCTGCGCACGCGGATGCTGGAGTAGCCGTACGGGTAGGCCATCGTGGCGACCGGGCGCCCCACCTTGTCCTCCAGCAGGGCCTTGTTGCGCCGCAGCTCCTGGCGGAGCGCCGCGTCGGGGAGCTGGTCGAGCTGGGGGTGGCTGTGACTGTGCCCGGCGATCTCGATGCCGCAGGACACGGCCTCGCGCGCCTGGCTCCAGCACAGCATGCGGTCGAGGGGCTTGCCCGCCGCGTCGCCGCCCGCGTCGCTCACCCACCCGCTGGTCAGGAAGACCGTCGCGGGGAAACCCAGCTGCGCGAGGATCGGCAGGGCCTCGCCGTGGAAGTCGGCGTACCCGTCGTCGAAGGTCACGACCACGGGACGCTCGGGGGCCGGGGCGCCCCCCGTGCCGTACAGGGAGGCGACCAGGTCTCCCAGGGTCAGGGGGGTGAACCCGCGGTCCTTGAGGTAGGTCATCTGGGACTCGAACACCGAGGGACGTACCGCCAGCGGCCGGGTAGCGTTGTTCGGGCGATCGGTCACGGAGTGGTACATCAGGATCGGCACGCGCATGTGGTCACCGTTCGTGTTGGATGGATCGTCCCGCACGGTTCCCGCGCAGGCGCAGCCTGGCGGAGCCCACGGCGTACCCCCACGTCGTCCAGGCCAGACCGGTGACGATCGCCCCCGCTCTGGCCAGGCCGGCGAGATCGCCCCGCAGGGCGTCTCCCACGCCGCGAAGAGCGCCCATCGGCAGCGTCTTCATGGCGTGGGCGCGCTCGCTCGACAGCCCGTCGCCCGCGCCGACCTCCTGCGCGACCAGCGCCTTGGAGAGCCCTTCCGCGTAGCACCGGGAACGGAAATAGCGGAACGTGGCCCGCGACGCGGGCACTCGATGGCCGATGACCGCCCGGGGCTCGAACATCATGATCGAGCCCGGCCTGCGCTGGGAGAGCCGGATGCAGAACTCGGTCTCCTCGCAGCCCAGCGGGCGGCTCTTGCGACCTTGGACACTGCGGCCGATGCCGGAGTGGAACCCTCCGACCTCGCCCACCACCTCCCTGCGGAAGGCGGCGTTCCCCCCCATCACGTTGCGGATCGGCTTCCTCTCGGCCGGCAGGCCGCGATAGGTGCACCCGATGGTCCAGTCGAACTCCTCGGGGAACCATCGCGGCCGGTCGCCGTTGTCCCAAAGTGGTCTGGTCAACCCGCCGACCCCCACGACGGCCGGGGTGCCACCCCGCTCGACTGACATGGCATCCTCGAACGCCGCGAGCCACTCGGCGTCCGCGACGGCGTCATCGTCCAGGAAGGCCACGACGTCGCCGGAGGCGGTCGCCACCCCGGTGTTCTTGCCGCCGGACAGACCCCGCTCGTGGGAGTTCTCCACGACGATCGCGTCGGCGTACTCCCGCTTGAGCCTGAGGTGCAGGTCGGGGTTGTAGTCGACGACGAGGATCAGTTCGTACGGCTGACGCCTCTGGCTGCGCACCGACTGAACGGCGGCCCTGATGTCGTCCCACCGGTCTTCGGTGTAGACGCAGATGACGACGGAGATGTTCATCTCGGTTATGCCGCGCCCTGGTCGGCGGCCGGTTGGGCCGTGGGGGCGGGGACGGCCTCGGTCATGGGACGGCGCCACTCACGCATGATCGTCTTGAGCACGCGCCAGCCGTCCCGCACGACGCGGAGGTTGCTCTCGCCGTGGATGCGGCATCTCTCGTGGCTCGGCACCTCGTGCACGCGCAGCCCCGCTCTGGCCGCGCGGATGTTCAGCACCGTCTCCACCTCGAAGCCTTCGCAGTCGAGGTCGAGCACGTCGAGGTGACGCGCCCAGAAGGCGTTGTAGCCGTAGCACAGGTCGGTGTACCGGGTGCCGTAGATCCAGTTGACCAGCGTGCGCAGCACGCTGTTGCCGAGACGGCGGCTGACCGTGAGGTCGTCGCTGCCGCCACCGCTGGCGTACCGCGAGCCCTTGACGAAGTCGGCCCCGGTGACCAGCGCGCCGACGAAGTGGATGATCTCCCGGCCGTCGGTCGAGCCGTCGGCGTCGAGCATCACGATGATGTCGCCGGTGCACTCGGCGAACCCGGTGCGTAGGGCGTCACCCTTGCCCTTGCCGCGTTGCTGGATCACGCGGAGGTTCGGGCGCAGGCGGCGGGCCACCGCCACGGTGTCGTCCGTGGAGTTGCCGTCGACGAGGACGATCTCGTGGATCCAGTGGGGCAGCGTGGCGAAAACGTGCGGAAGGTTCTCCGCTTCGTTCATGGCCGGTACGACCACGCTGACAGTCGGGGAAATGGCCAGGTGCGGCGTTAGAGGGGTGAAACGGTCCACTGCCGGCAGTGGCCTCAGGCTGTGAAGCTGAGGTTTCCCGTTGTGCTTGGTGATCTCGGGACTCATTTTGAGGGATGTCCTTCCGGGCGGTCTGACATCGGCGGCGACTGCCAATAGGACCGGCGCGACTGGACGGAGAGGGGTTTCTCCGCCCCGGTCAGATCAATAGAGGGTTTGTGCTCTTTTCGGGGAAGACTTCAGCTCGCCCCCGAAGGTTCCTTTTGTATGTTCTCGGGGTGGATGGAGGTGCGGACCCGCCCGAACCCCTTCAGCAGGCGGTCGGCCAGCCGGTAGAGCGATGGACGGTCGACCACGATGTTGCGGGCCTTGTTCACGGGGGTCCGCCCCATCCAGTGGACGGCGGCCGTCGCCGACGGACGGGAGACCCGGCCCTCGGAGACGTGGATGACGCCGTTCTTGAGCCAGCCCTTGTACTCCCGGCCCCCCTTGCCCATGTCGACCTGGCCCAGGCCGTGAGAGGCGGCGTGCTCCGCCATGTGCAGGTGGTGCATTATGCCGGGGGAGTAGCGGGCGAACTCGGGGTCGTAGGCCGGGAACCACCCGACCAGCGTGTTGTGGGTGCGCAGGCCGAAATGCCCCGCCACCGGGGTGTCCCCGGCGTAGAGCATGGTGAGCACGCCGCCGAACGACGGCGTGTCGGTGCCGTGCATCTCTTCGAGGAGCTCGACGATCCACGGCTGGGCGAACCGGTCGACCCGCCCGGTGCGGCGGTACTGGTCGGACTTCCAGCCGGTGAGGGTGTGCATCGACTCGGGGTCGGCCGCGCACCACTCCAGCCGGATCTCACCGTGCTCGCGGGCGAGCTTGCGCTCCTTGTACCGCACCGTCTTGTAGTTCTTGGGTGAGTTGGCGCGGACATACTCGATGTAGGTGTCGAACCCGCCGGTGAGGTCCATCATCGGCACCGGGCGCACCGCCGACTCGTGCGGCGCCCAGGTGGGCTGGTCCGCGACCATGTGATCGAAGTCGAAGACCGAGAGGCCGCACGCCCGCAGGAGCTCACGGGCGGAGATGTCGAGGCCGGGGACCGAGATGAGCCCGTGGCAGGTGGTCAGCCAGCTGCCGAGGGGCTTGCCGATGGCGAAGGCGTGCCGCTCGAACGGGAGGAAGCCGACCACCTTGGCGCCGTCCTCGATGACGGCGACGCGCACGTACGAGCGGAGCCGGCCCAGGGCCAGCGCGAACTCGACCGAGAGAAAGGGGTTGTCCAGTGACGGAGCCGCGTGCTGTAGTTCACGCCAGCGGGTGAGCTCCGGCTCTCCGAGCTCCCCCGGCCGAACGACCGTGACTTTCACCTTGACCCGGCCCCCTGTTCGGTGTGCGCACTGCCGTTCCCCCGGTACAGAGACCGAAGAACCCACATGAATCCACCGAGCACCGCGACGGTGGCCACTCCCGCGCGAGGAGACCAAGCGTCGAACATAAGCATGGCCTCGGCTAACAGAACGTTTATAACGAGACTCGCGGCGGCGCCCACCGTTAGAGCCGCGAGAGGGTCACGATCACGCAACAGTCCTACGACCGATGCCCCCGGCACCACCAAAAGGAACAGAGGCGTCAGAATCAGGCGTGCCGGAGTGTGGATATCGGCGAGCGCGATCACCGCTCCCGCGGCGCACGCGACCGCCAGCACCCATGTGAGCACTGCTCTGTTCGTACGCATATCTCCTGGCTCCGCTGGTCAAGGCCGACTAAAGACATGGTTGATCGCTGCTCTCATATGACCAACCACGCTATGCGATCGTCAATGCCGACGCCCTACCCCGGTCAATGGTTTACCTAGACGAGGGTAAGAACCGTTGTGTAGTCAACCACGTCAGGCACGCCAACGACTGATGCCCCCGAGACCATTGGGGCGCCAGGGACCGGAGGGTCTTCAAAGGTACCCCTGGTTTGCCCCGGATGCGCGGTCGAGCCGGAATTCAGGTGGGTCCTCCGCTCGATTCCCCGCTCGGCGTGCCGGACGCGGACGGCTCAGGCGTGGGTGACTGGTCAGGCGGCGGATCGGAGGCGGGCGGCGGGTCCTGACCGTCCCATGACAGGTGACACGAGGCGCGGCCGGACGCGGAAGCCAAGGTCACAGTGCCCTCTCCCGCCTCTCCCGGCTCTCCGACGGCGACCGAGAGCCTTTCCTTCACGCCAGACTTGAGTACGCCCTGGCCGGGCGTCACGGCCAGGCCCCCCGTGGTGGTAGCCGTCCAGGAGACGGTCGCGTTACGCGCGGAGACAAGGATCACACCATCGCCCTCCGCGCCGAGCGCCCCCGGGCACGAGACGACGAGCTTGGCCGCGGGCGCGGGCGGCCGGGTGGGCGTGTTCGAGGGAGGGCGCGGCCTGCCGGTGGACGCGGCGGGGGCGGCGGCCGCGCTCCGGGTCGGTGACCTCGTCGCGGGGGTCGCGGTGGCGGGCGTGGGCGGCGGCGGCTCCGACGGGGACGGGGTGTCGTCGGGCTCGGGCCCGTAGCTGATCTGGAGTTCGCCGGGCGTCTGGCTCGGGAAGCGCAGGGTCTGCGTCAGCCCGTCCGGGGATGAGGGGCCCTGCCCGGTGGCGACGACCATGGCCCCGGTCGCCACCAGCACGCAGGCGACGGTGGCGAAGACGGGCGTTCTCCGGGAGGTCCTGCGGGCGTGCGCGACCCCGGTCCCGTACCGGGGGGTCTCCGGCTCGGGGGACGCGCGGTGGTCCTCCCGGGCTTCCCTGCCCCTGGACCGGCGCTCGGCTCCCACCGGGGGGAATCCGCTCTTGTCGAACCGGTCGGCCACCGCCATGATCGCCGTCCGCCCGGCGTCGCGCTCGGACTTGGCGCAGGTCTCGGCGACCCGGCGGCGCAGCGACAGGGGAGGGAAGGCCACGGGGATGGTGTCGAGCAGGCGCTCGGCCGACACCCGGCGGCGCCGCCCTTCCGTGCATTCCTTGCAGCCGATGATGTGCCTGGTGAGGCGCCGCCTCAGCTGCTGCGGGAGCGGGCCCTCGACGGAGTCGAGCAGCGCGGACAGATCGGGGCAGTGCGCGCGGCCGGTCCTGGCGAGGATGACCGCCGCGGCGGCGTTCTCCAGGTGGTCGCGGGCGCGGGCGAGACGGGTGCCGGTCTGCCGCGAGGTGAGGCCGAGCACGGCCCCGATCTCCGACACGGTGAGCTCGTGCCGCAGCGCGAGGAGCAGGACGTCCCGCTCCTTGTGCCCCAGCTCCGCCAGGCCCTCGCGCACGATCGCCGCGAGCTCCGGATCCTCCTCGTCCCCTTCCAGGAACAGCTCCGGCGTGGTGCCGTGCGCGGGGGTGCGCCCGCGCCGGGTGGTGCACTGGAAACGCGTCAGCGCGTACAGCCAGGCACGCGTGCGCGCCGGCTCGCGCAGCGCTCCTGCGCGGCCGTGGGCGGTGACGAGCGCGTCGTGCACGGAGTCCGCGGCGGCGTCGGTGTCGTGGAGCAGTGAATAGGCGTAGTCGTTGAGTCGGTCGGCATAGGCGTCGTAGAGGCCGTCAGCCGCGCGGCCGTCCGCTCGGCGCAGGGCCTCCAACATTCGCTGGTCGTCGGCACGGCCGACGGTCGGCCATCCGGGCACTGATCTTCCTCCCCGCAGGACGGGTACCTGGCATTTCGGTCGCGCACGCTCGCGAGAACTACCCCTGCCCGCGCCAGGCCCACACGCGTAGGACGTCCGTTCCCCTCGCCCGGTTCACCCGGGATTGTTTGATAATCATCGGGTATGACCTGGGAAAACAGGGTCGGATGGGACTGCTGAAACGGATGTTTCCTGGCGCGATAACTGAGGTGATGATCGGTGACGCGGACAGGCGTCCACGGTGACACACCGCGATTCACTTCCGACAGGGGTAAAAGTAAAACGCCCGACTCCGGGCCCGTTAAAGGCCGGAATCGGGCGCTCGCGCGCGGGGCGCGTTTACTGCTGGGACGTGCTCCCATTGCAGTTGGGGGCGCACAGGCGGCGTGAGATGCCCTCCAGGAAGACCTTGCGGATCTCCAGGGCGTTGTTCGGGAAGAACGCCTGGCCCTGCGTGGCCTTGGCGATGGCCTGCATCTGCCGGCGGCCGGCCGCGTCGTCGGCCCCGAGGGCCACGATGATCACGCTGATCGGCTGCGTCTCGTCGAACTCCGTGCGGAGCTTTTTGAGGATCGCGGCGTTGGAGATGCCGCCCTCGGGGTCGTCGTTGCCCACGCCGTCGGTGAAGACCAGGATCGTATTGATCTTGTCGGCCTCGTACTCGGCCTTCATCTTGTCGTAGGCGGCGGCGAGCGTGTCGTTCAGACCGGTGTCCCCGGTGGCCTTCGCCTTTATCCGCGAGAGGGACTGGCCGATGACTTCCCGGCGGGTGGCACCGTTGATCTTGGCGCCGATGGGCCCGACGGGCACGACCTCGCGGTAGTCGACGCCCTTGCCGTTCAGGTTGGTGGAGAAGACCCAGGTGCCGATCTCGGTCTTGTCGGGGAAGAGCTTCAGCCCCTCGATCGCGGTCTGGGCGATCAGGTTCATGCGGTCGCCGGGGGCGCCGACGGCCGGCAGCGCCATGGTGCCGGAGATGTCCAGCAGGGCGAGGAGCCGGCCGCCCAGCTTGAGGCGGGACCACGCCTGCGAGAGCTTGGTCACCGAGGCCGCCTCGGGGACCTTGATGGCGCGCGGCGTCGCCGGGTTGAGACCGTTCGCCTGGCTGATCACGCTCCCGCCCTTGCCGTCCGGGGTGCGGAAGCCGTACTGGCGGATGGTCTTCTTGGCCTCGGCGCCGGACAGCGCGGTGGCGAAGCTCCTGGCCGCGTCGCGGGTGGCCTGGTCCTTGGCGGTCACGACGACCGGGTAGTCGAGGCTGATCGTGCCCTCGGCCGGGTAGAGCGCGACGATCTCGCCCGGCTTGGTCTTGGCGTTGAACGCCCAGATGCCCTGCTCGGAGGCGATGCCGATCGGGACGCGGGACGACTGCTTCGCCATGGTGGCGAACATGTTCGCCGGGCTGTTCACGGCGTTCTCGGAGAGCTGCCTGAGCACTCCCACCAACTGGTCCTCGCCGGCGCCCGACGCCTGGAGGATGCCGGACCCGGCGAGCAGTGCGCTCAGCCCGGCGGCGTTGAGGGTCGGGTCGAGCGGGAGGACGCGGATCTTGCTCGCCAGGCCCTCGGGGTTCGCCGCGTTGGCGGCCGACATCAGGCCGCTCCAGCTCGGCTCGCCGAAGGCGCTCTGCAGCTTCTCGACGGCGGGCTTGGGAGCCGCCAGCACCACCGGCGAGCGGGCGATCGAGCCGACGGGCGCGGAGATGCCCGACCCCTTGGGTGTGGAGCGCAGCTTGGCGACCCACAGGCTTGAGTCCGGGATCCACAGGTCGGCGTCGAACTTGCCGGCGGTCGCGCCCGACCCGGCGATGGCGTTGGTGACGCCGGCGGGATCGCTCTCCTTGACCGTGACCGCGAAGCACTTGCCGTTCACGGGGGTGGTGTTCTTGGAGAAGCCGGCCGCGATCTTGCTGATGGCGGGCTCGATGTCGGGGGAGGCCACGACCTGGAGTGCGACCGTACTGTCGCCGCAGGTCTTGTCGCGGCTCATGATCACGTAAGCCGCGACGCCCAGCAGCACGGCGAGCGCCACGGCGCCCGCGAGGGGCACCAGCACCTTGCCCCGGCCCGCGCGACGGCGGCCGGACGGCTCGTTATAAGGGTTGTAGCCGCCCTCAAGCTCGTCTGTGCGGTGGCGTCCGCCCACGGTGTCCTCTTAAAGTGTCGATCTTTTCCGAACGTGGCGCACTCTGCAGCGACCATATAGGGAGATCCCAGGTAATGCTTACGGAACCATAGCGTCAAGCCGGATACCGGCAAAACCGATCATTTCGTGCAGTGATTACCGTACGTGCAAGTAACTTATGGCTGTGCTGTCCTCTCGCGATACATCTTGACAGTCGCCTGACGCGATGTATCGTGACGCAAAAGATCGCGACATTTCGCGCTTCAATGTGGAGTGCGGGTGCCGTACTCGGCCGGCAGGGGGTAGCGGCTCGTGTCGATGGTCATCGAGGGCCGCGACGCGGGGACGCACGGCCCCGCGACGGGGGTTGAGGGGTCCGTTCCGCTCCGAGGCGGCAGGAGCGAGAAGCGCCCGGACCTGCTGCTCATCGAGCTGGACGGGCACGGCTGCCCAGCGGAGGTCAGGCGGGCGCTCAGGGAGTCGGACTGCGTGCGCGAGGTGGTGATCGCCGGGCGCGTGTGCCGCGCGCTGGCGGACCCCGGCACCGCGCCCCGGGTGGCGGTCGCGCTGCGGGCTCAGGGACTCGAACTCGCCGTGGTCATCCTTCAGTGGTGGCAGGAGTGGCCGCGCCAGGCGCTGCGGCCCTCGCGGACGGCTACGGCCGCCAACATGAGCGCCACCGCCGGATCGAGCCACCACCAGCCGAACGAGGTGGCGGTCAGCCCCGCCAGCACGCCCCCGGCGAGCAGGGCGCAGAGCAGGTTCTGGGTGCCCTCGCCGGTCGTGGCGACCGAGCCGAGGCGGGCGCCGAGCCTGCGCTTGGCCACCCCGAGGAGCGGCATGCTCACCAGGCTGATCGTGGTGACGACGACGCCCAGCACCGTGGGCACCGACCGCTGACCCGACCCGAGGTCGTAGGCGACGTGAAGCACCAGATAGGGCGCGAGCAGCCAGAAGCTGACCGCCACGGCCTTCTGCGCCCGGTGCTCGGCGGTCGCGGAGTGGAGCCTGCGCCCGGTGAAGCGCCAGATGACGATCAGGCTCGCCAGCGCCTCCACGAGCGACGACCAGCCCCAGCCGATCAGGGCCACCGAATGGGCGGACAGGCCCGCCGCCAGCCCAAGGGAGCTCTCGGCGCCGAGCCAGACCAGCGTCGCGAACGAGAGCGTCCTGGCCAGGCGCGCGTCGCGAATCCACTGCGCCGGCGGGGCCGAGGGGCGCGCGTACGTACCTTGATCTGGCACGATGGCCCCCGATCGATCGAACCTGGCCCTGACAGCGGTGAGTAGCCTACCCGTTACAGATAGCGTCACGTCCCCGCCCGCGTAAAGCTGTGGACGGGCGGCGCGGGCCCCAAGCAAGGAGAGCCCGTGCCGTTCACGCCGAGCCACGTCGCGGCGGTGGTCCCGCTCATTTCCTCGGCCCGGGTGCGCAAGGTGCTCGATCCCTGGGCGCTCGGCGTGGGCGCGATGGTGCCCGACCTGCCGATGTTCCTGCCCTACCTGGACGCCTACACCCGGTGGCACTCGCCCATCGGAGTGGTCACCGACGACGTGGTGGCGGTGTTCGTGCTGCTGGCGCTCCTGCAGTTCGTGTTCCGCGACCCGCTCACCGCGCTGCTGCCGCAGTCGCTCGCGGCGCGCGTCGCCGCCCTGCCGGGGCCCGGCTGGCGGAGGTTCCCCGCCATCGCGCTCGGCGCCGCGGTGGGCGCGGCCACCCACGTCTTCTGGGACTCGTTCACCCACGACTGGGGCGCGCGGTTCTGGGGCTGGGCCTGGCTGACGGCCCCGGTGGCGGGATTCGTGAACGGCTACCGGCTCCTGCAGTACGGCTCGTCGGCGGTGGGCCTGGCGCTGGTCGGCTGGTGGCTGCTCCGCGCGCTGCGCCCCTCCGCCGGCAAACCGCTGCCGGCCCGGCTCGCGCTCCCGGGCCCGGTGCGCTGGGGCGTTCTGGCCTGTACGGGCCTCGGCGCCTGCTTGGCGGCCGCCGTATGGAGCTTCGTCGACCCGCCCAACCCCGTCTTCGGCTGGGCCGGGGTCATCACCAAGACCGGGGTCGGCCTGGTGGTGGGGTTCTGCGCCGTGCTCACCGTCTACACGCTGCTCTGGCAGCTCGGGCGGGTCATACGCTTGTCTCGTGCCTGAGCTCATCCCCGTTTCCGACGCCGCAGACCCCCGGCTGGCCGACTACGTGCGGCTGCGCGACGTCGAGCTGCGCAAGAGCCTGGAGGCCGAGCGCGGCCTGTTCGTGGCGGAGGGCGAGAAGGTCATCCGGCGGGCCGTCGCGACCGGATACCCCGTCAGGTCGGTGCTGACGACACGCCGCTGGCTCCCCGGCCTGGAAGACGTGCTGGGCGACGCGCGGGTCTACCTGGTCTCGGACGAGGTGATGGAGGGCATCGCCGGCTTCGCCGTCCATCGGGGCGCCCTGGCGTCCATGGCGCGGCTGGAGCTTCCATCGGTGAAGACCCTGCTGGGGCAGGGGCCGCCGCGCCGGATCCTCGTCCTGGAAGACCTGGTGGACCACGGCAACGTCGGGGCGATCTTCAGGTGCGCGGCGGCTCTGGGCGTCGAGGCCGTGATCCTCTCGCCCCGGTGCGCCGACCCGCTGTACAGGAGATCGGTCAAGGTCTCGATGGGCGCGGTGTTCGCCGTGCCGTACGCGCGCATGGCCAACTGGTACGACGGGCTGGCCGAGCTGCGGGCCCTCGGCTTCCAGACCCTCGCCCTGACGCCCGACCAGTCGGCCGTTCCCATCGAGAAGGTCTCCATGGGAGAGCGGGTGGCGCTCATGCTCGGGTCCGAGGGCGACGGGCTGTCCTCGCGGTGGCTCCACGAGGCCGATCACGCCGTGTGCATCGCCATGAGCCCGGCGGCCATGGACCTCGGCGTCGACTCCCTCAACGTGGTCGCGGCGGCGGCGATCGCCTGCCACAGCCTCATGCGCTGACCCGGCTGGTTACCTTTTCCGGTATTCGGTGGCGTAGTAGAGGCCCGCGCCGAAAATGTTCAGGAAAAGGAGTATCGCCATCCAGGTGTACCGCGCCTGCGGGTGCAAGGTCGGATTTGCCGCCATATCGCGCACCATCCATGCCCAGAAGGCGAGGAGCGGCATGATTGCTATGAGCGGGATCAGCGGCATCAGTTGATTCATCGCGCACCCCGTTTCATGACTGATACTCTCATCGTGGCGAACGCTAACATCATTGAAGGCGGTCATGCCATGGCAACTGTTGACCTGCTGTCGCATCCAGTTCGTCGTGCGTGACGGGGTCGGCTACGGTATCGCCGAGGCGGGCTCTCGCAAGGCCAGATCATGAGGAACACGTGATGTCGACAGAGCCGACGCCCACGGGCATGGCAGTCCTCGAAATGGCGCGGGCGGGACGCTTCGCGGAGATCCGCGACATGTTCGCGCCCCAGTTACGGGCGCTGGTGTCGGCCGAGGCGCTCCAGCTCGCCTGGGCGGCCGAGCTCGGCCGGCAGGGCCCGATCTCCTCCGTCGGCACGCCGGTGAGCGAGTCGGCCGGGGCGGGGACGGTCGTGGTCAAGATCCCCGTGACGTTCGAGCAGGGCGAGCTGACGGTGGTCGTCTCGGTCGACGACGCCGGCCGGCTGACCGGGCTCCAGCTCGCGCCCGCCAGTGCCGCCAAGCCTGTCGAGCCGTGGGTGCCACCGGCGTACGCCGACCCCGGGACCTTCGACGAGCAGGACGTGACGGTCGGCTCCGGACCGCTCGCGGTGCCGGGCACCCTCACCCTGCCACGCCGGCCGGGACCGTACCCCGCCGTGGTGCTGCTCGCCGGTTCGGGGCCGGGAGACCGCGACGAGACGATCGGGCGGAACAAGCCGTTCAAGGACCTCGCGTGGGGGCTCGCCGACCGGGGCATCGCCGTACTGCGCTTCGACAAGGTCACGTACGTCCACCGCGGTGTGGTCGCCGAGAATCCCGGGTTCACGCTCGAAGACGAGTACGTCCACCACGCGGTCGCGGCCGTCGAGCTGCTCCGGCGCCGGTCGGCGGTGGACCCCGCGCGGGTCTTCGTGCTCGGCCACAGCCTGGGCGGCACCGTCGCCCCGCGGGTGGCGGCCGGCGAGCCGTCCGTCGCCGGGCTGGTCATCCTGGCCGGCGGCACGCAGCCGCTGCACTGGGCCGCCGTCCGGCAGGTTCGCTACCTCGCGTCGCTGGACCCCGGCACGGCCGCCGCGGCGCAGCCCGCCGTCGAGGCGATGACCGCGCAGGCGAGGATGGTCGACAGCCCCGGCCTCTCCCCGTCGACACCGGCCGGTGAGCTGCCGTTCGGCGTGCCCGCGCCCTACTGGCTGGACCTGCGCGACTACGACCCGGTCGCGGTCGCCGCGACGCTGGACAGGCCGATGCTCATCCTCCAGGGCGGCCGCGACTACCAGGCGACCGTCGCCGACGACCTGGCCGGCTGGAAGGCCGGCCTCGCCCACCGCCCGGACGTCACCATCCGCGTGTACGACGCCGGCAACCACCTGTTCTTCTCCGGCACCGGCCCGTCGACGCCGGCGGAGTACGAGCCGGTGCAGCACGTGGACCCGGAGGTCGTCTCTGACATCGCCGACTGGCTGACTCAAAAGTCCGCGTTCGACGGCTCCGGACACTGACCGTAGACCGCGTCAAGGAGGTCGCGGACGAACCGGCCGAGGTCGTCCAGCCCGGTGGCGGCCAGGGTGTCGTGGCCGCCTGACAGCAGGTGCGGGATGGCGGCATGCAGGGCCAGCGTGACGGCCGTGGCACGTTGCGGGGTGAAGGGGGGGCTTGGGTGGTTCAGTGCCTGTCGGATATCTGGTGACAGTGGCGTTCGTCGCGGTGGGCACGCTGCTCACCTTGGCGCCCCTGCGACGGCTGGCCGCTCTGAGCTTCCGTTTCGGGCTACTCTTCGGCGAGTTGCCGTTCCTCGCCTTCTACTGGCTGCTCCTCTGGACGGTGTCGGCGTTCTGGCAGGGTGACGTCGGCTCGCCGGGCGGCTGGGCGGTGGCCGGGCTGGCCGTCCTGACCACGGCCGGGCTCGCGGTCGTCGTCCGGCGGGGGCTGCTGGCCAGGCCGGCGGCCGAGCACGCCCTGGCCGAGGGCCTGGGCGCGGGCTGGCGCTCCGCCCTCGACGTACGGCCGCGCCATCGCCTGCCGCTCACCGGGCACCTGGCCGCGCTGGCCGCTCTCACGCCGGGTGCCCCCGTCTTCCAGACCGGTTTCGAGGACGCCGACACCTCGGTCACCGCCGCCATCTGCCTGAACGGGTACTACGGGAACTACTACGGCCAGGGGGCGGACTCCTCGCCAATGGCATATCTCAGCGCGGAAGCGCCGCCGTTCTTCATCGCGCATGGCGACCGCGACACGGTCGTGCCCGTGGAGAGCGCTCGGCTCTTCGCCGCCTCGTTGCGGAGCACCTCGGCCAATCCCGTCGTCTACGTCGAACTTCCGGGCGCTCAGCACGCGTTCGACCTGTTCCACTCGGTCCGGTTCGAGACGGTCGTGGACGCGGTGGAGGACTTCGCCGCCTGGGTGAGATCGCGCGAGAAGACGCGCCGGACGTAGCCTCGCTCAGGCGGTGAGGTCGCCGTCCTTCAGGCTGGTGCGGAAGGCGTTCAACTCGGCGGTGGTGAAACGTAGCACCGGGCCGTACGGGCGCTTGCTGTCGCGTACGGCTATGCCGTTGCCGGACAACGCCGCGAGTTCCACGCAGCGGACCGCGGCAGGCGCTTGCCTATCTCGACCATGCTGACCATGGCGCCGGTATAGCCGATGCGCTCTCCCAGCTCCTCCTGGCTGATAGGCGCTGCGTTACGGCGTTTCCGCACCTCATACCCGAAACGAGCTGCTGGGGACGACTCCGGGTTCGGCTCGCGCCTGGTAGGCATGCGACCTCCGTCCAATCAAAGCCAACCGAACGCCAACGCCAAGCTTTGATCGGGAACGTCCGGCCGGGCGTCACCGGGCAGGCCGTTCTCCCGGGTGACCGGGTGAGCATCGCCGGGCCCCAGCGCCGGAAAGGCCGCGGCTTCCAAAGGCGAATCTGGCATGAGAAGGACCGCCTTTGGTCGGCTTACATCGAGACCAAGGTTGGATGTGGGGTGCCGGAGCCTTTCCTAGCGTCGGATCATGACGGAAACCTTGACGCCACCCGCAAGCCGCGTCCACGAGGTCGACGCGGTGCGCGGCTTCGCACTGGCGGGCATCCTGGTGGCGAACATCGGCTTCCTCGCCGACCCCGGCTACGCGATGACGGGCACCATGCCCATCCAGGACGGGCCGGTGGCCATCGCCATCACCACCTTGGTCCTGACGAAGTTCTACATCATCTTCTCGTTCGTGTTCGGCTACTCGTTCACACTCCAGATGCGGGCCGCGGAGCGGGCGGGGGCGAGCGTGAAGGCCCGCACCCTGCGCCGGTGCCTGGGTCTGTTCGTGATCGGCGTAGTCCATGGGCTTCTGTTGTGGATCGGCGACATCCTTACCCTCTACGCCGTGCTTGGCCTGATTCTGCTGGCGTTGCGGAACATCAGGCCCAAGACCGCCGTCATCGGCGGATCGTCCATCATCGGCGTGTTGACGGTGTTCTGGCTGCTGCTGGCCTGGCTGAGCACCCTTGATCCCGCCGGCTCGCAGTCTCCGCCCGTGGACCCGGCCGAGGCCGCCCGGGTACTGGCGATGGCCACCAACGGGCCGCTGGAGTTCCTCAGATTGCAGCTTGAGCTGTATCCGGGGTTGGCGGGCACAGTCTGGATCTTCCAGGGCCCCATGGCGCTGGCACTGTTCCTGTTCGGCCTGGCGGCGGGCAAGGCGCGGTTGCTGGAGCAGCCCGAGCGCTGGTCACGCCTGCTCCCCGGCCTCCAGTGGCTCGGCTTCGGACTCGGCGTCCCCGGCGGGATCCTCTTCGCCTGGACGTCCGGCTCTGAGGGGCCGCTGGAACTGGTCGGCATCGCGGTGAACAACATAACGTCGCTGCTGCTCGCCGCCGCCTACGTCGCCACCCTGCTGCGAGTGATCAAACGCTTCCCATCCGTGAGGCACGTGCTGGCCCCGGCGGGCCGGGTGGCCGCCTCCAACTACATCGGGCAGTCGGTGCTCACCTGTCTGGTCTTCACCGGCTACGGCCTGGCGCTGGCGGGCCGGCTGTCGCCGATCGCCGTGATGGGCGTCGCCCTCCTGATCTATACGGTCCTGCTGTGGCTCAGCGCGTGGTGGCTGCGGACTCACCGTTATGGACCTGTGGAGTACGGCCTGCGCCGCCTCACCAACTGGACCTGATCACAGGAGGCCGGCTGAATGGCGCAGCCAGCATCAAGCCGTCCGAAGGGCACGAAGCCTGGCATTACGCTCGCCACCAGATCAAAACTCAAGGCCGATTCAGCGTCGACGTGCTCGCCGGATAATCATCAGCGTGCGCACTGCGATGGCCTAGAGCCGCCTAGCGTTCGTAGACATAGAGGCCCAAATCCGCTGCAAACTCCATTGGTTAGGGTAATTCTGGAGCTTTCCCAGATCGGGCAAACCGGCGGATCTCCGGATTTCGCCCTACCGAACAATCGTGCAATGGGGCGGGCCCGGGAATTGTCGGTGGGGGGCGATAGGTTGGTGGCGGTTCTTGTTTTCCGATGAAATGGGGAGGTGCCTGGCGATGGCGACGGAAGCTGGGCAGATTTCCCTCGTGTCGGCGCTCTCGGCCGATACGCGAAAGGCGACAGGAGAAAACGCGCTCAGCGGGTCAAGCCAGTGCACGATTCCGCAGGGTGCCGTCCGCGCCGGTGACAAGTCGTCGGCACGGGGGGTGCCGGTCGCGCCGGAGGCCTTGTTCGCGGACCTGTCCGATGCCGAGCTGGCGGCGGCGCTGGCGGCGCTGGATGCCGGTGCGCTGCCCCGTGACGAGTTGGTCGATGCGGTGGCCGCCTGGCGTCGGCTGGCGTCGTGGGTCAAGGCGCGGGAGCTGGCTCTGGTCAATCTGCTTGCCGATCGGTTCGTCACCGACGGCCGTTATGGCCAGTCGTGGCGCGAGTGGTTGGAGGCGGAGCTGAGCTTGGGGCTGACCTTGACCGACTGGTCGGCCTCGGCTCTGGTCGAAACGGCCGCGACACTGCGAGACCGGCTCCCCGGCACGATGGAATCCCTGCTCGCCGGAGCGCTTGACGAGCCGCGAGTACGGGTGATCACGGAAGGCGTGAAGGGGCTGTCGGAGGCCGCTTGCGGCCGGGTAGAGGACGCCATTCTCGAACGTGCGCCCATGTTGACCACCGCCCAGTTGCGCAAGCTCGTGGCCGCCACGGTCGAAAGGGTCGCGGCCGAGGAGGCCGCCGCTCGGCGTAAGGCTTCCGAGCGGTCCCGGCGGGTGGAGTTCCGCAACGACGGTCAGGGCACCGCCGAGATCTTCGGGCTCGGTCTCCCGGCCGGGCCCGCGACCGCCGCCTATGACCGCGTGGACGCTATCGCGCGTGCGGCAAAACGAGCCGGCGACTCCCGCACGACCGACCAGTTGCGGAGCGACGTCTTCCTGGCCCTGCAGCTCGGTCTCCTCACCCCAGGTTCGTCCGAGGTCCCCAACTCAGCCGCCCTAGCCAACCTCAACCCCGACCATGACCATGACCATGTTCCGAGCAGCAACGGACGAGGCAGCAGGGTAGGAAACGGGCCAGGCAGCGGCGCGGGCAGCGGGGCCAGCGGCCAGGCGGTCGTCTTCGCCGGACCGCTGGACGAGGACGGCATCCCTGTCCAGGCTCCGCCCGCCGACGACGCCGACATCCCAGCCCCCGACGAGCACCACATCGTCGACGAGCCTGATCGACAGGGCCTCCACGACCAGCGGAGCAAGCAAACCCCGCCAGCCATGGCCCTCCCCAGGAAGGCCCCCGCAGGCCCAGCCCCCGCCGCCGAGGCCGAAATCAAACCCTGCTCCGGGGCCGAAGGCGAACCCTGGGGTGGGACCGGAGGCGAACGCTGGGGTGGGACCGGAGGTGGACGCTGGTCCAAGAGCGGGAACGCACGCTCGGGTGGCACCGGAGGTGGACGCTGGTCCAAGAGCGGGAACGCACGCTCGGGTGGCACCGGAGATGAAGGCTGGTCCGGGAGTGGAGGCGGCCACGGGGATGGGGGCGAAGGCAGACCCTGGCCCGAAACAAGGGACGGGCGCTGCTCCGGACCCGAACCCCAACCTCGACCTGAACCTCGACCTGAAGCCGGACCTGAACCTCGACCTGAAGCCGGACCTGAACCTGGACCTTTGTCCGAGGACGGGCCCCAGCCCAGCGGGTGGGGTGGCGTGCCCACGCCTCAAGGGTTGTTGGAGGCTGCCGCGCGCCAGTTGGGCGGTCCGCACCTGGTTGTCGGGCTGGACACCCTGCTAGGGCTGGCCGAGAAGCCCGGAGAACTGGGCCGGTATGGATCACTGGTGGCGGACATCGCCCGGCAGATCGCCGATGACAGCATCCACACCGGTGTGAAGGTCTGCTGGACCGTCACCAACGACAACGGCGAGGCCGTCCACCACGGTGAGACGTGCTATCGGCCCGGCACGGTGCTGCGAAAACTCGTCAACGCGCGAGATCGCACTTGCAGGTTCCCCCGTTGCCGAAGACCGGCCTCCCGATGCGATCTTGACCACACCCTGGCCCACGACCAGGGCGGTGCCACCTGCCCATGCAATCTGGCCCCGCTCTGCCGGCGACATCACCGGCTCAAGCAGCTCGACGGCTGGGCTCTCATCCAGCCCCAGCCGGGCCTCATGGCGTGGATAACTCCATCGGGGCGCACGCACGTGGTGCACCCCGACTCCTACGACACCTACGACGTCTCCGACACCGGATGACCCGCCACGCCCCGGCCCTCCGGCCCGCTTCGACCGCTACGACCACTCCCGGCACTCAGCACCAAGCGCCAATCGTGGACCGCATCAGCCGGGTTCCCGGTTGAGATCCCAGCGCGTATTTCTTGGTGCCAGGGTGCGCGCGAGGCCGTAGCCATGGGTTCAGTTCGTTCAGGCGGTATCGGTGCCTCGGTTATCGGGCGCGCGCTCTGGTGAGAGGAGGTAGTCCGGCCAGGGCCGTACTTGCTGATGTCGGACGCTTCCTCGGTGGCGTAGGACTCGCAGAGGAAGCCGTGCACCTGGCGCCCGTCCGCGAGGCTGATCCAGCCGAGGCTGAGGGGCGGCATGATCTGGGTCAGCAGGGTGCCCAGCGCCGATGGGCTCAGGGCGTACAGCTCCACCTCGACCGATACGCCACCACAGGCGAGGGCACGGGGAGCGGGCGCGACCAGGGGTCGGCGGGCTCGTACCCGGCGACGACCAACCGTCAGGCGGCGGTGGCGGCCGCGGTCGCGTCGAGCAGCCTGCGGGCGCTGCGGTAACGGGCCGCGTCGCCGGTGTCACCGAGGAGCACCCCGACCATGGTGTGCCCGCCGATCACGGACGCGAACATCAGGCAGTAGCCGGCCGCCTTGGTGTAACCCGTCTTCAGGCCCTGTGCCTCGCTCGGCAGCAGCCTGTTGGTGTTGTGCCATACGTGGGCGCGGTGCACGGCCGTCTTGCTCACCGTGTACCTCTCGGTGCGGACGATCGTGGCGATGACCGGGTCCTTCAGCACCGCCTGGGCGAGGGTGACCTGGTCCTTCGCGGTGGAGTGGTCGCCGCCGGTCTGGGGGAGCCCGTCGGGGTTGGTGTACAGCGTGTCGCGCAGGCCGAGGGTCCGCGCCGCCTGGTTCATCCTGGCCACGAAACGCTTCACGCCCGGTCCGTACCGCCGTGCCAGCGCGTTGGAGGCGTCGGCCCCCGACGGCAGCAAGACGCCGTACAGCAGCTCGCGCACGGTGAGCCGCTCCCCGGCCTTGAGGCCCGCGTGGGTCCCGCCGTTCGCCGCCGCGTGCTTCACGTCGGCCTTGGAGATCGTGACGACGTCGTCCAGCGACCCCACGCGCCGCACGACGTACGCCGTCATGATCTTCGTCAGGCTGGCCACGGGCACCCGCCGGGTCTCGCGCTTGGCGAACTGGACCGTTCCGGCCGTGGCGTCGACCAGGTAGACCTCCTTCGCGGTGACCTGAGGAGCGGACCGGGCGTGCACCGGGCCGGCCAGGCCGAGAATGGCCAGGACCGCCGCCAGAAGAGAGATCATCACCATACGCATCCGGTTATGATCCCATGTCCGCCATTGTGGGCATGGGGAGTTGACTGCAAGCGGACGGCAAGCAGGGCGCAACCGCCCCCGCGTACACCTGAGGGTGAACGAAAGGGGAGGGTCATGGGAGCGCGAAGCGGTCTGGAACCGGTGCGCGGCCTGGTGCCGATCATGGCAAGCGGTACGGCCACCGTGTTCAAGCTGCTGGTCGCCACGCTCGCCGTCTGCGGGGCCTATTTCGGGGTCGCCCACGGCACCACCGGCCCTGAGCACACCGCGGCCGACGGCCCGCACGTCAAGACCGTGGTCCTGTCGGCGCAGTCGCTTCCGATCGAGGCCAGGCACATCCCCGAGGCCGGCATGGTGACGGTGGGAGCGGCCGCCGCCGGCGACTCCTGCGAGCGCACGTACCACGCGCAGAGCGTGATCGACCCCGGCCCCTCGGGCGACCCCGTGGACTACGACTGGCGCCTGCTCCGCTGGAGCCCCCGGGCGCACGCCTGGAAGACGTACCTCTACTCCGAGACCGCCGGCTTCATGGGCGCGCAGCGCACCGTGGAGTGGCACCCCCGCGTCGTCGACAACCCCGGCTGGTACCGCGTCGAGCTCGCGGTGTCGGGCAAGGGCGTCGTCGTCAGCGAGAAGTTCCAGATCAGCTGCTGACCGGCCGTACGGCCGCGCGGGTCACAGGTTGGCGAGGGCCTGCCGCGCCGCCGCCACCCACCGGGGGATGCCCACCCGCTCGGCGACCGCCAGCGCCTTGTCGTAGTGCTTGCGGCCCTCCTCGGGCTGCCCCAGGTGTATGGCGAGGTCGCCGAGCGTCTGGGCCACCGGCCACAGCGCCACGACCCCGGTGCCCGCCCCCGCGATGCGGTCGGAGAATGGCCCGAGCGTGGAGTAGGCGTCCTGCATCCGGTCGCGGTCGCCGAGGAGCATGCCCGCCAGCGCCCGCCACGTCATGGCCAGCTCGTACAGGAAGTCGGGACGTACGGGCGTCCTGGTGGCCGCGATCGCGCGGGCGTCCTTGATGTGACCGGCGGAGGCGAGCGCGACGGCGTAGGCGTCGAGGGTCCACTTGGCCCCGCGCCGGTGCGCCTCCTCCAGCGACTCCACCATGTCGGCGGCCTTGCCGTCGACCAGGTGCAGGCAGAACGTGGTGATCAGCGGGAGGTCCTGGCGCCCTTCGAGCATGCCCGCCCGCGCGGTGAGTCGCGCGGCGTTCCGGTACGCGCGCTCGGCTCCTAGGTAGTCGCCTGTGATCATCATGCGCATGCCGGCGTACCAGGCGCCCACCGCCGTCGGCGCCGGCAGGTCGTACTGCCTGGCGAGCCGCTCGGCCGCGCGGATCTGGACGTCGGCCTCGGCGAAGTCGCCGCGCGCCGCCGCGCACTCCATGAGCACCAGGTGGGCCAGCGCCTGCACGGCGATCTGCCCGGAGGCGGCCCCGACCTCCAGCAGCTCGCGGCCGATGGCCTCGCGCTCGTCGACGACCGTGATGACGTACGACTGGCGCAGGCGCCCGCTCAGCGCGACCGCGAGCAGCGCGGGGTCGCCGCTCTGCCGCGCCAGCTCCTCGGCTTCCAGGGACGCTTCGTACCCGCGGCCGGTGGCGGAGCCCTCCAGCTCCAGCGCCAGGGTCGCGAGCAGGCTGGCGCGCAGCGACTGCTCGCCCGGCGGCAGCTCGATCAGCGCCCGTTCGGTGACGTCGACGATCTCCCACGCCGTACGGGTGAGGTCGCGGGCGATGCCCTTGTACGGCACGGCCACCGACGCGGCGATGCGCGCGGTCATCTCCAGGTCGCCCAGCGGCAGCGCGGCGTCCATCGCCTCCCGGCGGCGGGCCCGCGCGGCGGCCATGTCACCGCAGAGCGCGAGCGCCTTGATCAGCCGTAGCTGCAGCAGCAGGCGCTCCTTGGGCGGCCCGCCGAGGGGGTGGGCCCGGTCGAAGGCGGTGATGGCGCGCTCCCACAGCGTCGCCGCCTCACGGTGGGCGAACCGCCGCTCCGCCTGCTCGGCGGCCAGGCCGGCGTAGTGGACGGCCTTCGCGGCGGTCTCGACCGTTCCCGCGGAGTCGTAGTGGTGGGCGAGTGCCGCGACGTCGGACGCCGACCGGCTCTCGATGACCGACGCGACGGCGGCGTGCAGGCGCGACCTGCGCAGCCGCGAGGCGTCGGAGTACAGCGTGTCGCGTACGAGGTCGTGGTCGAAGCGGAGCATCCCCGGCCCAGGCTCGGTGACCAGACCCGCCAGCAGCCCGGCCTCCACGGCGTCGACAACGGCGTCCTCGTCGCCCGAGACGTCCACCAGCACGTCGATGTCGACGTCTCGGCCGATCACCGCCGCCTGTAACAGGATCTGCTGGGCGGTAACCGGCAGGCGGGTGATCCGGCGGCGCAGCACGTCGCGCACGCCGGACGGCACCTCGGAGATGACCTCGGCGGCGGTGGCTCGGTCGCCGGTGGCCTCGGAGTCGAGCAGCCGGACCGTCTCGCGGACGAAGAACGGGTTGCCGCCCGTGCGCTCGATGATCGTGCTGACGGCGTCCTCGTCGACCTCGCGGACGCACGTGGCCCGTACGAGCTCGGCCACCGCCTCCTCGTCGAGCCCTTCCAGGCCGACCCGCACCGGGCCGAGCCGGGCGAGCGCCGCGAGCACGTCGGACTGCTGGTCGTTGAGCTCGCCGTCACGGCAGGTCACGACCAGCAGCACCCGGCTCGTCGCCAGCAGGCTGGGCAGCGCGCGGAGCAGGGCGAGGGTCTGGTCGTCGGCCCAGTGAAGATCCTCAAGGGTCAGCAGCACGGGGGCCTCACGCGCGATGCCCGCGATGTAGCCGCCGACCGCGCGGTGCAGCCGGAAGCCGCCCGAGGCCTGGTCGTCCTCGTCGGCGGGGGCGGCGTCGTCCAGCAACGGCGCCAGCAGCGGGCCGTACTCACCCGTCCCCCGGACGGCGACGAGAGTGCGCAGGACCTCCACCCAGGCCCAGCCGGGCGGGGTGGCGCTGCTGTCGGGGCAGCCGCCGGACGCGGTGATCCAGCCCTGCCGGGAGAGCTCCAGCCCGAGCTGCCGTACCAGGGTGGTCTTGCCCGCGCCGGGATCGCCGCCGACCACCGCGGCGGTGAAGCGCCCGGCGAGAGCGTGCGGCGCCGCGCCGGTCAGCCGGGCCAGCTCGGCGTCCCTGCCGACGAACGGCTCTGGCGACAGCGGGGGAAGGTCGGCCGTCTGGCTCTCGGGACGCGGCGGCCAGGTGCCGGCGATCTCGCTGAAGCGGGGGCGCTGGGGAAGCGTGAGGTCGAGGGCCGGGTCCTGGGAGAGGATGTCCGACTCCATCTTGCGCAGCGCGGGGCCCGGGTCGATGCCGAGCTCGTCGGCCAGGGTCGTGCGGGCCCTGCGGAGGGCGGCGAGGGCGTCGCCCTGCCTGCCGCAGCGGTAGAGGCCGAGGGCCAGCAGCCGCCAGCCCTCCTCGCGCAGAGGATTCTCGCCGGTGAGGGCTTCGAGGTCGGGCACGGTCTCGGCGTGCAGGCCGAATCGCAGCCCCGCGTCGGCGTGCCGCTCGCGCGCCACCAGGCGCAGCTCGGCGAGCCTGCTCACCTCGGCCTCGGCCCACTGCTGCTCGGCGAAGTCGGAGTAGGGGGTGCCGCGCCAGAGCCCGAGCGCGGTCTCAAGGCCCATGCGCGCCGGCTCGGGGTCGTCGTTGTCGAGGTGCTTGCCCGCCGACCTGACCATGGCCTCGAAGCGCAGGGCGTCGACCTGGTCGGGCGCGGTGCGCAGGGCGTACCCGGAGGCGACGGTGACGAGTAGCCGGTTGGGGCCGCCGCGCGGCCGGCCGGGCTCGAGCACGCGGCGCAGGCGGGAGATGTAGACCTGGAGCCCCGACTGGGCGCCCTTGGCACCCTCGTCGGTCCACAGGTCGAACAGCAGCGTATCCACGGGCACGACCTGGCCGCGCGCGACGAGTAATCGCGCGAGCACGGCCCGTTGCCGTAGCCCGCCGAGGTCGACCTCGCCGTCGTCGTCGTACGCCTCGACCGGTCCAAGAACGCGGAACGTCACCATGTCAGCCGCCACGCTATGCGGGCCCGTCGAGCACGCACAAGGTATTCGCCAAGGCCCGCCTTCCTTCCGTGGGTGTCACGAGGCTACAGGTACCGGAGTGCCTGTGCTGACGACTACGGACGCGGCTCAGGCGTGGGAGGCGGGCTCCGGGGAGCGGTGGTCGTTCGAGGCGCCGCGCCGCCGCAGCAGGGACCACGCCCCGAGGGCGAGGCCGCCCCACGGGATCTCGATCGTGTAGGTCCAGAAGCCGAACAGGATGGCGGCGGCGAGCGCGGCGCCCGGGGGCTGGCCGAAGGCGATCAGCAGCGCGGCGGTGCCGCCCTCCATGATCCCCGCGCCGCTCGGGGTGATCAGCGCGCTGGTGAGCACCCGGCTGACGGCGAACACCGCCACGGTCTCCGCCGGGCCGGGGTAGGAGCCGGTGGCGACCAGGCAGCACGCCATGATCAGACACTGGAGGGCCAGGAAGGCCACCATGCCGAAGGACAGGCCGCGCCACCGCCTGTGCACGATCTCGGCGGTGTCGGCGCGCACCCGGTGGATGGCGTCCGAGGCGTAGTGCTCGGGAGGGCGGATCCTGCGGGGCAGCACGCCGAGCAGGGTGTCGAGGACGCGGCCGAGCAGGTCGGCGGCCCGTTCCCAGTAGAGCGCGGCGGCCACCACGGCGACCAGTACGAGGATGGAGACCACGCCGCCCCAGGCCGCGTTGGTGACCCTGGAGTCGGGGATGCGCCCGGCGACGAGCAGCGCGACTATGCCGACGGCGGGCAGGATGAAGCGGAACAACGTGTTCCAGATGCCGGTGACCAGCGTGTACACCACGACGGAACGGGTCGCGAACCCCCAGCCCTTGGTCATCGCGAAGGTGACCGCCACGCCGGCCGCGCCGCCGAAGGGCAGCAGGTTACTCACCGCGCTCCCCGCGGCGTTCAGCGTCAGCGCCTGCACATGGGTGAGCCCGGGCAGCGCCGAGGTCATCACGTAGGTGTAGGCCCACAGGCTGGCCAGCCACAGGGCGGCCATCAGCAGGATCATCGACCAGCTCATCTTGCGGAACTGCGCGCCGATCTCGCTCCAGCTGACCTCGGCCCCGGTGAGCGTGTGCACGATCTGCGGCAGGTACACCACGAGCAGGACGGCAAGGGCCAGGGAGGCCGCGGACAGGCCTGCCTGAACCCACTTGTTCCTCACCGTGATACCCCCATCGTTTCTCCCCGCGCGGACGCCGCCCGACCATCCTGCCCCGGTGGCCACCGGGTGGATCTCATCCTCCAGAACGAAATCACCCCTCTACCCGGTCTCCTCCGGAAGGTCGTCGAAGGGGTGCGTGCGCCGGGTGCCCGGGGGCAGGTCGCGCCGGACGTACCACTCGGTGCCGAAGATCAGCCGGTACAGGGGCCCGGGGATCCTGAGCATGACCGCGAGCGTGCGGTCGCCGTCGCCGCCCGAGGCCTGGGAGGTGTGGGCGGCCATGCTGGCTCGCTTGACCTTCGCGAACCTGCGGACGTTGACGCGGTGGGTGATGTCCTCGCCGGGGGAGTAGGCGCGCTCGAAGGAGCGCACGTCGAACTCCGGGGGGAACTTGTAGAAGCGCTGGGCCAGCCGGAGGCCCCTCAGCAGAGGGTCGCGGTTGACCGTGGCCTCCAGCAGGATGGGCGTGCCCGCGATGTCCGCCGCGCGCTGCCCCACCCGGTAGACCTGCACGTGGTCCGGATGGCCGTACCCGCCGGCCGGATCGTAGATCGTCAGCAGGTCGGCGCTCTCCTCCTTGAGCACCGCCGCCAGCCGCTGGGCGGCCTCCTCGATGTCGGCGTCGATGAAGGCGTTCTCCGGCCGGTCGTCCCCGACGCCCCCATCGCCCTCGCCGAGCCCCGAGTCGCCGTAGCCGAGCAGCACCACACGGGCGACGCCGAGGGCGGCGGCCGACTCGTACAGCTCGGCGGTGCGCGCCTCTGCGAGCTCGTCGCCGTGGGGCAGGTCGGCGAGGCCGCGCTCGCCCGCGGTCGCCACGACGAGGACGACGCGATGGCCCTCGGACGCCAGCATCGCCATGGTCCCGGCGGTCAGCAGAGCTTCGTCATCGGGATGGGCGTGGAAGAAGACCGCGGTACGTGCCACGCCGCCATGATTCCACGTGGCGAATCCCCGAGTCCCCGGCGCCTCCCCGGGAGGGGTTCGAGAAGCCTTCCCGAACCGTTCAAGAACCCGTGGCCCGGTGGAGGTGGTCCCGTTTGAAGCGGGTCGCGGGCTCTGCCAGGCTGGCGGGGTGCGGATCCTTCACGTCAGTGACTGTTACCTGCCACGGCTCGGCGGCATCGAGGTGCAGGTGGCCGATCTGGTGCGGTCGCAGTCCGAGGCCGGTCACGAGGTCGAGGTGGCCACCGCGACCCCCGGCGAGCGCATCTCCGGGGTCCACCGCGTCGTCGCCCGCCTGCCCTTCGACCTGCCCGTCCACCCTCGCGGGGGCGGGCACCTGCTCCGGCTGATGACCTCCCGGCGTCCCGATGTGGTGCACGTCCACACCGGGGCCGTTTCGCCGTTCGCCTGGATGGGGGTACGTGCCGCCGTACGCGCGGGCCTGCCGGTGGTGGTCACCGTGCACAGCATGTGGGACCCGCTGACGCGCGCGCTCTACCGCGTCCTCGACGCGCTGTTCGGGTGGAGCCGGTGGGGCATGGTCGTCACCGCGGTCAGCCACGCCGCCGCCCGGCACATCCGAGCCGTCGCGGGCAGGCGGGTTCCGGTCGACGTCGTGTCCAACGGCCTCGACGTCTCCGCCTGGCGTCCCGCCCTTGACGTACGGCCCGGCGAGCCCGGCGGCGGTGAGACCGGTGGCGCGGGCGGCGCCGGTGAAGTGCACATCGTGGCGGTGGGACGCCTGGCCCCGCGCAAGCAGCCGGTGCGGCTGCTCAAGCTGCTGCTGGAGGCCAGGCGCAGGGTCCCGGGGAACATCGCGATGCGGGCCACCCTGGTGGGGGACGGGCCCGCGCGCGGTTCGATGGAGCGTTTCGTGCGTGCTCACGGCATGGAGGGGTGGGTGTCGCTGCCCGGCCGCTACACCCGTGACCAGATCCGCGAGCTGCTGGCCTCGGCCGACGTGTTCGTGGCCCCCGCGCCGAGGGAGTCGTTCGGCATCGCGGCCCTGGAGGCAAGGGCCGCCGGGGTCCCCGTGGTCGCCAGGGCGCAGAGCGGGGTCGCCGACTTCGTGCGCCCCGGCAAGGAGGGCCTGCTCGGCCGCACGTTCGACGAGCTGGTCCAGTCGGTCGCGCGGCTCACCCGCGACCGGGAGTTGCGAGAGCTGATCGCCCTGCACAACCGCGAGACCGAGCTCACCCGTTGTGCCTGGCCGGCCGTGCTCGAAGGCTTCGAGCGCAGCTACGCGCTCGCGGCGGCCAGAGCCTGACGCTCTTGGTCTCGGTCAAATGTTCGGCCTAGGCGGGCGTGGCGGCGAGGGCGCTCAGGGCGATTGTCGCGGAAATGCCAACCGCAATGAGTGAAGATTTCCCGCTCTCTCGCGAGGCCGGCCGGATCCTGAGATCACCCAAGAGTCGTCCCCGGGGACCGGTGCGGCAGTTCTCGGCGGTGACGGAAATGAAGACGTTAATCGCGGTCCGTCAACGGCTGACTGTGTCACCGTCCGGAGTTCAATCCTGTCGAGTCGCCGCCCCTTCTGGGGGGTGGAACTATACGTCCGAAGATTGGCTCGACAGACTGGAGTGGCACACATGCCAGGCCGTGCGATATGCCCGGGCCGGCTGGGATTGCGCCTCCTGTGCTGGCGGGCTACGCTGATTATCTCGCCCGGTCTTACTTCGCTCGCCAAGGAAAAGACGGTCACGCCGGCCCCTGTCGATAGGCTCAGTTCATCACTCGCAAATCGAGGAGAAGTTCTTTGCGTCTATTCAGTGCAGCGGCACTCTCATTGTTATTGACCGCAGGGGCGGTGGCTGTCGCCCCGCCGGCCCTGGCCGCCGGCATGGTCTGCTCTGACGTTGTTTCGGCGCGCCTGGATTCGGGTGGCGGAAGTCCGAATTACATCACCGTGGAAAACTGTGGCACCGCGACAGCGTCATGGCGATACAACCTGAACAACAGAGGTTGGACGTACGTCTCAATCGGCGGCGGCAAGCAGAAGACCACGAACTTCCCCGCGAGCTGGGCAAAGCTCGACATCCAATTCACCTGGTAAGTGTGACGGCCTATCGCTGACCGGCGACAGGCCGTCGAGTGTGCCGCGGCGCTTGGGTGCGTTCGGCGTCGCCGGTGGTCAGGAGCAGTTCAGGGCGAGCTTCTGGATGGCCTCGGTGGCCTTCGTCGCCAGCTTCGGCAGTTCGGTCGCCGCCGCGCCGGGGTTCGAGGTGTCGATCTTGATTCCACCCAACGACGTGGACAGGTCGGTGAGCGTGGTCTTGAGGTCGCCGTCGGCCTTGCCCGACAGGTCCTTGAGCTTGGTGGCCAGATCGGCGGACGCCTTGTTGAAGCCGTCCAGGTTGCCCGCGCTGGCCGCTGCTTGCGTGCTGTAGTCCTGGATCGCCTTCACCGCGTCGTCGCAGACGGCCTTGGTGCTTCCGCCGCCGCAGGCGGAGGAGAGCGAGACAAGGACGGACGCCGCGGACACGGCGAGAATACGGCGGGTAAGGGTGATGTTCATTGTGTGCCTTTCCTAGTGATCTGTCGCGATGGACAAACTAGGGAGGGCACCTTGCGGATCACTTTCACCGTGCCTGCACGGCGAGACGGGGAACTTTCACCCTGGTGACACGCCTGTTCGAAGGCGCGTGAAGGCACCTTCTCGGGTCACGGGCCGGGGTCGGGAGCGGCCGGCCTCGGAGAGCTAGAAGGGGAGCGCCCGGCCAGAGGGGCTACGAAGATCAAGGGGGAGGGGCTGGCGTGGGGGCTTGGGCCGTGGCGTGATGAGAATCCGCTTCATGTCCTTCTCCTTCGGTACGGGCTCACACTTCCCTCGTCACTCGTCGGCGGACAGGTCCTGTGCCTCATCGGTGATCCCACGGCCGGGCGAGGTGCGCGGACCCGACCTCACCTCCTGTTTACCCTTTCCAGGGCTGCCGCAGACGCTTCCGACCTCAGTTTCTCTGATCTTGATTTGCCACGGTACCCCTAGGCGCCCCCAGGTGAGAGGGCCGCGCGCGTGCCCGCGGAGCCCGTCTCCCGGGGCATGTGACGGCGTGGACATGTCTGAAGGCTAAAAACGTAATGTTTCCGCTGAAGCCCTCGTTTGTTGCAAGCTCACGCCTCCGTAAACGATGAAGATAGCCCGGACAAGCCGGACACGGGGTCGGAGGCGAGCACCCATGTCTCGCGCTGCGCCGGGCGAGCCCCGTGTAGCCGGTCGTCCGCGCGGAGGGGTGTTGGGTCGTTAGAGTTTCTGGCAAATCCCCCCACCCGCCGGAGAGCCCATGCCGGACGTCCAGCCCCTGGAGCCAAGCGACCCCGTACGACTCGGTGCCTTCCGCATCGTCGGCAGGATCGGGGAGGGGGGCCAGGGTGTCGTGTACCTGGGTGAGACGGACTCCGGCGGCCTGGTGGCCGTCAAGCTCTTCCACGCCCGGCTCGGGCACGATCCCGCCCTGGCCGACAGCTTCATGCGCGAGCTCGACGTCGCCAAGCGGGTCGCCCGATTCTGCACGGCACAGGTCCTCGACTCCGGCATGACGGGCAGCCGCCCGTACATCGTGAGCGAGTACGTGCCCGGCCCCTCCCTCAGCGAGGTCGTGGCCGCGCAGGGGCCGCGCTCGGGCAGCGCCCTCGAACGCCTCGCGATCGGCACCGCCACCGCTCTGGTCTCGCTGCACGACGCCGGCATCATCCATCGCGATCTCAAGCCGCACAACGTGCTGATCGGGCCGGACGGGCCGAGGGTCATCGACTTCGGCATCGCCCGCGCCCTCGCCGGCACCAGCACGGTGACCAGCCAGGTCGTCGGCACGCCCGCCTACATGGCGCCCGAGCAGCTGACTGCCGGAGAGGTCGGCCGGGCCCTGGACGTGTTCGCCTGGGCGTCCACGATCGCGTACGCGGCCACGGGGCGCCCGCCGTTCGGCAACGACTCCATCCCCGCGATCATCAACAGGATCCTCAACCAGGATCCCGACCTCGGGGAGACCGAGGAGCCGCTGAGGGGCCTGCTGGCCGAGTGCCTCTCCAAGGACCCGTCCCGCCGGCCGGCCGCCCCGCGGATCCTCGACCGCCTGGTACGCGGAACGGGCGACGCCTCGGCCGTGGCTCCATCGGGCCTTCCGGGCGTTCTGGCCGTTCCCCGTGCCGGCGACGACCCGGCCTCGACGGGAGCCGGCTCCTCTGGCAGGTCCACCACCCCGGGTGCGTCGGGGGGCGCTTCAGGGCCGGGTAGCGGGGGCGGTGCCTCGGGGGTGGACCCGGCGAAGAGGCGCCAGCGGAGACGGCTGGCGGTCGTCTCCGTCGTCGTCGCCGTGGCGATCTCCGGAGTCATCGCCGCGCTCTTCACGATGCTGCCGGAGCAGCGTGTGTCCGCGTTGAAGTCGGGCACCGTCAGGAGCTCGCAGGCGGGGGCCGCCACGGCGACGCCGACGGAGGAGCCCGCCCGCCCCGGCTCGGAGACCCCGACCGCCTCCACCGTCTCACCGGCCCCTTCACCGGCCCTGTCCCACACGACCACTCCGAGCGCCGGCGTCCGCCCGGTCAGGAGGTCCAAGACGCCCACCCGCGAGCCGAGCAGCTCGTCCAAGCCCGCGCCGACCCGGGTGGAGCCCACGGCCACCGAGCCCCCGCCGTCCGGCACTTCCTCGCCCAAGCCTCCGCCGCCCAAACTGACCGAGTTGGGCCCCGGGCACTTCACGGCCTACTGCCAGTCGCTCGGCTGGGAGTGGGACGAGTACCGCGAGACTCCCACGCCCGGCTCCTACTGCATCAAGCGCAAGGGCGACGAGACCATGTACCTCAGCGCGGGCCGGCGCGACGCGGGCTGCCAGTGGCGCTACAAGACGCCGAAGGCCTTCCATCGCTTCAAGGGCAAGTCCAACTGGTGCTACATCTACCGGTGAGGTGCCCGCGGACGGCATGGGCGCTAGCTCGGCCCTGAGGCGACGGCGCGCTCCCGCACCAGCATCGCGACCCCGTCTTCGCAGGAGTGCTCCCGGCAAACCTGACCGGGCTGGTCATCGGCGCGGGCACGCCGTTCGGCCCGGTGCAGGCGGCCAGCAATGTGATGCTGGCGCTCCTCTGGCTGGGGTGCACCGCCGCCGGCTACCGCATGGCGAGGCAGCGGCGGTTCGTCGAGCACCGGCGCTGGATGCTGCGCAGCTTCGCGCTGACCTTCTCCATCATCACGAACCGAATCTGGGGCGTGATCGTGTTCCTCGTGCTGAGCCCGCAGCTCGACACCACGTTCCAGGGCAACGAGACGATGCTGAGCTGGACCGTGGCCAGCCTCGGCGGCTGGCTGGGGTGGACCGTGCCGCTGCTGATCAGCCAGTGGTGGCTCGACCGCGGCGACGCGGCCAAGCGCCGCGCCCGCCTCCGCTCACGCCCCTCCTGATCACGCTCATCGGCCCGGTCGGATCCCGGCACGGCTCACGTACGTCCCGACGATGCTCACCGGATCAGCCGGGGAGGATCAGGCCGAGGATGACCGCGATGACCGTCGCCGCCACCGCGCCCGAGAGCAGCCAGAAGCCCCAGCGGATCAGCGTGTACTTACGGCCGACGATGCCGCTCATGCGGCGGACCTGGTCGGAGATCCGGCGAAGGTCCGGCCTGGAGGCGATCAGCAGGGCATTGGCCAGCGCCTGCGCCGAATCGAACCGCATGACGTCGCCGTAGTACGCGACGATCTTCGGATCCTTGACGTCCGAACGGCCGGTCCTGGGGTAGACGGCTCCCGCCAGGCAGGCCAGGGCGGCGATGGCCGCGGCCGTGCCGGTCCACCACAGCCACTCGATGGAGTTCGGCAGCGTGAACGGCGACCAGCTTCCCGCGATCAGACCACCCGCGACGGCGCCGAGCCCGACGCCGGCGACCCCCAGCAGCACCTGCGCCTTGGCATCGGCCTTGTTGACCTCCTCGCGCGTCTCGGCGAGCAGCTTGGCCGCATAGGCGATCGCGGCCGTCTCCGCCTCGGCCCGCTCCACCTGCGTGCCCCGCTCGACCTGCCTGCCCCGCTCATCCCGCCAGACGGTCAGGGCCCTTCCCAGACGACGTAACACGCTCAGGTTTCCACCCTCCGGACGGCCCCCGTCAACCGGCGACAGCTACGAGACGAACCGCACTTGTTCCGGGCGAGCATGCCACGCCACCCCGACAGCCGTACAGGAACAAATACACACTCACAACCCCGGCGCTTTCGGGGTCAACATAAGAGGGCTACTTGGCATCTAAGTGAACATGGAACTGAGAATCGCTGTAAGGGTTCTGGTCTCGGTGGCCGCGATCGCCGCCGCGATGACGCCTCTGACCTCGGCACCCGCTCTCGCCGCGACTGCGTCGATCCCGGCCTTCGGCAGCGCTACCTCTGAAGAGGAGCCTGTGTGCGCCCGCGTCAGGGGCGCGGCGGCGTGCGTGGGAGCGGACGAGAGCGACCGGCCGGGGATCACGATCGAGGACACGGAACCCGACAAGCTCCACGCCACTGTCGAGTACTACCTGAACGGCTACCTGGGCACGAAGTACGTCATCCACAATCTGGCAGGCGACGGCCAGATCCGGGGGAGTCGCCAAATCGGCAAGACCATAACGTTCAGAGCCGCGATATACAAAGGAAACCATCGGATCAAGGTCAGCCGATGGAAGACGGTTCGCAGTCTCACCGAATATCCTGTGAAACGAGAAACACGTGTCACCCCGTCCACCGCGCGGGCGCGGTCCGAGGTGTGCACCTCGACGAAGGGCGTCGCCAGCACGTGCTTCGCCGAGAAGGCCACGTTCGTCTTCGCGTGCGACACGGGTGCCGACGGACGTCAGGCCCGTGCGGAATACTTCGTGGAGGGCGACCCGACGGCCCGTTTCGAGATCCATCAACTGGCCGGATACAACACCTGCGGGAAAGCCCAACATGGTGACCTCGCCATAAGCAAGTACCGCGCCTCGGTCTTCGACCAGAACCACCGGGTCGCGACCAGGCTGTACAAGTACAACTGACGGAGAGGCCACTATGGCCAGAGGCCGAGGGAGCGTTTGAGGAAGTCCACCTGGAGGTGGAGGAGGTTCTCCGCGACGGCTTCCTGGGGGGTCATGTGGGTTACGCCCGGCAGGGGGAGGACGGTGTGGGGGCGGCCGGCGGCGGTCAGGGCGGCCGAGAAGCGCAGGGTGTGGGCGGCGATCACGTTGTCGTCGGCCAGGCCCTGGATCAGCATGAGGGGACGCCGCAGGTCGGCCGCCTCGTGGATGATCGAGTTCCGCGTGTAGTTGTCCGGCTCCTCATCCGGGTGGCCGAGGAAGCGCTCCTTCCAGTGGGTGTCGTAGAGCCGCTGGTCGGTGGGGGCGGCTCCGGCGACGGCGGCGTGGAAGACGTCGGGGCGTCGCAGCACGGCCAGCGCGGCGAGGAAGCCTCCGAACGACCAGCCGCGGATCGCCACCCGGGAGAGGTCGAGGTCGGGGTACCGCTCGGCCGCCGCGTGCAGCGCCGAGACCTGGTCCTCCAGTACGGGAGCGGCGACGTCGCCCCAGATCGACTTCTCCCATGCGGGCCCACGGCCTGGAGTGCCGCAGCCGTCGGCGACCACCACCGCGAACCCCTGCTCGGCGAACCACTGGGAGACCAGGAACGTCCAGCTGCGGGCGGCCACCACGAGCTGGTGCCCCGGTCCGCCGTAGGGGTCCATGAGCACGGGAAGCTTTCCGGAGCCCGGCTCATGCCAGGACGGCAGCAGCACGGCCGTACGCAGCTCACGCTCACCGGCCCGCATCAGCTCGACCCGGGGTGTGAGCACGGGCTTCTCGGCGCGGGACGCGATCTCGGCGACCGGCTCGCCGTGGCGGTGGACGGTCACCAGCGTCCCGTCGTGGTCGAGTGACTGCGCGGTCACCACCGCGGTGCCCCCGGCCAGCGACCCCCCGTACACGCCGGGCGCATGGCTGAGCCGCCGAAGCCTGAGGTCTGGGAGGCCATAGGTCCACAGATGGGTTTCTGTGGGTTCTTCGGAGGCGGTGAAGAGGATCGTGTCGTCGTCGACGTCCAGTACCGCGCGTACCTGGAGACCGGGCGGGGTCACCGGCTCGCCGTCGACGAGCAGGCGGCGCGTGTCGTCCTGGTCGGCGGTCCACACGAGCGCGCCGGACGCCGTCGTCGTGGGCAGGCCCGGCACGATCTCCACCCAGAGGGCGTCGTGATCCTCCCGGCGGACCGTGGTGGCACCGGTCTCCGGGTCAACCTCAAGGAGTCGCAGGATCCGCTGGTCGCGAGTCTGCACCGACACCAGGAGCGTCGCCCCCCAGTGCACCGCGACGACGTACTCGAACGCGGCCCGGTCCCACTCGACGGCCACCCGCGAGCCGTCGAGCCCGATCAGCCACAGGGAGACGTCCGCGTTGGCGGTGCCCGCGGCGGGATAGGCGATCTGCCGGGGCGGGTTCGCGGGGTTCGCGGGGTCCGATATCCACCACCGCTGCACAGGGGAGGTGTCGACCCGCGCGACGAGCAGGCGGGAGCCGTCGGGTGCCCACCAGTGGCCGCGATCCCTTCCCATCTCCTCGGCCGCGACGTGCTCCGCCAGGCCGTACCCCACCTCGGGGCCGTCGGACTCCGCCAGCGCCCGGTCGCCGCCGCCGTCGGCGCCCACGACCCGCAGCGCGCCCCGCGCCACGTACGCGATGCGGGCGCCCGAGGGGTCGGGACGGGGATCGATCACCGGCCCGGATACGTCCAGCTCACGGACCGTGCTCGCGGGCTGGTCCGCGGTGCTGCCGGCGTCGAGGCGGGCGGTGAACAGGCGGCCTGAGAGGGTGAACGCGGTCAGACGTCCTTGGGCGTCGGTGGCGTAGCCGACGATTCCGGCGGACTGCTCGCGCGACCGCTCGCGGCGGGCCTTCTCCTCGTCCGGGACCTCTTCGTCTCCCTCCTGGAGCGTGAGGGGGTCCACGACGAGCCGCTCCCGGCCGGTGGCGACGTCGAGCGTCCACAGGCACGTCACCGGATCGTCCCCGCCGCGCGATCTGAGGAACGCCACCCGGTCGCCGCCGGGCGAGACGCCGAACAGGCGGGGCACGCCGAGGCTGAACCGTCGGGTACGGGCGAACTGGCGGGGGAAGTTCCGTTCGGTCATGCTCGACATGCTGCCAAGGGCACCGCGTTTCCGCTCGCGATTAAACGCCCGGGACGCCGGTCAGTCGTGGCGGAGGATGAAGTCGGCTTCGGCGTCGCCCCAGCCTACAGAGCCCACGGCCCAGAGCCGGGAGGAGCCGGGTACCCGCGTGATGCCGGTTCTGCCGATGTCGTCGGACTGCGGGTACTGCTGGTCCTCCCGCTCCCGCCGGAGCAGCGGCCCGTACGACGGGGTCCACTTCCGGCCGTCGAAGTGGAGGAAGAGCACCTGGCCAGAGTGGTCGGCGTCGATGCCGCTGATCCACACGTCGCCGGACCCGGCGGCCGTGACGCCGTCGAGCTTCCCCCGGGAGACCGGGACCTGGACCTGCTTCCACGAGGCGCCGTCCCAGTGGAGGACGAGCGGGACCTCGGCCGTACCGTCAGGGGGTGACACGCTGCCCACCGCCCACACGTCGGACGGTGTGACCATCCAGACCTTGCGCAGCACGCCTCCGGCGATCGCGGGTGTCCGGCCGCGCTGCCACGACTGGATGTCCGGCCCCGACACGGCGGTGCCGTGCCAGACCATCGGCGTGCCGGGCGTGACGGAGGTGCCCGGTGGGGCGTCGGTGCCGACCGCCCACACGTGGCCCGGCTTGGCGGTGATCGCCGTGAAGTACCCGTCGGCGCGCAGGGCGTTGCGGAACCGCCGCCCCGTCCACTCCATGATCACCCCTTGCGAGGGGGTGCGGCCGACGAGCCAGGCGTGCCCTCCGGTGGCGGCGACGCCGGTCAGGGAGTAGTCGTCGGCCACCCCGAACGGGTGCCATCCGGTCCAGCGGGTGCCGTCCCAGTGGGCGGTGTAGGCGTTGCCGGCGTTGCCGACGATCCACACGTCGTCGGGGCCGCCCGCGCTGACGCCGACCAGGTGCCAGGCGTCCGAGGGAGAGATCGTCTTCTGGGTCCAGCGGGTGCCGTCCCAGTGCTGGAGGGCCGGGGTGCCCTCGCGGTCCTCCGCGCTGTCCTTGTACCCCACCGCCCAGGCGTCGCGCGGGCCGGTCGCCGCCACGTCGAGGAGCGCCGCGCTCCCCGCGAGCTTCGCGCCCGCGACCGGCTTCCAGTTGGGCGAGACCGCCGTCTCGCCCGTCGCGGCGGCGACGGGAGCGGTCGACGCGTGGCCAGGTGAGGGGAGGGTCGTCGCCGCCGGCCCCGGCGCGGCCGTACGGCCACCGCCGCACGCCGTCACCAGAGCCAGGCAGGTGATCGCGATCGGCCACCGCCGTTTGTTCCCCATGGCACGGCATGCTTCCAGGAAGCGTCCCGGCCACGCCACCGATCCGCCCCTAACGCGCCCCCGCTAGTCGATCCGGCGGGCGACGTCCTCGTACACGGAAAGGACAAGGTCCCAGAAGCGGGACACGTCGAGCGAGGTGCCGACCATGGCGTTGGGCACGCGGCCGGCGAGGTCGAAGTCGGTCACGGTCATCCCCGAGGTGAACCGGCCGGCCGTCTCGACCTGGACGACCGCGGGTTCGAGCGTGACGAGCGAGGGGTCGATCAGGTACGCGATCGTGCAGGCGTCGTGGATCGCGGGGCCCTCGTCGGCCGTGACCATGCCGTAGAACTCCACGCAGGGCACGAGCAGGTCGGCGCCGAGCCTGCCCATGGCCCGCATGCGGTCGACCACCTTCCCGACGGCCAGGGCCTGGCGGCTCACGTCCAGGCCGAGCATCGTGACCGTCCATCCGGCGCCGAACGCGATCGCGGCGGCCTCGGGGTCGGCGGCGATGTTGAACTCGGCGGCGGGGGAGAAGTTGCCCCGGGTGTACGAGCCGCCGAGGATGGCGAACTCGCGGGCCCACTCGGCGATCCTCGGCTCCTTGAGCAGGGCGAGGGCCACGTTGGTGAGCGGGCCGATCGCGACCAGGGTGATCTCGCCGGGGGCGGCCCTGAGCGTCTCGATGATGAAGTCGGCGGCGTGCCCGTCGCGCGGCGACAGCGTGGCCTCGGGCAGCCGGGCCTCGCCGAGGCCGTACCGGCCGTGGACGACCGCCGCGTCCACCGGAACGCGCAGCAGCGCGCCCGCGCTGCCGGCCGTCACAGGGACGCCGGGGAAGCCGAGGAACTCCCGCAGCCGCAGCGCGTTGCCGGTCGTGTACGCGAGGTTGACGTTGCCGCCGACCGTGGTGATGCCCACGATCTCCAGGTCCGGGCTCCCGTGCGCGAGCGTGATGGCCAGCGCGTCGTCGATGCCGGGGTCGCAGTCGATGATGATCTTCTTGGGCGCCACCCATCCAGCTTGGAGGACGGCGCGACAAACCGGCAAATCGGGAATAGGGGTCGCGACTCCTCGGTTGCCCGGACCATGGAGCCGACCAAGCGTGGCCGGGTAAGGGTCGAGCCCACCGCCAAGCGTGTCCGCGCGTACATCGGAGGGCGGCCGGTGGCCGACACCTCCCGCGCGTTGCTGGTGTGGGAGATCCCCTACTACCCGACGTACTACTTCCCGACGGACGACGTCGACATGGAGCGCCTCACGGCGACGGGGCGCACCGACCACTCGCCGAGCCGGGGCGACGGCGACGTCCACGACATCGAGGGCCGGTCCGGCGCCGCCACCGTCTACGGCGACTCGCCCATCGATGAGCTCAAGGGCAGGGTGCGGTTCGACTGGGCCGCCATGGACGCCTGGTTCGAGGAGGACGAGGAGGTCTACGTGCACGCCCGCGACCCGTACACCCGGGTCGACATCCTGGCGAGCCAGCGGCACGTGCGCGTCGAGGTGGACGGCGTGACGGTGGCGGACTCGCGCGGCGCGCGCATCCTCTTCGAGACCGGCCTGCCGCCGAGGTACTACCTGCCGAAGACCGACGTCCGCTTCGACCTGCTGGAGCACACCGACACGGTGACGCACTGCCCGTACAAGGGCCAGGCGGAGTACTGGTCGGTCGGCGGCAACAAGGACATCGTCTGGTCCTACCGGTCGCCGCTCTGGGAGTCGCAGAAGATCGCGGGCCTGGTCGCCTTCTACAACGAGAAGGTCGACACCTACGTCGACGGCGTCCTGCAGGACCGTCCCGCCACCCACTTCTAGGTGGTTCCGCACGCGTAGGGCTCGCGCGTCGTGCCTCGCGCGAGCCGTACGGAACCGCCGGAGGAAAGGTCAGCGCCGGATGACGTGCAGGACGCTGGCGATGCGCTCCGCCGCCGTGACGATGTCGGAGGCGTGGCCGATGCGGCCGGCCCACGACAGCCAGAACCACCACTCGCCGTCCGCGGCGTTGGCGGCGAGCACGTCTTCGGTGACGGCCGGGGCCATCGGGTTGATCACACGGAGGCGCGGATAGAGTCCGGTGCGCGCCGTGAGGCGCACCTGGAAGGCGTGGGCCTCCAACTGCGCGGCGAGTCGCTCCAGGTGGTCGATGGCCTCGGCCGACTGGACGCTTGGTTCTGCCGTCTTCATGGTGGTCTCCAGCGGGGACAAGGTGGGACCGGTTGGGGACCAGACTGAACCCGCGGGCGCCTAGCGGCAATCAGAGCAAATCCACTGATAAGTGGAATACCGTCGGTTGGGCGCCAGGTTTACGTGGAAACCACGCGGGTGCCCAGGCATCAGTCCCATAACGCTGTAGGTCATTAGGTGCCGGCTGGTTAACATCTGGGAAACATCCGTAAGGCGGAACACTCCAGTGGCGGAGGGCGGAAATGGCCCGTGGAGAGCATTCCCCGGCGTGCGCGCGGCGCTGGAGGGAGCAGGCCGTGGCTCGGCAGTGGAGCCCATGGCAGACGGCCCAGGCCATCAACAGCTGCTGTGGCGTGAGCCTTCTCAAGGCCCACCGCCTGGCCCGCGGGTGGTCGGCGCGCCAGGCGATCGAGGAGCTCGAGCGGCTCTGTGAGACGCACTCGCTCGGCCTGCCCCGCGCCAGCATCGACCTGCTGAACGCCTGGGAGAACAACCGGGCGCGTCCCCGGCCGCAGACGATCGACCAGATCGCCCGGCTCTACTCCGCCAACGCCGTGCGCCTTGGCCTGGCGGCCGACTACTGCGACGACGGTGACAGCCCGAACGTCGTGGTCGTCACCCCGGCCCACGCCGTCCCCACCGAGGACTCCCTCCCGCATTCCCGCGTCCCCACGCTGGACCCCGACGACGAGGCCGAGCGCCGGGCGCTGTTCCACCACGCCCTGCTGAGCTCCGGCCTTCCCCTGAACGGCCGCCTGCTGGCCGAGGTCGAGCGCACCCGCCAGGACATGGACCGCACGCTGGCCACCGGCACGGTCAGCGAGGACCAGCTCGACCGGCTCGACGAGCAGGTGCTGCGCTACCGCCGCGAGTACATCAAGAGCGCCCCGCTGCCGATGCTCTACCGGCTCATGCTGGAGATCGCCGACGTCCGCAGGCTCGTGTCGTCCCGGCAGCCCGCGGTCACCCAGCGCCGCCTGCTGAACGCCACCACCATGCTGGCCCTGCTCTCCGCCGACGCGCTCATGAAGCTCGGCGACACCCGCCAGGCCCACGCCTGGTACGGCACGGCGCGGGCGGCCTCCGACGACATGGGAGAGGTCAGGCTGCGCGCCCTCGTGCGGGCGCAGGAGGCCATGCTGCCGTACTACTACGGCGACCTCACCGAGACCGTACGGCTCGCGCGCGAGGCCCGGATGCTCGCCGGGAGCGCTCCAAGTTCGCCCGCGGCGCTCGGCGCGGCGGCCGAGGCGAGGGCGCTGGCGCGCATGGGCGAGCACCAGGCCGCCCGCGTCGCGCTGGCCGAGGCCGAGCGCATCTTCTCCCGCATGCCCCGCGAAGGGGCCGACCACCTGGCGTTCCGATTCTCCGAGCGGCGGCTGCAGTTCTACCGCATGGGCACCCTCATCGAGCTGGGCGAGGCCGAGCAGGTGCAGGAGTGGATCTCCAGGCCCTCCAGCCCCTACACGATCGACCCGGCGCTCGTCCTGCTCGACCAGGCGGCGCACGTCGCCAGGGACGGCGGGTACGAGGAGGCCTGCCGGCTGGCCGAGCAGGCCCTCACCCAGGTGCCGCCGGAGCACCGCACCTCCATCGTCGTCACCCGGGCCCGAGCCCTGCTGTCCATCGTGCCGCGCGGGGAGCGGCGGACGCCCGCCGCCCGACATCTGCACGACCTGCTGGCGGAGGCGGGCCCGCAGCTCGCGCTGGAACGCCCATGAGCATGCTGGCGGACGAGGCCGCCGCGATCCTCGTGGAGGTGTGCGAGAGCGTCGGCCTCGACGCCCGGGACGCGCAGCTGCTCCGCGTGCGGAGCAACGCGGTCTTCAAGCTCCGCGACGAGATCGTCGTCCGCATCGCCACCGCGCCGGACGCCCTCACCCGCCTGCCCGTCGTGCTGGCCGTGGCCAGGTGGCTCGCCCAGCAGGGCTTCCCGACGGTCCGCCCGGCCGACGAGCTGTGCGAGCAGCCCCTGGTGTACGACGGGCGCGTGGTGACCTTCTGGCACTACGTTCCCGCGAGCGGGCGGCCGACGACCACGCAGCTCGGGAACATCCTGCGCAGCCTCCACCTGCTGCCGGTGCCGCCGTTCCCGCTGAAGCGGCTGTCCGACCCGCTGGCGGAGGTGCGCGACTCCGTGGAGCACCGCAAGGAGGTGCTGACCCCCTGCCAGCGGGCCTGGCTGCGCGACCGGGTCGCCGAGCTGACCACCCGGTGGGCCGAGCTGGACACGGCCGAGCCTCCGGTGCTGCTGCATGGGGACGCGTGGATCGACAACCTGCTGCGCTGCCAGGACGGCCACGCCGTGCTCTGCGACTGGGACGGGGTCGCCGTGGGGCCCCGCGAGTGGGATCTCGTGCACACCTACCACGGGCAGCGGCGGTTCGGCCTGACGGCGGCGGACGTCGACGACTTCGCCGGGGCGTACGGCTCCGACCTGCGCGCGTGGCACGGCTACCCGACGCTCATGGAGATCAGGGACATGTACGCCGTGGGCATCCACATCCGCAACGCGACCCGCGACCCCTTCTCCCGCAAGGAGCTGCCGCGCCGGCTCGACTCGCTCACGCGCGGTGACGGCCAGGCCCGCTGGTACCTCGCCGAACCGGCCTGATCGCGACCATGCAAAATAGGCACTGGGTCCGGTGTGCCCGGTCGCTGGTTTCGAGCAGGCAGGGGAGGCAGAGTGATCTCCGACCGCCCGCCCTTGGACGCGGGGCTGCTCTCGCCCGTACGGGCGGGCTCGGCCGTGGAGTCGGCGACCTCTGACGAGGCGTTCCTGCGGGGCATGCTCGACGCCGAGGCCGCGCTGGCCCGGGCGCAGGCGCGCCTCGGCATCGTGCCGTCGTCGGCGGCGGAGGCCGTCACCGAGCTGTGCGGCAAGATCGAGATCGACGTGGTGGAGCTGGCGCGCCGCGCCAGGGGCGCGGGGAATCCCGTGGTGCCGATGCTGGCGGAGCTGCGCGCGGCTGATCACTCCTTGAGCGGATTTATCCACCGTGGGGCGACAAGTCAGGACATTGTGGACTCGGCGCTCATGCTGATGGCGGCGCGAGCACGCGCGGTGATCGTGGCCGACCTCGGCCGAACGCTCGACGCCCTCGCCGGGCTCGCCGCCGAGCACCGGGACACCCCGATGGCCGGGCGCACGCTCGGGCAGCACGCCGTGCCCGTGACGTTCGGCCTCAAGGCGGCGGGCTGGCTGCTGCTGGTCCTCGACGCCCGGTCGGCCGTGCTTGGGGCGCGCCTTCCCGCCCAGCTCGGCGGGGCCGCCGGCACCCTGGAAGGGCTCGGCCCGGCCGGGCTGATGGACGTCTTCGCCGACGAGCTGGGCCTGGCGCGGGCCGTACAGCCGTGGCACTCGCGCAGGACGGCCGCGGCGGGGCTCGGCGCGGCGCTGGCCACGACGGCGGGGGCGCTCGGGAAGATCGCGGGCGACGTCGTCCTGCTGGCGCAGAACGAGGTGGGGGAGGTGGCCGAGCCGGCCGCCCCCGGGCGGGGAGGGTCGTCGGCGATGGCGCACAAGCGCAATCCCGTGCTCTCCATCCTGGTCAGGTCGGCCGCCTCGCAGGTGCCCGCCCTCGCCCAGATCCTCCAGTCGTCGCTGGTGTCCGAGCACGAGCGGGCGACGGGAGCCTGGCACGCCGAGTGGATGCCGTTCCGCGAGTGCCTGCGCCTCACCGGAGGGGCGGCGGAGCTGGCGGCCGAGCTGTGCGCCGGCCTCGTGATCTCTCCCGAGCGCATGCGTGCCAACCTCGCCGTCACGGGGGAGCTGTCGGGCGGGCTAGGCGCGTCAGGGGACCTTGTCGACCGCGCGCTGGAGGCGTACCGCGCGAGCCGGTGAGCGGCGACCGTGACAGGCCGGAACGGCCGATCACTGGAGGAGGGGAGACGACGTGGAACTGCGATACGAGGTGACCGGGCCGGACGACGGGCCGCTGCTGGTGCTGGGGCCGTCGCTCGGCACCACGAGGCACCTGTGGGAGCCCCAGGCGGCCGAGCTGAGCCGTTCGTGGCGGGTGCTGCGCTATGACCTGCCGGGGCACGGTGCCTCTCCTGTGGCCAAGGGCGAGTTCTCCATCGAGGACCTGGCGAGGGACGTCCTCGCGCTCGCGGACACCGAGCGGTTCGCGGTGGGCGGCGTGTCCCTCGGCGGGGCGGTCGCGATGGCCGCCGCGGCGCTGGCCCCCGAGCGGATCTCCGAGCTGGTGCTCTGCTGCACCTCGGCGCGGTTCGGGGACCCGGGGCCGTGGCACGAGCGCGCGGCGCGGGTGCGGGCCGAGGGCACGGGGTGGCTGGCGGGCATGGTGACCGCCCGGTGGTTCACGCTCGGGGTCGATCCCGAGCTGGCCGAGCCTGTGCAGACGACACTGCTCGGCACCGACCCGGAGTCCTACGCGCTGGCCTGCGAGGCGATCGCGGCCTTCGACCTGCGCGACCGGCTGCCGCGGATCACGGCGCGCACGCTGGTGATCGCCGGCGACCAGGACCCGTCGACCCCCGTGGAGCACGCCGAGACCATCGCCGAGGGCATTCCCGGCGCGCGCCTGGCCGTGGTGGCCGAGGCGGCCCACCTGGCCAACCTCGAACACGCCGACATCGTGTCCGGGCTGATGTCGCGGTTCCTCGGCCACGGCAGGGGCCTCAAGGTGCGGCGGGAGGTGCTCGGCGAGGCCCACGTCGAGAGGGCCCTGGGCGCCGCCACCGACTTCACGGCCGACTTCCAGGACTTCATCACCCGGTACGCGTGGGGGGAGATCTGGACGCGTCCCGGCCTCGACCGCAGGACGCGGAGCTGTGTCACGCTCACGGCGCTGGTCGCCCACGGGCACCTGGACGAGCTCGCCATGCACGTGCGGGCGGCGCTGCGCAACGGGCTCACCCCCGACGAGATCAAGGAAGTGCTGCTCCAGACGGCCATCTACTGTGGCGTGCCGGCGGCGAACGCGGCCTTCGTGGTCGCCCAGCGGGTGCTCAGGGAGGACGGCTGACCCGCCTGCTCGACCTGGCCCAGCGTCACTCTATGTAACGAAATATCGGTGTTTTTTGTGCTGTCCCAGGTGCATATGCGGGACCGGCTCGCGACACGCGTGATTCGTTTGTGATTCGGCGGGACAGCCGGTAGGGTCGACCCTGTTGCAGTCGTAGTTTCCTCGAACGTCTTTTCCTTAAAAGCGCCCGCGGGAAGTTTCCTGACAGCGGTCGTTCTGCTTCTTCAGCGGTTTCGTGGATGCAGGGTATGGTCCGCTACGCAGCCCCGTTCCGCCGACCTGGCGGCACGGTGAAGGCTCCTAAAAAGGAGAAGCAGAGTTGTCTGAAGGCACCGTCAAGTGGTTCAACGCCGAAAAGGGCTTTGGCTTCATCGCTCCGGACGACGGTACTGCCGATGTGTTCGTGCACTACTCGGCGATCACCTCCGGTGGCTACCGCAGCCTGGATGAGAACCAGCGAGTCACCTATGTGACCGTGCAGGGGGCCAAGGGCCCGCAGGCCGAGCAGGTTACCGTCATCTGACGACAGCCTTTCTCATCTGGGCCCGTACCGCATCACCGGTACGGGCCCTAAAGCTTTTCCGGGCACCCTCGTTCCGCCTTGGCAGATAGTTTGCCGTCCCTTGGGGTAGAGGCGGGCGGGTGAGACTCACCCATACCTCAGACCTGTGGTGGAAGAACGCCGTCGTCTACTGCCTCGACGTCGAGACGTTCGCCGACGGCAACGGCGACGGCATCGGCGACTTCCGCGGCGCCACCGAGCACATCGACCACCTCGAACGGCTCGGAGTGACCTGCGTCTGGCTGATGCCGTTCTTCCCGAGCCCCGACCGTGACGACGGATACGACATCACGGACTTCTACGGCGTGGACCCCCGGCTCGGCACGCTCGGGGAGTTCGTCGAGTTCATGCGCACCGCGCGCGACCGGGGGATCCGCGTCATCGCCGACCTGGTCGTCAACCACACCTCCGACGAGCACCCGTGGTTCAAGGACGCGAGGTCGTCCCGCGACTCGCGCTACCGCGACTGGTACATCTGGTCCGACACCCCCGAGCCCGACGACCCCAAGGGCGTGGTCTTCCCCGACAAGGAGGACAGCCTCTGGGAGTACGACAAGGGCAGCGAGCAGTATTACTACCACCGCTTCTACCGTTTCCAGCCCGACCTCAACGTCGCCAATCCCGAGGTGCGCGACGAGATCGCCAGGATCCTCGGGTTCTGGATGGAGCTCGGGCTTTCCGGATTCCGCGTCGACGCCGTCCCGTTCCTGGTGGAGGACGTCTCCAAGAAGGAGGACACCAAGAAGGCCGAGGCAGAGGGACAGGACGGCAAGCTCCCCGACGTCCACGAGTTCCTGCGCGACATGCGGGCGTTCATGAACCGCAGGGACGGCAGCGCCGTGCTCCTCGGCGAGGTCAACCTCGAATACCCGGACCTGCTGAAGTACTTCGGCAACGATCTCGGCGACGAGGTCACGATGTGCTTCGACTTCATCGGCATGCAGCGCATGTACCTCGCGCTGGCCAGGGGCGACGCGAGCCCGCTCGCCGGCTCGCTGAGGGAGCGCCCGGCCCCGCCGAGGGACAGCCACTGGGCCACGTTCGTCCGCAACCACGACGAGCTCACGCTGGACAAGCTGACCGAGGCGGAGCGCCAGGAGGTCTTCAAGGCGTTCGGCCCCGACAAGGACATGCAGCTGTACGGCCGGGGGCTGCGCCGCCGCCTGCCGCCCATGCTGGACGGCGACCAGCGGAAGATCAGGATGGTGTACAGCCTGCTCTTCTCCCTGCCGGGCACACCCGTGCTCTTCTACGGCGAGGAGATCGGCATGGGGGAGAACCTCCAGGTCGAGGGCCGGGAGGCCGTGCGGACGCCGATGCAGTGGACGCCCCACAAGAACGGCGGCTTCTCCACCGCGGACCCGAGGTCGTTCCGCAACCCCATGATCGAGGGCAGGTACGGCCCCGAGCACGTCAACGTCAGCGCCCAGCGGCGCGACCCCGGCTCGCTGCTCATGTGGATCACCAAGCTGATCGAGCAGTACCGGGGCTGTCCGGAGCTGGCCTGGGGTGAGTACACGGTGCTGGACACCGGGGAGCCCGCCGTGCTGGCCCACCGCGCGGACATCGACGGGGCCACCGTGATCGCCCTGCACAACTTCGCGGGCAAGGAGGTCTCCTTCGAGCTCACCCTCGACGACCTCGACGACGGCCAGGTGCTGACCGACCTGCTGGTCGACGGCACCGAGAAGATCTCGTCCGACGGCAGGGTGAAGATCGTGCTGGATGCGTACGGCAGCCGGTGGCTCCGTGCCTCCGAGCCCGAGCTGGCCCCCGCCGACTCCGCCGACGTGGCCGAGTCAGCGGGCCGGTGACCCTGACCGGGGGCCGTCTGGGGTCGTTTTACCTGGTGGACGCGCATCGACCCTGAGCTCGGGCCGCGTCGGGGCGTGCGGACGTCGGGGTCGGGCCGGGGGTGCTCCAGGGCTCGATCCGGTCGATCTCCGATGCCTCTATGTCATGCCGGCCGCCAAAGTCAAGTGCATGACGAATCGTTTGACGGCCGGCGGGTTCGCCGCCATCGCCGGGGGCGCCGCCGCCATGGTCACCGTCCATCTGACCTCCGACCTGGACCCGCTCCGGGGGATGATCAGCGAGTACGCCTTCCACCCGCACGGGTGGCTGCTGGCGGCCTCGCTGACGCTGTTCGCCGTGGGGTCGGCGCTGTTCGCCATCGAGATGTCGCGGCAAGGCGGAGAGCGTGCCACGGTGGCGCTGGTGGGCGTGTGGGGCTGCTGCATGTTGATGATCGCGGCGTTCCCCACGGACCGGCCGGGGATGTCGTTGTCGATGTCAGGGGGCATCCACCGTTACGCCGCCTTCGCCGCGTTCGTGGCCATGCCGGCGGCGGGGCTCGTGGTGGCGTCGCGCGGGGGCGAGCGGGCCCGCCTGTTGAGATGGCTGAGCCTCGCCGCCGCCTGCTTCCTGGTCCTGGTGCTCCTGCCCTACGCCGTGCGGATGTTCGGCGCCGACCCCGGTGCCGTCCCCGCCGGGCTGACCCAGCGGCTGGTGGTGGTCACCGAGGTCGTGATCCTCGCCCTGATCGGGCTGTCAGCCGCCGCACGCCGCGAAGGTGAACGCGTTCTTGATCTTGTAGGAGTCGCGGACCTTGACGGCGCCGGTACCCGGATCGATCCGCAGGATGGTCATGGTGTCCGGCTTGCCGTCGCCGGACTGGAGGACGTGCGCGGTGACCTCGCGGGCGCCCGTCCAGTCGATCATCTGGGGCACCTCGTCGCCCGGCAGCCGCACGCGGGTGCTTCCCACCACGGTGTCGGACGCAAGGTCGTAGACCTTCAGGGTGCGCGTTCCCGGTGAGTAGAACGCGACGGAGCGACCGTCGGCGTGCAGCGCGAGCGCCTGGTCCTGCGCCACGACCTGCGGCGGCTCCCGGCGCGCCACCTCTTTCCCCTGGAGGTCGTAGGTGATGAGCATCGTGGTGTTCTCGTCGGTGGTCAGCGTGGTGAGCACCTCGTCCTCGTCCGCGCTGAAGCCCGCGAAGGCCCGGTGCGCGGGGATGGCGCCGAGCGCCTTCCCGGCCGCGACGTCGAACAGGCGGATGAACCTCTGGTCGCCGTCCTCCACGGCCAGGCCGGCTCCCGTGGGGGACAGGCCGAGCGTCACCCCGGCCATGTTCGTACCCTTGGGCATCGCGTCCACCGGCATGACGTGGACCTTCCCGGTGAGCTCCCGTACCACCAGGCGATCGTCACGCTCGCGGACGTAGGCGACGTAGCGGCCGTCGCCGCTGACCGCCACGGGGGCGGGCACGTCCTTGACGACCTTGCCGCGCGCGTCGCGGGGGTGGATCCGGGCGCCGGCCAGGGCGACCGTCCTGCCGCTGTGCAGGTAGAGCTGCCAGGGCCCGCAGGGGACCTCGTCCTTGTTCTTGTTCACGCATCTCTTGAGCGAGGCGTACCGGATGGAGTCGGAGTGCTCACCGTGCTCGGCGTGCCGGGCGGCGGGCGTCGTGGTCGCGGCGGCCGTACCAGCCGGTACGGCTGTCGCCGCGAGGACCAGGACGAGCGCACCCAGGGCTTTCAACATCATGATTTTTCTCCCTTCGCCCGGTTAGACAACCGTGCGGGCGAAGAGGTTCACGCCGTCGCCGCCCCGGGATCCGGACAGATCCCGGGGCCGGGCTCCGGCGTGCCGAGGGGGCGGCTCAGATGAGCCCGAGCTCCTTGACCGCGTCGCGCTCCTCGCCGAGCTCGCGCACCGAGGCGTCGACGCGCTCCCGGGAGAACTGGTTGTGCGACAGGCCCTGGACGATCTCCCAGCGACCCCCGCGGGAGACGGCCGGGAACGAAGAGATCAGGCCCTCGGGCACGCCGTACGAGCCGTCGGACGGGAGCGCCACGGAGGTCCAGTCACCCTCGGGGGTGCCGTTCACCCAGTCGTGGACGTGGTCGATGGCCGCGTTCGCCGCCGAGGCGGCCGAGGACGCGCCGCGCGCCTCGATGATCGCGGCGCCGCGCTTGGCGACCGTGGGGATGAAGGTGTCGCGCAGCCATCCCTCGTCGACCTGCTCGGCGGCGATCTTGCCGTTGACCTCGGTGTTGTAGAGGTCGGGGTACTGCGTGGCGGAGTGGTTGCCCCAGATGGTCATCTTGGTGATGGCCGTCACAGGGACGTCGAGCTTGGTGGCGAGCTGAGAGAGCGCGCGGTTGTGGTCGAGCCTGGTCATCGCCGTGAACCGCTCGGCGGGGACGTCGGGCGCGTGCGACTGGGCGATCAGCGCGTTGGTGTTGGCGGGGTTGCCGACGACCAGGACGCGCACGTCGTCGGCCGCGTGGTCGTTGATCGCCTTGCCCTGCGGCCCGAAGATGCCGCCGTTGGCCTGCAGCAGGTCGCCCCGCTCCATGCCGGCGGTGCGCGGCCGGGCGCCCACGAGGAGCGCGATGTTGGCGCCCTCGAAGGCGACGTTGGCGTCGTCGCTGATGTCGATGCCCTGGAGCAGCGGGAACGCGCAGTCGTCGAGCTCCATGGCGGTGCCCTCCGCGGCCTTGACGGCCTGCGGGATCTCAAGAAGGCTCAGCCGCACCGGCACGTCCGGGCCGAGCAGGTGGCCTGAGGCGATGCGGAAGAGCAGCGCGTAGCCGATCTGGCCGGCGGCGCCGGTGACGGTGACCTTGACGGGAGCCTGCGACATGACGTTCCCCTACGTGGGCGGTTGACGGTTTCACGAACAGCCGAAGGGTATCCGTTCGATTCTCCGCCTTCCGAACGCAGGTCCTTCCTGCGGCCTCGCCGGTACGCCCGGACCCGCCGGGCGTACCGATTCTCCGGACGTCTGCCGCGAGTTACTTGATGCCCTTGTCGAGGCCGGCCTTGCGGAGGGCCTCGGCCAGGGCGCCGCCGCCGGCCGGTGCGGCCCGGTCCTGCCTCGGCCGGCCTCCGCCGCGCTGCCCCTGCCCGGGCTTCTTGCCGCCCCTGCGGTCGCGGTCGCGGTCGCGGTCGCCGTCCGCGGCCGGAGCGTTCTGGGCGGTCTCGTCTTCGAGGCGGAGGGTGAGGGAGATGCGCTTGCGGGGGATGTCGACGTCGAGCACCTTGACGCGGACGATGTCGCCCGGCTTCACGACCTCGCGCGGGTCCTTCACGAAGGTCCTGGACATGGCGGACACGTGGACGAGGCCGTCCTGGTGGACGCCCACGTCGACGAACGCGCCGAAGGCGGCGACGTTGGTGACCACGCCTTCCAGCAGCATGCCGGGTGACAGGTCGGAGATCTTGTCCACGCCCTCCTTGAAGGTCGCGGCCTTGAAGCCGGGTCGCGGGTCGCGGCCCGGCTTCTCCAGCTCCTTGAGGATGTCGGTGACGGTCGGCAGGCCGAAGGTCTCGTCGGCGAACTGCGCCGGCTTCAGTGAGCGCAGCACCGCGCCGTTGCCGATCAGGGTCTTCAGGTCGCCGCTGGTGGCGTCGATGATGCGCCGCACCACCGGGTACGCCTCCGGGTGCACGCTGGAGGAGTCGAGGGGGTCGTCCCCGCCGGGGATGCGCAGGAAGCCGGCGCACTGCTCGAACGCCTTCGGGCCGAGCCGGGGCACGTCCTTGAGCGCGCGGCGCGACCGGAACGGCCCGTTGGCGTCGCGGTGCAGCACGATGTTCTCCGCGAGCCCGGAGCCGATGCCGGAGACGCGGGTCAGCAGCGGCGCGGAGGCGGTGTTGACGTCCACGCCGACGGCGTTCACGCAGTCCTCCACCACGGCGTCGAGCGAGCGCGAGAGCTTGGTCTCGGACAGGTCGTGCTGGTACTGCCCGACGCCGATCGACTTGGGGTCGATCTTGACCAGCTCGGCCAGGGGGTCCTGGAGCCTGCGGGCGATGGACACCGCGCCGCGCAGGGAGACGTCCAGACCGGGAAGCTCCTGCGAGGCGTAGGCGGAGGCGGAGTAGACCGAGGCCCCGGCCTCCGAGACGACGATCTTGGTGAGCTTGAGGTCGGGCTGCTGCTTGATGAGGTCGCCGGCGAGCTTGTCGGTCTCGCGGGAGGCGGTGCCGTTGCCGATCGCGATCAGCTCGACGCCGTGCTCGCGGGCCAGCCGCGCGAGGACCGCGATCGACTCGTCCCAGCGGCGTCTCGGCTCGTGCGGGTAGATCGTCTCGGTGGCGACGACCTTGCCGGTGGCGTCCACGACGGCGACCTTCACGCCCGTACGCAGGCCGGGGTCGAGGCCCATGGTCGGCCGGGTGCCCGCGGGGGCGGCGAGCAGCAGGTCGCGCAGGTTGGTGGCGAACACCCGCACCGCCTCCTCCTCGGCGGCCTGCCACAGGCGCATGCGCAGGTCGATGCCGAGATGGACGAGCACGCGGGTGCGCCAGGCCCAGCGCACGGTGTCGAGCAGCCAGCGGTCGGCCGGCCTGCCCCGGTCGGCGACGTCGAAGCGCCGCGCGATGCGCTGCTCGTAGGTGTTGGGGCCGTCCTCGGCGGGCGCCTCCTCGGGCTCCAGCGTGAGGGTGAGGACCTCCTCCTTCTCGCCGCGGAACATCGCCAGGATGCGGTGCGAGGGCAGCTTGGTGAAGGGCTCGGCGAAGTCGAAGTAGTCGGAGAACTTGGCGCCCGCCTCCTGCTTGTCGTCGCGGACCCGCGCGACGAGGCGGCCACGCGACCACATCTGCTCGCGCAGGCCGCCGATGAGGTCGGCGTCCTCGGCGAAGCGCTCGATCAGGATGGCCCGCGCGCCCTCCAGCGCGGCGGCGGCGTCCGCGACGCCCTTCTCGGCGTCGACGAAGGCCGCCGCGGCCGCCTGCGGGTCGACCGAGGGGTCGGCGAGCAGCCCGTCGGCGAGCGGCTCCAGCCCCGCCTCCCGGGCGATCTGCGCCTTGGTGCGGCGCTTGGGCTTGTACGGGAGGTAGATGTCCTCCAGGCGCGCCTTGGAGTCGGCCGCCATGATCTGCGCTTCCAGCGCCTCGTCGAGCTTGCCCTGGGAGCGGATCGACTCCAGGATCGCCGTGCGCCGCTCCTCCAGCTCGCGCAGGTAGCGCAACCGGTCTTCGAGCGTGCGCAGCTGCGCGTCGTCGAGCATCTCGGTCGCTTCCTTGCGGTAGCGGGCGATGAACGGCACGGTGGCGCCGCCGTCGAGCAGCTCGACGGCCGCCTTCACCTGGCGCTCGCGCACGCCGAGCTCATCGGCGATCTGCTGATGAATGGAGATCGTCACGATCCTGGTCCGCCTTCGCATTGAGGTTCGGGGTCGATTGTGCAGGCTCCGCACACCGATTGTCGCGCGGAGGCGCCCCGGCTCCCCCCTTGGCGCCGGTCGTCGTCCCCCCACGTCATTAGTTGAATGCTCAAGTATTACTATACGCCCACGAAGCTGCGAGACTGGGAGCGCGCGACCTGGGTACCGGGGCTTGTCGCGCCCGGTGAGCACGGGAGCGTCGTGACGGCCCTGCGATCGCAGGGAATGGGAGGCTGGCGTGAAAACCGTGCTGCTGCTCTTCGGGCTGATCATCATCATCGCGTGTGTGCTCATGCTGCTGCGCACCTCGGCACCCAGGCGTGCGGCCGAGCCGCCCGCCGCCGACAACCCCAAGGAGATCCTCAAGCGGCGGTACGCCGCCGGGGAGATCGACGAGGACGAGTACCTCCGGCGGATGTCCGGCATCTCCCAGGACTGGTGACGCCGAGCCGAAGGTGTACCCGACGTTGGCCTAGGCGCCGCGCTCGTCCGGCGGCAGGAACGCCGGCCGCGAGACCCGCTGAGCGGGATCCGTGACGACCGACCTCAGCACCGTCTCGTAGCGACGGGCCAGGCGGGCGATGGTCGGGGCGTCGAACAGGTCGGTGTTGTAGGTGAAGGCGACGAACAGGCCGTCGGCGTCACGGGTGACGTCCAGCGACAGGTCCATCTTGCTGTACCGGAAGCCCGGGTCGAAGGGCTCCACCTCAAGGCCGGCGAGCGCCAGCCGTCCGTGGCCGGCGTCCGCCTGGTTCTGCTGGATGAACATCGTCTGGAAGAGCGGGGTGCGGCTGAGGTCGCGGGGGACCCGCAGCTCTGTCAGCAGCCGCTCGAACGGCACCGCCTGGTGGCCGAAGGCGCCCAGCGCGTCCTTGCGCACCCTGCGCAGGAGGTCGGCGAACGGCGGGTCCCCGCCGAGGTCGGCGCGGAGCACCAGCGTGCTGGAGAAGAACCCGATCAGGGGCTCCAGGTCGGGATCTGCGCGGCCGGCGATCGAGGACCCGACGGCGAAGTCGGCCTGGCCGGTATGGCGGGAGAGCAGCACCTCATAGGCGGCGAGCAGAGTCATGAACGGCGTGCAGCGATGCGCGCGCGCGACCCGTTCGACGCCCTCGGCCACCTCCAGGGGCACCCGCAGGACGTGGACGTCGCCGCGTGAGCTCCGCACCGCGGGCCGGGGCCGGTCGGCGGGCAGGTCGAGCGTGGGCAGGCCGGCGAGCCGTTCCTTCCAGTACGCGAGGCCGGCCTCTTCGTCGTCCCGTGGAGCGCGCACGTGGTCGGCGTACTGGAGGGGAAGCTCCGGGAGCGGCGACGGCCCGCCCTCGCGGAAGGCCTCGTACAGCGTGGCCAGCTCGCGGTACAGCACGGTCAGCGACCACCCGTCGGCCACGATGTGGTGGACGACCAGGCAGAGCACGTGTTCCAGGGCGGAGAGGCGGAGGAGGGAGACCCGCAGCAGCGGCGCCCGGCCGAGGTCGAACGGCCTGTTCGTACGCTCGGCCACCAGCTCCCGCGCCCGCCTCTCGCGGTCGGCGGCGGGGAGCGCCGAGAGGTCCAGATGCTCGACGGCGAGCGGCGCCGGGGCCATCACCTGCTGGACGGGACGGCCGTCGCCGCGAAAGCGGGTGCGAAGCGCGCCGTGCCGGGCGACGATCGCGTCCACTGCCCGGCCGAGGGCGCCGGCGTCCAGGGGCCCGCGCAGGCGTTCGGTGACGAAGATGTTGAACGACGCGTCGGCGGGGTCGAACCGCTGGAGGAACCACACCCGTTCCTGGCCCGCCGTCAGCGGGAACTCGTCGACCGGCGGCGCGGTGTCCTCCGGGCCCCGGGCGCCTTCCGCGACGGGCGGCCGGTAGGTGAGCCGTCGTGCGAGCAGGGACCGGCGGACGGACGACAGGGAGATGCCGTCGCCGGGGTCCTCGGGAGTCGATGCTGCGGGCATGGTGAACCCGTCTTTCGAAGTCCGGTTCCTCGTCGGTGGAGGCGGTTGAGGTCGGCTGACATGCGGCTATATCGCGTCGGCGGCGCTGCGCGAGGAAAATCTACATATCGCGGCACTGATCAATGGACCGTACGCTATGAAGGGGAAATACGAATTGTCAATAGCACCCCGCCGGGGACATCTGATGCGAGAAGCCACTGGATAAAGGGGTCTCCGCCGAAGCGGCCTTGACAGGGCGGCGGCGCGGGAAGCAATATGCAAGCGCTCCCAACCAGGTCTCTCCATGGCCGGAAAAGACCGCGTAACGCGGTGCGAGCCTCGGGTTCCACTGGTCGGGGGCTTCGGGGAATCAATCGTTCCACCCAGGGGAAACAGTCGTTCTTTGATTAGGCGCGCCGGCCCGGGCGTCGCCGTGATTCTGCACGCGCCCATTCGTCGGAGGTGCACAGTGCGTGCCGTACAACCGGGCTCGGCTCCCGGCCGGTCCGCTCCGCTGACGGTTCCGGGCCTGCTGTCCGCTCGTGCCGCGACCGACCCCGGCGCGGTCGCGCTGACCGTCCACGGTGCCGGCTCGCTGACGTTCGGGGAATGGGCCCGCCGCGCGGACGCGGCCGCGCTGGGCCTGCTCGCACGGGGGGTGCGGCCGGGGGACCGGGTCGGCCTGGTCTTCGGCGAGAACGAGTGGGTCGATTACGCCGTCGCCTACTGCGCCGCGCAGAAGGCCGGCGGCGTCGCCGTGCCGCTGTCCGCCGGCCTGCCGCCCGCCGAGCTCCACCGGCTCCTGTCGCACAGCTCCGCCGTGTGCGCCGTCCACGGCGCCGGCAGAAGCGTGCCGCCCGCGGGGCTCTGGACGGCGACCCTCACGGACCTGGCGGATCCCGGCGGGCTCACGCGCCCGGGCGCCGGCGTGCCCGTCCAGCCGGGCGATCCCGGCCAGATCCTCTACACCTCGGGCACCACCGGGGAGCCGAAGGGGGTGGTGGCGAGCCACGCGAACCTCACCTTCGGCTGCTCGCGCGACGCCCGCCATCGCCCGCTCGCCCACTCGCGCCACTTCCTCCACGCCTTCCCGATCGGCACCAACGCGGCGCAGACGATGCTGGTCAACGCGCTCGACGCCCGTCCGGGCGCGCTGACCCTGCCGCGCTTCACGGCCGCCCGCTTCGCCCGCCTCATCGAGTCCTACCGGGCCGGCACCGTGTTCCTCGTGCCGTCCATGGCGATCGAGCTGCTCAACGCGAGGGTCTCGGAGAAGTACGACCTGTCGAGCGTGCTGCTGCTGGGATCGACGGCCGCGGCGCTGGCCCCGTCCGTCGCCATCGCGCTCACGGCGGCCTTCCCCCGGGCGACGATCGTGAACTACTACACCTCGACCGAGGCCGCCCCCGCCCAGACGACCATGGTCTTCGACCCCGAGCGCCCCCACTCGGTGGGCCGCCCGGCGTCCGGCGGCGCGCTCATGATCTCGGACGGCGAGGGCCCCGTCCCGCCGGGGACGGCCGGGGAGGTCTGGCTCCGCTCACCGGCCGCGCCGCGCGGCTACCACCGGGACGCCGACGCCCCGGGCGCGGTGTTCCGCGACGGATGGGTGCGCATGGGCGACATCGGCTATCTGGACGACGACGGGTACCTCTACCTGCTCGACAGGGAGAGCGACATCGTCAAGTCGGGCGCGTTCAAGATCTCGACGCTGCGCGTCGAGGCCGCGCTTCACGAGCACCCGGCGGTGGTCGAGGCCGCCGTGTTCGGGGTGCCGCATCCGGTGATGGGTTCCGCCGTCGCGGCGGCCCTCGTCTGCCGCCACGAGACCTCACCCGTCGAGCTGCGGGCCTTCCTCACCGGCAGGCTCGCCAACCACGAACTGCCGACCCGATGGACGGTCCTCCCGTCCCTGCCCAAGAACACCGCGGGGAAGGTACTCAAGCGCGAGCTGCGTACGCTCCTCGGCACCCCGGAAGGCGACGATGCAGCGGACTCCCCTTGACAGCCATCTCCCCGCGTCGCCCGCCCAGCACGGGATATGGATCACCGAGCGGACGGGCATGGCCGGCGCCGCGTACCGCATGCCCCTGGTCATCACGTTCGAGGGCGGCCTCGACGTGGCGGCGATGCGCGGCGCGTGTGAGGCGGTGCTCGCCCGCCACCCCGTTCTCGGTGCCGTGCCGGCCGAGGTGGACGGCGAGCTTCGCCTCGTCCCCGCCGAGGTCCCCCCGTCCGTCGTGCTCGACGACCTCTCCGGGGACCACGAGGCCGTACGGGGGCACATCGAGCGGTCCTTCGACCTGGCACGGGGGCCCCTGGCCGGCTTCGCGGTCATCACGCTGAGCCCGGCGCGCCACCAGGTCGTCTTCACCGCCCACCACCTGGTCTTCGACGGCGTCTCCAAGGACGTGCTGGTACGCGACCTCGCCGCCTGCTACCGGGAGCGCGTCACCGGCACGCCCGCGGGACTTCCCGAACTCGCGTACTCCTACGGCGAGCACGTCGAGCGGGAGCGCGAAGAGGTCGCCGCGATCCTGGACGAGGCCACCGCCTTCTGGCGGCAACGCTGGACGGACCCGCCGCGGCCGATCCTGCCCGGCCCCGCGCGCGCCATGCGGGCGGCGGAGCCCGGGCAGGTGATCGAGGTCGTCCTGGACGACATCGCCCGCGCCGCCACCTCCCTCGGAGTGACCGGCTTCGAGTTCCTGCTCGCCTGCCTGCACGCGCTGCTGCGCCGGTACGGCAACGAGCAGGTCGTCGTCGCGGTGGACGTGTCGACCCGGACCCCCGCGTCCCGCGACCAGGTGGGCCTGTTCGTGAACGAGCTCCCGCTCGTGACGCGGCCCGCGCCCGACATGCCGTTCGCCGAGTTCGTCCAGGACGTCCGCGATGAGCTGCGGCGGATGTACCGGTTCCGCCGCGTGCCCCTCACCCAGGCCGTCGGCGGCATCTCGCCGCGCGCCGCGCTCGCCCCCATCTCGCTCAGCTACCGCGAACGCGACCCCGACCCCGTCTTCCCCGAGCTCGACGTCACCGTCGACTGGACGGTGTTCAGCGGCGCGGCCCGGAACACCCTGCACATCCAGGCGGTCGACTCCTCCGAGGGGCTCGCCCTGGGCTTCCAGTTCAGCCCGGACGCCGTCGCCGCCCGCACCGTGGAGGCGCTCGCGGGCCACTTCAGGACCCTCGTCGACGGCGTCACGTCCGACGCCGGCCTCCGCCTCGCCGACCTGCCGGTCCTCACCCCGGACGAGCGGCGGGCGCTGGACGGGTGGAACACCACGGACAGGCCCGTTCCGGCGGTCACCGTCACCCAGCTGTTCGAGGAGCGTGCCCGGACGACCCCGGACGCCGTCGCCGTCGTCTGCGGCGAGCGCGAGGTGACCTACGCCGAGCTGGACGCGGCGGCCGACCGGCTCGCCGGACTGCTGCGCGAGCGGGGGACGGGCCCCGGCGCGCTGGTCGCGGTCCACATCGAACGCTCGCCGGAGATGGTCGCCGCCGTGCTCGCCGTGCTCAAGGCGGGCGGCGCCTACCTCCCGCTCGACCCGGGGTACCCCGAGGAGCGGCTCGCCTTCGTCCTGCGAGACGCGAGGGTCGCCCTGGTCCTCGGGCGCGAGCGGCTCCCCGACCCGCCCTGCGTCACCGGGGTCCCGGACCTCCCCTGGGGTGCGGTCCCGGTGCTGGGGCTCGGCGATCTGGCGTCGTGGCCCGGCGCGGCCGTACGGCTCGCGCCCCCGGCGCCCGGCGACCTCGCGTACGTCATCTACACCTCCGGGTCCACCGGGCGCCCCAAGGGCGTCGAGGTGGAGCACCACTCGCTGACCAACCTGCTGCTGGCGATGCGCGACGAGCTGGGGGCGGGCGACGGCGACGTGTGGCTCGGCCTGACCACCCTGGCGTTCGACATCTCGGCGCTGGAGCTCCTGCTGCCGCTCATCACGGGCGGGCGGGTCGTCGTCGTGCCGGAGGCGGGCACGAGGGACGGCGCCGCGCTGCGGCGGCTGATCGGGGACCGCTCCGTCTCCCACGTGCAGGCCACCCCGTCGAGCTGGCGGCTCCTGCTGGACGCGGGCCTGGACGAGCCGGGCCTCGTGGCGCTCACCGGAGGGGAGCCGCTGCCGTTGCCGCTGGCACGGGAGCTGCGCGCCCGGGTGGGCCGCCTGGTCAACGTCTACGGCCCGACCGAGACCACCGTGTGGTCGGCGATCGCCGAGATCACCGAGGAGCCGGACGAGGTCACGATTGGTGTCCCGCTCGCCAACACCCGGATCCACATCCTCGACGAGCGGCTCGTGCCCGTACCCGCCGGGGTGCCGGGCGAGATCTGCGTCGGGGGAGCGGGGGTGGCGCGCGGGTACCTGGACCGCCCGGAGCTGACGGCCGAGCGCTTCCTCGCGGACCCGTACGGGCCGGCGGGCTCGCGCCTCTACCGCACGGGCGATCTCGGCAGGAGGCGGCCGGACGGGCTGATCGAGTTCCTCGGCAGGGCCGACGGCCAGGTCAAGATCCGTGGACACCGCGTGGAGCTGGGCGAGATCGAGGCCAGGCTGCTCGCGCATCCGCACGTCGCCGAGGCCGCCGTGGTCCTGCGCCCCGAGGACCAGCGCCTGGTCGCCTATGTCGTGCCGAAGTCCGAGCCGGGCGTCCCGCTGGAGAACGCGAGCGTGCGGGAGCATCTCGCGCGTGCCCTTCCGGGCGTCATGGTGCCGGGCGTCTACGTCCACCTCGATCGCCTGCCGCTGACACCGGCGCGCAAGCTCGACCGCGCGGCCCTCCCCGATCCGCCCTCGCGAGCCGAGGAGGCCTCCCCGCCACCGGCCGAGGCCGATCCGCTGGTCGCCGAGGTCACCCGCATCTGGGAGGAGGTGCTCAGGATCGACGGCATTCGTCCTGACGAGGACCTGTTCGACCTCGGCGGCCACTCGCTGACCGTGACCCAGATCGCCGGCCGTATCCGCAAGCACCTCGGCGTCGACGTCGAGCTGGACGTCTTCTTCGACACCCCCACCATCGACGGCGTGGTCGAGGCGATCAGGCTGCTACGCGCGGAGGCAACATGACGGACATGACGGACATGGCGGACGTGACGCGGGGTGACTCCGACGCCGCCGCGATGAGGCGGCGCGTCGCCGGCATGGTGGCGGTCGCCTCGGACGGCGAGATCAGCGTGGAGGAGGTGCTCCGGTCGGGCGGCTCGTTCACCGCGCTCGGCGTGACCTCGCTGACGACCCTGCGGCTCCTCGACGCGATCGAGGAGGAGCTCGGCGTGGAGATCGACCTCGGCGGCGACGTGGACTTCCTCGACGGCCTGGACTCCCTGGCCGGCCACATCCTCGGCGTCCTGGCCGCGCGGCCGGTGAGCGGATGAGGATGGAGTTCCGGTTCGAGGGCGAGCGTTCGGGCACCGCCCCGCTCGCCTGGGGCCAGCGGTCGATATGGCTGGCCATCTGCCGCACGATGCCGAGCGATCACTACTTCAACTTCGGCAGGATCGTCGCGATCTCACCGCGCTCGCCGCGGGACGTGCTGGACGCGCTGGCGAAGCTCGTCGCCCGGCACGAGTCCCTGCGTACGAGGCTCCGCGACGTCGACGGCGACGTGCACCAGGACGTGGCGCGCTCCGGGGTCCTCGAAGCCGAGGTGGTGGAGTGCCCCGCTGCGGACCTCAAGCGGGCCGCCGAAGACCTGCGCGACCGGCTCGCCGGGCCCACCTTCGACTACCGCGCCGAATGGCCGCTGCGGATCGGCCTGGTGACCTGCGAGGGCGACGTCCGCTCCGTGGTGCTCGTCTTCTGCCACCTGGCCGCGGACGGCCACGGCGCCGACGTCGCCGTACGGGACCTGCGGCTGCTCCTGCGCCGGGGCGCCGTTTCCGGCCCGCCGCCGCGCCAGCCGCTGGACCTCGCCCGCGAGCAGCTCTCGCCGGCCGGCTCGCGCGTCTCGTCCTCGGCGCTGGCCTTCTGGGACCGGGAGTACCGCCGGATCCCGCCCTCGATGTTCGGCACCCCCGCGGGCCCGCCCCTGGCGCCGAGATTCTGGCGGGCGGCGATGACGTCCAAGGCCGTGGACACCGCGGTCCAGGTCATCTCCGGCCGGCACCGCGTGAGCGGTACGACCGCGCTGCTCGCGGGCGCGGCGGCCATGGTGGGGCAGGTGACCGGGCACGGTACGTGCGCCATGCTGCCCGTCGTCAACAACCGCTTCCACGTCCGCGACCGGGACGTGGTGACGCCGCTCGCGCAGGACGGCCTGTTCGTCCTCGGCCTCGGCGAGGAGACCTTCGAGGGCCTGCTGCGCTCGGCGTGGGCGTCGTCCCTGCGCGCCTACAAGCACACGAGGTTCGACCCGCTGGAGTTGCGGCGGGTCGTCGAGTCCGCGAGCGGCGACCGGGGGACCACGATCCACCCGTACTGCTGCTTCAACGACCAGCGGTTCGCGGAGCAGCCGCGCATCGTGCTCGTCGAGCACGACGAGGCAACGACGCGGGCCCTCCTGGACGAGACCACCGTGACGTGGCCGGTCAAGCTCGACCAGCTGAACTGCCGTTTCTGCCTGCACGTCACCGACGAGCCCGGCGGGCTCGGGATCTCGCTCACCGCGGACACGGCCTTCCTCCCGCCCGAGGCCATGGAAGGCTACCTTCGCGGTCTCGAGCTGCTGCTCGTGGAGGCGGCCTGCCGGGAGGTCCGGCTCACGGAGCTGCCCGCCCTTATCGGCAAGGCGTCCGCCTGACCCCGTGGACGCCGAAGGCCGGGGAGGCGGGCCCGTGCCCGCGCTCCCCGGCCTCCCGCCGGGCTTAGCCCAGGCCGTTCCTCATGGCGGTGATCAGCTCACCGCCGGTCGTGTCCCCGGTGAGCTCCCAGAAGAAGGAGCCGCCGAGACCCTGGTTCTTGGCGTAGCTCATCTTCCCCGCGATGGTGCTCGGGGTGTCGTAGCTCCACCACTGGTTGCCGCAGTAGGCGTAGGCCGTGCCCGCCACGGTGCCCGTCGCGGGGCACTTGGTCTTCAGGACCTTGTAGTCCTCGATGCCCGCCTCGTAGGTGCCCGGCGCGGCGCCGGTGGCCGTGCCGCCCGGAGCGCTCTGCGTGACGCCGGTCCAGCCTCGGCCGTAGAAGCCGATGCCGAGGAGCAGCTTGCTGGACGGGACGCCCTTGCTCTTGAGCTTCTGGATGGCAGCGTCGGAGTTGAAGCCCGGGGTCGGGATGCCGGTGTAGGAGGTCAGCGGCGAGTGCGGCGCGGTCGGCCCGGCCGGCGCGAATGCCCCGAAGTAGTCGTACGTCATGACGTTGTACCAGTCGACGTACTGCGAGGCGCCTCCGTAGTCGGCGGCGTCGATCTTGCCACCCGAGGAGCCGTCGGCGGTGATGGCCGCGGTGACCAGGTTGTTCGATCCGAAGCGGGTGCGCAGCGCGGACATCAGGTTCTTGAACGAGGCCGCGCCGCTGGTGTCACAGCTCAGGCCGCAGGCGTTGGGGTACTCCCAGTCGATGTCGATGCCGTCGAACACGTCGGCCCAGCGCGGGTCCTTGACCAGGTTGTAGCAGGAGTTGGCGAAGGCCGTCGGGTTGGCCGCGGCCTGGGCGAAGCCGCCCGACCAGGTCCAGCCGCCGAAGGACCAGATCACCTTGAGGCCGGGGTGCTTGGCCTTGAGCTTGCGCAGTTGGTTGAAGCTGCCGCGCAGGGCGCCGGCGTCCCAGGTGTCCGCCACGCCGTCCACGCTCTCGGCGGCGCTGTAGGCGCGGTCGTAGTCGGCGTAGCTGTCGCCGATCGCGCACTGGCCGTTGGTCACGTTGCCGAAGGCGTAGTTGATGTAGCCGAGCTTGGACGCCGAGCCGCTCGTCTCGATGTTCTTGACGTGGTAGTTGCGCCCGTAGATGCCCCACTCGACGAAGTAGCCGAGCAGCTTGTTCCCGCCGCCGCCACCGCCGCCGGTCTGCGTGGTGACGCTGATCTGGTTGCTGGCGGCCGACAGGTTCCCCGCCGCGTCGCGTGCGCGGACGGTGTAGGTGTAGGCGGTGCCCGCCGCCAGCCCGCTGTCGGTGTAGGTGGTGCCGGTGGCGGTGGTCACCAGGGTGCCGCCGCGGTAGACGTTGTAGCCGGTGACGCCGACGTTGTCGGTGGAGGCGTTCCAGGCCAGCGAGACGCTGGAGGACGTGGTCGCCGTGGACCGCAGGTTGCCGGGCGTGCTCGGCGCGGTCGTGTCACCGCCGCCGCTGCCGGGGGTGGTGACGTTGAGGGTGTTGCTGGCCGCCGAGAGGTTGCCCGCGGCGTCGCGCGCCTTCACCGTGTAGGAGTACGCCGTGCTGGCCGTGAGGCCGCTGTCGGTGTAGGTGGTGCCGGTGGCGGTGGTCACCAGGGTGGTACCCCGGTAGACGTTGTAGCCGGTGACGCCGACGTTGTCGGTGGAGGCGTTCCAGGCCAGCGAGACGCTGGTGGAGGTGGTCGCCGTGGACCGCAGGTTGCCGGGCGCGCTGGGCGCGGTGGTGTCACCGCCGCCGCCGGTCACCGGCGTCCAGAGCGCGGGGACGTTCGGCGGCTCCCAGCCGACCAGGGAGGTGTGGCTCTGGACGCACTTGTAGTCAACGCCGTTGTAGGAGACCAATTGGCCCACGGTGTACGCGGTGTTCGGAGCCCAGGCCGGGGCTGCGAGGGCGACTCGGCTCGTGGCGGTGACCGTGGCAGAGGCGCTGGGGCCGAACGCCACCGCTGTGCTGAGCGGGAGAAGCAGCGCGCCCGCTGCTATCAGGACTTTGGCGAACCTGTGTTTCATGTGTGTGTGCTCCACGTCCATCGGGCGGATGCGAAAGGGGGGTCGATCTGGACGTATCTACTGAGCCGGCGTGCCTCTGGAAGCGAGAGGCGGCGGTGCCGGCCGGTCGCCGGGCGTTCCCGGCGGCGGGGCGGTCACGAGAGGAGTGGGGGGGATCGCGACACGGCGGCGACCTTCCTACCTCGGGGTTGCAGCGTTACTTTTAGGAAGCTTTCCTTTTAATTAGCTGTGAACCTACCCGGCGGTGCTTGCCCAGTCAATGACCTCTGACCAACCGGGTCGACCCCTCGGGGCGTGCGGCGGGGGCCCGCCGCGCGCCCCTCCCCGTCCGGCGCGCCCTCCGGGCGGCCCCGGCTCTGCCGCCCTTCATTCGGAACGGCTCCGACGGGAGAAAAGGTCGCGGGGAAACGGGATCCGACCTGTGTCGCGACGGCCACTGTGTACGTAAAGTGAGATCCCACTTTCTGGGGTGCAAAAACGAAACTTGGGTAGTAATGTCAAAAACATCAGTCGGTCCGCACGCCTCATGATCGGCTGTTTCGGCACGCACGTGGAGCCCGCACCTCTGCGTCGTACGCCCCGCGGCGTGACAGCGCCACCGTAAGCAAAGGTGTTTCCACGATTCGAAGCTCGCTCGCGGATATTTCCCGGCCCCCAAGCAGAACGGTAAAGGCATGAGGATCTCTGGAGACAGCACGGCGATACTTCCCTCGAAGATCACGAATCTACAAGATATGCCCCTGTCCGAGGTGGCCGCCCTGGAAGCCGTGACGGCGGGCGTCCTGCCCGCGTCGACGGACGGGCGCCGCGTCTCGGTCGCGGCTTTCAACTCCTCCGTCTGACCGGCGGACCGGGGGGTCCAGGGGAGCACGTCGTGCCGTTTCGACAGTTCGTGCTCAAGGTGTCGAGCAGATGCGATCTCGCGTGTGATCACTGCTATGTGTACGAACACGCGGACCAGAGCTGGCGCCGTCGCCCCAGAATCATCGGTCGAGAGACCTTGGCGGCGGCGACCGCTCGCATCGCGGAGCACGCGCGGGCACACGCGCTGCCCGCCGTGCACGTGGTCCTGCACGGGGGAGAGCCCCTGCTGGCGGGTCACGACCTTCTCGAAGAGGCGATCACCGGCATTCGCCGTGCGATGCGCGGCATATGCGAGCTGGATCTGCGCATTCACACGAACGGCGTGACACTCGACGAGAAGTTCTGCGAGCTGTTCGCCGCGAACGACGTCCGCGTGGGCGTCTCCCTGGACGGCGACCGCTCGGCCAACGACCTCCACCGCCGTTACGCCAACGGCCGTGGCAGCTACGACCAGGCGGTGCGCGCGGTCAACCTGCTGCGCGGGAAGTACCGCGACATCTACGCGGGGCTGCTCTGCACGATCGACATCAGGAACGACCCCGTGGCGGTGTACGAGGCGCTCGTCGCGCTCCGGCCGCCGGTGGTCGACTTCCTGCTGCCGCACGCGACCTGGGACCATCCTCCGCCGCGCCCGGAGGGCGAGCCCGCCTCCTACGCCGACTGGCTGATCACCATCTTCGACCGATGGGTCAAGGACGGCAAGCCGGTCCGTGCGCGGATGTTCGAGTCCATCATCCGCACGAGCCAGGGTGAGACCAGCCTCACGGAGGCACTGGGCCTCGACGAGTGCGACCTCGCCGTCATCGAGGCCGACGGTCAGTACGAGCAGGCCGACTCGCTGAAGACCGCCTTCGCGGGCGCCCCGGCCACCGGGTGCGACGTCTTCGCCCACACGCTCGACGAGGCCGCCCGCTCCGCCGCGATGGCGGGCCACCTTCCGGGGCTGGCGGGTCTCTGCGACACCTGCCGGGCCTGTCCCGTGGTCGGGAGCTGCGGCGGAGGCCTGTACGCCCACCGTCACAAGACCGGCACGGGCTTCATGAACCCGAGCGTGTACTGCGCGGACCTCATGAAGCTCATCACGCACGTCCGCTCCCGCGCCAGGGTGCGGGACGAGGCGGGCGGCGCCCCCGCGACGCACGCGATCTCGCGCGACGACCTGGACGCCCTCGCGTCGGGCTACGGCGATGGCGGCGTGCTGGAGATTCTCGCCGGATCGCAGAAGAGCCTCCGCCGCCGGCGGGTCGGCTCGCTGAGCCTCATGGCCGGCCCCGCCGTGCCGGAGGCGTGGAGGCTGCTCACCGAGGTCGACCGCGAGCACCCCCGCACGGTGCAGGAGGTGCTGGACCACCCATACGTCCGCGTCTGGGCCGTCGGGTGCCTCGAAGGCCGGCGGCCGGTCTCCGACACGGGCTACCTGGCCAACATCGCGGCGGCCGCCGCCGTCCGGGCGGGCGTGACCGCGCGGCTGGCCGTACCGGTTCCCGGTGACACGCTCTACCTGCCGACGCTGGGCTCCGTGGCGACCGGCCCGGTGGGGGAGGCGACCGTCGAGACCGGGCCCGGCGCGTTCACCGTGACGGCCGGTGACCGGCGCTGGGACGTCCGTCCCGGCGACGCCGTCGCCGCGCACGGCTGGCTCCCGCATCGCCGGCTGACCGCCGGGGCGATGGCCGTGGTGCTGGACGACGTCGACCCCTCCAGAGACTGCTACGAGTGGCCGGTCTCGCCACGCCTCTCCGCCGAAGACCTGGCCGGGTGGCAGGAGATGTTCACCGGGGCCGTGGACCTGATCAGGCGGGACCATCCCGCGTACCTCCCCGGGCTGGCCACGGGGCTGCGGGTGCTGACGCCGCTTTCGGCCTCGCCGGACGGGAGCCAGGTCAGCGCGACCGTGAGGGAGGCGTTCGGCGCGATCGGCGTCGCGTTGCCCGCCGGCCCCGCGCAGCTCGCCCTGCTGATGATCCACGAGTTCCAGCACGTGAAGCTCGGCGCGGTTCTCGATCTTCTCGACCTGTACGACGAAAAGAACGTCGAGCTCTATCGCGCGCCCTGGCGTGCGGATCCGCGCCCGCTGGAAGGGCTCCTGCAGGGGGCGTACGCGCATATGGCGGTCACCGATTTCTGGCGGGTGCACAGGCATGCCCTGACCGGGGCCCCGGCGGAGTCGGCGACGGCGCAATTCCGGCACTGGCTCGAGGCGACGGCGGGGGCCATCGAAACGCTCGCCGGCTCGGGTTCTTTGACCCCCCTGGGCGAGCGATTCGTCGGGGGAATGCGAGCTACGGTGCAATTGTGGGCTGGTGACTGATTTAGATGATCACGCAGCCGGTGTTCCCGGATTGACAATGCCCGGCTCATGATGCGCGATCGCGCTGAACTGTTTAATGTTGCGTACACATGAGCACTTCCCCTGTCTCGCTTCCCATGATGTCGGGTGGACCACCGCGAGGGTCTGGAGAGCCCTATGGCAGACGGATCGTTGTCCGGTGACGGAGCCGACGGGCCGTACTTCTTCCTGAGCTACCGCCATATCGGTCCCGTCGGGAAGGAGCCGCCCGATCGCTACGTCGTCGAGTTCTACCGTGATCTCTGCAGCCATATCATGCAGCTGACAGATCATCCGGACGGGGTGCCGGTCGGCTTCATGGACCGCGAAATCCGGGGCGGCAACCGCTGGAACGACGACATCATGCGCTCGCTCGCCACCTGCCGCGTCTTCGTGCCGCTCTACCAGCCGAAATACTTCAAGAGCGACTTCTGCGGCAAGGAATGGGACGCGTTCTCCCGCCGTGAGGAGCTTCACCGGTCGAAGAAGTACAGCCCGTTCACCGCGATCTTACCGGTGCTGTGGGCGCCCGTCGATCTTCAGCGGATCCCCAAAGTCGCCAGCGAGCTGCATGTGCGCCACCCTCCTCCGAGTGAGGATTCCATGAAGGACTGCCTCTACCGGCTGGCCGTCATGAAGGACTTCCATAATGGATACATCAGCGCCACTCTGGAAATAGCGGCAGCCATCGTCGACATCGCGACCAGCACGCGATTGGAGCCCTGCGAACCGACCGTTTTCTCCGATCTTAGGAACGTCTTCGATGAGTGATCTTGGGCAGCGCGAGATACGAGTCGTGACCGATGTCCGTCCATGTCGCCGTGGCCTCCGCGAAGACGGGGCGGTGTGAGATGGGGAGCAGGCAGGAATCGGCGGTCGACGGCCGCAGCCCGTATTTCTTTCTCAGCTACGAGCCCACCCCGAAGTACGGCCCCGACGACACCGGCGACCCCGACATGTGGGTGGTGTCGTTCTTCGAGAAGCTCTCCGCGGTGGTGGGGGAGTCGGTCGATCTCCCGCTCGCCGCCGACGTCGGCTACCTCGACAGGGAACGGCCCCGCACCGGCTGGTCGTCCCGCACTGCCACGGCCCTCGGCACCTGCAAGGTCTTCGTGCCGCTCTACACCCCGCGCTACTTCGCCAGCGAGCGCTGCGGCCGCGAGTGGTCGGTGTTCGCGCGCCGGATCGAGCGGTCGGTCGGCGAGTTCGAGCCGATGAACGCCATCGTCCCCGCACTGTGGGTTCCGACCCCGCTGCCGAAGCTGCCCACGGCCACGGAGCCCGTGAAGTTCGAGGCGTCGGCGCTCGGCGAGACCTACCAGCGGCTCGGCCTCTACGGGATCATGCGCACCGGCCTGCGCGAGGAGTACGAGATCTCCGTCCACCGGCTGGCACAGCGCATCGTCGAGGTCGCGGAGTCGGCGCGGGTGCTGCCCGGGAGCGAGGCGAACTACCAGTTGGCGCAGAACGCGTTCACGGGATATCCGCGCCGTAAGCTGCAGATCATCCTGGCGCCCGCACGGCCCTCGTCGCCCGCCGACCGGAGCGACGCGTATTACGGCGGCGGGGACAGCGAATGGAATCCGTATTATCCGCATACCAGCACCTCGCTGGCGGAGTACGCGACCGACCTGGTCCGCAACCTCGAGTACGCGCCCGAAGTCCTCACGCTTCGCGAAAGCACCGACCAGGTGCTCGGCACGATCGCTCCCGCGGCCCCGGCCGTGCTCATTGTCGACCCTTGGGCGGCGGACGACCCCGAGCTTCTCGACCAGCTCCGGCGGCTCGATGAGCTGGAAAAACCGTGGATCGACGTCATCGTCCCCTGGAATCGCGACGATGAGCGGACAAATTACGCGGAAGCCGAGCTGGTCGGCAAACTGGAGAATGTTCTGCGCCGCAGGCTTCTCGAAGGGCGGATGAGCTCTAGGATTTCCGCACGGGATACCTCCACGATCGAGGAGTTCGGGCGCACCCTGCGTGCCGTGGTGCATCGCGTCGGCAATCAGTATCTGAAGCACGCGACCGCCCATCCCCCCGCTGGTCTCCATGCCAAGCGTCTGAGGTTGAGGGGTCCTGATGGAGCGGAAGATCTGATAAATGGTGAGGATTGAGATGAATGGCGTCCAAGAAGGTCAAATCATCACCTTCTACTCGTACAAGGGTGGAACCGGACGCACCATGGCGCTGGCGAACACCGCCTGGATCCTCGCCAGCAACGGATGGAAAGTCCTGACCATCGACTGGGACCTGGAGTCCCCGGGGCTGCACAAGTTCTTCCATCCCTTCCTCACCGCCGGCATCAGCGACATGCCGGGGGTCATCGAGATGATCCAGGAATACGCCTGGGCCGCCGTGCTGGACGAGCCGCGTTCCGACGACTGGCACAAGGAGTACGCCCAGGTCTCGCCCTATGTCACCACGCTCAAATGGAGCGAGTTCCCCGGCGAGGGCCGGCTCGATTTCATGTCGGCCGGGCGGCAGAACCGCGACTACTCATCCCTGATCGCATCTTTCGACTGGGACCACTTCTGGGAGCAGCTCGGCGGCGGCCTGTTCTTCAACGCCCTCCGCGCCGACGTGAAACAGAATTACGACTACGTCCTCATCGACAGCCGCACCGGCCTCAGCGACATCGCCGACATCTGCACGATGCACCTTCCCGACGCCCTCGTCGACTGCTTCACGCTGAGCGACCAGAGCATCGAGGGGGCCGCCAACGTCGCCCGGGACGTGAGCAGGGCGGACACCAGGAACATCGAGATCTTCCCCGTCCCCATGCGCATCGAGGAGGGCGAGAAGGAGAAGCTCGACGCGGGGCGGGCGTACGCCTGGAGCAAGTTCGACAAGTTCCTCTCCGGCCCCGGCAAGTCCGACCCCGACCACTACTGGGCGGCCGTCGAGATCCCCTACAGGCAGTTCTACGCCTTCGAGGAGACCCTCGCCGCCTTCGGCGACCTCCCCGGAGCCCCGCGGTCGATGCTGAAGGCCTACGAGAGCCTCACCGAGGTGATCACCAAGGGCAAGATCAGCCCGTCGCCGATGGACGAGAAGCTCCGGCTGCGCTACCGAGATCTGTTCACCCGGGTCAGGCCGGTCGCGCCCGGTGACGTGGTCCTGAGCTACGTGCCGGAAGACCGCATGTGGGCCGACTGGTTGCAGTCACTGCTCATCCGGGCGGACTTCCGGGTGCAGATGCGCGCGGAGACGGCCGAGGAGCCGTCCGTCCCCGCCCCGGAGCCCGTGACCGCCGACCACTTCGTCGCGGTGATCTCGCCCGCCTACGTGCGCTCGCCGCACACCCGTGAGCTGTGGAGCAGCCTGACGAGCGGGCACAACTCGGGCGCGCATCCCATCATCGTGCCGGTGCGGGTGGCCGACATGCGCCTGGCGTACCCCTTCAGCGACCCGCCCGCCGTCGACCTGGTGCGCGCCGACGAGGACCAGGCGACCATGGCGCTCATGCGCATCCTCGGCCAGTCGCGCCGGGACGTCCAGACGCTGTCCGCGACCGCCACGGCGGGACCGCGGTTCCCGAGGGCCAAGCCGGTGATCACCAACCTGCCGACCCGCAACGCCCTGTTCACCGGGCGCGGGTCGTTGCTGGAGAAGCTGCGTGACCAGCTCATCGGCGGGAGCACCACCGCGGTCCTGCCCCAGGCGCTCCACGGGCTCGGAGGCATCGGCAAGAGCCAGGTGGCGCTGGAGTACGCCTACCGTTTTCTGGCCGACTACGACGTGGTGTGGTACGTCCCGGCCGCGCAGCCGGCGCTGGCGATCCCCGCGCTGGTCGAGCTGGCCAAGCACCTCGACATCCCCGTCGGCGAGAACCTCGAGGACGTCCTGCAGGCGCTGCGCCGCCAGCTGCGGCGGAGCGAGACCCAGCTGCGCTGGCTCCTGATCTTCGACAACGCCCACGAGCCGACCGACATCGAGAACCTCCTCCCCGGCGGCTCCGGGCACGTCATCGTCACGTCCAGGAGCCAGGTGTGGTCGCAGGTCGCCACGCCCCTGGAGGTGGACGTCTTCACCCGTGAGGAGAGCGTGCAGCACCTCGTGCAGCGGGTGCGCGGGCTGAGCCGTGCGGACGCCGAGACGGTGGCCGAGTCGCTCGGCGACCTTCCGCTCGCGATCGAGCAGGCCGCCGCCTGGCTTCAGGAGACGGGCATGTCCCCGGCCGAGTACGTCACCCAGCTCAAGACCAAGATGTCGCAGGTGCTGTCGCTCAACAAGCCGACCAACTATCCCACCCCCGTGGCGGCGGCCTGGGAGGTGTCCTTCGAGGAGCTGCGGCAACGCTCGCGGGCCGGCACCAGGCTCCTGCAGCTGTGCGCCTTCTTCGCGCCGGAGGCCATCTCCATCGACATGCTCTACAGCGACGAGACGGTGGGCGCGCTGGTGCCCTACGACGCGGCGCTGCGCGAGAAGCTCGTCATGGGCAGGGTCATCCAGGAGGTTAGCCGGTTCGGGCTGGCCCGGCTCGACCAGGCCACCAAGTCCGTGGTGGTTCACCGGCTCGTCCAGGGAATGGTCCGGCACCGCATGAGCGAGCTGGAGAAGATCCAGGCGTCCCGGGAGATCCACAACATCCTGGTCGGCGCGCGGCCCCGGCCCGCCGAGGTCGACGACCCCGAGAAGTGGCACCAGTACGACGCGATCTGGCCGCACCTCGACCCCTCCGGGGCGATCGAGTGGGGAGAGGAGGCCACCCGCAACCTCCTGATCGAGCGCGTCCGCTACCTCTGGCTCCGCGGCCAGTTCGACGCGGCCATCGAGCTGGGCAAGCAGCTCGAATCGGCGTGGATGGAGCGGTTCCCGGCCCTGCGCGACCGGTTGAACGGCGTGGCCACCTCGTCCGACGACATCGAGCTGGAGACGGTGGAGCGGCAGATCCTCCACCTGCGCTTCCAGATGGCGAACGTCCTGCGGTCGCAGGGAAGCTATGTGGAGGCGCGGCGCACCGACACCGAGGTCCTGGCGCGGCAGCGGGCCGTGCTGGGGGAGAACCACCCCCACACGCTGATGACCGCGGGCGGGCTGGGCGCCGACCTGCGCGCCCTTGGCGAGTATCCCGCCGCGCTGGACATGGCGAGGGACACCTTCGACCGCCTGAAGGAGTGGTTCGGGGAGGACCACCCGCGCACCCTGTCCGCGGCCAACAACATGGCCGTGTCGTTGCGGCTGGTGGGCAAGTTCGCCGACGCGCGTGACATCGACAACGACACCTACGAGCGCCGCGTCACCGTCCTTGGTGAGAAGCACCCGAACACGCTGTTCTCCGGGGCCAACCTCGGCGGTGACCTGCGGGACGCCGGCGAGTTCACCAGGTCGGTCGAGTTGCTGAAAGAGATGTACGAGCAGCACCGCACGCTGCTCGGCGAGGACTACCCGTACACGCTGCGCGCCGCCAAGAGCCTGGGCGTCTCGCTGCGGAAGGCCGGGATGTACCAGGAAGCCTTCCAGGTGACGGAGCAGACCAGCAAGCTGTTCGAGAAGGTGTACGGGCCTGAGAGCCCCGACACGCTGGTGTGCCTGGTCAACCTCGCCTCGGACGTGGCCGCGCTGGGCGAGAAGCCCAGGGCCCGGGAGATCGCGAACAAGGCATGGCAGGAGTTCCGGCAACTGCTCGGAGTCGATCATCCCTACACGCTGGTCGCCGCCAACAACCTGTCGATCTACATCCGGGAGTCCGGCTCGCCGGCGAAGGCCGCGGAGATGGCGTCGACCACGTTCCGCCACATGGCCGCCATGCTCGGCGAGATCCATCCCTACACCCTGTGCTGCGCGGTGAACTACGCGAACTGCCTGGGTGACCTCGACGACTGGAGGGGAGCGCTGGAGCTGGAGCGCTCGACGTTCCGCCGGCTGCGCGACACCCTCGGCCCCTCGCATCCGGACACCCTCGCCTGCTCGGCCAACCTCGCGGCCACGTTGTTCTCGGTCGGGTTGGGCGAGGAGGGGCAGCAGGTGCGTGAGGAGACCCTGAACGCCTTCCGCGAGGTCCTCGGCGAGAGCCACCCGCTCCTGGTCTTCCTGGAGAGCGGCCGGAGAATGACCCTGGACCTCGAGGCGCTGCCGGTCTGACTCAGGTGCCGGTCCGGCTCAGTGGAAGGAGGCCCTGTCCGCGGTCAGCCACGAGAGAATGCTGGGCAATGCGTAGATTGCCGAGAAATGTCCCACGTCGGGTTGGATGAGGGCCTCCGCCGTGGGCATTTGGCCGGCGAGCCACTCGGTATGCCGCACGGGCGAGAAGACGTCTTCCGCCCCGTGCCAGAGCCGTACAGGAATCGAGATATCGGCGGGGTCGAAACCCCATTCGGCCCTGAATGCCACGCCGTCGTCGATCCATCCATCGGCGGAGACCTTGAGCGCCTCCACGTAGCCATCGGACAGCGATTTTCGGACCACCGCGTTCGCGACGATGCGCCGATCGGAGGGGGGCAGCTCATGGAAGAAACCGCGGATCAGGCGCGTGGGAAGCTCCTGAATGTCCTCGGTGACCGGTTCCAGATAGTTCGCCAGGTATGACGCCCCCAACTCGGCGGCCTTGTACTCCTGGATATTGGACTCGGCCATATCGCCGAACCAGTCGAGACCCTTGGCGTCGGGCGGTGCCAGCGTCACCAGGGTCGCGGCGCGCGTCACCCGGTCGGGCAACAGCGCGGCACACGCCAGCGCGTGCGGCCCGCCGCCCGACCGCCCGACGACCGCGAAGCGGTTGAGCCTCAGCGTGTCGGCGACCACCTTGACCTGGAACGCGCCATCGCTCACCTGGCGGTTCTCGCGGCGGCTGGAGTCGCCGTACCCCGGCCTGTCGAAGCAGATCAGGCGGATCCGCTGGCGGAACAGGGATGACGTCTTGGGCAATGGGCCGATGCGGCAGCCAGGGGTGCCGTGGAGGAAGAAGACGGGCGTGCCGGAGGGATCGCCCCATTCGGTCACCGCGAGCTTGCCGCCACGCCGGTCGTCGATGAGAGTCGTTGGCACATCGTGCCGCGTCGGCACATTGCCCATCGCGGGCATCTTGTGCGTGGTCGGCACGTCTCTCCCTAACTGAAAGCGTTGTCACGCCGAGGGAACTGCACACGGTCAGTGAGATCTCACCGAGGTGCCTCCCGGCGTGTAACCGCACAACGCACTTGGCATGGTCTGACGCAGGCGTGGCACGACAATGGAACGTGCCTCTCGGGCCTGGGAGGCACCTTGAGGACGTTCCACCGGCGACCCCGCCGAACTGCGAAGCAAAGGTCCCCCAACCTTACGCGGCCTGGGTAACCGTTACCATACCGCCCTCTCGGTCAAGGGGACCCCTATTCACGTTCCCGCTTCTCCTCATAGTGGCTTTGGGGGATAGTGTGCGAGGATTTTCCGTTCAGGCGTTCCCATAGCGGCGTGGATTCGATTACGTCTCCACGACCTCTCCACTGTTTCACGTAACCGCTGAAGTGTCCGTATCTGGAGTGCCAGGCTCTGCTGACCCCGCGGTGATCAGGCCGCGATGGTGGCGTGCATCTCCCAGAGGAGGATCTCGGCCGGGTCGGTGGCGGTGACGCGCTGACCGCCGGTGCCGGTGAAGCGGACGGCGTCACCCTGGGCGAGGGCGCCGGCGCCTTCGAGGGTGACGTTGCCCTGGGGGACGAACAGGTGCAGGAAGGGCGCCTCGGGGAGTTCGACGCTCTCGCCCGGCTTCAGCCGCGCGACGTGGAGCGCGGCGTACTTGTTCTTGATGCGGATGGCGGACCGGCCGTCGTGCCGGGGCATTCCGGAGGCGACGGGGACGAGGCCGCCGCGCAGCAACTCGTCGTCGATTTCGAGCTGCTCGTACCCGGGGGCGATGCCTGGCTCATCGGGAACCACCCACATCTGAACGAAGTGAACCGGCTCCTGGTGGTCGTCGCCGCCGTTGAGCCGCCAGGCGTCGTTCTTCTCCGAGTGCAGGATGCCGGTGCCCGCGCTCATGCGCTGGGCGAGGCCGGGGTAGATGACGCCCGAGTGTCCCTCGGAGTCCTGGTGGACCAGCGACCCGCGCAGCACCCAGGTCACGATCTCCATGTCGCGGTGCGGGTGCGTCTCGAATCCCATGCCGGGCTTGACGATGTCGTCGTTGTTGACCAGGAGCACGCCGTGGTGGACGTTGCGGCGGTCCTGGTGGTGGCCGAACGAGAACGAGTGCTTGGAGTCCAGCCAGTCGATCTTCGTGGCGAACCGCTCCTCGGCCCTGCGGACGTCGACGGTGGGTGTGCTCATGTCTGTCCTCCCGGTTTGGTTGAAACTTTGAACAACTCCGATGTCTCGCTGCTTCCACGCAGGTCAGAACGCTGCAGCCACCGGCGGACGGAGCACGGTCTACGCTCCCTGGTATGAGCGTGGAGATCGAAGGTCGCTGGTCGCACGAAGACTACTGTTCGGCGCTCGAGGCCGAACTGGGGCGGTTCGCCGGGGCGGTGGAGGGCGCCGACCCGGCGGCGGAGGTGCCCACCTGTCCGGGATGGACCCTCACCAAGCTACTCAAGCATGTCGGGATCACGCAGCGGTGGGCCGAGCACCTCGTGCGTCACCGCGTCCGCGAGCGGCTGCCGTCCCGCGACGTGCCGGTCACCCTGCCGGACGACGACAAGGGCTATCCGGGCTGGCTGGCGGCCGGGGGCGCGACCCTGGTCGCCACGCTGCGGGAGGCGGGTGCGGACGCCGAGGTGTGGTCGTGGGGCGCCGACCAGCACGCGCACTTCTGGTCCAGGCGGATGCTCCACGAGTGCACCGTCCACCGGGCCGACGCCGAGATCGCCCTGGGACGCGAGCCGAGGGTCGATGCCAGGGTGGCGGCGGACGGCGTGGACGAGCTCCTCGACAACCTGACGGCGGCCACCTGGGTGGCCGGCGCCCTGAAGGAGCTCGGGGAAGGCGGCGAGGTCCTGCACTTCCACGCCACGGACGTCGACGAGGGCGGGGAGTGGACCGTGACGCTGGGACCGGAGGGCTTCTCCTGGGAGCACGGCCACGGCAAGGGCGACGTCGCCGTGCGGGGCACCGCGAGCGACCTCCTGCTCCTCGTCTACGGCCGCCTCAAGCCCGCCGACGCCCGTTTCGAGGTGTTCGGCGACCGGGACCTGCTCGCCCGCTGGCAGCGGAAGACGGCACTCTGACCCGCCGCTCGGCGTCGACGTCTATGACAGGGGTGGGCCGGGGACGAGACGATTGATCCGTGGACGCCGAACCCTTTCCCGCCACGGGCGGGGAACCGCCCGAGTCCTTTCTCGCCATGGCGGAGGAACTGCTCGCCGTTCCGTCGACGGCCGACCGGCCGGGCGAGCTGTGCCGGGCGCTCGACCTCGTGCTGGACTTCGTCGGGCCCGGTTTCACGGTGGAGCGGTTCGAGTCCAACGGCAAGCTGAGCGCGCTGGTGTACCCCGGCGCGGCACGACCGCGCTTCGAGGTCATCCTCAACGCCCATCTCGATGTCGTGCCCGCTCCGCCGGACCAGTTCCGCCCCCGCCGCGAGGGCACCCGCCTGTACGCCCGGGGCGCCCAGGACATGAAGGTGTCAGCGCTGGTGCAGGCCCAGGTCTTCCGGGAACTGGCCGCCGGCCTGCCGTACCCGGTGGCGCTGCAGCTCGTCACCGACGAGGAGGTCGGCGGGCGCGACGGCACGCGGTACCAGCTGGAACAGGGCGTCACCGGCGACTTCGTCATCATCGGCGAGGGCAGCGGGCTGCGCATCGTCACCGACTCAAAGGGCATGGTGGCCGCGAACCTCACGGCCGTCGGCCGGAGCGCCCACGGCGCCTACCCGTGGCTCGGCGACAACGCCCTGCTCAAGCTCCTGCGCAGCCTGGACAAGGTGCTGGCACGGTATCCCGTCGCCACCGAGGAGGCCTGGCGCACCACCGTCAACGTCGCGCGCGTCGAGACCCCGGACGCGATCCGCAACCAGGTGCCCGCCGCGGCGGAGGCGTGGCTCGACATCCGCTTCCCGCCCGAGGACGCGGACCTCGGCGGCAGGACCGTCCAGGAGATCACCGCGTACCTGCGGACCTTCTGCGAGCCCGGCGTGACGCCCGTCGTCGGCCACGTCGACGCGCCGCACCACGCCGATCGGGACAATCCCAAGGTGCGCGGGCTCCAGCGGGCCGCGCGGAACCAGGGTTACGACGCGGGCTTCCTGCGCAAGCACGGCGCCGCGGACGGCCGCTTCTACTACCAGCGGGGCGTCGACGCCGTCATCTTCGGCGCCGGGGGCGACGGCCAGCACGGACCGGACGAGCACCTGGACATCACCACGATCGTGCCGTACCACCGGGCGCTCAGGGAGTTCCTGTGTGAGCCCCGGCCCTCGTGATCAGCCGGGACGCCCGTTCACAGGCAGCGGCCCGCCTCGCCCCAGCGGCGGGCGTCGAACGCCTGCTCGGGGACGTCGTGGGGATGGCCGGTCTCGACCTCCTCGATCATCTCGCTCGGCAGGACGCGGGCCGGCAGCTCGCCGAACCTGGCGTAGCGCAGAAAGGCGTACTCCTCGTCGGTGAACCGCTCCGTCGATGCGCCGCTCTCAGCCATCGGCGACCTCCTTAGCCGGATTCCATTGTCGCCAGCCGTTCACCGCGCCGCAATGCGCGGCAGGTGCCGGGCGGATGAATGTGACATCACAGGGCATCGCGTGAATGGATGATGTTCTTCCAGCCGGGCCCGAGGGCGTCCGCGTACGCCGCGCGCTCGTGGGCGAGCTCGGCCCAGTTCTCCGGCCTCTCGGCGACCGCCAGGCAGTCGCTGCCATGCAGCCCCCACACCTCCGCCTCGACCCAGCACAGCCGCCGGTACTTGCGCGGCGCCACGACCTGCGAGCCGAAGTCCCACCCCACGGCCGAGACCGGCTTCCCTGAGAACTGCCTGGCGGCCCTTTCGACGTACGCCTGCCTGGTGACCGTCCCGGGATGCAGGAACGAGAGGTCGAACCCGTTGAGACCGAGGCCGAAGGCGGCGAGACCGTAGAGGAACGTCGACCGTATGCCCCTTCGCGCGCAGAAGGCGGCGATGCGCTCCGCCCCCGCGCGGGTCCCGGCGTACGACAGGACGTACAGCCGCTTCAGCGGGTGGGTCTCCAGGTAGCGGCCGACCGCCGCGACGATCGTCGCCCCGGAGGCCACGGTGTCCCCGACCAGCAGAGTGCGCGCGGGCGCCGCGATCTGCGCGTACGACACCTCGACCCGGGCGGACTCCGCTGACACGGCCACCCGCGAGGTGGCGACCAGATTCAGCGGCAGGTTGTGACCGCTCTGCCGGGCCATTGCGTCACCGAGCTGGTACACCAGCCCCTTGCTCAGGATCATCAGCTCGGCCGTGTCGCCGGGGTGGAGCTCGTCGGCCAGATGGCCGAAGAAGTGGCGGCTCGACGCGAGGCACGCCCGGCGGAAGTCCGTTCCGACGAGGTTGCGGTCGAAGAGCATTCGTTCAAGAGCGCTGTTGCGCACCACGTACAACCGGGACGCGTGCGTCCCCGCCTCGATGAGCTCCGCGGTGCTGTCCTCGGCTTCGAGGATCACTCGGTCCTCCTGTCGGTCATCCGGGGATTAGGTCGAGCTGCCGCAACGCCTCCAGCATGGGTAGATCGGCTCCGAGGACGTTGTCGCGGTATTCGTCGATCGCCCTCCCGAGCCAGCCGGGCACGTGCGAGAGCCCCGGCAGGGCGTTGGCGTCCACGATGCGCGCCAGCTCTTCGCCCGCGGCGAGGAAGTCGTCGGCGATGGCCGCGGAGAGCGCGGCGACGTGCGGATGGACGTAGTCGTGAACGGTGACGCCTCGGTATTCGAGCGTGTCGGCCCGGTACTTGGAGTTCGGCGGCGCCACGACGATGACGGGCGTGCCGAAGGTGCCCGCCGCCGCCATCTCGACGCCGATGCCGAGGCCGCGCCTCTCTCGCGCGTCCACGATCACCGCCGTCGCGACCATGACCTGATACATGTCTCGACCAAACTGCCCAAGGGTGTTGTTCGGGTCGGTGATGGGGTCGTCGGGATTGAGGAAGACGACCTCGTGGGGTGCGGCTCCTTTGGCGACCTCCATCCTCTCGGTGTCGGACCAGGTGAGCTTCCCGGTGTCGGAGGCTCCCTTCGCGATGGACCCGGAGCAGTACACCGAAAGCTTCATTGGTGTTCCCTCGCCGTTCGTTCCGCCCGCGACGGACCTCGCGCGGGGTGGGTGGAACGGTCAGCCGAGCATCCGGGCCAGCTGGTCGGCCACGACCGCCACGTTGGACAGTGCGTCCCCACAGGTGGCGGCGGGACCGAAGTGCCGAGACCTACTGGCGCCGATGATCGCGAGCCTGAATGCGTTCGCCGAGCCGCTCCCATACAGCAACGACGTAATCATGCCGAACTCGGCGCTGGATCTCAGAAGAACGAGCTCCTTCCAGGTGGCCCCACGGTGGACGAAGTGGTCGACGCGCAGCCAGTGCAGCGCGAGGTCGAGGCGCCGGTAGGAGAGGACCCGTCCCTTCATGTCCTCCATCGAGTCGTTCAGCTCGCACGACAGCGGCCCTATCGGCAGGTCGGTGAGGATCGCGGTGTCCAGGTCGCGCACGTAGCTGCGCAGGTAGGCGGCCGACAGGAACAGGCCGAGGAGGCTGTCCGCGTCGCCCGGCATCGGGCCGGGCAGGGTGCGCTCGACGAAGCGCTTGACGAACGCCTGCCCTTCCAGCCGCTCGGGCGACCTGGCCATGGCCCTCTCCACGCGCCCGTACGGGCGGTGCCATGCGCGCGCGACCGCGTGGACCACGCCCGAGAGGCCGCCCTCCGGAGTCAGCGCCCGGCTCCACAGCTCGGCGATGCCCACGGACGTCGGTTTTCCGGAGTGCGGATACCACGCAAGATCGGGCTCTATGTGGAACCGTTGCGACGTCGAATATGGATTGTTCTCGTCGCGGCGATACTCCCGGACTTTCATGTCCCGGTACGCCGTCAGCTCGGGGGTGGGGGACGTATGGCGGATCAGCCCCTCGTGGATCAGCGGCTCGACGGCCCGGAGGAAAACGCCGAACCACGGCAGCTCGAACATGTAGGACGAGGGGAACAGGAGATAGGCGTCCGTCAGAAGCACCGCCAGCCGCGTGGCCCTGAGCGACTGTTCCAGGATCTGGCCGACGTCGCCTCTGGTCACGTCCTTTCCGTAACAGGCCAGAATCTCGGGGTTGACGTACTGGATGAACAGCGAACGCTCGCGCCGGTAGGAGCCCCCGACGGCCGGCTCGGGCCGCCGCTCGTCCAGCAGGATGTTCACGTAGAGGTCGCGTGCCGCAGTGAAGGCGTCTCGCCGTGCCATCACCCGCTGGACCAGCTCCCCGCGGGACTCCGGCTCAGCGCTCATCGTCGTCGTCCACGCCCGGGAACAGGTGCTGGTCGCGTCCGGCGGTGTAGGAGTCGCGGCCGGCGGTGATCTGCTGCACCACGTTGAAGGAGTCACGCGCGGCGAGTTGCCGCACGTCGTGGACGAAGTCCTGCAGTTCGGGAGCCGCCTCGGCGTGCTGGGCGAGGAAGGCGGCCAGGAGCGTCGCCCAGCGTCGCCGCTCGTCCTCCACGGCCGGCTCCAGCGGGCCGGAGGGCGATCGGAGGCGCTGCTCGCTCGCCTCCAGCTCGCGTTCCAGCTCCGCGGGGTCGACCTCGGCGTGGCGGCTGAAGATCGCGGAGAAGCGCGTCTGGACCGCTTCCCAGCTGTCTCTGGTCATGGCCTGGACCAGTGCTGTTCCCGCGGCGCCGGCGAGGGTGACCAGGGCGGGGTCCATCGCGGATACTCCTTCGCTGCGATGCGTTCCCCACTGGACGGCTTGATTGTCAGGCTAGTATGCCGCGCCGTGTGGTGCTTTTCCAGGCCTTCTTAAATCGCGTTTGTCGGCGTTTTCGTGATCTGCCGTCGTACGCTGGTCAATGGCCGATTAAGGATGCCCGATAACCCGTTTTCTCAGGACTACGGACGATATATCGCGATTAATGGATTCCAGTCGCCCAGGGATGTACGAGGGGTTTGCTCAGCGGCGTGCTCAGCGGTCAGCCGCGGCCTGTTTCCGGGCACCGGCCGTGCGGCTCCAGGGCCGAAATTCCGGTGCTCGCCGAATCTCGCGTCCTACCAGTGGTAGCCGTGAGGGTAGGTGCCCGCGGCCACGACCAGCGTCCAGCCCGGAAACTCAGCAGCCCAGGAGCCGGTGTCGATAGCCTCCCGCCGTGTCGAAACGCCGTGCGGTGGGGCCGGTTCCCGTAAGATCCACTTTTGCTATTACTTCACCGTGATCGGGGGATCTGGGATGCTCACTCGCAGGGACACGTTCCGGCTGCTGACGGGCGCCGCGGCGGCCGGGTTCGCCGCCACGAAGACGGGACCGGCCATCGCCGAGACCTCCGCCGCCCGCGTCTGGCGGGTCACCGGCCAGGCCGCCTCCGGCCTGGCGTCGTTCGACAGCACTCTCAAGAGCTTCATGCAGGCGCGCACCATCCCGCACGCGTCGCTGGCCGTCGTGCGCAAGGGCAAGCTGGTGCTGGCCCGCGGCTACAACTGGACCGCGGACACGTCGTTCCAGGCGGGCCCCACCTCGCTGTTCCGCGTGGCCAGCGTGAGCAAGCCCGTCACGGCGACCGCCGTGATGAAGCTCGTCCAGGACGGAAAGCTGAGCCTGACCGCCCGGGTGGCGCCCCTGCTCGGCCTGAGCACGACCGCCGACGCCCGGCTCGGCAACGTCACCGTGCTCCACCTGTTGCAGCACCTGGGCGGCTGGGACCGCTCGGTCTCGCCCGACCCGATGTTCCAGGACCGCGCGGTCGCCAAGCTGCTCGGCGTTCCGCTGCCGGTGAGCCAGGCGCACGTCATGGACTACACGTCACGGCTCCCGCTCGACCTCGCGCCGGGGACGAAGTACGCGTACTCGAACTACGGCTACCTGCTGCTCGGGAAGATCATCGAGAAGGTGAGCGGCATGTCGTACGCCGCCTACGTGCAGCAGAAGGTGCTCGCGCCGGTGAAGATCAAGCGGATGGTGCTCGGCAGGTCCGCCAAGGCCCTGCGGCGGCCGACCGAGGCCCCGTACTTCGCCGCGGGGACCGGGACGACGGTGATCGACACCTCCGGGACGGTCGTCCCCGCCGCGTACGGCAGCTTCAACATCGAGAACATGGCCGCCCACGGAGGCTGGCTCTCGTCGGCCGTCGACCTGGCGAAGTTCACCACGATCTCCGACGCCGCCGGGGTGCTCACCTCGGCGTCCATCACGAAGATGTTCGCCAAGCCCTCCATCGGAGTCAACTCCGAGGGCTGGTACTACGGCATGGGCTGGATGGTGCGCCCGGTGACCGGCGGCCTGAACACCTGGCACAACGGCTCGCTGCCCGGCACCTCGACCCTCATGGTGCGCCGGTTCGACGGGCTGAGCTGGGTGGTGCTCTTCGACCAGCGCGAGGACCCGTCGGGGCTCAACTACGGCGACATCGACGGCCTGCTCCACAAGGCCGCGAACGCCGTCAAGACCTGGCCGACGACCAACCTCTTCCCGACCTACGCCCTCTGACCCGAGACGCCCGCCGAAGTGATCGCCTGTTCATCCGCCCCGCTCACACGCTGAGGCGCCGGCGGGTGAGCAGGAGCGTGCCGAGGGGGTCGCCCCGATCGATCATGGCGAGGCTGGCTCTCTCTCCTGTGGAGGGCGAGCAGCGCCACAGCGATGACGACGGCGGCCACGGCGAGCGTCGTGACCAGGAGCCACGGCGACGACGCGCGCACGAACCCCACCGTCGCGTTCATGACCGGGACCGCCACCACGAGCCCCACCATCGCCAGCATGATGCCGTCGCCGCCGGAGCGGCGCCCCCCACGCCGGGCCGGCCGTCGTCGCGCCATCGGGAACCTCCTTGGGATGAGGTGGTCACACCGACGAGTGTGAACTCGGGCACCGACAAAATCGGGTGCCAGATGGCCGGGTGGTCGCCGTGGGAGCGCGCGACCGCCGGTCGATCACCGCTCGATCACCGCTCCGACGGCCGCCCGGACGGCGCCGGGAGCTGCTCCTGCTCCTGGAAGTACGCGGCCGCGACGCGCTTGGGCACGGCCATGCGCCACGACTCCAGGACGAGCTCGCGCATCTCGGCCTCGTCGATCGCCGCCAGCCGGACCCGGACCCAGTTGTACCGCTCGTCGGACGGGATCGGCATGAGGAACTTGCCGGGCTCCGCCGCGACCAGCGCCGCACGCTCCTCCTTGGGGAAGCCGAACCCCATCAGCGTCTCGTCGGGGGACAGGGAGAGAAAGACGATGCGGCCGACCCGGAACTTGACCCGGTCACGGATCAGCTTCTCCTCGGAGCGGGGCAGGGTGCGCGCCAGCCGCCGCACGTCGTCGGCCGTGGTCACCGCCCCGCCCCCTTGAGCTGGACGGCGACGATCACGTTGCCGAGCGGGTCGCGGAAGTGCAGCGACCGGCTGCCCGGGTCGTCGTGGTAGCGGAAGCCGTCGGTCTCCTGGTCGTGCAGGACGGCGAAACCCAGCGCCTCCCGGTAGAAGGCGAGCGCCGCATCGGCGTCGTCCACCAGCAGCACCGTGCGCCCGAGCGAGGCGAAGGGGGCCATCGGCGGGCCGGCGTCCTGCGCTGGAGGGACGGCGGCGAGGGAGACATCGGGGATCGTCACACGGCGTACGTTAGCCGCGGGCACCGACATTCCGAGGACCCGCCGTCCACGGTCAACGGCTACAGGATGGAATCCATCTCCCGGCCATGGGGTCGAGCTGTGATCCCGGGGGGCCGTCTGCGCCCGTACCCGTCGAAACCAGGATCGGCCATGGTCGGCGACACTTATTGACACCAGATGATGGTCCGCGCCATCTGGCGATCATTGATCTGCCGGGCGGCGCACAGGAGCCGAGGCCGCGTCGGTGGTGCGGGTGAGGAGGAGGGCCACGTCGTCGTATTGCCTGGGGAGGGCGGCGATGATGGCGTCGCAGGTGGACTCCAGGGTGTCGCGGGGGGAGCCGAGCGCCTCCTGGAGGGCCGCGATGCCGCTGTCGATGTCCTGCTCGCGGCTCTCCACCAGGCCGTCGGTGTAGAGGGCGAGCGTGCTCCCGACCGGGATCGTCACCTCGGTCGTGGTGAAGGCCCCGGAGAAGGTGGGGTCGCCGAGGCCGAGGGCGAGCCCCGACGGCAGGGAGAGCACGGAGGCGGTGCCGTCGGGGTGGACCAGGATCGGCGGCGGATGCCCCGCGCGGGACAGTGCGCAGGTGCGGGTGGCGAGGTCGACGGTGGCGTAGAGGCAGGTTGCGCACTGGATGGACTCGATGTCCTCCGCCATGCGGTCGAGCCGGCGCAGCACCTGGTCGGGCTGCAGGTCGAAGCCGGCGAGCGCCCGTACGGCCGCGCGGAGCTGGCCCATCGCCCCGGCCGCCACCGCGCCGTGTCCCATGGCGTCGCCGATCACCAGCGCGATGCGGGTCTCGGACAGCGAGATCACGTCGTACCAGTCGCCGCCCACCGTCATGGCGCTCGCGGGCAGGTAGCGGTGCGCGACCTCCAGACCGGGCGGGACGGTGAGCGTGCGCGGCGCCAGGTCCTGCTGGAGCGCGTGGGCCGTGCGGCGCTCGCGGCAGTAGAGCCGGGCGTTGTCGATGCAGATGGCCGCCCGGGTGGCGAGATCCTCGGCCAGGGTTCTGTCGTGGTCGTCGAAGCGGGGACGGTCGGCGGTGCGGCTGAACGCGATGAACCCCAGCACGACGCCCCGCGCCGTCAGGGGCGCCGCGAGGAACGAGGTCTTCGAAAGGACGCTGATCGCCGACTCGCCCAGCATGCCGGTGATCCTGTCGAGCTCGCTGATCTCGAGGTCGGCCAAGGTGTAGAGGATGGCGGTGTCGCCGGTCATGCAGCGGTTGGCCGGGTGCCGCGCGCCGTAGTTGACGATCTCGTTGGCCGGGAAGACGGCGCGCCACTCGTCCGCGCCCGCGGGGCGCTCGCCGGTGCGGCGGGGGCCGAAGCGGATGGCCAGCCGCCGCACCCTGACCGACCCGTCGGCCGCGAGATCGGGATGGAGCTCGTCCCTCAGCAGGCCCTCGACGACATAGAGGCTCGCCGCGTCGGCGAACCTTGGCACGGCGATGTCCATGAAGTCCTCGGCGGCCTGCCGAGGGTCGAGCGTGGTGCCGACGTGGGCGCTCAGCTCGTGCAGCAGGGCCAGGCGGTCACCGGCGGAGGCGCCGGCGTCGGCGGGGGAGGGCAGGGAGGTGTCCGTGGCGGTGACCATCACCGCGCCCCACGCGCCCGGACGGGCCAGGGGCTCCCAGACGAACGCCACGTCGTGGACCTGGCCGTCGGCGCGCGCGACGGAGAGGACGTCGCTCCACCGCGCCCCAGCGGCCACCTGGGCGAGGACTCGCCGCACCGTGTCGCGACGGGTGCCGCCCAGCAGCAGGTCGCAGATGTCGCGACCCAGGGCCTTCTCGCGGGAGTGGCCGAACAGGCGGGTGGCGCCGCCACCCCACTCGGTGACGCACCCCTGCCTGTCGAGCACCAGGGCGGCGAACCCCACCAGGTGCGCCATGCCCGGGCGTGAACCCCACGGGTCGTCGACCGGTGACCCCGATCTCGCCGCACCCGCCACCAGACCCCCCTGGAAGAGATGGGACATCGTGTCCGGGCCGCTTGACGGCGCGGGGGCTCCTTCCCGGCCAGGTCCGCACCCATCCGCGGCTACCGTCAGTAAAGTAGCATCTACTCTTAGCCGTCTTTCGCGAAAACTCCTCAAAGTCGGCGGCCGGGCAGCTTGCCGCGACGCGGTTCCCCGGCCACGCAGCGGTTTTCCGTGCCCGAGAACGGCCAGATCCGGCCAGTGGCCCGAATCACACTTCCGATCGGGAATGGTGAGAATGCGTGGGGCGGTTGGCCTCAGCATGACGCTTGCCCCGCCTTTGACCTGGTCGTTGCCCTTGGCCGACCGGTCGATCCGCGGGTGTCGCGGCCGTCTCTGAAGGGGGATCTCCCTTACCCGGCCGTCCTGCCCGCCTCCAATTTCGGATATAACCTACCTGTGATACATGTTTCTGACCTGCGAAAGGTCTACGGCACCGGCGTCGTCGCGCTCGACGGTGTCGACCTCGGCGTGCGGGAAGGCGAGATCTTCGGTGTGCTCGGGCAGAGCGGCGCCGGCAAGAGCACGCTGCTGCGCTGCGTGAACCTGCTGGAGCGCCCGACGAGTGGCACCGTGACCGTCGCGGGCCAGGAGCTCACCTCGCTCGACCTCGCGGGGCTGCGCCGCGCCAGGCAGGGAATCGGCATGATCCACCAGCACTTCGCGCTGCTCTCCTCCCGCACGGTCGCGGGCAACGTCGCCTTCCCGCTGGAGGTGGCCGGGGTGCCGCGCCGGGAGCGCGGCGCGCGCGTGGGCGAGCTCCTGGAGCTGGTGGGGCTCCAGGGCAAGGCCTCGGCTTACCCCGCCCAGCTCTCCGGCGGCCAGAAGCAGCGCGTCGGCATCGCCCGCGCCCTCGCCGCGCGTCCCAAGGTGCTCCTCTCGGACGAGGCGACCAGCGCGCTCGACCCGGGGACCACGCAGTCGATCCTCGCCCTGCTCAAGCGGCTCAACGAGGAGCTCGGCCTGACGATCCTGCTGATCACCCACGAGATGCACGTCATCAAGAGCGTCTGCGACTCGGCGGCGATCATGCGCGACGGCCGCGTCGAGGAGTCCGGTACGGTCGCGGAGCTCATCGCCAGGCCCGGGTCGCTTCTCACCCGCGAGATCTTCCCGCTCCCCGAGCCCGCCCCGCCCGGCAGCGTCACCGTGACCTTCGCCGGGCAGGCGGGCGAGCCGGTCGTGTCGAGCCTGGTCCGCAAGTTCGACGTGGACGTCGACATCCTCGGCGGATCCCTGGAGGAGCTCGCGGGCGTGCCGGTCGGGCGCCTGCGGGTCAGGCTCGAAGGAAGGAACAGCGCCGAGGCCCTCGCCTACCTGCGCGAGCGCGGCCTGATCCTGGAGGAGGCCCGATGAGCGGCGACGACCTGCTGCAGGCGCTCACGCAGGCCACCGGCGAGACGGCACAGATGGTGTTCTGGTCGGCGCTGCTCACGCTGGTGCTCGGCCTGCCACTCGGCGTGCTGCTGGTCGCCACCGACCGCGGCGGCCTCATCCCCGCGCCCGCCGTCAAGGCCGTGCTCGGGGCGATCGTCAACGTCGGGCGCTCGCTGCCGTTCATCGTGCTGATGGTCGCGATCCTCCCGTTCACGCGCCTGGTCACCGGTACCACGATCGGGACGGTCGCCGCGATCGTGCCGCTCACGCTCGGAGCCGTCCCCTTCTTCGCCCGGCTGGTGGAGACCGCGCTGCGCGGGGTCGAGCGGGAGCTCGTCGAGGCCGCCCAGGCGATGGGCGCGAGCCGTACGAGGGTCGTGGCGAGGGTCCTGCTCCCCGAGGCCCTGCCCGGGCTCGTCGCCGGGCTGACCGTGACGATCGTGGCGCTGATCGGGTACTCCGCGATGGCCGGGGCGATCGGCGGCGGTGGCCTCGGCGACCTCGCGATCAGGTACGGCTACCAGCGCTTCGACACCACGGTGATGATCGTCACGGTCGTGCTGCTCGTCGTGGTGGTGCAGCTCGTGCAGAGCCTCGGCGACCTCCTCGCCCGCCGGCTCTCTCACAGGTAGCCATTCCCAGGGCTTTCCCCCATTGGCAATAGATGGATAAAAGGAGATATGACGTGCGCAAGTTGATCGGGGTAGTGGCCGTCGCCACGATGGCACTGGTGCTCGCGGGCTGCGGAGGATCGGGCTCGGAGCCGGCCGCCGCCAAGGACGACGTGCTCAAGGTCGGTGTCAGCCCGGTGCCCCACGGGGAGATCCTGAAGTTCGTCAAGGACAAGCTGGCCCCCGCCGCCGGGCTCAAGCTGGACATCGTGGAGTTCACCGACTACGTGCAGCCGAACGTCCAGCTCCAGGAGGGCCAGCTCGACGCGAACTACTTCCAGCACCGCCCCTACCTGGCCGACTTCCTCAAGTCCAAGGGCGGCAAGGAGCTGGCCTTCGTGCAGGCGGTGCACCTGGAGCCCCTCGGCCTGTATTCCAAGAAGGTCAAGAGCGTCGGCGAGCTGGCCGACGGCGCGACCGTGGCCGTCCCGAACGACGCCACCAACCTCGGACGCGGCCTGAAGCTGCTGGAGGACAACGGCGTGATCAAGCTCAAGCCGGGCGTCGGCACCGCCGCCACCGAGCGGGATGTCGCGGAGAACCCCAAGAACCTCCAGTTCAAGCCGCTGGAGGCCGCACAGCTCCCGCGCTCGCTCGAAGACGTGGACGCGGCCGTCATCAACGGCAACTACGCGCTGGAGGCGCAGCTCAAGCCCGCCTCCGACGCCCTGGTGCTGGAGAAGGCCGAGGCCAACCCGTACGCCAACGGTCTCGTGGTGCTCAAGGGCCAGGAGGGCGACCCGCAGGTCAAGAAGCTGGCCGAGCTGCTGGCCGGCCCCGAGGTGAAGAAGTTCATCGAGGACACCTACCAGGGCTCGGTGATCTCCGCCACGTCCTAGTCAGGCGCCGTCTTCGGCGGTCTCCTGGCGGAGGCCGTCGAAGGCGATCTTGCAGACGGTGTCGGCGAGGGCGTCGGCGCCCATGCCGCCGCGCGGCCGGTACCACTCGGTCAGCGAGTTGACGAGCCCGAAGACCAGGCGGCTCGCTACGGCGGGATCCACGTCGGGACGTACGTCGCCCTCGGCCTCGGCCTGCTGGACCAGCTCGCTCACCATGTGGTCGAACCGGCGGCGGCGGGCCAGCGCCTGGCGCTCCACCTTGGTGTTGCCCCGCACCCGGAGCAGGAGGGTGACGAAGGGGAGCCGCTCGACCAGCACATGCACGCTGCGCCGCACGAGGTGCTCCAGCTTGTCGATGGCGCGGCCCTCCATGGCGGCGGCCTCGTCCGCGACCTCGAACAGGCCGTCCAGGGCGCGGTCGACGGCCAGGCGGAGCAGCTCGTCCTTGCCGGTGATGTGGTGGTAGATCGCCGACTTGGTGATGCCGAGCCTGCGGGAGAGGTCCTCCATGCTGGTGGCCTCGTACCCGCGCTCGTTGAAGACCTTGACCGCGACGGCGAGCAGCGACTCGAGGTCGTAGCCGGGGCGGCCTCGTCGCGGAGGTGTGACGCGGGCGGTGGTCATCGCAGGAGTATCCCAGCCCTCCCTCCACGGGGTGTCGCGCGCCTTGCATACTGACCGAACGGCCGGTTAATAATGAGTTGTCGCCAGTTAAGGGTCGTGGTTCCGCCGCTGTCAAGGGCACCCCCTGGAAGCCGGCGAAAACGGGTAGGAGCGGAGAGGCGCACCAGATGGACGGGCGCCTGTCCGGACGAACGGCCGGTATGTGATTCCTCGATGGGGAGGTCCGCGATGGCCCCGCTCAGCAGCTACGTCAACGGTTCCTGGCAGGTCCCGGACGACGAGGGAGCCCCGCTGCACGACGCGGTCACGGGGGAGGAGGTCGCCAGGATCTCCTCCGCGGGGGTCGACTTCGGCGCCGCCCTCGCGTACGGGCGCCGCACCGGCGGTGCGGAGCTGCGCGCCCTGACCTTCCCGCAGCGCGCCGCGCTGCTCAAGGCGCTGGCCTCCCACCTGCGCGAGCACCGTGAGGAGCTGTACGAGCTGTCGCTGCGCACGGGGGCCACGCTAGGCGACTCGAAGTTCGACGTCGACGGCGGCATCGGGGTGCTGTTCTCGTACTCCAGCAAGGGCAGGCGCGAGCTGCCCGGCGACACGGTTTACCTCGACGGCGGTGTGGAGCCGCTCGGCAAGGGCGGGTCGTTCGCGGGCCAGCACCTCTACACGTCCATGCGGGGCGTCGCCGTGCAGATCAACGCGTTCAACTTCCCCGTCTGGGGGCCGCTGGAGAAGCTCGCGCCCGCGTTCCTGGCCGGGATGCCGTCGCTGGTCAAGCCGGCGAGCCAGACCGCCTACGTCACCGCGCGGCTGGTGGAGCTGATCGCCGGGTCGGGCATCCTGCCCGAGGGCGCGCTGCAGCTGGTCTGCGGGAGCGCGGGCGACCTGTTCGAGCACCTGACCGAGCAGGATCTCGTGGCCTTCACCGGCTCGGCGTCCACGGCCCAGAAGCTCCGCACCCACCCGGTCGTCGTGTCCCGTTCCGTGCGCTTCAACGCCGAGGCCGACTCGCTGAACTGCTCCATCCTCGGCCCGGACGCCGTCCCGGGCACCCCGGAGTTCGAGCTGTTCGTCAAGCAGCTCGTGACCGAGATGACGGTCAAGGCCGGGCAGAAGTGCACGGCGATCAGGCGCGCGTTCGTCCCGGCGGACCTGCTCGGCGAGGTGGCTGAGGCCGCCGCCGCTCGGCTGGCCAAGGTGACGGTGGGAAACCCGGCCGATCCGTCCGTGCGGATGGGGGCGCTGGCCGGCCTCGGGCAGCGTGAGGAGGTCCGCCGCGCGCTCAAGGCGCTGATCCCGGCGGGCTCGGTGGTGTACGGAGACCCGGAGCGGGTGGAGGTCGTCGGCGCCGACGCCGAGCGGGGGGCGTTCGTCTCGCCGGTGCTCCTGCGCGTGGACGACCCGGACCGGCCGGAGCCGCACGAGGTGGAGGCGTTCGGCCCGTTCAGCGCGCTCATGCCGTACACCTCGGCCGAGCGGGTGATCGAGCTGGCCGCGCGGGGCCAGGGCAGCCTGGTGGGTTCGATCGTCACCGGGGACCCCGCCTTCGCCCGCGAGGTGGTGCTCGGCACCGCTCCCTGGCACGGCCGCCTGCTGGTGCTGGACGCGGAGGCCGCCAAGGAGTCCACCGGGCACGGCTCCCCGCTGCCCGTGCTCGTGCACGGTGGCCCCGGCCGCGCCGGGGGCGGTGAGGAGATGGGCGGCATCCGCGGCGTACTGCACCACATGAACCGCACCGCCGTCCAGGGAAGCCCGGCGATGCTCTCGGCGATCACCGGCCGCTGGGTCCCGGGCAGCGAGCGCACCGTGACCGAGGTCCACCCCTTCCGCAGGCACCTGGAGGACCTCAGGCCCGGTGACACCGTGGTCGCGGGACCCCGCCGGGTGAGCCTTGAGGACATCGAGCACTTCGCGGAGTTCACCGGCGACACGTTCTACGCCCACATGGACGAGGAGGCGGCGAGGGCCAACCCGTTCTTCGACGGCAGGGTGGCCCACGGCTACCTGATCATCTCGCTGGCGGCCGGGCTGTTCGTGGACCCCGACCCGGGGCCGGTGCTCGCCAACTACGGGCTGGAGAACCTCCGGTTCCTCACGCCGGTCTACCCGGGGGACGAGCTGTCGGTCACGCTCACCGCCAAGCACGTCGACCCGCGCGAGGGCGCCCCGTACGGGGAGGTCCGCTGGGACGCCGACGTGACCAAGCAGGACGGGTCCTCGGTGGCGAAGTACGACGTGCTGACCCTGGTCGCAAGGCGCGAGACGTGAGTTGGGACGTACGGACTTGCGCCGGGACAGGTCGCGGAGCGAGACTGATAACTGACCGAATGTTCGGTAAAGGGGTGGCGGTGCATGGCTGACCTCGAAGGGTATTTCGACCGCACGATCGAGCGGGACCAGCGCGTCGAGCCGCGCGACTGGATGCCCGACGGCTACCGCGCGACGATGGTGCGGCAGATCGCCCAGCACGCCCACTCGGAGATCATCGGGATGCAGCCCGAGGGCGAGTGGATCACCAGGGCGCCGACGCTGCGCCGCAAGGCGATCCTGCTCGCCAAGGTGCAGGACGAGGCCGGGCACGGGCTCTACCTCTACTCCGCCGCCGAGACGCTGGGCGCCGACCGCGCCGAGCTGACCGCGATGCTCATCGAGGGGCGGCAGAAGTACTCCTCGATCTTCAACTACCCGACCCTGACGTACGCCGACGTGGGCGTGATCGGGTGGCTGGTCGACGGTGCCGCCATCTGCAACCAGGTGCCGCTCTGCCGCAGCTCCTACGGGCCGTACGCGCGGGCGATGATCCGCATCTGCAAGGAGGAGTCCTTCCACCAGCGGCAGGGGTACGAGCTGCTGATGACGATGATGAGGGGCACGGAGGCGCAGCGGGCGATGGTCCAGGACGCCGTGAACCGCTGGTGGTGGCCGTCGCTCATGATGTTCGGCCCGCCCGACGACGCCTCGCCGAACACCGCGCGGTCGATGGCGTGGAAGATCAAGCGGCACACCAACGACGAGCTGCGCCAGCGGTTCGTGGACATGAGCGTGCCCCAGGCCGAGGTGCTCGGGGTGACGCTCCCCGATCCCGATCTGCGCTGGAACGAGGAGCGGGGGCACCACGACTTCGGCGAGATCGACTGGTCGGAGCTCAAGCGGGTGATCAGCGGCGACGGCCCCTGCAACGCCCGCCGCATCGCCGTACGCCGCGCCGCGCACGAGAACGGCGACTGGGTCCGCGAGGCGGCTACCGCCCACGCGCGCAAGGCCGAGGCCCGCGAGGCGGGTGCCGTCGTGGCGGGCGCGGGGGCGGTCGCATGAGCGCCTGGCCGTTGTACGAGGTGTTCGTGCGGAGCAAGCGGGGGCTCAACCACGTGCACGTGGGCTCACTGCACGCCGCCGACGACGAGACCGCCCTGCGCCACGCCCGCGACCTCTACACGCGCCGCAACGAGGGCGTGAGCATCTGGGTGGTGCGCTCCGACCACATCGCCGCCACCAGCCCCGACGAGAAGGACTCGTTCTTCGCGCCCAGCGGCGACAAGGTCTACCGGCATCCGACCTTCTACACCATCCCCGACGACGTCCCGCACATGTGAGGCCACCATGCCTTCCTCGGACGACCTTCACGAAACCGGCAACGCCTACGAGGCGCTCAACCAGGGCGACGACCCCCGCTGGGCGTACGGCACCGGGTTCGCCGACCCGCTGGACGGGGTGGACACGCGCGTGCCCGAGGGCGTGGACGGCGCCGACCTCGCGGCCTACTGCCTGATGCTCGGCGACGACGCGCTGATCATGTCCCACCGCCTGCAGGAGTGGTGCACGCGCGCCCCGGAGCTGGAGGAGGAGGTCGCGCTGGCCAACATCGCGCTCGACCTGCTCGGACAGGCCCGGCTGCTGCTCTCGCGCGCGGGGGCGGCCGACGGGTCGGGCCACGACGAGGACGATCTGGCGTTCCTCCGCGAGGCGGGCGGGTTCCGCAACGTGCGGCTGACCGAGGTGGAGAACGGCGACTTCGGCCAGGCCGTGGCCCGCCTGCTGGTCTTCTCGACCTGGCGGCTGGCGCTGCTCGACCGGCTGACCGGCTCGTGTGACCCGGTGCTGGCCGCGGTGGCGGTCAAGGGCCTCAAGGAGGTCGCCTACCACCGTGACTACGCCGCCGGCTGGGTCGTGCGGCTCGGCGACGGCACGCCGTACTCGCGGGAGCGCGTGGCAGAGGGGCTCGCGTCGGTGTGGCCGCTCGTGGCGGAGCTGTTCACCCCGCACGAGGTGGAGCTGCGCCTGGCGGGGGCGGGTGCCGGGGTCGACCCGGCCGGTCTGCGGGAGGAGTTCGACGCCGTGATCGGCCAGGTGCTGTCCGCCGCGACCCTCACCCGGCCCGGCGACCTCGCACCGGACCTCACCGCGCCCTCGGGGCGCTTCGGCGTGCACACCCCTGCGCTGACCGAGCTCCTGGCCGAGATGCAGAGCGTCGCGCGTGCCCACCCGGGGGCGGCATGGTGACCGCGCGCGAGGTGGCCGAGAGGGTGGCCGATCCCGAGCTGCCCATGATGACCCTCGCCGACCTCGGCATCCTGCGCGACGTCTCGGAGACCGAGGGCGGTGGCGTGGTCGTCACGATCACCCCGACCTACAGCGGGTGCCCGGCGATGGCGGCCATCCGCGCCGACCTCTCCACGGCCCTGCGCGCGGCCGGGTACGCCGACGTGCGGGTCCGCACCGTGCTGTCGCCGGCGTGGACCACCGACTGGATCAGCGAGCGGGGCCGCAGGAAGCTGGCCGAGGCCGGCATCGCCCCGCCGGGCCCGGCCCCGGTACGGCCGCGCGGGCCGGTGCCCGTGACGCTCGGCCCGAGCCGCAGGCGGCCGAGCTGTCCCCGCTGCGGGTCGGACGACACCGAGGAGACCTCCCGGTTCGGCGCCACCGCGTGCAAGGGCCTGTGGCGCTGCCGCGCCTGCCGCGAACCGTTCGAGCACGTCAAGGAGCTGTGACATGACCATGGCGGGGGTACGGGCGCGGCGGCGCGCCGAGTTCGCCTCGTTGCGCGTGGCGCGGGTGGACCGGCTGTGCGAGGACGCCACCGCGATCACCCTCGACGTGCCGGACGCGCTGGCCGAGGACTTCGCGTTCCTGCCCGGCCAGTCGCTCACGCTCCGGGCGATCGTGGACGGCCGCGACGAGCGGCGGTCCTACTCCATCTGCGCTCCGGCGGGCGGTCCCCTGCGCATCGGCGTCCGGGAGATCCCCGGCGGGCTGTTCTCCACGTGGCTGGTGCGCCATCTGCGGCCTGGGGACCATGTCGCGGTGCTGCCGCCCGGCGGGACCTTCACCGCCGACCTCGGCACTCCCGCCCACCATGTGTTCATCGCGGCCGGGTCGGGCATCACGCCCGTCCTGTCGATCGCCTCCTCGGCGCTCGCGGCGACCCCCGGAAGCCGGGTGACGCTGTTCTACGGCAACCGAAGCACCCGCACCGTGATGTTCGCCGAGGAGCTGGCCGACCTGAAGGACACCGCGCCCGCCCGAGTCGAGCTGGTCCACGTGCTGTCCAGGGAGCCGCGCGAGCCCGAGCTGTTCACCGGCCGGCTCGACGCCGCCAAGCTGCGCGTGCTGCTCCCCGCTCTGACGTCGGTGCCCGATGTCGGCCACTGGTGGCTGTGCGGGCCGTACGGGATGGTGCTGGACGCGCGGGAGGTGCTCGCGGAGCTGGGCGTCCCCCGGGAGCGCGTGCACAAGGAGCTGTTCTACGTGGACGAGCCGCCGCCCGAGCCGGTTCGCCCCGAGCCGGGGCCGGGAGCGGGGGCCACCGCCGAGGTCACCGTGATCCTCGACGGCCGGGCCACCTCGACCGTGCTCCCGCGTGACGTCACCATCCTTGAGGGGGCGCAGCGGGTGCGGCCCGACCTGCCCTTCGCCTGCAAGGGCGGTGTGTGCGGCACCTGCCGCGCGCGCGTGGCCGGCGGTGAGGTGAGGATGCGGCGCAACTTCGCGCTGGAGCCCGCCGAGGTGCGAGCCGGATATGTGCTGACCTGTCAGTCGGTGCCGGTGTCCGACCAGGTCACCGTGGACTTCGACGTGTGAGCGGGCGTTCAGGAGGCGGGCGGGAGGCGGAGCCGCCAGCGCCCGCCGTGGGCGGTGAGCCGCACCTGCGAGAGGGGCTCCGCGTCGACCCTCCAGAACGCCTCCGGAGGCGTGCCCAGGACGTGGACGACGGCCGCCCTCATCACGGCCGGATGGGTGACCGCCACCACCTTCCCGCCCTCTTGGCGGCGCCTCTCCAGCCACGCGGCGACGCGGCCGACCAGGGTGAGCACCGACTCCCCGCCGTGGGGGGCTGCCGAGGGGTCGGTGAGCCAGGCCATCATGCCCTCGGGGTCCTGTCCTTGCAGGTCGGCAAGGGTACGGCCCGCCCAGTGGCCGTTGTCGCAGTCGCGCAGGCCCTCGTCGGGCTCGGCGGCGAGGCCGAGACCCGCCGCCGTCTGGCGGCAGCGCAGCGACGGCCCGCACAGCGACCGTCCGGAGCCGGTGCCGAAGAGACGCGCGGCGCCGGCGACCTGCCGCCGGCCCTGCTCGTCCAGACCCTCGTCGAGGGGAAAGGCGGCCCGGTGCAGCGCCTCGGTAGAACCATGACAAACCATGACAATTCTCGCCGTCACCTGTATCCCCCTCTGTGGCGCGAGAGGGGTAATTGTCACCCTTCGCCCCCATTGACGGACTAGTGGTTCACACCGTAGCGTCCAAGCGACATTGTTGACGGTGTGGGGAATCCAGCGAAACTCTGGTACGGCCGCGCCACTGTGACCGGTCCTTCGGGCCCGGGAGTCAGACCCTCCGTCGTCACCGCCAGCCCGCATGGGACGCGTGATCCCGAGGAGGCAACACCCCATGGCCCAAGCCGCCGTTCCGCATTCCCAGCCCGCCCCCATCAGCATTCCCGTTCGCGAATTGCTGCCCTGGGCGGTGTTCGCCGGCGTTCTCGCTCTCGTCCTCATCTACTTCGTGGGTGCGGAGCAGGGCGCCACCTCGCTGATCTCCGGCGACCTCGTGCACGAGTTCTTGCACGACGGGCGTCACCTGCTCGGCTTCCCCTGCCACTGACGCGGGGGACTGTCACAGCATGGTGAGAAACCTGCTGGTCCGCGGCATGCTCGCGGGCCTCGTCGCCGCCGCCCTCACCCTGGTGTTCGCCTGGATCTTCGGCGAGCCCCAGGTGGGAGCGGCCATCGCGCTCGAAGGACACGCCGGGCACGCGGCACACGCCACGGAGGCCGCCGCGGAGGCCGTCGCGGCGGAGCCCGAGCCGGTCAGCCGCGGCGTGCAGTCGACCGTGGGCCTCGCGACGGCGGTCGGCGTCTACGGCGTCGCGGTCGGCGGCGTCTTCGCGCTCGTGTTCGCCTTCGTCTACGGACGGCTCGGCGCCTTCGGCGCCCGGGCCACCTCGGTCCTGATCGCCCTGGGCGCCTTCGTCACGGTCGAGCTGGTGCCGTTCCTGAAGTACCCGGCCAACCCGCCCGCCGTGGGCGACCCCGGCACGATCGGCCGCCGTACGGTCGTGTACTTCGCCCTCGTCCTGATCTCCGTGCTCCTCGCGGTCGCGGCGCTGTACGTGGGCCGCCTGCTGGCCCCCCGGTACGGGAACTGGAACGCGACGCTGCTCGCGCTCGCCGGGTTCCTCGCCGCCGTGGTCGTGGTGTGCCTGCTCATGCCCGTGGTCGACGAGGTGCCGGCGGGCTTCCCCGCCGCCCTGCTGTGGAAGTTCCGGCTCGCCTCGCTCGGCACGCAGGCCGTCCTGTGGAGCGGCATCGGGCTCGCTTTCGGCACGCTGGCGGAGCGAGCGTTCTCCCCCTACCGCGCACCGGTGTCCTCATCCGCCGTCTGAGCAGGTCACCCGCGGTCGCGAGCCGCGGCGAAAGGACATCGACACATGCTTGACCGGCCCGTGAAGGCCGTACGCCACTACCCGTTCACCGCCGTCGTGGGGCTCGACAGCCTCAAGCTGGCGCTGATACTCAACGCGGTCTCCCCGCGTGCCGGTGGCGTGCTCATTCGAGGGGAGAAGGGCACGGCGAAGTCGACGATCGTCCGGGCGCTGGCGGCGCTGCTGCCCCCGGTCGCCGTCGTCCCCGGGTGCCGCTTCTCCTGCGACCCGGCCGCTCCCGATCCCGAGTGCCCGGACGGTCCGCACGGCGCGGAACCCGCCACGGCCGTACGGCCCGCGAGGCTGGCCGAGCTGCCCGTCGGGGCCTCGGAGGACCGGCTGATCGGCTCGCTGGACCTGGAACGGGCGCTGACCGAGGGCGTGAAGGCCTTCGACCCCGGCCTGCTCGCCGCCGCGCACCGGGGCGTCCTGTACGTGGACGAGGTCAACCTGCTGCACGACCACCTCGTGGACTTGCTCCTCGACGCCGCCGCGCTCGGCACGTGCTACGTCGAGCGCGACGCCGTGTCCGTGCGGCACGCGGCGCGGTTCATCCTGGTCGGCACGATGAACCCCGAGGAGGGCGAGCTGCGGCCCCAGCTCCTCGACCGATTCGGGCTCACCGTGGAGGTCACGGCCTCGCGCGACCCGGACGAGCGTGCCGAGGTGGTGCGCAGGAGGCTGTCCTTCGAGGACGACCCCGAGGGCTTCGCCGCCCGCTGGGCGGGGGAGGAGAAGGACCTCGCCGCGCGCATAGCCGAGGCGCGCGGCCGGCTGCGCGAGGTGGTCCTCTCCGACGCCGCGCTCCATAAGATCGCCACGGTCTGCGCCGCGTTCGGGGTGGACGGGATGCGGGCCGACCTCATCACCGCGCACGCCGCCGTGGCGCACGCCGCGTGGCGTGGCGGGGCGGAGGTCACGGCCGAGGACATCAGGGAGGCCGTGCGGCTCGCCCTGCCGCACCGCCGCAGGCGTGATCCCTTTGACGCGCCCGGCCTTTCCGAGTCGGAGCTCGACGACCTGCTCGGCGGCCCGGACGAGGACCCCGACCCCGACCCGGGTTCGGGTTCGGGTTCTGATCCCGAGGACCCGAATCCGACGCGGGACCGTGCGTCCGACCCGCGTGATGACCGGCCGAACCCGCGCGACGACGCGTCCGAACCGCCTGGGACGGATGGCGAGCCCGGCGGGCGGAGCGGGACGGCGGGCACGGGCACACCGGCCGCACAGCAGCCGGCGGCACAGCCGGGCGAGCCCTACCGGGTGCGCCCGCTGGCCGTCCCCGGGCTCGGCACGGGAAGTCCGGGACGGCGGTCGCGAGCCCGCACGTCGTACGGCCGGATCTCGGGGTCGCGGGTGCCGCTCGGGCGGCTCACCTCGCCCCATCTGACGGCCACGTTTCGCGCGGCGGCCCCGTACCAGCGCGAACGCGGCAGGACCGGGCCCGGCCTGGTCGTGCGGGCCGGTGACCTGCGCGAGGCGGTGCGCGAGGGGCGCGAGGGCAACCTCGTCCTGTTCGTCGTGGACGCGAGCGGCTCGATGGCGGCGCGGCAGCGCATGGGCGCGGTGAAGGGCGCGGTGCTGAGCCTGCTCCTCGACGCCTACCAGCGTCGCGACAAGGTCGGCCTGGTGACGTTCCGGGGGGCGGGCGCGGAGCTGGTGCTGCCGCCGACCTCGTCGGTGGAGGCCGGCGCGGCGCGCCTGCGCGCCCTGCCCACCGGCGGGCGCACCCCGCTCGCCGAGGGGCTGCGGCGGGCGGCCGAGGTGGTGCGCGTGGAACGGCTTCGCGACCCCTCCCGCAGGCCGCTGCTGGTCGTGGTCACCGACGGGCGCGCGACCTCCGGCACGGACGCCGACGTGCTCCGGGCCGCGGCGCTGCTCAGGGACGTCGCCGCCGTGGTGGTCGACTGCGAGAGCGGCCCGGTGCGGCTCGGCCTCGCCGTACGCCTGGCGGCCCAGCTGGGCGGCGAGGCCGTACGGCTGGACCGGCTGGCCGCCGGCGGTCTGCGCGATCTGGTCCACGACCACAGAAAGGCGGCCTGACATGCCGCTGGGAACGGGAAAGGCGGTCTAGACGTGCCTCAGGGGAAGCCGGCGGAGGTGCCGGACGACGGCCTGACCACCCGGCAGCGGCGAACCCGGCCTCTGGTGCTCGTCCACACCGGGCCGGGCAAGGGCAAGTCCACCGCGGCCTTCGGGCTGGCACTGCGGGCATGGAACCAGGGCTGGCCGGTCGGGGTGTTCCAGTTCGTCAAGTCGGCCAAGTGGCGCGTGGGCGAGGAGCGGGCCCTCACGGTGCTCGGGCGGTCCGGCGAGGGCGGCACGGTGACCTGGCACAAGATGGGCGAGGGCTGGTCCTGGATCAAGAAGCCGGGAACCGATGAGGACCACGCGGCGGACGCCCGCGAGGGGTGGGAGCAGATCAAGCGCGACCTGGCGGCGGAGAGCTACCGGCTGTACGTGCTGGACGAGTTCACCTATCCCCTCAAGTGGGGGTGGATCGACGTCGAGGACGTGGTCGCCGCCCTGGCGGCGCGTCCGGGCACGCAGCACGTCGTGATCACCGGCAGGGACGCCCACCCGCGCCTGCTGGAGGTCGCGGACCTGGTCACCGAGATGGCCAAGGTCAGGCACCCGATGGACACGGGCCAGAAGGGCCAGAAGGGCATCGAATGGTAACCACCGACCGCACTGCGGGTACGGCGGCGTATGCCCTGGGCACAGCGGCTGGGCCGGGCGAGCGGTGAGTGAGCTCCCGCGCCTCGTCGTCTCCGCGCCCTCCTCGGGGGCGGGCAAGACCACGGTGGCCACCGGCCTCATGGCGGCGCTGACCGCCAAGGGGTTCTCGGTGTCCCCGCACAAGGTCGGGCCCGACTACATCGACCCCGGCTACCACGCGCTCGCCTCCGGCCGTCCCGGACGGAACCTCGACCCCTGGCTGGCCGGGGAGGAACTGATCGTGCCCCTGCTCGCCCATGGCGCCGCCGGGGCGGACATCGCCGTCATCGAGGGCGTGATGGGCCTCTTCGACGGCGCCGCCGGTTCGGGGGTGGGGGCGTCTCGCGGAGGTGACCTCGCTTCCACCGCGCATGTCGCACGCCTGCTGGACGCGCCGGTCGTGCTGGTCATCGACGTCTCCGGCCAGGGGAGGTCGGTCGCCGCGCTGGTCCACGGGTTCATGTCGTACGACACCCGCGTGCGCGTCGGCGGGGTGATCCTCAACCGGGTGGGATCCCCGCGACACGAACGGATCTGCCGCGACGCGCTCGACGAGATGGGGATCGCGGTCTTCGGCGCCATCCCGCGCAGCGAGGTGGCCGTGACGCCGTCCCGCCATCTCGGCCTGATCCCGCCCGCGGAGCGCAGCGCGCAGGCCGTGGACGCGGTGGCCGGGATGGGAGAACTGGTGGCGGCCACCTGCGACCTGGAGGCCCTCGTCCGGCTGGCCCGGAGCGCGTCCCCGCTCGCCGGGCCCGCCTGGAGCGCCCGCCAGGCCGTCGGCGACCCCGCCGGCGCGGACGTCGTGGTGGCGGTGGCCGGGGGCAAGGCGTTCACCTTCGGCTACGCCGAGCAGGCGGAGCTGATCGAGGCGGCCGGCGGCACGGTGGCCGTCTTCGACCCGTTGAGCGAGGAGAGCCTGCCCAACGGGGCGCGTGCCCTGGTGCTGCCCGGCGGCTTCCCCGAGGTGTACGCGGCGGAGCTGTCGGCCAACGAGCCCCTCCGCCGGCAGGTCGCGGCCTTCGGCGGTCCCATCGTCGCCGAGTGCGCGGGGCTGCTCTACCTCTGCCGGGAGCTGGACGGGCGTCCGATGTGCGGGGTCGTCGACGCGACCGCCGCCATGACCGGCAAGCTCACACTGGGGTACCGGAGCGCCGTGGCCGTACGCGACTCGGTTCTGACCCGCGAGGGCGAGCGGTACCACGGGCACGAGTTCCACCGCACGCGCGTCACCCCGTCCGGAGAGGCCGGGCCGCTGTACCGCTGGCGCGACGGTGGTGCCGACGGGTACGGCGGGCCGAAGCTGGCCGCGTCCTACCTGCACCTTCACTGGGCCGGCAGCCCCGAACTGGCCACGAGACTGGTAAGCGGCGCCGGAAACGCACCCGGACCGGCCGCCGGGCGCGAGCTTTCACGGCATGGTCGGACATGAGCGGGCCGGTGGTCGTCGTCGGCATAGGCGCCGACGGCTGGGACGGGCTGTCCGCCTCCGCGCGGCGGGAGATCGGTGCCGCCGAGGTGCTCATGGGCGGCTCTCGTCAGCTCGCCCTGGTGCCGGACACGGGCGCCGAACGGGTCACGTGGCCCTCGCCGATGATCCCGGCCCTGCGCGGCCTCCTCGCCGAGCACGCGGGCAGGGCCGTATGCGTGCTGGCCAGCGGCGACCCCATGTTCCACGGCCTCGGAACGACGCTGGTCAGGCTGCTCGGCCCGGAGCGGGTCCGCGTGCTGCCGCATCCGTCGTCGGTCTCGCTGGCCTGCGCCCGGATGGGCTGGCCGGTCGAGGACACGACGGTCGTCAGCATGGTCGGACGTCCGGTGGAGCTGCTGAGCCGCGCGCTGGGACCGGGACGCCGCGTGCTGGCGCTGAGCGCGGACGCCGCCACGCCGGGCCTGGTCGCGGCGCTGGCGACCTCAAGGGGTTACGGCGGGAGCGCGATGACCGTGCTCGAACAGCTCGGCGGCCCGAAGGAGCGCCTGGTGAGCGCCGTGGCCGAGCGTTGGGACGCGGTCGTCGACCCGCTGAACATCGTGGCCCTGGAATGCCGCGCCGATCCGGAAACGGCGGCCCTGGCCTGCGTACCCGGCCTGCCGGACGACGCGTTCGAGCACGACGGTCAGCTGACCAAGCGCGAGGTCCGCGCGGTGACGCTTTCCCGGCTGGCGCCGGTACCCGGTGAGCTGCTCTGGGACGTGGGCGCGGGAGCGGGCAGCGTCGCGATCGAGTGGATGCGTACCGACCCGGCCTGCCGGGCGGTCGCCGTCGAGAGCCGTCCGGAGCGGGCCGCCCGCATCGGGCGCAACGCGGCGGCGCTCGGCGTGCCCGGTCTGCGGGTGGTCACCGGGACGGCCCCGGCGGCGCTGACGGGCCTCGAACCACCCGACGCGGTGTTCGTCGGCGGCGGGAGCACGGCGCCGGACACCGTCGAGACCTGCTGGAACGCGCTACGCCCGGGCGGGCGGCTGGTGGTCAACGCGGTGACCGTGGAGTCCGAGGCGGTCGTGGCGGCCTGGCACGCCAAGGCTGGCGGCGACCTGCTGCGAATCGCGGTCCACCGGGCCGGCCCGGTGGGCGGCTTCACCGCATGGCGCCCGTCGATGCCGGTGACGGTATGGACGGCGACCCGGCCTGAGACCAGGGAGGCATGACGTGGCGGTGCATTTCATCGGGGCGGGGCCGGGAGCGGCCGATCTCATCACCGTGCGCGGGCGCGACCTGATCGCCGCCTCGCCGGTCTGCCTGTACGCCGGTTCGCTGGTGCCGAAGGAGCTGCTGGACTACGCGCCGGCGGGCGCGCGGCTGGTGGACACCGCGCGGATGACGCTGGACGAGATCGTGGCGGAGATGCTCGCCGCGCACGCGGCCGGGCACGACGTGGCGCGGTTGCAGTCGGGCGACCCGTCCATCTTCAGCGCCATGGCCGAGCAGATGCGCCGCCTGGACGCCGCCGGCGTCCCGTACGACGTGACGCCCGGCGTTCCCGCGTTCGCGGCGGCGGCCGCCTCGCTGGGCCGCGAGCTGACCGTGCCGGGAGTGGGCCAGACGGTGGTGCTGACCCGCACGTCCGCCCGCGCCACCGCGATGCCCGACGGCGAGGACCTCGGCACGCTGGGCCTCAGCCGTTCGACGATGGTGCTGCACCTGGCCGTCCAGCGGATCGAGGCGCTGGTCGCGGAGCTGACGCCGAACTACGGCGCCGGCTGCCCGGTCGCCGTGGTGGCACGCGCGAGCCGTGACGACGAGGTCGTCCTGCGGGGCACCCTGGCCGACATCGCCGGACAGGTCCGCGAGGCGGGCGTGGTCCGCACCGCCGTGGTCATCGTCGGCGGAGTGCTGACCGCCTCGGAGTTCCCCGACAGCCACCTGTACTCGGCCACCCGCCGGCGCGACTGATGGGCCGGCACCTGTACCTGAGGAGTTCGTGATCGACTACATCCGAGACGGGGCGGAGATCTACCGCCGGTCTTTCGCCACCATCCGGGCGGAGGCCGATCTCGCGGGTTTGCCGGACGACATCGCGAGAGTGGCCGTCCGGATGATCCACGCCTGCGGCATGGTCGACCTGGTCACCGACCTCGCCTGGTCACCCGGCGTGGTGTCCGCCGCGCGGAAGGCCCTGCGGTCGGGGGCGCCGGTGCTGTGCGACGCGAACATGGTGGCGTCCGGGGTGACCCGCGGCCGCCTGCCCGCGGGGAACGACGTGCTCTGCATGCTGGGTGACCCCCGGGTGCCGGACCTGGCGCGCAGGCTCGGCACCACTCGCAGCGCGGCGGCGCTGGAGCTGTGGCGCGACCGGCTCGACGGCGCCGTGGTGGCCGTCGGCAACGCGCCCACGGCCCTGTTCCGGCTGCTGGAGCTGGTCAGGGAGGGCGCGGGCAGGCCCGCCGCCGTGCTCGGCGTCCCTGTGGGGTTCATCGGCGCCGCCGAGTCCAAGCATGCCCTGGCCGCGTACGGCGACGGCCTCGAACACCTGGTGGTACACGGCCGCCGTGGCGGGAGCGCGCTGGCCGCGGCGGCCGTCAACGCGATCGCGAGCGAGGAAGAATGAGCGACGACATGAGCGACCCCGCCCCCCACCAGGCCCCGGAGCGGGGCCGGTCCGGACGTTTGCGGGGGGTCGGGCTCGGGCCCGGGGATCCGGAGCTGGTTACGGTGAAGGCCGCGCGGCTCGTACGTGAGGCTGACGTGATCGCCTACCACAGCGCCCGGCACGGGCGGAGCATCGCCCGCACGGTCGCCGGGCCGTACCTGCGCGGCGACCAGATCGAGGAAGCGCTGATCTACCCCGTCACCACCGAGACCACCGACCACCCCGGCGGCTACCGGGGCGCGATCGACGCGTTCTACGCGACCTGCGCCGAACGGCTGGCCGCCCACCTCGACGCCGGACTTGACGTGGTCGTGCTGTGCGAGGGCGACCCGCTCTTCTACGGCTCCTACATGCACCTCCACAAGCGGCTGGCGCACCGCTACCCGACCGAGGTCGTCCCCGGGGTGACCTCGGTGAGCGCCGCGTCGGCCGTGCTGGGCCGCCCGCTGGTCGAGCGCGAGGAGACCCTGACCATTCTCCCGGGCACCCTGCCGCCGGAGGAACTCGCGGAGCGGCTGGCCACCACGGACTCGGCGGCGATCCTCAAGCTCGGCCGCACGTTCACGTCCGTACGCGAGGCACTGGACCGGGCCGGCCGCCTGGAGGAGGCCTGGTACGTCGAGCGGGCGACCACCGACAGGCAGCGCACCGCCCCGCTGGCCGAGGTCGACCCGGACGAGGTGCCGTACTTCTCCCTCGCCATCCTCCCCAGCCGAATGACCACCCGGATCACCACCTCCGAGGTGGGGCGGGCGGTCGAGCCGGAGGCCGGCGCGGGGGAGGTCGTCGTGGTGGGGCTCGGGCCGGCGGGGCGGCCCTGGCTGACACCGGAGGCCCAGGACGCCCTGGCGACCGCCGATGATCTCGTCGGCTACGGCCCGTACCTGAACCGGGTGGCGCGGAACCCGCGCCAGCGCAGGCACCCGACGGACAACCGCGTCGAGGCGGAGCGGGCCGCGCACGCGCTGGAGCTGGCGAAGGCGGGCTCGCGTGTCGCGGTGGTGTCCTCGGGGGATCCCGGAGTGTTCGCGATGGCCAGCGCCGTGCTGGAGGTGGCGTGCGAGCCGAGGTTCGCCGGGGTGCCGGTGCGCGTGGTGCCGGGCCTGACGGCCGCACACGCCGTCGCCGCGCGGGCCGGCGCGCCGCTCGGGCACGACTACTGCGTGCTCTCCCTGTCCGACCAGCTCAAGCCGTGGGACGTCATCGCCGCGCGCATCACCGCCGCCGCCCGTGCCGATCTGGTGCTGGCGATCTACAACCCGGCGTCGCGGACCCGTACGTGGCAGGTGGCCACGGCGCGGGACCTCCTGCTGGAGCACCGCGCCCCGCTCACGCCCGTGGTCATCGGACGGGACGTCGGCGGCCCCGAGGAGAGCCTGCGCGTCACCACCCTGGCCAAGCTGGACCCGGCCGACGTCGACATGCGCTGCCTGCTGGTCATCGGCTCCTCGACCACCCGCACGGCGGACCGGAACGGCCACCCCGTCGTCTTCACCCCACGCCGCTACCCGGTCTGACGGCTCATGCGAGGTGCCGGAGCCAGGTGAGGGCCTCTTCCGTGGTCCGCACCGTGGGGGCCTCCGGTGGCGGCGGGCGGCGGACCACGACGACGGGGAGGCCGAGCTCACGTGCGGCGGCGAGCTTGGCCATGGTCATCGTTCCGCCGCTGTCCTTGGTGACCAGCACGTCGACGCGGTGGTGGCGCATCAGCGCGCGCTCGCCGTCCAGCGTGTACGGACCCCGGTCGCGCAGGAGGTGGGAACGGCGTGGCAGGGGCGGATCGGGTGGGTCGACCGTACGGATCAGGAACCACAGGTCGTCAAGGCCGGCGAAGGCGGACAACCCCTGACGCCCGGAGGTGAGGAAGACCCGCCGTCCGAGCCCCGGCAGCGACGCTGCGGCTTCCGGCAGGGATGACGTCCAGTGCCAGTCGTCTCCGGCTTCCTGCCGCCATCCGGGCCGCCGCAGGATGAGCAGGGGTACCCCCGCCGCGGCGGTGGCGCGTACGGCGGAGGCGGTGATCCGTTCGGCGAACGGGTGGGTGGCGTCGACCACGGCCCGGATGCCCTGCTCGCGCAGCCAGTCCGCCAGGCGTTCCGGCCCGCCGAACCCCCCGACGCGCACCTCTCCCTCGGGGAGGCGGGGATCGGTCACCCGGCCCGCGAGCGAGGAGATCACGCGGACCTCGGGACGGCCGGTGAGCGCCGCCGCCAGCGCCCGCGCCTCCCCGGTCCCCCCGAGAACAAGGACGCCTGCCTTCACCAGCCGCTCCTGCCGTGTACCAAGAAGTGTGCCCTCATCGAGGGATCCTTCCGGATATTAGGACGTCCACCCTCATGGGCGCCCCGCCGGATATCGGGATGCCGTGCGGCCTGGGTGGATACCAGCACGCCTGACCTCGTCGAGTTGTCCGGTTTCGCGTGGTACATCCTTGACGCATGAGCACTGCCCTGCGACATGGCTGGACCACCGGTGCGTGTGCCACGGCGGCCACCACGGCCGCGTACACGGCGTTGCTCACCGGGGCGTTCCCCGACCCCGTGGAGATCCTGCTGCCACGGGGGCAGCGCCCGGCGTTCGCGCTCGCCACGGAGGAGCTCACCGGCCCCCTGACCGGCTCGGCCATGGCCCGGGCCGGAGTGGTCAAGGACGCGGGGGACGATCCGGACGTCACCCACGGTGCGCTGATCTTCTCGACCGTACGGCACGGCGCTCCGGGGACCGGTGTCGCATTCCGCGCGGGGCCCGGGGTGGGCACGGTCACCAAGCCCGGGCTGCCACTGGAGGTGGGGGAGCCGGCGATCAATCCGGTGCCCCGGCAGATGATGCGCGAGCACGTCGAACGGGTCGCCGCCAGGTGCGGCGGCAGCGGTGACGTCGTCGTGGAGCTCTCGGTGGAGCACGGCGAGGAGCTGGCCAGGCGCACGTGGAATCCCCGCCTGGGCATCCTCGGCGGCCTGTCCATCCTCGGCACCACCGGGGTCGTGGTCCCCTACTCGTGCTCGGCCTGGATCGACAGCATCAGGCGCGGCATCGACGTCGCCCGCGCCGCCGGGCACACGCACGTCGCCGCGTGCACCGGCAGCACGTCGGAGCGGGTCGCCGCCGGGCTGTACGGGCTTCCGGACGACGCGCTACTGGACATGGGCGACTTCGCCGGGGCCGTGCTGAAGTACCTGCGCAGGCATCCGGTCCCTCGGCTGACGGTCGCCGGGGGTATCGGCAAGCTGTCCAAGCTCGCGGACGGCCATCTCGACCTGCACTCGGGCCGCTCGCAGGTCAGCACCGAGGCGCTCGCCACGCTGGTACGGGAGGCGGGCGGCAGCGTTGACCTGGCTGATCGGGTGCTGCACGCGAACACCGCGTTACAGGCGCTGCAACTCTGTCAGCAGGAGAACCTGCCCCTCGGGGACCTGGTGGCCGAGCGGGCCAGGGTGGCGTCGGCCGGAGTGCTGCGCGGAGCTCCCGTACAGGTGGACGTCGTGGTCATCGACCGCGCGGGCACCATCGTCGGCCGCGCCGGCTGACACTCCCTGACGGGCGAACCCTGTTCAGCCGGTCCTCCTGGCCGTGGCGACCGCGGCGGCCGTCTCCTCGATGTCCTGGTAGTGCAGGCTCCGGCCGTCCGCGTCGACGCGGTAGCCGTGGCCGGTGCCCACCACGAGTACGGCCCGTCCGGTGGGCCGTCCGCACTGGCGCTCGCACCCGGCCCAGTGCACGGGCAGTACGCCGGCCGTCTGGGCGTCGATCAGGGGAAGGCCGGCGCGAGCCGTCGAGCTTGCGGCGTCAGCCTGGACGTCGGACAGTGACTTCGCGCAGCCGGGTCGTCCGGTGCAGGCGGTGACCCCGGTCCACGCGGAGGCGGGATCGGTCACCAGCCCGGTGGCCGCCAGCCTGGACAGCCAGGAATCCGCGTCCGCTCCGCTGATGCCGGGCACGATGGCGCCGCGCCACGGGGTCAGCCGGATCTCGCCATCTCCCGCCTCCGCCGCCGTCGCGAGCGCGTACGCCTGGGCGGTCGTCAACCGGCCGAGCGGCGGCATGACGACCAGCGTTGCCCGCCTTTCGGGCCGGGACACCAGGCCAAGCAGCGGCGGTGCCGACATATCCGACAAGTCCGGCAGGGGGGTGAGGTGGCCGGGTGGTGTGACGCCGGCGAAGTCGCCGAGGCGGGTGGCGATGGTGGCGGGGCCGTCGTCGAGTTCGGCCATGCGCCAGGCCGTCGAGTTCTGGGCGGTACGTTCGGCGAGGAAGGCCTCGGCCGCCGCCATCATGGCGGGTACCGCTCGCGTTAGAGCGACGCGTAGTCCCCGGTCCTCACCAGCCAGGAGCAGCGCCCCCACGACCTCCTCGCCACCGGCCGGCACGGGGATCGGGACGAAGGCGACGTCGGCCCCGAGGGGGGTCATGTCGCCTCTGCCGTCGTCGAGGGCGAACAGGAACCGGCCGGGCAGTCCCGCGAGGGCGGGGCGGGCGCAGAGGGCGTGGTCCAGCTCGTGTACGAGCGGCGCCACCTCGATCAGGCCGCGACCATCGAGCCCGGCCATCGGGGAGGCCAGGATGTTGCGCACCCGCTCGTGGGTGGCGGAGGGCAGCAGCCCGGCGGCGGCCATGCCGGAGGCGAACGCGGCCTCTCCCTCGGCGTCCAGTCCCCGTACCTGCACGTTGGCGCGGGACGTCAGCTCGATCACCCCGGAGCCCAGGGCAGTGGCCGCGGCGCCGAGCCTGCGCAGCTGGGCGGCGGTCAGGATGCCCCCCGGCACCCGGATACGGGCGACGGCGCCGTCCGCGGCCGGATGCGTCTGCAACGCACCGGGACAGGCGTCCGGCCGCGACCTTCCGGGCTGGGCGTTGGCGCGCGATGAAAGACCCGGAAGGTCGGCAACTGCCACGTTCAGGATGTTAACCCTACTTGTCGCAATAAGTTGGACTCCGTGATCTGATAGGGGAGCGACGGCACAAGGAGGAAGCCGGTGTGAATCCGGCGCGGTCCCGCCACTGTCACCGGGGAGCGAACCCCACCAGAAGGCCACGGCCCGGCAACGGGCGGGAAGGCCGGGGTGAGCGTCGATCCGGAAGCCAGGAGACTCCAGGCCGTGTGGACCGACGACCCGGGGCGCGGACCCCGAGTGAGGATGTGCCGTGCGCCATCTCCCCGTACTTCTGCTGTCGACCTCCGACACCGACCTGCTGAGCGCGCGCGCGAGCGGCGCCCCGTACCGGCTGGGCAACCCGGCCCGGCTCGCCGTCGAGGACCTCACCCCATTGCTCGATGGCGTGGAGCTGGTCGTCGTCCGGCTGCTCGGCGGGCGCCGGGTGTGGGAGGAGGGTCTGGACCTCCTGCTGGCCGGGCCCCGCCCGGTCATCGTCCTCGGGGGCGAGCAGGCTCCCGACGCCGAGCTGATGGAGCTGTCCACCGTCCCCGGAGGGGTGTGCGCGGAGGCGCACGCGTACCTCGCGCACGGCGGCCCCGCCAACCTGGCCGAGCTGCACAGATTCGTGTCCGACACCGTGCTGCTCACCGGGCACGGCTTCGCCGCCCCGGAGGCCACGCCCGCCTGGGGCATCCTGGACCGCGAGAGCGCCGAGGCATCAGAGGAAAGCGCTGGGCGGCCGGTCGTGGGGGTGCTGTACTACCGGGCGCATCACGTCGCGGGGAACACCGGGTTCGTCGAGGCGCTGTGCGCCGCGATCGAGAACGCCGGGGGACGGGCGCTGCCCGTCTACTGCGCGTCCCTGCGCACCGCCGAGCCCGCCCTGATGGAAGTTCTCGGCGAAGTGGACGCGCTGGTCGTCACCGTGCTCGCGGCGGGCGGCACCCGTCCCGCCACCGCCTCGGCGGGCGGTGACGACGAGGCCTGGGACGTGGGCGCGCTCGCCCGGCTCGACGTTCCCATCCTCCAGGGCCTGTGCCTGACGGGAGACCGGGAGACCTGGGCGGCGAGCGACGACGGGTTGTCCCCCCTGGACGCCGCTTCCCAGGTGGCCATCCCGGAGTTCGACGGGCGGATCATCACCGTGCCGTTCTCCTTCAAGGAGGTCGACGAGGAGGGGCTGACCGTCTACGTGGCGGACCCCGAGCGCGCGGCCCGGGTCGCCGGCATCGCCGTACGGCACGCCACCCTGCGGCACGTGCCCCCGGCGGACAGGCGGATCGCGGTGATGCTGTCGGCCTACCCGACCAAGCACGCGCGCATCGGCAACGCGGTGGGCCTGGACACGCCCGCGAGTGTGGTCCGCCTGCTGGCCGCCATGCGCGCGAGCGGGTACGACATCGGGCCCGAGGGCGAGGGCGGCCTGCCGGGCGTGGACGCCCAGGACGGTGACGCGCTCATCCACGCGCTCATCGCCGCGGGCGGCCAGGACCAGGACTGGCTCACCGAGGAGCAGCTCTCCGGCAACCCGGTACGCATCTCCGCCGCCCGTTACCGGGCCTGGTACGTCACGCTCCCCGAGGACCTCCGCGCGGGGATGGAGCGGCACTGGGGACCCCCGCCCGGCGAGCTGTTCGTCGACCGGTCGCGCGATCCCGAGGGGGAGATCGTGCTGGCGGCCCTGCGCGCCGGGAACGTCGTGGTGATGGTGCAGCCGCCGCGCGGGTTCGGCGAGAACCCCATCGCGATCTACCATGACCCCGACCTGCCGCCGAGTCACCACTACCTGGCCGCCTACCGCTGGCTCCAGGACGGGTTCGGGGCGCACGCCGTGGTGCACGTCGGCAAGCACGGCAACCTGGAGTGGCTGCCCGGCAAGTCCGCCGGGATGTCCGCCTCCTGCGGCCCGGACGCCGCGCTCGGCGACCTGCCGCTGATCTACCCGTTCCTGGTGAACGACCCCGGCGAGGGCACCCAGGCCAAGCGCCGCGCCCACGCCACCCTGGTCGACCACCTGGTGCCGCCCATGGCCCGCGCCGACACCTACGGCGACATGGCGCGGCTGGAGCAGCTCCTCGACGAGCACGCCTCCATCGCGGCCATGGACCCCGCCAAGCTGCCCGCGATCCGCGCCCAGATCTGGACCCTCATCCAGGCCGCGAGGCTCGACCACGATCTCGGGCTGGACGACAGGCCGCACGACGCGGAGTTCGACGACTTCCTGCTGCACGTCGACGGCTGGCTGTGCGAGGTCAAGGACGTGCAGATCCGCGACGGCCTGCACGTGCTCGGCCAGGCCCCCGTGGGACAGGCCAGAAGCGACCTGGTGCTGGCGATGCTGCGCGCCCGGCAGATGTGGGCGGGGGCCGAGGCGCTGCCCGGCCTTCGCGAGGCGCTCGGCCTGGCGGAGGACGGCACCGCCGGGCGGGCCGGCACCGATGAGGCCGAGACGGTCGCGGCGGCGCTCGTCCACGGCATGGAGGAGCGCGACTGGGACCCCGGCGCGGCGGAGGAGGTCTGCGCTGCCGTGCTCGGCGCGGCCGTACCACCACAGGTTGGGCGGATCCTGGACTTCGCGGCCACCGAGATCGTCCCCCGGCTGGCCAGGACCACCGACGAGATCGGCGCGGTGCTGCACGCCCTCGACGGCGGGTACGTGCCGGCGGGGCCGAGCGGGTCGCCGCTGCGCGGGCTGGTCAACGTGCTGCCCACCGGGCGCAACTTCTACTCCGTGGACCCCAAGGCCGTGCCGAGCCGCCTGGCCTGGGAGACCGGGCAGGCGATGGCCGAGTCCCTGCTCGCCCGCTACCGCGCCGACACCGGCGACTGGCCGCGCTCGGTGGGCCTGTCGATCTGGGGGACCAGCGCCATGCGCACCTCGGGCGACGACGTGGCCGAGGTGCTCGCGCTCCTCGGCGTGCGGCCGGTGTGGGACGAGGCGTCCCGCCGGGTCACCGGCCTCGCGCCGATCCCCCACGAGGAGCTGGGCCGGCCCCGCGTGGACGTCACCGTCCGGATCAGCGGCTTCTTCCGCGACGCGTTCCCCCACGTGGTCGTGATGCTGGACGACGCGGTGCGGCTGGTCGCCGGGCTGGAGGAGCCGGAGGAGGCCAACTTCGTACGGGCGCACGTGGTGGCCGACCGCGCGGCCCACGGCGACGAGCGGCGGGCCACCACCCGCGTCTTCGGCTCCCGCCCGGGCGCGTACGGCGCGGGGCTGCTGCCGCTGATCGACAGCAGGAACTGGCGCGACGACGCCGACCTCGCCGAGGTGTACGCGGTGTGGGGCGGCTTCGCCTACGGCAGGGACATGGACGGCACGCCCGCGCGGGAAGACATGGAGGCCGCCTACCGGCGCATCGCCGTGGCCGCCAAGAACGTCGACACCCGCGAGCACGACATCGCCGACTCCGACGACTACTTCCAGTACCACGGCGGCATGATCGCCACCGTGCGCGCCCTGACCGGCAGGGCGCCCGCCGCCTACATCGGCGACAGCACCCGCCCGGACGCGGTCCGCACCCGCACCCTCTCGGAGGAGACGGCGCGCGTCTTCCGCGCCCGGGTGGTGAACCCCCGCTGGGTGTCGGCGATGCGACGTCACGGATACAAGGGGGCGTTCGAGCTGGCGGCGACGGTCGACTACCTGTTCGGCTACGACGCGACCACCGGCGTGGTCGCCGACTGGATGTACGACAAGCTCGCCGCCACCTACGTCCTGGACCCGGAGAACCAGAGCTTCCTCGCCGAGTCCAACCCGTGGGCCCTGCACGGCATGGCCGAGCGCCTGCTGGAGGCGGCGGGGCGGGGAATGTGGGAGCACCCGGACCCCGAGATCCTGCGCGACCTGCAGGAGGTCTACCTCAAGGTCGAGGGCGACATCGAGGGAGGAACGGACGCCCCCGCCTGACGACACGAGTCAGCCCCAGACCGCTACACGGGAGTGACCGCGAGTGACACCCGAGTTGGTTCGTACAAGACTAGGGTGTCCTTGGCCGGGACAGGGGCTGGGACGGACGGAGGCGGCTATGGATCCGGTTTCTTTGATCGTGACGGCATTGGCGGCAGGCGCGGCAGCAGGGGCACAAGACACGGTGACCGAGGCGGTCAAGGATGCATATGCGGGGCTGAAGGCTCTGGTCCGCCGGCGGCTGACCGGCCGGGCTGCCGGTGAGGTGGCGTTGGAGCAGCACGAGGTCAAGCCCGAGCAGTGGGGTCCGGCGCTGGAAGCCGAGCTAATCGAGACCGATGCCGGCTCGGACGACGCAGCAGTGCGGGCAGCTCAGCGGCTGATGGCGCTGCTCGATGACGCCGGCAGCCAGCAGGGCAAGTATTCGGTCGACGTGCGCGGCGCGCAGGGTGTGCAGGTCGGCGATGGCAACACCCAGACCAACACCTTCACCAGCCCACCCTTGTCAACCTGAGCGGCGCGACCTCATCTGAGGACAGTGAGTCCGGCGATCCGCGGGTCGACGGGCCGGTCCGGACCGGCATGGCGCTCCTGCCACTCTTCGCTCCAGGCGCCAGTGACCTGCCAGGTGGCCGGCGATGTCCGCCGCACGGACATCTCGCCCCATGGGACGAAACCGCAGTAGTGGGTGTCGATGCCGATATCGGCGGTGCCGAACCGGACGGGCACCACCGGGTTGGCCGGGTCGCCGACAAAGGTGCCGAGGTGCAGGTAGGTCATGTCACCCCAGCGGCCCGATCCCAGCCAGCTGCCGCTGTGCAGCATCAGCCGGACCCCAACTCCGGGGGTACCGTCGTGCTTGCGGACGACGAACTCATGGAAGTTCGGGCCGGCCTTGGCGATCCGGCGCGGCACCGGCTGGTAGCCAGCGAGGACTCCGTTGGGCACCAGCGTCCATTCTTCGGATCGGTCGCCGGTGACCCGCAGCTTCGCGGGCACGCCCCCTGCTGGCGATCCGACCTCGAACCGGAGCTCCAGCAACGGTTCGGCGCGTTCACCATTGCCGCTCAGACCGCCGGCCAGAGCGATCAGCACCGAACCGGAAACATCATCGGGGGAGCCCGGAAGCGAGAACGCCTCCCCGAAGTACCGGTAGGGGCCGGCGTCGTCGGTACCCTCGCCGTACCAGACGAAGGCGATCCCAGGCGTTCCCGGTTGGTGGATCAGGTTGGCGAACTTGACACACCGGATGCCGATGACGGCACCATCCACAGTGGAGCGTGCCTGATAGCAGCTGACGTGCGGGCCCGAGCTGAACATCACTGCCCCCTGACGCCATTGGGAAGGTATCGCAACAGGTAAACACCGGCCTGTCCGGTGAGGGCCAACAGGGGTTCAGTGGGATGCCACGCTAGGCGCAGCAGCGGCGCCGCCACTCGCAGCGCACACACTTGCCGATAGGTGTTGGTCTCCCACACCCGGATCTGACGGTCGTACCCGGCGCTGGCCAGCAGCCCGCCGTCACTGGTGAAGGCGCACGCGGATACACCGCCGGAGTGACCACGCAGGGTCTGCCGCAGCCGAGCGGTGCGTACGTCCCATACTCGCACCGTCCGGTCATGGCTGGTCGAAGCGAGCCGTCTACCGTCCGGAGAGAACGCGCATCCGGTGACGATGTCCGTATGAGCCGCGAGAACAGCTCGCAGGTCACCGGTGGCGGGGTCCCACAGCCGCAGCGTCTGATCATGGCTGGCCGTCGCCAGCAGCCCGCCATCGGGGGAGAACGCGCAGGCGGCGATCGCGCCGTCGTGACCGGTGAGGACCTGGTGCGGTGTGCCGCCGGCCACCGTCCACAGGTGGATCGTCTCGTCATGGCCGACGGTGGCCAGCATGGCGCCGCTGGGATCGAAGGCGCAGTCGTGCACCAGATCCGCGTGCCCGGTAAGCACGGCCCGTGCCTCGCCGGTCTCAATGTCCCAGAGCCTGACGTACCCGTCGTAACCGGCAGTGGCCGCCAGGCCGCCGTCGGGTGAAACCGCGCAGGCTGCCACCGTGTCAGTGTGGCCGTCGAAGACCCTGATCGTCTCGCCGGTCTCAGTCGTCTGCAGGTGCGCCTGGTGATCGTGTCCGCTGGTCAGCAGTAGGTCGCCGCCCGGGGCGAACGCGGCCCCGTAGACCCACTGTCGCGAGGCCGTCGCGGTCCCGGGCTCCTCGTCCACCCGCCAGAGCCGCAGGTGCCAGTCGAAGCCGGTACTTGCCAGCAGGGTGCCGTCCGGCGAGAAAGCACATCCGGTGACGCCTTCGGTGTGATCGGCGAAGATGCCGTGCTCCGCGCCGCTGGCGACATACCAGGTCCGCACCGTACTGTCGTGGCTGCCAGTGGCCAACAAGGTGCCGTCGGGTGAAAACGTGCACCCGGTGACGGTCTCCGTGTGCCCGGTCAGCACGTCGGTCTCGATCCCGGTCGCGGTCTCCCAGAGCCGGGCTGTCCGGTCTTCTCCCGCGGTCAGGACCAGCTCACCGTCCGGCGAGAAGGCACATCCGCGGACGGCTCCCTCGTGCCCGGCGAGGACCCGGACCTGCTCTCCGGTCGCGGTCTCCCATAGCCGGGCTGTCCGGTCTTCTCCCGCGGTCAGGACCAGCTCACCGTCCGGCGAGAAGGCACATCCGCGGACGGCTCCCTCATGCCCGGCGAGGACCCGGACCTGTTCTCCGGTCGCGACGTCCCACAGCCGGACGGAACCGTCGCCGCCGGCGCCGGCCAGCAGTGCGCCGTCCGGCGAGAACGCGCACCCGGTCACGGTCGCGCACTGGCAGTCCAGCACCCGTTGCACAGGTCCGCCGGCGACGTTCCAGAGCCGGACCGTTCCGTCGTGTCCCGCACCCGCCAGCATGGTGCCATCGGGTGAGAACGCGCACCCGGTCAGGGCCTCTGGCGAGCCGGTGAGGATCTGGCGTTGCTCGCCGGTAGCGGCGGCCCACACCCTGATGGTCCGATCGTGGCTGGAAGTGGCGATCAGCGTGCCGTCCGGGGAGAACACGCAGCCGCTCAGGCCGAACTCGTGTCCGGAGATGACCCGGTAGGGGCCGGATCCGGGACGGTCCGGCAACGGCCAATGCGGCGTGAGTTGCGGTCCGGTCAGGTGTCTGCCGTACGAGGCGACCACTTCGTCCAGCTCGGGCAGCGAGCCGAGGTAGGCGTACAGGGTCGCGCCGAGAGCGGTCGGCGGGTCGGTGATGGTCAGCTGCTGGGTGAGCCGGCCCAGCGCGTGTCGCAGCGCCGGGACCTCCGGGGTGGCCTCGGCCAAGTCGACTTCCGCAGGCACCGAGCTACCGGAGCGAACGGTCTTCGCCGATACCCACCGCAGGTCGCGGACCAGGGTGTCGCGTTCGGCCACCCGACCGGCCTCGGCCATGTGGTGGGGCAGGTACCGCCATAGGTACGCGTCATCGGCGGGCAGTGTCCACCACGGGATGTCCGGCGTGCCCTCCCCGACGAGGGCCTCCCGCGCGACTCGGACCATCAGCTCGTGCCGCGCGCGCAGCTCGTCCGCGGTCAGTCTGTGGATCAGGTACGCGCGGACCACATCATGTAGGCGTATAGCCGGCCCGGCGCTGGTCCATACCTCCTGCACCAGCCGGAGCCGGACCAGTAGGCTGCGCAGCTTCTCCGCGGCGGCCTCGGACAGTCCACCCGCGACCTGCCACAGCCAGCGGGATACCTGCGCGGGCAGCTCCGCGTTCTCCGGGACGACCGCGAGGTCGAAGAAGCGCTGCCGGTCCAGCGGATCGAGCACGGCCAGGCTCGCCGCCATCGTCGCTTCCACCGCCTGACTCCTGTCCTGCTGGTCCCCGAGGTTTCGGTCGAATGCCGCCGGGCCCGCCGCCGCCAGGTGCCGGAGCATCCAGTCGACCGCAGCCCGCACGCCGGCCCCGGCGGCGAGGTGCTCGATGAGCGCGGCATTGACCAGACCGAGCAGCAACGGCCACCGGCCGGTCGCCGCGACAAGCGCGCTGAGCAGGTCGCGGGGCAGGCCGGAGACTCCCTCGGTGAGGGCTGCCGCAGCCTGCTCAGCCGTCATCCGGTCGACCAGGACAGTGGCGGCGCCGCGGGGTGCGACGCCGGCGTTCCGCGTGGTGATCAACCTGCGGCAGTCACCGCCGCCGATCATGAAGGGGGCCAGCTGGTTCGTGGTCCAGACGTCGTCGACGACCAGCAGGATCGGATCGTGCGCGTCCAGCAACGAACCCAGCCTGCCTCCGGCGATGAGCGGATCGGTAGTGCGCACGGGTTCACCGGACAGCACCTCGCAAAGCCCGCTGACCAGCTCGGCCAGCCGGCCGTCGCGTCGACGCTCGCCGACCGTCGCCCAGAGCACGCCACCCGGATAGCGCTCGGCGATCCGTAAATCCCGGCAGGCCTTGGCGGCCAGCGTCGTCTTGCCGAAGCCGCCGGGGCCCTCAACGGCGACCAACATCCCGTGCGGGCCGGTGTCAGCGGCAATCAGGGCCGCCAGCAGCTCCTTGGCAAGCTCGGGCCGGTCGACCACAGGGCCCGTCGGCTCGGGCACCATCCGCGGACGGCGGATCTCCGCCGACGGCGCGAAAACGTTGTACTGAACGTTGCCGTCGCCGATCTGCACGCCTTGGGCGCCACGCGCATCGCTGGACGTAGCCGTGCCGGTGTCCAAGCCGGACACGACGATTCGCGACGCGACTGCGGGAGGTGGAGCCGGTTCCTCGGTGTCCGGCACGGATGCGCTCCATGGTCGTTTAGGCGACGTCAGACTAATATATGCAACAGAACGGTCTGTGTTACAGAGACCGACCGTTCGCCATCCGAAGCAGCGGGACGCCTGCTGAGCAGGGAGGTACGGACGTGGAACATGCCCGTTCCGGGGATCCTTGGGCGGCCGAGGAAGAGTCGGCGATGGTGAACGGTTTCGACGACGGCTGGAGCATCGCGGCCATCGCCAAGCTGCTGCACCGTTCCCCGATCGTGGTGCGGGAACGGCTGCACCTCTTCGGCCGGCTGCCCGCGTGCGACCCGGTACGGGCCGAGGAAGACCGGCAGCTGGCCATCATCGCGGCACAGACGTCATCTGTGCGGCAGGTAGCCCCGCACGGGGTGCCGCCGCAGGTCGAGGTGGTAGCACCGGCGAGCGCCGGGAGGCGACGTGGTCCCGTAGGCCGCCTTCTGGACAAGTTCCTCCGCACGTAGCTACTTGCGGATCAGGCGGTTGCCGACCACCAGAGCGTCGATGTCGGACTGAGCCAGGACGGCGAGCGCCTCGTCCGGGGTCTCGACGATCGGCTCGCCGCGAAGGTTCAGTGAGGTGTTCACCAGCACCGGCGGTCCGCCCTGGCGCTCGAACTCGCCGATCAGCGCGGCGAGGGCGGGGTTCTGGGCGTCGCTGACCGTCTGCACTCTGGCCGACCCGTCGATATGACAGATCGCCGGAACGCTCTGGCGCGCCGACTCCTTCACGGACCAGGAGAACTGCATCGCCGGCGATGTGCCGTAGGCGTGGAAGAAGTCGTCGACCCGGTTCTCCAGCACCACCGGGGCGACCGGCCGGAACCACTCCCGCTGCTTGATCTGGTTGAGCAGGTCCCGCATTCCCGGACGGCTCGGGTCGGCCAGCAGGCTCCGGTTGCCAAGCGCCCGCGGGCCGAATTCGGCCGCGCCCTGGAACCAGGCCACAACACCGCCTTGGTGTAGCAGACCTGCGACCCGTCGGCACAGCTCGTCGTCGGTGAGCAGGTCGCCGTACCCGTCCAGGGTGCTGTCCGGGTAAGACAGACCCAGGTACGGGCTCGCGGTCAGCCGCCAAGGCTGCTCACCCACCGTCCCGGCCAGCCGGCCCCCCACCGCAGCACCGATCGCGGTACCGCTGTCGCCCGGCGCGTGAATGACGTGAACATTCTCGAACGGCGTCAGCTCCACGATCTTGCCGTTGAACACGCAGTTCAATGCGACACCGCCGGCCAGGCACAGATTCGGGCACCGGGTGCGGCGCCAGAGCTCGGCCAATATGTGTAGGAGGATCCGCTCCAGCACAGCCTGGCCGGCTGCGGCGAGGTGGGCGTTTCCCTCAAAGTCATCGGCGAGTCGGCCACGCGGGATCCCGGCGAGCAGATCGAGCACCCCGCCCGGCCCTTCGGTGCGCACTGTGAACTGCCCGCCAGGCAACAACTTCACCGCGGTCATCAGCCGGTCGACGAACCGGTCGTCGCCATACGCTGCCAGGCCCATGGTCTTGCCCGCCTGCAGGAAGCCGAACCCGATGGCCTCGGTCACGGCCCGGTAGAAATCGCCCAGCGAGTTGGACATCAGCGCGTCCGCATCGTTGGAACCGGGCCCGCCGCGTTTCGAACCCACCACACGCCCCAACACCTCGATGTCGTTGCCGCGTCCCATTGCCCACGTGGTGGTCTCCCGCTGATGCCGGCCGGCATCTAGCTCAGCCTCCTCGTCGACGACGCTCCCGGCTCCGTCCGCGACCAGGATCGCGGCTTCGTCGAACGGGCTGGTGAACAGCCCACTCGCGGCGTGGGTGTAGTGGTGGTTCAACCAGTCCGGGGCGACCCCAGGCAGCTTCAGCTCGTCGACGAGCATGTCGTTCGCGGCGAACCGACCCACGTCGCGTGTGTCAAGTCCTTGCTGCGCCAGGACGATTTCCAGGGACCTCCGGCAGGGGTACGGTTCCCCGTAGGCGTAGCGCACCCGGCTAAGGCGCTCGTCCTCGATCGCGACTACCGTTCCGTCGCTTGAGATGAGACAAGTGGCAAAGTCGTGGATGGAGCCCCCGAACCCGACCACGTGGTCCATTGCCCCGCCCCGATTCTCGGTCTCGACACAGTTTGGTTCCCCTACAGCGGCGATGCCGGAAGGTGACGACCGCCTGAGAATGAATCTTGACCGAGACTGGCCCGCAATGGAAGGTAACGATATGGCCGTCGCACTCGTCGCGTTTGTCGCTGGCATCGTTCTGATCGCGATCGGACGGCTGAACGTCGTCGAGTCGGTAAGTCCGGACGGCCACCGCTACCGTGCGCTCGGGGCCGGCGAGCACGTGTCGATGCCGTTCGCGCTGCGCTGGCTGCTGCCGCGAGTCTGCCGCGACAGCCTGGTGCGCTGGCGAATCAACGCGTTGTTACACCTGGCAGTGCTGCCGCCGCTGCTCACGCTTTGGCTGCGACACTGGATCCACGACGACAAGCTGCTCGTAGTCGGCGCGCTCCTGGTCTGTGGTTTGTCCGGTATCTGGCGGATCACTTTGCGCTGGCCCGTGCTCGTCGACGCGACAGCCCTGACCTGGGCGGTAGGTTCTGCCGTCGCGTTCCACTACGACCTGTGGGTCCTCGGCGTTGCGTTGGCGCTGGTGGCCGGTTGCATCAAGGAATCCGGGCCGGTCTTCGCGGCTTGCTACGCCTGGACCCCGCTGGCCCTGATCGGCCTGGCCGCGCCCCTGATCAGGGCGCTGACCGTGCGGGTCGGTACGGACGTCATGGCACAACCGCACGTTACGCGGCAGCCGGTTCTTGCCAGCCGGGTCCATCACCTCGGCAAGTGGTTCGACGCGCGGGCAATGGTTTTGCCTTGGGGTGTAGGCGTCCTGGCCGCATTGGCCACCCAGTCGCAGATTGTCGCCATGCTGGCAGTCACGCTGTTACTCGCCTACGCGCAGCTCGTGGTGGCCACAGACACCGCCCGGCTCTACCACTGGGCGGCACCACCGGTCATCCTGGCCACTATGACCGTACTCCCACCCCACTGGGCGGTGCTCGCGCTCGTCGTGCACCTGTTCAACCCCTGGGCCGGCTCGTCCGAGGTGTGACGGCCCAGTCAGGCGTGATCTCACCGACGTGCCGACCGGGCTCAACCGGGCCCTCCGGGAACAGGATGACGGCGATTTCCAAAGATCCCGGCAAGGATGGTGATCACGCGCGAAGATGGCGGGCATGATCCGCCGGGAGACGCCGTGGGGAACCTGGGATCCCGCGCCGCTTTCAGATGTCGCCGCGCTCTTCTCGATCCTGCCGGAACCCTGGTGGGTCGCGGGCGGTTACGCCATCGAGCTGGCGCTGGGCCGTTCGTTCCGTGAGCACGCGGACATCGACGTCCTGCTGCTCCGCCGTGATCAGCTCGCCGCGCAGCGGGCGCTGCAGCGCTGGGAGTGGTGGGCCGCCGATCCGCCTGGAGTCCTGCGCCTGTGGGAGCCCGGCGAGATCCTGCCGGAGACGGTCCGCGACATCTGGTGCCGCCCCGGGCCCGCCGAGCCGTGGCGCATCCAGGTGATGCTCGACGAGTCCGACGGCGACGAGTGGGTCTCGCGGCGCGACCCCCGGTTGCGGTGCCCCGTCGGCCGGCTGGGCCTGGTCTCGCCGGACGGCATTCCGTACCTGGCGCCCGAGGTCCAGCTCTTCTACAAGGCCAAGCGGCCCAGGGCCAAGGACGAGCAGGACTTCACCGAGACCCTGCCCGTGCTGGACGAGCCTCAGCGCCGCTGGCTGGCACGTGCCATCGCGGAGGTGTACGGCGAGCATCCGTGGACCGTCCGTCTCGGCCGCTGATCACCGGGCCGGGCCGCGCCGGGGGGCGGGGTCGAAGCGGCGGGCCAGGAGCACGAGCACCCCGGCCCCCGCGGTGAGCGCCGCTGACACGGCGATCACGTCGAGCCAGCCGCCGGCCTGCCACTGGTGGGTCGCGATCGCCCCGAACGCCGAGCTGCCGAGGTAGTAGGCCAGCAGGTAGAGCCCGGAGGCCTGCCCGACGCCGACGCCGACCCGGTGGGCCCTGCCCGCGACCCACCCGCTCGCCAGCGAGTGGGTGCCGAGGAACGCGAAGGTCAGCACGCCGAGCCCGGCGACGACCACGGCGAGCTGGGCCGGGATGGTCAGCAGCACCCCGGCGAGCAGGAGACCGACGCCGATGAGGGCGGCGGGGCCGCGTCCGAGCCTGGCCGCGACCCGTCCCGCGGCGTGCGGCGCGAACAGGCCCACGGGGTAGGCCAGGAACACCAGCACCGCCGCGCTGCCCAGCAGGTACGGCGCGGCCTCCAGCCGGAACGCCATCGCGTTGTACAGGCCGACGAACGCGCCCATGATCGCCGCGCCCACCAGGCACAGCATGACGAGGGCCGGATCCCGCAGGGTTAGCCAGGTGTTGCGCAGGATGCTCGCGGGCCGGGGGCTGGACCGCACGAAGCGCCGGGACGGCGGCACCAGGGCCCAGAGCCCGGCGGTGGACGCCACGGTCAGCAGCCCGACGGCGAGCGCGGCGCCCTGCCACCCCCACAGGGCGTTGACCGGCCCGGGGAGCAGCCGTCCCGCGGCACCGCCCACCGCCGTGCCCGTGATGTACGCGGCGTTGGCGCGCAGGTGCGCCCCGCTGTGGATCTCCTCGCCCAGGTAGGCCATCGCCACGGCGGGCAGCCCGGCCAGCGCGACGCCTTCGAGGCCCCTGATGACCAGGAGGCTGTGCCAGGTGGGCGCGAAGGCGGCGGCGATGCCGAGCACGGCCGAACCGGCGAGGGAGATCCGCATGATGGCCACGCGCCCGACGACGTCCGAGATGGGCCCGACGAACAGCAGCGTGCCCGCCATGGTGATCGTGGTCAGCGACAGCACCGCCGCCGACGACGACGCCGACACCTGGAAGTTCCTGGCGACGCTCGGGAGCAGCGGCTGGACGTAGTACAGCGCCATGAAGTTCGCGAACCCGCCCAGCATCAGCCCGTACATGATCCGCCGGTAGGCGCGGTCGCCCGGCCGGTACCCGTCGTGGGCGGCGGCGCGTGCGAGGGGTCGGGGCAGGGCGGGGAGGGTCGTCGTCACCCGGCCGATGCTGCTCCTGCCGCCCTGATGCTCAAAATGCAGATTTTGACACTGCTGATGCGTGAGCGGCATCATCGCTGGATGGACCTGCAAACGCTGCGCTGGTTCCTGTCGCTGTGTGACACAGAGAACATGCGTGACACGGCCGCCGTCGAGAGGGTCAACCAGTCGACGCTGTCACGGTCGCTGGCCCGGCTGGAGGCCGATCTCGGGGTGGAGCTCTTCCACCGGCACGGGCGCAGGCTGGCCGTCAACCGGTTCGGCGCGCTGTTCCGCGACCACGCCCGCCGGGCGGTCGCCGACCTGGAGACGGCACGCCGGCGCATCGGCGCCCTGGCCAACCCCGACACCGGCCTGATCCGGCTCGGCTTCCTGCACTCGGTGGGCCGCTGGCTCGTCCCCGAGCTCCTGCGCGACTACCGCGCCGTCACCCCGGGCATCCGGTTCGAGCTCCACCAGGGCTTCACGCGCGAGCTGTTCGCCTGGCTGCGCAACGGGGACATCGACGCGGCACTGGTCACCCCGCCCCGTGACGGCACCGACGCGCACTGGCACCGGCTGCGCGACCAGCAGCTCTGCGTCGCCCTGGCCGCCGACCACCCGCTCGCGGGCGTGCCGGGGCTCACGCTCCGGGACGTGCGCGGCGAGCCGTTCATCGCCTTCGCCCAGACCACGGACATGCGGCGGGTGATCGACCGGCTGTGCCAGGACGCCGGGTTCGAGCCGGTGATCGCGTTCGAGAGCGAGGAGGTCGCCACGGTGCGGGGGCTCATCGGCGCCGGGCTCGGCGTCGGCATCCTGCCGCGCCCGGACGTGCTCGAACACGACGACCCCGTGTACCGCCCGCTCACCCCTGAGCAGCGGCGGCCGATCGGCCTGGCCTGGCACCCGAGCCCGGCGCCCACGGCGGCGACCGCGGGGTTCATCGAGCACCTGCGCGGGACGCCCGCGTGAAGGAAGAGGTCAGGAACGCAGGGAGACGGTCCTGGTGCCCGCGTAGGTGGTGTGGGAGATGACGGCGGACGGCGTGCGCAGGCCGGGGTTGGCGAGGAACAGGTTCCGCAGCCGGGGGAACGGGCCACCGTCGCTCTCGGCCTCGGCGACCGTGTCCAGCAGCTTCATCTCGGCGTCGTGCAGGTCCTTGTGGAACCTCTCGGCGAGGTCCCAGCCGTCCCACGGCAGCACCTCGACCTTGTTCAGGGCGGCCAGGTCGCGCACGACGTTGCTCTGGACGAAGTCCATGCCGGACAGGTTGATGTACGACACCCCGAACTTCTCCGGGTCGGAGCGCCCGGCCCGGCAGGCCCGCCAGGCCTCGCCCGCCACGAGGAACTCGTCCCTGGGCACGTCCATCGGGTCGAACGAGATCTTGAACGCCTCCATCAGCTCCGGAGCGGGGAGCTGGGAGTCGACCAGGGTCCACCCGCGCCCGGGGCTCCAGTACTCGGCGACCCAGTGGTCCTCGTGGAGCCCGGCGGTGAAGTAGGAGGCGAAGCCGCACCGGATGCGGGCTGGGGTGCCCGTGCTCCGCAGCAGCGAGCACAGCAGGAGCGCGAAGTCGCGGCAGGTTCCGGCGAACCGTTTCTCGGGCGGGCGGGCCACCGTCAGCGGTTCGCCGTCCCGCTCGGTGATGATGCTCAGGATGGCGGAGACGTAGCGGGTCTCCGCCTCGTTCTTGCGGTTCTCCGGGAGCGTGAAGCCGAAGAACGGCGTCTCCTCCCGGTGGATGAGGAGGTTCCGGACGATCAGCGCCAGCTCGGACGGGTCGCTGGGAACGCCTTCCAGCCTGCCGAGGTCCCCGGGGTCGCTGAACACGCTGTGGGCGAGATAGAAGGCCTGCTCTTCGGCTTCGAGAGTGTGACGTGCGTCGGTCATTGTGCCTTCCCTCGCTGTAGACCGGAACCGCGCGGCCTTAGCTTGACGGGAATGAACGGCAAATGTCCACAATATCGTTTGTAAATTCGGCGCACCCAGAACATGGTCACTCCGGGACCCGGATCAGTGCCGCTTCGGATGGATCGGGGCGGGCGAGTCGCGCCGGTGCGTGGGGCCGTGCGGATCGGCGCAGTGCGCGTCGGCCCGGCCGATGGCGAGGAGCTCGTGCGACGCGTGGTCGACCTGCAGGGTGGTGTGCCCGATGCCGTACTCGTCGTGCACCAGGCGCTCGGCGGCCACCCGTACGGCATGGCAGTTCGCGCCCGGCATCACCAGGATGTGCGCGGACAGGGCCGCGTACCCGGAGGTCACCTCCCAGATGTGCAGGTCGTGCACCTCCACGACGTGGTCGAGCGCGGCCGTCCTCCTGCCGATCTCGGCGGGGTTCATTCCGGCGGGCGCGGCCTCCATGAAGACCCTGCCCGAGTCGCGGACCAGCCCCCACCCGGCCTTGAGCATCAGCGCGGCCACCACCAGGGCGGCGATCGCGTCGGCCCTGCTCCAGCCGGTGAGCCAGATGACCAGACCGGCGATCGTCGTGGCCACGAAGGCGTACAGGTCGTTGAGTATGTGCTGGAAGGCGCCCTCGACGTTGAGGCTCGACCGGTTCGCCCTGCTGAGCATCCAGGTGGCGGCGATGTTGACGGCGATGCCGGCCAGTCCGGTGGCGACGACGTACACTCCCTCGACCGAGGGGGGCGTGATCAGGCGCCCGATCCCCTCGTACACGAAGTAGGCGCTCAGCAGGAGCAGCGTGATGCCGTTGATCTGTGCGGAGATGATCTCGGCGCGTTTGAGCCCGTAGGTGAAGCCGCCCTGTGGCGGGCGCTGGGCGATGCGCATCGCGACCAGCGCGAACACGATGGCGATGGCGTCGGTCAGCATGTGGCCGGCGTCGGAGATCAGCGCCAGCGACTGGGCGATGAAGCCGATGACCACCTCGACGGCCATGAAGCCCACGATGAGCGCGAGCGCGCCGGTCAGGTAGCGCCGGTCGGCCTCCGGGCTCACGCCGTGCCCGTGCCCGTGGCCGTGCCCCGTGCCGTGCGCGTCACCCATCGCCCGGCTCCCCTTCGGTGTGTCTGGCGTGGGTGATGGCGAGGTCGAAGAGCATGCGCACGTGAGAGTCGGCGAGCTGGTAGTAGGCCATCCGCCCGGACCGGCGCACCTTGACGACCCGGCGCATCCGGAGCAGCCTCAGCGCGTGGGAGGCGCCCGACATGCTCTGGCCGGTCGCGGCGGCGAGATCGCACACGCACATCTCTCCGCCCTCCAGCAGGGCGGCCATCATCCGCAGCCTGCCCGGGTCCGCGAGCAGGCCGAACACCTGGGCGAGATCCTGCACGGTCTCCTCGGAGGGGAGTGTCCGGCGGACCGATCCCACGCGCTCGGCGTCCACCACCGGGACGGAGCACGCGTCGGGGTCCAACGTTGCGACGCTTGAACGATCCTTCATATATCGAAGTGTAGGAAACCGGCACCCGGCTGTCGACTCCGCGAAAGCGCCGGACGACGCCGTGCCGTACCGGAGTCGGGCGGTACGGCACGGCGGGCGGGGGGAGGCGGTCAGCCGGTCATGATCGGGCGGGGGGTCAGAGGGGCGTGAAAGCCCCGGTCTCCGGCCGGTAGTTGGACACCACGCCGGTGTGCACTTCGTAGAACCAGCCGTGCAGGCGCAGCCGCCCGCCGGCGAGGCGCCTGGCCACCCGGGGGTAGCGGTGCAGCTTTTCGAGCTGGGCGATCAGATGGGCGCGCCCGGGCTCCTCGTCCCCGGTCACCCGCGCCTCCCGCCACCGGTGGGTCTGGAGCAGCCACCAGCGGGTGGTCGGGGCCGAGCGGAGCGTCCAGGAGCGGACCCGGCCCTGGACGGCGCCGCAGTGGGTGTGGCCGCAGACGATCAGATCCTCCACGCCCAGGATGTTGACCGCGTACTCGATGGTGGCGGCCTCGGCCGTGAGCCGGCCGAGGCGGTAGGGCGGGATGACGTTCCCCGCGGTGCGCAGCTCGAACAGCTCCCCGGGCCGGGCCCCGGTGATCAGCGAGGGGATGACCTGCGCGTCGGAGCAGGTGATGAACATCGCCTGGGGCGAGGCGCCCTCCCTCAGGGTGGCCGCCTGTTCTCGGTCCCCGCGGACCCTCTTGTGGAAGGTGCGGGCATGGTCGATCAACGACTGCATGGAAGTGGACTCCTTCGTGCTGATGGCGGGCATGGAAGACCGGCCGGACGTGCGCGCGACACGCCCGGTCCCCGCGTCGTACGCGGGAGAGCCCTCTGATCAGCAGCGGAAGATCGGCAGTCGTGGCCCCGACGCCCGCGTCCATCGCAGGGCGGAGGCGCCCGCGCCGTAGGGCTCCGCCGGAGAGGCCGCTCTGCCGAGGACTCTGCGCGGGTGCCCGTTGCGCGACGGAGGCTGGGGCGGCTTGACCCATCCGGCGGCGCAGGGATGCCCCGCCGGCTTCGGGCAGCCGTCGTGGTCGGTGTCCTCGGGGACCTGTGGCGGGGCGGTGTCCGGCGGTTGCCCGGCCGAGGGGGCGGCCGGCCCCGTCTGTGCGGCCAGCGGGCCGCCGAAGTGACCGCCGTGCGGAGCGATGCCGTGGACGAGCAGGATGACGGCCGCCACGGCCACGAAGGTGCGAAGAGCCGCCCGCACCCGAGATCGTCGCTCCGTCAACGCATCGCTCCACTACTTATAGCATGCAGTTGACTACTGATAGTAATCGAAGCGGTGTGTTCCGTACATCGGCCGTTTGGCAAAGATGCTGGTCACGCCGTTGGCCAGGTGCGAACCCCCTTGCTCCACGGGATTCCACGGGCTTCCCGATCACGACACGGCACCTGCGGGCCATCCGGTGTTGTGCCGCCGGTCACGGGGCATCTCTAGCGTGACGGCCATGAAGAGAACCATGATCGGCCTGAGCGCCGCAGTCCTGGCGCTGAGCCTTTCCGCTCCGGCCTTCGCCGACCACGGGCACGACGGCCACGACGGCCGCCCCGGTCACGGCGACGGCAAGTTCGGCCGCGCGACGCTGACCGGCTTCGCGTCCCTGCCCGCCGAGACCTACGTTCCCGGCAGCGAGCCGTCGGGCTTCAAGCTCGGCACGGCCCCGGTCAACGGCATCACCGCGCCGTTCCCCGGCCAGCCCGTGCAGGGCTTCAGCGGTGTCCTCCGCCGCGGTGACGGCACCTTCGACGTGCTGTCCGACAACGGGTACGGGAACAAGGCCAACAGCTCCGACTTCCTCCTGCGGATCCAGCGGCTCAAGCCCGACTTCCGGTCCGGCGCCGTCAAGGTCACGGGCGGCATCAACCTGAGCGACCCCGACCGCCGCGTTCCCTTCCCGCTGACCCGTCAGGACCGCACGCTCACGGGCTCCGACTTCGACGTCGAGTCGATCGTCGGGAGCTCCGACGGCACGTACTGGATCGGCGACGAGTTCGGCCCGTTCCTGCTGCACTTCTCCTCGACCGGCAAGCTGCTCGAAGCCCCGATCGCCCTTCCGGGGGTGCAGGCTCCCGAGAACCCGTACCTCAACGGCGCTCAGCCCAACCTGGGCAGCAGCAAGGGCTTCGAGGGCATGGCGCGCTCGGTCGACGGCCGCAAGCTCTACCCGATGCTCGAAGGCACCGTGGCGGGCGACCCCGCGGGCTCGCTCCGGATCAACGAGTTCGACCTGCGCAAGCGCGCCTACACCGGCCGCAAGTGGATCTACCAGCTCGAAGCGCCGGGCAACGCCATCGGTGACCTGATCACGGTGGACGAGAACCGCTTCCTGGTCATCGAGCGGGACAACGAGCAGGGCGACGCCGCGAAGCTGAAGAAGATCTACCTGATCGACGTCCGCGACCGCGACCGCGACGGCAAGGTCGACAAGACCCAGGTGGCCGACCTCCTCGACCTGGCCAACCCCAAGCGCCTCGGCGGCTTCGGCACGACCTTCCGCTTCCCGTTCGTGACCATCGAGGACGTCGTCATCCTCGACGACTCGACGCTCGGCGTGCTGAACGACAACAACTTCCCCGGCTCCTCCGGCCGCACGCCCGGCAAGGCCGACAACAACGAGTTCATCACCGTACGGCTGTCGCGCTCCCTCGACGCCGACCCCCGCGCCACCCGCTGATGCCGCCCTCCCCCCGCCGGCTCGATCAGCCGGCGGGGGAGGTGGCGGTGACGCGGGTCCACTCGATGCGGGCTTCGGCCGCGTTGCCGCGCGAGGTACCCGTCACCCAGTGCATGACCTGCGGGTTCTCGCGACTGTTCTGCACCGCCCAGGTGGCGCCCGTGTCGGCGCCGTCGCGGTGGAGCCGGGCCACCCCCGCGCTGTCGACCGTGACCTTCCAGGTCGACGGCGCCGGGGACGTGGCAGAGGAGTAGACCTTCTCCCACACCGATGAGCCCTTCCTCATCGTCCAGACCCCGCTCTTCTGCACTGCCAGCATCAGCCGCACGTAACCGTTCGCGACCTTGGTCCCGAGGCTGACGCCCTCCCCGGTGGCGGGGTCCAGGGCGCTGTCGTCGTCCACCCGGCCCCGGAACTCCAGCGTGAAGTCGCAGCCCCTGGTGACGTCGAGCCCGATGGAGGCCTTCGACACCTTCTGGCCGGTGCTGCGCAGCCGCAGGGCGCCGCCCGTCACCTCGGCCGTGCCTCCCGAGGGGTCGAGGGTCCAGTCGCCGAACGCGTCCCACGTGCTGCTCGCCACGTCGTCGGCCACCTCGACCAGGTCGACCAGGGCTCCGGCGGGGGCGGCGGCGGTGCCCGAGCACCACACCGACACCTGCGGGGCCTCCCCGGAGGCGGCGACGACCCAGCGGGCCCCGGTCTCGGCGCCGTCGCGGTACAGGGCGGCGTTCCCCCTGGCGTCGACCGCCACCTGCCACAGGTGCGCGCCCGCGCCGCCCGCCGTCGCGTGCACGCGGCTCCACCCCGGCGTGCCCTGGACGAACGCGTACACGCCGTCGGGCTGGAGGCAGAGCATGAGCCTCCTGGCCCCCGTGGCGACCTTCAGCGCGAGGCCGGCGCCCGCCCCGGTGGCGGGGTCCAGCCGGGAGTACGAGGTGACCTCGGCCTTGATCGTCGCGACGAACCCGCTGGAGGGGCCGTACCGCTGGGTGACCCCGGAGAACCCCGCCCCGGTGGCCGAGGCGTTCGCCAGGCGCAGGCGGCCCGGCCCGTCGACCTCCACCGTGCCGCCGCCGCTCGCGACCGTCCAGGCGGCCAGGTCGCCCCACCCCGGGCCGACTCCGGTGAACGCCCCGGAGACGTCGAGCCGCGCCACCTTGATGTTGGTCTGGTTGTGCTCCCAGACGACGAAGAAGCGGCCGGGCTCGTACTCGTCCGCGCTGGCGTACACGTCCCAGCCCCGGGCCGCGCCCTTCGTCAGCCGCGCGCCGTCGGCGAAGAGCCGTCCCGGGCCCCAGGGGGCGTGCGGACGCTTGACCTTGTAGCAGAGCACCTCGCGGTACTGGTCGGGCTTGTCCGCGCCCGCGCCGGTGAACGGGCCGGCGAGCGTGTTGTAGATCGTGAGGTACTGGTCGTTCGCGTCCTTGGCGAAGAACCCTTTGACGTAATAATTCGGGATATTGGGGTCGAGGGTCATCGGGGACCAGGTGAGGCCCCCGTCCGTGCTGGTGGCGGTCGCGGCGTACGAGGCGTGGGTGCGGTAGAAGGCGTCCCTCGCGGCGGCCGAGGTGCCTCCCGTGAGGTTCAGCGTGCGCGCCACCATCAGCAGCGTGCCCGGATCGTCGTGCGAGACGACGAGCTGCGGCTCCTCGATGCCGATGCCGGGCGGGTTCGCGGCGAGCGCCCCCGAGGTCCAGGTCCTGAGGTCCGCCGAGCGCAGCACGCCCGCCCGGGTGGCGCCCCCGGCCTCCCGCCAGTACGGGAGCAGCCAGGTCCCGTCGTACCTGAGCGGTTTGCCGGCCACCACGACGCCCCTGCCGTTCGCGGGAACGTCCACGGTGAGCGGGAAGTCGGCCCACGTGCGGCCGCCGTCGATGCTCTTCTTCGCCACCATGGCCACCGGGAAGCCGTCCACCTCGCCCCGCGCGTCCCGGTCGGCGGCCGTGGTGATCCTGCCGAGGAGCGCGTACAGCGTGCCGCCGTCGTTCAGGAAGATCACGTAGTGATAGCGGTGGGTGGAGGTCGCCGCCGCCAGCGTGCCGGTCGTCCAGGTGGCGCCCCCGTCGGCCGACCTGGCGTACAGGATGGAGCCCTGGTCGGTCGGGGCCGGGTCGCGGGCGTCGCGCACCCCCGCCCGCCAGGCGGCCACGACGTGCCGGGCGTCGAGCGCGACGACGTCGGGGACGCGGTTGCCCTCGTGCGCCAGCTCGCCGTGGGAGTCGGTCTCGACCGTCCGGTAGACGGTGACGGGGGCGCTGACCGCGGGCCCGACGACGTCGGCGTCCGGCCAGGAGGGCGCGCGGTTCCGGTCCGGGGGGACGGTCGGGCTCATGGATCACAGCGAACATGACCCGGCTCGCGCGGCGCAGGAACTACACCGCGCTTTCACCGGGTGTTCACCGGCGCCCGCCGCCCCCTCACCGGGTTCCTCCTATGGGCTGGTGCAGGTGAGCGCCGGAGTCCCGGCCGTCCCCGACGCCACGTACCCGAAGGCGGTGGTGCCGTTACCCGCGATGGTGCGGTTGTAGTCGGCGTTCTTGACCGTGATGGCCGATCCGCTGACGGTGTACGTGCCGTTCCACAGGCTGTTGATCGTCGTGCCGCTCGGCAGGGTCCACTTGACCGTCCAGCCGTTGATCGAGGCGCTGCCGGTGTTCTTCACCGTCACCTCGCCCTGGTAGCCGCCGGACCACGAGCCCGTGGTCGTGTAGGTGGCCGAGCAGCCCGGCGTGCCGTTGCCGCCGGTGGGGGTCGGGGTGGGAGTGGGGGTCACCGTGGGGGTGGGCGTGGGGGTCGGGGTCACCGTCGGGGTGGGGGTGGGAGTCGGGCTGGGCCCTCCGCCGCCCGGGCCGATGCCGGTGACCTGCCCGCTGCCGCCGTCGAAGACCACGTCCGAGCAGCCGTAGAAGGTCTCCTGGCTGTCCGAGCGCTGCCACACCGAGTAGATGATGTGCCGCCCGCTCTTGCCGGACGGGAGCGTCGCGTTCCAGTAGTAGTAGGAGTCCGCGTTGCCGGGCGATCCCACGCTCGGCGGGTCGGGGGCGGTGTAGAACGGTGTGGCCTCCAGGTCGCTCCAAGCCAGCGGGCGGGTGGGGCTCCAGCTGTCCTTGGTGATGTAGGTGCGGAAGGACCCCGGGTGCGCGGCCCACTTGTTGTACCGGAACTGGATGTTGGCCCCGGCGGTCAGGTGGGTCACCGGCCAGTCGTTGCGGGCGAGGTCGAAGCCGTTGAAGTCGTACACCACCGCGCCGCCGCTGCACAGCTTGCCGTCGGGGATGAAGCCGCTCATGCGTCCCGCGCCGTCGGAGCGCAGCACGGCGAACCAGTTGTACAGGGAGTTCGGACCGCTCTGCGCGACCGCCGCCGCGCAGGCCGGGTTGTTGGGCACGATGGCGCCGTTGGGGGTCAGCCCGTCCTTCCAGCAGAGGTAGGTGCGGCTGCCGGGCATCATCATCGCCCCGTGCGCCGACGCCGTGCCGGGGAACAACGCGACCACCAGCAGGGTCGCTATGGCCGCGGCGGCGCCGGCGAGCGTGATCTTTCGTCGCTTTCTCATGGAACACCTTTCGAGGGGTTACGACGTAGGCCCCCGGCGCACGCCTGTGACGTCCATGGCGGCAACATGTCCGGCACGCTCGAGCACGTCACGGACATCAAGCACGTCAAAGAGTCACCGAGGACCTGGTGAAGTAACCGGTCGTCACCGTGGGGCGAACAAGCCGTCGACTACCGACCAGCGATGCGAAAGCGCTCACGCGTAACGAACTGTAGGCGGCCGCCGCTGGGGTGGGAATCGGCCCGGGACGCGGCCGGCCGCGCTCTCGGGGCCCCGGCGCTCCCGTCGCAGCTAGCGGCCATGATCCGCGCCGGACCGTGCCGTAAGCCGGATGAAACAGGATGAAATTTTCGCGAGGCCCGGCCCGGACATCGGTCAGGATGGTGGCGTGGACGTACGCCCCATCTCACCCTCGGCGCTCGTCGAGGAACTCGCCGAGCGCATAGCCGGAGCCCCCGGGGACACCTGGGTGCGGGTCGCGCTGGACGGTGCTCCGGCGGCACGCCCGGGGGAGCTGGCAGGAGCGCTGGTCGCCCCGCTGCGCGTCCGCGGCCGCGAGGTCCTCCGCGTCTCCGCGGCCGACTTCCTGCGCCCGGCGTCGCTCCGCTTCGAGTACGGCCGCACCGATCCCGACGCGTTCTACGACGACTGGCTCGACCACGGCGCCCTGTCGCGCGAGGTGCTGAACCCCCTCGAACCCGGCGGCTCGGGCAAGGTGCTGCCCACGCTCTGGGACACCACGATCGACCGCGCCACGCGGGCGTCCTACGTGACCATGCCGCGCGGCGGGGTGCTGCTCGTGGACGGAGCCCTGCTGCTCGGCCGGTGGCTGCCGTTCGACGTGACCGTGCACCTGTGGCTCTCGCCCGGCGCGCTCGCCCGGCGCACGGCCGAGGACCAGCGGTGGACCCTGCCGGCCTACGCGAGGTACGAGGCCGAGGCCGAGCCGCTGGAGACCGCCGACGTGGTGGTCCGGCTCGACGATCCCCGGCATCCCGCGATCGTCACTTGTTAGCCGGACGGGCAGGGTTGCGGGGGGCCGGGGCCGGGCATACAGGGGGCCAGGCGACGGTTTGACCAGGTAAAACGTGCCTTTTCCGACGAGACGTGGGGTCGTCGAGATGTGCGGAATCTGTGGGTGGGTGGACTTCGAGAGCGATCTCCGGGAGTCACGGAACACGCTGCGGGACATGACGGAGACCATGGCCTGCCGGGGGCCGGACGACGAGGGGATGTGGGTCTCTCCGCACGGGGCGCTGGGGCACCGGCGGCTCGCGATCATCGACATCAAGGGCGGGCGCCAGCCCATGATCGCCGAGGAGGACGGCGAGGTGCTCGCCGTCCTGACCTACAGCGGTGAGGTGTACAACTTCCAGGAGCTGCGCGACGAGCTCGCCGCGCGCGGTCACCGGTTCCGCACCCGCAGCGACACCGAGGTCGTCCTGCACGCCTATCTCGAATGGGGGGCCGATCTCGGCAGCCGCCTGAACGGCATGTACGCCTTCGGCATCTGGGACGTGCGGAAGGACGAGCTGGTGCTCGTGCGCGACCGGCTCGGGATCAAGCCGCTCTACTACTACCCGACCTCGGCGGGCGTGCTGTTCGGCTCCGAGCCCAAGGCGATCCTCGCCAACCCGCTGTCCCGGTCGCCCGTGGTCGACGCCGATGGGCTCAGGGAGCTGCTCGCCTTCATCAAGACCCCGGAATGCGCGATCTACCGGGGAATGTACGAGGTGCGCCCGGGCAGCGTCGTCACGGTGAGCCGGGACGGAGTGGCCAAGGACCGCTACTGGCGGCTGGAGGCCCGCGAGCACACCGACGACCTGCAGACCACCGTCCGCACCATTCGCGGGCTGCTGGACGACATCATCGAACGCCAGCTGATCTCCGACGTCCCGCTGTGCACGCTGCTGTCCGGTGGCCTGGACTCCAGCGCCGTCACCGCGCTCGCCGCGAAGGCCCTGCGAGCCCACGGCCAGGGCAAGCTCCGCTCGTTCTCGGTCGACTTCGTCGGCTACACCGAGAACTTCAGCCCCGACGAGATGCGCGACACCCCGGACACGCCGTACGTCCACGATCTCGTCCGGCACCTGGAGGACCTCGGCGTCGAGCACACCGACATCGTCCTCAACTCCGGCGAGCTCATGGACCCGAAGGTACGGGCCGCCGTGCTGCGGGCCCGCGATCTCCCCATGGGCATCGGCGACATGGACACCTCGCTCTACCTGCTGTTCAAGGCGATCAGGGCCTACTCGACGGTCGCGCTCTCGGGCGAGTCGGCCGACGAGGTCTTCGGCGGCTACCGCTGGTTCCACGACCCGAAGGCCGTCAACTCCGGCACGTTCCCGTGGCTGGCGGCCGAGGGGGGCGCGCGGTTCACCGCCCTGGAGGAGGTGCTCGACCCCGAGCTGGTGCGCAAACTCGACATCCCCGGCTACCGCGCCCAGCGCTACCGCCAGGCGCTCGACGAGGTGCCCAGGCTGCCGGGGGAGAACGGGCTGCAGGAACGCATGCGGGAGATCAGCTACCTGCACCTGTCGCGGTTCGTGCAGATCCTGCTCGACCGCAAGGACAGGATGAGCATGGCCGTCGGCCTGGAGGTGCGCGTCCCGTTCTGCGACCACCGGCTGGTGGAGTACGTCTTCAACACCCCCTGGTCGATGAAGACCTTCGACGGGCACGAGAAGAGCCTGCTCCGCGCCGCCGTGGCCGACGTGCTGCCGCGTTCCGTCCTGGAGCGCCGCAAGAGCCCGTACCCATCGACGCAGGACCCCGCCTACGAGAAGGCCCTGCGGGACGAGGCGGCCCGCCTGCTTGACAGCGGGCGCCTGGTCGCGGAGCCGATGGTCGACGTCGCCAAGGTCCGGGCCATGCTGGAGCAGCCGCAGGGCACGGTCAGCCGCCACGACGTGCGGGCCGCGCTGGAGGGCCTCCTGCAGTTCAACGCCTGGCTGGAGCGCTACCAGGTACGGATCACCGTGTGACGGCCTTCTCGCCCTCTCGCGGCGGCGGCCGGGGTCAGCGGCTCACGCGATCGAGGCCGTCGGCGATGCCCCGCCTGAGCATGTCGCCGTAGGGCCCCCTCGGGAGGTCGCCGGCGTGGTCGGCCGCCAGGCGGAAGTAGCGCGCGGCCTCGGCCTGGTCGCCGAGGAGCTCGTGCGAGGCCCCCATGTTGAGGTAGAGCGAGGGGTAGAACTCAAGGACCCGCTCGTCGGCCGTGGCGTTCGCGTGGTGCAGCGAGACGGCGTTCCACAGGAGGGTCTCCTCCGGGGAGTCCTGCTGCCGGGCGACGTAGTGCGCGGCCACGCAGGCGTCGAAGTCGTCGGCCCGCTCGGCCCACGCCTGGTCGAACAGCCGGCGGGCGTCCTCCGGCCTGCCCTCGGACTCGGCCCGCATGCCGTCGGCGCACAGCCTGACGACCGCATTGTCGAGATCGAGATTCACGGCTACCTCCCCTTGTCTGCGTCCTCAGCAGCCTAAGCCGTGGCTCCGACAATGTTCAGCCCAGTGGATGGCTCACCTGAACACCTGGGCCGCGCGGTGCTCGTACGCGCTCCGCCAGGAGAGCCGGTAGAGCAGCCGCAGGACGAAGGGCGCGGTCCTGAAGATGTGCTCGCGAGCCTCGTGGTCCGCCGCGTCGATGGTCCAGGCGACGATCATCGGCAGGTCCCGGCCGTGGCCTCTGGCGGCCACCTTGCTCACCTTCTCCCACCATGCCGCGCTCACGTGCTCGGTGATCAGCGGCACGACCTCCGACTCCTCCAGGTCGAGGTGCGTCTTCAGCATGCCGTGGAACCGGCGGAGGTCGTCGGCCTGCTCCCGGGCGGGCCTGCCGGTGACCGTCAGCCGCTCGACCAGCGCGTCCATCTCCTGGTGGTCGGCCTCCAGCCGGTCGAGGACGGGACCGGCCTCGGGTACGAGCCCACGGAGCACCGGCCAGATGTCCTCGTTCTCGCGGGTGTGATGGTGGTGCAGGCCGCGCAGCATCAACGCCGTGTGCTCGTCGATCAGGGCACGCCTGAGCGTGTCACCAGGGGGGCACCTGTCGACGGCGTCGGCCAGGCGCAGGAAGTCGCGGCGCAGGCCGGCGTGGAAGGCCAGGACCGTGACGAGGTCGGGGGCGGGTTCGCCCGCTCGGCGCCGGGAGGCGTGGGCAGCGATTGTCATGCCCACACCATGCGGTCCGCGACTTCACGGCGACTTAACGCGTACTTGGAAGCCACTCCCACGAGGCCTTAAGGCCGCACGCCCGGAGTGCTCGCGCGGGTCAGGGAGAGGGGCTGCCGGCGGCGCAGCCGGGGCACACGCCGAAGATCTCCACGGTGTGGTCGACGTCGACGAAGCCCGCCTCGGCCGCCACGCGGTCGGCCCAGCGCTCGACGGCCTTGCCCTCGACCTCGACGCTGCGCCCGCACGAGCGGCAGGTCACGTGGTGATGGTGGCCGCCGGTCGCGCAGCGGCGGTAGAGCGTCTCGCCGCTCTCGTCGCGGATGGCGTCGACGACCTCGTCCTCGCTGAGGACCTGCAGGTGACGGTAGACCGTGGTCAGGCCGACACGCTCACCCCGGCGGCGGAGCTCGGCGTGGATCTCCTGGGCGCTGTGGAACCCCGATAGCTTGCCGAGGACCGACACCAGAGCCTCGGCCTGCCGGGTGCCCCTGACCCGGGTGCCCCGAGTCGGGGGCCGATCGAGCTGTGGCGCGGGTTGGGTCGATTGCGACGTCATGCTGAGCCCTCCCACCCGTCGTCCGCGTGCCTCCGCGTACGGCCTCCGTCGCTGTGAACACTACCAACCGGCCCGGTCTTCCCATCGCTTACGAAGCGCGGGGGGTTCGCGCGGCAGAGGGAACCCCGTCCAGAGTTGATTACTGGGGGGAGGAGAGGCCGTGGCATGCTGGCCTGCCGAGCCCGACGAAGGAGCCGATGAGCGTGTCCTGGCGTCATTTGCCCAAGCCCGCGCGGGTCATCGCCGAGACGGCCGCCGGCGCCGTGGCGGCGGCGCGGTCACGCGACCTCGCGGTGTTCCAGCGGGAGGCGGCACGGCTCGGCGCGCTCGACTCCGAGCACGTCGGCCTGGTGCTCGGCGCCGTGGTGCGTGCCTCGTTGGAGGAACTGCACCCCGACGGGCTCACCGCCGACGACGTTCAGGCGATGGTCGGACGCTGCGTGCGGTCGGCCGCGGCCTGGTTCCCCGACGTCGACCCGCACGTGCTGGTGATGCTGGTCGCCGGGGCCCTCGGCCTGCACCAGCACGAGACCGAGTCCCTCAGGCTCGACGCGATGGACGTCGCCCGGCACGCGCCGCTGCTCGTCGCCGACCTGCTGGCGCTCTCCGGCCGCCCGCTGGACGCCTGCCTCGCGGCCGCCTTCGCCGACATCCAGCGCACCCAGGCGGCCGAGACGCCCTAGCGGCGGGGTTCAGTACAGGTGTGCGGCGGAGCCCACGAGCGCCGGCCTGGCGAGGTGGTCCGAGGTCACCCGCACGCCGGTGGCCCGCTCCGCGAGGGCCACCGCGGCGATGACGGGGTCGTCGGCGCCCGCGTCCGTGCTCTCGGCGCTTTCGTCGTGCTCGTCGTTCCTGCCGTCGTCGTCTTGTTCGCCGTGGAGCTCGTCTTCGCCGGTGGGCATGCCCAGCTCGCGCATGTGCGCGAGGAGCCGGTCGGGGTGGCGGCCCCAGCGCAGGTAGGGGGCGTCCGGCTCGAATCCGGTGACCAGCTGGCCGTCGGCGGCGTAGACGAACTGCGGGTCGAGGCCTCGGTGCACGGCCGCCGTCACCGTGCCCTCCGAGAGGCGTCGTGTCACCTCCGCCAGCGTCCCCGCGTACCCGCCGGTTTCGACCAGGACGGTGCCGCCGATCGCGGCGCAGGCGGCGATGGGGCGGTCGAGGGAGGGTCCGAAGGGATCGCCCGCCCGTTCGGCGGGGGTGACGCCGATCCGGCGGAACGCCTCCTCGGGGGACAGGTCGTGGACGAAGGTGACGCAGAACCCGGAGTCGCCTGAATAGCCGTCGTAATCGCCTAACCAGGCGTAGTCCGCCGCGGTCGCACCGCTCATAGCTCGATCCCTTCTGACGGCGCTCGAAGGCATCATGATCTTGTCAAAGGCGACCGACATTATGGGCGTCCGCGGCGATCTACCGGGCTTCACTTTTCAAGAAATGTCGTGTGACATCCGGCTGCGCGGAAGATGGTAGGCATCGGGCTTCCGGTTCGCCCGCGCCGGCCGGCTGGGGACGGTTGCACGGGCCACTTCGGCGGTCCGGGACAATGGAGGCGTCAGGCTTTCTAGGAAGGATGTGCCCATCGTGGCTATGAGCGCTGAGGCCGACTGGGTCTCACGGTTCGCGGACGAGGTCATTGCCGAGGCGGAGCGCCGCGCCCCGGGCAAACCCATCGTCTGCGCCTCGGGCCTCAGCCCCTCTGGCCCCATCCACCTCGGCAACCTTCGCGAGGTCATGACGCCCCACCTGGTCGCCGACGAGATCAGGCGGCGGGGCCACGAGGTCGTCCACATCATCTCCTGGGACGACTACGACCGGTTCCGCAAGGTTCCCGTGGGCATCGACTCGTCCTGGTCCGAGCACATCGGCAAGCCGCTGAGCTCCGTGCCCGCGCCCCCCGGCAGCGCTTACCCCAACTGGGCCGAGCACTTCAAGGCGCCGATGATCGCGGCGCTGGCCGAGATGGGCGTCGAGTTCCGCGGCATCGACCAGACCGCGCAGTACACCTCCGGCGCCTACCGCGAGCAGATCCTGTTCGCCATGCGCGAGCGCGAGCGCATCGACGCGATCCTCGACCGCTACCGCACCAAGGACAAGCCGGCCGCGGCCAAGAAGTCCCAGCAGAAGCTCGACGAGGCCGACGCCGCCGCCGCGGAGGCGGCGGCCGAGGGCTCTGGGGCCGCTGAGGAGGATGACGGCAAGGTCGCGGCGGGCTACTTCCCGTACAAGCCCTACTGCTCGGTCTGCGAGCGCGACCTCACCACCGTCACCGCGTACGACGACGTCACCACCGAGCTCTCGTACACCTGCGTCTGCGGCCACGCCGAAACCGTGCTGCTGTCGGAGCACAACCGAGGCAAGCTCGTGTGGAAGGTCGACTGGCCGATGCGCTGGGCGTACGAGGGCGTCGTCTTCGAGCCCTCGGGCGTCGACCACAGCTCGCCGGGGTCGTCGTTCGTGGTCGGCGGGCAGATCGTCAAGGAGGTCTTCGGCGGCGATCAGCCGATCGGGCCGATGTACGCCTTCGTCGGCATCAGCGGCATGGCCAAGATGAGCAGCTCCAAGGGAGGCGTGCCCACTCCGGCCGACGCCCTTGAGATCATGGAGGCCCCGCTGCTGCGCTGGCTGTACGCGCGGCGCAAGCCGAACCAGTCGTTCAAGATCGCCTTCGACCAGGAGATCCAGCGGCTGTACGACGAGTGGGACGCCCTGGAGCGCAAGATCAATGACGGCACCGCGCTGCCCGCCGACGTGGCCGCGTACAGCCGCGCCACCGGCACCGCCGCCGGGCCGCTGCCGGCCACGCCGAGGCCGCTGCCCTACCGCACGCTGGCCTCGATCGTCGACATCACCACCGGCCACAGTGAGCAGACCCTGCGCATCCTGCGCGATCTCGACCCCGAGCACCCCATCACCTCCCTGGACGAGACCCGGCCCCGGCTCGACCGCGCGGAGCGGTGGATCACCACCCAGGTCCCGGCCGAGCAGCGCACCCGCGTGCGCGACGAGCCCGACAGTGGGCTGCTCGCCTCCCTCGGCGACACCGAGCGCGAGTCGCTCGGGCTGCTGCTCGACGGGCTCGACGAGCACTGGTCGCTCGACGGGCTCACCACGCTCGTGTACGGCGTGCCGAAGGTCCAGGCGGGTCTGGCCCCCGACGCCAAGCCCACCCCGGAGCTCAAGGTCGCGCAGCGCGAGTTCTTCGCCCTGCTCTACAAGCTGCTGGTCGGCCGCGACACCGGGCCGCGTCTGCCCACGCTCCTGCTCGCCGTCGGCACCGACCGCGTACGCGAACTGCTGGGCGGCTGATCCGGCCTGTACGAGAGATCTGTGTTCCTGCCGTGAACGCGAGAGAGCCCTCGTCCTAGCGAGGGCTCTCGGGTCTGACGTCTGGCCAGGTTGCCGGCCGGCAGGGGCTCAGGCGTCGAATTCGCCGATCTTGACGCCGCTCAGAAACGCCGACCACTCGCCAGGGGTGAAGATCAGCGCTGGGCCGGACCGATCAGGATTCGAGAAGCACCGGTCACCGAGCCGCGGATAACGTGACGGCCATGGACATCACCATTCACACAGCCTCTCTCCCGCATGACGACCCGGACGCCGCCCTGGCCTTCTACCGCGACACCCTCGGCTTCGAGGTACGCAGCGACGTCGGGCACGGCAAGATGCGCTGGATCACGGTCGGCCCTGTCGACCAGCCCGGCACGTCCATCCTCCTCGCGCCGCCGGCCGCCGACCCCGGCATCACCGAGGACGAGCGCCACACCATCATCGAGATGATGGCCAAGGGCACCTACGGCTGGATCCTGCTGGCCACCCGGGACCTCAACGGCACCTTCGAGAAGCTGCAGGCGGGCGACGCCGAGGTCGTCCAGGAGCCGACGGAGCAGCCGTACGGCATCCGCGACTGCGCCTTCCGCGATCCCGCGGGCAACATGGTCCGCATCCAGGAGCTTCGCTGAGCCGTTCAGTGATCGATCTGGCCATGATGGCGGCCGGTAAGTCGGTCATCGTCATCGAGCACCAGGCGGTCATGGCTCACGCGGACCGGATCATCGACCTGCTCGCGTACATCGATGAAGGAGTTCTCTCATGTGTCATCCCGCATGGGGGCGCGCACTTACTGCGAAACAGCGCCTGAACGACCTTGCGCGGCTGCGGCGCGTTCGTGATCGGATCGACCGGGAGTACGCGCAGCCGCTGGACGTCGAGGCGCTGGCGCGCGGCGTGAACGTGTCGGCCGGGCATCTCAGCCGCCAGTTCCGGCTCGCGTACGGTGAGTCGCCGTACGCCTATCTGATGACGCGGCGTATCGAGCGGGCGATGGCGCTGCTGCGTCGTGGCGATCTCAGTGTCACCGAGGTCTGCTTCGCGGTCGGCTGCTCGTCGCTGGGCACCTTCAGCACCCGTTTCACCGAACTGGCCGGCATGCCGCCCAGCGCCTACCGGCGCCGCGCGGCTCGCTGACGACCACGCCCTGACTTGCCACTGCTGTCTGCCCGGCTCCGTATGAGATCTGAAAAACGCCGGAGATCGCTTACCATCCTGAATGTACGGGGAAGCGGGCGAGGAGCGGCGTGAGCGAGTTCGAGACACCATCTGGCGTAGATCCCTTCACGCCCAGCGTCGCGCGGATCTACGACTACTACCTCGGAGGCAAGGACAACTTCGCCTCCGACCGCGAAGCGGCCGAGAAGATCATCGAGCTCCTCCCGAACGTGCGCGACGTCGCGCGGGAGAACCGCGAGTTCCTGGTCCGCACGGTGACCTATCTCACCGAGCTGGGCGTGCGGCAGTTCCTCGACATCGGGGCGGGGCTGCCGACCCAGCGCAACGTCCACCAGGTCGCGCAGGAGCTGGCGCCGGAGTCCCGGATCGTCTATGTCGACAACGACCCCATCGTGCTCACCCACGCCCGGGCGCTGCTCGCCGAGAACGACCGCGTGATGGTCGTCGGCGCCGACATGCGCGGTGCGCAGGCGCTTCTCGACCATCCCGACGTCCGGGCCCATCTCGACTTCTCCCGGCCCGTGGCGATCCTCATGCTGGGCGTCCTGCACTTCATCCCGGACGACGACGAGGCCATGAAGATCGTCACGACGTTCCGGTCGGCGCTCGGGCCGGGCGGCCACCTGGTCATCTCGCACGGCTCCATCGGCGACCTGAGCGAGGACAAGGACGCCGAGGGGCATAAGGTCTTCAGCCGCACCTCCGCCCCCGGGGTCACTTCGCGGTCGCCCGCGCAGGTGCTGGCGTTCTTCGAGGGGCTCGACCTGGTGGACCCCGGGGTCGTCCCCCTGCGCGACTGGCGGCCCGAGATGGGCTTCTCGATCGTCAAGGAGGGGGAGGCGGGCGCCGTCGGCGGCGTCGGCAGGCTCCCCTGACCCGACCTCTCCCACACGTGCGAAAGGGCCTCGGCTGGACGCCGGGGCCCTTTCGCGTGTCCGGGTCGCCGACAGGCCTCGACGGTATCTTTGCAGGTGAGAGGCTTAAGTAAAGAATAACTTCATGCTAGTGTGTGCGGAAGAAAAAAATTGACCACCCTGCCCTGGCGCCCGTATGGTCCTGGCAATCGGACCTGGAGCACTTCATGAAGCGACTCGCAGCGATCGCGGCCCTGGCGGCGGTCGCCACAGCCACTGCCGCCTGCGGCACCACGGAGACCGGCGTCTCCGCCGGTTCGGGAGGCATCTACACCACGATCGACGGCGCGAAGCAGATCGACGCCACCGCGCCCATCAACCCGTTCAACCCGCAAGGCAGCACGTTCGTCGGCTACGACGCGATGTCGCTGGCCTGGCCCAAGAACGACCTGATGGACCCGAACCAGTTCTACCCGGGTCTCGCCGCGAGCTGGACCGCCACGCCCGACCAGGGCGAGGTCGTCATCCACCTGCAGCCGGACGCCCGCTGGTCCGACGGCAAGCCCGTCACCAGCGAGGACATCCGCGTGTCCATCGGCCTCGCCTACACGCAGGGCGGCAGCGCGTACACCGTGAACGCGGGGGCGGCCGGCGCGGCGGCGGACATCCAGATCGTGGACGCCAAGACCGTCAAGATCGTCCAGGGCGCGAACCGCAGCAACGCGTTCCTCCGCAACGTGCTGTCCATGGTCGTCGTCCCCGCCCATGTGTACGGCTCGCTGCTGCCCGCCGGCTTCTGGACGACGCTGACGGCCGCCAGGGGCACCGGTCCCGCGGCCGAGAAGGCCAAGGCCGAGATCACCGGGCTGTCGCAGCAGGTCATCGCCTTCGCGCCGCGCGAGGACGTCTCCGCGGGCCCGTTCGTGCTGGAGCGGGTCAACCCCGGCGCGGCCCTGCTGAAGAAGAACCCGTACTTCTACGACGCCGCCAAGATCGTGCCCGACAAGGTGAAGGTCCTCAACTACACCGGCAACGAGCAGATCTGGAACTACCTGGTCTCCGGCAAGCTGGACAGCGCCCCCTTCACGGCCGTGCCCGCCGCGGTCATGAAGCGCATCAAGGAGACCCCGGGCAACGACATCCGCAAGGGCTACTCCCCGGTGGCGGCGTCCATGGCGTTCAACCAGGCGCGCAAGCCGTACGACAACGTGCACGTGCGGCGCGCCCTCGCGTACCTGATCGACAGAAAACAGGTCACGAAGATCGCCTCGCCGGAGGCGGGCACACCGTCGGTCACCACGACCGGCATCCACGGCAGCTCCGCCAAGGCCTGGCTGGGCGACCAGCTCGGCACCCTCGACCAGTACAAGGTCGACCCCGCCAAGGCGGACCAGGAGCTGAGGGCCGCCGGTATGGTCAAGAAGGGCGGCACGTGGGCGATGCCGGACGGCAAGCCCTGGAAGGTGCAGCTCAACGTGCCCGCGTCGTTCTCCGACTGGGTGGCGGCGGCCAAGTCGATCACCAGCCAGCTCAACGACCACGGCATCGACGCCACCGTGGTCACCTCGGCCGACTACATCCTCTACCTGGACGAACTGGCCTCGGGCAAGTTCGACATCGGGTTCTGGCTGATGGCCCTCGGGCCCTCGCCGTACAACATCTACCAGCGCCTCTACGGCTCGGCCAACGGCTGGTCGCTGCTCGCCGGGCAGCTCAAGCACTCGCCGCCGGGCAAGAACGGCAACTGGATGGGCGGCCCCGAGAAGATCGACGGGGTGAACCCAGGAGAGCTGACCAACAAGCTCAACCTGGCGTCCCCCGAGGAGCAGAAGAAGATCGTCGGCACGCTGGCCAGGCTGACGAACGAGCAGCTCCCCGTGATCCAGATCTACGACTACGTCAACACCCAGTTCGTCAACACGACCCGCTACACCGGCTGGCCGGAGGCGGGGAGCGAGGCGCTGCGGCTGCCCGCCGGCGTGTGGATGCAACTTGGGATGATCAAGAAAAGTAGCCTATGAAGCTCTTCGCGGTCCGGGGCGGTCCCCGGAAGAACGCGGTACCCCGAAGGCTCGCGGGTCATCTGGTCCGCGGCCTCGTCATGATCTGGGTGGTCACCACGATCAGCTTCGTGATCATCCGCAACATCCCCGGCAACCCGGTGCTCGGGCAGTACGAGACGCTGATCGAGCGGGGGATGTCCCCTGACCAGGCCGAGCGCGCGACGGCGGCGCTCTACGGGTTCCTGCCCACCGGCAGCCTGTGGGAGCAGTACGTCGGCTACATGAAGGCGCTGCTCCACCTCGACCTCGGCCAGTCGCTCAGCACGCCGGGCACCGAGGTCGTCACGCTGATCGCCTCGGCGACGAAGTGGACCGTGCTGCCGGTGCTCGGGGGCACGCTGCTGAGCTTCGTGCTCGGCGTGACGCTCGGGGTCTACGCGGGCATCAAGCGGTCGGGCAAGCTCGGCGACATGCTGTCGATCTCCGGCTCGCTGCTGCACGGCGTGCCGCAGTACGTCATCGGGCTGCTCGTCCTGGCGATCTTCACGACCCTGTGGCCGATCTTCCCCGCCGGAGGCCCGGTCGACGTCGAGTTCGTGCCCGGCTTCAACGCCGGTTACCTGGCCTCGCTTATTCACCACGCCACCCTGCCCGTGCTGACGTACGCGCTGGCCAGCTACGGCGGGTGGGTGCTGGCGATGAAGTCCAGCGTGGCGACCGTGCTCGGCGACGACTTCATCCTGGCCGCCGAACTGCGCGGGCTCTCCAGGGGAGTCCTGTTCAGGTACGTGGCGCGCAACGCGATCCTGCCGCTCTTCACGATCCTCGCGCTCTCGCTCGGCATGCTGTTCGGCGGCGCGATCTTCATCGAGCGCATCTTCAACTATCCGGGGCTCGGGCTGCTGCTCGTCAACAGCATCGGCTCCCGCGACTACGCGCTGATGGGCGGCACCTTCCTGGTGACCACGATGGCGATCATCGTCGCCAACATCGCGGCTGACCTGCTGTACGCCGTGATCGACCCCCGCGTGCGGACCGGAGGCACGGCATGACGGTGACGACACTCCTGCCCGGGGGCAGCAGCCAGGGCCCGGGGGGCATGCGAGCGACCCTGCGGCGCAACTTCTGGCGCGGTGTCGGGCGCGTGCTGCGCCGCAAGCCGAGCCGCATCCTGGGCGTCGCCATCGTCGCGCTGTTCGCGATCATGGCCGTGGCCGGGCCGATGCTCTACCCCGCCCACCTCCCGCGCGACGACAACGCGCTCTACGCCGCGCCGAGCCTGGCCCATCCGTTCGGCACGGACTTCGAGGGCACGGACGTGCTCGCGCTGGTCGTCACCGGCTCGCGGTACGTCATCCTCACCGGCCTCGCCACCGCGATCATCACGGTCGCGCTGGGCACGGCGCTCGGCCTGCTCGCCGGCTTCCACCGGGGGCGCTGGGACACCGTGCTCATGCGGATCACCGACCTGCAGCTCACGATCCCGGGCCTTCCGTTGCTGCTGGTGCTGTCGACCGTGTGGAAGTTCAACGGCCCGCTGGAGATGGGCCTGGTCCTCGGCCTGCTCGGCTGGGGCGGCGTGGCGCGGGCCGTGCGGTCGCAGACCCTGTCGCTGCGCGAGCGCGGCTTCATCGAGGCCGCCAAGGGCCTCGGCCTGTCCACCAGGCACATCGTCGCCCGCGAGCTGCTGCCCAGCATGGCGCCGTACATCGCGATGAACGTGCTCATCGCCGTGACCGGCGCGATCTACGCCCAGGTGGGACTGTTCTTCCTCGGCGTCCTGCCGTTCGACTCCAACAACTGGGGCGTGATGCTGAACCTCGCCGTCTTCGGCGGCGGGGCCCTGACCAGCACGGCCGCGCTGCCGTACCTGCTGGCGCCGCTGCTCGCCATCTTGCTGCTCACGCTGGGCATCGTGCTCATCGTCGACGCGATGGACGAGATCTTCAACCCACGGCTGCGTGAGGAGTAACCAGGTGACCACCACCGCATCTCCCGGCCCCGGCGGCCTGGTCGCGGGGCCCGGCGCGAGCACGGCCCCCGGCGTCCGCGTCCGCGACCTCACGGTCGTCTACAAGACCCCTCTGGGCGAGCTGCCCGCGCTCGGGGGCGTCAGCTTGACGATCGAGCCGGGCACCATCACCGGCATCGTGGGGGAGTCCGGCTCGGGCAAGTCCACGCTGGCGCTCTCGCTGCTGAACGCCGTGCAGTCGCCCGGCCGCGTCAAGAGCGGCAGCGTCGAGATCGACGGTCTCGGAGACGTCCTTGAGCTGGCGGGGAACGAGCTGCGCGAGGCGCGCGGCCGTCACCTCGGGTACGTCTTCCAGGCCGCGCAGAACTCCCTCAACCCGCTCAAGACGGTTGGCAAGCAGCTGCTCGACCTCGGCCGTTCCCACGGCGTCGAGGACCAGCGCGCGCTCGTACGGGACGCCAAGGAGCTGCTGGAGCGCATGGGCCTGGACGGCGCCCGCGTGCTCGACTCCCACCAGCACGAGCTGTCGGGAGGGATGCGCCAGCGCGTCGGCATCATGCTCGCCCTGGTGCTCAACGCGCAGCTCGTCATCCTGGACGAGCCGACCACGGCGCTCGACATGATCACGCAGGCCACCATCCTGCGCATCGTCCGCGAGGTCCACAAGGAGCGCGGGCTCACCACCCTGCTGGTGACCCACGACATCGGGGTCGCGGCCGAGGTCACCGACCACCTCGCCGTGATGTACGGCGGGCGCGTGGTCGAGCACGGCCCCACCATGGAGGTGCTGGGCGCCCCCAGCCACCCCTACACCAGGGGCCTGATCAGGGCGATCCCGCGCCTGTCCGGCGACACCGCCGAGGCCCGGGCCCTGCCCGGGCGGCCCCCCACGCTCGGCACCCTGCCGGCGCGGGGATGCGTCTTCCGGGAGCGCTGCCCGCTGCGCATGGACATCTGCGAGACGGTGGACCCGCGCCCGCTGAACCACGAGGCGAGGATCGTCGCGTGCCACGCGGTCGAGCGGCCGGGTTCCACGGCCGGACAGGAGGAGTACGCGTGATCACAGGCACCGGCGTCACCAAGACCTACAAACAGCGCGGCGACGTCCTCGGAGGCCGCGACGTGCGGGCCCTGCGCGGGGTCGACTTCGCCATCGAGAAGGGCGGAGCGGTCTCGTTCATCGGCGAGTCCGGGTGCGGCAAGACCACGCTCGGCCGGATCATCGCCGGGCTGGAGACCTACGACTCCGGCGAGATCGTCATCGACGGCGTCCCGATGTCCTCCCTGCGGCACCGGCGGCGGCAGCCGTACTTCCGCAGGATCCAGCTCATCCACCAGGACCCGTACTCGGCGCTCAACCCGACCCGCACGATCCACCAGACCCTGCAGGCGCCGCTCACGCTGCGCGCGCGCCAGACGGGCCGCTCGAAGGGCTGGGTGGACGACCGCGCGGAGGAGCTGCTCTCCCTGGTGGGCATCGACCCCGGGTACGTGCTCGGCCGGTACCCCCACCAGCTCTCCGGCGGCATGCGCCAGCGCGTCGTCATCGCCCGCGCGCTGACCGTGGACCCCGAGATGCTCGTCGCCGACGAGTCGGTCTCGATGATCGACGTGTCGATGCGGCTGAGCATCCTCGCGCTGCTCAAGGACCTGCGCGAGCGGCTCGGGGTCAGCGTGCTGTTCATCACCCACGACATCGCCACCGCCAGGTACATCGGCGACGAGGGCGAGCTGTACGTGCTCTACCGGGGGCAGGTCGTGGAGCGCGGGCTCACCGAGACCGTCATCTCCGGCCCGACGCACCCGTACACTCAGTCGCTGCTGTCGGCGATCCCCGTCCTGCACGGGCTGGAGCAGCCCGGGCCGGAGCGGGTGGTGCCCACCGAGGCGCTGGACGAGCGTCACGCGGACGGAGGATGCCTGTTCGCCCGCAGGTGCCCGTTCCGCACCGAGCGCTGCGAGAACGAGCTGCCCTCGCTGGTGCCGGGCGCGGACGCGTCCCACGAGCACGCGTGCTTCCACCCGCAGCGCCGCAGCGTGATCCCGGTGGAGGCGGTCGCGTGAGCGGCGGCGCTCCCGATGAGCGCGCGGGCATCCGCCCGGCCGTCCCCGCCGAGCTGCCCGCGATCGGCGAGCTGGCGCGTTCCGCGCTGACGCTGGACGCCCCGGAGGCGCCGGAGATCGTCTCACGGCTGTCGAACCCGCCCGAGGGGCGTGACGCGGCCGCCCTGGTGACGCCCGGCCTCGACGGGGTCGTGTTCGTCTCGTCCTCCCCCACCGAGGGCGTCGGGCATGTCGACCTGCTGGCCGTCCACCCGTCCGCGCAGGGCAGGGGGACGGGCCGGGCGCTGGTGGCCGCGGCCGAGAGGTGGCTGCGGGAGCGGGGAGCCCGCGAGGCGCGCCTCGCCGGGAACCCTCCCTGCTACGCCTGGCCGGGCATCGACGTCCGCTACACCCCGGCGGTCTGCCTGGCCGAGAGCCTCGGCTACGAGAGGTACCGCACCGCCTGGAACATGACCGCCGACCTCACCGGGTACCTGCCCGCCGACCGTACGGGGGCCGGCGGGGGCTCGGGGGAAGGTGACCTTACGGGGGCGGGCGCGGGCCCCCGTACGGAGGCCGGCGCCGGGGACGACCTCGCCCGGCTGGCCTCGGCCGGGGTCGCCCTGCGCTCGGCGCCCCCCGGCGAGCGCTCCGAGGTGATCGCGTTCGTCCGCGAGCACTGGAACGACGCGTGGGCCTGGGAGGTCGCCCAGGCCGCCGGGTGCCACTACGCCACCCGGCAGGGCGAGATCCTGGGCTTCGCCGCCTGGGGAGCCAGGCCGAGGTGGTTCGGCCCGATGGGCACCGCCGAGGCCGCCCGGGGGCTCGGGGTCGGCGGCGTCCTCCTGCGGCGGTGCCTGGAAGAGCAGGCGGCGGCGGGCCAGCGCAGCACGCAGATCGGCTGGGTGGGGCCGGTGCGCTTCTACGCCAAGGCCGTGGGCGCCCGCGTGGAGCGGGTCTTCTGGCTCTACCGCCGCCCCCTCACCTGACGCGCCTCCGGCGGAGCACCCACCCTCCGGCCGGGCACGCGCCTCGGCCGACAAGGCGACCCCGGCCGGGCAGCCGACCCCGGCGAACCACTTGTCAACGCCCTGGAATACGAGGAGTCATGGCCCAACCACTTGCGCTGTCCACGACGGAACAGAGCGACCCCCGCTACCGCCAGATCGACAGGCTGCCGACCGACGAGATCGCCCGCCTCATGAACGCGGCGGACTCCACCGTCCCCGCCGCGGTGGCGAGGGCGATCCCGCGGATCTCCGCCGCGATCGACGACATCGCCGCGCGCATGCAGGACGGCGGGCGGCTGCTCTACGTGGGAGCGGGCACGTCCGGGCGGCTGGCCGTGCTGGACGCCTCGGAGTGCCCGCCGACCTTCGGCACCGACCCCGAGGTGGTGCGCGGCATCATCGCGGGCGGGGCGCCGGCGCTGACCCGGTCGGTCGAGGGCGCCGAGGACGACGCGGAGGCCGGCGCCGCCGCCATCCGCGAGCAGGGCGCGGGACCGCTGGACTCCGTGGTGGGGATCTCCGCCAGCGGCCGGGCGCCATTCGTGGTGGCCGCGGTCAAGGAGGCCCACAGGCTGGGCGCCCTCACGGTGGGGCTCTCCTGCAACGCGGGGGTGCCGCTCTCGCGGGCCGCCCACCACGCCGTCGAGGTGATCGTCGGGCCCGAGGTGGTGACCGGCTCGACGCGGCTGAAGGCCGGCACGGCGCAGAAGCTGGTGCTCAACATGATCTCGACGATCTCGATGGTCAAGTGCGGCCGGACCTTCGGGAACTACATGGTCGAGGTCTCCGCGAGCAACACCAAGCTCGTGGACCGGGCCGCCCGCATCGTGGGCGACATCACCGGCGCGGACCTCTCCGCCGCCCGCCGCGCCCTGGAGGCCGCGGGACACCAGGTCAAGACCGCCGTCGTGATGATCGAGCGCCGGCTCGACCCGGACGAGGCGCGCCTGCTGCTCGCGGCCTACGGCGACCGGCTCGAAAGCGCGCTAGAAGCCGGCCGCCAGGACCTGTGAGGCGCGGCCGGTACGCCTCGTGAGGCGCGGCCCGTGAGGCCTCGTGAGGCGCGGCACGCGCTTGTGAGGCACTTAACCGGGCTTGTGAGACCTCTCGCGGAGCTTGTGAAACCCTTCACGCGCGACGCGCTCCGAGGAGGGCGGCCGGTATGGCGAGGTGGCGGCTCATGCGGTAGGTGACGGGCGGGCTGCCGCTCACCAGCTCCTTGTAGACGGCGGCCGGCCTGCCGGCCAGCCACAGCCGGCGCGGGGTGTCGTCGGCGTGGGTGAACTGGATCACGGCGTCCCCCCGTCCCAGGCTGACCGGCTGGTGGATGTAGCCGAAGCGGAACGGCCTCGGCTCCCTGCCCCGCAGCGTCCGCGCGATCGAGTCGGCGGCGTGGGCCGCGCTGGGGACGCCGCTCTGGCAGGTGCCGTGCAGGACGCCGAAGTCCTGGCGGATCGCGGCGCTGTCGCCGACCGCGTAGATCGAGGGGTGCGAGACCGACCGCAGGGCGGCGTCGACCACGACCCGGTTGCGCCCGTCCACGGTGAGGCCGGAGTCCGCCGCCAGCGGCGAGGCCTCGAACCCGGTGGTCCACAGGCACGCGTCGGCCTGGACCGGCTCGCCCCCGGCGAGCTCCACGGCGTCCGGCAGCACTTTGACGATCTCCGCACCGGTGCGGGTCTCGACGCCCAGGCGCGCGAGGGCCCGGTCGAGGTGGGCGCGGGCCCGCTCGCCCATCATGCTGCCGGGCCGGTCACGGCCGACGAGCACGACCCGCAGCCCGGGGAACGACTCGGCGATCTCCGTCGCGGCCTCGACGCCGGTCAGGCCGTTGCCGCACACCGCCACGGTGCCTCCGGTTGGGGCGAGCTCCCTCAGCCGCTCCGCGAGCCGTACGGCCGCACCGGGGGTGTCGAGCGTGTGGGCGTGGTCCGCGACGCCGGGCACCTCGCCCGTGACGGTCACGCTCCCGATGGCGTACACGAGCGTGTCGTAGCCGAGCACGCGCTCGCCCTCGGCCGCGCTCACGGTGACCCGCCGCAGCGTGGGGTCGATGCGGGTGGCCCGGCCCTGGACGAACTCGATGCCGGTGCCGCCGACCATCTCGGGGATCCGGTGGTCGGCGAGCCGCGTGCCCGCCGCGATCTGGTGCATCCGCAGCCGCTCGGTGAACCGCGGCGAGGGGTTCACCAGGACGACGTGCCCGCCGTGGCGGCGGGTGCGCCGCGCAGCGCGGATCGCGGCCATCATGCCGGTGTAGCCCGCGCCGAGTACCACGATGCGGTGCGGAGCGGTGCTCATGTCCTTCATGCCGTCCTCCTCTGTCGGCGCCCTCTCCGGGGGGCGTCCGACCACGAGGACGGCTCCGGTCCCCGGCGCCGTGACATCCGGGAGCTGTGGTGTGGGTCACAGTGCGGCCGGTTGCTCACAGCCCCCGCCTGGAGCGGTGTGGTTGTGAGCATGGATAATTCACCTCCATGTCTCCCCGCATCGATCTGGTGTGGCCCACCGAGGCCGACGAAGCCCTGCGCGAAGAGGTCCAGCGCGTCATGCACGCCGTCGTCGAGCTGGGCGGCGCGGTCGGCTACCTGAGACCGCCCGGCCGGGACGAGACCGACCCCTTCCTGGACGGCGTCCTCGCCGACGTCCGTATCGGCCGCGCGGCCTTGGCGCTGGCACGGGTGGACGGCGTGGTCAAGGCGACGGGGCTGTGGAGGCGGGTGCCGGGACCGGTCTTCGAGCACTCGGCCGAGCTCGGAAAGATCATGGCGCATCCCTCGGCGCGAGGGCTGCGGCTGGGCCGGCTGGTCGTCGCCGCCCTCGTCGAGGACGCCCGTTCCGCCGGCGTCGAGACGCTGACCCTCGGCGTGCGGGGCAACAACCACGGCGCGATCGAGCTCTACGAGGAGCTCGGCTTCCGCGAGTGGGGCCGGCTTCCCAACGTCATCGAGGTGGGCCACGAGCGCTTCGACGAGGTCCACATGTACCTGGAGCTGGGCAGGGACCCGAAGATCGTGCTGAGGGGGTCGGCCCAGGGCGGCCCGGGCTCCTCGCCGCGGCGGTCCCGGGGGCCCGTGGCCTGAAGATCTCGGGGTCAGGCCCGCTGAACTGGGCATACTTTCGGTGACCACGGGATGACGCACGACGGACGGGGGAGAGACATGTCACCTCTCGCATCGGTGCGCCGCGTTTATGACGCTCCCTCTCCCGGCGATGGCACGCGCGTGCTCGTCGACCGCCTGTGGCCGCGCGGCCTGGCCAAGGAGGACGCGCACGTGGACGAGTGGCTCAAGGACGTCGCGCCGTCCAACGAGCTGCGCACCTGGTACGGCCACGACCCCGCCAGGTTTCAGGAGTTCCGGAGCCGGTACCTCGCCGAGCTGGAGGCCCCCGCGCGGCGGTCGGCCCTGGACCGGCTGCGCGGGCTGCTCGAAGCCGGGCCGGTGACCCTGCTCACCGCCACCAAGGACGTCGAGCACAGCAACGCCGCCATCCTGGCCGAGCTGCTGCGCCAGTCGGTCTGAGCGCCCGGCCGGTTTGCCCGGATAGCTCCGGTCTCTCGTGAAGTGTGCCGGGCTACGGCCGCGAAAGTGGGCCGGGATAGTCGGCAAAGCCTGAGGGCGGACCCGCGAGGGGAGTAGCTTCTCTCAGCGTGTCTTCAGGGCGTACTCACCAGGCACTCAGCGGCGTGCGGCACCATAGAATCGTGCGTTCTCTACCTATGAGCGACATAAGTCCTCATAACCGGCATTCCGGGCGGCTCTTCGGGGCCGTGCGCCGGACGCGGTTCAGGGTGGGCGTGACGCTGCTGTTCATGGTGGCCACCCTCGGCGTCACGCTCGACGCCGTCTCCGCGGCGGGCGCGCCGGCCCGCGATCCCGTGTCGATCGCCACCCCGCCTGCGCGTTCGGAAAGGGCCCTACCGGCTCCGCCGGGGGCGGTGGGCATGGTCGTGGGGCTGGGCGACTCGGTGCCTGCCGGTTCCGCGTGCGACTGCGACACCTACGTCTCGCTGATCGGCCAGACCCTGGCGGCGAGGCAGGGAACCCCGGTCGTCAGCAAGAACCTCGCCGCCGCCGGGCTCACCACCCAGGGCCTGCTGGACCAGCTCGCCGACGACGCGGCCGAGGAGACCGTGGTGGAGGCCGACGTGACGATCATCACGATCGGCGCGAACGACTTCGACAGCGCCACCGTCGAGAACGACGCCTGCGGCCCGGGCGCGGATCTGGCCTGCTACAAGGAGGATCTGGCGCGGCTGCGGGCCAACATGGACGCGATCCTGAGGAAGGTCCGCGCGCTGGAGAAGCGCGACGGAAGCCGGATCATCGTGACCGGCTACTGGAACGTCTTCATGGACGGCGCCGTCGGCCGCGCCCAGGGCTCGGCGTACGTCACCACCAGCGACAGGCTCACGCTGGCCGTGAACGAGACCCTCGCGGCCTCGGCCGCCGCGGCGGGCGCGCGGTACGTCGACCTCTACGCGCCGTTCAAGGGCCACGACGGGGCGCTGGACGACACGAGGCTGCTGGCCGACGACGGCGACCACCCCGACGCCACCGGACACCGGCTCATCGCGGGCACGGTGCTCTCCGCCCTGTACGACGTCTGAGACCTAACCCCCGTTAGGTGCAAATTGGTCTTTCGCTGGAATTAACCTGATGCTGGGTTAAGCGGGCCGAAAGCCGTTTTCGCCCTGCTCGGAGCATACGGTCGTGATGGAACAAATGTCCCCCGGCGGCCGAGTCGTGAAATGTCGCGAGTTATCGTGGAGCCCAGGGGGAGAGCATGATGAAGCGAATATTCGCCGCGACCTTGCTGCTCGTGGTCATGGTGGCGGGATTCCTCGTCACCGGGGGCACGGCTCAGGCGGCGTCGAGGATATCGGTGAGCAGGGCGCAGTACAGGATCCTGTTCCACCAGTGCCGGTACGCCAACACCAAGAAGCTGCGCAACCAGTGCAGGCTGGCGGTGAGCAGGCGCTACCGCATCGGCAGGTGGAATCCATACCTCGACTGCCGCACCTATTCCGGCATCACCGTGTGCGGCAAGCTGAAGCTGAGCCGTGCGGAGCGCCGCTGCGTCACCCGTTCGGTGCGGGCGGGCCTGACGCGCCGCCGTGCCGAGGTGGAGTGCTACGCGTTCGCCTAGTAAATCGGGATATTTCCGGTGAAACGGCGAGGCCTTGTCCCCGGCGTGGCGGAGCGGTCTCAAGGGAGATCGCGACGCGCTGTTGACATGGTCATTTCGTAAGCCAAAATCGGGATCATGCCCCATATCTCGCTCAACAATGACGCGCCCGGCATTGTCGGCCCCATGCTCTATCGCCCCGAGACGGCCGGCCCCCTCAACGACCTGACCGACCTGCTCCTGCGCGGGCCCAGCACGCTTTCCCGGGGCGAGCGCGAGCTGATCGCCGCGTACGTCTCCCGGCTCAACGACTGCGACTTCTGCGGCTCGATCCACGGGGCGGTCGCGGCCGAGCAACTCCCCGGCGGGATGGAGCAGGTCACGGGTGCCTGCGCCAGTCCGGAGACCGCCGACGTGTCGCCGAAGGTGCGCAAGCTGCTCGTCATCGCGGCGCAGGTGCGGGAGAGCGGCCGGGCCGTCACCGCCGAGGCCGTCGCCGCGGCGCGCGAGGTGGGCGCCACCGACCTGGAGATCCACGACACCGTGCTCATCGCCGCCGCGTTCTGCATGTTCAACCGCTACGTCGACGGCCTGGCGACGCTCGCGCCGCCGGACCCGGGGGCCTACCAGCCCATGGCCAAGCAGATCGTCGCCGAGGGGTACTCCGGCGTGATCCACGCCTTCGGCGGCTAGGCCTTCGGCGGCCGGCCGAATACGCGGAACCCCGGGAAGCAGGGGCATCGTCAAGGACTGAGGACAGGCCGGTTCCGGCGGTGCCGCCACGGCCGCCGCCGGAACCGGGTCAGGCAGGGACGTGGTTGCGCAGGCGCAGCTCGTCCGGGTAGGGGAAGAAGTACGTCTGGTCCCGCAGGTACGTGGCTCCCGCGCCCCTGATGTGGTGGCGCAGCAGGGCCAGCGGCACGCTGAGGGGCACGTGGCGGGCCTGGTACGACCGGATCACCTCGACGAGGTCGGCCCGGCGCGCCGGGTCCAGGTGGTCGCTGATCATGCCCAGGCAGTGCTGCAGCACGTTGACGTTGCGGCCGATCGTCCAGCGTTCGAGGCGGAGTGTCTCGCGCGGGGTGCCGAGGCCGAGGTCCATCTCCGGGCACATCGGCACCCAGTCCACGTGGTCCGACAGCGCGTCGGAGAGGAACCTGTCACGGCTGTGACCGCCGTTGAACCGCACCGCCGCGCCGAGCAGGCAGCTCGACACCGCCACCCGCGGCCGTACGCGCTCGCCGCTCATCCGGCAGCCACGTCCAGCAGCGAGGACAGGCGGTGCAGGCCGCGTGTCGTGCGCGCCTTGATGGTGCCGAGGGGCACCTGGAGGCGCTCCGCGATCTCCCGCTGGGTCAGGTCGCCGTAGTAGGCCAGCTCGATGGCCTGCCGCTGGGGTGCGGGCAGCTTGGCGAGGGCCCTGTGCAGCCGGTCGCGGTCGGCGAGGTCGTCGCCGTCGGCGCGGCCGTCCCGCCCGGGAGGGTCGCCCACGGCGTCCAGCGGCACGGTGTACGGCGCGCGTGCCCGCAGGTGGTCGACGGCCCGCTTGCGCGCGATGCCGACCACCCAGGCCGGCAGGCTCCTCGCCGGGTCGAACCGGTGCCTGCAGCGCCACACCTCGGTGAACACGACCTGCAGCACGTCCTCGACGTCCTGGGCGGGCACGAGCCGCCGCAGGTAGGAGCGGACCAGCGGGGCGTGCTCGCGGTAACAGTCGCCGAGCGATCCCGCCTCGCCCCTGGCGAGGCGGGCTCCAATCGTGTCGTCCATGCGCCCCCGCATCCCATTCAAGGCGAGCGGGATCGGGCAGTTCAAGATCATTGCAGGGCGGGGCCTCCAAGAAAGGGTCAATTCGGTACGGCCCTGACCTGGTGCTCGCTTACCCGCAAGGCGGTCATCCAGGGCACGCAGCACTGCCATTGCTGGCATTTCTCCCCTAATGGGATCCATGTCTTGTTCTTCGTTGCCCCGGCCCGGCATGGATGCGTCCCCGGGGGAGCGAGCCACCTGTGCATCCGGAAGCCCCGCCACCGCCGAAAGGGTTAGCAGCGATCAAAGGAGCTGCACCTATGGTGATGGCGAGGCGAGGCCCGGCCGTGGTCATCGGAGCGGGTCTGGGCGGCCTCTCCGCCGCGATCCGGCTCGCCGCGGCGAGGCGTGACGTGACGGTGGTCGAGGCCAGGGACGTGCCGGGAGGCTGCTGCGGCACCGCGAGCCTCGCCGGTTACCGCTTCGACACCGGGCCGTCCGTCCTGACCATGCCCGGCGTGCTGGCCGACATGTTCGCCTCGGCGGGCGAGGACATGGAGCACTGGCTGCGGCTGCGCAGGCTCGACCCGTACTACCGGCTCAGGTACCACGACGGCTCCCACCTGGACATCGTGGCGGGGGAGGAGGCGATGACCGAGCATGTGCGCACCCTGTGCGGGCCCGCCGAGGCCGTGCGCTACCGGAGGTTCCGGCGGCTCCTCGGCGAGATGTTCGAGGCGGAGTGGCCCGCGTTCATCGACCGCGACATGACCCGGCTCAGGAGCCTGGCCCAGCCGTACGCGCTGTCGCGGCTCGCCGCGCTCGGCGGTTTCCGGCGGCTCGACCGGCTCGTCAGGCGGCACCTCACCGACGACAGGCTGATCAGGGCCCACACCTTCCAGGCGCTCTACGTGGGTCTGTCACCCCGGCGGGCGCTCGGCATCTACGCCGTGGTGGCGCACATGGACACCGTCGGCGGCGTCTACTTCCCCCGCGAGGGCGGCATGCACGCCGTCCCGAGGGCCATGGCCGCCGTCGCGGTGAAGGCGGGAGCGGTGTTCCGCTACGGCGTGCGCGCGACGAAGATCGAGACGGACGCGTTCGGCGTCGCCGCCGTACGGCTGGACACCGGCGAGCGCCTCACGGCGGGCGACGTGGTGGTCGCCTGCGACCTGCCCAAGGCCCACGCGGGCCTGCTGCCGGACGGCGCCGGGGACTGGCGGCTGCGGCGCCCGAGGTTCTCGCCGTCGTGCCTGGTGCTGCACTTCGGCCTCGACAGGCGGCTGCCAGGCCAGGCGCACCACACCCTCCACTTCGGCGAGGAGTGGGACTCCACCTTCACGGCCCTGTCCGCCGGCCGGCCACAGCCCGACCCGAACCTGCTGGTGACCTACCCCGAGTCCGACACGGGCGCGGCGCCGGCCGGGCACGCCACCCTCACCGTGCTGGAGCCCACCCCCAACCTGCTCGGCGGCGGCGACTGGGACCGGCTGACGCCCCGGCTGGAGGACCGCCTGCTCCGCCGGCTCGCCGACCTCGGCTACGGCGACCTGTGGGCGGCGCCCCGGCTCACCCTGGACCCGCCCGAGTGGGAGCGGCGCGGCCACACGGCGGGCACCCCCTTCGCCCTGGACCACCGCTTCACCCAGACCGCCTGGTTCAGGCCGTCGGGAACCGCGGGACGCATCCCCGGGCTGCACTTCGCGGGCATGCACACCGCTCCAGGAGTTGGGGTGCCACCGGTGCTGATCTCCGGCCGGCTGGCCGCCGAGCGGATCCTGGCGGCCTTCCCATGACGCTGACCGCCAGCTACGAGCGGTGTCCACAGGCTCAACGCGGGTGCCGCTGAGCTTCACAAACGGGACCTGCGCCATTCCAATGGCCGATGGTTTCGAGATCGGGAGATGGGTGAGCAGACCCGCTTGCTAGAATGATCGTCTAGCGATTGGTGCGGTCAGGCAGAAGGGTGATCATGGGTTCGCTCGCCGACTTCCAGAACGAGATCTACCTGAACGGGCTCGGCGACGTCCTGCCGGAGCTGCCCACCGACCTCACCGCGCTCGAACACCTCGCGCGGCAGCGGCTCACCCCCGAGGCGTTCGATTATGTCGCCGGCTCCGCCGGCACCGAGTCGACGGCGCGAGCCAACCGTGAGGCCTTCGAGCGCAGGCGCATCGTGCCCCGCATGCTGCGCGACGTGGCCGTACGTGACCTGTCGGTCGAGCTCTTCGGACAGACGCTGCCCTCCCCGGTGCTGCTGGGCCCCATCGGCGTCCTGACGATCGTGCACCCCGAAGGAGAGCTCGCCGTGGCGCGGGCGGCGGCGGCGCAGGGGGTGCCGATGGTGCTGAGCACCGCCGCCTCGCACTCGATGGAGCAGGTCGCCGAGGCGAACGGCGACGGACCTCGCTGGTTCCAGCTCTACTGGTCCAAGGACCGCGACGTCGTGGCGAGCTTCCTCGCGCGCGCGAAGGCCTCCGGTTACACGGCCCTGGTCGTCACGCTGGACACGCACACGCTCGGCTGGCGTCCGCGCGACCTCGACAAGGCCTACCTGCCGTTCCTGCGCGGCATCGGCGTCGCCAACTACTTCACCGACCCCGCGTTCCAGAAGGCGGTCGGCGGCTCGATCGACGACTCCAACCGTGACGCCGCGATCCTGCGCTGGGCCACCACGTTCGGGGACCCCTCGCTCAGCTGGGACGACCTGGCGTTCCTGAGGGACCACTGGGACGGCCCGATCCTGCTCAAGGGCATCCAGCACCCGGACGACGCGTGGCGGGCCGTGGACGCGGGCATGGACGGCGTCGTCGTCTCCAACCACGGTGGCCGTCAGGTCGACGGCGCCATCGGTTCGCTTGACGCGCTGCCCGGCGTGGTCGGAGCCGTCGGCGACCGGACCACGGTGCTGTTCGACAGCGGCATCCGCACGGGCCCCGACGTCATCAAGGCCCTGGCACTGGGCGCCCAGGCCGTCCTGCTCGCCCGCCCGTACGCCTACGGCCTCGCCCTCGCCGGGGAAGCCGGCGTCCGCCACGTCATCCGCTGCCTCCTGGCCGAACTAGAAATAGCCATGGCCCTGACCGGCACGACCAGCCCCGCAGAACTGACCCCCGACCTACTGGCTGCCGGATGACCGATGAGAAACCTGGCGGGATTGCGGACGTCTGTTATCCCCACCCGTGACGAACGTGACGGGTGAGCCACTTGAAGTCCACCCAGGCCGCTTATCTCTTTTCTGAGAGAGCGGCGTTGACCGCGGTGAACCAGGCGTCGGCATGAGGACAGGCCTTCCTAATTGTGTCGATGCCGATTTCCGCGATGACGAGCGGGCCGTCGGAGGTTTCCGATAGCGCGGGTAGAGGCCGAGGATGCGCTTCGATGGAGCGGTGTCGGCTCCGTCGTTGACAAGCTCGGCTCCTTGCGCACCGTTCACGATCGTCTCGATTGATTGAGCGAGTGCAGCGTCACCGGTGAGTTCGCCGAGCGCGCCGTGGCCAAGGAGAACCCACGCCTCGATCTCGTGAAGAACGAGATGGGGGAGGAAACGCGGGTCGCTGACGGCGTCAGCCATCGCGCGCTCGACGTGAGTGACCCTGTCGTACGGCGAACCGGTCGGGCGTGTCGCCATTCCGGGAACGTCGAGAGGAAGGCCGTAGTAGTCGAAGAGTGTGGTCAACACGGTGATGGAGGAGCCGCGAAGTAGAAGACCGATCTCCGTGGAGATCTTGTTCCAACCTGACAGGCCGCCTCTGTAGGAGGGACCCCCAGCCGGACGTTTCGTCTTGAGAATGGACGCCGTGACGTAGACGTCAGCGCCTTCGAAGTAGGCAGAGACGACTTCGCGGACGACCGTCTCCTCGGTCTGCCCCTCGCACAGAATGTGAAGCCGACGCATTCCAGTCACCTGGACTCGGCTTGCGGCCTGCCACCAAGGAGATTCTTCTCCCACAGCTCGCCCAGGGAGTAGTCCGACAGCCAACCTTGCAGCCCAGCGGGGTCGGGGCGATCGAAGACAGAGGCCCCGTCGGCACGTTCGACAACGATGAGGTCGTCCAGCTCGAACTGGTTCATCAGCGTCACCGACTGGGTGGCGATGAGGATCTGACTCTCATGGCTTGCCGCACGCAGCATGTCGGCCAGCTGCACGATGGCGTAAGGATGCAACCCGAGCTCGGGCTCGTCGAGCACGACGAGATGGGGCAGATCGGGAAGGCTCAGCAGGGTCGTGAGGCAGATGAAGCGCAGCGTTCCGTCGGACAACGCGTCAGCCGGGAAAACGACGTCCGACCCTTCCTGTTGCCAGCGCAGCTGCAGTCGGCCGCCCTCTTCGATGAGCACGAAGTCCCGGAAGAACGGAGCCACCTGCTGTATCGTCCGCACGACCCGGCGATAGGAGGCCCTGTCGGTTTCTCGTAGGCGGAGTAGCACGGCCGCGAGATTCCCCGCGTCAGGGTGGAGCGCGATGTTGTCCGAGGCGTAACCGGTCTGCTTGACGGGGGCATTGGGCCCCGTGTCGTGGAAGTGGAAGACACGGCAACCCCGCATCACGTCCACAACGTATCCGGCTATGGATGCTTCCCCGCGCTGTCCGATCTCGTCGAGCAGGCGGCTCTCCCTATGCCCTCGACCTAGCGAGGCATCGAACGGCTTCGCCTGGCCCTCACCGTAGAACCAGATGCGTTCCTCACCGAAAATCAACTCATCGCGGGCCGCGGGTACTAGCGTCGCCTTGTACCCGTTGGGTTGGAAGCCGAGACTCAACGTGATCCGAGCATCGCCCTTGGGGCCTCCGTGAAGCAGGGCGGAAGCTCCGCCTGCTTGGCCGACGAAGAGGTTGAGCTCTCCATCCACGATGCGGCCCAGGAGGGCGAAAACGGAGATGAAGTTGCTCTTGCCCGCACCGTTGGCTCCGACGAGCACGTTGAGATCCCGCAACTCGACCTGCGCCGAGCGGATCGACGTGTACCCCTCGATCCTGATCGACTGGAGTCTGCGGCGCATCATGGGCCTAGCTTAGATCGACCTGACGAAACGGGCTTCCATAGACCCACAACAGGAGTAGCGCCCCCGGTACGCTCTGCTTGCTGGCCCGACCCCTCCGCCTACGGCCTCGGCCTCGCCGGAGAGGCCGGCGTACGCCACGTTATCCGCTGTCTCCTGGCCGAACTGGAAACAGCCATGCCCCTGACCGGCACCACTCGCCCCACAGAACTGACCCCCGACCTACTGGCATCTGGTTAGTTCTCGCACCGTGCACCTGTGGGGGGACGCGTGATGGCAGGCCAAGCGCTTATAAATGCGGCTCAGGTGGAAACCCGGTCCAGCGCAGTTCGGTGGGCAGGTGCCCCATGTCGTTGTAGAGGAGTACAGACGACGGCCGGCCGGGTGCGTACCGGATGACCGTCAGGGCCGCGTTGCAATGGTTAAGACCCAGCCAACGCCACTTCGGGGCGTCCAGTGCGGCCCGGACCAGCCATCCAACGAGAAAGTTGTGGGTGACGACCAGCTCATGGCGCGTTTCGTCACCCTCTTCGTCGCCCTCTACAGGGCCGGTGAATCGGGCGAGCGCCTCCAGGCCCAGCCGTGTGCCGTGCGCGCGTTCCTCCGCCGGGAACTGGTCGAGGAATCGGAGCAGGTAGTCGGCCGACTCCGGCGGCAGTTCCTCCCGTCTGGGCATATAGGGCACGTAGTCTCCGGCGATCTCCGAAACGCGTACCGGAACGCCGTCCAGTCGCTCGCCGATCAGATGCGCTGTCTGCGCGGCCCGAGGCAACGGGCCGTGGTGGACCACCGAGATAGGGATGTCCCGGAGTCGCCTACCAAGCAGTACGGCCTGCCTGCGACCCCTATCCGTCAGTTCGCTCTCATCCGCCGAAGCCTCACCGTGCCGGGCGACATACAGATAACGGGTCGCTGCTTCAGTCATGCCGCACCTCTCCGGTCAGGCTGGCGTACGCCAGGTAATCCGCTGCGTCCTGGCGGAACTAGAAATAGCCATGGCCTCACCGGCACAACCCGCCCCTCAGAACTAACCCCCGAGCTTACTGACATCCGGGTAACCGTATGAGATCTCGCATCCTGACGTAGAGACCGTAGGGGTGGTGGGGATGTCTCCTATCCCCACCCGTGACCCACGTGACGGGTGAGCCGCTTGACGCCCACCCCGGCCGTTACCTACGCAAAGCGGCCTGTAGCGCTGACATGGATGGCGCGGTGTCCTGCATTACTCGAAAAGACGCACAACCCCGGAAAAGCTGCGGGTGAGCGATTCGAGTACGGCCTTGCCCTTGTCCGCTGTGCCCAGAGACGGGAGTCCGACGACTCCGCTTGTGGTGTATGCCTGCATGCCGGACGTCAGTAAATGACGCCTGTCGCCTGCCATCCAGTCAGCTGACTCGTATCCATCGCGTACCAGGTCTGGATAGGTATACAGCAGAATGGAGGTCTCAAGCTCTCCCGCATGCATATCCTCGTGCATGGATGACGAGAGCCGGGCGGCGGCTCTGGCCTCGTTCCAGTCTTCCTTCGTGGGGAACAACGCCATGCTTCGACCTTTGGCGTTGGCTTCCTGCACGACATTGCTGAGGACGTAATTACCGCCATGCCCGTTCACGATCACGAGAGTCGCGATTCCACTACGGGTCACTGAGTCATAGACATCACTGACAATCGAGTAGAGCGTCTGTGCTGAGATGCTGACAGTGCCGGGCCAATTACTATGCTCGTGCGAACATGAAATGGTCACGGGAGGAAGGAGAAGGACGCGATAGGCGCTGGCCAGTTCTCGTGCGATCACGGACGCGACGACTGTGTCCGTGGTTAGAGGAAGATAGCTGCCGTGTTGCTCGAAGCTGCCAATCGGGAGAATCGCCATTGACGCACTGCGGTCTTGTTCGTCCGTCGTGGTCGCTGTGGTCAGCAGGTGGTTCACCAGGTTCCTTCCGGCTTGGACGGCGAAGATTGAGACGCAGTGGTCAAGATGTCCAACCTTGCGATCGAGTCTGCTACATCGTGGTGGTTGGACCATCTGGTCAAACAGCGGCGAAGAGCCTTGAGCTGCGACAGCACCCGGCTCGAACCAAGTACATGGGTCAGCGCGATGGCATCATCAGTTACCTGGCAGGCTTGCTCCGGGTGGTCGGGCACGGCATACGCGGTCGCGAGGCGTGCCAGGCACAGAGCCCGGTCACGGACCTGACCTGGGTCCGCCCATCGGGATCGGCTGTCCTCGAACATCGGCAGGGCATGGGAGGCACGTCCGAGTAGCACCCAGGATGCGCCCGCTTCCATTTCGATATATGAGGGCGTGCAGTACGGGGCACGGTCATTCTCCACCTGGTTGATGCCTGCCGTAGCCTCGGCGAGTGCGATCTCGGAATCTTCAGTGAACCTACCTAGTTCGCCGAGATGCGCGTGGGCGTTCGCACGAGCCCGTAGAACTACGGCTCTAAGTCGTGGAGTCAGAACGTTGGACTTGGACAAGGCCGCATTCGCCAAACCTAGCCCGTGAGCGTAGTCGCCCGACTCTGCGGCAATGTTGCTCTTACGCATGAGGATATATGAGATGACATGTTGATCCTCAGCCTCCATTGCGTAGTCCAGCGCCTTGTTGGTCCAAAACATGGCTTCTACGAAGTTGCCAGAACCCTGGTGCAGCCAACCGAAGAATTCGAGGAACTCGCTGCCGATATCGAGTGTCTCGGCCCGATCGGTCCCTTTGGCCACTTGGCATACTCGTTCGATGATGGGTACTTGCCCATGGACGCCTCTGACGAGCAGTCGCGGCCCCATCATCGCCTCCGCCTCGATCTGCGCAGTGAGAATGCGACGGAGACCGGCCACGATCGGTGGAGTTGTAGCGCTGGTGAGATCTCTCAAGCTGAGCTGTTGCGCCGTCGTGCCCGTGCTGGCCGGCGGTTCTTGGCTGGAAAGATTCTCTGGGGAGGCGCCGACAGCGTGGCTGGAAGGGGACGCATCGGAGTAGCCGGGGGCAAGTCCAAGCATGGTACGTGCGGCGTCCGAGGAGCGGACTGCCGACTGCGGGCGACAGTGACGATCGTTAGGGGGCACTGTGAGCTGGCCTACTGTGTTCGCCCGATGGACGATGACCTCCATTTCGTGTTCCCGGTCAATGAGGGAGCCGAAGCGCTGGCCTTCCTGGTAGGCCGGGCGCGGGACTGGCAGACGGCGCTGTGAGCGCTCCGACGCTCGCGCAGCTCCAGCAACGCCACCGGCCGTACCTGGCAGATCCTCGACTTCCACGGCGGCTCGCGGGTCGACTGTGGCGGCTCACCCCAACTCACGCGCACGGCGCGTGCAACCGGCGGCCCACCCCGGCTGCACCTGATCCTGGACTGCTACTCCAGCCCAGAACTGGCCGAGCTGACCAACGGCCAGCACCTCCCCTATGACGCCGTACGCCCGTTGCTACCACTGACCGACGCGCTGACCCACCAGCAGGTCGAGCAGGCCCTGACCCTGGCTCGGCTCGGCTACCACGACGCCGCGGAGCAGCACCTGTTGCAGCTCTACTTCACCCACGAGCTGCGCGAGGGACAGGTCTACGACCTGCTCCACGACCTGCACGACACACTCGGCGACACCGGCACCGCCGAAAAGTGGCGCCACCGGAAATCCATCTTGCTCGGCACCGCCTCATAGGGAGGACTGTCCCATGTCCGCGATTCTCGACGCCGCCATTGATGATCTCGTGGTGGTCAACCGGCCCGCCCAGATCGCGATCCTTGAGCGGGTCTCCGGCCTGCTGACTAGCAGCCCCGCTGTCACGGACCTGCTGGTCCGCGGCTCCTTCGCCCACGGTGACTCCGACCGCTTGTCGGACGTGGACCTCGTCATCGGCGTCCACCCGCCGACCTTCTCCAAGTTTGTGGGCGCCCACCATGCTCTGGCTGCCACCCAGCTGGGCGCGATCCTGCCCGGCTGGAGCGACACCATCGTGCCCAGAATGGGCGGGCTCGGCTATGTCCACCTGATCGAGCACGACGGCAAGCTCTGCCAGCTAGACCTGTACCTCGCCCCGGCCGACCGCATCGACCACATCGCCGCGGTCACCCGGGGCCGCGCCATCTACACCGCGCCGTACGGTGGTGAACGACTACATGACCGCGCCGCCGCGGCGTTCGTTGCCCACCGTCTCGCCGCAGCGCCCACCTGTGAGCAGCTCTTTGTGGAGACGCTCGTGCTCACTTGGATGATCCACAAGCGCATCTTGCGAGGCCAGCAGTTCATGGCCTACGCCGAGACTCATATGCTCCACACCGCTGCCCGCAGCCTGATCCGCACCGCGCTCACCCCCGAGCGGGCCCAGTACGGCTGGTACCACCTCGACACCGAGATCGGCCGCTGGTGCCTGGCCCAGTTGGACGCGCTCATCACCAGCCCGCCCGTGCCGACGATGCGTTCCCTGGCCGGGTCCCTGGAACGCATCCTGACCCTCGCCCACCGCACCGTACCGGAGATGATGGCGGCGCTGGGCCCGGCCATCGACGCCTACCGCTACCACCTCGACCTCGACTGAGCCGGCTCAAGGGATACGGTTGTCAGGTGCCCCTTCACGTCGAACGGCGAGCTATCAGCGCCGAGCAGGATTAGACGAGACACTCTCTCGGCCCCTGCTCGGCGTGGTCGCCGCAGTCATCCCAACACCTCGAGGGGCCTTTCACCGTGCCATCCGATCTGTTCGACCATCCGCCGCTCGGCTTCACAGCGGCACGCCCGTCCTGGGGCGATCTCCCCAGCGAGCTACGCGACCTCATCACCACTCACCTCGGCTCGGCCGTCGTCACCGCCGACGTGCAGGGCGGCGGCTTCTCGCCGGGGGCTGCCGCGCGTCTCGGCCTGGCCGGCGGCGACCGGGCGTTCGTCAAGGCCATCCCGGCTGATCACGTCCTGGCGGGAAAGTACCAGGTCGAGGCGGAAACCGCCGACCGGCTTCCCTCCGCCGTACCAGCGCCGCGCCTGCGATGGCACGGCACCTCGGCCGGATGGATCGTCCTGATCTTCGACGACATCGTAGGACGCCACCCTGATCTGTCGCCCGGCTCAGCGGACATCCCCACCGTCGTGTCAACCCTCTCCGACATGGTGGAACTGCTGACACCGTCCCCCTTGTCCGGTCTCCCGCAGGCTTCCGCCAGCCGAGTCCGCTGGCTGCACGGCTGGCGCGAACTGGCCGACTCACCACCGTCCGACCTAGGCGGCTGGGAACGACAGCACCTGCACGCGCTCGCCGACCTGGAAACCCTCTGGGGTCGGCATGCCGACGGCACCACCTTGGTCCATGGGGACATCCGTCCAGACAACCTGCTCATCACCACGAGCAACAGAACCGGGTTCGTCGTGGACTGGGCGCAACCATGCCAGGGCGCCGCCTGGCAGGACATCACAGACCTGGTCCCGCACCTGATCATGGCCGGCAACACTCCGGGTGCGGCCGAGAAGGCGCTGGTCGGTGCCCGGGCCTGGGATCTCGTTCCATCAGATGTGATCGCCAGTTACGCGGCCGCATACGCCGGCTACTGGACTCGCATGAGCCGGCAGCCCGCACCGCCAGGCGTACCGAACCTACGCAACTACCAGCGCCGGGCAGCAGCTGCCGCCATCGCTTGGACGAGATACCACACTGGATGGTAGGCGTGAGCATCTGTCACTCCAACCGGGCAGCCGACCAGGGCCAACCCGGCGCACGCGACGCAGCAGGAGCGACGCCGGCAGTCTGAACCGCGCCGGGTTCGGTGGAGACTCAGCAAATCCTCAACGTAGCCTCAACACTTCCCGGCCTAGCTTGCTCTTATCGCAAGGCCCCCGGGCGCAGGTGTTCCGCCTCCCGTCCACGGGTGTCACATCGACCGCCAGCAGAGGGGAAGTCAGCAATGACGATCACCAGCAAGATGAAGGTCATGACCGCCCGCAGGATGGGAAGTTCGGCGTTGATGGCCGGCCTCGCCGTGGGAATCGCGATGATCGGCGTCGGGACCGCGACCGCGAGCTCGAACGCGGCCGTCGCCGAGGCCCCGGCTGCTCACTCCAGCGGCACGCTGGGGCCGTCGGGCTACGGAGGTGTGAAGCTGGGAATGAGCGCCAAGCAGGCCAAGGCGACCGGGAAGATCGTCCACAAGTTCGACGACGGGGGCTGTGCGGGCTGGGACCTGAAGGCGCACCCGAGCGGCCGCGACGCTGTGGGCCTCTACATCTCCAAGAAGCGGGGCGTGGCGTTGATCGCCGCGCCCAAGGGTGTCAAGACCCCTCAGGGCATCAGGATCGGCTCCACTAGGAAGCAGTTGGAGAAGGCCTACCCAAAGCTGGAGAGAGCCGCCAGCGGGTACCCCATCACCACCATCCCCGGCAACCGGAAGGCCTACTACTACTTCACGCTGTCCCACGGCAAGATCTACGTGCTGGGCCTGGCCCTCAAAAACCAGGACTGCACCAACTAGTGTCCTGCGCCTGAAATCCGTCGGCAATATCGGGCGAGGGCGCGACCGTACCGGTGCGGCCGGGGACGCACTGTTCAAATTGACCGGCGCCCCCTTGTCCTCCGGACCCCTCGTCACCACTTCACCTCTCCCCTCCAGGAGCAAAGCCCCGGCCCGGAGGTCTACGGCGAATCCGTCGCGCTGCTTAACGACCTGCCCGACGACGGACAACCCCTCGCCCGCCACCGCAGGCGCTGGTGCCGGACATGTTCCACACCTTCGGGGTGGCCGAAGCTCGACAGATCCAACGCGACGGCACCATCAACCCAGGCGCATGGAGAACAGATCGGCCTGGGGCCATGTCATGGGCCACACAAGCCAACATCCCGATCGCTGGACAGCAGGGCCGCCTACCCGGCGCCCCCGACCCCGACGACATCCGGCCCTACCTTGATCTGCGCACGTTGCAGGTCACGTGCTGGACAGCAGCGGTGCCGCGCCCACCCGCGCTTCCCAAAGAGCAGCATGACCGGATGCCGGCATCGCTCATCGACCGCTGGCGCTCCGAAAGCTGACACTCCGGCCGCGCCCTGGCCGAGAAGACCTGGAGGGCCTCCCTGGAGTGGTGTCGGAACTCGGTGACATTTTGCGCCAGAACCACATCTCGTCTACAGAGCCAGTCCGCCCCTTGATCACCGTGCGCATGCGCTTCATGAACCAGTGGACCTCGTTCATGTCGGTGATGACCCAGCTCAGGCCATGGACGACCGGGCCGAAGGTCTGCAGAGCTCCGGCATTGACACCATCCCATCGGTCATTGCTTCGTACGTCAATGAAACGTTCACTCAGCGTCATTGACGTCCGAAATACCCCAGCGCGAAAGATTTCCTTCAAGGTGTGCGGTGTTGATGCGCACAGGCAACCGGCCCGGCACCGGAATTCAATGACATCCAAAAGCGGCCCCGTCCCTCGCCGGCTCACTGCTGAAAACGTATCAGCGCGTGCAACGACAATTGGGGACCGAGTGATCCGCCTTGTCGAACAGAAGGGGAGATGACTCGGCGTGGACCCACTTATTAAGGAGTTGAAATGAGGCTGAGAAGAACAGCCGCGGCGGTCCTAACCATCCTGGGTGTGACCGCGGGCGTAGTCGGCATGGGTGCTCCCGCCTATGCCGACAAGACCTGGACTCAGAGCGGATGCACCCTACGGGCCGTCGCCCCGTACTACTACCGGAGCGGGAATACCAAGAACTTCGTCGCCCGGACATCGCTGTCCTGCCAGTACAAGCAGCCATCGATCAAGGTGAAGATTATTCTGTATCAGTACCGGGCTCTCAACAACTGGTCAGCCAAAAAGACCAACGAACTGCGGGCCAACTCGGTCAGCACGGCCAGCGTGGCGGCGACCTGGCGGTGCAGCGGCGGTACCCAGACCTACAGGGCGTATGCGCAGGCATGGTGGGGCCGCAACGACGAGTACAGCAAGTCCGGGTGGGGTGAGTCGGTACGCCTGACCTGCTGAGTTCCGCCGCGATGCGATTCGGACATTTGATCCGCCTGGTGCCGCTGGTCCTGCTGGTGACCATCGGTACCGGCGGGTGCCGGGCTGGGAAGGCCGGGTCCTCGCGGCGCGTGGCCTCCAGGAGCGGGAGCGAGATCCCTCTCATACGGGCGTTGTTGACCGGGGACCTCCTCGGGCCCGGGGCCACGTGGACGGCGATCTCGCCACACCCAGCGGCGCGTAGGGATCCCGGGTTACCGAGGCGACAGATGCACGCGGTGCGCCAGGGTGATGGGCACGGGACTCGGGGTTCCCAAGGAGGACACGAGTGTTCAAAGAGGCGACCGCTTCAGCGTTCGTACTGAGCCGCTTCGACCGTGTCGCACAGGTCGCGTTGGTGTGGCATCGCCTCCAGGCATGGCTGCCTGCCGGCGGCCACGTGGAGATATATGAGAATCCCGCCGAGGCGGCACTGCGAGAGATCATCGAGGAGACCGGGCTGGTGGCCTCGCTGATCCCCGGCCCGGCCCTCGCGCTTCCTGCGGGATTCCCTCAATCCGCTAGCAGCCGATCGCGGGTGTGGCGCCTCGACCGGCTGCGCGACGAGCGCGTCCCCGAGTCGGCCTGACGGGGTCAGGCCGGGCCCGGGTGAGAGCGGGGGTCGGCGGCGCCGGTCTCGCGGGTGCCGTCGAACTGGACACCGCGGACGCTGAGGACCATCAGGAGGCCTGCGGCGCCGACGAGGAAGATGTCGGCGACGTTACCGACGAAGAAGCCCTTGTAATCGATGAAGTCGACGACGTGGCCGCGGGCGAAGCCCGGGTCGCGGAACAGGCGGTCAAGGAGGTGGGAGGCGGCGCCGCCGAGCGCGAGGCCCAGGCCGAGGGCCCAGGCGGGCGAGCCGAGTCGGCGGCCGTAGTAGAGGATGCCGGCGACTATGCTCGCGGCGGCCATGGCGAACACCCAGGTCGAGTCACGGCCGATGGAGAACGCGGCGCCGGGGTTGTAGAGCAGGCGGAAGTCGATGAGGCCGGGGATCACCGTGATCGGGGCCCGGTCGGTGAGCGCCGACACGGCCCACAGCTTTGACAGCTGGTCCGCCGCGACGACCGCCAAGCCGACGGCGACCATCCACAGCCACAGTCCGTGCGCCCGCGCCGGGGTTCGCTCGCCCGCCTCATCTGTCATGCCGCCTCCACCGTCGCGGATCCGTCACACCCGGATACTCCGCACCCGATCCTACGAGGAAGCAAGTCGAAGACCCGCTTGGCGGTGTGCCGCTGCTTGCGCGGGGCGTCCAGGTTCGTACGCAGGATCGCGTTGATCAGGTGCTTGTAGGGATCCAGGACCGAGGCGCGCTGGGGTCCCGGCTTGCGCGGGGCGGGCCACGGCGAGGACAGGGTCTCGCGTACCAGCCGCCGGTGCACTCCGTGGCGGGGGGAGAGCTCATGGATCGACAGCTTCTCTATGCGCGAGTCGCGGCGGAGCGCCGCGAAGAGCTCAACCTTGGATCTCGGGCCGTCCATCCGGGCCCCCTGACTGTCGGAAGCACATCGATGCGAGGCCGCCGACCGCCGCGCCGTACACCAGGAGGAAAGCGCCGATCCCGCGCAGCAGGCCCGCCCCGGGCCCGAGCAGATCGCTCACAGGGGCGGTGGCGGCGAGATAGACCAGCCCGTTCACACCGGCGACGGCGGCATCGAGGGTCAGCGCACCGACATTTGCTGACTCAACCCGCGAGAGGCCTGGCAGCGAATGTTCCGCCGCCAGGCCCGGCCGGCGGACCTCGCCGGTCCACGTCAACCAGCATGGTCGCCAACCGCTCCGGTCCCGGCAGGCAGACGGCGCCGGGAGCAGGGCTCGCGGTCAGCCGCAGCGAGGGACCCGAGGGCAGCGCCCACAGGGTGGAGCCGGCCCTGCGGGGCAGCGTGCGCAGGAAACGCAGCGCCTCTGGCCCGGTCAGCTCTGCCCGCAGGTCGAAACCGGAGGTGACGAGCTGGATCTCGGCGAAGCCACGCAGCCACCGGTCGGGCAGCGGCACCTTCTTCTCCACCACCGCGCCGTCCAATGTGGTGACGGCCAACTCGTCCCGGCCGACGCCCAGGTGGAGGGGATCGGTGCCGCCGACACGGGCCAGCGCCTCGCGCAACGGGCCGTTGACGTCGACGTTGGTGGTGCCGAGGTCGATCACCTCCCCGTCGAGGGCGCGTTCCAGCACATCGAGACGGGAGTAGACGCCGCCGCAGGCGGAGAACGATTCGAACCGGAGCCGGTCGCCGTTGCAGGTCACCACCGGGTCGCGGGAGAAGGTCGGGGCCGGTCGGTCGTAGCGGGTCTGCGCCACGTTCGCGACGGCCAGCAGCCCGGCGGCGGCGGGGGCGGCCTCGGTCAGCAGGCCGCTGAAGAATCGGGGGTGGCTCAGCAGACCGCGTGCCGTACGTCCACCGGAGGTGGACAGGGCGAGCCGCCCGGCAGTGAGCGTGGAGGGTCCGGCGTACGCGTACGCCTGCACCGCGTTGGTCATGACCGGGACAGTAACCACGGTCGCCGACATTTGTCGGGGATGGTACGCGCGACGACCAGCAGTCGATCTTGTGCGGCACACTGTTGATCAGAGAATAAATGCCCTAAATTGCCAGGGCTCCGGGGAGCAGCCCGGTGCCACACCTTCGCTGATGTCGGTCGGCGTGCTCGCGGCGTAGCCCAGGACGAGCCCTGGCCGGTTCGGGCGCTGGCTGTGCCACGACAATCGTGCCGACAGGCGCCGATGCTGTCGGGCACGGCAAATGCCAGGCCCGCTCCCGCTCGCGGCGAGCCTCTTCCTGGTCACGCTTGGCCGCCGCGCGGTGTTCGCGTTCTTTGACGGCGTTCCGCCGCGGCGTCCAGCAGTTGGGCCACGGTACGCCTGGGAACTTCACCGGCCTCGATCTTGGGTTCGCCGCGGAACCGGCGCTTCAGTTCCATCTGTACCTGGGCCGCCTGGTCCTGGACGACCCGCAGCAGCAACTCGTCCTTCTCGCCCTGGGGAAGTTTCGTGAGCCATACGGCCAGCTCTCGCGGATCATCCTGAACGATGATCTGGAGCGGACTGCCCTCGGCCGCGACCGCGAGCAGATCGGGGTCGAGACGCAGGAAGTCGGCCAGGGCCTGCTGCGGCGCACTCAGCGTGCCGAGCCCCGGCGGCACCGGCGGTTCGAGCGCGTCCTCCTCCTCGTAGTCGAAGGCGTCCTCATCGCGTTCCCACACGCCGTAGGCCGACAGCCATGCCAGGTAGAGCGGCCGCAGGTCCCCAGCGGCGAGTTCGGCACGTACGCCGACGATGGACGACAGCGGGTCCTCCTCGTCCCCTACCCATTCAACCTCCTCGTCCTCGCTGGTCAGGTCGAGGATGAGGCGCTCGCCGGAAGTCCAAGCCGTCACCTGGTCTCCCACGCAGTACTGCTCGGCGACGTCCAGCTCGAGGAGCGTTCGGGGCAGGCGAAGCATCACCCGATGGGTGCCCCAGTTGGCCAGGTACAGGTGGGCGTCGTAGTAGCGCTCCATCATCCGGTTCGGGTCGCCGTGGAAATCACCCCAGTGGTACTCATTGGTGAAGCTGGTGGCGGTGATCCGGGCGCGGGTGGACAGCGCCCGGACCTCAGCCTGCTGCCCGGCGTCCAGCGGACGGTCAACCGCGAGGAACTGGTAGTACTGGTACTCACTCATCCGGTCACGGACCCCAGTGACGGTAGGCGTCGATCCATTCGGAGCCTTCGGGTGGTGGTGTGGGCAGCGGAAGGTCGAGGATGCCGATCGCCTGCCGGTGCGGCCCGCGCGCGCAGATCGCGACGATCCCGCTTCCCGGAAGCAAGTCGATCTTCTTGACCGTCACCTCGACGCCGAGGACCATCGTCTTGAACGGTACGGCCAGGTGTTCCTCCAGCATGACGTGAAAGCCGGAAATCTGCTCGTCCTCGTCATAGGCGTCGACGGTGGCCTGTTCGACCAGCGCCTCCAGTTCCGCCTTGCTCAGTCCGGCCATGGCGAGCAAGCGTAACCAAGATGGGGCGTGCCGAAATCACTTACGCGGACACGTCTGGTGGTCGCTTTGCACCCGTACCAGGTGCTCACGGCCGCCGACGTCACCGGCCCGTCGGCGGCGGACACGGTGGGACGTCACACGCTGCGGTACGTCGCGCAGGGCGCGTCGGTGCGGCCGACGTACTCGGCCCTCGTCACCACCCTTCGGTGACCATGCTCGCCGGCCGCTGCCGTTCAGGCGGATAGGCGTCGCCGGGTGCCGGAAGCGGCATCCGGGCGAGCCGGGTCAGCGTTGGGCTTCGGCCAGTTCGGCGCGGAGTGCGATGGGTGACATGCGTCCTCGTACCGGGCCTCCTATGTTCCGTCGCGGCTTGGCCCGGGGCGTTTGGACGCGGCAGGTGCTCTGGTCCGGGAGACTAGAGGTATGGCCTTTCCGTCTCAGGAGCATCAGCCTTTCGCGCACCTGAGCGCGCCCAACGCCGCCCTCTATCGCGAGATTCTGCGGGTTTTCGCCCGGGCGAAGGAACGGTTCATCGTGCATCTGCGGCCCGAGGACGTGGCGGCGGAGTTGCGGCGCGAGAGCGACGACGCGCTCGGGCAGGCGCTGGAGAAGCTGCGGGAGTGGGGCAATCTGCGGGCCGACGCCGACACCGGCAGGGTCACCTCCGTGGAGGACTTCCACCGCAAGCGCTTCCTGTTCCAGCTCACCCCGGCCGGGCAGGCCGCCGAGCAGGCGATCGCGTTCTACGAGGAGGCGATCGGGCGGCGTGGCGCGCTGCAGTCGGTGGCGCTGGGGGACATCGCCGAGCAGTTGCAGTCGCTGGCCGTCCTGGCCCGCGAGCGGGACCCCGACCCTGCCCGGGTGCATCTGCTCCTGCTGTCGCTGGCCGAGCGGTTCTCCTCGCTCGCCGACAATGCGCAGGCGTTCATGGCGTCGCTGCGCCGCGCGATCGACTTCTCCGACGGCGACGTCGCGGGGTTCATCGCCTACAAGGAACGGCTGATCGACTACATCAACCGTTTCATCGCCGACCTGGCCAACTCCGGTGCGCGCATCGCCACGCTGCTCATCCAACTGGAGGCGCGCGACCACGAGAGGCTGCTGCGGCTGGCCGCGTGCCGGGAGGCCGCCGACGCCGTCCCCGACTCCGAGGAGGGCTCGGACGCCTACGGCAGGGCCGAAGAGGCGGCGTTCGCCTCCTGGCTGAACCGCTGGCGCGGCCTGCGCGACTGGTTCGTCTCCACCGACGCCACCCGCCAGTCGCAGGCCCGGCTGCTGCGCCAGTCGGCGATCACCGCGATCAAGCAGCTCATCGACGCCGTGGGCCTGCTCAACGAGCGTCGCTCCGGCCGTTCCGATCGGTCGGCCGACTTCCGCGCCCTGGCCCGCTGGTTCGCCGAGGCACCCGACGAGGCGGCCGCGCACCGGCTGTGGCGGGCGGCGTTCGGGCTGACCCCCGCCCGGCATCTCACGGTGACGCCGATCACCCTGGACGAATGGCGGGAGGTCGGCTCCGGCACCTCCTGGGAGGCGGCCCCGCCGATCAGGATCTCCCCCCAGCTGCGCCGCACCGGCTCCTATGAACGTCGCGGCAAGCCCAACAAGGTCGCCGACCGCACCCAGGCCCGCAGGCTGCTGCTGGAGCAGGCCGAACGGGAGGCAGCCGAGACCGCCGCCGCCCGCGCCGCCCTGCGCACCGACGGCCGCGTGCTGCTGTCGGAGCTGGACGTGCTCGACCCGCGCGCGTTCCGGCTGTTCCTCGGCCTGCTGGGCGACGCGCTTGCGGCCCGCAGCCCCGGCGAGACCGAGATCAAAACGGTGACCGGCGACGGCTCCGTGGAGGTACGGCTCACCCTCGTCCCGGACGGCGGCACCGTCCACGTCCACACTGAGGACGGTGTGTTCACCGGCCCCGAGCACCTGATCGAGATCACCGATTTGATGGCGGCCCGGTGACGCCGGAGGAGGAGCAGGCCCAGCGCCGCACCGCGCTGCGCGCCCTGCTGGCCAAGCCGCTGCTGACCGCCGAGAACGACGCCGCGACGCTGGTGCCGGTCCGCCGCCACCTGACCGAGCTGCGCGAGTGGCTCACCCGGGAGACCGGCTGGCGGCTGACGGTCGACTCCGGTTCGGCGCGGCTGTTCAAGACCGCGTCCGACACCCGCGACGCCACCCACCCGGCGCGCGGCAAGTCAGGCGAGCCGTACGGCAGGCGCCGGTACGTCCTGCTCTGCCTGGCGCTGGCCGTGCTGGAACGCGCCGACGCGCAGACCACGCTCGGCCGCCTGGCCGAGGAGGTGCTGGCGGCCGCCGCCGAGCCCGAGCTGGACTTCGCCTTCACCCTCGACAGCCGCCCCGAGCGGGCCGACCTGGTCGCTGTGGTGCGCACGCTGCTCGACTGGGGCGTGCTGCGCCGGGTCGCCGGCGACGAGGACGCCTACCTGTCCGCGACCGGCGACGTCCTCTACGACGTGCGCAGGCCGGTGCTGGCCGCGCTGCTCACCGGCACCCGCGGCCCGTCCACCATCACCGCGACCTCGTTCGAGGACCGGCTCACCGAACTGACCGCCGAACCGGTCGCCGACACCGACGACCTGCGCAACCAGGCGCTGCGCCGCCGGCTCACCCGCAGGCTGCTGGACGACCCGGTGGTCTACTTCGCCGACCTCGACGACGCGGAACGCGCCTACCTGGTCTCCCAGCGGCACGCCATCGTCCGCCGCATCGAGGAGGCCACCGGCCTGGTGGCCGAGGTCCGCGCCGAGGGCATCGCCATGGTGGACCCCGACGACGAGCTGACCGACGTGCGCATGCCCGAGCAGCGCACCGACGGCCACGTCACCCTGCTGGTCGCCGAGCACCTGGCAACCCGTGGCGAGACGAGCATGACCGAGCTGCGGGCGTTCGTCCGGCGGGCCGCCCGCGACCACGCCTCGTTCTGGCGCAAGGGCGTGACCGACCCGGGCGCCGAGGACGGCCTGCTGGCCACCGCCCTGGCCAAGCTGGCGGCGCTGCGCCTGGTCCGCGTCACCGGCGACACGGCCGCCGGACTCCCCGCCATCGCGCGTTACGCAGTGGACGCCCCCGTCATCAAAGGAAAGTGATGCTGCCGTCTCCGACCTCCGAGCGCTGGAAGCCGCTGCGCGCCGGGCTCGTCGACATGTTCTACTACGACGTCGAGGAGTTCCACTTCCACGACGGCCGGCTGCTGCTGCGCGGCAACAACGGCACCGGCAAGTCCAAGGTGCTGGCCCTGACCCTGCCGTTCCTGCTCGACGGCGAATTGGCCCCGCACCGGGTCGAACCCGACGGCGACCGGCAGAAGCGCATGGAGTGGAACCTGCTGCTGGGCGGCAAACACCCGCACCCCGAACGGCTCGGCTACGCGTGGATGGAGTTCGGCCGCCGCTCCGCCGACGGCGCCGAGGAGTTCCGCACCATCGGCTGCGGGCTGAAGGCGGTCAAGGACCGCGGCATCGTCCGGCACTGGTTCTTCGTCACCCCGCAGCGCTGCGGCGCCGAGCTGCGCCTGCTGTCCGCCGCCGGGGTGGTGCTCACCAGGGAGAAGCTGCGCGAAGCCGTCGAGGGCCACGGCATGGTCTACGACCGGGCCGCCGACTACCGCAGGGCGGTGGACGAGGCGCTGTTCGGCCTGGGGGAGCACCGCTACGAGGCGCTGGTGAACCTGCTCATCCAACTGCGCCAGCCGCAACTGTCGAGGAAACCGGACGAGAAGCTGCTGTCCCGCGCCCTCACCGAGGCGCTGCCGCCGCTCAGCCCCGTGCTGACCGCCACCGTCGCCGACGCGTTCCGCGGCCTGGACGAGGAACGCGACGCGCTGCGCGGCCTGGAGGAGGCACGCAAGGCCGCCACCGACTTCCTGCACCACTACCGCCGGTACGCCGCGATCGCCGCCAAACGCAAAGCCGCCGTCCCGCGCCTCGCGCACAGCCGGTACGAGCACCTCGGCCGCGACCTGGGCGAGGCCGAGGCCCGCCACGCGGCGGCCGAGGAAGAACTCGCCGCGGCCCGGCTCCTGCTGGAGGAACTGGCCGCCCAGCGCAACGTCCTGGAGGCGCGCAGGGAGGCGCTGAAGCAGAGCCCCGAAATGCGCGACGCGGAACGGCTCAAGCAAACGGGCGAGGAGGCCGGTCGGCTGGCCGGCCATGCGCGACGCTGCGAACAGGAACGCGACCGCCTCGCCGCCGAAACCCAGCGCCACGAACAGCGGGCGCGCACGGCCCTGGACAAGGCCGACCAGGCCGCCCGCGAATTCGACCAGGCCCGGCAGCAGGTGCTCACCTCCGCGCGCACAGCGGCGTTCGAGCCCGCCCACCTGGCCATCACCGACTGGCACGCCCCGGAGGAGCCGGCCACGGCCCGCCGGGAGGCCGAGGCGCTCGCCGCCCGGCATGAGCAGGCGATCGGCGAACTGCAACGCCTCATCGACGCCCTCGCCCACGCCCGGTCCCGGCTGGAGGCGGCCCGCGCGGAGGTCGACCGGCTCACCGGCGAACTGCAGGCCGCTGCCGAACGCATCGCCACCGCCGAGCAGGCCACCGGAGCCGCCACTGCCGGACTGGTCAACGCCTACGCACTCTACCTGGCCGACCTGACGGAACTGCGGCTGGACGACCCCGACGACGTCCTCGCCGCCCTGGAGAGCTGGGCCGTCTCCGCCGACGGCCCCAACCCCGCCGCCACCGCCGTCGACGACGCCGCCAGGAACGCCACCGACACCCTCGCCCGGCTGAGCGCCGAACTGGAGGCCGAGCTGCGCGCGGCCCGGCAGACCGCCGCGTCCCTGACCGACGAGATGGCCCGGCTCGAAGCCGGCGGCCACGACGCCCCACCCGCCCCGCACACCCGCCCCGCCGACACCCGGGTCGCCCGCCCCGGGGCCCCGCTGTGGAAGGTCGTGGACTTCGCCGCGGCCGTGCCGCCCGACCACCGGGCCGGCCTGGAGGCGGCGCTGGAGGCGGCGGGCATCCTCGACGCCTGGATCACCCCCGCGGGCACGCTGCTCGCCGAGGACGACACCGTCATCGTGGCCGGCGAGCCGCGACCGGGGCCGTCGTGCGCCACCGTCCTGCGCCCCGCCGTCGACCGCGCCGACCCCCAGGCCGCCGCCCTGCCCGACGCCGCCGTCCACGTAGTCCTCGCGAGCATCGGCCTCGGCGGCGGTGCCACATGGGTGGCCGTGGACGGCCGGTGGGCCAACGGCGTCCTGGCCGGATCGTGGCGCAAGGACGCCGCCCACTACATCGGCGAAGGGGCACGCGAGGCCGCCCGCCGCGCCCGGCTGGCCGCGCTCCGCGCGGAACTGGACCAGGTCACCCAGCGCATCGACCGCCTCGGCGCCGACCTCGACGCCCTCGCCGAACGACGCCGGCGGCTTGCCGCCGAACACCGCGCCCTGCCCGCGGACGCGCCGCTGCGCGAGGCGCACGTCAAACTGGCCGCCGAGCACGAGCGCCGCCGCGAGATCGACGCCCAGCACACCCGCGCCGGCCGCGTGGTGCTCGAACGCCAGGGCGACCTGGAGGCCGCCGACGGCCGGGTCACCGAGTTCGCCGGCGACGTCGGCCTGCCCGCCGACCCCGCCGCCCTGGCCGAGGTCAAGAACGCGGTGGCCGGCTACCGGCTGGCCCTCGCCCGGTTCTGGCCCGCCGAACAGGCGCGGCGAACCGCACGCGAGGCGGCCGGCGAGGCCGCCGACGACTTCGACCGCACCCGCGCCCGGCTCGACGACGCCGCCGAACTCGCGGGCACGGCACGGGCGGAGGCCGACGCCGCCGCCGAGACCTACCGCGCCCTGGCCGAGACCGCGGGCGCCGCCGTCGAGGAACTCTTCCGCCGCCTCGACCAGGTGGACCGCGACCTACGCGACCGCGCGTCCGCCGAGGGCACGGCCCGCCGCGACGAGCAGACCGCCCTGGAGAAACGCGGCAAGGCCGAGGGCAAACGCGACACCCTGCGCGAGCAGATCCAGGACGCAACCACCGACCGCGACGCCGCCGTACGCGAGTTCCAGGCGTTCGCCGCCACCGGCCTGCTGCACGTCGCCCTCCCCGACCTCGACCTGCCCGACACCGACACCGACACCGAATGGGCCGCCACCCCCACGGTCCTCCTGGCCCGGACCGTCAACGCCGAGCTAGAAAGCGTCGACGACGCCGACGGCCCCTGGGACCGGGTGCAGAAGAAGGTCGCGGAGGAACACAAGCTCCTGTCCGACGCCATGGCCCGCCACGGACACAGTGTCGGCCTCACCCTGCGCGACGGCATCATGATCGTCGACGTGGTCTTCCAGGGCCACAGCAGAGACGTCCCCGGCCTCGCCGCGGCCCTCGCCGAAGAGACCGGACAGCGTGCCGCGCTCCTGTCGGCCCGCGAACGTGAAATCCTGGAGAACCACCTGCTCAACGAGGTCGCCGGCACCCTGCACGAACTCATCGCCCGGGCCGAGTCCGAGGTACGGGAGATGAACTCCGAGCTGGAGTCCCGCCCCACCTCCACCGGCATGCGCCTGCGCCTGGTCTGGAAGACCGCCAGGAACGCCCCGGAAGGGCTCGAACGGGTCCGCGACAAGCTCCGGCAGACCGTCGACGCCTGGTCCCTCGACGACCGGTCCGCCGTCGGCGCGTTCCTCCAGGACCGGATCGCCCGCGAACACGCCGACAACCCCGCCGTCGGCTGGACCGAGGCGCTCACCAGAGCCCTGGACTACCGGGCCTGGCACGAGTTCGCCATCCAACGCCTGCAGGACGGGCAATGGCGCGCCGCCACCGGCCCGGCCTCCGGCGGCGAACGGGTCCTCGCCGTCTCGGTGCCGCTGTTCGCCGCCGCCTCGGCCCACTACAAGTCCGCGGGCAACCCGCACGCACCCCGGCTGGTCGCCCTGGACGAGGCGTTCGCGGGCGTCGACGACGACTCCCGCGCCAAGTGCCTCGGCCTGCTCGCCACGTTCGACATGGACGTGGTGATGACCAGCGAACGCGAATGGGGCTGCTACCCGCAGGTACCCGGACTGGCGATCTGCCAGCTCTCCCGCCGTGACGGCATCGACGCCGTCCTGGTCACCCCCTGGCGCTGGGACGGCCACGAACGCCACCGCACCGCCCGCCCCATCACCGCCCCACCCGCCTCAGACGCGCCCGCTCCCGACGCGCCCATCCGCCAGGACGGCCTCTTCACATGAGCGCTCTCGAGGAGCGGTTGCGGCGGTTGCTGGGCGGGGACGAGACCGCGTGGCTCGTCGAGCGGGCGCGGCGGCGCCTGGAACAAGGCAGGCCGCTGACCGGCACCGTCACCCTCGCCGCCGCCACCCCGGCCCAGCGCCGCGCCGTCGAAACCCTGCTCGGCCGCCGTGCCGGCGCCGGCACCTCGCTGTCGGTCTCCCTCACCGACCTGGACCAGATGCTGCGCACCAGCGGCGTCGCCCCCGACGGCTTGCGCGAGGCCGTCATCCGCCTGGGCGGCCCGATCCGCGACCTCGCCGCGGAGCGAGCGGCCCTGGAGACGGCCTGGCAGCAGGCGTTCGCCCGCCTCGACGCCCTCCTCGCCGACCGGCCGGAACTGTCCGGCTGGCGTTCCTGGCTGGAACGCACCGGAGTGGTCAGAAGGCTCGCACCCACCGCCGAGGAAGCACGCCGGCTGCTGGACCCGCTCACCGAGGTCATCACCCGGCTACCGTCACCCGGCCTGCCGCTCAGCCGCCTGGCCGCCGAAACCTGCGGGGACGCCCACGCCCTCGACGAGGGACGCCCACTGGCCACCCTGGCCCTGTCCGCGGCCCGCGCCCTCGCCGGCCTGCCGTACGCGAGCGAGGGCGGCGCGGACGCCCGCCGCGCGGCGTGGGCCGCGGTCGGCGTCCACCTCGACGACGTCTCCTCCCTCGTCCTGTGCCTGGGACTGCCCGGCGACGACCACACCCCCACCGGACGCGTCCTGAAGGCCGCCACCTCCGCCGGCGAGCCGACCGTCCTCACCCTGCGCCAGCTCCGCCGCCACGAGACGCCGATCACCGCCGGCCTGGTCAGGATCTGCGAGAACCCCGTCGTGATCGCCGCCGCGGCCGACGACCTCGGCCCCGCCTGCCCGCCGCTCATCTGCGTCGGCGGCCGGCCCTCGGCGGCGGCCTGGCGGCTGCTGGACCTGCTCGCTGCCGGGGGAGCGACGTTCGCCTACCACGGCGACTTCGACTGGGGCGGCATCGCCATCGCCGCCGCCATCCACGACCGCCACGGCTTCCAACCCTGGCGCTTCGACACCCCCGCCTATCAAGCCGCGTCCTCCTCCGCGCCGCTCACCGGCCGGGCCTGCGCCACCCCATGGGATCCGGAACTGGCCCAGGCGATGGAACGGCGTGCCGTACGGGTCGAGGAGGAACTCGTCCTCTCCGACCTCCTCGCCGACCTGGCCTCGGACGCCCCGACGGTGCACGCATGATCGCGGACAGAACCAGTCAGATCACGCACCCACGCCAGCGTGTCGCGGAGTTGGCCAGCAGGGTCGGACATGCGAGCACGCACCGAGCATGTGGGATCAATTCAGAGGAGTGACTCCGCGTCCGGACAGGGCCTCAGCGAGGCCTCGACTGTTGCCGCGGCCGAATTGAAACGGTCACCCTTGATGTGCGAGAGCAGCGTTGACTGCCTTGAACCAGGCGTCGGCGTGGGGGCAGGCCTTCCTGATGGCGTCGATGCCGATCTCGGCGATGACGAGTGGGCCGTCGGATGTCTTGCGGTAGCGCGGGTAGAGGCGCAGGAGCCGCTTGGACGGGGCGGTGGCGGCTCCGTCGTTGACAAGTTCGGCACCCTGGGCGTCGGTCACGATCGCCTTTGCGGCGTGGGCCAAGGCGGCATCGCCGGTGAGTTCGCCGAGGGCCTCATGGCCGAGGAGCACCCATGCCTCGATCTCGTGGAGGACCACGTGGGGCACGAAACGATGGTCACCGACGGCTTCGGTCATGGCACGCTCGACGTAGGCCACCCGGTCGTATGGCGAACCGGGCGGACGTGTCCCCATCCCGGGAACGTCCGCAGGCAGCCCGTAGTAGTCCAGCAGGGTCGTCAGCACGGTGATGGAGGAGTCGCGCAAGAGCAGATGGATCTCCGCTTCGAGCTTGCCCCATGTGGACAATCCTCCCTTGTGGGAAGCGCCGCCTGCGGGGCGTTTGGTGGTGAAGATGGATCGCGTGACGAAAGGTCGGTGCTCTGCAGGTAAGGCTCGATGACCTCGCGGGTGACGGAACGGGGCGACCTGCCGGATGGTACGCACGATCCTCCGATAAAAGGCGGTGTCGGCTTGCTGCAGGCGGAGCAGGATGGCGGCCAGGTTCCCCGCATCGGGGTGGAGCGCGATGTTGTCGGCGGCGTACCCGGTCTGCTTGACAGGGCGTTCGTGCTGGTGTCGTGGAAGTGGAAGACGCGGCAACCGCGCAGCATATCCACCACGTGCCCGGCGACGGAGTTCCATCCGCGCCGGCCGATCTCGTCCAGCAGGCCTACGCGGACGGCCGGCTCAGCTCCACCGAGCTGGAACTTCGGCTCGAACGGGCGCTCACCGCCACCTCCGCGCACGAACTGCGGCCGGTCGTCGCCGACCTGCCCGGACGAGACGGTCCGGCTGTGGTCCATCGGCGGGCGCCTCACCCGGGCGGGCGACTGGCAGGTCCCGCGCCGGCTGCGGGTCGACTCCGAGTACGGCAGGGTGCGGCTCGACCTGTCCCGCGCCCACATCCCGCACGCGCGGGTCGACATCGATCTCTGGCTCACCTACGGCCACGCCACGATCACCCTGCCCGCCGGCGCCAGTGCGAACACCGACGGAGTACACGCCGACTGGGGCCGCGTGACCTGCAAGGCCACGGCCCGGCCACGTCCGGGGCGGCCTGCACGTCCACGTCACCGGCAAGCTCCCCTACGGCCACCTGGCCATCCGCAACACCCGCAAGAAACGCCGCGCCCCCGGCAGCAGCGTCGACTTCGGCATAGGCGCGTGCCTGTCCAGATTGCTCGCGCCCTCAACTTTCGTTTGACGGCCCTCTCAATTGAATATAGACATGTCTCCATGGAAAGCAAGGCCAGGCGCTCGTACCGCATGGGCGCCCGTGCCGCGGCCGTGGAGGTCACCCGGGCGCGCATCGTCGAAGCCGCGGTCGCGCTGTGGACGCAGCGGTGGTACGACGACGTCACGCTGCAGCACATCGCCGACGAGGCGGGCGTTTCGGTGCAGACCATCGTCAACCACTTCGACGGCAAGGACGGGGTCGCCGACGCCGCCGCCGAGTGGCTGGCAGGCCAAGCGGCGGTCGCCCGCCAGGCGCCCACCGGTGAGGTGCAGGCGATCGTCACCGTTCTGTTCGACGACTACGAACGCCGTGGCGACGCCAACGTGCTCTGGATCGCGCAGGCCGACCGCGTCCCCGCGATCGCCCGCGCGGTCGCCCACGCGCGAGGCCAGCACCGGGCGTGGCTGGAGCAGGTCTTCGCCGACCGCCTCCCGGCCCCCGGCCCCGCCCGCGAGCACGCGCTGACCCTGCACCACACCGCCACGGACGTCTACCTGTGGAAGCTGTGGCGGCGCGACCTCGGGCTGTCCCGCGAGGACGCCGAATGTGCCATGCGCGACCTACTGACCTCGATCGATCCGCGAAAGAAGAACCATGAGTAAGAACTTCCTGTTCGCCACCTGGTCCGGCGGCGGCGCCGTGCCGCCCACCCTCTCGGTCGCCCGTGCGCTGCGCGAACGCGGCCACGGCGTCCGGGTGCTGGCCGACAGGTCGCTGCACGACGAGGTCGCCGCCAGCGGCGCGGAGCCGATCGCCTGGACGACGGCGCCCCAGGGCGACACCACCGACCCGGCCAAGGACATCATCAAGGATTTCGAGACCCGCACGCCGTTGGGCGCGTTCGCCCGGCTGCGCGACCGCATCGTCTGCGGGCCCGCGGCCGACTACGCCCGCGACACCCTGGCCGAGTTGCGCGCCCGTCCGGCCGACGTGCTGGTCGCCGACTTCACGCTGCTCGGCGCGCTCACCGCCGGCGAAGCCGCCGGGGTCCCCGTGGCCTCGCTCGGCACGACCCTCTACCCGATCCCCACCCCGGGAGCACCACCGTTCGGTCCCGGACTCGCGCCGGCCACCGGCCCGCTCGGGCATCTGCGCGATCGCATCCTGATGAAGCTGATGGTCAAACCGTGGGCGAAGGGACTGCCGCCCCTCAACGCCGCCCGCGTCGCCAACGGCCTGTCGCCTGTCGACTCGGTCATCGACGCGTTCGGCCGCGTCGACCGGTTCCTCGTACTGTCCCCCCGCGCCCTCGACTACCCCGGCCGGCGCTTCCCCGCATACGTGCGCCACGTCGGCCCACGGCTCGACGACCCCGCCTGGGCCGGGGAACTGGAGCTGCCCAAGGGCGACGCACCGCTGGCACTGGTCAGCCTGAGCTCGACCTTCATGAACCAGCGCACGCTGCTGGAACGCATCGCCCAAGCCCTCGGCACGCTGCCGGTGCGAGGGCTGCTGACCACCGGCCCGGCCGTGGACCCGGCGACGGTCCGTGCGCCCGGTAACGTCCTGGTCACCGCGTCGGCACCGCACAGCACGGCGCTGCGCCACGCCGCGGTGACGATCACGCACGCCGGCCACGGGACGGTCGTCAAGTCCCTGGCCGCCGGAGTGCCCCTGGTCTGTGTGCCGCTGGGACGCGACCAGGCCGAGGTGGCACGCCGCGTCGAACTCGCCGGCGCCGGCATCACCATGAGCAAGGCCGCCTCCCCCCGCACGATCGCCCGCACGATCGACCAAGTCCTCAACGACCCGTCCTACAACCGACAAGCCCAACACCTGGCCACCGAGATCGCCACCGAAACAACCACCGACCAAGCAGCCACCGAACTCGAATCCCTCGCCGACCAGGCGGCAGGCAGGAACGAGGGCGGTCCTGGTCCGTCACGTGTTCACGGCGCCCCGGCGGCGTAGGTCGTAGCAGTTGACGGTGATCGGCGCTCGCCTTGCCTGATCGTCCGTGTCCGTCGTCCCACCGCCAGGGTCCCGCCGTCCTGGTCTGCCCGGCTTGTCCTGGGCGATGGCGTCGGGACGATCGCTGCCTCAGCCACCGTGGACTCGGCTCCTTGATCATCCCGGAGGCGAGGCCCTCCGCCGGAGGCGGTCTTCTTTCGGGCCTGTCGGAGGGGCCTGTCAGTCTGGGGCCATGACGCATGAGGGTGTTCCAGTGTTCCTCCAGGTCACCGACGGACGCGAGATGCCCCCCGAGATGCGGCGGGAGCTGATCGAGTGCTGGGCTGCGGTGAGCAACGCCGGGGGCGCGGTCGGCTTCCCGTTTCCTCCTGTCGGCTTTGACGAGGTGGCGGTGGTGGCTGATCAGCTCATCGCCGGCCTCGACCCCGAACGCAGCCGGCTCCTTCTGGCCCTCGTCGACGGGACGCTCGCCGGCTGGCTGAATGTCCGCAAGAACGTCGACCCACTGATCGCTCACTGGGGCACCGTTCATCACGTTCAGACGCATACCGGCTTCCGCGGCAGGGGCATCGGGGTCGCGCTGATGCACGGCCTGTGCCGCCTCGCACGCGAAGAGATGGCGCTGGAACAGCTCCGTCTCGCCGCCCGGGGTGGAGCAGGACTCGAAGACTTCTATGGGCGGCTGGGCTGGAAAGAGATCGGCCGCTGGCCCGGCGCACTCCGCTTCGGGCCCGGCGACGATCGCGACGACATCCTGATGATGATCGAACTCTGACTACGTCTGGCGTCGGCGCGGCGTCGGCGACCGCGTTTCGTACGGCGGGCGTGGCGGCTCGGTGCCGCCGCCGGCCCGGGACCGGTCCCGAGGTCGGGTACCCGGCACACCGCGTCGCCGCCTGGACAGGCGATCACGCTGTGATCAGAGAGGGCTCAGCTCAGAGCCAAGCAGCTGAGTGGGGGAGCGCGCGCCACTGCCGACCTGCGGCGGGCACGGTCTGGACGCCGAAGCAGCAAGGAGGAGGCAGGGCCACCGGAAGGGTCGTCATGCCGATCATGGTCGGCGACGCCCCGGAAACCGTCGTAGTGGCCGCGTACCGTCCATGACGGTGTAACCCACGCCCGCCGATTGCGGCGTCGTGAAGGGAGTCTTCGATGTCGGAAGTGCATACGTGGCTTACCGGTCTCGGGCTGGTCGAGTCGCCACGTTGGCACGACGGCCGCCTGTACTTTTCGGATTGGACAGCGCATGAGGTGATCGCGCTCGACCTGGACGGTAAGCAGGAAGTGGTGGCCCGGGTGGGCTCGCTTCCGCTCTGCACGGCTTGGCAGGCCGACGGGCGGTTGTTGATCGTCGACTCCGCGCGGGGGCTGCTGCTGCGATTGGAACCCGATGGCTCGCTGGTGACTCACACCGACCTCAGCGGTCTCGGGCGCGGCTGGAACGAGATCGCCATCGACGGCCGCGGCAACATCTACATCAACCGCATCGGGTTCGACATGCTCGCTGGTGCGGCGTTCGCCCCCGGATATGTCGTGCACGTCGGCCCCGACGGCTCGGCACGCCAGGTGGCCGACGACATCGCCTTTCCCAACGGCATGGCCGTGACGCAGGACGACTCGACGCTGATCGTCGCCGACTCCTACGGCAACAGGCTCACCGCCTTCGATATCGAGGCCGACGGCGGCCTGTCCAATCGTCGGGTCTGGGCCGACACCGGCGAGGACCACCCCGACGGCATGTGCATCGACGCCGAGGGCGCCGTCTGGTACGCCGACGTCGGCAACAAGCGCTGCGTCCGGATCCGGGAGGGCGGTGAGGTCCTGCAAACCGTCGAAGTCGACCGGGGATGCTTCGCCTGCACTCTTGGGGGGCCGGACGGCAGGACGCTGTTCATCGTGGCGGCCGAATGGCGCATGCCCGAGATGGTGCCACCCGGAACCGGACAAGTGCTCGCGACCCAGGTCACGGTACCCGGCGCAGGCTGGCCATAGACGTTCGCGGCACCACCGCCGCGACGTGGCCGATCAGCCGAAGTCAGCCGATCATCCAGCGATCAGGCGTACTTTCAGCTGTTCCGGTGGTCTGGCCAAGAATTCCGCCCCGGCGACGACGTCTTCGCCGGCGGCGGCTTTGCCGAATATGTCTGCGTCCGCGAATCCGACCTCGCTCCGAAGCCGGAGAACCTCTCGTACGAGGAGGCCGCCGCGGTTCCCATGGCCGCCAACACCGCCCTCCTCGCCCTGCGCGACGACGGTCATATCCGGCCCGGCCAGCGGGTTCTCATCAACGGAGCGTCCGGTGGGGTCGGCACGTTCGCCGTCCAACTCGCCCGCGTCTTCGGCACCGAGGTCAGCGCCCGGAACGTGGATCTGGTCTACTCTCTCGGCGCGACCAAGGTCATCGACTACACCACCCAGGACTTCACCCGCGAGACCCAGCGCCACGACCTGTTCCTGGACATCGCCGGAAGCCGACCGGTCTCCGTCTCCCGCCGCACCCTGCGCCCCAAGGGGGCCTACGTGGTGGTCGGCGGCCCGCCCGGTCGCTGGATACAACCCATGGGCCATGTGCTCTCCGCCCTGGCGGTATCCCGCTTCGTCGGCCAGCGGATATCGGTGGCAGACGCCCTCAAGTGCCCCAGCCCCAAACAGAACCTGCAGACGTTGAGCACATTCCTGAACGACAAACAGGTAATCCCGGTGATCGACCGTCACTACCCCTTCGAAGAAATCCCCAAGGCAATCACGTACCTGGAGAAGGGCCACGCCCCCGAAAAGTGGTGATCACCTTCTAGCCCGGACCAGCCCGGCCCGGCAGTCCTGCACGGGCTCCGGCCCCTCGTCCGCCCGGACACGGTCCTACGCTGGCACGCTCGATGAGGCTGGTCTTGTGCCTGCCGTCCGCTGCTCTGCAGCGGGCGAGTCAGTCGTCGAACTCGAAACCGTCCGCCTCGGCGGCCGCAACGAGCCGCCGCATGCGGTCGGCGTCTGTCGCGATGGCCGCCATTCGGGTGGCCAGCTCCTCCAGCGCGCTTCGGTCCCTTCCGTACGCGCAGAACATGCCGCCTTCGGGATCGTATGAGAACCGGCCTTCCAGGGCAGGGGCCTCGGTGCTGACGAGCACTTGCGCGACGCCTTCCCAGAAATATCCGTTCGGCTCGTGGCCGAGCTCCTCGATCACGTTGTCTACCTGCGTGGTTCCCGCGTCGAGCAACAGCGCGTAGTTTCCCGGGGTCGACTCGATCAGCCTCAACGGATGCATCCGCGCATGCTGCCAGTTTTCGATCCCGAGGTGCAAGGCACGCTCGTCGGCGACGCACTCTTCTGTCGCGCGGTGCGGGCAGCCGTGTTCACCTGTCACATCCCGTGGGCGGCACCTTAGGTTGAAACGGCCCTGGCCGTACGGTTCACCCACGCAATGGCCGACGGTCGCCCGTATAGCGTTCGCGTATGCAACCACGACGTCACCGCATGCGGCAGCGACAACGCCGCGCCTCGGCGCAGGAATGGATCCGTACCGGCGCGACGGTTTCAAGACCTACGCCAAGCGGTATGGCGTCGATCGCTACACCGCCCATGAGGACCTCACCGCCCTCGGAGTCGCTTTGCCCGCGTCCGCTCGCCGGTGGGCGCATCGCCCGGTATCTGTCCCGCGCCGCCGCGCGGAGCGTGGTGCCGGCGACGCCGATGACGGGTGGATCACGCTGGACGGCAGGTTGTTCTTTGTGGAAGGCCACACCTCCAACGGCACGCCCTACGGCATGTCCGCCGATGAGATGTCGCCGTACGGCGATGTATGCGTTGACTCCTGATCAGGTCGCCTCGCCCCTCGCTGGCGGCCGTACGACCTGCGGCACGCGGCGGTCTCGCTGTGGCTCAACTCCGGGGTCCCGGCACCGGACGTGGCCGAACGGGCAGGGCACAGCGTGGATGTCCTGCTTCGCGTCTACGCCAAGTGCATCGACAGCCAGAGGAAGCCTCTCGACACCATGATGGGCCAGTCGGTCACCATGATCTGTGCGCCGCAGGTGATGACCTCGGCTTCACCTGACAGGGCGTGCTCGCCGGTACCCCGGCGCCGACCAGTGCGTGACCCTTCCAGGTCGGGGCCCCGGCGCGACTAGATCACGGGCTCATGTCCCAGGCGAAGCACCGGCGTCGGCGGGCAACCCGGCCCCATTTTCACGCCTGCGTGGCGTCCCCGCAGCGGGACAGGGAGACTAGATCAGGAATCTCGTACTCGACCACGACGTCGCGGGTTCTGAACGCGGAGAGGGTCGATGACGAAGACAATGTTGCTGTGGCGCGTCTGACCGTCCCCGATAGTGACGAGGCGGATTCGGCTACCATCATCGGCGGGCTGAGTCAGCAGTATCTCGGCCGCGATGGCGGCGAGGCGGTGTGGATCGCCGAACAGCACGACGCGGGCGGCAGGGACTGGGACGCCACCCGCCTCGACACCGGCGACGTCGGCACCATATATCTACGCCGTCGGCTTGAACCCGGAGTCGGCCCGCCTCGCGGGCGTCCCCGTCCGCACGGTGACGATCTCGGTATACATGATCTCGGGCCTGCTCGCCGGTCTTGGCGGGGTGCTGCTCACCTCCCGCCTTGGAGCGGACATCCCCACTGCGGGCACCGGCTTCGAGCTCAGCGCGATCGCCGCCTGCGTCATCGGCGGCGCCGGTCTCTTCGGCGCGAAGGGCAGCGCGATCGGCCCGGCGACCGGAGCGCTGATCATGGGCGTGCTCAACAACGGCGGCAACCTCCTGGCGATCAACACCTTCTACCTTCAGATCGCCATTGGCGTGCTCATCTTCGTCGCGGTCGGATTGGACCAGCTGAACACCATGCGGCGGCCGCAAGCGGCGGCTGAGAAAGCGTCCTCTCGGGCGGCCCTACTCGCGGCGCTCGTCGGCGGCCGTCGGCGGCATCCAGTCGAAAGCCGGTCAGCGGTTCAGCCGAAGCTGGCGTGCGGTGCGCTGGTGCCCTCTGGCACGCGGACTGGGCCGGACGCACTGGGACGGATGTCGAAGTCGAAGATCGCGGTTGGCAGGTAGACGGTGGCGCAGGAGTTGGGGATATCCACCACTCCCGACAGCCGACCCTCGATCGGCGCGGCGCCGAGCAACAGGTATGCCTGCTCGAGGCTGTAGCCGAACGTCGTCAGGTAGTCGATCGCGTGCAGGCAGGCCCGCTGGTAGGCCAGCTGCGAGTCGAGGTAGCGCTGCTCGCCGTCCAGCGTGACGGAAATCCCGGAGAACGCGAGCCACTCGCTGTACTGGGGGGCGGCGCGGCCCGGCATGAAGATGGTGTTTTCGCCGACGCGGTACATCTGCATGCCGCCCTTGATGAGGTCGACGTGCAAGTCGACGAAGCCGCCCATCTCGATGGCGCCGCAGAAGGTGATCTCGCCGTCGCCCTGTGAGAAGTGCAGGTCGCCGACCGACAGGTTCGCCCCGGAGACGAACACCGGATAGAAGACGCGGGAGCCCTTGGTGAGGTTCTTGATGTCCTGGTTGCCGCCGTTCTCCCGGGGTGGCGCGGTACGGGCAGCTTCGCCGGCGATCCTGTCGAATTGAGACGAGGGCACCGACCCGAGGATGGCGTTCTGCGGCTCTGGGGGCAAGGCCAGCGACGGCACTCTCTCTGGGTCCGTGGCGATCAGCGCGCCCTCCCGCTCGTTCCATTTCGCCAGCAACTCCGCCGACGGCGCGGTGCCCATGAGCCCGATGTGGGTGATGCCGGTGAACGACACCGCCGGGACGTGGCGCGATGTGGCTTCTTGACCAAAGAAGTCCCATATCGCCTTGTAGGCGTCGGGGAACTGTTCGGTGAGAAACGAGCCGCCGTTCTTGGTGGCGAAGATTCCGGTGTAACCCCAGCCCTGGCCGGCCAGGGGGCCGCCGTCCTCCTGAGGGATGGGTCCCACATCGAGGATGTCCACGATCAGCAAGTCGCCCGGCTCGGCCCCCTCCACCGCGAACGGGCCGCTTAGCGCGTGCACCTTCGTCAGCGGGGCGTCACGGATATCCTCGGCGGAGTCGTCGTTGCGGATCGCGCCATCGAACCACTCCCGGCAGTGGGCCCGGAAGCTGTCGCCCGGCTTGACCCGTGCCACCGGCGGGATCTCGGGGTGCCATCGGTTGTGACCGATCTTGGCCTGGTCGGTGAACTTCTTGGTCGAGTCGAGCGGGAAGATCAGCTCTGGCACGGCTGGATCCTTTCGGCGCAGGGACGGTCACGGGAGCGGCAGGCGACTGGTGGCGGGATGGATGGCCACTGCGCCCGCGGCGCGGCGCGGCGGCAGGGACGTGACGACTTCGGGCTCGGAGGCGCTGCGCTCCGCGCGCTGCAACTGAGCCGACATGGCAGCCGGAGTGCGCGCCAGCATCGGCGTCGAGAACACCCGAATCGAGGTCGCTCCGCAGTCCGGGCACGGCACCGCAGCGGGTGCGGTGCCGATCGGAAAAGTGACCTCGATGTCGGAACAATGCGGACAGCGATAGCCATATATCGCCATAGAAAGTTCCCTTCGTGCGAGTTGAACAAAATGCTTCCCCAGGTCACGACGTCTCTATCGACGCGATCTGGGGAAACAGCCTCAGAGCCGGATACAGATGCAACTTAACGTGTGAATGAGCTGCAATCGATCTCACTTCCGCCAAGCTTGTTCGCGGAGTAAGGTAAATCGCTAAATCCCTAGGCAAACCCATGCAACGTACATCCCGTATGTGCATTGGTCGGGAGCGGCAGGCGGTAAGGGACGGCGCACGGCCATCGTGCCGTCGTCGTGTACAAGCTCCAGCGCCTGCCGGAGCGTTTGGTCGGGTCGGGTCTCCACTGGCGGAAGCCCTGGCAGCCGTTGCCTTTGCGGTGGCATCGGGCGACGCCGTACAGGATGGTTCCCTGCTCGTCCTGGTAGAGGTATTCGGCCACTCGGTCGTCGCCGCGGGGCATCCAGCGATCTGCGCGGTGCCGCTGGGAAGGCGGGGTGCGCAGGTGGTCGGGCCAGAGGGCGGGCATGGGGAGCCCGAGCGCTTGCATGACGTCCTAGGTGGGGCACTTGGGGGCGCGCAAAGCGGCGCGATGGCGCAGGCCGACCGGTCCGGCGACGGCAGAGGATCAAGGCGACGATCCGCACCGTACTGGCGGAGGCGCAGCGCGAACACCTCGTCAGCTTCAACGCCGCGGCGCTGGCGACGCTTGAGTCGGCTCCCCGTCCGAAGGGGGTCGTGTGGACCAGAGGCGCGCTGCACGGCTTTCGAGAAGGCGTTTCCGGCGCGACTCGCGGCGGTTCGAGCCGATCCTGCGGCCGTCGCGCGTGATGGTATGGACGCCTGCCCAGCACGGGGCCTTCCTCGACTACGCGGCCTCCGATCGGCTCTACGCGCTCTATCACCTGATCGCCTTCCGCGGACTGCGTCGTTGGGAGGCCTCGGAGCTCGGTGGGTGGATCTCGACTTCGACGACGCGGTGCTGACGGTGGCCAGGCAGCTCACGATCGTGGACTGGAAGGTGCAGGAGGGACGTCCAAAAGCCGAGGGCAGTGACGCGCCTGTGGCTCGAGACTCCGGGACGCTGGCTGTGATACGGGCTCACCGCCGGCGGCAGCGAGAGGAGCGGCTGGCGGCAGCCGGGGCATGGCAGGAGTCGGGGCGGATCTTCACCCGGGAGGATGGCAGCGAGCTGAAGCCGGATTGGGTGTCGGAGCATTTCAAGCGACTGGCTTTCGCGGCAGGGCTGCCGCTGACTCGTCTGCCTGATCTGCGGCACGGCGCCGTGACGCTGTATCTGGCCGCGGGGAACGACATGAAGACCACGAGCGCGATAATGCGGCACTCCAACCAGGCGATCACATCGGACACTTATACGAGCCCGGAACTGGCCCGGGCGGCAGCCGAGGCGAGCGCCGCTCTGATGCCGCGAAGGGTTCGCGTGGGGGAGCCGTCCGAAACTGGCGGTCCTCCCTCGGTCTCCCCAGCGCCGTCTGAGGGGATGCCGGTTTCGACCCCCCCGAAAAGCCGCAGGTCACAGCATCGAGGTAAGCGCGCCCTGCAGGATTCGAACCTGCGACCGTCGGATTAGAAGTGGAATGCCGACCACAACCCTCAACCCCCTCCCGACCTGCACCGCAACCCTTCGGCTACCGCCCGGCCGTCGGCGTCATCCCGCGCATATCCCGCAACGGCGCCCAGCCCCGACACCCGGTGGGCCGGGCCGAGGAACGAGGCCCGGACCGTCGATCGCCCCCAGCCCCGTACGGCGCCCAACCACCGCAGGGCGATCGTGAGGGGGACGCGACGCAACGGCCCTATGTAGATGCCGGTGGCTTCGCAGCGGACCGACGTTCTGGCCCGCGCTATGCCGCTGACCTCGTTATATGGATTGTGCATCAAAGTTACAATGTGTTTGACTCCGGTAGCTCCGCCGCGGTTCAGCGCGCTGGCATGGTGCCATTCCGCACTTGGTTCAGTCGGGTTCGGTCACGTTCAGGAAACGGTGTGATCCGGTGTTCATGATCGTGCGTCTTTCTACCAGAAAGACGGTTCCACCCTCGACGAGGGGCGGGGTTGGCGCCGGCCCCGCCCTCCATCCGGTCTCCCCCTCGGCTGTGCCGCGCTGTCGCGCGGCCGATAGAGGGAGCGACGCGTGACGGGGATCGCAAAGGCGATTCAGACAACTACAGAACTCAGGAAGCCGCTGACGGCGCTGGTCAACAAGGCCTGCATGCCGGTCGGAGGCATCTTCCGGCTCGACTATGACTCCGCGGTCGTTCTGACCGACGACTTCAAGAAACACGAGGCCGGAGGCGTGCCCCGAGGCGGATTCCTCCTCGCGGTTGCGGGGGAGAGCACCGACTTGGGGTTCGTACTGGAGGACCAGGAAGTCATCCTGCTCCGCGTGCGCGGGACTGCGCCCCTCCCCAACGAATCGGAGCTGATCCAGACGCGACTGGCGGTTGTCCGCGACGCTGGTGCCTCGGGCGTGGGATTCGATGACGTTACCGACGTGCTCACCCGCAACGAGCTGCAGCAGTCCGCGTTTGACTGCGAGGTACTTGGGACCTTCTATACCGAGACCGATTCCCGCGACGCGCAGATCGAGTACGGCGCGGACATTGACAACGTAGTCGTCTCGGCTCGCTACCAGGTATTTCTTCCGTCAACGGAGGTGCTGTCTTGGCTGGCGTCATACCCTCAGCCCGTTGACAAGCGAGATGCCCTCGCGATCGGCAAGGTTCGATTCGCTGCCACGCGTCGCAAGGCGCTGATCGCCGGCACCGACCAGGCCGACGTTCACATCGACGTCTCAGACTTCATCGGCCGGAAGACCGCTGTGTTCGGCATGACCCGGACGGGCAAGTCCAACACGATCAAGACCCTGGTCACGGCTGTGCATCGCTACAGCTCGGAGCACCAGCGCTCCATCGGCCAGCTCATCTTCGACCCTCAAGGCGAGTACGCCAACGTCAACAGGCAGGACGACACGGGCCTTCGACTGCTCGGCGATGACGACAGCACGGTTCGGATCTACAAGGTGGAGCCCAACTCGGCCGACAGCCGGGAGAAGCCGCTGCGCATCAACTTCTACGACCGCGAGGTTTTGGACGCGGCATGGAGCTTGGTCAGCGAAGCAACCGCACCGGTCAACACCAATTACGGCAAGGACTTCCGGTCGGCCGTTGTCTCCGAGCCTGACCGGAACGATCGCAGTGCCTACGGCCGTTGGGGCTGGGCGATGGTTGCCTTCTACGGGCTGCTGGCGAAGTGCGGTTTCCAAGGAAGCTCACTGCCGCAGGACCTCGTCATCGCAGCGCCATCAGACCCGATGAATGCGTTCATGGCCGCTAACTCTGGCGCGGTCACCCAGGCTGGCCGACCGGGCAGCTACCGCGTGCTCACTCCGGCTGGTGCACTCGCACTCGCGGAGTGGGTGGGTGAACGGCCTGCTGAATTCCCCAAGTGGCACGAAAGGCAGAACTGCCACTTCGTCGACATATGGAGTGTCTACAAGTACACAGGCGTCACCTCCGCCATTCGGACCATCCGCGCCTTCCATGGAGCGCAGTCGGCTGGTGATGTCGGCGAGCACTTGTGGCAGGACATGCTCACGGGGCGACTTGCGATCGTCGATCTCTCCAGCGGCAACGACCAGGTCGCTAAGGTGATGTCGGAGCGCATTGTCACGCATCTACTGAACCGAGCAGGCGAGCGGTTCCGCGCTGACGACGACCCGGTCGACATGCAGATCATCGTCGAGGAGGCCCACAACCTGTTCGAGCGCGGCGGACGAGACGTGGCTGATGACCCGTGGGTACGTCTGTCGAAGGAGGCCGCGAAGTACCGAATGGGGCTGATCTACGCGACGCAGGAGGTCACCTCCGTCGACAAGCGCATCCTTTCCAACACCTCGAACTGGTTGATCGCTCACCTTAACTCCGACCACGAGACGCGCGAGCTGGCGCACTACTACGACTTCAAGGTCTGGGCTCCCAGCATCATGCGGGCCGAGGACGTCGGCTTCGTGCGGATGAAGACCTACTCCGGCAAGTACATCGTCCCGGTGCAGATCGCGAAGTTCGACCACGCGATGGTCAACGACGCGCGAAAGGCCGCAGGGCTTGCAAGCGTCGACTTCCAGGTCGAAGGCGAGTAGTCCATGCCCTACGAAGGAGAGAAGGCTTCCCGCCTGGGGCATGTAGGGACGGTCCGCAACGAGGCGGTCAAGGCTGCCCTCCAACGATGGACAATCACGAGCGCTCGCCCCAACAGCAGGGATGACATCGATGGGCTGTGCTCACCGCTCGAAGACCTGCCGCTGGTCGGGCACCTGGACGACGTCGACTTTTCCATCACAGTGGATGGGTCGGATACCGAGGTCGAGACGACCCGCGAGCATCCAACCGTGAAGGTCGGCTACCTCCGGGTCGCCGGCTCGATGGTCCGCCTAGATGTCTTCCGGAGCCTCGCAGGGGCGAGGTACATCGATCCGCGAGAGGTCCGCCGGTCCCACACCGAGTACGCCTTCGACGTCGCGCTCCCCGGCTCCCAGCTGGCTCGCCCAGGTATGAGCGGCGTCGACACCTGGCGCACGGAGCTCGACGCGTTCCTCCAGAGCTCGCGATTCGACTCGAGCACCACCATGACACTCGCCGACGGCCTCCTCGCGCTGCACGGCACTCGTGGGGCACCTGCGACGAAGGTCGCGCTCCGGGTGTGCCCTGGCTGCAGACTCAGGGCGACGGACGAAGCCACGCTCGCCGTTGCCGCCACGGGTGGCGCCTGCCCGTCATGCAACGAGCAGCTCTACCTCGCGGATGTGCTCCGAACCCACGAGGAGTACAACGTCGAGGGTTCGAACTTCACCCCCATGGGACGTGTCATGACGGCCGCCGAGCGGCTGATGTCTCTGTGTTACCTGAACTTCTTCGCCGATACGGCACCTGAGGTTCTCCAGCACACCATCTTCATGACCGACGGGCCGCTTGCGCTGTTCGGTCCGCTGGCTCCGCTGAAACGCCGCTTCCAGGAACATCTTGGCGACCTGAGCAGCTGGTGCGCCCAGCGCGACCTCGTCGCCCCGCTCATCGTGGGCATCGAGAAGTCCGGAGCATTCGTTGAGCATGCTGAGCTGATCAAGGACCTGATTCCCACCGGGCACGTCATGCGGCTCACCAACGACTACATCAACCGGATCTCAGGACGACCGGCGAACAACCACTACGGCGTCGATGAGTTCTATGGTCGCCGCTTCATTTACCGCACTCGCGCGGGGGATCCCCTGGTCATCACGGTCCTGCCTGCGCCCGGGCTGTCGCCGTACGACGGCAGTGCCGAAGTTGAAGGCTGGGACGCCTACCCGACGCTTCGTTTGATCTGCGAGGTTCTCGACTCACTCAGGACCCGCATGTATCAGCATGCCGTCGTGCCCGTCGCTCTCGCGCACTCGGCGGCCGCGCTGCCGCTCGGGGTCGGACGGTCTGTCCTGACGATGATGGCGCAACAGAACATTCCCGGGCTGAAGCTCGACATCCAGGCGGTACAACCGCCGACTTACTTCAAGAGATAGGCCGAACCGTGCGCCCGAACATTCGCCCGTCCGGCAAGATATGATCATGCCCACTTTGACCTCGCCGCCGGCCAGCGTCGCTGCCAGCGAACTTGCCAGGACCGCCGATCTCTTCGGCACCGGCGAGGCGATCAATGCCCGGGCTGGCCACTTGGTGACAGAGATTGAGCCCGTCTCGCACAACCTCGCCCGCGGCCGCTACCAGTCGCCCCTGCGCTACCCGGGGGCCAAGTCGTCACTCGCCCCCGTCATCGCGCGAGTGATCACATCGGCGAAACAGTCGCGGGAAGTGCCCGAGATCAACCTTCTCGTCGAGCCCTTCGCCGGTGGTGCGTCAGCATCACTGCGCATGATCGGTGAGGGCATCGTGGACCGCATCCTCCTTGCAGATGCTGACCCGCTTGTCACAGCCTTCTGGCAGGCGGCCGCTGACGACACTGAGCGGCTCGTCGACCGAATGCACGATGAGTGGAAGCGATACGTGCGTGAAGGTGGCGCGGCAGCAGTCGAACGATGGGACTATTGGCGCGCGTGGAACCCGCGGCCGAACATGATGCCTCGCAACCGTCGCCTGGCGGCCGCCATGAAGTGCCTGTTCCTCAACCGGACCACTTTCTCGGGGATCTTGCACGGCAAGGCCGGTCCCATCGGTGGACGTGCCCAGACGAGTGACTACCCGATCGGCTGCCGCTGGAATCCCGACGCGATCGCCGAGCGACTCCGGTACGTCGGCCACCTCTATGACGTCGGACGCCTCGTGGACGTGTGGCGCAAGGATTGGCGCCAGACCCTCGAGGACGTCCCCGAGCACTACCCGCAGCTTCTGCCGTCTCGGGTGGTTGCCTACCTCGACCCGCCATACGTCGAGAAGTCGTCGGTCCTCTACCGAACCTCGTTCGACCCGCGGGGCGGCTACGGCGGCGACGGACTCGGCGCGTCCCGGCCCAGTGATGACACGCTGCACCTTAGCCTCGCTGACTACCTGCGGACGAAGGCGCAGTTCAGGTGGCTGCTCAGCTACGACAACCACCCGACGCTCACGCAGAGCACGTGGCTGTACGCGCATGACCGCATGACTCCGTCGGAGCTCGACCGCGAGATGCTCGGTGTACGCCGTTGGCGAATCAGCAAGCGTCTGGTAACGACCCGCTACACCGCAGCCGGCCGGGTTGGAAAGCGATCCGCCGACGAGCTGTTGATCACGACGCTCCCCCCGACGACCGTCCCACTCGACGAGCAGCTACGCCTGCCGTGAGCGAGCAGAAGCGGCGGACACTTTCAAAGTGGTCCGATGCTCGTCGCCCGGAGGACAAGCCGGGATTGCAGGAACCTGCGCAGGTACGGCCTCCACCGGAGCCCGCCGTAACCCTTCAGCAACCGAATGGACGGCGGTACCATGCCGCGCATATCCCGCAACGGAGCCAAGCACCTCCCCGGTGGGCCGGGCTTAACGAAGCTCGGGCCGTCGATCGCCCCCAACCCCGTATGGGGGCCGACCACGACGGGGCGATAGTGGTCGTGAAGCGTTCGACCGCCGGGGTCGATAAGTGCTCCACAGTCCATCCAGCATGAGAGCGAGTGGTCCGGCGATCGGCACGAAGACCAGGAGCGGGAAGATCAGCGTTCGGAGGGCTGTCTTTCCCGCCGGAGGTCGTCCTGAGCGATTGGCCTGACGAACCCGGCGTCCAGTGGCCGTATATGCGGCGGCGTGCCGCTGGGGTCGGTGGGTTCGTTGGGTGTGGCGGGTGCGCGGTACGGTGACGGCCCGGCCGCCGCCGACCGGGACCGGCCCCCAGGCCGCACGCCCGGGCGGCGTGCGGTGGAGGGCCGGGTACGGCGGCGCGGCGCGCCGCCGCTTGATCCTAATGAGCGTAATTCAGCAAATCAAAATGGCTCGACAAAACCTACGCCCAACACCCGCCTTACAAGGACGGCGAGGAACTGAGCCTCAGGCTTACGCAGGTGCTCGCGATGCATGGGACATCGATGCACGCCGTACACGGACACGGCCGGCAGGCCGCAGGTCGACGCCACCCGAGGGGACATGGGCCGCGCACGGTGGCCATCTCCATCTGCAGTTCCAACTCTCCGTCTCACGGAGTTAGACAAGGCCGCCGACGGCCGTCTTGTCCAAGTCGCAAGTCCGTCATCCGAAATTGTCGGTGGCATCTGACACACTGCGCAGCTATGAGACCACGAGCAGCCAGGCCCGATCCAGATAGGTGGGCGTTGCTGGAATTAGAGTTCGTATCCAATGAGCCATTTTCATCCCGGTCTGAGGGCTGGCTGGTCACAGCATGATCGCGAGTTGAGGGTCTGGTCCCGGACGTAGCGAAGCCCCTGGTAGATGAGTTGAACGACCAAGAACAACCGTCTCCACCAAGGGCTTCAGATGCTTTTCTATCGTGCTGCGGTCGCTTTGTCGCGTTCAACCCTGAACTACGTCGCCGGGGTGATCCGCCGGCACCGCAAGAGCATCGGGTCGACGTGGCGACTCCTCAACCCGGGCCAGCAGGCCCTGCTCGTACTGGTCTACCTGCGCAAAGGCGATACCTTCGCCGAGGTCGCAGCCGGGTTTGCGGTGTCGACCACGACCGCGTGGCGCTATATCCAGGAGACCGTGAAACTCCTGTCCGCACGATCCCCCAAGCTCGACCAGGCGCTGAAGAAGGCGAAGGCCACCGAGCTGTACGTGGTGCTGGACGGCACCCTGATTCCGATCGACCGCGTCAAGGCCGACCGTCCTTACTACTCCGGGAAACACAAGATCCACGCTATGAACCTGCAGGTCATCTCCAGCCCGACCGGCACGATCTTGTGGGTATCCGGACCACTGCCCGGCTCCACTCACGATCTCACCGCGGCCCGGATGTGGGGCATCCTGCGAGCCCTCGCCAAGGCCGGCCTCATCGTCCTGGCCGACAAGGGGTACCAAGGCGCCGGTGAGCACGTATTGACGCCGTACAAGGGCAAGGGCAAACCGGAGTCCCAGAAGATCTCGAATCGATCCCACGCCAAGCTCAGAGGGCCCGGCGAACGAGCAAACGCCCAGCTCAAGACCTGGCGAATCCTCCGGAAACTACGCTGCAGCCCCAACCGGGCCGGCCACCTCGCCAAAGCCATCCATGTCCTTCACAACCGCGAAGCGCAGGCAGGTTGAAAAAGGCTCAATATAACCACGCCGGGGGTCCAACTCGCCGAGATGTCTCCAGCGTCACAGGATCGGTGTCAGTGGCGCTGTTCGCAGTGCGACTATGAATGGTCGACCCGTCTCATATTCCGCAGTCGCCGTAACAAACCAACAGGATGTCCGGAGTGTTGGAACCAACGAAACCGAGCTCCCGGGCCCGGCGAGTCGCTTGCTGATTTAGACCCTGTTCTTGCGAAGCAGTTCCGGAGGAATATAAGCCGCCCGGGACGCGGTCCGGACCGTCTACGTCGTCAGAGTCATGATCTGTGCGACTGGGAGTGTGAGCAGGGGCATGTGAAGCCGGCGACTGTTGCCAATCGCACTAACGGGCGTGGATGCGCTGACTGTACTGGCCATGGTCGTTCGCCATTTGAGTGTAAGGTCGCGATGCTGGTAGAGGCTGCTTCCGGGTTAGTCGTCGAGTTGGATCATCGGCTTCGGTTGCCCAGGCGAAGAGAGGACCGATTCGATCTCTTTTTGCCCGAGCTGAATCTACTGATCGACTTGGATCCGAAGTGGAGTCATGCGACGCGAGCCAGCCTCGTGCGTGACACCGCAAAGACCGAAGCGGCACTGGCTGCTGGTCTGGACTTGGAGCGCATCCGTGAGCGTGGTCTGCCGCCGATCCCGATCTCAGGTCTAACGCATTATGAGGCCAGCTCGGGAGTGGACCCCGAAGAGTGGGCTGAGGTTATCGGTTACCTGCTCCGACGCCGAGGCCATCCATGGAAGGATCTAAATCCTTCTCAGCTCACGGAAGCCCTCTTCAAGGCGTCACGCCTCTGGCAGGAAGTTGTGGCGGGCCCAAAGGTCTCGGCGCTGGATATAGCTCCTCATCTTACGGATGAATTTATTTGCAACATTACCAACCCCGGGAGGGGTCTCGACCGCATGCCACCCGGTTGCAATGACGTTTGTAGCTGGCGGTGCCTGAAGCCAGGCTGCGGCTTTGAGTGGGACGTCGAGCTTAGTGTCCGGACGCTTGCCGGTCGTGGATGTCGAGAATGTGGCTATCGAAAGACCGGAGCGGACAACGCTCGGCCTAGTCCGGGCGAGTCACTCGCCGAGGTTGATCCGCCGCTGGCTGCAGAATTGATTGAGGTAATCGGTCACCCGGGGTGGACTGCGTATGATCTTTTGCCTAACTCGAATAAGCCGTGTACGTGGAGGTGCCCAGAGCCTGCTTGTGGACATGAGTGGCCAGCCCCACCGGGACGCCGCTCAGGTCAGAAGAGTGGATGCCCTAAGTGTGGGCGCATGCGCACTGCCGCCGCCAGAACTCGACCGAAGCCCGGCCAGTCATTGCAGGATCGATATTCCGAGATCGCGGCGGAACTAGTCGAAGTTATCGATCACCCGGGATGGACCGCAAGTGATCTGCGTGTGAATTCTAGGAAGCGATGCTCATGGCGATGCAGTGAGCCTGGCTGCTCCGGTTCTTGGGAGGCCACGCCCGAGCAGCGAACGCGCCGCGAAGGGACCGGTATGCGATGTCCGGAGTGCCACCCTAGGCGGCAACGTCGATCTGATTAGAGTCTGGACAAAGACTTACCGAACGATCCAGAGGCGGCATTCCTGGGCACGTCCGCAACAGCAGAGGTAAATGACGTTTGCGTAGCTGTCCCGCCCATCAGGTGTACCACAATCAGTGCTTTGGAGGAGGGTGCATCGGCTTTCTCCTGTATGAGGAGCAAGGTCCGTTCGCTGTGATCTGCAGCTTCGCATCGAAGATGGACATTTGGGAATTGATACGCTTATTCGAGCATGCGGGCGAAGGCATCTGGGGTGACAATGGGAATGCCATAGCCGCGGGCTTTACGGGCTTTGCCGGACAGGCTATCGGGGTCAGCTGCGACCAGGAGACGGACCTTCTTCGTCACGTTGGGATGGGGGATGTATGACGCCTCGCGGGCGCGCTGTTCCCAACTCTCTCGTCCGCCGTCCATCTCCCCCGTGAATACGACGAGATCGCCCGGCTCAAGCTGGAAACGAGACAGCTGGATGGACGGGCGCGCGGCTGCGGCGGTAAGTGCGTCGTCGACCGCTGCGGGTGGCAGATCGAGGAGGTCTGCGACGAGTTCGACCTCGCGGCGTTCGGTAGCAGTGACAACGCCATCGGCGAGGGCCGCACTTGCGATGGCAGCTAGGTACCCCTGGTGCAGTTCGTCCAGGTCTGCTCGGCTCAATCCAAGTTGCGCGGCGAGATCCACCAGGGCGTCCGCCTCGCTGGCAGCGATGTGATGGTCCAGGAGCGCCTGGTCAAGCAGGGCAAGGTATTCGTCCGCGTGGGCGGGTTGCGGAGCGCGGGGAAGACGGTCGAGGATTCGAGCGAGGAAGTGGCTGTCACGGTCCGCGGAGACGCCGCGGCGTACCCACGCGGTTCCAGCGTCACGGAGTGCCGGCCACGAAGTCTGAGCAGCAGCATGGAGCAAGGCATCCCAGGGACCGACTGGATGACTCAGGTCGAGGTAGTGGCGCAGGAGTGCTGCGGCGGCACGAGCATCGATGAGCGCGTCATGGTGTCCGTCCAGGGGAATGTCGGCCATAGCGCAGCAGCCTGCGAGGTTCCGTGGAGCATGCGGGAGGAACCGCGCTGCCTCCGCCATCGTGCATACACCCAGGTGCGCGTGCAAGGGTGGCTGCGCTTCCAGGCGGCCGAATTCGTAGGAAAGGAAGTTTAAGTCGAACGACAGGTTGTGAGCCACGGGAACGCGGCCTCGTAATAAGTTGGGCAAGGCCCCGGCGATGTCTTTGAACGTTGGAGCGTGGCGGATATCGGCAGCGCCGATGCCGTGGATGCGTTGTGGCCCAAGGTCACGTTCTGGGTTTACCAAAGTGCTCCACTCACCGGTGACTCGCCCGGTGGCGTCAAGGTGGACGATGGCGACTTCGATTACTCGGTCATGCCAGGAGGGTCGAAGGCCCGTAGTCTCCAGGTCGATGACCGCGTAGCCAATCGGACCGTTAACCATTGAATCCCCTTTCCGTTATGTCATTAAGCTGAATATCTCACTTCATGCTCCAAGTGCACGACATAAACGACCGAAATGTGATTATCCTGTAACGAGTTGGTAGCGACATGGCATTGATCATTGATGTCACTCACCGGATCGACAGATCCGGTGAGTGGCTGAGGTGAACCATGGGCCTGAGCGCCATATGCCAAAGCTACTTAGCAGCCTGTAGGGCCGGCCGTGGTGTACTGCCATATCTGCTGGGGGATGGCCGGCCATGCGCAACTTCGCTAGCCTTGGTTAGTTGGAGGAGTCCCGGGATATCCCCATTGATGGAACTCGCAAGCTTTATATTTGCGGCCGGATCCACATGGACAACGATCATTCCGTTTTGGCTCTGACCGACGTCCGACATGGCCATCTAATGTGGAGGTGAAAGCTACGCGGGTTGTGAGCCCAATATCGTCGACAAGCCATCGTATTTTAGGGACCTGGCGAGCTATCTCATCAGCCGCAACGATGATCGCATCTGCAGTCGCGTTAGCCACAGTTGGCTCTATGGCGAGTTCATATGATTTGTCCGCCAGAGGGTCCTTCGCGATTCTGGCGAGGTTATGTGTTTCGGAGAAATGCGCCCCTTGGTTGGCTACGAAAACCGTCATTCCTCCAAAACTAGGGTGAACCGCATCGCATAGCCACTCGTAGATTTCTTTGATCCTGTCGTTAGGGCGTTGCTTCGCGAGCTTGTTCACGTAAGTCATGACGTTGGTGCTCTGGAGTGGCGGTTTGACATCTACTGACTCCGTAAGGCGAGTCCCGAACTGGCCTCGTGAAATTCGTTTTTCCAAGGGAGCTGCGAATTTGCTGATTGAGTCAGAGGTCGGCACACCCATTTGCTTGAGCTCATCCCATTCGGCCGTCATTGCGTCGGTCTCGGCAGAGAAGGCTGCGGCGCCTTCGAGTAGAGATCGGGAGCAGGCGGCAGCGGTAATGATCTGCCAGATATGGAGAGCGCTGCTTGAGGACTCTGTAAGCTGTTGGGCACGCCAAACATGCGTGAGCCACCAAGCGCCTAGCCGGCAGTGAAGATCAAGAAAGATGATGTGACCGACGATGGCGTCCATGGATAGGGGTTCTGGAAGTCGAAGGTATGGTGTCGCGATTCCGCTGCGACGTCCCTGGCTGTCATACCGGACGGTGTAGAACCAGGAACCTGTATTAGGAAGCCTTTGAGTCATCTCAAGATCCGCTTGCAAGGTATCAGTTGCCCGGAGCGGGACAGGTCTGTGGAGGACCCAGTCTGCGTGATCGGGAATGTCGGCCGTCATTGCCTTGAGCGTTGCGATGGTCTCTCTGAGGCGGCTGACACGCTTAGCGCCTAATGCTCTTGTGATGGATACGTCGGTCATTTAAATCTCCGCGATGTGCCGCAGTAGCGTCATAGGGAATGTTGCCTATCCCGGCATACGCCGACGAGGTCACAACGGTCGCAGGCCGTGCACCAGGCAGAGTGTCGCGGCATGTTATTTTCTCGGAGCGCGTTTCCCGCGTCGCGGATCTTGTTGCGGATATCGCCGAGGAGCTGGGCGTTCACGACCTCCCGCTTGCTATCGGCGCGATCGTCGAGGTTTAGTACCTCGATCAGATCGGCGCGCTCCCCGGTCAGCTCCTCATAGCCGGCGGCGTATACATGAAGCTGGTCTCGGGTGATGTCCTCGGTCTGTGCGCGCTGTGTCGATTTGAAGTCGACGATCGAGGTTTCGTCGGTGTCGAGACGCCTGATGAGGTCGATCCGCCCGTCGACCGTCACGCCTGAGGCGACGTGAACCCGGATCGGCTGCTCGGAGTAGAGCGTCTTCGAGAGCTGGTCGCGGTTCTCCCGCAGGTAACGCCGGACGGCGCCGAGCGCGGCGTTGCGGAGCTGCCCCTTGAGCACGTCGCCGGCGAACGGGGCGTGGAGGTGACGGTCGACGAGGTCCTCAACTTCGACGTCGTCAACGAGATCGCCATCGATGGCCCGCTTGTGGATCTCGGCCATCACGTCGTGCAGGGACTTGCCGTAGCCGAGCTCCTCGCGGATCGGGACGTCGAAGCCGTAGAGGAAGCGCAGCTTGAACTGGTAGGGACACTCGAATAGGTACTTCAGCTCGCTAAAGCTCAGCGTGACCTCGGGGACCTCGTGACGGGCGCGAGGCTCCAGACGCTCGCTGGCCAGAGACGCCTCCGCGGTGAGGACGTACGGATTGCGCGTGGTGAAGGTGTAGAAGTCGGACTGGTTTCGGTACATCTGGCTGTCGCCCGGCGAGTACGTCACCGCGAGGTACTTCTGGGCACGGGTCACCGCGACATAGAACAGGCGCACCTCGTCGTCTTCAGTGCCCCGGTAGCGGTCGGCGTCGGGCACGGCCTCGGCGGGGATGACGTGGAAGGTGTTGAGTCCGCCCTGACGTTTGCCGGGGAACCGGTTCTTCCGCATGGCGGGCACGAAGACGGCCGGCCACTGCATGCCCTTGGCCTGGTGCACGGTCGCGATGGTGACCGCGTCGGGCGTGGCGTAACCGACGTCGGCATCACTCTCGGCGTAATACCCCGGTGCCTGGTGGGTCAGCCAGTTCACAAAATTGCCGTACAGCGACTCGAACGAGCTGCGGTAGTTGATCTGCTCGAAGGTCGAGATGACCTTGCTGAACTTGCCCAGGTTGTAGAAGACCAGCTCGCCTCGGGTCTCGTCTCCGGGGATCTGCTCCTCCCGGATCTGGATCTCGCTGAGGAAGTCGACGTAGATCTGTTGCAGGGTGAAGGTGCGCTTGGGGTGACGCTTGAGGTTGAGTGCCTTCGCCCGGTCGAGCACGTCCAGCCCTCTGTCGAGCCGAGGGTAGTCGAGACCGAGCCGCGCATCCAGCCACGCGTCACACAGATCTTCCTCGGTCACCGGTGTCCCGCCGGCTGTCTGGCCGATCAGGTACTCGTAGAGCTTGACGCACGCCTGGACCTCGGGGGCTTCGAAAAGCCGGGCAAGGCCCTTGATGACGTAGGGGATGTCGCGCCGCTTCAGCTCCTCGACCAGCGACCCGGCGTCCTTGCTCACGCTGCGGAACAGGACTGCGAAGTCGGAGTAGGACAGCCCGCGAGGCTCGGCGTCGGGGGCGTCCTGGAAGGGGAGCCCGCGCATGTGCTGGATGCGGTCGCAGATCCAGTGCGCTTCGGCTTCGGCGTCGTCGAAGGCCAAGGCGAGGAGGTCGCCGCGCTCGAACCGCTGGTGGCCGGAGGCGACCATCTTCTTGGGTAACCGTCGGCCAGCGTTGCGCTCGGCGACGGATTGGCCGAGCGAGACGACCCCGACGCTGGAACGGAAGTTGTCGTCCAAGGTGACCGTGTGGACTCCCGGCACCCGGTCGGCGAACGTCAGGATGCCGGAAACCGCGCTGCCGCGCCACTGGTAGATCGTCTGGTCGTCGTCGCCGACCACGCAGAGGTTTGCGCCCCAACGGGTGAGCCGCTGGATGAGCCGCTCCTGGATCGGGTTGGTGTCCTGGTACTCGTCGACGACGAGGTAGCGGAGGTTGTCCCGGACATGGCGGACGAGCGCGCCGGCCATGGAGTCGTCCGGGTCCTCACCGAGCAGGTCAACGATCGTGCGCAGTTGTTCGGTGTAGTCGAAGTAACGGTGCTCGTGCAGCAGCCGCCGGTAGCCCTCCAGGTTATCGATCAGATCCGGCGGGAGGAGAGCCTGGTCGACGTCATCCTCGCGCAGGATGCCAAGCACCTGCATGTAGAGGCCGGAGTTCACGTAGCGCTTCAGCAGCCTGGGCTTGCCTTGGACCATCGCGGTGGTGCGGGTGAGCCCGCTCTTGGAGCTGTTGCGGTCGATGAACAGCCGGGTCTGGATGTCGTCCAGCACGCCGTACTTGAACGTCTCCGGCACGTGCTGCTGCATGGCGTCGAGAGCGTATGCGTGCATGGTGCCGATGAACATCTCCGCCAGACCGGGCAGGAAGCCCAGCTCGGTGTTGACCAGATCGGTGACCCGTTCCTGCAGCTCGGCAGCGGCCTTCTTGGTGAAGGTGAAGGCGACGACATTACGCGGGTGGACTTCCGGCCTGCGCAGGATCTCCACGATCCGCTGCGAGATGACCTGGGTCTTGCCGGAACCGGCGCAGGCCACGATCAGCAGCGGATCGTCGAGGGTGGCGAGGGCTTCCCGCTGAGCATCCGTGTACTTCATGCGCCTACCTTGACCCCCACCACCGACAATTTCGGATCCGTCCGGCTACCAGACCGGGACACTGAGTCATACGTCGTAGACCTGGAGCACCTCGTCGCCGTAATGGTTGATGACCTTCACCGCGATCTTGCCCGTGTCCGGCGGACGGAACGGCAGGGAGCGCGTGGTGTACAGCGACGCCCAGGCCGCCTCGTCGATCTCGGCCTTGAGCGCCTTCTTGAGCCGCGCGTACGGATCGTTGCCGCCGGTGAAGTAGCAGTGCCGGACGAAGAAGGACTCCCCGTCGTAGTTCGTGTCGATCATCCAGAGCGCGATCTCGCCCGTGTCGTTGGAGCGGATCTCACCTCGGGTCGGGTCGTAGACGTCGATGCCGCGAATCTCCACGACGACGCCCTCGCCGGTCGCCTGGATGTCGATGTCCGGCTCGCCGAACACCATGAACAGGTTGCCGGTGCCGGTCTTCTTGAGCACGTCGGCCATGACCAGGTCAGAGTTCATTCGGACGAGAAGGATCGGCAGCCGGCCGAGCTTGCGCTCCTCCTGCACGGAAGCGAAGTCCTCGGCGTTCGGCTTGAATTCCTCGGTGGTCTTCACCGCCTGCGGGTCGAAGGCGAAGGCGCAGATGATGAGCAGGTCGAAGCCCATGCCCCGGATCGACTCGCGGGCGGCCCGGCGGATCCAGTCCGGATCGACGGTGCCGTACTGCGGGCCGATGCCCACCGCGATCCGCTGCGGGGTGCCTTCCTCGCCGTTCTTTCGGACGCCCTCGGCTTGGATCAACTCCCCGGCGAACGGGGTGAGCGACGCAAACTCCAGCCGCTCGTTCTTCCGCCCGTTCTGCACCCCGGCCTTGGCCAGGTTGTCGAGGATGGACTGCTCGAAATTCGAGGACTCTTCCTGTTCTGCCGCCTGCTCTGTCCCGGTCTGGACTGCTGTCGCGATCGTCTTATGCGGCGACAGGCTTTCCACCGTGAACGGGCCAGCTACCCGGACCTTCTTCTTATCTTCATACGGTTGATCATAGAGCAGTTCCTGCTCCCCATGCCGAGCGATCGCAGCTTCGATCTGTTCGCCAGTCATCCCTTCCCTAATGTCAGGATTATTTGCAATGGACTTAAGCCCGATGTGGGGTACGCGCCTACAAACGAAGCCTTTTCGAACATCTCCCTTTGGCAACTCAGCAACTGGGGACTGCCCAGTCAGTTTGACCTCCTGCGCTTGGCCTTCTTTCGAGTCGACAAGTAGGTAGTAGGGGAACATGGCTCCCATGATTCGCTGGCGGGCCAAGGCAAGTGCGACGCGAGACGTATCAATCGTGATCCAGCGTCGACCCCATTGCTCGGCCGCATATGCAGTAGTCCCGGAACCACAGGTTGGATCCAGTATAAGATCCCCAGGATCGCTCGTCATAAGCATGCAGCGCTCGACAACTTTGGTATTAGTTTGAACTACATAAAGCTTCGGGTCACCAAAACCGGCCGTCGTGGTGTCATCCCACACGTTGTTGAACGGAAAGGCCGGGAAATCGTCCAAGAACCTGACATACCGCAGAGTTTTCCCTAGACCGATTAGACGACGCGCATACTTAAGTCGCGCCATACCAATCTGGTTGGTTTTCCATCCACCCTTATTGGGACTGTAGGTAGCACCCTCAACTTCCACCGGGAATACCGTCGTCTGCCCGACCCGAGTAGTCTGACTCGTAAGGTTGTCTGCGGCGAATACGCGGCCGTAAGGATCTTCTCCGCTAGCAAGCCTCCTTCGCGACCCATCCGGGAGCTCAACAAAAGAATAGCCAGACGCTCCCGCCCCGGAGAGTGACTTCGCCTGAAAGAGCTGACGATATTTTACTAACTCCACGTTTCGCGCATACCAAACAATGTAGTTAGTAACTCCAGCAAGTACATTCGTTCCACCCGCAAAGCTGCCGGCCCCCGAGGTGGTTTTAAACGTGATTAGCGAGCAGAAGTTCTCCTCACCGAAGACTTCATCCAGTAGCGACCGTACACGGTGAACGTTTTCATCACCGATTTGCACGAAAATGCTTCCGGACTCAGTAAGAAGATCTCGGGCGGTGATCAGTCGATCCCGCAGGTAGGCCAGGTATGAATGGATGCCGAGTTGCCAGGTATCGCGAAACGCCTTGATCTGCTCGACCTCGCGAGTGATGTCCTCTAATTTGCCATCCTTCACGTCGCGATTGCCCGTCGAGGTCTGAAAGTTGGACCCGAACTTGATGCCATACGGGGGGTCAATATAGATCATTTGGACCTTACCGCGGAGGTTCTCCTTCTCTGCGAGTGAGCCCATGACCTGCAGCGAGTCGCCGAGGATCATGCGGTTCGACCAGTTGGCCTCATGCTGGTAGAACTCGATCAGGTCCATGCCGTCGAGCCCATCGAAGGTGTCGAAGAGCGTGAGTTCCGGCTCCTCAGCGGGCCGCTCGGCGGTGCGGCGGAGATTCTCGATGAGCACCCGAGGATCGATCTTCTCCTGAATGTAGATCGGCGGCGCGTCTACGACGAAATCCTCCCCGTCCTGCTCGTCCTTTCCCTTCCAGACGAGCTGCGGGTCGAGTTCCGGATTGCGCGGATACAGCAGCGTGGCCGGTTGTGCTGCGTCCTCGTCGAGCAGGTCGTGGGAGTCCGCCGTGGGGATGTTGACCCGCTTGTCCTCGTGCTTGATCGCCTCAACCGGAGTCGGTCCGGAGTTCTTCAGTGCCATGCTTATGCTCCTTCTCCGGTGTTGACCAGCACCGCGTCGTCCTTGGTATCCCAGGCGGGTCCGTCCCAGTCGGGGCCGACCTGGGCGCTCACTCCGGTCCTCCCGTACAGACCCCGGATCGCGGATTCGAGATCCGCCCGGAACCGGTCGGGGTCCTTCAGCTCGCAGTAGCTCCACCGGCCGAAGCCGCTGTGGTTGTTGACTGCCGGAACCCACCGGTTGCGGGCGGTCGCGGCCTTCTCCTTGGTGGGCTCGGCCGGCTTGTGGCTCCCCGACACCTCGACGATCAGCGTGTGGACCCGGATGTCGCCCTCGCACGGCGCGAGCCGTACTAGGAAGTCGGGGAGGTACTGGTGGTTCTGTCCCTTGATCGCGTAGGGGATGGAGAAGCCAAGGTGGTCGTTCTTCACGTAAGCCGCGACCTCCGGCATCGACTCCAGAATCTTGGCGACCTTCTCCTCCCAGGTGTTGCCCTGCGGTCCGTCTAGGACGACGAAGTTGACGTGGCTCTTCTCCTCTGCCGTCGCGTACACGTGCTTGGTAGTGAAGAAGTCGACGTCCTCGGTGGAACCCACATGGTCGAACGGCCGAAAGATCGGCAACGCCTTCGGCTGGCGGCTGCCCTTCTGGGTGAGGATCGACTCCTTGACGCGCCGTGCGGCCTGGTCCTTGAGCTCTGACAGGCAGAGCATGCCGAGGAAGGCATCCCCTTCGAGGTCGACGCACTTATCCAGCCACTGCTTGGTGATGTCGAGTATCGGAGGGAAGAGCCAGGGTTTACGGTCGTCAGGGTCTGCGAGATAGGTCTCGGTGGTCCGCTTCGCGACCTCGAAGGCGACCTCCTGCCTCCGCTTCGCGCGCAGCTTCTCCAGCAAGTCCGTGCGTTTCTCACCGACGATGCCAGCCACCTCGGTGAGTGTGGGGATCACGTCGGTGTTGAGCGCCAGCCGGCTGTCGGCGTCGAAGCTGGGGATCATCTCCTCGTCGGGGAGCTCGATGCGGTACCCGACCAGGCGCGGGAATGTGATCTCCGCCCGGACCCGGTCGGCTGTGGCGTGCACTCGGCGGGTCTGCTTGATCTTCAGGTCTTTGGTCTTGCCGACTGTGGGGATGAACTGGAACGGTACGCCATACACGTCGGCGTACTCGGGCGTGAAGAAGCCGTTCTCATCGACCGCGTAGGAGCGGCGGCGCAACCCTCGTCCGACCACCTGCTCGCAGAGAAGCTGGGTGCCGAAGGCCCGGACGCCGAGGATGTGAGTGACCGTGTTGGCGTCCCAGCCCTCGGTGAGCATCGAAACGCTAACCACGCAGCGGACGTGCTCGCCCAGCTTGCCCTTCTTGCCGACGGTGTTCATCACCTCGCGCAGGATCTCCGCGTCGTCGACCTTGTCGGCGCTGCGCCCGATGAAGCGGCGGGCGTACTCCTGCTTGAACTCGTCGATCTCGTGCGCAAGCGCCTGGTGAAAGTCCTTGGTCAGTTCGCCCCGTTCAAACTGTTCGGAGTCGACGAGGATGGTGGGCGGTCGATGCCGCCAGCCGTGGTTGGCGTCGACGTTGGAGAACAGCGGCAGGTTCCCGCGCACCGCGACGGTGGTCTCGTCGTCTACCTGCTTGTCCCAGCCGGCGATCCAGTCGAAGACCATCTTGGAGACCGTGGTGTTGTTGCACACCACGATGAAGACCGGGGGCGGGTCGCCGTTCTTCGACGCCTCGGACTCCTCCCAATCCCGGTAAGCCTTCTCATAGGAGCCGTAGAGGCTGTGCAGGGCGCCTTCAAGTGCCGGCGGCAGGTGCTCGGCTGAGACGGTGGAGTCCTTACGGCCCTTTTTCGGCAGCTCGTCGCGGATGTTCTGCCAAAGGTGCAGGTAGGTCACGTCGTTAGATGACCGGTTGTCGTCCACGGGGACGCGGGGGATCTTCACGATCCCCGACTCGATGGCGTCGACCAGGGAGAAGTCGCTGACCACCCATGGGAAAAGGGTCCCCTCCTTGTAGCCGGAGCCGGACAGGAAGAACGGGGTGGCGGACAGGTCGTAAACCGTCTTGATGCCAAGCTTCGACTTGATAGCCCGCAGGCCGCGGAACCAGACCCGGGCTTTCTCGTTGCGTGAGTCGGCCTCCTTCTTGTCCTCTCCCTTTAGAGCTTCCTTCACATCCTCTTCCGGGTCGGCGATGCGATCGCGGTAGCAGTGGTGGGCCTCGTCGTTGAGGACGACGATCTCCGAGCTGCCGCCCAACTCCCGGCAGACCCGGGTGACCATCTGGCCCACGGTCTCCTGGAACGGACTGGGTGCGCCGGAATAGCCGGCCAGCAGCTCCTTGGTGGTCTTGGCGACCCCCTGGCCCAGCTTGGTCTCCCTGCGCTGGAAGGCGTGGAAGTTCGTGATCGCGATCTTGGCCTGGGCGAGCGCGCCGTACAGGTCGGGAGGCACCAGATCGCGCATCCGGTAGTAGTTGTCGTCGTCCTCGGGAAGCAGAACGCGGAGCCGGTCACGAATCGTGATCCCGGGAGCAACGACGAGGAAGCGCCTGGCGAACCGCTTATCCTGCGGGGACTCGACCTTGTTAAGGGCCTGCCAGGCGATGAGCATCGCCATCACGACAGTCTTGCCCGCGCCTGTCGCCATCTTCAGCGCGACCCGGCTGAGGTCGTCGTTGTATTCCCTGTTGAGTTCGGCCAGCTTGTTCGGGATCGAGGTGTCCCCGTCCTTGTGCACGGCCTCGGCGAGGTAGATCGCCGTCTCGGCGGCCTCGCGCTGGCAGAACAGGATGGGGTTGTCGCGCTCTGGATCGCTCCAGTACTCCAGCAGACGACGCGACGTTGCGGTGACGTGCGGATACAGCATGGCCCGCCAGCGATCGACCCGGCCCCGGATGGAATTGACGAAGTGGTTCGGCTCGATCTGGTCGCCGGTCAACCCCAGCTCGGGGAGGTCCAACTCGGCCTGCACGCCGCGTTTGCGGGCCCTCGGCACCGGGACGAAGTACGAACTTGGCCGACGGCCTTCCAAGATCTCCTCGGTGATGCCGTCGTTGTCGAACTTGAAGTGTCTAGCCGGAGCGAGGTATGGCGAGTTGATGATGGGGTTGTCGATGACACGATCGGCCACTCGCCGCCTCCAGAAAACCGTCCATGAGTCGACAAAACCCTATAGACAGAGTCCGCGAATGACCAGGAAGAAGCAAACTTGTGATCTTGCCCTCTGCGTGTGAGTGGTGTGATGTCAGATGAGCCTTATGCTGCCAACAGTGTCATATATTCGCTTTTGCGACGATCGCCCTCTGCTTGCCCGGATTATCAATCGTCATTGCGTGTTGTGGACAGCAAGCGTATGGAGGCGTCGTCCCAGGTCGCCGCCGCTGTCCACGTCGGCGACTGCGGCATTCCTTGAGAGGCGACCGACTTTCCGGGTCGTCCACTCCGTTTGCTATTTCGGTCCGGCGAACGCCGGTTCATCACCACCTTCCTCGCCGGCTGGCCGGTCGCGGAGGCGGCTGAGCTCATCGTCAGCGAGCTGGCCACAAGGCAGTCCGCCACTCGGCCAGCGGCCAGTTCGGCGGCCGGTTCCACGTGATGATCCACGCCCAGCACGACCGCCTGTGGCTCGGCGTCGTCGACGAGGGCGCTGCTCACTCTCCGAGAGTCTTCGCTCCCGGCGATGAAGAGGAGAGCGGGCGCGGCCTGGTGATGGTCGGCGCCCTGGCCGACACCTACGGCGTCCGCGGTGACGAGCGAGGCCGCACCGTATGGACGATGCTCCTAGTTAACGCTGGCAAGAACCCCCGGCTGCTCCCCTGCCGGGGCCAGAGGCATCGCGTGCATGACCGACTGCCTCAGTCCCCATGTCAAGCGTGTTCGCGTCGTGGCCTGGACGTGTGACTGCCGTGCGGTGTTCTACGAGCTGTGCCAGGCGCGCGGTATGGCGTTCATCCGTCGCACCCTCCAGCGTGACGAGTGTCCCGAGGTCGGCGAGACGCATCGGATGTGCGTCGCTCAGCGGTGACGGTTTGATTGTGATCCAGTCTGCTGGGATGCGCAGCAACCGTTATGAAGTGTCCATGATCTTCCATGTATCATGAGCCCCTTCCCCGGGCATAGATAGGGTGCAGTCCGGTAGCGGTGAACCACGAAGGATGGCCATGACCGCGTCAGCGGACCACGTCAAGGCCCTCGTCCGGGCCCACGCGGAGGGCGACGAAGAGGCCTTCTACAGTGTTGCGCTGCAACTGGCTGCCAAGTCAGCACGTCAGGGGCATAACCGGTTGGCGGCCGAGCTGCGGGACATGGTCGACGAGGCCAGGGCACAACCGATGCGCCGCCGCGAACCTACTCCGGTGGTTCAACCCCGAGGTGAGCTCGCCGAACTCGTCACAGCCAGCTACCCGGACACCCGTCTAGGCGAGATGACCCTTACGGACGCCCTACGGGAACAGCTCCAGCGCGTGCTGCACGAGCAACGCCAGCGGGAGCGTCTCGAACATCACGGGTTCGCTCCCATTCACCGGCTCCTCTTGGTGGGGCCTCCTGGAACGGGCAAGAGCATGAGCGCCGCCGTTTTGGCAAAGGAGCTCAGCCTCCCTCTGTTCACCATCAGGTTGGACGGTTTGATCAGCCGATTCATGGGTCAGACAGCCGCCAAGCTGCGCTTGGTCTTCGATGCCGCGGCCAAGAGCCGAGCTGTTTACCTCTTCGATGAGTTCGACGCGATCGGTGCCGAACGGCGCGTCGAGGGAGACGTCGGTGAGGCTCGCCGAATTCTCAACAGCTTTCTGCTGTTCCTCGACGAGGCGAGACCGGAAAGCCTGGTCGTCGCCGCCACGAACCATGCAGGAATCTTGGATAACGCACTTTTCCGAAGATTTGACGCGGTCATTCCCTATGATGTCCCAAGTGCGGATCAAGCTATCGAGGTGCTGCGCCGGAGGCTCGCGTCCATGAACACAGCAGGAGTGGATTGGCAGGACCTCGCCGCCCATGTCGGCGGGCTGAGTCATGCCGAGCTCGTGCGGGCGGGAGAGTCCGCAGCCAAGGAGGTCATCCTCAGCGGCAGTGATCTGCTCACAACCGCAACTATGATCGCGGCGCTTGACGCGCGTCGAGCGACCCGGAATGGGTGAGCCCACCCCGCCCACTGGCCGAAACCGCCCCCACCTGCTCGTCCCAGCCACCGGCACTGATGCCGGCTACAAGGGGCGAAGCGGCGGGGCTGGGGCTCAAGTCAGGGCAATCGCGGACCGTGGCGGCCACGCAGCCAAGTTGACCGCCGACCTTCACTCGGCGGAAGAGATCGCTCGGCATGCTCAGGCGACGGTCGCGGAAGAGGTGCGCGGCGACGGTTTCGTGCTGACGGTCGTCTCTTGGTCGGATGAACACCGCCTGGCTCTGGAGCGGCTCGATGCCCGGGGAGCCAAGCTCCTTTCCGTGCTTCCTCCGACCGAGGAGTTGCCGCAACGAGCTTTGGTCTGGCTGCCCTTCTCGGCAGTCGACACGTTTGTCAGGCTCTTCGAGCAGTTCGCCACGGAAGAGACGCGCGCCGGCTCTGGGAAGCCCAAGAATGAGGCCCTCGTTGCGAATATCGAGGAACTCCGGCTCTCGGTGCTCCGGGAGTTCTGGCAGGAGGACGAGCCTTTCCCCGATCCTGATGAACCCCGCTGGTGGGAAGTATGGCTCGTCCAGCTGGACAAGAGCCAAGAACCGGTCGGGGAGCTACGCCACACCGCCGCGGAGTTCGGCTGGCGGGTCCTGGACGAGACGCTGGCCTTTCCCTACCGAACGGTAGCTCTGGTACACGCACCGGCGAATGAACTGGGTGTCCTTCTCACCACCAATGCGATCCCGGGCGAACTCCGGCGCCCCGGCTTCGCGGAGCAGCTCTTCGGGCTGGACCGGACCTTCCAGGGCGAGCTTGTAGCCGATCTCGCGGACAGGATCGAACCCGCCGAGACCGATGCTCCCGCGGTATGCGTGCTGGACTGCGGCACGCAGGCCGACCATCCGCTCCTGATGAAATCGTTCGACGCCGCATACACGGTCGTCAAGGGCACTACGGCGGCACCTGCACCCGGCGCATCCCACGGAACCGAGATGGCGGGGCTTGCTCTTTACGGTGATCTTGAACCCGTACTCATGGGGTCACAACCCATACGGTTGATACACCGGCTGGAGTCAGTCAAGATCCTCCGCGGGCACCACGACGACGGGACCGAACCTAAGTTCTACGGGAAGCTGATGGCCGACGCGGCTTCGGAGGTGGAGATCGGGCAGACCCGGCGGAGGGTCTACTCGATGGCTGTGACTTCCGGGGAGCAGAAGGGGTCCGACGGGCGTCCGACGTCGTGGTCGGCGGCTATCGATGCTCTCGCTATCGGCACCGACGTGCAGCCGAGCGACAAGGGGATCGGCCTGCTTGGCCAACCCGACCCTCAGGTTGCCCGGCTCTTCGTGGTCAGTGCTGGCAACCTCACGGCTGCGGACTGGCACATCGACCACCTAGCTGCTTCGGATACTCGGCAGATCAGCGACCCGGCCCAAGCTTGGAACGCTCTCACAGTCGGCGCGTATACGGAGCGCACGGCACCGCCTGCTGATTCCGCTTTCGCGGGTTACCGGACCCTCGCTCCGATGGGTGAGCTGTCCCCATTCAGCCGTACGTCCGTACTGTGGAGCGAGAGAAAGGGCCGCCCCATCAAGCCGGACATCGTGCTGGAGGGCGGCAACCTTCTGGTCGGCCCTGGAGGTGAGCTCGACAACCACGAGGTCGTCGAGCTTGTTACCACGAGCGCGAAACCGTTCAGCTTGCTGACTACGGCGAATGCGACGAGCGCGGCCACCTCTCAGGCGGCCCGCCTCGGCGCGCTGGTGATCGGCCGCTATCCGAGTCTGACCCCGGAGGCTGTCCGCGGGCTGCTGGTTCACGCGGCGGAGTGGACTCCGGCGATGCACGCCCAATTTCCCGCCCCCAGAACTAGAGCCATCAAGGCCGCTCGGCACAAGCTACTGCGACGCTACGGCTGGGGGGTGCCCACGGAGGAAAGGGTGCTGGCCAGTGCCGAGAGTGACGTCACGATGATCGTGGAGGACCAGTTCCGGCCGTTCGGTCGGTCCGCCAAGGGCGCCTTTTCCATGCGCGCAATGCGGCTCCACACTCTGCCTTGGCCCTCCGACCAGCTCCAGGATCTCTTCGACGCGCGCGTACGTATGCGAGTGACTTTGTCTTATTTCATCGAGCCTAACCCGTCGAACCGAGGGTGGCAGGGCAAGTATGCCTACACCTCGCACGGTCTGCGTTTCGACGTCATCCGCCCAACGGAGAGTTTGGCGCAGTTCGAGGAGCGGCTTAGCAACGAGGCCGAGGCTGAGGAGCGAGGTGTGAGGCCAACCTCCAGCACAGACGACCGCTGGTTCCTGGGAAGGGCTCGCAACGCGGGTTCGCTTCACGCGGACATGTGGGAGGGGAACGCTGCGGCCCTTGCCCAGTGCGGCGTCATAGCCGTATACCCCGTCGGCGGCTGGTGGAAGCAGAACAACCGCCGAGACCGTGTGGATCTGCCCGTTCGCTACGCCTTGTTGGTATCGGTGGTCAGTGAAATCCCGACAGACATCTACACGCCGATCGCCAGCAAGATCGAGATTCCAGTACAGGTCGAGATTTGAGATTTCTCCCGGAGATTTGTCGAGAGAAATCAGCTCTGGATCTCACAGCGTCCTGTTGCCCGAGGTCATTCTGGCGAATCAGCTGTTCGATCTGAAGGCCGAGCCCTTGCTGGCTCTTGCCGAGACTTTTTCCACGATTCGGCTTATTACCCTGTCTGGATCTTTCCATCTCATCGCAAGGCGGTCGTGATCCATCCCGTGCTCCGCCACGATGTCGCGAAGTTGTTCGAGGTCGAGCGCAGCGAGTCGCTCGTTGAGACCCGATTCCCCAACCTCCGAGAAGATCACGAAAGGATCGAACACGCCCGGTGTCCGTCGATGAGGTCTTGCCTTGGTCGCAGTGGATTCGCCCTCGATCGCCTTCGCGGCGTCTTTGATAGGAACTGCGATGGCTGCGGTTAGTGTTTTGGCCAGGCGTGAAGACCGAGTTGCCTCGATCGCCACAGCCGTGACGAGGCGTGCAAGCTGGCGAGCCAGCACGGGATCGCGAACGCGGCCAAGCTCCGCCAGCGCGTCACTCAGATCATCAAGATCGGCTTCTACTTCGCTTGGTGTTGTCGGGTCTTCACTCATGCCATATCCTCAACGGTCTCAATAAACTCTTCCACGAATTTACGAAAGGCCTGAAACTCGCCTTGATAACCATACTTCTGCCTGAGGGTGCCATGTGAGGAGAATTCGGCGGACTCTGCGATTTTATTCGCCTGGGGAATTTTGTTAGCGAAGACGATGGGTAGCTTTGCGTCATCTTCCAATCGCCTAACAGTGTTCCGGTGAACGGTCGATGCTGCCTGGTATTTGGTGATGACAATCCCCACTTCGGTGATTTCCTCGCCTAGGTTATCGGCGAATGCCTTTACTCTGGTCTGAATTTGTGGAATTCCGTAGGTCGATAGCACGTCTGGGATTGTGGGGATGATATACCCGTCCGAAATGCGAAGTCCGTTAAGTGTGACGATTCCAAGATTCGGAGGGCAGTCCACCAATACGTAGTCGTAGTCGTCGAGGATGCTTTTGATTGCACGGCGAAGTAGATCTGTTGGGTTGTTGGAGTAGAACTTGCCAGACGGCATCGAGGCAAGCCGGTCTTGTACGTCGATAAGGTCCAGGGAGGACGGCAGCAGATCGACACTGCGGACGTCGGAGACCGGTGAGACCTGGCGCTGCAGCGTCTTCTCGAGGTCGAAGCGTGCTGGCTCGCTCTCGTTGCGTATCGCGTCAGTGAAGAGTGTTGCCAAGGTGTGGCCCTGATCGTTGAGGCTCTTCCAATGCTCCTCGCCGATAAGGATCGTGGTGAGGTTCGTTTGTGGATCGAGGTCCACGACGAGGACCTTCTTGTGGAACTCCCCAGAGAGAATCTCCGCGAGCGCAGCGGTTGTCGTGGTCTTACCGACGCCGCCCTTGAGGTTGATGGTGGCGATCACATGAGCCATGGGCTTTTTCCTCCTCTTGAGGTAGCGACGGATTTGGGCGGCGTTGAAGACCGGGCCGCTACGCAGATCCGCCACTGGTGGGGGGAACCTCTGGTCACGAGATCGCCAGTTCGCCACAACTGTGCGGCTTACGTGCGCCATCTCGGCGACCTCGTACAGTCCTACAAGGTCATCCGTAGGCTCGTCGACCATAGATCTTTGGTCCCTTCGTGAACGTCGTTCACAGAATACAGTGTGAATGACGTTCACGCCGACAGTCAAGCCCCCAATCGCCAGAGCCGTGTGTCAATCGAGAAGCTCCGGACGGCGGCTCAAGAGCGCACGCCAAGCCGTCACGAAGCGCGGCCAGGGCCTCACGCCGGTAGGGGCGACGGAGGACGCGGTCGAGGTCCCCCGCGCGGTTGACCAGGTCGGTTAGGGACTTGCGTTCGATGTCGAAGGCGGCAAGGCCCTCGTTGACGGCGGCGTCGAGGTCGCCTCGGCGGGCGTGGATGATGCCGAGGTCGATGCGGGCGTTGGCGACTCACATGGGGGCGTTGCTGGTGCCGTCGGGGCTGTGTGGGTCTGTATGTTTCGCTGGCGTGTTCTTCGGCGCGGTCGTTGTCTTCGAGCCAGGTGTAGACCGTGGCGGCATAGAAGATCCATTTGGCGTGATCGAAGACGAAGTGGTGGTCGGGGTTCCCGGGATGGGTAGCTTGGCGAGGGTCTCGGCTCCGCGGGTGAGAGCCTTGTCTGCTTCACGGCGGTAGCCGAGTCGCGCGAGGCCGCGGGCTTCTTGCAGGGTGAGTTGCACCATGGCATTGGATTGACCGGCTGCGGCTTGGCCGATGCGGGCGGCGCTGACGACGTCTTCGTAGCGGCCTTCGACCAGGGCGAACCAGGCTGACATCTCGTAGGCCCAGCCCATGAGTTCGCCATGGCCGATCTGGCGGCCCATCTCGTAGGCGGTGCGGCGGGCGGTCTCGGCCTCTTCGCGTTCGCCCAGGTCGTGGTGCACGCATCCCAGTAGGGCTGTGAGCCAGCCGGTGATGACCAGGAGTTCGCGATGCTGCTCGAGGGTGATGGGTCCGGACAGTAGCCGGGATACCTGGGCGAGGCGTTTCTGTGTCCGATCGCGCAATGTGGCGGTTGGGACGATGGGGTAGGCGCGGCAGAGCAGGTCGACCGCTTCAGCGAGTGCTTCGAGCGTGCCGTTTCCGACGTCGGATGCCTGGAGCTGCTGGGCGAGTTCCATGGTGCCGTATAGGTCGGCTTCGGCCTGCAGCGCGTCAACTGGGGTGACGGTGGCTTCGATGAGGCGAGGTTCGCCGCGGCGGTTCTGGCGGAAGCCGAGGTCGTGGGGTTGCAGGCCGGTGAGCTGGGTGAGGGCGAGCCGGTAGGAGGATTGGGGCCAGGAGACTTCGCCGGCTTCCCAGCGGCGGATGTGTTCCTCGTTGCAGGTCAAGCGTTCGGTGATGCCAACGGGCGTGGTGGTGACCTGCTCGGCCATCTCGGCGCGGGTCAGGAGGTGCTCGTTGCACCACGCCCTCAGCTGCACGTTGGGGATCTTGTCGGGCATCTGGTGCCTGCCTCCCGGCTGAGGGCTCAAGAGGGTGACTGTTGGGGGGCCGTTCAGGGGTCCTGTCGTCGCTGCTTTGCCGGTGGACTCGTCATCAAGCAAACAAGGTAGGTCACGCGGCTTCCCGCCACAGGGAACTTCGGAGCAACGAGGAGATGGCGACGGTGACCCGGCCACACGAGTCCAGCGACACAGAGAAGCGGCACCCGGTCGCCGACATGGAGGGCGCCGGCCAGGTCCTGGCCGAGTACATCGGCCGATGAAGAGGGGCGCGGCGGGGCAGGCTCCCCGTGGGAGTTGCATACGGGAGAGCACCCCTGCCTCGTCGCGCCTTTCGTCTCCCGGCAGGCACAGAGCCTGACGCACGCAGCGCACCCTTACCTTGTGCATCCTTCACCGTCCGAGGACGGTGCCAGCTGGTCGGCGTTCTTGCACGGGCTGGTCGCCCGCGGGCTCACCGGCGTCAAGCCGGTCATCTCCGACAGCCATGCCGGGCTGGTCTGCGATTGGCACGGTGCTGAGGCGCGTGCCGCAACATGTCTGCTTCTGCGAACCCTAGCGATCTTTGGTCACTAGCACCTGATTGCACCTGTCGACCTGAGAGTCCTCGGAGATGTGTCGACGGTAGGCCAGGTGTTGGGGATCCGGCGGGTGTCCGTCGGCGAGCCGGATTGGGGCGATCCGCTGGCCAGTGGGGACGGCGATGGCTACGAGGTCGTCGGTGATCGTGATTGTTCCGCCGTCGAACAGGACGTGGTGGTTGGGACACAGGCAGAGGAGGTTGCCCGGCTCGTCGGGGCCGTTGTGAGGCGTGCCAAGCGGGCGAATGTGGGCGCCTTCGGCGTAGGGGCCTCGCCTGGTCGAAAGACGGATGCCGCAGATCTGGCACTGATAGTCGTGCACGAGTTTGACCTGCTCCGCGAGCGCGGAGTCACGGATCAGGCGGTTGGTCGTGACCGTGCGGCGGCTTGGTGTTGGTGTCCCATCGCGGAGAGGTGTGGCCTTGTCCGGGGCTGGCGTAATGGCGTTGGGTTCAGGGGTAAGCAGGGTGGCCGAGAGCAACTCGTCGCGGTCGACGTCGCGGAAGTATTCGTCGAGGAGTCGTAGGACGATCTGAGCGCGTAGGGCCGGATGATCTGTCACGAGGTCGTGTACCCATGAGCGTAAACCGCTGAGCGGCTGGTTCTGCCGCATCCAGCGCTGCGCTGCGCTGCCGCTGGCCCTTGGAACGTCGTCTCGGCCAGGGAGGTCCCAGAGCCCGTGGTGATACAGACGGAGTACGGGAAACTCGGCATGCAGGCCGTCGCCGTGATAGCCGAACTCCCGCAGGAGCGATTCGAGTGCGGGAGAGGCATCTCTCCACGGCACCACGCGATCGTAGCCCCGGGCCGCTCTGCCAAGGGCCCAGAGAAGGGTCAACGGCTGATGCCGCTTCCGCGCGCCAGGCGTAGCCGATGCGGCGGTTTTGAGTGTGAGGATCTTCTGGAGCAGGTTCTCCGGGGAATGTCCATCGATGACGTCGCTTGGACGGGTGACCTCGAAGCCGAGGTTGTTCAGCGCGCGTGCGACGGTGGCGTTGCCGCCGGAGAAGTCCTTGGCTCGCAGCGGCCGGCCGTCCACTTCGCGGTGTGCCACGCCGGCGATGGCCTTGGAGTCGTACCGCTTCCCGTCGTATAGGAGGAAGTAGCCGCGCGCCGGGCCGTATCTGTAGACATCGAGAAAGGCGTCCCTTCCCAGCTTGTCGTACTCCTTGATAGCGGAAAGAACCATCTCGCGACGGAGATCGGAAAGTGCCATGAGGGAATGATAGGAACAGCTATTGCACTAAATACTGAACCTGATTGCGATATCATCCGGTTAGTATGGTTTTGTCCACTAACTTGCCCAATATGAGACGGACTGCATGACAGCGGTGGGTGGCCGCTTGCGCTGGGCACCCCGCATCCACGTCATGTGCAAGCGAGATGCAATGGGCGTAGAGCACGATGCGCACGGTCCTCGGCGTGGACCACTGATCGAGGATGTGAAGTGGCTCAGCGTGGTAGAACGCTCGGTGTGGAGGAGCGGCGGGATCGGTTGCGGGCATTGGGGGAGCTGTTTCGGCGGCTGCGTCGGGAAGCTGGGCTGACGGGTAAGGAGTTGGCGCAGCGGGCGCAGGTGGGGCAGCCGACGATCTCGCGGATAGAGACCGGGCAGCTTCTTCCTACGCCGGAGACTGTTGAGCGGGTTTCGGCTGCTCTGGGGCTCGGAGAGCGGGACCGCGGCGAGTTGGACGCGCTGCTGGTGCGGTTGCGTGATGAGGTGTCGCGGCTGCGGGGTGGGCTGGCCGGCCGGGAGGCGGCGAATGCTGCCAGGGTTCGTTCGGCTCAGTGGATGGCGGTGTTCTCCTCGGCGATGATCCCCGCGTTGTTGCAGACGGCCGAGTACGCGCGGTTGGCGTTGGCGGTCGGCCGGGATGTGGATGAGGAGGACGCGGCCAGGGCGGCGGCCGTGCGCCTTGAGGCGCAGGCGGTGCTGTTCGAGGAAGGTCGGAAGTTCGCGTTTGTGCTGACGGAGGGGGCGGTGCGGACGTGGCCGGGGTCGCCGTCGTTGATGCTGGCCCAGCTTGACCGGTTGGTGCAGGTGTCGACGCTGCCGCATGTTCGGCTGGGCGTGGTGCCGTGGAGGACGGAGGCGCCGGCGTTTCCACTGCATGGGTTCACGATCTTCGATGGGGCGGTGAGCGTGGTGGAGAGCCTGACGGGTGATCTCACGTTAACCGAGCCGACTGAGATTGGAACGCACGAGGAGGCTTTCGAGGCGTTCGCGGGTGTTGCGGTGTACAGCGATGGTCTGCGGGACCTTCTGGGTGAAATCGGGGCGGACTTTCGGAAGTTGGCGGCCCAACTAGAGAAGTGACGCATTTATGCGTCGAATTCCTTGAGGATGACCAAGTGCAGGTCATACGCTCGTGGACGTGGGTGTATAGCCCCCTAGACGTTGGAGCGTATCCATGAGTGCATGGCGCATGTCTCGGTCCTTTCTCGGCACTTCCCCCTCGGTCAGGGAAGCCCGCCGGTTCGTCACGTCCCTCCTCGCAGGCTGGCCGATCGTGGATTCGGCCGAGCTCATCGTCAGCGAGCTGGCCGCCAACGCCGTCCGTCACACCGCCAGCGGCAGGTACGGCGGTCAGTTCCAGGTACTGATTCACGCCCAGCATGATCGGGTGTGGCTGGGCGTCGCGGACGGCGGCGCGGCGCACGGCCCGAGCATCTTCTCGCCAGAGGACGACGAGGAGGGCGGTCGGGGTTTGATGATCGTTGGCGCCCTGGCCGACACCTACGGCATCCGCGGCGACGAACGAGGCCGCACGGTATGGGCGCTGCTGCTGGTCAACGGTGGCAAGAATGCCCCGGCCGCGCCTTTGCCGGGCTCCGAGGCTACGCGTGCGTGATCGGCTGCCCGAGGCTTCGGGTGGTTCTGCCTGTAGGTCGGTGCTCAACCCTCTGACATCGCTCACGTTCGGGGCTTCGGTGCGTGCTCGGGTTGCGGCGTGGGCGTGTGGCGGTTGTGCTCTGCTTAACCTGGCTTGGCCCACGTCGTGGCCGGCCCCTCTCTGTCAGACTCTCGTGAGACTTGGGGACGAAGTAGTCTTCTGTGACTCAATCAGGGCGAGAACAGGATCTTTTAGACAGTGACTTTGACAGTGGCCGACCTCCGCGGTGATCTCACCGATGATGGTGGGGTGGGCAAGGGTGACGGACCTCGATCGGATCGGCCGAAGCGGCGCTCGTTCACGCCGGAGTACAAGCTGGCGATGGTCGAGGCCTACGACGCGGCGACCGAGCCGGGCGCCAAGGGCGCGTTGCTGCGCCGCGAGGGGCTGTATCACTCCCACATCATCGAGTGGCGCAAGGCCCGCGATGCGGGAGCGTTGAACGCTTTGGCGGCCAAGCCATCCGGGCCGAAGACGCGTAAGAGCGAGGCCGAGAAGGAGAACGAGCGGCTGCGGGCGCGGGCGGAGAAGGCCGAGCGGGAGCTGGCCAAGACCAAGGCGGCGCTGGAGATCATGGGAAAAGCGCACGCGCTCTTGGAACTGCTCTCCGAGAGCGCGGACAACGACGCGCCGCCCAGGAAGTGATCGACGAGGCGTTCACCGCCTTGGAGCCCGTGCTCGGTGTGACCGCGGCGTGCGCCCTGTCAGGCAAGTCGCGGGCCACCGTGCACCGCCACCGCCATCCCGCGCCGGTGATGCTCGGCCCGCGCCCGGCACCGGCGCCGCACCCGGCGGCGTTGAGCCGGGATGAGCGGGCGCGGGTGCTGGCCGTCTTACACTCGGCCCGGTTCGTCGACAAGGCGCCCGCGCAGGTGTGGGCCACGCTGCTGGACGAGGGCGTCTACCTGTGTTCGATCTCCACCATGTACCGGCTGCTGCGCGGTTGCGGTGAGGTGCGTGAGCGCCGGCGCCAGGCCACGCACGCGGCCAGGGTGCGGCCCGAGCTGGTCGCCCGCGGCCCCTCCCAGGTTTTCACCTGGGACATCACCAAACTGAAGGGGCCGGTCAAGGGCGTCTACTACGACCTGTACGTCATGCTCGACATCTACTCGCGCTACGTCGTGCACTGGGAGGTCCACGCCCGCGAGAGTGCCGAGCTGGCCGAGCAGTTCATCGCCGCGGCCATGGGCGCCAACGGCGGCCAGGCGCCCGCGCATGTGCACGCCGACCGGGGCACCTCGATGACCTCCAAGCCGGTCGCGGCGCTGCTGGCCGACCTGAACATCGCGCAAAGCCACAGCCGGCCCCGGGTGTCCAACGACAACCCCTACTCCGAAGCACAGTTCCGGACGCTGAAGTACTGCCCGGCCTTCCCCGAGCAGTTCGGCTCGATCGCTCACGCCCGCGCCTTCTGCCAGGAGTTCTTCACCTACTACAACCACGAGCACCGGCACTCGGGTATCGGCCTGCACACCCCGGCCTCGGTCCATCTGGGCACCGCCGGCCAGATCCGGACCGAGCGGGCACGCACGCTCCAGGCCGCCTACGCCGCCAACCCCGGCCGGTTCCGCCGCGAGCCCACTCCGCCCAGCCTGCCCAAAACCGTCTGGATCAACGAACCCGTCGAGGAGGAAACCAGCTCCGATATAGAACAAGTCGCCTGAAACGTCTCAAACGGTTTGACAGCTACCGGGGGTGTGCCCAATCGCCGTTGGAACATAAGGGCGGTAAGTCTTCAAACCGGTGAACAGCTCAAACGCGTACTGTCTAGGGGAATAGACGACAAAGCGTCTAGGGGCCTAGACTCGGTGGAGCATCACCGAGAGGAACCGGCCGTGCCATCCAGCGAGCTTGAGCGTATCGCCGCCATCGAGGACCCGTTCGTCCTGCTGCGCGCGGCCACCGAGCGGCTCAACGCCGCCCAGCAGGAAGTGGCCGAACTCGCGCGACTGCGGCGCAGGGTGATCCAGGACCTGCACGCCCAAGGCATGTCGTACGCCCAGATCGCCGAGGCGGCTGGCCTGACTCGGGGCAGGATCCACCAAATCCGGCACACCGGCCCGGCGCCGGAAGGGGCGTTCCTCGGCACGGGCACGCTCACAATCGCCACCCCGCTAAAGCAGGACGCGATCAAGGCGCGTCCGGTGGTGGCGATGGAGGATGTCACCGCGGGCAAGCGGCTGGAGGATCTGGCCCGGGGCTTCGGGTTGTCGGTGGAGTTGGAGCACGTCCCCCTCGGCGGGGACATCGATCTCAACCGGCCCAACCTGATCGTGATCTGCGGCCCGCGGCTCTCGCCGGTGATGGCGCAGATGTATGAGTCTGATCCGGTGCTGGAGTGGGTCAAGGCCGACGATGGGCCGTGGACGATCCGCGACAGCCGTACCGGCACCACCTATCGGTCTGGAGAGGACAGCGCCCCGGCCGCCAACGTGGACTACGCCTACCTTGGCCGGCTGGCCCGGCCGGACGGGAAGGGCAACGTGCTGGTGTTCACCGGTATCCATCCGCAAGGCACCCTCGGCGTCGTCAGCCTGATCGTCTCGGAGATCAACACGCTCTGGGGTCAGGTCGGCGAAGACCGGTTCTCCACGGTGGTGGGTGTGGAGTACGAACCGGCGACCGGGGAACCGGTCAAAGCGGAACTGGCCAGCCCGCTCTACCGGCACGAGGGGGACTAGGTGCGCGTCACCTTCGCCACCAAGCCCGTCAGCCTGAGCCGGCCGAATGAGGACTTCGTCGCGGCCACGCCCGATGCCGTGGTGCTGTTGGACGGCGCGGGTACGCCTGCCGGGTCGGAGTCCGGCTGCTCCCATGGTGTGGCGTGGTATTCGCGCATGCTCGGCTCGACGCTGCTGGCCTCGATGACGCAAAACACCGGGACTCTGACCGAGATCCTCGGTGAGGGCATCAAGGCCGTGACCTCCATGCATGACTTCACCTGCGATCTCGCCCACGCCGGCACGCCCTCGGCCACTGTGGTCATGCTCCGCCGTACCGGCGACATGCTGCAGTGGCTGGTGCTCGCCGACTCCGTCCTGATCCTGGACGTCGCCGATTCGGCTGAGCCGTTGGTCGTCTGTGATGACCGCGAGGCGGAGGTCGGCTCGCGTTACCGCAGCCGCATGGACGCCCTTCCCGGTGGCAGTCCGGAACACCAGCAGGCGCGCCGTGAGTACGTCGAAGCGATGCGGCAGCACCGCAACCGTGACGGCGGATTCTGGGTGGCCTCGGTGGAACCTCTCGTCGCAGAACAGGCCGAGACCGGTGCCCTACGCGCTGACAAGTTCCGTGCAGCCGCGTTGCTCAGCGACGGAGCGTCCCGCCTGGTCGACCGGTTCGGCCTAGCCACCTGGCGGCAAGCTCTCGATCTCCTCGACGCCGACGGCCCTGCTGAACTGATCCGCCGCGTTAGACACGCCGAACGCTCTGACCCGGATGGCAGTCGCTGGCCTCGCGGGAAGCCGTTTGATGACGCTACCGCCGTGTATGTGACGGTCGACGAAGACGCTGAGTGAGCGACACGAGACTCTTTGCGTCTATCCCCCTAGACAACCGCACCGCACCCTGCTTATCTTCTTTTGCATAGCCCCCTAGACAGTTCGTCACAGCGGCTCGCTGTAGCTGTCTAGGGGATCGACAGGAGATGAGCGATGGGTATTCGAGGTGCCATCCCGATCAGCTTCGAGGATGTGTTCCCGCACGGCTGCTACATGGTGGGGGAGGTCGACCAGGTCAGGGACTTCGAGGCCTCCACCGCAGGCAAACCGGTCTACGCCCGCGACAAGACGACCGGCGAGTTGGTCTGGCAGGTCACGGTGATCGACTGCGACCCCGAGGCGCGGGAGAAGACCGTCAAGGTCAAGATCCTGGCTCCGGGTCAGCCGGTGCCCCCGGCCCCGATGCCGGGCCTGCCCTTCATTCCGGTGGAGTTCGACCACCTCGCCGTCACCCCGTACGTCAACCGCAACGGCCGACTCACCTACTCGATCAAGGCGCGCCAGATGCGCGCTACCCGCACCACCGCCTCAACCGCCGCAGCTTCCGCCGCGGTCAAGCACACCACCGTCTCCGGAAAGGACGTCGCCTGATAGCACGCCGCAGGACACAACGCATCAGCACCATCACGCTCAACACCGGCAGCGGTGCCCGAGCGACCAACCACCCCTACCCGGCCCGCACCCCGGTCCTGTCCCTGGACTTTGGCGCCCTGTCGGTCCTGGTCACCACCTCCACCGGAGACGAGGTCACCGCCTCCGACCTGGAGTTCGCCCGCCAGTTCGCCCACCAGGCCCACCAGTTCGCCACCGGTGAACTGAAGCCCGCCAAGATCTCGGGCGAGGTGGACCGGCGAGTGGTGGTCAACCCGGCGCAGGCTCGGAAGCTGCTCGTCGCGGTGACGTACGTGGGGCGGTCACGCGGGACGATGCTGGCGGGGATGTTCGCCTGCATGTACTTCGCTGGTCTGCGGCCGGCTGAGGCGGCTGGGCTTCGGGAGAAGGATTGCCATCTTCCGGCAACTGGGTGGGGCCTGCTGACCTTGGAGGAGACACGGCCGGAGAGCGGGCGGCGGTTCTCTGACTCGGGGAAGACACACGACGTTCGCGGGCTCAAGCAGCGTCGGCGCAAGGCCATCCGGGACGTGCCGATCCCGCCAGGGCTGGTGATGATCCTCCGCGAGCACATCGAACGGCATGGCACCGCGGCTGATGGGCGGTTGTTTCGGACCGCGACGGGCGTCTTCTCCACGACGGCGTACGCCAAGGTCTGGAAGGAGGCACGGACGTACGTACGCGCTGACTCCTGATCAGGTGGCCTCGCCTCTGGCTGGCAGGCCGTACGACCTGCGCCACGCGGCGGTCTCACTCTGGCTCAACTCAGGAGTCCCGGCGCCGGATGTGGCCGAGCGGGCCGGGCACAGCGTGGATGTCCTGCTGCGGGTCTACGCCAAGTGCATCGACGGGCAACGCGAGATTGCGAACCAACGGATAGCCAGGGCATTGACGGCTAAAGGATTTCCCCGTGCCTGATCAGAAGCCATCCCAGGTTCGACAGCCCCACCACGGACCAACTAGGTGCCTGTAGTCGTCGCACCACGCGTCCTCGGGCGGCTCGCGGCGATCGGGTAGCCAGAGAAAGCCTCTCGACGAAATGAGCGGCCAGTCGATCACCATGACTTGTGCGCCACCGTCGATGGCCTCGGCTCCGCCCGCGACGATGGTGCCATCATCGACGGCATGCTCGCCGCAGGTGTAGTAGAGGCCCACCCATTGGCATCCGACGTTGTGATCACGCTGGGCCAGCTTCGCTGCGTAGTGTTCCAGACTCGACTGGGACAGTTTGAACCGCACCTGGAAGGGGACGTCCGCCTTGATCGCGAGGACGGATCCGACAAAGATCAGCGGCACCAGCAGCCAGCGAATCGTTGTCGGCCATCTTCTGGTCTCCTGGTGAGTGATGCGTAGAGTGCCGGCCAGGCGGATGATCCAGATGATGCCCAGAAAGCTCCATGCGAGGAACATGTAGACTAAGGCCTCCATGTATATGTACGGCACGCTGGTCAGGTAGAAGCTGATCAGCGCGGCCACCGTGGCGGTAGACAGGAAGAACCATCCAGGCGCTGCGGTCGCCGGCCTTTTGGGCGCCTTGGCCGCATCCTCGTGCAGATCTGTCACCATTACCGAAGGATGGCCCACAACGTGATCTCAGTCCAGGTAGGCCGTGATGAGCAGGAGGCGCTTCGGGTGACGGTGGCATGTGGGATTTCCGCTCTGGCTCAATCCCGGGGTACCGGCGCCGACGTGGCCGAGCGGGCAGGGCACGACGTGGACGTGCTGCTGCGGTTCTACGCCAACAAGCGGATAGCCGAGGTGCTGACCGCGTGAAGACGATCTACCATCGGAGGGTCGCGGTTATCCCGTGGCCCTCCGTTTTTGTGCCTCTGACCTGGGCAAACGCCCCCGGTTTCATCCCGCGTATATCCCGTGGGCACCCGCTGAGGGCTGCTTTTGGTGGCATCCGGCTGCGGGTGGCGTCAGGGGCCGATGAACGTAAAAGACCAGGTCAACGGCTAGATGACCTGGTCTCGGTGGCGCACCCTGCAGGATTCGAACCTGCGACCGTCGGATTAGAAGTCCGATGCTCTATCCAGCTGAGCTAAGGGTGCTCTCGGATAATTGTGCATGATCTGGGGAGCGTCCGTGCACCGGTTAAGGGGCGCGTCCGCTCGGCGTGGATGTTCACCACGGAGTCTATGGCCGGTGGCCGGTGAGGCTGATGACCACCCACATGAACAGGGTGCCCCCGATGGTCGCCAGGAGGGTCGCTCGCGTGGGGTGGTCGGTGGTGTGGGCTTCGGGGAGGATGTCGGCGGTGGCCAGGTAGAGCAGGAAGCCGCCGAAGAAGCCCAGGTAGGCGGCGAGTACCGGCTCCGGGATGTGGATCAGGAAGGTCAGCGAGGCGCCGACGATGGGAGCCACGGCGTCCAGGAGCACCAGGGTCGCGGCCCGCCGCCGGGCGTTGCCGTACAGGGTCGTGAGCGTGAAGGTGTTGAAGCCGTCGGTGAAGTCGTGCGCGATCACCGCGATGGCCACCACGAAGCCGAGCTCGCTCCCCGTCTGGAACGCGGCGCCGATCGCCGTGCCGTCGATCAGGCTGTGGACGACCAGGGCCGACCCGGCGCCGAGGCCGACGGCGGCGTGCCGGTGGCTGTGGCTGGCGTAGTGACCTTCCTGTACCTCGTGGACGGCCAGGGATCGTTCGATGACGTGGATCGTGAGGAAGCCGAGTGCGAGCGTGAGCATCGGCAGTGGCACGCCCAGCAGCCGGTACGGCGCGAGTTCGAGACTTTCGGGGATGAGGTCGAAGGCCACCACGCCCAGCATCACTCCGGCCGCCGCGCCGAGCACCATGTGCCGCCTGTCCTGGACGCGCAGGGCCACGATGCCGCCCAGGAGGGTCGTGACGAAGGCGGCGAAGGCCAGCACGATCGGCATGAGGCCACCGTAGACACCTAAGACGGTACCGAGCCGGGCAACACGCAAGATCAGGCTGGGGAGGGGGTGCCGCGGAGGGGGAGGCCGGCCTTGCGGTAGATGTCGTCGATCACCGTCATGTTTGCGATCGAGTCCTGGGGCGGGGTGAGGGGAGCGGTGCCGTCCTGTACGGCTGCCGCGAAGGCGCGGAGCTGGTAGGTGTAGGTGGCTTCGCCCGGTACGCGCTCGCGCCGCCGCAGCCCGTCGACCGTCACGGTGACGCGGTGGAAGTACTGCGGGGCTGCGTAGTTGGTGATGTGCAGTGTGCCGCGCGTGCCTTGGACGCGGGCGGCGATCTTGAGGAGCCGGCCGGACCACATCGAGGCGTTGATACGGCCTGTGGCGCCCGCGGGGAAGCGGAGATCGGCGGTCATGGCCCGGTCGACCCCGGGTGACTGAAGCTGGGCGGACGCCGAGACGACGGAGGGTTCGCCCGGGCCGAGAGTGCGGAGGCAGTGCACCGCGTAGCAGCCCGCGTCCATGAGCGCCCCGCCGCCGAGTTTCAGCGAGTAGCGGATGTCGGAGAAGCGGGGGAGTGGGAAGCACATCCAGGTCTCGACGTGCCTGATCTCGCCGAGTTCGGTCCGGACGATCTCCAGCGCCCGTTCCATCAGCGGGTGGTAGCGGTAGTGGAAGGCTTCCATGGCGACCAGGCCGGACTTCTCGGCCGCCTCCGCGACGGTCCTGGCCTCGTCGGCGTTGGACGTGAAGGGCTTCTCGCAGAGGACGTGCTTGCCCGCTTGCAGCGCGCGCAGCGTCCATTCGGCGTGCAGCGCGTTCGGCAGGGGGTTGTAGACGGCGTCGATGGACGGGTCGGTGACCAGAGCCTCGTACGAGTCGTGGACGACGGGGATGCCGTGCTTGGCGGCGAAGGCTTCGGCACGTGGGCGGTCGCGGGCGGCGACGGCCGCCACTTCTACCGTGTCGATGGATCGGGCCGGCTTGATCAGCGCGCTGGGGGTGATCCGGGCTGCCCCGAGAGTCCCGATTCGCATGATCGCATCATGCCAGACGGAGTGCCGGATCTATGCCCGCGCCCTGAGTCCATCGTGCGGAGTTCGCGAACGTTCGCCGGTTGCCCGACGTATGGGGCGCCGGCATCGCCGTACCTCTTCTCGCCGTCGCGGCGCCGAATGGACAAGCACCACACCGGGCGGTATGGGCAAGCATCACACCGGGCGGTATGGGCAGGCCGCCCGCCGGCGGTTGGTCGCCGTGCTGTTCGGCACGGCGGGGCGCACAGCTTCTCCTTGTCGGCCTGGTGGCGGATGCGTGTGGGCCGGGTGGGGTGGAACGCCGTCTGGTAAGGCGGGTGGTCGGCGGAGTAGGGGTACCCGGGAGTGTTTGGGGAGGGCTCCCGTGGTCGGTGAGGTGGGACTAAGATTTTGGGCCATGTTCGTCGGCACGGCTTCTCCTGAGATCTCACTGAATGGCGGTGATGTGACGGAGGGTGTCGTCCGCGTAGGCGACACCGTGCGGCGGCCGATGAGCGCGTCCAGCCCAGCCGTTCATGCTCTGCTGGAGCACCTTGAGGCGGTGGGGTTCGAGGGCGCGCCACGCGTGCTCGGCATCGACGAGCGGGGCCGCCAGATCCTCTCCTACGTTCCCGGCAGCGCGGCGACCCGTCCTCTCCAGCCGCACGCGGTGAGCGATGAGGCTCTGGTCGACCTCGCCGTGCTGGTACGGCGGTTCCACGACGCCGCCGAGAGTTTCGTATCCCCGCGGGATGCCGTGTGGGAGGGAGGCTCCGCCGATGACGCGGCGCCGGAGCTGATCGGTCATTGCGATATCACTCCTGAGAACGTGATATTTCGCGGGAAAAGGCCTGTTGCGCTGATCGACTTTGACCTGGCCCGCCCGACGACCCGGCTGTTCGACGTCGTTACCGCCTTACGGCACTGGGCGCCGATCGCGGATCCCCTTGATCGCGACCCTCTGCAGTGCGATCTCGACGTCGGCGCGCGGCTCAGGCTGTTCTGCGACGCGTACGGTTTCGGGGCGCGCGATCGGCGCCGGCTGCTGGAGGTGAGCCGCCTTCGCTTCGACCGCTCGTACGTCGCCATGCGCACGCGGGCGATGACGAAGGGCGGTGGCTGGGCCCGCATGTGGGAAGGTGGCGCCGGCGAGCGCATCCGCCGGGCTTCGGCCTGGCTCGACACCCACTGGGACGACCTCGACGCCCACCTTCACTGAACGAACCACGCAGAACCAAGGACGTAGGACGGAACGTGTAGGACGCAGCGCGCAAGCACCGGCCTGATGCGCAGCTTGTTCACAAGCGTCGACCGCCTCGGCTACGTCGATCCCTTCTTCTGGAAAGTCTGAACGATCACACGCACTGGGAAGTCGAAGACAGCCACCGCAGGGAACATCCGGTCATTCGTGAAGCCGGGGAATCCTGGGAAGCCGTTCATGAAGGCAGGGAACCCTGGGATGCCGTTCGCGAATTCGGGGAGCGCAGGGAACCCTGGGAAGTCGTTGGCGAATTCGGGGAGCGTGAGGAACCCGGCGAAGCTCGGAACAGCGAGTCGGTCGGCGAAGCCAGGAAAGAGCAGGGTCATGGGGTGGAGTGGGCGGGCGGTCGGGCTGCTCGCGGGGGTCGCGCTCGACGCGGTTGTCGCCGATCCGCAGAATCGCGCGCACCCGGTCGCGCTGTTCGGCCGCGCCGCCGCCGCGCTGGAGAGCCGCCTGTACGGGAAGGCGCGCGCGAGAGGCGTGGCCCACGTGGGGCTGTGTGTCGGCTCGGCGGTAGTCCTCGGGGTGGCGGCCGAGCGGCTGACCAGGCGTTCCGCGTCCGCTCGCGTGGCCGTCACCGCTGTGGCCACCTGGTCGGTGCTCGGTGGTACGACCCTGGCCCGCGAAGGGGCGTACATGGCGAGTGCCCTCGAATCGGGTGATGTCGCCGCCGCGCGCGCGAGGCTGCCCCACCTGTGCGGACGTGATCCGTCCGGCCTGTCCGAGGCCGAGCTGGCCCGCGCGACCGTCGAGTCGATCGCCGAGAACACCTCGGACGCCGTGGTCGCCCCGCTGGCCTGGGGCGCGGTGGCGGGCGTGCCCGGCCTGCTGGCCTACCGGGTGATCAACACGCTGGACGCGATGATCGGTCACCGCTCCGAGCGGTACGAGAGATTCGGCTGGGCCGCCGCCCGGCTCGACGACGTGGCGAACTACGTCCCGGCCCGGGTCACCGGGGTACTGGCCTGCGTGCTCGCTCCGCTGGTCGGCGGGTCGCCCCGCGCGGCGGCGGCCGTACTGCGCAGGGACGGTCACCGGCATCCCAGCCCCAACTCGGGCCGGTGCGAGGCTGCGTTCGCGGGCGCGCTCGGGGTCCAGTTGGGAGGCCGCAACGACTACGGCGGCCGGGTGGAGCACCGCCCCGAACTCGGCGACGGTCCCCGTCCCGCCGTAGGTGACATTTCCAGATCCGTACGGCTCGCGCGCGCGGTGAACCTCTCCTCCGCCGCACTCGCGGTCGCCTTGGCGTGGGCGCTGCGAGGCCGGCGCGGCAGGCGGCGATCGAGCATCCGATAGGCCGTCATCGAGCTGTCCGCGAAAGAAAGAGCCCCAGGGGCATCTCTCCGCGAATCCGGCTTCGTCGAGGTCTGAAGCATCCCTGCCCCGGCGGACTCCCGTACAAGGAAGGTCTCCTGGGCGCCTGGGTGCGGATTTGTGGGGTCTGGCATCTTTGGGGGGTGGTCAAAGGGACGATTCTGGTGGCGGGGACGACTTCGGACGCGGGCAAGAGCGTCGTCACGGCGGGCATCTGCCGATGGCTGGCACGCCGTGGAGTTCATGTGGCGCCGTTCAAGGCGCAGAACATGTCGCTCAACTCGTACGTGACCGCGGACGGAGCCGAGATCGGACGGGCGCAGGTCGCGCAGGCGCAGGCGGCCGGCATCGAGCCCGTCGCCGACATGAACCCGATCCTGCTCAAGCCCGGCAGCGACCGCCGTAGCCAGGTCGTCGTGCTCGGCAAGCCGCTCGCCGACGTGGACGCGATGGAGTACGGCGCTTACAAGGACCACCTCAGGACGGTCGCCCTGGAGTCGCTCAACCGGCTCCGCTCGGCGTACGACGTGGTGGTGTGCGAGGGGGCCGGCAGTCCCACGGAGATCAACCTTCGCAAGGGGGACATCGCCAACATGGGGCTGGCCCGCGCCGCCGGCATCCCCGTGATCGTCGTCGGGGACATCGACAGGGGCGGTGTCTTCGCCTCGCTGTACGGCACGCTGGCCCTGCTCGACGCGGGAGATCAGGCACTCATCAGCGGCTTTCTGATCAACAAGTTCAGAGGGGCGCCTGAGCTGCTCGAGCCCGGGCTGGACATGCTGCGGGAGCTCACCGGGCGTCCGGTGTACGGGGTGCTGCCCTGGCTCGACGGGCTCTGGATGGACCTGGAGGACTCCCTCGCGCTGGACAACCGCCCGGCCGACTTCGCCGCCGCGCAGCCGGGGGCGTCGGGGAGCCTTCGGGTGGCGGTGGTGCGGTACCCGAGGATCTCCAACTTCACCGACGTGGACGCCCTCGCGGCCGAGCCCGGCGTGGTGGTCCGGTTCGTCGCCTCGGCCGGCGACGTCGCCGAGATCAGGGAGGCCGACCTGGTCATCCTGCCCGGGTCTCGCGCCACGGTCTCCGACCTCGAATGGCTTCGCCGTACGGGCCTGGCGTCCGCACTACTCGACCGGCGGGGCCCCATTCTCGGGATCTGCGGTGGCTACCAGATGCTCGCGCGCTCGATCCGCGACGACGTGGAGTCCGGGGCTGGGCTGGTCGAAGGGCTCGGGCTGCTCCCAGCGACCGTGGAGTTCGCCCGGGACAAGACCCTTTCCCGGCCGATCGGCGAGGCGTACGGCTGCCGCGTCGCCGCCTACGAGATCCACCACGGACTCGTGACCCTCGACGGCCGAGCCGGCAGGGAACGGGAGCCAGTCCTGACCGGCCGAGGCGACGGGCAATCGGACCTGTTCCTGGACAGCGGAGACGGCAGGGCTACGGACGCCTTCCTGGACGGCGGAGTGGGCAGGAGGAAAGAGCCGATTCTGGACGGCCGGGGTGGCGGGGGAACAGAGCCGATTCTGGACGGCCGGGGTGGCGGGGGAACAGAGCCGATTCTGGACGGCCGGGGTGGCGGGGGAACAGAGCCGATTCTGGACGGCCGGGGTGGCGGGGGAAGGTGGTCGTCGCTGGATGGCGGGGACGACGCGGACGTCGAGCCGTTTCTCGATGGCTGCCGGGTGGGCGCGGTGTGGGGGACCACCTGGCATGGGGCGCTGGAGAACGACGGCTTCCGTCGCGCCTTCCTGGCAGACGTCGCCGCGAGGGCGGGCAAGGACTTCGCTCCCGCGCCCGGCGTCTCGTTCGCGGCGCTCAGGGAACGGCATCTGGACGCGCTAGGCGATCTGATCGAGCGCCATGTCGACACCGACGCGCTGCTCGCCCTCATCGAGAAGGGCGCCCCGGCGGGCCTGCCGGCGCTACCTCCCGGAGCGAAGTAGTCCGCCCGCGCTGCCTGCCGGAGGTGGGTGATGGGCGTGTGGGAGAATCATCGCGTGCTGGTATATGACGGCGATTGCGGGTTCTGCCAGCGTTGTATCGACTTCGGGCGCAGGCATCTTCCCGTGATGCCGCGGGTGAGCCGATGGCAGGAGCTCGACCTGGGCGACCACGGGCTCACCTTCGACGAGGTGACCCGGTCCGTACAGCTGCTCGGTCCCAACGGTCTTCGTGCCTCGGGTGCCCGTGCCGTCGCGCTGCTGCTCGCCGTACAACCTGTAGCCTGGTGGCGCGCGGCCGGGCAGATCATGCTCGTGCCTCCGGTGAGCTGGGCCGCGGAGGCGGTGTACCGCCTGGTCGCCCGCAACCGCCACCGGCTCCCGGGCAGCACCGGCACCTGCGCCGCCGGCCGCTGACCCCCCGCCAGCCCCGCCGGCCGCTGATCCCCTGCCAGCCCCGCTGATTCTGCTCCAGTACCGGTTCGGTCTGTCGCTCGATCGAGGCGCCCTGGACGACCTCCCCGGTGTCGGGGTCGAACGGCGGGAGTCCCGACGCTGCCCTCCGATCTGGTCGAATCGTCGTCAGGAGGGCCGCCAGCGCCGGATGAGCTGATCGGCGAGGCCCGGCAGGTCCGATGCGACGAGGTTCGGCTGCGGCAGGGAGTCGACGGGCAGGGGAGCGTTGCCCGGCCGGGCGACGAGGCCCGCGGTGTAGCCGGCGCTCTGCGCTCCCACCGTGTCCCAGACGTGTGCCGCGACCATGAAGCACGTGGACGGCGGCACCCTCAGGCCCTGGGCCACCAGGTGGTAGACCTGCGGGGCGGGCTTGTAGGCGCGGGTGGTCTCGATGGTGAACTGCCGCTCGAAGAAGTGCGCCAGCCCGGCGTGTTCCAGCGGGCTCCGCCCTTGTGGGTTGGACGGCGAGTTCGTCAGCGTCACCATGCGGAAGCCCGCGTCCTTCAGCCGGCTCAGGCCCGGTTCCACGTCCGGATGGGCGGGCATCGTGAGCATGCCCGTCCTGAGCTCCTCGATGTCGGCGTCGGTGACCCGCACCCCATGGATCTCGCCCACCATCCGCAACAACCCTTGGCCCAGGGTGAAGAACCCCTCGTAGAGACCCGAGAGGGTGATCGTCATCGAATACATGATCAGGTGACCGAGCCACTCGCGCATGACGCGCCTGTCGCCGAAGATCCTCTCGAAGAGCGGGCTCATCGACTCGAAGTCGATGAGCGTCTCGTTGACGTCGAACACGAGGACCGAAGGTTCTCCACCGATCCACTCGGCGGACCTTGAGGTCTGCCGGGCTCCGGATGTTCCCAGGTCATGGTTCATCGGTCGCGTCCCCTTCTGCGCAAGTGATCTCGACCGGCCGCACACGGCCACACGGCCACAGGATCGCCCCGCCCGATCCGCGAGTCGGGCCCGCACGCGCCGCGCAGGGCGTCCTCGCTCGGCACGAGGACGCGGATCACTTCGAAGGATCACAGCACCGCCGCCGCGGCCCCCGGTGCCACGCCTTGATCTGCGGAAGCTTGTACATCTATGGAGGCAATCGGTCCGGGTCGGCAAACCGATCGTGATCCGGCCGCCTCCCCCAGGAGGTGCCATGCCTGCACGCTGACCCGGACGCTTCGACACAGGTCGAATCGACGACGCCAGGCCGCCACGGCCAAGGCGGCGATCACCCGACGGCTGTTCCCGTCAGACCCAAGACCGCGATGCAGGGGTCCGCCTTATGCCTGGCTTTATCTAGCAGATAGGTTGAATAGATAGCTTGACCTGCGCCTTCACCGCACAATGAGATCGTTTGGGGGCATCATGACAGGAAGGCTCAGACCGTCCTCGATACGGGCCCGCTACACGGTCACCACGGCCGTGCTCTTTCTGATCACCTTCACGCTGATCGCGTTCGGCATCGACTACACGGTCCGGCTCAGGATCGAGGCCACCACCTTCACGGAGACGGAGCGCGTGGCCACGGACTGGATCGCGTCGCTGCGGCCCGGCAGTATCCAGCCGACCCCCACGCGCTACGTGAACCTTCTCCAGCTCGTCGACTCCCAGGGCCGGGTCGTGGAAGCCAGCGCGCCACTGGCGGGCAGGCCGCCTCTGAGCTCGGTACGGCCCGCCGTCGACGACCGGATCCTGAACCGCGTCGAATGCTCCACGTACGACGGGTGCGTCATGTTCACCGCGATCCGCGTCCCTCCCCAGGTCGCCCGCCAGGTCTGGGGCGGGGAGACCCACTTCGTCTACGCGGGGACGTCTCAGCCGCGCATCCTGGCGGAGTATCACCTGGAGCTCGCCGCCGCCGCCGGCACCCTGCTGGCCACGGTCCTCGCGGCGTGGACGACCTGGATCGTCGTGGGCCGGACGCTGCGTCCCATCAAGGCCATCCGCGAGAAGACCTCCGAGATCACGGTGACCGACCTGAGCCTGCGGGTGCCCCAGCCCCCCGGCAGGGACGAGATCGCGCAACTCGCCCGCGCCTCCAACCAGACCCTCGCCCAGCTCGAAACGGCTGTGCGGCAGCTACGCCACTTCGCCTCCCTGGTCACCCACGAGCTCAGGTCCCCGATCGCCGGTCTGCGCGCCCAGTTGGAGGAGGCGATGCTGTACCCGGGAGAGGTGGATCCGCGCACCACGATCCAGACCGCGCTCGCGACCACCGAGCGGTGCGAAGCGATCATCAACGAGGTGCTCACCTACGCCCACATCAGGACCGCCGTACCCGCGCCGCACGAGCGTGTCGACCTCGGCGCGCTGGTGCGGCAGGAGGTGGCGACCCGCGTCAGGGGCGTGCCGGTGCGCGCCCACGTCAACCACGACGTGCAGGTCATCGGCAACCCGCTGCACCTGACCGGGCTCCTGACCAACCTGCTGGTCAACGCGCAGCGGCACGCCGCCACCGAGGTCGAGGTCACCGTCGACCACTCCGACGGCCAGGCCGTGGTCACCGTGACCGACGACGGCGACGGCATCGCACCGGAAGATCGTGAACGGGTCTTCGAACCCTTCATCAGACTCAAGGACGGCCGGCGCCGCGATCCCAACGGCAGCGGGCTCGGCCTCGCCATCTGCCGCGAGACCGCCGGCAGCCACCACGGAACCCTCCGGATCGAGGACTCGCCCAAAGGCGCCCGGTTCGTCCTCCGGCTGCCCGCCGTCGACGAACCACCCGGCCCATGACCATCGACGAACCGCCCGGCCCATGACCAGCCGTCGACGAACCACCCGGCCATGACCCGGCCGAGCCGTCAGAGCCGCCGCGTCCCTGCCGGCGTACGTCGGTAGAGCTTCCTTTGCCCAGACGTTGCCGGTTACGGGAAACGAAGGGGCTCCCAACTGTCCATGTCCGGTCCTACCGGGACACCGGGCCCCGGCGTCAGGATTCGACGCATGACAGCAGTGGTGGAAACCGAGGGGCTGACCAAGTTCTACGGTAAGCGCCGGGGGCTGGAGGATCTCACCCTGGAGATCCGTCCCGGCGAGGTGTTCGGGTACCTCGGCCCGAACGGCGCCGGCAAGACGACGACGATCCGCCTGCTCCTCGACGTGATCCGTCCCACGCGCGGCACCGCCCGCGTGCTCGGCGCCGACCCCCGTGACGCGTCCGTCCGGAGCCGCATCGGCTACCTCCCCGGCGAGCTGGCCCTCGAAGGCCGGGAGAAGGCGGGCGAGTACCTCCACTTCCTGGCGGGAGTGCGGGGGGGCGTGCCCAAGGGAAGCATCGACGTGCTGGCCGAGCGGCTGGAGGCCGACCTCTCCGTGCGGATGGGCCAGCTCTCCAAGGGCAACAAGCAGAAGGTCGGCCTGATCCAGGCGTTTATGCACGAGCCCGAGTTCCTGATCCTCGACGAGCCGACCAGCGGTCTTGACCCCCTCGTCCAGCAGGAGTTCCTCTCGATGGTCCGCGAGGTCCGCACGGCGGGGCGTACGGTGCTCATGTCGTCCCACGTCCTCGCGGAGGTCGAGCACGTCTCCGACCGGGTGGGCATCGTCAGGGGCGGCAGGCTCGTCGCCGTGGAGGACGTCGCCGCGCTGCGCGAGAAGGCCGTGCGCCGGGTGGAGTTCCACTTCGACGCCCCGGTGCCCGAGGAGGCGTTCCGTGACCTGCCGGGAGTGCGCGACCTCAAGGTCACGGGCGCGAGCGTGAGCTGCACCATCGACGGCCGTCCCGACGCGCTGATCAAGGCGGCGGCGCGTTTCACCGTCGTCCACATGGTCAGCGCGGAGCCGGACCTGGAAGAGATCTTCCTCACCTACTACAGCGAGGACGTGCACCATGCCCATGTTGGTGCGTAAGACCCTGCGCGACTACCACCGCGCGATCATCGGCTGGGCGGTAGGCATCTGCCTCTTCGCGGGGCTGTACACGTCCTTTTTCCCCCAGATGCACGAAAATCCAGCCTTTTACAACCAGGCGGCGCTCGCGAAGTACCCCGACAGCGTCCGGAAGCTGATGGGCGGGCTGGAGAACATCGCCAGCGGCACCGGCTTCCTCCAGGCCGTCGTCTACCAGCTGTTCGTACCCCTGCTCTTCATCATGTGCGCGGTGATCCTCGGCAACAAGGCCATCGCGGCGCCCGAGGAGTCCGGTACGCTGGAGCTGACCCTCACGCTGCCGCTGGACCGCAAGCGGCTCGTGCTGGAGCGCTTCGCCGCGCTGGCCATCGGGCTGCTCGGCATCGCGATCGCCTCGCTCGCCGTGATCGTCGTCCTCGGGTCGGCGGTGGGCCTCGGGGTGCCCTTCGGAAGGATCCTCGCGGCGCACACCGGCCTGTACCTGCTGGTCCTGCTCTTCGGGGCGCTCGCGGTGGCCGTGGGCGCGGCGACCGGCCGCAAGGCCCTCGCCATGTCGGTCGCCGGCGCGTACGCGGTGGCGGGGTACGTGGTGAACGCGCTGGCCGCCGACGTCGAGGCGATGAGATGGCTGAGCCGGCTCTCGCCGTTCCACTACTACAGTGAGGGGAATCCGCTGGTCAACGGCTTCCCGGTGGGCGACTACCTGGTGCTGCTCGCCGCGACCGCCGTGCTGGTGCTGACCTCGGTGCTCTCCTTCGACCGGCGTGACGTAGGAGTCTGATGGACGTTCTCGCTCACGTGAGCGAGGCCACCGGGGTGCCCGCCGACCTGCTCGGCGGGTACCTGTCGGTGCTCACGGCCGCCTCCTCCACGGGCCGCTTACCCGGCCGTGACGCCATAGAGGGGCTGCGCGCGCTCGGGACGGCCGCCGCCGAGCGCGGCGTGCCGATGCGCTCGCTCACCGACGCGTGCCTGCTCGCCTGGGAGCTCACCTCCCGCCCCGCCGACGCCCCCGTCCTCGGAGCGGTACGCCGGGCCGTGGCGGCGTACTTCGACGGGTACGAGGAAGCGCAGCTCCAGGCGATCCGGCAGGAGGAGGAGGCCCGGCGGGAGTTCATCGGCGACCTGCTGCAGGGACGGGCGGACCGGCTGGCCGAGCGTGCCGAGCACTTCGGGCTCCGGCTGGCCGAGGCATACGTGGTGGCCGTGGCCAGGGACGTCAAGCCGATCGCGGACGGCGACCCGCTCATCCGCCGGATCGAGCAGGCGCTCATCGCCCGGTTCGGCTCGCACAACGTCCTGATCGCGGCCCGCGACGGGCTGCTGGTCTGCGTGGCGCCCGCCACCCTGACGGCGGCCACCGGCGAGTTCACCCACCACGTGCGCGGGAGCCTCGACGCCGGCTGGCGGGTGGGCATCGGCCGTCCGCACCGCGGCCCGGGAGGCGTGGTGACGTCCTTTCGCGAGGCGAGCGACGCGATCGGGCTGGGGGAGAGGCTCGGCCTGCGGCCCCAGGTCCTCAAGGCGGCCGACCTGCTGGTCTTCCCGGTACTGCTGCGCGACCGCGACGCCATCGAGGACCTCGTCGCGACCGTGCTGAACCCGCTGCTGCACGCGCGCGGCGGCCCCGGGCCCCTGCTGGAGACGCTGGACGCGGTCTTCGGCGCCCAGGGCAACCAGACCGCCGCCGCCCGCAGGCTCGGCATCAGCACCCGGGCGGTCACCTACCGCCTGGAGCGCATCCGGCGGCTCACCGGCTTCTCTCCTGACGATCCGACCCAGCGCTTCACGCTGGAGACCGCCGTCCTCGGAGCCCGCCTCCTCGGCTGGCCGCAGGACACCGGTTCCTAGACGTCCCGCGCCGCGGCGGTACGTAGGAGATGACAGTGGTTTACCGGCTTTGTAAGCTCTGTCCGGGAATGGGGAGCGTGGCCTACCATACGGAGCGTGATCACCCCCCTCCGCCTGGTCCGCAGGTCTATCGGGACCCTTGTGGGGTTGGGCGGCGTCACATGCTGCCTGACCATGCTCTTCCTGAGTTCCCGCCTTCTCATGGACATCGGAGGGAGTTGCGCCTCCGGTGGGCCGTACGTGGTGGCCACGCCGTGTCCGGACGCGATCGGGTGGATCATGCCGGTGTCCATCGTCGGCGGGCTCGCGGCGGTGGGGATCTACGCCGTCAGCCTCCTCCCGGTGGGTCCCCGGCTGATCCCGCTGGCCTGGCCCGCGCTGTTCCTCAGCCTCGGCTGGAACTTCCTGGAGTCCTCGCTCGAAGGGCCCGGCGTTGAGGCCGCCTTCCTGATCTGCGCCGTGGTCTTCGCGTTCATGGGCGGCGTGCCGCTCTTCTTCATGCTCAACCGGGACGGGTTGCGCGTGCTGTTCTGGGGACCGTCGCCGAAGCGCGCGCCCACGCCTCCCAAGGGAGGGGTGCGGTGGACGACCTCGGTCGTGCTGCCCGGAGAGAACGGCCGGCCCGGCGACGACCGGCGCGTCCAGGACGACCTGCCCGGTGCGGGCGACCCGTTCGGTGCCGGCGACCGGCCGAGGGACGCACCCGTACACCTGGCGCCCGCCGGGCCGCGCTTCGTCGAGCTGACCCCGCAGGACGCCACGACGGGCGACGGCTCCGGCGACCTGGTCGGCCAGCTCGAACGGCTGGCGGTACTGCACGAGACCGGCCGGCTCGACGACGACGAGTACGCCGCCGCCAAGGCCCGCCTGCTGAACGGCTCCCGGTGACCCCCGAGCCGGTCCTTGCCAAGGGAGCACGATGAACAACGAGACCGCGCTGCGCGCCTGGGCGATCGCGCTCAGCCTGATCGCGATCGCCGGGGGCGTCTACCTGGGCGTTCTCATCTTCGATCTCGCGACGTCCGGCTGACCTCAGGGGATCAGCAGGAGCTTGCCCGTCGTACGGCGGCCTTCGAGGTCGTCATGGGCCTTGCCCGCGTCGGCCAGGGGGTACTTGTTCGAGATGTGGACCTTGAGGGCGCCGGAGGCGACCCAGCCGAGCACGTCCCGCGCCCGCCCGAGCAGTTCCTCGCGCGTGGCGGCGTAGTGGGCGAGGGTGGGCCTGGTCAGGAACAGCGAACCGCCCTGGTTCAGCCGCTGCGGGTCGAACGGCGGCACCGGCCCGCTCGCCGCCCCGTACAGGGCGAGCATGCCGCGCGGCCGCAGTGAGGCCAGGCTCCCCTCGAAGGTCGCCGCGCCGACGCCGTCGTAGACGACGTGCACGCCCTGGTCTCCGGTCAGCTCGCGCACCGCCTCGGCGGAGCCCTCGTACGGGATCACGTCGTCGGCGCCGGCCTCCCTGGCCAGCTTGGCCTTCTCCTCGGTCGACACCGTGCCGATCACCCGGCCTCCCCGGAGCTTGACCATCTGGGTGAGGAGCAGCCCCATGCCGCCCGCCGCCGCGTGGACGAGCACGTCGTCCCCGGTCTGCACGGCGTACGTCGAGTGGGTGAGGTAATGGGCGGTGAGCCCCTGGAGGATCACGGCCGCCGCCAGCTCGAAGGACAGATCATCAGGAAGCGGGATCACCCGGGCGGCGGGGACGGCGGCCTTCTCCGCGTAGCTGCCCAGCACCCCCTGCCAGCCCACCCGGTCGCCGACCGCGACATCCGTGACGTTCGCCCCCACCGCCGCCACGGTGCCCGCGCCCTCAGACCCGACGCCGAACGGCGCCTGGAGCGGGTAACGGCCCTCGCGGTGGTAGACGTCGATGAAGTTGACGCCGCTCGCCGCCACGTCGACCAGCACGTCATCGGGCCCTGGCACGGGATCGGGCACCTCGGTGTACTCGAGCGCGGACGACCCACCAGGGCTGGAGACGACGATGGCATGCATGACGCTGGACTCCTTCGCGAGCAGACGGTGCCTTGCTCGTGCCCAACCCCAGGTGCCCTATGCCTTGTTCCCTCCGGGCCACCTTTGCGGGACCATGCCCGCGGGGCCAGGATTGTCGGGGGGAACCTCCGCCGGACAGGCGTGTTCCGGCCACCACAGAAGTTTCGGCCAGCAGAAGAAAAGACGGGAGCTGTCGAAGGATGACTGCGACGACCATCGCGACTCGGGGGCAGACGCTGACCTTTCCCGACGGCTTCATCTGGGGAGCCGCCACCGCCGCCTACCAGGTGGAGGGTGCCGCGGCGGAGGACGGCCGGGGCGCGTCCATCTGGGACACCTTCACCCGCACCCCCGGAGCGGTCTTCGAGGGGCACACCGGTGACACGGCCTGCGACCACTACCACCGGTACCCGGGCGACGTGCGGATGATGAAGGAGCTCGGGCTGGAGGTCTACCGGTTCTCGGTGGCCTGGCCGCGCGTCCAGCCCGGTGGCTCCGGCCCCGCCAACGCCGCGGGTCTCGACTTCTACGAGCGACTGGTGGACGAGCTGCTCGCGGCCGACATCGCCCCGTACGTGACGCTCTACCACTGGGACCTACCGCAGGCGCTGGAGGAGGCGGGCGGCTGGACAAACCGCGACACCGCCTACCGGTTCGCCGACTTCACCCAGATGGTGCACGACCGGCTCGGCGACCGGGTCGGCACGTGGATGACCATCAACGAGCCCTGGGTGCAGGCCTTCCTCGGATACGGCATCGGCGTGCACGCTCCGGGCCGTACGTCGCCGGCGGACGCCTTCCGCGCGGCCCACCACCTGCTCCTCGCCCACGGGCTGGGCGTCCAGACGCTGCGCGGCGCGGGCGCGCGGGAGATCGCCCTCACGCTGAACCTCGTCCCCGTGGTCACCCCCGCCCAGGTGAACGACCCGGAGCTCGCGCTGTCCGCCGAGGACGCCGAGGCGGTGGACCGGGTGGACTGCCTCATCAACCGGCAGTTCCTCGACCCGGCGCTGCGCGGCGAGTACCCCGGCAAGGTGCTGTCGATCGTCGACCGCCACGCCGGCCTCGGCCACATCCACGACGGTGACCTCGCGACCATCAACCAGCCGATCGACCTGCTCGGCATCAACTACTACACCCCCTGCGTCGTACGGTCGGGGCCGGGCGAGCCGGCCAACCCGGCCTACCCCGGCACCGAGGACGTCGAGTTCACCGGCGCGTACGCCCCGACGACCGCTACCGGCTGGGCCATCGTCCCGACCGGCCTTTCCCAGCTCCTCGTACGGCTCGCGCGTGACTACCCCGAGGTCGGCCTGCTCGTCACGGAGAACGGCGCCGCGTTCGACGACGTGGTGTCGGGCGAGCGCGTGCACGACGCCGACCGCACCGCCTTCCTGGAGGGCCACCTGCGGGCCGCGCACGCCGCCATCGAGGCCGGGGCGGACCTGCGGGGGTACCTCGTCTGGTCGCTGCTGGACAACTTCGAGTGGGCCGAGGGCTACAACAAGCGCTTCGGCATCGTGCACGTCGACTTCACGACGCAGCGGCGCCTGCTCAAGGACAGCGCGCGGTGGTACCGCGAGGTGATCCAGCGCAACGGGCTGTGGAGGGAACGCACCCGGCGCCCCACGCTCGAAGAGGTGGCGGCCCGGGCCGGGGTGTCCAGGTCGACCGTCTCGCGGGTGATCAACGGGCAGGCCACGGTCAGCGACGAGTTCCGGGAGACCGTCATGCACGCGGTCAACGAGCTCGGCTACGTGCCGAACTCGGCCGCCCGCAGCCTCGTCACCCAGCGCACGGACACGATCGGCCTGGTGGTCCTCGACTCGCCCACCCTGCCCTCCCGTGCCGCCTCCCCGACCGACCCCCGCCCCGGGACAGTGGACGGCTTCCGTGCCGGTGGTGGGAGCGACGATCCGCTGTTCTCCTCGGTCGTGCGGACGGCCGTCCACGCGCTGGAGGAGCAGGGCAAGCAGGTCACGCTCATGCTCGCCGGTTCCGCGCGCAGCCGGCTCCGGGTGGAGCAGTACGTCGCGGCGGGGCACGTGGACGGGGTCGTGGTCGTCTCCACGCGCGGCGCCGACCCGTTGCTCGGTGCGCTCGCCCGTACGGGCATCCCCACCGTGTCGCTGGGCAGGCCGGCGGTTCCCATGGCCCTGCCGTACATCGACAGCGACGACGTCGGCGGGGCCGTAGCGGCGGTCACCCACCTGCTCGGCACGGGACGGCGGCGCATCGCCATGATCTGCGGCCCGCTGGACAGCGTCGCGGCGCAGTCACGGCTGGAGGGCTACCGGGACACCCTGCGCGACGGCGGACGCCGGTCGATCGTCGCGATCGGCGACTTCACCCGCGCGTCGGGAGCGGTCGCAATGCGTCAACTCCTCCAGGACGACCCGTCGCTGGACGCCGTCTTCGCCGCCAACGACCTGATGGCGATCGGAGCCCTGAGCGTGCTGCACGAAACAGGGCGCAAGGTCCCCGAAGACGTGGCCGTCGTCGGCTTCGACGACATCGAGGCCGCCTCCTACACCATCCCCCCGCTCACCACGGTGAACAGCCTCAGAGAGGACCAGGCCCTGGCGGCGGTCCGCCTCCTCCTCCGCCACATCGACGGCGGCCCCGTCTCCGCCACAATCCTCCCCACCGAACTCATCATCCGTAAATCCAGCTGAATCCTCGTATGGTCCTCGCCTTCGGCTCGGGCAGCGCTTCGAAGGGGGGCCTACGGCCCCCCTTCGACCCCCCCAACGCTCCGCCATTGTGTCGGTCGGTGCTGCGAATATGACGGAATGATCGCGACCCCTGACGATTACGCCTGGTTCTCCTACGAGCGCTTCCCCGACCTGGCCGACGCCTACTGCTTCACCTACGTCCGTGGGCTGACGCCCGAGCAACTGGTGACCCGGCTCGGTGGTCAGCTGGAGGACTTCACGCCTATGACGCTTGAGAAGCTGACGGAGGCTGCCTCCCCCCGCCTCCTCAACCGACCCATGGTCCTCGCCTTCGGCTCGGGCAGCGCCTCCCAGAGGGCCTACCGGCCCCCCGACCCCCAACGCTTCGCCTATCTATAAGCGTTTCCACCTGGAAAGATGATGATCGTTTGCCCCGCCTCCGTATGCGAGGCATGGGGCCTGCCAGGTTTCAGAGAATTCGTCACCGCCTAGCGATGTCCTGTTCAAACCAGACGACTTTGCCGGGGGAACGGGGCTCGATGCCCCATCGACTGCTTAGCGCGTCGATCAGGAACAGTCCACGGCCATGTTCTTCCAGTAAGCGCTCTGGGAGCTGATTACCGGCTAGGACCACTTCGGCGGGTATGGCGAGCACCGGCGGGTGCCTGTCACAGTCCGTCACCTCGATCCGGATGAACGTCTCTGTCCGCGACACATGTACGGCCAGGGTCGCACCATGCGCGGCATGGGTGATGGCGTTGGTCAACGCCTCGCTGAGACAGAGGATCAGATCGTCGATGAGGTAGGCAGGACCCCAACCGTCCGTCAGCTTGCGTACGGCGTCCCGTGCCTCGCTTACCGCTTCCGGCTGTGCCGAGATGTCGAGTTGGGTGCTCTCCCGCTCACCCATGATCGCCGTATCGGGGGCTTGATCCAGCCAGGTGGGGAGATGGCGTGCTGTGCGGCGCATCCACAGGCGCTCCTCTACGTGCGTCGATCGGTCCGTGATCGACGAGCCGGTTACTTCGCGTATGTCTCAAGTAACACTGAGTGCTTCTGGCATGTCATTCTGCAATATCAAAGTGGGGTAGCAGGAAGGATTGCGAGGGCTGGAGCTCCAGGCGTTCGGGTGTGATGTGGCATGGGACTGACTCCCGGTTCTGGAGGATGTCCCAAGTAGAAAGGAGCCGCTGTGGGGCAGAACCCGACCATCCTGCGGATGAGACTTGGCGCCGAGTTGCGGGAGTTGCGCGACCGTATGGGCTTGAGTCTTGACGCGGCGAGCAAGGCGCTTACGGTGGATGATCACGATATTTCAGTCTCGAAGCTGAGCAGGTTGGAGAACGGGAAGGGCGCTATCCGGCTCCAGGACATCCGTTGCCTGCTCGACCTGTACAAGGTCGGAGATCACGGGCAGCGTGACCTGCTGATGCGCATGGCCCGTGAGGCCAAAGCAGCCGCCCCTGCGGCTTGGTGGACGGACTATGAGTCGGTCCTGCCGTCTGGCCTGTCCACCTACGTCGGAATGGAAGCCGGCGCCGGGCGCTTGCTGACGTTCACTTTGGCCCTCATTGAGGGTCTGCTTCAGACAGAGGAGTATGCCCGTGCACTGATTCAGGCGTGGATGCCGACAGATCCGCCGGAGACGATCGAGCGGCTGGTTCAGCTACGCATGCAGCGCCAGAAGGTGCTGGTCACGGATCCCAGACTTGAGCTGGTCACGGTCATGGACGAGGCGGCATTGAGGCGGCCGATCGGTGGCGTTGCGGCGATGGGGTCGCAGCTGCGTCGTGTGATGGAGGTCTGCGAGACGCTGCCCAATGTGTCTGTGCAGGTCATCCCGCTCAGTAAGGGGGCTTATGGTCCGCAACATGGCATGTTCACGCTGATCGAGCCCCGAGATCCAGCGGACAAATCCGTAGCGTATGTGGACTCTATGGGCGGAAACTTGTACATGCAGCGACCGGATCAGATCTCACGGTTCAGGATGATGTTCGGCCGCCTCCAAGCGATAGCCCTCGATCCACGCGAGTCCCTACACCTCATCCGGACTGCCGCCGAGGAGATGCGATCATGAGTGCACCGGAATCCGCCGAGCTTCATTGGCTCAAGGCTCGGGCCAGCACGTCGGGCAACGGGTGTGTGGAGATCGCACATCTGGCCGATGGTGGTGTTGCCGTACGTCACAGCCGCAAGCCGGATGCCGAAGTCATTCGATACACCGCCTTCGAGTGGGACTGCTTCCTCGATGGCGTGAGGAATGGGGAGTTCGACCGCCCCGGCGCTGTGGGCGGCTGACACACACGCGCCTGAGCGGCGCGGGTTTTGGGTGGGTATCAAGTGGGTTCCCCGATCAAGTGGGTGACGGGTGGGTGAATAGAACCCCGGCTTCCGTCGAATCTCGTTCTACCCCCCGTCATCCCACTACGCAGCAGCGGTCAACAGCCCAATCGAACCTCTGCGGATGTCTTGATAGCGCAGTTAAGGGGGATTTGAATGGAAAATATGACTTTCGGATGTTCGAATTAGTTAAGGGATGATTCTGACAATCTTTTGCTCGCTCTTTATCTATGTAGTAACGTCCTCGCCATGCCGTCGCAAGAACATGAAGCATTGATCCTGCTTTTCAAAAATCGTCCGGAATTGGCTGCTGAATTGCTGGTCGAGGCCCTGGGCATGCCGGTGCCGGGCTACCGTGAGGCCAGGGTCGAGTCTGGGGATCTGACCGAGTGCCCACCGGTGGAGTATCAGGCGGACGCGGTGGTGGTGTTCTCAGACAGTGATCCGGTGCTCGCGGTCGTGGTGGAGGTGCAGCGGGGCAGGGATAAGAGCAAGCGGTGGAGCTGGCCGGTGTATCTGGCGTCGGTGCGGGCGCGGATGCGCTGCCCGACGGTTCTGCTGGTCGTGTGTACCGACGCCAGTATCGCGAAATGGTGTGCGATGCCGATCGAGATGGGTCATCCAGGTTGGAGACTCGCTCCGATGGTCGCCGGCCCGGGGGTGGTTCCGGTAGTGACCGATCCTGCCGAGGCGGTCGATGCGCCCGAGCTCGCAGTGCTGTCGGCGGTGGCCCACGGCGGTGGTATCGACGCTCAGCCGGTTTTGGAGGCGCTGTTGGCCGCCTTGGCGGTCGTCGACGTCCGACGGGCTCGGCTGTACGCTGATTTTGTGCTGATGACGCTTCCGGAAGTGGCTCGAAAGCATATGGAGGTATTGATGGCCGTGGGAACTTACGAGTACCAGAGCGACTTCGCGAAGAAATACGTCGCCGAGGGAAAAGCAGAGGGTCGGGCTGAGGCAATCTTCCTAATTTTGTCCGGTCGCGGCATCTCGATTTCGGATGAAACGCGTAGCCGTATTCTGGCTTGCGAGGATCTGGCACAGCTCGATGCCTGGATCCAGCGGGCCGTGACCGCCGTGGTTATCGAGGACCTCTTCTCCTGAACGGTCTGTTGCCGTACGTCCCAGTCGGACGCCTTCCGACCCGTAGTTTGCGGTCGGGTAGCCCGGGGCTCATTGGCGGTAGCGACTGACCTGGCATGCTGAGGGTGTGGGGGTGGGATTGCGGGTTGAGGGGGCTTTGTGGGGGTTTCTGGCGGCGCGGCATCGGTGTGATGAGGTGTGGGTGCGCCATGACGGGACTTCGTCGCTGGGGCATGTGGTGGAGTCTCTCGGGGTGCCGTTGCCGGAGGTGGGGCGTCTGGTCGTCGGCGGGCGCGAGGTGACGCCGTCGTACCGGCCGGAAGCGGGTGAGGTCGTGAGGGTTCTCGGGGTGCGTCGGCCGCAGGCCGTTCCCTTTCAGCGGTTTCTCCTTGACGTGCACCTTGGGACGCTCGCGCGGCGGCTGCGGCTGGTAGGGGTCGACACCGCCTATGAGAACGATCTCGATGACGACGCTCTGATCGTCCGGGCGAACGCCGAGCGGCGGGTGCTGCTCACCCAGGACCGTGGCCTGTTGCGCCGGAGAAGCCTCTGGCTGGGCGCGTACGTCAGGGGCGCGCGGCCGGAGGAGCAGTTCACCGACGTGCTGGAGCGTTTCGCGCCCTCGCTCGCGCCCTGGACCAGGTGCCCGGCGTGCAACGGCCCGGTGGCCCCGGTGAAGAAGGCCGTGGTGGAGGGCCGTCTGCGAGCGGGCACTCGCAGGAGCTATGACACGTTCGCACGGTGCCTCGCGTGTGACCACGTCTACTGGCGCGGTGCGCACGGAGCCCGCCTGGAGGCGATCGTCGAGGAGGCGGAGCGCATCGTCGCCGCCGCGCTTCCACAGGCGAAGTAGCACTGCCGCGACCTCGGCGTGGGCTCGCGTGTGGCGTTACCGGCCGCGATGGGCTCGCGTGTTACCGGCCGCGATGGGCTCCCGTGTGGCGCCGGCGGTCGCGAGCCGGTGTGGGCTCGCATGTGGCGCCACCGGTCGCGAGCCGGTGTGGGCTCGCATGTGGTGGTACCCGCTGGGTTATTTCCAGGCATGCGGCGATAGAGGGCTTAAATGCTGGAGCCATGGGCCCGCGCCCGCTAGTTGGGGTGTACCCCTATCGGTCGGCGAAAAGGTTCGCATGCCGCCCTGTTCTGCAATCATGACTATTTGTAGCCCCACATGTCGAAATGGGAGAAATCGGCCTGATGCTATACGCGGCTACGCCCGTCAAGCAGGCGTGACACGGGCTCCCACGCTGGACCACGCCACCTGCGACCTTGGATGCATAAGGGACTGAGCGCCGGTGAGCGAGAAGCTGATAGAGGTCGAGAGCGAGGCCGCGCCGAAGGAGCCGAGGGATACGGACACGCGCGATGCCGCCGTGGCCGATCGGCCGGCGACGTTCCGGGAGGTTTTCGGGGTCGCCGAGTACCGTGCGCTGTTCGGCGCGGCGGTCCTGTCGTGGGTGGGCGACTACTTCGCCAAGGTGGCGGTGACCTTCCTGGTCTTCCGCGACACCGGTTCGGTGCTCCTGTCGGCGATCGGCTTCGCGATCAGCTACCTGCCCTGGGTGGCCGGGGGGCCGGTGCTCGCCGCGCTCGCCGAGCGCTACCCGTACCGGCGGGTCATGATCATCTGTGACGTGGCCCGGATGCTGATCCTGGGCATGATGGCCATTCCCGGCATGCCGCTTCCCGCCCTGCTCCTACTACTGCTCGGCGCCTCGCTCCTCACGCCGCCGTTCCAGGCGGCCCGCTCGGCGATGGTGGCGCAGTTGCTGACGGGGGACAGGTACGTGGTCGGCCTCTCGTTCCAGAACATGGCGGGCCAGGCAGCGCAGGTGGCCGGGTACGCGGTGGGGGGCGTGGTGACCGCCATCGACGGGCACAGCGCGCTGCTCGTCAACGCCGCCACGTTCGGCGCCTCGACGCTGCTGCTCTGGCGCGGCGTGCGGCCGAGGCCACTGCCCGTGAACCAGCAGGTCGGCCGGCGGTCGCTGCTCAGGGAGACCGGCGACGGCCTGCGGCTGGTATTCGGGCACCGGGTGATGAGACCGACCGCCCTCGTGGTGTTCAGCGTGGTGGCGATCCTCATCGTCCCGGAGGGCCTCGCGGCGGCCTGGGCGCCCGAGTTCGGGGGCGGCTCCGAGATCACCGGCCTGCTGATGGCGGCCCTCCCGATCGGGGCCGTCATCGGGGCGTGCGTGACGCGGGTGACGGGCCCGGAACGGCGGCTCAAGCTGCTCAAGCCGCTCCTGGTGGCGGGCCCGCTGCTGCTCGTGCCGGTGCTCGCCGTGCCGCCGTTCGGGGTGGTGCTCCTTCTGGTGCTGCTCGCGGCCTGCGCGGTCAACACGGTGCTCGTGCCGCTGAACGGGCTGTTCGTCCAGATGCTTCCGAACGCCTACCGGGCCAGGGCCTTCGGGATCATGCAAGGGGGGATCCAGCTCACGCACGCGGGAGCGGTGCTCGCCGCCGGGGCGTTCGCGGAGAGGTTCCCCGTGGCGGTCGTGATCGGGACCTGGTCCCTGTGCGGGCTGGTCCTCATGGGGATCGCCGTCACCAGGTGGCCAGGGCGCGAGGTCATCAGGGAGGAGATCGCCCACGCCGCCGAGCTCAACCGCGCGCCCTCGGCGGTCCAGGCGAGGTCATAAGGGCGAGGCCATAAAGGCGAGGTCATAAGGAGGGGCGTCAGCTCGACCTGGGGACGGCGTCGGCGGGACCCTCCACCGTGAAGTCGTCGAAGGACATCTTGAGGGAGGCCCCGGACTTCTCGGGGACCCGCGCGAGGAAACCGACGTCGCCGTTGGGGAGGCTCCGCGGGCTTCCTGAGTTGTCGACGAAAGACTGCACCAGCTCGCCGTTCACCCACATCCTGAGCCGCACGCCTTCGGTGGTGGCGGCGCACTCCGCCTGGAGCCTGGCGGGAGTGCCCTTGGAGACGTCGGCCGCCGCGGGCGCGGTGAGGTTGCCGCCCGTGCCCTTCGTGACCCGCCGGATACGCGCCTGACCGTCCTGGGTGAGCAGGAACTCGTACCGGCTCTGCCGGTACTCCTCGTCGGCCCGGCAGTACAGCCCGTACTCCCCGGTGCCCTTGAAGTCCCTCATCGTCGTGGTCACCGTGAGGAGCAACTGCTCGGGCGTCGTCGGGGTCGGGGTCGCGGACGGACGGGGGGTCGCCGGCTGCCGGGGAACGAAGGGAAGGGGGGCCTTCTCCATCCGCTCGGCGCCCTCTTCGTTCACGTCGACGGCGTAGAACCCGCCCGGCGCGTATCCGTACATGCCGTACTGCGCGCCGGTGTACTCGCTGCCGCCCCAGCCGGTGCCGCTCTCGTTGAAGTCGTCCCGGTAGAGCGAGCTCAGGTCGGCCGGTGGGCCGGACGGCGCCAGCAGCGCGCGCAGGCCGAGCCCGGCCCCGGCGACCAGGACCACTCCCGCCACGCCCAGCCCGATGAGCCGCTTGCGGCGAGCCGCGGGGTCCGCCGGCCGCTGGTACCGCGCCGGATCCTGTCCCGCGCCGGTCGGCACCTGGCCCTGGTAGGCCGGCGCCTGGTATGTGGGGGCCTGTCCCTGGTAGGCCGAGGCCTGTCCGGGGACGGTCGGCGGCGGGCCCTGGTATGTGGGGGCCTGTCCCTGGTACGTCGGAGCCTGTCCGGGGAGGGTCGGTGGCGGGCCCTGGAAGGGCGGGTTCTGGTACGCCGGGGGCGGGCCGGGAACCGTCGGCGCCTGTCCCTGGAGGGTCGGGGACCGCTGCCACGCCTGGACCACCGAGTGCTCGGCGCGTTCCGGGGTCGTACGGCCGACCATCTGGTCGAGGATCTGCTGGGCCGTGGGCCTGCGCAGCGGGTCCTTGTCCAGCGTCGCGGCCACCAGCGTCCGCAGGGCGGGCTCCATCCCCTCCAGCGAGGGCTCGGTGTTGAGCACCTGGTAGACGATCGAGGGAAGCGACTCCCCGCCGAACGGAGCCCGCCCGCTGGCCGCGAAGGCCACCAGGCAGCCCCAGGAGAACACGTCGCACGCCGGCGAGGCGGGGTCGCCGCGGAGCACCTCGGGCGCCATGTACCGGGGCGTCCCCATGAGCTCGCCGGTGCCGGTGATCCCGCTGAGCGTGTCCAGCGCCCGGGCGATGCCGAAGTCGATCACCCGGGGGCCGACCGGGGAGAGCAGGACGTTGGACGGTTTGAGGTCGCGGTGCACGATGCCCGCGCTGTGGATCGCGGTCAGCGCGGTGGCGACGCCTACGGCCAGCGCGTCCAGGCTGGAGCCGCGCAGCGGCCCCGAGGACTGGATGGCCTCGTGCAGGTTGGGGCCGTCGACGTACTCGGTGACGACGTACAGCTGGTCGCCGTCGAGGTCGGCGTCCAGCACCGCCGCCGTGCAGAAGCGGCGGACCCGGCGGGCGGACTCGGCCTCGCGGCGGAAGCGGACGCGGAACTGCTCGTGCTGGCTGTACTCCGCGTTGATCACCTTGATGGCGACCCGCTGCCCGGTGTGGTCCTGGCCGAGATAGACCGTGCCCATCCCACCGCGGCCCAGCCGGCCGAGCAGCCGGTAGTGGCCGATCTGAGAGGGTTCGCTCGGACTTAGGTTGTTCACCACGTCGCCTTACCGCTATACACCTGTATGCGAGCGCCACCCTATCGAGATCGAAGCCCGAGGTCCCTCTTACCCGGCCGCGGGCAGGACGTCCGCGGGGACCGGGGCCGTGCGCGCGGCGACGAGGACCGGCCGCTCCACGAGCCGCACCGAGGCCCGGCCGCCGGGCGCGAGCCGCGCGGCGTCGTGTCCCGGCAGGTCGGCGAGGATCTCCGTCCCGTCGTCGAGGCGCAGTCGCAGCCGTACGGACGCACCCCGGAACGACGAGGTGACGACCAGCGCCTGCCCGTCCTCGGCGGGGGTGACCAGCACGGTCTCGGGGCGCACGAGCACGTCGACGTCGGCGGTGTCCGGCCGCGGGCCGTGCACGGGCAGGCGCTGCCCGATGACCTCGACGTCGTCCCCGCTTACCCGGCCGGGGAGGTGGTTCATGGTGCCCACGAACTCGGCCACGAACGGCGTCGCGGGACGGTCGTAGATGTCGGCGGGAGGCCCGGACTGCTCCAGCCTGCCCTCCTTGAGCACCGCGACGTGGTCGGCGATCGAGAGCGCCTCCTCCTGGTCGTGGGTCACGAAGATCGTGGTGATGCCCAGCGAGAGCTGCAGCCGCCGGATCTCCTCGCGCAGCGAGACCCGCACCTTGGCGTCGAGCGCGGACAGCGGCTCGTCCAGCAGCAGCACGCGCGGCTCCAGCGCCAGCGCGCGGGCCAGCGCGACCCGCTGCTGCTGGCCGCCGGAGAGCTGGTGCGGGTAACGGTCGCCGTGGGACGGCAGCCCGACCAGTTCGAGCAGCTCGGCCGCGCGGGCGTGCCGCTTGGCCGTGGGCGCCTTGCGCACCCGCAGCCCGAACGCCACGTTGTCGCGGGCGTTCAGGTTCGGGAAGAGGCTGTAGGACTGGAAGACCATCCCCGCGTCGCGGCGGTTGGCGGGGACGCGCGTGATGTCCTCCCCGTCGACCAGCACGGCGCCCTGGTCGGGGGTCTCGAAGCCCGCGACGCAGCGCAGCGCGGTGGTCTTGCCGCAGCCCGACGGGCCCAGCAGGGCGATCAGCTCGCCCGGCTCGACGGTCAGGTCAAGGCCGTCGAGGGCGACGGCGGTGCCGAAGGTACGGCGAAGCCCTCGGAACTCCACCCGAGCCCCGTTCACGAACCACTCCTTTGCCTGGTGCCGGCGGTGGAAAGGACAAGCAGCAACAGCCAGGTGAGCAGCAGGCTGAAGATCGATACGGCGACCGACATGGCGGCGTTCGCACCGGAGATCGTGACGATCCACACGGAGAACGGCTGGAAGCCGAGCAGTCGCGCGACGGTGTACTCCCCGAGCACGAGCGCGAGGGTCAGGAACGACGCGCTCGCGAGGCCCGCCTTCAGATTGGGGACGACGACCCGGAACATCACGTGCGGCCAGGAGGCTCCGCAGTTCCTGGCGGCCTCCACCAGCGTGCGGACGTCCATCGCGCCGAGCCCGGAGTCCAGTGCCCGGTAGACGAAGGGCAGCGCCAGCACGACGTCGGCGATGACCAGGACCACGGGGAACGACGGGTTCTGGATGGCGATGACCGTCTGGTAGAACGGCGTGGTCGCGAGGTAGTCGGGCCCCCAGCGCAGCACCGTGCTGATGCCGGCCACGAACGTGATGGGCGGCACCACCAGCGGCAGGGTGCAGATCACCTCCATCACCGGCCGCAGCCTCGGCGCGCTGAGCCGCACGGCCAGCATCGCCGGGAGCGTGAGCGCCAGCACGACGACGATCGTCGCGACGGCCAGCCCGAGCGAGAGCAACAGGCTCTGGACGAAGCCCTCCGCGGAGAAGATCTCCAGGTAGGCGTCGAGCGTGAAGCCCTTGGCCGGGTCGTTGACGGTGAAGACGAACGACGCCAGCAGGGGCGCCAGGAAGTACACCGCGGCGAGCACCAGCACCACGCCGCGCCAGACGCGTACGCGCCGGGGACGGCCGGCGGGGGTGGCGGGCGCGCCGACATCGGGGAGCACCGTGGGCGTCAGCGCGGCCATCGTGCGCTCCTGTACTCGGGACGTGCGGGCGTCAGCGCAGCCATCGGGCACTCCTGCGCTGGAGGGGCAGGTAGACCGCCATGACCAGGCCGGCCACCACGATCATGTCGAAGCTGAGCGCGAGCGCGACGTTCTCGTGACCGATCAGCACGTTGCCGGTCAGCGCGTCGGCGATCTGGAGGGTGACCAGCGGGACGACCGTGCCGACCATGGCCGCGGCGGTCGCGTACGCGGCGAAGGCGCCGCCGAACAGCAGCACCACCCCGCCGAGCAGGCTGGGCGTGAGCACGGGGATGCCGACGTACCGCCAGAACTGCCAGGCGCTCGCGCCGTTGTTCTGGGCCGCCTCGCGCCACTGCGGGCGCAGCCCGTCGAGGGCGGGTACGACGACCAGCACCATCAGCGGCACCGAGAAGTAGAGGTACACAAGGGCGAGGCCCCAGAAGCTGTAGAGGCTCCAGCCGTGGTCGCCGAGGCCGAGCCGGGTGGTCAGCACGCCGGAGTTGCCGAGCGTGGCGATCCAGGCGAAGGCCAGCGGGACGCCGCCGAAGTTGGCGAGCACCCCCGAGGCCGTCAGCACGGCCTCGCGCAGCGCGCGGAATCGCGAGGTGACCACGGCCTGGGCGAGAAAGGTGCCGAGGACGGCTCCCACCACCGCGACGAGCGCGGACAGCTTCACGCTGCCGATCAGCGCGGTGAGGTAGGCGCCCTGGAGGGACGCGGTGAGGTTCGCGGTGCTGGGCGAGCCGTTCGAGGTGAACGCCCCGCCGAGGAGCGCGACCGCCGGGATTCCGAAGGCGAGGGCCACGAACAGCAGCAGGGGAAGCGCCGCGGTCCATCCCTTCGAGCGGGTACGGCTCCCGCCTCCCCGGGCCGGGTTCGCCCGGGGGAGGTTCGCGGGAGCCGTCGCGTGTGTCTCGGCCATGTGAGCGGAGGTCAGCCGGAGACCGCGGCGCCCCAGCCGGTGGCCAGGACTTCCTTGGCCTTGGTGACCTGGGCGTCGCTGGCGAACTCGGGCGTGCCGTCGACCTTGGGGAGCTGGTCGACCAGGGCCGCGTCGGCCGTGCCGTCGGTCTGCATGGCGGGCAGCAGCACGGCGCGGGCGTATCCCTTCAGGTAGAGGTTCTGGCCCTCGGGGCTGTAGAGGAACTCCTGCCACAGCCGCGCGGCGGCCGGGTGGGGGGCGTCCTTGTTGATCGCCTGGGCGTAGTACTGCGCGTACTTGCCGTCGGAGGGCACCGTGACCTTCCAGTCGACGCCCTTGGCGGCGAACTGCTCGGTGTACCCGGCGTTGAGGTAGTCCCAGTCGATGCTGATCGGCGTCTCGCCGTTCTGCACGGTCGCGGGGGTCGACTCGACCGGGTTGAAGTTGCCGGCGGCCTTGAGCTTCTTGAAGTAGTCCAGGCCGGGCTGGATGTCGTCGAAGGAGCCGCCGTTGGCCAGCGAGGCGGCGAACACGCCGGCGAAGGCGGAGCCCGCCTTGGTCGGGTTGCCGTTCAGCGCGACCTTGCCCTTGTACTCGGGCTTCAGCAGGTCGGCGAAGGACTGCGGGCACTCCTTGATGCGCTTGGCGTCGCAGCCGATGGAGACGTAGCCGCCGTAGTCGTTGTACCAGGTGCCGTTCGCGTCCTTCTGGCCCTCGGGGATCTTGTCCCAGGGCTGGACCTTGTACGGGGCGAACAGGCCCTCCGCCGCGCCGCTGAGCGCGAAGGCGGTGCCGAGGTCGAGCACGTCCGGCGCGCGGTCCTGGCCCTTGCGGGTCTTGACGGCGTTGATCTCGTCGGAGCTGGAACCGTCGGGGTTCTCGCTGTTGACCTTGATGCCGTACTTGGTGGTGAACGCCTGGATGATCTCGCCGTAGTTCGCCCAGTCCGGGGGAAGGGCGATGACGTTGAGCTGGCCTTCCTTCTTGGCCGCCTCGACGAGCTTGTCGAGACCGCCGAAGTCGGTGGCGGAGGTCGCGGTCTTGGCGACGCTCCCGCCAGAAGCCTCGGTCTGAGAGCCGGTCGTCGGAGCGGCACCACACGCCGCGCCCAGGGATGTAGCAACGGTAAGCACGGCCGCCAGGCCGACGATACGCGTTCGGGGTGAGTACACGCTTTTGCTCCCACTTTCGGAGGTGTGGGGAAAACATAAATGAGCCGGGACAACAACTTGCATCCACTTGGCTGCGGTCCGGTGTAGTTATGTGAACAAAAGGTGAAGTCACTGGCCTGTGATGGTTCACCAAGATCTTGACCGGACGCCTCGTCCGTCCCAGTGGTCCCGTACGGCGCGTGCGGGCTGTGGTGATTTGCCCTCCGGGCTCTGAGAACATATGTTCGATGTAGCACCGCCCGTCTTCCCCCGGGTGCCCGCGAAGTCCCAACAGGCCCAGGGAGAAGAAGCGCCTTGAGCAGAATCTACGGCGATCCCATCGAGGTGTGGACCCGCGATGACGAGCCCGCCCGTTTCGTGTGGCGCGACCGGCTCTACGTCGTCCACCGGATCCTCGACCACTGGGTGACCTCCCGCGAGTGGTGGAAGGTCTCGGAGAACGATCCGGGCGAACGCCGGTTCTGGCGGGTCGAGGCGAGCCCGTCCAAGGAGGTCGGCTCCTACGAGCTGCGGTTCGACACCGCGAGCGGCGGCTGGCTGTTGCTCAGGGCGTGGGACTGATGTTCCCCCACCTGCACGTCGCCTCCGCCTACTCGCTGCGGTACGGCTCGGCGTTCCCCCGCGAGCTGGTCCAGCGGGCGGCCGGCCACGAGATGGACATCCTCGCGCTGACCGACCGCGACGGCATGTACGGCGCGGTGAAGCACGTCCAGGCGTGCGCCGACGCCGGCGTCAGGCCGGTCGTCGGCGTCGACCTGGCGCTCCTGAGCCCCGGAGACGCCCCGGCGCCGCGTGGCGGCCGGGCGGTCAAGGGCGGGGGTGACGGCGAGGTCCGCGTCACCGTGCTGGCGCGCACCGGCGGGTGGGCGCACCTGTGCCGGCTCACCACCGCCGCCCACTACGCGGGGGAGCGGGGCGCGCCCCGGGTGACCCGTGACCTGGTCGCCCAGCACGCGAGCGGGCTGCTGGTCATGCTCGGCCCGAGGTCCGACGTCGGCCGGGCGCTGGCCGCGCGCCGCGACCAGCACGCCCGCGCGCTGCTCCTCGCGTGGCGGGCGGCGGTTCCGGACGTGGTGGTCGAGGTCGTCGACCAGTACGGCTACCGGGAGGCGAACGCCGCCCTGCGCATGCTCGCGCTGGCGGAGTCGGCGGGCGTGCCCGCCGTGCTGACCAACGCCGTGCGCCATCTCGACCCGGGGGACTACCGGGTCGGCAACGTGCTCGACGCCGCGCGCAAGCTCGTACCCCTGCACCCGAGGCACCTGGAGCACTCCGCCTCGCACGCCTATCTCAAGAGCGGCAAGGAGATGTGGCAGGTGGCCTCGCGGATCTGCGAGGGTGACCTCGACCGGGCGCGCGGGCTGTTCGCCCGCACGAGGGAGGTCGCGGAGCGGTGCGTGCTCGACCCCCTGGAGATCCTGGCGCTGCGCGGCGGCCAGGAGCGGCTCCACCTCCCGGAGGTCGGCGGAGACCCCGTCCCGCTGCTGCGCCACCTGTGTGAGGACGGGCTGTACGACCGTGGGCTGGAACGGTCCAGTGACGCGCGGGAGCGCCTGGAGAACGAGCTGCGCATCATCGAGAAAAAGCAGCTATCCGGATATTTCGTAGTTGTGTCTGGCATCACGGACATGATTCGCGAGATGGGCGTGCGCTGCGCGATCAGGGGTTCGGGGGCGGGCAGCCTCGTCAACTACCTCATCCGCATCGGCGAGGTGAACCCGCTCGACCACGGCCTCCTCATGGAGCGCTTCCTGTCCGAGGGCCGCAAGGGGCTGCCCGACATCGACGTGGACGTGGAGTCGGCGCGGCGGCTCGACTGCTACCGGGCCATCCTCGAACGATACGGCGAGAGCCGGGTGGCCTGCGTGTCCATGATGGAGACCTACCGGGCGCGCAGCGCCATCCGCGACGTCGGGGCGGCCATGGGCCTGCCGCCGCACGAGACCGACGTCATCGCCAAGGCGTTCCCGCACATCAGGGCCAGGCAGATACGCTCCGCCCTTTCCGACCTGCCCGAGCTGCGCGACAGCGGCCTCAACGACCGGGCGCTCGAGACGATGTTCCGGCTCGCGGAGAAGCTCGACGGGCTGCCCCGGCACATCGCCCTGCACCCGTGCGGCGTGCTCGTCGGCAACTCCGGGCTGCGTGACCGCACCCCCGTCGAGCGCAGCCTGCTGGAGTTCCCGATGAGCCAGTTCGACAAGGACGACGTCGAGGAGGCGGGGATGCTCAAGCTCGACGTGCTCGGCGTGCGCATGCAGTCGGCGATGGCGTACGCGCTCAGCGAGGTCAAGCGGGTGGACGGCCAGGACATCGACCTCGACAGAGGCGTCCCGCAGGACGACCAGGCGACGTACGACATGATCTGCACCGGCCGCACGCTCGGCTGCTTCCAGATCGAGTCGCCCGGCCAGCGTGAGCTGGTGGCCAAGCTGGAGCCCCGCACGATGCACGACCTGATCGTGGACATCTCGCTGTTCCGGCCGGGCCCGGTCAACTCCGACATGATCACCCCGTACCTTTCGGCCAGGCACGGCTGGCGCGAGCCGCACTACCCCCACCCGAAGCTCAGGGCGGCGCTGCTGGAGACCCACGGCGTCGTCGTCTTCCACGAGCAGGTCCTGAAGGTCGTCGACGTCATGACCGGCTGCGGGCTGTCGAAGGCCGAGGAGATCCGCCGCGACCTCGGCACTCCCGAGGGCCGTGACCGGGTGCTGGTGTGGTGGGAGGGCGAGGTGCTCCCCGAGTTCGACCGCGAGACCACTGACCGGGCGTGGAAGGTGCTCGACGCGTTCGGCGCGTTCGGGTTCTGCAAGGCGCACGCGGCGGCGTTCGCGATGCCCACCTACCAGTCGTCCTGGCTCAAACGGCACCACGCGGCCGCGTTCTTCGCCGGGGTGCTCACGCACGAGCCCGGCATGTACCCCAACCGGGTGATCCTCGACGAGGCCCGCCACTGCGGGGTGGAGGTCCTGCCGCTGGACGTCAACCACTCCGGCAGGCACTGGCTCGTCGAACGCCGCACGGAGCCCGCGGGGTACGGCCTGCGGGTGCCGTTCTCGTCGGTCAAGGGCATCAGCGAGGCCGAGGTGGAGCGCATGGTCGCGGGCCGGCCGTACACCTCGCTGGCCGACTTCTGGGAGCGGGCCCGTCCGTCCAGGCCGGTCACAGAGCGCATCGTGCAGGTCGGCGGCGTCGACGCGCTGTACGGGCTGCACCCCGGCGGCCCGCGCTGGCGTCCGGGGGAGCTGACCAGGCGTGACCTGCTCGCCCAGGTCGGCGCCCTGGACCGGGCGTCCTCGACCGGCGTGACGGCGGGAAGGAGGCGCCGAGCCGGTTCCCGCTCACGCTGGCGGTACGGCGAGCCGCGTCCGGGCGGGCCCGCCGGCGATTCCCCTCCCCCGTACGGCGAGGCGGCGCGGGCCGTGGCGGAGCGGGAAACGGCTCCGGCCGTGCAGATCCCGATGGGGTTCACCGAGCGCATCGAGCCCGGCGAGCTCCCGGAGATGACCGAGGCGGAGGCCGTGGAGGCCGAGCTGGAGATCCTCGGCATGGACGTCAGCCGCCACGTGATCGGCTTCCACGAGGAGCTGCTCGACGCGATCGGCGTCGTCAGGTCCAGCGAGCTGCTCAGGATGCGCAACGGCGCCGAGATCCTGGTCGCCGGGGTGAAGGTCGCCACGCAGACCCCGGCGGTGCGCTCGGGGCAGCGGGTCGTCTTCACCACGCTGGACGACTCGACGGGCCCGATCGACCTGACCTTCTTCGAGTCGGTGCAGGGGCACTGCGCCGCCACGATCTTCGGGTCGTGGCTGATGGTCGCCAAGGGCGTCGTACGGCGGGTCGGCGCGCGTGCGGTGTCCCTGCGCGCCCTGGACTGCTGGAACCTCGTCGAGGTGGACGAGGCCTGGCGCACCGGAGGCATGGGCGCGGTGTGGGCCATGCTGGGCGTCGTCCGCGAGGAGAAGGGGGGCGTCGGCGGGCGTCCCATCGAGTACGGCAACGGCTACCGGCTGTCCCCCTACGCCGACAACGGTGCCCCGCCCGGCCTGCGGATCCCGCCGCGCAAGCTCTGGCACGCCAGCCCGGGCAGCTCGGGCCCGACGGCGTTCACCCCTCGAAGGGACACGATGGACGTCACCACGGAGGGGGAGGCGCGGGAGGTCAGTCCCCGGCCGGATAGGTATGCCGGGGAAGCGAGCGCAGCGCGGGCAGCAGCTTCAGGCGGGGCGCGATCCCCGAAGGGCGGGCGGTCATCCGGGCCTCGGTGACCTCCCTGACGGTCGCCGCGCAGAGCAGGGCGGCGAGCACCGCGACCACGAGCTCGGAAGGGCCGAGCCCGGTGAGGTCCTTCCCCTGCGGCGAGTGCGTGACCGGCAGCCGTATGAGGATGAGGAACACCATGGCCAGCCAGCACGCCCACCACGCGGCGAGCAGGGCGAGCCAGGCGCGCCGGCGGCCCTCGCGCAGGCCGGCGTCCTCACGCAGGGCGTGCACGAGCAGCGCCGGCGCCGCGAGGTTGAGCACGGGCACGAACCACGCGATGGCGATCATGCGCGGGGTCGCCCCCGCCTGGCGGAGCCAAGCGAAGTACGAGCAGCCGGCGGCGACCGTCGCGCAGACGACCAGGAGTATGAGCACGGCGAACCACGTCACCGCGCCGACGACGGCCTCGGCGCCCGGCGCGTGGGGGTTGCTGCCCAGCACCGCGACCTGCCGCGCGAGCAGCTTGCCCCGGGCCTCCTCGAAGACGACCAGGCACGTAAGGGTGGCGATCTGGGCGGCGAGCGCCAGGTAGACGCCGATCGCCGACCTGCTCACTGCGGATCGGGAATAGCGCATGTTTGTCTCCCCCCGGCATGCGCTGATTGGTCGTCTTTCGTCTGGGACGTAGCGCGACGCCTGCCTCAGTCCTATCCAGGAGACCTCTCCGCTAATCGGCGAGGCGAGGGAGAAGATCCTGTATATACGCGAGATGATCTGAGGTTTATCCGCGCCCGGGGGAGCGCGCGTGAAAGCTTGATCGACGCATGTCCATAGCACCCGTCCGCCCCGGTTGGCGCGAGGCTCGCGGTGCTGCTCAGCGCACGATGCCGGACTCCCACGCCCACGCCGCGACCTCGACGCGGTTGCGGGCGCCGAGCTTCGCCTGGATGCTGCCGAGGTGCGTCTTCACCGTGGACAGGGAGACGAACAGCTCCCCGCCGACCTCCTGGTTCGTGCGGCCCCGGGCCACCAGGCGTACGACGTCCAGCTCGCGCTCGGTCAGCGGCTCCCTCGGGGGCCTGGCCGGCACGGCCGCGGGCCTCGCGAGGTGCGCGAGCAGCCGCACCGTGACCGAGGGCGAGACCAGCGCGTCACCGTTGGCGGCGGCGCGCACCGCCTCGATCAGCAGCGTGGGCCCGCTGTCCTTGAGCAGGAACCCGCAGGCGCCAGCCCGCAACGCGCCGTAGACGTACTCGTCGACGTCGAACGTCGTGACGATCACCACGCGCATCGGGTCGGGCACGCCGGGACCGGCCAGGATCCTGGTGACCTCCAGGCCGTCGAGCCGTGGCATCCGGATGTCCAGCAGGCAGACGTCGGGCCGGAGGCGGCGGGCCTGCTCGACCGCCGAGGCCCCGTCGGCGACGGCCGCGACCACCTCGATGTCCGGCTGGGCGTCGAGGATCATCTGGAATCCGGTACGCACGAGCTCCTGGTCGTCCGCGACGAGTACCTTCACCCGCCCGATTCTGCCAGCAAGCGGGCGAGCCGCCGCCCGGTTCGTCCACTGCGGGCGGGGCTCCGGCCGCAGAACTCGGCCCCCCTGCGGTCGTCCTCCTCGGAGATCGGCCTTTCGGCCGATGCCAGGGCGTGGGGATCGGACGGGTGGCCGATCCGCCGGTCACCGCCTGCGAGGAAGGCTCGTCGCCATGTCCTCGCACAGTGTTCTCGAAGGCCGGGGCCTGAAGAAGAGCTTCGGGCCCACGGTCGCCCTCGCCGGAGTCGACCTGACGATCCATCGCGGCGAGGCCGTCGCCATCATGGGTCCGAGCGGCTCGGGGAAGTCGACCCTGCTCCACTGCCTGGCCGGCATCATGAGGCCGGACTCCGGTGAGGTCCACCTGCTGGGAGACCGGATCGACACGCTGGGGGAGCGCCGGCGCAGCGCGCTCCGCCGCACCCGCTTCGGGTTCGTCTTCCAGTTCGGCCAGCTCCTGCCCGAACTGCCCGCCGAGGAGAACGTCGCGCTGCCGCTCATGCTCGGCGACGTCTCGCGCCCGCAGGCCGTGCGGCAGGCCAGGTCCTGGTTCGGCCCGCTCGGCCTCGGGGGCATGGAGGGGCGGCGGCCGGGGGAGCTGTCCGGCGGGCAGGCCCAGCGCGTGGCGATCGCCCGGGCCCTCGTGACCCGGCCCGCCGTGGTGTTCGCGGACGAGCCCACCGGTGCGCTGGACCAGGCCACAGGGCACGACACGATGCGCATCCTGGTCGAGGCGACCAAGCACAACGAGGCCTCCCTCGTCGTCGTCACCCACGACCCGCACGTCGCCGGCTGGTGCGACCGCGTGGTCGAGGTGCGGGACGGCTTCATCCTCACGGGCCCGCTACCGGCCCAGACGTCCGGCCAGGCATCCGGCTGGGCTCAGGAGGGTTCGCGATGAGCAACCTGCTGGAGCTCACCTGGCGGCTGCTGAAGGGCGGCGGTCGCCGCGGCCTGCTGGGATCGTCCCTGATGATCGCCGCGGTCGCCGTCTCCACCGCGCTGCTGATCTTCGCCGTGGTGGTGAACTTCGCCTTCGACGGCCGCGCCGAGCGCGGTGCCTGGCGTAACCCGGTGCCGGCCGGGAAGACCGCCGGCGCGCCCGCTGGTACGGCACGCGCGGTCGAGGCGGTGCGTACCGAGTTCGTGCGCGGACGGCCGGTCACCGTGGTGCACGTGGCGGTGCTCGTGAAGGACGTCCCCCCTCCTCCGGGGCTGTCGCGCCTGCCGGGGCCGGGGGAGCTCGTGATGTCTCCGGCACTGGCGGCGCTCGCGAGGGAGCCGGCGGTGGGCGCGCTCCTCCCGGGGAAGGTCGTGGGGACGATCGGGGACGAGGGCCTGGTCCACCCCGGTGAGCTGGTCGCCGTCGCCGGGCACGCACCCCGCGACCCGGCCGTCAACGGCGAATGGAAGGGCGACTACCGGCTCGGCGTGTCGGCGACGAAGGTGGCCGGCTTCGAGGGAACGCCGACGTCGAGCGCCAACGGTTACCGGGCGCTGGCGCTGCTCGCGAGCGTGTTCATGGTCGTGCCGCTGCTCGTTTTCGGGGGCGCGGCGGCACGGCTGACGGTCGCCCGCCGCGACCAGCGCCTGGCCTCCCTGCGCCTGGTCGGCGCGACGCCCGGCCAGGTGGTCACGATGACCGTCGCGGAGGCCGTCATCACCGCGTTCGGGGGTGCGGTGCTGGGGTTGGTGCTGTACGCGGTGGCGGTCCCGCCGCTGAGCCGTGTCGAGATCACCGGAGGCACGTGGTTCGCCTCCGACATGTGGCCGGGGGTGCTTCCCATCGCCGCCGTGCTGGTGGCGGTGCCCCTCCTGGTCGGCCTGTCGGCGGTGGTGGGACTGCGCAGGGTCGTCGTCAGCCCGCTGGGCGTGGCCAGGCGGGAGACCCCGCCCGCGATGCGGTTCGTACGGGTGGTCGTGATGCTGGGGACGCTCGCGGTGGTCCCGACCATCGGGCTCGGGGCGGGCGCGGGGACGATCGCGGTCGTGCTCGCCCTGGCGTTCCTGGCCCTCAACCTCGTCGGCCCCTGGGTGGTCGGGGTGATCGGCCGCGTCACCGCCCGTACGGCCAAGGGGCCGGGGCGCCTGCTGGCCGGGCGGCGTCTGGTGGATGATCCGAGGTCGGCCTGGCGCACGGTGAGCGGGGTGGCGCTCACCGGGTTCGTCGCGGGGTTCATCGGGCTGCTCACCCCGAGCTCGTCGCTCGCCGTGAAGGGAGACGTGGCGACGGCATGGCTTCTCCAGGACATCAGGACGGGCACGGTGATCGTACTGGCGGTGTCCTTCCTGGTGGCCATCGCGAGCGCGGGCATCACGGCAGCGTCCTCGATCCTCGACCGGCGGCAGAACTACGCGCTGCTGCGCCTGGCCGGCACCCCGCTGGAGGTGCTCGACAGGGCCAGGCGCCTGGAGACGCTCATCCCGCTCACCGTCATGGGCGGCGGGTCGATCGCCACAGGGATGTTCTGCGCCGCCCCGTTCGCCAGGTTCGCCATGAGCTCGACCGGAGTGCTCACGCTGCTCGGCTGCGTCGTCGCCGGCTTCGCCGGGGTCATCGGGGCGGGCGCCCTGAGCAGGCCGCTGCTCCGCTCGGTCACCACCGACCCGGCTCCACGTCCCGACTAGGGCGGGTGCAAGCCCGCGCGGTGCATTCGCCTGCCGCGAGGCGCTCAGTCGCGGTAGGCGGCCGTCGCGATCTGGACGAACGACCGGATCAGCGGGTTCACGTCGCCCTCGTTCCACGCCGCCACCACGCGGCTCGGCGCCATGTCGATCAGCGGTACCACGGCCAGCTCCTCGGGTGGGTCGTGCCCGAGCGGGGTCATCCCGACCGTGCCGTTCCAGAGCACGGCCTGCAGGCACTCCTGGACGGCGCGCACCACCGGACCCTCGCGAGGCTCGCCGCCGTTCCAGTACGACTGCCAGATCAGGTCGGTGCCGTCCGGGAACTGGAACCAGCGCCGGCCGGCCAGGTCGGCCAGCTTCAGGCGGTCGCGGCGGGCCAGCGGATCGTCGGCGCGCAGCACCGCGCCCACCGGGTCGGCGCGCAGCTCGTGCACCGTCAGGCCGGTCTCGTCGAACGGCCCGCGGGTCAGGGCGACGTCGACCAGTCCGGCGCGCAGCCCGCAGGTCGGATCGGTCAGGTCGGTATCGCGGATGCGGACCTCGACCACCGGGTGCCGCCGGCGGTACGCGGCGGCCAGCCGCGTCGCGCCCCGGTCGGTGCTGTCGCCCAGGATGCCGACGGTGATGGTCGCGGCGCCGGCCGCCGCGGCCACGCGCACGCGTACCCGGTCGGCCTGGTCGAGCAGGGTACGCGCCTCGTCCAGCAGCGCCGCCCCAGCCGGGGTGAGCGTGACGCCTGCGGCGGAGCGGTGCAACAGAACGGCACCGACGTCGGTCTCCAGGTGCTTGATCGCCCGGCTCAGCGGCGGCTGGCTCATGTGCAGCCGGGCGGCGGCCCGGCCGAAGTGGAGTTCCTCGGCGACGGCCACGAAATAGCGCAGCGTGCGTAGCTCCATGACCGGCGACGATACCCGTACGGTATCGGCGCCACCTAATGGGTCTTGGACGGCCGCGGTGCCCGGGCGGTGGAATCGGAGCATGACCAACGAACCGATGACCGACCCCGCCGTGCGGGTCGCCGGCGCCCGGGAGATCGCCCCCGACCTGCTCGTGATCCCGAACCACCGGGTCGCGCTGGTACCCAACATCGGCATCATCGGCGGTTCGCAGGCCGTACTGGTCGTCGAGACGGGCATCGGCACCGCCAACGCCGAGCAGGTCCTCGCCTTCGCGTCCGAGGTGGCGAAGGGCCGTCGGTTGTACCTGACCACGACGCACTTCCACCCCGAGCACGCTTTCGGCGCGCAGGTGTTCGCCGGCCAGGCCACGTACCTGGTCAACCGCGCCCAGGCGGACGACCTGAAGACGAAGGGGCCGGGCTACCTGGAGATGTTCCGGGGCTTCGGCGGGTCGATCGCCCGCCGCCTCGACGGGGTCCGGTTGCCCACCCCTGACGCGGTCTACGACGACGGGTACGACCTGGACCTCGGCGGCCGGACCGTACGGCTGCGGCCCACCGGGCGGGGCCACACGAAGGGTGACCAGGTGGTCGAGGTGCCGGACGCCGGCGTGCTGTTCACCGGGGATCTCGCCGAGACCGGGCAGTTCGCCATCTTCCCGTGGTTTCCGCCGTACGACACGGACGTCTCCGGCGTGCGCTGGCTGGCGGTGCTGGACCGGCTGGCCGCCACCGGACCCCGGGTGGTGGTACCCGGTCACGGTGACCTCGGCGGTCCGCAGGTGCTCGCCGGCGTCCGCGACTACCTGCGCGAGCTGCGCGACGAGACCTGGCGGCGGCGTGACTCCGCGATGGGCGAGGCCGAGATCGTGGCCGAGGTCCGGGCGTTGCTGATCGAACGGCATCCCGAGTGGGTCGGCCAGGAGTGGATCGAGCGGGGCGTCGGGTGCCTGTGCACCGAGCACGCCGCATGACCCCTCGTCCCGCCACGCCTGAACGCTGGTCGCCTCGATGGCTTCTTACCCGCAGCCTAGGGGCTATGCCGGGGACGCCGGCAGGAGCAGGTCGCACAGGGCCTCGGTGACGGGCATGCCGGTGATCTCCTCGATCAGCAGGAAGCCGCCTCCGGGGTTGACCTCCAGGAACACGTACCGGCCCTCGGGGGTCAGGGTCAGGTCGATCGTCCCGAAGGACAGGCCGAGGGCGTGCATGAGGTTCTGGCAGCGCAGCCGCACGTCGTCGGGCAGGACGTGCGGGCGCAGCCGCCGTACGCTCTTCGGCGAGTGGATCTCCGCGGCGAACACCTGGGAGCCGGTGACGATCACCCGCAAGGCGAGCCTGCGCAGCACCTGTGCCTGCGCGACCAGGGGGAATGGCCCGGTGCCCTTCGGGTCGGTCAGCGTCGGCACCTCCTCCTGCGGGTTCCGCTCGGTGATGGCCCACGGGCGGTTGAGCACCCGGGTGACGATCTGCCCCTGGTGGGCGAGGTAGAAGTCCAGCAGCTCGTCGTGGTCGGTGCTGATCAGCGTGGAGGGCAGCTCGAAGCCCAGCCGGCCCGCGGCGGAGAGCTGGTAGAGCTTCCGCTGGGCGCGCTGGATCACCGCACGCGACGCGGGCACGGCGAGGCAGTCGAGCGTGTCCCACACGTCGGAGGCGAGCCCGTTCTGCTGCACGGGGCCGTCGTCGGCCGGATCGCCCAGCGGCGGGCCCGGGCGCCGGAACCACACCGACGTGAGCCGGTCGAGGTCGACGCGCCGCTCGTCGGTGAGGAGCGTCCGCCGGGCCGACCCGGAGGGGTCCAGGGCGACGGAGATCCGGGCGACGCCGGGGAACCATCCGGGGTCGAGGACGAGCGTGTCGGCTCCTCGCCCCGCCAGAGCGCGGGCGACGTGCCGCGCCTGGGTGTCGCCATCCTCGGTGAGGATGAGCACCGTGCTGCTCATTGATGCTTTCTCCACTCGTGCGTGGGCACGGCCGGCCCCCCTCGCCCGCCGCCGCGGCGTCGCCGATCCCCTGGACGTTCCACGATGACGTGGATCACTTGATCGCAGCTTGTCGGCGGAACGGCTGACTTGTGGATGGCTTGGAAAGCGTATTTCAGAGTAAACAAGTAGGAATAGTTGTAAAACCCGTAGAGAGCGTTTACCGTAAGAGATGTGGACCGCTCAGCCTTTCTGACTTCCCGTCGGCACGTCGATCTGTGCAGGGTCACCGGGGCTCTCTGTCGCGCCGAGACGCTCGCCGGCCGATCGACCACGACAGGAGAAGACAGTGCAGGAGCTGTGGTACCACCGCCGCCCCGGACCCACCGCCACCGGGATCGCCGCTGATCTCGGCTGGCTCGACGACGAGTTCACCCCCGAAGGCATTGCCGTACGCCACCTCGTGCCGGACGGGCGCCGCCACGAGCGCACGCTCAGGACGCTGTTCCGCGACGACGGCAACGTACCGGCGCTGTGGGCGCGCTCGCGCGGTGCCGGCACCCGGCTCATCGGCCTGACCTGGGTCGAGGAGCGCCAGGCCATCCTCACGCGGCCCTACGTGACCATCCGCGACCCCGAGGACCTGCGGGGACGGCGTCTCGCCCTGCCCCTGCGCAGGGGCGTCCCCGTCGACGTCCGCCGGGCGACGGCCCTGCGGGGCTTCCAGGGCGCCCTCTGGGCGGGAGGGCTCACCCTCAACGACGCCTACCTGGTCGACATCCCGGTCACCTCCCTCCCCGGCCGGCGGCTCTCCGGCCCCGGCGCCCGGCAGCGGGCTTCGGGCTCGCCCGGGCCTGGCATCCGGCCGGGGACTTCGGATTCCCCCGGGCCTGGAGCCCGGCCGGGGACTCCGGGCTCCCCTGGGCCTGGCACCCGGCAGCGGGCTTCCGGCCCCGCCGGGCTTCCCAGGCCCGACACCCGGCAGTGGGAGCCGGAGCTCGAAGCGCTCGCCAGGGGCGACGTCGACGCCGTGTACGTCAAGGGAGCCGCGGCGGTGGAGGCCGCCGGCCGGTACGGCCTGCACGTCGCGATCGACCTCGACGGCCACCCCGACCGGCGGGTCAGGATCAACGACGGCACGGTCAGGCCGATCACCGTCGACCAGCTGCTGCTGGACGTCCGCCCGGACGTCGTCGCGCGGTTCCTGCGGGTGCTGCTGGACGCCGCCGAGTGGGCCACCGCCCATCCCGACCAGGCCCTGAGCCTGTCGGAGGACGCCCTGCCGCCGGGCCCGCACCGCCTGCCCGACCTAACGATCGACCTGCCTGACCTGACGATCGACCTGTCCGCCGAGCGGCTCGGCCTCCTCGCCGAGCAGGAGCGCTTCCTGCGGGCCCACGGCTTTCTGGAGTCCGCCGTGGACGTGGCCTCTTGGGCCGACCACACCCCGCTCATGAGCGCCCACGCCCACCGGCGAACGCCCCAGGAGCAGCCGGTTTGACCTCATCCCCTCCCTGAACTGAAGGGAGGGGAGTCCCACGGTCGCCCGTGAGGGTTCCTGTTTCATCGCCGGTCGCCCGCCAGAGAGGACTCTCCTTGAGGTCTTACACCAGCTCCACAGGCGTTTCATCTCTCGGCCAGCCCGGCCGCGAGGATGTTCTTCGCCGCGTTCACGTCCCGGTCATGGACTGCGCCGCAGGCGCACTTCCACGTCCGGATGTTCAGCGGCATGGAGTGCTGGATGGTTCCGCAGGCCGAGCACAGCTTGGAGGAGGGGAACCAGCGGTCGACGACGACCAGTTCCCGCCCGTACCACGCCGTTTTGTACTCCAGCATGGATCGCATCTGTCGCCAGGAGGCGTCGGAGATGGCTCGGGCCATGCTGTGGTTCTTCACCATGTTGCGCACGGTGAGGTCCTCGATCACGACCGTTTGGTTCTCACGGACGATGGAGGTGGTGAGCTTGTGCAGGAAATCACGCCGCCGGTCGGCGATCCGGGCGTAGACCTTCGCGACACGGAGTTTCGCCTTCTGCCGGTTGGCGCTGCCCTTGTCCTTACGTGCCAGGGCACGCTGGGCTCGGGCGAGCTTGCGGCGGCCGGCCCGCTCATGCCGGGGGTTGGTCACCTTGCCGTGCTCGTCGGTCACACCGTCGATCGGGCGCGACAGCGTGACCAGGGCGGTGATCCCGGCGTCCACCCCGACCGTGGCCGGGGTGGGATCCAGCGGGCGGATCGCGTCCTCGCACAGCAGGGACACAAACCACCGTCCCGCCGCGTCGCGGGACACCGTCACCGTGGACGGCCGCGCACCCTCGGGAAGGGGACGCGACCACACGATCGCGAGCGGGGCGTCCATCTTCGCCAGGGTGAGCCGACCGTCGCGGTAGGTGAACGCCGAGCGCGTGTACTCGGCCGACAGCCGCGACTTCTTACGGGACTTGAACGCCGGGTACTTGGCGCGTCTGGCGAAGAAGTTCGCGAACGCGGCTTGCAGATGCCGAAGCGCCTGCTGCAACGGGACCGAGGAGACCTCGCCCAGGAAGCTCAATTCCTCGGTGCGCTTCCACTGGGTGAGCGCGGCCGACGACTGCACATAGGACACCTTGCGGCCTTCCAGCGTGTAGGCGCGGGCCCGCTCTTCGAGGGCCTTGTTGTACACCAGACGGACGCAGCCGAACGTCCGGGCAAGTTCCTCGGCCTGCTCCGAGGTCGGGTAGAAGCGGAACTTGAAGGCCCGCTTCACTGCCTGCGCCATGCCTCGCATGCTATCGCGCGATCAGTTAATTCTCGCACGTTTGTTCGATCCCGTGCCGCGCGGGACCATGCCACGTTTCCTCCCCGGCCTGAAGGCCGGAGTCTCCACGCTGAAGGTAATTGATGAACCCACGGACGAACGTACCGGAAACAGTCGTTGTGAACGCGGCGGCGGACGTACCCGGAGCAGTCGGTGTGAATGCCGCAGCGGACGTACTGGGTGCTGAGAACGGCCAGGAGGTCACAAGCGGGATACGGCGAAGAGCGGGGCGCGCTCGCGAGGATGGCCGCCGTATCCGGAGGCACCGGAGGCGGAGGGCGTTAAGGGGTTGGCAGCCCTCCCCTCCGGTGTCCATCCTGATACGAGACTTGGGAGTTCACCGGTGACCATTCGAATAGGCGTGCACAACGGCAATCCGTCCCTGTTCTTCCTCTCGCGCCTCGACCACGTCCTGGACACCTTCGAAGAACCCCTGGAGCTGTACTTCTACGCCGACGGCACGCGGACCGGCGAGCTGCTGGCCGAGGGCGCGATCGACTTCGGCGGCACCGGATCGACCCCGCCCCTGACCGCCCAGGCCGCCGGGCTGCCCATCGTCTACGTGGCGGCATCCGCCCCTCGCCCGGGCCACGGAGCCCTCCTGGTCGCCACCCCCGACCCGGAAGAGACGGCACCTCGATCAGGTCCCGTCCGGTCGATAGCCGATCTCGCGGGCAGGCCGGTCGCCTTCGGTGTCGGCTCCTGGCAGACGCACTTCCTGGCCAAGCTGCTCGCCGAGGCCGGCCTCTCGTACCAGGACATCGAGCCCCGCGCCGTCGGGCGTGAGGCCGTCCGGTGGCTCCGCACGGGCGAGATCGCCGCCTGGGTCGCCCAGGGAGCCGACCTGGTGAAGGCGGAGACCTCGGGGAAGACCGTGACCCTCGCAGGCACGGCAGGGGTGATCTCGAACCGGTCGGTCTTCTTCACCCGGCGCGACTTCGCCGAGACCCGCCCGGGCGCGGTCGCCGCCTTTGTCAGAGCGCTCCAGCAGGCCGACGACTGGGCGAGGGCCAATCCGAGGGAGGCGGCCCACCTCATGGTGGAGGCGGTCGGTGGCTCGGTGGACGCCTGGGAGATCGCCCTCGCCCGGCTGCCCTGGCGGCTGGAGCCCGCCGGCGCGGAGTTCCTCGCCGAGCAACAGGAGGCCGCCGACATCCTGTACGCGGCCAACTACCTCCGCCGCCCGGTAGACATCTCCGACGCGACCGCCCCCGACCTGGAACCCCTGGTGGCCGCCGCCCTGGCAACGCCCGAGCCGCGCAAGCGGGAACCCACCAGGCCCGACCCCCTCAGGATCGGAACCGCCAGGCCCCACCTAACCAAGGCAGCGGTCTGACGACCCCCATCCCCGGCCCCATACATAGGCCCCATCCCCGCACCCATGGGCCCATCCCCGGCGGCCATAGGAGGGGGTCGGGGCAGGCGTGTCAGAGGCCGGGGAACATGTAGTCGGTCTTGATGCGGCCGTCCTCGTCGAGGACGAGGATCTCCAGGCCGCCGCCCGCCACCTCACCGCCGTCGGTGGGCACCATCTCCCAGTGGAACTTGACGATGTTGTGGAGGCGGACGGCGGCCTCCCCGGGCCGGAAGGTGAACTGCCCGGGGGCGACGAACTCCTCGTAGCTGCGGGTCACCCGCACCTCGAACGCGTCGTACCCGCGAGCTTCGAGGGTGGTCGAGTCGAAGCCCAGCGCTGCGGCGATGTCGCGCATCTCCTGCGGCGGCTGGAGGATGTGCGCACCGTCCTCCGCCCACAGTTCCTCGATGGCCTTGCGGCGCGACTCCGCGTCCGGCTCGTTCCAGAGCGCGACATACCGGCTCGCCAGGTCCTGGGCATACATCGGTCACTGCTTCTCCTCGGCTGATGCGTCCGTGTTCCCTCCCACCTTGCGAGAAGCCCCACAGACCGACAATTCCCCAAAGGGAATAGCCGAGGCATGGCGGTTATACGGCGCCCGTGTAGACCCAGTGGCCGTCGAGACGGGTGAAGTGGCTGTTCTCTTCCATGTGGTCCGGGCGTCCGTGATCGACGTAGTGGGCGCGGAACCGGACGGTCCCTTCGGTATGGAAGGCGGTGCCCCCGGTGGAGTCCAGGATCTCCAGGTGGGTCCAGCGCAGACCCTTGTCGAAGCCGATGCGGGGCGGCCGGTCGGCCGGATGCCAGGTGCGCAGCAGGTACGCCTTGTCGCCGACGCCGAACGCGCTGAACCGGGAGCGCATGAGCTGCTCCGCCGTGGACGCGGTGCCCTCGCCGCGGTGGAGCCGCCCGCAGCAGTCCTGGTACGACGCGGGGAGGCCGCAGGGACAGGCGGCGGATTCGCGACGAGGCATGTCCTCTATTGTGCCCCCGTACGGTCGGCCCGCCGTGCCGCCGTACGGCAGGCCTGCTGTGCCCCCAACGACAGGCCTGCTGTGCCTCAGTACGGCGGGGTCGTGTCCGCCTTCAGTTCTGGGCCGGAGATGAGTGGGGTCACGCGTAGAGGAACCAGAAGCCGTACGGCCACGTGCTGGACCCGTTGCTGACGAAGGTGCAGGTGTACGAGGTCCATAGACCGTTCTGGACGCCGTAACTCCCGTATCGGTAGCAGTCGGATGAGTCGTAGTAGACGTTCCGGAGTGTGGCGGCCTGCGCCGGTGCCGCTCCCAGGGAGACGGCCAGACCACCGGCCAGGGCGACCGTGAGGAGCAGGTTTCGTACTTTGTGCATGAATTCTCCTGTGGAGTGACAGAAGCCGGAACCGCTTCGGACTGGGTAGCACAGGAAGCGTCGCATCACCGGCCCCTCGAAGACAGTCCGCGCCTACCGCCCCCCGCCTCCGGCGGATCCGACCTGGGCCGCTCCCGAAGACAAGCGCTATGAGCCTGAAACGTTCAGGGCCCTCTAGCGAGGAACGCGGAGCGTTCACGTCAGGGCTGAGAAGCTGACATAACGATCCGGTCGGTCCTGCAGGATAGAAGCGGTTACAGGCACCTCTTCGTTCACGCACACAGCCCGGGAGCACGATCCCATGCGGAGTTGATCTTCGACTTTACGCGTACTGTTGGCGACCTTGGCTTCTCGGGAGCATTCAGCCGGTACCCGACATCCAGTGGATCTGCACTCGCAGGGGAGAGGTCCTCGCCCTGCTCGCCGACCGGGGGACGGACGGATCGACATGCCGGGGCTTCCCAGTGCGTCCGACGCGTATCGAACCTGAAGGCCATCCCCGCTGGTCGACTCTCCGGGCATACAGTCTTCTACTGTCGCGTTTAGTCAGCAGAGTCTAGGTTCTCGATCAGGCGGTCGGCGGCCGGCCATACAAGTGCGGCGAATTTGGCAAGCAAACGCGCGCGGCTTTCTATCGTCGTTTCGTTCCAGATCTCGGTGATCGCGAAGCCGGCACTGATCTGCAGCTTGGCGTGAGTCGCCAACGCGTTCCTCTTGACGCCCCAGGCCAGATTTGAGACATCCTGATTGAAGTCGGAGGTCACCAGAGTGAGGTTGCCCATGCGGTGCACCCATTGCTCTCGTTGCTGAGCGTCCAATAGACGCAGCCCCTCGTTTGGTGAGTCAAGGGCCCAGTGATCTCGCCACGATTGAGGCATCACATGCTCGATTTGCAGACGGTCGTAGTCGAACTCTGCGGGCTCGGTCCTTGGGTTGTCGTGCTGCATCCGCTCATCGATGGCACCGAGTAGCATCCTGATCCGCTCCTGGGTGAGCACACCATAGAACGGCCTGTTGACGAAAGTGCCCTCCAGTTCGCTGTCCTCCGGCCAACCAAGACCGGCGGGGGCGGCGTGCAACGCGGTCACGATCGCATGGGCGATCGATTCCTCCGGGTTGGAGGCCGCTGACCTGACGGCCTTGAGTACCTCAAGGAACGCCTTCCCATATGTGCGGGTGTTCGCGCCAGTGATCACGCGTCTGACGGCCCACGATTCGAGAGCGAGTACGGCGAGCTCGTGATCCCTATCGGAAAGACGTTCGGGCGGCTGGGTGCGTAGCCAAATGAGCAATGGGGTGACCGTGACGAGTTCCAAGCGGTCGAAGCGTTGGTATGACTGTCGAAGCCGCATCGTGCCGCGGCCCGTCGCGCTGTAGACGTCTCGGTAGGCGGCGCCGTATTCCCGCAGCTCTGCCAGTACATCTGGAGTCTGGCGGTCAGCGGCGTCGAGATAGCGGCGTACTTCGCTGTACAGGTGGCCGATGTTCGCTTCGTCCGCAGACACGGCCGTGAGCCAGCTGGAGAGCAGGATGTCACGACGCCCACGCGCCGCATGACCACGTCCCTTGTTGATCTTCCACCAGTCGTCATCGAAGGGAGACCAGAAACGGTCGTACAAATCCTCGAGATGCTTCTCATCACGCAACTCTGCACGCAGAAACAGCAGGTTCTTCACAAGATCAGTAGCGGACAGCGGTGTCTGGCGGCCATTGAGTACTTCGAAGATGACCTGAGCGTCGTCGTTGTCCTCGAGATCGATCACGACGAGCTTGAACAGATCAAGCAGCGCGTCAACTACCACGTCGGTGAGGTCTTGGCCGTTCAAACCGACCACTGCCGTGCGAGCGCGCTTAGCGAAGTAGGCCCTGGCTTGCAGATAGCCGTGGCCAACCGAGGTCGTAACCTCGTCGGACATCACGACCGGCCACATATCTCGATCCTTACGCCGTGGCCATAGCTTGTAGCGCTCGTGGTCTGCGGCGATGATGTCGGACGGGTTCTGGAGTAGACGCCTCACCTGTTGAGTACGCGAGGATTCCTTCTCGATCAGCACATCCAGGACGCCTCGCAGCAATAACTGAAGTGTGGTCAGGCGCTGCTGGCCGTCGATGATCGCACGGAGATCAAGACCGCCTGCGGGAGCTGACAGTTGATCAAGCACGACCGCGCCGAGGAAATGGGGGGTCACCTGCCGATCAGCCTTGGATAGCGATTGCCCGGTGAGTTCCGCGTTCACACGTGCCTCGAACAAGCGGTCTGCCACTGCCTCGAGATCGTCGAACAGGAGCTCCCACTGCCCCTCGAGAGTCCATTCGTAGTCCCGCTGGAACGTCGGCACGACAAACCGCCGTTCCTGGGCGAGGATCTGCTTCAGCGAGTAGGTATTGGCGTCCACAGCCCTCCATCTTTGTCCACTTCGCCCCTCCGCGCAGAGAAAACTGCGATGGACCTACCTGTCGGAGCGTTCGCGGATCAAAGACGGCAAGGCTGAAGCTTTGCAGGGTTGTCTGCCCCTTAGCAATGCGGACGAGCGTCTTCCAGAAGTTCCGCTGGCAGTCGTCCGTGACCGACGTGTGCACGAGTGAGATCTACGCCATTTTGGAGCGGGACGGCGGGACGTAACCCACTCAGTGCCCGTCGGTGTCGACGCTTACCATGCGGGAGGCGCCAGTGGACGCGCCGGGCGTCGAGGGCGTCACCCTGCTGTTATCGCTGACCCGCTCCGTCGAGGATCCCCACACCCTGCTCCAGCCCCGGCCTCGCCGCTGGATCGGGAACGAACGCAGGGGTGATCGGCCGTGCGTCGCTGGACTGCTGATCTGCGCATAGTGCGCACGTGGGCGCTGGGGGAGCGGTTAGCCGAGTACCAGGTCGCGGATGGAGCGGAGGGTGGGCTCGTCGCGGGGGCCCATGACGAGGAGGTTGGTGACCGGGCTGTCGCGCCAGAGTTCGAGGCGTTCGCGGATGCGGCCGGCCGGGCCGACCAGGGAGATGCCGTCCGCCAGTTCGTCCGGGATCGCCTCGAACGCCTCGTCCCTGCGTCCGGCGAGGTAGAGCTCCTGGATCTTCTGGGCCGCGTCGGCGAAGCCCATGCGGCCGACGATGTCGGCGTGGAAGTTGCGGCTCTTGGCGCCCATGCCGCCGATGTACAGCGTGAGCATCATCTTCACGCCGTTCAGTGCGGCCTGGATGTCATCGGTGATCATCACGAGCACCATCGCCGCGATGTCGAAGCCGGGCCTGGCGCCCGCCAGCGCCTCGCCGTACATGCTCTCGATCTTCTCGGGGAAGACGAACAGCGGCAGCCAGCCGTCGGTGATCTCGGCGGCCAGCGCGACGTTCTTGGGCCCCTCCGCGCCGAGGTAGATCGGGATCTCCGGCCGCAGGGGATGGGTGATCAGCTTGAGCGGCTTGCCGAGCTCGGCCCCGCCGGGGTACGGCAGCGGGTAGTGCGGGCCGTCGCTGGTAACCGGTTCTTCCCTGCGCCACACCTTGCGCATGATGTCGACGTACTCGCGGGTGCGGGCGAGCGGCCGGGGGAACGGCCGGCCGTACCAGCCCTCCACGACCTGCGGACCGGACGCGCCGATGCCCAGCAGCAGCCGGCCTCCGGTGAGGTGGTCGAGCGTCATCGCGGTCATCGCGGTGGTGACCGGCGCCCGCGCCGAGATCTGCGCGACGCTGGTGCCGAGCTTGATCCTGCTGGTCCGCGCGCCGTACCACGCCAGAGGGGTGAAGGCGTCTGACCCGTACGCCTCGGCCGTCCACACCGAGTCGTATCCGAGCCGCTCGGCCGTCTGGACCACCTCGGTGGCGTCGTCGGCGTTCCGCTGCCAGTAGCCGACGTTCAGCCCGAGCTTCAGGTCACCGCTCATGTCCAGACCTCCTGGGAGTACGACCCATCGCCTCGTAATTAGAACACGTTCTAGCTCTACCGGTCGAGAGTCAGAAGAGCTCGGGGTAGGCGTGGGCGAGGTGCGCGGTCACGGCCTCGACGGCCGCCGTCGCGTCGCCCGAGGTGATCGCGGCGTGGATCCGCAGGTGGTCCTCCCGCAGCACGCCGGTGTCGCCGAGGCCCTCGACGGCCTCGATGGCGTACCGGCGCATCGCGTCGCGCAGGGCCCGCATCACGGCCGCGACCAGCCTGTTGCCGGAGGCCTCGGCGATGGCCACGTGGAACGCGATGTCGTGCTCGACGAACTCCTCGGCGGTCGCCGCCGCCTCCATGGCCCGTATGGCCGCCGCCATCGCGTCGGGAGCCTCGGGAGCGGGGGAGGGTGCGCGGGCCGCGTGCTCTGCGGACCAGCGTTCGATCATCAGCCGGGTGTCGATGACCTCGCGCAGTGACAGGCTGGACAGGCCGAGGCTGAGGCGGAGCAGGTCGGTGAGCGCGCTGTCGGGGCGCGAGGTGAGAACCGCCCCCGCGTCCGGACCCCGGCCGGCCTGCGACGACACCACGCCCAGCGTTTCGAGCACGCGGAGTGCCTCGCGCACCGAGGCCCGGCTGACCTGGAGCTGCTCGGCGAGCTGCCGCTCGCCGGGGAGGCGGTCTCCCACCCTGAGCCCGTCGTCGGCGATGCGCCGCTCGACCTGGAGGAGCACCTCCTCGAACGCGCGTGTCCGCCGCGCCTTGCCCGCCACGTGACCCTCCTTCTGCCCTGGAGTATGGTCTGACCATACTCGGCTTCATCACTCCACTCCGGCCGGAGTGACGCAAGGAAGGGGTCCGATGCGGGTAGCCCTGTTCGTCACGTGTGTCAACGACACGCTCTTCCCGGGCACGGGGAAGGCGGTCGTGACGCTGCTGCGCCGCCTCGGTTGCGAGGTGGAGTTCCCCACGGCCCAGACCTGCTGTGGTCAGATGCACGTCAACACCGGATACCGCGACGAGGGGGTACGGCTGGCGCGGCACTTCCTGGACGTCTTCCGCGGCTACGACGCCGTGGTCGCCCCGTCGGGTTCGTGTGCCGCGATGGTCCGCGAGCAGTACCCGAAGCTGGCGGCGGGCATGGGCGCGACACGGGCGGGGGCGTTCGCGGGGGCGCACGGCGGGCACTCCCCGTTCGCGGAGGAGGTGGCCGAGGTCGCCCCGAAGGTGTACGACCTGTCGGAGTTCCTGGTGGACGTGCTCGGCGTCACCGACGTAGGCGCATATTTCCCACACCGGGTGACATATCACCCGACCTGCCACTCGCTCCGCGGCCTCCGCGTAGGCGACAAGCCCACCCGGCTGCTCCAGAGCGTACGAGGGCTGGAGCTCACGCCCCTTCCCGGCGCGGAGGAGTGCTGCGGTTTCGGCGGCACTTTCGCGGTGAAGAACGCGGCGGTCTCGGCCGCCATGTGTGCCGACAAAGTCGGAAATATCGTGTCCACGGGCGCCGAAGTGCTCTGCGCCGCCGACAACTCCTGCCTGATGCACATCGGCGGCACGCTCAGCCGCATGCGCGCCGGCGTGCGGGTCATGCACCTGGCCGAGATCCTCGCCTCGACGGAGGCGGACCAGTGACCCGCGAAGGAGAGGCACGATGACCGGCCCCGGCACCTTCCTCGGCATGCCCGCCTTCCCGGAGAACGCCGAGGAGGCACTCCAGGACTCCCAGCTCAGGTACAACCTCCGTAAGGCGACGCACACGATCCGCGCCAAGCGGGCGTCCGTGGTCGAGGAGCTGCCCGACTGGGCCGAGCTGCGCGCGGCGGGCAAGGCGATCAAGGACGACGCGCTGCGCAACCTCGACCGCTACCTGCTCCAGGTCGAGGAGGCGGTCACCGGCGCGGGCGGCCACGTGCACTGGGCGTCGGACGCCGCCGAGGCCAACGAGATCGTGACCGGCCTGGTCAGAGCCACCGGCGAGACCGAGGTGGTCAAGGTCAAGTCGATGGCCACCCAGGAGATCGGCCTCAACGAGGCGCTGGCCGAGGCAGGGATCACCGCCTACGAGACCGACCTCGCCGAGCTGATCGTGCAGCTCGGCGACGACTGGCCGTCCCACATCCTGGTTCCGGCCATCCACCGCAACCGCTCGGAGATCCGGGAGATCTTCCGCGAGCACATGGCCGAATGGGGACGCCCCGCGCCCGAGAGCCTGAGCGACGACCCGAGGGCCCTGGCCGAGGCCGCGCGCCTGCACCTTCGCGAGCGGTTCCTCGCCACCAAGGTCGGCATCTCCGGGGCCAACTTCGTGGTCGCCGAGACCGGCACCCTGGTGGTACTGGAGTCCGAGGGCAACGGCCGCATGTGCCTGACCGTGCCCGAGACGCTGATCAGCGTGGTCGGCATCGAGAAGGTCCTGCCCACCTGGCGCGACCTGGAGGTGTTCCTGCAGCTGCTGCCGAGGAGCTCGACCGGCGAGCGGATGAACCCCTACACCTCCATGTGGACGGGCGCCACCGAGGGCCAGGAGTTCCACCTCGTGCTCCTCGACAACGGCAGGACCAAGGTGCTGGCCGACGAGATCGGGCGCCAGGCGCTGCGCTGCATCCGCTGCTCCGCCTGCCTCAACGTCTGCCCGGTGTACGAGCGCGTCGGTGGCCACGCGTACGGCTCGGTCTATCCGGGGCCGATCGGGGCCATCCTCACCCCGCAGCTTCGCGGGATGGCCTCAGAGCTCGACGCCTCGCTGCCGTACGCCTCCAGCCTGTGCGGCGCGTGCTACGACGTGTGCCCGGTCGCGATCGACATCCCCGAGGTGCTCGTCCACCTGCGGTCCAGGGCGCCGCACGGCCCGGCCGAGCGGTTCGGGCTGAAGGCCGCGGGATGGGTGCTCAGCACGCCGGTACGGCTGGAGCGCGCACAGCGCCTGGCGAGCCGGTTCAGGAAGCTCGTGCCGAAGAGGCGCCTGCCGGGCCCCGGCGCGGCGTGGACGGACACCAGGGACGTCCCGCCGGTGCCGGAGGAGTCGTTCCGCGACTGGTGGGACCGCACCGAGGGAGGCCACCGATGAGCCGTCCGTCCGAGACGCGGAGCTCCCGCGACCAGATCCTCTCCCGGATCCGCGCGGCCGTCGCGGGAGCGCCCGAGGTGGAGATCCCCCGCCGCTACCGGACGAGTGGCCACGTGTCCGGCCCCCGCGAGCTGATCGTCGAGCTGTTCGCCGAGCGGGTCCGCGACTACCGGGCGATCGTCCATGTCGTACCGGAGAACGAGGTCGCGGCCGCCGTCGCCGTGGCGCTGTCAGGCAGAGGCGTGCGGCGGGTGGTCGTGCCGGACGGGCTGCCGGAGGAGTGGCTGGCCGCCGCGCCCGGCCTGGAGCGGCTCCTGGACGATCCGCCGCTCAGCGCCGCCCGTCTCGAAACGGCGGACGGCGTGATCACCGGTTGCGCGGCCGGGATCGCCGAGACCGGCACGATCGTGCTCGACGCCGGTCCCGGCCAGGGACGCAGGGCTCTGACCCTCGTGCCGGACTACCACCTGTGCGTGGTGCGGGCCGGGCAGGTGGTGGGCGGTGTGCCGGAGGCGGTCGCCCGCCTCGACCCGGTACGGCCCCTGACGTGGATCAGCGGGCCCTCGGCGACCAGCGACATCGAGCTGAATCGCGTCGAGGGCGTGCACGGCCCCCGCACGCTGGAAGTGATCATCGCGGAGACCCTCCCGTAGCCCGGCGAGGCGACACCCCGGTATGGCTCGTACGGCCGTGCCGGGGTTCGTCATTTCTTGACCCAGAAGACACCACTTGAATGAGAGTTGAGTACTTGCTACTGTTTTGAACGCGTGAAGGAGGGAGAAGCCCATGAACGACAGTGACGATCTGGGCGCGGACGCCGCGCTCAAGGAGATCGGCCGCATGCGGCAGCAGGTCGGGCGGTCCGCGAAATGGGCCGGGCGCATGTATCTCGTCTGGGGTGTCGCGACCGTCTTCTACTGGTCGGCGATGTTCTTCGGCCCGCTGACCCTCCGCATCGTCGCCATGATCGCCTGGGTGGCAATGACGGCGCTGTCGCTGGTCTACGTCTACATGCAGGGCGTGCACGGCCGGGGCATCTCCCGCTTCCAGTACCTGGTGGCGCTTCCGTGGGGGGCCGTGATGGTCGGCGCGGCGTTCTTCGCCTCCCTCGTCCCCAAGAGCCCCTCAGGCTGGTGGTTGCCGGCGGGTATCGCCGTCGCGGTCGTCGCGGCGACGCCCGTGCTGTACGCGGGCTGGCGCCTGCGAACGTGGGAACACGACCGGTGACCGGTAACGGAGCCCACCCCCGGCACCACCTCGACCCGCTCATCCACACGCCCGTGCGGCTGTCGATCATGGCGGCGCTGGCCGCCGCCGAGAACGTCGAGTTCCGGTTCCTGCGCGACACGATCGAGGTCAGCGACTCCCTGCTGTCCAAGCACATGCTGACCCTCGAAGAGGCCGGTTACGTCAAGGTCCAGAAGGCCTTCGTCAGCAAGAAGCCCGGCACGTGGTTCTCGCTCACCCCCAAGGGCCGCGAGGCCTTCCAGGAGTACGTCTCCGTACTCGAAAAGATCATGAAGGGATCCCCCCATGCTTGAGGTGGACGGGCTCAGGAAACGGTATGGCGACACGGTGGCCCTCGACGGTGTGAGCCTCACCGTGGGCCCCGGCGAGATGTTCGGCTTCGTCGGCGCCAACGGCGCGGGCAAGACGACGACGATGCGCATCGTGATGGGCGTGCTCGCCGCCGACGGCGGCGAGGTCCGGTGGAAGGGCAGGCGGGCGGGCTTCGAGACCCGCCGCAGGTTCGGCTACATGCCGGAGGAGCGCGGGCTGTACGCCAAGATGCGCGTCGCCGAGCAGATCGAGTACTTCGGCATGCTCGGCGGCATGGGCGCGGAGGCCGCGCGGCGGTCGTCGGAGGCTCTGATCGAGCGGCTCGGGCTCACCGAGCGGCGCGGCGACGACGTGGACAGCCTGTCGCTGGGCAACCAGCAGCGCGTGCAGCTCGCGGTGGCGCTCATCCACGAGCCCGAGGTGCTGGTGCTCGACGAGCCGTTCTCCGGCCTTGACCCCATCGCGGTCGACGCCCTGGCCGGAGTGCTCGCCGAGCGTACGGCCGCGGGGGTGCCGGTCGTGTTCTCCAGCCACCAGCTCGACCTGGTGGAACGGTTGTGCGACTCGGTCGGCATCATCAAGGCCGGCCGCATGATCGCCGGAGGCACCGTGGCGGAGCTGCGCGCACGGGAGTCGCGCAAGCGCCTGCGCGTCATCGTGACCGGAGCTGAGGCCGGGTGGACCGACCGGCTGCCCGGAGAGATCATCGCCAAGACCGACCGGCCGCCCCACGGCGATCCCGCCCAGGCGGGCATGGCCGAGGAGCGCTACGACGAGGTGATCCTCACGCCGGGCGACGACCAGGAGGCGCTGCGCGTCGCCTCGGCCGCGGGCCGCGTCCAGCACTTTGGATGGCAGGAGCCATCGCTCGCCGAGATCTTCCGTGAGGTGGTCGCGTGAACGCCATAGCCCTGGTCGCCCGGCGCGAGATCGGCGTGAGGGGCCGCACGAAGGGATACCGCTACGGCCTGATCGTCACGGCGGTGCTGGTCGCCGTGCTCGCCGCCCTTCCGAAGCTGCTCGGCGGCGGTTCCGACTACACCGTGGGCCTGGTGGGCGCGCAGGCCGACCGGCTCCAGGCGGCGCTCACCGCGCAGGTCACGCCCGGGGACGACCTCACCGTCAAGATCACCCGCTACGCGGACGAGGCGGCGGCGCGCAAGGCCGTCGCGGACGGCGACGTCGAGGCGGCGGTCGTGGGGAACGCGACGGTGATCTCCAAGACCGTGGTCGGCCGGGGTCTGTCGGTGATCCTCGACACCGCCCACCGCACGGTGGCCACCGAGGAGAACCTCACCGCCGCCGGCCTCGATCCCGCCAAGGTCGGGCAGGCTCTGCGGGTGCCGCCCATGAAGGAGGTGACCCTCAACGGCAGCGGTGAGGACGCGACGGTCCGCAGCGTGATCGCGATGGTCATCGTCGTCATCCTGTTCATGCTGCTCATCCAGATCTGCACCTGGGTGGCCATGGGCGTGGTGGAGGAGAAGGGCAGCAGGATCGTGGAGATCCTCCTCACCGCCGTGCGCCCGTGGCAGCTCCTGGGCGGCAAGGTCATCGGCCTCGGCGTGCTGGGTCTGTCGCAGATCGTGGTGATCGCCGGTGTGGGTCTCGCCGCCGCCCAGATCACCGGCGCGGTGCCGAACCTGCCCGACGGCACGTACGGCGTGGTGGCGAGCGCGATCGTGTGGTTCCTGCTCGGCTACGCCTTCTACGCCGCGATGTTCGCGGCGATCGCCTCGCTGGTGTCGCGTCAGGAGGAGCTCAGCGGCGTGCTCACCCCCGCGACGATGCTGCTCATGGCGAGCTACCTGATCGGGTTCGTCGCGGTCCAGTCGCCGGACGGGACGCTGACGCACGTGCTGTCGCTCGTCCCGCCGTTCTCCGCCATGGTCATGCCGGTGAGGTCCGCGGTCATCGAGGTGCCGCTCTGGGAGACGGGCCTGGCGATGGGCCTGATGGTCCTCGCGGCGGCGGCCGTGCTGTACGCCGGCGGCCGCATCTACCAGCGCGCGGTGCTGCGTACGGGCGCGCGGGTGCGGTGGCGGGAGGCGCTGAGGACCGCCTCCTAGTGCCTTCGACGTGCCTTCGACGGATGTGCCGCCCGGGTGGTGAGTCGTCTGCCGGGACGGCTGTGACGTGAGAAAATCGGGTCCTTGGGGGTCGGCCGACCTTGTCCCTCCACCAAGGGCCCGTCAAGTTGCGGACAACCCCCGATGTGCGGTGAGCTGATATGTCCGTACAAGGGGGATTGAATTGACCGGTTTCGATCAGCACTTGACGATCACCACGAGGCGGCTGGTCATACGGCCTTTCGGTCCCCGCGACGCCGACCGGGTTCGTGCGATCATCGAGTCCGAGGCGCGGTTCCTCCCGCCCGGCGTGCCCGGCCACGTGTCCGGCGTGGCCCAGTGGCTGTCGTACGGAGTCCACGAGCTGTGGCGGTCCGGGCAGGGCATCCACCTGGCGATGGTCGCCGAGGGCACGATCGTCGGGGCCGTCAGCCTGTTCAAGACCGTCTGGGGCGCCGCCACCGCCGAGATCGGCTACGGCGTGCACCCCGCGCACCGCGGCCGTGGCTACGCCCCCGAAGCCGTCAGCGGGCTGACCGAGTGGATGCTGACCAAGGGCGGCCTGCGCCGGGTGGAGCTCCGCGCCAACCTCGACAACACCGCCTCGCTCCGGGTCGCAGAGAAGTCCGGCTTCACCCGAGAAGGCGTGCTGCGCGGCGCGGGCTTCGAGGACGACGGCCCGCACGACCTGGTGGTCTTCGGGCTGCTCTCCCGCGACATCATCATGGGGCCGCCCACGATGAACGGCCGGGGCTTCGGCACCGGGGTCCGGCTCGAGAGCGAGCGCCTCATCCTGCGCCCCTTCACCGGCACCGACGCCAGGGACGTCTTCGCCGCCGTCGACGGCGACCCCGAGATCCACCGCTGGATGCCGTGGGCCGAGGGGTACGACCTCCAGCGCGCGTACGACTGGTGCACCAGGTTCGCCCACGCCGACTCCGTGAACGGCGTGCAGTTCGCCATCGAGCCCAAGGCCGGAGGCCGCCTCGCCGGGTCCGCCGGCGTGCAGCGGGCCGACTGGGAGCGGGGGGACGTCGAGGTCGGCTACTGGATCTCGCCGTGGGCCCGGCGCCAGGGCTTCGCCTGGGAGGCGACGCGCGCGGTCACCACCTTCCTCATGATGCGCGGCTTCCACCGCGTCACGCTGCTCGCCGCCGTCGGAAACGTCGCCAGCCAGGGCGTCGCGCGCAAGGCCGGGTTCGTCGAGGAGGGAGTGCTCCGGCGGGCCCTGCCCGTGTCAGGGGGCATCTCCGACGCCGTGCTGTTCAGCTTGCTCAAGGGCGGCACAGCCTGAGGTAAGACCGGCGGCCACGCGCTCCCGCCGACCCAGATCACGATGAACGGTCGGTCTTGTCTTGACCAAATGCTCCGCAAAGCGATGTCCATGGATTGACAGATTCGGATATCCTCTCGGCCCGACCAACATATCCGCAGGTCAAAGTATCGGAGATCCACATGAAGCCGCCGCTCCTTCTCATAGGGCACGGCGCCCACGACGACACCGGTGCAGCAGAGTTCGGCCGTTTCGTCCACCGGCTGCGGTGCCGGCTCGACCAGTTAGTGGCGGATGTGTCAGGTGGGTTCGTCGCCAAGGGACGTCCGTCGCTGAGTGACTCCGTCGCCTCGCTGGTCGCCCGGGGTCACCACCGCCTGGTGGCGGTTCCCCTGGCGCTCGGCGACAGCGAGGACGTCCCCGCCGCGATCGCGAGGGCGCGCGTGGTCCATCCGACCCTCGCCTGCGACCAGGGCAGGGCTCTCGGCGCCTCGCCCCAGGTGCTCGCGCTGATGGCCGAGCGCCTCGCCGACGCGCTGGCCGAGATGCCCCGCCTCGCCTCGGTCTCCATGACCGACGAGCACGGCGAGGTGCCGTGGGAGCCGGTGTCGCCCGCCGAGACCGCCGTCGTGCTGGTCGGCCACGGGTCCGCCGACACCGGGGTGAACGCCGAGGTGCACCGCGTCTCGCGGCTGTTCTGGGAGACGCACGCGCCCGAGCTGCTGACCGTCGAGACGGCCTACGTCGCGGACGCCCCGCCGAGCGTCGCCCAGGGCATCGAGCGCTGCCGCCGCCTGGGCGCCAAGCGGGTCGTCGTGCTCCCCTACCTGCTGTTCGCCGGGGGAGTGCTCGAACGCATCTGGGCCGAGGCCCTGGCCTACGCCGCCGGGCACATCGACCTCGATGTGCGCTGCGCCGAGGTGATCGGCGACTGCGAGGGTCTCGCCGACCTGATCATCGAGCGGTACGAGGAGGTGCTGGAGGCGACCGACCCCTCCGGGCGCCCGCCCGGCCACGACTGCGCCGAGCCCGTGGCCGACTCCGAGGACGAGCCCCTGGGCGCCGCCGACCTGTGGCCGCTGGAGGACGCCGAAGAACGCGTTCTGGGCATTGCGGAGCCGCTGGTTTCAGGCGAGGCTGGGGACGAGCTTCTGGAGAAGGTGGGCGTGCAGTTGTCCCTTGACGGTGTCGAGGCCCTGGACGAGGGCGGTCAGGACGTCGTCCGCGTGGGCCGGCCCAGGGTGCGGATGCTTCCCCGTGACGAGGCCGCGATGGTCGACGGGCTGGTCTGACCGATGAGCATGGAGATCTTCCGGCAGACCCTGGCGGCGATCAGGCCGGCCGACCGGCAGGCCATGGCCGACGCGCGGGCACACCAAGACCGCCTGACCAAGCCGCGTGGCGCGCTGGGCGTGCTGGAGGAGGTCGCGGTGCGGCTCGCGGGCGTCGCGGGTGTCTGCCCGCCGCCGCTTCCCACGCCCGCCGCCCTGGCCATTTTCGCGGCCGACCACGGCGTGCACGCCCAGGGGGTCAGTCCCTGGCCGCAGGAGGTCACCACCCAGATGGTGACGAACTTCCTCGCGGGCGGCGCCGTGGCCAACGCCTTCGCCGCCCAGGTCGGCACGTCGGTGACCGTGGTGGACGTCGGCGTCGCCTCCGACCTGCCCGAGGCGCCCGGCCTGGTCTCCCGCAAGGTCGCGTACGGCACGGCCGACCTGTCACGCGGCCCGGCCATGACCGCGGCCCAGGCCGTGGCGGCGATCGAAGCCGGCATCTCCGTGGCCCGCGACCTCATCGGGGCCGGCGCCGTCTGTCTGATCACCGGTGACATGGGCATCGCGAACACCACCGCGTCCGCCGCCCTCATCTGCGCCTTCACGGGCGCCGACGCGGTGGAGACCACCGGCAGGGGCACCGGCGCCGACGCCGCGACCCTCACCCGCAAGATCGAGATCGTCCGCAGGGGCCTCCAGGTCAACGGCATCTCCGAGGGCATGGCACCGGTCGAGCACGGTTCTCCGTCCGGGGCGGTGGAGGACGCGCTGCGCAGGCTGGCGGCGGTGGGCGGGCTTGAGCACGCCGCGATCGCCGGGTTCGTCCTCGGTGCCGCCGCCGCACGGGTGCCGGTCATCCTCGACGGGGTGATCGCCGGATCCGCCGCGCTGGCCGCCGCCGCTCTGGCACCCGGCGCCGTCGGCTACTGCGTGGCGGGGCACCGCTCGGCCGAGCCCGGGCACGCCATCGCGCTCGACCATCTCGGCCTCCGCCCCCTGGTCGACCTGGAGCTCCGGCTCGGCGAGGGCACGGGTGCCCTGCTGGCGTACCCGCTGGTGAGCGCGGCCGTCCGGGTCATGCACGACGTGGCCACCTTCGACTCCGCGGGCGTAACCGACAAGGACGCCCAGGCCGCCCTCGACGAGATCTAGTCCCTGCCCCTGAGACCGGGCGGCGGACCCGGTCCGGGGCATCTGGCGCTGTCGGCGGCTTCGATTGCATTCTGCGCGAATGCGGTTAAATGGTGACATTCTGCTACAGAGCATGATTGGACCCTGATGCGCTACGGCCCGATGTTCGGACCCGACATCACCTTCCTCGGTGTGGAACGCTGCGACCTCGGCGATCCGGACAGCTTCGCGGGAGCGGACGTCGTGATCGTCGGAGCCCCCTTCGACGGGGGCACCAGCAACCGGCCGGGCGCGCGTTTCGGCCCGATGGCTCTGCGGCAGGCCTGCTACCTGCCCCACGACGGTTCCCGGCCGAGCATGGCCCTGCGCGTGGACGCCCTGCAGGATCTCAAGGTCCTGGACGCCGGTGACGTGGAGTGCTACTCCGGCGACATCGAAGGCTCGATCAGGAACATCGAGGAGGCCGTCTACACGATCTCCGCGTCCGGGGCGATCCCGCTCGTCCTCGGCGGCGACCACACCGTCGCGCTGCCCGACGCCCGCGGTGTGGCACGCCACCACGGGTTCGGACGCGTCTCCATGATCCACTTCGACGCGCATGCCGACACCGGCGACATCGAGTTCGGTCACCTGTACGGGCACGGCCAGCCGATGCGGCGGCTCATCGAGTCCGAGGCGATCCGGGGGGACAGGTTCCTGCAGATCGGCCTGCGCGGCTACTGGCCGGGTCCGAAGATCCTCGGCTGGATGGCCCGGCAGAACATGCGCTCGTACGAGATGACCGAGATCGTCGAGCGAGGGCTCACCGAGTGCCTGACCGAGGCCTTCGCCATCGCCACCGACGACTGCGACGGCGTGTTCCTCTCCGTGGACATCGACGTGTGCGACCCCGCCCACGCGCCGGGCACGGGCACCCCCGAGCCCGGTGGCCTGTCCGCGCGGCAGCTCCTCGACTCGGTCCGGCGCATCTGTTACGAGCTGCCGGTGGTGGGCCTGGAAGTGGTCGAGGTCGCCCCGCCGTACGACCATGCGGAGATCACCGCCTACCTCGGGAACCGCGTCATCCTCGAGGCTCTGTCGGCGATCGCGCGCAAGCGTGAGGTCGAGGCGGGAGGCGAGCCGTGGGATCCGCGCAAGCCCCTTCTGGAGGGAAGGCTGGCTGCGCCTCCTACGGCGGAAGGCCTGTAGGTTTACCTCACGGACAACGGGTTTTGCCTCTTCCCGGGAAAGGGAACACCGTCCCATGTCGTCGCCCTACCTGCTCGGTCTTCGGCTCAACGGCAGGCGCGTGCTCGTCGTCGGCGGCGGGCGCGTGGCCCAGCGCAGGGTCCCCACCCTGCTGGACGCGGGTGCGTCGGTCACCCTGGTGTCCCCGAGCGTCACGCCGGCTCTCGACGATCTCATCGCCGACGGCCTCATCACGTGGGAACGCCGCTCCTACCAGGTCGGTGACTGCGACGGCTCGTGGCTGGTCCAGGCGTGCACCGACAGCCGATCCGTCAACGCGGCCATCGCCGCCGAGGCCGAGGCCAAGCGCATCTGGTGCGTGCGCGCCGACGACCGCGACGCCTCCGCCGCCTGGACCCCCGCCAGCGGGCAGGTCGACGAGATCAGCGTGGCCGTCACCGCGGGGGGCGACCCGCGCCGCGCCGCAGGCATCCGGGACGCCGTGGTGGGCGCCCTGCGCGACGGCACGGTCGACGCCCGACGCAACCGCACCAAGCCCGTCGGCGTCGCGCTGGTCGGCGGCGGCCCTGGCGACCCTGGCCTGATCACCGTGCGCGGGCGCCAGCTCCTGGCCCAGGCCGACGTGGTCGTGGCCGACCGCCTCGCACCCCGCGCCCTGCTGGACGAGCTGGCGCCCGACGTCGAGCTGATCGACGCCGCGAAGATCCCGTACGGCCGCTACCTCGCGCAGGAGAAGATCAACGAGCTGCTGATCGAGCACGCGAGGCAGGGCAGGTTCGTCGTCCGGCTGAAGGGGGGCGACCCCTTCGTCTTCGGCCGGGGTGGCGAAGAGATGCTCGCGTGCGCGCGGGCCGGCATCCCTGTCGTGGTGGTGCCCGGGGTCACGAGCGCGGTGGCCGTGCCCGCCGCCGCCGGGGTGCCGGTGACCCACCGGGGAGTGAGCCAGGAGTTCCACGTCATCTCCGTTCACGTGGCGCCGGACGATCCGAAATCAACTGTTGACTGGGCGGGACTGGCGAGATCACCGGGAACCCTGGTACTTCTGATGGCTGTTGAACGAATAGCCATGATCGCCGACACACTCATACGAGACGGACGTTCGCCGGAAACCCCCGTGATGGTGGTACAGGACGGTACTCTTCCGACCCAGCGAGCTCTTTACGCCAGCCTTTCCACGGTGGCGGAGCGCGTGATCGCCGCTGGGACGCGGCCGCCGGCGATCGTGGTCGTCGGTGACGTCGTCAGGGTCGGCCAGGAGATCGAGATGGTTCGAGCGGAGCGGGTTCCGTGAAATCGACTGCGAAGAAGACGGAGTGCGCCGATGAGCACACCGAGCAGTCAGGTGACGCGGTGATCGAGGGGAAGGGCAGCACCCCCGAGACCCCAGAGGAGCAGACGATAACGTTCCAGGCGATCGGAGCCGGCGACGACGACCCCCGTCACGCCGAGACCCCCGCCGCCCGCGACGCGTCATCCGTCCAGGCCGGTGCCCCGGAAACCCCCGTCGCCGACCACGGTCCGGTGGATGACGCCGGGCCCGTTCCGGCCGCGTTCGATGTGTTCGCCCCGGTCAGGGCTCAGGCCGCCGGGGTGGCGACCGGTGACACCGGCACGAGTGACCCCGCCCCCGAGCAGCCGACGTTCAATGCTTTCGCTCCCATCAAGGCTCAGACCACTCAATCGGCGCAGGACCACCCCTCTGGCGAGGAGCAGGACGTCTCCTCGACTCCGGAGACCGTTTCCGCCGAGGAGCAGGACGTCTCCTCGACCACGGGGGTTGTTTCCGCTGACCCGCCGGACGTCTTACCCGTGCGGCAGGACGTCCCCGCCGAGCAGAAGGACGCTCCCGCTGGTTCGGAGGACGTCTCGGCCGTACGTGAGGACGTCTTCACAGGTCCCGACGACGTCCCGGCCGTGTTTGATGAGCACGTCCCGGCGGATTCCGCGGACGTCCCGGTCGTTCGAGAGGACCTTTCCGCCGATCTTGAGGAGGGCTCGGCGGCGCTGGAGGACGTCCCTGCTGGTTCGGGGGGCGTTCCGGCCAGTTCTGAGGACGTTTCCGCTGGTCTTGAGAACGTCTCGGTCGTCCCGGAAGGTGTTTCCGCTGACGCCGAGGACGACGCGGCCGTACAGGAGGACGTCTCAGCCGACCGCCAGGACGTCCTACCCGTGCAGGAAGGCGTCTCCTTCGACCCGTTCAAGGAGACGCATTCCCAGAGCGCCCACGGTGACTCGCAGTCGGGCGCCGAGGACACCGGGTCGCGCGGGGTGTGGGAGCCCGCCGGGGCCGTCCAGGCGGCCGACGACGGCTTCGACCAGGCCGCCGAGGTCGACGGCTCCGATGAGGATGAGCAGGACGAAGAGGGTTTCCAGACCTCCGAGCACGTACGAGAGGTGCCGCTGCCCAAGCCCGTCTCGCGGGCGCTGACGTCGGCGCTGTCCGGGCTGCGGGACAGCGTCACCGGGCTGCGGCTCGGCCTGGACGTCCCCGGGGTCGAGGAGGCCCGCAAGGCCCAGGTCGAGATCCTCGCCCAGATCGAGGACTACGTGATCCCGCGCGTGCACATGAGCACCGCGCCGGCTCTCATCGCCGTCGTCGGTTCCACTGGGGCCGGCAAGTCGACCCTGGTCAACACCCTCGCCGCCGCGAAGGTCAGCTCCACGGGCGTGCGCCGCCCCACCACGGGCACGCCCGTACTGGCCTGCCACCCCGACGACCGCGAGTGGTTCGCCAAGGGCGAGGTGCTCGGCGGCATGATCCGCGTCGACAGGCCGGGCAACGACGGCTCTCTCGACACCCTCGTCCTCGCCACGACCGAGCGGCTTCCGCAGGGGGTGGCCCTGCTCGACACCCCGGACATCGACTCTGTGGTGGAGACCCACCACGAGGTCGCCCACCGCATGCTCGACGCCGCCGACCTGTGGGTCTTCGTCACCACGGCGACACGCTACGCCGACGCGCCCGCGTGGAACCTGTTACGCCTCGCCAAGGAGCGCGGCGCCCGCCTGGCCATCGTGCTCTCGCGCGTGCCCGTGAGGTCGCGAGAGGTGATCGACAAGCACTTCTCCCGCATGCTCCAGGAGTACGGTCTCGGCGACGTCGAGCGGTTCGTCATCAACGAGTCGACCGTCACCGCGGGGCGCCTTCCCGAGGAGGAGGTCGCCGAGCTGCGCATGTGGCTGACCGAGCTGTCGGTCGACGACCAGCGCCGCTCGCAGGCCGTCCAGGCGACCCTCGACGGCGTCCTGAACAGCTTCCGCGTCCGCGTCCCCGCGCTGGCCCGGCACCTGGAGGCCCAGGTCGCCTTCCGGGCGGAGCTCCGCACCGACGTGGACGCCGCTTACATGGGCGCGCTGGCGGAGATCGACGAGGTGACGACCGACGGATCGCTGCTGCGGGGCGAGGTCCTCGCCCGCTGGCAGGATTTCGCGGGCTCCGGCGACCTGATGAAGACCCTCCACCTGCGCCGTCCCGGCCGTGTGGCCACCAAGACGAGCCAGCAGGCCCCCGCGCGGCTGCGCGCCTTCAAGGCGGCGCTCCGCTCCGGGCTCGAATCCGTGATCGTCTCCGCCGGGCAGCGGGCCGCCGAGGAGGTCGTCGTCAGGTGGCGCCAGCGCGACGGCGTCGGAGACGGCCTCGCCGCCGCCCCCGGCCTCGGCCGCCCGTCGGACGAGTTCGCGCGCCGGGTCGGCCGTACGATCGGCGCCTGGCAGGAGCACGTGGTGGCGCTGATCCACTCGGGCGCCGTGACCAAGCGATCGGTCGCCAAGCTGGTCGCCTTCGACGAGGGGTCGCTCTCGCTGGTCTTCATGATCGGGCTGCTCGGCTACGGAAGCTCCGATGTCGCCGCCTCCTCCGGCACCGGCACCCTGCCCGAGCGCCTGCTGCGAGGGGTGCTCGGCGCCGAGTCACTGCGCGGCATCGGCACCAGGGCGCGCAGCGACCTGCGAGCCCGCATCAGCGTGCTCTTCGACGAGGAGACGCTGCGGTACGTCCAGGTGCTCGACGAGGCGGGGATCCCCGACGAGGCCGCCGCCAAGCGGCTCTACCAGGCAACGTACAACCTTGAGGTCGCCCGATGAGTGTCAGCGGCGCGCGTGCCGGGACGATGGATACGCGGAACGACTTGGGCCACCGGCTCGCGGCTCTCGCGAGGATCGTGGAGCTCGGCCCCGGCAGGGTCGACCCCGCGTTGATCGCCGAGGCCGGGCAGTTGCTGCTCCGCGCGGGCGACCGTCTCAAGCTCTCCGGCGATCACACCGTGGTGGCCCTCGCCGGTGGCACGGGTAGCGGCAAGTCCTCCCTGTTCAACCGCATCTCCGGGCTGGAGCTGTCTCCGACGGGCGTGCGCCGGCCGACGACCGCGCGTACGCACGCGTGCGTCTGGGGTCTGGACGGCGCCGGGCCGCTCCTCGACTGGCTCCAGATCCAGTGGCGGCACCGCTTCGCCCGTGCCAGCGCCCTGGACAGGGGAGAGAGTCAGCTTCACGGCCTGATCCTGCTCGACCTGCCCGACCACGACTCGATCAGGGCCATCACCGACCACGAGGCCGACCGCCTGATCCAGGTGGTCGACCTGATCGTCTGGGTGCTCGACCCCCAGAAGTACGCCGACGCCGCCACGCACAGCAAGTACGTCGCGGAGCTTGCCGGGCACGAGGCGATCACCGTGTTCGCGCTCAACCAGGCCGACCGGCTGGCCCCAGAGGAGCTGGCCGAGTGCGTCGTCGACCTCTCCGACCTGCTGAAGCGTGAAGGCGTGCAGCACCCGCGCATCGTGCCCACGTCGGCCACCACCGGCAGGGGCGTGAACAGCCTCAAGAGCGTGCTCGCCGAGTCCGTCGGCAACCGGCGGGCCGCCGTGCAGCGTCTGGAGGCCGATCTCGACCGCATCATGGGCAAGCTGACCAAGGTGATGCCCGCGCCCGATGCCATGGTCGTGCAGCCCACCGTCGACCTCGCCAGGCAGGAAGGGCTGACCGACTCCCTGTGCGACGCGGTCGGCGTGCCGGCCGTGGGGGAGGCGATGGAGAACGTCTACGGCGTGCGCTCCATCGACTGGGTCGGCTGGCCGTACGCCCGATGGGCATCGCGGCTGCGTCCCGACCCCATGAACAGCCTTCGCCTCGGCAACGTGCGAGACGAGATCAAGGCCGTGACCGCGGCGTCGGTCAGCGCCCAGCCCGCCGAGGTCGAGACCGCCGTACAGGCGCTGGCCGACGGTCTGAGCTCCGGGATGCCGGAGGCATGGCAGAACGGTGTCCGCGACGCCGCGCGCTCGCAGCTGAACAAGCTGCCGCAGGTCCTCTCCGGAGAGCTGACCGAGATCGCCCCGCGCCTCGACCGCGTGCCCGGGTGGTGGTGGCTGCTGAAGATCTGGCAGTACCTCCTGGTCGTGCTGTTCGCCGCCGGGGTCGGCTGGGCGGGGGCGATCCTGCTGTACGGGGTCTTCGAGGTGGGCCGCGAGCCCTCCGACCTGCTGGGCGACGTCTCGGCGCTGCCCTGGCTGGGGCTGATGATGGTCAGCGTGCTCGGGCTGGGCTTACTGTCGGCCATCGCCAGCCGCAACTTCGTGGTGCTGGGCGCCGGCAAGGAGCGCGACCAGCTCGAACGGGAGATGCGCCGGCGGATCTCGGCGGTGTCCAAGGACATGGTCATCAAGCCGGTGGAGCACGAGCTCAGGCGCTACAACGAATTCTTCGCCGCCCTGACCACCGGCCGCCGCTGACTCCCGCCGTCCGTACGCCTTTCGCCGCCGCCTGTACGGTCCGGCGGCTCGCCGGTCCTGACGGGCAGCGACGTACGGCGGTACCCCGTCTTGACTCTGCTTCGAGGGGTTTCCACTCCGTTTCGAGGCCCGGGCCGCCGCGGTGAGGCCGGGGTTTTCCACAGGCCGGGAGTGTGGCGCGGTGGGAAATCCACAGAACGCGGTTCGAGGGGTCGGGGCTGGTGGCGGGCCGGACAAGCTGGCTTCCATGTCGGCGGAGAACGTCCGCCGGTCCGCCATGGGAGGCACGATGAACGACATCTACATCACGCTGAACGGCAACGTCGCCGCCGACCCCCGGCAGTACCACTTCGATGACGGCACCCGAGTCACATCACTGAGGCTCGCCTCGACGCGACGCGTGTTCGACAAGGCGTCCCAGTCGTGGCACGACGGCGAGACCACCTTCTACGCCGTCCGGTGCTATCGAATCCTGGCAGAGAACGTCGCCCAGTCGATCAAGCTCGGGCAGCCGATCGTCGTCCACGGCAAGCTGCGCATCCGCTCGTACGAGCGTGACGGCGAGCGGCGGTTCCTCGCCGAGGTCGAGGCCACATCGGTCGGCCACGACCTGAGGCGTGGCGTCAGCCGCTTCGAGAAGGCTCAGCGCGGCGCCTCGACCCCCGCGTTCGACGACCTCGCGCGAGAGCGACTCGCCTCCAGCACCCGCGATTGGGAGCTCGTCGGCCCGATCAGTGAGGCCGACGGCTCGGCCGCAGGGGCCTCGCGATTCGCTCTCACCGGTTCCTCCACCCCCGGAGACGCCGATGGCTCCTTCGCGGGCCCAGCCGCATTCGATCTCACCGACGGGGACCCGACCGGAATCCAGCCCTCCCGCGACGAGCACTCCCGCGACGAGCACTCCCGCGACGAGCACTCCCGCGACGAGCACTCCCGCGACGAGCACTCCCGCGACGAGCCCTCCGGAGGCGAGCACTCCGGAGGCGAGCACTCCGGAGGCGAGCACTCCAGAGGCGAGCCCCTCCGGGACGACCCCTCCCGCCATGAGCCCCTTCGGGACGACCCCTCCCGCCATGAGCCCCTTCGGGACGACCCCTCCCGGGGCGAGCCCTCCGGAGGCGAGCCGCTCCGTGACGAGCCCCTTGGAGACGAGCTTCGCCGGGGCGAGCCTTTCCGCCACGAGCCTCTCCGGGGTGAGCCCTCCCGAGAGGAGGCCGCCGGGCAGGGTCTCGCCCTCGCGGGATCCGACGAGGCCGGTCTCTCGGTCAGGGGATCAGCCGAAGACGGTGGTTCCCGGCGCGCTCGCGCGAAGGCCACTCGCACAAAGGCCGGGAGCGACTCGGTGGAAGACCCGGCAGGCTCCGAGTCGTGGCCCGAGGGGGAGGCTGCCCGACGTCTCGCCGCCTGAGCGCTCACCTGGGCGAGGCTGCCCGACGTCTCGCCGCTTGGGCTCTCGCCAGCTTGAGCGCTCGTCAGCTTGGGCTCTCATCCAGCGGAACGTGTCGGCTGCGCCCCGCATCTCCAGCGCGGCCGACGCACCCACTGCGGTGGCTTCGAGCCGTGCGGCGCGGTTGGTGTGTGGCCGCTGGGAGGTCTCGAGCAGAGGGTTCGTGGGCCGCGGTGGGCCTGAGTGGGTTCGCGGGCCGCGGTGGGCCGAGTGGTTCGCGGGCCCTGGTGAGCCCGAGTGGGTTCGCGGGGCGCGGCGCTGCTTGAGGTGGATGTTCGAGCACCGGCGTAGTGCGGTGCGGCTTGGGGTGGTGGCGGTGAGTGTTCGGGCACTGGCGCGGCGGCGGTTGGGGTGGGTGTTCGGGCACCGGCGTAGTGCGGTGCCGCTTGGGGTGGTGGTGGGTGTTCGGGCACCGGCGTGGTGCGGTGCCGCTTGGGGTGGATGTTCGGGCACCGGCGTGGCGGCGGTTGGGGTGGGTGTTCGGGCACCTGATCAGGTCCAGATGATGCCTCGCACCATGGCTGCTCCTTTCCCGCAGGGGGGCCGCTCAACAGGGAGCGGTCACGTCATGGCCAACGGACGGAGATGGCCGCAGTGCACAACGTAGCGGTTCCCATCGCGAGCCGCACACTCCGCGACTATTGTGTTACACATCGTGAGACGTAGAGTCGAGACAGCGAACCAGTCCCGATGGAAGTGCGCGTTGGGGGATGTGATGACGGCGTCCGGTGAAATCTCGGTCGAGCCACGCGGCGGCATGCTCTCGCTAGCCGATCGATGGCCGCTGCTGGCGCAGCCCGCCGCCCTGGTCGTCTATCTGTGCGCCACCGTGGGGCTCGCCCTGTCCGCGGCGGGGTTCCTCGCCACGAAGACCGAGTTCCGCTGGTCGGAGTTCCTGACCTTCGTGGCGCTGATGGCGTGTGGAGCGGTCTGCATCGAGGCGACCCGTCGTCTGGGCATGCCGGCAGGTGTGTCCCGCGACCTGCTCTCGGCGTGGTGGCTTCCGGTCGCCTTACTGCTCCCGCCGGTCTATGCCCTGCTGGCCCCCCTGCCCCTGCAGCTCCTGCTGCAGATCCGGGTCAGGGCGACCGTGGTCTACCGCCGGGTGTTCAGCGCCGCGGCCATCGGTCTCGCGGCCGGTGTGGCCTCTGTGGTGTTCCACTCGCTCGTGCGAGATCCGACAGGCAGGTCATTCGGGTCGGGCGGGCCGTTGGCGCTCGCGGTGGGGTGCGCGGTGCTGTTCACCGTGCTCAACACCGCCCTGATCGCCATCGCGCTCCACATGGCCGATCCCGACACCCGCTGGCGCGATGTCCTGTGGGACCGCGAGAGGGTCCTCCTCGACGTCGTCGAGCTGTGCCTCGGGGTGCTGGTCGCCATCGCGTGCGGGCTGAGCCCGGTTCTGCTGGTGGTGACGCTCCCTCCGGTGGTGCTCCTGCAACGCAGCCTGCTGCACGCCCAGCTCAAGGCCGCCGCCCGCACCGACGCCAAGACCGGTTTGCTCAACGCCACGGCCTGGCAGCGGGAGGCCGACACCGAGATCGTCCGGGCCCGTCGCACGGGCGAGACGCTCGCCCTCCTGATCGTCGACATCGATCACTTCAAGCGGGTCAACGACACCTACGGCCACCTGGTCGGCGACCAAGTCCTCGCGGGCGTCGCCACCTCCCTCCGCAGCCAGCTCCGTGACTATGACGTCGTCGGCAGGTTCGGCGGCGAGGAGTTCGTGGTGCTGCTGCCGCGCGCCGACATCACCGAGGCTCGCAGGGTCGCCGAGCGCCTGCGTTCCCGTGTCGGCCGCATGGCCATCCCGGTGGACGACGCGTTGATCACGGTGACGATCTCCGCCGGAGTGGCGATCATGAGCGTTCACGGCGACGACCTCATCGAGCTGCTCGCCGCGGCCGACCTGGCTCTCTACCGGGCCAAGGAGCTCGGCCGCGACCGCATCTGCCTCCCGGTGGCACCGCCCCCCGGGCCTCGTGCGGTAGCGGACAACTCCGACGGCGCTATCCCCTAGTCTTAGGAGCATGCCCGAGTACATCTATACGATGCAGCGCGTGCGCAAGGCGCACGGCGACAAGGTCGTCCTCGACGACGTCACGCTGCATTTCCTGCCCGGAGCCAAGATTGGTGTGCTGGGCCCCAATGGCACTGGTAAGTCGACGCTTCTCAAGATGATGGCCGGCCTGGAGCAGCCGTCCAACGGTGACGCCCGGCTCATGCCCGGCTTCTCGGTCGGCATGCTGCAGCAGGAGCCCCCGCTCAACGAGTCCAAGACCGTGCTGGGCAACGTCCAGGAGGGGGTCGCCGAGACCCTCGCCATGCGCGCCCGGTTCGAAGAGATCGCCGAGCTCATGGCGACCGACTACAGCGACGAGCTGCTCGCCGAGATGGGCAAGCTGCAGGACGCGCTGGACCACCGCAACGGGTGGGATGTCGACAGCCAGCTCGAACAGGCGATGGACGCCCTCCGCTGCCCGCCGCCGGATGCCGACGTGACCAAGCTGTCGGGTGGTGAGCGCCGCCGGGTCGCGCTCTGCAAGCTGCTGCTGGAACAGCCCGACCTGCTGCTGCTCGACGAGCCCACCAACCACCTCGACGCCGAGAGCGTCCAGTGGCTGGAGCAGCACCTGGAGAAGTACCCCGGCACCGTCCTCGCCGTCACCCACGACCGCTACTTCCTCGACAGGGTCGCGACGTGGATCCTCGAGCTCGACCGTGGCCGCTGCCACGTCTACGAGGGCAACTACTCCACCTACCTGGAGCAGAAGGCGGACCGCCTCAAGGTCGAGGGCCAGAAAGACGCCAAGCGGAAGAAGCGCCTGGAGGAGGAGCTCGAGTGGGTGCGCTCCAACGCCCGGGCCCGCCAGACCAAGAGCCGGGCGCGTCTCCAGCGCTACGAGGAGATGGCCGCCGAGGCCGACAAGTTCCGCAAGCTCGACTTCGAAGAGATCCAGATCCCGCCGGGGCCCCGGCTCGGCACCACGGTCATCCGGTCCACCGGCCTCGGCAAGGGGTTCGGCGACCGGCTGCTCATGGAGGATCTCTCCTTCGACCTGCCCCGTAACGGCATCGTCGGCATCATCGGTCCCAACGGCGTGGGCAAGACCACCCTGTTCCGCATGATCATGAGCAACGAGACGCCCGACACCGGTGACATCACGATCGGCGAGACCGTCAAGATCTCGTATGTCGACCAGGGCCGGAGCAACATCGACCCGGCGAAGAACGTCTGGCAGGTCGTCTCCGACGGGCTCGACCACATCAAGGTCGGCCATGTCGAGATGCCCTCCCGCGCCTACATCGCGGCGTTCGGCTTCAAGGGCCCCGACCAGCAGAAGCCCGCGGGTGTCCTGTCCGGTGGAGAGCGCAACCGGCTCAACCTCGCTCTCACGCTCAAGCAGGGCGGCAACGTCCTCCTGCTCGACGAGCCCACCAACGACCTCGACACCGAGACGCTGTCCAGCCTTGAGAACGCCCTGCTGGAGTTCCCGGGCTGCGCGGTCATCACCTCGCACGACCGGTGGTTCCTCGACCGCATCGCCACGCACATCCTCGCGTGGGAGGGCGGCTCCAGCTGGTTCTGGTTCGAGGGCAACTTCGCCGACTACGAGAAGAACAAGATCGACCGGTTGGGCGCCGACGCGGCACGTCCGCACCGCGTGACCTACCGCAAGCTCACCCGCGACTGATCGAGAGCATCGAGAGGGCGGGCACGGCGACCGTGCCCGCCCTCTGCGTTTCCGGCCGGGGCGCTAGACGGCCCGAAGCCAGACGGCCGTGTTCGGGGCCAGGGATGTCTCGTCCGGCTTCCCGCTGGAGATCAGGACCCCGCCGTGGGGCGGCAGCGGTACGGGCTCCTCGCCGCAGTTGATCGCGCAGATCAGCTCGCCGCGTGAGAAGCCCAGGGCGTCGCCAGGAGAGTCGAGCCAGGTGACCGAGCCGGGCAGGGACGCCCGCAGTGACCGGCGCAGTGCCAGCGCCCGGCGGTAGAACGACAGCGTTGAGCCGGGGTCGCCGGCCTGGTGCTCGGCGGTCAGCGAGGCCCACGCCGCCGGCTGGGGCAGCCAGGGACGCGTGCCCTCCGGGGAGAACCCGTACGGCTCGGCGGTGCCGGACCAGGGGATCGGCACGCGGCACCCGTCACGCCCCGGCAGCTCGCCCTTGGAGCGCTTGAAGATCGGATCCTGCCGTGCCTCCGGGGGAAGATCCTTCACCTCGGGGAGGCCCAGTTCCTCTCCCTGGTAGAGATATGCCGACCCGGGCAGGGCGAGCATGGTCAGCAGGGCGGCACAGCCGCGTGCGAGCCCGGCCCCCGGATCCAGGGAGCCCTCGCCGTACCGGGTGACATGGCGCACGACGTCATGGTTGGACAGCACCCACGTCGGCGCCGTGACGGCGGCCAGCGTGTCCTCGATGATCTTACGGAAGGCCGTCGCGGACCACGGGGCCTCCAGCCAGGCGAAGTTGAAGCTCTGGTGCAGCTCGTCGGGCCGTACGTAGAGGGCGAGGTCTTCCGGCGTGTCGGTCCACACCTCTCCCACGGCGGCGCGGTCCCCGGGGTAGGAGTCGAGCACCTTGCGCCACTCGCGGTAGACCTCGTGCACCTCCGGCTGGCTCCAGATGGGGGATCGGGACATGAACCCCTCGCCCGAGGGGGGAACGTCGGCGAGCTCGGCGTCCTTGTACAGGCCCATCGCGACGTCGATGCGGAACCCGTCGACGCCCCGGTCGAGCCAGAACCGCAGGACGTCGAGGAACTCCTGGTGCACCTCCGGGTTGCGCCAGTTGAAGTCCGGCTGCTCGGGCGCGAACAGGTGGAGGTACCACTGGCCGTCGGGCAGGCGGCTCCACGCCGGCCCGCTGAACACCGAGGTCCAGTTGTTGGGCGGTGCCTCGCCGTCCCGGAAGATGTAACGGTCGCGCTCGGGGCTGCCGGGCGGCGAGTCGACGGCTGCCCGGAACCACGGATGGGCCGACGAGCTGTGGTTGGGCACGATGTCGACGATCAGCCGCAGGCCGTGGGAGTGGGCGTCCGCGACCAGCGCGTCGAAGTCGGCGAGCGTGCCGAAGAGCGGCTCGACGCCGCGGTAGTCGGCGACGTCGTACCCGCCGTCGGCCATGGGGGAGGGTTGGAAGGGGGTCAGCCAGACCGCGTCCACGCCCAGCTCCGCTAGGTAGGGCAGGCGGGAACGGATCCCCTGGAGGTCGCCGACGCCGTCTCCCGAGGCGTCGGCGAAGCTGCGAACGTAGATCTCGTAAACGACGGCGTCACGCCACCATGGGGAGCTATTCACAAATCCTTGGCTGCCCCCTGATCCGGGGACTTATGCGTTCAGGAGGCTCTGGGCCGCGTAGTGCAGATAGGTCCAGAGCTTGGTCTCCAGCTCCTCGGGGAGCTCCAGCGACTCGACGGCGTCACGCATGTGCTTCAGCCACGCGTCGCGCTCGGCCTCGCCGATGACGAAAGGCGCGTGCCGCATGCGCAGCCGGGGGTGACCACGCTGCTGGCCGTAGGTGTTCGGGCCACCCCAGTACTGGATGAGGAACATGCGCAGCCGTTCCTCGGCCCCGTGGAGGTCCTCCTCGGGGTAGAGCGGGCGTAGCAGGGGATCCTCCGCCACGCCCTGGTAGAAGCGGTGCACGAGGCGCTCGAAGGCCTCTGAGCCGCCCACGGCGTCGTAGAAGGACAGGGATTCCGGAGGAGTAGCGGACACGTTCCCAGCCTACTCAGACCCCGGCGAGCGCGACGCCCGCCCGGTCGAGCGCCGACTTGACCCGCAGGCGCAGCTCCCTGGCCACCTCGGCCTGGTGCGCGGGGACGGTCTTCACGGTGATCCTGAAGATCATCGCCTTGTCCGAGATCTGCTCCAGGCCGTACACCTGAGGCTCCTCGACCATCGCGACGTCCCGGAAGTCGGGGTCTTCCCACAGTTCCTCGGCGACCTTCTTGAGCAGGTCGCGGATGCCGGAGATGTCGGCGTTGTAGGCCACGGGGACGTCGACCAGCGCCCGGGACCAGCCCTGGGACTCGTTGCCGATGCGGGTGATGGTGCCGTTGCGGACGTACCAGACCCGGCCGTCGGCGTCCCGCAGGCGGGTGATGCGCAGGGTGACGGCCTCGACGGTGCCGATGGCCGCCCCGGTGTCGATCAGGTCGCCCACGCCGTACTGGTCCTCCATGAGCATGAACATGCCGGCGATGAAGTCCTTGACCAGCTCCTGGGCGCCGAAGCCCACCGCCACGCCGAGGATGCCCACGCTGGTCAGCACGGGGGCGAGGTCCATGCCGAAGCGCCCGAGGATCATCAGCGCGGCCGTACCGAAGATCACTACGGAGATCAGGCTGCTGAGCACCGAGCCGAGCGTCTCGGCGCGCTGGCGGCGGCGCTCGCTGAGCACGGCCGAGGTGCCGTCGAAGATCGTGACGGTCTTGACGCGCAGGCGCTCGGGCATCACCCCGTCGGCGGCCCGCCGGATCACCCGGCCTATCAGCCGGTGCAGGATCGCGCGCACGATGAGCGCGGCGACCACGATGAGGACCAGGCTGATCACCCAGGCCACCGGCGACGCCCAGCCCGCGGGGAGCATGTTCGACAGCGCCACGCACAGCACGTCGTCCTTGCCGTTGGGCCCGGTGCACGTGGCCATCACGACGCTCGCGGCCTGGTCGGCGATGTCGGACAGACCGGTGGGCTCCGGCGTGGGAGTAGGCATGGGATCAAGGACGGACAGGAACACTCGGTGATCCCCTTCGGATCGGGTCGGTCGGCGGACACAATTATCGGTACTTGACCTAGACGGAACGGTACTTGACCTAACTGAGTCCGCCGACCGGCCCGGCCGTCGTCACGTTACGCCGGGGAAGACGGGAGTGCCCGGGCCCGGGGCCGCGGAGGGCGGACCCGGACACCCCGGTGACGAACGGCCCGGGACGGGACACGCACCCGGAAGCGTGTCCCGCACCGTTTCCGATCGGGGATGTCCCCGATCACCACCTGGCCCGGACGAGGTCCGGGCCAGGTGGCTGTTCATGTGCGGAGCCGGCGGGGTGCCCAGCGCCCGGGCGGTCGTGTCTCCACGAGGCCTGAGCGCTCCGCACCGGTCACCCCGCCGGCTCCGGAGAGCCGCGGTGGACACGGGCGGACACGGTGACTGCGCTGCACCGTGTCCGCCGCGTGCCTTACTCGCTCACCGCGGCCAGCACTCGGGCGACCTTGGTCGCCGCTCCCGCCGGGTCGTCGACCTGGTGCATGCGCTCACCCCACGACCACCAGTAGTAGGCGGGGGTCGCTTGCGGCCGGCACGTGACGTTCTCGGCGAGACTGGTGGCGTTCGGGTTGATCACGCGGACGAACACCCGTCCGGACTGTGTGTGCACCACCCGGGCGAGCAGCCCCCGAGCGTCGAGCTCGTCGACCAGTCGTTCCAGGTGTTGGAAGCCGTCGTCCACTTCGAGCCTTCCTCTAGTCCGATTCGGCGGCGATGGTGCCGGTGAATCGGTGGTGGTTGGCCAAATCTGACTCACCCGGCCGACGCGGTCAACGAACGTTAGGGGCGGCTCGGGTGCGCGGATATTTCAAGTGGGTTGAAAGAACGCCCCCGGCGGGGGACGATTCTATGCCAGCAGCTCCAATAGTCCATTCACGTCTCGTCTTAACTGGTCCATCATTCTCAATAGACGCAGCCTAGCGCGAGCGCGAGCCGCGTCGGCGCAGGTGGGACCGGTCGGATACATGACCAGGACGAGCCGCTGGCCACGAGAGAGGGGCCGGTATGTCCGGCAGACAGCACAAGGAAACGGAGTTAGCTCGGCGAACCCGGGCGCGTGGCCTGGCGGTCGGGCGAAGTACTCCCCGAATCGCCGAAGAGATTTTTGAAGAGTGCACTCCCCATTTCGGGACAACTCGAATCAAATCTCACCGTCTCGCCCATGGCATCGCTCTTGCTGACGTCATCGAACAGGTGCGCGCCTTGTTCGAACGGGACGGCAAACCGGCGCCCGGCATCGGGGAAACGCTTTTGAGCGCCTACGAGAGCGGGCTGAAGCGCCCCGGCCCCGAGTACCTCCACTACCTGTGTTCCGTCTACCGGGTCGAACCGGCCGCCATCGGATACGACGGCCCGTGCATCTGTGGTCACGGCCACAGGATGCCGGGCGTCGTGCGGGGCGGCCTCCAAGAGGTCAAATCCGACAGTCCCCCCGAATCGCGCGAGCTGTGGATCAAGCAGCCCAGCGACCCCTCTGTGGACGGGGGTGAGGAGGAGGACGAGAACGTGTTACGTAGGACGCTGCTGCAGCTAATCGCGGGCAACACCGTGCTGATGAACGAGTCGGTGCTGGGTGCCGCCGACAGCATCCGCAGGCGCATGGACGAGACCCTGGTGTCGACCACCGTTTCCCCCGCCATGCTCGATCACTGGGAAGAGGCCGCGGCCTCTTTCGGCCGGCAGTACATGAACACGCCGCCGCTGCGGCAACTGTGCGACGTGCTCCTGGAGTTCAGCACGGTCCGTCAGGCGATGGAGCGCCACCAGCCGATAGATCTTCAGGAGCGCCTCTGCGCGCTCGCGGCCCGCCTGTCCGGCCTGGCCGGCATCATCATGATCGATCTCGGGGACCAGCGGATGGCCCGCTCGTTCTTCCGCACGTCGCGCTCGGCCGCCGACGAGACCGGCGACCGCGCGCTGCGCGCCTGGGTCACGGCCCGCGAGGCCCTCGTGCCCCTGTTCTACGGCGACCCCCGCGAGGCGCTCAACCTCGCCAAGAAGAGCCGCGACATGGCCGGGCAGACGCCGTGCGCGGCCAAGGCCATGGCCCCGGTCGTGGAGGCCCGCGCGCTGTCCATGCTCGCGAACTCCGGAGGCAAGAAGGACGTCGTCGACCAGGCCAAGCGGGCGCTGTCACGGGCGCGGGCCGCGTTCGCCCAGATGACCCCCGCCCAGCAGGAGGACACGGTCTTCGGCTACACCGAGCGCCAGCTCTACTTCCACCAGGGCGACGCGCTCACCCGGCTCGGCCAGACCATAGAGGCCGACCTGATCCTCGAACAGGCGCTGGAGAAGTACGAGGGCGACCTGCTCGACCAGACGCTCATCCGGTTCGACCAGGCGCAGTGCAGGCTGCTGGAGGGCGACGGCGAGGAGGCGCTGCGCATGGGCCTCGCGGCGGTGCGGCAGGTCGGGGGGGACTTCCGCACGGACATCATCACGCGCCGCGCCGACGCCCTCGGCAAGGCGATCAAGTCCAAATGCGGTGATCTTCCCGGTCTCCAGGAGCTGACGGAATTACTGGCCGCTCCGGCCCCCGTCGCTTCGGCGCCGGAGGTCGATGCATGACGCTCCTGCTCAGGCGGTATCGCTGGTCGGATCGGGAAGCCGTCTGGGAGCTGCACCGCACATGCCTCGCGCAGGTCGGTATCACCGATGGTGACGGGGTCTACTACGAGGACGACATCCCGCGCATCAACCAGATCTACCTCGCCGACCGGGGGGAGTTCCTGGTCGGCGAGGTGGACGGCTCCGGCATCGTGGCCATGGGGGGTTTACGGCGCATCGACGACGAGACGGCGGAGATGTGCCGGCTGAGGGTCCATCCGGACTTCCAGCGGCGCGGGTTCGGCACCCTGATCATCGACGCCCTGGAGGCGGCCGCGGTCAAGCTCGGCTATCTCAGGCTCCGGGGTGACACCACCCTGGCGCAGGGTGCCGCTCTGGAGCTCTATCGCAAGTACGGCTGGCGCGAACTTCGCAGGGAGGACAGAGGGGGGCTTGTCGTTGTTTACGGGGAGAAGCAGCTGGTTGACCAACCGTCGTCGCAACTCCTCCGTTAGAGCCAATATGTGACGCAATCAACGTTCAATGCTTGCGGATTATCGATTTGTCCGAATAATTAGGTCTTTGTAGCTGAAGACCCGAGGAGGCAAAGCGATGAAGAAGATCACCGTCCGCAAGCCTGGCATGGTACACCTGACGGGTACCGCCAGTGCGATCCACAAGGGGTGATCGTCCGCCCTGACCACCTCTGGGTCTACGGGGGATGTTCGGAGGACCGCCTGAACGTTCTCGCCGGGCTGGGCCTTCCCTCCTGGCCGGCTCCCGTCTTCGACGCGCACCGTCGTCTGCGGGGGCCGTACACCTTTGGTGGAGCCGTTCTCAGCGCTCTGGTTCCCGAGGCGTTGGAGCGCTCCCCTGACGTGGTCGCGGAGCACGACATCGAGATCAGAGCGGCGGCACCCGATCTTCGCGATCGGTTGCCCGCCCGCCGCGAACCCCTCGACGAGCGCCTTTCCGAGGACGAGCGGATCCTGGTGCCCGCGCCCCGCCGCACCCTGCGGATCGCCAACGGAATCACCGAATTCATCCGCGACTGCGGGGTGGCGCCCAGGGCAATCGTCGTCGGCAACGCCGACGAGGCCGACGAGACGGATCGCGAACTTCTTGCCACGCTTGTACGCCGTTTCGACCCACAGTGTTTGACAATTGTGGCACTATCCAGTAAAGCCCCACATGATTCCTTTGATGGTCAGATCATAAAGGCCGAATTATCAACTTTGGGGGAGCCGGAAAACCTCGCGGTCCGTTATGTCGCCTCCGACGGCACCCTCGACGATCCCCGCGCGCTCGACGCGTACCTCGCGCTGCCGTCCGCCGAGCGGGCCCGGATGCACGACCGGCGAGCCGGCGAGCTGGCCGCCACAGGGCTGCCGCACTGGTCCTTCGGCGCCATTCCGTACCACAGGGAGCACGGGAGCGACCCGTCGGGCGCCGGGGTCGAGGCGCTCTGGACCGCGCTCGACCACTGCATGCGCGAGGGGTTCCTGGAGGCGGCGGCCGACTTCGGCCTGCGCGGCCTGCGCCTGGTCGCGCCGGACGCGGAGCGATGGTGGAACCTCATCCAGGGCACGGCGACGGCGCTGGCGGGGCTGGGCCGCAGGGAAGAGGCCCGGGAGCTGTACGAGCGGGCCCGCCGCACCAGCCTGGACGCGGAGGTGCACTCGGCCTCGGCGTACGGGACGGCCATGCTGGACGCGCGCCACCCCGACCCCGCCAAGCGCGACCTCGGCCGGGCCCAGGGCTGGATCAACGAGGCGATCGCCATCTCCACCCTGTTGCCCGACCGCTCCGTCCGCGCGTTCAAGCTGGGCTTCGACCTCAACGGCAAGGCCCTCATCGAGATGCGCGGCGGCCACGCCGACCGGGCGCTCGCCCTGGTGGAGTCGGCGATCGAGCTCGCGGACGCCGACCTTCCACCGGGACGGCACCTGATCCACCGCATGGTCCTGCGGGCGAACCGCGCGCAGCTCCTCGGCGTGCTGGGAAATCCCCAGGAGGCGCTGGCCGACCTGAACGCCGCGATCGCGATCGACCCGGCCTATCCCGACTACCACCTGGACCGGGGCAACCTGCTGTTCCAGATGGGACGGCCGGAGGCGGCGCTCGCCGACTACGAGCGGGCGCTGCGGCTGAGCCCCCCGCTTCCCGAGGGGTACTACAACCGCGCCCAGCTCCTGCTCGCCATGGGGGACCTCGAAGCGGCCAAGGCCGACCTCGACCATGTGATCGAGCTCGATCCGGGCTATCTGGACGCCTACATCAACCGGGCCGGCCTGCTCGCGCAGTTCGGCCTCGACGAGCAGGCGCGGGCCGACGTGGACGCGGGGCTGGTCCTCGCCCCCGGAAATCCCCACCTGTCGTGCGTGCTCGGCCAGCTGGAGACCTCCGCGGGACGCTACGAGGAGGCGAGGGCGGCGTTCGACGTGGCGCTGTCCGGGGCGCCCAGCCTGGTGCCCGCCTGGGCCAGCCGGGCGAGCCTCCGGTACGAGACCGGCGACCTCCAGGGAGCCGTCGCGGACCTCACGCACGCCATAGGGCTGGGGGAGGACGCGGCCCTCTACTTCAACCGGGCGACCGCGCTCACGGCCCTGGGCAGGGTCGCCGAAGCCATGGACGACCTCCACCGCGCCCATGCCCTCGACCCCGAGGACCCGGACATCGTCAAGGCCCTCCACGAGGCGACCTGACTCACGCCTGGGCGAGGAGGGCGATCACCTCGGCCATCGCGGGCGGCTCCACCGGGTCGGCAAGGGCCGCCAGCTCGGCCGGGGTGAACCACGCGTGACCGAGAAAGGTGTCGCGCTCCTCGTCGGTGAGCGTGGCGGGGAGGATCTCGGGGGTCCCGGCGAAGCGCGCGAGGTAGAACGGCTCGACCTTCACATAGTGGACGCCGAGCCAGTGGTAGTCCCGCTCGACGGGGACCCATATGTCGGACACCGCGTCGCCGGGCAGGCCGGTCTCCTCGTACAGCTCACGGCGCGCGGCCGCAAGCGGGGTCTCGCCGGGGTCGACACCGCCGCCCGGCGGCTCCCAGAAGACCACGCCGCTGACCAGGTCGCGCCAGCGCATGAGCAGGACGCGGCCCTCGCCGTCCACGCAGACCACCCGGGCGGCGGGCCTGTCACTGATCATCGTCACGGAGTTCCTCGTACGGCCGCGCGGCCGGCGGACCGCCGCACCGGGCCAAGCCCGCGGGCACGGGTCTACGTCTCGGGCTCTTCGGGCTTCTTCGGGGGCTCGGGGGGTTCGGGCCCTAGGGCGGTGTCCGGCTCGTCGAAGCCCTCGGGCCAGGTGTTGGCGTTGACGATCTGCCAGAACTCGTCGGGCCGGCGGGTGGTCTGGTGCATGCTCTGCTCCTGCAGCTCGGCGGCGATGGCACGCTGCTCCTCGTAGGCGCCCTTCATCGCGTCCAGCCACTCCACGGGGTCGACGCCCGCCTCCTCGGCCGACCTGAGCGCCATGTCGGCGTACTGCTCGGGTGTCGCGTTGAACGCCCAGCCCGTCAGCTCCATCAACTGCTCGTCGGTGAGCTCGCCACGCTGCCAGGCGATCGCCTCCGCCAGGTGCTCGGCCACGAACACGGCGTTGACGTACCCGGGGAGCATCGCGGCGAGCGCGACCGCCGCCCGCTTCTCCTCCGGTGACAATGTGTCCCACTTGAGCACCCGCCGGCTCCTCTCCGCTCGTCCGGGCGCCACTGTACTTCCCGTCCCCGTACGTCCGGCCGGAGCACCGCCGGGATTTCCGTGTCCAGTCGATCCTCAGTCGGTGACCACAAGGTCGGCGAGGTCCAGATGCCGCGAGAGCTCGGTGACATCCGTGTAGTAGGCCACGTACTCGTACCCTCTGCGCACCCGCAGCCAGGGTTGGTTGCCGAGGACGAGCGCCTCGACCTCAAATCCTCTGCTGTCAACCCATTTCACGTCATAGAGGCTATGAAGCGGCAGGTCAACAGGGGGCAACAGGGGCAAATGCATTGCGTCTTCGTACCGTCGGCCGACCGTAATGCCTTCCCATGGGGTCACACCCGCCCGTTCATCAAGCCGTCAGGCCGGACGCCCGCGAAGCGGCCCGGGTCCAACCTGTGGAAGGTGGGGTCGCGAGGCTGCCGTGGAGCGGTAACCTGCCTCAACGCGAGTGAAGGGGTGAGTAGTCGGTGAGCTCCGAATACGTGCTGACCTTGTCCTGCCCGGACAGGCCCGGCGTGGTCGCGGCCGTCTCCGGCCTGCTGGCCGTGCGGGGCTGCAACATCACCGAGAGCCAGCAGTTCGGCGATCCGGTCGCCGGGCGCTTCTTCATGCGCGTGCAGTTCACCGCCGCCCTCCCCGAGGACGAGCTGCGCGGGGCGTTCACCGCCCTCGCCCCGGAGTTCGCCATGGAGTTCCGGCTGCACGACCTCGCCGTCAGGCCGAGGGTGCTCGTGATGGTCAGCAAGCTCGGCCACTGCCTCAACGATCTGCTCTACCGCATGCGCTCGGGGCTGCTGGAGATCGACATCGTCGCCGTCGTCTCCAACCATCCCGACCTGCGGCCTCTCACCCAGTCGTACGGCATCGACTACCACCACCTGCCGGTGACCCCGGAGACCAAGCCCCGCCAGGAGGCGGAGGTCCTCACGCTGGTGGAGCACTATCGCGCCGATCTCGTGGTGCTGGCCCGCTACATGCAGGTGCTCTCGGAGGACCTGTGCGCCAAGCTGTCCGGCAAGGTGATCAACATCCACCACTCGTTCCTGCCGTCCTTCAAGGGCGCCAAGCCCTACCACCAGGCGCACTCACGGGGCGTGAAGCTGATCGGCGCGACCGCCCATTATGTGACGGCCGACCTCGACGAGGGCCCGATCATCGAGCAGGAGGTGGCCAGGGTCAACCACACCCACTCCGCCGACGACCTGGCCGCCATGGGCCGCGACGTGGAGCGCCTGGCGCTGGCGCGGGCCGTGCGGTGGCACGCCGAGCAGCGCGTGCTGCTCGACGGCCACAAGACGGTCGTCTTCCCCCGCTAGCTCGCAGGGCAGGCCATTTGGGTCCGCCGCCTCAGCGGGCGAGGCCGGTGTGCTGGGCGAGGAAGGCGAGCTGGTCGGCCATGAGCTCGACCGAGCGGCTGACCGCCCGGGCCCCGTGGCCCACCTCGCTCTCGTTGCGCAGCAGGATGGGCCGGTCGTCGGATGCCTGGGCGTGCTGGAGCGCGGCGCACATCTTCCAGGCGTGCAGGGGATGCACCCGGGTGTCGGAGCCGAAGACCATGAACAGCGTCGCGGGGTAGTCGACGCCCTCGCGCACGTGGTGGTACGGGGAGTAACCCCGCAGCCAGGCGAACTCCTCCGGGACGTCCGCCGAGCCGTACTCGACGTTCCAGGTGGCGCCGAGGCCGAACTTCTCGTACCGGATCATGTCGAGGAGCGGTGCCGAGCAGGCCACCGCCGCGTACAGCTCGGGCCGCTGGGTGAGGGCGGCCCCCACCAGCAGCCCGCCGTTGGACCCTCCGGAGATCGCGAGCTGCCCGGGCGTGGTGACGCCGGTGGCGATCAGGTGCTCGGCCGCGGCGTGCAGGTCGTCGAAGACGTTCTGCTTGTCGCCGAGCATGCCCGCGCGGTGCCACTCCTCGCCCTGCTCGCCGCCGCCGCGCAGCTGCGCGACCGCGTAGACCCCGCCGGCCTCCACCCACGACAGGATCGAGGCGGAGAACCCCGGGGTCATCGACACCCCGAAGCCGCCGTAGCCGTACAGGATCGTCGGCCGGGGGCCGTCGCCCGGCCTGGAGACCACGATCATGTGGACCTCGGTGCCGTCGGTGGAGCGGTAGACCACCTGCTCGGTGCTCACCTCGGGGACCTCGACGGCGCCGGGCGAGGCCGCCCAGAGCGTGGTCTCGCCGGTGCGGGCGTCGTAGCGCTGGATGCTCGCCGGGGTGGTGTTGTCGGTGTAGCCGAACCAGGCCTCGTGGCCGCCCTCGGGGCGCTCGGTGATGCCGCCGATCGTGCCGAGCCCGGGGGTCGGCACCTCGCCGATCTTCTCTCCGCTGACCAGGTCGTGGACGGAGATCTCGCTGATGGCGTGGCGGGTCCAGCCGACGAGCATGACCGGGCGGTCGAGGTCGTCGAGGATCGCGAAGTCGGACAGCACCGCCTCGGGGTCCTCGGGGATGAGGTCGCGCCAGCTGTCGTACTCGGGACGGTCGGGGGAGGTGACGCAGACGCGGGCGCGCGGGGCGTCGCGGTCGGTGAAGATGTAGAGCAGCCCGTCGCGGCCGAAAAGGAGCCCGCTCTGCGCGTCGACATCCTGCTGGACGGTGACCAGCTCGGGCGCGTCGAGGGAGGAGGCGGAAAGATCGGCCATCCACAGGTCGTTGCGCGGAGCCGTGCCACGCGAGGCGGAGATCGTGAGCCACCGGCCGTCCCTGGAGACCGAGACGCCGTAGTAGTTGGTCTTCTCCAGGCCCTCGCCGAAGATCATGACGTCCTGCTCGGTGGGCGTGCCGACGCGGTGCAGGTAGACGCGGCGGTGGAACTGCTCCTCGCCCTCGGGCACCTCGCTCGCCGAAAGCCTGCGCACGTAGTAGAACGCCTCGCCGCCGGGCAGCCACGCGATGGGGGAGTAACGGCACCGGTCGATCGGCCCGTCGAGCCGCTCGCCGCTCACGACGTCGATGACGTGGAGCTGGGACTCCTCGTCTCCGCCCACCGAGATCTGGTAGGCGAGCAGGCGGCCTTCCTTGTCGGGCTGCCACGAGTCGACGGTCGTCAGCCCGGAGGAGTCCATCGCCATGGGGTCGAGGAGCACGTGCTCGGTCTCGTCGGGGCCGACGGTGTAGAGCACGGCGTGCTCCTCGTCGGGGGTGCGGCGCATGAAGAAGCGCCGGTCTCCACGCCACGCCGGGGCGCCGACCGTGCCCGATCGCACCAGCTCGGCGATGCGGTCGCGGAAGCCCTCGCGGATGGGGGACGCGGTCATCGCCTTGGTGAACAGCTCGCCCTGCGCGTCGAGCCATTCCTTCACCGCGGGCTGCTCTGCGTCCTCAAGCCAGCGGTACGGGTCGGGCACCGGCGTGCCGTGGTAGTCGTCCACCACGTCGTCGCGGCGTGCGTTCGGGTACGGCTCTCGCGTCATGTAGGCGAGCTTATGGCACCCCCGTTACCAGTCGTGAGACATCGTTTTGGCCAGCCCTTCGCTTGTGGCGGAAGCGGCAGATCATCTCGCTTCGAGAGTGATCTTTGCCTAATAGGTTTGCTAAGCGGGGTGAACCGGACATAAACCGGAAGGCGGGGTCTGGAAGACACGACCGTTAATTGGGGTGGCGGGAGAGTCGTCCGAAAGGCCACACTTGCTGAAGGGCGGTGCCGTGGAACCCATCCGCTGGGCCGTCCGGCGGAGGTCCACGTGACGGAAGCATCTGGAGCCCAAGACGACGGGCCGCAAACCGGGGTGTGCCGCGGCGCATCCCCTTCTATGACCTGCATGCCTGCTACGACCTGCACGGCGGGAAAGGCCCGCTGATGCGCCAGGTCCTGTTGCTCAACGCCACTTTCGAACCGCTCACCACTCTCAACCTGCATCGCGCCGTGGTGCTGGTGATCAGGGAGAAGGCCGACGTCGTGCATCGCGACGGCCGGGGAGCGGTGCTGCGCTCGGCTACGCGCACGGTGGACGTGCCGTCGGTCATCCGGCTCCGGCGCTACGTCCGCATTCCTTACCGCTCGCGCATCCCGCTCACCAGGGCCGCGCTCATGCGCAGGGACGACTACCGCTGCGCCTACTGCGGCCAGCGCGCCGAGACCATCGACCACGTGCTGCCCCGCTCGCGAGGCGGGCTGCACACCTGGGAGAACTGCGTCGCCTCCTGCATGCCCTGCAACCATCGCAAGGCCGATCGGCTGCTGGACGAGCTCGGCTGGTCGCTCCGTGTCACTCCGGTGGTGCCGCACGGCGTCCACTGGCGGCTCATCGGCGCGCAGTTCGACGGCGACCCCCAATGGGCCCCCTACCTGGAGGAAACAGCCGCCTGACACCGCCCCCCGCCGGCGCCGCCCGATCCTGGGCCGCACCGGGGGGAGTGGCGGTGGCTCGCGCTGTGACTCGGCTTTGACCGGCCCTAGACCTGAGGGGGCCGGCACGCCGTACCCTTGATGGCATGCCTCGTTATGACTATCGCTGCCGTGCCTGCGGATCGACGTTCGAGCTCTCCCGGCCCATGGCGGCCTCCAGCGAGGCCGCCCCCTGCCCGGAGGGGCACGAGGACACCGTGAAGCTCCTGTCCACGGTCGCCGTCACGGGCGGCGCCTCGGCCCCACGCCCCAGCGGTGGTGGCGGCGGGGGTTGCTGCGGTGGCGGCTGCTGCGGCTGACGCCCACCCGCCACCGCCCGGCCCCACCCGCCGTGGTCAGGCGGTGCGGCGGTCGGTCACGTGGGCGGGAGTGCGGCTGAGGTGGCGGTCCGGGGCCTTCCTTCGCTGGAAGGGGAGGTAACGCTCGGCGCGGTGCGCACGGGCGGGCACCAGCGTGGGCTCGACCGCCACGATGCGGTCGAAGCGGAACGCGCGGATGCCGACCTTGGTGCGGCACCACCCCACCAGATACCAGTGATCGCGGTGGACGAGGCAGGTGACCGGCTCGACGTCACGGGACGTGACCCGGCCGCCGGCGTCGCGGTAATGAAGCCGCACCACCTGCCTGCTGGTCACGGCGCCCGCGATCGTGCGGGCACGCCTCGCCACGTCGGGCGGCAGCGGAGTGGTCAGGGTGTCGAGGGTCGCGGCGACGACGTCGTCGCCGAAGTCGAGGTTTTCGAACACGTTGCGCAGGCCCCTGCGAGCGGTGACGGCCTGCGGGCCCTCCCCCAAATGGGCCAGAGACAGGGCGAGAGCGGCGATTTCGGCGGTCGTCAGGAGCGGAGTGGTGACGTTGGCCATACAAGAAGACTACCCGCCGCCACCGACATTTTTCGAACACCAGATCTTGGAAGGGTCATCCGCGAGGCGACTGTTCTTTACCTACGGGTGACGGCCTCCTGCCCCCCCGTAACAGCCGCCGCGGGCCCAGGAGTGAGGGGTACGGCTCACGCGGAGCCGTACCCCCCAGGGAACGATGATCAGCGAGAGAGCTGGGACAGGTCGCGCGAGGCGCCGGTGGAGGCCGAGGTCGTCAGCGCGGCGTAGGCCTGCAGGGCGGCGCTGACCGGCCGGTCGCGGTCGCGCGGGCGGTAGCGGCCGAGGTCGGCCAGCAGCCGCTCGCGGCGGGCCGCCAGGTCGGCCTCCGCGACCTTGAGCTCGATGCCGCGGCCGGGGATGTCGATCTCGATCAGGTCGCCGTTCTCGACCAGGGCGATGACGCCGCCCTCGGCCGCCTCGGGGGAGGCGTGCCCGATCGAGAGACCGGAGGTGCCGCCGGAGAACCGGCCGTCGGTGACCAGCGCGCAGGCCTTGCCGAGGCCCTTGCCCTTGAGGAAGCTTGTGGGGTAGAGCATCTCCTGCATGCCGGGGCCGCCCTTGGGGCCCTCGTAGCGGATGACCACGACGTCGCCGGCCGAGACCTTGTTGCCGAGGATGCCCTCGACGGCCTCCTCCTGCGACTCGAACACCACGGCCGGACCGCTGAACCTCCACACCGACTCGTCGACGCCCGCGGTCTTGACGATGCAGCCCTCGGGCGCGATGTTGCCGTAGAGCACGGCCAGGCCGCCGTCACGGGTGTAGGCGTGCTCCATGTCGCGGACGCAGCCCTCGGCGCGGTCGAGGTCGAGCGACTCCCACTGGGCGTTCTGGGAGTAGGCCTTGACCGTGCGCATGTTGCCGGGCGCGGCGTGCCAGAGCTCCAGGGCCTCCTCGGTCACGCCGGGGGACTTGGGGTCCCACGCGTTGATGAACTCGGTGAGCGAGGCCGCGTGCACGCTGTGGGTGTCGCGGTTGAGCAGCCCCGCCCGGTCGAGCTCGCCGAGGATCGCCGGGATGCCACCCGCGCGGTGGACGTCCTCCACGTGGTACTTCGCCGTGGCGGGCGCCACCTTGCACAGGCACGGCACGCGCAGGGAGACCTCGTTGATCTCCTTCAGCCCGAAGTCGACGCCGGCCTCGCGGGCCGCCGCCAGCAGGTGGAGGATGGTGTTCGTCGAGCCGCCCATGGCCACGTCGAGCGCCATGGCGTTCTCGAAGGCGTCGCGGGTGGCGATGCTGCGCGGCAGCACCGACTCGTCGTCCTGCTCGTAGTAGCGCCTGGTGATCTCGACGATCTGGCGCCCGGCCTTCTCGAACAGCGCCTTGCGGGCCTTGTGGGTGGCGAGCGTGGTGCCGTTGCCCGGGAGCCCGAGGCCGATCGCCTCGGCGAGGCAGTTCATCGAGTTGGCGGTGAACATGCCGCTGCAGGAGCCGCAGGTGGGGCAGGCGGCCTCCTCCATCTCGAGCAGCTCGGCGTCGGAGACGCTGTCGTCCGCCGCGGCGACCATCGGGTCGATCAGGTCGAGCTTGCGGCCCGACGTCGTCTTGCCGGCCTCCATGGGGCCGCCGGAGACGAAGAGGGTGGGGATGTTGAGCCGGAACGCGGCGAGCAGCATGCCGGGCGTGATCTTGTCGCAGTTGGAGACGCAGATCAGCGCGTCGGCGCAGTGGGCGTTGACCATGTACTCGACCGCGTCGGCGATCAGCTCGCGGGAGGGCAGCGAGTAGAGCATGCCGCCGTGGCCCATGGCGATGCCGTCGTCGACGGCGATGGTGTTGAACTCGCGCGGGATGGCCCCCGCCTCGCGGACGCCGCTCGCCACCACCTCCGCCACCTCGCGAAGGTGGACGTGGCCGGGGACGAACTGGGTGAAGCTGTTGGCCACCGCGATGATCGGCTTGCCGAAGTCCTCACCGGCTACCCCCGTGGCGCGGAGGAGGGCACGAGCCCCGACCATGTTCCTGCCATGAGTGACCGTACGAGATCTGAGGGCCGGCATGACCGTTCTCCCATCCGACGACGCTGAGTCTTCAAATGGTACGGCCACCGCCCGCCTGGCGAGACCCGCGGTCCACAGCGTGGACAGGCGGGGGCCCGGCCAGGGCGGCGGGTGCTGGATCCTTCGGGATTCCCGGGGGCAGTGGTGAACGGTGACGGGAACCCCGAAGGACCTTCTCGGCGGTCAGCTCTCGGGGTAGCGCGCCGGGAGGACCTGCTCCGCGGCGGCGTAGATCTCCTCGATCTCGTCGCTGGTCAGCGAGCGCTCCCGGTTGGTGATCCACTTGCGCACGCGGCTGCCGTCGAAGACGTCGACCTCGCGGATGTTGAGGATCTTCCACGGGATCGCCGGGCCGTAGATGGCGAGGGACGGCACCACGGTGACCTCGCGGCCGAGCTCCCCGGTGATCAGCTCGCTCGCCTGGGACGCCTCCCAGCGGGCCTCGTCGAGGCGCGGCTTCTGGTTGAACGGCCCGTGGAAGAGCTTGCGGTGCGACTGCACGCGCACCGGGAGCCGCTTGTCCCACTTCTCGGAGTCGACGGCGTACACCCCGGTCGGGCCGACGACCAGGTGGTCGATCTGGGCGTCGCTGTCGGGGATGGCGCGCGCGTGCAGCGTGAGGTAGCCGTTTCTTTCGAGCTTCCTCAGCTGGGCCTCGGTGCGCCGCTCGGCGGCCGAGGCGCGGCGCCAGGGCGCGACCGTCGAGGCCGTACGGGCGCGGTAGACGGTGTCGGCGATCGCGGCGATGATCGCCGCGACCAGGCCGAGCCGCCAGCTCCACAGCGGGATGCCGACGACCAGGGCCGCACCGGCGGCGATCAGGGCGCGCACCCGGAGATGCCGGTATCTGGGCTGCTGGAGCAGCCCGAGCAGCGAAGCGCGCTCGATCGGCGCGTACGTTGCCTCAGGAGCTGGGGGCCGAGATTTCGGCTCCGAGGGACGCTCACTCACCCATATGGGTGACGTATTGTGACCGTCATCAGGTTCTAGACCGGAATCCACGTAACTCACGGTAGTTGACGCCCAAGGGCATGCCTAGTGTTGGCTAGTTCACATTTTTGTGGCCGTCTCTTCCCGCATTGTAAGGCGAAAAGCCGGGTATCTAACTCTTTTCTCTCTAGATAACCGGTGCTCAAAGGCCCTACTGTGCGGAAGCGTGGCGCACATACATGATCTTACAGCCCTGGAGCAGGCCGAGGCCGTGCGATCCCTGGAGCTGTCTCCGGTAGAGATCACCAAGCACTATCTGGAGCGCATCGAGCGGCTCGATCCCGAGGTGGGGGCGTTCGTCACGCTGACCGCCGACCGCGCGCTCGACGAGGCGCGAAGGGCCGAGGCACTCGCCCTGGAGGGCGCCGATCTTCCGCCGCTGCTCGGCGTGCCCATCCCGATCAAGGACCTCAACCTCGTCAAGGACGTGCCGATCCACTTCGGCTCCGCCACCTACGAGGGCTTCGTCGCGCCGGTCGACGACAGCGTGGTCGAGCGGCTGCGCGACGCCGGCACGATCATGATCGGCAAGACCGCGACCCCCGAGTTCGGCCTCCCCTGCTACACCGAGACGCACGTGTCGCCCCCCTCACGCACCCCCTGGGACCTCACCCGGTCGGCCGGGGGGTCGAGCGGGGGAGCCGCCGCGGCGGTCGCGGCCGGGCTGGCCCCCGCCGCGCACGGCAGCGACGGGGCGGGCTCCATCCGCATCCCGGCCTCGGTCTGCGGCCTGTACGGCATCAAGCCGACCCGTGGGCGCATCTCCTTCGCGCCGATCGTCCCCGACCTGGCGGGCCTGTCGACCAACGGCCCCATCGCCCGCACGGTGGCCGACGCCGCCGCGCTGCTTTCGGTCATGGCCCACAACCAGCCCGGTGACCTGTACATCGCGCCGCCGTCCCCGGTCGGCTTCACCGAGGCGGTCACCCGCGAGCCCGGCCGGCTCAAGATCGGCAGGAACGCCACGCCCGTGGTGCCGGGGTCCGAGGTGCATCCGGACGTCATGGCCGCCTACGAGAAGGCCTCGGCGCTGCTGGAGTCGCTCGGTCACGAGGTCGTCGACATGCCGCCGCCGTTCGACCCGTCCATCGTGACCGAGTTCGAGAAGCTGTGGTTCTGCTTCGCGTGCATGCACCCGGTCGACCCCTCGCTGGAGCCCAGGCTGCGCCCCCTCACCAGATGGCTGCGTGCTCGGGGCTTCGCGACCACGGCTCCGGAGTTCCTCCAGGCCCAGGCCACGCTGCAGACGGCGACGCGCTTCGGGTTCCTGGTCATGAACGAGTACGACGCGATCCTCACCCCCACCGTCACCCAGCCGCCGGTGCCCGTCGGCTGGTTCGAGGACGTCGAGGACCCCGAGGAGACCTTCCACCGCATGGAGCGGTTCGCGCCGTTCGCCGCGATCTACAACGTCAGCGGCCAGCCCGCCGTCAACCTCCCCCTGCACTGGACCGACGGGGGCCTTCCGATCGGCGTCATGCTCGCCGGCCGGTTCGGCGACGAGGCCACGCTCATCTCGGTCTCCGCGCAGGTCGAGGCGGCGGTCGGCGGGTTCTGGGGAGATCGGCGGCCCGCCCTCTGGTGACCCGCCGTCACGACGCGGCGCCGCGCGCCGCCGGGCCCTCGATCAGCGCGACCAGCTGCGCGGCGACGTCCGACAGGAGCGTCGAGGGCTCGATCACCGTGCCCGCGATCGCCGAGAACAGGCTGGGCAGGCCCGGCAGGGGGAAGCCGTCGTCGCGGGTGGCGCGGTGGCCCACGCCGTTCTTGTCCAGGTGCGCCCGGCTCCGCGCCCAGGCGTCGAGCACCTCCTCGGGCGAGGGCACGCCGAACCCATGACCCACCGGCGCGGCGTGGCGCAGCCGTACCAGCGGGGTGTCGGCGTACGCGAGCGCGACCTTGCAGCGCAGGGCGAGGCTCTCGCGGGCCTCGGCGGCGATCCAGTCCATGGCCGTGCACGGCCTGCGGCACTTGGCGACGCAGGTCGCCATCGCCCCCGCCAGCTGGCTGTGCTGGCGGTCGAAGTACGTCCGCCAGCCCTCGGGCGGCTCGTGGGCCACCCGCAGCGTGCGCTCGGCGGCGGACTTCTCGGGCTTGGTGTGGTCGCACTCCCGGTCGCCGATCACCCCGAACCTGCTGCCCTCGGCGCGCAGCCCCTCGGGCCAGCGCGCCGGGTCGCCGGAGTGCCCGAGCACCGGCTCGAAGGCCAGCAGCGGAAGGTACTCGCCGGCGATGTGCAGGGCCGCCATCACCGAGCTGAGCTCGCGCCGCTCCCAGCGCACCCGGATCACCTCCAGCAGCAGCCCGTAGGCGGGCCTGAGGGAGGCCAGGGCGCCACGCGGCTGCTCTCGGGGCGACTGGGGCATGTGGCAGTCGCGCGCGCGGCGTCTCAGGGCGCTGGGGACGGTTTTCGCGTCGACCTCGGTGGCGAAGTCCTCCGCGTCGAGCGTGAGCAGCCGCTGGCCGAACTCGCAGAGCGCCGGGATCAGCACGGCGTCCGGTAGGACCTTGGGAGCCAGGGCTCCAAGGTCACCGAAGGCGTGCCGCCGGGCGAGCTCGGTGAGAAGATCGAGGGGCGATTTCACCTGGTAACCCTCTCACGCGACCGGTGATCTCCCCTCCATGCGTGCCGCCGCGGTGAGCGCCAGGTCGACCAGGGCGTCCTCGGGCGGCGGGCCGGCGGGGGAGTGCACGTGGATCGCGAAGGTGCCCTCGCTCGTCCGCGCCGCGACCACCCCCGGGTACAGCATGGCGCCGGTGCCCACCCCGGAGACCTGGCGCCCCTCGACGCGGGTCAGCAGGTGCCCGAGAACCATCAGGTAGCCGCCCCGCGCCCCGGACGCGGCATGCACGTCCACGGTGACCGGCGTCCCGCCGGTCGTCTCGTAGCGGCACGACCGCACGGCCAGCCACGCGGGCGTGGGCAGCCGCTCCGGGTACGGCCCGGCGGGGCCGGTCGTGATGCCGAGCGCCCGCCGCAGGTCGCCCGGGGTGATCAGAGCGGCCGTGCGGCCGTCCACGCCCTCGGCGGGGGTCTGGCCCGGGCGGGCGAGGACCGGCACCTCGCCGAGGTTCTCCGGAGCGTTGAGGAGCAGCTCGCCGGTGTCGTCGTACGACGCCGCGTCACGGTGCCGCGAGCGGTCCAGGACCTCGATCTCGTGGACCCAGCCGATCCTCCGGAAGACGCGCGCCCGCACCCGGTCGCCTTCGGCCAGCCGGTTCCACTTGCCCTCCTCGACGCAGAAGGCCTTGACGTCACGCAGATGCCCGTCGTCCAGCGCCACCCAGTAGGCGTACTTGGGCTGGTCGTTGCCGTTGGAGCCGACCTGAATCGCGCGCAGCCGCACGATCTGGCCCTCCATCTCGGTCCTGCCGGTCAGGTCCGCCACGGCGAAGGCGATCGGCACGCCGGCCGCGGCGGCGGCGCCCAGGTAGGCCACCGGCGTGACCAGCCCGTGCGGCCAGTCCAGAAGCGCCTGGGCGACGATGCCGAGCAACCAGAGCCAGAACCCGGTCGCGAGCCCGGCGACCAGGCCGCGCCCGATCGTGGGCCAGGGCGGACGGCCCCACATGATGCGCCGCGGGTAGCGGACGTTGACGACGTGCCACATGCCGCCGTAGTCGGACCAGGCCCGCTTGTCGTCGGCGGGGACGCTGATCGGCAGGCTGGTCACCGCGCGCCTCGCCAGGCCGAGGGCCGCCGCGTAGGCCAGGTGCCGCCCCCAGATGGTGACGGCCGCGGCCGGCTGCTCGGCGAACCCCTGGTTGGCTGCCAGATGCGCGCGCACCCCCATCCAGTAGCCCGCCACCCTGGCTCCCTCGGCGGTGCCGCGCTCGCCGTTCAGCTTCCCCATCAGCGAGGTCAGCAGGGCGAAGCCGACGATGGCCGCGCCGAAGCCCCCGTCCTTGTGGCCGTTGTCCGCCGTCGCGGCGACGGCGACGCCGAGGGCGACGGCCGGCACCACCGCGGCCACGGTCAGCAGAGCCGCCTGGGCGGTGCTCCAGCGGGCCCGCGACAGGCCCTTCTCGCGCGCCTCCGCGATCACCTTCCTGCGGAAGCTCTTCCACCACCGGCCGAGGTTCCTCGCGCCCTCGGCCAGGGCGCCGGTGGCCACGACCCCGTCGGTGGCGAGGGACCGCACGTGGTCGTGCACCAGCTTCTCGTACGCCGTGAGCGCCGTGCGGGGCTCACGCAGCCGTACGAGGGACAGCTCGGGACCGATCTCCTCGATCTGGACCGCGCCCTTCGCGGCCAGGTCGAGCAGGGTGGCGGAGGTCGCCTCGTCGCACAGGCGCCAGTTGCCGGTGATCAGGTCCACCAGCGCGGGTGACTCGTCGCGCAGCTCGCTGGTGGGCGGTCCCGGGTCGATGCCGGGGTTGCGCGTGGAGAAGGCCAGCGTGGCCAGCAGGAGCAGCCAGAGGCCGAGGGCGGCCACGGCGACGAGTACGTAGATCATCGCGGGGCGGCGTCAGAACCGGACCTGGACCGGGCCGCGCTCCTCGCCCGGCGCCTGGAAGTACTCGCGCTGCTGGAAGCCGGTCATGCCCGCCACGATGTTCGCCGGGACCGTCTGGATGCCGTTGTTGTACGCCAGCACGGCGTCGTTGTAGTACTGCCGGGAGTAGGCGATGCGGTTCTCGCTGGTCGCGAGCTCCTCCTGCAGCGCGGCGAAGTTCTGGTTGGCCTTCAGGTCGGGGTAGGCCTCAGACAGGGCGAACAGGTTCTTCAGGGCGCCCGAGAGCATGTTCTCCGCGGCCGCTTGGTCGTGCGGGCCCCGGGCGGCCACGGCCTGCTGCCGGGCGGCGACGACCGCTTCGAGGGTCTGGCGCTCGTGGGAGGCGTACCCCTTCACGGTCTCGACGAGGTTCGGGATCAGGTCGTGGCGCCGCTTGAGCTGCACGTCGATCTGCGCCCAGGCGTTGTCCACCGCCCCGCGCCTGCGAACCAGCCCGTTGTAGGTCGTGACGGTGACGAGGATCAGGACGAGGGCGAGAACGCCGACGACGACGAGGGTGATCAAGGGGGGCCTCCTTGACGTACGGTGACAGCGCGCACAGTAGACCCGAGGTGGCCTGCTGTAAACGGGTGCTGCCGGGCTCTGGCCCCAATATCACCGCGCGGCGCTTGCAACGCGCTTACAGCGCCGTTGAAGCCGACCGGCCCGCCCGACGTCCAACCGGACTTGGACATCGGGCGGGCCGGGCCTCAAGGAGGGTGTTCCTCGGGCGGGCAGGCCGGGCCCGGCCACGTGGGGCTCGGGCCGGCCTGCGGATGTGGCGGGCGGGCCTCAGGCGGCCGAGGCGTCCTTGGCCCGGGCTCGCAGGGCCCGGCTGATGCCGTCGGCGCCCTCCAGCAGGAGCCGGCGCAGCGCGTGCGGAGGCTCGGAGGAGGAGATGTAGTCCTGCGTCTTGGCCACCGTGCCCGCGTCGATCAGCAGCGCGGGGTAGCACCCGGTCGCGAAGCGCTGGGCGCTGTCGGAGGTCCAGCCCTTCCAGATGCGGCCGACCTCCTCGAAGAAGCGCTCGCCGTACGGCCGCAGCAGGTCGGCATGGTTGGGATCCATGAACCCGACGACGGTCGAGCGCAGGACCGCGCCGCTCAGGGCGCCTCCGGTGATCGCGGCCCACGCCTCGGCCTTGCCCTCGGCGGTGGGGATCGCCGCCTGGCACAGGGCCGCCGACCGCTCGCCGGTGGCCGTCGGGTCGCGCCGGAGCTCCTCGGCGATGTCGCCGGCGGTGAACACCCCGCCCGACACCAGCGCGTGGATCAGCGTCCAGCGCAGGTCGGCGTCCACGGTCAGGCCCTCGGGAACGGAGGTGCCGTCGAGGATGGCCTTGACGAACGCCAGGTCGCCGGGGGCGGTGGCGCCCGCGGTGAATGCGTTGACGTACGCCAGCTGGTGGTCGGAGCCGGGCGCGGCCGAGCCGATCAGGCCGCGCAGGGCCGCCGACAGCTCGGCGAGGCCGGTGTCGCGCCAGGCCGGGTCGGCGTACTGCTGCGCGGCGAGACGCGCCTGGCGTATCACCGTCTGCAGCACCGTCATGTCGGTGACCGAGTGGATGCCCGAGGTGACCAGCCGGACGTAGTCGCGCGTCGCCATCTCGGCGTCGCGCGTCATGTCCCACGCGGCCGACCAGCACAGGGCGCGCGGCAGCGACTCGGTGAAGCCCGCGATGCCGCCGTCGACCAGGGTGCGCAGGGAGCGCTCGTCGAGCCGGATCTTGGCGTAGGTGAGGTCGTCGTCGTTGATCAGGATCAGGTCGGGCTGGACCTCGCCGACCAGCTCCTGGACCGCGGTGCGGGCGCCGACGACGTCGAGCTCGACGCGCTTCACGCGGACCAGGGCGCCGTCGGCCCGGGAGTAGAGCCCGATGGCGACGCGGTGGGACCGCAGGGTCGGATAGTCGGCCGGGGCCTCCTGCAGGACCTCGAAGTTCAGGAACCTGCCCTCGGGATCCACGGTGAAGGACGGGCGCAGCGTGTTGACCCAGGCGGTCTCCAGCCACTCCTTCGACCAGGACGACAGGTCGCGGCCCGAGGTGCGCTCCAGGGCCGTCAGAAGGTCCTTCAGCTCGGTGTTGCCCCAGGCGTGCTCGCCGAAGTAGTCGCGGACGCCGGCCAGGAAGTTGTCGAGCCCGACGTAGGCCACGAGCTGCTTGAGCACCGAGGCGCCCTTGGCGTAGGTGATGCCGTCGAAGTTGACCTCGACGGCCTGCATGTCGGGGATGTCGGCGGCGATCGGGTGCGTGGAGGGAAGCTGGTCCTGCCGGTAGGCCCAGGACTTCTCGACGTTGGCGAAGGTGGTCCACGCCGTCTGGCCCCAGCGGGTGGCCTCGGCCTGGCACAGCACCGACATGTAGGTCGCGAACGACTCGTTCAGCCACAGGTCGTCCCACCAGCGCATGGTGACCAGGTCGCCGAACCACATGTGGGCCATCTCGTGCAGGATCGTCTCGGCGCGGCGCTCCACGACGGCGTCGGTGACGCGCGAGCGGAAGATGTAGTCCTCCAGGAGGGTGACCGCCCCGGCGTTCTCCATCGCGCCCGCGTTGAACTCCGGCACGAACAGCTGGTCGTACTTGCCGAAGGGGTAGCGGATGCCGAAGACCCTGTGGAAGAAGTCGAAGCCCTGCTTGGTGACCTCGATGACGTTGCCGGCGTCGAGGTGCTCGGCCAGCGAGGCCCGGCAGAAGACGCCGAGGGGGATGCCGTCGTGCTCGTCGCGCACCACGGCGTACGGCCCGGCGATCAGGGCCGTGATGTAGGTCGACATGACCGGCGTGGGCGGGAAGTGCCAGCGCTTGGCGGTCTGGAGCGTGCCGTGGCGGCCGCGGTGCTCCTCCAGCTCCTCCACGGAGTCGGGGGCGGCGTTGGAGACGACCTCCCAGTCGGCGGGCACGAGCGTCGTGAGCTCGAAGGCCGCCTTGAGGTCGGGCTGGTCGAAGCAGGCGTACATGCGGTGGGCGTCGGCCGTCTCGAACTGCGAGTGGAGGTAGACCTTCTGGTCCACGGGGTCGACGAACCGGTGGAGGCCCTCGCCGGTGCGCATGTAGGTGCAGTCGGCGTCGATCTGGAGCTCGTTGCTCGCCCAGAGGCCGGAAAGGGGCAGTCGGCCCTTCTCCGGGTCGTAGGCGGTCACGTCGATCTCCGCGCCGTTCAGGACGGCCTTGCGGACCTTGGCCTCGGCCAGGTCGATGAACGTGCTCGCCCCGGGCTCGGCGCAGGAGAATCGGACCGTAGTGATGCTCTCGAACCGCTCGTCGCCTTCGGTCAGATCGAGCTCGACCGCGTAGGAGTCCACCTTCAGCAGTCGGGCCCGCTCCCGGGCTTCGTCACGGGTCAGGTTGCCTGCCACATCCGCTCCTCATCACGACTCTCCCCCGCCCCTTCGCGAGAGGGATGCATGAATCCTGCCACGTCGGGCGCCCTGATGGCGCACCGGAACATCGGGATCGAGGGCCCGCGCGGCGGATGAGGGGGACCATAGGTGGCGACGGCATCTTGACCGATTCCTATCGGAATACCAAGGAATATAAGTCGCCGCGAAGCCGGTTGTGGCTGCCGTGGCATTGGGACCACTTCGAAACCACGATCAGGGAAGCTGGCCATGACTGAACGAACCCCGGTGGACTTCTGGTTCGACCCGTTCTGCCCATGGGCGTGGATGACATCCCGCTGGCTGCTGGAAGTTCAGGCCGTACGGCCCGTCGAACCGCGCTGGCACATCATGAGCCTCGCCGTGCTCAACGAGGACAAGGACATCCCCGACGCCTACCGCGAGATGCTCAAGAACGCCATGGGGCCGGTCCGCGTGCTCCAGGCCGCCGCCGACAAGTACGGCACCGACATCCTCGGCACCCTCTACACTGAGCTGGGCGTCCGCATCCACAACCAGGGACGCCTCAAGCCGAGCGACCCCGAGCAGGAGTTCGACACGGCGCTGGCCATACGCGAGGTGCTCGCGGAGGGCCTTTCCGCGGCGGGGCTCGACCCGCAGCTGGTCGACGCCGTCGACTCCACCGAGTTCGACGAGGCCGTGCGGCGGTCGCACAACAAGGGCATCGAGCTGGTCGGCCAGGAGGTCGGCACGCCGGTCATCGCCGTCGACGGCGTGGCCTTCTTCGGCCCGGTGATCTCCCCCGCCCCCAAGGGCGAGGACGCCGGCAAGCTCTGGGACGGCGTGCTCCTGGTCGCGAGCACCGACGGCTTCTTCGAGCTGAAGCGCTCCCGCACCCGCGACCCCATCTTCGGCTGATCGGCTGAGCTGCGGTCCGGCGGTGGACAGAGGCTTGCGACCTTGTGGACAACCATGGTCAACTCAAGCCGTTCCCCTGGCTTGACCGTACTGTCAATGGGGAAGGCGAAGGGTGTTGGCGACCGCGCGGGACCACATCCGCTGGACGCGCACCCGCCGGGCGGTGGACGGACACCGCCCGGCGGCGTGACTCCTCGCCGCCGGGTACTCCGCGTGCAGGGATTGAGGGGTATGCGCCAGCTTTACGTGCAAGGAGCCTGGGTGCCGTCCTCGTCGGGTGAGGGCATCGACGTGGTCAATCCCGCGACGGAAGAGGTCGTCGACCGGGTGCCCGCCGGCTCGGCGGAGGACGTCGGCAGGGCCGTCTCCGCGGCTCGCGACGCGTTCCACGAGTGGTCGGTCACGGCTCCCGCCGAGCGCGGCAAGATCCTCCGCGCGGCGGCCGACCTGCTGAAGGCCCGCGCAGAGGAGATCGCGCGGATCATCGCCGTCGACATGGGCGCGCCGTACGCCCTGGCGCTGAAGGTGCAGACCCTGATGCCCGCCGGGGTCCTCGCCGAGTACGCCCGGCTGGCCGAGGAGCGCGGCGAGTCCGAGAGGCGCGTGGGCAACTCCCTGATCCTGCGGGAGCCGGTCGGCGTCGTGGGCGCCATCACCCCGTGGAACTACCCGCTGCACCAGGTCGTGTGCAAGGTCGCCCCCGCGCTCGCCGCCGGCTGCACGGTCGTGCTCAAGCCGAGCGAGGTCGCGCCGCTCGCCGCCTACGCCCTGGCCGAGATCCTCCACGAGGCGGGCCTGCCCGCCGGCGTGTTCAACATGGTGAGCGGCCACGGGCCGGTCGTGGGGGAGGCGATCGCCGCCCATCCGGACGTCGACATGGTGTCCTTCACCGGGTCGACCCGGGCGGGCAGGCGGGTGTCGGAGCTCGCCGCCCGCACGGTGAAGCGCGTCGCGCTGGAGCTCGGGGGCAAGTCCGCCAACATCATCCTCCCGGACGCCGACCTGGGCACGGCCGTGAAGGCCGGGGTGGCGAACGCCTTCGTCAACTCCGGGCAGACGTGCTCCGCCTGGACCCGCATGCTCGTGCACCGCGACCAGTACGACGGCGTCGTCAGGCAGGCGGTGGCCGCCGCCGCCTCGTACACCGTCGGCGACCCCTTCGACAAGGCCACGCGCCTCGGCCCCCTGGTCTCGGCCGCCCAGCGCGACCGGGTGGTCCACTACATCAACACCGGCCAGGAGGAAGGCGCGCGCCTGGTGGCCGGCGGCTCCGACCGGCCGCTCGAACGCGGCTACTACGTCGAGCCCACCGTCTTCGCCGGGGTCGCGCCCGGCATGGCGATCGAGCAGGAGGAGATCTTCGGCCCCGTCCTGTCGATCATCCCCTACACCTCGGTCGACGAGGCGGTGGAGATCGCCAACGGCACCCCGTACGGCCTGGCGGGCGCGGTGTGGGCGGCGAGCGAGGAGAGCGCGGTGGCGGTGGCGCGCAGGCTGCGCACCGGCCAGGTGGCGATCAACGGCGGCCGGTTCAACCCCTCGGCTCCGTTCGGCGGCTACAAGCAGTCGGGCAACGGGCGCGAGCTCGGAGAGTTCGGGCTGGAGGAGTTCCTCGAGGTCAAGTCCCTGCAGATGTGATCAGAAGGGCGGGTGCCCCCCATGAAGCCGTCCGGTACACCGGCTCGCCGGGTCAGCGCGTTCGACATCGCACTGGCGCTCGGCGGGCTGCTACTCATCCTGCTGGCAGTCCAGAACGCCCGCCCCGCCCTCGCGGCCCTTCGCGCCGACGGAGTACAGGGCACCTTCACCGCGCAGCGGCTCGACTGCATCGAGCATCCCGGCCACGAGCAGTGCAACTGGGTCGGCGTGTTCCGGTCCGGCGACGGCAAGGTCGTGCGGGAGGGCATCGCGTTCTACGGAAGCGAGCGGAGCACCTTCACGCCGGGGGCGACGTCCCCCGCCTTCGACACCGGCAGGCTCGGCCACGTGTACGGCCCGGGCGGGTCCAACGAGTGGGTCGTCGTCGCCGCCCTGCTGCTCGTGGGTCTCGGGCTGGCGTTGCGGCCCCTGCTGCGGTTGCGCCGGCGCCCGCCCCGTCCCGAGGCCCCGGTGCGGCCTCCCGGCGGCCTGGAGCAGGCCGCCGAGGGATCGGTATAGACCTGTAAGCCGCTGAAACGGCCGCCGGACGCCCTGAAGCGGGTTGGCGAGGGAGATTTACGGGTGACGGCCGCATTCCGGCTGTGACGCGGTCTCAGGGGGCCTGCAGCAGGATCTTCCGCGCCGCGTCCTTCGCCAGGCGGTCGACGTAGAGGATGCCGTCGAGATGGTCGTTCTCGTGCTGGAAGCAACGGGCCAGCAGCCCCCGTGCCTTGACCTTCACCGGGCGCCCGAGCCGGTCGAACCCGCTGATGGTCACGCCCGCCGCCCTGGGCGTCCTGGCGTACAGCGGCTTGCCGGTGTCGCGGCCGGGCACCGACAGGCACCCTTCCTCGTCCAGGACCTCCTCGGCGTCGTCCACGACGAGCCGGGGATTGACGACGTGGCCCTTGCGACCGCTCGCGTCGTACACGAACAGCTTCTTCGACACCCCGATCTGGGGAGCCGCGAGGCCGACGCCGTCGGCGGCGTACATCGCGTCCATCATCTCGTCGATCAGGCGGCGCAGCTCCCTGTCGAAGTCCGTGACCGGCTCGGTGGGGGTGCGCAGGACCGGGTCACCGATCACGCGGATCTCACGCATGAAGCTCTCCTGTAAGGGGTCATCTGGCTAGCCGCCTCTTACTGTAACGGAATCCGCGCCCCTGACCCCGGCGAGTGCGCACATGCGGCGCGGCCCGTTGGACCGGCGGTGCGCGCGGCTGCGACAATGGCCCCGTGCGCGTCTACATCGCCGCCGACCACGCCGGCTACGAACTCAAGAACCACCTGGTCTCCTGGCTGAAGGATCACGGCCACGAGGTCGTCGACGACGGTGCCTTCGTTTACGACGCCGAGGACGACTACCCCACCTTCGTCCTCCGCGCCGCCGAGGCCGTCTCCCACGACCCGGGCAGCTTCGGCGTGGTGATCGGCGGTTCCGGCAACGGCGAGCAGATCGCGGCCAACAAGGTGCGCGGCATCCGGGCCGCCCTGGCCTGGAGCGAGGAGACCGCCTCGCTCGCGCGCATGCACAACGACGCCAACGTCATCAGCCTCGGCGCGCGCATGCACTCGGTGGAGGAGGCCACGCGCTTCGTCGAGGTCTTCCTGGGCACGCCCTTCTCGGGCGACGAGCGGCACAGGCGCCGCATCGCCCAGATCTTCGCCTACGAGACCACCGGCGAGATCCCGCCCCTGCCGGTCTGACCGGCGGGGCTCCTGGCCGTCCCCGCTACCCGTCTCTGCGGCGGCGGGGGTCCGCCTTGCGCTGGGGCTCGGGCTTGCGCTGGGGCTCGGGCTTGCGGGGCGCCTCGTCACGCAGGGGTCGTCTGTCGGCGGTGTCCTGATGGTCGGGAGTCGGGCGCGAGACGTCTCGCGCCCTCATCGCCGTGATCGCGGTGATCTGCAAGCTCTGCAGTGCCATGCCCGGATCCTAGAACGCGGGCCGCGGTTCCGCTGAGGACGCTCAGAAGACGAGCCCGCCCCAGGGCTTGGTCTCCCACGACATCGCGGCCGACAGCGCCCGTATCGCGCCCGCCCGGGTCTCGCGGATGACGCCGGCCCCCTCGTACGCTCCGAGCGTCCGCCCGCCGAGGTAGGCCGCGCCGAGCACGTTGACGGGAAGCTCGATGTCGGCGGGGTCGTTCGTACGGGCGCAGGTCGCCCCGGTCGCGTCGGCGGACAGCCGCCAGCGTCCCGCGTTCCAGGGGCATACGGCGTCCGCGACGTCGATGACCACGTCCACTGGCGCCGAGTAGGCCCGGTCGGGCAGGGCCCTGCCGGCGTCCACCACCCGCACCCACAACTCGTCGAGCCAGCCCGCGTTCAGCATGCGGGGCTCGGCGAGCAGGTGCATGATCGGGTCGTCGGCGGGGCGGCTCGACGCGTACACGTGGGAGCACAGGTCGCGGTCGAGCACCTGCCTCCACAGCAGGGCGTAGGCGGCCGGGTCGAGGCCGAACAGGTCTTTCAGCTGGACCTCGCCGTCGGGCACGTCGTGGTCGGTGTAGTCCGCCTTGAGCCGGAAGAGCGCGTATCCCCTCGGGCCCGCGTCGTCCTCCACGATCAGGCAGCGCAGCGTGCTGGCCCCGCGGCGGGCGCTCTCGTCGTCGGCCAGCATCGCGTTCCACCGCGCCGGAGTCCGGGCGTACAGGCCCGGGCGGGTCGCGAGGACGGCGGCGAACACCTTCTCGATGTCGGCCCGGGCCGCCGCGGGCCGTACGGTCCGCAGCCTCAGCGAGGGGTCGGACGGCGCGTTCCGCACGAACTGGGAGCCACGCTTGGGGATGTTGAGGAACAGGTTGTCGGCGGCCCTGCCGTAGCCGAACCGGCCGTAGATCGCGGCCTCGGAGGCGTACAGCGCCGCGACCGCCTCGCCGTTCTCGTGGAGATCGGCCAGCTGGCGTCGCATCAGCGCGGACAGGACGCCCATGCGCCGATGGGAGGGCAGCACCGCGACGCCCGTCACGCCGCACACCGGCCTCGGGCCGCCCGGGACGGTCATGGTGAAGGTCAGCCCAAGGGTGCTGCCGACCAGCCGGTCGCCGTCGAAGGCGCCGAGGGATCTGTCCCACTCGATCAGGGCCCTGAATCGCTCGGCCCGTGGCCCCGCGGTGTCCTCCGCGAACGCCTCTTCGTCGAGCTCAAGCCACTCGCCCCACTCTGAGTCCTTGATCGGGCGGATGGCCGGGCTTGGTTCCGTGTTCATCCGATTAACGTTATGGCCGGGCAAACCGGATCGGCCACCTAATATCCCCGTTTAATGATCAAGGTCTTGGTCAAGTCGGCTGCCTAAAGTGCAGACGGGCAGATAGAGTCGGGTGCATCATGACTTCCCGTCCGGCGCCGCTGATCCCCCCACGGCTCCGCGCGATCCTGGTACGCATCCCGTTCCTGGTGCGGATCGTGCGATTCCTCCGCAGGGGACCGCTGGCGCGTGACCGGAATCTCCTCATCACTCTCAGTGTGCTCACCCTGGTGCTCGGCGGCCTCGCCACGAGGGTGTCGACCGAGTGGTTCTCCCCGAGCCTGTTCATCCTGGTCACCCTGGTGGGCGGCCTGCAGCTCCGGCTGCGCAGCCTGGTCGTCCTGGTCGGGGCCGTGGGCGTCGCCCTCGGCTACATCGCCGCCGTCCTCGGCGTCAGGTCCGTGGGCGCGGGGCTGCTCGTGACGGTCGGGTTCACCACGGTCCTCGCGTTCCTGATGGCCCGCACCCGCGGGAAGCTCGGCGTGCAGGGCCTGCGCGGCGACGTCATGCTCCTGGAGCTCAGAGACCGGCTCAAGAGGCAGGGAGAGCTGCCGCAGCTCCCCGCCAAAGACTGGGGCTCGCGCGTCGTGCTCAAGCAGGCGGGCGGCTCGTCGTTCGGCGGCGACTTCCTGGTCTCCATGCGCCACGGCGACATCCTGGAGATCGCGCTGGTCGACGTGTCCGGCAAGGGAGTGGACGCCGGCACCCGCGCGCTCATGCTCTCGGGCACCTTCGGGGGGCTGCTCGGGTCGGTCGACTCCTTCCTGCCCGCCTGCAACGCCTATCTCCACCGCCAGCCCGAGGGGGAGGGCTTCGTCACGGCCGTCCACCTGAGGCTCGACCTGTCCACCGGGGCGTACGACATCACCTCGGCCGGTCACCCGCCCGTGGTCAAGTTCGACGCGGGCACCGGCACGTGGCAGGTCTCCGCCGCCAAGGGCGTGGTGCTGGGCGTCGTCCCCGACCTGCACTGCGAGCCCGACAGCGGCGTGCTCCACAAGGGCGACGCGCTCATGCTGTACACCGACGGCCTGATCGAGCAGCCCGGCCGCGACATCGACTCAGGGCTCGACCGGCTCCTCGGCGAGGCCGAGCGCCTCGTGCCCTCCGGCTTCTACGACGGCGCGCGGCCGCTGGTCAACTCCATGTCGGCCGGGCACAACGACGACTGCGCGCTGATCCTCATCTGGCGCCCATAGCGTTCCGCGCCGCTACAGCCAGCCCGCCTCGGCCGCGATGCGCACCGCGTCGGCCCGGTTGCGCGCTCCCGTCTTGCAGATGATGCGCGACAGGTGGTTTCGGACCGTTCCTACGGACAGATAGAGCTTCGCGGCGATCTCCTTGGAGGCGGCACCCTGCGCCGCGATGCGGAGCACGTCCAGCTCGCGGGGGGTCAGCGGGTTGTCCGCCGAGGTCAGCGCCGCGATGGCGAGATCGGAGTCCACGGCCTTGCGCCCGGCGGCGACCCGCCGGATGCCGTCCGCGAGGTGCTCAGGCGCCACGTCGATGCTGAGGAAGCCGAGGGCGTGCGCGGCGAACGCCTTTCGCACCTGCCCGGGGCTGGGCTGCGCGGACAGCAGGAGCACCTTGCATCGCGGAGCCTTCTCGTGCAGACGTGCGGCGGCGGTGAGGCCGTCGACGTCGGGAAGGTCCACGTCGATCACGGCCGCGTCCGGATTGAGCTCCAGGGCTGCCGGTAGGATGTACTCGCCGGAGGCGACGTCGGCGATCACCCTGAGGTCCTTCTCCCCGTTCAGCGATGCCACCAGCCCTCGGCGAACGAGCGGCAGATGTTCGGCGACCAGGATGCGTATCAAGGTGCTCCCTTGGGTGGCCTTGGAACAGATCCGGCAAATAACGCTTAGCCGATTCATATCCCACGGTGTCTACATGATTGCGTACCGTCAATGCAGTCTCCCGATTCGGTCCACCTCGCGCAAGTCACTCCTACGGTTGGTCGTTGATAGGTGATTTCGCGGCGCGGCAGGAGTCGCCGCCGAGTTCGGTTACTCTCAGACGGGGCAATGTAAACAGAAGGCATCTTCTCCGCAGGTGGGGGTAGTACCTATGAGCTGGCTCATCGTGGCCGGGTTTCTCATCTTCTTCCTCGGGATGGCCTTGTCCATTGGCCTGCACGAGCTGGGGCACCTCATCCCCGCCAAGATCTTCGGGGTCAAGGTCACGCAGTACATGGTGGGTTTCGGGCCCACCATGTGGTCGCGGCGCCGCGGTGAAACCGAATACGGCATGAAGTGGATTCCGCTGGGCGGCTACATCCGCATGGTCGGCATGCTTCCTCCGAAGCCCAACGCCGACCCGACCAAGCTGCGCACCATGTCCACCGGGCCGTGGCAGGGGCTCATCGAGACGGCCCGCCAGGCGTCGCTGGAGGAGATCAAGCCGGGTGACGGCGACCGGGTCTTCTATCGCAAGCTGTGGTGGCAGAAGGTCATCATCATGGCCGGCGGCCCCGCCATGAACTTCCTGCTGGCCTTCGGTCTGTTCGCCGTCGTGATCATGGGCTTCGGCGTCCCGGTCAGCAAGCCGATCGTGTCCGTGGTCTCCGAGTGCGTCATGCCCCAGGCCGAGCAGGCGAAGGGCCAGAAGTGCACTCCCGCCCACCCGCCGACCCCCGCGGCACTCGCGGGCCTGAAGACGGACGACAAGATCGTCTCCCTCGCCGGCAAGCCGGTGACCACCTGGGAGGAGGCGACGAGGGTCATCCGGGTGCACGGTGCAGGGCCCATCGCCATCGGCATCGAGCGTGGCGGCAAGCCCATGACGCTCAACGCGAACCTCGTCGCACAGGACCGCCCGTCGATCGACGACCCGACCAAGATCGACAAGGGCGCGGGCTTCCTGGGCGTGAGCGCCACCGTCGTCATGGAGAAGCAGGGCTTCGGCTATGCCGCCGGTGTCATGTGGGACCTGACCAAGCGCAGCGCCGAGGCCATCACGAGGTTCCCCCAGAAGATCGTCGGGGTGTGGCAGGCGGCCTTCGGCGGCGGCGAGCGTGATGTCACCAGCCCGATGAGCGTCGTCGGCGCGGGCCGCATCGGCGGCGAGATCGCGGCGGCCCCCGTCCCGGTGGAGAACAAGATCGTCGGGCTGCTCCAGCTCCTCGCCGGGGTGAACCTCGCGGTGGGCCTGTTCAACCTGATCCCGCTGCTGCCCCTCGACGGCGGCCAGATCGCCGGAGGGCTCTGGGAGGGGCTCAAGCGGGGGTACGCCCGGGTGCGCCGGCGTCCCGCCCCCGGCCATGTGGACATCGCCAAGGCCCTGCCCCTGACGTACGCGATGGCGGCCGTGCTCCTGGTGATGGGCACCCTGCTCATCTACGCCGACATCGTCAACCCGATCCGCCTGTCAGGCTGACCGGCGCCTCCGGTGCGGCCGCCGCCCGGCTCGGCCGGCGGCCGGTCGGTGGCTAGTACATCGAGACGTGCACGTGGTCGAAGTGGTTCGCGGTGACGCCGCCGCGGTTGGACATGGCCCGCCACCCGGGGAAGCCCAGGTTGTAGATCCGCTGCTTGTAGATGATGTACTTCACGCCCAGCTTGCGGCCGTTCTTGATGGCCCACGCGGCGACCTGGTCTCCCAGCGCGGCCTGCGCGGCCGAGGGCATCGCGCCGCCGGAGCTGAGCATGAAGTCGCATGCCCGGCCCAGCGGGTGTTCGCCGCCGTCGTTCTCGGCGCGGTAGCAGCCGACCGGGAAGCTCAGGGAGAAGTGGCTCTTCACCTCGGCCCGCATCAGCCGCGTCCTCGGAGTGATGTTGTCGCTGCCGGTGGGAAGCTCCGGCGCCCATGACCCGTTCGCCTTCTTGCCCGGCGCGGTCGGGATGAGCTGGTCGAGCTTGTCCTTGATCTGCCCGATCAGCTTCTCGGCGTCCTTGCGCTGGGCCGTCACCTGGACGACGTCGTCGCGGAGCTGCGCGGTCAGCTTGGTGGCGTCGTCGGCGGCCTTCTTGCGGGCGTTCCTGGCGGAGGTGAACCCCGACAGCTTGGCCGACTGCTCGGCCTGGAGCTGCTGGAGCATGGCGGCGTCACCGTATCCGGGGGCCATGAGCTCGCCCACCATGCCGAGGCCGCCGGCCTGGTAGCGGAGCTGGGCGATGTCGCCGACCTGGTTCTCCGCCGCCTTGAGGTCGGTCTCGGCGCTCGCCAGCCGCTCACGGGCGGACTTCTCGGCGGCCTTGGCCTTGGCGACGGCGACGCGCTTGGCGTTGTACTCGCCGATCAGCTTGTCGACCTTCTTGCCGAGGGAGGCGAGCTGCGACTTGAGCTGTTTCTCTGTGGGTTTGGGGGCGGCGTTTCCCGCCGTCGCCTGGCCGAGCATGAGCCCGGCCACGGTAAGGAAGCTGGCGGCCGCATAGGCGTAGCGGCCCGAAGTCGGGGGCAGAGCCCACTCCTCTCCATCTGCCGACCGGGTTAGCTGACGGGTTCGGGCCGGAGACGCCCTACCACGAAGTGGATTCACCCCAAGAACCAATGGGTCCCCGGTTCCCAGGCGGGGCACCTGGGATTAGGCGCACCGGCCGATACGGCCGGTGTGCGATGGATGGTAGTGGTAAAGGCCTGGTTATGGCGACTCTTGGGCCTAAATCACCCCAGGTCATCCTGTGACCGGAGCAGCCTGGCCGCCTCCTCGGGGAGGACGTCGTTCACGAAGGCGCCCATCGCGGACTCCGAACCGGCCAGATACTTGAGCTTCCGCTCGGCCCGCCGGATGCTGAACAGCTGGAGGTGCAGGTAGGCCAGGTCGCGCCCGGTGCGCACCGGGGCCTGGTGCCAGGCCGCGACATAGGGCATCGGCACGCCGAACAGCCCGTCCAGCCGCCGGAGCACATCGGTGTAGAGGGGGCCGAAGGCGGCACGCTCCTCGGCGTCCAGCGAGCACAGGTCGGGCACCTGGCGGTTCAGGTAGACGTGCACCTCGAACGGCCACCGGGCCGCGGCGGGGACGAACGCCGTCCAGTGGTCGTTCGACGCCACCAGGCGCGTCTCGGCCTTCCTCTCGGCCGCCAGCACGTCGGCGAACAGGTTGGCGCCCGTCCGCTCCCGGTATCGCCCGGCGGAGGCCAGCATCTGCCGGGTCCGCGGCGTCACGTAGGGATAGGCGTAGATCTGGCCGTGCGGGTGCGCCAGCGTGATGCCGATCTCGGCGCCGCGGTTCTCGAAGCAGAACACCTGCTCCACGCCGGGCAGCGCCGCGAGCTCCGCGGTGCGGTCGGCCCAGGCCGTGAGGACCAGGTCGACCTGGCCGGGGGAGAGCGCGGCGAACGACGACCCGTGCTCGGAGGTGAAGCACACCACCTCACAGCGGCCGAGGCCGGGCCGTACCTCGCTCAGGCCGCCGACCTGCTCGTAGTCGCCCTCGTGGAAGCTGAAGGACGGGAACCGGTTCTCGAAGACGGCGACGTCGTACTCCGCGGCCGGGATCTCGGTCGCCCGGCCCGGCGCCGAGGGACACAGGGGGCACTCGTCGGCGGGCGGCAGGAACGTACGGCTCTGCCGGTGACCGGCGACCGCGACCCACTCGTCCATGACCGGGTCGTGGCGCAGCTCGGAGGCCGGAGGGCGCGGGGGCAGCTCGCGGGTGTCGGGCGCGCCACGGTCGGCGTCGTCGCGGCGGTCGAAGTAGATCAGCTCGCGGCCGTCGGCGAGACGGGTGGCCGTGCGCTTCACTGGGCCACCACCTGCGGGGCCCCGGCGGGATCGGTGATGATCAGCGTGCCGACCTGGTCGGACAGCGCCGACCTGGCCTCCTCGGGCAGGCCAGTGTCGCTGATCACGACGTGGGCCTCCTCCAGCTTGGCGATCGTGCTGATGCCCACCGTGCCCCACTTGGTGTGGTCGGCGAGCACGACCAGCTGCTGCGCGGCGGCGACCAGCTCGCGGTTGGTCTCGGCCTCCAGCAGGTTGGGAGTCGTGAACCCCGCCCTGGGGTTCATGCCGTGCACGCCCAGCATCAGCGTGTCGACGTTCAGCTGGCGGATGGCAGCCACGGCGACCGGGCCCACCAGCGCGTCCGACGGAGTGCGCACTCCTCCGGTGAGCACCACGGTCTGGTCGGCGCGCCCGGACCGGTGGAAGACGTCGGCGACCTGTACCGAGTTGGTGATGACGGTCAGCTCGGGGATGTCGGCCAGGTGGTGGGCGAGCGTCCAGGTGGTCGTGCCGGCCGACAGCGCCACGGCGGTGCCCGGGCGTACGAGCTCGGCGGCCTGGCGCGCGATGGCCTCCTTCTCGGCCTGCTGGCGCACGGACTTGGCCGCGAACCCCGGCTCCTCTGTCGACCCGGCGCCCGTGGCGGTGGCGCCGCCGTGCACCTTCTCGATCAGCCCGCGCTCGGCCAGGACCTCCAGGTCGCGGCGGATGGTCATATCGGATACCCCGAGCTCGCGGACCAGGTCGGCGACCCGTGCCGCGCCGTTCCTGCGAACGCGCTCGAGGATCGCCTGCTGCCGTTGCTGGGCCAGCATCGTCTCTCCTCTTCAACAGATTCCAACAAATTATCGCACGTTGCTAACGATCCAATGTTGAAACTTGATGGCGGAGAGCTCGCAACGGGAACCACGCGCGTATGACGCGATCTTTGACCTTTGGGCCTTGTACGGCTCCGGCCCCAGGAGCAGTGTGGTTGGACGAGCCGCACGGGAAGGGGACCGCGAGATGGGCAGACGCGCGCGCAAGGGCAAGGCCCGCAGGAAGAAGAAGGCCAACCACGGCAAGCGGCCGGTGTCCCGCTGACCGCCGGAGCACCCGCGGTATCAGCCGCCGCGTCCCCACGCGGCGAGCAGGCGTGTCTGCGGGTCGGCGTCCTCGGGTAAGGGCGGGCGTTCTCCTATCACCCCGGCCTGCCGATAGGCGTCCTCGGTGCCGGCGAACCACTGCGCGCACACCTCGACCAGCTCGGGATCGAGGCGGTGGTCGCCGCCGATCGCCGTGGCCATGTCCCAGGTGTGGATCAGCGTGTCCGCGAACAGCTCGGTGATGTACTCCCCGGCGGGCACGTCGCCGAACGACAGGTGGACCGTGCGCGCCGGCACGTCCTCCGGCTCCATGGCCCGCACCACGGCGGTGGCCGCGACGTCGAACGCCTTCACCGGATCGTCGCCGAGCAGGTCGCCCTCGAAGAGGTCGCCCACCTCCGCGACCGTCCTGCCCGCCAGCAGCTCCGGCGCCCACAGGGTCTCGCCCACGAGGTGGTCGACCAGGGTGCGCACGTCCCAGCCGCCGCACGCGGTGGGAAGCCGCCACTGGTGTGCCCTAACCCGGTGCACCTGCGCGCCGAAACAGTCGAGAGCCCTCCGGTAGGCCTCCCGGATGTCCATCGTCATCATGCCCCTCCCGCGTCGTCCAACCGACGGTAACCCGCCCGAAAGATCCCGTCAGGGGGAGCGACGGGCGGTCCACGTCACCGCGCCGGTGAGGACACGAAGGGTCAGTCGAGCTGCCGGAGGGTGTCCTCGATCGCCCGGTGAAATGTCGGATATGCATAGATCATGGTCTTAAGCTGCTCGATCGGCACCCGCGAGTGGACGGCCAGGGTCAGCATGCTCAGCATCTCGCCCGCGTACGGCCCGGCGGTCGTCGCGCCGACCAGTACGCGCCCGTCCGCCACCAGTTTGACGAAGCCCTCGGCCCGGTGGATCCAGCCACGGGCGGACGAGGAGAGCCGGGTGAACGCGGTCCGCGCGGCGAGGCCCTTCTCGCGCGCCTCGCGCTCGGTCATCCCCACCGCCGCCACCTCCGGATCGGTGAAGGTCACCCTCGGGACGGCGTGATAGGACGCGGCCGGCCCGCGCTCGCCCAGGATGTCGGCCAGCGCGATCTCCGCCTGGTACATCGACATGTGGGTGAACGCGCCCTTGCCCGTCACGTCGCCGACCGCCCAGACTCCCTCCCCGGCGCGCATGTGCTCGTCGACCTTGATCGCGTGCGCGGACTCGTCGAGCCCGATCGCGCCGACGCCGAGCGCGGCGAGGTCGGACCTGCGCCCGGTGGCGATCAGCAGCCTCTCGGCACGGTGGCTGCCGTCCTCGGTCATCACGGTGAAGGCGGCCCCGTGGTGGTCCACCCGCGTGACCTCGGTGCCGGCGCGGACCGTCATCCCCTCGTCGGCGAAGACCTTCGCGACCAGCTCGCACGCCTCCGGTTCCTCGGGACCGAGGAGCCGCTCGGCGGCCTCGATCACGGTGACCTCGGCGCCGAAACGGGCGAACACCTGGGCCAGTTCGGCCCCGATGGCGCCCCCGCCGAGCACGACGAGCGACTCCGGCACCTGCTCGGTCTCGATCGCGTCGTGGTTGGTCCAGTAGGGCGTGCCCGCGAGCCCCGCGATGGGCGGGACGGCGGCCTGGGAGCCGATGGAGATGACCACGCCGCGGCGGGCGCGCAGCGTGCGCGCGCGGTCGACCGTGACCTCTTTCGGCCCGGTGATCCTGCCACGGCCTCGTACCAGTGTGCCGCCCTTGTCGGTGAACCTGGCGGCGGCGACCTTGTCGTTCCAGTTGTCCGTCGCCTCCTCACGGATGCGACGGGCCACAGGAGCCCAGTTGGGTGTGATGGCGGCCCCGCCCGCCATCCCGGGAATCCGCCTGCCCTCGGCGAGCAGGCCGGCCGCCCGGATCATCATTTTGGACGGGACGCATCCCCAGTAGGGACACTCGCCACCCACCAGGTTGGCCTCCACCCCGGCGACCGCCAGGCCCGCCTCCGCCAGGCGCCCGGCGACGTCCTCGCCGCCCGGCCCGAGACCCACGACGATGACGTCGAACTCTTCCACTTCCGCAGCCATGGCCTCCCCCTGCCCTCGGGATGCCGCGTCAACACGGACGCCGCCGGTTTCCGCTTCCCGCTGTTGGAGCCAGGCCACCGTGGTCAGCGCAGCAGGCAACTCGGGGCTTTGGAAGATCAGCTCACTTCCGTGATCTTCGTCACGTGGGTAACACGCTCGGGGCGGCATCGGGTGCAAGCCTCAAGGAGCTGATGGTGAGGATGGGCCACGCGAGCCCCCGAGCGGCGCTGATCTACCAGCACGCGACGCAGGACCGGGGCAAGGTCATCGCGGAGGCACTCGGCCAGGCGCTCAAGGTCGCTCGTGAGGGCACGCCAGAGAAGCGGCGGAAGCCGGCGACGGGGGAACGGGCACGCTCGTAGGCCCGAAAAGGGGACGGGCACGCAACGGGCACGACACCAAAAGTAAGCCGTGAAAGAGTTAAGGCCCGGGTCGAGGAACATGTCCTCTACCTGGGCCTTTGTCGTGAGAGCGGACGACGGGAATCGAACCCGCGTAGCCAGTTTGGAAGACTGGGGCTCTACCATTGAGCTACGTCCGCGCGAGCCGGTCGCCGTCTGGTCTAGACTTCATCCGGTCGTCAGGACGTAAGCGTACCGGAGATTGCGAGTGCGCGAGCGACCCGACGTTCCGGGGTGTAGCGCAGCTTGGTAGCGCGCCTGCTTTGGGTGCAGGAGATCATCGGTTCAAATCCGGTCACCCCGACACGCCGGTTATCCGGCTCCGCCTACGCGGGGAGCCGGTGGCGGAGTTCCATCGATTCAGCGGGCGATCGCGCCCGTTCGTCGGCGCTCAGAGCACGGCACCGAGGGGCAATGGTCGCGGGCCGCCAGGGCCGGGGCGAGCACGCTCAGCGGTCGGCGCGGAAATCAGCGGTCGGCGCGGAAGAGGGCCCAGACGGCCTTGCCGCCATCGTCCAACGCGTCCCAGCCCCAGCAATTGCTGTAGGTCTCGACGATGTACAGGCCGCGCCCGTGCTCCGAGATGAAGTCCGGCTCCTTGGGCGTGGGCACCTCGTCGCTGGGGTCCGACACCGCGAGCAGCACATGCGGCGAAAGGCGCAGGAGCATCAGCGTGATCGGGTGCTCGACGTAGCGCCGCGTGGAGTAGCTCGCGTAGCGGACGGCGTTGGTGACCAGTTCGGACACCACGAGCGCCGCGTCGTCGCCGAGTTCCGGAAGTCCCCATCCCTTGAGGGTGGTCCGGGTCACGTCGCGGGCCGTTTTCACCGAATCGGCCTGGGGACGCAACGGGCAGGTGGTGGCGTCCTCGCGACCGCTCGACCGCAACAGCCTTTGGAATCCCACTTCACGGGTTGCTTCGAGGCAGCGGGCCGCGGATACGGGCTCCAGCATCCTGCTGATACCTCCCGCTGTCATTGTCAGTCTCCGCAGCCTGTCGTCTCTTTTACGAGTTAGTGCACCTTTAACCCAATATGCACTAGACCATCATGGGTCAGTATTGCGGCTCGGTGCAAGACCCAAATGCACGTGCAGTTGCGCCGTGCAGACGCATGAACTCGTACGGATGGGACGTCTGAGTCGTGACGACGCGACAGGTGATAGGGACGCGCGGACCAGACCTTGTCACGGGGGCCGGAAGTGGTGACACTGTGTTGGCTGGCCTGAGTAGAGAAGGAGGCCGAATGACGCTGTTCCAGCCTGGATCCGGTCCCACGGCCCTCCGCATCCTCCTGGGCTCCCAGCTGCGTCGCCTCCGCGAGCAAAAGGGCATTTCGCGCGAGGAGGCAGGTCATCTGATCCGAGGTTCCGAGTCCAAGATCAGCAGGATGGAGCTGGGCCGGGTCGGATTCAAGGAACGCGATGTGGCGGACCTGCTCACCTTTTACGGAGTCGCGGACGGAGAGGCCAGGTCGGCCGTCATGGACCTCCTGGACAGAGCGAACGAACCAGGCTGGTGGCACCGTTTCAACGATCTCCTGCCCTCCTGGTTCCAGGCGTACGTCGGCCTGGAAGAGGCCACATCGCGCATTCGCACCTACGAGGTGCAGTTCATCCCCGGCCTGCTGCAGACCAAGGAGTACGCCCGCGCCGTCATCACCGCGGGCGCGGCCGGTGTCGGCCCCGCGGAGATCGCGCGCCGCGTCGACCTGCGGGTGGAGCGGCAGCGCGTCCTCGACCGCGCCGACGGGCCGGTCTTCTGGGCGGTGATCGACGAGGCCGCGCTGCGGAGGCCGATCGGCGGCGCCGACGTGATGCGCGGACAGCTGGAGCACCTGCTTGAGCTCATGCGCCAGCCGAACATCACGATTCAGGTCATGCCGTTCAGTTTCGGCGGGCACAGCGCCGAGGGCGGCGCTTTCAGCATCCTACGTTTCGAGGACAGCGAGCTTCCCGACGTGGTATACGTCGAGCAGCTTGCTAGCGCGCTCTACCTGGACAAACGCGAGGAAGTGGACCGTTACAGCGAGGTGATGGAGCGGCTGTGTGCCGTGAGCACCACGCCGGACGCGACGGTCGACATTCTTCAGAAGATCATCTCTGATAGATTCTGACGCCTGTCGATGACGCCGAAGGTGCCCGCCTGCCCTAGACTGGCATGCGGCGCTGGACACCCGCCACAGTTGAGCACGCCCAGATAGTTCGTGCCCGTTGGCCTGTGCACTGAGCCGCCCATGTGGGCGCGGCGCGCGAGCATGTCGCGGTAGCCGTACGGCATGACGCGCCCGCGATCACCAGAAGCTTGATCAAGGAGACCACCCCGTGAAGACCGCTGTCGAGGAGCTCAGCCCGACCCGGGTGAAGCTCACCGTCGAGGTGCCGTTCGAGGAGCTCGAGACGAGCATGCAGGCGGCGTACAAGAAGGTCGCGCAGCAGGTGCGCGTGCCCGGCTTCCGCCCCGGCAAAGTTCCCGCCCGCATCATCGAGCAGCGCTTCGGCCGCGCGGTGGTTCTGGAAGAGACCCTCAACGACGCCCTGCCGAAGCTGTACGGCCAGGCCGTCGACGAGAGCGACGTCTTCCCCGTGAGCCAGCCCGAGATCGAGGTCACCAAGATCGACGATGGCAAGGAGGTGGAGTTCACCGCGGAGGTGGACGTCCGCCCGGCCTTCGACATCCCGGCCTACGAAGGCCTTGAGGTGACCGTTCCCTCGGCGGAGGTCTCCGATGAGGACATCGACACCCAGATCGACGCGCTGCGTCAGCGGTTCGCGACGCTGACCGGGGTCGAGCGCCCCGCCGGCAACGGCGACTACGTCGTGATGGACCTCTCCGCCACGATCGACGGAAAGAACATCGAGGAGCAGCAGGCCTCGGACGTCTCCTACGAGGTCGGCGCCGGCTCGGTGCTGGAAGGCCTCGACGACGCTCTGGTCGGCATGGGCGCCGGCGACGAGAAGACCTTCACTACGACGCTCGTGGGCGGTGAGAACGCCGGCGAGGAAGCCGACGTCACCATCAACGTCAAGAGCGTCAAGGAGAAGGTCCTCCCCGAGCTCGACGACGAGTTCGCCGGCCTCGCCAGCGAGTTCGACACCCTCGAGGAGCTGCGCGACAGCATCCGCGAGCAGGCCCGCCGCAACAAGCTCGTCGACCAGGTCGTGCAGGCCCGCGAGAACGCCCTGGCCACCCTGCTCGACCAGCTCGACATCCCGCTCCCCGACAGCGCGCTGAAGGCCGAGCTCGACGCCCGCAAGCACAATCTCGAGCACCAGATCGGCGAGAGCGGCCTCAGCCGCGAGGCGTACTTCCGGCTCTACCAGACCACCGAGGAAGAGCGGTTCGCCGAGTTCGACGAGAACTCCCGCAAGGCGATCAAGACCGGCTTCCTGCTCGACAAGATCGTCAAGCAGGAGGACCTCGGCGTCAACGAGCAGGAGCTCACCAACTTCGTGGTGCGCCGCGCCATGCAGATGGGCGTCGCCCCGAACACCCTCGCCCAGCACCTCGCCGACAACGACCAGCTCACGCTGGCGATGGTCGAGATCGTCCGTGACAAGGCCAAGACCGTCATCGGCGACGCGGCCAAGGTGACCGACGATGCGGGCAACGAGATCGACCTCAAGGCCATCTACACCGAGCTCAACGAGGCCGACGAGGCCGCCGCCGCCGAGAGCGCCGCCCAGCCGGCCGAGTGACGCTCCGGTTCGCCTGACATCAGCGCCCGAATCACCGTTCAGGCGTTGACGGGGCCTTCCGGTTGCCCGGTTCACATCGAGCCGTGCTGGAAGGCGATGCATTCTCTGTACGACGCCCCCGCCGCGATCTCGCGGCGGGGGCGTCGTCGTCTCACCTCTAGAGGCATGCACGCTTAGGCGAAGTTTGGGGTGATTCTTGCCGATTGCGGGGCAGCTCCCGACTGTGTGCGCAGGCAATCGGGGGAGCCGATGATCGAGGGTTACCTCATCGTCGCCGTGGCCATCGCCGTGATCATGCTGGTCGGGCGGGGGTTGGCGCGGCATTTCGGCATACCGCAGGCGATACCGCTGGTCCTGCTGGGAGTGGCCGCGAGCCTGCTGCCCGGCATGTCCAAGGCCGCGGTGGCGCCCGAGGTCATCCTCAACATCTACCTGCCGCTGCTGGTCTACCGCGCCGCGTTCCTGACCGCGCCTCGCGAGACCAAGGAGGACGCGGTCCCCATCTCGGTGATGGCCTTCGGCCTCACGTGCGTGACCGCCTTCGCCGTCATGGTGGCGGTGCACCTGGCCGTGCCCCAGGTGGGCTGGCCGGTCGCCCTCGCGCTCGGCGCGGCGGTCTCGCCGACCGACCCGGTGTCGGCGACCTCGATCATGCAGCGCCTCGGCGCCCCGCGCCGCCTGGTGACGATCCTGGAGGGTGAGAGCCTCGTCAACGACGCCGTGGCCCTCACCCTGTTCGGCCTGGCGCTCACCGCGATCTCCGAGCCGGTCACGCTGGCCGGCGGTGCCTGGCTGATGGTCCGCGTCGTCGTGGGCGCGGTGCTGTACGGCCTGATCGTCGGATGGCTCGTGGCCCGGCTCCGCCTCTGGATCAAGGATGGCGGCGCGCAGATCGTGGTCTCCCTGATCACGCCGTTCCTCGCCTACCTCCCTGCGGAGCATTTCGGGCTTTCCGGGGTGCTTGCCACCATCACCACCGGCTTCTACCTCGGCATGCGCGCTCACGGGCTGCTCCAGCCCGCCTCCAGGCTCACCGGCAACGCGTTCTGGGACGTCCTGGTCTTCCTGCTGGAATCCAGCCTGTTCGTCCTGCTCGGGCTGGAGATCCGCCAGGTGATCACCGGGGTGTCGAGCTACTCGGCGGCCTCGCTGGCGGGGACGGCCCTGATCGTCCTCGCCGTCATCGTGCTGCTCAGGCTGCTGTGGACAGTGGTGGTGTTCCCGCTGGCCAAGTGGCTGCCGGGCAGGCACCTGTCGTTCGACCGCGTCGCCAGGGCCGAACGCGTCGTCATGGGCTGGGCGGGGATGCGCGGCGCGATCACCCTCGCCGTCGCCCTGTCGATCCCGCTGACCGTGCCGAACCGGCCATTGATGATCTTCCTGGCCGCCGTCGTGGTCCTCGTCACCCTTCTCGGTCAGGCCACCACTCTGGCGCCGCTGCTGCGCCGCCTCGGCCTGGGGGAGTCCAAGAAGTCCGTCATCGAGGAGGCCACCGCCCGGGAGGCCACGATGGATGCGGCCCTGGCGCGGCTCGACCGGCTCAGCTCCGACGGCCAGGTGGACGACCACATGGCCGACGTCTTCCGCCAGCTGCTCGAACTGCGGCTCGATCGCGTACGGGCGATCCTCGACGAAGACGTGGAAGAAGGGGCGTCCGGTCAGTCCGAGACCCGCTGGCTGCGCAAGCAACTCGCCCATGCCCAGCGGGAGAAACTGGACGAGCTGTACTCGAAGGGCAAGATCAGCGCGGGGACGCAGCGTCATCTCGTCCACGAGCTCGACCTCGAAGATCGCCGCCGCGCGTCGGGCCCCCACTGAGCCCCCTAGGCACCTGCGCCGTCAGCGAACAGTGTGGAGACGGGGTCTGACCGGTCGGTGCCGCGCGTTAAGGTCACAAGCAAAGCCCATCGATTACGACGCATCGGAAGGTGACGCTGTGACCAGCCCGCCGACCTCTTTCCAGCCCACCAGCTTCGGGCCGGAGTCGCGTGGCCGTGAGAACGGCTCGTTCCGGCTCGAGGACCAGCTATACAACCGTCTGCTGCGTGAGCGCATCGTGGTGCTCGGCACCCAGGTGGACGACGAGGTCGCCAACCGCATCTGCGCAGAGCTGCTGCTCCTGGCCGCCGACGACTCCGACCGTGACATCTGGCTCTACATCAACTCTCCTGGCGGTTCGGTGACCGCAGGCATGGCGATTTACGACATGATGGAGTATGTGCCGAACGATGTCTGCACGGTCGCCATGGGTCTCGCCGCCTCGATGGGGCAGTTCCTGCTGTGCGCCGGGGCCACAGGCAAGCGTTACGCGCTGCCGCACGCTCGCATCATGATGCACCAGCCTTCCGGCGGCATCGGCGGCACGGCCGCGGACATCGCGATCCAGGCCGAGCAGATGCTCTACGTCAAGAAGACCTTGGCGGAGCGCATCGCCCACCACACGGGCCAGCCGCTCGACCAGATCGAGAGGGACTCCGATCGGGACCGCTGGTTCACGGCAGAGGAGGCCAAGGACTACGGCTTCATCGACAATGTCGTGCGCAGCGCGCGGCAGGTGCCCTCTGAGGGCGCCGTCTCCTGAAGGGGCAATTCGTGAGTGATCTGATCCGGCCGGGAGACATCAACGGCCGTTACATCATCCCTTCGTTCGTCGAACGCACCACGTACGGCGTCAAGGAGATGAACCCTTACAACAAGCTTTTCGAGGATCGCATCATCTTCCTCGGGGTGCAGATCGATGACGCGTCGGCGAACGACGTGATGGCCCAGCTGCTGACCCTGGAGTCACTCGATCCCGACCGTGACATCAGCATCTACATCAACTCCCCGGGTGGCTCGTTCACCGCGATGACGGCGATCTACGACACCATGCAGTTCGTCCGTCCGGAGATCCAGACGGTCTGCCTCGGCCAGGCGGCGTCCGCCGCGGCCGTGCTGCTGGCCGGCGGCACTCCGGGCAAGCGCTTCGCGCTGCCGAACGCCCGTGTCCTGATCCACCAGCCGTCCACCGAGGGTGGGGGCCAGGGAAGCGACATCGAGATCCAGGCGCGCGAGATCCTGCGGATGCGCTCGCTGCTGGAGGAGATCGTCGCCCGTCATTCGGGCAAGACGCAGGAAGAGGTCCGTCGCGACATCGAGCGCGACAAGATCCTCAATGCCGATGAGGCCAAGGACTATGGCCTGATCGACGACATCATCCCCTCACGGAAGAAACGCGCCCAAGCCGTGGCTTCCTGAGGACGCGGATCGCACCGGAACGGTGCCCAATTGGGCACGTTCCGGTGCGACTCACCGCTAGGGGGCGCACTGAGGGCCCAGAAGACGGTAACGTCGAAACCTGAGCGGGATGACTTTTCGGACCGAGTCCGCAAGATTCGGATCGCGGAGCAGGCGGTCCCACGCAAAGGAGTATCTGGGGTGGCACGCATCGGCGACGGCGGAGACCTGCTGAAGTGCTCGTTCTGCGGGAAGAGCCAGAAGCAAGTCAAGAAGCTCATCGCCGGACCAGGCGTCTACATCTGCGATGAGTGCATCGATCTCTGCAACGAGATCATCGAGGAGGAGCTCTCCGAGTCCTCCGAGCTCAAGTGGGACAGTCTTCCCAAGCCGAGAGAGATCTACGAGTTCCTCGACGCCTACGTCATCGGTCAGGACAAGGCGAAGCGGGCCCTCTCGGTGGCGGTCTACAACCACTACAAGCGGGTGCAGTCCGGCGAACGCGGCCGAGACGACGGCCTTGAGCTGGGAAAGTCCAACATTCTGTTGCTCGGCCCGACCGGTTCGGGCAAGACCCTGCTCGCGCAGACTCTCGCGAAGATGCTGAACGTGCCGTTCGCCATCGCGGACGCCACGGCGCTCACGGAGGCGGGCTACGTCGGCGAGGATGTCGAGAACATCCTGCTCAAGCTGATCCAGGCCGCCGACTACGACGTCAAGAAGGCCGAGACGGGCATCATCTACATCGACGAGGTCGACAAGATAGCCCGCAAGAGCGAGAACCCCTCGATCACCCGTGACGTCTCGGGCGAGGGCGTGCAGCAGGCGCTGCTGAAGATCCTCGAAGGCACGACCGCCTCGGTCCCGCCGCAGGGCGGCCGCAAGCACCCGCACCAGGAGTTCATCCAGATCGACACCACCAACGTGCTGTTCATCTGCGGTGGCGCCTTCGCCGGCCTCGAAAAGATCATCGAGTCGCGCATCGGCAAGAAGGGCATCGGGTTCAACGCGATCATCCACTCCAAGGATGAGATCGACGCGTCCGACATCTTCGCCGACGTCATGCCGGAGGACCTGCTGAAGTTCGGCATGATCCCCGAGTTCGTCGGCCGTCTTCCGATCATCACCAGCGTGCACAACCTCGACCGCGAGGCGCTCATCCAGATCCTCACCGAGCCGAGGAACGCCCTGGTCAAGCAGTACCGCCGGCTGTTCGAGCTCGACAACGTCGAGCTGGAGTTCACCGACGACGCGCTGGAGGCCATCGCCGACCAGGCGATCCTGCGCGGCACCGGAGCCCGCGGGCTGCGCGCCATCATGGAGGAGGTCCTCCTCTCGGTGATGTACGAAGTGCCCTCCCGGCAGGATGTGGCCCGCGTCGTCATCACCAGGGAGTCGGTCCTGGAGCACGTCAACCCCACCCTGGTCCCTCGCGACCAGCTGAACGCCAAGCAGCAGCGCACTCCCCGGGAGAAGTCCGCCTGATCGGGCGATCCCTCCGACGACGCTGACGCCACCTGATCGCGAGCGGCCACCCGGCCGCCCGCGATCACGGCTTTCCAGCGGAAAACGGCCGCGATTCAGGACATTTCCGGGCCCAGGTCCGTATCTCCGGCGCGCTGCGGAGACCCCGGCAATGTCACTCACCGTAATGTCGTCATACTTATAGTCATGCCCAATATGGTTTTTGGGCGGCTTGTGTCCGTATATCGGGTAAGGGGCGGCCTGCGGTTAGGACACGGGCAAGGTGCGGGCCTCCCTACAATTGGTGACTGTGACAACGCCTGAGCTGCCAACCCAGTACGCACCCGCTGACGTCGAGACCCAGAGCTACGAGCGCTGGGTGGCGGAGGGCTACTTCACTGCGGATGTAGGCAGCGAGCGCGAGCCGTACAGCATCGTCCTGCCGCCGCCCAACGTCACCGGTGTCCTCCACATCGGCCACGCCCTCGACCACTCCATCCAGGACGCCCTCAGCCGGCGGGCCCGCATGCGCGGGTACGAGACCTTGTGGCTCCCCGGCATGGACCACGCCGGCATCGCCACGCAGAACGTCGTCGAGCGCGAGCTGGCCAAGGAGGGCCTGTCCCGGCACGACCTCGGCCGCGAGGCGTTCGTCGAGCGGGTCTGGCAGTGGAAGGAAGAGTCGGGCGGCCGCATCCTCGGTCAGATGACCAAGCTCGGCGACAGCGTCGACTGGTCGCGCGAGCGGTTCACCATGGACGAAGGCCTCTCCCGGGCCGTCCAGACGATCTTCAAGCGGCTCTTCGACGACGGCCTGATCTACCGCGCCGAGCGCATCATCAACTGGTGCCCGCGCTGCCTCACCGCGCTCTCCGACATCGAGGTCGACCACACCGACGACGAAGGCGAGCTGGTCTCGATCCGCTACGGCGAGGGCGAGTCGTCCATTGTCGTCGCCACCACCCGGGCCGAGACGATGCTCGGAGACACGGCCGTCGCCGTGCACCCCGCAGACGAGCGTTATGCCCACCTGATCGGCACGTCGGTGGAGGTGCCGCTCACTGGGCGCCTGATCCCGATCGTGGCGGACGAGCACGTCGACCCGGCGTTCGGCACTGGCGCGGTCAAGGTCACCCCCGCCCACGACCCCAACGACTTCGAGATCGGCCGGCGCCACGGGCTGCCGTCGCTCGCGGTCATGGATGAGCGGGGCGTCATCACCGCCCACGGTCCCTTCCAGGGGCTCGACCGCTTCGAGGCCAGGCCCGCCGTGGTCGCCGCGCTGCGCGCCGAGGGGCGCGTGGTCGCCGAGCGGCGTCCGTACCTCCACGCCGTCGGCCACTGCTCCCGCTGCAAGACCGTGGTCGAGCCGAGGTTGTCCCTGCAGTGGTTCGTGAACGTCCAGCCCCTGGCGAAGGCCGCGGGGGACGCCGTGCGCGACGGCCGCACCCGCATCCAGCCGCCTGAGCTGGCCAAGCGCTACTTCGACTGGGTCGACGACATGCACGACTGGTGCATCTCCCGCCAGCTTTGGTGGGGCCACCGCATCCCGGTCTGGTACGGCCCGGAGGGCGAGGTGCTGTGCGTCGGCCCTGACGAGGAGCCTCCCGCCGGGTACGTGCAGGACCCCGACGTGCTCGACACCTGGTTCTCCTCGGCCCTGTGGCCCTTCTCCACCCTCGGCTGGCCGGAGCGCACGCGCGAGCTGGAGCGCTTCTACCCCACGACGGTCCTGGTGACGGGGTACGACATCCTGTTCTTCTGGGTCGCGCGGATGATGATGTTCGGGCTCTACGCCATGGACGGCACGCCGCCGTTCCAGACGGTCGCGCTCCATGGCATGGTCCGCGACCAGTACGGCAAGAAGATGTCGAAGTCGTTCGGAAACGTCGTCGATCCGCTCGACTGGATCTCCCGGTACGGCGCGGACGCGACCCGCTTCACCCTGCTGCGGGGCGCCGGCCCGGGGTCGGACGTGGCGATCAGTGAAGACTGGGCCGCGGGCTCCCGCAACTTCTGCAACAAGATCTGGAACGCCACCCGGTTCGCGCTGATGAACGGCGCGACGGTCTCGGCCCCACTGCCCGACCCTGGCGACCTGACCGTCGCCGACCGGTGGATCCTGTCCCGCCTGCGGTCGGTCGTCGCCGCGGTGGACACGGGCTACGAGGACTTCGAGTTCGCCAAGATCTCCGATCACCTCTACCACTTCGCGTGGGACGAGGTCTGCGACTGGTACGTCGAACTGGCCAAGATCCAGATCGCGTCGGGCGGTGAGGTGGCCGACCGCACCCGCCTGGTGCTGGGGCACGTGTTCGACGCGCTGCTCCGGCTGCTGCATCCTCTCGTGCCGTTCGTCAGCGAGGAGCTGTGGCGGGCGCTCACCGGGGGGCCGTCCATCACGGTCGCCTCCTGGCCGGTCACCGACGCGCGGTACGCCGATCAGGCGGCCGAGGGGGAGATCCTCTCCCTGCAGGAGCTCATCACCGAGGTCCGCCGCTTCAGATCCGACCAGGGGCTGAAGCCCGGCCAGCGGGTCGCCGCCAGGCTCTCACTCGACGGTACGGCGCTCGCCTCCCATGAGACCGCCATTCGCACCCTGCTGCGGCTGGACGACCCCGCAGAGTCGTTCACGGCCACGGCACGGCTCGCCGTGGGCCCGGCCGTCGTCGAGATCGACACCGCCGGAGCCATCGACGTGGCCGCCGAGCGGCGGCGCATGGACAAGGATCTCGCCGCCGCGCGCAAGGAGGCTGCCCAGTCGGCCGCCAAGCTGACGAACGAGCAGTTCATGTCCAAGGCACCGGAGGATGTCGTGGTCAAGGTCCGCGCCAGGGCGGCGCAGGCGGACGCCGACATCGCCAGGCTAGAGGCCCAGCTCGCGGCGCTGCCGGCGAGTTGAGACACCCTTCCGGGAGCCCGTGACCGCGATGGTCGCGGGCTCCTGCGCGTCGGCCCACAAGGCGCCCGTGCCCTTCGGTCCGTAAGGGCCCGAAGCGGAAGGTTTGGGCGTTCGCGACCCGGGAATAACCAGGGGCTGACCCAAGTTGTTCATGACACGGTCGCACCGATGCTAGAGTTCTTCTCGCAGGGCGCGCCACACTCCGCTCGATCTGAACGGAGACTCCGGGAATCATTCGACTCCTAGAGGTGTTAGGCTCTCCTGCACTCCCGCAAGACCTACCTGGCTTTGAAGCGCAACGTCAGTACTTGACGAGGCTCTCCGGACCTGGTAAGTTAGTGGAGTTGCCCTGGAGACGGGGTGGTCTAAATCCTAGTGGGTTCGGGTGGCTGGAAGTCAAGTGCCTGCAAAGGCGCGGTTTGCTCCCGGTTAAACGGCCTTGTAAGATGAAGACATACGAGATGGAAGCCCCGGAGTTCGGGTCCACGTGGTGGGTTCGGGTGATGGTGTACGCGTCCGTTTCTTGAGAACTCAACAGTGTGTTAAAAGCCAGTGCATGAATATGCATACCTCCGTCTTCCGCATGCTCGTTTGTGGGTGTGTGGGGATGGTTTCCTTTGGTTGACATCGCACATGTGTGTGTGGTGTTCGCCGGGATTTCTTCAGACATTGTTTGGAGAGTTTGATCCTGGCTCAGGACGAACGCTGGCGGCGTGCTTAACACATGCAAGTCGAGCGGAAAGGCCCTTCGGGGTACTCGAGCGGCGAACGGGTGAGTAACACGTGAGTAACCTGCCCCTGACTTTGGGATAAGCCCGGGAAACTGGGTCTAATACCGGATACGACCAGCCTTGGCATCGGGTGCTGGTGGAAAGTTTTTTCGGTTGGGGATGGACTCGCGGCCTATCAGCTTGTTGGTGGGGTAGTGGCCTACCAAGGCGACGACGGGTAGCCGGCCTGAGAGGGCGACCGGCCACACTGGGACTGAGACACGGCCCAGACTCCTACGGGAGGCAGCAGTGGGGAATATTGCGCAATGGGCGAAAGCCTGACGCAGCGACGCCGCGTGGGGGATGACGGCCTTCGGGTTGTAAACCTCTTTCAGCAGGGACGAAGTTGACGTGTACCTGCAGAAGAAGCGCCGGCTAACTACGTGCCAGCAGCCGCGGTAATACGTAGGGCGCAAGCGTTGTCCGGAATTATTGGGCGTAAAGAGCTCGTAGGTGGCTTGTCGCGTCTGCCGTGAAAGCCCATGGCTTAACTGTGGGTCTGCGGTGGATACGGGCTGGCTAGAGGTAGGTAGGGGCAAGCGGAATTCCTGGTGTAGCGGTGAAATGCGCAGATATCAGGAGGAACACCGGTGGCGAAGGCGGCTTGCTGGGCCTTACCTGACGCTGAGGAGCGAAAGCGTGGGGAGCGAACAGGATTAGATACCCTGGTAGTCCACGCTGTAAACGTTGGGCGCTAGGTGTGGGGTCCTTCCACGGATTCCGTGCCGTAGCTAACGCATTAAGCGCCCCGCCTGGGGAGTACGGCCGCAAGGCTAAAACTCAAAGGAATTGACGGGGGCCCGCACAAGCGGCGGAGCATGTTGCTTAATTCGACGCAACGCGAAGAACCTTACCAAGGCTTGACATCGCCCGGAAAGCTCTGGAGACAGAGCCCTCTTCGGACTGGGTGACAGGTGGTGCATGGCTGTCGTCAGCTCGTGTCGTGAGATGTTGGGTTAAGTCCCGCAACGAGCGCAACCCTTGTTCCATGTTGCCAGCACGCCCTTTGGGGTGGTGGGGACTCATGGGAGACTGCCGGGGTCAACTCGGAGGAAGGTGGGGATGACGTCAAGTCATCATGCCCCTTATGTCTTGGGCTGCAAACATGCTACAATGGCCGGTACAGAGGGTTGCGATGCCGTGAGGTGGAGCGAATCCCTAAAAGCCGGTCTCAGTTCGGATTGGGGTCTGCAACTCGACCCCATGAAGTCGGAGTCGCTAGTAATCGCAGATCAGCAACGCTGCGGTGAATACGTTCCCGGGCCTTGTACACACCGCCCGTCACGTCACGAAAGTCGGCAACACCCGAAGCCCGTGGCCCAACCAGCTTGCTGGGGGGAGCGGTCGAAGGTGGGGCTGGCGATTGGGACGAAGTCGTAACAAGGTAGCCGTACCGGAAGGTGCGGCTGGATCACCTCCTTTCTAAGGAGCATCTGGCTGAGCTCGCGGGTGCGTCGCAAGGTCGTCGCATCGGGGTTTGGTCCATGGTCGTGTTCGCAAGCGTTCGTCTTGTGCGCGACCTGCTCATTAGTGGAGCACTGGCTAGTCGGATCGTCGGGGTCGCCCCGGCGGCTGGTACCGCCGTGGACCTTCTCTTTGGAGGGGGTCGCGGAGTGGGAACGCTGTCGTGGGGGTTCGGGTGGTTCGAACACACTGTTGGGTCCTGAGGAAACGGGCCAACGCGCGGGGCCGCCGTGACCGGGTTGACCGGTTGCTTGCCATGGTCGTTGATCGTGGTGGCGGTCTCGTTGCTTGTTGGGTCTGTTCCTTGTTTGCGGGGCCAGCCTTCCGTCATACCGGTTCGCATCGTGGCTTGAGAGATGTTGTGTCTTTCGGGTTGGTGGTGTGGGTGTCTGGTGGTGGGTGGGGTTGGTGGCCTGTTTGTTGTTTGTGAATTGCATAGTGGACGCGAGCATCTTTGTGGCCAAGTTTTTTAGGGCACACGGTGGATGCCTTGGCATCAGGAGCCGATGAAGGACGTGGGAGGCTGCGTTAAGCCTCGGGGAGTCGCCAACCAGACGTTGATCCGGGGATGTCCGAATGGGGAAACCTAGCACCAGTCATGTGGTGTTGCCGCCGTCTGAATGTATAGGGCGGTTGGTGGTAACGCGGGGAAGTGAAACATCTCAGTACCCGTAGGAAGAGAAAACAATAGTGATTCCGTGAGTAGTGGTGAGCGAAAGCGGATGAGGCTAAACCATGCGCGTGTGATAGCCGGCAGGTGTTGCGTGTGTGGGGTTGTGGGACCCTCTTGGAGGAGCTGCCGTTCTTCCGAACAGTGATAAATCGATGGGGTAGTCGAAGCTTCTGGGAAGTTGCGCCGTAGACCGTGAGAGTCGGGTAGGCGAAACCTTGTCGACTGTTTGAGGGGATCCCAAGTAGCACGGGGCTCGAGGAATCCTGTGTGAATCTGCCAGGACCACCTGGTAAGCCTAAATACTCCCTGATGACCGATAGTGAACAAGTACCGTGAGGGAAAGGTGAAAAGCGCCCCGGTGAGGGGTCGTGAAATAGTACCTGAAACCGTGTGCCTACAAGCCGTAGGAGCTTGGTCGTTTTCGGACGACCGTGATGTGACTGCGTGCCTTTTGAAGAATGAGCCTGCGAGTTATGGTGTGTGGCGAGGTTAACCCGTGTGGGGGAGCCGTAGCGAAAGCGAGTCTGAATAGGGCGTTTGAGTCGCATGCTGTAGACCCGAAGCGGAGTGATCTACGCATGGGCAGGTTGAAGCGCGGGTAAGACCGTGTGGAGGACCGAACCCACCAGGGTTGAAAACCTGGGGGATGACCTGTGTGTAGGGGTGAAAGGCCAATCAAACTCCGTGATAGCTGGTTCTCCCCGAAATGCATTTAGGTGCAGCGTCACGTGTTTCTTGCCGGAGGTAGAGCACTGGATGGCTGATGGGCCTTACCGGGTTACTGACGTCAGCCAAACTCCGAATGCCGGTAAGTGAGAGCGTGGCAGTGAGACTGCGGGGGATAAGCTCCGTAGTCGAGAGGGAAACAGCCCAGACCACCGACTAAGGCCCCTAAGCGTGTGCTAAGTGGGAAAGGATGTGGAGTCGCAGTGACAACCAGGAGGTTGGCTTAGAAGCAGCCATCCTTGAAAGAGTGCGTAATAGCTCACTGGTCAAGTGATTCCGCGCCGACAATGTAGCGGGGCTCAAGTACACCGCCGAAGTCGTGGCATTCACGCGTTAAGCCTGGTGTGATGTGAGTCGCATCTAGGTGTGTGGATGGGTAGGGGAGCGTCGTGCGGCCGGCGAAGCAGCCGAGTGATCGAGTTGTGGAGGCCGTGCGAGTGAGAATGCAGGCATGAGTAGCGAATCAGAAGTGAGAAACTTCTGCGCCGGATGACCAAGGGTTCCTGGGCTAGGCTAATCCGCCCAGGGTAAGTCGGGACCTAAGGCGAGGCCGACAGGCGTAGTCGATGGACAACGGGTTGATATTCCCGTACCCGCTAGCATGCGCCCATATCGAATCCAGTGATACTAAGGGTCCTTAAGCCCCTGTTGTCCTTCGGGACTTGGTGAGGCTGAACGCCTGGCCTGATCTGGTAGTAGGTAAGCGATGGGGTGACGCAGGAGGGTAGCCCATCCCAGGCGATGGTTGTTCCTGGGGTAAGCATGTAGCCCGTGGCATAGGTAAATCCGTGCCGCATATAAGGGTGAGATGTGATGCCGAGCCGATTGTGGTGAAGTGGGTGATCCCATGCTGCCGAGAAAAGCCTCTAGTGAGTGTGCCGGCGGCCCGTACCCTAAACCGACTCAGGTGGTCAGGTAGAGAATACCAAGGCGATCGGGTGAACTGTGGTTAAGGAACTCGGCAAATTGCCCCCGTAACTTCGGGAGAAGGGGGACCCTTGCTGGTGATGAGTCTTGCACTCGGAGCTGGTGGGGGTCGCAGTGGCCAGGGGGAAGCGACTGTTTACTAAAAACACAGGTCCGTGCGAAGTCGTAAGACGATGTATACGGACTGACGCCTGCCCGGTGCCGGAACGTTAAGGGGACCGGTTAGTGCGCTTTCGGGCGTGCGAAGCTGAGAACTTAAGCGCCGGTAAACGGCGGTGGTAACTATAACCATCCTAAGGTAGCGAAATTCCTTGTCGGGTAAGTTCCGACCTGCACGAATGGCGTAACGACTTCCCCGCTGTCTCAACCACAGACCCGGCGAAATTGCACTACGAGTAAAGATGCTCGTTACGCGCAGCAGGACGGAAAGACCCCGGGACCTTCACTACAGCTTGACATTGGTGTTTGGGACGGCTTGTGTAGGATAGGTGGGAGACGGTGAAGCTTGGACGCTAGTTCGGGTGGAGTCATTGGTGAAATACCACTCTGGTCGTTTTGGATGTCTAACCCGCGCCCGTGTATCCGGGTGGGGGACAGTGTCTGGTGGGTAGTTTAACTGGGGCGGTTGCCTCCTAAAGGGTAACGGAGGCGCCCAAAGGTTCCCTCAGCCTGGTTGGCAATCAGGTGTTGAGTGTAAGTGCACAAGGGGGCTTGACTGTGAGACCGACAGGTCGAGCAGGAGCGAAAGCTGGGACTAGTGATCCGGCGGTGGCATGTGGAAGCGCCGTCGCTCAACGGCTAAAAGGTACCCCGGGGATAACAGGCTGATCTTCCCCAAGAGTCCATATCGACGGGATGGTTTGGCACCTCGATGTCGGCTCGTCGCATCCTGGGGCTGGAGTAGGTCCCAAGGGTTGGGCTGTTCGCCCATTAAAGCGGTACGCGAGCTGGGTTTAGAACGTCGCGAGACAGTTCGGTCCCTATCCGCTGCGCGCGCAGGAGACTTGAAAGGGGCTGTCCCTAGTACGAGAGGACCGGGACGGACGAACCTCTGGTGTGCCAGTTGTTCTGCCAAGAGCACGGCTGGTTGGCTACGTTCGGGAGGGATAACCGCTGAAAGCATCTAAGCGGGAAGCCTGCCTTGAGATGAGGTCTCCCACCTGGAAACAGGGTAAGGCTCCCAGGAGACGACTGGGTTGATAGGCCGGAGGTGGAAGCATCGTGAGGTGTGGAGCTGACCGGTACTAATAGGCCGAGGACTTGACCACAAAGCTAATGTTCCCCTGCGTGGTCAAAGTGTGTGATGGTGTGCTGCGGCCCCGGTTCTCTTCGCCGGGTCCCGGGTGCATGCGCAACCGTCACATGATTCCCTAGCAGGGGGCATCTTGCTCGCGTCCACTATGTAACTCAGAAACAACAAACTGGGGTGACCCGGGTTGTGTGTTTCAAGGGGTTACGGCGGTCATAGCGGAAGGGAAACACCCGGTTACATTCCGAACCCGGAAGTTAAGCTTTCCAGCGCCGATGGTACTGCACCGGGGACGGTGTGGGAGAGTAGGACACCGCCGGACAAATATTGTGTAGGTAGGAAAGCCATCCACTTTGTGGATGGCTTTCCTGCGTTTTGGGGCATTTCCCGCTGGCCGCCTGGCCCCCTGGACACGTAACTATCTAGTGTTCCGCGCCAGAAATTCGTCGGCAAATATCGGGCGAGGGATTCGAGGATCTCGTCCGCGGTCTTCTTCCACACGAACGGGCGTGGGTTGTCGTTCCACTGAGCGATCCAGTCTCGGATGTCCGCTTCCAGGGACTGGACGCTCTTGTGGACTCCACGCCGGATGAGCTGGTCGGTCAGGAATACCAGCGGGTCGGCACCTGGGCGGCGGCCGGCAACGTCGAGATCGCCTACACCCCGACCAACTCCTCCTGGCTCAACCGCATCGAGGCCCAGTTCACCGCCCTGCGCTACTTCGTCCTGGACGGCACCGACCACGCCAGTCATAAAGAGCAGGGCAGCATGATTCGCCCCCGCTACATGATCTGGCGGAACCGCCATGGCGACGATCGCCGCTTCCGAGCTGTTGTCGCCAAGGCAAACGTGGCCTGATACGGCATCAGTCGGCTTGAAGAACGAAGAACAGGAAGCACAGGAAGGCCTCCGAGGGCTTGTCCGCGAAGATGCCGGGGAACAAGTCGCGGGCCCCCGGTGCGGGGAACGGTTCGCTGATGACGGCGATCCGGAAGCCGGCTGCGGTGAAGGCATCGGTCATCGCGTGCAGTGGCCGGCGCCAGAAGCTCATCAGGGCGCTGTGCTCGCCGAGGGTCCATTCCTCGGAGTACTTGCGGGTCGCGAAGTAGCTGGCGCCGGGACCGGCCTGCAGGTAGTCGGCGAAAGGGTGATTAACGGACACGATCAGCCGGCCGCCGGGCGTCAGCACACGCCGCAGTTCGGCCAGCGGTGCCGTCCAGTCCTCCAGGTAGTGCAGGACAAGGGACGCGACGACATCGTCGAACGCGGCGTCGGGGAACGGCAATGGGCTGCCCAGATCGGCGAGGTGCAGGGCCGCGCCGTTGCCGAGCCGCTGCCGGGCCAGCTCCAGCATCTTGGTGCTGGAGTCGAAGCCGGTCACGATGGCGCCCCGGTCGCGCAGTGCCGCGGACAGGGGGCCAGAGCCGCAGCCGGCGTCGAGGATCCGCCGGCCGGCCACGTCACCGGCCAGGTCCAGGATCGCGGGCCGCTCGTAGTAGGCGTTGATGAGGCTGGCCTCGTTTTCGGCCGAGTACGCCTCGGCGAAGCTGTCGTAGTCGTTGGGCACAGCCCGCTCTGCGGGCCCGGCAGAACCCTCGGGAACAGGACGGATCCACGGCGGCTGCGTGGGGGCTGCGGTGTCCGCTTGCCCGGCAGAACTCTTGGGAGCGAAAGTCATGCGGGCGATCCTGGCACGTTCGGCCTGTCCGGCATCGGGTGTTTCACGATCGTCCTGCGCCCCATGGGTGCCGATTAGCGCCACACAGGGCAAACGTTCTCTGACGCGGCACTAGGTCGTCCGTTCCCCAACTCCCTCCGTCCGTCTACGACGGTCCACTCCCACTGTTCCGTCTACGGATTCCCTGCCCCCGGAGTCATTGGGGAAGGGGCCCGCGTCGGGTTCGGGGATCGAACTCCTCCTCCGGCCTGTTCCGCCCTCGGCCCCTTCGTGGTCGTTCGCCGTAGGTTCGGCGCCGGCACCGCCGCACCACGTCCCACCGCTTCGGCGCCTAAGAGCTGGAGACCAGACCGGCGTAGAGGGGGGTGGGTGAGGTGCGGAGGTACACGGGTGACCTTCTTAGGATCGCGTGCCAGGCCGCCGAGGAGGGATCACGGTAGACCTTTAAGGAGAGGATCATGGTGACAGGATCACGGGTGGTTTTAAGAGGTCCATGGGTGGCCTCAAGAGTGGCCTCGAGAGAGGGGTATGGGTGGTCTTAAGGGAGGTCCGTGGGTGGTCTTATGAAAAGTGGGGGGCGATCCCTCGGCAGGCCCACGTCCAGCAGTCGCTGGACCTCGTCGTCGAGGAACCGCTCCCCTGGCGCCGGTGTCTGTTAGGGGAGGATTAGGAGGGCGTCGCCTACGCCGCGTTCGATGCCGTCGGAGGGGTGGTTGACGACCTTGCCCTTGACGACCATCGCGCTCGACCCGCCGCCGTCCAGGTTGATGGCCTGGCGGGCGCCGAGCCAGAGCATCAGCTGCGCGGCCTCCACCATCGAGGCTCCGACGGTGACGCCGGGCTTGCGGCCGTCGACCGTGACGAGGATGAGCTTGCCGGACTTGGTGACACCCGCCATCGTGCGGGGGTGCCGGCGAAGGATCATGTTGATGTTCGCCTGCCCGTCGGCCTTCGCGGTGATGTGCTCGCGGCCGTCGCGGACCAGGCCGACCCCGCCGCCGATGATGCTGGTCTGCGGGGTGAGGGGGATGCCCTTGCCGGAGCGCATGTCGGTGACCTTGGTGGTGACGTTCAGCGTCCACTTCTCCCAGGCGTGGGCCCAGATCCAGTCGGACATGATGCCGGTGCCGTGCAGCACGCGGGTGCCGCGCGCCACCTTCCCGCCCGCGGGGCGAAGGGTCAGCACCTCGCCCTTGTCGTCCAGGACGGCCTCGGCTCCCTCGTCGGAGGGGGTCTTCGCGCCGAACTCCTCGGTGTAGAGCACCAGTTCGTCCGGTTGAGCCGCGCGGTTGACGCCGTTGATGGTGGTTCGCTCGCCGTCGGGTGAGGTCGCCGTGACCGTGGTCTTCACCTCGGTGATGCGCGCGCTGCGGTCCTTGAGGATCAGGGCGCTGCGGCCGTCGACCGCCTCGCTGAGCAGGCGGCCGTCGACCACGGAGACGCCCACGGGCTCGCCCCGGAGGTTCTTGTCCGTGTGGATGTTGAAGAATCCGCCGTTGACCGCGGCGATCGCCCCCTGTCGCTTGGCCATGGACGAGGGGGTCTCGCGCTTTGCGACGGTGGCTCCGATGCTGGAGTGGTAAGAGCCGGTGAAGGAGCGGGGGTCGACGGTGAGCACCCGCATGTCCCAGGGGCCGGTGGTCTGCAGCCCGTCATCTCCGAGGAAATCCACCTTCGCGGAGATACCTGCCTCTTTGAGCTTCTTAACTACCTTTTCGGCCTCATTGCGCTCTTTCAGCGTCCAAAGCCCGATGCGTACCGTGTAACCGACTCCCTCGGGGAAGTCGGCGACGCCGGGGCGGGTGAACTGCTGGATGCTCGCCTCGAATCCGGCGTTGAGGGCTGATTCCGCCGCCGCCTCGGCACTGGCCTGGGAGCCGTAGTCCTTGCCGTTCATGAGCACCGACACGGTGTATCCATCGGTCGGGGTGCCATGGAGAACCGTGAACAGGTCGATGCCCGCCGCGACCGCTTTCTGCTTCTGTGTGGCGGCGCCGGGCTGCCCGAGCGGGAAGTTCGCCGACGGCAGACCCGATCGTAACGATTCGGCGATCGCCGGTGCGGGGGCGGTGGCCGCGAGGAAGGAAAGCGCGGCAAGACCGGCGATGAGGCGACGTGGCATCAAGGGCTCCCGTGGGTGATCTACTCCTTGGTGCACCATGGTCTTGGTAGCGACACGCCAAGCGCCCGTCAACACGCCAACGTCTACGAGAATGTAACCGGCTGTCTTTCCGGATGCTGAAATAGGCGGGCATGACGGGAATCCGCCCAGCTCGCGCCATCACACGCGGTTGCCGCGCGCGCGTGTCCGCCACGGGGCCGAACAGGGAACGCGAGGTGTCCGTAAGGGGCCACGTAAATCGGGTCAATACCCTGGTCAATATGGGTGAGCCCTCGGCGACGGGCTGCGGCGGCGCGCGATGCGGCGTTACGGTTTCCTAGGCCGTGTACACCGAGCGAGCGGCACACCTTCCTCGAGAGGCACCCGTCATGGGGCTCAACGTTCTGTTTCCGATAATCCTGGCGAGCATGATCCTTGGCTTCATCATCGGAGTCGTCATGGCCCGGCCCCGCCGGTGGGATGCCTACGTCTGCGTCGACGACTCGGTCCACGCGGAAGCCCGCGACGGCGGCACGTGACCCGGCCGTGCCGCCCAGCGCTCACACCACGGTCACCAGCCCCGCCAGGCGCTTCCCGTCGAGGCCGTGGACGGTGACGCCGTCGGCGCCGGTCATGGTCTCCCCGGCGACCAGGGCGTTGACGATGGCCTCCTCGGTCGCCTCGATCACGGCGTAGAAGAGCGGATCGATGTGGTCATCGGCGAGCACGGTCACGTCGAACGTGCGTGGCGGGTCGGCGTCGAGCGCGTTGGCCGGAAGGTTGCGGTTGGCGGTGGAGAAGCACAGGAAGCCGTCCCCGCTGGAATTCTCGCCCGCGCCGCCCGTGCGCGCGACGCCGAGCCCGGCCCGCTGGGCGAGCCTGCGGCACTGGTGGGGGAGCAGCGGCGCGTCGGTGGCGACGATGCCGATGATCGAACCGGCGCCTTCGAACTTCGGCGGTGTGGGCCGCGGCACGTCGTGGAGGCTCCGGCCGACCGGGAAGCCGTTGACGGTCAGGCGCTCGCGTGATCCGTGGTTGGCCTGGACGAGCACGCCCACGGAGTAGCCCCCCGCACTCTCGCCGAGCACGCGGGAGGCGGTGCCGATGCCGCCCTTGAACCCGTGGCAGATCATGCCGGTGCCGCCGCCGACGCCGCCCTCGGCCACCGGCCCGGCCGACGCCGTGCGGTAGGCCTCCTTGACATGCTCGGGCTTGACGTGCTGGCCGTCGATGTCGTTCAGCGTGCCGTCCCAGGTCTCGGCGACCACGGGCAGGGACCAGGCCTGGCGGCCCCTGCCGAGGGACGCCACCTCGATCTCCACCAGCGTGTCCCGCACCACGCCGACGGAGGCGGTGTTCGTGAGCCCGATCGGCGAGCCGAGCATGCCGAACTCGTCGAGGAAGGCCATGCCGGTGATCTCGCCGTTGCCGTTCAGCCAGTGGTAGCCCGCGTACACGGGCTCGTCGAACGCCGAGCCGCCGTGCGGCAGCACCACCGTGACGCCCGTGCGCACCGGGCCCCCGCCCACCACGCGGGCGCCCTCGCCGCGTACCAGAGTGGTGTGGCCGACCCTGACCCCCGCGACGTCGGTGATGGCGTTGTACGGCCCGGGGGTGCCGGTGCCTATCACGATGCCGTGGTCGCGTGCCCGAGGGCTCAACGGATCTCCCTTCGGAACGACTCCAGCGCCAGCAGGGCGACGTGGAGTGACAGGCACGACTCGACGTCGTCGAGGTCGGTGTCGAGGATGCGCTCCAGGCGGCGGAGCCGGTCGTAGAACGCGGGCCGCGACAGGTGGGCGCGCTGGGCGGCCACGGCCTTGTTGCGCCCCGCGTCCAGATAGGTGCGCAGGATGCCGGTCAGGTCGCCGCCGCGGTGGGCGTCGTGGGCGAGCAGCGGGCCCAGCTCGCGCTCGGCGAAGGTCTGCAGCCTGGCGTCGTCCCGCAGGAGGTGGAGCAGGCCGCGCAGCCGCAGGTCGGGCAGCCGGTAGAACGGGCGCCTGTCGGGCTGGCGGGCGGCGGCCTCGGCGACCTGCTCGGCTTCGAGGAAGCTGCGGCGCACGTCCCTGATGGACTCGACGACGGAGCCCGCGGCGAGGACGAAGGGCGTGGCGAAGGCCGTGCGCAGCCGTTCGGCGAGGGCGGTGAGCGCGCCCTCGGCGAGCGTGCGGGGAGGCAGGGGGAGCAGGACCCCGACGCGGTTCTGGTCGAGGGCGCCGACCAGGGCGGGCAGCTTGGCCTCACGGCAGGCGGCGGCCGCGGCCTCCGCCAGCTCGCCGAGCTGCGCCTGGAGGTTGAGCGCCGTATCGGTCGGGTCGGTGAGCCGGAGCACCACGCTGATGAGCTTGCGGCCGGTGAGCGGGACCCCGACCGCCCGGGCGCGGGCCGCCGCCTCCTCGGGGTCGGCGTACGCGTGGGTCAGGATGCCGGTGATGATCGTGCCGTGGGCCTGGCGTTCCAGGCTCTCCTGGTGACGCTCCAGCAGCCGGCCCAGGGCGAGCGTGGTGGCGGCGCGCTCGGCGAGGACGATGTCGCGCGGCCCGGGCGGGGACTCGCAGATGAGGATCAGCCGTCCCCAGTCGTGGCCGCGCGCGCCGACCATGGTGACCAGCCAGCCGGACGAGGCGTCGTAGGCGGTGCGCTCGCGCGGGGCCACCGCCCGCGACCGCGCCTCCCAGTTGGCGAGCAGGATGCCGGTGTCGCGCCCGGTGGACTCGCAGGCGAGCACCTGGTGGGCGAGGTTCTCCAGGATCGTGGGACGGGCCGACAGGCGCGACACCTGGGTGAGCACCTCCGCCGGCGACGCGCCCTCGACCGACAGCTCGGTGAACACCTCGTGGAGGTGCTCGGAGGCGCGGAGCTCCTCGAGCTGGATGTCGATGATGCGGGCGTGCACCGACTCGGTGATCTGCACGAAGGGCGTCTCGCGGGCAAGCGTGACGAGCGGGAGGCCGTGGGTCTCCGCCGACTCGACGACGGCGCGCGGCAGCTCGCGGATGAACCTGCGGCCCAGCTCGACGATCAGGCCGGACGCGCCCACGGCGGTGAGGTCGGCGATGTAGTCGGCCAGCTTGTCGGGCTCGTCGGGGAGCGCGACGCCGGTGGTGAGGATGAGCTCGCCGCCGCGGAGCAGGTGGGCGATGTCGCTGACCTCGCCGACGTGCACCCAGCGCACGCGCGTGTCCAGCCGGTCGGCGCCCGCGACCACGCGCGGGTTGCCTCGGCGGACGGCGTCCAGTGCGAGGACGTCGGCCAGGGTGGGTAGCATATGCCCGAGCCTAGCCGATCACCCTGTAAGACCGACCACTCACTACCTGACACACTGTCCGATCAGGACTGGCGGAGGCGGGCCTCCAGGCCGTCGAGTATGGCCAGCAGGCCGAAGTCGAAGGCCAGGTGCCGGGCCGTGGTGACGTCGATCTTCTCGAAGTCGTGGTAGCGGGCAAGCAGGTCGGGGTAGTCGGCGGCGGCGACCTCCATCTGGGGACGCATCGCCTTCCTCCACTCCTCGGCGTCCGCGCTCGACCGGCCGACGGTGTTCAGCCAGCTGACCTCGGGAACCGTGGCGCCGAGGGTGTAGGAGACGACGGCGGCGGAGGCGTAGTCGAGGGTCATGCCGGTGAAGCCGGCGAGCTGGAAGGCGTCCGTCAGCGTCGCGCTGACGGCCATGGCGTTCGGTCCGAGGCTCGGCATGGTGCCGATGAGCGTGACCGACCAGGGGTGCTGGAGGATCGCGTCGCGCATGCCGTAGGCGAACGCGGCGGCCGCGTCGCGCCAGCCGGTCACCGCGGGGTCGGGGATGTGAGCCTGGCCGTAGACCTCGTCGAGCACGAGCTCCAGCAGCTCTTCCTTGTTGGCGACGTACCAGTAAATGCTGGTGGCCCCGGAGCCGAGCCTGGCCCCGAGCTTGCGCATGCTGAGGGCTTCCATGCCTTCGGTGTCGAGGAGCTCCATCGCCGCCCGGACGATCTGCTCGCGGCTCAGCGAGGGCTGCTCCCGCGGGCGCTTCCCGGACGCTTCGCGGGCCCAGACCGAGGTGAACCGCGTCTTGCTCGGCAAGGGTGACTCTCCTTCTTCCGCCCAAAGGATAATCCACTCGCACGCTGTACGAGCTTCATCGTACGCTGTGCGAGTGAACTCGAACGCTGTACGAGAAGAGCACGGAGTGGCGCCGGAGAAGAACCCCCGGCGCTGGTGGATCCTCGGAGTGCTGTGCCTGAGCCTGCTGGTGCTCGTCGTGGACAACACGGTGCTGAACCTCGCCATCCCCTCGCTCATCCGCGATCTCGGCGCGAGCCCGGCGGACATCCAGTGGATCATCGACGCCTATGTCCTGGTCTTCGCCGGCCTGCTGCTGACCGCGGGAAGCCTGTCCGACCGGTACGGCCGGCGCCGCTTCCTGGTCATCGGGCTGCTGGTGTTCGGCGGGGCCTCGGTGGTCGCAATGCTGGCCCAGGAGCCGTGGCAGCTGATCGGCGCCCGCGCGCTCATGGGCGTGGGCGGGTCCTTCCTGATGCCGAGCACCCTGTCGATCCTGATCACGGTCTTCGACGACTCCGAGCGACGCAAGGCCTTCGCCGCCTGGAGCGCGGTCGCCATGGTCGGGGTGATCGCCGGGCCGACCCTGGGCGGTTTCCTGCTGGAGCACTACTGGTGGGGCTCGGTGTTCCTGCTGAACGTGCCGATCGCCGCCGTCGCCATCCTCGCGGCCGTCCTGCTGATGCCCGAGTCCCGCGCGCCTGCCCGTCCCACGGATCCCCTCGGCGCGCTGCTGTCGACGGCGGGCATGACCGCGCTGGTCTACATGGTCATCGACGCGCCCCGCGAGGGCTGGACCTCGGCCCGCTCGCTGACGGCGATCGCCGTGGCCGTGGTGGCGCTCGGGGGCTTCGTGCTCTGGGAGCGGCGGACCGAGCATCCGATGCTGCCGCTCTCGCTGTTCCGCGACAGGAACTTCAGCGGCTCGTCGTTCTCCATCGTGCTGATGTCGTTCGGCACCGGGGCGCTGCTGCTGATGCTCACCCAGTACCTCCAGTTCGTGCTGGCGTACGGGCCGATGAAGGCGGGGCTCGCGCTGCTGCCGTACGCGGCCGCGGCGGCCGTGTTCAACGGCGTGGGCGCCGGGCTCGGGCAGCGGGTCAGCAACCGGGTGCTGATCGCGGTGGGCATGCTGGTGATGGCCGGAGGGTTCCTGGTGCTGGCGCTCATCGGGCCGTCCGACGGGTACGGCCGGCTCATCACCGGTCTGCTGATCATGGGCATGGGTGGCGGTCTCGCGGGGCCCGCGGCCTACGCGACGCTTATGGGCGCGGTCCCGCCCGACCACGCGGGCGTCGGCTCGGCGCTCAACGACACCGTGCAGCAGGTCGGCATGGCGCTGAGCGTGGCCGTCCTCGGCAGCGTGCTCGCCGGGGTCTACACCGCGCGGATGCCGGAGACCGCTCCGGCGGCGGCGAGGGACTCGATCGGCGCCGCGCTCCAACTGGGGGACGCGGGGCTCGCGCGGACGGCCAGGGAGGCGTTCGTGTCGGCGATGTCGTTCGGCTCCTGGGTCGGTGTGGCGTTCGCCGTCGCCTCGGCCGCGCTCGCCTTCACGGTCTTGCGCCCCCGTACGGTGCCCGCGCCCGAGCCGCAACCCGAGCCGGTGGCCTGACCGGAAGCCGAGCCCAGGCGCCCACGGGCGGCACGTGGTGAGACCGCTCGTGGGCGCCTGGGATATGTCAGGACATCAGGTCCAAGTGACTTCAGGACGTTAGAAGGTTGGGGGTGGCAGCATGTAAGGTGAATTCGCAGTACGCCGACACCTTGGAGGTGGGAGCGATGCCGATAAATCGACATAATCGGACTATGTCGGACCTTCTTCCGCGCCACCGTGCGGTCATGCCCAACTGGTTGTCCCTCTATTACGACGAGCCGATCGAGATCGTACGGGGGAAGGGCAACCGCGTCGTCGACGCCGAGGGCCGCACCTACCTCGACTTCTTCGCCGGCATCCTCACCAACATGATCGGGTACGACGTGCCCGAGGTCCGTGAGGCGGTCGAGCGCCAGCTCGCCACCGGGGTCGTGCACACCAGCACCGTCTACCTGCTGCGGGCGCAGGTGGAGCTGGCCGAGAAGATCGCCAGGCTGTCGGGCATCGAGAACGCGAAGGTCTTCTTCACCAACTCCGGCACCGAGGCCAACGAGACGGCCCTGCTGCTCGCGACGTACGCCCGCAAGTCCGACCAGGTGCTGGCCATGCGGCAGAGCTACCACGGCAGGAGCTTCGGCGCGCTGTCGGTCACGAGCAACCGCGGTTGGAAGAACAACTCGCTCTCCCCGCTGAACGTCCACTTCCTGCACGGCGCCGACCGGCACCTCCCGCAGTTCAGCGGCCTGTCCGACGCCGACTACATCAAGGTCTGCGTCGAGGACCTGCGCCACGTGCTCGCCACCGCGGTCGGAGGCGACGTCGCCGCGCTGATCGCCGAGCCGATCCAGGGCGTCGGCGGCTTCACCATGGCCCCCGACGGGCTGTTCGGCGCCTACAAGGAGGTGCTGGACGAGGAGGGCATCCTCTTCATCTCCGACGAGGTGCAGACCGGCTGGGGCCGCACGGGCTCGGCGTTCTTCGGCATCCAGAACCACGGGATGACGCCGGACATGATGACCTTCGCCAAGGGACTCGGCAACGGCTTCGCGGTCGGGGGAGTGGTGGCCCGGGGTGACCTGATGGACGCCCCGCACGCCATCGGCCTTGCCACCTTCGGCGGCAACCCGATCTCCATGGCCGCCGCCAACGCGACCCTCGACTACGTGCTCGACCACGACCTCCAGTCGCGTGCCGCCGTCACCGGCGCGATCCTTATCGACGGCCTGCGCGAGGCGCGGGACCGCCTGCCGATCCTCGGGGACGTCCGGGGCAAGGGCCTGATGTTCGCCCTGGAGCTGGTAGACCCCGCCACCGGGGCCCCGGCGCCCGCGCTCGCCTCCCGCTTCATGGAGGAGACCAAGAAGCTCGGCCTGCTGGCCGGCAAGGGCGGGCTCTACGGCAACGTGCTCCGCATGGCCCCGCCGCTGACGCTCACCGACGACGAGGCACGCGAGGGCCTGGGCATCATTCTCACGGCACTTCAGACCATCAACGAGGAGACAGCCAAGTGAAGCGGGTCACGCACTGGATCGGCGGCGCGGAGTCGGAGGGGACCTCGGGCCGGCAGGCGGAGATCTTCAACCCCGCGACCGGCGAGGTGGCCGGCCACGTGGACCTCGCGGGTCCCGAGGACGTCGACGCGGCGGTGGCCGCCGCCACGGCCGCGTTCCCCGCGTGGCGGGACGCCTCGCTGGTGAAGCGGGCGCAGGTGCTGTTCCGGTTCCGCGAGCTGATGTACGGCCACCGCGACGAGCTGGCCGCGCTGATCAGCGCCGAGCACGGCAAGGTGCACTCCGACGCGCTCGGCGAGGTGGCGCGGGGGCTGGAGGTCGTGGAGTTCGCGTGCGGCATCCCCCATCTGCTCAAGGGCGGCTTCTCTGAGAACGTCTCGACGAACGTCGACTCCTTCTCGATCAGGCAGCCGCTGGGAGTGGTCGCGGGGATCACGCCGTTCAACTTCCCGGCCATGGTGCCGATGTGGATGTATCCCGTCGCGATCGCCTGCGGCAACACCTTCGTGCTGAAGCCCTCCGAGCGCGACCCGTCGGCGTCGCTGCTGATGGCGTCGCTGTGGCGGCAGGCCGGCCTGCCCGACGGCGTGTTCAACGTCGTCCAGGGCGACAAGGTCGCCGTCGACCGGCTGCTGGAGCACCCCGGCGTGCGCGCGGTGTCCTTCGTCGGCTCCACGCCCATCGCCCGGTACGTCTACGAGACCGGCACCCGGCACGGCAAGCGCGTGCAGGCGCTCGGCGGGGCCAAGAACCACATGCTCGTGCTGCCCGACGCCGACCTCGACCTGGTGGCCGACGCCGCGGTGAACGCCGGCTTCGGCTCGGCGGGCGAGCGCTGCATGGCGATCTCGGTCGTGCTCGCGGTCGACCCGGTCGGCGACGAACTGGTCGACAAGATCGTCCAGCGCGTGGCCACGTTGACCATCGGCCCGGGCGACGACCCCGACTCGCAGATGGGCCCCCTGGTCACGCGGGCGCACCGCGACAAGGTGGCCTCCTACCTCGACACCGCGCTCGCGGAGGGCGCCAAGCTGGTCGTGGACGGGCGGGAGACCCCGGTGAAGGGCGGCACGACCGCCGCGGAGACCGCGGGCTTCTGGCTCGGGCCCACGATCATCGACCAGGTCACGCCGGGTTCGGCCGTCCACAGGGACGAGATCTTCGGCCCGGTGCTGTCGGTGGTCAGGGTCTCCTCCTACGAGGAGGGCCTGAAGATCATCAACGACGTGGAGTACGGCAACGGCACCGCCATCTTCACCAACGACGGGGGCGCCGCCCGGCGCTTCCAGAACGAGGTGGAGGTCGGCATGGTGGGCATCAACGTGCCGATCCCCGTGCCCATGGCCTTCTACAGCTTCGGCGGCTGGAAGTCCTCGCTCTTCGGCGACACGCACGTCCACGGCACCGAGGGCGTCCACTTCTACACGCGGGGCAAGGTGGTCACCTCGCGCTGGCTCGACCCGAGCCACGGCGGCGTGAACCTCGGGTTCCCCACCAACAAGTAGCCCCGCTCGCCCCCATCTGGCGACGACCCCGTCCGAGTGCCTCATCTCGGACGGGGTCGTCGTGTTCCGGCGGCCTCCGCCGGCCGGCTTGGGCAAGCCATTTATCCGATTAATTGTGGTGAATGACTTCAGCTGCATTGATAATGGCTTTTCGGTGCTCATCCCGAGGACGCCCGGCAAAGAATTCCACGACGCCGCGCAGGCATGATGATGAGATGAGGAAAAGGTCTGCCCAGACCTCATCGGCCTGTCAAAGAGTTTCTCCTCGGTGTGACTTCAGGAGAGGCCCGGGGAGAGAATGAAGAGTGGCTACTTTTATGAAACGGACTCTGGCGGGCGGCGTGCTCGCTGGGGCCGTTCTCGTCTGCTCTCCTGCTCCGGCAGGTGCTGAGGCAAGAACTACCTGGCCGGGCGACCAGGCGGTTACCGCTTACGCGATGAACGGCGCAATTCCTGAAACATCAGCCGACGCGCTTTATTTCGCCTCAAAGCGTTATGTGGCGCTCGGTTACTGTACGCCTATCTTGTGCCCGGTTCCGCCGGGCACGACCGTTCAATGGATCGGCTCGCCCCAGGCGGTCGGCCAGGTCGCGCCCGACACCATCCCGCTGTGCAAATGGCTTCTTCTGCCGCAATGGCTCTGCAAGGTACCGCCGGGTCCCGCGGGCCCGCCCGGTCCCCCGGGACCGGCAGGCCCTCCGGGACCCGAGGGTCCGGCAGGCCCGCCCGGCATCGACGGCGCTCCCGGTGCACCTGGCCCGGCGGGCCCCGCCGGTCTCACGGGGCCGCGCGGCCCGGCCGGTCCGCAGGGCCTGCCCGGCGCTCCCGGCCCGGTCGGTCCGGCCGGACCGGTCGGCCCTCCCGGGGCGGACGGCGCTCCCGGCCCGGCGGGTCCTGAGGGCCCGCCCGGTCTCGACGGTGCTCCCGGTCCGGCGGGCCCGGTTGGCCCGCCCGGTCTCGACGGTGCTCCCGGTCCCGCGGGCCTGGTTGGTCCTCCCGGGGTGGACGGTGCTCCCGGTCCGGCAGGTCCTCCCGGCGCCGACGGCGCTCCTGGCCCGGCGGGCCCGGTTGGTCCTCCCGGGGTGGACGGCGCTCCCGGCCCGGCCGGACCGCAGGGCCCGCCCGGATTCGACGGAGCTCCCGGCCCGGCGGGGCCGGTGGGCGCAACAGGTCCCGCGGGTCCGCAGGGTCCCCCCGGGATCGACGGCGCTCCCGGTGCCGACGGAGCTCCCGGCCCGGCCGGACCGCAGGGTCCTCCTGGGGTCGACGGAGCTCCCGGTCCCACGGGTCCGGAGGGTGCTCCCGGACCTGAGGGTCCCCCTGGACCGGAAGGCCCGGCGGGTCCGGCGGGTCCGGAAGGGCCGCAGGGCCCTCCCGGTCCTCCTGGACCGCCTGGAACGCCCACGGCCGCCGGCCAGCTCATCGGCATCCCGACGCCGTTCCAGCCGCGCCCGTGCGCGGCGGTGACGAACTTCGGGTACCCGCTCTGCGGCTGACCGTTTGTGACGCCCGGCCAGTGAGATGACCGAGGGGTGCGTGCCGCGACGCGGCGCGCACCCCTTCGGCTGTGTCCCGCATGGCAGGCCCCTGGCCGGCGCGGGCCGGTAGGCTCGCGGAGGAGACGGTGAAAGGCGAGGGGCTGGCGTGATCAAGTTGGGGCGATCTCGGGCCGGTCTCGCGGGTGCCCTCTCCTCGGCACTCCTGGCGCTCGCCGCGTGTGCCGCGCCCGGGGGCGTGTCCCGGTCCGCCGAGATCGCCGCCGTGCCCACGGCTCCGAGCACGGCCGCGAGGTCGCAGGCGCCCGTCGCCTCCCCGTCGCCGACCCCCACTCCCGCGCCGACCCCCTCGCGCAGGGCCCTCGGGCCGGGCGAGGGCGCGGTCACGGTGCTGACGTTGCGCGGGTACGCCGAGTACGGCGGGAGCGACCCCGCGTTCGACTGGGTGGGGCCCTTCGAGGACAGCACGGGCTGCCGCGTGAACCTCCGCTTCCCCCAGACCGGCGACCAGCTCGACAAGCTGCTCGCCCAGACCTCCTACGACGTCGTGTCCGCGCCTCCCGAGCTGGCGGGGCGGCTGATCGCCGAGAGGAAGGTCGCGCCCCTCACCACGTCGCTCGTGCCGCACTACGACGGCATTCCCGAGTGGCTGCGGTCCCAGCGCTCCGTCGTGGACGGCGACAAGGTGTACGGCGTCCCGTACTTGTGGGGGTCGTACGTCACGCTCTACGACGGCGCCACGGGCCGGCCGGCGAAGGGGGACGCGCTCTACTCCGATCCCGGCCCCATCATGCTGAGGGACAGCCCGCTCTCCATCGCGGACGCGGCTCTCGCGCTGAGGAAACGGCGGCCCGCGCTGGGCGTCAAGAACCCGTTCGAGCTCACTCCCGCCCAGCTCGACGCGGCGGTCGCGCTCGTCGGCGGTCGAGGCCACGGTGCGCGTACGTACTGGAAGGACCCGATCGACGCGTTGCAGGGCTTCGCCGGGGCGTCCGTGCGGCTCGGGCGCGCACTGCCGTACCAGCTCGACATCCTGCGCAGGGCCGGCCGGCCGTTGAAGGCGGTGGGCGGCGAGCCGACCACCGGCTGGGTGGACTCCTGGATGCTCTCCGCGCAGGCCGCCGCCCCGAACTGCGCCTACCGGTGGCTCGACTGGATCAGCTCGCCGGCGGCGCAGCAGCAGGCCGCCGCGTGGAACGGCCTCGCCCCCGCCAACCCCTCGGCGTGCGGCTACCGCGGCGACGAGTCCCGCAAGTACACCCACGCCGAACGGGCCAGGAGGGTGTGCGACGCCTACCGGGTGAAGGACAGGGCGTGGATCAAAAAGATCAGCTTTGCCGTTCGCCCGGCGAGGGATTGCGGAGGCGGGCACGGGGAATGCACTGACTATGCCGAGTGGGCCGCCAGGTGGCAGCAGCTCGTGCGTTAGCCGGGGTGATCTTCAGTTTGCGGTGAAGAGCCGCGGGCGCACCCGTCCCCCCGCTGGGTGGCGCCCGCCAGGGGCGCTCCGGATGCTCCCCCCGACTCCGGAGCGCCTCCTCTTCTGTCTCACCCGCCTCTGACAGCCGTCCGCCGATCCGAAGCCGTGACGGACATCGGCCATCGTTCTCGCCAGGGCCAGGTGACTCTCGCAACGGATTCCGTGCAGGAAACCCGGTTTTCCCGCGCCCCCATGTTGAATGGTCGACCAGTCAATTGGTACGGTCGCTGGCATGCGCATCCTGCTTGTAGGCGCTGGTGGCGTGGGCTCCGCTGTGGTCCCGATCGCCGCCCGCCGAGACTTCTTCGAACACATCGTCGTCGCCGACTATGACCGCTCACGTGCCGAGGCCGTGGTGTCCAAACAGGTGTCCGAACAGGTCGCGTCCGGGGGTGACGCGCGGTTCAGCGCGATCGGCCTCGACGCCTCCGACCAGGACGCGGTGGAGGCCGCGCTTCGCGAGCACGGCTGCGACGTCCTCTTCAACGCCGTCGACCCCCTGTTCGACATGCCCCTGTTCCGGGCCGCGCTGAACGCGGGGGCGCACTACCTCGACATGGCGATGTCCCTGTCCAGGCCGCATCCTTCCCGGCCGTACGAGCTGACCGGCGTCAAGCTCGGCGACGAGCAGTTCGCGATGTCGCCCGAGTGGCAGGCCAAGGGAAGGGTCGCCCTGGTCGGCATGGGGGTCGAGCCCGGCCTCGCCGACGTCTTCGCCAGGTACGCGGCCGACCACCTCTTCTCGGCCATCGACGAGGTCGGCGTCCGCGACGGTGCGAACCTCGTGGTCGAGGGCCCGGACGGTCAGGAGGCCTTCGCGCCCACGTTCTCCATCTGGACGACCATCGAGGAGTGCCTCAACCCGCCCGTCATCTGGGAGGACGGCGACTGGCACACCACCGAGCCGTTCAGCGAGCCGGAGGTCTTCGACTTCCCCGAAGGCATCGGCCCGGTGGAGTGCGTCAACGTCGAGCACGAGGAGGTGCTCCTTGTGCCGCGCTGGGTGAACGCCCGGCGCGTGACGTTCAAGTACGGCCTCGGCGAGGAGTTCATCGGGGTCCTCAGGACGCTCCACAAGCTCGGCCTGGACTCGACCGAGCCCATGAGGGTCAAGGGCGTGGAGGTCTCGCCGCGCGACGTCGTGGCGGCGGCCCTGCCCGACCCCGCGACCCTCGGCGACCGCATGCGCGGCAAGACCTGCGCAGGCACGTGGGTCAAGGGCACCGGCAAGGACGGCCGGCCCCGCGAGGTCTACCTCTACCACGTGGTCGACAACGAGTGGTCGATGCGGGAGTACGGCTGCCAGGCCGTCGTGTGGCAGACGGCGGTCCATCCCGTCGTCGCGCTGGAACTGCTCGCGCGCGGAGCCTGGAAGGGTGAGGGCGTGCTCGGCCCCGAGGCGTTCGACCCGGTGCCGTTCCTGGACCTGCTGAACGAGTACGGCTCGCCCTGGGGCATGCGCGAGCAGTGACCCCGGTGACCGCCGGCCGCGCCGGACGGCGGTCCACGACGGGTGGACCGCCCACCGGGGTGGCGCTCAGGGAAGGGTCGCTCTCCTCGCGGAGGGCTTGCGCCGGGGTGCGGGGGGCGCGGGGAGCAGCGCCTCGGCGCACTCCTCGCAGGCCATGACGGGGGCGTCGTCGGGAAGCCTGCCGACACGGACCCGAGGTCGGGGCCACTTCTTGTGGCACACCACGCAGGCGTCCCCGTCGCGCTGCGGGCCGGTGAGATCTTCTGGGTCGAACGTCAGGTTGAGCCGTGCCGCTCCGGTCGGATCCCAGCTCATCACGCTCCTGTTGGTGATCGAGTGTCTCGTACCCGAACCGTTATAGCCCCATTACCGCCTGTGATCGACTAGGCCGATGTCAAGGACGGGTTAAATCGCCGGCATCCGGCGCGCCGTACAACAACAAAAGGGACACCCAGCAGCAAGCCGGGTGCCCCTTTTGGGATGTTCCTAAACGGAGGAGATGGCCTTCTCCAGGATGGACAGGCCCTCTTCCAGCAGGTTGTCGGGGATGGAGAGCGGGGGCAGGAAGCGCAGCACGTTGCCGTAGGTGCCCGCCGTCAGCACGACCAGGCCCTCCGCGTGGCACCGCTTGACGATCTCCCCGGTGAGGGCGGTGTCGGGCTCCTTGGTGCCGGGCACGACCAGCTCGATCGCGATCATGGCTCCGCGTCCCCGGACGTCGCCGATGGCGTCGAAGCGCTCGGCGAGGGCCCGGAGCCGGGGCAGCATGATGTCCCCGATCTGCCTGGCCCGCTCGACCAGGTTCTCGGCCTCGATGGTGTCGAGCACGGCGAGCGCGGCCTCGCAGGCCAGCGGGTTGCCGCCGTAGGTGCCGCCGAGGCCGCCGACGTGGACGGCGTCGAGCAGCTCGGCCCTGCCGGTCACGGCCGCCAGCGGCAGGCCGCCCGCGATGCCCTTGGCCGTGCAGATGATGTCGGGCACGACGCCCTCGTCCTCGCACGCGAACAGGTGGCCGGTGCGGGCGAATCCGGTCTGCACCTCGTCGGCGATGAAGACGATGCCGTTGGCCCTCGCGTACTCCACCAGGGCGGGCATGAAGCCGCGGGCCGGCTCGATGAAGCCGCCCTCTCCCTGGATCGGCTCGATCACGATGGCGGCGACGTTCTCCGCGCCGATCTGCTTGTTGATCATGTCGATGGCCTGCGCCGCGGCCTCTTCGGCGCAGTTCTCCGGGCCGGTGGGCCACCGGAAGGGGTACGCCATGGGCATCCGGTACACCTCGGGGGCGTACGGGCCGAAGCGGTGCTTGTACGGCATGTTCTTCGCCGTCAGCGTCATGGTGAGCAGCGTGCGGCCGTGGTAGCCGTGGTCGAACACCACGACGGCCTGCCGGCCGGTCGCGTGCCTGGCCACCTTGACGGCGTTCTCCACGGCCTCGGCGCCGGAGTTGACCAGGAACGAGCGCTTCTCGTGGTCGCCGGGGGTGAGCCGGTTGAGCTTCTCGCAGACCTCGACGTACGACTCGTACGGCGTGACCATGAAGCAGGTGTGGGTGAAGTCGGCGACCTGCCGTTGGACCCGCTCGACCACGCGCGGCGCGGCGTTGCCCACGGTGGTCACCGCGATGCCGGAGCCGAAGTCGATGAGCGAGTTGCCGTCCGCGTCCACGACCACGCCGCCGCCCGCGTGGGTCACGAAGACCGGCAGCGTGGTGCCGATGCCCGGCGGTATGGCGGACCGCTTGCGCGCGAACATCTCCCGCGACTTCGGGCCAGGGATCTCGGTGACCAGGCGGCGCTCCTGCGGAAGCGAGGGACCGCCTCGCGTGATGGGCTGGTGCTCGGCCACGCCCGGCTGCTCGTGTACGTCACGCTCGATGCTCATGCCTGCGACGCTACGGCCACCGCGCCCGGCTGCCGACCTGGCGACATGGCACAATATGGCCATCCTGCTTGTCCAGGATGTACAAGTACCGACTGTTCTGGGGGCTGGAATGGCTCCGACCTTACGGCGTGTGGTGGCGCTGGCGCCGCTGCGCCTGCGGGTGCGCGCCGGGGAGGGCGCGATGGACCGGCCGGTGCGCTGGGTGGCGGTCAGCGAGCTGGAGGATCCCACGCCCTTCCTTGAGGGCGACGAGCTGGTGCTGACCACCGGGATGCGGCTCGGCCCTCGGGACGCGCGGCCGTACGTCTCCCGGCTCGTCGCCAGGGGGGTGGCCGGGCTCGGGTTCGGCGTCGGGCTCGGGCACGACAGCGTGCCGCCCGAGTTCACCGAGGCCGCCGCGGAGGCCGGGCTTCCGCTGGTCGAGGTGCCCAGGGAGACTCCGTTCATCGCGATCGGCAAGGCCGTCAGCGAGCTGCTCGCCGCCGAGAGGTACGACGAGCTCAGCAACGCCTTCGCCGCGCAGGGACGGCTGACGCGCGCGGCGCTCCAGGCCGGTGGCATGGGGGCGGTGGTCGAGCGGCTGGCCAGGGAGATCCACGGCTGGGCCGTGCTGCTGGACGAGGCCGGCGCGGTGATCCACGCGGCGGGCGCGGGCGCCGTCGAGGGCACGCACCTGGCGGGGCGTGAGCTCGGCCGGCTGCGGGCCACCGGCTCGCCCGCGAGCCTCGCGCTTTCCGGGCCGTACGAGCACGTCATCGTGCAGCCGCTCGGGGAGCAGCGGCGCATCAGGGGGTTCTTCGCCGTCGGCTCTGAGCGGCCGTTCTCGCCCGTCGGGCACACCGTGGTCAACACCGCGAACTCGCTGCTCACCCTCTCCCTCGAACAGGGCAGGGACCGGCTCGCCGCCGTGCGGCAGGTGCGCTCGGCCGTGCTGCGCCTGCTGCTGGCGGGGGAGCGGCAGGCCGCCGAGGGGGTTCTCGCGGCAATCGGCGGCGGGCTGCCCGCCGGGCCCGTCGTGGTGCTGGCCTGCGAGCCGCGCGACGCGGAGGCGCTCCAGGACCTGCTGCCGGGCTTCACGGCTCCGTGGGGCACGCGCGTGGTCGCCCTTGCGGCGGTGGAGGAGGCCGACCGCCTCGCCGAGACGGCCGCCGGGGCCGGGCGGGTGGGGGTGGGCGGGCCGGTCGGGCTCGGGGAGCTGGCCACCGGTCTCGACCAGGCGGAGCGGGCCCTCGCGTCTGCCGCCCCGCTCATGCGGTTCGCCGACCTCGCGGGGCAGGGGCTGGTCTCGCTGGTCGACCCGGCGGTGCTGTCCGCCTTCTCGACCTCGCTGCTCGCCCCGCTCAGGGAGTACGGCTCGCGCGCCGACCTGGTGGAGTCCCTGCGCGCGTACCTCGCGTGCAACGGGCACTGGGACGCCGCCGCGCAACGGCTCGGCATCCACCGGCACACCCTGCGCTACCGCATGCGGCGGGTGGGCGAGCTGCTCGGGCGCGACCTGGACGACCCGGCCTCACGTGCCGAGCTGTGGATCGCCCTGTCGGCGGGCTCGGCGGGCGGCTCCAGCGGGTCGCCGGCCGCCGGCCGCTAGAGGGTCATCGGGATGGAGTCCTTGCTCACCAGGTAGCGGCTGATGGCGGCCATGGTGACCGACGCGTAGATGCGGTCGTCCCTGAGATGGCCGGCGCGTTCGAGGCTGACGGCGCCGTGGGCGGCGGCCCACAGGCAGTCGGCGATCTTGCGGGGCTGCGTGGGCACCAGGTAGCCGGCGGAGATGCAGTCGGCGATGGCCCGGTCGAGGACGTTGACCGCCGCCCTCGCCAGCGTGCGCGCCCGCTCGCTCGGCTCGAAGCCCGGTATCGCCTTCTCGAACATCACGCTGTAGTAGCCGGGCTCGGCCAGGCAGGCGTCGCGGTACGCCGGGCCGAGGGAGGTGAGGTACTCCAGGGGGTCGGGGTGGCGTGGGACCGCGGCCAGCCTGCGCCGGAAGCGCTCGAAGCCCTCCAGGTAGAGCGCCTCCGCCAGGCCCTCCTTGTTGCCGAACATGGTGTACACGACCGTGGTCGAGCACCCTGCCTCGGTGGCGATGCGCCGCACGGTGAGGCTGTCGGGCCCGTCGGTGACCAGAAGCTCTCCGGCCACGTTGATGAGACGGCCGCGCAGCTCGTCCTGGGAAGTCTGGCTCCCCAATGCGTACGCCCCTTGGAGGCCAAGCGGCGCCGGCGAACCCATGAGCTACCTAGCCCCTTCTCCCCAAAGGATCCCGCTTGGACCCCATGGTGACTTAACCACGTGCGGAGTCCTTCAAACCGTCCCGCACCAGAAAACATCCTGAAATTGCGGCATGTCCGTTACAGAAAGGGGAAAATAGGTGCCTTATGCGGAATGTAGCGGTGGGGGTCGCCGCTTGTCCGTACTGGAGTAGCGCCCCCGGCGACCTGGTGGCATACGGTCGGGGACATGGACGTACGCCCCTTCTGGCTCGCCGGTTCGCCCGCCACGGGCGAGGCAGAGCTCACGGTGACCAACCCCCATGACGGCCGTGTCGTCGGCATCGGCTCGGTGCCCTCCCCCGACCAGGTCGAGCAGGCCGTGGCCGCCGCGCACGCGGTGCGCAAGGAGGCCGCCGCCCTGCCGATCCACGTGCGCGCGGAGGCACTGGCCCACGTCTCGCGGCGCCTGTCCGAGCGTGCCGAGGAGATCGCCCGGCTGATCAGCGCCGAGAACGGCAAGCCGATCTTCTGGGCGCGAGGCGAGGTCGGCCGCGCGGTCGCGACCTTCCGCTTCGCCGCCGAGGAGACCCGGCGCTTCAGCGGCGACGTCCAGCGGCTCGACACCGAGGCCGCCGCGAACGGCCGTCTTGCGTACGTGTCGCGCCAGCCGTACGGGCCGGTGCTGGCCGTCACGCCGTTCAACTTCCCGCTCAACCTGGTGGCCCACAAGGTCGCCCCGGCGATCGCGGTCGGCGCGCCCGTGATCGTCAAGCCCGCCCCCGCGACCCCGCTCTCGTCGCTGCTGCTCGGCGAGATCCTCGCCGAGACGGCCCTGCCCGCGGGCATGTTCTCGGTGCTGCCGGTGCCGAACGACCGCGCGGGCGCGCTGGTCGAGGACCCTCGCCTTCCTGTCGTGTCGTTCACCGGCTCGGGGCCGGTCGGGTACGCCATCAAGGACCAGGTGCCGCGCAAGCACGTCACGCTGGAGCTCGGCGGCAACGCCGCCGCGGTCGTGCTCGCCGACGCCGACCTCGACTGGGCGGCCACGCGGGTCGCCCTGTTCTCCAACTACCAGGCCGGGCAGAGCTGCATCGCCGTCCAGCGGGTGATCGTCGAGGAGTCCGTGGTCGAGGCGTTCACCGCCAAGCTCGTGGCCGCCGTCGAGAGCCTCGTCGTCGGCGACCCGGCCGATGACAAGACGCAGGTCGGGCCGCTGGTGTCGGTGGAGGCGGCCGAGCGGGTGGAGCAGTGGGTCGCCGAGGCCGTCGCCGGCGGCGCCCGGCTGCTCGCCGGGGGCGCCAGGGACGGCGCCACCGTCGCGCCGACCGTGCTCGCGGACGTGCCGGACGACGCCAAGGTCATCAGGGAGGAGGTGTTCGGCCCGGTGCTCGTGATCCAGCCGGTCGCCTCGGTGGACGAGGCGTTCACCGCGGTCAACGACTCGAAGTACGGCCTGCAGGCCGGGGTGTTCACGCGCGACATCGACGTCGCCTTCCGCGCCGCCAAGGAGCTGGAGGTCGGCGGGGTCATCATCGGCGACGTGCCGTCGTACCGCGCCGACCAGATGCCCTACGGCGGAGTCAAGGAGTCGGGCATCGGCCGCGAGGGCCTGCGCTCGGCCATGGAGGACTTCACCTACGAGAAGGTGATGGTGCTCACCGGGCTCACCCTGTAGGTCCCGAGCGGGGCTCTCCTCGCGGTCACCCGTCGCTGACCGCCTGGAGAGCTCTCGGCCGGCTCGGCTCCCCTCACGCGCGCTGGGCCGTGTCGAAGAGCCGCTTGGCCTGGTCGCCGAAGTACGGACCGTACATCGTGCCGTCGTCGTCGCTGTACTTGAAGCTGCTGACCGAGGTCAGCACGCCCTGGCCGGTGGCGGGGTCGAACGAGCTCAGCCACGGGCCGCCGCTCGACCCGGCCGTGAGGTCGCACCGCATGCCCTGGTCGCGGGTCTGGCTGTGCGGGTCGTGGTGGAGGTCGCCCGCGCAGTAGATCAGGCGCTGGCCGTCGTACGGCGGGTCGGCGGGGAAGCCGAACCCGAAGGCGCGCCCGCCGCGCGGCACGTTGAAGCCGATCTCCTGGCCGCCGACCGCCTCGTTCAGATGGCTCCCGCCGGAGGGGTTGACCGCGACCATGCCCAGGTCGTAGCTGTCGTCGCCGCTCTCTGACCAGGGCTCGGGGACGAACATGCGCCGCGCGGTGAACACGCCGTACGGCTGGCGCCCCGGCTCGTAGGCCGGCACGAAGGTCCAGTTCTCCGCCCAGGCGCCTGAGCCGTCCTTGGCGCAGTGGCCCGCGGTGACGACGACGTCCTGGTTGCGGCTGCGCACCGCGCTCGCCGAGCAGACGTAGTCGACGCCGCGCAGGGTGAGGAACACCCGGCCGGTGGTGCGCTTCACCGCGCCCCCGGCCGCCCACCGCGCGCCGCTGGTGTTCAAACCGGGCGCACTCGCGCCCGAGGCGGAGGAGGCCCGGACCGCCGAGGGCGCCCGGCCGGCGGACGAGGGCGGCGGCACGGGCGCCACCGTGGAACCGGAGGACGCCGTGGAGCTCGGTGAGGCCGTGGAGCCGCGCGTGGCCGTGACGCGCAGGGGCAGCACGCCGGACGCCAGCTCGGCGACCTTCGTGACGGAGCCCAGTGCCCCGCCGGGCAGTGCCCGCGCCATGCGCCCGGCGGTCCAGTAGCCGAGCACCCGGCGCTGCTCGGCCACCGTGCGGGCGGCCACGTGCTGGACGACGCCGGTCGACGTGAGAGACGACGTGAGAGACGGGGTCTCGTTCCTCTTGACGGCTTGGCCGGCTCCGCTTGCCGCCATCGAGCCGGAGGGCATGACGCCCACCAGCCCGGCGACGAGCGGCACGGCGGCGATCAGGGGGAGGATCGGGGTCATGGCTCCCGAGTCTGGACTACCGAACGTGGCCTTGCGGATACTTTCGGTAAATCAGGTGGCGTCCTGGTTCTGGGCGGAGGTGTAGACCGCCTGGGCCTCCGGCCCGAAGTACGGACCGAACATCCAGTACGGGGCGAAGTTGTACTTGAAGCTGTTCACGGAGTTCAGCGTGCCCGCGCCGGTGCTCCGGTTGAAGCCCGTGAACCAGCCGCCCCCGCTGGAGCCGCCGGTCATGTCGCAGCTGAGCCCCTGGTCGGTGGAGATCAGGTAGTCGTCGAACACCCTGCCGCCGCAGTAGATCAGCTTCGACCCGTCGTACGGGCTCGCGGCCGGGTACCCGAAGGCGTACATCTGCTGTCCGCGCGCCTGGTTGAAGGCGATGCCCTGGCCGCCCACGACGTCGACGAGGCGCTCGCCGTTCAGCGGGGCCACGACGGCCGCGGCCACGTCGTAGTTCATGTCCTCACTGGTGTTCCACTGAGTCGTGGTGAGCAGGTTGGTGGCCACCCAGGTGCCGTACGGGCGGCTGCCGGCGCTGTAGCCGGGGACGAAGACCCAGTTGGTGTGGAAGGCGCCACCGAGCTTCACGCAGTGCCCCGCGGTGAGGACGACGCTCTTGTTGGCGCTGGTGACCGCGGTGCCCGAGCAGGAGGCGCTGCGTCCCTGGTAGGTGAAGAAGACACGTCCCTCCGTCTTGACGATGGTGCCGCCTCCCGTCCAGGGGGCGCCCGTCGAGCGGGCCGCGAGCGCGGGGGTGGCCGGGGTGGCGGTCGGGGAGGCCGAGGGGCTGGGGGAGGGGGTGGGCGAGCCCGACGCCACGGGCGGGGGCGGGGTGGTGGGCGCGGCGTCGGCGCGCCTCACGGCGTTGGCGCCGGGGGTCAGGGGCTTGACGGTGAGCCCGCCCCCGCTCGGCGCGGTGGTCGTGCGCCCGGTGCGGGACCTGACCAGGTCGAGGGGCTTTGCGGCGGCCATCTTCGCGGGGGTCCAGAACTGCTTCACGACGCGCTGCTCGGTCTTGGTGTCGGCCGCGTCGTGAACGACGGGCCGCGGCGCGGCCGGCGGCTTCGCGGCCTCGGCTGTGGGGGCGTTCAGCAGGATCCCCGCCGCCAGGGGCGATATGGCCAGAATGGGGAAGAGACGTCGTGCCTTGCGATGCATGCGGTCCTCCGTGCTCGTCGCGGCTCGCCGGGCACGCGCCGACGGGGGCCGTTCGTGCCCGTGGGGTGGCGCGCTGGGTGCTTGCTCGTGCCCGGCTCCCGCTGTGATCGGGTGCCATGTCCTGACGCGGGAAGGTAGTAGGGCCGAATGCCGCATTTCTCGCGATTCGCAGAGACCGGTATGGCGGGATTCGGGCATTTAGCTGCTGCTTTCCCACCCGTCGCTCTGGTGACGGAAACCGGCCCGCGAGCGGGTGGCGCGTACGGACGGGGCCGGACGGGCGGGCGCATGGCGGGGGAGCCGGCCGCCGCGATAATGGGGGCATGCAGACCCCTCTCGCAGACGCGGCCGACCTGGCGGGCACCGCCGGCCCCGCCGATCTCGTGGGCCCGGTGTCACTCCCCGGCCCGTCCGAGCCGCGATCGATCGTCGTGCTGGGCTCCACAGGATCGGTGGGCACGCAGGCGCTCGACGTCATCGAGCGCGACCCGGGGCACTTCCGCGTGGCCGGGCTGGTGGCGGGCGGCGGGCAGGTCGACCTGCTCGCGCGCCAGGTCGAGCGGTTCCGCCCGGAGGTGGTCGCCGTCGCCGACGAGCGGGCCGTTCCCGCGCTGCGCGAGGCGATCGGGCCGGTGCGCATCCTGGCGGGCCCCGAGGGAGTCGCCGAGGCCGCCGCCTGGCCCTGTGACATCGTCCTCAACGGCATCACCGGAGCGGTCGGGCTCACCTCGACGCTCGCCGCGCTGGAGGCCGGGCGAGTGCTGGCGCTGGCGAACAAGGAGTCGCTCATCATCGGCGGCCCGCTGGTGAAGCGGCTGGCCGGTCCCGGCCAGATCCTGCCGGTCGACTCCGAGCACTCGGCGCTCGCGCAGTGCCTGTGGGCCGCCGGCCCGTCCGGGTACGACCCGGAGGCGGTGCGGCGGCTCGTCGTCACGGCGAGCGGCGGGCCCTTCCGCGGCCGCAGGCGGGCCGAACTGGGGGAGGTCACCCCCGAGCAGGCGCTCAAGCACCCCACGTGGGACATGGGCACGGTGATCACGCTCAACTCGGCGACGCTGGTCAACAAGGGCCTTGAGGTCATCGAGGCCAACCTGCTGTTCGACATCCCCTTCGAGCGGATCACCGTGGTGGTCCACCCGCAGTCCGTCATCCACTCGATGGTGGAGTTCGTGGACGGCTCGACCATCGCGCAGGCCAGCCCGCCCGACATGCGGCTGCCGATCTCGCTCACCCTCGGCTGGCCTTCGCGGGTGCCGGGCGCGGCCAAGGCCGTCGACTGGACCACCGCCCACACCTGGACCTTCGAGCCCCTGGACGAGGAGGCGTTCCCGGCGGTGGCGCTGGCCCGGCACGTCGGCTCCCAGGGCGGCACGGCTCCGGCCGTCTACAACGCGGCGAACGAGGTCTGCGTGGAGGCCTTCCTGGCGGGGAGGCTGCCGTTCCTCGGCATCGTCGACACCATCGCGGCCGTCGTCGGCGAGCACACCGTGTCGCCCGCCGGCTCGGTGGCCGAGGTGCTCGACGCGGACGCCTGGGCCCGCGCGAGGGCCCGGGAGTTGACGGGCGGGTAAGGGCGGCGGCGGGCTGGGCGCCAGCTTGTCGTGATCCGGTAAACGGCTTTCCCGGCATCCGTAACTCGATGGTCGGCGCGGTTACCTAGACTGGGTAGGTCTGAGCGCGTCGCCGAACACCAAGGTGCTGGAAAATATGACATCTGTTGATCTGGGGATTCCCTCGGTACGGAGCAAGCCGATCGCCGAGCGGCGGATGTCGCGGCAGATCATGGTGGGCTCGGTCCCGGTGGGCGGGGACGCGCCGGTTTCGGTTCAGTCCATGACCACGACGCTCACCTCCGACGTGAACGCCACGCTGCAGCAGATCGCCGAGCTGACGGCGTCGGGCTGCCAGATCGTCCGGGTGGCGGTGCCCTCGCAGGACGACGCCGACGCGCTGCCGGCCATCGCGCGCAAGTCGCAGATCCCGGTGATCGCCGACATCCACTTCCAGCCGAAGTACGTCTTCGCGGCGATCGAGGCGGGCTGCGCGGCCGTCCGGGTGAACCCCGGCAACATCAAGAAGTTCGACGACAAGGTCGGCGAGATCGCCCGGGCCGCGGCCGACACCGGCACCCCGATCCGCATCGGCGTGAACGCCGGCTCCCTCGACCCCCGCCTGCTGGCCAAGTACGGCAAGGCGACGCCCGAGGCGCTGGTGGAGTCCGCGCTGTGGGAATGCTCGCTGTTCGAGGAGCACGGCTTCCGCGACATCAAGATCTCGGTCAAGCACCACGACCCAGTGGTCATGATCCAGGCCTACCGCCAGCTCGCCGCGCAGTGCGACTACCCCCTGCACCTGGGCGTGACCGAGGCGGGCCCGGCGTTCCAGGGCACGATCAAGTCGGCGGTGGCGTTCGGGGCCCTGCTGGCCGAGGGCATCGGAGACACGATCCGGGTCTCGCTGTCCGCGCCTCCGGTCGAGGAGGTCAAGGTCGGCATCGGCATCCTTGAGTCCCTCAACCTCCGCAAGCGCGGGCTGGAGATCGTGTCCTGCCCGTCCTGCGGGCGGGCCCAGGTCGACGTGTACACCTTGGCCGAGCAGGTGCACGCGGGGCTCGACGGCCTCAAGGTGCCGCTGCGGGTGGCCGTGATGGGGTGTGTCGTCAACGGCCCCGGTGAGGCCCGCGAGGCCGATCTGGGCGTGGCCTCGGGCAACGGCAAGGGCCAGATCTTCGTCAAGGGCGAGGTCGTCAAGACCGTGCCCGAGTCGCAGATCGTGGAGACCCTGATCGAGGAGGCCCTGCGCCTGGCCGAGGAGATGGGCGTGGACGTCGATCTCGACGACGAGGACGCTCCGGGCCCGGAGGTCGTCGTCCGCTGACCCGCCTGCCCTCAGGGCCGGATGAGGTGCTGTCCCGGCCCGGGAAAAATGACTCTTCCTGGGCGGGGATGTGTGGGTGTATGCAGGAAGAGTGCCATTTCGGCGGAGTCTGTCGGATCCGCACCAGTCGCGATGGCCCGGCAACGCACTGGTGGCGATACCGCTCGTGCTGATCGCGGTGATCTCCCTCGCCGACATCCTCACCCCGCGAGAGATCTCGCTGAGCCCGCTTCTGGTCACAGCCCCCGCGATCACGGCCTCGTTCGCGGGTCCCTGGCTCACCGGCCTGGTGAGCGTCATCACCATCGCGGACGAGGTGCTGCTCGGCCTGCGTAGTGAGCTGCTGACCACGCGGACCATGCAGACGCAGCTGGCGGCCCTGGTCGTGGTCTCGGCCTTCCTCGTGATCTTCTCCCTCGTGCGCGACCGGCACCGGGAGGAGCTGACCCGGGTGCGCTCGGTCTCGGAGGCCGCGCAGCGGGCCCTGCTGCGGCCCCTGCCGCCGGGACTCGGGTCGCTCCGGCTCGCCTCCATGTACCTCGCCGCCGAGGAGGAGGCCCAGATCGGCGGCGACCTGTACGCGGCCGCCCGTACGCACTCGGGGGCCCGCGTCGTCATCGGCGACGTGCGGGGCAAGGGCCTTCCCTCCGTGTCGGACGCCGCCCTGCTCCTGGGCGCCTTCAGGGAGGCCGCCCGGCGGCACGCGACCCTGCCCGACGTCGTGCTCTACCTGGACGAGAGCGTGCGGACCGATCTGGAGGAGCACGCGGAGGAGTGCCAGGACGCCTGCGAGAACTTCATCACCGCGGCAGTGCTGGAGATTCCCGACCACCGGCCGGTGGTCGAGGTGATCGACTGCGGCCACCCCCCGCCGCTGCTGCTCCGCGACCGTCAGGTCACGACCCTCCAGGTCGCCCAGCCCGCGCCCCCGCTGGGCCTCGGGGAGCTCTCCGACCGCGCCTACCAGGTCGAGGTGTTCGACTTCAAGCCGGGCGACACCCTCCTGCTCTACACCGACGGCGTCATCGAGGCCCGCGACCGCGCCGGCGTCTTCTACCCGCTGGCCGAGCGTGTGATGACGTGGCCGGGGGACGGCCCGGGGACCCTGGTCGAGCACGTGCGCGACGACCTCCTCGCCTACGTCGGCGGGCGGCTCGGCGACGACGCCGCCATGGTCGCGATCCAGCGCCTGCACGACTGAGACCACGGCCCGGCCGGGTGAACCGGCACTGAAGTGATGATCATCACGGCCCCTGCGACGGCTCGCCCGATCCCACGTTCCGCAATCGGACGACTACGGATCGGTAAACATTGGGCCGGGTCGCCGGTGGCCGGACGGTCCGATCCGGAAGCATCACCCTCTGCCACAAGAGCAGAGGGAGTGACGTGTGAAGCGGGTCTTCGGCGTAGCGGCGATTATGACGGTGCTGGTCACCGGGCTGACAGGAGGGGCCAGTGGGGCGTACGCCGCTCCACGTGACGGCGTGACCTGGGGGGCGTGCCCGGGTCCGAAGCCGATAACGGCGGTGGAATGCGCGACGGTGAGGGTGCCGCTCGACCACTCGAAGCCGGGCGGGCCGACCCTCGGGCTGGCGCTCAACCGGATCAAGGGTTCGGCGTCCCACGGTCACGTGCTGCTGGTCAACCCGGGCGGGCCGGGGGCCTCGGGCCTGGGCCTGGCCCGGTACGTCGCCGCCGCGCTCCCCAAGGACGTCGCGGCGAAGTACGACGTGATCGGGTTCGACCCGCGGGGCGTGGGGAGCAGCGAGCCGGCGCTGACCTGCGCCGACCCCAAGCAGCACTTCGCCGCTCCCCGCATCGACCAGGTGCCGAAGAACGACGCGCAGGAGTCCGCGCTGCTCGCGCGGGCCAAGGAGTACGCCGAGGCGTGCGGCAGCCGCTGGTCGTGGCTGCTCCCGCACCTCACCACCGAGAACTCCGCCCGTGACATGGACACGATCAGGCAGGCGCTCGGCCAGCAGAAGATCAGCTACCTCGGCTACTCGTACGGCACCTACCTCGGCGCCGTCTACGCGACGCTGTTCCCGACCAGGGTCAGGCGGCTGGTGCTGGACAGCGTGGTGGACCCCGAGGGCGTGTGGTACGACTCCAACATCGCCCAGGACTACGCCTTCGACCGGCGGCACCGCGACTTCCTGGCCTGGGTGTCCCGGCACAACGACGTCTACCACCTCGGCCGCACGGAGACCGAGGTCTCGGCCGCCTGGTACGGCATGCGCGATCGCCTCGGCCAGCGGCCGGCGGGCGGCCTCGTCGGGCCGAGCGAGCTGGACGACATCTTCACCGTCGGCGGGTACACCAACGCGGTCTGGCCGCAGTTCGCGGGCGCGTTCGCCAACTATGTGAAGAAGGGCAAGCCCGACGGCCTGGTGACCGCCTACAACCAGCACGTGGATCACGACGCGGCGGCCGAGAACAACTACGCCGTCTACCTCGCAGTCCAGTGCCGCGACGCCGAGTGGCCGCGCGACTGGTCGCGCTGGTGGGCCGACACGCTCAAGGTGAACGCCAAGGCGCCGTTCATGGCCTGGGCCAACGCCTGGTACAACGCGCCCTGCGCCTTCTGGCCGGAGAAGGGCGGGACACCGGTCCACGTCGGTGACGTCGCCCACCTGCCCTCGGTGCTGCTCATCCAGTCCAAGCAGGACGCGGCCACGCCGTACCCCGGGGCGCTGCGCGTGCGCGACCGGTTCCCGAGCTCGCGGCTGCTCGTCGAGGGCGGCGGCAACCACGGGGTGTCACTCGGGGGCAACACCTGCGTCGACCGGTACCTCGCCGCGTACCTCAGGGACGGAAGCGTTCCCGGCGGTGCGGCGCAGGCCGCGGGGCGCCAGGCCGACGCGACCTGCCAGGCCGCGCCCGAGCCCCGGCCGATCGTGCCGATGTCGTCGGGGCCCGGGCACCTTAGGCTGACGAAGGTGATTCTCGGCCAGTAGGGTCGGTTCGTTCCAAAATCGGGGCGGTCGCGTAGGCTAAGCCCGTGATGCTGCGAACATCGGCGTCGCGCGTGCTCGACGATCAGGACCGCGAAGAGGTGCTCTCGATACTCGACGCGGACCCCGTCGCCAACGTCTTCGTCGCCTCCCGGGTGCGGTCCGTCGGGCTGAGCCCGGCCCGGCTCGGCGGACAGATGTGGGGATTCGGCCCGCGCGGCGGGCTGACCTCACTGTGCTACGCCGGGGCCAACCTGGTCCCGGTCAACGCCGGGCCCGAGGCCGTGCAGGCCTTCGCCGACCGTGCCCGCAGGCAGGGCCGCCGCTGCTCGTCCATCGTCGGCCCCGCCGAGGCCGTCGAGAGGATCTGGGAGCGGCTGGAGCCCTATTGGGGCCCGGCGCGGGCCATCCGCTGGGCCCAGCCGGTCATGGCCACCTCCTCGCGGTCGCCCGTCCCCCCTGATCCGCTCGTACGCCAGGTACGCCCGGACGAGTTCGCCACGCTGCTCCCCGCATGCGTGGCGATGTTCACCGAGGAGGTCGGCATCTCCCCGGATCTCGGGGACGGCGGCGCCCTCTACCGGTCGCGGGTGGCGGAGCTGATCCGCATCGGGCGCTCGTTCGCCCGCATCGAGGACGGCCAGGTGGTCTTCAAGGCCGAGGTCGGGGCGGTGACCCCGCAGGTCTGCCAGATACAGGGCGTGTGGGTGCATCCGGACCGGCGCGGGCGCGGGCACGCCGTGGCCGGCATGGCCGCCGTCGTCGACCAGACCCTGCGGCACTTCGCGCCGACGGTGACCCTTTACGTGAACGACTTCAACGTGCCCGCGCGGGCGGCGTATCGCAGGGTGGGCTTCAAAGAGGTCGACACGTTCATGTCCGTCCTGTTCTGATTCCGCGCTCGCCGGCGTCGGTACCCTGGGCGAGTGCTCGAACAGGTGACCGCTACGCGCTATGTGACCCCGCTCCGGGAGGGCGGGTCGCTCCCGGGCGTCGTCGAAGCAGATGACCTCGGAACCTATGTCGTGAAATTTCGTGGTGCGGGGCAGGGGCGGCGGGTGCTTGTCGCCGAGATCATCTGTGCCGAGCTGGCACGCAGGATCGACCTGCGCACCCCCGATCTCACGATCGTCGATCTCGACCCGCAGATCGGGGCCAGGGAGCCCGACCAGGAGATCCAGGACCTGCTGAACGCCAGCGAGGGCCACAATCTCGGGGTGGACTTCCTCCCCGGCGCGCTCGGCTTCGACCCGCTCGCCTGGACCCCCGACGCGGGGTTCGCCTCGCGGGTGCTGTGGTTCGACGCGCTGATCCACAACGTCGACCGCAGCTGGCGCAACCCGAACCTGCTGGTCTGGCACGGGAACACCTGGCTGATCGACCACGGCGCCGCCCTGTGGTTCCACCACAACTGGCGCACCGCCGACCCGCAGCGTCCCTTCGACGCCCGCGACCACGTGCTGGCGCCGTTCGCCACGCGCGTCGAGGAGGCCGACGCCGAGCTTCCCGGCCTGATCACCGAGGACCTGCTCCGCGCGGTCGTCGGCCTCGTTCCCGACGAGTGGCTCGACGGCGAGCCCGGCTTCGAGGACGTGGCGGCCGTGCGCCGGGCCTACGTCGACCACCTGCTCGCCCGCGCCCACGGGCCGCGCGCCTGGCTCCCGGCGGTGGCACGATGAGCGAGCTGCAGGTCTACGAGTACGCCGTGATCCGGGTCGTGCCGTGCGTGGTCAGGGGCGAGCTGATCAACGCCGGGGTGATCGTCTACTCCCAGCCGTGCGGCTACCTGTGCGCCCGTACGGAGCTGGACGAGGCGCGGCTGCGCGCGCTCGACGAAGGGGTGGACCTCGGGGGCCTCAGGCTGGCGCTGGCCGCCTACGAGCGCGCGTGCTCGGAGGACTCCGGGCCGCTGCGCGGGGAGCCGCTCGGCAGCAGGTTCCGCTGGCTCACCGCGCCCCGCAGCACGATCGTCCAGACCGGGCCCGTGCACGCGGGGCTGACCGCCGACCCCGCCGCCGAGCTGGAATCCCTGCTCGACCGGCTCGTGCGCAGGGTCACATCCGCGCGATGACCTCCTCGGCGAAGCGCTCCATGGTGGCGATCTTGAGGTCGAGGGTGCCCTCGCCGTGCCTGGCCTTCTCCTCGGGGGTGGCGAGCCACCAGGGGGCGGCCAGGGTGCCGGTGACGCCCTTCCCGGCGATCCTGCGGTAGGTCTCCGGGTCCGGCATCACGGCGAGCGCGGCGATGATCTCCAGGTCGTCCTCCGGTCTGCCGTACTCCTTCAGGTAGGCGCGGAGGCGGGCGAGCACGACGTCCAGCTCCGCCTCGGAGTACACGCGGTTGCCGATCCAGCCGTCCCCGGCGCGGGCCGCCCTGCGCAGCGCGGCCTCGCTGTCACCGCCGACCAGGAACGGCACCGGGCGCGAGGGCACCGGGGCGATCGACAGCGGGCCGAAGTCGAAGTGCGCGCCGTGGTGCTCGACCGTGCCGCCGGTCCACAGCTCGCGCAGGACGGGGATCATCTCGTCCAGGCGCCTGCCCCTGGTGCGGAAGTCCTGCCCGGTCTGCAGGAACTCGTCCTCGCACCAGCCGACCCCCACGCCGAACGAGACCCGGTCGCCGGACAGCACCGCGGCCGTGGACACCTGCTTGGCCACGGTGAACAGGTCGCGGGCGGGGGCGATGTAGACGTTGGGGGCGAAGCGCAGGCGCTCGGTGACCGCGGCCATCGCCCCGATGGTGACCCAGACGTCGGGCCAGTGCGTCGCGGCGTTCCAGCGCGGCGCACCGCTGCGCGAGTAGGGGTACGGCGAGCGGTAGTCGGCGAAGAAGATGTGGTCGGAGAGGGTGAGGGTGTCCATGCCGCACCGTTCGGACGCCTTGGCCAGCTCGATGAACTGGTCGGTGTCGGTGAACGACGCACCCAGCCAGAAGCGCATGCGGTCCCGTTCTCAGCCGGTGAACTCGGGGATGACCTTGGTGGCGAACATCTCCAGGTTGCGCTTGACCGTGTCGAGCGGGAGCACGCCCTGCTGGCCCTGCATGAACAGGCCGAACCACTCCAGGTCGGGCATGCGGTCGAGCATGCGCTGGATGCCGCGCTTGACGTCGTCGGGCGTGCCCAGCAGGGCCAGCTCGACCTCGTTCATGCGCTTGTAGTCTCCCTTCTCCGGGGAGATCGGCTTGTGCCGGTCGTCCTCCTGCTTGCGCAGGACCTCCAGGTAGCCGAAGGGGCCGAAGAAGGCGGCGAAGTCCTTCTGCATCGGGCCGTACGTCGCGATCGCCTCCTCACGGGTGTCGGCCATGCCGACGACCTTCAGGATGCCGGTGTGCTCGCCCAGCTTGTAGTCGCGGCCGCACTTGGCCGACTCCTCCTGGTAGAGCCTGGCCTTGGCGGCGTGCTCGTCCGGGTTCGGGGTGAACATCCACGGCAGGATGTTCTCCTGCGCGGCCCTGATCACCGACCGGTCGCTGATCGTGAACGGCTGCCACAGCTCGGGGTAGGGGTCCTGGTACGGCCGGGGGCTCACCGAGACGGCCTGCAGTTTGCCGTCCTCCGACACCTCGCCGGGCGCGCCGAAGGTCTTGGTCCACTCCAGCGCCGGCCAGCCCTCGATGCCGTCGTAGGGCGAGGGCACCTCGTAGTCGAGCATCTCGCTCTTGTAGCGCAGGGTCTCCTGGGTCCACGCCAGCTTCATGATGTGCAGGATCTCGCCGAACACGTCGAAGTTGCGGTTGTCCGAGGCCGAGCCGTCCGACCGCGCCGCCGACGCGTGCCAGCGCTGGCCGAGGACGTTCATCCACCGGTTCTGGTAGCCGCGCGCGACCCCCAGCCGGAGCCGTCCCTTGCAGAACTGGTCGAGCAGCGCCACGTCCTCCGCCGCGCGAATGGGGTCCCAGGCGGGCAGCACGAGGCCGAGGGGCGCCAGCAGGATGCGCTCGGTACGCGCCGCGAGGTCGGTGAGGACCATCAGCGGGTTGACCGAGAACTCGAAGCCCTCGGAGTGGAAGTGGTGCTCGGTCATCATGAGGGCGTCGAAGCCGATCTGGTCGGCGTGGACGGCGATCTCGCGCACCTCGTGCAGCAGCTTCTGGTACGACTCGGTGTCCCGGCCGATCGGGCGCCTCGCCCGGGCGTTCTCCTCTTGGCTGTACCCGGAGCCGGGGATCTGCGGGTTGAGCATTATGGAAAATTTCACGGCAAACGTCTCCTCACGCGCGAGCGCCGGCGAGCGCCTTCAGCCAGTTGTGAACGACGAGGAGGAACTCCGCCGGGCGTTCCTCGTGCAGCCGGTGGCCACTGCCCTCCCAGACCACGGTCCGCGAGCGGGGGTCCTTGAACAGGCCGGACTCCCAGGCGGCCTGGCCGGGATCGAACCAGAGGCTCAGCACCGGGCAGCCCCTGCGTGCCAGGTAGCCGTCGGAGTTGGGCCGCACCCCGATCGCGCCCGGCGCCGCGAACATCGCCTCGAACGCCTCCACGAGCACGTGGGGCGGCGTGGCCAGCGTGCGCCTGCGGTGCCATTCCCTGATGAGGGCGGGGGTGGCGGGCGTGTACGACCAGCGGTCGATCTCGACGGCCACGGCGCCCGTGTCGCCGTCGCGCAGGGCCGCCACCATCGCGGGGAAGCCGGAGGCGACCGGCTCGGCGAACCCGTACCCGGGGTCGACCGTCACCAGCGCGCGCACCGCCTCGGGGTGCTCCACGGCCAGGTGGGAGACCACCTGGCCGCCCATGGAGTGGCCGACGGCGACGACCGGGCCCGTGCCGAGCCCGGTGAGCAGCTCGGCGAGGTCGGCGGCCATCCTGCGCGGGGTGTTGCCGGTGTCGCGGGAGGAGGAGTATCCATGTCCTCGGAGGTCGACGGCGATGACGCGGTGCCGCTCGCGGAGCTTCGGGATGTGGTGGGACCACTCGTGGGAGTCCGAACCCCAGCCGTGGACGAGCAGCAGCACCGAGCCGTCGCCGGTGTCGTCCTTGGCACCTGTGCCATCTGTGTCATCTGTGTAGAACAGCCGCACGCCGTCGACATCGGCGAATGCCATGAGCGCCCTTCCTATGAGGACTTCCCGCCAGGCAAGCTACCCTAGGAATGCTAACCGAGCAATCGCTTGTTTAGCCACGCGGGGTTCGTCACGGAGAGGACGGCGTCATGCGGCTGGGCGTCACGATGTTCACCACCGATCAGGCTATGCCCGTCGCCGATCTGGCACGAGCGGCCGAGGAGCGCGGTTTCGCGTCGCTTTACGTGCCGGAGCACACCCACATCCCCATCTCCCGCAGGACGCCGCCCGCCGCCGGGCAGGACGTGCTGCCGGAGGAGTACAAGCGGACCCTCGACCCGCTGGTCGCCCTCGCCTACGCGGCGGCCGTGACCGAGCGCCTCACCGTCGGCACGGGCATCATGCTGGCGGCCCAGCGCGACCCCATCGTCACGGCCAAGGCCGTCGCCACCCTGGACCACCTCTCCGGCGGGCGCTTCGTGCTCGGTGTCGGGTTCGGGTGGAACGTCGAGGAGATGGAGGACCACGGCGTTCCGTACGGCTCGCGCCGTGACGTGGCCCGCGAGCACGTGCTGGCCATGAAGAAGCTGTGGAGCAGGGAGGTCGCCGGCTTCGAGGGGCGGCACGTGCGCTTCGAACCGTCCTGGTCGTGGCCGAAGCCGGTCGCGGGCCCGCCGGTCTACATCGGGGGCGCGGCGGGCCCGAAGATGTTCGCGCACGTCGCGGAGTACGCCGACGGCTGGATACCGATAGGCGGCAAGGGCGTGAAGGACGCGCTGCCGGCCCTTCGCGAGGCGTACGAGAAGGCCGGACGTGACCCGGCGACGGTCAGGGTGATCCCGTTCGGCACCGTGCCGAGCCGGGGGAAGCTCGACTACTACGCCGGCCTCGGCATCGAGGAGGTCGTGTGCAGCCTCCCGGCCGCGCCCGCCGACACCGTGCTGCCGGTGCTCGACGGCTACTCCTCGCTGCTCTGAGCCCTGGGCACCCACCACATCTGCCCGCTCGCGATCTCGTGGTACACGTCGAGCAGGTCCTTGTGGGTGGTGACGCTCCTCGACTCGGCGGCGGCCCAGGTGTAGACCCCGCGCGACATGGTCGAGGTCTCCCGCTGCACGCGGAGTGTGTAGACGCGCGCCCGTATCTCGTGCACCTTGTGGTCGCCCGGGTCGGCCTGCATGGCCAGCTCGGCGAGCTGGCACGCCAGCCGCAGGTCCCCGTCCGCCGCCGCGGTGGCGGCTCGCGCGGCGAGAACGGGGGCACCTCCGGCCAGCTCGGCGAGGGCCGAGGCCAGCACCGCGTCCGGCGCGGGCTTGAGGTGCGCGGGGTTGCCGTCGTGCCAGCCGCCGTACAGCCGCCAGACGTTGCGCACGACGAACTCCGGCTCGTCGTAGTGCGGCTGGAGGTAAGGACGGCCGGCCAGCGCCTCCGGGGGTTTCACGGTGTGGATGATCTCGTCGAGGCGGGCGCCCGCGTTCATCATCTCCAGCGTCTGCTCGACCAGGCTGTCCAGGTAGTCCGCCGTGTCGGTCAGCGCCTGCCGTACTCTGCCCGCCCCGGCGATGGGCAGGCCGTGGCCGGGCAGCAGCACCTCCGCGTCCAGGGCGGCCATCTTCCGCAGCGCGACCGCCCACTCGTCGGGGTACCGCTGCACCTTCTGCGGGTTCCCGGCGTTCGGGGTGACCCAGACGAACAGGTCACCGGTCAGCAGCACGCCGCGCTCCGGCAGGAACGCCCAGGTGGCGTCGTCGGTCTCGCCGCGCGCGTGGTGCATCTCGAAGGTGACGTCGCCGAGCGAGACCCGCATCTCGTCGCGGTACGTCAGGTCGGGCTGCCGGTAGGCCGTCGGCCAGGTCAGGCTGGTGAAGCCGAACTGCCGCTGGTTGATCACCGTGTTGTAGCCCGCCGTCCGGGCATACCGGGTGAACCGGGCGGCGACGTTCTCGTGCGCGATGACGCTCGGGCGGGGGCCGTCCTCGGCGTCGAAGGGGTCCATGCCCGCGACGTGGTCGAAGTGCCCGTGGGAGAAGACGGCGTAGCGGACTGGCTCATCACACCAGGCCCTCATGGCCGCGTGCATGTTCCGCGCGTCCACGTTGTTGCCGGTGTCGAACAGAGCCAGGCCGCCATCGCCCCGGATGCCGTAGACGTTGCCGAACGCGGGCCACATGACCACGCGTTCGGCCACCTCCTGCACCCCCCTCGAGCGCAGGTCCCGCAGCGGCACCTCCTGCGGGGTCACCGACCCGCCCCAAACACTGTCCGCATGGTCGAGGATCGGCGTTGTCATGGGGCAAGCCTGTCGCGTACGGCGCCGCCAGAGCAGTAGGGAGTTCCCTACTCCTTGGATCTTTACCGTCTCCGGACCGTCGGACGACCACCGGGTCGCTCTTCGGGAACCGGGCCGCACGACTAAGGCCGGGAGCCCAGAACCTCCAGGTAGTGCGCGTTGTACATGATGCCCAGGATGTTCCCGAAGGGATCGACCACGGAGGCGGTGACGAACCCCGGGCCGCGCTCGGTGGGAGCCTCGTGGTCCTTCGCCCCCATGGAACGCAGCCTGTCCAGAGCCGCCGTCAGGTCGTCGACGTGCCAGTACATGATGACACCGGCCGGTCCGGCCGCCGGTCCGCTCGGCGAGTAGCGGCTGTCAACGATGCCCAGCTCGTGCTGGTAGTCGCCGATCCGGAACTCGATGTACGCCGGCCGTCCGTCCGGTCCCTGGCGGTTGAAGTACGGCTCGACGCCCAGCAACTCGGCGTACCACTCGGCCGCCGCCGCCACATCGTCGGCCCAGTAGTTCACGGTGGTGAGTCCTCGCAGCATGTGTGCTCCCTTGTCGGTGTACATCGGACACATTAGGAGCCGTTGAGGAACGTACGGTTCCTCAACGGCTGGGAGAATCGGAGAATGCTGGAGACCTCGGTACGGCTGCTGCGGTTGCTGTCATTGCTCCAGGCGCGGCCCGACTGGTCAGGTGCCGACCTGGCCGGTCGGCTCGGCGTCACCACCAGGACCGTCCGCAACGACATCGAACGCCTGCGCATCCTCGGCTACCAGATCCATTCGACGACCGGGACGGCGGGCGGGTACCGGCTCGGCGCGGGCGCGGCCCTGCCGCCGCTGCTCCTCGACGACGAGGAGGCGGTCGCGGTCGCCGTCAGCCTGCACGCCGCCGCCGGCGGCACCGTGACGGGCATCGAGGAGACCTCGCTGCGCGCGCTCACCAAGCTTGAGCAGATGCTGCCCTCGCGGCTGCGCCGCCGCATCGACGCGCTGCGCGCGGCCACGGTCTCGGTGACCAGGCGCGGCCCCACCGTGGACGCGGAGACCCTGACCGCCATCGCCACCGCCACCCGCGACCACGAACGGCTGCGCTTCGACTACCTCGACCACGACGGGACGGGCACCGCCCGCGTGGTCGAGCCGCACCGCCTCGTCCACACCGGCCGCCGCTGGTACCTGCTCGCCTGGGACTGCGACCGCCGCGACTGGCGCACCTTCCGCGCCGACCGCATCCGTCCCCGCACCCCGAACGGCCCCCGCTTCACACCACGCGAGGCACCGGGCGGCGACGCCGCCGCGCACGTGATGCGCGGCGTGGGCTCGACCGCCTGGAAGCATCAGGCCCGCATACGGCTGCACGCCCCCGTCGAGACGATGGGCGAACGCATCACACCGTCGGCCGGGCTGCTGAGTGCCGACGGCGAGCACGGCTGCGTCCTGGAGACCGGGACCGACACCCTCCACGACCTCGCGGCCTTCCTGGGCACCCTGGACGTCCCCTTCACCGTCATCGACCCCCCAGAACTCCGCACCCTCCTCAACACCCTCGCCAACCGCTACAAATCGGCGGCCGTAGAGGATAGGTGAAGCCAAGCGTCCGGTGCCCGGTTCAGAACGTGCCGCAGCCGGATTCCCGGCTGACGAGGTGCCGCCGCGAGTGGCCGACGAATTCAAGCCTGCCCCATTCGGCCGCACGGATGACGTTTAGCGGTGGTGATGCAGGTGGTGCCTTGTGCAGGTGTGGCGATGTCGCTGGTCAGTCGTGGATGAATCGGTCAGATCCCGCTAATATCCTGCATTTAATCACTTCGCAATTTTTGGAATTGATATCGCATTTGGGCTACTTATTCTTGCCGGGAATCGGTTGTGGGCGACTCGAGAATATGAAAGCATTCGTACAAGCTTTCGAATTGGCGAGGGGTGATGGCGGATGGCGGATGTGTACAGCTTCGGTCGAGCGCGGTCACACCCGTCCTCGCACCCGCGCTCTGGCTCGGGGGGCGGGGATGTGCTTGGCCCTGAGTGGTGGGCGGCGGTGGTGGCGCGTTCCTCGCGCTGGTCCTGTGACGGCTCCGCCGCACACGACTTCGACCCCCTGAGCGACCTGCACGCCGAGAGTTCGCATCCCGAGACCCCGGAAGGGCTGGACCGGGATGACCTGAAGCCACATGCCGACAGGCCCGACGGGCCGGAGTCGGCTGACATAGACCGGGGCGACCGGGACGACCCGGGTGGCCGGGATGGCCGGGGTGGCCGGGATGGCCGGGATGGCCGGGGTGGCCGGGGTGACCGGGATGGCCAGGATGGCCAGGATGGCCAGGAATCGGCGGGCGGTCGGGCGTCGTGGGCGTTGGTGGGGTGTGTGCGGGAGGCCGCGGAGGCGTTGGCGGTGGCGGGGGTGCCGGAGTCGGCGGCGGTCTGTGCTGCTGAGGTGGAGGAGTTGGTGGTGGCGCGCGATCGGCTGGTTTCGGCGATCGCGGGCCGGGTGGGCCGGGTGCATGCGGCGGGCGAGGCCAGGAGCAGGGGTCATGCCTCGACCAAGACGTGGTTGCGGTCGGGGTGCGGGATGAGCATGCCCGGGGCGGGGCATCTGGTAGGGCTGGCGGTGGAGCTGGGGCGGTTGCCGGTGGTGCGGGATCGGTTCGCGTCGGGGAGGTTGGCCGAGGGGATGGTGTCGGCCATCTGCGCGGCCACCGCGCGGCTGAGTGATGAGCACGCGCGGCTCGCCGAGCCGATCCTGGTCGCGCTGGCCGATCAGGCGACACCGGTCGAGGTCGCCCGGGCGGGCCGCTATCTGAGCGAGGTGCTGGTCCCCGATGGAGTGGCCGGGGAGGTGGAGGCCGATCACGCGGCTCGGTTCCTCATCGTGCGTGCGAGTGCTTCGGGTGGGATGGAGGGAGAGTTCCGGCTGCCGCGTGAGGCGGCTGCCCGGTTGAGGACGTTTTTGGATGCCTACGCCAAGCCCCGGGCTGAGGGTGATGATCGTCCGCTGCGTGTACGCAATGCTGATGCGTTCATGGCATTGCTGGAGCAGAAGATCACCACCGAGCTGCTGGTACTGGTCAACGCCGACTCCCTCCCCGACGACAACGACGGCCATCCCGTTCCCCCGTCCACCGCCTACAGCACCGCCGCGGACAGCACCGCCGCGGACAGCACCACCCGAGACAGCGTCCCGGCTGGTGGCATGCCCGGCCACAGCGTCCCCGCGGACGGCGCCACCCGCCTCGACGTCCCGGCGGGTGGCGGTGTTCGCGACATGAGGTCTGTGGGGTCTGCCGCGTCTTTCGGAGGGGGTGCTGAGGGGTGCGGGACGTGCGGGTATCGGGGTGATCGGTGGTTTCCTGGTCTGCTGGCGGCTACCGGGCAGTTGTTGCCGGTGGGTGATGTGCACCGGTTGGCGCGTACGTCGGCGTTGGTGCGGATCGTGATGGACGCCGACGGGCAGGTGCTGGACATGGGGCGCAAGGTACGGCTCGCCACACCGGCCCAGCGGCGGGCGGTGATCGCCCGGTATGCGACCTGCTGGGTGGACGGGTGTCCGCTGTCGGCCACCATGTGCCAGATCGACCACGCCGACGGCTGGGCCGACGGCGGGCCGACCGACCTGGCCAACCTCGGACCGGCCTGCCAGTTCCACAACCGCGACCGCTACCGCCACCCCGACCGTTACCAACGCCGCCGCACCGGAAAGGACCGCTGGGCCTACACCTACCTCGGACACCGCCCCCGCCCACACCCTCGAACATGAACCTCCCCGCCAGGTCTTACAGGTGTTCGCGGGCTTGGAGGGTGTTCGCGGGCTTGGAGCCCGATTCCGGCCGTCGTCAGCTGTGGCCGGTTCTCAGTGCGGAGGTGAGCGTGGTGAACTCGGTGATGCGGAGGCCGCGTGCGGCGAGTGCGTACAGGCATGCCCCGACGGCGCTCGCGGTGAGGACCGTGAGGAGTGAGCCGGACCAGGCGGGGCCGGTGGCGGGGTCGGTGGCGGGGCCTGTGGCGGGGCCGAGAAGGTGGACCACACCGGCGGCGGAGGCCGCTGCCAGGAACGCGGCGGCGAGCATTCGAGTGTGCGAGCGGAGGAGGCGGTGCCCGTCGACGCGGCCGATCCGGCGGCGTAGTAGCTGGGCGGTGAGAAGGAGGCCGGCCGCGTAGGCGATGGCGGTGCAGAGGGCGAGCGCGATGACCAGATTCGGGCCCTGAGTGAGCTTCGTGGTCAGCAGGCATGCCGCGATGGTGACGCCCGAGACCACGACGCTGATCAGCGCGGGTGTCCGGGTGTCGCCGAGGGCGTAGAAGGCGCGCAGCATGATCTGGTAGGCGGCGAACGGGACCAGGGCGAGCCCGTAGGCGGCCAGCACCGATCCGGTCAGCTGCGCCGCGGCCGGCGAGGCGTTGCCGTGGGCGAACAGCAGCGTGGTCAGCCGCGGGCCGAGGACGATGGTGCCCGCGGCGATGGGCACCAGCAGCACCCCGGTGAGCCGCAGGCTCTGGGAAAGGTCGGCGGTGACCTGGGTGAGATCGCGTCCTGCCTGGATAACCCGTTGCCCGCGCCTTGTGGGGAGTGCTGGAGTTGTGGGGTGAGCGGTTCGTCGGCGGGGGAGGAGTTCGCTGCGCTGGTTGCCCGGGTCAGTGCCGATCCGGCCGTCGTGGGGGCCGTTCTGAGTGGGTCGCAGGCGCGGCGGGGTATGGCCACGGGGCGGTCCGACTATGACGTCTATCTGGTCACCGCCGATGGAGGGACGTCCATCGAGGAGCGCCGCGATTCCCGGTTGGACATCGTGGTCATGCCCTTGGAGGAGTTCCGTGCGCACGCGCTGCCGGGATCCGGGTGCGAGTGGAACAGGTACTCCTTCACCCACGCCCGTGTCCTCAAGGATCGGGCGGACGGCCTGATCGGTGAGCTGGTGTCCGCCAAGGGGGCGCTGTCACCCGAGGAAGCCCTCGGGACGGTGGCCGCGTCCCTCGGCGAGTTCGTCAACGCCGCCTACCGCTGGCTGAAGAACCACAGGGACGGGCGCGGCACCGAAGCCCGCCTGGACGCGGCTGAGAGCATTCCTCCCTTCCTGACCTGCGTGTTCGCCCTGCACCAGCGGGTCCGCCCCTACAACAAGTACCTCGGCTGGGAGCTGCGGCACCATCCCCTCGGCCCGCCTTCGTGGCGCCACGACAGGTTGCCGCCGCTCCTTGCGACAGTGCTGTCGCACGGAGCTCCGCAGACCGCCCGGCGGCTCTTCCTCGACCTGGAACCACACGTACGCGCCGCCGGCCACAGCGCCGTACTGGACGCCTGGGGCGAGGACCTCCTGCTCCTGCGGCAGGCCGAACTGCCGGAGGAGCTGGAGCTGCGGCGGCCCGAACCGCCGGTTCGATAGACCGAGGTGTTCACACCTCGCCGCGTTCGTACGCGAGGGCCAGTTCGACGCGGGAGTGCAGGCCGGTCTTCGCGTACACGCGGGACAGGTATACCTCCACCGTCTTGCGGCTGTAGTGCAGCTCGTCGGCGATCTGGGGGTTGGACAGGCCGCCCGCGACCAGTTCGATGACGCGTCGCTCGACCGGCGTGAGCACGGGAGCGGGGGACGGGATGATACCGGCGTCCCTGAGGCGGCTGGCCGTGCGCTCGCGCCACGGCGCCGCGCCGAGGTCGGTGAAGATCCCGTGCGCCCGTACGAGCTGGGCGCCGTCGCCGAGGGCTCCCAGTACGAGGCGTGCCCGGCCCTCCTCGAACTTCAGGCCGTCCGCTCTGGCCGCCTCCAGTACGGCTTCGGCCCGGGTCGCGTCGTGGAAGACGCCCGCCGCCGCCAGTTCGGCGGTGATGCGCGCCCGGGGAGTGCCGGTGCGCGCGACCTCGGCCAGCGCGACGGCTGCCTCGCGGGCCGGCTCCAGCTCTCCCGCGAAGCCGTGCATGGCCACGCGGATGGTCAGGACGCGATGCGCGACGTCCGGCGGGCCGCCTGCCATGGCCTCGTCCAGCAGCCGGGCGGCCGTCGCGCGGTCTCCGAGGCCGAGCGCCCGCCTGGCCTTGAACATGGCGCGCAGCGACAGCTGCAGGACGCAGTTGGGCGGCGGGTCGGCGAGCAGCGGCTCGGCCTCGTCGTAGCGTCCCTGGTCGAGCAGGATGTCGAGCTCGATGTTGCGCAGCAGCGCCACGTTCTCCCAGAGCCCGGCCTCGGTGAGGGCGACGGCGTCCGAGCGGATGTCGCGCAGGGCGTGCTCCCACTCGCCGCCGAGGCGCCGGACCACCGCCATGGTGCGGACGTGCTGGCCCGCGATGTTGTGCCACCCGAGCCCCCGGTAGATCGCCTCGGCCTCGGACAGCAGCCCGAGGGTACGGGTGCGGACGCCGGCGCTGGCGAGGATGTGCGCCGCCGACTCCAGCGCGGCCAGCCGTCCGGCCGGGGGCAGCGCGGCCGAGGCGGACAGCAGGGTGTCCAGCGCGCGTTCGGTCTCCTCCCACCGCCCCTTGATGATCGCGTCGCCCGCCAGGGCGCTGAGGGCGATCACCAGGTCCTCGGAAGGGCACCCGGGGAGGGCCCGCCAGCTCTGCTCCACCAGCTCGGCGGAGTCGATCCCGAGCTGGGTGCTGATCACGGCCCGCTGGGCGAGCAGGGCGGCGGGATCGTCGGCGAAGGGAAGCTGCTCGGTGGCGATGGACACCGCCGTCTCGTACTGGCCCATGGAGTGCGCGGCGTTGACCATCGTGTGCGCGGTGCGGGTGTGCCGGCGTCCCGGGGGCAGTACGGCGAGGGCCGTCCGTCCGGCGCGCAGCGCGTCCACGGGGCGGGAGCCCTTCCAGTACGACAGCGCCTGCCTGGCCAGCAGCACGCCGCGTTCCCCGGGCGGGGCCAGCTCGGCGGCCCTGCCGTACCAGTGGCCGGCGGACAGCGGCGCGGTCCAGCGGGTCAGCTCGGCGGCGCGGAGCATGGCGGGCAGCGCCTGGGCGCTCGTGCCGCCCTCGGCGAGGTGGGTGGCCCACTCCAGGACCCGGCGCGTCCCGCTGAGGCCCTGCCGGTGCAGCAGCTCGGCGATGCGGGTGTGGACCCGGCGCCGTTCGGCCGGGCCGAGGTCGGCGTACAGGGCCTCGGCGACCAGCGGGTGGGCGAACTCGTAGGTGCCGTCGCCGGTGTCCACGACCAGGCCGTCCCGCACCAGCCCGTCGAACGCGCGTTCCGCCTCGCCGGTGTCGAGCCCGGCGACCTCGGCCAGCGCGTCGAGGTCCGCCATGCCGGCCGGGCGGGTACGGCGCAGCGCGGCGAGCACCTTGGCGAGGTTCCTGCCACCCTGGTCGCGCTGGAACAGGCGGCTCAGTATGGCGCCCCTGCGAGGGCCGGGGTAGGCCGACTGGACCGCGCCGCCCTGCACGAGCGTCAGCACCGCCTCGCGGACGAACCACGGGTTGCCCCGGCTCTCGTCGTGGACGCGGCGCAGGGTCGACTCGCTCGGGGTACGGCCGAGCAGGCCGGTGACCAGCTCGGTCACCTCGTCGAGCGACAGCGGGCTGAGCCGCACGGCCAGGTCGGCGTCCATCGCGGGCAGACGTCGCGCCGTGCCGGCGACGGCCAGGCCGCGCACGCGGCGGGGGAGGTAGGACAGCACGCCGAGCGTGTCGGCGTCGGCCAGGTGCAGATCGTCGATGGCGAGGAACGTACGGCCCGGCAGTCCCTCCAGCAGGTTGGCGGTGCGGACGGCCGGGGCGGCGCCGGTGATGCCGAGCGCGGCCTGGTCGATGGCGTCCAGCAGCTCCTTGAGCGGCTCACGCGCGGCCGGGTCGGCGTGGAGGGGGCCCAGCGCGTCGGCGAGCGAGGCGAAGGCGAGGCCGCTGCCGAAGTCGCGCGCCTGGCCGTGGAGCACGCGGTAGCCCATGGACCTGGCGAGCGCCTCGGTCTCGGCCAGCAGGTGGGTCTTGCCGATGCCGGCCTCGCCGTGGATCAGCAGCGTCACGGGCGGGCGCAGCAGCGCGGCCTCCAACTGGCGCAGGACCGCCGGGCGGTCGGCGGGGTCCGGGGCGGCGGATTCCGGCCGGTACTCGGTGCCGAAGGTGGATCCGGGTCGTTCAGGGGGGTCCGCGGGGGTGGGGGGCTTGTCCACGCGTCACCGGCCCTGGTCGCCGGCCAGGGCCGCTTCGTGGACGGCGAGGGCGGCGGCGAGGAGCAGCCCTCGCACGGTCTCCTGCGGGAGGTCCATGGTCTTCACCACGGCGAACTGCAGGGAGCCCATGACCGCCCATGCGCGGACGCGGGCGGCGCTGTCGGGTGACGGCCCGGCGAGCCGGTCGTAGATCTCGTCGCGGAAGGCGCGGATGGTCTCTCCCGGGGAACCGGGTGGGGCGTCGTCGGCTCCGCCGATATCTTCCATCAGCAGCCTTATCACCGCCCGGTGGCGTACCACGAAATCCGTCAGCGGCTCGATGAATTCGCGCGGATCGGTGCCGAAATCGCCGCCGAGCAGCGCGAGAAGGTCGTCGGCCGCCGGTGCGATCAGCTCGGCGGCCAGCTTGTCCTTGGGGTGGAAGTGGTAGGCCACCGCCGTCTTGGTCAGCCCGACGCGGGCGGCGATGTCGGCGAGGGATGTGGCGGCGTAGCCGCGCTCGGCGAACAGCTGGCGCGCGGCGGCGAGGATCCGGCTACGGGTGTCACTGCCACGGTCGAATGTGGTCATGGTCTCACTTCTCAGCGCGATGGAGCATTTCAGGATAATCGCGCCTAAGCTCTTAAACGGACGTCCTGCACGGCCGTACAGAACCGGACGTTTCACGTATGTTCCGAATTAATCAATAGTGTCTGGGACGGTCACCGATGGCTAGCTTGCTTGGTCGATTGGGTGGTTGGTGCGCGCGCCACGGCCGCGTCGTGCTCGCGGTGTGGATCATCCTGGCGGGAACGCTCACGCTGAGCACGGTGGTGTTCGGCCGTCCGGTCAACAGCAACGCCTCCATCCCGGGGACGGACGCCCAGCGCGCCCACGACCTCATGCGCGACGGCTTCGGCCCGGGGTACGACCCCGGCGGCACCGTGCAACTCGTCCTGTACTCCAAGGACGGCTCGCTGCTGGCCCCCGAGCGGAAGAGCGCGGTTGAGAGGGCCGCGGCCGAGGTCCGACGGGTGCCCCACGTGGTCCAGGTGGACACGCCGTACCGCGCGGGCGGGATCTCGTCCAACCTGGTGATCGGCCTCATCACGGTCCGGCTCTCCGGCAACGATTCGAGCAAGCTGGGGGAGACCTCGCGGCAGATCTCCGAGGCGGCGCAGCCCGTTCGGGAGATCGGCATCGAGGCGGTGCCCGCCGACAACTCGACCCCCGCCGACAAGGAGATCAAGACCGGGTCCAGCGAGATCATCGGCGTCGCGTGCGCCCTGCTGGTGCTGCTCCTGGCGTTCGGCACGCTCGTCGCCGCACTGGTGCCCGTCTTCACCGCGATCATCAGCCTCGGCGTGGGCCTCGGCGTGATCGGTGTGCTCGGCCACATCGTGGACGTGCCCAAGCAGGCGTCGGTCATGGCATCCATGATCGGGCTCGGTGTGGGCATCGACTACGCCCTGTTCCTGCTGTCACGGCACCGCAAGCTGCTCGCCGACGGTGTGCCCGTCGAGGAGTCCGTCCGCCGCACGACCGCGGGCGCGGGCGGGGCCGTGCTGTTCGCCGGGGGCACCGTCGTGATCGCGCTCACCGCGCTCATGCTCGCGGGCTTCCCGATGCTCCGCACGCTCGGCTGGATCACCGGCATCTCGGTGGTGTGCGCGGTGCTCACCTCGCTCACCCTGGTGCCCGCGCTGCTCGGCCTTCTCGGCCATCGCATCAACGCGCTGCGCCTGCCGTTCGTCGGTCCCCGGCGCCGCAGCGCGCACTCCCCGGAGAACGGCTGGGCCAGGCTCGGCACCTGGGTCGCGCGACGCCCGTGGCGGGTGCTCGCGGTGTCCGCTGTCGTGCTCGGCGCGCTCGCCGCCCCGGCCCTCGCGCTCAAGCTCGGCACCGTGGACGACGGCTACGCCGATCGCGGGCAGCCCGCCCGGCGGGCGTACGAGCTGATGCAGACCGGTTTCGGCCCGGGGAGCAACGGCCCGCTGATCGTCGTCGGCGAGCTGGACGCCAAGGTGGCGGCCGGCGACCCGCCCGCCCCCGTGGTCAGGGACCTGAAGAACCGGCTGACGTACGTCCCCGGCGTCGCGCACGTGGCGCCCGAGAAGATCAACTCCTCGGGGACGTCCGTGCTGTTCCAGGTGGTGACCGAGTACGCCCCGAGTGACCCGCGGGCGGGTGAGGTGGTGCGCGCGGTCCGCGGCCTGGACGTGCCCGGAGCGCGGCTGCACGTCGGCGGCGAGGTCGCGGGCATGGCCGACGCGAGCGACCGCATCGCCGAGCGCACCCCGGCCGTGATCGGCGTCGTCGTGCTGCTCAGCGCGCTGCTCCTGCTGCTCGCCTTCCGCGCGCCTCTGGTCGCGGCCAAGGCGGCGCTGATGAACCTCATCTCGCTCGGCGCGGCGTTCGGCGCGCTGGCGATCGTCTTCTCCTACGGGCTCGGCAGCGGCCTGGTCGGCATGGACCCGCCCGTGTCGATGGACGGCTCGTTCCTGACGACGCTCTTCTTCACCGTGCCCATCGACTCCTACGTGCCGCTCATGCTGTTCGCCGTGCTGTTCGGGCTGTCCATGGACTACGAGGTCTTCCTGCTGACCTCGGTCCGCCAGGCGTACCTGCGCTCGGGGGACAACCGGCGCGCGGTCGCCGAGGGACTCGGCGCGACGGGCCGGGTCATCACGTCCGCCGCGCTGATCATGGTGGTGGTGTTCGTCGCGTTCATCGCCTACCCGGACCCGCTGGTCAAGGTGTTCGGCGTCGGGCTCGCGGTCGCGATCGCCGTGGACGCCACCGTCATCCGCGGGCTGCTCGTCCCCGCCACGATGGTGCTCCTCGGCAGGCTCAACTGGTGGTGCCCGGCGTGGCTCGACCGGATCCTGCCCAACCTGTCCATCGCCGACCACGCCGAGGACGACGACGAGCGCCCGGTGACGCCCGGCCACGGCAAGGAGCTCGTGACCACCGGCCGCCCCTGAGCCGAGGCGGGGGCTTGCCTGACGCCCGCCCGGGTGGCTTCCGTACGGCCGGCATACAACGCGGCCCGGCTGCCCGGGCTCTGACATCCTCGCCGTTACGGGACGTCCGTACGGTCGCGGGCCGCGATGGCCAGGGCGATGAACTCACGGAAACCGGCGAACTGCTCGGAGTCCATCCGGAGCCGCACCCCGTTGACGATGTCGTCTCCGTTCTTGGCGCCGAGACGCACCCTGAACTCGTCGCCGCGCGGTTGCACGTCGACTCCGAGGAACGCCACGTGATAGCGCATGCTCTCGGACAGCGTGCGCTGGAAGACCTCGAGGGTCCTGCCGTCCTGCACCAGGATGTAGTCGCCGAGCTCGAACTCCGCCGCCATGGCACCCGCTTCCCGCCCGCCGAACCGATGCCCGACAGTACCGGCCCTGGGTGCGTCACGGCGAGGGGGCCGCCCACCCGGCAGGGGGGTCCGGCGCCGCGGCCTCAGTCGAAGACGATGACGCTGCGGGCGACGGCGCCCCGGCGTACGTGCTCGACGGCCTCGTTGATCTGGTCGAGGGGGACGCGCTCGCTCACCAGGCCGTCCAGGTCGAGACGGCCCCTGAGGTACTGCTCGGCCAGCATCGGCAGGTCCCTGACGGGGGCCGCGTCGCCGCCCTGGGTGCCCATGAGGCGGCGGGAGGCGAACAGCAGCGAGGCCTCGACGCCGACGGAGCTTCCCGCGGGAGGGCTGCCCACCATGACCGTCGTGCCCCCTGGCCTGGTGGCCGCGAACGCCGTGCCGAGCACGCCCGCCACGCCGGTGACGTCGAAGGCGTAGTCGACGCCGCCCCGCACGATGCCGCCCACCCGCCCTGGCAGGTCGTCGGCCAGGATCGTGTGGGTCGCGCCGAACCTGCCCGCGAGCCCGAGCTTCTGCTCGGCGACGTCCGCCGCGATGATCGTCGTGGCCCCGGCGAGGACGGCGCCCTGGATGACGTTGAGCCCGACGCCGCCGCAGCCGACCACCAGGACGCTGGACCCCGGCCGCACCTCGGCGACGTTGAGCACCGCGCCGACCCCGGTGACCACCGCGCAGGCGAGCAGGCACATCACGTCCATCGGCGCCTCCTTGCCGATCTTGACGCACATGCGCTCGCCGACCACGGCGTACTCGGCGAAGGAGCCGATGCCGATCATCGTCCTGGCGGGGGTGCCGTCGACGCTCAGGCGGGTGGTGCCGTCGCCCATCGTGCCCATGATGGCGGCCATCCGGGCCGGGTCCCCGCACAGGTGGAACCGGCCGGCGCCGCACTCGCGGCAGCGCCCGCAGGGCCCGTTCATCGCGACGATGACGTGGTCGCCCGGCCGGACGGCGGTCACGCCCGCGCCGACGCTCTCGACCACGCCCGCGCTCTCGTGGCCGAGGACGAAGGGCGGGCGCCGCACGACGGGGCTCTTGCCGTCCAGGGCCTTGATGTCGGAGCCGCACACGCCTGAGGCCGCGATCTTGACCCGCACTTCGCCCGGGCCGGGGGCGGCGATCTCGATGTCGCGGATCTCCATCTCGGCCCCGAACGCGGTCAGTACGGCTGCGCGCATCAACATCCGCCGGGCTCCGTCCTTGGCTCCATGGCTGTGGTGCGAACGCTAGCGAGGCGCATTGATCAAAGCAAGCAATTGCTTGGCAGCGCTACTCGCGACAGGGAGGGTGCGTCGGTCCGCCCTGGCCGGATCACCAAGCGTGCGCTAGGTTGGTTGGGCGCGCGAGCTACGGAGGACACGTGGATCTGGACTTCACGCGGGCGGAGCAGGACTTCAGGGCCGAGGTGCGCGGCTGGCTGGCGGCGCACGTGCCCGACCCCCCGCTCCCCTCCATGGACACCGCCGAGGGCTTCGAGGCGCACCGGGAGTGGGAGCGCCTGCTGGCCGCCGAGCGCTACTCGGTCGTCAGCTGGCCACGCGAGTACGGCGGGCGGGACGCGTCCCTGGTGGAGTGGCTGATCTTCGAGGAGGAGTACTGGGCGGCGGGCGCGCCCGGCAGGGTCGGCCAGAACGGCATCTTCCTGCTCGCGCCCACCCTGTTCACGACCGGGACCGCCGCCCAGCGCGAGAGGTTCCTCGGCAGGATGGCCCGGGCCGACGACGTCTGGGCCCAGGCCTGGTCGGAGCCCGAGGCCGGCAGCGACCTGGCCTCGCTCCGCTCGCGCGCCGAGCGCGTGGACGGCGGTTGGCGGCTGTACGGGCAGAAGACCTGGAGCTCCCGGGCCGGGTACGCCGACTGGGGCTTCGGCCTGTTCAGGTCGGACCCCGGGTCGGCCCGCCACCGGGGCCTGACGTACTTCATGTTCCCGCTCAAGGACGTCACCGTCCGCCCGATCGCCCAGCTCGACGGCGAGCACGGGTTCGCCGAGCTGTTCTTCGACGGCGTCTTCGTCCCGGATGACCAGGTGCTCGGCGCGCCGGGGGAGGGCTGGCGCATCGCCATGGCCACGACCTCCTCCGAGCGCGGCCTCACCCTGCGGAGCCCCGGCCGCTTCCTGGCCACCGCCGACCGCCTCGTACGGCTGGCGCGCACGCTCAACCCCGATCCCGTGCTCGCCGACCAGGTGGCGCGGGCCTGGCTCGACGCCGAGGCCTACCGGCTGCACACCTTCGGCACCGCCCGCAGGCTCGCCGCGGGAGAGGAGATCGGCTCGGCGTCCAGCATGGGGAAGGTCTTCTGGTCCGAGCTGGACGTGCGCATGCACACCCTCGCCCTCCAGCTCCTCGGCCAGCGCGGGCTGCTCTCCGGCGGCGCCCCCGACTGCGCGGACGGGGGGCGGTGGCTCGACGGTTTCCTGTTCTCCCTCGCCGGCCCGATCTACGCGGGCACCAACGAGATCCAGCGGAACATCATCGCCGAGCGCGTCCTCGGGCTGCCGCGATGAACTTCGCGTTCAGCGACGACCAGCTCGCGCTCGCGGCCACTGTCAGGGACGTGCTGCGGGCCCACTGCCCTCCACGGGCCGTGCGGGACGCGGGGCTGGACGGCGACCGTACGCCCGCCTGGCCGCACCTGGCGAAGGCCGGGCTGTTCGGGATGCTGGTGCCGGAACGCCACGACGGGATGGGGCTCGGGGTGACCGACGCGGTGCTGGCCTTCGAGGAGACCGGAAGGGCCGCGCTGCCCGGCCCGGTGGCCGAGACCGTCGCCGCCGCGCCCGTACTCCTGGCCGCCGGCCCGGCCGCGGCCTCGTCCGCGCTGCCGAGGGTCGCGGCCGGCACGACGATCGTGAGCGTGCGCCTCGGCGACCAGGTGTACGCCCCGGACGCCGACCTCGCGCACCTGCTGATCATCGAGGAGGACGGCGAGGTGTACGCGGTGCCGGCGGCCGGTGTGCGGCTCACGCCCCAGCCAGGTGTGGACCCGGTCCGCAGGCTGTTCGCCGTCGCCTTCGACCCCTCGCCGGGCACCCGCCTGGCGCACGCCGCGCCCGGCGCCCTGCGTGGGGTGACCGTCGCGGTCGCGGCGCAGCTCATCGGGCTGGCCCGGCACCTGCTGGAGACGACGGTCGCGTACGCGAGGACGCGCAGGCAGTTCGGCACGGCGGTCGGGACGTTCCAGGCGGTGAAGCACCAGCTCGCCGACGTGGCCATCGCGATCGACTTCGCCGCGCCGCTCGTCTACGCGGCGGCGCTCGCCACCGACCGCGACCTGCCCTCGGCCGACCGGGACGTCAGCGCGGCCAAGGCGGCCGCGGGCGAGGCGGCCGACCGTGCCGCCCGGGTGGCGCTCCAGGTCCACGGGGCCGTCGGCTACACCGACGAGCTCGACCTGCGGCTGTGGCTCGCCCGGGTCTGGTCGCTCGCGTCGGCCTACGGGAACACGGGCCTGCACCGCTCGCGCCTCAGGTCGGCGATCCTCGGCACGCCGGAGCTGCGGAGATGGCCGTGACCGCGGGGGCGGACCCGTGAGGTTCGGCGTCCCGCTCGGGCTGCTGCACCCGGCGGCCTGGAAGGACGTGGCCGTGGCCGCCGACGAGCTGGGGTTCGAGTCGGTCTGGCTGCCCGAGCACCTCGTCTTCGCCACGGACCTGTCGCTCGCCGTCTATCCCGGCACCGACAGGCCGGGCATCTCGCCGGTCACACCGCTCTTCGACGCGCCCGCGTACCTGTGCTGGCTGGCCGGCCTCACCTCACGGGTGAGGCTCGGCACGGCGGTGCACCTGTACGCCCTGCGGCACCCGTTCGTCTCTGCCCGCGCCTTCGCCACCCTCGACCTGGTCTCGGGCGGCCGGGCGATCTGCGGGGTGGGTGCCGGGTGGTACCCGGGGGAGTGGCTGGCGGCGGGCGTGGACTTCGCGACGCGCGGGCCGAGGCTGGACGAGGCCATCGAGGTGACCAGGCGGCTCTGGTCGGAGCCGGTAGTGGCCCACAGCGGGAGGTTCTTCGCGTTTCCCGAGGTCGCCTTCGAGCCCAAGCCCGTCCAGGAGCGGCTGCCCATCCTCGCGGGGGGTGAGTCGGCGGCGGCGCTGCGCCGGGCCGCGACCCTGTGCGACGGCTGGATCAGCATGCCGCACACGCTTCCGTCCATCCGTCCCCGGCTCGACCGGCTCGCGGCCATGCGGAGCGCCCACGGCTCGGCGGACCCGTTCTCGGTCACCGTGCACGCCTACTCGCTGGCGGGGCCAGAGGAGGTCGGCGGCTGGGAGTCGCTCGGCGTGGACCGCATGATCGTCCGGCCCTGGAAGCGGGGGCGCGACGCGGTGGCGAGGCTCGCGGAGTTCGCCGGCCGGTACGGCATCGGTGACCGGGCCGTCGTGGACTGAGATCCCGGGCCTCGCCGGGTCACGGCGAGCGCCAGCCGTACGGAGGCGCGGGTGACCTTGAAGTAGGCGATCAGGACCAGCGCGGCGATCAGCATGGGGGCCACCAGGGAGGCGGTGCCGAGGTCGGCCTGGTGGGAGGGCGCCGCCACCTGGGACTCCGCCGCCGTCAGCTTCACCCTGAGCGCCTCGCCGGTGAGCGAGACCTTCTCCGCCACGGGGTCGGCCATCTCGGCCTGGACCTTGTCGGGATAGCCGTAGCCGACGACCGAGCTCTGGTCCCTGACCTTCTCGCGGACGAACTGGCCGTCGACGTTGCCCTCGATCGTGTGGATGGTGTCACCGTCGACGGAGGTGACCATGCCCACGTGGTCGATGTTGTCCACGACGTGGGAGCCTCCCCAGTCGAAGAACACCACGGCGCCCGGCTTGGGGGTGGTGCCCCAGGCGTCGTGGTCGATGAACCACTTCGCGTGGTCGACGGTGTAGGCGAACTGGCCGAACCACTTCTCGTACCCGAGCTTGTGGGCCGCCCACGACAGGAACATGTCACACCAGGGCTGGGCCGAGTAGTCGGAGTCGAACTCGACCGTGTTGCCGTACCAGTCTCCGAACTTGGTGTAACCGCCCGCCTGCTCGCTGTATCCGAGCTGGGTGTGGAGCAGGTCAAGGATCTTCTGAACTTCAGGCGACATAGGAAGTGAGGGACCTTCCGCTTGTTCGACCGGCGCTGGGGCACGCCGGGTGGTTCCGTTGTGGTGGAGGACGTTAGTCAGGAAAAGCCCAGGTCAAAAGGGGGTCAACTTGACCCTTGCCCGGTGTCATGACGCCCGTCGTGCGCCCGGAAACCCCGTGCCGCGCGGGGTTTCCGTCCCCGTACAGCCCGTCGGCGGATCATTCCTCGATTGGGATTCCTTTACCCAAACATGACTAAAACGGTCAGATTCGAACGTCATTCGGTGACGCGTCCTAGAATCGGCGTCATGATGCCCGATCTCGCGACGCCCCAGGAGTCCGACGGCGAAGCCCGCCTCGCGGCCCTCGCCGTACTCGCCCAGCAGGTGCGGGACCTCGTCGACGCGGTCGTGCTGACGGACGTGCCCGAGGACGAGCTGACGGCGGTGACCGCCGACCTGGTGGCGCTGACCGAGCGGCTGAACGCCACCCGGCGCGCGGCCCCGCTGCCGCCTGAGTTCGGCCCCGACGGCCGCTTCAGGCACCTGGGCAACGCCGTCACCGGCGAGTGCAACCCGCACGCGCTCCCGCTCGTCATCGACAGGCCCGCCGGGGGCGGCTCCAGGGCCGAGGTGGTCTTCAGGCCGGCCCACGAGGGCCCGCCCGGCTCCGTGCACGGCGGCGTGACCGCCATGATCCTCGACCACCTGCTGGGGGACGCGGTCGCCACGTCCGGCAGGGCGGGGGTGACGGGCACACTGAGCATCAGGTACCGGCGGCCCGCGCCCTACGGCGAGCCGCTGGCGGCCTCCGCGGCCGTCTCGCGCGCCGAGGGGCGCAAGACCTGGGCCGAGGGCACGATCGCCGCACCGGACGGTACGACCCTCGTGGAGGCCACGGGCCTGTTCATCACGCCCTCCCAGTGGGCGAACGGCGGCGAGCCCGTGGAGGGGGCCGTCAACGCCTGACGCGGGGGGCGCCGACCCCCGCCCCCCTCAGGTGTGCCCCCGGTGTCAGGAGGCCGGCGAGGCGGACGCGCTGGGCGTGGCGGGCGCCTCGCCGACCGGTACGTGCAACTGCTGCGCCAGCCACGGCAGGGCCTGCGGGACCTCGCGGTTCCATGTGTTGAAGTTGTGCCCGCCGCTCGGCAGGATCAGCGAGGACGCCTGCATCGGAGGCTTCACGGCCGCAAGGAACGCCAGCGTCGTCTTGTAGTTGGACTCGCCCTTCTTGCTGCTGGTCACCAGCACGGAGATCGGCGGCTGAGGGAGGTTCGCCAGGCGCCACATCAGGTCGTTCTCGTCCTGGAGCTTCGCGCTGCCGCCGAACAGGTCGCCGGTCGTGGCGTCGATCGGCGCCTTGTAGTAGCCCGAGAGCGACACCGCGCTGGAGAAGGCCTCCGGGTGGCGCATGCTCATCTTCAGCGCGCAGTATCCGCCGGTGGAACCGCCGAGAACGCCCCAGTTGGCGGCGTCCGTGCCCACGCGGAACGCGCCGGCCATCGACTCGCGGAGATCCTTGGTGAAGTACGTCTCGACCTGTGGACCGCCGGGCACGTCCATGCACTCGGTGTCGCGGGGCGGCGCCACGGTCGGGCGCATCAGCACCATGATCGTCGGCACCATCTCGTTGCGGTCGATCGCCTTGGCGGCCACGGTCGGGATGTTCATTCGGGTGACCAGGTTGCGGGCGTCGCCGGGGTAGCCGGTCAGCGCGAGGATCGCCGGGAAGCGCGTGTTGGCGAACCTCTTCTCGAAGTACTGCGGCGGCAGGTACACGTACGCGGGGGAGCTCAGCCTGGACGTGGCCCCCGAGATGACGACCTGCTCCAGCCTGCCCCCTGAGTGGCCCTTCCTGGTGGTGATCAACGGCACGTGCGCGCTGCCGATGATCTGGACGCCCTTCGACGACGGCGTGCCCGGGTCCCCCTGCCCGGCCTCGGCGTCGGTCACGATGCCGGTGGCGGAGCTGCCTTCGGTGCCGAAAAGGTCGCCCCAACTACTGTAGAAGCCGAAATAGTTGTTCATGACGAGCGCCAGCGCGAAAAGGGTGAGAACCTGGTTTCCCAGAAGAACTCCCACACGCCCGAGAATGGCCTGCCACGTGCGCGCGCTCAGCCTCGGCCATATCCACCAGACTGACGCGGCGAGGCCTGCCACTGCGAGCAGGCCCACCAGAAGCTCCAGCTTTGTCGCTGTGAGTCCCAATCTAACTCTCCCCCGGTCTTGGTCCCACTCCCAGCATCCTTTAGGGTCGTGCCCAGCAAAAGTTACTCAATCGATATAAGGCCAGGGTAAGGATGTATCACTTCGCGGATGCACAACGCACGGACCGCACCCTCTAGTGTGTCTTGACGTGAGGGATCGGACACGCCTTTCGCGCATGCTGGCGTCGCGCTCATGGGTTCCGGCGGCGGCCGGATACGCCGCGCTCGCCATCGGGATACTCGACATCGTCAGGGGCGTGGTCCCGCATTTCCGCCAGAGCCGCGTCAGCGCCATAGCCGGCATCCTGCCGGGCACGGTCACCACCCTGGCGGCGGCGGCCTCGATCCTGGTCGGCGTGCTGCTCGTCATGCTCGCCCACGCCCTGCGCCGCCGTAAGGTGCGGGCGTGGCGGGCCGTGGTGGTGCTCCTGCCCCTCGGAGCGCTGGTGGAGGTGCTGCGCTGGCGGCACTCCGCCACCGCCGCCATCAGCCTGGTGCTGTTCATCGTTCTCCTGATCAATCGGCGTGAGTTCCATGCCCTGTCGGATCCCCGGTCACGCTGGCGCGCCCTGTGGAACTTCATCGCGCTCGGGCTGCTCGACATCGTGATCGGCTGGGTCATCGTCGGCGCGCATCCGGCGCTCCTGGTGGGCGAGCCGACGAACGGCGAGCGGCTCCAGCATGTGCTCCTCGGTCTCTTCGGCATGGAGGGGCCGGTCCAATACTCCCTCGACCGTACCGCTGACCTGGTGTATTACTCGCTGGCCGGACTCGGCGCGCTCACCGCGATCACTACGCTGTACCTCGCGCTCCGTCCGGAACGGCCCGTGGCGGCGCTCAGCGCCGACGACGAGAAACGGGTGCGCGGCCTGCTCTCGCGCCATGGCGAGCTCGACTCGCTGGGCTACTTCGCGCTGCGGCGCGACAAGAGCGTGATCTTCTCCCCGTCGGGCAAGGCGCTGATCGCCTACCGCGTCGTCGCGGGCGTGATGCTCGCCAGCGGCGACCCCGTTGGCGACATCGAGGCATGGCCCGGAGCGATCAAACGCTTCATGGAGGAGGTCGGGCGGCACGCCTGGGTCCCCGCGGTCATCGGGTGCAGCGAGGCGGGCGGCGAGATCTGGACCCGCGAGGCGGGGCTGTCGGCGCTGGAGATCGGCGACGAGGCGGTCGTCGAGGTCGCCGACTTCACCCTCGAAGGGCGCACCATGCGCAACGTCCGCCAGATGGTCAACCGCACCGAGCGGGCGGGCTACAAATGCCTGGTCAGGCGGGTTCGCGACCTCAGCGAGGAGGAGAAGGAGCAGATCCGCACGGCCGCCGACTCCTGGCGCGGCACCGAGACCGAGCGCGGCTTCTCGATGGCCCTCGGCCGCTTCGGCGACCCCGCCGACGGCGACTGCGTCGTCGTCACGGCGCACAAGGCCTGCGAGGACGGCAGGAGCCTGCCGGGAGGCGACATCCGGGCGATCCTCCACTTCGTGCCCTGGGGCGCCGGTGGCATCTCGCTCGACCTGATGCGCCGCGACCGCGACGCCGACCCCGGGCTCAACGAGCTGCTGATCGTCAAGGCCCTGCAGGCCGCGCCCGCCATGGGCATCACCAGGGTCTCCCTGAACTTCGCCATGTTCCGCTCGGCGCTCGCCCGGGGCGAGCGGCTCGGCGCGGGCCCTGTGCTGCGGGCCTGGCGCGGCCTGCTGGTCTTCCTGTCGCGGTGGTTCCAGATCGAGTCGCTGTACAAGTTCAACGCCAAGTTCCGGCCCTACTGGCAGCCGAGGTTCCTGGTGTACCCCACGGCCCGCGACCTGCCGCGCATCGGCATCTCGGCGCTCCAGGCCGAGGCTTTCCTCACCGTCGGCATGCCGAAGCTGCCCTTCCGGAGGAAGCGCCGCTCAGGGAGCGGATCGACCCCGCACGGACCCGCCGCGTCCGGGGGCCCGCTACCGGTCTCGTCGTAAAAATCGGGGAAAAATTAGTTTATTGCGGGCTTGCTTGATGGTTACAGTTCGCGTACGGCCATAAATCCACGGGAAACCTCGCGCGTTACGCTTCGGTCGCCGTAAGGCAGCACTTCTTCCGCGATAACAATCTGAAAACGAACCCCGACTTCAATGACGAGAATGCCATCCGGCTCGTCCGGCCGAAATGACGGCCTGCGGCGTTAACCGAGCGCTAACCAAAGTTAACGCGCCGCTGACATGTTCGGCCGCGCGAAACGCGCGGTAAAGGAGGCGTCCCGCCTTCAACTGAACTGTGCCGATCACGATGCTACCGCTTCTCCCTTGGGCCACGGACCATCAACTCAACGGGGCATCATCTCGGGCGATCTTCGCTTAAGGTAAGCATCACGCTAATGCCGCGCCAAGCTGCCGATGACCCGGCTGCTTTTACCGTGAGATGAGCGATCCGGTCGCATCTCGGTAGGAGCCGAACCATGGGGCAGATCCGGCGAGCGTGCCGTCTCGCGGCCCGGTCGCGACGGCGTGACCATCGTGGTAGCTCCCCCTGGAGGATTGGCCGGTGCCGACGTCGGTTCGACCCGTGTCCCGACCGCCGATGACCGGGCGGCAGGGTCCCGCCCTCCCGTCCGGGCGCGCGCGCCTGGCCGGGTACGCCGGGCTCGCCCTGATCGCCGTCGCGGTCGCGGTCATGCTGGCCGTCGCCCTGCTCGGCACCTCCGCGGCGGTGCCCGAGCTCGGCGGCGGCGATCCGCCCTGGTCCTTCCGGGCCGCGCCCTCCGACGGGCTGGTGATCCTGCTCTGCTGGACGGTCGTGATCGCGGGCGGGCTCGGCGTCGGCGTCGCCCTGTACGGGCTCGGCCGAGGGTGGCGGCCCGCGCGCGGGGTGCTGCTCGCCGGCATGTTGGTCTCCGTCGCCACCCTCGCGCTCGTACCGCCCGCCGGGTCGACGGACGTGCTCAACTACGCGGTGTACGGACGCATCGCCTCCCTCGGGCAGGACCCTTACGTGACCGCCCCGGCGTGGCTGCACAAGATCGGCGACCCGGTGGGTGAGCTGGCGCCCCTCGCCTGGCGCCACGCCCCCTCGGTGTACGGGCCGCTGGCCACGTGGGCGCAGCTCGCCGCCTCGCGGCTGGGCGGCGGCTCGATGGCGGGCACCGTGCTGGTGCTCAAGCTCATGACAGCGCTCGCGTTCCTGCTGTCCGCGCTCCTGCTCGACCGGCTGGCGGGCCCCGGCCGGGAGCGGCGCGTCCGCGTCCACCTGCTGTGGAGCCTGAACCCGCTGATGCTGTGGCATGTGGTGCTGGGCGGTCACATCGACGGCCTCGGAGTGCTCCCGCTGCTCGCGGCCTTCCTCGTCCTGCGCCGGGGCGGGGTGGCCGCGGGCCTTCTGTCCGGGGTGCTGCTCGGCGCGGCGGCGGCCGTCAAGGCGCCGTTCATCCTGGCAGGGGCGGGCCTGGCGTGGGCGGCCCGCCGGTCGGCGACCACGTTCCTCGGCATGGTCATGGGCGTGGTCGCCGCGCTGGTCGGGGCGTACGCGACGCAGGGGCCGGAGGCCCTCGGCAACGTGGCGGGCAAGATCGGGGCGCACTCGCTCGCGGACCCCTGGCGCGTGGTCACCGACGCGCTCGGGCTCGGAGCGGAGCCGTCGGTCCTGGAGGGGCGGCTCACGCTCGGCGCCGCCCTCCTCATCGGCCTCCTGCTGTGCTGGCGGCTTCCCTCCGGGCCGCCGGACCTGCCCTCCGTGCGACCGGCGCTCGCGTGGTGCCTTTGCTGGCTGCTCACCTCACCGGTGCAGCACCCCTGGTACGACGCGCTGCTGTTCCCCCTGCTGGCCCTGATGCCGGCCTGCCGGCTCGACGGGCTGCTGATCGCGCGCGGGGTGGTGACCAGCCTCATCTACCTGCCCGGGGCGTCCGGCCTCCTCGAGCCCACCGCGATGACCCGGTGGATCTCCGAGACCTACCGCCCGTGGGTCGCCCCGCTGGCCGCGGACCTCATCATCGTCTGCGTGATCGCGCTGAGCCTCGCGGGCGCCCTGCGCCCCCGGTCGCCGGTGGTCAGGCGATGAGGCGGGCGGCGTGCAGGCGCTCGTCCAGGGCCGCCACGCTGCGGGTGCGGTGCCACGGGCTGAGCTTCTCGCGGGTCTCCACGACCGAGCGCACCAGGCGCGGGGAGGTGTTGTGCCCGGCCAGGCGCGCCGCCTCGCCGAGCTCCTCACAGGCCTTCTCGATGTCGCGCAGCTGGAGATGGGCCTGCGCGGTCTTCAGGCGGATGTAGGCGACGTTGCGGACGAAGGTGGGGTCGATGCCGGCCGCCGCGGTGGCGGCCACCTGGAGCGCCTGCGCCGGGTCGCCCGTGTCGAGCAGGCAGCCGGTCTTGGTCGAAAGGTACTGGCCCTCCCCGTAGAAGGGGACGAGCCTGGCGCCTGGATCGCCGGCGTCGGCTCCGTGGAGCTCCCGCTGGGCCTGGTCCACCGACCGGAAACAGCGCGTGTGGTCCTTGCGGCGCTCACCCTTGGCGGAACGCCTGACCACGGCGGCGTAGGCGCGGGCGCCGACGTCGCAGGCGTAGGCGGTGAGCAGCTTGCTGCCCGCCCGCTGGCCCCAGGCCAGGGCGCCCAGCGCGTGCTCGACCCCGAGGCGCGGATCGCCCCGCCAGGTGGCGAGCTGGCTCCAGTTCGCGAGGACCATGCTGCACATCGCGTCGTCGTCGGCCTGGTGCGCGGCGTTCCGCGCCTGTGAGTAGTAGTAGTCGGCGCCCTTGAAGTCGTTGAGGTTGAACAGCATCCACGCGTTGCAGCGCCGGATGTCGGCCAGCAGCGAGAGTAACTTCGACCGCATCCGCGCGGGCGCCCCCGACGAGAGCAGCGAGACGACGAGGTGCTCCTGGGCGAGCACGGTGGCCACGGTCACCTGGGGCCCGAGCGCGTCCTCCTGGCGCATGCAGTGCCGCAGCACCGCGTCGATGTGGCCGATCGTCGCGTCGTCGACCCTGCTCGGGCCGGCCGCCGCCATGGTCACGCGCTGCGACTCGTCGGCGTCGAGCCGGTCGAGGACCGGCGAGGCGTAGGCGGAGGTGGCGGCCGCTCCGATCAGGGCGAGAACGTCACGTCGATTCATCTGCGTTGCCCAATCCGTGAAGGCGTGGACGAGCTGCTCGAACTCCCGATCACGCAGTTCTCCTGGAGACATAGGCCCACGGAGCGGCTGAATGGGCAAGATGCCCTTTATGTCGCTGAATGTGAGGCTAACGGTGGTATGTGCGGGCGGGACATGCCGCCTGCGGGGGACATTCGCGTTCTGGTCGCGCTGCGTGTGGTCCTCGCCGTCGACGAGGTCGCACGCACGGCACCCATAGATGCGGGCCAGCCGGTTGAGCCCGGCGACCGGGGGCTCGTTGCCGGTGATGCCCGGCCACGCCTCCCACGAGCCGAGCTTGCGCACGCTGAACGGCTCGGAGGGCCACAGCGTCTTCCACTCGTCCACGACGCGGTCCTGCGTGAAGCGATGGGCCTCCCGGAAGGCCTGCCGGGAGTTGAGCCGGTAGCGCCGCTGGTACTCCCGGGCGATCTCGGCCCAGGTCGACCCCCTTTCGCGAAGCTCGGCGGTAAGGCGGTCCATCTCCTCTTTGAGGCTGCGTGGCTTACGTGGCATCGCGTACCCTCCGACCCCCGTGGATGCGTATTGCCGACACCGAGAGTAGCCAAGGCGGTGAATTGGCTACTGAGGGTTGTCAGGAATCGGCGGGCAGAGCGCCGGTTTCTGTCGCCACAGGGTTTCCCGGCGCGGAAGCTCGCCGCGGGCCCTACAGACGCACCCCTTCGGAACGCCTGTTGAGGCGCCCGCCGCCCGCCCGAAGGTAAAGGTCCGCCCCGTTACCCGGATCCCGCCGATCCCGCGCGGGGGCCGTCACGAGGCCGATGCATCCCCAAGGCGAAAGGCCAGGAGATTCGTGATGACCAGCGTCCCGTCCTGCCCCTGCGAGGCCCGCTGGGAGCTGCCCGCCGACCCGAGCGTCACGGCGAAGTGCCGCGCGATGGTCCGTGAGGCGCTCACCGAGTGGAATCTGAACGATCTCGCCGACGACGTGGTGATCGTCGTCACCGAGTTACTTGGGAACGCCCTCATCCACGGCGCGCCCCCCATCCACCTGGCTCTCCGGGCGGGCCCGGGCACCCTGACCGGCGCCGTGACCGACGGCGGCGACGGATGGCCCCGCGTCCGCGCCGCAGGGACCGACCTGGAGCACGGGCGCGGCCTGCGGATCGTCACCGCGCTCACCGACGTCTGGGGCGTCGAGTCCGTCCCCGCGGGAGCAGGCAAGACCATCTGGTTCACGTGCGGCTCGCGGCGGCCGGAGAGCGCGGGGCCGCCGCCGGATCAGTAGCCCGCGCCGGTGAGCAGGCCGCCGTCGACCGTGAACTCGCTGCCGTTGCAGTAGCTGGACCGGTCGGAGGCGAGGAACGCCACCACGTGGGAGACCTCGACCGGCTTGGCGAAGCGTTTGATCACCATGGCCCTGACGAAGGCCTCGCCGTCCACCTCGGCCAGCTCGGGGTTCGCGACCATGGGGGTGTTGATGGCCCCCGGGTGCACCGAGTTGACGCGGATCTTCGCCCCGGCCAGCTCGCGGGCGGCCGACTTGGTCACCCCGCGCACGCCGAACTTCGAGGCCGCGTAGGCCGACATCCCCTCCGCCCCGATGAAGCCCTCGACCGACGAGATGTTGACGATCGAGCCGCGCCCGGCGGCCTTCATGGGCTCGATCACCGACTTCACGCCGAGCCAGGTGCCCTTGAGATTCACGTCGAGGACGCGCTCGTACTCCTCGACGGTCATGTCGGCGATGCGCCGGAACCTCAGGATCCCGGCGTTGTTGACCAGCACGTCCAGCTTGCCGTAGGTGCCGGTGGCGACCGACACGGCGTGGGCCCACTCATCGGGCCTGGTCACGTCATGCCGCACGTACACCGCGCCGGTCTCCTCGGCCAGCGACTTCCCCTCCTCTTCGAGCACGTCGCCGAAGACCACCCGCGCCCCCTCCGCGAGGAACAGGCGGACGTGGGAGGCGCCCATGCCCCGTGCCCCGCCCGTGATGAGGGCGACCTTCCCGTCGAGTATCCCCATGAGGTTCCTCCGGAGTTCGAAGTGCGGAGCCCGGCGCCGGTGGTCCGGACGCGGGCGGTTCAGGGTTCGGTGGCCGGCGGGGGGCCGTCCATGACGCCGGTACGGGCGCGCGCGAACCGCTTGCCCGCCGCTATGGCGACGGCCGCCCCCTCCACGGAGCGGTACACGGGGATGCCGGCGCCGGATGCGATGGCTCGCACCTCGTCCTCGACGCCCGGCGGGGCGCACTCGCCGTTGCGGGTCACCAGCGTCACGCGGGTGCCGGGCAGCAGGGCCTGCGCCTCGGCCAGGTGCCGCGCGTAGGCGTAGAGCGGCTCGGCGGCGTCGCCGTAGGTGAAGAAGCTCTGCACGTTCACGTGCGCCACCACGTCCGGGTACGGCCGCCGCGACACGATCGCGCCGATCGCGTCCCGCACCAGCTCGGCGGGCGCCCGGGGCCCGACGGGAATCTCCAGCGGGTTCGCGAGGGAGCTTCCCACCCCCACGCCGAGCGCGGTGAGAGCCTCCCTTGCCCGCTCGGGGAGCGGGCCGAGCGCGAGGCCCGCCCGGTCGAGGACGTCCGCCGCCAGCACGTTCGCCCCGCCGCTCGGCCCGATGACCAGCACCCCCGGATCCCCTGGCACGGCGCGTGCCGCGTGGGCCTGGAAGAACGCCAGCGCGCCGATCAGGTCGTCCTGGCCGGTCACCAGTGCCGCCCCGCTCTGGCCGGCGACGGCCCGCCACACGCGGCCGTCCCCGGCGAGGCCCCCGGTGTGGGAGGCGGCGGCGCGCCGCCCCTGCGCGCTGCGGCCCCCGACCAGCATCGCCACCGGCATCCGCCCGCGTACCGCCATGAGCGCCTCGAACAGCGCCCGGCCGCCGCGCGGGTCCTCCAGGTACAGGCCCACCGCCGAGGTCTCGGGGTCGGACGCCAGCCAGCGGAGCAGCTCGGCCGGGGTGACGTCGGCGGAGTTGCCCACGGTCACTACCCGGCTGAACGCCAGGCCGCGGCGCTCGCCGACCTTGATGACCTCTCCGGCCAGGCCGCCGCTCTGGGAGATGACGGCCACGCTCCCCGGCGGCCCCTGTCGGCCGCCGACGAACGTCTGCCCGCCGCGCGGGCTGTACACGCCCATGCAGTTGGGCCCGAGGAGGCGCGTCCCGGCCTCGCGCGCGGCTTCGGTCAGCTCCTTCTCCAGGTCAGGACGGCCCAGCTCGCCGAACCCGCCGCTCATCACCTGGACGAACGGGATGCCCTTCGCCTGCCGTACGACCCCGGCGCACCGCGCGGCGGGCACCGCGACCAGGGCGTAGTCGGCGCCCGTGTCCGCGGCCGTCCGCACGGCGGGCACGCCGGCGATCTGGTCCGCCTCCGGGTGCACCGCGACGACGGGGACGCCCGTGAGCTTGTAGAACTCCAGGAACATGTTGCCGAAGCCGGGCCGGGTGGTGGACGCGCCGACCACGGCGACCTTCCTCGGCTCGAAGAGCGCGGTGAAGTCGGTGGGCTCGCCCGGCGTGCCCGCCGGCCGCGCGTCCGGGCCGGCGTCTCCCGGGACGTACCGCGCGTCCACGGCGACCACCCCGTCAGCGGAGGCGATCACCGGGTTCAGCTCGAACTCGCCGAGGTCGAGATCCTCCCAGAGCCCGCCGTCGCCGCCCAGCCGTACCAGGAGCTCGACCAGGGAGTCCATGTCCACGGCCGGGGCGCCCCTGTGGCCGGTGAGCAGGGGATGGCCGCGCAGCGACGCCAGCATCTCGCGCGCGCCGTCCCGGTCGATCGGGCAGAGCCGCAGAGCGGTGTCCCGCAGCACCTCGGTCCACACCCCGCCGAGCCCGGCGAGGACCACCGGCCCGAACCCGGGGTCGAGCACGAGCCCGAAGATCAGCTCCACGCCGGGGGCCGCCTGCTCCTCGACCAGGAACCCCTCCGGCGTGATCCCGCGCGCGGCCAGGCGCTCGCGCATCTCCCCGGCCGCGACCGCCGCCTCCGCCGCCGACCCCAGGCCCAGCCGTACGGCCCCGGCGTCCGACTTGTGCAGCAGGCCGGGGCCGTGGGCCTTCAGCACCAGCGGGGGAGCGAGCCCTCGCGCGGCCTCGGCGATCTCTCGCGGGCCCGAGGCCGTCACGCCGTCCGGCACGGTGACGCCGATGCCGCGCAGCAGGGCCTTGACCTCGTGCTCAGGGATCACGCCTGGTCCACGAGGTGCTGGTAGCGCTCGCGGATCTCCCGCCGCAGCAGCTTGCCCGGCCCGCCAGAGGCGTCCTGGAAGTGCGGCAGTTCGTCGGCGACCACGATGTGGTCGGGCCGCTGGTGCTCGGGAAGCGTCGTGGCAAGGGCGGCGGCGAGCTTCTCGGCGTCCAGGGAGTGCCCGGCCCTGGCGACCACGGCGAGGATGATCCGCTGCGGTGCCGCGTCCTGCCCCTCCTCGTGGGCGGGCACGCCGGCCGCGCCCGCCTCCGCCACCTCGTCCACGGCGACGGCCGCCTCCTCCACGGTGGCGGGCTGGCTCCACCGCCCGCCCTTGAGGATGGCGTCCTCGCGGCGGCCCAGCACGGTGAGGACGCCGTCCTCGGAGACGACGCCGAGGTCTCCGCCGACGTACCAGCCGTCGCGCAGCACCTCGGCGGTCCTGCCGGGGAGCCTGTCGTAGCCGGCCATGCGGTGCGGCCCCGCGAGGTTGATCTCGCCGGTCCGCCCGACGACGGCGGCACCGTCCGGGCCGGTGACGCGCACCGCGCAGCCCGTCCTCGCGCGGCCGGACGAGCCGAGCGGGGTGCCGCCGTCGTCCACCCGGCCGAAGCAGGTGTACGGCGCCTCGGTCTGGCCGTAGTAGCTGTAGACGCCCGCGTCCGGCAGGCGCTCCTTCATGCGGGCGAGCAGTGCGGCGGTCAGCGGTTCGCCGCCCAGCATGATCACCCGGAGCGTGGACAGGTCGGCGCCCGCGTGGTCGTCGCCGGCGAGCAGCGCGGCGTAGAAGGAGGGGATCTGCGAGACGTGCGTGACCCGCTCCCTCGGGACCACCCGCAGGAAGTTGGCCGGGCCCCAGTCCTGCTCCAGCACCAGGCGCATGCCGGTGTAGAGGGCGGGGCCGACGATCGCGGGGAAGCCGATGCCCCAGATGATCGCGCCGGTGCCGAACACCGACCCGGGGTCGCGCGGCACGTCCAGCCAGATCTGCGCCGTGGCGAGCGAGGAGGCGTGCGTGTGGACGACGGCCTTCGGCAGGCCGGTCGTGCCTGAGGTGTAGTAGAGCGCCAGCGGGTCGTCCCAGAACCCGCCCAGCTCTGGCTCGTCCTCGGCGGCGCCGGAGGTGAGGGCGTCCAGATCGACCACGCCGGGCTCGGCCGAGGGGCCGCCCACCTTGATCCAGGTGGTCACGCCCGGCAGGCCGGGCCGGATCCGCGCGACCGCCTCCTCCACCGTCGCGTCGTACACGAACGCCGTGCACTCGGAGTGCGCCACGACCGCCCGCAGCGTCTCCTCCGGCCAGTACGGGTTGAGCGCGGAGGTCAGCGCACCCAGCTTGGCCTGCGCCAGGTACACCTCGGCGACCTTCAGCGTCTCGTTCAGCAGGACGGCGACCCGCCGGCCCGCCTCGACGCCGGACGCGAGCAGTGCGTGGGCGCGCCGGTTGACCAGCCGGTTCAGCTCGTCGTAGGTGAAGCTCTGTTCACCGCAGTAGGTCAGCGCGGCCCTGTCCGGGGTGCGCAGCGCGTTCGCGGTGAGCAGCGCGTGTCCGTAGTTGCCGTAGGGGGTGCCATGCGGTGGTGCCATGGGGACGGCCTCCACAAAGGGGTGACGCTCTGGGCGGCTGGGTCAGGTCATAGAGCCGAGTAGAGGACGAGGACGTTGCCCGAGGGGTCGCGCAGTACGGCCCTGATCTCGTGCGGGCCGGTCTCGGGGCCGCTGACCAGCTCCGCGCCCGCGGCCGTCAGGTCGCGTACGGCCTCGGCGACGTCGCCGACCTTGTACGACGGCGCGGTGACGGCGCCCGCGACCTGCTCGGCCTGGGCGGCGAGCGCGATCGTGACACCTCCCGCGTCCAGCGCGGCGAAACGGTCGCCGTCCTTGAACTTCAGCGTCAGGCCGAGGACCTCCGTGTAGAAGGTCACGGCCTTGTCCAGGTCGCTTACGGGGATCAGAACGTTGCCGAGCTTCTGGGCGTGCGCGCTCACTCCGGCCTCCACTGGGGTAGATCGTCTTGATCGAAAGTAAGCCGGACGGGCATGCCGATGCGCACCCGCTCGGGTGCGCAGTCCACGATCCGCCCGAACGCGCGCGCGCCCTCCCGGAGGTCGACCCAGGCCAGCACGTACGGCTCGCGCCCGCGGAAGGCCGGGACGAAGGCGCGGTGCACGACCGTGAACGTGTGCACGACGGCCTCTCCTGAGACGGGCGCGAAGGAGAGGCCGGCCGACCCGCAGCGCGGGCACTCGGCGGCGGGCAGGTGCACGCGCTCGCCGCAGGCCGCGCAGGCCTGGACCACCAGCTCGTGGCGGCGGCAGGCGTCCCAGTAGAGCGAGGCGTCACCGGTCATCGCTAGCCAAGCTAGCGCACGCTTGGTTGAGGGACAAGGGGCTCACCGGGACGGTGATCCAGGGGTGGGACCTACCTGATGACGGGGCCGTCGCTCTGGTCGCCGGACGGGCCGGGGCTCGGCTCCTCGGTGGGCCCCCTCGTGGGCTCCCTGGTCGGCTCCTTGGTGGGTTCCTTCGTCGGCTCCTTGGTCGGCTCGGCGCAGGGGTCGCCCTTGCGGGCCGACCTCGCGCTGTCGCTGGCCGTGCCGAGCGCGGAGCTGACGTTCACCGTGACCCGCCTGGCGTCGCTGTAGCCGCACGCCGGAGTCGCGAACCGCACCGTGTAGACCCGGTCGTACGCGGTGTCCCCCGACAGCGTGGCCTGCTGGGCGGCCGTGCGGGTGACGGTGCGCTCGCCCACGCTGAGCGTCTGCTCGAAGGCGGCCGAGAGCTTGACCGGGTCGGCCGTCGCGTTCTTGACGCGGACCGTGAGCGTGCTGCCGTCCCACGAGGTGATCGAGACCGTCGGCGGCGCGCACTTGGGCCCGCTGACCCGGACCTCCTTGAACTGCGTGCCGTTGGCGGCCGCGGGCTCGGTGGTCACCCTCGCCCCGAAGTAGGCGGTCGTGCCGCACGCGACGTCGCCGAGCGCGCCGCGCAGCGAGAGGTTGTACGAGGTGCCGCCCGTGAGGGTGCGGCTCGCGCGGTCCACCACCTTGGCGGACCCCTCCGCCTCCCTGCGGGTGAACTCAGCCGCCAGGCGGACCGGGCCGGGCCCGCCGGCCCGCACTCCGACGTCGGCGGTGCGGCCGTTCCAGTCGAGGGACACGCTGCCGACCGTGGGGGGCGGGCACGGGTCGCCCTTCACCGTGACGACCTTGCTCTCGTTCGACCCGTCCGCCGCCTTGGGCGTGGTGGACACCGTGGCCTGCCGGTAGACGGTCTGGCCGCAGGCGGGCGGGGTGAACCCTCCGTCGACGGGCTGTGTGTAGGAGGTGGAGCCCGCCAGCACGAAGGTCTTCGGGCTGCCCGCGGTGAGCTTGGCGGCGGACGGCCCCTGGGCGAACCGCACGGTGAGGGTGACGTTCTGCGGGGTCGAGGTCCGCACCCGCACCGTGGCCGTCCGTCCATCGAACGCGACGACCGTCAGGTCGCTCACCGAGAGCGGGGAGGGCGTGGGAGTCGGGGTCGGAGTCGGAGTCGGAGTCGGGGTGGGGGTGGGGGTGGGCTTCTGGGTCGGGGTGGGCGAGGGGTCGGAGCCGGGCTCAGAGCTCGCCGAGGTGCTGCTCCGCGGGGTCGCCGGGGTCACGGGCACGACCTGGGACGACTTCGGCGAACCGGAGACCGACGGACCAGGGCTCGCCGTCACCGGCTTCTTCGTCAGCGGCTGCGCCGGGTCGTCCGTCGGCGCGACGACGCCCGCCCGCACCGTCGGCTTGGGGGAGGTCGTCAGAGCGACGTCGCGCACGGTGGAGTGGCGGTTGGCGGCGAGCACCGCGATCACCACGCCGGCCACCACGATGCCGCTCCCGATCAGAACGCGGGAGGTCTGGCGCAGCGGCCTGCGCAGCACCGTCTGCGCCAGGCTGGTGCTCGCCTGCGGCGCCGGCTCCGCCAGGGGGAAGAACAGCGCGAGAAGGGCGGCGAGTTCGGCCAGGTGGCGGCGCCCGCGGTCCTCCCAGTCGGGGCCGTAGGCGGCGGCCGCCGCGCGCTCCAGCTCGACGACGAACAACCTCGCCGTCGGGGGACGGTCGGCGGGGTTCTTCGCGAGGCCGCGGGCCACCAGCGAGCGCACCGAGCCCGGCACGGCGTCCACGGGGATCGGCGCGGTCTGGTGCTGGTGCCTGAGGGCCGCCGGGTGGTCGGCGTGGTACGGCTTGCGCCCGGTCAGGCACTCGAAGAAGACACAGGTGGCGGCGTAGACGTCGGTCGCGGGGCTGGCCGGGGCGCCGTTCCACTGCTCGGGGGCCATGTAGGGCGGGGTGCCGGAGGGCAGGCCGGGCTGGCCGGTCGGGGTGGCTATGCCGAAGTCCGCGAGCTTGCTGAACCCGTCGGCCTGGACCAGGACGTTCTCCGGCTTGTAGTCGCGGTGGACGATGCCTCCGGCGTGCGCGGCGGACAGGCCGAGCAGCGAGCCCTTCAGCACGACCAGCGCGGCCTCGGGGCTGGTGGAGCCGTTCTCATGGAGGATCTTGCGGAGCGAGACCCCGTCGACGAGTTCCATGACGATGGCCGCGCCGAGGGGGCTCTCGACGTACTCGTAGAAGCGCACGACGTTCGGGTCGCCGATCTCGACCATCGTGCGGGCCTCTTCGCGGAACGCGGCGAGGAAGCGGGGGTCGGCTCTGAGCTCGTCGCTGAGGTACTTGATCGCCACGTGGGCGCCGGTGCCGCTGTAGGTCGCGAGGACGACCCGCCCGCTCCCTCCGGAGCCGAGCACGCGTTCTTCCCGGTATCCCGGAACGGACCAGGCGTTCATCGTTGTCCCCTCGGAGGTGATGATGCTCCCGTATCCCCAGACGAAGGTCTCACCCGATACGCCAATTGTCACGGGATTGGTAGATCATCAGTGTGACGATTCGATTACGGAAGGTATGCCGATTCAGCATATGTCAAGGTATTGGCCTATATTTCGGCAAACCAAGCAAATGCTCGGTCAAGGGGGGGTTTCCGTGCCTCTGGACCTCGCGTCGATGGCGGCGCCGGGCCGTACGGCCGTTCTGGTCATGGAGATGCAGCGGGGCGTCGTCGGCGACAGGACGAGATTTCCCGACCTGGTGGCGGCCTGCGACCGCCACGCCGTGATCCCGAACGTGCGCGTCCTGCTCGGCGCCGCCCGCGCGGCGGGCGTGCCGGTCGTCCACTGCACCGCCGCCTTCCGTGCCGACCGCGCGGGGTCGCACGCGGCCAACAGCCCGTTCATCACCGCCCTGCTCAGGGACCCCGGGCACATGCTGGAGGGCACCGGTGCGGTCGAGGTGGTCCCCGAACTGTGGGACCCGGCCGACCTGGAGTCGCGGCGCGGGCACGGGTTCTCGCCGTTCACCGGAACGTCCCTGGACACGCTGCTGCGCACCCTGGGCGTCTCCACCGTCGTGGCGGCGGGGGTCTCGCTCAACCTCGGCATCCCCGGGCTGGCGCTGGAGGCGGTGAACCTCGGCTACCGGGTCGCGGTGGTGGTGGACGCGGTGGCGGGCGTCCCCGAGGAGTACGCCATGGCCGTGCTGGAGAACACGATCAGCCTCCTCGCCGCCAGGGTCGGCACCGCGGACCTGGTGGCGGCGTGGGCGTCTCGCGCTGGCCAAGCAAGTGCTAGGTAGATATGCTTCGCCGGGTGATGGAGGGCATGCGCCTCGACGGGCGCACCGCCGTGGTGACGGGGGGAGCGGGCGCCATCGGATCGGCCATCTGCGCCGACCTGGCCTCGCTCGGCGCCCGCGTGGTGGTGGCCGACCTGGACGGGGGCGCCGCGCTGAAGGTCGCCTCCGGACTGCGCTCTCCCGAGGCCGGACCGCGTGCGGTCGCAATGAGAGTCGATCTGTCCGATCCCGAGGCCATCCGCGAGTTCTGTGAGGACGTCGGCCGGGTGGACATCGTGGTGCACAACGCCGGGGTGTCCGTCGTGGAGCCGTTCGTGACCAGCGACCCGGCCGGATGGGACCTGATGTGGGCGGTCAACCTGCGCGCGCCCATGCTCCTCACGCGGCTGCTGCTCCCCGGGATGCTCTCCCGCTCGTGGGGGAGGCTGGTCTTCATCTCCTCCGACGGCGCACGGGCCGGTTCGGGCGGCGAGGGGGCCTACGCCGCGACCAAGGCGGGGCTGTTCGGGCTGGCGAAGACGCTGGCCAGGGAGGCGGCACGCGGCCAGGTGACGAGCAACGTCGTCTGCCCGGGGCCGACCGACACCCCGATGCTCCGGAGGGTGGACGCCGAGCGGCCCGGCCTGGTCGACAAGATCGCGAAAGGCATACCGCTGCGGCGCCTCGGAGCCCCCGCCGACGTCGCCGGGCTGGTCGCGTACCTGTGCACCGAGCGGGCCGCCTACATCACCGGCCAGACCCTGTCCGTCAGCGGCGGAATCACGATGCAGTGAACACGCGAGCTCCCGTCTCAGGGGAGGGAGTCGTAGACGGCCTCCGCCAGGTGGTAGGCGCGGAGGCTGCCGCTGACGGTGTTCGACATCTTGTTCATGGTGTAGCCCATCGCGAGCCCGTGCCGCACGTCACCGAGCCCGAGGAACCCGCCGAGCCCGGTGTGGCCGAAGGCCGTCTCGGCGCCCCTGGCCGGGGTGAGGAAGGTCATCGCGGGGCGCATGTAGCCGAGGCCGAAGGCGCTGTCGACGAACATCACCCGGTCGGGGCCGCCGACCCGTCGCCGCACGGCGTCGGCGAGGGTCTCGGGCTTGATGATGTCGCCCGCGACCAGATCGCGGTAGAACCCGGCCAGCCCGCGCGCCGTGGTGACGACGCCCATCGCGGGCCAGCCCGCCCGCAGGATCACCGGGTGGTTGGCGCCGCCCTTCAGCCTGGCGGTGCTGGGGTTGCCCATGGCGCGGTTCATCAGGCTGTCCCTGTCGAGCGCGGCCTTCGACATCTCGTACAGCGGGTCGCCCGGCCCCTGCCCGGGCAGCTCGGCCACGGTGGCCCCGGCCGTCCCGCCGCCGGGGGTGGCTCGCGTGCCGGCGGACAGGCGGGCGGCGCGGGCGGCGACGTCGTCGGGGGCTCCCACCCACAGGTCGAGCCCGCGCGGCCCGGCGATCTCGCCGGCGACCAGCTCGCCCACGCTCTTTCCCGAGACGCGGCGGATCACCTCGCCGACCAGGAATCCGTAGGTGAGGGCGTGGTAGCCGTGGGCGGTGCCCGGCTCCCAGATGGGGGCCTGGCCGGCGAGCCGGGCGGCGATCGCGGGCTGGTCCTCGAACTCCTCGACCGGCACCTCCTGCTCGATCACAGGAAGCCCGGACTGATGGGTGAGGAGGTGCTCGACCGTCACCCCCTGCTTGCCGTTCGCGGCGAACTCGGGCCACACCTCGGCGACGGGGCCGCGCACGTCGACCAGCCCGCGCTCGGCGAGGATGTGGAGCGCGGTGGCCGTGACCGCCTTGGTGCAGGAGTACGCCAGCGCGGGGGTGTCACGCTCCCACGGCCGTCCGGTGTGGCGGTCGGCCACGCCGTCCCACAGGTCCACGACCGGCTCGCCGTCGAGGTAGACGGCGAAGGCGGCGCCCAGCTCCTCGCCCGCGGCGAAGTGGCCTTCGAAGACCTCGCGCACCCGGGCGAACCGGGGGTCGCAGTCACCGTGAGCGGTCATTCCGGACCTCCGTAAGGAAGGAAGCGCTTGCTTGGTTACCAAGCCTAACAACTGGGGGCGCTTCGGCCCGGACGATCAGCGGGGGACCCTCAACCTGCTGACCCCCGCCGTCGTGCTGGACGCGCTCGCCACCGCGGCCACCGGCCAGGTGATCAGCCTGTCGATGCCCATCAGGGGCGCCACCTCCTCGCCCGCGCCTGCGACCGTGCCCCATCTCAGGGGACGGCCGCTGCCACAGCATTTCATGTCGGTCGACGGCGGCGACTACGCGGCAGGGGCCAGGGCGATCGGCGCCGGCCTGCGGATGGCCGACGACGCGCTGATCGTCACCCACCACGGCACCACGACTCATATGGACGCGCTGTGCCACATGTGGTCGGGCGAGGCGCTCTACAACGGGCATCCCGCCGCGCGGGTCAGGTCGTACGGCGCGGCGCGCTGCGGCATCGAGACGGTGGGGGGCGTGGTGGCCCGGGGCGTGCTCCTCGACGTGCCCCGCCACCTGGGCCTCGACCACCTGCCCGTCGACTTCCGCGTGCCGGGCGACCTGCTCGCGGAGATGGCCCCCGATGTACGGCCCGGCGACGTCGCCGTCCTGCGCACCGGGTGGCCGCTGGTGTGGGAGAGGTCCCGCGAGGAGTACTGGTCGGGGCAGCCGGGCCTGTCCGGGGACGGCGGGCGGTGGCTCGCGTCCCGCGACGTCGCGCTGGTGGCCGCGGACAACGCCGCGATCGGCGGCCTCAACGCCCGCCAGCTCGCCGACGAGGGGCTGGACGACGACCTGCACATGATCTTCCTGTGGCGGCACGGCATCCACCTCGCCGAGATGCTCTGGCTCGAAGACCTCGCGGACGCCCTCGCGGGCCAGGCGAGGCGGGACTTCGTGTTCATCGCCGCCCCGCTGAAGATCGAGGGAGGCACGGGCAGCCCCATCAACCCGCTCGCGATCCTCTGAGCCCCGCTAGGCGCCGGGGTAGGCGCCGCCGCCGTAGCGCGCGTCGAGGGCGTCGTAGTCCGGGGCGAAGCCCTTCTTGGGGATGGACTCGGCGAACTCGACCGCGCTGGGCTTCTTGTACGAGGCGAGCAGGCCGCGCACGTGCTCCACGAGGGCCCCGGCGTCCGCGCGCGCGTCCGGCCTGAGCACGACGACCGCCTTCACCGCCTGCGTCCACCGGTCGTCGGGGGCCCCGATCACGGCGGCGTCGGCGACCGCCGGGTGGGACCTGAGCGCGCGCTCCACCTCCGCCGGATAGATGTTCTCGTTGCCCGACTTGATCATGCGCAGCCTCGGCCCGATGAAGGTCAGCGTGCCGTCGGGCTCCCTGCGGCCGAGGTCTCCGGTGTGATGCCAGCCGTCCCTGAACTTCCGCTCGTTCAGCTCGGGCCGGTTGAAGTACCCGGAGAAGATCGACTTGCCGCGCGCGCAGATCTCCCCGACCTCGCCCGGCGGCACCTCCTCGCCCGACTCGCCGAGCAGGCGCACCTGGACCAGCGGCGAGGGGCGGCCGGCGAGCCCGGCGGCGCCCGGGGCGAGCCCGAGGAACGTCAGCATCCCGCCGACCTCGGTCTGGCCGTACCCGCCCATCTTCGACCGGCACCACGGCGTCTCGGACACGGTGATCATGCCGTCCCACTCCGGCGAGTGGGAGACGAAGCCGAGGGACCTGAGGTCGTACTTGCCCCCGGCGTTGGCCGCCACCACGGCGTCGATCATCTGGCCGAACAGGAACGCCTGGGTGCACGCCTCGGCGTCGACGAGCCGGCACACCTCCTCGGCGTCGAAGGCGGGGGTGAAGACGTTCGTGCCGCCGGCCAGCAGGGTGGCCAGGCAGAACATCATCGTGCCCACGTGGAACAGCGGCCCGCTGTTGAGGAAGGTGAAGCCGGGCTCCATCTGCCGCACGTGCAGCAGGGACGCCGCGTGCGCGACGAGCGCGGCATGGCTGAGCAGGGCCGCGTTCGGCCGCCCGTCGAACGCGGCGGTGTACATCGCGAGCACCGGGGCCGCGTCACCGGACACGCCTTCCCCCACGCGGCCGGGCACGCCTTCCCCTGCGCCGGCGGGGGCGCCGCTCGCGAGGAACCGCTCGTACTCCTCGCCGGAGAGCACCCACCTCGCCGCGCCGGACCGTACGGACTCGGCCGCCTCGGTGCGCTCCCACACGACGACCTTCGGGGCGAGGTCGCCGAGCACGAAGGCCAGCTCGTCGGGCGACTGCCGCCAGTTCGCGGGGCAGAAGACCGCCCCGATCCTCGCCGCCGCGAGCAGGAGTTCGAGGACACGGTGGGAGTTCCGGCCGAGCCACAGCACCCGGTCTCCCTGGCCGACCCCCTCGGCGGCGAGCGCGCCGGCCAGCCGTTCCACGCGCTCTTCGAGTGCCGGATAGCCGAGGCGCACCTCGCCGTCGACCACCGCGGTGACCAGCGGGCGGCTGCGGGCGTGCTCGGCGAGGACGTCCGCGAGGGTGAGACGGTGGACGTCCGCGGGGACGTCCGCCGGGGAGCTGTGGGGGACGGTGCTCATCGCGCCTCCTGAGCGTGGGTCAATCCTGGAACGCGGGCATGACCTCGGCGGCGAAGAACCGCATCACGCTCTCCATCTCTTCGATGGGGATCGGCCGGGTGCTGCCGAAGTCGCACATGAGGTCGCCGAAGCCGAAGTCCTGGAGCATCCGGATCTGGCCGATCACCCGCTCGGGGTCGCCGATCACCTCAAGCTGCTCCCAGCGGAACTCGTTGCTGACCGAGCCGCCCTTGAGGTAGCGGTCCTGGTAGTACTCGAACCCCTGGGCCGCCCTGCCGGTGCGCGCGTCGATGGGCGCGCTCTTCTCGTTGAAGATGCGGGCGCGGTCGAACATCTTCTCGAACCTCGCCTGGTCCTCGCGGGCCCGCTCGGCGGTCGGCGCGACGTACACGCTGCGCGCCACGACCAGCTCGGCCGCTCCGGCGTCGTGCCCGGCGGCGCGGGCGGTCGCCCGCCACGTCTCCGCCGCCCTGGCGACCTTGTGGAACGGCGCCGCGGGGTCGGCGAGGATCGGCAGGCCGCGCCCGGCGTACATGGTCACCGTCTCGGGCGACACCGCCGCCACGTGGATCGGCGGGTGCGGCGCCTGCGCCGGCCTCGGCACCAGCGACACCTCGGCGCCGGTCCTGTAGAACTTGCCCACGTGCTGGTAGGTCTCGTTGCCCCACAGGCCGAGGATCATCTCCAGCGACTCGTCGAACCGGTCGCGCGCCTCGGCCAGGTCGACGCCGAACCCCTCGAACTCGAAGCTCTGGTAGCCGCGCCCGATGCCGAGGTCGAGCCTGCCGCCGGACAGGACGTCCACCTGCGCCGCCTCCTCGGCGACGTGGAGGGGGTTGTGCAGGGGCAGCACCACGATGCCCGTGCCGAGGCGGATGCGGGTCGTTCGCGCGGCGAGGTGGGCGAGCATCGTGAACAGGTTCGGCACCACGCCGTAGTCGCGGAAGTGGTGCTCGGCCAGCCGCACCCCGTGGAATCCCAGCTCCTCGGCCAGCTCGACCAGCCTCACGTGGTAGTCGTAGACGTCCTTGAAGCTCTGGCCGTCGAACCGGTGGAAGAGGTGGAAGGTCGAGAACTTCATCGGCGGTACCCCTGGCGGTCGTCTCCACTTGCCCTGTCGTCGCACCCGCGTGCTAACCAAGCGCTCGCTTGGGCAGCGTACCAGGTTGGCGGGCGCGGCGGGTTCGTGATGAGCTGTCCCCGTGGCGACGAACCTGATCCTCTCCGGGGGCGTGGCACACGACTTCCCCGCGACCTCCGGAGCCCTCGCCGGCGTGCTGTCCGAGGTGGGCGTCGAGTCCGAGATCACCGAGGACATCGCGGGGGCGCTGGCCGACGGCCCCGATTTCTCGCTCATCACCGTCAACGCGCTGCGCTGCTGTGGCGACGGAGGATGGTCCGAGCAGGAGGGCGGGTCGTCGTTCGAGCTGCCCCCCGAGGCGCGTGCGGGAATGCTGCGGCACCTCGGCCGGGGAGGCGGGGTGCTGGCGGTGCACGCGGCGGCGATCTGCTTCGACGACTGGCCCGGGTGGCGTGGGCTGCTGGGAGCGTCGTGGACCTGGGGGGTCTCCCACCATCCGCCGCTCGGCCGGGCGGAGGTCAAGGTGCGCGGCGGCCACCCGATCGTGGACGGCCTGGGCGACTTCGACCTGGTGGACGAGGTCTACAGCGACCTCGACGTGCTCCCCGATGTGCGGCCCCTGGCGTCGTCGCTCGGGCAGCCGCTGCTGTGGGCGCGCGACGCGGGGCGGGGACGGCTGGTGTACGACGCGCTCGGCCACGACGTGCGGTCGTACGAGAACCCCGCGCACCGCGCGCTGCTCCAGCGTGCGGCCCGGTGGCTGCTGGAGCGCGACCCGGCATGACGAAGGCCGGCCGCCCGGGTCTCCCCTGACGGCCGGCTGCATCATGTCAGCGCAGCGACGTGTTCTGGCTGAAGATCACCAGGAGGACGGCGCCGGCGGCGCGACGACCGGCGGGCGGTCGTCACAGGTGATGGTGTTCGGTAGCTCCCACGGCGCGAGCCAGGGGCCGGTCGTGCCGCCCCCGTCGTTGCCGCCGAGGTCGGTGAGCGAGAACTCCGAGCCGGTGGGCGGGAAGTTGAACGAGCCGCAGTTGTTGACGCCGACCGCGCCGACGTTGCGGGCGTCCACGTTCTGGAACGACGCGGACCCCTTCACGCGGGCGCTGACGACCGAGGTGCCCGTGCCGTCCACCTTGATGTCCTTGAAGTGGACGTTCGTGATCGAGTACAGGTCCTTGACCGGCCAGTCGCTGACCAGCATCATCGCGTTGTAGGTGTTGTCGAGGAAGTTGTCCCCGACCACCTGGATGTCGGCGTCGATGTTCTTCTCCAGCGCGAAGAACCAGATGGCCCCGAGGCCGATGTTCCAGTTCAGCTCGTACGTGCCGGCCCGTACCGTCGTGTTGTCGGTGATCCACAGGTGCCCGGCGAACGCCTCGGCGCCGAAGCGCGACCCGACGTGGATGGCGCTGCCCTCGCGGATCGGGTCGGCGATGAGGTTGTTCGAGACCGTGTTGTCGGTGCCGCCGTAGATCGCGATGCCGTTGGCGAGCACCGGCGTCTGCACGGTGTTGTGGTCGAAGGTGTTGCCGGAGTCGGCGGTCTTCTCCGACCACATGGCGAGGCCGTCGTCACCCGAGTTGCGGATGAAGTTGTTCGACACGACCGAGTTGGTGACGCCGGTGTGGAAGTTCAGGCCGTCGGCGATCTGGTCGACGATGACGTTGTTCGTGACCTTCAGCTTGGTCATCGGGCCGTCGAACCACAGGCCCACCTTGGTGTGGCGGATGTAGAGACCGTCGATGGTCGAGTTGCTCATCGCCCCGCCGACGCCGTTCACCTGGTCGGTGTCGATGCGCTCGCGGACGTCGCCCTCGATCGTGAAGCCGGACAGGTGGACGTTGGAGCTGCCGCCCGCCGACGCGTCCTTGCCGTAGAAGCCGACGCCGGTGTGCACCGAGCCGTCGGGGGCCGGGGTGCTGAGGGCGACCTCGTGGCCCTTGATGATCGTGTACCAGCTGCCGGCGCCCTCGATCGTCACGTCGTCGACGATGATGTGGCGGTTCACCTGGTAGGTGCCCGGCGGGATGTAGACCTTGAGGTGGCTGCGCTTCGCGAACGCGATCGCCTTGTCGAACGCGTCGGCCGAGTCGCGCCGGCCGAGCGGGTCGGCGCCGAACGCCAGCACGTTGGCGGCGACGAGCCTGACCGTCGGCGCGCCGACGACCTGCGAGTCGAGCAGGTCGATGACCGTCCAGGCGGCGTTGCTCCCGGCGGGCACCGTGAGCCGCACCTTGTCACCCGCGCGGTAGGTCTTACCGAGCAGGAGGCGCTGCTCGTCGTAGAAGTGGCTCGGGCGGAAGGGCTTGGTGATGACCGGGGCCGGCGTCGTGGCGCTGGGCACGCAGCCGCACTCGGTGATCCACCAGTCGGGGTGCAGCAGGCCGGCGTTCGGGTCGTTCGAGAACGGATACTGGTTGTACAGCCAGGAGTACTGCGAGGTGAGGGTCATGGCCTTCTTGGCCCCGCCGTTCACCGTGACGTTGAGCGGCGCGGTGATGCCGCCGCCGCCCGGCGCGTCCGGGATGCTGTAGCGCACGTTGATCGCGTTCGCCGCGCTCGGCAGCGTGAACTCGACGTACTGTCCCGGCGTCAGCTTCACCGCCTTACGGCCGGACGCCTCCGCGGGCAGCGTGTACGCGGTGCGGTCCGGGCCGATGAGCGTGCCGTTCGTCGCGGCGTTCTCCGCCTCCTGCTCGGCGAAGTCCACTGCGGCGCCCCGGCCCGCGACGAGCGAGGAGTCGAGGGCGGCGCGCGTCACGACCGGCGTCCCGGCCGCGGCGCCCTTGCCGGCGACGGCCGTGCCGCCGAGCACGACGCTGAGACCGACGGTGGCCGCGGTCACCGCCGCAACCGCCCCCGCGGTCCTTCGCGGCGGCCTGCCTGCCCACCTCGATACAGCTCCTGTGATGCTGCGTGACATCGAATGTCCGTTTCTCTCGGGGGGTGAACACCTGAAGGCGCTCGGGAGCGGACGCCAGAGGGTGAGGTGACATTAGGACGCCCGTGCCTCGTTCCACAAGGGTCCTGCGAAATAGTTTCGTAATCTTGCTCTATAGCTGCGGCACTCGCTTGAATTCTTGCGCCGACTGTCATGAGTCGTTGCGGGCTTTCGCAAGATTCCGAAGGTCAGCGGCCGAGGATGCGCGCGGACTCCGACTCCTGGGCCAGCCTTCTGAGCACATCGAACGCCTTGCCGTACAGGACTGTGCCGATCACTAGCGACTCGACGGCGGTCTCGCGGGGGCCGTCGAAGGGGATCTTGGCCATCTCGTGCTCCGAGACCAGGCGCATCATCAGGCCGGCGTAATGGCGCATGCTGTCGTCGTCCGCCGGCATGCCGAGCTGGTCGAGCCGCACGAGGATCTGCGCCAGCTCCTCGCGGGTGGGGGCCTCGGGGTGGACGCTCCATCCGAGCTCGCCGATCAGCGCGTCCACGCGCTCACGGGCCGCCAGGTGCTCCTCGTCGTCCGGCCGGGCCTCGCCCGGTGACGCCAGCGCGTAGTGGGCCGTGCCCAGCATCTCGTGGACCGGCGTCTCTTCGTCCTCGACCGCCGCCACGATCTTGCCGATCGAGGCGACGGGCAGGCGGCCGACCTCCAGGAGAGCGCGGATCAGCCTCAGCCTGCGCAGGTGCGTGTCGCCGTACTCCGCCCGGGTGGCGGAGGTCTGCTCGCCCTGGGGGAGCAGGCCCTCGCGCAGGTAGTACTTGATCGTGGGGATCGGCACTCCCGACACGGCGCTGAGCTGGGAAATCCGCATGGGCGGATCGTACCGCCCATTTGGATACCTTTACTATCCAGGCCGTGCGCGCTCAGTGAGGAGGGCGGGGGGCGAGGCCGACGCCGCCGAGCACGCCGGGCGCCGACTGGTCCTCCTGGAGGTCGTGGTCGGGGCGCCATGACCCGGCATGCACCAGCCCGGGCTCCACCAGTTCGAGGCCGGAGAAGTAGCCGCGGATCGTGCCCCGGTCGCGCACCTTGAGAGCACCCTTGGTCCGCGCGTAGATCTCTCCCGCCTGCGCCAGCGTCCGGTCGTCGAGCTCGCCCTTGAAGCCGTGCGAGAGCACCAGGGCGCCGCCGGGCGGGAGGGTCTCGCGCAGGTGGGTCACGATGCTCGCGGCCTCCTCGTCGTCGCCGACGAAGTGCACGATCGCGCAGAGGATGACGGCGAACGGCCTGCCGAAGTCGATCTGGGCCCGTACCAGCGGGTGCTCCATGATCCCCTTGGGGTCGCGCAGGTCGCCCTCGATGACGTTGGTCCTCGGGTTGTCGGCGAGCAGGGCGCGGGCGTGGGTGAGCACGATGGGGTCGTTGTCGACGTAGACCACCCGCGAGGCGGGAGCCGCGTCGAGGGCCACCTGGTGGACGTTCTCCCGCGTCGGCAGGCCGGTGCCGATGTCGATGAACTGGTCGATCCCCAGCTCGGCGAGGAAGCGCACGGCCCTGCCGAGGAAGGCGCGGTTCTCGCGGGCGACGTGCCGGACGCTCGGCAGCACCTCGATGATCTTCTCGGCGGCCTCGCGGTCGGAGGCGAAGTTGTCCTTGCCGCCGAGGTAGTAGTCGTACATCCGGGCCACGCTGGGTGTCCTCGGGTCGATCCCGGGTGGAGCCTGCTCCTGCTCACTCATCCGTGCCCCCGTCTCGTCATCCGGAGTCATAACGCCCGCCGACTAACGCTCTATGGCCGAATATAGACGAAAATAACGGTGATGTTGATCATGTGACCGTATTTCTGATTGTGTGTCAAATATCGGTCACCCGGGCGGTTCGGGGCCAACCGAGCAAGCGCTTGCCTAAGTGCGATGGGGGCGTTAGCGTGACGGGCGGTGGCTCGATCGCAGAGGACCACCGGGTGTAGCCGAACGCGGCCCGGTCCGTACGGCCGCGTCCATGGACGCCGCTCGCCGGAGCGGATCGCGCCCCGCCCCGGCGAGCGGCACGGACGAGGGGTGCCATGCAGGGGTTCGCCGGGCGGGCGGCGGTCGCGGGGGTCGGCATGACCGCCCTGACCAGGGCGTCCGGCCGTACCGAGCTCGAACTCGCGGTCGAGGCCTCGCGCGCGGCGCTCGCCGACGCGGGGCTCGTCCCGGCGGACGTGGATGCGGTGCTGAGCTACCACATGAACGACTCCGTGCCGGTCGTGCGGGTGGCCAGGGCCCTGCGGATGGAGCGGATCGGCTGGCACAACGACATCAGCGGGGGCGGGACCCAGGCGGCGTCCATCCTGGGCGACGCCGCGATGCTGATTTCTAGCGGTATAGCGCGAAATATCCTTGTCTATCGGGCGCTCAACGGGCGCTCGGGCAAGCGGATGAACACCGTCTCCACCGGCCCGCAGGAGCGGTTCACCATCCCGTACGGCATGGCGGGTCCCGTCCCGATGTTCGCCCTCGCCGCCCAGCGCTACCTGCACGACACCGGGCTCACCGAGGAGCACCTGCACGCCGTCGTCGCCCAGTCCAGGGAGAACGCCGCCGTCAACCCCCGCGCCCTGCGCCGGGAGCCGCTGCCGCTCGGCGACTACCTCGCCAAGCCGTACGTCTGCACGCCGCTGCGCACCGTCGACTGCTGCCAGGAGACCGACGGCGCCTGCGCGCTGGTCGTGCGGGACGCGCGGCACGCGCCCGAGGCGCCGCGGATCCACGCGGTCGTCCGCGGCGGCGGCCCCGGCTGCTCGGCCATGGACCGGGCGCCCGACGTCACGGCCGTCTTCTCCGCCTACGTCGCCCCCATGCTGTGGGAGGCCTCGCGGCTGTCGCCGCGCGATGTCGGCGTCGCGCTCCTCTACGACGCCTATTCCTGGCTGGTGCCAAGGCAACTGGAGGACTTCGGCCTCGTCGCGAGGGAGGACCTCGGGGCGTACCTGCTCGGGCGAGGGCACAGGACGGTCAACCCGCACGGAGGCCTGCTGTCGGAGGGCTACGTACACGGGCTCAACAACGTGGCGCAGGCCGTGCGGGAGCTACGCGGCGGAGCACACGAGACGGCCCTGGTGACCGGCTTCGGCGGCAGCTACGGCAGCGCCGCGCTGTTACGGCGGGCGGCATGACGCCCGGGCTAGGCGAGCGGAAGGTTCTTCAGCGCCTCGCGGCGGCTCAGGCCGTTCAGCCCCTTGTGGTTGACATAGCGGACGACCTCGCGAGGGTCGGTCTTGGCGTACTCGCGCAGGGCCCAGCCGATGGCCTTGCGGGCGAAGAAGTCGGTGTCGGCGAGGCTCGGCTCGATGCAGGCGTACAGCAGGCCCGCGTCGGTGCGGTCCTTGAAGGAGTTCTGGCACAGGATCGCGGTGCGCCGCCGCCACAGGTCGTCGACGCCGGCCCATTCGAGCATGAGCGGGCGCATCGTGTCGGGGTAGGCCCGCAGCAGCGACCCGATGCGGTTGACCGCCAGGTCGTCGACGTAGTCCCACCAGGCGCCTGTGACGATCATCTCCTCGTACATCGGCACGGTGTAGAGGGTCTGGAAGCCCTTGTAGTAGCGGAACGCCGCCAGCTCCATCGCGGCGTACCGCTCCTCGCGGTACTCGGCGTCGCGCCACATCGCGAGGACGGTGCGGCGCCACTCGGGCGCGCTGTCGATGCGGTGCTCGGACAGGACCCTCTTGACCGCCGCCCGCCGGGGAACGGCCTGGACGCCGAGGAAGGGCATCGTGGACTTCATGTACGCCTGCATCGCGGGGGCCCTGGCGGCGTCCGCCACCTCGGTGAGCGCGACCCGGACGGCTTTGTGGAGCGGGGTCATGCTTTGTGGCTGGTCCGTTCCCCTGTGGCGAGACCGTCGAACAGGACGGTGACGTAGTGCTCGGCGAGGCCGGCGGTGTTGAGCCTGCCGCCGGGACGGAACCAGCGCACGGCGACCCAGATGGTGTCGCGGATCATGCGGTAGGTGAGCTTGGGGTCGACGTCGGCGCGGAACTGGCCCTCGGCCTGGCCGCGCTTGATCTGCTCCACCCACATGCGCTCGACTTCGTCCTCGGCCTTGATGAGGTAGTCGAAGCGGTCGCCGGGCAGGGAGCGCAGGTAGTTCCAGTCGTTCTGCATCACGGTGATGGCGGCCCGGTGCGGCTCCAGCGTGCTGAAGCCGATGCGGACCATCTCGGACAGGATCGTGCGGGGGTCGCCGTCCTGGTCGAGAGCGGCGCGGTAACGCCCGATAAGGTCCTTGAGGAACGTGGACAGGACCTCGTCGACGATCGTCTCTTTGGAGTCGAAGTGGTGGTAGAGGCTCCCGGACAGGATGCCCGCCTCGACGGCGATCTCGCGCACGGTGGTCGCCTGGAAGCCCTTGCGCGCGAAGAGCTCGGCGGCGAGCTTCACGAGGTGGTCGCGGCGCTCGGAGGCCGGACCTGACGAGGTGGCGCGCCGTGTGCCGCCCTGGCGCTTCGCCGCCGCGGAGCCGCCCCGGGGGGGAGCCCCTCCGGTCGCCCCCGCGACCGCCGACGCGCCGCCGGAGTTCTTTCGCGTGTTCACGCCCTCCATTATGGGCCTCCGCGCAATCGCTTGTTCACCTAACGCCTGCGGTGAGTCGCCTGCTCACCCCATGTTCCCCCGTCTACCAAGCGCTTGCTACCCTTAGTGACGACCGATTTCGCACCGGGCACCCCGAGGCAAAGGACGGCCTGCCATGAGCGAGGCGTACATCGTCGGCGCCGTGCGCACCCCGGTCGGGCGGAGGAACGGCGGCCTGGCCTCGGCTCACCCCGCCGACCTCGGGGCCCACGTCATCCGCGCGCTCATGGATCGTACCGGCGCGGACCCCGCCGCGGTCGACGACGTCGTCTTCGGATGCGTGGACGCCGTCGGCCCGCAGGCCGGGGACATCGCCCGCACCTGCTGGCTCGCCGCGGGGATGCCCGAGGAGGTCCCCGGCGTGACCGTCGACAGGCAGTGCGGCTCCTCCCAGCAGGCCGTCCACTTCGCCGCGCAGGCCGTCCAGAGCGGGAACGCCGACCTGGTCGTCGCGGGCGGCGTGCAGAACATGAGCATGGTCCCGATCTCGCAGGCGATGGTGGCGGGACAGGCGCTCGGCTTCGCCACCCCGTTCACCGGCTCCAGGGGCTGGCACGCGCGGTACGGCGCGCAGGAGGTGTCCCAGTTCCGCGGCGCCGAGATGATCGCGGAGAGGTGGGACATCTCACGGCGGGACATGGAGGAGTTCGCCCTCGAGTCCCACCAGAGAGCGCTCACCGCGATCGACGAGGGCCGGTTCGAGCGCGAGATCGTCCCCTTCGCCGGCGTGCTCGCCGATGAGGGCCCGCGCCGCGACACCACGCTCGCCAAGATGGCCTCCCTGAGGACGCTGGTCGAGGGAGGCAGGCTGACCGCCGCGGTGTCCTCGCAGATCTCCGACGCCGCCGCCGCCCTGCTGATCGCCTCCGAGGAGGGCGTACGGGCGCACGGGCTGACCCCGCGCGCCCGTATCCGTCACATGTCGGCGCGCGGCGCCGACCCGATCATGATGCTCTCCGCGCCGATCCCGGCCACGGCTCACGCTCTCAGGAAGGCCGGGATGAAGATCGGCGACATGGACGTCGTGGAGATCAACGAGGCGTTCGCCTCCGTGGTGCTGGCCTGGTTGCGCGAGACCGGGGCCGACCCCGCGCGGGTCAACCCCGGCGGCGGGGCCATCGCCCTCGGCCATCCCCTCGGGGCCACGGGCGCCCGGCTGATGACCTCGCTGCTCCACGAGCTCGAACGCACCGGCGGGCGTTACGGCCTGCAGACGATGTGCGAGGGCGGCGGTCAGGCGAACGTCACCGTCATCGAACGCCTCTGACTCGCGAGAGAACCGGGTGATCCCGGCCGGACGACGCCCTCCCGGGGGACGGCCGGGCCTTCTGCGCGTATGGTCGAGTCAGGTCGTGGGAGCGCTCTAAAGAGGCGAGATCCCATGGTCGCTGGGTATGGAAAATAGGAAAGTTTCCTATTAGATTGTCGGATTGTCCCAGACGGTGACCGGTGGCGAGCGCCACCACCGGATGCCGCGAGCCGTACGGTCCTGCGAGCCTCCGGCGTGGTCCGCCGACGAGCCGCCAGGCGAGGAGAGTGCATGAAGCGCAGCCCCGAGCTACTGCGTCTGGCCGATTCGGTCCTCCTCCCCGGCTTCGAAGGCAGGACCCCGCCCGACTGGCTGCGCCGCCGCCTCGGCGAGGGACTGGCGGGCGTCGTGCTCTTCTCCAGGAACATCGGGACCCCCTCCCAGCTCGCCGAGCTGACCGCCGCCCTGCGCGCCGAGCGGCCGGACGCCGTCATCGGCATCGACGAGGAGACCGGCGACGTCACCCGGCTGGAGGCGCACACCGGAAGCTCCCGCCCCGGCAACTACGCGCTCGGGGTCGTGGACGACGTCGCCCTCACCGAGGAGATCGCCAGGGGGCTCGGCGCCGACCTCGCCGCCGCCGGGATCAACGTGAACTTCGCGCCCGCCGCCGACGTCAACTCCAACCCGGGCAACCCGGTCATCGGCCTGCGGTCGTTCGGGGCGGACCCGGCGCTGGTGGCGCGGCACACCGCCGCCTGGGTACGGGGGCTCCAGGCGGCGGTGGTCGCCGCCTGCGCCAAGCACTTCCCCGGCCACGGGGACACCGCGGTCGACTCCCACCACGGCCTGCCCGGGGTGGCGGCGACGCGCGAGCAGCTCCACGAGATCGAACTGCTCCCGTTCCGCGCCGCCATCGCCGAGGGCGTGCGCATGATCATGACAGGCCACCTGCTGGTCGGCGCGTACGACTCCGAGTTCCCCGCCACGCTCAGCCCCCGCATCCTCACCGGCCTGCTCAGGGACGAGATGGGCTTCGACGGCGTGACCATCACCGACGCCATCGAGATGGCCGCGGTCACCGAGCGGTACGGCATCGGCGGGGGAAGCGCACGGGCCGTCGCCGCGGGCGCGGACCTGATCTGCGTCGGCGGCGAGAACTCCGATGACGCGGTGGTGGTGACGATCCGCGAGGCGATCGCCGACGCGGTCACCGGCGGGCTCCTGCCGGAGGAACGGCTCGCGGACGCCGCCCGCCGGGTCGCCGAGCTCACCGCCTGGACCTCCGCCCGCCCGCCAGCCCCGGCCGACCTCTCCGCCTCGGCCGCGCAGGCCGGGCAGGCGGCGTCGGCCGCGCACGGGGTGGTCGGTCTCGCCGCCGCGCGCCGGGCCGTAAGGGTCACCAGGCGGGCCGGGGTGCTCCCGCTGGTGACCGCTCCGCACGTGGCCGAGCTGTCCCCCCGGATGAACCTCGCGATCGACAAGGACATGCCGTGGGGGGTGGGGGAGCCGCTCGGCAAGCTGCTCCCCGGCACCACGGTGGTGCGCCTCGACCAGGAGAACGCGGGGACGTCGCTCGACGAGGCCGTCCTCGCCCCGGCCGCCGACCGCCCGCTGGTGGTGGTGGTCAGGGACGCGCACCGCCACGCCTGGCAGATGGCGGCGCTCGACCGGCTGCTGGGCGCCCGGCCCGACGCCATCGTGGTCGAGATGGGCCTGCCCGGCCGTACCGACCTGGGCGCCGTCCACATCGCCACGCACGGCGCCGCCCGCGTGTGCGGCCAGGCGGCGGCCGAGACCCTCACCGGCCTCCTGGAAGCCGGGATCTGACCGGGCCGCGGCCGGCGATGCGCGTCGCCGGCCGTGCGGGGACGTTCACCGGGAGGACGTTCCCGCGTCGCGGACGGGCGGGCCCGGGACCTGCCCGTCCCGGCCCACCCGTCCGCGAGTGGGGATCAGCGGGGAGGTCCGGGCAGGACGTCGCGGGTGAACCCCTCGGCCTTCCCGCCGTCCCTGAGCGGCGCGGCGGGGGGACGCGGTCGCATCGGCGACCTGATCGGCCTCCGGGCGGCGGTGGGGTGGGGCCGATTCTGTCGGAGGCGGCTGGTTGAATCGCGGGCATGGACATCGCACGGCTGGTCGCCGAGCAGCGGGAGTTCGACGGTCTCGACCTGTCGGGGGTCGCCCTGACAGACGTGCTCCATGCCGGGCCGCTGCTGTTCCGCGACTGCGACCTGAGCGGCGCCGACCTCTCCGAGGCGAGCCTGGTGCAGGCCGTCTTCGAGGGGTGCGTGCTCGACCGCGCCGACTTCCGGCGTGCCGACCTCGACGGGGCGCGGTTCGCCGGAGGCGGGGGAGCCGGCGTGCGCTTCGGCGGCGCCGAGCTGATCGACGCCGTCTTCACCGACATCGACCTCTCCGGCGCCGACTTCTTCGACACGCTGCTCACCGACGTCTCCTTCACCGGCTGCCGCATGATCGGCGCGAAGCTCTCGGGCTGCCGCGGCACGGGCTACACGATCGCCGGCGGCAACCTCACCCTCGCCGACCTTTCGGGCTGCGGCTTCCGCGGCCAGGCGATCGACGGCGTCCGGTTCGACGACGCCAACCTCTCCGCCTGCGACTTCACCAAGGCCGTTCTCACCAACTGCCGCCTCATCCGCGCGCGCCTCGTGGACGCGAAGTTCGCCAAGGCCGACCTGCGCGGCGCCGACCTCGGCGAGCCCGACGACGGTGAGCTGCGCTATCTCAAGGGCGCCGTCATCAGCCACGCCCAGGCCGCCGCCCTCCTCGCCGCCCGCGGCCTCACGGTCGTATGACCGGCCTTCCTCACCCGCCCACCCTGTGAGGTGCCCATGCCGCCCGCCAGCAGAACCGCCGGACCCACACCGGCCACCGGCCCGTCCGCGGACACCGACCCGGCGCGGGCACGCGCCGCCGACCACGCCGACCATGCCGATCTGACGCGGGCGCATGGTGGGGACGGTGTCGATGACTTCGACCTCGGGTGGGCAGGTGCTGGGGACGATGCCGACGCCGACGATCTGGTGCGGGCGCGAGCGGGGGATGGGGCCGCGTTCGGACGGCTTGTGCGGCCGTTGCGCCGGGAGTTGCACGCCCACTGCTACCGCATGCTCGGCTCCGCCCACGATGCCGACGACGCCCTGCAGGACGCCCTGCTGCGGGCATGGCGGGGGCTCGCGCGCTTCGAAGGCCGTAGCTCGCTGCGCTCGTGGCTCCACACCGTGGCCACCCGCACCTGCCTGGACACCGTGGAGACCCGAGGCAGGCGGGCCCTGCCCGTCGACCTCGGCCCGTCCAGCGACCGTGCCGTGATCGGCGACCTCCCGCGCACCGAGGTCGCCTGGCTCGGGCCCTACCCCGACGCGGGCCTCGGCGACGGCCCGGCCGGCCCGGGCGCGCGATACGAGCAGCGCGAGGCCGTCGAGCTCGCCTTCGTGGCCGCCCTGCAGCACCTGCCGGGCAACCAGCGGGCGGCGCTGCTGCTGTTCGAGGTCCTCGGCTTCTCGGCCGCCGAGATCGCCACCATGATGAACACCTCGACCACGTCGGTGAACTCCGCGCTGGCGCGAGCCCGCAAGGTCGTCGCGGAGAGGGTGCCCTCCGTCACCCAGCAGCGCACGCTGCGCCGGATCGACGACGCCCGGGTGCGCGAGATCGTCGCCGGGTACTCCGCCGCGCTGGAGCGCGGCGACGCCGGCGCCCTGGTCGCGCTGCTCACCGAGGATGTCACCTGGTCGATGCCGCCGCTGGCGCACTGGTACCACGGCCTGGAGGCCGTCACCGACTTCGCCGTGCGGCTCCCGATGACCATATGCGGCTCCTGGCGGCACCTCCCGGCCGGCGCGAACGGCCAGCCCGCCGTGGCGTGCTACCTCTGGGACAACGACGCCGGGGCGCACCTCAGCTGGTCGGTCGACGTGCTCACCATGCGGGGGGAGCGTATCGCCGAGATCACCTCGTTCGTCGGCCGCGAGCACTTCGCGAGCTTCGGGCTGCCCGCGTCGCTGCCCTGAGAGGTCCGTCCACAAGAAACCTGGCTCGCGGGCGACGTTTCGGCCTCGCCCTGAAAGGTCCGTCCGCAAGAAACCTGGCTCGCGGGCGACGTTCCGGCCTCGCCCTGAAAGGTCCGGCCGCAAGAAACATGGCTCGCGGGCGGCGATTCGGCCTGCGGCGGCGGTCCGGGGGTCAGGGTTTGGTCGGTGGGTGGTGATTCGGGGTCGGGGTGGGGTCCAGGGGTGAGGGTTTGGTTGGTGGGGTGGTGATTCGGGGTGGGGGTGGGGGTCCGGGGCGAGGTTTGGTTGGTGGGGTGGTGATTCGGGGTCGGCGTGGGGGGTCCGGGGTGAGGGTTTGGTCGGTGGGTGGTGATTCGGGGTCGGGGTGGAGTCCGGGCGCGAAACTTGGTTCGTGAGCGACGATTCGGGGTTGTGGCGGGAGTCCCACCTTTGACAAGCACACAGTGCCGTCCGGGGGGACGGCGCCGTACCAGGAGACGCAGATGAACACGACGATCGTCACCGCCGGGTCCCTCAGGGTTCCCGACGCCACGCTTTACTACGAACTGCGGGGACAGGGCCCCCTCGTGGTGCTCGTCGGCGCCCCGATGCACGCTGACCACTTCGCGCCGCTGGCCGACCTGCTCGCCGCCGACCACACCGTGCTCACCACCGATCCCCGGGGCATCAACCGCAGCTCCCTCGACGACCCCGATCAGGACTCCACCCCGGAGATGCGCGCCGACGACCTCTCCCGGCTCCTGACCCACCTCGCCGCAGGCCCGGCCGCGGTGTTCGGCTCCAGCGGCGGCGCCGTCACCGCGCTGGCGCTCGCCGTCGCCCACCCCGAGCAGGTGCACACCGTGATCGCCCACGAGCCCCCGGTGACGCACCTGCTCGACGACCGCGACGAGCGCGACGCCGCGACCGAGGAGATCATCGCCACCTACGTCTCCGGCGACACGGGGGGCGCCTGGATGAAGTTCTTCGTCAACGCCGGCATCGAGCCGCCCGAGTTCGACGAGTCCGCCGGTGCGCCCCCGGAGGCGCATGCCGAGCCCGATCCGCGGCAGGTCGCCGACGAGCGCTTCTGGTTCGTGCACGAGATGCGCGCGTCCACCCGCTGGCAGCCCGACATCGCCGCCCTGCGCGACGGGGCGGCCCGCATCGTGGTCGGTATCGGAGCGGAGTCGGCCGGCCAGTTCTGCGACCGCACGTCCACCGCGCTCGCCGCGGCGCTCGGCACCGAGCCGACCGCCTTCCCCGGCGGCCACATCGCATTCGCGGACGACCCCGGCGCGTTCCTGCCCCGGCTGCGCGCGGTGCTGCACGAGAGGTGAGGTGCCACGGGACGCGCGGTGCCGGGCGGGGGCTGAGATCTCAAGGAGTGCGCGGTGCCGGGCGGGGCTGAGATCTCAAGGAGTGCGCGGGGCCGGGCGGGGGCTGAGATCTCAAGGGGTGCGCGGTTGAGATCTCAAGGGGTGCGCGGTGCTGGGCGGGAGCTGACGTACCAGGGTGTGTGGAGCCGAGGGATGCGGGGGCGGGGCTTTGGGCTAGTGGTCGTTGTCCGTTGCCGGTAGCGCGGACAGCGCGTCGTGGGCCTCGGCCATGATGCGGGCGATGAGCTCCTCGCAGCTGGGGAGGTCGCCGATCACGCTGACGACCTGCCCTGCGGCCATCACACCGAGGTCGGCCCTGCCGTCGACCATCGCGGCCCTGAGCAGCATCGGGGTGTTGGCGGCCTGGAGCACCTGGGCCCAGGTGAGGTCGCGCCCGTGCCTCATGCGGCGGCCCTCACGGATCATCTCGGGCCAGGTCAGGCCCGAGATCTTCTTGAACCGCGCGCCGTTGGCCACGGCCCGCGCCAGGCCCCTGAGCCGCCCGCCCCTTTCGAGCGACTCCACGAACGGCGTCCTCAGCACCCGATGGGGCACGCCGTCCACCCGGGTGGTCACCAGCGTGTCCGAGGCCCCGAGGTAGAGCTTCTTGACCTCCTCACCCACGGTCGAGTCCGAGGTGAGCAGGAACCTCGTTCCCATGGCGACGCCGGCCGCGCCGTAGGCCAGCGCCGCGACCAGGCCCCGGCCGTCGAAGAACCCCCCGGCCGCGACCACCGGCACATCCACGGCGTCGACGACCTGGGGGAGCAGCAGGGTGGTCGGGACGGGCCCGGTGTGCCCGCCGCCCTCGCCGCCCTGCACGATCACGGCGTCCACCCCCCAGGCGGCGACCTTCTCGGCGTGGCGGCGGGCGCCCACGGAAGGCATAGTTACGACTCCCGCGTCCTTGAGCCGGGCGATCAGCTCCCGCCGGGGAGCGAGCGCGAAGGAGGCCACGCGCACGCCTTCCCGGATCATCACCTCGACCCGTTCGCGGGCGTCGTCCGCGTCCGATCTGATGTTGACCCCGAACGGCGCGCCGGTGCGGTCCTTGACCGATCTGATGGCGGCGGTCATCCGCTCCACCGACATGGTGGCGGCCGCGATGATCCCGAGGCCCCCCGCGCTCGACGTCGCCGCCGCCAGCCGCGCGCCCGCGACGTACCCCATCCCGGTCTGCACGATCGGATACCGGCACCCCACCAGCTCGGTGAACGCGGTGCGCGGCGTCCATCCGGCGGGGATCACCCGGGGACCTCGCGGTCGCGCAGGGATCCCGGGTCGAGGCGCTCCCTGAGGAGGCCGAGCTCCTCGGTGGTGGGCGTGCGGGTCTCCGGCACGCCGCCGTCCGGCATGGCGAGCTCGAATCCCGTGCTCGCGACGACCTGCTCCACGGTGACGCCCGGATGGACCGAGGCCAGCCGCATCGAGCGGTCGCGGGTGGCGAAGTCCAGCACCGCGAGGTTCGTCACGACGCGGCGCAGGTCGTGGTGGCGCGAGGCCCCGGCCTCGGCCGCCCGGTCGTACCCGACGCCGCTGACCATGTCGACCTGCGGCACGAAGACGCGGGGGGAGTGGCGGGGGATCCAGTAGCTGGTCGGGTCGCACACCGTGTTGCCCGGCGCGCCCCGGACGCCGAGCAGTTGCGACCTCGGCCTGGCCCAGTCGCCGATGCACGAGATGTTGGTGTTGCCGTGCCGGTCGATCTGGCTCGCCCCCAGCATGACGTGCCTGCGCCCCTGGAGGACGAGCCAGAGATGGTCGCGGAACGGAAGCCAGCCCTCCACCACCTCAGGGTCCGCACCGAGGGGAGGGACGTCGCCGGTGAGCAGGCACACCCCGTCGTGCGTGATCAGGTCGGGCTCGAACGTCAGCCGCGCGAGGCGGGCCGCGAGGACCGTGATCGCCCCGCCGACGCCCGCGGCCAGGATCTCCCCGTCACCCCTGAACGCCTCGGCGCAGGCCACCACGCAGACCTCCGCCCGCGTCGGCCCGGGTGTCATCGGGCCTCCTCGCGCGCCTGTCGTACGGCGGCCTGGTACGTGGCCTCGTCGCCGGACAGGTAGCGCTCGCGGAACGACGTCCAGGTGTCCTGGCCGGAGGCGGCGGTGACGTAGCTCCTCTGGAACGCCTCGTCGCGCCCGTAGTCGGGCTCGCACGTCGTGAAGTGGGCGCCGCCCGGGATCTCCGCCACGCCCGTGACCATCGACCTGCTGATCAGCAGCGACTGGACCGGGCCCTCCTTCAGCAGGTCGGCGGTGTCGACCAGCCGCTCGCAGCTCACGTAGCACCGGCCGGCCGCCTTGGCGTACAGGTCGTCGAAGTAGGGGTCGGGGCCGAGGTACTGGGCGTTGCCCCGCCGGTCCGCCCGGTTCAGGTGCAGCAGGGCCGCGTCCATCGTCAGAGCGGGCACCGCGACCAGCTCCTCGCCGTCCTCGTAGGGCGAGCGGATCGTACGCAGGCCCGGGTTGACGCGCATGACGTCCGAGCCGAGGCCCGCGCGGGTCGGCAGGAACGGCAGCCGGTGGGCCGCCGCGAGCAGGCCGAACATGAACATGCCCTCGTCGTACTCGGTGAACTCCACGGCGCCCGTCTGGCGCGCGACGCGGAAGTGCGGCTCCAGGGGGATCGAGTCGAGGGTGACGAACGGCGCCACGACCCTGCGCGCCTTGCCGTACGCGCACAGCAGCCCCACGTCGGCCCCGCCGTACGAGACCACGGTGAGGTCGCGGAGCGCCGAGCGGCAGATCGCGCGGACCAGGGCCATCGGCTTGCGCCGGGACCCCCAGCCGCCGATGCCGATCGTCATGCCGCTCTCCAGAGACCCGATGATCTCCTCGATCGACATCGTCTTGTCCCTCATCCGAGGTCCTCCCGGGTGCGGTCGGCGAAGGCGGCGCGGTGGCGGTCGCCCGCGCCCATCAGATTGAGCTCGAACGTGAAGCCCTGCTCGAACCGGTAGGCGCGCTTCACGTCGACGGGGTCGATGCCGTTGAGCGACTCCTTGGCCCGGCGGATGACGTACGGGTCCTTGCCCGCGATCTGGCCGGCGACCTCGAACGCCGCGTGCCTCAGCTCGTCCCTCGGCACCACCTCCAGCACCGAACCGTGCCGGTGGAGCTCGGCGGCCGTGACGTTCCGGCAGGTGTACACCATGGCCCGCATGAGGTGCTGAGGTACCAGCCTCGCCAGGTGGGTGGCCGCTCCGAGCGCTCCTCTGTCCACCTCGGGCAGCCCGAAGTAGGCGTCCTCGCTGGCCACCACGATGTCGGCGTTGCCGGCGAGGCCGATGCCGCCGCCCAGGCAGAAGCCGTGTACGGCGGCCAGCACCGGGACCTCGCACTCGTAGACGGCGGCGAAGGCCGCGTAGCAGCCGCGGTTGGCGCCGACCAGGGCCTCATACCCGGAGGTGCGCTCCATCTCCTTGATGTCCACCCCGGCGTTGAAGCCCTTGCCCTCCGCGCGGAGCACGACGACCCTGGTGGCCGGATCGCGTCCCGCGGCGAGCACGGCGTCCGCCAGGTCGAACCAGCCCTGGACGGGCAGCGCGTTGACCGGGGGCACGTCGACCACGACCTCCGCGACCGGGCCGCCGTTCACTGTGATTCCCATCGCGCCTCACCGACCCTTGGGCACCTAACGCTTGCTTGGTACCGTAGCACGACGGTCAGGTCAGGGGCGGTGGTGCGGATGGTGAGCTACGACTACACCGGCAGGGTGGTGCTGGTGACCGGAGGCAGCAGAGGCATCGGGGCGGGCATCGCCTCGGCCTTCCTCGGAGCCGGCGCCGAGGTGGTCGTCTGCGCCCGCAAGCCGCCCGAGCGGATGCCGCGGGAGCCGGAGGGCCTGCTGCGCGGGGGTACGGGGCCGTTCCGCCAGGCACGGTACCTCGCGGCGGACGTCCGGGACCCCGGCGACGTCGACGGCCTGCTCGGCGAGATCGAGCGGGAGTACGGGCGGCTCGACCTGGTCGTCAACAACGCGGGCGGCTCACCGGGCGCGCCGCTCGCCGGCACGTCCCCGCGCCTGCACGCCAAGATCATCGAACTCAACCTGACGGCCCCGCTGCTGGTGTCGCAGCGCGCGTACCCGCTGCTCTCGGCGTCCGCCGGCTCGATCGTGATGATCGGGAGCGTGAGCGGGGACCGTCCGTCGCCCGGCACCTCCGCGTACGGCGCGGCCAAGGCCGGGCTCCACCACCTGGCCGGATGCCTGGCGGCGGAGTGGGCGCCGGCCGTACGGGTCAACACGGTGGTGGTCGGCCTCGCTGAGACCGAGAACGCCGCGGGCCACTACGGCGGGTCCTTCGACCAGGTGGCCGCGACCGTGCCCGCCGGGCGCATGGCGAGGCCGCAGGACGTCGCGGAGGCCTGCCTGTGGCTCGGCTCTCCGGGCTTCGTGACGGGCGCGCGGGTCCACGTGCACGGCGGCGGCGAGATACCGGCTTGGCGACAACTTTCCTGATCTGGACATATATGCCGTTTTAGCGGGAAACTTTAGTGATCATTGCGGAAAAGGAATGGTGAATGAGCGGTATCTGTGCGGGGCGCGTCGTCGTGGTGACCGGAGCCGGGCGGGGCATCGGACGGGAGCACGCACTGGAGTTCGCCCGGCAGGGCGCGAAGGTCGTCGTGAACGACCTGGGTACCGGTCCTCAGGGCGCGGGCCGCTCAGGCGGCCCGGCGCAGGCCGTCGTCGAGGAGATCAGGGACCTCGGCGGCCAGGCGGTCGCCAACTGCGACGACATCGCCGACTGGGACGGCGCGGGGCGGCTGGTGAAGACCGCGCTCAGCGCCTTCGGCGGGCTCGACGTGCTGGTCAACAACGCGGGGTTCGTCCGCGACCGCATGATCGTCTCGATGACCGAGGAGGAGTGGGACGACGTCATCCGGGTCCATCTGAAGGGGCACTTCCTGCCGCTGCGGCACGCGGCCGCGTACTGGCGGGAGCGGGCGAAGGCGGGCGAGCCCGTGGACGCCCGGGTCGTCAACACCTCCTCGGGCGCCGGGCTGCTCGGCAGCGTCGGGCAGGGCAACTACGCCGCGGCCAAGGCCGGGATAGTCGCGCTCACCCACACGGCCGCCGCCGAGCTCGGCCGCTACGGCGTGACCGTCAACGCGATCGCCCCGGCCGCGCGCACGCGCATGACCGAGGAGGTCTTCGCCGGGATGATGGCACGCCCCGACTCGGGCTTCGACGTCATGCATCCCGGCAACGTGGCCCCTCTTGTGGTCTGGCTCGGTTCGTCCGAGTCGGCCGAGGTGACCGGGAGGGTGTTCGAGGTGGAGGGCGGCATGATCTCCATCGCCACCGGCTGGAACCACGGTCCGGGCGTGGACAAGGGCGCCCGGTGGGAGGTGCACGAGATCGGCGAGGCCGTCGGCAAGCTCATCGCCGACGCCCCGGCCCCCGACTCGGTGTACGGCACGGCACAGGGATGACTCCCGCCGGGCCCCCGGCCGGCTTGAGGAGATCTTGACCATACTTCGTGAGGCGATGTATGGTCGGCGTCGCCGCCCTGACGCCTGCACGAGACGGTCTCCGCTCTGAGCCGTCCCTGAAACACCGGTGCCGGCCGGGCGTGCTTGCGGCCAACATGCTCGAATGCCGGACGGGGTGCCTCATGTCGGAAGCTCGCGCCACAGCGACCATCCTCGCGGCGAGGCCGCTCAAGGTGACGAGGGCTCATTGGCGGTAAGCCGATGTCGTTCGTCTCACCGCTGTTCCTCTGGTTCTTCATGCCGGTCACGCTGGCCGCCTACTGGCTGTCGCCGCGGCGCTGGCGCAACGGGCTGGTCGCCGTGGCCAGCCTGGTCTTCTACACCTGGGGAGCCGGGGCGTACACCGCGCTGCTGCTCTCCGCGATCGTCGTCAACTACACGGCGGGGATCGCCGTGGACTCCTCGCGACTGCGGGAGCGGCCGGGGGCGCGCAGGGCGGTGTTGCTGGCGGCCGTCACGTGGGACCTCGGGATCCTGGTCGTCTGGAAGTACGCGGGGTTCGCCGCCCAGCAGATCGACGCCCTGTCGAGCGCGCTCGGGCTCGGCCACACCCCGATCTTGAGCCTCGCCCTGCCGATCGGCATCTCGTTCTTCACGTTCCACCACCTGTCCTACGTGGTGGACGTCTACCGGCACAGCAGGCCCGCGCAGAAGAGCCTGGTCCAGTTCGTCACCTACATCGCCATGTTCCCCCAGCTCGTCGCCGGGCCCATCGTCCGCTACCGCGAGATCTCCGAACAGCTCGCGGACACCGGCCGCGACCGGCTGCGCGACTTCACCTCGGGCTTTCCCCGCTTCGCTCTGGGCCTGGCCAAGAAGGTCATCGTCGCGGACACGATCGCACCGGTCGCCGACGCGGCGTTCGCGCAGGCCGGTGGCGATATCGGCATGGCGACCGCCTGGGTGGGCGCCATGGCCTACACCCTCCAGATCTACTTCGACTTCTCCGGTTACTCGGACATGGCCGTCGGCCTCGGCATGATGTTCGGCTTCCGCCTCCCGGAGAACTTCGACCGGCCGTATTCGGCGTACTCCGTGACCGACTTCTGGAGGCGCTGGCACATATCCCTGTCGCGCTGGTTCCGTGACTACGTCTACATCCCCCTCGGGGGGAACCGCCACGGTGCCCTGAACACCTACCGCAACCTGTTGATCATCTTCGTGCTCTGCGGATTCTGGCACGGTGCCAACTGGACGTTCCTCGTCTGGGGCCTCTATCACGGTTGCCTCCTTGTCATCGAACGCCTGCTCGGCGGGGACCGGCAGCCCGGGACGGTCCTCGCTCTCCTCCTGCGTCGCGGCCTCACCTTCCTGCTGGTCGTCATCGGCTGGGTGTTCTTCCGGGCGGGGACCATGGCCGAGGCGCTCGGCATGCTGGGGGCGATGTTCACCGGGCCATGGGGCGAGCTGGACGAGTTCGTGCTCTTCGCGCTCGACCGCCAGCGGACGCTGATCCTCGTGCTGGCTGGCGTCGTCGTGCTGCTGCCGGGCTCTGGCGGGCTCGGCCCCCTGATCCAGAACGGCCGGGGGTGGGCGCCCGCGGCGGCACGGGCCACGGTCACGTGGGTGGCCGCGCCGTACGCCGCGCTGCTGGTCGCCGCCGGCACCTTCAGCCCTTTCCTCTACTACCAGTTCTGATCGGGGCGCCGATGACCGTCATCGACATCGAACCGGAGGTCGCGGGGCGAACGTCCCGAAGGCGCGGGCCCTGGCGGCTGGCGGCACCGCTGGCGGCCGTGGTGTTCTTCTTCGGCCCCGCGCTGGCGTTCGCCGCCGGGGACCGGGCCGCCGAGATCGAGAACCGGAAGCTGCGGGACTTTCCGGCGCTGCAGGGAACCGGCGAGTTCGTCCCCGATTTCGAGGCCTGGGCGGTGGATCACCTGCCTCTGCGGCAGTACGCCGTGCGGGGCCGGACCATGTTGTCCGAGAGGGTGTTCGGCCAGCCGCCGTCCTCCAACACCGGCAAGAGGCCGGCCTACCCCCGGATCATCGAGGGGCGCGACGGCTGGCTCTACTTCGGGGACGACGTGGCGGAGGCCTGCCGGCCGGTCAGGCCGGTGGCCGGCATCCTCGGCCGGCTGCGCCGCCTGGCCGAGATCGTGCGGAAGTCCGGCAGGAGGTTCGTGTTCACCGTGGCACCAGACAAGACCACCATCTACCCGGACAAGCTGCCGGAGAGTTTTCTCGGCGAGCGCTGCCTGACCAGGCGCAAGCAGGAGTTCTGGGCCGCGTTGAACGCCGCCCGCCTACCCGGGTACGTCGACCTGCGCGCACCTCTGGAGCGATTGCAACGGGAGTCCGGCAAGCCCGTCTACTGGCGTACCGACAGTCACTGGAACGAGCGCTCCGCCGCCCTGTACGGCATGGAGCTGGCCAGGGCGCTCAAGCCCGATCTGACGCGGGACACCCGCCTGGTCGCGGCCGGGCGGGACCTGCGGGAGGGAGACCTGGGCCGGCTGCTGGGCACGCCCCGCTCGGAGACCGCCGACCGGTGGAAGCTGGTCCGGGACGGGGTGCGCCTGGTCCGGCGGGACGACCGGGGGGCGCCCGTGTCGTACCGCGTCACCAACGCCTCCTCCCGGGCGCCGTTGTTCCAGCCGAGGACCCTGCTGATCGGTGACTCGTTCACCCGCGAGTCGGTCTCATGGATCGCGCCGTACTTCGCGGACCTGACCGTGCTGCGCAGCGACGCTCCCGCCAAGGCCGGCCCCGAGCAGGTCGCCACACAGGTCGCCGAGAGTGAGGTGGTGGTGTTCGAGATGGTGGAACGCTACTACGCGGGCGGGCACGGCGAGATGCTGGACGACGCCACGATCGCCGCACTGGAGAAGGCGCTCTAGCTTGACCATACTTCACAGACCGAAGTATGGTCACGGCCATGGCCACGGGATCATCTTCGGTCAGCGAGCCAACCTATTTCATCCTCGCCGCGCTCCTCGACGGCCCGCTCCACGGGCACGGGATCATCAAGCACGTCCTGGGGCTGTCTGACAACCGCATCAAGCTGCCCGTGGGCACCCTTTACGGCGCGCTCGACCGGCTGGCGGGCAACGGGCTGATCGTGGTGGAGCGCGAGGAGATCGTCGACGGGCGACCCAGACGCTACTTCCGGCTCACCGAGCAGGGCAGCGGCCTGGTGTCCGCCGAGGCGCAGCGGATGCAGAGGGCCGCGTCGGTGGTGACCAGTCGCGTGCTCCGTCAAGGGCCGGCCTTCACGTGAGCGTTCGCCAGCGGCCACGTTTGGCCATGGACGCTGGCGTCAGCGCCCTGGAGCGGCGTTACCGGTGGCTCCTGCTGGCCTACCCCCGTGGCTACCGCTCCGGCAACGGTGAGGAGCTCGTCGCCACGTTGCTGGACGCCGCCGCACCCGGCCGGACGTCGCCGTCGTGGCGCGAAGCGGTCGCCCTGATCGTCGGCGGGCTGCGGGTGCGGGCCCTGGACGTCGCGGAGGGGCCGGCCTGGGCCGACGGGCTTCACCTGGGGGTTACGGTTCTGTCGGTCGCCAATCTGGCGGTGCTGCTGCCGTACGCGACCTCCATCCCGTGGTGGGTGGCACTCTCCGCGATCACGGTGTTCTTGGTGCTGCGGGGCCGGGTACGCCCGGCGCTGCCCCTGGTGGTGCTGATCGCGAGCAAGATGTGCGCCATCGTGCTGGGCTACCCCTGGCTGGACCAGACCCTGCTGCCCATCTTCTCCGACCCCATCTGGCATGCGCCCGCGCTCTACTCCGGTGGAGGCCCGGTCGCCCCTGTGGCCGCGTACGCGCTGGTCTTCCTCGGCCTCTCGGTGCTGGCCGTACGCGCCGCGCCGTTGCGGAGGCGAACCTGGCGCTGGTGGCTGGCGGCGCCCTCGCTCGCGGTCACCGACCCGGCCTGGCTCACCGTCACGGCCGGCTCGTTGCGGGACCTGGCCGGCATCGGCCTGGAGGTGGCGCTTCTCGCGCTGGCGGTCTGGGCCGGTCATGCCGCGGCCGATCCACGCTGGGGCGTCGCGGCGGGGATCGGCCTGCTGCCGGCCGTGGTGATGTTCTCCGAGAACCTGTCCTTCTACGGCCGGCAGGAGCTTTCCCATCTGGGCATCATCGTGCTGCTCACCCTCGTGGCGGCGGCCGTGCCCATCCACGCGCGGCGGCACGCGCTGCTGTGATCGCCCATGTCAGGCCGGCCGTCCTCTCGCTCGCCCTGCTGGCCGTGCTCGCCGCCTGCGGTGTCCCTCCCGAGACGCGGGCCCAGACCCGGGCGGCCGGGCAGCGGGATCGGGTCCTGCTGCGAGAGGAGATACGCGCCGACTGCATGAAGGAGAAAGGTTTCAAGTTCGTCGCCTTCGTCTCCTCGTACATCAATCCGATCCGCAGGGACAGCGAAGAGGTGCGGGCCCGGGAATCCGGCGACTACCTGGCGATGCGGAGATTTCGCGAAAAATATGGATTCGGGGTCTTCAGCCTTTACGCCTACCCAAAGGAGTTCGGGAACCCCACCGTCAAAACGGACGCTCCCCTGGACCCCAACCTGTCGATCCAGGGGGCGCTTTCACGGACCCAGCGCGAGGCGTACAGGGCCGCTGATGACGCTTGTTATCGGCGGGCGATCAAGGAGATCACCGGTAAGGACGTGGACTCGTTCTTCGATCAGGCCGAACAGGCGAACGCCCTGATCGAGCGGCGCGTGAGCCTCGAAATCGACGGCGATCCGCGGCTCGTCCGGCTCGGTGCGAAAATGGGGAACTGCCTCAGGGGGAAAGGCTATGCCGTGGACTCCACCGAGCCCTCCGCGCTGGCCCAGCGCGGGCACAACGTCTTCCACGCCGAGGAGAACAGCCTCGGCGAGAAGGCGCCCGACGCCCTGCGGCCGGAGGACATGCCGAAGGACGCGGTCTACGCGCCTGACCTGACGCCGGACCAGGCCAGGCCGTATCTCGCCAGAGAGATCAGGGCAGCCCTCGATGACCTGGAATGCGGTAAGCGTTTCTACCCCTCGCACGAGCCCGCGTACGGGAAGATTCAGCGAGAGGTGTACCTGGAGTTCGGTTTCTACGAGGGACTGTGAGGCCACTCCGGCACCAGGCCACGGTGACGGTGGCAAGGTGGGAGCCCCAGGTGAGCATTGGGGCTCCTGTCGACGGGCGTATGTTCGGGACGAGCGAGCTGACCGGGTCGCCGGTCGTCAGTAGAAGGCGTAGCACTCCACTTCGGCCCGGCGGTAGGACAGGCCGCTGTCGACGGACTCTCTTACGCACTGCTGCTCGCGGTCATTGAGCTTCAGCACGCCGCACACGGTCACGCCGGAGTAGGTCCGGCAGTCCAGGTCGGTGGCTGGGCGCGGGCCCACCTCGTACTTCTCCTCGACCCGCGCGCGGCATTCCTCCTGCTCCTTGGTGGTGTCGGCGTATCGGCACTGACGGATGAGAATGCGGTATTGATCCTTGCTGACGGACTTCTTCTCTTCGTGGCTCGGCGGCCCCCCGGCCGCGACCGTACCGAACATCGTCATCGTGGCGAGCACGACGACTGTCGTGATCCTTTTCATGACTTCCCCCAGTCATGACCTTCTTACCCGCTGTGAGTCCTTTCCAAGAACCCTCGGGACAAATCGGGCGCTCCTCAGGCCGGCATAGGGTGGTTGCCGCGGAACACCCCGAGCGGGTCGTGGTGGCGCTTGGCGTCGCGCAGCCTCGCCAGCACGTCACCCGGGAACGCCGAGACGGCGCTCTCCTCGTGCGCGAGGAAGTTGAAGGGCTTGGTGCCGGTGGTGTGCAGGGCCAGGGCCAGGCGCAGCTCGTCCTGCCGGGCCCTGACGGCCTGCGCGGCCTCGGGCGTCGGCGTGATCCCGAGCGCCCCCACCAGGTACGGCTCGCGGATGTTCCCGCAGGCCCCGGCGTCCGGCGCGAGCCGCGACAGCGCGCCGCCGAGGTGACGGATCTGCACCGACGCCAGCGGCGCGCCGCTTCCCGGCGCCGAGGCCGAGAGGAACGCCGAGGCGGCGGCGGCGTCCAACCTGCCGAGAAGCTCGGCGCGCATCATCGAGGGAGAGGGAAGCGTCGGCTCCGCGCAGATGCCGCCCAGGTCGCGCACCGCGACCTCCCCCCGCGTGTCGGCGATGACCCCGGGAACGCGGTCGAACCGATCCAGCAGCCCGCGACCCTCGGCGCTCTCGCCCAGGAACGTGACGTCGACCACGACCGCCGACAGGCCGCGCAGCGGCTCGGGCAGCTCGGGGAAGGGCGGGAACTGCATGACCGCGTACCACACGCTCAGCTCCTCGGGCGCCTCCGCGGTGATGTCGCGGAAGGCGGCGAGGACGTCGGCGGCACGGTCGGCGGGCCAGATGATACGGCCGCCGTACAGCTTGGGTGCCGGGAACAGGTCGAACTCCATGGCGGTGACCAGGGCGAAGTCGCCGCCGCCACCCCGCAGGGCCCAGAACAGCTCGGCGTCGGACTCGGCGGTGACCCGCTTCGCCGCGCCCTCGGCGTCGACCACGTCGATCGCGCGCACGCTGTTGGCCGCGAGCCCGTGCCGCCTGCCGAACCAGCTCAGGCCGCCGCCGAGGGTGTACCCCGTGACGCTGACCACGGGCGAGCTGCCGGCGAGGCCCGTGAGCCCGTGCTTGCCGGCCTCCGCGAGCACCTCGCCCCAGGATGCGCCCGCCTCCACCCGGGCCAGCCTCCGCTCCGGCCACACCCGCACGCCGCCCATCCGTCCCGTACGGACCAGGATCTCCCCGTCGAGGCCGTCCGAGGCCCCGTGGCCGCTGGGCTGGACGGCGACGCCGAAACCGTGCCGCCTGGCGTAGCGGACCACCTCGGCGGCGTCGGCCGCGTCCTCGACCTCCACGACGGCGCTGACCCGCTGGTCGACCGTGAGGTTCCAGGCCCGCCGCGCGTCGTCGAACCCCTCGTCCCCGGGTACGGACACCCGGCCGCGCACCACGCGGCGGAGACCGGCGGCCTGCGCGCCGTGGTCGCTTGCGCCGAGCCCATTGTCCTGCGAAGTCATGATTTCTCCTCATATTGTGGTCCGATCGGGCGTCCTATCGCGCGTGCGTGGCCCCGAATCCTCATGGGTGTGTACGGATACGGTCCACCACCCCGTTTGGGGAGAACTTGGGACTGACTGGTCAGCAGCTTGCGGATCCGGGCGCCCGGCATAATGGCCGACCCGCGCGAAGGGGGCGGCTGTTCTCCATCCGACATGTCCGTACGATGCTCACGGTGCTGACTTGTCGAGAATGGAATGGAGTGCCGTGAAGATCGCGTATGTCACCTATGACGGTCCGGACGACGACCGGGAGGTGCTGCTCGCCGCCTGGAGCCGGGCGGGCATCGAAGGCACGGCGGTGCGCTGGGACGACCCGGCCGCCGACTGGGCCGCCTACGACGCCGCCGTGGTCCGCTCGACCTGGAACTACATCGACCGCCGCCAGGAGTTCGTGGACTGGGCGTACCGGGCGGAGACCGCGACGCGCCTGCTGAACCCCGCCGCGGTGCTGGAGCGCAACACCGACAAGACCTACCTGCGGGACTTCCAGCGGCTCGGGATCCCCATCGTGCCGACCCACTGGGTGACCGCGAACGACGAGGCCGGCCTTCCCGAGCCGGACGGCCATGCCGGCCTCCGCGCGTGGGACGACGAGGCCGGCTTTCCCGGGTGGGACGACTACGTCGTCAAGCCGGCCGTCTCGGCCGGGGCGCGTGACACCATCCGCACGGCCGACGCCGCCGAGGCCAGGACGCACGCCGGGCGGATCGTCGCGGGCGGCAAGGTCGCGCTGGTGCAGCCGTACCTCGACATGGTGGAGAGCGAGGGCGAGACCTCACTCATCTTCTTCGGCGGCACGTTCAGCCACGCCGTACGCCGCAACGCCATGCTGGCCAACGGGACCGACGCCCCCCGCGCCAACCACATCGGAGCTGACCTCCGCGACCCCGCCCCCGACCAGCTCGAACTCGCCGAACGGGTGCTGGAGACGATCCCCGAGAAACTGCTGTACGCCCGGGTTGACCTCGTGCGCCTCCCCGACGGCACCCCCGCACTGATCGAACTGGAACTCACCGAGCCCTACTTCTACCTGGCCTACGCCCCCGGCGCCCCCGACCGCTTCACCACCGCCCTCCGCGACCTCCTCTGAACATGGCAAGGCTCGCGCACCGTCGACGGGGCGCGAGCCCAAGCCATGTCACATGTCGCCGCTACGCAAGATGCGCACTTCCACGCCGGCCTTCTCGGCCACCTTCATCTTCGCGTCCGTAGTGATCAGTGGCGCGTTGAGAACCTTTGCCAGAACGACGTACGCGGCGTCGTACGTGGTGAAGTTATCTCGGAGATCGAGGATCTGCGGGAGAAATCTGGTCATGCGGTGACGCCTGACATCAACACCCTGGAAGTCCGCGATTGCGGTATCAAGGCGGGAATGTTCAAGCTTGCGGCCCAGTATCCGACCTCGGAGAGCGCTGGCGACCTCGAAATCCAGAAGAGCTGGGGCGTGTAGCGGCTGGCCTGAGACCGCCGCCACGAGTTCGGGGTTGACGGGATCGGCTACGAGGACGTCCACCATCGCGGAGGACTCGATCACGATCACGACGCGTCGCGAACGCGTCTGATTTGTTCGACGATCTCGTCGGTGGTCGGGCCACCGCTGCGGTCGCGTTGAGCAATGCGCTGGAAGATTTCCACGTTGCTGGGCCGCGTGGCGAGGCGTTCGAGCTCGGCGCGCAGGTAAGCGCTCAGGGTGAGACCCTCCGCCAAGGCCTGGGCCTCAAGGGCGCTCACGATGGCTTCGGGCACATCTGGTATCTCTACCGTCGCCATGTGACGACTGTATGTCTCTACACGCAGTGCGGACAAGGGGGGACGTCACCTTCCGTGTCGTGGCGATTACTTCAGGCGACAGCTTCTCACGGGCGTGGCCCGCGACGCCCGGGAAATCGGGGCACGGGCGGCCTCCACGTGGGCGCCGCTACGGGAGGACGACCGTCGATGTTGGTGGTTCGGGCCGCGTAGGTGGGGTCGGGAGCGGGTCAGGTTGTGGAGATGCCGCCGTCGACGGGGATGACGGCTCCGGTGAGGTACGCCCCCGCGCGGGACGACAGGAAGATGGCCGCGCCCGCCATGTCGTCGGGCCGCCCGATGCGGCCGAGCGGGACGTGGGTCTCGATCGTGGCGCGCATCTGGGGGTCGTCCAGCGCGTAGGCCATCATCTTGGACTCGAAGGGGCCGGGGGCGATCGCGTTGACCGTGATGAACTCGGAGGCCAGGGTGTGGGCGAGGTGCCGGGTCAGCATGTGGACGCCGGCCTTGGCGGCCGAGTACGCGTAGTTCTCCACGATGGGCACCCGGAGGCCGTCGACGGACCCGATGTTGATCACCCGCGCCGGGTCGTCGGCGGAGGCCGCCGCGCGTAGCAGCGGCAGGAACCGCTGGGTGAGGTAGAAGACCCCTTTGACGTTGATGCCCCACAGCTTGTCGAAGGCGTGCTCGGGGTACTCCTCCAGCGGCGCGCCCCAGGTGGCTCCCGCGTTGTTCACCAGGACGTCCAGCCGGTGCTCGCGCGCGGTCACGGCCGACACCAGCGTCTCGATGCCCTCGGGGGTCGAAAGGTCGGCGGGCACGGCCACGCAGCCCAGCTCGGCGGCGGTCTTCTCCACCTCGGCGGCCTTGCGCGAGGAGATGTACACCCTGGCCCCGGCCGCCACGAAGCCCGAGGCGATCATCTTCCCGATGCCCCGCGAGCCGCCCGTGACGACGACCGTCTTGCCTTCGACCGAGAACAGAGTCATGCCACCCGATGATGCCGTACGGCGCCCGCGCCGTCCATACCGACCGGTCGGTTCGCGGGCGTGCCGGCGTCAGGGGTGCTGGCTGGAGACCGAGACCACCTCGCCGGTCATGTAGGACGAGTAGTCGCCGGCCAGGAAGACGATGACGTTGGCGACCTCCCACGGCTCGGCCGGCCTCCCGAACGCCTCCTTGGCCGCCAGCTCGGCGAGCAGCTCGTCACTGGTCACCTTGGCGAGGAACGGATGCGTGGCCAGCGACGGCGCCACGGCGTTGACCCGTATGCCGTGCCCGGCCGCCTCCAGCGCCGCGCACCGGGTGAGGGCCATCACCCCGGCCTTGGCCGCGGCGTAGTGCGACTGGCCCTTCTGCGCCCGCCACCCGATCACCGAGGCGTTGTTGACGATCACGCCGCGGCCCTGCGGGATCATGTGCCTGAGCGCGGCACGGGTGCAGCGCATCGTGCCGTTGAGCGTGACGTCGATGACCGTGTCCCACTGCTCGTCGGTCATGTCCACGAGGTCGGCCGTGCCGCCGAGGCCGGCGTTGTTGACCACGACGTCGATGCGCCCGTGCGTGTCCATGACCGCGTCGAACAGCGCGAGGACCTGCGCCTCCGAGGTGACGTCGCACGGCACGGCGAGGGGTTTCACGCCGTTCGGCCCGGTGAGCGACGCGGCGGCCTCGGCGAGCCTGCGCTCGTGCCGGTCGGAGATGACGATCGTGGCGCCCTCCTCCGCGCAGCGCCTGGCCGTGGCGTACCCGATGCCCGCCCCGGCGGCGGCCGTCACCAGCGTGACCTTCCCGTCCAGCAGGCCGTGCGCGCGTGGGTAGGCGGGGGTCATGGCGAGCTCCTGTCGGGATGGCGCCTGCTCGGGTCAGCGGTCCTTCGGCAGGCCGAGGGTACGTTCGGCGATGATGTCGCGCTGGATCTCGCTCGAACCGGCATAGATGGTGTCGGCGCGGCTGAAGAGGTAGAGCCGCTGCAGGTCGTTGAGTTCGTACGGCCCACCGCTCGCCACCAGGCCTTCCCGCCCCTGCACGGCCTGCGCCAGCTCGCCCAGCCTGCGGTGCCACTCCGACCAGTAGAGCTTGGCGATCGAGACCTCGGGCCCCGGCTCGCCCGCCGACAGGGACGTCATCGTGCGCAGGGCGTTGAACCGCATGATCTCCAGCTCCAGCCACGACCGCACGAGCCGGTCGCGCAGCACCGGGTCCTCCGACGCCCCGGTGCGCTGGGCGGTCTCGATCACCGCCTCCAGCTCGCGCCTGAAGCCGATCTGCTGACCGAGCGTCGAGGCGCCGCGCTCGAACCCGAGCGTCGCCATGGCGACCCGCCAGCCCTCCCCGGGCGCGCCCAGGATGTTCGCGGCGTCCGTGCGGGCGCCGTCGAAGAACACCTCGTTGAACTCGCTCGTGCCCGTCATCTGCACGATGGGACGTACCTCGACGCCCGGCCGGTCCATGGGCACCAGCAGGTACGACAGGCCGCGGTGCCGCAGGGAGCCCGGCTCGGTCCGCGCCAGGACGAAGCACCAGCCGGCCAGGTGCGCGAGCGACGTCCACACCTTCTGCCCGGTGACGACCCACTCGCCGCCCTCAAGGGTGGCGCGGGTCCGCACGCCCGCCAGGTCGGAGCCGGCGTCCGGCTCGGAGTAGCCCTGGCACCACAGCTCCTCGCCCGACCGGATGCGCGGCAGGAACCTGCGCTTCTGCTCCTCGGTGCCGAACCGCAGGATGGTCGGCCCGATCAGGCCCTCGCCGATGTGTCCCACCCGGGCGGGGGCGTCCGCCCTGGCGTACTCCTCGTGGAAGATCACCTGCTGGTCGAGGGGCGCGTCCCGGCCCCCGTACTCCTTCGGCCAGCCGAGGCAGGTCCACCGGGCGGCGCCGAGGTGGCGCTCCCAGGCCATGCGCAGCTCGTGACCCTCGTGCTCCCGGCCGGGCCCGCCGAGCCCCCGGGCGCCGGCGAACTCGCCGGTCAGGTTCTCCTCCAGCCAGGTACGGACCTCCTGCCGGAAGCCGTCGCTCATGCGTCGAACCGGCCGTAGCCGCCGCGGAAGAAGACCAGGGGCCCGCGGTCGGCGTAGGCGTCCAGGTCGTGGACGCGGGCCACGACGATCAGGTGGTCCCCCGCGAGGTGCTCCGCCTCGACCGAGCAGTCGATCCAGGCCAGCGCGCCGTCGAGGACGGGGCTCCCGCCTGGGGAGGAGGTCCAGGTGAGGCCGGCGAACTTGTCCCCGCCCCTGGCGGCGAGCTGCCTGCTGACCGGCTCGTGGTGCTCGGCGAGGACGTTCACGCAGAGCCGCCCCGCGGACCTGAGCCTCGGCCAGCTCGTGCTGGTGTGCGCGACGCAGAAGGCCACCAGCGGAGGGTCGAGCGACACCGAGGTGAAGGAGTTGGCCGCCAGGCCGCACGGCTCACCGGTCACCGGGTCGAGCGCGGTGATCGCGACCACGCCGGTGGCGAACCTGCCGAGCACGTTCCTGAAGTGCTGCCCGCCGGGCCCGCCGGCGGGTCGCCCGTTCGGCGGCGAGGCGGGCGCGGCCGGGGTGGGCCGCCCGTTGGCGCCGGGCGCCGCGCCGGACGGGGAGCCGGGACGTACGGGAGGGAGGGGCGGGAGGGGAGGCGGGGGAGCGGGCGTGCCGTCGCGCACCGTGGAGGGGTGCCCGTGGGCCGCGCCGTGCGGCACGACCAGCCGGGCCGCGTGGGTGCTCATCGTCGTGCTCGCCTCCTTGGGTGGCGCCTGGCTCTCCCAGGAAGTGCTCGACGGGGAGGACGTGAGGGGGACGGTCTCCTCCATCGTATCCCTTACTTTACCAAGCGCTTGCTTGGACGATAGGAGAGGGGATGTCGCGATGTCAAGCCGGCCAGGTCTTTCCGCATGTCAGTCGGCCTCCTCGACCTTGTGTCCCCCGGTCCGCCGTGGGGCGGTGGCGTGATCAGAGTGCAACCTCAACCGCGGTTGAAGTCAAGGCCGTCTCGCGCGGGAGATCGTTGACATCCCCGGCGTGACGCACCTAGCCTCGAAGCCGTACAAGCGCTTGCTCAACTACGGACACCCGGGAGGTGGCGTGCTCACAACGGCCCGGCCCCCGGTGAAGCCGGGCGGTGACGAGCGGGCCGGGAGCGCCTTCCGGGAGCCGGTGGGATGAGCGGGCTGCGCGACCGCACCGCCCTGGCGGGGGTGGGATACACCGCGTTCTCCAAGAACTCCTGGGTCAGCACGCTGACGCTGGCCTGCGAGGCCGTCCTCGCCGCGCTGGACGACGCGGGGCTCACCGCCGGCGACGTGGACGGCATCGCCACCCACCGCGTCGGCGACTCCGCCGCCCCGTCGCTCGTCGGACCGGCGCTCGGCATCGACGCGCCGGCGTGGTACCTCGATCAGTTCGGCGGGGGCAGCGTCTCCCACAGCGTGGTCGGCCAGGCGGCCCTCGCCGTCGCGGCGGGCGTCGCGCGGACCGTGGTCTGCTACCGGGCCATCAACGCCCGCTCGGAGTTCCGCATGGGCGGTACGGGCCGGGCGGCGCCGGCCGGCCCTGAGGCGCAGTACCAGGTGCCCTACGGGTACACCGCCCCACCGCAGCAGTACGCGATGTACGCCCGCGCCCACATGCTGAAATATGGCACTAAGGCTGAGCATTTCGGGCAGTTGGCGGTCACGCAGCGGGCGAACGCGGCCAAGAACCCGCGCGCCCTGATGCGCACGCCCATCACCATGGACGACTACCTCGCCGCCCGATGGATCGCCGAGCCGTTCCGCCTGCTGGACTGCTGCCTGGAGACCGACGGGGCGTGCGCCGTCGTCGTCACCACGGCCGAGCGCGCCAGGGACCTGCGCCGCCCGCCGGTGCTGATCTCGGCCGCGGCCTGGGGAGGCGGCGACTCCTTCCTGTCCGCCGGCGACACCCCCGCCGACCCGACCGTCACCAGCGCCGCCGAGCTGGCGCCCCGCCTGTACCGGATGGCGGGCGCGGGCCCCGAGGACATCGACGTGGCCGAGCTGTACGACTGCTTCACCTACTCGGTGATCGTCCAGCTGGAGGACTACGGCTTCTGCGCCAAGGGGGAGGGCGGGCCGTTCGTGGCCTCCGGGGCGACGGCGCTCGACGGCTCCCTCCCGGTGAACACCCACGGCGGATTCCTGTCGGAGGGCTACGTCCACGGGATGAACCACATCGCGGAGGCCGTCTCGCAGCTCAGGGGCGACGCGGGCGACCGCCAGGCGCCGGGCGCGGAGGTGGCGCTGTCCACCGCCCAGCCCGGCTACATCCTGCCCGCGACCTCCGCGCTGATCCTGCGGAGGGGCTGACATGATCAAGCCGGTGCCCGACCGGGACTCCGCCGAGTGGTGGGAGCGCGTCGCCGGGCGCGAGTTCGTGATCCAGGCCTGCGAGGGCTGTGGCACCCTGCGCTTCCCGGCCCGCGCGTACTGCCCCCGCTGCCGCGGCCGTGAGTGGAGCTGGCGCCAGGTGAGCCCCACCGGGCGCGTCCTGAGCTGGATAGTCAACCACCAGCCGTTCCTGCCCGACGTGCCGACCCCGTACACGGTGGTCATGGTGCGTCTCGCCGACGCCCCGGGCTGCGTGATGGTCGGCGGCTGGCACCACCACGCGGAGCCGGTGGCGGACCAGCTCGTGCGGGCGTCCTACACCTACGTGGACGAGCGGCTCTCGCTGATCAACTGGCAGCCCGCGTAACGGCCGTGGACGGCGTGGTAACGGAAGCGTGTCCTGGCGGGCGTGGGGGACCCGCCAGGACACGTTCCGCCCCGGCGCGACTTCCAGGACCCCGGCGAGGGTTGGGGTCCTGGCCGTCGTTCATCGCACGGAGTCTGTGGGAGGCCGGTCGCCGGACTGGTCGTCCCAGTCCTGTGGCGCTTCGTCGCCCGGCCTTCTGAGATGGCGTTTGAGCAGCTGAGCCGCGCCGACCGGATCGGCCGCGGGGTGGGTGACGGTGAGGCCGTCCTCGTTCCAGACGAACGAGCCCTTCCTGCACCAGACCGTCAGCTCCGTCGTCACCGAGAGCACGGACATCCCTTTTCCGCTGCTCTGGTACGTGTGGGTGAACCCCTCCCGATGCAGCGCGTAGCGCAGTAGACGCGTCGCCTCGCGGGGATCGTGCCAAGGCAGATACGGCGTGCCCGCTCTTACCGCCAGCACAGGCCCTCACTCCCTCGCCGACCCTTTGATGGATTTGTACCAACGTTTGGATAATGCGGTGTGGAGACGCTTGGGTCAAGGGGTTGTTTGCTGTCAGATCGAGATCGTCTAGATTCGTAGGTACAAAAGGACGCAACCGTAGGTGAGATTTGGCACGGTCGACGCTGTACCAGCAGGTGGCCGGCGAGCTGCGCAGGGCCATCTATTCCGGCGAGCTCGGGCCCGGCGCCCAGCTGCCGACGGAGATGGACCTCATGGACAGCCATGAGGTCAGCCGAAACACGGTACGGCTCGCTCTGGCCGAGCTGGAGAACGAAGGCCTGATCACCCGGATGCGCCGCCGCGGCAGCTTCGTCCGTGACCGCAGGGCGCTGCTCATGCGCCCCCAGGACGAGCTGGGCGCCTCGCCAGGGGTGCTGCGCAGGGAAGCCTTCGCCGAGGCCGTCACCAAGGAGGGCCGCAAGCCGGGGCAGGAGATCGAGGTCTCCATCGTGGAGCCTCCCGAGGAGATCGCGGCCAGGCTGGAGCTCGACGAGCACTCGGTCGCCGTGGTGCGGCGCCGCCTGCGCTACGTGGACGACCAGCCGTACAACACCAACGACTCCTACTTCCCGCACGCGCTCGTCAGCGACTCCGAGATCGCCCGTCCGTCGGACATCACGCGCGGAGCCAACCGCGTGCTGGAGGAGCTCGGTCACCGGCAGGTCCGGGTTGTGGATGACATATCCGCACGAATGCCGACTCCTGAGGAATCCTCCCGTCTGCAACTCGAACCTGGTACCCCTGTTGTCGTATATGTCCGAGTTGGTTATGACCGTGAGGACACCCCGGTCCGAGTCGCCGTGTCGGTCCTGCCCGCCGACAAGCATCTGATCAGGTACGAGCTCGAACTGAGCTGACCTCGCGCGCGCCGCCGCGGTGGCGGCGCGATCGCGACGTCCCGCCTTCGGCGCGGGCCGGGGCCGCCATCGCGGCCGACCACGCCCGCCGGCCCTGCGGCCATCGCCGCGCGCACCGGCCTTCACTGATAAAGCCGTGCGCCCCCCGTCGAGCACGCTACGTGTTCAGGGCGTCACCGAAGGCGACGAAAGGATGATCCATGTACTCCGACACCCTCCACCTCGGAGCTTCCCTCACCCTCCGCAACGCCACCCCCGACGATCTGCCCGGCGTCCTCGCGCTGCTGGCCGAGACGGCGGGCTGGCTCCACGGCCGGGGCATCCGGCAGTGGCCGGTCGCGGGTTTCCCCGCCGCCCGTATCGAGCCGCTGATCGCCGAGGGCACCCTGTGGGTGCTGGACGACGAGGACGACCGCGGGACCCTGGCGGGGGAAACGCTTTCCGCCCCGGCGGCGACCCTCGCGCTGGACGACCACGCCGACCCCGAGTTCTGGCGGCGCGGCGACCACCCGGAGACCGGCCTGTACGTCCACAAGCTGGCCGTCGGGCGGGGCTACTCGGGGCAGGGCCTCGGCGAGACCCTGCTCGACTGGGCGGCGTTGCGCGTGGCGGCGGCCGGGCGCCGGTGGCTGCGGCTCGACTGCTCCAAGGACAACCTGGGGCTCCAGGGCTACTACCAGAAGCTCGGATTCCGGCATGTCCGCACGGTCGACCTCCCGCACCGGGCTTCGGGCGCGCTGTTCCAGAGGGCCGCCGACCTGGCCTCTCCCGCGCTTCCGCGTGCGCGCAGGCGGAAGCCCTCGCATGCGCATTCCAGGTGATGTCAGGTCATAACTACGCCCTCGCCTGCCGGGAGAGATCATGAACTAGCCGTCCAACCCCGGACAGGTGAGGGCCTGTGGGTGGTAGCGGTCCAACTCGGGACAGGTGGGTCCGATAACCTCAGGACCCATGACCGGATCGCTGCTCGAGGTGATCGCGCTGGACGTGCGCGACGCCGTGGCCGCAGAGGAGGGCGGCGCGGACCGCCTGGAGATCGTGGCCGACATGTCCGTCGGCGGGCTGACCCCCGCTCCGGAGACCGTCGCGGCGATCGCCAAGCAGTCCGCGCTGCCCCAAATGGTGATGCTCCGCTCCAACGGGGGATTCACCGCGACACCCGAGGAGCTCGCAGGTCTGGAGCGGGACGCCCGCACCCTGGCGGACGCCGGCGCGGCCGGGTTCGTCTTCGGATTCCTCGACGAGCAGGGCGCCGTCGACCTGGCGGCCACCGAGGCGCTCATCCACGCCGTCACCCCCCTGCCCTGGACCTTCCACCGCGCCGTGGACAACGCCGCCGACGTCCAGGCCGGCTGGCGGGCCGTACGGCTGCTGCCGAACCTCGCCACCGTGCTCACCTCGGGCGAGGTGTCCGGCATCGCGGCGGGGCTGCCGGTGCTGCGGTCGCGGGCCGAGGCGGGCGACGCGCCCCTGATCCTCGCCGGAGGCGGGCTCAAGCCGCATCTCGTGCCCCCGTTACTCGACTACGGCGTGCGGGCCTTCCACGTCGGCAGCGCCGTACGGGCGTCGTGGTCCGACCCTGTGGACACCCAGCTGGTCCGGCGGTGGCGCGACCTGGTGGACACGATCTGACATGCGCCTCACCCTCGGCGACCACGACGTCCCCGGCTCCGCCGCGGCGCTCGGCGAGCAGGCGGAGCGCTACCCCGGCCCCGCGGGCTCCTGGCAGCCCGTGCACACCGTGTACGTGCCCGCCGACCGCTTCGGCCGCGAGACCGTGCGGGCGTGGGGAGACGCGGCCCTGGGGCTCCTGGAGAGCCATCTGCCGGGCGACGCCGAGCTGTCGCGGGTGTTCGGGCCGCTGCCCGGCGGCCTGGCCGCAGAGGTGCGCCGCAGGGTCGCGCGCAAGCTGGCCGCCGAGCCCGTCGAGGACCTGCGCATCGACTTCGAGGACGGCTACGGGGTGCGCCCCGGCGCGGAGGAGGACGCCCACGCCGACGGCGCGGCCGAGGCGGTCGCCGCGATGCGGTCCTCCGGCACGCTGCCGCGCCGCTGGGGCATCCGGGTCAAGTCGTTCGCCGACGGCGACCCGGCGCGCGCCCTGCGCACGCTCGACGGCTTCCTCACCGGGGTGGTCGAGCGCGTCGGCTCGCTCCCCGAGGGCTTCACGGTCACCTTCCCGAAGGTGCTGATGGAGGCCTACCTCGGGCAGTTCGCCGGCCGCCTTCCCCTCCTGGAGGAGGGGTTAGGGCTGGCCACGGGCACGTTGCGGTTCGAGATGCAGGTGGAGGCGCCGCAGACCGTGATGTTCCTCATGCGCTCGCCCGGCCTGGTGCCCTCGCTGGGCGGGCGGCTGTCGGCGGCGCACTTCGGGGTGTTCGACTACACCGCCGCCTGCGGCCTGCCGCCGGACGAGCAGCGGCTGGACCATCCGGTCTGCGACCACGCCCGCGAGGTCATGCGCACCGCGCTGGCGGGCACAGGGGTCGAGCTGTCGGACGGCTCGCTGGCCGCCTCGCCCGCCTCGGACTCGACGCAGGACGTGCACGCGCTCTGGCGGGCCCACGCCGGGATGGTGCGCCACTCGCTGCGCCACGGGTTCTACCAGGGGTGGGACATGCATCCCTCGCACCTCGTCAGCCGGTACGCCACCGTCTACGCCTTCCACCTGGCCAACCGGGACGCCTACGCGGAGCGCGTACAGGCATGGGAGGCGCGCAGGGACGCGGGCGGCGGCGTGATGGACGAGCCCGCCACGGTCAAGACCCTCTCCACCGCCCTGCGCCGCGCCACCCTCGCCCTCGGCGACTAGGGGCGCGGGATGCTGCGCAGGTTCGCGCGGGCCATCTCGACCATCTTGCCGACCCCGCCGCTGACGACGATCTTGCCGGCCGCGAGCGCGAAGCCCTTGATCTGCGCGGGCGTGATGCGCGGCGGCATGGCGATGATGTTGGGGTCGGTGACCAGGTCCACCAGGTACGGGCCGCGGGACGACAGGGCGTGCGCGAGGCCGTCGCGGACCTCCGAGGGCTTCTCGACGCGTGTCGACGGGATGCCGGCCGCCGCCGCGATCGCCGCGTAGTCCACGGGCGCGTGGTCGGTCTGGTAGTCGGGGAACCCCTCCACCAGCATCTCCAGCTTGACCATGCCGAGCGAGGAGTTGTTGTAGACGACGATCTTCACGGGCAGGTCGTGCAGGCGCACGGTGAGCAGCTCGCCCATCAGCATGCCGAGGCCGCCGTCCCCCGACATCGAGATCACCTGGCGGCCGGGATAGGCGAGCTGCGCGCCGATGGCGTGCGGCAGCGCGTTGGCCATGCTGCCGTGCAGGAAGGAGCCGATGACCCGCCGCCTGCCGTTCGGCGTCAGGTAGCGCGCCGCCCACACGTTGCACATGCCGGTGTCCACGGTGAACACCGCGTCCTCGGCCGCCAGGTCGTCCAGGATCGCGGTGGCGTACTCGGGGTGGATCGGCACGTGGTGGTCGACGTCCCTGGTGTAGGCGTCGACGACGCGTTCGAGGCTGCGGGCGTGCTCGCGGAGCATGCGGTCGAGGAAGCTCCTGTCGGTCTTCTGGTGCAGCAGGGGGAGCACGGTGCGCAGCGTCTCGCCGACGTCGCCGTGCACGGCGACGTCCAGGGGCGTGCGGCGGCCGAGCTTGGTGGCGTCGTGGTCGACCTGCGCGGTGTGCCCCTGGGGCAGGAAGTTGTCGTAGGGGAAGTCCGTGCCCAGCAGCACCACCAGGTCGGCCTCGTTCAGCGCGTCGTAGCAGGCGCCGTACCCCAGCAGGCCGTTCATGCCGACGTCGTAGGGGTTGGCGTACTGGATCCACTCCTTGCCGCGCAGGCTGTGCCCGATCGGGGCGTACACCCTGGCGGCCAGCGCCATGACCTCCTCGTGGGCGTTCTGGCAGCCCGCGCCGCAGAACAGGGCGACCCGTCGCGCGGCGTTCAGGGCGTAGGCCAGCGCCCGCACGTGGGAGGGCGGCGGCGCCACGACGCCCCTCTCGGTGACCAGCGTGCTCGTGCCCGTCGGGCGCGCGGTGGGCAGGGCGGCGATGTCGCCGGGAAGCACCACCACCGACACCCCGCCGAGCCCCTCGGCGTACTGCATGGCGATGCGCAGCACCCTCGGCATCTGCTCGGGCCTGCTGATCATCTCGCAGTAGTGGCTGCAGTCGACGAACACCCGCTCGGGATGGGTCTCCTGGAAGAACCCGGTGCCGATCTCCGTCGAGGGGATGTGCGAGGCCAGGGCCACCACGGGCGCCCCTGTGCGGTGGGCGTCGTACAGCCCCTGGATCAGGTGGGTGTTGCCGGGTCCGCAGCTGCCGGCGCAGGCGGCGATCCTCCCGGTGAGCTGGGCCTCGGCCGCGGCGGCGAACGCCCCGGCCTCCTCGTTGCGCACGTGCACCCAGTCGATGCCGTCGGCCCGGCGGATCGCGTCCACGACCGGGTTGAGGCTGTCGCCGACGACGCCGTACACGCGCTGCACGCCGCCCTGCCGCAGCACCTTGACGAACTGCTCGGCGACCGTGTCACTCATGACCGGGCCTTCGCGGCGGCCCTGCGGGCGTGCGGATACGTCTGAGTGGTCATCGAGCGGTCCCCCCGGTCCGGTCGGCGGCCCCGGCCGTGGCACGGAGTCGCCGTCTCGGGGGTACTCCTTCCGCGCCGCACGCCGCGCAAACGTCACCCTCGGCCGTTCGCGGTCACGCGCGCGAACGGCCGGGCCGGGTCAGGCGGAGGGCGTACGGCCGGGCCGGGTCAGGCGGAGGGCGTACGGACGGGCCGGGTCAGGCGGAGGGCGTACGGCCGCAGGCGGCGAGCATCGCGGGACGGCCGACGAGCTTGACGTGCTCACCCCGGCCGAGGGACGTGGCGAGCGAGGCCTCCGCCGCCTCGATGGCGAGCCACTGGCCGTAGGTCACGGGGCTCACGCCGCGCGCCGCCAGCAGGTCGTCCAGCCTGGACGCCGGGGCGGAGCGGCCGGGGCGCGAGGCCAGGTCGGCGAGCAGCGTGCGCACGGTCTCCGCCGCGTCGGACTTGTTGGTGCCGATGACGCCGGTCGGCCCGCGCTTGAGCCAGCCCGCGACGTACTGCCCCTCGGACACCCGCCCCGCGACGTTCGGCACGGTCATCGTCGCGTCGTCGAACGGCACGCCGGGCAGGGGGACGCTCTGGTAGCCCACCGAGCGCAGCACCATGCCGGCCGGGATGGTCTCGAACCGCCCGGTGCCGACCACCCGCCCGTCGACCAGCGCCGTGCGCTCCAGCCTGAGCGCCTCGACCCGGGAGGTGCCGAGGATCTCCACGGGACGCAGCCAGAAGCGCACGTCCAGCCGGCGCGGACGCCCCGTGGGCGCGTGGGCGCACCAGGACCGCAGGACCTCGACGTTGCCGCGGACCTGACGCGACAGCTCGCTCACGTCGTTCGTGCCGCCCTCCTCGGGGCGGACCAGGACGTCGCAGCTCGGAAGCTCGCCGAGCTCCCTCAGCTCCTTGAGGGTGAACTTGGCGTGCTCGGGGCCGCGCCTGCCGATCATGTGGATGCCGGTCACCTGGCTCTTCGCCAGGCGGTCGAGCACCTCCTGCGGCACGTCGGTGGAGCGCAGCTCGTCGGCGGTCTTGGCCAGGATCCTGACCACGTCGACGGCGACGTTGCCGACCCCGATCACGGCCACCTCGGTGCTGTCGAGCGAGAAGGCGTCGGGCGGCATGTCGGGGTGGCCGCAGTACCAGTTGACGAAGTCGGTCGCCGCCACGCTGCCGGGCAGGTGCTCGCCGGGGATGCCGAGATGCCGGTCGACCATCGCGCCCGTGCAGTAGACCACCGCGTCGTAGCTCGCGGCGAGGTCGGCGACGGAGACGTCGGATCCGAGCTCGACGCCGCCGAGGAAGCGCACCGAGGGCAGCTCCAGCACCCGCCGCAGGTAGCCGGCGATCGACTTGATGGAGGTGTGGTCAGGCGCGACGCCATATCTGACCAGCCCGTACGGTGTGGGCAGCCGGTCGAGCACGTCGATCTCGACGGGTTCGCCCGCCTGCTTCGTCAGTGCCTCTGCCGTGTAGATCCCGGCGGGACCAGATCCCACGATCGCCACGCGGAGCGACATGTGGCCTCCTTAGCGGGACTCTACGGCCCCACATCGTCATGGAGCAGATTGTCGCGGAACGCGGTCGTCCCGGCCAGACTCGCGCGCCGGAGGTATCGAGTTAATCCAGTTCCGTTACCCCCGGGCCTCCTCGGCGGCCCGGGCGCGGAGCAGTCGCTTGTCGGTCTTCCCGTTGGCGTTGACGGGAAGCGCGTCCACGACGATCACCTGGCGGGGCACCTTGTAGCTCGCCATGTTCCCTCGTGCCCAGCTTATGATCTCGGCGGGGTCGATCGCGCTGCCGGGACGTGGCACCACGTACGCGCGGCCCGCCTCGCCCGAGCGCTCGTCCGGCACGCCGACGACGGCCGCCTGGGCGAGGTCGCCGTGGTGCAGCAGCAGGCTCTCGACCTCGGCGGGCGAGACGTTGAACCCGTTGACGATGAACAGCTCCTTCTTGCGGTCGACCACCGAGAGGTTCCCCTGGGCGTCCAGCGTGCCTATGTCGCCCGTGCGCAGCCAGCCGTTCTCGATCACCTCGGCCGTCCTGCCCGGCTCGCCCCAGTAGCCGCGCATCACGCCGTAGCCGTGCTGGAGGATCTCTCCGCGCTCACCCGCGGCCACCGGCTTGCCGTCGTCGTCCACGATCTTGACCTCGATGCCGGGCACCGGCCGCCCGGTGGAGGCGGCGATCACCTCGACGGGGTCGCCGGCCCGCGTCATCGACACGACCGTGCCCTCCATCAGGCCGTAGGCGTTGATCACGCGTTCCAGGCCCGCCTCCAGCAGCAACCGGCGGACCAGCTCGGCGGGCACGGCGGCGGCGCCGCAGATCGCCACGCGGACGGAGTGCCCGGCGACGTCCACCTCGTCCAGGAGGCGGTGGAACAGCGGCGGAGCCCCGGCCAGCACGGTGATGCGCCCGTCGTGGACGAGCTCTCGCAGCACGGCGGGGGTGAACGCCTTGACCGGCAGGAGGGTGGCCCCGCGCATCACCCCGGCGAGCAGGCCGGCGTTCAGGCCGAAGCCGTGCGCGAACGGCGCGATGACCGGATAGCGGTCACCCTCCCTGAGCGTGACGATCTCGGCCCAGTCCCAGTAGCCGCGCACGATCTGGCCGTGGTCCAGCATCACGCCCTTCGGCGTGCCCGTGGTGCCCGACGTGGACATGATCTCGCAGAGGTCGTCCGGCCGTACGGCGAGCGCCCTCTCCTCGGCGGTGTCGTCGGAGATCCACTCCCCGGCGGCGAGCACGCGGGAAGGGCGCAGCATGCCGGGACGGCCCACCCCCTCGGGGGTGATCGCGTGGAGCAGCTCGGGAAGCCCGGAGAAGGGCCGCCCGGCCCCGGGCTCGGCGTCCTCGCCGTTCTCCCCCCGCCCGGTCTGCCTGGGCGGCCCGGCGGCCGAGGCGAGGAGGTCGGCGAACGGGGGAGCGCCGTCGAGGTTGTGGCCCATGATCAGCACGCTGGCGCCCGTCCTGCGCAGCACCTCGGCGGCCTCGATGCCCTTGTAGCGGGAGGACAGCGGCACGATCGCCGCGCCGGCGTCCCAGATGCCGTACGCGCCGACCGCCCAGTGCACGTCGTTGGGCCCCCAGATGGCCACCCGGTCGCCAAGCTCGACGCCGAGCGCGATCAGCCCCTTGGCGACCACGGCCGCGCGGGCGCGCAGCTCGGCGAGCGACAGCCGCACGTCACCGTCGATGATCACCGTGAGGCCGGGGTGGCGGGCCGCCTGGTCGCGCAGCATGCGCGGTATCGTCCCCCAGCCCGGCACGGTGCCCTCGCCGCCTGGAACCATGGTCGCGCCTCCCGCGTTCGTGAGCCTGCCTCAACGCCCGTCCAGTGCTAGTGAGCCATGGCGGTGCGGTCTCTGCCGAGATGGTGACCGCGGGCGTCGGCGACCGTGCCCGGGGTGGCCTTCTCGGCCACCTCGGCCGCGACCTCCACGCCCAGTTTGATCGGGGTGAGCGCGGAAAGCGACTGCTCGATCCTGGACCTCCACATCGGATTCCCGACCAGGCTCGCGCGGCCGAAGGTCACCCTCAGCGTCGCGGAGTCGAGCGTGCCCTGGCGGGAGACCGCGAGCTCCCAGGTCGACACGCCGTCGATCCTGGATAGAGCCCTCTCGACGCGGGGAAGCGACAGCCACACGCCTCTGACCAGCACGTGGTCGCCGACCGTGTGGGACGGCGCGGGGATCTCGGCCGCGCCGCCGAGGCGGGCGACCTGCCCGGTGCGGACGACCGCGCCGCCGAGGGCGGGATGGCCGGACGGCGTGACGACGAGCTCGGCGAGGCCGTCCGTCCCCTCGAAAGGCGAGTCCTCGTCCAGCGAGGCGAGCCCAAGCAGCCCGTCGGCCAGAGGGGTCAGCGGCGCGGCGTCCGAGCCGCGCCAGGCCAGCGCGCCGCCGCTGTAGGGGTTCGCGTAGACCTCGGTCACGGACGCCTCGAACTCGCCGGCCAGGTGGCCGAGGGTGCGCGGGGAGGCGATCTCGCCGGTGAGCACCAGGTGCCGCAGCCCGAGGTCCAGGGGGTCGAGCAGGAACTCCAGGTGCAGTCGGGCGAGGAGGTCCATCGCCCCGGTGGGGGTGATCACCAGCGTGGTGGCCCCGAGCGACCTCAGCGCGTGGTGCAGGCGCATCCGGCCGCGCGGCCCGACCGAGGCGGACGCCGCCGCCACCTCGGCCCCGGCGGCGGCCCACAGTGCTCCCGCGGGCTCGCCCAGCGCCACGACCACCCGGTCGCGGCCGCCGACGCCCGCGGCCCGCAGCGCCCGCGCCGTGAGGCCGTCCGCACCGCGGTCACCGGGGTCCAGCGGCCACGCGCTCGACGCGTCCGGCGCGACCTGCAGCAGGCCGGTGGCGCCACCGGCGGCCGCTCCCAGGTCGTCCCTGGTCAGCCAGCGGGTCGTCGTCAACGCATGACCTCCCCCATGAACAGCTCGATCGAGTCGCGTACGCGGTCGTGGGCGAGGCCGCCCACCTGGGCCTGGAGGATCAGGTCGGTGGCCCCGGCCTCGGCGATCCTCGCGACGGCCTTGCGGGAGCCCTCCACGTCGTCCACGACCACCATGAGGTGCTCGCGCAGCGTCGCCATCGCGTCGTCGGGCGGCAGCCCGGCGGCGAGCTGCCCGAGGACCTTGTGGGTGGCGTGCCGGGCGTCGTAGTAGTCGGGCGGGGTCACCAGGTTGACCTGCCGCCGGATGTACCACAGGACGGGGTCGGCGGCGGTCTCGATGGCCTCCTCGCGCGTCGGCGCCACATGCCAGGGGATCATCAGTGCGATCCTGCGGGTGGCGGGGTCGAAGCCGTTGTCGGCCAGGCATTCCTTGTACCTGGCGATGTCCGCGGCGACGTCGTCGATGCCCTTGAGCATGGTCATGCCGAGCAGGTTGTACCCGTGCCTTGCCGCCGCGAGATAGCCCTCCAGGGAGGTCGAGGCGACCCAGACCGGGGGGTGCGGCACCTGGGTGGGCCGGGGGTAGACCGCCACGTCGGGGATCTCGAAGAACTCGTTGGAGCGGCTGACCGGCTCGCCGTCGGCGTTCCAGATCGCGAGCACCGCCTCCAGGGAGTCCTCCCAGATCCTGCGGGACTGCTCGAACGGCCGCTGGAAGGCCTGGTACTCCAGCGGCGACGCGCCCCGTCCCGTGCCGAACTCGACGCGGCCGTTGCTGAGGACGTCCAGGGTGGCGACCCGCTCCGCCGTGCGGATGGGCGACTGGAAGGGCAGCAGCACCACGCCGAGCCCGAGGTGGATCCGCTCGGTGCGCTGGGAGATGGCGGCGAGCACCAGGTCGGGGGCCGACGAGTGGGAGAAGCCCCGGGTGAAGTGGTGCTCCACGAACCACGCGGTGTCGCATCCCAGGCGGTCCCCGAGCACGACCTGGTCGATCACGTTCTCGAACGTCTGCCGTTCCACCTCGCGGGTGCGCCCGCGGACCTCCAGTTCATATCCCAGGCTGATCCGTAGGGACGTCATCCGCGCCTCCGTTCCACCACTCGACCGACCGAATTCAACCAAGCGCTCGCTTGGCGAGATTACCAGCCGCGACGAGCCGCAACAAGCAGTGTCCCCTTGGGCGGGGAGCGCGCCGGGCGGGTCAGTGGGTGCGGGGGACCCGTGTCGCGACGCGCCGCGCGGCGGCCGGCGACGCGGGGAAGACCGACGCGGCGAGGCGCGCGCGGTGGGCCTGCGGCGGACCGAAGAGCTGGGCGTCGGAGGTGGCGCGCTTGAAGGACAGGTGGGCGTCGTGCTCCCAGGTGACCCCGAGGCCGCCGTGGATCTGGATGTTCTCGCCCGCCGCCGCCAGGTAGACCTCGGTGCAGTACGACCCCGCGATGGCCGCGCGCACGGGCAGCTCCTCCTCGGTCGCGCGGGCGGCGGCGTACGCGGCGGACCTCGCCGACTCCACCGCGAGCAGCATGTCGGCCAGCCTGTGCTTGATCGCCTGGAAGGAGCCGATCGGGCGGCCGAACTGGTGGCGTTTCCCCGCGTAGGCCACGGCGGCGGCGAGGCAGCGCGCCGCGCCGCCCGCCTGCTCGGCGGCGAGCCCGGCCACGCCGAGGTCGCGCACCCGGGCGGAGGGGCGGGCGTCCCCGAGCCGCCGTACCGGGACGCCGTCGAAGACCAGCTCGGTGAGCGGGCGGGTGCGGTCGACGGTGGCGTGCGGCCTGCGCGCCGTCGGCCGCGCCTCCACGAGCGAGCGCCCCACATATGCCAGGACGATCTCCCCGTCGAGCGCGTACGGGACGGTGCCGTGCAGGCGCTCCCCTTCGAGGCGCAGGCCGGCCTCGCCGGGCAGCACCACCGTCGCGGTGGCGGACCCGTCGGCGATGCGCGGCAGCAGGCGGCGCTTCGCCTCCTCATCGCCGCACGCCTTGACCGCCTCGGCCGCGAGCACGGCGGTGGACAGGTAGGGGAGGGGCGACAGGGACCTGCCGAGCTCCTCGCAGACGACCGCCACCTCCGCCATGCCGCATCCGGCCCCGCCGTACTGCTCGGGGATGGCGAGCCCGGTGACCCCGAGCTCGCCCGCGAACCTCCTCCACAGCGCGCGGGGGTCCCCGGCGCGCGCTTCGGGGGAGCCGGTGAAGGCCAGGGCGGGCGGGCACGCGTCGCGCAGGAAGTCGCGTACCGTGACGCGTAGCTCGCGCTGCTCCTCCGTGAGGTCCACCCCGGCAGCTTAACAAGCGATTGCTTGGCAAAATGGTGAGGTGACCGGCGGCCGCCCCGGGGTTAAACCGGGCGACGCCCGCGCGAGACTCGATAGCCTGTATACCTGCCAATCCCCGCGACCGAGGAGTAGCCGTGCTGCTGCGTATGTCCACCCTGTTCCTGCGCACCCTGCGTGAGGATCCGGCGGACGCGGAAGTGCCGAGCCACAAGCTGCTCGTCCGCGCCGGCTATGTCCGCCGCGTCGCCCCGGGCATCTACTCGTGGCTGCCCCTCGGCAAGATCGTCATGGAGAACGTCGCCCGCGTCGTGCGCGAGGAGATGAACGCCATGGGCGGCCAGGAGGTCCTGTTCCCCGCGCTGCTGCCCCGCGACTACTACGAGGCCACCGGCCGCTGGACCGAGTACGGCGACACGCTGTTCCGGCTGAAGGACCGCAAGGGCGCCGACTATCTGCTCGGGCCCACCCACGAGGAGATGTTCACCGACATGGTCAAGGGGGAGTACTCCTCCTATAAGGACTATCCGGTAATCCTCTACCAAATCCAGACGAAGTACCGCGACGAGGCGCGTCCCCGGGCCGGCATCCTGCGTGGCCGCGAGTTCATCATGAAGGACTCCTACTCCTTCGACCTCGACGACGACGGCCTCAAGCGCTCGTACGAGCTGCACCGCGAGGCCTACATCAAGCTGTTCGACCGGCTCGGCATCGATTACAAGATCGTCTTCGCCATGTCGGGCGCCATGGGCGGCTCGGCCTCCGAGGAGTTCCTCGCCCCTTGCGCCACCGGCGAGGACACCTTCGTGGCCTGTCACAACTGCGACTACTCCGCCAACGCCGAGGCCGTCGTCACGCCCGCGCCTCCGGCCGTGACCGCCGGGCACCCCGCCCTGGAGGTGCTCGACACCCCCGACACCCCGACCATCGACTCGCTGGTCTCCCTGGTCAACGAGCGGTACGGCCTCGGCGTGACCGCGGCCGACACCCTCAAGAACGTCGTGGTCAAGGTGCGCACCCCGGGTTCCGAGGAGTTCGAGACGCTGATCGTCGGCCTGCCCGGCGACCGCGAGGTCGACTTCAAGCGACTGGAGGCCGCGCTCGCCCCTGGCATCCCCGAGATCTTCGAGGCGGGCGACTTCGCCAAGCACCCCGGCCTGGTCCGCGGCTACGTCGGCCCCCAGGTGCTCAAGGGGCTGGGCATCCGCTACCTCGTGGATCCCCGCGTCGTCGCGGGCTCCGCCTGGGTCACCGGGGCCAACGAGCAGGGCAAGCACGCGGCGCACGTCGTCGTGGGCCGTGACTTCGAGCCCGACGGCACCATCGAGGCCGCCGAGGTGCGCGCGGGCGACTCATGCCCCCGGTGCGCCCACCCCCTCTCCATCGACCGTGGCATCGAGATCGGCCACATCTTCCAGCTCGGCCGCAAGTACGCCGACGCGGCCGGCCTCGACGCGCTCGGCCCCGACGGCAAGCCCATCCGCATCACCATGGGCTCGTACGGCGTGGGCGTCTCGCGTGCCGTGGCCGTGATCGCGGAGCAGAAGTACGACGAGCTCGGTCTGGTCTGGCCCCGCGAGGTGGCGCCCGCCGACGTGCACGTGGTCGGCACCGGCAAGGACAACCAGGTCGAGGTGGCGCTGGGGCTCGCCGAGGAGCTGGAGGCCAAGGGCCTGCGCGTGCTCGTCGACGACCGCGCAGGGGTGTCTCCGGGCGTGAAGTTCAAGGACGCCGAGCTGCTGGGCGTCCCGACGATCCTGATCGTCGGCCGCGGGCTGGCTCAGGGCGTCGTGGAGCTGCGCGACCGCAGGACCGGCGTCAAGGAGGAGGTCCCGCTCGCCGAGGCCGTCGGCAGCGTGCTGGCCGCGGTGTCCTCCGAGCCCCGGTCCGAGCGCCTCTGACCTTCCGGGCTCCCAAGAGCGTCCCCAGAGCATGGTGAGGGGGGCTCGCCGCCTCTCGGCCCGGGGTGGCGAGCCCCCTTTCACGTGCCGTTCCAGGCTCAGGCTGTACGGCACGCGCTCTCGGCGTCATACGCGGTTCGTCTAGTCGCGCGCGCTGCCCATTGTCTTGCGCCAGTGGAAGCCGCCCGGCAGGTTGACGGTGACGGTGCGCCGCCCGTCGGCGCCCTTCGTGACACGGAAGCCACGTCCGCCGTAGCTGTGCCCGACACCGCTTCGCGAAAGGTTGAGCCTGAACGGCCCCATCTTGATCGACTTACGGTAACTCCAGCCCATGTGTCCCTCCGTGCTCTTCCGATGGGCGAGCAACTACCCCGGACACCAGGTGCAAACGTGGTCGTATGGACGAAATCGCCTACTGGTCAAGGGAAACCGGCGGTGACGTGCTCGGCCTCCCCATCGGAGAGGGGCCGGGATCGGGCGCCGGCCAGCCGGGCAGGGCGGCGATCGTCGGGCGCCAGCCGTACCCCCTGACCGCGCACTCCTGCATGGTCATGGCGGCGAGCCGCCGCAGCGCGGAGTCGTCCACGGCGGTCAGCTCGAGGTAGGCCGCGGTGACGCGATCCTCAACCAGCGCGGCCAGGCGGGCCGCGTCGGTGGCCTCGGCGACCGGAAAGGGCAGCTCGTACGCCGCGCCGGACTCCGAGGGCGTGCCGCCCCTGGCCGTGATCAGCCCGCGGATCTGGTCGCGCCTGGCGCGGTGGGCGTTGAAGCCGGCGGACGCGGCAGCCCGCTGGCCGCCGCTGGTGCGGGCCCCCACGACGCCGTAGGCGTACACGGCGGCGTGCTCGGCGTCGAGCACCTTGTTGAGGCCCTGGAGCGCGTCGGTCACGAGGCTCTCGCAAGTGCCACGGCGTGGGCGGCCTCGCAGGCCCCGATGGAGGCGAGGAGCTGTGCCAGGGCGGGGGAGACGTTCCCGATCTGGCGCGGCCGGGCGGCAGCCGCCTTGCGCTCCAGCTCGCGAAGCCTGGCGACCGAGACCTTGGCCGCGGCGGGCGCGGAGGCCGGCGGGGAGGACGGGGGCACAGGCGTGGGCGAGGCGGGGGTCGGCGCCGGGCTCGGGGGCAGGCGGCGCCGCAGCTCCGCCAGGTGGGCCTCGTGGCGCTGCTGGAAGGGCCCGAGCACGGAGGCCAGCCTGCCACCCGCGAGCACGGCCTGCCGGTAGAGCGCCACCATCCGCTCCTTGTCGGCGATGACGCCGGTGAGCAGCACGGTCTCGGGGTCGGGCGGCTTGGGCGCCGGCGGCGCGGCCTCGGGCGCCGAGCAACCGGCGACGGCCATGGCGACCGCGCCGGCGGCGGTGCCACGCAACACCGCGCGCCGGGTCAGGGCACGCTGACGCACGGTGTGGCCTCCCGTGGATGACGGCTTTTCCTGGCTTGGCACATAGCATCGTACGGCGCGTCACCGGGTGGGTAACCGAGTGACGCTCTTTCCGCGCCCCGGTGTCGATAGGCTGGTGAACCGTTGGGCGAGGTACGCCTTCGGCTTTCTTACAAGATGGCCGATAATTCAACTGGGAGGTCAGCATGGGCGCCGACGCTCGACGTGACCGCCTGATAAAGCTTCTGGAGCCCGTCGCCGCGGCGGAGGGTCTCGACCTTGAGGACGTCACGGTCACCCCCGCGGGCAAGCGGCGGCTCCTGCGCGTCATCGTGGACGGCGACGACGGCGTGAGCCTCGACAAGGTCGCCGACATCAGCCAGGCGGTGTCGCAGGCGCTCGACGACAGCGACGTCATGGGCGGCAGCCCGTACGTGCTGGAGGTGTCCTCCCCCGGGGTCGAGCGCCCGCTGACCGAGCCACGGCACTGGCGCCGCGCCAAGGGGCGCCTGGTGAAGGCCGACCTGCGCGACGGCACCTCGCTGGAGGGCCGCGTCCTGGCCGTCGGCGACGCGGGCGTCGAGCTTTCGGCCGCGCCGGAGCCACGCCTGCTGGCGTGGGACGAGCTGGGCAAGGGCCGGGTGCAGGTGGAGTTCCGCCGGCTCGACGACGAAGACGTGCTTGACCATGAAGAAGACGCCGACGACGGCGACGAGGGCTAGGGGGGAGCCTTGTGGACATTGACATGAGCGTCCTGCGCAGCCTGGAGCGGGAGAAGGACATCTCCTTCGACCTGGTCGTCAAGGCCATCGAGGATGCGTTGCTGATCGCGTACTTCCGCACCGAGGGGGCCTCCTCCAAGGCGCGGGCGGAGCTCGACAAGGTCTCCGGGCACGTGATGATCTACGCCGCTGAGCTCGACGACGAGGGCCAGGTCATCAGGGAGTACGACGACACCCCCGGCAACTTCAGCCGCATCGCCGCGACCACGGCGAAACAGGTGATCCTCCAGCAGCTGAGGGACGCAGAAGACGAGATCAACTTCGGCGAGTTCGCCAGCCGCGAGGGCGAGCTGGTCGCCGGGGTCATCCAGCAGGGCAAGGACCCCCGGGTGGTGCTGGTCGACCTCGGCAAGATCGAGGCGATCCTGCCGCACAACGAGCAGGTCCCCGGCGAGGAGTACATCCACGGCGAGCGGCTGCGCTGCTACGTGGTCCAGGTGAAGAAGGGGCACAAGGGGCCGTCGGTCACGCTGTCCCGCACCCACCCGAACCTCGTGAAGAAGCTCTTCGCCCTGGAGGTCCCCGAGATCGCCGACGGCACCGTGGAGATCGCCGCGATCGCCCGCGAGGCCGGTCACCGCACCAAGATCGCGGTGCGCTCCCGCAGGGGCGGCGTCAACGCCAAGGGCGCCTGCATCGGCCCGATGGGGTCGCGTGTGCGCAACGTGATGACCGAGCTGCACGGCGAGAAGATCGACATCATCGACTGGTCTGACGATCCAGCCGAGTTCGTCGGGAATGCCCTGTCGCCTGCGCGGGTTTCCCATGTGGAGGTCATCGATCTGGAGGGCCGCGTGGCGCGGGTCACCGTGCCTGACTACCAGCTCTCCCTCGCGATCGGCAAAGAGGGGCAGAACGCCCGTCTCGCCGCTCGCCTCACCGGATGGCGCATCGACATCCGTCCCGATACCCAGGCGACGGCGACGGGGGATGCGGTCGGTCCTGCCGATGCCTCCACAAGGTAAGCTTGAATACGGTGGCCGGGCGGCCCCGCTGAGAACGTGTGTGGGCTGCCGGGTTCGCACGGTAAAGTCCGAGCTGCTCCGCCTGGTGGTGGTCGAGGGCGAGATCGTTCCCGACCAGCGAGGACGGCTGCAGGGCCGTGGTGCGTATGTGCATCCGGCACTGAGCTGCCTGGAGCTCGCCGAACGTCGCCGGGTGTTTCCGCGCTCGTTTCGCGTCGCGGGACCGCTCGATATGGCGTGCCTGCGAGCTTCTCTCGCGGGGCTTGACGTCGAGTAGGACCGGGTGAATGGTTACCAACTGTCATGTAGGACGCCGAGTCGATGGGCGGGTCAGATAGCGATGAGCGCCTGATGAGCATGCGGCGATGAGTACGTCTAGGTAGCGACGGTCCGGCGGCACAGCCTCCCGGGCCGAGTTAGGGAGTGCAGTGGCGAAGGTCCGAGTCTACGAGCTCGCCAAGGAGTTCGGAGTCGAGAGCAAGGTCGTGATGGCCAAGCTCCAAGAAATGGGCGAGTTCGTTCGATCGGCGTCTTCAACGATAGAAGCGCCGGTGGTCCGCAAGCTCACGGAGGCCCTGAAGGGGTCCTCCGATTCCAGGGGCGGCGACAGGTCGTCCAGGGCGCCGTCAAAGGCGTCTCCCCGGCCGGCGCAGAGCCAGGCCGGCAACGGTGCGTCGGCACCTGGTCAGCAGGCTCCGAGGCCGGGCCCCGGCCCGAGGCCCGGTCCGCGACCTGGTCCCGCGAACGTCGCGCCGCGTCCGCCCGTTCCGATGCCCCATGTCAGCCAGCCTCCGCAGGAGGCTCCCCGCCCGGCCGCGCCGCGTCCCGAGGCCGCTCGCGCCGAGGCCGCCCCTGAGGTGGCCCGTCCCGAGGCGGCCCGTCCGGCCGCCGCGCGTCCCGAGGTCCCGCGTTCCGAGGCGCCCCGGTTCGAGGCTCCTCGCACCGACGCTCCTCGTCAGGACGCTCCGCGTTCCGAGGCTCCCCGTTCCGACGCGTCGCGTCCGGCGGCGCCGGGCTCGCGGCCCGGTCCCGGCTCGCGGCCCGGTCCCCGGCCCGGTCCGGCCCAGCGTCCCGCGGCGTCCGCGGCCCCAGGCGGCGGCGCGCCGGGTGGCGCTCCGGCGGGTCCGCGCTCCGGCGCTCCGGCGTCCGGCGGCGCTCCTCGCCCCGGAGGCCCGAAGCCGGGTCCTCGCGGTCCGCGTCCTGGCAACAATCCCTTCTCTTCCAACGCGAGCGGCATGGGCCAGCGCCCGGCGCGTCCGCCCCGTGACGGTGGGGCTCCTCCCACCCGTGACGGAGCTCCCCGTGAAGGCGGTCCCCGCGAGCCGCGCCGTGAAGGCGCCGGTCCTCGTGAGCCCCGTCGTGAGGGCGGTCCCCGCGACGGCGCGATGCCGCGTCCCCCGGGCGCTCGTTCCGGTCCTCCCGGAGCGGCCGGTCCGCGTCCGGGTCCCGGTTCCGCGGGCCCGCGTCCCGGTCCCGGTGCGGGAGGCCCCCGTCCCGGTGGTCCGCGTCCCAACCCGATGATGATGCCCTCGCGCCCGTCCGGTCCCGGTCAGGGTGGCGGCGGTGGCGGCGGCGGTCGTCCCGGTGGCGGCGGTGGCCGTCCCGGTGGCGGCGGCGGTGGCGGTCGTCCCGGTGGCGGCGGCGGTGGCGCCGGTCGTCCCGGTGGTGGCGGCGGCTTCAGCGGTCCCCGCACGGGCACCGGTGGCCGTCCCGGCGGCGGTGCCGGAGCCGGTGCCGGTGGTGGCGGCGGCGGTTTCGCCGGTCGTCCCGGTGGTGGCGGCGGCCGTGGCCGCGGCGGCACGGCGGGTGCCTTCGGGCGTCCCGGCGGCCGTCCGACCCGTGGCCGCAAGTCCAAGCGCCAGAGGCGTCAAGAGTTCGACAACATGCAGGCCCCGTCGATCGGCGGCGTGCAGGTTCCCCGCGGCACGGGCCAGACCCTGCGCCTTCCGCGTGGAGCCTCGCTGTCCGACTTCGCCGACAAGATCGGTGCGAACCCCGCGTCGCTGGTGCAGATCATGCTGCACCTCGGCGAGATGGTGACCGCCACCCAGTCGGTGAACGAAGAGACCCTGCAGCTTCTCGGCGCCGAGCTCAACTACGCCATCCAGGTCGTCAGCCCGGAGGAGGAGGACCGCGAGCTTCTCGAGGCCTTCGACATCGAGTTCGGCGAGGACGAGGGCGACGAGACCGACCTCGCGGCGCGCCCGCCGGTCGTGACGGTCATGGGTCACGTCGACCACGGTAAGACCAAGCTGCTGGACGCCATCCGCAACACCAACGTGGTGGCCCGCGAGGCCGGCGGCATCACCCAGCACATCGGCGCCTACCAGGTCGCGACCGAGCACGAGGGTCAGGACCGCAAGATCACCTTCATCGACACCCCGGGTCACGAGGCGTTCACCGCCATGCGTGCCCGTGGTGCCCAGGCGACCGACATCGCCGTGCTGGTGGTCGCCGCCGACGACGGCGTGAAGCCGCAGACCATCGAGGCGCTCAACCACGCCCACGCGGCGAGCGTCCCCGTGGTCGTCGCGGTCAACAAGATCGACAAGGAGGGCGCGGACCCGACCAAGGTGCGGGCCCAGCTCACCGAGTACGGTCTGGTGGCCGAGGAGTACGGCGGCTCGACGATGTTCGTCGACATCTCCGCGAAGCAGGGGCTCGGCATCGACGACCTGCTCGAGGCGATCCTGCTGACGGCCGACGCGGAGCTCGACCTTCGCGCGAACCCGACGATGGACGCCCAGGGCATCGCGATCGAGGCGCACCTCGACAAGGGCCGCGGCCCCGTGGCGACCGTGCTCGTGCAGCGCGGCACCCTGCGGGTCGGCGACTCGATCGTCTGTGGCGAGGCCTTCGGCCGCGTCCGGGCGATGCTGGACGACAGCGGCGAGCAGGTCACCGAGGCCGACCCGTCGCGTCCGGTGATGGTGCTCGGTCTCACGGCCGTCCCGAGCGCCGGTGACAACTTCATCGTCGTCACCGACGACCGCATGGCCCGCCAGATCGCCCAGCAGCGGGCGGCCAGGCAGCGCATCGCCGACATGGCGAGGTCCAGCCGCAGGCGCACGCTCGAAGAGCTCTTCAGTGACATGGAGAAGGGCAAGGTCGACGAGCTCAAGCTCATCATCAAGGGTGACGTCTCCGGTTCCGTCGAGGCCCTGGAAGACGCGCTGCTCAAGATCGACGTCGGCGAGGAGGTGCGCCTCCGGGTGCTCCACCGGGCCGTCGGTGCGATCACCGAGTACGACGTCAACCTGGCGATCGCGGACGACAACGCCGTCATCATCGGCTTCAACGTGCGTCCCGAGGTCCGGGCGCGCGACCTGGCCGAGCGCGAGGGCGTCGACATCCGCTACTACTCGGTCATCTACCAGGCGATCGAGGAGATCGAGGCGGCCCTCAAGGGCATGCTGAAGCCGGAGTTCGAGGAGGCCCAGACCGGCACCGCCGAGGTCAGGGACGTCTTCAAGGTTCCGAAGATCGGCAACGTCGCGGGCTGTCTGGTCCGCTCGGGCACGATCACCCGCAACAGCAAGGCCCGCATCATCCGCGACGGTGTCGTCGTGGCCGACAACCTCACCGTTTCGTCGCTGCGCCGCTTCAAGGACGACGCGACCGAGGTCCGCGAGGGCTTCGAGTGCGGTATCGGTGTCGGGTACAACGACATCAAGATCGACGACGTCATCGAGACGTTCGAGATGCGGGAGAAGCCGCGCGCCTGACATAGGGGAACACATGACGGCGGGTGTCCGTGGGTCCGTCCCACGGACACCCCCGTCTTCCTCCGTCACCGGATCGCGGCGACAGCCATGTACATAGGTGCTCTGACTCTGGACATCCTGCTCGGCGACGTTCATTCGTTGAAGCAGAAGCGCTCTGTGGTGCGTCCTCTCATCGCCGAGGTGCGACGCCGGTTCCCGGCGGTCGCGGTGGCCGAGACCGGTCACCTCGACCTCCACCGCCGTAGCGAGATCGGCGTCGCCGTGGTGTCCGCCACGGCCGCGAACTGCGGCGAGGTGCTTGAGGCCTGCGAGCGGTTGATCGCCTTTCACCCCGAGATCGAGCTGCTGTCCGCGCGGCAGCGGCTGATCAACGAGGACGAGGAGTAGGGCCCGGGGAAGCCACCCATCCCGTGGGCCGTTAAGCGAGTAAAGCGAGCAAAGAGGGGGAGCGCGATCGTGGACGCAGCACGCGCCCGTAAACTTGCGGACCGCATTCAGCAGATTGTCGCCGAGATGCTGGAGCGCCGGATCAAGGATCCACGCCTCGGTTTCGTGACGGTCACCGATACCAAGATCACCGGTGACCTCCGTGACGCGACGGTCTTCTACACGGTCTTCGGCTCGGAGGCCGAGCGGGCCGACACCGCCGCCGCCCTTGAGAGCGCGAAGGGGATCATCCGTTCGGAGGTGGGACGCCAGACCGGCGTACGGCACACGCCGACGCTGACCTTCAGCCACGACCCGCTCCCCGACAGCGCCCGGCACCTGGACGAGCTGCTCGCCGAGGCCAAGGCCCGCGACGAGGAGATCGCCAAGAAGGCCGAGGGCGCGGTGCACGCCGGCGAGGCGGACCCGTACCGCAAGCCCGGCGAGGACGACGACGAGGGCGAGGACGACCTGCGAGGGGTGCTCGGCGCCGAGCCGTCCGACCGCGCGGGGCGTTCAGCACTGTGATGTCCGGCGTACGAGCTCCGCAGGGGCCTCCCGCGCACGTCGTGCGGGAGGCCGACTGGCTGCGGGCCGTCGAGCTGGTGCGGGACGCCGGCGAGGTCGCGCTGGTCTGCCACGTGGCGCCCGACGGCGACGCCCTGGGCTCGATGCTCGGGCTCGGCATGGCGCTTCGCCGGGCAGGCAAGCGGGTGACGGCGTCCTTCGGTGACCGCAGCTTCGCGGTGCCCCGGCTGCTGCGCTTCCTGCCCGGCCAAGATCTGCTGGTCGAGCCGGCCGCGTACCCCGAGGAGCCGGAGCTGATGATCAGCTTCGACGTCCCCACGGTCGACCGCCTCGGCCTGCTCGCCCCGAACGCCGGCAAGGCCCGCGAGCTGATCGTGGTGGACCACCACCCCTCCAACACCGGGTTCGGCACCGTCCAGCTCGTCGACTCCTCGGCGGCCTCCACCTCCGTACTGGTGGAGGAGCTGATGGCACGGCTCGGTCTCGACGTCGACCATGACATCGCCACCTGCCTCTACACCGGCCTGGTCACCGACACCGGGTCGTTCAGGCACTCCTCCACCACGCCCGCCGTGCACGAGATGGCGGCGCGGCTGGTCGCGACGGGCCTGCGCACCGACGAGATCGCCCGCGAGCTGTGGGACCGCTCCCCGTTCGCCTACCTCAAGGTCCTCGCGGCCGCCCTCGACCGGGCGACGCTCGACCAGCACGCCGCGGGCGGGCTCGGCCTGGTGTGGACCTTCGTGACCAGGGCCGACCGCGCCGCGCACTGCCTGCCGTACGACGAGTGCGAGGGCATCATCGACGTGATCCGCCGCACCGACGAGCCCGATGTCGCCGTGGTGCTCAAGGAGGACGACGAGGGGGCCTGGCAGGTCTCCACGCGCTCCAAGGGCCAGGTGGACGTCGGCCGGGCCTGCACAGCCCTCGGCGGCGGCGGCCACGTCCGCGCGGCGGGCTTCACCTCACACGACTCGCCCGAGGAGACCATGGCGAGCTTCCGCTCGCTCATCAGCCCTCCGGCGTCCCCGTCCACCTGACCTTTCCGTCCGGCGACGTGCCGGCGAGCTTTCCAAGGATGTTCCGATGACCACGGCGGGCAGCAGGACCGGCGAAACGGCGAGGGCGAAGCGGCCGGCGCCGCCGAGCGGGCTGGTGATCGTGGACAAGCCCGCCGACTGGACCTCCCACGACGTCGTCGGCAAGATGCGGCGCATCGCCGGCACGCGCAGGGTCGGCCACGCCGGCACCCTGGACCCCATGGCCACCGGCGTGCTGGTGATCGGCGTCGAGAAGGCCACCCGGCTGCTCGGCCACCTGGCGCTCACGGAGAAGGGCTACGACGCCACGATCCGGCTCGGGATGACCACCAACACCGACGACGCCGAGGGCGAGACCCTCACCGAGACCTCCGCCGCCCACGTGACCGACGAGGCCGTCCACGCGGGCGTGGCCGCGCTCACCGGTCCGATCCAGCAGGTGCCGCCCCAGGTCAGTGCCATCAAGGTGAACGGCGAGCGCGCGTACAAGCGGGCGAGGGCGGGCGAGGAGGTCCAGCTCCAGGCGCGCCCGGTGACCGTACACGCCTTCGAGATCACCGAGATCCGCCGCCACGGGGACGTGGTCGAGGTGGACGCGTCGGTGAGCTGCTCCAGCGGCACCTACATCCGCTCGCTGGCCCGCGACCTCGGGGCGGCCCTCGGCGTCGGCGGCCACCTGACCCGGCTGCGCCGCACCCGCGTCGGGCCGTACGACCTGTCGGCGGCACGCACGATCGAGCAGCTCGCGGAGGACTGCGTGATCCTGCCGATCGCCGACGCCGTGGCGGCGGCCTTCCCTCGCATGGACGTGTCGGAGGAGCAGGCCAACCTGGTCGCCCACGGCGGCCGCCTGCCCTCCGCGGGGCTCGGATCCGGGCCCATCGGCGTCTTCGCCCCCGACGGCACCCTCCTTGCCCTGGTCGAGGAGCACGGCAGGACGGCCAAACCCCTCGCCGTCTTCGTCCCCTAGGTCCGGGCGAGGAGGCCGCCGCGCTCTATCGTGGCCTGGCGGACGCCTACTCCGACCACGTGGACGGCAACCCGGCGTTCAGCCGCTGGTGGCACGCGCACCCCGAGGTGCATCCGCTCACGTGAGGGGCCGGTCGCCCGTCCCGGAGTCTCGCGTTACTGCGGTGCTTCCCGTGACCAGTGGGACGCGACCTCCCACAGGCGTCCAGCCGGCCCCTCCACACCAGGGGCCGGCTTTTTACCTGCCCTCCCTTGCCCGCCGTGACCGTGGTGTGGTCGTGTTGTCGCACGTCAGAGGCGGGAGATCGCATGGCTCGCTGCCGAAACGCAACATTCCAGTAATAGATTAGAAACTTATAATCTTTAGCTTTCTCGCATGAGGTCGTCTGAGTCACCGGACTCTCCATCCCCCGAACTGCCGGTGGAGATCGATCGCGGATCTCCGGTCCCCTACCACGAGCAGATCTACCGGCTGCTGCTCGACCAGATCGTGTCCGGACGCCTCGCTCCCGGCCAGAAACTCATGCAGGAGAAGGAGTACGCGGCACGTCTCGGGGTCAGCCTGGCCCCCGTGCGGCAGGCGATCCTGGCGCTCGCCAAGGACGGCTACCTGACCAGGACGCGCGGGCGTGGCACCTACGTCCGCGAGGCCAAGGTCGGCGCCGAGATCCAGCTGCTGTCCAGCTTCACCGCCACGCTCAACGCGACCGGGCTGCCCGCCGCGATGCGGGTGCTGGCGGCGGAGACGGTCCCCGCGTCCGAGCCGGTCAGTACGGCGCTCAGGATCCCGGTCGGCGCGGAGGTCTTCCGCCTGCGACGGGTGGCGTTCCTGTCGGGCGAGCCGGTCGTGCTCCTCACGGCGTCGTTGCCGGTCTCGCTGTTCCCCGGGCTCGGCGAGGCGGATCCGAGCGGATCGCTCTACGAACTGCTGCACGAGCGGTACGGCACGGTGATGACCTCCGCGCGCAACGTCATCGAGGTGGTGCGCGCTCTACCCGAGCACGCCGGCCACCTCCAGGTGCCGGTGGGCGAGGCCCTGCTCCGTGTCGAGGCCGTGACCCACGACCAGCACGGCGTCCCGGTGGAGTTCTCGCAGGTCCTCTACCAGGCCGACCGGTTCAGGTTCGAGATAGAGAGCCATCCCCAGCACGGTGTGGGCTTCCAGCCTGATCAAACACCCCCCACGACATCCCCGACGGCATAGCCGCGCGGCCCGGCGGTCCCACGGCCGGCTCCGCGGCTCCCTAGCTCCATAGCTCCACCGCTCGACAGAGAGGGGCCATTGCCGTGGCCACATCGAGTCAAATACCGGCGTCCTCCTCCGACAGGCAGGCCGGCGTCTTCGTCCGGAACGCCACCGGACTGATCCGCGAGGTGTCCTTCTTCGACGCCTTCGTGATGAACACCTTCGGGATGAACGTCGCGGTCGGCGGCGTCTTCCTCTTCCTCCAGGCGCAGACGGCGTTCTCCGGGGGCAACATGTTGCTCGCGGTGGTCATCGGCACCTTGCTGATGGCGTTCACGCTGCTCAGGGTGTACGCCGAGTTCTCCGCCGCGATGCCGCGCTCCGGCGGCGACTACGTGTTCGTCAGCCGCACCCTGCATCCCATCCTCGGATTCCTGCTCTCCTGGAGCCAGGGCCTCTGGATGATCTTCTTCTGGATCGGATTCAACGCCTACTTCGCGCTCACCTTCGCGGTGCCCGCCGCGCTGGCCACGCTGACGTCGGTCACCGGCCAGCCGGTCTGGCTCGACATGGGCAACGCGCTCCTGGCCAAGCACGACCTGCTCGGCATCACCACCCAGTGGTGGGTGCTCGGGCTCGGCACGATCATCACCGTCGGATTCGGCGTGCTCATCGTGCTGGGCGGTCAGCGGTACTGGCGGTGGCAGAAGTTCCTGTTCGCCATCGCGGGCGTCAGCCTCCTGGTGTCCTTCGCGCTGCTGCTCTTCAACGGCGGGCACATCTCCGCCGGCTGGAACGAGTTCGCGGGCAGGAACCACGGCCTGAGCTTCGACCAGATCATCCCGGCGGCGGAGAAGGCCGGCTACACGGGCAACGGCGCGCCGTTCAGCTTCGTCGACACCCTGCTGATGCTGCCGTGGGTGTTCTTCGTGGTCGGGTACGCGCAGGGCTCCGCGCAGATCGGCGGCGAGATCAAGCGGGCGTCCAAGACGCAGTACCGCGCCATGGTCGGCGGCGTGCTGATCAACGGCCTCGTGCTCGCCCTGCTCACGATCGTGCTCACCAGCCATGTGAGCCCCCAGTGGCTCGGCAGCCTGGGCTACCTGGCCGGGGCCGCGCCCGACACCCTCGGCCTGCCCGCGGGGCTGCCGCCCGGCTTCAACTTCCTGGCGGCGCTGCTGACCCACAACGTCTTCCTTCTCCTCCTCATCGGCGTCGGCTTCGTGATCTGGGCGGTGATGGGCACCCCGCTGTCGACGATGCAGGCGACCCGCTACATGCTCGCCTGGTCCCTCGACCGCACGGTGCCGCAGAAGCTCGGCGACGTCAGCGAGCGGTTCCACACCCCGGTGAAGGCGATCGTGCTCTGCGTCATCACCGGTGAGCTGGCCCTGATCGCGCTGGTCAACTGGTCGGACGCCAGCCTGCTCGGCGCGCTGCTCGCCCAGATCCTGGCGTTCATCATCGTGTCGCTGGCCGGGGTGGTGTTCCCGTACCGGCTGCGCAACGTCTGGGAGTCGGCGGGCGGCAAGCGGGTCTTCGGGATCCCCGCGGTCGCGCTGGCCGGCGCGGGCGGGGTGCTGTCCCTGGGCGCGCTGATGATCACGTTCATCGCGGACGACACGATCAACTCCATGTTCGCGGTGACCCGGCAGCTCTCGCTGTGGTTCATGTTCGGGGTCGTCGCGACCGGAGTGGTCTGGTACGTCGCGGCCCGCCTGATCAACCGCAGCAGGGGCGTCGACCTCAGCCTGGTCTACCGGGAGATCCCGCCGGAGTGACCGGCCCCGCCCCCGCCCACCGAAGATCATGAAGGAGTTGTGCAGATGCGTTCGACCAGTACCGCGGGCCCGCGGGGCGTGCTCGTCATCGGCAACCTGACCATCGACGACGTCGTACGGTCCGACGGCACGGCCCGCATGGCCAGCCCCGGTGGCAACGCCGTGTACGCGGTGCTGGCGGCGCGGCTGTGGAACCCGGCGGCCGGCATCGTCACCAGGCGTGGAGACGATCTCCCCGGCGGCATTCTGGACACCCTCGAACGGCTGGAGGTGGACACCTCGGGCGTGCGCACCGTCGAGGGCCCCACCGTCCGCAACTGGGTGGTCTACGAGGACGACGGGCGGCGGCACTGGCTGTACCGGACTCCAAGGGAACGATCACGTGAGGTCGCGGTGCGGCCCGAGGACATCCCGGACGGCCGGCTACGGGCCGACCCCGCGCCCGTGGTGCACATCGCGGCCATGCCGCTGTCCGCGGCGGCCGAGCTGGTCGACCACATCAGGGCGACCGCCCCCGGCGCGCTGATCACGCTGGACACCCACGAGGACTGGGCCGGCGACCCCGAGGCCGTCCTGCGGCTGGCCGAGCGGGCCGACGTGTTCGTCCCCAGCAGGGAGGAGCTGGCCGAGCTGGCAGGCTACGACGACCCGCCCCGGGCGGCGGCGATGCTCCGTGGGCGGGGTGTGCCCGCGGTGGTGGTGAAGCTGGGTGCCGAGGGCGCCCTGATCGACGCCGAGGGTATGGCCGCGCCCGAGCTGATCGAGGCGTACCCGGCGAACGCCGTCGACACCACCGGGGCCGGTGACACCTTCTGCGGGGCGCTGGCCGCCGCGCTCGCCTCCGGCCTCACCCTGCCTGAGGCCGTACGGCGCGGTGCGGCCAGCGCGGCGTGGGCGATCGAGGAGTACGGCTCGCTGGCCCTCGCCGGTCTCGATCCGGAGACCGCCCGGCGGCGGTTCGCGGCCCTGTCCGCCAGGGCCGAGGCCGTGCCGTCCCCGGAGCCGTCCGAGGCGCCCGGCGCTCCTTCCGCCTCCGAGGAGCCCGCGTACGACATCGACGTGATGCGCCGCGAGATCGCCATGATCCCGGACGTGATCGCCCAGCACCTGGCCGACCCCGGCGGCCACGTGGAGCGGATCGCCCAGATCCTCACCGATCGCGGTATCGAGCACCTGTTCCTGGTCGGCTGCGGCGACTCCTACTTCGCCGGGCTGGCCACGGCGCTGGCGTTCCAGCGGCACACGGGGATCTCGGCCCGAGCCGTGCACGCCCTCGACTTCGCCCGCTACCAGGTGCGGTACCTGCCGGAGCGGAGCGCGGTCGTGTGCGTGTCGTTCTCGGGCAGGGTGGGCCGCACCACCGAGGCGGTGGTGCAGGCACGCAGGTTCGGGCACCTGGCGATCGCGCTGACCAACAACGAGAGCGGCGCGCTGGCCGAGGCCGCCGAGCTGGTGCTGCCGATCGCGGTGCCGACCCTTGGCTTCTCGCCCGGCACCAGCACCTACCTCGGCATGGTCGCCACCCTGGACGACCTGGCGCTGCGCTGGGCGCGGGCGCGCGGCCGGGACGCCGTCGCCGCGCGCGCCGCGCTCACGGCCGTACCCGCACTGGCCGAGCAGACCCTGCGGGCCAACGCCGGCCCGGCGGACAAGGCGGCGCGGGCACTGGCGGGGCACCAGTGGATCACCTTCCTCGGGGCCGGCCCCAACGAGTCCTCGGCGAAGTTCGGCGCGGCCAAGCTGTTCGAGGGCCCGCAGGTCGTCGGGGTGAGCACCAACATCGAGGAATGGGCCCACGAGGAGTACTTCGTCAGCTCGGCCGGGACGCCTGTGGTGCTGGTCGCGCCGTCGGGCGCCGGCGCAGACCGGGCGGCGGAGATCCTCAGCGAGCTGGACTTCATCGGGGCCTTCCCCGTCGTCGTCAGCGACATCACCCCGGAACCGCCCGCGCTGCACCTGCCGCTGGCGCCGGGCGTGCCGGAGGAGTTCTCGCCGCTGCTGGCGGCGCTCCCGCTGAGCCTGATCGGCTTCCACCTCGCCGAGGTGCTGGGCAAGAAGAGCTACAACTTCCCCAGCGAGGCGGCGAGGACCGAGCACTACGACACGATCCACCGCGTCGTGATCGGAGAACCGGCATGAGCACTCCCGTTCCACTGGCCGACATCGAGGCCGAGGCCGCCCGGCTCACCTCCGCGTTCGCCGCGCGCGGCCTCACCGTACGGCTCATCGGCGGCCTCGCCGTCGCCCGGCACCGGCACCGCGACGTGCCCGCCACGCTGAGCAGGGAGTACGGCGACATCGACCTGGTGATCCTCCCCAAGGAGGGCAAGGCTTTCAGGTCGGCCATGGCCGAGCTCGGCTATGTCCCCAACGTGCGGTTCAACAACATGCGCGGCGACCGGCGGATGCTCTTCGCCGACGAGCCCAACGGGCGCAAGCTCGACGTGTTCGTGGGCGGGTTCCAGATGTGCCACAGCATGGACCTCGCCGACCGGCTCTCGCTGCACCCCGAGACGCTCTCGCCCGCCGACCTCCTGCTCACCAAGCTGCAGGTGGTGGAGGTCAACCGCAAGGACCTGACGGACGCGCTGACGATCCTGCTCACCCATGAGGTGGCGGCGCCGGACGCGCGGGGGGCAGAGCCCGACCACATCAGCTCCGACCGGCTCGTGCGGATCACGAGCATGGACTGGGGCTGGTACACCACCTTCACCGACAACCTGGCCAGGCTTCCCGGGCTGGCCGCCGAGCTGCTCGGCCCGGCCGAGGCCGAGGCGGTCGGCGGCCGGGCACGCGGGCTCGGCGACGTGCTCGCCACGGCCCCGAAGTCGCTGAAGTGGCGGGCGCGCAACGCGGTGGGCCGCCGCGTGCCCTGGTACGACCTCCCCGACGAGATTGGAGGGCCGATCGATGCGCAGTCGTGACGTCAAGATCTTCTTCGCCACCGACATCCACGGTTCCGACCGCTGCTTCCGCAAGTTCGTCAACGCCGGCAGGTTCTACGGGGCCGACGTGCTGATCATGGGCGGCGACATCACCGGCAAGATGCTGGTGCCGATCGTCGAGGGCACCGGTGGGCGGTACCGCTCCCACCTGTTCGGCCGTGACCGGGAGGTCGGAGCCGAGGAGCTGCCCGCGCTGCGCAAGCTGATCGCGGACGCCGGCTTCTACGCCTACGACACCACCCCCGACGAGATCGCGGAGTTCCGCGAGCGCCCCGAGCTGGTCGAGGAGACCTTCCGCAAGCACATGCACGAGACGCTGTCCGCGTGGATGTCGCTCGCGGAGGAGCGGCTGGCGGGCACCGGCATCATGTGCCTGCTCGCGCCGGGCAACGACGACCCCCTCTTCGTCGACGACGTGCTCGGCTCCTCGGACATGCTGATCAACCCCGAGGGGCGGCTGGTCGAGCTGCCGGGCGGCTTCACGATGATCTCGGTCGGCTACTCCAACCCGACTCCCTGGGACTCCCCGAGGGAGCTGCCCGAGGACCAGCTGGCCGAGCGCATCAACCGCGAGGCCGCCAAGATCCCCGACCCGTCCAAAGCGATCTTCAATCTGCACGTGCCGCCCAAGGACACCCCGATCGACCAGGCCATGGCCCTGGACGCCGAGTTCCGCCCGGTGCTGAAGTCGGGAAGCCCCGTGATCACCGGGGTCGGGTCGCAGGCTGTGCGCGACGCGATGACCACCTACCAGCCGCTGCTCGGCCTGCACGGGCACATCCACGAGTCCCGGGGCGAGGCGGGCATCGGCCGCTCCCGCTCGATCAACCCGGGCAGCGAGTACTCCGAGGGCGTGCTGCGCGGAGCCCTGATCAGCCTCTCCACCAAGAAGGGGATCCGTGGGTACCAGCTCGTCGCGGGGTGAGGCGCGGGGTGAGGCGCGGGGTGAGGCGCGTGATGAGGTGCCCGACGAGGCGCCGGACGTGGTGCCGGACGACGCGCCGGGGGCGCCCACCGTGGCGGTCATCGGATCGGCCCGGCTGGAGGCGCCCGACCCGGCCTGGCGCCAGGCCCTCGCCCTCGGCGCGGCGCTCGGCGGGCGGGGCTGGCGGGTGATGACCGGCGGGTACGGCGGGCTGATGGGCGCCGCCGCCCAGGGCGCGCGCGAGGCCGGCGCGGCGGTGGTCGGGCTGCCCATGAGGGGGTGGTCGGGGCTCGCCCCGAGCCCGTGGTGCACCGAGCTGCGCTGGGCCGACGACTACTCCGGACGGCTGCGCCACCTGCTCGCCGCCGACGCGGTGGTGGCACTCCCCGGCGGGGTGGGCACGCTCGGCGAGGCCGCCGTGGTGTGGTCCGCCCTGCAGACCGAGCCGGGCGCGGCCCGGCTGGTGCTGCTCGGCACGCGCTGGCGCCGGCTGCGGGAGGCGTTCGCGGCCGAGCTGGTCATCGGCGCCGACGACCTGCGGCTCGCGCCCGTGGCGCGGGACGTCGGCGAAACCCTGTCCCTGCTGGAGCGGGCCCTCGCCCACGCTCCCGTCCCGCGTCCGAGGGGCTGAGCGTGGACCTGGTGATCCACGCTCTCCGGGCGGTCACCAGCGGCCGCGAGGCGCCGGCCACGGTGGCCGTGCGCGACGGCCGGATCGCCGCCGTCGAGCCGCACGGCACGGCCTTCCCCGGCGCCGCCGAGGTGGCCGAGCTGGGCGCGGACGTCGTGCTGCTGCCCGGCCTGGTGGACTCGCACGTGCACGTCAACGAGCCGGGCCACGCCGAGTGGGAGGGGTTCGCCAGCGCGACCCGCGCCGCCGCGGCGGGCGGGATCACGACGCTCGTCGACATGCCGGTGGACAGCGTCCCCGCCACGGTCGACGTCGCGGCGCTCGCGGCCAAGCGCGCCGCCGCCTCCGGGCGGTGCCACGTCGACGTCGGGTTCTGGGGCGGCGCGATCCCCGGCAACACCGGCGAGCTGACCGCGCTGCACCGGGCCGGGGTCCTCGGCTTCAAGTGCTTCCTGGCGGACTCCGGCGCCCCGGACTTCCCGCCGCTCACGCCGGCCGGGCTGGCCGAGGCGATGTCGGCGGTGCGGGAGTTCGACGGCGTCCTGCTCGTGCACGCGGAGAGCGAGGCGGAGCTGGCCGGGTGCCCGCCGCCCAGGGGGCCGCGCTACGCGGGCTTCCTGGGCTCACGGCCCGCCCGGGCCGAGGAGGCCGCCGTCGCCGCGGTGATCGACGCCGCCCGGCTGACCGGAGCGCGGGCCCACATCGTGCACCTGTCCAGCGCCCGCGCGCTGCCCCTGATCGCCGCCGCCCGCCGTGAGGGCGTGCGGATCACCGCCGAGACCTGCCCCCACTACCTCTCGCTCTGTGCCGAGGAGATCCCCGACGGCGCCACCGAGTTCGCGTGCTGCCCGCCGATCAGGGAGGCGGCCAACCGCGAGCCGCTCTGGGCCGGGCTGGCCGACGGCACCATCGACCTGGTGGTCTCCGACCACTCGCCCTGCGCCGCCGAGCTCAAGCACCGCGACACCGGCGACTTCGGCGCGGCCTGGGGCGGCATCTCCTCGCTGCAGCTCGCGCTGCCGGTCGTGTGGACGGAGGCCCGCCGGCGCGGCGTCCCCCTGGCCGAGGTCGCCCGGTGGATGAGCGAGCGCCCGGCACGCCTCGCGGGCCTGGCGGGGAAGGGCGCGATCGCCACGGGATCCGACGCCGACCTGTGCGTCTTCGCTCCCGACGAGGGCTTCACCGTGCGGGTCGAGGATCTGCACCACCGCCAGCCGGTCAGCCCGTACACCGGCCGGCGCCTGTACGGGGCGGTGCGCCGCACCTGGCTGCGCGGGCGCGACGTCGACCCGCTCCACCCCGCCGGACGGCTGCTGACCCGTACGGCGTACCGTCTGGAGGGCACCCCATGAAGATCCTCGTCGTCAACCCCAACACCTCGGAGTCCATGACCGCCGCCATCGCCGCGACGGCGCGGCGCGCGGCCTCGCCGGGCACCGAGATCCTCGCCGTGCAGCCGCTCTACGGCGCGGAGGCGATCGACTGCGCGATGGAGAGCTACCTCTCCGCGGTCGCGGTGATGGACCGGATCACCACGATCGGCGAGCCGTACGACGCGGTGGTGATGGCCGGGTTCGGCGAGCACGGGCGTGAGGGGGTGCAGGAGATCGTGGACGTCCCTGTGCTGGACATCGCGGAGTGCTCCGCCCATGTCGCGCAGCTGATCGGCCGCAGCTACTCGGTGGTGACCACCCTCCAGCGCTCGGTCGGCGCGATCGAGGACCGCCTGAGACTCGCGGGCCTCGCCGACCGGTGCGCCTCGGTCCGCTCCTGCGGGCTGTCGACCCTGGACGTCGACCGCGACCCGGCCGCCGCCATGGAGGCGATCGTGGCCGAGGCGGAGCGCGCCGTCCGGTACGACCACGCCGAGGTGATCTGCCTCGGCTGCGGCGGCATGGCGGGACTGGACGAGGCGATCACCGCGCGGCTCGGGGTGCCGGTCGTCGACGGCGTCGCCGCGGGCGTGCGCCTGGCCGAGGCGGTCGTCGGCCTCGGCCTGCGCACCAGCAAGGTCTGTACGTACGCACCGCCGGACCCGAAGGCCATCACCGGATGGCCCCTCTCCCGGCACCTCGGCATGGAGGCCTCGTGAACCCTACCGATCCCGCCCCTACCTCGCTGGAAACGAAGGGAGCGACGGGCATGACCGGCGTCGACCTGGCGTCTCGATGGCTCGGCGGGGGCGTGGTCGCCGCCAGCGACGAGTCGTTCGGCCTCAAGGAGAACCTGCTGGTCCCTGGGCCCGCCGACTTCGTGCCGGGCCGCTACGACCACCGGGGGGAGATCGTCGACGGCTGGGAGACCAGGCGGCGGCGCGGCGAGCCCGGCCACGACTGGGCGATCATCCGGCTCGGCGCGCCCGGCGTGATCACCTGTGTGGACGTGGACACCAGCTTCTTCACCGGCAACTACCCCCCGTACTGCCGCGTGGAGGCCTGCGGGATGGAGGGATACCCCGGGGTGGACGAGCTCACCTCCCCGGACGCGGGATGGGCCGAGATCGTGCCGAGGAGTCCCCTGAAGGGGGACGGCCACAACCTGTTCGCCGTGTCCGACCCCCGGCGGTTCACCCATGTGCGGCTGTCGATCGATCCGGACGGGGGAGTGGCCCGGCTGCGGGTGCACGGCGAGGTGGTGCCCGATCCGAGGCACTGGGACGGGCTGACCTTCGACCTGGTGTCTCAGGACCAGGGCGGCCTGGTGGTGGCGAGCAGTGACGCCTTCTACACCTCCGCCGAGCTGCTCAACCGCCCGGACCGGGCCCGCACCATGGGAGAGGGCTGGGAGACGAGCCGCCGCAGGGACGGCGGCCACGACTTCGCGGTGATCAGGCTGGCCGCCACTGGGCGGCCACGGCAGATCGAGATCGACACCACTCACTTCAAGTACAACGCCTCGGCCGAGGTCGAGTTGTACGGCTGCGCGCCCGGCGACGGCGCGCCGCTGCCGGGGACGGACTCGCCGCTGTGGTTCCCGGTGCTGCCGCGCACGAGGATCCGGCCCGACACCCGGCACCTGTTCACCCTGCGCGAGCCGGGTGAGGCGCTGACGGCCGTGCGCGTCGACGCGTATCCCGACGGGGGCATCTCGCGGGTCCGGCTGGTCGGCACGGTCGAGCCGTCCGCCAGGCTCCGGGCCGGGCTGCGCTGGTTCAACGCGCTGCCGGAGGGCCAGGCCGCGTACTGCCTGGCGGAGGCGGGCGTGCCGCCGGCGGACGTCGCGGGCGTGCTGGCCGCCCGGCCGCTCTCCGCCGACCTTCCCGGGGGGATCGCCGGGGACGTCCTCGCGTCCCTGATCACGGGAGGCTCGCGATGACGCCTGACCTCCCGGACTACGTGTGCTCGTGCGGGCGCTCCCATGCCCCCTCGGCCGAGCGGTGGAGGTGCGACTGCGGAGGGCTGCTCGATCTCGCGCCTGCCGCGCTGACCTTCCGCCCCCGGCGCGGCGACCACTCCCTGTGGCGCTACGAGGACGCCATCCCCGTGCCCGGCCGCCGCTTCAGCCTGGGCGAGGGCATGACACCGCTGATCGAGGCGTCCCTGGACGGCGAGGAGGGCGTGCGGCTCAAGCTGGAGTACGCCTCTCCCACGGGCTCCTTCAAGGACAGGGGCGCGGTCGTGCTCGTGGCCCTAGCCCGGGTCCTCGGCGCCACCCGGCTGGTCGCCGACAGCAGCGGCAACGCGGGCACGGCCGTCGCCGCGTACGCGGCCCGCGCGGGCGTGGCCGCCGAGATCTTCGTGCCCTCCGGCACCAGCGAGAAGAAGCTCCTGCAGATACGAGGCCACGGGGCGAAGGTCACGGTGGTCGACGGGTCGCGCGAGGACACGGCCGAGGCGGCGGCCGAGCGGGTGGAGGCGACCGGCGCCTTCTACGCCAGCCACGTCTACAACCCCTACTTCTACGAGGGCACCAAGACCTACGCCCTGGAGGTGTTCGAGCAGCTCGGTGGGACCGCTCCCGCCACGCTGGTCCTGCCCGCCGGCAACGGCACGCTCGTGCTGGGCGCCTATCTCGGGTTCGCCGGGCTCCGCGCCGCCGGGCTCACCGACCGTCTCCCGCGCATCGTGGCAGTGCAGGCGGAGCGGTGCTCCCCGGTGGCCGCCGCCTTCGCCGCCGGGAGCGACGACGTCGAGCCGGTCACCCCGGGGCGGACGGTGGCCGAGGGCATCGCCATCGCCGCGCCCGCGCGGGGCGCCCGCATGCTGGAGATCGTCCGGGAGACCGGCGGAGCGGTCGTCACCGTGTCGGAGGACGAGATCGGCGCCGCGCACGCCGCTCTGGCCGCACGGGGGCTGTGGGCCGAGCCCACGGGCGCGGTCGCGTACGCCGCCGTGCGGCGGCTGCGCGCGGGCGGCTCCCCGTTCGGGGAGGGCACCGTCGTGGCCCCGCTCTGCGGCTCCGGGCTCAAGGCGTCCATGTGACCGTGCGCGTACGGCCGCTGGGCGTGCGCGGCCGTACGCGGGAGTCGGTGGCGGGCCGGGCCGGGCGATAGGGTTGGGAAGCGCCGAAGCAGGCCGGGCGGAGCCCGTTACAAGGAGTTCGCATGAGTCCACCGGTCCGCCGCACGCCCGAGAGGGCCGAGGCCGACGACCCGCAGGCGATGGTGCCCGGCGCGTGGCTCCTGCTGATCTACAAGGTGCCCTCCGAGCCCTCGCGGGTCCGCGTGGCCGTCTGGCGCGAGCTGAAGCGGCTGGGGGGTCTCTACCTGCAGCAGGCGGTCTGCGTCTTCCCGCAGCTGGGCGCGATCGAGGACGACCTGCTGCAGATCAGGCAACGGATCGAGTCGCTGGGCGGCATTTCGTACTATTTCCCGATCAAGACGGGTGACCGCGAGCAGGACATCACGTTGGTCCAGAGCTTCCGTGACATGGCGGCCAAGGAGTACGCCGAGATCATCGAGGAGTGCCAGACCAAGTTCGTCAAGGAGATCGAGTTCGAGCGGTTCCGCGAGAACTACACCTTCGAGGAGTCCGAGGAGATCCGGCAGGATCTCGACAAGATCAGGCGATGGTTCGAGAAGGTCGTGACCAGAGACTGGTTCGGCGGCCCAGGCCGCCAGGAGTGCGAGCGGTGGCTGGCCACCTGCGAGAGCCTCCTGGAAGACTTCGAGCAGGACGTCTACGAGCGCACGGGCGGCACCGGCCGGGCGGGGGAGTGAGGCGGGGGCGTCGCCCGCCGTCCGGTCCCGCTGGGCTACCCTCGTCCCCGTGCGGTCAAATCCGATCCGCATGGCAGGCTTGGGTGAGCGCGACCATCAGCAAAAGGAACGAGGTCGAGGTGCAGGGCTGGCACGGACTCGACGACGTGCCCGGAGACTGGGGCAGGTCTGTCATCACGATCGGGGTGTTCGACGGTGTGCACCAAGGTCACCAGCGCATGGTCGAACGTGCCGTCGCCATGGCGGCCGGCCTCGGCCTTCCCTCCGTGGTGATCACCTTCGACCCCCACCCCGACGAGGTGGTGCGGCCCGGCACCCATCCGCCCCGGCTCACCACGGCGCGCCACCGCACCGAGCTGCTGGGCAGGCTCGGCGTCGACGCGGTGTGCGTCCTGCCGTTCACGCTGGAGTTCTCCCGCATGACCCCCGACGAGTTCGTCCAGGCGGTCCTCGTCGACCGGCTGCACGCCGCGGGGGTGGTGGTCGGGGAGAACTTCCGGTTCGGCCACAAGGCGGCGGGCGACGTCGAGACGCTCCGCGAGCTCGGCGAGAAGTACGACTTCGTGGCCGAGGCGGTCCCGCTGGTCAGCAACGGCGAGGCGATCTCCTCCAGCCTGGTCAGAGAGAGGCTGGCGGCGGGCGACGTCGCGGCGGCGGCCGACGCGCTCGGCCGTCCGCACCGGGTCGAGGGCGTGGTCGTCCGCGGCCACCAGCGGGGCAGGGCGCTGCTGGGCTTCCCCACGGCCAACGTCGAGTCCCCCCCGTTCACCGCCATCCCGGCCGACGGCGTCTACGCGGGCTGGCTCGAGTGCACGCAGTCCCCCTCGCCGTACCAGGGTGAGCGGTGGCCGGCGGCGATCTCCATCGGCACCAACCCGACCTTCGAGGGGGTCGAGCGCACGGTCGAGGCCTACGCCCTCGACCACGATGATCTCGACCTCTACGGGGCCCACGTCGTCGTCGACTTCGCGGTGCGGCTCCGCGACACGCTGAAGTTCGACTCCGTCGACGCGCTGATCGAGCAGATGCGCCGCGACGTCGACGAGGCCCGCCGCCTGATCGGCGGCTGACCTACCGGAGCGGTCCGCACGACTGGCGGCCCTTCGCGAGGAGCACGGAGCCGTCCACGGTGATGGCAGGGCGATGGTAGCCTGACGTGTCGGCTCGGTTTCGGCGCGCTGCGCGCTGCCCGTCGACCGGTTACGGCGACTGTAGGCACACACGGTCGTTCGTAAACAATTCATCTGACGTGTGCCCGTAGACAGTTGAAGGAGAGCCGTGTCGCTCGACACCGCCGCCAAGAAGACGATCATCAGCGAGTACGGGACCGGAGACGGTGACACCGGGTCCCCCGAGGTGCAGATCGCGCTGCTGAGCAAGCGCATCAGCGAGCTCACCGAGCACCTCAAGACCCACAAGCACGACCACCACAGCCGCCGTGGGCTGCTGCTGCTGGTCGGCCGTCGCCGCCGCCTGCTGAAGTACCTCGCGAGCAAGGACATCGCGCGCTACCGCACCCTGATCGAGCGGCTCGGTCTGCGCCGATAGTGTAGAGGGGAGCGGCATCGTGCCGCTCCCTCTCTCATATCAGGGCAAAGGCCTCCCTGGTAGGGAGAAATCCGGTCGGCGCGTCGCGACGCGGCGCGAGGCCGCTTCTGAGCAAACTGGCCTCTGGCAAGACAACTGAAGAGCCGAGAAAGTGCCCCGCGTCCCGCACAGCACAACGCGCGTTCCCGTGACGCCTGCGGGCCGGTCCTCGGTAGTGGCTTCCGGATGTCGACGGCGCGGACGCGCCGTACAGCCCGGGTGCTTCGATCGAAGACCGGCGCTGCACATGACGGGGAGCCGGCATAACGGAGCCAGGCACGAGCGAGCCGACCGCGACGATACCGGTCGGCCGGCGAGTGCCTGAGCGAGTGCGACCACAGCACGGACGCGGGCGACGACCCAAGGAGGTCCCCCGTGGAGGGTGTCCACAGCACGGAAGCCGTGATCGACAACGGCTCATTCGGTACGCGTACCATCCGGTTCGAGACCGGGCGGCTCGCGCGCCAGGCGGCGGGAAGCTCCGTCGTCTACCTGGACGACGACACGATGGTCCTGTCCGCCACCACCGCATCCAAGCATCCCAAGGAGAGCCTGGACTTCTTCCCGCTCACCGTGGACGTCGAGGAGCGGATGTACGCCGCGGGCCGGATCCCCGGCTCGTTCTTCCGCCGTGAGGGCCGGCCGTCCGAGGACGCCATCCTCACCTGCCGCCTGATCGACCGCCCGCTGCGCCCGTCCTTCGTCAAGGGCCTGCGCAACGAGGTCCAGGTCGTCGCGACGATCATGGCGCTCAACCCCGACCACCTGTACGACGTCGTGGCGATCAACGCCGCGAGCCTGTCCACGCAGCTGGCCGGTCTGCCCTTCTCCGGCCCGATCGGCGGCGTCCGCGTCGCGCTGATCAGCGGCCAGTGGGTGGCGTTCCCGACCCACTCCGAGCTGGAGGGCGCGACCTTCGACATGGTCGTCGCCGGGCGGGTGCTCGAGGACGGCGACGTCGCGATCATGATGGTCGAGGCCGAGTCCACCCGCGACACGCTCAAGCTCGTCGGCGAGGGCGCGGTCGCCCCCACCGAGGAGACCGTGGCCGAGGGCCTGGAGGCGGCGAAGCCGTTCATCAAGGTGCTCGTCGAGGCGCAGAACAAGATCGCCCAGGTCGCCGCCAAGGAGACCGCGCAGTTCCCCATCTTCCTCGACTACCAGGAGGATGTGTACGAGGCCGTCGCGGGCGCGGTGCGCAGCGAGCTGGCGTCCGCGCTGACGATCGCCGGCAAGAAGGAGCGCGAGACCGAGCTCGACCGGGTCAAGGCCCTCGCGCTGGAGAAGCTCGGCCCCGACTTCGAGGGGCGCGAGAAGGAGATCTCCGCGGCCTTCCGCTCGCTCACCAAGAAGCTCATGCGCGAGCGCGTGATCAGCGAGGGCGTCCGCATCGACGGCCGGGGCACCAAGGACATCCGCCAGCTCAGCGCCGAGGTCCAGGTGGTCCCGAGGGTCCACGGGTCGGCCCTGTTCGAGCGCGGCGAGACCCAGATCCTGGGCATCACCACGCTGAACATGCTCCGCATGGAGCAGATGATCGACACGCTGAACCCCGAGCGCACCAAGCGCTACATGCACAACTACAACTTCCCGCCCTACTCCACCGGTGAGACCGGCCGCGTGGGCTCGCCCAAGCGCCGCGAGATCGGCCACGGCGCGCTCGCCGAGCGGGCGCTCGTGCCGGTGCTCCCGAGCCGCGAGGAGTTCCCGTACGCCATCCGCCAGGTGTCGGAGGCGCTCGGCTCCAACGGCTCGACCAGCATGGGCTCGGTCTGCGCCTCGACCATGGCGCTCCTGGACGCGGGTGTCCCGCTCAAGGAGATGGTCGCGGGCATCGCGATGGGCCTCATCGGCGAGGGCGGCCAGTTCGTCACGCTGACCGACATCCTCGGTGCCGAGGACGCCATGGGCGACATGGACTTCAAGGTCGCCGGCACGCGTGACGTCATCACGGCGCTGCAGCTCGACACCAAGCTCGACGGCATCCCGGCGTCGGTCCTGGCGGGCGCGCTCAAGCAGGCCAAGGCCGCCCGGCTCGCGATCCTCGACGTGATGCAGGAGGCGATCGACTCCCCGGCGGAGATGAACCCGACCGCGCCGCGCATCATCACGATCAAGGTCCCGGTCGACAAGATCGGCGAGGTCATCGGCCCGAAGGGCAAGATGATCAACCAGATCCAGGACGACACCGGCGCCGAGATCACGATCGAGGACGACGGCACGATCTACATCGGCGCGACCGACGGCCCGTCGGCCGAGGCCGCGCGCACGACGATCAACTCGATCGCGAACCCGCACATGCCGGAGATCGGCGAGCGCTACCTGGGCACGGTCGTCAAGATCGCGGCCTTCGGCGCGTTCGTCAGCCTGCTCCCCGGCAAGGACGGCCTGCTGCACGTCTCCCAGATCCGCAAGCTGCACGGCGGCAAGCGCATCGAGAACGTCGAGGACGTCATGAACGTCGGCGACAAGATCCAGGTGGAGATCGCCGAGATCGACTCGCGCGGCAAGCTCTCCCTGGTCCCCGTCGAGGTCATCGAGAAGGAGGCCGCGGCCAAGGCCGAGGGCGGTTCCGAAGCCGAGGGCGCGAGCCAGGCCGACTCCGAGCCGCGCGACGACCGCGGCGAGCGGAGCGACCGCGGCGGCGAGCGGCCGCGCCGGTCGCGCACCCGCGGTGGACGGGACGACCGCAACTCGTGACGACCACCACTCTGCACCCCGGCAGGGACGGTGCCGGGGTAGTGCAGCGCACCGTCCTTCCCGGTGGTCTCCGGGTGGTGACCGAGACCATGCCGACCGTGCGTTCCGTCGCGGTCGGCATGTGGGTCGGCATCGGATCACGTGACGAGGCCTCCGAGCACACGGGGGCCACCCACTTCCTTGAGCACCTGCTGTTCAAGGGCACTCCCACCCGCGACGCCCTGGAGATCTCCGCGGCGATCGAGGGCATCGGCGGCGAGATCAACGCGTTCACCGCCAAGGAGTACACCTGCTACTACGCGCGGGTGCTCGACGAGGACCTGCCGCTGGCCATCGACGTGCTGGCCGACGTCGTGACCTCCTCCCTGATCACCGCCGAGGACGTCGAGTCCGAGCGCGGCGTGATCCTGGAGGAGATCGCCATGCACGACGACGACCCGTCGGACGTCGTGCACGAGCAGTTCTCCGCGGAGCTGTACGGCGACACTCCCATCGGGCGGCCCATCCTCGGGTCGGTCGAGTCGATCAACGAGCTGTCGCGCGAGCGCATCGCCGAGTACTACAAGAGCTACTACCGGCCCCCGCACACCGTGGTCTCGGTGTGCGGCAACGTCACCCACGAGCGGGTCGTCGAACTGGTGGCCTCGGCCTACCAGCGCGCGGGCGCGCTCGGCGGTTCGGCCGCCCCCGTCCCGCCGCGCCTGTCCGGCGAGGGCGCCTCGCCGCGCTCCGGCGTGCGCGTGGTCGACCGGCCGACCGAGCAGGCCAATCTCGTCCTCGGCACCACCGCGTTCTCGCGTACGGACGACCGGCGCTTCACCCTGGGCGTGCTCAACGCCGCCCTGGGCGGGGGCATGTCGTCCCGGCTCTTCCAGGAGATCCGCGAGAAGCGCGGCCTGGCCTACTCCGCGTACAGCTTCACGGCGCAGTACGCGGACACCGGCCAGTTCGGGATCTACGTGGGGTGCCTTCCCGCCAAGGTCGACGAGGTGCTGAAGATCTGCCGCGAGGAGATCAGCCGGGTCGTCGCGGAGAGCATCACCGAGGAAGAGATCGGGCGCGGCAAGGGCCAGATGCGCGGCGGGCTCGTGCTCGGCCTGGAGGACACCGGCTCCCGCATGTCGCGCATCGGCAAGAGCGAGCTGGTGTACGACACGCTGATGCCGGTCGACGAGGTGCTGGCGCGCATCGACGCCGTCACCCCGGAGGAGGTCGACTCCGTGGCCAGGGAGATCCTCTCCCAGCCGATGACGCTGGCCGTCATCGGCCCGTACGGCGACAAGGACTTCAGCGCCTACGTCGGCTGACGGCCGCGACGTGACCAGGCCCGGGCCCCGCGAGGGGTCCGGGCCTTTCGTTCGCGCTACGCTTGGACGTCGTGATCAGGGTTGGAGTTCTGGGCGCCCGCGGGCGCGTCGGTGTCGAAGTCTGCAAGGCCGTCCACGCGGCGGACGACATGGAGCTGGTGGCGGCCGTCGACGCCGGCGATCCCATCGAGTCGCTGACCCCCGCCGAGGTGGTGGTCGACTTCACCCACCCCGACGTGGTCATGGACAACCTGAAGTGGTGCGTCGAGCACGGCATCCACCCGGTGGTGGGCACGACCGGGTTCGACGCCGGCCGCCTCGCGACCGTGCGCGGCTGGCTCGCCGCTCACCCGGGCGTCAACGCCCTGATCGCCCCCAACTTCGGCATCGCGGCCGTGCTGATGATGCACTTCGCCCAGCAGGCCGCGCGCTACTTCGAGTCCGTCGAGATCATCGAGCTGCACCACCCGAACAAGGCCGACGCCCCCTCGGGCACGGCCCGGCGCACGGCCGAGCTGGTGGCCGAGGCGCGGCGCAAGGCGGGCCTCGGCGCCATGCCGGACGCCACGTCCTCCGAGCTCGACGGTGCCCGCGGGGCCGACGTCGACGGCGTGCGGGTCCACGGGGTGCGCCTGGCGGGCCTGATCGCCCACCAGGAGGTGCTGCTGGGCGGCGACGGCGAGATCCTCACGATCCGCCACGACACGATGAACCGCTCGTCGTTCACCCCTGGCGTGCTCCTCGGCGTGCGCCGCGTCCGCGAGCTTCCCGGCCTCACCGTGGGCCTGGAGAACCTTCTCGACCTCTGAAGCCCTGCCAGGTAAGGCCGGGCGGGCCCTGGAGGGGCTTTCCGGGGCCCGGGAGGTCTCAGTGCGCCTGCGCCCTCACGAGGCGGGCAGACGCTTTCAGAGGGCCAGCCCGATCGTGAACAGCAGGCCGAAGGCGAGCTGCAGGCGCCCGGTCTGCTGGAGCGTCGTGATCAGGGCGCGCCCGACGCCCCCGCCCTGCACGGCCCTCACCGGTCCGAGCGCGAGGGGCAGCGCGAGCACGGTCAGCAGCGTGAACGGGCGTACGAACGCCAGGGCCAGCGCGATGGCGAACGGCAGCAGCAGGCAGGTGCTGTAGAGCACGCGGGTGCGGGTGTCGCCGAGCAACACCGCGAGCGTGCGCTTGCCCGCCGGGCCGTCGGTCGCGATGTCGCGCAGGTTGTTCACCACGAGCAGCGCGCAGGCCAGCAGCCCGACCGGCACGGCGGCGGCCACGGCGGGCCACGGGAGGCTCTCAAGCTGCACGTACGTCGTGCCGGCCACGGCCACCAGGCCGAAGAACACGAACACCGAGATCTCGCCGAGCGCGCGGTAGCCGTACGGGCGGGAGCCTCCGGTGTAGAACCATGCGGCGGCGATCGCCAGCGCGCCCACGAGCAGCAGCCACCAGGCCCCGGTCACCACGACGAGCACCAGCCCCGCGACCGCCGCCAGCAGGAAGCACCCGAGCGCGGCCGTCAGCACCGACCGGGGAGCGGCCACCCGGGAGCCGACGAGCCTGAGCGGGCCCACGCGGTCCTCGTCGGTGCCGCGCACGCCGTCGCTGTAGTCGTTGGCGTAGTTGACGCCCACCTGGAGGATCAGCGCCACGAACAGGGCCAGCAGCGCTCGCCACCAGACCGCTCCGCCGTACGAGATCGCCACGCCCGTGCCCACGGCGACGGGGACCACCGCCGCGGGAAGGGTGCGGGGCCGTGCCCCCGCGAGCCACTGAGCGGGTGTCGCCAACGTCGCCCCTCTTCGGAAGATTCGGTCCCCGGCCCGGCCGTGGAGCGCTCGCTCCACGCTCTCCCGGGGATTCGCGTATGCAGGGTATTTCATGGCCCGCCCGTGGCCGCAGCCCGGGGCGCGCCCACGCCGAGGGGGCGGCCGGGCACCGCCCAGGTCAGCTGATGTCGGTGGTGAGGCGGATCATGCGGATCGGGCGGCCCATGTCGAGGACGCGCTCGGCCTCGTCGGGCCCCCACCCGGCGGAGGTCAGGAACCCCACCATCGCCTCGTCGTCGGCGAAGACCCAGGTGACCACGGTGGCGAAGCCGTCCTCGCGGAGGTGGTCGACGGTGGCGTTGAGCAGGCGGCTGCCGTGGCCCCGCCGTACGTGGTCGGGGTCGACGAGCATGGTGAGCAGCTCGGCCGTGGTCGAGGGGTCGAGGTCGGGGTCCTCGGCGGGGGCGTGCGAGGCCATGCCGACCACCCGCTGGCCGCCCGGCTCGCCGTGCCCGCTCGCCAGGGAGCTCAGGGCGTCCTCGGTCTCGACGGCGACCAGGAGGCGGTGCCGCGGCGAGGGCGGGGCCGTGACGGCCTCCTCCCACTGGCGGTTCCACAGCTCCTCGGCCGACGGGCCGGTCATCTGCTCCAGAGGCCCCTCGGGCAGCAGATGGCGGTATCCGCTCTTCCAGGCCCGGATCTGGGTGGCCGTCACCGCTGGGACGTCCTCGCGCCGCGCGGCGCGCACCCCCACGTCTGCCATGTCGGCCGGCCCCCTTTCGTCTGTCCCACACCGTATCGGGGTTCGTCGCCCCCGAGGACACAGAGCCCTCGCGCCGGCGAGCTGGAACCCCATGACGTTCCTCAGGACGGGCGTGGCGTGTCCTGCTGGCGCCTGGCGCGGTAGGCGCGCGTCTTCGTGCGGTTGCCGCAGATACGCATCGAACACCACGAGCGTGAACGGTTCTTGGACGAGTCGATGAACGCCCACTGGCAACCGTCCTCCGCGCAGACCTTGAGCCGGGGCCAGTCGCCCCGGGCGTGCGCGTCGAGGACGGCCGCGGCGAGGAGCCCGAGGCCTCTGGTGGCCCCGGTGCTCAGGGGCTCGGACGCGGGCGCCCCGCCGGCGAGCGTGATCCGCATCGGCAGCGCCGTCAGCGCGGCGTCCAGCCCGGCGGTCATGGCCTGGCGGTCATCGTCCCGGGAGTGGTTGTGGCGCAGCGCCGACCTGAGCCCCTCGCGGAGGCCGATGGCGAGTGCCCAGTCGTCGTCCACGGCGCGGTCGGTCTCGGAGATCAGCCCGCGCTCCCGCAGCCAGACGGCGAGCTCGGCGGGGGAGGCCAGCTCGTCGGTGTCGCCCTCGACGTCGTAGGTGTTCACGAAGTCGCGGAGCAGCTCCGCCGGCCCGTCCATGTCACCACTGTAAGACAGTTGAGGGTTGCTCCAGAATCAACGACCACCGGTTTCGCGTGTTAGTGCGGGTCAGCGGCCTCTCGCCGCGAGCTGAGTGTCAAGGGCCGAGCCGAGGCGGCGCACGCCCTCCGCCAGCTCGGCGACGTGGGCCGCCGCGATGTGCGTCACCCGGATGTGGGGCGCGGGGGACTCGGCGGAGTGGTAGATCGTGCCCGGGCTCACCAGGACCCCCGCACGCTGGGCGCTCTCGACCAGGGCGGTCTCGTCCACCTCGCCGGGCAGCCGCACCCACAGGTGCAGGCCTCCCTCGGGCACGAGCCCGACCCGCGCGGACGGGAGGTGGCGAGCCAGCGCCGCCGCCAGCGCCTCGCGCCGCACGGTGAGCTCCGCCGTCACCGACGCGCGGTGGCGCCGCCAGGCGGGGGAGCCGAGGAACTCCAGCGCGGTCTCCTGCAGCGGGCGGGCGACGAAGAACGACTCCACGACCTGCCCGGCCCGGAGGCGCCGCGCCGCCGGGCCGCGAGCGATCACGGCGGCCACCCGCATGCTCGGTGCCGTGACCTTGCTGAGCGAGTTGATGTGGATCACCGTGCCGTGGGTGTCCAGCGTGACCAGGGACGGCGGCACGGCGCCTGTGGTGAGGTAGCGCGCGTAGTCGTCCTCGATCACGAAGGCGCCCGCCGCGCGGGCGATGGCGAGTACCTGCTCGCGGCGTGAAGCCGAGAGCACGGCTCCTGTGGGGTTGTGCAGGGTCGGCTGGCAGAAGAAGACCCGCGCGCCCGTGACGGCGAACGCCTCGGCCAGCAGCTCGGGCCGCACCCCGTCGCGGTCGACGGGCACGGCCACCGTGCGCAGCCCCGCGGCGCGGGCCGAGGAGAGCGCTCCCGGATAGGTCGGGGTCTCGACCAGCATCGGCTCGCCCGGGGCGGCCAGGGCCCGGAAGGCGTGGGTCAGCGCCGACTGGCCGCCGCTGACGATCAGGACGTCCGCCTGGGTGACGCCGCCGCCCACCTCGTTGGCGAACCAGCGCCGCAGCTCGGCCAGCCCGTTCAGCGGCGGAAGCGCCCAGGCGTCCGGACGGCGCACGGCCCGCGCGGCGGCGCTCGCCAGGGCCTTGGACGGCCGCAGCCCGGGGTTGAGGTAGCCGCCGGTGAGCGGGATGACCCCCTCGGGCGGCGGGGTGAGCAGCCCGCTCACGGCCGAGTCGTCGACCCAGCGGTCTCCGAGCGACACCGTCTGCCATGACAGGTCGGGGGCGTCGCCGGCGCCCGCGGCGGGCAGGGCGGCGACGAAGGCGCCGCTGCCCGGCCGGGTGACCACCCTGCCCTCGGCGGCGAGCGCGGCGATGGCCCGCGACACCGTCACCGGGCTCACCCCGTGGCGCCGCGTCAGCTCGCGGCTGGACGGCAGGCGGGCGCCGGGTCTGAGCCTCTCGGCCTCCTCCCGCAGCAGCCCGGTGATGCGGACGATACTGCTATCGTCGTTCATGAGAAGGAAGAGTAGCGCTATCGTCCCCTCGGCAGTAGCGGTCACCGCCCCGGCCGGCAACGGGAACGGGGCTCCTGGCGGCGACACCGGCGGCACCGGCGGCACCGGCGGCACCGGCGGCACCGGCGGCACCGGCGGCACCGGCGGCACAAGGGCGGGCACCGGGGGCGCGAGGGTTCGGGGTGGCGGCGGCGCGAGCGTCCGAGGCGGGCCGCGGGCCGGCACTCCCTGGCGGGGGACGCTGCTGGCGGGGCTCGGGGTCCTGTTCTTCTCCGGCACCTTCCCGGCCACCGCCTTCGCGATGCGCGGCTTCGATCCGTACCTCGTCGCGATCGGCAGGGCGGCGGTGGCCGCGCTCGTCGCGGGTCTGTGCCTGGTGATGGCCGGCGCCCCGTTGCTGCCGCCGCGCTCCCAGCTGAAGTCGTACGCGGTCATCGCGGTCACCGTGGTCTTCGGGTTCGCGCTGCTCAGCGGGCTCGCCCTGGATTCGGGGGCGAGCGTGTCGCACGCGGCCGTCGTCATCGGGCTGCTGCCGGCCGCCACCGCGGTCTGCGCCGTACTGCGAGCGGGCGAGCGGGCTCGGCCGCTGTTCTGGGTGGCCGGCGCGGGCGGCGCGGTCTCCGTCACAATCTTCACGCTCAGCAGGGGCGGCGGGCGCCTCGCCGTGGCGGACCTGCTGCTGGTGGCGGCCCTGGTCTGCGCCGCGGTGGGGTACACCGAGGGCGGGCGGCTCGCGCGGCACACGCCGGGGTGGCGGGTCATCTCGCATGCGCTGGTGGTCGCCGCGCCCGTCGCCGTGCCGGTGACGGTGTTCCTCGCCATGACGACGCCGCTGCGGCCGACCGGCGAGGCGGTGGCGGGGTTCGCCTACGTCGCGCTGGTGTCGGCCTTCCTGGGCTTCATCCCGTGGTACGCCGGGCTCGCCATGGGGGGCATCGCCCGCGCCGGGCAGACGCAACTGCTCCAGCCGCTTGTCTCGTTGCTGTGGGCCTGGCTGCTCCTGGCGGAGAGGCTGGAGGTCGCCACGGTGGCCGGAGCGCTCGCCGTGCTGGTCTGCGTGGCCGTCACCCAGCGCGCCCGCTCCTGACGGCGGCGTACGCGGGCGTGCACGCCTGACGCGATGCCGACCCGTGCGGATGGACGCCGGCCGGGACGGGGTGGGTCAGGCGCCGGCCGGGACAGGGTGGGTCAGGCGCCGGCCGGGACAGGGTGGGTCAGGCGCCGATCGGGGCCGGGTGGGTCAGGCGCCGATGGGGACGGAGTAGACGAGGCGGAAGCGGTCGCCGGGGACCACGATGTCGCTGGTCTCCACCGGCCGGTCGCCCGACCAGTGGGTGCGCTCGACGTGGAGGACGTGCACTCCGGTGGGCAGGTCGAGCAGATCGCTCTCGGTCGGCTGCGGCACCCGGGTGTGCACGCTCTCGCGAATGTCGGTGATCTTGATGCCCGCGGCGGACATGCGGGCCACGAGGCTCTTGCGGCCGTTGGTGCCCTCCTCGGGGAAGGACTGCGCCCTGCCGAGGTCGGCCGGCTCGTAGGAGGTGGCGAGCTGCATCGGCTTGCCCTCGGTGCGGAAGACGTAACGCGTGCGCATGACGGGGTCGCCCTCCTCGACGCGCAGCCGCCGGGCGGTCTCGCGCCCGGCCTTGATCGCCTCGCTGCGCCAGTCCCAGGTGGCGCGGTGGCCGCCCGCCTGCATGTCGGCGGCGAACGGGGCGTCGTGGTCGATGTAGCGGCATCGCTGCAGGGGATAGAGCACGGACTTCTCGCGGACATAGTGCCCCGAGCCGACCCTGCCGATGATCAGGCCTTCCGCGGCCAGGACGCGCAGCGCGTGCCTGGCGGCGGTCTCGCCGACTCTGAAGCGCTGGGTGAGCTGCGCTCGAGACGGAATGGGCGCGCCCGGCGGCAGCGTGCCGTCGACTATCTGCGCCCGCAACTCTTCGACCACACGGAGGTACACCGGGTCGTTACCAGTCATCCGTCCATCCCTCAGGGCGTTCGAGATCGTTTTCCTATCTTGCCGTAATCAAAGGACAGCGGGGAGTAATGATGAACACTTGGAGTTCCAACTTTACCAAACGCGATTCTGTGACTACTTACCGTGTCGAGGGAGGGGGAACGGTCCGGGAAGCCTATGGCGTATGGGCTTTCCACCTGCGGGGAAGCTCCGGCGGAGGGCCGGCGCCCCGCCCGTGAGGCCGCCCCGGGGGAACCCCGCAGCCGGGTGCCCGGGAACGATCGGAAAATTCTCCCCAGAACCGTGTAACGCCCCCGTAAGCGGCTCCGATTGCATGGGTAGAGGTCGTCGATGTGTGTACCCCCGAGCACATATCGGCGGCCTCTATCCATATCCGACCATCTTCGGCGCAAGCGGTACATGCCCTAATTGCGTCCCCTCGCGCCGCGAACCGGGGTGGCGGGGTCCACCGTCCCCCCGGATCCAGGTACCGTTCGGTCTATGGCATCGCCAACAGGAACCTCCGACGCGCCCTTCGGTCGCATGCTGACCGCGATGGTCACGCCGTTCACGGCCGACGGTGCCCTCGACCTCGAGGGCGTCCAGCGCCTGGCCACCTACCTCGTGGACGAGCAACAGAACGACGGCCTGGTCGTGAGCGGCACGACAGGAGAGTCCGCCACCACCACCGACGCCGAGAAGGACATGATCCTCCGCGCCGTGGTCGAGGCCGTTGGCGACAGGGCCACCGTCGTGGCCGGGGCGGGCACCAACGACACCCGCCACTCGGCCGAGCTGGCGAAGGCCGCCGAGCGCGCGGGGGCACACGGGCTGCTGCTGGTGACGCCTTATTACAACAAGCCTCCGCAGGAAGGTCTCTACCGGCACTTCACGGCCGTCGCGGACGCCACCGGCCTGCCTGTGATGCTGTACGACATCCCGGGGCGCACCGGCATGGCCATCGAGACCGAGACGCTGGTGCGCCTCGCCGCCCACCCGCGCATCGTGGCCGTGAAGGACGCCAAGGGCGATCTCTTCGCGGGCGCCCAGGTGATGGCCGCGACCGACCTCGTCTTCTACTCCGGGGACGACACCGTCAACCTGCCCTGGCTGTCGGTCGGCGCCGCCGGTTTCGTGAGCGTGGCGGGCCACGTGGTCGGGGCCGAGCTCGCCTCCATGATCCATATGTATACCTCGGGCCATGTCGAGGAGGCGCGAGCGGTCAACCGGCGCCTGCTCCCCGTGGTCACCGGCATCATGACCCGCACCCAGGGTGCGATCATGTCGAAGGCGGCACTCGGCCTGCTCGGCAGGCCGGTGGGCCCCATGCGCCTGCCCCTGGTGGACGCCACCCGCGAGCAGATAGCGGTCCTGAGAGAGGACCTCGTCGCGGGCGGCGTGAAGTTGTCCGACTGACGTGCCGCGCGCCGTGCGTACGGCGCGCGAGAATTGTCTGGCTTGCCCGCCGTCCGTGTGACGTGAACGGCGGAGAACGATCCGAATGAGTCGCCGCGGGCTGAACGCGGCGGGGAGGAACAGAGAGTTTGAGAGAGAGACACAGCGATCTCGGCCCGCGACGTGCCGCACGGCTCGGCGAGGGAGCCGTGCGCGAGCGGCGGGCCGGCATTCACGGGGGTAGAGCATGAGTCATCCGCATCCCGAGCTCGGACCTCCTCCGGCCCTGCCGGAGCACGGCCTGCGCATCGTCGCACTGGGCGGGCTCGGTGAGATCGGCCGCAACATGGCGGTCTTCGAGTTCGACGGCCGCCTGCTGGTCGTCGACTGCGGAGTGCTGTTCCCGGAGCCCGACCAGCCGGGCGTGGACCTGATCCTGCCCGACTTCGACTACATCAGGGACCGTCTCGACGACATCGAGGCGGTAGTGCTGACGCACGCCCACGAGGACCACATCGGCGCCGTGCCGTACCTCCTGCGTGAGCGGGCCAATATCCCCCTGGTGGGGTCGCGGCTGACGCTCGGGCTGATCGAGAGCAAGCTCACCGAGCACCGCATCCAGCCGGTCAAGGTGGAGGTGGCCGAGGGGCAGAGGCAGCGGTTCGGGCCGTTCGAGTGCGAGTTCTTCGCGGTCAACCACTCCATTCCGGACGCCCTGGCCGTCGCGATCAGGACCGCGGCCGGCATCGTGCTGCACACCGGCGACTTCAAGATGGACCAGCTGCCGCTCGACGGCCGCCTCACCGACCTCGGCGGCTTCGCCAGGCTCGGGTCCGAGGGCGTCGACCTGCTGATGTCCGACTCGACCAACTCCGAGGTGCCCGGCTTCGTGCCGAGCGAGCGCACCATCAGCCCGGTGATCGACGAGGTCTTCCGCAGCGCGACCAAGCGCATCATCGTCGCGTGCTTCGCCTCGCACGTGCACCGCGTGCAGCAGATCTTCGACGCCGCCGAGGAGAACGGCCGCAAGGTCGCGCTCATCGGGCGCTCGATGGTCCGCAACATGGGCGTCGCCAGGGACCTCGGCTACCTCAGGGTGCCGCCGGGGATCCTCGTCGACTCCCGCGAGATCGAGGAGTGGCCGCCGGAGGACGTCGTGCTGATCTGCACGGGGTCACAGGGCGAGCCCATGGCGGCGCTGTCGCGCATGGCCAACCGCGACCACCCGATCCGCGTCGCCGAGGGGGACACCGTCCTGCTGGCGTCCTCGCTGGTGCCCGGCAACGAGACGGCCGTCAACAAGGTCATCAACGGGCTCACCCGCTGGGGCGCCCGGGTGATCCACAAGGGCAACGCGCTGGTGCACGTCTCCGGCCACGCGGCCGCGGGCGAGCTTCTGTACGTCCTGAACCTCACGAAGCCGTCCAACTTCATGCCGGTGCACGGCGAGTGGCGTCACATGCGCGCCCACGCCAAGCTCGCGGCGATGACCGGCGTGCCCGACGACCACATCGTCATCGCCGAGGACGGCGTGGTGGTCGACCTGGTCGACGGCCGGGCGCGCATCGTGGGCGCGGTGCAGTGCGGCTACGTCTACGTCGACGGCTCCTCGGTGGGCGCCGTCACCGACGTCGCGCTGAAGGACCGGCGCATCCTCGGGGACGAGGGGTTCATCTCCGTCGTCGTCGTGGTCGACTCGACGACCGGCAAGGTGAGCGGCGGCCCGGAGGTCTACGCGCGCGGGTCCGGCATCGAGATCGAGGCGTTCGACGCGGTCATCCCGCTGATCGAGAAGGCGCTCCAGGAGGCCGGGGCCGACGGGGTGGCCGACCTCCAGCAGATGCGCCGGCTGACGCGCCGCATCGTCGGGCGCTGGGTCAGCGACACCTACCGCCGCCGGCCCATGATTATTCCGGTGGTCGTGGAGGTCTGACCGGGCGTAGGTTTCCGTGCTGGAGCACTTCAGCCACGCACGAGGAGCCGCATGCGCGCGAAACGAGCTGATCGCCGGTGAGCGTCCAGGCCCGCGGGGCGGACATCACCGGCACAGCGGTCGACATCGTCTACACCAAGTTCGACGGATCACTCCACTGGCACCACGGGGCACGGCTGCTGGGGGAGGACGAGCACGGCGTATGGACCGGCTGCCCGGCCGGCACCAGCGGCAGCAGGGGGAGCGAGCCGCCGGTCGTCTGGCAGCAGCCCTTCGTCATGCTGTTCCCGCGTGAGGTCTGGTGGACCGCCACCTTCAACGGCATGCCGAGCAAGGCGTCGGTCTACTGCGACATCACGACCGTCCCCCAGTGGCGGGACGGGAAGGTGACCATGGTCGACCTCGATCTCGACGTGATCCGGATGCGCGACGGGCGTGTCCTGCTCGACGACGAGGACGAGTTCGCCGAGCACCAGGTCCGCTACTCCTATCCCGCGGAGGTGATCGCCCAGGCGGAGCGGTCCGCCGCCTGGCTGATGACCGCCGTCCGGGATCACGCGCCCCCGTTCTCGGGGGCGCACGAGCGCTGGCTGGCCGAGGTCGGCTGAACCCCAGGTACGACTCCCGTGGACCGTCAGGCCGTTCGCGGCGTGACGGTCCACGGGAAGGGTGTCAGCGCAGGCGTCCCGCGCCCGCCAGGAGCGGCACCGTGAGGGGCACCAGCACCGCCGGGTCGACCTTGGTGTGCAAGGTGGGGGTCCAGCCGACGTCGCCGGTGAGGTCGGGGTCGTGGGTGGCGTTGTGGGCCGAAAGGATGTCGACCCTGCGTGTGGTGGCCCCGCTGGTCACGAGCGTGCCGGTGGCGTGGATCGCGGTGCCGCCCCAGTTGTAGATGATCTGGTCCGCGCCGACGCCCTGGCCGAGGCGGAAGTAGTTCTCCTCGGCGTAGATCTTCGACTGCACGCCGACCCCGAAGCTGTAGACGTACCCGGCGCCCGCGGGGACGTTGTAGAAGTTGTCGTACACGTGCACCTGGCCGAACCTCACGCGGGGCGCCCGCTGGAGGATCGTGTCGAACACGTTGTGGTGCACGGTCACGTTGAGCTTGCCCGAGTCGGTGGCCGGGTTGTTGGTGGAGCCGATCAGCATGGTCTTGTCGTGGCCGGCGAAGCGGTTCCACGACACCGTGGCCAGGTTCGACCCATTGGTGATGTCCAGCTCGCCGTCGTGCACCTGGTACGGCCGCCCGAAGTACAGCGGCTGCGCGGAGTCGGGGTTGGCGCCGTCGTCGAAGCTGTTGTGGTCGGCCCAGACGTGCGTGGATCCGGTGACCGAGATGTTGTCGTAGAGCGAGTTCCAGTTGCCCTCGTCGCCGTCGGTGGGATCCCACTGGGGGAAGCAGTCGTAGGCGTCCTGGAACGCGATGTTCCTGATGATGACGTTGTCGGCCTTGTCGACGTGCAGGTTGAGGCCCTTGATCACGGCGTGGCCCAGCCCGGCGATGGTGGTGTTGGAGCCGACCTTCGGCCTGATGCGGGCGGTCTGCCTGGCGGACGAGGCGGCGCGTGCGTCCTCCAGCGGCCCGGAGGGCTCGGTGTCACGGCCCCACACCGCCGGGTCGTACGCCGCGAGGTAGGCCGGGAGGGTGTAGCCGTCCACCGCGTAGTCGTCGCAGCCGAGCTTGGCGCCGGTGTCGTCGGTGTTGCCGTCGATGACGCCCTTCACGTAGATGATCTTCGGTGTCGCGTCCCCTCCGGCGAGGGCGGCGACCAGCTCCTTGCGGTTCGTCACTGTGTGGACGTGGGCGTCGTCGGCCGCGGAGCCGCCGGTCGTGCCGGTGGTCGCGGCGGCCCATCCGTCGTTGGCGGGCAGCGTGCGCCGCCCCAGCGGCACCGCGCCCCCGGTCGAGGCCGAGGCCGGGACGGGGACGGTCGCGAGCGCCGCCGCGCACAGGCCTGAGGCGAGCACGGCCGTCGTTCTCAGAAGTGTTCTCATGGGGTACCTCCTGGGTCAGGGAGGCTCCCGCTCTGGCCGAGGGAGGGCCTCCAGGCGGTAGGGGCCCGTGCGGCGCGTCACCGCAGGGTCCCGGTGGGCGCCTCCCCGAGGCGCGGCGCCCAGGTGCGTGGGTCAGCGTTCCTCGATCACCTCAAGGGCGCGCTCGATCAGCTCCGCGAGCCGCTTGATCTGTTCGGGGGCGGGCTCGGTGAGCGGGACGCGCGCGGGGCCCACGTCCAGGCCGCGCAGCCGCACGCCCGCCTTGACGAGCGAAACGGCGAACCCGGAGCCCTGGCGGCGCAGCTCGACCAGCGGCCGGTAGAACTCGTCGATCAGCACGTTCACCGTCGCGTCGTCGCCGCCGAGCAGGGCCCGGTGGAAGGCCATCGCGACGGTGGGCACGAAGCAGAAGACCGCCGAGGAGTAGCGGGTGATGCCGAGCCCTCGGTAGGCGAGCGCCGACATCTCCGCCGTCGGCAGCCCGTTGAAGTAGAGCAGCTCGCCGGAGGCCGAGCGGACGGCGCTGATGGTGCGCTGGAGCAGGTCGAGGTCGCCGTACCCGTCCTTGAAGCCCACGATGCGGGGATGGCGGGCGAGGGCGGCCACGGTGTCCGGCTCGAAGACGGCGTTGTCGCGCTGGTAGAGGATGACGGGCAGCCCGGTGGCGTCGGCCAGCGTCTCGTAGTGGCGGCGCAGCCCCTCCTGGTCGGGCTGGACAAGGTAGGGCGGCAGGGCGAGCAGCCCGTCGGCCCCCGCGGCCTCGGCGGCGGCGGAGAACCGTGACGCCAGCGCCGTCCCGTACCCCGTGCCGGCCACGACGGGCACGCGCCCGGCGCTCTCCTCGACGGCGGCGGCGACGCAGGCCGCGTAGTCGTCCAGGTCCAGCGAGGGGAACTCGCCCGTGCCGCAGCAGGCGAACACCGCGCCGCACCCCGCGGCGACGCCGTCGCGCACGTGGCGGCGGAAGGCGTCGAGGTTCAGCCGCTCCCGGTCGTCGCACGGTGTGACGGGGAAGAACAGCAGCCCGTCGAGCCGATCCACCAGCGCAGTCATGCGGTCCTCTCTCGCGTACACATTCAAGAACTGTATTCACGTATATGAACATCAGGAACGTATGACCGGGAGACCCCGCCAGTCAAGGGAGCGGCGGAAACGCGCGGGCCGCCCCGTCGAAATGCTTTGGTTACCTGGCGAAGGGTTGACAGTTCGCGTATGGCGTTCCTACGTTGACGGCGCGTACACGAATGTGAACGTCATTCAAGAATGTGTCACGTCGCCGATGGAACGGAGGTCGAGGTGGCTCTGGCCAGGACACCCCAGGCGAGGGGGCGCCCACGGGCCCTGCGCTGGGCCCCGTACCTGCTGATCTCGCCGACGGTGCTGCTGATCGCGGTGTTCCTCGTCTACCCCATCGGCAGCGTCCTGTACTACAGCTTGCAGCACTACAACCTGACGAAACCATGGGCCAACGGCTTCGCCGGCCTGGACAACTTCAGGGAGATGCTGTTCCAGGACCCGCTGTTCTGGTCCAGTCTGGGCTTCACCGCCAAATGGGTGGTCGTGGAGATCGTTCTCCAACTCCTCCTCGGCCTCGCCCTGGCGCTGATGGTGAATGAAAGTTTCATCGGCCGGGGCCTCGCACGCTCGATGGTCTTCTCGCCGTGGGCGGTCTCCGGAGTGCTCACCACGGGCATCTGGATCCTGCTCTACAACCCCACCACCGGCATCGTGCGCTACCTCGGCGCCCCCGAGGCGGCCGTGCTCGGCAATCCGGACACCGTCTTCGGCGCGGTGGTCATCACCGAGCTGTGGCGGGGCGTGCCGTTCTTCGCGATCCTGCTGCTCGCCGGCCTGCAGGGCATCCCCGGAGAGCTGTACGAGGCGGCGGCGGTCGACGGGGCCGGCCGTACGCGCCGCTTCTTCCACGTCACGCTCCCGCACCTGCGGGACGCCATCGTGCTCGCGACGCTGCTGCGCTCTGTCTGGGAGTTCAACAACGTCGACCTGATCTACACGCTGACGGGCGGCGGCCCGGCGCAGGTCACGACCACGCTGCCCCTGTACGTGGCCCAGCGCGCGATCGACTCCAAGGACTTCGGGTACGGCTCCGCGCTCACGACCGCCGGGTTCGTGATCCTGCTGTTCTGCTCGCTCCTCTACCTCCGGCTGAGCCGGTTCGGCGCGGACCACAAGGGATGAGGGAGGGTTCCATGGCAACCGAGGTCATCGCGCGGCGCCCCGCCCACGCGCGCGCCGGCGCCGCCCCCGGCTCGCGCCGCAAGGACCGGGGCAGGGTGCTCCGCCTGTACGTCCCGCTGGTGCTCTACCTGGTCTTCACGCTGATCCCGTTCTACTGGATGATCGTCTTCGCGCTGCGGCCCACGGGGTCCACCGCGCCGGTGCCGTGGCCGATCACCTTCGAGCACTTCGACACCGTCTGGAATGACATCGGCTACGCCGTCTTCTTCAAGAACAGCGTGATCGTCGGCGTGCTGTCGCTGTTCTTCACGACGGTGGTCGCCCTCATGGGCGGGTACGCGCTGGCGCGGTTCCGCTTCCGCGGCCGCACGTTCTTCATGATCGCCCTGCTGTGCACGCAGTTCATCCCCGGCGCCATGATGCTGATCCCCCTATTCACCATCTTCAGGGGGCTTGGGCTCATCAACTCCCTGTGGAGCCTGGTGGTCGCCGACACGGTGTTCAACCTGCCGCTGTCGATCATCCTGATGAGCGGGTTCGTCACCGCGGTGCCCTTCCAGGTGGAGGAGGCGGCGCTGGTCGACGGCTGCACGCGGACGCGGGCGTTCTTCGCGGTCGTGCTCCCGCAGCTCCGGCCCGGGCTCATCGCCGTGGGCTCGTTCGCCTTCATCCACACCTGGAACAACTTCCTGTTCGCGCTGATGTTCATCAGCAGGCAGGACAACTTCACGATCCCCGTCGGCCTCAGCTACACCATCGGCGAGTACAGCGCCGACTTCGGGGCCCTGGCGGCGGGTGGCGTGGTAGCGGCCGTACCCGTCGTCTGCGTGTTCGCAGTGATTCAGCGCTATCTGGTGTCCGGCATCAGCGCCGGCGCCGTGAAGGGATAGCCCCCCCGCCTGGAGGACACCACCCATGAGAACCATCACGAAGGTCCGCGCGGCCGGCCTCGCCGTCCTCGCCCTGTCCGTGACCGCGACGGCCTGCGGGCCGGACTCCGCGAGCGGGGGACCGGACAAGACGACGATCACCTTCTGGGACAACAACGGAGGCGTGCGCACGCCGGTCTACCAGGAGCTGATCAAGCGGTTCGAGAAGGCGAACCCCACGATCCACGTCGAGTACGTCGGCATCCCCATCGCCTCCGTGCAGCAGAAGTACGACACCGCGGTCGCGGGCGGCGAGACGCCCGACGTCGGCGGCGTGACCACCAGCTACCTCGCCAACCTCACCGGCCAGCAGGCGCTCGAACCCGCCGACGACTGGCTGGCCAAGAGCCCCGTGAACGGCAAGCTGCTCGACAGCATGCTCACCTCCATCAGGCAGACCACCCCGGACGGCAAGCTCTACCTGGTGCCGGCGACCTCCAACCTCGACGTCGTCTGGTACCAGAAGGAGAAGCTGGCCGCGGCGGGGGTCGAGGCGCCGAAGACCTGGGATGAGTTCTTCACGGCCGTGGACAAGCTGACCAAGGCCCCCGACCGGTACGGCTGGACGATCCGCGGCGGCGCGGGCTCGATCTTCCAGCTCCTGGCCGAGGCCTACGCGTACTCCGGGGTCACCGAGTTCTTCGACGCCTCGGGCAAGAGCACGGTGAACGACCCGAAGAACGTCGAGCTGGTCACCAAGATCGCCGCGCTGTACAAGAAGGACACCCCCGAGGCCGACGTCACCAACGACTTCCCGAAGATGGTGGCCCAGTTCACCAGCGGCAAGGTCGCGATGATGCACCACAACCTCGGGTCCTACAACGACCACGTGAAGGCGTTCGGCGCGGACAAGATCGACGCCTTCCCGATGCCCGTGGGGGCGTCGGGCAAGCGCACCATCGTGGCCAACCCGGTCGACGGCTTCGCCGTGTTCAAGAACAGCGAGCACAAGGACGCGGCCTGGAAGTTCGTGGACTTCCTGGTCTCCAAGGAGAGCAACGGCTACTGGAACCAGCAGACCGGCCAGATCCCGGCGAACAAGGACGCCCAGGCGGACTCCTGGCTCAGCGAGCGGCCGTACCTCAAGAACGCGGTCGAGGTGCTCAGCGACCCGGCAACGGCGGTCGTCTCCCCGCCGTACTACCTGCCGCAGTTCTCCTCGGTCACCAAGGCCGACACCGAGCCGCTGTTCCAGAAGGTGCTCCTCGGTCAGATGAAGCCGCAAGAGTTCCTGGACACGATGGCCCAGAAGCTCACCGAGGCGCAGGCCGAGTGGAAGCAGTCCCACTCCTAGCCGGCCGGGGGCCGGGGCCCGCGCGCACCACCTGACCGTGGGCGCCGGTGCCGGCCCCCGCCGGGCACGTACGGAAAGGCAGTCACCGAAGGAGAGGAGCGTCATGGCCGTCATCGAGCGGGTCACCGTCACGGTGTTCACGACCGTCACGAGGTCGGTGGTGGACGGGCACGGGCACCGGCATCCCGGGCCGCCCCGGGAGGTCACCGAGGCCCTGCTGGAGATCACCGACAGCGACGGCGCCAAGGGCTACTGCCTGGGGCAGGCCGAGACGCTCAGGGACAGCATGATCCAAGCCCATGTGCGCCCGGTGCTCACCGGGCAGGACGGCCTCGACCGCGAGCGCCTGTGGCACGCGATCGCGCGGCGCCAGCGCGGCGCGCAGGGCAACCTCACCGACCGTCTGCTCAGCGCCGTGGACCAGGCGCTGTGGGACCTCGCGGGCCGCAAGCTGGGCCTCCCGGTCTGGAAGCTGCTCGGCGGCGCGCGTTCCACGATCCCCGCGTACGCCAGCACCATGTGCGGCGACGACATCCCGGGCGGCCTGGCGTCGTTCGCCGACTACGCGGACTTCGCCAAGGACCTGGTCGCGCGGGGCTACCGCGGCATCAAGCTGCACACCTGGATGCCCCCGATGCCGCACGGCGTCGACCTGGACATCAAGGCCTGCCAGGTCGTGCGCGAGGCGGTCGGCCCCGACGTCGCGCTGATGCTCGACAGCAACCACTGGTACAGCCGCACGGAGGCGCTCAGGCTCGGCCGGGCCCTCGACGAGCTGGACTTCGCCTGGTACGAGGAACCGATGGAGGAGGCGTCGGTCCAGTCGTACAAATGGCTGGCCGACCAGCTCGCGACCCCGATCCTCGGCCCGGAGACCTCCTGGGGCAAGCACATGGCGCGGGGGGAGTGGGTGGCGGCGGGCGCGTGCGACATCCTTCGCGTCGGCGTGGTCGGCTCGGGCGGAGTCATCCCGGCGCTGAAGGCCGTGCACACGGCCGAGTCGTTCGGCATGGGCTGCGAGATCCACGGCAACGGCTCGGGGGCGCTGGCGGTCATCGGGGCGACCCTGTGCGGCCAGTGGTACGAGCGCGGCCTGCTCCACCCGCATTCGGACTACGACGATCCCCCGCCGCACCTCCGCTCGATCGTCGACCCGCTGGACGAGTCGGGGAACGTCGCGCTGCCCACGCGGCCGGGACTCGGCGACGATCTTGACTTGGACCACATCGCCGCCCATACGGTGGCGACATGGTGAAAAACATTCTGGTGACCGGTGCCGCGGGGAGCATCGGCGCGTGCCTGACCAGTGGGCTCCCCGAGTACGGTCACACGCTGAGGCTGCTGGACAGGACTCCCATCCACAACGCAGACAGCAGCCAACATGAAGTGATTTGTGGTGATATTTCGGACCCAGCGGTGCTGGAGCAGGCCATGAAGGGGATCACGGCCGTCGTCCACCTGGCCGGCATCCCCTCGACCTCCGCGACCTTCGAGGAGCTGCTCACGGCCAACATCGAGGGCACCTACCTCGTCTTCGAGGCCGCCAGGCGGGCCGGGGTCGAGCGCGTCGTCTACGCCAGCAGCAACCACTCCGTGGGCTTCACGCCGCGCGGGGAGCTCGTGCCGGCGGACACCCCCGTGGCCCCCGACTCGCACTACGGCGTCTCCAAGGCCTACGGCGAGGCGCTCGGCCGCTACTACTCCGACAGGTACGGCATGCGGGTGGCGGCCCTGCGCATCGGCACCTTCGACCGGCGCCCGCCGAACGCCCGCGCGCTGGCCACCTGGATCAGCCCGGGTGACATGGTGCGGCTCGTCCACGCCTGCCTGACGGCGCCGGACCTGACGTACGCCCCGGTCTGGGGGGTCTCGGCCAACACCCGCGCCTGGTGGGACCCCGCCCAGGGGGCGGCGCTCGGGTACGAGCCGAGGGACGACGCCGAGGTGTACGCGGCGGAGTTCCCCGAGCTGGACCACGCCGATCCGGAGTACGCCTGGGTGGGCGGTCGCGTCATCGAGGAATGACCGGCGACAATGGAGGTACCGTGCCGCAGGGAGGACGCACATGACCGAGCAGGGAACCGCGGTGCCGCACGTCAAGTCCGCCGTGCGGACCGTGGAGCTGCTCGACTTCTTCGCCCAATACCCTGGCCTGCACAGCCTCTCCGACCTGCAGGGCAAGCTCGGCTACCCCAAGAGCAGCCTCCACGCGCTGCTGCGCACGCTGGTGGGCCTCGGGTGGATCGAGACCGACGTCACGGGCACGCTCTACCGCATCGGCATGCGCGCGCTGCTGGTCGGCGCCACCTACATCGACGGTGACCCGGTGGTCCAGATCGCGCGCGACGCGCTCGACTGGCTCGCCGAGGTCACCGGCGAGACCGTCCACCTCGCCCGGCTCGACCACTTCGACGTCGTCTACCTCGCGACCCGGGCCTCCCGCCACTACCTGCGGCCCTTCACCAGGGTCGGCCGCCGCCTCCCCGCCAGCACCACCTCGCTCGGCAAGGCGATCCTCGCCACGCGCGACGACGCCGCGGTGTCGCGCCTGCTCCCCGCCGAGCTGCCGAGACTCACCAAGAACACCATCGTCGACCAGGGCCAGCTCATCGCCGACCTGCGCCGCATCCGCAAGCGGGGTTACTCCATCGACCGCGAGGAGAACACCGAGGGCCTGCGCTGCTTCGGCGTCGCGCTCGACATCGCCTACCCGCCCCGCGACGCCGTCAGCGTCTCGGTGCCCGTCCCCCGGCTGACGGCCGGCCGCGACAAGGAGATCGCGGCCTGCCTGCTGGAGGCGCGCGACCGCATCGAGGTCGCCGCCCGCGGCGTCCGCCGCACGTACTGAAGACCCGTCCCGCCTCAGCTTGACCTCCCCATGCCTGAAGTTGTTCTATATAGCAATACTGCATTCTATGTAACGGAATAGGAGGCGTGGTGGAGGTACGGCACGCGACCGCACCGGACCAGGTGCCGGGCATGACGACCGACCGGCTCAGGAGCCGTTTCCTGGCGGAGGATCTCTTCGTTCCCGGAGAGGTCCGCCTGGTGTACTCCCACGAGGACCGCATCGTGATCGGGGGAGCGGTCGCCGGTGACGCGCCGCTGGAGCTTCCGTGCCCCGGCCCGCTCCGGGCCGGGTACTTCCTCGAACGCCGGGAGCTCGGCGTGGTCAACGTGGGCGCCCCCGGCACGGTCACCGTCGACGGCACGGCGTACGAGCTGGGCGCCAAGGAGTGCCTGTACGTCGGCAGGGGAGCGCGTGCGGTGTCGTTCACCGGCGGCGCGTTCTACCTGGTCTCCACCCCCGCGCACGCCTCCCTTCCGACGGTCAAGGCGGGCCTCGAGGACGCGGACCCCGTGCGGCTCGGCTCGCAGGAGGGGTCGAACGACCGCACGATCAACAAGTACATCCACGCCAAGGGCATCCAGAGCTGCCAGCTCGTGCTCGGCGTCACCGTGCTGGAACCCGGCAGCATGTGGAACACCATGCCGTGCCACACCCACGAGCGGCGCACCGAGGTCTACCTCTACTTCGACCTCCCCGAGGACGGGCGGGTGGTCCACCTCATGGGCGAGCCGGACCAGACGCGCAACCTGATCGTGGCCGACCGCCAGGCCGTGATCTCGCCCTCCTGGTCGGTGCACTGCGGCTTCGGCACCCGCAGCTACGCCTTCGTCTGGGCGATGGGCGGCGAGAACCAGGCCTACGACGACATGGAGCAGGTCGCGATCGGCGCGATGCGGTGATGTTCTCCCTCGAAGGCCGGACGGCGCTGGTCACCGGCACCCGCACCGGCATCGGCCGCGCGGTCGCGGCCGGCCTCGCGAGGGCGGGGGCCGACGTGGTCCTGCACGGCCATCGCGACGACCTGGACGAGGTGGAGGCCGAGGTCCGCAAGGCGGGCAGGGAGGCCTGGCGATGGGTCCTCGACCTGTCGGACCTCGCCGGGCTTCCCCGGGCGGCCGAGGAGCTCCTCGCGCGGCACCGCGTGGACATCCTGGTCAACAACGCCGGCATCATCCGCAGGGCGCCCGCGGCCGAGCACACCTACGCCGACTGGAAGGCCGTGCTCGACGTCAACCTCGACGCGGCCTTCCTGCTCACCCAGGCCGTCGGCCGTTCCATGCTGGGCCGCGGCTCCGGCAAGATCATCATGATCGCGTCGATGCTGTCCTTCCAGGGCGGGATCAACGTGGCCGGGTACACCGCGGCCAAGCACGCCGTCGCGGGCCTCACCCGCACCCTGGCCTGCGAGTGGGCCGCGGGCGGGGTGCAGGTCAACGCGATCGCCCCGGGCTACATCGCCACCGGCAACACCGAGGCGCTGCGCGAGGACCCCGGCCGCGAGCCGGTGATCAGGGCCAGGATCCCGGCGGGGCGCTGGGGCACGCCCGACGACCTCGTGGGCGCCTCGGTCTTCCTGTCCTCGCGCGCCTCCGACTACGTCAACGGCCACGTGCTGGCCGTCGACGGCGGCTGGCTCGCCAGGTGACGCCACCGGCGCGGACCGTACTACGGGGTGCCTGTTAGTAGGCTCGGGACGTGGTCAGGGAAGGCAGCTCCATCGACAAGGCGCTGGCGGTGCTCGAGGCGATCGCCGAGCACCACCGCGTGACCGACATCGCCGCGGCGACCGGCGTCTCCAAGTCGACCGTTCACCGCATCCTGCAGTCGCTCGTCGAGTGGGGGTTCGCCCGTCCCGACGGCGCCGGAGGGTACGAGCCCGGGCCGCGCATCCTCACCCTGGCGGGCAAGGTCATGAGCCGCTTCGACCCCGCGCGGCAGGCCTCGGCCGCCCTGCGGGCGCTGCACGAGAGCACCGGCTACACCACCCACTTCGGCATCCGCAGCGGCGACGAGGCGGTCTACGTCGACAAGCTGGAGGGCCGCAGGCCCTACCAGATGCCCTCCAGGGTGGGCATGAGCCTGCGCCTGCACAGCACCGCCATCGGCAAGGCGATCCTCGCCGAGCTGACCGACGAGGAGGTCCGCGGCGTCGCCGTGCGCACCGGCCTGCCAAGGCTGACCCCCGCGACCCTGACCGGCGTGGACGAGCTGCTGGCCCACCTCGGCAAGGTGCGGGCGCGCGGCTACGCCATGGACGACGAGGAGAACGAGCCCGGCATCCGATGCGTCGGCGCGGCCGTCTTCGACCACACGGGCCGGGTGCTGGGCGGCATCTCCATCTCCTCCCTCGCCATGGACATGGAGCGCGAGGTGCTGGAGGATCTGGCCCCCGTGGTCACCTCCGCCGCCCGCGACGTCTCGCTCGCCCTCGGCGCCCCGGCCGCGGCCGTCGCCCGCTGACCCGCCGGGGCGGTCGGAGCCGTCACGCCGAGGCCGCGTCCGACGTCCCCGAAAGCTCTCCGAGCAGCCGCCGGATGTCCTCCGGCGTCGCCACCCGCCCGGTGCCTCCCTGCCCTTCCAGGCTGACCGCCGCGGCGGCCGTGCCCGCCCGTACGGCCTCGCCGAGCGGGTCGCCGGCGGAGAGCCTGGCCGCGACCGTGCCGGCGAAGGCGTCGCCCGCCCCGGTCTGGTCCACGATCAGCCCCGCGGGCACGGCGGGGATCTCCACGGGCGGCCCGCCGTCCCGGTCGCTGAGCAGCACGCCGTCCGCCCCCCGCGTGACGGCCACGGCACCCGCGCCGAGCCCCAGGCACGCCCGTACGGCCTCGGCGGGGTCGCCGGTGCCGAGGAGCGGGAGACTGTCGCCGGGGCACGAGGGGGTGACCAGGGCGGCGTACGGGGCGATCTCCGCCAGCACGCCGGCCGCGGCCTCGGCGCCGGTCAGCCGCGACCGGTAGTTCGGGTCGTAGACGACCTTGCCCCCCGCCTCGCGCACGACCTCGGCGGCGTGGAGCACCGCGTGGGCGCAGGAGGCCGACAGGGCGGCGGTGACGCCGCTGACGAGCAGCACGGAGGTCTGCGCCAGGGGTGCCGCCGAGACGTCCGACGGGCCCATCCTGGAGGCCGCGCTGCACGCCCGCATGTAGCCGAAGGCGCGCTCCCCGCTCGGGTCGGCGCCGACGGCGTAGGCGCCGGTGGAGCCGGTGCCCCTGCGCATCCAGCGGGTGTCGACGCCGTGGGCGGCGGCGAAGCGGATCAGCCGCTCCCCGAACTCGTCCTCTCCGACCAGCGTCACCAGGGCGACGTGCGCGCCGGTCGCCGCCGCCGCCACGGCCGCGTTCAGCGCGTCACCGGAGAAGGACAGGTGAAAGGTGTCCGCCTCGGTCAGGGGAGCGGACGCCGAGAACTCGACCAGCGGCTCACCGATCACCATCACGTCCACGACGAACTCCTTCTTGGTTCATGTAGTGGAATTTGGTTTCATGTGATGCAACAGATGCCGAATCGGAGGACATCATGCCAAACATCACCGTGGAAATGCTGTCGGGGCGGACCATGGACCAGCGCCGCGACTTCGTGGCCGCCGTGACGGAAGCCGCCGTCGACATCCTGAAGGCGCGCAAGGAGTCCGTCCGCATCGTCTTCTGGGAGATCGAGAAGTCCGACGTGGCCAACGGCGGCACCATGGAGTCCGATAAGTAACTATAAAAGCCGATAAATGGGGTGGGGGAGGTGGTCACCTCTCCCACCCCATCCGGGCGAACGGTGCGGGCGCCCAACTACGCGGTCACCGTGGCGCGGTCGGGCGCGGGGTCGGTGCCGAGCGAGTCGACCAGCTCGTCGCGGTCGGGGCGGTTCTCCGGCTTGAGCAGGCCGATGAGCACGTACAGGACCAGGGACGTCACCAGCGGTGCTGCGACCACCAGCGTCTGGTTCGCCGAGGCGATCACCCACTTGACCACGGCCCAGACGCCGAGGCCGGCCGCCCAGGAGACGATGGCCGCCGTGGGGCCGCTGCGCCTGAACCACGGGAGCAGGCCGAGCATCAGCGGGATCGAGATCGGCCCCATCGTGGCCGCCACGACGTCCACGACGATCTTCAGCACCACCCCCTGGCCCTGGGTGGCGATCGCGATCGTCATGCTGACCGCCACGAACAGGAACGTCGTGACCCTGGCCAGCCTGAGCGCGCCCCCGGCCGTCAGCGTCCTGACCCGCCGCATGAAGACGGGCAGGATGTCACGGGTGATCACCGCGGAGATCACGTTGGCGTCCGAGGACACCATCGCCATCGTGTGCGAGAAGAACCCCGCGAGCACCAGGCCGATGAGGCCCGCCGGGAGCAGCTCCTGCGCCAGCCGCACGTAGGACTGGTCGGAGTTGGTGAGCCCCGGCACGATCAGCGGGGCCGCGAACATCGGGATGAACAGGACCAGCGGCCAGAGCAGCCACAGGGCGCTCGACAGCAGCGCGGCCTTCTTGGCCTGCGAGCCGGACGGCGCCCCCATGTAGCGCTGGGCGAGGTTCCACATGCCGCCGTTGTACTCGAACGTCTTGATCAGCAGGAACGCGAAGAAGTACGTGGTGGTGTAGGGCCCGGTCAGCGGGTCGCCGTGCCCGGGGGGAAGCTCGCCCCACATGGTCCAGAGCGCTGACACGCCCCCGAGGTGCCCGAGCACGGCCACGAACATGACGACGCCGGCGACGGCCTGGATCACGAACTGCCCGAAGTCGGTCAGCACGTCGGCCCACAGGCCGCCCACCGTCACGTAGATCACGGTCACCGCACCGGTGATCGCGATGCCGTACTGGATGGGGATGCCGGCGAAGCCCTTGAGCAGCACCGAGATGGCGACCCACTTGGCGGCGATGTCCACGACCTTGAGCAGCGCGCCGCTGTAGGCCATGACCTGCTGGGTGGGCAGGTTGTAGCGCCGGGTCAGGTACTCCAGCGGCGAGACCACGCCGTGCTTGGACCTGAGCCGGTTCCACCGGGCGGCGAACAGGAAGGCCCCGATGCCGACGCCGATGCCGATCGTCATCGCCCACCAGACGTAGACGGTCAGCCCGTAGTCGTAGGCGACGGCTGCGAACGCCACGAACATGACCGCGCTGTAGCCCGACATGTGGTGGGAGATCCCCGAGAGCCACCAGGGGATCCTGCCCCCGGCCGTGAAGTAGTCGATGACCGTCCTGATGCGGTTCTTCGACCACATCCCGATGGCGACCATGACCACGAAGTAGGCGCCCAGCACGGACCAGTCGAGTGCGGACATCAGTCCTCCTTCCAACTTCCCATTGGATGGAGATTCCATTACATGAAACATGATGTCAATACATAGAACACAATCCTGTGAAGGCTCGGCGCGTCCACGCGCGTCGGGCCCGCCTCATGCGTACCCTCGGTACCATGGCCACCCGTACGTCGAAAAGCACCCCCAAGGGGTCGGCGAAGCGGTCCACGTCGTCGCGTACTTCCCCCGCCAAGCGGCCGACCGGCACGCGGGCCTCAGGCGCACGGGCGGGCGGCCGACCGCCCGCCCGCCGCCCGGCATCCGCGCCTCCCGACCCGATCAGCTGGGTCTTCCTGGCGATCGGCAAGCTGTTCATCGGCGTGTGGCTGCTCTTCGCGAACGGCATCGGCACCGCCGCGCGCGCCTTCGGGCAGCAGGCGCGCGAGCTCGACCCGGCCCACCGCCGCGACGGCCTCGGCCTCGCGGTGCTGGGCGGGGCGATCGTCCTCGCCGCGATGACCTGGCGCACCACCCACGGGACGTTCGCGACGGTGGTCGACGCCGTCATGCGCGGCGCCCTCGGGTCCCTGGCCTGGTCGGTGCCCATCCTGCTCGCGCTGGTCGCGTGGCGCCTGCTGAGGCATCCCGACCAGAACGCCGACACCGGGCGCATGATGATCGGCTGGACCGCGCTGCTGGCCGGCCTGCTCGGCATCATCCACGTCGCGCACGCCACGCCGTACCCGTCGGGCCCGGCCAAGACCGACGGCATGGACAAGGTCTCGGCCGCCGGGGGCATGATCGGGTTCATCGTCTCCGCGCCGCCCGCCAGCATCCTGCCGTCGTTCATCACGATCCCGCTGCTCCTGCTGCTCTCGGGGTTCGGGATCCTGGTGATCACCGCCACCCCGGTCCACCGGGTGCCCGAGCGTCTGGCCGAGATCCAGCACATGCTGTTCCAGAAGAGCGGGGGAGAGACTCCGGCCAAGACCGGCGGGCGCGTCAGGCGCCCCCGCAAGCCGCGCGGCTCCTCCTCCGGCACGGGCAAGGACGGCGAGCCCGAGCTCGGCGAGCACATCAAGCCCTACGACACCCCGCTCATCGCCGACGCCCCTGGCAAGGTCTCCGACCACTCCCCGGAGATCGTGCCCGGCCTGGTGGACGAGGACGAGCCGCCGGAGCCGCCGCGCGTCACCGAACCTCCCCATCCCTCGCCGGCGCCGCGCAAGGTCGAGCAGCTCGTGCTCTCGCCGCAGGCCGGCCCGTACGCTCTGCCTGACCTGCAGGTGCTGCGCCCGGGCAGTGCGCCGAAGCCGCAGACCAAGGCGAACACCATCGTCGTCAACGCGCTGAGCAGCGTCCTGGAGCAGTTCACCATCGACGCCCAGGTCATCGGGTTCACCCGGGGCCCGACGGTCACGCGGTACGAGATAGAGCTGGGGCCGGCGGTCAAGGTCGAGAAGGTCACGGCCCTCACCAAGAACATCGCCTATGCCGTTAAATCGGCGGATGTCCGCATCCTGTCCCCGATCCCCGGCAAGTCGGCGATCGGGGTCGAGATCCCCAACACCGACAAGGACCTGGTCAGCCTGGGCGACGTGCTCCGCTCCCAGGTGGCCCAGGCCGACCACCACCCGATGATCGTGGGGCTCGGCAAGGACGTCGAGGGCCGCACGATAGTGGCCAACCTCGCCAAGATGCCCCACCTGCTCATCGCGGGCGCCACCGGCGCGGGCAAGTCGGTGTGCGTCAACGGGCTCATCACCTCGATCCTCATGCGGGCCACGCCCGACGAGGTGCGCATGGTGCTCGTCGACCCCAAGCGGGTCGAGCTGAACACCTACGAGGGCATCCCCCACCTGATCACGCCCATCATCACCAACCCGAAGAAGGCCGCGGAGGCCCTCGAATGGGTCGTCGGCGAGATGGACCGCCGCTACGACGACCTGGCCGCGAGCGGCTTCCGGCACGTGGACGAGTTCAACAAGGCGGTGCGCGCGGGCAAGCTCGTGCCCCCGCCCGGCAGTGAGCGGGTCTACCAGCCGTATCCCTACCTGCTCGTCATCATCGACGAGCTGGCCGACCTGATGATGGTCGCCCCCCGTGACGTCGAGGACTCCATCGTCCGCATCACCCAGCTCGCGCGCGCCGCGGGCATCCACCTGGTCATCGCCACCCAGCGCCCGTCGGTCGACGTCGTGACCGGCCTGATCAAGGCCAACGTGCCCTCCAGGCTGGCGTTCGCGACCTCCTCGCTCGCCGACTCCCGGGTCATCCTCGACCAGCCGGGCGCCGAGAAGCTCGTCGGGCAGGGCGACGCGCTCTTCCTGCCGATGGGCGCCAGCAAGCCCATGCGCCTGCAGAACGCCTTCCTGTCGGAAAAAGAGATCAACGACATCGTCTCCCACTGCAAGGCGCAGATGCAGGTGGAGTACCGCGACGACGTGGCCGCCGCGGCGACGGCCAAGCGCGAGATCGACGAGGACATCGGCGACGACCTCGACCTGCTCGTGCAGGCCGCCGAGCTGATCGTCTCCACGCAGTTCGGCTCCACCTCGATGCTCCAGCGCAAGCTGCGCGTGGGCTTCGCCAAGGCCGGCCGCCTGATGGACCTGCTGGAGAGCAGGAACGTCGTGGGCCCGAGCGAGGGCTCCAAGGCCCGCGAGGTCATGGTGAAACCCGATGATCTGCCCGGTCTGCTCGCCGACTTGCGGGGAGAGTGACCCCTCCGCGACCGTCCCCCTCGATAACTGGTTGAATGTGAATGACTACGCATCGTCGGAATACGGGCGCAGCGCAGGTGCACGGCGAGGGGGACGTATGAGCATTGGAGTGACGCTGGCCGCGGCACGCAACGCGGCAGGCATGACGGTCGCTCAGCTGAGCGGCCGCACGCGGATCAGAGAAACGGTCATATACGCCATAGAGCGAGATGACTTCTCGCTCTGCGGGGGCGACTTCTACGCGAGAGGTCACGTCCGCAACATCGCCAAGACGCTCGGGCTCGATCCCGACGCCATCGTGCACCAGTTCGACGAGGAACACGGAGGTGTGCCGCGTCCTGTGCGCGCCGCGGCGGTCTTCCAGGCCGAGAGCACGATCAAGCTTCGCGACCGCCGCAGCCCCAACTGGTCGACCGCGATGGCGATAGCCCTCGCCATCGTCGCGGTCTTCGGGGTGACCCGGGTGATGAGCGGCTCGGGGGAGCCGCTCGCCACGGGCGCGGACAAGCCGACGCCCACCCCGAAGGGGTCCACCACGGCCAGGCCCTCCACCAACTCCAAGGCGGCCAAGCCGGCGAGCGACCTGGTGACGCTCCAGGTGAAGGCCAACAAACCGTCGTGGGTGGAGGTCAGCGACAGCAAGGGCAAGCAGATGTTCCGCGGCACCATGCCCGCGGGGCAGACGTCCACCTGGAAGACGCACAAGGAGATGCGGGTCACCATCGGCAACGCCGGGGGCGTCGACCTGCAGGTGAACGGCAAGCACGTCGGCGTTCCCGGCAAGGTCGGGCAGCTCGTGCGCAGGTCGTTCGGCCCGGAGGAGCCCGGCTCCAGATGATCCCGGGGCGCGGCCGGGCCTGACCCCGGTCGCCTCCCGGCGGCGCCGCTCGGCATGGGCCGGGGGCGCCGCTCACGGCGGCCGGGGGCGGAAGAACGGGGGGAGTGCGCCAGGCGGTGGCCAACTCCCGATACCGTAGAGCCATCATGTCTTCCCGCCGAACCGCATCGCTGATCACACTGGGCTGCGCGCGCAACGAAGTCGACTCCGAGGAGCTCGCCGCGCGCATGGAGGCCGCCGGGTGGCAGCTCGATGACGACAACCCCGATGTCGTCGTCGTCAACACCTGTGGCTTCATCGACTCGGCGAAGAAGGACTCCATCGACACGCTGCTCGCCGCGTCGGACTCCGGCGCCAAGGTGGTGGCGGCCGGCTGCATGGCCGAGCGCTACGGCAAGGAGCTGGCGGAGGCGCTTCCCGAGGCCTCCGCCGTCATCTCCTTCGACGACTACACCGACATCGGCGCGCGTCTCGACGACGTCCTCGACGGCCGGCCGCTCAAGCCGCACAGCCCACGCGACCGCCGCACGCTGCTGCCCATCAGCCCCGTCGAGCGCTCCACCGGAGCCTCCCACGCCCACATCCCCGGCCACGGCGAGCTGCCCGAGGGCCTCGCGCCCGCGAGCGGCCCGCGCACCCTGCGCAAGCGCCTGTCCGGCGGTCCCGTCGCCTCGCTGAAGCTCGCCTCCGGGTGCGACCGTCGCTGCACCTTCTGCGCCATCCCCGCCTTCCGCGGCGCCTACGTCTCGCGCCGTCCCGACGAGCTGCTGGCCGAGGCCGCCTGGCTCGCCGGTCAGGGCGTCAAGGAGCTGGTGCTCGTCAGCGAGAACTCCACCTCCTACGGCAAGGACCTCGGCGACCTGCGCGCCCTGGAGAAGCTCCTGCCCGAGCTCGCCGCCACCGACGGCATCGAGCGCGTCCGCGTCAGCTACCTCCAGCCGGCCGAGCTCCGCCCCGGCCTCATCGACGTGATCGCGGGCACCGAGGGCATCGCGCCCTACTTCGACCTGTCCTTCCAGCACGCCAGTGGGCCCGTCCTGCGCCGCATGCGCCGCTTCGGCGACCCGCGCCGGTTCCTCGACCTGCTGGAGACGGTCCGCGACCGCGCCCCCGAGGCCGGCGTGCGCTCCAACTTCATCGTCGGCTTCCCGGGGGAGACCGAGGCCGAGTTCGCCGAGCTGGTCGGGTTCCTCGACGAGGCCCGCCTCGACGTCATCGGCGTCTTCGGCTACTCCGACGAGGACGGCACCGAGGCCGCGCGCCTCGGCGCGAAGCTCGACCAGGAGACCATCGACGAGCGGGTGGCGGCGCTCACCGAGCTCGCCGAGGAGCTCACCGCCCAGCGCGCCGAGGAGCGCATCGGCACCGAGATCGAGGTGCTCGTCGAGGAGGACCTGGGCGACGGCGGCTACGAGGGCCGTGCCGCCCACCAGGGCCCAGAGGTCGACGGTTCCGTGACCGTCCAGGGCATCGGCCTGCTGCCCGGCCAGATCGTGCGCGCCACGGTCGTCGACGCCGAGGGGGTCGACCTGATCGCCCGCATCAAGGCCGGACCATGACCAACCCGCCGGAGATCGGCACCGAGCCGATGGTGGAGTCCGTGGCTCGGCAGGTCAGCCCGTGGAACATCGCCAACGTGCTGACCGTCCTCCGGCTGGTGGTCGTCCCGTTCTTCGTCGCCTGCTTGTTCGTCGAGGGCGCCGGCTGGCGCACCGCGGCTCTCATCGTCTTCCTGCTCGCCTCCCTCACCGACCAGCTCGACGGCTGGCTGGCCCGGCGGTACGGGCTGATCACCGACTTCGGCAAGATCGCCGATCCCATCGCCGACAAGGCTCTGATCGGCGCGGCTCTGGTCACGCTGTCGGTGCTCGGCGAGCTGCCCTGGTGGATCACCGTCGTGATCGTCGTCAGAGAGATCGGCGTCACCGCCCTGCGTTTCGCGGTGATCCGCCACGGCATCATCCCCGCCAGCTACGGCGGCAAGGTCAAGACCGTGCTGCAGATCGTGGCGATCGCGCTCTACATCTTCCCCGGCGTCCCCGGCCCGTTCAGGTGGGTCGCCATGGGGCTCGCCCTGGCCGTCACCGTGGTCACCGGGCTCGACTACGTCATCCGTGCCCTGCGGCTGCGCAAGGTCGCACAGAAGGCGCGCGGCGGATGACCTCGGCCGCCGCCGCCGACGTGCTGTCCCTCCTGGTTCGCGGGAAGGCCACGGTCGCGGTGGCCGAGTCCCTCACGGCCGGGCTCATCGGCGCCACGCTCACCACGCCCAGTGGGGCCTCCGCCGCCTTCCGGGGCGGGGTCATCGCCTACGCCACCGACCTGAAGGCCGCGATCCTCGGCGTCCCAAAAGATCTACTCGATCGGGAGGGTGCGGTCCATCCGGACGTCGCGGCGGCCATGGCGGCCGGCGTGCGCGCGCTCGCGGGCTCCACGTACGGGCTGGCCGTGACCGGGGTCGCCGGGCCTGACGAGCAGGACGGCAAACCGGTCGGCACGGTCCACATCGCCGTGAGCGGCCCTGAGGGCGCCATTTGGCGGCGAGACGCGCTTTTCCCGGGATCTCGGGAAGAGATCCGTGAAAGTACGGTGCGGGAGGGTTTGGATCTCCTGAGAGGTGTGCTGGAGGCGCAAATGGGGGAACATTCCGGATGATTACCGCGTTACGTCACCAGCGAACATGCTCCCCACGGTCTGCCGCCCTGTTGGTCGATGCGGGTACGGTGGAGCTGTGAGTGAGGTTCGTGACCCATCGGTGAGGAGCAGGTCCGGCGTACGCCCGGCAAAGGGGCCGAGCGAACCAATGATGACGGCGAGGAGCATGTACGAAGGGCATTCGAAAAACGGGCGATACGAACCGACCGCGCGGAGCGTCGTGAAGACGCCTGCGCCCGGGAGGGAGCGACAGATGGTCCTGCTGCGTCAGCTGCTCGGTGACGTGCTGCGGCGGCTGCGGGTGCGGCAGGCACGCACCCTGCGAGAGGTTTCCACCCTGGCACGTGTCTCCCTTGGCTATCTGTCCGAGGTGGAGCGTGGCCAGAAGGAGGCGTCCTCGGAGCTGCTCGCCTCGATTTGCGGTGCCCTCGGTGTGCCGCTCTCACAGGTGCTCCGTGAGGTTTCCGACCAGTTCGCGCTGGCCGAGCTTCAACACGCGCCCGTTCTGGCCGATGCGCCCGAGCACGAGCGTCTTCCTGTCTCCGAGACCGTGTCCAGCACGATCTCGGGCCCCGAGTTCGACGGTTTTCCCGAAGTCAAGGACATGGTCGCCGCGTAGTCGCCGCGGTCGCCGGCTTTCCGTCCTGATGAGCTGGACTGTCACGGGTGTTTGACTCGTGGTGGTCTGTGTTTCGCACGCTGTCCGGTGACCGGGCCCGCTAGCGGGGCTGGCAGGCGGGGCAGTAGAACACCACTCTTTCGTATGGCTGCGCCCCGAGTTCACCGCCGACCATCTTGTTCCCGCAGCGAAGACAGGGCCGCCCGGCCCGGCCGTACGCCCAAAGGCGCCTTCCTGGGCGCTGGTCGCCCGTGGTCAGCGGACCGCCCGCGTTGTCCTTGCTCGCGTCCAGCAGCCTGTGGGCGAGCGCCATCATCTTCTCGAGGTTCTCCACCTCTCCGACGCGCCTGAACGGCGACACCCCCGACAGGAACAGCGTCTCGGCCCGCCAGATCGTGCCGATGCCCGCCACGTTGCGCTGATCGAGCAGGGCGTCCCCGATCGTCGCGTCCGGATGGCTCGCGATGTTCCGCGCCGCCCGCTCCACGTGCCCGGAGCCCCAGCCGGGGTCGAGCAGGTCGGGCCCCAGATGGCCGACGACCTGGTGCTCCCGGTCGGTGGGCAGCAGGTCGACCATGCCGAGCCTGGTCCCGACCGCCTGCCACCGCTCGTTGGCGAGTACCAGCCGCACGACGTCGCCCCTCCGGACGTGCGCGCCCACGGGGTGGATCCGCCAGCTTCCGTCCATGCGAAGGTGCGTGTGGACGGTCAGCCCGCCGTCGATCCTCGTGAGCAGGTGCTTCCCGCGTGACACGGTCGTGAGCACCGCGCGGCCCGTGAGGTCCGCCGTGGCGTACCTGGGCACCCTGAAGTCCGACCGGGTGAGCACCCGCCCGTCGAGGGCGGCTCGCAGCCTGGCGGCCGTGCGGTAGACGGCATCGCCCTCGGGCATGGCGCGGTCAGTCCCAGGCGGCCGGGTCGGCCGCGAGCTCCATCACGCGCTCGGGCAGGGCGTCGGCGGCGATCTGGTCCAGGGTGACCTCCTCCAGGATCGCGCGCTCGCTGGCGCGCAGGGCGATCCACACCTGCTGGAGGGAGCGGGCCGCTCCCCGGTAACCGACGTGCTCAGGTCGCTCGCCACGGACGTTGGCCAGCGGCCCGTCCACGGCGCGGATCACATCGGCCAGTGAGATCTCGGTCGCGGGCCGGGCGAGGACGTAACCACCCTCGGGACCTCGCTGGCCGCGGACCAGACCCGCCCGGCGCATCTGGAGCAAGATGTTCTCCAGGTACTTGGGGGGCATTTCCTGTTCCTTGGCCAGCTCGCCCACCGTGGTGGGGCCGCTGCCGGAGGCGGCCAGCTCTGCGGCGGCTCGAAGGGCGTAGTCGACACGGGCGGAAAGACGCATGTTGTCGATTATCCCGCCTGCTAAACCCTGGTTACGCGCAACCTCACCACAACGGGCAGGTGATCTGAGAAACCCACGCGCGGCACCCGCGCCTCGACCGCCGTCAGACCCCGGCTCACCAGCACGTGATCTATGCGTTTGACCGGATCGTCGGCGGGGGATGTATTGGGATTTCCCAACGCCGTCAGGGGGTCCGAGAGCCCCGCGGCCTCCAGCACGCGCATCTCGGGGTCGGTGGGTGTGGTGTTGAGGTCTCCCGCCAGCAGCACGGGCCGGGGCCCGCTTCCGGCCGGCGTTTCCGTCGTGGGCGTACCGGGTCGGGGCTCCAGCGCGCCCGGCGCCGAGGTCCCGGCGCTCTCCGCGCTCATGCCCGCCGCCAGGTCCCGCGCGATGGCCGCGACCTCGGGCGCCTGGCCGGGCGGAGCCTGGAGGTGGGTGTTGACGATCCCGACCTCCTTCCCGCCGACCTCGACGACGACCGCCTGGGCCTGCGCCCCGGTGGGGTAGTCGTGCCCGCCCAGCGGATGCGAGGCGATCTGCCTGATCGGCAGGTTGGTGATGATCGCGTCACCCCACAGGCTGTCGGCGGCGGGGGCGAAGTGGTACCGCATGCCGAGCCCCCTGGCGATGCGCGCCAGGTCGTCGTGGCCGCCGTTGAGCAGCCAGCCCCGGTCGACCTCGCTCAGCAGCACCACGTCGGGACGTTCGCTCCTCGCCCAGGCGGCGACCTTGTCCAGGTCGAGGGTGCCTTTCAGCCCGAACCCCATCCGGATGTTGTAGGCGACGAGCGTGAACTCATCCCCGGTCCTGGCCTGTACGGCCGGCAGCGGCTGCCAGGTGAGGGCGGCGACGACCGCCGCCGTGGACAGTGCCGAGATCTCGAAACGGCCCGCTCGGGGCTGCCCGGTGTGATCGGCCGTCCTTCCTCTGCCCGCCAGGAGGGCCGGCACGGTGAGCAGGCCCGTCAGCAGCCCGGGCACCGCGCTGTTGGCGAAGCCCAGGTCGGTGTCATAGGCGGCGTAGTAGAGGAAGACCGAGGCCAGGAACACGAGCATCCCGCCGAGCAGCGCGAGCCCGCTCCGCCGGGGCGACCGGGCTCCGGGCAGCCCGGCCATCCCGAAACAGGCGCCGAGGGCGGGCGCCATTAGCACGGCGAGGGGCAGCGCGGAAGAGACGACCAGGATGACCGAGGTCAGCGGCAGCTGGACGATCATGATCCAGCGCTGACGAGGGGGCCGAGCGGCGAACAGGACCATCAGGAACTGCGCGCAGACCAGCGCGGCGACGATCAAGGCGGTCTCCCACGGGTTCCGCCCGCTGCCTCCGGGATAGTCCGCCAGCCCGACCGTCGTGAGGTACATCCCGTGCAGCACGATGAAGGGTCCGAACGCCAACCACACCCCGGCGGGGGCCACGTCCCCGGCCGTGGGCGCCAGCCGTACCGACCAGGCGAAGGCGGCGCACAGGACGAGAACGGCGAGCCAGGGGAGCGGGCCGTCGCGCCACACCAGGTCGAGCTGGCCGAGCGCGAGATGGACGATCGCCGAGGCCGCGAGCCCGGCGGCCAGTCCGGCGGGGACGATCGTACGCGGGGACGTCAGCGCGCAGCCGTACAGGAAGACCAGGCCGAACGAGACGCCCGCGCTCGCGACGTAGAGCTGGGCCGAGCCGCCGTCCGTCGCCTGGAGTAGCAGGCGGTCGGCGGCCAGGAGGATCGCGCCGCCGAGCACGACGAGCCTTGGGGAGACCAGGCGAGAGAGGGGAGCTGCGGCGAGCGGCAGGACGAACCGCAGGGCCGCGTACATCCCCATCTGCTCGGGCGGGGTGTCCCCGGCGCGGCCGAAGAGCGTGATGAGCGACGGCAGGAACACCCGCAGCACGTCGGTGAGCAGCAGGACGCCAAGTGCGAGGGCGATCACCGCGATCTGGTGGCCGGTCGGCGTGCCGGGTCTCAGCCTTGACAGGGGGGCGGCGCGCCCGGCCCGGGCCATGGGATCGGTGGTGGACTCGGTGGTGGACTCGGCTGCGGGCTCGCCCATGAGGCCTCTCTTCGACTAAGACATGAGTGATCCTCGTGTCTTTGTGGGTCGAAGGCAAGGGCCGGCAATGAAGAGGGCGGGCCGGCGGGCGACGATACCCGGGAGGCAATGCCGGTAAACTAGCAGGAAGCTTTACTGATGAATGGTTGTGTCACACCGCGCCGCGCTTTGTGATGAACCCAACGGGGACCGACGACAAGAAAGCATGCAATGGAGCGACGTCCTGGCGTGCCCAGGTTGCTACGGGAGATCAACGACCGGGCCGCGCTGGAGCTGCTGCTGGCCTCGGGCCCGCTGACCAGGGGGCAGATCGGTGACATGACCGGTCTTTCCAAGGTCACCGCGTCCCAGACTCTGTCGAGGCTCGAAGAGCGCGGCCTGGTCGAGGTGGTCGGAGAACAGGCGGGGAACCGGGGGCCCAATGCGGCCCTTTATGGGGTGATTCCATCATCCGCCTATGTGGCCGGCCTCGATGTCGGGCCGGAATCGGTGACCACCGCCATCGCGGATATCAACGGCGAAATCGTGGCAGAGGTGACGGTTTCCACCAATGGGCACGGCGATCCCGTCGCGCTCGTGCACAACGCCGTGGTGAAGGCCTGCCGCTCGGGCAAGGTCGCCCTGTCCCGCCTGAAGGGCATCGTGATCGGCACGCCCGGCGTGGTCGACCCCCGCAGCGGAGACGTGAAGTTCTCCTTCGACCTGCCCGGCTGGCACGAGGGCAGCCACCAGGCCCTGGCCCATGACCTGCGGCGACCCGTCACCATAGAGAACGACGTGAACCTCGCGGCCATCGCCGAGCACTCCGAGGGCGCGGCCAGGGGCGTCGACGACTTCGTCCTGCTCTGGGTGGAGCGCGGCGTCGGCCTCGCCGTCGTCCTCGGCGGCAGGCTGCACCGCGGGCGTTCCGGCAGCGCCGGTGAGATCGGCTACCTGCCGGTGCCGGGGGTGCCGCTGGCCGCCGACGTCAAGGCCGTGCCGGGGCGGATGCCCGCGCTGGCGGGTGGCCTGCAGTCCCTGATCAGTGCCGAGGCGGTGGCCGAGCTGGCCGAGCCGTACGGCTTCGCGGGCGGGTCCGCCGCCGACGCCGTGCGCGCGGCCGTCGAGAGCGGCGACGGGGGTTCGGCGTTCCTCGACGAGCTGGCCCACCGGCTCGCCCTCGGCGTCGCGTCGGTGTGCGTCGTCCTCGACCCGACGCTCGTCGTGCTCAACGGCGAGGTCGGCAGGGCGGGCGGCGGCGCGCTGACCCACCGGGTGGAGGAGGCCGTGGCCGCCATCTGCCCGATCAGGCCGGAGGTCGTCGTCAGCGACGTCAAGGGCCGGCCGGTCCTGCGCGGAGCCATCCTGGCGGCCCTGGACCAGGCCCGTGAGGAGATCTTCGCCTCCTGACGGGCCCGGCCTTCCGGCGTCGTCAGGCGGTGAGGAGCTCCGCCGCCGCCTGGGCGTTGGCGCGGGCGGCGCCGTACGTCGCGATGTAGGCGCCCGCGGAGGGGCGCCAGATGGGCAGGCCCATCTCGACCACCGTTGCGTCCGGCCGCCCGGCCAGCAGCGCCGACACGATGTCCTGGCTCGCACGGTGGCGGTGGGCGTCCTTCACGACGATCACCAGCGAGCGGCCCAGGGCACGCTGCAGCAGCCCGGCCGCGTCCGCGGTGTCGGGCTTGACCCGCGCGATCTCGGCGTCCGGGAGCCACGGGGCGAACCCCCACGGCACGTCCCCGACCGCGATCGTCGGTGGGGTGTCCACCTCGACGACGAACGGGTCGATCAGCGGGGTCGCCGTGCCGGACAGGCTGACCGCCCGGCGCGCGGCGGTGAGGCCGATCACGTTGCCGTCCCTGGCCTCCTCGCGCGGCCTTCCGAACCAGCCGCGCAGCCGTGCCACGCGCTCGGCGGCCTCCTCCAGGCGGGCGAGCGTAAGCCGCCCGTCGCGCACGGCGGCCACGATCTCGGACTTGATCTGCTGGATCTGCTCCCGGGTGGGCAGGGGCCCGAGGCAGAGCAGGTCCGACCCGGCGGCCAGCGAGAGCACCGCGCCGCCTCCGAGCCCCACGCTCTCGGTGATCGCGTGCATGTCGAGGGCGTCGGAGATCACCACGCCGTCATAACCGAGCTCACCCCTGAGCAGCTCGGTCAGCGCCGCGGGCGACAGGGTGGCGGGAGCCGTACCGGTCAGGAACGGGACCCGCACGTGCGCGGTCATGATCGACTTGGTGCCGGCCTCGATGGCGGCGCGGAAGGGGACGAGCTCGCGGTCCCACAGCACCTCGCGGGAGACGTCCACCACGGGGATCTCCAGGTGGGAGTCCTGCCGGGTGGCGCCGTGCCCAGGGAAGTGCTTGACGCAGGCCGCCACTCCGGCGTCCTGCAGCCCCGAGACGGCCGCCACGGTGTGCCGGGCGACCAGGGCCGTGTCGGAGCCGAACGACCGGGTGCCGATGACGGGGTTGTCGTCGGCGGTGTTGACGTCCGCGTCGGGCGCCATGTCGAGGTTGACGCCGCAGCGGGCCAGGTCGTCGCCGATCGAGCGGTAGACCCTGCGGGTCAGCTCGATGTCGTCCACGGCGCCGAGGGCCGCGTTGCCCGGGTACGGGCTGCCGACGTGGTAGGCGAGCCGGGTGACGTCCCCGCCTTCCTCGTCCAGGCTGATGACCGGGTCGCCGGCGCTCCGCAGCCGCGCGGTGAGAGCCGCCAGCCGCTCGGCCCCCGCGACGTTGAAGCCGAAGAGCGTGACCCCGCCCAGACCGTCCTCCAGGTCGTGGAGGATCCAGTCGGGGGCGGTGGTGCCGGGGAAGGCCACGAGCAGCGTGCCGGCCGCGAGACGGTGCAGCCCCCGATCGCCATCGCCCACGGAGAACTCAGACATGGCAGTACTCGACTCCTTAGCTCAGAGTTGGGAAGGCTGGGGTGTTCAGCCTTTCACGGCGCCGGCGACCAGGCCCGAGACCATGCGCCGCTGCACCAGCAGGAAGAACGCGATGACCGGGATGGTCATCAGCGTCGAGGCGGCCATGATGCCGCCCCAGTCCGTGGACCGCTGTCCGGTGAAGAACTGCAACGCCACGGGCATCGTGTACGAGCCCTGGTCGTTGATCAGCGTCAGCGCGAAGACGAACTCGTTCCAGGCGGTGATGAACGAGAAGATGCTCGTCGCCACCAGCCCCGGTGCCACCAGGGGGAACAGTACCTTCCAGAACGTGATGAACCGGCTGGCGCCGTCGATCGAGGCCGCCTCCTCCAGTTCCTTGGGCACGGCGGCCACGAAGGTCCGCAGCATCCAGATCGCGAAGGGGAGCGTGAACCCCACGTTGACGATGATCAGGCCGAGGAGCTCGTCGTACAGCCCCAGCCGCTTCACCATGAGGAACAGCGGGATCAGCAGCGCCTCGGCGGGCACCATCTGCACGATCAGCAGCAGGATCAGGAAGCTCGTGCGGAACCGGAACCTGAAGCGCGCGACCGCGGTGGCGGCGAGTAGCGCGAAGACCGAGCCGATGAGCACGGTGCCCACGGCGACGATCGCGCTGTTCAACAGGTACTGCCAGATGGAGTGCCCCGCGACGCCCTTGGTGAGCACCCGCGACACGTGGTCGAAGGTCGGCGACAGCGGAAACGGGATGAACCGCGTGGTGAAGATCTCGTCGTTGGGCTTGAACGCGGTCGCGACCATCCAGTAGACGGGAAAGACGGCGAACAGGAACACGACGACGCCGGCCGCGTTCAGCCCGTACTGCTTGAGCTGCTTGACGGATCGCGGGTTCACCGCACGTCCTCCGTTTTCACGATTTGCCGGACATATACGGCGGTGATCAGCAGCATGATCACCGTGAGGATGACGGCGATCGCGGCGCCGAAGCCCATCTTGGGCGGCGCGCTGAACGCCTCGGTGTACGCCCAGAGCGACAGGTTGAACGAGTCACGGTTGGTGGTGCCGCCCGCCAGCACGTACAGCTGGGTGAAGACCTTGAAGTCCCAGATGACGGAGAGCACCAGCAGGACGGAGAACACCGGCTTCAGAAGAGGGAAGGTGATCTTCCTGAAAGTCCTGGTGGGCGTCGAGCCGTCCACCCTGGCCGCCTCGTACAGCTCCGACGGGATGCTCTTGAGACCCGCCAGCACCGACACCGCGATGAACGGGAACGACGCCCAGACCACCGCGATGATCAGCACCAGGTAGATGGTGGTGGGATCGTTGAGCCAGGGCTGGCCCGACCAGTCGGCCCGTCCGAACACCAGGCTGGAGAGCCAGTCGGGCAGCAGGTTGAGCGCCCAGTTGACCACGCCCGCGTCGGCGTCGAACAGCCACTTCCAGATGATCGCCGTCGCGGTGGGCGGGGTGGCCCAGGCGGCCATGATGCCGACGATGACGAAGGTCGACATCTTCTTGCCCAGCTTGTGGAGCAGGAGCCCGACCAGGGTGCCGCCGACGAGCGTCAGGGCGACGGTGATCAGGGCGAACATCACGGTGTTGCGCAGCGAGGTCCAGAACAGGTCCGACTGGAAGACCTGTGTGTAGTTGTCCATGCCGAGGAATTCGGCGGGCTGCGGGTTGGGCCTGATCTGCCGGAGTCCCACCTTGTGGAAGGACATGTCGACCATCTGGTACAGCGGGTAGAGCAGCAGGACCGCGATGACCAGGAGGCCCGGCAGGAGCAGCGCGTAGGGCACGACCCAGGCGGGAAGCCCGCTGGACCGGCGCGGAGGCCGGTGCGACCGGCGCCGCGCCGGGGCGGAGGACTTGCCTCCGCCCCGGGCGACAGTTGACGTCTGCGCCATGGTTACTGCTGGTTCAGGATGGTCTCGAGTTCCTTGTTCGCGTCCGCGAGGGCCGTGTCCGCGTCCTTCTTACCCTCGATGACGGAACGGGCCGCGTTCTGCAGGACGGCCTTGGTGTCGTTCGCCTCGGCCCAGTTCGGGCTGGCGGGGAAGCCCTTGGCGACCTTGAAGGTCTCCGCGAACGGCGCCTGCACCGGGTCGCTGGCGAACTCCGCCAGAGCGTCCGGGTAGAGCGGGAGCAGGCCGCCCTCCTTGGCGTACCGGGTGCCGAACTCCTTGCCCGCGGCCAGCTTGAGGTACTCGGCGGCGAGCTCGGGGCTCTTGGCGTCCTTCCAGATGGCGATGTCGTTGCCACCCTGGAAGGCCGGGGCCGGGCCGCTGCCCTCCTTGTTCGGGAGCGAGAAGAAGGCCATCTGGTCCTCGGCCACCTTGCCCTTGCTCTGCTCCTTGATGGTGGCGATGTCCCAGCCGCCGGTGACGTACATGCCGACCTTGCCGGCGGCGAAGCGCTGGCTGATGTCCACCGAGTTCTGGCTGAGGCGGGACTTGCCCGAGATGCCGTCCTTGGTGACCAGGTCGGTGTAGAACTGGAAGCCCTCCTTGAAGGCCGGGTCGGTCAGCTTGCCGACCCACTTGCCTCCCTCGAAGGCGGCGAAGTCGCCACCCGCCGACCATACGAACGGCGAGAGCGACATGTTGGCGTCGGAGCCGCCGTTGAAGGCGAAGCCGTCGACGTCCTTGCCCTTCTTCTCGACGATCTTCTTGCCCGCGGCGACGAGGTCCTCCCAGGTCTTGGGCACCTCGATGCCGAGGCTCTTGAACCAGTCCTTGCGGTAGAGGACGGCGCGGGTGCCGCCGCCCCACGGTGCCGCGTAGACCTTGCCGTCGATGGTCTCGTAGCCCCACAGGTTCTGCGGGATCTCCTGGAAGTCGGGGCTGGACTTGACCAGATCGCTGATATCGGTGAGGGCGTCCTGGGACACCCAGGCGGCCACCTGGTCGTTGCCGAACTCGGTGACGTCCGGGCCCTCTCCGCCCGCGAGCGCGGCGGTCCACTTCTTCTGGGCGTCCGGCCACGGGATCCACTGGACGTTGACCTCGGCGCCGGTCTGCTCCTTGAACTTGGCGTCAAGGTCGCCCATGTACTTGTTCTGCACGTCATTGGGGGCACCGAGCCGCCATACGTTCAGCGTCTGACCCGCGTACTTGGGACCAGAGGCGGCTGCTGACGCCTGGGGTTCCGCCGGCTTGGCGGGCTCGCCGCCTCCACACGCGCTGACACCAATGGCAAGAGCGGCGGTCGTGGCCGTCGCGGCGGCGATCTTTCCGAACTTCACGTTTGGGTTCTCCCTTCCCGGCTTCGCGTCGGGCTCGCGCTCATCGAAAGGTGCATTCAGGGGCCGTGCACCTGCGAAAGCGCCATCCTCGTGCTCCGCGCTGCGACATCCCGAGGCCTGATCGCTTGCCTGCGGGCTGACTGCCGCTAAACTAACAAGAAACTTTCTTAAAAGAAACGCCCGTTAGCGGATCGTGACGAGAGGGGCCCGACCCCATGCCCAGACGACATCCCGGGACACCCCGGCTGCTGCGTCAGCTCAACGACCGCGCGGCGCTGGAGCTCCTGCTCTCCGAAGGGCCCTTGACCCGGGCCGAGCTGGGAGAACACACGGGACTGTCCAAGGTGACCTCCGGCCAGCTGCTGGCACGCCTCGAGGAGCGCGGGCTCGTGGCCGTATCGGGGGAGCGCCCGGGAGGCAGGGGCCCCAACGCCGCGCTCTACGCGGTCGTCCCCGCAAGCGCCTACGTCGCCGGCCTTGAGGTGCTGCCCGGCAGCGTCACAGCCGGCGTCGCGGACATCACCGGCGAGATGATCGCCGAGGTCACCGTGGACCCCTGCGAGACCGGCGAGCCCGTGAAGACCGTGCACAGCGCGGTGCGGCGGGCCTGCGACTCGGCGAACGTGAGCATGTCCCGGCTGCGGGCGTTGGTCATCGGAACCCGCGGCGTGGTCGATCCGCGGACCGGCGACGTCCGCTTCTCCTTCGACCTCCCCTACTGGCACGCGGGAGTGCTCGCCGACCTCCGCGCCACGCTCGGCTCCTCTGTCATGATCGAGAACGATGTGAACCTCGCCGCGCTGGCCGAACACGCGTACGGGGCGGCGCGCGGCATCGATGACTTCGTCCTGGTGTGGTCGGGGGTGGGGCAGGGGCTCGGCGTCATGCTCGGCTCACGCCTGCACCGGGGCTTCACCGGAGGGGCGGGGGAGATCGGCTGGCTCCCCGTGCCCGGCGAGCCCCTGCCCATCGACGTCACCGAGCCGCAGTCCGGTTCCTTCCAGCGCCTCGTCGGCACCACCGCGGTCACCGAGCTCGCCGCCGCCCACGGCGTCCCCCACACCGCCGTTCCCCGCGACGAGGCCCCGTCCTTCACGGCGGACGGTTCGTCCACGATGGCGGAGGGCCCTTCGGCAGGGCCGTCCTACGCCCCGAGCTCGAGTGCCGAGATCGTCCGTGCGGCCGTCGAGGGCGGCCACCACGGCTTCCTCGACGAGCTGGCGAGGCGGATCGCCATCGGGGTCGCCGCGGTGACGGTCGTGCTCGATCCGGGCCTGATCGTGCTGAGCGGGGACGTGGGCCGGGCCGGTGGCCTCGCGCTCGCGCGGCGGGTCGAGGAGGCGGTGGCCCAGATCTGCCCGAGCCGTCCCAGGGTGACCGTGACCGAAGTCGTGGGAAACCCCGTGCTGCGGGGAGCCGTGATGGCCGCCCTCGGCCCGGCGCGTGAGGAGGTCTTCGCGAGCACGGTGGACGGCTGAGTAGATCTTTCTAGGGGTTCCCGAGTATGTCTTTTGTGGAAGACTTGCTGGTCATGCATAACATCGTCCTGATTTCTGACCCTCGGGTGACCTCCATTCCCGTGGAGGAGAGCGGAGAGGCGCTGGCCGATGTGCGCGGCGTCCTGGCCGTCGACGGCAGGCTGGCGGACCCCGACGGTTCCTACGCTCACCTCCGTGCGGGCCTGCTAGCCCGGCTCAAGGACGCGCAGCGGCGGCTCCCGTACGGCTACCGGCTGCTGGTGGTCGAGGGGTACCGGCCTCCGGCGCTTCAGCGGAAGTACTTCGAGGAGTACAAGGACGAGCTCAGGGCGACATTTCCCGAAATGTCGCCCGAGGAGCTGCACACGGCGGCGAGCCGGTACGTCTCCCCGATCGAGGTCGCGCCGCACACGGCGGGCGCGGCGGTCGACCTGACCCTCGCCGGCGAGGACGGCGTCGAGCTCGACATGGGCACGGCGGTCAACGCCAACCCCGAGGAGAGCGACGGCGCCTGCTACACCGCCGCGCTCAACATCACCGCCGAAGCGCGTGAGCACCGCAAGATCCTCGGCGACGCCCTTGAGGCCGCGGGACTGGTCAACTACCCGACCGAATGGTGGCACTGGTCCTACGGCGACCGCTACTGGGCCATGACCACCGGCGCCGAGGCGGCCCTCTACGGCCCCCGCCCCCTAACCTGACCCCCTAAGCCATTTCGACCCCGGGACGGGCAGCGGGGAAGCCGTTCGGGCCGTGCAGCTGGGCGGGCGGGTCAGGCGCGCAGGCGTAGGCCGCGGGGGGTGGGGTGGAAGCCCGCGGCCTCCAGGGCGGAGGCCAGCGGGGAGTTGACGATCGCCGTGCCGTCGGCCTTCTCGACCGTCAGCTTCCCGAGGGCTCCGTCGCGCACGGCCAGCGCCAGCGCGTCGACCGCCGGCTGCAGCCGGTCGTCGTCGGCGAAGGACAGCAGCGTCTTGCCGCCGCGCTCGACATAGAGCACCAGACGGCCGTCGACCAGCACCACCAGCGCGCCCGCCTTGCGCCCCGGCTTGTGCGTGATCTCTCCCGGATGGGCGGGCCACGGCAGGGCCGCCCCGTACGGGTTGGCGGGGTCGGTCGCGGCGAGGACCACCGCGCGCCGCTCGCTCGTGGCACCGCTCCGCGGGCGGGGACCGCCGACCTCGGAGAACAGCGTCGACGCGATGGCCCGCATGCGGTCGACGGCGCCGGGAAGCGCGAACTGGGCGCCTCCCAGGCCCTCGACGAAGTAGCCGCGACGGCACCGCCCGGTCTCCTCGAACGCCCGCAGCACGGGATAGACGGTGGCGAAACCTCCGGTGAGACGCTCTGCGGCCACCGCGCCCTTGGTGACCACGCCGTGCCGTTCGAGCAGCACCTCGGCCTGGGCGTGGGCGCGCTGGGTGGCGTCGGCGGAGGGCTCGGGCAGCGGCCACCAGCGGCCGCTCACGGTCGGAGGCCCTGAGCGGGTGGGCAGTACGGCCCTGCGCCTGCGGGCCGTCGTCGCGCGGTGCGCGGGCCGCCCGGAGCCGAGCGCCGCCCGCAGGGGCGCGAGCGTGTCGCCGGACACCCGCCCCGCCCACACGAGATCCCACAGCACGCCGGCGAGCGCGGTGTCGTCCATCGAACCGACCCGGTTGCCGAGGTCGCGGAAGAACAGCGCCCCGCCGCCGCTCAGCGCCGCGAGGACCTTCTCGTGCAGTGGGGTCATCGTGATCTCGGCCGGTGGAGGCAGCAGCAGCGGAGCGGTGTCGGCGAAGAACAGCGCCACCCAGCCGTCACCGCCGGGAAGCGAACCCTGACCGGCCCACACGACCTCACCCGAGGCGGTCAGCTCGTCGAGCAGGGAGGGCTCGTACCCCGGAACCCTGCTCGGCAGGATCAGCGTCTCCAGCGCGGAGGCCGGCACGGCCGCGCCCTGCAACTGCTCGATGGCGTGCACCAGAGCATCCATGCCCCGGGCCGATCGGCCCTCGGTGATGCCGTGCCACGCCGGGGAGAACGCGCCCAGGGCCTCGGGAGGCACCGGCTCGACCTCCTTGCGGAGCCGGGCCAGCGACCTGCGTCGCAGCAGCCGGAGCACCCCCGCGTCGCACCACTCCTCACCCCAGCCGCCCGGCCGGAACTCGCCGGACACGACCCTTCCCGACGAGGCCAGCCGCCGCAGGGCGTCCACCACCACCGCGACGCCGAGGCCGAACCTGACCGCGGCCGTCGTGGCGGGGAACGGGCCGCGTGTGCGGGCATGCCGGGCGAGGAGATCGCCGAGCGGATCGGCCACCGGCTCCAGGAAGGCGTGCGGCAGGCCCATCGGCAGAGGGACGCCGAGCGCGTCGCGCAGCCTGGCGGCGTCCTCGATCGCCGCCCACTGCTCGACCCCGGCGACCCGCACCCGGATGGCGCGCCGGGCCCTCTCGAGCTCGGCCAGCCATGTGGGGTCGCCCTCGCGCACCGTGACGTCCTCCGCCTGCAACGGGCCGTGGGTCCGCAGCAGGTCGGCGAGGTCCTCGGCGTCGCGCAGGGGACGGTCGAGCCTGGCGAGCTCGCGCTCGGTGTCGGCCACCACATCGGGGTCGAGCAGCTCGCGAAGATCGGCCTCCCCGAGCAGCTCGGCCAGCAGGTGGGTGTCCAGGGCGAGCGCCTGGGCCCGGCGCTCCGCCAGCGGCGCGTCCCCTTCGTACATGAAGGCGCCGACGTAGGCGAAGAGCATGGACGCCGCGAAGGGCGAGGCCTGGTCGGTCTCCACCTCCACCACCCGCACGCGCCGGGCGCCGATGTCGCGCATGAGCTGGACCAGCCCCGGAACGTCGAAGACATCCTGGAGGCACTCGCGCATGGTTTCGAGCACCACGGGGAACGAGCCGTACTTGCTCGCGACCTTCAGCAGGTTGGCGGCCCGCTGCCGCTGCTGCCAGAGGGGAGACCGCCTGCCAGGGCTGCGCCGGGGCAGCAGGAGCGCGCGGCCGGCGCACTCGCGGAACCGCGACGCGAACAGCGCCGACCCGCCCAGCTCCTCGGTGACGATCTGCTCGATCTCGTCGGCGTCGAAGATCGCCACGTCGGTGGGCGCCCCTTCGAGCGTGTCGGGGATGCGCAGCACGATGCCGTCGTCGGAGTGCATGGTCTGCACGTCGATGTCGTACCGCTCGCGCAGCCGCCGCCCGATCGCGAGCGCCCACGGCGCGTGGACGCGGGCACCGTACGGGGTGTGGATCACCACGCGCCAGTCGCCGAGCTCGTCGTGGAAGCGCTCGACGAGCAGGGTGCGATCGTCGGGCACGTAACCGGTGGCCGCACGCTGCTCGGCGAGATAGGCGAGGAGGTTGCCGACGGCGAACGCGTCGAGCCCGGCCTCGGTGAGCCGCTCGGTCTTGCCCCCGGACAGCTCGCGCAGGAACGCCCCGAGCGCCCGGCCCAGCTCGGCGGGACGGCCCGGCGCGTCGCCGTGCCAGAACGGCAGCTTGCCCGGCTGGCCGGGAGCGGGGGAGACCAGCACCCGGTCGGCCGTGATGTCCTCGATGCGCCAGGAGGTGGCGCCCAGCACGAAGACGTCGCCCACCCGGGACTCGTAGACCATCTCCTCGTCGAGCTCGCCGACCCTCCTGCCGCCGCCCCGGGTGTCGCCTCCGACCAGGAAGACGCCGAACATGCCGCGGTCGGGGATGGTGCCGGCGTTGGTCACCGCGAGGCGCTGGGCTCCGGGACGGCCCGTGACGCGGCCGGTCACGCGGTCCCACACGATGCGCGGGCGCAACTCGGCGAACTCTTCACTGGGATAGCGCCCGGCGAGCATGTCGAGCGTGGCCTCGAGCGCGCTGCGGGGCAGCGTGGCATAGGGGGCGGCCCGCCTGACCAGCGTCTCCAGCTCGTCGACCGTCCACTCGTCGAGGGCGCACATCGCCACGATCTGCTGGGCCAGCACGTCGAGGGGGTTGCGCGGATAGCGCATCTCCTCGATCTCGCCGGACTTCATGCGCTCGGACACGACGGCCGTCTGGACCAGGTCGCCGCGGTACTTGGGGAAGATCACGCCCCTGGAGACGGCGCCGACCTGGTGGCCCGCCCGGCCGATGCGCTGCAACCCGCTGGCGACGCTGGGCGGCGCCTCCACGCAGGCGACCAGGTCGACCGAGCCCATGTCGATGCCGAGCTCCAGGCTGGAGGTCGCCACCACGGCGGGCAGGCGGCCGGACTTCAGCGCCTCCTCGATCTGCGCCCGCTCCTCCTTGGAGACCGACCCGTGGTGGGCGCGCACGATCTCGGGCACCGCCCCCTTCGTGGAACCGGCCTGCGCCATGACCACGGCCGGTGGGGGCAGCGCGGGCGGTGAGCACGCGCCGGGCGGGAGCCCGTCACCGGTGACGGGGTCGTCGGCCGGGGGCGCCATGCGTTCGAAGGCCAGCTCGTTGAGCCGCGCGCACAGGCGCTCGGCGAGGCGCCGCGAGTTCGCGAACACGATCGTCGAACGGTGGGCCCCGATCAGATCGAGCAGATGCTCCTCCACGTGCGGCCAGATGGACCGCCGCGCCGGAGGCTCCATCGACCACGGGGTCTCACCGTCACCCCCACCCTCACCGGAGCCTTCGCCGGACAGGGCGGGCTGCTGGGGCGCGCCGTCGAGCTCGGTCATGTCCTCGACGGGGACGATCACCCGCACCTCGATGACCTTCTCCGAGGGCGGCTGCACGACCGTCGTCGGGCGGGCGCCGCCCAGGAAAGTCGCCACCTCGCTCACGGGGCGGACGGTGGCGGACAGGCCGACGCGCTGGGCCGGCCGGGCCAGCAGGGCGTCGAGCCGCTCCAGGGTGAGCGCGAGGTGGACGCCTCGTTTGGTGGCGGCGACCGCGTGCACCTCGTCGACGATGACCGTCTCGACCCCGCGCAGCGCGTCACGTGCCCTGCTGGTGAGCAGCAGGTAGAGCGACTCGGGGGTGGTGATCAGGATGTCGGCGGGATCGGCGGCGAAACGGCGGCGGTCCTCCGCGGCGGTGTCGCCGGACCGGATGGCCACGGAGATCTCGGGGACGGGCAGGCCCATGCGCCGGGCGGTCTGCTTGAGGCCCGCGAGCGGGGCTCTGAGGTTGCGCTCGACGTCGACCGCCAGCGCCTTCAGCGGCGACACATAGACGACGCGGCACTGCCGCGCCGGGCGCTCCCCTCGCGCCCCGGCCTTCCCCTGCCCTCGCCCTGCCTTCGAAGATCGGGTCTCCGCAGGCTCGGGGGTGGTCGTCCGCTCGGCGGCGAGGCGGTCGAGGGACCACAGGAAGGCGGCGAGGGTCTTGCCCGACCCGGTCGGCGCGACCACGAGCGTGTTGTCACCGCGCGCGATCGACCGCCATGCCCCCTCCTGCGCGGCCGTCGGCGCGGCGAAGGCGCCGGTGAACCATTGCCTGGTCACCGACGTGAAATGGTCGAGCGCGGATCCGGTCACGGCTTCATCATGCAACCCGCCACCGACAGAACGCGCCATCGCCCGTACCCGGGGCGCTCGACGGGACAAAGTTCCTGAAGATGCAGCACTCGGACGAAACGCCCAAGTCTTGACATGGGGCCCGCCTGCGACGTCACCTGAACTATGGACATCGACTACGCGGCCATCGAGGCGACCAGAAACCGCATCCGCGATCGGCACCTTCGCGCGCGGCGCCCCGAGAGCAGCGCACGCGGCCTTCACCACTTCGCGCTGATCTGCTCGGACGTCGAGCGGACGATCGACTTCTACCAGGGGATCCTGGAGTTCCCGCTGACGGAGATCTTCGAGAACCGCGACTACAGGGGGTCCAGCCACTTCTTCTTCGACATCGGCAACGGAAACCTGCTGGCGTTCTTCGATCTTCCGGGGCTGGACCTCGGGCCGTACCAGGAGGTGCTGGGCGGGCTGCACCACATCGCGATCTCCGTGGAGCGCGGGAAGTGGGAGATGCTCCGGGGCAAGCTGGACGAGGCGGGCGTGCCCTATCAGCTGGAGAGCGACGCCTCGATCTACTTCCGCGACCCCGACGGCGCCCGCCTGGAGCTCCTCGCCGACCCTCTGGGGGAGATGTACGGCACCCGCGTCCTGTGACCGCGTACCGCCGCACCGTGATCGGGGGGAGGTGCCTCCTAAGGGCCCGGTCCGTCCACGTGGTCTCCGGCACCATACTGGGGGGATGCGCCTGACCGAATTCTGGAACCGGATGAACCGCCACTTCGGTGAGCGGTATGCCGAGTCCTGGGCGCGTGACTACGTGATCGCGGAGCTGGGCGGCCGCACCGTGACGCAGGCCCTCGCCGACGGCGTGTCCGCCAAAGAGGTCTGGCGCGCCGTGTGCGGCGTAACCGACGTGGACTCCCGCCTACGCTGACCCCCCTCGCTCCCACGCCCGGCAGCCGGCCTGCCCGCCGGAGTCAAGCTCGCGGCACCGGCCTCTGGACGTACTGGCCTCTGAACGTACGGGCCGACCTCCGCCTCCACGTCATCGTCGCTGCTCCGCCGATTCGAAAGCGTTCGGGTCTCCGATGGCGTTGAGCTGTGATCGAACAATCGTTCGGCTATATTGAACTTGCCGACGGCCCTGGGCCCACTCCGGGAAAATGTCGGTGGCAGCCCGTAGCTTGCAAGCGACGGAAACGACTTCGACACACCCTCCAGGGGAGCACTCCATGGCAGCCAACGACCGCGAGAAGGCCCTTGAGACTGCTCTCGCTCAGATCGAGCGGCAGTTCGGCAAGGGCTCTGTCATGCGCCTCGGCGATGACGCGCGAGCCCCCATCGAGATCATTCCTACCGGGGCCATCGCGCTCGACGTCGCGCTCGGCATCGGCGGGTTCCCCCGTGGCCGCATCGTCGAGATCTACGGCCCCGAGTCCAGCGGTAAAACGACCGTGGCGCTCCACGCCGTCGCCAACGCTCAGCGCGGCGGCGGCATCGCCGCGTTCATCGACGCGGAGCACGCCCTCGACCCCGAGTACGCCGGCAAGCTCGGTGTCGACACCGACGCGCTCCTAGTCTCCCAGCCCGACACCGGTGAGCAGGCGCTTGAGATCGCCGACATGCTGATCCGCTCCGGCGCGATCGACCTCGTGGTCATCGACTCGGTCGCGGCCCTCGTGCCGAAGGCCGAGATCGAGGGCGAGATGGGCGACAGCCACGTGGGCCTCCAGGCCCGCCTGATGTCCCAGGCCCTCCGCAAGGTGGCCGGCGCCCTCAGCAACACCGGCACGACCGCGATCTTCATCAACCAGCTCCGCGAGAAGATCGGCGTCATGTTCGGGTCGCCCGAGACCACGACCGGTGGCAAGGCGCTCAAGTTCTACGCGTCGGTGCGTCTCGACGTCCGCCGCATCGAGACGCTCAAGGACGGCACCGAGGCGGTCGGCAACCGCACCCGCGTCAAGGTCGTGAAGAACAAGATGGCCCCGCCCTTCCGGGTGGCCGACTTCGACATCCTCTACGGCTTCGGCATCTCCCGCGAGGGCGGCCTGATCGACATGGGCGTCGAGCACGGCTTCGTCCGCAAGGCCGGCGCTTGGTACACATACGAGGGCGACCAGCTCGGGCAGGGCAAGGAGAACGCCCGTAACTTCCTGAAGAACAACCCCGACATCGCCAACGAGATCGAGAAGAAGATCAAGGAGAAGCTCGGCGTCGGGCCTCGCCTCGACAGCCCCGCCGAGGCTCTGGCCACCGTTCCCGCCGCGCCCGCTCCCTCCGGTCGTGGCAGCAAGGCGCCCAAGCCGGGTGACGTCTGATCTGAGCTGATCTCACATGCCTGCGAGCGACGACACCCCTGGCCGCCTGCGGCCAGGGGACTGGGGCGCCTGGATCGAGGAGGGTCCCGAAGAGGGGCGCGGCAGCTCCGGCCTCGACGGTCCTGGCCTCGACGGTCCTGGCGGGCGCCGGCGCGGTCGTAAACGACCCCGCGACTCCGCCCACTCACCAGATCCCGACCGACCTCGCCCCTCCTGGGACCCCTGGCCCCAACCCATGTCCGAGCCCCCGGACGGCCCCGAACCCGGGCACAGGTCCAGTCCAGAGGACGGCGGCGCGGGTCGGTCAGGTCGGCCGGGTGGGTCCGGTTGGTCGGGTCGTCGGGCGGGTGGGTTTGCTGGGTTCGATGCGCCGGTCGAGGGGTCGTCGGCCGCCGAGGGCCCTCCGGCGAATCCTGAGGCGGTGGCACGGGCCGTCTGCCTGCGACTGCTCACCATGGCTCCGCGTACAAGGGCCCAGCTCGCCGAGGCGCTCCGCAAGAGGAACATCCCCGACGACGCGGCGGAGTCCGTGCTCGCCCGCTTCTCCGACGTAGGGCTCATTGACGACGAGGCGTTCGCCGAGGCATGGGTGAGCTCTCGTCACGCCGGGCGTGGCCTGGCCCGGCGGGCACTCGCGTCCGAGCTTCGCAAGCGCGGCGTCGATGAGGACACCGTGCGCGACGCGGTCGACCAGCTCGACCCCGACCAGGAGCTGGAGACCGCCCGGCGGCTCGTCGAGCGCAAGCTCCCGGGCACCCGTGGCCTCGAGCCTGCCGCCCGGGTACGCCGGCTGGCGGGCATGCTGGCTCGCAAGGGCTACTCCGGCAGCCTCGCCTACCGCGTCGTACGGGAGGCCCTGGAAAACGAGGGCCAGCCCACCGACGACATCCCCGACGACTTCGAGTAACCCGACCCCACCAAGCCACCGCCCGCGGCACCCGGCCACCCCCTGCGAGTGGTCCAGCGTTGAGCCCACCCAAGAGTTGGGCCGCCTGGAGGAGAGGGGCGAGGGAGTGACGAGCCGGAGGGGGGCCGGTTGGGGACGGCCGGCGGCGGAGGTTCGACGGATCTATTTTCGCCCTCCCGTCGAGCGGTTGGGTGGTGGTCCGGGTGTTGCCCACCCAGGATTTGACCTCATCGAATGCGGCAGGTGAATCACCAGGGCGGGTCTTGGGTCCGTGACTTTCGAAGGATGGCCGGCCGGAGCACGAATGGGGCAAGGGCAAGCGCTGGGAGTGGCATGCGCAAAAGAGGGCAAGCGTTGGGGGTGGCATGCGCAAGAGGGAGAGGGGGGCGTCTCCCATTCGCTGCGCTGGTGTGACCCAGGGTGTGGGTGGGCAGCACACGGATCACCCGTCAATTGGGTGACGGGTGGGCACGAACCCTCCAAGAGGGCTTCAGCACGAGATCGCTAGCCGGTGCCGTCACATGAGGTAGTGGCGACAGAACCCGGCTGAAACGGGGTGCCGCTGGGCAGGCGGCGGGGCCGGTGGCGCCATGCAAAAGGGATCCAGGGACTGATGGGTTCCTTTCCGCTGGGCTGGTGGGGGCCACGGTGTGGGTGGGCAGCACACGGATCACCCGTCAGTTCGGGTGGGCGCAAATTCTCAAGACGACTCCCGCATGAGATCACGGGCTGGGGCGGGGGCTGCTGGTGGCCGGCGTTAGGGGAGTGCTGTTGTCACCGTGCGTGGCAAGATGGCGCTGTCGGGTGATTTCGCGGGAGGAGGAGGAAGCCATATGAGCACGGCGCTTCCTGATTGGTTCTACCCAGGACCTCCCGGCGGCTGGACCGCGGACATGCTCGATCATCTTCCCCCCGACGCGCCCAGGCACGTCGAGCTGATCGATGGGTCACTCATCATGATGTCGCCGCGGAGCGCCTTTCATATGCTCATGCTCCGGCTCTTCGAGCGTGACCTCACACCTCCTGATGATCTTTTCGTGGTCCGGGAGATGAGCGTGACACTGGGTGTGCGGCAACGCCCTGAGCCGGACATCCTGGTCGTGAGGCGCGCCGCGATGGCGAATCTGAGGACGACCTCGTTCGTGCCTGAGGACGTGCACCTGGTGATCGAGGTGGTGTCGCCTGAGTCGGTGGAGAGAGACCGGACCACCAAGCCGATCAAGTACTCCAATGCCGGCATCCGGTATCTCTGGCGTGTCGAGCAGGAGGGCGAGGCGCCGGTTGTCTACACCTTCGAGCTGGAGCCCAGTGTGAAGGCGTATGTGCCGACCGGCATCCATCGCGAGCGGCTCAAGACCGTGGTCGGGTTCGATGTCGACATCGATCTCGACCTTGGCAGGTTCATCCGCTGATCACTCTCGTCCTTCTGCGATGGGCGCGGTGCCGTCCGTCGCAGGACGGCGGACGGCCAGAGGCGGCGAAGGATCACGGGTCGCGGTGGATCAAAGGCGGCGAAGGGTCGCGGGTCGCGGTGGATCAGAGGTGGCGAAGGGTCGCGGGTCGCGGTGGATCAGAGGTGGCGAAGGATCCCTGGTCGCGAAGGATCAGAGGTGGCGGAGGGCGGGGAGGAGTTCTTTTTCGGCCCAGCCCAGGAACTCGCGCTGGTGGTCCGCGCCGGCCTGCACCAGGGCCACGTGGGTGAACCCGGCGTCGGTGAACTCCTTGACCGCCTGCACCACCGCGTCGACGTCCGAGCCGCAGGGCACGTGCTTCGCCACGTCATCGGGCCGTACGAACTGCGCGTAGGCCGCGAAGTTCACCGGGCCAGGCAGCTCCGCCAGCACCTTCCAGCCGGCGGGGAACCACTTCCACAGGCGGTGGGCCCGCTCCTTGGCGGCCTCGGCGTCGGTGTCGTAGGAGACCACGAGCTGGCCGTAGATCGGCTTGTCCGCGCCTCCCGACACCCGGAAGCGCTCCACGAGGTCCGCGTCCGGCTCGGTGGCGATCAGGGCGTCGCCGTACTCCGCCGCGAGGTCCACCGACTGCCGTCCGGAGGCGGCGATGCCGACCGGCACCGGCTCGTCCGGCAGGTCGTAGAGCTTGGCCGAGTCGACGGTGAAGTGATCGCCGCGATAGCTGATGTACTCCCCGCCGAACAGGGCCTGGATGATCTCGATGGCCTCGCCGAACATCTCGTGGCGGATGTTCACCGGGGGCCAGCCGCTGCCGACCACGTGCTCGTTGAGATTCTCTCCCGCGCCGAGCCCGAGCGTGAAGCGTCCGTCCGACAGGGCGCCCATGGTCGCGGCCTTCTGGGCCACCACCGTGGGGTGGTAGCGCATGATCGGGCAGGTGACGTAGGTCATCAGCGGGATGCGCTCGGTCGCCTGCGCGACGGCACCGAGCACCGACCAGGCGTACGGCGAGTGACCCATCTCCTCCAGCCAGGGAAAGTAGTGGTCGGAGATGGTCTCGTAGTCGAACCCCGCGCGTTCGGCGCTCACGGCGTCGTCGACGAGCTGCTTGGGCGGGGCCTGCTCGCACATAAGCGTGTAACCGATCTGTGCCATGGCCGCCCCATACCCGCCCGTCCCGGGATCGTGCCGCCTGCCCGGAAAATCTTCTGAATCCGGCCGTGAGCCAGACGACCGCACCGTCGCAGCCCCACTCACCCCCTTATGATCATATTTCGCTCTTTAGGCTGCATAGCGGGATTTATCGGGCACGAGGGCGCTCGCGGCGACCGTGAACTAGCTCGGGCGAGAGGGCAAAAGTAGCTTGACGGGCGGACTTTGCTTGCTCGTTACCTCTCTGACGCTTAATCTCGACCACAGTGAGGAGTTACTCCGCGCAGTGCGGATTGCCATAACGGTGTATGCCGGACGATCAAGACTGATCTCTCGCAGCGGACAGATGCCTCGGCACCTGGACGTTGGACATATTCGTCTGACCACAATCGCCCGGTCGGACCGGTCCGTGCTGTGCGTGTGACCCCTCGCGTGCTGATGCTCGCGACGCGAGGAGGGGTGGGCGCGCATGAATTCGACAGTCGTGATCATGCTGGCGATAGCCGTTGTCCTGCTGGCGATTGTCGCGATTGTCGCGCTTGCTGTGCTGATACGCCGTACCGGCGGGGACCGGGCCGCCAAGCGTGGACCGTCGCCGGAGGAGGTCGCCGACCTCAACGCCGAGCTCGAGACGGCGCGCCGCGAGGGCGCGGAGATCAGGGTCAAGGCGGAGTCCGACGCGGGGGAAGTGCTCAGGAGGGCCGAAGTCGCCGCCGAGGCCGCCTTACGGATGCGCAAGGAGGTCGAGGAGGAGACCCGCTCGCTCAAGAACGAGCTCAAGGAGCTCAGGGCCGACCTCGAACGCAGGGAGAACCGCCTGGCCGAGCGCGAGCAGCGGCTCGACGAGGAGGCCCGAGGGCAGGCAGAGCGGGGCAGGAAGCTCGCCGAGACCGAGAGCGAGCTCGCCGACCGGCGCGCGGAGCTCGACCAGGTCGAGGAGAAGCGCCGCGAGGTCCTGGAGCGGGTCGCCGGGCTGACCGCCGACCAGGCGAAGTCCGAGCTCGTGATGACCATCGAGAACCAGGCCAAGCGCGAGGCCGCGCTGATCATCCGGGAGATCGAGAGCGAGGCCCGCAAGGAGGGCGAGAAGCGCGCCTGCAAGATCGTCACCCTGGCCGTGCAGCGGGTGGCCACCGAGCAGACGGCCGAGTCGGTGGTCAGCGTCCTGCACCTGCCCGGCGACGAGATGAAGGGCCGCATCATCGGCCGGGAGGGCCGCAACATCAGGGCCTTCGAGTCGACCACCGGCGTCAACCTAATCATCGACGACACCCCGGAAGCCGTCCTGCTGTCGTGCTTCGACCCGGTGCGCCGCGAGACCGGCAGGCTGACCCTGGAGAAGCTCGTCCTCGACGGGCGCATCCACCCGCAGCGCATCGAGGAGGCCTACGAGCGCAGCAAGGACGAGGTGAAGGACCTGTGCGTGCGGGCCGGTGAGGACGCCCTGGTCGAGCTGGGCATCACCGACATGCACCCCGAGCTGATCACCCTGCTCGGCCAGCTCCGCTACCGCACCTCCTACGGGCAGAACGTGCTCAAGCACCTCATCGAGTCGGCGCACATCGCGGGCATCATGGCCTCCGAGCTGCGCCTTGACGCCATGCTGCTCAAGCGCTGCACCGTGCTGCACGACATCGGCAAGGCACTCACCCACGAGGTCGAGGGCAGCCACGCCCTCATCGGCGCCGAGATCGCCCGGCGGTACGGCGAGCACGAGGACGTCGTGCACGCCATCGAGGCCCACCACAACGAGGTGGAGGTCCGCACGGTCGAGGCGGTGCTGACCCAGGCCGCCGACGCGATCAGCGGCAGCCGTCCGGGGGCGCGCAGGGAGTCGCTGGAGGCGTACGTCAAGCGGCTGGAGCGGCTGGAGGAGATCGCCCAGTCGTACGACGGGGTGGAGAAGGTCTTCGCCATGCAGGCGGGCCGGGAGATCAGGGTCATGGTCAAGCCGGAGGCGATCGACGACATCCAGGCCCAGGTGATCGCCCGTGACGTGGCCAAGCAGGTGGAGGAGGAGCTGACCTACCCCGGCCAGATCCGCATCACCGTCGTGCGCGAGTCCCGCGCCACGGAGTTCGCCCGCTGAGCCCCGAGCCCCTGAAAGCCCCTGCGCCATGAGCCACGAGCCCCCGAGCCCCTGAAAGCCCCTGCGCCACGAGCCCCCGAGCCCCTGAAAGCCCCTGCGCCATGAGCCACGAGCCCCTGAGCCCCTGAAAGCCCCTGCGCCATGAGCCCGCCTTTCAGGCGCGGAAGAGCTGCTGGTAGAAGGCCAGCTCGGCGGCGAGGGCGGCGCTCCTGGTCTCGGCTCTGCGGAAGCCGTGTGCCTCCCCCTCGAAGGCGAGGTAGGTGCACGGCACGCCGCGCTCGGTGAGGGCCGCCACGAACGCCTCCGACTGCGCCGGGGGCACCACAAGGTCGTCCTGACCCTGCATCAGCAGCATCGGGCAGTCGACCTGGCCGGACTTCGCCAGCGGCTCCCGTGCGGCGTACAGGAGCGGGTCCTCCGGGCCCACCAGCCACTCGACATAGCGCGACTCGAAGTCGTGCGTCGAGGCGGTGAGGGGCGCCAGCGCGCTGATGCCCGCGATGGAGACGCCGCCGCAGAACAGCCCTGAGGCGCAGCAGGAGGCCATGGCCGTCCAGCCGCCGGCGCTGCCGCCGCGGATGGCGATGCGCGCGGGGTCGGCGTGGCCGTCGGAGAGCAGCCACTCGGCGGCGGCGATGGTGTCCTCGACGTCGATGACGCCCCAGTGCCCCTTCAGGCGGTCGCGGTAGGCGCGGCCGTACCCGGTGGAGCCGCCGTAGTTCACGTCGATGATGCCGATGCCGCGGCTGGTGAGGAAGGCCTTCCGCAGGTCGAGCGCGGTGATGCTGTGCGCCGTCGGCCCCCCGTGCACGAAGACGACGTACGGCGGCGCGGCCTCGCCCGTCCGCACGGCCGGGTTGGCGGGCGGGTAGACGTACGCGTGCACGCGCCGCCCGAACCGGCTGTGGATCTCCACGGACCGGGGGACCGGGAGGTAGGCGACGTCGGGCAGCTCGCCGACGTCGCGCCGCAGCCCTTCGGCCAGCCCGGTGGCGGTGTCCAGCCGCACCACCGAACGGGGGATCGTAGGCCCGTAGGCGATGCCGCACAGGGTGGAGCCGTCGGCGCTGAGGCAGGGCACCCAGCCGTCGTAGGGCAGGTCGGGCTCGGTGAGGACCCCGGTGCGCGGATCGAGGATCGCGAGCCGCATGTCCCCCCGGCCGTGCAGGACCGCGAGCCGGCCGTCGCCGAGGACGGCGTACGGCGCGCCGCCCAGCTCGGTGAGCGCCCAGGCGAACTCCTCCTCGGCGGGGAAGAGCGCCCGCGACGAGGCGCCGTCGAGCCCGGCCTCGTGGAGGTTCCACCAGCCGGACTCGTCGGAGATCAGGTAGAGGGTGTGGTCGTCCTTCCAGCGGGGGGCGAGCACGGACTCCGACGGGCCGCCCTTGACGCGCCACGAATCGCCGCGGTCGAGCCTGGTGACGCGGAGCTCGGTGCCGACCCACGGCATGCGCGGGTGGTCCCAGCAGATGTAGGCGAGATGCTCGCCGTCGGGGGAGATGGCGGGGAAGGCGTAGAAGTCGCTGCCGGTCACCCGCTGCCTGGGCTCCCCGCCACCGCGCAGCGGGACCGACACGATCGACCGGACCACCTTGCCGCCGGTGTGGCGCTCCTGCACGCACCACACCTCGTCGCCGTGGACGACGAGGTCGGCGTAGCGCAGGCCGGACGGCGGCTCGGGCTCGGGGGTGATGGCCAGCGGGCGGGAGCCGCCCGGTAAGCCGTCGGCGGGCACGACGTAGAGCCGCTGGTCGGAGTGGTTGGCGAACACCACCCCCACCCCGGGCGCGACGGCGTACGACCGGCCGCCGTACTCGTGGACGCGGGTGCGGGCGTCCCAGGGGGCGGGAAGCAGCTCGCGGCGGGTGCCGTCGGGGGCACGGTGGACGATGGTGCGCCGCCCGCCTTCGGCGGGGCGATCCTCCTCCCACCAGACCTCCTCGCCCAGGACGGCCGGGTATCCGGGCCGCAGCCCGGCACGGACGACGTCTGAGGTGGAGATCGGCGAGGGCCAGGCACCAAACGGCAAGGCCGGGTGCCCGGACGTGCGCTCGGGGGGCATAGCCGAATCCTGCCGGAAAACACCCCGGCGTGTGACCGCTACGGCGCTGATCGTGTTCTCGAGTACTTCTCCAAAGCGGGTGGAGTCGTATATTTCGCCGCCAGCAGGCCCAGATGATCGATCACCACGCGCCGCCACGTGCCGTCGTCGAACATGGCGCGCAGGGCGTCGTCGACCTGGGTGTGCAGATCTCCGCTGTCCTTACGCACCGCTATGCCGTACTTGTCGCGCGAGAACGTGTGGCCGACGAGCCGGAAGGACCCCGGCGAGGCGCCGGCGAGACCGGAGAGCACCACCGCGTCGTCGGTGACGGCGTGCACCCGCCGGGCGGCGAGCATCCGCACGCAGTCCTCCACGGTCGAGGTGATGAGGAACGCCCGCTGCCACGCCACGCCGAACCTCGCCACCAGAGGGCCGGGGGAGCCGGTGCAGACCCTCTTCTGCGTGAGGTCCCTGAGGCGCCGGATGGACAGATCGCTCGCCCGGGTCAGGATGTCCTGGCCCGAGACCAGGTACGGCCCGGAAAGCAGCCCCACGGCGTCCCGGCGCTTCGCCAGCGGCACGCCCATGGTCAGGTCGGCCTTCGCGCCCGCGGGCTCGGGCCCGAGCTCGACGTAGCTCACCTGGTCGTCGCGGTAGCCCAGCCGCCTGGCGACATATCGGGCGACGTCGATCTCGAACCCGGTGTAGCCGCCGGCCGGGAGGCGGTCGGTGAGCCCCGGCCGGCCGGGGCGCACCCCGACGACCAGGGTGCCGTGGCCGCCTCCGCAGCCGGTCAGGACCGTCGCGAGCGTGAGCAGCAGCGCCGTCGCGAGCAGGGGCCCGCGAGTCGGCGCGGGCGGGGGTGCGGCGGGCGGCGTCCTGCTCATCGCAGTATTGAAGCCGCCTCGCGTGGCCCCCACCCGCGATCAGGTCGAACCTTTACCTGCCCACTCGTCGTACGGCGGGCGCGGTGCTCACTCGGCGCCCGTGCCGACGCCCACGGCGGCAGGCGCGCCGACCACCGTCGCGGTCGTACGGCGGCTGCGCCTGCTCCGCCGTTCCAGCCTGGTGGCGATGTAGCTGAGCACCAGGTTGATCGCGATGTAGACCACCGAGATGACGATCGCGCTCGGGATGAGGTTGCCGAAGTTGGACGGGATCTGCTTGAGCCCGTAGTTCAGCAGCTCCTCGTAGGCGATGACCCACCCGAGCGCGGTGTCCTTGAGCAGGACGACCATCTGGCTCACGATGGCGGGCATCATGGCCGTGGTGGCCTGCGGCAGCAGGATGAGCCGCATGACCCCGCCCTTGCGCAGCCCGAGGGAGTAGCCCGCCTCCGACTGCCCGCGCGGCACAGAAAGGATGCCCGCGCGGAACACCTCGGCGAGCACCGACCCGTTGTAGAGCGTCAGGCCGATGACCACGGCGGCGAAGGCCGGCACGCTGACGGTGTAGCCGCTGATCGTCGCCGGGCCGGCCTGCGCGAAGAAGATCAGCAGAAGCAGCGGGATCGCGCGGAAGAACTCCACCACCGCGCCGGCGGGCATGCGGATCCAGGAGTGCTCCGAGAGCCTGCCCAGCCCGAAGACGACGCCGAAGACCAGCGCGAGCAGGGCCGAGACGACCGCGGCCTGCAGCGTGGCGATGATGCCGGGGATGATCTGCCCGGTCCAGACGTCCCCTCGCAGGAACGGCTCCCACATCTTGCCGGCGAACTGCCCCTTGTCGGCCAGCGCCTTGATCAGCAGGTAGGCGACGGCGAGGATCACCACGGCGGAGACCAGGGTCAGGATGTTGTTGCGCAGACGTGCGCGGGGACCCGGCACGTCGAAAAGGACGTTGGCGCTCACGCGTCCCCCTCCTCTCGTACGGGCTGCCGGGCGGGCGTCTGCCGTACGGGCGTCGATGGCGGGCGGCCGGTCATCGGGTCACCGCCAGCCGCTTGGCGAGCCAGCCGAAGAAGAAGCCGGTGGGCAGGGTGAGCACCATGTAGCCGGCCGCGAACCCGAGGAAGATCGGGAGCGTGCCGCCGTAGTCGTCGAACATCTGCTTCATCACCGCCGACGCCTCGATGTAGCCGGCGACGATGACGATGGTGGTGTTCTTGGTGAGCGCGATCAGGATGCTGCCCAGCGGGGCGATGACCGAGCGGAACGCCTGGGGGAGCACCACCAGCCGCAGGGACTGCAGGAAGGTGAGCCCGATGGCGCGGGCCGCCTCGGCCTGGCCGGTGGGCACGGTGTTCATCCCCGCCCGCAGAGCCTCGCACACGAACGACGCCGTGTACGCCGACAGCCCCAGCACCGCCCACCAGTAGTAGTTCGTGGGCGAGTCACCGGAGAGGGTGAGCTGGAGGGTGTCGCTCAGTCCGAGCGCGCACAGCAGCAGGACGAGGGTGAGGGGGGTGTTGCGCAGGATGTTGACGTAGACGGTGCCGGCGGCACGCAGGACAGGCGTCGGAGACACCCGCATGGCGACCAGGATCGTGCCGAGGACCAGCGCCAGCAGCCCGCTCATGAGGGTCAGGCGGATCGTCGACCAGAAGCCTGTGAGGATCGTACCGAACTGCTGTACCAGGGGACTGAAGTCGAAGAGCGATTCCATCGGGCTCCACCGGAGACGGGGAGCGCCGGTGAGGTGACCTCACCGGCGCTGGGGAAATGGATCAGCTGCAACCCTCTGCGGGCGGCGCGCCCGTCGCCGTGAACTGCAGGCCGGTTCCGCTGAAGTGAGTGTCGAAGATCTTCTGCATCGTCCCGTCCTGGTACATCTTGACGATGGCCTTGTTGACGGCCTCGCAGGTCTCCTTGTCGCCCTTCTTCAGGCCGACGCCGTACTTCTCGTCGGTGAACGGGGCGCCGGTGACCTTGAGCGCTCCGCCCTCACGCTTGGCGAACCCAGCGAGGATGGTGTCGTCGGTGGTCACCGCGTCGATGGCGTTGCCCTTCAGCTTGGTGACGCACTCCTCGTAGGCGCCGGCCGGCACGAGCTGGACGTCGACCGTCTTGTTCTCCTTGTTGGTGCCCTCGGCGATGTTCTTCCAGGAGTTGGAGCCGGTCACCTGGCAGATGCGCTTGCCCTTGAGGCTGTCCAGGGAGGTGATGGAGGTGTCGTCGGCGCGGACGAGCGTGTCCTGGTGGGCGATGTACAGCGGCCCGCCGAAGGTCACCTTGGGCTTGCGCGCCTCGGTGATGGAGTAGGTCGCGACGATCATGTCGACCTGCCCCTGCTGGAGGAAGGTCTCGCGGTTGGCCGAGCGCGCTTCCTTCCAGGTGATGCCGCTCTCGGGGACGCCGAGCTCCTTGGCGATGTACTTCGCCACGTCGACGTCGAAGCCCTCCACTGTGCCGTCGGGCTTCTTCAGGCCCAGGCCGGGCTGGTCGTACTTGACACCGATGGTGAGCTTCTTGTCGTCCTTGGCCTTCTGGAGCGCCGTCGTGGGTCCGCCGCTGCCGCAGGCGGAGAGGCTGCCGGCCAGTGCCGCGGCAGATAGGAGGATGGCCCCGATCTGTCGTGAACGCATATGCGTGTACCTCAGCTTTCTTCGTGTCGAGCGGTTGTCGGCATGGAGTGCTTCAGTGCATCGGGATCAAGGTGCGATCCGTACGTCCGGATCGCCAGGTACAGGTCTCGTACGGACGTCGCGCGACGCACGGGTGCGTACACGGGCGTGCTGGTCAGTGCGTCAGGATCTTGGACAGGAAGTCCTTGGCCCTGTCGGTCCGGGGGTCGGTGAAGAACTCGTCGGGGGTGTTCTCCTCGACGATCTGCCCCTCGGACATGAACACGACACGGTTGGCCGCCCGGCGGGCGAAGCCCATCTCGTGGGTGACGACCACCATGGTCATGCCGTCCCGAGCGAGACCGATCATGACGTCGAGCACCTCCTGGACCATCTCGGGGTCCAGCGCCGAGGTCGGCTCGTCGAAGAGGATCATCTTCGGGTCCATCGCCAGGGCGCGGGCGATGGCCGTGCGCTGCTGCTGGCCTCCGGAGAGCTGGGCGGGATACTTCCCCGCCTGGCTGGCGATGCCGACGCGTTCGAGCAGCTCCATGCCCCGTTTCTCGGCCTGCTCGCGAGAGATGCCGCGTACCTTCACCGGGCCCAGTGTGACGTTCTCCAGGATCGTCTTGTGGGCGAAGAGGTTGAAGGACTGGAACACCATCCCCACGTCCGACCTCAGCCTGGCCAGTGCCTTCCCCTCGGCGGGAAGCGGCTTCCCGTCGAAGGTGATCGTGCCGGAGTCGATCGTCTCCAGCCTGTTCATGGCACGGCACAGCGTCGACTTACCGCCCCCGGAAGGGCCGATCACCACGACGACCTCCCCCCGGGAGACCGTCAGGTTGATGTCCTTCAATACATGAAGGGCACCGAAGTTCTTGTTGACGTTCTCGACTCTGACGAGAGGAGTCGCGTCCCCGTTCTCCGTCATGTTGCACAACGTAGGTGGTCAAGGCCACCGGTCACTAACCAGGCGGTACCGATCGCATCACGGCCTGGTCACGGAGCGGAGCCATGCGGTTCACGAGAGATGGCCGTGACGCTCAGTGATCACGCCTGGAACGTTGCAGGGACCCGCGCGGAACGCGGCGTGCGACGAGCCCCCCGGACCGCCTACCCTTGTTGGTTGAGATGACTGTCACCGAGGAGCGCGCCCGCACGTACGAAGTCCGCACGTATGGGTGCCAGATGAACGTCCACGATTCCGAGCGGCTCTCGGGCCTGCTGGAAGACGCCGGCTACGTCCGGGCCGACGACGGCGACACGGCCGACGTGGTCGTGTTCAACACCTGCGCCGTCCGCGAGAACGCCGACAACAGGTTGTACGGCAACCTCGGTCACCTGCGCCCGGCCAAGATGAGCAACCCCGGCATGCAGATCGCCGTCGGCGGCTGCCTCGCGCAGAAGGACCAAGGCGAGATCGTCCGCAAGGCCCCCTGGGTCGACGTGGTCTTCGGCACGCACAACATCGGCTCGCTCCCTGTCCTCCTCGAGCGCGCGCGCATCGCGCAGGAGGCCCAGGTCGAGATCAAGGAGTCGCTGGAGGTCTTCCCGAGCACGCTGCCGACCAAGCGCGAGTCGCCGTACGCGGCGTGGGTGTCGGTCTCGGTCGGGTGCAACAACACCTGCACGTTCTGCATCGTCCCCGCGCTGCGGGGCAAGGAGAAGGACCGCCGTCCCGGCGACGTCCTGAGCGAGGTCCGCTCGCTGGTCGACCTCGGTGTCCTCGAGATCACGCTCCTCGGGCAGAACGTCAACACCTACGGCGTGGAGTTCGGCGACCGGCTGGCCTTCGGCAAGCTGCTGCGCGCCTGTGGCGACATCTCGGGCCTCGAACGGGTGCGCTTCACCTCGCCGCACCCGGCGGCCTTCACCGACGACGTCATCGCCGCCATGGCCGAGACGCCGAACGTCATGCACCAGCTCCACATGCCGCTGCAGTCGGGCTCCGACCGCGTGCTGAAGGCCATGCGCCGCTCCTATCGGGCCGAGCGCTATCTCGGCATCATCGAGCGGGTGCGCGCCGCCATGCCCGACGCCGCCATCTCCACCGACATCATCGTCGGCTTCCCCGGCGAGACCGAGGAGGACTTCCAGGGCACGCTCGACGTCGTCCGGCAGTCCCGCTTCGCCAACGCCTTCACCTTCCAGTACTCCATCCGCCCGGGCACCCCGGCCGCGACCATGGAGCACCAGGTGCCCAAGGAGGTCGTCCAGGAGCGCTACGAGCGCCTGGTCGCCCTGCAGACCGACATCTCGTGGGCCGAGAACAAGACGCAGGTGGGCCGGCGTCTTGAGGTGCTGGTCGCCGAGGGTGAAGGGCGCAAGGACGGTGCGACCCACCGCATGTCCGGCCGCGCCCCCGACAACCGCCTGGTCCATTTCGTTCCGGCACTGCGCGACGACCTTTCCGGTGGTGAGGTGCCGAGGCCGGGCGACATGGTGACCGTCGAGGTCACCTACGCCGCCCCGCACCATCTCGTCGCCGACGGCCCCGCTCTGGAGCTGCGCCGCACCCGCGCGGGCGACGCGTGGGAGGCCAGGGAGAGCGCCGCCTGCGGCACCGGTGCGGGCGGCGGTTCCGGCAAGCCGGGCGCGGTGTCGCTCGGCATGCCGGCCCTGCGGCGTTCCTGATCCACGTCCGCTCCTCCGGCGTTCCCCGGCACGTGATGCCGGTGCTGTCCTGGTGTACGGGGGGCGGGGCGTGCCGGTTCACCCTCGTTCGGCAACGCCTGCCGTGAGCCGCCGGTTCACCGTGTGCCGCCGTGCCCGCCGAGCAACTGGTCGCAGTAGTCGCGGCGGAAGTCCGTGAAGGTCGCGCAGGGGTTCGGCACCTGGCGCGGCTGCTCGGCCTCGGGCCGCCCCGGCGGTTCGGGCTGCCGGGACGGTCGCGGCGGCTCAGACGGCCGGGACGGCTGCGGTGGTGACCGGCGTGGCCGGGGCTCGGGGGTGGTCGCGGGTGGTTCCGGCCGGTCGGGGAGCAGGTCCATCATGGCCGGGGGGCGTTCGTCCCGCCGGTCGCGGGCCTGAGGAGCTCCCGGTCCGTTCTGCCCGCCCCCGTAGGCGGCATGATCCCCCGGTCGGCGGCCTTCCCGCCCCGTGGCCGGCCGTTCCCCGGCCGGCGCGCTCACCGCGTACGACCCGCCGGGCGCCCGTCCTCGCTCGCCCGGGGAGGCGCCGGTCGAGGGAGCCGGGAGGAACCCCGTCCAGAGGCGCTCGGGCGGCTCGATGCGCGCGATCGAGGCGGCGAGAGCCCCGCGACGTGCGATTTTTTCTTGTTCGAATACTTCGCTCGCCCTGGTCCCGGGCCCGGCCGCCGGGCGGCCGGCCGGCGGACCGGCGGGGTGCGAGATCGACGACGCCGGATCCGTCTTGGGCGCCGGGGATCCGGGGAGCTTTGGAGCGGTGCCAAGGGTGATCCCCACTCCCACCAGGGCGAACACCGCCGTCACCCCGCTTACGGCGGCCAGCGTTCGAAATGAGATCGGTCCAAGAGATGACAAGTCGTGATTCTTCCGTGATTGTGGTGCGGTAATTCGTCCTATGGGGCTAGTGTGACCACCTGCCCGCGGAAGCCGGAGTGCTTTCCCCCCGATAGGCCGCAGGAGTCACCCAATATGGATCGGCACGACCGTCCGTCGCCGGGCCGCTACGACGCGTCCAGCTCACATCTCCCCACCGAATACCTCGCATCCGAGCCGTCCTCCCCCTCGGGCTCGCGCAAACGGACCCTCGTGTTCGCCACCGCCGCCGCCGTGCTGGCGGCCGCCGTCACCGCCGGAGGGGTCGTCACCCTCACGAACCGCACCGCTTCCACCAGCGGTGCGGGCGCCGTGAGCCAGGAGTCCACCGAGAACGGCGCGGGTTCCGACCAGGCGGCGGGCGACGCCGCCGCCGACCCCGGCGACGTGTCCTCCGACCCGAACGACGCCTCCGGCGAGAACGCGGGCTCCCCGGGCTCCGCAGGTTCCTCCGGCTCCGCAGGTTCCTCCGGTTCCTCCGGTTCTTCCGGTGAGCAGGCCGACGGGCCCGGCTCGCCGGTCGGGCAGACCGCGGCGCCCATCACGAACAACGAGAGCACGAAGAACAAGAAGAACACCTCGACGGACACCACCGGCACCGGTGGCAAGGGCGTCACCCCCGACGGCCTCGCCGGGTACGTCGAGCCGAACGGGCAACTGCCCGACAGGTCCTCCGGCCTCGGCCCCGACTTCTTCGACGACATCGGCAGGCTCGCCGCGCCGTCGAGCCCGCCCACGGCCAAGCCGTCGGCGACGCCCACGGCCAAGCCGAGCACGAAGCCGTCGGCCACCCCGAGCGCCAAGCCGTCGGCGAAGCCGAGCCCCAAGCCCAGCACGCCGAAGCCGGCTCCCAAGCCGACCAAGCCGGCGCCCAGCCCCTCCTCGACCGGCAAGGCGTCGGCCGTCGTCGCCGCCGAGGACGAGGTGGCGCGCCTGACCAACGCCGCCAGGCAGGAGCAGGGCTGCGGCCCGCTGCGCATCGACGAGCACCTGCGCAAGGCCGCTCGCGGCCACTCCGACGACATGGCCGCCAAGGGGTACTTCGACCACACCTCGGCCGACGGCCGCTCCCCGTGGGACCGGATCAAGGCCGCCGGGTACAACTCGTCGATGTTCGCAGAGAACATCGCCCGCGGCCAGGCCACCCCTGACGCGGTCGTCAAGGGCTGGCTGAACAGCCCCGGGCACCGCGCGAACATCATGAACTGCAAGCTCAAGGCCATCGGCGTCGGCGTCCACTTCGGTAGCGGCGGCCCCTGGTGGACCCAGGACTTCGGTTCCGACTGATCCGGACGGGCCCTGCGCCGTCCTCCCGGCTTCGCGGGCTTCGACGCCGTCCTCCCCGCTTCGGCGACCATGGCCCGGAGCGCGGGAGGGCGGCCCCGGTCCGGCCGGCGGGCGGGTGGCGTTAGCCTGATCTTGTGCTCGTCGCCGCGGCCGTCTGCCCGCATCCCCCGCTGATCGCCCCCGAGGTCGCGGGAGCGGCGGCGCCGGAGCTCGACGACCTGCGCGACGCCTGCGCGTCCGCGATCCGGTCGCTGGCCGTGTCCCGGCCGGACACGCTGGTCGTGGTGGGCGACGCCGGGGCCACGCGCTCGTACGGGCCGGACGCGGGCGGGAGCCTCGCCCCCTGGGGCGCCGCCGTCCGCGTCGGGCCGGGCGATCCGGTCCTCCCGCTCTCCTTGACCATCGGCCGCCTGCTCCTGGATCTCGCCGGGTCGGGCGCCCCTTCCGGGTACCAGGCGGTGGCCGCCGACGCCCCTGTCGAGGCGTGCTCGCGGCTCGGCGCGGCTCTGGCGGGCCGCGGGCGGCGGGTCGCGCTGCTCGTCATGGGGGACGGCTCGGCCAGGCTCACGGTGAAGTCACCCGGCTACTTCGAGCCCGGCGCCCTTCCGTACAACGAGGCGCTCGCACGGGCGCTGGGCGGCGCGGACGCACCGGCACTGGCGGACCTCGACCCCGAGGAGGCCGCCGAGCTGTGGGTGGCGGGCCGCGCGGCGTTCCAGGTCCTCGCCGGCGCGGCCCTGGCGGGTCACGAAGCCACCGGCCACGCGGCCGGAGCGGGTCAGGAGGACTCCGGGAGCGGGTTCCTCGGGGAGTTGCTCTACGACGGCGCGCCCTACGGCGTCGGCTACCTGGTGGCCCGCTGGAGCCGGCGCGATCCGTCGTGACCCGTGGTCATCAGGCGGGCCGGCGGGATCGGGATGGGACCACCCCCGGCCGTGGTTACGGTGGAAGGACGGGCGCGGCACTCGCCGCGCCGACGACCAGCGCGCGATTGGACATGATCGGATGGTAGACGTCGCCTTCGGCAGCGTGCCGACGCCTCTCGGCGACGTGCTGGCGGCCGTCACCCCGGACGGCGTGGTCGCGACGGAGTTCCGCGATGGCGACGCCGCCCGGCGGAGGCTGCTCGGCCGCATCGGCCTGCCCGCCGTGGACGATCCGGCCCGTACGGCTCACGCCCGGGAGGAGCTGGCCGCCTACTTCGCGGGCGAGCTGCGCCGGTTCACCGTGCCCGTCGACTGGCGGCTGGCGTCCACGCTGCAACGGCGGGTGCTCGGCACGCTGTACGAGACGATCCCGTACGGCAAGGTGACGACGTACGGCGACCTGGCGGAGACCAGCGGCGCGGGCGTGCCCGCCCGTGCCATCGGGTCCATCATGGGCAGCAACCCCGTCCCGATCATCGTCCCGTGCCATCGCGTCGTCGCGGGGAACGGGCTCGGGGGGTTCAGCGGCGGCGACGGGGTCGACTCCAAGCGCTGGCTGCTGACCCTTGAGGGCTATCTGCCGCCGACCCTCGACTGGGAGCTGTAGTGGAGCGCGAGTACGGCGGGCCGCCGGTCGTGGCCGTCGTCGGGCCGACCGCCGCGGGCAAGTCCGACCTGGCCGTGGACCTCGCGCTGCGCCTCGGAGGCGAGGCCGTCAACGCCGACTCCATGCAGCTCTACCAGGGCATGGACATCGGCACGGCGAAGCTCTCGCCCGCCGAGCGCCGCGGCGTCCCCCACCACCTGCTCGACGTCTGGCACATGACCGAGACGGCGAGCGTCGCCGAGTACCAGCGGCTGGCCCGCCCGCTGATCGACGGCCTGCGCGCCAGGGGAGCGGTGCCGATCCTGGTGGGCGGTTCCGGCCTCTACATCCGCGCGGCCCTGGACGATCTGGAGTTCCCCGGCACGGACCCCGGCATCCGGGCCAGGCTGGAGGCCGAGCTCGACGTAGCCGGTCCCGAGACCCTCCACCAGCGGCTCAAGGAGCTTGACCCGGTGGCGGCCGAGGCCGTCCTGGCGAGCAACGGCCGCCGCATCGTGCGCGCGCTCGAGGTGATCGAGCTCTCCGGCCGGCCCTTCTCCGCCACGATGCCGTCCTACGACGCGGTCTACGAGAGCGTGCAGATCGGCGTCCAGGTGCCGAGGCCCCTGCTCGACGAGCGCATCGCCGTCCGGGTCGACCGGATGTGGGAGGCGGGGTTCGTCGAGGAGGTGAGGGTCCTCGCCGGCCAGGGGCTCGCGAGCGGCCGCACGGCCAGCAGGGCGCTCGGGTACGCCCAGGTGCTGCGCTTCCTCGCGGGGGAGTGGACCGAGGACCGCGCCCGCGAGGAGACCGTCAGGGCGACCCGCAGGTTCGCCCGCCGCCAGGAGTCGTGGTTCCGGCGCGACCCTCGGGTGAGATGGCTGCCCTTCGACGCCCCTGACCTGCTCGAACAGGCTCTGGAGCTGGTCGCGGGGTAAGATTCGGTGACATGCGTTTCCTAAAGGGCCACGGCACAGAGAACGACTTCGTCATCCTTCCGGATCGTGACGGGAGCCTCGACCTGCCCGCGTCGCTGGTGACGGCGCTGTGCGACCGGCGCTCCGGCATCGGCGCCGACGGGGTGCTGCACGTCGTGCCCGCCAAGCTGAGCGCGGAGGCCGCCGAGATCGCCGGCCGCGAGCCCGGCCGGGCGCACGGCGCCGAGTGGTTCATGGACTACCGCAACGCCGACGGCAGCGTGGCCGAGATGTGCGGCAACGGCCTGCGCGTCTTCGCCCGCTACCTCGTGGACGCCGGGCTGGCCGAGCCGGGAGAGTTCGACGTCGTCACCCGCGCCGGCGTCCGCCGCGTACGGCTCGCGCGCACCGGGGACGTCACCGTCGACATGGGAGCGCCTCAGGTGCTCGGCGAGAGCCTCGCCACCGTCGGCGGCACCGAGTACGCCGGGCTGGTCGTCGACGTGGGCAACCCGCACCTGGCCTGCGTCACCGGCGACCCGGTGACCCAGCTCGACCTGACCGCGCAGCCCGGATTCGACCCCGCCGTGTTCCCGCACGGCGTCAACATCGAGCTGCTCAACCTCGTCGGGGAGCGCCGGGTGGTTATGCGCGTGTACGAGCGCGGTTCCGGCGAGACGCGATCGTGCGGCACGGGCACAGTGGCCTCGGCGGTGGCGGCGGCGCATCTCGCGGGAGAGCGCACCGGCACCTGGGCCGTCGAGGTGCCCGGCGGCATCCTCTCGGTCACCCTCGACGGGCGCACGAGCCTTCTGACCGGCCCCGCTGTGCTGGTGGCCTCCGGAGATCTCCCTGCGCTCACGCACTCCTGACCGGCGCCCGGCGAACGTTCCCACCCACCCGCTCGTTCACCGCACCGCCCGCATGTTTGGGGCATGCTCTGTGAACTGGCAGACTGGCGTGCCATGGACGTGGACATCTGGGCCTGGGTCGCAGACACCCAACGGCAACTGCACGAAGCAGGGAACACCGGGCTGGCCATCGCGCTGGGTGACCTGCCCGCGCAGGCTTTCGAGGGCCGGTACGCCCAGCTGGACGTGATGGCGCCGGCGGTCGCCCAGCAGGCCGAGGCGATGGAGCTGCCGTGGCTTGAGCTCTTCGCCCGGCACTGGCACCTGGTCAGCCGCATCGGCGACCGCGCGCAGGGCACGGTGGCACTCGGCGACGCCGAGGCCCTGCTGGAGTTCGCGCGACGCGAGGACACCAAGGACTGCCCCTCCGTTCCCGCCGCGGTGGAGGCGCTCGCCGTCTGCCAGGCCAACATCGACGGCCCCGGGTACGCCGCCGAGCGCCTCGCCGCTCTCGGCGCCGCCCTGGAGGGCGTGCAGCCCGGCTCGCCGGCCTTCTGCGGGCTCGTCACGCAGTACGTCGCGGCGCTGTCGGACGCGGGCGAGGCCGAGCAGGCCGTCACCTACTACGAGTCCGCCGTCGCGGGCCGCAGGGGCGCCGAGGGGCAGGTCAGCTGGGAGCTGGCCGCCGCGGGCGTGCGGGCGCTGCTCGCCGCCGGCCGCACGCAGGAGGCGCTCACCGAACTCGACTCCGCCAAGGAGTTCCCCGCGGACGACCCGGTCGCCAAGGAGCACCGCGAGGGCGTGCTGCGCGCGCTGGTGCTCGCCACGGCCGGCAAGCCGGCGCAGGCGCTGGAGGCGCTCCCCGACCTCGACGTCGTCGGCGACCACCCCCGCGACTGGGTCGAGTGGGCGCGCGCCGTGCGGCTGCTCGGCGAGGTCATCACCAACACCTGGCAGCTCGGCCGTGTCCTTCGCCAGTGGATGACCTACTTCGAGACCATGGGCGTCAACCGCGGGCGGGTCGAGCTGGCCCTCATCGCCGGTGAGCTCGCCGTGGCGCGGCAGGGCGTGTGGCAGGCCCGCGCGCTGGCCGACCTGGCCGAGTCCTGGGCGGGCGAGCTGCGCACGTCCGAGGGGCTGTCCGAGCGCGTGACCGCGCTCCGCGCCGCCGCCGACGCCGCCACGCCGCTCCCGGCTCCGGGCCCGCAGGACGAGCTGGTCGCCTACTTCGACGCCGCCGACGGCCACAACGCCGACCCCGAGCGCTGGGTGGGCTGGCTCTGGCCGCTGTCGGGCACCGACATCGAGGCCACGCGCCGCCACACCACGACGCTGGGCTTCCTCGGGTACGCGCCGCTGGGCGCCGACATCCTGTGGAAGACCATCGTCGAGGACGCCGACCCGACCGCCGCCGAGGAGGAGGACGTCGCCTACCTCACCGGCGTGCTGGTCGAGGCGGGGCAGGACGAGCGGGTGGAGCGGTTCGCGGCCATGCTTCCGGCGCCGACCTCGCACCTCGCGCTGGCCCGGCTGCACCGAGCACGCGAGCGGTGGGCCGAGACCACCTCCGAGGCCGAGCAGTCGCTCGCGGCGGGCGCCCAGGGCCTCGTCGCGCTGGAGGCCCGTCGCCTGCTGGCGGGCGCCGCCCAGCAGCTCGGCGACAACGCCAAGGGCGCGGCCATCCTGCGCGATCTGGTCGAGTCGGGCGAGGGCGAGGAGGAGGACATCTGGCGCATGATCGTCATGGCCACCGCCTCCGAGGACTGGCCGCTCGTCCGCGAGGGCGCCGCCAAGCTCGGCATGCAGCTCGACACCACCGAGGGCCCGATCGAGGAGGAGTGGCACCTCGTCCGGGTCGTCCTGCCGGTCTCCGACGGCAGCCAGCGCGAGGTCCTCGCCGTGCGCACCGGTCCCGCTACCGCCCGGCTGCTCATCCCGCAGCCCCGCGGCATGGACTACAACGCCGGTGACATCGTCGTCATCGACCCCCGGCCGCTGGAGCCGGTGCCCGAGGGCGCCGAGGAGCAGGAGAGCTACGTCATCCCGTTCGCAGGCGTGGCACTGCTGCGCCCGGGCGGTTACACGAGCTGGTTCTTCGACGGCGCGGCTCCCAGCGAGGAGGACTGGACCGAGTTCAACGAGGTGATGGCCGAGCGCGGCTGGCCCATGTGGGTCTACAGCGACGAGAACTACTCGGTCTCCCATCCCACCACCGGCGAGCGGCTCCAGGGCGTCTACGGCTGGATCGCCGTGCCGCCGGGGGTCGAGCCGGTCGAGGTCGACGCCCTGCTCGACGACGCGACCGAGCGGTGGAGCCACCCGCTGGCCTGGCTCGACCTCGCGCGCAGCGCCGGCATCGAGGTCGAGCGGCACGAGCGCATCACCAAGGAGTACGGCCTCTAGAGTCCCCGTCCGGTGTCAGGGGGCCGTGGTGCTTGAGCGGTTCAGGCTCGACGGCAAGGTCGCCGTCGTCACCGGGGCCTCCTCGGGGCTGGGCGTGGCCTTCGCGCGCGGCCTGGCCGAGGCGGGCGCCGACATCGTGATCGGTGCCCGTCGCGAGAGCGGGCTTGCGGAGACGCGGCGTCTGGTCGAGGAGACCGGGCGCCGCTGCGTCGCGGTGGTCACCGACGTCACCCGTCCGGGCGACTGCCAGGCCCTAGTGGACGCCGCGGTCACCGAGCTCGGAGGCGTCGACATCCTGGTCAACAACGCCGGGGCCGGCACGGCCGTACCCGCGCTGCGGGAGACCCCCGAGGAGTTCCGCCGGGTCGTCGACGTCAACCTGCACGGCTCGTACTGGATGGCCCAGGCCTGCGCGAAGGTCATGCGTCCTGGGTCGTCCATCGTCAACGTCGGCAGCGTGCTCGGCGAGACCACGGCGGGGCTGCCGCAGGCGGCCTACAGCGCGTCGAAAGCGGCCATCGTGGGGCTGACCAGAGATCTGGCCCAGCAGTGGACCGGACGGCGCGGCATCCGGGTCAACTGCCTGGAGCCGGGGTTCTTCGAGTCCGAGATGACCGCCACCTACCTTCCCGGCTACCTCGACCGGCAGCTTGAGCGCCGCGTGCTGATGGGGCGGGCCGGTGACCCGGCCGAGCTGGTGGCCGCCGCGGTCTTCCTGGCCTCGGACGCCGGCTCGTACGTCACCGGCGTGGCCCTACCCGTGGACGGCGGGTTCCTGGCAACATGATCCCGGCGCGCCGTGCCCGGCCGGTGAGGGCGCTCGCGGGCCGAGGCGTCTCCCGGATGTGGCGCGACGGTTTCGTCCGGGTCACACATCCTTCATCCGTCTGTGGAAGAGTCGCACCTACATTTACCTGGTGTTGGGAGGGCATGTGCTGGAGATCGACCGGCTTGCCGCAGTGGTCCGTGACGAGCGCCCGTGGGGTGGTTTCGAGCGGTACACCCACAACGAGACGTCCACCGTCAAGATCATCGAGGTAGCGCCCGGGCAGCGGCTCAGCCTCCAGCGGCACAAGCACCGCGACGAGCTGTGGGTCGCCCTCGACCCCGGCGCGGTCTTCGAGATCGACGGCGAGCGCGTCGAGCCGTCGGTGGGCGACCGGGTGCTGATCCGCGCGGGGCAGACGCACCGGCTCGGCTCCTCAGGCCCGGCGACGCGCATTCTTGAGGTCGCCTTCGGCCACTTCGACGAGGACGACATCGAGCGCCTCGACGACGCCTACGGCAGAGCCTGACGGCCCGGAGTTCAGCTTTCCTCCTTCGGCCCGCGAGCCCGTCGCCCTGATCGCGACGGGGATCCCGTATCTCGCGGGTCCGGCTGGTTGTACCGCCGGCTATGACAGCCGTCCGCATGCCTCCCCCCGAGGGTTTGTCCGATGTACCTGGGCTTGGCCGCTTTCTCCGGGGCTTTGCCGTAATCGCGGCTTTCGGGGGTAGTTGCTATACCTAGGTATTACTTTTTCTTTACCTGGGGGTGGCAGTGCGCCTGCGTGGATCTCGCGCGTTCGTGGCCGGAGTCGCGGCGGCCGTCATGCTGATGGGATGCGGCCCAATCGACGCCAACGGCGCCGGTGCCGCCGGCGGTGACATGGGGTCCGGGGACGGTGGCGGGGGTGGCGATTCCACCGGTGTCGTCCCCCTGGACAATCCCAAGGGCACCGAGCGCGGCCTCGCCGCGATCACGTCCGCCAAGGACCGCGCCGCGGCGGTCAAGCTGATCGAGAAGGTGCCGACCAAGGGGCGCGGCCCCAAGACCGGCTACGACCGGAACGAGTTCGGGTACGCGTGGGCGGACAACGCCGAAGACATCCCGTTCGCGCACAACGGTTGCGACACCAGGAACGACGTCCTGGCACGCGACGGCGACGGCCTGAAATACCGCTCGGGATCGAAATGCGTCCTTGTCTCGATGACGCTTCACGACCCATACACCGGCAAGACCATCGACTGGACCAAGCAGAAGGCCTCCGAGGTCCAGATCGACCACGTCATGCCGCTCTCCTACGACTGGCAGATGGGCGCGTCGCGCTGGAGCAAGGCCAAGCGGGTCCAGATCGCCAACGACCCGCTGAACCTCATGCCGGTCGACGGCTCGGCCAACTCCTCCAAGGGAGACTCGGGGCCGGCCACCTGGCTTCCCCCGTCCAAGGTGATCCGCTGCTCCTACGCCGTACGCTTCGCGCAGGTGGCGCTGAAGTACGAGCTCCCGGTCACCGCCCCCGACAAGGACGCCATGCTGGCCCAGTGCGCCTGACACCGCACTGCACGACGTACGTGGTCCGGTACGTGCGCTGTGGACGTGCGTTGTGCCGCGTACGCCGCGGTGCCGCGAGCTGATGTACCCCGGGATGTACGCGGTGCCGTGACGTGCGCCGTGCCGTGGCGGGCCCCCTCTGCCCTCCACGGCACGGCGGGACCTGCTAGTCGTCGTGCTTCTGGCGGAACTTGATGATCTTGCCCGTCTTCACGGAGATGTAGACGCGGTACTCGGCGTGACGCTTCTTCAGCTCCACCTTCCAGACGCGGTAGCCGTGCTCCCACTCGCGCTCGACCTCGGTGACCCGGGCGCCGGGAACCCGCTTCTTGGCGATCCTGATCGCCTGGCTGTAGGTGATCGCCGCCGTCGAGGAGCTGACGGTGCCGGTGGTCGCGGTCGCCGCGGTCGCGGTCGTGGAGGTCGCGGCGGCGGTCGTGGAGAGCTGGGTCGCGGCCGAGGCCGCCACGGCTCCGGTGGTGAGGACGGCGATCGCTCCGGCGCCCGCGATGGTGAGTCTGGCTGCCTTGCCGATGCTCTGTGTTTTCGTCATGTCCCCACATTCGCCGGAGGCGCCCTAAGCCCGCGCTTCGGCAAAGTTAAGGGGCTCCTAAGGTCAGGGCGACCAGAGCGCCGCCGCCCCGCGCGGTGCCCAGTGACAGCGAACCGCCCGACGCCTCGGCCGTCCGGCGGGCGATGTCCAGGCCGAGCCCGGTCGATCCCGCGCCGCTGAGGCCCCGTTCGAGGGGGTTCGCCGCGTCCGTCCTGAGCCCGAACCCCGGCCCCGAGTCCGCGACCTCGATCCGCACGCCCCCGGGCGCGGCGGGTCCAGGGCGTACGTCTTCGGGCGCGGACGGTCCAGCGCGTACGCCTTGGGGCGCGGTGGGCGTCAGCCGTACGGTGAAGGAGGCGCCCTCGGGGGTGTGGGCGAAGACGTTGCCGAGCAGGGCGTCGACGCAGGCGGACAGCTCGGCGGCGCTGACGGCGACCGTCAGTGGCCCCTGGGGAAGGTCCAGCTCCACCGGCCGGCCCTGGTCTTCGGCCAGCACCGACCAGAAGGTGACCCGCTCGGCCACGACCGCCACCGCGTCACAGCTCGCGTGCTCCCGCGACCGGCGGCGTACGTCCGTGATCACCGAGCTCACGGCGCGTTCCAGCGCGTCGACGCGGCTGCCGAGCCGTGCGGCCTCCTCCTGGTCGGCCAGCGACTCGGCCTCCAGCCGCAGCCCCGTCAGCGGGGTGCGTAGCCGGTGGGAGATGTCGGCGGCCGTCTCCCGTTCCTCGGCCAGCAGGTCGCTGATCCGTCCGGCCAGGTGGTTGAGCGCGAGCCCCACGTCGCGCACCTCGACGGGGCCACCTGGCGTGGTCCGGGCGGCCAGGTCTCCGGCGGCGAGCCGGTGGGACACGCGGGCCAGCCCGGTCATGGGCCGGGTCAGGGCGAGCGCCAGGCGGTCCGCGACGAAGATGCCGACACCGATCAGGGCGAGCCCGAGGACGAGCATGCCGATCCACACCTCGCGGACCCCGTGGCGGAGGTCCTCCTCGCCGAGGGCGACGCGCACCACGGCCGTACCGCCGGGAAGGCCCTGCACGGCGGCGAGGACCTCAAGGCCCGAGGGGGTCTGCGCCGTGAGGCTCTGCCCGCGCGCGGCCAGCTCCACGGCCGGCGACCGCGAGGCGGGGGAGCCGACGACGGTGCCGCCGGGGAGGAACACGGTGATGGCGTGGCCGCTCGACGCCGAGGTGCGCTCGGCGGTCAGCGCGAGGCCGTCGGGATCGGCCGTGCCGACGGACGCCGCGACCGACTGCGCCTCGGAGTTGGCCTGCGTCACCGCACCGCTCTCGGCCAGCGCGCGCACCAGCAGGGCCAGCGGGACCAGGAGGGCGATCAGCACCAGCGACGTGGTGGCCGCCACGAGCAACGCGAGCCATCGCCTCATGACGGGTCGGCCAGCATCAGCGAGGTGGCGGTCGCCGTGAGCCATCGCTTCATGATGGTTCCACTGGTTGTCGCCGTGAGCGGCGTGAGCCATCGCCTCATGACGGGTCGACCAGCTTGACGCCGACGCCGCGTACGGTCTGCAGATAGCGGGGGTCCTGCGCGGTCTCGCCCAGCTTGCGGCGCAGCCACGACAGGTGGACGTCCACGGTCTTGTCGGCCCCGCCGTATGGCACCTGCCAGACCTCGGTGAGCAATTCGCGCTTCGTGACCACTTCGCCGGAGCGGGTGGCCAGGTAGTGCAGCAGGTCGAACTCGCGTGGCGTGAGGTCCAGCGGGGTGCCGTCGAGGACGGCCTCGCGGCTGCGCGGATCCAGCCGCAGGCCGCCGACGGTCACTGAGGTGTCCGTACGGCCGTCGGCGGTGCGGCGCAGCACGGCGCGGACCCGGGCGTCGAGCTGGGCGGCGCTGAAGGGCTTGACCACGTAGTCGTCGGCCCCCGCGTCCAGCAGGCGGACCATCTCGGTGTCGCCGTCCCGGGCGGTCGCCACGATCACCGGTACCCGGCTGACGGCCCGGAGCATGCGCAGCATCTCGGTGCCGTCCAGGTCGGGCAGGCCGAGGTCGAGCACGACGAGGTCCGGACGCTCAGAGACGGCCTGTCGGAGGCCGTCGAGCGCGGTCGGGGCGGAGGACACGGCGTGACCGCGCTCACGCAGCCCTCGCATGAGGGCGGTACGGATCGTCGCGTCATCCTCGACGAGCAGGACATTGGCCATGGGCGGTTACGCTAACGGCTCCGGGGCTGTTGGCATAAGCCCGTTATGGTGCCCTTAACCCGGTCTTAGGAGAGGGTCAGGGAGGATCAGGGCATGAACCGGCGCCTGCTTCTCGTCGTGGCCGGATGGCTGGTCGTCGGCCTCGTGGCCACCGGCGCAGGCGTCGTGGTGACCGCCTTCCTCGGTGAGTCGATCACCGGCTCCGCTTCCCGTGCCCTCTCACCCGCCGAGGTCCGCCGCGCCCTCGACGCCGCACCATCGCCGTCACCCTCGGGGGACACCGCAGGCAACGGCTCACCGTCCTCCTCGGAAGGACGCTCACCGTCCTCCTCAGAAGACGGCTCGGGGGACGGCCCGCGGTCCGGCTCGGGGGACGGCTCGGAGGCACCGTCGGTGTCGCCCTCTCGTACGGGATCCGCTGGTGCGAGCCCTTCCGCGTCCGCTCCAGCCTCACCGTCCGCCGGCGCCGCCCAAGGGCAGACCAAGGTGTTCTCGGCGCGGGGCGGGGCCGTGGTCGCCCGATGCGCGGGCGGCCTGGTGACCCTGCGGTCCTGGACCCCGGCTCAGGGGTACGAGGTGAAGGACGCGGAGCGTGGCCCGCGTGACAAGGTGCGCGTGAGGTTCGAGGGCGGAGACGCCCGCACCGAAATCGAGATCCACTGCTCGGCCGACCACCCCATCGCCACGATCAAGAACGACTGAGCGCCTTCCGCTTCGGGTGACTCCCGCCCGCCGCGCGTCCAGGACGGGCGCTTCCAGACTGGGATCCGGCTGCGTTCCGCTGCGGCAAGTACCAGCTTCCACCTGTGGTCGTATCGGCACCCGGACTCGATCCACCCTGCCGACCGCCGGGGCCAGACGGCGCCGGAGCGCCCGCCGACGTAATGGCATGGCCACGCCGGCGGTGACCGGCATCAAGCTGAGCCGGCGAATACCTGAATCGGCCTACGCGACCGATCACGTGCATGGTGAGATCGGACATCGCCCAGAAAAGGCTGTGCCCCGGCTGCGTGCTGAGCAGAGGCATCACCGGGGCTTATGACGCGAGCGTACCACGGCACATCGGAAGGCGGTCAGGATGCGAGAAGCCGAAGCCAGGCGGCTACGCGACTTTCTCTCACCGTCACGCCTGGCCGAGTACGAGCTTCGATGCGCCGGCGATCCGGTCGCGGCGCTGCGCCTGCACTGCTGGAACACCGAGATCTCCGAAGCCTTCTACGGGCCGTTGCAGTATTTGGAGGTGTCGATGCGCAGCGTCATGACCAAGGAACTCGTCAGCCTGTTCGGGCACCGGGACTGGTGGGCCAGCCCGCAGGCGGATCTGCAATACGGTGCCCGCCGGAAGATCGCCGAGGCGACGGATCAACTCCGGCGCTCGGGGCTGCCCACGGACCCGCAGCAGATCGCCGACGAACTGCCCTTCGGTTTCTACGTGTCCCTGGTCGGACCTGGCAACAACTATGACCAGCGACTATGGCGCCCAGCGCTGTACCAGGCCTTCCCCGGCCACCGGGGTCGCCGCCGTGACCTCCATCGCAGGTTCGACTTCCTCCGCGTCTTCCGCAACAAGATCGCACATCATTGCCCGATCCACCATCGTCATCTGGTGGCCGACCATGACGCGATCCTAGAAAGCCTCCGCTACATCGACACGGGCCTCGCCGTCATGGTCGAGCGTCACAGCAGAGTCGGCGAAGTCCTTGCCCGGCGTCCCTGACCCCTCGGCGTCGTTGCCATCGTCACCTGGGTCCGGAAAGTCAGTGCACCGAAACGATTCCCTGAGTCGTGTCCAGAGGTGCTGGTCCACGGTCTTCGCGGGCCAGGACGTCCGGACCGAGATCGGGATCCACTGCTCCGACGACCACCCCATCGCCATGGTCAGGAACGCCTGAGGGGTCTCTTCAGTTCGATCAAGAACGCGGAAGAGAGTGGCTTTGTTGTCTGGGGTCGTGATCGATGGGAGTGATGGGCCCTCCCGGCACCCCCGTGACGGGGCAAGAGGTTGTTTCCCACCCGGGCCATGGACTACCGGTGTACGGCCTGGGCTCGTGCCTCGCCGCCGGCCCGGCGCCTGCCGCCAGTTCTGGTGCGCTGACCTCTATGTACGCCGCGTTGGGCCGGCTTCCGCGTGCGTGTGCGCCCAGCCCGTTGGCTTCGTTCGTCTGGACGGTTCGCAAGGAACAGACAGTGGACAAAGCCATCTGGCACCAGCTCGATCAATCCCTGTGTGGGACCTGGGCGCGCGGATCCCGCCTGGAAGATGTGGCCGCCTCCAGAAACAGCGAAGCCCCTGTGTTCTCCAGGGTTACCTTGACGCCGCGTGGCGGAGCCTCGTAGGGTCCAGGGTGGGCAGTTCGGGTCGGCCTCGGCTTCGGCGACGGTGAGCCACGCGAGAGCGGCCACCTCGTCGGGCGACGTGGGGAAGGGCATCGCGTCGGGCGGCATCGGAGCCGAGAACACCACGTTGATCACCGGGTCGCCGTCGTCGGTGACGAAGAAGGCGCTCTCCGCGTAGGTGAGCTCGACCCTGGTGAGGTCGACGCCGATCTCCTCCGCGACCTCCCGGCGAGCGGTCTCCTCGAGCACATTGTCCGCTGCCCCATCGACCTCCACCTTGCCGCCGACTCCACTGAGCACGCCGGGCGCGTGATCCTCCTGCTCGCCGCGCCTGATGAGCAACAAGCGGCCGTCTCGGTGCAGGAGGACCTCGACATTCACCACGAAGGCGGGCCGGCCACCTCTGGTGACACAGGCTGACGCGTTGGGCGCGATCTCCGACATGTACGGGAACCCTACCGGTCATGATCCAGCCTGCAGAAGACGGCGTGGATCCCGTGGGTGACGGTCGCAGGTCAGGCGGGAGCCGTCGTTCTGGAGACGATGCCACGCGGGAACCGCATAAAGGTGGGGGTGATGCCAGCGTGTGCGGCTAAAAGTGGGGTGATGCCAGGGTGTGCGGCTAAAAGTGGGGGTGATGCCAGGGCGTGCGGCTAAAAGTGGGGGCGATGCCAGCGTGTGCGGCTAAAAGTGAGGGCGACGCCAGCGTGTGCGGTGTGGGCGCTGCTCCCACCCTTCGGCGGGTAGCGCCCCATCTGCCCGCCTTTGGAGGTCACCGGTCTGGGTGGGCTTCAAGTGGATCACCCGTCACGTGGGTGAGGGGTGGGTGGAAGGAGGTTTTGCGACTCCCGCAGGTTCCTTCTGATGATTGTCGTGCCTTATGGGTGGTTGACGCGGCGGGCCCCGCCACCCCTGGCTCAGGCCCGCCGCGCGTCTAGGAGGGGCTCTCCACGATGGTGACCCGATGCGTGCTACCTGTCGCGTAGCCGTTCTGATGAGCGATCTCGTCCTGTACGGCGAGTTCCATCACCAGCGCCACGACGTCGCCTCTCGCGATGCTCGGCACCAGGCCGGAAGCGCGCTGGTCGTCTGTGAGGCTGGCGTGCCGAGTGGCCCACCATCCGCCAGGGGTGCCGTCCGCGCGCTTCACCCGCGTGATCCGCCACGCCGGGTAGGTCTGGTTGAGCGCGGCGATCTGCCGTTCGATGAGCGTGCTCACCACTTCGGGCACCGGGGGCGGTGGCACGGGTCCGCCGCGAGCCGGCATGAAGCCCCCTATGCCGATCCCTCCAGTGACCGGGAAGCCGTACGGATCGGGCAACTCGACGTCGGACCGGTCCGGCTCGCGGGCATGTCTGCCGGGAGCGGTCATGAGGCGCCCATACCGACCAGCAGGGCCATGGCTCCGAGTTCGGCCTCGCGCATCAGCTCGCGCAGCTCGTCCAGGGTGGACGCCTCGACCCTGAGCGGTCGGGGAGCGTGCCAGATCGCCATGGCGACGAACCTGCGGCCGCCCAGGCCGTACATCACATGCCAGGCGGGCTCCATCTGGTCGAGCTGGTCGGCTGCCGCCCGCTTCGCCAGGTCCCAGCGCCGGCGATCGACCCGGCCGGTCCACGCGCCGACCCTGTGCCGCCCCGGACGGTTCCCGGCAAAGGACGGATGTGCCACGTCGGTCTCCGAGCGGATCCGGCCGGTTCTACCCTTGCTCATGGTCAGGACCTGCTTCCTGATCAAGGGACCCGTACGGCGTCGACAGCGCCTGCGGGTCCCGCCTTCACGGCGTCAGGTCCCATCACAACGCTCCGAAACCATGTGCGGACAGAGGGTTCGGGAGGACACTGGGAGACAACCCGAGGGTGTCCCCTTGTGCGGTCGGTCGAAAGGTGCGCTGATGGTCGCTGATGAACCACCCGCGTGGGCCGCGCGGATGAGAGCGGAACGGCGTGACAGGTGCTGGAGTCAGAAGGAGATGGCCAGGCGACTGCGTGAAGCGGCCGACCCCCGCACCCGTGCTCATCTCGCCTCACCGGAGTCGCTGGTACGGATGATCCGGGGATGGGAGAGAGGTGATCACATCCTGCGCGATCCCTACCGCGTGCTCTACTGCCGGGTCTTCGATACCGCGGAGGCCGACCTGTTCGGTGGTGATCCATCACGGGGAACCACCCCGATCCAGGCGGAACCGAGCCCGGCCATCGAACGTCTGGAGACGCTTTCTCGCGGGCAGGTCGCGGAGCTTCTAGAGCACCTACGCGACCAGTGGCACCTTTTGGTCAAGAGGGACAACCTCCTCGGTCCACGCCACACCCTGACCGCTGTGCGCGAGCAGATAGCGCTCCTGGAGGCGCTTTTGAGGTCGGCTCGTGAAGGCAGTCGGCTAGACGTGCTCAGGCTGGCGGCTCAGTACGCGGAGTCGGCGGCGTGGCTTCATGAAGACGCGGGGGACCTGCCCCAGGCGAGATATTGGACCGACCGCGCGATGGTATGGGCGCACGAAAGCGATGATCAGTTGATGCTCGCATGGACGATGTTCCGCCGAAGCCAGCAGGCGACGGTGGAACGCGCCGCAGGAGCCGCAGGAGAGGTGATCGGCCTGGCCAACGCCGCACGTCGGAAAGCCGATGTGCTTCCCGATCCGATGAGAGCAGCCATCCTTCAGCAGGAAGCCCAAGGCCATGCGCTGGACCGTGATGAGAGGCGGTGTCACGCGTTGCTGGATGAAGCGCAGATGTGGGCGGCGTCGGTCCGTGACGATGGCGACGCGCGAGGCGGGCATGGCTCCTTCTGTTCGACCGCGTACGTCGAGATCCAGCGCGCCCGCTGCTGGCTGATGCTTGATCAGTCGTCCCGTTCACTCTCCGCCTACGAGGCCGCGCTGCCCGTGCTGTCGCCTGTGTACCGCCGCGACCGGGCCATGGCCCTGGCCGGAATGGCCGCCGCGTACGCCGCCGAGCGGGAGCCGGAGCAGGCGGCGACCGTGGCCGGGGAGGCCTTGGAGATCGCTCTGGGGGCGGGTTCGTCCAGGATCCTCTACATGATCAAGTCAGTCGGCTCGTCGCTGGATGCGCATGAGACACTTCCCGCCGTCGCCGCCCTTCGTACGGCCCTGGCCGGCATTCCCGCCGTCTGATGGCCTCCCAAGTCGAGATTCAGGCGATGCGGCATGCCATCGCCCTGTCAGCCCACGGCCTCGGTACGACCAGCCCCAATCCGCCGGTGGGCTGCGTCGTCCTGGACGGGCAGGGCCGCATCCTCGGAGAGGGCTACCATCACCGGAAAGGCGAGGCCCACGCGGAAGGCAACGCACTTTGCGCGGCCGGTGGCACTGCCATCGGGGCTACGGCGATCGTCACGTTGGAGCCCTGCAACCATGTGGGCCGCGCCCCGGCATGCAGGCAGTTGCTCATCGACGCGGGAATCGTCCGTGTCGTCGTCGCACTTGTCGATCCGACCTCGCGCGGCGAGGGCGGCGTGGCGGCCCTGCGAAATGCCGGGGTCGAGGTCGAGGTCGGTGTGCTGGCAGATGAGGCCGAGCTTGTGCTCGGCCCGTGGCTTTCCGCCCTCAGGACGGGCAGGCCGACCATCACCTGGTCATATATCGCAGATGTCGCCGGACCCGCGTCCGCGCTTGATCGGATGCCCGGTGTCATGGAGCTCCGAAAGGGCGTCGACGCCGTGCTGCACGCCGACGGTCGCCTTGAAGAGGGCATCCTCGGCGGTCATGGGGCTGGCATGATCAATATTCCTTCCCGAATCCATGGCGACGGCGACACGGCGCTTCGGTCGCTGTACGCGGGCGGGGTGCGATCGCTGCTCATCGATGGAGGTGCGGGTCTTACCGAGCCCCTCTTATCCGAGGGACTGATCGACTACGTCGTCGCCTATCTCCCGCACATGAGTCCGTCTTCGTCCACAGGATTGGGTCACGAGATCGTCCTTGCCGGATTCCGTATCACGCAGATCAGCCGGACGGCGGATCATGTCTGCGTGCACGCCCGGCGGGAGGCCGCTGCTCCCGTTATCCACAGGGGCTCGTTCGCGGGCGAATGATCTTGAGTGGGGTGTTCTAGGATCGGCCGACCGTAAAGAGCTAGTAAAGGGCGGCCCGAAGATGAGCGCACGTAAGAGCACTGACAGTTCGGCATCGGGTGGGGGGCGTGGTAGGCGGCTTCTGCTCAGGGGGTTGCTGCTCGCCGTCATCGCCATCGTGGGCCTCGGGTTCCTGGCCACGGGCTGCACCAAGGTCAGCACCGCGCCGGACGAGGTCAGGCTGCACTACGCCGGTGGCCCGTTCGAGGCGATCAAGTTCGTGAAGTGCATCAACCCCTCCAGTGGGGCCACCTTCCTCGGCCCGGGCGACACCTCCTACGCCTATCCCTTCGGCCAGCGCACGTTCGACTTCTCCGGCACCGGCGACTCCGAGTCCAAGCCCATCAGCATCGTCTCCAAGGACAACGTCGAGATGCAGGTCGCGGGCTCCGCGACGTTCACCCTCAACACCTCGTGCGAGACGCTCCGCCAGTTCCACGAGAAGATCGGGCTGAAGTACGGGTCCTATTTCGACGCCAGGGAGTCCGAGGGCTGGCGCCGCATGCTCAACTTCTACTTCAAGCAGCCGCTCGACCGTGCGATGGACGCGGCCTCGCAGGAGTTCGAGTGGAAGAAGCTGTTCAACGACCCGAACGCCAAGCAGCAGTGGGAGCAGCGCGTCGGCCAGCTCGCCCGGCAGTTCATCAAGGAGACCGCCGGCGCCGACTACTTCTGCCAGCCCAACTACGCGGGCACCGGCGAGTGCGGTGACGTCGCGCTCACCATCCAGAAGCCCGAGCCGCCGCGCAGCCTGATCGACGCGCTCGCCGCCGAGCAGGCCGCCAAGCAGCAGAACCTCGCCCAGCAGCAGATCAACGCCAAGGTCAAGACCGAGCTGGAGTCCATCAAGGACCTGGTGGGGGTCCTCGGGCCGCAGGGAGCCATCCTCTGGAAGGCCATCCAGGACGGCAAGGTGCAGGTCGTGCCGGTGCCGCAGAACGGTTCCCTCAACATCACCCCGCAGTCACCCTGACCCCACAACTTTTCGGTGGATATGAGCGGATAAGTCCAGATATCGGCAAGCTTGGGCGACTCTCGAAGTCCCGGGTGCTTGATGGTGGAAGTATGCAGTTATGGGGGGATCGCATATTTCTGGGGAGATCGGTGATGCCGGAGCGCACGTACTACCCCGACGGGGCTCCGTCCTGGCCGGAGCTCACCGCGCATGATCTCCCCACCGCCGTCCGGTTCTACGAGAAGATCTTCGGCTGGACGTGCAAGGATCTCGGTCCGAAGGTCTGGCACTACACGATGTGCCTGGTGGACGACAAGCCGGTCGCCGCGATCACGCCCCCGGCGGTCGGTCTTGAGTCCACCGAGGCGGCCTGGCGCGTCTACCTGGCCACTTCCGACGCCGAGGCCTCCGCCGTGCAGGTCGAGGCCAGCAACGGCAAACTCGTCATCCTCCCGATGGCGTTGCCCGACTTCGGGGCCTTCGCGCTGGCCGTCGACCCTGAAGGGGCGACCTTCGGGCTCTGGCAGGCCGGTCCCCACCTCGGGTCGCGCCTGTACGGCGAGCCGGGGGCGATGTGCTGGAACGAGCTCTACGCCAGGAACACCAAGGTGGAGGACCCGTTCTACGAGTCGCTGTTCGGCTACGAGGAGGAACAGGTCGGCGACGGCGTCGACTACGACTACGTCCTGTGGAAGATCGCGGGTGAGCCCGTCTGCGGGCGGCTGCGGATGCCGTACGAGGCGGCGCGGGTGCCGCCGCACTGGAAGATCTATTTTACCGTGGCCGACTGTGACGCCACCGAAGCCCAGGTCGTGCTCGAGGGCGGCTCGGTGCTGGTCGGCGCGTACGAGATGCCGCACGGCCGGGTGGCCCTCCTGGCCGACCCCACGGGCGCAGCCTTCGCGATCTGCGAGCACACCCGCGAGTCCTTCACCGGCTAATCCCCTGAGAGGGGTCAGCGTGATCACCGGAGCCGGTGCCACAGCTCGATACGGGGAGCCGTGGTCAGCGGGGTGGGGCCACGTCGGTGCCGAAGGCGGTGGCTATCGCGCGCATGCCCTCGGCCAGTTCCTCCCGGTCGAGGGCCTCGATGCGGTCCACGGGGCCCGAGATCGACATGCCGGCGATGATCCTGCCGTCGTCGCGCACGGGCACGGCCAGGCAGTGCACCCCCAGCTCCTCCTCGCCGAAGTCCATCGCGTACCCCTGCTCCCGCACCCTTTCCAGCTCCGCGAGCATCGCGTCGATCGAGGTGATCGTGTGCTCGGTGCGGCGCGGCAGGCCCGTACGCGCCAGGATGGCCGCCGCGTCCGCGCGCTCGGCGAGCAGGACCTTGCCCACCGCCGTGCTGTGCGGCAGCACCCGCCGGCCCACCTCGGCGAACATCCGCAGCCTCCGAGGGGACGCCGCCTGGGCCACGTAGACCACGAAGTCGCCCTCCAGCACGGCGAGGTTCGCCGTCTCGCCGGACAGCGCGACCATCTTCTCCAGGTACGGCTGCGCCCACACGCCCACCATGCGCTCCGCCGCGCCGCCGAGCCGCACCAGGGCGCTGCCCAGGGCGTACCGGCGGTCGGACTCCTGCCGGACGTACCCCCGGGCCAGCAGCGACCGCAGCAGCCGGTGGATCGTGCCGTACGGCAGGCCCGTGCGGGCTGCGATCTCGGACAGGCCCGCCTCGCCGCCCTGGTCGGCCAGCGCCTCCAGCACGTCCAGCGCCCGGTCGACGCTCTGGACCGTGCTCATCGGGCCCGCTTTCCGGCGGCCGCGACGCCGGCGCGGCGGGGTGGACGTCCGAGAGCGGCGGGGGAGAGGCCGCGCAGGGAGGCGTCCAGCACCTCGGCGGTGTGCGCGACGCGGATGTCCGCACCCCGCCGCCGCGCGGCCGAGGCGATCTGCATCGTGCACCCGGGATTGGCGGAGACCAGCAGGTCGGCTCCGACGGAGAGCACCTGCTCGGCCTTGCGGTCGCCGAGGTCGCGGGCGGCCTCCGGCTGGAACAGGTTGTAGGTGCCCGCCGACCCGCAGCAGATCGAAGAGTCCGGCACCTCCCTGAGCCGCAGGCCGGGAACGCTCGCCAGCAGCGACCTGGGCTGTGAACGGATGCCCTGCGCATGGGCGAGGTGGCACGCGTCGTGGTAGGCGACCGTGATCGGCAGAGGGTGGCGCTCGGCGGAGGGCCCCAGCTCGGCCAGGAACTCCGCGAAGTCCACGAAGCGGAGCCCGCGCGCCCTGGCGGCCCAAGTGGGATCGCCCGAGAGTAGCTCGGCGTACTCCTTGGTGCTCGACCCGCATCCGGCCGCGTTGACGACCACGGTGTCCACTCCCGCGCGCTCGAACGTCTCGATCGTCCGGCGGGCGAACCGCGCGGCCTCCTCCTTGCGCCCCGAATGCACAGAAAGCGCGCCGCAGCAGCCCTGCCCCGGAGGGATGACCACGTCGCATCCCTCCATCGCGAGCACGCGGGCCGTGGCGGCGTTGACCTTGGGGAAGAACTCCCCCTGCACGCATCCGGTCAGCATCCCGACGACGGCCCGCCGCTCGCCCCGGGCCTCCACCCGGTGCGGGAGCCGCACGCGGCGGGGGACCGGGGGAGCCAGCTCGGCCATGGCGGCGAGGCGCGGGTCCAGCCGTTCGAGCAGCGGGCGCAGGCGCGGCGTGAGCCTCTCGCCCAGCCTCAACGGCAGGCGCAGCGCCCGCAGCCGCCGGGGGTAGGGGAACAGCCCGAACACCAGGGCGCGGAAGGCGCGGTCGGCCTTCGGGCGCTCATGGACCCGCTCGACCTCGGCCCGCGTCGACTCGATGAGCACGTCGTAGCGCACGCCCGAGGGGCACGCGGTGACGCAGGCCATGCAGCCCAGGCAGGCGTCGAAGTGACCGGCCATCTCAGGGGTCAGCGGGGTGCCCTCGACATGCTGTTTCATCAGGTGGATGCGCCCGCGCGGGGAGTCCATCTCCTCGCCCCACAGGACGTAGGTCGGGCAGGTGGGCAGGCAGAAGCCGCAGTGCACGCAGTCCTTGATCAGCTCGGGGTCCATGATGCTCCGCTCCTCACGCGCCGTGGCCCGCGACCGGCGGGGGCCCGCCGACGAGCCGTCCGGGTGACATGCGCCCCTCAGGGTCGAAGCGCTCCTTCACCCGCCGCATCAGCGTGGCCGCCCCGACCGGCCCCCAGCGGTCGAGCCGCGACGCGGCCTCCGGGGGTGCGGTCCACACCACCAGTCTCCCGCCGTCCGCGGCCACGCCGGAACGCAGAGCCGTCACGAAGACCTCGGCGGCCCGCGCGGCGGTGCCCGGGGGAAGCGCCAGGTGCAGTACGCAGGAGGCGACCGCTCCCCGGACGCGCACGGTAAGGTCTCCGGCCTCCTCGGCCGCGCGGGTGACCGAGGCCAGCGCCCGTACGGCCGCGCCGGGCGGGACGCGCAGTTCGAGCAGGAACTCCTCACCAGGCGTTTCGAGCGGGAAGCCCGCATCGGGGAGCCGTCCCCACCACGCCGGGGGCTCGGCGGAGATCAGCGCGGTCTCTCCCATGAGCTCGCCCACGGCCTTGGCGCGCTCGTCGGCGGCCACCCCCTCGACGAGCGCGGACACGGTGACCGGGCCGTGGACCTCCGGCCGGTCGATCTCGAGCGCGCTCGGCTCAAGCTGGGAGCCGGCGATGGCGCCGATGTCCGGAAGGGCGCCGAGGCCGGGGGCGGTGGCGGTGATCCAGGCACGGGACGCGGGCACCGGGTGGAGCCGGAACGTCGCCTCCGCGATGACGCCGAGCGTGCCGAGGGAGCCGGTGAACAGCTTGCCGAGGTCGTACCCGGCGACGTTCTTGACGACCTTGCCGCCCGACCGGGCGATCGTGCCGTCGGCGAGCACGACCGTGATGCCGATCAGCAGGTCGCGCGCCGTGCCGTACCGCAGGCGGCGTGGTCCGGCGGTCGCGGTGGCGAGCGTGCCGCCGACGGTCGCCCCCTCGACGGGGACATCGAGGGCGAGCTGCTGGCCCGCCTTGCCGAGGGAGTCGGCGAGTGCCTCCGCCGTGACCCCGGCCTGCACGCGTACGACGAGGTCACCGGCGACGTGCTCCAGGATCTGGTTCAGGCAGCAGGTGTCCAGCAGCAGGTCGCAGCGCTCGGGCGCGGAGCCCCAGTGCACCTTGGTGCCGGCGCCCACCGGGAGCACGGCGAGATCGTGCTCGGCCGCGACCCGCATCACGGCGGCCATCTCGCCGGTGGACTCGGGCAGGGCGACCCAGCGGGGCGCGACCCCGGCGACCTCGTCGTCAGGACCGGCCTCCCGGATCGTCACACCGCTCGCCGCGAGGGCGTCGCCGGCGCTCATGGGCGCACGCTCGCAGCGAGACGCCGTTCGATGGCGGGCGTGGAGCGCGGCTCGATGGCGGGGCCGGGACGCGAAGGTGGGACGCTGCTCGATCGCGAGCCGGGACGGGGGGGTGGGACGCTGCTCGATCGGGAGCCGGGACGGGAGGAGCGGGACGCCGGTCGATGGCGGGACGGGACGGGGGGAGTGGGACGGGGCATCAGAACAGTTCCGCCTCTCCGGAGGCCACCAGGGGATGCACGCCCTTGCGCACCCCGGGGGCCTCGCCGCACAACCGGGGCGTGGGGAAGATCTTGCCGGGGTTGGACAGGCCCTTGGGGTCGAAGGCGCAGCGCACGAGCTGCATGGTGTCCAGATCCTCCGGCGTGAACATCTTCGGCATATATCGGGATTTGTCGACCCCGACCCCATGTTCCCCGGTGATCGACCCGCCATGCGAGATGCACAGGTCCAGGATCTCGCCGGACACCTGCTCCGCGCGCTCCCCCGCCCCCTCCTCGCCGTCGTCGAACAGTACGAGGGGGTGCAGGTTGCCGTCCCCCGCGTGGAAGACGTTGGCCACGCGGATGCCGTATCGGGCGGACAGCTCCTCGATGCCCGAGAGCACGCTCGGCAGGGCCGTCCTCGGCACGACGCCGTCCTGCACGAGGTAGGCGGGGCTGATGCGGCCGACCGCCGCGAACGCCGACCTGCGCCCCTTCCAGATGGCCGCCCGCTCGGCCGGGTCGTCGGCGATTCGCAGCTCGAAGGCGCCGCTCTCCCGGCAGATGCGGTCGACCTGCGCGAACTGGTGGGCGACCTCCGAGCCGGGCCCGTCCAGCTCCACGATCAGCACGGCGCCCGCCCCGGCCGGGTAGTCGCACCGCACCGCCGCCTCGGCGGCCTCGATGGCCAGGGCGTCCATCATCTCGATCGCCGCGGGGACGATGCCCGCGGCGATGATCGCCGAGACGGCCAGCCCGCCCGAGGCGACGTCGGTGAACGCCGCCAGCAGCGTGGTCACCGCCTCTGGGGCGCGCGACAGCCGTACGGTGATCTTGGTCGCGATGCCGAGGGTGCCCTCCGAGCCGATGAACGCGCCGAGCAGGTCGTACCCGGGGTCCATGGCGTCGAGCTCGACGATCTCGCCGTCCGGGGCGACCAGCTCGATCGCGAGCACGTGGTTGACCGTGAAGCCGTACTTCAGGCAGTGCGCCCCGCCGGCGTTCTCCGCGACGTTGCCGCCGATCGAGCAGATCTGCTGGCTCGACGGATCGGGCGCGTAGTAGTAGCCGTACGGGCGCGCCGCCTCGGTGATCGCGAGGTTGGTCACCCCCGGCTCCACGACGGCCCGGCGGTTCTCGATGTCGATCGCAAGGATCCTGCGCATGCGCGAGGTCACGATCAGCACGCCGTCGGTGCGCGGCAGGGCCCCGCCGGACAGGCCGGTGCCCGAGCCCCTCGCGACGAACGGTGTGCCGGTCTCGTCACACGCCCTGACCACCGCCGCGATCTGCTCGGCCGTCTCCGGCAGCACCACGATGGCCGGTGTCGCGCGGTGGTAGGTCAGCCCGTCGCACTCGTACGTGCGCAGCCGCACCGGGTCGGTGATCACCCCGGCGGGCCCCAGGATCGACTCGAAGTGGCCGGACAGCTCGGCCAGGGCCGGGGTCATGGCATGCGGGAGTAGGCCGGGACGGTGAGGAAGTCGGCGAAGTCGTCGTCGAGCGCGACCTCCTTGAACAGCTCCGCGGCCTGCCCGAACAGCGACTCGTCGTAGCCGGGCTCCTGACGGATCTTGTCGAGCTCCTCGGAGATGATGCGCTCCACCAGCTCCTTGGTCACCACCTCGCCGGTGTCGGCCAGCTCGATGTCGTTGTGGATCCACTGCCAGATCTGCGAGCGCGAGATCTCGGCCGTGGCGGCGTCCTCCATGAGGTTGTGGATGCCGACGGCTCCGCTCCCGCCCATCCAGGCGGCCAGGTAGCGCAGGGCCACGTCCACGTTGTTGCGCAGGCCCGCCTCGGTGATGTCGCCGGGCGTCTTGGACACCGCGAGCAGGTCGCCCGCCGAGACCGAGACGTCCTCACGGAGCCGGTCGAGCTGGTTCGGCCGGTCGCCGAGCACGGAGTCGAAGACCTCCCGGCAGATCGGCACCAGGTCGGGGTGGGCCACCCAGGAGCCGTCGAAGCCGTCGCCCGACTCGCGGGTCTTGTCCGTCCGCACCTTCTCGAGGGCGACCTTGTTCACCTCGGGGTCACGCCGGGAGGGGATGAACGCCGCCATGCCGCCGATCGCGTGCGCGCCGCGCCGGTGGCAGCTGCGCACCAGCAACTCGGTGTAGGCCCGCATGAACGGGGCGGTCATGGTCACGGCGTTGCGCTCGGGGAGCAGGAACTCCCGCCCCCGCGTGCGGAACTTCTTGATGACGCTGAAAAGGTAGTCCCAGCGGCCGGCGTTGAGCCCCGCCGAGTGGTCGCGCAGCTCGTAGAGGATCTCCTCCATCTCGAACGCGGCCGGGTAGGTCTCGATGAGGACGGTCGCCCTGATCGTGCCGTGCGGGATGCCGAGCAGCTCCTGCGCGCGGGTGAACACGTCGTTCCAGAGGCGGGCCTCCAGGTGCGACTCCATCTTCGGCAGGTAGAAGTAGGGGCCCTTGCCCTTGTCGATCTGCCGCTGCCCGCTGTGGAAGAGGTAGAGGGCGAAGTCGGCGATCGAGGCGGAGACCGGCCGGCCGTCGACGACCAGGTGCTTCTCGGTCAGGTGCCAGCCCCGGGGGCGGACGACGATGGTGGCCAGCTCGTCGTCGGGCCTCAGCGCGTACGTCTTGCCGCCGGACTCGAAGTCGATCGTGCGGTCGAGCGCGTCACGCAGGTTGAGCTGCCCGTTGACGACGTTCTCCCAGAGCGGGGAGTTGGCGTCCTCGAAGTCGGCGAGCCACACCTTGGCCCCCGAGTTGAGTGCGTTGATCGTCATCTTCCTGTCGACCGGGCCGGTGATCTCGACCCTGCGGTCCACCAGGCCGGGCGCGGGCTCGGCGACCCGCCACGAGTCGTCCTCGCGGACGGCCTTGGTCTCCGGGAGGAAGTCGAGGGTGCCGCCGGCGGACAGCTCGGCCTGGCGGGCCTGGCGGGCGTCGAGCAGCTCCCGCCGGCGCCCGTCGAACTCCCGGTGCAGGGTGGCCACGAACCCCAGGGCCTCGGGGGTGAGGATCTCGTCGAAGCGGTCCAGCAGGGGACCGGTTATCTCAACGCCTTCCATGGCCATCCTTCCATCGCGTTTTCCACTATGCGGAAAATTAGTTCTGAATTATGGAATCGACGCTACTCGAAGCCCGAGTCAGGGGTCAATGTCCGGTATCCCTGAGGGATCCCCAAGGGTCGCCTCGGGGCGTTCCCCGATGGGCGCGAGCCCGGCCGGCGAGCAATCTTGGAACCATGAAGAAGCAGACGCCCCCCGCCGGTACCTCCCCACAGACCCGCGCCTCAAGCGGACGCAGGAGCCTGAGAGGCATGATCGCCGCCGGAGCGGTGCTGGGCACGGGGCTCCTGCTGACCGGCTGCGGCCTGCAGAACATCGGGACCCCCACGAAGGAGGAGACCAAGTCCTACGACCTGGACGGCAAGGTGGCGGTCCTGCGTGTCCAGAGCGGCTCGGGGGCCATCGTGGTCAACGGGTCCGACCGCCCCGGGCTCCACGTGACCGAGACGCTGCACTGGAAGGCGGACAAGCCCGCCACGCGGCATCCGATCTCGGGCGACGTCCTGACGCTGGACTACCAGTGCCCCGGCGGCGACTGGGGATGCGGGGTCGACTACGAGGTGGAGGTCCCGCGCGGCATGCGGGTCAAGCTGGACACCGGCTCCGGCGATATCACCCTGCGGACCCTGTCGGGGGAGGTCGACGCCAAGACCGGCTCCGGCACGATCGACGCCAACGGCCTGGCAGGCAAGAAGGCGGTCGCGGAGACCGGTTCCGGCGACGTCGAGCTGCGCTTCACCGGCGTCCCCGACGACGTCAACGTCAGGACCGGGTCGGGTGCGGGCATCGTGCGCGTGCCGCAGGGCGCCTACCACGTCACCACGGACACGGGGTCGGGGGAGCGGAAGGTGGAGGTCACCAGCGACGACTCCTCCCCGCGAAGGATCCACGTGCGGACCGGCTCGGGCGACGTCCAGGTGCTCAAGATCTGAGGCGGGGCGACCCGCGCCCGATAACAAGGTGAATCCGGATGGTCGCCGTGGCACCATCGGAGGGAAGACATAGACGGGGTCTCCGTGTTGAACTGTGCGAAGCGGTGAGCCCACGAGCGCCAAGGAGCGCCACCATAGCCACAGAGAAGACGTATATGTACAACGACTCCCACGATGACCTCGCCACCGGCGACTACGATCTCGAAGAGCGGCAGGCACTCCGGCGAGTGGCCGGGCTGTCAACAGAGCTTCAGGACATCACCGAGGTCGAATACCGGCAGCTCCGCCTGGAGCGGGTCGTCCTCGTCGGGGTCTGGACCGGCGGCACCGTCACCGACGCGGAGAACTCCCTGCAGGAGCTCAAGCTCCTCGCCGAGACCGCCGGATCCGAGGTCCTGGAGGGCCTGATCCAGCGCCGCCAGCGGCCGGACACCGCCACCTACATCGGCTCGGGCAAGGCCGTGGAACTGCGCGACATCGTGGTCTCCACCGGCGCCGACACGGTGATCTGCGACGGAGAGCTGACCCCCGGCCAGCTGCGCCAGCTCGAGGAGGTCGTCAAGGTCAAGGTCATCGACCGCACCGCCCTCATCCTGGACATCTTCGCCCAGCACGCCAAGAGCCGCGAGGGCAAGGCGCAGGTCGAGCTGGCCCAGCTCAGCTACCTCCTGCCACGCCTGCGCGGCTGGGGTGGGAACCTCTCCCGCCAGGTCGGCGGCAGGGCCGCCGGCGGCGTCGGCATCGGAGGCCGCGGCCCCGGTGAGACCAAGATCGAGCTCGACCGGCGCCGCATCCGCGAGCGCATGGCCAAGCTGCGCCGGCAGATCGGCGGCATGTCCGTCGCCCGCGAGACCATGCGGTCGCGCAGGACCCGCCGCGAGGTGCCCTCGGTGGCGATCGCCGGCTACACCAACGCCGGCAAGTCCTCGCTGCTCAACCGGCTCACCGGCGCGGGGGTGCTGGTGGAGGACTCGCTGTTCGCCACGCTGGACCCGACCGTGCGCCAGGCCCGCACGCCAGACGGCAGGCTGTTCACGCTCGCCGACACCGTCGGGTTCGTACGGCACCTGCCGCACCAGCTCGTGGAGGCGTTCCGGTCCACGCTGGAGGAGGTGGGCGACGCCGACCTGATCCTGCACGTCGTGGACGGCTCGCATCCCGACCCCGAGTCGCAGCTCGCCGCCGTCCGTGAGGTGCTGGCCGACATCGAGGGCGTCAGGGACATTCCCGAGATCGTCATCGTCAACAAGGCCGACGCCGCCGACCCGGTGGCGCTGGCCAGGCTGGCGACGCGAGAGCGGCACAGCGTGGTCGTCTCCGCCCGCACCGGGGCCGGCATCGACGAGCTGATCGCCACGATCGAGCGGGAGCTTCCGAGGCTCGACCACGAGGTGCACATGCTCGTGCCGTACGACAGGGGAGACCTGGTCGCGCGGGCGCACAAGGAGGGCGAGGTGCTCTCGGTCGACCACACCGGGGACGGCACCGTCCTGCACGCGCGCGTGCCCGCCGGGCTCTACCACGAGCTGGAGCGCACCGCCAAGCCGGTCGAGACCGTCTGATCCGCTTGACAGGACAGCCGGCGCGTCAATAGCGCCGGCTGTCGTCGTACGCGGGCCTAGTCGGTCCGCCGGAGGGCCACGACCGCCACGTCGTCCTCCCTCGCCCCGAAATGGTCGATCAGCCGGTCGCAGAACACTTCCAGGTCCTCGTCGAAGGAGGTGGCCATCTGGCGTACGACCTCCAGGCTGTGGTCGAGCGGGATGTCACGGTCCTCGATGAGCCCGTCGGTGAACATCAGCAGCGCGCCCTTCTCGGGGATCTCCAGCCGGTCGACGCGGTACACCTCCTGGGCGGCGCCCATCAGCAGGTTCCCCCAGCCGAGGTAGTGCGCCTCGCCGTCGGACACGATCACAGGGGGGATGTGCCCGGCGTTGGCCAGCTCGACCGCGCCGGTGACGGGGTCGATCAGCAGGAGGCAGACCGTGGCCGTCATGCCGGGGTGGTAGTTGCGCAGCACATCGTTGAGCCGCCCCATGACGCGCCCGAGGTCGTGCTCCTCGACGACCAGGGCGCGCAGGCCGTGGCGGAGCTCGGCCATGATCGTGGCCGCGTGCAGGGAGTGCCCCTGGACGTCGCCGATGCCCACGAGGAGCCGGTCGCCGAGCCGCAGCACCTCGTAGAAGTCGCCCCCGACCTCCACGTTGTCGATCGCCGGCTGGTAGCGCACCGCCAGTTCGAGCCCGGGCGTCGGCGGGATGTGCGACGGCAGGAAGCTGCGCTGCAGGGTGAGCGCGATCATGTGCTCCTCGGCGTACGCCCGGAGCGCGTCCACCGCGAGCGCCAGCGCCTGGCCGAGCTGCTTGAGGACGTTGAGCTCGTCCGGGTCGAGCGGGTCGACCCCTTCGACCCCGAGGTACACCGGCGGGCGGCCCACCTTGGTGCGCGACACGACGGCCGAGACCGCGCCCCTGATCACGGTGTCAGGCAGGACCTCCAGCCAGGCGTCCCTGGACATGGTGAACTCCGCGGTGCCCGACGCGTCGCCGAGGGCCAGCCGCGTCACGCGGTCGAGGGTGTCCTGCGCGGCGCTCAGCAACGTGGCCTGCGCGCCGGGATCGATCACGAAGTAGTGGCGGATCCTGCCGTCGACCGCGATGGCCAGGGCGCTGCTCCGCCGCCCGAGGATCTTGGACGTGCCCTCCACGGCCACATGCAGCAGCTTGTCGAATGTGGTGCTCGCGTTGATCTCCAGGGTGACCTGGGTCAGCTCGCCCAGCCGGTGGGCCATCCGCTCGGCCCGCTGGCGTGCCCTGTAGTAGCGCAGGGTGGCCTGGACGGTGGCGATGAACTCCTCGGGCTCGATGGGCTCGGCCATGTAGGCGTCGGCCCCGCGATCGAGCCCGTGGGCCCGGTCGGCGACCGCGATGGCGTGCGCCGAGATCTGGATCACCGGGATGGCCGTGGTGGCCGGATCGGCCTTGATCCGCTCGCACACCTCGTACCCGTCGATGTCGGGCAGCCGCACGTCGAGGATCACCAGGTCGGGGAAGATGGTGCCGGCGAGGCTCAGCGCCTCCTCGCCGCAGGTGGCCTCCACCACCTCGTGACCGGCCCTGCGCAGCCAGCTTCCGAGGATGTAGCGCTTGGTGGGTGTGTCGTCCACCACCAGGATGGTCGCGGGATTCTCATTCATCTTGCCTCTTTGATAGCACCCGCCCGAACCTGCTCCCGACCACGCACTCCGGGCCCCCGCTCCACGTTCTTACTGTGGGTCCGCCCGATGAGCCGGGTCGGGCTCCTCGTCACGCGCGGGGCCGATCTCCGGCAGCCGTACGGTGACCGTGGTGCCCTCGCCGGGGACGCTGGCCAGGCTCAGGGTGCCGCCGAGCACCTCGGCCAGCCTGCGCGCGTACGGCAGGCCGAGGCCGGTGCCCCGCGCGCGTGTCTGCGCGGAGCCCGGCACCTGGAAGAACTCCTCGAACACGCGCTCCAGGTGTTCTTCGGGGATGCCGATGCCGGTGTCGGCGACGACGAACACAACGTCCTGGTCCTCGCCGTACGCCGTCATGTCGACCGTGCCCGACTCGGTGAACTTCAGCGCGTTGGACAGCAGGTTGCGCAGGATGCGGGAGAGCAGCACCTCGTCGGTCAGCAGGGTCTCCGGCGCCCGGGACACATCGACGGTGAGGAGTACGCCGTCGGCGCCGGTCGTCGGGTGCAGCGTCATGCGGAGCCGCTCCGCCAGGGCAGGAAGGACGACCACGGAGGGCTGAGTGGTGATGTGCCCTGACTCCGCCTTCGCCATGTCGAGCAGCTCGGCGACCAGGGCGAGCAGCGTCTGCGCGGAGTTGCCGATCAGCTCGACCTGGAGGTGCTGCTCCTCGCTCAGCTCCTCGCCGCCGGGGCCGAGAAGCAGCCTGACCAGGCCGATGACCGAGTTGAGCGGGGTGCGCAGTTCGTGGCTGACCGTGGCCCAGAAGCGGTTCTTGGCCTCGCTGGCCTTCCGGAGCTGGGCCGACTTCTCGTCCAGCTCGGCGTAGAGGGCGACCACGCCACGGTTGGTCTCCTCCAGCTCCTCCGAGAGCTGGTTGTAGAGGGCGAACACGCCCTGGTTGGTCTCCTCGAGCTCGGCGTTCAGCCGGAGAAGGCGCTCACGCTGGTTCCTTGAGTCCTCCAGCGCGGCGGCGAGCTCGCGGTTCTGCTGGCGCAGTTCCTCCAGGACCCCGGTGGGCGCCAGCTCGATCAGCTTGGCCCGGATCTCGCCGAGGTGCGGCTCCTCGAGAGCCCGCGCGCCCGGAACCTTCTTGACCAGGGTGATCCGGCGCAGGCCGTCGTCGTGCTGGACGGTGTCCATCAGCCGGCCGGCCAGTGTCACCCCCGCCGGCGCGACGGCCTCGGCGCCCTCGGAGTAGACGATGTCCACGATGAGGCCGGTCAGGTCGTCGAGCCGGAAGGCGACCTCCGCGTCCCTGCAGCCCGTGACGATCTCCCTGCCCACCTCGCTGAGCGCGGTGCCCACCCGGATCTGGTCGAGGTCGTCCAGCCCCACGGCCTCGGCGACCTCGCGTCCCAGCTGCCGTACGGCGAAGACGTCCCTGTCGTCCCGTACGACGAAGCTCAGCAGGTCACGGTTCACGGTTCCGTCCGTATGGCGAGGACGCAGGCGTCGTCACGGCGGATGGCCGAGTCGCGAAGGAGGGTGCCGGCGATGACATGGGACGTGTGCGTGAGCAGGCCGGGGTAGGTGGCGAGGTCCCAGCGTTCGGTCAGCCCGTCGGAGTGCAGGACGACCACTCCGTGCGGCGGGAGCCGGTACTCGAACTCCCTGAGGCTTCTGGCCTTGTGCCCGGCGATCCCCGGCACCGAGGTCATGCCCTGCCGGCCCTCGAAATGGCAGATCCACCCCGAGATGTTGCCGACTCCCGCGTACCTGGCCGTACCGGTCGTACGGTCGACGTGGACGATCGCCAGCGCGCCGCCCCGGGTGTGCCCGATCGCCCGGTGCACGCGCTCCACGATCGCGACGGGGGTGCCCTCGGGGTCCTCCCTGAACACCCGCACGGCCTCGCGCGACGCCTCCGCGGCGGCGACCCCGTGACCGAGCCCGTCGCACATGACCGCCGTGATGGTCCGGCCGCTGTCCTCGAAGGCGAACGCGTCGCCGCTGACGATCTCGTCGCCCACCGCCCGGTACAGGCCGCACACGCGGGACTCGGCCGGAGGCGCGTTCTTGGCCGTGAAGCGCATGGTCAGCACGGTGCCCTTGCCGGGACGCGAGTAGATGTCGTACGCGTCGGAGAGCCGGGTGATCGCTCCGAGGCCGATGCCGAGGGTGCCGGCGGTGGAGTAGCCGTCGCGGATGGGCCCGATGGTGTCGGCCATCCCGGGCCCGTGGTCGATGGAGATGACCTCGATCGACGCCGGCGACGACGGGTGCGGGCGCACGAGCATGGTGCCCGCGGTGGCGTGCTTGACGAGGTTGGAGGCGGCCTCGCTGACGGCCACGGCCACCTGGCCGACGTGCTCCTCGTCGAAGTTCCTGTCCTCGGCGAGCGCGGAGGCGATCCTGCGGGCGGAGCCGATCGCGCTCGCGTCCTCCATCCTGAGCCAGGTGTCCTGCCGCTCAGGGCTCAGCGGGTCCATTTCGTCACCGTCACGACCGTACCCCGGCCGGGCTCGGAGTCCAGCTCGAACTCGTCGACGAGGCGCCGGCTGCCGCTGAGCCCGAGGCCGAGGCCGCCTCCGCTGCTCCACCCGTCGGTGAGCGCGAGCTTGAGGTCGGGGATGCCGGGACCGCTGTCGCTGAACACAAGGCGCAGGCCCCGCCGTGCGCCGTTCTGGACGGCCTCGATGCGCGCGTGCCCGCCGCCCGCGTGGACGAGCGTGTTCCTGGCCAGCTCGCTGGCGGCGGTGACGATCTTGGTCTGGTCGACCAGGGAGAAGCCCAGCTCGATCGCGGACGCGCGCACCTTCTGGCGCACGATCACGACCTCGTCGTTCGAGGTGATGGCGAGCTCTTCGACGGAGTTTCGCGTCGGCGGGTGGCTCACAGCCCGACCGCGGACAGGTCGTCCGACCGCGACGAGGTGTGCCGGCTCAGCAGGGCGATGCCCTTCTCCAGGTCGAGGGCCGTGCGGAGCCCTCCGAGGGAGAGGCCGAGCTCGACGAGGGTGATCGCCACGGCGGGACGCATGCCGACGACGATGGTCTCCGCGTCGAGCATGCGCGACATCCCGGCGATCGTCGACAGCATGCGCCCGACGAACGAGTCGACGATCTCGACGGCCGTGATGTCGATGATGACGCCGACGGCGCTGGTTCCGACGACCCGGTCGGCGAGGTCCTCCTGGAGCGTCAGGACCGCCTGGTCGTCCAGGTCGCCCTGGATCGAGACGAGCAGGATGTCGCCGATCTTCAGGATGGGTACGCGGTCCATCAGGCTTCCTCGGCCCGGACGGCCCCGCGCGTCTGCTTCCTGCCGGCGAGCTCCATGCCGTTCTGCCGCAGCGCGTAGGCCAGGGCGTCGGCGAGCGTGGCCTTGGTGACGATGTCGCCGAACTCGATGCCGAGGGTGACGATCGTGTGGGCGATCTGGGGGCGGATGCCCGAGATGACGCAGCTGGCGCCCATGAGCCGGGCGGCCATCACCGTCTTGAGAAGGTGCTGGGCGACCTGGGTGTCGACCGCGGGCACACCGGTGATGTCGATCACCGCGTACTCCGAGCCGGTGTCGACCAGGGTCTGGAGCAGCTTCTCCATCACGACCTGGGTGCGGGCCGAGTCCAGCGTGCCGACGAGGGGGACGGCGACGATGCCCTCCCACAGCTTCACCACGGGCGTCGACAGCTCCAGGAGCTGTTCCGTCTGGTCGGTGATGATCTTCTCACGGGCGGTCGTGAAGGATTCGAAGGTGTAGAGCCCGAGGCCGTCGATGGTGCGCGACAGCCAGATGAAGCCGCGCAGCGCCTCGACGCCGCCGTCGGCCTCCACGATTTCGTAGACGGCCTCCTTGAGGCCGTACACCGCCATGGCGGTCTCGGTGGGGGTGAACCCCTGCCGGGCGCGCGACCGGGACAGCTCGGCGAGCAGGCCGCGCAGCTCCGCCACGCCGTCCTGGCTGCCCAGAGACCGCAGGAAGGCGGTGTAGATCTCCTGGAGCTCCTCACGCGTGTCCGACTCGACCGCACGGCCGCGAAGGGGCTCGTTGGAGATCTGGACCCAGCGATCGAGGATGCGCTCCCCGTTGTCACGCAACAGTTCTTCGATGTGACGCCTGCTGGTATCGTCCTGCACGGTCAAGACAGCTCCCGGACCAACCTGTGTTTGACGAGCAAAGATAATGCTCTTCAGAGAGGTTACACTGAGTCGACTGAAGATCATCCCATGTCACGGGTACGGGGGGCACGGACCCAGTCTGGGATGAACAGTACGAAACAGTGCAAAAGCGCAACGGCAGTGGGGAAACACGCAAAGGCGCAGCAAAACGACTGTGGCCCGCGAGGCTTGATTATTGCTACGATATGGAAACCCTGACAAGACATTCTGGCGCTGGTTTCGCATGATGACGCGTGTGACTGCTGTTACAGCAGGGGCTTGCTCGGCACCGGGCGTTACCTGGGGGCAGGATTCTCGACATGCCGGGGTGCAGAGGAGTTCGACGCGATACAGGGGGAGACGAACCGGCGTTCTTCTCAATAACCCTGTACAGCGAGCCGACCTGTGAAATAACGTAACTGAACTGAAATCGCCTGGCCATGATCCGGGCGATACCGTCATCGCACAGTTGTGCGGATGAGATCAGGAGACCCCCCAATGACGTCCGGAAACGGAGCGGACCCAGCGGGCGTGGCGCCCGGCCTGAGCTGGGCTGCGGTGGCGTTCCCGGGCGTCTCGACGGCCATCGGCCGGACCGGGCGGTGATGCCATGACGGTGCGACTTCTCACCAACATCGGCCGGCTATGGACCGGCAACGACGTCTGCAGCAATGCCGCGATCCTCGTCCACAACGACCGCATCGCGTGGGTCGGCCGGGCCGCCGACCTGCCGCAGAGCGTCCCCGGAGTCGTCGACGACATCGTCGACGTCGACCAGGTCGAGAACCTCGGCGGCGCGCTGGTGACGCCCGGCCTCATCGACGCGCACACCCACCCCGTGTACGCGGGCAACCGCTACGCCGAGCTGGCCATGCGCTCCGGCGGCTCCACGCCGAGCGCGATCACCGCCGCGGGCGGGGGCATCGGCTCCACCGTCACGGTCACCCGCGGCACCGACCCGTGGACCTTGTGCAACGGCGTCCGCGAGCGGCTGCGCGACTGGCTGCTCAACGGCACCACGACCGTCGAGGCCAAGACCGGCTACCACCTCACGCGCGACGGCGAGCTCGCCGACGTGCGCCTGCTCCGTGAGCTCGAGAAAGAGCCCATGATGCCGCGCGTGCACGTCACCTTCCTCGCCGCCCACGTCGTGCCGCCCGAGTACTTCGGACGCCAGCGTGACTACGTCGAGGCCGTCGGCTCCTGGTGCGCCGACGCCGCCGCGGCGGGCGCCGACAGCGTCGACGTCTACTGCGACGACGGGCACTTCAGCACCGACGAGGCCCGCTGGGTGCTCGCCTCCGGCCGCAACGTCGGCCTGCTGCCCCGCATCCACGCCGGCACCGACAAGCGGCGCGGCGCCGTCCAGCTCGCGGCCGAGCTCGGCTGCGCGTCCGCCGACCTCCTGCACAACACCACCGACGAGGACATCGCCCTCCTCGCGAGGTACGGCGTGCCCGCGGTGGTCTGCCCCGGCACGGCGCTGCAGCAGGGCAACCTCCCTCCGGTCAGGCGCATGCTCGCCCAGGGTGTCACCGTCGCGCTCGGCAGCGACCACAACCCCGGTCACTGCGGCATCACCTCGATGTCCCTGGTGATCAGCCTCGCGGTCGCCGCGTTCGGCATCAGCGTCGGCGACGCGCTCCGTGCCGCCACGCTCGGCGGAGCCACCGTGCTGGGCGCTCCCGACCGCGGCGTGCTCGCCCCCGGCCGCCTCGCCGACATCGTCCAGTGGGACGCCGACCACGAAGGCGCCTTCGCCTGGGGCTTCGGCCTCAAACCCCGCCGCGTCTGGCGCGGCGGCACCCCGGTCCAGTAACCCTGTTCCGTTCTCCGCTTGGGGATCAGTACGGCGTGCTTCGGGAGCCTTGTCGGGCCGCTCGCCGGGCTGTCTCCGCGGGTAGCCTTCGGTCATGTCGCAACCGGTCGTCGTGGTCACCGATTCCACCGCCTGCCTCGATCCCGAGGAGGCCGGGCGGCTGGGCGTCATCGTGATCCCGCTGCAGGTGGTCGTCGCGGGCCGCACGCTGGACGACGTCACGCAGATCGACGCCGAGGGCGTCGCCGTCGCGCTCAGGGAGTGGTCCCCCGTCTCCACGTCCCGACCGGCCCCGCAGCGCTTCGCCGACGCGTACGAACTCGCCGCGGCGCGGGGAGCGGCGGGCGTGGTGTCCGTTCACCTGTCCGGCGCGATGTCCGGCACCGTGGACGCGGCGCGCATCGCGGCCGAGGACGCGTTGATCCCCGTGGAGGTCGTCGACAGCCGTTCGCTCGCCATGGGACTGGGCTTTCCGGTGCTGGCGGCGGTGCTGGCGGCCCGTCGCGGGACCGACAGGCTCGGAGTGGCGGAGGCCGCCCGGGCCTGTGCGGAGGCGACGAAGAGCTTCTTCTACGTCGACACCCTCGAACACCTGCGCCGAGGGGGACGTCTCGGAACCGCGGCCACCCTCTTCGGATCGGCGCTGTCGATCAAGCCTCTGCTGCATATCACCGAGGGGACGATCGCGCCCCTGGAGAAGGTGCGCACGGCAGGCAGGGCGATCTCCCGGCTGGAGGACCTCGCGGTACGGGCGGCGGGCGGCGAGCCGGTCGAGGTCGCCGTGCACCACCTGGCGGCCGCCGGACGAGCACGCACGCTGGCGGACCACCTGACGAAGCGGATCCCCGGCCTGGCGAGGCTCCGCGTGGTCGAGGTCGGCGCGGCCGTGGGCGTCCACGTGGGCCCCGGAATGCTCGGCGTCACCATAACCCCCACCCTCCCCAACGACTGATCTTCAGGGTTACCGTGCCCCCCGGCTTCCGATGTGAGCCTGCGCCCTCCCCCTGATCTTCGGCGCCCCGGTGACCTTCCGGTGAGCCTCCGTCCACCTCGTGATCTTTTGGGTTGCGCCTTCCTCCGCGAGGTCGCGCCATCTCCGTGATCTTCGGGGCTCGCGACCTCCAGCCTCTGCGGCGAGGATGCCCCTTTTCTGCGTTCTTCGTGGTCTGAGGCGGCTATCCACAGAGTCTCGTTCGGTCGATGGGCAGGGGGAGTGGACTGCCTAACGTCGCTCTCGTGCGAACAGCGGACAGGCCCCCAGAGAGCGAGATAGGCGAGTTCCGCCTCCGCGCCCTGGCCCCTCTAGGCCAACCCAGGGCGCCCCGACCACCCGACCACGACGTGCACCCGGCCGAAACGGCACCAGCCAACCAGCTCCGCGCCCTGAACCAGGCACCAGCCGACCAGCTCCGCGCCCTGAACCAGGCACCAGACCCTGCGGCGGCGGCGCGGACACTCCAACCTGCGCCGGATTCCGGTTCCGCCCTCGGAGTCGAGCCCGCTCTCGGACCAGGCGCTGACGCCGCTCCTGGAACGGGCCCCGCGCTCGGCTATGAGCCCGCGCTCGGACTTGGGGGTGTTAACGGCTCTGTGACGGGTTCGGCGCCGGCGGGGTGGGGGCGGTCTGAACCGGTGCCCTTCCATTCCCTTCGGGCCCGGCTGGGCGATGTCGTGTCGCGGCATGGTCCGCTTCTCGATCCTGGGCGGCCGGGCCTTCGTGTGCTGCTGGTTCTGGGCTTGCTGGCGGCCCTGGTCGGGGGTGTCTACGCGTGGAGATCGCGCCCGGTGGCCGAGCCACTTGGGCCGCCGATCCCCCAGGGCATATCCCCAGGCGGTTCGACCCCTCAGGGCGGTCCGATATCCCAAGGTGGCCAGGTCCCCCTGGGTGGTTCGCCGGCGCCCTATCCCGCTGCGGCACCGTCCCCGACCGCACAGGTGATCGTCCAAGTGGCCGGGAAGGTACGGAAACCAGGCGTGATCACCCTCCCCAGCGGATCGCGGGTGGCCGACGCGGTGAACGCCGCCGGAGGAGTGCGTGCGGGCGCCACAGCCGGGGGTCTCAACCTCGCTCGAAAGCTCACCGATGGTGAGCAGATCATCGTCGGCGCGCCCAGCCGTCCCGGCCTCGCACCGATTCCCCCATCCGATCCCACCGTCGGCATGGACGTCCCGCTCGATCTGAACGCCGCGACACCCGCCCAACTGGAGACGCTGCCCGGCGTCGGAGAGGTGCTCGCCACCCGCATCGTGGAATTCCGCCAGACCCACTCCGGGTTCCGCAGCATCGACCAACTCCGCGAGGTCACAGGCATCGGCGAGCGAAAGTTCGCCGATCTCCGCGACAAGGTACGCGTATGACGCCCCATCCCGGCTACAACGCGAAGCCGCAGCCAGGAGCGGCGAGCTCGGTCACGGTACCGAAGACCGAAGAAACGGCGCACCACGAGGAGGGGCGCAAGGAGGGTGAGGCTGATCCACGGCGCAGCCATGGTCAGGAGCATTCCCTGCGACTCGTGCCGTCGGCGCTCGCGGTGTGGGGCACCTCGCTCGTGCTGCTGGGTTGTTCCGTTCGCACCGATGTGATCACGGCTGTGCTCGCCCTGACCGCCATGGCGGCGATCGCATTTCGGACGCGTGGCGGCAAGCCGCACGCGAGGACAGACCCTCCGCCGCGCGCGAGGACAGACCCTCGGCCGCGCGCGAGGACAGATCCCCCGCCACCTTCACCCCGGCGATCCTCGTCACCGCCATTTGGGCCACCAATCGGTGGCGGGTGGTTCTCGCTGGGGCGTGTTCTGGGGACGCTGAGGCGTGTTCTGGGGAGGGGAGCGGGGGGTCATTCGGGGATTCAGTGGAGGAATACGGCTCTTGCTGTGCTTGGGTGTGTCGCCGGCGTCTCGGGGGCGGTGGCGTTCCGAGTTCACGCCGTCAGTACGGGTCCGGTGGCCGAGCTCGCTCAGAGACGCGCAGCCGTCACGGTCGAGATGACGCTCACCGCCGATCCGCGAGTCCTTCCCGGCCATCGTGGCACCGTGCGACACGATCGCGTGATCGTGGAAGGCTCGGCCGAGCTCGTCGAGGCCTACGGAGCACGCTTCTCGACCAGGGCACCGGTGGTCGTGTTCGCCCAGGGAAGTGAATGGATCGATCTGCTGCCCAGCCAGCGGGTACGGGTCGGCGGCAGGCTGAGCCCGGCGGATCCCGGGGAGCTCACGTCCGCGATCCTCACGGTCAGAGAGCCGCCCAAGGTCATGAGCGGTCCATCCCCACCACAACGGGTCGCCGCGGCCCTGCGCACCGGGCTGAGACAGGCCGCGGGCGTCCTTCCGCCGGCCGAGCGAGGGCTGCTTCCCGGCCTCGTCGTCGGCGACGTGTCCCTGCTGGATGAGCAGGTTAAATACGACCTGAAAACGGCAGGTCTCAGCCACCTCACCGCGGTATCCGGGGCGAATCTCGCCGTTATCGCCGGCATGGTGATCGCCTTGGGGAGGGTGGCAGGGCTGCCTCTGGCCATCCGGGCGATTCTGGCGATCATGGCCATGCTGGGGTTCGCCGTGGTCGCTCGTCCGTCGCCGAGCGTGCTCCGTGCCCTGGTGATGGGCTCGGTGGCGGCCGTGGCGCTCGGCACCGGGCGTTCCAGGGACGGTGTCGCCGCCCTTTCCGCGACCGTGCTCGGATTGCTCCTTTTCGACCCGGCGCTGGCCAGGGAGTACGGCTTCGGGCTATCGGTGTTCGCGACCGGAGGCATTCTGGTGCTCGCGCCCAGGTGGCGCGACCGCATGGCCCGGCGGATGCCTCGCTGGGCGGCCGAGGCGATAGCGGTGCCCTGCGCCGCCCAGGCGGCCGTGACACCCTTGCTCGTGCTCATGTCTGGGCAAATGGAGCTTGTCGCCATCCCGGCCAACCTGCTCGCCGGACCGGCCGTGGCACCAGCCACGATTCTGGGCTTCGCGGCGGCGATGGTGGCCCCGGGCAGCGTCGAGGTGGCCCGCTGGCTCGTACGGCCGGCCGGGTACGCGGTCGGCTGGATCATCTGGGTGGCGCGAGAGGCTGCCGCTCTGCCCGCCGCCACCCTGCCGTGGCCCGGGGGAGCGGTCGGTCTTCTCCTGCTCGCGGCCACCGCCTTGGTCGCGTGGCTCCTGCTGCGCCGCGCGGCCTGGCGCCTCGTGGTGTGCGCCATCGCAGCCGGGTCGGTCCTCGCGGCGTTGCTCGTACGGCCACTGGTCACGTCGTGGCCGCCTCGCGGATGGCTCCTCGTGGCCTGCGACATCGGGCAGGGGGATGCGCTCGTCCTGTCCGCGGGGGCAGCGCGAGCGGTGGTGATCGACACCGGTCCGGATCCCATGTCCGTGGACCGATGCCTTCGCACGCTCGGCGTGAGGCAGGTGCCGTTGCTGATCCTCACCCACCCGCACTTCGACCATGTCGGCGGCCTGGACGGGGTGTTTCGCGATAGGTCGGTGGGGGCCGTGGTGGTGAGTCCGGGGCACGAGCCGGGGCAGGAGAGAGCGCGGGTGTCCGCCGATCTCGGTCGCCGCCACGTGCCAGAGTGGGTGGCATCTCCGGGCATGGCGTGGAATCTCGGTCCCGCCTCCCTGAGCGTCCTCGGGCCCGTGCCGGAGGTGGTGGCGGCCGGGCCTGGGGAGGGTTCGATGGCGAACAACGCCAGCATCGTGATCCATGTCCGGTGGGCCGCCGGTTCGGCTCTGCTGTCCGGGGACGTCGAGATAGAGGCCCAGGCTGAGCTGCTGCGGCGTGGCCTGCCCGCGGCCGACATCCTCAAGATCCCCCACCACGGGTCCGCGCGCCAGGATCCGGCTTTCCTGGCGGCCACAGGGGCCCGGGCCGCCCTGATCAGCGTGGGCGCGGACAACGACTACGGCCATCCGGCCCCGCTGACGCTCGACCGCCTGCGTGGTCTCGGCATGCGCGTCTACCGAACCGACCAGGGAGGAGACCTCGCCGTCATATCCGCCCACGGCCACCTCGCGATAGTGCCCCGCCGCCACTGATCCCAAGGGCGTAGTCGGTCCCCACCCAGCGAGACGACCGCGCGAACTTGTCCCCAAAGTGGCGAAATCATCGCGGTTAGGTCAGTTCAGGTGGATCGCCGCGAAGTTCGCAGACCTTGGGCCGGGACTTGGGCCGTGGGGGGATCGGCGTCAGGGGCCGGGGTCGGCGGTGTTCAGGCGGTCGTGCGCTTGGCGCGGAACTCGGTGTTGAGGTCGGCGGCGTAGATCGAACGACGGCACGCGGCGCAACGGTAGAGGATGGGACCGTCGTCGAGCATCGCTCCGCAGCGAGGGCAGTCGTGGCGGTTCGGATTGGTCTTCATAGCGGTGTCACCTCCTCTTTCGCTCTTCGTCGCTTCCAGATTGGCCGAGGGTGCCTGCAGTCGGATTGCCGATGGCTTGCACTGTTACCAGTGGTAAGCCAGCGAGATCCTGTGGCGGCAGAGCCCGCACAGCAATGCCGCGGATCACCACAGAGTGGGCGTTCGTCCGGCACTTGCCAAGACTCGGAGGCTCGACTCCGGGGTCTTGCCGGTGCGAATACCGGATGTCGGCTCCGGCCGTACGGGCGTAGCCCGTCGGTACCCAGAGCCTGGTTGAGGGGCCGAGGGAGCATTCTTGTTCGAATATCGCGCGCCCGCGTGGCAGCACTTGTGGTGCATTGACACCGGCCTGGCCTCAGCCCCCGGGGCGGCCGGCTCTCAATGAACGGATCCACCCGCCCGATTCCTGAAAACGCGCCCTTGGCACCGTCCCGGGTTGGAGCCCGGCGCCTGGTCTTGCACGGCGCGGTACTCCGACTCCAGAGCCGCAGAGGGGAGGGCCCGTTTTCCGAAGGGCAAGTCCAGGTTACAGCGTTTTACCTGGTAGTTGCCTCGGCAGCCGGGTAAAGACCTTCGGGCGACCGCCTCGGACTGGAGAGACGGACCGATCACCAGCGGCCCGGGGGAGTGTGTACGAGATCGTCGTTCCTGGGCAAGCGGTCGAGCGGAGACGCCCCGGAGGACGGATCGTCGTTCCTGGGCAAGCGGTCGAGCGGACACGCCACGGAGGACGGATCGTCGTTCCGTGGAGTCCGCCGTTCGTACGGTGTCCCGGGGTTGGCAGGTGGGCGGAGTGGTTTCGAGCAGGGCTCTGGAGGTTGGTGGCCGGGTTGCCGTTGGGTCGTACGGACATGGGATGCTGCTCGCATGGCGACGGATCCGGCCCTTGTAACCCTTGTTGTCGGCGACGAGGAGCTGCTCGCCGACCGGGCGGTGAGCTCGGTCATCGCGGCGGCGCGTGCCGGTGACCCCGATGCCCAGGTGCACGATCTGGTCGGTGGCAAGGTCGAGGCCGGCGAGCTCACCCGTCTGACGTCGCCGTCCCTTTTCGGGGACCGCGCCATCGTGGTGTTCCGGTCGGCGCAGGATCTCGGCAAGGACGCCATCGCCGAGGTCGTGGCCTACAGCAAGAGGCCGTCCGACGATGCCGTGGTCGTTCTCGTGCATCCGGGCGGCGTGAAGGGCAAGGCGCTGGTCGACGGCCTCAAGAAGGCCGGTGCCGCCGTCATCACGGTTACCAAGCTGACCAAGGCCGGCGAACGCCTCGACTTCATCAAGGCCGAGATGAGGAACGCCGGACGCTCGATCAGCGCATCCGCCGCCCAGGCTCTCCTCGACGCCGTCGGCAACGACCTTCGGGAGCTGGCCGCGGCGTGCGGCCAGCTCGCCTTCGACACTCCGGGGAAGGCCGTCGACGAGACCGCCGTCGCGCGTTACCACCGGGGCCGGGCGGAGGTCAGCGGGTTCACCGTCGCCGACAAGGCGGTCGAGGGCAAGCTCGGGGAGGCGCTCGAGCAGCTTCGATGGGCGCTGGCGACCGGAGTCGCCCCGGTGCTGATCGTCAGCGCCCTGGCCGGAGGGGTGCGGTCGCTGGCGAAGGTGGGCAGCGCCCCGCGCAACCTGCGCGGTGGGCAGCTCGCCAGCCATGTCGGTATGCCCCCGTGGAAGATCGACCGGGTGAAGCGCCAGCTCAACGGCTGGGGGCCGGAAGGCATCGCCCGGGCCATGCAGGCCGTCGCGGTGGCCGACGAGCAGGTCAAAGGCGGCGGCACCGACCCCGCCTACGCTCTGGAGCGCATGCTCCAGGTCATCGTCACCAGCCGCACCGGCCGCTGAACCGAGGCAACACGGCTCCCCGGTACCGCCGCCTAGCCCGGCACCCTGCCATCGGTTGCGACCATCCTCGGGGTGGAGGGGGAGACGAGGGCGCCGTCGTGGAGTTCGAGTACGCGGTCCGCCAGGGTGATCAGGCTCGGGTCGTGGGTGGCCACCAGGGCCGTGACGCCCTCGCTGCGTACCACGGCGCGCAGGAGCTGCATGATCTGCCGCCCGGTCTGCGAGTCGAGCTGTCCGGTCGGCTCGTCGGCGATCAGCAGTCGCGGCCGGTTGGCCAGCGCTCGGGCGACCGCGACGCGTTGCTGCTGGCCGCCGGAGAGCTCGTAGGGCCGCTGGTTCGTGTGCTTCTCCAGCCCGACCATCGACAGGAGCATCCGGATGCGCTCCTCGCGCTCGGCGGCGGGCGTGCGCAAGAGGCGCAGCGGCACACCGACGTTCTCCGCCGCCGACAGCACCGGGATGAGGCCGAACGACTGGAAGATGAACCCGATCACGTCGCGCCGCAGCCCGAGGAGCCCTGGTTCGGGCAGTTCGGTCACCGAATGTCCGGCGACGACCACGTGCCCGCCGTCCGGGCGGTCCAGCCCACCGACCAGGTTGAGCAGCGTCGTCTTCCCCGAGCCGGAGCGCCCCCTGATGGCGATCAGCTCGCCCGGGTACGCCTCGAAGGAGACGTCGTGCAGGGCGACGACCTCCTTGGGCCCGCTCCGGTAGACCTTGCGCAGCCCCTGGACGACGACCAGCGGGTCATCCCCGGACCTCCGCCCGGCAGGAGCGATAACGGCCCCGTCATCCGGATGCTCGGCCGATCCGGGGGAGTGGCTTGGCTGGGTGGTCACTGGGGGTCCTCCGGGCGGGGCTTGTTCGGCCATACTCCGATGTGGTCGCGCTCGAGCTCCAGCCGTACCCGGCGTTCCATGTCCAGCGCGTTCGTGAAGTCCCTGGGGAGCTGGAGGCGCCCCACGCGGTCGAGGACGGCGTACTCCTCGGCGATGATCTCGCCGCCCGCGGACTCGCGGCGCAGCGTCTCGCTGCTCGTGCGCCCGTCACGGATGCCCACCGTGCGGTCGACCTGCTCCGACACCAGCGCGTCGTGCGTCACGACCACGGCCGTGACGCCGAGCTCCCTGTTGGCCTGGCGCAGCGCGGCGAAGACCTGCTCGGAGTTCTCGGTGTCCAGCTCGCCGGTGGGCTCGTCGGCCAGGATGACCTCGGGATGGTTCGCCAACGCGACCGCGATGGCCACCCGCTGCTGCTCCCCGCCGGACATCTGGTCGGGCCTGCGGTCGGCGCAGTAGCCGACGCCCAGCAGTTCCAGCAGTTCGTCGGCCTTCGCCAGACGGTCGCGCTTCCCGCCGAGGCGCATCGGCAGCCGCACGTTCTCCCGGGCGGTGAGGTACGGCAGCAGGTTGCGCGCGGTCTGCTGCCAGATGAACCCCACGACCTCCCGGCGGTAGCGCAGCCGGTCCTTGGCCGTCATGGCCAGCAGGTCCGTCCCGGCCACCCGCGCGACGCCGGCGGTGGGGACGTCCAGCCCCGACAGCACGTTGAGCAGCGTCGACTTGCCGGACCCGGACGCGCCCACGATGGCGATCAGCTCGCCCTTCTCGATCAGCAGGTCCAGGCCCTGGAGCGCCACCACCTCGACGCCCTCGGTCTTGTAGATGCGCACCAGGTTGTCGCACAGGATGTGCGCGTGCTCGCCGAAGGCCGGTCGCACGTGTGAGGCCTGTGCCTCCAGCTCGGAAAGCGTGGGGGTGTCCAGATCCAACTCAGTCACCTACTCGGAGGATGGAGCCCAGCGACCGGCGGCGGCCGATCACGGCGTGCAGGAACGCGCCGGCCACGGCGACGGCGGCGAGCCCGGCGGCCAGCAGGATCGGCGTGGTGAGGCTGAGCTCGTACGCCTGGACGGACAGGTCGCCCGCGTAGACGCCGAGGTCGAGGCCTGGGCCGAGGGCCGGCGGCAGGCCGAGGCCGAGCAGGAGCCCCGCGCACGCGGTGAGCACGATCAGCGGGGCGATCTCCAGCACGGTCAGGCTCGCCGCCTGGCGTTCCGACAGCCCCAGCGTACGGAGGAACGACAGCGCCCGCACGCGTTCGGCGGCGCCGACGACAAGGGCGATTATGACGGTGAGCAGCGCGTACACGGCCAGGGCGATGGTCACCACCAGGAAGCTGTTCTTGACGGTGGAGGTGAGCGGCGACCGGTTGACCTTGTCGAGGGCCTCGTCGAAGGTCGACACCACGATGTCCCGCCGGTTGCCCGCCGCCGCCCTCAGCGCCGCCCCGTCGATGTGGTCGCCCTCGATGAGCAGGGTGTTGGTGTACGTCCGTGCCCCGGCCCGCTTCGACGAGTCGTACGGCATCACGATCAGCTTGTCCTGGGCGAAGGTCACGCCGGCGAGGCCTCCGGTGATGACGCCCTGCTTGGTGAGCCTCATGCGGATGTGCCAGCCGATGTCGAAGCTGGTCAGATGCGACAGATCGGGTGAGACGAGGACGGGGATGGCGGGAGGCGGCAGGTCCGGCGGCGCGGGCGGCACGCTGAGCGGGGTGCCGGCGACGATCCTGCGGTAGGCGTCGAGGTCCACGGCGAGGACGGTCGTGGTCTTGCTGCTCAACCCGATCTGCGCCACGCCCCTGTCCGCCTGCACGATCGTGCGGACGCCCGGTACGCGGCGGATCCGCTCGATGACGCCGGGCGGGATCTCCGCCGCGCCGTCCACCCGCGCGCCGGCCCCGGTGGCGATCCAGGCGGCGCGGTGCTGCGTGGAGTCCAGGGTCGCCCCGACCACGGACCCGTACACCGAGACGGCCAGCGCCGGGAGCAGGATCAGCACGGGCAGCGCGGTGACCGACCTGGCGCGGGCCGCCAGGGTCAGCCCGACGAACGGCACGGCGGGCCGCGCCCGCGCGGCGAGCCAGACGATCAGGCGCAGAGGGTACGGGTAGCACCGCAAGGTGATCAACGCGACGGCCACGGTGAGCGCCGCGGGGACCACCATCAGGAACGGGTCGGAGCCCAGGGCGGCGACCCCGGTGGTGAGCCCCCGGCTGCGCAGCAGGTAGGCGCCGCCCAGCGCGAGCGCGACGAGCACGATCTCCAGCATCGCCCTGCGGGGGGACGGCCGCCGGGCCGCCACGTCCTCGCGACGTTCCTGGAGCGGCCTGCGGTGCACGACCGCGACCCGGACGGCCGCGAACGCCACCGTGGTCAGCACTATGAGCAGAGGGGCCACGTGGACGATCCGCGTCACGGGACCGGGCAGCAGGAAGGACAGCCCGTACCCGGCGAGGGCGGCAGGGACGACGGTCAGCGCGACCGTGCCCACGACCGCCCTGATGAGCTCCTCCATCGAGGCGCCCCGGGCACGGGCCAGGGAGAGCCCGGCGCGCATGCGCTCGGTCATCAGCTGCACGGCGAGCGCGAGGACGCCGGCCGCCACGACGACGAGGCCGCCGAGGATGAGGAACATCAGCGCCTGAGCGGTCGCGAGCCGTTTCAGGAAGTCCGTCAGTACCCGGTCCAGTGCCGTGTCCAACTGGAGCTCGGAGAACCCGGCGACCAGCCGGTAATCGGTGATCGAGCCGGCGTTCGTCCGGACCAGGAAGGATCGGTACTCGTTCAGGCCCTGGATCACGTCTGGCGCGTTGCGGGCGTCGACGGCCGGGGTGCTGACCGCGATGACCCAGCTGTAGTTCAGGTCGCGGTCGTCGCCGTTGAGCTGCCGCAGGCCGCTCTCGCCGGTCAGCGCAGTGATGTACTGCTCTTCGGTGTCGGCGGGAGTGCGCCGTACGCTGACCTGGACCGCGTCGAGGTTGTGCACCCAGTACGGGTCGGCGGCGGCCACCGGCTCGAACAGGCCGGTGACGCGCGCGAGCGCGGGATGGCTGTTGCCGAGCACCAGGGTGGTGCCGACGGGGATGGCCATCTTCTCGGCGGCGCTCTTGACGAGCGCGATGTCGAACCGCTTGATGTCCTTCAGGTTCGGATGCCCGGGCACCCTCGCCACGATGGCCGGCGGCCCCGGCGGGCTTCCCTCCACGTAGCGCACGCGCTTGTCGAACCCTGACAGCCAGGCGAGGTTGACGAACTGCGCCGCCGGCTGTGGGGACCCGATGCGATCGGCCACCGGGGTCCCGTACGTCTTGGCGGCGAAGTGGCTGTCGTTGCCGGCGCCGGTGTCCAGCACGGAGTTGAGGGCTGGCGGCAGGCCCGCACGCAAGTTCTGGTCCTTGGCCTTGAACTCCGCCTCGCTGGTGAGATTCTGTTCGGGTAGTCGCGGCTGCAGCCTGACGACCACGTCCCTGAGGCTCGCGGCCGTGTCGTCCATGATGCCGTGCAGGGACTCGTCATACGAGGCCTCGAAGCCGCGTGGCAGGCCGGCGACCAGCAGCGACGCGCTCAGGCCCAGCAGGGCGAGCAGGGCCGCCGCGCCCCGGTGGACCCTGAGCAGGAGAAGGGGGTTCATCGGTCCTCCCCGGTGCGGGCCGGCCCGCCTCGGCCGGTGCGGCTCATCGGTCGTCCCCGATGCGCAGGGCGCGGCCGAGGCCCTGACGGCGGAGCGAGCGGGTGAGGCCGGCGATGATGGCGAACAGCAGCGCCGTGATCCCCGCCAGCATCCCGAGCGTGGCGGGCCAGGGGACGTCGAGCAGCACGGCCGGGGTCACCGAGGCCGCCTGGCCGGTCAGGACGATGTGCGGGACGACCAGCGACGCGACCCCGACGGCCAGCAGCGTGCCGCCGACCAGTGAGAGCCCGATCAGGAACGCCTGCTCGACGGCGAGCAGGCCGAAGATCTGGCGGAAGCTCACCCCGAGGGCGCGCAGGATCGCGAACTCCGCGACCCGCTCCCGCGCCGCCACGGCCGCGTTGACCAGGAAGCCGAGCACCGCGAAGACCAGCGCCGCGGCGAAGCCGAGGATGAGCGCTCCCTGGAGCCCGCTGGCGAGCGGGTCGTCCCTGAACCGCCGGGTCAGCGAGCCGAGGTCCACCACGGCCTGGTCCCACTCGATGTGGGTGGCCAGCGCGGTGACCGCCGCCGCCGTGTCGCCGTCCCGCGTGGACATCCACCATTCTCCGGCGACGCGCGGGTCACGGGCCGAGGCGATGTCCTGCGCCTGCAGGCTGGGCAGGTCGGCGAGTACGGCCGCGGTCCCGGCCGGGGTCCCCGGCATGGCCTGGACGACTCCGGCGACGGTGACCCTGATCGGATCGCCGTCCAGCGTCAGCACGCCGCTCCCGCCTTCGGGGAGCTTCTCCCGTGCCGCGATGTCCGAGGTGATCACCACGGGCAGCGGCCTGAAGATCGCCGCCTTCGCGGGCTCCGTGCCATCGGAGGGCCCGTCCGCCTGTGTGAACAGGTCGGCGTTCGGGACTCCGGCGGACGCGGCGAGCACGGCGACGTCCTCCAGGGCGATCGGGTCCTCTGAGGGCTTCGGCGCGGGGACGGTCAGGGTGAACAGGGCGGGGCCGGTGGTGACCTGCTCGCCGGGGATGTGCGTGATTCCCCGGGCGATGTGCCCCCATCGCACGCCGCCGGGCATGGTCACCTCGGCGCCGGTGTCGGTCCTGACCGCCTCGGCCACCAGCTCAAGGCCCGTGCCCGTGGCGGGTATCGGCACCCCGACGGAGAACCCCCTGATGCCGAGCGGGTAGCTCAGCTTTCCCGACCTCCCCGCGAGCGCGGACAGGTCCACCGCGACCTGATGCGGCTTCCCGTCGGCGACCAGCGGCCCAAGGGCGACCTTCCACTGCACTCCCAGGGCGTCGACGATCACCATCCGCACGCTCAGGTCGGCGTAAGCGGCGCTCAGGGACGGCTGGTCGAGGCGGAGCCGCAGATCCAGGGTGAGCTTCTTCGGCGTGCCAGGCAGGGGGACGACGGGAGCGCCGGGCCTTCCGGCGGCGAGCCGCGCGGCCAGGGTGGTCACCGGATGGCCGGCGAGGTCGGGCCGCAGCATCAGCATCGGGCCCAGCTTGGCCGTGTCGGCGGCGAGAAGCGTTCCGGCCCCGTCCGAGAAGGTCGCCGTGCCCCGGTACACCGGGTTGACCTCGGTGATCCCCGGTAGGGCCGCGAAGGTGGCGCCCTTGCCGAGCGGGCCGAGCTCGGGCGCCTCCACCGGTCCTGACACGCGCAGGTCGGCACCCGCCTGGTGCCTGGCCTGGTCGACCTGCGAGGTGCGCCAGGTCGCCGAGGTCGCCATGGAGACCACGCCGATGGCCACGGCCATGGTGAGCAGCAGGGCGGGCCCGGAGTAGCGCATCGGGCGGCGGCTCACCTGCCAGGCGCCCAGCGCGGGCGCGAGGCTCGGACGCCGTGAGGTGAACCGCTCGACGATCCGCGAGACGCGCGGCACCAGCCGCAGGCCGAGCATGCCGCCGCAGAGCAGCGCCAGCGCCGGGCCGGTGACGATCAGCGGGTCGATGCCGAGATCGCCGCCCGCCGTGGCGGTGACCGGAGCGCCGTAGTGCTGGAGCTGCCAGATCGCCAGCGCCGCCACCACCAGGAGCGCCACGTCGCCGCCCGCCCGCTGCAGCAGCCCCTGGGAGTCGTGTAGCCGCCGCGCTCGACGCCCCTGCGCAGCAGTTCCTCGCCGCTCCAGCGGTCGGCGTACGGGTCGGCGAGCTGGAAGACGCCCGTGAGCCTCGCGCGGACGGTCTTGTGGTCGAGGCGGCCCTCGATGCCGAACTCGTCGCCGGCCTTGAGGTTCATCGACTGGGCGGCCAGCTGGGAGATCGCGACCTCGATGACGCCCTGCGGCGCGGGCCTCGGCCACGCGCCCTCCAGCAGCCGTCCCTGACGCTCCAGCCCGTCGTACGTCGCGAACCGGGTGAGCTCGGGGTGCTTGAGCCCTTCCTGTCCAGGCAGGGCGTAGGAGTCGGAGCGGGCGCTGAGGGTGACGTCCAGCGGTACGGGCCCGTGGCCGTCGCTCGCCCCGAGGGCGCCCAGCCGGGTGCGTACGGCCTTCTCCGTGGCGGCGAAGGTGTCCCGCTGGACGGGCGCGCTGATCGTCGTCGCGGTGGTCCGGGTCGAGGCCGTCTCCATGGCACGCCGTACGCCGGCGCCGGCGACCGTGGAGGCGTACATGGTGAGCGCCACCAGCGTCGTGGTCGCGAGGAGGATCGAGCCGAAGGCGGCGAAGAGCAGCAGTGGCTCGCTGAACGCACGCCGCAGCACCAGAGGTGTCCGCCCCCGCATGACCCGCCTTCCGCTGCCCTGTTCCCCGTTTCGCACACCCTAGTTAGGGCTTTGGACGAGGAGAGAGAGCGCGGGCGTCACGGTGATACATCCGGTATCCGGAGGAAATTATCGTGTGATATTGAAATCGGGACATTTCCTGAAACCCTCGCGTGGACGCAAGGGCTCGTACCAGGACGGAGGTCCGCCTCTGACGACATCGGTGCGGATCCCGAGCCGGGCGGGGTCAAGAAGGGTCAAGGCATGCCAAAACGCCGCGTCCGCGGGGGACACGGCGTTGTGGGATGCCTGAGCCTACTTGGCGGGCTCGAGGTTGGCGACGCGCTTGGCGATCGCCGACTTGCGGTTCGCCGCCTGGTTCTTGTGGATGACGCCCTTGCTGACAGCCTTGTCGAGCTGACGCGAGGCGGCGCGCATGAGAACGGCCGCCTCATCCACGTTGCCCTGCTCGGCGGCCTCGCGGAACTTGCGAACCGCCGTCTTCAGGGACGACTTGACGGCCTTGTTACGCAGCCGGGCCTTTTCGTTCTGCCGGTTGCGCTTGATCTGGGACTTGATGTTCGCCACGAAGAAGCCTCGGTGAAAGTCGGTGGATGGGGCGCGCGGGCAGAGAGGGCGCGCCACACGCAGTTGAACAGGGTACCAACATGCCGGACCCACGCTCAAATCGGAGGCCACGGCACACCCCTGCACCCTTATGTTAGCGCAGCGGCGAGCTTGGCGGTCTTGGTGCCGGTAAACTGGACTCCGAGCGCGGCACCGGCACGCCGGCGAGGCGAGGCGAAACACCTCGTCCGGGCGGTGTGCGGGCGCGACCGCCGCGCCGATCTGCTGTCCAGGTGACGCTGTCCGGGTGACCACCCGGGCGTGCCACCATGGTTAGCGGCTGCCCTGACAGCCTTCTGATCGTCGTCAATCCTGCCGAACGGACCCCGGTGCGCATCCACCCTGGCCAGACCGACCCCGCGCTGATCCGCAATTTCTGCATCATCGCGCACATCGACCACGGCAAGTCCACGCTCGCCGACCGGATGCTCCAGCTCACCGGTGTGGTCGACGCCCGGCAGATGCGCGCGCAGTATCTCGACCGCATGGACATCGAGCGCGAGCGCGGCATCACCATCAAGTCGCAGGCCGTCCGGCTGCCATGGGACGGCCACGTGCTCAACATGATCGACACGCCCGGCCACGTCGACTTCACCTACGAGGTGTCCCGGTCGCTGGAGGCCTGCGAGGGCGCCGTGCTCCTGGTGGACGCGGCGCAGGGCATCGAGGCGCAGACGCTGGCCAACCTCTACCTGGCCATGAACGCCGACCTGCACATCATCCCGGTGCTCAACAAGATCGACCTGCCGGCCGCGCAGCCCGACAAGTACGCCCAGGAGCTCGCCGGCCTGATCGGGTGCGACCCGTCCGACGTGCTCAGGGTGTCCGGCAAGACCGGAGTGGGCGTCAAGGAGCTGCTCGACCACGTCGTCCAGCACGTGCCCGCCCCGGTCGGCGACGCCGACGCCCCCGCGCGGGCGCTGATCTTCGACTCGGTGTACGACACCTACCGGGGCGTCGTCACCTACGTCCGGGTGATCGACGGGCAGCTCTCCAAGCGCGAGCGCACGGTCATGATGTCCACCGGCGGCACCCACGAGACCCTGGAGATCGGCGTCATCTCGCCGGAGCCGGTGCCGTCCGTGTCCCTGGGCGTCGGCGAGGTGGGCTACCTCATCACGGGTGTGAAGGACGTCCGGCAGGCGCGCGTCGGCGACACGGTGACCTCGGCCGTACGGCCGGCGGAGGAGCCGCTCGGCGGGTACGACCACCCGAGGCCGATGGTGTACTCCGGCCTCTATCCCATCGACGGCGACGACTATCCGGAGCTGCGCGAGGCCCTCGACAAGCTGCGCCTGAACGACGCGGCCCTGGTCTATGAGCCCGAGACCTCCGCCGCCCTCGGGTTCGGCTTCCGCTGCGGCTTCCTCGGCCTGCTCCACATGGAGATCGTGCGCGAGCGGCTGGAGCGCGAGTTCAACCTCTCGCTGATCTCCACCGCGCCGAACGTCATCTACCGGGTGGTCATGGAGGACGGCAAGGAGCTCGTCGTCACCAACCCCTCGGAGTTCCCGGCCGGCAAGATCGCCGAGATCCACGAGCCGGTGGTCAAGGCGACGCTGCTCTCCCCGTCCGACCACATCGGCGCGATCATGGAGCTCTGCCAGGGGCGCCGGGGGGCGCTGCTCGGCATGGACTACCTCTCCGAGGACCGCGTGGAGATCCGCTACACGCTGCCGCTCGGCGAGATCATCTTCGACTTCTTCGACCAGCTCAAGTCGCGCACCCGGGGGTACGCCTCGCTCGACTACGAGCCCTCGGGCGAGCAGGAGGCCGACCTCGTCAAGGTCGACATCCTGCTCCAGGGCGAGGCCGTCGACGCCTTCAGCGCGATCGTCCACCGCGAGAAGGCCTACGCGTACGGCGTCGAGATGGCCAAGAAGCTCAAGGACCTCATCCCCCGGCAGCAGTTCGAGGTGCCGATCCAGGCCGCCATCGGCGCCCGCGTGATCGCCCGCGAGAACATCCGCGCCATCCGCAAGGACGTTCTCGCCAAGTGCTACGGCGGTGACATCAGCCGTAAGCGCAAGCTGCTGGAGAAGCAGAAGGAAGGCAAGAAGCGCATGAAGATGGTGGGCCGGGTCGAGGTGCCGCAGGAGGCCTTCGTCGCCGCGCTCTCCACCGAGGGCCCCGCCGCCGACAAGGCCAAGAAGTAACCCTCTCCCGCCAGGGCGAACCACACTGAGCACGGCGCCCGGTGACCATTCATGGAACCGGGTCGCCTGCTTGTCCTGCTTGTCCGGCCGCCACCGCTGTGCTCATGTTCCGGCGCCGGAACGACCGGCGTGGTCGGCGCCGTCATACGGCGGGTTATCCACAGGGTGGCGGGGGCACCGTGCCTCGGGCGGCAGACTGGGAGCGTGCCTTCCGTACTTCTCGACGGCGATGCCGTTCCCGCGTCGGGCGAGCTGCCCGCGAGCGCCCATGAGGGCCTCGGCACGCGGCCGTTCGGCTTCTATGTCCATGTGCCGTTCTGCGTGACCCGCTGCGGATACTGCGACTTCAACACCTACACCGCCACCGAGCTGGGCCCCGGCGCCTCCCGCGCCGACTACGCCGACACGGCCATCGAGGAGGTACGGCTGGCGCGCAGGGTGCTCGGGGACGCCGAGCTGCCCGTCGAGACGGTGTTCTTCGGCGGGGGCACGCCGACCCTGCTGCCCGCCGGTGATCTGGTGAAGATCCTGCGGGCGGTGGACCAGGAGTTCGGGCTGGCCCCGGGCGCCGAGGTCACCACCGAGGCCAACCCCGAGTCCGTCGACCCCGCCTACCTCGAAGGGTTGCGGGCCGGCGGGTTCAACCGCGTCAGCTTCGGCATGCAGAGCGCGAGGGACCACGTGCTGGCCGTGCTCGACCGGCGGCACACCTCCGGCCGCCCGGCGCAGGCCGTAAGAGAGGCGCACGACGCGGGGTTCGAGCACGTCAACCTGGACCTGATCTACAGCACGCCGGGGGAGAGCGACGACGACTGGCGGGCCTCGCTCGCGGCGGCGATCGAGGCGGGCCCCGACCACGTGTCGGCCTACTCACTGATCGTCGAGGAGGGCACCCGGCTGGCGGCGCGGATCCGCAGGGGCGAGCTGCCCATGCCCGACGACGACGTGGCCGCCGACAGGTACGTCATCGCCGACACAATGCTCTCGGAGGCCGGGTTCTCCTGGTACGAGGTGTCCAACTGGGCCACCTCCGAGGAGGCCCGGTGCCGCCACAACCTGCTCTACTGGACCGGCGGCGACTGGTGGGGCGTGGGCCCGGGCGCGCACGGCCACGTGGGCGGCACCCGCTGGTGGAATGTCAAGCATCCGGCGGCCTACGCGTCCCGCCTGGCCGTCCGGTCCTCGCCCGCGCACGCGCGCGAGGTGGTGTCCGAGGCGGACCGGCACGTTGAGCGGCTGATGCTGGAGCTGCGGCTCGACTCGGGGTTCCCGCTCGCGGAGATCGGCCCGGACGCACGTACGGCCGTCGCCCGGGCCCTCGGAGACGGGCTGCTGGAGCCCGGCGCCTTCAGGAGGGGCCTCGCGGTGCTCACGCTCAGGGGGCGGCTCCTCGCGGACGCCCTGGTACGCGACCTGACCTGAGCCCCTTGCTCAGGCGGCCGACCTGACCTGAGCCATGTGGTCGATCTGCGCCCCGTGGTCGATCTGCAGCCCGTGGTCGACTTGGGCTCCGTGGTCGATCTGAGCCATTCATGTGGTGAACCTGAGCCCTGTGGTGGACCTGAGCCGTGTGGTTGAGCTGTCACGGTCCCCGGCTCACGCGGCCCGCCGGGGTTCGGGCGGGCGCGTCCCTGTCAGCTTGCCGGCATCGGTCAGCTGACGAAGCGGATGGTCATCGGGTAGCGGTAGTTCTCGCCGCGGTTCGCCGCCACGGCCGCCATGATCATCACGATCAGCGAGCCGATCCACAGGATGAACATCAGCAGGACGCCGATGAGGACGAAGGCCAGCACGAAGCACACCGCGTAGGCGATCATCAGCGTGAGCTGGAAGTTGAGCGCCTCGGCCGACTGGTCGCGGACGTAGGGCGCCTCGTCCTTCTTGACCAGGTACAAGATCAGCGGGCCCATGAACGAGGTGAGCAGACCGAGCAGGTGGGCCAGCATCGACATCGTCGTGTCGTCGGACCCCGGGCGCGGCCCGTACCTCCCCGGCACATGCGGCTGCCCCCTGAAGGGCACCTGCCCATACCCCGGCTGCCCGTACCCCGCTTGCCCGTACCCAGGCTGGCCGTACCCGGATTGCCCGTATCCAGGCTGCCCATGACCAGCTGGCCCGTACCCAGGCTGGCCGTACCCGGACTGCTCGTTTCCAGGCTGTCCGTGGCCGGGCTGTCCGTACCCCTGCTGTCCGTGGCCCGGTGCCCCGTGGCCCTGCTGTTCGTACTCCTGCCGTCCGTACTGCGGCTGCTCGTACTCGGGCTGCCGGTCACGTGGGACGTCGTCGGGGCGGCGGTCCTGTGGGGTCTCGCTCATGTCTGTTCCTCGGTCTCCTCGGTCGTCACGAAGTCGATCAGCTTCTCCACGCGGCCCAGGAGCTCCGGCTCCAGATCGGTGAACGTGTGGACGGAGCCGAGGATGCGCCGCCAGGCGTCCGCCGGCTCAAGCCGCCAGCCGAGGGCGTCGATCACGCCCTCCTTCCACGGCACCCCGCGCGGGACGGCGGGCCAGGCGCGGATGCCCACGGCGGAGGGCTTCACCGCCTGCCAGATGTCCACGAAGGGGTGCCCGACGATGAGCACCTCCGGTGAGGACACCTGGGCCGCGATACGGCTCTCCTTGGACCCGGGGACCAGGTGGTCGACGAGCACCCCGAGCCGACGCCCAGGGCCGGGCCCGAACTCCTCCACGATCGCAGGGAGATCGTCGACGCCTTCGAGGTACTCGACGACGACGCCCTCCACGCGCAGGTCATGGCCCCAGATCTTCTCCACCAGGGACGCGTCGTGCACGCCCTCGACGTAGATGCGGCTCTCGCGCGCGACACGCGCCCGCAGCCCGCCGACGGCGATCGAGCCGGACGCGCTGCGTGCCGGGCCCTTCGCCGCCGCCGGGGCAGGGCGCACGAGCGTCACCGGCTTGCCGTCGAGGAGGAACGCGGCGGGCGTGAGCGGGAACACCCGCCGCCGCCCGAAGCGGTCCTCCAGCGTGACGGCCTCCTTGTCGCAGGCCACCACGGCCCCGCAGAAGCCGCCCTCCGCGTCCTCCACCACGAGGTCGGGCTCGGCGGGGACCTGCAGGATCTTCCCGCGTAGCGGCCTCCGCCAGTCTCCGGCCAGCACGTCCCGTCCGTAGTCCCGCATACCTGGGCACGCTAGCAAAGATCACGCTCCGGGCGGCGTCCCCTGCGGCCACGCGCCACCGTAGGAGGCGGAGGCGGCCGCCCGGCGCTTGCGCTCGCGGCTGCGCCGGACCAGCACGACGATCGTGGTGACGACCGCGAGCACGAACCCGGCCAGCGGGATGAGGATCAGCGAGGCCACTCCACCGGCCAGCGCGCCCGGGCTGGCGGTCAGCGACTTGCCGACGCCGAAGAGCGCGTCCTTGCCCTCCTCGGCCTTGCACCTGATGTTGTACGTGCCGGCGGCCGGGACGCCGATGTCGAACAGCAGCTCCCACTTCCGTCCGTCAGCCGTGACGGTCTGCGAGGACGTCGGCTGGGTGAGGGTGGCCTTCTGACCCGCGGCGTCCAACGCGGAGCAGGTGACGTTGGTGGGCCCGGACGCCGAGGCGTACAGGACGGGCTTGCCCTTCGGGTCGAGCGCGGCGGCCACGCTGCCGCCGCTCTTGAAGGTCTGCGTCGGCGCCGCGTCGTTGATGGTCTTGAACAGCCCCCCGGCGAAGCCCGCGACCCCTACCACGAAGCAGACGACCGCGATGAGCCAGGCCAGCACGATCCACAGCACGCGCGGCCGTACGGGGCCGGGTGCGGAGTGCGCGGGGGAACCGTACGGCCGGGCCGAGCCGGGCGGCGGGGGAGGGGGCGTGCCGTACGAGGGGCCGTAGGAAGGGCCGCCCTGGGGGTTGCCGTATCCCTGGCCGCCTTGGGGGTTGCCGTATCCCTGGCCGCCGGAGGGGGTGCCGTAGGCGGGACCGCCCGAGGGCGTGCCGTAGGAGGGGGCGGCCGGGGTGCCGTACGGGGGCGCGCTGGGGGCGTTGCCGTAGGCGGGGGAACCACCATAGGAAGGGGCGCCGCCGGCGGGCGCGCCTCCGGACGGCGAGCCGGGCAGGGGAGCATGCTCGCCAGGGGAGTTGTGACGCGGAAGCCGGGTCGTCGCGTCGTTCAGCCGGGGGTCGTTCTCACTCATGGGGGAGAGTCTGGATCGTCCGACTTGCCGACGGATAGCAAGTGACTTGCCGCTGGCTGGGCGAGGTCGTACGGATGGGTTATCGCACCCTGTCGGCCGGAGCCGTACACTTGGCACTCGGGAACACAGAGTGCCAGACCAGGCGTTTACGCAGGCACGAACGCAGGGCAGGGAGGTGAGCACGTTGCTCGATGAGCGTAAGCTCGCAGTTCTGCGCGCCGTTGTCGAGGACTACGTGTCCACCAACGAGCCGGTCGGGTCGAAAGCGCTCGCGGAGCGGCACAATTTGGGGGTCTCTCCGGCCACCGTGCGCAACGACATGGCCGTGCTCGAGGAGCAGGGCTACATCACACAACCCCACACCAGCGCGGGCCGCGTGCCCACCGACAAGGGCTACCGGTTGTTCGTCGACCGGCTGTCCCAGATCAAGCCGCTGTCCGGCGCCGAGCGCCGGGCGATCGAGACCTTCCTGGCGGGCGCCGTCGACCTCGACGACGTCGTGACCCGCACGGTGCGGCTGCTCGCGCAGTTGACTCGGCAGGTCGCCGTGGTGCAGTATCCATCGCTGATCCGTTCCACGGTCCGGCACGTCGAGCTCGTGCCGGTGGCCGAGCGGCGGATCATGCTGGTGCTGATCACCAACACCGGGCGGGTCGAGCAGCGGGTCGTCGACCTTCCCAATGTGGTGGAGGACGACCGGATCGCGCATCTGCGGGCGGTGCTCAACGCCTGCCTCGACGGATGCCGCCTCAACCGCGTGCCCGAGACGGTGGCCGACCTGCACGACCGGCTTCCCGAAGAGGACCGGCCCGTGGCGACCACCATCCTGTCCGTTCTCCTGGAAACCCTGGTCGACCGGCATGATGAGAAGATCGTCTTCGCCGGGGCGGCCAACCTCGCGGGCGACATCAGCGTCGGCCTCCGCGAGGTCCTCGAGGCGCTTGAGGAGCAGGTCGTGCTGATGCGGCTGCTCGGCGAGGCGAGCGACTCGGCCGCGCTCACGGTGCGGATCGGCTCGGAGAATCCCTACTCCGGGCTTCACGGCACCTCGATCGTCGCCGCCGGATACGGTTCGGGCGACAATGAACTGGCTCGGCTCGGAGTGCTGGGCCCGACGCGAATGGACTACCCGGTGACTATGGGAGCGGTGCGCGCAGTGGCACGCTATGTCGGCCAGATTCTGGCGGGGTCCTAGGTGGCCCGCGACTATTACGGCATCCTCGGGGTCCGCCGTGACGCGAGCCAGGACGAGATCAAGAAGGCGTATCGCCGCCTCGCCCGCGAGCTCCATCCCGACATCAACCCCGATCCCGAGACGCAGGAGCGCTTCAAGGAGATCAACCAGGCGTACGAGGTCCTGTCGGACCCGAGCAAGCGCCAGATGTTCGATCTCGGAGCCGACCCCTTCGGCGGCAGTGCCGGCGGTCCGGGGGCCGGTGCGGCCGGTTTCGGCGCGGGCTTCCCGTTCAGCGACATCATGGACGCCTTCTTCGGCGGCGGTGGCGGAGCCCGGGGGCCGAGGTCCCGGGCGAGGCGCGGGCGCAACGCGACGATCCGCGTCGAGCTGGACCTGGCCGAGTCGGCGTTCGGCACCACGCGCGAGCTGGTGGTCGACACCGCCGTGCTGTGCGAGGTCTGCCAGGGGTCGGGCGCCGCGTCCGGCACCCATCCCGACACCTGTGACATGTGCCACGGGCGTGGTGAGATCTCGCAGGTCACCCGGTCGTTCCTCGGCCAGGTGATGACCGCTCGTCCCTGCCCGCAGTGCGGCGGGTTCGGCTCGATCATCCAGCACCCCTGCCAGGAGTGCTCAGGCGACGGGCGGGTGCGCACCCGCCGCACGATCAAGGTCCGCATTCCGGCGGGCGTCGAGGACGGCACCCACATCCAGCTCGCCGGCGAGGGCGAGGTCGGCCCCGGCGGCGGCCCGCCCGGAGACCTGTTCCTGGAGATCGTCGAGCGGCCGCACGAGATCTTCGAGCGGCGTGGCGACGACCTGCACTGCACGGTGCAGATCCCGATGACGGCGGCGGCGCTCGGCACGATCTTGACCGTGGAGACCCTCGACGGCGCGGAGGAGATCGACGTACGGCCCGGCACTCAGGCCGGTCACGTCCTTCCGCTGTACGGGCGTGGCATCCAGCGGCTCAACGAGACCGGCCGGGGCGACCTGCTGATCCACGTGAACGTGGAGACGCCGACCCGTCTCGACCCGGCCCAGGAGGAGTTGCTCAAGGAGCTGTCCAAGCTGCGCGGGGAGGAGCGCCCGCCGGGTAAGTTCGCCCCCGGGCAGCAGGGCTTCTTCTCCCGCCTCCGAGACGCCTTCAACGGCCGCTGACCCCCGCGCCCGCTGACAATCCGCCCGACGGGCCTTCACGTCCGGCGGGCGGCCCAACGCCGCGTCCGGCGGGCGGTCACGGCCTGGGCGTCGTTCGCCAAGGCCGCGGCCTGGGATGGCTCACTGTGTTGGTTCGCGGGGGCGTGTGCGCGTGGCTAAGGTTTGCGGGTGAGCGTCCCCGTCTTCCTCGCCGACGACCTGTCCGGGCAGGAGATCGTCCTGTCCGGCCCCGAGGGGCGGCACGCCGCCACCGTGCGAAGGCTGCGCGCCGGTGAGCGCGTCGACCTGACGGACGGCAGGGGCGCGGTCGCCGAGTGCGTCGTGCGCGACGTCGCCAGAGACTCACTGCGGCTGGAGGTGCTCGGCCGCCACACCGTGCCCGCGCCGGCCCCGCGCCTCGTGGTCGTCCAGGGCCTGCCCAAGGGCGACAGGGGCGAGCTGGCCGTCGAGATGATGACCGAGGCCGGGGTGGACGTCATCGTTCCCTGGGCCGCCGCGCGCTGTGTGACCCAGTGGAAGGGCGACCGCGCGGGCAAGGCCCTGGCCCGGTGGCGCTCCACCGCCAGGGAGGCCGGCAAGCAGGCCCGGCGGTTCCATCTGCCGGAGGTCACGGAGCAGGCCACGACGGCCCAGGTGGCGGCTCTGCTGCGCGGCGCGGCGGTCGCGGCCGTGCTCCACGAGGAGGCCGTCGAGCCCCTGTCCCACCTCGATCTCCCGGCGACCGGCGACATCGTGACGGTGGTCGGCCCCGAGGGCGGGATCACCGGCGAGGAGGTCGAGCGGTTCAGGGAGGCGGGCGCCACGCCGGCCCTGCTGGGCCCCACCGTGCTGCGCACCTCCACGGCGGGAGTGGCCGCCGCCGCGGTCCTCCTGACCCGCTCCGGCCGCTGGTGATCACAGCCGCCCACGTCGCCCGCTGGTGATCGCGGCCGCCGCCCTCGGCTGTCGATGATCGCGGTCGCCCCCTCTGGCAGCTGGTGATCACAACCGCCCGCGTCGCCCGCTGGCGAATGTGGCCGCCGCCTCTGGCTGTCGGTGATCGGGGCCGTCGGCTCGGGCCGCCCACCGTCACGCGGCTTATAGCGCAGAACATCCGGAGGCGGAGCCTCTCGCGGTGGGCCGTCGAAGGTCTTTCCCGGTCTTGTCCCGCTGGGCGTTTCGCGGCAACCTCCGCGTCGCTTCCCGTGCATCTTCCGGCAGACGCTTCACAGCGGCAACATCGATGCGCCTCCGGACTCACCCCTTTCCGTAACCGGAGCTGGTCAGGCTTTCCTGGCCCGAGTCGGGCGCACACGGTGAGAGGCAGAGAGACATGTTGCTACCAGGAAGCCGCGCCGCTGTGGCCGTGGCGGCGAGCCGGGCGTCGTGGCGACCGTGAGCCGCCCGTCGGCGACGACCGGGAGCGACCGTGCCTCCACCGCGACGGACGGCGACCGAGAGCGCACGAAGGAAGGCGACCGAGAGTCGGCGACGCGAGGCGGTCGAGAGTCGGCGACAGACGGCGGTCCAGAGTGGGCGACAGGCGGCGGTCCAGAGTGGGCGGCGCGAGGCGTTCGAGAGCGGGCGACGGACGGCGATCCAGAGTGGGCGGCGCGAGGCGGTCGAGAGCGGGCGACAGGCGGCGATCCGGAGTGGGCGCTAGGCAGTCACGAGGTGGGTTCCAGCGGTGATGACCTGCCGTGGGACGCCCTGGATGTGACCTCTGTCCCGGACGCGGCCTCCGATGTCCCGGACGCGGCCCCCGGCAGGGACCGGCCGGACGGGGGTCTCCCGGCCCCCGAGGCGGGTCCCGGCTGGACGGAAAGGCCTCTCCCCATGCCGGGCGACCTCGGTGTGCCAGTGCCGGAGCCGGTCCCCGGCGCTGACGGGGTCATGCCGGATTCTGCCTCTGGCCCTCACGGATTCGTGCCGGAGCCGGTCTCTGGTACTTCCCAGGTGGTGGCGGAGCCGGTTTCCGGTTCTTCCGGGGTGGTGGCAGAGCCGGTCTTCGGTACTTACGGAGTGGCGGAGCCGGTTTCCGGTTCTTACGGGGTGGTGGCAGAGACGATCTCCGGCTCTTACGGGGGCGGGCCTTCTTACGGGCAGGCCTGGGCGTACGGCGGCGTGGCGGGGCAGGTGCCCGTGCACGCGCCGGGGGCCTGGGTGGTCGCTCCGGCGCATGTACCGAGGTCCCGTGACCTGCTCGGGTGGCCGATGCGGATCGTTCTGGTGCTGGCGATGGTCATCGCCCTCGTGGTCGTCTTCATCGGGTTGTTCACCTCGGCGTTCGAGGCTAGGGCGGAGGCCGGAGTGTCTGCCGAGGTGCGGGCGGAGGTCGGAACGCCCGCCGCGGTGCGGCCGGTACGCGTCGTGATCCCCGGCATCGGCGTGGACGCCCCGGTGCGTCCGGTCGGGCTGGAGGCTTCCGGCGAGATCGAAGTACCGCCGATCTCGGCCCGTGACCTGGCCGGGTGGTACCGGTACGGCCCCGTGCCCGGGGAGACGGGCCCCGCCGTGATCGTCGGGCACTTCAAGACGCGATCAGGTCCGGCGGTGTTCGCCAGGGCGCGGGAGCTTCGCCGGGGCGACAGGATCGAGGTCGTCCGCTCGGACGGCCGCGTCGCCGCCTTCACCGTGGACGGTCTCCAGCAGGTGCGGAAGGCGGAGTTCCCGACCGAAAAGGTCTACGGGAACATCGGCCATCCCGGGTTACGACTGATCACCTGCGCCGGGGTCTTCGACCGGAAAGCGCGTGCCTACCCGGACAACCTGATCGTCTACGCGTCTCTGACCTCCGCCCGCCCTTCCTAGCCCCACTGCATTCACCCTCCCGTGGCCGGTCCTAGACGGCGCTGTCGCCTGACGGGTGTTCCGTGGGTCTCGGATATTTAGGTCCCCCGAAAATACGCTTTTTGATCAGGATGGTTGGTTCGATGAGTAGCACCTCCGTCGGCCGGAGGCAGTCGGCGCGCCGACGCGTCGGCTGGTTGGCCACGCTGGGTCTCGTGCAACTGCTCGCCGGTGGCATGGCCACCGTGGGCGCGCTGGCAACGGTCTCGACTGAGCAGCCCACCGTGCGTGGGGTGACCGGCGGGTCGCTCACCTGGGCGGTCGGCGAGCGGCTCGGCGCCGAGGAGCACGTCGAGGTCACCCTCGCGGGCGGAGTGGAACGCGACCGTGAGGGCGTGTTCCACTTCCCCGCCGCCGGGGGCGCCTACGATCCGGCGACGGGGACGGGCACCGTGACCTACGGCGGCAGCGTCACCGTCGTCCGCGACCACAAGGGCGTCGTCATCGCCAATCCCGTGGTCGTGATCAATGGCACGGAATCGGCGCTGCACGCCGAGATCGGAACGCCGGGACCCTCTCCCACCCCCGGTGGCACGCCCCCGGCCGGCGCCACTCCCGCGGTCACCCCCACTGCCGGCGACGAGGCGCCCGTGGCCGGCGTGTCGGACGCTGACGGCAAGCCGCTGACGGCGCTCGCCCGGCTGAGCGTCGAGAAGGACGCCGCGGACGTACGAGGCCAGGCGGTCACGTGGGCCGCCGTGCCCGCGACGGCCACCGAGGGCTCGGCGACCGTGCTCGCGGCGCTGCTCGGCGACGACGAGGCGCTGACCCCGGTGACGATCACCCTCACCTACGACCAGGAGCCCAGCCCGGGCGCCGGAGCCGGCCTGCTGACGTCCGGAAGCTCGACGCCGACCGGGTCTCCGACGCCGTCGCAGACTCCGAGCTCCTCCCCGTGTCCGTCCGCGAGCCCGAGCGCCTCGCCCAGCGCGACGCCTTCCGAGGAGGAGGAGGCGAGCCCTTCGGCCAGCCCGACGCCGAGCACGTGCGTCAGCCCGTCGAGCAGCCCCTCCTACTCCCCGTCGCCGAGCCCTTCCGCCACCTGTCGCACCTCGACCCCGACGTCCTCGGCCAGCCCGTCGCCGTCGGCGAGCCCGTCGCCGTCCGTGAGCCCCTCGGCGTCCGCCAGTCCGTCGGCGAGCCCTTCCGCCTCTGAGGCGCTCAGCATGGCCGGCGGCGCGACCGTGGTGCTGGTCCACGCCCGGACGATGACGGAGAGTCCCAGTCCGAGCGCCAGCGCGAGCCAGAGTCCCAGCGCGAGCGCGAGCCCCAGCCCTCAGGGCACGTCGTCGGGGTGCCCCACGACCAGCTCGTCTCCCAGCCCGAGCGGCTCCGGCTCTCCTTCCCACACCCCGTCCGCGTCGAGCTCGCCGAGCACCTCGCCCACTCCGCGGCAGACCGTCACGAAGCACACCACCCTCCCCGCCGCGAACACCGGTGGCGACGACACGCTGGCCAAGACGGGGGACGGTTACGTCATCCCGCTGATGACCGTCGGCATCGGGTTGATCGTGGGCGGTGGCATCACCCTGCGGGCCTCCCGCCGGACCGTCTACCTCCGCGACGACCTGTGACGGACATCGCCGAGTGGGACGCGCCGGCGCGCGTCCGGGCCGAGGAGGGCTGGGAGCCGCCGGCCAGGCGCGCGTGGCGGCTGGTCGGCGAGCTGATGCTCACCGCTGGGGTGGTGGCGGTGCTCTTCGCCGCCTACGCGACCTACGGCAAATCGTGGCAGATCGAATCCGAGCAGAACGGGCTCGCGGACGAGCTGGACCGGCGCTGGGCGGCGAGCGTCGAGCGCCCGGTGGCCGGCCAGCCCATGGCCCGCATCCACATCCCCAAGCTGGACCGGCAGTGGGCCGTGGTCGAGGGCGTGTCCCAGGGCGACCTGAGGAAGGGGCCCGGCCACTACCCGAGTACCGCACAGCCCGGTCAGATCGGGAACGTGGCGATCGCCGGCCACCGCATCTCGTCGATCTTCTGGGACATCGACCGGCTCCACCAGGGTGACGTGATCGTGGCGGAGACCCGCACCGGCTGGTTCGTCTACCGGGTGGTCAGGCAGCGCCTCGTGCTGCCGCGCCAGGTGGAGGTGATCGCCCCGAGCCCGGGCCGTCCGGGGCAGGCGCCGCAGAAGGCGATGCTCACGCTGACCACCTGCAACCCGAAGTTCCAGAACTGGCAGCGCCTCATCGTCCACGCCGAGCTGGTGCGGGAGCAGGCCAAGTCGAGTGGCCGGCCCGCCGAGCTGAAGGGGCATCCGTGATATTTCCCTGGATCTGGGCGCGGCTTCCCGGCGGACGGCTCGGCAAGGCGCTCTCCCTGGCGGTGCTGATCGGCGCGTTGGTGCTGCTTCTGTGGTTCGTGCTGTTCCCGCTGGTGGACGCCCTGCTGCCCTTCGACGACGTCACCGTCGACGGCCAGTAGCCCCGTAGCGGGGCGGCGGCCCAGGTGACCGCCGCCGTCCCGCCGGAGGTCACCGCCTCCGTGCCGGGGCCGCGAGCAACGAGTGGTAGAGCGACTCGGTACGGTCGGCGGCGACGTCCCAGGAGTAGCGGCCGAGCACGTCCTCGGCCCTGGCCCGCGCGCCCTCCCTCTCGTCGTCGAGTGCCCCCAGCACCCGTACCAGGACGTCCCGAAGGTGTCCTTCGTCCCCCTCGCGGAACAGCCGGCCCCCCGGACCCTCCTCCGCGATCACCTCGCGGTGGCAGCCGAGGGAGCTGGCGATCGTGGGCAGCCCGTACGAGGTGCCTTCGAGCAGGGCCAGCGGGAGCCCCTCCAGGTGCGAGGGCTGCACGTAGACGGCGGCGTGACGGTAGAGGGACGCCAGCTCGTCGCCGTACACGTACCCCAGCATGCGCACCCGGGGATCCGCCGCCGCCAGCTCGTTCAGCCGGGAGACGTAGCCGTCCGTGAAGGACGACCCGCCCACGACGGCGAGCCGAACATCACCTTTCACCTCGCTGAACGCCTTGAGCAGCAGGTCGACGGCCTTCTCCGGCACCAGCCTTCCGACGAACAGCACGTACTTCCCGGGAAACAGCCCGTGCCGGATGACGGGGTCGGGGGAGGAGGCAGGGACGGGCCGCTCGACCCCGTTCCCGATGTGGACCGTCGGCCGGTCGCGGACCAGGGAGTACTCGTCGGCGATCTCGCCGGAGACTCCGATGACCGCGTCGGGGACGTGCTCGCTCAGCCAGCGGGCGCCGCGGAGCACGGCCTTGGCCATGCCGCCCCACTTCTGCCGGCGGTCGTCGTGCCCGTGGATGGTCTGCACGACCCGCGCGCGCGACAGGTAGCGGGGCAGCGGGGCGCACAGGCCGGGGCCGAGCGCGTGGTAGTGGACGATGTCGTGCCGGTCCGCCAGGGCCGCCACGGTGGACAGCAGGCTGTGCGCGAGGGCGTCGAAGTGCTTGGTGCCGACGGTGGGCAGGTGCCGCAGCCGCACGCCGTCCACGGCGTCCCATCGCTCGGACACGTAGTTGCTGCGGCAGTAGACGGTCACCTCGTGCCCTCGGGCGGCCAGCCGCCTCCCGAGGTGGGCGACGTGGTGCTCGATGCCGCCGAAGGTGGCCGGGAGGCCGCGCTGGCCGATCATGGCTATGCGGAGCACCCGCCGATCGGCGGGCGCGGGGGAATATGCGAGGGATTCTGAAGTCTCTGCGGCGGGCATGCCGGAACTCCCCATATAAGACAAGCACGGGACGCGTCTTCGGCCTGGACGTTAGGGAATTGCGGGTGGCGCGGAAAGGGGTGATCGGGGTATTTCCGCGCTCTTCACCATTGGTTGGCCCCCGCGACCGCCCTGAGGTCGGCCACCGGACGACCCGGAACCGCATTGGCCCGATATTCATTGTGGCGCTCTCCATCATTCATCGGCCGTATGGCCGATCTTCCATAAAGTGCCCATAAGATCGCGCTCATTTTCGCGGCCGTACCCGTCTGTGAGCTGGGTGAGGACGGCCGGCGGTCAGCAGGGCCTCCGCTCGCGCGCGCCGCGCGGAGGTTACCCTGCATATCAGGTCGGTTTTGTGGGTTGTACGGAAATCCGGACCGCGCGGCACAGGTAAATTTACGTCGCCTGTCAGTTGTCTACGCGTATTTCGGGGTTCGCGTAATAGTGACTGTGTGGGCGGGATACAGGGCGCTATAAATGGCTGTCCCGTGCGGAGGGAGAAACGTGATCCGGGTGGCCTGTGCCGTAATGGCGATCTTGGCCATGTTGTGCGCGACCGGTTGCTCCGGCGGCCCTGGGAGCCCCGCTCCCGGCGGGACGCCGGCCGCCCGGCAGGTGCCCGAGCAGCCTTTCGGCCTGAAGTGGGACGGCTATCAGCATCCACCGCGCTACGACGCCGACATCGAGGCCTACGGCGGCGGTGGCACGTTCCACGAACTCGTCTGGTGCGCCATCGAGACGCGGCAGGGCACGCGCTACTGGGACCTCGACGACCAGGTCGTGGCCGGCCTGCTCGCGCACGGCTACCGCGTCCTGCTGCGCATCCGCGTCGGATCCTGCTGGGCGAGCGGGCGGCCCACGGCCGATCGGCCCAGGATCGCGGTGTCCTACCCTCCGGTCGACACCGCCGTCTACCAGGCCTTCGTCCGCGACGCAGTGCTCCGCTACGCCGCCAAGGGCGTGCACATGTACGGGATCGAGAACGAGATCGACGCCAGGAACATGTGGGGCGGCGATCCTCTCGGCTACCGCGACGTGGGCCGCGCCGGTGCGGAGGCCGTACGGGCCGCCGATCCGGGGGCGCGGCTGCTGGACGTGGGGCTGACCAGCGGGAGCTACGGCGTCGTCGTGGCCCGCACGATGCTGGACGCCGGGCAGGCGGACCGCGCGCTCGCGTTCTACCGCACCTTCTACGCCCGGGGCGACGGGCGGTTCCCCCCGGCCGCCACGGCCGGCGAGCTGCGGGCGGTGATCGATTCCCCGCCGGGGCTGCGGGCGACCGCCGCCCACGCGGCGGCGTTCGAGCTCGACAGGGCCGGTGTCTTCGACGCCTACCAGCTCCACTACTACGACTCCTGGGCGGCGGTCCCCGACGTGATCGACTACATCCGCGCGCAGGTGGGCCCCGTCATGCCGATCGAGGGCTGGGAGGTGGGGTCCTACTGGCCGGGAGACGACTACGACCCCGTGGCCCACGGCGTCGAGACGGCCAAGCTGGTCACCATCCTGCTCGCCCGGGGGGTCAAGCGCGTCGTCTACCTTCCGCTGTTCTACAAGCCCGGCGTGGTCGTGTCGACGGAGCACTGGAGGGGGCTGTACGGCGTGGACGATGTCGCGCGCCCGGCCAAGACGGTGTTCGACCAGTTCAGGAAGCGATTCCCGTCCGGTACTTGGCGTCCCGTGGCGCGGCCCGGCCTTTCCGGAGGGCTGGTCGACCAGGGTGCCATGACGTCGGTGGTGATGTGGAGCACCGGCGGGACCGTCTCGCTGCCCCCTCCGACCGGCAAGACCACCGGCAAGGCCACCGGCCAGACGACCGGTGAGACGACCGGCGAGACGCCGGGGGAGATCACCGTCACCGACCTGCCGGACGGCCGGTCCCGCCCATGGTCGGGCGGGGCGCTGGACGTGGGGGCCCAGCCTGTCATCGTCACCCTCCCCTCGCCCCTCGCGGACACGCTGCGCTGGCTCGAGTCCACGTGATCCCGCACACCGCCTCGCACAGCAGGCCGCGCGTCCCGCCCGAGAAGGGCCTGTACGTCGCCGGCGTCCTCGCGGTCATCCTCGCGATCTACAGCGGCGTCACGTTCGCGTCGGGCGGGTCGCGGACCGACGTCGTCCTTCCCGTCGCCATCGTGATCGCCCTCGCGCTCACCGTCATGGCGCTCACGCGGTTCACCCTGTTCGTCATCGTCGTTCTCACGGTGCGGGCGGCGCTCGACGCCACCAAGCTGGCCGGCGGCGCCACGGACGGCGGGGAGCAGACGGGGTGGAGCCTGCTCGACCCGTCGACCATGCTCGGCGTCCTGTTCCTGCTCTCGTGCGTCGCCTGGCTCATCGTGCAGGGACGCCGCCCGGCCGCCGAGCGCCCCCATCCGGCACTGCCCGTCGCGGCGGTGATGTTCCTCGGCGCCTCGCTGCTCAGCCTGCTCGGCTCCCGGGCGCCCGTGGTGAGCGTCGGCGAGGTGTCGCGCATCGCGGCGTTCGTCGTCATGATCTTCGTGGTAGAGCGGCTGCTCGCCGACGAGCCAGGACTGCGCATGCCCCTGCTCTGTGCCGTCTTCGCCTCGGCGGTGCTCCCGGTGCTCGTGACCGCCTACCAGGTCACGACCGGCGACGGGCTGATGGACCTCGACGGGCTGCTGCGGCCGACCGGCACGTTCTGGCATCCGAACGCGCTCGGCATGTTCTGCTTCATGATCCTGATCATGAGCCTGGCGCTGGCCTGGCACGTCAAGGGATGGGGCAGGGCCGCCCTCGTCGTGCTCGCCGCCGGTCTCGGCTCCGCCCTGCTGGCGAGCGCCGCGCGCGGGCCGTGGATCGCCTGCCTCGCCGGACTCGTGGTGGTCGGCCTGCTCCAGGACCGGCGCCTCATCTACGGCCTCGTCCTCGTCGCCGGAGGAGTGCTCGCCGCGGTGCCGTCGGTGCTCCAGCGGTTCTCCGACCTGGCGAGCACGTACACGGCGGGCGGTCTTGAGGCGAACTCCCTGGTGTGGCGGTTCGACCACTGGATCGCGGCCCTCGACCTGCTTCCCGGCAACCCGGTCACCGGGGCCGGGCTCGGCACCACCCGCCTGATCCTCTACAAGGAGGTGCACAACGACTACCTGCGCGCCCTCGTCGAGACGGGGGTCGTCGGGCTGCTGGCGTACTTGGGCCTGCTCGCCGCGCTGTTCGACCTCGCGCGGCGGGCGCTGCGCGTCACCGACCCGAGGAAGGGCGCGCCCGCGGTCAGCCTGTCGCGCGGTACGGCCGTGGGCTTCGCCGGCTGCGTGGTCGCCTTCAGTGTTTCGGCGATGGCCGACAACATCATGACCGCCGTGGTCGTGATGTGGTATCTCGCGGTGTTCGCCGGGCTCGCCCAGCGCATCGTGGTAGCGGGCAAGGAGACCCCGTGAGGGTGCTGCACGTCAACAAGTTCCTGCACCGCCGAGGCGGCGCGGAGTCGTACATGCTGGATCTCGCCGAGGTGCAGGCCGGGCGCGGCAACCAGGTGGCGTTCTTCGCCATGCGCCACCCGGACAACATCCCTTCACAGTACGAGGCCAGCTTCCCGCGCTATGTGGAGCTGAACCCGATGCCGAGGAGCCCCATCGGAAAGGCCAGGGGCGCGGCCCGCATGCTGTGGTCGAGGAGCGCGCGGCGCGGGATCGCCAAGGTGATCGAGGACTTCCGGCCCGACGTCGCCCATCTGCACAACGTCTACCACCAGCTCTCACCCTCGGTGGTGACGGCCCTCCGCGACGCGGGCGTGCCCGTGGTCATGACGCTGCACGACTACAAGCTGGCGTGCCCGAGCTACAGCTTCCTCGACCACGGCAAGGTCTGCACGGCGTGCGTGGACGGCGGCGTGCGCGAGGCGGTGCGGCGCCGGTGCAAGGACGACTCACGCGCGGCAAGCGCGATGCTTGCCGCCGAGACCTGGCTGCACCGCCGCTTCGGCGCCTACGACGGCGTCAACGTGTTCATCAGCCCGAGCAGGTTCCTGGCCGGGCAGCTGACCCGCGCGGGCGTCTACCCCGACCGGCTCCGCGTCCTCAGCAACTTCGCCGAGCTCACCGGGGTCACGCCCAAGTCGGAGCCGGGCGGCCCGCTGGTCTGCGTGGGGCGGCTGCACGAGACCAAGGGCGTCGACACGGCCATCCGCGCGATGGGCCTGCTCGGTCCGGACGCCCGCCTCGTCATCGCGGGTGACGGACCGGAGCGGGAGCGCCTGGAGCGGATGGCCGCCGACCTGGTGCCCGGCCGGGTGCGCTTCCTCGGCCGGATATCGCGGCAGGAGGTGCTCGACCTGCTGGTCTCCGCGACGGCCCTGCTGGTGCCTTCCCGCTGGTACGAGAACCAGCCGATGACCATCCTCGAAGCGTACGCGTGCGGGGTGCCGGTGGTCGGCACCGTGCTCGGCGGGGTGTCCGAGCTGATCACCGATGGCGCCACCGGGCGGCTGGTCCCGCCGGACGACCCCATGGAGCTGGCGTCGGCGGCGCTCGCGTTGCTGCGCGATCCGCAGAAGAGCCTCGCGATGGGAAGGTCGGCGCGCTCGGTGGCCAGTGCCCGCTACTCCTCGGAGAGCCATCTCGCCGCTCTCGGAGAGATCTACGCCGAGGCCCGCCGTGCCATGAAGAAGCAGGCGAAGTGACGTACAAGGGAGTGAACATGGACGCAGTACGTCCCGACCTCGGCACGCGGATGCGTGAGCGGCTCATCGGCCGTCCCGACTCGCTCAACACCCGCCTGCGCACGCGGCGGATGATGATGTTGCTGGAGCGTTTCCCCGACCTGGAGCGGATGGAGATCATCGACCTCGGTGGCACCGTGCGCACCTGGACCCGCGCGCCGAAGCGGCCCGCGCACGTCCACCTGGTCAACTTCGAGCCGCCGGTGGACGAGGTGCCCGACTGGGTCACCGTGGAGATCGGCGACGCCTGCGACCTGCCCGGCCACCTCGCCGGCCGGCGCTTCGACATGGCCTTCTCGAACTCGGTGATGGAGCACGTCGGCGGGCACGAGATGCGCAGGCGGTTCGCCGACTCGGTGCACCGGCTGTCCGACCGCCACTGGGTGCAGGTGCCCTACCTGTACTTCCCGATCGAGCCGCACTGGGTCTTTCCGATGTTCCAGTTCCTGCCGCTGCCGTTGCAGACGGCACTGGCCGCGCGGTGGCCGCTGTCGTGGGGGACGCGGCCGGGCGACCGTGCCGAGGCGCTGCCCATGGTGCTGGAGATCGAACTGCTGAGCCGCACCCAGATGCGGCACTACTTCCCTGACTCCACGCTGCTCGCCGAGCGTTTCGCCGGGCTCACCAAGTCGCTCATCGCCTGCCGTGCCGGTTGAGGCCAGGGCACGAGACGGTCGTCAGGGAGCCGGCGTCCCGTCGGTGTGGGGGAGGATCTCGACGACGCCTGCCGGGGCGCCGGCCTTCCCGATGCGGTAGGCGAACGATCCCGCCGTGTCGAAGACGTGCGTGTACGAACCCCCGGGCTTCACGTCGCCCGAGGGTTCGCTGCCGTCGATCAGCCGGACGGAGATGGTCTTCGCGGTCTCGTTGCGCCACGTGATCGTCTCACCGGTGCCCGCGATGAGCTGGTGGGGCACCGGCCCCTCCGCCGTGACGCGCACCGTTCCGCCCGCGGCGATCTGGTCGGAGGCGGCTCGCGGAAGCGGGGAGGAGGTCACCTCGCGCACCCGCGCGGGAAGGGACCGCTCCGCCTCGCCGACCGCGCATCCGGTCACGGCGAGAAGGCCGCTCATCGCCATCGACATTGTGATCAGCCGTCGTCTCATAGGACGGCACTATCCAGCCGAGAAATGCCACCTAATCATCCGCAAAGTGCTTATAAGGTAAACAATCCACGAAGTCATGGAAGGGAAAGAAGAATCCGGAATATGTGTATTTATTGCCTCGTGTTCTCGCGGCGGACACGCGGGGTTAGTTGGCGGCGAGCCGGGCCGCATTGATGATCCCTGTGGTGCCGCGCCGAACACTCCCGCTCCTCGCGACGGAATGCTCGTGCCCAACCGCGGCTCGCTGTTTTCACAGGATCGAGGATTCATGTCCAGCGAAATCCATGGCCGGAAGTCCCGCATGGGGGGTATGGGCAAGCGTGCCGCCGCGATGATCACCATGATCGTCGCGGTCTGCGCGTTCGCCCTTCCCGCCTCGGCGCTTCCTCCCTTCTCCGACGGCAAGTTCAACTTCACGATGACCGGCGCGGGGTCGGACACGACCTACTTCGCCATGCAGGACCTGGACGCGCTGTTCAACCAGTCGCCGGGCTGCAACCTGACGGTCCCGCCGGCGACCCCGCAGTGGACCTGTCTCGCCGACACGCCCACCACGGTCACCACCGAGAACTACGACCACGAGATGGCGGTCGAGCACTTCCCGCAGGGCTCCTCGGCGGGCCTGCGCATGCTGTGCCAGGAGAACGACGGCCTGACCGGCACGATCTACTACAGCTACGCGCGGTCCTCCTCGGCGCCCGCCAGCGTTCCCAGCGAGTGCAAGAACGCCCAGGACCCGCTGACCTACGTCGGCTGGGCCAAGGACGCCATCGCCGTGCCCAAGTGGAAGGGCGGCGCGTCCGACGCCGTCGCCAACCTGTCCGTGGCCCAGCTCAAGGAGATCTTCCTCGGCACGGGCCCCGGTGGCTGCTCCCGCAACTGGAGCGAGTTCGGCGGAGCCAGCGCGCCGATCCTCGTGCACGGCATCCAGACCAGCTCCGGCACCTACTCCGCGTGGTCGTCCTTCCTCGGCGGCGACCCGAACACGTGTGTCTCGGCCACCGGTGGCCAGACCCTGTTCGAGAACAACTGCACCCCGATCAACAACATCGCCTCCGCCGCCGACCGTGGCCGCTCCATCTGGGCCCTGTCGTACGGCAAGTACTCCACCGGTGAGGCGGACTGCAGCCCCAGCGGTACGGCGCTGATCAGCGTGGGCGGTGTCACCCCGTCGGCCACCACCATCCAGGACGGCACCTACCAGTTCAACCGCACCCTGTTCAACGTCATCCGCCGCAACGGCCCGCCCTGGATCGCCGGCTACGTCGGTCCCAACGGCTGGCTGTGCAAGCCCAACGCCCTCCACAGCAAGCCCAGCAGCGACCCGAACCCGGGCACGCCGAACGGCAACGTCGACCGCAACTGGGGCGTGGCCATCGACCAGGCCATCACCGGCAACGGCTTCGTGAAGATCCGCCCGACCGGCGACAAGTGCGTCACCTTCGACGTCAACTGACAGCCGCCTCTCGCGACACCCTTCCGGGCCGGGCTCTCGCGAGCCCGGCCCGGTTCCCGCGCGTTCCCCGCCCGCAGTGCAAGGAGGACCTCGTGTACGGCTTCGTCGTCGGCACCGGACGTTGTGGCTCGACGCTCGTCCACGAGGTGCTGGCCCGGCACCCGGACGTGGGGTTCGTCTCCAACCTCGACGACCGGTACGCCCGCTGTCCCCGCTGGGTGCGCCGGCGCAGCGGTGCGATCTACCGCAGGGTGCCGCCCCGGCTGACCGCCAAGGGCCGCCTTCGCTACGCGCCCTCAGAGGCGTACTCCGCGCTCGCCCGCGAGGTGTCGCCCCTGCTCGTCGACCCGTTCCGCGACCTGCTCGCCTCGGACGTCACGCCGTGGCTCGCCGCCCGCACCCGGGCCTTCTTCGAGTCCCGCGCCGCCGCGGAAGGCGCCCCCGCCTACCTCCACAAGCTCACCGGCTGGCCGAGGGCGGGCTTCCTCGGCGAGGTCTTCCCCCGGGCGCGGTTCGTCCACGTCGTCAGGGACGGGCGCGCGGTGGCGAACTCGTGGTCGCAGATGCCCTGGTGGCGCGGCCACCTCGGCCCGGACGGCTGGCACTTCGGACCGCTGCCCGAGCCGTACCGGCGGGAGTGGGACGAAGCGGGACGATCCCATGTCCACCTCGCCGGGATCGCGTGGAAGCACCTGATCGACGCCTACGACCTGGCCCGCGAGGCACTGCCCGCCGAAGCGTGGCTGGAGGTGCGGTACGAGGACGTCGTCGCCGACCCGCGCGAGCAACTGGAGATCATCCTGGACTTCCTCGGGCTGTCCTGGACGCCCGGCTTCGAGCGCGGGTTCGCCAGGCACACCTTCGCCGCCGGCCGCACCGAGGCCTTCCGCCGTGACCTCACCCCGGACCAGGTCGGACTGCTCGACCGCTCGCTCGCCGCCCACCTCGGACGGCACGGCTACGCGAGCTGAGCCGCCAGGGTGGCCGGGCCACGCGAGCGGGGCCGCCAGGGAAGCCGGGCCACGCGAGCCGGGTGCTCCGGGCCGCGGATCTCAGTTGAGCCGGTGCCGGTCGGCGCGGTCGCCGCGCTCGATCACCCGTACGTCCCCCGGGGCCACCTCGACGCGCGGCGGCCCGGAGGCCACGCGCATGGCGGAGACATGGCGCGAGGGGCTCAGGTGAGCCACGGGACGGCGCTGACGCAGCAGCTCGCGCAGCACCAGGATGACCACCGCGAGCAGGGCCCCGATCCCTCCGGCCATGGCCGAGGCGCGGGCGGCGAGCGGAGCCTTCCCGACCTCCACCCCCTCGGCGGTCACCGGGGTGATGGACGCCTTGGACTGGGTCAGCCGCGCCTCGGCCTGGCGCAGGTTCTGCTGCACCTGGATGAGGTAGCGGTTGGCCTGGTCGGCCTCGTTCTGGGCCGACATGAACGGCACGATGTCCCGCGTCAGCCGCGAAAGCTGCGCCTGCCGGTCGTTGATCGCCTGGAGGATGTCCGCCTTGTCGCGGACCCCGGTCGGCGCCGTGAGCTCGGACCGCAGCCGGGTGATCTCCGCGTAGAGCACCCGGTACTGGTCGGGGGCCAGCCCGTTCTTGCCGATGGCCTTCGTCAGGGCCTTGGCGCGGTCCTGGGCGGCCCGCTTCGCCCCTTCGGCGTCTGACTTCGCCCGTTCGACGTAGGGCCGCATCAGCTCGTCCACCGCGGCGACGGACGCGGCCTTCGTGACCACCGCGGCCTTCCCGGGATCCGTCCCGACGAAGACGACCTGCACCACTGCCCCGCGTTCCTTGCCGTTGTCCAGCCTGGTCGTGGACAGCCCCCCGGTCACCGAGTCCGCGTCCGCGCCCGTCTCGCGCGCCACCCTCGCGGTCACGGTGGAGGAGGTGACGAGCGCGCGGAAGGTGGCGATGCTCTGCTCGGAGACCGCCGGGCCCGCCGCGTCCGAGGGCGCGGCCACCTGCAGCTCGACGACGTGCCGGTAGGTGGAGGGCTGGACGACCGCCCAGCTCGCGCCGCCGACCGCGGCGACGACGGGGATGGCGGCCAGCGGCAGGATGATCCCGCGATACCGCCGCCCGTATTCGGAGAGTTCCATCGTGTCTCCTCGGGAGGGTCGTTGGATGGGCTTGAGAAGCGCGTTGTGGAACTGCCGGGTCCAGAGCACCGCTCCGGCCAGGTTGGCGAGCCCCAGGCCCGTCACCGCCCCCACCGCCCCGGCCAGCAGCCCCCCGGCCACGCCGCAGCCGATGGTGAGCGGTACGAGCGCGAGGCGCACCGCCGGGCTGCGGCGGTTGTCGCCCAGGGCGCGCAGGCCCACGATGGGGCCGGTCATGGCGGCCACCCCTGCGTAGATCAGGGCCGTCGGGAGGAGCACGGCCTGGGCCTGGCCCCACGACCCGCCCACCAGCGCCTCGCCCAGCCCGTTGGGAAAGACCATGGTGAGCGCCGCGTAGCAGGCGGACAGCACGATCAGCGCGCCCGACTGCGCGACCACCGTGGCGCGCAGCGTCGCGAGTGAACGTCTCGCCGCGCCCACCGCCTGCGGGATCGCCACCAGGCTGCCGGCCTGGAGCACGACGTTCAGCGGGCCGTACACCACCTCGGCGGCGCGGATCGCGCCGAGCGTGGGCAGCCCGCTGACCCAGCCGACGGCGAGCAGGGCCAGGTTGCGGCCTCCGACGCGGGCGAGGAACTCCACGGTGTAGGCCGGGAGCAGGTCACGGTTGCCACGGATCCAGCCCCCCGCGCCCAGGGGAGCGGGCAGCAGGCGGGCCTGCGCCGACCCCGCGAGCGCCGCGACGGTGGCCGAGGCCGCCCAGGCCGTCACCAGGCCGCCCAGGCTGGGACGGCCCGACATGAGCACCCAGCCGACGCCCGCGACCTGGCCGCCCGCCCAGATCAGGTCGTTCAGCATGGCCTGCCCGGGGCGGCCCGCGGCGATGAACGCGAACCGCCAGGCGTCCTTGAGCAGCAGCCCCGGCAGGAAGATCGCCAGCGGGACGATCGCCTCGGCCACCGCGGCCCCGTACAGCGGCCGGGCGGCCAGCAGCAGGGCGCAGCCGACGAGCCCGATCACCAGCGAGAGCCCGGTCGACTGCCGGGCGCCCAGCCGGTACTCCTCCGCGCCCACGTGGCTGAACCGCACCAGCAGGGGCTCGGACACGACCGTCCGCGAGAAGCCCAGGATGATCATGTAGAACGTGTTGGCCACCGCGAACGCGCCCAGGGCCCAGATGTCCACCTCGCGGGCGACGACCACGGTGAGGGCGATGCTGGTCGCGCTGGCCAGCGCCTGGTCGGCCAGCCCCCATGCCGTCTTCGGGGAGAACGCGAGCCTGCTGCGGCGAATGGTGGCCTCCACGGTTCAGAACGTCGAAGGGATCAGGCGCGCGAGTGCCTCGAACCAGATCAGCGCCGTGGCCAGCAGTGCCGGAGTGGTGATCAGATAGGTCGACGTCCGCCGCCACCGGCGGTAGAGCACCAGCGTGCCCGTGAGCATGCCGAAGAACACCGCGCCCCAGCCGAGGGTCGGCCACCACGCGGAGGGATCGCGTCCGAGGCCCAGCTCGTCCACCGTGACCCCGTTGTCGTCATGGGTCTTCAGGGACGCCGCCTGGCCGTCGAGCCGGGCGACCACGGCGAGCCGCCCGCCGGGCCGGTCCCCGTCCGAGGTGGTCAGCAGCGTGAGCCGGTTGACGGTCGTCGCCTGGGACAGGAAGTCCTGCTCGCCGGTCCTGGCCCGCATCGTGGTCTCGACGGTGTAGGCGAACCGGCCCTCCTGCGTGGTGACGACGATCTTGTCGCCCTGCTTGAGCTCGGCGACGCGGGCCAGCGGGGCCCCGTAGAGGTTCCGGTGGCCGGCCAGCACCGCGTTGCCGACCTGGCCCGGCATCGGCGACGGGCGGTAGTGCCCGATGCCCGACCGGAGCTCCGCGGTGCCGGTGCCCTGGACGACGGCCTCGCGCACGCGGATGCCGGGGATCTCCAGCAGGGCGATCGGCTCGTCGCGCGCCGGGATCGCCGCCAGGTTCCTGTCCCCGGCGACGGGAGCGGCGGCGATCGCCGCGGCCACCTTGAACTTCTCGTTGAGCTGGTCGATCATGACCCGCTGGTTCCGCTCGTAGGTCAGGTGGCCGAACAGGGAGCCGTATAGGGAGAAGGCGATCAGCAGCGCTCCCATCACGGTCAGCCCGGTCATCGAGACCCCGCCGAGCCGCCGTACCTCCGGGGGGAGCCCGTTGACCAGGTCGCGCAGGCTCCGGCGCTTGGGGGCGGGCGCCTGCGGCACGAACTGCGCCGTCGCGCCGGGCATGCCGTACCCCGGGGGTACGGCGTGGACCGGCGTCGCGGGGTACCCGGCGGGCACGCCGTATCCGGCCGGCTGGACGTAGCCCGGCGGCAGGCCGTAGCCCACCGGGCCGTACCCGGGTGGCGGGCCGTACCCAGGAGGCGTGCCGGGGAGCGGGGGGACGAGGGGGGCCGGGGCGAGCTGCGCCCACTGCCCGGGGGCGACCTGCACCCATGGGGCCGGGCCGTACGGCATGGGGGACGGCGGCCGCGCGGGAGCGGAGACCGAGCCGAGGTGCAGCAGGACGTTGTCGTAGCGCGAGCGCAGGGCGGCGGCCGACGCCCTGCCCGCGGTGTCGTGGGGCGCGACGGTGAGCTCCAACTGCCCGAGCAGCACGGACGCCGAACCCGCCAGGACCAGGGCGTTCGCGTGCCCGGTTCCGTCGCCGGTGCCCGACAGGCGGGCGACGATCTCCTCCAGCCGCTGGACGGCCTGGTCCGCCAGTTCCATGGCGGCGGCGTACGGCGCCTCGCCGCCCGCGGTCTCCAGCGGCGTCACGGCCTGACGTCCGATGCGGGCGGCATGGTCACGGTGGTGGCGGCGTGCGCGGTTTGCGCGGTGTGCGGGGCCTGCGCGGTGTGCGCGGTGTGCGGGGCGGGCGCCGCGGCCGGGGCGGGGGCCGGGCCCGCGTCATCAGGACGGGTGGCGGCCGCGGAGGCCGGCTTGGACCGTATCCGCCACAGCAGGTAACCGCGCCACGTGCCGCCCAGTGAGAGGGCGACCGCGCCGAGGATCAGCAGCATGCTGGTCTGGATCACCCAGGAGGGGGCCGGAATCGTGCCCCCGCGCACGCTGCCCTCGTTCGCCACCGGCTGGGGGGCCGAGTTCGTGTCGGCGACCGGGCTGAGCTGCGGCTGCGGCTGCGGGCCCGCCGAGGGCTGCCCGCCGGGGTCCTGGGGGCCGGTGGTCACAGGGGCGCCGGTGGGCTGTGAGCCCGTGGAACCGCCAGCGCCCGGCGGCGTCGTGGCGCCGGCGCGGGTGGTCCTGGTGGCGGACGGGGCCGCGAGAGGACGGTGGGTCTTGGTCACCGTGACGGCCGGCGTGGGCTTCGGCTTGGCGCTTCCGTCCAGCAGGGCCGCGCCGGTGTCCTCGGGGCCGGGCGTCCCGCTCTCGGAGCCGCCGTTCCCCCCGCCGCCGTTCCCGCCGTTACCGCCGCCGCCCGTGTCGCCGCCGCCGGCGTCGGGCCGCGACGTCGTCGGCGTGGGGCTCGGCGAAGGGGTGGTGAGCAGCATGTCGGCCACCTGGACCGCCTGGTCGCGGAGCGCCTGGGGGAGCGGCGCGCCGCCGAGCTCCTCGACCCGGGCCTGCGCCTTGTCGCTTACCGCGTACTTGACGAACAGCGACAGCGCCTTGCGCTTCTCCAGCGGCAACGGGTTCTGGCCGTTCGCGTCGGCCTTCGGGACGGCGATGTAGTGGACCATCGGCAGGGAGTACGCCGCCGCGTTCCCCTTGTCGTCGAAGACCGCCGTGTAGGTCCCGTCGTCGTTCTTCCTCATCGACGAGAACGCGGCGAGGATCGACTCCTTGGTCGGCTTGACGTACTTGCCCGCGGCGTTCTTCAGCGCGGACACCCCGAGCGGGAATCCGCGTTCGGCGAGCGCCTTGACCTCGGTGATGTCCACGTAGCCGAGGGCCGCCCTCTGGTTCCTGAGGGTCTTGGCGTTCGGGTCGGGCTTGCCCTCCTGGTCGAGCTTGGTCAGGTCGCCGAACTGCGTCGCGACCTGCCGGGCGGTCTCGGCACCGCTCTGGGTGCCCCGGGTCCCCGCCGCGCCCGCGAGCAGTTCGAGACCGCCCGGATCGCTGTTGGGGAACTCGCGCTTGAACAGGTCGGCGGGGATGTTGGCCGCGAGCCACGAGGACAGCACCTGGTTCTGGGCCGACTGGCCGAGGCGGAAGATGCTGACGACGTCGCGGGGAGGGAGCTCGCAGCCGTGGTTGTCCACGCTGAACAGGGACTTCTGCCCGAGGGCGCTCCAGCCGCTGGTGTAGTCGTTCAGGTAGGCGAGTGGACCGCTCCCGGGGGCGGAGGCCTGGCCGAGCATCCACGCCAGGGTGGTGGGGCTCAGGCGTGCCTCGCGGATCGGGCGGCCGGCGATCTCGACCTCGTTCGCCACGGCGAGCGCGGTGAGCGAGATGGGGGCGTACGCCACCTCACCCCCCGCCGTGTCACGGTCGTAGGGGATGCCGGTGACCGAGAAGTCGGCGCCGCGGTCGAACCCGCTCTGGAATCCCGCCTTGAGCGTGCCGGCTCCCTGGACGGAGGTGGTGCGCGAGAAGCTCACGTCGGCGGCCTTCGGCAGGGCGCGGACCTCGGTCAGCCAGGTCTCGAAGGCCGTGACGACGTTGGAGGCGCCGCTGCCGTGGATGATGTCGCCCACGCGCTCCCCGGTGATCGGGTTGAGCGGGGGTGGCGGCTTCTCCGTGGGGAAGTCCGGCGACACCAGCGCGGGCACGGCGGCTGTGACCGGTGCTCCGTCGCCGCCGGGGGCGAACCCGAGGTTCTCGCTCACCGCCGCGCGGGCCGGTTCCTCGATGCCCTCGGGCGGCGTCTTCTGCGGAAGCAGGGCCGGCGTCGGCGTCGTGACGTAGTCAAGCGGCTGCTGCCACTCGCACTCGCTCGCGATCACCACGCAGGGGGCGTTCTGCGAGTTGCAGGTGAAGGGGTAGTTCGCCGTCACGCCGCCGCTGGCGTTCTCGTACACCGTGGAAGGCGTCATCGTGCCCTGCCTGACGGTCAGGGTGGCCGCACCGGTGCCGTCCGCCTTGGTGGCGCCGGACTGGCGGATCTGGTGAGCGCACCACTGGAAGGGGTGCCAGGTCTTCCAGCCGTAGGCCTCGCCGTCGTACACCGACCACGCGCGGACGGGATCGACGCACTGGGTGAGCACGACCGACGAGTTCGGCGTGAAGCCCTTCCAGCGGACGTTCACCTCCTGCGCGGCGCCGAGCTTCTGGGCGGGGACACCGTCCACCCTCGCGCCGCCGTCCGCCGTCCACACCTCGACCGAAGGGGTCTCCTCCGCCGCGCGGGCCGTGGACTGGACCGCGACAGGGGTGACCGCCAGAACCGCGGAACTTCCCGTCACGGCGACCGCCAGCAGTGCCCAACGTCTACGTCGCAACACGTCCGCATCTCCTATATCCAGAAACGGGGGACGTGCGTCAACGCGCGCAGTTCCCCCCGTATAGGGAAGCGCCCTGAACTTCCCCCGGACAATGGCTGCGGCCATTCGTCGGGGTGTCGTCCGGTGTCGTTCATCCGGCATTCCATCCCTGGAAACAACCTCAAAAGGCCTCGAAACACCGAAGAAAAGGTGTCGGGCACGTGCCCGCGCCCGTTCATCCCCCGTTCTCGCACCGGCCATGGGCCTGGCTCGACACTGGCGACGGACCTCGGGAAACGCAGATGACCGGGAAATCCGCCCACGCATTCACCACACGCCTATGAGGGGATCGACGTGCAGCCAACTGGCCCCGAGGGGTCGGTCACGAGTGAAATGCCCGAGACGGGGCCGCACGCTCAGGAACCGCGAAAGCTGGAAGCCCGCCTCACCGACGCCGATCGTCTCTACCGGGCCTTCGTCGCCTCGGGTGCCGGGGCCACCCTGGTGCTGATCACCCTCATCGGCGTCTTCCTGCTGATCGGGGCGTTACCCGCGCTAAGGACGGCGGGGCTGTCGTTCCTCACGACGCGGCCCTGGGCGCCCGACGGCCAGCCGCCGAAGTTCGGCGTCGCCGCGATGATGTTCGGCACCTTCGTCAGCGCCGCGGTGGCGATGGTGATCACCGTGCCGGTCGCGGTGTGCACGTCCCTCTTCATCAATGAGTACGCCCCCCGGGCCCTTCGCCGGGGGCTCACGTCCCTGGTCGACCTGATGGCGGCCATCCCCAGCCTGATCTTCGCGATCTGGGGCCTGTTCCTGCTGGTGCCGCTGCTCCAGCCGATCGAGGACTGGGCCGTCGCGCAGTTCGGCGGGTGGATGCCCCTGATGGAGGCCTCGGCCACGGGAGGGTCCTTGTTCAACGCGGGACTGATCATCGCCTGCATGGCGATCCCGATCACCACCTCGATCATCCGTGAGGTGCTGGCACAGGCGCCGAGGCACGAGTGCGAGGGCGCGCTGGCCCTGGGCGGCACCCGCTGGGGGATGATCACGGCGGTGATCCTCCCGTTCGGCAAGGGCGGCATCATCGGCGGCTCGATGCTCGGACTCGGCCGCGCGCTCGGGGAGACCCTCGCCGCGACGCTCATCCTGTCGATCGCCTTCGAGATCAAGCCCAGGATCCTGGAGAACGGCGGCATCACCGTGGCCAGCGGCATCGCCATCGAGTTCAGGGACGCGCAGGAGATGGGGCTCAGCGCGCTCATGGCCGCCGGGCTCGCGCTGTTCCTGGTCACCTTCGCCATCAACTTCCTCGCGGCCCTGGTGGCCAACAGATCACGCTCGGGAGCGGGCAAATGACCGCGCCGGAGACCAAGGTGCTGCCCATCGCCCCGGGGACGGGGGGACGGCGGCCCGCCTCGGACGCCGGCACCGGGCCGTCCCGGACGGCGCAGCCGAGGCGGCGGCCCAGGGCGTGGCGCTGGAGCGACGTGCTGGAGACGGCCGGCGCGCTCGCGGCCGCGTTCTTCCTGACGTGGCTGCTGTTCACGCGGCTGCTGCCGTTCCGGGTCATGCCGGTCGCGTTCGCCGTGGCCTGGTACGCGCTGTTCCTGCCGATCCACTGGTTCGTGACCAAGGACGGCCAGGGCCGGGCGGTGGCCAAGGACCGGCTGGTCACGGTGCTGATCGGCACCGGGGCGGCGTTCGCCTTCACGCCGATCGTGTTCGTGGTCGGGTACGTCGCCTACCGGGGTCTCAAGGTGCTCGGCCCGAGCCTCTCCAACGGGACCATCCCGAGCCTCTTCACCGAGACCATGCAGATCGTCGGCCCGCTGTCGAAGGCGACCGAGGGGGGCGCCCTCCACTCGATCATCGGCACCCTGGAGCAGCTGGCGCTCGCCACGGCCATCGCGGTGCCCCTGGGGGTGCTCACCGCCGTCTACCTCAGCGAGATCCAGGGCCCGCTCGCCCGGCCCGTGCGGCTCGTCGCCGACGCCATGACCGCGCTGCCCTCGATCGTCGCGGGCCTCTTCGTCTACTCCCTGCTGATCAAGCCGCACCTGTGGTTGCAGTCGGGGATCCTCGGCAGCCTCGCGCTGGCCATCCTCATGCTCCCCACGGTGACGATCACCGCCGAGCAGGTGCTCCGCGTCGTGCCGGGGAGCCTGCGCGAGGCCGCGCTGGCGCTCGGCGCGCCGTACTGGCGCAGCGTGCTGATGGTGGTGCTCCCGACCGCGAGGGCGGGCCTGGCGACCGCCGTGATCCTCGGCATGGCTCGCGTGGTGGGTGAGACCGCGCCCGTGCTGATGACCACGGGCGGCACCACGGTGCTGAACACCAACCCGTTCGCGGGACACCAGGACAACCTGCCGCTGTTCGTGTTCACGCAGATCAGGAGCTCGCAGGAGACCCAGGTCGAGCGGGCCTGGGGCGGCGCGCTGATCCTGCTGATCGTCGTGCTGCTGCTGTTCGTGCTGGCCAGGATCGCCGGCTCGGCGGGCTCAGGCCGGCGCAGGTTCCGTTTCCCCGGCCGTGGCGGGCAGCGCCGTGGCCGCTGAAGGCACATCCGAAGCGGAGAGGACCGACCTGATGACCGTGCCGGACGTCGAGCACACCAGGCCCATCCCCGAGGCGGCCGCCGGCCCCGTCGGCGGCGTCCTGGAAGGCGTGGACGTGAGCTGCTGGTTCGGCTCCCGCAAGGTGCTGGAAGGTGTCAACATCAAGATGGACGCGGGGGTCGTGACCGCGCTGATCGGGCCCTCCGGGTGCGGCAAGTCCACCTTCCTGCGCACGCTCAACCGCATGCACGAGCTGGTGCCGATCGCCACGCTCGCCGGGTCGGTGCTGCTCGACGGCGACGACATCTACGGAGTCGGCCTGCGCCTCACCGAGGTGCGCCGCCGCATCGGCATGGTGTTCCAGAAGCCGAACCCGTTCCCCGCCATGACGATCGCCGACAACGTGGCGGCGGGCCTGAGGCTGACGGGGACCAAGGTGCGCGACCGCGACCAGCTCATCGAGGCCAGCCTGCGCAGGGCGGGCCTGTGGAACGAGGTGCGCAACCGGCTCGACGCCCCCGCGGGCGGCCTGTCGGGCGGCCAGCAGCAGCGGCTCTGCATCGCGAGGTCCCTGGCCGTCAGCCCCGACGTGCTGCTCATGGACGAGCCGTGCTCGGCCCTCGACCCCACGTCCACCAGGCGCGTCGAGGAGACCATCCTCGAACTGAAGGACCAGGTCACGATCGTCATCGTCACCCACAACATGCAGCAGGCGCAGCGCGTCTCGCAGCACTGCGCCTTCTTCCTCGCCGCCGAGAACGAGCCCGGGCGGGTCGTGGAGCAGGGCCCCACAGAGCAGATCTTCTCGGATCCCGAGGACCCGAGAACCGCCGACTACGTCAACGGCCGGTTCGGCTGAGCCGCCGGCGAGTTCTGGAGCACAGGAATGCGAATCCGCCGTCGAGGCACCCGCCTGCTCGTGGTGCTGATGCTGATGATCCTGCCCGCGTCGCTGGGCGCCGCCCCCGCGTGGGCCGCCTCGCCCGTGAACGGGTCAGGTTCCACCTTCGCCTACGTCGCGATCCAGCAGTGGATGTCCGACGTCGCCCGGTTGCAGGGGCTGAGCGTCAACTTCGCGCCCAAGGGGTCGACCCAGGGCCGGCAGGAGTTCGCCTCACGCCAGGCGGACTTCGCCTCCAGTGATGTTTCCTACAACTTCCCCGGCGGGCTCGGCGTCGAGCAGGATCCGCCCTTCAAGTTCACCTACATGCCGCTCGTCGCGGGCGGCACGGCGATCATGGTCAACCTCAAGGACAACGCGGGCAGGCCGATCACCGACCTCCAGCTCTCCGGCGGCCTCCTTGTGAAGCTGTTCACGCAGAACATGTTCTCGTGCGCCAACAAGGGCAGCGAGCAGGAGATCTTCTGGGACGACCAGGCCATCAAGGACGACAACCCGGGCCTCGCGGCGCGGTTGCCGCACGTGCGGGTGCGCCCGGTCGTCCGCGCCGGCGGCTCAGGCACCACGGCCGTGTTCACCGACTACCTGAACCAGATGGACCCCGGCCGGTGGAAGTCCTACATGCAGGGCGTGGGCGGCAACCCCAACGGGTGCTCCACCGAGAAGTCGTCCAAGTGCACCGACCAGGTGTGCGGCCCGACCGACGTGTGGCCGAACCGGCCGGACACCGACCTGGTGGACGGCTCCGACCGCGTGGCGATCCAGGTGAAGAACGGCAACGCGAGCTGGGGCTGGATCGGATACGCGGAGTACGCCTACGCCATCCAGCTCAACGTGCCGGTGGCGAAGATCAAGAACGCCGCGGGGCAGTACACCCTGCCCACGGCGTGCAACCAGGCGATCGCCCTCACCGCCGCCGAGCGGAACGGTGACGGCACGTACAAGCTCGACAACGTGCACACGCACCCGCACCCGAGCGCTTACGCGATCTCCAGCTACAACTACATCATCGTCCCCACCGAGGGGTTCGACGCCGGCAAGGGCGAGACCCTGGCGAAGTTCGTGCTCTACTCCATCACCGACGGCCAGAAGAACGTCGACCAGATCGGCTACTCACCGCTGCCGTCGAACCTGATCAAGCAGGGTTTCGACGTGCTCGGCCAGGTGCCGGGCCACCCTGCGGTTCCCGGAAACCCTGACACGTGGGGCAAGTTCTACGAGAACCTGCAACTGCCGGACGGGAAGAAATGCGGCCAGGTGGGTGAGCAGACCGCGAACGATCCCCCTCCCGCGCAGAACGACAACGGCGGGAACAACCAGAACGGCAATAACAACCAGCAGAACAACGACGACAACAAGAAGGACGACAAGGGCGCGGGAAGCCCCAGCCCGACCCCGAGCGCGAGCACGACCACGAAGGCGCCGGGACCCAAGCCCAGCAAGACGCCCAAGGCCACTACCGGCCCCAAGGCGACCACGGGCCCCAAGGCCACCACCGGACCCTCGGCGGACACCGGTCCCCAGGCCACCGCGGGCCCGTCCGCGTCCGGCTCCGCCACCCCCGGCGCCACGACGAGCGGCGGCGGCGACCCCGGGACCACCACGCCCGGCGCCACCGGGGGCGACGCCACGGTGGCCGTCGACCAGAACGGCCAGCCCCTGCCCGAGACGCCCGGTTCGACGGGCAACGGCCTGATCGATCCCACCCTCGCCGCCGGGGCCGCCCGGGAGATCGACACGGTGGCGTCGTCGATCGGCACGCCGTGGACGCTGTTCGGGCTCGCGGTGACGATGCTGGCCATCGTGTTCGCGCCGATGATCCTGGCCGGCGTCCGCCGCCTCGTCCGCCTGGGCCACCCCGGTGAGTGAGAGATGAGGATCCGAACCCTGCTCGCCGGTCTGGTGGCCTTCGCGGTGGCCGCCGTCGGGCTGGTGGCCGCGGCCGTCCCGCCTGCGGCGGCCGCCCCGTCCGGCACGATCGCCGAGCCCGCGGCCGACGGCGCCCTCTATACGCGCGCGCCCATCCTGGTGCGCGGCACGCTGAGCGGCGCGACCCAGACGGTGGTGGCCGTCCAGGACAGGGTCAGCAAGCTCTGGTGGCACGCCGACGGAAGCTGGGGCGACTACGAAGGGCAGCAGGCGGCCCTGGACGCGGGCTCGTGGAGCTTCACCTGGCCGAGCCCCGAGCCCGGCGACTACCTCGTCCAGGCCAAGGCGGTGGCCTCCGACGGGTCCTACGACCCTGCCCTGCCGTACCGGAGGTTCACGGTCGTGGACCTTCCGGCGGCGCTGGCCGCCCCCGCCGGGGTGATCGCGGAGCCGGCCCCGGGCGGCATCGTCCCCGTTGGGCAGAAGACGACCATCCGCGGCGTCGCGCAGGCGTCCGGCGGAGTCGTGTGGGCCGGTGTGACGATCCTCGACAGGGCGGCGCACGCCTGGTGGCACGCCGACGGCACCTGGGGCGCCTACGAGCGGCAACCCGTCACGATCGGCGCGTCCGGTGCGAGCAGGGTGGCGTGGTCCTTCGACTGGACCCCGCCGAAGGACGGTGACTACCTGCTGGAGGTGGCGACCCGGGACGCGGGAGGGGTGACGGCCGTCTCGCCGTCGGTCGTGTTCGCCGCGGACGGCGCGCCCCCCTCGGTCACGGCCGCCGGGCAGGCCTCCTACCCGGTCCAGCACCCGATCACCTGGACCGGCAGCGCCTCCGACAACCGGGGCATCGTCTCGGTCAGCGTGGCGATCTACGACCGGACCGCCAAGCTGTGGGCGCGCGACGACGGCACCTGGGGGGACTACCAGTCCAGGCCCGCGACCCTGACCGGGCCGGACGGCGGCATGCCCTGGACGGCGTCCTCGACGGGGCAGTTCGCCTTCAGCCAGGTCGGCTGGACGTTCACCTGGACGCCGCCACGTCCCGGCGACTACGGCCTGTCGGTGTACGCCACCGACTCGATCGGACTGCTCGACACCGCGCATCCGTGGCTGCCCTTCACGGTCACCGCGCCCGGCCAGGACGCCGAACCCCCCGTGGGAGAGGTGACCGCGCCGCTCCCCGACCAGGGCTTGACCTCGCCCGGCATCCGCGTGGCCGGCACGGTCACCGACGACGTCGCCGTCGACAAGGTCCGCGTCGGCGTCCAGAACAGGGACACCGGCAAATGGTGGCAGGCGGGCGGCACCTGGGGCGAGACACCGGGCTGGGCGCTCGCGACGGTCACCGGATCCACCTGGTCCTACCAGTGGGAGGCCCCGGCCGCCGGTCACTACAGCGTCACCGTGCGGTTCGCCGACAAGGCGGGCAGGGAGAGTTCCCGCTGGCGGGGCTTCGACTACGACCCCGGCGCCGACGGCAGGTACGTCACCCTGCTCATGTCCCGCTCGCAGTGGAGCGCGGTGGACAGGGCCTGCCGCCCGCTGCGCGGGGCCGTGAAGCTCGACGAGGTGGCCCGCGAGTTCAGGGCGCGGGGCTTCCCCGCCAGCGGGACCGTCGTCGTCGACCGCACCCTGGACCAGAACCGCCAGTGCCTGGCCGGTTTCGTCGACTACGCCAACTGGGCCGACCTCGCGACCCTCCGTGACCAGTACGGCTGGACGTTCGTCAGCCACGGCATGGGCTACCGGAACATGACCACGCTGACGCCCGAGCAGCAGCGGGCGGAGTCGTGCGGATCCCTCGCCCCGCTGGCCAGCCGCGGCCACACCCGGGCCTGGGGGCTGTTCGCCTACCCCGACGACCGGCTCACCACGCGGATCCAGCAGGACGTCGTCTCCACGTGCTTCGCCTTCGGCCGGAAGTACGGCAACGGCGTCACCAGCCGGTCCGACCTCGCTCCGCCGTACTTCCAGAACACCTGGAGCCTGCCCGCCGGCAGGTGCGACGACCCGTCGTTGCTGTGCAACCGCTGGGTGCCGAGCGTCACAGGGGCCAACGACTACCGTTACACCTCGCCCGACCAGCTCGCGGAGTTCCTCAGGGGCTACCCGGGCAGGTGGCGGGTGCTCCAGGCGTACCGGTTCATGCGGGGCAAGCGCATCGTGGACACCGGGCAGGGCGAGTCGTGGGACTGCACCGGGACGAGCTGGCGCGGCCACTGGACGGGCGGCGCCGAGGCGTACTGCCTGAACGACTTCCTCACCGCCCTGCGCATGGCGGGCGGGCAGGCGACCGTCACCGATCCCGCCGCGGTCGCCGGCGCCTGGGGCCGTGGCGACCGGACCGCTCCGTGAGAGGACTCCTATGACCGCTTCCGACACCCAGGACGGCGCCGCCGGTCCGGGCGTGGTGACCTACGCGGCCACCCGCCACCCGCGTGCCGTGTGGTGGAGCGCCGGCCTCGGGATGAGCCTGGCGAACGCGGTGCGGCACCGGTTGCGCGGCTACCGCACCCCCCGCCCGTTCGGCGTGGACGACGTCGAGCGCAACGTCGACTACGTCATCGGGGTGGCCGACCGGTGGGCACGGGACGGTGATCTCGACTTCACCGGCCGCAGGATCCTGGAGCTCGGCCCCGGGCCGGACCTCGGCACCGGTGCGATCATGCTGGCCCGCGGCGCGGAGTCCTACACCGCGGCCGACCTGTTCCCGCTGGCGTCCGGCACCGGCCAGGCGTTCTACGAGGCGCTCGGCGCCCGCCTCGGCGGTCCCGTGGAGCGCGACTGGCTCTCCTACCGGGTCACCGCCTTCCCCGGCATGCCGGACCTCCGCGGCCCGTTCGACCTGGTGGTGAGCAACGCGGCGCTGGAGCACTTCGACGACGTCCCCGCGACGTTCGCACGGCTGGCCGAGCTGGTCGCCCCGGGCGGCGTCATGTGCCACCACATCGACGGCATGGCGCACATGCGCGGCATCCGGTCGCGTGACCCGCTCAACCTGCTGCGCTACCCGGCCCCGCTCTACCGGGCGATGAGCTTCCCCGGCATCCCCAACCGGCTGCGGGCGCGGGACTTCCTCGCCTACGCCGCCGCGACCGGCTGGAGCGCCAGGGTGGTGCCCGGACTGGTCGCGCCCGCGGCGTACGTCGAGGCGGCACGCCCGGGCCTCACCCGCGAGTACCGGGCTCGTGACGCCGAGGATCTCGCGCTGCTGACCTTCACCCTCGTCGCCAGGCGGCAGGCCGCACCCAAAACAGTGAGCATCCCCAAAACAGTGAGCATCCCCAAAACAGTGAGCACCCCCAAAACAGTGAGCATCCCCAAAACAGTGAGCACCCCCAAAACAGTGAGCACCCCCAAAACAGTGAGCACCCCCAAAACAGTGAGCACCCCCAGAACACTGAGCACTCCAGCAACGCGATGAAAGGCCGGGCTCCGAGGAGTCCGGCCTTTCGCGGGGTGGGGCTTCAGTTCGCGGGCGGGGCCGACTCGGCCTCCGCCGTCACCTGGGGGGTGACCGTCGGCGGCGCGGGGTCGGTGGGCGCCGGAGAGCACTGCTGGCACGGGTCCGGAGTCGAGTCCGCCGTCGCGGTGCGGGTCGGCTTCGCGGTCGGCTTGGTGGTCTTCGTCGGCGTGGGCGTCGGGGTGGGCTTCGGCCTGGTGGTCTGCTCCGGCTGGGAGTCGCCCGTGCCCGAGGGGCAGGGCTGGTCCGGCTCCTGCCCAGGCTCCGCCGTCGACAGCACCGGGGTGGTGCAGTCGTTGCCAGGGGAGACCGTCGGGGTGGGCGTCGGAGTGGTGAGCGGCGTCGTGGCGATCGTCGGGCTGGGCTCGGCACGCTGGCTGCCGCCGGCCGGGGGCTGGACGCCGTTCCACGGCCTGCGCGTGCTCGACTCGTCAGGCGGCGACGTGTCCCACTGAACCTGGGTGATGCGCTGGTCCGTGCTGATGTGCTCGCGCAGCGGCGGCACGATCATCACCACCGTGGCCGCCACCAGGACGGCGCCGCACGCCGACGCGGCGGCCCGCCACCAAAAGACACCCCGCAGGCCACGCTGGTCGATGCGGGTGCGGATGATCTGCAGTCCTTCTGCGGAGGGCACGACAGAATCCGCCTCCGCGCGCAAGACACGGCGGAGGACCTCGCCGTACTCGTCGGGGGACTCGGTCATGACAATTGCTCCAGTACGGTGCGTAAGGCGGCCATGCCGCGGGCTGTGTGGCTCTTCACCGCACCCTTGCTGATGCCCATGGCGCTGGCGATCTCAGCCTCGGAGAGGTCGCCGTAGTACCGCAGCACCAACGCCTCGCGCTGCCTGGTGGGGAGCCCGCGGAGCGCCTCGATGACGGCGGACCGCTCGAGCTCTCCTATGGCTCCGTTCTCCGCGCTCGGGGCGTCGGGGAGGCCCTTGGGGGCGTACTTCTCCACGACGGCACGATGACGGAGCACTGAGCGCGATCGGTTCACGACCGACTGGCGCAGGTAGGCGAGTGCCTTGTCGGTGTCACGCAGGCGGCGCCATGCCCCATGGAGGGCGACGAACGCGTCCTGCACGACTTCCTCAGCGGTGGCGCTGTCACGCACCAACAGCATGGCGAGACGCACGAGCGACCGATAGTGGGCGCTGTAAAGCGCCGTAACGGCCATGTCGGCGTCCCATCCGACGGGCACCGCCCCCATCGACCTTTCGGCCACGAGGGTCTCGGTGGTCACATCTGTTGGACGCACGGCCTTCCCAGAGGGTTTACTCTCTGCCGGTTCTTTAGGGGGCATGACCCAGTTGTGTCCTCGCCGGTGGCCTCGCCGACACTGACCGCTATCTGACGCTGAAGTGTCGCACACCAACCCTAGCCGCGAGGATCTTTCGACGGGACCACCTAGGTATTACCGATTGGCAACAGAGGTGACTACCCTTCAGGCGTGACAGACTGCCTGTTCTGCAAGATCGTGGCCAAGGAGATCCCGGCCGCGATCGTCTACGAGACCGACCGCACGGTGGCCTTCCGCGACGTGAACCCGCAGGCCCCGACGCACGTGCTGGTGATCCCCAAGGGGCACTACGAGAACGCCGCGGTGCTCGCCGCGGCCGACGACGGGCTCGCCGACGAGGTGCTCAAGACGGCCCACGCGGTCGCGGTCCAGGAGGGCGTGGCCGACGACGGCTACCGCCTGGTGTTCAACACCGGCCCGCAGGCCGGTCAGACCGTCTTCCACGTGCACGGCCACCTGCTCGGCGGCCGGGCCATGCACTGGCCTCCGGGCTGAGCCCGGCCCGGATACGATGGCCTTAGCCAGCGGCGCGGTCGGGCCGGATGCCAGGCGACTGCACGGTCATCCGAGCGAGCGCGACAGACAAGTACACCAGGCCGGGAGGCGAGCAGGCCGCAGGGCCGCCCATGTCCGAGTCACACGAATCCCGCAGCGCGCCGAACGGCGCGCAGACCAGCGAACCGCCGCGCGTCAAGGGCCCGTCACGCACGCAGGCCAAGGTCGTCATCCCGGACCAGTACTCCATGGTGAGCATTCTCGGCTCCCGTGACGAGCTGCTGCGGGTCATCGAGGCCTCGTTCCGCGCGGACGTCCACGTCCGTGGCAACGAGATCACCATCAGCGGAAGCCCGGAGGAGAGCAGTCTCCTGGTGCGGCTCTTCGAGGAGATGGTCGAGCTCGTCAGGTCCGGGGCCCAGCTCACCGGCGACGCGGTGGAGCGGAGCATCGCCATGCTCCGCATGAGCTCAGGCAGTCCCGCCGACGTCCTCTCCCTTGACATCCTGTCGGCGCGGGGGCGCACGATCCGCCCGAAGACCGTCAACCAGAAGCGTTACGTCGACGCGATCGACAAGCACACGATCGTCTTCGGCATCGGCCCCGCGGGCACGGGCAAGACCTATCTGGCGATGGCCAAGGCGGTGAAGGCCCTCCAGAACAAGGACGTCAACCGCATCATCCTCACCCGGCCGGCGGTCGAGGCGGGTGAGCGGCTCGGCTTCCTGCCCGGCACGCTGTACGAGAAGATCGACCCCTACCTGCGCCCGCTCTACGACGCGCTCCACGACATGCTCGACCCCGACTCGATCCCGCGCCTGATGGCGGCGGGCACCATCGAGGTGGCGCCGCTCGCCTACATGCGCGGCCGCACGCTCAACGACGCCTTCATCATCCTGGACGAGGCGCAGAACACCTCGCCCGAGCAGATGAAGATGTTCCTCACCCGCCTGGGCTTCGGGGCCAAGATCGTCGTAACCGGCGACGTCACCCAGATCGACCTCCCCGGCGGTACAGACAGCGGTCTGAAGGTCGTCCAGGATATCCTGGAGGGCATTCCGGACATCCATTTCAGCAGGCTGACGAGCGCGGACGTCGTGCGGCACAAGCTGGTGAGCGACATCGTCGACGCCTACAGCCGTTACGACCTCGCGACCGCCGAGCCTCATGCCATCAAGGGCGCCAAGCGCCCCCGGGGGAGATAAGAAACACCATGAGTATCGAGGTGGCCAACGAGTCGGGCGTGGAGATCGACGAGTCCTCGCTCGTGAAGCTGGCCGGTCACGTGCTCGGGCGCATGGGCATCCACCCGCTCGCCGAGCTCTCCATCCTGATCGTGGACGAGGCGGCGATGTCGCAGCTCCACGAGCAGTGGATGGGCGAGCCCGGGCCGACGGACGTGCTCGCCTTCCCGATGGACGAGCTGCGGCCGAGCCCGGGCGGTTCACGCCAGGAGGGCGACGCCCCGCTCGACCCGGCACTTCTCGGAGACGTCGTGCTGTGCCCGCAGGTCGCGGCCAAGCAGGCGGCGGAGGCCGGCCACGGCACCCGCGACGAGCTTGAGCTTCTTTGCACGCACGGCATCCTTCACCTCCTCGGCTACGACCACGCCGAGCCGGACGAGCACGCGGAGATGTTCGGCCTCCAGGGCGAGCTGCTCGACGCGTGGCGGGAGGTGCGGCGGGAGCCGTGAGTTCCCCCAGCGGGTGGTTGCTGTCAGCCGCCCTTCTGATCTTCATCGGCGGCCTCCTGGCCAGCGCCGAGACGGCTCTCGCGCGCATCTCCCGGGTGCGCGCGGAGGAGTTCGCGCGCAAGGGGCGGCGCGGCGCGCAGCGCCTCCAGGCGATCGTCGCCGACCCGCCCCGCTACCTCAACCTCCTGCTGCTGCTCCGGCTCAGCTGCGAGCTGATCGCCACGGTGATCGCGACGCTGCTGTTCATCGACTGGCTGGGCGACGAGGGGCAGGCCTACGCCGCGGCGGCGGGCGTCATGATCCTGATCAGCTACGTCATCGTCGGGGTCTCGCCGCGCACCCTCGGCCGCCAGCACGCCGAGCCGGTCGCGCTGGCGAGCGCCCCCATCGTGTACGGGCTGACGCGCATCTTCGGGCCCCTTCCCAAGCTGCTCATCCTGCTCGGCAACGCGCTGACGCCGGGCAAGGGCTTCAGGGACGGCCCGTTCACCTCCGAGGCCGAGCTGCGCGATCTCGTCGACCTGGCCGAGGAGCGCCGGGTCATCGAGCCCGACGAGCGCCAGATGATCCACTCGGTCTTCGAGCTGGGCGACACCCTGGTGCGCGAGGTGATGGTGCCGCGCACCGACATGGTCTTCATCGAGCGCGGCAAGACCCTCTCCCAGGCCATGTCGCTGGCGCTGCGCAGCGGCTTCTCCCGCATCCCCGTCGTCGGCGAGAACGAGGACGACGTGGTCGGCATCGCCTACCTCAAGGACATCGTCCAGCGGGTGCACGAGTCGACCGCGAGCGGCGACGCCGAGCGTGAGAAGGTCGGCTCGCTGATGCGCCCGGCCACCTATGTGCCAGAGAGCAAGCCGATCGACGAGCTCATGCGCGAGATGCAGGCACGGCAGATCCACCTGGCCATCGTGATCGACGAGTACGGCGGCACCGCCGGCCTGGTCACCATCGAGGACGTCCTCGAGGAGATCGTCGGTGAGATCGCCGACGAGTACGACCAGGAGGCGCCGCGCGTCGAGTGGCTCGACGACGGGAGCGCCCGGGTGACCGCGCGGCTTCCCGTGGACGAGCTGGGCGAGCTGTTCGACATCGAGCTGGAGGTCGACGACGTCGACACGGTGGGCGGCCTGCTGGCCCACGCCCTCGGCCGGGTCCCCATAGCCGGGTCCCGCGCCACCGTCGACGGCCTGAGCCTGACCGCCGAGAGCACCGCCGGCCGCCGCAACCGCATCAGCACGGTCGTCGTGCACCGAGTGGTCCCCGCCGAGGACGTCGCCGTGCACGCCTCCGCCGAACGCGAGTGACGTGTCGGCCGTCAGGCCGCTGGTGCTACCGCCCTGCCGCTCGATCGGCGAGATCGCCGAGTTCTACGGTGCGCTGTGCTTCACCCGGACCTACCGTCAGGTTCGCCCGAACCCGTAACCTCGCGCCGGCCCGCGCTCGGGTGGCTTTCTGGGGCTGGAAACCGGGATGTACGTCTTATGGGGATATGGCGTCAAGCGTCCTTTAAGCGTATTGCAAGTGGTTCATGGAAGTTTGTTGCCAGGCGCCCACCGGCTCGGGGCGCTGGTAAGGGGAGGGCCGGTGTACCGGGAGGGGTTCACGGCACACCGGCAGAGCCGGGGGGACGCGTGGCGGCCCTGGCCGGGAGACCGGCCGGGTCCGGCACGCCAAAAAGGGTGCCTCACCTGCGCTGGGCGGGTGAGGCACCCTTTTGACTTACGGTTCTCGATCAGCGGGTCACCGCGAGTCCGGTCTGACCGGGCTGGATCAACGGGTCACGCCGGGTTGGTTCGACCAGGAGCGACCGGGGCCGGGTTTGGTGGATCGGGCTCGGTCGGGGCCGGGTTTGGTGGATCGGGCTCGGTCGGGGCCGGATTTGGTCGGATCGGGCTCAGCCTGGGCCGGGTTTGGTCGGATCGGGCTCGGTCAGGCGATGACGCTGGGGGCGACCGGGCCGTCACCGCCCCAGACGCTCTCGTCCTCGGTCAGCCAGGTCGAACGCTCGCGTTCCTGGCTCCCCTCGTTGCCCTGCCCGCCCATGGGCATGAACGGCATGCCGCCCATTCCCGGCGTGCCGGCGGCACGCGTGGCCAGGGCCGGGGTCACACCGCCGGCACCGCCGCCGCCGTAGGAGGAACCGAGGCCGGAGCCGCCGGCGCCGGTGCCCGTCGCGCCCGTCCCGAGGCCCGCCGGGATGATCGGGCCCGACGAGTTCGGCGACGTGACGCCGTTGAGGTTCGGGGCGTTGAGACCCGTGGTGTTCGGGGTGTTGAGACCCGTGGTGTTCGGCGTGTTGAGCCCGCTGGTGTTCGGGGTGTTGAGCCCGGTGGAGGGGTTGAGCCCCGCCAGGCCGGTGCTCCGGGGATCGTTCGGGTTCGGCCCGCCCGGAAGGCCCGTGCCGCCCGTGCCGCCGGAAGGGTTCGAGGGATCGTTGACGCCGCCACCTGGCACGCCGTTCCCCGGGCCGCCGTTCGAGCCGTCGCCGGGCAGGCCAGTGCCACCCGGCCCGGTGCCCCCCGGCCCGGTGCCGCCCGATCCGGTGCCGCCCGATCCGGTGCCGCCGGTGCCGCCGCCCCCGGAGAGGTCCGACGGGATGTTCGGGTCGGATCCGGGCATTCCGGTGCCGCTCGGACTGCCGCTCCCCGAGTAGTCAGAGGGGTTCAAGCCGGACGGACTGTAGCCGGATGAGCCGCGCGGCCTGTAGCCGCCGCCGTTGAGGCCCGAGGTGTCGAAGTTGGAGGTGTCGAAGTCGGGCGTCTCGGGAGGGGCCGGAGAGGGAAGCACCGTGGTGACGTCCAGCGGCAGCGTGTCGTAGACCGCGACGATGCGCTCGTTGAGGTTCTCGATGTGCTGGCGGGCCATTTCGTTCTCGGAGGCCGAGGTGGTCCTCCAGCCGGACAGCCATCCGGGCATGTCGTCATCGAACGTGTACGGGCCGCTTTCGGGCAGGTGGGACTTGGCCTTCCTCAGCTCGTCGGCGTAGTCCTTGTGGGCCGCGCCCACCTGGCGGGCCCTGGCGGCGAGCTCCCTGGCCGAGGCGTGCAGTAGCTGGAGCGCCTGCTGGGCCTGCTGGGAGGACTTGTCCTTCCAATCTCCGGCCATCGTTCCGGCCAGCGATTCGAGAAGGTTGTAGGTGTCCTCCAGGTAGCCGGCCGCGGCGATGTAGGCGTCACCGGCGGTCGACAACGCCTCCGGATTGGTGTTCTGCAGCTTCGTTCGAACGCTTTCGACCCCGCCGTAGGTGCCGGTGTCCCCGCGCGGCGGAGCCGTCCCCGCCTTGATCGCCTGTATCTGGCTGATGCGCTCCATGTCGACCCATCGCTAAACCGTTGATCGCTTCAGGTGGCTTTACTACTTTGGTCGGCCTTGCCCAGGTTGAGGAGGGCCGCCTTCGTCGTCGCGACCGCGGCCTCGTACTTGCCGATGAGCTCGGCGTAGCCCGTGGAGATCGCCGTGTGGCCCTTCGTCAGCACGCCGGCCAGCTCCTGGGCCGCGTCCCACTCGCCGCAGTCCTTGACCGCCACCTGCCCGTACGTCTTCAGGTGCTCAGCGGTGCCCGCCTCGATGCCCTTCAGGCGCGCGACGTCGTCCTCAAGTGCCTTGATCAGGTTCTTGACGGTCGAGTGGTAGACGTCGACGCCGTCCTTGACGTCGAGCCCCGGCCACTTCTCCTCGATGTGGAACCCGTTGTAGGCGAACCCGCTCCTGCCGTTGCCGCTCATGTCTGTCCCCTAAGCTCTCAGGCCGCCCTGCCGGCGCGTCGCGCTGCCAGGGCGGTCCGCTCGCCGTGAGTCCGCCGAGCCCTATCTGCCGTCGAACATGCTGACGTTGGCCTTCTCGGCGAGCGAGAAGTTCTCGTGGCCCTGCTCGATGACCGCGCCGAGCTGCTGCAGCAGGGCCGCCATCCGCCCGGAGGCCGCGTCCCACTTGCTCCTGGCCTGCCAGTACGCGGTGCGGGCGTCGCCGTCCCACTCGCCCAGCAGGCGGTCGAGGTCGGTCTCGAGCTGCTGGAGCGTGCCTTCCATCGCCTGCCACTGGCGGGCGAAGTCCTGGCGCCCGGTGGTCATGCTGCCGAAGTTGACGAGCGTGCGGTCGACGTCGTTGTTGATAGCCATGATGATTTCCGTTCGTCAGACGCGGGTCAGGTCAGGCGTTGATGTTCGCGCTGAGCCGGTTGGTGGCCTCGGTCTGCGCGTGCTCGGTCTCGCGGTACCGTCCTTCGACCGCGTGGAGCTTCCGCGCCAGGTCCTGCAGCTCCCCGAGCACGATGGAGAGCTCCTGGTTCCAGCGCCCGAAGGCGCCCGTTTCGGCGTCACCGAAGGCCATGCCGGAGGAGCCGCCCCAGCCCTGGCGAAGCTCTTCCGTGTGGCTGATGAGCTGGCTCTTGATGCTGCCGATGAGCACATGCGCCGTGTCGGTCTTCTTCGCCGCTTCGACGATCTGGGGAAGCTGTGCGGCGGTCTGCTGGGCCACGAAGTACCTCCTGAGATGCGGCCTGCACGCTCGCGGCGGCTCTCCATGCGACGCGCATCGTCGCCCCCGCGATGCTGATCAACTCCACATTAGGATCATTCGCAACACAGTGGACAGACGTCACATTGCGAGTCAGTAACGCTTTCGCGTACCCCTCGTCGCTCACGCCGTCAGGGCTTGAGGACTTCCGCCTGGCTGACCGGCACGGGCACGCGAGCGGCCGCCGGGTCCAGGGGCGGGCCCTCCGGGATCAGGTGCAGCAGCTGGGCCGGCAGCGGGGCGACCTCGCTCTGCTCGTAGCCGAGCTTGGGCAGCAGATCGGCCGAGGCCAGGGCGAACCGCCGCCCCTGGTCGGTGACCAGCGAATAGTTCTGGACCGCGTCGAGCTGGCCCTCCCCGGGCAGCAGCCCCGCGAGCACCGCGCCGCCCGGAGGCAGCATCACCTGGTCGACGTGGTCCTGGTCGGAGGCGGCGCCCTGCGGAACCGGGATCTGGACACGGCTGCCGATCGTCAGCCGCGCGCGGGTCGATCCCTTGGCCGTGTCGGGGTAGACGGCGCACAGCTGTGACGCGGGGTCGGGGCTGGTGACCTCGGGCATCGTCGAGGGCAGGCCGCCGGCGGCCAGTGACGTGCGCGACTGCGGGGCCGCGTTGGCACGGGCCGCGTCGAGCTCGATGGCGCGCACGGGGCTCCTGCCGTACGCGCCCTTGCTCGCCGGATCCTGCAGGAGCAGGGTGGCCTGCGTCTGGGTGATCGAGGCCAGGCCGTCGCGCAGCAGCACGTACCAGCGGGGGGCGCCGCCGGTCACCGCCGGCACGGTGTACACCCGGCCGACCGCGGAGGCGCGCCCGTCCGGCCCGTGCACCCTCCCGCCGAGGCCCGAGATGGCGGGACCCCGGAAATCGGGGCCGATGGGGAGGGCGTTGAGCCAGGTGGCGGGCACCTGGCGGGGCTGCTCGGCGGTCAGGGCGCGGACTCCGGCGTCCGACACCCGCAGGCGGCGGTCCGCGAGGATCACCCACGACTGCTGGCCGTCGTCGGCGATCATGGCGTCCCCGCCGAACGGCCTGCCGCCGACGTCCATGCCGCCGACCAGCGAGACGTACGGCCTGCGGGTGCCGCTCGGGTCCACGCTCTCGGCCACGCAGGCCGACCATGGGCCGTGGACGAGCTTCTCCGGCGCGGGCAGCGAGTTGGGCGCCCCCGGGATGCCCACCAGCGTGCCCCGGGTGAAGCCCGCCAGCGACGCGGACGACACCGTGCGCACCTTCACGTCCTCGCTGTCGAGCAGCAGCCTGGCCGAGGTGTAGTTGGCGACCGGGATGAGCTTGGTCTCCTGCCGGCTGTAGACGTAGGTCGCGCCGGTCTGCTCCTCGACGATCAGCGTGCCCGGCTCGGTGAGGGAGGTCGCGCCGCCCGGCTTGATCAGCCCCCAGACGCCGAAGCCCGCCACGACCAGCACCGCCACCAGCACGCCGCAGAACATGGCGACGTTGTGCCTGCGCATGGGGGACTCAGGGACGTCGGGCTCTCCCTGGAGCAGGGCCATGCCCAGGCGCTGCGTCATCAGCCGGTGCGCCTGGTAAAGATCTCGACGAGTCTGCATGCCACCTCAAGCCTTGCCTGGCGGGTCCTCGCGGACAGCATAGAAGCGTGCGAGGGGGCGGGGATCAAGCCCGGCCTGAAGAGGGGATTCGCCCCCGGACGCGACCGCGGGGCCGGCTCGGCGCCTTTCTGTACGGCCCGGCGGAGGCTGGGCTAGTCTGCATTTCCAGGGTTGATCACGTGCTGTCGGGTGCGAAGCGGGGGCGGGAGTGAGCGGGCAACTGGGCATAGAAGCGCTGCTGAACGGGTCGGTGACCTCCACCTCATCGGGGACCTCCACTTCCTCCGCCTCCGAGGGCGGCGCCTTCGCGTCCGCCTCGGCCGGCACCGTCACGGGCGGGCCGTACGCGGTGCCCGACGGCGGGTCCGCGTCGCACGCCGTCGGCGCGAGCGCGTCCGGGCAGCCTTCGGCGGCGGACGGCCCGGTCGCCGCGGACCCGAGCCTCTCCGGCCCCGGCCATCCGTACGGTCAGGAGAACTCTGTCTCGACCGGTGACCCCGCGGGCGCCGATCCGCTGTACCAGGTGACGGGCCCGTCGTACCCGGAGGCGCGGGACACGACGTACCCCCAGGTGAGCAACCCCGCGGACCCGAACAACCCTGCCGACCCGAGCGGCCCCGTCGAGCCCAGCGGCCCCGTCGAGCCCAGCGGCCCCGCCGGTCCGGACGCCCGCGACCCGTCCGGCTCCACGCAGGGGGACCCGTACTCCCCGGACTCCGTCGATCCGAGCGGGCCGGCGGATCCGAACGGCCCGGTCCATCCCGTCGACCCGAACGCCCCCGACCCGAACGCCCCCGACCCGAACGCCCCTGACCCGAACGTGCCGGATCCGAACGTGCCGGATCCGAACGTGCCGGATCCGAACGTGCCGGATCCGAACGTGCCGGATCCGAACGTGCCGGATCCGAACGTGCCGGATCCGAACGTGCCGGATCCGAACGTGCCGGATCCGAACGTGCCGGATCCGAACGTGCCGGATCCGAACGTGCCGGATCCGAACGTGCCGGATCCGAACGTGCCGGATCCGAACGTGCCCGACCCGAACGTGCCCGACCCGAACGTGCCGGATCCGAATGTTCCCGGCATCCCTGACCCGAGTGTCCCCGGGGTTCCGGATCCGTCGGTGCCCGGGGTTCCCGCCCCGAACGCGCCCGGGTACCAGGACCCCGAGATCCCCAAGGTGCCCGATCCGAGCATCCCCGACCCGAAGCTTCCCGGTCCGTCCGATCCCTCGGGTGCGGGCTCGTCAAGTCACCCCGGTATCGGCGTGCCCCAGGCTCCGAGCGGGGGAGGCGGCGGCAGCGGCTTTCCCGACATTCCTACCGGGGGGACCGGCGGAGGCGGCGGCAAGAACGGCGGGACGGGCAAGGACGACGGCAAATCCGGCAAGGACGGCAAGGACGGCAAGGGCGACGGGAAGGACAAGGGCGACGGGAAAGCCGGCACCCGTGAGGTCAAGCACGAGGCCGTCATCGACCTCGGCGTCAAGATCTACAACGGGCCCGGCGCCAAGGCGGAGGCCGTCAAGAAGGAGCCGGGGAACAACCACATCGGCTTCCTCGACTGCGGTGCCGTGGGCATGCCGATCTCCGGCGCCCACGGTGGCGTGTGCGCCGGCTCCGGTAGCTACATCGAAGCGGTGCGCAAGCAGATGGAGATCTGGCGCGACGACCTGAAGCGTTCCGGCGAGAACTGGAAAGCCAGTCATGGTGACGTGCTGAAGAGCCTCGACGGGATCAAATCGGAGATGAAGCCGTGAGCTACGAAGGCTGGGAGTACGGGTACGTCGCCGGGGTCCTTGGAGCGCTGGGGTACTGCGTTGTGAACCCCATCAGAGGGCGCATTATCGGGCTGGCCATCGCGGGCATGGCGTCCAAGCCCGGCCCCCTGTCCAGGGCGGGGGACAAGTGGGGTGAGATCGCCAAGGCACTGGAAGGCGTGGGGGCCGACCTCCAGAAGCATGTGAGCGATGTGCCCGCGAAGGACTGGACCGCCCAGGACCAGGAGGCGTTCAAGGGGGCGGTCGAGATGATGGTCAAGAACATCGACGAGGGCAAGAGCGTGCACGACGACTCGGGCAAGATCATGCACGGGATGGCCGAGCTTTCCTTCTGCGGCGCGGTGGCGTCCGGTGCCGTGGGAGCGCTTCTCACCGCTCTGACGATCTACACCATCGCGACACGCGGCATTCCGGTCGTCAACGTGGCGTCGCAGGCGACGTCGGAGGTCGCCGCCACGGGCGCGCAGGTGACCATAGGCGGCCTGGTGAAGAAGTACGGAATGGCGGCAGGTGCCGCGGCGATGGTGTTCACCATGGTCCAGGCCAAGCAGGGGGAGCTGGAGTCCAAGGTCACCGCCATGAGCGCGAGCCAGGAGCAGGTGAAGCAGGCGCGCATCCCGCTCTCCAACATCTAGCGGCACTCCGAAGAGCCGTCCGCTGTGGCGCGAAACCCGGCGGAGCGGAGACTCGAATCTCCGGCTCGGCGCCGGGTGGTGGATCAGGTGGGCGGGCGCCGTACAGGTATCGGGTCAGGACTGTAGGCGACGCCGGATCTGCTCCAGATCTGACATCACTTCCTCGAATGTGCGGTCGTAGGCGGCCTCGGCCTGCTTCACCTGCGCGAGGGCGGCGTCGGGATCCCTGAGCAGGTTCATGGGGTTGTCCGCGCCGAACATCTCTTCCATCAGCTCGTGCGTCTGCCGCTCCAGGTCCGCCGCGGACTCCCGGGCCACGCTCTTGATCAGCTCGGCCAGGTCCGCGGACGCCAGGCGCATCGCGCGAGGGTTCAGCTCCAGCTCGTGCAGGCCCTGCGAGGTGTACCCGACGGTGACGAGCCCGTCCTTGTCCCTGGCGCGGCCGACCAGCTCGGCGGTGCGGCTCTGGAGCTCCTCCACCTGGGCAAGCTGTTTCTGTGCCGAGCCGAGCAGCTTCTCCACATCGATGCTCGCGAAGTCGCCGAACTCTGTCATGGCTTCTCAAACCCCCGTCATCACCGCCGGACAGCCGACACCGAGGAACCCTACAACCCCGGAAACCCCGGCAGTCACGGCGACACCGGGATGAACACCGACCATCCTGCATCTTTCCGATCTTGTAGAAGACGGTGAACAAAGGTGCCGGACAGGGCCATCGACCCTCGGGGCCTGGTAGGACATCAGCGGGGAAATCGGATCATGGAGGGGATATGGGGCAGGACAAGTACGTCACCTCGGCGGCCATCGCGAGCATCATCAAGGAGATCAACGAGGACGTGCTGCCCGCCGTAAGGGAGTGGCGTGCCCTGGTGGACACCACCGTCGTCGGGTTTCCCGGGTGGGGGGCGATCGGCGAGGTGGCCATCGGCCTGCGTTATCGGCACATCCAGGACGACGTGCAGGGGAAGTTCGACGAGGCCATCTTCACCCTGTCCGACATGACCGACCGGCTGGAGACCGCCCGGGTCAACTGGCGTACGGCCGAGGACCGGTCCGAGGTCGTCTACGTCTAGCGCCTCCTCCAGCGAGAGCACCTGCGATATAGGAGCCTGAAGCATGCCGGCCGTGCCGTACGGGCCTTCTCTGACGACCGCCGGGGGCAGCGCGGCATCGATCCTCAAGGCCATGTGGAGGGCCGCCACGCTGTCCCGCCCGTTGATCATCGGGATCGGGATCGCCACGACCGCCGTCGCGAACGTTCCCGGAATGGCGGACGCCTACAACAACTGGGAATCGCTCCACTCCCGCCTGGACACCGCGATCAAGAGCTTCGCCCGCAACCTCGGCGACAAGGGCAAGGACGGGTGGATCGCGGAGGACCACGACGCCTTCGTCGACGCCATCGAGCGCCTCCAGGAGGCCCTGGAGAGCCTCCGCGGATACATCAAGAACATCGCGGGCATCGTCGACGAGCTCGGCGACGCCTTCCGCGCCTACTGGCTGGCACTGGGCAGGGTCGTGGCCGTGCTGCTCGCCGCCCTGCCGCTCGCCGCCGCGATGCTGGCGACCCCGCTCGCGCCCTTCGGATACGCGCACCTGCAGGCGCTCGGCCTCATGGCCACCTCCGTGATCGCTCTCTCGACGAGCATGCTGGCGAACACCGTCGCCGCCGTGGCGGGCGGCATGTCGGTCTACTTCGCGGGCAAGGCGTTCGTCCAGATGTTCAACCTGCAGCCCACCGGTGCCGCCCGGATCGACTTCAAGCAGGCGATGATCGACACCAAGGGGCTGCCGTCGTTCCAGCCCCCTCCGCCGGCACCCCCTGGTGCGGTGGGGAACCTGCCGCCGCACGCCGGCTTCGACTGGAAGTCGCCCAAGCAGAACCTGCCAGAGAAGTACAAGCCGTGAACGTCCAGCGGAGGAGCGACGCCCGTGTTCGATCCTGAGAACTTCCGGCCGGAGGACTTCGACCGGATCGCCGAGGAGAGCAGGGAGGCGCTCGAGCGCCTCAGCGGTGTCTTCGACGGGCTCGGGGCGGTCACCGGCGAGGGGACGGCGGCCGGCGGGCTGGTCGGCGCGGCCGTGGACGGCGGCGGTCAGATCCGGGAGGTCACGCTCGACCCCCGGGTCATGCGGCTGGACAGCGCGTCCATCGCCGAGGCCGTGACCGAGGCCGTGCGGGCGGCGCAGCACGACGCCCGGCTGAAGAACGACGAGATGCTGCGCGACGCGATGGGCGGGGAGAGGCTCCCGACGGACCCGGAGGGCATCCGATCGTGGCTGGACGACGCCGCCCGCGCGATGGGCGACCCCTGGTCCCGCGACGTGCGTTAGAGCGAGGGTCAGCCGTCCAGGAGGTTCTGCCGGGCGGCGAACAGGCCGGCTTGGAACCGGGTGTCCGCGCCGAGGTGGTCGCACAGGGTCCGCACCCGCCGCTGCACCGTGCGCAGGCTGATGTCGAGCTGCCGCGCGATCGCGTCGTCCTTCAGCCCGGCGGTCAGCAGCGCCAGCACGTCCGCGTCGAACCGGTCCAGCGCGGCCACCGGCGCCAGGGACGCCAGGGGTTCGCCGGGCGCGGGCGGGAGCGGCCCCACGGGCAGAGGGGTGGCGGCGCGCCACAGCACTTCGAACAGCCCGACCAGCGCGTCGAGGAGCGCGGAGGGGTGGACGACGAGCGCGCTCTCCACGGCACGGTCCTCCTCCGAGCCCAGCGGCAGGATCGCCGTGCGGCCGTCCGCCACGGCCAGCTTCATCGGGACGTGACCGACACGCGCCTGCTCGCCGTCGGCCACGGACCGGCGGGTGTGCGCGTACAGGCCCGGCTCCTCGAACGCGCGCGGGCCGTAGATCCCCCTGGTCCGCACACGGCTCCCCAGTGCCGGCGGCCTTTCGTCCTCGCCGAGGTCGAGGTCGACGGCGTAGGGGGGATGCACCAGCACGAGCATCTCCTCGGTCGCGTTGCGCTCGATCTGCAGGTAGCGCCTGGCCACGGCCGCCTGTCCGATGACGACCTCGACGAGCTCCTCGGGCTGCGGGCCGGGGCGGTCGGCGACCTCGGCCGCGAGGAGGGCGGAGGCCGCCCGGCTGTGCGCGATCTCCTCCTGGCGCCGCGCCGCCAGCGCGTCCACCGCGAGGTGCGGTGGCGTGGCGATCAGCCGCAGCGGCCGGCCGGCGAGGCGGGCGACCAGGCCGAGGTCCTCCAGCCGTGGCAGCATCCGGCGCAGCCCGGCCACCGAGGCCTCGGCCTCGGACGCGAGCTCGGTGAGGGTGGCGGGGCCGTGCCGCAGCAGCGCGCGGTACGCCCCCTCCTCGGCGCCGGTGACGCCGAGGCCTTCCAGCAGCCGCCTGCCCGCGATGTCGGCCACGGCCCTGGGGGGTTGCTTTCCGCCTGTGTCGACCACGAACCAAACGGTAGGCGGGTTCTGTCACATCCGTATGGCGGGTTTGCGACAAGTCGTTATCTAGCCGGTGATAAAGCATGGACACCTCCTGACCCCGGCCGTTAGGAATTCGGTTGATCTGCTTACCGAATTCCGGAGGTCCGTTGATGCGACGATGGGTAACGGCGACCGTCGCCGTAGCGGCGGCATGCGGTGCCGCGCTGGGAGCTCCCGCCTCGGCGGGGATGCCCAGCGCCCATGCCGAAAACGTTTCCAGCGGCCCGGACGCCGCCAAGGCACGGCCCGGCGCGCTCACCGCCGCTCCGGGCTCCTTCGACGTCACGCTGGTGACCGGGGACCTCGTCCACGTCACCGTCCTCGGTGACGGGCACAGGACGGCCACGGTCACCCCAGCGCCCCGAGCGGACGGGCGCACGCCGAGCTTCCAGCTTCAGGAGAGCGGGGGCGAGCTGAGCGTCATCCCCGAGGACGTCATCGGCCTGGTCCCGCGCCGCCTGGACCCCGAGCTGTTCAACCTGACCACGCTGATCGACGAGGGGGGAGCCGACTCCGCCAGTGGGACGGTTCCGCTGATCCTCACCTACACCGGCCAGGCGGCCAAGGCCGTCGCGCCGCCCGCGATCCCCGCGACCAGGGTGACGCGCCGCCTGGAGAGCATCGGCGGCGCCGGGGCGTCGGCCGACAAGAAGCGGGCCGCCGAGCTCGGCGGCGCGCTGGCGGAGCTCGCCCGGGCCGAGAGCGGTACGGAGACCCCGAAGGCGGCCGGCCCGCTGGCGGGCATCGACAAGATCTGGCTGGACCGCCGCGTGAAGGCGGTACTCGACCACAGCGTCCCGCAGATCTCCGCGCCCGCCGCCTGGACGGCCGGGTACGACGGGTCCGGAACGACCGTGGCCGTGCTCGACACCGGCATCGACTCCGGCCACCCTGACCTGGCCGGAAAGGTCGCCGACGCGCGGGACTTCACCGGCACGGACGGCCCGGGCGACCGCCACGGGCACGGCACGCACGTCGCCGACACCATCGCCGGCAGCGGCGCGGCCTCCGGCGGGCGGCTGAAGGGTGTGGCGCCCGGCGCGACGCTGCTGAACGGCAGGGTGCTGGGCGAGGACGGCTCCGGCAGCCTGTCCGGGATCATCGACGGCATGGAGTGGGCGGTCGCCGAGAAGCACGCCGACATCGTCAACATGAGCCTCGGCAGCCCCGCGCCCGGCGGGCCGCTCACCGAGGCGGTGAACGAGCTGTCACGGGAGTACGGCTCGCTCTTCGTGGTGGCGGCGGGCAACGACGGATGCGACAGGTGCGTCGGCAGCCCCGCGGACGCCGCCTCGGCGCTGACCGTGGGGGCCGTCGACGGCGCCGACAAGCTGGCCGTCTTCTCCAGCAGGGGCCCCATCGCGCGCGACTCGTCGGTCAAGCCCGACCTCACCGCGCCTGGCGTGGGCATCGTGGCGGCCAAGGCGGCCGGCACCTCCCTCGGCGAGCCGGTCGACGCCTCCTACACCAGGCTCTCCGGCACGTCCATGGCCACCCCGCACGTGGCGGGGGCCGCCGCGCTGCTCAGGCAGGCCCGGCCCGGCATCCGCGGGGGCGAGCTGAAGGCCCTGCTGATGGGCACGGCCGAGCACCAGGACGGCAACACGGTCGACGAGCAGGGCACCGGGCGGGTGGACGTCGCCGGGGCGCTCGCCGGCCAGGTCGTGGCCTCCGGGGGCGCGCTCGACTTCGGCCGCGTCATCAAGGGCAGTGCCCGGGTGACCCGGACGATGACCTACCGCAACCTCACCACCGCGCCCGTACAGCTCGCGCTCAAGAGCACCGGGACGTTCACCGTGTCACCGGAGACGGTCACCGTCCCAGCGGTGGGGACGGCGGAGGTCACCGTCGCCCTCGACCCCGCCGGGGCGCCCATGCGCCCGCTGCGCGAGGAGCTCTCCGCGACCGCTCCGCAGGGCGGCAAGGTGCGGGCGCTGCTCACCGGCGAGGTGGAGGAAGCCCGCGTGGAGCTCAGGGTCAGGGGCATCGGCAGGGACGGCCGCCCGGCGCGCGGCCGCTTCACCGTGCTCGACCTGGACAGGGGCGTCGTCGTCGGCCGCATGCTCCCGGGGGACGCCACCGCGCCGTGCACGGAGGAGCCGTACGGGGACGGGACATGCCTGCTCGTACGGCCGGGCACCTACTCGGTCCTCGGCCACGTTCTCACGATGCCCGCGTGGGCCGGGAGCACGGCCGACGGGACGCCGCTGAACGAGAGCCTCACGGGCGATCCGGAGACGCGGATCAGCGGGAACACCGAGGTGGTGCTGGACGCGCGCAAGGCCGTCGAGGTCAGGACCGAGACCCCCGACCACAGGACCAAGCGCAACCTGGGGGCCGCCGCGCAGCTCATCTGGTACCGGTCGGGGAATCAGGGGGACACCCCGCTTCGCAGCGGCACGTACGTCACCCCGGGCTCGCAGATCGAGGAGCGGCTCTTCGTGCAGCCGACCGCGAAGGTGACCAAGGGCTTCTTCTCCGTCTCCACCCGCTGGCGCCTGGAGGCCCCGGCCATCACGATGAAGGCCCTCGGCGTCGAGCTGAACCCGGACTACTACGACCCGGTGTGGTTCAGCGACTACTCCACCGAGTTCCCCAGGCTGGACGGGACCGAGCTCCTGCTGACGGCCGACGCCGGGCAGGGCAGGCCCGAGGACCTCAAGGGCAGGAACCTGCGCGGCAGGCTGGCCCTGGTCCGGCGCAGCGACGCGATCACGGTCGCGGACCAGTCCAACAACGCGGCGGCCGCCGGGGCCAAGATGGTGGCGATCTACAACGACCGTCCCGGCGTGGACCCCTCCCCGGGCGGGTGGGGCACCAAGCTCACCGTCCCGACCGTGCGGCTGTCGCAGGAGGAGGGGCGCGAGCTCCTCTCGGCGCTCGGCCGTATCCCCGTGCCGGTGCTCGCGACCGGCGTCGCGGCCAGCCCCTACCAGTACGACCTGCTCCTGCGCGAGCAGGGCCGGGTGCCGGCCGACCTCCGGTACGTCGTGCGCGACAAGTCGCTGGCCAGGGAGGACGCCGACTTCCACACCCAGCTCGCCGGCGACGTGGCCGGGAACGAGGCGAGGTACGCCTTCGAGCCCTCGGACACCTACTCGATGACCGTCAACCGGCCGGTGCCGCACCTGCCCCGCACCCGGGTCACCTACACCACCACGGACCCGGACGTGCGGTGGAACCACGGCGCGACCATTCCCGAGATGCCGTACAACCACATGTGGCCTCGTCCGGAGACGCCGCGTCTGGCGCTCAACAACCCCGATTACCACGTCTACAAGCCGGGCCAGAAGACCCGCATGGAATGGTTCAAGCAGCCGCTGACCCCGGGCGTCAACCCGCTCAACCCCGTGCGCAGGGAGGGCGACCTGCTGCGCGTCTCCATGCAGGGCTTCGTGGACGCGGCAGGGAACTTCGGCCCCGCGTACTCGAGCGACTTCGAGCAGGGCCTGCGCACCGACTTCGCGCTGTACCAGGGCGACAAGGAGCTCGCGCGAACGGAGTACCTGCCCTCCGGGACCGTCGCCCTCCCTGTGGAGAAGTCCGGTTACCGCATCGAGTTCGACGTCGAGAACCAGGCCGTCTGGGCCAAGCTGTCCACGAAGACCAGCTCGGTCTGGACGTTCACCTCGGAGCGACCGGCGGAGGGCGCGAAGACCGTGGTCCCGCTGCTGCTCGCGGATTATGACATCGCGGTGGACGAGGAGAACCGGGGTGACCCGTCGTCCCTCGGCCTGAGGCTCTACCACCAGCAGGGCGCGGCGGAGATCGCCGTCAAGGACGTCTCGCTGGAGGTGTCCTACGACGACGGCGCGACCTGGCGTCCGGTACGCCGCCTGACCTCCGCGGGGGCCGGCTCGTACAAGGCGCAGCTCGACCGGTCGCAGGGAGGCAAGGGCTTCGTCTCGCTCCGGCTGAACGCCTCGGACAAGCAGGGCAACACCCTCCGGCAGGAGGTGATCCGCGCCTACTCCACCCGCTGACCCCGCACGCGGCCGAGGAGCACCCGGAGGCACGTCCGGGTGCCCCTCGGCACGTCGGTCGGATTTTCACTGTGATCCTGGCGTCTTCGTGCCGAGAGGCAGGCCGATGACCAGGGTCAGACCGCGCCCGGGTCCACACGGTGACGAGCGAACCGGTCTGCCTTGTCGCTGCTGTCACTTGGTCACCGAACCACCGTGATCTGCGGGGACGTTGGTGACAGGCCGGGTGACACTGCCCGTGCCGGGGTAACCTGGGGTCGTGGCCACCAGTGAAGATCAGGCCACGTCGGTCCAGGGTCTGTTGCGGACCGGAGCTGAGGACCGGGAACGCCGGCGTCGACCGGAGGGGCGAGGACCAAGGCGTGATCATGCCGCCGACAGGCCGACGCCGCCGGCCACTTGGCTGGTCAACGGCAAGAGAGATTCATCGTTAACGCTGACCGCCGGTTGCGACAGGACAGGACGATCCTTGAGTCTCGAGGGGGTTCGTGGCCATGTTCGATCGATTCGAAGAGTTCGACATCTCTACCGCGGGTGCGTCGATCCACGGACGCCGAGGCGGTAACGGACCGCCTCTGCTGCTCCTGCACGGTATTCCGGAAACGCATCTGATGTGGCATCGGGTAGCACCCCACCTCGCCGAGCGCTACACCGTCGTCGCCACCGATTTGCGTGGGTACGGCGACAGCGGCAAGCCGCCCAGTACCGCCGATCACGAGCCCTACAGCATGCGCGCGATCGGCCGTGATCAGCTCGGGGTCATGCGACATCTGGGCTACGACCAGTTCAGCATCGTTGGACACGATCGCGGGGCACGCTGCGCCTACCGTCTCGCACTGGATCACCCGGATGCTGTTCTCCGGCTCGCCGTCATGGACGTCGTTCCCGTCGGCGACGCGTACAACCGTGCCGACAAAAACTTCAGCCTCCTCTACTGGCAATGGTCCTTCCTCGCCGCGCCAGAACCGGTACCGGAACAGTTCATCAACGCGGCACCGGCCAACCTGGTCGACTTCATGCTCAACACGTGGTCCGAGGTGAAGGACGCTTTCCCAACCGAGGTACGCGGCGAGTACATCGAGAAATTCAACCACCCCGATACGGTGCACGCCATCTGCGAGGAGTTCCGCGCATCCCCGACCTTGAACTACCAGCAGGACGAGGCGGATCGCGAGAACCGGAGGATCTCCTGCCCCGTACTCTTCCTCTGGAGCCAGCGCGGTTCGGTCGCGAAACTCTACGATGATCCGCTCGCGATATGGCAGGAGTGGGCCGATGACGTTCGCGGCGGCCCGGTACCAGTCGGTCACTTCATTCCAGAAGAGGCACCCGAGGAGACCACACGCCAACTGCTGAATTTTCTGCAGTAGTGCAGGTGCGGTGGCACCCGCACAACGGGCGCCGTCCTCCGCCGTAACCGAACTCCGGCTCGTCCTCGCTCATGGCCCACCACCGTGAACGAACCGAGACCCACTCAGGGACCCCTGGGAAGCGGAGTACCAGAAAGCTACTGATGGATCATGGATGATGGCGGCGTATCAGGATCTATATCCCAAATCTTGGTAGGAAATGCGTGTATCTTCGATGAATGTCGTATCCAACTGAGCAAGGCAAGGTCCTGGACCTGTCGTCGGCGGGGCTCACGCAGCTCGGCAAGCTGCTCGAAGCCCAGGGCGTGGACCTGACGGAGGCGCTCAAGGAGGCCGAGACGGAGCTCGCGGGCATCGGGAACTTCTGGGGCGACGACGACGCCGGGCGGGGGTTCCACGACGGCAAGGGGGACAGGTCGGGCTACCGCACCAGGTCGGAGGACGTCCACGACGAGATCCGCGTGCTCGGCAAGGTGCACGCCGGCATCGGGGACCGTCTCGACCTCATGGGGAAGAACGTGGAGGTCGCCGACTGGGACTCCATCCCCAAGCTGCCGGAGGTCCCGAAGTGATGCTCGGCCGCTGGGCGCTGTACCCCGCGGGGACGAGCGGCATCGCCGCGTTCGTGGCGGCGATGATCCTCTCCGACTGGCCGGAGGGCGACCCCGACGGGGCCCGCGAGGCGGGCAAGGTCTGGAGGAAGCTCGCCGCGCGGATCGACGCCAACACCACCGACACCGATGCGATCGCCAAGAAGGTGTGGCAGGAGCACCCGAGCCAGGGCTCGGAGGCGTTTCGTCGATACTGGTCGGTCGGCGGCTTCGGCAGCCCGCCGGGCGGCGTCGTGGCCTACCCTCCCCAGGTCTCGGCGTACTGCAGGCGCGTGGCGGAGGCGTGCGAGGAGTACGCCGAGGCGGTCGAGACGGCGAGGCGCGCGCTCAAGGTGGCCGCCCTGACCAGCTACGCGCAGCTCATGCTCGCCGCCTCCTGGCCGTGGGTCGGCGCCCAGGGCGCGGCGCTGTCCAAGTGGCTGGTGGACCGCCTGTACAAGAAGGTCCAGGCGCAGGTGCTGCTGAAGCTCCTGGAGAACGCCACCATGAAGATCGTGATCACCAAGCTCACGGGGTACGCCGTCGGCAGCGGCATCTTCGCCCTGGGCGACGAGGCGCTGGCGCTCGGCGCCCGGGCGTACTACGGCGAGGACCTCGGCTCCTTCTCCGACAACGCCTCGGCGACGTTCAAGGACTTCGCCGCGTGCATGGTCTTCTTCGGGCTCTGGGACGCCACCAAGCTCGGCCGCCTGGGCAAGGTCTTCCCCGAGAACGACCTCGGGGACTCCGCCTCGTTCCTGTTCGGCAGCACCGCCTACACCGTCACCCTCAACCTGGAGGACGGCAAGACGGGCTGGGACGTCATGCCCACGATGCAGCAGATGCTGACGAAGTCGCTCATCGGCCTGGCACAGCGCGGCCGGGACCCCGAGTATCCCCGCCTTCCCACCACCCAGCCCTAGATCCGCGCTACCCGGCGAGCCCGCGCACCCAGCCGTAGACGTCGAGCACTCCGAGCGCCAGGGGGAACAGGGCGGCGATCAGCGTGAACTCCGCGATGTCGCCCGCCCTGCCCCAGAACGGCGTCGGGCGCCGCTGGGGCAGGAAGAGGCCCATCCCGGCGCCCACCCCCGCGATCGCCAGCAGGGCAGGGCTCACCAGGAGGGCGGCGAGCGGGCCCGCCAGGGCCAGGGCGATCAGCAGGATCACGAGCCCGGCCACCCCGGCGGCGAGCAGCCACAGGCGCTGGCCGACGCCGAGGAAGACGCGGGCGCGCATCATCAGCGCGAGCGCCAGCACGACCTCCATGGTCCTGCCGATCCAGCCGGTCGCGCCGAACAGGAACAGCTGGGAGGCCAGCGCGACCAGGGCGACGCCCGCCGCCAGGCCGGTGGCGAACCGCTCGGCCTCGACCGCGCGCCTCTTCACGTCCGGCCCGTCGAGCTCCTGCTTGTCGTCGCGCAGCTCCTCGGCGTTCCTCGGAGCGGAGGGCAGCGGGAGCCGGGCGAGCCGGAACGAGAGCGCGGGGATCAGCGGCGTGCACGCGAGGAGCACCGCGACCACCAGCGCCGCGACGCCGGACGGGGACGCGTCCCACACCATCACGATCGCCGCCCCTGCCGCGCCCGCCATGGAGGCCACCATGACGCCGAAGAAGTTCGGCAGCCCTTCGGCGATCGCCCATCCGGCGACCGTGGCCGCCAGCGCGGTCATGGCGAATCCGGCGAGCAGGTTGGGCGCCCCGAGCGAGAGCAGGCTCCCGGCCTTGGCGGGCGCGAGGAGCCCGGCCATGAAGGCGTACGGCAGGGCGGTGTACCCGATGACGGCTCCGGCCGGCGCGTCCCCGAGCGCGCGCGAGAGCGCGGCCCCGGCCCCGACCAGCAGCAGGGCGAACAGGCCGGCCACGAGGGTGGTCAGCGTCCAGGGCGGCCCCGCCACGGTGAGCGGGAGGGCTCCGGCGACCAGCAGCGCGACGGCCGTGCCGAGGCCGGCCGCCCGCGTGTGCCTGGGCTGCCACCGGCCGGACCTTTCCTTGATCCCCGTGGCGATGGTGTCCGCCACGTCGTCGAAGACGGCCTCGGGCAGCTCGGAGGGGCGCGGCAGGAGGTAGAGGACCTCGCCGTCGAGTATGCCGAGGGTGCTCATGCTCGCGTCCAGGTCGAGGGCCCGGCCGCCGACACGCTGCAGGACCCATCCGGTGGTCGTCAGCACGGTGTCGTCGCCGCCCTCGCCGGCGGCGGTGAGCATGTTCGGCAGCACGTGCGCCAGCGGGAGGTCGGAGGGGACCGCCAGGTCGATCCGCTTGCGGGGGGTGACGATCGTCACCCGGCTCATGGCGATGGCGGATCCCGGCGCGCGCAGGACCGCCGCCTTGGGCGCCCCGTTCATCACGTCCAGCGCGGCTCCGGGCCCCCCTGGACCGCGCGCGGGCGGTCCCGCCATCGGATTGAGCGTCACACCGGCTCCAAAGAGATCACGCGAATACCGTAGCGGGCTGACATGACGCGAGAGGGCGGGATATGTCCAGGTTTCTTCGGGGAGACTCTGCCGGCCCCATGATCGAGGTTCGCTACGGTTAGCTGGTCGGTACGAAGGTCCTGGAACAGGTCGGCACGCACGGTTCCCGGGCAGATCCCCTGAGCTATGGAGCGATGTGGGCATAGTCGTTGTCCGGCGGCCCGAGCGGCGGCCGCCTCCGGCACCGCCGAGGGGCGAGATCCTGCTGGAGTCGCCCCCGGAGATCCCCGAGACCACCTCCGCCGGATTCACCCAGGTCCTCACCTTCATGCCGATGGTGGCGGGCGGCGCCGCGATGGCCCTGATGTTCACCGCGGGCGGCGGCGGGAACCCCATCATGTACGTCGCCAGCGGCATGTTCGCCTTCTCGATGGTCGGCATGAGCCTGAGCCAGCTCGGCCGGGCCTCGGGGGAGCGCAAGCTGCGGCTCAACGGCCTGCGGCGCGACTACTTCCGCTACCTGTCGCAGACCCGGAAGAAGGTGCGCAGGGCGGCCCGCCAGCAGCGCGAGGCGCTCCACTGGAACGGCCCCGACCCCGACTCGCTGTGGTCGGTCGCCATGGGCCCGCGCCTGTGGGAGCGCAGGCCCCGCGACGGCGACTTCGCCACCGTGCGGGTGGGCACGGGCACCCAGCGCCTTGCCGTGCAGCTCATCCCGCCGGAGTCCAAGCCGGTCGAGGACCTCGACGCCATGTCGGCCGGGGCGCTGCGCCGCTTCGTCGGGGCCCACTCCACCGTGGACGACCTGCCGATCGCCATGGCGCTCCACTCCTTCGCCCGCATCGTGCCCACTGGCGAGCCGAAGGCCATCCGCGACCTGGTGCGGGCGCTCGTCGGGCAGCTCGCGGTCTTCCACTCCCCGGAGGACATGCGCGTCGCGGTGTGCGCCGGCAAGGACTGGATGGCCCAGTGGGAGTGGGTCAAGTGGCTGCCGCACGCCCTGCACCCGGAGGAGACCGACGCGGCAGGCCCCGTGCGGCTCATGGCAGACGACCTGAGCGACCTCGACAGGCTGCTCGGCGGCGAGCTCAAGGACCGCGGCAGGTTCAGGCCCGGCGCCTCGGTGGAGGCCCTGCCGTACCACGTGGTGATCGTCGACGGCGGGTACGTCCCGCAGGACTCCCAGCTCGGCGCGGACGCCATCCAGGGCGTCACCGTCATCGACCTCAGTGGCTCGACGGCCCTCACCGAGGAGGGCATCACGCTTCGGCTGGAGGTCCTGCCCGACCGGTTCAACCGCGTCCAGCTCGACCACGCGGGCAAGGAGCTCGTCACCGGGCTCGGCCGGCCCGACCGGCTGTCCTTCCTCCAGGCCGACGGCCTGGCACGCCAGCTCGCGCCGCTGCGCGCCTCCACCGCCAAGAGCGGCGACGGACAGGACGTGCTGGCCACCAACATGACGCTCAGCGACCTGCTCGGCGTGGCGGACCCGCGCCATCTGGAGATCCCCGCGCTGTGGCGGCCCCGCGCGCCGCGCAACCGGCTGCGGGTGCCGATCGGGCTCGGCGCCGACGGCCGCATGGTCGAGCTGGACATCAAGGAGTCCGCCCAGGGCGGCATGGGGCCGCACGGCCTCATCATCGGCGCCACCGGCTCCGGCAAGAGCGAGCTGGTGCGCACCCTGGTGCTCGGGCTCGCCGCCACCCACTCCTCGGAGATCCTCAACTTCGTGCTCGTCGACTTCAAGGGTGGCGCGACGTTCCTCGGCATGGAGTCGCTGCCGCACGTCTCGGCCGTCATCACCAACCTGGAGGACGAGCTCCCGCTGGTCGACCGCATGTACGACGCCCTGCACGGCGAGATGGTGCGCCGTCAGGAGCTGCTGCGCTCGGCGGGCAACTACGCCTCCCTGCGCGACTACGAGCGGGCGAGGGAGCAGGGCGCCGACCTGCGGCCGATGCCCACGCTGTTCGTGGTGCTCGACGAGTTCAGCGAGCTGCTCTCGGCCAAGCCGGAGTTCATCGACCTGTTCGTCATGATCGGCCGGCTCGGCCGCTCGCTTGGCGTGCACCTGCTGCTGGCGTCCCAGCGGCTGGAGGAGGGCAGGCTGCGCGGCCTGGACACCCACCTGTCGTACCGCATCGGCCTGCGCACCTTCTCGGCCATGGAGAGCAGGGTCGTGCTGGGCGTCGCCGACGCCTACGAGCTGCCCTCCGCGCCGGGCAACGGTTACCTGAAGTTCGACACCAGCGGGATGACGAGGTTCAAGGCCGCCTACGTGTCGGGCCCGTTCGCGCCGGAGGCGCGCCAGGAGCGCCGCGCCTCGGCCGACCAGCACCAGGTCGTGGTGTACGGCCCGGCCTACATCCCGCCGCCCGTCCCCGCGCGGGAGCCCGACCCCGAGCCTGAGCCCGCGGCCGCGGCGGCGGGCAGGGACAGCCTGCTCGACATCATGGTCCGCCAGTTCGAGGGGTACGGCCCGCCGGCGCACCGCATCTGGCTGCCGCCGCTGGCCGAGCCGCTGACCCTGAGCCACCTGCTCCCGCCGCTGAGCATCACGCCGGAGCACGGCCTGACCACCGCGGGCTGGGCCGGGCGCGGCAAGCTGCGCGCCGTGCTCGGCATCGTCGACCGGCCGTTCGAGCAGCGGCGCGACCCGCTCGGCGTCGACCTGTCGGGCGCGGCGGGCCACCTCGCCGTCGTCGGCTCGCCGCAGAGCGGGAAGAGCACGATCCTGCGCACGCTGATCGCCGGGCTCTCGCTCACCCACACCCCCCGCGAGGTGCAGTTCTACTGCCTGGACTTCGGCGGCGGCACGCTGTCGTCCCTGGAGGGGCTGCCCCACGTCGGTGGCGTGGCGAACCGGCTCGACGGCGACCGCGTGCGCCGTACCGTCGCCGAGGTGACCGGCCTGCTCCAGCAGCGGGAGCGGGAGTTCGCCGAGCGGGGCATCGACTCGTTCGCGACCTACCGGCGCCAGGTCGCCGAGGGCGCGATCACCGGCAACGAGTTCGGCGACGTCTTCCTGGTCGTGGACGGCTGGCTCACGGTGCGGCAGGACTTCGACACGCTGGAGCCGACCATCACCGACCTCGCCGCCCGCGGCCTCGGGTACGGCATCCACGTCGTCGCCGCGACCAACAAGTGGTCGGAGTTCAGGCCCGGCATCCGCGACCTGTTCGGCTCGCGGCTGGAGCTGCGCCTCGGCGACGCCTACGAGTCGGAGGTCAACCGCAAGACCGCCATGGCCGTGCCCGAGGGAGTTCCCGGCCGGGGCCTGACCCGCGACGGGCTCCACTTCCTGAGCGCGTTGCCCCGCGTCGACGGGGTCCGCCAGGCCGACGATCTCACGGTGGGCGTGCGTGCGCTCGTCGACGGCGTCAGGGAGGCGTGGAAGGGCAGCCCCGCCCCGCGCGTGCGGCTGCTGCCGGCCGTCCTGCAGGTGGACGCGCTGCCCGGCCCCGACCAGACCGGGCCGCGCATCCCCATCGGCATCGACGAGGCCACGCTGTCCCCGGTCTCGGCGGAGTTCGACGTCGACCCGCACCTCACGGTGATCGGCGACACCGAGAGCGGGAAGTCCAACCTGCTGCGGCTGGTCGCCGAGGGCATCGTCGCGCGGCACGCCCCGGCCGACGCGCGGCTCATCGTCATCGACTACCGCCGCTCCCTGCTGGACGCCGCGTACACCGAGCACCGCATCGGCTATGCGGCCTCCAGCACGGCGGCGGGGGAGATGGTCGCGGAGGCCAGGGAGGCGCTGGTCAAGCGGCTGCCGCCGGCCGACCTCACCCCCGACCAGCTCCGCTCGCGCAACTGGTGGAAGGGCGCCGACCTCTACTTCGTCGTGGACGACTACGACCTGGTGGCCACCGGCAGCAACCCGCTGGGGCCGCTGCTCGACCTGCTGCCGCAGGCGCGCGACATCGGGCTCCACCTCGTGCTGTCCCGCGCGATGGGCGGGGCGGGACGGGCGATGTTCGACCCCGTCATGCAGAGGCTCAAGGACATGGCGAGCCCCGCCGTCATCATGTCGGGCGACCGCGACGAGGGCGTGCTGTTCGGCGTACGGCCGCACGCGCTGCCGCCCGGCCGCGCGTACTACGTCGACCGCAGGTACGGCTCCCGCCTCATCCAGACGGCGTTCCTGCCCCCGTCCGCGCCACCGGCCCCGGAGAGCTGAGCGCGCGGAGCCCTGTGACGATCGCCACTCGCTCGATATGATCGCTGTCCGGTATGCCTGGCCCGCGGCTTCGCGAGAAGCCGGTCGCGGGCCATGGCGCCCGGGCAGGGGGTTTCGCGGTGACGGCGGAGGGAGCCGGTCCCGGTGGGCATCGATCTGAACCGCGACGCGCTCGCGAAGCTCCGCGTCGCGGTGAACGTCCAAGGGGGCAAGCTCGCCGCCGTCGGCGACGGGTTCCCAGCCAAGGACGCCGCCGGGCCGTCCATCTTCGGCACGCTGACCGGCGCCGGGGCGCTGGCCGCCGCGATCGGCCGGGTCGAGGGGCACGTGGACGCCGAGCTGGGCATGGTGAAGAGCCGTCTCGACGGCGTGGAGCGCGCCCTGGACACCATCGAGGACAACGTGCGTAACGCCGAGCACGGCACCGAGCAGGGGCTGCCCGCCATATGACCGACACGGGGGCCGTGGCGGCGCTGCCGGGGGGTCAGGCGCTGGTGTCGCTGGTGGACAAGGCCAGGGGTGATCCGGCCGCGATCAGGGCCGTCGCCACCCGCTGGCGCGGGGCCGCGTCGAGCACGGTCGAGAAGCTGGGCGTGCTCGGGAACTCCGTCACCCTGGTGGACGCCGCCTGGAAGGGCGACTCCGCCGACGCCTTCGTGGCGTACATGAGGCGGTACGGCCGCGCGGGCGACGCCCTGCACGACGCGCTCGCCAACTGCGCGAACATCCTCGACACGGCCGCCGGCGCGGTGGAGGCGGCGAAGCGGAACCTCGGCGGGGTCTGCGACGACGTGCTCGCCTGGGTCGCGGAGTACCGCAGGGTCAACCCCCACGCCACCGAGGACGAGCTCGAACCCGGCATCTCCCAAGAGGTCGCCCATGCCGTCTCCCTCGCGCGGGCGCACGTGGAGACGGCCGAGACGGTGCTCTCGACGGCACAGGGCGACATCGACAAGGAGCTCGGCGCCATCTCGCCGACGTTCGCCGACATCCCGGCCGCGGGCGACCAGACGTTCGTCCCCGGGCCCGGCCACACCACCCACTGGGTGCCGGTGCCCAAGAGCGAGATCGACCCCGACCTCTTCGGCACCTCCGGCGGTGGGTCGTCCGGCGGCGGCTCGCCCGGCGGCGGGGGAGGGTTCGGGGGGTACGGGCCGAGCGGCCCCCCGCCGCCCGGCGGCGGTCCCGCGCCGAAGGGGCAGGTCGCCGACTGGATCCAGCAGGCGATCGAGATCCTCAGGGCTCACGGCTACCCCGTCGAGAAGATGAACGTCAACGACATCTGGATGATCATTCAGCACGAGTCGGCCGGCAACCCCAACGCGATCAACAACTGGGACTCCAACGCGGCGGCGGGGACACCGTCCAAGGGGCTCATGCAGACCATCGACCCGACGTTCGACCGCTGGTCGCTCCCCGGGCACAAGAGCATCTACGACCCGGTGGACAACATCATCGCCGGCGTGCGCTACGCGATCGAGCGCTATGGGTCCGTCTCCAACGTGCCCGGCGTCGTGGGCTCGAAGAACGGCTCCGGCTACGTGGGGTACTGACGGCGGTCGCTCCGGTGCGGGCGGCCCCTCGTGTACGGCGACGAAACTCCACCTTAAATCCGTGGTAACCCGGCCTTTCTAGCATTCGAGCTGTCAGTCAGGGTTGCGGCAAGAGGAGAGCCTCGCTGATGAGTCCAGACGACCTTTCCATGAGCCGGGCCGGTGGCGGCCGTTCAGTGACGGACGTGAGCGCGGTCGGCCTGAAGAGGCGCAAGGGCGACTTCCACGCCGCCCGCGACATCGTGGGGGACGCGCTCGCCGCTGCCACGGCGGCCCTCGACGCGCTGGGCGCCTTCTGGGGCGGCGACGAGGACGGCCACAAGTTCTACGAGGGCACCGCGGGCCACAAGGGGTACGAGGCGGCCACGTCGGAGATCAGGCGGCACGTCGGGAACATCGTGGAGGGCTTCACGCGCCTCGGGGACGACGTCGACGTCTCAGGGGCGAACATCCAGGTGGCCGACTTCGCCACCATCGAGGGGCTGATGAAGACGGTGTACGCCGGTGAGCTCTCCGTCCCGACCACGAAGGCCGAGTTCGCGTGAGCCCCGCTCCCTTCGGCGCCCTGAGGAGCGTCGCCCGCGCCCATCCCGGCGCCACGACCCTGACCGCGGGGGTCGTGACCCACGCGGCGTTCGTCACGGCGATGCTGGAGGTCCAGTGGCCCGAGGGAGACCCGGGCGGCCTGCGGGAGGCCGCCGGCATCCTTGAAGGGCTGGCCACGAAGATCGAGGAGGGCCTGGACACCGCGGACGACGCGGCGGCCCAGGTGGTGCGCGACAACTCCGGGGAGGGCATCGACGCCTTCCAGCGGCTGTGGCGGGGGACGGCCGGCGGGGCCACCGCCTCGGCCCCGAGGGCCCAGAAGGGCTTCGCCGACTACCCCCCGGAGGTGGCGGTCTACTGCCGGAAGGTCGCCGCCGGGTGCCGGTCGTACGCCGACGCGGTTGAGACGATCCGCCACGTGCTGGTCGTGATGGCGGTCCAGCTCTGGGCGAACATGCTGTTCACCTCCATGTACGGCTGGACCACCGCGGGGGTCGGCAAGATGGTGGAAGACCGGATCATGAAGACCTTCTTCAAGAAGCTCGCCCAGTCGCAGCTCAAGATCTTCCGGCTCAGCGTGGAGAAGATCGTCTACAACGCCTTCTACTACACCCTCGACAGCATCACCTACGCGGGGATCCAGCAGGCATTGCAGGCCGGCATCTTCGCCCTGTCCGGCGTGCGCAAGGACCTCAAGGGCAGGGACGTGCTCTCGGCCGAGCTGAACGCCGTCCAGTTCGCGCAGGGCTTCGGGGCGAACATGGCCTTCAACGCGGTCGGGGACCTGGTCAAGATGCCGAAGTTCCTGCCGGAGAACAGCCGCTGGGTGGACTTCCTCGGCCGCATGGCGGGCTCGTCCGCCTACAGCGCCGTCGACAGCATCGAGCAGAACCCGACGGACCCGGACTTCGACTGGAAGATCTACCTCGCCAAGCCGTTCGTCCACGGGGTGCGGGCCATCAAGCCCTCCTAGCCCTCGGCGTGCTCCTCGGGGTGCGGGCCGGCGAGGTCGTCGAGCCTCCGCTGGAAGAAGGCGACGTCGCCCTCCACCGCCTCCCGCGTGAACAGCTCAGGCTCGTCACGCAGCGCGGCCTCTCCCATGTCGGACCAGAACGCGGTGGCGGGCACCTCGCCCGAGCCCTCGGGGAGGAACTTGGCCACCTCGGCGACGGCGTCCCGCGCGGACTCCCACCCGAGCACCACGCTCTCCAGCAACGCCGAGTCCTCTGACCCCTCGCGGTAGCGGAGATCGTCCGCCATGGCCCGCGCGGCGTACCCCGCGCTGACCACCCGCCACTGCCCGGCGTCGATCAGCCGAGAGGGCCCGTCCCCGAACCGCAGGTGCTCACGCCTGGCCTGGAACTCGCTCTCGTAGGGCACGAGAACCTCGAAGGCGAGCGCTAGGCCGAGGCCGTGCCCGTCGAAGCGCAGCCGCCAGGCGCCCGACCCCTCGGAGAGCTTGGTGTGGGCCTCGTAGTCGCGGGCCGGCTCGTGCGCGTCGTCCTGCTCGGAGGCCATCGCCGTGAGGTCGACGAACAGGTAGGCCTCCACGAGCGTCCTGGCGAGAAGCGATGACATGGCGTCCACTCCCTTCGCCGGCCGTGCCCGGGCGCCTTCGACGATATCGGCCGGGTTCCGCGCCGGGTGCGCCCGCCCTCAGCGGTCGCCGAACATGCCGGTGAAGTGGTCGATGTTCTCCTGGTAGAAGGCGATGTCGTCCTCCAGCCGCGACCGGGTGAACCGCTCGGGGTCCTCCGCGCGCCGCGCCGCGCCCGACTCCGTCCAGAACGCCTCGGGCGGCACCGCGCCGACTCCCTGGGGGAGGAACTTCGCCGCCTCCGCGGCGGCGTCCCTGGCGAACTCCCAGTTGAGGACGACGTCCGCGAAGCCCTCTTCGTCGCCGGGAGCTGCGGCGTACGAGAGGTCCGCGCTCAGGGCCCGCTGCGCGTACACCAGGCTGATCGACAGCCACTGGCCCGCGTCGATCAGCTCGGAGACGCCCGGCCCGAAGCGCAGGTGGTCGCGCCGTGCCTCGGACTCGGTCTGGTAGGGCACGAGGATCTCGATGAGGTGGCGCCGCCCGGTGTCCGGGCCGTCGAACCGCAGCGTCCACGCCTCCGGGCCCTCGGTCAGCGTGGTCCACCGCCTGGCCGAGAAGTCCGCAGGAGGTTCCTCGTCGCCGGCCGCCACGGTCAGGTCGATGTAGAGAAAGGCCTCCACCAGCGTTCTCGCGCGGAGCATGGGCGGTGACTCCCTCGTTCGACCGGGCGCGGACGCCCTCGACCATATCGGAACGTCTCGCCGCCTCCGCGCCCCATGGCTGGGTCGCCGGAAGTCCAGAGTGCGACTCCGGTGACGCTCACCATCTGAGCGCCCGTCACGCGGACGCAGGAGGAAACCTCTGCGGGCCATTGGAATGGCGTGGACCCACCCTCCTTCGCGCCCGAGTTGACATAAATCCTGTTTTTAGTTTGTCCAAAATAGGATGTAATGCCGTAAATCGCAGGGGAGCGATGCGGTAGATATCTGCATTGGGGGACCTCAGACGCGTTGTTCCCTGGCGATGACAATGTCATCGATGACAAATTCAACAATTCGCCTATATCATCGCCGTTCGTGGCTGAAGGTGATCTTTCGAGCCCGCCGCCGGCCGATGACCTGTCCTTTGTCATGCACGACAACGTGACCAGCCCCCCCATCTCACGGAGTGCCGGATGTCCCTCACAGAGCAACGGCCGAGCGCCGTTTCCGCCGCACTGGCCAAGGATCGGCTCGGCGTCCCATCGGTGGTGTTCTTCGTCGTCTCCGCGGCGGCGCCGCTGATGGTCGTCGCTGGTTCGGTCCCGACGGCGTACGCGGTGACGGGCGTCATCGGTGTGCCGTTCGCGTTCCTGATGCTGGGCGCGATCTTCGCGCTCTTCGCCGTCGGGTACGTGACGATGGCCAGGCACGTCGTGAACGCGGGCGCGTTCTACGCCTATGCCGCCCAGGGGCTCGGCCGGACGCAGGGGGTGGCGACCGCGTGGGTGGCGCTGCTGGCCTACAACGCGCTCCAGCTCGGCCTCTACGGCATCATCGGGTCGGCGGCCGAACCGCTGCTCACCGACTGGTTCGGCGCCTCGCCCGCGTGGTGGGTGATCGCGCTGGTGGCATGGGCGCTGACCGGCCTGCTCGGCCTGCTGCGGGTGGACGTCAACGGCAGGATCCTGTCCGTCCTGCTGGTCAGCGAGATCGCCGTCGTCCTGGTGTTCGACATCGGTGACCTGGTCAACGCCGCCCCGGGCGGCATCGGCTTCGAGGGCTTCAGCCCGGGCTCGCTGTTCGTGCCGGGGGTGGGCGCAGCGCTCGCCACCGTCGTCGCGGGGTTCGCCGGCATCGAGTCGTCGGTCGTCTTCGCCGAGGAGTCCAAGGACCGCGACAGGACCGTGCCCATCGCCACCTACGTGGGCATCGCCATCATCGCGATTCTGTACGCGATCTCCGCCTGGGCCCAGACGGTGCCGACCGGGGCGGGCGGGATCGTCAAGGCCGCGACCGAGCAGGGGCCGACGCTGATCTTCAACCAGGCGGGGACCCACCTCGGCTCCACCGTCGCGACGGTCGGTTCGGTGCTGTTCGTGACCAGCAGCATCGCCTGCATGATCGCCTTCCACAACACCACGGCCCGCTACATCTTCGCCCTGGGCCGCGAGAACGTGCTCCCCTCGGTGTTCGGGCGCACCTCGGCCCGCACCGGCGCTCCGGTGGCCGGATCGGTGCTGCAGACGGTGCTCGGGCTGATCGTGATCATCATCTATGCGATCTTCGGCCTCGATCCTGTCACGAAGCTGTTCTTCACTTTCGGCGCGTTCGGCGGCCTCGGGCTGCTGACCCTGCTCACCGTCACCTCGATCGCGGTGATCGCGTTCTTCGCACGGAACCCCTCGCGGGAGACGGCGTGGCGGACGCGCGTCGCCCCGGCCCTGGCGGCCGTGGCGCTGTGTGTGATCATCGGGCTGACGCTGTTCAACTTCGACACCGTCCTCGGCGTCGCGCCCGACTCGGTCATCCGCTGGATCCTGCCGGGCATCTTCGTCGTCGCGATCGTCTTCGGCGTCGTGTGGGCTCGTGTGCTGAAGGCGACCAGGCCGGAGGTGTACGCCAACATCGGCTTCGGCGCGCAGGCCGTCACCGGAGGCTCCAAGTGACGGCCGAGATCAGCCGGATGACGGACGCGGCGGCGGCCGGGGAGCTCATCGCCGACACGTTCAGCCCCGACGCGATCACCAGCTGGCTCATCCCGCCGGTGGCGGAACGGCTGCCGATCCAGCGGCGGTTCTTCACCATGCACGCCGCGCACGCGCTCGACCACGGCGTCATCTACGGGATCCACGAGTCGGGCGAGCTCGCCGGGGTCGCGGTCTGGTTCACCGCGCCGTTCCCCGAGATCCCAGGCCAGGAGGAGGCGATCGCCTCCTTCGCCGGGGAACACGCCGAACGCTTCGGCATCCTCGGCGAGCGGATGGACAAGCTTCATCCGCACGAGCCGCACCACTACCTGGCGTTCATCGCCCTGGTGCGCGGGCGGACCGGCCGCGGCCTCGGCAGCCTGCTGCTGGAGGAGCACCACCGGCGGCTCGACGCCCAAGGGACGCCGGCCTACCTGGAGGCCAGCAGTGCGGCGAGCCGCCGGCTCTACCTCCGGCACGGCTACGTGGACATGCCGGAGCTGCTGCGGCTGCCCGGCGGTCCGGTCATGTATCCGATGTGGCGCGCGCCGCTCCCGCGCGACGGCGGACCGGCAGGCGGCGATGCCGCGGGCTAGAGCTCGGCGGAGAGCCTGCGGTAGGTGTCGCGCACGATCAGCAGCCGTTCCAGCTGGAACCTGCCGGGCTCGGCCGCGCGCACCTGCTGTCCGCGATCGGACCAGAAGGCGTCTCCGGGAACCTCCCGCTCCCCGGGCGGAATGAACTTCACGACCTCCTCGACCGCCGCCGTCGCGATCGACAGTGCCCGCCGTGCCGCGTCCGCGTCGCCGGCGGGCACGTCGCCCGCGGTCAGGTCGGCCACCCAGAGCCACTCGCCGGCGTCCAGCAGCTCGGACGGCTCAGGCCCGCCGAACGTCGGGAACCCCGACGGCGCGGTCTCGCGGGCGGGCAGTCCGAAGAGGAACTCGCGTTCCGCGCCGCAGCCCTCGCACTCCCCGGCGTAGCAGGCCGACGGCTCGCCGTCGACGTCCACCACGCCGTTCTCCCAGGTCGTGTCGGCCGAGCCGCACTCCTCGCACGGGTTCAGGTCGAGGTACAGATGCGCCTCGTCCCGGGTCCTCGCCACCGAGAATGGCATCGCGTTCCTCCGTTCGACTCGATGAGGCGACCTTACGGCCCGCCCGCTCCGCCCAGGCCGGTGGCGCCCCCGCCGCCCTGGCCGGTGGCGGGCGAGCCGCCGAGGCCCGTGGCGCCGCCGCCCCCCTGGTAGGTGGTGCCGACCGCGGGGGGCTGCCCGTGCGTGCCGATTTCCTGGCTCGTCGGCCATGGTGCGGCCGGATCGGTGACCTGCCCGCCGAGCGCCACCAGCCGCTCGCGTACCGCCTCGGCGAAGTCGGCGCCCCGCGGCATCCCCCGGAAGACCTCGCGCAGGTCCACCTGGAGCCCTTCCACGAGCGGGAGCAGCCGGGTGGGCAGCGAGGCGAACGCCGAGGCGAAGTCACTGTCGTCCGTGCTGTGGAGAGCGCCGTCCGGAGCGGCCTGGTAGTGGTGGGTGGTGCCGCCGTCCCGCAGGTACAGGTGGACGTCGGAGCCGAGTTGCCGCGCCAGCAACCGCGCGTCCGTCAGCGCCGAGACGGGGGACGTCGCGGTGGCCGCCGAGGTGAGCAGGACCGGTTGCCGCCGGTCGCCGGAGGTTCCTCCGCGCAGGACCGAGGCCATCGCCGGGTAGGGGTCGGCCGGGTCGAAGGCGGGGTCCCGTTGCGCGGCGGCGAGCAGATCGGGCAGCGCGACACGCCTCGGCCAGCCCTTCGGCCGCTCCGGCGAGGTGGGCGGGGCCGGGTCGTCCGGCCGGGCCAGCATCTCGGACAGATGGCGCTGCGACATGCTGAGGTCCGCCGAGCCCGTCGCGGTGCGGGTGAAGGTCTTGACGACCTGTTCGTTCCCGTGGCGGTCGTAGGTCACCAGTTCGACGGTGGCGTCCCAGTCCACCCGCGTCGCCACCGTGCCGCCCTCGCCCATGTAGGAGGCGGTCTCCTCCTTGCGGACGCCGTCGCTCATCGCCGCGCTCGCCGAGGCGTGCTCCCCGTAGGCGTAGTCGGTGTTCACCGCTCCCTCTCCCTCGTAGGAGAAGTCCGGTCCCGCGTCCCAGCCCAGCGGCAGCAGATGGCTCGTGCTCCGGTTGAGGTTGCGCATCTCCTGGTGCCGCGTGGCCTGGCCGTGCTCCACGTCCTGGCGTCCGCTGACGATGACGCGCGGCTCGGTCACCCTGGCCGCGAGGGTGACCCGCACCTCCTGCCTCGGGTGGCCGGGCCTCGGCAGGCGGACGGTCGCCTCCCCGCCGAACCGCGCGATGTGGGCGAATCTCGCGCTCAGCTTCTTGTGCGACAGTTCCTGCTTCAGCCTGGGCGCGAGCTTCTCCATGTCCGACCTGGTGAGCAGGCCCTCGTCCGTGAAGCAGTCGCTGAGGGTCTGTTCCAGCTCGCCGATGTCCAGCCCTTCCACCTGGAACCGGGGCGGCAGGGTGAGCGCCCGTGGATCCGGTGCCACCTGCCCCACGGCGGGGACCCCCGCCGGACCGACCAGCCCGTTGGGCACGAGCCGTTCGGCGTCCACGGTGAACACGATGGGCGTGCGGGGCCCGGGGGGCACGGCGGACGTGAGGGCGGGCGCGGCGTTGACCACGCGGTTGACCCCGCCTTCGACCGGTCCCCCGAAGGCGTCCGACCATTCCAGCTCGGCGGTGAGCCGGAGCTTCGTGCCGATCACGTGCATTCCCGCGTATGTGGCCATGCGGTCGAGCTCGTTCTGCTGGTCGCCGCGGGACACCGAGCGGCCGTGGTTGCGGTCCGTGCCGACGCCTCCGTCCCCGGAGATGTCCTCGGAGTTGCCGCTGGTGCTCACCTTGCCGCCGGCCGTGACGCCGGCGGAGGCCGATCGCTCGTGCTGGTCGTACCCGTACGCCTGGCGGATCAGGCCGTCGTCAGGCAGGAAGCCGAGCCACCGCGGTTCGCCCTCGTACTCCGCTCTCAGTCGCACGGTGAGCCGCTGGGTGAGGTGCGGCCCCACTCGCACGGGGAAGGAGAGCTCGAACCCGCCCGGCCTGAGGATCTCGTCGATGTTCCCCAGCCACTTGTCCGCCGCGAGGACGGCCGACAGGCCGGGGCCCAGCGCCGGATCGGTGTTCAGGACCCCCGGTGAGTGGTCTTGGAGCGCCTGGCGTATCTCGTTGAGCAGCTCGACCACCTTGCCGTTCCGGGTGAGCAGCACCCGGCCGAACTTGGTCTGGCCCACCCCCCGGTGGAGGTGCTCGGGCAGCGAGACCTCCGGCTCCAGGTTCGCGAGGTCCTTCGCCTGGCTGAGCGTCCTGGTCAGCTGCTTGTCCGGCCTCGGGCCCGCTCGGTCGGGGAGGTTCGGGTCACCGATCAGGGGCGCCAGCTGTCGCAGCATGTCGAGCCGCCGTTGCCCGTTGGCGAGCCGGGGGATCGGGTCGCCGTTCTTGCGGGCTTCCTTCAGGTCGTCCAGGTAGCGGCGGACGAAGGGGACGGCGACCCGGCGATCGAGCTTGAGCTCGCCGTTGATGAACCGCTCCATCGCGTCGGCGGCCTCGTCCAGTGACAGAGGCTGCTCGCCGTTGGCGTACAGCATCAGCGCGCGGCGTTCTGACTGCCGGTACAGGGCCGTGCCGTCGACGTCGATCTTCACCGGGGCGTCGGTGCCGCGCCCCTCCACGGTGATCTCGAAGCGGACGGGCGCCGTGTGCAGCCGCTCGACACCCTGCTTGACGTGCAGACGCTCGTCACCGTAGATCGACAGGTCCGTCGCGGACGCCCCGGAGTTCCCGGACGCGGAGGTGTCGACGCCGCCGGAGGCGTTCGGCGCGCCCTGCTGGTGCACACCGGCCCCGGCGGAGCCGCCGGTCGCCACGTTGCTTCCGCTGCTGCGGGTCACACCGTCGCTGCCCATCCCGAAGAGGATGTCGAGGCTCACCAGATCGGGGCTGCCGACGGGCGTGGAGGGGCCGGTCACGACCGCGCGGACCGTCACCGTGGCGTGCAGGCCTCCCGGGCCCTGCGGGTGCACGGGGATGGAGATGCCGTGGCCGGTGACGAACATCTCGGAGTGGGCCAGCAGGTGCTCCGAATTGAGGAGGTTCATCACCTCGACGAACGCGGCGGTGCCGGGTCGCATCGACTTCGGGAGCCTCGGCACGACCTCCGCCAGCATGGGGCCGATGTCCAGGGCGAGGAGGCCTCCCCGGCGCATCTCCTCCAGGGTGCCGTCCTGGCTGACCGAATGGGTGAGGGGGGCGACGGCGGCATTGACGGGAGGCAGCATGTCGGAGGGCCAGTAGACGTCCGCGCGGACTTCCTGGGGTGCGATCAGCGGCCGCAGTGAGCCGTCCTCGTTGATCACCAAGACGCTCACCTCGTACCGCTTGGTGAAGGGGGCCAGCGCCGACTTCGCCTCCACGAGCTTCACGTCGTTGGTGGTGTTGCCGACGGAGCCCTCGGCTCCGTGGCTGGTTCCCCGGCTCCCCCTGCCCTCGGCGCCGGTGAACATGGCGTCCTGGTCGTGGGCCTCCATGCGCATGCCCGCCTTGGCCTCCAGCGGCGTGCTCCTGCCCTCCCCGCTCGCCCTGCCGGTGGTGTCGGACGCGATGTCGAGGTTCGCCATCCCCTCCAGCGGGGCCAGGCCCCGGTAGCCGGAGCCGATCTCGTTGAGCGGTATCAGCAGGGGGAGGTGCCTGGTCTGCCGGTTGAGCCCCGAGAGCTCCAGGTGCACCAGGGTGCCTCCCTGGGTGGCCTGGTTGATGCCGGCCTCCTGGCGCACGGCGGCGATCGCGTCGGTGAGCTTCCTCAGGTTGGCCTCCTGGGAGGCGCGCGTCAGGGGATCCCGCGTCAGTGACGGGTCGGGCTTCCCGGCGGCGTTCAGCGGGGGCAGGTAGTCGTCGTCCAGCGCGCGCAGTGCGTTCTCCGTGAGCCTCAGGACCTCGGGCAGCCCGGTCATGTCCTGCACCAGGCCCGGGCCGACTCCCCGTATCTTGCCTGGACCGTCGCCGCTCCACACCGGCGGCTCGGCCAGCCGGTTGGGCGGCGCCTCGGGGACGATCTCGTCCCGCACCGCCATCGAGCCGTCGGGGTGCGTGAGCGGCACGCCGGACTCGTCATGCGAGACCGCCGCCGCGTCGACCGGCCACCCCGAGCGGTACGCGTGCCACACCGGAGTCCTGAGCAGAGCGGTGGCGTCGCCCGAGATCACGATCGGCGCGCCCAGCTGACCGGCCCTGCTGATGGGGCGCAGCCTGATCTCCAGCTCGATCTCCGCCAGGTACCCCTCCCCGTACATCGCCCGCTGCACGCTGACCTTGTACGTTCCCACGGTGGCCGAGGAGGACTCCGATCTCGACGACCCCCGCCCGCTGCCGACCGTCGCCTTGGGGACCATGTCGTCGTCCAACAGCGGCATGTTCTCTTCGTCCAGGGCCGAGACGCCGACGGCGCCGCCGAGGCTGTTCGAGCGTCCAGACGACTGCGTGACCGACACGCTGGAGTGCTCGACGCGCAACGCCTCCTGGAAGTCCTCGGCGCTGGCGACTCCGACCGGAGTCACGGCCGGACGGCGCACGCCGGACGCGTCGGGCACCGTCCGGAGCCTCGCGACCACCTCCATCTCCGCCACCGGGCGCGTGCCGTCGGTGATGACCCTCGGGGGCAGCCCCGCCGGGTTGTTGATGGCCTCGCCGAGCCGGCTCGTCACGACCTGGGTCAGCATCTGGCGGATGTCGTCGCGCGCCACGCTGCCCACCCTGGCCTGGGACCCCAGGGCGGCGGCGGTCTCGGCGACCAGGGGTCCCAGGCCGGTCGCGCTGAGGACCACGTGCCTCGGGAACCCCTCCCGCCGGGTGAGCCCGTCCGGCAGCCGGATGGTCGAGTCCGGGGCGGCCTGGGAGAACGAGTGCGACAGCACCAGCCGAGGCCCCGTCCCGTCTTCGGTGGCGGCGACCCGCTCCGCCTGCGGCCTCCTCGCCTTGCCGTCACCGTCGCTCGCGGTGCGGACCTCGACCTCGTACTCGGCGTCCTCCACGGTGTAGACGAGCGACTCGCCACGGTTGTCGGTGACGCCGCTGGCGTCGCCGACCGCGTACTTCTCCGAACCGCCGCTCGTCGTCTCGTGCCGGCCGTTGGAGAAGTTGACCTGCAGGACGCCGTGCTCGCCCCACCACCTCAACGGCATGGTCAGGTTGTTCTCCGGCAGGCCCATGAGGAACGGCTTGATCAGGCGCATCACGTTGGGCCCGTACGACTGGCCGAACCTGTGGGCGGAGGAGGTTCCCATCGACGGGCCGCCCTGGGCGAGCCGGCCGCGGATGAACTCCGACGGCCGGTGATCGGGGTCGAGCACTTCGAGCAGCGCGCCCACGCGCAGCCTGACGCGCAGCTCCCCCGGATGGGTGTCGCCCACCCGCACCGTCAGGCCTTCCTCCGACAGCACCTGGTCGAAGTCGGCGACCAGGATGTTCTCCAGCCGGGCGCGGGTGAACGTGTCGTCGATGCCCCTGGCCACCAGCATGGCGTTGACCCTGTCGGTCAGGGCGGCCATGTTGGGCAGGTCGCCGTCCGGCGCGGCGGAGGTCAGGGCGGCACGCGGCGGCAGGGCCTCTTCCAGCGCCTTGCGGTAGGCGCCGTCGGCCGACTCCGCCGCGAGCCTGGCCTGGGCCACGTCGTCGGCCAGGGGCGCGAGCAGGTTCGGGTCCCGCGCCGCCTCCAGCCGTGCCATGGCGTCCGCCAGGGTCTCGTACGCGGCGCGGGCGTCCCGTGCGCGGCCTCGCGCCCTCTCGTACGCCTCGGCCATCCGCGTCTGCCGGCGCTCCTGGTCCCTGGCGACGCCGGCCTCCGCGACGGCCCTGCGCCGGCGTTCCCCCGAGGCCTGGTCCCGGTCCCTGGTCGCCTTGTCCCGCTTCTCGCCGGCCTCGCGGCCCTTCTCCCTGGCCGCCTCCGCGCTCTCCCGCTTGGCCGCGACGCGTTCGCCGAGTGCCGTCGCCGCGTCCGCCATGGACCGGCCCAGCGCCCGCACCCGTACGAGATCCGGGGACGCGGGCGGGCCCGCGCTCCACGGGAGCACCGGGGGCACGTGACCGCGCCTCTCGATGTCGCGCGCCGCCGCCTCGGCCTCCTGCCGTAGCTCCCGCCGCTCGTCGGGTGTGCGGGCCTGCTCCCACTTGCGGACGAGGTAGGCGATCTCGTTCCTCCGGGCCGACACGCACTCGTCGTTGCCCTCGACATGGCCGTGGAACGGGTTGACCGCCGCGAGGCGGCCGCGGATGACACCCTGCGGCGCGCGGGCGTCGACCGCCGCCCTCCGTTGCAGCGCGTCGGTGGTCTCATGGAGCAGCACCCGCGCGACCTGGTTCGGATGGATTCCGGGTGCCAGCCGCACCTGGTGCGGCCGGTCGACCGTTCCGGCCTGCACCCTGGTCCGGGCCAGCAACCGGCGACCCCACAGCCTCCCCGGGCGAAGTCTCCTGGACACTTTGCCGACCGAGACGTCGAAGTGGTGGACGTTCCCGTCGTCGGTCATCACCCAGTAGGCCGAGCCGTCGGGCAGCACACCCACGCCGCGCACGCCTATGCCGTGCCGGAAGTCCGAGGCCTGCAGGTCGGCGAGGGCGGGGGGGACCTCGGCGAGGGTCAGCCGCGTGCCCCGCGGGCGGGCGTCCGGCCGGAAGCCGGTGCCCTCGATCTCCTCGGCCGTGACCGTGCCGGCCCGTACCGTCCGCCTTCCGACGTTGGGCCGTCGCGACCCGCCGTCGGCGCCGTGCGGGCCTGAGCGGCCGGGGCCGGAGGTGTTCCGTGCGGAACGGCCCGGGCCGGTGCCGTGCCCCGCGGGACGGGCCGGGGCCGGGTGGCTCGCGGACGCGGGTGCGGGGGCGGCGGTGGTGTGGGCGTCCGGGGTGCCGTTGAGCGCCGCGCCTATGGAGATGGTCGCGGGCCCGCCCACCTGGGCCGCGGCCTGCGTCACGGTCACTCCCGGCGCCGCGGCCTGTGCCTGCGCCGCCACCTGCGGCGCGCTCTGCACCTGCACGGTGGTCTGGCCCTGTGTGGCGGTCTGGGTCTGCGGTGCGGTCTGGGTCTGTGGCGCGGTCTGGGTCTGTGGCGCGGTCTGGGTCTGTGGCGCGGTCTGGGTCTGTGGCGCGGTCTGGGTCTGGGCGGCGGTCTGCGCCTGCGGCGTGGTCTGGGTCTGGGTGGCGGGCTGGCTCTGGGACGCGTTCTGTGCCTGGGACGCTGTCTCGCCTTGGGGTGTGGCCTGTGCCTGGGTCTGCGGTGCGGTCTGGGTCTGGGTCGGGGGAGTGGCCTGCGTCTCGGCCGTGGTCGCCGACTGGGGTGCGGACGCCGCGTTGGCAGGGGGAGCCGCCTGCGCGGTCTGCGCGTTCGCCCCGTTCGGGGAGGTCACGTCGGCCGCGCCGTGCGGGACGGCGCTCTGCGCGGTGGCGGGGCCCGGCGTGGTGGGCGGAGCCGCGGTGGTGTTCTGGGGGGTGGCTGGCGTGGCGCTGGTGTTCGAGGTGGAGCCCGATGGGGCCGTGGTGTTCGAGGCGGGGGCCGGCGGGGTGTGGGGCCCGGTGTTCGCTGTGCTCTGCCCGTTCGCCGTGCTCCCCGACAGAGCCTGCGTGCCCGCCGGGGCGCCCGTCGCGTGCGGGACGGCCGGCTGGGGGGCCGCGCCGTGCGTCGCGTTCACCTGCGAGCCGGTCCCGTGCGGGACGGTCACCTGGGGGGCGGCGCCTTGCGTGGCGGTGGCGGGCGCGCCCGCCGGGCCGGATGGCCCAGGGGAGGAGCCGTCGCCGGAGGACGACGCGCCGCCGTCCGGAGGCGCGGCGGGTGGCGCGTACCCGGAGTTGGCGAGCCGGGACAGGTCGGTGAGCCCGCTGGCCACGTCGGCGGCCTGTAGGCTCGCCAAGGGGCGGAACGCGGCCTGGGCGACGGCCGGGTTGAAGGGGCTGATCGTGTTGGTGCGGCCCGCGCCGCCCGCCAAGGCGCCCACGAGGGACTCCCCGGTCGGGATGAGGTCCCACTGGCCGTTGACCACGCCGTTGGCCACGATGCTGCCCGCCGGTGAGGCGGCCATGTTGTTGAGACCGGTCTGCACCGCCCTGCCGGGGAAGCGGGCGAAGGCGTTGGCGAAGCCGGGGGCCGTCCCGCCCGCGTTGTTCAGGGCCCTGAGAAGCGGCACCCTGTCGCTGAACCTGGACAGCGGGCCCGCGAGCTTCGTGCCGACCACCGCGCCGGTCCCCGCGCCGATCGCCGAGGCCTGGGTCTTCTTCCAGTCCCAGCTCGTGCGCGATCCCAGGTCCTGCTGCTTGCGCTGGGACAAGTAGTCGATGGTGACCTCTTCGCCGATCTCCTCGGGGAGCTCCCTGCCGAGGTGGCTGCCGAGGATCGTACGGACGAGGCTCGCGCCGCCGGCCGGGGTGAGGCCGTTCACGGCGGCCAGCCTGGTGGCCATGCCGGCGCCGAACTCGCGCCCGGCCACCATGGTGAGCCTCTGGAGGATCCGGGCCATGGCCGCGCGCGCCGACGCGGCGATGGGGCCGACCATCGGAGTGGTCGCCCCGGCGGTGAAGAACGCGGTGAGCAAGGCGATGAACGCCGCGATGATCGCGATCCAGAAGGCCACGTTGATCGAGATCTTGGAGTACTGCGTCTCCCGCGCGAAGTTGTCCGCCTGCAGGGCCTTGTAGAGGTTGTCGACCCCGAGCGCGTTGAGCCCGGAGTCCTGGGAGAGGAGCCGCTCGGCGTCACGCAGGAACAGGGGCGTGGCGGGCACGTCCCATCCGTCCAGAACCGTCTTGATCGCCCCGACGATCGGCTCGGTGGAACCGCAGAGGGCGACGCCCAGTTCCTCGTGTTCCTTGGCGATCGCCCACATGCGGATCTCACTGGCCTCCGGCCAGTTCTGCCCGGAGGCCAGCAGGGAGATGAGCGTGTCGGCCCAGCCGGGCAGGGACTCGCCCCACGCGGGCTCGACGTCGGTGGTGGAGCTGCCGCCCCCGACGATGGACGACTGCCCCGAGGGGGTGTTCGGATTGACGTTGACGCTAGTGCTCTGAGCCACGTCACCCCGATCTCGTCGTCTGCTGGGCGGGCGCCGGGTGGCCGGCGCCCTCGCGGCCGGCGCCCCCGGCCGGCCTCATCCTCAACGGGTTCGCGGAACCCGGTCAGATGCTCTTGATCGTCGCGGCCCCGTCGTGGTCGGTGTGGTCGGACCTCGTGACGGCCGTGCGCACCTTCCCGGACAGGCCGCCGAGGTCGTCGATGACGCCGTCGCCTTTCCTGACCATGTCGTCGGTGCCGCCCGTCTGTTTGTACGCGGCCTCGAAGGCGCTGCCCGCGGAGTCGCGTCCCCAGGGCGACGCCGCTACGAGCTGCTGGAGCCGCGCCGAGCGCTCCCTCCACAGCGTGGTGAGGTCCGATGTCGTGGTGCCCAGCCGGGATATGCCGAGGTGCGCGGGGCTCTTGTGGATGTCGACGTAGTCAGGCATGTGGAATCACCTCTCTCCGAGCATCTGGGAGGCCATCTGGTCGAGCACGCGCTGGAGGTCTCCGTCGAGGTGCGCCTTCATCTGCTCGCGGGGGATCAGCGGCTCGAACAGCTCGACGACCTTGTCCCGCGCCTTGTCCGCCGCCCTCTGGACGGTCTCGGTGATGGAGTCGGCCAGCTCACGGGAGTCCGGCCGCCGGTAGACGCGGGGGTCGATGTCGAGCCTGACGAGGTCGCCGCGCGGGCCCACGGTCGCCGAGATCAGACCGTCGCGCGACGTCTCGGTCACCTGGATCGCCCGCGCTCTCTCGTGCATCGCCGGCGCTTCTTCCTGCAACCGGTGGAAGTTGGCCCGCAGCTCGTCGGCATAGGCCTGAAGGGCCGCCGCGTCCGTCCCGCCGAACGGCTCCATGCCACCTCCCCGAGCACCTGTCCACATGGATCGGGATGCTTAACGGCTCCGTAACCCCGGCCTAACTGAAGGGAAACAGTCCGCTGGCCGGTAATTCTGACATTTTCGAACGCCGTTCGGCAAGCATTGTGACCCGAAGCCACCACATCAGGAGATTTGTCCGGATCGGCGGTATTCGGGGGGATAATTGGCTGTGCCAGCGGATTCGCACGTACGGCGGGGAAGGCCGGCCGTACGAGAAGCCGAACGCGCGAGAGAAGCGGCGGCCGCGCTAGAGGTGCAGCGGTACGGCCTGCTCGTGGAGCCCCGTCACCTCGTCGCGGGGGACCCAGGCCCGGTGGACGCCGCGCTCCACCCGCTCGAAGCCCAGCTCACGTGCCACTGGCATCCGGCCTCCGGTGTACTCGACCAGCAGCTCGCCGTCGCGCTCGTCACGCACCAGGCACGGGGCGCCGCGCCAGTCGCCCACGGTCGTCACGAAGAAGACGGCCTCGCACTCATCGGCGGGAACCGGCCGCACGAAGCGGCCGGGCGCGAGCTCCTCGAAGCCCTCGGCGGGCCCGGAGCCGCGCAGCCGCATCCACACCCGGTCGGACCGGGGCTCGGGGCTCGCCTCGTACTCCGCACCCCGCCAGCGGGCGCGGTACGAGCACCACCTCATCCCTGCTCCGCCACGGCGGGCCGGCCGGGCGGCAGGACGGCCACCAGCATCCAGCGTTCGAGGTCGCCGTCGTAGATGGCGCGGCGGTGCTCCACCCCTGAGACGGTCAGCTCCACGATCTCGGCCCCGTGCGGCAGTCCCACCCCGTCGATCTTGTACTCGCGGATCACACGGTCGACGTCCGGAACCAGGCCCATGCCGACGAACGGGGGCTCCTCGATCACCCACCCGGCCACCGCCGCCATGGTCTCCTCGTCCACGCCGCCGTACGGGGTGCGGTAGAGGTTCAGGCCGGCCGTGCGCCACCGCAGGATGTTCACCGATCCTTCGTCGGTGACCACGCCCTCCTCCGCCTGCCGCCCGAGCGCGCCGGCCAGCACCGAGGGGGTCGCGATGTGCGCGACGTCCAGGGCGTGGTGGCAGTAGCCGGAGACCCGGGACTCTCCCTCCGCGAGGTAGGTGTGCAGATCGACCGGCCTCAGCAACTTCTGCACGACCGGTGTGCCCGAGGCGGGCTCGGCGATCCGGTCCTCGACCAGGGACGGCACCGCGAGCCTCGCCACGGTGCCGGACTCCAGGGAGAAGCCCACCGGCAGGCCGGGGTTGACGGCCAGCCCCCATCGCGTGTCGGGCCACCCGGCGGCCAGCTCGACCAGCGAGACCACCCGGTAGTGACCGGTGGCGTCTCCGACCGCGGCGCGCATCGCCTGCTCCGAGGTGTAGGCCGCGATCCAGGTGCGCCCGTCCTCGGCCAGCGTCGGCCAGGCGACCGGCTCGCGACCGGCGGCGGCGGCCGGGCTGATCGGGAGCGCGAACTCCGCGTGGCGCAGCATGACCAGGCAGCGGACGAGGTCACCCGCCTCGAACGCCGACCGGAGGCCCTCCTCGAACGGGCTCGCCGGCTCCCATTCCCGCACGACGATCACTTCAGGTCGTCAGCGGCCGGGACGCTCGTGCCGTTCGGCGGGGCGGGAGTGGTCCGGCTGGAGGCCGCCGGGCAGCGTTTCGAGGAGTTCGCGGCCGAAGGGCTCGGCCTCGTCGAGGAACGGCCGCATCAGCGACTCGGCCCGCTCCGCGGCGTCGCCCTCGGCCTCCCTGGCCGCCCGCAGGATCGCCTCGGCGAGGGCCTCGGAGCCGAGCCGCATCGCGCGCGGATCGATGCGCAGGGCCGCGAGGGAGCCGCTGGGCAGCACCTCGACGACCACCCGCCCCTCCTCGGCCTCGCCCCGGCCCCGCGTCTCGGAGAGCCGCTGCCCGGCCTCCTGGAACCGCGCCGACTGCGTGGCGAGCGCCTCCAGCACCGCGTCGACCTCACGGTCACCGGTCGAGGGGAACGGCTCGCCACTCGTCGTCATCTCGGTCGTCGTCCTTCTGCTAGGTGGAGAGTCCGGCTATCCGCAGTTGGCGAACGGCACGCTGGTGGAGCCCCCTCCGGCGCTGCCGCTGAACCTCACGCACTTGCCCTTGGCCTCGGCGATCACCGGGCCCGCGTAGTACTGGAAGGACCCGCCGTCGCTCATCGGGCCCGCGCCCTGCACCTCCAGGGTCGCCGAGACGGGGCTGGCCTTTCCGATGGAGGTCGTCTTCAGCGTCACCACGCAGTTGGATCCCGTGGAGGCGTTGTAGAGCTGGTAGGTCACCCCGCCGCTGAACGCGCTCGACCGCTGGACATAGAAGCCCGTGCCCTTGCCCGCCGAGTTGCAGACCTTCTGCGGCGTGTACGGGTTGGAGGCCGGGGCCGGCGGCTTGGGCGGCGCGGTGCTCGGCTTGGGCGCGGACGCCGTCGGCTTGGGCGCCACCGCGGTCGGGACGACCGTCTTGGTCACGGTCGGCTTGGGAGCTGCGGTCTTCGTCGCCGTGGGCCCGGGAGCGGCCGTCTTCGTGGCCGTCGGCCTGGGTACCGGGGGCGGCGTCGCGGACCTGGTCGGGGCCGCCGTGCGGGTGGCGCTCGGGGCGGGGGCCGGCGAGGACTCCGACGGCGTCGTCTCCGGCGTGGGACTCGCGGTGTCCGACGGGTCGGGAGTGGGAGTGTCGGGGCCCGAGGGCGTCGGCTCGGAGGACGGCGTGACCGTCGGCGTCTGCGTGACGGTGACCGTGGGCGCGGGGGTGGCCGAGGACGACCGGGTGGCCGTGGCCGTCGGCGCGGGCACAGAGGAGGGGATCGGCGGAGGGGTGAACATCGGCCCGGGTGTGAGGCTGGGCACCCCCGTGGACACCGAAGGGGTCGTGAGCTGCAACGGGTACACGCCGGTCTCCTGCGGCCCGGGGGACAGCGCCCACGGCACGGTGACCTGCGGCCTGGGCGCCGTCGTACCGCCGGGGACCCCGACGCTGCCGACGCCTCCGGACGGCGCCGGGATGCTGGTCACCTGGCCCTCGGCCGCCACGCGCCCGATCTGCTGGGTGTCCGCGTAGTGCCCCGCGCCCCACAGCCCGAGACCGGACAGGCCGATCACCACGCCCACGCCCGCGGCGAGGCCGATGGGGAAGTGGGCGCCGGTCTTCTTGCGAGGCGGGACGCCGGGCGCGGCGGCAGGACCGGCGGAGACGGGCTGGGCCTTGGGCTCGGCCTCCGCCGACGGCAGCTCGGGCGCGCCCCACAGCTTCGGGGACTCCTGCGGCTGCGGGGGAACCGCCCACACCTGCGCGGCCCTCTCGCCCTCCGGCTGGTTCGGGACGAGCGCGGGGGGCGGGGCCTGGCCGTCCAGCCCGTTCACGTCCACCCAGGTCTGCCGGTCCGGGTCGCCCACCGGTACGGGGGGCAGGACGGGCCCGGGCCGGGCGGACTTCTCCTCGCCGAGCAGCCAGAGCATCGCGCCCTGGGCGGTGGGCCGCTCGACGACGGCCTTGGCCAGGCACGAGGCGACGACGTCCCGCAGCGGGAGGGGCAGGGCGCCGAGGTCGGGACGGGCCGTGGCGATCGCCTCGGCGCTGCCGCCGAACAGCTCGCTGCCGGTCGCGGCGTACGCGATCGTGGTCGCCCAGGCGAAGACGTCGGCGGCCGGGCCGGAGGGCTCCCCGCGCACCTGCTCGGGGGAGAGGTAGCTGGTCTCGCCGAGGCCGAAGTCGGCGACGCGCGGCCCGTCGGGGCCGAGCAGGACGTTCTCGGGGGTGAGCGCGCGGTGCGCGATCCCGGCCAGGTGGATGGCGGTGAGCGCGGTGAGCGTGCCGATGGCGACGCGCTCCAGGGCGTCGCCGGTCAGAGGCCCGCCGGCCTGGACCGTCTCGCGCAGGGAACGGCCCTCAATGTGCTCGCGCACGATGTAGGCGCGGTCGCCGGTCCATCCGGCGTCGACGGTCCTGGCCGTGTACGCGCTGGAGACCCGCTGAGCCGCGGAGAGGTCGTCGATGACGCGTGCGCGGGCGGCGGGGTCCGCCTCCGGCCACGGGGGCAGCAGCTTGACGACGAACAGACGATCAGGCTCGGCGGCCTGGGGCGCGGAGGCGGGCTGGGGTACAGAGGCGGCCTGGAGTGCGGAGGCGGGCTCGGGGGAGGCGGCGGGCTCGGGTTCGCCCTGGGCCTCCGCGGCAGCCTCCGGGGCGGTCTGCGCGGCGGGTGACGCCTCATCGGGATCGGCGGCGGCCTCGGGCTCCCCGTTCCCGGCGCCGCCGGTGATCTTCGCCGTCTCGGGTGCCTCGGCGGGGTCCCCCTGACCCTCGCCTCGGGCTTCTCCGGAGAGCCGGCCAAGGTAGACAATTCCTCGCGGTCCCTGACCTAAGCGCCCAAGAAGGGTGTAATCCCCCACCTGCTTGGGGTCTTCCGGCAGCAATGACTGCATGTCCCCTATCGCCTTCCCCTGTGGCTCAAGTGTCGCGAGTCATGAGATCACATAACTAGGCCCCAATTACTGTATTTTGTCACGTCTGCATCACATGTTACGGATTTGTTGATCTTCGGTGCACGGAAACGGGTACGGCTTACTGCCTCACTCGCCGGGCACGGCCGTACGGCCCGGTTTCCACCCGCGCCTGCGGCCCAGGGGGACGACCAGGCTCACCGCCGTCACCAGCGCCGCGACGCAGACGGCCACCACCGCGACACCCACCGACACATCGATCGCCTCCTGGTCAGGGGGCGGGGCCTTGCCGATGACGCCGGGGGGCAGCGGGTCGGGCGGGCGGGGCGCGATGGCGACGACCTCGGACGGCAGGATCTCGGACACGGCGAGGAGGGGGTTCACGATGCCGGCCCCCGTGCCCGCGCCGGAGGCGCCGTCGGCGGTGAGCTCGATGCGCCGCCGTACCCGCACGTTGTCGAGCTCGGGGTGACGCGAGCGCACGAGGGCCGCGACCCCGGCGACGTACGGCGCGGCGTAGCTCGTGCCCTCCAGGTCCTGGCGGTACGCGGCGCCCGGCCACGTGCTGGTGATGCCCGCGCCCGGGGCCAGGACCGAGACGGGCGTGGTGGCGTTGGAGAAGTCGGTGCGCTTGCCGTCGGCCCCGGCCGATCCGACGGACAGCACGCCCGGATAGGCCGCGGGGTACGCGGGCGCGGGGGTGCCGTCCTCCTTCCGCAGGTTGCCGGCGGCGGCCACGATCACGACGTCGCCGGCCAGCGCGTAGTCGACGGCGCTCTTCAGGTCGGGCTGGTCGCTCGTCTGGATGGAGATGTTGACCACCTTGGCCCCGAGGTCGGTCGCCTGCCGGATGCCCTGGGCGAGCAGCGCCACATCGCCTTTCTCGCTATTCGTCTGCTTTATAGAGATAAGCCGGGCTTCAGGGGCTACGCCGGCGAAGGGAATCTCCTTCATGTCGGCGCCCGCGATGATCCCCGCGACCGCCGTCCCGTGCCCCACGCAGTCAAGGGGCCCGGTGCCGGTCAGGTCGACCGACTTCGCCACCCGCACCTGCGGATGGCGGGTGTCCACCCCGCTGTCGATCAGCGCCACGGTCACGCCCTCGCCCCGCGTGAGGGGCCACACCCGGGTGAAGGCGAGCCTCCGCTGCCCCCACGACTCCCCGACCTGGCTGCCGCCGCGCTGCGGCGCGCAGGGCTCGGGAGCGCGCACGGCCGCCGCGGCGGCCGTGCCGGGCCCCGCCGCGAGCCCCAGCGCCAGCACGCCGGCCACCATTCCCCGGATGCCCCGGATCCCCCGACCGGCCATGCGTCAACTCCGTCTCTCGCAAGGTGACCGCGGGGCGTACGAGTCGCCGGGCGGGCACGACGCAGAAGCCTAGCCAATTCCGCTTTACGGTTCTTTTCGATGTGTCACTTCGCGCTGAGATTGCGCCTTTTGCCGATCGGGAAGAAATCCCGCAGGCGGGGGCCGGGGATTCCCGCCGGGCGGGATTTCGGGGGAGCACGATGCGCATCACCGGTGTAGTCCTTGCCTTCGCGCTGGTCACCGGGGTGACGGCGGCCTGTGGCCTGGGCGAAGGCGTCTTCGGCGGGTCCGCGGGAAAGCAGGAGCTGTCGCGGGCGCGCAAGGCGCTGGCGGAGGTCGAGGACCCGTCGGTGGACTTCGCCGACCGCGCCGAGGCCGCGTGGCAGCCGCCGTTCGTCCCGGCCAAGCAGGAGTGCGGCAGGCTCTTCGAGCTCGCCGAGGGCAAGGCGCCCGACCTGGCGTCCGCGAAGGCGGAGTCCACGAGCTTCCGGGGCAACCGCCTGGGCGAGACGGCCGGGGTCGTCCTCGCCGCCTACGCCCCGGCCGAGGCACGGCAGGCCATGCGTACGGTCGCGGACCTGATGCGCGACTGCCCGGTCGCCGCCGTGAAGACCGCGGGCGGGGGCGACCGGCTGGTGGGGTCCGCGCTGCCCGTGGGCGACATCGGGGACGGGGTCGAGGCGCGGCGGTTCAAGGGCAGGGTCGGCGGCTATCCGTACGAGATGCACCTGGTCGTGGTGCGCTCGGGCAACATGCTGATCTCGCTCGTGCACACCGGACTGGCCAAGCTCGACCCCGGACGGACCGAGCGGCTGGCCACCGTCCTCGCCACCAAGGTCCGCGAGGCCGCCCAGTAATCTGGGCCCCGTGACTGAGACCACCCTCGACCCCGAGGACAGCAAGATCATCACCCTGGCCCGTGCCGCCCGCGCCCGTAACGGCACCGCCGAGGGCGGCGCGGTGCGTGACGAGACCGGGCGCACCTACACCGCGACGAACGTCGACCTGCCCTCGCTCAAGCTGTCCGCCGTGCAGGTGGCGGTCGCGATGGCCGTGTCCAGCGGGGCCGTCTCGCTGGAGGCCGCCGCGCTCGTCAGCGACGGTGGGGAGCCCTCCGAGCAGGACCTCGCGGTGGTCCGTGATCTCGGTGACGCCGTCGTCTTTCTGGCTGCTCCGGACGGCACCGTGAAGGGGCGGTACATCTGATCGGCGACAATGGGTGGCGTGAGTTCCTCAGCTGCTGAGTTCCGTGCCGGATTCGCCTGCTTCGTCGGCAGGCCCAACGTCGGCAAGTCGACGCTGATGAATGCGCTGGTCGGCGCCAAGGTGGCGATCACCTCCTCCAAGCCTCAGACGACCCGCCGTGCCATCCGCGGCATCGTCAACAGGCCGGCCGCCCAGCTCGTCATCGTCGACACGCCCGGCCTGCACCGGCCGCGCACCCTGCTGGGCGAGCGCCTCGACAGCCTGGTGCTGTCCACTTTGACCGAGGTCGACGTGATCGGCTTCTGCGTCCCCGCCAACGAGCCGATCGGCAAGGGCGACCGCTTCATCGCCGAGAAGCTCGCGGCCGTCAAGAAGACCCCGGTGGTCGCCGTGGTCACCAAGTGCGACCTCGCCACCCGCGAGCAGATCGCCGCCCAGCTTCTGGCCGTGTCGCAGCTCGCGGAGTTCGCCGAGATCATCCCGGTTTCGGCGGAGTCGGGGGAGCAGCTCGACGTCCTCGCCGACCAACTGGTCGAGCGGCTGCCCGAGTCCCCTCCGCTGTACGCCGGGGGAGAGCTCACCGACGAGCCCGAGCAGGTGCTCGTCGCCGAGCTGATCCGCGAGGCGGCCCTCGAAGGGGTGCGGGACGAGCTCCCGCACTCCATCGCCGTGGTGGTCGAGGAGATGACCCCCCGCGAGGGCCGTGACGACCTTCTCGACGTGTACGCCCACATGTTCGTCGAGCGCCCCTCGCAGAAGGCCATCGTGATCGGGCCGAAGGGCGCGCGGCTCAAGGACGTCGGCAGCCGCGCCCGCAAGCAGATCGAGGCGCTCCTGGGCACCCACATCTACCTCGACCTGCGCATCAAGGTCGCCAAGGACTGGCAGCGCGACCCCAAGCAGCTCCGCCGCCTCGGCTTCTACGACTGATCGGCCCAGGGCGGGCGTCACGCCGGGTGGAGCTGCCTCTCGCCCCAGGTCAGGCGCTCGCGCAGGGCGGCGGCGTCGGGGGCGAGGGCCGACACCAGCGTGCCCGGGCCCGCCAGGGGCAGCACGGCGCAACCCTCCGCCAGCACCGGTTCCGCCAGGGAGGGCTTCTCCCCGGAGGCGCCGCCATCCGCGGCGGGTCTGGCCGTCCTCGCGTCGACGATCAGGACGCTGCCGACGCATCGCGCGTCGCCGTACACCGCCGGGCTGCCGTCCACCGCGGGGTCGCCCACGACGAACTCCTGCCGCAGCAGGGGCACCCCGTCCACCGTCGCGTCGAAGCGCGAGTGGCAGGTGCCGGGCCGCTCGCCGAAGCGGCCGAAGACGATCTCCTCCCGCCAGTGCACGGAGGCGCCCTCCTCCAGCGTCAGCCGCACGATCATCCGGTGCGCGCAGCCGGCCGCCAGCACGGTCGGCTCGGGCACGTACCGCAGTGTGGCGCCCGCTCCCACCCGCGCCTCGACGATCGACACCGACTCACCCGGCCCGGGCAGCACGAGCGTGCTCGCCACGGAGGCGATCTCCAGGGAGGTGCCCGGGGCCACGTCGACGTGGAGCTCCAGGCGGTCGCCACCGAGCGGGCCCGCCGCCGTCGACACCAGATGGACCGTGCCGGGCCCGGTCTGGCGCAGGGTCAGCGGCGGGTCGGACCTGAGCGTGCCCAGCACGGTACGCCCGCCCGCCCGCTCGGTCGCGACGGCCGCCCGCGCGTCGAACGACCTCCTGTTCCGCGAGGGCGTGCCCGTGCCGATCGTGGTGCTCATCTCTTTCCGGCCGCTCGCTCAGGCGTTGGTCGTCGGGACGGCGGGGCCGTGCGGGTGCGCCCGCGCGTGGGCCCAGGACCCCACCACTCCGTGCACCCACTCGGCGACCGCGTACACCTCCGGCACCTCCCTGATCGAGGTGAACAGCACCGGCTTGCCGTCGCGCACGGCCGCGGCGTCCCTGGACATCACGGTCAGGTCGGCGCCCACGTGCTTCGCCAGGTCGGTCTTGTTGATGATCAGGAGGTCGGCGGTGGTGACGCCGGGGCCTCCCTTGCGCGGCACCTTGTCGCCGCCGGACACGTCCAGCACGAATATCTGCTGGTCGGCGAGCCCCCTGCTGAAGGTCGCCGTCAGGTTGTCCCCGCCGCTCTCCACGATCACGAGGTCGAGCGGGCCGAAGCGTTCCTCAAGGGTCTCGACCGCGTCGAGGTTGGCGGCGATGTCGTCGCGGATGGCGGTGTGCGGGCAGCAGCCGGTCTGCACGGCGACGATGCGCTCGGGGTCGAGCACCCCGGCCCTGCGCAGGAAGTCGGCGTCCTCGGTGGTGTAGATGTCGTTGGTGACCACGCCCAGGCGGAGTATCGGGCCGAGCGTGCGGCACAGCGCGGCGACCAGCGCGGTCTTGCCACTCCCCACGGGGCCGCCGACGCCGAGGCGCAGAGCCCTTCCATGCGGGTCGGGAGAGTCGTGACGGTCGTCGTGGTTAGCTGACAAAGAGCCGTACCTCCGTGCGTAGGTGCTGTTCAGCCAGCAGATCGAGTGCGGGAGCGGCATGCGCGGGAAGGTCCTCCCACGCGGTGCGGGCGCGAGCCGTGCGCGCCACGCCTTCCAAGTCGGGCACGAGGCCGGCGAGCACGCGGTGTACGACGACCGGGTCGAGCCCGAGCAGACGGACCGCCGCGGTGGCAGGCCCGGTTACAGAGGTGTACGCGGTGGCGAGCGCCGCGTCGTGGGGTGCGCATCCCGCCGCGGCCGCCACCGCGCCGAGGGCGATCGGATGGTGTGCTCCCTGCGGCACGGCCCGCGCCGGCGCGTCCAGGGCCGTGGACGGCCAGATGCGGCGGCCGGTTCTCAGCAGGAGCCTGCCCTGGGTGCGGCTCGCGCCGCGCTGCGCCGGTGAGGCCGTACGGGCGTCGGCCTCGGCGTCCAGTTCGCGCCACGCGCGCGTGCCCTCCTCGCCCGAGGCGCACAGCTCGCAGGCCGCCGCGGCGAGGGCCGCGGCGACCAGGCCGGTCGTGGCGAGCCGGCCACGGAGGAACCGCGCCAGGTCCTCCGGGCCGGTGATCGCCCCGATCCGCACCGCCTCCTCGGCTCCTCCCGAATGGCCGTGGCCACCAGCGGGGAGCCGGGAGTCGGCGAGTAGCAGCAGCGCCGCGTCCATCTCAGAACAGGAAGTAGCGCTGGGCCATCGGAAGCTCCTCGGCCGGGGCGGGCTCTATCAGCTCGCCCTCCACGCGGACCGCGAACGTGTCGGGATCCACCTCGATGGCCGGGAGCGCGGCGTTGTGCGGCATGGACTCCTTACCGCGCCGTCGCACGTCGGCCACCGGGACCAGGCGACGCTGGACCCGCAGCCGGTCGGCGAGGCCGTCCTCGATGGCGAGCGGCGCGACGAAGTGGAGCGACGTGGCGGCGGCGGTGACCGGCGCGGCGCCGAACATCGGGCGGGGCATGACGGGCTGGGGCGTCGGGATGGAGGCGTTGGCGTCACCCATCTGCGCGTAGGCGATGACGCCGCCCTTGACCACGAGCTGCGGCTTCACCCCGAAGAAGGCGGGCTCCCAGAGGACGAGGTCGGCCAGCTTGCCGACCTCCACCGAGCCGACGTGCTCGTCCAGCCCGTGCGCGACGGCCGGGCAGATCGTGTACTTCGCGACATAGCGCTGGGCGCGGAGGTTGTCGGCCCGGCCGTCCCCGGGCAGGGCGCCCCTGCGCCGCTTCATCACGTGGGCGGTCTGCCAGGTCCTGATGATCGTCTCACCGACCCGGCCCATCGCCTGGGAGTCGGACCCGATCATCGAGATCGCGCCGATGTCGTGCAGCACGTCCTCGGCGGCCATCGTCGACGGGCGGATGCGCGACTCGGCGAAGGCGAGATCCTCGGGCACCGCCGGGTTGAGGTGGTGGCAGACCATGAGCATGTCGAGGTGCTCGTCCAGGGTGTTGACCGTGTGCGGGCGCGTCGGGTTGGTCGAGGACGGCAGCACGTTGGCGTACGCCGCGACGCGGATGATGTCGGGCGCGTGCCCGCCCCCCGCCCCCTCGGTGTGGTAGGCGTGGATCATCCGGTCGCCGATGGCCTGGAGCGTCGACTCGACGAACCCCGCCTCGTTGAGCGTGTCGGTGTGGATGGCCACCTGCACGCCCGTCGCGTCCGCGACCCGCAGGCACGCGTCGATGGCGGCGGGCGTCGTGCCCCAGTCCTCGTGGAGCTTGAATCCCGAGGCCCCGGCGCGGAGCTGCTCGGTCAGCCCCTCCGCGCTGACGGTGTTGCCCTTGCCCAGCAGCGCGACGTTGACCGGCATGCCGTCCATCGACTCAAGCATGCGCGCGAGGTACCAGGTGCCGGTGACCGTGGTGGCCTTGGTGCCCTCGGCGGGCCCGGTGCCGCCGCCGATGACCGTGGTCACGCCCGCCGCGAGCGCCTCGTCCACGATCTGCGGGCAGATCAGGTGGACGTGCGAGTCGATCGCCCCGGCGGTGAGGATCTTGCCGTTGCCCGCCAGGATCTCGGTGGACGGGCCGATCACCAGGTCGGGGTGGACGCCGTCCATCGTGTCGGGGTTGCCGGCCTTGCCGATGGCGGTGATCCGCCCGTCCCTGACCCCGATGTCGGCCTTGACCACGCCCCAGTGGTCGAGGATGACCGCGCCCGTGATCACCAGGTCGGGGGCGCCCTCGGCGCGGGTGGTCCTGGCCTGGCCCATGGACTCGCGGATCACCTTGCCGCCGCCGAACACCACCTCGTCGCCCGCGCCCGGCCCCCTGCTGAGGTCGTCGGAGACCTCGATGAACAGGTCGGTGTCCGCGAGCCGTACGCGGTCGCCGGTCGTCGGGCCGTACAGCATGGCGTACCGGGAACGGCCGATCGTCGGCTCAGTCATGCGAACCCCCGTCAGGTGCACGTGTGTCGAGCGGCCCCGCCCATTCGAGGCGCAGGCCCGGGACGACGCGATGCCCGGCGAGGGGCACCAGCGTCACGTCGCGCTCGATGCCGGGCTCGAACCTGACGGCGGTGCCGGCGGGCACGTCGAGCCGCCTGCCCCACGCGGCGTCCCGGTCGAAGGCCAGCCCCGGGTTGGCGGCGGCGAAGTGGTAGTGCGACCCCACCTGGATGGGCCGGTCGGCGGTGTTGACCACGCGGAGGGTCACGCGCTCGCGGCCGGGGTTCAGCGGGATGGGACCGTCGCCGAAGACGATCTCGCCGGGCACCATCGGCTCGGCGGTCACTGGATCGGCCGGTGGACGGTGACGAGCTTGGTGCCGTCGGGGAACGTCGCCTCGATCTGCACCGATTCCAGCATCTCGGGGATCCCCTCCATGACGTCCTCACGGCGGAGCACCTTGCGGCCCGCCTCCATCAGGTCGGCGACGGTCCGGCCGTCCCTGGCGCCCTCCAGGAGGAACGACGCGATGATGGCGGTCGCCTCCGGATGGTTGAGGCGCAGCCCCCTGGCCTGGCGATCTCTGGCCACGCCCGCCGCGACGTGGATGAGCAGGCGTTCCTGTTCGTGTGGGGTGAGCCGCATGGCCGGACCTTAGGCAACCGCCGTTTCCGTGACGTGACATCGGCATTTCCGCCGTGTGTCGGCCGTTCGCGGGGCCGGATATCCCGCCCGCCGGCCCGCCGGGTGAATTCACGGCAAAGGCTCCTTGGCGCCGAATGGCCTTGCCAGAGTTCAACGCCGTTCCCCTGGGACGCCTTATACGGACCTGCCGGCCGGACCCGTCATGTTGTTTCGGTGATGAGCCGGTAAACGGCAATTAACAAGCGCGACGTCGGCGGGAAACCTCACTCGATCACCTTGGCGGCAGATGGGTCGGTGCGGGGGCCGTATCGGCAAGGAGGAGTAATTGCGGAATTCAGCTTGGCGTATCGGGACCGCGATGGCGGTCCTGGCAACCGGGCTCGCGGCCTGTGGCGGTCAGTCCTCGACGACCACGGGCGGCACGGCGGCGGGAGGGGATTCCTCCACCATCAAGGTCGGCGTCCTGCACTCCCTGAGCGGCACGATGGCGATCAGCGAGGTCACCGTCCGTGACGCCGAACTGCTCGCGATCGAGGAGATAAACGCGGCGGGCGGCGTGCTCGGCAAGAAGCTCGTGCCCGTGGTGGAGGACGGCGCCTCTGACTGGCCGACCTTCGCCGAGAAGGCCACCAAGCTGATCGCGCAGGACAAGGTCGCCACGGTGTTCGGCGGCTGGACCTCGGCGAGCCGCAAGGCCATGCTCCCGGTCTTCGAGAAGCGCAAGGCCCTGCTGTGGTACCCGGTGCAGTACGAGGGCCTGGAGAGCTCGCCGTACATCTTCTACACCGGCGCCACCACCAACCAGCAGATCGTGCCCGGCCTCGACTATCTCAAGGAAAAGGGCAAGAAGAAAATCTTCCTGGTCGGCAGCGACTACGTTTTCCCCCGTACGGCCAACAAAATCATCAAGGCGTACGCGGCGGCGAACGGAATGCAGGTTCTCGGCGAGGAATACACCCCGCTCGGCCACACCGAATACAGCACGCTCGTCAACAAGGTGGTCCAGGCCAAGCCCGACGCGGTGTTCAACACGCTCAACGGCGACAGCAACGTGGCCTTCTTCAAGCAGCTGAAGAGCGCCGGGGTCACCGCCGAGCGGATGCCCGTCATGTCGGTGAGCGTCGCCGAGGAGGAGGTCAAGGGCATCGGCGTCGACAACATCGCCGGGCACCTGGTGGCGTGGAACTACTACCAGACCACCGACAATTCGGCGAACAAGAAGTTCGTCGAGGCGTTCAAGGCCAAGTACGGCCCCGGCCGGGTGACCTCCGACCCGATGGAGGCCGGCTACAACGCCGTCTACCTGTGGGCCGAGGCGGCCAAGAAGGCCGGCTCCACCGACGTCGAAGCGGTGAAGAAGGCCGCGGGCGGCATCACCCTGGACCGTCCCGAGGGCGCGGTCACGATCGACGGCGAGAACCAGCACATGTACAAGACCGCCAGGATCGGCGTCGTCGAACCGGACGGCCAGATCAAGGAGGTCTGGAACTCCGGCAAGCCGATCAAGCCCGACCCCTACCTCAAGACCTACTCCTGGGCCGGTGGCCTCGCCTAGCGGCGAGACGGCTCACACGAACGTGGCCGGGTCGAGGGGGAGTCTCCACCCGGCCACCCACGACGGGTCCGGAACGCGGGCGCGACCTGACCGCGGACACGACCGCGGCGCGGTGACGCGGCGCGGCCCGCGTTCCGGAACCGTACGAGGCACCAGGGGCAAGGACAGGCACGAGCACGAGGAGAGCCCCATCAGCGACAGCGACACGGCCGCCCCGCGGCCGGTGGAAACGATGCGGCAGGCGAAGACGCTGCGGTACGCGGCGACACGGGGAGAGGCACGGGAGGTGAGGCCGCGATGGAGGCCATAGTCAACCAGCTCCCCATCGGGCTCTCGATCGGAGCGGTGCTGCTGCTCATCGCGCTCGGACTGACCTTCACGTTCGGCCAGATGGGCGTGATCAACATGGCCCACGGCGAGTTCATCATGGCCGGCGCCTACACCGCGTACCTGCTCCAGGGCTGGGCGGGACGCCAGGCGGTGCTCGTCGCGCTGCCGGTGGCGTTCGGCGTGGCCGGGCTCATGGGCCTGATCCTGGAGCGCACCGCGATCCGGCACTTCTACGGCCGCCCCCTCGACACACTGCTGCTCACCTGGGGGGTCAGCCTGGTGCTGCAGCAGCTCGCGAGGGACCTGTTCGGCGCCCCCAACGTGCAGGTGCAGGCGCCCACCTGGTTGCAGGGCGGCTTCGGCATCCTGCCCTACAACCGGCTCTTCATCTTCGCGCTGGCGGTCGGCAGCGTCGTGGCGATCTGGGGGTACATGAGCCGTACGTCGCAGGGACGCCGCATGCAGGCGGTCATGCAGAACCGCCGGCTCGCCACCGTCATGGGCATCAACACCGGACGGGTGGACCAGCGCACGTTCTTCATCGGCTCCGGCCTCGCCGGCATCGCCGGGGTGGCGCTCACGCTGATCGGCCCCGTCGGCCCCGCCCTCGGCACCTACTACATCGTGGACGCGTTCCTCGTCGTGGTCGCCGGCGGCCTCGGGCAGCTGCGCGGCGCGGTGATCGCGGCGGTCGCGCTCGGGCTGCTCAACTCGTACGCGGAGTTCTGGACCAACGCCAGCCTGGCCAAGGTCATCGTCTTCGTGGCGATCATCGCGTTCCTCCAGGTACGGCCCCAGGGCCTGTTCGTGCTCAGATCCAGGGCTCTGACATGACCACGACCGTGCGCGACGTCGTACAGCTCGCGCCGCCGGAGCCCGGCGGCTCATGGCGCGGGCTTCGCGGCCCGGCCGTGTTCGTCCTGATAGCGGTGCTGGCACTGGTGGTGGCCCCGCTGGCGCTTGAGCCCTTCCGCCTCGGGCTCCTGGCCAAGTACCTCTGCTTCGGCATCGTGGCTCTCGGCATCGGCCTGGCGTGGGGGCAGGGCGGCATGCTCACTCTCGGCCAGGGCGTGTTCTTCGGCCTCGGCGGCTACGCGATGGGCATGTACCTCAAGCTCCACGACGCCGGGGGCGACCTGCCGGACTTCATGGTGTGGAGCGGCGTCGAGAAGCTGCCCGCGCTGTGGATCCCGTTCGAGAACCCGTTCTTCGCCATCGCGTTCGCCGTCATCGGGCCGGTGCTGCTCGCGGTGCTGCTCGGGTCGCTGGTGTTCCGGCAACGCGTGCGCGGCGCCTACTTCGCGATCCTCACGCAGGCCCTCGCCGCCGCGATGGTCATCCTCCTGGTCGGGCAGCAGGGCCTGACCGGCGGGACGAACGGCCTGACCAACTTCTTCGACCTCTTCGGTCAGGACCTGGCCGTCGACGGCACGCAGCGCGGGCTGTACGTCGTCGTGGCGGCCGTCCTCGGGGTGCTGTACCTGGTGGCCTGGCAGCTCGTCCGGAGCAGGTTCGGCAGGCTGCTGGTCGCGATCAGGGACGGCGAGGACCGTGTGCGGTTCCTCGGGTACAACCCGGCGACCGTCAAGACCATCACCTTCGCCGTCTCGGCGGGCATGGCCGGCCTCGCGGGGGCGCTGTTCGTGCCCGTCGTCGGCATCATCTCGCCCGCGCTGCTCGGCGTCGTCCCCTCCCTGGAGCTGGTCGTCGCGGTGGCGGTCGGCGGGCGGTTCTCGCTCGCGGGCGCCGTGCTCGGGGCGGTCGTCATGGGGTACGCCAAGACCTCCTTCAGCGAGGAGTTCGCCGACGGCTGGCTCTACCTGCAAGGAGCGCTGTTCATCCTGGTCATGACGCTGGCACCCAAGGGCATCTTCGGCCTGGCCGCCACCGTGCGCGACCTGCTGCCGTCGAGGAGGGCACGGGCATGAGCGGCGCCCTGCTGGAGGTACGGGACCTGTCGGTGGTCTTCGACGGGTTCCGGGCGATCGACGGGGTCGACTTCACGGTCGAGCAGGGGGAGCTGCGCTTCCTCATCGGCCCGAACGGCGCGGGCAAGACCACGCTGATCGACGTGATCACCGGCCTGACCAGGCCCGCGGCGGGCTCGGTGCGGTTCGAGGGCTGGGATCTCGTCGGCCGCAAGGAGCACGAGATCGTCCGCATGGGCGTGGGCCGCACGTTCCAGACCTCGGTGGTGTTCGACCGGCTCACCGTCGTGGAGAACCTCGACCTGGCCGCGTCGTTCCGCCGTCCGCTGTGGTCGCTGGCGCGGCGGCGGCGCGGCGTGTCCGAGGCCGTCGCCGCCGCGATGGCGACCACCGGGCTCGACGCGCTCGCCGACCAGCCGGCGGGGGTGCTGTCCCACGGCCAGCGGCAGTGGCTGGAGATCGGGATGCTCATCGCCCAGCGCCCCAGGCTGCTGCTCCTCGACGAGCCGGTCGCGGGGATGTCGGGGGACGAGCGCTCGCGCACGGGCGAGCTGCTCACCGAGATCGCCAAGGACCACACGGTGATCGTGATCGAGCACGACATGGACTTCCTGCGGCGGTACGCCTCCCAGGTGACGGTGCTGCACGAGGGCAAGCTGCTCGTGGAGGGCTCCGTCGACCAGGTCAGGGCGGATCCCCGCGTCCAGGAGGTGTATCTCGGCCGCGCCGAGGAAAGAGGCGGGACCGGGGATCCGGCCGTCGCTTCGGCCGCGAGTTCGGCCGCGAGTTCGGCCGCGAGTTCGGGCGCCGCTTCGGCAGCCGGGGAGGTGAAGTGATGCTGTCTGTACAGGGACTCGAGTCGGGGTACGGCAGGGCGCGCGTGCTGTTCGGCGTGTCGTTCGACGTGCGGCCGGGCAGCCTGGTCTGCGTCATGGGACGCAACGGCGTGGGCAAGACCACGCTGCTCAACACCGTCATGGGGGTGCTGCCCGCCACCGCGGGCACCGTCACGTTCGAGGGCAAGGACGTCACGCGGCTGCGGCCCCACGAGCGGGTGCGGCTCGGCCTGGGCTACGTCCCCCAGGGGCACGAGACGTTCCCGCAGCTCAGCGTGATGGGGAACCTGTTGGTGACGCTGGAGGCCTCCCCGCACAAGGACCCCTCCGCGATCGAGGAGGCCCTCACGGTCTTCCCCAGGCTCAAGCCGCTGCTGAAGAGGCGGGCGGGCTTCCTGTCCGGGGGCCAGCAGCAGCAGCTCGCCATGGCGCGGGCCCTGGTCACCCGGCCCAAGCTGCTGATACTCGACGAGCCCACCGAGGGCATCCAGCCGTCGATCATCCTGGAGATCGAGGAGGCCATCGAGCGGTTGCACGCCTCCGGGCTCGCCGTGCTCCTCGTCGAGCAGTACCTCGATCTCGCGCTCAGGCTCGCCGACCGGTTCATCATCCTCGACGCGGGCCACGTGGTACGCGCGGGCGGCGCCGAGGAGCTTCACGAGGAGGAGGTCCACCGCCTCCTGGCCGTCTGATGTTTCACGGTCGCGTCCTGCCCGCCCGCTCGGTCTCGATGGCGAGGTGGGAGTAGTGGTAGTCGAACGCCGGACGCTCGGAGCGGATCGGCGGGAGGAACAGGAAGTTGTGCCGGGGAGGCGGGCACGACGTCACCCACTCCAGCGAGTTGCCGAACCCCCACGGGTCGTCGACGGTCACCTTCGGGGCGTACCTCCAGGTGTGCCAGACGTTGTACAGGAAGGGCAGCGTCGAGGCGCCGAGGATGAAGGCGCCTATCGAGGAGACCAGGTTGAGGGTCGTGAAGCCGTCCGTGGGGGAGTAGTCGGCGTAGCGGCGCGGAAAGCCTTCGGTGCCCAGCAAGTGCTGCACCAGGAAGGTGGCGTGGAAGCCGATGAACAGCAGCCAGAAGTGCCATTTGCCCAGCGTGTCGTTGAGCATCCTGCCGGTGATCTTCGGCCACCAGAAGTAGAACCCGGCGAACATCGCGAAGACGACGGTGCCGAAGACGACGTAGTGGAAGTGCGCGACCACGAAGTAGGTGTCGCTCACGTGGAAGTCCAGCGGTGGTGAGGCGAGGATCACGCCGGTGAGCCCGCCCAGCAGGAACGTGGCCAGGAAGCCGACGGCGAACAGCATCGGCGACTCGAACGACAGGTGGCCCCGCCACATCGTGCCGACCCAGTTGAAGAACTTCACCCCCGTCGGCACGGCGATGAGGAACGACATGAACGAGAAGAACGGCAGCAGCACGTGACCGGTGACGAACATGTGGTGGGCCCACACCACGGCTGACAGCCCCGCGATGGCGATCGTCGCCCCGACCAGGCCTATGTAGCCGAAGACCGGCTTGCGGCTGAAGACCGGGAGCACCTCGGTGATGATGCCGAAGAACGGCAACGCGATGATGTACACCTCCGGATGCCCGAAGAACCAGAACAGGTGCTGCCACAGCAGGGCGCCGCCGTTCTCGGCGCGGAAGACGTGCGCGCCGAGCTCCCTGTCGATCCCCAGCACCAGCAGCGCGGCGGCCAGCACCGGGAAGGCCAGCAGCACCAGCACGCTGGTGAGCAGGATGTTCCACGTGAAGATCGGCATCCGGAACATGGTCATGCCCGGCGCGCGCATGCAGATGATCGTGGTGATGAAGTTCACCGCGCCGAGGATCGTCCCGAGTCCCGACAGGACCAGCCCGACGATCCACAGTCCCTTGCCGATGCCGGGCGAGTAGGTGTCGGTGGACAGGGGCGCGTAGGCGGTCCATCCGAAGTCCGCCGCGCCGTCGGCGGTGAAGAATCCGGCGACGACGATCAGGCCGCCGAACAGGAACAGCCAGTAGCTCAGCATGTTGAGCCGGGGGAAGGCCACGTCGGGGGAACCGATCTGCAGCGGCATGATCGCGTTCGCGAAGCCGGCGAACAGCGGGGTGGCGAACAGCAGCAGCATGAGCGCGCCGTGCATGGTGAACAGCTCGTTGTAGCGCTTCTGGGTGACGAACTGCAGGCCGGGCTGGGCCAGCTCGGCGCGGATGATCATCGCCAGCACGCCCGCGAGCAAGAAGAACAGGAAGGACGTGACGAGGTACAGGTTGCCGATGACCTTGTGGTCGGTGGTGGTCGCCCATCTGATGATGAGCTGGCCCTTGCGGACGGGCTTGCGGGGCTCCTCGATTCGGGACGCTCGGGTGGAGGTCACGGGACCACCCCCTCAGGGTCGCGTAGCGCTCGCACGACACACCCCCCGCCACGGCTGACAATCGTGCTACATGTGGTTGTAATCCGATTACAGCCCGCTAATGGCGTCTGTTGGCGAAACGAGCGGCAAAGACACGACAGCAACGGCCAGGCTTTCTTGGCGAAAACCTGGCCGTCGTACGCGCTTGGTGGCTACTGGTCGTAGTTCTCGACCTCGTCGACGGGGCGCGGGGTGGAGAAGTCGGGGTCCTCGCCGAACTCCCGGCGCGCCTTGCGCTGGCGCAGGAGGTCCCAGCACTGGTCGAGCGCCTGCTCCAGCTCGCCGACGCGGGCCTTCTCGTCGTCGGCGGAGACGTCTCCCGTGCCGACCCGCTCGCGCAGAAGGTGCTCCTCCGCGATGAGTTCCTTTATCTTGGTGAGGATCTCGCCATCCTGCATCTTCGTGCCTCCTAATCTCCAATGCGAGCTTACGGGGTGGAAGGCGGCGGCATCGGGCGAGTGCTCGTAGGGGTCCGACCCCCGGGTTCCGGCATCGCGTTCCGGCGACTCCCCGGGGTCTGCTACGGTCTGGGTATGCTGCGCGGGCTGCTTCTTAGCTGCCGCGGCGAGGGCCTGTAAGAGGCCGGCTCCCTCGTCGCGGAGCGAGCCATGCGCGTCGGCCGCTTGTGGGTCAATCCCGGTGGCGACCTCTCTCTGATCCGTCAGACCAGTTCAGGCGTGATGTCCTGCCGTGTGCCGCCCCGGTTCAGAAACCGATCAGGAGCACGCAATGTATCCCCAGCAGCAGCCCAGCCCCATGCCGTTCCAGCGCTACCAGGCGTTCGCCCCCGTGCGCCTGGCCGACCGCACCTGGCCCGACAAGGTCATCGACCGGGCCCCCCAGTGGTGCGCGGTCGACCTGCGCGACGGCAACCAGGCGCTGATCGACCCCATGGACCCCCACCGCAAGCTCCAGATGTTCGAGCTGCTGGTACGCATGGGCTACAAGGAGATCGAGGTCGGTTTCCCCGCCGCCTCGCAGACCGACTTCGATTTCGTTCGGCAGATCATCGAGGAGGGCCGCGTCCCCGACGACGTGGTGATCCAGGTGCTGACCCAGGCGAGGGCCGAGCTGATCGAGCGCACCTTCGAGGCCGTGCGGGGCGCCAAGCAGGCCATCGTCCACCTCTACAACTCCACCTCGACCCTGCAGCGCCGTGTGGTGTTCGGCCAGGACAAGGACGGCATCACGGCGATCGCCGTCGAGGGCGCGAAGCTGTGCAAGAAGCTCGCCGCCCAGATGGGCGACACCGAGATCTACTTCCAGTACTCGCCGGAGTCCTTCACCGGCACCGAGCTGGAGTACGCCGTCGAGGTCTGCGACGCCGTCAACGACGTGTGGCAGCCCACGCCCGACCGCAAGGTCATCATCAACCTGCCCGCGACCGTCGAGATGGCCACGCCCAACGTCTACGCCGACCAGATCGAGTGGATGCACCGCAACCTGGCCTACCGCGACTCGATCGTGCTGTCGCTGCACCCCCACAACGACCGGGGCACGGCCGTCGCCGCCGCCGAGCTGGGCTTCCAGGCCGGGGCCGACCGCATCGAGGGCTGCCTGTTCGGCAACGGCGAGCGCACCGGCAACGTCTGCCTGGTCACGCTGGGCATGAACCTCTTCTCCCAGGGCGTCGACCCGATGATCGACTTCGGCGACATCGACGAGATCCGCCGCGTCGTGGAGTACTGCAACCAGCTCCCGGTCCACCCCCGCCACCCGTACGGCGGCGAGCTGGTGTACACCGCCTTCTCCGGCTCCCACCAGGACGCCATCAAGAAGGGCCTGGAGGCCCTCGACCGCGACGCGACGGCGGCCGGGGCGGCGGTCGACGACTTCGCGTGGGCCGTGCCCTACCTGCCGATCGACCCCAAGGACGTCGGCCGCACCTACGAGGCCGTCATCCGGGTCAACAGCCAGTCCGGCAAGGGCGGCGTCGCGTACATCATGAAGGCCGAGCACGGCTTCGACCTCCCGCGCCGCCTGCAGATCGAGTTCTCCGGCGTCATCCAGGCACACACCGACACCCAGGGCGGCGAGGTCACCCCCGCCCAGATGTGGGAGGTCTTCAGCGACGAGTTCCTGCCGAACCCCGCGAAGCCCTGGGGCAGCTTCGGCCTGCTGGCCCACCGCAACGTCTCGCAGGTGGACGAGAAGGACGCCATCAGCGCCGACATCCGCGTCGACGGCCAGATCCGCGAGGTCGAGGGCGTGGGCAACGGGCCCATCTCGGCGTTCGTCGACGCGCTCAGCAGCGTCGGGGTCGACGTACGGGTGCTCGACTACACCGAGCACGCCATGAGCGCCGGCAGCGACGCCCGCGCCGCCGCCTACGTCGAGTGCCAGGTCGGCGACCGCGTGCTGTGGGGCATCGGCGTCGACGCCAACACCGTCACCGCCTCCCTCAAGGCCATCCTGTCGGCCGTCAACCGCGCCACCCGCTGACCGTTTCCCTCAGGCGATCGGGGCGCGTCAGAGCCGCCTGAGTGAACCGGATCATCCGGTTCACTCAGGTCTCGTATGAGCCCGGCGACCTCTTCAACATCGACCTGGAAACCCCGGCATAGCCAGGCGGCGACTCCGGTCAGCTCGATACTTCGCTCTGAGGGCGCCGGTGCGCGCCGCGCCCATGGGTGAACCTACAGCTGCGACCAACATGCCGGCTGAGTACCGTCCAACGTGCCGGCAAATCTCCGGCCGGCATGCCAGTGATATTGCGACCAACGTGCCAGCAACCTGGCGGCCAACATGTCGTTGGAGGTTCCACTGTGCCATGCTGATCTGGTGGTTGTCCCTTCGCAGACCCCTCTCGGCAAGGTTGTTCCTCGCCACGCCAGTGTGGCTGTCGGGGAGGCTCTCGCCGATACCCGTGTCGTGCTCGTCAATGGCGCGCGCCAGTGTGGCAAGAGCACATTGGTCCGGCTTCTGGCCAAGGACCGTGCGGCCGAGTGGCGGAATCTCGACACGCCCGTGGTCCGGCAAGCCGCCCTCACCGACCCGGCCGGTTTCGTCGCCTTCCCGGAACTCATGGTGATCGACGAGATCCAGCGGGTGCCCGATCTGTTACTGGCCATCAAAGAGCAGGTGGACACCCACCCGGCGCCTGGTCGCTATCTGCTGACCGGATCAGCGCGAGTGCTGGGTCTGAGGGCGCTTCCGGATCTACTGCCCGGCCGGATGGAGACCATCGAGCTCTGGCCCTTCTCTCAAGGCGAGATCGACGGCACAGCCGATGGCTTCGTGGACGCCCTCTTCGCCGAGGGTGAGCGTCTCCGCCACACCTCGGCGGTCACGCGCAACGAGTACGCGGAGCGGATAGTCAGAGGGGGCTTTCCCGAGGCTGTCGCTCGATCGAATCCTCGGCGGCGAGAGCGGTTCTTCGACTCGTACGTGTCCGACCTCATCGCACGAGACGTGAGCCAGTTGGCGGAGATCGAACGGGTACCGCAGATGCGTGCCCTCGTGCGACTGCTAGCCGCGCGGTCGGGTCAGCTTCTGGTCGCCAACGCGATGAGCACCGCCGTCGGGCTGTCCGCGACGACTATCCATCGCTACCTGGCGTTGCTCGACGAGGTGTTCCTGACCAAGCGCATTCCCGCGTGGTCACGCAACATCAGCAGCCGTGCGATCAGTACACCGAAGGTCGCGTTCGTGGATTCGGGGGTGGCCGCGAACCTTCTTGGCGCCGACTCCAGGAGCCTGGTGCGGCCAGAGGGCCTGTTCGGTCCCCTCCTTGAAGGGTTCGTCCTCATGGAACTGGCCCGCCAGCTGACCTGGTCTGAGCAGCGCGCCGAGTTGTTCCACTATCGCACCAAGGACCAGGTCGAGGTGGATGCCGTCCTGGAGAACCGCCAAGGTCAAGTGATTGGTATTGAGGTCAAAGCGTCATCGACCGTGCGATCCGACGACTTCAGGGGGCTGCGACACCTGGCCGATCGACTTGGTGATGACTTCATCGTCGGAGTCGTTCTTTACACGGGCACGCAGACTCTCCCCTTTGGCGATCGCATGCGCGCCATGCCGGTGAGCGCCCTTTGGGAAGGGCGCTGACCGCGCCGTCGCGGTAACGGGCATACCCAGCTCCCGCGCGGCGGCGCGTGGGGACGGCCCCGCGGGCCCTCGACGGTGAGATGACGCCGGACGGACGCCGCTCTTGCCTCTATACGCTGCGATAGGTGGCTATACGCGTGTATATTCACCTGCCATCATGTGTAGCAGGTAATTCTGGCGTATAGGAGTGGAGGACAGCAGTGACTCACCCGATTGGCGAGCCGGCGTTCGAGGATCTGACGGCTCGGGCGCGGATCAGGGACGTGGCGCTGCGCCTCTTCGCCGAGCGGGGCATCGAGGGAACGACGATCCGGGACATCGCCAAGGAGGCGGGCGTGTCAGGAGGACTCATCCGCCACCACTTCGGGTCGAAGGAAGGGCTGCGAGAGGCCTGCGACGAGCACATGCTCGACCGGATGATGCGCATCAAGGAAGGGATGCTCCGGGGCGGCACGCGCGATACGGGCATGTTCCTGAGCGTCCACCCGACGGTGCTGCTGGGCTACCGCTACTTCGCGCGTGCGATGGTCGACGGCTCGCCGGCTGCCGCGACCACGTTCGACGACATGGTCGAGCTCGGCGAGAAGTGGCTGGCCACCCACGGCCCTGACCACACCAGCGATCCCCGGGCCTACGCCGCGGTGCTCGTCGCGATGCAGGCAGGCCTGCTGGTGTTGCACGACCACGTCTCCCGCGCCCTGGGAGCCGACGTCTTCGCCCCCGAAGGAAGCCTGCGGATGATCAGGGCGATGGTGGACTTCCACTCGCACGCCCTGCTCAGCCCAGAGCTGGCCGCCCAAGCGCAGGCGGTGCTAGACGAACTACGAGCGCAACAACCCCCTACCGCCGCGGAGCCGGACTCCGCGGGTGAAGGAGCAAGCGATGACCGAGGCGACCCGCGATGACGCGGAGCCACGCTCCACGTCCGAAGGAGCACGGTTATGACCGAGGCGATCCGCGCTGAGGGCCTGGTCAAGACGTTCGGGCGCACCCGCGCCCTCGACGGGCTCGACCTGACCGTGCGCACCGGCGAGGTACACGGCTTCCTCGGCCCCAACGGAGCCGGGAAGAGCACCACCATCCGCGTCCTGCTCGGGCTGCTGCGCCCCGACGCCGGTACGGCCGCGCTGCTCGGCGGCGACCCCTGGCGTGACGCCACCGAGCTGCACCGGCGCCTGGCGTACGTGCCCGGCGATGTCACGCTGTGGCCGAACCTGTCGGGAGGTGAGGTGATCGACCTGCTCGGCCGGTTGCGGGGTGGGCTGGACAAGCGGCGCCGCGCCGACCTGCTGGAGCGGTTCGATCTGGACCCCCGCAAGAAGGGCCGCGCGTACTCCAAGGGCAACCGGCAGAAGGTGGCGCTGGTCGCCGCGCTGGCCTCCGATGTGGAGCTGCTGGTGCTGGACGAGCCGACCTCGGGCCTGGACCCGTTGATGGAGGAGGTGTTCCGCGAGGTCATCGCGGAGGAGCGCCGGAACGGCCGCACCGTGCTGCTGTCCAGCCACATCCTGGCCGAGGTCGAGGCGCTGTGCGACCGGGTCACCATCATCCGGGAGGGCCGGACCGTGGAGACCGGCACCCTGGCCGAGCTGCGGCACCTGACTCGCACGTCCATCCAGGCCGAGCTGGCCGGTCCTGCGAGCGGTCTGGAGGATCTGCCGGGTGTGCACGACCTGCGGACGCAGGACGGCCGGGTGCGCTTCGACGTCGAGACCGGCTCGCTGGACGCGGCGCTGCGCCATCTCACCGACGTGGGCGTGCGCAGCCTCGTCAGCCAGCCGCCCACCCTGGAGGAGCTGTTCCTGCGGCACTACGACCGCACCCGAGCGAACGGTGAAGATCACGCCGAGGTGCCGCGATGACGACCCTGACCGGCACCGGCAAGCTGGTCCGCCTGATCCTGCGGCGAGACCGGCTGCTGATGCTGTGGATCCCCATTCTCAGCGTCATCCCGCTCAGCTACGTGGCCTCCATCAACGAGATCTATCCGACGGCCGCGGGGCGTCAGCAGTACGCCGACGCCAGCGCGGGCAACGCGGGTTTCGTCGCGCTCTACGGTCGTCCGTACGGGTCGAGTCTCGGTGAGCTGGTCGCATGGCGGTCAGGCTTCATACCGGTAATCGTGGGGTTGATCAGCCTCCTCGCGGTCATCCGGCACACCCGCACCGAGGAGGAGGCCGGACGCCGTGAGCTGCTCGGCTCGACCGTGGTGGGCCGGCACGCGGGCCTCGCCGCGGCGCTGACCACGACGTTCGGCGCCAACGTCGTTCTTGCGCTCCTCATGGGGCTCGCCTTGATCGGCCAGGGCCTGCCCGCCGCCGGTTCGTTCGCCCTGGGAGCGGAGTGCGCCGCCGCCGGATGGGTGTTCGCCGCGGTCGGAGGGCTGACCGCGCAGCTCACCGACGGAGCCGGCAGTGCGCGGGGGATCGCCGTCGGCACCCTCGGCGCGGCCTACGTGCTGAGGATCGCCGGCGACCTCAGCGGGAGCGGCGACGGCGTCCTGTCATGGGTGTCGCCGATCGCGTGGGTGGTGCGGATCCATGCCTATGGGGGCGACCACTGGTGGCTGCTGTCGCTCGCCGCCTGCCTCACAGCCGTGCTCGGCATGGTGGCCGTCGCGCTGTCGGCGCGGCGAGACGTCGGCGCCGGCCTGCTGCCGGCGCGCCTCGGCCCCGCCACGGCCGCGCCCGGCCTGCGCACGCCGCTGGCCCTGGCCTGGCGGTTGCACCGGAACCTGCTGGCCGGCTGGGTCGCCGGGTTCGCCGTGCTCGGTGTCGTGCTCGGCGGCCTGGCGAAGAACATCGGCGACCTGGCACGAGACAATGTGATGCAGGACATCCTCGCCCGGATGGGAGGCACAGGAGCGCTCATCGACGCCTACCTCGCCTCGATGATGAGCCTGCTCGGGCTGATCGCCGCGGCGTACGCGATCCAGGCGACCCTCAGGCTGCGGTCCGAGGAGAGCGCCCTGCGCGCCGAACCCTTGCTGGCCGCCTCGGTCGGCCGGTTGCGGTGGGCGGGCAGCCACATCACCTTCGCGGTTCTCGGTCCGGCCGCCGCCCTGACCGCCGCCGGGCTGGCCGGCGGGCTCGCCCATGGGCTGAACACCGGCGACGTCGGCCGAGACCTGCCCCGAGTGCTGGCCGGCGCCATCGTGCAGCTACCCGCGGTGTGGGTGCTGGCCGCGATCGCGATCGCGCTGTCAGGGCTGCTGCCCCGCCTGGTCCCCGCCGCGTGGGGTGCGCTCGCGGTCTGCCTGCTCCTCGGCCTGGTCGGTGCTGCCCTGCAGCTCAGCCAGGGGCTCATGGACGTCTCGCCGTTCACCCACATCCCTAAGGCCCCGGCGGCCGCGGTGTCCGCCGCGCCCCTGGTCTGGCTCGTCGTGATCGCCGTGGCGATCGCCACCGCCGGCCTGACCGCCCTGCGCCGCCGCGACATCCCCGTCATCTGACCCACACACCCGGTGCCCGCCGCGACGGGCACCGGGCCACCGTGCTCCTCTCGGTCCCCGCCTTCGGCAGGCCGATCGCGCGGCTGGCGCAGCCGGATCGTGCCGAGTGGCTGAATCGTGCCGGGTGGTGCCGGGGGTGGGTCGTGCCAGGGGGGGTCGAGCCACCCGGACGGGTGGCGTGGCTGGGTCGAGCCCATGGCTACCCCTTCTTCGCCACCGCCGTACATACACCCGGCGCCGACGCGGCGGGACGTGGTACGGCGATGCCGGCGCCGCTGTACGGTGGCCGACCTGGTGAACGTTCGTTGAGGCCGCCTTAGACGAGGTCGCCGTTCTTGATGCTCTTGGCGAAGGCGTTCCACTGCCGGCCGGTGAACACCAGCGCCGGTCCCGTGACGTTCTTGCTGTCACGGACCCCTCGACGTCCACCGGACAGCTTCGCGACCTCAACGCAGTTACCGCCGTCCGGGCCTGACCAGGTGGACTTACGCCAAACGGCCGCTTCCAGTTCTAGAGTCAGCTCGTCCATTGATGCATGGTCTCCTTGATCAGCTCCATGGAATCCCGCTGGGGGAGCGCTTCGGACCGTATTCCTTCGTACCTGAATGTTAGGGTTCGGAGGTCTTCTGGTCGTTCGGTTACCCGTCCCAATATCCCGGCTGATTCGACGTACGCCGTATCGGCGACACCCTGCGCTTGTGCGATAACGAACCCACCGGCGAGGCCGGTCGTGGAGTAGGCGCTGTGCGGGAGTATCTGGATGGTCGTCCGAGGCAGCTGCCCGACTTCGAGGAGATGCTCGAGCTGCGCGGCCATTACGGCGGGACTGCCGATCGGGCGCTTCAGGACTCCTTCGTCGAGTACCACCCAAAGGAGCGGAGGTTTGGGGCGCCTCAGAATCGACTGGCGTTCCATCCGCGCAACCACCTGTTCTTCGATCTGCTCGGGTGTCACACCGATCTCGCCACTCAAGATCGCTCTGGCATAGTCCTCGGTCTGGAACAGCCCGGGAATCACCAGCGCTTCCCAGGTGCGAAGAGCTTCTGCCGTGGCTTCGACGTCCAGCCATGGACGGAACCAGGGCGGGGCCGTCGAACGACTGACCATCGGCCAGAGGCGCATCAATGCCCCTTCGGCTTCCAAAGCCTCGTCGCAGTGGCGGGCGAACTCCTCGGACGGTGACCGTTTCGCGGTCTCGATCATGCTGATCGTGCCTACCGAGTACGGCACCGCGCGGGCCAGGCGCAGCTGGGACCATCCTCGTTCCTTGCGGTGTCGCCGCAGCTCGAAGCCGAACAGGGCGGTCGGGGATTCGGAGGGGTTGAGATCGATTTCCTTTGCATCGGGGGCTCCGAAGGCTCTTCCTCAGCTTTTCACCGGGGGTTTCAGTAAAAGCGTTGATGACTGGTTGAAGTTGATCAATCACACACTGTAGCCAAAGCCTGGGAAGGTGGAAAGGTCGATCGGGAACGAATTTTCGAGCAGGGGAAGTCATGGAGCCATCGAGCGCGGAGCCGAGGATTCTCGGAGCGGCGACTCTCGCCAGTGTTCACGAATCTGTTTCGCGCGCACGCTCTGAAGTGCGCGGATGGCTGGGAGCCGCCCATCCCGTCATCGACGACGTAGTCCTCGCCACATCCGAGCTGGTGACCAATGCGATCACGCACTCCAGCTCGAAGCCGAGCGATTTCATCGGCCTCACCCTCATCGAGGCGGACGACGCCGTCGTCGTTGAGGTGAGTGATCCGGGTTCCATCTTCTCCGGCCCTCGTGTACGGAAAGAGCCGCAATCCGAGCACGGCCGGGGGCTGCTGATAGTCCGCGAGATCTCGCTCGCCTGGGGAACGCGTGAACTCGGCCCGGGTCTGGGCCGTACCGTCTGGTGTGCCATCCGGTTGATCAAGGCTCGTGATGACGCGCCAACTCGCGTGTCCGGCTAGAAGGCGCCGCCCCGCAAGCGGCTTGCCTTTTGGACGTGGCTCCTCGGCGGAGGTGAGAAGGGAGCCCGTCACCAGACGTCCGGCCGGGGCCTTCCCCTCGTGCCCCGCCCGGACCGGCCCCCCGGCGACCTCGGTCGCGCCCCCGCGGGGGGCCACACCACACTTCAGACCGGCGCGCGGCGCGGGTGCCCTTTAGATCGTCTCCTCGCGGCTGGAGAAGTAGTTGTTGCAGGTACGAGGTGACGCATCCGCCGCCACGGCGATCTCCTCGACGTGTCGCCAGGGCGGCGACCGGCGTGTCAGCGAGAAGTGGCCGGGCCGTTCAGTTCGTGGGGGTCAGGCCCAGCAGATGCGCGTGGGTCAGCGCCACGTGGTCGAAGGCGGCGGCGCGGTCTTGCTCGATGACGTTCTTGTACATGCCGAACAGCTCGAAGCTCACGGAGCCGTAGATGGCGGTCCAGGACTCCAGCGCCCGAAGGATCATGTCGTCGGAGAGCCTGGAGAACAGTGCCTCGCGGAGCGGCCCGGCATCCGCCGCGAAGCTTTCGGGAGTTGGGGGAAGGCCTGGCAACGGCGACAACCGCCCCGCTTCGTCGGCGTCGCGCAGGATCGCCGCGAAGATGATGCCGTCGCGGGCGGCGGCCACCGCGGTGTCCTGGGGCGCGACGTAGCCGGGCACGGGGGAGCCGTGGATCAGGGCGTACTCGTACGGGTGGGCGAGCGCCCAGGTGCGTATGGCCCGGCAGGTGGCCATCCACCGGTCGAGGTGGCGGTCGCGGGGGCACGCCGCGTCGGCCTCCTCCACGGCTGCCCCCACCGCGTTGAACGCCTCGATGATGAGCGCGGTGAGCAGCTCGTCGCGGCTGGGGAAGTAACGGTAGATCGCCGACGAGACCATCCCGAGCTCCCGTGCCACGGCGCGCAGGGAGAGCCCGGAGGCGCCCTCGACGGCGAGCTGGCGCCGGGCCACCTCTTTGATCTCGCTGATCAGCTCGGCGCGGACACGTTCGCGAGCGGTACGGCTGGCGTTCATCCACCGGATCCTATCAGAGCGCTGCCGTGAATCGAGAGCACCGCTCTCTACCTCTCTATTTGGATAGCAAGATCCGTAAATAGGATTAGAGGATACGATTTATCGTCGCTTGAGTTCTTATAAGGGTGGGAATTCGTATGCGTGAGCCGCTTACCATCGCCGTCGCCCAGCCGTCGTGCGTTCCTTACGACGTCTCGGTGAACGCGATGACACACGCGGAGACGATACGTGCCGCCGGGGCCAGGGTGGTCGTCTTTCCCGAGCTCTCCTTGACGGGATACGAGCTGGACGCCCCGGCGATCACAGCCGAGGATCCGCGGCTGGCCCCGATGATCGAGGCCTGCGCCGAGACGGGATCGGTGGCGCTGGCAGGCGCTCCGGTGCGGGGCGAGGAGGGCCGTTCGCACATCGCGATGCTGGCCGTCGAAGGCACCGGTGTCACCGTGGCCTACCGCAAGATGTGGCTCGGCGCCATCGAGGCGGAGCGGTTCACGCCGGGTGGCAAGCCTGCCGTGCTCGACGTCGGCGGATGGCGGCTCGGCCTGGCCATCTGCAAGGACACCGGCGTGCCGCGGCACGCGTCCGACACCGCCGCCCTGGGGATCGACGTCTACGTGGCCGCCGTCCTGGAGTCCGTGGGGGACGCGGCCGTCCAGGAGGAGCGCGCCCGTCGCGTGGTCGCCGACCACCGGGTCCCGGTCGCGGTGGCCGGCTTCGCCGGGTCGACCGGTGGTGGCTACGACCACGCCGCTGGACGTTCTGGCATCTGGTCGGCCGACGGGGCCGTGATCGCCCAGGCGGGCCCCGAGGTCGGCGCCATCACCCGCGCGACGCTCACCTGAGGACCTGTCGGCGGCGCAGGATGAGCCCGGCGAGGCAGGCCAGCAGGCTCGCGAGGAAGGCCGCGATGAACAGGGCGATCGCGGGGTTGACCCAGGCGGGCACGAGGTCGTAGCCGGATCCGTCCGTCCACCTGCAGATCTGTCTCACCGGGAACGACGCCTGGGTCTCGATGGTCCTGAAGGCGCTGAAGGCCCGTCCGGCGGCCATCCCGCACATCTGGTCGGGGTCGAGGATGTAGAAGCCCGATCCGATGCCCGCGGCCCAGCAGAGCGCGGTGCCGAGAAACGACATCGCGGCCAGTTCGAGCAGCGGCTTCGGCGACAGGGCCTGCGCGGGTGTCGGTGGCCGGCCCCGCCTGACGGCACGGACGACACGCAGGGCCAGCCGGACGGCCAGTACGAGGAAGACCAGAGGTGCGAGAAGGAGGCAACAAATCAGGAACTCGGCCACCGAGGCACGCTATCGCGTGTTTCGCGGGCGATCCGCCCCGGCGGCAGCCGTCGACGACGTGGAAGCTGGGAGCGGCTAGTTGATTCGAGAGCACTGCTCTTGACGTCAGGTGCTCTCTTGAGAGAGCATTGCTCTCGAAGCGGAGCGATGTAACCTCACAGAGCTGGAGCGCACGATGCTGGCCGTGTCCAAGGGTGCCAACGCCGCCCTGATGTTCTTCCTGGAGCTGGGCGTCTACGGGGCCGTCGGCTACTGGGGTTTCACGTTCGCCTCCGGCTGGTGGCTCAAGATCCTCTTGGGCGTCGGAGCTCCGGTGCTGTTCGCCGTCGTGTGGGGCGTCTTCGGGTCGCCGAAGGCCGGCATCCCGCTGCACGGCCTGGCGCGCGCCGTCCTGGAGATCGTCTGGTTCGGCGGTGGCGTCGCCGCGGCGGCCGCCGCCGGCCTCATCACCACGTCGGTCGTCTTCGCCGCTCTTTTCGTCGTCAACGCGATCCTGCGGATCGTGTGGAACCAGGTCTGAGAACGACCCTCGCAAAGCAGATAGGGAGCCAGAACCATGGGCAAGCACGTCATCGTCGGTGCCGGACAGGTCGGCTCGCAGCTCGCCGAGTCACTCGCGGCGGACGGTCACGAGGTCGTCGTCGTCACCAGGTCCGGCTCAGGCCCGGCCGCGGCCGGAGTCACCCGGGTGGCGGCGGACGCCGGGAAAGCGGAGCGGCTCACCGACCTCGCGAAGGGCGCCGACGCGCTCTACAACTGCGCGAACCCGCAGTACCACCGCTGGGCGCAGGACTGGCCGCCGATGGCCACGGCGCTGCTCACGGCGGCGGAGCGGAGCGGCGCCGTGCTGGTCACCCTCAGCAACCTCTACGGGTACGGGCCGGTCGACCGCCCGATGACCGAGGACCTGCCCATGGCCGCGCCCGGTACGAAGGGCCAGGTGCGGGCGCGGATGTGGTCCGACGCGCTCGCCGCCCACCGGGCGGGGCGGGTACGGATGACCGAGGTGCGCGGATCCGACTACTTCGGGCCGGGGATGTCCGCCCAGTCGGTGTTCGGCGACCGCTTCACCGCGCCGATCCTGGCCGGGAAGACGGCATGGATCCCCGCCGACCCGGACCAGCCGCACAGCCTCACCTACCTCCCGGACGTGGCCCGTGCCCTGGCGACGGTCGCCACCGACGAGCGGGCATGGGGCCGCGCCTGGCACGTCCCGACGAGCCCCGCGCTGACGATCCGCCAGGTGGCCGAGCGCACCGCCGCGATCGCCGGCGCCCCGGCGCCCCGACTCAGGAGCATCCCCCACCTGGTGATGCGTGCGGCCGGGCTGTTCTCGCCCCTGCTGCGCGAACTGGAGGAGACCCGCTACCAGTTCGTCCGGCCCTTCGTCGTCGACTCCTCGGCCTTCGAGACCACCTTCGGCATCCCCCCGACCCCCATGGACGAGGCCCTCAAGCACACCATCGGTTGGCTGCGCGCCGGGCGGTGAGTCTGCGAACATACGGGGCGGTACCGGCGTCCAACAGTGAGCCGACCGACAGACAGGGAGTCACTGTGAACAATCGTGCACTGGCCGGTGCCGCGCTGGCGGCCATGCTTTCCCCCGTGCTCATCTCCGCGTACACGCCGGCAGCCTCCGCCGAGGCGGGAGCGGCGCCGCGGCCGATCACCGGCGAGGCGGTCTACTTCGCCTACGACCAGAAGTTCGGCGTCGACCGCTACGTGCCCGGCAAGGGCTTCGTACGGATCGGCGAGCCGTCGGACAACTCCCAGTTCGCCGCCTCACCTGATGGCACGAAGGTCGCCTGGGTCACGCAGCGCGGAGAGGTGAAGGTCAAGAAGGGGGCCAAGGTGACGACCGTCGCCAAGAACGTGCCGACAGGCGTCCCCTGCCTCACGCCCGCCTGGTCGCCGGACTCCAGGCAGGTGGCGTTCGTCCCGGCGGGCAAGGAGGACTCCGTCATGGTGGTGAACGCCGACGGCACCGGCCGGCACAAGGCCGGTACGACCCCCGGCGTCTGCCACCTCGCCTGGTCCGGCGACGGACGCTACCTGGCGGGCTACACCGGCACCGCCGATGCCGTCTACCGGCTCGACCTGCGGACCGGCAGGTCGGCGAAGGCCAAGGGCATCACGGCCCCCACCCACGTGCAGAGCGTGTCTCCCGGCGGGCGCGACGTCATCGTGAACGTCGTGCCCAAGGGCGAGCCGACGGGCGACGGCGGCTGGCCCAGTGCGTTCAGGCCGACCATCGTGGACATGGTCTCCGGCAAGCAGGTGGCGATCCCGGTCAAGGGGCGCCTGCTGGGCGCGCTCTATCTGCCCGACGGGCGGCTGGTGGTCCGGGTCGCCGGTGCCACGCGCAACACCCTGGTCGTGCTCGACCGCACGGGCAAGGAGTCGCAGCGCCTCGCCGAGCCCGCGGCCGCCAGGAAGAAGGGCTTGCTGCAGGTGGTCGCGTAACCGGGCCACGAGACACGGGGGAAACGGCTCGCGGCGGGGGGCGGGGCGGTGCTTGGATGCCGACTATGACGAACGGGTCCGACACCGCGGTCCGGCGGGCCACGGAGGCCGACGCCGCCGCTCTGGTCCGGTTGCGCGGCCTGATGCTGGAGTCGATGGGCACCGACGACGGCGGTGCGGACGCCGAGTGGCGCCGGGTCGCCGAGGCGTGGTTCGCCGACCGGCTGGGGGACAAGGGCGATTTCGCCGCCTTCGTCGTGGACGATCCTGATCTCGGGGTCGTCTGCGGCGCGGCCGGCCTGTGCGACCGTCACGCACCGGGGCCGGCGAACCTCAGCGGCCTGCACGGCCATGTGTTCAACATCAGCACCGACCCACGGCGCCGGCGGCGTGGATACGCGAGGGCCTGCCTCGACGCGTTGCTCGCCTGGTTCCAGGACGAGACCCAGGTACGGCTGGTCAAGCTCAACGCCACCGGGGACGGGCTCGCGCTCTACAGGTCCTTCGGGTTCGACGTGCCCCGCTATCCCGCGCTCCAGCTCCGGCTGGACGACTCCATGGCCTTCCCGCTGGGGAGGCGTGCTCCGCTGTGACGGGGCTCCGGCCGTAGTCTCTCGCCATGGAGACCACGCGGGTGGCGATGATCGGGCTCGGGGACATCGCGGAGAAGGCCTATCTGCCGGTCCTGGGGGCCACCCCGGGCATCGAGCTGCTGCTCTGCACGAGGAACGGGGCGACGCTCGACCGCCTGGGTGAGGCCTATCGCGTTCCGGCCAGGTACACCTCGGTCGAGCAGGTGATCGACGCCGGCGTCGAGGCGGCGTTCGTGCACGCCGCGACCCGGGCGCACGTGGAGATCGTGGAGTCGCTGCTGCTGGCCGGGGTGCACGTCTACGTCGACAAGCCGATCGCCGACAACCTCGCCGACACCGAGAAGCTCGTACGGCTGGCGGGTGAGCGGCGGCGGTCGCTCATGGTGGGCTTCAACAGGCGGTACGCCCCGGGGTACGCCGGGCTGCGGGAGCTGCCGCGTGACCTGGTCATCATGCAGAAGAACCGGGCAGGGCAGCCTGACGATCCGAGGCGGGTCATCTTCGACGACTTCATCCATGTGGTGGATACGCTGCGATTCCTGGCGCCGGGCGAAATTTCGGAAATGTCAGTAGACCTCCGGCTCCGCGACGGGCTGCTGGAGCACGTGGTCCTCCACCTCTCCGGACGAGCCTCCGGGGCAGACGGACGGGCCTCCGGGGGAGGGGGACGGGCCTCCGGGGCAGACGGACGGGCCTCCGGGGCAGACGGACGAGTCTCTGGGGGAGGCGAGCAGTCCTCGGGTGGAGTCGGGCGGGCCGCAGGGAACGCGGGTGGCTCCTCGGTGGCCGGTGAGGTGTCCATGTTCACCGCGATCGGCATCATGAGCAGGGTCAGCGGGGCGAACGAGGAGACCTGCGAGGTGATCGGCGGTGGCGGCAAGCGCCGGGTCGCCAACCTCGCCGACGTGGTGGACCACTCGGGCGGCGAGACGCTGACACGGCGCGGCGACTGGACCCCGGTCGCCCGGCAGCGCGGCATCGAGCAGCTCTGCCAGGAGTTCCTCGCGTCCGTACGGGAGGGCCGGGTCATCTCGGCAGAGGACGCCCTCGCCACCCACGCCATCTGCGAGGACATCGTCACCCAGGCACTCAACGGCAAGTCCGCCCCCTGGTAGCCGATCGTCACTAATGACACACCCCTCGTCCGTCGGGCACACGGGAGAGGGGTGCGCCGGGACGGAGAGGGGTGTGCCGCGCGCTGACCGGCTATCGGGTCGGCGCGCTGCCGCAGCCGTTGGCCCGTTCAGGATTACGGGCCCGGCCACAGGCGGGGAAACAGGTCACTGGTCTCCTTACGGTTCAACGGGAGCAGAGGCCGCGGTCACTCTCGCGGGGAAGAGGCCGGCGGGGAGGAGTCCCCGGCCGGGGGGTGGGTTTTCGGAGGGGTCGGGGTCAGCGGGAGGAGAGGTACTGGTCACCGAGGGCGCGCAGGCGGGTGTGGGCGGACTCGTAGATCTCCGGGCCGCCGAGGTACGCCTTCGGGAGCTTGGCGACCATCGTGTAGTTGGTGTCGCACACGTTGCCCACGGGAGCCTCGGCGCCCTGGCTGATCAACTGGTAGGCGTCCAGCTCGTCGAGCCCGGTCAGCGACGCCGTCCAGGTGATGAGGTCGTGCTGGCTGATCCGGTAGGCGTCCTCCAGCGGGCGCGCCGACCCCGTGGACATGAGGTGCCCGTCGTCCTCCAGGCGCGGCCACGGCGTGGCGACGCCCTTGATCAGCTCGACGGCGACGACGGTGTTCATCGCCGCCTCCACCGCGGTGCCGCAGACCTCGCCGTGCCCCTGGCGGCAGTGCCCGTCGCCGATGGAGAACAGCCCGCCCTCGACGTTGACCCCGAGGTACACCGTGACCCCGGCCCGCAGCTCGGGGGTGTCCATGTTGCCGCCGTGCGCGTCCGGCGTGATCGTCATCCGCGCCTCGGAGGCCGCCGGGGCGACGCCCACGGTGCCGTGCATCGGGTCGAGCGGCATCTCGACGCTGAAGTCGCCGCGCCTGGCCTGGTAGCGCACGACCCGCTTCTCCACGTCGACCTCGTACAGCCACACGACCTCTTCGAGCGGCTGGTGCAGCATCGCCGTGGTGTGGGTGGCGGTCAGCGCCCCGAAGTGCGGGAACGTCGTGGAGACCGCCCAGTCGCGTGCCGGCTCGATGGAGACGAAGTGCAGCGCGAGCGTGTCGCCCGGCTCGGCGCCCTCGACGTGGAAGGGGCCGGTGACCGGGTTGAGGTACGGGAACTCGCACACCTTCGAGGGCAGGTCGCCGAAGCCGCGCACCCGCCCGCCGAAGCAGTCCTCGGTGAAGAGCTCCACGACCGTGCCCGGCCTGATCCTGCCCACGGCGGGACGCCCCCCGAACGTGTAGGACAGTTCCTCCGCGGCGGGCTGGTAGGAGACGACGTTCACTCGGAGACCTCCGTGTTGATCGCGGACAGGGTGGGACGCCGGCCCATCATGTAGCTGCCGGCGAGGATGATGACGCCGATCGCCAGCCAGACGAAGCCGAGCACCTGGGCGGCGACCTTGGCGTTGATGACGACGTAGAGCAGGATCAGGAAGCCGATGGCCGGGGCCACGAGGTGCCGCCACCAGTCGCGGCTGCCCTTGCGCACCACGTAGTGGACGACGACGGACACGTGCAGGGCCAGGAACGCCGTCATCGCGCCGAAGTTCACCAGCGTGCCCAGCAGCGTGATGCCGTCGTCGCGCGAGCTCATGTACACGCCGAGCACCAGGGAGACCGCGGCGACCAGGAAGGTGGCGTTGACCGGCACCTTGTGCTTCGGGTGGACCTTGCCGAGGAAGCTCGGGAGCTGGCGGTCGCGGGCCATCGCGAACAGCAGGCGCGAGGTGGCGGCCTGGGCGACCAGGGAGTTGGCGAAGCCCCAGGCCACGGCGGTGGCGACGGCGGTCAGCACGCTCAGCCAGTGGCCGCCCGCGTACGCGGCGGTGTCGTAGAAGGCCGTGCCCGCAGGGTCGCCCTTGGTGAGGAGCTCCTCGCGGTTGGGCGCGAGCAGCGCGGCGACCCAGGTCTGCACGATGAACAGCACGCCGGCCAGCGCGAGCGCGTAGACCATGGACCGGCCGAGCTTGCGGCTGTCCTCGCGGCTCTCCTCGGCCAGCATCGAGATGCCGTCGAAGCCGAGGAAGGACAGCACCGCCACCGAAACGGCTCCGAAGACCAGTGGCCAGGAGAACGTCGAAGAGTTGAACAGCGGGCTGAACGGGTCGCCGTGCCCCTTGCCCTGCGCCAGGGCGACGAGCCCGATGACCAGGAAGATGGCCAGCACGATCAGCTCGGCCACCAGCATGATCTTGTTCATCCGCGCGGTCATCTCGATGCCGAGGTAGTTGACCACGGTGTTGAGCACGATGAAGCCGATCAGCCACGCCCAGATCGGCACGGCAGGGATGAACGACGCCATGGCCGCGCTCGCCACGAGGTACAGCAGGGCCGGCACGAGCACGTAGTCGAGCAGGATGACCCAGCCCGCGAGGAAGCCCACCGGGGCGGAGATCCCGCGTCCCGCGTAGGTGTAGACCGAGCCCGCCATCGGGAAGGCCCGCGCCATCTGCGAGTACGACAGCGCCGTGAACGCCATCGCGACCATGCCGATGATGTAGGCGAGCGCCACCATCCCGCCGGAGGCCTGGAAGACGCCGCCGAAGATGCCGAACGGCGCGATCGGCACCATGAAGATCAGGCCGTAGATCAGCAGATCGGTGAAGCTCAGCGACCGCTGCAGCTCCTGCTTGTAGCCGAAGCGCTCAACGCCGGGGCCCGTGCCCGGCGGTGATGCGGACGATGGCGACGTATCGGAGGAAGAGGACATGGACGGCTCCTTCAAACGCGGGGGCAGAGCCGTACGATAGGGGTATTCCTTGAAAACGAAAAGGTTTCTTATGGAAGTTTTACGCGCCGGTCACACCGCGAGCCCGTACCTAGGCGGAGGTCACCATCTCGAAGTCGAGCCCGTCGGCCCGTCCCACGTAGACCCGCTGCCGCACGTGGCGGTCCGTGAGGGTGAGGCGGCCCCGGCCGCTGGTGATCGTGGTGCCGTCGGCGACCGCCTCGATCGCGGGGACCGCGAGGGTGCCCGCGCGGCCGGCCAGGGCCGCGAGCATGAGCACGCCCTCGTAGCAGCCGTGGCCGTGCCCGTTCAGCAGCGGCGCGGCCGGGCCGAACCGCCGGGTGTACCGCTCGGCCAGGCTGAGGTTGGCGTCGGTGGCGATGCTGCCGAAGTAGCCCATCGCGGCGTACAGCTCGCCGGTGGAGTCACCGCCGATGGCCAGCAGGCCATGCTCCTCCAGCGCCCCGCACAGCCGCGCGCATGCCAGCCCGCTCGCCGTGAAGGCCCGGTTGAACGCCACCAGGTCGCTGCCGATGAGGTTGAGCAGCACCGCGTCGGGCCGTACGGCGGCCAGCTCCTCGATCAGCGGGGCCATCGCGGTGGTGCCGGACGGGACGAACCGCTCGCCGACGACGGTCGCCGAGCGCGCCCGGATGTGCCTGCGCGCCGAGGCGTGCACCAGGCGCGGCCAGACGTAGTCGTTGCCGAGCAGGAACCAGCGCTTCGCCCCGCGGTGGTCGATCAGCCAGTCGAGACCCGGGCCGACCTGCCGGGACGCGGGCTCGCCGAGGAAGTAGACCCCGGGGTCGCGCGCGCGGCCCTCGTAGGGCGGGGTGTAGACGAACGGCACGGCGGCGCCCAGCGAGCGCTCGATCGCGACGCGCACGTCACTGGCGTGGGTGCCGACGAGGGCCTGTACGGCGCCCTCGCGCACGAGCGCGATGACCTCGCGGGCGACCTGGGCCGGGCCGCGGCCGGCGTCGATCAGGACCAGCTCGACCTGCCTGCCGAGCACGCCGCCCGCGGCGTTGACCTCGGAGGCGGCGAGCATGGCGCAGTTGATGGCGCACGGCCCGAGCAGGCCGAGCACGCCGGAGACGGGCACCACCAGGCCGACGCGAAGCGTTTCGGCCCTGAGCAGATGAGCTTCAAGGGGGTCGATGACCACCGTGACGGGATCGGCCACGTGCAAGAGTATCCTCCTTGCGCACTCGCGGACGAAGGGAGCCATCGATGGTGACGGCGGAGTCCGATGGTGACGGCGGGGCTCGCGATTCGTCCCTGCGATCGGTGACGACCGGGCTCGGCTCCTCCCTGGCGTACCTGCTGAGCCGTGCCGAGCGGAGCGTCAACCGCGACCTGGCCGCGGTGCTGGCGGCGGAGGAGATCTCCGTCGACCAGTGGCGCATCCTCCAGGCGCTCGCCGACGGCCGAGGTCACACCATGGGCGACCTGGCCGAGGCCGCGCTCATGCCGCACCCCACGCTGACCAAGGCGGTCGACCGGCTCGTCGAGCGGGCGGTGGTTTACAGAGGACATGACCCAGCGGATCGCCGCAAAGTAGCTGTTTTCCTCGCAAATCGGGGCAGTGACCTCCTGAGCCGCCTGGAGGCGGGCATCGCCGAGCACCACCGGGCCATCCTCACGACCTACGGCACGGAGCGCACCGAGCGGCTCATGCACGAGCTCGAACTGCTGGTCCGGTCCCTCGAAGGCTGACCTCCACCGGGACGAGTTTGCGCATATGGTTCTTAACGCTGCTCAAAAGGGGAGGTCAAGTGCCCGACTTGCTGGTAGGGCCGATGCTGCGTCACGTCGACGAGACGAGCGCGTCCATTTGGGTCGAGACGAGCGAGCCGTGTGAGGTCACGGTCGCGGTCGAGGGGGCGCACGCCGCCGACCGCACCTTCACGGTGCACGGCCATCACTACGCGATCGTCGACATCGAGGCGACCGGCGCCTACACCGTCGAGCTCGACGGGGAGCGCGTGTGGCCGGTCGAGGGCTTCCCCGACAGCCGGATCTGCCCGCTGGAGGAGCTCAGCCGCGTGGTCTTCGGCTCCTGCCGCACCACCGTCCCCCACGACGACGCGCACGTGGCCACCCACGGCGTCGACGTGCTGCGCGAGTACGGCCGGCGCCTGCTCCAGGGGGAGGACCTCCCCAGCCTGGTGCTCTTCCTCGGCGACCAGGTGTACGCCGACGAGCCGTCGCAGGAGATGCTCGACTTCATCCACGCCCGCAGGCAGGACGGGCCGGACGAGATCGTCGACTTCGAGGAGTACGCCGAGCTGTACCGGCAGGCCTGGACCGACCCGGTCGTCCGCTGGGTGCTGTCCACCGTGCCGACCGCGATGATCTTCGACGACCACGACGTGCGCGACGACTGGAACACCTCCGTGGCCTGGCGGGAGAAGATGGCCGAGGTGCCGTGGTGGTCCACCCGCATCACCTCCGCGCTCGGCGCGTACTGGGTCTACCAGCACCTGGGCAACCTCTCGCCGTCCGAGCGCAAGGCCGACCCCATGTACGCCGAGCTGCACGGCAGCGAGGGCGACGGGGCCGCGGCGCTCGACGCGTTCGCGAAGCGGGCCGACGAGGACCCCTCCTCGACGCGCTGGAGCTACACGCGCGACATCGGCAGGACCCGGCTGATCATGCTCGACACCCGATGCGCGCGGGAGCTCGGCCCCGGCCACCGCCGCATGCTCGACGACGAGGAGTGGTCCTGGTTCGCCGAGAACGCCACCGGCGACCTCGACCACCTGCTCATCGGATCCTCGGTCCCGGTCTTCCTCCCGAGCGGCATCTTCGACGTGGAGAGCTGGAACGAGGCCGTCGCGGGCGGCGCGTGGGGCCGCAGGGCGACCGCCTGGGGCGAGAAGATCCGCCAGGCTCTCGACCTCGAACACTGGGGCGCCTTCCGCCAGTCGTTCGAGGAGCTGGGCAGCGTGCTCGTCGACGTCGCGGCGGGGCGCAAGGGACGGGCTCCCGCCACGATCGTCCTCCTCTCGGGCGACGTCCACTACTCGTACCTGGCGGCGGCGGGCCCGGCGTCCGCCGACCTCGAATCCGCCCGCATCTACCAGGCGGTCTGCTCCCCGATCCGCAACCCGCTGAGCCGCACGCTGCGCCTCGCCAACGTGATCGGGTCGTTCGGAGTGGCCGGCATCGTCGGCGGCATCCTCACCCGTACGGTAAGGCTGCCCCGCCGGCACCTGCGGTGGAAGATCACCAATGGCCCGTGGTTCCCCAACGCGCTCGCGGCCCTCGACCTCGACGGCCGCTCGGCCGAGCTGCGCTGGCACACCGCCCGCCCTGCCTTCGAGGAGCTGACCAGGGTGCGGCTCACGCCCTGAGACGCGAGCCGCACCCTGGCGAGTGCCCGTTTCCAGGCGTGCGTCCCTACTCGACCGCCAGCTCCGACAGGACGGCGACGAGCTGGTCCACGGCCCAGTTGAGGTCCTCCTCCGAGGTCACCAGCGGAGGCGCGAGGCGGATCGTGGAACCGTGGGTGTCCTTGGCGAGGACCCCGCGCCGCATCAGCGCTTCGCAGACCTGCCGACCCGTGCCGATCGAGGGATCGATGTCCACGCCCGCCCACAGGCCCCGCCCGCGTACGGCGATGACGCCGTGGCCGCCCTGGCCGGCCGGCCCGATCAGGCCGCGCAGCCTCTCGTGCAGGAGCGCGCCGAGCTCCCTGGCCCTGGCCTGGTACTCGCCGGTCCCGAGCATCTCGACGACCGCGCTGCCGACGGCGCAGGCCAGCGGGTTGCCGCCGAACGTCGAGCCGTGCTGCCCCGGCCTGATGACTCCGAGGACGTCGGCGTTCGCGACGACCGCGGACACCGGCACGACGCCTCCGCCGAGCGCCTTGCCCAGCACGTACATGTCGGGGACCACGCCGTCGTGGTCGCAGGCGAAGGTGTCACCGGTGCGGCCGAGGCCCGACTGGATCTCGTCGGCGATGAACAGCACGTTGTTCTCGGTGCAGATCTCCCTGACCTGGCCCAGGTAGCCGGCCGGCGGCACCAGCACGCCCGCTTCGCCCTGGATGGGCTCGATCAGCACCGCGACGGTGTTCTCGTCGATCGCGTCGCGGATCGCCTCGGCGGAGCCGTACTTCACGATCGTGAAGCCCGGCGTCGCGGGGCCGAAGCCCTCACGGGCGTCCGGGTCGGTGGAGAAGCTCACGATCGTGGTGGTACGGCCGTGGAAGTTGTCCTCCATGACCACGATGTTCGCCTGGTCGGGGGCGACGCCCTTGACCTCGTAGCCCCACTTGCGGGCCACCTTGATCGCGGTCTCGACGGCCTCGGCGCCGGTGTTCATCGGCAGGACCATGTCCTTGCCGCACAGGTCGGCCAGGCCCTGGCAGAAGTCCGCGAACTGGTCGTGGAAGAACGCCCGGCTGGTCAGCGTCACCCGCTGGAGCTGCTCCTGGGCCGCCTGGAGGATCTTGGGGTTGCCGTGGCCGAAGTTCAGCGAGGAGTAGCCGGCGAGGCAGTCGAGGTAGCGCCTGCCCTCGACGTCGGTGACCCACGCGCCACGCGCCTCCCGCACGACGACCGGCAGGGGGTGGTAGTTGTGCGCGCTGCGCCGCTCGCTGAGCTCGATGAGTTCCTGGCTTCTGCTCATGCGCGGATCTCCAGTGTGCAGCACTTCGGACCGCCGCCGGCCTTGCGGAGCTCGCTCAGGTCGACGGGGATGACGTTGAGGCCCCGGCGCTTCAGCTCCAGGGACAGTTCGCCCGCCTCGACGTTGACGACCACGTTGTGGCCGTCGCTGACGGCGTTGAGGCCGAGCACGGCGGCGTCGTCGGCGGAGGCGAGGAGGGCGTCGGGGAACATGCGCCGCAGCACCTCCTGGCTGCCCGGCGAGAACGCGCCCGGGAAGTACGCCACGTTGCGCCCGTCGATCGGGAACAGCGCGGTGTCGAGGTGGTAGTAGCGCGGGTCGACCAGCTGGAGGGTGACCACCGGGCGGCCGAGGAACTCCTGGGCCTCCTTGTGCGCGGTGATCGCCGTGCGGAAGCCGGTGCCGGCCAGGATCACGTCGTCCAGGGTGAGGAAGTCGCCCTCGCCCTCGTTGGTCTGCGACGGCTCCATGGCGGGGCCGTACCCGTTGGCGGTGAACCAGCTCAGGTAGGCGGGACCCTCGGCGGCGCGCTCGGCGCTCGCGAACCTCGCGCCGTAGACCCGGCCGCCCACCACCAGGGCGCCGTTGGCGGCGAAGACCATGTCCGGCAGGCCGTCGATCGGGTCGATCAGGCTGACCGTGTGGCCCAGTTCCTCGTAGACGTCCTTGAGGCGCTCCCACTGGCGGACGGCGGTGGCGGCGTCCGCCCCCGCGCTCGGGTCCATCCAGGGGTTGATCGCGTACTCGACCGCAAAGTAGTCGGGACGACACATGAGGTAGTGCCGGCTGTGCGCCATCTATCACTCCGTCGGATAACGGCTGGTCAGGGATGGCTTCAGCCTAGGAACGGAGGCAGGTTCGGGCCAGGCTCGGACCTTGCGCGCTCCCGGGGATCGGTTGCGTTCTTAGCCGGGTACGCAGTGATTTGTTGCGTATGTGCGGGAATGTCGTTTAAGCGGTCCCGGTGCATGCGTCGTGGGGGTTACGACATGTTTCATCGGTGTGTCGGCGGATGCCAGGTCGCCCCACCCGCCTCAGACCTCGTGCGGCGCTCCGTTACGCGCGTGAGGGAGGTCGTCGATGAGGCGGGAGAGCACGATCGCGCTCTTGGTGCGCACGACGAACGGCTCGGACGCGACGCGCTCGATCACCTGCTCGACGTGCCGGACGTCCTTGGCGCGGATGTGCAGCAGGGCGTCCGCCTCGCCGGTGATCGTGCAGGCGGAGATCACCTCGGGGTGGCGGGCGACGGCCATGCCGATCTCGGCCGGGGAGGTCTTCCCCCGGCAGAACAGCTCCACGTACGCCTCGGTGGTCCAGCCGAGCGCCGAGGGCTCCACGCGGGCGGTGAAGCCGGTGATCGCTCCGGTGCTCAGCAGGCGATCGACCCGCCGCTTGACCGCTGGGGCCGAAAGCCCGATTTGATGCCCAATTTCGGCGTATGTCGAGCGAGCGTCCTCGACCAAGGCTCCGACAATCGCACGATCAAGCGCATCCAACTCCACGGTCACTGTATACAGCCGCTTCGCTCGCGGTACACAGTTCGGATTCACTGCAAAGTTTAAGTGACACCAAGTTTGGTGTTACTGTGCTGGGCATGATTCAAGCCAGAGGTCTCACCCGGACCTTCACCTCCAAGGCCGCGACGGTCGACGCCGTCCGAGGAGTGGACCTCGACGTCTCTCCAGGCGAGATCGTCGGGTTCCTCGGCCCCAACGGAGCGGGAAAGACGACCACTCTCCGAGTCCTGACCACGCTGCTGCGCCCCACGTGCGGCACGGCCACGGTGGCGGGGTACGACCTGGTCGCCGAGCCCGCGAAGGTCAGGCGCCGCATCGGATACGTCCCCCAGGGCGGCACGATCCACCCCGGCTCCCTGCTCGGCGAGGAGCTCACGCTCCAGGCCCGCCTGTACGGCCTGCGGCCCGCCGAGGCGCGCCGCCGGGTCACCGACCTGCTCGGCGTCGAGGGACGCCCCGCCGGCTCGCTCTCTGGCGGGCAGCGGCGGCGCGTGGACATCGCGATGGGCCTGGTCCACGAGCCGGGGCTGCTGTTCCTCGACGAGCCGACCACCGGGCTCGACCCGCAGAGCAGGGCCAACCTGTGGGACCACATCAGGCGGCTGCGCGCCGAGAGCGGCCTGACGGTCTTCCTCTCCACGCACTACCTCGAAGAGGCGGACGCCCTGTGCGACCGCGTCCTGATCATCGACGCCGGGCGCATCGTCAGCGAGGGCACGCCCGAGGCACTCAAGGCGGAGCTCGGCCCAGGGGCGACGCTCGACGACGTCTTCCTGGCCGTCACCGGCCGCGCGCTTCGCGAGGAGGCACCCGCGTGAACACCTTCGTCCTGGCCCGCCACTACATACGCGAGACGATGCGCAACAAGGCCGGGCTCATCTTCGGCGCACTGCAGCCCGTGCTGTTCCTCGCCCTGTTCGGCCCCCTGTTCGCCCGCAGCGGCGTCGGGTCCTGGGAGGTGCTCGTGCCCGGCCTGCTGATCCAGCTCGGCCTGCTCAGCGCCGGGATGAGCGGGTTCGGCATCGTCTTCGACCAGCGCTTCGGCGTGCTCGAACGGCTGCGGGTCACCCCGGCGAGCCGGATGTCGCTGCTGCTCGGCCGCGTGCTCAAGGACGCCCTGGTGCTGATGATCCAGGCGACCGGGCTGGTGCTGCTCGGGTACGCCTTCGGGCTGCGCGCGCCCGTCCTCGGCGTGCTGCTCGGGCTGGTGCTCATGCTGCTGCTCGCGGTGAGCCTGTCGTCCCTGTCGTACGCGCTCGCGCTGACGCTGAACCAGGACCTCTTCGCGCCCATCATGAGCACGGTGCTCGTGCCGCTGCTCCTGCTGTCGGGGGCGCTGCTGCCGATGTCCCTGGCCCCGGGGTGGCTCGACGCGCTCTCGCGGCTCACCCCGTTCCGCTACGTCGTCGAGGCGCTCCGGGCGTTCTTCGCGGGCACCTACACCTCGGGACCGGCCCTGGTGGGCGTCGGCGTGACCCTGCTGTTCGTCCTCGCCGGCGTGGCGGCCGGCACGCGCCGCTTCCAGCGCGAGAACGCCTGACCCCGCACGCGTGGAAGGCCGGGGTGGACAGTCCACCCCGGCCTTCGAGTCGCGTACGGCGCCCGCGCGTGGCGTCTATGCCTTTTCGGCCTCGCCGGTGGCCTGCTCCATGGCGTCCTCGGGGGAGGCCTCCAGGTCGTCGCCGGCCTGGGCCAGCGCGGTCTCCTTGTCGAGGCCGACCCAGCTCTTGATGCTCTCGATGGCGAACAGCACGCCGAGGTACACCGACATCACGGCGACCACCCAGGTGAGCACGCCGAGGGCCGCGCCGGCGCCCAGGAGCAGCAGCCGGACCTCCCAGCCGAGCCCGGCCTGGAACACCCACGGCGCCGGCCAGATGCTCTGCCGCGTGCGGTACACCGTGTCGTAGGTGTGGTAGCCGACGACGTAGATGAGCACGAACAGCAGCCACTTGGGCGTGCCCGCGGCCAGGCCGAGGAAGATGATCGTGAGGAACTCGGTGCCCCTGATCAGCGGCGGCGCCAGCCAGTCGAACCGGCCGAGATGGTCGCGCGGCGCGGTCGGCACCATCAGCGCCACCATCACCAGCACGGGAAGCAGCATGATCGGCCCATTGGCGGGCGCCACGCCGTCGCCCAGCACGCCGGTGACGCCGATGGCGATCACGGCGAGCAGCGAGGCCAGCCCGGCGGGCACCGGAGGCAGCCCCGGGCCCATCTTGCCGCGCAGCAGCGCCACCAGGGGCCCGTCGTCGCGGTAGGCGAGCAGGCGGGCCGTCTGGATGCGGCGGCGCTCCTCGTCGGGATCGGGAACGGGGGCGGCTGCGGCCTGCGGATGGGTGATCATGCGAGCGACCTCATGAGACGTCCGGTGAGGGTGTAGACGGCCGCGACGCCGCCCCAGATCACGAGCGTGAGGAACGTGACCCGGGGCTCGAAAACGGCCGCGGTGATCGCGATGGCGGCGAAGCGCTCGCCGATGGGGAAGACGATCATCTTGCGGGCCCAGTGCACGGCGCGGAACCGCCCGGCCTGGGTCCACAGCCTGAGCAGCCCGCGCACGCCGGTGCTGCGCGAGACGCGGCGCTTCTCCAGCGCGTCGCGCAGCGGCCGGTCGTCGGTGGCGGTGAGCGCCAGCGTCGGCAGGGGCACGGGCGGCTTGCGCCGGTTGGCCGCGCCGAAGGAGAAGTCGAGCAGGTGCCGTACCGACTGGACCGACAGCGCGACCAGCGCCAGGGTCCACACGTCGCCCTGCCCGGCGACGACGGAGCCGACGGCGAGGCCGGCGAACACGATGTACTCCTTGGCGCGGTCGAACGTGGCGTCCAGCCACGCGCCGAGCACGCCGAACTTGCGGGCGTACCTGGCCACCTGGCCGTCGACGCAGTCGAACACGAAGGCGAAGTAGATCAGCAGGCCGCCGGCCACCCAGCCCGGGCGCGTGCCCGTGGCGAAGGCCAGCGCCGAGAGCACCCCGAGCGCGATCGAGATCAGCGTGACCTGGTTGGGGGTGAGGCCCCGCCGCGCCGCCCACCGGGCGATGAAGCGGGAGTAGGTGCTCACGAAGTACGTGGTGAAGAAGCCGTCGGCGCCCTTGACGGCGTTGTTCAGGCGGGCGCGGTCCTCGTCGAACTCCGACATCGCGGCCACGGCCGCGTCGGTCTCGGGCTGGGAGCCGACCCGGGCGAAGAACAGGTCTCTGCGGCCGCGGGTGCCGACCGAGACGCCCTTGCGGACGAGGCCGAGCACGATCAGCTGGACGAGGTCGTCCTCGGGGCCGAACAGGTGGGCCATGCCGGCGAGCTCGCGGGCCGTCTCGGCGAGGGTGGCCGCGTGGCGCTGGTGCAGGTAGAGCGGGCCGAGCGCCACGGCGTTCGGCCGGGTGACCTGGTGGTAGGCCGAGCCGGCGGAGATGACCCGCGAGCGGCCCGCGCGCAGCCGCACGGGCAGGCCTTCGAGGACGCGGTCGCCGAACTCGGGCTCGGCCTCCTCGATCGGGATCTCCGGCTGGATCGGCTCGCCGTTCTCGTCCTCCGGGCGCGGCTCCTTGACGATCAGCGCCAGCGCGCCCCGCTTGGACTTGGTGATCTGGTAGATCAGCTCGTCGTGGATCACGGCCCCGGCGGGGACGAGGAAGAGGTTGTCCGTCGCCTGCTCCACGGCGTCGGCCAGCGCGCGCAGATCGCCCGCGAGGTCGCCGGACTCGACGACCTGGCCGGGGAACGCCCGGTAGTCGGCGGCGTCGCCCGGGCGGACCAGGGCGACCGGCTCGGGGTCCATCGAGGCGACCTGGGCGTGCAGCCGGGATAGGACGGTGGGTGAGCCGGGGAGCGACGTCAGCGCCAGGCGACCGGGCGGGACGTTCGTTTCGGGAGAACCGATCGGGCCGGGCGAGGTGCCCAGCAGGACCACGCGGGTCATGTCACCCTTTCAGGCAGCGTGCGGGGGGCGGAGGCGATTAACAGGGGGTGTCGCCAGGGAGCAAAGTTTAGTGACTGTTCTTCCAAAGGATGCCATTCATGGTTCACCCGAGATCGATTCGTCGCTTGCGGGAGTCACATCCTGTTTCGTGCGTCCCGGGTTCACCTTCCGATTCGCGGCTTCACCTGTGGGGCCGGTGTTCGGTTGCCGTCTGATTCGTCCCTCGGCGGCGCCACGTCCCTAGACTGGGCGGGTGAACCTCTACCGTGACGAGGGCGTCGTGCTGCGCACCCAGAAGCTGGGCGAGGCCGACCGCATCGTCACGATCCTGACCAAGCGCACCGGCAAGGTGCGGGGGGTCGCCAAGGGCGTCCGGCGCACCACCTCCAGGTTCGGCGCGCGCCTGGAGCCCTTCAGCCACGTCGACCTGCAGCTCCACACCGGGCGCTCGCTCGACGTGATCACGCAGGTCGAGACGCTCCGGCCGTACGGGGAGGCCCTGGTCTCCGACTACCCCCGCTACACCGCCGGCACCGCCATGCTGGAGACCGCCGACCGGCTCACGGTGGGGGAGAAGGAGCCCGCGCTCCGGCAGTTCCTGCTGCTGCTCGGCGGGCTCCGCACGCTCGTCGAGGGAGGCCACGAGGCCAGGCTCGTCCTCGACGCCTACTTCCTGCGGTCACTCGCGGTCGCGGGGTACGCGCCCGCCCTCGACTCCTGCGCCCGCTGCTCGACCCCCGCGATCAGGGCCTTCGCCATCGCCGCGGGCGGTGTGGTGTGCGGCGGGTGCCGCCCGCCGGGTGCCGCGGTGCCCGCCGCCGAGACCATCGGCCTCATGATCGCGCTCATCCGCGGCGACTGGGACTCCGCCGACGCCTCCGAGCAGCGGCACCGCACCGAGTGCAGCGGCCTGGTCGCGGCCTACCTGCAATGGCACCTCGAGCACGGAATACGCTCGCTACGACATGTCGAGCGCGTCTGAGCGCGCCTCGCCTCCCCACAGACCCGCACAGGAGAAGCAGACCGTGAACGTCCGTCCGCCCACCCCCCACCCCTCCGGGGCCGTCCCGCCCCCGATCCCGCGCGAGCTGGTCCCCCGGCACGTCGCGATCGTCATGGACGGCAACGGGCGCTGGGCCAAGGCGCGCGGGCTGGCGAGAACCGAAGGCCACAAGGCGGGCGAGGCCTCGCTGTTCGACGTGATCGAGGGGGCCATCGAGCTCGGCATCCAGAACCTCTCGGCCTATGCCTTCTCCACCGAGAACTGGCGGCGGTCCCCGGACGAGGTCCGCTTCCTGATGGGGTTCAACCGCGACGTGATCCGCCGCCGCCGCGACGAGCTGCACGCCATGGGCGTACGGGTGCGCTGGGCGGGGCGTCCCGGCCGGCTCTGGAAGAGCGTCATCAAGGAGCTCCAGGACGCCGAGGAGATGACCCGGGACAACCGCACGCTGACCCTGCAGTTCTGCGTGAACTACGGGGGCCGGGCCGAGATCGTCGACGCCGCGGTGCGCCTGGCGCACGACATCGCCGCGGGCCGGGTCAGAGCCGACAAGGTCTCAGAGCGCACCTTCGCCCGCTATCTCGACGAGCCCGAGATTCCCGACGTCGACCTGTTCGTACGATCCTCCGGCGAGCAGCGCACCTCCAACTTCCTTCTCTGGCAGTCGGCGTACGCCGAGATGGTCTTCCTCAACCAGCTCTGGCCCGACTTCGACCGCCGCGACCTCTGGCAGGCCTGCGAGGTCTACGCCAAGCGCGACCGCAGGTACGGCGGAGCCCTCCCCAACCAGGTCTGAGCCGTCCCGACCCCTCGTCACCGTACGGACCCGCGTGCTTCGAGCCGCTGGGACGGCCTGCGGGGTCTGAGCCGCCGGGACCGTCCGGTCGCGCTCAGGCGGAGCAGTCGCAGCAGTCACAGTCGCAGCCGCTGCAGCCGCTGCAGCCGTCGCAGAACCGCAGGTAGCAGCGGTCGTCGCAGGGACGGCCGTGCCGCTGGCTCCACCTCGGGCGCCACATGCCGCAGGTGAGCAGGGTCCCCACCCCGGCGGCGGACTTGCGGGCGAACCCGGGCCGCTCGTAGGAGGCTCCCGGCGCCGAGTGGGTGAACGTCCGCTCCACCGCCCGCCGCACCTCGGTGCCGAGCAGCACCTCCACCAGGTGCCGGTCCTCCAGCTCCACCTCTCGCAGGGCGAGGTCCAGGCCGTGCGCGGCGTCGTCGCAGAGCCGCCGGGCCTCCTCGCGGGTGGCGCCGGTCGCGGTGAGCGGGTTGAACGCCCCGCGCCCGTCGTCGTCCGCCTGGTCCTCGACCGCGTCCAGCAGGTGGGCGACGCGCCCGAAGAACCGGCCCGCCTCGGCGAGCGGGGCCGCGTTGCCCGGCCTCCCCGACAGCGTGGCCGTGTGCGCGAACGCGGCGGCCACCGCGTCCTCCGTGGGACCGGTCACCTCCATAAGCGCGGCTGTTCCCCCCGGGACGGGCGTGCCGCCGGTGCCGAGCAGGCGTTCCCGGCCGGTTCCGTCTTCGAGGCCGTGCCGGCGTTCCAGGTCGAGCTGGCGGTCGATCGTCGCGGTGAGCCCGGTGGCGTCGAATCCGACGGACGTGCCCATGCGGGTGCCCGCCGCCTCCCACCGGGCCGCCAGGCGCCTGCGGGCCGGGCCGGTGCCGCGGGCGGCGTCGCCGTCAGCCACGTGGTCGCGGAGCTTGCCGGCCGCGAGGACGAGCGAGACCGCGGCGGCCAGCCGTACCCCCTCAGCCCGGGCGTCGACCACGTCGGCCCGCCTGAACCCGCGCAGGGCGCACGGCCCGGCGGTCCGGTGCGGTGAGGCGGCCGTCCCCTGGGCCTCGGTGAGCACCGAGATGATCAGCCCGTCGTAGTTGGTGGCCACCCGGGCGCCCTGGCCCTGACCGTCCCGGAGGGCCAGGCAGAGCCCGCACAGGTGCGCCAGCCAGGCGCGGTGCAGCGCTGGGCAGGAGTGTTGCCCGCACGGGCGAATGATGCCGAACATCCGGCCTCGCATACTTTCGGGGGAGATCCATGGACCTGATCCGCTTCTGTCGCGCCAGAACCTATCGGTCCTGATCGCCCGGCGCCTCAGCCTCGCGGCGGACTTCGCGTCCGTCCCGGGAGTGGCAGCGAGCCTCCCCTCACGAGCGCTCGCGGCGGGCTACCCAGGCCTTGCGGCGGGTTTCTCAGGCCTTGCGGCGGGCTTCTCAGGCCTCGCGGGCGGCTTTCAGGCCTTGCGGCGGGCGCGGTAGGCGGCGACGTGCATGCGGTTGCCGCACGTGCGGCTGTCGCAGTAGACCCGTGAACGGTTGCGGGACTCGTCCACGAAGACCTTGTCGCAGTCGGGAGCCGAGCAGGTGCGCAGCCGCTCCCACTCGCCCTCGACCAGCAGGTGGGCCAGCGCCACGCCGCAGTCGGCGGCCAGATGCTCGGCCACCGACGCCCCGGGGGCGAAGTAGTGCACGTGCAGCGGGAAACCGTCGTGCTCGGTCAGCCGGGCGGTGATCCGGGTGCGGTCGAGCAGGACGTTCAGCCGGGTGACCGCCGTGGCCGGGTCGGGGGCGGTGAACACCTCGTGGAAGGTCGTGCGCAGGGAGCGCACCTGATCAAGGTCGGCCGCGTCGACCGCCTCGATGCCGCTCATCTCGTGGCGCTTGACGAACTCGTCGAGATCGGCGGTGCCGGTCAGGCCGTCAGGGCCGCCCGTCTCGGGCGCGGTGTTGATCAGGTCGGCCACGGCGGCCAGCGAGCACACCATGTCATGGCTGAATGGCATGGTCTCTCCCGTTGGACGTGGTGCGGGCGGTGGCACGGTCGCCGGGTGGCGCGGACGCCGCTCGCGCGGCTTCCCGTCCCGGAAGCGTATCCGGTCGGCGCGCCCGTACAAGATTGCTTCGGGGAGACAGGTGCGGGCGTACGGCGATCAGCCCGCCGAGGCGATGGCCGAACAGGACGGGCAGGTTCCGAAGACCTCGACGGTGTGCGTGATCGCCGTGAAGCCGTGCTCGGCCCCCACGCTCTCCGCCCAGCGCTCGACGGCGGGCCCCGCCACCTCGACCGTGCGGCCGCAGCGGCGGCAGACCAGGTGATGGTGGTGGGTGCCGGTGGCGCAGGCCCGGTAGACCGACTCGCCGTCGTCGGTGCGCAGCACGTCGATCTGGCCCGCGTCGGCGAGCGCCTGCAGAGCGCGGTAAACGGTGGTGAGCCCGATCTTGGCGCCGTCGGACCGCATCTGAGCGTAGATGTCCTGCGCGCTCCGGAAACCCTCGCTGTGGACGAGGATGTTCCGCACGGCGTCTCGGCGGTTCGTCATCGGCTGCGCTCCCGGGTACGGCATGACCGCTCGCTCATGTACTGGGCTCCTGTGTACGACCTCGTCGTACGAATCTACCCACACCCAGGGCCACGACGAAGCCGAGGAGCGCGAGGAGCACGATCGCCGCCCCCGGCGCGACGCTCGCGTAGAACGCGGACGTGAGCCCCCCGACCGTCGCCACCACGCCGAGCGCCATGGCCAGCGTCATGGTGGTGACGAAGCCACGCGTGACCTGCTGGCTGGTGGCGACGGGCACCACCATCAGGGCGCTGACCAGCAGCAACCCCACCACGCGCATCGCGATCACCACGGTGAGCGCGGCCGTCACCGCGATGAGCAGGCTCAGGAAGCGCACCGGCAGCCCGTTGACCCTGGCGACCTCCTCGTCCTGGCAGAGCACGAACAGCTCGCGCCCGAAGATCACCACCACGCCCAGCACGAAGGCCGCGAGCACCGCGATGACCCACACGTCCTGGGCCGTGACGCTGCTGATCGAGCCGAAGAGGTAGGACGTCAGCGTGGAGTTGCTGCCGCCGGGGGCGAGCCCGATGAGCAGCACGCCGCCCGCGATGCCCCCGTAGAACAGCAGCGCGAGCGCGACGTCCCCGGTGGTGCGGCCGCGTGCCCGCACCAGCTCGATGGCCACCGCCCCGAGCACCGCCACCGCGACGGCGGTGAGCACGGGCGCGGTGCCGGTGAGGAAGCCGAGCGCCACGCCGGTCAGCGCCACGTGGCCGATGCCGTCGCCGAGCAGGGCGAGCCGCCGCTGCACGATGAACGTGCCCACGGCCGGGGCGGCCAGCCCCACGAGCAGCGCGGCGATCAGCGCGCGCCACATGAAGTCGTACTCGAACATCTCGATCACTGCGCCGCCCCCGGCATCATCGGCCCGCCCGAGACGTCGTAGGCGTGCGGACGGGCCTGGTCGCGGCCCGGGTGCGGGTGGCAGCCCGTCCCGTCCGCGCCGTCGTGGACGGGGCCGTCGTGACGGTGGCCGGGCTCGGCGGAAGGCGCGCCGTCGTGCAGGACGCGGCCGTCGCGCAGGACCACCGACCGGGTGATCAGCGGTGCCATCGGCCCCAGCTCGTGGGCCACCAGCAGCACGGTCTTCCCCTGCTCGACCAGCGTCGCGAGCGTGGCGGCCAGGTGCCGCTGGCTCTCGGCGTCCACACCGGCCGTCGGCTCGTCCATGACGAACGTGTCGGGCTCGCCGGCCAGCGCCCGGGCGATGAGCACCCGCTGCTGCTGGCCCCCGGAGAGCCACCCCACGGGGTCGCCGGCCCGTCCGGTGAGGCCCACGGCGTCGAGCGCCCCTGCGACGGCCGCGCGGTCACCGGCGCTCGTACGGCGCAGCCGGCGCTGCCTGGCCACCCGGCCGGAGGCCACCACCTCACGCACGGTGGCGGGCACCCCTCCGCCGACCGACAGGCGCTGCGGCACGTAGCCGATGCGCCACCAGTCGCGGAACCGGCCGGGCGAGACGCCGTACAGCTCGGCGGCGCCCGCAGACAGCGGCGTCAGGCCGAGAAGGGCCCGGATGAGCGTGGACTTTCCCGAGCCGTTGGCGCCGAGGACGGCGACCACCTCGCCGGCCTCGATGCGCAGGTCGATGCCGCGCAGCACGGGCCGCCCGTCGAGGTTGACATGGCCGGCCGTCATTGCGAACGCGACGGGCGTGACTCCCTGTGACTGCTGCGGGGCCACGCCGGTCGCCTGTGCTGATCGCGTCATGAACATCCAAGTGCGGTGCGGAGAGCGGAGAGGTTCGCGCGTGCGGCTGACAGGTAGTCCCCTGCCGGGGGACGGCTCTCGATCGGGTTGAGAACCGCCGTCTTGGCGCCGACCTCCTTGGCGAGGACTTCGGCGACCTTGGGGCTGACGAGTTCCTCGGTGAAAATGGTAGTCACTCGCTCCTGCCTGGCGACCCCGGCCACCTCGGCCAGGCGCGCGGGGGAGGGTTCGGCGTCCGGGTCGACGCCGCTGATGCCGACCTGCTTGAGCTTGTAGCGGTCGGCCAGGTAGCCGAACGCGGCGTGGGCGGTGACGATCGTGCGGCTTCCGCACGTGGTCAGCCCCTGCTGGAACTCCTTGTCCAGGGCGCCGAGCTCCCCGGCAGCCGCCCCCGCCCGGCCGGTGTACGCGGCGGCGTGCGCGGCGTCGGCCCGGCCCAGCCTCTTGCCCAGCTCGGTGACCGTGGTGGCGAGCCTGCTCGGGTCGAGCCACACGTGCGGGTCGTAGCCGAGCCGCTCGTGGGCGTCCGCGCCCTCCTGGAACCGCTCCCCGGCGGCGGCCGGCAGCGTGGTGACCGTGGACGCGGCGTCGAAGGCCCTGTCCCCGGCGTGCTCCCTGACGGCGTCGTCGAGGGCCGGCTGGACGCCCTTGATGTACACGACCAGGTCGGCCCGCTCGATCTCGGCGATCTGGCGCGGGGTGAGCTCCAGGTCGTGCGGCTCGACGCCGGGCTGGGTCAGGCCGGTCACCGTGATGTCCGATCCGCCCACGCGGCTGGAGATCCACTCAAGGGGATAGAAGGCGGCCAGAACCTTCGGCTTGCCCGTGCCCCGCTCGTCCGCCGAGGCGCTGGTGCCCGCGGAGCAGGCGGTCGCGGTGAGCAGCGCGCCCGCGCCGAGCAGGACGGCGACGGCGCTCGGGCGCGGATTTCTGGACGGCTTGCGCCGGTGGTATCCGGACGAAAAGGGCATCACGCCCCTGAGTATGCTTCAGAATGAAAACCGTTGTCAAAATCGCCCGGCGGGTCGTATCTCAGAACAGCCCGAAACGGTTGGCCGCGACGGCGATCAGAAACGTGGCGACCGCGACGCGCAAGATCCTCGCCCCCGTGCCGAGCGACGGCCAGGACATGTACGCCAGCCAGCCCACGAAGCCGAGCACCGGCAGGACCGCGACACCGCCCCGCCAGTCGGGCACGGCGAAGCCCACCAGCAGCAGGATCACCAGGACGACCGGGATCAGCCAGCGCGGCAGCCCGTACAGGAAGACCAGCGGGGCCGCGCTCTTGTGCTCCACCGTGCGGCGCAGCCCCGTCGCCCCCGGCGTGAGGAAGTGCTCGCCACGGGGGAGGGGCCGCGACGCCGTGCGCCCGGCGCCCGTACGGCCGGTGGGCCTCCCGCGCTGCGCCAGCGGATGGTCGGGCACGCCGCGCTTCGGCGAGGAAGGCGAGGAAGGCGAGGAGGACGAGGAGTCGCTGGGATCGTGCTTGTCGGCCACGCTTCGAGCCTAACGTCGGAGGGCTACGTCACGGCACCCTATGCGTACTGGCATGCTGAACGGCATGCTTGCCCTCATCAGGTACTCCGTCCCAGGCGCGCAGGCCGACGAGTTCGTCGGCAGGGCCACGTCGATCCTCGACACGCTGGCCGCCCAGACCGGGTATCTCCGCGGGCACGTCGGCAGATCGGTCGACGAGCCCGACCTGTGGGCCGTCGTCAGCGAGTGGGAGGGCGCCGGGTTCTACCGTCGCGCCTTGTCAGCCGCGCGTATGGAGATGTATCCGCTCATGACATTGATGATCAATGAGCCAAGCGCCTTCGAGGTTCTGGTCAGCAAACCTTGAACCGCGCGGCCGGCGGCGGAAGCGGCCGGGCGTTCGGCGCCGATTGTGGGCGGGTCGCGTCACCGGTTCCCCTAAGCTGGGGGGTGATCGGGCAGGTGACGCGCCCTCTGATCGATAAACCCAACCCCGACCGCCAGCCGGATGGAGATTCTTGATGGCCCGCCGTACCGACATCATGGACACGATCGTCAGCCTCGCCAAGCGACGCGGGCTCGTTTACCCGTCGAGCGAGATCTACGGAGGTCTGCGCGCGTCCTGGGACTACGGTCCGCTCGGCGTCGAGCTCAAGAACAACGTCAAGCGCGAGTGGTGGAAGTCCATGGTCCAGGGCCGCGACGATGTCGTCGGCCTCGACTCCTCGGTGATCCTCGCCCGCGAGGTGTGGGAGGCCAGCGGCCACGTCAGGGAGTTCGTCGACCCGCTGACCGAGTGCCAGTCCTGCCACAAGCGCTACCGCGCCGACCACCTCGAGGAGGCCTACGCCGAGAAGCACGGCGGCAAGGCCCCCGAGAACGGCCTGGCCGACCTGACCTGCCCGAGCTGCGGCACCAAGGGCGCCTTCACCGCGCCCCGCATGTTCAACGGCCTGCTCAAGACCTACCTCGGCGCCGTCGAGGACGAGTCCGGCCTGGCCTACCTCCGGCCCGAGACCGCGCAGGGCATCTTCATCAACTACCTCAACGTCCAGCAGTCGTCCCGCAAGAAGATCCCGTTCGGCATCGGCCAGATCGGCAAGTCGTTCCGCAACGAGATCACCCCGGGCAACTTCATCTTCCGCACCCGCGAGTTCGAGCAGATGGAGATGGAGTTCTTCGTCAAGCCCGGCAGCGACGAGGAGTGGCACCAGTACTGGATCGACGAGCGCTTCCAGTGGTACGTCGACCTCGGCATCAACCGCGACAACCTCCGGCTGTACGAGCACCCGAAGGACAAGCTGTCGCACTACTCCAAGCGCACCGTCGACGTGGAGTACCGCTTCAACTTCACCGGCTCCGAGTGGGGTGAGCTGGAGGGCGTGGCCAACCGCACCGACTTCGACCTCACCACGCACGCGGCGGCCTCGGGCACCGACCTGTCGTTCTTCGAGCAGGACTCCGGCGAGCGCTACGTCCCGTACGTCATCGAGCCGGCCGCCGGCGTCGACCGCTGCACGCTGACCTTCATGATGGACGCCTACACCGTCGACGAGGCGCCCAACGCCAAGGGCGTCATGGAGCAGCGCACGGTCATGCGGCTCGACCACCGGCTCGCGCCGGTCAAGGCCGCGGTGCTGCCACTGTCGCGCAACTCCGACCTGTCGCCCAAGGCCCGCGACCTCGCCGCCCAGCTCCGCCGCCGCTGGAACGTCGAGTTCGACGACGCAGGAGCGATCGGCCGCCGCTACCGCCGCCAGGACGAGATCGGCACGCCGTTCTGCATCACGGTCGACTTCGACACCCTCGAAGACCACGCCGTGACGATCCGCGAGCGCGACTCCATGGCGCAGAAGCGCATCGCCCTCGACCAGGTCGACTCCTACCTGCGCCAGCACCTCAACGACTGAGTCACGCTCAGGGCGGCGCCCGGTCCCGCGAGGGGCCGGGCGCCTTCGGCGTTTCGGCGAACGATGTGCACGCCGTGGCAACCGCCGGGCCACGGGATGGTCACCGCGCGGGTCGAGGATGGTCGCTCTCCATCCTTCGAACGTGGGGAGTTTCACGTGAGCGGTACTGGCCACACCGGATACGACTGGTTCTCGCGGAGCGACACGGGGTACTGCTTCACCTTCGTGCGAGATCTCACGCCGGAGGAGGCCCTGCGGCGCATCGGCGTCGAGCTGCTCACCGACGAGGACGACGAGGAGGACCTCCTCGAAGGCCTGCTGCTGGCGCAGCCCTCCGAGGGCGGCACGCTGCTGATCGAGGAGAACGGCTACGCCGCCACCATGGACCAGTTCCTGCGCCCCCTCTCGGCCGGCACGGTGGTCGCGAGCGTGTTCCGCAACGTGAACTTCGACCAGACCTTCGTCTTCTACGAGGAGGGCGAGGAGATCCTCAGCTTCGATCCGCAGTTCCCCGGCGACTCCCGCTCGGGCAGCGAGCCCGACCGCTACCTCGCCGAGATGCGCGAGCTCGGCCTGCTCGGCGGCGACGGCGAGGACGGCCCGAAGGCGGACGTCACCACGGCGCTCGTCCTCGCCGAGAGCCTCACCGGCGTGCGGGGCCCCGCCGGAGACCCGCACACGGGCACGGGAGTCAGGGGCATCCTCCCCGACTACTGAGCGGTCAGCGGGGCGCCCCGAGCGACGAGGGGGCGATGTTCACGTCGTCGGCCATGACGTAGGCGATGCGGTGGCCGAGCTGGATCTGGTAGTACAGCGTGCGGCCCCTGACCACCGTGTGGGTGTCCCGGTCGAAGGTCACCGCGTAGTAGTACTCCCCGCGCGTCGCCAGGCCGACGGAGTACCGCTGACCCTGCGGGATCGAGTACTGCAGGGGGACGATCGTCTGGACCGGCACGCCCTTCGGGTACGCCTCAGGCTCCGGATAGGCCCTTCCGTACACCGGCACAGGGGCGAGACCCGGCTTCGGCGTGACGACCAGCCCGGTGGCGTTGACCGCCGTGGGGTTGTCGTGCGGATTGCGGAACCACGCGAGCCGGCCGAGATACCAGATGGCCGTCCAGTCGCCCTTCCTGCCGGCGAGCGCGTACTGCTGGCCCGTGGTGGCCCTGGCGCCGTGGTCGGAGACGTCGTACGTCGACTCCCCGCCGGGCCTGCGCCCGATGTCCTTCACCAGGGGAGCGTCCTCGCTGGGCTCGGTGTGCAGCCAGACGGAGGCGGAACCGTGCGGCGGGCAGTCCACGCCCGGCCGGTCGCAGCCGGTGTAGCGCGGCCGGTGGTTCGCGTAGTCCGTCCTGATCGTCACCAGGCCGCCGTGCGCGCCGCCCGTGGCCCTGAACGGACGGCGCATCAGCGCGAAGTAGTGGCCCCAGTCCCAGTACGGCCCCGGGTCGACGTGCATGGTCGCCACGTTGCCGGGGATGGTGCCGGGGACGTTGTCATGGCCGAGGATGTGCGCGCGGTCCAGCGGGATGTCGTACCGCTTGGCGAGGTAGCGCACCAGCCGCGCCGAGCTGCGGTACATCGCCTCGGTGTACCAGGAGCCGGCCTTCGCCAGGAAGCCCTCGTGCTCGATGCCGATGGACTTGGCGTTGACGTACCAGTTGCCCGCGTGCCAGGCGACGTCCCTGGTCCGCACGTGCTGGGCGATGTGACCGTCGGCCGAGCGGATCGTGTAGTGCCAGCTCACGTAGGTGGGGTCGGCCACCAGCCTGAGGGTCTTGTCGTAGGTCTCCTCGGTGTCGTGGATGACGATGTAGTCGATCCGCTGGTTGCGCGGCCGGTCGGACAGGTCGTGGTTGCCGTAGTCGCCGGGGGCGTCCGACAGCTTCTGGTAGGGCGCGGGAAGCCACTCACAGGCGAGTTTCTTCGGGCACTCGACGGTCTTGCTCTCAGCCTCGCGCAGCCCCAGGCGGTCCACTTGCTCCATGCGCGGAGCGATCTCCGGTGAGGCGGGCAGCGAAACCTTCTGGCCGTCATCGGTGACCCTGCTCGCGCCCTCTTCGAGGGTGGAGAACACCTCGTCGGCGAACTGCCTGGCGGTCTCGGCGTCCCGCGCCCCCGAGTAGCGGGCCACGGCGCCGTACCAGTCCGCCGGATCGGAGCTCGCCGGGATCTTCAGGTCCCTCTGGTACTGGGCCAGCAGGGCCGCTCCGCCGAGCAGGTTGGCGCTCGGGTCCTTGACCAGTTGTTCCGCCGGGAGCCCGGTGAGCCGGGCGGCCTCGTCGGCCGTCTGCGACCCCGGCTCCGCCGGCTGCGCGGGCTCGGCGCTCTTCGGAGGCTTCGAGGGTCTCGCGTCATCGCCGCGCGGGTCCTCCGCGCCTTCGCCGTGATGGGGCAGGCTCCCCGCGAGAGCCGTGCGCGCGTCCGTCAGGTGCATCGGCCCGTACCCCGCCGTGACGCTGGGCAGGCCCTGGTTGGCGTCCCAGCGGGACTCCAGGTAGGAGACGCCGAGCAGGACGTTCTCCGGCACGCCGTACTTGCCGGCGGCCGCCCTGAAGGCCTCCTGGCGCGATGACCGGGCACCGGGCGTCTCCGCATGGGCCGTCTCCGCGTGGGCCGTCTCAGCGCCGGCCGGATCGGCGTGGGCGGGATCGGCGTGGGCCGGGGGGAGGGTGACGAGCAAGGTCGCCGCCATCGAGGCGGCGACCGCCAGGGTTCTACGCATCTGGGACCCTTTCACCGTCTGCGCAACACGTCGCGACTTCAGCGGGTCCGCGCAGAAGACATAGCCCGGGATCACGACGGTCACCATACGGGATCTTGCGGCGCCATCCCATTCTTGTAATGCGGCGTGTCAAGAATTATTGCCCGGCCTTGGGAAATCCTCCCCGGCCTTTGAGAGCCGTTTCTCACCGTGTAAAGATGAAAGGGCGAGATATGCGGGACCGCGCGGGGATGCCCGGCACTATGACCGATGCGAAATGGCACGCCCGGCAGTGCTCGCGACCAGGTTCATAGAGCCCCGGCAGGTGCACGGAAACGCCGCTCTGTACATGGGGGGAACACATGCTGGAAGTCATCGGGGCCGGAATGGGCCGTACCGGTACGTACACGCTCAAGGCGGCCCTGGAGCGCCTCGGCTGCGGGCCATGTCATCACATGTCCTCACTCGATGGGGACCTCGACCGAATCAGGGGCTGGGAGGCGGCGGCACGCGGCGAGCCGGTGGCCTGGGACGAGCTGCTGGACGGATACCAGGCCACCGTCGACTGGCCCTCGTGCTACTTCTGGCAGGAGCTGATGGACGCCTACCAGGAAGCACGGGTGATCCTCACCGTGCGGGACGCCGGCAGGTGGTACGAGAGCGTGCGTGACACGATCTACCGGTCCAGCCACCGGCAGCCGGGACTGGCCGGGATGCTGATGCGGCTGGAGGACGGCGTCTGCCAGGGGCTGCGGCACCGCCGCCGGATGTGCGAGAGGGTGATCTGGGAGGGCACCTTCGGCGCCCGGTTCGACGACCCCGACTACGCGATGCGCGTCTTCGAGTGGCACACCGCCCACGTGCTGGCCGCGGTCCCTGCCGACCGGCTGCTGGTGTACGAGGTGCGCCAGGGCTGGGGACCGCTGTGCGACTTCCTCGGCGTCCCCGTACCCGACGAGTCGTTCCCCCACCTGAACGACACCGCCGCCTTCCGCCGCATGGCGGCCCGCCGCCGCAGACGCGTGCTCACCCTGCGCTCACCCGAATCCGGCAGCCACACCGCGATCCGATGAACGGGGGGATACGGGACCTGACCGGCGCGCGGCGGGTGCCGGTGGCCAGGGCGCGGATGTACTACGCGCAGGGGTGGTGGCGTACAGAGACGTTCGTCGACGACCTGCGCGCCGCGGCGTCCTCGGTCCCCGATCGCACGGCGTTCGTCAACTGGCGCAGGGACGAGGGGCGCGAGGTGACGGTGACCTTCGGCGAGCTGGCCTCGTACGTGGGCCGGCTGTCGGCGGGGCTGGGTGAACTCGGGATCCGCCCTGGTGACGCGGTGGCCTACCAGCTTCCCAACTGGTGGGAGACCGCGGCGCTGGCCCTCGCGTGCCTGGACGCCGGGGCGGTCGCCGTGCCGATGATGATGACGCTGGGCGCGCGCGAGGTGGAGCGGATACTCGCCGGCACGGGGGCGAGCGCGTGCGTGACCGTCGGCCGATGGGAAGGCCGGAGTCCCGCCCAGCTCCTGGCCGACCTCGCCCCCCGCCTGCCGCACCTCCACCACCGCATCGTCCTCGGCACCCCCCACCCCGCCGCCGCGACCCCCTTCGCCACCCTCCTCGACCCCCGCTTCCTCGGCCCGGACAGCGCGCCCTCCGGACGGAGTGACGAGGTGTCGCTTGTGCTGTTCACCTCCGGCACCACGGGCGAGTCCAAGGGCGTGCTGCACACGCCCAACACGCAGTTCGCCTCCACCCGGGCGAGGCAGGGGGCTCTGCGCGAGGTGCCAGACCCGAGAGTCGGCACGCCGGCGGATCTGACGCATTCGTTGGGAATGCGTACCAACGTGCTGACGCCCCTGGTGGCCCGGTGCACCTCCGTGTTCGCCGACACGCGCGACCCGGAGGTCTGGCTGGACCTCCTGGCACGGCACCACGTCACCCATTTCCTCGCGGCGCCGGAGATGCTGGGCGACCTGGTCCGAGCACAGCGGCGGCGACGCCGTCCCCTGCCCGGCCTGTGCGTGGTGACCAGTACCGGCGCTCCGCTGCCCGCCTCGCTCGTCGCGCCGCTCAGGGAACTGCTGTGCCCGCGACTGGTCAACGGCTTCGGCATGACCGAGACGGGCGGGCTCACCCTGACGGCCGTCGACGACCCGCCCGGCTGGCCTGGCCAGAGCATCGGCCGCCCCACCCCGGGCCGCGAAGTCCGCCTACTTCCCGATGCCCCCGACCTGCCCGAACCTCCCAAAGACCGTGAGGGCGGCGGCGCATCCGACGATCACGGGCCCGGTGGCCCGGTGTTCCGGTTGCATGTGCGCGGTCCATCGGTGTGCGTCGGCACCTTCGAGCTCAGCGGCCGGCGCCCGGTGTGGGCCCCGGACACCTCGGACGGCTGGTACGACACCGGGGACCTCGTGGGGGAGGACGGACGTGGCGGCCTGCGCTATCTGTCCAGGGTCGCCGACCGCATCGGCAGCCCGCACCCGATCCCGATCCTGGAGGTCGAGGACGAGCTGCGGGGGCACCCGGCCGTCGCCGACGTGGCGATCGTCGGTTGCCCGGGCTCGGGCGGCAAGGAGATGGTGTACGCCGTCGTCGTTCCCGAAGGCACCCCACCCACCCTCGACGGCCTTCGAGGCCACCTCCTCCGGCGCGGCATGACCGAGTGGTACCTGCCCACCCACCTCACCTGCGTCGACGCCCTCCCTCGCAACCCCCTGGGCAAGGTCCTGAAAAATCGACTGCGCGAACGCCTGCTCCACCAGCCCCGCCCTTGACCTCGATCTCACCGGTCCGCTGACGTGTTCGCAGAGGTTCGGGCGGTTCGGAATGGCCAGGGGTTGGGGCGGCAGCGCTGGAGGGATATGGTCTGCTGGGCCATCACCGGGGCTGGTTTGCCGGGAGCGTCGCAGAACTCGTGGCCATGGCCGAGCGCGTGGCCCACCTCGTGGTTGATCACGTACTCCCGGTAGGCGGCCAGGTCGCCGCGGTATCCCGGGACACCCTGCCCCCACCGCTTAGCGTTGATGACCGCCTGCCGGCCGTTCCAGCAGGAAAGCTCCCCGTACGTAGTCATCGGCAGGCAGCGCGCGTTCGTCATCTCGGGGCTGGACAGCGCCACCCGGAACCGCACAGGCCCGTGATCGACCCGCTTGAACCGCATCCGGCCCCCGGATCCCCAGCTACGCGGGTCGTTCAAGGTCCGGTGCACGGCGGCGGCGAATTCTTTCTTGTCGAAAGGAAGACCCTTCTCGACCTCGACCATGTATCGGATGACTTTTCCGTGGCTCTTCTTCGGCGGCTTGGCCACCCCCTGCACCACGGAGTAGCGGCCTTTCGCGGCCTGCGGAACCCGCACTACAGCAGGCTGGCGTCGCTCGCCTGAGAGTTGCTTTTCCGAATCATCGGATTCCGCCGGTGATTTCTTTCTGGGCCCCGGTTCGGGCGTCGGGCGGGAGAGCGCGAGAGCCGGGGAAGTCGCTTCCAGGTGCCCGGCCGGATCCGACGGACCGGACGGGATGCTCTGGGCGGACGACCCCTTCGCACCGTCGAGTACGAGCGTGCCTGCGCCGATCATGACCGCGGCTCCGGCGGCACACGCGAGCAGAAGAGTGGCGGGCTTCTTAGGGCGAGAACCCTGGGGAGTTACGTTGCGGGACATCGACAGCGAAGCCTATTACCGATCACTCATCACCCCGCTACCCGCCCCCGTGCAGGCAGGGGTTTCCCCACGATCCCATCCCCGGCAAGAGGCCGGCCCCCGCGGTCGCGGCGGCCGGGTGGCGAACTTCGCCGATGCCATGGGTGACGCGCCGATCTCCTTCGATAACTAACAGTGATTGATCAATGACCTAGAGTGGCGACGGTTGGAGTGCTTAAAGATCTTCGCCGACTGCCTCTGGCCGGTGTCCAGGCAGTGGCGGGAACGAGGAGGAATCATGCGTAGTGTCGGCACGACCCTGGCCGGCGTGGCGCTGGCGGGAGCCGGCCTGTTCGTCGCGTTCCCCGCGACCACGGCTCAGGCCGCCTCGCCGAAGATCTCACCGGCGGCCACGTGCACGCGAACGACCGACGACGCGAGAGGCGTGATCTGCTTCCTGCGTTACTGCGACGACTACTACTGCTACTACGACTGCTACATCACCGCGGACGCCCGCAAGGCCGGCGCCAAGCCGACCACCACCGTGCGAGTCCCCAAGCCCGCGGGCACCCCCGCCCCGGTGATCAACCGCTGAGCCCCGCCACATCCGGCAGTACGGTCCGCCGGCCTCCGAAGGGGCGGGGTCGCCGCAATGCGCCTCCGCCCCCTCGCACGAGCACCGGAAAGCCCCGCCCGTTGATGCCGGTCGGGTGAACTCATCGGCGCGGTGCCGGCGCGTCATTTCGCGGGGGGCAGGGCTCTGCCTAGTGGGCCGGCTTCGTGGGCGTCGACCAGGTGTTTGGGGGCCGTGAGGCACCAGGCCTCGGTGACCAGCTCCAACAGCTCGTCGGGATCGATCTTCGCGAGGTGGACCACGACCCAGCCGAACCGCCCCGCGGTGAACTGGGGCTCGAACACCTCCGGACGCTCCGTGACCAGCGCGATCTGCTCCTCGATCGTCGCCTTGAGCCCCACGGTCTCGGTCTTCTCCCAGAGGTAGCCGAAGCCCTTGCCGTGCACCTTCAGCGAGACCCAGTCGCCGCCTTCACTCTGCTTCACCTCGGGCAGTTGGCCGAGCATGCCCAGGAACTCATCGACAGTCACACCCATGACCCACATGTATCAAAGCTCACCGACAGTTTCGCCACGCGTCCCCTGGTGAAGGGCTGGTCATCAGCCCTTGCGGGGTTCGCCGCGGTAGGTGCCGAAGGACCACAGGTTGCCCTCCGGGTCGCGGACGGCGAAGTCGCGAGATCCGTAGTCGGTCTCGCGCAGCCCGTAGACCACCTCGGCGCCGGCCTTCGTGGCCCGGGCGAACAGCGCGTCGGGATCGTCGGTGACGACGTACGCGCCGAAGGTGCCAGGGGGCAGGGACCACGGGTTGTCCGCACCGGGCTCACGCACGGAGCCGAGCATGATGCCCCCGCCGAGCGGCCAGTCGAGTTGAGCGTGGTCGACACGCTCGCCGTCGCCGTACGAGACGGTCTCCTCGAAGCCGAAGGCGTCGACGAGGAACGCGATGAGCGAGCGGGCGTCACGGGCGCGCAGTGTCGGCCAGACCTGGGGTCGCGGTGTCTGTGTCATGCCATCGAGTCTGCCGTCGCGACCGACGCAGCGGCTTGGACATTTCGGAACTCCTCGGCCAGCCACCGGGTGGGCGAGCACCCGGCCAGGTCGCGGAAGTCGCGGGCGAGGTGCGCCTGGTCGTAGTAACCGGACTCGGCCGCCAGATCGGCGAGCCCAAGGGCGGAGCCGGCCCGCCTTCGCAGCCTGTGCCGCGTCCTGTCGAACCTGATGACCCGGGCGGCGGCCTTGGGGGTGAGCCCGATCTCGCCGGCGAAGCGCGTGGCGAGGTGGCGGCTGCTCCAGCCGATCTCGCGGGCGAGGTCGGAGATCGGCACCCGGCCACCGCTGGACATCAGCAGCCTCCAGGCCCGCGCTATCTCGTCGGGCACGGCACGTTCGCGACCGGCATGGCGCAGCAGCAGCTCGTCCAGGATCACGAACCGCTCGGGCCAGCCCGACGCGGCGTTCAGGCGCTCGTGCAGCTCATGAGCGGTGCGCCCCAGGACGTCGGCCGCGTCCAGGTCGATGTTCCGCAGCTCGCCGGCGGGCAGGCCGAGCAGCCGCCGGGTGCCGAGAGGGCTCAGCGCGAGCTGCACACCGGCCTGACGGCCCTGGTGGGTGATCAGCGCGGGCGAGGTGTGCAGGCCGCCGACCAGCGTGTCGTACTGCCCTGGCGCCTGCCGCACGTCGGGGTGCGTGGCGACGGTGAGCGGCTCGCCGAGGGTGATGATGACGGTCAGGTACGGCGAGGGGAGCCCTCGATGGCAGCCGGGAGCCCCGTCGTGCTCCCGGTACCCGTGGTAGCGGGCGATCAGCGGGCGCAGCCCGCTGGCGGGCACCCCGAATGCCATCTCCACGACCGACTCCTCCCGCCGCACCCCGGCACACGTCAACCCGGCACCCAGACCATCGTGCCGTCCCCGCCCGCTGACCGCGAGCCCGGCGTACCGGGGCTTCTCGTACTTGACCCGGGGGACGGGGTGCCACTACGGATGGCCTTCATGCATATCGAGAAGAGACTGGACGAGCTGGGCCTCGTACTGCCTGAGCCGACGCGGCTGCCGCCGGGGGCCGAGCTGCCGTTCCCCTGGGTACGGATCCACGGCGACCGGGCGTACGTCTCGGGGCATGGGCCGTTGGCGGCGGACGGCTCGCTGGCCGAGCCACTGGGCAAGGTGGGGGACCGGCTCACCCGCGAGCAGGGTTACCAGGCGGCGCGGCTCACGGGCCTGGCGATCCTCGCGAGCCTGAAGCGCGAGCTCGGCGACCTCGACCGGATCACCGGCTGGCTCAGAGTCTACGGCATGGTCAACACCGCACCCGGGTTCACCGAGACGCCGGGAGTGATCAACGGCTTCTCCGACCTGATCCTCCAGCTCTGGGGCCCTGAGCAGGGAAGGCACGCCCGCTCCGCCGTCGGCCTGGCAGAGCTTCCGTACTCGATCCCCGTCGAGATCGAGGCCGAAGTCGCCATCACCTGAAGACGACCCCGCACAGCGGGCCGTCCTCGGCCGGAGCGGCCGGTCGCCTCGATCTCATACTGGTCGAGGGAATTTGCGGGCCGCCGTATCCAGCCGCGATGCTGAGCACCATGCCCCTCGAACCCCCGCCCCCCGCCGCCCTCACGGTCGATGTCCCTCCATGCAGACGCCCGCTCCCGAACACCCACGATCAGCGCGGGCAGACGGTCGGCAGCCGCGGTCTGGGTGGGAAGGCGGCAGGGAGGGGCGTTCCTGGTGGGCGGGTTGAGGGCGTGTTCCTCTCGCAGCGCGCACACGCCGAAGGGGGCGCCTTCGGGCGAGGGTGATGCCGTCCCTTGACCTCCTGCAGTGGGCGGTGCTGCTGTTCTCGCTGGTGCTCGTAGGGTTCTCCAAGACCGGCGTCTCCGGCACGGGGACGGTGGCGGTCGCCCTGTTCGCGCTCGTGCTCCCGACGAAGAGCTCCACCGGCACTCTCCTGCCGCTGCTGCTCGTCGGCGACGTGGTGGCCGTGGCCTCCTACCGCCGCCACGCGGACTGGCCGAGGCTGCTCAGGCTCTTCCCGTGGGTGGCCGCCGGAGTGGTGGCCGGCGCCGTCGTCGTCCGCTGGGTCGACGACGCGCAGATGAGACGGCTCATCGGGGTGATCCTGCTGGCCATCATCGCCGTTCACTTCTGGAACCGGCGCAGAGGGGCCGAGGCGTCCCTGGCCCACCACCGGGCGGTGGCCGCCTTCGCGGGGGTCTTCTCCGGCTTCGCCACCATGACGGCCAACGCCGCGGGGCCGATCATGGCCCTCTACCTGCTGGCGGCGGGCATGCCGATGCTGGGGTTCCTCGGCACCAGCGCGTGGTTCTTCCTGACGATCAACGCCTTCAAGGTGCCGTTCAGCGTCGGGCTCGGCCTGATCACCCCCGCCTCGCTGGCCTTCGCCGCGGTGACCGCCCCGGCCGTCCTCGCCGGCGCGGCGGCCGGCCGCGCGGTCATCGGCCACATCAACAGGACGTGGTTCGAACGGGTGACGCTGCTCCTCACCTTCGTCGCGGCCGTACGCCTGCTCCTCTGACACCTTCACGGTGCCGGCGGCCCGTTCAGCAGGCCAAGGCACCGGGTCCGCGGCCACTCCTCGCCTCGTGGACCTCGTGCAGGAGCGCCGCCGCCGCCGCGCTCATCGGGTCGCCCGTCACGGTCACCGTCTCCCAGGCCGGTACGGCCCCGGCGAGCTCGACGAAGCGCACCCGGTCGGTCTTCACCGAGAACGACCGCGGCACGAGCGCCACGCCGAGCCCGAAGGTCACCAGGTCGAGCAGCGAGTGCACGTCGGTCACCTCCAGGGAGACGCGTCGTTCGACCCCCTCGGCGGTGAGCACGCCGTCGACCAGGTCTCGGGTGCCCCAGTCCTGAGGGAAGTCCACGAACCGCTCCGTGCGCAGCTCCGCGGGCTCGACCTTCTCCCGCGCGGCGAACGGGTGCTCGGGGGCGCAGGCGAGCACGAGCGGCTCGCCGGCCAGCGACTCGACCAGCACATCGTCCGGACAACGGGCCGGACGGGAGACGAACGCCAGGTCCAGCCGCCCCGCGCGCACCTGCTCGATGAGCTCGCCCGACCCACCTTGGCGCAGGCTGATCTCCAGGCCTGGATGCGCGGCGATGAAGCTCGCGAGCACGGCCGGCAGGTGCACCACGTGCAGGCACTGCAGAGATCCGATGGCCAGGCTGCCGCGCAGCAACCCCTGGACGGCCGCGACGGCGTCCTTGGCCGCGTCGGTGGCCGACAGCGCGCGCCGGGCCTCGACCAGGAGCGCCCGTCCGGCGGGGGTCAGCTCGACCTGCCGGGTGCTGCGCAGGAACAGCGGCGCGCCCAGCTCACGCTCAAGGGACCGGATCGAGGCCGACAGCCCCGACTGGGCGACGCGCAAACGCTTGGCCGCCCGCGTGAAGTGGCACTCCTCCGCGACGGCGATGAAGTATTCGAGTTGCCGGAGTTCCATGATTCATCACCAGGGCTGCTCAATAGAATCAGTATCTGCTGTTGGACAGCTTAATAGCGGGCAGGGAAGACTGGACAGGTACCAAGTCATCTCCGAGGAGGAACTCCCATGCAGACTCGCCGCATCGGCGATGTCCAGGTCAGCGCGATCGGGCTCGGCGGAATGCCGATGTCGATCGAGGGGCGCCCCGACGAGCGGCGTTCGGTAGCGACCATCCACGCCGCGCTGGACGCGGGCGTGACGCTGTTCGACACCGCGGACGCCTACCACCTGCACGCGGACGACGTCGGCCACAACGAGTCCCTGATCGCTGGGGCCGTGGCCGGCTACGGTGGCGACACCTCCGACGTGCTGATCGCGACCAAGGGCGGCCACCTTCGTCCCGGCGACGGCTCGTGGACGTTGAACGGCTCGCCCGACTACCTCAAGCAGGCCTGCGACGCCTCGCTCAAGCGACTCGGCGTCGAGGCGATCGGCCTCTACCAGTTCCACCGCCCAGACCCGAAGGTGCCGTACGCGGAGTCGGTCGGGGCGATCCGCGACCTGCTGGACGCCGGCAAGATCCGCTTCGCAGGCATCTCGAACGCCGACCCCGGCCAGATCCGCGAGGCGAACGAGATCCTCGGCGGGCGGCTGGTGAGCGTGCAGAACGAGTTCTCACCGGCCTTCCGCTCCAGCGAGCCCGAGCTGGAGCTCTGTACTGAGCTGGGCATCACGTTCCTGCCCTGGAGCCCGTTCGGCGGCATCGTCCGCTCGGGCGAGCTGGGCGCGCGCTTCGGCGCCTTCGAGGACGTGGCCAAGGAGCACGGCGTGAGCCCGCACCAGGTCTGCCTGGCCTGGATGCTCGCCAAGTCCCCGGTGCTGATCCCGATCCCCGGCTCCTCCCGCCCGGAGACGATCCGCGACTCGGCCGGCGCCGTGGACCTGAAGCTCTCCCCCGAAGAACTGACCCGCCTCGACGCCGCCTGACGAGGTTCGCTCGCCGGTGCCCGGCCTTGCTCGCCGGGCACCGGCCGACGCGTCAGCTCGTACGTGCCCCCTGGACGACCAAGGCTGAGATCATGCCGGTGGCAGGGGGTTCAGCGCGCCGCTGACGAGCCCCATGGCGACGGACGCCGCCGCCGTCAGGCCGGACCCGTGTACCTCGCGCAGTTCGGCCTCGAAGGCGAAGAGGTTCCTGAACGCTTCGCCGTACCGCCGCTGCCCGTCCAGAGGGAGGCGCGGCACTTGGGCACGCCGTGGATCGAAGCGCGTCAGCCCCGACTGGGTGCCACCCGTCGACATCGACAAGGTCCGCACGAACCCCGCGAGGAAGTACGGATCGATACGGTCCGCATCTGGCCTGAGAAGGGTGAGACGAGGGCCGAGCAGGTAGCCGGCGTCCTCGACCACCTCGGCCGCGATCTCCCGATCGCGCGTCGCGACGACCACGTCACCCGGCTGGATCACGACCCTGTTCTCGGGCCGCGTGCGCGTCACGACAGGTCCTCCCGTGAACAGGTGGCCGGCGTCGAGTACGAGCTCACCCGAGCCGTCGACGTCGTACCTGCCGGACTGGTGGATCGTCAGCGCTCCGGTCCGTTCCAGCTCCGAGAGCGGGACCATCGGCATCTCCCTGGCCTTACCGGGCAGTGCGTCGGGCACCAGCGTCGCGAGTCGTTCGAGGCGGCGCACGAACTGCTCGCGGAAGGACGGATAGTCGCCTCCCGCCTCGTCCGCCACGCCCACGTGCCGCGCCGGGGTCACGTCGATGTCCTCGTCGATCAGGTCGATGATCGGGACTGTGCGGATCTCACCCGGCAGGTCCACCTCGCGGCCGGGATCATCCTGGAAGGCGCGCCACAGCTCGGCGATCGCGTCGAAGCCGGCGGGCTCGGCCTCGGCCATCAGCACGCGCGACGGCGTACGGCTGTCGCCCGCGGGCTTGCGCAGAACCCAGACGTGCACGGGAAGCCCGGTGCCGGACGCCATCTTCGGCGGGAGGCCGATCACGGCCTGGACCACGCCCCGGCGGAGCAGGTTGCTGCGGATCCGGCGGCCGGACCGGCGGTTGGCGGCGACGGCGGGCATCAGCAGGACCGCGACACCGCCGGGGTTCAGGTGGGCCAGCGCGTGCTGGACCCAGGCGAGCTCCGACTCCGACTTGGGCGGAAGGCCGTACTCCCAGCGCGGGTCGCTCGTCAGCTCGTCGTATCCCCAGTTGCGCTCGTTGAACGGCGGATGGCAGAGCACGGCGTCCACGGTCACGCCCGGCCAGGCGTCCTGGCGGAGGGAATCGCCGGTCCGCACTTCGCCCTCGACCCCGTCCAGCGAAAGACGCGTCTGCGACAGCCGGGCGAGAGAGTCGTCGTACTCCTGCCCGTAGACGCGTTCCACTCCGCTCATCGCGGTCAGGAGAATTCCCAACCCGCAGGCGGGGTCCAGAACCGTCTGGACGCCCGGCCCGGCCAGCTTCACCATGAAGTCCGCCACTTCGGCGGGCGTCTCGACCAGCCGGCGGGAGTGGACCTCGGCGTAGCGGTCCAGCAGGAATCGGGTCGCCTCGGCGCTGCCCTGCTCTTCGGCGTACTCCTTGATGAGCTTCCACGCGGGCCGCGGTACCAGCCGGGGCCTGCCCTGACCGCGCAGCAGCTCGGTGGCCTCCGCCACCACCTCGCCGAGCCGGATCTCGTCGGTGGCCGCCCTGATCTGCTGCCAGACCCGCTCCTGCAAGGGCAGCTCCTCGACCTTGCCCTGGCCGAGCAGCCACGCCTCGACGTCCTTGAGGGAGAAGGTGGGGCTGGTCGCCGTCCCGCCGACCGGCTCGGGAAAGTCCTCGTGCCGGCGCCGCCAGTTGCTCACAGCAGCGCGCCCGACCCCCGCCATACGCGCGATATCGGCCGACGTGACGGTCGCCTCGTCTCCGGCCATCGCACACCCCTTGTCTCTTCTCGTATCAACGTCTTGCCATGTCAGGCGGATGCCAACTTATACGAGGAGAGTTACGAGAGTCGATTACGCGCCCAGAACACGTGTATCAGATTCACGCCCTACTAGTCGACCGTGAGCCGCGATCGATCTGGGTGCGTTGCCGGAAGGCCTGAAGAATCGTGCCGGGCGCCATCACCCTCCGTCCTCGTCGTCAACCGGGCCAATGGGTTTGCGCACTCAGCTCTGATCGGACGGGTCGCTGGAGGGGGCGTCGGGGGAGTTTCCGGGCTCGGGGGAGGGGCGGCCGCGCTTTCGGGTTCTGCGGTGCCAGCTCGCGAGGGCTTCCTTGGAGACGCGCTTGCGGTCCATGTACGAGTCGCGGGCGTACCCGCGCAGTTCCCGCGCCTCGGCGGCCAGTTCCTCGCTGTTGGGCGCCCAGGCGAGGCCCTTCTCCAGCTCGTCCCCGGCGGCCTTGAGCACTTCCTCGGCTCCGGCGATGTCGCCCTTGAGCAAGGCCTCGGAGGCCTGGCGTTTGGCGTCCTGCGCCTCCTGGAACAGGCGCTCCGCCCGTACGGTCAGGTCGGGAACACGGCCGGTGGCCTCTTCGCCCGGGACGACGTTGATCGCGACCGGGACGGTGACGGTGTACGTGGTCAGCATCTCCGCTTCCACATACGTGAAGACGAGCTCCGCGATCGTGAGCATGCCGAACTGTGAGATGCCGGGGACGAGCAGCCGCAGGAGGGTCTTGCGGGTCTCTCCCGCGTAGAGATCGCCCAGCTCGGCCATGATCGCGCCGTTCGGCAGCCGACTCGACGGCAGCCCGCCGTACAGCAGGACGGAGGTGACGGGGTGACGAGGGGTGATCGTCAGCGAGGCGGCCTGGGTGACCTTGGCGAGCAGGCCGTCGACCTCGGCGGCGATGAGCTGCCCCGCCGTGTCCGGGTCCTGGGCGTGCAGGGCGCTGCCGGTCCCACCGTCGGCGATGGCGGCCATGAGCTCCTCGTCGTAGTCGAGGCCGTATCCGAGAGTGGTGGTCGCGACGCCCTGGCGATGAGCGGCCATGGCTATCTGGCCCAGCCTCCCCGGGCCGGTGACGCCCACGTTGGCGTGCCCGTCCGAGATCAGCAGGAGGGTCGCGCCGCGGTCGCTCGCCGCCCGATGGGCCTCGTGGATGCCGCGCAGCAGTCCGCTGGACAGGTCGGTGGAATTGCCGGGGCGGATTGCGGCGATCGCGTGCTTGGCGGCGCGCTTGTCGGTCAGCGGCCCGGCGGGCACGTCCACCTGGGCGGTGTCGTCGAAGCTGACCAGGCCGAAGTTGTCGACCGCGTCAAGCCGGTCCACCAGGGCGAGCAGCGCTCTTTGAGCACCTTCGAGGCGGCCTCCGGCCATGGAGCCGCTGCGGTCGAGGACGATCTGAAGGGTGGCGGGCTGCCGGAGCGCGGAAGGCTTCGGTTTGGGGGCGGTGACCTGGACGAGGACGGTGACCTCGTCCTCCTGGTCGAGCGGGACCACGTCGAGGTCCAGGTGTGCGGTGACGTGCATGTCGTACGTCCTTTTCGACGAGTAGGTCATGAGGTCGCGGGGCGCTCGGGAAGGTGTCCTACGGCGGCGACTCCGCGAGCGGGGAACGGCTGGGCCATGGCTGCGGGTGGGGGATCGGCGGCGCGATGGCCGTGCACGGCTACGGCGGCCGGACTACGGCTACGGCTACGGCGGCATGACGGCCGGGCGGAACTTAGGACAGGGCGACGGTGACGCCGCCGGAGAACATGGAGTCGTGCAGCTCGACGGCCTTGAGCGTGAAGCCCTTCGGCACGTCGAAGAGCAGGATGCCTCGCACCGAGTTGCCGGGGTTGATGTTGTTGAGGAAGGCGTTGGAATCCTTCAGCCCGAGGGCGGCGGCTCCGGAGTCGGCGTCGTACTGACGGCCCTTGGAGTCGATGAGCTTCTGTGACGAGTCGCTGAAGAGCTGAGCCTCGTCGCCGATGTTCTTCACGGTGAGGTGGATCAGGACGTACTGGCCCTGTGCCCTCGACACCGTGAATCCCTCGCCGATCTGCGCGAGCCCCTTCTCCACCTTGGTGACCTTGAAGGCGAACTTCCCGTCCTGTACGACGTCACCGAACCCGGCCTGCTTGGGCTTGGCATGCCTTTTCGTGGGCGCGGCGGCGGCAGTGGTGCCGCCATCCGTGTCCTCGGACGAACCGCCGCCACTTCCGCCTCCGCTGAGGAGCGAGCCGAGGAGGATGAGGCCGGCCATCACCGCGGCGCCGATGAGAAAGGCGCGCAGGCAGCCACCGCCCTTCTTCTGCACGATCACGGTCTGCGGGTACGGCTGCGCGTAGCCGTACTGCGGGCCGTTCTGGGGCTGGTTTCCATGCATGACGAAGCTCCTGGCAAAGGGAGAGAGCGATCAGTTGGAGGGATGGGGGACAGGATCCGTCCGCGCGAGACGCTCAAGGACGATGTGACGGACGCCATCCGCGTGATGTCGATCAGTAGTTCGGTGCTGCCGTTCACCGGTCAGGTGGCTTGAGCAGCGAAATCGAGAGAACCACCCCATCGAGCAGGTGACGCGTAGGTCTCCCAACGACAACCAGTAGAACACATGTGAATCGAGTGCACAAGTGACCGCCGCATGCGCTGGAACGGCCCGCATCACGACCGCGTACGGGCCGAGTTGGGCACGATGGCCCAGGCCACCGGTACGGTCGCAAGCCGCCTGCGCGAGAGCGCAGGCCTTTCGCCAGGCGGCCGACGCGAGCCGATCAGGCGTGGAGCGCTTCCAGAACGAAACGACCCACCGCTACCGCTGGAGCCGCTTGAAAGCATTGAAGCCTCATGCGATGGCCGTCCTCATTTCACGACGCCACGCTGACTACCAGCGGAAACTCATACACCATCTCAGTGAACGCAACCGCCCTGGCGCGGTTGCTCCAAGAATTGAGATGGTCAAGCGGCTGCTCGATCAACTTACTCCGTGAAGGCCGAGTGGTCGGGCATCGCGGCCCGTGCCTCCGGGCTGATCTTCGGCGGCGGCAGCGGTGCGATCTCCCGTTGGTGGTAGTCGGTAAGGTTCTCAGCCTGGTCGTAGAGGTGGATGAGCGTGTCCAGGCACGGGCCGATCGCCCGGGGATCGCTCACCCTGCGCGCTCCGGTATGCGCGCCGACCGCGTCGTAGAGCACCTCATAGCAGTGCGAGCGAGAGAAGATCACAAGCTCTGGCATCGTACTGAGCCGCTCCAGGTGGCGTACCGCATCCGAGGGAAGGACTCTGACCCGCTCTCCCGTCGTCACCCGTATCGCCAGTGCGTTGATCTCCCACTGCAGGTAGGGCGTGATCGGGGTCTCGACGATACGTAGCCGGCGGAACTCGGCATGAGTGGCGTACTGTTCCTCCAGCGGCGCGCGCCACTCTTCCAGCAAGGCCATGGAGCGCTCCCAGTCACCGTCCATCATGGCTCGCCAGCTCTCAAGGTCGGGTTCGGAGAACTCCTGCGCTCGTTCGAGCTTCCAGACGGTGTCGTGGGAGGCGGCGTAGACCTTGTCGAACTCCTCCTGGTATTCGGCGACAGGCAGAACCTCTCCCTCGGCCGTCCGAAGGTGGTGGAACGGGTCCAAGACTCCTCCGATTGCTAGCTTCGTGCGGGTTGGTGTCACTTCCGGTGCGTGGTCGCCAGGCGCGCGGGCGTGATGGCGCGCCGGATACGCGGGCCGTGCCGTCGCCACCAGGCTCTCGCCCACAGCGACTGGAAAAAGAGGATCACGATCAGGGTCACTGCCGCGTCGGTGAGGCCGGCGAGGCCGGGCGGATGCGCCAGCGTTCCGAATGCCCGGCTCAGCAAGGTCAGGGTGGCCGGCAGTGTGATGAAGGCTGCGATCGAGACGCACCCGGCCGTCCCCAGCAGGACCAGGGGCGCGTACCAGCGCAGCGCGCGACGTTCCGCCGCGGGCAGAGCGGTGAGAGGGTTCGCCCGCCGACGGCCCGAGACGAGATAGAGCAGGTAAGCGCCAGCGTCGTGGTACATGTTCCGGCAGCCGGTGAGGTCTTGCAGCATGAAGTACAAGTCGGTGCGCATGAACACCAGGAACTGTGTCGCCACCATGGTCAGCGCGGTCAGCATGATGACCGGCAACAAGGGATGCCCGCCCGTGGTGACCATCAGAACGACGCATACCGCGCAGATGGTGCTGTCCACGGCCATGCCGGCCAGATAGACCGTCATCCGGACCCGGCGGCCGGCAAGCCATATGCCCGTGACGTCCGTCTGCGCCGCGAGGAACTGCAGCCGGGTACCCAGACGAATACGCCCCGGAACCCCCGCTGCTCGGGCGGTCGTGAGATGTGCCAGCTCGTGCAGGAGGATGAGGGTCCAGCCCACCGCTATCTGGGTCAGCAGCACAGCCGTGCCGTGGCTGCTCCACAGGAGATCTCGCCAGCCAGGCATGATCGCGGGACGGCGTGCGAGCGTGACCGCGCCGGCCAGAATGACCAACGCTACGGTCACGTGAAGCCATGGGTTGAGAGTCCACCGCACGTGCCTGGCCATGAGGCGCGGCAGTGTGGGGGGAGGTGGCACCGGGGAGCCGGTCGCGCGGCCATCGACGGCGGCGACCAAACCCGAGTCGGTCAGGTCCGCGACGAAGCCCGCGACGTCGAGCCGTGTGCCGATCTCTTCCAGGAGACGGCGCTCTGTCTCCTCGACCGATATGCCCGCCTGAAGCGACTGGATCGCCCGTACTCCCGCGTACGGCACGGCCACGAAGTCGCCGGAATCGATGCGACCGACGATCCACTCGTCCCCGTCGCGGCGAATTCCGACCTCATGTAGCTGTACCAAAGTCATGATGGCGGCGTCCCTCTATGCGTGGGAAGACCGGTAGACGGATGACATCCGCCTACCGGTCGACCATCATCAGTTGGAGTTGCCAGAGCTGTCAGCAGTCGTTTCAATCTTGTCGAGTCGGCGGATGCTAATTGCCACCTTCGCCTCGTGCTCGCTCTCGTTCTCGCCCGGCTGGGTCTCGCTCTCGGCGTGAGACATGCTGCACCTTCCGGTAGGCGTCTTCGGCTCGTCACGGATCTACAGATAATCCAATCGCTTAGAGGTACGGTCAAGAATTGTCGGGTGTCCTTGTCCGGGCGCATACGAGGCAGTCGTCGCGCGAGGGATGGCGAATGTCGATCAGCTGGTCGGGTGCGATCAGATTGATGCCGCGGACGTGTCCCGGAGGGATGGCAGGCACGCCGGTGAGCTGCGTGATAAGCGCATGGGCAACAAGATGCCCGGATATCCCGGCCGATGTCGCGATCACCCCGGGCCCGCCAAGGTCGACAGGAGTACCCGGGCGGCGCCGGGCCTGCTCGCCCGCGCTGATGCATTCGTAACATGGACCGCCCGGCCCGTACACCCCCACCGTCACCAGCGGGCCGCTGTAGCCGCCGCCCGCCCACGGGATGCCCGCCTTCGCGCACACGCGGTTGGCCCAGACGCGCAGGCCATGGCCGCGAGGTTCGTCGGCGCACAGGGCGAGCATGTCGGCCCCGGAGACGAGTTCCGCGAGATCCTCCTGGCTCTCGACTCGTTTACGGTCACTGCTGATCGTCACGTCGGAGTTGATCCCGCGTAGCCGGCGTGCGGCCACGTCCACCTTGGCCTGGCCGATGTCCGCCTCCTCGTACAGGACCTGGCGGCTCAGGTTCGAGAGCTCCACCACGTCAGGGTCCACGCAGTGCAACCGGCCGACGCCTGCGGCGGCGAGTGCCCAGGCCGCATGGCTGCCCGTGCCGCCCAGCCCGAGCACCACCACGCGGGCGTTCCTCAGCTTGAGTTGAGCTTCCCAGCCATGTTCGCGGGGTGTCAGGTCGATCCGCCGGAAGAATGCGTGGTTCCTGCTGTAGCGGTCCACCTCCCGGGGGCTGAGCTCGGGCGGGGGCACCGCTGCGGAGTCTTCGACATAGCCGGAATCGATGAGTTGGGTGACCACGGATTCCGCTTGTCGAACGGACAGTTCGGGGAATGCGCCACCGAGTCGCGACACGATCTCCTGTACCGGCCGGGTCCCATCCATGAGCGAGAGCGCCGTCCAGGCCCACCCGTTCGGATCGTCGACTTCGGCGGCCAGGCCGTAGATCTCTCCGCCGACGCGCACAGTGCCATCGGGATACCGGTGCGGACGATGCTCCGGCTTCACCCGGGGACGACGCACGGACACCACCTCCATCCCAGAAGGATCAGGCTTCGGGCGATCACGTCAAGGGCCTGGCGTGATCGGCCGGGTCGTGCCCACTGGCGGCGCGGCAGGGATTCGTGTGCTTTGATCCCGGACGTGTGAAGGTCACCGTAAGCTGACGGGCCATGGACTGGGTCGAGCGGGTCGCCGACATCCGGCGCTGGACGCGTAATGGCGAACGGGCACCGCACAAGCCGCTCCTGCTGCTCTATGTCCTCGGCCGGTTCCAGCGCGACGGCGGCGGGCCGATCCCGTTCAGCTCCGCTGAAGCCGAGCTCAAGCGCCTGCTCAAGGAGTTCGGACCGCCGCGCGACACCAGCCCCGGCTACCCGTTCCACCATCTGACCAGCGATGGCATCTGGCTCGTGGACACCGTGAACGGGCCGGGAAGCCCTGGCTCAGAGCTCGGCCGTCTTCGTGACTCCCAGGCGTCCGGCCGGCTCCACCCCGACCTCCTTCGAGCCTTATGTGATGACTCCCACCTGGTGGTCCGCCTCGCCCGGTACCTGCTCGACGCCAACTTCGAACCCTCGCTGCACGCCGACATCTGTCAGCTCACCGGCCTCGACCTGGAAACCCATGGCGCAGCGGATCCGGTGAGAGCCACAGCGCGTGCGATGGTCCGGCGAAATACCGCGTTCCGCCAGAACGTCCTCATGGCTTATGAGTACTGCTGCGCGTTCTGCGAGTACGACGGCTGGCTGGACGGCACAGCGGTCGGCCTCGATGCCGCCCACGTCCGCTGGTGGGCATTCGAAGGACCGGACGATGTCACCAACGGCCTGTGCCTGTGCGCGATCCACCACAAGCTGTTCGACAAGGGCGTCCTCGGCCTGACCCCCGACCGTACGATCGCCGTCTCCGCGAAGTTCGTCGGCCGGTCGCGGGCGGCCAAGGAAATGGTCTTCGCCCTGACCGAGCGCCCCGTCCGCCAACCACAGCCAGGCCTCGAACCCACCGACACCGCCAACATCGAATGGCACAACCGCCAGGTCTTCCGCGCTCCCGCTCGCGGCACGTAAGCGAGCTGGGCACCCGCCTGCGGCGGGCGGGTGGTGCAGGCTACCGCGACGAGCGCCCTGCCGCACTCCAGGCGCGGTCACTCGCCGAGAGGTTCGGCCGCTCTGATGACAACGGACTTGCTTCACTCACGACGGCGAATCCAACTTCATCGTCCACACCACCAATCCGCGCGGGAAGAAGGACGAAGTGCAGGTCAACGAGGTCGGCACGTACAAGGGCTGGGTGCTCCTGCCCACCGGCACCCGCCTGGTCACCGTCGGGGCCGACGGTTCATGGATCCTGGTCCAGCCTTGATCGTCCTCAGCTCGCCCGCCGGAAACGTCTCGTACCCAGACATGGTCGCGATCCGGCGGGCGGTGCGAGACCTCCCTTAGCACGGCTCCATTGTTCTCGAACCGGACGATGAAAGCTGGTACGTCCAGGGTGAATCCTCTTGTCGAACGCGGGGCCGGGGGGCTGCTCAAAATGGCCGCCCGTCGGGGCGGTGTACTCGACCCGCGAGAAGTGTCGTAGTCAGGCGGCACACTGGTTCCCGGCGTGGGAGGTGGGGTCTTGGCGAAGGGCTTCGGCCGGGAGAGGGTCCGGGGGCTGCTCGGGCTCGCCGTCTGGGAGGTGGAGCTCGCCGTGGAGACCGGTCTGCTCAGACGTCTCCCCGATCGCACCTTCGACCCCGTCTCCATCAACACGGCACAAGCCGACCTGGAGCTGTTCCGACGGCTTCTCGCCGCTGAGCGTCGCTGCAATACCAGTGAGGCGGCGGCCAGGCTTGGCGTCTCGACTGACGCCTTCAAACGGATCGCCGCTGTGGTCGGCCTGGCGCCCGTGGTCACTGAGGAGATCAGGAAATACGGCCGGATCCTGACCGTCGCGTACTACCGCACGGCAGATGTCGACGCCTTGGCCGATCACGCCCGCGCCGACACCGAGCTTCGCGCCGTCGCCCGGGCGGTCTCCCGTTCGGAGGCGGCCAAGAAAGCCGCCCGCACGCGCAAGCTGAACCTCGCGCGGGCCACAGCGGCCCGCGCGGAGATCGGGGTCATCAAGCCGGCCCCCGACGCGGATCCGGTTCAGGTCCTCCTCTGGGCCGCAGCGCTGATGGCGGCTGGCGGGGTCTGGCCTGGACCGCTCCAGCCCCTCCGCCGCATGTCGGATCGGCGCGTCGATCCACTGATCGCGACTTTGCGCGAGGCCCGCCTTCCCCGTGCGGAACTGGAGGGGATGCTCGCTGAGCTCGTCGAGAGATCGACCGAGCTGATCGGTCTCCTGGTCCCGCCTGAGGTCGCGGAGCGAGAGCTGGGTGTCCCGGTCCCCATGCTGCCGGCGGATCTGCCCAGATTCGGTGATCACCTGTTGGCACCCGTCGTCCACGAGGTGGTCTCCTCGCCACCGTCTTGGCTGCTGCGGGCACGAGCTGATCGGGAGCTGGACCTGGCCGCTGATGCGGAGGCCAGTCGCGCCGCCGAAGAGGTCTCTCGACGGCGGCGAGCCGAGCAGGCTGCGGTCGACGATGCCGTCCGAGTGGTCTCCAGGTTGTCCGACGAGTCCGTGGCGGAGATCTTCGGCCTGTCTGTCGAGGTGATCCGGCTGCTCCGTCCGAACAGCGGTCACTGGTCGGCCGAGTTCGTCGCGGGGTTGTCCCGGCGTACTCCGCCGTGGCTACAGGGTGAGGCCGCAGCCCGCAGGGAGGCCGATCGCCGCCGTCGCGCCACCGCCAACCGCGCTCGGCGGCGCATAGCCCGTCGACTCTCCTGGCGTCGGCACTGGGCCGAGGCGTTCGGCGTTCCCCTCGAATACGTCCCCGAAGCGATCGGACGGCCCACCCCTAAAGCGATCGAGGCCGCCAGGCGAGACCCGCCCCACTGGACGCGCGGGCCGGCGCCCGGCTGAAGCTGCGCCACGTCGAACCCTCGGTAGAAGCCCAGGCCGTCCTCCGCGTCGAAGATGATCCCCACCATCTCGTGCGAGTCGAAGCCGAGAGGCGGCAGGTCGGGCTCCGTCCATGGCCCGGCCTTGCTGCCCGCGCGCTCGTAGTCATGCCGGTAGAACGCGATCATCTTCTCGTCCACCTCGCTCCCCGGCAGGAAGATCAGTCGCTTCCATAGAGGTCGATGAACGACTCGCGCTGCTGCGCCTGGATTTCGCGGGCCCGGGCGAGCTTCGCCGGGTTCCGGAAGACCATCTTGGGATGGCTCATCTGAAGTTGCCGCACGCCCGCCAGCGCGTCTTGGGCGTCTTACGGCGGGAAGGCAATCGAGGCACCGCTGATCATCCAGTCGTCGCCGACCGGGACGACATTTCCGATCATCACCGCGCCCGGGACGAGGTGGTGGGCAGGCCCCGCCACGTGTGATGGCCCGGATGATGATCAGGGAAGGTCCACAGCTTTGCAGGCACGGCCAGCCGAGATTGGGGACAAGCACAGCGCCAGGCAGGTCGAGCGCCTGCTCGTTGAGGCCGAACGCGCCTATTCCCAAGGTGCCACTGATCGCGACCGGCGTGGATCGCACTGCACGAGACAGTGGAATTGAACGCCGAGGCGGGACGCTGCTGGAGCCTGCTGGGCGAGCATCACCGGGCGGCGGAGTGTGCCGAAGCAGCCATGCGCGCGTTCCAGGAACGTCTTCCTCGCTCGGCTCAATTCAACCAGGTGCACGCCGCCGAGGCGTACCTGGGACTGGGCGAACTGGATCATGCCCTCGACTTCGCCCGAGCCGCGATCCCGATGAGGCACTCAGCTCCGCCCGCGCGATCGAGGGCCTCACCGGCTTCGTCGACCGCCTGGATCCATACAGCACCAGCGTGGCGGTCCGAGAGTTCCGCGACCACCTGCGAAGTGAACTGGCCGCTTGAGGTCCTGAAGATCGGCTACGCGTGCGACCTCCACCGCACCGCCTGGCAGACCGTATGGACCGACTCCCGAAGCCTTCCGGGTGGGTACCGCACGGCGGTGACAATCGGTCGCGGGTGGGGCCGTGACGGAGGATTAGGATACTTATAAGGAGTCGGCCTCATGCTTCACCTGCGCCGACGGGCACCCAGGGGGGTGCAAAATGACCATCTTTAATGCGATCTTCGTAGCCTTGATCCTTGGCACGGCGTGGCTGGTGACGAGCGTGCGCATCGTCCGGCAGTTCGAACGGGGCATCGTCTTCCGGTTCGGGCGCGTGCAGTCCGCGATCCGCGGACCCGGACTCGCGCTGCTCATGCCGATCGCCGACCGTCTGCAGAAGGTCAACCTGCAGATCATCACGATGCCGGTACCCGGCCAGGACGGCATCACCCGCGACAATGTGACCGTCCGCGTGGACGCCGTTGTCTATTTCAATGTCATCGACCCGATGCGGGTGGCCGTTGACGTCCAGGACTACGTGTCCGCCATCGGCCAGGTCGCGCAGACCTCGCTGCGGTCGATCATCGGCAAGAGCGAGCTGGACGACCTGCTGTCCAACCGGGAGCAACTCAACCAGGGCCTGGAACTGATGATCGACAGTCCGGCGCTGGGCTGGGGTGTGCACATCGACCGCGTGGAGATCAAGGATGTGGCGCTGCCCGAGTCGATGAAACGGTCGATCGCCCGCCAGGCCGAAGCCGAGCGCGAGCGGCGGGCCCGCGTCATCACCGCGGACGGAGAACTGCAGGCCTCCGCCAAGCTGAGCCAGGCCGCCGAAACGATGGCACTGCACCCGGCCGCGCTGCAATTGCGCCTGCTCCAGACCGTGGTCGAGGTGGCCGCCGAGAAGAACTCGACGCTCGTGCTGCCCTTCCCTGTAGAGCTGCTCAGGTTCCTGGAAAGAGCCGCACCCCTTGAGGCCGACGAGACCGGCCGGTCCGCCAGCGCCGCTGCCACACGGTCCGACGACGTCGGCCGGTCGGCCGGTGCCGTTGCCACACCGTCTGACACGGCGCCCGCTACGGACAACGGCCCGTCGATCTCGCGCGCGCCGCACATTCCCGACGCCCGCCAAGCCGAGCACGCCACGCCCACCGGCGGACGATCAACCCGCTAGGTGCCGGCCTGGCCTGGTGGTCACCGTCGCCCGCGCTCGACGGCCCGCGGCGGCGGTAGTAGGGGGATGGCGCAGATGGACGTCTTCCACCGTCCGCCCCGTACATCTGGCGGAGACCGTCGCGGACCATCATGGGGAGCCACGGCTGACTCGGCCGGTGAGCGCCCGCATTTCGTTAGCAGTCCGCTGCCTGCCGGACATCGAGCAGACGATCTAGAAGGGAATCACGAGTTCGTGGTGGGCGGCGTACGACGTGGCGGCCGCCGTGAGGTCGGTCATCGAACTGGCCTCGGTAATGCCCTCGTTGAGGATCTGCGCGTTCGTCGCCTTCTTGTAGTACATGAGCAGGATGCTCGCTGAGCTCATTCCTGATGCGACTTATCGTATTGCTTGTGCCTATGTGGTAAGAAAGCCTCCGTATGCGGCTATGTCTCGGCTGTGCTACACGGAAAGCAGTCGGATACTTCAATTCCTCCGCGCACTGATCACGCCAAATTGAATCTCACGGCACGATTCCGGATTTGCTCGGATATAGGGCGGCGCCCGATTCCGGTTCAGCGAGTGTGAGTCCGTCGTTCCCAAGCAGGCTCAGGCACTCGAGAGGAATCGGAACATGGTCGTCTCCATGATCAAGTCGGTCAAGCGGGCCGCTCGGAAACAGAGTGTGCAGGAGGCGCTCGCGCGGCGCTTCACGGCTCTGGAGGTGCGCACCGATGCCGAGCATGAGGGGCAGGAAACCGCGCGGCGCAGGGTTTACGACGAGGCGCTGGTGCCCTTCAGTGAGGTGTTCTCGCGCTTGAAGAACGTGGATCTGGCCGAGTTGGCCACCATCGGCAGCCTTGTCGAGGCGGACCTGTCGGACGTGGAACTGCGCGAAGTTCAGGTGGATGCGGTAGGCACGGTGGCGGCCCTGGTCGGCGGCGTGGCCGCCGGGGCAGGGATCGGGGCGCTCACCTACACGGCGGTGGGGGCTTTGGCGGCCGCGTCCACCGGGACGGCGATCTCGGCGCTGTCGGGGGCGGCGGCCACAAGCGCCACGCTGGCCTGGCTCGGCGGTGGTTCCCTCGCCGCGGGCGGGGGCGGCGTCGCGGCGGGAACGATGGTGCTGACAGGCATTGTCGCCTTTCCCGTGGTGCTGTCCCTGGCCGGTTTCCTCGAGTGGAAGGGGCGAAAGCCCTCGCCCAACAGGGAGAGGTGGAGGCGGAGCTCACCAAGGGCGCCGCTGAACTCGACCGGGCGGAGGCGTCGGCGTACGCCATATGTGCGTGTAGCCGCGATATCCGGCATCTGCTGGACGACGCGCGTGAAGCACTCTTGGAGCGGCTCCCGAGTCTGCGTGGACTGCTGAAGGAGGAGGACGATTACGCGCGCTTCACCCATGAGCAGCGCGCCCAGGCCGCGGTCACGGTTTCGCTGGCCACCGCTGCGGTCGCGGTGATGAGCACTAGCATCACTGACGAGGAGGGCGAGGTCACCGACATTTCCGAGCGGGTCGTCGCCGATGCTCGGGCGCGGTTGGGCTCCCTGGTTACAGCACAGTGACTCAGGAGGCCGGGTCGCCGCTGTGGGCCTTGCTGCCGGGTGGCGCGGACGTCGCCGCATGGGCAGTGGCCGAGGCGGCCAGCCGCCGGCTGGCGCAGGCGACCGTGGAGACGTTACGTAGCCGGGAGGTGGTGGCCTCGCTGGCCGCCAGGTACGCGGGCACCGGTGCGGCCCAGCGCGCCGGGCACCTGTTCGAGGTGATGCACGCGCTTGCGTTCAACCGGGCCGCGATCGCTCAAAGCTCGTCGCTGCGCGCGATCGTCACAGAGTGGGGTCCCAGCGGGTCCCAGACGGCGCCCGCAGATCTCCATGTTCTCGACGGTGGCCAGGTGGTGGCCCGGGCACAGGCCAAACTCGTCGAGCACACATCGTCGGCCGCGCACGCCCTGGCCGACTCCAAATACGACGGGATGCAGCGTCTTGTGGCTTCCGACAAGCTGCAAGCGGTGGAGAACCTGCTCGACAGGCGCCTGACCATGTGCCCCGACGGCGTGCGCTATGACGACTACCGCGATGCACGTGCCCAGGTGAGCGACAGGCTCAGCGCCGGATGCATCCGCGGCCGCGGCATCGAGTCCGCCGAGGCCCACCGGGTCGCGCTCGACCCCACACGCTGGGCGGACGAGCAGGTCGCCCGTGTGGGCGCGCGTCAGGTGATCAGCTCGTCGGCATCCGCCGCCGTGGTCGGCGGGCTCGTCTCCGGCAGAGCGCCCGGTGCCCGCGAGGCGGCGCGCGTACGCGCAGGGGAGACGGCTGCCTCGGTGGCGGCCATCACCGCCCTGGCCTCCGCCGTACGCGGCGCGGCACGCTCGGGCGCTATCGCGGGTCTGGGTGAGACCATCCGCATAGGGGTCTCGGCCGGTGCCCTGCCCGAGGCGCTGGGTGGTGGGACCCTGCTGTATGCCATCGCCGGGGCCATAATCGCGACCGCGGAGGCCGGACTGGACTTCGCCCGCCGGAAGATCGACGCTAGTGAGTTCGCCGCCCGGGCATGTACCGCGACCCTGGTGTCCGGCCTGGTATGGGGCTGCGGTGCCGTCGGGCAGAGCGTCATCCCCGTACCCATCGTCGGCGCCCTCATCGGCGGCCTGGCCGGTCAGGCCGCCGGCCTCGTCATCACTCAGGGCCTGCAACTGGCCCTCGTAGCCGCCCGCGCCTCCAACGTGGACTCAGACCGGCTGGAACTGCTCGAACGAGAGATCACCACGACGGTACTCACCCTCGACGAGCTGCGCCGGACGACCGAAGAACTCGGCGTAGAACGCAACGCCTACGCCACCGAAACCGTCCTGCCCCGGTTCGGCTTCGTCTAGCTGGCACTGGCCGAGGGACACCCCGACACGGCACTGTCCGAGCTGACCACCATGACCCGCGATTTCGGAGGCCGGCCGATCTACGGCACCGTTGAGGAGTTCGACCGGTGGATGGCCGACGAGAACGCCGGGCTGTCCCTAAATCCCAACTGGTGACCCAGCCGGTCGAGGTACGCCTGGACCCGAGCACGCCGCGATCCGGGCGACAAGCATCCACCTTCAAATGACCGACTGCCCGGCCGGATGACTGTCGCACGACGGTCTCCTCTAACCGAACTGCTCCAACCAATCAGCAAGTGAAGCCGGACGAGCTGCTGAAGGCGCAAGCAGCAGTCGCGTCTTTAAACTAAGTTCACAGGTCCTAAGTGTGATGGAGCACGACTGTCGGATACCTGACAGGCAGATTCGGCAACGAGGACGACCGGGACCGGTTGCCCAGGGGGACCTCCGACTGGCCGCACCTCGTCTAAAAGGCTCTGATGCTGTGTACGAAGACTGCAGCGAGGACGAGGCTTGTCGACGACGGGTGAAAACTGGCTCTGGCACTGATTCCGAAATTCGTGCCAGAGCCAAGATTTTCAGCCATCGTTGACACGAGGCTCTGGGTGTCTTCGACCGTGATTCCGACGGTGCCTATCGTCTCGACCCTGCTGTGCAGAGCTTGGCCAAGCCGTCGCCCGCGACCGGTCTGAGTCGGAGGTCGCGCAGTGGTGATGGAGCCCTCGTGCTGGTCGACTGTCGGCCGATCTTTGGCCGTTCGGCCGGAACGGATTTCCGTTCCGGCCGGGCTCATGGCTCAGTGCGCGTGGCCTGATCACCGTTGATGAGGCTGCCGACTCGTGCGACACCCTCTGGATGCGGAAGTGAGGAGTCCCGACGAGCCTCGCCAGCCGGTTCGTGCGGCGCGTGCGGTGGGCTCGCCGGGAAGTGGAGGCACGTCAATCCAGGATCGCGACGACGGTCATGCGTTGCGGCCCCGTAGGGGTCTCGATGACCCTGATGTCCCCGACCCGTGCGGCGGCGAGTGCCTGACCGATTCCGGTGGTCGGGGTCACATGGTCGTGGTCGGGGTGGCCCACCTCAGAGATGACCACGTTGCTCTCTTCGCCATCCTCGTATCGGATATGGATAAGACTGCCGGGGGTGACCCGACCGGTTGATTTGCCCGGATCCCCCACTCGGGCGTTGGCCAGGATTCCTCGAAGTTCGTCGAGACGCTCCTTGAGCCGGTCGTTTCGTTTTTCCTGGCCCTTACGAAGGGCCACCGCGCCGGCTTTGTCGGCCCCGACATGGTCGAGTACGTTGCCGAGAAGGTCGGCGATCGCAGAGACTTCCTCGTTTATCCTCTGGAAGCCTCTCGGACTGAGCACATGTGCGTTCGAGGCCGCAGTTGCGGCAGTAGGTCCAGCCACTGGTCCCCGAGCCGGGGCCGGTTGTGGCACGCGGGCCGGTGATCTCTTGGACGGACGGTTTACCTTCTTCGGTTCTTCGACCTCCGGGAGGCGGTCACCTTGTCCCCTCGGCGCTTGAGCGCTCTTTGTCCCTGTCGCCGGCGGGCGGGCAACGGGCGCCTTTGAGACGACGTCGAGGCGTGAGGCATGACCCCGGTCGGCCGCAGTCACTGCATCTTGATACGCCGCCACGGCCTTGGCGACTTCGTTCGCCGGGTTCCGGAACCAGGCGGTGGACCAGATTCGGTGGAAGCGCCAGCCCAGAGCTTCGAGGTGTTCCTGACGCAGCCGGTCACGGTCGCGCGCGGTCTTGGCGGAGTGGTAGCTCGCTCCGTCCGCCTCGATGGCCAGCACCAATTCACCCGGGCGCTGCGGGTGCTTGGCGGCGAAATCGATCCGGTAGCCGCCTACTCCGTACTGGGAGATGAGCGGAACACCTGCCGCCGTCAGCCGATCTCGCACATCGATCTCGAAGGGATTGAATGCTGTGTTGGATTGAGGCCGGTGCCGAGGTCGCCGCCGCTGGATTCGGTGTACTCGAGATAGGCCCTCAGGAGTTTGGCGCCACGCTTGCGCAGCTTCGCCGGGTCCAGGTCGACGCTGGAGAACGAACTCACCAGGGTCATGCTCCGCTTGGCTCGGGTGACCGCGACGTTCAACCGTCGTTCGCCCCCTTCGTTGTTGAGCGGTCCGAACCTGTGCGCCAGCGTGCCGTTCGGGGCCTTGCCGTACCCCATCGAGAGGATGATCTCGTCTCGTTCGTCGCCCTGGACTCGCTCCAGATTCTTGATGAAGAAGGGCTCTAATCGTTTCTCGGCGAAGAAGCTGTCCAGGTCCGGCCGCTGCGCGACCTGCGCCTGCAACGCTGCTTCGATGCGCCTGGCGTGTTCGATGCTCATCGTGATGACGCCCAGAGATCGTTTCGGGCTGTTGAGCGCGTGCTGGAGGATCAGCTCCACAACCTTCTTCACCTCGGCGTTGACCGAGGTCTCCTGCCCTGGGAACCGACCGGTCTGGCTTACGAGCACATGCCTCAACGGGCTCTCATGGCTTGGGCCGGGGAACGTGGTGAGAGAGCGGCTATAGATGTGTTCATTAGAAAAGGCGATGAGCCTGTCGTCCCGGCTGCGGTAATGCCAGCTGAGTTGCCGTGCGCGGGCCACGTGCCGCATTGCCTCAAGTATGGACTCCTCGCCGACCCCACTGGAGACGACGAGTTCGCCGTTCTCGTCGTAAAGATCTTCGTCTTCGTCTTCGTCGGTGGCTCCCATGAAGAAGGTCGTCGGCGGTAGCTGGTGTTCGTCACCCGCGACGACGACTTGACGGCCTCTCATGATGGAGGGGATGGCATCCGCGGGAGGAACCTGGCTCGCCTCGTCGAAGACGACCACGTCGAACAGCACCTGCCGCGGCAGGACCTGGCTGACCACCAGCGGTGACATCGCCCAGCACGGCTTGAGATCGAGCAGCTGCCGCGAGGCGTTCAGGACCAGCTCCCGGATGGCCTTTCGAGGGCGTTGCAGGCTCGCCTGCTTGCGGACGAATTTGCTGGCCACGTCCGTCCCGTGTGCGACCCGCTGAGCGCGGGCCCCTACGGCACCTTTGATCCGCGTGACGTTCTCCACAAGACGAGCTTGATCGGCTTCCCGGTAGTCACGGACGGCGCCATCGTGCACATTTCCAGCGAACGCGCCGTAGCTCGGCTCTTGGTAAGAGGCGAACTCAAGGATCGACGCATGCCAGGCATGGCTGAAAGCTGTACTGACCATCTCGGCATCGAGCCGGCGTTTCGCGCACTCACGGAGCAGAGCGCCGAGGCCGAACTTCTGAAACCCGGTTCTCAACTCGTGGAGTCGCGGTAGCTGGTGAAGGCGGTGCTGGTCGGCGGCGAGGTTGTCGAGCAGTTCTTCGAGTTGAGGGAGGGTCCTTGAGGCCACATCTCGTAGTTCAGGCCTGAGGACCTGGCTGAGGGCGCCATGCTCGGCGTAGAGTTCGGCGAGAGCGATGCTGGCGGTTTCTCCGGAGGGAAGGCTACGGGGGGAGCCTTCGTCGGTGCGGTGTCGTTCCCATGCCTCTTGCTGTTCCCGGGCGCGAACAAGGGCAGCGTGCAACTCGTCCAACCGGCGTCGCCCGCCGGCGCCGACCAGTTTCCGCGCCTGCTTGACCAAGCGGCGGCGCAGACGCCAGGGCAGCCTGATGCCATGTTCCTTACGCCCGTGCCTGCCCATCGTCGCTTCGCACAAGGCGATCAGGTCCGCCCTGAACACCTCCGCCGAGAAGTTCGCCAGTGTGTCCTCCACCCCACGCAACAAGGCGACAACGGTGGTGTACTCCTGCAGAGTCGTGGGCTGTGCGAGCCGTGCTTCGATGATGACTCGTTCCAAGGCGTCCCGAGCTTCAGGGAGAGTGGACGCCCTCAACCGATGCAGCGCCGACCACGCCCGGCCGGCCTGATCTCTGCTGGTTATCGCAGCGCCTTCCCAGGGGCCCGGAACCGGTGGCGGAACGATCCCATGCAGCTGGGCGAACTCCTTCAGCTCATCTCCGAGGCGGAGGTGGACTTGCTCGTCGAGGCGCGTCAACTCCGCGGTCCAGCGAACGTCCGTCCGTGAGCCCTCCGGCGTTCCCAGAACCACACTTTGCGCCTGGAACGGTGTCACGTTCCATGGTGCAAGGGAGGTGTGCATCACTCGTTCGTGTTCGACCAGGCGTGCTCGTGCGCCGTCGAGGCGCTGCGAGCGCGACGCCGTACCGAATGCCCCACTCGCGTTGGACAGAGCAACTCTGAGCGCTTCGGCGACCGCTCGCTTATCGCGGCCGCCATCGTGCACGTCGAGTACGAGGTCGGCGGCACCGACATCTGTGAGCCGCCGGAGAACGGCGTCGATGGCGGCTCGCTTCTCCGCCACGAAGAGCACCGACTTGCCTCGGGCGGAAAGGGTGGCGATGAGATTGGCGATCGTTTGGCTCTTCCCTGTTCCAGGCGGCCCTTTAACGACAAGGTGGTTGCCTGCGAGCACTTCGTTGATCGCCCAGTTCTGAGACGAGTCCGCATCCAGAATCAAATGCTCGTCTTGAATGGGCGTACGGTCGGGCTCTGTCTCGTCGACCTGGATTGCCCGGGAAAGCAGTTGCCGTCCGGCCTCCACATCACCGGCGATCGCGGCGATCACTTCGTTGTCCACGAGGAGGTCGATGGAGTCTTCGAGGTCTTTCACCATGGGCAGTTTGGCGTAGCTGAACGTGCCCACGACGCTGCGCCGATGGAGTCTTCGAGGTCTTTCACCATGGGCAGTTTGGCGTAGCTGAACGTGCCCACGACGCTGCGCCGATGGATGGCAAAGCCAGGGACTCCATCGGCGAGCTTGCTCAGCCGATCGAACACGAACTCCGGGTCGAAGGTCGCGTCCGGCTCTGGCAGCAACCCGGTGAAGTCCTCCACCTCGATCTGCAGATCGAATCTTTCGTTCAAGTAGCTCAGTAGCGATGGGTTGATCTCGACCTCTGGGGCGGCACGCATGACCATGTCGAGATCGTTGGCGTTCTTGCGCTCCAGATCTATGGCACGCAGCACGACGGGGGCGCACGGAGTTGCGCTGGTGCGCTCGTCGGTCCAGGTGGCGAGACCTACGGCGAGGTAGCCGGCCTGGATACCGCGTTCTTCGCGCAGTTCCTTGACTTTCTTGTAGATCGTCTGCAGGCGCTTACCGGCATCCGCCTGAAGCTGTGGATCACGAAAGAGCTTGCTCGGCCGAGCTATCCGCCCGGCGAACAGGCTGGTCAGACCTTCCACGGTCGCCGCGGACAAATCCAGGGTGCCCCGCTTGAGATCCTTGTAGAAGAGCAGAGTGTTCCGGTAACCGAAGTCTCGGAGGTCCTTTCGCCATCGCTCTGCTGCACGCTCGACCAAAGTCCGGCGGTTCGCGGCCTGCGTCTCGATCGACACTCTGCCCTCCACAGTCCCTCGCCTTGCACAGGCCGCACTTTTACCATGGTTGCCGTTTAAAGCGCGGTGAGTTGCAGCAAATCGCGTCTCATAGATACAGAAACGTTTTGTGACTCAGGAATCGACGGAACGGGTCACAGCGGGCGTCAGAAATTCCAAGACGCGTACCATTGCGACGGGGGCGGCGGAATCAGCGGTTCGGCAACAACTGCTCCAGAATCGCTTGGGTCTCCGGGTCCACGGAATGGATGAAGGTGCCGACCATGCCGCGGGTCAGCAGAACCTTGTACGTGTTCCTGATCAACCTGTCCGCTTGCTCGTCGGTCGTCCCGCGGGTGAGAGCCGGGTCCTTGCTGGCTCCGCGGACGGTCACGAACCTGCCGTCCCGCACCACCAGGTCCGGGCCGACGATCACACCATTCCAGTCGTACTCGAAACCCTGGGCGGTGTAGACGCAGCCGACCTGGTCGAAGCCGCCGTCCATGGTGGCCCACAACGCACTCGCAGGCGCGGTGCCCACAGCCCGGTCGCCCTTGACGTTCCAAGGATGGGACCACCCGTCGATGCGGACGTCATGGACAAGCGAATCGTCCTTGCGAGGCTCGCTCCACGGCCAGCAGAAACCGGCGGTCATCCGGGCGGAGTACCCGGCGTCCAGCTTGGCGCGTAATGCGAGTTCCAGTTCCTGCGGCGTCTTCGCGGACGCGACGGTGAAGTGGTCGTCACCTGCCCACGGCACCGGGGACCCGCCGTCCAGGCCGAGCAGTCGCAGCACCCACTCCTCGTATGCGCGGCTACCTCCGCAGCGGAACTGCTCGTCGAGCGATATCGCGTGGACGCGTAGCCCGCGAGCCGCCGCATGAGTCCTGATCTCGGCGACGGTGCCCATCTCGCCCGGACGCACGACCTGGTGCTCGTCCAGCAGGAAGACGGGGACCCGTGCGGCATCGATCAACTCGTCGACCTGTCGGCGATCACTGCGCAGGTTGGCGGGGGTGTAGCGGTTCTGGGAGGTCTCCCGGATGCGGTGCGCCTCGTCGCAGATCAGCACGTCCAGGTCGTTGCGCTCCGCCTTGGTGAAGCTGTTGAAGTACTTGAACAGGTTCTTCACCTTTGAGGAGCCCTTGCCCGGCACCCGGCGCAGCGTCTCGGTGAACGAGCGGGATCCGGTGGCGTGCATGACCGCACGTCCCTGCCGCGACAGTTCACCCAGCAGTGACAGGGCGATCACGCTCTTGCCGCTGCCGGGCCCGCCGGTGACGATGACGACCTCCTTGGCGTCCGCCCGACGCGCCGAATCCACGCAGTGCAGGACGAGCTCGTACGCCAACTGCTGCTCCGCGAGCAGGACGAACTGCTCCCGATCCTTGATCTCCTGGGCGGCGAGCTTGAGGAGCTTTTTGGAGGGGCGGATAGCACTGCTGAGCAAGCGATCGGCGGCGTCGGCGCCCGGTCGGGAGGCGAACTGGTCGCCGAGATAGTCGAGGAAGGCCCCACGTCGGCTCTTGGTGAACATGCGCGTGCGCAGGTCCTGTACCGCTGTGTACAGGTCGTGGACGTCGAGATCGGCCGCGTTGTGCAGGTAGGCCACGCCCCTGATCGCGTCACTCCGGCCTTCCAAGGCGCCGGTGAAGTCGGCGATGTAGTCGCAGTACCCCTGCACCTGCAGTACCGGGTGCAGCTTGGGCGCGCCGGGCATGCCTTCGACGAGCACGAGATCGGGGTCCTCCTCGAACAGCTCGGCCTGGCTCCACTGCTTCAACTCGATCACGACGTACAGGTCGTCGCCGGTGCGACGGTCCACACCCGCGAGCACGACGTCGGCCCGCTTGCTGGTGAGCGGAAGCTGGTATTCCACCAGCATCTCGACGTCGCCGAGCCCGGCATCGACCAGGTCGCGGGCGAGGATGGGCAGGCTGCGGTCCCACGATCTGAGCTCGCCAGGGGACGGGGAAATGTGCGAGGTCCTCCGGAGATGTTCTTCGATGGCCTTGCTCAGGCGCCTTTCGGGGACCGAACCGTCGAGTGCGAGCTTGGCCAGACTTTCGGCGGAATGCCGAAATGCCGTCACGAACCTACCCCCAGGCAGCACGAGAGACTCGTGCGGTGTGGGGGCGTGTCCGCGATCAACCGATCAGCGGAAGCCCGTCGGGCCGCATCACTATGCCTGGCACATTACCGCGATCACCGGGCGAATTCAGGCGTGTGCTGGGCCTTTCCCCTCCATTCGGCCGCCTCGCGACCGTCCTTGTCGTTTCGGTCCGGCGTCAGCCGGTCTGAGTGGTCGCCGCATCCCCTGGTGACGTGAGCGGACGGCCGTGAAGTTCACCCCACCAGCGAGAACCTCGCGGGTTCCGCCAGTACGGCCGCTTCCCCCTGCAGATCCGCGAGCCTGGCGGCCAGCGTGGCTGTGGCGAGGCGTTCGGGGAGGGCGGTGCTGAACTTCAAGCCGTTCAAGGCCTTCTCGTCGATGTCGGGCAGGCATAGCCCTTCAGTGGCGTCGGCGGTGGCGGCCTTCCACATCTCGGCGGTCAGCTCTTCACGTAGCCGCACGAAGGCGTCGTCCACCCGCTGCCCCTCGTCGGCGACTCCGGCGAGCGTGGCCGCCAGGGTGGCGTTGGCCCGGAAGCCGGCCCACGTCCACCAGCGGACGTCACCGGCGGACGACCGGGTGATGACGGTGCCGCCGGATGCACCGACTCGATGCCTCCTCGCGCAGGACGGCCAGGCGCTCGGCGGCCCGCCGCGTGAGATGCGCGGATGGATCAGAACCCAGGAGGACCGAGCGCTACCGAAGCGGCGCTCGGCCTCGGGCCCGATGAAGAGCATTCCGCCGTACTGGTCCAGGTATCCGGCTTCCACCAGGTGGCTGACGATCGGAGCGGCCGACGCCCCGAACGGCCCGAGCCCGTTCCACGATTCCACCAAGCGTCGGCAGCGTGGCGGGCGGTCGTCCACCAACGGCGGGCCGCGCCGTACTCCCCAAGCCGGGTGAGCACGTTGGAGTGCATGGCGGCCAGCCAGGCGGCGATCCGTTGCATGGAGGGGGCCTGCTCGGCGGATGTTCGGGCGAGCGTCTGCTGGACAGCGGCGAGATCCACCACCAGGTCGTCCTGGACCATGGCGGGGGGTTGGGTGAGGATCGCATACATGTGGTCGGCGCAGGTGATCGCCCAATCCTCCACGGTGTGGCTCTCGGCCGTGTTGAGGACCCGTTCGAGCATCTGGCGGACCGGCTCACCATGGCTGAACAGCGGCGTCTGGGCGAATAGCCCGAGGCCGACCAACTGGAAAAGCTGTCGACGTTCTATGTCGTCTCCCTGAGGGAGGGCGCTGCTGCCATTTTCACGGTATCCGGGAATGGCCCGGTTTGTCGCGGAGGTAAGTTCGTCCAGCGTGCAATGGCCCAGTCTTTGCACCACTGGCCACAGCGTTTTCAGCTGGCCGTCCGCGTGCAGAGCGTCGTCAATGGCCTGCTCGCGCAGGCCGGACTCGGGGAGACTTTCGCCGCGTTCGATGGACCCCAGCATCGAGGGCGAATAGCCGGTCCTGGCCGACAGTGGGGCCACGGTCAGCGGTTCGCCGACGCGCAGCTCGTACGAATCGCGGAGATCACGGATGAGCGCCCCGAAATAGTGGGCCATCGACCTGTATCGATCAGTGCTCTTGCGTGGTGTGGGCATGCCGTTCTCACCTCCGGGGGTCACCGGAATGCCAGCCGATCACCGAAGGGGATCGGCTCTTGCTCCGGATGCCGATGAACTACCAGCCTGGCGGTAACTCTAAATGATGACTCGATTACAGAGCGCCAGTTCTGAAAGTCGGCCCCGATCCGATCAGGAGTGCGATCCATGCCCAACCGCAGGCCCCCCGCGCGCGGACGGCACGGGCAGCAGGAGGCGTCCCGATGACCGCCCTGGGAGCCCGCGGCCCTGGCCGCCTGGCCCGCACCCGCCGCTCGCCGTCCGGACGGCATCGCTACGGCAGGCCGGCCACGGTGCCCGACCGCCAGGAGTGGGACAGCGCGCAGAAGGCCCGCGCCGCCCAGCTCGACCTGCTGGAGCCGGGCTGGCTGGTGCTGTACGGCCCGTACTACCGCCGCTTCTACGCCATCGCCCGCATGGCCGCCGTCACCGAGTCGCTGGTCGAGGCGTCCGGCCCCGAGGAGCCGCGTACCCTGATGCGATTGGCCGAGGCGGCCCCCACTCGTACAAGCCGTGGGACAGGTTTGGAGGGAAGGCGCCTCGCTGAGGAGGGACCCTCGCATAGCGGCGGCTTCGCCCAGGTGGCGTTCACATATGTCGGCCGATCCGCCGACGCCGCACGGTCGCGGTCCGGCGGGAGGTCGCACGCGTGACCGGAATGCTGATGTTCGGGATGCCCGAGGACCAGGCTGAGAGCCACCGCCGTGCACTTGGCGGCCTGCGCAAGGAGTTGGAGTCCTACGACCTGCGCTGCCGTCCGGTCGAGCGACTGCACCTCCCCATGCGCGGCTGGTACTACAAGCCGATCCTGCTGCCGCCGGAGATGGACGTGTACGGCGGCGGGCGCCTGATCGCCACAATCGCCGTGGTAGACGTGCCAGGCGGAGGCGGCACCTGGTTCCTGGTGAAAGAACCCGGTGGCCTGCCGGTCGAGGCCCGGAGCGTCGACGACGTGCCGTCGGTCGCCCGCGAACTCGTCGCCCGCCGCGAGCACGCGAAACCTCAGCAAGCCGCCAGCCCTTCGGATGGTGAGCCCGACCCCGCCGTCCACGAGGAGCCGCCCTACCCTGGCTGACCGCCGCCCGTTCACGCCGGCAGATCGGCGTGAACGGGCGGTCTACCGCCGGCAACCTAGACGGTCGGCTCAGGGTCGATCAGCTTGGCCAGGAAGTCGCGGGTCTCCTGGTCCACGGCGTAGATGACGACACCGGAGAGACCACGCGTCAGCAGCACCTTGTAGGTATTGCGCACGAGTCGGTCGAGCTGCTCCTTGGTGACTCTGGCGTTGTTGAGGTCCCTGTCCTCGCTCGCTTCGCGTACGGTCCTGAGCCTCCCGTTCCGCGCGATGAGGTCAGGACCGACGATGACCCCGGCCCAGTCGAACTCCAGTCCCTGAGCCGTGTACACACAGCCCACCTGCTCGAAGCCGCCAGGCGCCGTCGCCCAGAAATGGCTTGAGGGCGCGTCACCTACACTCGCTGAGGAGTCCCCTCGGGCATTCCACGGACGCTGCCAGCCGTCGATTCTGATATCGGGGACCAGAGACTTGTCGCCGTTGGGTTTGCTCCACTTCCAGCAGTAGCCCGCGGTGATGCGCGCGGATCGTCCTTCGGCCAACTTGCCCCGCAGGAGGTCGTCCATGTGACCGGGTGAGTCGGCGAGGATCACCTCGAAGTTGTCGTCCCCCTTCCACACCTCCGGATCCGCGTCGCCGTCCCACTCACAATCTGAGGCGCCGAGGCTGAGCAGGCGCCGGACCCACAGGTCATAGGCGGCACTTCCCCCGCAACGCCACTGTCCTTCGAGCTCGACCACTTGATAGTCGACATTCATCGTCTGCGCGGCGGCTTTGATCGCCTCGATGGTCCCCACTTCGTCGGGCTTCACGACCTGGTGTTCGTCCAGCAGGAAGACCGGGACCCGGGCCGCGTCAATGATGCTCTCAATCTGCGGGCGCTCGCTTCTCCACGCCTTGTTGAACCGGTCGAAGGACTTCTTCCTCACGCGATGTGCCTCGTCGGCGATCAGGACGTCGAGTCTGTTCGGGTGGGCGTTCGCGAACTCCATGTAGTACTTGAACAGCCCCGAGAGCGTCTGGTCGCGCCCGCCCACTTCACGTCGCAAAGTCTTGGTGACGGTCCTGGAGCCGGTCGCGTAGGCGACCCGATCACCACCGCCTGCCAGCTCCTTCAGCAAGGAGATCGCGATCGCCGACTTCCCGCTTCCCGGACCTCCCGTGATGATGACCACCCGCTTGGTGTTGGCTTCATAGGCTCGGCGAACGTTGTGCATGACCAGCCTGAAGGCTTCGATTTGGCGGTCCAGGAGGACGAACTGGTCCTTACCGCGGAGGACGTCGGCAGCCTTCCGCAGCAGGTGCTGGGTGGGTCGGATGGGACCGCCCAGCAGGCGGTCGGCCGCCTTGCCCCCCGGTTCGTCGGCGAACTGACCGCGTAGGTACTGGATGAACGCGCCACGCTCGGACATGGTGAAGAGCTGAACGTTCGCCGCTATGGCGGCGGGGCCAAGGTCCTGCACGCTGGCGTGAGTCGCATTGTGCAGGTACACGACCGCTTTGACCGCTTCGGGGTGCCCCTCCAGTGCCCCGCAGTTGTCGGCGATCTGATCGCGGTACGCCTTGACCTGCGATGCCGGGTGGGGCTTGTGGTCCCCCAAGCCAGGGACGGTAAGGAGCTCCGGATCCCCCTCGAAGAGGCCGGCCTCGCTCCACTGCTTGAGCTCCACCACGACGTATATGTCCTCGCCGGTGACGGCATCGACGCCGGCGAGGACGGCATCCGCACAACTCATCTTGTTGTGCGGCATGGGGTACTCAACGAGCACCTCGATGTCGCTCCGCCCCGCGTCATTCAGGACTCGGGCAAGGTCGGACAAGCTGTGGAGCCATGACCTCTTTTCGGCTGGGCCGGCCACACGTCGAGTGTTTTGGTAGAGGTTGTCCGCTATCAACTTGATGAGCGTTTTCTCCACCACAGATTTGGGCGCCGCCAAAGCCTCGAGAAGAGCTCTGGCGGACGATCTGTATGCGGGCGCGGGAACACTCGCCACGGGCAACCCCCAAGTAGCACGAAGAAACCGTGCGGTGTGGGGGCGTATCCGTGATCAACGGCTCCACGGAAGCCCGTCGGGCCGCATCTCCCAACGACAGAGAGAGTAGCGACAACCACTGACATGGGCGGGTCTTGTCCGCGTCCTGCCTCTTCCAGGCGCGCGGCGTGGCGACGCCCGGCGCTTCTTCCCGTGCCACCTGGTGGTCACCCCGGATTACCGCCGGGGTCAGGAAAGAGGTCGCGAAGGTAGCGCTGGGTGGCGGGGTCGGTGGAGTACAGGCGGGTTCCGCGCGTGCCGCGTGTCGCGAGGACACGGTAGACGTTGAGGACGTAAGAGAGGTACCGCTCGGGGGGCAGGTCGCGTAAGGCGGAGTCATGACTTTTGGCAGGCAGGCCCTGCCAGCCTGATGAGGTGCGGATGAGGTCGTCGCCGATGATGACACCTCCGTAGTCGTATTCCATGCCCTGCGCGGTGTAGACACAGCCGACCTGCTGGTCGCCGCCTACATCGGTGGCCCAGAACGGGCGCCCCGGGATGTCGGCCTCATCGCCGATGGCTTGGTTCACGCGGGAGTTCCAGGCGCGCTGCCAGCGCTGGGTTCCCTGCTCGTCCGTCCAGTCGATGCTCACCTCCGGCCACAGAGGCGGCTTTGAAGGGGAATCCCAGGGCCAGCAGAACCCGGCGGTGATACGGGCGCCGTGGCCGAGTTGGATTTGGGAGGTCATCCAGTCTTCGAGTTGCCGAGGGTTGTCGGCGAGGCCGAGGTCGTAGTCCTGGCCCTGCCAGGACGGGGGTGCGCCGTGCTCGGTGAAGAGGGTGTCGATCCAGCGCAGGTACCGCTGGGAGCCGCTGCAGCGGAACTGCGTGGTGAGATCGATGTGGGCGAAGGTCAGGTCGTTGCTTGCCGCCAGGCCCCTGAGTTCCTCCAGAGTGACGCCCTCGGTAGGGCGGACGATCTGACGCTCATCGAGGAACAGGACGGTGACGCCGCATCGGCGGATGAGGTGTTCGAGGATGGTGGGACGGCCGGGATGCCGGTCGGGGAAAGTACGCACGCGATGGGCTTCGTCGAGCAGGATGATGCTGTCCTTGGACAGACCGGCGGGCAGGCTGTCGGTGAACGTCGTGATCAAGCCTCTGGCCGCGTCGCCGATCGCACGGGTGAGCTGGCGGGTCAGCGTGCCTGAGGGGGACAGCAGGCGCGGGTTGGCGTTTGCCCGCCGGCACAGTTCACCGAACATGCGGACGGCGATCGCGGTCTTACCGGTGCCGGGGCCGCCGGTGACCACGACGATGTGGCCCGGCCCCCCTTGCCGGGCCATGGAGACGGCTTTCAGGATTTCCAGGCGGGCGGTGTCCTGGTCACCGATGAGGGCGAAACCACCGTCCCCGTCCCCGTCGATGGCGTCGGCGACACGGGACAGGAGCTTCGGTAACGGTCTGTGTTGCACTTTGAGGAACTGCTCTATGAGGCTGTCCGGTGCCGGTCCCAGGTCGTCGCATCCGAGTCGTTCAGCGAGTACGCGGGCCGGCGTCCCCGCATCGAGGTCGTTGCGCCCGAGTATCTGATACTGCGAACTGGCCCCGCCCGCGACGACGTGGCGCAGGTTCGCCACGACCTCGGGGGACGCGTTGTGCAGAACAACTACACCTCTCGTCAGGAGCTTGATCGAGTCGGGCACCCAGTGGTCGAGGTAGTGCACGTAGCCGCCGACCTGGCGTGCCGGATGCAGGACTATTCTCCCGCTGACCTTGACCGACAAGCGGTCGGTTGGAAGGGGAGCCGCATTCGTCCACTGCTTCAGTTCTACGACCACCGCCGTCAGCGCCGCGGCTCCGGCGCGTTGGCCCAGCACGAGTGCGTCGACCCGCTCGTCCGTCGCCGGTAGCCGGTACTCCAGCAATATCTGGAGCTCACCCAGGCCGGCGGCGATGAGCCCATCAAGGAGGGCCGGCCAACTATGCTCCCAGCTGATCTGTTCCTGGTCTCCCGGAGCCGAACCGTGAGCGGCGGCAAACCGTCGGGCACAGGCCGCGAAGAACCCCGGATCGCGGACCTTTTGTGCGGCCTCCGTGACTGTTCCCCTAAATACCTCCATGTCGTGATCTATACCAGCACCCACTGACGCTGCGGTGGCGGCAGAGGAGCCGGAAGTTCAGGATGGGTATGGAAGCCTCATCCCTTTGGTGCCGGACGAGTGAGCGGGCGCCTCGTTCGCGGTCGTACCGCCAGGGCCGTTGTCCCAGGTCAACGTGGCTGGACTCCAGACCGCAGTGATCTATTGGGCCTTGAGGCCCGACCCCGCTGACGCCGCGGCCACGTTCGAATCAGGAGACCGCGACGTCGCGCACCTGAGTGATCCACGTCGTGGAGAGCCGGATAGCACCGAGGGCGCCCGGTGCGGGTCGGCCGTCGATGGATGGAGCGCCGTCCTGCTCGACTGGAAGGAGCAGCCACCGGGCGGCGGGGCGGGCCGTCGCCTGGTCCGCAAGTCGTTCCAGCACGGCCAGCCGGTCGTAGCGTGCCAGCGGGGCGGCCTCGACGATCAGCAGCGGCCGGGTGTCGGTCTCCAGCCTCCGCTCGAGCGGCGCCGCGGCCATCGAGACCAGCGTCCGCAGGTTGGCGGCATCCTGGGGAGCGGCGTCCGGGCGGTCGCTGCAGATCTGACCGCCTGAAGTCGCTTCGTACTGCCGCTGCTCCAGCGACTCGCCGCCTACCTTGACTGTGCCGAGGCCGCCTCTCGGGGATGCTGGCGGCTGTCCACGTGGCGTGCTCTGCGGTCGGCGAATCGTACGACACAAGGCTTGGGGCGGGGCACCTCGTTTCCCCGGCCGGTCACGCCGACTCGCCGAGAGGCCGTGGAACCTCCGCGCCATCCCCGGGGAACAGACCCTGGAGATCCTGTGCGAGCTGCGGGTGACTCCACGCGACAGCGGTGGACCGCTAGGAGACCAGCGCCCGGCTGAAGGGCACCAGCTCGCCCGTATCCGCCCCGGCCAGCAGGTGTCCAAGCAGCTCACGCACGCAGGTGTGCCGCTCGGTCTCGGGCAGCCATGTCGTCCACGGCAGCTCCTCGGCCAGCACCTCCTCGGCGAGATCGCTGTTACGCCGGGCGAGGATCGCCAGCGCGCGGGCCGCGATGCGCAGCGTGGCCGCGCCGGCTTCGAAACGCGCGGCCCGCATCAGCACGAGGTTATTCTCGTCCCTGCGCTCCAGCATGACGTCGGCGTCATCGAGGGAGGGCAGCACCTGGGACGGCCCACGCAAGAAGGCGCTGTAGGGAAAGCTCTTCGTCGCCATGATTTTCGTGCTATCTGAACTACTTCAGATCGCTTCTGGGCGCTACCGGAACACGCTGGCGCTTCAACCGCCGTGCGCCATGTTCCGAAACAGAGGTCGCGCCGCGGGTGCACCGACCCGCTGTGGCGGGAGGCGAAGGCACGCGACGCGCGGATCGTGATGCCACGGCCGGGTGAGGCGTCGACGCCTCGCCCGCCGTGGACGGCAGGGGGAAACTCTCGTCTGAACCGCCCCCGTTTCGGCCGGGTACTTCGTCTCCTGATCGATGATCAGCCTACGAGCCTGAGTGTCCAGCGGCGGGAGGGGTGGGTGTCGCAGGTGAACTGAAGGGCCTCGACGTTGTTGGCGGTGCTGACTCCGCCTGCGATGGTGAGGCACTTGGCGGTCTGGACGTTTCTGATCTGGTAGAGGCCCGTCCCGGTGACGTCGGTGACCCTCCAGCGGCGGGAGGGGTCGGTGTCGCAGGTGAACTGGAGGGCGGTGACGTTGTTGGCGGTGCTCACGCCGCCGGCGATGGTGAGGCACTTGCCGGTCTGGACGTTTCTGATCTGGTAGAGGCCCGTCCCGGTGACGTCGGTGACCCTCCAGCGGCGGGAGGGGTCGGTGTCGCAGGTGAACTGGAGGGCCGTGACGTTGTTGGCGGTGCTGACTCCGCCTGCGATGGTCAGGCACTTGCCTGTTTGCACGTTCGTGAGCATGAACGTGTTGGTCGGCCCGAGGTGCGTGCGTGCCGCGGCTTTCGAGAGCGCGGCCGTATCCGCGCTGGCGGGGGAGGCGGCGGGCACGCCCAGCGCGGCGACGGCGAAGGCGGCGGCGATGCTGAGCAGGGGGCGGATGGAACGATCCATGTGATGCTCCTCGTGTCGCGCTGTTCCCGGTTCGTCCCGGACAGGCGGATTGGTATGGCTTAGCGAGCCTGCCTGCAATGCCAACGGTTGCCGAGAACCGCGGAGCGGCACATGAGTAGGCCCCTACTCAAGCGAGAAAGGGCGGCAGGCCGATGCCGCTCCACACGTCGGGCCGACCGTACTCGGGCAGAGAGGGGTCCGGGCTCAAGCGCGAGTCCGTCGTTCGTCGGCCATGGAGAGTATGCGGTGATTGATCCGGCTCTGGACCACCTCGTTTACGCGAGTCGGACCCACCGGCGGCGGTGTCGCGGATCCCGGCGCTGGCCGGTGTGCGGTCGGTCGAGGGCGGGCCGCATCCGGGACTGGGCACGCGCAACTTTCTGCTCGGCCTCGGCGGGCGGGCTTATCTGGAGATCATCGCCCCCGATCCTGACCAGCCGGCTTCCGGTCGGGCCCGTCCCTTCGGGACCCGAAGGATCGACGAGCCGGCCGCGCCGGCACCGGTGGGCTGGGCTCTCGCAGTCGAGCCAGGCGAACTCCACAAGCGAGTGGCGAAGGCGAGGGAGGCGGGGTTCTCTCCGGGAGAGCCTGCCGCCGCCATGACCCCAGGGCCCGCCTGCCGGAAGCGTGGAGGTCGTCGCCGGCGACCTCACCGACGCGGCCACCCTGACGCGGGCCTTCGACGGCGTCACCGCCGCCCAGGCTTACGGGGCCTGTCCACCATTCGGAAACCGGCCGGAGCGCCGCCACCGACTGGTGGGTCCGTTAAGTCGCCGCCAAGCCGCTGCGAAGTACCGCCGGGCACTCTTCTGGAGAACCGAGAGAGCAGCGGAAACGCCCGATACCCGGATGGCTCGGGCGGATCCCCGGCTGCTCGGGTCACAGGTCCCGACCATCCCCGGACGACTCGTGTCCGGAACATTTCGACGGAGGAACATCCCATGAAGCTGTCCAGATCGGCTGCCGCAGGAGCGGCGGCGCTCGCCGTCGCCGGCCTGGTCTGCACCGCGCCGTCCGCATCGGCCGCCGACACGCAGTGGAGGCACGCCTTCCAGGTCTCCCCCGGTGCGACCGTGACGGCCACCCAGACGTGCCCCGCGGGCGCCCCCTATCTCGCGCGGACCGGATTCCGCGCGGAGTACGGCACCGGCGTGGCGGTGACGAAGCAGATCCGGCGGGACGCCGCCGGCGACGGCTGGGTGGTGACCGCGACGAACACCGGCACCGAGGAGGCGACGGTGACGGCCGTCTACAGCTGCTCGACGACCGCGACGACGTACCCGAGGTGGAACAACGCCTGGGTGAGGTCGACCGATACGAACCCGCTCAACACCTCGATCAGCTGCCCGTCGGGCTACCCGTACTTCGACACGGGTACGGCCGTTCAGGGCGACACCAAGGTGTTCTACTACGTGACGCCCGACTTCGAAGCCGTGGCCGGCGTCCCTCACGTGACCCCGATCGGATTCCCGCAGAAGATCGAACTGACGTTCCGCAGCAGCTATCCGGTCACCACCCACCCGTCTGTGACCGAGTGGATCAGGTTCGACTGGGTGTGCTCGAGGTAGCCGGGCTTGGCCGCCCGCCCGGCCGGGGTTCCACTCTCGCCGGAACTGGAGCCCGCCGGGCGCCGGCCTGGTGGCGTCGCCGCCGGCGGGGCGGGCTCAGCGCGCCTGACCCGAGCGGAGCCGACTCAAGCGCATGACCCGAGCGGAGCCGACTCAAGCGCATGACCCGAGCGGAGCCGACTCAAGCGCATGACCCGAGCGGAGCCGGCTCAAGCGCATGACCCGAGTCGAGCGGCGCCGGTGACCAGCCGGACGAGCAGGACCGATCTCGCTGACGACTCGAGGTCGGACCGGCTCGGTCCGACTGCTCGGCTGTGACGGCGGAGAAGCGCGACACCCGCGGCGTTGCCGGCTTTCACCCTCCTATATGCCGACGGGAGGAGTGAACCCTATGCTGCTCTGGACATGGTGCGCTTGCGGGTTCTGGGGCAGTTCTCGGCCGAGGTGGCAGGGCGTCCGGTAGATCTGGGCCCACCGCTCCAGCGGGCGGTGATCGCGAGACTGGTGTGCGCCGGCGGGCACGTGGTCTCGACGGACCGATTCCTCGACGATCTGTGGCAGGGCCGGCCCCCGCCGAAGGCTCTGGGCGCGCTGCAGGTCTACGTATCCAACCTGCGCCGCGTCCTGGAGCCGGACCGGGCACCGCGGACCCCGGCCACCGTACTGGTGAGCGCCCCGCCCGGATACCTGCTGCAGCTCGACACCGAAGCCGTCGACGCGTGGCGGTTCCCCCGGCTCATGAACGCGGCGGTGGCCTTCCTCAACGACGGAGAGCCGGCCAAGGCGCTGCACACGGTCGACACCGCCCTGTCGCTCTGGAGAGGCCCCGCCTTCGCCGAGTTCGCCGACGAGGACTGGGCGGCTCCCGAGGCGTCCCGGCTGGCAGCGCTGAGGGTCATGGCGGTCGAGTACCGCGCGGAAGCGGGACTCGCGCTCGGCTGCCATGCGGAGATCGTGCCCGAGCTGGAACGGCATGTCGCGGCCCACCCGCTGCGCGAGAACGCGGTGCGGCTTCTCGCGCTCGCCTACTACCGCTCGGGGCGGCAGGCCGAGGCCCTGGCGGCGCTGCGCACGACCCGGGCCATGCTCGCCGACGAGCTGGGGGTGGACCTCGGGCCCGCCTTGCGGGGTCTCGAAGTCGACATCCTCACACACAGCGACGCCCTGGGCGTGCCGGAGGCCGGCTCTGCCCCTGCCCGCCTCACTGCGCCCCCGGCCGCGCCCCCGGCCGCGCCCCCGGCCGGGCCGCCTGCCGGGCCGCCTGCCGGGCCGCCTGCCGCGCCGCCGTCTCAGATGATCGGCCGTACGGTGGAGCTCGGCCGCCTGGCGTCCGCCGCCGGGGAGGCCGAGCGCGGGTTCCGGGTGGCATGGCTCGGCGGAGATCCTGGAGCCGGTAAGAGCACGCTGGCCGACGCGCTGCTGCGGCAGCTCGGCGACGAGGGCTGGCAGGTCGCGGTCGGCCGGTGCCCGGAGACCCTCGGCGGGGTGCCACCCGCGTGGGCGTGGCGCGAGGTCCTCCGCAGCCTGTTCGTCGTACAGCCCCCGTCCCGCGAGCTCGAAGCACGGCTCGGGCCCCTGTTGACGGCGGACTCTCCCCAGGTCGGCCAGTTCTGGCTGGCACAGGCCGTGGGGGACTACCTGGAGACCGCGCCGGGACCGCTGCTGCTCGTGCTCGAGGATGTGCACCGCGCCGATGACGCGACTCTCCAGCTGCTGCGTCACCTGGCTGCCAGGCTGGCGGACATCCCGGTGCTGGTGCTCCTCACGCATCGGCCCGCCGAAGCGAGCGACGACCTGGTCGCGGCCAGGGCCGCCCTGGCCGTCCAGGCCGCGGAGGACGTGACCCTGCAGGGACTCGGCGAGGACGACGTCCACCGCCTGCTGCTGGAACGGTCCGGCATGGAGGTGGACGCCGACACCACCCGGACGGTCACCGAACGAACCGGCGGCAACCCTCTGTTCGTGGCCGAGACCGCCCGGCTACTCGCCACCGAGGGAGCGTCGGCGGCTCACTCGCTGCCGCCCGGCGTCCGCGATCTCATCCGCAGGCGGATCGCCCGCCTCCCGGCGACGGCGCAGACCACCCTGCGCAACTCCGCCGTGATGGGCCGGGACGCCGACGTCGACGTGCTGGTGGCCGTCCAGGACGCCGACGAGGAGACCGTGCTAGCGGGCTTGGAGGCAGGCGTGCTCGCCGGGCTGCTCACCGAGCCGAGCCCCGGCCGGGTCCGCTTCACGCACGTCCTGGTCCGCGAGACCCTCTACGAGGACGTCTCCCGGCTGCGCCGCACCCGGCTGCACGCGCGCGTCCTCGCCGCGCTGGAGCGGGTGCGGCCGGGCGACGTCGGCGCGCTCGGCTACCACGCGCTGGCCGCCGCCACGGCGGCCACGGCAGGTGCGGCCGCCGAGTACGCGGGAAGAGCGGCGGCTCAGGCGTCCGGCGTCTACGCCCACCGGGAGGCGGTGACCCTGCTGGAGGGCGCCCTTGACGCCCTCGACCTCGGAACCGAGCCCGTGGACGACATCCGGCTGGATCTGCTGTGCCGTCTGGTCTCCGCGCGGGCGAGCGCGGGCGACCTGATGCGGGCGGCGACCGACCGCAGGCAGGCGCTGGCCGTCGCCCGCAGGCTCGGCGACCCCGCCGCGATCGCCCGCGCCGCGGTGGCCAACGACGCGCCCGCGGTCTGGATCTCGCAGACCGACCTCACCGGGGACGCCGACCTGGTGGACGCGATCCGGAGCTGCCTGCCCGCCGCGACGGGCGAGCTACGGTGCCGGCTGCTGGCCGCCCTGGCCCAGGAGTCGGTGGGCCATGACGACGAGCTCACGGAGAGCGCGAGCGCCGAAGCCGTCGAGATCGCCCGCGCCGCCGGCGACCCCCGGTTGCTGTGCCTGGCGCTCAACGCGCGCTACTGGGTGGCGTTCGTGCCCGGCCACCCAGACGAACTGGAGGCACTCGGGCAGGAGCTGCTGGCGGTCTCCGCCCGCGGCGGCCTGCTCGGCTACCAGACGCTCGGGCACTACGCTCTGTGCAATGTCGCGCTCGGCCGCAACGACTGGGCCTCGGCCCAGCGGCACGCCGGACGGGCGGTGGAATACTCCACAAGCGGCCAGCTCGGCCTCGCCCTGGTGGCCATCGCGCACCTCGACGCCCTCCGCCTCCTGCTGGACGGCGAGTTCGAGCAGGCCGAGGCGGCCTACACGGCCCTTGCCGACCGGATGGGCGAGGCCGGAGGATCCAACGCCGCCATCTACGGCAGCATGAGCAGATTCGCGGCACGCCTCGCGTGCGGCCGGGCTCACGAGTCGGTGGCCGAGTTCGCCGCCACGCACCATCGCGTGCCGGGGGCGATCGACGAGTTCTACGTCAGCGCGCTGGTCGCCGCCGGGCGCCTGGACGACGCCCGGTCCGCCTGGCCGGCGCACCGCGCACCGAGACGGGACATCTTCCTGCGGATCAACCTGGCGCTCCGCGCGGGCAACGCGATGGCCCTGGCGTGCCGCGAGGTGGCCGAGGAGTGCTACCGCCTGCTCCTGCCGGCCGAGGGAGAGATGATCGGCCTGCAGACCGTCTCGATGACGCTCGGCCCGGCCGGCCTCACCCTCGGGCGGCTGGCCGAGTTCCTGGGCGACCCCGCCCGGGCCGCGGACCACTACGCCACGGCCGCCGACGTCGCGAGGCGGCTCGGCTCACCACACTGGCAGGACCAGGCCAGCCAGGCACTCGCCGCGGTCCGGCCCTGACGGCTGGTTCGACCGTGGCGACAACCGCCCCTCTGCCGCCAGTGGGGGAGACTTCGCCTACGGGAACTACAAGGGGCAGTGTGCGAACGACGAGTACGCGGCAGGCATCGCCTACACCAGTCGCCTCGGATCCAGGAGAACACCGGACGCGCTGCTGTGCCGCAAGCTCGCCTGGAAACCCTCGTGATCTGTTGAACGCAGGGTAGACGCGGGCGCGCAGGTGGGCGCTGATTGCGCCTATGAAGAACAGTACGAGGCCGGAATGGGTTGGGCGCACCGCCGGGAATGCCGAGCAGCAGCAGGAACACGCAGGGCGCTGAATGCCGAGCAGCAGCAGGAATACGCAGGGCGCTCAGCTCCGGCGCAGTGCCCACTCGACGCCTGGGCAGCGGTCCATGACGACGTCGAGTCCGGCGTCGAGGGCACGCTGAGCGGCGGCCTCGTCGATCACCCCGAGCGGCAGCCAGACCCCGCCGGCGCCCGCCGTGATGGCCTCGTCCACCGCCTGCCCGGCGTACTCGGATCGCCGGTACACACCGACGACGTCCACCTTGACCGGCACCTCGGCCAGAGACGCGTATCCCGGCTCGTCCAGGACGGTCTTGGCGGCCGGGTGGACCGGGATGATCCGCTTGCCTCTCGCCTGGAGCAGGCGTGCCTGGTCGTAGACCGTACGGTGCGGGTCGTCGCCGAGCCCGACGAACGCCCATGTCCCCGAATTCTCGAGCAGTCGCTTGATGACACCCTCGTCCGCGAAACGATCGTCCATGTGTTCCATCAACACGATCGGTACCCCGGGGCTTCCCGCGGAGCGAGCACGGAGAGGAATTCTGGCCGGCCGCGGGTTCGCCGCTCGCCGTGCCGGAAGGTCCGCCTTACGGCTGTGCCGGGCCGGTCGGTTGCCCGCCGGGGGAGGGTCGCGGGATCACCCGGGTTCCGCTGAGGAGGTCGTACGGCGTCCGGGCGGAGGGCAGGAACAGAGTGCCGAGCCAGCCGAACATGATCATGTAGACCAGGATGGTCAGCACCATCACGTACCCGGGGATCCGTTCGGCGGACGCGGTGGCGAACGCGAATGCGACGGTGTGCCCGAGCTCCCAGGGCAGAGCGATCTTGAGGGAGTTGCGCAGCAGCGCGCGGCCGAAACCGGCCGGTCGCATGGAGCGCGCGCCGACCACGACCAGCCCGCGCACCCGCTTCCCTGGGGTGGCCTGAAAGCGGCCGGACTCGCGCCAGGCGGCCCAGAGGGTCACCGGTGCGACCAGGATGACGAAGGAGAGGACGTTCCACGCCGCGGTGGGCAGACGGACCCCTGTCCGATAGAGGATCACGCCGATGGGGAGCAGGAGCACCGGAAGGACGAGGATCCACAGCCAGTCGATCGACCACGCGGTGATGCGACGCCATGCGAGCGCCAACGACTCTCGCCTGGTCTGTGTGATGGATGACATGGCGGCCCTTACATCGATATGAGGCCGCGGTACGAGTGCGGCGTCGCCTGCTTCTTCGTCGGCCCGTCGACCGTATTGCACCAGCTTGGCACGTGGGAGACCTTCGGAACCGGCACGGTGCACGGGGATCCCGCGCCCGCTTCGATCGAATGAGCGGTCCGGGCAAGGCCCGTTACCTCGCAGGTAATCGACGGGCCGCGACCGGACCCGAGATGCTTGCGACATGAGCAGCGACACCCGTGACGTCGTGGAAGAACTGTTGCGCCGGATGGCCGAGGGCGATCACGGCCGTACGGCGGAGTTGTTCGCCGAGCCGATCGACTGGCGGCTCGACTGGCCGGCCGAGGGGCATCCAGCGGTGCCGTGGATTCGGCCCCGGTCCAGCCGGGCCGATGTGGCCGACCATTTCCGGTCGCTGGAGGCCCATCACGTGCCCGAACTGAACGGCACGTCGGTGACGCGGATCCTGGTCGACGGGACGCACGCCGTCGTGCTCGGGGAGATCGTGCAGACGGTGCGGGACGGCGCCGCGTACACCTCGCCGTTCGCGCTGCACCTCACCGTCGAAGACGGGTTCGTCACCCGCTACCACATCTACGAGGACAGCCTCACGGTCGCGCGGGCCCTCAGCGCCAAAGCGTGATCGCAGGGGCAGGTCGAGCGGTCGCCCCATGAGGGAACCCACTGGCTGGGTCGATCCGTGCCGGACCTCGCTGAGCAGTCCGCGAGGAACTTTCAGGTGTCGTACAGAGTGAGTACGCCGGCGCCGCCGGGTAGCAAGACGGCATGGGTTCGTCGGAAAAGGCAGTGGTGGGGGCGTTGCTCGAGGAGCACGGCCGCACCTACGCGACCGAAGCGGGGATCCGCCTCGCCGACAAGCCCGGACCGCTGTACCAGGTTCTGGTCCTGGGCACCCTGCTGAGCGCCCGCATCTCGGCGGAGATCGCGATAGCAGCCGCGCGGGAGTTGTTCGCAGCGGGCTTGCGTACGCCGGAGGCCATGGAGCAGGCCGATTGGCAGGCACGGGTGGACGCCCTGGGGCGTGGTCATTACCGCAGGTACGACGAGCGTACCGCCACCCAGCTCGGTGAGGGGGCCTGCCTGCTGCGGGAGAGGTGGGCGGGTGACCTCCGCCGGCTGCGCGACGAGGCGAAGGGGGACGCCAAGCGCACCCACGACCTGCTGACCGAGTTCCCCGGCATCGGCCCGGTGGGCGCCGACATCTACCTGCGCGAGGTCCAGGCGGTGTGGCCGCAGGTAGCCCCGTACTTCGACAAGCGTGTTCTGGAAGGTGCCCGGCGGCTCGGACTGCCGCACAGCGTGGACGCGCTGGCGGATCTGGCCGGCTCGGGTGAGGATCTGGCCCGGCTCGCCGCCGCGCTGGTCCGGGTCTCGCTCAGCAAGCAGGCGGCCGAGACGGTGAAGCCCGCCGCCGAGTCGCAAAACGAGTCGTAGAACGAGTCGATGGGAGCTCGGTGGTGGCTTCGTCGGGGACCTACCTATGGGGCCGTCACCTCGGCGGGTTCGATGCTACGACTTGCCGAAGTTGATCGAGCCGTGGACGTCGCCGGCCTGGACGACCGGCCCGGAGATCCGGGCTTCACCGCTTATCGTGTTGGACACGTCACGCTTCTGCTGGATGACGCGCGTGGCCTCGGTCGTCCATCGGTGGAGTTCTTTCCCGAACTCGGGATCTGCGGCCGCCAGGTCGACGAGGATTCCGGCGACCTGGTCGGGCTTGCCGGAATCGGGTCGTTCCAGCGCCGCGACCGCTGTCGAGTCACTCCCGAACCGCTGCCGTACGAGCGTGGTCAGCGAAGCCCAGGCGCTCTTGCCGGCTTCGCCCGCCGCGCCACCGATCAGCGCGGACATGATCGCGGTGAGTGTGGTGGGGTCCATCGAGCCTCCCTGCGACGATCGTCGGTCAAGCCTTGACTGTGAAGGGCGGGGACCGCAGGAGGGCCTGCGGCGAGAGGTGAGCCGGTCTTGTTGTGGAGCCCTCTGGTAAAGGTAAGCGAGACCGGGATGAAGCGCGATGGCGCCCCGCCGAATGCGGCGGTGGAGCGGGCGTGACGGGTGGTGGGTATTCCTCCAGGTCGGCGCGGGTAATCGAACCGGTGCCAATATGATCGGAGGAGGGCCGGTCGGCCCTCCTCATTTTTCTGGTGTCATTTCGTGTCGTCTAGGAGACGCCACCCAATGACGTACTTGGCAGCATCGGTGCCACGTACGTCATCCATATGTAGGCCCCCGACAGCAGCGCTGCTTTCAGTGCGTAGGCCGCTTTCACTTTCACGTGGTTCCTCATCGATGGTGTGCTGTATTACGACCGACCTCATTGTCGGATCGACGCAGACCGATTTTAGGGGGTCCAGTGCGCGAAGCGCTACCATCCGGATCTTATGCGTACATGTCGGAGGGTGGGAAATGGGCTGTGAACTGTACGGATTTGTCCCGTGCGGTGACTGGTGCGAGAGCGATGCGAGCTTTCAGCGCTGAGTCACCGTTCTTACGAATCCGCCACCTTCGGCAGCCCGCGCAAGCGAGCCCGGAGGCTCTGCGCCTCGGGGACCACCCCCACACGCTCATACAGTTCCAGCGCCTGCTCCCAGTTCCGCCGGGCGTGGGCAGGGTGGCCGGTCTGGTGGAGCGCAGTGCCCATCCGGTCCAAGGTCTGGGCTTCCTGGTGGACATCGCCGATCCCGCGTGCGACCCCCACCGCTCTGTCGTAGAACTCCAGGGAGGTCTCGTGGCGACGCGCACGCTGATGGGCGTCGCCGATGCCCAGGAGGGCACGCGCTTGTTGCTGACGCTCCGAAAGCTCTGTTGAGAGGTGCAGGGCCTTCTGGTGATGAATGAGTGCCTGCACATCGTGACCCACACTCGCATAACAGGAGCCGATGCTGTTGAGCGTGTGCGCTTCAGATCGGCGGTCGCCTATGTCGCGGTAGAGGTGCAAGGCGTTCTGGTAGCGTTCCAGCGCTTCTCCGTGACGGCCGAGATGCTGTAGTGCGTTGGCCGTGTTGTGCAGCAGGGTCGCCCTGTCCTTGGGCCCCGTCTCGGGCGCGAGAGCGGCCGCCTGCTCGTAGTGTCCCAGTGCCGTGGCGTGATTCCCGAGGTGTGCTTCGAGTTCGCCGATATTGTTCAACGCCACCTGACGGCCCCGGAGGTCGCCGCCCTCCTCATAAAGTGCGAGAACCTGCCGCAAGCGGTCGAACGCTCCTCGGTAGTCTCCTTTGTCGCAGGCGATGCCGGCGATGTGGTTCAGGCTGGCAGCCTGGCCGTGGCGGTCGTCGATCGCTCTTCGGATGTCGAGTGCCTGCTCGAAATATCCCAGCGCCACATCGAATTCCGAGCGGTGCCAATGTGCTCGGCCGCTCTGGTCGAGGAGTTCTGCGACACCGTGATGGTCGTCCAGCGCGCGCTGGACGCGCAGAGCCTGAGCCGCCACCTCTAGACATTCGTCGAGCCGGCCTTCACGCCATAGTGCCTCGCTGAGATCGCTCATGGCGCGTGCGGCGCCCGGCCGGTCGCCCGATCGGCGCCATGCCTCGACCGCGCTCGCGTGAACGCGAACGGCATCCGCCCAGTGTCCCCAGAAGCTGAGGTGGCGGCTCAGCACGTGCGGGAACATCGCGGCGTGCCGCGTCCAGCCGTGGTCCGCGGCATGGCGGGTCAGCCGCAGGAGCTCGTCCAGTTCGGTGCTCAGCCACTTCATGGCCTGGCCGGCGGTCGCGATATCGGGTGATGTCCGCGGTGGGACGTCCACCTCGACGGGGATGCGCACGCGGTGCGGGTACAGGAGCCGGTCCGCCCGGTCCGCCAGGACGAGCTGATAGTCGAGGAGGCGTCGCAGAGGGGCCGTACGCTCGCTTTCCGGCTCTTGATGGGAGAGCGAGACGGCGTAGTCACGGATGAGGTCGTGGAAGCGATAGCGGCCGCGTCGCGGTTCGGCGATCAGATGATGGTCCAGGAGATCGTCGAGGAGACTCTCCGCGTCGGCGAGCGGCGATTCCAGCAGCGCCGCCGCGCAGTAGGCGGTCAGTTCCGCCCCCGGATAGAGCCCGAACCGGACGAACGCCCGCTGCTGAGCTTCGGTGAGGTCTTGGTAGGAAAGCTGGAACGCGGCGGTGATCTCACGGTTCTCGGCTCTGATCTCGGCCAGGCGCCGGTTGTCGCGTCCCAGCCGTTCCGCCAGATCCGCGACGGTCCACGCGGGGCGATGCCGGAGCCTGCCGCCGACCAGCTGGATCGCGAGCGGGAGGTGGCCGCATAGCCGCGTCACCGTGGCGACGTGCTCGGCTTCGAGCGCGCGACGTGCGCCGGCGGCACGATGGAGCAGCGTGGCGGCGTCTTCCGGCGGAAGAACGTCCAGGGAGAGCGACTCGACGCCCTCCAGGCCGGCCAGCCTCCGCCTGCTGGTGACGATGACCAGGCAGCCGGGCACGCCGGGCAGAAGGTGGCGGATCTGCTGGTGCCCTGTCGCGTCGTCCAGCACGATGAGGACTCTGCGTCCGGCCAGTTCCTCGCGCCACAGCCCGGCGCGCGCGTCCAGTTCCTCGGGGATCTCGCGTCCGGACACGCCGAGGCGGTGGAGCAGCCGGTCAAGGGCGGCGGCCGGCTCGACCGCCTCCTGGTGGGCGTGGTGACCGTGCAGGTCGAGATAGAGCCGGCCGTCGGGGTACCGGGCGGCGAGACGGTGCGCCAGGTGCACGGCGAAGGCGGTCTTGCCGACCCCCGCCATGCCGTCGATGGCCAGCACGGGCACCGCCGCGTCTCCGAGCACCCTGTCGGAGGTCAGGAAGGCGAGTTCGGCCGTCCTGCCGGTGAAGGTGGGGACATCGCGCGGCAGGTCGTTGGGAGGGGGATTCTCGGTGGTCGTTCGCGCCCGGGCTTCGGGCAGGAGCCCGGGGTCGCGACGGAGGATGCGCTGATGCAGTTCCTGCAGGGCGGGGCTCGCCCCGGTGCCGAGCTCGTCGACGAGTCGTTTCCGTGCTTGCCGGTAGGCCGCCAGCGCGTCCGCCTGGCGCCCGCTGACGTACAGCGCCCGCATGAGAAGCTCGACGAGCTTCTCGTCGAAGGGGAAGCGGGTGACCAGTTCGGACAGTTCCGCGATCAGCCGGGTGTGGTCTCCGCAGCCGAGTTCGAGGGTGATGCGCTCGATGGTGCCGCCGAGCATCTCGTCTTCGAGGTTCTTGCGCGTGATGCCGGCCCAGGCACCCTGCAGACCTGCCAGTGGTTCGCCGCGCCACAGGTTCGCCGCTTCCTGGTAGAGCGAAAGGGCGTGATCGGTCTCGCCGCTCGCCGCCGATGCCCGGGCTTCCGCGCGCAGTCTGCGGAACCGGTGATAATCGATTTTTTCGACGTCCGTTTCCAATATGTACGTCCCGGAAATGTGGCGCAGGTAGGCGCCTTTTCCTTCGCCGATATCCTGGAGGCGGCTTCGCAGGCGGGCGATGTGAGTCTGTAAATGAGCTCGCGCTTTCTCCGGCGGGTTGCCGTCCCACATCCTGTCGATGAGCGATTGCGCCGAGACCGGCCGCCCCGGCGTCATGAGCAGGACCGCCATGACGAGCCGTTCTCTGGCCCAGCCCAGGTCATGGCGTCGCTCGCGGGACCAGAGCTCCACCGGACCCAGAATGCGAAATTCCATTCGAGCCCCTTCTCGGGACGGCCGCCATTTCCTTGCCTGGTACTTTTTCACGGGCCGGGCGATGGATCCAGTGCCTGACGTAGCCGGGAGTAAAGGCATCCCTTGCTCGATGTGGTTCCGCCGGTAAAACGCAAGCCCGCCGCAAGGATTTCCGCAAGGCCGGTGGCCGACGCTGTCGAGGAGGGCGAGGGGGCCTCGCCTGAACGGCCGGCGGCCGACGAGGGGGATGCGTAACCAATGTCTGGTCAGGAGTGGTGTCGGGTTCCGATCGGGCTCGACGCGCGTAGGTGGGTGACCCGCCCGAACTGCAAAGCGGTACTCGTGGCGGTCCACACGGTCACCTCGGGACAGCGGCTGCTCGACACGGTGAGACTCGTCGAGTCCGATCTACGGATCCAGGTCGTCTACACGATGGCTCCCGACGTCTTCAGCAACGGGGTGACCGAGTTCCTCGATGGTCTGGGCGCGATATGCCTTCCCTGGCACCAGGCGACGCGGCAGCGGTTCGATCTCGCTCTGGCGGCGAGCCTGGGCGCGGTGCACGAGATCCACGCGCCGCTGATCGTCATGCCGCATGGCGCCGGCTTCAACAAGCTGGTGAGGGGGCGCGATGGGCTTCGCGCCGCCGGCGGTTCCGTCGCGTACGGGCTCGACGCGCAACGGCTGGTCCACGACGGCGAGGTCGTCCCGGCCGCGATCGTGCTCTCCCACCGGTCCGAACTCGGCCGGCTCGGCCGGGCGTGCCCGGAGGCGGTGCCCGCGGCGACCGTGGTCGGCGACCCTTCGTACGATCGTCTGACGGCGAGCATGGCGCATCGCGCCGCCTACCGCAGAGCGCTGGCGGTAAGGCCGGACCAGACCCTCGTCGTGGTCAGCTCGACGTGGGGTCCGAAGTCGCTGTTCGGGCGGCGTACTGACCTGCTGCCTCGATTGCTCTCGGAGCTGCCCTCGCGCCGGTTCCGGATCGTGGTGCTTTTACACCCAAATGTCTGGTTCGGGCATGGCGTCCGGCAGGTGGAAACCTGGCTCGCCGACTGCCTCCGGCAAGGCCTCGGCCTGGTGCCGCCCGAGGCGGACTGGCGATCGGTGCTCGCCGCGGCAGACCTGATCATCGGCGATCACGGTTCGGCGACCCTTTACGGGACCGTCACGGGGGCTCCGGTGGTGCTCGCCGGCTTCGCCGAATCAGAGATCGATCCGGCCTCCGCGTTCGGCGAACTCGCCGCCGTCGCGCCGCGGCTGTCCCTGCGCAGGTCACTGTACGAGCAGCTGACCATGGTGCGGTCCGAGGCCCAGGGCGACCGGTACAAGAGCGCGGTCGAGCGCATCACCTCGGCGCCAGGTCGCTTCGACCACAACATGCGCCACCTTATCTACCGCCTGCTGCGCCTGAAACAGCCCGCGACCATCACCGCGGCCGTGCCGGCGGCGGTGCCGTTCCTCCTTGACCGGAGGGCTGCGCATGAGGGCTCGCCCGCCTGCCCGCCCTTCGCGGCGAGGGTCCCCACCTGCTGTACGGGCTGCCGCGCCGGCGTCCGGGCGAGGCGGCCGGAAGGGCGGCCAAGGTGACCGGCGGGGCCGGGTCACGACACTGTGCGGGTGACCGCGGACGGAGGCGGATGTGTTCGAGAAGGTCGTCGGCGTTCATTTGTTCCGGCTCCAGGACGTGCTCCACCTGAGCCGCACCAGGTCCGTCTCGCAAGCGGCGGCGGTCGATCCCGGCGCGCCGGCGATCCTGGTGATTCCCCGTGAGGGACCGCTCCGCGAACCTCACCTGATGCTCTTCACCGGCGCGCGGAACTTCTGCGCGATGCCGTCGGGCACGCTCGTCTCGGAGGGCGTCCACGTCGTCGTCCGCCTCGACGACGGTCTGGAAGAGAGGTGGTGCGAGGTCGCGGACGTGGTGGTGGGGGCGGCGAGGCGTCCGTACGCCTTCGCGGCCCAGCGGGTGACGCGCATTCTCGATCGGCATCCGGGCTGTGAGGTCGCGACCGGCAGCCGAAGGCGCGGTTGCCTGGCCGGACTGCGGGACGGGCGGCTCGCGAAGATCGCCGAGGTGGCCGGCGCGGGTCATCCGGGGGCCGCGATGTACGGGTCGTTCCTGTACGGGTGGCTGGTCGCGGGCGTACCTCTGGGATGCCTGGCCACGGCGTCGGTGGTCCACGGGCGTTACATCGGCTCGGCCGCGGGCGGGCCGGGGTCACTGGAGGTCGCGGGCCGGGCGCAGATCAGGGTGATCGATCCCGGGCGGGGGAGGGCCTTGTGACACGCAAGGTCGTGGTCGCCGGTGCCGTCAGCTTCTACCTGTCGGTGGGCGTGCCGGAGTTCCCGCTGCGCTACACCGCCAAATGCACGCCACGCTGGATGGCCGCCGGCGTGTCCGGGGCGGCGGGTCACATCGCGCGCGTCCTCCGCGCGCTCGGGGAGGACGTGCACCTGTGCACGGTGGTCGGACACGATGCCGCCGGAGTGGAGATACGCGCGGAGCTGGAGCGAGGCGGGCTGCTCGGCCCGGGCGTGATCGACGGCAGGGAATCGTCCATGGGAGTGGCCCTGGTCGCGCCCGACGGAAGCCGGCTGGGGCTTCCGTACCTCGAGCCGGTGAACGGGGTCGCCTACCCGTTCGAGGTGATGAGCGCGGCGGCGCGCGATGCGGGCCTGCTCGTACTGACCAACGCGAAGTTCGTCCGGCCGCTGGTCGGACCGGCGGCCCGGCTCGGCGTGCCCATCGCGGTGGACGTCCACCTCATCGCGGATCTCACCGACGAGTACAACCGGCCGTGGCTCCAGGCGGCCGAGATCATCTTCTGCAGCCACGAGGCCCTTCCCTGCCCGCCGGAGCTATGGGTGCGGCGACTGTTCGAGCGCTATCCGAGATGCCGGCTGGTGTGCGTTGGGCTGGGATCCCAGGGGGCGTTACTGGGCACCAGGGACGGGCGGCTGCTCCGCGCGCAGGCGGTGGCGCCACGGGCCGTCGTCAACACCTCGGGGGCGGGCGACGCGCTGTTCGCCACCTTCCTGCACGTATGGCGGCGTACGCACGACGAGGCACGCGCACTGCGGATCGCCGTGCTGTACGCGGGCTGGAAGATCGGACACCGCCTTCCGGTGACGGCGTCGCTGACCGGCATGGAACTCGCGGACCTGGAGAAGTCGTATCCGCCCCGGATCACCCTCCGGCGCTGGGATGACGGGCGGCTAGGGGAGTAGGAGCGCATCTGGTATCCCCAGGTGGCCTCCGTCGGGTCGGTGCTGCCCGGCGCTCTCGCCTGGGTGCGGGGCTGGCGTCGTTTCACGACCACGCGCCTCCGGCAAGTGACTCGAAGATCACGGGACACGCCCTGGTTCGGCGCTCCCTGAGGAAGTCGCCTACTCGTCCGGCAGGTGACTCGAAGATCACGGCGCGCTCTGGTCCGGCGGTCCCTGAGGAACTCGCCTACTCGGTCGTCCGCATCGCGGTACGCGTCCGTGCGACGGCCTGCCGCTCCTCCTCCTGGTACCGGAGTGCGTCTTCGCTCCTGCCGTCCGACCGGGCCAGGTCCGCCAGCGCCCGGAGCGCCAGCGCCTCACCGGTGGCGGAACCGATGTCCTTCATGAGGTGCAGGCCCTGCGCCAGCAGATCGGACGCGACCACGCTGTGCCCGGTATGCGCACGGCCGAGCAGGATGAGGACCCGTGCCTGGTTGTGCGGATCCGCCTCCGCTGCCAGGAGGGTCCGCGCGTCCGCCAAAGGTGCGACGGCCTCCCCGACACGCCCGTTCTCGATCAGAGCTTCGCCGAGGTCGCACAACGTGAGAGCGACCCTGCGGGACTCCCCTTCCGCGCGATAGCCGTCCAGCGCCGCACCGAACAGCGCGATCGCGGTGTCGAGATGGCCGAGGTCCCGCTCCAACAGCCCCAGCCGCCGCGACGAGCCCGCGACACGCTGCCGGTCGCCGAGGCGACGCCAGATGCGCAGCGCCCGGCGGAACTCATCGGCGGCCTCCTCCAGCCGGCCCAGAGAGCGCAACGCCAGTCCTGTACGGTTCAGCATCTTGGCCTCGGCGGCAGCGTCGGAGCACGCTCGCGCCGCCTCCAGCCCCAGCCGGTCCACCGCCAACCGTTCGGCGTGGTGACCTCGGTAGAGGAAGAGCGGCCACAGCAGGTCGACGAGCTGCCACGCCGTGCGGTACGAACTCCGCTCGAAGGCGGTTCGCGCGGCCGCTCGCACGTTGCCGAACTCGTTCTCCAGCCAGTCCAGGGCCTGGTCCGGGTGGGTGAAGACGAGAGGTTCGGCAGGCGGGTACTCCAGTTCCGGCGCGGGCAGGCGCCGATACGGCAGTATGAGCCCGCTCGCGTTGAACGCGGTGTCCAGGAACCAGTCCAGGGCCCGTCGCACGGTCTCGTCGCGAACAGCCTGAACCTCGTCCTGCTCGGCCATCTCACGCGCGTGGAGCAGGGTCAGGTCGTGGAACCGGTAATTTCCACCGGGGACGTCGTCCAGCAGATTGGCATCCACCAATACCCCGAGCAGGTGCCGGATGCGCGTACGGGAAAGTCCGACCGTGGCGGCGGCCGCCCGGCTGTCGAACGTCACGCCCGGGAAGAGCCCGAGCAGCTGGTAGACACGTGCCGCCTCGGGTGGTGACAGCCCGCGGTAGGAGAGCATCAGGGCGGCCCGAATCGTGATGTCCTGATCCACGGACAGGGCATTGAGGCGCTGCCTCTCATGACTGAGAGCGTCGACCATCTCGTTCAGGTCCCAGCTCGGCCTGGTCGCGAGCCGAGCGGCGGCCACGCACAGCGCCAGCGGGACACGTGAGCAGAGCTCGACGAGTTCCAGGGCGGCGCCCGGCTCCCGCTCGATCCGGTCGTCACCGAGGCTCCGTCTCAGCAACTCCAGCGCTCCCTCGCCGGTGAGCCGCTCGAGCTGTACGCCGCGGGCGCCGCGCATGACCAGCCCCGCCAGCCGCCAGCGGCTGGTGACGACGGCCATGCTGTTCGCCGAGGCGGGAAGCAGCGGACCGACCTGGGCGGCCGAGAGGGCGTCATCCAGGACGACGACCAGTCGACGTTCGCCGACGACGGATTGGTAGAGCGCCGCACGCTCCGCCAGCCCCGCGGGGATGCGCTCGGATTCGATGCCGAACGCCCTGATGAACCGCCCCAAGACCTCCGCCGGCTCGATGGGCTCACCCGCCGCGTGTCCACGCAGGTCGGCGTAGAGCTGGCCGTCGGGAAAGGTGGAACGCTCCCGGTGTGCCCAGTGCAGCGCAACCGCCGTCTTGCCGATGCCGGCCGGGCCGCTGACCACGGCGACCTTGGGCACACCCGCTCCGCGGTCCTCGGAGCGTACGGAGTCCAGGACGGCCAGGATCTCGGCCCGGTCCACCAGGACGTTGCCCGGGGGCAGTTGGGATGGTCGAGGGAGGGGGGCGGATCCCCGATGCACGTGGATCCCGCCCTGGATGTCGCGGGCTTGGACGACAGGTCCCAGAACCGATCCGCTCAAGTCGTTGAGATGACCGTCAAGAGCGTCGTCGTCACCGGGACCGCTGTTCAACACCCTGCCCATATCGTGGAGGGGAAGCCTGGTGAGATGGCCTGAGCCAGTGGAAGACCGTCCACCTGTCGGCACTGAAACGGACTTCTATGCTTGCTCTGCCCTAACGCCCCGTCAAGGTCGATCGCGCGATTGGGCGAGCACTGCAACCAATCGCAGGGCGACGTCATCCGCAGCGGCCTGATCGCGACCGCGTCCAGCAGTCCACCAACGCCAACTCCCTGCCGCCCGTTGACCGTGCCGGGGCCGCCCAGATACACGCTCGGCGCGTTGCCGCTCCGCATGTGACCGTGCACGTCGCCGAGACCTCACCCGGCAGGTCTACTCGTTGTACGGGTTACGTTCGACGCCGTTCAGGACGGGCCGCGGGTTCGTCGGGGCGGGTGAGGGCGGTGATGGCGGGGCGGAGGGCGGCGGCGATTCGGGTGGGGGAGACGTCGCGGAGGGCTGTGAGGTCGAGCAGTTGGTGGGCGATGGTCACGCCCAGCATCGTGCTGATCATCAGGGCCGCCCGCAGGTCGGCGTCCTCGGCGGGGATGGCGGAGCTGAGCTGCTCCACCTGCTCGTCGAGCCGGGCGCGCACGCCCTCGGCGGCCTCGGGATGGGTGAGCATGGAGCGCATCATCGCCAGCGACGCCTGCGGGATCGGCCCGATCTTCATCCCGATCCTGGCCAGCAGCTCTTCGACGAGCTCGTCCAGGCCGCCGTCCAGGGGCGGGATCGCGGGGATGCGCACCGCCAGGTCGAACAGCTCCTGCTTCGAGCCGAAGTACTGCATCACGAGGGCTGGGTCGACCTCGGCCATGGAGGCGATGGCCCGGATCGTGGCGCGCTCGAAGCCGCGCTCGGCGAAGACGGTGCGCGCGGCGGCCAGAATCCGCTCCTCGGATCGGCGCCGGCGCTCCACGCGGCTGTTCGGCGTCTCGTTCACGGCATGACTCTACCGACGTTGACCGACGACACCGCTTCGCTCTACAGTCGTTGAATCAACAGTCGTTGAGTGAAGGAAGTGTTCGACGATGGCCAAGTCCCACCGCACCCCCCGAGACGTGCTCGCCCTCTTCCACCGCGCCATGGTCGACAAGTCGGCCGACGACCTCGCCGATCTGTACGCCGTCGACGGGGTCCACGAGTTCCCGTTCCGGGCCCCGGGGTTCCCTACTCGTTTTAGCGGACAGGATGAGGTGCGCGCCGGTTACCACAAAGCCTGGGACGCCAGCCCGGTGCGGCTCGCGGAGATCCATGACGTGGTCGTGCACGAGGCCGCGGATCCCGAGGTGATCATCGGGGAGTGGCACGGCACGGGGACGGCCGGGCCCGACGGGCGGCCGTTCGAGGCGTCCGGGCTGCTCATGTTCCGTGTGCGGGACGGCGAGATCGTCGAGATGCGCGACTACATGGACGTCTTCGGCACCTACCACGCCATGGGACGCCTGAAGGACATGGTGGCCGCCCTGGGCGCCCAGGCTGCGACGACTACCTGACCAGCCCGACGGAGTCGCGCGGCGCCCGGCGCCTCCCTTTCGGGGGGTGCCCGGAGAGCCACCTGAACGACTCAACGTGGACGGCGGACACACGGTGAGCCCGCTCCTCCTTGTGCGGCTGCCGGATTATCTGTGGCCGTACGAGTGGTGACCGTGATGCCAGTGGTGGTGGTCGTAGGGATGGCCGTGGTGCCGGTGATCGCCACCGAATTCGACAGGTCGCTAATTCCGGCTTTTGCGTGATATGCGGCACCAGCGACGGCGAGCGGATCGTCAAGGCTCACGATGAGCGTCAGGTCCGTCGTGGCGGTCGCCTCCAGGTGAGTGCGAGGCCGGCGCCAGGTCAGCCGGGTGTCTGGGTGGTCTCCAGTTTGCGGATGATCGGGGTGAGCAGGGCGTTGAGCTCTCTGACCAGGGTGGTGACCGCCAGGCGGGCGGTGTCGGGGAGGGATGCCGAAGGGCCATCGGGGGCGGGTGGGAGGGCGTCGAGGGGGATCGGGGCGTCGATGAGCAGGGTGGTCCGCAGGAAGGGGGCGCGGGTCAGGTCCTGGTCGGTGGGCTCCAGGTACTGGCCGAAGGTCTGCGGCCACTCGCGCCAGCCGCGGTCGTGCCACCATTCGCGGGAGGCGGTGAGCTCGGCGGGCAGTGGTGACACGAGCAGGAGGTGGGCGGTGAGCGTGCCGTCCCAGGGATTGCGGTCGCAGGCGGCGGACAGGATGCGGCGGTGCCGGCGCACGTACGGCGGCGAGGGTGTGATGGCGAGCCGCCAGGCGGCGCAGGCGAAGGTGACCGGCGCGATGTCGCCCCATGAGCCGTCGAACGCCGCGATGTTGGCCCGTACGAGCTCGGCGTAGTGGCTCGACCCGTCGGCGGCGAGCTCCCGGTCGTGGCCGTGGTCGACCCAGAAGGCATCGTGCTCGCCCATGCGTTCCTCTCCGTGACGTGGTCCCGCCGCCAGTTAACGCCACACCGGAGCTCGGCGCGTCGGATTTCTCCCAGAGCCGACATGAGCTGCCCGTCGCCTTCGGCCGCCATGTCGCCAAATTGTCGTAGCCGCGCTGCGGAGCGCGAGTTGGGCGTCCCGGTCGCCATGCTGCCGGCAGATCTGCGCAGATTCGGCGACCACCTGCTGGCGCCCTTCCTTCACAGCTTGAATCCTCGGGCCTGCTCCCGGCTGGAGTAGGCCCGAGGATCTCGAGGTGGTTCACCTGGCACGTGATCTGAGGTTTCATTCTGGCGACGCGCAAGGGGTTCCCCGTGTACGCGGCCGCGCTGCCCCCCGGCTCATTCGAAGACCTGACCACTTCCGCGGGTTGACGCGGCCCAGATTTCATGTCCATAGTAATGGACATGAAAGAGGAGGGCGTTCGCCCGTACCGGATGGTCGCGCGGGCCGAGTCGGCAGCCCAGACCGGCCAGCGGATCATGGCTGCGGCCCTTGCCTTGTACATGGAGTACTGGCTGGACGAGATCACTCTGGAGCGGGTGGCGGAGCGGGCGGGGGTGTCGGTCAAGACATTGATGCGCCGCTACGGCAACCGGGATGGCTTGCTGCGCGCGGCCGGCGAGACGATCTCCGCCAGCATCGCCGAGCAGAGGTTTGAGGCCCCGGTCGGCGATATCGACGCTGCCGTGCGGAACCTGATGGCGCACTACGAGCGGTGGGGGCAGATGGCATTGCGCAACCTGGTCCAGGCGCAGCGTTCGCCGTGGATCGCCGCAGGCGTGGAGATGGCCAGGGACGAGCACCGCCGCTGGGTAGAGCAGACCTTCGCGCCGTTTCTGACCCAGCACCGTGGCACCGGCCGTGAACTGCTGCTCGCGCAACTGTTCACGGTCACCGACCTGGCGGTATGGCAGGTCCTGCGTAACGACCTGGGCCTGTCCTCGGCGCGGACCGGGCAGGCCATCCGCGGCCTTCTGGAAGGCCTGTTGGCAAGGGAGAACCAGACGTGACCGGTTTCTTGTTCTACCTCACGCCTCAGACGGGGCACGTGTTCCCGCTGGTACCCACCTGGCAGGAGCTGATCAGGCGAGGGCATCGTGTGGCGGTGCGGTGCCAGCCGCAGCACGTCGGGCTGCTGGGCGGTCTCGGATTAGCCGCGGGCCCGGTCGCCCCTGCCATCGTCGCCCGGGAGCAGGACGACTGGAAGGCACGCAACCCGATCGAGGCAGGCCGCATGTCCATGCGCACGTTCCTTGACCGGGGTGTGCTGGAGGTCGCCGACCTGCGCCAGGCACTGGCAGCCGAGTCCCCGGACGTGGTCGTAGTGGACGCGCTGTGCTGGGGCGCCGGCGCCGCCGCGGAGGCCTCCGGCCTGCCATGGGCGTGGGTGGCGCCCTGGCCGATCGGCATCGCGTCGCGAGATCTGCCGCCACCGGGCCTGGGGCTGGCACCCCGAGCCGGCCTGCTGGGCACGCTACGCGACGCCGCGGTTGGCCTGGTCGCGCATCGATTCTGGCGACCGGTGCTGGCCGAGCTCAACGGGCTGCGCGGCAGCCTCGGCCTGCCCGCGGTCGCCGACATGACCGAGCTGTGGTCCGCTCGTGCACCGCTGACCGTCATGTATGTCTCCGCACCCCTGGAGTATCCGCGCTCGGACTGGCCCTCGACCGTGGCGCTGGTCGGCCCCGGCGTGTGGTCGCCGCCCGCGTCACCACCCGACTGGCTGGCCGAGGTCACCGCGCCGCTGATCCTCGTGAGTTGCTCCACCGAACGGCAGGCCGACGACGTACTCGCCACCACCGCCCTGCAGGCATTCGCCGACCAGGATGTCTACGTCGTGGTGACCACCGCCGCGGCCGACGCGGTACCAGGTGACGTTCCCCGCAACGCGCGAGTGGAGCGCTTCATCCCGCACGGGACGTTGCTGCACCGGGCAGCCTGCGTGGTCTGCCCGGGCGGGATGGGCACGGTGCACGCCGCGTTGCTGGCCGGCGTTCCTGTGTGCACCGTGCCATTCGGCCGAGACCAACCCGAAGTGGCCCGCCGGGTGCAGGTCGCCGGCGCCGGTACCAGACTGCCTGCGGCCCGGTTGAACCCGTACCGGCTACGCCACGCCGTCAACATGGCGATGGGCATGAGAGAGCGGGCCGCCCAGGTGGGGCGGCAACTAGGCGCCGCCGCAGACGCCGCAGTCGCCGCCGATTTGTTCGAGAAACTGAACCCCTGAACTCGAGCGGCCTCGCCCTCGCCCTACGCGGTATCGCTCGCTCCGGCTTCCCGCCGAAAAGCAACCGAGGCTCGGTGAATCGCCGCGAGGGCAACCGGCCGTACCGGCCACCACGACCTGAGCAGCAGGCCACGGAGACACGGGCTGCCGAGCAGATCGTGCGGTGACCCCCGAAGAGCGCGACGGGGTATGGGCGGCCACCTCCGTCGATGTCCATCAACTGCTCACCGAGCTATCCGGCTGGACGCCGCAGCAGTACGAAGCATGGGTGGCCGGCGTCATCGACCGACTGCTCGACAAATGACACGAACGCACATCACCTTAGGGCTCGCGGGAAAGGGCAAGGTCATGGAGGTGGTGCATTCGCCTCTGTCAATGGCCGCCCGGCCAGAGGGGGCGGTCTTGGACGGCGTGCCCGGTGGCGGCGATCGGACGGGAACTCAGGATCCTGGGTATTTGGCGAAGGAAACGTGGTGTCCGGTGAACTCGGTCGTGAAGTCGTCGGCGAGTTCGGTGATGGTGTCCCGGCCTGCCGCGCCAGTCGGGGGTGAGGTCGGTTAGCCCGGCACGACCATGGTGGTGGCGGATGTGGGCGATGGAGTCGAACTCGATGGGCGCGCCGAGCGCGTCACCGATCGCCCCACCGAGCAGGCAGCCGCGTACCCTGCTCCCGAACGTCACATCGCTGTGCTCGGCCTCGTGCATGATGGTGATCTCCTTCCGCACGGCTGATTCTGACCGTACCGGCGGCGGCCGCCATGTAACGGTTGATCTCTGCTGATTCACGGCCTTCTACGGAACACGGGTTCTGTCGTTCAGAGGGGCGCGTCGAAGCCGAAATCTCTGGCCAGATCGTCCCAAGGGATACGGCGTAGTTCGGCGGCGGCTTCGGGGTGGATGAGCGTGTCGCTGTGGTCCTGGAACCAAATCACGACCAGGCATGAGGACTCGGCGTTGGGAATCCCGGCCTCGAAAAGCCCGATGCACTGCACGGGTGGCAAGTACTCCACAAGGCCATATGGGTGGGGGCCGCGCCGGTCGAAGCGTTGGTGATCGTCGGGGATGGTTCTGGCCGGTGGGATGAGATGGACGGGGTATTGCGTCCACTTACCGCGCGTCTGTTCCATCGTTCGGCCGATGAATAGCTCGTCGTTCATCCGCTGCCTGGGTACGCCTTCGATGAGGCCGCCGTAGGTGAGAGTCATCTCCACCCAGTGCAGATGCACATCGAACCCGGCGTCCAGCCGGAGCGGTGTAACGGTGAGACCGACCATGATTTCCTCCACTGAGCTGAGCGAGATCGACGGCGACATGGCCGGTGAACGGGGGACGCCCGATCCAAGGGTCCCGAGCTTCGGGTCCACCCTGACCTTCGAAGCGAAGGGTGGCCGGCGGCCCTCAACCGCTTTCCCCCGTCATCGGGCCGTCTCGGGAAACCTGTCCCCGCGCCGGAAGGGGTGCGTCTTATGCGCCGCGCACAGTAGATCACATGTGAACTCAATGCACAATATAGTGTCTGCTGCTGCGGCGATGGAGAATGCCGTGGCGGCCACCCGCGCCCGTACCCGTGCGGAGCGCCTGGACCCGGTGCTCGCCGGTCTGCGCCTACTGGTGACCTTCGTGAGGGGGAGCCCGTCCGGAGACCAGGATCTACGGCCGGAGTGTCAGGCCCGGCTGTAGGCCGCCGTTCGCAGCGTATTGTCGAGCGCATTGCGCGCGGCGTCCGTCAGGTTTCGGTCGTAGGTGACGGCCACTGATATCCCGTTGTCCCACATGGCGAAGAAGGCACTGAATGCGTTGGGGGTCGTCGCCGACGAACGCCAATTTCCATGATGGAACAGGTTGCGCCCTGTCGCCGTGCGCACTACGTACATTCCCAGCGATGCGGTCGGCTTGCTGGAGGTGGCGGAAGCGTTGATGAAGTTGTGCGCCGCCGGACTCAGGAGCCGGGAACGAGGGTCGTAAGCGCGCGCGAACATCGCGTAGTCGACCGCCGAGATCTGCCAGCCGCCGAACGCCCCCATGGCACGTGTGCCTGAGCCGATCCTGCCACTCGCGCCACGTGGTGCCAGGGCCATCCGCCGGCAATAGCTCTCGTAGGGTTCCCGAGTGATCGTCTGGATGACGAGACCGAGAATCGCGTAGTTCACATTGTTGTAGACCTCGCCCGCGGGCTTCGCAGCTAGAGGCCGGGCCAGGGCGCGGCGGATGAGGATCACGTCTGAGGAATCGGCATTGGGAATCCCGGCGAGCCCGCTCTGAGTAGGGTCGAAGGTGATCCCGCTCGTGTGACGGAGAAGCTGCTCGATGGTGATGTTGCCGACCGCCCTGCTCGACCATGGCCCGGTGGCTCTCCGGAAACTCCGCGGCAGCGAGGACAGACGAGTGGTGAACCGGAGCCGCCCGTTGTCGATGAGCGACATAAGGCACACGGCCGTGATCGCTTTCGATAGTGAGGCGACGTTCGCTTGCGTCTCCGCGGACATCTCGTTGTAGCCGTATGAGCCGACGAGTTGGTTGTCGCTCACGACGGCGAGACCGGCGTTGCTGACCCCGTTGGCGGACATCCACTGTTTGAAAGCGGCGTTGATCCGATCCTGCACGCCGGCCTGGGCGTGGGCGGGAACGGGCGCCGAAACGGTCATTGCTGTCGTCGCCACGAGGATGAGCATGACAACGCGCCTGAGCTTCGCGATCACGGACGACCTCCGGGACGAGCTGGCGGGGTGGGGACGTAGGGGCCGAAACCCGGAGCCGGGCGATGGGAAGGGCACGGTCTCCTTGATGATGTCTTCCGCACAGCGATGATGGAGACGCGTTGCCGGGGAATGTCACGTTCCATCAGGCGGGACAGCCTCGGGAATCCCTGCGGTGGTGACGTTTCCCTTGCCCCCAGGAGCAATGTTCAGAACTCGGCAGTCGGCTGATCCGGACGCGAAATCCTGAGCATCGTCGAACCATCGGCGCAGCCTTCACCGGCTGTGATCTCCCACGCCCTGAGCACCTCCAGGAGGCCCTGCTCGCCGGTACGGCCCGGCTCGGAGGTTCGCATGTACGCGTCCAATGCGGTGCCGTACCTGCCCAGCCTGACCGCCTCTGAGAAACGGTCGAGGTCCCTCGCGATGAAGCTGTTGAGAAAGTCCATTCCCTCACTGGTGGCGAACTCACGCTTCTCCGACACCTGGACGCTTCTGACTCTGATGCCGCCCGGGTTCAGAACCTTCTGTGCTCCCAGGAAATCGCTGACCAGGGTGATGGGGGCAGCGAGGCACGAGACGCGGTGTATTTCCGACTACGGCGGATAAATCCAACATGAATCTGAAAAAAGTAGTGGTCCCAATAGCGAGATGTATGGGTTTTTGACGGTTCGCGGGGTCGGGGGACGTCTCGCCGGGGTGGCACTACGTTGAGGGAGGGGAGGCAGATCGTCAAGCGGCTCGCCGCTCGCCGAACCTGTAACCTAACGTGATGTAAGGAGAGCAGGCATATGAGCGTTGCAGGTGGCGCGGCCGCGAGTTCCAGCGTCGCTGAGCGGATCCGCAGCCGCATGGGGCAGCTCTCGGCCGGCGAGCGCAAGGTCGCGCGGGCTCTCCTGGCGCACTATCCGTCGGCGGGTCTGGGGTCCACCCACGAGCTCGCGGGGCGTGCGGGCGTCAGCGCCCCGACCGTCGTCAGGTTCGTCGCCCACCTGGAGTTCGACGGCTACAAGGAGTTCCAGCAGGCGCTGCGCGACGAGGTCCAGGAGCGCAGGGCCTCGCCGCTGACCATCCCGCAGCGCATCACCAAGGACGACCTGCGCTCCGTCTCCGCCCACGTCTTCACCCAGGCCGTCCAGCAGACCTACGCGTCACTCCCCGACGAGGAGCTGGACAGGGCCGTCGACCTGCTCGCCGACACCAGCAGGCACGTCACCTGCTTCGGCGGCCGTTACTCGCACCTGCTCGCCGCCTACTTAGACCTGCATCTGCGCCAGATGCGTCCGGGGACGACCGTTCATCCGCAGACGCCCACCCACCACTCGGGCTTCCTGCTGGACGTGGGCAAGCGTGACGTCTGCGTGGTGTTCGACTTCCGCCGGTACCAGCGCGACGTCGTCGACCTGGCCGTCCACGCGCACGGCAGGGGCGCCAAGATCCTGCTCATCACGGATCCATGGCTGTCACCGGCTGCCGAGGTGGCCGACCTCGTTCTGCCGGTCAGGGTCGACGGTCCGAGCCCGTTCGACTCGGTCGTTCCGGCCACGGCCGTCGTCGAGTCGATCGTGGCCGGGGTGCTCGCAAAGCTCGGCAAGCACGCTGAAACCAGGATCAGAGAGGCGGATGAGCTGGCCGGGGACATCACATTCGACTGAGATGTTTCGCTGGTGACTCATTGACATCCGGATGAAATGAATGTTTCATGGCGGGCACCCCGCGCCCGAACTCCGCGTCCCCCTGGAGCCCGCCTCATGGCCCACAAAGCACCACGTAAGCTGCGCCTGTGGGAGGCGCTCGCCCTCTCCGTCGGGCTCATGGGCCCGACCCTGGCCATGGGCCTCAACGGTCCCGGCGTCGCCGCCACCGTCGGCAAGGCCGTCCCGCTCGTCTTCGTTCTCGGCCTCATCGGAGTCGGCCTCGTCGGCTACGGCTTCTGGCGCCTGACCCAGCACTTCAACCATGCGGGCTCCGTGTACGCGCTGGCCGGTGCCACCATCGGGCCGCGCGCCGGATTCTTCGGCGGCTTCGCGCTCCTCGGCACGTACTTGTTCTTCCTGACCTGCACCCAGGCCGCCACCGGGGTGTTCGCGCACGCGTTCCTGAAGGCGCTCGGCGTCCACAACAGCGGACCGTGGATCGCCGTCGCCGTCGTCGCCGCGCTCGGCGTCACGATCCTCAACTCGCGCGACACCCGGCTCACCGCGCGGACGCTGCTGATCATCGAGGGTCTCGGCATCCTGGCCATGCTCGTACTGGCCGCCGTCGTCGTCGGCGGCTCCGTCATCGGGTCGGGCGGCGTCACCGAGAGCGGGGGTGCACCCACCCTGGACCTGTCCACGTTCACCTCCGGCGGCACCACCTTCGGCGCCGTCATGACCGCCACCGTCTTCGCGTTCCTGTCCTGGGCCGGCTTCGAGGCCTGCGCCTCGCTCGGCGAGGAGACCGACAACCCCAGGCGCAACATCCCGCGCGCTCTGGTCGGCAGTGTCGTGCTCACCGGCCTGCTCTTCGTCCTCATGATGTTCACCGAGACGATCGGCTTCGGCACGGACAAGGCGGGTGTCGATGCCTTCGCCGGCGCCGAGTCGCCGCTGTCCACGCTGTCCGACCGCTACATCGGCACGTGGTTCGCCCTCGTGGTCGCCTTCACCGCGGTGGCGTCGGCGTTCGCGAGCTCGCTGTCCTCCTCCGCCGCCGCCGCCCGCATGCTCTTCGCCCTCTCCCGGGACGGTTTCGGGCCGAAGGCGCTCTCCCGCGTCGACCCCCGCACCGGTTCTCCCCGCGTCGCCCTGGTCGCCGTCGTCGTCATCACGCTCGTCGTCGACGCCGTCGTCTGGGCGTCCGGGGTCGGCGCCTTCGACGCCTACTACTGGTTCGCCACGCTCGGCGTGCTGTGCATCCTCGTCGCGTACGCCGTGGCGGGCGTCGGCGTCATCGCCTTCACCTTCTCCGGCCGCTCCGCCATCCCGCGCTGGGAGGCGGTGCTGCCGGTGGCCGGCATCGCCTACCTGCTGTTCGTCTTCTACAAGCAGTCGTCCGGGCAGGACGCGCCGTACTCCTACTTCCCGTGGATCGCGGGTGCCTGGTGCCTGCTCGGCGTCGTGGTGATCCTCTCCGCGCCCGCCCTGGCCCGGCGCATCGGCGAGCGGCTCACCTCCGAGCTCACCGGCACGGGGAGCGTCGCGGACGAGCCGGTGGAACAGCTTCGATGAGCTTTCTCTACGACGCCGATCTCGCCGTCGTGGCCGGGGCGCAGCGGCTGCGGTTCTTCCCGCTCGCCCCGGTCTCGGGGCACGGGGCCCGGCTGGTGGAGGCGGACGGCCGCGAGCTGATCGACCTCTCCGGTGCCTGGAGCGCGGCCGGTGTCGGCTACGCGCATCCGAGGGTCGTCGAGGCCGTGGAGCGGGCGGTACGGCGGATGCCGGGGGCCAGCCTGCTTTCGGCCACCAACCCCGAGGCGGTCGCGCTCGCGGAGGAGCTGCTGGCCATCACCCCTGGCACATCCGATCGCCGGGTGTACCTCGGTCACGCCGGCTCCGACGCCAATGCCGCGATCATCAGGAGCATCCGTGCCGCCGGTGACCGCCCGCGCATCCTGACGTTCGAGGGCTCCTACCACGGCGGGCTCGGCCCCGCCCAGCAGGTCTCCGGCCTTCATGTCGCGGCCGGCGCCGAACGGGACCCCGGTCTGGTGCTCGTGCGCTACCCGGACCTCGACGGCGTCGGCATGGAGCTCGCCGCCGGCGACGTCGCCGCAGTGATCGTCGAACCGATCCTCAGCGACGGGGGAGTGGTGATCCCACCGGCCGGTTTCCTCAAGGGGCTCGCCGACCTGTGCCACCGGCACGGCACCTGGCTGGTCGCCGACGAGGTCAAGGTCGGTCTCGGACGGACCGGCCGGCTGCATGCCTTCGAGTGCGACGGCATCGTCCCCGACCTCGTCGCGTTGGGCAAGTCACTCGGCGGAGGCCTGCCGCTGTCCGCGGCGATCGGCCCGGCCGGGATCCTCGACGCCGCCGAAGGATCTTCGCTGCTCACGACCGCCGGCAACCCGGTGGCGGCCGCGGCCGGGCGCGCCGTGCTGCGCATCCTGGCCCAGGAGGAGTTGCCCGCCCGCGCGGCCCGGCTCGGTGCGGGGCTGAGCGCCAGGCTCGACCAGCTCCAGGCCCGGCACGACCAGGTGGCCGACGTGCGCAACCGCGGGCTGATGGGCGGCATCGAGCTGATCGACGCCACGACCGCGGCGAAGGTCGTCTTCCGCGCCTACCAGCTCGGAGCGGTGCTCTACTACGTAGGACCGAGGTCGAACGTCCTGGAGCTCACCCCGCCGCTGGTCATCGACGAGGCGGATCTCGACCGGGCGCTGGACATCCTCGACACGGCCATCGCCGATGTCGCGGCAGGCAAAGTGGACGACGCGGCCGTCGCGCCGTACAGAGGCTGGTGACGTGCGCATGACATCGATGATCTTCGTGGCGACCTGCGACCTCGCGGGGCAGACCCGCGGCCGGGCCGTCCCGGCGGCGGACCACGACAAGGTGCTGCACACCGGGGTCGGCTGGGTCCCCGCCGACCTCGCGATCAGCTGCTTCGGCCCGATCGCCGAGGACAACGTGTTCGGCTCGACCGGTGACCTGCGACTGCTTCCCGACGAGTCGACCGGCGTCGACATCCCGGCCGAGGGCACGCACCCGGGCGTGCGCCTCTACCTCGCGGACCAGGTGCTGCCCGACGGGTCGCCGTGGCCGTGCTGCCCGCGTACCTTCGCCCGGACGGCGCTCGCCGAGTTCCGCGAGCTGACGGGGCTGGAGGTCGTGGCTTCGTTCGAGCACGAATTCGTCCTTGCGGGCCTCCCGGCCTCCCAGCCGTTCTCGTTCGGGCGCTTCCGCGACGCCGAGCCGTTCGGGTCGCAGCTGGTCGAGCTGATGACCCAGGCAGGTCTCGAACCGGAGACCTGGCTCCCGGAGTACGGCGACGGGCAGTTCGAGGTCACCATGCGGCCGAGCGACGCCATGGTGGCGGCGGACCGCGCCGTGCTGCTGCGCGAGCTGGTCCGCGACCTCGGCCGGCGCCGCGGCCACCGGCCGACCTTCGCGCCGCTGATCAGTCCCGAGGGCGTAGGCAACGGCGTGCACGTGCACCTCTCGCTGCGTGACGCCGAGACCGGGGCACCGGTGCTCTTCGATCAAGCGCGACCAGGGCGGCTGTCGGAGATCGGCGGCCGGTTCGCGGCCGGCATCCTCGGGCACGCCCACGCGATCACCGCCATCACGGCGCCCAGCCCCGTGTCGTTCCTGCGGCTCACCCCGCACCGCTGGAGCGCCGCCGGCGTCTTCCTGGCCGAGCGCAACCGGGAGGCGCTGTTGCGCATCTGCCCCACCACGGCGGACGGCGACGTGGCCCGGCAGCTGAACCTGGAGTTCCGCGCCGCCGACGCGACCGCGAACCCGTGGCTGGTGATCGGCACGCTCGTACGGGCCGGACTGCGGGGCATCACCGCCGCGTACCCCGAGCCGAAGGTGTGGCCGGAGAACAGCACCGAGGCCGAGCTGGCCGACGTACCCCGCCTGCCCGGATCGCTGGACGAGGCGCTCGACGAGCTGGCCAAGGACGACGTCGTGCGGGCCTGGTTCGACGATGACCTGCTGCGGACCCACCTCGACGTCAAGCGCACCGAGCTGGCGCTGGTCGAGGGGCTTACGCCCGAGGAGAAGTGCCGGAGGATCGCCGATGTCTACTGACCTCAAGGCAGAGATCGACGAGATGGGGCTGGTCGACCACCACGTGCACGGCGCGCTGCGCGGGCCGGTGGAGCGGCCGGCGTTCGAGGAGCTGATCACCGAGTCCGACCGGCCGATCCCGCCGTGGATGACCCAGCTGGATTCGCAGCTGGGTTTCGCGATCCGGCGGCACTGCGCGCCGCTGCTCGGGCTGGAGCCGTCGGCGAGCGCGGACGACTACTGGGCCGCGCGGTCCGCCGTGGCCCCCGGCGAGCTGGCCGGCACCTTCCTGCGCGCGAGCGGGACCGGCCACTGGCTGGTGGAGACGGGCTACAAGGGCGACCAGATCCTCAGCCCCGCCGAGATGGCATCCGCCAGTGGTGCCCGGGTCGACGAGGTGGTGCGGCTGGAGGCGGTGCTGGAAGAACTGGCGGGTACGGCCCCCTCCGCCGGCGGCCTGCGCGACGGCTTCCGCGAGGCACTGCGGCAGCGGACGCGCGGCGCCGTCGGCCTGAAGAGCATCGTGGCCTACCGCTACGGCTTCGACTTCGACCCGGCGTGCCCGACCGATGCGGAGGTGCGGAAGGCCGCCGGCGACTGGCTGCGGGAGATCGGCAAGGGGGCGGCGCCGCGGGTCGACGACCCGGTGCTGCTGCGGATGCTGCTGTGGGCGGGGGTCGAAACGGGCCTGCCGCTGCAGCTCCACACCGGTTACGGCGATCCGGACGTCGAGCTGCACCGCTCCGACCCGCTGCTGCTGACCCGATGGCTGAAGGCGGTGGAGCACACCGGGTCCGACATCCTGCTGCTGCACTGCTATCCCTTCCAGCGCAACGCCGGCTATCTCGCCCAGGTCTTCCCGCACGTCTATTTCGACGTGGGGCTCGCGATCAACTACACCGGCGCGCGTTCCGACGCGATCGTGGCCGAGAGCCTGGAGCTCGCGCCGTTCGCCAAGGTCCTCTACTCGTCCGATGCGTGGGGCCCGCCGGAGTTGCACTACCTCGGTGCGCTGCTGTGGCGCCGCGGCATGACGCGTGCCCTGACGGCGTGGGTGGAGGAGGGCGAGTGGACTCCGGCGGACGCCGTACGGGTCGCGACGATGATCGGGCGCTCCAACGCGGCCCGCGTCTACGGATTGGACCTCGGATGAACGAGCACCCCGAGCTGTGGGCGGCCCTCGATCAGGAACTGCCCGCCGCGTTCTCGTTGCGCCGCCGGCTGCACTCCTCGCCGGACCTGTCCGGCGAGGAGTCGGCCACACGCGAAGCCGTACTCGCGTCGCTGCCCGACGGGCTGCCACTGACCAAGGTCGCCGAGACCGGGGCGGTGGTGCGCATCGGTGGACCGGGGCCGGCCGTCGGAGTGCGCGGTGAGCTCGACGCGCTCGCGGTGACGGAGGCGACCGGCGTCGAGTGGAGCTCGCGGAACCGCGGAGTCATGCACGCCTGCGGTCACGACGTACATCTGGCCGCGCTGGTGGCGATGGCCCGCGCGGTGCACAGGGTGGGAGGGCCGAAGCCGTTGCTGCTGGTCCTGCAACCACGAGAGGAGACCTATCCCTCAGGAGCGCAGGACATCGTCGAGAGCGGCGTGCTCGTCACCGAGCAGTGCGGGGCGATGATCGGCGCGCATGTGCAGCCGGTGCTCGCGCCCGACGTGGTCGCCTGCGTACCCGGCGGGGTCAACGCCTCTTCGGACGAGTTCCAGATCAGCGTGCACGGCGAGTCGGGACACGCCGCCTACCCGCACCTCACGCGTGACCCCGTTCTGGCCCTGTCGCACACGGTGGTCGCGCTCCAGAGCGTCGTCAGCCGGTCGATCGACCCTATGGCGCCGGCCGTGGTGGGGGTCTCGTCACTTCAGGCTGGCAGCGCGGCCAACGTCGTCCCCGGCGTGGCCAGGGCGCGTGGCACCATACGGGCGCTGTCGACCGCGACGCGCGAGCTGCTGCACCAGCGGGTCGTCGAGGTGGCGGAGTCGGTGGCGCGGACGCACGGCTGCGAGGCGGAGGTGACCTTCGTGAAGGGGGAGCCCGTGCTGGAGAACAACCCCCGGCTGGTGGTGCAGGTGTCCCGGCTGCTGCGGTCGCACGGGCTGGAGGTATCGGACACGCTGCGCTCGGTGGGCGCGGACGACTTCTCCTTCTTCGCCGAGCGGCTGCCGTCGTTGATGCTGTTCGTGGGTACCGAGACCGACGTCTCCCTGCACAGCGACAGGTTCCTCCCGAGCGATGGGGACGTCGATCGGCTCGCTCGCGCGATGCTGGCCGGCTACCTGGGCGCCTGTACAGCGCTGTGACTCACGTCAGCCGCGGCCGGCGACCGTGGCGCACCCGTCCGCACATGGCCGACGTCCTGGCGACGTATTCGGAGAACATCTCGAACGTCACCCTGACCCCGTCCGGCTCGCTCGATGTCCTCTGCGGGAAAGCGTGAGCTTTGCCGGTAGGGCGTGAGCACGCGCGAGGCTGACCGGGCTTTCGCGGAATCGCCGTTGGGCGGTGGGTGTTCACCGCCCCAACGGCGCGTCGGGTTTTCCGGCTTTCGCGGAGCAGCAGAGGGTGCCGGCAGGTTCAACCGGGGCCGCCCATTTGTGGAGTGGCCCGCGGTGAGCCCGCTGCTCCTTGTGCGGCTGCCGGATTATCTGTGGCCGTACGAGTGGTGACCGTGATGCCAATGGTGGTGGCCGTAGGGATGGCCGTGGTGCCGATGATCGCCACCGTAGGGCTGACGCTCGTCGCAGCGGCCTTGGTATCGGCTGTAGGGATCCAGGTCGCAGCGGTGGCCTTGGGATATGGAATCGGTTTCCGGGCTCATGGCGCTTGCGCCGGCAGGCTGCGCCGACATTGCCACGGGAACGATAAGGCTGAACGCTGCCAGCGAGGCGGCCGCGAGAGCATTTTTGAGCATGGGACATCTCCGAGTCTGATGATGGAATCCCGGCGTAGTGCCTGGACTTATGGTGCGTCGAATCGGCTACCGGGAAGATGTCGAATCGACGTCTATGTCTGGAAACGCTAGCCGAGCGCATCCGGAATGGTCATCCCATGGAGGCAAAAGCCAGGAACCGGATGGTTAAGTAATTCGACAGGTCGATAATTCCGACTTTTGCGTGATATGCGGCACCAGGGTGAGGAGGGCGTTGAGCTCTCGGCCAGGGCGGCGACTGCCAGGCGTGCTGTGTCGGGGAGGGCGCCGTCCCAGGGAATGCGGTCGCACGCGGCGGACAGGACGCGCAGATGCCGGCGCACGTACGGTGGCGAGGGCGTGATGGCGAGCCGCCACACGGTGCAAGGGCGTACCAGGGACATTCCCGGCCTTGGCGAAGCCCTTTCGACGGAGACCGAGCATCGCAAGGAGCTCCTGTCGGCCAGGGAGCGGGAGATTCTGGAGAACCACCTGCTCAACGAGGTGGCCGGCACGCTGCACGAGCTGATCGCCGCCGCGGAGCAGGAGGTGGCCACGATGAACGCCGAGCTGGAGTCCCGGTTTCGACCGATCGGCTGCGGCCGTCGCGATGCGGGGTATGACACCCCGCATCGCGACGGCCGGGGCCTTGGGCAGGTTACGGTTTGCAGCGGGTTGGGTCCGCCTGGAGGAAGTCGTCGCGGCTTGACGTTGTGTTCCTGTTTCCTCCGTTCCAGGTCAGGACCTCACCGTTCTTGAGGCCTGACAGGTCGTCGGACGTGAAGGGGACTCGGCCTCGAAGACCTCTGTCGCCCACGGTGCCGTTGACGGTCGCGACGTACGGGACGCCCTTCTGTAGTGCGGTGAGGCTGCCGCCCGTGCTGGTCCAGCCCTGGGGTGGGGGCTGGAAGAGCTGGACGCCGTCCACCGCCCCGGTCTGGCCTCCGTTGTGCACGCTCCAGTCGGACGACGCGTCGTCTTCGGTGTCGGCGAAGACGGAGAAGTCTCGCGCGACGTAGCCGGGGCAGCCGGCCAGCAGCAGCCTGACGCCACCGTCCTGGATCCGTTCGACGGCGAGGATGCCCTTCGGCGCGGGCGTGGTGCAGCCCGTGCCGAAGGAGGCCAGGGCCAGCAGCGCGGCGGCCGCGTACCCGAGGCCCGGCCTCCTCCTGCGAATCATCGTTCCATCGTCCCTTCTACTGCACGGGTCCATAATGCAGCGGCGCCCACCGCAGGTAGCTTCCCCACCACAGGTTGGCGTCCATCTCGAAGCGGTTGCTGACCGCCGGATCACCGACGCTCAACTTGGAGTAGATCGAAGCGCCCGCGTAGTCGGCGAGGAAGTCGGTGGCCCGCGAGTACCGCGACCACTGCTCGGAGTGCACCGCCTCGTGCTTCTCCAGGTTGGGCCCGTACTGGTCCGCCACCTTACGGCCGGCGACCCGCGTGATGTCGTCTCTGGCCTGCTTCTCCTCCCGCAGCTTGTTCTGGAACTCCTTCTTCGAGTACGGGTAGAAGTGGACGTCACCGACCGTCATCGGCTGGTCGCCTCCCGGTGATCCGCCGTAGCAGACGTACTGCAGGGACCGGCGTTCGCAGATGCCGTCGCTCAGGGCCGGCAGTGCGTGGTAGGTGACGGCCAGCAGGTTCGCGCCGTTGGTGTTGTTGCCGGAGTGAAACGGGTGGAGCAGGAGCGACTTCAGCAGGTTGACCCCGTTGTCGCGCTTGACCGGCTTGCAGTAGCATCCGCCGGGCGGCGGCTTCGGCGACGGGCCCGGGGACGGCCGCGGCCTGAGCTTGGGCTTCTTGGGATGGTGCTTGGGCGGGGTGACCTTGTGGGTCTTCGGGTTGTAGCCGACCTGCTTCTGCACCTTCTTGGAGCAGAACCTCAGGTCGTACTGGCATGAGTTGGGCCTGGACCCGATCTCCTCGCCCGTAGGGTCGCTGAACGTGGCCGGGTTGTTGTTCCCGTAGGAGTAGCCGTTCAGGGACTGGCTCTGGTCGGTGGAGAGCACGGGGTCCACGCTCAGGAACCTGCCGATGAGCGGGTCGTACGCGCGTGCCCCGACGTAGGTGAGCCCGGTGGTCTCATCGGCGGGTTTGCCGAGGAAGCCCTTGTCGTCGGGCCATTCACCGCCGACCGTGTTACCGCGCGGCGCGCCGAACGGGGTGGTGTAGCGCTTGGTGACGGTCTGGCCGGCCGCGTCCACCGCCAGGGAGGACGTGCCGTGCGAGTCGCCCGCGAGGAAAGAGACGGTGTTCGCCCCCGTCTCCGTGCTGCGAACCGCGATGACCTGGGCGTCCGCCGCGTAGAAGCGGCTGCTCCAGGTCTTGACGGTACTCCCCGTCGTCTTCGAGTGGATCTCGGTCGCGCCGAGGTACAGCACGCTCTCGCCGTCGCCAACCGCGCGGCGGATCAGCAGCGAGCCGTCGGCGTCGTACAGGTAGGCGTCTTGCGCGCGCCTTCTGTGACGGTGGCGAGGCGGCCCTGCGGGTCCCAGGTCAGCACCTGGGCGCCGCGCCCGGTCGTGTTGCCGGACTTGTCGTAGGAATAGGTGGCGGGGGTGCCCGTGCAGGAGCCCGTGGCCGAGATCGCGGTGAGGGCGTGCCGCTTGGCGGTGTCGCCGTAGCAGTAGGTCGAGGTGGTGGCGGAGGCGCCGTTGTACCGCGTCTCCGAGGTCCGCTGGCCCGCGTTGTCGTAGGTGTATCCGGTGCGGTACGGGGCCCCGCCGCCGAGGGTCTTGCTGGTGCAGTCGTCGGTGGCCGGCGTCCAGGCCTCGGTCAGGCGGCGCTGCCCGTCGTAGACGTAGCACTGGAAGTCGGTCCTGCCGGCGCCGTCCAGGTCGGCGGTGTCGGCGATCTCGTTGACGTTGCCCGCGGCGTCGTAGCGGTAGGTCAGGTCCTGCGGTTTGGCGGGCGTGGACTGGGTGGTGACGAAGGACCTGGTCAGCCGGTCGGTGCCTTCCTCGTAGGTGTTGTTGAGGAAGGTCTTCTTGGCCGTCGTGGCTCCAGAGAGCCCGAGTGTGAACTGCTCGGGCTGCCCGATGGCGTTGTAACTGGCGCCCTGGAGGTAGTCGCTGGTGCCGGTGACCCCGACGACCTGCCCGGTCGGCGTGTAGGTCAGGCTGACGGTCTCCCTGGCCAGCCCCGGGGCCGCGGGCTCGGTGGAGCTCTTCAGGGTGCCGTCGAGGTTGTAGGTGCTGGCGAAGGTGTAACTGGCCTGCGCCGCTCCGGACTTGACCATCGGGTCGTTCGGGTCGAGGGCGAGTTCGGTGCTGGTCGCGCGGTACTGGCCGTCGTAGGCGAGCACCTTCTTGGTGTACGCCTTCCCCGAGACCCCGCCGTCGTAGCTGGTGGAGGAGGTCAGCTGACCCAGGGCGAGCGTGTCGTACGTCCAGGCGGCGAGCTTGCCCGCGTCGGTGCGCGACCCGGACCACAGCGCGGTCTTGCGGTTCAGCTCGTCGTACCCGTACAGCAGCCGGCCGCCGTTCGGCCCGGTCACCGTGTCGGTCTCGTCGAACGCGGTGTAGGAGATGGTGCTGGCGCCCTTGTCGGGATCGGTGATGCCGGTCTGCCGCCCGAACAGGTCGTAGGTGTACGACCATTTGGCGCCGTCGGGTCCCGTGATGGTCCGCTGCTTGCCGTCGGGAGTGTAGGTGAAGGAGGTGGACGCGTACGACGCGCCGGCCTGCGTTTCGCCGCCGTACCCCGTGTCGGCGGGCGAGGTCGAGTTGTACTCGCGGGTCTCGGCCGTGCGCCCCAGCGCGTCGGTGATGGTCCGGGTGGCCTGGCCCCCGGTCACCGCGCTGGTCGCGGTGGAGTCACCGGTGTACGTGGTGGACGTGGACCACTTGCGCACGCCGTAGATGAGGAACGTGCTGCTCGTCTCGCGGCCCGCGCCGTCGAAGACGATGCTCGTCTGCTTGGGCGCCTCGCCGTACTCCTCGCGGGTGTAGGTGGCGTTCGGCGTCTTCTCCGAGTCGAAGATGTCGGTGTACGCCTCGTAGGCGAGGCCGCGCGAGTCGTAGCGGGTGTCGGTCAGCAGCCGGCCGCCGTTCGGGGTGGGCCGCTGGGTCTGCATGGGTCGCAGCAGCGAGTCGTAGATCTGGTACGACCAACTGGCCGTGGTGGACGACTTGATGTTCGAGGTGCCGATCGACGGTGCCTTGCCCCGTTCGTACACGTAGGAGTAGGCGATGCTGGCGCTCTGGCCGCCGTCCTTGCTGCGGTCGGGCAGCCACACCCCGGTCAGCCTGCCGAGCCCGTCGTAGGTCTGCTCGGTCTTGGCGTTGTTCGGGTCGTACGTGCGCAGCGGCAGGCCACGCGTCCCGTCGAGGAAGGTGGTGATCTTCTGTTGCTTGGGGTTGGTGACCACCGTTTTGGTGAGGACGCCGGCGCCGGCCGGTGTGTACGCGGTGGTGGTGGTGTTGCCGCCCGCGTCGGTGTCGGCCAGCGGCCTGCCCAGCGTGTCGTACGTGGTCCTGGCCGTGCGCTGCCAGCCGGTCGGGGGCCGCTCGTCGCCGGTGACGGCCGCCGGGTAGCCGGTGGCCCGGCCCGTCCAGGTCTCGTCGCCCTTGACCGGCTTCTGGCTCGCGGACCAGCCGGTCGCGGCGGTGTCGTCGTACACGGTGGCCGTGTCGGACAGCACGTCGCCGGCGGTCGAGCCGTCGGCGGGCAGTGACAGGTCGGCCTCCTTCACCGAACAGGGACGTCCGACCTCGCGGGTGCGGGAGACGAGCGAGTTGATGCCCTTGGTGTCGTCGCGCGCGTACCAGGTGCGGGTGCAGGTCTCGTCGCCGCTCTTGGCGGTGTCTCCGGTGCTGTCCTCCTTGACCGGCATGCCGTAGCCGTCGAACGTCGTCGAGGTGGTCGTGGTGCGCCAGGTCTTCGGGACGGTGAGGTAGGTGTGCGTCGACGTCCGGCCGGTGCGCACGTAGTACGCCTCGGTGTCGGCGTACGACTTGTGCTGGGTCGCCGTCTTCGCCGACCAGGGGTCGCTGACCGTCACGGACACCGGGTCGGCCCCGTTGTAGTCGATCTCCTCGCGCACGAGGCCCATGTACTGCTCGGAGTCCGTGAGGTCCGGGACGTCCAGTCCGGCGAAGTCGAGGCCGGGTACGGAGACGGCGCGCCGGTTGTCGGGGTCGAGAACCCTGCCGCCGCCGGGCTTGAGCAGCCGGTCGCCGTTCATGCCCTGGAGGTAGACGGAGACGGACCTGCCACGGGTGTGGTCGGCGTCGCCGACGTACGTCGTGACCTTCTGGTAGCCGCGCCAGAGCGACCAGGTGCGCTCGTCGGCCGGGGTGAACGGGCCGTCGTTGTAGCGCCAGGCAGGCTTCTCGTACTCGTAGGAGTACTCGGTGAGCGGGTTGAAGCCCGCCGGGTCGGCGGTGTTCACGGCGAGCACGCGGTACTTGTGGAACCAGTCGATGGCCGCGTCCGTCGCGCCGTTGATGTGCCAGAACTGCGGGAAGCAGGACAGGGAGTTGTCGTCCTCCGCCTTGGGCATCCGCGAACCGCGCACGCACTCGGGCTCGTTGTAGGTGACCGTGGTGATCGCGCCGGTCTCCGAGGTGATCGTCTCGATGCGCGGCCTGGTCAGCGGCAGGATGTTGCCGCCGCCCGGCTGGGTGCCGCCGGCGACCCGGTTGGGACGCATGTGGTAGGTGAACGACACCGGGTCGAGGGTCAGGGGCGTGCCCGAGGACCCGGTCCGCACGATCGACTCCAGGGACAGCGTCTGGTCGGAGGAGTTCCCGATGTCACCGCCGTCCAGGTACTTCTGGGTGAACGCCCAGGAGTCGACCGGCGTGTACGCGGTCCCCGACAGCACGGAGGTCTCGATCTTCACCAGCCGCTTGCGGGAGAAGAACGCGGGGCTCTCCGGGCGGCAGTCGTCCTTCTTCTCGTCCTTCGTGCAGATGGCGTCGAAGGGGACGTCGGGCCAGTTCTGGGCGGTGTCCTTGGTCAGGTTGCCGCAGTCGGTCGCCGTGCAGCGCTCGGCGTAGGAGAAGGCCACCTTGTCGGGGGCGTCCGCGGTGAAGAGCGTGTCGGACCGCTGCCCGTACAGGATCTTGCTGAGGTAGCCGCCGCGCGTGTAGACGGTGTTCGCGGTGTCGGCCTTGTTCTTGCGGTAGTAGTTCGTCTCCGCCGTGTACCAGTACGACATGGCGTTGCCGTTGGTGTCTTCGACGTAGTCGAGGTTCCACCGCCAGGCCTGAGTCAGAGAGCGGCCGGCGAAGGAGTCGCCCTTGCTGTAGCCCGGCTCCCCTGAGTCGTCGCCGTACACCGGCACCGTCCACACCGAGTCGGTGCGCTCGCCGCTCGCGCCCTTCAGCTTGTTGAGGCCGAAGACGTACTTGGTGCCGTCGCCGGTGACGACGGTCCAGTACTCGCCGTCGTCGTCGCCGTTCTCCGCGCCGGTGGAGCGGGTGACGGTGGAGGCGTCGTCGTTCTTCAGGCGCCACTTGCCGCTGGTGTCGTCCTTGACGAGCTCGCTGGACTTGCCGTTGAGGACCAGTGAGGCGTTGTCGTACTTCCAGCACAGGTCGCGCTGCTTGTCCTGGCCGTCCTTGTCGCAGGAGCCGTACTGGCGGTCGATGTAGGAGGTCACCGCCAGGTCGAAGCCCTCGCCGACCGAGGTGCCCTGGTTGTTGGTGGTGGAGGTGTGCCCGTCCACGCCGCCCGAGTCGTAGGACAGGTCGAGCGAGGGGGTGGGTCCCGCGGCCTCCACCGGGGCCATCGGATACGACCAGGTGAAGGACCCGGAACCGCCGCCCGCCTCCCAGGTGGAGGACGAGGTCAGCGGGGTGGCCGCGTAGTTGCCGCTGCCGTCGGGCGCCTCGCCGTCCGCGCCGGGGGCCTCGGCGGTCACGGCCAGCACGGCCGGGGACGCTCCCAGGGCGACCGGCGCGGACAGGGTCTGCGCGGTGTAAGCGTTTACAGAAGGAAGCGGGGTCTGCGTTCGGCACTCCGGCAGGGCCGGAGTGGTCAGCGCGCAGGCGGGCAGTTGCACGAGCCGGAGACGGCCGCTCCACCCGCCGCCGTACGCGGAGGCGAAGGAGGCGTAGCCGATGCTCAGGCGCGCACCGCCGGGGTCCTTCGCCGACGCGGTGAGCAGCACGCCGTCCACTCCGGCAGCCTCGGTGGCGGTGCGGTCGAGGACCTGTACGCGGGCGGCGGCGTTCTTCCCGTCGCCGGCCTCCGGTGCCAGGGTGACGGGGAGCCCGCCGACGCTTCCGGAGGCGCCGGCCGCGACGTCAACCGTGCCCGGCTTCGGCCACCGGACCGTGCGCTCCTTCGCGGCCCGCTCCGCCGCGGCGTCGTTACGTGCCTTGGACGCGGCCACCCGCTCGCGGGACTCCTTGGCTCCGGTCGCGTCCATGGCCCTGACCTTGCTGGACCGTTGTTTCGGTACGGCGGGGGCGCCGGGTCCGGCGTCCGCCGCGGACGCCACGGGGGTGATCCCCGTGGGTAAGAACATCGCCACCGCCAGCGCGGCCATCAAGGCTGCGCGCATTCCGGGCCGACCCATGACTCAACCTCCTAAAGAGGACGAACAGGGAGAACTGGCTGAACTGCCAGGTGAAGTTACGGTGGGGGACCGAGATCTCGGCCCCCCACACCGTCAGTCGCCGACGACGGCGTCGATCTGCTCGGAATCGGACATGGCGCCCGCCCACAGCCTCAGATCGCTGATCCGCGCCGGCAGGAAGTGGCCCCAGGCGGTCGCGCTGAAGCCCTTGCCGACCGCGAAGTCACCCGATCCGGCCGCCGCGGTGTACGCGGCGTCGAGGTCGTTCTGCTCGTGGCCGATGTAGAGCCGCACGACGGGCCCGTCCGCCGCCAGGGCGTCGTACACGCCGGTCAGCCGTACGGGGCTGTCCAGGCTCGCCTCGGCGTCGGAGCTCACCCAGCTCTTCGTGCCGTCCTTGTTGACCCGGCCGAAGCGCCAGAATCCGACCGGCACCGTGACCTCGTTGCCGTCGTCGTCGAGCCGGGTCTCCTTGCCCGTCAGCTCGAACCAGATCCCCCACGAGGAGCCGTCCGCGGTGCGCTGCCCGGCCACCTGGCCGACGGAACCGATAGGCATCGCGAGGACCTTGTCCCGGTCGAGCTCGGCCTTCGCGGTCACCGTGAACGAGCCGGTGTCGTCGACGACCGGGCCCGCGGTGGTGGCCGCGCCGTCCTTGCCGTCCAGCACCAGGCCTTCACCGTCCAGCGACGCGCCGCCGGCCAGCGCCAGCGAGCGGCCGTACCCGGAGAGCGGGTCGGGCAGCGCCGTGCCGGTGACACCCGCCGGATCCCAGTTCGCCACCAGCTCCACGTCGTTGCGCCCCGACGCCGCGGACTCCGCGCGTGCCTCGGACGCGACCTCGTCCGGGGTCAGGACGCGCTGCCAGGCGGCGACCTCGTCGATGGAGCCGGGGAAGTAGTACTGGAAGACGTTGGCCCACTTGTAGCGGCCGATCTCCAGCGGGCCGGTGGCGGACCACGAACCGGCCGCGGTGGCGGTGCCCTGCGGCAGGCCGTTGACGTAGAAGCTCAGCTGCTGCGTGGTGGGGTCGTACGTCCCCGCGACGTGGGTCCAGGCGTTCACCTTGGCCGCGCTGTTCTTCGCGCAGACCCCGAGGTACGCCTTGCCCGTCGCCTCGTCCTTGTCCTTGACGCCGAAGCAGAAGGACACGCGGTCCTTGTCGTACCAGAGGTTGAAGGGGCTGTAGCCTCCGGCGCCGTCCTGCGAGAGCACGATGCCGGTCGACGTCGTCCTGTCGAGCCGCACCCAGGCCGCGACCGTGTAGGCGGAGCGCGTCTCCAGCACGGGTCCCGAGGTCGCCGCGTATCCCGAGGTGCCGTTCAGGCTCATGCCCTTGTCGGTCTTCGGCGCGGGCAGCGGGTCGCCCTTGTCGTCGTACCAGAGCTCGCCGCGGCGCCCCCTGCCGTCCCGGACGGCGCCGGTGGCGAGCGTGGCGCCGTGCCCGGCGGCCGAGTCGACGGCGACTCCGGAGTCCTCGTCGAAGTGCCACCTGCCGACGGGGCCCGCGCCCATGGCGACCAGGAAGTCGACCACGGTCGTGGCGCCGTACCGGCCGACGTTGTCCTTGGCGCGCACGAACAGGCTGTACGTGCCGGAGGTCTGCGGGGTGATCACGGGCCGGACCGTCGCGCCCGTGATCGCCGCCGACCAGGCCGGGTTGGTGGACTGGCGGTACTGGTACGACACGTTGTTGGAGTCACCGGACGCCGGCGCGAACGTGAAGGTCGCGCCCTGTCCCGGGCCGCCCGCCGGCACACAGCTCGTGGTGGTGCACGCCTGGTAGGGGGCGCCGAGCGTGACCACGGGCGCCTTCGGCGCGGTCGGGTCCACCTTGAAGAAGCACCAGCCGGTGGTGGAGGCGTTGGAGGGCCCGGGCAACTGCTTGGTGTAGTTGCTGTAGTACGAGCGCGTCCACGACCTGTAGCGGTACAGCACCCCTTCGAGCAGCGTCGGCGTGGACGCGGTCACCTGCTTGTTGTCGGCGACGTGCCCGGTCGTCGGCCGCTCCATCGTGGTGAAGGCGTCCGTCCAGGTGCCGTCGGAGTTCTTCTTGTCGACGTCCATCGCGGCCCGCAGCATCGCGCCGGACTCGCCGCCGGGCATGGTCCGCGGGGTGGACGCCAGGGTGGGCGTGGGGTCGGAGACGACGGCGGGGGCCGTCTCCTTGGTCTCGCAGACCGTGCCAGAACCGGTCACGATGCCGATCCCCGTCGGCTTCGCCGGCAGCCCCACGTAGTCCACGGCGAGCACGGCGTCGTTCCTGAACCGCTTCCAGGCGGAGGTGTCGCCCTCGTCGTGCGCCCGCAGCTCCAGCGTGAGCTTGGCGAACTTGCCCGCCGCGAAGTCCGCCACGGTCGGGGTGAGGTTCTCGTTGGTCTCGTCCGGGTTGTCCTTGAAGTCGATGGGCGCGCTCGGCTGATCCGGATCGCACGCCGACCCTCGGCCCGCCGACACGTTCCGGTCGACCATCAGGTCGAGCTCCTTCGGCCGGCCCGACCAGGTCGTGGACGACGTGAAGTTGTTCGTACGGGTGAGGTCGACCCACCGGGGAGAGCACTGGAACGCCCACGGCTCGGTCACGCGGAACGTCGCGCTGAGCACCTGCTTGCCCTTGAGGCTGGCGGGCGAGAACTGGAAGTACAGCCGCTGGGTGTAGCCCGGGCCGCAGTAGTAGTTGTTCCAGGTGCCGCAGTGGCCGGCGCCCTCGCCCTGGTTGTTGCTGCCGTTGCCCCAGTTGTAGGACTTGTAGCCGTCCGAGCGCAGCAGGGTCCTGTCGGACTCGCCCCAGGTGACGGTCGGGTCGATGTAGACCGGGTACGCGGCGGGGTCCTTCTGCTGGAGCAGCTTGGCGTCCGGGACGAGGGTGAGCTTGTCCTCGCCGACCTGGATGGGCAGGGCGGCGTGCCCGGCCCCGAGCGCCGGCCCGTCGGCGGCGTCGTCGTCCGCGACCGCGGTGGACGCGCGCCCGGCGGGCGGCGCCGCGGTCCTCTCACCGGCCGTCGGCGCAGAGGTCTTCTCGCCGGAGAGCGGCGCCGCGGTCTTCTCGGCGACGGGTACGCCCGCGTCGCCGGTGTCGCCCGTGGAGTCCCACATGGCGGCGGGCGGGGAGGTGAAGACCTCGGTGGCGTTACCGTCGGTGGCGGACATTCCGCCGCCCTCGGTCGCCGCCACCTTGAGCCCGGACGACTGGACCGAGTACTCGATCCGCTTGAGCTCGGGGTTGTTCGCGGCCTCCGGGGTCTTGACCACCAGGACCTGGCGGAAGCCCTCGGTCGTCGCCGTCATCCTGAGGTCGACGTCCGGCAGCACGTCGCGGTAGGTGGCGTTCGGCCCTTCGAGCACCGGCTTCGGCAGAGTCCCCGGCCAGCCCAGCGCGAGCGTACGGCCGTCACGCGTGATCCGCACGAGTTGAGCACCGTCGCCGCCCCCGGAGAAGGCGAGTCGCACGGCGGCGGCCACCGGTCCAACACCCCCGTCGGCGCGCTGTTCGAGGTTGGCGTCCGGCGTCACCCACGTGCCGTCCGCCCCCTTGACCCGGACGGGCACGGTCGACTGCTCCAGATGGAACGAGTCGCCGCCGGGATTGGCGTACGTGGTGGTGAACTCCGTCCGGGCCCCCGTCACCTCGACCGGTTGCCCGGTCTCGGCCGCCAGGCTCAACGCCCGCTGCTCCTCGCTGGGCTGACGCTCCTGGCCGGCTTGGCCAGTGGTGTCACCGGGCTCGGCCATCCCCTTCTCGGCCATGGCGACGGCGGGTGCCCCGACCGTCAGTAACGTTCCAATCACGAGCACGGCAGCGGGCATGCGCCAACTGCGCAGCACGGGACCCCCGAACATAATTCGTCCCCTCGGCGCACCAACATCATCTCAAGATTCGCCACATCCTGACCTTCAACTCCAGTTCCTGTCAATGAACAAATAAGCACCATCGCGGACGGTAATGGGTGGTATCCCCCTAAAGCAGGTCAAAAGGTGATTTATCAGGACTGAACGACCAGACAACGGGCACCTCGGCCACACCCAGAACCGCTACGCCCGAACGCCGGCGACCACCGGCGCCAGTGGACCCGACAACTGCGAGTTTGTCCTGGTTAAGGACCAAAAATCTGCTTTAAGACGCCAAGTCCACACCTGAATCCCGACCCTCGCTCACCCCGCCGGCGCCCACGGCAAGCCCACTTCGTGTCCTTCAGATTCATATGGGAATCGAAGAACTACGGAGTGGCCGTCTTATCTCACAGTCGGGAATTCGGTCAGGGGAGCTTGCCGAGGGCTCGGGCGAGGAGGGTGGCGGTGTCGGCGACCACCTTGTTGTCATTGGGTGCGTCGGGAGCCTGGTGGGTGGTATAGATCGTCATGATCAGCGGTGGGGCCGACTCGGAGGTCCGGATGACGGCGATGTCGTTCGTGGCTCCATAGGAGCTGGAGGCGCCGGTCTTGTCGCCGATGATCCAGGCCTTGGGCAGTCCGGCGCGGATGCGCGTGCCACCGGTCGTGTTCGCGCGAAGCCAGCTGTTCAGCTGCGCCCTGTCCCTGGCGTCGAGCGCGCTGCCGGTCGTGACCTTACGCAGGTCGCCGGCTACGGAGGCGGGGGTGGTGGTGTCCCGCTTCTCCTTGGGGCTCCAGTTGTTGAGCTCGGTCTCCCAGCGGTCCAGGCGGGAGACGGGGTCCTTCAGCGTGCGGATGTACTTTGTCAGACCCTTCGGGCCACCGATCTGCTTCAGAATCATGTTGCCCGCGGTGTTGTCGCTGTAGGTGATGGCCGCTTCGCAAAGTTCGGCGACGGTCATCCCGTCGTCCACATGCTTCTCGGTGACCGGTGAATTCTCCTTCACCTCACTGGATTTCCAGTGAATGACCCGGTTCATCAGCTCCGGGTCAGACGTGCGGGCCTTGTGAAGTACCGCGGCGCTGGCGAGCGCTTTGAAGGTGGACAGCAGCGGGAACCGCTCGCCGGACCGGTAGGTGATCGTCTTGCCGGTGGCCGTGTCCAGGGCGTACGCGCCGATGCGGCTCTTGGTGGACGTTTCCAGCGCGCGCAACTGCCTGCGCACATCGGCTTCGAGGGACGGACCCCGCAGGTCGAGGACGGCCTGCCTGGTTCCGATCCCGGCCCACGTCACCCCGGTACGCGGGATCGCCCGGGTGTCCGCCGAGGCGGCGTTCACCCCGTAGGCGGTGCCGGCCACCAGTATGGAGATCGCCAGTCCGATTGCCTTCGGCGCCGCGAAGAAACGGCCGGTACGGTGTCGCATTCCATGCCCTTGCTCTCGATCAACAGGAGTGGCGAGCAAATCAGGCCGGGTATGACGATGTCCAATATCGATATTAGTGCGACACCGATATCGGGGTGAGTATCGCCACTGCTCAGGCCGCGATCGCTGTACGCGCCCCATTACCTTGATCGCCGCGGCCGGATCTTTTGTCAAGGTCTCTCTCGTGTCGGGGCGTCCGCTGGCCTTTGTCGGGATTGGTGCGTTGAACGCTTCATCGTGTGGGCCCGATGCCGGTCCCTGTGGAATGACAGCTACTTCCCGTCAACCAGGGGCGCGATCGGGAGTTCGCGGCGGTGCACTGAGGGCTTGGGCAGACGAGGATTGACAGGGGGAGTCAGGGCTGGATAGTTGAGATGGTCGCCAAACTAATCTAGTAGTCGAGGAGGTCCTGACGTGCTGGTTAAACGTCGTCCTGTCGTTCAGCGGGTGCTTGCCTGTCTGGCGATGGTGGCCGCTCTCGTCGCCGGTACGACCCTGCCGGCCCATGCCGCCAACACCTGTACCGCCTACGGGACGATCACCCAGGGCAAGTACTGGATCAACAACAACCTCTGGGGGCAGAGTTCGGGCTCGGGCTGGCAGTGCATCTGGGACACCTCCACCTCCGGCAACACGATCGGCTGGGGGACGTCCTGGGGCTGGTCCGGCCAGTCGAACTCGGTCAAGTCCTACGCCAGCTCGGTACTCGGCTGGCACTGGGGCTGGAAGAACTCGAACACCGGGTTGCCCATCCAGCTGTCGGCCAACCGGAGCGTCAACACCGGCTGGAACTACAAGGTCACCCAGAACGGCGCGGTCACGATGAACGTGGCCTACGACCTGTGGCTGCACGCGATCTCGAACCCGAGCTACAGCGACAACCCCACCGATGAGGTGATGATCTGGCTCTACCGCTCCGGCGGCGCGGGTCCGGTCGGCACCAAGCAGGCCACCGTCAGCATCGCCGGCACGAGCTGGGACCTCTACCGTGGCAACATCGGCTGGAACGTCTTCTCGTTCGTGCGCACCACCAACACCTCGTCGTCGACGCTCAACCTGCGCGACTTCCTGAACAACCTCGTGTCGCGCGGCTGGATGAGCAACTCCAAGTACCTCACCAGCGTTGAGGCGGGAACCGAGGTGTTCATCGGCACCGGGCAGCTCGACACCAACTCCTACTACGCGAACGTGGCATAGCGTCCAGTCCGACGCCGCGAAGCGGAGGGGGACGGACACCGGCCCGCCGCCGCCAAGGAGTGAGGAGCCGGCGGCGTTGACGACGGCGTCCACCCGCTGCTCGGTGATGTCACCCTGGACCAACGTGATCTTCATGCGCACCGTCACCTTCAGCGCCCGCGGCGCGGTTCAGTGTTTACCGTAGGTTGGCTCCGGTGGTGGCGCGGCGGGCTTCGCGGCGGTCGACGAAGCGGGAGGCGGAGACCTCCAGGCGGGCGAGGAACTCCGAGAGCTCGTCACGGGCCTTCTCCGCCTCGGCGTCGAGGCCGGTGAGGTCGAAGACGGCCCACTGGCGCAGGACGGGCATGAGGACGTCGTCGAGGTGCAGGCGCAGGTCGTAGATTCCCGCGTTGGCGATGGTCATCGCCTTGCGGGTGAAGCCCTCGATGCCGGTGCCGGGCATCTGGAAGGTGGTCACCACGTCGGTGACGGCACGCATGGTCTGGCTGGGGGCGAGCTGGAACGCCGCGTTGAGCAGGTTGCGGTAAAAGAGCATGTGCAGGTTCTCGTCGGCGGCGATCCTGGCGAGCAGGCGTTCGCAGTTCGGGTCCTGGGATGCCTTGCCGGTGTTGCGGTGGGACACGCGGGTGGCCAGCTCCTGGAAGGAGACGTAGGCCAGTGAGTGCAGCACTCCCTCGTAGGAGTTGCTGAACCCTTCTCCCATGTGCAGCATGCGGGCCCGCTCCAGGGCGACCGGGTCGACCGCGCGCGTGACCGTCAGGTAGTCGCGGATGGCGGTGCCGTGCCTGCCTTCCTCGGCGGTCCACCTGTGCACCCAGGTGCCCCAGGCCGCGTCCCGGCCGAAGGTCGTGGCGATCTCGTGGTGGTAGCTGGGCAGGTTGTCCTCGGTCAGCAGGTTGACGATGAGGGAGACCCGCGCCTCCTCGGGGATCGCCGAATCGGTCTCGGCCCAGGCCTCGCCGCCGAAGATGCCGTCGTAGTCGCGACCCTGCGACCACGGGACGTACTCGTGCGGGAACCACTCCTTGGCCACCTTGAGATGCCGGTCCAGCTCCCCGGCCACCACGGGCTCAAGCTCGAACAGCAACTCGGTGTCATTGAACGCGCGCAAAGGACGATCCCCCCGTTTGGCTTACCGAACCGTAACCTACGCTAGCGTAGGTTCGGGGCGGGTGCGTTACGGGGGTTGGGTTCCATCGTCAGTCCCGCGTGGTCCCTCTACACCAAGGGCCGCCTGTCCTTCTGCCCCAAGGACCGTCCGTCTCTCTGCGCCCAGGACCGTCCGTCCCTCTGAGTCAAGGGGGGCGCCGCCCATTCCGCCGGGGGAAAACCGCGCGTGAGGGGGCTGCGTCCTCGTATAGCGTGTTCCGCGTGATTCCGACCTCCCGTAGGGCCGCGTCCGCTGGGGCGGGCCCATGCTGAGCCGGTTGCTCCGCACCTATCTGCGGCCCTACTCGTCGGCGCTGGCCGCCGTAGTGCTGTTCCAACTGGTCGGCACCATCGCCTCGCTGTACCTGCCGAGCCTGAACGCCGACATCATCGACCAGGGTGTCGCCGCCGGCGACACCGGCTACATCCTGTCCACCGGCGGCTGGATGCTGGCCGTGTCGCTCGTGCAGATCGCCTGCTCGATCGCGGCGGTCTACTACGGGGCGCGCGTGGCGGCGGGGTTCGGACGTGACGTCAGGTCGAGCGTCTTCCACCAGGTGGGCGCGTTCTCCGCCCGTGAGGTCGCCCACTTCGGAGCACCGTCGCTGATCACCCGCAGCACCAACGACGTGCAGCAGGTGCAGATGCTCGTGGTGATGACCTGCACGATGCTGGTCGCCGCTCCCATCATGGGCCTCGGCGGCATCATCATGGCCCTGCGTCAGGACATCGGCCTGTCGTGGCTGATGCTGGTCTGCGTCCCGGCGCTGCTCATCTCGATCGGCCTGATCGTCACCCGCATGGTCCCGCAGTTCCGCGCGATGCAGACCCGCATCGACCTGGTCAACCAGGTGCTGCGCGAGCAGCTCTCCGGCATCCGCGTCGTGCGGGCCTTCGTACGGGAACGCGAGGAGACCCGCCGGTTCGCCGAGGCGAACGACGCGCTGACCGGCACCGCGCTGCGCGTCGGGCGGCTGACCGCGCTCATCTTCCCCACCGTGATGCTGATCCTCAACGTCTCCAGCGTGGCCGTGCTGTGGTTCGGCGCGGCCCGGGTGGACAGCGGCGAGATGCAGGTCGGCGCCCTCACGGCCTTCCTCATGTACCTCATGCAGATCCTCATGTCGATGATGATGGCCACGTTCATCTCGATCATGATCCCGCGCGCCGCCGTCTGCGCGGAGCGCATCAGCGAGGTGCTCGACACCGAGTCGTCGGTGCGCCCGCCCGAGAATCCCGTACGGCAGGTGCACGGCCGCGCCGAGCTGGAGATGCGCGACGTCGAGTTCCGCTACCCGGGCGCGGCGGCGCCGGTGCTGTCCGGCATCTCGTTCCGCGCCGTCGCGGGACAGACCACAGCCGTCATCGGCAGCACCGGGTCGGGAAAGACCACGCTGGTCTCCCTGGTGCCCCGGCTGTTCGACGCCACGTCCGGCACCGTGTCGGTCGACGGCGTGGACGTCCGCGACCTCGATCCCCAGATGCTCTGGACGCGCATCGGCCTGGTGCCGCAGAAGCCGTACCTGTTCACCGGCACCGTCGCGAGCAACCTGAGGTACGGCAACCCCAACGCCACCGACGAGGAGCTGTGGGAGGCGCTGGAGGTCGCCCAGGCGCGCGACTTCGTCGAGGCGATGCCCGAGGGCCTTGAGGCGCCCATCACGCAGGGCGGCACTAACGTCTCCGGCGGGCAGCGGCAGCGGCTATCGATCGCCCGCGCGCTGGTGAGCAAGCCCGAGATCTACCTGTTCGACGACTCGTTCTCGGCGCTGGACCTGACCACCGACGCCCGGCTGCGCGCCGCCCTGCGCCCGCACACCGCCGAGGCCGCCGTCGTCATCGTCGGACAGCGGGTCTCCACCATCGCCGACGCCGACCAGATCATCGTCCTCGACGACGGCCTGATCGTCGGCATCGGCACCCATGACGAGCTGCTGGACTCCTGCCCGACCTACATCGAGATCGTCGAGTCCCAACTGACCGCGGAGAGCGCAGTATGAGCGACCGGCCAACGGCACCCACGCGACCGCGACCCCCCGCGGGAGGCGGACCCTTCGGGCGGGGGCCCTTCGGAGGCGCGGGGATGCCCGCCGAGAAGTCGATGAACTTCGGGCCCTCCACCCGCCGCCTGCTCCGGCGCCTGAGCCCCGAACGCTCGAAGATCGTGGCCGTGATCGTCCTCGCGGTGGCCAGCGTCGGGTTCGCCGTCGTCGGCCCCAAGATCCTCGGCCGCGCCACGGACGTGATCTTCAGCGGTGTGGTCGGCAGGCAGTTGCCCGCCGGGACGACCACGGAGCAGGCGGTCGAGGCGGCCCGCGCGTCGGGCAACGGCAACTTCGCCGACATGCTCGCGCGGATGGACGTCGTCCCCGGTCACGGCATCGACTTCGGCGCGCTGGGCACGATCCTGGCGTGGGCCCTGGCGCTCTACGTCGCGGCGTCGGTCTTCAGCTGGCTGCAGGGCTACCTGCTCAACGACGTGACGCAGCGCACCGTGTACCGCCTGCGGGCCGACGTCGAGGACAAGCTCAACCGGCTTCCCCTGAAGTTCTTCGACGGCCAGCCGCGCGGCGAGCTGCTCAGCCGGGTCACCAACGACATCGACAACGTGTCGCAGACCCTGCAGCAGACGCTCAGCCAGCTGCTGAGCTCGCTGCTCACTGTGATCGGCGTGCTGGCGATGATGCTGGTGATCTCGCCGCTGCTCGCGGTGATCGCCCTGGTGACCATCCCACTGTCGATGCTGGTCACCGGGCTGGTGGCGAAGCGCTCGCAGAAGCTGTTCGTCGCGCAGTGGGCCCACACCGGCACGCTGAACGCCCACATCGAGGAGGCCTTCACCGGGCACGAGCTGGTGAAGGTGTTCGGGCGCGGGCCCGAGGTCGAGGAGGTCTTCAGGCAGCGCAACGAGGAGCTGTTCAAGGCCGGCTTCGGCGCGCAGTTCATCTCCGGCATCATCATGCCGATGATGATGTTCATCGGGAACCTCAACTACGTCGCCATCGCCGTCGTCGGAGGCGTGCGGGTGGCCACCGGCTCGATGAGCCTGGGCGACGTCCAGGCGTTCATCCAGTACTCCCGGCAGTTCACCCAGCCGCTGACCCAGGTCGCCTCCATGGCGAACCTTCTGCAGTCGGGCGTGGCGTCCGCCGAGCGGGTCTTCGAGCTGCTGGACGCCGAGGAGCAGGCCCCCGACCCGGCCGACCCTGTGCTGCCCACCGCCCGGCGTGGGCGCGTGGAGTTCGAGGACGTCTCCTTCCGCTACAACGCCGAGCAGCCCCTCATCGAGAACCTGTCGCTGGTGGCCGACCCCGGGCACACCATCGCGATCGTCGGCCCGACCGGCGCGGGGAAGACCACGCTGGTCAACCTCATCATGCGCTTCTACGAGCTGGACGCCGGCCGCATCACCCTGGACGGCGTCGACATCACCGCGATGCGCCGCGAGGACCTGCGCTCGCACATCGGCATGGTGCTCCAGGACACCTGGCTGTTCGGCGGCACGATCCGCGAGAACATCGCGTACGGCAACCCCCAGGCCACCGACGAGCAGGTCCACGCCGCCGCGCGGGCGACGTTCGTCGACCGGTTCGTCCGCACGCTGCCCGACGGGTACGACACCGTGATCGACGAGGAGGGCGGCAACGTCAGCGCCGGCGAGAAGCAGCTGCTGACCATCGCCCGCGCCTTCCTCGCCAACCCGTCGCTGCTCATCCTCGACGAGGCCACCAGCTCGGTGGACACCCGCACCGAGGTGCTGGTGCAGCACGCGATGGCGGCGCTGCGCACCGACCGCACCAGCTTCGTCATCGCCCACCGGCTGTCCACCATCCGCGACGCCGACCTCATCCTGGTGATGGACGCCGGAAGCATCGTCGAGCACGGCACCCACGACGAGCTGCTCGCCGCCGGGGGCGCCTACCACCGGCTGTACTCCTCGCAGTTCAGCGGCGCCCTGGTGCCGGCCGACGGTGAGCCGGCCGGTGAAGCGGTGCGGTGACCCCTGGGCCGTGGCGGGTCAGTGGCGGGCGACGGCGGCGAGGATGGCGGGCTTGGCCGGGTCGAAGGCGGCGTCGCCCTCGTAGTCCGGACACCAGGCCTGCACCGGCACGATGCCGGGCTCCAGCAACGTCATGCCCGCGAGGAGCTCGGCCAGCCGGTCGGCGCCGCGCGAGGTGAGGGAGCCGGTGGCGGTCGAGCGGTAGACCTGCTGGCCGGCCTCGTGCACTTCGGCGCTGACGTCGCCCGCGAAGGCGTGGGTGATGATCAGATGGCTGCCGGGGGCAAGGCGTTCGCGGATCGTGGCCACGATGCGCGTGACCAGGGCCTCTTCGGGGACGAAGTGCAGCATCGAGACCAGCAGCACGGCGACCGGCCGGTCGAAGTCCAGAGCACTCACGATCTCGGGATGCGCCAGCAGCGCCTCCGGCTCGCGCATGTCGGCCTGCACGACCGTGCTGTGGCGGTTGTCCGCGAGCAGCGCGCGGCCGTGCACCAGAACGATCGGATCGTTGTCGGCGTAGACCACCCTGGCCTCGGGGTCGACGCGGTGCGCGATCTGGTGGACGTTCTCCTGCGTGGGCAGCCCTGATCCGATGTCCAGGAACTGCCGGATACCCTCGCGGGCCAGCAGGTCGACGACGCGCGCGAGGAACGCGCGGTTCGCCCGCGCCATCTCTTTGATGCCCGGCAGGACGGTGATGAACTGTTCGGCGGCCCGGCGGTCGGCGGCGAAGTTGTCCTTGCCGCCCAGGTAGTAGTCGTACATCCGCGCGACGCTCGGGATGGTCGGATCGATGCTCGCCGGAAGGTTGGTGTGTTCGGCCATGCCTGCGCTTTCTGCCGTGTGAGTTCCTAGCCTACGGCAAATCCGAATCCGTGGATCTTCACAGACATCCGATGTCTGCGGACCGGCCCCGCGCGATGTCAGCGTACGGGCGGCTCCTGGGTCTCGGCCCACCAGGCCTGGATGGCCGTCACGATGGCTCCGGGGGCCTCCTCCTGGAGGTAGTGGCCGGCGCGGGGGAGCGTCACGGTGCGGTGGCCGGGGAAAGCCGCCTCCAGACGGCGGCGCGCGTCCGCCCGGAAGCCGGCGTCCGCCTCGGCCCAGACGATGAGGGCGGGCCTGTCCGCCAGGGACGGCATGCCATCCTCCACCTCGCGCAGGAAGTCGCGGCCGGCGGTGATCTGCTGGGGGAGGACGAAGATCGGGGTACGGGAGCGGGCGTCGGGGAATGGGCCCCGGTACGCGAGCAGCGCCCGGCGGTCGAGCCTGCGTGTCCGCATCGCGCCGGGGATGAAGGCGTTCACGAAGACGTTGAGCCGGCGGATGAGCGCGCGCCCGACCGGCCCGCCCATGATGACCGAGAACCACCGCTTGACGGCGTCGTCGCTCGGCCACGCCCAGGTGTTGCTGATGACGAGCCCGCGGATCCTCGCGGGATGGCGGCCGGCCGCCCACAGTCCGATGGGGCCGCCCCAGTCGTGGACCGCCACCACCAGGTCCGACAGGTCGAGCTTCTCGATGAAGCCCTCGACGACCCCGGCGTGTTCCCGGGGCGTGAAGTCGTAACCCGGCCGGGCGCGGGAGAGCCCGAACCCGGGGTAGTCGAGGGCCACGCAGCGGAAGTGGCCGCGCAGGCCGGCGATCACGTCGCGGTAGAGGAAGGACCAGGTCGGGTTGCCATGCAGGAAGAGCAAGGACGGCCCTGTGCCCTCGTCGACGTAGTGCACGAGGTTGCCGTCGACCTCCAGGTAGCGGTCGGTGAAGGGGTACAGGTCGGCGGGGACCCAGGCGGGCCGTTCGGGGACCGCGCCCGGCAGGTCGTCGCGGGTCACGGGTCAGCAGATCCCCAGCGCGTGGCCCATCTCCGCGGCCTCGGTGCGGTTGCGCGCGCCCAGCTTCTGCAGCAGGTGGCGGATGTGGAACTCCACCGTGTGCTGGGTGAGGTACAGCTCCTTCGCGATCTCCGCGTTGGTGTGCCCACGCTTGATCAGTTCGAGGACCTGCTGCTGCCGGTCCGTCAGGTGGGGCGCCTTGGGCATGGAACGCTGCCAGCGCAGGTACATCACATAGTCGACGATCTGCAGGTCCAGCAAGGCGGCGATCTTGAGCGTGTCGAGCACTCGGTCGAGGGTGGAGTTGTACGCCAGGTAGACCGTGCACCCGCGGCGCACCCAGCCCTCCGCGCGGCCACGGTCCTTCAACGCCCCCAGCATCGCCAGTCGGGCCATCGGCGCCATCACCTGACACTTGGCCACAAGCTCGGGGAGGTCCTCCTCGTTGAGCATCTGCCCGATCAGCAACCAGTGCGGCTGGGCGCCGCGCACCTGCCTCGGGAGCGAGGTCATGTCGGCGGTGCCTCGCGTGATCAAAGTGTCGCGAAACCAGAACTCGTGCCCCTTGCCGTGGTCGGCGTCGGCAGCGCGGGACGACGCGGTCTCCAAGGCCGGCCAACCGCCGATCATGAACACCCGCTGCCCGGCCAGGCGCCGCCGGCTCCGGGCCTCGGCGGACAGTTTCTCTTTGACCAGCGTCTCGGTGGGGACCATTCGGCTTCCTTTCCGGTTGGTGGCAACTCGTGCCCGATCGATCCCCTCACGAGGCAGGACGATCGTCGGGCCCTTTGAGCAGTGGCTCTACACTCCGGGGCACAAGCTCTCGGGAGGCGCCCATTCCAGAGCCGTTGGCGACGGGTCGGAATGATGCTGTCAGGTGCGGTAAGTTCTTCCCCGCGGTCCCGCCAATTCCGGTAAAGCTATCTGGTATTGATCGTATCCCAGCGGCGCCGGGTTTGGTATATCAACATCGTTCGGCAACGATCGTTAACACAAACGACTTATCGGCCTGTCATCCGGTGCCACCTGGTCGTCTAGTCGTCCCACGACAGCGGTAACCGCTTGATTCCGAAGAGGAATCGCGGGATCGAAGTATCGAAGTCAATGCCCTCGGCCCACCACTTGCCGCCGAAACGCCGCAGCATTTCGGACACCACGATGGCGGTTTCCAGCCTGGCCAGCGGAGCACCCAGGCAATAGTGGATTCCGTGGCCGAACGCGAGGCCGGGACCGGCGGCGCGGAAGGGGTCGAACCGGTCGGGGTCGGGGAACGTGGTCTCGTCGCGGTTGGCCGATCCGACGAAGGGGAAGACGGTGTCGCCCGCGTTGATCCGCCGCCCGCCGACCACCACGTCCGCCGTGGCGAACCGCAGGACGGCCTGCACGGGCGAGGCGTACCGCAGGACCTCGTCGATGACCCTCGGCAGGGGGTCGCCGCCGGACCGGCGTACGAGGTCGAGCACGTCGGGCATGCTCTGCAGGCAGAACAGGGTGTTGGTGATCAGGCTCGTCGTGGTCTCGTGTCCGGCGATGAGCATCAGCGCGCAGAAGTTGAGCAGCTGACGTTCGGTGAGGCGCTGACCTGCGATCTCGGCGGCGAGGAGCCGGCTGACGAGGTCGTCGCCCGGGGCGTCGCGGCGATCCGCGAGCACGCCGCTGAAGTAGTCCATCATCGCGCCGATGTCGGCGTCGGCGCCTTCTCGCGCGGTGCCGCTGCCACCGGACACCACCGCGTTGGACCAGCGCCGGAACTGCTCGACCCGGTCGGTGGGGACCCCGAGCATCTCCATGATGATCGTGATCGGCAGCGGGTAGGCGATGTCGGCGACGACCTCCATGCCGCCCTTGCCCTCGAAGCCGTCGAGCAGTTCGCCGCAGATCTCGCGCACCCGTGGCGCCAGCCGCTCCACCACGCGTGGGGTGAAGGCCTGATTGACCAGGCCGCGCAGCATGCGGTGGTGCGTGCCGTCGGCGCGCACCATGGTGTCCTCACCGGGATCGAACACGTCCACCGCGGGCCGCCGGGTGGCGGGCCGGGTCGACTGGAACGTCTCTCCGTCGGAGAGCACCATGCGGACGTCCTCGTACCGAAGCACGTGCCAGGCGTTGAAGACGTCGTCACGGAAGACCGGATTCTCCGACCGCATCTCGCGGTACCAGTCGAAAATCGCAAGCGGAGAATTATCGTCGATATGCATCACTAGGGCTCTTCCCCGTCCTCTCGCCGTGGCAAGGCTTCCCCGCTGCCCCGGCGAGGCCTCAGCCTTCGCTCACTGGAGACAGTGCCATGAAGGACATGTGCCGCATACTGATGTAATCCTTAGTACTTGGTCATCTTCCCGGGCGTACCTGGACTGATCTGCACAAATAACGCGAGACTCATGCCTGTTTCTTGGATCGCCATCCGAGCACGGCGGAGGGTAATCGTGAGTGCCGAATCTGACGTCCGAGCTTCCGAACGGCCGGGTACGAGTGATCGCATATCAAAATTTCCCGACGTTCCCGATGCCAGCGGGGACGTGACCCGGCTCGCCGACGCGATCTGGCCGCACGCGGTCAGGGCGGCGGCGACGCTCCGGCTGGCCGACCACCTCGCCGGCGGCCCGCAGGACGTGAAGGAGCTCGCCACCCGCACGGGGCTCGACCCCGACGCCCTCGGACGGCTGCTCGCCTACCTGGTGGCGCACGGGGTGTTCCACCGCGCGGCCCCCGGCGTGTACGACCTGAACCCGGCCGCCCGGCTGCTACTGGACGACCACCCCGCCCGGCTCCGGGCGCGGCTCGACCAGGACGGCCTGGCCGGCCGACTCGACAGGGCCGCCGCCTTCCTGACCGACGCGGTGCGGACCGGCCGTCCGGTCTACGAGGTCGCGTACGGCCGTCCCTACTACGAGGACATCGCCGATGATCCACGACTTCTGGCCGAGTTCGACGGCTTCGCCCACTGGTACACCGGGCGCTCGGTCGCCGACCTGGTGGAGGGATACCACTGGGACCGGGTCGGGACGGTGGTCGACGTCGGCGGCGGCTCGGGCATGTTGCTCACCCGGCTGCTGCTGGCGTACCCCGGGCTCCGGGGCGTGCTCGTCGACCTGCCCTCCAGCGCCGCGAAGGCCGAGGCGGCGATCGACGCCGCCGGGCTGTCGGGGCGCTGCGAGGCGATCGGAGGCAGCTTCTTCGAGCCCCTCCCACCGGGCGGCGACGTCTACCTGCTCAGCGGCGTCCTGATCGACTGGGACGACGAGTCCGCCACCGCGATCCTGACCCGGTGCGCCGAGGCGTGCGGCCCCCACGGCCGGGTGCTGGTCGCCGAGCAGTATGAGGTGGACGAGGCCGCCTTCACCGACGAGGACCTGCGCATCCTGGTGCTCGTGGGCGGGCGCGTCCGTACCCCCGACCACCTGGCGACGCTCGCCGCGCAGGCAGGTCTCATCGTGCTCACCACGCGGCTGAACCCCCGCGGCGTACGGCTGGTCGAGCTCGGAGCCACGCCCGCCGTGTGACCCGGGCAGAGCCCGCGTGGCCGGGGCCGAGCGGGAGGCCCGGCGCACCGGGCCGCGTGGCCCTGGCCGAGCGGGAAACCCGGCACCGGGCCGCGTGGCGGGGGCCGTCAGCGATCCCGGTAGCAGGCGAGGGCCTGGAGCGCGTAGCCGTTCACCATCGCGTCACACCAGTACGTCAGGCCGTTGTAGTAGTAGCCGACCTGCCCGCCGTCCCACAGGCCGTCGTCGCGCTGGTGGTTCAGCAGCCACTCGACCCCGGCGGCGACGGCGGGATCGTCGCCGCGGCCCGAGCTGACGAGGCCCAGCACCGCCCACGACGTCTCCTCGGCGGTCGGCCCGAGCCCGCCGCCGTCGCCCCAGCCGCCGCCCGGCGCGCGGTGCGCCGTGAGCCAGCTCGCGCAGCCGCGCGCGACCGGATGATCGCCGAGTCCGAGCTGCCCCAGCGCGTCGAGCACCCGGGCCGTCCCGGCCGTGTGGTCCCTGAACCACACGCACGAGAAGGAGCCGTCGGACCGTTGTGTCCTGGCCAGCCAGCGCACCGCCCGGTCGAGGCGGTGGTCCTGGCCGCCGACCCGGTTGAGCGCGATCATGGCGTGCGCGGTGAGCGCCGAGCAGGGCGCGTCGAACATGGTCCTGCCGTTGCGGATGAAGCACCCCCACGAGCCGTTGCGGTTCCGCATGGAGTGCAGCCACGCCACGCCCGCCCGTACGTGGGGGTCGGAGGCGGGGACGCCGGCCCGCGCCAGCGTGTACAGCGCCAGCGAGGTGTCGTCGACATCGGGCCAGGAGGACGGCAGGCCCCAGCCCCAGCCGCCGGGCGGGCAGCCGGTCGCGGGCAGGCCCACCTGCCGCTGCGAGGCCTTGATCCAGTCCATGGCGGGGCGGAGCCGCTCGTCGCCGCCGAGCCCGGCCTCCTGGAGCCCCTGGCTGACGTAGCAGGTGCCGGACAGCTCCAGGTCCCGGTCGATGGGCCACGACCCGTCGGGCCGTACGGCGCCGCGCATGTAGGCGAGGTACTTGGCGACGAGGTCGTCGCCCACGCCGGCCAGCGCCAGCCCGAAGACGATGAGGGCGACCATGAAGGCCGACTCCTCCGAGCCGCCGTCCGGTCCCTCGAACTCGGCCAGGTCACGCAGGTACCGCAGCGTGCGCCGCTCGGCGACGCGGTTGGTCGCGCGCCTCAGCGGGCCGAACGCGCGCGTGTGCACCTGCATGATCGCCCAGGAGTAGACGCCGGGCAGGATGAACGACACGCGCTGGTGCAGCCGGTGCGGCATCAGCGAGATCTCGATGGGGATCCGCTTCACCCGGGCCGGGTCGTACAGCCCGGCGAAGGCGAGGTAGACGCGGACGATCACGTTGAGGGTGGTGCGCTCGATGTCCTCCAGCGCGGCCCGGCCGCCGTTCCGTTCCATCCAGTCCCTGGCCCGCCCGATCTCCGCCTCGGCCCCGGGGCGCACCGTCTTCAGCGCGGACACCGCGATGCCCGTCCCGTTGAAGGTGGACGGGCCGCCGGGCACGTCGGCCCAGCCGCCGTCGGGGTTCTGCTGGGCCACCAGCCAGCCGGTGCCGGCCTCGATGAGCGCGGCGCTGCCGTCGCGGTCGGCGACGTGCAGGGCGATGAGGACGGCCGCGGTCGACACGGCCGAGGACGGCAAGTATCCCTCCCAGGAGCCGTCCGGGCGCTGGGCGGCCCACAGTGCCTTGACCGCGCCGGCGACGCCGCCCTCGACGTCCCGGTTCCTGCTGGTGACGGTCTCGATTCCCATGGTCGGGTGGTCCTCCGGATCGGCGAGACGATTAGTTCCCTGCGAGGGGGGGTCAGGCGAGGGTGGCCGCGCCGAACTCGTAGCGCGTGCGCATCCCGGCCTGGAGCACGATCGTGGCCAGCAGGGCCGGCAGGGTGGCCGCGAGCATCACGACCGGCCCCGCCGCGAGCCCGACGAACGCTCCCGCCAGCGCGACCCGCTCCACCACCAGCACCGCGTGCGCCCGCAGTGCGACGGGCGGCGGCATCGGCTCCGGGGCGCGGGCGAGCAGGCCGATCGCCGCCGCCGCGAGGAGCGCGCAGAGGGCGAGCACCGGCAAGTACGCGGCCCAGCGGGCCGCATCGCCGTCCGGCCCCGACGGGCTCAGCGCGGGGACGGCTCCCGCGAGCGCCACCCACAGCACGCTCACCGCCACGACGACGCGTACCGTCGGCCGGGCGCCGCGCCGCACGGGAAAGGTCTCGTAGCCCGCCTCCCGGTCGCCGCCGATGTCGCGCAGCGTGCCGACCAGGTTCGACTGCATGTCGTGCAGCAGGAACACGGCGGCCACAGGGAGTACGTACGGCGCCGGGTACGGGGCCGTGGCCATCGCGCCGAACAGCAGGGCGAACGCCGTGAGGCTTCCCCGGATGAGGTTGCCGCTCAGCCCCCTGGCCTTCAGCACGGCGCTGTAGCCGAGCCCGGCGGCCAGCGCCGCGGCCACGAGGAACAGCGTCCGCCAGTTCAGCAGCAGGGCCGCGACCGCGCCGCCGGCGGTGCAGGCGACCAGGCCGGCGAGCCCGTCGCGCGCCGGCATGCGCCCCGAGGGGATGGGCCGGTGCGGCTTGGCCACGGCGTCGAGCCGCCGGTCGAAGTAGTCGCCGCCGTAGTGGCCGCCGATCCAGCCGAGGGTCGGCACCGCCCACGCCCCGGCCAGCGCCCAGCCGGACGCCCGGGGGTCGTTCAGCAGCCCGCCTGCCAGGCCCACCAGGCCGATGTACAGCATGGTGTACGGGCGCCAGGTCTGCACGTGGGCGAGCAGCCGTGTCCGGAGCCCGGCCGCCGGGGCGCCCGCCACCCCGGTTCCCGCGCCGGTCATCGCGCCGGGCGCCGGGCGACCACGCCGACCCGCATCGCCTCGTCGGCGTCGGCGTCCGCGTCGAAGGGCAGGCCCAGGGCGTCGAGCTCCCAGTCGCGCAGGATGGTCGCGACGTTCACCATGACCTGCACCTCGGCCATGCCGGACCCGAGGCAGGTGTGCCCGCCCACGCCGAACGGGGCGAACGCGCCGAGGCGGCGGTGCTCGTTGCGGGGCGCCCGGTAGCGGTCGACGTCGAACGCGCCCGGGTCGGGGAACAGCTCGGGGAGGTGGTGGGAGGTGTCGTACACGATGATGACGCTGTCGCCCTTGGCCACCAGGTGGTTCTCGAAGACGAACGACTCCTCGGCCGTGTACCACTGGCGCGCCGGCCCCTTGTAGAGCCGCAGGGCCTCCATCATCCCGCCGTAGAGGGCGCGGCAGGTCTTGAGCCGGTCCCAGGTCGGCGGCCCGGCGAACCAGTCGTCCACCTCCTCGACGACGCGGCGCGCCACGTCCTCGTGGTTGAGGATCAGGTGCAGCAGGTAGGCGGTCCGGTAGGAGGCGGTCTCCAGGCCGGCGAGGAACGGGCCGATGGTGGCCGCCACCAGCAGGGGCGGCAGGTCGTCGCCGAGCTTGGGGTGAAAGACGGCGAGCATGTCGTCCAGCAGGTCGCCCGGCCGCTCGTCCGGGGGGATCGCCAGCCGCGCGTTGATCGCCCGGTAGCCGATCTCGAAGACGCGGTTCCGCGCCCGCTCGTAGGCGGGATCGGCGAGCATCTCGGCGGCGCCGGTGCGCAGCAGCATGGTCAGCTTGGTGGTGCGGACGAAGGTCACGAGGTCGTCGACGTATTCGGCGGGGGAGAAGCCGATGAGGCTGCGCCCGAGCTGTTCGCCCACGATGCGCTGGATCTCCCGTACGGCGGGCACGCGCTGCCCGGGCTCCCAGCGCGCGGTCACGGCCTCGGCCATGGCGACCACCTCGGGCAGCCGGCCGGTGATCGTGGTGCGGGCGTAGCCCCGGCTGGTCAGCATGCGGTGCTGGCGGTGCATGTCGCCCTCGCGGCTGAAGCCGTCCATGCCCAGCTCGTTGCTGAAGTCCTCCCAGTGGCTGTCGGACCTGAGCTTGACCGCGCTGTCCGTGCCCTGGTGCATGTTGGTGGTGCGCATCGCGAAGGCGTTGGCCTCCGGGCCGGCCAGCACGGTGAACTCGTCGCCCTCCTTGCGGGCCAGCTCGCCCTTCTGGAGCACGCGGAACACCGGCCCGTACTCCAGATAGCAGTCGATGAGGTACTGCTGGTCGTTGATGCTCCCGGGCCGGGTCACCGTGGGTGGCGGCGGGGCATCGGTGATGTCGACGGGTCCGGACGGCTGGGGTGCCATGGGGGGATCTCCTCGTACTCGAAGCCTGTCGCGGCCTGCCGTGCCTGGTCACCAGGCGACCGGCAGCTCCTCCAGGCCGCTCACCATCAGTCCTGTCTTGCGCCGCACCTGGTCGGACGGCACGGCGAGGCGCATGCCGGGGAACTCCCGCAGCAAGGTGCCCAGCACGATCTGGAGCTCGACCCGCGCCAGCGCCGCGCCCAGGCAGAAGTGCGGGCCGAGGCCGAAGGACAGGTGCGGGTTGGGGTGCCGGGCGACGTCGAGCCGGTCGGGGTCGGTGAAATAGCGTTCGTCCCGGTTGGCCGACAGCACCCCGGCCATCACCATCTGGCCGGCCTGGATCGGCGTGCCACCCAGCTCCAGGTCCTCCTGCGTGAACCGCTGCCGGTCGATGTCGCCGAGCGTCTGGAAGCGCAGCAACTCCTCGACGGCGGTGACGATCAGGGACGGGTCGGCGTGGATCCTCGCCACCTCCGCGGGATGCTCCAGCAGGCGCCACATGCCGAGGCTGATCGCGTTGATGGTCGACTCGTGGCCGCCGATGAGCAGGCCGGTGGCGAGGTAGACCAGCTCCAGCTCGGTCAGCCGCTCCTCCTTGTCGCTGGCGGCCACCATGTCGCTGAGCAGGTCGTCACCCGGGTGCTCGCGCTTCCGCGCCACCTGCTCGCCGAAGTAGGCGAACAGGTCGTGCCAGGCGGTGACCACCTCCTCGCGGGGATAGGAGGTGACCGACAGCGTGCGGTCGGACCAGCCGCGGAACTTTTCGGAGTCCTCGTGCGGCACTCCGAGCAGCTCGCAGATGACCCTGATGGGCAGGGGCGAGGCGACGACGGAGACCAGATCGGCGGGGCTGCCGTGGCGGCGCAGGTCGTCGATCAGGGTGTCGGTGTGCTTCTGGATCGCGGGGCGCAGGGACTCCACCCGCCGGGGGGTGAAGGCCCTGCTCACCACGGCCCTCAGCGTGCGGTGCGGCGGCCCGTCCATGCCGAGCGTACGGGTGATCTGGCCGAGGTCCGCAGGAGGCGTGGCACGGTCGCCCGCGCGGGCCGTCCCCCGCGGGTTGAACGTGCGGTTGAACCGGGGGTCGGACAGCACCGCCGCCACGTCGTCGTACCGCGTCACCAGGAGCGCCTCGTCGCCGTTGGGCAGCTTCACCGGGCAGACGGGCTGCTCCTCGCGGAGCCGCCGCATGTGGGCAGGGGCCTGCGGTCCCATCAGCTCTTCGATCGTGCGGGGAGTGCTGGCGGGCGTCATCGCGCCATCCCTTCCGTTCCCGGGCCGCTTCGCCCCCACGATCGCATGGCGGCATTCCCCTGCGACCCCCCAGAAACCCCAGCATTTCGCCCCGGCCACGGCCAGATCGCCGTGCCGGTCAGACCTCCTCGGTGGCCGGCTCCTCGCGCCGGGAGCGGGCGGGCGGGATCGGGGTCTCCTTCAGGAACAGGCTGGCCACCAGGGGTATGGCAAGGATCACGGCGGCCACGAGGAACACCAGGTGCAGCACGTCGGCGAGGCCGGTGCGCATGGATCTCTCGGCCAGCTCGAACAGCGCTCGCTGCGCCTCGGGGACCTGCTCGCGCAGCCGGCCGACCTGGGCCGGGTCGAACAGCGTGGAAAGGTCCTGCGAGCCGCCGCCGGTGAGCTTGCTCAGCAGCTCGGGGGGAGCGCTGACCGTGGCGAGCCTGGAGGCGATCTCGGCGGACAGGCGGTTGGCCATGATGCTGCCGAGCACCACCACCGCCACCGTGCCGCCGAGGTTGCGCCAGAAGTTCACCTGGGCGGTGGCGACCCCCACGACCTCCTTGGCCATCGAGGCCTGGACGACCGCGGTGGACAGCGGCCAGACCAGGCCCATGCCCATGCCGAGCACCACGAGGTCCGCGACGACGTGCCAGTGGGGGCTGGTCAGCGTCACCGTGGTGAGCATGAGCAGCCCGGCGACCATCGCGGCCAGGCCTACCGTGCCGATGAACCGGTAGTAGCGCACGCGCGCGATGAGCTGGCCCGACACCGGCGAGGCCACCAGCATGCCGAGCAGCAGTGGGGTGAGCAGGGTGCCGGAGCCGGTCGCCGTCTCGCCGAGCACGCCCTGGTAGAGCAGCGGGATGAACACCGCCAGGCCGTACAAGCCGACGGCGGACAGGCCCGCGATGACCATGGCGATCGTGAACACCGGGTCCAGGAACAGGCCGAGCGGGACGATCGGGTTGGCGACGGCCCGCTCCACGAACAGGAAGACCGGCAGCCCGACCACCGACACCGCGATCAGGCCGAGCATCAGTGGCGACGTCCAGGCGTGGTCGTTGCTGATGGACAGCGCGATCAGGATGGGGACCAGCGCGACGGCCAGCGCCACGCAGCCGGCGAAGTCGATGTCCCGCCAGCTTCGCCGGGTCGCCACGTACGGCAGGAAGAAGAAGGTGAGCCCGACCGCGAGGGCGCCGATCGGCACGTTGACGTAGAAGATCCAGCGCCACCCCCAGTTGTCGGTGATGTAGCCGCCGAGCGGCGGCGCGGCCACCACGGACAGGCCGATGATCGCGCTGAAGACGCCATGCAGCTTGACCCGCTGGCGCACCGGATAGATGTCGGCGACCACGGCGAATGTCACGGCGGTGAGGACGCCGCCGAACAGGCCCTGCACGCCGCGGAGCAGGATCAGCTCCAGCGTGCTGGTCGAGGCGCCCACCAGCCAGGACGTGCCGAGGAAGCCGGCCAGGCCGATGAGCACCAGCGGTTTGCGGCCGAACAGGTCGCCGAGCTTGCCGGCGATGGGCATGAGGATGGTCGAGGTCACGAGGTAGGCCGTGACCACCCAGGCGTAGTAGTTCAGCCCTCGCAGGTCCGCGAGGATGCGCGGCATCGCGGTGCCGACGATGGTGCCGTCGAGGGAGACGACCAGCAGGGCGATGGCGACGCCCACGGTCGCCGCCACCTTGCGCGAGGAGGACAGGCGCGGCCCGTCGTCATCCGCCGGGGGAACGGACGGCTCTTCCTTCTGCGTCATTGCGACCTCCACGGTCGGCGGTATGCGGGGGATCGGCGGGCGCGTCGGAACCGGGGTCGTTCCGCTTCGCAGTGGCCCGCCTGACGTTCTGCACGAGACGGAGGCAGAGGTGCCGCAGCTGGAGCAGCTCCTCGGTGGTGATGCCGTCGGTGATCCCGACCTGGCGCTCCACCTGCGTGGACCAGATCTCGTCGACGCGCTCACGGCCGCGCGCGGTCAGTGTGGCGAGCAGTGAGCGACGGTCGCCCGGGTCGGACGCGCGCCGCACCAGCCCGTCCTTCTCCAGGGAGTCGACGAGGCCGGTCACCGAGGGAGGGGCGATCTCCAGCGCGGCGGCCAGGTGGACGAGGCGCATGCCCTGCGGCTGCCGGCGCAGCACCAGCAGCACCTGGAGGCGTGCCTCGCTCAGCCCGTGGCGCACGGCCCACCGCTCCAGCGCCCAGCGGTTGAGGCGGGCCGCCTGGTTGATCGCGGCGAAGGCCTCGACCACCGCGAGGGCCTCGTTCCCCAGCTCGTGGCCGACCAGGGCGCGCAGCTGCGGGTTGAACAGCAGGCCGGTGTCGTCGACCTCGAAGCCGGGCTCGTCGGGCATCGGTCCCCATCTCGTTAGGCCCCTAACTATAAGGCTCCTAAGTATATCCGGCAAGGCTTGCCCGCCGCCTGGGGATCCGGGCCGCTCACCGCTACCGAATTCCTCAGTCGCGGGGCTTTTCGACGAGCACGGGCGGCCATTTCCGAGGTCCTGCGGGAAAGCGCTGTTAGCGTGTTGCCGTGATCGGAACCGAATCGCCGATCTGGCGTCTTCTTCGCTCGGCCGGAGGCGCGGACGCTGATATCCGCGCCGCGATAGAGGAAATCGGCGAGGCGCCCGCCGCCGCGCTGCTGGCGGACGAGGTGGCCTCGCGGTGCGAGCCCCCGCCCAGCGGCTCCTCCGACATCCGGCCGTACCCCTCCGGCGGCTCCTTCGGCATACGGCCGGACCCGCTCGGCGGCTCTTTCGACATCCAGCTCGAACTGGCCGGCGCCGGGCGCTCGCATCCGTACGTGCTCCGCGTCTCGGCCTCCGGGGTCACCGCCTCCGCCGCCACGGCCGAGGACCCCGCCGCGCTGATCGCCTACGACCTCGTGGCGCTGGCGCGGGCGCTGTACGGCACGGGTGGGCGCGGGGAAGCGCGCGTCGAGGTGAACTGGCCGCCCGCCGAGCGGCTCGGCGAGGCGATCGCCTCCATCCACTCGCTGGCCCGGGCGGTGGAGTCGGTGCTCACGGCCTGCCGTACGGCGGACACGAACCTCGACCGCCTGGCCACCCGCTTCGGCTCCGACAAGTACGGGACCATGCACTGGTACACCCCGCACTACGCGCGCTACTTCGCACCGCTGCGCGACGAGCTGGTGCGGGTGCTGGAGATCGGCGTCGGCGGCTACCAGGACCCCGCGTCCGGTGGTGCGTCGCTGCGGATGTGGCAGCGGTACTTCCGGCGCGGCCTGGTCTTCGGGCTCGACCTGTTCCCCAAGACGGGCGTGCGGGGTCCCCGGATCCGCACCCTGGCGGGCGACCAGGGCGACCCCGCCGCGCTGCGCGCCCTGGCCGAGGAGCACGGCCCGTTCGACATCGTCATCGACGACGGCAGCCACATGAACGCCCACGTGCTGACGGCCCTGCGCGAGCTGTTCCCCCATGTACGGCCCGGCGGGCTGTACATCGTGGAGGACGTGCAGACCTCCTACTGGCCCATGTTCGGCGGCGGGCGCGACATGCCGGGCACCACGGCCGAATTCGCCAAGACGGTGGTCGACGGGCTGCACCACAGGGAGTTCACCGACCCCGGATACGTGCCGTCGTATTTCGACCGCCATGTGGTCGCGGCGCATTTCCACCACAATCTGATGGTCCTGGAAAAGGGTGACAACGACGAGCAGGCCGCTCCATCGTGGATTCCCCGCCGCTGAACGAGCAGGGCGCTCCGACATGGATTCCCACGCCGCTGAACATGGAGAATGAATGTCACACGTTCTCATTTGTTCCATAGGCCAGCTCGGCCACCTCAATCCCATGATCTCCCTCGCCCGGCACATCGCGGCGGCCGGGCACGAGGTGCGCGTCGCCACCGGTCCCGACATGGCCCACCAGGTGGCACACGCCGGCTTCCGGCACCTCCCCATCGGGGAGCCCGGCGAACTGCGTCCCGACGCGTTCACCGAGTCGCGGGGCCGGCGCCTGATCGCGGAGCTGACGCCCCGCTGGATCGAGGACCTGGAGCGCCACGTGGCGGCCTGGCGGCCCGACGTGATCGTGCGCCAGTGGCTGGAGGGCGCCAGCCTCGTCGTGGCCGCCCGGCTCGGCATCCCGCAGGTGATCTGCGAGGTCTGCCTGCGCCTGCCGCCCGAGCACTCCGCCTACCACCCGGCCCTGCGGATCGCCCGCGACTACGGCGTGGACCCCCGGGCCCTCGACGGCGACCTGTGGCTCGCCTGCTACCCGCCCCGCTTCGCCCGTCCCGGCACACCCCGCCTCCCGCACGAGCACCACATCAAGCCCCTCCTGTACGACCTGATGCCGGACGGCGAGCGCGCGGGCCCTGCCGTGCCGCCGCGGGGCAGGCCGTTCGTCTACGCCACCCTCGGCACCATGTACAACAAGGCGACCTCGGTGTTCGGGGCGCTGGCCGAGGCGTTCGACGGCCAGGACTACGACGTCCTGATGACCACCGGACCCGACTGCGACCCGGAGTCCGTGCTGCCCGGCGGGACTCCCGCCAACGTCCGCCTCGCCCGCTACGTGCCGCACTCCGCCGTCTTCCAGCGGTGCGACGTGGTCATCTCCCACGGCGGCTTCAACACGGTGATGTGCGCGCTGGCCGAGCGCGTGCCGCTGGGGCTCATCCCCCTCGGCTCCGACCACGGCACCAACGCCCGGCGCTGCGCCGCCCTGGGCGCCGCGCTCGTCTACCCCCGATGCGTCCAGGAGCCCTACCTGCACGTCGCGCCCGAGGACGTCGATCCGGGGCTGGTACGCGAGATGACCGCGACCCTGCTGTCGGAGGCGTCCTACCGCGCCGCCGCCCGCACGGTCGCCGAGGAGATCGCCGCCCTCCCCGGCCTCGACCACGCGGTACGGCTCATCGAGGACCTGCTGAAGCCCTGAGGCCGCGCTGGTCGTGGCTCTTGCGCCAGTATGCGGCGGAGTAGTCCACCCGCTCCAGGGTGATGTCCTCGGTGATGCTCTTGAGGTAGTCCTGCACCGCCTCGCGGCATTCCTCGATGGCGTGGTAGTCGTCCACGATCACGAAGCCGCCCGGGACCACCTTCGGGTAGAGGAGCCGCAGGGCGTCGTAGGTCGAGCCGTACAGGTCCGCGTCCAGCCTGAGCAGGGCGAGCCGGTCGATCGGGGCGCGGGGCAGCGTGTGGGAGAACCAGCCCGCCAGGAACCGGACCTGCTCGTCCAGCAGGCCGTACTTGGCGAAGGTCTGCTGCACCTCGGCCAGCGAGGTGCCGGCCAGGAAGCGGGCGTAGGCGGTCGAGGCCGGGTCGTCCACCTGCTCGGTCAGCTCGCTCAGCACGCCGAGGAGGGGGGAGGGGTGCCCGGCCTCGTCCCCGGTGCGCGGGAAGCCCTCGAAGGAGTCCGCCGCCCACACGTTCCGGTCGGTCACCGAGTACGCCTTGAGGGCGCCCCGCATGAACACGGCGGCGCCCCCGCGCGCGATCCCCGCCTCCATCAGGTCGCCCGGTATGCCCTCGGCCAGGATCCGCTCGATCAGGAGCTGCAGGTTGTCCAGCCGGGACATGCCGATCATCGTGTGCGCGATGCTCGGCCAGTCCTTGCCCTCCAGCCGCGCCTGCAGGTCGAAAACGTCGCGCGCCTGCCACGGGGTGGCTATCGGCGGGTCGGTGTAGATCAGGTTGAGCAGGCACCGCTTCAGCAGGTCCAGGTAGAGCGAGGTCCCGGCGCCGTCATCCGTGGTCACGGTCGCCTCCCCGCAACTCCAGGGGCAGCGAGAAGACCAGGCTCTCACGTGCCGACTCGACCTCCTCGACCTCGCCGAAGCCCAGCTCGCCGAGCCGTCGCAGAACACCGGTCACCAGCTCCTCCGGCACCGACGCCCCGCTGGTGACGCCGGCGGTGGCGACGCCCTCCAGCCAGGCGGGGTCGATCTCGGCCGCGTCGTCCACCAGGCGCGCCCCGCCCGCGCCGGCGTCCAGCGCCACCTCCACCAGCCTTCGCGAGTTGGAGGAGTTCGCCGAGCCCACCACGATGACGAAGTCGGAGCGGCGCGCGATGTCCTTGACCGCCGTCTGCCTGTTCTGGGTGGCGTAGCAGATGTCGTCGGAGGGCGGGCCGGCCAGGGCGGGGAACCGCTCGCGCAGCAGGCCGACCGTGGCCTCGGTCTCGTCGACCGACAGCGTGGTCTGCGACAGCCAGGCCACCCGCCCGGGGTCGCGGACGGTCACGTCGCGCACCCCCGCCGGGCCGTCCACGAGGTGGATGCGGTCGGGGGCCTCGCCCGCGGTGCCCTCGACCTCCTCGTGCCCCTCGTGGCCGATCAGCAGGATGTCGTACCCCTCGGCGGCGAACCGCCTGGCCTCCTTGTGCACCTTGGTCACCAGCGGGCAGGTCGCGTCGATCGCGCGCAGTCCGAGCCGCGCCGCCTCCTCGTGGACCTGGGGAGCGACGCCGTGCGCGGAGAAGACCACCACGGCGCCGGCCGGCACCTCGTCGGTCTCCTCGACGAACACCGCGCCCCGGCTCTCCAGGTCACGCACCACGAAGCTGTTGTGCACGATCTGCTTGCGCACGTACACGGGCGCGCCGTACCGCTCGATGGCACGCTCCACGGTCTGCACCGCGCGGTCCACGCCGGCGCAGTAGCCGCGCGGGCGCGCCAGCAGGATCCGGCGCGGGCGCTCGGTGGCGTTGTGGTTCTCCATGCGGGAGGGGCCTCCTGCCCGTTCGGGGGGGTTCAGCGGGGAAGGGCGGGCTCGGGGGCCTCGTCCTCTCCGGGGATGGGCAGGCCGCGCTCGGCCGCGATGCGCAGCGCCTCCTCCACCAGGGTCTCCACGATCTTCGACTCGGGTACGGTCGCGACGACCTCGCCCTTGACGAAGATCTGGCCCTTGCCGTTTCCCGAGGCCACGCCGAGGTCCGCCTCGCGCGCCTCGCCCGGGCCGTTCACCACGCATCCCATGACGGCCACCCGCAGCGGGACGTCCAGGCCCGCGAGCGCCGCCTGGGCGCGCTCGGCCAGGGTGTACACGTCGACCTGGGCCCGGCCGCAGGAGGGGCAGGAGACGATCTCCAGGCCGCGCTCGCGCAGCCCGAGCGACTCAAGGATGGCCGTCCCCACCTTGACCTCCTCGACGGGAGGCGCCGACAGCGACACCCTGATCGTGTCGCCGATGCCCTCCGCCAGCAGGATGCCGAACGCCACCGCGGACTTGACGGTGCCGGGGAAGCGGGGGCCGGCCTCGGTCACGCCCAGGTGCAGCGGGTAGTCGCACCGCTCGGCCAGCCGCCGGTACGCCTCGATCATCACCAGCGGGTCGTGGTGCTTGACCGAGATCTTGATGTCGCGGAAGCCGTGCTCCTCGAACAGCGAGCACTCCCACAGCGCCGACTCCACCAGGGCCTCGGCCGTCGGCCTGCCGTGCTTCTCCAGGAGCCGCTGGTCGAGCGACCCGGCGTTGACGCCGATCCGGATGGGCACCGCCGCCTCGCCGGCCGCCTTGGCGATCTCGGCCACCTTGTCGTCGAACCGCTTGATGTTCCCCGGGTTGACCCGTACGGCGGCGCAGCCCGCGTCGATGGCCGCGAACACGTATCTGGGCTGGAAGTGGATGTCGGCGATGACCGGGATGCGCGACTTGCGGACGATCGTCGCCAGGGCGTCGGCGTCGTCCTGCGTCGGCACCGCCACCCGGACGATCTGGCAGCCGCTCGCGGTCAGCTCGGCGATCTGCTGCAGCGTGGCGTCGATGTCGGCGGTGACCGTCGTCGTCATGGACTGCACGGTCACGGGCGCGTCGCCGCCCACTGGCACCGTGCCCACCATGATCTGGCGGGACGCCCGGCGCCGCTTGGGCAGGCGTGTGGGCGGCCCGGGCAGGCCCAGGTTCACCACCGTCCCGGCGGTCGGCGTGCTGGTCATTGGCGTCTCCTGCCGTGGTCTTCCGTCAGATGGCCCGCGGTACCGGCCCTCGCGGCGCCGGTTCCCGCCCGTGCTCGGCGGCCCGGTCGCCGCCCTGATGCTCAGATCGACCGGACGTGGCCGATCAGGTCGCGGTCGCGTGCCGCCGTCCAGGCGGCTATCTCGGCCGCGACGGCCTCGCCGGTGAGGCCGAAGTCGGCGAGCAGCTCGGCTCGCCTGGCGTGGCCGGCGAACCCCTGCGGGATGCCGTACGTCCGGACGGGCCGTTCCACGCCGTGGTCGCGCAGCAGCCTCGCCACGCCGTCGCCGACGCCGCCGACCCGGCAGTTGTCCTCGACCACCGCGGTGAAGCGGTGGCGCGCGGCCAGCTCCGCCAGCGACTCGTCCAGCGGCGCGACCCAGCGCGGGTCGACCACGGTGACGGCGAGGCCCGCCTCGCGCAGCGCGTGCGCCGCCGCCACGCAGACGCCGGCCATCGCGCCGCAGGACACGAGCAGGACGTCCTCCCCCTTGACGTGGTGGAGCACGTCGAGCGTCCCCACGGCGCCCACGGCCGGGATGTCGTCCCCGGCCGGGCCCTTGGGGAACCGTACGACGGTCGGTCCCTGCGCGTGCTCGACCGCCTGCCGCAGCAGCTCGCCCAGCCGGGACGCGTCCCGGGGCGCGGCGATGCGCAGCCGGGGCACCATCTGCAGCAGCGACAGGTCCCACATGCCGTTGTGGCTCGGCCCGTCGTCGCCGGTCACCCCGGCCCGGTCCAGGACGAAGGTCACCGGCAGGCCGTGCAGCGCCACGTCCATCAGGAGCTGGTCGAAGGCGCGGTTGAGGAACGTCGAGTAGATCGCCACCACCGGGTGGAACCCGGCACTGGCCAGCCCCGCGGCCGAGGCGACCGCGTGCTGCTCGGCGATGCCCACGTCGTACGTGCGGTCGGGGTAGCGCTCGGCGAACGGCGCGAGCCCCGCGGGGTGCAGCATCGCCGCCGTGATCGCCACGATGTCCGGGCGCTCCCCGCCGAGGGCCACCAGCGTGTCGGCGAACGTCCTGGTCCAGGTGGCGCCGGGACGGGGGAGCTGCACGCCGGTGCCGGGGTCGAACGGGCCGGGGGAGTGCAGCCGCTCGACCGGGTCGGTCTCGGCCGGGGTGTAGCCGTAGCCCTTGCTGGTGACGCAGTGGACCACCACCGGCGCCCTGAGGTCCCTGGCGTGTCGCAGCGCCTCCTCCACCGCCGGCTCGTCGTGCCCGTCGACGGGGCCGAGGTAGGCGATGCCGAGCTCCTCGAAGATGTTCCCGCCCTCCCCGGCCGGCTTGTCGCGCAGCTCGGCGAGCCGGCGGGCGATCCCTCCGGCGGTGGGGCAGTATGAGCGGCCGTTGTCGTTGAGCACGATGACGACCGGCCGGTTGCGCGCCGCGCCGATGTTGTTGAGCGCCTCCCACGCCATCCCGCCGGTCAGCGCGCCGTCCCCCACGACCACCACCACGTGGCGGTCGTCCTCGCCGCTCAGCGTGTGCGCCTTGGCGAAGCCGTCGGCGTACGACAGGGCGGTGGAGGCGTGGGAGTTCTCGATGATGTCGTGAACCGACTCCGACCGGTTGGGGTAGCCCGACAGCCCGTCGCGGGTCCGTAGCCGGGCGAAGCCCTCCCGCCGCCCGGTCAGCAGCTTGTGCACGTAGGTCTGGTGGCCGGTGTCGAACAGGATGCGGTCGGCCGGCGAGCGGAACACCCGGTGCACGGCGATGGTGAGCTCGACCGCTCCGAGGTTCGACCCGAGGTGGCCCCCGGAGCGCGAGACCGCGCCGACGAGAAACTCGCGGATCTCCCAGGCGAGGCGGCCGAGTTCCTCGGAGTCGAGTCCGCCCAGGTCACCCGGCTCGGTGATGCCCTCAAGCAGGCTCATGCCGTTCACCTCGTGTCTCCTTGTGATCGCGCGGCCGGTCTTCATCTCACCCGGCTGACGGTGCGCTCGACGAACCCGGCCAGCTGGTCCCGGCTCCGGGTCGGGGGCAGCAGGGCGAGCGCGGCCCTGGCCCGCTCCGCGTACGTGCGGGCCATCGACGTGGAAAGGGTGATGGCGTCGGTGCGCCGGAGCACGTCGCCGACGGCGTCCAGCGCCTCGTCCACGCCCATCTCCCCGAGGAAGGCGGCATCGAGGACGTCCCGCTCGCCGCTCCCGCCGTTCTGGTAGGCGAAGATGATCGGCAGCGTCAGCCTGCGGTTCTTGATGTCGCTGGTCGCGGGCTTGCCCGTCATCTCGGCGCCGGTGACGTAGCCCAGCAGGTCGTCCTGGATCTGGAAGGCGATTCCGAGGCTCTCGCCGTAGTCGCCGAGAGCGCGCACCCATTCCGGCGGGCCGCCGCCGAGGACGGCGCCGCACTGGCACGCGCCGCTGAACAGGGCCGCGGTCTTCATCTTGATCATCCGCAGGTACGCGTCGATGTCGCGGACCGACCTGCTGGTGATCTCCGCCTCCAGCGCCTGGCCGCGGCAGAGTTCGACGCCCGCGCGGGCCACGATCTCCATGGCGGTGACGATGCGGTCGTCCGGCACGCCGCGGGCACGGCACTCGGACAGGCACACGAAGATCTGGAAGAGCAGCGCGTCACCGGCCACGATGGCGTTGTCCATGCCGAACTTGCGGTAGACCGCCGGGCGGCCCCGGCGCATCGCGTCGCCGTCGATGATGTCATCGTGGATGAGGCTCGCCACGTGGCCGCACTCGGTGCCCACGGCGGCGGGGAGCACGTCGGGGATCCGCCCGCCGACCGCCTCGGCGGACAGCAACAGCAGGATCGGCCTGAACAGCTTGGCCGGCGCGGTCAGCGCATAGGCGCAAATCTCGTCCAGCGGGTCGGCTATTTCCTCGCGTGATTCCTGTGGGCTTTCACCGTACGTCCAGCGCCGTTTCACCTCGTTTTCAACGAGGAACAGGTGGGCCGGTGGAATTTCGCCGTCCGGCGATCCGGCCCGGGGGTCGGATCGAACGGCGGCACGACCATCGCTGCGTACGGTGACATCGCTGTTACCCATGGCGCCTTCCATTTATGTCGTCGGCCATGCCGCAGCCCATGTTTCGGGGTGGCGAAGATCCGGTCAAGGGAGATGTCGTGGCGCGGCCCCACAGACTAGGGAAACTCCTAGGGCCCCATCTGCGCTTATCCCTAGGTTCCATTGGCCGGGAGGATCTGTCTGAGTAACTTCGGGTGCAGATTTCAGGGCCAGGGGGGAAAGCAGCTTCTGCGCCGGCAATGGCCCCGAGCCGTCATTATCGAGCCCGAACGAGGCCACCTGCCATGGACATGGAAAAACGCATTCTCGTTGGTGTCGTACAGCAAGGTGTATGGGATATGGCGCTGGAGTCCATGCCCCTCGCCGCCGGCTATCTCAAGTCCACCGCACTCGCCGACGACCGGATCAGGCGGGAGGCCGACATCCGGATATTCAATTTCGGCGGCGGCACCTCGATCTCCGCGATGGCCACCGAGATCTTCAGCGAGCGGTGCCCGCAGATCTTCGCCTGCTCGGTGCTCGGCTGGAACTTCCGCGCCTTCGGGTCGCTCGCCGAGACGTACAAGCGGATGAACCCGGACGGATGGGTGGTGTTCGGTGGTACGCACGTCGCGCACCAGGCCGAGCGGGTCTTCCGGCTGTTCCCCGCCGTGGACGTCATCGTCAACGGTGAGGGCGAGTTGGTCTTCCGCGACCTCGTCAACGCCCACCTCGACGGGCGCCCGGTGCACGACCTCGGCCACATCGAGGGCATCTCGTTCCGCGACACCGGGCAGATGATCCACACCACCGCGCCGAGGGAGCGCATCGAGAACCTCGACGTCATCCCCTCGCCGATCCTGTCCGGCGCCCTGGACATGGTGGACGCCGAGGGCCGGTTCCGCTACGACGTCGCCCTGATGGAGACCAACAGGGGATGCCCGTACAAGTGCTCCTTCTGCTTCTGGGGCGGCGCGGTCGGCCAGCGGGTCAAGGCGTTCTCCCGCGAGCGGCTGCGCGCCGAGCTGGAGGTGTTCGCCAAGCTCCAGGTCGAGACCATCGCCCTGTGCGACGCCAACTTCGGGATGCTCCCGATCGACGAGGAGTTCGTCGACGACCTCATCGAGATCCGCGACCGGTACGGCTACCCGCGCGCCCTGGAGAGCTCGTGGGCCAAGAACAAGTCCAAGGTCTTCTACTCCATCGTCCGCAAGATGAAGAGGGCCGGCCTGCGCAGCTCGTTCACCCTGTCGCTCCAGACGCTTAGCGACGAGGCGCTGTCGTTGATGAATCGCCGCAACATGAAGGTGAACGACTGGGAAGACCTGGTCACCTGGCTCAACGCGGAAGGGCTCGAATGCTACGCCGAGCTCATCTGGGGCGCGCCGGGGGAGACCGTCGAGTCGTTCTACGAGGGGTACGACAGGCTGGCGAGCCGCATCGCGCGCATCGCCGTGTATCCGCTGCTCCTGCTGCCCAACACCGAGTACTACGACAAGCGCGACGAGCACGGCATCGTGGCCGTGCGGGGCGACACCGACGACTTCGAGTACTCGCTGGCCCACAACACCATCAGCTTCGCCGAGAACCTGCACATGCAGAAGTTCATGTTCTGGGCGCGGGTGATGGCCGAGTACACGGTGCTGCGCCACGCCTGGGCGCCGCTGCGCGTCCTCGGCGGTCTCAGCCAGTCGGGGGTGCTGCGCAACATCCAGCACTGGATGGAGGAGACCGACGACCCGGCCGCCGAACCGCTGCGCGCCCTGCTGCTGCGCGCCGCCGCCGACCAGGACGCCTACGGCCCCGCGGTCGCCTACCTGCTGAGCGACGGCGAGGCCAAGCGCCTGCTGACGCGCTGGTGGAACGAGTCGATGCGCCCCGTGCTGCCCCCCGAGGCGGTGCCGGTGCTCGACGACATCTTCCAGTACGACCTGCTGACCCACCCGATCCTGCGCCGCGACGACGTCTTCGACACGACCGAGGCGCTTCCGATGGTGCGCGTCGGCAACGACGACTACTTCCTGCGCTCCGGCCTGAAGTTCGAGCACGACGTGCCGGCGATCCTGGACGCGATGCGCACGGGGGAGCCGCCGGACCTGTCACCCTTCCCGGTCACGCTGGACCTGTACTACCGCACCGGCTTCGAGAACTTCCTCGGCACGACGAACCACGAGGAGATCATCTACTTCATGGGCATGAGCCGCCGGCAGATCGACGCCGCGACGCCCCCGCCGGCCGTCGAGGCCGGATCACCGGCCCTGGGGTGACACGCCCGGTCGCGCCGGCGTCGGACACGCTAGCGCGCGTTCGGCGTGGCCGCGCCGTTCATCGTCCCCCAGCCGAGGCGGTAGGACGTCCAGTCGTAGTCCGTGGCGGTGAAGTCGACGTAGAGGGCGACGCCGAAGCGCTCTCGGCCGGCGGTGCCGAGACCGAGGCGGACCCCCTTGATGGCCGCGCTCACGGTCTCGGCGGAGGCGTGGTGGGTCGGGTTCTCGTCGTGGTAGGCGGGCAGCCCCATGAGCAGCCGGGTGCCGGGCGGGACGGCCGCGAGGGCGAGCTCGGTCTGCCGCCGGACGTAGCCGGCGTAGAGGGCCTCGGTCGGCTGCGCCGTGTCGTAGCTCATCACCGCCACCTGGTCGAGGCGCCGGGCGACCTGGGTCAGGTAGCCGGGGGTCCACCACTTGGCGTACCCGAGGAGGCGGCCGCCCAGGCTCATGCCCGGCACCGGTTCGACGTGGTGGGCCGACATCGACAGCACGCCGTGGCCGGGCGGTATGGCGGCACGGGTGGCGTCGAGCAGTGTGAGCAGGCCGGCGTCGCCGTCGGGCACCGGCTCGAAGTTGTAGTGGATGCCGTCGAAGCCCGTGGCCAGCGCCTGCCCGGCCGACCGCACGATGTTGGCGCGCACGGCGGGGGAGGAGAGGTCCAGCTCGCCTGGCTCGACCCGCTGCCCGAGCCAGGCGTGTACGCGCAGGCCCGGCATGATGCTGTGAAGCGCGGCGACGGCCCAGGCGGCGCGCGGATACAGGGAGGCGGGCAGGGTGCCGTCGTAGTCCAGCGGCCCGGTGTGCAGATACAGGTCGCTGATGCCGCTGCCCCGGAGCCGGGTGGCGAGCGCGGCCAGCTCGCGGTCGCCGTTGCGCCCGTCCACCCAGGCGTGCCCGAGCCACACCGCGTCCTGGCCGCGCGTGTACGAACGCGGCGCCGGAGTGCCGAGGCTCAGCGCGTACAGCGAGGCGCCGCCCGCCATGAAGATCAGCACAGGAACGGACACGAGCACCACGACCGCCCGCCACACCCGCGACCACCGTCCAGGCGCTCCCGCCGCGACGCGTCCGGGATCCTCCGGCCCGGTCGGGGGCGGCCGGTCGTCGAGTCCCGGATCCGCAGTCCCGGTCGGGGGCGGCCGGTCGCTGCGTTCCGGTTCCGCAGTCCCGGTCGTGGGCGGCCGGTCGCTGCGTTCCGGTTCCGCAGTCCCGGTCGTGGGCGGCTGGTCGTCGAGTCCCGGTTCGTCCGGCCCTGTCATCGGAGGCCCGTCGTCGTGGCGATCTTGGTGCTCAGCGTCTCGGTCCCTTCGACGTGACGGCCTCCGCGCGCGGGCCTTGGCGCTCGTACGGCCCTGCGTCCTGGCCGGGCGCGGCCCGCTCGCGATCAGTGATCCGGAACCCCCCGAACCGCCAAGAAGAGTACCGCCCGTACCTGGTCCCCGAGCCCCGGCCGTCGAAGGTTCTCGCTTTCGGGGCCGGTCCGCTAGTTTGACGTTCCCCTACATGGAGGTGCCGCGTGAGCCGTTGGGCCGAGTTGACCGGTGGTGGTTCGGGGGCGGAGTACGCGTCCCGGTTCGCGAGGCTGGCGGACTCTGGGGTGGACGTGCATGGCGAGGCGACGCTGTGCGCGTCGCTGGTACCGGCCGGCGCGCGGGTGCTCGACGCGGGTTGTGGCACCGGGCGGGTGGCGATCCGCATGGCCGAGCTGGGATACGACTGTACGGGTGTGGACCTCGACGTCTCGATGCTCGCGGAGGCCCGGCGACGTGCACCCGAAATGAGCTGGATCGAGGCCGATCTGGCCACCCTCACAGGGCTGCATGGCTTTGACCTGGTGGTCGCGGCGGGCAACGTGATCCCGCTGCTCGCGCCGGGCACGGAGCCCGCCGCCGTCCGGGCTCTGGCCGGGGCGCTGCGTACGGGCGGCCTGCTGGTCGCGGGGTTCGGCCTCGACGCGGCGCACCTGCCGATCCCGCCGAGCGTGGAGCTGGCCGAGTACGACGGCTGGTGTGAGGCGTCCGGCCTGACCCTGGAACACCGCTTCGCCACCTGGGACGCCGCGCCGTACGAGGGCGGCGGCTACGCCGTCAGCGTCCACCGCCGCGCCCTCTGATCCACCGACCGCCGAACAGCGGCACCCCGTCGCGCCACGCGGCCGGTCGTGGCGGCCTGAGGAGGACTCCCTGAGCGCATCGGTGCGCGGGTCAGGGGGGCGCCGAAAATGTGAGGCGGTCGCGGAGGGCGATTCGGTACGCTCACCGGGCTCCCTCGGCAACCGGTGCGCCGGCGTCGAAGCTCTCCCTCCAAAGCCGCTTGACCTGCTGAGGTGGGCCGTTCGTGGTGCTGCTTCCGAAGTCGCGGGAAGTCGCCTGACCTCGGGAAGAGGGTCGTCAGTGGGCAAGATCGCTGTTACCGGGGTCACCGGGAATCTTGGGCGCGTCGTCGTGGAAGACCTCCTGGGCAGGGTCGAGCCCGGTGACGTCGTCGCCATCGCCCGCACTCCTGAGAAGGCCGCTCACCTCGCCGCCTGTGGTGCCGAGGTCCGGTTCGGCGACTACGACGAGCCCGCTTCCCTCGACGGGGCGCTGGCCGGGGTTGAGGTCCTGCTCCTGGTGTCGGGTCCGGACCTCACACCCGGGGTACGCGTCGCGCAGCACCTCGCGGTGGTCGAGCGGGCCGCCCGGGCAGGGGTGCGGCGCCTCGTCTACACCAGCGGCATCGGCGCCGAGGAGGGGCAGGGTTTCGCCGCGGACCACACCGCGACGGAGAAGGCGGTGGTCGAGTCCGGGCTGGCGCACACGTTCCTGCGCAACGCCCTGTACTCGGAGGCGTTCCTCGGCGCCGCGCTGGCCGAGGCCCGGGGGAGCGGCACGGTCACCTCCTCGACCGCCGGCGGGCCCCTCAACACCGCCCGGCTCCGCGACCTGGCCCTCGCGGCGAGCGCCGCCCTCACCGGCACGGGCCACGAGAACGCGACGTACGAGCTGCGCGGGCCGTTGTGGACCTATCCGGAACTGGCCGGAGTGCTCTCGCGGGCCCTGAGCGAGCCGGTCGCGTACCGGGAGGTCTCCGACGCGGAGGCCGGATGGCTCGGGTCCCTGGCCCCGGCGGTGCGCGCCGGCGCGTTCGCCAGGACCGGCCCTGATCTCGCCCGTCTGCTCGGCCGCCCGCCGGCGAGCCTCGAAGACACCGTCACCGCACTCCTCGCCTGACGCCCGCTTCTGCGATGAACCTCGTTGGGCGGGTGGTGCTACGTACCTGGCATGGGCGGGGGAGCGGAGGGGATGGCGCTGCGCCGGGTCGCGGGAGCCGGTCGTCGCGCACGGGCGGGGACGCCGGTCGAGGACGCGGCCGTCCTGGCCAGGGTGGCCGACGGCGACACCGCCGCGCTGACGGAGCTGTACGCGCGCTACGGCAAGCCGATGTTCGCCTTCCTCTATCGCCTGGCCGGTGACAGGGGCACGGCCGAGGAGATCCTCCAGGACACGTGGCTGGCCGTGTGGCGGTCGGCGGGCACGTACCAGAGCCGGTCCAGCGTGAGCACCTGGCTGTTCGGGGTCGCCCGCCGCCAGGCGCACAACCGGCTGCGCGGCGTTCCCCCTCCGGTCGCGGCCGAGCCCACCGCCGACGGGGCGGACTCGGCCCCGGGGCCCGAGGAACTGGCCATCGGGCGCGACCGGGTGCAGGCCGCGCTGGAACGGCTGCCGCCGGCGCAGCGCGAGGTGGTCGTGCTCGCGTTGCTCGAGGACCTGAGTCACCAGGACATCGCCGAAGTGCTGGGAATCCCGGTCGGCACGGTGAAGAGCCGGCTGCATCACGCTCGCGCGACCCTCAGGGAGTGGATCGATGAACCAACGAGGTGAATGGCCGGAGTTGCGGGGGATCGCGGACGGCATCCCGCCCGCGCCCGGCCCCGAGATCCTGCGCGGCGTCCTGCTGAGGTCCCTGCTGGACCGGGCCGTGCCGCCGCCCGTGCCGAGGCCGATGAGGGCCCGGGCGCTGCTCGCGGCCGAGGCCGCGGTCGTGCATCGCGCGGTCTGGCTGACGTCGGCGCTGGTGATGGCGGCCGGTGTGGGGTTCGTCCTCGCCCAAGGGCACATCGCGGAGCTGGTGATGGCCCTCGTCGTGCCGCTCGTCACCGGCATCGGGGTGGCCGGGGCCTTCTCTCCCGAGCGTGACGAGGCCTTCGAGGTCGTGGCCGTCACACCGACGTCCCCGCGCGTCGTGCTGCTGGCCCGGATGACGCTGGTGCTCGGGTACGACCTGGCCCTCGCGCTGCTCGGCTCGGTGGCGCTGTCCCTGGCGGGCCTCAGCCCCGCCGGGCTCGGAAGGCTCGTCATGGTCTGGCTCGGGCCCATGGCGCTGCTCGCGGCGCTCGGCCTGCTGCTCTCGGTGTGCTGGAACCCCGAGGGGGCGATCGGCGTGGCGCTCGCGGTGTGGATCCTTTACGCGCTGACCTTCACCCCGTGGTCCTTCGCCGGACGTTTCGGCGCCTTCTGGCTCACCAGCCCGGCCGCTTACGCCGTCATCCTCGCTCTCGCCGCCGTGCTCGGCGTCGCAGCCGTGGTCGTCGCCGGCCGGGGTGAACCGATCAGGCGTGCCCGCGCAACCCAATGGTCATGAAACGGTTCGACCTCTGGTCCCATGAGATAGGCAGGGCCGGGCCGGCGGCTCTGGTGATGCCGCCGGCCCTCGTCCTGCTGACCGGGCTTCTCGCCCTCTTCGGTACCCGGCTCGGCTCCCGCGAGGCCACGACGGCGTCGCTGCTCCTCGGAGCCGTCGAGACCGGGTTCCCGCTCGTGACGGGTATCGCGGCGGCCTCGCTGATCGGCCGGGACCGGGCCTTGGAGCTCCAGCTCACCCTTCCCTCGGGGTACCGCGCGACCCTGCTGCGCCGCCTCGCCGTGACGTCCGGGTGGGCGGCGCTGTGCGCGACGGCCGCAACGGCGCTGTTCATGGCCGCCGGCTGGTGGGACGTGTTGCCCGGTACGCCCGGTGGCCTGGCCGGTCAGCTCACCTGGCTCGCCCCCGCCGTGTGGCTCACCGCCCTCGGGCTGTTCGCCGCCGCGGCCTTCCGGAGCACCGTGGCCGCCACCACGACGGTCGCCATGGTGTGGCTGCTCGAACACGTCGCCGGCGACGTCCTGCGGGGGAACGCCGTCACGCGGTCGCTCTACCTGTTCGCCACCACCCATGGGGCGGTGGCCGATGACTGGTCCGTCAACCGGGTGACCCTGCTGGTGACGGCCATGGCGCTCCTCGTCGCGGCGTGGCCCCTGCTCGGTGACGCCGAGCGCATTCTCGGAGGTGAGACCGAATGATCGCGACCCTGCGGTACGAGTTCGGCATGCAGGTGCGGCGGCCGATCCTGTGGATCGTCTACGGGCTGGCCTTCGCGGCGATGGTGGGCACGCTGTCGCAGGGCTACGTCGTCCCGACGCTGGGGACCGGCGACCCGGACGACCCTCGGTCCGCCATGATCGCGGTAAGCCAGACGGTCATGACGCTGATGCCGATCGTCTATGGCTGCCTGCTCGCCGACCGGCTCATCCGCGACAGGAGGCTGGGCGTCGCCGGGATCCTGGACAGCACCCCGGCGGGCCGTACCGGGCGGTTGATCGGCAAGTATCTGGGCGTCTGCGCGGCCACCGCGGCGCCGATCGCGGTGATGTACCTCGGCCGGGCGGTCGTCTACGCCGTCGCCGAGGGAAAGCCGCAGGCACTCGGCTGGGCCGTGGGCCTCTTCCTGGTGAAGATCATCCCCGCGCTGGTCTTCGTCGGGGCCCTCTCGCTCGCCGGCCCGTTGCTGGTCCCGCCCCTGGTGTTCCGCGTGCTGTTCGTCGGCTACTGGTTCTGGGGCAACCTCATCCCCGCCACCATGATGCCGACCCTTTCCCACACCGTCTTCTCGGCGAATGCCGACTATGTGGAGTACGGGCTGTTCGGCGACCCGTCAGCGGCGCTGGGGGCCGACGCGATCCCGTACGGCCCGTGGGACGGGGCGGCGCTGAACCTTCTTCGCCCGCTCGCCTCCCCGGCCGTCGCCTTCCTGTGGATCGGCCTGATGGTCGCCATGGCCGCCGTCGCGCTCTTCCTCGCCCGTCTCCACGCCATCCGTACGGAGTCCTGACATGCGCATCGAGATCTCCCATCTGACCAAGACCTACAAGGGCCACGTGCGCGCCCTCGACGGGGTGGACCTCGACGTGCCGACCGGCATGTACGGGCTGCTCGGATCGAACGGGGCGGGGAAGACCACGCTCATGCGGATCCTGGTGGGGCTGCTGAAGCCCACCTCCGGGACGATCCGCGTCGGCGGGCACGACCTCACCACCCCCGACGGGCTGCTCGCCGTGCGGCGGGCCCTCGGCTACCTCCCCCAGGACCTCGGGGTCTATCCCGACCTCACCGCACGGCGGTTCCTCGACTACATCGCCCTGCTCAAGGGGCTCGACGCCCGTGACTTCCGGCGCCGCAGGATCGGCGAACTGCTGGAGGTGGTGGGGCTGTCCGACGTCGCCGACCGCAGGCTCAAGGGCTTCTCCGGGGGGATGCTGCGGCGGGTCGGCATCGCCCAGACACTGCTCGCCGATCCTCGCCTGCTCGTCGTGGACGAGCCCACGACCGGGCTGGACCCCGAGGAGCGCATCCGCTTCCGCACGTTGCTCTCCCAGCTCGCCGGGGACCGTACGGTGCTGCTCAGCACGCACATCGTCGAGGACGTGGCGCAGACCTGCCGCTACCTGGCGGTGATGGCGAAGGGCCGAGTGGTCTTCAGGGGTGACGTCGGCGAGCTGGTGGCGCAGGCGGACCGGCAGGTGTGGACGGTCATCACGCCGGGCCCCGAGCCGTCGCGGGGCAGGATCGTGGCCGCGCTGCCGGAGGGCGCGGGGATGCGCTACCGCGTCGTCGCGGCCTCGCGGCCCGATCCGTACGCCGAGCCCGCCGAGCCGACGCTGGAGGACGGCTACCTCGCCCTCATGGAGGCCGGCCGCTAGGAGCGGACCCGCCGCCGCGCCGTACGGGCGCACGTACCTCGGGTACGTGCGCCCGTACGGCGTTTTGGGGGGTTTGCGGTCTTTGTGGCATCTCGTCATGTGAGACACGACTTGACTACTATATTACCTACCTGAAATATAGGTATTGTGCCGAAAGTGACCTTGACCGCCCGGCGCGTGATCGACTTCATGTACGTGGACAGCAGCCTCTGTCGGTGAACGTGGTCCGTCTCGCGCGTGGGTCGCGCTGGAGACGTCTCTCCTGATCCCCATCTCTTCTGGTCGCCCCTGGTCGCAGGGGTCTCTCGCCGTGCCCGGTGGCAGGACGCCGCCGGTCGCGACCGCCGCTACATCCCACTGTTAAGGGGCTCGTCATCATCATGTGGAATCGCCATCTCCTGGATCCCCGGCCTCGCCGCCGCGTGCGCGCCGCGGTCGTGGCCCTGGCCATCTCGCTCGCCGGCCTCGCCACCGCCTGCGGCACGCCTTCCGCGGCCGGCGAGGAATCCTCGTCCGGAGGGGGGACGGGGGCGGTGCTCAAGCTCCAGGACCCCGGCAACGCGGGCCCCCTCGCCTACGCCAAGCGCGAGGGCATCCTTGAGAAGCGGCTCAAGGCGGTCGGCGCCTCGGTCGAGTGGGGCGGCTCCTACGCCTCGTTCACCGCCACCATCGACGCGGTCCACTCCGGTTCGGTGAACGTGCTGGCCGGGGCCATCTCGCCCGCCGTCGGCTACCTGGCGAACAGTCCCGACATCAAGATCTTCTCGGTGACCGACCCGATCACCGACCCGGCCGCCCCGCAGACCGACGGCCTGGTCGTGGCCCCCGACAGTCCGGTCAAGTCGGTCAAGGACCTGGTGGGCAGGCAGGTGGCCGTGAACAAGGGCGGCAAGGGCGAGTACCTGCTCCTGCTCGCCCTGGAGAAGGCCGGCGTCCCGGTCGACCAGGTCAAGCGGGTGTACCTCAACCCCGACCAGGGCGCGTCGGCGTTCGCGACCGGCAAGGTGGACGCCTGGTGGGCGATCGTCAAGGCCTACCCCGAAGTGGTCGCCAAGGGCGCGCGGGTGATCGTGCACGGCCGCGACCTCGACGACAGGGACCTGACCATCGCCGCCGCGCGCGACGAGCTGCTCGACCAGCACCCCGAGGCCGTACGCGTCTACCTGGACGTGCTGCGGGAGCTGACCGCCGAGGCCAAGCAGGAGCCGGAGAAGTTCGAGAACGTCTTCCTCAAGCAGGGACCGACGGCCGTCACCGGTCCTCGGCTGGAGCTGGACATCGCCACCGCGAAGTACGCGAACATCCCCCGCACCGTGACAAAGGACGACGGCGCCAACATCCAGGAGGTCGCCGGCCTGTTCCAGAAGTACGGCGTGGTTTCGGGCTCCATCGACCCGGCGGACGTGCTCTTCGACCTCGACGCGGCCGGGTCCTCATCGCCCGCCGCGTCCGGGTGACCGCCATGACCCTGGAGAGAGTCCAGCCGGTGGACCAGACGGCGACCCGTCCGGCCGATGAGAGCGCCGGGCTGGAGGTTCCGAGGTACCTCGGTTCGCGCCGCCGCCCGGCGGCCCTGTCGGCGGGCGTGCGCATCGGCGTGCCGCTGCTGCTGCTCCTCGCCTGGTGGTACGGGGCGGGCAGCGGGCGCATCCCCCCGGACGTGCTGGCCGGGCCCGCCTCGGTGCTCGCCGCCCTGCGCGAGCTGGCCGCGACCGGCCAGCTCGCCGAGTACCTGCTCGCCTCGGCGCAGCGGGCCGGGCTGGGCGTGCTGGTCGGCGGGGGGATCGGGTTGCTGCTCGGGGTCGCCGCCGGCATCTCGGCGCTCGGCGAGGAACTGGTCGACCCGACGATGCAGATGATGCGCGCCGTGCCGTTCCTCGCGCTGGTGCCGCTCTTCATCTCGTGGTTCGGGGTCGGCGAGACGTTCAAGATCGTGCTGATCGCGGTGTCGGCGGCCATCCCGATGTACGCCTACACCTACCTCGGCGTGCGGAACGTCGACCGCAAGGTCGTCGAGGCGGCGCGCGGCTTCGGCCTGCGTGGCCACCGGCTCGCGCTCGGCGTCATCATCCCGAGCGCCCTGCCCAACATCCTGATGGCGCTGCGCATCTGCCTGTCGGTCTCGCTCACCGGCCTGATCGCGGCCGAGCAGGTCGGCGCCACCGAGGGCATCGGCTACCTGGTCACGCTGGCGCAGCAGTACTTCAGGCCCGACTACATGGTGCTCTGCATCCTCATCTACGCCGTCCTCGGGCTGGTCTTCGACGCCGTGATCCGGCTGGTGGAGCGGCTCGCCATGCCCTGGCGCGGGCACGTGGTCGCCCGATGAACCCGCAGGACGAGATGAGCGAGCCGGCGCGCGACCTGGCCGTGCGCATCAGCGGGCTGAGCAAGGCCTTCGGCGCCAAGACCGTGCTCTCCGGCATCGACCTTTCGATCCGCAGGGGCGAGTTCTTCGTCCTCCTCGGCCCGAGCGGCACGGGCAAGACCACCCTGCTGCGCATCCTGGCGGGCCTGGACCTCCCCGACGAAGGGACCGTGCTCGCCGCCCCCCGCCGTACGACCGTCTACCAGGAGCCCCGGCTGATCCCCGCCAGGAGGGTGCTCGCCAACGTCACCCTCGGCCTCCCGTCCTCCGCCCGCGAGGCCGGGCGCCGGGCCCTGGCCGAGGTCGGGCTGGACGGGTACGGCGGGGCGTGGCCGGCGACCCTGTCCGGAGGCGAGGCGCAGCGCGTGGCCCTCGCCAGGGCACTGGTCCGCGATCCGGAGGTGCTGCTGCTCGACGAGCCGTTCGCCGCGCTGGACGCGCTGACCCGGCTCCAGATGCAGGAGCTGGTCGCCGAGCTGTGCGCGCGGCACCGCCCGGCCGTCGTCCTGGTCACCCACGACGTGGACGAGGCCGTCCGGCTGGCGGACCGGGTCGTGGTGCTGCGGGAGGGGGCGCTGGCGGTCGACAGGACGATCGACCTGCCCCATCCCCGGGACCGCGACAGCCCTCCTTTCGCCGAGTACCGCCGCCTGTTCCTGAACCACCTCGGCGTCGTCACCGCCTCGCACTAGACGTATCGCCAACGAGCCGATGAGGAGACACATGTCATCCATAGACAAGATCTGGTACACCCGCTGCCCCGTGCCCACCGCCAGCGGCCTGGCCCACAACCAGGGCTGGCTGGCCGAGGAGTTCCAGGCGGCCGGCCTTGCGGTCGGCATCCTCCAGGACGCGGGACCTGAGCTGGCCCAGCACCATTTCGACCACCAGCTGCTCGGGCTGTTCCGGGAGGGCGGCAACGTCCCCGCGCTCGCCGCGCGGTCGGCGGGCGCCCCGACCCGGCTGATCGGCCTGACCTGGATCGAGGAGTGGCAGTCCATCCTGGTCAGGGCGGACTCCGGCATCACCGGGGCGGCCGGTCTCGCCGGTGCCAGGGTGGCGCTCCCCGCGTGGGCCGAGACCAGGGCCAAGAGCTTCCCCAGGGCCATGGCCCTGCACGGGACCAAGGGCGCGCTGGCGCAGGGCGGGCTGACCCTCGACGACGTCACGTTCGTGGAGGTGGCCGCCCCGGCCAGGCCGTCGGTCGGCCGGGACGCAGGCCGGGACACAGACGGCCGCGCGTTCTCCTGGCCCGGCATCGCCGAGCTCGCCCGCGGCGAGGTGGACGCGGTGTACGCCAAGGGGGCGCGGGCCGCGGAGCAGGCCAAGGAGATAGGCGCCGTGGTGGCCGTCGACCTGGACGCGCACCCCGACCGCCGTACGCGGGTCAACAACGGCACCCCGAGGCCGATCACCGTGCACGAGCGGCTGCTGGACGAGCACCCCGACCTGGTGGTGGGGTTCCTGGCCCAGACCCTGCGCGCCGCGGACTGGGCGGAGGGCAACCTCGATCGGGTGCGCGAGATCCTGGCCGGCGAGACGCGGTCCGGGGCGGAGGCCGTGGAGACCGCCTACCGGGGCGACTTCCACCACTCGCTCCACCCCGACCTGTCGCGGGAACGGCTGGACCTGCTGCGCGTCCAGAAGGACTTCCTGCTGGTGCACGGCTTCCTCGACGCCGACGTGGACCTCGACGCGTGGGTGGCGCCCGAGCCCCTCGAACTGGCCCGCGGGCGCCTCGCCGCACAGTCCGCGGGGGTGGGTGCGTGATGGGCGGGCACCCGGACTTCCTGATCACCGTGCCGACCCGGGGAGACGGGCGCGACCCCGGGCGCGGGGACCGGGGCGACTGGCGGCCCGGCGCGCGGCGCCCGCTGCCCTCGCTCGTCACCGATCCGCGGCCGGGCGCCTTCGGGCCGTTCGACCACCTCGCGCAGATCGGCAGGGCCGCGGAGATCGCCGCCCTCGGCGGCGCGCTGGTGCCGTTCGACCCGGCGGGCGAGGAGTCGCTGGTGGTCGCGGCCGGGCTGCTCCGGCAGAGCCGTCACCTGCGCGTCGTGGCCGGGTTCCACCCCGGCGTGGCCACGCCGGTGTACGCGGCCAAGTTCTCGGCCTCGCTCCAGCGGTTCACCGGCGACCGGCTCGGCTGGCAACTCGACGTCGACCTGGACCCGGCCGTCGCGCGCTCGCAGGGAGACCACCTGCGAGGCGCCGACCGCTATGCGAGGGCCGACGAGTTCCTCACCGTGGCGAGGGGCGTGTGGCACGAGGAGGGCTACACCTACGAGGGCCGCTTCTACCAGGTGCTCGCGGGCGGCTTCCAGCCGCCGAACTCGGGACTGCCCTTCCCGCGCGTCCACCTGACCGGCACCTCGCCGGAGGCGCTGGCGCTCTCGGCCCGCCACGCCGACGTCCACCTGTTCACCCCGGACCAGGACGTCCAGGCGGGCATCGAAGAGCTGGCCGCGCTCGCCGAGGCGCAGGGACGCCGCGTCGGGTACGGCCTGCGGATTCCCGTCCTCGCGCGAGATGACGACGACGAGGCCTGGGACGAGGCCCGGCGGCTCTGGGTGCTCACCGGGGGTGAGGAGGCGGGCCTGCCGGACCCTGACCCGCGCACCCGCCTGTGGCCCGGATTCGCCCGGATCAGCGGTGACGGTTCCGGCTCGTCCGGTCTGGTCGGCTCGTACGAGACCGTCGCGGCCGGGATCCGCGGCCACCTCGGCCAGGGCGTCACCACCTTCGTCCTGGAAGCGAGGCCCGCCATCGAGGAGACCTACCGGCTGGGCGAGCGGCTGCTGCCGCTGTTCGCGAAGGAGATCGAGCATGCCCATTGACATCTACTGGCGTATCGGCACCCACGGCGACCAGCAGTCGCTGCGCCGCCGGGTGACCAGCCGGGGGGAGTGGGCGCCGGTCGTGCCGGGCAGCCTGACCCCCGGCGTGCGGGACGGCCGCCGCGACGGGTACTCCTACGTCGACCACATGGCCGACGTGGCGAGGGCGTCGGAGATCTCGGGGTTCGTCGGCGGCCTGCTGCCGTCGTTCCCCTTCACCGACGACCCGTGGGCCACGGCCGCCGCGCTGGCCCGCGAGACCACGACCTACCGGTTCATGATCGCCTACCAGCCGGGCTTCCTGCACCCGGTGCAGGCGGCGCGGATGTCGGCGAGCCTCCAGCGGGCGACCGGCGGGCGGGTCGTGTACAACATCATCTCCGGCGGCGGCGGCCCGGCCCAGCTCTGGTGGGGCGACAAGGTCGACCACGACGACCGCTACGCCCGCACCTCGGAGTTCCTCGACGTGCTCAAGGGCGTGTGGAACGGTGGCCCGTTCGACTACCAGGGCCGGTTCTACCAGGTCGAGGGGGCGGGCCTGCCCGAGCCGCTCGCGCGGCAGCCCTTCCCTGAGATCTACTTCTCCGGCTCGTCCAAGGCCGCGATCGAGGCGGCCGGGCGGCACGCCGACTACTACCTGTCGTGGCTGGAGCCCTTCCCCGAGCTGGCGGCCAAGTTCGCCCAGGTGCGCGAGCACAGCACGGCGATCGGGCGCTCGCCGAAGTTCGCCGTGCGCATCGACGTGCTGGCCCGCGAGACCGAGGAGGCGGCCTGGGACGAGATCCGGCGCGGCTGGGAGCACGTCGACCCGGCGGCGCTCCGCGGCCCCGACGGCGACTCCGTCGGGTGGCTGCGCAGCCAGTCGTTCGTCTCCTGGCCGGTACGCGAACCCCGGGAGCTGGAGGTGTCGCCCAACGTCTGGGGCGGCTTCCACCTGCTCCGCGGCGGCCCCGCGTTCGGGCTGGTGGGCAGCTACCAGCAGGTCGCCCAGCGGCTCGACGAGCTGATCGGCATCGGCGTCGACGCGTTCATCCTCGCCGGCGTGCCTCACCTGGAGGAGGCGTACCGGGTCGGCGAGGAGGTGCTCCCGCTGCTGCGCGGCCACGACATCCGCCACAACTCCCCGCTTTCCACTTCGAAAGGATCCATCTGATGAGCGTTCGCGTCGGCTACTTCCCCAACAACAACTCGCTGTGGGTGCTGCGCCACCGCGGCATCCTGGAGCGTTCCCTTCCCGACGTGGAATGGGTCGACCTGCGCAGCCTGCCGGCCGGGGACCGTCCCGCCCCCACCGACGGGCTGCCCTCCGCGCACGGTGACCACCTGTTCGACGGGGGCTACGACTTCATCGGCACCGGCTCCACGCCCCCGGTCACCGCCCAGGGCAAGGGCCTCGACATCGTGTACGTGGCGGTCTCCGGCTCGCGGCACGAGAACGGGCGGCTCGTCGTCCACGAGGACTCGCCCATCACCTCCCTCGCGGACCTCGCGGGCAGGCGGGTCGCGCTCGGGCACGGCTCCTGGCAGACCACCCTGCTGCTGTTCGCCCTCGACCGGGCCGGGCTGACCTGGAAGGACATCGAGCCGGTGGACGCCTACGGGGACGCCGCCCAGCTGTTCCTCGACCGGGAGGTCGACGCCTGGGTGGGCTCGTACCCACCGCTCACCAGGGTCGAGCGGGAGGCCTCCGTCAGGGAGCTCGTCGAGACGGAGGGGCTGTTCAGCCACCGCTCGCTGTGGTTCACCCGCCGCGACTTCGCCGAGGGACGTCCGGAGGAGCTCGCCGCCATCGTGGCGGCCCTGCAGGAGTCCGACGCCTGGATCCGGCAGAACCCCCGGGCCGCGGCCGAGCTGTTCGCGGCCGAGGACGGCGGGGACGTGGACGCCTGGGAGCACGCCCTGCGCACGCGCCCGTTCGGGCTGCACCCCGTCAGCGAGGATTTCGTCGCCGAGCAGCAGCGCGCGGCCGACCTCTTCCACGCCAGCGGCCTGATCGACCGGAAGATCAGCGTGGCCGAGGCCGTCCTCCCGGAGATCGGCCGCCTGGTCGAGTCCACCAGGGCCTGACGAGTTCCCGGTATCCTGTGACGCCGTAGCGGTTCATGATCGTCACGGTGGCCGCGCGACGGGCCCGGCCCGTCGCGCGGCACCGGAGCGACCAATGTGCCGGCCATCGATCAGGAAGGCGTCTGGGGTGCTTCTGGCGGCTCGGTACCGGTTGGACGAGCCTCTCGGACGCGGGGGGATGGGCGAGGTCTGGCGGGCCAGGGACGAGGTCCTGGACCGCCTGGTCGCGGTCAAGCTGCTGCTCGCCGCGTCCCTCGACTCCTCGGCCGCCGCGCGGTTCCGGCAGGAGGCACAGGCCACCGCCCGCCTGAACCACGCCAACGTCGTCGCCGTCCACGACTTCGGCGAGGCCGAGGGCCGCCTGTACCTCGTCATGGAGCTGATCGACGGGCGCAGCCTGGCGGAAGTGGGGAGTGTCTCCCCCCGGGAGGTGTCCCGCATCGGGTTCCAGGCCGCGTCGGGCCTGGCCGCCGCCCACCGGCAGGGTGTGATCCATCGCGACGTCAAGCCCGGCAACCTGCTCCTGGCGGCGGACGGCACGGTGAAGGTCGTGGACTTCGGCATCGCCCGCCTGGCCGACCAGGCGGCGACCGCGCTGACCGGCACGGGCCTGATCGTGGGCACCGGCTCCTACCTCGCGCCTGAGCGGGCTCTCGGCAGGGACGCCGGGCCGGCGTCCGACATGTACGCGCTCGGGTGCGTGCTCTACGAGCTTCTGGCAGGGCACCCGCCCTTTCGCGCGGACACCCTGCCCGCACTGCTGTACCAGCATGTCCAGCTCGCGCCGGTGCCGCCGAGCCGGCTCAGGCCGGACGTGCCGCCCGCGCTGGAAGAACTGTTGCTGAGCCTGCTCGAGAAGGAGCCGGGCGCGCGGCCGGGGGCCGACCAGGTCGCGCACTCGCTGGCCACGGGATCACGGACGGCCGGGCATGCCGTCCCGCCCCCACAAGCCCCGCACCCACAAGCCCCGCCCCCGCAGGCCCCGCCCCCGCAGGCGCCGTACGGGCCCGCGCCGACTCGCGCCATGCCGCCGCTGCCGCATCAGGAGCTCTCTTCCCCGATTCGTCCAGTGCCGCCGGTTCATCCCGGTGTGCCCGCGCCGACCAGCGTCCTGTCCCCGCTGACCGCCGAGCGGACGGGCGGGGTGGGCCGGGCCGCCTGGGCATCCATGCTCCCGGGTAGGCGCAAGCCCGTGATGGCGGCGGCAGGGGTCGCCGTCGCCGCCGTGGTGGTGCTGGCGATCGCCGCCCTCCGGCCGGGTACGGACGTCACGGGCACGGCCGCGCGACCGGAGACCAGTGCGTCCCCGTCCGCCCCGCCGGCGCCCTCCAGTGTCACGGGGTCGCCAGAGCCCACGGCGACCGCCTCCGCGGTGGCCGAGAGCCAGGAGGAACCGCTGTCGGACGACCCGCGCGTCCTGCTGGCTCAACTGGCGCAGGAACTGCGCCTGGCGGCCGTCCAGGGCAGGCTCGACCCCCGGGTCGCCGCCGACGTGCAGCACAAGATCGCTGAGGCCCGGTCCTCGCTCGCCGGCCGGTGGGACGACCGCGGCAGGAAGAAGGGGCACGACGCGCGCAAGGCGGCCAAGCGCGTCCGCGACGTCCTGCACAAGCTCGCAGACGCCGAGGAGAAGGGACTGCTCACCCGCACCCCCGCGCTCACGCGGCTGCTCGTCCACATCTCCGGCCTGGCCGGGAACGACGGCCCGCCCAGTGGCCGCGGAGACGACGAAGAGGACTAGACGGCCGGCGATGGCTTGGATGCCGAGCGGCGAGGCGCCCGGGTACGGGGCCTCCCGAAGGAAGGGTTCGGCGGCACGCCGGAGCCCTCGAACTGAGAGGCTCGGGGTATGCGGATCGACCTGCACACGCACTCCACCGCCAGCGACGGCACCGACACGCCCGGCGACCTGGTGAGACGGGCGGTCGCCGCTGGGCTCGACGTGGTGGCCCTCACCGATCACGACACCACCGCCGGGTGGCCGCCCGCCGTCGCGGCCGTGCCCCCCGGGCTCACACTGGTGCGCGGTGCCGAGCTGTCGGGCCGGTGGTACCGCAGCGAGCCGTCGGTCGGGCTGCACCTGCTGGCCTATCTGTTCGACCCTTCCTACGAGCCGATGGTGGCCGAGCTGGCCAGGGTGCGGCGGTCGCGCGACACCCGGGCGGAGAACGTCGTCGCGCTGCTGAACGCCGACGACATCGACATCACGCTTCCCGAGGTGCGGGGCTACGCGGCGGGCGGCACGGTGGGCCGCCCGCACATCGCCCGGGCGCTCGTCGGGCGGGGCCTCGTCGGGTCGGTGGACGAGGCGTTCGCCCCCGAGTGGCTGGGCAGCCGCTACCGGCTGCCGAAGGCGGACATGGACGTGCTGACGGCCATCCGCCTGGTGAACGAGGCGGGCGGCGTGTCGGTGCTGGCCCACCCGAGGGCCGGCAGCCGGGGTCACATCGTGCCGGACGACCTGATCGCCGATCTCGCGGTGGCGGGCCTGTGGGGCGTGGAGGCCGGCCACGTGGACCACTCGCCCGAGGACCGCGAGCACGTGCGCCTTCTCGCCCGCGACCTCGGCCTGCGCGCCACCGGCTCCAGCGACTACCACGGCGACAACAAGACCGTGCGGCTCGGCGCCTTCACCACCGACCCCGCCGTCTACGAGGACCTCGTCGCCTGCGCGACCGGCGTCGCCCCCGTCCACGGCTAGCCGGCCAGGTCAGAGCGGGTCGCCGGGGATGGCCGCGTACTCCCTTCGCAGGGTGGTGAGGATCGGCTCGTCCACCGAGAGCTCGGCCCCGTCGATCGAGCGCACGGGGCGCGGGCCGATGGCGGCGTTGGTGATGAACGCCGAGCCCATCGCGGGCAGGTCGCCGGCGTCGATGTCGGCGGCGTCGAAGGGGATGCCGGCGCGGCGCATCACCTCGTTGAGCAGGCGCATGGTCACGCCGTTGAGGCGGTTCGACTCCGGCCACAGGACGCGGCCGGCGCGGACGAACCCGATGTTCCACGCGGGCCCCTCGGTCACGCGGGACCGGCCGTCGAGGAACAGCACGTCGTCGTGGCCGCCGAGCTGCGCGAGCCGCCTGTGCAGCACGGTGCCGAACAGCCCGGTGTGCTTGACCTCGGGCAGGTCGCGCTGGTAGTTGACCGCTCCCAGCGTCAGCGGGGCCAGGGCGCCCGGGGCCGGTCTCGTGCTGACGAGGATCTCCGGCTGGGCCTTGACCGCCGGGTGGGCCAGGTCGAGCTCGGGGTCGAACACGGTGACCCGAACGATGACCGGCGACGGCGCCGAGGCCGCGACGCGCCGGACGAGGTGGCGCACCCGTTGGAGATCGAGGTCGGCGCCGTGGACGACCCGGCAGTCGCCGAGGAGCCTTTCGAGATGGAGGGAGAGGCCTCGGACCCGCAGGTCCTCCACCCGCATGGTGGTGAAGTGCCCGTAGTTGCAGAGCGCGAGGGTGCCGAGCTCGTCTGGTGTGACGGGACGTCCGTTCAGCTCCATCATGCGGCCATCCTGGCAGCTTCCCCGCCGCCCCTCGGCCCGCGAGCCCGCTTGTTCGCCCCGGGCGTGAAGCCGCGTACGGCCCGGCGGTGCGGCCCGCCGCCGGATGGACGAGGCTGCGCCGTCAGTAGCCGGTGGCGGGGTCGATGATCCCGTCCAGGGGCAGCCCGGCGCGGAACCGGCGGACGTTGTGCTCCACCCGCTCGCACAGCATGCGCATGACGTACTCGGCCGAGTCCGCGCTGTGCGAGGTGATGAGGGCTCGCGGGTCGCTCCACAGCGGGTGGCCCTCCGGCAGGGGCTCGGGGTCGGTCACGTCCAGACCGGCGGCGGAGACGCGCCCCTCGGCCAGCGCCTGAACCAGCGCGCCGGTGTCGATGTGCGCGCCGCGCGCGACGTTGACGACCACGGCATGGGCGGGCAGCAGCGCCAGCTCGGCCGCGCCGACGATGTGCCTGGTCTCGGCGGTCAGGGCGAGGGCCAGCACCAGGACGTCGGTGCCGGGCAGCACGCCCGCCAGGGCCGAGGGCGGCAACGTCTCGTCGGCCCCCTCCACCTTGTCCGGCCGGCGGCGGATGACCCGGACGTGGCAGTCGAAGGGCCGCAGCAGCCGGACGAGCCGCTCGGCGATGCCCCCGCCGCCCAGGATGGTGACGCTGCGGCCGGCCAGCGAGCGGGGGTCGGTGGCGGACCAGCGCGGAGTGCGCGCCTGGCGCGAGACGTCGCGCAGGCAGGCGAGGACCAGCATGAGGGCGTGCTCGCTCACCTGCCCGGCGAAGGACCCCTTCGCGCAGGTGAACACCACGGGACGTTGGAAGACACCGGTGGCCGCGAACCTCTCCACGCCCGCCGAGGGGAGCTGCACCCACCGGACGTCCGGGTTCGCGTCCAGGGCCTCGCCCAGCGCGGCGGGCCGGGCGGGGGCGAGCCATACGAGCCCGTTGGCCTCGGCCGGGGGTACGACGGCCCCGCCGCCACGGGCCACGGCCTCCTCGACGCCGGACAGGAGCCGGTCGGGGTCGTCGGCACGCCCGCCGGCCGTCCGGGGCTCGGTATTCGGAAATATCGCGATACGGGCTTCCACGGCGTTCATTCTTGCGCACTAGGGTCGGCAGTCGTGGCGGAGATCTGGACGACGATCGGCACGGCGGCGGGGATGTTCGCCGGCACCGACATCGACGACATCATCGTGCTGACCGTCCTGTTCCTGTCCGCCAGGGCCGTGGGCAGGCCGAGGACATGGCACATCTGGGCCGGTCAGTACGCCGGCATCGCGATCCTGGTGGCGCTGTCGGTCGTCGCCGCGATCGGCCTGACGGTCGTGCCCGACCAGTGGGTGGGGCTGCTCGGGCTGGTGCCGTTCGGGCTGGGCGTCAGGAGCCTGGTCGCCGCCGTGCGCGCCCGCGGTGCGGACGGGGACGAGCCGCCGCCCGTCGCGACCGGGCTCGTCTCGGTGGTGGGGGTCACCGTCGCCAACGGCGCCGACAACGTCTCGGTGTACACGCCGGTGTTCCGCACGATCGGGCCGGGGAACACCGTGGTGACGGTCATGGTGTTCGCCGTAGGGGTCGCGCTGTGGTGCCTGGCGGCCTCGTGGCTCGGCTCGCACAAGAAGGTCGTCGAGCTCGTCGAGCGGTACGGCGAATGGATCGTCCCGGTGGTGTTCATGCTGATCGGCGCCGCGATCATCCTCGACTCGGGAGTCCTCACCCGCCTCCTCTGAGCCCTCAGCCGCGCGGGGCGTACATGATGAGCGCCACGCCGGCGAGGCAGACCAGGGCGCCGATCACGTCCCAGCGGTCGGGCCGGAAGCCGTCGACGATCATGCCCCAGGCCAGGGAGCCCGCGACGAAGACACCGCCGTAGGCCGCCAGGATGCGGCCGAAGTTGGGATCGGACTGGAAGGTGGCGACGAACCCGTAGACGCCGAGCGCCAGGACCCCCGCGCCGATCCAGAGCAGGCCACGATGCTCGCGCACGCCCTGCCATACCAGCCAGGCGCCCCCGATCTCGGCCACCGCCGCCAGGACGAACAGGGCGATGGAGCGCAACACGACCATGGCGATCAGCCTAGCGGTGGGTGGTGTCAGGAACCTGAGCCGTGCCCGCTGGTGCCGGGCCCGCGACCCGCCACGAACTCCCGGACGCTCGTGGCCGGGTGGCCGGTGAGCCGCTCGACGTCGTGGGTGAGCCGGTCGTAGCGGTTCAGCGCGTGGAGCCGCGCCATGGTGGCGATGTGCTCGGAGAGGTGCCCGGGCATCCCCCGCGCGGCGAGATCGTGGTCGATCCAGTGCTGGAGCGGCACGTCGACGTAGGTCACGGGCCGTCCGAGAGCCTGGGAGTACTCGGCCGCCACGGCGTTCATGTCCTGCGATCGCGGCCCGGTCAGCTCGTACACCTTCCCGATGTGCGCGGCGGGATCGGCGAGGACGGCCGTGGCCACGGCGGCGACGTCCGCCGCCGCCACGGGAGAGGTACGCGACGGGCCGAACGGCAGCCTGATGGAGGAGTCCTCGGCCATCGAGGCCTCGGCGAAGGTGGTGAAGAACGGGTGCTCCAGGAAGACGGTGGGCCTGAGCACGATGACGGGGAGGCCCGACCAGTCGAAGGCCCGCTCGGCGAGCCAGTGCAGGCGCTGCTGGTGTGACTCGGCCGTGCTCAGCACCGTCATGTCGGAGACGGTCATCTGGGACAGGCTGACGCACGCCTCCACGCCTCCGTGCTCGCGCGCCACGGCCGCCATCGTGACGGCGGCCTCCAGGTAGAGCGGGGAGACGCTCATGGAGAAGAACACCCGGTCACAGCCGTCCAGGGCGGGGACGACGTCGGCGGCCCTGGTCAGGTCGCCGGTCACCACCTCGGCGCCCAGGGCCCGGAGCGCATCGGCACGGTCGTCCTCGCGGTGGACGAGCGCGCGGACCGCCAGGCCGCGCTCCCGCAGACCCTCGACGACGCTCCGGCCGACCCCTCCGACCCTGCCGGCGGCGCCCGTGACGAGAATCAGCCGATCTGCGGACATCGACGCCCCCTTCTCGGTTCCGTCACGCCATTGTTCACGCGGTGCCGCAAGAAAGGTCTACACCAATTGGCGGTCGGTGAACCTCCTCTTAATCCCCGCTAATGACCAAGAATTGGTATATACCACGAGCCGCACGCGGAGTTTCGGCGGAGTTCACCCCGCAGAGCGAATGGATTAGACCGCTATATTGGGTTCTACCAGGGAAAACACCATGGTGAGGCGAGGGTGACGTTTCCCGAGGTAAATCGTAGGTAGAGTCCCCGGGACGAGGCGGAATCGTACGCCATTGAAGTCGTTGAAGGAGTTCGAGTGCCCAAGTACGTATACGACTTCACCGAGGGCAACAAGGATCTCAGGGATCTCCTCGGTGGTAAGGGTGCCAATCTCGCCGAGATGACGAACCTGGGTCTTCCCGTGCCTCCCGGGTTCACGATCACCGCCGAAGCCTGCCGCCGCTACCTGTCGGACGGAGGCTTCCCCGAGGGGCTCGCGGACGAGGTCGAGACCCACCTCACCGCGATGGAGAAGGGGATGGGCAAGCGCCTCGGCGACGCCGGCGACCCCCTGCTCGTCAGCGTGCGCTCCGGAGCCAGGTACTCCATGCCCGGGATGATGGAGACCGTCCTCAACATCGGCCTCAACGACGAGTCCGTCCAGGGCCTGGCCAAGCAGGCGGGGGACGAGCGCTTCGCCTGGGACTCCTACCGCAGGCTCATCCAGATGTTCGGCAAGACCGTGCTCGGCATCGACGGCGACCTGTTCGAGAACGGCATCGACGCGGCCAAGCGCCACAAGGGCGTCGACAGCGACCTGGACCTCGAAGCGGCCGACTTCCGGCGCCTGGTGGAGACGTACAAGGGCATCGTGCGGGAGCAGACCGGCCACGACTTCCCGTACGACCCGCGCGAGCAGATGCGGCTCGCCGTCGAGGCGGTCTTCGAGTCGTGGAACGCCCCGCGCGCGATCATCTACCGCCGCCAGGAGCGCATCCCCGCCGACCTCGGCACGGCGGTCAACATCGTCGCGATGGTCTTCGGCAACCTCGGCATGGAGTCCGGCACCGGCGTCGCGTTCACCCGCGACCCCGGCTCGGGCCAGCAGGGCGTGTACGGCGACTACCTGCGGAACGCCCAGGGTGAGGACGTCGTCGCGGGCATCCGCAACACCGTCCCCCTGCAGGAGCTCGCGGAGATCGACCCCGACTCCTACCAGCGGCTCCTCGACATCATGAAGACGCTGGAGAACCACTACCGCGACCTGTGCGACATCGAGTTCACGATCGAGCGCGGCAAGCTGTGGATGCTCCAGACCCGCGTCGGCAAGCGCACGGCGGCGGCGGCCTTCCGCATCGCCACCCAGCTCGTCGACCAGGGCCTCATCGACCTGGACGAGGCCGTCTCCCGGGTGACCGGCGACCAGCTCGCCCAGCTCATGTTCCCCCGGTTCGACGTCGGCGCCGACCTGCGGCGCATCGCGAAGGGCATGAACGCCTCGCCGGGCGCCGCCGTCGGCAAGGCCGTGTTCTCCTCCGAGCGGGCCAAGGAGCTGGCCGAGCGGGGCGAGGACGTCATCCTGGTCCGCAGGGAGACGACCCCGGACGACCTCGTCGGCATGATCGCCGCCCAGGGCGTGCTGACCAGCAGGGGCGGCAAGACCTCGCACGCCGCGGTGGTCGCGCGCGGCATGGGCAAGACCTGCGTGTGCGGAGCCGAGGAGCTGGAGGTCGACGCGCAGGAGAGGCGGTTCACCGCTCCCGATGGCGTGGTCGTCGAGGAGGGCGAGGTCATCTCCATCGACGGCGGCACCGGCGAGGTGTACCTCGGCGAGGTGCCGGTCATGGCCTCGCCCGTCGTGGAGTACTTCGAGGGGTCGGGCGACAGCGGCGACGAGCTCGTCCAGGCCGTGCACCGGATCATGAGCCACGCCGACGGGCGCCGCCGCCTGGACGTACGGGCCAACGCGGACAACCCCGACGACGCCGCCCGGGCCCGCAGGTTCGGCGCGCGGGGCATCGGGCTCTGCCGCACGGAGCACATGTTCCTGGGCGACCGGCGCAAGCTCGTCGAGGATCTGATCCTGGCCGGTTCGGCGGAGGAGCGCCGCGCGGCCCTGGACGCGCTCGAACCCCTCCAGCGGTCCGACTTCGCCGGAATCCTGGAGGCGATGGACGGGCTGCCGGTGACGATCCGGCTGATCGACCCACCGCTGCACGAGTTCCTGCCCGACATCACCGCCCTGTCGGTGAAGATCGCGCTGGCCGGTGACGGCGCGACCCCGAGGGACCGCAGGCTCCTCGACGCCGTCAAGCGGCTGCACGAGCAGAACCCGATGCTCGGCCTGCGCGGCGTACGGCTCGGCCTGGTGATCCCCGGCCTGTTCGCCATGCAGGTGCGTGCCATCGCCGAGGCGGCGGCCGAGCGGCGCGCGGCCGGGGGAGACCCCCGGGCCGAGATCATGATCCCGCTGGTCGCCGCCGTGCAGGAGCTGGAGGGCGTACGCGACGAGGCCGAGCGCATCCTGGCCGAGGTGGGCGTCGAGGCGCTGATCGGCACGATGATCGAGGTGCCCCGCGCGGCCCTCACCGCCGGGCAGATCGCCGAGGCGGCGCAGTTCTTCTCCTTCGGCACCAACGACCTGACCCAGATGACCTGGGGCTTCTCCCGTGACGACGTCGAGGCGGCGTTCTTCTCGCGCTACCTGGACCTCGGGATCTTCGGGGTGTCCCCGTTCGAGACGATCGACCGGAGCGGCGTGGGCCGGTTGATGAGCATCGCCGTCGAGGAGGGGCGCAGGACCCGTCCGGACATCAAGCTGGGCATCTGCGGAGAGCACGGCGGCGACCCCGAGTCGGTGCACTTCTGTCACGAGATCGGCCTGGACTACGTCTCCTGCTCGCCGTTCAGGGTGCCCGTGGCCCGCCTGGAGGCCGGGCGCGCCGCCCTCGCGTGCGCGGAGCCCGAGTCCCGGTGACCCCTGCCCGCCCCGCCCTCCGCCGGTCCTCGCCGGTGGGGGTCGGGAGCGGGCCGTAGGGGGGGTTTACGGGTCGTCTGACCTGCGAAGAGGCTGGAGATCTGCCGGACATCGTGAGTTTCCTGCATGTTTGTGATGCACAACCCCTCGCAGGGGTAGCATCCCCGCTACCGATGAGAGCGTATGAAGAGTTCGACCAGGCGAGATGGGTCCCGGAACCTCCCGGCAACCCCGAGCGCAGCGCGTTCGAACGCGACCGCGCCCGGGTGCTGCACAGCGCGGCCTTACGGCGGCTGGCGGCCAAGACCCAGGTGGTCGGGCCGGGGGAGATCCCCGACCACGGCCGGCACATCCCGCGCACCCGCCTGACCCACTCCCTCGAATGCGCCCAGATCGGCAGGGAGATGGGCAAGGCGCTCGGCTGTGACCCCGATCTGGTGGAGACGGCCTGCCTGGCCCACGACCTCGGCCATCCGCCGTTCGGGCACAACGGCGAGACGGCGCTCAACGAGCTCGCGGCCAGGTGCGGGGGCTTCGAGGGCAACGCCCAGAGCCTGCGGCTGCTGACCCGGCTGGAGGCCAAGGTGCTCACCGCTGACGGCAGGAGCGCCGGGCTCAACCTCACCCGCGCGACGCTCGACTCGGCGCTGAAGTACCCCTGGACCTCCGACCACGGGCCGAAGTTCGGCGTGTACCCCGATGACCTGCCGGTCTTCGAATGGGTGCGGAGCGGCGTCCCGTCCTCCCGGGTCAGCTTCGAGGCGCAGGTCATGGACTGGTCCGACGACGTGGCCTACTCCGTCCACGACCTGGAGGACGCCCTGCACTCCGGGCACGTCACGCTGGCCCTGCTGCGCGATCCGGGGGAGCGGCGCGGCGTCTGCGAGCGCACCCTCAAGTCGTACGCCGGCGACGCCTGCCTGACCGAGCTGGAGGACACCCTCGCCCGCCTGATCGCCGAGCCGCTGTGGCCCTCCCACTTCGAGGGCACCATGGCCGACCTGGTGGCGCTCAAGTCGTTCACCAGCGCGCTGATCGGGCGGTTCTGCCTGTCCGCGCAGGCCGCCACCCTCCGGGCGTACGGCCCGGGGTTCACCAGGCACGGCGCCGACCTGATCGTGCCGAGGGCCACCCGTCTCGAGTGCGCGCTGCTCAAGGGGGTCACCGCGCACTACGTGATGTCCAGGGCGGACCACAACGCCAACCAGGCCCGCCAGCGCGAGCTGATCGCCGAGCTGGCCTCGATGATCATGCTGGGCGCCCCGGGAACGCTGGAGCCCGCGCTGCGGGCCGCCTTCTGCGAGGCGAGCGACGACGCGGGCCGGCTGCGCGTGGTGGTCGACCAGATCGCCTCGCTGACCGACGTCTCGGCGGTCGCCCTGCACCGGGGCCTCGGCTCCCGCGCCTAGCGCCCGTGAGCGCCCGGCCTAGCCGGTGGTGACGACGTCAGGGTCCGGGCTCTGGGTCGGGATGGGCCGCTCGGGCTTCTTGCCGGGCTTGGAGGTGCACAGGGTCTGGCACGGGGGAGCGGCGCCCACCCTGGCCCGCACGGCGGCCACCTGCTGGGCGGGGGAGAGCGTGGGGTTGCCGCTCAGCCACGCGTCCAGGTAGTTCCACGGGTTGACCATGCCCCGTCGGACCCACCACAGCGTGGACGGCGTGGCCCAGGACATCGCGAAGTAGAGGTTGGAGCCCCCGCCCCTGGCGTTCCCCGAGTCGCCGATCTGCCCGAGCACCTGGCCCGCGCTCACGCCCATGCCCGGCTTGAGGCCCTGCGCGACCGATTCGAGGTGGCCACCGAGGTACAGGACGCCGTCGGCGCCCACGATCGAGACGAACCGGCCCTCGCGGTCGGCGCCGTGGTCGGTGGAGGACTGCCAGCGGTTCCTGACGTTCACCTCGCGCACGGTGCCGCTGACGGGGGCGACGAAGGAGCAGCCCTTCCCCGCCCAGATCGTGGTCTTGGGCAGCACCAGCTGCTTGCGGGCGTAGCTGACCCGGCATCCGCGCACGGGGAAGACGTAGCTGAACCTCGACAGGCGCGGCGGGGGCACCCGGACCGGGGCGTCGCCGGGCGGCGGCTCGACCGCGGGCGCGGAGGCGCTGGGCTTCAGCGTGGCGGCGTCGATTTCGCCTCGCCCGCTGGGAGACGCCACTGGCGTACTGGCGGCCCGCGCTCCGCCGGAGGTCACGGCGGCCCCGGACGTGCTCTCCGCCGGAGTGGGCGCGGGTGGCTGCGTGCTGATGCCGGCCACTCCGCCAGGGGCGGCGCAGGCGGCGGTGACCAGCACGGCCGCGGCAATGGCGGCGAGTCGCCCCGATCGCATGATCTCCACCCGCTTGACGTTACCGAAAATGAGCGTTTCCTTTGTAACCGACCTACATGACCCACACGACCCATTCGCGGAAAATCACCCACCATGTACGGCTCGCGCCCCAGGTTGCCGGCGGTGAGCCGTAGACTCACGGCGTGGCAGGGCGGATCAGTGACGAGGACATCGCGCTCGTGCGTGAGCGCTCATCGATCGCCGAGGTCGTGGGCGAGCATATCCAGCTCCGCAACGCGGGCGGCGGCAATCTCAAGGGCCTGTGCCCCTTCCACGATGAGAAGTCCCCTTCGTTCAACGTCACCCCCTCTCGCGGCTACTGGTACTGCTTCGGATGCGCCGAGGGCGGCGACGTCATCACGTTCGTCCGCAAGCTGGAGCACCTCACCTTCACCGACGCGATCGAGCGGCTGGCGCAGCGCGCGGGCATCCAGCTCCGCTACGAGCAGGGCGGTTACGTCCCGGGGCGCGAGCACGGTGAGCGCAGCCGCCTGATCGAGGCGCACAAGGCCGCCGCCGAGTTCTACGCCTCCCTGCTCTCGGAGGCCGAGGCGGCGCCTGGCCGCAGGTTCCTGTCCGAGCGGGGCTTCGAGCGGGTCGACGCCGAGCACTTCGGGGTGGGCTACGCCCCCGCCGAGTGGGACCGCCTCGCCCGCCACCTGCTGGGCCGGGGGTTCACCGCCGCCGAGCTGATCAAGGGCGGCCTGGCCAGAGAGGGGCGCAGAGGCCCCGTCGACCGGTTCCGCGGCCGGCTGGTCTGGCCGATCCGCGACATCACCAACGAGGTGATCGGGTTCGGCGCGCGCAAGCTCCTCGACAGCGACGACGGCCCCAAATACCTCAACACCCCCGAAAGCCCCATCTACAAGAAGAGCACCGTGCTCTACGGCATCGACCTCGCCAAGCGCGAGATCTCCAAGCGCTCCCAGGCGGTCATCGTCGAGGGCTACACCGACGTGATGGCCTGCCACCTGGCCGGCGTGCCCACCGCGGTCGCCACCTGCGGCACCTCCTTCGGCGAGGAGCACATCAAGGTCCTGCGGCGGCTCCTGCTCGACCAGGCCGAGTTCCGCGGCGAGGTCGTCTTCACCTTCGACGGCGACTCCGCCGGGCAGAAGGCCGCGCTCAGGGCCTTCGCCGACGAGCAGAAGTTCGTCACCCAGACCTTCGTGGCCGTGCAGCCCGACGGGCTGGACCCCTGTGACCTGCGGGTCAAGCAGGGCGACGCCGCGGTGCGCGACCTGATCGCCAGCCGCGAGCCGCTGTTCGCCTTCGCCATCCGCAGCGTCATCTCGCGCTACGAGCTCAACTCCAACGAGGGGCGCCTCGCCGCGCTCGACGCCGCCGCGCCGCTGGTGGCCGGCATCAAGGATCAGGCGCTGCGCGACAGGTACGCCGTCGACCTCGACCGCTGGCTCGGCTTCGTGGACGAGCAGATGGTGCGGCGGCGCGTCCACGAGGTCGCGGGGCGCTCCGCCCCCGGCGGCCGTCCCGGCGCCCCTGAGCGGCCCGCCAGGCGCGCGGCGGCGTCTCGCCCGGTCGATCACGCCGACCCCGTCGTGCGCATCGAGTCCGAGGCGCTGAAGCTCGCGGTGCAGCGCCCAGCGCTCATGGGCCCGGAGTTCGACGCGCTCGGGGCGCAGGCGTTCACCACGCCCGAGCATGTCGCGCTGTACGAGCTGATCATGTCAGCGGGCGGCACGGTTGCGGGCGGCCCGGGCGGGCGCGAATGGGTCGACCTGCTGCTCCAGGCCACCGAGGACGACGCCCTGCGTGCGCTGGCGACCAGATTCGCGGTGGAGGCCCTGCGTGCCGACATGGCCAGTGAGGAGCGATACGGCCCGGCCGTGCTGGCCCGGCTGGCCGAGAACGCGGTGACGCGGGCGCTCGTCCAGATCAAGGCCAAGATGCAGCGTCTCAACCCCGTTGAGCAGCAGCAGGACTACAACCGGCTCTTCGGGGAACTCGTGGCGCTCGAACAACAACGACGGGTGTTAAGAGAACGCGCCGTCGGAGCGTAATTAGCTTTACTATCCGCTTCTCACGGCCGCCAAACTTTTGGTTGATATCGATTCGGTAATAGCTCTGGCCTTACCTTCTGTGCCAAAAATAGGCCTGCCCTTTTCTGGTCCCTATACCGCAGACTATGTCCCGTGGGTGCATCGGTGCTGCCAAGTGGACCGCCATCGGTAGATCAGGTGGCGGATCTAGTCGCGAGAGGAAGGGAGCGCGGGAGCGTCACCGTCGACGACGTGGCCGCCGCGCTTGACCGCTCCGAGTTGCCGGCCGACGCGCTGGAACGCGTCGTGCGGATGCTCGCCGAAAAGGGTGTGGAGGTGCTCGAGCCTCAGGCGGAGGAGGACACCGTCCGCCCCGATGAGGAGGACGTCGGCAAGCGGGCGCCGACCAGCGACCTCGTCCGCATCTACCTGCGGGAGATCGGCCGGGTTCCGCTGCTGACGGCCGAGGAGGAGGTGGAGCTGGCCAAGGCCATCGAGGCGGGCCTGTTCGCCGAGGACAAGCTGTGCGATCTCGGGCTGCGGCTCGCCAAGCCCGAGTTCGAGGAGCTCGTCTGGGAGGGCGTCCGGGCGAAGCAACGGCTCATCGAGGCCAATCTCCGGCTCGTGGTGTCGATCGCGAAACGCTATGTCGGGCGCGGAATGCTCTTCCTCGATCTGATCCAGGAGGGCAACCTGGGTCTCATCCGGGCGGTCGAGAAATTCGACTACACCAAGGGATATAAGTTCTCCACGTATGCCACGTGGTGGATTCGCCAGGCGATCACCCGGGCGATCGCGGACCAGGCGCGCACCATTCGAATTCCCGTGCACATGGTCGAGACGATCAACAAGCTCGTGCGGGTGCAGCGGCAGCTCCACCAGGATCTCGGCAGGGAGCCCGCTCCCGAGGAGATCGCCCTGGAGATGGACCTGCCCGTCGACCGCGTGGTGGAGATCCAGCGCATCGCCCAGGAGCCCGTGTCGCTCCAGTCGCCGATCGGCGAGGAGGACTCCGACCTCGGTGACTTCATCGAGGACGCCGACGCGGTGGTGCCGATCGAGGCGGCGGCGTTCATCATGCTGCAGGACCAGCTGGACGACATCCTCGCCACCCTGTCCGACAGGGAGCAGCGGATCATCCAGCTCCGCTTCGGGCTGTCCGACGGCCATCCGAGGACCCTGGAGGAGGTCGGCAGGGAGTTCGGCGTCACGCGCGAGCGCATCCGGCAGATCGAGTCCAAGACGCTGGCCAAGCTGCGCCACCCGACGCGCGCGCAGATGCTCCGCGACTACCTCGACTGAGCCGGCCCGTCCGGTCCACGGCCCCCGCCGGCCGCTCGCCGGCTCTGCCGGCCCCCGCCGGCCAGGCGGGCCGTGGACCGGGCCCGGCCACGCGGAGCCCGTGATCCGGGCGCCGCGGCTCGTACCGGCACCGGTCACGAGAGGAGGAAGGCAGGGACGGCACTCCCGTCTCCGCCTCAGGGCGGCAGGCGGCGCTCCCCTCCCGGGCGGCGACGGTCTCCTGCCGACAACCCGATGGACGCGCGGTCCGCGCTCGACGACACCGCGCTCGAGCAGGCCGCACTCGACGTGCTTGACGCGAACTGGACAGGGTCGGCCACCGTGCCGGCGGTGGGGCGCTACCCCCACCAGTGGAGCCTGGACTCCGCCTTCGTGGCGATCGGCCTCGCCCGCCGCCGCTGGTCCCGTGCCTGCGCCGAACTGCTGAGCCTGTTCGGCGGGCAGTGGAGCACCGGGATGCTGCCGCACATCGTCTTCGACCGGTCGACCGGTGAGGCCTACTACCCCGGCCCGTCGCTGTGGCGGTCGGCCGACTGCGCGGCCGCGCCGCACGGGACGATCACCTCGGGGCTCACCCAGCCGCCGCTCCAGGCCTGCGCCGTGTGGTGGATCTGGCGGTACGCCTCCGACCGCGACGCCGCCCTCGCCTTCGTACGGCGGGCCTGGCCGAACCTGGTCGCTCAGCACGACTACCTGGCCTCGGCCCGCGACCTCGGCGGGGACGGCCTCGCGGCGATCGTCCACCCCTGGGAGTCGGGCCTGGACGACAGCCCGGTCTGGGACGCCCCGCTCGCCGCCCTTCCCCTCGTGCGCTACGCGTACGCGCTGGAGGAGTGGCGGTCCGACAGTCACCACGACCGCTACGTGTGGCTGGCCACGCGCTACCGCGACTCCGGCTACGGCGCGGGCTACCTGCGCGACGAGCATCCCTTCGCCGTCGAGGACCCGCTGTTCAACGGGATCTGGCTGGCCTCGTGCGTGGCGCTGGCCGGGCTCGCGGACGCCATCGGGGCCGACCGGGCGCCCTTCCGCGAGGCCGCCGACCGGATCAGGAGGGCGCTGCTCGACCGCCTGTGGGACGACGGCGCCTTCTACGCGCGCGACCTGCGCGCCGGGCGGCTGATCCCCGTCTGCTCCGTGGGGTGCTTCGGGCCGCTGCTGGACCCTGGCATGCCCGCCCCGGTCGTCGGGGTGCTCGCCGAACTGCTGGAGTCGCGCTTCCTCGGCCCGAGCGGCTATCCCGTGCCGAGCTGCGAGGTGCGGGCGCTGGAGTTCGACAGGTCGACGTACTGGCGCGGGCCGTCCTGGGTGAACACCAACTGGCTGCTCTGGCGCGGGGCGGTCGTGCACGGCCTGGACGACCTGCGGGCGTCGCTGGCGGCGAGCACCCTCAGGCTCGTACGGCAGGCGGGGTTCCGCGAGTGCTTCGACCCCTTCGACGGCATGGGCAGGGGTTGCCGGGACTTCTCCTGGTCGGCCGCCCTCACCCTCGACCTGCTCGCCAGGTAGCTTTCACCCATGCGACTTCCCTGGGGCTCCCGGAGCCTTCCCGCCGAGGCGGGCGTCACGCTGGAGCCGGGCGAACGGGTGCTCGTGCACGCCCGCACGCCGGACGGCGCGTACGTCGTGGCCACCGACCGGGCGCTGCGCCTGCCGGGCGAGGAGCCCCTGCCCTGGTACCGCATCGACCGGGCGATGTGGGACGAGGAGGGGCTGCGCATCGTGGCCACCGACGGCGCCGAGCGGTGGCTGGCGCTGCCCGAGCCCGGACGCCTGCCCGAGGCCGTACGGGAGCGGGTCACCTCGTCGATCCTGGCGAGCCGCCACGTGAGCCTCGGGAACCGCGGGGGAGTGCGCCTGGTCGCGCGCCGGGTGCCGGGACAGGACACCGCGGAGTGGGAGTTCGTCTTCGACCCGGGCCTCGATCCTGCCGACCCGGGCCTGCGCGCCGCCGCCGAGCAGGCGCTGGAGGAGCTGAGGCGCAACCTCGGCGTCTGAGGGCGCCCGGGCCTCATGCCCGCACGCCTCATGCCCGCACGCCTCGTCGAGTGAAGCGAGGCGGCCCACGTGGGACTCCGCGTGGGCCGCCTTCACGTGGTGCCGGGTCAGGTGACCCGGTTCACCTCGGTGTCCGGCCAGCCGGTGCCGGTGTCGTCCCTGACGACGGCCCAGCCGTTCCTGTGCAGAAAGGGCACCCTGTCGCCGAGCACGTCGCCGAGCTTGTGCCGGGTCACCTCGGCGGCCTTGGAGGCCTGGGCTCCGGCCACGCCCGCGGCCTGCTGGACCATGGGATTGTCGGCGACCCGCTGTGTCACCCGCTTGATCTGCTCGTACCGCTCCCGGCCTGCCCGGCTGCCCAAGACGTAGCCGACGGCCAGGCCCACGGCGAACGTGAATCGATATCGCATCTGCTACCTCCGCGTGCCGCTGGCATCCCCGCTCTTCGCCTCCCCTACCCCGGCTGCGAAGGGTTATGGTCCCGACGGGCCGCGCGTTCTGCCGGAAGGCCGCCGTCGGGGGCTGGGGAAGAGGTCTGAGTGATCCGGATGCGACACGCACCCCCCGGAATGCGCTAATCTAGTTCCGCGCCGCAAGGAAGGGCCAACACCCTCCTCGCGACGCGCCAGACGATCCCGTGTAGCTCAATCGGCAGAGCAGCCGGCTGTTAACCGGCAGGTTATAGGTTCGAGTCCTATCGCGGGAGCCACGCTCGCAAGCCCCAGGAGATTCTCCTGGGGCTTGTCGCGTTTCAGGACTCCGAAGATCCCTCTGAGATATGGGGGGACAAATCACAAGCGATGACCGAAGATGTGGGTCTGCCGTGCTTCGTGCCGCTGTGCTCACGCGCCAGCACCTGGTGTGACCGCGTTCGCGCGAGGTCCGAAGTCACGGCTGCCGCGGATCATGCAACGCAGCGGGGAAGGCCGCTGCACTCAGGGTTTTCGCGCCGCCGGAACGGCCGGATACCTGTGAGAACAATGTGGCGGTTGTCCTATGGTGTTCTGGATGAGATCTCGACGGCTGTTCTCAGTTTCCGACCTGTCTCAGGCATCCCGGCAGTCACCGGGAGAGGCTCCCCTCGGCGAGTTACCGGCCTACGTCGGGCGCCGGGCCGCGGGGAGGATGGACTCCGACCAGGAGGCGAGAGGAGCGGGCCCCGCCGTACCCCCGCCGGACGAGCGCATCGGGAGGGCCGACCCTGCGGAGGCCGAGAAGTTCCTGCGGCTGTTCCACGAGGAGAACCCCGAAGCGGGGCCGGTGGAGCCACGGCTGAACCAGGTGCTCGCGCAGATCGCGCGGTATGGGACCTACACCCACACCCCCGAGGAGCTGACCTTCGGCGCCCGGGTCGCCTGGCGCAACAGCAACCGGTGCATCGGCCGCCTGTACTGGCAGTCGCTCCGTGTCAGGGACATGCGCTCGGTCGAAAGCGCAGAGGGCGTCGCGGTGGAGTGCGTCAACCACCTGCGGGAGGCCACCGGCTCGGGACGGATCCGGCCGACGATCACGGTCTTCGCGCAGGACCTGCCGGGCCGGCCGGGGCCGAGGATCCAGAACGAGCAGCTCATCCGCTACGCGGGGTACCGCACGCCGGACGGGGCTGTGGTCGGGGACGCGCGCAACGCCGCCCTCACCGCGTCGGCGATGCGCCTCGGGTGGGCGGGCGGCCCTGGGACGCGCTTCGACGTGCTGCCCCTGGTGATCGAGGACGCGCGCAGGATCTCGCCGCTGCTGGCGACCATCCCGGGCGACGCCATCCTGGAGGTGCCGCTTTCCCACCCGGCGTACCCGTGGTTCGAACGGCTCGGCCTGCGCTGGCACGCCGTGCCCGTGATCTCCAACATGTGCCTGGAGATCGGCGGTGTCTGCTACCCGTGCGCCCCGTTCAACGGCTGGTACATGGGGACCGAGATCGGCGCGCGGAACCTCGCCGACGAGGACCGCTACAACCAGCTTCCCGTGGTGGCGGAGAGACTCGGGCTCGACACCTCCAACGACCGTACGCTGTGGAAGGACCACGCGCTGGTGGAGCTGAACGTCGCGGTGCTGCACTCCTTCGGGCAGGCGGGCGTCACGATCACCGACCACCACACCGAGGCCCGCAGGTTCATCTCCCATCTGGAGCGTGAGGAGCGTTCTGGACGGGTCTGTCCCGCCGACTGGTCCTGGATCGTCCCGCCGCTCTCCGGCTCGCTCACACCCGTCTTCCACCGCTACTACGACGACGTGCAGCTGACCCCCGCCTTCGTCCAGCACCACCGCAAGGGCGAGCACGACGGCTGACCCCCCGTTCCCGCCTCCCCGGCGGAATTGGTGTAGAACGTTATTCGGTAGCGGTCTCTCCGGGAGGTTCGATGTCCGATCTCGTGCTGTCGTCGCTGGACGAGGGCGTGCTCACGCTGACGTTCAACCGGCCGGACCGGCTGAACGCGTGGATGGACGCCATGGGGCGGCGCTATTTCGACCTGCTGGAGGAGGCCGAGCGCGACCCTGAGGTGCGCGCGATCGTGGTCACCGGCGCGGGCAAGGGATTCTGCGCGGGCGCGGACTTCCAGACGCTCACCGCCCTGCAGGACGGCTCGTACGACGAGGAGCCGGACAAGCGTCCCAACACCCATCCCACGACGATCCGCAAGCCGATCGTCGCGGCGGTCAACGGCGCCTGCGCGGGGCTCGGCATGGTGCACGCGCTGGTGTGCGACGTGGTGTTCACCTCGGCCGACGCCAAGTGGACCACGGCGTTCGCCCGGCGCGGCCTCATCGCCGAGTACGGCCTCGCGTGGATCCTGCCCAAGCTCATCGGGCAGGCGAGGTCCATGGACCTGCTGCTCTCGGGCCGCACGTTCACCGGCACGGAGGCGGGCGAGCTGGGCCTGGTCAACCGCGTGGTGCCGGGGGACCGGCTGCTCGAAGAGGCGGTCGCCTACGCGCGCGAGCTGGCGGCGCACAGCTCGCCGGCCTCGATGGCCGTGATCAAGCGGCAGGTCTGGGGCGCCTGGCAGGAGTCACTCGACGACTCCGCCGCCGAGGCGGTCCGGCTCATGATGGAAGCGTTCGGGCGGCGCGATTTCGCGGAGGGCGTCGCGAGCTTCCTGGAGCGCCGTCCCCCGGCGTTTCCACCGCTGAGCTAGGCGGTTTCGACCCGCCTGCGTGGTATTCACCTCCATCTCCCGGGGTCCGGCAGGAGTTCCACCTGGGGATGTCGGCTTGGGCCCCCCGGCGTTGGCGAAGGGGCTCCGCATGGTGTTGAATGGCAGTGGTTGTAGTGGAGGTTCGTTAACGTGTAGCAGCGCCTGCGGAGTTCTTACAGCGGGCGTTCCACCGTGCGAAGCCAATGTGCTTTCAAGGGGCGGTCGGTCGCTAAACAACCCGGGGCTCCACGCCCGTGGACCTCGTAGATCGTCTCATGAGGAGATCAGTTTCATGGCTCAGGGAACCGTCAAGTGGTTCAACGCCGAAAAGGGCTTCGGTTTCATCGCTCCCGATGACGGCAGTGCGGACGTCTTCGTCCACTACTCCGCCATCGACTCGAGCGGCTACCGCAGCCTGGAGGAGAACCAGCGCGTCGACTACCAGACGACGCGTGGGCCGAAGGGCCCCCAGGCGGAGCAGGTTCGCCCGCTCTAATCATTATTCGAGCCGCGAGGCTCCTGTGAAGGCGGCTCTGCCGCCTTCACCCCAAGGACGCAAGTAGGGGCGGTTTGCACCACCGCGAGCCGCCCTCGCGTCCATTGATTGGAGGTCCTCATTGGACCTATCCATAACCGTCCGTGCCGACACGGCCGTGTGCCGCGTCAGCGGGGACGTCGACATCTCATGCTCTCCCGTGCTGCGTGAGCGGCTTCTCGCCGCGCTCCAACCGCCGCGCGCCCGCCTCGTCCTCGACCTCTCCGAGGTCACCTTCATGGACGCCAGCGGGCTGGGCGCCCTCATGGCCGCCCGGCGTCGCTCGCTGCTTCTCGGTGGCGGAGTTCGCCTGGTGGCCCCCTCGTCTCCCGTGCGCCGCGTGCTCGAAGCGAGCGGGCTGCGATCCCGGTTTCCTGTGGAAGTAGGCACGTTCTCCGCGAAGGCGGATCCGGGGGTCGCGCAGCTCGCCTCGCAGTGACCGCCGTACGGACTGTAAAACCTTGATCGAAACGGCGCCTTCTCCGGAGTTTCTCCGGACAGGAGGCGTCGTTTCGTCTTACCATGTCTTGACAAGGATCCATGTATTTCCTACCTTCTAAATAGGTAAATCGAGGGAGGCGAGCGTGACCGGATCCGTCTGCGTCGTCGGCGCCGGGCCAGGTGCGGCCCGCCTGGTCGAGCGCATCCGCGCCAACGCCTCCGAGCTGATCGGCTGGCGCCCGCTCGACATCCACGTCGTGGACGCCTCTGGCGGGCCGGCCGTTCCCGAGGCGCAGGCGCCGGGGGTGCGCGTCCACGTCCACCGGGCGAAGGCGGTCGATCTGGCGGGCCGCCGGGTGCTGCTGGACGACGGCACCCGTGTCGACACCGACGCCGTGGTCCTCGCCCAGCACCACCTGGACGTCCTCGCGACGCCGGGCGAGCTGGAGCTGCTCGGCTTCGCCCGCAGGCACAGCCTGTACTACCGTCCCACCGGCTACGCGGGCGAGCTGCCGCTGCGGCACGTGCCCGGCGGGCAGCCCGTGCTGGTGCGCGGCCTCGGCACGGTCTTCGCCGACGTGCTCGCCGGGCTGACCACGGGGCGCGGTGGCCGGTTCAGGCGCGACCGGAGCGGCGAGCTCACCTACGTCGCCGGCGGCGGGGAGCCGCTGATCCACGTGGGCTCCCGGCGTGGTGTGCCCCATCGGGCCATGATCGAGTACGCCCTGAGAGGCGAACCGCCGCCGCCTCCGAGGTTCGTCACCGCGCTCGCCGACCGGCCGAGGGACTTCCGGCGGGAGGTGTGGCCGCTGGTGGCCAAGGATCTCGCCTTCGCGTACTACCACGAGATCCTGACCGCTCACCCGGAGCGGGCCCGCATGCGCTGGGCGGACTTCGCCGAGGCCTTCGCCCCCGAGGAGTGGGAGGGCAAGACGATGCGGGCGCTGATCCGCGCGGCCGTGCCCCGCTTCGAGGACCGGCTCAACCTCACCAGGTTCGACCGCCCGCTCGCCGGCATGCGTTTCGGCGACCTGCCCGGCCTCCAGAGGTGGATGCACGGCTACCTCGCCGCCGACCTATCGCGCAGGACCGACCCCGCGCACAGCGCCGACCTGGCCATGATCTACGGGCTGCGCGGCGTGCTCGACGTGATCGCCGGGCAGGTGCCGGGCGACCCGTGGTTCCAGGGGTTCGCAGACCACGCCGCGGACGGGCTGCCCGCCGCGCGGCTGGCCGAGCTGAGGGCCCTGGGCAGGGCGGGCATCGTCACCTTCCTCGGCACCGACACCCGGGTCGAGCCCCACGAGAGCGGCACGTGGCGGGCGACCGGCGCCACCGTGCCGGGATCCCTCACCGCCCGCGCGTTCATCGAGGCGAGGCGCCCCGGGCCCGACGTCGGCCGCACCCGCGACCCGCTGGTCAGGCGGCTGCACGCGCGGGGGGAGTGCGTCGAGGAGGCGGGGCTGCTGAAGGTGAGCCTGCCCGACCGGCGCATCGTCGACCACGCCGGGGCGGCTCACCCCCGGAGGTTCGCCTTCGGCCCCTGGACCACCGGGGGCGGGGCGACGACCCCGCACCGGGGAGTCGACACGGTGGTGGCGCGCCAGGCCGACTCTCTGGCGCGCACGCTCCTCACCGAGACCCTCACCCCGACGGTCGCCAAAGTGGCCTGACCCGCCGCACAGGCTCCCACCGGAACCATCGCCCTGACCTGGGTCCCTCAGGCGAGGCGGCGGGCTCCGGCGGCGGGGACGGCGGGAAGGAAGCGCGGGGGCGCCCAGCCCCGCCGCTCGTAGGCCTTCGCGATCTCCTCGCGCACCCTGTCGACCCGGTCGTCGGCCACCAGGGCGATCGCCGAGCCGCCGAAGCCGCCTCCGGTCATGCGGGCGCCGCGAGCTCCGCCTCTGACGGCCCCCTCGACCGCCACGTCCAGCTCGGGGCAGGACACCTCGTACTGATCGCGGAGCGAGATGTGGGAGGCGTTCAGCAGGGCGCCGATCTCGCGGACGGCGCCCGCGCGCAGCAGCCCGATCAGCGCCTGCACCCGGTGGTTCTCGGTGACGACGTGCTGGACCCGCTTGCGCTCGTCGCCCCCGAGCATGGACAAGGCTCCTGCGAGGTCGGTGACGTCGCGCAGGGCCTCCACCCCGAGGCGCTTGGCCGCGCTCTCGCAGTCGCGCCGGCGCCGGGCGTACTGACCGTCGGCGAGCTCGTGGTGGACGCCGGTGTCGATGATCAGGATCTGCAGCCCGTGGGCGGCCAGGTCGAGCGGGACCGCCCGGGACGCGAGGCTGCGGCAGTCCATGAAGAGGGCGTGGCCCTCCTTGCTGAGCGCGGAGGCGGCCTGGTCCATGATGCCGCAGGGCATGCCGACGAAGTCGTTCTCGGCCCTCTGCGCGAGCAGGGCGAGGTCGAGCCCGCCCAGCCCCAGGTCGTACAGGTCGTTGAGTGCCATGGCGACGGCCACCTCCAGCGCGGCGCTGGAGGACAGCCCCGCGCCCTGGGGCACGTCGCCGTCGATCACCAGGTCGGCGCCGCGCACGGCGTGCCCGGCCTGGCGCAGCGCCCAGAAGACGCCCACGGCGTAACGGGCCCAGCCCTCGGCCCGCTCGTAGTCGTCGATCACCTGGGGCCGGCCGGCGCCGGGCTCGGAGGTGGCCTGGAGGGAGAGCAGCGTGACCGAGTCGTCGTCGCGCCGGCCCGCGACGGCCGTGACCCCCCACGGCACCGCGAAGGGCAGCACGAAACCGTCGTTGTAGTCGGTGTGCTCGCCGATCAGGTTGACCCGCCCAGGAGCGTGCCAGGCACCCTCGGGCTCGCGGCCGAACGCCGCGCGGAAAGCATCGACAGCACGCATCACGGCGGCTCCTCGTGTTCGGGGTCGGTCGTAGCCTACCGACCGCCCGCCGCCGGCTCTCGTGCCAAGCTGGCCCTGTGGACAACGGCGGGACGCTCCCCTCGGTACTCGCGCTGCGGCTCCCCAGCCCTCTGGAGGAGCTGCGCGACGACCGGCTGGGCGAGGTCCGCGTGTTCCTCAAGCGCGACGACCTGATCCATCCGGAGCTGCCGGGGAACAAGTGGCGCAAGCTCCGGCACAACCTCGCAGAGGCCGCGCGGCAGGGGAAGGGCACGCTGCTGACCTTCGGCGGTGCCTACTCCAACCACATCAGGGCGACCGCCGCGGCCGGGCACCACTTCGGCCTGGCGACGATCGGCGTGATCCGGGGCGAGGAGCACCTCCCGCTCAACCCCTCGCTGGCGTACGCCGTGTCGCGCGGCATGCGGCTCACCTACCTCGACCGTTCCACCTACCGCGCCAAGGACTCCCCGGAAGTGATCAACCGGTTGCGCGCCGAGTGGGGTGATTTCTACCTGCTCCCCGAGGGCGGCAGCAACGCGCTCGCGGTCCGGGGCTGCGCCGAACTGCCCGCGGAGGTCGCGGCCCAGCTCCGGGACGCGAGTCCCGAAGGCGCGGGCGGCGGGCGGCCGTTCGACGTGATCTGCTGCGCGTGCGGCACGGGCGGCACTTTGGCCGGCATCGCCTCGGCGCTCCCTCCGGGGTGCCGGGCCGTGGGCTTCCCCGTGCTGAAGGGCGGCGAGTACCTGGCCGGCGAGGTGGAGCGGCTGCAATGCGAGGCCTTCGGGACGTCCTCGCCGGGCTGGAGTCTCGAATGCGGCTTCCACTTCGGCGGTTTCGCAAGGACGACCAGGGAGCTCGGCGCGTTCATCGAGGACTTCGCGGCACGGCACGGCCAGGCGCTCGACCGGGTCTACGTGGCCAAGATGATGTACGGCATCTTCGAGCTGGTGGCCAGGGGGGCGTTTCCGCCGGGCACCCGGCTCGTGGCGGTCGTCACCGACGGTCCGGGCCCAGGCCAGGGTTCCGGACGGCTAGCATGATCTTCCGGAACGAGGCAGGGGATCTGTCATGACAAAGCGTGCTTTGGTGCTTGGTGGCGGCGGGGTGGCGGGCATCGCCTGGGAGACGGGAGTCCTCGCCGGGCTGGCGGAGGGTGGCATCCACTGCCGCACCGCCGACAAGATCGTCGGTACGTCCGCGGGCGCCACCGTCGCCGCCCAGATGACCAGCGGCGTCCCGCTCGACGAGCTCTACCGGCGCCAGGCCGACCCGGCCCTGCAGAACAAGGAGCTGCCGAGCGGCATCTCGGTCGAGGAGCTGGTGTCCTCGTTCGAGGCCCTCTACCAGCGGACGCGGGACCTCGCCCAGGTGCGCAAGGAGGTCGGCGAGCTGGCACTCGCGGCCAGGACCGTCCCCGAGCCCGTACGGCGCGAGGTGATCGCGAACCGCCTTCCCCGCCATGAGTGGCCCGAGGCCGACATAGCGCTCGTGGCCGTGGACACCGCCACGGGCGAGCACCGCGTGTTCGACCGGGCCTCCGGGGTCGATCTCGTCGACGCGGTGGCGGCGAGCTGCGCGGTGCCGGGGGTGTGGCCCCCGGTGACCATCGGCGACGGCCGCTACATGGACGGCGGGGTCAGGTCCGGGGTCAACGCCGATCTGGCCGCCGGGTACGACCGCGTCCTGGTCCTCGCTCCCCTCGAAGACCCCCAGCTCGCGGGGCAGGTGGAGGCTCTCGGCGCCGGCGGGGAGGTGGAAGTGATCATCCCTGACAAGGCGTCGCTCACCGCCATGGGCGCCGACCCGCTGGACCCTGCCGTGCGCACCCCCTCCGCCGAGGCCGGCTACGCGCAGGGCCGGGACATCGCCGAACGTCTGATCACTTTCTGGATCTGACCGGTCTTGCGAGCGTTGTGCGCGGTAGTGCGAAGCGGATGCCGTGGGATTGGTGTGTCTCGCTGACAGGGGTGGCGGGCGTGAGTTGCAAGTGCCTGTAAGGCAGTGCAAATCCGCGTCACATCGGCGCGACCCTCGGTGTGACGGCCGCCGCTGACGTGCGGTCGGTGACATCTGCCCAGGTGGTAAACAGGTAGGCGAGGGGCTTGGACGCCTGTGGCCGTCTTCGCGGGCCGACGGCGTCCTGGAGCGGGCACCGGCCGCCGCTACGGTTGGACCGGTCCTGATGTAGACCGGTTTCACGCTAAGCCGTCGGAATGTAAGCGGCTTGCAGGTTTCCGACCTATGATTGCGCCGTGACACGGCGACTTGCGGAAGTGGCGAAGAAGGTCGGCGTCAGCGAGGCGACCGTCAGCCGGGTGCTCAACGGCAAGCCCGGTGTGGCGGAGGCGACGCGCGCGGCCGTGCTGACCGCTCTGGACGTGCTCGGCTACGAGCGCCCCACCCAACTCAGGGGCGAGCGGGCCCGTCTGGTGGGCCTGGTGCTCCCCGAGCTGGGCAACCCGATATTCCCCGCGCTCGCGGAGGTGGTCGGCGGCGCGCTCGCCCAGCAGGGGTTCACCCCCGTGCTCTGCACCCGCACCGCGGGCGGCCTGTCCGAGGCCGACTACGTGGAGATGCTGCTGGAGCAGCAGGTCTCCGGGGTGGTGTTCGCGGGCGGGCACTACGCCGAGGCGGACGCGCCGCACGAGCACTACTACCGGCTGCTGGAGCTCCGGCTGCCCGTGGTGCTGGTCAACGCCGCCACCGAGAGCCTGGGCTTCCCCCAGGTCTCCACGGACGACGCCGTGGCGGTCGAGCAGGCGTTCGGCCACCTGACCTCGCTCGGCCACGAGCGCATCGGGCTGGTGCTCGGGCCTGAGGACCACATCCCCTCGCGCCGCAAGTACGCGGCCTTCGTCGCCTCGGCCCGCGCGGCCGGCGTCGAGGTGGGGCCCGGGTCGGTGGAGCGCACCCTGTTCTCCCCTGAAGGTGGCCAGGCGGTGGCCACCAAGCTGCTGAAGAAGGGCGTCACGGGCCTCATCTGCGGCAGCGACCCGCTCGCCCTCGGGGCCATCCGGGCCGTGCGCCGGCTCGGCATGTCGGTGCCCGAGGACGCCTCGGTGGTGGGGTTCGACGACTCCGCCTTCATGAACTGCACCAACCCGCCGCTGACCACGGTGCGCCAGCCCATCGAGGCCATGGGCAGGACCGCCGTGACCCTGCTGGTCAGCCAGATAGAGGGCGCGTCGGTCACCGCGGAGGAGCTGCTCTTCGAACCTGAGCTGGTCGTCCGAGGCTCGACCGCGCCCGCCAAGATCCGTTCCACCGCCCTTGCGGAGTAGGGCCCCGGTTTCGGGCGCGCCGGAACACTCGGGAAGATGGACCCCCAAACCAACAACGCGGAACCTGGCAGGCGGCCTCTCGGCTCGATCCCGGCTCAGGACCCCGGCGGGCGCTCGCCCGTCCAGGGGTTCCGGGCGGGAGCCTTCAGCTCGGGACTCTTAAAGGAAAGGCAGGTCGGCCATGTCGCCCGATCGTCGAATTCTTTTCGTCCACGCCCACCCCGACGACGAGTCGATCGGCACCGGGGCCACGATGGCCAAGTACGCGGCCGAGGGCGCGCACGTCTGCCTGGTCACGTGCACGCTGGGCGAGGAGGGTGACGTGATCCCCGCCGAGCTGCGCCACCTCGGCGCCGACAGGGAGGACCGGCTCGGGGAGTACCGCGTGGGCGAGCTGGCCCGCGCGTGCACCGCGCTCGGCGTGGACGACCACCGGTTCCTCGGCGGGGCGGGGCGCTGGCGTGACTCCGGCATGATGGGAGCGGCCACCAACGACGACCCGTCGTGCTTCTGGCAGTCCGACCTCGACCTGGCGGCGGCGGAGCTGGTCGGCATCATCCGCGAGGTACGGCCGCAGGTGATCGTGACGTACGACGACAACGGGTACTACGGGCATCCCGACCACATCCAGGCGCACCGCGTGGCGTGGCGGGCGTTCGAGAAGGCCGCCGACCCGTCCTTCGGCGACGGCGAGCCGTGGTCGCCGTCGCGCTTCTACGCCACCGCGACGCCGCTGTCCGTGCTGGAGAAGGCCGTCGACACCGGTCCGTTCGAGCGGCTGAAGTCCGTGGAGGACTTCGGGTTCGGCGTTCCCGACGACCAGGTCACCACGTACGTCGACGCGACCGCGCACCTGGAGGCGAAGATCGCCGCCCTGCGGGCGCACCGCACCCAGATAAGCGTGGACGGCCATTTCTTCGCGCTGTCCAACAACGTGGGGCAGCCCGCGCAGCCTGTGGAGTACTACACCCGGCTGGCCGGCGAGCCGGGTCCCCTCGGCGACGACGGCCGCGAGTCCGACCTCTTCGGCTGACCGGAGCTCAACCGCTCGCACGCACGCGGCACCGGCCCGCCGCCGCGACCGGCTCAGGCGGGGAGGTCCGCGCGGGTGAGTCCCCGTAGGTGGCCGACCAGGCTGTCCAGGTCTTCCATGAACCAGGCGTCGCCCTCGAACTCGATCTCGACGTCGAGTCCGGACTCGATGGCGTCGATCAGGCGGACCATCGAGAGCGAGCCGACGCCCAGCGCCACGAACGAGCAGTCGGCGCCCAGGATCTCGGAGGCGGAGACCTCCCCGTCGCACGCCTCGGACAGGGCCTCCGCGAGCCATCTCCGCAACGCGGCTTCATCGGATGGCCCGACGGCCCGGCCGGACGCCGGTGCATGGTCTCCGGACCCCGGCGCGTGGTCTCCGGACCCCGCGCCGGGGGTGGTGGGGCCGTTGCCCCCTTCGAGCACGATGTCCGTCATGGTGTGATCTTCCCTCATACCGCCCGTTTTCTCCATATCCGCGCCGTCTCGGGGGTTCGTGCCGTTCATCGGGCTTTCCTCGTTCCTCAGGTGGTCGTCCTGCCTATGGCCTCGGCTCCGACCAGGTCGTCCGGGGTCGCGTCGGGGATCTCCTCGTCGAACCCGGCCAGCGACCGCGTGCGGAGTGCCACCAGTGCCGTGCCGGCGATGCCGAGGGCGAAGACGACGTACATGAAGCCGATGCCGCGTCCGGGCCCGGTGCCGATCAGAGCACCGACGGTCGGCGCGAGGACCCCGCCCCTGGCCAGCATCGGCTCGAACAGCCCGCTCACGACGGGAGCCACCACGCCGAACCCCAGCGGCAGGGTGGACCACGAGATCACGGTGTTCAGCGCGAACACCCGTCCGTGGAAGCGCTGGGGCACCTTGACCTGGACGATCGTCGCGTAGATGCCGTTGAGCAGCGTCAGCCAGAGGGTCATCCCGAACGCGCCCGCCGCGATCAGCACGAGATCGGCCCGCAGGCCGGTCACGGCGGCGCACACTCCGAGGGCCAGGGTGCAGTAGAGAACCCCTCGCATGCGCATGCGGCGCGGGCCTCCCCACAGGCTCATGACCAGGCCGCCGAGGAAGCCCGCCATTCCCGAGAAGAAGGCCACCCGGCCGGTGTCGTTCAGCGTACCGAACGACAGCACCAGCGGCGTGACCATGAGGAACAGCGGCGACAGGAAGACGTTCAGCCCGGCGAAGAAGAGCAGCATGGCGCGGAAGCCCCGGTTCCCCCACGAGTACCGGAATCCTCCGGCGATCTCCGCGAGCAGTGTCTCCCTGCGCCGGGCGGCCATGGTGACCGGGAACCGTACGAGGAGCAGCGTGCCGATCGCGACCCCGTAGCTCACGACGTCCAGGGCGATGATGCCCCCGAGGCCGATCACGGCCATGAGGCCGACGGCGACCAGGGGCACCACCAGTTGCGCCGAGGAGTTGACCATCTGGGCGATGCCGTTGGCGTGGCCGAGGAACCGTTTCGGCACGAGCTGCGGGATCGCCGAGGCGTACGCGAGACGCTGGAAGCTCAACGCGACCGACAGCGTGACCAGGGGCAGGTAGATGTGCCAGATCTGCAGGTTGCCCGTCCACAGCAGCGTCCCCAGCACGAGCTGGCTGCCCCCGGCCCCGATGTCCCCGGCCAGCATCACGCGGCGCCGGTCCAGCCTGTCGACGATCGCTCCCGCGAACGGCGCCACGAGCAGCCCGGGGACCAGCCCGAGCACGGCGAACAGTGCGAAGTTCGCGACCGAACCGGTGGTCTGGTAGATCCAGATCGGCACCGCGAACTCGGTGAACGCCGAGCCGAGGATCGACACGAGCTGCCCGGCGGCCACGGCGGTGAAGCGCCGCATGCTGGGCTCCGGCCCCGAGGAAGCGCCCCCGGCCCCCGGCCCCCGCCGCGACACCCCGGCCAGCCACCACGTCGCGCCCTCAGGACGCCCCCCACCGGCCGAAGCGACCGGGCTGACCGGCGGATGTACGGAGCCGGGTGACGAGGTGACGGAGTCGAGGGATGGGTGGACCTGGGTGATGATCTGGGCGAGCTCTGCCGCCCGATATTTCAGGAAGAAGTGCCCGGCCTCGTGGATGACCACCAGCGCGGAGGTGTCCGCGAGGAAGTGCCACTCGCGGTAGCGCTCCTCGTGGAACTCGGTGGCAGGGTCGCGGTCACCGGCCAGAGTGATCAACGGCGCCCGCAGCCGGGCCGCACCCACACCGCCGCCTGTGGCCGTGCCGCCGGTGCCGGTTCCGCCCGTGTACGGGCCGGCGCCGCCGCGGGGGTCGAGGAGGTCGGTGAAGTACTCCTCGGCGCGTTCCGCCTCGCGGCGCATGTTGCGGACGATGCGCTCGGCGTGCTCGGGTTCGAGGTCGCTCAGGTCCACGCCCATGGACGCCAGCCAGTTGGCGTAGGCCCGGTCGGAGGACATCGCCGCGGCCCGTGCCAGCCGCGACAGCGCCCGCGCCACCCGGCCGCGCGGCCGGGCGAACGGGAAGGCGGCGCCGATGTAGACCGCGTCCAGCTCCCGCCCCGAGGACTCCAGGCGGCGGGCGATCTCGACCGTGAGCGCCGACCCCACGCTGCTCTGCCCGTACAGGACGAGCGGGCCGCTCACCCGCCGCAGGATCTCCTCGGCGCACCGCCGCGCCAGCTCGTCGAACGGTAGCGCCTCCTCGGCAATCCCCAGGTCGTTGCCGGGGATGGCGATCGACAGCAGCCGGTGCCCGGCGGGCAGGGCCTGGGCGAGCGGCCGGTAGACGACGGCGCTGCCCCCGCCGTACGGCACGCACACGTACGTCACGGTCGCCGCGTCCGGCGGCAGCGGCGGGGTCAGCTCGTGCAGCAGCGGGCGCGCGGACCCGTCGGCGGACCCGCCGGACGGGCGTTCGGACGGGCGTTCGACCAGCGCGGCCAGTCCCCGTACCGTCGGATGCTGGAACAGGTCCATCAGCGAGACGCCGTCGCCTAGCGTGCGCCGCATCCTGGCGATGGCCTTGGTGGCCGACAGCGAGTGCCCGCCCAGTGCGAAGAAGTCCTCCTCCGCGCCGACGCCTTCGAGCCCGAGCACCTCCGACCAGATCGCCGCGATCGCCACCTCCGCCGGGGTGCCCGGCAGGGCCGCCGCCTCGTCCCGCGTCACCTCGGGGGAGGGCAGCGCGCGCCGGTCGAGCTTGCCGTTGGGCGTCAGCGGCAGCCGGTCGAGGGTCACCACCGCCTTCGGGACCATGTACGCCGGCAGCACGGAGGCGAGCCGGTCGCGGACCTCGCGTGGCTCCGCGTCCCCGACGACGTACGCGACGAGGGCTTCCCGGTCGACGACCACGGCGGCACGTGCGATCCCAGGGTGTTCGAGCAGCCGGGCCTCCACCTCGCCCAGTTCGATGCGGTACCCCCGGAGCTTGACCTGGCCGTCGAGGCGGCCGAGGAACTCCAGCTGCCCGTCCGGCCGCCAGCGCGCCCGATCACCCGTCCGATAGAGCCGCCGGTCGCCCGGGGACGCCTCCGCCGCGACGGGCAGGCCGTACGGTGGGTCGTCGCCCGCCCCCGCCGCGACGGGGAGGCCGTCCGGGGCGGTGACGAAACGCTCGGCGGTGAGCTCGGGGCGGTTCAGGTAGCCGCGGGCCAGCCCCGCACCCCCGATGTACAGCTCGCCCGGCACCCCGGCCGGGACCAGGTTGCGCCATTCGTCCAGTACGTACGCCGAGGTCTCCGACAGGGGCCTGCCGATGGGCGGGCGCTCGCCGGAGTCACGGAGCTCCGCGCCCGTGGCGATGATCGTCGCCTCGGTGGGGCCGTAGGTGTTGACCAGCCGCACCCGGCCGCCGAAGCGCCGGTGCCATGCCGCGACCGCCGAGGGCTCCGCCTGGTCGGCTCCGAGGATGGTCAGCCGCAGCCCCGGCGGCCACGCGACCGCGTCGATGTCGGCGACCAGCTCGTGCCAGTACGGCGTGGGCAGGTCGAGCACCGTCAGCGCGCTGCCCTCGGGGGTGGCGAGGAAGTCGGGCAGGAACTCGCCCCCGCTGGGGAGCAGGGTCAGCGTGGCGCCGGCCGACAGGCAGGGGTAGACCTCCTCGGCGTGGGTGTCGAAGCTGACCGAGGCGAACTGCAGCACCCGGTCCGCCGGGCTCAGCTCGTACGTCTCGCGCATCCAGGCCACCCGCGCCGCGAGCGCCGCGTGCGTGACGACCACGCCCTTCGGCCTGCCGGTCGAGCCGGAGGTGTAGATGACGTACGCGGCGCGCGCGGGATCAGGACCCTGAACCCCGGCCGGCCCCGGCTCCGCCCACGGCCATGCAGACCCCGGACCCGGTTCCCCGTCCGGGGTGAGGTGCGGGACGCCGAGGAGCCCCGGTTCCCCGTCCGGGGTGAGGTAGCGGATTCCGGGGAACCGCTTCTCCGCCCCGGGGTCGGCGACCAGCAGCCGGGCCGAGCTGTCGGCGAGCATGTACGCCAGCCGGTCGTCCGGATAGGCGGGGTCCAGGGGGAGGTACGCCGCCCCAGCCTTCCAGACGGCGAGCAGCGTCACGAACAGTTCCGGGGACCGGTCGAGGCAGACCCCCACGATCGACTCGGGCCCGGCCCCCGCCCTGCGCAGCGCCAGCGCCAGCCTGCCGGACCTCTCGTCCAGCTCGGCGTACGTCACCCGAACCCCTGACGCCCCCACGGGGGTGTGGTCGTCAGAGGCGGCCAGTGCCATGGCGTGGGGGGACGCCGTGGTGGCGGCGGCGATCAGCTCGGGGACGGTGGGGGCGGGGGACGGGCGCGCGGGGCCGAGGCTCCAGCCGGTGATCCGTTCCCGCTCCTCCGCGCCGAGCAGGTCGATCGCGGACAGCCGCACGCCCGGGTCCGCGACGACCGCCCGCAGCAGGCGGACGAACCGGTCGGCCAGCGCGCCGATCGTCGCCCGGTCGAACAGGTCGGTCCGGTACCCGAACCCGAGGGTCAGGCCGTCCCCGTCGCGCCACGCTTCGAGGGTCACGTCGAACTTGGCCGCGCTGTAACCGCTGTCGAAGCCCTCGACGGCGATGCCCCGCATCGGCGCCGCCTGGCCGAGGTCGTTCTGGGTGTGCACGACGATCATCGTCTGGAACAGCGCGGAGCGGCTGAGATCGCGCTCCACCCGCAGGTCGGTCATCAGCCGCTCGAACGGGATCTCCTGGTGGGTGAACGCGTCCAGCACGGTGGACCGCGTACGGTCCAGCAGCTCCCGGAAGGACGGATCGCCCGACAGGTCGCCCCGCAGGACCAGGGTGTCCAGGAAGTACCCGATGAGAGGTTCGAGCTCCAGCCGCCCGCGCCCGCCGATGGGCGAGCCGACGCAGATGTCCCGCTGCCCCGCGTGGCGCATGAGCAGCGTCTGGTAGGCCGCCAGCAGCGTCATGAACAGCGTGTACCTCTCGTCGGAGGCGAGGCGTTCCAGTCCGGCGGCCGTGGCGGCGTCGACCCTGAGCGTCACGTTGTCGCCGTCCGAGGTGTGCACGGCGGGCCGGGGCCGGTCCGCCGGCAGCTCCAGGGCCGGGGCGTCGTCCAGCTGTCTCCGCCAGTAAGCGAGCGAGCGTTCGGCCGCCTCTCCCGCGAGCCGCTCGCGCTGCCAGATCGCGTAGTCCGCGTACTGGACGGGCAACGGCGTGAGCGGCGAGCGCTCGCCGGACAGGAAGGCGTCGTAGAGGGCCGCCAGCTCGCCGAGGAGCAGGTTGACCGACAGGCCGTCCGCCACGATGTGGTGGCACACCAGGCTCAGCACGTGGTCGTCGTCGCCGAGGCGCAGCAGAGTGACCCGCAGCAGCGGGCCCGTGGAGAGGTCGAAGGGCGTGGAGACCAGGCCCGCGACCACCCGCGCCGCCTCGTCCTCCGTCACCTCCAGGCACTCGACGGGCAGCGGTGACGGAGGGTCGACGACCTGGACGGGGCTCCCGTCCACGTCGGGGAACCGCGTGCGCAGCGTCTCGTGCCTGGCCACGATCTCGTCGAACGCCCGCCGCAGCGCGGGGACGTCCAGCGGGCCGCGCCACCGCTGGGCCAGGGACATGGCGAACGCCGTGTCACCGGGGTCGAGCTGGTCGAGGAACCAGATCCGTTCCTGGCCGAACGAGAGGGGGACGTTCTCGGTGCCGGGCGCCCGCACGGGGATCGACGGGGCGGCGGGCTCGTCCACGGTGGCGCGCCGGCGCAGGCGCTGGGCGAGCAGCGCCTGCTTCGACGGCGAAAGCGCGCTCACGGGGCCTCACCCTCCAGCAGCCGGGCCGCCTCCTCGTCGCTGAGCTCGGCCAGCTCCTCCGTCAGGACCCGCTCCACCTCCGCCGCCAGGTCGGCCACGGTGCGGTGGGTGAACAGCGCGCGGATGGGGACCTCCACGCCGGTGGTGGCGCGGAGCCGGGACCCCACCTGGACGGCCAGCAGCGAGTGGCCGCCGAGCGCGAAGAAGTCGTCGAACGCGCCGACCTCGCCCGCCCCCAGCACCTCCTGCCAGATCTCGGCCACCAGCGCCTCGGCATCGGTGCGAGGCGCCGTGAACGGGCTGCCGTCGCCGGGGTCTGGCGGCGGCAGCGCCCTGCGGTCGACCTTTCCGCCGGGCGTGAGCGGCAGCGCGTCGAGCACCACCCAAACCTCGGGCACCATGTACGACGGCAAGGAAGCGGCAAGCTCCCGCCGCAGCACCACCGGGTCCAACGGGCCGGCCACGTACGCCACCAGCGTTCCGTCGCGGGCGACCACGGCGGCCTGCCGTACGCCAGGATGGGCGAGGAGGCGTCCCTCGATCTCGGCCGGCTCGATGCGGAACCCGCGTATCTTCATCTGGTCGTCCAGGCGGCCGAGGAACTCCAGCCGCCCGTCCGCGCACCACCGCACCAGGTCGCCGGTCCGGTACAGCCTCCCCTCGCCGGGCCGGGTGACGAAGCGCTCGGCGGTGAGCTCCGGGCGCCCGAGGTAGCCGCGTGCCAGCCCGGCGCCGCCCAGGTGCAGCTCACCCGGCGCGCCGGGGGGCACCCGCCGCCCGTGCCCGTCGAGCACCACCGCCCGGGTCGCGCCGATCGGCCGTCCTATGGGCGGGCGTCCTGTCGTGTCGGCGGCCCCGAGGTCGGTGGCGGTCGCGATGATCGTGGCCTCCGTCGGCCCGTAGGTGTTCACCAGGCGCACCCGGTCGCCGAACCGCTCGCGCCAGCGGGCCACGGCGGCGGCGTGGGCCTGCTCGCCGCCGAGGATGACCAGGCGCAGCGCGTCGGGCCACGCCACCCGGTCGAGCTGGTCCACGAGCTGGTGCCAGTACGCGGTCGGCAGGTCCAGCACCGTGACCTCCCGGCCCCGGGGCCCGGCGAGAAGCTCGGGCAGCGTGAGGGCGCCGCCGGGCAGCAGCTCCACGGTCGCCCCCGCGGCGAGCGCCGGGTAGATCTCCTCGGCGTGCGTGTCGAAGCTGAGCGACGCGAACTGGACCACCCGGTCCCCGGGGCCGAGCGCGTACGCCCGCTTCATCCATTCCACCCGGGCGCCCAGCGCCCGGTGTTCGACCACCACGCCCTTGGGCGCTCCGGTCGAGCCGGAGGTGTAGATCACGTACGCGGCGTCGCCGCCCTCCCGCTCGCCCGATACGGCGGTGCAGTCCGGTTCGGGGTGCGCTTCGGATGCGGTTGAGTCCGTTTTGGTGGCCGCGTTGGGGTGCTGGGTGTGGGAGTTGTGGGTTTCCTCGATGACCAGCAGCGGGGTGTTGGAGGGCAGCAGGTGGGCCAGGTGCGTCCGGGTCACCACCACGGCCGCGTCGCTGTCGGCGATGAGCAGGCCGATGCGCTCGGCGGGCAGTTCGGGGTCGAGAGGCAGGTACGCGCCCCTCGCTCGCCACACGGCCAGCAACGCCACCACGGCGTCGGCCGAGCGGTCGACGTGCACCCCGACGACGCTCTCCCTGCCCACCCCGCGCTCGCGGAGCCGGTGCGCGAGTGAGGCGACCCTGCGGTCCAGATCGGCGTACGTCAGCGTCTCGCCGCCGCAGCTCACCGCCGTCGCGCCCGGCAGGGAGACCGTCACCGCCTCGATCATTCCGGGGACAAGGACGCCGGAGGTCCCGGTGCCGTCCTGCGGGGCTCCGTCTGGCCGCGGCTCGCCGGAGACGGTGACCTCTTCGAGGGCGCGCAGCCGGGTCTCGTCGCCGGGCGTGAGCATGGGCAGCGCCGAGATCGCGCGGCCGGGGTCCGAGACGATCGCGCGGCACAGGAGGGCGAACCTGGCGGCCAGGCCCGCGATGGCCGACTCGTCGAACAGCTCAGCGTCGTACCCGAGGACCAGCGAGAGCCCTTCGGGCCTGCGCCACGCCTCCAGCATGAGGTCGAACTTGACCTGCCGATAGCCTGCGTCGAACCACTCCAGGTCCAGGTCGCCAAGAGCGGTCCGCGCCGCACCCTCGTCCTGGCTGTGCAGGATGGCCATGGTCTGGAAGAGGGGAGTGCGGCTGAGGTCCCGCGGCACGTCCAGCTCGGTCAGCAGCTTCTCGAACGGCACGTCCTGGTGTGCCAGCGCGGCCAGGACGGTCGCGCGCGTGCGGTCCAGCAGGCTCGTGAAGGAGGTGTCGCCGGACAGGTCCCCTCGCAGGACCAGGGTGTCGGCGAAGTAGCCGACCAGCCCCTCGAACTCGACGTGGTCCCGCCCCGCCGAGGGTGAGCCGACCAGGATGTCGGTCTGCCCGCTGTGGCGGGAGAGCAGCACCTGGTAGGCGGCGAGCAGCACCATGAACAGCGTCGCGCCGCGCTCGCGGGCGGTGCGCTCCAGCCCGTCCGCCAGCTTGGCGGGCAGCGCGAACGCGTGGAACCCGCCCTGATGCCCCGATACCTCTGGCCTGGGATGGTCGGTCGGCAGCTCCAGTACGGGCGGTCCTGCGAGCCGCTCGCGCCAGTAGGCGAGCGCCGTCCCGTCGTCGCGCCCGCGCCGCCAGTGCGCGACGTCGCCGTACCGCAGCGGCAGCTCGGGCAACGCGGCGTCCGTCCCTTGGGTACGGGCGCTGTACAGCCGGGCGAGGTCGTCGCCGAGGATCGTGAGCGACCAGCCGTCCCCGGCGATGTGGTGCAGCACGACGCACAGCACGTGGTCGTCGTCCGCGAGACGGATGAGGGTGACGCGGAGCGGAGCGGCGGCCGTCAGGTCGAAGGGGGCGTTGGTCCGCTCCGCGACGATCCGCCCGGCCTCCTCCTCGCTCCCGCCGAGGATGTTCCCGTCGTGCACCCTCCTGTCGTGCACCCTCCCGTCGGGCTTCTTCCCGTCGTGCACGCTCCCGCAGTACACGTTCCCGTCGTTTCCGCCGTGGGTGCTCCCGCCGAGGATGATGTGCTCGACGGCCGGGCCTCCGGCGGGTTCGACGACGGCGACCGGGCCGCCGTCCCTCTCGGGATAGCGGGTGCGGAGGGTGTCGTGCCGTTCGGCGAGGTCGCGGAGCGCGCCGGTCATCGCCTCGGCGTCGAGCGCGCCCCGCAGCCGCCACACCAGGTACATGTTGTACGCGGCGTCGCCCGGGTCGAGGCGGTGCAGGAACCACAGCCGTTCCTGAGCCGGGGAGAGCGGCGGCGGCGTGCCGTCGTCGGGACGCCGCCGGGGAAGCGCTCCGCCGGCCGCCGACCGATCCTGTACGGCCGACGCGTAGCCGGACACCGTCGGATGGGCGAACAGGTCACGCAGCGGGATCTGCACGCCGAGCGCGGCCGTCATCCGCGCGGTCACCTTGACGGCGAGCAAGGAATGGCCGCCCAGCAGGAAGAAGTCGTCGTCCACTCCGAGGGGGCCGGCCTTCAGCACCTCGCCGAACACCTCGGCCACCCGGTGCTCCAGCGGTGTGCGCGGCGGTCTGCCGAGTCCCGTGGGCCGCCGGTCGGGCGCGGGCAGGGCGTTCCTGTCGATCTTGCCGTTCGGGGTCATGGGCAGGGCCGGAAGGGAGACCACCACGGCGGGCACCATGACGGCGGGCAACGAGCGAGCCACGTGCGCGCGCACCCCCGCCGCGTAGCCCGGGGTGTCGCCCGCCGCGTAGCCCACAGCGTCGCTCGCGTAGCCCGGGGTGTCGCCCGTGTCGCTCGCAGTGTCACCCGCCGCATCGGTCACGATGTACGCGACCAGGGTGTCCGCGTGGATGGCGGCGACCGCGCGCCGCACGCCCGGGCAGGTCGCCAGCACCGCCTCGACCTCGCCCAGCTCGACACGGTGCCCGCGAAGCTTCACCTGGCCGTCGGCGCGACCGAGGAACGAGATGCGGCCGTCGGCCAGCCACCGCACCCGGTCGCCGGTCCGGTAGAGCCTCGATCCGGAGGGGCCGAACGGGTCGGGAATGAACCGCTCCGCGGTGAGCGCCGGGCGGCGCAGGTAGCCGCGCGCGACTCCCGCGCCCGCGATGAACAGCTCCCCTGGCACGCCTGCCGGTACCGGCCTGAGCCGTTCGTCCAGCACGTACACCTGGGTGTTGGCCAGGGGACCGCCGATCGTCACCGTGTCCGGTTCCACGGGGACCCGTTCGCAGGTCGACCAGATGGTGGTCTCCGTGGGGCCGTACACGTTCCACAGGTCGCGCACCCGTCCCCGCAGCGCACGGGCCAGCACGGGCGGGAGCGCCTCCCCGCCGACGAGGGCGGTGACCGACGGGCGGTCGAACCCCGCGTCGAGCATCGCCTGCCACCCCGACGGCGTCGCCTGCACGTGGGTCACGGCGTACGCGGACGCGAGCCTGGCCAGCGCGAGCGGGTCGGCCGCCTCCCGCGTCCCCGCGATCAGCACGTGCCCCCCGCTGACCAGGGGCAGGAAGAGTTCGAGCCCCGAGATGTCGAACGACAGGGACGTGAGGGCCAGCCAGAGGTGGCCGGGGCCCGAGCCGAGCAGCTCCTTCATCGACAGCAGCAGGTTGACCAGGGCCCGGTGCTCGATCGCGACGCCCTTGGGACGCCCGGTCGAGCCGGAGGTGTAGATCACGTAGGCCAGGTCGGCCGGGGTCGCCGTCGGCTCGGGTGCGGAGGCGGGCTCCGCGGCGAAGGCCGCCGGATCCTCGATCAGCAGGGCCGGGACGTCGCACTCGGGGAGCCGGTCGCGCAGGCGTTCCTCGGTCAGCAGCAGCTCGGCGCCCGAGTCGGCGAGGACGAACGCGAGCCGGTCGCGGGGGTACTCCGGGTCCAGGGGCAGGTACGCGCCTCCGGCCTTCATCACGGCCAGCAGTGCCACCAGCGTCTCCGGCGAGCGGTTGGCGCACAGCGCGACGAGCACGCCGGGCCGTACCCCCTCGCGCCGGAGCCGGTGGGCCAGCCGGTTGGCCGAGGCCTCCAGCTCGGCGTACGTCAGGGTGCGCCCCTCGAAGGTCACGGCCGTCGCGCCGGGACGGCCCGCGACCAGCTCGGGGAGCGTGACGTCCGGACGAGGGGCGGCGGTGTCGTTCCACTGGAGCAGGAGCCGCTCGCGTTCGACCACGTCCAGGAGGTCGAGGTCGGACAGGCGGCGGCCGGGGTCCTCGGTGGCCTCGCGCAGCAGGGCCTCGAAGTGCCCGGCCATGCGTTCCACCGTCTCGCGGTCGAACAGGTCGGCGTTGTAGACCAGGGAGAGCCTGAGCCCGTCCTCGTCCTGGCGGAACTCCGCCGACAGGTCGAAGGTCGCGAGCCGCACGCCGGGGTCGAACGGCTCGGTGGTCAGGCCCGGTAGGGGCGGGAGGCTCTCGGCGTAGTTGTAGAGGATGAGCTGCGCCTGGAACAGCGGGGTCCGGCTCAGATCCCTCGGGAGGTTCAGCTCGCTCACGAGCCGGTCGAAGGGCAGGGCGTCATTGGAGTACGCCTCAAGGGCGCTGGTACGGACGCGGGTGAGCAGCTCGCGGAAGGTCGGGTCGCCCGAGAGGTCCACCCGGAACACGAGCGTGTTGATGAAGAGCCCGATCAGCGGCTCCAGCTCGGGTGTACCACGGCCCGCGACGGGGGTGCCGACGCAGATGTCCTCCTGTCCCGAGTAGCGGGCCAGCAGCGCCTGGTAGGCGGCCATGAGCGTCATGAACCGGGTGCCGCGGGTGCGCCGGGCCAGCTCGTCGATCTTCTTGCTCAGCGAGGCGGGCAGGAGGCGGTTGACGCTGCCGCCGCTGGAGGTGGTGACCGGCGGGCGAGGCCGGTCCGTGGGCAGGTCGAGCGTTGGGGCACCGTCGAGCCGCTCTCGCCAGTAGCCGAGCTGCTCGTCCATCACCTCGCCTAGCCGCTCGCGCTGCCAGAGCGCGAAGTCGGCGTACTGGAGCGGCGGCGGGGGCAGGTCTGGTGTGCCGGCGTTCACGTACGTCCCGTACAGGGCGGCCAGCTCGCGGAAGAAGATCTGGCTCGACCAGCCGTCCACGGCGATGTGGTGGAACACGACGCACAGCACGTGCTCGCGCTCGGACAGCCGGAGCAGGCTCGCCCGGAAGGGATGCTCACCCACGAGGTCGAACCGCCGGGCCACCCGCTCGGCGGCCACCGCCTTGGCCCGGGCCTCCCGCCCATCCACCGGCACCTCAGCCAGATCCACCACCTCCAGCCGGTCCCCCCTGACACCGGCATCCGCGGGAGAGGGGGGTGGGTCGATGACCTGGACGGGGTCGCCGTCCTTGGCCGGGTAGCGGGTGCGCAGCACCTCGTGCCGCGCGACGATCTCCGCGATCGCCCGTTCCAAGGCCCCGGCGTCGAGGGGGCCGCGAAGCCGGTGGGCGAGGAACACGTTGTAGGCGGCTCCGCCGCTCCCCTCAAGGCGGCTGAGGAACCACATGCGCTCCTGGCCGTACGACAGGGGCGGGTCGCCGAGGCCGACCGGGCGGGCGATGATCTCCCCGTGCGCGAGAGTCCCCATGATCAGCGCACCTCCCCGAGGGACGGCACCGGCGCGGCGCGCGTGGCCGGGATGTTCGCGATCTCCGTGAGCAGGTCGCCGAAGGTCGGGGCGTCGAAGAACAGGCTGAGAGGCACCTCCAGTCCGAGACGTTGCCTGACGCGGGAGGCGATCTGCGTGATGGTCAGGGAGTGTGCCCCGAGGTCGAACAGATCGTCGTCCGGCTCGATGCCGTCGATGCGCAGCACTTCCTGGCAGATCGCCCGTATCTGCGCGGCCTGGCCCGACAGGACCGTCTCCCCGCCCGGCGTGACGGGGGCGCCGTCGCCTCGCGGTGCGGGGTCGGGCAGCGCGGACCTGTCGAGCTTGCCGTTCGGCGTGCGGGGTAACGCGTCGAGCACGGTGAAATGGTCAGGGATCATGTACCTCGGCAGCCCGCGACCAAGGAACGCCCGAAGTCCGCCGACGTCGATACCCGAACCGTCCCCGGCCGAGGCATCTGTGGCCGGCTCGGCGTGTCGGAGGACGAGGTAGGCGGCCAGGGTGGCGTCTTCGTTCTCCGGGTCGCGGACGATCACCGCCGCCTGGCCGATCAGCGGGTGCTCCAGGAGGCGGGCCTCTATCTCGCCCGGTTCGATGCGGTGCCCGCGCAGCTTCACCTGGTTGTCGGTGCGCCCGAGGTATTCCAGGGTGCCGTCCGCGCGCCACCGCGCCCGGTCGCCCGTACGGTACACGCGGCCGCCGCCGAACGGGCCGGGGACGAACCGCTCGCGCGTCAGGCCGGGGCGGCCGAGGTAGCCCTGGGCCACTCCCGCCCCGGCGATCACCAGCTCGCCGGGCACGCCGATGGGGGCGAGGTCGTCGTGGTCGTCGAGCACGTACACGGCCGTGTTGGCGATCGGCCGCCCGATGGACACCGCCTCGGGCTCGGCCGGCACGTCCCAGGCGGTGGACCAGATCGTCGTCTCGGTCGGCCCGTACACGTTCAGCAGGCGCTTCACCCGGCCGCGCAGCTCGCGTGCGAGGGGCAGGGGCAGCCCCTCGCCCCCGGCGAGCGCGACCACGTCAGGACCGTCGAAGCCGGCGGCGAGGAGCATCCGCCACCCGGAGGGCGTCGCCTGGACGTGGGACACCCGCTCGGACCTGATGAGCTCCACGGCACCCGGGCCCCGCGCCGCGTCCTCGCCGGCGACGACCACCCGGCCGCCCGTCACCAGGGGGAGCAGCAGTTCCAGCGCGGAGATGTCGAACGAGAGGGAGGTGAGGGCGAGCCACGCGTCCCCGGGAGCGGCACCCAGCAGGTCGCGCATGCCGAGCAGCAGGTTCGCCAGCGCGGAGTGCGGGACCGCGACGCCCTTGGGCCGTCCGGTGGACCCGGAGGTGTAGATGACGTAGGCGACGTCGGCGGGATCCAGCGAGCCCGTGACGGCGCCGGACCCGTCGTCCTCCGCTAGACCGGCCACGTCCGAGCTGATGCGGATCTGCCGCAGGTCGGCCGGGGTGGTGGTGTCGTCGTCGGTGAGGATGGTCCTGACGGCCGCGTCCGTCAGGATGAAGGACAGGCGATCGGGCGGGTAGCCGGGGTCGAGCGGGAGGTAGGCGGCGCCCGCCTTCATCACGGCCAGCATCCCGGCGATCATCGTCCACGAGCGTCCCACGTGCAGGGCCACGAGTGTCCCCGGCCCCACTCCTTCGCGCCGGAGCCGCCGGGCCAGCCCGCTGGAGACCGCGTCGAGCTCGGCGTAGGTCAGCCGCCGGTCGTCATGGACCACGGCCTCCGCGTCCGGGGTCGCGCGCACGCGCTCGGCGAACATCGCGACCACGGTCGCGTCCTGCGGGTACGCCACGCGGGTGGCGTTCCAGCCGGAGGACACCAGCTCACGTTCCTCGGGGGAGAGGACCGGCAGGTCACGTACGCGGGTGTCCGGCTCCTCGGCCGCCGCCGTGAGCAGCGCGACGAAGTGGCCGGCCAGGCGCCGCGCGTCATCGGCCCCGATGGCGCCCGCGTCGTACCGCAGGTCGGCCGACAGGCCGTCGGAGTTCTCGACGAACTGGGCGTTCAGCGTGTTCCTGACCGCGCCGGGGAACATCATCCAGTCCACGACGGTGGCCACCCCTGCGAACACCGGCTCCTCGGCCCGCTTCCGGTAGCTCACCGAGACCGGCGTGAGCGCCCCGCGTGCCGTCAGGCCGCCGACGGCCCGGGTGAGGGGCACGTGCCGGAAGCGGTACAGCTCGCGCAGCTCCGTACGGACGTCGGTGGCGAACGCGCGGAAGGTGGTGTCGGGGGCGGGCCGCGCGGACAGTGGCAGCTCGTTGACGTACAGCCCGATGTGGTCGCGGGTCGCCTCCCCGCGCGTGCCGAGATCGAGCGCGAGCATGAGGTCGTGGTTGCCGTAGCGGTGCAGGAGCGCCCGCAGGGCCGCGACGACGAACTCGAACCGGGTGACGCCCAGCTCCTCGGCCGTCTTCACCAGCCGGGTCCACACCGTGCCGTCGAGCGCGAACCCGGCGTGCCCGCCCTCGCCCGTCGGCAGGCCCGGCCCCCGCGAGCCGGGCAGCACGACCTCGCCCTCGTCCCGCCACCTGGGCGTCCAGAAGTCCCGCGCCCCCTCCCGGTCGGCCTCGACCCGCGCCCTCTCGACCTCGGCATGCGCACCGTACGAGCCGCAGAGCCGCGACGGAACCTGGGCGTGCGCGCCGTACAGGGCGGCGAGGTCGTGGACGAGTACGTCCTTGGAGCCGCCGTCGAAGACCAGGTGGTGGGCCACGAACAGAAGCACGTGCCGCTCGGGGGCCAGGGTGAAGAGCGTGAACCTGGCCAGCGGTCCCCGTTCCGGCTCGAACTCCCGAGAGACCTCCCGCCGGACGAGCTCGTCCAGAGACGCCGCCGGCTGAACGGGTTCGTCCAGTGAGGCCGCGCCCCGGACGGGTTCGCCGAGAGGGGCCGCTTGCCTGCCGCCGGAGTCCGGAGTCCCGGCTGAGAGGTCGTGGTGGGTGATCGGCGGTGGGGTGGGGGAGGGGCGTAGGAACAGGACCCCGTCCTCCTCCCGCACGCGGGCGCGCAACGTCTCGTGGCGGGCGACCAGGGCCGAACAGGCGGACAGCAGCGCCGTGGTGTCGAGCGCGCCCTCGAAGTGGATGGCGAGGGGCAGGTGGTACGCGGGACCGGGGACGCCCGTCCGCTCGGCGACCCAGACACCGTGCTGGGCGAATGAAGCCTGCATCAGTTCTCTTTTCTGAGCGTGACCGTGCCTCGTGACCGCGACCCGGGACCGTGATCGCGACCTCGGTACGGCTCGGGCCGGGTCCCGGGACCCCGGGTCCCGGGTCGTGGAGGGCCGCTAGGAGCCGGCGGAGGACAGGACCCGTTCGCGCAGCTCCCGTTTGACCACCTTGCCGCCGGCGTTCTTCGGCAGCGAGCCGAGGATCAGGACCCGCCTGGGCAGTTCGTGCTCGGCGAGCCGGGGAGCGAGGAAGGCGCGCACCTCGCGGAGGGAGAGCGAGGCGGAGGAGACGATCGCCGCCACCACCTGCGTGCCGAGGTCGGCGTGCGGGACCCCGAAGACCGCGGCGTCGCTGACCTCGGGGTGCTCGTGGAGCGCCGCCTCGATCTTCATGGTGGAGATCTTGAAAGCGCCGGACTTGATGATGTCCTGGTCGCGGTCGACCAGGTGGAGGTAGCCCTCGCCGTCCAGGTGGCCGACGTCCCCCATGCGGATCCAGTTCCCCCGGAACACCGCGGCCCCCGCCGGGCGGTCCCCGTAGTACGCGCGCGGCGCGGTGGGGGAGCGGAGCCACACCTCGCCCGTCTCCCCGGCGGGGACGGGTTCGCCGCCCTCACCCGCGATGCGGATGTCCCCCGGTGAGGCGGGACGCCCGACGGAGGTGGGCCGCGCCGGATCGAAGATCATGGTCAGCTGCGCGGGCGCCGCCTCGGTGGAGGTGTAGTAGTTGACGATCATCGCGTTGGTGAACACCTCGCCCAGCGCGACCGCGACCGGAGGCGGCAGCGCGGCGGCGGTGGACCCGAACAGCCGCACGCTCGACAGGTCGTACCGCTCGTGGATCCTCGCCTTGAGCAGCTCGCCGGCCATCGTGGGGACGGCGAAGACGGTGCCGACCCGCTGCGACTCGATGAGCTTCCCGAACCGCGCGGGCGTGAACAGCGGCAGTGTCAGCGCTGAGGCCTTGGCGTCCAGGGCGTTGACGAGCATGGTCTGGGCGGCGTTGGTCCCGACGGGGAACGCGTGGAGGAAGTGCCGGGAGTGCGCGAGCGGGCGCCGCCGCCCGCTGAACGCGCAACCGAAGGTGAGGTTGCCGTGGGTGGCGGCCACGCCCTTCGGCCTGCCCGTGGTCCCCGAGGTGTAGAGGATCTGGGCGAGGCTCCCCTCGGAGACCTCCACGCCCACCGGCCCGCCCGGCCCGTTCTCGAGGTCATCGACCGTCCAGGCCCGTGGGCCGCCGGGCGGTGGCCGGACGCCACGCTCGTGGATCACGCCGGAGGCGGCGCAGTCGGACAGCATGAAGGCCAGCTCCGCCGGGGGAAACCGGTCGGACAGCGGCACGGCGACGCCGCCGGCCTTGTGCACGGCGCAGTAGGCGACGGCGAAGTCGATCCACCCCCGGCCGCCGAACAGCAGGCCGACGCGGTCCCCGGCGGTCAGGCCGCGTTCGAGCAGGCCACGGGCCACGGCGTCCGACCGTGCCTCCCACGCGCCGAACGTCAGCGTGCCGACGCCGTCCACGACCATGGCCGCCCGGTCCGGATCTTCCCCGGCCCGTGTCGCGAGCAGCCGCGTCGTCGTCCGTGCCGCCCGTGCTGTCCCTGCTAACGGCGTTGTCATAGGTAACCCTCGATCGCCACGAGCTTCCCCGTCGGGCGAGCTATCGGTATCACGACAAAAGACTGACAGATTATGAGAGAGTGACGCAAGAAGTAGACATTGCCGAAGAGGCGGCGGCGTTACGGGGGTTTGTGATGGCCGAATCCGGATGGACGCCGCCCGCGCAGGTCCTGCGCAGCGGCAGGCTCACCTGGGCGCAGCACGAGTGGGTCCAGTGGATCCCCACCGACTCGCCCACCTCGTTCGAGGACAACATCTGCGCCGCGATACCCGGGCGCGACATGCCCCGCGAGGTGGTCGTGGCCGCCGTACGCGACGTCATCCAGCGGCACGAGGGCCTGCGCACGATCATCGAGCGCGGGAACGGCGACGCGGCCCGCCAGCACGTCACCCCGGTCGACGCGCTGCTGGACCAGATCATCGAGGTGACCGACCAGGACCCCGAGGGGCCCAGGTTCGACACCCCCTGGCGGCGCACGTGCTTCAGGATCGGCGCGGAATGGCCCATCAGGGTGGTGCTGTTTCAGCGGGGAACGGCCGTCCGGCGCGTCGACCTGGTGGTCGACCACGTCGCCATCGACCCGTGGGCGATGAACGTCCTGTGCCGGGACCTGTCCCGGGCGATCAGGTCGCGCGCGGCCGGGCGCGAGCCCTTCGCCGCGGGCGCCCCGGCCGAGCAGCCCATCGACGCCGCCGAGGCCGAGGTCACGCCCGCCGGGCAGGCCTACCAGCGCAGGGCCATGCGCCACTGGGAGCGCCGGCTCGTACGGATCAGGGAGGGGCTCGACGGGTACGCGCCGCGCACCCCTCCGCCCGCCCCGCCCGTGCCGCTCACCGAGTACGGGGGCTTCCGCTCCTGCTGGCTGATCTCCCGCCGCGCGGGGGAGGCGGCCGTGACGCTCGCCCGCACGACCGGCATCTCGGCCTCCTCGGCGTTCCTGCTCGCCTTCGGCGCCGCGGTCTGCGCGGTGGAGCGCTCGCCGCTGGCCGGGCTGTTCGCGATCTCGGCGAACAGGATGTCCCCCGCCGCCGCGGGCTCGGTGCGCAAGGCCACGATGACGCTGCCCGTGATCATCCCCGAGGTCACCCGCGACACCTACGCCGGAGCCCTCGCGGAGTGCGCCGCCCAGCAGCTTGGCGGGCACCGGTTCGCCAACGCCGATCCCTACGCCACCGAGCGGATGTGCGAGGACATCCTCCGGGGCCTCTACAAGACGGCCGTGGCGTACCCGAGGTTCAGCTACATGGACGAGTCGGTCGCCGGGCGGTTCAGCACCGCGTGGTCGGCCAGGACGGGCCGGTCCTATGATGACGGGGAGGTCACGTTCGCGCCGCCGAGGCTGCTGGGCGCGAAGTACATGCTGACGGTCCTGCACCGCAGTGAGGGGGCCGTGCTCAGCCTGCAATGGAGCGACGAGACCCACTGGGGCGAGGCGGCTGAGAGCATGCTGAGGCACATCGAAGATCTCATGGTGTGGGCGGCCTACGGCTATCCGGGGGACATGCCCGTGCTCGGCCGCGACCGGGTGGCCCGATGATCCACGACCGCCACCTCGACTTCGACGGCTGCTACAACGTCAGGGACCTCGGCGGCCTGGCCACCGGGGACGGCCGCACGACCCGCGCGGGCGCCGTCGTCCGCTCGGACACGCCCGACCGCCTGACCGCCGAGGGATGGTCGGCGCTGCGCGCGTACGGCATCCGCACGCTGGTCGACCTGCGCAACGACCGCGAGGTGCGGGCCTGGAACGGGTACCGCCCGCCCTGGATCAGGGTGCTCCGCGCCCCGCTGGACGACGACGGCGATACCGAGTTCTGGGAGCGGCGGCGGCACCTCTACGGCACCCCGCTCTACTACCGCACCTTCCTGGAGCACAAGCCCGGCAGGTGCGCCGCCGCCATCACCGCGATCGCCCAGGCGCCGCCCGGCGGCGTCCTGTTCCACTGCGTCGCCGGCCGCGACCGCACGGGCATCGTGGCCCTGCTGCTGCTCGCCCTCGCGGGCGTCGCGCCCGCCGACATCGCCTCCGACTACGAGCTGACCACCGAGCGCCTCGGGCCCCTGTACGCCAAGCTGGGCGAGGAGGACGAGGCGCCGATGATCAGGCGCAGGCTCCTGAAGGAGAACACCTCGGCCCGCGAGATCATCCTGACGACCCTGGCCGAACTGGACGTGGAGGCCCACCTCCTCGACGGTGGCCTCCACAAGGACGACCTCGAAACCCTCCGGACCCGCCTCCTCGGCCCCCCGGACTGAGGCGCCGGCCGGGCCGCCCGCCCTCAGGTGGTGGCCGTGACGCGGCCGAGGTTCGGCGGAAGGCCGCCGGCCGAGGGGAAGTCGCCCATCGCCTCCGCGTACACGCCGAGCAGCCGGTCCACGGCGTCGTCCCAGCCGAACCGCGACGCGTGCGCGATCGCCCCCTGCCCGAGCGCCCGCAGGCGCCGGGGCGCCGCCACCAGGTCGCCCAGCACGCGCGCGTACCTGGCTGGATCATGCCCGTCCACGAGCACGCCGGACACACCGTCCCGTACGGCCGTGCGCAGCCCGCCCGCGGCGGCGGCCACCACGGGGACGCCGCACGCCTGGGCCTCCAGCGCGACGAGCCCGAACGTCTCGGCGTGGGAGGGGACGACGACCGCCGTGGCCGCCCGGTACCAGTCGGCCAGCACGGGCTGGGGGCACGGCGGCTCCAGCCGCACGTGGGCGGTGATGCCGAGGGCGGCGGCCACTTCGGCGAGGTGCGACGGGTTCGCCCGCCCGGTCCCGCTCGGCCCGCCCACGACCGCCGCGACGAGGCGCCCTGCCAGCCCCGGATCGTCCTTCAGCATGCGGGCGGTGGCGCGCAGCAGCACGTCCGGGCCCTTGAGCGGCTGCACGCGCCCGGCGAAGAGCAGGAGCACGGCGTCGGCCGGAAGGCCCAGCCTGCGCCGCGCCTCGGCGGGCGAGCCCGGCCGGAAAAGCGACAGGTCGACCCCCGGGTTGATCGTCCGCACGCGGGCCGGGTCGGCTCCGTAGAGCGTGACCAGGTGGTCCGCCTCCTGCACGGTGTTCGCGACGAGCCGGTCGGCGGCGGCCACGACCTCGGTCTCCCCGGTGATGCGGCTCGCGGGCTCGCGCTCGTCGCCGCTCGCGAGCGCGGCGTTCTTGGTCTTCCCCAGCGAGTGCATGGTCTGGACGAGCGGCGCCGCCCACTGCCGGCGGGCCGCGATGCCGACCTGGCCGGACAGCCAGTGGTGCGCGTGGATCAGGTCGTACGCGAGGCCGCCGCCCTCGGCCCGGGGGCTCAGGATCTCTTCGGTGAACCGGCCGACCGTCCCGGGTAACTCCGCCTTGTCCAGCTCGGCGGCGGCGCCCGCGACCACGTGCAACACGCGCACTCCGGGGACCAGCTCCGCCACCGGAGGGGCGTCACGGGCGGTGGCACGGGTGAAGACGTCGACCTCGACGCCCCGCCCGGCCAGGCGCTTGGCGACCTCCACCACGTAGACGTTGAGCCCGCCGGCGTCACCCCCGCCCGGCTGCGCGAAGGGGGAGGTGAGCACGCTGATCGTCGCGATGCGGCGGGGAGAGCGTCGCAGCACGGTACTCACCTTCGATTCGAGATCCCGGAAGGGGGCCTGCGGCTCGCGCCGGATGGCGAGCTCAGGACGCGATCGGTCTCTGTCCCGTTCGGCTCGGCCCCCGATGCCGCTCGCCCCAACGCCGCCCGAATAGGGGCCAGTGCGAGAGAACTTACAGAGACTGAAGAGAAGTCTGCAAGAGATAATGTGAAAACCGCAAAATGATGACAGCGCGGCCGTGTGGCGTCACAGACCGGCACCAGTGGCCATCAGACGGCGGACCACCACTCCGAGCAGCCGATGTTCGGGGAAGTAGCCGAACTGGCGGGAGTCGGCGCCCGCCGGGTTGTCTCCGAGCAACACCAGCCTCCCCGCGGGAACCGCCGACTCGGCGACACCGCGCAGCGCGGGAACGCGATCACGAGGAACGGGATCGCCCGGCAGGGCGACCGCTCGCTTGATGAGATGGGGGATGACGGTTCCGGCCGGGACCGCCGCCGCCGATCGGTCCGGGGGGCGCATGACGACGACGTCGCCGGCCTGGATCCGGTGGAGGCGTACCCGCCGCACCAGGACCCGATCTCCGGTGCGGAAGGTGGGCTCCATGCTGCCGCCCACGACGGTCACCACCACGAAACCCCTGCGGAGCCACAGGGCGACGCCGGCGGCCAGGAAGCAACCTGCGGCCAGAGCCGCGACGGCGGTCATGGCGCTCCTCCGACCGTCAGCGAGTCGTCCTGGTACCCCGATGCCTGTAGCCGGAAGAGGCGGGCGTAGGCGCCCTCCGCGGCCATCAGGGCCTCATGGCGGCCCGACTCCGTGATCACACCGTCGTCGAGCACGGCTATCGCGTCGGCCGTCCGGACGGCGTCGAGCCGGTGGGAGATGAGCAGGCTGGTGCGGTTCGCGCGGTGGCGCCGCGAGATCACGGAAGACGGTGAGATCGAGCTCGCCGTCGAGAACGGAGACGAGATATCCGGGGTGGCGTCCGACGAGGCGCTGAGACCGCGATCGGTCGACGAGCAGGTGGCGCAGCCGGGAGGTGTAGGTGCGAACGTTGGCGACCGCGGACCGCGGAGCGGCCCCGTCCCAGATCGCGGGGACGAGGCGCTCGACGGGGACCACCCGGTTGGGCTCAAGGGAGGAGCGCGGTCAGCAGGTTCCGCTGTTTGGCGGGATCGAGGGGCAATGGTACGTCGTCGCGGTGAACCTCAAGCGGTCCGAGGATGCGGAATCCCACGCCATCAGACCCCTTCGAGGGGGCCACTGGCTTTAGCCGGTGGGGGAATCGAAGGCCCCTTCGGGAGGGCCCGGCGTAGCCGGGACGGCCGCCCGGCACGCATTGTGCCGGGTTCAGTGGGAACCGCTCTCATATACAGGCGGTGTCTGCATACTAGGCGTGTGGTTGTGACCAGGACGGTTCGCCGGTTCTCCGGCGGCGTGTACGACCTCGGGCTGCACGTGGTGTGGTGTCCGAAATACCGCCGTCCGGTACTCGGCGGACGGGTCGCCTCACGCCTGGAGGAACTGATCCGGGCCAAGGCTGACGAGCACGGGTGGGAGATCATCGCCCTGGAGGTGATGCCCGACCACGTGCATCTGTTCGTCAAGCACGACCCGAAGTCGTCGGCGTCGTACGTGGCCAACCAGTTCAAGGGCTTCACCTCCCGTGTCCTGCGGGCGGAGTTCCCGCACCTGAAATCGAAGCTGCCCACCCTGTGGTCCTCGTCGTACTTCGCCGCCTCGGTGGGTGCCGTGAGCGCCGACACGGTGCAGCGGTACATCCAGACGCAGTGGGAGCGTCCGTGGAAGAAGGAGCAGGGGGAGCGGGCGTGATCCGCGCGTACAAGTTCCTTCTTCGCCCCACAGCCCGTCAGGCGCAGGCTCTGACTGAGATGCTGCGGGATCACTGCTCGCTGTACAACGCAGCGCTTCAAGAGCGCCGGGATGCCTACCGGCACGTCTCGAAGACCACCGTCCGGTACGGGGACCAGTCGGCCCAGTTGAAGGAGATCCGGGCGTTCGATCCTGAGCGTCAGGGTCGCTGGTCGTTCTCCTGCCAGCAGGCAACGCTTCGGCGTCTGGACAAGGCGTTCGCCGCGTTCTTCCGCCGGGTCAAGGCCGGGGAGAAGCCCGGATACCCGCGTTTCAAGGGCGTCGGGCACTTCGACACCGTCGAGTTCCCCAAGGACGGCGACGGCTGCCGCTGGGACTCCCAGCCGCACGACACCCAGACCCGTGTGCGCCTCCAGGGCGTCGGGCAGGTGCGCGTGCACCAGCACCGGCCCGTGCGTGGCAAGGTGAAGACGATCAGTGTCAAGCGGGAAGGCCGCCAGTGGTACCTCATCCTCTCCTGTGATGACGTCCCCGCCGAACCCCTGCCTGCCACCGGCAGCATCGTCGGTATCGACATGGGCACTGTGCACTTCTTCACCGACTCCAACGGCGAGCACAAGGACAACCCGCGCTTTGTGGAGTCGATGGCCGAGGAACTGGCTGCCGCCCAGCGGCACCTGGACACCTTCCCCAAGCGCACCCGCAAGCGGACGAAAAAGCACCGGGCGGCCGCCCGGAAAGTCGCCAGACTGCACGGCAAGATCCGGCGCCGGCGTCTCGACCACCACCACAAGACCGCGCTCGCGCTCGTTCGAGAGAATGACGCGATCGCCCACGAGCGGCTGAACACGGCGGGCATGACCAAGGCGCCCGCACCCAAGCCCGACCCCGAGCAAGAGGGCGCGTTCCTGCCCAATGGCTCCGCCGCCAAGGCCGGGCTGAACCGCAGCATCCTCGACGCGGGTTGGGGGCTGTTCCTCCAGATCCTGGCGAACAAGGCTGAAAGCGCCGGTCGCCGAGTGATCCCGGTGGACGCCCGCAACACCTCCCGCACCTGCCCGCCCTCCGCCGGAGGATGCGGGCACGTCGCGAAGGAGAACCGCGTCACCCAAGCAAAGTTCGAGTGCGTCAAGTGCGGGTTCGTCGAGAACGCCGACCGCGTGGCCGCGCTGAACGTCCTCAACAGGGCCGGGCTGGTCCTCTGCGCGGCGGCTTAGCCACCGACGCAGGAAGCCCGCGCGTTTACGCGTGGGTGGAGTCACTGACCTCCCGTGGCGAGTACGGCTTGCGCCATGGGCGCAAGCCGTACGTCGTTTCCCGGAGCGGACGACGAGAACGGGCTAGCCGATGCGGAGCCAGACGGCCGTGTCGGAGGGGAGCAGGTCCCCCTCCAAGGGGCCGCTCGCGAGGAGCACGCCCTCGTGGGGCGGCAGCGCGACCGGGTCGGGGTTGAAGTTGACCACGCAGGCGAGCCCGGACTCACGGGCGAAGGCCAGCACGCCGTCCTCGGAGTCGAGCCAGCGCATCGAGCCGTCACCGAGCTCGGCCCGCCGGATCCGCAGCGCGGTCCGGTAGAGGCAGAGCATGGAGTTCGAGTCGGCGGCCTGGGACTCGGCCGTCAGGGCCTTCCAGGAGGCGGGCTGGGGCAGCCAGGGCTCACCGGTGCTGTAGCCGAAGGGGGACTCCTGGCCCGACCACGGCAGCGGCACCCGGCAGCCGTCCCGGCCGGGAACGGTGTGCTTGGACCGGGTCCAGATGGGGTCCTCGCGAAGCTCGTCCGGGATGTCGTCGACCTCGGGCAGGCCGAGCTCCTCGCCCTGGTAGACGTAGACGCTGCCGGGCAGGGACATCGCCAGCAGCGCCGCGGCCCGGGCCCTGCGCTCGCCGAGCACCAGGTCCGAGGGGGCGCCGTCCCTGCGCTCTGCATGGTCGAAGGACGTCACCTCCCTGCCGTACTTGGTCACGGGGCGCGGGACGTCGTGGTTGGACAGCACCCAGGTCGGCGGGGCGCTGATCGGCACGTGCGTGGCCAGCGTCAGGTCGATCGACGCGCGCAGCTCGTCCGCGTCCCACGGGCGGGCCATGAAGTCGAAGTTGAACGCGGTGTGCATCTCGTCGGGACGCAGGTAGAGCGCGAAGCGCTCCTGGTCGGGCAGCCAGACCTCGCCGATGAGGATGCGCTCGCCGTACTCGTCGGCGATCTGCCGCCAGCCCCGGTAGATCTCGTGCACGGCGTCGTGGTCGGTGTAGGACTCCTCGACGCTGCTGAAGTCCTTGATCAGCACGGCCGCGGAGTCGATGCGGATGCCGTCCACGCCGCGGTCGAACCAGAAGCGCAGCACGTCGTGGAACTCCTCGACGACCTCCGGGTTGCTCCAGTTGAAGTCGGGCTGCTCGGGGGCGAACAGGTGGAGGTACCACTGCCCGTCGGCCACCTGGGTCCAGGCCGGGCCGCCGAAGATGGACTTCCAGTCGTTCGGCGGCAGGTCACCCCGGCCGTCGGCGAACCAGAACCGCGCCCGCTCCGTAGAGCCGGGGGCGGCGGCCAGCGCCTGGACGAACCATTCCTGCTGGTCGGAGCCGTGGTTGGGGACGATGTCGATGATCGTCTTGATGCCCAGCGCGTGCGACTCCTGGATGAACTTCTCCGCCTCGGCCAGCGTGCCGAAGGACGGCTCGATGTCGCGGTAGTCGGCGACGTCGTAGCCGCCGTCCGCCATCGGGGAGGGGTACCAGGGATTGAGCCAGATCGCGTCGACACCGAGATCGGAGAGGTAGGGCAAGCGGGACCGCAGTCCAGCCAGGTCGCCGATGCCGTCGCCGTTGCCGTCGGCGAAGCTTCGCAGGTAGACCTGGTAGATCGCGGCTCCCCGCCACCACGTTTCGGACATGCTGGAGTCTCTCCCTTACAGATTCGGTGTGCGGCTCGCGCCGTTTCGATGGACGGCCCGGGTCGCTGCGTGTACGGCGCGAGCGGCATGGTGTTCGGCCGGCGCGTCGTTTTCCTGGAGGGCCGGCGTGGCTTGGGCGGAGGGCTCGCGCCGTCTGCGGAGGCCGGCGTGGCTCCGGCGCACGGCGCGCCCGCTCATCCCTTGAGGCTTCCGGCGGTGAGACCCGCCATGATGCTCCGCTGGAAGACGAAGAAGACCACGATCGCCGGGATGCTCGCGATGACCAGCGCCGCCATGAGCACGTTCTGCGGCATCTGGGCCGACAGCGAGGAGATGCCAACGCTGATCGACATCTTGTCGCTGTCGGGCAGCACCAGCAGCGGCCAGACGAAGTCCTTCCAGACGGTCACGACCGACAGGATGGACACCACTCCGATGATCGGCCGGGACACCGGCAGCACGATCGACCACAGGATCCTGAACGGGGTGGCGCCGTCGATCTCGGCGGCCTCCAGCAGTTCCTTGGGGATCGAGTCGAAGAACCGCTTGAGCAGGAAGATGTAGAACCCGTTGGCGGCGGCGGGCAGCCAGATCGCCCACGGGGTGTTCAACAGGTTCCAGCCGAGGATCGGAAGGTCCTTGACGGTCAGGTACGCCGGCAGCAGGATCACCATCGGCGGGATCATCAGCGTGGCGAGCATCAGGCCGAGGATCGCCTTGCCGAGCACCGGCCGCAGCTTCGACAGGGCGTAGGCCGCCGTGACGTCGATGGCCAGGGTGAACAGCCACGCGCCCGCGGCGTAGATGACCGTGTTGCGCAGGAACAGGCCCAGGTCGAGCTGGTCCCACGCCTCCTTGTACACGCTCCAGTCGATCGACGTGGGGAAGAACGACGGCGGGATCTGGGCGAGCTCGTCGGAGGACTTCAGCGCCCCGGTGACCATCCAGTACAGGGGGAAGACGAAGATCGCGGTGAAGCTCACGACCACCGTCACGAGAACGATCCAGTAGACGACGCGCCCCCGCCGGGTGTTCAGCGTGTGCGGCGAGACCAGGCCCCTGAACTGGCGTTCCATCTTCTTCTTCGGCGCGCGGGATCGGCGCGCCTTTCCGTGACCGGACGCCGGTGGGGGGACGAGGCGAACGGGACGGTTCGACTCGACGCCACTGCTCGACGACTCAACTGTGCTGTGCGACATCGATGCCCTCCCTCCTAGATCTGGTTGTCCCGCGAGACACGCAGGTAGACGGCGGAGAACACCATCAGCACGAGCATGAGCATGAGCCCCAGCGCGCCGCCGCCGCCGAAGTTCCCGAAGCTGAAGGCGTACTGGTACATGAGATAGGCGACGGTGACCGTCGCGTTCTCCGGGCCGCCGCCGGTGAGCAGGTACGGCTCGATGAACACCTGCATGGTGGCGACGATCTGCAGCAGCAGCATCACCAGCAGGATGAGCTTGGTCTGGGGGATGGTGACGTGCCACACCCGCTTGAACAGCCCCGCGCCGTCGAGCTCGGCCGCCTCGTACAGCTCGCTCGGGATGCTCTGCAGCGCCGCCAGGTAGATCAGCGTGCCGGTGCCGAGGTTCATCCAGGTCGAGACGATGACGAGCGACAGCAGGGCGGTGCTCGTGGAGTCCAGCCACGCGAGCGGGGGCAGGTGCACCATGCTGAGGATCTGGTTGAAGAGCCCGGGTCCCGGGTCGTAGAACCACTTGAACAGCAGGACCGCGACGGCCGGCGGCAGCATCACGGGCAGGTAGACGACGAACCTGAGGTAGGCCTTGGCGTGCCTGAGCTCGTTGAGCACGATGGCGGCGACGAACGGCACCACGTATCCGATGATGAGCGCGAGGCCGGTGAACTCGGCGGTGTTGAGCCAGGCCGGCCCGAACGCCGAGTCCTCGGTCACCGTCTGGAAGTTGTCCAGGCCGACCCACTCGGGCGGCCCGACGAAGTTCGTCTTCTGGAAGCTGAGCAGGAACTCCCGCACCATCGGGTACCAGGAGAAGAACGCGAAGCAGATCAGCGCCCCGCAGAGGAAGCCGTACGCCGTCAGATTGCGGCGCAGGCCGCGCCGCACCGCCCCCGGGGTGCGCCGCCGTCCCCTCGCGGTCATTGTGGTCATCGGTTGGACTCCTGATCTCGACGTGACCGGCGGGGTGCCGGCCTACTGGCCGGCACCCCGGGCTCAAAGGTCAGCTGGACTTCGCCAGCACGTTGTTGGCCTTCTTCTCCGCGTCAGAGAGGAGCTGGTCGATGTTGGCGTCCTTCCTGGTCAGCACCGCGGACATGGCCGTGTCGAGAATCGCGTAGATCTCCTGCGCCTTCGGCGGCTCCAGCTTGAACTGGACACCGGCGTTGGCGTCGACGTACGTCTGGAAGTGATCCACGGGAATCGTCGCGAACTGCTTGCGCAGCTCCTGGATCTTCTTGCCCGGCTCGGTGTTGCCGAACAGGTCGATGTCCGGCAGTCCGACCGGCAGCCCGTCGGCCTTGGCCCGCTCGAAGTTGAACTGGCCCTGGCCGGGGGTCAGGAACTTGTACTCCAGCCACTGGAGCCCGGCCTTGATCTGGTCGGGGCTGGCCTTGGGGTTGAACATGTAGCCGTCGCCGCCGCTGAGGGACTGGGTGGCCTCCGGCATCCCCGTGACGCCGTAGTCCTCGAACTTGCCCTTGAAGGTGTTGTTCACCTCCTTGACCACGTCGGGAGCGCCGATCATCATGCCGAGCTTTCCGCTGCCCATCATCCGCATCAGGTCTTCCCAGCGCAGCAGCTGCTTGGTGCCCATGCTGTTGTCGGTCCAGCGCATCGTCTTGAGGTTGTCAAGGACGGCCTTGCCCTGGGGGCTGTTGAAGGCCGCGGTCTTGCCGTCGGCGCTGACCATCTCGCCGCCGCGACCGTACAGGGAGGAGGTGAAGTGCCAGCCGCCGGTGTTGCCGGCGCTGTACTCGCCGTACCCGACGTAGCCGGGGCCGAGCGCGGCGATCTTCTTGGCCGCCGCCTGGACGTCGGCCCAGGTCTTCGGCGGGGCCTCGGGGTCCAGGCCGGCCTGGGTGAACAGCTTGCGGTTGTACACGAGCCCCGTCGAGTAGTTGACCCTCGGAAGGCCGTAGGTCTTGTCGCCGCTCTTGAAGACGCTCATGACGTCAGGACGGATGTCCTTCAGAGCGGGGACACTGTCGAGGTACGGCGTGATGTCCGCCGCCTGCCCCGAGGCGATGATCTTCTGGACGTCGGTGTAGTAGACGTAGAAGAGGTCCTCCATCTCCCCGCCGGCCAGCTTGGCCTGGAACGTCTCGGGAACGATGCAGGGGAAGGCGTCCTTGCCCTGGACCGTGACGTTCGGGTGCAGCTTCTGGAACGCCGCGACGTCCGCGTCCCACTGGGCCGCTTCCTTCGGGTTGTTCTTCGGAGGCTTGCAGCCGACCGTGATGGTCACGGGGGCATCGGCAGCGGGAGCTGAGGCGCCGGACGACGAGGCGCCGTCAGGGGTGCTGCCGGCGTCGCTGCCGCATCCGGCAGCGGCAAGTGCGATGCCTGCACTGAGCAGGATCGCAAGGTTTCGGGGTTTCATGGATGTTTCCCTCCTGGACTGCCCCCGACTACGAGGCTCAAGACTGGTACAGCTTCGCGAACCGGTTGGGAGCAACATATAGAGACAGACATATGTCAGCAAGAGTCCGTCGTGCATGATGCAAAAAAGTGACAGTGCGCCGATCGGTACGGCGATGTGACCTTGACGTCACGGGAGCGAGGTGACGTGGCACATCTCCACCTGGGAAGGGGGAAGACCGCCCACCGGGGCGGAGGTCTGACGGTGGGCGGTGAAGTCCTCGGACCCGCTCATGTGGTGCTCGACCTGAGCTAGTCGCGTGCCTTGACGGGGCCGGTCGAGCCGCGGACGACCAACTCGGGCTCGAACAGCAGCTCCTCGGCGGTGACCGAGCCGCCGTCGATCTGGTTGACCAGCAGGGTGACCGCCGTCCTGCCGATCGCCTCTATGGGCTGGCGCACGGTGGTCAGCGGCGGGTTCGTACAGTTCATGAACGAGGAGTCGTCGAAGCCGACCACCGAGATGTCCTCGGGCACCGACATGCCGAGCCGGCGCACCGCCCGCAGGACGCCGAGGGCCAGCACGTCGCTGGCGCAGATGATGCCGGTGATCCCGCTCTTGACCAGCCGGGTCGCCACCGCCTGGCCTCCCTCCAGGGAGAACAGGCTGCGCTCGACCGAGTCGGGGCCGCAGTCCAGCCCGGCCCTGCGCGCCTCGGCCTCGAAGGCCTCGAGCTTCCGCTGCGAGGGGACGTGGTCGTCGGGGCCGAGCACCATGCCGATGCGCGTGTGCCCGAGCGAGGTCAGGTGGCCGAAGGCCTGCTCCACCGCCACCACGTCGTCGGTGGCCAGGCAGGGGAAGCTCAGCTCGCTGATCGCCGCGTTGACCAGCACCGCGGGCAGCCGCAGGTCGAGCAGCCTGAAGTAGTGCTCGTGGGGGGCGTCGGTCTCCATGTAGTGCCCGCCGGCGAAGACCATGCCGGAGACCTGCTGTTCGAGCAGCATCTCCACGTAGTCGGACTCCGAGAGGCCGCCCGCGGTGCGCGTGCAGAGCACGGGCGTGAACCCGCGCTGCGCGAGCGCGCCGCCGACGACCTCGGCGAGCGCGGGGAAGATCGGGTTGCCCAGCTCGGGAAGGACCAGCCCCACCAGCCGGGCGCGCTCCCCTCGAAGCTGTGTAGGACGCTCGTAACCGAGCACGTCGAGCGCCGTCAGCACCGCCGCCCGGGTCGCGTCGGAGACCCCCGGCTTGCCGTTGAGTACACGGCTCACCGTGGCCTCGCTGACCCCGACCTTCTTAGCGACCTCCGCCAGCCGACGTGTCGTCGAGCGCGGGGCCGCAGTATCGCTTGTCACGGTCGCAAATATACGTCAAACAGGTGCAAACGGTTTGCGCCTGGGCGGCCCGAATGTTCTGGTAGGCCGTGGTGGACCCTCTTGAAAGCGTTTCATCGCCCGGTGGTACGGAAAATGCCGTGATCTAGTCGTGACCTTGCACGTTTCCGTCGAAACATTGCGGTTATCTGTGCGTCATCTTATGGTGTGGGCAGTTCCGCCGGGCAAGCGACGGTCCGCGCGTCCCTGACCGCGAAGCGTCCGGCTCTTCGCTTTTCGCAGAAGGGTCCAGTCGATGAAGAAGACCGGCAGGCTACACGCCTGGACGATCGCCACGGTCGTGGCACTTGCAGCGGGGGCGGTCTCGGTCCCGCTCATGTCGTCGGGTGCGGTGGCGGCCACCGCGGTCGACTCACCCTGGGACTTCGCCGGGCGCGGGGCCAGCGTGCCCTTCACCGAGTTCGAGGCCGAAGACACGGCGCACGCTACCACGAACGGCCAGGTCATCGGCCCGGACCGCGTCTACACGCACCTCCCCTCCGAGGCGTCGGGCCGCAGGGCGGTGACGCTCGGCGGGGCCGGCCAGTACGTGGAGTTCGCCCTCACCAAGCCCGCCAACGCGATGTCGCTGCGCTACAGCGTGCCGGACAACGCCGCAGGAACCGGCCAGAACACCACCGCCGACCTGCGAGTCAACGGCACGCACCTGAAGGACCTCGCCCTCACCTCGCGGTACGGCTGGTACTACGGCGGCTATCCCTTCGGCAACAACCCGGGAGCCGGGAACCCGCACCACTTCTACGACGAGACGCGGACCATGTTCGGGTCCACGCTCGCCGCGGGCGCCAAGGTCCGGGTGCAGTCCAACGGCGGCATCCCGATCACCGTCGACCTGGCGGACTTCGAGGTCGTCCCCGGCCCGATCGCCCGGCCCGCCGGGTCGCTGTCGGTCGACGACTTCGGCGCCGCGCGCAACGGCACCACCGACTCCACGGCCGCCTTCCAGGCCGCGGTGGACGCCGGCAAGGCCCAGGGCAAGGTCGTCTACATCCCCGAGGGCACCTACACCCTGTGGAACCACGTGATCGTCGACGGCGTGACCCTGGCCGGGGCCGGTCCCTGGTACAGCGTGCTGACCGGGCGCCACCCCACCCAGCGCAACCTGGCGGCGGGCATCTACGGCAAGTACGTCAACAACGGCGGCCCGAGCCGCAACGTCACGCTCAAGGACTTCGCCATCATGGGCGAGATCACCGAGCGTGAGGACAACGACCAGGTGAACGCCCTCGGCGGCGCGATGTCCAACTCCACCGTCGACAACCTGTGGCTCCAGCACACCAAGGTCGGTGCCTGGATGGACGGCCCGATGGACAACTTCACCATCAAGAACAGCCGCATCCTGGACCAGACCGCCGACGGCGTGAACTTCCACATCGGCGTGACCAACTCGACGGTGACCAACACTTTCGTGCGCAACACCGGTGACGACGGTCTCGCGATGTGGCCGGAGAACGTGGCGAACGTCAACAACTCGTTCACGCACAACACGGTGATCCTGCCGATCCTGGCGAACAACATCGTCACCTACGGCGGCAGGGACATCAAGATCACCGACAACGTGGTCAGCGACACGATCTCCAACGGCGGCGGCATCCACATCGCCAACCGCTACCCGGGCGTCAACTCCGGCCAGGGCACCGCGGTCGCCGGCACGATCACCGTGGCCCGCAACACGCTGCTCAGAGCCGGCAACTCCGACTACAACTGGAACTTCGGCGTCGGCGCGCTGTGGTTCGACGGGCTGAACGAGCCGGTGAACGCGACGATCAACGTCACCGACACCGACATCCTGGACAGCTCGTACGCCGCCATCCACTTCATCGAGGGCAGCACCAAGACCGTCAACTTCACCAACGTGCGGATCGACGGCACCGGCACGTACATGATCCAGGCGCAGTCGCCTGCGACCGCGAACTTCACCAACGTCAGCGCCGCCCACATCGGCGCGGGGGTCGCGATCCACAACTGCGTCGGCACCGGGCTCGTCATCACCCAGGGCGCCGGGAACACCGGCTGGAGCCCGAGCTCCTCCACCTGCACCGGCCAGTGGCCCGCGCCGAACTACATCTATCCCGGCGGTGGCGGCAACACCACCCCGACCCCCACGCCGACCGGCCCCACTCCGACCCCCACGCCGACGCCCTGCTCGCCCGGCACGGGTGACGTGGCCCGGGGCAAGACGGTGACGGCCACGAGCCAGAACCAGGGCTTCGCGGCGCCGAACGCGGTGGACGGCGACGTGAACAGCTACTGGGAGTCGGCCAGCAACGCCTTCCCGCAGTTGATCACCGTGGATCTGTGCGGGATCGTCTCGGCGCGCAGTGTGGTGCTGAAGCTGCCCCCGCCTGGGGCATGGGCCACCCGCACGCAGACGATCGCGGTCCACGGCTCAACGGACGGCACCAACTGGACGCCGCTCTCGGCCGCCGCGGGGCGTACGTTCGACCCGGCCTCGGGCAACACGGCGACGATCACGTTCCCCGCGACCAACGTCAGGTACGTGCGGCTGACCTTCACCGGCAACACCGGCTGGCCCGCCGCGCAGCTCTCCTCGTTCGAGGTGTACGCCACCGGAGGCCCGGACCCGACGCCGACCCCCACGCCCACCCCGACCCCGACTCCCACCCCTCCCTCGGGCAACCTGGCACGCGGCAAGGCGACCAGCGAAAGCGGTCACTCCGACGTGTACGGGTCGGGCAATGTGGTCGACGGCAACGCCGGCACTTACTGGGAGAGCGTGAACAACGCCTGGCCCCAGACGGTGACGGTCGACCTCGGCACCGCGACCGGCGTCGGCCGGGTGGTGCTCAAGCTGCCGCCGGCGGCCTCCTGGGCGACCCGCACGCAGACGCTCTCGGTTCTGGGATCCACCAACGGGTCCTCCTACAGCACCGTGAAGGGCTCCGCCGCCTACACCTTCAACCCGGCCACCGGTAACACGGCCACGATCACCTTCCCCGCGACCAGCCAGCGCTACCTGCGCCTGAGCTTCACGGGGAACACGGGCTGGCCCGCCGGCCAGCTCTCCGAGTTCGAGGTCTACGCCTCCTGACGAGGCCGTCGTCCCCGGAGAGGGACGCAAGGACCGGGTCCTCGGGGACAGGAGGACGCACCTGTCCCCGAGGCCCCTCATCCGAGGCCTCCCGCAGACCCCGGACCAACCTGGACTGGTCCGAGGCCGATGCTCTCGGAGGAGGGCCACCTCCTCCGAGAGCTCGGGCAAATACTCCAGCCGAGCCGCGCCAAGCGTTGATCCACAAGACTGTTGTCCCCGACTGCGGTGCCGGCCGGGACAACAGTCTTGTGCGTACATCCCGGTTACCGGCGATCTGGCACTCTGTCGCCACACGGTCCCCGGCACCGAGAGGCCCTCCATGACCACAGAGAACGACAGTCGTCGCCTGTTTCCCTCCACACTGCGGCTGAGCGGTCACGGCCTCGTCCTGCGCGAGTGGACCGACGACGATCTCCCGGTGATGGCGGAGCTGTTCGACGACCCGGAAATCGCCTACTGGACGCCGCTGGTCTCCCCGTTCGGACTCCAGGCCGCCCGCGACTACCTGGAGAAGGCCCGCCGTTCCCGGGTCACGGGGCAGCGCGTCCACCTGGCCATCACGACGGACGGCGACCGGGCCAAGGGCGAGGTGCTGCTCAGCCTGAGCATGTGGGACGACGGCACAGGGAGCCTCGGCTACGCCGTCGGCGCCGCCTACCGGGGGCAGCGGCTGGCCGTCCGTGCCGTGCGGGTGATGACGGACTTCGCCCACACCACGGCGGGGCTGTCCCAGCTGTTCCTGGAGATCGAGCGGGACAACGAGGCCAGCATCCGGGTCGCCAGGGCGGCCGGTTTCCAGCTCACCGACGCGCCGCCCAGCGTCGTCGAGGACAAGGGCCGGACCCTGAGCCTGTTCACCTGGTCCCACTCCCGCCCCTGAACGCCGGGCGTACGCCCCCGCCCGGCGCCGGCCGGACAGCGGGGCGTCGCCGCCTGTCCTGCGAGGTCAGACCGCCTGGTCCTCGACGTGGAACGAGATGCCTCCCTGGTCGTCGATGTCGGCGTCGAGAGCCTTGTCGTCGAGTACGCTCGCGGCCACCGGGTCCAGGTAGACCTTGGCCCCCTCGCTCTCGACGACCTTGTCGGTGTTCTGGGGCCCGTCCGCTACTGACAGCATCAGCGAGCCCGCGTCGTCGTCCTGCGACGAGATACGGATTCCCTTGTCGGTCGACTCGCCCGCTTGGGCGTTGAGGTCACGGATCACCTTGGCGGCGGTGTCTGTAAGCGTGAGCATTGCGTCTCCTCGCCAGGGGTTGATTTCTTGGATTAATCCCGCCCATGCCCGCTTTGGACGGCATAAACCGCCCCGCCCGGCTCTGCGGGTCGAATCTGGCTAATAACCCGTTGACGCGCCGTTGGCACGGCCGCGCCTCGCCGACCGGCGGAAACGGGCGCCGCCTCAGGGCCGCGCGGTATCGCCGGGGGTGGCGACACCGGGCCGGGTGAGGCGTTCGGGGTCGACGACCCTGTCGTAGAGCGCCGGGCCGACGCCTGACCTCAGGGCGGCCTCCCTGAGCGTGAGGTTCTCTTCGAGCGCGCGGTGGGCGATGCGGGCGGCCCTGTCGTACCCGATCACCGGGCTGAGCGCGGTGACCATCATCAGGGACCGCTCGACGTACTCCTTCAGCTTCGCGGTGTCGAGCCGGGTGCCCTCCACGAGGTAGGCGCGGAAGTGGTCCATCGCGTCCGCCAGGATCCGCGCCGAGTGCAGCACGTTGGCGATGATGATCGGCCGGAAGGCGTTGAGCTCGAAGTTGCCCTCCGCCCCGGCCATCGACACCGCGCCGTCGTCGGCGATCACCTGGATGGCGACCATCAGCATCGCCTCCGCCTGGGTCGGGTTGACCTTGCCCGGCATGATCGAGGAGCCCGGCTCGTTGGCCGGCAGGATCAGCTCGTGCAGGCCCGCGCGCGGCCCGGACCCGAGCCAGCGCATGTCGTTGGCGAACTTGAACAGCGACACCGCGAGCGCGCGCAGCGCCGCGGAGACGCGGACCATCGCGTCGCAGGAGGCCTGGGCGGCGAACCTGTTCGGGGCACCGGTGAAGGGGTGGCCGGTGAGCTCGGCGATCAGCGAAGCGACCTCGTCCCCGAACCCCGGCGGCGCGTTCAGCCCGGTGCCGACCGCCGTGCCGCCGACCGCCAGCCGGTACAGGCCGGGCAGCGTCTGGCCGAGGTGCTCGCCGGCGTCCTGGAGCTGGGCGGCGTAGCCGGACCATTCCTGGCCGACGGTCAGCGGGGTGGCGTCCTGCAGGTGCGTGCGGCCGATCTTGACCACGTGCTCCCACTCGCGGCTTTTCGCCGAGGCGGCCTCCCGCAGCCGGGCCAGGGCGGGCGTCAGGTGGCTGTCGAGGGCTCGCACCGTGGCGATGTGCATGGCCGTGATGAACGTGTCGTTGGACGACTGGCTCATGTTCACGTGGTCGTTCGGATGGATCGGGTCCTTGCTTCCGAGCCGGCCGCCGACCAGCTGGATGGCCCGGTTGGAGATCACCTCGTTGACGTTCATGTTCGTCTGCGTGCCCGAGCCGGTCTGCCACACGTACAGGGGGAACTCGCCGTCCAGCCGGCCGTCGACGACCTCGTCGGCGACCCGGCCGATCAGGTCGGCCTTCCACCCGGGCAGGAGGCCTCTCCGCCCGTTGACGAGCGCGGCGGCCTTCTTGACGTAGCCGTAGGCGTGGTAGACGGCCTTCGGCATCCGGTCGTCGCCGATGTCGAAGTGGATCAGCGACCGCTGGGTCTGCGCGCCCCAGTAGTGGTCGGCCGGCACCTCGATCTCGCCGAGGGAGTCGCTCTCGACGCGCGTGCCGGAGGCGTCCAGCCCGATCGGCAGGTCCAGGATCGGCGGGGCGGCCTCGTGCTCCTGGTGCTCCGGGGCCACGGTCAGGCTCCCCGGACCGGTGGGGCGGTGTCGTGCTCTCGGTGCGCCGGGGCCACGGTCAGGCTCCCCGGACCGGCCGGTACACCGGCTGCCACATCGCGTCCTGGACCCGCTGGACGGGGTCGCCCCGCTCGGCGCGGGCCAGGCCCTCCTCGGCCGCCTGCCGGGCCACCGCGACCGCGACCGTGGCCGAGACCTCCCTGAGGTTGTCCACCTGGGGCAGCAGCGAGGCGCCCGGGATGGAGACGTCCACCATCCCGGCCACCGCGTCGGCGGCGGCCCGTAGCATGCCGTCACCGACCCGCCGGGCCCGCGACACGATCGCGCCCAGCCCGAGCCCCGGGTACAGCAGGGCGTTGTTGGCCTGGCCGATGACGTAGGTGACGCCGTTGTAGGTGATGGGGTCGACCGGGATGCCCGTGGCGACCAGCGCGCGGCCGTCCGTCCACCGGATCAGGTCGGCCGGCATCGCCTCGATGCGCTCGGTCGGGTTGGAGAGCGGGAAGATGATCGGCCTGTCGACGCCGGCGGCCATCGCGCGCACGATCTTCTCGGTGAAGGCCCCGTGCGCGGTGGAGGTGCCGATCAGCATGGTCGGCCTGACCCGCTCGACGACCTCTTCGAGCCCGATGCCGTTCCCGTCCCTGTTCCAGTCCGCGACCTCGGGCGCCGGGCGGGCGTACGGCACCTGGAAGTCGCGCAGATCCCGCAGGTCGTCGGTCAGCAGGCCCTGCTTGTCGACCGCCCAGACGCGGCGCGTGGCCGTCTCGCGGTCGAGGCCGTCGCGGACCATCGCGTCGCGCAGCTGGTCGGCGATGCCGATGCCCGCTGTACCTGCGCCGAAGATGACGATCCGCTGGTCGCGCGGCGGTGTGCCCGTGACGCGGACGGCGGCCAGTGTCGCCGCGAGCACGATCGCGCCCGTGCCCTGCATGTCGTCGTTGAAGGTGGGGATGCGGCCGGTGTACCTCTCCAAGATGCGGCGGGCGTTGGACGGGCCGAAGTCCTCCCAGTGCAGCAGCGCGCCGGGGAACAGGTGGGTGGCCGCCGTGACGTAGGCGTCGATGAAGTCGTCGTAGCGTCGCCCCCGCGCCCGCGAGTGCCGGTTGCCGACGTAGAGGGGGTCGTTGAGCAGCTCCTCGTTGTCGGTGCCGACGTCCAGTGCGACCGGGATGACCCGGGCGGGGTCGACTCCGGCGGCGGCGGTGTAGACGGCCAGCTTGCCGGCGGCGATGCCGGCGCCGCCGCCCACTCCCCAGTCGCCGATGCCCAGGATCTGCTCGGCGTCGGAGGCGACGATCAGGTCCACGTCGCCGGGGCCCATGCCGAGGTCGCGGAAGGCCCGCTCGATGCCCTCCGGGTCGTCGACGGACAGGTAGACGCCGCGCGGCCTGCGGTACTCCTGGTTGTAGCTCCTGATCGCCTGCGCGATCGTCGGGTCGTACACGATCGGGAGCATCTCGCGCAGGTGGTCGGTCAGGAGCCGGTAGAACAGCACCTGGTCGCGGTCCTGCAGCGCGTTCAGGTAGACGTTCTTGCGCAGGTCGGTCGGCTGCGCCAGGTACTGCGCGTAGACCCGGCGCGCCTGCCGGTCGATGGTCTCGACCGCCGGGGGGATCAGCCCGTCCAGGCCGAGGTCCGTCCGTTCCTCCCTGGTGAAGGCCGTGCCCTTGTTCAGCAGCGGGTTTTCGAGGACCTCCAGGCCGCGCGCGGTGGTGGCGTAGCTCCCGTCGGGGTTCTCCGTGAACCCGCGGCGCCCCCCGCGCGACCGTTCGTCCTTGCCGGAGGGCAACAGCCTCATCTCCCCGCGCCTACGAGCCGGGGGGCCGCCCCCCAGGTGATCGGCGATCCCTGGCTAGGCTTCCCGCCCCCGCGACCACGGACCCCTCACCACCCGCAAAGTTTCCGCCACCCCTCCCACAGCCCCTGCTGCCGACCAGGCAACCCCGGGTGCATCCTCGCGGGAGATTTCTGTCGCAGGCCACCCGGGATCCGCGGCGGGGTTCGCGTGGTCGGCGCTCAGTGGCTCCCGATCGAGCCGAGCCAGCTCTCTGTGAGGACGTCCAGCATCTCGTCGCGCCCGACACCCCAGGTGCCCGGTCTCCAGTGGCGCGCGACGTGGTCGAGCTCGGTGATGGCGATGACGCTGCGAAAGTGGCGGGTGCCGGCTGGGAACCGGTCGGCACGGTCGAGCCCCTCCTTGATGTCACCGATGGCCTCGTTCAGCCACTCGTCGAGGAGCGTGCGGATCTCGGGGTCAACGGCCGCGGCCTCGAAGGCGGTCGTGGTGTAGGGGCGAATCGCATCCCATCGTTCTTCCGAGGTCGACGCGAGCCACCCGCGGATCCGCTCTCGCGAGCCGTCCTCGACCACGGCGACCAACTCACGCTCGGTCGACCCGTGCTCGGCAGAGGGGAGCCGGCCGAGCGCGGCGTTGAGCCGCTCCGAGACGAGGGCCTTCATCAGATCGACCTTGGAGGGGAAGTACGCATAGAAGGTCACCCGCGTGGTACCCGCCGCCGACGCGATGTCGTCGACCGTCGTCGCCGCATAGCTCTTCGACCCGAACAGCTCCAGGCCGGCGTCGAGCAGGAGCTTTCGCGTCATCTCCTTCTGTGCCGTACGAAGCGTCGCCATGCTCGCCAGCATAGAGCACGACGGCTGCGTTCCGCCCTTGCTGATCGTTCTGAATACGTATTGCTCAGACACTTGATGCGATGTCAAGTTATGTGACACCTTGCACATCCAACAGGTGGTCGCGCTCACCTCGGGGGGCCGATCCCGAGCGGCCGGAACCGATCGTCCGGCCCCATCGACAAGGAAGAAATCGCAATGACGCAGACCGCTGCGCGCAAGCAGGGCTACACCGTCACGGTGGTCGCCGGCTGCTTCGCCGTACTCCTCGCGCAAGTGGCGTACTCGCTGCCCGGCGCGCTCAACGGCACCCTCCAGCAGGAGTTCCAGACCACCGGTGCCGAACTGACCTGGATCACGGCCGCCTTCGCCATCCCCATGGTCGTCTTCGAGCTGACCACCGGCGTGATCGGTGACCTGTTCGGCCGCAAACGGCTGCTGCAGGTGGGTGCTCTGCTGACCGTTGCCGGCTCGCTCGTCAGCCACGTCGCCGAGACGGTCCAGATCCTGTGGATCGGGCAGGTCGTCGCGGGTCTCGGAGCCGCGATCCTCTACCCGATCTCGCTCGCCATGCTGGCCGCGGTCAGCCCGTCGCAGGAGGCCCGTTCCAAGGCCATCGCCGTCTGGGCCGGCTTCCTCTCGATCGGTGCGGCGATCTCCCCGCTGATGGGTGGGTGGCTGGCCGCAGGGGGCAACTGGCGGACGTCGTACCTCGTGGTGATCGCGGCGGCGGTCGTCTCCATCATCATCACCCAGTTCGCTGCCGACTCCTCGGCGCCGGAGGGGCGCAAGCTGGACATCCCTGGCCAAGTCGCGCTGGCCCTCGGTCTGATCGCCGTCCTCTTCGCCGCCACGCAGGGCTCCGAAGCCGGCTTCGCCCGCCCCGAGATCATCGGCGCCTTCGTCGCGGGCCTCGTGCTACTCGGCGCCTTCGTCGTCATCGAGTCGCGGACCGACGTCCCGCTGCTGCACCTCAACATCTTCGCCAACCGTTCCTACGCGATCGTCGCGATCACCACGGTGGTCGGCATGTTCGCGTTCCTCGCGACTTGCTACTCGATGAGCATCTGGCTCGGCGCGATCCAGCACCAGAGCGCTCTGAGGATCGGCGTGCTGTTCCTGTTCATCCAGGGTCCGGCCTTCGTGCTGATGGCGGCTGTCTCCCACCTGATCCGGAACTTCTCGCCTCGTTGGGTGCTCACCGTCGGTTTCGCCCTCATCGCCGTCAGCGGCATCTGGTGCTCGACGTTCGACGTCCACGACATGAACTGGACGCGGTTCATCGGTCCGATGCTGGCCCTCGGTGTCGGCTTCGCGCTCACCGTCGGCTCGATCACGGCCGTCGCGATCAACACCGTTCCGCTGCGGCTCGCCGGCATGGCCAGTGCCACCACCAACCTGCTCCGCGACTTCGGCTTCGCTCTCGGCCCGGTGCTCATCGCCGCGTTCGCGGTCAGCGGGGCGAACAGTGACCTGGGCGCTGGTTTCGGCAGGGCGATCGGTGAGTCCGGGCTCGAGCCGCCGTACACCGGCATCGCCGGGGGTATCGCACATGGGAGTGGCGCCATGGCGATCAACTCGATGCCGGTCGTGCCCGGCGCCGGTCCGGACATGCCGCCGGTGCCGATGCCGGAGAGCCTCCACGTGCTCGCGCTCGAGTCGCTCGGCAGCGCCTACAGCCTCGCATTCCTGGTCGCCGGCCTCTGTGCCGCCGCCGCCGCGGCTCTGACGCTGTTCGGACTCTTCGGCTCGAAGCGCGCCGACGCCGAGGAGCCTCTGAGCGACGACGAGCTCGTCCCCGCCGAGTGACCTGAGAGCCGCCGGACCGAGCCGAGGTCCCCGCTTCCCGAGGACCTGGACCTGTTCTGTACAGGTAGATTGTATAATTTACCTATTGGATAATTAGTTGACATGCTGTTAAATCTACGTAAACGCGATTCACACCGCGGCGTGACCGCGGTCACTCGCCGAGACCGAAAGGAGGGGCAGCGATGGGTGCCCAGACTGCCGAGAAGACCACCGGCAACACCGTCAACACCGTCCTCGGCCCCGTTCCCGCGCGGGAGCTGGGGGTCGTCTCGGTTCACGAGGCTCTGCTGTCGGTGGTTCCGGGAGCGGAGTACGCGTTCGACGTCACCATCGACCGTGCCGAGATCTTCGAGACCCTGGCCGAGAAGCTGAAGGACTTCCGCAGGCACGGCGGCGGGACGATCGTCGACAGCACCGGCATGTTCCACGGGCGCGATGTGAGGCTGTACGAGGCCCTCTCGCGCACGACCGGCGTGCACATCGTCGCGTCGGCGGGCCAGGGCCCCGAGGAGATGCTCGGCGGCTACTTCCTGACGCCGCAGACCAACCCCCCGACGCCATGGCCGGCCGAGAAGTTCGCTGATCTCTTCGCCAAGGAGGTCACCGAGGGCATGGTGGTCCCCCGTGTCGAGCGGCGGGGTGCCGCGGGCCTCGTGGCCACCGCCGCGACCCTCGCGGGCATGACCGCGACCGACGAGAGCCTGTTCCGCGGTGCGGCCCGCGCCGCCTTGGCCACCGGTGTCCCGGTGTCGATCCGCTACGGGAACGACGCCGTACGCGACCTCGAGATCGTCCTGGACGAGAAGCTGCCGGCCGGCCGCGTCGTTGTCGGCGGGCTCGACCGCAAGGACGCCGTCGCGGCCGGCGCGCCGTTCGAGGTCGCGACCCGCGGCGCCTACGTCGCCCTCGACCACGTGGGCACCGAGGACGACGCCCACGTCACCGACACCGAGCGCGCGGCCCTGGTCACCGAGCTGATCGAGGCCGGCCACGGCGACCGGATCCTGCTCTCGAGCAACGCGACCGGCGTCGCCAAGGGCCACCCGGCCAACGACGTGCGCTACAGCCACGTCCTGACCGCGTTCGTCCCTCTCCTCAGGGCACAGGGCCTCAGCGACGAGGACGTCCAGCGGATCCTCGTGGACAACCCGCGCGACCTGCTGTCGGTGCGCTGAGCGCGCGACAGCCCAAGACCATCAAGTTTTCGCCAAAAGGTGAGTGCCGTGTCGAGAGTGAACACCGTCCTGGGGCCGATCCCGGCCGAAGAACTGGGCCTCGTGGCCGTCCACGAGCACATCGGGTACGGCATGCCGGGCTCCGAGCTGGACACGAAGTGGTGGAAGAGCCCCGAGCAGCGGTACGAGGAGACCGTCCCGAAGCTGCGCCGGTTCCATGAGTACGGCGGCGGCACGTTCGTCGACGCGACCGGCATCTGCAACGGCCGAGACGTCGACCATTACAAGTCGCTGTCCGCGAAGACCGGCGTGCACGTCGTGGCGAGCACCGGCTTCGTCGGCGGCGACACCGCGCTGCCGTTCTTCGCCCGGGCGAGCGTGGAATACCTGGCCGAGCACTTCGTCCACGAGATCACCGTCGGCATCGGCGGCACCGGCAGTCGCGCCGGCATCATCAAGGTCGGCGTGAGCCGTGGTGGCCGCATGACGGACCTGGACAAGCGCATCTACCGCGCTGCCGCCCGCGCCGCCCTGACCACGGGCGTGCCCATCCTGACCCACCTCGCGATCGACGCCGAGAATGCGATCGCCATCTTCGACGCGGAGGGTCTCCCGCTCGACCGCGTCCTGTTCGGGCACGTCGACGATGGTGTGAACGCCGACAAGACGCGCGACACCTGGATCGCGGAGCAGGGCGGCCGGGTCGGGTTCGACACCTTCGGCTACGAGACCGAGCTCGAGGACCCGCCTTTCTGGGCCCGTCCGCGCAAGGAGCGGCTGGACCACTTCCTCCGGTTCATCGGTCAGGGGCACCTGGGCAAGGTGCTCGCCTCGGCCGACGCCAACTGCAGCCCGCTGGGCTGGCCGGGTGTGAAGGGCCACACCGTCAACTACATCTTCACGGACCTCATCCCGGACCTCCGCGCCGCCGGTCTCGACGAGGCCGCGATCAAGACCATCTTCGTCGACAACCCCGCCGACTTCCTTTCGATCAAGAAGTGACAAGGACCAGAACCATGCAGCCCTCGGACCTGAAGAACCTGAACATCGCCGTCGTCGGCGCGGGGTACGGCGGCGCGGCTGCGGCCAAGGCCCTGAGCCTCCTCGGCGCCACCGTCAACGTCTACGAGCAGGCGGGCCAGATCCGCGAGGTCGGCGCCGGCATCGGCCTGCGGCCGTCCACCATGGACCGGTTCCGCCAGTGGGGCATCTTCGACGCGATCGCGAAGGTGAGCTCGCCGAGCGACTACTTCGAGATCCTCACCGCCACCGCCGACCCGATCATGAAGGAGGCGTGGCCGGAGATCGACACCTTCGGCGAGAAGACCCACCTGATCCACCGAGGGGACTTCATCGAGGCTCTGCTGGGCGTGCTCCCCGAGGGCATGGTGCACCTCGGTCACAAGCTGGAGAGCGTCACGGACGAGGGTGACAAGGCGACGCTGACCTTCGCCAACGGCGAGTCGGTCACCGCCGACCTGGTGATCGGTGCCGACGGCATCAAGTCGGTCGTGCGCGAGCAGCTGTTCAGCGACAACCAGCCGGTGTTCTCCGGCGAACACGCCTACCGCGCGGTGATCTCCAACGACGACGCCCACGGGATGGCCGTCGACGACAACCTCCGGATGTACATCGGCCGGGGCACGAAGGTCTACTTCCTGCCGCTGCGCCACCGCGACCAGGTCTCGTTCGACATCACCGCCCTGTGCCCGGACGGCATCTGGGCGCCGGAGGTCACCAAGGACGACCTACTGAAGACCGTCGAGGGTTTCGACGAGCGGATCGTGAACATCACCCGCGGCCTCGACATGGACGCCGTCAACTGCCGCGCGGTCTACGACATCAACCCGGTCGATACGTGGCATTCGGCCTCCGTCGTCCTCGTTGGCGACGCGGCCCACTCGATGCTGCACCACCAGGGCCAGGGCGCGAACTCGGCGATCCTGGACGCCGGCGCCCTCGCCGACGCCCTCAAGGAGGCCGACTCCGTCAAGGAGGCGCTGGCGCGCTACCAGGCCACCCGCAAGCCGGTGACCGACGAGCTGCAGCGGATCTCGCGCCAGGGCTGGACCGATGACGAGATCAACGAGGTCTTCCCGGGCCAGAAGCCCGCGTCCCAGAAGTCGAAGGCCTGACGCCATGCCACTGCACCCCGACATCGCCCAGGTCCTCGCCGGCCTGCCGGCCCCGCCTGACGGTCCGCTCGACCCGGTCGTCATGCGCGCAGCCGAGGAGGCGCAGGTTCCTCCCATGGAGGAGCGCCTGCCGCTCCACTCGGTCGAGGACACCACGGCGCGGACTCCGGCGGGCGAGGTCCCCGTGCGGATCTACACGCCGGTCGACGCCGAGGCGTACGGCCTGCTGGTCTACTTCCACGGCGGCGCCTTCTTCCTCGGCGGCCTGGAAACCCACGACCACGTCGCGCGGTCGCTGGCGAAGGAGACCGGGCTCAAGGTCGTCTCCGTCGGCTACCGCCGGGCGCCCGAAGCCGCCTTTCCGGCCGGCCTCCACGACTGCTACGAGGTGGTGCGATGGGCCGCCGGGAACGGCGAGCGCCTCGCATGGGACGGCGCCACTCTCGCCATCGCCGGTGACAGCTCGGGCGGCACCTTCGTCGCGGCCGTCGCCGCGATGGCCCACGACGAGGGATTCGATCGCGTCACGCACCAGGTCCTCCTCTACCCCTCGCTCGATCTCGACTTCGACGTCGACCGCTACGCCTCGCTTCGCGAGAACGCCGTCGGCTACGGCCTGGAGACGGCGGGGCTGAAGCCGTTCAACGCCTTCTACCTCGACAGCGGCGCCGACCCCGCCGATCCGCTGGTCTCGCCGATCAAGCGGGCCGACCTCACCGGGCTGCCGCCCGCGCTGATCGTGACCGCGGAGTACGACCCGCTGCGTGATGAGGGCGAACTCTACGGCCGGCGCCTCAAGGAGGCCGGAGTCGACGTCACGGTGAGTCGCTACGTGGGCGCCGGCCACGGATTCGTGCAGCACTTCTCCTGGATCCCGGCGTACCACCGGGTCTTCGAGGAGACAGCCGCCTTCCTGAGGAGCGAGCCATGACGGACGTGAACGTTCATCCCTTGGTCTCGCCGTGGGGTCGGTTCGGTCTGTACAGCTTCTTCATCGACGCCCCCCAGCCGGCCATCGTCGACACCGGGATCGCCTCCTCGCCCACCGAGGGCATGGTCCCCGCACTCGACGCCATCGGGCGCCGCATCGAGGACGTACGCTGGATCCTGCTGACCCACGGGCACATCGACCACGTCGGCGGTGCCTACGCCCTGTGGGAACTCACCGGCCGGCGCGCGCAGGTGGTCATCCACGAGGCCGACGCACCGATGCTGCGCTCGCGCCGGGCGCACGTGGATGAGTACCTCCACGGTCGGGCGCAGTACCTGAACGCCCCCGAAGGCGCGGCGAAGGTGACGGCCGCGGCCAATGCGGTCATCTCCGGCGAGATGGAGCCGACCATGCTGCTCAAGGGCGGTGAGACCCTCTCGCTCGGTGGCGACGTCACCGTCTCCGTCCACTCGATCCCAGGCCACACGCCCGGATCGGTGGCCTATGTGCTCGACGGCCGGCGCTCCGTGTTCGTCGGCGACGCCGTCCAGGTCCACGGGGCCGCCAACGGCTTCCCCGGCTACGTGGATCCGGTCGCGTACCGCGCCGGCCTGCGGTACCTGCGCGACGAGATCCGTCCGCGGCACCTGTACCTCGGGCACCCGTACCGCCGAGCGGACGGCATGCCGTATGGCGTCGAACTCGACGCCGACCAGGCTCGGGAGGCGATCCAGGGGAGCCTGGACATCGAGGCCGGTGTCGGCGAAGCGGCCTGCCGCTGCCTTCAGGACGGCCTGCGGGAGACGGACTCGCCGTACTCCCCGTTCGCCCCTGTCGCCGACAGGCTCGGTTACACCGGCGATCCCACGCTCGAGCCGTCGCCGTTCTTCACGTCGATGCACGGCTATCGCACGCACTTCAACCAGAACTCGTGACAGAGGACAAGGAACTTCGCACTCATGGCCGACTTCCAGACGATCCAAGCGGGCGAGCAGACGATTGCCGTCCGCAAGGACCTGCGGGTGCCGATGCGCGACGGGGTCACCCTCGCCGTGGACGCCTACCACGGCACGGAGGACAAGCCGCGGCCGGCCCTGATCGCGATGAGCGCCTATGGCAAGGAGCTGCAGGCGCTCGCCCTCACCACGCCGCCGCAGCGTCGCCCCAGCCCGATGTGGGACGGCTGTATCGAGGCCGGTGACATCGCGCGCGTCGTCAAGGAGGACTACGTCCACGTCATCGGTGACATGCGCGGCACCGGTGACTCCGGCGGCGTGATGATCGGCAACTACAACTCCGGTGGCGTTCCCCAGGGACAGGACCTGTACGACCTCATCGAATGGGTCGCCGGGCAGCCGTGGTGCGACGGAAACGTCGGCATGATCGGCATCTCCTACTTCGGGTCGATGCAGGTGCTCGCCGCGGCCGAGCGGCCGCCACACCTGAAGGCGATCTTCGTCAGCGGCGGCCATTTCGACTTCTACGAGACCACCTACCACGGCGGCATCATGTGGTTCATGCCGCGGGCCGCCCGCGAGGGACGCGGTGGCGACTCCGGCATCGCGCACACCAACGTCAAGTCCCGCATGCAGGAGGTCTACTCCCCGGAGGAGCTCAAGAAACTCGTCGACGAGCGGCTCCAGGACCCGGATGTGGCCGCGTGGCCGAACCTCGTGCACGTGCTGAAGTACCCGAAGAACCGCGAGTTCTGGTTCGACATCGTGATGAACAACCTCGACGGGGAGTGGTACGAGGAGCGCAATCCCATCGCGCTGGCCGAGAACATCGACATCCCGGTCCATCTGCAGATCGACCAGGGACGCGGCTGGACCGTGGACGGCCACATCGAGCTGTTCAACGTGCTGAAGGGTCCCAAGAAGCTGGACATCGGCTCCTACCCGCCGATGCAGTCGCGCCCCTGGATCGAGGAGCACGACAAGATGTTCCGCTGGTACGAGTACTGGCTCAAGGGCATCGACAACGGCATCATGGACGAGCCGGCCGTGAGCGTCTTCGTAGAGGGCTCACGTGAGGTGCTCACCGCAGAGCAGTGGCCGCCGAAGGAGATCGAGTACAAGCCGCTGTACCTTCGCCCGCGCCACAAGCTCTCCTGGGAGCCTGAGCTGATGGGCGCGGAGCACGCCGCCCCGGACGGCTTCTACCAGGCACCGCTGACGGTGACCGACAAGGTGGAGACCGTCAGTTGGAGCACCGAGCCGTTCGAGGAGCCCACGGAGCTCATCGGCACCGGTGCGGCGCACCTGTTCGCCGAGATCGACCAGGATGACACGAATTTCATCATGCGGCTGTGGGACGTCGCCCCGAACGGAAGCCGCCAGCTGATCACCACAGGCTTCCTCAAGGCGTCGCACCGCGAGTTGGACGACCGGACGACCGAGGGCAACCCGTACCACCCGCACACCCGCGCCGTGCCGGTGGAGCCCGGGAAGATCGAGGAGTACGTCCTGCGGCTCTGCCCGTTCGCGGCGACGTTCAACCCCGGCCACCGTCTGGTGGTGGAGCTGTCCAACGACGAACCGCTGGCCGACGCGCACAACTCGCTGCTGCCGCCGGACGCGTTCCACCTGCCGGTGGGTCGCCCCGTCACCCACAAGATCTATCGCGACGCCGCCCACCAGTCCCGGCTCGTGCTGCCGTTCACGAAGCGCACCGCGGCGGAGAACAGGTAGCCCGCGCTCGCGGCCCGGGTCGCGCGGGACATCGAGCCGGGCAGTTTCGTCAATCTCGGCATCGGCCAGCCCACCAAGGTCGCCGACCACCTTCCGGCCGAGATCGGCGTCGTCCTCCACACCGAGAACGGCATGCTCGGCATGGGCCCCGCGGCTGTCGGCGACGAGGTCGACCCTGAACTCACCAATGCCGGCAAGGTGCCCGTCACCGAGCTGCCTGGAGCTGCGTATTTCCACCACGCAGACTCCTTCGCCATGATGCGTGGCGGCCACCTCGACGTGTGCGTCATGGGTGCCTTCCAGGTGTCGGCGAGCGGTGACCTCGCCAACTGGGACACCGGCGCGCCCGGCTCGATCCCCGCCGTCGGCGGCGCGATGGATCTGGCGATCGGCGCCAAGCGGGTCTATGTGATGATGACGCTCTTCGCGAGGAACGGTAGCCCGAAACTTGTGCCCACCTGCACCTATCCCCTCACGGGTGTCGGCTGTGTCAGTCGTGTTTACACCGACCACGCCGTATTGGAGATCACCCCCGATGGCGTCCGCGTGCTCGAGTCGTTCGACACTTCCGTCGAGGAGCTTCGCGCCCGGCTGGAAGTCCCGCTCGCGGTCGACATCCACTGACCGTTCCCGTCCGTCGGTTACGAGGGGGCGCGATTCCTCCCGATTCTGCATAGCAGAATTAGCCGTTCTGCAGGGTGGGACAGTAGCAACATTAGCCGTATGAGCACCCCTGTGAAGGCCGGCTCCACCGACTCCGACTCAGGCTCGCTGGACCTGTTCCGGTTCAGCGACTCCCCGGTCTTCGAGGCCCTCCAGCTCAACCGCTCCCAGCACGACACCCGTATCGAAGGGACCACCCGATGAAGCTCGCCACCCTCCGCGTCAACGGCTCGACCCGGGCCGTGCGACTCGACGGTGACCGGCTGGTCGACCTCGGCCCCACCGACCTCGGCGAACTCCTCTCCCAGGACGGGTGGGCCGAGAAGGCCGCGGCCGTCGACGCGAACGCCGCCAGGACCTACCCCGTCGAGGGCGCGGACTTCGCGCCGGTCGTCCCGCGCCCCTCGAAGGTCGTCTGCGTGGGACTCAACTACAAGAGTCACATCCAGGAGATGGGCCGCGAACTTCCGCAGTATCCCACCTTGTTCGCGAAGTTCGCCGACTGCCTCATCGGCGCCACCGACGAGATCGCCCGCCCTGAGGAGACCACCGAGTTCGACTGGGAGGTCGAGCTCGCCGTGGTGATCGGCGCGCCGGTCCGCCGTGCCAGGGGTGTGGAGGCCGAGGCCGCGATCGCCGGGTTCACCGTCCTCAACGACATCACCTGCCGGGACTGGCAGTTCCGCACCCGCGAGTGGCTGCAGGGCAAGATGTGGGACTCCTCCACCCCGGCCGGCCCGTACGTCGTCACCCCGGACGAGCTGCCCGGCGGCGTACGCCCTGAGCTCGAGGTCAAGCTCAGCGTCGACGGCGAGGTCATGCAGCACGACAACACCGGCGATCTGCTCTTCGACCCGGTCACGCTGGTGGAGTACATCTCGACGGTGGTGCGCCTCAACCCCGGCGACATCATCGCCACCGGCACCCCCGGCGGTGTCGGCCACGCTCGCGACCCCAAGCGCTACCTGACCGGCGGCGAGCGCGTCGTCACCGAGATCCAGGGCATCGGCCGGCTCGAGAACACCGTGGCCGAGGAGGGCGCAGCCTGATGCGCCGCACCTTCGAGGACGCGCTGAGCTGGAGCGCGGCGGGCACCAGACTGTTCTTCGGCGCCGTCGCCGGGTGGGGCGAGGAGCAGTATCTCGCCCCCTCCGGGCTCCCCGGCTGGACCCGCAAGCACCTGGTGGCGCACGTGGCGGCGAACGCCGGCGCGCTGAGCAACCTGGTGCGCTGGGCCGCGACCGGCGAGGAGACTCCGATGTACTCCTCGATCGAACAGCGCAACGCCGACATCGCGGCCGGCTCCGAGAAGCCGGCCGCCGAACTGGCCGCCTGGCTGCACGAGTCCGCGGACCGGCTCGCCGCCGGCACCGCCGCCCTGAGCTCCGAACAGTGGGACGCCGAGGTGGTCACCGCCCAGGGCCGCACGGTCCCCGCGACCGAGATCCCGTGGCTGCGTTCGCGCGAGGTCTGCGTGCACGCCGTCGACCTGGCCGCCGGTGTCGCCTTCGCCGACCTTCCCACCGGCTTCCTGGCCGCTTTGGCCGACGACATCGCGGGCAAGCGCGGCAACGCTCCCGGGCCCGCGGTGGTCCTCACCGCCGCCGACACCGGTGACCGCTGGGAACCGTCCGGTGAAGACGACGCCACCGCGGTCACCGGCCCGCTCGCGGAGGTCGCGGCGTACCTCGCCGGCCGTCCGCACGCCCTGACCGCGACCGACGGGTCCCCCGCTCCGACACTGCCGGCGTGGTTGTGAGCGTTCACGGCACCGAGGAGAGCAACGTGACCACACCTACGTCCGCGAACCCCGTCGATGTCCTGATCGTCGGGGGCGGCGTCGGCGGCCTGAGCGCGGCATTCGCTCTGGCCCGCGAGGGCCTGCGGGTGCGCGTGCTGGAGCAGGCCCGCGAGTTCGGCGAGGTCGGCGCCGGCCTCCAGATCGCACCCAACTGCACCCGGATCCTGTACGACTACGGCCTGCTCGACGAGGCCAAGAGCCTCGGCGTGCTGCCGACGAGCATGGTGATGCGCGACGCCGTCGACGGCAGCGAGCTGACCCGCCTGGACCTGGTCGACCTGGAGCGCGAGTACGGCTTCCCTTACATGGTCATCCACCGCAGCGACCTGCACGGCATGTTCCTGCGTGCCTGCCGGCGCGCGGGAGTCGACCTGGTCACCGACGCGCGTGCCGGCGGCTATGAGAACACCGAGTACGGCGCCCGGGTACTGCTGGAGGACGGCCGCGCCGACGAGGCTCGGATCGTCATCGCCGCGGACGGCCTGCACTCGGTCGCACGCCGGCTCCTGGCCGACGACGAGCCGGTCAGCTCCTCCTACGTCGCTTACCGCGCCGCCATACCCATCGAACAGGCGGGCCGGGACGTCGACCTCACGGAGGTCTCGGTCCACGTCGGCCCGCGCTGCCACTTCGTCCACTACGGGCTGCGCGGCGGCGAGATGCTCAACCAGGTCGCGGTCTTCCAGTCCCCCAAGGCCCTCGCGGGCGAGGAGGACTGGGGCACACCCGACGAGCTCGACAGCGCCTTCGCCGCGACCTGCCCGGACGTCCAGGCCGGCATCCCGCTGATGTGGCGCGACCGGTGGTGGCGGATGTTCGACCGCGACTCCATCATGACGTGGGTCGACGGCAACATCGCGCTGCTCGGCGACGCCGCCCACCCGCCGCTGCAGTACATGGCGCAGGGCGCGATCATGGCCATCGAGGACGGCTGGGTACTCGCCAAGCACGTCGCCGCGCGCCGCGCCAAGGACGGCTCGATCGACTGGCCGGGCGCCCTCGCAGCCTACGAAGCCGTCCGCCCCGAGCACTGCCGACGCGTCCTGACCACGGCCCGCGCCTGGGGCGAGCTGTGGCACCTGGACGGCGTCGCCCGCCTCCAGCGCAACGTGCTCCTGCGGGCCCGCGACACCTACGACTACTCCTTCACCGATTGGATCTATGGCCCCACGGCGCTGACGCCGGAGAAGGAGCCGCCGATGTTCTCGCCGATCCCGCTGGATTCCGTCGGTGTCTCCGGCCTGACCGACAGGGCGGAAGCATCCCCGATACCAGCCGGACATTCACCCGCCGGACCTGTCCAACGATCCGCAATACTGAACATCTCCGCAGACCAGGCCATCTCCTGAGCTAGTTCGGATCTGCGGCATGCTCTGGGGGGTTCTTGTTTGGCTTTGACGACAGCGCTGATGACAACGTGCATCTATGGGCGCTGTGCGGCTGACCCCGTTTTGTCGGCGTCGATCGGTAGCGTCCTTCGTGCTTCATTCCAGAGGAGTGGCCGTCGACTTCGACCTGACGACGAAAAAGTCGATGACCCTTTACGTCGGTTGAATCTGCCGGAAAGAAAGCGGCCCGAGACCGCTGGGTCTCGGGCCGCTCCTCGTTGCGGTTACGGTCGAACCTGTATGTTGCCTCCGTTCAGCGGCAGCTGCGCAGTCGGCGTGCCGAGCTGGTAGTACGTGCCGCTGGCGTCCCAGACTCGGATCGCGTAGGTGTCCGGGTTGGTGGTCGCTTTGCCCGAGCCGGGCTCGCCGTTGTCGGTGACGTCCACCTGGAACTGGTTGTTGCCGCCTAGGCTGTACGCGATTCCAGTTGCCCGGTTGACGGCAGTGATCGTGCTCTTCCCGGTGAAGGTGGCGGTGCACACCTTCGGTTTGGTGCTCGTGCAGGACTGTCCCAACGCGGTCATCGCGTTACTCTTGATGGTCCAGTCGTAGTCACCTGCGGGCAGATAGCCACCCGCAGGGTTGGCGACCTGGTCGGCGGTCAGGGTCTTCCGGTAGGTGTACTGGCTGTTGCCCTGGATGTTGCCGTTCTTCAGGTACTTCGCGGTGAACCCGAAGTCGCTCTTCGTACCGAGATTTGGCTCGGTCAACCAGCCGCCGCCGGTTGTGAAGCCGGTGCCGTTCAGCACCAGGTACGAGACCGGCGTGGAGGGTTCGGAGGTCTGCTTGTTGGCGTTGGTCGCGGTCGCGGTCAGGCTGTGCGAGCCGGCCGCGAGACTCGACTCGGGTGTGCACGACCAGCTGCCGGTGAGGTCGGCCTCGGTGGTGCAGACCGTTGTGCTGCCGTCCCTGACGGCGATGGTCGACCACCGTTCGGCGGAGCCTGTGACCGTGACCACGCCGTCGCCCGCCGAGGCGTCGGCCGGCGACGTGATGACCGGCGGGGGCGGCGCCGTCTCGGCCGTGAAGGCCATCAGCTCGGCCACGACCAGGTAGTTGGTCCCGCTGAGCTGTACCTGGATGTAGCGGCCGGTCATCGGCCCGCTGATGGTGGTGGGCCGGCCCATGGTGCCGGTGTCATGGAACGACCAGACCCCGGGCGTCGCCGCCCATGCCGCAGCCGGCTTGTCGTCGGTGAATGGGGTGCTGGACACTAGTACCCAGTAGTCCTTGTCGCGGTCCACCTCTGCCTGGGCGCCCGTCCGGTTCCACACCTGGATCTTGTCGAGGTTGTACACCTGGCCCAGGTCGACTCGCCACCAGGCGTTGGCAGCGGAGTTGGTGTGAGCCATCGCCTGCTGCGTGTAGTCGCCGCTGGTGTTGCCGTCCACGCCCTTGCCCGCGCTCAGGTCGCCGTAGCCGGTCAGCGTGGAGATCTGGGACGCCGGCTTGCCGAGGGCGACGTTGTTACCGCCGACCAGGCCAGACTTGGTCCCGACGCCTGCCGCGTTGGTGACGGTGAGGTCACCCTTGGTCTTGCCAGGGGCGAAGTGCGCGATGAGGTAGTTGGGCGAGACGTACTGCACGAGCTTCGCGGGATAGTCGCCGATGGCCACCTGGGAGTCCGGGCTGAAGCCGGACCCGGAGATCAGCGTGCCGGCGGCGGAGTCGGGGTCGCTCACGATGTAGATCCGCGGCGGCTGCTGGTACAGCAGGTGCTGGTAGGCCGTCTGCAGGCCGGCGTTGGAAAGCAGCGAGTTCGGGATGACGCCGGGGCTCGGGTTGCCGGAGATCTGGACGTTGCCCTGGCTCGTGAAGTTCGCCGCCGGGCCGTTGAAGCTGCAGATGTTGCTGTTGATCGCGCCCACCCGGTAGTTGTTCGTGACCCGAACCGGGCCGGGTGTGGTGCAGCCGCCGTTGAAGCCGCCGCCGTTGCCGTACTCGGCGTTGCCGTCGAGCAGGATGTAGCTGCTGCCCTCGTCGTGGTAGAAGAAGTACCGCGGGCCGGGGTTGCTGAACGCGACGTTTCCGGTGACCTGCAGCGCGTGTTCCCAGGTGTTGTTCGACTGGTGGCCCTGGGTGTACATCGGCCCACCATCGCTGCGGTCACGCATCGTGTTGATGAAGACGTTGTTGCGGATCGCGTTGTCCTGGTTGATGCTCGGGTCCGCGGTCAGGTGGTTGATATCGATGTGGTGGCCGCCCCAGCCGAAGCTCACGCCGGTGTACGGCATGTCCATCAGCTGGTTGTGCTCCACGACGGTGCCTCTCGTGTAGTACACCGAGATGCCCACGCCGCCGGAGAACTCCTCGGCCACGTTGTGCAGGTAGTTGTTGCGGATCGAGTTGTTGATCGCGATCTCGTCCGTGTCGTCGTCGAGCGGCAGCGGGTCGTCCATCGCACCGAGCACGAGGCCGTTGCTGGAGATGTCAGTGAACTCGTTGCCCTCGACGAGGTCGCCGTTGGCGCCGTGGTAGAGCCACAAGCCGGCGTTGCCGATGTGGCGGAACCTGCTGTTGAGGAACTGGACGTTCTTCGTGCCGCTCAGCTGCACCGCCGCGGTCGGCGGTGTGTAGTTCTCGGTGGGGCACTGGCCGGGCAGTTCGCCGGCCGGTGGGAAGACAGGCGGGTTGGTCACGTACTGGCACAGGCCCTGGAAGTTGTAGCCGTTCGGCAGCGTGACGGTGTTGCTCGCCTGGATCTGGGAGAAACCGACGTTGGTGCTCGGCTGGTACCAGGTGGTGTGCGCGTACTCGATGCCCGTGAACGTCACGTTGGCAAGTGGATCGGTCCAACTCGCCTCGCTGTGGACGACGTGCTCGTTGACGGCGAGCACGAAGGTCATGGACGCGGGGTCCTCACCGCTCTTGGGCCAGTAGTAGACCTTGTGCAGGGACTTGTCGTAGTACCAGTCGCCCGCCTTCATGAGCTCGAAGGCGTTCTCGATCCAGGTGGGCTGGGAGTTCGCCGCCAAGCTTGGGAAGCCGCCGGACGGGTTGTCGTTGCCCTGGCCGATCGGCGAGGAGCGGCGCTGGGTGTTCTGCCAGCAGGGCTGCGACATCGTCACCGCGGTGCCCACGATGCTGCCGACCAGGCAGCGGCTCTGGCCCCAGGCCTGGTGGTTGTCGTAGACGAACTCGATCTGGTCGGGGTTCCGCCACGACGCGAGCGAGGAGTTGGCTGCGGTGTAGCCGCCGCTGGCGAAGTTCGAGGTCGGCGTCGTGCGGGTCAGCGTCACGGGGTTGGTGCCCCGCGAGCGTGGCACTCGGACGTCATTGGCATAGAGCCCGCGGGTGCTGATCCCATCGGGGACGTCGACGCTCCAGCGGTTGGGGGCGTCCGCGGCCGGCGCCCAGCCGCTCAGCGGGATGCCGCCGGAGAGGATGGGCCGCTGCGGACCTGCGGGCTTCCACACGATCCGGGACCCGTTACGGCCGGAGTCGGCCGAGGTGAAGGTGAGCGGTTCGGCGAGGTAGTAGGTACCTCCAGCCAGCAGCACGTGGATGTCAGAGTCCATGCCGGCCGCAGCGGTCCGCGCGGAGAGTTGCGCCTGCTGGATCGAGCAGGGCTTGTCGGCGGTGCACGCAGTGCCTGTGCCGTGCGGGGCCGCGTAGATACGGTGCGCCGCCTCGGCGGCAGCGTAGCCCGGGGCGCCGACCGCGACGGCTGCCAAGCCGAGCACCATCGCGATGATGGTGCCGAGATACAGACCACGCCGGGTGCCGGTGCCGCGTCCGGCTGACGGGGCACAGCGCGGTGAGGACGAGGACCGTTTGGCTGCGGGAGGGCTTGTAAGCGGTCGTGGAGTGGGGGGGCGGATCACGGGGGACTCCCAGTCTGCACGGAACCTATAGGAAATTTTATCTAGAATGCAGGGCCGGTGTACGAAGGTCAAGATAAAACCCGGCGTAACATGGCGACACTCAGAGTGGCGGCTCGCGATGAAGACGTCAGCCCTTCGCGACACGAAACGCCGCGGCTGAACGCAGCGCACCAGCGCCATCGCGGGCGCTCCGCGGTGCGCGACGGCAAACGGTGGCGAATGCCCGGCCAGAGGCGGCCGCGAGCGTGGCCAGATCCGCGTCGCCTGCTGCGATGGCCTGATGTTCCGCGATGATCGCGGTGCCGAGCCGCATGCTGTAGCGCTGGCGAACAGATGCAGGTGGCAGTTGGTCCTGACGAACGCCTGAAACAGTTGCTTGTCGCCGGCGAGTTCGGCGATCCGCCGGGGTGTCAGGACCGGTGTGGTGAAGGAGCCGCGCAGCTGCTCCTTGCGGGCCAGGCCCTCGGACTCGAGCTGCGCGGTGCCTTGTCCGGAATCAGTCGAAGGCCGGAAGCTGCCGCTCGCGTGCCCTGGTCAGATGCTCACGCATGGCCTCTTCTGCGTCGTCGGGGCGGCCGGCCTGGATGGCGGCGGCGACACGCTGGTGCTCCTCGCCTGTCGTGCCGGCCTGGGTGTAGGGGAAGTACCGCCGGTGCAGGTGGAGATGGACATGCAAGCGGTCGAGGCCGTCGCGGAGCAAGGGGTTGCCCGACGCCTCGGCGATGAGGTTATGGAACCGGGCGTCGTGCGTGGTGAAGGCCGCATGCCAGCGCCAGCCGTCGGGGTCGTCCCCCTCCGGCGCTATCGATGTGGCGGCCTCCGCGGCGATCGCCTCGCGGTGCTCGGGGGAGGCTCGCTCGGCGGCCCATCGTGCGGCGGCGCACTCGAGCAGCAGCCGCAACTCGAACATGTGGGTGAACTCGGCGCGGGTGAGCAGGGGGCTGATGGTGTAGCCGACGAGGGGGCGCTTGCGGACCAGCCCGTCGGCCTCGAGGCGGGCCAGCGCTTCGCGGACGGGTGTGGGGGAGACGTCGAGTTCGCGGGCCAGCGCGTCGATGTTGACGCGGTCGCCAGGCTGCATGCTGTGCTCGAGGATTAGCGCCCTGAGCGTGTCATACACATCGTCGCCGAGCGTGGACCGCCTGAGTCGGATCGGTTTGGGGGGTGCCATCCAGCCCAATCTTCCTACGAAGTCGGAACATTTCCCCGGGTATCAGGTCTTGACGACCTCGCCGGGGCGGACTATACATCCGGGGAACATCCTATAGGATCTATCCCTCGGAGAGGTGCAGTCATGAATCTACCCCTCACTCGGCTCGGCGGACTGGCTGTCGCTCTGGTGCTCACCGCCGCTGCCACCGCCGGCTGCACCAAGAAGAGCGACGACACAGCGACGGCCGGTGCGACCACCCGGACGCCTGCCCAGGTCAAAATCGCCCTGGTCCCCGGTGGGGCACACCCCTACTTCCAGCCGTGGAAGGACGAGGCCGCCAAGGTGAAGACCGATCTGGGCCTCGGCGACGCCACCTTCAACGAGACCTCCAACTGGGACCAGACCAAGCAGAACGACGTGCTGAAGTCCCTCGCCGCGCAGGGCTACAACGCCTTCGGCATCTTCGGCGTCTCCCCGGAGAACATCAACGCCACCTTCGACGACCTCAAGAAGCAGGGCTTCTGGGTCGCCTCGCTGGCGTCCTGTCCGGCCGGCAGCGTCAACAAGGCGGAGTTCTGCCTGTCCACCGACGTCGAGCTGGCCGCCTACAAGGCGGCGCAGGCCGCGATCCAGGCCATGGGCGGCCAGGGCAACCTCGTGCACCTGACCGGCAACAAGGTGGACTCCAACACCCAGCGCCGCATCGCCGGGGTGCAGAAGGCGGTCGACGAGACCGGCGGGAAGGTCAAGCTCCTGCAGACCGTGACCGACGTGGACAAGGACCTGCAGACGGCGCAGAAGGCCGTCGCCGACCTCCTCGCCGCCAAGGGCGACCAGATCCAGGGCATCGTCAACACGGCCTACAACCCCGCGGTCGCCTCCGCCGAGGGCGTTAAGCAGGCCAAGCTGCCGATCAAGGTCGTCGCGATCGACGACGACAAGACCATCCTCGCCGCCATCCGGGACGGATCGGTCGCCGCCTCCGTGCTGCAGAACCCGGTCGGCCAGGCGTCCGTCGGGTCGTATGCGTTGATGAAGCTCGCGGGCGGCTGCACGATGACGGAGTCGGGAGTGATCATCGACTCCGGCTCCTTCGTCGTCGACAAGGCCAACGTCGACACCTATGACACCGACCGGCAGGCGAAGACGGACGAGCTGAAGAAGACGTTCGACAGCCAGTACCTGTCCTGCAAGTAGTCCTTCACGCCCAGTAGGAGCCTCCCCTTGCCCGCGATCACTCACGCCGAGGCGTATCTCGTCGACCTGGAGGTCGAGACCGTACGCACGGACGCCGTCCAGTCGTTCATCAAGCAGGAGACCGTCTTCGTCGAGATCCAGACCGACGACGGCGGCACCGGCACCGGCTACTCGTACACGATCGGCACCGGTGGTACGGCCGTGCTCGCCCTGCTGCGCGACTACCTGTTACCGAGGCTGGTAGGCGCGGACGCTCGTCGGGTTGAGTCGGTGTGGCACGACCTGTTCGCCGCGACCCGGGCGACCACGGTCGGGGCGATCACCTCCCTCGCCCTCGCCGCCGTCGACACGGCCCTGTGGGACTGGCGGTGCCGCGACGCGGGACAGCCGCTGTGGGTGCTCGCGGGTGGTGCGAAGGACCGCATCCCGCTGTACGACACCGAGGGGGGCTGGCTGCACCTCACCACCGAGGAGCTCATCACCGGTGCGAAGGCCAGCAAGGCCGCGGGCTGGCCCGGGGTGAAGCTCAAGATCGGTCGCTCTCCCGTGGAGGACGCGGAACGGCTGGCCGCCGTCCGCGCGGCCGTCGGGCAGAACTTCGACCTGATGCTCGACGCCAACCAGTCACTCACCGCCGCGGAAGCCATCAGGCGGGCACGGCTCCTCGAACCGTTTGACCCCTACTGGTTCGAGGAGCCGCTGCCGAGCGATGACGTCTCCGGACACCAGGCGCTGGCCGCGTCCGCCTCGATCCCCGTTGCGGTCGGAGAGTCGCTCTACTCGGTGGCGCAGTTCCGCGAGTATCTCCACCGGCAGGCGGCCGGCATCGTACAGGTGGACGTGGCGCGCATCGGCGGAATCACCCCGTGGCTCAAGGTCGCGCACCTGGCCGAGGCGTACAACGTGCCGGTCTGCCCGCACTTCCTCATGGAGCTGCACGTGAGCCTCTGCTGCGCCGTGCCGAACAGCCGCTACCTGGAGCACATCCCACAGCTCAGGGCGATCACCCGCCGGGAGACCGAAATCGTCGACGGGCACGCCCTGCCGCCTACGACTCCGGGGCTCGGCATCGAGTGGGACCGTGACGCGATCGACGACCGGAGAGTCCGGTGAGCACGCAGACCACGTCTCCATCCGAGGCGCCGGCGGCGGGCTCGCCGGAACCGCGCAGGACGTCGATGATGCCGCTCTGGGCCAACCCGCGCATCGGCCTGCTCATCCTGCTGATCGCCCTCGTCGCGCTCTTCACCGCGCTGCGTCCCGCGTTCATGGACACCACGCTCACGCTGGTGCCGCTGCAGTCGGACATCAGCGTGTACGCGGTGGTCGGCCTCTCCCAGCTGGCGGTCCTGTCGCTCGGGCACATGAACATGGCCGTCGGCCGCATGGCCGCGATGAGCGCGTTCGCCATGGGGCTCGCCTATGACCGGCTCGGCTTGCCGCTGGTGATCAGCCTGGTGATCGGGCTGATCGTCGGGATGTTGCTGGGCGCGCTCGCCGGGCTGATCATCTCGCGTACCGGGGTCAACTCGTTCGTGGTAACGCTGGCGATGGACTTCGCCCTGGTGGGTCTCATCACGATCCTCTACAGCCGGTTCACCGACGGCGTCGCCTTCAGCGGTCAGCCCGCCGGCATGGATGCCCTGCGCAACGACACGTTCGCCGACTACTGCACGGGCGACATCTGCGGCCCCAACATCCCCTTGGTCGTGCCGATCGCGCTTGTCGCGGCGCTCGTGGTGGGGTTGCTGTTCCGCTTCAGCAGGCTGGGCCGCGAGATCCTGATGACCGGCGCCAACGGAAAGGCCGCCGAGCTGTCCGGCATCCCCATCCGGAACCGGGTGGTGCAGGCGCACGCGCTCAGCGGGCTGCTCGCCGGGCTCGCCGGTTTCCTGCTCGCCGCGAACAACGGAGCGTTCTCGGCGAGCATCGGCGACTCGTTCCTGCTGCCGTCGTTCCTCGGCCCGGTGCTCGGCGGCACGCTGCTGGCCGGTGGCGCCGTCAGCATCCTCGGCACGGTGCTGGGCGCGACGCTCACCCAGGTCATCTACAAGGGGCTGAACCTGCTGCAGTTCCAGCTCGACCAGCTCAATCTCTACATCGGCATGGTGCTGCTGGTCGCGCTGTCGCTTGACCGGGTGCGCCACGTCGTCGCAGAACGAAGGGGGGTGCGGGTATGAGCACCGGTACCACGACGGCCGGCCGTACCGCTCTCGGCGGGAGGCTCAAGGAGGTCACCGTCCGGCCGGAGTTCACCCTCGCCGTGCTCGCCCTCGCCGGCTTCGTCGCGCTTGCCATCGCCACGGACGGCAATCTGCTCTCCCGCGGCACGCTGGACGCGTTCTTCCGGTTCCTCGCCGTCCCGATCGTCATCGGGCTCTCCCAGATGGTGGTGCTGGCCATCGGCCAGATGAACCTGTCGGTCGGCGCGCTCACGGGCCTGTGCGCCATGGTCGCGGCATGGCTCATGCTCGAAGCCGGCCTGCCCGCCCCATTGGCCGTGCTGGGCGCGCTCGGGGTCGGCCTCGCCGCCGGTCTCGTCAACGGGCTGCTCGTCGTGTTCACCCGGATCAACGGCTTCATCGTGACCCTCGCCACCATGACGATCATCGTGGGGCTGCGGTACGGGGTGAACGGCCCGGGCACCTTCCAGGGCTACTCGCAAGGGCTGCGCGACCTCGGCACCGCCTCAGTGCTCGGCCTGCCGGTCGTCTTCGTCCTCGCGCTGGTGGTGGCCGCCCTGGTGGCCATGTTCTTCGGCCGCACGGTCACCGGCCGGCAGTTGCTGGCAACCGGCGGCAGCCCGTTCGCCGCCCGGCTGTCCGGTGTCTCCAACGACCGGTCGATCGTCATCGCGCACGGGCTCAGCGGCCTGCTCGCCGGGGTCGCCGCCATCATCACGGTCGCCGCCTCCGGCTCCGTCAATTACAGCATCGGCGACGATCTGCTGCTGCCGAGCTTCGCCGCGCCGATCATCGGCGGGGTGGCGCTCACCGGCGGAGTGGTCAGCGTTGTCGGCACCTGCCTTGCGGCGTTCCTGGTCCGGCTGGTCGACGTCATGCAGGCGCAGTTCGATATCAACCCGCGCTGGATCGATCTGATCATCGGCGCGGTCGTCCTCGGTGCGGTGCTGCTCGGCACCGTACGACAGAAGTTGTCGAAGGGGTCGTCATGATGCTCACCGCCGAGAGCCTGGTGAAGACGTTCCCGGGAGTGCGCGCGCTGGACGGCGCCACCCTGCGGCTCGCCGCGGGCAGCGTGCACGCCCTCCTGGGCGAGAACGGCGCAGGCAAGAGCACGCTCATCAAGATCATTACCGGCGTGTACCGGCCGGACGGCGGGAGGGTCCTGCTCGGCGACACCGAGTTGCACATGAACGGGCCGCTCGACGCCCAGCGGGCCGGCATCGGCGTGGTCCACCAGGAGCGCAACCTGATCCCCGAGTTCTCCATCGCGGAGAACATCGTGCTGCACCACCTGCCGCGGCGCTTCGGGCTGGTCGACCGGGCGCGGATGCGTGCCGAGGCCCGCCGCTGCCTTGACCTGCTCGACCTGGACCTCGACCCGGACACCCCGGTCTCCCGGCTGTCCGTGGCGCAGGCGCAGCTGGTTGAGATCGCCAAGGCGCTGAGCGTCGACAGCAAGGTGCTGCTGCTCGACGAGCCGACCGCGTCGCTCACCGGGGATGAGGCCGACCGGCTCTACGGGATCGTGCGCAGGCTGCGCGACAGCGGGCACGCCGTCGTGCTGGTGAGCCACAAGCTGGAGGAGGTCTTCGCGGTCGCGGACACGGTCACCGTGCTGCGCGACGGGCGCAGCGTGGCCGAGGCCAAGCCGCTCGCCGACTATACGCAGGACCAGATCGTCGACCTCATGGTCGGGCGAGCGTACTCCTCGGTCCGCCTCGCCGAGCGTCACGTCGACCCGGAGACGGCGCCGGCCTTGCGACTCGACAAGGTGTGCACCGCGCGGGGCCACCGCGACATCTCCCTGTCCGTACGCCCGGGGGAGATCCTCGGACTGTACGGCCTGGTCGGGGCCGGCCGCAGCGAACTGGCCAAGGCGCTGCTCGGGCTCGACCGGATCACGTCGGGAACGGTGGAGGTGCAGGGCCGTCCGGTGCGTATCCGCGATGTCGGTGATGCGCTTCGCCGCTACCGGATCGGCTACGTGACGGAGAACCGCAAGGAAGAGGGCCTCTTCCTCGACCAGCCGATCACCCGCAACGTCGGTGTCACCGTGTGGCGGGGCCTGGCCAGGGCCGGGCTGGTGACCGATGGGGCGGAACGTCGCCTGGTGGCCCAGTACGTCAACCGGCTGGGCATCCGGATCTCTTCGCCTTCCCAGCTCGCGGGCCAGCTCTCCGGCGGCAACCAGCAGAAGGTCAGCCTCGCGAAGTGGCTCGCCGCCAACTGCGAGATCCTGATCGTGGACGAACCGACGGTCGGCATCGACGTTCGCACCAAGGCGGCGTTCCATGAGCTGATCGCCGAACTGGCCGGTTCCGGGCTGGCGCTGCTGCTGATCTCGTCAGACCTGCCGGAGATCGTCACCCTCGCCGACCGGATCGCGGTGATGAACGACTTCAGCCTCCGCGGCGAGCTGGTCAACGACCACGACTACGCCCGGATGAGCCAGGCGATCATACGGTTGATCCACGCGGGGACCGGCCCTGAGCGGCCACCCGCGGGTGAGGGTGAAGCGGCATGAATCCCACTGATCGGGTCCGGCTGGGCCGGACGGACGTGCAGGTGACCCGGCTCGGCCTCGGGCTCGCCCCGCTCGCCGGGCTCTACCGGGAGGTCGGCGACGGGCAGGCGTACGCCACCGTCGAGCAGGCCTGGGAACTCGGCTTCCGATACTTCGACACCGCGCCGCTGTACGGCAGCGGGCTCTCCGAGCGGCGCGCGGGCCGGGTACTGGCCGGCAAACCCCGCGCGGAGTTCGCCGTCTCCACAAAGGTCGGTCGCCGGCTTGTCGGGTCCGGTGGCCGGGAGGCCGCCCCCGACCCCGGCGACCGGAACGATACCATCTGGGCCGAGCCGACAGACGTCGTGCCAATCCGGGACTTCAGCTCCGAGGGGGTGCTGCGGTCCTACGCGGAGAGCCTGGACCGGCTCGGCCTGGAGCGGGCCGACGTGCTGCACATCCACGACCCCGACGACCATTACCCCGAGGCGCTCGCCGGGGCCCTACCGGCTCTGGTACGGCTCCGCGCCGAGGGCCGGATCGGGGCGGTCTCGGTCGGGATGAACCAGACCGAGATGCTGGCGGACTTCGTCCGTACCGGTGAAGTCGACTGCGTGCTGCTCGCCGGCCGGTACACGCTGCTCGACCAGTCCGGCCTCGCCGAACTGCTACCGCTGGCCGCCGAGCAGGGGGTTTCCGTCATCGCCGGGGGTGTCTACAACTCCGGCCTGCTCGCCGACCCCAAGCCCGGCGCCACCTATGACTACCTCCCCGCCCCGGCCGGCCTGCTGGCTCGGGCGCTCGCCGTACAAGAGATCTGCGCCCGGCACGACGTGCCGCTGCGGGCCGCCGCGATCCAGTTCCCGCTCGGCCACCCGGCGGTCGTGAGCGTCGTCATCGGCGCCCGCTCGCCTGCTGAGGTGGCCGACGCCGTGGCGATGTTCTCCCACCACATCCCGGACCGGCTCTGGCAGGACCTGCGCCGCGAAGGGCTGCTCCCCGAGGAGGTGCCGACGCCGTGATCATCGACTCCCACCAGCATCTCTGGACCGCCGACTACCCATGGCTGGCCGATCCGGCGCTCGACCGGATCCGCCGCGACTACGGCGTGGAGGACCTGCGGAAGAACCTGCGCGCCGCGGGCGTCGACCGGACGGTCCTGGTCGAGGCCGGCCGGTGTGACGCCGCCGAGACCACCGAGTTCCTGGCGACCGCGGCGGCGACCCCGGAGATCGCCGGTGTCGTCGGCTGGGCGTCGCTCACCGACCCCACCCTGGCCGACGTCATCGCCGGCCATCGGGCCGGGACCGGGGGTCACCTGCTCGTCGGCATCCGGGACCAGGTGCAGGGCCATCCCGACGACTTCCTCGACCGGCTCGATGTGCGGGCGGGTCTGCGCGCGGTCGCCGCGGCCGGACTCGTCAACGAGGTGGTCGTGCGTGGCCCGCAACTGCCGTCGGTGGCCAGGGCGGCGCGGGCGCTGCCGGACTCCCGGTTCGTCCTCGACCACCTCGGCAAGCCGAGGGTCGCCGCTGGCGCGGGGGGTGTGGACGAATGGCGCGCCCTCATCGCCCCGGTGGCCGCATGCCCGAACGTCGTGGCGAAGATGTCCGGCCTCGTGGCCGAGGCCGACTGGTCCCACTGGACGGTCGAAGACCTGCGTCCCTTTGTCGAGACCGCCGTGGAGATGTTCGGCGGCGGCCGGCTCATGTTCGGGTCGGACTGGCCGGTCTGCGAGGTGGCGGCCTCCTACACCGAAGTTCGCGCGGCGTTCGAGGAGATCCTCGGCGGGACGCCCGACGACATCTTCGCGACCACGGCGATCAGCATCTATCAGTTGGAGATCTCATGAGGTACATGCGGGTGGGCCCGGCGGGGGCCGAGCGCCCCGTGGCTCACGTCGACGGTCGATACTTTGACCTGTCCGGCGTCACCAGGGACATCGACGGGGCATTTCTCGCCTCCGGCGGTGTCGGCGCCGACCAGGCTGTCCGGTTGCCGGAAATCGACGTCGCGGGGCAGCGGATCGGTGCGCCGATCGCCCGGCCGGGTGTCGTGCTCTGCATCGGCCAGAACTACGCCGCCCACGCGGCCGAGTCGGGCAGCGAGCCGCCCGAAGTGCCGATCATCTTCTACAAGGCGCCGAACACGGTCGTCGGGCCGTACGACGACGTGCTCGTCCCGCGCGGCTCGAAGAAGACGGACTGGGAGGTCGAGCTGGCCGTCGTCATCGGTCGGACCGCCCGCTATATCGAGTCGCCGGAGGTGGCGCTCGACTATGTGGCGGGGTACGCCGTCTCGAACGACGTCTCCGAGCGGGATTTCCAGCTCGCCGTCTCCGGCGGGCAGTGGTCTAAGGGCAAGTCATGCGAAACGTTCAACCCGCTCGGCCCGTGGCTCGTGACTCCCGACGAGGCGGGCGACCCGCGCGCCTTCGGCCTGCGATCGTGGGTGAACGGCGAGCCCAGGCAGGACTCCACCACGGCTGACATGATCTTCGATGTCGCCTACCTGATCTGGCACCTGTCGCAGTACACGGTGCTCGAACCCGGCGATGTCATCAACACGGGCACGCCGCAGGGTGTGGCCCTGTCCGGTCGGTTCCCCTACCTCGCGCCGGGCGACGTGATGGAGGTCGAGATCGATGGTCTCGGCCGGCAGCGCTCGGCCTTGCGGGCGGCGGAATGAAAATCACCGCGGTCGAGACGCACGACATCCGCTTTCCGACCTCGCGGCAGCTCGACGGCTCCGACGCCATGAACCCCGACCCGGACTATTCCGCCGCCTACCTGATCCTGCGTACGGATGCGGGCATGGACGGGCATGGGTTCACGTTCACGATCGGCCGGGGCAACGACGTCTGCCGGGCCGCCATCGACGCCCTTGCCCCGCTCGTGGTCGGCCAGCCGGTGGACGACCTGGGGGAGTTCGCCAGGCGCCTCACCCGTGATTCCCAGCTGCGCTGGCTCGGCCCGGAGAAGGGCGTGATCCACTTGGCGACGGCGGCTGTCGTCAACGCCGCGTGGGACCTGGCCGCGCGGGTCGCGGGCAAGCCGGTGTGGCGGCTGCTCGCCGACATGAGTCCGGAGCAGCTTGTCGACCTCGTCGACTGGCGCTATCTCACCGACGCCCTCACCCCCGCCGAGGCGCTCGACCTCCTCAAGGCGGCCAGTCCGGGCAAGCAGGAACGCATCGCCGAGCTCGAACGGCACGGGTACCCGGCGTACACGACGTCGCCGGGCTGGCTCGGCTACGACGACGCCAAGCTCGTACGGCTCGCCAAGCAGGCCGTCGCCGACGGATACACGCAGATCAAGCTCAAGGTCGGCGCCGACCTCGATGACGACCTGCGCAGGATGGCCCTGGCCAGGGAGGCGGTCGGACCGGGGATTCGCATCGCCGTTGACGCGAACCAGCGCTGGGACGTCGCCGACGCGGTCGAATGGATGACCGCGCTCGCGCCGTACGACCCGTGGTGGATCGAAGAGCCCACCAGCCCCGACGACGTGCTCGGGCACGCCGCCATCAGGCGCGCCCTGGCCGCCGCGGGCCCGGGCGGGCGGCCGGTCAAGGTCGCCACCGGCGAGCACATGCAGAACCGGATCATCTTCAAGCAGCTCCTGCAGGCCGATGCGGTCGACTTCGTGCAGATCGACGCGTGCCGGGTCGCCGGGGTCAACGAGAACATCGCGATCCTGCTGCTCGCCGCTAGGTACGGCAGGCCGGTCTGCCCGCACGCGGGCGGCGTCGGGCTGTGTGAGCTGGTCCAGCACCTGTCGATGTTCGACTACGCCGCGGTCTCCGGATCGCTGCAGGACCGGGTCATCGAGTACGTCGACCACCTGCACGAGCACTTCGTCGATCCGGTGGTGATCTCCAACGGGGCGTACATGCCGCCCAGCGCGCCCGGCTTCTCCGCGGAGCTGCGGCCCGAGACGCTGGCCGTGTTCTCCTACCCGAACGGCCCGGCATGGCGTTGATCCACGTCGAGCTGGCCACCGGGCACGCGCAGATGCGTCCGGCCGGTGACTTCGACGGGCCGGTCGCCGCGCTGCGGGTGCTTCTCGACGCCATCGACGGCCCGGTCGAGCCGGCCGACGCGCCGCTGGCGCTCGTGGCGAGCAGTGTCGCCGGGGTGGCGGGGCCTGGGCTGGCGCGGTGCGCCGCCGTCGGGCTCTCGCCGCTGTCCGGCGGTGTCGCGGAGACGCGGGCGGAAGGTCCGTACGCCGCGGGGCTGCGGGCGGCCGGGGTCACCGGCGTGGTGCTGCACGGCCGGGCAGCCGGACCTGTCTGCGTGGTGGTCGAGGCGGGGCAGGCCAGGCTCGACCCGGCCGGAGAGTTATGGGGACTGGAGACCGGCCCGGCCACCGACGCCCTGCTCGCCAGGTACGGCGCCGGCGCCGCGGTGGCGGTGATCGGGCCGGCCGGTGAGCACGGTGTGCGGTACGCCTCGATCGTCACCTGCGGGGACCATCCGCTGCCCAGGCTCGGACTGGGCGCGGTGCTCGGCACCAAGAACGTCAAGGCGGTCGTCTGCGTCGGTGGATCCACGCCGCCGGTCGCCGATTCCGACGCGCTGGGCCGGGTAGCCGCCGACTACGCGGCGGCGCTGCCCGGCAATCCGCTCACCGCCTGGCAGCATGGCGAGCCGGGTTTCGGGGTCTGGTCGGCCGAGCCCGGCTATGCGCCGGTGGCCGGTTTCGCCGACACCACCTCGCGCGGCGGCGTCGGCACCGCGCCTGCGCTGGAGCGGATCGCCGCCTGTCCCGGCTGCCCGACCGACTGCATCAAGGTCTACGCCGGGGCGGCGCTGCATCAGGAGGCGCTCGCCATGCTCGGGCCCAATCTTGGCGTCGCCGATCCGTGGGCCGTGCACGCGAGGTGCATGCAGCTCGGGCTGGACCCGGTGTCGCTAGGCGGCACCCTCGCGGCCGCGGGCGTGCCGGCTGCCGAGGTGCCTTCCGTGATCGAGCGGATCGGGGCCGGAGGCGACCCGCTCGGCGAGGGTTCGGCCAGGATCGCCCCGGACCATGCCATGGCGAGCAAGGGGGTGGAGTTGCCGCCCTTCGACCCGCGGGTGCAGCCGAACCTCGGACTCGGGTACGCGGTCGCACCGATCGGGCCGCGCTACGACATCATCGAGCACGATCTCGACTTCGACCCGGCCGAGGGCCTGCCCCACAGCTATCCGGAAATGGCGGGATTGGGCGTGAGCGTACCGCGCCCGCGGGGTGAGATCGATGTTGTCCGCACCGCGCAGCTCCTGCGGCTGTGGAGCGGTCTCGACGCGCTCGGCATCTGCCCGTACGCCGCGACGCCCACCCGTCCGCTCACGCTTGCGCAGGTGGAGGCGCTGGTTGAGGCGGTCACCGGTGAGCGGCCCGACGTGCTGTCGCTCGGCGCGGAGCGGCTGCGGCTGCAGCGGGAGGTGAACCGGCGGCTCCGCATCAGTCTCGAGGCGGACACCCTCCCCGACAGGTTCTTCAACGAGCCAGTCGCCACCGGAAGGTACGCCGGTGCGGTCCTCGACCGGGAGGCGTTCATGGCCGCGGTGGCCGAGCTGCACCGCGAGCTCGGGTTCATTTGAAAGGAAGCGATATGGGAAATTTTGACGGATTGGTCGCCGTGGTCACCGGAGGTGGCTCGGGGATCGGCAAGGCATGCGTCGAGGCGTTCGTCGCGGGTGGGGCGAAGGTGGGCGTGCTCGACCTCGACCCCGGTGAGCAGGGCGGCGCCACGCTCGGCGTCGTCGCAGACGTCGCCGACTCCGTGTCGCTGGAAAAGGCCATGGCCGAGGTGGCCGCCGCCTTCGGCGGCATCGACATCCTGGTCAACAACGCGGGCGTCAGCGCCGTCGGCACCGTTGAGGCGAACGACGACGCGGAGTGGCACCGGGTGCTCGACATCAACGTCGTCGGGGTCGCCCGCACAACCAAGGCCGCACTGCCGTACCTGCGCCGCAGTGCGCACGGCGCGATCGTGAACACCTCGTCGATCGCCGCGACGGCCGGGCTGGTGCAGCGGGCCCTGTATTCGGCGTCGAAGGGCGCTGTGCACGCGCTGACCCTGGCGATGGCGGCCGACCTGGTCGCCGAGGGCATCAGGGTCAACTGCATTGCCCCCGGCACGGTCGACACGCCATGGGTGGCACGGCTGCTCGCGCGGACCGACGACCCGGAGGGGGAGAAGACGCGCCTCGCGGCCCGCCAGCCCACCGGCCGGTTGGTCAGCGCGGAGGAGGTCGCCGCGGCCGTCGCCTACCTCGCCGACCCCGCGGCCGGTGCGACCACCGGGATGGCGCTCGCCGTCGACGGCGGCATGTCGGGCCTGCGGCTGCCCCGCGCCTGAACGGGGTGGCGGCGGACGGCGGCCGGGCGCCTGGTCCGGCCCGCTGACCGCCCCGTCTCGCCGTGGCCTGCGGGTGCTGAGATGACAACCCATGACGCCCCGCTACCGCCAGGCGCTCGGCCGCCTGGCGGTGGCGGGCCACAGTTCTTGGAGTCTCCCGTGCCCAACCCCTCGCTGCGCCGATGGAGCCGCGCATCGGCCGTATCGCTGACGCTCCTGAGCTCGGCGTGCACCAGTGTGCCCTCGCCCCCTGAAGAACCGGCCAGCCCCGTTGTCGCCACGGGGGACGATCTGGTCCTGCCGCTTGATGCCTACGACCTCGACGCGGCAGGCCGATCGGCTGTCCAAACCACCCGGTACAAGCTTGCCGTGCTTGCTCGCGTCACGCCTTCGTGCGTCGGCAGTCGGGGATTGGGCGTCCCCCTCAGGGCTTTGTGTGCCGCAGGCGGCCACCACCAGTCCGAGGGAGAACGCGGCTATCGCCGCGTACGCAAGGATCTTCACTTAGCCGATGATCCACTAACCCGGCACTCCACCGCCCGGACCGCGTTCCAGAAGGGCTTCCACGTCACCGTGCTGACCGACTGCACCGCCGGCCTGCACCTGCCGGTCGCGACATCCTGCGCTTCATAGCCGTCGTCTACGGCGCCCACTTCGCCACCCACGACATCCGGACTCGTGGGCGCCGCCCGCCGGAGAGGAGAAGGCGTACCAGGTGCCCAGCACACCGGTGTCGAAGGCGGCATCGGCCTGACCGCCCTCATGGCCGCCACCGCGCGGGCGATCGAGACCCACCGGCGCGATGCCCTCGCCGGCGACGCATACGCCGAGCACTTCGTGCGTGCCGCCGCGGCGTCCGCGGCGTGGGACGGGTGAACCGCTCAGCCGGCCAGATGAAGATCGTGAAAGCTCGAGGCTAACGGGCAGACGCATGGAAGCCGCGGGCGGTCGTCCACCAGACGGGTGCGACACCGGCCGCCGTAACCAGGCGGGACGCTTCTTGTCGCCTTCGGCGGAGGCGCTCAGGCTCCGGGATGATCAACATCGTGCGCGGCAGGGCCGTGGGGGCCTGAGGTGGGCGCCTTGGTCTTCCCGCCCGGCCTCGAAACCTCTTCTTGGGTCGCGGCCCAGCTCGCGAGCAGTTTGAGCGCGTCTGCGCTGGGAGTGCCGGGGGCGGCGGTGTAGACGAGGATGGTCAGGCCGGGGTCGGAGGGCAGTTCCATGGCCTCGAAGTTGAGGTCGAGGTCGCCGACGACCGGGTGGTGCAGCTTCTTGAAGCCGGTGCGATGGAAGCGGACGTTATGCGCGGCCCAGCGCTGCCGGAAGGTCTCGCTGCGAGTGGACAGCTCGCCGATCAGCTCGGTCAGCGCCTTGTCGTAGGGGTGTTTTCCGGCTTCTGATCTGAGCATGGCGGCGATGTCGTCGGCGGCTCTCTCCCAGTCCTGGAAGAACTCCTTGGACGCCGGGTCGAGGTAGATGAAGCGGGCGCTGTTCGCCGGTCGCCGCGGGTCGGCGAGCATGGGCGTGTAGAGCGCGCGGGCCATCCGGTTCGCCGCCAGCATATCGTGCCGATCGTTCCGGACCCAGGCCGGCGCGTCGGTGATCGCGTCGAGGACCTGCTGAACGGACGGCCGCACCTGCTGTGGCGCGCTCCGACGCCTCGGCCCCGGCGACGCGTTGGACTTGCGTGCCAGGTCGAACAGGTGGTCGTGTTCGGCCTCGTCGAGCTGCAACGCACGGGCGAGAGATTCCAGGACGCTGTCGGATGCCCCGGCGAGGGTGCCGCGCTCCATGCGCACGTAGTAGTCCACGGAGACGCCGGCGAGCATGGCGACTTCCTCACGGCGAAGCCCCTTGACGCGGCGGTTGCCGCCATAGGCGGGCAGGCCGGCCCGTTCCGGGGTGATCCGGGCCCGGCGCGAGCTGAGGAACTCGCGGATCTCGGTTTGAGGGTCCATGCCTACGACGGTACGCCGGGCACCTGGACGTGAGGGAGGCACTGGCATTACCGGGCACGACAGGCACTCCCGCGCACGTGAGACCCGCGTTTCACTGGGATCACCGGCCGCAAGGAAGCGCATCGGCGCCTGCGGCCGGTTCGACTTCTCGCAACCAGGAAAGGGCCACATGCGAGCCACGTTCATGTACGGCGCCGGAGACGTTCGCATCGAGACGATCCCGGACGCGGTCCTCCATCAGTCCACGGACGCGGTGGTGCGCGTCACCCGATCCTGCGTCTGCGGGTCGGACCTGCACCCGTACCGCGGCCTGCCGGCGACCCCGGAGGGCACGACGATGGGGCACGAGTTCGTCGGCATCGTCGAAGAGGTCGGCTCCGAGGTCACCACCGTGAGGAAGGGCGACTTCGTCATCGCCCCGTTCGCCTGGTCGGACGGCACCTGCGAGTTCTGCCGCGAAGGCCTGCACACTTCCTGTGCGCACGGTGGGTTCTGGAACGACGGCAACGGCACTCTCGGCGGCCAGGCCGAGGCGGTGCGCGTCCCGCAGGCAGACGGCACCCTGGTCAAGGTTCCCGGCATCACCGAGGACTCCGAGTCGCTGCCGTCGCTGCTGACCTTGTCGGACGTGTACGGCACCGGCTACCACGCCGCCAAGCGGGCGAACGTCACGAAGGGTGACACCGTCGCGGTCATCGGCGACGGCGCCGTCGGCCTGCTGGCCGTGCTGTCGGCCAAGCAGCTGGGAGCGGAGCGCATCATTCTCATGGGGCACCACAAGGATCGCACCGACCTGGGGGTCGAGTTCGGGGCCACCGACGTCGTTCCCGAGCGCGGCGAAGAGGGCATCGCCAAGGTCCTTGAGCTCACCGGCGGCTTGGGTGCGCGCAAGGTCCTTGAGGCCGTCGGGCACATGCCCGCCTACGAGCAGTCGGTCGGCATCGTCCGTCCCGGCGGCATCATCAGCCGCGTTGGTGTGCCGCAGTACGACCAGGGCCCGATCGGGTGGTCGTTCTTCGGCAAGAACACCACCCTGACGGGCGGCCCCGCGCCGGTGCGCGCCTACATCGAGGAGCTGCTGCCCGGCGTCTTGGACGGCACGGTCGACCCGGGCAAGGTCTTCGACCGCACCGTCGGCCTTGAGGAGGTCCCGGACGGCTACAAGGCCATGAACGACCGCACCGCCCTCAAGGTCCTCGTCCGCCCATATCGGTGATGTCCTCGGTGGTCCACTCGAGAGCGGGCGTGGCGACGGTGATCTCGGTCATCGCCATGCCCGGTACGTCTGCTTCCTGCCAGCCGGCGACGAACCACACTTTCTCCTCCTCGGCGAGTGCCAGCGCCGCGTCGTTGAGCGCTTGCGCCGGGTGGGGCAGCCAGAGACGGAATCGATGGGTATGCGGAGGTTCTGGATACACCCGCGCCCCGGGAAGCGCGGTGAGTGCCGCAGCGACTGTCCTCGCGTGCCGCACGTAATCGGGGATGCGCGGCAGCTCCCTGTTGAGACCGGCGAGTGCGGTCAGGGCGGCCGGCCACTGCTGGAACACCTCGCCGCCGTAGCGGTGCCGCCAGATGCGGGCGTAGGAGGCGAGCTGCGTGGTGCCCGCGAGCGCCGCACCGCTGATGCCGCCGATCGTCTTGTAGAACGAGACGTAGGTGCTGTCGGCGAGGTCGGCGATCTCGCTGAGGGTGTGCGCCAGGTATGGGGTGGATTCCCAGATTCGGGCGCCGTCGAAATGTACGCGTGCACCGATGGCGCGCGCTGCGACGGATAGGGCGGCGAGTTCGCTCCAGGAGGGGAGGACGAAGCCGGCGTCGCGTAGCTGGAGTTCGATGACGATGGTGCTCACGGGTTCGGCGAGCGCGGTGATCTCGTCGGCGGTGGGGTTGCGGGGCGCGGTGGTCGGCCAGGTATTGCGCAGGCCGCTCAGGTGGACGTAGGCATGCCGTTCGTTCATCTCCAGGTGGCCGAGCGGGTGGAGAGCGACCGTCGGGTGCCCGCTGCGGTCAGCGCCATAGCGCAGCGCGACCTGCTGGGCCATGGTGCCGGTGGGGAAGAAGACGGCGGCCTCGGTTCCCAGTAGGTCTGCCACGCGTTCTTCCAGCGTGGTCACCGGACCGTCACCGTAGAAGTACCGCCAGCCGTGCGTTGTCGGAGCAGCCCCCAGCCGCCATCTTCAGCCCCAGCCGAGTGGGCGGCAGCACCGGCGGAGGCAAGAACGATGCGGTAATCGCCGTAGCTGCAATCTCAATTGCTATGACGATGTCCGAGATGGTCACGATCCGAGACACGAGATCGCGTTCGCCGTCATCGGCCTGACCATTTGCCGCAGGGCGCCATTGCATGAGTAGTGGAAGCGCGCCATGTGGCGTAGGGCCAGCTGCCCTCATGCGCTCGCGGAACAGGCCCAACACTGTGTTGAGGTCTCCTTCTTGGCCTCCATCGCCATGCCGATCAGTTTCCCCGTCAGCCTTTCGTACGTTGCGCTATACAGCTCGGGCTCAGATCGCGCCAGCTCCTGGTAGAGGGTGACGGCTTCCTGGACAGGGGGCCGCTCTTTGGCCAGACTGTCAACGCAACTTTGGTTGACGATGATTCGAACTAATCGAAGACTCGAAATGAAGGATCGCGTGAATTCGGAGCGCAGGCCGCGCCCCTGGGTGCAGTCTGAGGTCCCAGGGGCGCGGCTGCGTCAGTTCGACCGCGACCTTCCCGTGCCTACTTCTTCGGCACGTACAGCCGGATGTTGTCGATGCGGGCCTGGCCCTCACCGACGTTCGTGTACGGCTCACCGATGACGAAGTAGTCGGGGTAGGCCGAGCCGGCCGGCCACTGGTTGTCCCACGTCTTGGAGCCAAATGCGCCCCGCGCGGTGTGCGACGTGTTGAACTGGCCGTCGTACTCCTCGGCGTCCACGTTGTAGTGGAAGATCGGGACGTTCGCCCCGACCACGCCGGCGTCGTCGTCGATGAAGCCCCGGGTGAACCGGTAGGTCTTTTTGCCGACGTTCTTGAAGTTGCCGCTGACCTCGAGCGTGTAACCCGCCTCGGTGCGCTCGATGGCGAACGTGTAGTCCTCCTTGGGCATCAGCTCGGGCTGCAGCTCCACGGCCGACTTCTGCACGCCGGAAACCGGCCGACGGTCGCAGCTCGTCACGAACGTCTGCGACTGACCGAGCGAACCCGTGAAGTAGAGCATGTTCACCGTGGTGCGGTTGCTCTTGTTCCAGGGGTACTTCTCACCGGTCCGCGAGTTGCAGACGTCGTAGCCGGCCGTGTTCCGGGACGGGGCCGGGCTGAACTGGTCCATTAGCACCTTGCGGTGCCAGTGGTACATCGCCAGGTTCCGGGGCATCGCCGGGAAGTCCAGGATCGACATGTAGTGGAACGCGTTGTACGCCTCGTTGCTGTCCTCCCGCACGGAGTGTGTGGCGCAGGGGTCGGCCGGTTGGATGTCGTTCGGGTCGCCGACCCAGGGGTAGAACGTCTTGCACTCCCCGAGGGCGTACCCGTTGTACTTGCCGTCGTAGAACAGCGAGCCGTTACGCAAGCCGCCAAAGTCGAGCGTCTTGAGGTCGTACTCGATGCGGTAGTACTTCGGCAGCGGCTCGGTGTTGCGGATGATCGCGCCACCTGTGTAGTTGGGCACGGTGATCTTGGCGACGGAGCCCGCGTTCTTCAGCGACTCTGTCGTGATCGACGGACGTTTGGCAGGGTCGGTGTAGCTGTCGTCGACCCGCCCGCCGCTCTCGCGTGCGGAGAGGGACGCCGTGAGCCAGCCGTCCCGGCCGAACTTGGTCTCCTGCCGGTAGGTCCGCATGGTCGCCATCGCCGCGTCGAACTTGGGACCGAGCTGAAGGCGGTAGAGGTCGCCGTTGTCGTCGTTGAAGTCGTCGACCGGCTCGCTGTAGTTGTCGAGCACCCACGGGCTGGCCTCAGTGCGGATCGGCTTGCCGAACTGCTCGACATACTTGAGCTGCCAGTCCGGGGTGACGGGTTCCGGCTCGGGCGAGGCGGCCTCGCACGGCGGGGTCACGCCGTCGTCGTTCTGGATGATCGTCAACTTCACGTTGTGCAAGGTCACCCCAGCCGTGCCCGCCTCGACGCGGAAGTCGGCGCCGCCGTTCTCGCGGTTGGCGAACCGGGCGTCCATCAGCTCGAAGCCCGCCGTCTTCCACGTGTTCGACCCGGTGCGGTTCACCGAACCCGTCGAGCCGTACGCGCTGCTGGTCGAGTCGTACTGGACGCGGAATGTGGCCCCGCCCTCGTCGAAGTACTCGACCTGCAGGCACGCGACGAACGCGCCATCGAAGGCGATCGCGTCGTCGACCTGGAAATACATGTGTTCCGCCGGTGCCGAGGTCTGCACGGTCGCGCGTGCGCTCAGCCCGCCGACCGTCACGGGTGCGGTCGTGCCGTCGCCCTGCTCGATCTGGCGGAGACCGTTCTCCTCGTTGACCTCGCCCAAGATGATCGAGGCGCTGGGCCCGTCCGCGGCGGCCTGCGTCGTGGCGAGGACCAGAGATGCCCCCAGGGTGACCACGCTCAGGGCCGCCACGGCCGAGCGACGTCCGCGATTACGAGTTGTTGCTCTCATTGCGCTTCCTTCTCCGTTGAGCAAGGCATCCGTTCGTGCCGCTCCGGGCCTCGGGGCCGCGCGTGAGGCGCGGCCCCCGTCACGGGTGCCGATGTGCGCTGCTTCGGTTCACTCGTCGGTCGCGCTCGCGCGCAGTAACTCCTTCCCATCGGTGAGCACGAGCGTCGCGGTCGCACCGGACTCGACAGGTGCCGAGAGTGCGTGCGAGACGTACGCGTCACCCGTGAGTCGCACTCGTCAGCTGCTTCCGGTCGAGTCGTCGACCAGGGCAGCCGTCACGTCCTGGACGATGAGGGTTGTGAACACGTTGGCCGTGACCGACACACCTTCGTCGTCGTGGGCGAGCCCGACGTGCGCGGCGCCGTCGGCGGTGGCGTTGGTGACGTCGGCGAGCCCAAGCGCCGACGCCAAGGACTCCGTCCACGAGCCCGTCTGGTGCGGCTGGAGGACCGCCGGGGAGAAGAACCTGTCGGACGTACCCGCCCAGAGCTCGATGTATGGCCGTTCGGACGACCCGCGCCGGAATATATTTGTGTCGAAGGAGCCGTTCTGTCCCCACTCCCAGAACTTCATGCCGGGCGTGATGGTGTTGTCCCCGACGCGGACGACGCTTTCACGGTTCTCCTGGTTCACCACGCCCCAGAAGTTGTTCTGCGGGGTGGTGGCCAGATCCTGACCGTAGGCGATGCCGTCGCTACGCCACTCGCTCATCTTCTTGATCTTGTCGAGCACGAGATACCGGTCGGTCGGCGTCTGCGGGTGAGCCGGCTGCTCGACGTCGGCCATCCAGCGGTAGGCCGAGTCGTACCGGATGGTGTCGACGTTCGTGACGATGTCCATCGTCGGCGAACCCCAGGTCGACTCCTCGCCCGGTGCAAGCGTGGTACAGGTCCAGTACTCGTAGCTCTTCGCCGTGTCCGTCGGGTTGTGCAGCGCCACGGACATGTCCACAGACGGGCTGTCCTTGAACACCGTGTAAGGGACCTCGGCTTCGATCTGCGTGGCCCCGTACGCGAATCGGCTGGGCCGGTCGGGGTGGTCGATCGTGTCCTTCTTGGTCATCGTGATGTCGACGAGCCGGTACCGGCCGCCGCCGTCCTTCTCCAGGACGCCGAGCTCAAGCAGGGATGCGGCGTAGCGGTGGGCCGTGCTGACCGCGACATGGGACGCGGCTGCCAGATCGTACAGGCTCGCACCCGCTGTGCCGGCGGACGCCACCGTCTCCAGCAGCTCGAACGCCTTGGTCGTACTCGACGACTTTCTCGTCGTCGGCATTTCTGTCGTCACCATTCGAATAACTCGAATCCTCTTCGATTTGGTACCTGATCACAGCCTTGATAAATGCGAGACACTTTGTCAAGGGTTTCGATTCGTGGACTTTACTGGCTGATCGACGGATTCCTCACCGGGCATTCGAGCATGTCGAATCGACGGTTCATCTCGACACCGGTGTGGGCCGTCGACGGTCGCGGCCACGGTGATGGGCACCGCGGCAACTGGTTACGCCGCTTGTCGCAAGGGGAGACAGACTCCCGCCGCACGTCGAGCGCGAGCCCGGTCACCGGCAGGCGGCGTTCGAAGGACGTCAGGCGCACGCTTGCTCGTGCCAACCCTGAGGTCCACTCGGTGGACTTGGCCACCAGCTGCGTTGTCAATGGCCAGTTGCTAGAGAGCTTCAAAGGTGAGGGTTAGGTGTCCTCACCTGTGGGTGAGCTGGCAGCCGGTTGTTGAGGTGTCACGCCCGGGTCATGAGGTATCCCGATGGTGGTGGGTTGACCGCCGAGCAGCGATTACGCCGGGAGCAGGTGCGGATGCGGGCGGCGGACCGGTTCGCCGAGGGTGCCACTGACGCGCAGGTTGCGGCCGAGTTCCGGGTTTCGCTGATGTCGGCCGGCCGGTGGCGGCGGGCGCTGGAGAACGGCGGACGCAGGCCCCCTCCCGGCGCGCCGCCGAACGCGATGTGCAGGCCATCGCCGGCTGGAAGGACGAGCAGTGGCCGATCATAAAAGGCTGGCGGCGCAGCAAGGGGCATGGCTCTGCTTCGAAGACGAGGCCGGGCAGAACCTGAGGTCCCCCAAGGGCCGCACCTGGGGCCGCAAGGGACGCACCCCGATCGTGTCGTTACCGGTCAAGGGCACCGGCAGGGTGTCGGTCGCCGGGCTGATCGCCACCCGGCCGGGTCACCGGCCGCGGCTGATCTACCGGATGCGGCAGCACCGTGGCCGTAAAGCCGAACGCAGGGGTTTCTCCGGGGCCGATTACGCGGCGTTGTTCGATGCCGCTCACCAGCAGCTCGGCGGGCCGGTGGTAGTGGTGTGGGACAACCTCAACACCCACACCTCGGCCGCGATGCGAGCTCTGATCCAGGCACGGCCGTGGCTGACGGTCTTCTATCTGCCCGCCTACGCTCCGGAGCTGAACCCGGTCGAGGGCGTGTGGGCGCACATGAAGAAGAGCCTGGCCAACCTGGCCATGCGCACCGTGGACCAGCTGATCGCGGCGGTGAAGAACCGGCTCAAACGCATGCAGTACCGCCCCGCCCTCATCACCGGCTTCACCGCCAAGACCGGCCTGGACTTCCACCCACCCTAACCCCAGCCATTAAGCCTCTCTAAGTGAATCAGAACAACTTGAGGAGGGCCTTGCATTAATTGTGGAAGGCCTCCAGATCGCTGTAGAGCGGGATTTCCCCGATATCGTCCGCGTGGCAATAATGCTCCTCCGCAACCTCTATCAGCAGAACCCTTCGGAGGTCGCGGAGACGTGGCGCAAGGCGACCTCAACTGGAACCGCCGGAGTGGATGACGCAGTGATCATCTTGGCGCAGAGGGTGGGCCCGTCCATCAAGCAAGCGAAAGCCTTCAGCCAGCCCTAAGCCACGCCGCACGCCCGATCCCTAATTGCGAGGAGGATTGGTAATGGCGTTCCAGGGTCTTTTGATGACGGGCGGCCAGGTGCTGGGCGTGGCGGACGCTGCGGCGGGCGTAGAAGTCGTTGCCGTCTTCTCGGTAGTCGGTATTGCTAGCCATGACCGCCTAAGCGATGACAAAGCAGGGTGGGAGCAGGGTGTCGGCGACGGCGACCGCGCCCTTCTTAGCGTGCTGTTTGCCGAAGCCGCGGCCCAGGCGGCGCAGCCGGGTGCCGATGCTGGACCGGGTGGGGCGGTGACCCAGGCTGCCTCGACCATCGCGGCCCTGAAGCGCATAGTCGAGATCCTCGAACTCACCGGGGTTCAGCCACACCTCACGTTGCCAGCTCGGGCTCGCAAGTGCGACGACCGCGGGGACAACATGCAGGCGGTATTGAGGAAAGTCGATGCCGTGATCGATCACCCGTCGAGGTTACTGAGGAGTTGCTCGCATGTCGCATCACCAGTTTGGAAGATTTCGGCTCGTGATCGCCTGACCTGCTCCACTGCTGGTCAGAGGCCATGCAGCCCTGCCCATAGCTCCCCGTGATTCCCCCTTGATCACCGCCACATCGGGCACGCAACGGGCACGGTGCCTCGACCTTCCGCTTTTCAGGAGTAGGCATCGTGATCGGCGACCTCGCTCCCACGGCCTGATCTGCACTCCAGGCGATCGCTGACATGTGTGTGCGTGGGCTGGTGTGAGCCCGGGTTGATGTAGCGGTTGATGTACTGGCGAGCATCGGGGCGGCCCATCAACCTGCTGGCACGCTCACCTAGGAATAGAAGTCTCGCCCATAGTCCTCACGAGGCTTCGTGAAGTCATCGGGGCGCGCCTCTCGGAGATACTCGTAACGCTCGGCGAACCTGTCGATAGCTTCGTGAATCGAACCTCCGAACTGCTCCCGCGTGATCATCATGGCTGGGAGGATGCGTTCGTTGAAGATGTGATCATCAATGACCCCCCAGAGATCGCTCATGTCAACATCCTCCAGGCCAGACGATCCGCGCGCCTCCTTCCGCATCTTCCCAAGCCTGGGCACCTTGGGCACCTTCACGCGGCCGGCCACGAAGCCCAGTGGGCCGGGGCTGCGAAGCCCGGACCTTCGATCGCCCTCGACCCCGTACGGCGACCGACCACAGCGCGATCGCAACCTGTAGTGGTGTGATGGCCCACCCATACCTCGGCCACCTACGACCCTCCGGCCAGAGCCACCAAGGTGCACACTTGGATCATGCGCCAGCGGACGTTCCTTCTTTTCATTCCAGTGGCCACAAGTGCGACGGCAGCAGCGCTCATACCTGTGTCGCTGACGGTGGGACTCGCTCTATTGATGCTCACCATGCTCGTCGCTATGGGCCTGGCGTTCTGGGCACTGCACGATGCGAATGCGGAACATGACCGACGCGAGCAGGCACAGGGGAACGCACCTGAAGCCGCTGGTAGCGCCTGGGCGGCGGCGGGTCGGTGGTTGGCGAAGCACTGACGTACGGCGGGGTGCGCCTACGGCGATGCCCCGCGCGGCGCCCGCGCCGTGATCGGCCCCCAGGCCGCATGCGCGGCGCGGGGACGTCGGCGCGGGGCGTACGGCGGCGCGGCGCGCCGCCGCTTGACACATATAAGAACAAATCAGCAACTTGCAATTATCCGCCTTGGCTGAGTGATTGCAACCAGGGGGCCTGCGCAGGTCATAGCAGTTGGGGACGCAGAACCTGCATTCCGCCCAGGGATCGGGCGTAAGCATTAGGATTCTCGGTCAAGAGGTGTAGTTGTTCCTTGAGATAATCCCGTCGTGAGTCTGCCATATCGGGGCAGGAGTCCAGCGCCTTATCCGGAGACAAGCTTATAGTTGCGGCCCTCGTTGAAGAGTGTGAGGGACGGCGGGACCGCCAGTGCTCTGTACCCATCCTGCTCCTTGCGTACGCAGGAATACCACACGCTGTTCTTGGCGGGGGTGAGCCGGTCAAAAGACAGGAGACGTTCATCTGCACGCGCCAACTCAGCGCGCTTTTCCTGTCGGCGTTGGGAGCCCGCGTAATTGTCGCGACGTCCGTAGATTAGTACGAAGCGCGGCGCGAGTTGTCTTCTTGCCAGTGTTGGCGGCATCTCGTAGTACTCGAGGAACGCCGAACGGTTGTGACCGCGGTTGAACCATGCCCGCCATTCTGCGAGTTGTCCTTGAGCGTGAGTAAATTCGCTATGGATCTCGGCGCGATCTCCGTAAAACCACTTCTTGTGTGGAGTTTCGATCTCGACCAAGATCGGATAGAGCGTTCCGCTGTCGGAGGCGATCCACATGAAGTCGGGCTCCCGATCACTCAATCCAGGGAGCTTGGGCTTTGAAATCACAGCCATGGGGAAGGCCGCGTGACCTGAGTCCCCATCGACGCTGTGGGAGCCGGGCAGCAACGATGGGTGGCGTTCCAGGAACCCTTGGAGCAAACGTTCCTCTTGGGACGCCGAGCTGTTGAGGAGGTCATGCCAACGCTCTGAGAGCGCGGCATCGTAGGCCTCCTGATTCGGTCGGCCTGGGGCCGTCGCCTCGTTCACGGCAAGGTAACCCGGTAGGTGACCTATGAAGGGTTCACCAAAGCTGTCCTCGATAGGGGGGAAGCGGATTGAGTCACGATGGCAGCTTACGTTCTAGCCCTGGTCTGATGCTGCCGAAGTCTTGAAGGAGCGCCAGCGACCTGTCACAGTGACATGTGAGATGACGAATAGCATAGAAGTGCATTGGGGCGAAGATCCTCAGGTCAAGTCTCTGCGGATCGAGAAGGTTAATCGAGAAGCTCCGGGCGGCGGTTAGTTAGCGCACGCCGGGCCGTCATGAATCGTTCATGGAATTCTTGGGCGAGGGCTTCGCGGCGGTAGGTTTGGCGTAAGACGCGGTCTAGGCCGCCTGCTCGGTTGACTAGGTCGGTGAGGGACTTGCGTTCGATGTCGAATGCGGCGAGTCCCTGTTCGACGGCGGCGTCTAGGTTGCTTCGTCTGGCGTGGATGACGCCTAGGTCTATGTGAGCGTCGGCTACGCGCATGGGGGCGTTACTCGTGCCATCCGGGCGGGTGTGCATTTGGATGGTTTCGAGGGCGTGTTCTTCGGCGCGGTCGTTGTCGCCTAGTCAGGTGTAGGCGGTAGCGGCGTAGAACATCCATTTGGCGTGGTCGAACACGAAATGATTATCCGGGTGCTGCTTCGGGCGGCTTTCATCGAACGGTCGACCGGGGGACTGGTCCTCGGCCCTCCCAAGTCCAAGGCCGGCCGTCGTGTCGTCGGCATTCCCAAGGCGATCGTTCCCGCGCTGCGAGAGCACCTGAGCACCTATGTCCAGGATGCGCCTGATGCGTTGATGTTCCCTGGCGTCAAGGGCGGTCCGCTCCGTCGTAGCGGCTTCAATACCCGTACGCGGTGGGTGGATGTGGTCAAGGAGATGGGCACCCCAGGTCTGCACTTTCACGACCTACGGCATACGGGCAACATGCTCGCCGCAGAGTCCGGCGCTGGGCTCAAAGACCTCATGGCACGGATGGGGCATGACAACGTCAGGGCGGCCATGATCTATCAGCACGCCGTACGGGGCGCCGACAAGACGATCACCGACGCGATCAACAAGCAGCTTGAAGAGCGGGACGGCGACGAGAGCGACGGTACGGCCGGAGTGCTGGTGCCCGCAGGGTGATCAAGAGCTAATGGCCCGCTAATGGCCCGTGAAGATCAAACAGTCGTAGAAATAATCAAGGCCCAGGGTCCGGGGATTCCGTCCTACCTGGGCCTTGACGCATGTGAGCGGGTGACGGGAATCGAACCCGCGCTGTCAGCTTGGGAAGTACATCGATCACCGCACATAGAGCCGCTGACCTGCGCTGCGGGCCGGTCTAGAGTGACCGTGGTTGACCCCTCGTCACCCTGGTTAATGGCCCGCCAATGGCCCGACGACCAGGTCCCCTGGGCACATTTCGATCATGACCAGGTTCCGTCGTGACCTCTTCCCGTTTCCTGGTGGCGCGCTCCCTCCAACCTTGGAGTGGTAGTGGGTCATGATCGGGTTCCTTGGGTGTCGATATTTGATCTTTCGAACTACCGCCGCTGATCATCCGCACCTCCTTCACAAGATCTCTCTTGCTGAGAAGCTGAAAGTTTTTCACATATGGCGGTAGGGCACCAGTCGGCCCGAACTGGGACCTCACAAATGGTCTTAAATCGGGACTATTCGGTTCTGTTGCACCTTGGCCACCTAGAAGCGGCTATTGTGTGTGGTTACCTGAGATGACTAGGAGGATTCATGGTTAAGAGAACAACTCTGAAGGAGCGCACGGTAGCGTTCTATGAGGTCGTGATGTCTAAAGAAGGAGCACAGCGCCGCGTTTCGTAGTTTGCTTGGGAGGAGTTCTTGGCTGCTATCGCATCTTCGAGCGTTGACGAACGAACCTTCGAAGGGACAGCTAGATTTGTCGGCAACATCGCTACGGCCGAGGAAGAGGATCATCTACTTTTGCACCGCGTGAAAGGACATGGCGAGTGGTTGTCTGTCATGAATTGGGATACTGGGCAGTGGCGTGAACTGGAATCTAAGGCCAGGGAGGGGTATCTTGAGACGTCGGTGATGTGTTTCTTGTCTTATGGCAACGTCGTGGGAATAATGCAAGGTTCGACGGCATCGCCGAGTCACAAATCACTTGAAGCGTGGCTGAATGGCATGAAAGCCTTCGGTAATGCAGACTTGATCGTGCGGCCATTGATGTCCAAGGCCCAAGTGGAGCGCCTCCGTACGGCTAGCGGCGCAAATAGAGTGGAAATAAGAATAGGATCACACAAGATTGGTGCGCTTAACGAGCGCTCGGGACGACTTGCTGGTTTTCTCAAGAAGGCTAGAGCTGATTACGGTGATATCAATGTCACTCTGATCATCACTGTCCCCCGCGGTAAAGGCAGATGGGCGGATCGGCAGAACCTCCTTGCAGATCTCCGGGACATCGAGGGGGTGATGCCCGAAGCGGCAGAGAAGGCCAAGGCCACCCTGGTTTATGCCGAAGCCTCTGGAACCGAATACACGCAGCTCGTTGAGCTGGTCGAGCATCACATCACGGCGAAGCGTAGGATCCCGGCGGTAGATGATCAAGGCAACTCGATCAGAATTTTGTCGGCGATAGGTGCGATCCTAGGGGTAGCAGCTGAACACGAGGCAGAGCTTCGTCTAGCAGTCGGTGCTACCTGACCGGCCTGCAAGGCTGGAGCCATCACTGGAGGATGGTGAAGACGGTGCGGCGACTCGGTAGCGCCCTGGTCGGCTGGTGGTCAGAGAGCCCGTGGATCGACTACATCCTTTCCACAGTGATCTTAGGTCTTCATGTCTACCTCATCAGATATCACCGTCACGGGGATATCTTGACCTGGATTAGCAAGGAACAGCGGTTAGCGGTATATGGAACCGGCGCTACAGTGATATCCGTACTCGGGGGACTTAGCGCTATTGCGGCAACGGTGTACATGGCAGCAAGTGGAGAGAGGGCGCAGAAAGTCCGGTTACATTTCCATAATGCTCTTCGCCGAAACTGGACATATCTACTTCTAAACGTGGGCTTGTCGGCGGCGCTCTGCCTACTTGCTCAAGTGCTAGACAATGCCAGCGATACGCTGTCGATTCGATTCCTATTCGAGTATGCGATTATTGTCGGTGCATTCAGCTTTATGCGTCTCGTCTGGCTATTCGATGCAATAATGGCAGTGTCCGATTTGGATATCGCCGCTCCAGGATTGCTGCAAGCTCCGAAGCTGAATCCGATATGGCAAAGCAAACTCAGTCGAAAACCGTAGGCTGGGACATAAGGAAGTCTGAATAATGGTTTCATGTACTGTCACCCAGGCGGTGCGGCCGAAGCGGAACGGGCGCACTGGGCAGGGTGGGCACGACCGCGTTGCTTGAGCAGCGAGGAAGATAAGAAGATCAAGGGCCATCGGACTAGAGGTGTACCCTAACCACTAGAACAGGGTCGCTGACCTTCTGATCCGCGGGCTCTCAAACGACCCTCATAGCCATCCGGATCAGTACACCCTCCAGGTTGCGGGCAGCTCGCCGTTCACATCAATCTGGTTGCGCTCGGCCGCCGGCCGCCAGGTGGCCCCTAAGATGGCTTTCGAAGTGAGATGGCCAGCCTCAGAATAAACTGCAAACTCGTGGTGATCCGCTCGCCGCCCGTGCAGATATTGCGGAATTCTTGGAGTGAGTTTGCTGCGCCGGCTTCTAAGTGGATCCAGTGTCTCGTGACCATGTCAGATCAATGATTGAACAATCCAGTCACGTAGTGGGTGGTCGCTGATGGGAAGTTCCTCGTTGAGCAAGGAACTCGAGGGGAGTCTAGGGTTCTTTTGGCCGTTCAATGCCAAAGTTACTGACCTTCGAACGGATCCAGAACGGGGCTATGTTCATCGGGACGGTGGATGGCTGGTAATTGAGACCCTTGACGAGGACGTCTCGCGAAAATTCTCGGCCAGACAGGCCGAAGGCTCGCCCGAGGGTATAGCAGCTCTACTTCCGGAGAAATCCATTCTCTTCCTTGAGACTATCCGAGCGGGGTGGACTCAACGTGGCGGCTATCGGGCATCGTCGAGACATTACAAGGCCAGAACTGCCCTCAGTAATATCCCTTTCGATAGGCTTCGAAGCTCCAAAATTTTATCTCTCAGGGCGAGCTTTCACGGGATCGGGGATTGGGCTGACCTGTCAGCTACCGAAGAGAATAGGGAGATGGACGAACATGGCCGCCTTCAGAGCTGGACAGTTACGCTAAAATCCACAGCTGCTATCGGCCACAAGCTAAAGCACGGGAGGACCCTGGCCCTCTCAACGACGTGGAAGGTAGATGGGGACGAAGACCGACGATTGTTGAGCGCTCCAGTAGAAGTCGGTTGTTCGAGCCTTCGCCCACGAGATGTCTGGGATCTGCTCCAGCCATTGCTTCATGTCCAGGAGCTTCTCAACCTTGCATGGGAGGGCTTCGTAGCTGCAGACAGTGGGTCGGCCGAACTACACCTGAAGAAGCGGGATGGAATTGACCTCTCTTCCCGCCCTGAATTATGGAATGGCGCCCTCATGGTGCCACTGGCCGGAGTCTCGACTCCCAAGTCCATGGATCAGAGTCCACTCTTCAGCCTCTCAGCGCTTGGAGGAATCGCTGGGCTTGCACGATGGATCCGTTTGTGCGATGAGTATCCACGTGCGGTTGGACCGGTGGTCAATCGCTATCGGTATGGCCCCACGACAGCCGAAACATCTCTATTGGACATTGCCTCGGCTATCGAGTTTTGGGTCAGGTGTAATCGACCAACCGCCTGGGCGGTGGGCAGGCCGTTCGCCCAGGCGCTGGCCGGTCGTGTTGGCGATCCCTTCACGCAATGGGTTGGCGACCCCGACAAGTGGGGTAAAGACTTTTGGGGGACGTATAACAAGCTTAAACACGAGATAACTTACGCCATCGATCCGCACAGGGTATCGGATCTTGCACGAAGCGGACGGCTCCTCTTGACGGCTGCGCTTCTTAATCGTGTAGCCGGCTCAAAGGCTCCAAGTCGTCAGCTGTTTTGTAGCCACAGGACCGATCGCCTGGGCCGAGGGCTCCGGTCTCTGTATACGTAGACCGGCTCAGCAGCGGATCTTATGGAACCAAGCCCCTTGCGTCAGCAGAATGCGCACTGCAGCCCTGGTCGCCCGGTGGTCCGGGACTGAGGAACGAAGTCCCGGAGCTTCGATCGCCCCCGACCCCGTACGATGACCCGCCGTAGCATGGCGATCGTCGTGCTCTATCTGTGCGGCGGCGCGTCCCTGGGCGGCGGGTGCAAGTTTGGTACGGCGGGTCCGTGGTGCGGCGGGCGGCCCGCGTTCCCGCCGCTGGCCGGGACCGGCGCCCACGCCGCACGCCCGGTCGGCGGGCGGGCGGCGGGCCGTGCGGCGGCGGGGAGCGCCGCCGCCTTGATAATTATAAGGACAATTCGGCAGTGCAGGCCGAATTAATCTGAGCCCATAGCGTAGGCGCGTCTGCCTTATTTAGTGATACGGTCTCGGTCCATCCTCCGTGCGGCAAGTATTCTGCGGATTCAGGAACGGCAGGCCAGTGAAGATTGGTTCGCCAGTGTTTTAGAATAACCCTTTCAATTCGCCTGGCCTGGAAGCCAAATAAATGCGTCGTGTTATAAGTTCCCCACCCCGCTCTTCGGTGACCCTGAAGTCGTGCTGCGCCAATATTGCAGATTCCCACTTTGGCGGCGTTGATAGTATGGTTTGTGATCAAGTAGATAAGTGCTGGAGTTGATGCGTTGAACCCTCCACCAAGTCCGCATCCGGCGCAGACCCCTTGCCCGCTTCGAATGTTATCTAGGCGAGGGCTAGCCTCTGTGCCGCATCCTATGCAGCGTACTTTCCATGGCGTTCGTGCGCCACGGTACAGTTCCAGTGGGATGGCTCCATAGGGTGAAGCATTTAGGAGTATCATCTCTGCAACTTTTTGTGTGATTGGGCGATTGTTGGCGCATGAATTACAGGCACGCCGTTGACCGTTCTTTATACTGTCCAGGTATGGTGAGCTAATTCTTTCGCATTCTTTGTGGCGACTTCGCCATCTTTCTTTCACGCCAGGATAGGGGGCTAAGGGCTCCCAGCCGGCGTCCACCATGATCTGGACTGCCTTTTCTGGGGGGATTTCAACCCCGGCGCACCATTTGCAGGCGGATCGTTTGGCCTTGCGAGCCCAATACAGCGTGGGTTCGGTAAGGCGTTTACAAACCAGGCATAAGCACTTCCAGGGGTTATTGACTCCCGGGTAATCTTCTAGCGGCTCTAGGTTAAGTTCGATCATTATGTTGCGGGCTGTCTCTTCAGGAATGCGTGCCAGCCCTGCGCACCAGATGCAAGGACCTTGTTTGGTAAGGACGACATTTGCGTATGTGGGAGTGATCTCCATGTGGCATTCGAGGCACCGGCAACGCCATGGCTTAACTGCTCGTTCATAAGGCTCTAGAGGCTCTGCGCCAGCTGCTCGCATGAGTTGCCTAGCTAGTTCAGGATCTAGCTTCCGTGCCAACGCCCCACCACCCGTCATTGGGAGATCATGACGATGAGCAGGATAGTCGACCGGGCCGACAATTTGGAGACAGCGCTTCTGGGACGAGAGTGTGGCCAGAAGCGATAGGTGGACGTGAGATGGAGTTAGTCTAGGAGTTCTGGGTGGCGCGTGGTGAGGGCTCGGCGGGCGGTGAGGTAGCGATCGTGGAACTCCTCCGCGAGGGCTTCGCGGCGGTAGTTTTGACGTAGGACGCGGTCGAGATCGCTGGCGCGGTTGACGAGGTCGGTGAGGGATTTGCGTTCGATGTCGAATGCGGCAAGTCCTTGGTCGACGGCGGCGTCGAGGTCGCCCCGGCGGGCGTGGATGATGCCGAGGTCTATATGTGCGTCGGCTACGCGCATAGGGGCGTTGCTGGTGCCGTCCGGGCGGGTGTGCATTTGGATGGTTTCAAGGGCGTGTTCTTCGGCGCGGTCGTCGTCGCCTAGCCAGGTGTAGGCGGTGGCGGCGTAGAACATCCATTTGGCGTGGTCGAACACGAAGTGATTGTCAGGGTGTTCGGGGATGGGGAGTTTGGCGAGGATGCCGGCTCCGCGGGAGAGGGCGTGGTCGGCTTCTTTGCGGTCTCCCATGCGGGCCAGTCCGCGGGCTTCTTGCAGGGTGAGTTGCACCATGGCGCTACTGAGGCCGGCAGCGTCCTGGCCCATGCGCGCGGCGGTGACGACGTCTTCGTAGCGGCCTTCGACCAGGGCGAACCACGCGGACATCTCGTGTGCCCATGCCATGAGTTCGCCGTGTCCGACCTGGTGACCCATTTCGTAGCCGGCGCGGCGGGAGGTTTCGGCTTCCTCGCGTTCGCCCAGGTCGTAGTGGACGCATCCGAGCAACGCGGTAAGCCAGCCGGTGATGACCAATAGTTCGCGGTGCTGGGCCAGGGTGAGGCGTCCGGACAGTAGGCGGGTTACTTGGGCGAGGCGTTTTTGGGTGCGGTCGCGCAAGGTGGCGGCCGATACGACCGGGTAGGCGCGGCAGAGCAGTTCGACGGCCTCGGAGAGCGCTTCGAGAGTTCCGGGCCGACATCGGATGCCTGGAGCTGCTGGGCCAGTTCCATGGTGCCGTACAGGTCGGCTTCAGCTCGTAGCGCGTCGGTGGGGATGATCTGCGCTTCGATGAGCCGGCTGCCGGTTTCGGCGGCGATGGCGCGATTGCGGGACATGCACGGGATGATCAAGCGGGGGGCGGCACTGGTACAGGTTGTTTGCCCAGGTCAGATCAGCTGGCGGAACGGTTCCGGCCGCGCTCTCCTAACGCGGGTGCCGCAGGTTCGAGTCGCGAACTCCTATCGGAAGGCCGCTTCGGCCTTGGCGTAGGCGGCTTCGGCGATCTGGGGGAGCAGGTCGGCCGGGTCGGCGCCAGGGGCCGGTGACTGGACGGGGATGCTGATCTCTATCAGGTATCGGGGTGTCTGGACCACCTCCACCCACTGCCAGACGGGCTCGTGCCTGCCGGTGATGCGAAAGGCCCATGACCGCTCGCCGAGAGGCGGCACGGGGAATGGCTCGACGGCTCCCGAGTCACCCTCATCACCTGTCAGGCGTCCACAGGAAGCGACCTCGCTGGTGTCGGCCAGACTGGCCAGCATCTGTGCGGGTCCCGTGATGATGGCCTCGCCGAACGTCAGATGGTCCTCGGTGGACGCATTGAGGTCCAGCTTGTGCGAGCCACCTGCGGACTCGTTCCGCAGTTCCCGGAACAATGATTCGGCGTCGGGCTGTGGGCCCGTCGCGGAGGTGTGCTTGGGCGTTTCGAGTTCGGTCACGCCTATCTGGACACCTTGGTGGTTGAAGTCGTGGAGGACCGTGCTCCACAGTCCCGCGGTCCATTTGTCGCACGCGGGAGCGCCGTACAAGGGGCTGCTGATCATGCGGAGCGGTATGAATGTCGATTGAAGGTCGGTGACCGGCAGGGCGACCACCGCGGCCGGCAGCGTTTCCGACTCCCGCGCCACCTGGAAGTCCGTGAGCAGTGCCGATACCAGCCGCGGATCGCCCGCGCCGGTTCCTGGGTTGGGAATGTCCAGCTTCTCCCCTGGCTTCAGCACCGTGACTTCCAGCTTGGATGAGCGCGAGGGTGACGGGGGCGGCTGCTTGCTCGCGTCACGCCTTCGTGCGTCGGCAGCCGGGGATTGGGCGTCCCCCTCAGGGCTTTGTGTGCCGCAGGCGGCCGCCACCAGACCGAGGGAGAACGCGGCTATCGCCGCGTACGCAAGGATCTTCACTTAGGCGATGATCCACTAGCCCGGGAGCGCCGTCCCAGCGCGAGAAGGAATCGTTCCCATCGTGGCGAACTCAGCCGCTACCTGTATTGGTCGCCCGCCACCTAGGTTCCCTGTTCCCGCGCTCAGTGGCGATTTGCCCTGGACTGGGGCCGGTGGGGTGGCGATGGCCGGCATTGTTAAGGTTTCGGCTATGCCGCGTCTGGTGGGTCTTCCTGGGTATCGGCGGTTCTGGGGGGCGTCGACGGTGTCGGCGTTCGGCACCTATGTGACGACCCTTGCCCTGCAGATCCTCGCGGCGGTGACATTGGACGCCACGGCCACCGAGCTCGGCCTGCTGAACGCGGCCCGCTGGGTGCCGTACCTGCTGATCGGCCTGGTCGCCGGAGTGATCGTCGACCGCTGCCGGCGCAAGCCCATCCTGGTCGGCACCGATCTCGCCCGCGCCGTACTGCTCTGCGCGATCCCCCTGCTGTATCTCGCCGACCTGCTCACCCTGCCGGCGCTGATCCTGTTCGTGATGGCGTTCGGGACGCTGTCGCTGTTCTTCGATGCCGCCGACCAGGCCTTTCTTCCCCGATTGGTGCCGTCGGCCATGCTCACCTCCGCGAACGCCAGGCTGGAGCAGTCCGACGCGGTGGCTCAGACCACCGGCCCGCTGCTCGCCGGAGCGCTGATCAAGGCGGTCGGCGCACCGTTGGCCATCCTGGTGGACGCCGCCTCCTACCTGGTCTCCGGCCTGTTGATCGCCTCGATCCGCGTGGCCGAGCCGGCGCCACCACCGGGCGAGCGCCGCAGCCTGCTCGCCGAGCTGCGTGAGGGGACCTCCTGGGTGTATCGCCACCGGATGCTGGCGCCGATGGCGCTGAGCGGGCACGCCTGGTTCCTGTTCCACAGCATGCTCGGGACCGTCTACGTGCTGTACGCGCTGCGCGGCCCGGACACCGGTGGGGTCGGGGTCGGGGAGTTCCAGCTCGGCGTGACGTACGCGTGCGCCGGCGTCGGCGCGGTCCTCGGCGGAGCCGCCGCCGGCCTGTCGGGCAGGCGCTTCGGCGCCGGCCGGACGATGATCCTCACCCGGGCTCTCATGCCGTTCGCCTGGCTGATGGTGCCCTTGGCCGCGCCCGGCCCGGCGGCTTTGGTGATGCTGGCAGCGGGGCAGTTCCTGTTCTGGGTGGTGATGGGAATCGAGGGCCCGAACGAGATGGCCTACCGCCAGTCGGTCACCCCCGACCGGTTGCAGGGCCGGATGAACACCACGATCCGCTCCCTCAACCGCGGCGCGATCGTGGTCGGTGCACCGCTGGGCGGTCTCATCGCCGACATGACGAGCTACCGCACCGCGCTCTGGACCGGCATCGGCGGCCTTGGCGTGTCGGCCGTGGTGCTGGCCTGCTCCTCAGTCCGCCACGCCGACATAGCTCTCGAATCGCCTACCCCGAGTGAGCTGTCAGCTCAGAAATAGTGGCAGTCCGCCTGATTACCCGTAAGCGTGGCCAACCCCTGTGTAGGTGGTCATAGTGGAACGGCGGGGGTCATGGACATTCAGGGAGGGCTCATGGTCGTCGTCGGCACGTGGAACCTGGAGAACCTGTACCGGCCGGGGGGAGAGTACGGTCCCCACGACGTGGTGGCGTACCAGAAGAAGATCGCGGCGCTGGCCGGCACGATCACCGCGATGGGGCCCGACGTCCTCGGCGTCCAGGAGGTGGGTCAGCCCGAGGCGCTGGCCGACCTGGTGGCGGCGCTGGACGGCGAATGGCACACCGAGCTGTCACCGCATCCGGACGCGCGGGGGATCCGGGTGGGAGTGATCAGCCGCCTCCCCGTGACCGTCCTTGAGAACGTCACGGCCTTCGCCGCCCCGCTGGCCGCCGTGCAGAACGCGGACACCGGTCCCGCGAGCGCCCAGACCAGCCGCGGCATGCTGGCCGTACGCGTCGAGCCCGGCGAGGGCGTCACGCTGGACGTCGCGGTCTGCCACCTGAAGTCCAAGCTGCTGAGCTTTCCCGGCGGCAGGTTCCAGGCGCGCGACGAGGGCGAGCGGGCCAGGTACGGCGCGTACGCGCTGTACCGGCGGGCGGCCGAGGCCACCACGCTGCGCGGGCTCGCGGACCGGCTGGTCGGCGGGCACGGGCAGGACCGTCCGGTGGTCGTCCTCGGCGACTTCAACGACGAGCCGCAGGCGGCCACCACGCAGATCGTGCTGGGGCCGCCCGGCTCCGAGCTGGGCACGGCCGGCGCGTTGCGTCCCGACCGGGGGGACGCGTGGCGGTTGTGGAACCTCGCCACCCTTATCCCCGAGGCCGAGCGCTACTCGCGGATCCACAACGGCCGGGGCGAGCTGATCGACCACATCCTGGCCAGCCGCGCCCTCATCGAGCGGGTCGAGGAGATCAGGTCGGTGGTGGGGCACGGCCTTCCGTCGGTCACCGAGGACCCGGCCGGCCGCCGCGACGCCGCCGACTCCGACCACGCCCCGATCGTCGTGCGCTTCCGCCTGTGACCGGGGTGGGCAGGCCGGGTCGCGGCCTGCCCGCCGGGGGTCAGCGCCAGGTGTCGTCGCGCGTGGCCGTGCCGCCGCCGGGGGTGGTGAAGGACCGGTTCGGGTCGCTCTCCCAGGTGACCGAGCCGTCGGTGTTCTTCTTGATGTACTTGTATTGGACGGCCGTGTTCGCCGGCAGGCTCACCGTGGCCCGCCAGATCGGGTACGTCGCCGACGACAGCGCCACGGCGCTCGCCGGGTTCCAGTTGCCCAGCTCGGGGACGTTCCCGACCACGAAGACGTTCTGCCCCCACGACGTCGTCACGTTCGCGTTGAACGAGGTGGCGACGGCCGAGGAGGTCGGGGTGGGGGACGGGGTGCCGGTCGCGCCGACGCGAATGGCGACCGCGCCCTTGGCCGGTACGGTGACCGTCGCCGTGCCGCTCGATCCGACGGTCACCGAGCCGCTTCCGGTCAGGTTGGTGTACGTCCCGGCGGGCAGGCCGGTCGTGAAGGTGCCGGAGTAGGACCCGGAGCCGTTGTTGATGGCCACCCATCCCTTGGCGCCCCGGCTGAAGGCGATGACGCTGGAGCTGGGGGCGGTCCAGTTGGCCACCGAGGTGCCCTTGACCGTGTTGTGGAAGCCGACCATGCCGTTGATCGCGCCGTCGCGGTGCAGGCAGGTCCATCCGCTGGAGCAGTTCGCCGCCGTCACGTAGCCGTTGCCGTCCGAGGGCGGCGAGGCGTCGTTGTCGCCGAAGGTGAAGCCGTCGTAGATCTGCGGCGTGCCGAAGTTCCAGGCCAGCTGGAAGATGTTCGCCAGGTTGTAGGTGGAGCCGCTCTTGTAGGTGAGGGTCGAGCCGTTGCGCTCGGTGTCATGGTTGGTGACGAAGGTGACGGCCTTGTCGCTCGGCTGCATCCCGCCCCAGCCGGCGCCGAAGGTCTGCAGCTCGGAGATGTTGCCCTCGAACTTCTGCTTGAGGTAGCGCCCGTACTGGAAGTCCAGCACGTCGCCGAGCCCGGTGTACTGGCTCGGCTGCACGGCCTCGCCGGCGCCGTAGATCACTTCCTGGAAGATGTACGGGGAGCCGGTGACCTGGCTGTAGATCGCCCCCACGTCGGCCGGGCTCATGTGCTTGACCGCGTCCACGCGGAAGCCGTCGACGCCGAGGCTCCGCAGGTCGTTGAGGTAGGTGGCGATCCGCGCTCGTACGTAGCTCGCGCCGGTGTCCAGGTCGGCGAGGCCCACCAGCTCGCACTTCTGCACGTTGTTCGCGCTGCCGGTGTAGTCGCCGTCGTGGATGGTGTTGTCGGAGTTGCCGCAGGCGTTCGGGTAGTAGTGGAAGTCGGCCGACGAGTACGTGCCCGTGTAGGTGTACTTGGAGAAGCTCTTCCCGCCGTACGACGTCGAGCCCTGGCCGGTCATGTGGTTGATCACCGCGTCGGCGTAGACCTTCACGCCCGCCGCGTGGCAGGCCTGGACCATGGACGAGAACTGCGCGCGGCTGCCCATCCGGCTGGTCAGGTCGTAACCGGCGGGCTGGTAGAGCTCCCACCACGAGTGGGTGCCGGACAGCTTCATCGAGTCCTGCGGGGGCGACACCTGGACGCCTCCGTACCCGGCCGGGCCGAGCACGTTGGTGCACTCCGCGGAGACCGAGGGCCAGTTCCAGGTGAAGAGGTTGGCGATGACGTCGTTCGTGCCGGACGGGGCGGCCTGCGCGGAGCCGGTCGTCAGCGGGACGCCGACCAGGGCCAGCAGGAATGCCAGGACGGCGGTGATGGTGAGGGGGCGGGATTTGTAGGATCTCACGTGGGGCCTCCAGGTTCGATGGATGCGATCCCGTGCCGGGCCGGGTGCTGCAACACCTGGCCCGGCGTGTGTCCCTCCCCGCCGGTGGACCGCCGGCACGGAGCCGGCCGGTCTCGCGGCGCGGGAGGGGTCGGTGCGCCTACGACCGCACGAAGACCGCGACCGTACGGGCCGGGACGGTCAGGGTGCCGGTCGAGGAGTCGAAGGCGGACTGCCTGACGACGGCGTCGTCGGAGGCCGCCTGGACGGGATGGAGGGTCACCTGGGTCCCCTTCAGCGCGGCCACGGTCTGCGACCGCGTCTGCGGCGTCGCGTTGAAGACGACGGTGATCGACTTCCAGCGCGGGTCGACGCCGGGGGAGTCCAGGTGCATGGTGAGGACGCCCGGGGTCTCCGTCGCGCCGCTCGCCGGGAAGGACAGCCGCTTCTGCACCTCGGCCAGGGAGCCGAGCGAGAACGCGGGGGAGGAGGAGCGGATCTTCAGCAGATCGCCGAACCGCGCCCGGGCGGCGCCGATCGCCGTGCAGTCGGGCTTGAGCGCCGGATCGGCCAGCAGCGGCCTGGCGTACGGCCACTTGGCCTCGTTGTCGGCCTTCGGCGGCAGCCCGGCGCCGAACCCGTTGCCCGCCGAGCAGTCCCACAGCAGCCGGTTGAACCAGTCGCCGGAGTCGAAGGAGTTGCGGTCCAGGGACTTCGACCGCAGCCGCTCGGTGCCGGCGTTGAGGAACGCCGTGCCCTGCGACAGCATCATCGACGCCAGCGAGAGCGACTGCATGCGCACCCGGTCGGCCATCGGCGTCGCCTGCGGCAGCTTGTAGGCCAGCGCGTCGAACAGCGTCTCGTTGTCGTGGGCGTCGACGTAGTTGACCGCCTCGCCCGGGGCGCCGGTGTACCCGGCGGGGGAGCCGTTGTAGTCGACCTCCGAGCCCTTCACCTCCTTGCCCGTCGAGGCCGTGAACCGGAAGTCGCGCAGGTTTCCGGTGAGCCCCACCTTGACCAGGTCCTGGTAGTGGAGGAGCCGCGCCTCCTGCTGCTCCGCGGTGCCGTTGGCCGGGGAACCGTTCGGCGAGCCCGCGAGGCCGGAGCCGAAGCCCTGCACCCGGGGGTCGGCGTCGAAGGGCCCGCCGCCGCGCACCGCGTCGCGCAGCCGGTCGTTGAACGTGCCGATGCCGGTGCCCGCCATGTTGGCCTGCGTGGCCTGGACGAAGCGAGCGTTGTCCGCCACCTCGCCGAAGTTCCAGCCCTCGCCGTACAGGATGATCGACTTGCCGTCGACGCCGTCGCGCGCGATCGTCAGCTTGTCGAGCGCGGCCCGCACCGCGAGGATGTTCGCCTTCGGATGGTGGCCCATCAGGTCGAACCTGAACCCGTCGACCTTGTACTCCTTGGCCCAGGTCACGATGGAGTCCACGACGAGCTTGCCCATCATGGCGTTCTCCGGCGCGGTGTTGGCGCAGCAGGTGGAGGTGGCCACCGTGCCGTCGTCCAGCAGCCGGTGATAGTAGCCGGGCACGATCCTGTCCAGCACCGACTTGGGGTCCTGACCGGCGGCGTAGGTGTGGTTGTAGACCACGTCCATCACCACCCGCAGCCCCGCCCCGTTGAGCCCGGCCACCATCGACCGGAACTCGCCGATGCGCCGTGATCCGTCCGGATCGGTGGAGTACGACCCTTCCGGCACGGTGTAGTGCACCGGGTCGTACCCCCAGTTGAAGGAGTCCTTCGCGGCGGTCTTCGCGACGCAGTCCTGCTGCTGCTCGGAGTCGGCGGGCATCGAGGACAGGTCGCAGGACGGCTCGGTGCGGTCGGCCCTCTTCTCCGGGACGCTCCCGATGTCGAAGGCGGGCAGCAGGTGCACGTGGGTCAGCCCGTCGGCGGCCAGCGCCTTGAGTTCCTTCATTCCGGCGGAGTCGCCGGTGAAGGCCGCGTACGTGCCACGCTTCGCCGCGGGGACGGTCGTGTCCGAGGCCGAGAAGTCGCGCACGTGCAGCTCGTAGATGGACGCCTTCTCCTGGCTCACCGCCTTCGGCTTGCGCAGCGAGGTCCACCCGTCGGGCCGCAGCGAGCGGTCGTCCAGGTCCACGAGCTGGCTGCGCACCGAGTCGGCCGCGAGTGACTGGCTGTAGGGGTCGGTCACCTCGTTGGTCACGACCTTGCCGGCCGCCGGGGCGTACACGGTGACCAGGAAGGTGTAGTACCGCCCCTTCCAGGTGGGCATGCCGCGCACCGACCAGACGCCGGTGGCGTCGTCGCGCCGCATCTGCTCGACCGTACGGCCGCCGCCCGAGGCGTCGCGGTAGAGCGCCAGCTCGACCTTCCGCGCGGTCGGCGCCCACACCGACAGCGTGGGCGACGCCGACCCCGTGGACGGCCAGACGGGCCCGAGGCCGGCGGCCGAGGCCTTGGCGTACAGGTCGTCGAGCACGCCCGCGATCTGCACGCCGGTCGCGGTGAGCAGTACGCCCGCGGCGTCCCGCTCGACGGCAACGACCTGGCCGCGCAGCGCTTCGCGCACGAGGTCGGCGTCGCGCGGGTCGACCTTGAGCGCCGCGTACGAGGCCAGGTGCGGCCACTTCGCCTTCTGGGCGTCGGTCAGCCCCGCGCCGGCGGTCAGCCGGACGAGGCGGATGTCGCCGGTCAGGTCGCCCTTGGCGTAGGCGATGTCGCCCTTCTCGGAGAAGGCCATCGCGTAGTGCGACGCGGCGGAGGGGGTGAGGTTCCACGCGACGGTGTCCCGGTCGATCCAGACGGCCTTCGCCTTGGACAGGTCGGCGTCGGCGCCGCGCGCCGGAGGCTGCGGCAGCAGGTGGCCCTCGGTGGCGGCCAGGCGCCAGACCTCGTTGCCGTCGGTGGCGAGTTCGAGCGACTGGTTGTCTGGAAGGTCCTTCTCGTCGCCCTTGTGGATGATGTAGCTCAGGCTCGTCGCCCCCTCGGCCAGTGGCACACGGTAGTACGCCCCGAAGCCGTCGGTCCCGGCCGGCTGGACGGGCGTGGCCCACTCGGTCGGAGTGGCCGCCCCGCCCCACACGTGCAGCCCCCAGCCGTCGTAGTTCCCGTCCGCGCGCCGGTAATGCAGGATCGCGACGTTCTCCGCGGCGGCCCGGCTCTTGTAGAGCCGCGAGTCACCGGACTTGACGTACGTCTCCGGCTGCGTGGCCGGGGTGAACGACTGGTCGGGGCCGGGGTCCTTGGTGTCGCCCTTGTGGATGATGTAGTTCAGCGGCACCGACGGGTCCTTGAGCGGCACCTTCCAGAACGCGCCGAAGGAGTCGGTGCCGTCGGGCTGGCGGGGGGTCGCCCACTCGGTGCCCGCGCCGTCGGCCAGCGCGTCGCCCCAAAGATGCAGGCCCCACCCGTCGTAGTCCTTGCCAGGACGGCTGTAGTGGACGGTCGCGTACCCCTGGGCCGCCGCCCGGGAGGCGAACGTCTCGGGCTTGCCCTCGGCCAGCCACACCTCGCCGTTCTTGGCCGGGTTGACCGTACGGTCGCCGCCGTCCTTCTCGTCGCCCTTGTGGGCGATGATCCCGACGCCGGTCGCGCCCGGCTTGAGCCTGATCCAGGCGAAGCGCCCGAAGGAGTCCTCTCCGGTGAGCGGCAGCGGGGCGCCCCACTCGGTGGGCTGCTCGACGTCGCCCCACACGTGCAGGCCCCAGCCGTCGTAGTCCGAGCGCTGGTAGTGCACGACGAGCCAGTCACGCGTGACCGCGCCAGGCTCCTCGGGGACGGGCGCCGCGCCGACGGTGGCCGTCTCGCTCGCGGAGGCGAACCGGCCCGCGGAGTCCTTCACGACCGCCTTGTAGGTGATCTTCGTACCGGCCGCGAGGCCGCTCAGGTCGTGGAACACCCGGAACGTACGGCCGGCGGCGGTGACCGTGGGGGCGTCGTCGGTGCCCAGCACCTTCCAGGGGCCGTCGCCCGCCTTGGCGGCGAACGTCACCTGGTCGAACCCCGTGCCCGGCACGGTCGCCGCGACCGGGATCCGCCCGTCGCCCTCCGTGCCCCTGATCTCCGCGCCGGGGAGCGCGATGGAGACGGCGGGCGCGGCGGCGGGGGCGGCGAGCCTGGCCGAGGCGCGGTAGACGACCGCCGAGAGCGGCGGGACCGTCACGGCGAGCCTGCGGTCGGAGGCCGAGGTGGCCGTGGCCGCCGCCTCGCCGTAGACCTTGGTGAAGGCCATCCCGGCGGAGTAGGTCGGGATGGCGGCGGTCGCGGCCGCCTTGGCGTTGTTCACCGCGACGACGTACTCGACCTGGTCCTTGGCGTCGATGCGGCTGAAGGCGTAGAGGCCGTTCTCGGCGAGGCGCTCGACCTGGGCGCCGTCCGCCAGCGCGGGGTGGGCGTCACGCAGCTTCCCCAGTGCCGCGATGCCCTGGTAGAGCGGGTGGGTCGCGACGAAGTTGTCCTGCGCGTGAGTCGCGGTCGTGCCGATCAGGTCGTCGGTCAGGTAGCTCTGGGTCCGCGAGGCGAACATCGACTGCCGCGCGTCCTTGTCACCGCCCTTGCCGGTGAACCCCTGCTCGTCGCCGTAGTAGACCACCGGCTGCCCTCGGGTGAGGTACATCAGCTCGTGGGCGAGCAGGTCCCTCCTGAGCAGCTCGCCGTCCGGCGCGCCGGGGTTGTCCTGGCTGATGAACCGGCCGATGCGGCCCATGTCGTGGTTGCCGAGGAAGGTCGGCAGCGAGGCCGCGTTGCTGTCGGCGTCGGTGTGGTAGTCGTCGCCCGCGTAGAGCTGGGCGAGCCGCGCCGCCCCGGCAGTGCCGCCGCTGAACGAGCGCGCGGCCTCCTGGAAGGGGAAGTCCAGCGTGGCGTCCAGCCCGCCGCGCGTGGAGTAACGGCTGGTCATGGCGGGGTCGCTGGAGTACACCTCGCCGAACATGAAGAAGCGCTTGTTGCCGAGCTGGGCCGCGTAGCCGTGCAGCGCGGGGGAGAAGCGCTCCCAGAACTCCATGTTGACGTGCTTGGCCGTGTCGATCCTGAAGCCGTCGATTCCGGTGTCACGGACCCACGTCTTGTAGATGTCGGTCATCCCCCTGACGACCTCGGGGCGCTCGGTCCACAGGTCGTCGAGGCCGGAGAAGTCGCCGTACTCGTCGGTCTCGCCGCCGCTGAAGGTGGAGTCGCCCCTGTTGTGGTACATCGTCGGGTCGTTGAGCCAGGAGGGCGTCTTCACCCCCTTCTCCGCGACCGGCGTGTACGGGAACGAGTCCGTGTCGACCTTGGGGAAGGTGTCCTTGCCTGCGTAGTCGCGGTCGTCGAACGGCCTGCCGTTGACGTCGACGTACGGGTAGGCGGCCTTGGACCGGTAGGAGTAGGCCTTCTCCTTGTAGTCGACGACGTCCGCGGTGTGGTTGGTGATGATGTCGAAGAAGACCTTCATCCCGCGCTTGTGCGCCTCGCTGACGAGCTGCTTCATCTGCGCGTTGGTGCCGAGGTGCGGGTCGATCGAGGTGAAGTCGGTGATCCAGTAGCCGTGGTACCCGGCGGAGGCGTCGGCCCCCTTGCCCTGGACCGGCCGGTTCTTGAACGAGGGGGTCAGCCAGATCGCCGTGCTGCCGAGATTCTTGACGTAGTCCAGCTTGCCGATCAGACCGGCGAGGTCGCCGCCCTGGTAGAAGCCCTTGTCGGTGGGGTCGAATCCGGTGCTGAGCCGGTCGCCCGTGAGCCCGCCCTTGTCGTTGCGGGTGTCGCCGTTGGCGAACCGGTCGGTCATCGTGAAGTAGAACCGCTCGCGCGACAGACCGGCGCGCAGGGCATCCCGCGCCAGGTCCTTGTCGGAGGGGTCCGCCTTGCCGCTCAGCGCGGATACCAGCGGTTTCCCGGCGTCCGGGGCTGGAGAGCCGGGGGCGGCGAGGTCGGTCACCGCCTCGGGGGCGGCGGCGTGGGCGGGGGACACGGCGGCGAGCGGCGACGCGGTCAGTACCGCTGCGAGGACCGCGGCCACCAAGTGGCCGGGCCCGCGTGCGGGAGACCTTCTCGCGGACCGTGGGGGGAATGGCCAGACCACTGGAGGCTCCACGGGTCGTATTTCATGGGTGTTGCCCGGAAGTTACTCACAAGACACGATCTATGCAATGCCTTACTGAAATTTCCTGAAAATAACCAATCGGCAGGACATGGGGCTGGAAGTCGGCCGGTGTCGATGTCGAGCGGCTACTCCGCCAGGTGATTTACTGATTACCGGCTGTGGTGTTTCCGGTCCCCACAAAATAGCCGCAATGCCGGTAAGTCGCCTGGATGTGGAGAAATATGCTGTACGTCTTCTTTGGTGGCATAAATGGCGATTTGGGGCTTTGGCGGCAGCCGTTCGTGCGGAGCTCCAGGGTGGGACGCCGTCCGCTGTGCCCGGGCCGCTCCCTCGGGGGCGCCCGATCCGGGGCCTCCGGCCGCCTCGCCGCCACGACCCGCTCGGCGCCTTTCCGTGCTTTCCACCGCCGCCGCCCAGGGGTCTGGCCGCGCCCGCACTGCGCGTTCCGCCACCTGGGGTACTGACGCGTTCGGCCCCCCGGTGAAGGTAAGCGGACGGTTCTCGTAAGGAGGACGATATGGACGACCGTCACACGGCGCCTGAGCTGTCGAGCGAGAATGACGTCGTTGACCTGCTACTGCGTCAGCACGGCATGATCACCGAGCTTTTCGACGAGGTCGAGCGGGCCACCGGCCGCGAGCGGGGCGAGGCGTTCCACCGCCTGGTGCGGATGCTCGCCGTGCACGAGACCGCCGAGGAGGAGATCGTGCACCCGTACGCCCGGCTGAAGCTGGAGGACGGCGACACGGTGGTGGACCGGCGCCTCAACGAGGAGCGGCAGGGCAAGCTGCTGCTCAGCCACCTGGAACGGCTGGGGACCGACCACCCCGAGTTCTCCCGCAACCTCCGGGCGCTGCGCGCGACCGTGCTGGCGCACGCGCGGGCCGAGGAGCGTGACGAGTTCGCGCTGCTGCGTGCCCGGACGAACGAGGCCGAGCGCCGCGCCATGGCGGCCGGGGTGAGGGCCGCCGAGGCGATGGCCCCCACGCACCCGCATCCCGGCATCGAGTCGGCCACCATGAACATTCTGCTCGGCCCGCCCGCCGCCATCGTCGACCGCACGCGCGACGCCATCAGAAGGGCCATGAACGGCCGGCCCTGACCCCGTCCTGCCTTGGCCGACCCGGCATGATGCCTGGGCCGGCCTGGGCGGTCTATGCGTGGGCGGGACCGGGCGCTCATGCCTGGGCCGGCCTGGGAGTCAGCCGGTGGGCTCCGGGGTACGGTGGGTCGGGCGGGCGCCGGGGGGTATCCGCACCGGGATCTCCCCGCCCAGCCGCGCCCCCGACGTGAGCTCCAGGTCGTCGCCGCTCCAGAAGCGGCCGGGGTCGTACCAGTTGGGGTTGCGCCCGGTGGGGAGCAGGCCCATCTCCTGGTACGTCGCGGCGACCACCTCCGCGCAGTAGGCGGTCTCCAGGGCGGCGTCCCCCGCGCCCCGCCTGAAGACGGGCACCCGGCCGCGCAGCCAGCGGCCGGCGAGCCGGGCCGTCGAGGGGAACGGCGTGCCGTCGAGCCGCGCGATGGCACGCAGCAGCCCGTCCTCCATCTCGTGGGTGACCGGCCGGTCGAGCTGGCGCAGCCACCCCCGCTGCCCGTACTTCGTCGCCCAGACCACCACCGCGTCGCGCAGATCGTGGAGCTGGACCCCGCGCTGGTGGGTGCCCGACCACATGTCGGGAAGCGACCGGCCCAGCTCGGCATGCCACATCAGCGGGGGCAGGTCGTCGATGACGACCGACATGCCGACGTGGTTGACCGGGCTGTTCGTCGTCATCTGGATGGCCCGGTCGGGCACCGTGCGCCCCCGGAACAGCCAGACGTCCCCGGTGCGTGTCAGGTCGAGGGCCTCGTCGAGGCTGATGCTTACGCCAGACATCCCATTAGCCTAGGGACATGCGCTGGTGGAAGATACTCGGCTTGGCAGGCTTCGCGGGAGTCGCGGCCACGGGGGTGGTGATCGCCCGGGCGGAGCGCCGCCGCCGCTCCTACACCCCTGAGGAGATCCGATCGCGGCTGCGCGACCGCCTCGCCGAGGCCTCTGCGACCGGCACGACCACGCCGCCCCCCGCCCCCGAACCTCTGGGCGCGGTGGGCCGCCTCCGGTCATTGCTCCACTCCCGACTGAACCCAGCAAAAGCCCTGAACACCCGCAAGTTAACGTGGCCGCCCTCGCTGCCCCGTCAACGCCGCTGACGAACCGGCGGGCCAGTCCTCGCCCAGACCATGCGGCGGAAACCACAACTTCAGCCGGTGGAACCACAACTTTCAGCTTCAGCCGATGCGGAGCACCTGTCGTGCGCGACGAAGTGCTCTAGCGGGTCGTATATGGCGATCTTTGCAGAACGGCGGGGCTGACTTACGATTGCGGAGCATCTGGAGCCGAGGTGACGTGGGGCGGCGAGGGATGTGCCTGCTGGGGCACACGTGGGCAACCTGCCCGCCGAGGTAACGAGCTTTGTGGGGCGACAGCGCGAGGCCGCTGAGGTCGTGCGGATGCTGGGGGAGTCGCGCCTGGTCACGCTCACCGGGGTGGGCGGGGTCGGCAAGACACGGCTCGCGCTGCACGTCGCGCGCGAGCTGACGTCGTGGTTCCCCGACGGGGTGTGGTTCGTGGAGCTGTCGTCGCTGCGCGAGGCGGCGCTGCTCGCTCATGCCGTCAGCTCCGTGCTGGGGGTCGCCCAGCAGGCCGGTCGCCCGCAGATGGCCGTCCTGGTCGAGTTCCTCGCGCGCCGGCGCTCGCTGCTCGTGCTGGACACGTGCGAGCACCTCGTGCAGGGGTGTGCCGAGATGGTGGAGACGCTGGTGCGGGGCGCGCCCGATCTGCGGATCCTCGTGACCAGCAGGCGCCTCCTCGGGCTGCCCGGCGAGTCCTGCCTCCAGGTCGAGCCGCTGCCCATCGAAGGCCGCTACCGCGCGGCGGTTGCCGAGGCGGAGCTCGTACCCCCCGAAGGCCAGAGACGTCCTGCCGCGCCCTCCGCGAGCGCGGCACCGACGCCGGACGGCGCGGTGGCGCTGTTCGCCGATCGGGCGGCCGAGCATGTCCCCGGGTTCGTCGCGACGCCGGAGGTGGCGCTGCTGTGCCAGCGGCTCGACGGCATCCCGCTGGCGATCGAGCTCGCCGCCGTACGGCTGCGCACGCTGACCGTCGAGCAGATCATGGGACGCATCGACGACCGTTTCGGCCTGCTGTCGGGCGGGAGCCGTACGGGGCCGCCGCGCCACCAGACCCTGCGCACGGCGATCGGGTGGAGCCACGAGCTGTGCGAGCCGCTGGAGCGCCTGCTCTGGGCCCGACTCTCGGTCTTCGCCGCGGACTTCGACCTGGAAGCGGCGCAGGCCGTCTGCGCCGACCCGGACACCGGCTCGGACACCGGACTGCGGCGCGAGCAGGTGGAAGACGTCCTGATCGCCCTGATGGAGAAGTCCATCGTGCGGCGCGTCGACACGGGTAAGGCGATCCGCTTCCGGATGCTCGACACGCTCAGGGAGTACGGCGCGGAGTGGCTGCGCGAGCTCGATGAGCACGCCCGGGCGCGGTGCCGTCACCGTGACTACTACCTGGGCCTGGCCCGCCGGTTCGATGAGGAATGGTTCGGCCCGGACCAGGTCGCCTGGTACGTGCGCATGAACCACGAGCTGCCGAATCTCCGTTCCGCGCTCGACTTCTGCCTCGCCGAGCCTTCCGAGCACGCAGCCGGCCTCGATCTGGCAGGAAGGCTGGCCTACTTCTGGATGGCCTGCGGCTTCATCTCCGAGGGCCGTCACTACCTCCAGCGGGCGCTCTCGCTCAGCCGTACCCCGGGTACGAGCCTGTCGCGGGCGCTGTGGACCTGCGCGTGGCTGGCCGACTTCCAGGGAGACCTGGATGAGGCCAACGACCTCGCCACCGAGTGCCTGTCCCAGTCGTTCTCCTGCGGCGACCTCGCAGCGGCCGGATGGGGCACGGTCTGCTGCGCGAACACCGGACTCCACTGGGGCTACGTCTCCGAGGCGCTGGCCATGTACGAGCGTGCGCGCGAGACGCACGAGGACGGCGGCGACCGCGGCGCCGGCCTCGCGTACGCGCTGACGGGCCAGGCGTACGCGCTGACCCGCCTCGGCAGGCCCGAGCAGGCGCTGTCGTGCCTGCGGCAGCAGAGGACGCTGTGCGGTTCCTGCGGTGACATCTGGCTGCACTCCTCAGGGGACTGGGTCCGCAGCCTCATCGAGCTCGACCGCAGGGACTTCCCGATGGCCGACAGGTTCGCCCGTACGTCACTGCGCGCGAAGCACCTCCTGCACGACAGCCTCGGGATGGTGATGGCGCTGGCCAGCATGGCCCGTTCGGCGGTGGGCCTCGGCGACATGGAGCGCTCGGCCCGGTTGCTCGGCATCGGCGAGCTCGTCGAGCGCGGGTTCGGCCTGTGGCTCGGCCCCTCGGAGCCGGACGGGCTGCGCGAGGAGGCCGAGTGGCGGGCCAGGGCGGTGCTCGGGGACCGGGCCTTCGAGGCGGAGTACGCCTGGGGCCGTGAGCAGGACGTCGAGAGCGCCCTCGCGTACGCGCTCACCGGCGACGACGTGACCACTCGTCCGTAGTTTCGTAGCGGGAAGGTCTTTCGCGGCGAGCGGCGAGCGGCGGGTCGCGGGTCACACTTGCGTCGAGGGGGCGCCTCGGCCGGTGAGGCCGGGGGCCTCCTCCTGGCCAAAGGTGATCATGATGTACCGGCCGTTGGAGTAGCTGACCACAGGCCGCTCAAGCATGGCCCCCACCCTGCGGGCGACCGCTTGGAACAGCTCCACCATCTCCTCGGTGTCGGCGGACACCCTGAACCGTCCATCGGCGAGGAGCTGCTGGGCGACGAAGGGGGCGAAGTTCGCCTCGCTCCGGACCTTCTCCTCCGCACTGAAAGGGGTGCGCCGGGGTGCGGGCCGCGTGCCGAGAGGGTGGGTCATCGCTGCTCTCCTCGTGATCGCCGTCCGTCCAGCATGCCATCCGAACCTCCCCCTGCGGACCACTACCGAGCGGTCGACGGTGGCCGCGTGGGAGTCGCGGAAGCGGCGAAATCGGGGGTGAAGGTTGTGTTGACATAGATGCCAAAAATGACATTATTCAGCCATGCGTCAGGAAGCCGAGCGGCTGCTGCAGATTCAGGATGACTTCGAGCGCTTCCGCGCCGCCACGCGCATGCTGGTGGACCTCGATGATCTCATCCTCGAGATCTCGCGCATCAGGAACGAGAGCGCCTCGCGGATGCAGATCAGCGCGGTGACGCCCCCCACGCGCTCCGATGACGCCCTGCCCGACGACGCCCGCGCCGTGCTGGAGTGCATCCGGCGGACCGGCGCCCAGCGTTTCCGGCGGCGTGACGTGTTCCGCCGCCTCGCGCGCCGCTTCAAGACCGTCGCGGCGATGGTCCCGGCGCTGGACCTGCTGGAGGCGGCCGGCTACATCCGCAAGGTCGAGCCCAGCACCGAGCCCGGCCAGCCCGGACGGCGCCGCTCCCCCGAGTACGAGGTCCGCCTCTAGAACGTGTCCCGCGGATCTCCCTGGTGATCCACGGTGGACGCGTCAGCGAGTGAGCAGGTCGATCACGCCCGTGGTGCCCTCGTCGCCGTGGCCGTCGGCGAGGCGGCGCTCCATCAGGGCCATGAACGGGGTCAGCAGCTCGGCGCTGACTCCCTGCTCATCGGCCGTGCGCAGCAGCGTCGAGTTGCCCTCGACCATCATGGCGAGGTTGGAGACCACGCCCTTGGTGTAGTCGCCGCTCTCCAGGTGGCCGGCGATCCCGTACGCGTAAGGGGCCATGGCGGTGAGCCAGTTGACGAGCGAAGGGGCGAAGTCCTCCGGCGCGACGTCCTCCTTGCGGATCAGCGCGAAGGCGTGCGAGACCCCGGCGAACATCCCGGTCATCGCGCTCAGCAGCGCCACGTCGTGGAGCGCGGCGAGGCCGGGGTCCTCACCGACGTACCTGGTGCCGGCCGGGATGGCCAGCGCGCCGTGGTGGGTGTCGAAGAGGGCACGGGATCCGCTGTAGAAGACATAGCCGCCGGATCCCGGCGCGCCGATCATCGGCGGGACCGCCATGATCCCGCCGTCCAGGTAGCGGGCGCCGCGCTCCCCGGCCCACTCGGCGCGAGCGCGCGCCTGGGCGGGGGTGCCGGTGGTGAGGTTGACCAGGTCCCTGCCCGTCAGGTCGGCGCCGGTCAGGGCCTCGCCGACCGAGGCGTCGTCGAGCAGGCAGACCACTACGAGACCGCTCGCGGCCACCGCCTCGGCGGCCGTTCCGGCAACCGTCGCGCCCTCGGCCGCGAGTGGCTCGGCCCGGCCGGGGGTGCGGTTCCAGACGGTCGTCGGATGCCCGGCGGCGAGCCACGCGCGGGCGAGCGCGGTACCCATGGCACCGAGCCCGAGGAGAGTGAGCCGGGACTTCTCAAAGGTGTCTTCATCCATGCCGAATAGACTTGCCGCAGCCCCCGGAATGATCAAGTACGCACTTTGAAGTGGGTGGTTACTCCGGGGTGAGTGAGCAGGTAGGAGGGTGGACCATGGCTACCGCACGGAGGCCGGGGGCGTACGTCTGCGGAATCGACGCGGCGATGGACCTGATCGGCGGCAAGTGGAAGGTGCTGATCCTCTGGGCGCTCAACGAACGGGCGTGCCGCTTCGGCGAGCTGCGCAGGGTGTTGCCGGGAGTGACCGAGAAGGTGCTCGCCTCCCATCTGCGCGAGCTGGAGGTGGACGGCATCGTGCACCGCGAGGTGTACGACGAGGTGCCGCCCCGCGTCGAGTACTCGCTGACTTCGCTCGGCGTCTCGCTCAACGCGGCGCTGGCGCCGCTCGGCGCATGGGGACGGGAGCACGTACTCGGCGGCGTGGAGGGCGCTCACCACGTCCCGCACTAGGCGGCGTCACGCGGAGCCGCACCCGGTTCGCCGTGGGAGGAGTACGCCCCCCGGGCTCCCCGCGCCCGGGCTTCGGGTGGTCGGGCGGATACTGGGAACGAGAGCCAGGTTCCGGGGGGTACTCATGGCGATCGCGACGATCAACCCGGCTACGGGTGAGACTCTGAAGACCTTCGAGCCACTGGACGAGCACCAGGTGGAGGAGCGGCTCGAGCTCGCCGCCGCGGAGTTCGGGAGGTACCGGACCAGCGACTTCAAGCAGCGGGCCGAGTGGATGCTGAGCGCCGCCGCGCTGCTGGAGGCGGAGCAGGAGCACGTCGCCCGGCTGATGACCATCGAGATGGGCAAGACGGTGGCCTCCGCGAGGGCCGAGGTGGCCAAGTGCGTCGGCGGCATGCGCTTCTACGCCGAGCGCGCCGAGGAGTTCCTGGCCGACGAGCCCTCCGATCCCACCGCTGTGGGCGCCCGGCGGGCGTACGTGCGCTACCAGCCGCTCGGGCCGGTGCTCGCGGTCATGCCGTGGAACTTCCCCTGCTGGCAGGTGATCCGGTTCGCCGCGCCCGCGCTGATGGCGGGCGACGTCGGGCTGCTGAAGCACGCCTCGAACGTGCCGCAGGTCGCGCTCTACCTCGGCGAGCTGTTCGCCCGTGCCGGGTTCCCCGGCGGCTGCTTCCAGACCCTGCTGATCGGGTCGGACGCGGTGGAACGCGTACTGCGCGACCACCGGGTGGTGGCGGCGACCCTCACCGGCTCGGAGGGGGCGGGCCGTTCGGTGGCCTCGATCGCGGGCGGCGAGGTCAAGAAGACGGTGCTGGAGCTCGGCGGCTCCGACCCCTACGTCGTCATGCCGTCCGCCGACCTCGAAAGGGCGGTGGAGACCGGAGTCGCCGCGCGCGTGCAGAACAACGGCCAGTCGTGCATCGCCGCCAAGCGGTTCATCGTCCACGCCGCCGTGTATGAGGACTTCACCGAACGGTTCGTGTCGCGGATGCAGTCGCTGCGGCTGGGCGACCCCATGGACGAGGCGACCGACGTCGGGCCCCTCGCCACCCAGCAGGGGCGGGACGACCTGGAGAAGCTGGTGGCCGACGCGGTCGGCCGGGGCGCCCGGGTGCTGTGCGGGGGAGTGACCCCGTCGAGGACCGGGTGGTTCTTCGAGCCGACGGTGATCACCGACGTCACCCCCGAGATGAGGATGTTCGGCGAGGAGGTGTTCGGCCCGGTGGCGCAGCTGTACCAGGTGGCGGACATCGACGAGGCGATGGCGCTGGCCAACGTCACCATGTTCGGGCTCGGGGCGAACGCCTGGACCTCCGACCCGGAGGAGGGGGAGCGCTTCGCCGACGAGCTGGAGGCGGGCCTGGTGTTCGTCAACGGCATGGTCACCTCCTATCCCCAGCTCCCGTTCGGCGGCGTCAAGCATTCCGGGTACGGCCGCGAGCTGGGCGCGAACGGCATCCGCGAGTTCTGCCACATCAAGACCGTCTGGATCGGCTGATCCCCCACCGCGTCACCGTCCGGATTCGGATGATCTAATTTCCGGATGGGACGAGCGAAGGGCGGTGCCCGGGTGAAGGTCTTCGGGTGCCTTCGGGTGAGCGGCGGCGGGCCGGCGCCAGGTGTGGCCGGGGGGCTCGCGTGACGGGCGGCGGGCTGGTGGCCGGCCGTACGGCCCTGGTCACCGGGGCTGGGCAGGGCATCGGGCTGGCCATCGCGCGCATCCTCCACGAGCACGGGGCCAGGGTCGTGGTGACCGACCAGGACGCCGCGCTGGCCGCCACGGCCGCCGAACGGCTCGGCGGCGGGGAGCCGGTGTCCTCGCTCGGATGCGACGTCACCGGCGAGGAGGCGGTCACGGCCGCCGTGAGCCACGCCGTCGAACGCTTCGGCACCCTGGACATCCTGGTCAACAACGCCGGAATCACCAGGGACGCCACCCTGCGCAAGATGACCCTCGCCGACTTCGAGGCGGTCGTGGACGTCCACCTGAAGGGCACATGGCTGGGGGTGCGCGCGGCGGCGGAGGTGATGCGCGCGGCCGGTTCCGGATCGATCATCAATATTTCCTCCCTGTCCGGTAAGTCAGGGAATTTTGGGCAGACGAATTACAGCGCCGCCAAGGCGGGCATCATCGGGCTCACCAAGGCGGCCGCCAAGGAGCTGGCTCCGCGTGGCGTCCGGGTCAACGCCGTGCAGCCCGGCCTGATCCGCACCGCGATGACCGAGGCCATGCCGCCCGACGTCTTCGCCGCGAGGGAGGCCGACATCCCGATGAAGCGCGCGGGCGAGCCGCACGAGGTGGCGGGCGCGGTTCTCTTCCTCGCCTCGGACCTGTCGAGCTACATGACCGGCGCCGTGCTGGAGGTCGGCGGGGGCCGCCTGATGTAGGTCAGGGGCCGGGGGGCACGTCGTTGCCAGGGGCCGCCGCGTCGGGCCTTTCCGGCATGACGGGCGGCGCGGTTTCCACGGGGTCCATAGCGACGGGCGGGTTCAAGGCGGAGGGTGCGTCCAAACCGGAGGGCGTTCCAAACTCAGAGGCCGCTTCGAAGATGGGAGCCGCTTCGAAGGCCGCCCCCGGTTCCAGGATCGAGGAGGTGGCCGGAGGCTCCAGGCCGGAGGGCGCGGCCTGCGGCGGATCGAGGATCGAAGGCACCGTACGCGGTGGCTCCACGGCGGAGGACGCCTGACGCAGGGCCTCCTCGGCGGTGTCGTAGGTGTCGAACGCGTTGTGCAGCCCTGTGATGGTCAGCACCCGGAGGAGCGTGCCCTGCAGGCCGCTGATCATGAGGGCGTGGCCGGTGTTCTGGCTGCGCCGCAGGACGGCGATCAGCTCGCTCAGGCCGACGGAGTCGCAGAAGGTGACCTCGGAAAGGTCGAGAATGATCGCGGATATGCCGGGTATATCCCAAATGCCGCCTAGTTCGTCCCGCAGAAGCGGGGCGGAACGATAGTCCAGCTCTCCTTGAACCTGGACGACGACCGCGCTTTCTCGTATGCCGCGAGAGACGGTGAGTCCCTGTTGCGGATCGGCCCCAAACTGCATGATCAGCTCCTTCGGCCTGCGGGTGTCAGGGCAGGCATGACTCCCTTCCTACCAGTTCCGGCGTGCACCTAACGCCGACCGAGCCCCCAGATCAGGTCTCCGGCCCCCGGAACGTCATCTCCGCCCCATGGCGGCGCGGGGCTCCACCGCTGCTCCAGGCGCGGTCGCGTGGTGCTCCGCCGGTCCTCCGGCCGGGGTTGGAACCGAGTACGGAAGGGACCGAAGTCGCTCTTCGCCACCGATGGTGTGTGATGGACGAGAAGCCTGCGCCTCAGTCCTTGACGGCGCCGGCGAGCCCGGTGACGAAGTACCTCTGTAGCGCGAGGAACAGCAGGATCACCGGGACGACGATGATCAGTGATCCCGCCATGATCTCGTTGTACTGGGGTACGTTGCCCGTGGCCAGCGATTCGAGGGCCAGCGGCAGCGTGTACCGGGCCTCGTCGTTGAGCGACACCCGCGTCAGCACGTACTCGTTCCAGGTCGGGACGGCGCTGAGCACGGCGACGGTGATCAGTGTCGGGCGGCTCAGCGGGAGGTAGACCCGCCAGAAGATGCGCGCCTCGCTCGCCCCGTCGACGCGGGCGGCGTCGCGAAGCTCCCCGGGGATGGAGCGGAAGGCGTTCGTCAGCATCAGCACCGTGAGCGGCGCCATCCCGTTGACGAACGGCAGGACGAGCCCGAGATGGGTGCCGAGAACGCCGAGCCTGTCCTCCAGGATCACCACAGGAAGCAGCACGGTGATCCCGGGGACGAACAGCAGGGCCACGAAGAACCAGAAGAGGAATCGGCGGCCGGGGAAGTCGAGCACGGCGAAGGCGTACGAGGCGAGGCTGTAGATCGCGAGCACGCCGAGCACGGTCAGCCCGGTGACCTTCAGGCTGTTCACGAAGTAGTCGAGGAAGTGCAGCCTGCTCCAGGTCTGGAGGAGCGTGTCCAAGGTCGGGTGGTCCGGTAGGAGATGGCCCCCGGCAAGGATCTCGGCGCGGTCCTTGAACGCCCCGGAGGCCATCCAGAGGAAGGGATAGAGGCTGACGGCCGCGTAGAACGCCAGCGCGAGGTAGGCGACGGTCTTGACGGCACCCGACCACCGGGACGGGCCCGGGCGTCCGTACACGACGGGACGGCGAGGTACGGCGGAAGCCGTCATCGGTGGCTCCCCTCGATCGTGGTCACCGGTTGCTCCTCAGCATGCGGCCGTTGGCGAGCGTCAGCAGGAGGGCGGCGATGAAGATCATCCACCCGAGGGCGCTGGCCAGCCCCAATGTGGCCGACAGGCCCTTGAAGAAGGCCAGGTGGTACGCCTGCAGGCTCACCACGTCGGTGTGCCCGCCGGGACCGCCGTCGGTCATGACGCGGAAGATCTGGAACCCCTGCATGGAGTCGCGGAGCCCGAGCAGCAGGATCGCCGCGGTGATCGGCCGCAGGAGCGGCCACACGATGTGCCGTACGGTCCGGACGCTTCCCGCGCCGTCGATCCGCGCGGCCTCCAGGACGTTCGGGCTGATCGACTGCAGCCCGGCCAGGTAGAGGAGCATCGCCACCGGCACCGCCCCCCAGATCATGATCACGATGAGCGTGGGGAGGGCAGTCGAGGGATCGGCGAGGAACCCCTGCGGCCGGGCCAGGCTGCCGAGGCCGGCCGAGCGCAGCAGGAAGTTGATCGGGCCTTCCGGTTCCAGCATGTACCGCCAGGCGTAGTAGACCGCGATCCCCGAGGTCACGTACGGAAGGAAGAACACCGACCGCAGCAGGCCGCGCAGCCGGCGCACGGAGTTGAGCAGCACGGCGAGCGGCAGTGCGATGACCACGGTGCCCAGTGGCACGGTGACCATGACGACCAGCGTGTTCAGCGCCGCCAGCCGCAGGTCGGGGGCCAGGGTCGGGTCCTGGTAGAGCAGGTCGGCGTAGTTGCGCAGGCCGACCCACTCCCAGGTGGGGGTGAAGCCGTTCCACTTGGCGAAGCTCAGCGAGACGCCGTAGCCGATGGTGTAGAGGCCCATGAGCAGGAACAGCGCGACGGCGGGGGCCACGAACGCGTACCCGGCCAGCCACCGCCGCCACCGTGACCGCGACCGCCGCCTCCCCGCCGCCGGCCCACCGCCGTCCCCCGCTGCCGGCGGCGAGCCGATGGCCCTGGACGAGCGGGGCGGCCCGGGCGCCCCGGAAGGCCCGGGCGCCCCGGAAGGCCCGGGCGCCCCGGAAGGCCCGGGCAGGTCGGGGTCGTCGGCCGGTGGGGGAGGGTTCGGGGTGCCGGTCTCGCCGGGAGTGTGCACGGAGGGCATCCTGTCCCGCCTACGAGGCGGCCTTCCACATGGCGCCGATCACCGCGTCAAGCTGCGTGCCCGTGGCGGCGGGGTCGGCCTCCTTCAGCGGCGACAGCTTCACCATGGGCGGGCCGACCTTCGCCTCGTCGTAGCCCGGCGGGCGGAAGGAGCCGTCCGCCGCGTCGTACGTGCTCTCGGGCGGGCCCGTGAAGTACTTCTGCAGCGCGGCCAGGTCGGGGCCGAGGAGCTTCTCGGCGTCCGCGCCGAGGTCGGTGGCCGGCAGGTCGAGCGAGGAGGTGGCGAAGATGCCCGCGCCCTTCGGCGAGGTGAGGAAGTCCACCCACTTGGCGGCGGCGTCGTGGTTCCGGCTCGTCGAGGTGATGGACAGGCCGGTCAGCGCGAGCGGGGCAAGCCGCAGATCGCTGATCTTCCCCCCGCTCGGCGGCGGCACCGGGAAGCTGAGCACGTTCGAGGGCTTCATACCGTTCTGCGCGAGGAAGGCGAGGGTGAACGTACCGCCCACGTCGAAGGCCGACTTGCCCTGCGCGAACGCGACGTCCGCATCGTCGATGCCCAGCGCGGTCGCGCCCGGGATCCAGTACGGGGTCAGCCGCCCGTAGAGCGACAGGGTCTTGACCCCGTCGGGTGAGGCGAACCCCTGGGTCGTGCCCTTGCCGAACATGGCCTGGTAGCGGTCCTTGCCCAGATAGGCGTACGCGAGCTGGGAGTAGATCCAGTTGAAGCCGGTCTGGCTCACCTTGAGCCCGAGGGACAGGCCGCCCTGCCGGGGATCGGCCTTCGTGGTGGCCGCCAGGTAGTCGATGAACTGCTCCCAGGTCTTGGGAGGCGTGGCCGGGTCGAGTCCGGCCGCGGCCATCTTCTCCCGGTTGCCGTAGACGATGCCGAACGTGCCCGCGGTGAAGGGGACGCTGAACAGGCTCCCCACCTTGGCGGGCTTGAGCTCCACCACCTGCCGCTGCCGCTCGGCGGTCACCAGGCCGGCCTCCCGGGTGCTCGGCAGGAAGCGGTCGAGCGAGGCGGCGGGGAAGTCGCCGGCCAGGTCCGCGAGGAGCCCCGACCCGCCGATCCTGAAGTCCTCGCCACCCGCGTGCACTTCGAGGACGTCGGGGAGGTCCTTGGTCTGCGCCGCGCTCTGGATCTTGGCGGTGAAGGCGTCGTCCGGCGTGATCGCCTCGACCTTGACGGCGACGCCGGTCTGCCGCGTGAACTCGGCGGCGGCCTTCTCCAGCGCGGCCAGGTGCGTCCGCTTGAAGGTCCACATGCGCAGGGCCGTCCCGCCTGATCCGGAACCGGACCCCGCGTCGCCGCCGGAGCCGGAGCAGGCGGCGGTGCCGAGCGCGAGGAGCAGGGCGGTGACGGTCGCCGCGGCCTTCCGATATACGGGTCTCAGCCTGGTCCTTGCCATGGGAACCTCCGGTTCCGGCGCGCGCGGAAGCGTTCGCCGTGCCCCGTCCGGCGGCGGAACCGCAGGACATGACCTAGCAAATCGTTAAGACTGACCATGAAACTACGCCTGGGACAATCGATGTCAATGGGGCGTCCACATCCCGGGTCACGGAACGCGGTAGCGGCCGGTGAGCCGGCGGGGGCGCCCAGGAGGAGGGATCGCCCGGCCGCTAGGCGGACTGGCGGCGTACGAGGCGGGCGGGGACGATCGTCTCGCCGGGCGGGCCGGTCATCGTGCCGGAGAGGCGGTCGAGGAGCAGCCGGCCGCACTCCTGCCCGATCTTCCTCGCGGGGTTCGCCATGGTCGTGAGCCGCGGTGAGACCAGCGTCGCCGCCTCGATGTCGTCGAACCCCATGATGGCGAGGTCGCCGGGCACGTCGAGGCCGCTCTGGCGGGCCGCGTCCAGCGCGCCGATGGCCATGACGTCGTTGGCGCAGATCACGGCGCGCGGCGGGCGCGGCAGGCCGAGCAGCCGCAGGGTGCCGGCCATGCCCCCCGCGCGGCTGAACCGCGTGTGCACGATCAGGTCGGGGTCCGGGCTGACGCCCCGCCCGGCGAGCGCGCCGAGGTAGCCGGTCACCCGCTCGGCCGCCGGCCCCTGGGCGTCCGGCCCGCAGACGAACCCGATGCGGCCGTAGCCCTGGTCGAGCAGGTAGCGGGTGGCCTCCGCGGCCCCGCCCTCGTCGTCGCTGTGCACGAGGTCCACCCCGTCCTGGACGAGCCTGCCGCCGAGGCGTACGACCGGGATGCCGAGGTCGCTGGCGGGCAGCAGGTCTTCGGCGTGCGTGTGGAAGACCGCGAAGGCGATGCCGTCGACCTGCCGGGCGACCATCTGCTCCACGGCGGACCGCTCCAGGTCGCGGTCGCCGTCGGTGTTGGTGATGATCTCGTGGTAGCCCGCGGGCCCGAGGACGTCCTGGAGCCCGCGCGCGAGCATGGGGTAGAACGGGTTGGTGATGTCGGGGATGATCAGCCCGATCGCCTGGCTCCTGCTGGTGCGCAGGCCCCGGGCCAGCACGTTCGGGCGGTAGCCGAGCACCTCGATGGCGTCGAGCACGCGCTTCCTGGTCTCGGCCGAGACCGGCCGCCGGCCGTTGAGCGTGTGCGAGACGGTCGTCGCGCTCACGCCCGCGAGCTCCGCGACCCTGCCGATGCTGGGCCGATGGCCGCGAGAGGGCACCTGAGACCTCCTTCACGACCGGATCGTACCTCGCACACGCGCGATCGCTCCCCGCGTGGCATCGGCAGACGCGTCTTCACCGTCGCCTCGGTGATGAACAGTTTCGACCTCACGATTGGTCGCGCCACGGGCGATGAGCCCGGCTACGGAAGGCCGGGGAGGATCATCGTCACTCCGGGGGTGCCCATGGTCCCCATGGCGGCCAGGGCGTCCGGGGTCTCGCCGAGGCCGATCGTGCGGGTGACGAGCCGCTCCGGCCGCAGCGCCCCATCGGCGATCATCGCCAGCATGGGCGGGTACGCGTGCGCGGCCATGCCGTGGCTGCCGAGGATCTCCAGCTCCAGCCCGATGACCCGGTCCATGGGGACGGCCGGGTGCCCGGCCGCCCGGGGGAGCAGGCCGACCTGTACGTGCCGTCCGCGCCGCCGCAGGCTCTCGATGGCGGCGCCGCAGGTGGCGGCGCTGCCGAGCGCGTCGACCGTGAGGTGGGCGCCCCCGCCGGTGACTTCCCTGACGCGCTCCGCCGGGTCCGCCGTCCCGGCCGGCCTGATGCCCGTGTCGTGGGGAGCGGTCGTGCCCGGTGCGGCCGTACTCGGAGAGCTCTCCGTGAGCACGGTCTCCGCGGCTCCGAAGCCCGCCGCCAGTTCGAGCGCGGCGGGGGAGACGTCGACGGCGACCACCCGGGCGCCGCACGCGGCGGCGATCATCACGGCCGACAGCCCGACGCCGCCGCACCCGTACACCGCCACCCACTCGCCGGCCGCCACCCGCCCCTGGGAGACGACCGCGCGGAACGCGGTGGAGAAACGGCACCCGAGGCCGGCGGCGGTCGGGAAGGGCATGGAGCCGGGCAGCCGCACGAGGTTGACATCGGCGTGCTCGATGGCGACGTACTCGGCGAACGAACCCCAGTGCGTGAATCCGGGCTGGGTCTGGCTCTCGCATACCTGCGCGTCGCCGGCCGCGCATGCCGGGCACCGCCCGCAGGCGCAGATGAACGGGGTGGTGACGCGGTCGCCGGGACGCCACCTGGTCACATCGCCGCCGACCGCCTCGACGACACCGGCCAGCTCATGCCCCGGCACATGCGGAAATTTCCGGATATCGGGGTCGTGACCCATCCAGCCGTGCCAGTCGCTCCGGCACAGCCCGGAAGCCTCCACCCGGATCACGGCACCCGCGCGCGGCGGCTCGGGGTCGGCCACGTCGCGGACCTCCGGCTGCCTGCCGAACCCGTCGTACAGCACCGCGCGCACCGGCTTCTCCGTCCACCCGACTCCGCCACAGAACAGGATGATTGTCTCCTATCGGACACCCAGCAGCGGACCGGGCCGAACGCTCAGGCCGCCTCGCCCGCGAGCGTCTCCGGGCGCGGGCGGCGGATGGGGGTGAGCAGCCCGGCCATCGCGATCAGCAGGCACGCGACGCCGATGACCAGGCACGTGGCCGTGACGCCGTAGTGCGCCGCGCCGGCGGTCAGCACGGCCGCGCCGACCGGGCCGAGGGCCGAGTGCAGGGTCCAGAACGCCGAGGTGACCCGGCCGAGCAGGTGGTCGGGGGTCACCTCCTGCCGCAGGGACATGGAACAGATGCCGGCCACGCCCGTACAGAACAGCAGGATCGTCGCCAGCGCCGCGACCACCGGCACACCCGTGGCGAGCCCGTCGCCCGCGACGGCCACGCCGGCGACCGCGTACGCGCCGATCCAGCAGAGCCCGAAGCCCAGAATCCTGCGCGCCGGGGCGACCACCACGGCGGCGCCGAGGCTGCCCACGGTGGCGAACGCCAGCACGTACCCCACGCTGCCGTCCGGCTGCGCGAGGTCGTGCTTGAGGTAGTAGACGAGGAGGTCCGGCAGCCCGAAGGTGAGGAACGTCAGCATCGACAGCAGCACGGTGAGGGACCGCAGCACCGGGTGCCCCCACAGGAAGCGGGCGCCGGCCGCGAACTCCCGCAAGGCCGCCCGCCGCCCGGAGACCCCCTCGGCCTCCCGCCGCGTCCCCTCGGCCTCCAGAGCGCCGTCCGCACTGGTGGACGGAGAAGCGGCGGCGGGGCGCAGGCGGAGCAGGGAGATGCCGAGCGCCGACAGGGCGAAGCTTCCCGCGTCGATGGCTATCGCCGCCGCCGGTCCCCACAGGCCCGACAGCACGCCCGCGAGCATCGGCCCCCCGACGCTCGCCACGGCGTACGTGCCGTACAGGTGGCCGTTGGCCTTGGTGATCTGGCCGGGCGCCACCAGGCGCGGCACGACCGCGACGTACGCGACCTGGAACAGCATCGAGAAGGCGCCCGCGAGCGGCACGACGACGTACAGCAGCCACGTCTGCGGGGAGAACAACCAGGCGAGCGGTATCACCGCGTAGAGCAGGCACCGCGCGACGTCGCACACCATCAGCAGCGCGCGGCGGTCGACCCGGTCGGTGACGACCCCGGCGAAGACCCCCGTGACGGTGGAGGCTGCGCCGGCGAGCGCGGTGACCACGCCCATCTGGACGACCGAGCCCGTCACGTGCAGGACGAGCAGCGGGAGCGCGACGTAGGAGATCGAGTCGCCGACGCTGGAGAGGGTCTGCGCCGTCATGAAGACGACGAAGTCGCGGTTCCGCCACAGGGATGGAGCGCTCTGCCCGGTCATCTGCCCCCTCGGTGTCGGCTGTGCCGACCTTCTCGCGGGGCCGGGCGGCGGCGCAAGGCCGTTCGCGTTCAGGTGTGATCACGCTCCGCGCAAGCAGATGATCAAGCCTGGCTTACCCGCCGCCCCGCCGGGGGAGGTGACGGACTGGTGATCCGTACGGAACCGGTCAGAAGGGAACCATGATGGCGATCAGCTCGGCCGGCGAGCGGGATGTCATGCTGCCGGGCATCGTCCTCGGCGTGGGGCTGGGCGGGTTCGTCGACGGCATCCTGCTGCACCAGGTGCTCCAGTGGCACCACATGCTCAGCAGCACCGACAGCGACCACATCGGCGTGCGGTACTACTCACCCCACACGGTCAGCGGGCTGGAGATGAACACCATGTGGGACGGCTTCTTCCACGTGTTCACCTGGCTGGCGGTGCTCATCGGCCTCGGCCTGCTGTACTCGCGCGTCACCCACTCGCGCGGCAGGATCTGGACGTCGCGCGTGCTGTGGGGGTGGGTCCTGGTCGGGTGGGGGCTGTTCAACCTCGTCGAGGGCACCGTGGACCACCACATCCTGGCCATCCACCATGTACGCACCGACGCCTACCAGACGTGGTGGGACATCGGGTTCCTCGTCCTGGGCGCCCTGCTGGTCGCGGGCGGCTGGCTGCTGCAGCGAGGCGGAACGGTCCTCGACCTGTGCCGCGCCGATTCCGCACAGGAGTCCTGACCGTGCACGCGCACGAGGCGCACGGCCAGGGAGCCGCGTTCGCCGTCCTCGCCGTCCTGCTCGCCGGCTGCTACGCGGCGCTCGCGGCCCGGCGGCGCGGGGAGGCCAGGGGCTGGAGCCGCTGGCGGACGGCGAGCTTCGTCGCGGGCGCCACGCTCCTGCTGCTGGGGTCGCTGCCCCCGGTCGCCTCGCTCGCCGGGCACGACTTCCGGGGGCACATGCTCCAGCATCTCCTCATCGGGATGCTGGCGCCGCTCGGCCTGGTGCTCGGCGCCCCGGTGACGCTGGCGCTGCGATCGGCCTCCCCCCGCCACCGGCGCGCCATCGCGGCGGTGCTGAGAAGCCGGGCCCTCCACCTCGCCGCGGGCCCGTGGACCGCGCTGGGGCTCAACGTGGGCGGCCTCGCGGTCCTGTACCTGACCCCGCTGTACCGGATGACGGCCGGGCATCCGGTGCTCCATCACCTGGTCCACGCGCACTTCCTGCTCGCGGGCTGCCTGTTCGCCTGGGTCGTCGCGGGGCCCGACCCCGCGCCGCGCCGCCCCTCGGTGCCGCGCCGGCTGGTGGTGCTGGGCGTGGCGGTCGCGGTGCACGCCACGCTGTCCCAGCTCATGTACGCCGGGCTCCTCGTCGATGTGCCGGTGCCCGCCGCCCAGCTGCGGGGCGGTGCCGAGATCATGTACTACGGAGGGGACGTCGCCGAGCTGCTGCTGGCCTTCGCGATGGTCAGCACCTGGCGCCCGGCCAGGCGAGGGCGCCTGACGTCTCCGCCCGCCTACGCCTCCTGAGCCCCGCCGCTCGATCAGGCCTCGTCGTCGTCCGGGGGCGGGTCAGGCACGCGCCAGCCGGCGACGAGGTGCGGCATGATCATGTGGGTCGTCCAGGCGGCCATCAGGAACATGAAGAGCGCCGCCGTGGGGATGCGCAGGACGTGGTCGCCGTCGTCCGTCAGGAGGAACGACACCATGAGGGCGATGCCGAGCATCCACGAGGTGCCCCGGTGGGCCAGGGCGTAGACGCGGCGCCGCTCGGTGAGCTGCCGCTCGTCCAGCCTGCCGTCGGCCATGCCCACCACGCCCCCGGAGGCCACGGCGAGCACCGCGAAGACCCACAGGTAGATCATCAGGCCCGCGCCCATCAGCGCGAAGGTGGTCCACATCGCCGTGTCGCTCGGCGCCAGGAACCAGCAGACGATCGAGCTGGTCCAGAGCGTCGCGAGCGCCACCCCGCCGAGGACCACCGTGCCGCGGCGGCCCCGGCGGGTGCCGTACCAGAAGAACCGCATGCCGCGCCGGGCGTCCTCGATGCGCTTCTGGTCGAGCTCGGCCATCACTTCATCACCTCACTGCCAAGCCGGGGGAACGGCTTGAGGGAGAACACGACTTCCATCGGCACCGAGAAGTACTCGGCGATGCGCATGGCGAGGAACAGGCTCGGGCTGTACTCGCCCCGCTCCAGGTATCCGATGGTCTGGTAGTGGACACCCAGCGCGGCGGCCAGATCCTTGCGCGAGACCCCGCGCTCCACCCTGAGCATCGAGATGCGGTTGTACACCTCTTCACCGGACATCGCATCAGTCTCTCAGCTCGGGGCGCGAGGCCGCCCGCGTCCCGCCGTCCCCACACACGGCTCAGGAGCCCTGCGCGACCGGGCGCCGTTCCGCCAGCCGGGAGCCGGACTCGCGGCGCGTGGCCCGCCTGACCAGCACGGGAGCGACCAGCATGCCGGCCACGGCCCAGAGCGCCAGCACGCCCGCCACCTGCGGGAGCCGCCAGCTCCCGCCGATCTCGACGGCCAGCATGGAGTCGGGCAGCATGGCCGCGCGCAGGCCGAGCCCCTGCCAGTAGAGCGGGAACGCCTGGGCGATGCCCTGGACGATGCCGGGCATGAAGGTCATCGGGAGCATGACGCCCGAGGTGAGCATCAGGCCCATCATGGGCAGGCCCAGGATGCCCGCGGCGGTCTTCGGCCCGGGGAGCACGCTGCCGATCGCGGCGCCCAGCGGCACCACCGCGACGGTGCCCAGCAGGAGGACCCAAGCGAGGGTCACCCAGTCGCGCGGTGGCGCGACTCCGCCCACGAGCAGGCCGGTGGCGAGGATCAGCACGGTCTGCACGACGATCTGGCAGACCAGCGTGACCGCGCGGCCCACCAGGTAGGCGGGAATGCCGCCGGGGATGGTGCGGAGCCGCAGCAGCGTGCCGTCCTCCCTGTCGGTGGTGAGCGCCATCGGGAGCGTCATGAGCGCCGAGCTGAAGACGCCGAAGGCCAGGAACCCGGCCGTCATGAACGTGGCGGCGGTCATGGTCGTGCCCTTGACCGGCGTGTCACCGATCCACAGGAGCAGCAGGGCGAACATCCCGACGGTGCCGGCCAGGTTCGTGAGCACCTCCTTGCGGTCCTTGAACAGGTGGGTGTGCTCGGCCCAGCCGCGGCGCACCCCGATGCGCAGGCTTCTCGTGTTCATGCCGCCCTCCCGATCAGGTTCAGATAGCTCTCCTCCAGGGACGGGCGCCGGATCGCCAGCCCCGGCACCGGCCCGTCGAACCGCCGGTGCAACTCCCACGCCGCGTTCGAGGGGTCGGAGGTGGTCAGGACCCGCTCCCGGCCGTCCTCCAGCCAGCGCACCTGCGACTGCGCCTGTACGGTCTCCGCCAGCTCGCCAGGCGTGCCGCAGACGGCGACCCTGCCCTCGACCAGGATCGCGGTGCGGTGGGCGAGCTTCTCGGCCTCCGCCAGGTCGTGGGTGGTGAGCAGCACGGTCATGCCCTCGTCGGCCGCCAGCTTCTCGATGAGCCGGTGGAATTCCAGGCGCGCCTCCGGGTCGAAGCCGGTCGTCGGCTCGTCCAGGAACAGCAGCTCGGGACGGCCCACGATGCCGAGCGCGACGTCCAACCGGCGCCGCTGTCCACCCGACAGGAGCCCCACGCGCTGCCCGGCCTGACCGGTGAGGCCGACCGCGCCCAGCAGCTCGTCGGGATCACGCGGGTCGTCGTGGAACTCCGCCACGTGGGCGAGGAACTGGCGGGTGCCCCACTTGGGGTGGTCCCGCCAGGACTGGAGGACGACGCCGATCTTGGACCGCCAGGCCTCCGTGCCCCTGCCGGGATCGGCTCCCAGCACCCGGACCTCTCCCGCCGACCGGCTCCTGAAGCCCTCCAGGATCTCGATCGTCGTCGTCTTACCCGCCCCGTTCGGGCCGAGCAGCGTGAAGATCTCGCCCCGTGCGATGTCGAGATCGACCCCGCGCAACACCTCGGTCGCGCCGTACGTCATGCGCAGCCCACGCACCATCACCGCAGTACTCATGCCGTTGAATGTAGTACAAGTACTACATATCGTCTAGCCAGTACGATCGCCCGGCAGCGGGTTCGGCGCTGTGATGGCCGGCACCACACCCGTTCTTGACACAAGCGCGAGCAGGGAGCCGCGGGTGCAGATCATGACCGACGACGAGCACCCCGAGCTGGACTTCGACCCGCTCGACGACACCAAGGGTGCCCTAGCTCCCACCCGGCGTCCCGGCCAAGGCGGCTTACGTGCGCGTGGCCGGGGCGTCCGGCCGGCCCTCGTCGCCCGAGGCGGTGCGGCGCAGCAGGGGCGTGACCCGGTGGGGCACCAGGGTGCGCATCGCCAGGGCGGTGGTGGTGCGTTCCACGCCCGGGGTGGCGAGGATGCGGCCGGCGACCCGGTAGAGGTCGTCGGCGTCCCTGGCGGCGACCCTCACCAGCAGGTCGGCGTCCCCGCCGCTGATGCCGAGGACCTCGATGACCTCGGGGATGCCGGCGAGCCCCTCCGACACCGCCGCGAGCCCGTGCTGGTCGACCCGCACGGTGATGTACGCGGTCAGGCGGTATCCGAGGATCTCGGGATCGAGGCTCCGCTCGAAGGCCGCGAGCACCCCGCGCTCCTCCAGCTTGGCGAGCCTGGCCTGCACCGTGTTGCGCGACAGGCCCACCTGCTCCGCGAGCGCGAGCACGGTGGCCCGCGGGCTCTCGATGAGTGCGAGGAGCAGCCGTGCGTCGACCCGGTCGAGCGTTCCCGAGCTGCGCATACTGCCTCACCTTCCTGGGGTCACCCCTACAAAACCGTGCATGAAGCTTACTTAACCGAGATGCTCTTGCGCATACCCGCTGTTGCTGGTCAGCATGGCTCAGCAAAGTGCTCAACGGAGCGACGGCTGACGTCTGCTGGAGAGGCAAGTATGCGATGAACCACCTGGACCTCGTGGCCTCCTCCGCTCCGGCCGCCGCGACCGACGACCTCGACGTTCTGCGCGAGATCGAGCAGCGGGTGCTCTGGCTGTCGACCGCGATGATCGACCACGCCAACCGCGTGCGCCCGAACCCGACCGGGCTCAAGGTCGGCGGGCACCAGGCGTCGAGCGCGTCGATCGTCTCGATCATGACATCGCTGTGGTTCGAGTGTCTCACCGCCGACGACCGCGTGTCGGTGAAGCCCCACGCGTCGCCGGTGCTGCACGCCGTCAACCACCTGCTGGGCGAGCTCGACGCGTCGTACCTCACCACGCTGCGCCAGTTCGGCGGCCTGCAGAGCTACCCGAGCCGCACCAAGGACCCCGACCCGGCCGACTACTCCACCGGCTCGGTGGGCATCGGGGCCACCGCGCCGATCTGGGGCGCGCTGGCCCGCCGCTACGTCGAGACGCACTTCGGCGGGGCGGGCACCGGACGGCAGTACTCGCTGCTCGGCGACGCCGAGCTCGACGAGGGCGCCTGCTGGGAGGCGATCCTCGACCCCCAGGTGGCGGAGCTGGGCGAGGTCGTGTGGATCGTCGACTTCAACCGCCAGTCCCTCGACCGGGTGGTGCCCAACATGGGCGGCACCCGCCTGCAGGGCATGTTCGCCGCGGCCGGCTGGCAGGTCCTCACGGTGAAGTACGGCCGGCTTCTTGAGGAGCTGTTCGCGCGGCCGGGCGGCGAGGCGTTGCGCGCGCGGATCGACGGCATGTCGAACCCCGAGTACCAGCGGCTGCTCCGCTGCGACGCCACCGAGCTGCGGGCCCGCCTCACCGGCACGTACGCGTCCCTTCCCGGCGCGGACCCCGGGATCATCGCCGGGCTGCTCGCCGGCGTCGACGACGCGACGCTGCACGCCGCCGTCCGCAACCTCGGCGGGCACGACCTGTCGGCCCTCCGCCAGGCGTTCGCGTCCATCGACGACACCCGCCCGACCGTGATCTTCGCGTACACGGTGAAGGGATACGGGCTGGCCACAGAGGGACACCCCCAGAACCACTCCTCCCTGCTGACCGTGGACCAGCTGCACGCGCTCGCCGCGCGGGTCGGCGCCGACCCCGCGCGGCCGTGGACGCCGTTCCCCGAGGGCAGCCGCGCCGCGCTGCGCTGCGCGGAGACCGCCTGGCGGCTGCGCAGGACGCCGCCCCCGCCGCAGGACGTGCCCGAGGTTCCCGAGGACTTCGGGCGCACGCCGCACGGCACCGCGACCACGCAGGCGGCGCTCGGGCGCACGCTGTTCGACCTCGACCGCCAGGCTCCCGCCGCCGGCGCCCGGGTGGTCACCGTCAGCCCGGACGTCAGCTCCAGCACCAACCTCGGCGGCTGGCTCAACAAGGTCGGGGTCTGGGCCACCGACGAGCGCAGGAACTGGTTCGACGACGACGCCGAGACCATCCTGCACTGGCGCGAGCGCCCCACCGGCCGGCACATCGAGCTGGGGATCGCCGAGACCAACCTCGTGGGGCTGCTGGGCGAGCTCGGGGCCACCTGGTCCCGCTGGGGGCAGCCGCTCCTGCCGATCGGCGTGGTGTACGACCCGTTCGTGGAGCGCGCGCTCGAACCCTGGTCCTTCGGCATCTACGCCGGCGGTCAGTCCATCCTGGTGGGCACGCCGTCCGGGGTCAGCCTCGGCCCCGAGGGCGGCGCGCACCAGTCCATCAAGACGCCCTCGATCGGCATCGAGCAGCCCGGCTGCACCGCCTATGAGCCGGCGTTCGCGCTCGACCTGGAGTGGTGCCTGCTGGCGTCCCTCGCGCGGCTCGGCAGGCCGGGCGGGCGGTCGGCCTACCTGCGCCTGTCCACCCGGCCCGTGGACCAGGCCCTCGCGAACGTCCCCGCCGACCCCGCCGCCCGGGAGCTGCGGCGGCGCCAGGTCGTCGCCGGGGCCTACCCGCTCAGGCGCCACGAGCGGCCCTCGGTCACCATCGCGGCGATGGGGGCGGTCGTGACCGAGGCGCTCGCCGCCGCGGCCCGCCTCGGCGAGCTGGGCGTCGGCGCGGACGTCGTCTGCCTGACGAGCCCCGGCCTGGTCTTCGAGGGCATGCGGAGCCGAGGCGGCCACGGTGACGCGCCCACGTGGATCCTGGACAGCGTCTTCCCCGCGCGGCGCGCGACCCCGATCGTCACCGTCGCCGACGGCCACCCCCACACGCTGGCCTTCCTCGCGGGCGTCCACCAGGTGCCGGGCACGCACCTCGGGGTCTCGGAGTTCGGCCAGTCGGGAGGCCTCGACGACGTGTACCGCCACCACGGGCTCGACACCGACAGCATCGTCGCCGCGTGCCTGGACCTCGTCGACTGAGGCCCGGACTGAGGACGGGTGCGCCGACGGGCCGTGTGAGCGATAGCGTGCGGGTATGACGGGCATATCCCGGCGGGCGCGCCAGTGGCGGGTCCGGCGCGAGTTCACCGCCGCCAAGTTGGCGGCGGCCGTCGCGTTCGGCGTCGTCGCGGCGGTCGTCTCCGGTGACACGCGGGGCATGCTTCTCTGCTCGGCCGCCGCCGTGCTGTTCGGCGGGTTCGCCGCCCGCGACCTCATCGCCCCCGTACGGCTCGCCGCCGACACCGACGGGGTGATGGTGGTGACCGGGCTCGCTCGCCGCGAGCGCGTGTTCTGGTCGGAGGTGGCGCACATCCGGGTGGCGCGGAACGCCCGGTACGGCCTGCGGTGGGAGCTGCTGGAGATCGAGACCGCGGAGACGCTGCACCTGTTCTCCTCCCACGAGCTGGGAACGTCGTGCATCGACGTGGCCGACGAGCTCTTCCGGCTCAGGGCGGGCTGAGCCCGCCAATCCGGGAGAGCGCTCTATTGAGGTATTGACTCAGGGCTCTCACAGGGTCAAGATCTGCGAAGTGCGGCTGCGGGGGGCCGCGCGACCCTCCCTCGTGCCTCGAGAACGGACGCTCATGACCACACCCCCTGTCCGACCAGGGCCTCGCCGCGCCGCGCTGGCGGTGATGGCCGGCCTGGCGATCCTGGCCACGGGCACCACCGGCATCCCGAGCGCGGGCGCCGACACCGCGAAGGGCGGCGGGCAGCCGGTGATCGGGAAGCCCGCCACGGACCACGGCTGCGCCCGCATCGAGAAGACCCTGCCCACGCTCAACGACTGGCCGAAGGTCAAGAGCGAGATCAAGCAGAACCCCGCCGACGAGAAGCGGGTGGCGAAGATCCTCTCCGGCATGACGCTGGCCGAGAAGATCGGGCAGATGACCCAGCCGGAGATCTCCGCCGTCACCCCGGCCGAGGTCGCCCAGTACGGCATCGGCTCGGTGCTCAACGGCGGCGGCTCCTGGCCCGGCGGCGACAAGCACGCCACGCCGAAGGCCTGGCTCGACCTCGCCGACGCCTACTGGCAGGCGTCCGTGGGCACGCGCACGAAGATCCCGGTCATCTGGGGCATCGACGCGGTCCACGGCAACAACAACGTCTACGGCGCGACGCTCTTCCCGCACAACATCGGCCTCGGCGCCGCCCACGACCCCTGCCTCGTCCGTGACATCGGGGCCGCGACCGCCACCCAGATCCACGCCACCGGCCAGGACTGGGCCTTCGCGCCCACGCTCGCCGTCGTGCGCGACGACCGGTGGGGCCGCACGTACGAGGGCTTCTCCGAGGACCCCCGCATCACCCGGGCCTACGGGTACGAGGCCGTCAGGGGCCTGCAGGGCGGGAACTCGCGGGGCATCGGCGACAAGGGCGTCATCGCGACCGCCAAGCACTTCATCGGTGACGGCGGCACCCTCAAGGGCACCGACCAGGGGGTCAACCCCTCCTCCGAGGCCGAGATGATCAACATCCACGGCCAGGGCTACTACGGCGCGCTCGCGGCCGGCGCCCAGACCGTGATGGCGTCGTTCAACAGCTGGACGAACGCCGACCTCGGCATCAACGAGGGCAAGATGCACGGCAGCAAGCGCGCGCTCACCGACATCCTCAAGCAGAAGATGGGCTTCGACGGCGTCGTGGTCTCCGACTGGAACGGCATCGGGCAGGTCGCCGGATGCACGAACTCCAGCTGCGCGCGGGCGATCAACGCGGGCATCGACGTCGTGATGGTGCCGAACGACTGGAAGGCGTTCATCGCCAACACCATCGCGCAGGTGCAGGCAGGCGAGATCCCGATGGCGCGCGTCGACGACGCGGTGACGCGCATCCTGCGGGTGAAGCTGCGCGCCGGGGTGTTCGACGCGCGCAAGCCGTCCGCCCGTCAAAAGGCCGGATCGGCCGGCGCGCTCCAGGCCAGGGAGCTCGCCCGCAAGGCCGTGCGCGAGTCGCAGGTGCTCCTCAAGAACAACGGCAGGGTGCTGCCGCTGGCCCCGCGCTCCAAGGTGCTCGTGGTCGGCAAGAGCGCGGACAGCATGCAGAACCAGACCGGCGGGTGGACCCTCACCTGGCAGGGCACCGGCAACACCAACGCCGACTTCCCCAACGGCACGACGATTCTCGGCGGGCTGCGCGAGGCGCTCGGCGCCTCCAACGTCACCTTCAGCGAGACCGCCGACGGCGTCGACCCCGCCGCGTACGACGCGGTCATCGCCGTCATCGGCGAGACGCCGTACGCCGAGGGGGTCGGCGACCTCGGACGCCGCACGCTGGAGGCGGCCAAGCTCTACCCCGCCGACCTCGCGGTACTGGACAAGGTGCGCGGCAAGGGCGCGCCCGTGGTCACCGTGTACGTCACCGGCCGCCCGCTCTACGTCAACAAGGAGCTCAACCGCTCGGACGCGTTCGTCGTGGCGTGGCTGCCAGGCACGGAGGGCGGCGGCGTCGCCGACCAGCTCGTGCGGACCTCCCGCTGGAGCGAGGGGTACACCGGCAAGCTGTCGTACTCCTGGCCGAAGAGCGCGTGCCAGACTCCGCTCAACCCCGGCGGCGAGGGCTACGACCCGCTGTTCCCGCTCGGCTACGGCCTGCGCTACGGCCAGACCGGATCGGTCGGCACGCTGGACGAGACCTCGCAGGACACGGCCTGCGGCTCGACGGGCGGCGGCGGCACCGCCACCGAGGATCTGGAGCTCTTCAACCGCACGGACGTCGCGCCGTACAAGAGCTTCATCGGCTCCCCCGAGAACTGGGGCGGCACCGAGATCGGCGTCGACGGCACCGCCGCGCACGCCGAGATCAGCGTCGTGCCCTCGGACGTCAACGTGCAGGCGGACGGCCTCAAGGCGACCTGGAACGGCGGGCCCGCGCAGATCTACATGCAGGACCCGGCGGGCGGCAGCGACCTGCGCGGCTACCTCAACGCCGACGCCGCGCTGGTCTTCGACACGATCGTCCACCAGCCCCCGGCGGCCAGGACGGTGATCAGCGCGCACTGCGTGTACCCGTGCTTCGCGGAGGTGGTGGCGACCTCGCTGTTCCAGAACCTACCGGCCGGGAGCAAGGCCACCGTCAAGATCCCGGTGTCCTGCTTCGCCTCGAACCTGGACTTCGAGAACGTCAACACGCCGTTCCTCGTCTACACCGAAGGCGCCTTCTCCGCCTCCTTCGCCAACGTCCGCTGGGCTCCGAACGCCGCCAAGGATCCCGACGCCCTTAAGTGCTCCGACCTCACCTAGCCCCTATGACCGCCCCGGCGAGGAGACGGCCTCCTCGCCGGGGCGGCGCCCGTTCACGGCTCGCCGTCCGCCCGTAGGTCGGGCAGGACCTTGCGGGCGTGGGCGATCAGGGCGCGGGCCGCGGGGCCGGCCGGGCCCTCAGCCCGCCACGCGAGGGCGACGCGCCCGCGCAGGCTGGGACGGACGAGGGTCAGGGTGCGCAGCTCCCCGTCGTAGGAGGCGGGGAGGGACTCGGGGACGATGGCGACGCCGAGGCCCCGCCCGGCGAGCTGGGCGAGCATGCGCGGGTCGCTGGCCTCGAAGGCGACGCGCGGCCGGAAGCCCGCCGAGGCGCAGGCGTCGTCGACGATGGATCGCAGGCCCGTGCCCCGGGGCAGGCTGATGAGCGACCGCTCCCGCAGGGCGTCGAGGGGCACGGCCTCCCGCCCGGCCAGCGCGTCGCCGGGAGCCACCACCACGACGAACCGCTCGTCCACGAAGGCCTGGATCTCGATGCCCGGGGGCCGGTCGACCCCGAGACCCACCAGTGCCAGGTCGAGATCCCCGGAGTGCAGGGCCTCGATCAGGTGGTCGGAGTCGGCCTCGGAGAGGGTGATCTCGACCCCGGGATGGTCCTCGTGGAACTCCGCCAGCAGAGCCGGCACGTCCACGGACGAGCACGAGATCACCATGCCCATGGCGACGTGCCCGCGCATCAGCCCGGTGAGCTCGTCGACGGCCAGCCGTGCGCCGGCCACCGCCCCGAGCGCGGCCCGGGCGTACGGGAGCACGGCCGCGCCCGCCGCCGTGAGGCGCACCGTGCGCCCCGAGCGGTCGAGCAGCTCCTCGCCGAGCTCACGCTCCAACCGGCGGATCTGGGCGCTCACGCCGGGCTGGGCGACGTGCACCCTGGCCGCCGCCTTGGTGAAGCTCGCCTCCTCCACCACCGCCACGAAGTACTCAAGCTGCCGCAGCTCCATAACGCCTGATTATAGCGATCAGTGAATCCAGCTCTTGGACTTCTGACCGGTGCCGGCGCGACGATGGACACGACGCCGGGCCGGGAGATCACGGCCCGGATCTCATATAAGGAGAATCGACGATGACCGATGGACGTGCAGGGGCGAGGGAGCCCGAGGACCTGGCGCGGCTCTTCGTGGAGCGGGCGAACGCCGGCGACGCCGAAGGGCTGGCGGCGCTGTACGAGCCCGACGCCGTACTGGGGTTCCCGCCAGGGCAGGTGACGGCCGGCCGCGAGGCGATCCGCGAGGTGTGCGAGCGGCTGATCGCGCAGGCCCCCGAGTTCAAGCTGGAGGAGGCGCTGCCCACGCTGCGCAACGGCGACCTGGCGCTCACCTCGACACGACCGTCCGACGGCACGGGCGGCAGGGTGCAGGTCGTGCGCCGCCAGCCCGACGGCACGTGGCTGAGGGTCATCGACCGGCCCGAGATCCGCGACTGAACTCTCCCTCATCGGGGCACTGGCACCCCCGCTGCTAGTCAGCGGCCGGTACGGCGGCCACGGCCTCGATCTCGATGAGGATGCCGGGTCTGAACAGGCCCGCGACCTGCACGAGCGAGCTGGTCGGCGGCCGTTCGAGGTTGAGGAACTCGTCGCGTACGGCCCGGACGGTGGCCAGGGCGGAGGTGTCCACCACGAAGATCGTGAGCTTGAACACGTCGTCCCAGGTGGCGCCGCCGGCTTCCAGCGCGGCGCCGACGTTCTCCATGACCAGGCGCGTCTGGGCCTCCCAGTCGCCCTCGGCCGCGACGGCGCCGTCCGCGGCGATCGGGACCTGGCCGGAGGTCCATACGAGCCGGCTGCCCGGAGGGACGCTGGCGACGTGGCTGTACCCGTTGGTCGGGGGCAATGTCGGTGGAGTGCTGAACTCGACGTCTTTCATGCCCAGCATGGTCCCACCGCCGGCCGGGTCGCCGGCGGTGGGGGCGGCGGCGTGACCCGGTGCCCCGGTTACCCGGTCACGCCTACCGGGGGAAGTCATGCCAGGTCAGGCGGTGAAGGTCGGCACCTTGGTCCAGGTGCTTCCGGACTTGATCTCGTACCCGGACTTGCCGTAGCGAGGGTCGCCGGCGCTGCACAGAGCGGTGGTGGTGGCCCCCTTCGAGGAGATCGACGCCCCGTACCTGTAATAGGTCCCGTACGGGAAGCCGTTGCAATGGACGTATGCGCGGATGGTGGAGCCGCAACCGTTCTCGAGCAGTTTGACTCTCACCCCGAGCAGCATTCCAGTGAGGTCGGACTGGCTGACGGCGGTCGTCGAGGTGGAGAAAGTGCACCCCGGATCCCGCAGAGCCGACGAAGGAGCCGCGTGTGCCGCGGTCGCGAACGAGAACGTGCCGGCCACCGTCGTGGCGAAGAGCACGGCCATTGACCTGTTGCGGACCTTGGTTGCGAGGGAATTCGTGCCGAACATGTGTTGATAACGCCTTTCGTCTTTCCTGCGGCCGTTATTCGTGATTTCCGGCTGAATCAGGGCCGGTGGCTTCAGGAATGACGATAAGATCCGGGAATCGCGGTCACAATGCCTTTCGGTCCTGCCCGAAAGGGCCTGTTCGACGCCGTTCCCGGGGGCGAGAGGCGTGTTTCTCAGGTGGTGAGCGAATCGCTGCGCAGCAGGGTCGACCCCAGCGGTGTCAGCGTGTGCAGGACGGCGCCGCCCATCCGGACGGTCGAGACGAGCCCGGCGTTGCGCAGCACGGCGGCGTGCTGGCTGGCCGAGGCGAGGGAGACGCCGACCCGTTCGGCCACGGACGTGGTGGTGGCCGGGTCGCGAAGCGCGGCGAGGACGGCGGCCCGCGTACGGCCGAGCAGGGGCCCGAGGGTGTCGGCCGCCGAGACCGGCTGCTCGCCTCGGTAGATCGGATACGCGAGGACGGTCGGCCCGTCCGGCTGTTCCATCAGCAGGGGCCCGAGAATGAAGTACGACGGCACCAGCACCAGCCCGCGCCCGCCCAGATCGACGTCCCACGCGCCGGGGAACGGGATGCGCAGCACCGGCGGCTGCCAGTGCCACTGGGGGTCGAGGGTGGCGAGGAGCGCGTCGACCCCGCCTCTGAGTAGGGTCTCGGCGCGCAGCGCGCGGTCGGCGAGGCCGTCGGCCTGGATCCGCGGCCACCGCGACGCCACCGACGAGTCGAAGTACCTGCGCAGGTCCCTCGCGAGGGTCTGCCGCGCGCGGGGGGCGTCTGAGGCGAGCTCGAAGGACCAGCGGCCGGCTTCTCGGTGGGCGGCGAGCGTACTCAGGTCGGCGGAGATCTGCGCGATGGGCGCCCGCGTGGCGAGTTCGATGCCCTCGGCGAGGTCGCCTGTGGACGGCTGGAGCAGGAAGTCGGGCAGGTAGTCATGCGGGGGGATCAGGTCGAGGAGCACGCCCGCCCGCGCCCGCAGACCGCGGCTCACCTCGCGCTCCCAGCCGTTCAGGCCGAACCTGTGCCGGGGCCCGACGGTCGCCGGCAGCCGCAACCGGTGCACGCTCACGACGATCTCCCACAGCGGGACGGGGCCCGGGGCCAGCGTGATCTGACGCAGGTCGGCAGGGGTGAAGTGGAGGCGCATCACAGAGATCAATTCTCGCTGGTTCCCTCCCTTTTCGGGCGCCGCAAACCGGCTCGGAACGAAGTGGCCTCCCCAGGTCTCGGCGGTCCCCCAGGTCTCGCCGGGACTCCCGAGGCCCGCCGCCGAGCACGGTGGTGACGCCTGACCCAGAACGTCGCCGCCCTACGCCTCTCAGAAAACGACCTGGTCCGCCTCGAATCCCTGCGCCCCGAGGGTGAGCGAGGGACATCGGGCCGCTCTTGAGAGGGCTTGGTTCGTTTTGAATTCTTGCGTTCTGGGGGTGAGTGAGAAGCCGGGCCGCTCGCGAAGGGCTACCTGGCCTGCCACGAATTCCTGCGTCCCGGTGAAGAGTGCGAGACACCGGGCCCCGCTGCCCACCCGACGCCGCGGCCTGCCGGGCCGTGGCTCCGTGGCCCGCGCCGATCAGTTCGGCGGTTCGGCCACCCGTGTTCCCGCCATCGGGGGTAGGACACGTCCTTGGGTGGGCGGCACTCGGTGCCGCCGTCAATTGGGTGACGGGTGGGCTATAGGAGGAAGACCCCACAGCATGCCGTATCCGGAACGCGGAAGTGCCGCCGGAGAGTGGTCTCCGGCGGCACTTCGTCTGCGGGGCGGCTTCCGGGGACTCGCGCCCCCGGAAGCCGGTGAACCGGTTTCCGCTAGTTGCGGACGATGGTGAAGGTCGACGTCGTGTTCTTGATGTCCACGGCGTTGTTGCTGAGGACGAGGTTGTTGAAGGTGGCCGTGCCGACCGCCGGGCCCTGGCCCGGCTCCGGCAGTTCGTTCACCCAGATGCCGAACCCGGACTTGGCGTCGAACGCGTCACCGCTCTTCTTGGCGCCCGTGATCGAGACGTTGGTGAAGATGGTGTCCTTGACCGGGAACTGCGGCTGGCCGCCGACGTAGTTCGTCTGGAACATGATGCCGCTGTAGGTCGGGTCCACGATGTCCACGTTGTTCACGCGGATGCCCTGGAAGACCTTGGAGGCGGAGAAGATCCAGATTCCGGGGAAGGTCTGCGACCCCCAGAAGTGACCACCCGCACGCACGATCGAGATGTTGTCGAACGTGGTGGGCGGGGAGGCGCCGAAGCCGTTCATCGGGTAGCCGAAGTCCAGCGAGCTGATCGTGATGCCCGAGTAGGTCAGCGTGTCGGCGATGTAGATGTTCCTGAAGGTGTTCGCGTACCCGCCGTAGACCGCCACACCGGCCGCACGCCAGGGGAGGATCGCCGTCAGGTTCTCGTACACGTTGTTCTTCTCGTCGGCCCCGCCCGCGTCGATGGCCGAGAACAGCGCGAAGCTGTCGTCGCCCGTCGTGCGCGCCTCGTTGTTGCTGACGAGGTTGTCCGTGCTGCCGTTCGTCATGTTGATGCCGTCGGCGAACGTGTCACGGATGCGGGAGTTCTTGATCGTGATGAAGTCGGTGTTCGCGCCCCAGTACATGCAGACCATGTGCTCGACCCAGATGTTGTCGATCACCATGTTGGCGACGTTGGAGAAGTCGAACACCTTGCCAGGACCGTCGATGCGCGAGGTGTAGTTCCCGAAGTAGGAGAAGCCCGAGAACGTCGACCCGTTGGCGGTCGAGTCGGCACGGAAGCCGACGTCGGTGTTGTCCTGGGTGGTCGGCGCGAAGAAGCGCGTGTACCAGGGGCCGGCGCCGACGACCTTGATGCCCTTGCCGTAGACCTGGAACTTGCCGGCCGTCTGGTAGTCGCCCGGGGGCAGGTAGACGCCGACGAGGTTGGTGTCCTGGCGTGCCTTGTCGAGCGCGTTCTGCACGTCCTGGTGGGCGAAGCCCGTCGGCACCGCGTACTTCGCGGGGTCGGGGTTCGGGATCACCGACACCTGCTCGGTGTTGATGAAGTCGATCGCGTAGTTGCTGGTGTTGGCCGCGTCCTTCTGGAGCCTGATCTTGCTGCCCGCCGGGACGGTGGTCCCGAGCATGACGTTGGCCTCGTCGTAGATGTGACGCGGCCCGGCTCCGGGCGAGTTGGACGGCTGGGTCTCGTTGCCGTACTGCCAGGCGTACTTGGACGTCAGGTTGATGGGCTTGAGGAAGGTGCCGTTGACGTAGATGTTCAGCGTCGAGTTGATGCCGCCGCCGCCCGCCGCGTCCGGGATGGAGAACCGGGTGACGAGGGTGTTGGTGCTGGCCTTGGTGGTGAACTCGACGTAGGCGCCGTTGGAGTTCAGCGTGACGGCCTTGCGGCCGGACGCCTCGCCGGCGAGGTCGCCGATGTCGCGGTTCGGGCCGACCACGGCCGCGCCGCCGCCGATGACGCCGTCCTCGGCCTCGTAGCTGTCGTAGGGCATGTTCGCGCCGCGGCCGACGAAGAACGGCTGGGTGACGGTGTTGTTGCCCTGCTTGACCGGCAGCTCGTTGGCGTCGTTGGCGATCACCGTCTTGACGGTGTACTTGCCGTTGGCGGCCGTCCAGGTGCCGAGGTTGACCGGGCTGGTGGTCGCACCGGGGGCGATCACGCCGGTGTAGGAGCCGGTCAGCGTCTTGACGACGGTGCCGGCGTCGTTGGCGACGGTCAGGGTGATGGCGTGGGCGCCGCCCGCGGAGGCCACGGTGCCCTGGTTCTTGATCGCCACGGAGAAGGTGACGTTGTTGCCCGCCGCCGGGTTGCTGGGCGACCAGGAGGTGCCCGGCACGAGGTCGGAGGTGTCGACCGGCTTGACGACCAGCGAGGACGGGCTGGTGTAGCTGTTGTTGGTCTCGTCCTGCTCGACCACGCTGTTGTCCTCGTCGACCTTGGCGCTGAGCGGGTAGGTGCCCGCGTCACGCGCTCCGATGTTCGCCGAGACGGTGCTGGTGGCTCCGGCCGCCAGCGCGCCGACGGCGGCGGTGCCGACCTTCGTGGTGCCGAGGTAGAAGTTGACGTTCGTCGCGCCCGAGGCGGCGGTGCCGATGTTCTTGACCGTGGCCGACAGCGTGATGGCGTCGGTCTCGATCGGGGCGGCCGGGGCCGACGACATGCCGGTGATCGTCAGGTCGGGGTTCGGGGCCGCGGTGCCGATGACCTGGAACTCCGCGGCCTGGCCGGCGGGGGCGCCGGAGTTGCTGGTGTACTTGAGCTGGACGTCGGCGACCCTGCCGCTGACCGGGATGCTCACGGAGTTCCCGGAGGCGGGGTTGAAGGTGTAGACCGTCGCCGAGGACAGGTTGCTGAACGTCGTCGCGCTCTGCTCACGCCCGAGCACCTGGATGGTCTGCGTGCGGGTGCCCCACGAGCTGTCGGGGTTGAGCTTCACCACGACCGAGTTGACGTCGGCGTTGGCACCGAGCTGCACGGTGAGGGTGTTGGGGTAGGCCCCGCCGTTGCCCTCCCAGTACGTCCCCACGTTGTTGTCGTTGGCGTTGGTGGGCACGAAGGTGAAGACGGAGCCCGAGGCGGTGATCGGCTTGCCGACCGCGAGGTTCGAGCCGCCGGTGCCGCTGCCGTTGCGCGTGACGGTGTTACTGTTCGCCGACTCCTTGCCCGAGGCGTCCTTGGCCCTGACGAAGTAGGACACCGTCGCGGTGTCGGGCTGGCTGTCCGTGTAGGTCAGGACGTTGCCGGCCACGCTGCCGCGCAGGTTGTTGTTGGCGTAGATGTCGTAGCCCGTGACGCCCACGTCGTCGGTGGAGGCGCCCCACGTCAGCTTGATCTGGCCGGAGCCGGGCTGGGTGTACGCCAGGTTCGTCGGCGCGGTCGGCGGGGTGATGTCGCCGCCGGAGACCGGGCCGTACACCTCGAACTCCGAGATCTGGCCGGCCGGCCATCCGGTGTTACCGGTGATGTTCAGCCGGACGTACCGGGCGCTCGCGGCGGTGAAGTTGATCGTCACCGTGTTGTTGGCCGACGGGTCGAAGACGCGCCCGGCCGAGGCGGAGAGGTCGGAGAAGGAGGTCCCGTTCGTGCTTCCCTGCACCGCCAGGGTTTCGGTCCTCGCGCCCCAGTTCGCGGTCGGGAGCTTCAGGATGACCTGGTTGACGCTGACGGCCGACCCGAGGTCCACCTGCAGCCACTGCGGGAAGGCGTTGTTGTTGCTCTCCCAGTAGGTGGCCTGGTTTCCGTCGTTGGCGTTGTTGGCGGTGTAGGGGTTGTTGGAGCTGCTGGCCGAGACGACCTTCCCCGATGCCAGGTTGGGGCCCGCTGCCGAGGCCGGGAGGACCGGCCCCGCCAACACGAGCAGGCTGGTCGCGACCAAGCCTGCGACCAGCCTTAACGCTGGGTACTTCATCTTCATTGAGTTCTCTATCTCTCGTCTGGAACGACAGGGTGAAGCGGGAGTGCGTGACCTCCGCCGCGCGACGCTCCGAGGTGTCGCTGGGGGGTGCTGTTTCTCAACGCAGACGGCGATGAACGCTGCAACCGACGGGTCGTGGGGGCGGCGACCGACCGCGCAATGCCGAAGCCGACATCACCTGGGCCTCCGTGGATGGGGGCGGGGCGGGTGCACGGACGCAGTGCGTTCCAGCCAGAACTTGCGGAGATAAGAAAGAAATAGAACAGTGGTTTGCAAGAATCTTGCAGGGCGTTGGCCAAAGGTTACATACGTGCTACGGCCGCGTCAACGGTTTGGAAAGCCCGGCTTGGTATGACACGGAGTGGTTACGGCCGACCCACCCGGTCTGCCCGAATTCGGGTTATCTGTGTCCTGGATACCCGTCGTCCGGAAGTGGTGGCGCGTGCCGGGGGAGGGGCCGGAGGGCCGCCGGCGCCGGGGTTCCTGAGGGCAGAGAAGGGGGGCGAAGGGGATTTCGGAATAGCCGTATCCCTGGGATTCGGTCGGCAGGAGCTATCGGGGAAATCGCCGGTTCTCCGCAGGGTGCGACACCTTATGGTCACCTGCTTCCAGGTACGACATATGGGCGTAACACTGGGAGTCGTGTCTCCCGCCTCCCGCACCACGCAGGCACGTACCCTCCGAGGGCGAACGGAAGTCGGCCACGTGGAAGAGGGCATCTGATGGAGATCCGTGAATGCCGGGATCAGGATCTCGGTCCACTGGAGCACCACATCCCGTCGCCCGGACGGAACCGATTCCACGAGGCGCGCTTCCGCCGGCAGGAGCAGGGCCGCAGCACGTTCCTCGTCGCCTGGACCGATGACATCCCCGTCGGTTCGGGTGAGATCTTGTGGCACGGATGCGCCGCCCCCGAGGTCGCTCAGCGCTACCCCGACTGTCCCGAGCTGAACGGCCTCACGGTCTCACCCGAACGGCAGTCCCAAGGCATCGGGACGGCACTTGTGCACGCAGCCGAGGCCCGCGCCCGCCAACGCGGCCACCAGCGGATCGGCCTGGGCGTCGACGACGAGAACCACCGGGCGGCGGCGCTCTATCTCCGGCTCGGCTACGAAGAGACCGGGTGCCGATATCTCGACCGCTACCAGTACCTCGACGACCAGGGAGCACGCCACGAGGCCGCCGATCCCGCACGGTTCCTGGTCAAGCGGCTCCAATGACACGCGGCCTGATGCCCGCCAACCGAACCGCGGTCGCTCCGCGTGGCGGCGTGGTAACCCGGAAATCCTGACCGGGAGGCCGTATGGTGGTCATGACGGCCCGTGGACGAGGTGCGGACCAGAGGTGTATGCGCTGGCCAGGGCACCGAACTCTGCGGATTAATCGGCAAGACATGTACCGTGATGGGCCCGGTAGGCGCATACTGGAGACAATGAAGACATCCCGGACCGTGACCCGGCGCTACCTGCCTGGAAGTCCTTTCAACGTCCCAGCCGCTCCCCTCCCCCCTGTCGAGCAGTATGCCTTGCAGGATTTGGTAACCCACGACAAGTACGGCCTTGGCCGAGTCATCGGTGTCGAGGATGACATCGCTGTGCTCGTCGACTTCGGTCCGCAGCAGGAGCGCATCCTGGCGCCGTACGCCAAGCTCACCAAGCTCTGACCCGTCAGCGGCCGAAGCGATCAAGCCGCCCGAGGTTGTACCGACCTGCTCCGGCACCGGAGCGGGCGGGTCTCGCCGGAGAGCAACGGCGAGGCAGCACGGAGGACCGGTCGATCCTCAAAGGGCCACGGTCCTCCGTGGCCCTTTGCTTTGAGACGCTGACCCGGGCTCACGCGAGATCCCGCGCTGTCGGCACCACTTCGGTCCGTCCAACTCAGTCGACTCTGACCCCCGGAGGGGGAGCGCCCTCGCCCTCCCGCTCGTGCCCCTCGTGGGCCGTTTCCAGCCCGATGGCATCGGTGTCGGAGGAGTAGGCCCGGCTGAGCTCGGCTCGGAGCCTGCCGAGCGGGGTGCGCAACCCCTTCGGAGGCACGCCATCGCCGTCCGGAGCGGCCTCGATGGCGGGGATGGCCTTCTTCCCCTGTACCAGCTCCACCAGATCGTCCGGCGGAGGAACGTGAACCTCGACGTACTCACCGTTGGGCAGGCGCTTGATGACCCCGGATTCCACGCCGTGGAGCACCTGCTCCAGTTCCCTGCGCTGAAGTCCGACGCACAGCCGGTACGTGACCACGTACGCCAGCGCCGGCCCGAGGAAGATGAGCACTCGCCCGACCTCGGTCGTGGTGTACAGCGGGATGTGGAACTTCGCCGAGATCCAGTCGTTGGCACCCATCACCAACAGGAGACTGTAGAAAGTGATCGCCGCGACGCCGATCGAGGTGCGGTGAGGATTGTTGCGGGGCCGGTCGCACAGGTGGTGCTCACGGTCGTCCCCGGTGATCCACCGCTCGGCGAACGGGTATAGCGCCAGGCCGGTGAAGATGATGCCCATCGGCAGCAGGGCCGGGATGAGCACGCTCAGCGGCAGGGTGTACCCCAGGAAGTTGATCTCCCATGCGGGCATGAGCCGCAGCGAGCCTTCCAGGAAGCCCATGTAGAAGTCGGGCTGGGATCCCGCCGAGATGTCCGCCGGCGTGTACGGACCGAACAGCCAGATCGGGTTGATCTGGGCGAACGTGCCGAGCAGCGCCAGGACGCCGAAGGTGAACAGGAAGTACGCGCCCGACTTCAGCATGAAGGCCGGGTAGAGCGGGGCGCCCACCACGTTGTGCTCGGTGCGCCCCTTGCCCGGCATCTGGGTGTGCTTCTGCACCCACATCAGCGTCAGGTGAGCGGCGATGAGCGCCAGCAGGAGGCCGGGGATGAGCAGGATGTGGATGGTGTAGAACCGCGAGATCACGTCCTCCCCGGGATACTCGCCGCCGAACAGGAAGAACGAGAGATACGTACCGACCAGCGGGAGCGAGATCAACACACCCTGGGTGATGCGGAGACCGGCGCCGGAGAGCAGGTCGTCCGGAAGCGAGTAACCGGTCAGCCCCTCGGCGAGGGCCAGGGTGAACAGCAGCACACCGATGATCCAGTTGAGCTCGCGCGGCTTGCGATACGCCCCGGTGAAGAACACCCGGAGCATGTGCACCATCAGGCCCCCCACGAACAGCAGCGCGGCCCAGTGGTGGATCTGCCGGATCAGCAGGCCGCCGCGGACGTCGAAGCTGATGTGCAGCGAGGACTCGTAGGCCTGGGACATGTGCACGCCCACCAGCGGCGCGTACGAGCCGTTGTAGGCGACCTCGGCCATGCTCGGCTTGAACCAGAACGTCAGGAACGTGCCGGTGAGGAGCAGGATGACGAAGGAGTAGAGCGCGATCTCACCCAGCAGGAACGACCAGTGGTCGGGGAAGACCTTGCGTAGGTTGCGCTTGAGGAAGCTCCCGGCGCCGATGCGGTCGTCGATGAAGCTCGCGTGGTGCGCGATGGCCTTGGGAGTGCTGTCGAGGCTCATGCCTGCCCCCTAGCTTCGGCGTCCCCGCGCTCCCAGAAGCTGGGACCGGCCGTTGAAGTCGCTCCGTGTGCCCCCGTCCCGCTGGTGCGGTGGCACCGGAGGCGCTTTGGCGACCTCCGGCGGCGCAGGGGTCTTCGCCTGCTGCCGTCGTCGGCGAAGGTACTCAGCAAACGAGCCGACCTGGAGTACCGCCATCCCCCATACTCATCGCGAATGCGTGCAATTGCGAACCATCTGACATGCAACAGCGACCCAAAAATGGGTGGGACTCGACCAGAGCGGCGTCGCGTCAATGGATATGGCGGTGGACGTCGCTCGCGGTGGACAGACCGGGTAGGGCAGGGGCGATCCAGGGGCCGTCCAGTGAGGGGTCGAGGATGCCCTCTTCCACGAACGTGTAACGTCCGTCGAGGATCAGGCGGGCCAGCCGTACGTCTCGCGCGTCGGAGTTGTCCCACAGCCGGTGGAACAGCGCGTCCGCGCGCAGCCGAGCCTGGTGGCAGAACATGTCCGCGATCTCCTGCGGCTTGCGGCCGAACTCGGCGGCGTCCTCCTGGGCCCGGACGCAGGTGGCGGTGATGGCGAACAGTTCGGCGCCGACGTCCACGATCCGGGAGAGGAAGCCCTGCTTGTGCTCCAGCTTCCCCTGCCATCGCGACATGCCGTAGAACGTGCACCGGGCGAGCTTCCGGCTGGTCCGTTCCACGTACCTGAGGTGGTGGGCGAGAGGGCCGAAATGGGAGTAGGAGGTGGGGAGCTGGCCGGCCCCCGCCACCAGCGTGGGCAGCCAGCGAGCGTAGAAGCCGCCCGCCTTGGTCGCCGCCCGTCGCTTGGCCTTGAGGTCGGCCTTCGGGTCGATGAGCCCTCCTGCGACCGAGAGGTGCGTGTCCACGGCCTCGCGAGCGATGAGCAGATGCATGATCTCGGTGGAGCCCTCGAAGATGCGGTTGATCCGTACGTCCCGCAGTATCTGCTCGGCGGGGACGCCCCGCTCGCCGCGGGCCCGCAGCGACTCGGCGGTCTCGTATCCCCGTCCGCCCCTCACCTGGACCAGTTCGTCCGCCACTCGCCAGGCCATCTCCGAGCCATAAAGCTTGGCCAGGGCCGCCTCGATGCGGATGTCGTTGGTCTCGTCGTCGGCCAGGCGACTGACCAGGTCGACGATGGCTTCCAGGGCGTAAGCCGTGCAGGCGATGAAGGAGATCTTGCGGGCCACCGCCTCGTGCTCTCCGATCGGGTGACCCCACTGGACTCGCTCGGTGCCCCACTCGCGTGCGATCTTCGCGGCCCACTTGGCCGTGCCGGCGCATGTGGCAGGGAGCGAGAGGCGGCCGGTGTTGAGCGTGGTGAGTGCGATCTTCAGCCCCTGTCCCTCGCGGCCGATGAGGTTGCCCGTGGGGACGCGGACCTGGTGGAAGCGGGTCACCCCGTTCTCGATCCCGCGCAGGCCCATGAAGGAGTTCCGGTGCTCGACGGTGATGCCGGGGGCGTCGGCCTCGACGACGAAGGCTGAGATCTTGCTCCCCGTCCGCGCCATCACGACGAGGAGGTCGGCCACGACCCCGTTGGTCGTCCACAGTTTCACCCCGTCGATGACATACGAGTCGCCGTCGCGGACGGCGGTCGTGGACAGCCGGGCGGGGTCGGACCCTACATCGGGCTCTGTGAGGAGAAAGGCGGAGATTCCGCCGCGTGCGCATCGGGGGAGGAAGCGCTGCTTCTGCTCGGGCGTTCCGAACAGCCTGAGCGGCTGAGGTACGCCGATGGACTGGTGGGCCGAGAGCAGCGCGCTGAGCGCGGGGGAGTAGGACGCGGTGAGCATCAGCGCCCGTGTGTAGTACAGGTGGCTCAACCCCAGCCCGCCGTACTTGTTGTCGATCGTCATCCCGAACGCGCCGAGCGCACGCAGGCCCTTGACCACGTCGTCCGGCACGACCGCGGAGCGTTCGATGAGCGCCGGGTCGACGCTGTCGTGCAGGAACCTCCGCAGCGCCCGCAGGAAGTCCTCGCCCTTCTTGGCCTCCTGTTCGCTCAACTCCGGTGCCGGATGGACGAGATCGGGCCGGAAGTCGCCGAGGAAAAGCTGCTTTCCGAAGCTCGGACGGGCCCACTCCTTCTCGCGGGCCTGCTCGGCGACCTCACGTGCCCTGGCGTATTCGGTCATCGCGACCTCCTCAGACCGTGATGCTTTCGACGCTACGCCTGTTCGCTACCGGTGAGTAGCTTCCGGTACCGCCAGCGGTACGCTGCGCGTCCAGCGCTCCGGGCCATGGTGTCTTCTTCCGATCGCCCGGCGCCCCCGGTCCTGGTCAGTCTTTCGGTGTGCCGCCGTGTTGGGCGATCAGTTCGCTTGCCTCGCGCAGGATCGCGGCCTGCCGCTCAAGGCGCCTGCGGCGCCGGGAAACGGTCACCCGGATGACCAGGAAGGCGACGACGAGGAGGACGAGGAAAGCAAGCTGCGGCCACGGCAGTGCCCAGAGCGTGGTGTCGATCGTCACCCGCTCGGCGACGACGCCCGGGGGCGACTTACCCACGGGTGAGGGGATCGCCACGACTTTCGTGGTGATCGACCCCATCGGCCAGACGCCGGTCACCCGTGCGGTGAACTCGCGACTGCCACCCGGCATGATTTCCCTGGTCTTGGCTTCGGACGTGTCGTCCCAGCCGCTTTCCCCCACCAACGCGGACGTTCGGACCTGCGCGTCCGGGGCCACCCGGACATTGCCGACGTTGGCCACGGTGTAGGTCACGTCGATGTGGCCCGCGGCGAAGGGGTTCCATGAGCCGGTGTATTCGGTCCGCAGATTGGTCACGGCGAGTTTGGCCACGTAGTCGCCGGTCACGCGGAGGTTCACCCGGACGCCCACCCGGTTCTGGACCCGGACCTGCCCGGAGATCGTGTCCACGGACGCGGTGACACCCGCGGGGTGGTCCCCCGGCGTCGCGTTCCGCGGCACCGAGACCTTGACGGGTACGACGGCGGTGCCACCGGCGGGAATGGTCACCTTGTCGGGAAGCTTGATCCATGCTCCGCCGTCGGTCGGCGTGGCGTCCGAGGGCCGCATGTCGAACAGTCCCTTGGCGGTCAGGTAGCCGTCGTTGGCGTCGATCGCGAAGACGACCTCCTTGGTGGAGCGGTTGATGATCGCGACATGCTCGGTCGCCTCCTGCCCACCGGCCAGTTCGACATCGATCACGCTGCGGCCGTCGGGGCCCTTGGCGTCGGCCGGCGCGACCGACCAGGTGATGTCGCTCCGGCCTGCGGCGCCGGCCGGGCCGGCGAACCCGACCAGGGTGGTCGCGACAGCGCACAGGAGCGTGAGGAGGGCGAGTGCCCTGCGCGGACTGCTTTTGGCCAACGGAGGTGTCTCCTGTCTCATCGTGAAGGTCCGGGACGTGGGCCAGACTGGCACACGTCCCGGACGGACCCAGCGGCAGGGGGCGTCCCGCCCCCTCGGCTCAGGACTGGTTGAACAGCGAGAGCGTCAGGGTCGAGTGGTACTCGCCGGCGGCGACGTCGACGGGTGTGCGCAGTGCGAGGTCGGCGTTGACCTGGTGGGTGCCGATCTCGTCAGCGGAGTTCGCGGTCGAGACGAGCAGTTCCTGGCCCTGCAGACCCACGGCGGGTGCTCCGGTGCCGTCGGAGACGACGCTGGAGACGGGCTCACCGGGTGCCACCGACCCGGTGGAGGAGCCGGTGAGCAGGTGCGGGGTCCATCCCAGGTACTCCGGGCCGATGGTCTTGGCCGGGTCGCCGGTCGCGACCAACTGGCTGGACTGGCCCACGACGGCCCAGAAGTTTCCCGTGGGGATCTCGTCGGGAAGGCGGGTGTCGGTCACCGTGACCGTCGGCAGGGTGCCGGTGAACTGGCGGGCGGCGGCGTTCGACCCGTTCTCCGCGAGGGTCACGCCGTTGTTGTCGGCCACGGTCATCGACACCTGACCGGGAACGCGGAGGGGCTCGATCTTCACCGACACCTCGATCCCGTCGCTGTCAGGGTCGCCGTCCGCCATCGCGGGACCGGCCACACCGGCAAGCGCGAGGCCGAGCACCGATGCGGCGAGTATCTGGGTAGCTCTCTTGGTCTTCATTTGATCGCTCCATTTATGGGTGCGGGGCCGGGGCCGGCCGAATCGACCGGCCCCGGGTTCACTGAAGGCGGCGCCCCCGGGCACCTACGGCGTTCACCGTGGCCACCGCCGGTCCGGTCAGGCGCAGCTGATCGCGGTGTAGGCGGCGTCGTAGGACGAGGTGACCTGCTTGCCACCGATCGTCGCGGTACCCGTCACGGTCGCCGTGCCCGCGGCGAGCTGCCCGGTCCTGGTGTTGAAGGACTGGTACGCCTGCTTGCCCGTGGCCACGTCCGCCACGGTCTTGGCACCGTAGGCGGTCGACAGCGTCACATTCACCGGCACGGAGGCGTCGTTGACGCCCGTCACCGCCACGTACGCCGACGTGCCCACACAGCGGGCCTGGGCGGTCACGGTCAGCGCGATCTGCGGAGCGACCGACACCGCGACAACCTTGATCTCCTCAACGTTCCCGGCCTTGTCGGTCGAGCGGTACCGCAGCTCGTGCTGCCCCTGCCCCGAGACGGTGACCGTCCCGGTGTACGGCGCCCAGGCGCCGCCGTCCAGGGAGTACTCGGTGCTCGCCACGCCGGACGTCTCGTCCGTCGCGGAGAGGGTCGCCGGCACACCGCCGTTGTCCGCCGCACCGACCGTGGCGGTCGTCACCGGCGCGGTCGCGTCCACCTTGACGGTCAGCGTCTTGAGAACCTCGACGCTGCCGGCCTTGTCGACGGAGCGGTAGGCCAGCGTGTGCGAGCCGTCCCCGGTGATGGCGATCGGCGCGGTGTACTTGGTCCAGGCGCCGCCGTCGAGCTGGTACTCGGTACGGTCGACCTTGCTCTCCTGCCCGGGGGTCGCGGACAGCGTGACCGACACCGGACCGGTGAACCAGCCACTGGCCGGCTCGGCCGGGGTGGTCGTCGCGGTCGTCACCGGCGGCGTCTTGACCTTCACGGTCTCCTTGTTGTAGTTCTTGCCGTTGCCGTCCGGCTTGTAGTTCTTCTCGACGTTGCCGGCGATGTCGACGGCGAACCAGGACACCTCGGTGGTCTTGTCGACCGTGATCTGCTGCGCGCTCTCACGCATGCCCGCCGACGCCAGCTTGAGCGAGTTCAGCGTCGGCCGGCTGCCGTCCAGCGTGTAGTACACGTTGGCGGGCTCGTTGATCTTGAAGGTGAACGTGGTGGAGGTGTCGGTCCGACTGGTGATCTTCAGGTCGGACTCGGGACGCTCGTGGTCGTCGGCGAAGGCGCGGGCGACCTCGAGGATGGCGATCTGACCGTTGGCGAACTCCATCACCTCCTCGTGACCCTCGCTGAAGGCCGGCTGGAAGCCGACCGCGGTGAACCGCTTGGTGGCGGGGTTGTACATGTCCGCGCCGACCTCGAAGTCCCAGCCGATGATGCCGCGGTTGTACCAGTGCTCGTCGGCGCTGTTACCGGCCGCCGAGTAGAGCACGTCGGTGACGGGACCGGTACGGCCCGGCCAGATCGCCGTGCCGCGGTGGGTCTGCACCGCGGACAGGATGTGGTCGGAAGCGGACCAGAAGTAGTTCTCGGTACCGAAGTCGACCCGCGGCAGCACTTCGCGCCCGGCGGTCTTGTAGGCCCCCGGAGGCCACATGAAGTAGCCGCCGTAGGAGTGCGTGTTCATCGCGAACTTGATGTTCGGGTACTGGGTGGTGAGCCACACCTCGTTGCGGGTCTCCGGCTCCGACAGCTTGGAGGGGCCGGAGTAGGTCTCGCTGGTGCAGGTCGAGGAGGAGCCGTTGTACCCGTCGAAGATGGCGCCGACCGAGAAGTTCCGGTTCAGGTCGACACCCCAGGCGTTGCGGTTCGCGGGGTCGGCCGCGCTGGCGGCGCAGTAGTTGACCATGTTCTTGCGCTGCATGTTGTAGTCGTACATCGAGTAGTGCGCGCCGTCGGGGTTGGCGGTCGGCAGTACGAAGATGTCGAGGTTGTCCACGAGCTTCTTGGTCGCGTTGTCCCGCGCGTAGTTGCGCAGCAGCCGCTCGGCGGTCTCCACGCAGGTCAGCGGAGTCACCCACTCACGGGCGTGCTCCTGGCAGTAGAGGAACACGCCGGTCTTGGAGCGGTCCCGCTTCTTGCCGATGCGCAGGACCTTCATCTGGAAGGGGTCGCGCGACACGCCGGCCGGCGCCTTGAGGTAGTCGGTCAGCCGCACGGTCGTCGCAGCGGCCACCACGCCCGCGCCCGCGTTGCCGCGGTAGGTGTTCGCCGTCACCAGTGCCGACGCCGCCGGGTCGGCGTTGACGGCGTCCACCACCTGCTTGGCCGTGCTGGTGATCGCGCCGGAAGCGTTCGTGGCCAGGTTGACCACGATGTCCTTGCCGTTGACCGCGACCGACAGCGGGGAGGAGGCGGCGTTCGGGTTGACCAGCGCCGCGGTGATGTCGTTGCCGCCCTCGCTGCCGTAGGTCTTGGAGCTCAGGTAGACGATGCCGGCCGAGGCCGTGCCGAACTGCGCCTGGGCGAGCCGGCGGTAGCCGTTCGTCTTGTACGGCAGGTTGATGATCTCCGACGTCTTCGGGAACTCCTTGGCCAGACTGACCATCCGGTCGGTGACCTCGGTCGGGTCCATGTAGTGGTCGGTGAAGTCGGAGACGTAGTGCTCCTTCGGCGCCTTGCGCGGCGCACCCAGCCACTTGCTCACCTTCGCCGTCACCGTACCGCCGCGGTTGCTGGTCACCGTGACCTTGGCCGGCTCCCGGTCGATCGCGAGCGGCGAGGTGAACCGGTGGTACATGTACTGGCCGGCGTCGGTGAAGCGGGACATCGTCGCCGTGCCGCCCGAGTCGGGGGCGGTGTCCTTGCCGCTGTCCCAGGTGGCGGTGAGGACGGTCTGCGCGTCGGTCGCGCTCGACTTCACCTCGACCGACAGGAAGCGCTGGTTGTCCACGCTGGTGAACCACTCCGCGCGCAGGACCGTGAGCGTGTCCTCCGCCGCGGCCTCGGCCGCGGCGACCCTCGCCAGGGCCTGCGACCGCTCGACCTTGTTGGCGGCGAAGTCGCTCTCGTCGGAGATGACGCCACGAAGATCGAAGCCCTGGTCCCGGAGGTCATCGGCCTCCCGAGGGCTGAGGATGGCGTGCACCTCGATGCCGTCATCCACGGGCTTTTTGTATTCGGCCAGGTCCACGCCCATGTCGGCCAGCCGGTCCACGTCGGCCTGTTCCGGCACGACGATCCGGACCAGGGCGACGCCGTTCTGCTCGGTGGCGGGCAGCCGGTCAGGGGCGACGTCGCTCACCGGCGGGCTCGGGTCGGCGAGCACCGGAAGTGGGCTGACAGCGATAGCCAGGGGTAATGCGAGCGCAACGGCGAAGCGGCGAGCTCTGCTGCTGTTGGCAGCGCCTCTCATTGACGTTCCTCCATCTGCGTGCCGGCCAGGTGGGGGGAGTTCAGCCTGGCAGGACGCACGCAAGTCGAGGGAAGTCTTTTGCAACGGTCCCATTTCCGTCAAGCGGTCATATTTACCGTTTAAGGTATTTTTCGATAACATTCTTATTTCTGAGCACTTTTGGGGATGTAGCGCCCAGATCCCACATCGGTAGTGCCGCCCAAAACCCGTGGGACCGGGGATCGAACGGCAGCCTCGACCGAGGCAGGGGGCATGGATGGAGTCTCGGCAGGCGCACAGCCGGCCGGCCGACTGGTCCTTGAGAAGACGGCGGCTCCGGTGGAGCTGGGGAGCTCCACCGGAGCCGAGCTGTGACACGCCCGTCTACCAGCGGGTCTTCGTACCTGCCGGAAGACCGGCAGGTACCGCGCCGGTCGTCACTCGATGGTGTGTCGGTAGGTGCGGGAGCACGTGCCCCGACTCTCCTCGTCACGACGACGGTGAACGTGGTCTCGCCACAGCGGGCGGGGAGTGTTCCCCCGTTGGCTCAGGACTGGTTGAACAGCGAGAGCGTCAGGGTCGAGTGGTACTCGCCGGCGGCGACGTCGACGGGTGTGCGCAGTGCGAGGTCGGCGTTGACCTGGTGGGTGCCGATCTCGTCGGCGGAGTTCGCGGTCGAGACGAGCAGTTCCTGGCCCTGCAGACCCACGGCGGGTGCTCCGGTGCCGTCGGAGACGACGCTGGAGACGGGCTCGCCGGGTGCCACCGACCCGGTGGAGGAGCCGGTGAGCAGGTGCGGGGTCCATCCCAGGTACTCCGGGCCGATGGTCTTGGCCGGGTCGCCGGTCGCGACCAGCTGGCTGGACTGGCCCACGACGGCCCAGAAGTTTCCCGTGGGGATCTCGTCGGGAAGACGGGTGTCGGTCACGGTGACCGTCGGCAGGGTGCCGGTGAACTGGCGGGCGGCGGCGTTCGACCCGTTCTCCGCGAGGGTCACGCCGTTGTTGTCGGCCACGGTCATCGACACCTGACCGGGAACGCGGAGCGGCTCGATCTTCACCGACACCTCGATCCCGCTGTTGTCAGGGTCGCCGTCCGCCATCGCGGGACCGGCCACACCGGCAAGCGCGAGAGCGAGCACGGATACGGCGAGTATCTGGGGGGTCCTGTTGCTTTTCATGTGATTGCTCCACTTATGGGGGGCGGGGCCGGCCGTCCTGTCGGCCGGCCGGCCCCGGTTCAACTAAGCGGCGTCCCCGGCGCGTACACCGTGGCTACCGCCGATTCGGTCAGCCGCAGCTGATCGCGGTGTAGGCGGCGTCGAGCGACGAGGTGACCTGCTTGCCACCGATCGTCGCGGTACCCGTCACGGTCGCCGTGCCCGCGGCGAGCTGCCCGGTCCGGGTGTTGAAGGACTGGTACGCCTGCTTGCCCGGGGCGACGTCCGCCACGGCCTTGGCACCGTAGGCGGTCGTCAGCGTCACGTTCGCCGGCACGGTGCCGTCGTTGACGCCCGTCACCGCAACGTACGCCGACGTGCCCACGCAGCGGGCCTGGGCGGTCACGGCCAGCGAGAGGCCGGGGGTCAGCTTCGGCTGGTGCTGCGCGTTGAACCTGTCGAGCTTCACGGCCGCCGCCGCGTTGATCTCGGCCTGGCTGAGGAACTGGCTCGGCGTCAGCTTGAAGGCGTCGAAACCGCGTGCGATCTCGTTACCGTAGATGAAGCCGTTGTACCAGTAGACGGACCAGTAGCCGCCGGTGACCAGCGAGGTGCCACTGACCGGGCCACGGTCGAAGAAAGCGATCTCCTTGGGGTTGCTGGAGTCGGTGAAGTCGAACACCGACAGGCCACCCTGGTACCAGGCCTGGACCATGACGTCGCGACCGGGGATCGGGACGAGCGACCCGTTGTGCGCGACACAGTTCTCCATCGTCGTCTGCGGCGCCGGCATCTTGTAGTAGCTCCGGAAGACGAGCTTGCCGTTGACGATGTCGTAGATCGAGTTCGCGCCCCAGGACGGCAGGTCGGTGGTCCTGCAGCGCGCGGCGGAGCCGCCGCCCCACTCGTCGGTGAAGACGACCTTCGTACCGTCGTTGTTGAAGGTGGCCGAGTGCCAGTACGCGTAGTTGGGGTCGGAGACCGCGTCGAGCCGCTTCGGGTTCGTCGGGTCGGAGATGTCGATCAGGATGCCGTTACCAGCACAGGCACCGGCGGCCAGACCGATTTCCGGGTACGCCGTGATGTCGTGGCACTGGTTGGTGACCGGCGACGGCGACCAGTTGATGCCCGCCGGGTGCTGCGGAGTGGGCGGGGAGTTCTGCAGGCCGTTGATCGCGCCGGTCTGCGGGTCGGTGAACAGCCGGGGGTTGCTCACGACCGCCGCGTCCTGCGGCGCGGCCAGCGGCACCCGGATGACGTCGATCCGCCACAGCGAGGTGGCCGGGTCGGTCGCCGCCGTGTTGGCGCAGCCCGCGAGCTCCTGGCCGGAGCGAACGCTGGCGGTGCCGGAGACGTAGACGTAGACGTTCTCCGGCTCGTTCTTGCTGGTCACCAGCGAGTGGGTGTGCGAGCCGCGGCAGGTCTGCACCGCCGCCACCTGCACCGGGTGGCTGATGTCGCTGATGTCGAAGACACGGACACCGCGGAAGCGGTCGGGGTTGACGGTTCCGCTGGCTCCCTGCGTGCCACAGTCGATCCGGCCGCGGGTCTCCTCCACCGACATGAACAGCAGGTTCCCGTACACCGACAGGTCGCCCTGCCCGCCCGGGCACACCACCGACGTCTTCAGCACGGGGTTACCACCGGTGGAGATGTCGTAGATGTTGAAACCGTTATAATTGCCGGAGAACGCGTAGTTTCCGCCGAATGCCAGGTCGGAGTTGAGGTACGAGCCGTTGCCTGGGCTGGAGGGGACGTAGAAGCCCTCTGGCCTGTCCCGGTGCGCGGTCATTTCCATTCCGCTGATGGCCTGCTGGGCGTCCAGCCATCCGGCGCTGAGACCGACCCGGGGGTCGACGTCGGCCGACGCGGCCGCCGCGGAGGTCGCGGCCGGCAGTAGCCCCAGCAGTAACGCGCTTGCGGCGATGATCCCGAGCTTTTGTAGTCTGGCACGTCCCCCACGTGCCGAACGGCTACTTCTCACGGGCCGTTTCCCTTCTTTCGGGCATCTCCTCCCTAGTTGATCGATCGCGAAGGGCGACCCGGGATCTGGCCGGTGCCTCTTGCGACGCCAGCTGGGGGGGAGATCCACTTTGGTGTTACCCGCGAACTGTAACGGAGACGACCTTGATGTTCTATACCATGACATCTCTATTGTTCCGGGTGTACACCACCCGGCAAGGCGGAAAAGGTCCCAAATAATGAGTTCGCTGCCCACACTGCGGTATCTAGGCATGTTAGCGCTGGTCACGGGCGTGATCGCCGGATGCACCACTGAGACGCCCAAGGCGCCGACCGCTCCAGTGATCGTTCAACCGGGATCTCCAGGCGCACCCGGACAGACGCTCCCCGCTAGCTCGGCGTCAGCGGTCGCTAACGCTCCGTTCACCGCCGCGGACGTGCTCTTCATGCAGGGGATGATCCCGCACCACGCCCAGGCGCTGCGAATGACCGACCTCGTCCCCTCCCGCAGCACGAACCGGGACATCACTTTGATCGCCAAGCGGATCCAGGCCTCCCAGGAGGACGAGATCGCGCTGATGCGACGCTGGCTCCGGGACCGCGGCCAGACAGTACCGGGCGCGGACCACGATCACTCCGGCGCGGGCGGGGAGCTCATGCCCGGAATGCTGACTGAGGAGCAGTTCGCCGAACTGAAGAAGGCCACCGGCACAGACTTCGACCGGGCCTTCGTGCAGTACATGATCGCCCATCACATGGGCGCGCTCCAGATGGTCGAGAAACTGTTCAACAGCGACGGCGGCGAGGAAACGGAGATCTTCACCTACGCGTCCCATGTCGACGGCGACCAGCGCATCGAGATCGACCGCATGCAGAAACTCCTGGCCCAACTGGGCGGCCCCACTCCGAACTGACCCGCCGCTCCCTCTCCCGGTCGGGACACGTTAAAGGGCCTGGTCAGGGGTGTTGCCTCAGGTGGGGGAGTAGGGCGGGTGGGACTTGAACCCACGACCGACGGATTATGAGTCCGCTGCTCTGACCGGCTGAGCTACCGCCCCGCAAGCCTGGAGTCTCTCATAAGTTGGCGTCCATGTGAGCCTGGGGAGTTGTTCACTTTAGCTCGTCCCTGCACAAGTTTAGGGGAGCCTGTCATGGACGGGGGGTGGATCGGGTCCAGGGTGGGCGGCTGACGCCCTGGAATGAGCCGCCCACCCTGGACCCGATCGGGTCGGGATGTGCTGTGCGGAACGGGACAAAGGGGTCGAACGGAGCGGACCGAAGGGCCGTCAGGAGCGGGACCAAGGCCCGCGCGGGCAGCGGGGTCAGGGGGCTGTACAGGTGGGGGTGGGGGCGGTGTTGGTGCCGGTCCAGCTGCCGTTGAAGCCGAAGGTGGTGGAGGCGCCGGCTCCCAGGCTGCCGTTGTAGCTGAGGTTCTTGACCGTCACGGCGCTGCCGCTCTGGGTCAGGGCCCCGTTCCAGAGCTGGGTGACCGTCTGGCCGTTGGCGAAGGTCCACTTGACCGTCCAGCCGGTGATCCCCGCCGTGCCGGTGTTCTTGACGGTCACCTCGGCGCCGAACCCGCCCTGCCAGGAGTTGGTGACCTTGTACGTGGCCGAGCATCCGGTGCCCGCCGGTGGCGGCGTGGGAGTGGGAGTCGGGGTCGGGGTCACGGTGGGCGTCGGGGTCGGGGTGGTGGGCGGCGGGGTCGTGCCGAGCAGGCGGGTCAGGGCCGGGTACCACTTGTCGGCCATCTTCTGGTCGCCCGTGCTGTTCGGGTGCACCCCGTCGTAGGTGTCGCTCGCGGTGCTGAACCCGGTCCACTGGTCCACGACCACGATCGGTGACTGCGCGGTGGTCTTGGACGAGGCCCAGCCGGGGATCGCGGCGTTGAGCGCGACGGCCCGCTGGCCGCATTCGGCGCAGGTGCTGGGGTTCATCGGGATGATCTGGGCGACCACGATCTTCATGTTGGGGTTGCTCGCCCGCATCTGGTCGACCAGCTTGCCGTACGCCGCGAGGATCGTGTCCGTCGGGCGGTTGCTCCACACGTCGTTGGTCCCGAAGTGCATCAGCACGACGTCGGGCTTGGTGGCGGAGAGCCAGCCGGGAAGCTGGTTCTGGTCGGCCACGTTGGTGACGAGCGCGCCGCCGTGTCCCTCGTTGTCGCCGTCGTAGGACACCGAGCACCCCTGGGGCGGCAGGGTGCCGACGAAGTCGAGGCCGGTGTAGCCGCCCTGGGCCAGCTTGTTCCACAGCAGGGCCCGCCAGCAGCCGGGGGAGCCGGTGATCGAGTCGCCCAGCGGCATGATCTTCACGGTCGCGGCCCGGGCGGGCAGGACGGGCGTGATGACCAGGTACGCCAGGACTCCGATCAGGGCCGTCACCATCGCCAGGAGCGTACGCCTCGTGGTCGCCATCCTTCACCTCCGGTAGTCCGCCTCGCGATCGTAAGGACGCGGGCCCTCTCCGAGAAGGAAGCCGCCTGCCGGAGCCGTGCTGACCTGGGCCTCAGCCTCGATTGACGCTGAAAGTTACATTTCGGGCACGGGTCATGCGGGCCCGTGCTCCGTGTCCTCCTCCTCCGAGTGGGACGCGTCGGGGGCGTCGAGGGGGCGCAGCCGCTCCCACAGCAGGAAGACGGCACCGACGACGATCATGGCGATGCACGCTGTGGACCTTGGACCGGTAGTAGAACGGCATCATCACGATGCCGAGGAAGACCATCGCGGGGACGGCCCCGATCCAGTAGTAGTGCACGGCGGCGCCCCGGTCAGCGGCGAGAAAGTTTAATCCCCAAACTATTGACGCGCCGGGCCCGACTGTGTGAACCTGCGGCCGAGGCTGTCAGGAGCCTCATGGGAACCATGCACGCTGGAGGCCGACGGTCAGGGTCCCACCTGATCGTGCATGGCGGTTGTCCGTATTTCGAAGGGATTCGAAGGGAACCGTTCATGCGCAAGAAGCTCCTCAGCATGCTCGCGATGGCGCTGGCCGCGTCCTTCCTCGCGGGCGTGAAGGCGCCGCCGGTGGCGGCCGCCGCGTCGGACCCGTACACCTACAAGAACGTTCAGATCGCCGGCGGCGGGTTCGTGCCGGGGATCATCTTCAACCAGACCCAGAAGGACCTCATCTACGCCCGCACCGACATCGGCGGCGCCTACCGGTGGAACCAGGCCACCCAGACCTGGACCCCGATGCTCGACTGGGTGGGGTACGACAACTGGGGCCTCAACGGTGTGGTGAGCCTCGCCACCGACTCCGTGGACCCGAACAAGGTCTACGTGGCGGCCGGGATGTACACCAACTCCTGGGACCCGAACAACGGGGCGATCCTGCGCTCCGGCGACAAGGGGGCCACCTGGCAGACCTCGCCCCTGCCGTTCAAGCTCGGCGGCAACATGCCGGGCCGGGGCATGGGCGAGCGGCTGGCGATCGACCCCAACAAGAACAGCGTCCTGTACTTCGGGGCGCCCAGCGGGAACGGCCTCTGGCGCAGCACCGACTCCGGCGTCACCTGGGCGAAGGTCACGAACTTCCCCAACGCCGGCAACTACGTGGCCACCCCGGGCGACGCCTACAACGGCGACAACCAGGGCGTCGTGTGGGTGACGTTCGACAAGCGCACCGGCACCGCCGGTAACGCGACGCAGACCGTCTACGTCGGGGTGGCGGACAAGGCCAACACGGTCTACCGCACCACCAACGGCGGCACCACCTGGGAGCGGGTCGCCGGGCAGCCGACGGGGTACATCGCGCACAAGGGCGTACTCGACACCACCAACGGCTATCTCTACATCGCCACCAGCGACACCGGCGGCCCGTACGACGGTGGCAAGGGCGACGTGTGGCGGTACGCCACCGCGACCGGCGCCTGGACCCAGATCAGCCCGATCCCCTCCAGCAGCGCGGACGACTACTTCGGCTACAGCGGCCTGACCGTCGACCGCCAGCACCCGGGCACGCTCATGGTCGCGACGCAGATGTCGTGGTGGCCGGACGTCATCTTCTTCCGCAGCACCGACTCGGGAGCCACCTGGACCCGGGTGTGGGACTTCACCAGCTACCCCAACCGCTCGTTCCGCTACAAGATGGACATCACGGCGTCCCCCTGGCTGACCTTCGGGGCCAACCCCTCGCCGCCCGAGGTCACTCCCAAGCTGGGCTGGATGACCGAGTCGATGGAGATCGACCCGTTCAACTCCGACCGCATGATGTACGGCACCGGCGCCACGCTCTACGGCACCACCGACCTCACCAAGTGGGACACCGCGGGCGCGCAGTTCACCATCAAGCCCATGGTCGCCGGTCTTGAGGAGACCGCCGTCCTCGACCTGATCAGCCCGCCGACCGGCGCGCCGCTGGTCAGCGGGCTCGGTGACATCGGCGGGTTCCGGCACAACGACCTGACGAAGGTCCCGGCCATGATGTTCACCCAGCCGGTGTTCACCAGCACCACCAGCCTCGACTACGCCGAGGCCAACCCGAGCGTGATGGTCAGGGCGGGCAACTTCACCGACTCCGACCGGCCCAATGACAGCCACGTGGCGTTCTCCACCGACGGCGGCGCGAACTGGTTCCAGGGCACCGAGCCCGGCGGCGTCAACAGCGGCGGGACGGTCGCCGCGAACGCCGACGGCAGCAGGTTCGTCTGGGCGCCGGGCGACTCCGGCCTCCAGGTCGTCTACTCGGTCGGGTACGGCAACAGCTGGTCCCAGTCGTCCGGCGTGCCGGCGAACTCCGTGATCGAGTCCGACCGGGTCAACAAGAACAAGTTCTACGCGTTCTCGGCCGGCAACTTCTACGTCAGCACCGACGGCGGCGCGACCTTCGCCAAGACCGCCGCCACCGGGCTCCCGACGACCGGGAACGTGCACTTCAAGGCCCTGCCGGGCACCGAGGGCGACATCTGGCTGGCGGGGGGCGTCTCCACCGGCACCTACGGCCTGTGGCACTCCACCAACTCCGGCGCCTCCTTCACCAAGCTGGCCAACGTCGCCCAGGCCGACAACATCGGCTTCGGCAAGGCCGCGCCGGGCAAGACGTACCAGGCGCTCTACACGGTCGCCAAGATCGACGGGGTGCGCGGGGTGTTCCGCTCCGACGACGCCGGGGCCACCTGGGTCCGGATCAACGACGACCAGCACCAGTACGGCAACTTCGGCGAGGCGCTGACCGGCGACCCGCGGATCTACGGCCGGGTCTACATCGGCACCAATGGCCGGGGCATCATCTATGGCGACCGCAACGGCGGTGGCGGCACGCCCGACACCACGGCGCCGTCCAAGCCGGGCACGCCTACGGCGGGGTCGATCACCTCGTCGGGCGCGTCGCTGTCGTGGACGGCCTCAACGGACAACGTCGGGGTGACCGGGTACGACGTGTACCGGAAGGCGGGTGCCACCGATGTGCTGGTGGGCACGGCGGCCTCCACGTCGTTCGCGCTGACCGGGTTGTCGGCGAGTACGTCGTACACGTTCTATGTGGTGGCGCGGGACGCGGCGGGCAACAGCTCCGCGGCCTCCAACCCCGTCACGTTCACCACCAGCAGCGGCGGCGGCACGGACACCACGGCGCCGTCGAAGCCGGGCACGCCGGTGGCGGGGTCGATCACGTCGTCGGGGGCGTCGCTGTCGTGGACGGCTTCGACGGACAACGTCGGGGTGACCGGGTACGACGTGTACCGGGTGGCGGGTGCCACCGACGTCAAGGTGGGCACGGCGACCTCGACCTCGTTCGCGCTGACCGGCCTGTCGGCGAGTACGTCGTACACGTTCTATGTGGTGGCGCGGGACGCGGCGGGCAACAGCTCCGCGGCCTCCAACCCCGTCACGTTCACCACCACCAGCGGCGGCGGGACCGGCGGCGGCTGCACGGCCACCTACAGCATCACCAACTCCTGGCAGGGCGGCTTCCAGGGCGACGTCGCGGTCAAGAACGCCGGCACCTCGGCGATCACCGGCTGGACGGTGAAGTGGACCTTCGCCAACGGTCAGACCATCACCCAGATCTGGAACGGCACGCTGACCCAGACCGGGGCGGACGTCACGGTGAAGAACGTGAGCTACAACGGGGCCCTCGCGGCCGGCGCCTCGACGTCGTTCGGCTTCAGCGGCACCTGGACCACCGCCAACACCGTCCCCGCGACGGTCACCTGCACGGCGAGCTAGCCGAGGCGGTTTCCCGCGATCCGGCAGACGGGCCCGGTGCCATCCAGGCACCGGGCCCGTCACCTGCCCGCCGGGACGGGCGGAGGGACGCGGGTCAGAACGCGGAGACGTAGGTGGACATCGACGGGTGGTTCACCGGGGTGACGGCGTTGTAGCAGACGATGTCGCGCACGAACGCCTCGCTGCCCGAGGTGTTCCACAGGGTGAGCAGGTTGCAGTACTCCGGCCCGGGCCCGAAGGCCGTGACCTGCACGTCGTCCTGGAGCACGCCGACCTTGTGGAAGGTCACGAGGCGGAAGCCGACTCCGGCGGTCTGGATGTCGTTGAAGGAACCCTGCGAGTTGTAGTTGATCGCCGCCGGCACCGGCACGTACGGCCCGGGGTTGGCGGGGACGTTGTCGTAGGTGTAGGCGAAGTTCTTCGGCGGGATCGCCGCCCCGGTGATCGCCCGCTCGCGGTGGTAGGTGAGGTTCCACCCGGTGTTGAGCGGGACGTTCGTCGCGTTGTGGCACCGCACCTGGATCTTCTGCCCGCCCGTGTACGGCGACCAGGCGCCGATCTTGCAGCGGGCCGGCACGCTCGCGTCGACGGCCGTGACCTGGATGTTGCCCGTCTGTCCCGTGGAGCCGATGCCCTGCAGGTCGACGGTCCACACGCCGACGCCGGTCGGCGTGACGAGGTTCGGGGCGAGGGCCGAGTTGAACGACGAGGCGATGGCGGCGCCGTTCCAGTTCACGTAGGCGAACGCCTGGGGAAGCGGTACGGGCCCGGTGCTCTCGGAGAAGACGATGGTGTACGGCGTGAAGACCGCGCCTCCGCCGTACTTGTAGCACTGCACCGCCACGATCTCGTCGGGCCCGGACTGGAACCACTTCTGGACCTGGCACCACGTGGCGGTCTGGGACACTGCCGTGACGTGCACGATGCCGCCGCTCGGGATGCCGATCGACGGGAACCTCACGAACGTCTGGCCGGCGCCGCCGGGGGTGACCGTGACGGTGGGCCCCGGCGGCCAGCTTCCCGCCTGGTGGTTCGGGTCCGGGACACCTGAGGTGGTGTTGACGTACGCGAATCCCCAGCGATTGGGCACGGCCGCCTGCGCGCTGGTGCTCACCGAGGTGAGCCCGCCTGCGAGCACGGCCGTGATGCAGAGCATCCGTAGGATCACTCTTCGTAACCGACTCATGTCGTCCTCCATCCGTTCGGGGCTTGGACTGGCACACGTGACCGCGACGCCGGTGTCCCGGCGAGAGTGGTTGAGGATGGAGTGTCTGGAATCACACGACCTCTACGGCTTTTGATAACCCGCCATATGACCGTTGAGAAGACCCAACCTTTCCCGCCGTGCCGACTCATCCGAACTGCGCGAGTCATCGGCCAGGACCGGCGCGGGCGGATGACCGTCCGAAAACCCGCAGGTGGGAGCCGTCGACACGCCGGACGGCCTCCGCCTGGAGGCGTACGGCGAGTTCTGCCCCCGGTAGGAGGTGAGCATGGACGGGCCCACCTATTGTGGACAAGGACATGGGGGTCCGACCGGGGGGTGCACTAGTGGCCGTGACCGACGACAGGCGCGGCGGCGCCTCCGAGGGCTCGAACGCCGAAGGTTTCAAGGGCTGGCTCGAAGGGGTGCGCGCGACGCGCACGGGCCGCCTGACGCTGAAGGTCGTCATCGGCGTGGTGGGGGCCGCGCTGGTGATCGGCGGCCTGATCCTGGTGCCGCTGCCCGGCCCCGGGTGGCTGATCGTGTTCGCCGGCCTCGCCGTGCTCGCGACCGAGTTCGTGTGGGCCCACCGGCTGCTGGAGTTCGGCAAGAGGACCCTGTCGAGCTGGACCGAGTGGCTCAAACGCCAGGGGTGGCCCGTGCGCATCCTGGTGGGGGCCGTGACGCTGGCCGCCGCCGCCGTGATCGTGTGGTTCATGATCAGGGTCAGCCTCGGCATCGACCTCATCGAAGAGGCCCGCCAGTTCGTGACGTGACCGAACGGCGGTTCCGGCCCGGTGTGAGCCGCGATTCCCTTGGTGAGCCGGGTGACGCTTTGTCACCTGAGTGCGCGTCAACTGTCCGAGAAATGTGAGGGAAAGCATAAATAACCTCGCGTCTTCGGAGTAACGTCCGGCATCAGAGATCCTCACCGGACAAGAGGTGCATCAGGTGAGCGCCATCCAGGGACGCGTGTGAGCGCCGTCGCGGCACCCGCGCCGTCCTCTGTGCCCCGCGAGTTCGCGGACGTCATCCGGGCCCACCTCGCCGATCTCACCGAGGAGATGATCGGCGACATCCAGGCGAGCGTGCCCGAGTACTCAAGGCCGGGCGACGAGAAGTACGTCAGGGCCGTGCGGCGGGCGGTGGAGGAGGCGCTCAAGCAATTCCTCGACCGGGCGGCCGAGAACGGCGCCGGCAGGGGCAGGCTGCTGGAGGTCTACCGCGCGATCGGCAAGGGCGAGGCCAACGAGGGCCGCCCGCTCGACTCGCTCCAGGCGGCGCTGCGCATCTGCGCCCGGGTGGCCTGGCGGCGGCTCGCCCTGGAGTCCGAGAGGCTGAACCTCTCACGGCAGCGTCTGTGCGAGGTGGGCGAGGTGATCCTCGTGTACCTGGACGAGATCGCCGCCGCCGCGGCCGAGGGGTACGCCGAGGCGCAGGTCAAGGTTGCGGGTGAGCTGGAGCTGCGCCGCCGTCGCCTGCTCGACCTGCTGGTGTCCGACCCGCCCGCCGACCCCCGGGCCGTGGAGGACCTGGCCAGGGCGGTGCGGTGGGCGGTGCCGAGGACCGCCGCGGGGGTCGCGATGGCCGCCCGGTCGCCGGGCGCCGGCGCCAGGCCCGCCCTCCCGCCGGACGTCCTGTCCGATCTCGACCGGTCCGACCCTTGCCTCGTCGTGCCCGACCCCGAGGGCCCCGGCCGCACGAGGATCCTCGACGTCGCGCTGAGGGACTGGTACGTCGTCCTCGGCCCGCCGGTGCCGGTGAACGAGGCGGCGCACTCGCTGCGCCTGGCGCGCGAGGCGCTCGCGCTGGCCCGCCGGGGGGTGCTGGCGTGTGACCAGGTCGTCCGCTGCGCCGACCACCTGTCCACACTCATCATCTTCAGGGATGAGGCGCTGATCAGGGTGATGAGGCGCGTGAGGCTGGCGCCGCTGCGCGAGCTGCGCCCCGCACAGCGCGACCGCATCGCCGAGACGCTGCTGGCGTGGCTGCAGAGCGGCTACAACGCCAACGAGGTGGCGTCACGGCTGCACATCCATCCGCAGACGGTGCGTTACCGGCTCCGGCAGGCGACGGAACTGTTCAGCGACCAGCTCAAGGCGCCGAACGACCGTTTCGAGCTGGAAATAGCACTCCGCGCCAGGGCTCTGGCCGCGCGGTCCGTACAGCGCTGAAAGGGCTGCACGGATATGTAGGTGAGTTCTCTTCGGCATGCCTGACATGCTGTTTTGTCATTCACGTGATACGGCGCCGGGTACCTTTCATTGCCCGGGACAATGTTATTCACTCGCGACTCGCTTAACTTTTCTGGCATTCAGCCGAAACAGGCTGTTAATGGCTGGAAGGCAGGAAAGTCATGCGTTTGCGAGTCGTCGTCTCGGCATTGGTCGGGGCAGTGCTGCTCTCCTCGGCGTTCACCGGCACCGCGCACGCGGAGACCTCCCCGGCGGGGGCGAACGACTGGACGTGCAGGCCCTCGGCAGCCCATCCGCGTCCGGTGGTGCTCGTCCACGGGACCTTCGAGAACATGGCCCTGAACTGGCTGAAGATCGCGCCCGTGCTCAAGAGGAACGGCTACTGCGTCTTCGCGCTCAACTACGGAGGCACGCAGGACGCCCTCATCCAGGGCACCGGGGACATCGCCCGCTCGGCCGACCAGCTCTCGGCCTTCGTCGACCGGGTGCTCGCGGCGACCCAGACGCCCGAGGTGGACATCGTCGGCCACTCCCAGGGCGGCATGATGCCGCGTTTCTACCTGAAGTTCCTCGGCGGCGCTGCCAAGGTGCGCAGGCTGGTCGGCATCGTGCCCTCCAACCACGGCACCGGTCTCAGCGGCCTGGTCGCGCTCGGCAACCTGCTCGGTCTCACCGGCCCCGTCACCGACGCCTGCCCCGCCTGCGGCCAGCAGATCGCCGGCTCGGCCTTCCTGGCGAACCTCAACTCCGGCGGCGACACGGTGCCGGGCGTGGACTACTCGGTGATCACCACCAGGTACGACGAGGTGGTCACCCCGTACACCTCGGCGTACCTCCGCGGAGCGGGGGTGCGGAACCTGCTGCTCCAGGACGCGTGCCCGTTCGACCTCAGCGCCCACGTGGGCGTGATCGTCGACCCCGTGGTCCAGAAGATGGTGCTCAACGAGCTGGACCCCTCGTCCGCACACGGGCGGATCAACTGCCTCAACCCGCTGGGCTGAATAGAAACGGGCGGGACTCCCGGGGCCGAGGTCCTAGGAGTCCCGCTTCAGCTTGGCGTACATGGTGAAGTACACCTCGCGGCTCGCTTCGTTCTCCCCGTGGCCCGAGTACGCGAACTCCAGCCTGCCGTCCGCGCCGAGGGTGAGGGTGATCGTGCCGTTGCGCACGCAGTTGCCGCGCATGCTCACCCGCTTGAGCGTCGCGGTGTCCCCGTTGACCCGCACGAGCTTCGAGGTGCCCGTGCAGCGGTATTCGAGGAACGCCTCGGTGACCGTCGTGGCGCCGTCCCTGACCGTCAGGACGAGGGAGTCGGTGGCTCCGGGGTCGTACTTCACCCGGCCGCGCCACACTCCCGCGAACCCCGCGGGGAAGGCGGCGGCCCCGCTCGAAGCCCGGGGAGTGGCGCCCGGCTCAGTGGGAGCAGGCGACGTCGTGGCCGACCCGGTGGGCCCGGGCGGCGTCGCGGTCGATCCGTCGGGAGTCGCGGCGGCGGGCGTCGCGGTGGGGGAGGGGACCGGGGGCGGCGTGCCGGACGGCGCCGAGGGGCCGGTGGTCGTGACGGTGACGCCCCTGGCGTTCCCGCCGACGGCAGGTACGAGCACCGCCGCCGTGACCCCGGCCGCCAGCACCGCAAGGCTCACGCCGAGCAGCACCCCTCGCCGGCGCGGGCGAGGCGCCACGGGTGCCGTCGCCGCGGGTGCCGGTGTCAGGGGAGCGAGGGCCGGGGGCGGTCCGGCGACGGGGACGACCCGGCCGAGCAGGCGGAGGTGGATGTCGATCATCGTGGGCCGGGCGGCAGGGTCCTTGGCGAGCGCGTCGGCCACGATCGACCGCAGAGGCTCGGTGAGCGGCCCGAGGTCGGGCGGCGCGGTGAGGATGCGGTTCATCACCGCGGGCAGGGCGTCCTCCCCGAACGGCGGGCGCCCGACCGCCGCGTACACGATCACGCCGCCCCAGGCGAACACGTCGGCGGCCGGGCCGATCGCCGCCCCCGCGAGCTGCTCGGGCGCCATGTACGCGGGGGTGCCGACGATGCGGCTGCTGAGCGTCGCCGAGCCCTCAAGCGCCCGCGCGATGCCGAAGTCGATCACCCGGGGACCGTCCGGGCCGAGCAGGACGTTCGCCGGCTTGAAGTCGCGGTGGACGATGCCGGCCTCGTGCACCGCGGCGAGCGCCGTGGCGGTCGCGACCGCCAGGCGATGCAGGTCGGGGCCGGAGCGGACCCCGGCCCGTTCCAGCGAGGGCCCCGGGACGTACTCGGTGACGATGTAGGGCTGGGCGGCGTCCGGGTCGGCGTCGAGCACCTGGGCCACGCAGAACGGCGCGACCCGGCGCGCGGCGGCGATCTCGCGGGCGAAGCGGTGGCGGGTCTCGTCGTCGGCCGTCAGACCGGCGCGGAGCAGCTTGACCGCGACCGGCTCGCCCCCGGCCTTGCGCCCGAGGTACACGACACCCTGCCCGCCCGCGCCGAGGCGTCCCTCCAGCCGGTATCCGCCGGCCTCGTGCGGGTCTCCATGGAGCAACGGCGTGATGTCCGGCATCGGCCCCTCCGGTCCTTCCCCTCGGCAACGGCCACGCTACCCGGCGATCACGGCGCGGGCGGAGGGGCGGCGCGGAAGCCGTCAGAGGTACAGGCCGGTGCCCTGCTCGGACTGCGGGGTGGCCAGGGCGTGCAGGTCGCGCTCGCGCATGACGAGGTAGACCTGGCCGTGGACCTCGACCTCGTATTGGTCCTCGGAGTTGAACAGCACCTTGTCGCCCACCTTGACCAGCCGGGCGTTGGCGCCGACGCCGCACACCTCGCCCCACACCAGCCGGTTCGCCAGGGTGACGGTGGCCGGGATGACGATGCCCGCCGAGCTGCGGCGCTCCTCGGACTCCGGCTCGACCTTGACCATGACGCGATCATGGAGCATCTGGATCTCGAATTTCGGGTCAGCCACCTTCGCAGCTTATTCGGCCGCGGGGTGCGCGGTGACGCGCCTTCGTCCGGTCCCGTGAGCTGGGAGCGCTCCCATTGACATGATCTGTAGGGTGGCCGCGAGGAGGCATGATGACCGAGGACTTCAGCGAATGGCAGTGGGTCAACGAGCCCGCGAAGTGGTCGGCGGGTGATGATCTCCGGGTCACCGCCGACGCGCGCACCGACGCCTGGCGGGTCACCCATTACGGGTACACCTACGACACCGCCCACATGTTCGGCAAGGTCGTGCCCGGCGACGTGCGCGTGACCACGACCTTCCGGGCGTCCTACGCCGAGCAGTACGACCAGGCGGGCGCCATGCTCCGCGTGGACGAGAAGAACTGGATCAAGGCGGGCGTCGAGTACGTCGACGGGAAGATCAACATCAGCGCGGTGGTGACCAGGGACTTCTCCGACTGGTCCATCCTGCCGGTCTCCGGCCCGGTCGAGTCGGTGAGCCTGGAGCTGGCGCGCGAGGGCGACACCGTGATCGTGAAGTACGGGCTCGACGGCGCGGAGCCCCTCACCATGCTGCGCCTCGCCTACTTCCCGCCGTCGGTCCCGGCCCTGGCGGGCATCATGTGCGCGGCTCCCATGGGCGAGGGCTTCGAGACCCGGTTCACCTCTTTGAAGCTCTCCTGACGGCCCGAATGCGACCCGATTTATGGGTTTTGTCCGCTATGCCCCGATTTTCGGTAAGAAAGTTATCTATCATCCGGAGAGTTGCCGGGTCGTAAGACCGTAATATGGATATGTTGGTTGCCTGCGATGGATTCGGGTGTTTGTGGTGGTCTTGATGGTTTATCGCCATACCTCGGCCGTTACATCGCCCGTGATCCCGCGCGCGGCTGAGGGGTTGAAGCGTGACTGACGAGACCAGGCGGGCACCGGCGGGTCTGGACACCAGCGCCCCGAACTACGCCCGCATCGCCAATTACTTCCTCGACGGCAAGGACAACTTCGCCGCCGACCGCGAGGCGGCCGAGCAGATCCTGGCCGTGGCCCCCGAGATCCGCACCATGGCGAGGGAGAGCCAGGCCTTCCAAGGCCGGGTGATCCACTATCTCGTGGAGCAGGGCGTCACGCAGTTCGTCAACGTCGGAGCCGGGATCCCCGGCCAGCAGAACACCCACCAGGTCGCCCAGTCGCTGACGCCCGACGCGCGGGTGGTGTACGTGTCCACCGATCCGGTCGTGCTCTCGCACTCGCGGGCGCTGCTCGCCACCGACGAGCGCACCGGTGTCGTCGAGGGCGACATCCTCCACCCCGCCGAGCTGCTCGCGGACCCCGGCCTGCGGCGGGTGATCGACGTCGATCGGCCCTTCGCCGTCGTGGTCATCAGCGCGCTGCAGTTCATCCCCGACGTGGACGACCCCTTCAAGCGCGTGGCGGAGCTGCGCGACCTGATGCCGGTCGGCAGCCACCTGGTCGTCATTCACGCGGTCTTCGACTCCCGCCCCGAGGCGGCGGGGCCGATCGTGGACGTCTACCATCGGGTGCTCGGCCGCACGGAGGGCGCCGGCCGCACGCGCGCCCAGGTCGCGGGCTTCTTCGAAGGCATGGAGCTGGTCGATCCCGGGCTGGTCTACATACGGCAGTGGCGCCCGGACAACCCCCTGAACGTCCACCGTCCGGAGAAGGCCTGGCTGGTCGGCGGAGTCGCCCGCAAGGCCGCCCCCTGACCACCTCAGGCCGCCCCCTGACCACCTCAGCCGCCCCCTGCCGCCCGAGGCCGCTCTCTGACCACCCCAGGTCGCCCTCTGGCCACCTGAGGCCGACCGCCGGCCGTCGGCGAGGCCGGTCTCCCACCGCCGCGACGGTGCGCGTCTATTTCCTTGTGGCTATATGCCATGGGAGTTATCATCGTTCCATGGCTACCGCCTTCACCGTGCTGGCCGAACCCCACCGCCGCCGCATCCTCGACCTGCTGCTCGAGCGGCCGAGGGCCGTGGGCGAGCTGGTCGAGGAGCTCGGGCTGACCCAGCCCGGCACCTCCAAGCATCTCAAGGTGCTCCGCGAGGCGGGTCTCGTCCGGATGCGCCCTGACGCCCAGCGGCGCGTCTACGAGCTCCGCCCCGAGCCGCTCGCCGAGGTGCACGAGTGGCTGGAGCCGTACCGCCGCATGTGGGCGAGCCGCCTCGACGCCCTGGAGCGCCACCTGGACTCCATGCCAGGCCTGGACGACTGACCAGAGCGCTCAGCCCCGGGGAAGCACCAGTCGCGCGAAGATCGTGCGGTGGTCGGTCAGCGGCACCAGGTGGGTGCTGTACGCGCGGACCCCGACGCGCGGGTCGGCGAGCACGTGGTCCAGCGTCACCCCCGGGATCGGCTTCCATCCCTTCGCGGGCCAGGTCGGCGACAGGCCCTGGCCGGTGACGTCGGCGGCGTCGCGATAGCCCGTCCCGAGTAGCCGCCTCAGCACCCCGTGGTCGAGCGTGGCGTTGAAGTCGCCGGCCAGCACGCGTACGACCCCGCGCGGCTCGGCGGCGGGGAGCGCCTGGATGCCCTTGGCCCAGCACCACACCTTGTAGTCGAAGCGCGGCGCGCACGGATGCACCGACGCCACGTACACCTCCGGACCCCCGGGCACTCGAACCACGGCCTCGGCCTGCCGGAAGTTCCCGTAGGCGATGACGGACGGCGCGCGGAGCGGGAACCGCGCGTAGATACCGGACCCCCAGGGTCCACCGGCCGGGGAGCCCGACCGGTTCGGCAGCAGCTTCTCCAGCCCCGCTTTCTTCAGGACCTCAACGGCGGCGGGTGTGAGCTCCTGGACCATCAGCACGTCCGGATTCAGCCGCCGCGCCAGGCCGACGATCTCCCCGGCGGACGCCGCGCCGACCGCCATGTTGGTGGACATGACCCGCAGCTCGCGGCCGCCGTCTGGAGGGTTGGCCTCCGGGAGCGCCCTCGGCAGCACGCACGCCGCGAGCACCGCCGTCACGAGCGCGCCCGCCACCGCCGCCGGCCACCGGCGCAGGAGCAGGGCGGCCAGGGGCGCGACGGGCGAGGCGGCGGCGACCAGCGGGGTGAAGGCGATGAGCTGGATCCAGTACAGGCCGACGTCCCATCCGGCGAGACGCAGCACCGTCCACACGGCGAACGGGGCGACCAGTAGCCACACCAGGGCGGTCACCCACCACCACCGCCGTCTGGGGGTGGATTCGTGGATCATGCCGTGATTGTCGCAGCGGCGGGGCCTTGGACGGTTGTCAAACAGCGGCCACTCGGTAATCAATCGCACATAGCGCAGGGTCGATACTGTGATGCGCACATGTCGTGAAAGGTCCGTGAATCTTGAGGATTGCTCCCTTTGCTCGGTTCTCCCGTCCGCTTCGATGGGGGGCACGCATCCTCACCGCCGTCCTGGTGCTGGCGCTCGTCCTCGCCGGGGTGGGCGTCTGGACGGTACGAAGGTCCTTCCCGCAGCTCGACGGCGAGCTCCGGCTCCCCGGCCTGAGCGCGAAGGTGACCGTCCTGCGTGACCGCCACGGCATCCCGCAGATCTACGCGGACGACCCGAAGGACCTGTTCAGGGCACAGGGCTACGTCCACGCCCAGGACCGGTTCTGGGAGATGGACTTCCGCCGCAAGACCACCGCGGGCCGCCTGTCGGAGCTGTTCGGCACGTCCACGCTCGACGTGGACAAGGTGGTGCGCACGCTCGGCTGGCGGCGGACGGCGGAGAAGGAGGTCGGCCTGCTCGGCCCCGGCACGCGCGAGGCCCTGGACGAGTACGCGGCGGGCGTCAACGCCTGGATGGGGCAGCACCAGGGTTTCGCCGACCGGAGCCTCGAATACGCCGTGCTCAAGCTGACCAACGGCTCCTACACACCGGAGCCGTGGACCCCCGCCGACTCGCTGGCATGGCTCAAGGCGATGGCCTGGGACCTGCGCTCCAACATGGACGACGAGCTGGAGCGCGCCATCGACGCCTCCGCGGTGCCCGTGGACCGGGTCAAGGAGCTGTTCCCGGCCTACCCGTTCGACAGGCACCAGCCGATCGTCACGGCGGGAGCCGTACGGGACGGCGGGTTCGATCCCAAGGCCGCGGCGAAGGCCTCCGAGGGGGAGACGCGGGCCACGGTGTCGTCGCGGGCCCTCGCGGAGGTGTCGCGGACGCTGCGGGCCGTGCCCTCCCTGCTCGGCACGGCCGGGGCGGACCACGCGGGGATCGGCTCGAACTCCTGGGTCGTGGGCGGCGCGCACACCGACACGGGCAAGCCCCTGCTGGCCAACGACCCGCATCTCGGGCCGCGCATTCCGTCCATCTGGTACCAGGCCGGGCTGCACTGCCGGGTGAAGTCCGCCGCGTGCCCCTACGACGTCGTCGGCTACACCTTCTCCGGTCTCCCCGGCGTCGTGATCGGGCACAACGACCGGGTCGCCTGGGGCTTCACCAACCTCGGCCCCGACGTCACCGACCTCTACCTTGAGCGCACCAAGGGGGAGACCTACGAGGCCAAGGGCGAGTGGCTGCCCATGGAGACCCGCACCGAGGAGATCAAGGTCGCCGGACGGCCGTCCGAGAAGCTGACCGTGCGGTCGACCCGGCACGGGCCGATCATCTCCGGCGTGCTCGCCAGTGCCGGGGACGCGCTGCCCGGCGCGGCCGGAAACGCCGGGGAGCCGGGTGCGGGGAAGCAGGCGGGGGAGACCGGCAGGCTCGCGGCCGGCGGGCACGACGTGGAGGTCGCCCTCCGCTGGACCGCGCTCGACCCGGGCCGTACGGCCGACGCCCTGCTCCTGCTGGACACGGCCTCGAACTTCGACCAGTTCAGGAAGGCGGCGTCGTACTTCGAGGCCCCCGCCCAGAACATGATTTATGCGGATGTAGACGGCAACATCGGCTACCAGGCTCCCGGCCGGATCCCCGTCAGGTCCAAGGGCGACGGCCAGTGGCCGGCGAAGGGATGGACCGGCGACGAGGAGTGGACCGGGTTCATCCCCTTCGAAGAGCTGCCCATGGCGTACAACCCGCCGGAGGGGTTCATCGCCACCGCCAACAACGCGGCCATCGGCCCGTCCTACAGACGGTTCCTGACCTCCGACTGGTCCTACGGCTACCGCTCCCAGCGCATCGTGGACCGGATCAAGGAGGCGACGGCCAAGGGCAAGGTCTCGGCCGACACGATGCGGGACATCCAGATGGACTCGTCCAACACGCTGGCGCCCGTGCTCGTGCCGTACCTGCTGCGGGCGGGCATCCCCCTCGACGGCGGCGGCGAGATCAAGGACCTGCTCTCGGCATGGGACTTCACCCAGAGCCGTGACTCCTCCGGGGCCGCCTACTTCAACGCCGTCTGGAGCCACCTGCTCGAACGCGCCTTCGACGACGAGCTGCCGGAAGGCGGCCGCGCGGGCGGCGGCGACCGCTGGTACGAGGTGGTGCGCTCGCTCCTCGACAAGCCCACCGACCCGTGGTGGGACGACGTCAGCACCAAGGACAGGGTGGAGAACCGCGACGACGTGCTCCGCGCGGCGATGACCGACGCCACCAAGGAGCTCAGGGCCGCGCTGGGGGATCTGCCCGCGGACTGGCACTGGGGCGACCTGCACACCCTGGAACTGACCAACGAGACCTTCGGGACCTCCGGCATCGGCCCGATCGAGTGGCTGTTCAACCGGGGCCCGCTGAAGCTGGCCGGGGGCAAGGACGCGGTCGACGCCACCGGCTGGGACGCCACCGAGGGCTACGAGGTCAACTGGGTGCCGTCGATGCGGATGGTCGTGGACCTCGCCGACCTCGACCGCTCACGCTGGGCCAACCTGACCGGCGCCTCCGGGCACGCCTTCCACGCGAACTACGACGACCAGGCGCCCATCTGGGCGGACGGGGCTTCGACCCCGATGCGCCAGACCGAGGCGGCCGTACGGAAGGACGCGGTGAACACGCTCACGCTCATCCCCTAGAGACGGGCGAGCGGTCCGGGGCCCTTCACCCGGACGCGGGTCCTGTCGTGGTGACCGTCGGCGCCATCGGCTTGGGCGGTGACGCTAGCCGCTCGTCACCGAGGAGATCTCTGCCAGGGGGAACTCCAGGTAGTCGCCCGCCTCCTCGCACCAGGCGTCGAGCACGCCGCGCCGCAGCTCGCCGTGGCTGATCGTCGCGGTGAGCCCGTCGGACAGCGTGATCAGCGCGCGCACCCCCCGGTCGACGACGAACCCCAGCAGGGACTGCTGCGCCGTGGGCAGGCGGGTCGCCATGCGCCCGATCACCGCCCAGGTCTGCCCGGTGTGGCGCTCCTGCTCACGGGTCTCCATCAGGCGCCTGGCGTGCTCGCGGGGGTCGGGAGGCGGCTCGGCGACGGGGGCCTGCGGCTCCTCCAGCTCGGCCACCCGGCCGCCGGGCAGCAGGATCAGCCGCCCGCCCTGCGGCTCGCGCCTGATCGTGATCTCCCCGGTGTCGTCCACGGGCACCGGGGCGTACCCGGCGTCGCGCAGCGCGGCGAGCGTGCGGTCGGCCGGAGCGGAGCCGGCGAGCACGGTGGGCGCGAGCAGCCGCAGCCCGAGCTTGGCCAGGCGGCGGTGCGCGGCGATCTCGGCCAGCAGCCCGGGGTCGGAGCCCTGGATGATGCAGCCGACCGTGGTGACCGTGACCTCGCCGTACCGCCGCGCCACGTCCTTGACGAGGTACGTCAGCGGTTGCGGGAGGGTGCCCGCCGTACGGAGCTCCTCCAGCAGCGAGTCGGCGGAGTAGCCCGCGTCCAGGGCCCGGCGCACGCTGGCGGCGGTGAACCGCCACACCGACGCGGCGCCCTGCGACTCGCGCTCGGCCGCGCGGTCGAGCAGGCCCGACAGCTCGGCGGCGGGAGGCCCGGTCACGACGGCCGTCAGGTCGGCCCCGAACAGCGCGGTGCGCTGCGCGCCCGCGAGCGCGTGCACCGAGGACTCCACCAGGCCGGGATCGCGCTCGATCTCGGGCACCGTCTCGTCCTGCTCGTCACCGGCCACGGCCGAGCCGAGGGCCGCCAGCGCCCGCCCGAGAGCGGTCAGCGTGTCGGAGGTGACGAGGCCGAGCAGGCGAGCCTCCGCGAGGATGGCGGGGCAGCACTCCGCCAGGAGCTCCCCGTCGAGCAGCGGTGCCCGCCAGTGCACGGCCTGCACGAGCTCGGGCAGGCTCGCGAACGCCGTGTCCGGGGGCAGGGCGGCCAGCGTGGCGAGCACGGCCCAGCGGATGCGCGCCACGGTCTCCCCGGCCGGGTCGTCGCTGAGCACCGTCGGATACCTGCCGGCGGTGCGGCGCAGCGACGAGCGCTCCATGCGCCACCACGCGGCGAGCAGCACCCGCAGCCGCGCGGGGGCGTCCTCCAGCCGCCAGGCGTCGAACCGCTTGGTCGGGATCAGGCCGCCCGCCGTCTCGTCCCAGGCGAGCAGCCGCGCCACGGCGCAGACCTCCAGCAGCAGCCGGGTCTCCTCCTCGGTGCAGCCGGTCTCCTTGATGACCCGGCGCACCTCGCGGACCCCGACGCCGCCACCCTTGAGCAGGGGGAGCGGGACCTTGTCGGTGTTCTCCAGCAGGGCGGCCGCCCGGTCGACGGCGTGCGGCGCGGCCAGGCACAGCGCGTGGTCGACGGCCTCGGGGTCGGCGGGCACCGTGCCGAGCTGGGGCGGCTCGGGGGTGAAGGGAGGATGGTAGTCGGGGCCGCGCAGCGCGAGCGCGACCTCGCGGGGCATCTCGGCGATGTCCCACTGGGTGCGGTAGAGCAGCCCGCGGTCCGCCGCCCACTTCTCGGGGGAGCCGGGGGAGACGAAGCGGTTGCCGTCGACCCCGCGCACCGGCCCGTCCCACGCGAACTCGTCGAGCAGGCTCACCGTGCCGTCGGGCGCGCCTGCCAGCACGGCGGCCAGCCGGTCGGCGTCGCCGAGCACCGCCGTGACGCGGGTCATGAGCTGGCGCCTGCCGCCCTGGGCGGGCAGCCCGAGGGCGCGGCTCATGCGGCGCAGGCCCTCGGCGTTCAGGGTCCAGGAGTCGAGGTAGGTGACGAGGGGGTCGCCGAGCCCGCACGGGGCGGTCCACCAGCGGGCGACGGCCTCGGCCAGGTGGAGGCGGCCGTCCGGCCCCGGCCAGGCGAGGGCGTGGTCGAACAGGCCGTCCAGCCAGGGCATGACCTCGGCCCTGGTCACCCCGAGGAAGCGCGCGAGCTCGTCACCGGTGGCGCGCTCGCCGATGACCAGGGACGCCTGCAGGATCTCCAGCGGGGGCAGGGGCAGCCCGCGCATGACCTCCATGACGGCGAAGTTGTCGCTCAGGCGCCGTGCGAGCGTGTCGAGGCGGCGCGGCCAGGGTGCGGCGATCGCGTCCGGGCGGTTGGCCAGGACGCGGGAGAGCCGCTCTTCATCAAGGGTCGTCAACCAGTCGAGCAGGTGATCATCCATCACAGTCTCTCGAAGGTCTCGCGGGAGTCACCAAGAAGCCACCGTAATGCAGAGCACCCGCCCGGCGGGATCGACGTAGCAGAATAGAACCGGAATCAATGAGTCCCGAGATCAACATCTTCTCCGCGGATCTGTACGAGCAGGGCGCGCTCTGGGGGCCAGTCAGCTGCGAGTTGACCCCGCAGGAGGTCGGGAGGCCGGAGGGCACGTCAGGGGATCCGTGACGAGCTCGTCGGGCAGGCCGGGGAGGGCCGCCTGCCGCGTCACGGGCGTCGCGGCGCCGTTGCCGCTGTAGGTGAGTCGGCTTGTCATGTGTATGTGTTCCGCGAACCGCCCGGCGCGCCCGCCGAGGATCCTTCGACGGCGCGGCCGAGCTGTTCGATTTGTTTGAGTATGGCATCCAACGCGGAAAAGCTTGGCGACTTCGGTGATGTGACGGCATCCTCACCAGGTGGTCACTCTCCGGGGTCTCCCTCGCCGGAGAGGTCAGCTCTTTAGCACGGCCCAGACGACCTTGCCGCACGGGAGCAGGGGGTTCCAGCCCCATCGCACGCTCATCGACTCCACGATGTGCAGCCCCATGCCGCCGGGCTCCAGCGGCGAGGGGTGGCGCAGCACGGGCGCCGCCGAGCCGGGGTCGGCGAAGACGCAGGTCACGAGGGAGTCCCTGCGGATCATCGACATGCGGATGGGCTCGCGGCCGCTTCGCCGGAGGTTCCGGGAGTCGAGCACCAGGCCGTGGCGGAGCGCGTTGGTGGCGAGCTCGGACACGATCAGCTCCATGTCCTCCACGATGTCGCCCATGCTCCAGCCGAGGAGGCATCCGGCGGCGAAGCTGCGGGCCGAATGTACGGATTCGGCCCGTGGGGGAAGCACGAAGGTGGCACTGGACGTGCCGGCTCCAGGGGGCGTGAGGTCGCGCGCTGGGTTGGGCCACCAGCCGGCGGGAGGCCACCAATCGTTGGCCGACCACTGGGTTTGCCCACGTGTCAGGTCCGTGGAGTGCACGAGATCATCTTGGTGCAAACTCCTGTGCAGGTGCAAGAGCGAATGCACGTGCAGAAGACCCGTGCAACCGCTACGGTTGGCCAAGGGAGTAAGACCGAAGGGGGCCCTCACGCGCGATCTTTGACAGACTGTGAACCAGTCCACAACCGGAGGAAAGCACGTGTCCATCGACCCGCCTGGTTCCGGCTCAACGGTTCGGCGCATCATGTTGGGCGCCAGCCTACGCAGGCTGCGTGAGGAACGCGGGCTAACCCGTGAGGTCGCGGGATTCCACATCCGCGCCTCGGAGTCCAAGATCAGCCGGATGGAGCTCGGACGGGTCGGGTTCAAGACACGTGATGTCGAGGACCTGCTCACGCTCTACGGCGTCAACGACGACGCCGACCGCCGTGGGCTGCTCGAGATGGTCCGTGAGGCCAATACTCCCGGATGGTGGCACAAATACAGCGACCTGCTTCCCACATGGTTCTCGACGTACGTCGGGCTGGAAGAGGCGGCCTCGGTGATCCGCACCTACGAGGTGCAGTTCGTACCAGGTCTCCTGCAGACCGCCGCGTACGCCCGGACGGTAATCAGGCTCGGGTACCCGGACGTCGCGGACGAGGAGATCGAGCGTCGTGTGCATCTGCGCATGCAGCGGCAGGAACGTCTCACCCGTGAGGACGGACCGAAACTCTGGGCTGTCATCGACGAGGCCGCGCTGAGGCGGCCCATCGGCGGCAAGGAGATCATGTATGAGCAGCTGCAGCACCTGATGGCGGTCGCGAGCCTGCCGACCATCACATTGCAGGTGATGCCGTTCCAGTTCGGCATGCATGCGGCCGAGGGTGGAGCGTTCACCATCCTGCGTTTTCCAGAGTCCGACCTGTCGGACGTGGTCTACGTCGAGCAGCTGTGGGGTGCCCTGTACCTGGACAAACGTGAGGACATCGATCCGTACCTCACCGCCATGGAACAGCTGTGCATCGAGAGCACAACTCCCGGGGGCACTGCCGAGATACTCGGCGACATACTTAGAGAGACCTAGATGAACCAGCCGTATAACGGAATGCCGGCCACGAGCCTAACCGGCGTCGCGTGGCGAAAGAGTGTTCACAGCAACTCGCAGGGTAACTGCGTCGAGCTTGCCAAACTCCCCGACGGGGGCGTCGCCGTCCGGAACTCGCGCTTCCCGGACGGTCCAGCCCTCATCTACACCCGAGACGAGATCCGGGCGCTCGTGCTCGGCGTCAAGGACGGCGAGTTCGACAATCTGGTCGCGTAACATCCTGTTCACATATCGCGAGTCCGGTTAACCGGAGAGCGCTGATCGCGTAACCGGGGTCGTTCATCGATCCGGCAGACTTGGTCCGTCCACTTCCTGAGATTCTCGTGGGGGCCGTGATGCTGGACCAGATGACTCTCTATCCCGTAGCCGACGACGTGCTGTTCGCACCAGGGGGCCGCGTCGTGATCCGTACGTACGGCGTCGCGTCCGCGGCCTCCACCGAGGAGGACGGCGCCCGTCCCGTGTCCTACCGCACATGGGTGACGGGAGTCAGGGACCAGCCGAGATACTGGCGCTGGGGTCACTTCGAGGACGCCCGCCGGGGTCACCACAGGGTCCTCGAATGGCTGACCGGCCGAGGCCCCCAGCCTCAGGCCGTCGCCGGCTGACCGGTCTCCGGCGGCCGCGGCCCGGCCGGCCTGGCGAGACCGGTCCGGCGGCAGGTCTGCTCTTCCGGTTCCTCCGTTGATCGTCCTGTGCGTTCACGGCTTCTTGTACGGCTGCCGCGCCGAGGCTAGTCTTCGACCAAGCGTTAGCTTGGTTAGGGGAGGTCTCGATGCGCCGTGGGATCTATCTGATCGAAGAGGTCGACTTCCGGCCGATGAACTCACGCAAGCCGCTTGAGTACCTCACCTGGCTGACCAGGTACAAGAAGGAGGACGAGCGGCTCGACCGCCCCGAGCTGACCAAGGGCCTGTCCATCCGTTCGCGGGAGATCGACCTCGTCGGGGCCTTCTACGCGGTGGGCATCACCGGACACCAACAGTTCAAGGCCGTCACGCTGTGGGACTGTCACGGCGGCTGGGACGGCGGCTGGCGCCAGATGATGAACATCTACGACGGCGTCGACGACAGGCTTTTCCTGTCCGACATCGACGACCTGCGGTTCTCGGCCTTCTCACGCCCCCTCGGCGCCGCCGGCGGCAGCCCCGCCGTCGCGGACCTGCTCGCCGAGGGGTACGCGGCGCCGTTCTACCTGTTCGAGAGCGCCCAGGTGCGGCCGGGAGCGGCCCTCGACTACCTCGCCGCAGTGAAGGACGAGCGGGCCCCCGTCCTCGCCGACCACGGCCACCGGCTCGTCGGCCTGTACGAGGTGCTGTTCTGCGACACCGAGGTCGTCACGATCTGGGGCATGTCCCTGGACGACCACCTGGCCACCCAGCGGGCCAGGGACGCCGCGCTCGGCCTGGACGACGAGGTGGCGGCCGACGGGCGGCTGCTCGACTGGCGGAAGCGGGCGCGGGAGTTCCTGGACGGACCCTGGCGTGAGACGCTGCTCGCGCCCTTCCCCGGCTCCCGCCTCGCCCCCTGAAGCCGCCCGGGGCGGCGGTTCTCCATCCTTGGGGCTTCGGTCCGCCGCCCTAGATGGGCGGCTCGGAGACGGGCGCGTTCCAGCGCGCGACGGCGTGCTCCTCATGCTCGAAGCCCAGTACGGAGATGGTGCCGGTGTCGAGCTTGAAGCAGCGGCCGTCCTGCGGGGGCAGGCCGAGCCAGCGGGCGGTGAGGACGCGCAGGAAGTGCCCGTGCGAGACCAGCACGACGGTGCCCTCGGCCCGCAGAACCCGGGCGATCACCTTGTCGGCGCGCTCGGCGACCTGCTCGATGGTCTCGCCCGGATGCTCGGCGTCGCCGGGGATCACGCCGTCGCGCCACAGGTACCAGCCGGGACGCCGCTTCCTGATGTCGGGCGTGGTGATGCCCTCGTAACCTCCGTAGTCCCACTCCCAGAGGTTCGCGTCGAGCTCGTACTCGGTTATCCCGGCGAGCTCCGCCGTACTCCGGGCCCGGAGCGCGGGGCTGACGAGGACGAGCGAGAAGCTCTTGTCCTTCAGCGCGGGCGCGAGCGCGCGGGCCTGCTCCTCACCCTTGGGCGTGAGCGGGAGATCGGTGCGCCCGGTGTGCCGGCCGTCGCGGCTCCACTCGGTCTCTCCGTGGCGCAGAAGAATGAGCTCGTCCATATCGCACAATCATCTACCGTCCGGCGAGCTCCTCGACGATCGGGGTGAAGGCGTCCAGGTCGGGCTCGTTGTGCAGGACGAAGTACGAGAGGTCGTGCTCGTCGCGCCAGCGGCGGAGCTTCTCCACGATCTCGTCGTGCGAGCCCAGCAGCACCTGGGGGGTCTCGTCCTGCCGGCTGGAGTCGGCGGCGCTCCACGCGGCCTCCTGCTTGCGGACGCCGACCTGCAGGACGCTGGTGCCGAGCTCGATCGCGTCGTACCGCTCTCCCGCTGCCGTACGGACGATGTCGATCTTCTTGAGGAACGCGTCCAGGCCCGCGTCGGAGCGGTCGGGGCCTCCGCCGTCGGCGCGTACCCGCATGGTCAGGTTGATCACGTCGGCCTCCCGCGCCGCGAGCCTCAGCACGCGCGGCCCGCCGCCACCGAGCACGATCTTGGGGTGGGGCCGCTGCACGGGCTTGGGCCGCTGGTCGAGGCCGGTGATCCGGTAGTGCTCGCCCTCGAAGGTGAACGGCCCGTCGGCCCAGAGGCCCTTGAGCACGGCCATTCCCTCGGCGAGCCGGTCGATCCGCACGCCGGGCGGGTCGAGGGTGAGCCCTGCGGCGGTGTAGTCGGCCGCCATCCAGCCGGTGCCGAGGCCGACCTCCAGGCGGCCCTCGGAGAGCACGTCGATAGTCGCGGTCTCCTTGGCGAGCACGGCGGGGTGCCGGAAGTCGTTGGCGAACACCAGCGTGCCGACGCGGAGGCGGGTGGTCGCGCAGGCGGCGGCCGTCATCGCGGCGACGGGGGCGAACCTCGGGCCGACCAGGTGGTCGGGGACGAGCAGCACGTCGAAACCGGAGTCCTCCAGGCGCCGGGCCTTGTCCGCCCAGGACTTGGCGGTCTCGGCCTCGCGGATGACGGCGGCGAACCGGAACGGCCTCTTCACTGCGGTCTCCTCTGTGGCTTCCAGTTGTGCGACCAAGCGCTTGCTACAGAGTAGGTCGCCGGTCCCGCTCCGGGGAAGTCCGCGCGTACCGGGTGCGCGGCGGCACCTGCGCCTACAAGGGGGGCCGGTGACCGGGGCGGCATGGCCTGGGCGATCAGCGACAGGGGCGCGGAGCCGCACCGGCTGACCGTTGACTACGAGCGCGTTGGCCTCACCTCAGAGGGTCTTGTCCGTTTCTGGAGACAGCATGGCCCCGGGACGGGGCACTCACTCCTTCATGAGCGGTTGCGGGAAGTGGACTCGCCAAGGACACGCAGCCCATGCCTGACCTGCGAGGAGACCACTGAGATGAGCGAGACGATCGCGGGCGTCACCATTCCGGACTCGGCGCTCGCCGACGAGGCCACCCAGCTCGTCCGGGACGCGACGCCCCCGCTGCTGTACGACCACTCGCGCCGGGTCTACCTGTTCGGGACGCTGCAAGGACGGCTGCTCGGACTCGAAGCCGACCCGGAACTGCTCTACATCGGCGCGATGTTCCACGACCTCGGGCTGACCGAGACCTACCGGCGCACTGACCAGCGGTTCGAGATGGACGGCGCCGACGAGGCGCGCCGCTTCCTTGCCTCGCACGGTTTCCCGGAGGAGGACATCCGCAAGGTGTGGGAGGCCATCGCGCTGCACACCACCCCGGAGGTGCCGTACCGGCTCGAACCGGAGATCGCGCTCGTGACGGCCGGCGTCGAGACCGACGTCCTCGGCATCGGCTACGACAGACTGGCCCCGGAGGACATCGCGGCGGTCACGGCCGCCCACCCGCGCCCCGACTTCAAGCGCCAGATCCTCGCCGCCTTCACCGACGGCTTCAAGGACCGCCCCGACACCACCTTCGGCACGGTCAACGCCGACGTCCTCGAACACTTCGTCCCCGGCTTCGAACACATCGACTTCGTAGAAGTAATCCAAACCTCCCCCTGGCCGGAATGACCCCTGGCCCCTCCGCCCAACCAGGGGCCTGCGCTCGGGGGCGCTTTCCTGCCGCTCACGTGGGCTTTTCCCGGCGCCGCGTCGGTGGGGTGTTCAGCGGTGGGGGTCGGCGCTGTGGGCGGTGGGGGTCTCTGCCGGCTGGTCGCCTTCGGGTGGTTCTTCGGCCGGATGGTGGCACTTCTTGCGGAACCAGACGGTCTTGCCGGTGCCGGACCGGTCGGGAAGGATGCCCCACTCGTCGCTGAGGGCCTCGACGATGGTCAGACCCCGGCCGTGCTCGGCATCGTCGTCCTCGGGGCTTCGCTCCGGCCGTCCCGCCCCACGGTCGGTCACCTCGGCGGACAGGGTTTCCCCCGTCACCCGGAGCGTCAGCTGGATCGGCGGCAGCCCGTACAGGACGGCATTGCTCAGCACCTCGGTCGTGGCCAGCACGATGTCATCGGCGAGATCACTCGATCCGGCGAGCTGCCACTTGACGAGGGTCTGCCGGACCATGCTCCGGACGTCTCGGAGGATCATGGGGTCCCTGGGGATGTCCCAACGCACGGCGCGATAACCGTCCGGGGTGCCGATCATTCTCTTCCTTGCCTGCGCCATATATGACCCGGAAGACCCTACTCTGTCCAGGTTTGGGCTGTTCATGGGGATGGGTTGCGGGCGTGATTTGTCGTCAAACAGCAACGAAGCGGCCTTCACTGGTGAGGTCTGGCAGCTCGGCCTCACGCATCATTTCCCGCAGTTCGGCGAGCAGCCGAGCGTCCAGGATCAGCGGCTTGCGCGCGTGCCAGTGCGCGATGGCGTAGTACCGGCGGCTCCAGAGCCCGTAGAAGATCGTCCACCTCGGCTCGCCGGCGTCCAGCTCCCTCGCCGCCGCCCGCGCCTCCGGATCCCAGTCCCGCCGCCGCACCATCTGCCGGCCGGTACGTCTCTCGGCATGCCGTCCTGTGGGCATGATCGCCTCCTTGGTCGCCGAAGGCCCCCCGAGCTCCGGTCGCGTCCGATGTGACAGCGGCCCGGATGGCTTGCGAACGCATCCACCCGCCAGTCGGCCGCGCTCCCAGAATGCCTACCCACCGTTAGTTCTCATGGCGGAAAGTAATGACGGTGTGGCGACAGATCGCTGTCCGGATCAGGTCCGAATTATCGTGACCGGTGTCTGCGTACGCGTGCCAGACTTCGCAATAACCTGGTTCCGCTGATTCGGGAGGGTCTCGTGGGGCGTGAGCGCAATCTCGATCCGAATATGAGCCCGCGTGCGTTCTTCGGCAGCGAGTTGCGTCGTTGCCGTAAGAAGATCGGACTTTCCCAGCCGCAACTCAGCGAACGAACCACTTATAGTCCGGACATGATTGGAAAAATCGAGCGCGGCGAACGCCCACCATCGCCCGAGTTCGTGCAGCAGTGCGATCAGATCTTCGGGATAGACGGCCACTTCGACCGCCTCTACCAGTTCATGCTCCAGACCCCGGGACCGGCCTGGTTCGCCCGCTGGCTGGAGGAGATCGAGCCCCGCGCCACGGTCCTCCGTACGTGGGATCCCCTTCTGGTACCCGGCCTGCTCCAGACGGAGGCATACGCGCGATACGTCTTCGGAGGGGCGCCAGGTATCACTCCGGAGGAGGTTGAAGAGCGACTACACAGCCGCATGCGACGCAAGACCATCCTTGGTGGGGAATCTCCGCCTATGGTGTGGGCGCTCGTCGACGAGTACGTGCTGCGGCGTACGGTTGGTGACTCAACGACCATGCGCGAACAACTCGGTTACCTTTTGGAGATTTCGCAACATCCTAAGGTGACCATTCAGATCGTCGCCGCCGAATGTATGACAGGCATGATGAGTGCCTTCATGATTGCTCAGCTTCCTGGAGGAGAGCCTGACGTCATAAACGTTGAGTCATCGGTCGAGGGCAACGTCACGACAGATCGTGATGCGGTAGCGCATGTTTGGTTGCGTTATGACACCATACGGGCATCGGCATATCCCGAACACCTCTCCAATAAAATGATCAAGGAGGCGATGGGGCAATGGACGTGAAGAGCTTTGACCTGAGCAGTGCACGGTGGCGGAAGTCGTCTCGCTCCGGGGACAGCGGGGGTCAATGCGTTGAAGTGGCGACTAATCTGTCTGGAGTGGTCGCTGTTCGTGACAGCAAGAACCCCCACGGTCCGGCGTTGATCTTCCCCCCGCGTGAGTGGACGCGCTTCCTCACAGAGGTTGTCGCTGGGACATCCCGACGGTAGATGAGTGGCGCGTTCGCCCGTGTGAGGGCTCAGGGCTGCGCCAGGTAGCCGGCGAGGGTGCCGCGGCTCCGTTGGAGGCCGTCGATGCGTTCGTCCATGGCCGCCAACTCCCGGTCCATGATGGCCCGCAGGTCCGCGCACCAGTCGAACTCCGGCTGGTCACCCCGGGTGCACGGCAGCACCACACGGATCACCTCGGTGGACAGGCCCGCGTTCAGCAAGGCGCGAACCTTCCGCACGGTGATCAACGAGTCCTCGTCGTAGACGCGGTAACCGTTCGGATCACGCCGGATGTCGAGCAATCCCTGCGCCTCGTAGTACCGCAGCAACCGCGGACTGACCCCGGTACGCCGGGACAACTCTCCGATCAGCATGTGACCCGCCCTATCTGGGGTTGACCTTCCAATCGATGTGAAGCCTTAACGTCGCGCCGTGAGCAAACATTTCGCGCAAGAGCGACCAGAAGCCGACTCCTTGGCGGCACCCGCGGTCCAGAAGGATGATCCCCTGCGTTGGTCGGCGCGGTTGTGGGTCGCGCTCCTCATCTGTAGCGGGGTGATCCTGCTCGATGGGCTTGACATCTCGATGATCACTGTGGCGATTCCGGAAATCCAGCATGAGTTCGGGATGAGCGCAGCCGCGGCGCAGTGGTTGGCGGGCGCCTACATCCTGGCGTTCGGCAGTTTCCTCTTGCTGGGCGGACGATGCGCTGACCTGTTCGGCCGGCGGCGGGTGCTGGTGTTCGCGATGGCCGTGTTCGCGCTTGTGTCACTACTCGGCACACTCGCCGATGACGCGGTCCTGCTGATCGTCTCGCGCTTCATCAAGGGCATGGCCGCGGCTTTCACCGCGCCGGCGGCCATGTCGGTGCTGACCACGACCTTTCCCGAAGGCCCGCAACGGAACAAGGCGTTCGGAATCTTCAACGTCTTCGAGGCGTCGGGATACTCCTCCGGGCTGCTGATAGGTGGCCTGCTCGCGGCGCTGAACTGGCGGGCCACCTTCCTGCTGCCGATCCCGATCGCCCTGCTGATCCTGGTGGGCGCATTGCGCTTCCTGCCGCCCGACCCGCCGCGCACCGAACGGGCGCGACTCGACCTCGGCGGCGCCGTGACCCTGCTCGCCGGGATGTTGCTGCTCGTCTTCACTGTGTCCTCCGCAGCGGATTCCGGATGGACGTCGCTGCGGACGATAGGCGGATTCGCCCTGTCCGGACTGTTGCTCGCTGCTTTCATTGTGATCGAGCGCACGGTGAGGGAACCGCTGATTCGACTGGGCATATTCCGCAACCGGAGCTTGGTGGCCGCCAACGTCAGTGCTGCCCTTCTGTACGGCGGCGCCATGGGTTTTCAGTTCCTGCTCGCCTTGTACTTGCAGAACCTGCACGGTTGGCGGCCGTGGCAGATGGCGTTGGTGCTGCTGCCCGCGGGACTCATGGTGGTCGTCATCGGGCCCAAACTCGGGGCCCTGATGAACAGGTTCGGCGTGACCAAGGTGCTGCTGGTCGGGCTCGTGTCATTCGTTCCGAGTTACCTGTTGATGCTGCGTATCGGCCCTGAGCCGGACCTTTGGACGGTACTGCTGCCCGCGTCGCTGTTGTGGGGTCTCGGTTTCGCGCTCAGCATCTCGGCCCTGATGGTCGCCGGCACCAGCGGGGTGGCCGACCACGAGCAAGGAGTCGCCGCCGGGCTGCTCACCAGCTCACTGCAGGTCGGCGGCGCCTTCGGCCTCGCGGTCGTCACCGTCGCGATCGTGCCCGGTACGCGGTTGGCTGAGCTATATCCGGGAGTGGCGGTCATCCTGGGATTCGCGCTCCTGACGCTACTGGCGCAACTGCTAAGTAGACAGAGGTGACCCCGGTAGGCGGCGTGGGTGCCGGGAGGGCGAAGTCTTCAATTCCCAAACCGTAGAAGGCGGGTTTATTTGAAGGTCCGGGTCAGGTGGGCCAGGGCGGAGTGCGTGTAGAGGGAAGCTCCGGTGGTCACGCCGTACGCGAGGTCCTCCAGGAGTGAGCAGCGGGCATAGAAGGTGGCGCGCTCGCGGTCGGCGTCGTCGAAACGGGCGTCGTAGTGGGACAGCGTCAGGTCGAAGATCTCCGGGCCGAGGTCGCGGTAGATCAGCGCGAGGTCGCAGGCCGGATCGGTGATTGCCGCGTCGGTCCAGTCGATGACGCCCGTGATGGTGCTCGCCCGGACGTCCACCAGCAGGTGCTCGCCGCCGAGGTCGTTGTGGCAGAACGCTACGGCAGGGGGCTCGGCCGGTGGCGTGCGGCCGAGGAAGTCCTCGACCAGGGGACGAGCCGCCGCCGGCACGTGCGGCACGATCTTCCGGTAGTCCCGTTCGGCGTCGTCTCTCCAGGAGGCCAGGGGAAAGAAGTCCTGCGGGGCCAGTTTCTCCATCTCGGCCACGGGAGCCTGGTGCATGCTGCTGAGGAATCCGCCCAGCGGGGCCGCCAGCCGCGCTGGCTCCGCTACCGGATGGCCGATCAGGGGAACGCCGGGGAGCTTGACGTACGCGAGGAACCCCGCGTCCACGTCGGCGAACACCGGTTCCGGGACCGGCAGAGGGGACAACCGGGCCACCACGGCGAGTAGTTCGGCCTCGCGCCGGATCGCTTCCGCCCGGGCGGCGGGGTCGGCCTCCTTGCTTCCCCGGACGATCAGGCTTCCTCCAGCGATCAGGCTTCCTCCAGCGACCGGGCTTCCCCCGGCGACCGGGCTTCCCGGGGTGATCGGCTCGTGGTCGACCTCGTAGGCGACGTTGTCCAATCCCTCGCCGAGCTTGGTGATGGATCGGACCTCGCGGCCGGGCAGGTGACGGGTCAGCAGCGCGCGAATCTCGTCGATCACACCCGCAGCCTAGCCACGGCGTACGTACGGGGGGTATGGCCCGGCGGGGAGACGCCTGGCCTGGGGGTGGCGCCGGGTCCGGGGGTGGGTGGGAGCGTTCGTACGTCAGTTGAAGGTGGGGTGTACGGCGAGATGTGCGGCCGGTGACATGGTCAACAGCCCTCCCGTGATCCGCGTGCCGTGGTGACCCGTTGCTTCCCACCCAGACCATTGCCCACCCACAACCGGAAGGCGAGGCCCCACCAGCCGCCGCGCGGCCCGGTCCACCTGGGGATCGCCGGCCAGGGAAGGGCCCAGGGTAGGCACTCCTGGGGATCGCCGGCCAGGGAAGGGCCCAGGGTAGGCACTCCTGGGGATCGCCGGCCAGGGAAGGGCCCAAATCTCTCAAGCGGTGACCTCCCCCACGCGGCAGCGGCCCGCGGGGGGCGCCGGGCCGGAAGCCGCCTCCGCCCGTGCGTCAGTTGAAGGTGTCGGGGTTCGGGCCGGTGCGGGTGCCGTTGTCGAGGGGCTCGATGGCCGCGAGGTCGTCGTCGGTGAGGGTGAAGCCGAAGACGTCGAAGTTCTCCCGGATGCGCGAGGGGGTGACCGACTTCGGGATGACGACGTTCCCGAGCTGGAGGTGCCAGCGGAGGATCACCTGGGCGGGGGTCCTGCCGTGTCGTTCGGCGATGGAGGTGATCACCGGGTCCTTGAGCAGCGCTCCCTGTGCCAGCGGGCTCCAGGCCTCGGTGGCGATGCCGTGCTCGGCGTGGAAGGCGCGCAGCTCGGCCTGCTGCAGGTTGGGGTGGAGCTCGATCTGGTTGAGAACGGGCACGATCTCGGTCTCGTCCAGCAGCCGCCGCAGGTGGGCCGGGTGGAAGTTGGACACGCCGATGGCACGGACGCGGCCGTCGGCGTACAGCTTCTCGAAGGCGCGCCAGGTGTCCAGGTAGCGGTCCTTGGCCGGGGTGGGCCAGTGGATCAGGTAGAGGTCGATGTGGTCGAGCTGGAGCTTCGCGAGGCTGGCGTCGAAGGCGGCCAGGGTGGAGTCGTACCCCTGGGCGCTGTTCCACAGCTTGGTGGTGACGAAGACCTCCTCGCGCGGCAGGCCCGCCTTGGCGAGGGCGGTGCCGACGGCCTTCTCGTTGCCGTAGATGGCGGCCGTGTCGATGCTGCGGTAGCCGGTCTCAAGGGCGCTGGTGACGGCGGCGACGGTCTCCGGCTCGGGCACCTGGAAGACTCCGAAACCGAGCTGCGGGATCCGCACGTCGTTGTTAAGCGTGACGTTGGGTACGGGTGACATGTATATCGCCTAACTTGATCGCTTTGTGGTTCTTAGTACCGAACGGGCACCCGGAATGCTCTCCCCGGTCAGGGGTGGGGCAAACCGTGCGCTCAGGGAATCAGGGTGGGGATGACACCGCCGTCGACGCGCAGGGCGGCTCCTGTGGTCGCGGACGCCTGCTCGGAGCTGACGTACAGCACCAGGTCGGCGACCTCCTCCGGGCGGGCCAGCCGTCCGAGGAGCGAGGTCGGGCGCTCCTCGGCGATGAAGCGTCGTTCGGCCTCCTCGAAGGGCACGCCCGGGCCGACCCGATCGGCGATGAACTTCTCCACGCCCGGAGTGAGGGTGGGGCCTGGGAGCACGGAGTTCACCGTGACGCCGGTGGCCGGCACGGCCTGCGCGATGCCTCGCGAGATCGCGAGCTGGGCCGTCTTGGTCATGCTGTAGTGCACCATCTCGGTCGAAGGATGGACCGCGGACTCGCTGCTGACGAACACCACCCGCCCCCAGCCGCGCCCCACCATGCGGGGGGTGTGGTGACGGGCCAGGCGGACGCCGCTGAGGACGTTGACCTCGAAGTAGCGCAGCCACTCCTCGTCGGGGATCTCGAAGACCGGCGTCGCGGCGAAGATGCCTGCGTTGTTGACCAGGATGTCCACGTCCGGCTCGGCGGCGATGAGCGCTTCGGCGCCCTCCTCGGTGCCGACGTCGGCGGCGACCGGGTGGACCTCGGGATTGCCGGTCTCCGCGCGGATGCGGGCGGCGGCCTCGTCCGTGCGCCTCTCGTCACGCCCGTTGACCACGACCCGGGCGCCCGCTCGTGCGAACGCGGTGGCGATGGCGTGGCCGATGCCGGAGGTGGATCCGGTGACGAGCGCGGTGCGGCCGGTCAGGTCGATGTGCATGCCCGAGCCTCCAGGCGGTTGCCAGATACTTGGGGGGTCGTCCTCAATAATTGCACACGCTTTCTATTGCAAACGCCGACCACTCGCGTGGATGCGGTAAAGCCTCAAGTAATGCGGTGCGCGATCGTGACCGTCCGATTACCATCTGCTTCTGGCGGAGGGGATGCCCGGTGATCCCCGCGTCGTCGACTATGGAGCCCTGATCGCCGCGGAGGCACGCCACTCCGGAACCGTGGTGGGTGACGACGTCTACCCGACCATCGCGGCGAAGTCGGCCGCTCTCCTTCACAGTTTGCTGAGAGTCGAGGCACTGGACGAGCGCAATCGGACCTTCGCCTGGATAGTGGCCATGCGATACCTGAGCGTCAACGGCGTGCTCATGCCGAAGGTCGATCCGGCGGGTGCCGTGGACGTGCTCGACTCGGTGCGGCGGGGTGAGCTGGGGGTGCGCGAGCTCGGGGGGTGGCTGGCGGAGGCGATGCGCTGAGATCAGCGGGTGGCGGGGGCCTGGGTGGAGAGGGGCTTGGCGGCGCGGGCCTCCATGGCGTGCTCGACCAGGGCGACCAGCACCTTCTTGCTCGAATCCTTCTGCCGCGCGTCGCACAGCACGACAGGGATGTTCGGGCCCAGGTCCAGCGCCATCCGGATCTCCTCGAGGTCGTAGCGCTTGGCGCCCTCGAAGCAGTTCACCGCGACGACGAACGGCGTGCCGCGCCGCTCGAAGTAGTCGACCGACGGGAAGCAGTCGGCCAGACGGCGGGTGTCGGCGATCACCACGGCGCCCATCGCGCCCAGCGCCAGCTCGTCCCAGACGAACCAGAACCGCTCCTGGCCCGGGGTGCCGAACAGGTAGAGCACGTGGGCGTCGCCGATCGAGATGCGGCCGAAGTCCATCGCGACCGTGGTCGTCTTCTTGGCCTCCACGCCCGACAGGTCGTCCACGCCGACGCCCCGGTCGGTCAGCAGCTCCTCGGTGCGCAGCGGCCGGGTCTCCGACACCGAGCCGACCATGGTCGTCTTGCCGGCCCCGAACCCGCCCGCGATCAGGATCTTGATCGCGGTGGGCAGCTTCACCCGTCCGACGTCGCGGTTAGAGCGTCCGGAGTCCATTGAGCACCGCCTTGTAGGTTTCCAGATCGAGAACGTCCATCTCGCGCACGGGCTCCTGGATGGCGACGAAGCCCCGGTCGACGAGGTCGCCGAGCAGCACTCGGACGGTGCCGGCCGGCAGGTCCAGGTGCGCGGCGATCTCGGCGACCGAAAGCGGCCGGTCGCAGAGCCTGACGATGGTGTGGTGCTCGGGCCCGATGCCGGGCTCCGCCGCGATCGCCGGGTTGATGGTCACCACGAGGGTGATCAGGTCGATCTGACCTCGGCTCGGCTGCGTGCGCCCGCGCGTCATCACGTACGGGCGGACGATGCGTCCGGCCTCGTCGTCGAGCCACTGTTCGTCAGCGGGGTCGTCGGAGAGGCTCGTCATAGGGCGCCCTCATTCCTTGGTGAAGGGTTCTCCGAGCGTGCGGGCGAGGTGAGGTACTGTCCGACCCGGGTAACCAGCATGGCCATCTCGTAGGCGACCAGGCCCACGTCGGCGTCGTGGGCGCACAGGACCGCCAGGCACGCGCCCTCGCCCGCCACCGTCACCACCAGGTACGCCGATTTCAGCGCGATGATGGTCTGGCGTACGGCTCCGCCGCCGAACCGCTCGCTGGCCCCCTGGGCGAGGCTCTGGATCCCCGCCGCCACGGCCGACAGGTGCTCGGCGTCTGCCTTGCCGAGACCTCGCGACGTGGCGAGGAGCAGGCCGTCGGTGGACAGGACGATCCCGTGCTCGGCTTCCCTCACCCGCGAGACCAGGTCGTCCAGCAACCAGGTCAGATCGGCGGGGGAACTGGTCCTTTGCATCACTCGCTGTCCTCTTTTACCGGCTCACACTGTTCACTGCGTCGTCTGATCGATCTTCACGGCCTACCTGCCAGGCGAAGATCCAAACCACTACTGGTAGCGCATCGGCTCGTCACCCGGATCCGGGTCGGGGTCGAGGCGGCGTGGCAGCCTCGCCGCCTCGGACCGTCCGCGTTCGGTGCCGCTCTGGAAGGAGCCCATCAGCCGCCGGAGATCCTCGGGGGAGAGTTCGTCGTCGTCCTCCGCCCTGGCGCTGGGGGCGGGGGGCGGCTCGCGGCGCAGCTCGGGCGCCAGGTGCGCCTGGGCGACGCGGCGAGGCAGGCCGGAGGGCGTGTAGTCCTCGGGCTCGGCGGCGGAGGCCTGCTCGAACAGGGACGCCCCCTGCTGCGCGGAGGCCTCCTGGTCGGCCCAGGCCTGGTCGGCCGAAGGAGACCGCGGCGGCGAGGACGGCTCGCGCTCAGGCGCGGCCTCACCCTGCCCGGGAACGGCCGGCGCGGGCTCGCTCCGCTCGTCGTCCTCCCACCTCGGGACCGCCGTCAGCAGGAACGGGCCGGCCCCACCGGGGCCGCCGGCCTGCACGGGGAACTCCCCGGTCGTGCGGTGCCTGCCCTGCCGCTCCTGTGCCGTGCCGGGGAGAAGCTGCCTGCCGGGCAGCGCGTCGGAATCGGTACCGAGATCCATGTCGGTGTCGACCTCGCCGTTGATCAACTCGCGGGGTATCAGGACGATGACGGTCGTGCCGCCGTAGGGGGACGCCTTGAGCGTGACCTGGATCTGGTGGCGCGAGGCCAGGCGGCTGACCACGTACAGGCCGAGCCGGGGCGTGCCGGTCAGCTTGAACTCGGGCGGGTCCGCGATCCGGTCGTTGGCCGAGGCCAGGTCTTCCGGGGTCATGCCGAGGCCGCGGTCCTCGATCTCGACGACGTAGCCCTTGGCCACCTCCTGGCCGCTGACGTGGACCGAGGCGTACGGCGGGGAGAAGGAGACCGCGTTCTCGATGAGCTCGGCGAGTAGGTGGATGACGTCGCCGATGGCGCGCCCGGCCAGCTCGGCCTCACCCATGGGCATCAGCGTCACCTGGGTGTAGTCCTCGACCTCGGCGAGCGCGCCCCGTACGACGTCGACCATGGGCACCGACCTGCGCCAGGCGCGGCCGGGGGAGGCGCCGGACAGGACGATGAGGTTCTCGGCGTTGCGCCGCATCCGGGTGGCCAGGTGGTCGACGCGGAACAGGTCGGCCAGCTCGCCCGGCTCGGTCTCCCGGCGCTCCATGGCGTCGAGGATGGTGAGCTGCCTGTGCACGAGCGACTGGGTGCGCCGCGCCAGGCTGAGCAGGATGCCCCGGTAGCTGCGCCGCAGCTCGGCCTGCTCGACCGCGACCCGGATGGCCGTCTCCTGCACGGTGTTGAAGGCCTGGCCCACCTGCCCGATCGCGTCGTTGCCGACCGCGAGCGGCGGTGCCTCCGCGGCCACGTCCACGTCGTCGCCCCGGCCGAGGCGCTCGACCACGCCGGGCAGCCGCCGGGCGGCGAGCTCAAGGGCGGCGGTCCGCAGCTCCTCCAGCCGCCGTACGAGGGCTCGGGCGGTGGTGATGGACAGGACGATGGACGCGATGACCGCCAGCAGGCCGAGGCCACCGGCGAGCGCCAGCCGTGCGACGACGCCGACGGCGATGGGCGTGGCACGCTGGACGAGCCACTGGCCTCCTTCGACCACTACCAGGGTCTGAAGCCGGTTCAAGACGAAGTCGGCCGCCGACTTCCACTGCTCCGCGTCGACGGCCGCCAGATCCGTCCGCCCGCTGTGGACGAGCCGGTCCTCCAGGGTGCGCAGGCGGCGAAACTGCTCGCTGCTCATGAGCTGCTCGAAGGACTTACGCTCCGCGGACGGCAATTTCTCCAGGGCCTCGGACATGACGAATCGCTGGGCGCCCACGATAAGACCGAACTGTGCTCGGTCGGTTGCGAGGAAGCGTCCTGTGCCGAGAGTGCCGGCCGCGAATGCGTCCTCCTGGGCGAGGAGCTCGCGTGCTCGGGAGAACTCGATAAAGGTGCGGGTGTCTCTGGCGAACTCCTTGTCGTCCAGCGCGGCCATCGAGTCGTACATCGGGTAGAACGACTGGATGACATCGGTGTACGCCGTGGCGGCACGGCCGCGGTCGATCTGGCGCGCGTCGACCGTCTTGCGGCCGGCGCGCAGCGCCTGCAGTTTGGCGACCGTTTCGGCGATGCGCCGGTTCAGAGTGTCGCTCGCCGCCCTTCGTACGTCGCTTCCGGTGGCCAGTCGCTGGAATCTCAAGCTCGCGGCCTCGGTCCGGGCCCGCTGAGCATCCAAGCCGGTGCGCTGCTCGGTACCTGAACCGACGTCGCCAAGAAATAGGACGGTGAGTTTGCGCTCCCGCTGCAACTCAAGTAGCAGCGGTTCGCTGGGCCCGGAAACGCCTGAGGACAGCGTGGTGACCCAAAGGACGTTCAACCCCTCCTGGAGCGTCACCCATGCCGCGAACCCCCACAGGGCGACAAGGGACACCAGCAGGGCCGTGACCTTGGTCCGGATACGCGAGTTGTGGAAGCGCATATCTCCATCCCTGGCGAAAATCAGGAAGCCCACATCACGGTTAACCGCGATTAGCGACTGTTAGGCAACTGCGCGTTACTTAACGGTGCATTGTGGGATAGTGCGGCGGTTTGTCGCGTCACATCGGAGAAACCCTAGCATGGGTACGAAATGCCTTGACGACAAGCCTCTGTCAATTTTGTAGTCATGTCTGGTTCGGTCGGAATTCATGACCTTTCCTCACATTTGTTCCCTAACGGCCCTGTCGCTGCGCGAGGTGCATCGCCCCGAGGATCGCCGCCCGCACGATCGCCCCGGGAAAATACAGATCCTTGTCTATCCACATCGGTGGATCATCGGACCGCCCGGCCGACCGCAGGAGGTAGGCGTAGCCCTGCGTGATGATCTTGCCATGCGCCGGCTCGTCGTGCGTCGTCTGGGTCAGCAACAGAGATTGCATCGCGTACGCGGTCTCCTCCGCGGTACCGCGCCACAGGCCCCAGGACCCGTCCGCGCGCTGCGTCGACAGCACCCAGCGCACCGCCCGGCGTACGGAATCCCTGGCGGCCGGGCCGCCGAACTCGTCGAGCGCCAGCGCGCAGCAGACCGTCGCATAGTAGGGCGAGACGTGCCAGCGGTCCGGCCAGCTCCCGTCGGGGTTCTGCCGCCCGCGCAGCCAGCCCGCGAGCCGGTCCATCGGCTCGCCGTACCGCGCCCGCGCGCCCGGACGGGCGCGCACGTACTGGCCTAAGGCGTCCAGCACGTGGGCGTTGACCGTGGTCGAGAAGCCCTGCTCGCCCTGCCAGGTGCAGAAATGCGTGCCTGTGTGGTAGCCCAGCAGGCTGTCGGGCTCGCGTGGCGCGCCGAGCAACGCGAGCGCGTACAGCGCGACCGAGGTGGTGTCCGCGTCCGCGGGCAGCCCCGGGCCCGCGGACAAGCCGCCGGGGCCGAGCCCCGCGCCCAGGCTCTCCACCAGATCCTCAGGGACGGTGACGGGGATCCCGGCGCGTACGAGCCAGCTCAGCACCCAGCCGCGCTCGAACGCGGTGATGGGCACGGCGCACGACACCGGCCCGCCGTGCTGCTCCGCCGCGGACTCCAGGTGCGCCCGCGCGGGGTGGCCCGGTTCCCGCGCTCCGAGCTCGCCGAGCCACGCGGCGGTGGCCGCCGGGGACGCTCCGACGGTGCCGGCCGCCGTGGGGCGGACGCCGGGGGCCTGGAACCCCGCGTCGCCCGCGACCTCAAGGGCGTGCAGCAGCTTCTCGGGAAGCGGGGCGCCCGACCGCAGGCGCGACCGGATCATCTCCAGCCTGGCCCCGTCCACACCGGCGGGCAGGGGCAGAGGGGGCGCTCCCGCCCACGTGCGCAGCCCGTCCACCGGTGCGTCCCGGAGGTCGTCCAGGTGCCGGTTGATCGACCTGATCAGCGAGGGGACGACCAGCTCGATCGCGGGCATGTCGGGAAGCGGGGAGCCGTAGTCCCGGCGTGACCAGCGGAACAGCGCGTGCAGGCCCTTCCCCGCTGCCTCGGCCGCGGGGGTGGGATCGCGGGTGCCCCGCGCCAGCTCGGCCAGCAGCGACTCGGTCGCGCTCAGGGTCGGGACCAGCGCGTAGTCGCTGTGCGCGCCCCAGCCGCCGCCCGGCCGCTGGGTCGCCACGAGGTACGCGAGCCGCTCGTCGTGCCCGGCGAGCCAGGGAGCCAGGGAGACCAGCCGCCCGGTCTCGTACACCGAGGGGGAGGCGTTGCCCCACGGCCGCGCCGCCAGCCCGGCCAGCAGCGCGCGGGCCTCGGCCGTCACGTCGACCGTGCCGGTGTCCGTGGTGTCCGTGGTGTCCGTGTCCGTGGTGTCTGTCGTGTCCGTGGTGTCCGTCGTGGCGGCGAGGCTCGCCATGTGGAGCGTGAAGGCGCGCGCGGGCGCGGAGACGAAGTCGTGGACGCTCAAATCGTTCCCCAGTAATCGGCGAGCCGGTAGAAGCCCGCGCAGAAGTCCATTTGACGTTCCAGATAGCCGGCGATGTACGGGTGGTCCTCGTGGAGGGGGCCGATCAGCTTCCGGCTCCGGCCGGCCAGCAGCGAGACGTGCCGGTCGACCTCCTCGCGGGTCACGCCGAGCAGCAGGGCGTTCAGGTCGCCCCACTTCAGGTCCCTCTCGTACGTCCCGAGGTCGTTGAGCAGCCGGATCACCCGTTGCACCGCCCAGCCGGCCTCGCGCACGCGCGGCAGGTCGCCGGCCCCGGGTGCGCCGGTGTGGATCAGGTGGGACGTGAAGGCGAAGGAGAAGCCGAGGTTGTCGGCGTTCTCCATGTACTCGCCGAACGAGGGCGTGACGCCGGAGCTCAGCCACTCCCGCTCGCGGGTCATCGCGTCCAGCATGCGCTGGAGCTCCTCGCGCCAGACCGGGCCGAGCGCGCCGAACGCCGGCGTCTCGGCGAGCTCCGCGCGGATGTCGGCGAGGAAGCGGGTGAGCTCGTCCCCGGGGACCGGGGGCGCGCCGTCGGCGACCGCGAGGCACCGGCGGGCGATGTCGTCCACCTCCCGGGTCGAGGTGGCGACGTAGTCCACGAGCCAGTCGAGGGCGAAGGCCCACAGGCAGACCTTGTTCGCCATCCGCAGCTGCTCGGCGGTGAACCACGGGCCGCTGAACGCCATGGCCATGGACAGCGTGCTGGACAGCGCGGCGTCGAACGGCTTCGCCGAGAACAGCTTCGGATAGGCGGCCATCCATTCCTGCATCTCGCGCTGCGATCGGCCCGCCACCGCGCAGATCATGCCGCACTCCGCGGCCGGGAGGCCGTATCCGGTGGGCTCCGCTGTCATCGCCGGCCCTCCCCGGCACGCTGGACCGGCGTCAGCCCTAACTCGATCTTCGGGTTGGGACGTATCGACGCGGCGGGGGCGGGTTTGAATGGTCCGCGATTGCGCAGCACAGGCCGGAACCGGCTCAAGAGGGCTGCCAGAACCAGTGGCGCCTCAACGTGGAACAGGTGCTGGCCGAGGCACGCGTGCGGGCCGCCGCCGAACGGGAAGTAGGCATACCGGTGCCGGCGCTCGGGGCCGTCGGGTGAGAATCGTTCGGGGTCGAAGTGCAGCGGCCGCTCCCAGATCTCATCGAGCCGATGCGTCGCGTAAGGACTGATCAGCACCTGCGACCCGGCCTTGATGAGGAACCCACCGACGTCGTCGGATCGGCGGGCCATCCGCGGGAGGATCCAGCCCGGCGGGTAAAGGCGCAGCAGCTCCTGCAGGACCATCTTCGTGTACCGCAGCTCCGGGACATGTGACGGAAGCGCCGGCCCGGCGCCGACGACCCGGTCGATCTCGGCGTACAGCCTGGCGGCCACCTGCGGATTGGCGTCGAGCAGTGGCCACAACCAGGTGAGGGCCATCGCGGTCGTCTCGGAAGCCGCTCCGAAGACGCTGACGAGGTCGTCGCGGATCTGCTGGTCGGTGATCTGCTCGCCGTTCCGGCCACGGGCGCGGCAGAGCGCGGAGATGACGTCGAAGCCGTCGTCAGGATGCTTTCGAGCCGACCGGATCAGCGGGAACACCACCTCGTCGATCTTCTTGACGGCGTTCATGAAGGCTCGGTCCCCTGGCACCCGGACGGAGTAGGGCAGGAACGGCATGAGTAGCCGGAAGCCGATCGATGTGGCCGCTCTTTCGAAGGCGGGGGCCAGCCGTTCGCCGTCCTGGCGGGAGATCTTGTCTCCGAACAGGACCCTGATCACGGCCTGGTTCGTGATACGCCCGATCTCCTCGGCGGCGTCGAAGGAGCGCCCCGTCCGTGCGTGCTCCTCCAGCTCGCCCACCTGCTCATCGATCGTCTTCGCCAGCTCCTCGGCGATCGTGGCGATGTATCTCGCGGTGAACAGCGGCTGCAGGATCTTTCTGCTGGACTCCCAAGCCGGGCCCTCGTCGAGGATGCCGTTGCCGAGCAGGCGCTGCAGGGGCCGCCAGAACATCCCCTCGCGCACGTAGTTGGTGGAGTTTCCGCGCAGGACATGCTGCACGTGATCGGGATGAGTCACCAGATAGAGGCGGAACGCACCCAACCGCAACAGCACGACGTCCCCGCGGGCCTGCCTTCCCAATTCCGCCAGCGCGTTGACGGGATCCCGTACGACGTCGGGCAGGATCCGGTGGATCGGGACAGCTGTTGCCTGTCGTGTGCCAGTAGCAACCGACATTGCGATGATCTCCAACCTCAAGCGACCCGGAACCGCACAACGTGACTGGACCGCGGTGACGCGTGGGCGTCACGGACGCTTCGGGGATACGCGGCCGCCGCCGTCACCCGGGAGACGAGGCGGGGGTCAGGCCGAGTAGCAGTGTGCGGGCACTCTGCGTGTCTTGCGGCCGTCTACCCCGAATACCGGGCACCACAGGAGCCACGAATACGACACACAGTCACTCTCGCGGCAATTGTCACATTGATCAATGAAGTATCACGATCACTGACTACGATCAAGTTTTTCTGTCAATACTGTGAACCGCGCGCTCGCCACGTTCCTAGTAAGACCAAGCGCTTGCTTTAGTGGCGGGATTGGTTCGAAACTGGGGCATGGCCACCAATGCTCCGGTCCGCGACGTGACCGATCATGAGGTCGAACACTTCAAGGAGAACGGCTGGGTACGGCTGCCTCGGCTGGTCGACCCCGGCCGGCTGGACGGGCTGCGCGAGCGGGCGCTCGGGTATCTGCGTGCCCGGTCGCGTGAGCGCGCCACCCTGGTCGACCAGGCGTTCGGCCAGTCCAGGGACATCGCCGAGGCCGACGAGGCCTTCCACGACCTGGCCTTCGACGCCGCGATGGGACGCTGCGCCACCCGCCTGCTGCACGGCGTGAGGGGCGTCCGCATCCAGGTGACGAACCTGCTGATCAAGGAGCCGGGCGACGGCGGGCACGGCGCGACCGAGTTCCACCAGGACTTCCCCTGGATGCCGATGGACCGCTCGGCGATGCTGACCGTCTGGCTCGCGCTCGCCAACGTCCCCGCCGAGATGGGCAGCCTGCGGTTCTACAACGGCTCGCACCGGCACGGCATCCTCGGCAGGAGCTTCACCCGCGACGGCGACGACCAGCTCACCCAGCACCCGTGGCTCAAGGAGCTGGAGCTGTCGCCACCCCTCGACCTGCGGGCGGGCGACGCGACCGTCCACCACTCGCTCACCGTGCACGGCGCGGGGGCCAACCGGGGGGACACCCCGCGCCTGTCCTTCACGGTCACCTACTTCGACGCGGACGCGCTCTACACCGGCACGCCGTACAGGCAGACCGACGGCCTCGGCCTGCGGGTGAACGCGCCCTTCGACCACCCGAGGTTCCCGGTCGTCTCCCATGCCTGACCGCGACGGAGCGGTCGAGACCGTGAGAGGGCCGGTGGCGGCCCTCGGGGCCACGCTCATGCACGAGCACGTCTTCGGGCTCAGCCCGGAGATCCTGTGGAACTGGCCGGACATCCCCGAAGGGTGGGACCTGGAGCGAAGGGCCAGGGAGGCGGCGGCCAAGCTCGACGAGCTCAAGGCCGAGGGCGTCGACACGGTCGTCGACCTGACCGTGGTCGGCCTCGGCCGGTACGTTCCCGCCGTCCAGCGGGTCGCCGAGCTGACCGAGGTCAACATCGTCGCCGCCACCGGGCTCTACACCTACGACGCCCTGCCGCCGTACTTCGCCAACCGCGGCCCCGGGAGCCTGTTCGGCGGCCCCGACCGGCTGGCGGAGTTCTTCGTCAGGGACATCACCGAGGGCATCGGCCGTACTGGAGTGAAGGCCGCGATCCTCAAGTGCGCCTCCGACCACCAGGGCATGACGCCGGGCTGCGAGCGGGTCTTCCGGGCCGTCGCGCGGGCGCACGCCGAGACCGGGGCGCCGATCACCACCCACTCCCACAGCGCCTCGCGCGGCGGGCTGGAGCAGCAGCGGCTCCTCGCCTCCGAGGGCGTGGACCTGTCGCGGGTCGTCATCGGCCACGCCGGCGACTCCACCGACCCCGCCTATCTCGAAGAGCTGGTCGCGGCGGGCTCCTACCTCGGCATGGACAGGTTCGGCATCGAGACGATCAGCTCGTTCGACGACCGGGTCGCCATCGTGGCGGAGATGTGCGCGCGCGGCCACGCCGGACGCATGGTGCTGTCGCACGACTCCTACTGCTTCAACGACCGGTTCGACCAGGACGTCGTGCGAGAGCGCCACCCGAACTACCACCTGCTGCACATCTCCCGTGACGTCCTTCCCGAGCTGCGCAAGCGCGGCGTCACGGACGACCAGATCCACCAGATGCTCGTCGAGAACCCCCGCAGGATCCTCACCCCCAGGTCGTGATCATGCAGAACACCTCACCGGCCACCGCCACCGACTTCGACGTCACCTCCGACTGGCACGTCGCCTCGCCGTACGACTTCCTGCGCAGGCTCAGGCACGAGCGGCCGGTCTTCCACAGCGAGCACCTGGACGCGTACGTCCTGACCCGCCACGAGGACGTCCGCGCCGCGTACGGGGACGCGAGGCGGTTCTCCTCCGAGGGGTCACTCACGATCTCGCGGAGCCTGGCCGCCGAGACCAGGAAGGTGCTCGGCGACCACGGGTCCTTCCTGTCCAGCTTCGTGGCCAACGTCGACCCGCCCACGCACACGCGGCTGCGGCGTTCTGTGTCCAGAGCCTTCACCCCGCGCGCGGTCACCGCGATGGAGGAGCGCTTCCGGCGGCTGAACGAGGACATCCTCGACCGGGTGGTGCCGCAGGGCGGGGGCGACTTCGTCGCGGAGCTCGGGCACGTGCCGTCGGCCAAGCTCAGCGCCCGGTTCATCGGCGTGCCCGAGGAGGACGAGGAGTTCGTCAAGGAGCACGTCAAGGACTGGTTCATGCTGTTCCTGTCGCCGCAGCCGCCCGACCGGCAGATCGTGCTCGCGCGCAGCTTCCTTTCGTACCTCGACTACGTCGACAAGCTCGTGGCCTCGCGCGCCGCCGCTCCGCGCGACGACTTCACCTCGCTGATGACCGGGCTCATCGGCACCGAGCTCTCCCACCGGGAGGTCGTCGAGCTGATCTCCACGATCCTGCTCGGCGGCAACGACACCGTGCCCAACCAACTCGGCAACAGCGTGCTCAGGCTGCTGCGCGAGGACGCCTGGCCGCTCGCCCCCGAGCAGGTGGAGAACGCGGTGGAGGAGTGCATGCGCATCGACGGCTCCAGCCTCGGCTCCTTCCGGTACGCCCTCACCGACATCGAGCTGCACGGCGTGACGATCCCGGAGGGCTCGCTCGTCCTGCTCTCCACCGACTCGGCCGCGCACGACGAGACCGTCTTCCCCTCGCCGGAGACGTTCGACCTCGGGCGCGAGAACGCCGACGCGCACATGACGTTCGGGTACGGCATCCACTTCTGCGTCGGGGCCGCGCTGGCGCGACTCCAGCTCCGCACGGCCCTTGAGGTGCTGGGCCGTCGCCTGCCCGGCCTGCGGCTGGTGCCCGGCCGGCCGATCGCGTACCGCAGGTCCCTCGTCGGGCGGGGCCTGCCGTCGCTGCTCGTCGAATGGTGATGACCCCGCATGGGATGTGCCGGGTGGGCTAGTCTCGCCACGGATGTTCCGGTACGTCGGGGAGCTGAGCACCGTGGAGCCAGTGGCGGTAGGTCTGATCGGAGCCGGGCCGTGGGCGGAGGCCGTGCACGCCCCCGCGCTGGCGGCGGGGCCGCACACGCGCCTCGTCGGAGTGTGGGCGCGCAGGCCGAGGGCCGCCGCCCGGCTGGGAGCCCCGGTCTACGAGCGGGTCGAGGAGCTCTTCGAGGTCTGCGAGGCCGTCGCGTTCTGCGTGCCGCCGGGCGTGCAGGCCGAGCTGGCCGTGCGGGCGGCGAGGGCGGGCAAGGCGCTGCTGCTGGAGAAGCCGCTCGCGGCCGACCTCGACGGCGCCAAGCGCCTCGCCGACGCCGTGGGCGAGGCGGGGGTGGCGTCCCAGATGGTGCTCACCTTCCGCTACTCGGCCGCGACCAAGGCGTTCCTCGAACGGGTGCGCGCCATCGAGCCGTTCGGCGGGTACGCCCGCAACATCTCCGGCGCCCTGCACACCATCGACTCCCCGTGGCGCCAGGAGCGCGGGGCGATCCTCGACGTGGGGCCGCACATGATCGACATGCTGGACGCCGCCCTCGGGCCGGTCGTCGGCATCCGCGCCCACGGGCACCCGCTCGGGTGGACCGGGCTGCTTCTTGAGCACCAGAGCGGCGCGGTCAGCGAGGCGTCGCTGTCCATGGCCGCCCAGGTCGAGCACGGCTCCTCGCACGTGGCCGTCTACGGCCGCCACGGCAGCGAGAGCCTCGACGGCGGCGACCTCGGCTACGACGTCTTCCCCGACATGGTGGCCGAGTTCGCCAAGACCGTGCGCGAGGGCGGCGGCCACCCGCTGGACGCCCGCCACGGGCTCCGCCTCCAGGAGTTGATCAGCGCCGCCGAGGCCCAGCTCGCCTGAGTCGCCGGTCAGGATTTGTGCGGCTTTCGACCCGTCGTATCCGGTTGCGGCATTGGTTGATACCGTTCCTGTGACGCGCAGCGTGCAGCGAAGTCCGGTGTGAGTCCGGCGCTGTCCCGCAACTGTGAGACCCCCTCGGGTCGAGCCAGGTCGCCTGCATGCCGCGCCGACGTCGTCAACCCTCGTGGAAAAGGGTGATCCGTCAACACGCGGGTCCCTCGATTTCCCGGCAACTGGAGGAACTCTCGTGAGGCCCGTACGCACGGCCTTGGCGGGCGCGTTGCTGGGTGCGCTGACACTGGCCGGATGCGGCCAGTCCACCGGCACCGCAGACACCGCCACCGCCACCGCCACCCCCGCTCCCACCGCCTCGCAGGCCGCCGGCTTCCCCGTCACCGTCCAGGCGGGCAACGGCTCCGTCACCATCGGCGAGAAGCCCAGCCAGATCGTCTCGCTCTCGCCGAGCGCCACCGAGAGCCTGTTCGCGATCGGCGCCGGGCCGCAAGTCGTCGCCGTCGACGACCAGTCGACCTACCCCGCCGAGGCCCCGAAGACGGACCTGTCCGGCTTCAAGCCCAACGCCGAGGCCATCATCGCGAAGAAGCCCGACCTGGTGGTGCTCGCCAACGACACGGGGGGCATCGTGGCCGCGCTGACCAAGGTCGGCATCCCCGTGCTGCTCGAACCCGCCGCCACCAAGCTGGACGAGACCTACGACGAGATCGCCGACCTCGGCGCCGCCACCGGCAACAAGGCCAAGGCCGACGAGCTCGCCGCGGGCATGAAGCGGCAGATCGACGAGCTCGCCGCCGCCGCGCCCAAGGACAAGAAGCTCACGTTCTTCCACGAGCTGGACAACACCCCGTACTCCGTGACGTCCAGCACGTTCATCGGCCAGATCTACGGGCTGTTCGGGCTGACGAACATCGCCGACAAGGCTCCTGACGCCGCCGGGGGGTACCCCAAGCTCTCCAGCGAGTTCGTCGCGAAGGCCGACCCCGACCTGATCTTCCTCGCCGACACCAAGTGCTGCGGCCAGTCCAAGGAGACCCTGGCCAAGCGGCCCGGATGGGGAGGCCTGTCCGCCATCGCTAAGGACCGTGTGGTCACCCTCGACGACGACATCGCCTCGCGCTGGGGCCCGCGCGTGGTCGACTTCGTCAAGATCGTCGACGCGGCGGTCAGGGGGGCCGCCGGCTGAGACCCGGTGGCACACCTGGAGTGGCACGCGAAGTGAAGCGGCACGACCCTGGTACGACGCGCGCGGCGAGGCCGCGGCCGGCGGCGCTGGCCGTCGCCCTCGCCGTGCTCGTGATCTGCGTGGCCGCGGGCCTGATGATCGGCGCGGCCGGCGTCTCGTTCAAGGGCATCGTGCTCGAACTGCTCGACCGGGTGCCGTTCGTCTCGGTGGACTCCGGGCTGTCGCCGGTCGAGCGGGGGCTGGTGTTCCAGCTCAGGCTGCCGCGCGTGGTGCTGGCGGCGGTGGTCGGGGGCCTGCTGGCGATCGCGGGCGCGGGGTACCAGGGCGTGTTCCGCAACCCGCTCGCCGACCCCTACCTGCTCGGGGCCGCCGCCGGAGCGGGCTTCACCGCGACCCTGATGATCGTGCTGATCCAGGTCGACGGGCTGGTGCCGCTCGCCGCCTTCGGCGGGGCGATCGGCGGCGTGCTGCTGGCGTACGCGCTCGGCAACACGGCGGGCCGGGGCGGCGGCACGTCCACCCTGGTGCTCGCCGGGGTGGCGGTGGCCTCCTTCCTGTCCGCGCTGCAGACCTTCGTGCAGCAGCTCCGGGTCGAGCAGCTCCAGCGCATCTACTCGTGGATCCTCGGCGGCATCGGCGGCGACTGGTCCCAGGTGTGGCTCATCGCCCCGTACGCCATCGTGTCGACGGTCGTCCTGCTCGCTCACGGGCGGCTGCTGGACGTGCTGTCGGTCGGCGACGACGAGGCGGTCAGCCTCGGGGTCAACGCGGCGCGCGTGCGGCTCGTCGTTCTGTGCGCGGCGTCGCTGGCCACGGCGTCGGCGGTCGCGGTCAGCGGGCTCATCGGGTTCGTCGGCATCGTCGTGCCCCACGTCGTGCGGCGCCTCGCGGGCGGGTCGTACCGGGTGGTCCTGCCGCTGTCGCTGCTGGCGGGGGCGTCGTTCCTGGTGCTGGCCGACCTGGTCGCCCGTACCGTCCTCGCCCCGGCCGAGCTGCCGATCGGCGTGGTGACCGCCTTCATCGGCGCGCCGTTCTTCGTCGGCGTCCTGCGCGCGACACGGGCGGTGGACGCGTGAGCGCCATCGAGGTGCGGGACCTCTCAGTCGCGCTGGACGGGCGGCCGGTGCTGTCCGGGATCGGCCTGTCCGTGCGCGGCGGCGAGTGGCTGGCGGTCGTCGGGCCGAACGGCGCGGGCAAGTCCACGCTGCTGCGGGCCATGATGGGACTGCTGGAGGCGCAGGGTGACGTGCTGGTCGACGGCATGCCCGCGCGCAGCCTCAAGCCGAGGCAGCGGGCGCGGCTGATGGCCTACGCGCCGCAGAGCCCCATGCTGCCGGCGGGGCTCACCGTCTTCGAGTACGCCCTGCTCGGGCGCACGCCGTACATCTCCTACCTGGGCAGGGACACCCACGACGACCGGGACGTCACCCGCTCGGTGCTGGAACGCCTGGACCTGTCCGACTTCGCGACCCGGCCACTCGGGCACCTGTCCGGCGGGGAACGGCAGCGGGTGGTGCTCGCCCGCGCGCTCGTGCAGCGGGCTCCCGTGCTGCTGCTGGACGAGCCCACGACCGCGCTGGATCTCGGCCACCAGCAGCAGGTGCTGGAGCTCGTCGACCGGCTCCGTCTCGCCGACGGGCTGACGGTGGTCACCACGATCCACGACCTCAGCCTGGCGGGGCAGTACGCCGACTCGATGCTCCTGATCGACGGCGGACGGCACGTCGCCTCCGGGCCGGTCAAGGAGGTGCTCACCGAGCCGCTGCTGGCCCGGCACTTCGGCGCCCGCGTCCGCGTCGAGCAGGGAAGCGACGGCCGTCCCCTCGTCAACCTCGTCCGCCCGGCACCCGACCCCACCTGACCCGATACGCCGCCGTCCCCGCGTGACCCGTGCGCTCCCGTGACCCGTGCGCTCCCCGGACCCGTATGCTCCCCAGGCCCGTACGTTCCCGGGACCTGTATGTTCCCCGGACCCGTTCGTTCTCGGGCCCCGTACGCTTTCGGGGCCTGGCCGGTTCTGTACGCTTCCGGGACCCGTGTCGTGAGGAGGCCCCATGCTGTCCCTTAGCCATCGGCACGAGGACGGCGCCCGTCTCGCGTCACTCCTGTGGGAGTTCGGACCGGGATGGCGGATGATCTCCTCGGCCATGGTCGGCGGCGGCATCGGGCCCGGCGAGTGGGTGCTGAACGCGCAGGTCGTCGGGGCGTACTCGCGGATGGACCCGATCGACCACCTGCTGGAGCTGGCCCCGGCCGGGCGTCCTGGGGTGGGCATGATGACGGCGGCCTCCGTCGCCCACTACACCCGCGCGAGCGACGGGGGAGTGGAGGCGGTCGCCACGGTCGGCCTGCGGGTCCCCACCTGGGCCGCCTCCCCCGAAGGCGTCCCCGACCCCGAACTCCGCCCCGAGCGAGCCGACCTGGCGCCCCCACCAGAGCGGGTGGGCCCGGCATCCCCATCCGAGGGGGCCGGCCTGGTGCCCCGGCCGGCCTCTCCCGTTCCCGCGCCGACGGCACCCGGGACGATCAACATCATCGTGGCCGTGCCCGTGGCGATGAGCGACGCCGCGCTGGTCAACACCGTGATGACGGTGACCGAGGCCAAGTCCCAGGCACTCGCCGAGGCCGGGTACGCGTGCACGGGCACCGCCTCGGACGCCGTCTGCGTGGCCGTACGCGCCGAAGGCCCGGAAGAGCTGTTCGGCGGCCCGAGATCCACTTGGGGCTCCCGAATAGCCCGCGCCGTCCACCATTCAGTCCTCAACGGCGCCCACGCCTGGGCGAGGTACGCCTAGCTGGATCCAGATTTCGGCCCGGCTGATTGACGAGGTCACTGACTGCCAGAGGGCCGGCAACGTACACTTGAGGCGTGACCGCAGCGCCCAATTACCAAGATTTGCACGCATTGGTCGACCAACTCAGGCCGGACCAAGCGCAACAATTGCGCGCGGTCGCGCTTCGCCTGGTCAAGTCGAACGAGGATGCCGAGCGGCTCGAGTCCGGGCGGCAGCCCAGGCGCCGTCGGCTGTCCTTCATAGGCACCATGAATTCCGGTGTCGGAGATCTTGCCGAACGGCATGAAGAGATCCTTCGTAAGGGGTTAGATCGTCCTCTGTGACGACTCTCCTCGATACCGGCCCGCTGGTGGCCGCGCTCGACGCCGACGACAAAAGTCACCATCGTTGCGCCGAGTTCCTGGAAACCGCTCCTGGGCCTCTTCTCGTTCCCATGCCCGTCATGGTCGAGGTGTGCTGGCTGACCGAGAAGTATCGGGGCGCCCGTGCCGAGGCGGCATTCATCGACTCGATCGTCACCGGTCAGTTGACGTTGTTGGACGTTGTCGACAGCGATCTGCCGCGTATCGCCGAGCTGGTCCGAACGTATGCGGATCTGCCGCTCGGCGTCGTTGACGCAGCTGTAGTCGCGGTGGCTGAACGGCTGGGGCTACGTGAGGTGGCGACCCTGGATCACCGGCATTTCAGCGTGGTGCGGCCACGTCATGTACCGGCGTTCGATCTTCTTCCATGAACCGGCGGTAGCAGGCCGTAGGTGGATTGGGCGGTGGTGGGGGTTATTTTGCCGGTGGTGAGGTCGAGGAGGATTTCGGGGGCGGGGCGGTCGGCGGGGGAGCCGATGCCGCCGCCGCCCGTCGTCTCGACGATCAGCGCCTCGCCGGCCCCGAAGCGCACGTTGTTGACCTTGGAGTTCAGCCGTTCGACGGTGCCGTCCAGGTGGCGCCTGAAGAAGCCGCCGAGCCGGCCGGGCAGGCCGCCCGCTCTGCCGGGCGGGGCGTTGCGCAACCGGTCGCCGCGCGTGGTGACATGGGCGTCGGCGAGGAAGCGGAACACCGTCCTCGAACCGAGGCCGCCACGCCAGCGCCCGGGCCCGCCCGAGTCGGGGATGGTCTCGACCGACTCCACGATCAGCGGGCAGCGGGACTCCACCGGCTCGATTTGCGGCACCGAGTTGCGCCCGATGCCGAAGTGGACGCCGGTCGCGTCCGGCCCGTCCTTGCCGGCCCTGGCCCCCACCCCGCCGAAGTCGTACGAGAGGTGGATCCAGTACGGCGCGGCGCACGCCGCGATGCTGAAGGGTTGCAGGATGCCTGAGGCGGCGATCGCCCGATCCGGCATCGCGTCAGAGAGCGCCTGGAAGATCGCCTCCATGGCCGCGTAGATCGGTACGAAACGCCCGCCGCACGGGTAGGGGGAGTGGGCGTTGAGCAGCGACCCGGGCGGCAGGCGCACGTCGATCGCGCGCAGGCAGCCCTCGTTCATCGGGATCGCCGGGTCGAGGAAGCACCGCACCGCGAACACCGCCGCGGCCAGCGACTGCGAGGACGAGGAGTTGATCGCGGCGGGCACCTGAGGATCGGTCCCCTCGAAGTCCAGGACGACGCCGGGTGCGTCGTGCGCCGCCGGCGCCCCGGCGGGCGGCACGGTGACGGTCACGCGGACGGTGTGCGAGCGGGAGAGGTCGATGCCGTCGTCGTCGATGGCGTAGGACGAGACATGGCTCCCCGCGGGCAGTTCGGCGAGAGCCGCACGGGTGCGGGTCTCGGTGTAGTCGAAGTAGGCGTCGATGCCCGAGGCCAGCCTGCCGGGGCCGTGCTCGACCAGCAGCGCCTCCAGCCGGGTGGCGGCCACGGCGGTGCCCGCGACGAGCGCGCGGACGTCGCCCATGACCTTGTCCGGCGTACGGCTGTTGGCCCGCAGGATCGCCTCGATCGCCGGTTCGGGCCCGGAGGCGGTGGCCAGCCGCACGGGAGGCAGTTGCAGCCCTTCTAGGAAGATGTCGGTGGCGAGCGGTGCCATGCCGCCGGCCGACAGGCCCCCGAGGTCGGAGACGTGGATCATCGTGGCCGTGAAGTACGCCGGCCGCGCGTCCACGAACACCGGACGGTAGACCAGCAGGTCGTTGGTGTGCACCCCGCCCCGGTAGGCGTCGTTCAGCGCGTACACGTCGCCGGGCCGCATGGTCTGGGCGGGGATGTCGTCGAGCAGTTCGGGGAGCGCCACCTTCAGGGCCATGCTGTTCATCAGCGTGGTGGCCATCGACTGCGCGACGAGCCGGCCCTCGGCGTCGAGGATCGCGGCCGAGGCGTCCGACCCCTCCACGATGAACGTCGAGTAGGCCGACCGCACCACCACGATGCTGGCCTCCTCGGCGGCCACCACCAGCGCGTTCCTCAGCACCTCGGCCGTGAGCGACTCGGTCAACGGCCACGCTCCAGGATGACGGCCCCGGCGGGGGAGAGGGCGGCGGTCCAGCCGGGCGGCACGACGATGGTCGCCTCGGCGTCCTCGATGATCACCGGGCCGTACGTCGCCCGGCCCGGTGCGCCGCGCAGGTGGTCGCGGGTGAGTACGGGCGTGGTGGTGAAGCCGCCGCTCTCCGGGAACCAGGCGAGCCTGGCCCGCCCCTCGCCGCCCGTACGGCCGCCGGGCCCGGCGCCCGCGCCGTCCCGCGCGGAGGGCGGGATGGAGGGCGGGACGGAGGGCGGGACGGAGGGCGGGATGGAGGGCGGGGCGGCGGCCCGCTGGGTCAGGCGGACGCGGTAGCTCACCACCTCGACCGGCCCTCGCTGAGTGATGCCATACACCTGCTTATATTTCGCGAAAAATCGGGCAGCGAGCTCGTCGGGCGAGTCGCTCCACGGCACCGTCAGGTCATGCGCCTGCCCGGCGAACCGCACATCGGCCGAGCGCTCCACCGTCACGCCAGGGGAGTCGAGTTCGAGCCCCAGGTCCGCCGCCGCCCCCGCCGCCAGCTCGCCGAAGACCGCCGACGGGTCACCGGCCCCGAGCCGGGACAGCACCCGGTCGGTGGACAGGTCGCCGGCCAGCAGCCCGGCCGCCGACCCGACCCCGCAGTACGGCGGCACGACCACCGTGTCGATGCCGAACCGCTCCGCGACCCGGGCCGCGTGCATCGGCCCCGCGCCGCCGAAGGCGACCATGACGAAGCCGCGCGGGTCGATGCCGCGCTGCACGGTGACGACGTGCACGGCGGAGCCCATCGCCGCGTTGGCGATCTCGTGCACCGCGTGCGCGGCTTCGGCGCGGGAGACCCCGAGCGGCCAGGCCAGCCTCTGGTCGACGGCCTTCTCGGCCAGTTCGGGGGAGAGCGGCAGCGAGCCCAGGGACGATGGATCGAGGTATCCGAGCACCAGGTCGGCGTCGGTCACGGTGGGCTCGCCGCCGCCCAGGCCGTAGCAGGCCGGGCCGGGCTCGGAGCCCGCCGACCGGGGGCCCACCCTGAGCGCCCCGGCGGAGTCCACCCAGGCGATGCTCCCGCCCCCCGCGCCCACCTCGGCCAGGTCGATCGCGGGCGTCTTGATCGGGACGCCGGTGCCGGCCCGCCTGCCGCCGAAGCTGCCCTTGCCGCCGACGTGGAACTCGTGGGTGATCTCCGGCCTGCCGTTCCTGACGACGCAGGTCTTGGCCGTGGTGCCGCCCATGTCGAAGGAGATGACGTCGGGGTACCCGGTCAGGGACGCCGCGAGCACCCCGGCGGCCGGGCCGGACTCGATCGTGGCGACGGCCCTGCGCGCCGCCAGCTCGGCAGACATGACGCCGCCGCCCGACTCCATCACGTGGACGGGCGCGGTGACGCCCACGGCGCGGAGCCGCTCGCGCAGCCGCCGGAGGTAGCGGGCCATCACCGGCCCGACGTAGGCGGACATGATCGTGGTCGTGGCCCGCTCGTACTCCCGGATCTCCGGCCACACCTCCGACGAGGTGACCACGGTGGACCCCGCGGGCAGCGCCTCGCGCAGGATCGCGGCGACCCGGGCCTCGTGGCGGGGGTCGGCGTAGGAGTGCAGCAGGCAGACCGCGACCGACGTGATGCCGCGCCCGGCGATCTCGGCCGCCACCTCCCGGGCCGCGTCCTCGTCCAGCTCCTCCAGCGTCTCGCCGCGCGGGCCGACGCGCTCGGGGACCTCGAAGCAGTCCTCCGGCGCGACCGGTGGCGGTGGCGGGTCGAAGCGCAGGTCGTAGCGGTCCTCCTCGACCCGCGCGTAGCGGCCGAGGGGGACCGCGCTCCGGAACCCGCGCGTGGTCACGTACGCGACCCGCACCCCCGTGCGTTCGAGCACGGCGTTGGTGGCCAGCGTGGTGGCGTGGACCACCCTGGTGACCGACGCCGGGGGCACGCCCGCGCGGCCGAGGGCGAGGGCGATGCCGTCGAGTATCCCCTCGGTGGGGTCGTCGTGCGTGCTCAGGACCTTCGCCACGGTCACCGTGCGCCCGCTGACGACCACGTCGGTGAAGGTGCCCCCGACATCGACCCCGATGGCATAGCTCACGAGCCGCACACTATTACCCGAGCAAGCGCTTGTCTATCAAGATGCCGCCGGTCAGGAAGTGAACTGAACGCTCCCGAGGACGCCGTCGATCATCGTCTGGTCGCACTTCGCCGGCGGGCAGAAGAAGGCGATCAGCGCCACGGGCTGCCCCTGGCCCCGCCCGACGATGTAGACGACCAGGTCCAGGCGCCCCTGCTGCGCGGGGTCGTTCACCACGCCGGTCAGCTTGAACGCGGGCTTGCCCGCCACCGTCGCCGTGGTCGGCGCCGAGGCGAAGTCGGCCGGTCCCGGCAGCACGAAGCTGAGGCTGCGCTTCAGCGTCTCGGGCGTGTCGGAGGTGGTGATGGCGTCGTTGACCTCGGTGAAGATGCCGGTCGCCTGCTCGGGATGGGTGGTGAGCAGGCCGTTGACGGCGGTCCAGTCAGAGGCGATGGGCACGGAGAACAGCGTGTCGAACTCGGCCGCCGCCGGGGACAGGATGACGTACTCGTCGGCGTGCGTGCGGGCCTCCCAGCCGCCGGGGTAATCGAAGGAGAGCGGCGCGGCCGTGGTGCCGGGGTAGCGCTTGGACCCCACGGGGCCCGGCCCCTGGCTGACCAGCAGTGTCGCGGCGACCGCCAGGGAGACCAGCACGGCTCCCGCCCCGATGAGCACGCCCACGGGCAGGCGCCGCTTCTTGGCGGGCCGCCCCATGCCCGGCCTGGTCAGCGGCCCGCCCTGGCCGGACGGCCCGGACGGCCCTGCGGTCTCCAGCGAGCGGATCGACGCGGTGGGCCGCATGGACTCCATGGCGTCCATGGCGCGCAGGGAGGGAGACGAGGTCGCCGGGGGCGCCGACCAGGCCGCGCGGCCCTCGGGCGGGCTCGGGTGCCGGTCCTCGCCGCTGATCGCGTCCCTGAGTGCGGCCACGAACTGCCCGCAGGTGGAGAACCTGTCGTCCGGGGTCTTGGCGAGCGCCCGCGACATCACCTGGTTCACGGCGTGCGGGAGGTCGGGCCGGTACGGGGTCAGCGGCGGCGGCTCGTGGGAGACGTGCGCGTAGAGGAGGGCCAGTTCGGTGTCCCGCTGGAACGGCGGAAGCCCGCTCAGAGCCTCGTACACCACGCACGCGAACGCGTACAGGTCGCTCCGGCCGTCCACGGGCAGCCCGCGGATCTGCTCGGGCGCCACGTAGCGCGGCGTGCCCATGAAGTGGCCGTGGCTGGTCAGCCCGGCCTCGGAGTAGGTGCTCTTGGTCAGCCCGAAGTCGGTGAGGTAGATGTGCTCGGGGTCGCGGTCGGACCCCTCGGCGACCAGGATGTTCGCCGGCTTCACGTCGCGGTGCACCAGGCCGTGCTGGTGGGCGGAGTCCAGCGCCGACGCGATCTGCGAGAACAGGCGGTAGGCGCGGGCCACCGGCATCGGCCCGCTCGCCTGGATGAGCTTGCGCAGGTCGGCGCCCTCGACGTATCGCATGGCGATGAACAGCAGGTCGTCGCTCTCGCCCGCCTCGTAGATGGGGATGATGTTGGGGTGGTCGATGCCGGCCACCAGTCGCGACTCGCGTACGAACCGGTCGCGGAAGCGCTGGTCCTGCGAGAGTTGCGGGGCCAGCACCTTGAGCGCGACCGCGCGGCCGAGGCGGTGGTCGCGGGCGCGGTAGACCGTCGCCATGCCGCCGCGCCCGACGACCGCCTCGACGAGGTAGTCCCCCACCTGGGCGCCGATCAGTGGAGGCATCGAGAATCCCTGGTCGCTCATTGGTCCGCCGGGTGCCCGCAGAAGCCGCAGAAGCGGTGCGCCTTGCCGAGACGCATGCCGCACTGCGTGCAGAACTGCACCTGCCCGCCGTGGCCGGCGGCGTTCGCGCCGTGCCCGGCGACCGCGGAACCGGCGGCACCGGCCGGGGCGGGACCCGCCCCGGGAGCCACGGCGACGGGCGAGGGGCCCGTGCCCGGCTTCGACGCCTGGCGGTACGCGGGGAAGGAGCCCTCCGGGGGCCCGGCCTCCATCGTCTGGGTGCCCTGGGGCGGCCAGGTGGAGACGGCCGCGAGCGGTTCGGGCGGGGTCTCGCCCGGTGCCCCCTCCGCCCGTCGGCGCCGCCGCAGCGTCAGCGGCACGGCCACCGCGATCAGCACGCAGACGGCCACCACGCCGATGGCGGTCAGCAGCAGCGGCGACAGGGATGTGGCGCTCTTGACGGGCTGCGGCCTTGCCTGGCCGGAGGCGGGCGGGGCGCCGCGGTTGGCCCGGGCGACGCGCAGGTGGTCCTGGGCGACGGCGTGGTCGGGACGCACCCGCAGCACCTGTTCCAGCACGGGTATCGCGTTGGCGTAGAACTTGTTGTGGTACGACCCGAGCGCGGTCTCGTACAGCACGTCTACGGGCCCGCGGCGGGCGGTGAGGTTGGCCGCGACGAGCGCCTCGCGGATGTCCTCCACGGGGGTCAGCGTCTCCGGCGCGTCGCCGCCGCCGGTCACGAGCCCGATGACCTCGCTCTTGCCGTCGTCGATCACCGCGGCGCCGTCGCCGTCGTTGGAGAGGAAGGCGCTGAGCTTGGCGCGCTCGGCGGGCTTGAAGGTGCGCCCGCCGGGCGGGTCGAGGTGGGCGGTCTCGACCTTCGGCGGCGCCTTGGCGCTCGGCCGGGTGGGCAGCCCGACGACGTCGGTGGACTCGATGCCGCTGCCCAGCGACGTGGCGAGGGGCACCGTCGGGAACGTCGAGTCCTCGCCGCCCTTGCTGATCTTGAGCACGGCGGGCGCGGACGGCGAGGTGCCGGTGCGCAGGAGGTCCGCGGGATAGCCCTCGGGCGCGGGCGGGTCGGCGTACGGGAACACCGTGACCTTGGTGGCGAGCGTGAAGATGCAGGTGGCGTTCTGCTGCCTCGGCGGGTAGCAGGCCTGGAGGCGGGCGTTGAGCTCGGGGTCCTTCAGCTTGTGCCGGGAGAAGTCGGCCGGGATCTTGACCTTGAAGTACTCGGCGAAGACCCGGTTGGCCGCGTAGACGGCCGGGTCCTTGCTCGACTGGACCACGCCGGTGGCGGTCACGATGACGCCTTCTGGGGCGACGTTGAACCCGCTGCCCTCGCCGACGGGGATGTCGTACTCGCGGTCGCGGTTCTGGATCACACCCCGGTCGTCGAACAGGGTGACGGCCACATGGGCCCGCGCCTCGACACGGACCGTTCCAGGTGTGACCCGGTCGGTCGAGCCGCTCGGGTGGGGGTGAATGCCGAGGGTGAGCGATCCGAGAGCGCTTAACCCCGCTAAGAGGTGGTGCAGGCGGGGCATCTCCGCCTCCTGTTCCGGATCGGGTAAATCCAGAGTCGCAGTGCGGGCACCGCCATTCAAGGCGTAGGCGACGGCCGTCATGGACTTGCAATCGGTCCTTGAACGACCTGCGACAGGAGTTATCGATCTTGATCGGACTTGGAGGCCACTTGCAGGCGACTTGGGGGCGTGGCATTGGCCGTGCCGCGGACCCCGATTGAACATTAACCTCCAGGCTATGGCGGTATTCACCCACCTTTATCGGCACTTCGGGGCGCCGAATTCCTGCGCTCCTTTCACCGTCGTGCCGTTCCGGGCCCGAGTGCGCGTTCCGATCTGCCGAGGAGACCTCTCATGACCATCCGCATCGTCGTCGCCGACGACCAGTCCATGGTGCGCGCCGGGCTCCGCCTGGTCGTGGAGTGCGAGCCGGGCATGGAGGTCGTGGGGGAGGCCGCCGACGGGGTGGAGGCCGTCAGCGTGGCCCGCCGCCTCCTGCCCGACGTCGTGCTGATGGACATCTCGATGCCGAGGATGGACGGCCTGACCGCCGCGCGCAAGCTCCTCGACACCCCGAACCCCCCGAAGATCGTCATGCTGACGACCTTCGACACCGACGAGAACCTCTACGCCGCGCTCCGTACCGGCACCAGCGGGTTCCTGCTCAAGGTGTCGCCGCCCGAGCAGCTCGTCGAGGCGATCAAGGTGGTCCACGCGGGGGACGCCCTGCTCGACCCCGCCGTCACCACCCGCGTGATCGCGTCCTTCGCCGGCAGGCACGAGCCCGTCAGGCCCCCGCAGCTCGCGGAGCTGACCCCAAGGGAGCTGGAGGTCCTGCGCAGCCTCGCCCGCGGCCTCACCAACGCCGAGATCGCGACCGAGCTGTTCGTCGGGGAGGCCACGGTCAAGACCCATGTGGCCCGCGTCCTGATGAAGCTGCGCCTGCGCGACCGCGCTCAGGCGGTCGTGTTCGCGTACGAGTCCGGAGTCGTGCGCCCCGGCGTCGAGACCGCATAGTACGAATCCCGGCATTCCCGACACCTCCGCCCTCCAGGTCTCCCGTCGCCGTCGCCGTCGCCTAGGACGGTACGCGTGTGACATCACGCACATCGTCCCTCCAGCGGGTGACCCGCACTCCGCCGCCCGGTGGAACCTCATGCGCGGGACAGCCCCTGCCACATCGGATCCGGCGCGGACCCCGTACCGGGTCCCCCGGCGCGAGTCCCGTAGCGGGGCCGTTCCGCGACCGGTACGGGGAGCGGCCGTACCCGGACCGGGGACGTCATGCGCGCTACGGGTTTCCCGCAAGAGGGGGTCATGCATGTATATTTTCCGTACATAACCGGATGATCCTGGAGAAATTTCGCTATTGGAGGGGTGGGGCGGTATGAGGGCTTTCCCGAGGGTGCTGTTCGACGAGGCGCACAACGAGTCATGGACGATCCGCCGTGCGGTCGCCGAGGCGATCAACCCGGCGCACCCCGACGACAACAGCTACGCCGGCGCCGCGGAGACCCTCCGGCACCTCGGGCACACCGTCGCCGCCCACACCGAGGGCCCGATCACGCCCGCCGTGCTCGCCGCCCACGACGTCTTCGTCGTCGCCCATCCCTCCGCCGACCGCTGGGAGCGCACCACCGGGCTCGGCAGCCCGATCCTGCCGGTGGAGGAGCTCGACGCCATCGAGGAGTACGTCGCGGACGGCGGCGGCCTGATCGTGCTCGCCGAGTGCGAGCAGGAGAAGTACGGCAACAACCTGGCCGAGCTGCTGGCCCGGTTCGGCGTGGGCATCGAGCACGCCACCGTCCAGGACCCGGGCAACTCCTACAACGGCGTGGCGACCTGGGTGCTCGGCACCCACGTACCGGCCGAGGGAGAGGACCTGACGGCCGGCGCGCGTGAGGCGTGCTTCTACCGCGCGGGCGTGCTGAACCCGCCCGCGGGCGCGACCGTCCTGTTCGAGACCTCGCCCGCCGCCGACCTTCCGCGCCGCGCGCTGGCGGTCGCCCTGCGTCACGGCCGCGGACGGGTGGTGGTGTTCGCCGACTCCGACCTGTTCGGCGACGACTCCATCCACGATCTCCGGCACGCCCGCCTCTGGGGCAACGTCGTGACCTGGGCCGCCCGCGTCCCGGTGGGCGCCACGGGCGCGAGCGAGGCCGACGACGGCTTCGCCGAGCTCAAGGCCGCCGTCGAGGAGCTGCGCCCGCTCACGGCCAAGGACGGGTCCGTGGCGGACGCCGAGGCCGCCGCCCCCATCGTCGAGCGCGTCGTGGCGGGCATCGAGAAGCTCGCGCCGCGCTTCCCGCACGACGAGCGGTACCTCGCCACCGTGGTCGCCGACCTGCGCAAGTGGCAGGCCGCCGGCTACGGGGTGCCCGACTTCCTCGACTCGCTGAACGCCTTCCACCCCGACACCCAGCGCGTCGACGGGCTGGAGCACCTGGTCGTCTTCCCGATGTACACCCAGAACGGCAACCCGAACCGCAACCTGGAGGCGGTCTGGATCCGCACGGTGTGGCCCGAGTGGCTCGCCCACCTGGAGAGCGGGCGCTACGACAACCCGATGTTCGTGCCGATCGCCTTCGTGGACTTCACCGCCGGTTACGACACCAACTGCGCGGTGCTCTTCCCCGAGACCGTCGCGGTGCGCGAGACCCCGCCGAGGTTCAGCTGGGGCGGCATCTTCTGCGACCGTGAGGCCGCCCGCTTCCGCAGCGTCAGCCGCGCCGCCGCCGACACGCTCAAGCTGGCACTCCCGGCGGACGCCGGGCGCCTGCTCGAAAGCCAGGAGCTGGCCCAGGACACCTTCGTCCTGTGGGACCTCGTGCACGACCGCACCCACAGCCACGGCGACCTGCCGTTCGACCCCTTCATGATCAAGCAGCGCATGCCGTACTGGCTGTACTCCCTGGAGGAGCTGCGCTGCGACCTGACGGCGTTCGGCGAGGCGGTCAAGCTGGAGAAGGAAGGCGTGCCGCACGCCCGTTACGTGCAGTTCGCGATCCTGTTCGACCGGCTGTTCCGGTTCCCGATCACCGGCGAGCGGGTGCGCAACTACGACGGCCTCGGCGGCCAGCTCCTGTTCGCCTACCTGCACCGCAACGACGTCGTCCGCTGGACCGACAACCGGCTCAGCATCGACTGGGACCGGGTCGCCGGCTGCGTCGCCGACCTGCGCGGCGAGGTCGAGAAGCTCTACCGCGACGGCATCGACCGCTCCAAGCTGGCGCACTGGCTCGCCGCCCACCAGCTCGTCGCCGCCTACGTCGCTCCGCACCCCTCCTCGGTGTGGAACCGCGGCGCGGACGCGCTTCCCGTCGAGGGCTTCCCGAAGGCCGTGGTCGACGCGGTCCTGCCCGACGAGTTCCCCCTGAGCATGTTCTACGAGGCCCTGCGTCGTAAGCTTTCCGGCGTGATCGAGGCCACGAAGGGAATCCGCGCGTGAGCAACCCCAACCCCACCCACCAGCCCCGTACGGTCGTCGTCGCGGGGGCGGGCGGTCCCACGGGCCGGGCCGTCGCGGCGCGCCTGGCCGCTCGCGGCGACACCGTGATCGGGGTCGGCAGGCACGAGGCCGACGGCGTGATCGCGGCCGATCTCACCGACCCGAAGGCCGTGCGCGAGCTAGCCCGCAAGATCCAGGAGGAGCACGGGCGGGTCGACGGGGTCGTTCACCTGGTCGGCGGCTGGCGGGGGTCCAAGACCTTCGCGGAGACCGACCTCGCCGACTGGGACATCCTGCACGAGCAGCTCATCCGCACCCTGCAGAACGTCTCGCTGGCGTTCGAGCCGGCGCTGCGCGAGAGCGACGGCGGCCGGTTCGCCATCGTCTCCGCGAAGGCCGCCCAGGAGCCCACCCAGGGGAACGCCGCCTACGCCGCCGCCAAGGCCGCCGCCGAGGCGTGGACTCTGGCGCTCGCCGACGCGCTGCGCGGCACCGAGAGCGCCGCGACGATCCTGGTCATCAAGGCCCTGGTCAACGACGACATGCGCGCGGCGAGCCCGGAGCGGAGGTTCCCCGGCTTCACCGACGTGAACGACCTCGCCGAGGCCGTCGCCGGTCTGTGGGACCGGCCGGCCGGCGAGGTCAACGGCACCCGATTGGACCTCACCACGTGACCCAGGCACGACGGCACCACGACCCCTCGGTCAAGGGGTTCGCCAGCGACAACTACGCGGGCGTGCACCCCGAGATCCTCGAGGCGCTGGCCCTGGCCAACGGCGGCCACCAGGTCGCCTACGGCGAGGACGTCTACACCGAGGCCCTCCAGGAGGTCTTCAGGCGGCACTTCGGCCCGGTGGCCGAGGCGTGGCCGGTGTTCAACGGCACCGGCGCCAACGTCGTCGGCCTGCGTGCGATGACCGCGCCGTGGGAGGCCGTCGTCTGCGCCGAGAGCGCGCACATCAACACCGACGAGGGCGGGGCGCCCGAGCAGAGCGCCGGGCTCAAGCTGATGAGCGTGCCCACGCCCGACGGCAAGCTCACCCCCGGCCTGATCGACCGGCAGGCGTGGGGCTTCGGCGACGAGCACCGCGCCCAGCCCCGGGTGGTCTCGATCTCCCAGAGCACCGAGCTGGGCACGCTCTACACGCCCGAGGAGATCAGCGCGATCGGCGCCCACTGCCGCGAGCTCGGGATGCTGCTGCACCTCGACGGGTCGCGCCTGATCAACGCCGCGGCGGCCCTGGACGTGCCGCTGCGGGCGCTGACCACCGACGCGGGCGTGGACGTGCTCTCCTTCGGCGGCACCAAGAGCGGGCTGATGTTCGGCGAGGCCATCGTCGTGCTCAACCCCGCCGCCGTGCGGGGGCTGATCTACCTGAGGAAGAGCGCGATGCAGCTCGCCTCGAAGATGCGGTTCGTGGCGGTGCAGTTCGAGGCGCTGCTCGCCGGCGACCTGTGGCTGCGCAACGCGAGGAACGCCAACGCCATGGCCGCGCGCCTCGCGGCGGCCGTGCGCGACATCCCGGGAGTGACGCTGACCAGGGCGGTCGAGGCCAACGCGGTCTTCGCCATCCTGCCCCCCGATGTGGCGGAGAGGGTGCGCAAGCGGTTCAGGTTCTACACCTGGAACGAGGCCACGGGCGAGGTCCGCTGGATGACCGCCTTCGACACCACCGAGGCGGACGTGGACGCCTTCGCCGCCGCGATCGCCGAGGAGATGGCCCAGGCCTGAGGCGCCGGGCCTACTTGAGGATCGACGGGTACGGCTGCGCGCCGCGGTCCTTCAGCAGGCCGGTCATGTACTGGATCTCGCTGTCCTGCGTGTCCACGATGTTCTGCGCCATGCCCCGCACCTCCGGGCGGTTCGACAGCTTCAGCAGGGCCTTCGCCATCTGCACGCCGCCCTCGTGGTGGCGGATCATGAGCTGGAGGAAGAGGGTCTCGGCGTCCTTGCCCTTGGCGGCCTGGAGGCGCTTCATCTCCTCGCCGGAGGCCATGCCGGGCATCGCGGCCGGCCCGCCGGTCGCCGGGGCCGCTCCCTGCGCGCCGGTCGTCGCTCCGTGCCCGCCGTGACCGGCCATCCAGGCCATCGCCGGCCGGTCGGTCGCCTGGTTGAGGCCCCACTGCTGGAGCCACCCCATGAAGACGCCGCGCTGGGCCGTCTGGGTGGTGATGATGTCGTACGCCAGCGACCGGATGGCGGAGTCCGTGCTCCCGTCGCGCACGGCGAAGCTCATCTCGACCGCCTGGGCGTGGTGGACTGCCATGTCCCGCGAGAACCCCGCCTCGGGGGAGGCGTCTCCAGGAGGAGCCGACCGTCCGGTGATCAAGAGCATTGCGACGGCGGTGGCCACGCAGGAGACCAGCGCGACGAGTACCAGGCGAGTTCGTGAGGTGATCATTGCCAGCCAGGAGAGTGATTGCCTTGGGCGTTAGACGCAAACGTTATTACCTACCCACTATCCTCCACATAAGTAACGAAGCTTGAGCATTCAGGGTCATGAACAGCCGTTGGAGGACTGATGGCCAAGGAGAGGACGCAGGCACGGCGGGAGCACCTCGCCCAGCTGCGTGCCGCGCAGAAACGCAAAGAGCGGCGCACCGCCATGCTCATGTGGGGAGCGGGGGCCTTCGTCATCGTCCTGCTGGTCGGCCTGGTCGGCTTCTACGTGATCCAGGAGCGGTCCCAGTCGGCGCTGGACGGGGTCAAGACGTTCAGCTACAAGGGCTCGCAGCACACGCCGATCAAGGTCAACTACAAGGAGACCCCGCCGGTCGGCGGCGAGCACAACCCCCAGTGGCAGCAGTGCGGGGTCTACGACCAGCCGATCAACAGCGAGAACGGCGTGCACTCCATGGAGCACGGCTCGGTGTGGATCACCTACCGGCCTGACCTCCCCAAGGCGGACGTCGACAAGCTGAAGGCGCTCGTCACCTCCGATTACCTGCTCCTCAGCCCGTTCCCCGGCCTCACGGCGCCCGTCGTGGTCAGCTCCTGGAACCACCAGCTCCCGCTCAAGGGCGCCGACGACCCGCGCCTGGCCAGGTACATCACCAAGTACAAGCAGAACCCGCAGACCACCCCCGAGTACGGCGCGACCTGCACGGGCCAGGGCAGCACGGACGCGGTCGCCTCCGACAACCCGCTGCCGACGACGACGCCGTCCCCGGCGCCGAGCGGTGCGGCGACGCCGGAGCCGAGCATGGCTCCCAGCGCCACGCCGTCCTCCTGACCGGCTGATCTCCCTGCCGTACGGCCCCGCGACCCCCGGTCGTGAGCGGCCGTACGGCGGACCGCCGGCTCGGCTCCCGCTGAGCCGGATCCCGCTGAGCCGGCCCGGGTCTCAGCGGATGATCTCCTCCGGGTCCACCGACGCGAGGCCGTGGGCGTCGCCGACGGGGCGGCTGGTGAGCGTGCCTCCGTGGGTGTTCAGCCCGAGCGCCAGCGCCGGGTCCTCCAGCAGGGCCTGCCGCCATCCCTTGTCGGCGATCGCCAGGGCGTACGGCAGGGTGACGTTGGTCAGCGCGTACGTCGAGGTGTGCGGCACGGCCCCCGGCATGTTGGCCACGCAGTAGAACACCGAGTTGTGCACCCGGTAGGTCGGATGGGCATGGGTGGTGGGCCGGGAGTCCTCGAACGCCCCGCCCTGGTCGATCGAGATGTCCACCAGCACCGACCCTTCCTTCATCCGGGAGACCAGCTCGTTCGAGACGAGCTTGGGCGCCTTGGCGCCGGGGATGAGCACGGCGCCGATCACGAGGTCGGCGCCGAGGACGGCGCGCTCGATCTCGTAGGTGTTGGACGCGACGGTCTGGAGATGCCCCCGGTAGATCATGTCGGCCTGGCGCAGCCTGTCGATGTTCTTGTCCAGGAGCAGGACCTCCGCCTGCATCCCGAGCGCGATCGTCGTGGCGTTCATGCCCGTCACCCCCGCCCCGAGCACCACGACCTTGGCCGGGTGCACCCCGGGGACTCCGCCCATGAGTACGCCCCTGCCGCCGCCCTGCCGCATCAGGTGGTAGGCGCCCACCTGCGGCGCGAGGCGTCCCGCCACCTCCGACATCGGCGCGAGCAGGGGCAGTGCCCCGTTCTCCGTCTGCACGGTCTCGTACGCGATGCCGGTGACCCCGGACTCCATCATCGCCAGGGTCAGCTTCCGCGAGGCGGCGAGGTGCAGGTAGGTGAAGAGGATCTGTCCCTCGCGCATGAGGGGGTACTCCGAGGCGATCGGCTCCTTGACCTTCAGGATCAGGTCGCCCTCGCGCCAGACCTCCTCGGCGGACGCGAGGATCGTCGCGCCCGCCGCGCGGAAGTCGTCGTCGGGGATGGAGGATCCCGCGCCCGCCCCGCGCTCGACGAACACCTGGTGGCCGTGACGGGCCAGCTCGTTGGCTCCGGCGGGGGTGAGAGCGACGCGGTGCTCGTGGTCCTTCACCTCTCGGGGTATTCCGACCTTCATGAAATCCTCCTTCGACCCAGGGGCGGCCCTCTGCCATGCCATACGGACTGCCCCCGACCGCCCCCGGCTCACTACGACCCGGGCTGTGCGCGCTTCCGGCTCCCTTTCGGTCCGGGTGCTCGGCGACCCTTGCCTGCTGTGACCTCCGGCCGGGCGGCCTCTCCACGCCTCGACCGGCTTGGTTCCCCCGGCGCGGTGCCAGGGCCGGTGCCCGATCTCGCCTGCGTTCCCCGCGGTGCTCGGACCCTGGAGCAGGTGGGATGATTTGTCCTGTTGTACGGGAAATTGTCAGGACATCTACAGCCTAGAACTCCCCGCCGGGTCTTCACCCTGCGGTTAGCTCGATCACGCGAGGCTCGGTAGGCTCGCCCGAGCGATGTCAGGCACAGGGGTGAGGATGCGTAACCATCCGGCGACGGACGATCACAGTGGTCCGCCCGAGGCGCCGCCGGATATTCCTGCCGTGCTCGAAGACGAGCCGACGCTCATCATGGCCCGCGTGCCCTCCCAGCCGGACGAGCCTCCGCTCACCCGGGACGAGCCTCCGCTCACCCGGGACGAGCCTCCGCTCACCCGGGACGAGCCTCCGCTCACCCGGGACGAGCCTCCGCTCACCCGGGACGAGCCCCCACTCACCCGGGACGAGCCGCTCACCGCTGCCGACCGGCCTGCTTTCGGCCCGGACGAGCCGCCGGTGGGTTCCGTGACGCCCCCGCTCGGTTCGGACGAGCCGCCGGCCGAGCCGCCCATCGGTCCCGGTCAGCCGCCGATCGGCCCGGAGGGGCCGCCCCCCGGCCCCGGTGGTCCCGGCACGCCCGGAGGCCCGGCCGGTCCGAGCGGGCCGCCGCGCGCCGCGCGTTCCACGACCATCGCCCTGATCGCCGGGCTCTTCGTCGTGGTCCTCGTCACGGGAGTCCTCGGCACGATCGCCGTGCTGATGACGCGGGAACCCGGCCTCCCGCTCGGCGCGGCGCCGCCTCGCCGCCTCGCCACCCCCATCCACTTCGCCCCGGTCGTCGGCACGCGGGCCGCTCCGTGCCCGGGCGCGGAGGCGGTGCTCGACGACGCGGGCACGACCTGCTACCAGGTGGACCCCGGGGTCACCGTCCACTCGGTCGTGAAGGTGACGACGGTCGCCGACAAGGACGGCACGTACTCCGTGCGCGTCGTGCTGGCTCCCGAGAGCCGCAAGGAACTGGCCGACCTGACCAAGGACGCGCTCAACCAGCTTCTCGCCGTCGTGGTCGACGACAAGGTCGTCACCGCCCCGAGGGTCGCGCAGGCGATCACCCAGGACAGCCTCAGCATCGCGGGGCTCACCAAGGAGACGGCCGACGCGCTGATGTCCCGCCTGCTCGGATCGGGCGGCCCGGTGACCGGCACCTCAGGGCCGTCCCCCGAGACCCCCGCCCAGACCTCCACCTGCCCTCCCGCGGACGGCACCACCCAGCCCACCGGCCCCACCGACCCGGTCAACCCGGTCAACCCGGTCAACCCGACCGGCCCGGCGGGCACCGACGGCAACGTTCCGCCCGGCGGTACCTCCACCTGCCCGCCGGGTGCGGGAACACCCACCGGAACCGGAACCGGCACCGGCACCGGAGCTCCGACGGGAGCCGGCACGGGTGCGCCCAGCGCGTCCGCGTCCCAGCCGGGGTCCGTACCGCTGGCGCCCCCGTCCGCGACCCACACGCCCGCCGCCGGAACCCAGACCTCGCCGTCCGCCCGCAACGCCGGGGTGCCGCAGACCAACGCGACCGGCTCCACGACCATGAGCAAGCGCACTCCGGACCCGCGCTTCGCGAGCTGCAAGCAGGCGCACGCGGCGAACTACGGCCCCTACACCAAGGGCGTCCACGTGGAGTACGGCTGGTACGTCGACGGCGACCACGACGGCGTCGCCTGCGAACGCGGCGACATCACCTAGGGGACATCCTCACGCCGACCGGGAACGCCGACCGGGAACGCCGAGCGGGAACCAGGCGACGGGGCTACTCCGCCAGGGCGATGTCGTGGGGGCGGATGGGGACCCGGGTCAGCGGGAGACCGGTGGCGGCGCGCACGGCGGCGGCCACGGCCGGGGTGGAGGAGAGCGTGGGCGGCTCGCCGGCGCCCCGCAGGCCGTACGGCGAGTCGGGGTCGGGGTTCTCCAGGATCGACAGCCTCATCGGCGGCATGTCGAGGATCGTCGGGATCAGGTAGTCGGTGAACGACGGGTTGAGCACCCTGCCATCCCTGACCTGGATCTCCTCCATGAGGGCGAGCCCGAGCCCCTGCGCGGAACCGCCGTGGATCTGCCCTTCGAGCGCGAGGGGGTTGAGGATCCTGCCCACGTCCTGCACGGCGGCGAGCTCGACCACCTTGACCAGGCCGAGGTCGACGTCCACGTCCACCACGGCGCGGTGGACGCACAGCGCGAGCTGGGTGTGGGAGTCCCCCTGCCCGGTGAGCGGGTCCATCGGGTAGGTCGGCCGGTGCCGGTACTCGCGGGTCTCCTCCACCGGCCCGAACCTCTCGAGCAGGTCTTCGAGCGTGAGCCCCGGGTTCTCCGCGCGCAGCTTGTCCAGCCGCTCGCGCACGGCCTCGCACGCGGTCTTGACGGCGCCCCCGGTGACGTACGACTGGCGGGAGGCCGAGCTGGAGCCCGCCGAGCCCACCGAGGTGTCGGCCGGGGCGACGGTCACCCGGTCGATGCCGAGCTCGGTGCGGGCGATCTGCGTCTTGACCATGATCAGGCCCTGCCCGACCTCGGCGGCGGCCGTGTGCACCAGCACGTGCGCCTCGCCGCCGAGCAGCTCGACCTTGACCCTGGCCGTCGAGTAGTCGTCGAAGCCCTCGGAGAAGCAGATGTTCTTGATGCCCACCCCGTACCCCACGCCCCGCCGTACACCCTCGCCGTGGGTGGTCTGGGCGACCCCGCCCGGCAGGGAGCGCAGGTCGGGGGAGCGGGAGGAGTCCGGCAGCGGCATGGCGGCCAGCTCGCGCAGCATGCCGGCGAGCGGCGCGGGCGACTCGATCACCTGGCCCGTGGCCAGCCGTGACCCCTGGGAGACGGCATTGAGCACCCGCACCTCGATCGGGTCGATGCCGCACGCCTCCGCCAGCCTGTCCATCTGGGACTCGTAGGCGTAGCAGGCCTGCACGGCGCCGAAGCCGCGCATCGCCCCGCAGGGCGGGTTGTTGGTGTACGCGCCGTAGGCGTCGATCCAGACGGTGTCCACCTCGTACGGCCCGACGCCGAGGGACGCGGCGTTGCCGACCACGGCGGGGGAGGACGAGCAGTACGCGCCCCCGTCGAGGACGATCTCGGCCCTGACGTAGACGAGCTTGCCCTCGCGGGTGGCGCCGTGCTCGTACCGCATGCGGGCGGGGTGCCGGTGGACGTGGCCGAAGAACGACTCCTCGCGGCCGTAGACCATCTTGACCGGCCTGCCGGTGCGCAGGGCCAGCATGCTGGCGTGGATCTGCATCGAAAGGTCCTCGCGGGCGCCGAACGCCCCGCCGACCCCGGCCAGCGTCAGCCGCACCTTCTCCTTGGGCAGGCCGAGGCAGGGGGCGAGCTGGTCCTGGTCGACGTGCAGCCACTGCGTCGCGATGTAGAGGTCGATGCCGCCGTCCTCCGAGGGCACGGCGAGGCCGGACTCGGGGCCGAGGAACGCCTGGTCCTGCATCCCCACCTCGTAGTCCCCGGTGACCACGACCTCTGCCATGCCGGCGAAGGGCTCGCGGCCGACCCGCACCGGCTGGTGGCGTACGAGGTTGCCGCCCGGCTGGACCTTCGGGCATTCAGGGTCGAACAGGGCGCGGTGTGTGTCGGTGACCGCCTCGCGCAACTCGTACTCGACCACGATCGCCGCCGCCGCCCGCCGGGCGGTCTCGGGGTGGTCCGCCGCCACGATCGCGACGGCCTCCCCCTGGTAGCGCACCTGGTCGATGGCGAGGACGGGCTGATCCTTGTGCTCCAGGCCGTAGAACCGCTCGCCGGGGACGTCCTCGTGGGTCAGCACGGCGTACACGCCCGGCATGGCGAGCGCGGCGCCGACGTCGACCGACCTGATCCACGCGGACGGGTGAGGGCTGCGCAGAGTCGCGCCCCACAGCATGTCCGCCAGGTAGAGGTCGGAGGAGTAGGCGAACTCTCCGGTCACCTTCAGGTTGCCGTCCGGGCGGGTCACGCTCGCCCCGACCCCCTGCCCCAGGCCCTGGCTCTGGCTGCTCGCGGTATGGGTCACACGGGCAGTACATCAGCCCAGCTCAGGGCCGCCAATAGGCGCACCCGCGAAACGCCGCGGCGGGCCCGGGACAGGACTTGTAGGTTCGTCCAAAGACGCGCGGATAGCCTGGGACTGTGCGTATACGAGAACTGCTCGCGATGGACCAGCTCGGGCTCGGCCTGCTGTCGGATCCCGAGCATGCGGACCGGCGGTTCACCGGCGTGCACATCACCGACCTGCCCGATCCGGGACGCTACCTGTCCGGGGGAGAGCTGGTGCTCACGGGGCTGATGTGGCGCAGGGACCCCGAGGACTCCCGGCGGTTCGTCGAGATCCTCGCCGCCGCGAAGGTGGCGGCGCTGGGCGCGGGCAGGGCCTGGCTGGGCGTCGTGCCGGACGACGTGGTGGAGGCGTGCCGCGAGCACGACCTCCCCCTGCTGGACGTGCCGACCGAGGTGTCCTTCCGCACGCTCAGCGAGCTGGTGGAGACCCGCCTGGCCGGGGCCAGGGCCGTGGACCTGCGCGGCGCTCTCGGCCGGCACCGCCGGATCGTCGCCGCCGTGGCCGACGGCGCGGGCCTGGACGAGCTCTTCGCACTGACGGCCGAGGAGCTGGGCGTCAACGGCGCCGTGATCTCCTCGACGGGCACGGTCATCGCGGGACGGCTCGAAGGAGACCTCCCCGTACGGCTCGCGCGGGAGTACCTGTCGGCCACGCGGCTGCCCCATCTGGTGACGACCCCGCAGGGGCCGTTCACGCTGTTCGGGGTCGACCGGGCGCACCGGGCGGCGGGGTGGGCGCTGGTCTGCGACGCCGACCTGCTCGCCGACGCGGACACCGGCTTCGAGCTCGCGGCCTGCGTGGCGCTGGAGCGCGGCCGCGCCGAGGAGGGCCGCAGGGTCGAGCGGCGCCTCGCCGAGGAGTTGATCGCGCTCGCCTGCTCCGGCGAGGCCGACCCCGCCGAGGTGGCCGCGCGGCTGCGCACGTGCGGGATCGACGCCACGCGTCCGTACGCGGTGGTGACGGCGACCGTCACCCGGCCCGGCGCCACCGAGGGGCCCGACCCCGCCGTGCTCGGCGGCCAGGTGATCGAGGAGCTGCTGGACCGCAGGGTGGTCGCCGCCGCGGGGGCGGACGGAGCGGTCGCGCTGGTCCCGCTGATCGAGGCGCCGGAAGACCAGCCTCGAAAGGCGAATATCGGCGGGGCCGTAAACGAGGCCGAAAAACCGGGCGGAAAGGAGGCCGGGCGAACGGGCGGGAGCCGGGCCGGAAAGGAGTCAGGGGCGGTGCCGGAAACCGGGATCAGTGCCGGAAACGTCCCCTGGACCACGGCGCGCGTGCGGAGTAACGTGCAAGTGCAAACTCGATCGCAAGTGCAGCGTAGCGTGCAAGCGCTTCTCGACCTGTTGGGGGGCAGGGTGGCGACACTTCAGGCGGCCCTGCCGAGGACGAGAGTGTCAGTCGGTGTGAGCGCAGGCCTGATCGGCCCCGGAGCCATCCGCGGTGGCGCCGAGGAAGCGGGCCACGCGCGGCGCATGGCGGAAGCACGCGGGGGAGGGGTGGTGACCAGCGATGAGATCTACACACATGTTCTCTTGCTGGCCACGGTTCCCGACAACGTGCGCAGATCCTTCGCGGATCGCGTGCTGGCCCCGCTCTTCGCCTACGACCGCAGGCATCAGTCGGAGTTGGTCCGCACGCTCGGGACCTTCCTCGACTGTGCCGGGTCGTGGAACGCGTGCGCGGAGCAAATGCACGTGCATGTGAACACAGTGCGCTACCGCATCCGGCGTGTAGAGGAGCTGACCGGCCGAGACCTGTCCGCAATGGAGGACAGGGTCGACCTCTTTCTCGCTCTACGTGCCGGTTGAGTCACAAATCAGCAGCACAACGAGTCTTGGACCTTCATAAGGGAAGACGCGGTAGCGGTTGCGGCCGTAGCATGACCTGCGAGGCCCAAAGTGGCCGCGAACAGGACAGTTAGGGCAGACAAGGCGAGCCGGCGGCGACGCATGGCAAACTCCCGTCGATAGTGTCTGTCGTGGGATTACATCATCAAGGGGTGCTGGTGACTGGTCAAGATCTGGTAGGTCAGCGAATCAAGACGATTCGCCGCCAGCGTGGTCTATCGCAGGCGCAGTTGGCACACCCTGAATTGTCCGATAGCTATGTATCACTTATCGAGAGCGGCAAGCGTACGCCGACTGCGGCCGTTCTGGAACTGCTGGCGGCGAAGCTCGAGTGTTCCCTAACTTATCTGATCAACGGGGTCACCGCCGAGCAGATGCAGGATTTGGAACTCGGCCTCCGTTACGCCGCCCTCGCCCTGGACAACGGCGAGGTCGCCGAGGCCCGCCGCCGCTACGCCGAGCTGCTCGGTGACGGCAGCCTCGCGGGTCTCGCCTCCCTGCGGCAGCAGGCCGAGTACGGCTACGCGCTCGCCAGCGAGGCGTGCGGCGAACTCGACGAGGCGATCAGCGTCCTGTCGCGGCTCAGCGAGTCGAGCGGGGAGACGCTGCCCCCCGACCAGGCGGTCGCCGTCGCGGTCGCGCTGTCCCGGTGCTACCGCGAGCGCGGCGACCTCGGCCCGGCCGTCCGTGTCGGTGAGGAGATGCTTCTCGGGCTGCGCAGGCCGGCGTGGAACGACGACCTCGTCGAGCTGGGCGCGACCCTGCTCGGCGCCTACATCGTGCGCGGCGACCTGCTGAGGGCGCGCCAGTTCGCCGCCGAGCTGCTGGCGGCGGCCGAGATGCTCGGCACTCCCCGCGCCACCGTCGCGGCCTGCTGGAACGCCGCCGTCGTCGCCGAGCAGACCGGCCGCGGCGAGGAGGCCCTGGCCCTGACCGAGCGGGCACTCGCGGTGCAGTCGGAGAACGGCGAGCCCCGCAACCTCGCCCGCCTGCGGCTGTCGTACGCCATCCTCCTGCTGCGGGTCCGTCCTGAGCAGGCCGAAGCCTGCCGCGACCTGTTCCTGCGGGTCGAGCGCGAGCTGGCCGAGTCCTCGGCGAGCACGGTCGACACGGCACGCTGTGCCGTCGAGCTGGCCAAGGCCGAGATCGTGCTCGGCGACCCCGCCAAGGCCGTCGCCTACGCCAGCCGCGGCAGGGACCTTCTGGACGAGCGAGCCCGTACCCTCCGGCTCGACGCCCACCTGGTCATCGGCAACGCCCTGCTCAGGCTGAGCCGCTCTGAGGAGGCCGCGGCCGAGCTGGCCAAGGTCGAGGAGCTGCTGGCGCACGTGCCGTCCTCGCGCAGGGCGGCGGAGGGCTGGCTGACCGCGGCCAAGGCCCTGGAGCAGCTTGACGACGGCGAGGCCACCGAGGCCGCCTACCACCGGGCGCTCGCCAGCGCCGGCCTGTAGGACACCTCACCGAGCCGTGCCGCCCCCGCCCGGAAGGCGCCCGGGCTCCACGGCTCGGGGACGCGTCGAGCAGGTGGGCGACGGCACGGTAAGGACCGGCCCCTCACCTGAGTAGCCTTAGGGTGCTATGAGGACTTCCCCGCTTGCCGCCGCGCTCGCGCTCGTCGTCGCCGTCGTGCTGGGCACGGCCTTCGCGTCGCCGGCCCTGGCCCACACGGCGCTCAGGAGCAGCGACCCCGAAAAGGGTGCCACTGTCGAGAGTCTCGACTCGGTGACGCTGACGTTCAACGAGGCCGTGCGATTCCCCGTCGTGCTGGTGCGCGACGCCGGGGGCCAGGCGCACCAGGAGGGCAAGCCCAGGACCGACGGGCCGAAGGTCATCCAGAAGGTCGCGGGAGCCCTCCCGTCCGGGAAGTACACCATCGCCTGGCGGGTGGTCTCCGACGACGGGCACCCCATCGAGGGGGAGATCCCCTTCACGGTGAAGGCCCCGAAGGCCTCGCCGTCCGCCTCGCCGGTCCCCTCCACGCAGGAGAGCACCGCCGTCGCGAGCCCCTCGGCCGCCGCGACGCCCACCTCCGTGAACGCCACTCCCGCCGCACGGCAGGAGGAGCAGAAGAGCGGGGGCATCCCCGCCTGGGTGTGGATCGTCGTCTTCGGCATCGCGGGCATCGGCATCGGCATGGTCATCAGCCTGCGGAAGAAGCCGTGAGCAAGCAGCCCGCGAGCAGACGGCCCGTGAGCGTGGAGCCGGCGGCCGACGCGGCGGGCAGGGCCGCCCGTCTCGCGGTCGCGGGCGTCTGTGTGGCGCTCGGCGGCCTGGTCGTGGCCATGATCGTCGGCGGCGCGGCGACCCCGCGCATCATCCCCGGGCTGCCCGACGAGGGCACGCTCACCCGCTGGGCGCTTCCCGTGTCCAAGCTGACCATGGACGTCATGGGCGTCCTCACCGTCGGCCTGCTGCTCCTCGCCACCGCGCTTCTCCCGAACGACAAGGGCCTGCTCGGCAAGCCCGCGCTCGGCTACGTCAGGGCCGCTTCGTGGACCGGCCTCGGCTGGGCCCTGGCGGCGGCCTCCACGCTGGTGTTCAGCCTGTCCGAGACGCTGGGCACGCCGGTCACCGACGTCCTCGGCGGCGAGGAGCTCACCAGCTACGCCAGCCAGGTGCCCCAGGGCATCGCGCTGACCCTCGTCGTGCTGTTCGGCACGGCCATCGCGCTGTTCTCGCGCGGAGCGATCACCGCCGGGGCCTCCGGAGGGCTGCTGCTCCTCGCACTGGCCACGCTGATGCCCCCCGCGCTGACCGGCCACTCCTCCTCCGCGCCGAACCACGGGCTCGCCACGACCAGCGTCGCGCTGCACCTGCTGGTGCTGTCGCTGTGGGTCGGCGGGCTCCTGCTGCTCTGCGCGCACGCCCTGCGGGGCGAGCCGCACCTCGACCTCGCCGCGCACCGGTTCTCCCGCATGGCGCTGTGGTGCTTCGCCGGCGTCGGCCTGTCCGGGGTGTTCAGCGCGATCGCCCGGCTGACGTCGATCCAGGAGATCTTCACCACCTCCTACGGGCTGATCGTCCTCGCCAAGGTCGTCGCGTTCGCCGGTCTCGGAGTGGTCGGCTGGTGGCACCGCGGGCGCACCCTGCCCGCGCTGTCCGCGGGCAAGCCCGGTGCCTTCACCAGGCTCGCCGGCGTCGAGGGCCTGATCATGCTGGTGGCGGTCGGCCTCGCCGTCGCGCTCTCGCGCACCGCCCCGCCGCCGCTCGACCTTCCGGTCGACCGCGCCTTCGAGCTGCTGGGCTACCTCATCCCGCCGCCGGTCTCCATCGGGAACCTCCTCACGCTGTGGTGGTTCGACCTGTTCTTCGCGGTCCTGGCGGGCCTGCTGGCCGGCCTCTACGGCGCGGGCGTCGTACGCCTGGCGCGCCGCGGCGACCGCTGGCCGCGCGGCCGCACGATCAGCTGGGCCGTCGGCGTGCTCCTGCTCGTCCTCGTCACGCAGAGCGGGGTCGCCAGGTACGCCCCTGTGCTGTTCAGCGTGCACATGACCGAGCACATGATCCTGTCGATGCTGGTGCCGATCTTCCTGGTGCTGGGCGCCCCGGCGACCCTGGCCCTGCGGGCGCTCAAGCCCGCCGCCCGCAGGGGCGACCGGGGCCCGCGCGAGTGGGTCGTCACGATCCTGCACAGCAGGATCACCAAGGTCGTCACCCATCCGGCGATCGCCACCGCCATCTTCATCGTCTCGACGTACGCCCTTTACTTCACACCGCTCTTCGCCGCCGCCATGGAGGAGCACCTCGGGCACATCGCGATGACCCTCCACTTCCTGCTCAGCGGATGCCTGTTCTTCTGGGTGATCATCGGAGTGGACCCCGCGCCGACCAAGCTGCCGTACTTCGGGCGCCTGCTGCTGCTCTTCGTCACCATGCCGTTCCACGCGTTCTTCGGCATCGCGCTGATGAACATGGGCACGGTCGTGGCCTCCGAGTGGTACGACCAGCTCGGACGCACCTGGGGCGACCCCGCGCTCGCCGACCAGAGCACCGGCGGGGCCATCGCCTGGGCGTTCGGCGAGATCCCCACGCTGATCGTGCTGATCGCGCTCGCCTTCCAGTGGTACCGCGACGACGACCGCACGGCCAGGCGCTCCGACCGGCGGGCCGACGCCCGCGCCGCCAAGGAGGGCGGCACCGGGGACGCCGAGCTGGACGCCTACAACGCCTATCTCGCCAAGCTCGACAAGAGCAACAGAGAGTAGCCCGGGCCACCCCGCTGTGACCGCAAGGGGAAGGTCTGCCGTCTCCCGAGCGCGCTGATGCCTACCTGCGGGTAGCGTGGCATCAAGGAGTTCGGGCATAGATACCTTGGGCGGGCTTTCGGCAGACGGGCCCACCGGGGTGGCTTCGCCTCTACCCCAAGCGATTTCCAACCGCTCTTCAGCACGCGTCGGTAGCGTCGCCCGCCACTCATCGGGCGACGCGGTGGGGCCGGGTCACGTAGCCCGGAGCGGTGCGCCGAGGAGGGTTGGGGAGTTGTACGAAGAGTTGCGCATGCGCGGAAAGCGAAGCCTGGCGCGGGCGATCGAGGACTACCTGACGGAATGGTCCGAGCGCACCGGCATCACCGTCGAGGTCTGGGCGATGCCCAAGGAGCGGGTGACCGGGCCGGTCGCCGACGCCGTGTACGCGGTGGTGCTGGAGGCCCTGACCAACGTCGAGCGGCACAGCGGCGCGCACACCCTGTCCGTCGCCCTCACCACGGGGCGCGGAGGGCTGAGGCTGACCGTCAGCGACAACGGCATCGGTTTCCCGCCGGGCCGTACGGGCCGGGGCATGGACGCGATGAAGCGGCGCTTCAGCGAGGTCGGGGGCACGCTGACGATCAACAGCGTCGTCGGCGAGGGCACCACCGTGAGCGGCCAGATCTGACCTGGGGCGATCAGCAGGTGGGGCTCGGCGGCTGCTGCGCGTAGAGGCGGCCGCACTGGCGGATCACCACCTGCCGGCCCTCGGGGTTCACGGTGACCAGCAAGATCGGGCGGTCGAGTGCGTGCCGCCCGTCCGGGGCGCCGTGCAGCTTGACCAGCCCGCTGTCGCCGTCGATCACCTCCAGCTTCTCCAGTGCCAGCAGCACGCCTCCCCGCTCGACCACGCCAGGACCGCCGTCGACGGCCGAGGGGCCTCCCTGGCCGGAGAACGCCACCTGGGCCGCCCGCATGAGCGCCTCGGCCGCGTCCTGGGCCTGCACCGCGTACTCCTTGGACGGCACCTCGGTCCTCGGCAGCCTGTCCATGTGGAGGGACGTGACCAGCGCGTCGAACTCCTGGAAGAAGTCGGTCTTGAACCGCCGGGGGACGGAGTCCCAGGCGCTCGGCGACGCCAGCGCGACGTACGTCACCCGCACGCGGTTGTTCCGGCCGAGCTGGAGCTCGTGGTCGTTGACGTACTGGGTGATGTCGTCGTTGGCCATGACCGTGAGCTGGTGGCACTGCGACTTGGCGATCGCGTCGATGAAGGCCCCGAACTGCGCGGTGCGGCCGGCGTAGTACACCAGGTCGGGCTTCTCGGGCCGGGTGCACACGTCGGTGACCTTCTCCTCCAGCCCGGCCGCGTTGGCGTACCCGGCCGACGTCGCCCCCTTGCCGAAGGCGCGGACGAACCTGGCGCCGAGATCCCTGCTGAACAGGTCGCTCAGCATGGTGTCGGTGAAGACGGCCGCCGTGCGGGCGGGCGGGATGCCCTGCTGGGGCAGGCCCTCGCGGGCCCACCGCGCGGCCACGTCGGCCAGCCGGCTGTTGGGCGTCGCCAGCGGGAAGAACGAGGGGATGTACGCGTCGCCGCCCTCCCGGCGTCCCAGGTCGTCGAACGTCGCCGTGGTGCTGATCAGCGGGACGGCCTTGCGGGCGAGGAGCTGGATCGCGGCCTGCACCTGCTGCCTGCTCTCTCCCAGGCCGACCACGCCGATGACGGTCGGGTCGTCCTGGATCCTGCGCAGCGCCTCCCTCGCGACGTCCTCGGCGAACCGGAAGTCGGCCCCCGCGTTCGCGATCAGGATGCGCATCTGCAGCTTGCTGCCGTCACCGCTGTTGTCGATCAGCTTGCGCTGCTCCAGGACCAGGCCGGCCAGCTCGCCGTGGATGTCGGTGATCGGGTCGCCGGCGCCGACCGACGACTTCCCCGTGGTGGTGAGTTTCCCGAAGTAGATCACCGTCGCGTACGGATGGCCGGAGGCCAGGATGGCGCGGTTCTGGTGGTCGATCACGCCGAGCATGCGGGAGAGGTGCTCGTCGAAGACGAAATCGCCCTCGCTGATGCCGACGCACTCGCCCGTGGACGCGCGCCAGATGTCGGGGCCGCAGTTGGTGGTGGCCGTCGCGAGCACGCGCACGAACGACAGGGAGACGAGTGCCGTCACCGCCAGCCACGGGAGGACCGGGTGCGCCAGCACGGGACGGCGGCGCCCGCGGACCGGCACGTTGATCTTCTCCAGGATCGGGGCGTCCTTGGCCTCCATCTCGATGCGCAGCACCCGGTGCGAGCCCACGGCGCGGTCCCTGGCCAGCTCGGCGCCCCACTGCTGCCACAGCTCCTCGGTGAGCTCGGGAGGTCCCGACATCACGGGAGTGCGGGCGGGGGGCGGCGGGGCCTGGCCGCCGCCAGGGCCGGTCACGACGACGAGCAGCGGGTCGGGCAGGCACGTGGCGGTGCGCACCTCCTCGATGCGCGCGACCAGGCGGGTGGCCCCACCGTCCACCAGCAGGACGGGGTACGAGGTGCGGGCCCACGCGACCCGCCGCCACACCTTCCACAGCCGGCGCTCGTACCCCTGCCGGAGATCTTCGAGGAAGGCGTTCACCAGGAGGTGCTCGATGCCCTCGTTTGCCTGGACGGCCTCCTGCCTCTTGCGGTCGTCGGCGGAGTCGGCCCCGTGCAGGGGGACGGCCTCCGCCCGGCCGCGGGCCTGGAGCAGGCGCACGGCGAAGCCCGTGATGTCGTGCGGCTGGTTCCTGCGCTGCCCCGGCATCAGGTACGGCTGGCGGCAGAACCACATGTAGCGGCGGCGCCCGGCCCAGCTGCGGGAGAGCAGCAGCACGTGCAGCGATCCGATGACCGGCCCGGCGAGGATCGCGCAGACCCCGAACAGGGTGGTGAGCTGGTCGGCCCAGCCGGCGCCGAGCAGGGCCGTGGCGGCGGCCCAGGCCGGCAGCGGGCCCTCGGAGTAGGCGCGCACGTTGGCCCAGAAGTTGCGCCGGTCCTGGCCCGTGCCCGCCCGGATCTGCCTGCGGCGCTGCCGGACGGCCTTCTTCACCCCGTCGTGGAGGCGGTCGGGCTCGTCGTCGGTCACCTGGAGGTCGAGCAGCCAGAGCACCTGGGCGAACAGCGGGAACCTCAGGTGCGCCTCGCCGGGCGGGGCGACGGCGGCGAGGTCCCGCGTGGCCTGCCGCAACCGCGTCACCAGCGCGGCGTACGGCGGCGCGTGGCGCTCGCGGGACGGCGGCGAGCCCTCCTCGTCGTCCGGCGACGGCCCGAGGTGGGCGAAGGGGGTGCCGTCGCACCGGTCTTCGAGCGCCTGGGCGACGGAGGTCGTCGCGGTGTACGGACCGGTGACCCACAGGACCGGCACGGGCAGGTCGCCGTTCCGCCAGGTGGGGCGGACGCGCATCTGGTCGAAGACGCGCAGGAACTCGCGGATGCCCTCGTGCCGCCGGCGGTAGCTCTCGTCGGGGTCGTGTTCGGAGATCACGCCGATGTCGCCGGAGGGAGGGGCGACCGGCGCCGGGACGACCGGGTCTCCCGGGTATGGGGAGGAAGGCACTGCTGAGGTCACTTGGGTCTGCTCCGGATCGACAGGGGCTCGTCGGGCTCGCTTTCCGGCGTTCTCCGTGAATGGGGTGTGAGGGGTTCCCGCCGGTTTAGGGGGATGCCTGATTACCGGTCGGGAGTCGCCCCCCATGAGCGGTCTTTGCGTATATGGAGGGATATGCTGGCTCTCGCTCTGTCCAGCATAGGTTGCGCGACGGGCCGGCGGTGGTTCCGTCGCCCTATTCGAGGGCAGAGCGATCGCCTTTGATTTCGCGTGGCCCGTTATTCCGGCAAACTAATGCCGAAAAATCGGCTTATCGACACTTAAAGCCGCTTTGATGTGCACGGCGGTCGGAGGTCGCGGCCGTTGGAGATCGTGGTCCGCGGAAGTCGCGGCCGTCAGGGATCGCGGCCGTCATAGGTCGCGGCGCATGCAGACCCGGGGCCAGCGGTTGAGGCCGTGCTCGGCCTCCTTGCGGCGCAGGGCGCGCAGTCCCGGCGTCAGCTCGGCGTCGTCGAGGTACCAGAACCCGCAGCGCTCGTAGTACGGGGCGTTCCACGGCACGCGGGTGAAGGTGATCAGGGTGAGGGCGGGGATGCCCTCGTCCTTGGCGTAGGCCGCGGCGTGCTCGATGAGCGAGCGTCCCATGCCCCGGTGCGCCGAGGCCGGGTGCACGGAGACCTGCTCCAGGTGGAGGTTGCCGTCGATCACATCGGCGATGAGGTAGGCGACCGGCCGGTTGCCGGGGTCGGCCTTCACCCACGCGCGCCCGGCGCGCTGGTAGCCGGCCAGGACGTCGAGGGGGAGGGGCTCGTCGGCGGCGATCGCCGCCATGCCGACGTCGTGGAAGGACCGCCCGGCCGCACGCTCGATGTCCTGGAGGAGGGGAAGCTCGTCGATGCCCGCCACACGGATGCTCATCGCGTCATTGTCGCTGGCGCGGCGCCCTGTGAACAGTCGTTATCCGTCTCGCAAGATGCCCGGCCATGACGGGGCCCGCGGGCGCGGCCGTGACGGCGGACCGCCCGGGAGCGGGCCGGTGTTCAGGCCGGGCTATCGGCCATTCTTCAGGTCATCGATGAACAGGGACCACTGGGCCGAGGTGAAGATCAGGGGCAGGCCCCCGGGATTCTTCGAGTCGCGTACGGCGATCGAACCGGGGAGGTCGGCCGCCACCTCGACGCAGTGGCCGCCGTTGTCACCACTGAAGCTTGATTTACACCAATGCGCCGTACTTAGGTCCATTTGTCCGCTGCTTCCTTGATGACTTTGAGCGAGAGGGACTGCGGGTAGGCCTCGGCCCTGATGGCGTCGTAACGAGTGGTGAGGGACGCGATCACGTTTCGATCGTTCATCGTGCGGCCGTCAGGTATTGAATCCACATATACCGTATATGGCGTGCCGCGCTGTTCGGCTATAACGAAACCGGCAAGCAATCCCGCGATCGCCTCCGCGTCGAAGGGAACGATCTGGATGGTCACCTTCGGGTGGCGGGCGATTTCGAGAAGGTACTCCATCTGGGCGCGCATCACCTCGGCGCCGCCGATGGGCCGGCGGAGGACCCCCTCGTCGATCAGGCTGAGGATCGCGGGAGGGCTCTCCTGGGACAGGATCTGCCTGCGCTGCATGCGGCCCATGACCCGCTCCTCCACCTCCTCGGGCGTGCTGCCGGGGGCGCGCGCGAAGATGCGCCTGGCGTACGGCTCGATCTGGAAGATGCCGGGCACCAGCAGCGGGTCCCACGCCTGGAGCGCTGTGGCCCGGCGCTCCTCGACCGTCCAGTCGCGGAAGTGGTCGGGGACCGGGGGAGGGGGCGGCCAGCCTTCGAGGTGGAGCGCGGCGAGGACGCCGTCGAGGCCGAGGGCGTCGTCGCAGCGCCTGGCGAAGTCGTCGCTGGGGGTGCGCTTGAGGTTCTCGACGGCGCCGATGAGGCTGCCGGAGAAGCCGATCGTGCGGCCGAGCCCCGCCTGGGTGAGCTTCGCGAGAAGGCGGTGGCGCTGGAGCTCATACGCGAAGCGGGCGCGGGCGGAATCTTCGGGGTTGATTCTCGTCATATGCGGCATTTCAAGCTCCTCGCTCCGGCCTCGGGGGATGTCGCGGCAGGCGACGACCGTTCCACGCGGGAGAGAACTCCTCCGTGTAGCTGTTCGGCTACCAAAGGTAATGGATGGCGGACGCCCGCGCATTGTGCGCGAAAGGCCGTGACACCGGCCCTGCCGCCTTGACTCCGGCATATCTTTCGCGCGTCAGGGTGTGCGGAGCGTGACCTTTCGGATCCATCGTGACCCCTGGTCGCCGCGTTATAACAAGAGCGCATTGACCCAGGTGAGGAGCCTGCTGGAGGTCGCCTTCCCACGTCGTCCCGCTACTGGGCGGGCGCGGGATGATCTCTTAATGGCACCAGATCGGCTGAAATGATGACGAGACGGGCGTCAGTCAGTAAAGCTCACAGCTACCCCCCGCGTTTTTTGGGCAGTGGGTCTTCAGGACGCCGAGGGTCAGGCATGGGAGGACGGGTGTCGGTGCCTCGTTCGAGCTACGGGTTCTCGCCGGACGTGGCCGCGGCCTTGAGCCAGGCCGACCGGGGGCTCCGCGCGCGCATGGGCAACCATCACGCCCTGTTCGACTACTGGCGCTTCGCCATGAGCACGATCTGCTGCGTGGAGGCGTTCTACGTCGGGTTCTACCGGGAAGGCCGGAAGATCGTCTACCCGTACACCTTCGACGACACCATGGCCATCAAGAGGTACATCCCTCCGGAGGTCTTCGGGTACGGGCCGAAGGGGCAGGCCGCGTGGATCCTCGCGCACCGGCGCCCGTACACCTTCGCCAGTGACAACGGCCTGCTGCTGCACCGCGGCATCTCCTTCGGCGACGAGGAGCGGGTCTCGGCCGACGCCATCACGATCCCGCTGTTCGAGACGAGGGACGGCATGCCCGAGGTGATCGGCCTCGCGTCCATCCAGACCTACAAGAGCAACTCCTACACCGACGAGCACGTGCGGGCCTTCGAGTGGACGGCGAGGTCCGTCACGACCGTGCTGGCCCGGGAGCGGGAGGACGACCTCAACCGCAAGGAGCTGGCGGCGCCCGTGGACGGCGCGGCCGAGAACGACCAGCCCTCGGTCGCCGAGGTGGTCCAGGACGTCTCGGAGATCCTCGCCGGCATCCACACGCGGATCTGCGCGATCGAAGGGGCCGTCCCGGCGGGCGAGCGCGAGCTGGTGCGCCTGGTCACGGAGCTGCGGCAGCAGTGCGAGCAGGGCCAGACCAAGACGATGGACATCATCTCGCGGCCGTCGGTCCACGCGGAGAACCTCCTCAACTCGCTGTCCTCCAAGGAAAGGGAGATCGCCTTTCTGATCGCCCGCGGAGGGCTGACGAACAAGGAGATCGCGGCGCGGGTTTTCGTCACCGAGTCGACCATCAAAGGCCACGTCTCCCGTATATTGCGGAAACTCGGGGTGGAACAGCGTTCGGGTATCGCGGCGCGGCTGGAGCATTTCTTCGACTAGTGACGCCCGGCGGCGGCATGGTAGATACCCACTGTACGACCCGGGAATGCCGCTGCCCGCCGCGTGCACGTTTGTTGCGGCAGGTCCGCAATAAACGTGCAGCTGCACGTTCGAGACTTAACAAGGGCGGCTTCCGGCGCGCTTCAGGCCTTTCCGCCGGGCCTGTAATCGGCCATTCCCGTCACCCACGGTCGGCGAAGGCTCACCCGCTGAACGCGGGTAGTACTTAGTACTGGCACCTGCCCGCCGAAAACCCACCGTAGATGTGTGCACTTTGGCTGATCAGTGCGGATATTGTCCTTATGTCAAGAGGGTGGGATTTGTCGGTACCTGGCCGCTTTCCGGCGCGAGCGGCGGTCGCGCGAAGCGGTATCCGGTACGGGCGCGGGCAAGGAGCCGGCTATGGAGGGGTTGACCATTGCCATCCTCGTGGTCCTGCTGTTTTCCGGAATAAGGTTCTCCTGGAAGAACCGCCAGGGGAGTGAGGCGCTGGAGTCCGTCGCCGGCGATTTCCCGCTCACTCCGGAAAGGGCAGCGGAGATCGCGGCGGAGGCCGGTCTGACGGCGTGGGAGAGAATCGCGGGAACGGCCGCGCGAGTGGTGCCGGCCGGCGACGGATGGCGGTTCGCGTTCGCGTGCAGGGCGGGAGTGATGGGTTTCGAGTTCCGCGGGCTTCCCGGCTCGGCGGGCTGCCGGGTGACCGGCCGCGCCGAGGAGGTCGCCGTCATCCGGTTTCCCGAGGTCGGAGGCCTCGGCGCGTCGTCCACCAATGTCCTTTACATGAGGCTGGGACTGCCGCGTAACCCGGCGAAGCTGCTCAGGCGGCGCCAGAGGGTGTTCCGGGCCCTGTCGCGGGCGGCACTCGGCGGCGAGCGCGCCTGCGGGCTCGCCCGGGTCGGCGCGGTGAGCCGGCGCTGAGCTCCCCCAGGGCCGTACGTCCGTTTCGCCGCCAGGCGGGGGGTGGCGAAACGGACGCACGGCGGGGGCGCGCGGACGTACAGGCGGTCAGTCGCGGGTGATGCGCACGTCCACGACCGCGGACCGGCCCGACTCGACGGCGTCCAGCCCTCGCCGGAGCGCGGAGACCAGTTCGGCCCGGTCGGTGACGGTCTCGCCGTGGGCGTGGCAGGCGCGTGCCACCGCCGCGAGGTCGGGTGGCGCGACGAACCGAGTGCCCTCGGCGTCGCCCCGGGTGGCCGAGAGCCCATCGGGGAAGAGCTCGAAGACGGGCAGCCTGCTCGCACGGTAGCCGTCGTTGTTCAGTACGACCGCCATGATCGGGGCGTTCGCCTCGGCGGCGAGGCACAGCGCGGCCGTCGGCACGCCGAACATGAAGCCGCCGTCGCCGAGCACGGCCACCACCCGGCTCCCCGGCGAGGCCAGGCTGACCCCGACCGCTCCGCCGAGCCCCCAGCCGAGCCCCGGAGTCCCCGTGCCGTACAACGTGGCGGGACGGCTGCGGTCCAGCACCTCGTGCAGGACGCGGGCGTTGGTCACGGCCTCCTCCACGACGAGGTCGTCCGCGCGTAGCACGTCGTTCAGGGCGGTGACCACCTCGTACGGGGTGATCGGCCCGTCCGTGGGGGCCGTGCCCGCGGCGACGGGCGCCGCTTCCGGCCGTCCCGCGGGCGGCATGGCGTGGCCCATCTCCTCAAGGCGCTCGACGATCTGGCCGAGCGCGGTGACGCCGTCGGCGGTCACGGCCACGTCGGCGGGGAACGTCCACATCGGCATGTCGGTCTTCAGCGGGTCCGGGTCGATGTGGACGATCGTGGCGCCGTCCCGCGGCCGGGTGAACCTCGGGATCCACGGCACGTCGGCGTCCACGACGAGGATCAGGTCTGCCTCCTCGACCGCCCGCTGCCCGTCGGCCGCCGCCAGGAGGTTCATCGGGTGGGACTTCGAGATGTTGAGGCATCCGCTCTCCGCGACGTCGATGACCCGCACCCCGGCCAGGTCGGCGAGGCGCGTGACCGAAAGGAAGCCCTCGGGACGCCGCCCGGCCTTCGCGGTGATGAGCAGGGGCCGCTCGGCCTCCACCAGCCGCTCGGCGATCCACCGCACGGTGTCGGCGTCGGCCGCCGGAGGGCGGGGGACGGCGTACCCGGTGGTGCGGCCGAGCTCGCGCGCGGGCGGGTCCATGAGCACGTCACGGGAGACCATGAGGTACGCCGGGCCCGGCAGGCCGCCCGTCGCCACCTGCACCGCGCGGCCGATCGCGCGGGCCAGCATGGCGGGCCGGGTGACCTCCACGACCCACTTGGCGTAACCGCGCACCGTGCCTGCCTGGTCGGGCACGTCCTGCTGCCAGTGGATGACGTGCGAGCGCCCGCCGGGGGAGCCCGGCTCCTCGGCGTACGGGGTCTTGCCCGCGATGACGATCACTCCGGCGCGGTCGCGCAGCGCGTTGTGCATCATGGCGCCGAGGTTCTGCGTGCCCACGTCCACATGGACGAAGACGCACTGCGGGCGGCGGGTCACCTGCCAGTAGCCGTGCGCGGCCGCGAGGGCCACCGACTCGAACGAGCAGGTGATGATCTTCGGGATGGCGACGTCCGCCTTGGCGAGCGTGGCGACCGCCTCCTGGAGCGGGGCGGAGTCGGTGCCGGGGTTGAGGAAGAGATGCTCGACGCCGTGCTGGGCGAGCAGCCAGAGCAGGTGCTCGGCGGTCGTCGCCGGCTGGAAGTCGTCCACGCGCTTCTCCTCATATGGCGAGCTCTCGCGCCGTAGGTGGTGGGATGCCGAGCGTAGAAGATCAGCGCCCGCCGCGTCTGCCCCCGCGCGGTGCACGGCCCCGTGGGGCGGCCCGCCCGGCCGCCGATCCCTGCGACCGCACCTCACGGGCGCCCCGCGGGGGCCGTTAGGAGCGCCACGCCGGGGGCAGGTGCTCGCCTGCCGCCTTCGCGATCAGCACTAGTGTCGTGAGGCGACCTGCGTGAGACCCCCGGCGGACGGAGCAGGAACAGTGATCGTCATTCGTCGTCCGGCCGCTGGAGCCGCCACGTGACCCGCGTGCTCCCGGCGTCCACCGGGGTCGTCCGTGCCCATCCGGGGCCGGGCTGGCGGGCAGGGGTGTGGCGGACGGCCGGCGTGGCGGCCCTGGCCCTGGCCCTGATGCTGGTGGCGTGGCCCGCCATGGCGGATGGGGGACCGGTCGCGGCCACCGCCGGTGACGGGGCCGCGCCGCGGCTGGAGGATCACCCCTGCCCGGTGGCCGTGCCGTCCGGCACCCGCTGCGGCTACCTGGTGGTGCCGGAGCGCAGGGACGTCCCGGCGAGCCGGGAGATCCGCGTCGGCTACGCCGTTCACCGCTCGGCGGCGGCCGACCGCAAGCCCGATCCGGTCGTCTACACCAGCGGCGGCCCGGGCTCCGCCTCGATCCAGCTCACCGGCTACCTCACCGACATGCTCCTCGGCCGTGACCGGGACGTCGTCGTGATCGAGCAGCGGGGCAGCCGGTGGTCGCGGCCGCGCCTCGACTGTCCCGAGATCGCCCGGGCCCTCGTCGGCGCGCTGGCGCTGCCCGGCCAGACCGGCGACCCCGCCGAGCGGGCCGAGATCGCCGCGGGCGCCGGGGCCTGCCGAGACCGGCTCACCCGGCAGGGCGTCGACCTGCGCGGATACGTCACCAAGGAGATCGCGGCCGACGTCGCCGACCTGCGGCGCGCGCTCGGGTACGACCAGTGGAACCTGTTCGGCGTGAGCTACTCCACCCGGTCGATGCTGGCCGCCGCGACCGCCGACCCCGCGGGCACGCGTTCTGTGGTCCTGGACTCCTTCTGGCCCGCGCAGTCCCGCCACTACGACGAGGCCCGAGCCGACCTGGCGAGCGCCCTGTCGAGGCTCGGCGGCAGGTGGCCGGGGCTTCCCGGCCGCTTCGCCACGATGGTCACCCGCCTCAACGAGCGTCCCGCCCCGGTCGACACGACCGACCCGCTCACCGGCCGTCCGGTCACCCTGCGCCTCACCGGCGACGACGTGGCCACGATCCTGACCGAGGCCATGCACGAGGTGGACGTCCTGCCCGTCGTCCCCGCGCTGGTCGACGGGGTGGCCGAGGGGGACCTGCGCCCGTTGCGGATGCTGGCCGACCAGGTGGGGGGCGGGCTGCTGTCGCACGAGTTCGGCCTCTACTACGCCGTGATGTGCCAGGACGAGGCGCCCTTCAACACCTTCGCCGACCAGGGGCACCCCCGGCAGTTCACCGTGACCGCCGACCAGGCCGTCTGCGCCGCGTGGGGGCTGCCTCGCTCGGCCGCCGCGCCCGCGGTGCCGGCCGCGAGCGTCTCGGCGGCTCCGGTGCTGGTCGTGGGCGGGGAGTACGACCCGGCCACGCCGCCCGGGCGCGCCAAGGCCGCCTCCCAGGCCCTGCCCGGCGCGCGCTTCGCGGAGTTCGCGGGAGTGGGGCACGCGGTCTTCCTGTCGAGCCGCTGCGGGCGCCAGACGATCTCGGCGTTCGTCGCCGCCCCCAGCGCCACGGCGGCGCCCTGCGACCCGCGCCAGGCGGCCTACCAGGTCTGGCGTCCGGGGGAGTTCCACCTCACCCCGGCCGTCTACCGGGTGAGCACGGGAGCCTGGTGGCTGCTCATCCCGTTCGTGCTGTTCTTCCTGACCTCGGCCGTGCAGCTCGGGGCGGGGGTGACGGTGCTGGCACGGCGGCGCGCCGCCAGAGCGGTCTCCCCGGTGGTGGCCCTCACGACGGTCGCCGGCCTGGCCGGGGTGGCGTTCACGTTGTTCGCGGCCGTCGGCGTCTACAGCGTGGCGAGGTCCAACGAGACCGCCCTCGCCGTGGGCATCCCCTCCGCCGTGACGTGGTACGGCACGCTCGCGGTGCTCTCTGCCGTGCTGAGCGTGGCCGTGCTCGCCCGCACCAGGTTCAGGGTGCGCGCCGCCGTGCCGGCCGTCACGGCCGCCGTGCTCCTGGTCTGGTGGTTCCTCTACCTCTAGCCGGAGCCTCGGCCCGGCCGGGAGGTCACGGGAGGGTGAGGATCTCGCTGCCCGTGTCGGTGACGACGATCGTGTGCTCGAACTGGGCGGTGCGCTTGCGGTCCTTGGTCACGGCGGTCCAGCCGTCGGCCCAGACGTCGTACTCGATGGTGCCGAGGGTGAGCATGGGCTCGATCGTGAAGGTCATGCCGGGCACCAGCGTCACCGACAGGGACGGGTCGTCGTAGTGCGGCACGATCAGCCCGGAGTGGAACGACGTCGAGATGCCGTGGCCGGTGAAGTCGCGGACCACGCCGTAGCCGAACCGCTTGGCGTACGCCGCGATGACCCTGCCGACGATGTTGAGCTGGCGCCCTGGGGCCACCGCCTTGATCGCGCGCATCATCGCCTCGCGGGTGCGCTCGACGAGCAGCCGCGACTCCTCGTCGACCTCTCCGACCAGGAAGGTGGCGTCGGTGTCACCGTGGACGCCGCCGATGTAGCCGGTGATGTCGATGTTGACGATGTCGCCGTCGTTCAGCACGGTGTCGTCGGGGATGCCGTGGCAGATGACCTCGTTGATCGAGGTGCAGAGCGACTTGGGATAGCCCCGGTAGCCGAGAGTCGAGGGGTAGGCGCCGTGGTCGCACAGGAACTCGTGGCCGATGCGGTCGAGCTCGTCGGTGGTCACGCCGGGGGCGACGTGCCTGCCGACCTCCTCCAGCGCCTGGGCGGCGATGCGCCCGGCGACGCGCATGCGCTCGATCGTCTCGGGCGTCTGGACGTCGGACTCGCCCCTGCGGGGCTCCTTGCGGCCGACATACTCCGGGCGCTCGATGTGGGCGGGAACCTTGCGTGGGGGCGAGAGCCGTCCTGGCCGGAGCAGTGTCGTCATGCGCCAAGTCTAGTTCGGCTCCACGGGGGCAGGATCTGGCCTGAGAACGAGCGCGGCGGGCGTTTCGGATGTCATCCTTTCGGCCGCCGGGCGAGGAGGGCACATGAGTGACGAGCATTGGTGGTTCTGCCTGAAGCACATGGCGGTCGAGCCCGACAAGGGCTGCCCCAACAAGGACCGCCTCGGGCCGTATGCCACGCGGGACGAGGCGGCGGCCGCGCTGCAGACGGCCGCCGCGCGCAACAAGGCCTGGCGCGAGGAGGACAAGGAGTGGGACGGCGACTAGCCTCTACGGGCTGTCCGGCAGCCGGCGGCGTCTCCACGGTCGCGTGGTGGCGAGCCGCCACAGGGCGAACAGCCCGATGCCGCTCCAGATGAAGTTCAGCACCGCCGAGGGCCAGGCGAAGTGCGCGGCCGAGTTGACCATCAGCGCGACCGCGCCGCCCAGGTTGATGAGCTGGTACACGAGGCTGTCGCCCGACATCTTCCGCATCGACAGCATCGCGTAGGCGTAGAGGAGCGCCCCGGCGCCGAGCATGCCAAGGACTTCGAGAAGGAGAGACACGACCTCAGGCCCTACTTAACGGGATTGAATGCCCTATTTCAGGACAAGCATTAGGTGAAGCATACATAAGTACATAATCCCGGCGTACGACCGTAAAGCACAAGTAAACTCACCTTAATCCATGCGGAAGCTCGTCTGTATGGAGGGGTGCCACCGTTCGCGCCGGCCGACGCTGCCCTGTCACCCGGCCGGCCCGGAGCGGTCGGGCCTCTGCCGGGGCACGGGCGAGCGGACGGGCCACTCGCACTGCAGGACGAACACGATGACGGGCTCGCCGTCGCGCCTGTCCTCCCACGCGCCGAGGCCGAAGTCGACCCCCGTCACGACCTGCCTGTCGGTGAAGCCCTCGTCCGTGGCCGCCACGCGGGCGGCGATAGGCGTGTCGTCGGGCAGGCACTGCAGAGCCGTCCTCAGCTGCCCGGCGGTCCAGGCGACGCCGGGCCGTCGTCTCACGGCGATGCCGCGTACCGGAGTGGCTCTGATCGCCAAGCGTGGATCGTTCATCGTCGGTGTCCTTCCGTGTGTGCCGGCTCCGGCGCCGAGACGCCGGCAGTCGTCGCGCGGAGCCCCCGTGACCACCTCTGTTCTCACGCTACGCCCGTGCTCAGGACGGGCTCCGAGGCCCCGGAGCAGGGATGCGAAGCGGGGGGTCAGGGTTCAGAAGCGAGCGGAAGCCCGTCCTCTCGCGGTTGACGTTTCGCTCCCCGGCGTGCCCGGGGGAGCCCGGTCTCAGCCGGTGAAGGAGACCGGGCTCAGTCGGTGACGCGGGGGCCAGTGATGCGCTCGGCGAGCCGGGCCAGCCGGTCGAGGAGCCGGGTGCGCGAGGGCGAGCCCTCGCCGGCGGCCATGCTCACCAGATGCTGGGCGGCGTCGAAGGTGAACAGGCCGTCCTCGGGCGGCACCGCGAGCGCGTCGTGGGCCAGGCCCTCCAGCTCGGGGTCGCCGCCGTCGAGGGCGAGGATCGTCGCCCCCGTGCGCCTGGCGTCGTCGACGCGTTCGAGCAGCGGCACCGGGGCCTTCCGCTCCGAGACGACGAACAGGGTCTCGCCCCGGCGCGCCGCCTCGATGCGGTCGATGCCCACCGCCAGGTGCGGCGGGGCCCCCGGCGGCGGGGACCAGCGGACGAGCGTGGGCGCGAGCTGCGCGAGCCCTGAGACGCGGGCCTCGTCGCCGAGGTGCGCGGCCAGGTGCCACGGCTCCTCGTCGGGGGTGCCGACCACCAGCAGCCCGCCGGGGGTGCGCGTGGAGCGGAGGGAGAGCCCGAAGTCGCGGGTGCGCTCGACCCACCCGGTCGTGGAGAGCACCTCGCGGAGGAATGCCACCGACGCAGCGTCCATGGGATCCATGGTGCATCACAGCCCCCGCCGCCGTCCCGGTAAGAAACACCTGGCATGATCTGGAGAGATCATGGGGCGAGCATGGAGGCGAGCGAGATCATGGGCGATGAGCTCCGGGATGTCAGCGGCCTGACGATCGGCATCCTCGGCGGCACAGGCGATCAGGGCAAGGGGCTGGCCCGCAGGTTCGCGCTGGCCGGGCACTCCGTCGTGATCGGGTCGCGCAGTGCCACGCGCGCCCAGGAGGCGGCCGACAGCCTCGGGCCCGGCCTGCCCGTGCGCGGCGCCGAGAACTCCGGCGCGGCCTCGGAGGCCGACATAGTGATCGTCGCGGTACCGTGGGACGGGCACAAGTCCCTTCTTGAGTCGCTGCGCTCCGAGCTGGACGGCAAGATCGTCGTCGACTGCGTGAACCCGCTCGGCTTCGACAAGCAGGGCGCCTTCGCGCTGGACGTCGAGGAGGGCAGCGCGGCGCAGCAGGCGGCGGCCGTCCTTCCCGGCAGCCGCGTCGTCGCCGCCTTCCACCACGTCTCCGCCGTCCTGCTCCTCGACCCCGAGGTCGCCGAGGTCGACCTCGACGTGCTCGTGCTCGGCGACGACCGCGAGGCCACCGACACTGTGCAGGCGCTGGCGTCGCGCATCCCCGGCGTGCGCGGTGTGTACGGCGGGCGGCTCCGCAACGCCCACCAGATCGAGGCCTTCACCGCCAACCTGATCTCCATCAACCGCCGCTACAAGGCCCACGCCGGGCTGCGTATCACCGACGTCTGACCCACCACGCTCCGCCGGAGGGCCCTCGTGATCGAGTCCTTCCGGCGGCGTTCACCCGGGTGTCACGGTACGGACGTCCGCTTTGGCGACCTTCGCCGGAAGTATCGCGAAGCCACACCGGGCGCTCCTCCGGGCGCCGGCTCGCGCGCCCGGGGGAGTCCGCAGATCGGACAGATCTGACAAACGGCCCTTCTTATGGCCATGCTTGACGACATGACTTCCCTGCACCCGGACACGCGGGCCGTCCACCTGCCGAAGGCGCCCCTGAACGGCAGCACGCCGATCGCGACCCCTCTGTACCAGACCTCCGGATTCGTCTTCGACGACCCGGCCGTCTTCGCCGACGGCATGGGACGCCCCGACGGCGCCTTCGTCTACGGGCGCCTCAGCAACCCCACCGTCCGGGCCCTGGAGGAGGCGGTCGCCGACCTCGAAGGCGGCGTGGCCGCCGTCGCGGCGGGCTCGGGCATGGGGGCGATCAACTGCGTGCTGCTCGGGCTGCTCAAGCCGGGCGATCACCTGATCGCCCAGTCCGCGCTGTACGGCGGGACCGCCGCGACGATCGCCGACCTGGCCGACAGGTTCGGGATCTCGGTGACGTACGTCCCAGAGGACGACCCCTCGGCGGTGCGCGCGGCCGTACGGCCGGAGACCAAGCTGCTCTACCTGGAGACCATCGCCAACCCGATGACCCAGGTGGCCGACCTTCCCGGCATGTGCGCCGCCGCGCGCGAGGCGGGCCTGGTCTCCGTGGTGGACAACACCTTCGCCTCGCCGGTCCTGTGCCGCCCGCTGGAGCACGGCGCCGACATCGTGGTCCACTCCACGACGAAGTACCTCAGCGGCCACAGCGACGTGATCGGCGGCATCGTGGTCTTCGCCGACGACGCCCTCTACCGCAAGGTCTGGTCGTTTTCCACGAAGCTCGGCGCCACCCCCGACCCGTTCGCCGCCTGGCTGACGCTGCGCGGCATGCAGACGCTCTCGCTGCGCATGGCGCGGCACTGCGACAACACCCGCCTGCTCGCCACCCGCCTTGCCGAGCACCCCGCCGTCGCGGCCGTCCACTGGCCAGGACTGCCCGGGCACCCCTCCTACGAGCTGGCCGCCAAGCTCCTGCCCGACTTCGGCGGGGTCTTCTCGTTCGACCTCAACGGCGGACGCGCGGCGGGCGAGAGGTTCATGAGCTCGGTACGGCTGGCGCTCCTCGCCCCCTCGCTCGGCGGCGTCGAGACGCTGATCCTGCACCCGGCCACGACCTCCCACCGCACGCTGACCGCCGAGGAGCTCGGACGTTCCGGCATCGGCGAGGGCACCGTGCGGGTCTCGGTGGGCATCGAGCACCCCGAGGACCTGTGGGCCGACTTCGTCCAGGCCATCGGCCAGTAGGAGCGATCTGATGACCGTGACACGCGAGGACGTCGAGCGGGCCGCCGCCAGGATCGCCGGCCGCGTCCGCCGCACGCCGCTGATGGAGGGTGAGCCCGGCCTCCTGCTCAAGCTGGAAGGGCTCCAGCACGCCGGTTCGTTCAAGGTCAGGGGAGCCTTCAACCGCATCCTGTCCGCCGAGGCGGTGCCCGCCGCCGGGGTCATCGCGGCGAGCGGGGGCAACCACGGGGTGGCGGTCGCGTACGCGGCGCGCGTGCTCGGCATCCGGGCGGAGATCTTCGTGCCGGAGATCTGCGCCCCGGTCAAGGTCGCCGGCCTGCGGGCCCTCGGCGCCCACGTCACCCAGACCGGCGCCATCTTCGCTGAGGCGTACGAGGCGTCGGCCAAGCGGGCGGCGGAGACCGGCGCCCTGGAGATCCACGCCTACGACCAGGCCGAGGTGGTGGCGGGGCAGGGCACGGTGGGCCTGGAGATCCTCGAACAGGCCCGCGAGGCCGGCGGCGTCGACACCGTCCTGGTCGCGGTGGGCGGCGGCGGGCTGGTCGGGGGCGTCGTGGCGGCGGTGGCCGGCGCGGCCAAGGTCGTCGCCGTGGAGCCCGAGCGCATCCCGACGCTGCACGAGGCCCTCGCGCGGGGCGGCGGCCCGGTCCAGGTGGAGGTGAGCGGGGTCGCCGCCGACGCGCTGGGAGCCAGCAAGGTGGGGCGCATCGGCCTTGACATCGTGCGGGCCGCGGGCGTGCGCGCGGTGCTGGTAGGCGACGACGCGATCGTACGGGCCCGCGAGGAGCTGTGGCGCGACTACCGGATCGCGGCCGAGCACGCGGGAGCCGCCGCCCTGGCCGCCCTCCGGTCGGGCGTGTACGTGCCGGAGCCGGGTGAGCGGGTCGCCGTCCTCGTCTGCGGAGCCAACACCGACCCGGCCACCCTCGCGTAGAAAGTCCCCGGCCGGTCGCACCCACCCGGCACCCGGGTGGGTGGTGAGCCGGTGCTCCCCACCCAGGCCGTGTCCTCCGGCTGGCGACCAGCACCTCACCCAGGCCGTGTCCTCCGGTCGGTGACCAGCACCCCACCCTGCCCGGGGGGCGAACTCGCCGCACCCCCGGCAGGGTGGCTGGAACAGGGCTTCTGGGAGCGAAGACGCTGCTTAGCCGAGTCGTCCGGCCTTTACGCCGCTGAGGAAGGCGGTCCATTCTCCGGGAGTGAAGACGAGCGCCGGGCCGGCCGGGTTCTTGCTGTCACGGACGGCGACAATTCCAGGAAGATTACCGGCGACCTCGACACACTGCCCGCCGTTGTTTCCGCTACGAGAGCTTTTCTTCCACTCGGCCGTCAAAAGGTCCACAGCGGTCAGGTCTGTTGAGTCCATTGGTGTATGGCTCCCTTAATCTTTTCGAGCGACTCGCCTGGGCGGTACGCCTCTGTCCGTAGTCTGTCATAGCGACCCAAGATCAGCGAGACCAGCTCGTGATCTGCTGAGACTTCGCCTTTGCCTGCGGAGTCCACGACCACCGTTGTGGGGCCATCTGGCAGTTCGGCGATGGTGAACCCCGACAGCAGGCCGTCGGTGCAAGGGCTGTCGAAGGGGACCAGTTGCACCGTCACGTTGTGATGGCTCGCCACGGTCACAAGGTGGTCGAGTTGCTCGCGCATGACCTCCGGGCCGCCGATTGGACGGCTGAGCACCAGCTCGTCCAGCAGCACCCACAGGGCCGGTGGGTCGCCTCCCTCCAGGATCAGGCTGCGCTGCATGCGGGCCCTGACCTGTTCCTCCACCTTGTGCTCGGGTGTGGCGAGGTGGCCTCGGAAGACGGCCCGCGCGTAGGCCTCGGTCTGGAGCAGGCCCGGCACCAGAAGGGGATCCCAGGTTCGCAGGGCCGTCGCGTTGGGCTCGATCTCTTCCTGCCAGCGGAGGAACCACTGCGGTCCGGACGGGGAGTCGCTGATCCGACGGCACAGCCGAACGAACCGGTGACTCTCGGACAGGTCGAAGGCGCGATCGCAGCCCTCCGCGAAGTCGAGCTGCGGGTTGCGGCTGCCCGTTTCGATATGCCCGATGAGCGAGGGCGAGCACCCCAGGCGCTCGGCCAGCCGCGCCTGTGACCATCCCTTCTCCCTGCGGCAGCGAGCGAGTTCGCGGCCGAAACGCTCGACCGGCGACAGGCGCGCGCCACCATCGTCGACCATGCTCGCCTCCATATGGCTGTTCGCTGGATGCCGACATTCATCGACAGGTTAATGACAAATCTCTACACCATTGGGGTTATTGGTCGATGGCTGTCGACCCCATCAGGCGCCGGAATAATGCTGCCACCGGCATTCTAGGGCTACGTCAAATAAAGCCGCCAGGGAAGGCCGAGACCGACCCGACATACTCCTCACTAGATGGAGCTCCAGATGACAGACCATGACCCCGGACGTCCACTCCTTCACAGGAATGGCGTTCCATCGGTAAGCGGCCGGCGAATTCCCCGGAAGGTGAAGGAGGAGCAGTTCATTCACCTCGTTCGGCTGGCATGGGACCTGCACAGGCGCGGTCTCGGCGCGGCGGTCGAGCTGCCGACGGGGAAGGACCCGATCCTGCTGGTTCCCCGGGAGTCCGGTCCGCTCCGGGTCATGGCCCTGGCGCGCAAAGGCGCGTGGTTCTACACGTGGGGGCGGGGCGATGGTCAGCGCGTACGGGCGCTGGCGGGGGACGCGGCGGACCGGGTCTGGGAGGTGGCCCAATGAGGACCGCGGAACTCCTGGGCAGAGTCGAACTTCCAGGCAAAGCGAGTGCGGTCGCGGCGGCGCGGGCGTGTGTGCGGGGGCTGCTGTGCGCGGCGGGGTATTCGGAGGCGGACCAGGTCGAGCTGCTGGTCAGTGAGCTGATGGCCAATTCGGTACGCCACTCCGACTCCGGGCGCGACCCCTGTGGAATGGTCAGGCTGGTGGTGTCGCACACCGGTGACGCCCTGCGTGTCGAGGTCATCGACGAGGGCTCGTCCGGCGCGATCCCGCCGGTCCCCGCGCAGGTGGACCCGCTCAGCGAGAGCGGCCGGGGCCTCTGGCTGGTCCGGGAGCTCTCGTCCTTCTGGGGCTGGAAAGACGACGAGACGGGCCGGGTCGTCTGGTTCGAGATGGCGGCCGGCCGGAGTGGGTGAGAAAGGGGGACGGAAAGCACCCTCCGTGACCGGGACCTGTCCAACGTGGTGTGCGCGAATACCCTTGACGAAATGTGGGACCGCTCGGCGACCGAGCACGCGCACGAAAACCGGCGTAATCTTCGAGAAGATCGTGATCTATGAGACCGGACGCCCGACAGGAGTCATTACGTGAACGATTTCGATGCTCGCCGGAAACCGGTCGAGGGCGGGTCGCGGTGGCAGGTTTTGACCATGGTGCTCTCGTTGGTCGTCGGTGTCCTGTGGATCGCCGGCTACTACGTGGCGCCTGAGGCCCCGGTTCTCGTCGCCCTGGGGAACTGGAACCTGCTGATCGGGTTCGCTCTCATCGTCTTCGGCGTGATGCTCGGGGTGGTCCTGCTGGTGAGGGCGGCGGTGGCGCCGCGTCCCCGCGCCTGACGGCTCCGGAGCCGGGGGTGGCCGGCTCCGGAGTGGGGGAGGTCAGCGGTAGCTGTGCTCCGCGGTGGGGAAGGCGCCGGACACGACCTCGTCGGCGAAGGCGCGGACCGCGTGGTCCATCTCTCCCGCCAGGTCGAAGTACTTCTTCACGAACTTCGCCGGATGCGGGGTGAGGCCCATGAGGTCCTGCCAGACGAGCACCTGCGCGTCGCACGAGGGGCCCGCGCCGATGCCGATGGTGGGCACCGACAGCGCGGAGGTGACCCGCGCGGCGAGGTCGGCGGGCACGCATTCGAGCACGACGGCGAAGACTCCCGCGTGCTCCAGCGCCTTGGCGTCGGCCATGAGCTCGTCGCCGGACTGGCCGCGACCCTGCACGCGGTAGCCGCCGAAGGCGTTGACCGACTGCGGGGTCAGGCCGAGGTGGCCCATGACCGGGATGCCGGCCGAGACGAGCGTCTCGATCTGCGGAAGGACGCGGCGCCCGCCCTCCAGCTTGACCGCGTGGGCACCCGCCTCCTTCATGAATCTGGCCGACGACTCCAGCGCCTGCTGGGGTGACGACTGATAGGAGCCGAACGGCAGGTCGGCGACCACCAGCGCCCGGGACGAGCCGCGTACCACCGCGGCCGTCAGCGGGATGAGGTCGTCGACGGAGACGGGAAGGGTGGAGTCGTAGCCGTACACCACCATCGCCGCCGAGTCACCGACGAGCATGACCGGAATGCCGGCCTCGTCGAAGACTCTCGCCGTCATCGCGTCGTAGGCGGTGACCATCGGCCACCTCTCACCGCGCTCCTTGGCGGCTGAGATGTCGCGGACGGTCACTCTTCGTCCAGCCTTGCCGCCGTAGAGTGCGGTCGGCGAGCTGGAAATCGACGTAGAGGACATCGTGGATCCCTCCAGGCCTCGAGGCGCCCTTGTGGCGTCCCCGGACGGTCAGATCATCGCACGCCTGACCGTTATAGCAACACCCTGGATGCCCGTTGCCCATCCCCTCGCACCGGAGATTCGCGTCACTTCGGGGCCTCACCCCGCCCCTGGGAGGTCGCCACCCGTAACCCCCGCGAAACCCCTCGTACACCCCTGATAAATATCGAAACGGTACGGTTGCGTATCGAATTGCCAAGCGCTACGGTAGCGTTGCGAAACACCACCGTATCGAAATATCCGTTGTAACCGTGCTTTGGGGGCATAGTGGAGCAACCGACAGGTCACCCACGCCGATGGCAGATCCTCGGCGTGATGGTGTTCAGCCTGCTGGCGATCGTTCTCGACAACACCATTCTCAACGTCGCGCTCAAGGTCATCTCCGACCCGGTGGCCGGCCTCGGGGCCACACAGAGCCAGCTCGAATGGGCCATCAACTCCTACACTCTCGTCTTCGCCGGACTGCTGTTCACCTTCGGGGTGCTGGGTGACAGGTTCGGGCGCAAGCGCATGCTGCAGGTCGGCATGGTGCTGTTCGGCCTGGCATCCCTGGCCAGCGCCTACTCGACGGACCCGACCCAGCTGATCTTCGCGCGGGCCGCCATGGGCCTCGGCGGCGCGGCCGTCATGCCCGCCACGCTGGCGATCATCTCCAACGTCTTCGCCCCGGAGGAGCGCGGCAAGGCGATCGGCATCTGGGCGGGAGGCGTCGGCCTCGCCATCGCCATCGGCCCGATCACCGGCGGCGTGCTGCTGGAGCACTTCTGGTGGGGCTCGGTCTTCCTGGTCAACGTGCCAGTCGTGATCATCAGCTTCGCGCTGATCGCCTTCCTGGTGCCCGAGTCGCGCAACCCCGACAAGGCCCAGCTCGACCCCGTGGGCGTGCTCCTCTCCATCATCGGCCTGGTCGGCGTCGTCTACGGGATCATCAAGGGCGGCGAGCTCGGCACGGTCATCGACCCCGAGGTCTGGGCGCCCACCCTGGCCGGCGTCGCGGTGCTCGCGGCCTTCGTCTGGCACGAGCGCAGGACGGCCCACCCCGCCTTCGACGTGCGCTACTTCGCCATCCCGAGGTTCTCCACGGCCGTCGCCAGCGTCGGGCTCGTGTTCTTCGCGATGATGGGCGTGATGTTCTTCCTGGCGTTCTACCTGCAGATCGTCAAGGGGTACTCCCCGTTGCAGGCCGGCGCGCTCGTGCTGCCGTTCGCGGCGGCGCAGCTCATCTTCTCGCCGCTGAGCGCCCAGATGGTGCGGCGGTTCGGCGCCAAGGTCGTCGCCACCACCAGCCTGGTGGTCGTGGCCGCCGCGCTGGCGAGTTACTCGTTCCTCCAGGTGGACACCTCGATCTGGGTCTTCGAGATCATCGGCTTCGTCCAGGGCGCCGCGATGGCCAACATCAACCCGCCCGCGACCGAGGCCGTCATGTCCTCGCTGCCCCGCGAGAAGGCCGGCGTGGGCTCGGCCATGACCAACACCGTCCGCCAGGTCGGCGGTGCGCTCGGCGTCGCGATCCTCGGCTCGCTGTTGTCCGCCACCTATCGTGAGAACGTGGCGGCCTCGCTCACCGTGCTTCCCGAGAACCTCCGGCACGCGGCGGGCGAGTCGATCACGGCCACCATGGGCGCCGCCCAGGCGCTCGGGCCGAAGGGCGCCACGCTGATCGCCCCCGCCAAGCAGGCCTTCATGGACGGCATGCACCTGACCGCCCTGGCCGGCGCGGTGGTCGCGCTCGTCGGCGCGGCCGTGGTGGCGAAGTGGCTGCCCGGCAAGAACGCCAGCCAGCCCCCGGTGGCACGACCGGAAAGCAAGGAACCGGCAGTAGTGTGAGCTGATCATGGTGACTGAGCAGATGGGGGCGGTCCGCACGCCGGGCCGTCCCCGCAGCGAGAAGGCGGAGAAGGCCATCATCGACGCGGCGATCGACATGATCGCCGAAGGCACCGGTGTGGCCGAGCTCTCCATCGAGGCCATCGCCGCGCGGGCGGGCGTCGGTAAGACGACGATCTACCGCCGGTGGTCCAACAAGGAGGAGCTCGTGGTGGACGCGCTGGCCACCCTGAAGGCCCCCTTACCGGAGCTCGACGCGGAGTCCGTGCGCGAGAACGTCGTCCGCTACCTGGCGGTGATGCAGAACGAGACGAACCACCGCCGCACCCGCTGCATCATGAACATCGCGCTGAGCGAGTCCGAGCGCTTCCCGCACCTGGCGGAGCGCTTCCGCGAGATCGCGATCAAGCCCCGGCGGGAGGCGCTCCGGGGGGTCATCCAGCGAGGCGTCGAGTCGGGCGAGCTGCGCGCCGACGTGGACGTCGAGGTGGCGATGGCCGCGATGACCGGCGCGATGCTGTTCTTCACCAAGTGGCGCGACAGCGACGAAGAGCTCCCCGCCGACCTGGCCGAGCGCATCGCCGACCAGGTTCTCGGGGGTCTTCGGCCCTGAGCCGCGAGCTCAGGTGGCGGGGGTCTCGCGCCAGCGGTTGGTGATGGGCAGCCGGCGGTCGCGGCCGAAGTTCTTCGGCGTGATCTTCGGGCCCGGGGGATACTGCCGGCGCTTGTACTCCGCGAGGTCGACCAGGCGGATCACCCTCGCCACCAGCTCGGGGTCATGCCCGGCGGCGACCAGCTCGCCCTTGCCCATGTCGTGCTCGACATAGTCGGCCAGCAGCCGGTCGAGCACGTCGTACGGCGGCAGCGAGTCGGTGTCGCGCTGGCCGGGCCGCAGCTCGGCGCTGGGCTCCTTGGTGATGGAGTCCTCGGGGATGGGCGGCACGGTGAAGCGGTGCAGCAGGTCGCCCTCGCGGCCGGCCTGCGCGTTGCGCCAGGTGGACAGCTGCCACACCGTCGTCTTCAGCACGTCCTTGATCGGGGCGAAGCCGCCCGCCGAGTCGCCGTAGAGCGTGGAGTAGCCGGTGGCCAGCTCGCTCTTGTTGCCGGTGGTCAGCACGAGGTGGCCGTGCTCGTTCGACAGCCCCATGAGCAGCATGCCGCGCACCCGCGCCTGGAGGTTCTCGGCGGCCAGGCCGTGCAGGTCGACCTCCTTCTCGAAGGCGTCGACGATGCCCTCGATGGGCACCAGCCGCGAGTGGAGCCCCTGCCGCTCGACCAGGTCGCGCGCGTCGCCCACCGAGTGGTCGGAGGAGTGGCGGGAGGGCATGAGGACGACGTGCACCCGGTCGGGGCCGACCGCGTCCGCGGCGATCGTGGCGGTCAGCGCCGAGTCGATGCCTCCCGACAGGCCGAGGATGACCGACCCGAAGCCGTTCTTGTCGAAGTAGTCGCGCACGCCGAGCACCAGCGCAGAGTAGACCTCCTCCAGGTCGTCCAAGCGCGGGGCGACGCTCGCCGGCTCGGGGGCGTAGGCGGGCAGCGGCTCGGCGGACAGCTCCAGCCGCTCGACGGTGATCGTGGTGCCGTCCCCGGCGTCCACGGGGAACGACCCGGGCCTGGCATCGGGATCGGCGAGCGGCAGATCGAGGTCGGTGACCAGCAGCTCCTCGCGGAACTGGGCCGCCCGCGCGACCAGCCCGCCCTCGGCGTCCACCACGATGGAGTCGCCGTCGAAGATCAGCTCGTCCTGGCCGCCGACCTGGTTGGCGTAGGCGAGGGCGCATCCGGCCTCGCGCGCGCGGTTCGCGCACAGCGCCAGCCGCACGTCGTCCTTCTCCCGCTCGTACGGCGAGGCGTTCGGCACCACGAGCAGCCCCGCGCCCGCCTCGGCCACGGCCGACACCGGGCCGCCGTCCTGCCAGAGGTCCTCGCAGACGGCGATGGCGACGTCGACGCCGTGCAGGCGGAAGATCGGCAGCCGGTCGCCGCGGATGAAGTAGCGGTACTCGTCGAACACCCCGTAGTTGGGCAGGTGGTGCTTGGCGGTGCGGGTGACGACGCGGCCCCGGTGGAGCAGCGCGGCGGCGTCCAGCGGCGCTCCCTTCGGCTGACCGGTGCGCGGGGCGACCCCCGAGCGGTCGACGTACCCCACGACCACCGGGATCTCGCCGAGGCCCTCGGTGGCCAGCCGGGCGGCCGTGGCCTCCAGCGTCGCGATCGAGGCGTCGACGAACGACGTGCGGAGCACCAGGTCTTCCACGGGATATCCGGTCAGGAACATCTCGGTGAACACGACGAGGTGCGCGCCGCGGTCGGCCGCACGGCGGGTCCACTCGACGAGCTTGGCGGCGTTGGCGGACAGGTCGCCCACCGCCGGGTTGGTCTGGGCGAGGGCTATACGCAGTTGTGGCACGGAATCCACCTTACGGGTGGTGCTTTCGAGGACTTTACGTGTGGTGGTCGCGAGGGGAGGGCGGCGGTCAGCGCTGCGGGCGGAGGCCGTCCATCATGATCGTGAGCAGCAGCTCGCCGCTGTCCTCCGAGCGCTCGGAGGCGACGGCGATGGCGTGGGAGACGCGGAGCAGCTCCAGCCCGGTGAGCTCGGGGCGGATGGCCCCGGCCTCCTGTGCCCGCGCGAGCAGGACGCCGGCCGCCTCGCGCATCTGCCCGTGGCAGGAGGTGAACAGCTCGGAGTCGAGCTCCAGAGTCGACTTAAGCGCCTCGACCAGCCCCCGCTTGGCGCGGGTGTAGGCGGCGAGGCTCCGCAGCCACTCGCGCACGGCCTCGGCCGGCGGCAGGCTGCGGGCCAGCTCGTGGGCCTCCCGGGCGAGCCCGACGACGTGGTCGTGGTAGACGGCCTCCTGCAGGGCCAGGCGCGTCGGGAAGTGCCGGTAGAGCGTGCCGATGCCCACGCCCGCGCGGCGCGCGATCGCCTCCAGCGGCGCGTCGATGCCCTGCTCCACGAAGACGGTCTCGGCCTCGGCGAGCAGCCGGTCGTAGTTGCGGCGCGCGTCGGCGCGCATCGGCCGGGGTGCCGAGGTGGTGCTCATGGCTTCCTCTGGAGGCGTCGTCGGGGTCGGTGTGTGCGCGTGGTCATGAAGACTTTAGACGATTGCCAACCGGAGGCTCCCTCCGTATAGTCCGAACCGGAGGCTTCCTCCGAGTCTATCGCCGGGGGCGCGACGTGCGCGTCCCTCACCTCATCGTCCCTTCACGGAGCATTGATGTCGACGTCGACCACGTTAAGTAGTCAACCAGCCACGCGGGCGGGCCGGCCGGGGATCGCCCTGGCCGTCGTGGCAACCAGCCAGCTCATGATCGCTCTGGACTCCACCGTCGTGACCATCGCGCTGCCCAGCATCCGGGCCGATCTGGGCTTCAGCGCGACCAGCCTGTCGTGGGTGCAGAACGCGTACATGCTGGCGTTCGGCGGCCTGCTCCTGCTCGGGGGGCGGGCCGGCGACATCCTCGGGCGCAGGCGGGTGTTCGTCGCCGGGGTCCTGGTGTTCACGCTCGCCTCGCTGCTCGGCGGCCTCGCGAACGGCCCGTGGTGGCTGCTCGCCTCCCGCACCCTCCAGGGCGTCGGCGCCGCGGTGGCCGCGCCGAGCGTGCTCGCCCTGATCGCGACGACGTTCGCCGAGGGGCAGGCCCGCGCGCGGGCCCTGTCGGTCTACTCGGCCGTGGCGGGCGCGGGAGCGACGGTCGGGCTCATCGCCGGCGGCCTGCTCACCGACACCACCTCCTGGAGATGGGTGTTCTTCGTCAACATCCCCGTCGGGGGCGCGGTGCTGCTGCTCGCGCCGCGCTTCGTCAGGGAGACCGAGCGCCACGAGGGCCGCTTCGACCTGTCCGGGGCCCTCGCCTCCACCGCCGGCATGACCGCCCTGGTGTACGCGTTCATCAGCGTCGCCGAGCACGGCTGGGGCGACGCCGTGACCATCGGGGCCTTCGCCGTCGCGGTGGTGGCGCTCGGGGTGTTCGTGGCGGTCGAGCGCCGCGCCCGCCAGCCGATCGTGCCCCTGCGGCTGTTCGCCGAGCGGAACCGGTCGAGCGCCTACCTGGCGCAGTTCCTGCTCGCGGCGGCGATGTTCGGGGTGTTCTTCTTCCTCACGCAGTTCCTCCAGGAGGTGCTGCGCCTTGCGCCGCTGGCGGCGGGCTTCGCCTTCGTGCCGATGGCCGCGTCGCAGTTCGGGCTGGTGCGCGTCGTGCCGCGCCTCATCCCGCGCTTCGGGGCCAAGGCCGTCATGGTGACCGGGGCGGCGCTGGCGGCGTTGGCGATGATCCTGCTGACCCGGCTGTCCGCGTCCTCCTCGTACTTCCCGGACATCCTGGTGCCGCTGGTGCTTCTCGGGATGGGCGGCGGACTCGCGTTCCTGCCGCTGAACCTGACCATCCTGTCCGGGGTGGGCGGTACGGACTCGGGGGCCGCCTCGGGCCTGGCCCAGACCATGGTGTGGGCCGGAGGCTCGCTCGGGTCGGCCGTCCTGGTCACGATCCTCGGCACGGCGCTGCGCGCCCCCGCCCCCGCAGCGGGACCTCAGGAGGTGCTGGCCTCCGGCATCGCCCAGGCGTTCGTCGGAGGGGCGGCGTTCGCCGTCTGCGGGCTGCTGGTGGCCGCCGCATTCATCCGCACGAGGCCGGCCGTCACGCCCGGGGCGTCACGCCCTCGGGCTGATCAGGCCTGACTCGTAGGCCAGGACGACGAGCTGGGCGCGGTCGAACAGGCCGAGCCGGTCCAGGACGGAGGCGATCGTGGCCGACACCGACTCCTCGGGCACGGCCAGCGTCTCCGCGACCTGCTGGTTGGTCAGGCCGCGCGCCACGAGCTTCACCAGGTCCAGGTCGCTGTCCGACATCCCCTTCAACGCCTGCGGGACGGCCGGGCCGCCGTGCCCGGCGAAGGTCGCGATGAGCCGGGTCGTCACGGCGGGGTCGATCAGCGCGTCCCCGGCCGCGGCGGCGCGGATGGCCGCGATGAGCTGCTCGGGCGCCGACGTCTTCAGCACGAAGCCGCTGACCCCGGCGCGCAGGGCCGCGTACAGGTTGTCGTCGGTGCCGAAGGTGGTCATCATGATCACCTTCGGCGGGGCGGCGTCGGCGAGGACGCGGCGGGCCGCCGCCAGGCCGTCCAGCTTCGGCATGGAGATGTCCATGAGCACCAGGTCGGGCTGGACGCGGCGGATCAGCGCGATGGCCTGCTCGCCGTCCGCGGCCTCGCCGACCAGCTCAAGGCCGGGCTCGCCCTCCATGATGACCCGCAGCCCGGTACGGACGAGGGCCTGGTCGTCGGCGATGACCACCCGCAGCGTCGAGGTGTCCTGGGCGCGGACCCCGGGCGGCGGGGCGTCACGTGCCGGGGTGTCCAGGTGCGCCGCCTGGGCGAGGATGTCCCGCTCCAGGCGCTGGAGGGTCGTGCCGAGGTCGAGCCCGAGCTCCTCGCGGAGCAGCGTGCGCGCCCTGCGCAGCGCTCCGAGCGCGTCGCCCTGCCGTCCCGCGCGGTACAGGGCGAGGGCGAGCAGCCGCCAGGCCTCCTCGCGCAGCGGGTACGCCGAGGCGTGCGCCTCCAGGTCGGGGATCGCGGCGGGGGCCCTGCCGAGGCGCAGCGCGGCGTCGGCGCGGTGCTCGACGGCCATCAGCCGCAGCTCGTCCAGCCGCATGGCCTCGGCGGACGCCCACTGCAGGTCCGCGAACTCCGCCAGGGCCGGGCCTCGCCACAGGGCGAGCGCCTTATCGGTGCGCTCGAACACCTTGGCCGCGTCGTCGCCCTGCTCCGCGCGTACGAGGCTCTCGAACAGCCACGAGTCGACGCTCCCGGCGGGGGTGCGCAGCGCGTACCCGGGAGGGGCGGAGATCAGGACCTCGGCCTCCTCGCGCGGCGCCCGGTCGGGCTCCAGCGCGCGGCGCAGCCGGGAGACGTAGCCCTGGATCGTGGACAGCGCCTGAGCGGGGGGATCACCGGGCCACAGCTCGTCGATCAGCACGCTCATGGGTACGGCGCGGCCGTGCGCCACGAGGAGCCGGGCGAGAACGGCCTGCTGGCGCTGCCCGCCCAGATCCAGCACCGAATCATGGTGAAGCGCCTGAAACGGTCCGAGAGCATGAAATTTCAACATCGCAGCGCATAGCGTAGGGCCAAAAGCGCATATGTCCGTACGGCAACACCTGCCGACATCGGACATTGGCAGCAAAGCGTGACCATCGCCCCAGGCCGATCGCGTCAGACCCGGGGCGGACGGCCCTGAGCCGACGGTCGCCGGGGTCGGTCGCCGGGGTCAGAGGGGGAGCACGGCCTCGACCACCGTGCCGCCGTCCGGCGCGGTGACGGCACCGCAGCTCCCGCCCAGTTCGGCGGCCCGTTCCCGCATCGAGGTCAGGCCGACCCCCGCGCGCGGACGGTCCGGCAGCCCCGCGCCGTTGTCGCCGACGCGCAGCCGCAGCACCTCCGGGCCACGGTCGAGCGTGATGTACGCGCTGGTGGCGTGGGCGTGCCTGCGGACGTTGGTGAGCGCCTCCTGGACGATGCGGTAGACGGCGACCTCGACGGCGGCGGGCAGGTCGGACAGCTCGCCGGTGACCTCGACGGTGGTCTCGGGCGGCCCCTCGGCGGCAAGCGACCGTACGGCGGAGGCCAGCCCGAGGTCGTCGAGCGCGGGCGGACGCAGGCCGTACACCAGCTCCCTGATGTCCCCCGACACCGCGTCCATGCCGGTGCGAAGGTCGCGGAGCAGGGTGTCGGCCGAGTCGGGGGAGCTCTTGAGGCTGCTGCGGGCCATGTTGATCGTCATCGCCATGGTGGAGAGCGTCTGCCCGAGGCCGTCGTGCAGGTCGCGGCGCAGGCGGCGGCGCTCCTCCTCCCGCGCGGTCAGGATGCGCTCGCGCGAGCGCTGGAGGTCGGCCGCCATGCGCACCGCGTGGGCGACGTCCGCCGCGTACGGCGCCAGCGTGCTGAGCACGCGCTCGTCGTGGGCGGCGGCGAAGCGCCGGGCGCCGGGACGGCCGAGCAGTAGCCGGCCGACGGTCTCGCCGTGCCAGATCAGCGGGATCTGCCGGGGGGAGTCGCCCACGTCGCCGCTCTCGACGTACCTGGGCTTGCCGCCCACGACCTCGACCGCCGCGCCCTCGACGGCGAGGCCGTCCTGCAGGACCGTGACCACCGACGAGAGAGCCCTGGCCGGATCGGCGCTGCGCACCTCCTGGGTCAGGCGCTCGGCGAGCAGCCGGGGGTCGCCCACGCGGCCGTACATCATGCGGTCGACGAGCCGCTGGAACATCCGGCGCAGCGGCTGGAAGAACGCGCCCGCGAACAGCGCGGCGACCAGGCCCGCGATCTGGTGCTGCTGCGACACCACCAGGCTGGACAGGGCGCCGATGCCGAAGTAGACGCCGCTGACCACGGCGAGCACCCCGGCGGCGACGAAGGCCCTGCTGATGATTGTGTCGATCCCGTACAGCCGGTAACGCGTCACCGAGAACGCGATGGCGATCGGCACGAGCGCCGCCCAGATCGTGGCGGGGGCCCACATCGCATCACCGAGCAGAAGGAACAGGACGTATCCCGTGAAGGCCACCAGCGGCCAGGCGATCTGCCGCCGCACCACCGGGCCCGAGTAGCGGAACCGGACGACCAGGGAGAGCAGCGACAGCACCACCGCGCCGATGATGCCCACCCAGGCGACGCTGCTGACCATCTCGTTGTACGGCCGCAGCGCCTCGACGGCCAGCGGATTCGGGACTACCACGGGAAGGAGGTTGGGGTTCGGCGCGGGCCGCACGATCTGCCGGGCCATCTCGACCGAGATCGAGACGATGCCGAGGGCCGCGACCGGCCACCAGCGGCGGGAAGGCAGCCTGCCGTCGGGCGAGAAGAGCGGCAGCAGCATCGCGAGCGACACGCCGCACACCGCCCAGCCGGCCACGGAGGCCCAGCGCAGGTAGCCGGCCCCGGCGAGCTCGCCGTCCGCCAAGAGGCGGAACATCAGCCTGCCGCTGAACTCGCTGATCGCCCCCGCCAGGCCGCCGGCGCACATCAGCCACGCCATGGTCAGGCGGGGCCGGTGGAAGATCAGGAAGGCGCCCACGGCGGGAAAGGTGAGGCCGGCCGCCAAGTCGGGGGAAGCGGGCGGGCCGAGCCGGTACTCGGGCGGCAGGCCGGCGGAGATCATGAGCCCGACGACCGCCAGGAGTGGCGAGGCTACGGCCGCGACGGCGGCCACCGTTCGCGGCGGCGTGATCCTGACCATCCCACCCACCCTTCCCGGTGATGCCCGGAAGCTCATGCTCTCCCGCCACCAGTGAATTATGGATCCCTTAAGTGCGACAATTCGTGAAAGGGAAGACCGTAATGCCTATTTGACACGATTCCGTCATACGGGGCGTCGTCATCGGTGATCGGGAAGATCGCCTCGACGAGCGTGCCGCCCTCGGGCTCCGCCGTGATCGCGCAGGTCCCGCCCAGCTCGGCGGCGCGCTCCCGCATGGACGCCAGCCCCACGCCCGAGCGGAACTCGGCTGGCAGGCCGATGCCGTCGTCCCGCACGCGCAGCCGCAGCCCGTCGGCCGAGCGGCTCAGCGTGACCACGATGGAGGTCGCCCGCGCGTGGCGCCGGGCGTTGGTCAGGGCCTCCTGGAAGACCCTGTACGCGGCCACCTCGACGGCGGCGGGGAGCGCGTCCAGCTCGCCCTCCACCGTCAGGCTCGCGTCCGGCTCGGCCAGCAGCCGCACGGCGCCGGCCAGGCCCAGGTCGTCCAGCGCGGGCGGGCGCAGCCCGTACACCAGCTCGCGGATCTCCTGGGTCACCCGGTCCATGCCCGCGCGCAACCGCACGAGCAGGCGCTCCGCGGACTCCGGCGAGTCGTGCAGCACCTTCCTCGCCATGGTCACGGACATGGCCATGTCGCCGAGGGCCTGCCCGAGGCCGTCGTGCAGGTCGCGGCGCAGGCGGCGGCGCTCCTCCTCCCGCGCGGTGAGTATCTGGTGGCGCGAGCGCTGCAGGTCGGCGGCCATGTTCGCCGCGTGGGCGACGTCGGCCACGAACGGGGTGAGCACCGAGATCATGCGCTCGTCGTGGGCGCGCGGGAAGCGCCTCTGGCCCGGTCGGCCGATGAGCATCCGTCCCACGGGCACGCCGTGCCAGACCAGCGGCACCTGGCGGGGCGACGGGCCGACCAGCCCCACCGCGACGCGACCCGGCCGCCCACCGGCCACCTCGACCGCCACGCCCGAGACGGTGAGGGACTCGCGGGCCGTCGCCACCACGGCCGCCAGCGCGCTCGCGGGCTCGGTCGAGTGGACCTCCATGGTCAGCCGTTCCTTCAGATGGCCCGCGTCGCCGGTGTGCCCGTAGAACAGCAGGTCGGCGAGCCGCCGCAGCGCTCTCCGCAGCGGCTGGACGGTCACGCCCGCGAACAGCGCGGCGGCGAGCCCGGCGAGCTGCCCGAGGCCCAGGGCCGCCAGGCCGAGGGTGCTGACCCCGGAGTAGACCGCGCCGACCGCTACCAGGACGCCCGCCGCGATCAGCGTCCTGCTGACCAGCGTGTCGATGCCGTACAGGCGGTAGCGCGTCACCGCGATCACGATGGCGGCCGGGATCGCGGCCGTGGTCAGCATGGCGGGCACCGAATGCGGCATCCAGACCTCGACGGCCCAGTTGGCGGCCACCGCGTACAGCAGCCAGCCCACCTGCCGCCGTCCGGTCGCGTCGGCGCCGCGGAACCGGTCGACCAGGGACAGCACGCAGGCGCCCTCGGCGACCAGGTACCAGTTCACGCCGAGGCCGCCGAGCCAGGATTCCACGGGCGCCACCGCCGCGATCTCGAAGGGGTTCGGCCCCCCGGCAGAGCCGGGCGCCCACGGCCGTACGACCTGGGAGAATGCCAGGAACAGCACCATGCCGACGGCGAGCGCCGCCACCGGGCGCCAGCGGCGGGCGGGAAGCCTGCCGTCGGGGAAGAGCAGGGGCAGCAGCAGGTTCACCGAGACGATGCACAGCGCGCCCACGACGGCGTTGTAGTCACCGATGAGCGCCGCCGTGTGCGCGTCGCCCGCGAGGCGCGACCGTTCCCAGAAGGCCTGCGACAGGCCGAGGGTCGCGGTGGCGAAGCCGCCGGCCAGCATGAGCCAGGCCAGCGGCAGCCGGGGCCGCCGCAGGGCGAGCAGCAGCCCGAACACAGGGTAGACGACGCCCACCACGTCGTCCCCGGTCACCACGCCGGGACGTATCCGGTCGGAGACGTCGACCTGCGACCGCAGGAGGATTCCCGCCACGACGAGGCCGGCGGACGTCACCGCCAGCGTTCCCGCCATCACGCCGAGCCTGCGCATTTCCCCCTGCCCCCCTCTGCGCTCCCGGTAGTGCGGGAGGCATCCGGAAAGTATGGGACGGCGGATGACGGGGAATCAACGCACGCTTGCTATCGCATTTCAACCGATATAGACGGAAAAATCCGGACTGGTGGATCGGCTCGTGGTGTCGGGAGTGGGTCAGGCCGCGGCGCGGCGGCGGACGGCGGGGGCGATCGCCATCTGGCCGAGCGCGCCCAGCAGCCCGAGCGCCCCGACCGTGAGCCAGAGCGTGCCCGGGCCGATCGCCAGCAGGCGGGTGCCGATCAGCGGTGCCAGCAGCCCGCCCGCCGACCAGGCGAAACCGAACAGGCCGTTGTAGCGCCCGCGCAGGTGCGCCGGGGCGAGCGTGGCGACGACGGCGCCGGCCATGCCCGCCGTGAAGATCTCGCCGAGGGTCCAGACCGCGACGGTCGCCGCGTACCCCGCGGTCGTGGAGACGAACGCCATCAGCGCCATCCCGGCCCCGACCACGGCCATGCCCAGCGCCAGCATGGCGCTGGGGTCGCGTTTCGCCAGCCAGTGGCCCACCAGCGGCTGGACGACGACGATCAGCACGCCGTTGACCGCGATCGCGAGCCCGTACGCGGTCGTGGGCAGGCCCTGGCCGGTGATGGCCAGCGGCAGGGTGGAGTACGCCTGAAGGTAGACGAACGTGTACGCCAGGGTGATCACCACGTAGGCGACCATCAGCCGGTCCTTCAGCACCTCCCGGAAACCGCCCGCCTCGTGGGTCTTCTCCGGCCTGGTCTCGGGCACCGCCCGCCACACCAGGACGCCGAAGACCAGCGAGGTGACGGCGTCGATCCAGAACAGCCACATGAACCCCGACTGGGCGAGCCAGCCGCCCGCGATCATGGCGACCGCGAAACCGAGGTTGATCGCCCAGAACAGCAGCCCGAACGCGCGGGGACGGTCGTGCGCGGGGATCAGGTCGGCCACCAGCGCCTGCGAGGCCGGTCGGTAGGCGTCCACCACCATGCCGAGCACCGCCATCGCGGCGACGATCGCGGGCAGCGAGGTGCTGTACCCGAGAGCGATCATGGCGATGGCCGTCGCCACCATGCCTCCGGCCAGGGTCGCCCGGCGGCCCAGATGGTCGGCCAGCCAGCCCGCGACGATCTGCGACGTCAGCGAGCCGATGCCGAACACCGCCATGACCAGGCCGGCGCTCGCCAGCGACATGCCCCGGGCCTGGGTGAGGTAGACCCCGATGAAGGGCTCCACCATCGTGCCGAGCCGGTTGACGAAGGTGCCGCCGAAGAGCACCCAGAAAGCTCGTGGGAACCCTCCGACCCTGGACTGGAGAAGGGAGGGCTTGCCCGTAGGAACGCTGGTCACAGGCAAAGCCTTGGACACCTGTTCGCATCCGTGCCAGTCTTTTAGTCAGGGCTAAAAGGTGCGACGGGCGGGGGCCTCGTGGGCGTGGTGGAGTGGCGGTTCGAAGCCGATGACCTGGCGCGACTCCGATTCGCGTTCTCCCCGATGTGGGAGCTGGTCGCCAGCCTGCGGGTGCTCCGCGCCCCCGCGCGGCACTCCGTGCACCTGGCGTGGCTGCGCGCCGTACGGCCGAGGCTCGAAGCGATCGACCTGTCCGAGCTCTTCGCCCTGGCCCCCACCTATGGGTACATGGCCGACTTCCTGACCCCGCCCCCCGACACGCCGCTGCCCGACTTCGCCGCCGAGCTCGCCCGGGTGCGGCTCACGTCCCCGGAGAAGGCCTTCGAGGAGGCCGGATGGGTGGAGACCCCTGACACCCGGTCCATCGACAGGTTCCGCGCCGACCCGGTCGCGGGGGTCCAGAGGGTGGCGGACACCCTCGGCGCCTACTGGGAGCTGGCGCTCGCGGAGTTCTGGCCGCGCGTGTACGGCCTGCTGGAAGCCGACCTGATGTGGCGCTCCCGCCGGCTCGCGACCGGAGGGGCCACGGCCCTGTTCGCCGACCTGCACCCCTTGGTGCGGTGGGAGCGCGACCGGCTGATCACCACGGGAACCTGGTGCCACTCGGGCGAGCCGACCGGCGACGGGGTGGTGCTGGTGCCCAGCGCGTTCCGCTGGCCGGACATCGCGACCATGACCGAGCCGTACCAGCCCATGCTCGTCTACCCGGCGCGCGGGGTCGGCACGCTGTGGGAGGCCGGGCCTCCGCCCGCGCCCGGCGCCCTCGCGGCGCTGATCGGCAAGACCCGCGCCCAGCTCCTTCTCTCGCTGTGCCACCCGGCGTCCACCACGGCCCTGGCCCGGCGCATGTCGCTCACGCCCGGCGCGGTCTCGCAGCACCTCACGGTGCTCAGCGGAAACGGCCTGGTCGCCCGCAGACGCCTCGGCCGCGAAGTCCTCTACCGCCGCACCGCCACCGGCGACGCCCTCGTCAGCAGCTCCTGAGCGTGCTTGGCGCTCAGCAGAAGAACGGGCGGCTGGAGGGCAGCGCGGTGAACGGGGCCCGGTCGGGATCGGGGGACAGGGTGCCGTCCGAGGGGGTACCGAGGGTGTCCCTGGCCGCCGCGTGCCCCTCGTGATCGGACACCCCGGCGCCTGCCCCGGCCTCCCTGATCCCCGCGCCGGCGCCCAGGCTCCCGAACCCTCCTGACCCATTGCTCCGGCTCCCGAGACCCCCGGTCTCCCCGGACTTGGGTGCTCCATGGCCCCGGCTCCCCGGCCCCACGGCTCCGGGGACCCCGGACGTGCCTGATGCCGTCTTTCCTGACCCTCCGTCCGCGGGCGGCGTGCCCCCGGACCGGCCGTCATGGTCTCCCGCGCCGCCTCTGGGCGCTCCCGCCGTGCCGTGCGGGGCGTTCCCCGGACGTTCTCGCGGCACGGGGGACGCCTTCGCCGGGCCGTACAGGCGGCGAGTCGTGCGCTGGAGCCCTCGTGGCGCGAGGCGGATACCGCTCGCGATGACCTGCTGCCCGTACACGTCGGTGATGCGCACGGTGTAGGGCCCGGTGCCGATGCCGTGGGCGGCCACCCAGTAGTTGTCGAAGTCGCGGGACAGGGCCAGCCACCGGCCGTCCCTCTGGACCTCCAGCCGCTGGAGGGGGTTGCCGTGGTCGATGGCCTGGATCGCCAGCCACTGGGCCGACGAGCCCTGTTTGAGGCGGAACGCCACCGGTCTCGGGACCTCGGGATTGTGCACCGTGTGATAGCTGACCCGCGCGATGCCGAGGTCGCCGCCCGCCACGCGCGCGAAGGCCGGACGGCTCAGGTCGAGCTCGCCGGGAGCGCACGACGCGCACTCGTCGACCACCTGGACGCGCACCGTGCCGCCCGGGCCCGTCACGTCGAGATAGGCCCCGCAGGCGGCAGAACCGGCGTACTCCTCGGCGGACACGGCCGCCACCAGGTCTTCGAGCAGAGCGCCGCCGAGAGAGCAGTCGCCGCCGCGCCACCGCGCGTCGCTGGCGACCCGCTCGGCCCGCCCGGAGGCGACGCCGGCCAGGCCGCTGCCGCCACCACGGGCGGCCATGCCTTCGCCACGGGGGATCATGCCGTCACCACGGGCGGTCATGCCTTCGGCGCAGGCGCCGTTCTTGCCGGCCTGGGCCCCTAGCGCCACCAGCGTGAGCGCCGCGGCCATGGACACGGCCCACGCCAGCCGCTGCCACACGTCGGCCCGCCCGGCACCGGGCTGCCCCAGCGCCGGGCGGCGCGGCCGAGCTCCGCGCGACCAAGCCGGCACCGGGCGGCGCGGCCGGTCTTCGCGCGGCGACGTGGACGCCGGGCGGCGGAGCCAGGCTTCGCGCGGTGACGGCAACGTGGCCGGCCGCCACGGTCGCGACCACACGACCGGTGGCCAGCGTCGCCGCCGTAGCGGCGGATGCCAGATTCGCCGCCGCCAGGCCCGATGCCCGGTGCGCCGCCGGTCCGCGTTCATGCGCTCTCCCTCGCCGGATCTCGCCCTTGACGAATGCAGAACGGGACCATGCTGTCACATTAAGCGACGACGTACCGCCCTCGACCGTGCACTGATCTTCGACGTGGCCACCGGGGGCTCCCGGTGGATGAACGGGATGTTTCCGTGACCTGCGACAACGGGCCTCGCGGGCGGCACGGGCGCCCCGTCCGGCCGTGGCGGGGCCTGGCGGCCGGGATATGGTCGCGCGTCCCGTGCGGTCGTCTCCTCACTACGGACCCGCGTAACGTGTGCGAAACACCAAGCGGGCAGACTGGTAGATGACCAGACAAGTCTTCCGCCGACTCAGAGACGGGTTCAGCGCGACGACGATGGTGTCCGACACCGTCCGGCAGAAGGGGATGCCTTGGACCGCCAGCAGGAGTTCGTGCTCCGTACGCTCGAAGAACGCGACATCCGGTTCATCCGGCTGTGGTTCACCGACGTGCTCGGCTTCCTCAAATCGGTGGCGATCGCCCCGGCCGAGCTTGAGGGAGCGTTCGCCGAGGGCATCGGCTTCGACGGTTCGGCGATCGAGGGTTTCGCCCGTGTGTACGAATCGGACATGCTCGCCAAGCCTGATCCGTCGACCTTCCAGATCCTTCCTTGGCGCAGCGAGACGCCGGGCGCGGGCCGCATGTTCTGCGACATCCTCATGCCGGACGGCTCGCCCTCGCATGCCGACCCGCGCTGGGTGCTCAAGCGGACGCTCGCCAAGGCCGCCGACATGGGCTTCACCTTCTACACCCATCCCGAGGTGGAGTTCTTCCTGCTCAAGGGGCGTCCGGAGGAGGGCCAGAAGCCGGTTCCGAACGACTCCGGCGGCTACTTCGACCACACCCCGCACAGCTCAGGTCACGACTTCCGGCGCAATGCGATCATGATGCTGGAGGCCATGGGCATCTCGGTGGAGTTCAGCCACCACGAGGGCGCCCCCGGCCAGCAGGAGATCGACCTCCGGTACGCCGACGCGCTCACGACCGCCGACAACATCATGACGTTCCGGCTGGTCATGAAGGAGGTCGCGCTGGAGCAGGGCATCTGGGCGTCGTTCATGCCCAAGCCCTTCACCGACTTTCCGGGCTCGGGCATGCACACCCACATGTCCCTGTTCGAGGGCGACCGCAACGCGTTCTACGAGCCCGGGGCCGACTACCAGCTCTCCAAGATCGGCCGCTCGTTCATCGGCGGCCTGCTCAAACACGCCGCCGAGATCACCGCCGTCTGTAACCAGTGGGTGAACTCCTACAAGCGGCTCTGGGGCGGCGCCGAGGCCATCGCCGGCCTGGGGGGCGAGGCGCCGAGCTACATCAGCTGGGGCCACAACAACCGGTCCGCGCTCGTCCGCGTCCCCATGTACAAGCCGCACAAGGGCAACTCCACCCGCGTGGAGTTCCGGTCGCTCGACTCCGCCTGCAACCCCTACCTGGCGTTCGCGGTGATCCTCGCCGCCGGCCTGAAGGGCATCGAGGGCGGGTACGAGATGCCGCCGGGCGCCGAGGACGACGTGTGGGCGCTGACCGCCGCTGAGCGGAGGGCACTCGGCATCGAGCCGCTGCCGCAGAGCCTCGACGAGGCGATTTCGGTCATGGAGCGCAGCGAGCTGGTCGCCGAGACCCTGGGCGAGCACGTCTTCGACTACTTCCTGCGCAACAAGCGCGCCGAGTGGCACGACTACCGCCGCCAGGTCACCGAGTTCGAACTCGCCCGCCACCTGCCGGTGCTCTGACCTGCTGAAATACAAAGCCGACGAGCGTTCCCCGGTATCTGGGGAAGGCTCGTCGGCAAGGTTGATCCTCCAGAGATTGAAGATCAAGGCATATCCGGGGCACACGCGCCGTCCTTGAAAGGGCGTCCATGGCCCGCCGCGCCCGATGCGTGGCGCTAGGCATCAGGTGGGTGTAGGTCCGCAGCTCCGACGGTGATCGGTGCACTTGCGGGGGTAATGAGCTGTTTCCAGCTTCATTTGGTGAAGTGCTCCGGGTTTAGAGACGTCAGTTACCTTGCTAGCGTGCTTGTCATGTCGGATGATCTGCCCGATCTGCGGGCATCGCACGGGGATCGGGACCGTGTCGTGGACGCGTTGCGGGTTGCCGCCGGTGACGGTCGGCTCGATGCCGAGGAACTTGACACACGGCTGGAGCGTGCGCTGGACGCTCGGCGAGCTGGCCGGACTCACCGCTGACCTCGGGCTTACAGCCGACGTACTCGTGGTCGAGCAAGGGGGCGGCAAGTACGTGAAGGAGGGGCAGTGGCGGGTGCCCGCGCGCATCGAGCTTCGCACGCAACTGTGCCGAGTCACCCTCGACTTCACCCACGCGGTGATCACTGCGAGCGTCCTGCGCATCGACGCGGAGATGGTACACGGCAAGCTGTTCATCGTCAGCTCGCCCGGCATCGTGATCAACGCCGACGGGCTCAACCGCACGTACTCCAAGGTCAAGCTTCACTCCAAAAACGCCGCTGCCCTTCTCCACATCGAGCTCGTCGGCACACTCGTACATGCAAAGGTCATCGAGCAGCGGCCTCGACGTTAGCCTGCGGTGCTTTGAGCGGTCCGTTGGCTCCCGGTGCTGTAAGCCTTCCCTCCGGGACAGAAGGAGCGCCGATGGCTCGGATGACCAAAATGGAGCCGCTTGCCGCGGCACGTGGTAATTACTCTCGGCATGGAGTTCTTCTGTTACCACCGCGATCGGCCTGGCTCCGCGGCGCTGCGCGACGAGCTGCTGGAAGAGCACTGGTCCTACATGGACCGGTACGCCGCAGAGATGATCGCCCGCGGCCCGACCTTCGACCGCGATAGTGACACGGCCTCCGGCAGCGTGCACATCGTCGACCTGCCGGATCTCCCCACTGCGCGTGCGTTCGTCTTCGACGAGCCCAACTACCAGGCCGGTGTGTACCGGGACGTGCTGTTGCGCCGGTGGCGCAACGTGCTGGGGCGCACCATGTGGGATTTCCCGGGTGGCCGGGACGGTGGCAACCGATATCTCGTGCTGGGCCTCGGCTCGGGGCAGGCTGCCGACCTTGCCACACCGCCCGACCTGGACGAGCTGATCGCGTATGGGCCGCTGCTGTCCGACGACGGCAACACCTGGCTGGGTACGGCGGTACTGGTCCGGGCGCCGGACCCGGAAACGGCACGCGCGGTCCTGACTCCGGACCTGTACGCCGACATCGAGGTCCACGACTGGGACTTCGGAGGGCGGCGGTAAAGAGCCTTGACCGTCGCCGAAGTGGGGCAGCCGCGCCGGCCCGAGCGGAGGGCCTAGACGGCCGCCGTACCCCTGCCGCACCCGCCCGGGCGGGTGCGGCAGGCCCCTCATCCGCCGAAGCGAGCCAGATGGCCCACTGAGATCGCCAAGGCGCCTACTTGATGCTCTCGCACGGCAGCCCGATGCGCTTACCGTTGTCCCAGCCCGAGACGCAGTACTTGCCGACGACGGCGGGGATGGCAGTCCACTGCTGCTTCGGCTGGAACGCGCCGTTGTACCACCACTGCGTGGGGCCGTGCCGATACAGCCCGTTGGGGCCCGTTAGATCGAAGTTTCCGTAGAAGGAGCCGCTCTGGGGGTACGCCTGGACGTAAACCGTGCCGTTTTGGGGCGTGGAGAGGTACATGCAGACGTTTCCGTTGCAACCGAGGGCATCCGCCTGGGACGCGGTGGCACCCGTGAGAAGAGCCCCGGAGATCAGGCTGGTGGCCACCGCCATCTTTCCGAGTTTCGAGCCGAGTCTGTGCATGTCCTAATTCCCTTCCAGGTGCGAGCCCCGCGCTTGATGGCTCGGCGTAACGAGTACAAGTGCTGTGCTGGTCATGCGCCCACTGGACACCTGCGGCCAGACGACGGTCCAAGAACGATCCCGGCGCGATCGACAACCGCCGGTCGTCACCCCGAACGCGACGACCGCGCCGGCGAACGTCAGCGCTGCCCCCGCGAGCGCCGCCGTCTTCCTGAACAGAACCGCGTCCCTCCTCCAGTGGCAGGCCCGGTGAGGTCCCTCCAGCGAACCAGCCGCGGCGGTCCGGGCGGCAGGCGCTCGACCGGCGGTTGACCGGCGGTTAGGCCGTGGACGGCGCGGACCTGATCGGGTACCGCCGCCCGGCGGGAAGGGGATTGTTCCGTCGCGTGGGTGCCGGGAGGCTTGCACTCCGTTGTCACGGCCGCCCGTACGGGTGGGCCGCGCTGCCATCGCCGGCCCGGAATACGGGTGCCCGTCTCGGGAATGGGCGGCGGGGGTTGGCGGTTGGGAGGTTCGTCGCCCTGGTGGAGGATCCGGTGCGCCGGGTCTCTCAGTGGGGCGGAGGCGTGCCCGGCGCGTGGTGTTCGCCGGTCACTGTCGCGTGCGTCACGCTGCCGTTACCCCTGGCTAATGGATCTGTCATCGGAGCCTGATGCCATGAGGGTAGGGGCGTATGGATAAAATGTGACGGTATCTCACAATATTTACGATTTGTCGCTCCGTGATGTGGAGCAGCATGGGGGGTGCTTCAGCATGACGACTTCAGCCGGTCTGCGCACCGTGCTCACCGTTCCGGCGCGCTTCCGTGGTCCTGAGGGCACCGCCAACGGTGGCTGGGTCGCGGGGACGCTCGCCGAAACCCTCGCGGGCACGCTGGACAGCGCGCACGCGCTAGAGGTGACCCTGCACAGGCCGATTCCCCTGGACACCGAACTCGCCGTCGGCCATATGGCCAACTCCGCCTCCCTCTCGCACGGTGGCCAGTTGCTGGCCGAGGCGATCCCCGTCGCCGAGGACGTGACGCCGCCGCCGTTCGTCCCCTTCAACGAGGCCGCCCGCGCCGAGGCGGGGTTCGCCGGTCTGACCGGCCCTCACCCCGTGCCCGGCTGCTTCGTCTGCGGCCTTCGGAACCCGGGCGACGGCCTGCGGATCTTCCCTGGTCCCGTCGAGGGCACCGATGTGATCGCGGCCGGCTGGCGGGTGCCGATGACCATCACCGACGAGGACGGCGTGGTCCCCGACGCTCTCGTCTGGGCGGCGCTCGACTGCCCCACGGGCTGGGCTCACGCGGGCTCCGGCGGCCCGGGCCTGCTGGGACGCATAACGGCCCAGGTCTTCCGGCGCGTGTACCCGAACGGCACGTACTCGGTGGTGGCCCGCGCCACGGGACGTGAAGGGCGCAAGCTCTTCGGCGAGAGCGCCGTGTACGAGACCGACGGCACGCTGGTCGCCGCCGCCAAGGCGACCTGGATAGTGCCCGCCTGACGTGCCTTGCGTGCCCGCCTGCGACATGAGCTTGGGGGTCAGGGAGTGCGGCGCAGGGGTGGGCGGTGGGCCCAGGTGGCCCAGCGCCAGAGCCATTCCAGCGGCCCTTGGCGGTAGCGGCGCAGCCAGAGTGTGGACACCAGCCACTGGGGGACGAGGATGGCTCCGGCGATCAGGAGCACCGTCGCCGAGGACCAGCCGTCCGGCGAGCCGCCGATGACGCGGGCGGCCACCAGGACGAGGAGCGTGGCGGACAGGTAGTTGGTCAGCGCCATCCGGCCCAGCGGCGCGAAGACCCCCTGTAGCGCCGGCCGGAGCGGCGTCTTGAGCAGGAGCAGCAGGGCGCACACGTACACGCCTGCGGTCAGCAACCCGGCGAGGGCGAACCAGGAGCTGAAACCGTCCGCGCCGGCGGCCCCAGACTGGATCTGCAGCCACAGGGCGGGCACCGCCCCCGCCGCGAAGACCAGGAGAAGCGCGGCCGGGACGCGGGCGGAGCGCTCGATCCTGTCGATCACGCCGTACCGGGTCAGCGCCGAGCCCAGCAGGAACAGCCCGGGCACCAGTGGCACGCCGTTGCTGCCCAGGATCAGCGGCGCCGCGATGAGGACGGCGGCGAGCCCCGCGACGGCCCGGCGCGGCAGCCAGGTCGAGGGCAGCAGCACCAGCAGGCCGACGACGGCATAGATGGAGAGGATATCGCCCCGCCACAGCAGGAACATGTGAGCCAGGCCCACGGGGAGCAGCACCAGGAGGCGGCGCAGCAGGAGCACCCGCGGGCGGGGGACGTGGCGTCCCGCGGAGTCCAGCAGCAGTGAGAAACCGATGCCGAACAGCAGGGAGAAGATCGGGAAGAAGCGCTGGTCGACGAACAGCCCCAGCCCCAGCCAGGTGCCGTCCTGACTCGCCGTCACCACAGGCTGTGTGACCGATACGGTGTCGACCATATGGGCGATCGGCTTGACGTTGGCCAGCAGGATCCCGCACAGGGCGAACCCGCGCAGCACGTCGAGCGCGGCGATACGCGGCCGGCTGGAGGAACTCGTCGCGGGCTGTCCCGGTCGCGTGGCTTCCGGCGCTGGGGGGAGCGTTTCATGGGGCATGGGGCCTCATCCTGCGGCCCTCCGTTCCAAGGCCGAATCGGTCGAAGGTAGGGTTCACGGCGGCCGAGACCGTACTTCCGGCCGGTTCAGCGCGCGGGCGGGGACCTTTGGCCTGGAGGGCGCGACCCCCCGGACCGACTGACCGAGGCAGAACTCGCCACCGTATTTAGCCGCCCTCCTCGCTTTCTGGGCGTGGCGTGCGTGGTGGCCTTCCTGTAATTCGCCCACCCGTCACCCGGTTGGGTGGGGCACCTGGGGCTGCCCACCCGGGGTTGCCTTGGATGGCCGGGGGAGTGGGTGGGCGTGCTTATGACACTCGTTTGGGTGCGCACGCGTCACCTGTGAATGTTTACCGCATGATGGGACCATGGCTAGGGCATGGTGGGTTGTCGGGGTCTTGCTGATAGCAGCCGGTGCAGGTGCCGGGTTCTTTCCCAACCCCTGGGGTTTCGACGGCCATAGTGTCCTGACCTGCGGAAGCGCCTTCCTGAACGACGGTTACTCCTCCGAGTTCAATCCAGGATGCCCAACCCGGCGGTTGCTGATACGAGCTGATCACGATTGGAGGTAAGGTGCGATCCATCTATCCAAAGGGATCCCTGTGACTAGGGTCTCGCTAAGAGTAGATACGGCCCATGTGAAGCTTCTTTCCGGCGATGACGCTCCACTGTGGGGGCCGATATGGATCGAAGTGGGCGACCAGGCGTTTCCTGAAGTCGGCTGGCGAGATTATATAGCCGCCATGTTCGGATCGTTGGTGTCAGCGATTGGCGACCTTTCTCGCGGCAACCCTAATGCCGAAAGCTACTTCTTCAATGGCTCCTTCACGGTGCAGATGGCGCGAAAGGGGTGGAGGTGGCGCGATAGATTTGCTCGTCCACGGGCTGATGTACCGGTGTCGTTTCAAATGATTTACGATACCGGTGAATCGAAGCGAATAGAAATCGCATCAGAGGCAAGCCTGGGCGAAATAATTGAAGGTGTGTACCGGCCGGCACTGGCGGCTCTGGATGTTATGAGAACCAACAAGTTGCTGACCGGCCCGACTCTTCAGATATTTGCAAAGAGCGTCGAATCTCTAAGCACGGCTCGCATGCGCCTGCAAGGAGGACATTCTGAAGCCGGTTAACCGAGACGGCGTGTCCCCTGGAGTCATCGTTATCAGAGGAAACTACAAGGACATCAGCCGGCCAGCCCGCTTGTTGGAGGGCATCCAACCATTGCGCCGTGGGCGCGATCAGGTGCCGGTCCATGTCGTCCAGGAAGAAGAACCGCTCCAGCTCCGGCCGCGTCGGCTCCTCAACGAACCGTCCGTACGCCGCCGCCTGCTCATCAGTCAGAAATCTGAGCGCCAAGGCTCGAACCGCTCATAGGGCCTTCACCGTCCTGCCGTCCAGCAGGCCCGGAAGTGCCTGCCGGGTGAAGTGGACCGAGCAGTGCTCGTAGTGGCTTGCCTAGTGAGAGCTCGTGATGATGAATTGCATCGCGTGGGCGGTTCGCTCATCGGTGTGGACCTCTCGGGGTCAGCCGAGGTCGGCGGGGTTGATGGCGTAGGCCATGGCTCGGTAGCCGGCGTCGTTGGGATGCAGATGGTCACCCGAGTCGTAGGCCGGGTTAAGCCGGTCGCTGTCGGATGGCGAGGCCATGACGCGGTCGAGGTCGACGACCGCGTCGTATTCGCCCGATCTGCGGATCCACATATTGAGTGCCTCCCGTTTGGCTTCGCTGCGCACGGTGTTGTAGGCCGACCCCTTCGTCGGTGGCAGCGTCGCGCCGATGACCCGCAGGCCGTGGGTGTGTGCGAGGCGGATCAGTTCGCGGTGCCCGGAGATGAGCTTGTCGATGGAGACGTCGGGGTAGGGGGCGAAGATCGGGGCGGGCGGCGATGCCGCCAGCTCGCTGATCCCGAGGTCGTTGACTCCCTCCAGGATGAGGACCGTGCGCACGCCGGGCTGGCCCAGGACATCCCGCCGGAACCGCGAGGTGGCGGAGTCGCCGAACCAGGCGGAGTCGACGGTGACGCGGTTGCCGGCGATGCCCTGGTTCAGCACAGGGCGCGGTCTGCCGGCGGAGGCCAGCCGTTCGGCGAGTTCGTCGGGGTAGCGGTTGTTGGCGTCCGTGGCGCTGGTGGCTCCGTCGGTGAGCGAGTCGCCGAAGGCGACCACGCCGTTGCGTGGCGCCGCACTGACGACGTCCACGCCGCTGAGGTAGTACCAGGACTGCGAGGTGTCGGTGAACGCCGTGCCGCCGGTGTCAGCGGTGTGATCGCCGGTGGCTCGATAGGTGGTCGCGAGGGCCTGGGCATGGTAGGTGGCCGGGCCGGTCGGCTGGTTCACGAAGAGCGTGATGGTGACCGAGTCCAGGGCGGCCAGCCGCAGCGACATCGGGTCGCTGGCGAGTTCGGCCCTGGCCGGGATGGTGAAGGTCCGCTTCCCTTGGACGGTCAGGTGGCGTAGCGATCCTGGTTCGACGGCGGCCCCGCGCGAGGTGCGGGCGATGGTGGCGCGGGCGATGGTGAGCGGGGCGGTGCCGTAGACGTTCGACAGCCGGATCCGGGCCGCCTTGCCGCCGGCGCTGATCCGGACGATCTGGCGGACGGTCTGGCGGGCGAAGCCTTGCTCCGACCAGTTGGGGGCGAAGCCGGCGCTGGGACGTTGTGGCGAGGCGCTCCAGGTCGCGGTCCAGAGTGTGGTCCGGCCGTGCGAGGTCGCGGCGGGCGGTTGCGCGGTGGTGGGGAAGGCGGCAGCGGTTCCGGCCACCAGAGTGGCAAGGATGGTGGCCGTGACGGCCAGCAGTCGTCGTGTCGCGGATGGCATGGTTCTCCAGGCGGTGGTCAGCCGTTGGTGGCGTCGAAGAAGGCGTAGAGGTGGCGGATGCGGCCGCCGGTGAAGATGGCGACATCAGAGTCGGCTGCGGCGGGGGCGTCGGCTTCGAGGGCGCCGAACTGCCAGAAGAACCGCGCTTGGTGGTGGTGCACGTCGACCGGGGTGGTCAGGCTGAACCGGAAACCGGGCGGGATCCGCTGCTGCAGGTTGGCGAAGGCCGCATCCAGCGCGTCGTGTCCTTCGACAGCGATCTCCGGGTCGGTGTAGGTGCAGTCCGGGGTGAGGATCTTCTCGATGGTGGCGCGGCGCCGGGCGGCGTCGGTGTCGTTGATGGCGTCGATGAACTGGTGGATGAGGTCGGCGTAGGAGGTGCTCATCAGGTGTCTTCCCTTCTCGCCGCTCAATGCTGGACGGTGACGACGATCTTGCCGACCTGGTGGTTGGACTCCATGTACCGGTGGGCTTCGACGACGTCGGCCAGGTCGAAGGTGCGGTCGATCACCGGGGTGAGCGCTCCGGCGCGCAGGCCGTTGGTGATGAACGACTCGGCCCGGCGAGTGCGCTCGGTGTCGGCGAACAGGTGGAAGATGGCGTAGCCGTACACGTTGACCGGCCACCACATCGGCAGCGGGGTGGGCCGCCCGTCCAGCGAGCCGTAGACGATCAGCATGCCGTCCGGGGCCACGGCCCGCGCCAGATCGGGCAGGCCGGGACCGGCGACCCCGTCGAAGACCAGTCGCGCGCCCCGGTCGCCGGTGAGCGCGTGGATCTGCTTGACCACCTCGCCGTCGTCGCCGGCGATCACATGCGCGGCGCCCGCCTGCAGGAGCCGGTCGGTTTTGGCGCCGGTCCGGGTCACCGCGATGGGCGTGGCGCCCAGGTAGGCGGCGATCTGGATGGCCGCCAGACCGACGCTGCTGGAGGCGGCCGTGATGACCACGGGATCGCCGGATTGCAGTCGCCCGACTTCGACCAGGGCGCCGTAGGAGGTGAAGGCGGGCACCCAGATGGCCGCGCCGGTCACGGCGTCCATGCCGTCTGGGCGGCGGATCAGCCGGTGCGCCGCCACGATGGCCCGGTCGCCGTAGATCCCGTGGATCGACATCCCGTCGTCGTTCGGCTTGGCCACGATGCTGACCGCGTCACCGACCGCGACTCCGGGCACGCCCGGCCCGACGGCTTCCACGACGCCCGCGGCCTCGGTGCCCAGGCGCGAGGCGGGCAGCACCGCGTCGTAGTAGTACCGGCCGGTGCGCAGGAACACCTCGCCCCGGTTGAGGCCGAACGCGTCGATGCGCACCCGCACCTCGCCGGGACCGGGCTCACCGATCTCCACGTCCGCGAGGTAGAGCACCTCGGGACCGCCAAGCTCGTCGAACAGCACTGCCTTGGCTTTCATCACGCAAATCCCCTCGGCCTGGTGTTTCGGTCACTGCTGACAGACCGGCGACACCTCAACAGGGTGTTCGCCGTTCAAAGAGAGAACGCCGTTCAAACTTTGTGCGCCGTACTCTAACGTAGCGGTGTAAGCTGTCAAGCGTGCAAGAGCAGACAGTGGGCCGACGGGCACGGTTGCGGGCGCAGACCACCGCGGAGATCAAAGCCGTCGCGCTCAAGCACCTGACCGAGGGCGGCCCCGACGCGGTCTCGCTGCGTGCGATCGGCCGCGAGATGGGCATGAGCGGCAGCGCCATCTACAGCTACTTCGAGACCCGGGACGCGTTGATCACCATCTTGATCAACGACATCTACACCTCGCTGCTGGACCAGGTGGAGACCGCACGCGACACCGTCGCCCCTGACGAAATCGCCGGCCGGATCCTGGCCTGGGGGGAAGCCGTACGGGCGTGGTCGCTGGCCAACCCCGAAGGCTTCCGGCTGATCTACGGCGATCCGGTCGCCGGTTACCACGCGCCGACCGGCGGTCCTGCCCCCGAGGCCGCCAAACGCGCCTGCCTGGGACTCACCGAACTCGCCGCCGCCGCCTGGCCGTACGCGAAAGGCACTCAGGCATCCACCGGCCATCAGTGGTCGGACTTCTCACCAGGCCTGGCCGCCACCGTACGCGAGCATTTCCCCGACCTTCCCCCGGCCGCGGTCGCCCTCGCCTTGCGCATCTGGGGCCGCATGCACGGCCTGATCTCTCTGGAGGTCTACGGCCACCTTCACTTGCAGACCAGCGATCCCGCCAAGCTCTACCATGCCGAGATGCTCGACCTCACCAGATCTCTGGGGCTCGAAGCAGGTTGACCGACGGCCAGCGCCAAGCCGCTCGGCGATCTGCTGGACGCTGTAAGGACTTGCCCGCCCCGCCCCGCCCGCCCCTTCCGGCCTTTTAGGGGCCCACTGCTGGGTGGGTAGCCCCGGTGCCCCACCCAAATGGGTGCGGGGTGGGCCATATGCAGAACAGGCGATCGCGCACGGAACTCTGTTTCGAATGAGGCGCGAGCGGGAGCGCGGTGGCGCGGCGGAATCGCCATGAAAAATTCGGGATTACGCAATACTGCTCGCGATCTGGCAGTGCCTAGCGAGGGACCTCGAACCAGACGGATCGCCCCGCCTCATCCTGTTCCCAGCCCCAGGATGACGACAATTCCCTGACCAACCACAGTCCCCGGCCGTTCTCCTGGAGCGGGTCGACCTGTTCGGGGATCTGCGGAATGGCGCCGGCCGAGCCTCCGTCGATCACCTCGACATGCAATGCGTGACCGTTGTCGCTCACCACCAGCCGCATCACTCCACAAGTTCCGCGCCCGGAGTCCGAGTACCGCACGGCATTGGCCAGCAACTCGCTGACGAGCAGTTCCACGTGTTCAATGTCGTTGAGTCCCGCCGCGTCCAGGAGTCTCCGTACGAACACTCGTGCCACCGGCACCGAACTCGTCCTGGCCGGGAGATCGACGGCGCCCAGAAGGGTCATGGTCCTCATTGCGCCGCTCCCCAGATGTGATCCGCCGCATCGTCCGCCAGCGCCCGTACCCGCCGGCTCTCGCCCCGGCCCCACGTGAAGAACCACACACCCTTACGCCGTAGTGCCATGACCCTCAGCGAGCCGCTCGGCCGGGGAACCAGCAGAACCGGTTCCTTCCTGGGTGCCAGCTCGACCGCCGTGCCGAGACCCCGCCTGCGCAGGTCCCACGCCAGCCGGATCAGGTGAATGAACTCCTCTTCCTGTCGTTTACCTGCATCCATGGACAATCCTCCTGATCTTCCCCGGCTCCCGATGAATGGATACGAATTGGCCGCCCGATGTGCGCGGTATGGCCGCGAGCCCCTCATCCGATGCGGATTTTCTCTGCCAAGGGTGCAGGTGGAGGAGTAGATTAAAAAGGGAAATGGCCTCACGGTCTCACCACATTAACGGTGAGATCTGGGCGGTATTCGTGAGACGGAGTGAGACCACCGGAGAAAAGGGATATGCCTAACCAAATCGAGATCAACCCCGAAGAATCGCCTCAGGCGCGTTTCGCCTATGAGGTACGCGAGCGTCGCCTTCAAGCGGGATGGACGCAATTGCAGTTGGCGCGCATGCTGACCGTGTCCGTGAGCACCGTGGGCATGCTCGAAACGCTCAAGCGCAAGCCCGAACTCCGCTTCGCGGAGGGGTGTGACAGAGCGTTCAAGCTCGATGGTGTCTTCTACGAGCTGTGGAAGAGGACGAGATGGGACACGGCTCCCGAGCACTTCCGAGACTTCCTGGCACTGGAGATGCAGGCGTCCGCGCTCCAAAGCTGGGATCCCCTGTTGATTCCAGGACGCTTCCAGATCGAGTCGTACGCCAGGCAGATCTTCGAGGATGAGCCGGGTATCACGCCGGAGCTGGTTGAACAGCGGGTCGGCAACCGCATGCAGCGCCAGGCCATGCTGACGCGAGAGAATGGACCCCTGATCTGGAGCCTCATAGATGAAGGGGCTCTCCATCGGCCCATGGGCGACGCCGATGTCATGCGTGAGCAACTGGAACGGCTCCTGGAGATGGCAACCCATCCACGAGTGACGATTCAGATAGTCCCCTACGCCGCATGGTCGGCCGTCGGACTCCAAGCCGCCTTCACGATCGCCGAGCTGCGCGGGACCCCGTACAGCGTGTACATCGAGAGTGCACCGCACGGCCTAACAGTGGGAGACCGTGAGACCATTGCAGCGATGGTAGGGCGTTACGACGCCTTAAGAGCTGCGGCCTTCCCACAGAACCTTTCGCTCGGCATCATCAAGGAAGTGATGGCGCAATGGATCTGAGTAACGCGAAGTGGCGTAAGTCCTCCCGGTCTAGCGGCGACGGTGGGCAGTGTGTAGAGGTGGCCTCCAACCTGCCCGGAGTCGTCGCCGTCCGTGACAGCAAGAACCCCGACGGGCCCGCTCTCGTCTTCACCCCCACGCAATGGCACGCGTTCCTTCGGGGGATGAAGGCCTAAAAGCCGCTGACGCGATGAGCTGGGGCAGCGGCCGGCGGAGGACCGGCCGTCCCTGGCCGCCTGGCTAACCGCAGTGCATCCACTTGCCTTCTGGGGTGCCTCCGTGGACGGCGGGCTTGGAGCCGATCCTGACCGCCCCGGTGAACTGGACGCACAGGTTGTCGGCGGGAGCGTACACCGGGCCCGCGAACCATTTGTACTTCTCGCTGCCATCGGCGACCCCGGTGTCACGGCTGTCGTACTTCTTGTTCCCGTTTCTGTCCACGAAGAGCGCGACGTACAGATAGCTCGTCTTTCCGACGTAGGAGCCTGCCACCCGGGCAATGGCGCATTTCCAGTGCGCGGTGCGGCTGTGGTACAGCGTGACGGTGCCGTACGCCTTCCCGTCCTTTGCGCCTTTCGCAATGGGATAGCTGGCTACCTTGCGGTACGAATGTCCGCAGGCGCCCTGAGGAAAGGCCTGCGCGGGACCGGCGGGCACCAAGGTGAGGGCTGCCGTGGCGGCCAAGGTCATGCCGCCCGCGACCCAACGAGTGATCTTCAAGGGCTCTCGCCTGACTTCTCGGGAGATGGTGATGAATCATCCCTTTAATAAGCGAATAAGGGAATACTCACGCTAGCATGGCCGCTTTGAGCCGCGCTGGCACTGGAAGATGGAACACCGCGACCGGCTTCGCGCTAAGCGCCCACATAGGCGTTGAGCAGTGAGAAGGCGCGAAGGGTCAGCACGGTCAGGGCGGCGGCGCTGAGCAGGGCCGAGGTGCCGAAGATCGACCAGCGGAAGAGCCGGTAGGTGAGCGGCACCTTTCCCTCACCGCCCCTGCCGGGCGTCCACGGGTGGCGCAGGTCGGCCATGCCGAGATCATCCTCGCCACCCGCGCCCGGATCACCGTCCCGGGCCTTGCTGTCATCTCCACCCGCGCCCGGATCACCGTCTCGGCTCCCGTTGTGGTCCCCGCCCAAGCCACTACGCCCGTTCGGAGACACGCCGTTCGCGGCCGGCCCCGGCAGGGGCAGGCCGGTGAGCCAGGCCAGCAGGCGGCCGATCGCGCGCTCGTCGGCGGGAAGTCCGGAGGCGAGATAGCGCACCTCGCCGGCCGTCCTGGCCAGGTCGCGCACCATGTTGCCCAGCCCCACGCCGTCGAACCAGCCGGGCAGCCGGTCGGCGTCGCGTCCCACGTCGGTGCCTCGGAGCAGGTCGGCCTTGGTGACCACCACGGCGACCCGTTTCTGCCGTCCACCGTCCGCGCGCGCGGCTAGCTCGTTCCTGACCCGCTGGAAGGTGTCGGAGGGATCCTCGGCGGAGAGCACGACCCCGGCGCCTTCGAGTGACTGCCGTTCGGCGGCCGTCAGGCTCTCCTGCACCAGCGGGAGGGCGAACGGATCGATCACGATGAGCATCGCCTCGCCGTGGGCCAGGTAGCTCATCGCCTCGACCTGCGTGGCCCCGGTGAAGCCCTCGCCGGACGGGTCGAAGAGGTACAGGATGCGGTTCCCGCTGCGGGTTCTGGAGCCGGGCAGCGTGATGTCCACCATGGTGGCGGACGGCGCCGCGGTCGTGGTCTTGGAGACCCTCCCCAGCCGCAGCTCCCGGCGGAACCGGGCGAAGGCCATCTCGTCGCCCTGGACCACGAAGCCGGCGCGGCCCCGGGCGTCCTTCACCACGCCGTGGAGGGCGTTGATCGCGAGCACCATGAACGTCGTCTTGCCCGCGTCGGGCCCGCCGACGAACGGCAGGGGCTCGATCCTGGCGCGTCCGATCCGATGCGGCAGGGCGCGCTCGCAGACTGGGCAGTACGCCTGGAGGCGGAAGCGGCCGAGCACGATCGCGGTGGGGAGCCGCGTGCCGCACCGGCACACGTGCCTGAACGCCCCGTCGCGGTTCGGGGTCAGGCGCCGGTGCCGCTCGCCGCAGGTCGGGCACGCGTACTCGGGCAGCGCGATGCGGGCGTAGCACCCGGGGTGCGGGCAGGTCTGCAGGATCCGCCGCGCCCGCATGAAGATCTGCTCCACGCCGAGCAGGAGCAGCACGCAGACGACCCACACGAGCATCCCGGCCGCGAGGACCAGCGCGTACGCGGAGGTGAACGCCAGCCCGACGGCCGCGAGCGGGATCACGGCCAGGGCGAGGCCTGCCACGACGGCGAGCCAGACGGGGAGCAGGAAGAAGCCCTGGACGTTCGTCATGAGCCGCCGCGTCACCGTGCTCAGCGCCGTTCTGGCCCCCTCGGCGATCGCGGGGACGGCGGATCGGAGGATCTGCCACCAGTCCAGCGACCCCTGACTGAAGAGGTATTGCCGGTAGGTGGGGTCCCGTTGCTTGTCCCCCGTTCCCGGGACCGCGGGGGACGCTCCGCTCGCCGTCGTGGGAAACAGCACCCGCCCGGCACGCAGGAAGTAGTACCCGGTCCCCGCCAGCGTGGCCGCGACCAAGGTCAGCGCGCACACGATCGGGAACCCGTACAGGAACCCGAAATACATGCACGCGACCCATAACGCGATCAAGAACACGGCGACGAACGGCATCAGCACCCCTCCCGCTTCACGGACGAGGCGTCGGGGAGGGGCGTGCGGGTCCCGTGTGGGTGGGGGAGAGGCGACCGACCGGCCGTGCGGGTCCCGTGTGGGTGGGGGAGAGGCATCAGCGGGCCTCTCGTTTCCAGGGTGGGCCGCGGCGGGCCTTGGCCATTTCCCTGAGGCCGGCCGCCAGCTCGCCGTCATGCTTGAAGTGCGACTCCACCGACCCGAACAGCGACCAGCTGCTGAGCTGCGACCGCGCCCAGGCGTCCAGGTCGGGTACGGTCGCCGCCGCCAGGTGGAGGCGGACCGCGACCTCCAGCAGGGCCATCTGCTCGTCGCGGCCCCTGCGGCCGTCCAGCCAGGCGCGCGTCAGCCCGGCTCGCCCGGCCTGCGGCGACTCCTTGACCACCTCGGCCCTGAACCTCGGATCCCGCAGGGTCAGCGCGCGTGCGGCGGCGGCCACCGCCTCGCGGAGCAGCTCCTCGTCCGCGTCCTGGCCGAGGCCCTCCAGCCGCTGGAGCAGCGCCGCCGCGTCCCGGGGCCGGGCGGCCTCGCCGACCCCGGTCGCCAGGAGCACCACCTCGGCGTCCGTGGCGGGGTACCCGGGCACGGTGTCGCGTACCAGCTCGGCGAGCCGCACCACCTCGGGGTCCTCGAAGCCCGTCGCCAGGAACGCACGGATCGGCAGGTCGCTGAGGTGCGGCGAGACGCTCATGGCGTTCCCGAGCCTGCCGACCAGCGCTGAGCATTCGGCGGTGCCGGGCGGGGCCTCCCAGACCGACAGCAGGGCCGCGTCGCGGACCGCCGACAGGTCGTCGTGCACGCCGGAGCCCAGCCTGATCAGCATCACCGTCGCGTCGATCCGCGAGATGCGCTCGCGCCGTACGAGGGAGAGCACCACGGCCGTGCCGGTACGCGGCGCGTGTGACAGGTCGCGCGACTCCAGCCGCGCGCACACCGCGTCCGACAGCATCCGGTGGCGGACGCCGTCCGTCGCCTCCTCCATCCCGTGGACGGCCCCGGCGAGCACGGCCTCGCGCAGGTCGACCGGCACCCGTTCCAGCAGGGGCCCGAGGTCGCCCCTGCCGTCGCGGACCAGCGACCGCGCGGCGCTCCCGAGGTCGGCGGCGGCCACGGGCGCCCCGACCGCGTGGGCGATGCCCGCCGCGCGTCCCAGCTCGTCCAGGTCGCGGGCGGTGGCGAGCGCGCGTGCGGCCTCGCGGCGGAGCGCGTCCCGGGTCTCCTGCCGCCGCGCCGGCCGGGGCGGGGGCAGGGTGTGGTCGCGCAGGGCCAGCACGGCGCACCGCGCGGCGCAGCGTTCCGCGGTGTCGGACGGGGCGAGGTCGCGGACGGCCGAGGCCAGCTCGTAGCCCATCTGGCCGGACATCCGCCCGAGGTCCCGCCACAGCCATTCGGGGAGGTCCCCGGAGAGCGCGCGGGCGATCGCCGCCTGCTCCTCGGCGGTCACGCTCGCATCTCCCCGGCAGAACGCCAGCAGCGCCGCGCCCGTCTCCGGATCGAACCCCGCCGCCCCCGCGCCTTCCACCCCCGGGCCGTAAGCCCCGCGCGCGGACGCCGTGGTCGCCGCCGGGGCGTACGTCTCGCGGCCGGGTGAACCGGGTGAAGTGGCCGTGTCCAGCGCGGGGGCGGCACGTCCGAGTTGTTCTTCCAGGGCCCCGAGCTCGCTGATCGCGTCGATTCCGGCCAGGTCCGACCGGCGCCAGCAGTCCGTCACCGTGCGGGCGAAGCGGCCCAGAGACGCGAGGCGTCCGGGCGAGGGGAAGCGGCCGAGAGGGGGGTGCGCGTCCGGCGGGTCGTCCAGCCGTACGACGGCGGCGTCGATGTCGGACGGCATCCAGACGTCCGGGGTCGTGCCCACGATCACGTAAGGGGCGGTGCCGGGATCGGCGCTGTAGGTCAGGAACGGCAGACGGGCCGCCACCGGCCACGGCAGGGAGTACGAGATGACCGCGATCCACCGCACGATCTCCTCGACGTCGGCGGAGACCAGCACGAGGCGGCCGTGCCCCCGCGAGAGCGCCGTCCCGACGATCTCAAGCAGGACGCCGAGCCGCGTGTAGGCGGCCTCGCCCCCGCGCGCGAGCCAGGCGGCGAGCGACTCGGGGTCCACGCGGTCGCCGGGCAGCGGGTCGGCGAGCTCGGGCAGGGCCGTACCGGGAGGCGCGGGGACGTCCGACCACAGGGACGCCTGCCAGAACTCGACCGGCCGCAGCCCCGTCAGCTCCCCGGGGCCGGCGACGACGGCGTGGCCGAGGAAGTTGCCGTACCGGCCGGAGTAGTCCTGGCCGAGGTAGACGCAGCGGGTGAGCACGCTCAGCTCGCCCAGCGTGCCGTACGCCAGGGCGACGGGCAGCTCGGCGACCTGCGCGGGGGTCGGGGCGAGCGGGGCGTCCGGCGGGGGCTTGTAGGCGAGGTACGCGGCGACCTTGCCCGCGAGGCCCGGGGGAAGCCCGGGCGACTCGGCGACGAACTGGAACCCGGCGCGCCCGGACGGCCCGGCCTCCGCCGAGGTGTAGTGCAACTGCCACGCCACCACCCCTCACCCCCGCCCACGATCAAGCGCACCGAACCCCCGAGACCGAGAACCCCGCATCCCGACCCCGCGGAACCGGAAACCGCAGGTGGGGGTCATCTGCGGGCTCCGGTGAGCATGCCGAATCTGTACAGGAGCCACAGCAGGGGATCCTCGACGCGGTAGGGGCGGATGCCTCCGGGGCCCACCGCGTCGCGCCCGGGGACCCCGCCCAGGGCCGAGAGCCCGAACAGCGCGAAGTCGGTGAAGTGCTGACGCAGGTAGCGGTCGACCATACCCGCCTGCCACTCGTCCAGCAGGGCCCTGACCTGCTCGTGGACCGCCTCCCTGTCGTCCAGGTCGAGCGTGCCCGAGGGGGTGCGCGCCCGGTGCAGGGCCGACTGCGCGTCCATGCCCTCCTGCAGCGCGTCGATCTTGCTGAGTGCCACCGCGACGGGTACCTTCAGCCGCCCCGAACCGGCGCGGTCGCGCAGCAGCTCGGTCACCCGGCTGATGACGTTGATCGGGTCGCTGTCGGGGTCGCCCGCGTTGACCCCGCTCCCGGCCTGGGCCGGGCCGCTCAGCGAGGCCTTGGCCCCCGGCAGCTCCATCGGGTCGACCAGGAAGATGATCGCGTCCGCCGCGTTGAGGTAGCGCAGGTGCGTCTCGGTGGACTCGCGGCTCCGAAGGTCCTCGCCCGCGGTGTCGAACAGCACCAGGGTCAGCGACATCGTCCTGGTGCGCAGCCGCCCGGGCACCGTGCGGGTGAGCAGGTACACCAGCGGGTCGCGCGGCTCGGTCGCGGCGGGACGCGTGGTGCTGAGCAGCCGCTGCTCGCCGTAGAGGGGACGGGCGAAGTCCTGCTTGTAGCGGGCGATCGTGCGGTCGTCGCAGGCCACCAGCGAGGCGTCCAGCTCGGCCCCGACCCGGTTGGTCAGCTCGTGCAGCAGCACCGCGATGTAGGTGCTCTTGCCCGACCCCTTGGCCCCGACCAGCGCGACGATCCTGCCGGGGTGCGCGCAGTACTCGGCGGGCAGCCGGTTGTGGCACTCGGGGCACGCCCGCCACCCGGTGGAGCGCCCGCAGTCGGGGCAGTCGGCCCGGCGCCCTGGCCTGCGCACCGAGAAGACCGGGGGCAGGGACGCGGCGGCGGGGGAGCCGAGGTACTCGGCCAGGGTCTCGTCCAGCCGCGCGTCACAGCCGCCGCCGCGCCCGGCCCTGCCCGCGCAGCGGAACGCGATGCGGTTGCGGTCGAGCCGGGCGAAGCAGAACGGGCAGGTGATCTCCAAGGGCTCATCCCACCTTCATCCGCCGGACCGGCGGGTCGATCAGGGCCACGTCGCTCCCCGCCCCCTGGGCCCCGCCGTCAGACTCGGCGAAGCAGCGCAGCCAGTACGGCTTGGCCTGCCGCGGCGCGGGGACGGTCAGGCGGGCGGGCACGTCCAGGTCGGTCCATTCGTCCAGCAGGACCCCGTCGTCGGCCGACTTGGGCTGGACGAGGCCGGGCTTGAGCACCAGGACGAGGCGGTGGAGGCGTACGGGCCGGTCGGCGCGCACGTCGACCACCAGCGAGCGCCGCCACGCCGGGCCCTGCTGGCTGAGGTCGTAGTGGACGGGGACGTGCCCGGCCAGCCGCAGGCTCACGGCGGGGCCGCGCAGGCGCTCGCCGTGGATCAGCGACGTGGGCGCCACCTCGACGGTGACGGGCTCCCCCTCGGGGACCTCCAGCCGGACGCCGCCCTGCGCGCTGTATGCGGCGGAGTTGACGATCATGCTGTGCCCGTTCCAGCGCACCTCCACCTCGGGCACGTCCGGCGGCCAGACGAAGCCGACGTAGACCGTGACGCCGCGTCGCTGCGCGGTGAGGCGGGTCGGGGGCGCCAGGTTGACGTGGTCGGCGTGCGCGCCGACCGTGGCCAGCTCGCCGGCCACCGTGACCGCGAGCAGCACGCCGGGGCTGCCTCCCGGGCGGATCGCCTGGCCTTCCCGGGTAGGGAAGGCCGGGATCGCCCGGCTCGCGGCGCGCAGCTCGGCGAGCGAGAGCGTGGTGCCCACCGGCCACGGCGGCGCCGAGTCCAGCGCGACGATCTCCAGGGTGCCGTCCGGCGGCTCCTCGTACCGTACGAGCAGCGTGCCGGGGGCGGTGGGGTCGCGGCGGAGGGTGAACTCGCTCACCGGCCGGGGGCGTCCGCGCGGGGTCACGGTGTGCCGCACGCCGGGGGTGACCACCTCGCCGTCCGGGCCAGGGTAGGCCGCCGAGACGACATAGGTGTGGCTCGTGCCGTTGACCACGTCCCTGTCGCGGAAGCCGGTGTCGTCGCAGGCCAGCGCCCGCCCGTCACGGGTCACCACCACCCGCGCGGCCTCGGGGGGCAGGGACCACCGGCCGGACACCACGCCGTCGCCCGCCGTCACCCGGACGTCGCGCGGCTCGGGCCGCACGATGACCGGGGCCGCCGCCGCGGGCATCGACGCGGCCTCGTCCCGGCGCGCCACCACCGAGTAGGTGACCGGCGTGTTGACCGGGGGACGCTCGTCGCGCGCGGACGGCCGCTCGGTCGTCTCCAGCGGCACGCCGTTCCTGTGCACCTCGTACACGACGCGGCCGGCCCGCGAGGGCGAGGGCTGCCACACCAGGCTCACCCCCTCGTCGTGGAGGTTCGCCCGCACGGCCCGCGCCGGGTGGGGCGCCAGCCGTACGAGCAGCTCCGCCGCGCCGGGCAGGTCGGGCACCCGCTGGAGCGCGTCACGCAGTGCGAGCCACGCGTCGTCGGGGTCCAGGGCGGCCCGCGCGCGGTCCCGAAGCTGCACGGCCCGCGCCAGCCTGGCCCTGACCTCGGTGGCGAGCTCGGCCGCCTCGCCGGTGAGCGCGCCGGGGCCGAGCGCGTCGGCGAAGTCGGCCGCCGCGTGGATCTCGCCGGCGTCGACCAGCTCGCGCAGCCGCGCCGACGCGCCGCTGGCCACGCCGCCCTCCCCGCGCACGGCGAAGATCAGCCTGCGGGCGTCGCCGGGGGCCAGGTCGAGCTCGGTGGTCGCGTGCCGCAGCAGCGTGTCGTCGTAGGGGTGCTCGCGGATTCGCTCGCGCAGGCGGGAGACGATGTCGTACCGGATCAGGACGGACGGGTCGGGGGAGTTGCGCAGGGCGGCCAGCACCGTGTCGGCGCTGATCGTCCACGGCCCCCTGGTGCGGGAGGCCCACCGCCGCTCGACCTCCCCGATGGCGTCCTCCACCGGCCCCGCGCCCGGCACGGAGAAGCCGTCGAGCACCCTCATGTCCGCGCACCGGTCGCCGAAGACGAAACGGCCCAGATGGCTCAGCCCGAGGGTGTCGAGCGCCTCGCGCGCCTTGCCGTACCCGGGGTACGGCGCGGCCTCGGGGAGTGCGTCGGGCTCGCGGACCTCGATGGACCGCTCGGCTGCCAGGCGCACGGCCTCCTCGTGGCCGACGCCGCTCGACCGGGCGATCGTCGCGAGGAGCGCGGGGGACAGCATGCGCAGCCGGCCCGCCGCGTCGTCGATGCGGCTACGGGCGTCGGCCAGCCTGCGCGCCGCCCTGCGCTCCGAGTCGCCCAGCGCCGCGCGGAGCGGCGAGAGGTCGCCCTCGGCGGCGGCCGAGAAGATCGGGGCGAACCGGGCGTGGTCGGCCTCCAGCCGGTCGGCCAGCCGCTTGTACTTGAGCATGCCCCGGGCGCGCCGCCAGCACTGGCGCACCAGCTTGACGGTCTCCGCCACCTCGGTCGCGGTCATCGCCTCGCGCAGCTGGTAGCGGACGCGAAGATCCTCGGGCGGGAGCCCGCCCGCCTCGCGCGCGGGCTCCAGCACCTCGCGGGTGTACCGCTGCTCGTCGAAGGCCATGCGGCCGCCCGGCTAGCTGACCTGGACGCGGGACAGGGCGGCCCGCGACTCGGCCACCTCCTCCTCGGACATGCCGCCGATCTGGATGCGCAGCTCCAGCTCCTCGCCCGTCTCGCGCTCGCGGGAGGTCACCTGCAGCAGGCCGGAGGTGTCGAGCGCGAACGTCACCTCGATCGGCCACCCGGACGGCTTGCCCGGCGGGATCTTCAGGACCCCCTCGGCGATCAGGCCGTTGTCGTCGGGCTCGTCGGACTCGGCCTGCCCCGCCTGCTCCATGACCTCGACGGTGACGCCGGTCTGGCCCTGGTCGATGGTGTAGAACTCCTGCGTCACCGCGGCCGGGAGCGGGTCGTTGGCGTGGACCAGATGCTCGACGCTGCGCCGCCGGGTCTCCTTGTTGGTGACGACGATGCCGAAGGCCCGGGAGGCGACGGTCTTGATGGTGCGCCCGGCGATCTGCTCCTGCTGGTCGGCCGACAGGCCGGCCCGCGCGGCCATGTCCTCGGCCCGCGCGGTCTCGCCGGACAGCAGCAGCCGCCGGTAGGTCTCCTCAAAGGCGTACAGGGCCGCGCCCTTGGCCACCGCGAGGTCGGGGTCCTGGAGGCGGGGGGTGAGCTGGAACTCCTTCTGCAGGACCTCGGTCACCGCCGGCATCTTGGTGGACCCGCCCACCAGCACCAGGTGGTCGTACGCCTGCACGCCCTTGACCGCGGCGGTCTCCATGGTGCGCCGGGTGATCTCCACCGTGCGGTCGAGCAGGTCGCGGGTGAGCTCGGTGAACGCCTCGCGGGTCAGCTCGACCTTGGCCACCCTGCCCTCGTGCACGACGCGGACGGTGTGCTGGGTGCGCGTGGAGAGGGTCTTCTTGAGATCCTCGGCGTCCCGGCGGAGCTGCTGCTCGGACTGCTTGTCGAGCAGGGGGCTCCCCGCGTCGGGGTGCTCGGCCTCGAACCGGTCGGCCAGGTGCTCGACCAGCCGGTCGTCCCAGTCGGCGCCGCCCAGCTCGTGGTCGCCGTCGGTGCAGACCACCTCGATGTTCCCGCCGTGCAGCGTGATCACCGTGGTGTCGAAGGTGCCGCCGCCGAGGTCGTACACCAGGATCGTGTGGTCCTGGTCGGGGTTGAGCACGCCGTAGGTGATCGCCGCCGCGATGGGCTCGGAGACGATGTCGATGACGTTGAGCCCGGCGATGTGGCCGGCCTTGCGCGTGGCGTCGCGCTCGGCCGCGCCGAAGTAGGCGGGCACGGTGACCACGACGTCCTCGACGGGCTCGCCGGTGGCGGTCTGGGCGTCGTCGGCGAGCTTGCGCAGGATGAACGCGGAGATCTCCTCCGGCGTGTACGGCCGGTCATGCCTGACCCGCGGCACATCGTGCCCCATATCTCGCTTTATGCGGCTGACCACGAGATCGGGTTCGAGCACGGCGCTGTCCTTGGCCGTGGCGCCCACCACGACGTTGTCGGGGGACTCGAAGAACACCACCGACGGAGTGGTGTCGGTGCCTTCGAGATTGCGCAGCACCGTCGGCCGCCCGACGTCATCGACAGAGGCGATGCAGGAATACGTCGTACCCAGGTCGATCCCGTAAACAGCCATCGCCTACTCGCTCTCCTTGTTCGTGCCGCCGTCCGTACTGCCGTCACTGCCGTCCTCTGTGCCCCCGGTGTCCGTGCCGGCCCGCCCGACGACCACCGACGCCTTGCGCAGCACCCGGTCGCCCATCGCGAAGCCCTCGACCAGCACCTCCACGACCGTCCCGTCCGCGCCGGAGCCCACCTCGGCCGTACGGGCCGGGCGGTGGAGGGCCGGGTCGTACGCGTCGCCGGGCTCCACGGTGAGGAGCTCCGCGCCCGTACGGCCGAGCACCTCGGCCACTTCGTCGGCCAGCGCCGACAGTAGCGGGCCCGCCAGCTCGGGAGAGGGGGAATTCGGTCCCTGCCAGCGGGTGCCCTCGCGCACGAGCGTGTCGTAGAGCCGGTAGAGGCCCGCCCTCACCGGGGTCAGCGCCTCCTGGAGGAGCCCGTGCCGCAACTGCTGGTTCTCGGCGTGCAGCCGGTCGATGACCTGCTCCCGGTGGGCCGCCCGCTCGTGCTCGCGCCTGACCGTCTCCGTGAGCGCCGCCAGCTGCCGGGTGAGCTCCTCGGCCTGACGCGCGAGCTCCTTGGCGGCGTCGGGAAGACCGGGATCGTCCGGGAGAGTGGAAGGTGGACCTTCCCCGGAGACAGGCTCGCGTGGCTCTTTAGGGGGAGGGGCCATCTATCTCCTAGTGCCGGAAACTTGCGAATTTCTGACGTCTGCAACTCTAGCCATCAAAGACCCTGCCCGGGAGAGATTTAGATGTCCACTAGTGAGTCGTATGTCATGATTGGTTGGTATTCAGAGCACCTTTCGGGGCCGGTCGGCGTGACCGTATACAAGGCCTCACGCGGCGGGCGTCCAAAATTCTCGGCGTAAAGGCGGTGCATCCCATGCATCACATGCGTCCCATGAGTCACATATCTTCTCCATGCGTCGCGAGCAGGACAATGAGGGTCGAGTCGAAGCCGTCTCCGAGGTAAGCGGCAAGGCGCACGTCCGGATCTCGGGATGGTCGCTTCCGCGACATGGAGTACGTGAAGGGTGAGCCGCCCGACGCCAGGCCGGAGCCTCCGGTGGCTTCGACCCTCGGGCGATGGCGATCCGCGGCACCATTGACGCACTACCCGCTCAAATGCTCATATGTTCCGATCTAGCATTGATCTCGTAGCACGCTAACCGGCCTTCCTGCTTACGCTCGCGACCCGGAGCTCATCCCTTATCGCTACAAGAAGGATGCGCCGTAGCGTCGGCACATCTGGCGTCGCCGTACGGACGGTGTCAGGGACCTCACGACAGGCTCGCAGTGAGGGCGCGGAAGATTCTGCCTGCGGCTACGCTTTGTCGCGTGAGGTGGACGGCATGCTGCTGAGATTCCGGGTCGCGAATGTGCGTTCCCTGAGGGATGAGCAGGAGCTGACCTTTGTCGCGTCCCCGGAGGCGCCCGGCGCCCGCAAGGTGGAACTGACGGACGGCACCTTAGGGGTACATCCCCTGATCGGTGTCTTCGGCGCCAACGCTTCGGGGAAGTCCAATGTCCTCGCCGCTCTGAGCGACATGCGGGATGCCGTGGTCTACTCCTACGCGCGTTGGGCCGCGTTCCAGCGCATCCCGCGCCATGTCTTCGAGCTGGACCCCAAGTGCGCTGACGAACCTTCCTTCTTCGAGGTCGACGTCATCCTCGATGGTGTGCGTTGGACGTACGGGTTCGAGTTGGGGGCGGAGCGGGTCGAGTCCGAGTGGGTGCACAGCTATCCTCGGGGTCGCCGTCAGGAGTGGCTGGACCGGGACGCGTCCCGGCACGAGCCCTACCGCTGGCCCGGGAACCGGGTCCGGGACCGCGGCCAACTCGCCCGCCGGACGCGGCCCGACGCGCTGCTGCTTTCCACGGCCGGTACGGACAACCATCCACAGCTCTCCGCGCTATTCCAGTGGTTCCGGAGCAATCTGCGGTTCATCGGTCCGGAGGGAGAGAGGGAGGACCGGGAAAGTTTCACGGCCGAGCGGTTGGAGGGTGAGCAGGGGCCCCGCATCCGGGAGTTGCTGCGGATCGCCGACCTGGGCATTACCGGTGCCGAGGTCGAGCGAGGGGAGGCAGGGCGGTCGCCCGCGGTCCGGCTGCTGCATCGGTCGGCCGGTGGGGGAGAAGTCGCCTTCGACTGGCAGCACGAGTCGTTCGGGACCCGGTCCTGGTTCGCACTGCTGGGTCCGATACTGCTCGCTCTGGACGAGGGCGCGGTACTGCTGATCGATGAGCTGGACGCCAGTCTGCACTCTCGGATGGCGGCCGAGATCATCCGTATCTTCGCCGACCCGGATGCCAACCCGGCGGGCGCGCAGCTCATCTTCACCTCGCACGACGCTACCGTGCTGAGCAGCCCGAGTGGCGAGCGCCTGCTGGCGCCGGAGCAGGTCTGGCTGACCGAGAAGGACGAGGGCGGCGCCACGAAGCTGTACGCAGTGACGGAGGCGGGGCCCGGCGAGGAGGAGAACCTGACGGTTTCGTACTTGGCGGGAGCGTTCGGCGCGGTGCCGGACCTGCTGGAGGGCCAGATCGCCCGGCGAATGGCGGCCGTGCGGGAGGCGGGTCAGCGCTGATGGCCAAGCGAGCGAAGGGCAAGGACGTCCTACTCCCGGCTCAGAAGGGAAACCGCCGCCGGCGCACGGTCTTCGTCTACACCGAGGGCGAGGTCACTGAGCCCGAGTACATCGAGGCGGTCAAGGCGCTGGTGAAGGTGCCTGCCAACGTCCGTATCGCGAATGAGGGGAAGAGTGGATCTGACCGGCACCCCGTCGATCTTGTAGGCAGGCCATCGCGCTGCTGAAGGAAAAGAGACGAGAGGACAGCAAAGCGGGGCTGCCACCGTCATTGCAGACACAGGTCTGGTGCATCTTCGATCATGACGGGCGGGATCGAAATCAGCTCACCAGCCTGCTGCGGGAGGCGGAGAAACACGGGGTGGAGATCGCATTCTCCAACCCATGCTTCGAGGTCTGGCGATTGTTGCATCTCAAATCCGTCAGCGGCACATTCAGTGGCGTCTGTGGCAATGTCGAACAGAGGTTACCCCGCGACTACCACCAGGTACCGGGCGGCATCAAATACGTCGTACCCGAGCAGATCGAGGGCGGGTTCGAGACCGCCAGGAAACGTGCGCTTGAGATGAACGGGCAGCACCCCCAGCACCAGAAGTTGCCCAGCAGGGATCCCTACACCGACGTGTACCGCTTTGTGGATGAGGGCATGGGCGTCATAGCGTACTGAGAGTGACGTTCCCCCACATCTTCGAGCCTGCGGATTCCGCACCGCGCCTAGCCTCGATCTTTCATGAGTGGGCTCTGGTCGCGTAGCGACCACACCCGACCTTGTTCTCGCGGGTGTCCATGCTCGCGGCCCGACTGTCGCGTCGGGTGGCGGGGTCCACGGGCCCGGGTGGTCTCCTTCCAGGGGTCGCCGAGCCTGGTGTGACGCCAGACGTGCTCGTCGACCCCGATCACCCGCACGCCGTTGAACCGGCCAGGGTCGCCGATGAGCACCCGCTGCCCCTCGGCCAGGACCGCGCTGTTGGCGGTGTGCCACGACACCCCGAGCCCGGCCGCGACGCGGGCGATGGTGAGGTGGTCGATGACGATGCTCTCCAGCGCCCACCGCAACCCGCCGCGCGACAGCTTCGCCTTCAGCGGCGCGGCCTTCGCGGTGTCCTGCCGCCAGGTCCGGGCGCACCCGCCGCACCGGTAGCGGCGCACCCGGACCAGCAGGACCGTGGGCCGGTGCCCGAACGGCTCGTGCGCGAGACGGCGCGCCACGGTGCCCCGCAGCACCCCCTCCGCGCCGCACTTGCGGCACCACGGATCTGGGTCGGGCTCCGCGACGCGGCACTCGATCACCGCCCGGCCCGGCTCCAGCCGCTGCCCGACGGCCTCCAATCCGAGCTCCTCGAGCCGTTCTGGCCACGTCAGCGGCCACCTCGTCTGAGGTCCTTCCGCAGGTGGGTTCAGGTGGTGCCGTCGGAGGCTAGTTGGTGCGTGGCGCGGTTGATGGCCGACTCCACCGCGCCGACCCGGTCGGCGAGCAGGCCGACGGCGCCGACGGCCCTGCTCATCGGATCGTCCTCCTGGCCCCCGAGGGCGCGCGCCCGAAGGTAGCCCGCCTTCACCTCGGCCCAGCGCCCCGCCTGCTCCGCGGTCATCGTGCCGCGGAGCTCGGCGAGCTTGAGCAGGTTGGCCTCGGCTCCGCCGGTGAGGGTCTGCGCCTCGCCCGCGTAGTGGTCGTCGATCAGCGCCGCGAGCTCCGCGTCGTCGGTCACGGGCAGCACGCGCTCGGCCAGCTTGTTCATGTCGCGGTAGGAGCCCTGGAGCTGGAACGGCGGCTCGGTGCGCGACGCGTCCGACTGCGCGGCCGAGGCGATGTAGGCCTGGTTGACCGCCAGCACGACCTCCTGGACGCGCAGCAGCCCGCGCAGCACGGCCACGATCTGGTCGAGCTCCACGGGGGAGTACGGGTGGGCGAGCCGGTCGGGCCGTACGGACCGGTCGCCCCTGGCGAGCCGCACCAGCAGCTCCACGTCACCGCTCTCCCTGGTCGACAGCGGCGCGAGCACGGGGTTCGAGGTCAGCGCGTTCTCGATGTAGCTCAGCGCGAACAGGTCTTCGCGGCCCGACAGGACGTCGCCCAGGTTCCACACGTCCGCGCGGTTGGCGAGCATGTCAGGGACGCGGAACCGCCTGCCGGACTCGGTGTACGGGTTGCCCGCCATGCACACCGCGAACCGCTTGCCGCGCAGGTCGTACGTGCGGGTGCCGCCGTCCCAGACGCCCTCCATCCGCCGCTGGGCGTCGCACAGGGAGATGAACCTCTGCAGCAGCTCGGGCGAGGTGTGCTGGATGTCGTCCAGGTAGAGCAGCACGTTGCTGCCCATCTCCAGCGCGAAGGAGATCTTCTCCACCTCCTGCCTGGCGGTCGCGTCCGGCGCCTCGGCCGGGTCGAGCGAGGTGACGGCGTGCCCGAGCGAGGGGCCGTTGACCTTCACGAAGACCAGCCCGAGCCTGCTCGCCACGTACTCCATCAGCGTCGTCTTGCCGTATCCGGGCGGCGAGATCAGCAGCAGGAGCCCCATCTGGTCGGTGCGCCTGCCGTCGCCGACGGTGCCGAGCTGCTTCGCCAGGTTGCCGCCGATCAGCGGCAGGTAGACCTCGTCCAGCAGCCGGTTGCGCACGAACGCGCTCATCACCTTGGGCTTGTACTCTTCCAGCCGCAGCCGGCGCCGCTCCGCTGACACCAGCTCGTCGCGCCGCCGCTGGTAGGCGCGGAAGGCCGGGACGCGCTCGTCGCGGAAGCGCCGGGTGCGGGCGGTCACCTCGTCGAGGCGCAGCCGCAGGCGCCGTTCCACGATGCGCGGATGGGTGCCGAGCAGGCCTTCGACGGTGGCGGACAGGGCGGCGGAGGAGTCGTGGCGGGGGAGCGCGGCGCCGCACAGCTCGATCGCCACCGCCTCCGGAAGGTCGTCCACAGTCCCGCCCGCACCGCCCGTGGCCTCTCCGTCCGCCGTCGCCCCGGCGAGGAGCGAGCCCAGCCACGCCTCGACTAGCTGGTGCCGGGCGGCCAGGTCGTCGCCCAGCGCGCGCAGGTCCTCCTCGAACTCCTTGTACGAGGCGGACCCGGGACCGCCGAGCGCCTCGCGGAACCTCGTGAGCAGGGCCCGGGCGCCGGCGCCCGTGACGAAGCCGGACGGCGTGCCGGACAGCTCCTCGAAGAGGTACTCGGCGGCCAGGCCGGCGTCGGCCCCGCCGCCGGCGCCGCCCGCGCCGTCCAGGAAACCGGTCATGGCGGCCGACAGCTCCGCGCACAGCTCCCCGATCGCCCCGCTCAGGCGGCCGAAGGTCGCGCGCGCCCTGGCCAGCGAGGCGGCCCGCGTCGACCACTTGGCCCTCGCCGCCTCGCCCGCGCCGAACGCCCAGAACAGCTGGGCCGCCGCGCGCTCCGCGGGCGGGTAGCGCAGCAGGGCGCCGCCCGCGTACAGCCGCAACAGGGCTTCGAGGATCGCCGCGGCGTCGTGGTCGTGCACCCCGCGCTCGTAGCCCTCGTCGTAACGGGCCTCGGCCACCCCGCGCACCACCCTGAGCAGGGCGCCGTCGGTGACCGCCGCCGCGTGCAGCGCTTCGAGCGACAGCCCCTCGCGGCCCTGCTCGGCCGCGGAGAGGATCCACGCGGCCAGGTGCTCGGACCGGTAGACCTCGGGCGACTCCGAGACCAGCGACTGCTCCCAGAACGGCCTGGTCGCGGCGAACGCCTCGTCCCGTACGGGGGAGCGGTAGTCGGTCCCCGTCACGGTGAACGCCATCCGGCCGTCGTGGGGGACGAGCGTGAGGTCGAACGGCTGGGTGCTGACGGCGAAGCGGTGCTCGCCGAGCCGTATGGTGTCGCCCCCGTCGCCGTAGAGGTCCCGGCGGTCGCGCAGTGCCCGGCCCGCCTCCTGCCGGGCGGCCTTGATCCGCCCCGCCAGTTCCTCGGCGCGCACCTGGTCGCCGAGCGAGCGCAGCTCGTCCGACACGCCGCGCAGCTTCGCCACCATCGGGTCGGAGGCGAAGTAGGTGTTGACGTCGTCGAGCGATCCCAGGCTCGCGGCCCGGCGCCGCACACCGGAGAGGATCCGCTCCGCCGAGTCGGCCAGGCGGTCGGTCCTGCGCGCCCGCTCGTCCAGCAGCGCCTGCTTGCGGAAGGAGAACGCCTCGTAGACGTCCTCCCGCTTGGAGGTCAGCCGGGCCAGGAAGTCCTCGAACTCGCCGAACCGGGACTCCAGGTTCTCCAGCTGGAGCAGCAGCCTCCCGAGCTGCTCGTCGCACCGCTCGGGGCTGTCCGCCATGGCGAGGGCGCCGGTGACGGCCTGCCCGAGCAGCGAGAACTCCGCCGCGAACTGGGCGCGGCCCTCGACGGCGAGCAGCTCGCCCCTGCGGGCGCCGAGGATGGCCCTCGCGCGGTTCACCCCGCCCAGCACCTCGCCGATCCGCTCCAGGATCGCCGTGCGGGTCGTGGCGTCGGCGATGTCGAGGCTACCGACGACCTCGGTGACGATCTCCAGGCCCTCGGCCTGCTCGGTGAGCCGCGCGCCGACCGGCTCGGCCTCCGCCACGGTCGCCACGGTCGCGGCGTCCTCGGCCAGCCGGTTCACCTGCTCGTGGAAGCCGCCGAAGGCGTCCTCGCCGGAGAGGAACGCGACCGCCCGCTGGGCGGCCCCGTCGAGCTCGGTCGCGAGCCCGGCGGCCAGCTCGTCCACCCGGGCGACGTCGGCGAAGCGCAGCTCCCGTACGGTCATGAGGTTGCCCTGGGCCCTGCGCAGCTCGGCCAGCCTGGTCACCCACTCGCCGGCCGTGGCCGGGGCCTCGCCGTGCAGGCGCCGCACCATCGAGGCGATGCGCGACGCGGCCTCGTCCAGCGTGGCGGTCGCCTGGCCGGTGAGCGCCTGGACCTTCTCGAACTCGTCGAGCACCTGCTCGGCGGCCGCCCGTACGGCCGCCAGCGGGGTGCGCAGGTCGCCGAGCCGGTCGTCGCCGAGCCAGTGGTAGTGGTCGGACATCCGCTCGCAGGCGGCGATCAGGGCCTCGAACACGGCCGTGGAGGGGCTCATCTCCTCGGCCATCCGGCCCACCGACAGCGCGTCCGAGATGCCGCGCACGAGGTCGCCGTTGCCGACCCGCTCCAGCGGCCCCGTGCCGGTGGGCTGCGCGGCCGCGTAGGTGTCGGACAGGTACGGCGTCTGCCAGACCTGCATCGGATGGACCCTGGTCGGCTCCTTGGACAGCTCGCGGAACACCACCAGCGTGCCGTCGTCGAACAGCGAGTATCCGTGGCAGGTGATCGGGCTCGCCACCTGCTTGCGGATCACGTTGTACGGCAGCAGCAGCGTCCGGCCCTCGGTGCGGGCGTGGAAGACGTACAGCACGTCCTCGCCGTTGGTCGAGCGCACCACCCGCTCGTACTCCAGGTCCGCGACGTCGGTGTCGAAGGTCTTGGTGACGCCCGTGGCGAGGTGGTAGCCGCCGGGGAAGATGATCCCCTGGTCCTCCGGGAGGCGGCGGCAGGCCTGCCCGATGCCGTCGAGCCGCACGACGGTCCTGGTCCTGGTGTTGAACACCAGGTGCCGAGCCTCTGTCTCCTTGTACGGCCTGACGCGCAGCAGGATCAGCGGACCGATCCTGGCGTGGTGAATCTCGGCGTCCGCCAGGCTCTGCAGCGGTTCGTCGACCGGCTCGCGGTAGATGCCCTCGCCGGTCTCGGTGTTGTTCTCGATCTTGATGGTCAGGTCGCCGCCGACGGTCTCGACGAACACCTCGCCGCCGATGGAGATGTGCGGGTGCCGGCCGGGCACGTGGTCGTCGCGCGTCGTCTCGGTCCACTCGAAGTCGTGCGACGGCGGGAACACGTGGTCGCGCTCGCCCCGGTCGTCGACGTAGGAGACCGTGCCGTCGGGGGCGGCGTTCCACCGCAGCACCCGCACGTCCTGCGTGCGCGGGCCCGTCTGGAACACCGCGAGCAGCTTGCCTTCGGCCTGCCGGAGCTGCAGCAGGCGGGTCTCCCTGTAGTACCGGTACAGCTCGCCGAAGTCGCGCTCGAAGCGGGGGTCGCGCAGCAGGCCGGGGAGCTCGCCGCCGCGCACGTCCTCGAAGCGGAACGACTCGCCCTCGCGCACGAACCGGTGCAGGGAGAAGACGTCGTCCACGGCCGTCTCCGGCTTCAGCCCGATGAAGACGTTGTAGCCGAACAGCATCAGCCCGCCCGCCGACACGATGTCGCGGGGCACGCAGTTGTTCTCCGTGCGGATCCGCTCGGTGCCGATGAGGCGCAGCTCGGCGCTGCCGAAGACCGCGAGGCGCTCGGCGTTGAGCGCCTCGGCCCGCCTGGCGAGCTCGGCGGCCTGCTCGGACAGCCGCGCTCGCAGCACGTCGTACGTGCCCTGGGGAAGATCGGTCATGAGGGCGTCAGTGGTCGGCGCCGACGGTGTCCGCGGCGTTGCCTGCCGCGCCCGCGGGGATCGCGGCGGAGCCGTTGACCGGGTGCGGGGCGCCGAGCGCCGAGACGGGCGCGTCCGCGACGCCGAGGCGCCGCGCCGTGTCCAGCAGCTTGGTGAGCTGCCCGGAGTCGGGCCCTCCAGCCTTGATGAGCCGCATGAGCAGCGCCGAGATCGTCAGGTTCTTCACATCGGACGAGCTGATCGAGCCGAGCAGCCGGGTGATGTCCTCGGGGAAGCTCGACGACCCGTCCAGCCACGGCCCGGCCAGCTTCTTGGCCACCTCCGAGTGCTCGACGAAGCCGTCCACGCTCTTGCCGAGCGCGATGGAGTTCATGAGCCGGTCGAAGAACATGCCGTCGCCGCCCACGATGCTGATGTCGGCCTTCTCCAGCCCTGCCGCCAGCACGACGGCCTGCGACTCGGCGATGGAGCGCTGGGCGTCGAACCCGGCGAGCCGCAGGTCCTTCTCGGCCTCCAGCCGCAGGCGGTACTCCTCGTGGGAGCGGCTGGCGTCGTCCAGCGCGGCCATGGCCGCGGCCTTCTCCGTGAGGCCCTCGGCCTCGGCCTTCAGCCTCTCGCCCACGGCGGTGGCGGCCACGAGGGTCTTCTCCCGCTCCACGGCGGCCTCGGCGCGGCCGACCTTCTCGATGGCCTCGGCGCCCCGCTCGCGCACCTGCACGTCGGCCAGGCCGGTCGCGGCCGCCTCCGCCTGGATCCCCTCGGCCAGGCGGATCTTCGCCCGCGCGTCGAACTCGGCGGCCTGCTGGCGCGCCTCGGCCAGCACGAGCTGCTCACGTGCCTTGTGCCCGGCCGCCGCCTCGGCGGCCTCCGCGGCCTTGATGTCCTTGACCAGGCCCTCCTGCGCCTCGGCCTCGGCCTGGATCACCAGGGTCTGGCGCAGCCGCTCGGCCTCCTCGACGGCGCGTAGGCGCTTGATGATCTCCTCCTGCTCGGCCACGGTCCTCTCCACCGCGATGCGCTCGCGGATGATCTCCGCCATGGTGCGCTTCTCGGTCTCCAGCTCCTTGTCCTTGGAGATCGTGGAAAGCTGCGTCTCCCGCTCGCGGGCGATGACCTCCAGCTGGCGGTCCTTCTCGATCCGTTCGGTCTCGATCGCGATGACCCGCTCGCGGTTCTTCTCGGCGACCGCGACCTCCCTCGCCTTGTTCTCCTCCTGGACGCCGAGCTGCTCGGCGGTGCGCATGTGGGCGGTCTCGGCCTTCAACCGCTCCTCGGCGCGCACCCGGGAGATCTCGGCCTCCTCGCGGGCCCGCATGGTCTCGACCTCGCGCTTCTGCTTGATCTCCGCGTCGGCCTGCCGGCGCTCAAGCTCCAGAATCGCCTCCCGCGCGTCCACGTTCTGGCGGGTGATCTCCTTCTCCTCGTGGCGCTGGAACTCGTTCGTGCGTACGTGCTCGATGGAGGTGAGCTCGGTGATCTTGCGGATGCCCTGGGCGTCGAGGATGTTCGCCGGGTCGAGCTGCGACATGGGCGTCTGCTCAAGGAGGTCGATCGCGGCGTCCTCAAGGCTGTAGCCGTTCAGGTCGGTGCCGATGACCTGGATGATCTGGTCCCGGAACTCGTCGCGCTTGGTGTAGAGGTCGACGAAGTCCAGTTGCTTGCCGACGGTCTTCAGCGCCTCGGAGAACTTCGCGCTGAACAGTTCCTGGAGCGTTCCCTGGTCGCTGGCGCGTGCGGTGCCGATGGCCTGGGCCACCTTCACCACGTCCTCCACGGTCTTGTTGACGCGGACGAAGAACGTGATGCGGATGTCGGCGCGGATGTTGTCCCGGCAGATCAGGCCTTCCTGGCCGGACCGTTCGATCTCGATGGTCTTCACCGAGATGTCCATGATCTCGGCCTTGTGGAGGACGGGCAGCACCACCGCTCCCGTGAACGTCACGTCGACCGACTTGACCTTGGAGATGATCAGCGCCTTGCCCTGCTCGATCTTGCGGAACAGACGGGTGATCACTATGAGCGTGGCGATGACGATGACGAGGACGACGGCCAGGAGCACGCCGAAGCCGGTGGAGATGACGTCCAATGGGGTCCCTTACTTGGTCGGTGCGTCGGGGTCGAGTTCGGCGTCGTAGGGCGTGACCCAGAAGAACTCGCCGTCCGCGTCGTAGTCGAAGATCAGAGCGGTGTCGCCCGCGCGCAGCACTCCCTCGCGCCTCCCGCGGCTGTCGCCGGGGTGGGCACTCGGGTCGCGCGCGGCCGAAGGCTCGGGCCCGTTCCCGCCCCGGGAGGCGGGCTCGACGCCGAGCCCGTCCCGGAGCGCGTGGCCCGGCCACTGCAACTGCCTGACCTGGATGACGGCGGACGAGCCGTCGGACGCCCTGGCCTCGGCCTGGCCGAAGTCGGCTCCCACCCGTCCCGTGCGGATGACGCAGATCCTGCCCACGAAGTCGTTGCGGGACGGCGCCCGGTGAACCGCGAAGACGCGGCGCAGAGGCAGCACCAGCAGGCGGGTGACCACCCACGCCCAGGCGAGCGCCACGGCGAGCAGGGCGGCGCGCGTGCCCCCCGACGGGGAGCCGACCAGGGCCGTACCGGCCAGGCTGATGAACCACGCGAAGGCGATCAGCAGCGAGAACGCCACGGTCGCGGGCACCCCGCCCAGCCCGAGGACGCCGAGCGGCCCGATGTCGTGGCCCGCGCCCGTGGCGTCGTCCGCGTCCAGGACGTCGAGGCCGGCCCCACCCAGCAACACGAGCGCCCAGTATCCGACGACCACTACCAGTAAGAAACTGAAGATGACGGCGGGAAAACTCAGTGCCGTGTCGACGAACTCCCCCATCGATGTGCTAGCCCCCTGGTAACCGGTTCCCCCGAACCGATAAACGACTGTATAGCGGGAAAGTTCCTATTTTTAAGGACTAAGCGGAAGTTCGGTGGAACCGGACGTTTCGGACACCCATAATTGACACATGGGACACCGAATTCTGATCATCGAGCACGAGGCCGAGGCCGGCCCAGGGTTCCTCGCCGCGTGGCTGGCGGACGCCGGGATGACCTGTGCGGTCGCCCGGCCGTACCTGGACGGGGAGATCCCGGGTCTCCGCACCGGCGACGGCGGCCGGGTGGACGGCCTCATCGTGCTCGGCGGCGCGGCCTCCGCCTGGGACGACGAGGGATATCCCTGGCTGCCCGCCACGCGCGAGCTCATCAGGAACTCGGTGGACGCGGGGCTGCCCACCCTCGGCATCTGCCTTGGCGCCCAGCTGATGACCCTGGCCTGCGGGGGAGAGGTGGAGCGGGGCACGGAGGGCCTGGAGGTCGGCCTCCGGCCGGTGTCGCTCCTGCCCGCCGCCGAGGACGACCCGCTGTTCGCCCGGCTCCCGCCCACGGTCCGCTCGGTGCAGTACCACCAGGACGCCATGACGGCCCTGCCGCCCGGCGCGGTGCCGCTGGCGACGGCGGAGCAGTACCCCAACCAGGCCTACCGCCTCGGCTCCTCGGCGTGGGCGGTGCAGTTCCACCCGGAGGCGACGCCCGAGATCTTCCTGTCCTGGACCGGCCCGAACGCCGGTGAGCTGCGCGAGGGCGGGTTCGACGTGGACGGCCTGGACGCCTCGGTGCTCGCCGCGCACGACGAGCTGGTGCGCACCTGGCGTCCCCTCGCGGAGGCCTTCGCCGCCGTCGTCGCGGGCGACCGCGCGATGGCCGAGGGGTGACACGCCGGATCGCCAATGAACAATGACCGCTTTGTTGTTATTTGCCGTCGCGCCGGGGCCGGACACCCCTTTCTATTCCCGGTGACCGGGCGATTACGGCGCGGAACCACTAACGACGCGGCCGTGAGTGACCGGCTACTTTGGGCATTGTGAACGCCGAGTCCCGTATGCAGACGACGGCCGGGCGCCTGGCCAGGCTGGGCTTCGCCGACGGAGCCCAGGCCGAGCGGCTTCTCGACGAGCTCGGGCCCGAGGCGGTGGGCGATCTCGACCTGCTCGCGGCGCTCGTCAGCGCCGCCGACCCCGACCTCGCGCTCACCTCGCTCAACCGCCTGGCCGAGCGCGACCCGAGCGTCCTCGGCGCGCTGCGCGCCGATCCCGGGCTCCGAACCCGCCTGCTCGGCGTCTTCGGCCTGTCCGCCGCGCTCGGCGAGCACGTCGTGCGGCACCCCGAGCACTGGAGGCTGCTTTCGGGCGAGCAGGCGGTCCAGCGCATGCCCGAGCGCGACATGCGGTCCGAGCTCCTCGAGGCCGTCGGCGCCGACCCGTCCGAGGCCGAGCCGCACGCCCCGCACGGCGGCACCGACACGATGTCGGCCCTGCGCGTGGCCTACCGCGGCCGGTTGCTGCACCTCGCCGCGCGCGACATCACCGGCCAGGCCTCGCTCTCCCAGGTCACCGCCGAGCTGTCCGACCTCGCCGCCGCCGCGCTGGAGGCGGGTCTCGCCATCGCCCGCTCCGACCATCCCGAGAGCTCGGACGTACGGCTCGCGGTGATCGGCATGGGCAAGTGCGGCGCCCGCGAGCTGAACTACATCAGCGACGTCGATGTGATCTTCGTCGCCGAGCCCAGGGACGGCGTCGACGAGACCAAGGCGCTCCAGGCGGCGACGCGGCTCGCCCAGGGCATGATGCGGGCCTGCTCCACCAGCACCCCCGAGGGCGCCCTGTGGGAGGTCGACGCGGCGCTGCGCCCCGAGGGCAAGGCCGGCCCGCTCGTACGCAGCCTGGCCAGCCACCTCACCTACTACCGCCGCTGGGCCAAGACCTGGGAGTTCCAGGCGCTGCTCAAGGCGCGCCCCGTCGCCGGGGACATGGAGCTCGGCGAGGAGTACGTCGCCGCGGTCAACGAGCTGGTCTGGCACGCCGCCGCCAGGGACCACTTCGTCGAGGACGTCCAGGCGATGCGGCGCAAGGTCGAGGCGAACGTCCGCGCCAGCGAGGCCGACCGGCAGATCAAGCTCGGCCCCGGCGGCCTGCGCGACATCGAGTTCGCCGTCCAGCTCCTCCAGCTCGTGCACGGCCGCTCCGACGGCCTCCTGCGCCGCCGCGCCACCCTGCCCGCGCTGGCCGCCCTCTCGCGAGGCGGCTACGTCGGCAGGGACGACGCGAAGGCCCTCGCCGAGGCGTACAGCTTCCTGCGGCAGGTCGAGCACCTGCTCCAGCTCCACCGCCTGCGCCGCACGCACGTCGTGCCGGAGAACGTCACCGACCTGCGCCGCATCGGCCGTGGCCTCGGCATGATCGTCGACCCGGTGGGGGAGTTCACCACCCGCTGGAAGCGGCACGCCATGGAGGCGCGGCGGCTGCACGAGAAGCTGTTCTACCGCCCGCTGCTCCAGGCCGTCGCCCGGCTGCCCGGAGAGGAGGCCCGGCTGTCCACGGCCGCCGCCTCCGCGCGGCTGTCGGCCCTCGGGTACGCGGACCCCGACGGCGCGCTCCGGCACATCGCCGCGCTGACCAGCGGCGTCTCGCGACGGGCGGCGATCCAGCGCACCCTGCTGCCCGTCATGCTCGGCTGGTTCGCCGACGCGCCCGACCCCGACGCCGGCCTGCTGGGGTTCCGGCAGGTCAGCGACAAGCTCGGCGCCACCCCCTGGTACCTCCGCCTGCTCCGCGACGAGACCGCGGTCGCCGAGCGCATGGCGAGGCTCCTCGGCACCAGCCGCTACGCCACCGGGCTGCTGCTCAACGCCCCCGAGGCCGTCGCCATGCTCGGCTCCGACGGCGAGCCGGCCGTCCGCCCGAAGGCCTCGCTCGCCGCCGAGGCGGGCGCGTCCGTGGAGCGCCACTCCCACGACGCGGAGACCGCCGTCGCCTCCGTCCGCGCGCTCCGCCGCCGCGAGCTGTTCCGCACGGCCGTGGCCGGGCTGGTCGGCCGCATCGACATCGAGGAGGTCGGCCAGGCCGTCTCCGAGCTCAACGACGTCACCATCCAGGCCGCCCTGGACGCGGCGATCCACAAGATCTCACTGGAGCGGCGCGGCGACTTCCCCACCCGCTTCGCGGTGATCGCCATGGGGCGCCTCGGCGGGTACGAGTCCTCGTACGGCAGCGACGCCGATGTGATGTTCGTCCACTCGCCGCTTCCGGGCGCGGACGAGAAGGTCGCGACCGACGCGGCGCACGCGGTGGCCAACGAGATGCGCCGCCTGCTGGCCAGGGCCGCACCGGACCCGCCGCTGCAGATCGACCCCGACCTGCGGCCGGAGGGCCGTCAGGGCCCCCTGGTCCGCACCCTGTCGTCGTACGCGGCGTACTACCGCCGCTGGTCGTCGCCGTGGGAGTCGCAGGCCCTGCTCCGCGCCCGCTTCTCTGCGGGCGATCCCGAGCTCGGGGCCGAGTTCACGGCCCTCATCGAGCCTCTGCGGTACCCGCCGGACGGCATCAGCGACTCCGCCGTCCGCGAGATCCGCAGGCTGAAGGCCCGCATGGAGGCCGAGCGGCTGCCCAGGGGCGCCGACCCCCTGCTGCACACCAAGCTCGGCAGGGGCGGGCTGTCGGACGTCGAGTGGCTGGCGCAGCTGATCCAGCTCAGGCACGCGTTCGACGTGCCCGAGCTGCGCACCACCCGCACGCTGGAGGCCCTGCGCGCCGCCGTCGGGGCCGGGCTGCTGGCCGCGACCGACGAGGAGGTGCTCGCCGAGGCCTGGCGGTTCGCCTCCCAGATCCGCGACGCCATCATGCTGGTGCGCGGCCGGGCCGGTGACAGCATCCCCGCCGACGTGCGCGAGCGGGCGCTGATCTCGCGTGCCCTCGGCTACGCCCCGGACGGCGCCGAGGACTTCGTCGAGGACTACCTCAGGACCACCCGCCGCGCCCGGGCGGTCGCCGAGCGCGTGTTCTACGGCGGCTGACGCGGGGCCGGTCATGACAACCGATCCATCCCCGGCGACGTCAGATCATCGCGGCCACCGTCGTGGAAGGTCCCTCTACCCCCCGGGTGATCTCCTTGAACTCTGTCTACATCGACCTCGCCATCGGCCTCGTGCTGGCGTTCCTGCTGTTCTCCCTGCTCGTGAGCGGCGTGAACGAGGGTCTCGTACGGCTGCTCGGCATCCGCAGCAAGTTCCTGTGGGCCTACCTCGCCGACACGCTCGACGGGGCGCGCGGCAAGAGGTCGTGGATCCCGAGCACGGTCGGCGAGGTCTTCGCGCGGCTGCCCTTCAGCAAGGACGCGCGGCCGGAGTTCAGCCCGCTTCCCGCTCCGATGCGGAGCACGGCCACCACGTGGTCCGGCCGGCTGTACGAGCGGCTCCGCGAGATCGACCACAACAAGGACGGGAAGACGAGCATCGCCTCGATCCCGCCCGGGCGGTTCGCGGTGGCGATGATGGAGATCGTCACCAGCGAGGGCGGCGTGCCAGCCCTGCTGGCCAAGCTGGAGGCGGACGGCAGCCCGTTGTACGGGCCGCTGAAGAGCGTGTGGGACACCGCCCACGAGAACCTGGACGCGTTCCGCAAGGGCGTGGAGGAGTGGTTCGACGGCGAGATGCAGCGGCTCACCATGCTGTACCGCCGCTACGTCCGCTGGGTCATCGCCGCCCTCGGCCTGGTGCTCACCCTGGTGTTCAGCATGGACTCGCTGGAGTACGGCAGGGCGATCCTCACCGACAACGCCATCAGGGCACAGGTGGCCGCCACGGCCGACGGAGGAGTGCAGTCGCTGTCGGGCCTGCGGGACAAGTGCCCCGACCATCCCGCCGACCCGTACGCCTGCGTGACCGAGGTGCTGTCGGCCCCGGCCTTCGTCCAGATCGTGGGCAACGCCCCGGTTTCGGTGCGGATCCCCGACAGCGGCAGCCCCAAATGGACCTGGAACGGCGGGGAGTGGCTCCACCGCATGGTGAGTCCCGGCCACTGGCCCGGCTTCCTGATCACCTTCTTCGCCCTGCTGTTCGGCGCCCCCTTCTGGTGGGACATCTTCCGCCGTCTCACCGGGATCCGGGTACGCGCCGGCGAGACCACGAAGTAACCGCAATACCCCCCAAACCACGACAAATGACTTCATATAGTGACATATGTAGAGTTGCCGATAAATGCGGAATTAGGTGCCAGGCTTGGCATTCGTGCCCCGGGATGTCCCAGGTCAGAGGGGTAGGAGACCCGTAACTCATTCCTCGGGATGGTTGGGGGGCCATGGCCATGGGGGGCTTCGGGATACGCGGTATCGGAGTTCTGTCACTCAGCGTGATCGCGCTAGCCGGGTGCATGCAAGGAGAGACCAAGGTCGTGGCGCAGCCCGCCGCGTCCGGCAAGTCGGCCAAGCCGGCGAACGCCCAGGAGGCACGCAAGGCGGCGATGGCGCGGGCGGCCAAGGTCAAGGCCAACGAGCTCGGCCAGATACCCGTGCTCATGTACCACCGAATCGTGGCCAAGCCCGCCGGCCCGGACGACCGGACCCCGGAGCAGTTCCGCACCGAGCTGGAGCGGCTGGCGAAGGACGGCTACGTCCCGATCACGGCCAAGGAGTACACCACCGGCAGGATCGGCATCCCCGCGGGCACGCACCCGGTCGTGCTGACCTTCGACGACTCCTCGCCGTCCCAGCTCACGCTGGACGGCTCGGGCGCGCCGAAGCCGGACACCGCCGTCGGCATCCTCAGGGACGTCGCCCACAAGCACCCGGGCTTCCGGCCGGTCGCCACCTTCTATGTCATCAAGGACATGTTCGGGACGTTCGGGCCTGAGGCGCAGGCGCAGGTCCTCGGGTGGCTGCGGGACAACGGCTACGACATCGGCAACCACACGCGCGACCACCTCAACCTGCGCGGCCGTACCAAGGAGCAGGTCACCGAGCAGATCACCGCGGGCCACAAGCTGATCACCTCACTGATCAAGGACGCCCCGGCCACGCTCGCCCTGCCGTACGGCAACCAGCCGAGCACCAAGGACTGGGCGATCCGCGGCTCGGCCGGTGACGTCCGCTACAACTACAACGGGGTCTTCCTGGCGGGCTACACCCCGGCGGCCTCGCCCTTCAGCAAGGACTTCGACCCGCTCGGGATCCCGCGCATCAGGGCCATGGACAAGGTCGGCGACTGCGCCAGGTTCTGCTCCACGGCCTGGCTCGACTGGCTGAACGCCCACCCCGAGGACCGCTACACCTCCGACGGCGACATCAACACCGTGGCCTACCCCAAGTTCAAGAACCCCTACGCGGCCCCACGCATCACCCGCTACTCCCTGCCCTACTGACAGCCCCGTCAAAGGCCGGCAGGTCATCGGCGGGTGGTCGACCCGGATCGGCGCGGGTCATCAGCGCGGGTCAGTGCAGATCCAGCGCCATGAGGACGACCAGCCCGATGAGGTGGGCCACCACGAGGAACACGAGCAGGAAGACGAATATGAACTTCGCCGGCCCGTGCTCGAAATGCTCCCCCTCCTTGAGGGGTGGCAACTGGGCGCGGCGCTCGGCCAGTCGCTCCTCGATGGGCTTGCGACCAAACAATGAACTGCCTCTCGATAGGGGCAGCCGTGCCTTCGCCTGCCCACAAGAACCATAACGTCGGGGCTCCCATGGAGGCTTCCTGAGCCAGAGCCGCCGGTACGCCGGGCTTGAGGTGACTCTATGAGCGTATATGCCGCCATGCCCGCCCCCTGACCAGGCCCCTCGGCTGGCCAAGCCCCTCAGCGCCGGGCGGCTCAGCGCCGGGCGGCTCAGCGCCGGGCGGCGAAGAACGCGCGGACGTCGCCGGGCCGTGACGGAACGGCCCAACACGTCGCCGTGGACGCAGAGTGAATCACGACATATCGTGAGATCATTGATGATATAGACCCGATGGACATCCCTCCTCAAGGAGAACCCACCATGACCAGCAAGAGCACCAAGTCGCTCGTGCAGGAGCTCTTCCAGGCGGTGACCAAGCTGACCTCGGGCGTCATCGGCAACCCCATAAACCCGGGCCCCGTCGTCGACCCCAAGACCCACCGGCCCACCACCCCACCGCGCCGCCGTCGCTGACACCCCGCACACGAAAGGCCGCCGGTCGCAAGTCTCCGATGGAGAAACGCGACCGGCGGGAGCCTTGACGCGCCTTAACGCGCAGGGGTTCTTGGCGATCAGCTCGTTATCCACGGCCGACTGACCGTCTCATCTCACAGCCGCGAACGCCCCGTCCTGCTCCGGGAGGACGGGGCGTTTCGCTTTGCCACGTACTCACATCACAGAGGAGAAAGCACGCGAGTGGGGACGCTGCGTCCCCGCTGAGTCTCCTTCCCCGTATACAAGATGTCCCCAGAACGTCCGGTGGAGTCCTGACCGTTGCGGCTTACCCGATCAACACTTAATATTTAGGAAGCTTTCTTAAGCATTTTGGGGGACGAGTCGCCCGGGAGGCGTCCATGTCTCTGTTCCGCCGACTAGCCACCGCCTGCGTCGTCGCCGCAAGCCTCCTGCCGTCGATCGCCCCCGCGAGCGCGGCCGTCGCCTACGAGCGGGTCGCCTACTTCGCCCAGTGGGGCATCTACCAGCGGAACTTCCTCGTCAAGAACGTCGACACCAGCGGCGCTGCCTCCAAGCTCACCACGATCAACTACGCGTTCGGAAACGTCAGCGAGCAGGGCCTGTGCTTCGAGGCCAACGAGGCCGGAGTGGGCGACGCGTGGGCCGACTACCAGAAACGGTTCAAGGCGGGCGAGTCGGTCGACGGAGTCGGAGACGTCGTCACCCAGCCGCTGGCTGGCAACTTCAACCAGCTCAGAAAGCTCAAGGCCAAGCACCCCGGCCTGAAGGCGCTGATCTCCCTGGGCGGCTGGACCTGGTCGAAGTACTTCTCCAACGCCGCTCTGACCCCCGCCTCCCGCCAGGCGTTCGCCGCGTCCTGTATCGACCTGTACCTCAAGGGCAACCTCCCCAAGATCGGCACCTCCCCGCACGGCGGGCCCGGCTCCGGCGCGGGCGTCTTCGACGGCATCGACATCGACTGGGAATGGCCCGGCTCCGAGGGCAACGTCGGCAACGTCGTCCGCCCCGAGGACAAGCAGAACCTCACCCTGCTGCTGGCCGAGCTCCGCCGCCAGCTCGACGAGTACGGCGCGCAGACCGGCAGGCACTACTACCTGACGGCGTTCCTCCCCGCCGACCCCGCCAAGATCGACGCCGGGGTAGGGGTGCCGGGGGTCTTCTCCTCGCTCGACTTCGCCACCGTGCAGGGTTACGACTTCAACGGGCCGTGGAACAGCAGGACCGGCCACCAGTCCAACCTCTACTCCAACCCGAACGACCCGTCAGCGGAGAAGTTCAGCGTGGACGCCGCCGTCGGCGCCTACCTGTCCCGCGGCGCCCCCGCAGGCAAGATCGTCGTCGGCGTCCCCGCCTACGGCAAGGGCTGGAAGGGCGTCCCCAACACGAGCAACGGCCTCTACCAGACCTCCACCGGGCCCGCCCGCGGTACGTACGAGAACGGCACCGAGGACTACAAGAAGATCGTCGCCAACCGCGGCACCCGCTACCGCGACACCGCGATCGGCGCCCTCTGGCTCTACGACGGCAGCAACTGGTGGAGCTACGACGACCCCACGCTGCTCACCCAGAAGGCCCAGTACATCAAGGCCCGTGGCCTCGGCGGCTCCATGATGTGGTCCCTCGACGGCGACGACGCCCAGGCCTCCCTCACCACCGCACTCTGGAACGAGCTGAAGTAGGTTCGATCCGATCACGCCGGTCCGACGACGGCGCGCAGGAAATCACGGTCATAGGGCAACCCTGCCTGGGCGAACAGTTCGCCCGGGTGCCTGTACCGCTTCAAAAGTCGTCGCAGGGTGCTTGACCCGCAGGCCGACCTGAGGTGGCAGTGCGGGCAAGATCGGTTCTTGTGGCTCTCCGTCTCCTCTACTTACTCATGATTCGGTTGTTCGGCTGGCTGGCGCTACTGGGTCGAAGCGAAGCGATCAAGAATGTCGACGAGCGGCATCTGCGGTCGGTGCTGATCGAGTATGTCGATCATTACAACGGTCGTCGGCCGCACCAATCCCGACAGCAGCGATCACCCGATCACGATGAGCGGACCGTCGTTCCGCTGGAGGGGCGGATCAAGCGTCGGGAGGTGCTCGGCGGGCTGATCAACGAGTATCACCGAGCCGCGTAGCCGCTCCAGAGAGTCCCAGCTCAAGCCGCATGTGATGGGTTTTGAAGCGGTACAGAGTCGTTGTCCCGTTCGGGCAAACTTTGCACCTGGTCTTGCGCTGTCCGGACCTACGTTGCGGACGGGCGGCGTGTCTTGCCCGACACGCCGAACTCGGGCAGTTTGGTCGGCCGGACGTCCAGCGAACCTCGAATACGAGCCGTTGGTCAGCGCGTCGGCGGGTGCAAGGTTCAGCCGGCCTGCAGCTGACCGCGACAGATGCCGCTGGGCAGGTGGAGGAGGGCCTGCCCGGCGGCATCGACGAAGTGCGTTATCCCGCGTATGTGACGGTCTTGCCGCAGTAGCTTGGCGGCAGGGTGTGCACCGGATTGCGGCATACCTGGACCGTTAGCCGAGTCAGGGCTGAGGCGGTGCTGTTGCCGCCGAGGGTGAACTGGAATCCCTTGACGCCATTGTCGACCGTCACCGTCTTGTAGCCGACGACGGCGCTGCCGCTGTACGCGGTGAAGATTGCCGTGCTGGAGTAGTCGTCGAGGGCGCAGCCCGGTGTGGTGCCGTCGGGGGTTGGCCGGTCGACGACCTCGCCGCTAACTTCAACCGCGAAGGGCGCGACGGGCCCAGGCGTGGACCAAAGGAGGGTTCCTTTGGTGGTCCCGTGGGGGCAGGTGTCGAGGTAGGGGTTCGTGGAGTCGGCGTAGAAGGGCTGGGGCGGTGCGATATCGGCGTGGGCAGGCGCCGCCCACAGGGTGAGGGCTGCCACCATAGCGGCGGTGGCGGCTAGTGCGCCGCGGATGATGCTCATGTGCCGTCCTTGTCTCGGGGGGTGACCGTGCGGGCACGGTTATAGGAAGCGACGCACGTGAACGTATCAAATCCGTCGTGGGTCGTGAACGACGATTTGGCGGGGCCTGAACTCATCCGGATGGCCCTACCTTCAAGGCTGGCGATATTCGCCATGAAAGCCCGAGGTTAGACACAGCAGAGCATGAGCATCCCGAGGTGAAGGTCCAGTGCCGGGACGGGGCGGCGGCCGCGTTAGGACGCCTAACAAAAGTGGTGGGCTTGACCTGGTCAGAGGTCGGTGTCGTGCACGAGGCCGCCGGGTGGCGGGACGCGGTCAGCCGCGTAATCGCACGCGATAAACCTGGCGACGTCGGCGATCATCCCCGGGATACTGGTCGCCCATGGATGAGGTCAAAGTCGTCGTCGCCCATTCCGAGCGCGCGACTCTGCGCGTCGGTGACGTGTTCTTGAAGGTGGACGCCGATCAGGCGCGCATCGACGTCGAGGTCGAGGCGATGTCCCTCGCGCCGGTCCCGACCCCGGAGGTCCTGTGGCGCAAGCCGCCCGTGCTCGCGATCGCCGCACTCCCGGGGACGACGCTTGGGCGCCTCGGCGGGCCGTCGACCGGGTCGCTGGCGGCGTGGGCCGCGGCGGGCGCCGCCATCCGGAAGCTGCACGAAGCGCCCCTGCCGCCCCTGCCGGGCCGGGCCGGGCCGGCCGGAGCATCGTCGCGCTGGCGGCGGAACTCGACGACGAGTGCGAGTTGCTCGTGACGAACGGCGTCCTGCCCGCCGACCTGGTCACCCGCAACCGCCAGGTCGCCGAGGCCGCGCTCCGGCCGTGGACTCCGGCGTTCACACACGGCGACCTGCAGATCGCGCACGTCTTCGTCGACGGCGACGAGGTCACCGGCATCATCGACTGGTCCGAGGCGGGCCAGGGTGATGCCCTGTACGACCTCGCCACCTTCACGCTCGGACACGAGGAGCACCTCGACGACGTCATCGCCGGCTATGGCACCGACATCGACCTCGACGTGATCCACGCGTGGTGGTCGTTGCGAAGCCTGCTGGCAGTTCGCTGGCTGATCGAGCACGGCTTCGACCCCTTCGCGCCGGGCTGTGAGGTCGACGTGCTGAGATCCCGGATGTGAGGCTGCGCGGGCTCGGCGAGGAAGAGTCCGCTGTAGACGAGAATGCCGATCTCCTCGCGCGCGAACTCGAAGAAGGCGCGCCAAGTGTCCGGCCACGAGGACCCCGGGTTCACGCTGCGGACCTACACACACTTCATGCCGTCGGGGGAGGAGCGCATGCGAAAGGCCGTCGAGCGTGCCCTCAATGGCGGGACGGTCGACGGCCTTTCGCGGGAGGCCTGAGTGCCCTGTGTGTGCCCTGGCGGCTCAACCGCCAGTGTTTACACAGGTCAGAAGCTCAGGGGCTCAGACGTCGTAGTAGAGCTCGAACTCGTGCGGGTGGGGGCGGAGGCGGATCGGGTCGATCTCGTTCTCGCGCTTGTAGGCGATCCAGGTCTCGATCAGGTCGGGCGTGAAGACGCCGCCTTCGAGGAGGAACTCGTGGTCGGCCTCCAGCGCGGCGAGGACCTCGGGCAGCGACCCGGGCACCTGCGGGACCGCGCCGGCCTCCTCGGGAGGAAGCTCGTAGAGGTCCTTGTCGACCGGCTGCGCGGGCTCGATCTTGTTGCGGATGCCGTCGAGGCCCGCCATGAGCTGTGCCGCGAACGCGAAGTACGGGTTGCAGGACGGGTCGGGCACGCGGAACTCGATGCGCTTGGCCTTGGGGTTCGACCCCGTGATCGGGATGCGGATGCAGGCCGACCGGTTGCGCTGGGAGTAGACCAGGTTGACCGGCGCCTCGTACCCCGGCACCAGGCGATGGTAGGAGTTCACCGTCGGGTTGGTGAAGGCCAGCAGCGCCGGCGCGTGCTTGAGCAGGCCGCCGATGTAGTAGCGGGCCATGTCCGACAGGCCGGCGTAGCCCACCTCGTCGTAGAAGAGCGGCTCGCCGTCCTTCCAGAGCGACTGGTGGCAGTGCATGCCGGAGCCGTTGTCCCCGAAGAGCGGCTTGGGCATGAAGGTGACCGTGTGGCCGTACTCGACCGCGGTGTTCTTGATGATGTACTTGTACAGCATCAGGTTGTCGGCGGTCTTGAGCAGCGTGCCGAACCGGAAGTCGATCTCGGCCTGGCCGGCGGTGCCCACCTCGTGGTGCTGCATCTCGGTCTCGATGCCGGAGTCGATCAGGCGGCGGACCATCTCGGAGCGCAGGTCGGTGAAGTGGTCCATCGGCGGCACCGGGAAGTAGCCGCCCTTGTAGCGCGGCTTGTACCCGAGGTTGCCGCCCTCCTGGGCCTTGCCGGTGTTCCAGGCGCCCTCGATCGAGTCGATGTGGTAGTAGGCCTCGCTGGAGCTGCTGGCGAAGCGCACATCGTCGAAGATGTAGAACTCGGCCTCGGGGCCGAAGAACGCGGTGTCCGCGATGCCGGTGCCCTTGAGGTACTCCTCAGCCTTGCGAGCGACGTTGCGCGGGTCGCGGCTGTAGGCCTCGCCGGTCAGCGGGTCGTGGACGAAGAAGTTCATGATGAGGGTCTTGTGCTGACGGAACGGGTCCAGCACGGCGGTCGACGGGTCGGGCAGCAACAACATGTCCGACTCGTGGATGGCCTGGAACCCGCGGATCGAAGATCCGTCGAACATGAGACCGTCAGTGAAGACGCTGGCGCCAAAGTTTTCCACGGGGAAGGTGAAGTGGTGCGTCGTGCCGGGCAGGTCGGTAAACCTGACGTCGACGAACTGCACCCCTTCGTCCCTTATGAACTTCAGGACGTCGTCGGCGGAGCTGAACATCCAACCTCCCAGGGGCACGGGCTTGCAGACTCGAAGGTAGGCCTGTGCCGTTTCCACCCCATGTCTCGTTTGTTTCGCCGATGTTAAGCGGAGGGGGGTGTGCCGCTGGAAGGACCAACGCGGCCACTCGGTATCTTACCTGCATGAACAAGCAACCGAGATGGACGCAGACGTGGATCAGCGGCACCCGCGCCACAGGCGTCGATCTCGGCTATCCGGGCGAGAGACTGGGCCTTCCGAAGGAGGGCGCCGGGTCGGTGTCCGGGTTCGGCAGGCGGCTCGGCGCGATCACCGTCGACTGGCTGATCTGCACCTGGGCGATCACCCGCGGCCTGCTGGGCGCCGACCCCCGCAGCGCCGGCTGGGTCGGCCTCGGGGTCTTCGCCCTGGAGTACATCGTGCTGGTCGGCACCATCGGCTCGACGCTCGGCATGAAGCTGTTCGGCATCAGGGTGGCCGCCCTCGACGGCGGCAGGCCCGCGTTCGGCGCTGTGCTGCTGCGCACGCTGCTGCTCTGCCTCGCCGTGCCCGCCCTGGTCTGGGACCGCGACCAGCGCGGCCTCCACGACAAGGCCGCCGGCACCGTCGTCGTCCGCGGCTAGCCGTACGGGCCGGAGCGGCCGGGGCCGGTCGTACGGGGGGAGCCCGGTCCGGCCGTACGGGCCGGAGCGGCCGAGGCCGGTCGGGCGGGCGGGAGCGGTCCGGTCGTACGGGCCGGAGTGGCCGCGGCTAGGCGGGGCGCGCGCCGCCGTTCACGCAGGAGAAGATCGCCGTGCCGGGGATGTGCCGGCCGCGCAGCGGGCTCCAGCCGCCCCACGTGCGGTCGTGACCGGAGGGCCACTCCGGCTCGGTGAGCGACGTGAGCGTCAGGCCGGACTCCGCGATGAGCCCCACCCAGTCGCCCAGCGTGCGGTGGTGCTCGACGTACGAGGGCTCGCCGTGATCATCGTGCTCGACGTACGGCGAGCGGTCGAAGTACGACCGGTCGGAGGTCAGGCCGCGCGACCCCGGATCGTCGGGGAACGCCCAGCGGATCGGGTGGCTGACGGAGAAGACGAACAGGCCGCCCGGCAGCAGGACCCTGCGGACCTCGGCCAGCACGGCCCCCGCGTCGGCGACGAACGGCAGCGCGCCGAACGCCGAGCAGGCGAGGTCGAAGGACCCGCCGGCGAAGGGGATGCGCCCGGCGTCCGCCTGGACCACGGGCAGCCGCGTGCCGAGCTCCTCGTCGATGCGCCGTGAGTGCTGGAGCTGACGGCGGGACAGGTCGAACGCGGCCACCTCGGCCCCCTGGCCGGTGAGCCACCGCCCGCACTGCCCGGCCCCGCAGCCGATCTCCAGGACCCGCCGGCCGCGCACGTCGCCCAGCAGCCGCGCGGAGGCCTCGTCGAGCCCCTCGGGACACCAGACGAAGCCGGCGTCCCGCAGGAACCCGCCGTGCTCGGCCTGGTACTCGTCCGCGGCGGAATCCCACCAGCGGCGGTTGGCGCGTACGGTCGGCTCGTCGCCCACCGCGCGCCGGTCGGCTCCGGAGGTGCCCGGCATCACCGCATCTTGCCGCGGGGCATGCGCGCGCCCTTCGGCATCGGGCCCTTCGGCACGGGAATCGACTGCGGCAGCGCCTTGAGGCGGTAGTTGACCTCGGAGACCGCGGGCTTCTTCAGGTTGCGGGGGAGCTTCATCAGGTGGCGCTGGAGCTTCTTGAGGGGGATCTGACCCTCGCCGTCGCCGCACTGGATGTCGTACACCGGGACGTCGATGGCGACCCGCTGGACGCGCTTCTTCTCGGCCACGAGCATCTTCTGCACCCTGGCGCCGGGGCCCTCGGAGACCAGGACGACGCCGGGGTAGCCCACGGCCCGGTGCACCAGGTCCTGGTCGCGGGTGACCGCGACGGCGGGGGTGACCTGCCAGTTGCCGCGCATGCTCTGCAGGATCGCCGCGGCGGCGCCCGGCTGCCCGCCGAGCATGGAGTACTGCGCCCGCTGGGCGAGCTGCCCGAAGATCACCATGCCGACCGTGATGCCGACCATGACGCCGAGGACGGACAGTTGCCACACCAGGCCCGTCACGAGCCCGAGGACGACGAAGACGGCCAGCGTGGCGACCGCCGACGCGTAGACGATCGGCATCCCCTTGGGGTTGGCCTTCTTGATGATCTGGGCGATCATCCGGAGTTGCTTGATGCGCCCCGGGCGCTCTGGGTCTGCGGGCTTGGCCATGGTTAAAGGATACAAATGCGGAGCTGAAGAAAGGAAAACGTGACCTGAAGACCGGTCAGACCGTGACCGTAAGGGTCGCCGTCAGTCGCCGGTCGGCCACGCTGTGTCCGATCTCGACCGTATAGTCCCCGGGGGCGGTGCGCCAGCCCGCTTCCGTCCACTCCTGGAAGGCCCGCTCGGGCAGGGTGACCGTGGTGAGGACGGTCGTGCCGGGCTCCGCCCTGACCACGTCGAAGCCCGCCAGCCACCGCGAAGGGCGATCCGCGGACGAGACGCGGGACAGGTAGACCTGCACCACCTCGCGCCCCGCCCGCTCGCCGGTGTTGGTCACCGCCACCGTCACCGAGGCGCCGCCCGTCACCGGGGTCGCCGCGACGCTGTCGTAGGACCAGGTGGTGTAGCCGAGCCCGTGCCCGAACCAGAAGGCCGGGGCGCGGCCCGTGCGCTCCCACGCCCGGTAGCCGACGAACAGCCCTTCGTCGTAGCGGACCTCGCCGCCGACGGGGGTGACGTCGAGCACGGGGACGTCCTCGGTGCGCGCGGGCCAGGTGGTGGGCAGCCGCCCGCCGGGCTCGGCGTCGCCGAACAGCACGTCGGCCAGGGCGTCCCCGGCCTCCTGACCGGGGAACCAGGTCAGCAGCACGGCGGCGACCTGGTCGAGCCAGGGCATCTCGACCGGGGACCCGGCGTTGACCACCACGATCGTGCGCGGGTTGGCGGCGGCCACCCGGGAGATCAGCTCATCCTGCCTGCCGGGGAGGGCGAGGCTCGTGCGGTCGAAGCCCTCGCTCTCGACCTCGGTGGTCGTGGCCGCCACCACCACCGCCACATCGGCCCCCGCGGCGATGCCGGCGGCCTCGGCGATGAGCGTCTCGTCGTCGGCGCAGGGATCGGCGTGGCCGAGGGCGAAGGCGATGAACCCCATGCCGTTGAACACGGAGGTCGCGTGATGCACGGCGAGCTCGACGGGAGCGCCCGCCTCCAGCTCGACGACGATGCGGCGCTCGGGAGGGGCGAGGAAGCCCGACAGCGGGTCGCCGTCCGGAGGCAGGATCGTCTCGTCCAGTACGGTGTGGCCGTCCACGGCCAGCGTGAACACGCCCGCGCCCGAGATCGAGAACTGGTGCGGCCCGCACACCTCGGGGGTGAAGGCCGTGCGGAGCTCCACGGCGGCCATGCGGGAGGCGTCGACGCCGGGCGGGAGCTCGCCGATCCAGCGGGCCTCGGCGGTGCGCAGAGGATGCTCGGCCAGCGTCTCGCCATCGGCGGAAAGGAAGAGCGCCCGGGCGGGCGCGGCGAGCGGCGCGAGGCGGACGCGGGGTTCGTTGCCGAGCGAGTGGCGCACGTCGACCCCCTCGCGGCGGCGCAGCCCCCGCAGCGGGGAGACGATCTCGTCGGGGAAGACCTGCGCGCTGCCGCCGCCCATGATGCGGGCCTCGGCCGCGGCCGACCCGATCAGCGCGACGCTGCGGACTCCCCGCAGCGGCAGCAGGCCGCCCTCGTTGCGCAGCAGGGTGAACGAGCGGGCGGCGACCTCGCGGGCGAGGGCCCTGCCGTCGGCCGGGGCGGGCAGAGCGCGCGGCGGGGCGTCGCCGAGTGCGCCGACCCGCTCGGCCAGGCGCAGCACGCGGCGCACCTTGTCGTCCACGACGCTCTCGGGCACCCGCCCCTGCCGGACGGCCTCGACGAGCCGGTCACCCCACGGGCCGTACGGGCCGGGCATCGCGACGTCCAGCCCGCCCAGGGCGGCCGCCTCGGTGGAGCGCGTGGCGGTCCAGTCGGAGACGACGAACCCGTCGAAGCCCCACTCGCCCTTCAGCACGCCCCGCAGGAGCGCGCCGTGCTCGGTCATGGTGGTGCCGTTGGTGGAGTTGTAGGCGGCCATGACGCCCCAGGCGCCGGCCCGGACCACCCGCTCGAACGGCGCCAGGTAGATCTCGCGCAGCGCGCGCTCGCCGGCCACGACGTTGACGGTGAACCGCTCGGTCTCGAAGTCGTTGGCGACGAAGTGCTTGGGCGTGGTGGCGACGCCGCCCTCCTGGACGCCCTCGACGTACGCCGCGCCGATCTCGCCGGTGAGCAGGGGGTCCTCGGAGAGGCACTCGAAGTGGCGGCCGGCGAGCGGGCTGCGGTGGATGTTGATCGTCGGGGCGAGCAGGACGTGCACGCCCTTGCGGCGGGCCTCCTGGGCGAGCAGGCGCCCGGCCCGCCGGACCAGCTCGACGTCCCAGGTGGCCGCCAGCGCGGTGGGGCTCGGCAGGGCGATCGACGGGTCGGAGGAGGACCACTGCTCGCCGCGCACCCCGATCGGCCCGTCGCTCATCACCAGGCGGCGAAGGCCGATCTCGGGCATCGCCGGGAGCGACCACATGCCGGCACCGCTGAGCAACCGGACCTTGGAGGGCAGGTCGAGCTCGCCGATGAGTTCCTCGATGTCCACGACGCTCCCGTAGAGGGGAAATCAGGCGCGGCCCCGCGAGGGACGCGCGCCTGATCGATCAGGGCGACCGGCTCAGGCCGTCTGACGCGCCTCGACGGCCTGCCGGTAGAGACGGCCCGCGCGGTAGGAGGACCGGACCAGCGGGCCGGACATGACCCCCGCGAAGCCGATCTCCTCGGCGACCTGCTGGAGCTCGACGAACTCCTCGGGCTTGACCCAGCGGTCGACGGGGTGGTGGCGCGGCGTCGGGCGGAGATACTGCGTGATGGTCAGCAGGTCGCACCCGGCGGCGTGCAGGTCGCGCATCGCCTGGACGATCTCCTCGCGCTCCTCGCCCATGCCGAGGATGAGGTTGGACTTGGTGACCAGGCCCGCCTCCCGCGCCATCGTGATGACCTGGAGGGAGCGGTCGTAGCGGAAGGCCGGGCGGATGCGCTTGAAGATGCGCGGCACGGTCTCGATGTTGTGCGCGAAGACCTCGGGACGGCTGGAGAAGACCTCTTCGAGCTGGTCGCGGTGGCCGTTGAAGTCGGGCACCAGCAGCTCGACGCCGCATCCGGGCACCATGGCGTGGATCTGCCGCGCGGTCTCGGCGTACAGCCAGGAGCCGCCGTCGGGCAGGTCGTCACGGGCGACGCCGGTGACGGTGGCGTAGTGCAGGCCCATCTGCACCACGGACTCGGCGACCCTGCGCGGCTCGTCCCTGTCGTACTCGGCGGGCTTGCCGGTGTCGATCTGGCAGAAGTCGCAGCGGCGCGTGCACTGGTCACCGCCGATGAGGAAGGTGGCCTCGCGGTCCTCCCAGCACTCGGAGATGTTGGGACAGCCGGCCTCCTGGCACACCGTGTGCAGGCCCGCGCCCTTCACGAGTGATTTGATCTCGTTGAAGTTCGGCCCGTTCCTGAGCCGGGTCTTGATCCACGGGGGCTTGCGCTCAATGGGGGTCTGGCTGTTGCGCACCTCCAGGCGGAGGAGCTTACGGCCTTCAGGAGCAACGGTCACGCGCTCAAGCTTACGTCTCCTCGCCCGCTGACCGGGCGCGGGGTCCTCCGAGGTGGGGACGGCCTGACCGGCCGGTCACATGCGGCCGGACAGGAGGTCCTCCTCCTGGACGTCGAGGCCTTCGGCGCCGAGCGCCTCGGCCAGCCGCTTCTCGGCGAAGGGGAGGACCTCGTCGACCGTGATGCGCCGCCCGGTCTCGGCCGACAGCGACGTCACCCCCGCGTCGCTGATGCCGCACGGGATGATGCGGTTGAACCAGCTCGGGTCGTTGGCGCAGTTGAGCGCGTAGCCGTGCATCGTCACGCCACGGGCCACCCGGATGCCGATCGCGCCCAGCTTGCGGTCGGGCAGGCCGCTGGCGGGATCGCCGGCGACCCAGACGCCGCTGCGGCCCGCGACGCGGCCCGCCACCACGCCGAAGTCGGCGCACACCTGGATCAGCGACTCCTCCAGCAGGCGGACGTACGCGATGACGTCGAGCGCCTCGGTCAGCCTGACGATGGGATAGCCCACGAGCTGGCCGGGACCGTGCCAAGTGATCTTCCCGCCCCGGTCGACGTCGATGACGGGGGTGCCGTCGACGGGGCGCTCCTCGGCACTCGTGCGCTTGCCCGCGGTGTAGACCGGGGCGTGCTCCAGCATGAGGCACGTGTCGGGGATCACACCCGCGACCCGGCGGGCGTGGACCTCACGCTGGAGCTCCCACGCCTGCTCGTAGGGGACGTCGACTCCGAGGCGGACGAGCGCGAGCCTGCCAGCCCCGCCGCCCGCGATGCTTTCCTGGTTGGCCTGGTCGGCGCGCTCACTCACGGGGCCAGCCTAACGCGAGGTCACGTGGTGAGCAGGCGAGGTTCGACGCGGAACTCCTTCACCCGGCCCTCGTCGTCACGCTCGATCTTGTAGGCGTAGCCCTTGGGGTCGACCGTGACGGCCTGGATGAACTCGCGGCCGACGTAGTGCAGGGCCACGCCCTCGTCGGCGGCGTACCCCTCGGGGAGCTCGCCCGAGGCGATCGACTCGTGCAGCAGGGTGCGGCGCTGCGGGTCGGAGTTGTAGTGCACCCCGCAGGAGTAGGGCAGCAGGCCGAGGCCCTCGGACCACGGGCGCAGGGTGGGGCCGAAGGAGTCGGTGTTGCCGCCGACGTGCCAGCACAGCGCCCCGGCGCTCTGCCCCGACAGCACCACGCCGGACCGCCAGGCCTCCTCGAAGGCCTCGTCCAGGCCGTGCAGCCGCCACAGGGCCGCCAGGTTGGCGACGCTTCCCCCGCTGACGTAGATGACGTCCTGCTCCAGGATCCACTCCCGGGGATCCTCGACATTGGGCATCGGGAACACCGTGAGATGGCTCACCTCGACGTCCCATGTTCGGAACGAGCCGTACATCTTCAGCAGCCAGTCGGCGTCGTCACCGGTCGCGGTGGCGAGCAGCCCGAGCTTCGGCCGGTCCTGGCCGGTCAGGTCGAGCGCGTAACGGAGCAGGGCTGAGGCTTCCAGGAAGCCGTGACGCGGGGTGGGACGGAACGAGCCGCCGCCGATGGCGACAATGTGGGACTGGCCGAGCCTGCTCATGATCTCTCCTGCTGCCTCGTGGGGGTCGAGTACGCCTCGCTCCCAGGACCACAGGGCCGAGTCGCGGCTTCCTCTCCCATTTCACCGGAACGGCCCCCTAGAGTATGGCGGCCAGTGCCTCGTCGAGACGCGGATGCCTGAACCGGTACCCCATCTCCAGCAGGCGGCGTGGCAGCACCCGCTGCCCGATGAGCACTCCCTCGTCCGCCAGGTCGCCCAGCCCGGCCCGCAGGGCGAAGCCCGGCACCGCCACGGGCATGGTCGGGCGCCGCAGGGCACGGCCCAGCGCCTTGGTGAACTCCGCGTTGGTGACCGGCGTGGGAGCCGTGAGGTTCACCGGCCCGGACACCTCGGGCTCGGCCATGATGTGGGTCACCGCGCCGAGCCAGTCGGGCAGCGAGATCCACGAGGTGTACTGCCGGCCGGAGCCCAGCGGAGCGCCGAGCCCCAGCTTGAAGATCGGCAGCATCCTGCCGAGGAAACCGCCCTCGGCGGTGAGCACATGGCCGGTGCGCATCCGTACGACCCGGACGCCGGCCTCCTCGGCGGGCGCGACCTCGGCCTCCCAGGCGAGGACCAGGTCGGCGAGCCACTGCCCGCGCGCGGGCGGGCCGCCCTGGCCGCGCGGGCGCGCCGGGGGCTCCCAGGACTCCTCCACCGGATGCTCGCCGGTGTCACCGTAGACACCGATGGCCGACCCGGACAGCAGGACGCCGGGCTTGCGCTCCAGCGTGGCGATCGTGGTGGCCAGGGTGCGGGTGCCCTGGACGCGGCTGTCGACGAGCTCGCGCCGGTAGTCGTCGGTCCAGCGCCTGTCGGCGACGCCCGCCCCGGCCAGGTGGACGACGGCCTCGGCCCCTTCCAGCACCGTGGGGTCGAGGAGGCCTTCGCGCGGGTCCCAGAAGGCCTCGTCGGGCTCCTCGGGCGTGCGGCGTACGAGCCTGACGACCGACCGGCCCTCGTCGCGCAGGGCGCGGACCAGGGCCGAACCGAGAAGTCCCGAAGAACCGGTGACGACGACTGCCATGTGATCACCCTACGTCGGCGAACCCCCGCCGCCAGGGCCCGGCCGCGCACCGCGTGTCAGCGACCAACGCAGTACGGCCCCGCGTGCGGCGGGGCCGTGTGCGCGTGCGGCCGGGCCCCGCCGCCGCACAGGACGCCGGGCGGGGCCCCGCCGCGAACGCGGGTCAGCTCAGGCCGAGCTGGTTCTCGAACCGGCCGTCCTCCAGGCGACGCTTGATCGTCGTCAGGAAGCGGGCGGCGTCGGCGCCGTCGACCAGGCGGTGGTCGTAGGTCAGCGCGAGGTACACCATCGAGCGGACCGCGATGACCTCGCCCTCGGGCGTGTCGAGCACCACCGGGCGCTTGACGACCGCGCCGGTGCCGAGGATCGCGACCTGCGGCTGGTTGATGATCGGCGTGTCGAACAGCGCGCCGCGGCTGCCGGTGTTGGTCAGCGTGAACGTGCCGCCGGACAGCTCGTCGGGGCTGACCTTGTTGGTGCGGGTGCGCTCGGCCAGGTCGGCGATCTTGCGGGCGAGGCCGGCCATGTTGAGGTCACCGGCGTCCTTGATGACCGCGGAGGCAAGGCCGCGCTCGGCGTCCACGGCGAACGCCAGGTGCTCGTGGTCGAAGTACGTGACCTCGTTGGTCTCGCTGTTGATCACCGCGTTGAGCTTCGGGTGCTGCTTGAGCGCCTCGACCGTCGCCAGCGCGAAGAACGGCATGAAGCTGAGCTTCACGCCCTCGCGGCGCTGGAAGTCGGCCTTGGCGCGGTCGCGCAGCCGCGCGATCTTGGTGACGTCGACCTCGACCACCGAGGTGAGCTGCGCGGACGACTGCAGCGACTCCATCGTCCTCTTGGCGATGGTCTGCCGCATGCGCGACATCTTCTCGGTGCGGCCGCGCAGCGTGGTGTCGGCCTGGACCGGCTCGGGAGCCGGGGCGGCGGCCTGCGCCGCGGGAGCCGCCTGCGCGGGCTGTGCGGCCTGCGCGGGGGCGGCCTGCGCGGCCTGGGCCTCGGCGGCCTGCGCCTGCGCGGCCTGCTCGCGCTGGACGCGCGCGGCCTCGAGCACGTCCTGCTTGCGGATGCGGCCGCCGACGCCGGTGCCGCTCAGCGAGTCGAGGTCGACGCCGTGCTCGCCCGCGAGCTTGCGGACCAGCGGCGTGACGTACGGGCTCTCGCCGCCGTTGGCGGCGGGCGCGATGGGCGACGGGGCCGCGGTCGCGGGCTGGGCCTGCTGCGGGGCCTGCGGGCGCGCCTGCTGCGGAGCGGGCTGCGGCGCGGGCGGCTGCGGGATCGAGGAGACCGGGGCGGGAGCGGGCTCGGGCGCCTTGGCCTGCTCGGGCTCGGGCTGCGGCTCGGGCTCCGGCTCTGCCTGGGCCTCCGGCTCGGCCTGCGCGGGAGCGGCGGCTCCGCCGGCGGAGCCGTCCTGATCGATGACGGCGAGCTCGGCGCCGACCTCGACGGTCTCGTCCTCGGCAACGACGATCTTGGTGAGAACGCCCGCGGACGGGGAGGGGATCTCGGTGTCGACCTTGTCGGTGGAGACTTCGAGCAAAGGCTCGTCGGTCTCGACCTGGTCCCCTTCCTTCTTCAACCACCGGGTGACGGTGCCCTCGGTCACGCTCTCGCCGAGCTGGGGCATGGTTACGGAAACCGGCATGGTGTCTTCTCTCGCGTTTCCTGTGAGGGCTTAGTTGTGTACGTGCAGGGGCTTGCCGGCCAGGGCGAGCATCGCCTCGCCGACGGCCTCCGACTGGGTGGGGTGCGCGTGGATGAGCTGGGCCACCTCGGAGGGCAGGGCCTCCCAGTTGTAGATCAGCTGACCCTCGGTGACGAGCTCGCCCATGCGCTTGCCCACCATGTGGACCCCGAGCACCGGGCCGTCCTTCTGAGAAATGATCTTGACGGCGCCCTGGGTGCCGATGATCTGGCTCTTCGGGTTGCCGCCGAGGTCGTAGACCAGCTCGGTGATCTCGTAGCCCCGCTCCTTGGCGACGGCCGACGTGATGCCCACCGAGGCGACCTCGGGGTCGGAGTAGGTGATGCGCGGCACGCCGGCGTAGTCGATCGGGACGGGGGCGAGCCCCGCGATGTGCTCGGCGACGAGGATGCCCTCGGCGAAGCCGGCGTGCGCCAGCTGGAGCGTCGGGATCAGGTCGCCGACCGCGTAGACGCCGGGCACGCTCGTCTGGCAGAACTCGTCGACCACGACGGTGCCGCGCTCGATCGCGATGCCGGTCTCCTCGAAGCCCATGCCGGAGGCGACGGCACCACGGCCGACGGCCACCAGGAGCAGCTCGGCGTCGAAGGTCTTGCCGCCCTCCAGCGTCACGACGACGCCGGTGTCGGTGGTCTTCACGCTCTCGAAGCGCGTGCCCAGCTCGTACTTGATGCCCCGGCGGCGGAAGGCGCGCTCCAGGAGCTTGGAGCTGGACTCCTCCTCCAGCGGGAGCAGGTGGGGGAGGGCCTCGATGATCGTGACCTCGGAGCCGAACGACTTCCAGACGGAGGCGAACTCGACGCCGATGACGCCGCCGCCGAGAACGATCACCGAGGACGGGACGCGGTCGAGCTTCAGCGCGTGGTCGCTGGTGATGACCCGCTCGCCGTCGATGTCGAGGCCGGGAAGGGACTTCGGCACGGAGCCGGTCGCCAGCACGATGCTGTGACCCTCGACGGCCTGGTCGCCCACGATGACGCGGTTGGGCCCCGCCAGCCGGCCCTCGCCTTCGATGATCGTGACGCCCCTGCTCTTGAGGAGGCCCTGGACGCCCTTCCAGGCGCGGTTCACGATCTTGTCCTTGAAGGCGTGGACGCCGCTCATCTCGATGCCCTCGAAGCGGGCCTTGACGCCCACGCTCGTGGCCTCACGAGTCTCGTCGGCGACCTCGGCCGCGTGCAGAAGCGCCTTTGTGGGGATGCATCCCCTGTGCAGGCACGTGCCGCCGATCTTGTCCTTCTCGATCAGCGCGACGGACTTGCCTAGCTCGGCCGCTCGCAGGGCGCAGGCGTAGCCACCGCTACCGCCGCCCAGGACAACGATGTCGAAGGGGCCGCTGCCATCAGCCACTGGAAAGCTCCTTGTCGGATCGGTGGGCCCTCAGGGCCGGGTCGTAACCGCTCTCACGGGGTGCCCGGCCTGCCCAACAGCATCTTTTCACTTGTCTCGCGTGTATGTGACGCGCTTGGCCGCCGGTCGCGGCCGGAGGCCTCGCGGCCGTTCGCGTCCTGCGCTCATCATGCCTCGCGGCCCGCCTGGTGACGTTCGGCCAGCGCGATCAGGGTACGAGTGATCATCCCGGTGCCGCCCTTGGGGGTGTACCCGTGCGGCGCCTCCTTGTTGAAGGCCGGCCCCGCGATGTCGACGTGGGCCCAGCGCACGCCCTCGGGGACGAACTCGCGCAGGAAGATGCCGGCGGCCAGCATGCTGCCGGAACGTTCCGGGTTGAGGTTCGCGATGTCGGCGATCGGGGAGTCGAGGCCCTTGCGCAGCTCCTCGGGGAGCGGCATGCCCCAGGCGGCCTCGCCCTGGGCCACGGCCACGTCGACGACCTCCTCGCGCAGCTCGTCGTCGGAGGCCATGACGCCGCAGGTGCGCCACCCGAGCGCGACGATCTGCCCGCCGGTGAGGGTGGCCACGTCGACGATGATGTCGGGGTTGTCCTCGCCGGCGCGGGCGATGCCGTCCACCAGGACCAGCCGGCCCTCGGCGTCGGTGTCGAGCACCTCGACGGTCTTGCCCGCGTAGGTGGTGAGCACGTCGGAGGGGCGCTGGGCGGTGCCGCTCGGCATGTTCTCCGCCAGGCAGAGGTAGCCGACGGCGTTGACCCGCAGGCCCAGCTTGGCGATGGCCAGCAGCGCGCCGAGCACCGCGCCGGCGCCGCCCATGTCGGACTTCATCCACGCCATGGACGCGGAGGGCTTGAGCGACAGGCCGCCGGAGTCGAAGGTGATGCCCTTGCCGACGAACGCCAGGGTGGTGTCGGCCTCGGGGTGGGTGTAGCCCAGGCGCACGAGCCGGGGCGGGTTGCCCGAGCCCTGCCCGACGCCGACGATGCCTCCGTAGCCGCCCTCCTTCAGCGCCACCTCGTCGAGGACCTCGACCGACAGGCCGGCCTTGGTGCCGCCCTCCTCGGCGATCTCCGCGAAGCGGGCGGGCGAGAGGTCGGACGGCGGCGTGTTCACGAGGTCGCGGACGAGCGTGACGGACTCGGCCAGCGTCGCGGCCCGGCTCACGGACACCTCAGCGCCGGGCGCGTCGCTCAGCACGACGATCTCGGCGAGCGGCGGCTTGTCCTCACCGCCGGTGCGGTACCTGGTGAAGTCGTAGGCGCCGAGCAGGCCGCCCAGGGCCACGGCCTCGGCCTGGGCCGGCGTCCTGGCGGGCAGTGCGAGGGCGGCGCGGGCCGTGCCGGCCAGGGAGCGGGTGGCGACACCGGCCGCGCGGCGCAGGACCTCCAGGTCGTACGCGCCGCTCTGCGCGGGAGCGTCTCCGAGGCCCACGGCGACGACCACGGGCGCGGGGCCCGCGCCGAAGGTCGGGATCTTGGCGATCTCGCCGGCCTTGCCGGAGAAGCCGAGCGCGCTCAGCGTCGCGGAGAGCCCGCCGCCGAGCGCGGTGTCGAGGGATTCCGCACCGGGCGCGGGACGGGGGCCGTCGGAAGAGGCATTGATGCCGACTACGAGGGCGTCGGTTTCCACCGACCCCGAGTCAAAAGCGTTAAGTCGCACTGTCGTCACGTAGGCCGATGCTAGCCGTGCTTGCCCCGTACGCATAAACGAGGGTTCGTCCTACGAATTCCTCACCTGGGTAAACGCCGATGATGCTACCCGATCTAGCACCATCTCGCCGATTGGTATGAATGGTGCTAATGTAACTAGCATCATGTTACTTACGCTCGACCTGAACGATCCGCGGCCGCTCCACGAGCAGGTGGCCGGGGCGGTCAGGCGCGCCGTCGCCTCGGGATCCGTGCTTCCCGGGCAGCGCCTGCCCTCCGCCCGCGAGCTCGCCGCCGCGCTCGGTGTGAACGCCAACACGGTCCTGCGCGCCCTTCGCGACCTGAGGGACGAGGGGGTGCTCGAGTTCCGCCGGGGTCGCGGGGTGTCGGTGCTCCGGCCTCCCGACGGGCGGGAGGTCCTCCTGCGCAGGTCGCGGGAGCTGCTCGAAGAGGCCGACCGGTACGGCTTCCGCCCCGAAGACGTCATAGAGATCATCAAGGAGTTGTCATGAGCCACCGGCCGAGGTTCCTCCTGGTGGCCGGCGCGTGGGTCGCGGCGGTCACCGGTGCGCTGGTCGCCGTCCCCCTCGTGCTGCGCGACCGGCTGCCCGAGCCGCTCGCCACGCACTGGGACACCTCGGGGGAGCCGAACGGCGCCATGTCCTTCTGGGTGGCGCTCCTGACGCAGGTGGGCACCTGGGCGCTGATCGCCGCCGTCGCGTCGTTCTCGCTCCTTCGCCGGGACGGCGTCCTGCACAGGGCGCGCCGGAGGGCGGCAGGGGCCATGCTCGGCGGCGGAGGCGGCTTCGTGGCGGCCCTGCAGGGCATGCTGCTCGCCGCCAACCTCGACCGCCCCGGCTGGCACGCCGCCGGGCGGCTCGACTGGCAGGTACTGCTCGCCGTCGGCGCCGCGGTGGCCGGGGGCGCTCTCGGCTGGCTGGCCGCCTCCCCCGGGCCGGACGAGCCGTACGCCCGGGAGCCGGTGGAGCAGCCCAGGATGCGGCTGCGGCCGGGCCAGCGGGTGGTGTGGATGTCCTCGGCGTCGAACCCCGGGGCGGTGGCGCTCGGGGTCGTGGGCCTGGTGGGGGCCCTGGTGCTCGCCCTGTCCAGCCTCACCGTCGGGGTCGACGGCCTAAGGTTCACGGCCGGCTCGCTCGCCGTCATCGGCGTGATAGGGCTCGCGGTGTCCACGGTCCGGGTCCGGGTGAGCGACCAGGGCGTGGTCATCTCCTTCGGCCCGTTCCGCTGGCCGAGCCGCAAGCTCGCCCTGAGAAGGATCCAGAGCGCGAGGGCCGAGGAGCGTCATCCGCTGCAGGTCGGCGGCTGGGGGCTGCGGGGGCTACCGGGAAGCGCCACGATCATGGTCCGCGGCGGCGAGTGCCTCGTCGTCCGCTACCCCTCCGGGGGCGAGCTCGGGATCACCGTCGACGACGCGGCTCACGGGGCGGCCCTGCTGAACGCCCTCATCGCCGAACGATCGGACGCCGCCTGACCACCCGCTTTCAGGCGGGTCAGGGAGTGGCGGCGCAGATGACCAGGGCGGTGGCGGTGGCCACCTCGACCAGCGCGCCGAGCACGTCGCCGGTGATCCCGCCGAGCCGCCTGGTGGCGTGGGCCCGGAGCGCCCACGCCGCGCCGAGCCCGGCCGCGACCGCCAGGGGATAGGTCACGGGGCCGCCAGTGAGCAGGCCGAGTGCCATGGCCGCCACGACGGTGACGGCCGTGGCGATGATCGCGGTGCTCTGGCGCACCGTCCCGGCCACCATGGCGCCGAGGCCGCCCGGCCGGGCGGAGGGCACGCCCGCCAGGCAGGCCCACGTCAGGGCCAGGCGCCCGGTGACGCAGGCCAGCACTAGCGCGGCCGGCCCGGCCTCGGCCGCGGCGGCGGCCTGGGCGAGCACCGTGAACACCAGCGTCACCACGCCGAACGGCCCGATGTCCGAGCGCTTCATGATCTCAAGCGCCCGGTCGGCCGGCTTCCCGCTGCCGAGGCCGTCGGCCAGGTCGGCGAGGCCGTCCAGGTGCAGGCCGCGGGTCAGCACGGCGAGCGAGCCGAGGGCCAGGGCCGCCGCGAGCAGCGGCGAGACCAGGAACGCGGCGACGGCCATGACGGCCGCCGCCGCGAGGCCGAGCAGCAGCCCGACCAGCGGCGCCAGTGTCATGGCCCAGCCGGCGGTCGTGCGGTCGACGCGAGGCACCCCCACGGGCCAGATGCTCAGCGTGCCGACGGCGAGGCGCAGCCCCGCGGCCACCGGCTCCTCCGGGACGTCGGTCGCGGCCATGTCAGGCGGAAAGGGGGACGACGCGGCCGGCCACGACGAGGACGGCCTCTTCCGACTCCGCCGCCAGCCGCTGGTTCAGGCGGCCGAGCGCGTCGCGGAACACGCGCCCGCTGGCCGTCGCGGGCACCACGCTGAGGCCGACCTCGTCGCTGACCGCCACCACCTGTGCCCGGGTCTGCCGCCAGGCCGCCACCAGGTCGTCGCAGCGGGCCGCGACGGCGTCCAGCGCCGTGCCGAACCGGCCGGGCTTGCGTCCCCTGGGACGGTCGTGCGCGGGATCCCCCCACGCGCCGCACCCGTCGAACACCGCCGCGAGCCAGGTGCCTATGCCGTCCACGAGCAGCGGGCCGGTCTCCGACCTGAGCAGCGCCTCCAGCTCGGTGGTCTCGATGGTCGTCCAGTACGGCGGGCGGCGCCGCTGGTGGGCGCGCACCCTGGCCAGCCAGTCGGCGTCCCTCCCGCCGGTCGGCCCGGTGGCGACGTAGGTGACGTCGGGCTCGGCCATCAGCCGCATCTCGGCCTCGGTGGACTTGCCCGAGCGGGCGCCCCCGAGCACCAGCGCCCGTCTCGGCGCGAGCGTCCTGGCCGGCGCCGGCCGGCGCGTGTCGAGGATCGTGCCGTCGTCGACCACCTGGGCTCCCCAGTACGCCAGGCGCCGGCCGACCTCGGCCTCCGAGGGCAGGCGGTGGTCGAGGTGGATCGCGACCACCTGGGTCCGCGCGGTGACGAGCCCGCGCCGCCGCAGGTCGCCCAGGCGCTGAGGGTGGTCGAGAAGGTCGATGAGCACCAGGTCGTAGGCCTCCTCCGCCCAGCTCGGCGAGGGAGACCCGCACTGGTCGTCCGGCGAGACGGCGTGCAGGACCCGGCCGCGGTCGGGGCCGCTCACCGCGTAGCCGTCCGGCGTGACGATCATCCGATAGCCCTTGGGAAGCGTGGCGGGGGGCGCGAGCGGGAGGCCGGCGGGCGGCGAGAGCCGCACCACGTCGTCGAGCACGATGGCGGTCGGCAGCCGGTGGCCGGGGGACAGCCGGCCGCAGGAGGCGCAGCCGCACGCGGGCTCGGGCCACCCATAGGGCCCGGCCGTGCCGGAGAGCAGTACCTTCACTACGCCCTGACCGCGGGGAGGGGCTCGGCCGCCGTCGCGAGTCCGGGTCCGGCGGCGGGCGCCGGGAGACGGAACGTGGGCGGCATGAGTCGGCCTCCATCCTCGGTGGGTCTCGCGCTACGGCTCGTCCCGTTGGTTCTCCTGGCCCGTCTGGCCTGTCCCGACGCGCTCACGGCAAGATCTGCGGCACACTCCAGGAGATAGGGTCTGCACAGCCTGTTGAAGGCATTGGGCAAACCCCACGAAAAGGAGCGTATGGCATGACTTGGCGCTGGCGATATGAAAATGCTAATGGTGGTGAGGTTACGGACGGCCCGCTTCCGCGCGAGATCTTTCCAAGTCAGGCCGATGCGGAGTCATGGCTCGGAGAAAACTGGCGAACCCTTCTGAATTCCGGAGTCGAGCAGGTCTCGCTCCTGGAAGACGACAAGGTCGAGTACGGCGGGATGTCCCTGCGTGCCGAGTGACGGCCGGGCCCCTCGCCTATTCCTGTGGCCCGTGTGACGAATGTTGTCAAGTGACCGGGAACGCAAGGGGCCCGTGACGCCTTTACGGTCGCGCCTTTAACGCCACTATCACTACGGCCGGGCCGCCGGGCTCTCGGTCCGGGCGGGGTCCCGCTCCACGACCGGGCCGAGCACGTCGTCGATCCTGGCGATGACGTCGTCGTCGAGCTTCACCCCGGACGCCTTGACGTTGTCGCGCACCTGCTCCGGCCGCGTGGCCCCGACGATGGCCGACGAGACGTTCGGGTTGTGCAGCACCCACGCCACCGCGAGCTGCGCCATCGTCAGCCCGAGGTCGGCCGCGATGGGCTTGAGGTCCTGCACCCGGGTGAGCACGTCGTCGCCGAGCATGCGGGTGATGAAGCCCGACCCGGTGGGGTCGGTGGCCCGCGATCCCTGCGGCGGGGGCTGCCCCGGCAGGTACTTCCCGGTGAGCACGCCCTGCGCGATGGGGGACCACACGATCTGCCCGACCCCCTCCTTCTCGCACAGCGGCACGATCTCGGCCTCGATCACGCGCCACAGCATGGAGTACTGGGGCTGGTTGGACACCAGGCGGTCGAAGCCCATCTCGTCGGCGATCCTGAGCGCGTCGGCGATCTGCGAGGCCTTCCACTCGCTGACGCCCACGTAGAGGACCTTGCCCTGGCGCACGAGGTCGTCGAAGGTCTTCAGCGTCTCTTCGAGCGGCGTCTCGTAGTCGTACCGGTGCGCCTGGTAGAGGTCGACGTAGTCGGTCTGCAGGCGGCGCAGCGAGCCGTTGATGCTCTCGGTGATGTGCTTGCGCGACAGGCCCCGGTCGTTCTGCCCGGCGCCGGTCGGCCAGTAGACCTTCGTGAAGATCTCCAGGGACTCGCGGCGGACGCCCTTCAGCGCGCGGCCGAGGACCTCCTCGGCCCGGGTGCCCGCGTAGACGTCGGCGGTGTCGAAGGTGGTGATCCCCTCGTCCAGGGCCGCGCTGACGCACTGCTTGGCGGCGTCCTCCTCGACCTGGGAACCGTGGGTGATCCAGTTGCCGTAGCTGATCTCACTGACTTTGAGACCGCTGCGGCCAAGATGGCGAAATTGCATGCGACCGACACTAGCCGCCGCCTTTCGGTGATCTGATTCGGGATAGTCTGCCCGGCGTGCGGCGGCTGATCACTTCGAGATTCGTACGGCTCGCGCTCGCGGTGACCACCGCGGGCGCCGTCATCGGTGCGGCGGTGTGGGCCTGGCGGTCCCTGCCGCGGCGTGGTGGCCCGCCGTCGCCGCAAAATCCCGTACGGGACCCCGCGCTCGTGCTTGACGGGGAAGGGCAACCCGGCGCGGAGCCCGAGCGGGCGGAACCCGTCCTCGGCCGTCCCTCGGCGGCGGACCTGAAGCGCTACGACAGGCCGGAGGGCGGAGCCGCCGTCGCCCGGCTCCTGAACGGCGAGTCGATCCGATGGAGGCCGGTGGGCCGTCTGGGCTACCTGGCCGCCGCGCTGTGCGGCGTCGTCATCGCCGGCCAGTTCTTCGAGCAGGCGGTCTTCGGCCCGTCGGATCAAGCGTCGGCGGGCGACGACTTCTGGTCCTGCGGGGTGATCTGCTCGCTGTGGACCGAGGGCCGGACGACGGGCTTTGATCGCCGGTATGCCGATATGGCCGGCGAGGATCCGAGCCAGGGCAGCGTCCTGCTGGAGCCGCCGGACCCTGCCTGCACACCGGCCACGCAGGCGGTGGTCCCGCGTCCGGTGGACCCGCGCGTGGCCAAGGCGGTCGATCACCAGTGGCGGCGGATCGAGAAGTGGCTCAGGGCCCGCGCGCCCGTCACGTACGGCGAGCTCCGGCCTCCCGCGAGCGCCGGGGCCATCGCGCTCGCGGAGTCGCGGATGGGGGTGCGCCTGCCCGCGAGCCTGCGCGCGTCCCTGCTCCGCCACAACGGCTCCCGCGCCACCGGCTTCGGGTTCCCCGGCGCGGGCACCACAGGCGTACGGGCCCTGGGCGTGCGGGAGATGATCCGTGACACCTGGCGCGCGCCGTGCGCAGGAGGCGGTGCCGGAGCCGTGAACGGCCGCGGGATCCTCTTCGCCGGCTTCGAGGGAGGGCCGGGACTGGAGGCCGACCCCGAGCGCGGCGTCGAAGTGCTCAGCGGGGACGGCCTCATGTCCGGCGTGGAGATCGGCTGGTCGTCGTACTACGCGCTGCTCAGGGACACGGCGCGCTCCCTGAAGAGCGGACGCCCGCTGCGGGGCCTGCGACCGGAGGTGAGCGCGGGCCGGCTGCTCTGGACGCCGGCCCGATGAGCGGTCACCTCTTGGGCGGGACGGGCTTGCCGCCGGGAAGCAGCATGGGCGGAGGGAAGCGCAGGCGGCGGATCTGCATCGCCCGCATGGCGGCGTAGAAGCCGACGCCCTTGAGGCTCTCGTCGGGGAACCGCTTCGCCGCCTCCTTCTTGACCCGCTGGGCCACGAAGAACGAGCTGCCCGCCACCGCGACGATCATCAGCGGCCACAGGATCGTGATCGCGTAGGAGTAGAGCAGCATGCCGGTCTGGCCGCCGAACATGGGGATCGTCCACAGGACGACCAGCAGGAGCAGCGAGACGGGGAGGAAGTACTGGCTGATGGTGCGCCGGGAGTCGACCCAGTCGCGGGCGAGCTTGCGCGTCGGACCTCGGTCACGGGCGGGCAGGTAGCGCTCCTCGCCCTTCAGCATGCCCTCGCGCGCGCGGACGCGCTCGGCGGCCTGGCGTTCGCGCGCCTGCTTGTAGGCCTCTTTGCGGTTGGTGGGGGCGGTCACCGGCTGGCGGCGGCGGCCTTGGGCCTCGCGGCGCTTGGGGGTAGGGCGACCCTTTCCCATGCTTTTGGCCTGCGTCTCGGAAGACGAGGAGGGGGAGTCATCCACGGGGGCCTGCGTACGACGTCGGAACACGACGTCAGCCTACCGGCGGTGCAACTTAATGACGCCCTCGTGCGTTATGCGTAGGGTGGACCTAGGCGACTTTGCCGCGATAATCGGGGGCTGACGATGAGTGAGCAGCCTATGGAGTTGCGAGTCGGCGCAAGGGAGCATGGATGCCAGCGCAGCGAGCATACGGCCAGCGAGCGTCGCAGCCAGCGGGAGCATAGGCACAGCACTACCAAGAAGGGGACGGCCAACGCGCATGAGCGTGATGAAGAGACTTTCCTTGATCTTCAAGTCCAAGGCCAACAAGGCCTTGGACAAGATGGAAGATCCGCGCGAGACCCTCGACTACTCCTATCAGCGGCAGCTTGAGCTACTGCAGAAGGTTCGCCGGGGCGTGGCCGACGTCGCCACCTCGCGCAAGCGGGTTGAGCTGCAGATCAACCAGATTCAGCAGAAGGCCACCAAGCTGGAGGACCAGGGTCGCAAGGCCCTCAGCGTGGGGCGCGAGGACCTCGCCCGCGAGGCTCTGAGCCGCCGCTCCTCGCTGCAGACCCAGATCGCCGACCTGCAGGTGCAGCACAACAACCTGCAGGGCGAGGAGGAGAAGCTCACCCTCGCGAGCCAGCGCCTCCAGGCCAAGGTCGACTCCTTCCGCCACAAGAAGGAGACCATCAAGGCCACCTACACCGCGGCCGAGGCACAGACGCGCATCAACGAGGCGTTCTCCGGCATCTCCGAGGAGATGGGCGACGTGGGTCTCGCGATCCAGCGCGCCGAGGACAAGACCGCCCAGATGCAGGCGCGCGCGGGCGCGATCGACGAGCTGCTGGCGAGTGGCGCGCTCGACGACTTCAGCGGCTCGCGTCCCGACGACATCCAGGCCGAGCTCGACCGCATGGGCGGCGGCAGCGACGTGGAGCTGGAGCTCGCCCGCATGAAGGCCGAGCTGGGCCAGGGTCCCGCGCCGCGTGACGCGATCGAGGCCGGCCAGCCGGGTCAGCAGCACGCTCCGCAGGCGGCCCCGCAGCAGCAGTCGCAGCCGACCCAGCAGTACCGTCAGCCGGGGGAGGGCCTGTGATCGTCCGAATCATGGGCGAGGGGCAGTGCGAGATCGCCGAAGGCGACATCGACGTGCTCAACACCCTCGACAGCGAGCTAGAGGCCGCGATCGAGACCGACGACGAGGCCCAGTTCCGCTCGAAGCTCCACGCGCTGCTCGACAAGGTGCGGCAGATCGGCAAGCCGCTGCCGGACGATGCCCTGGAGCCCTCGGAGCTGATTTTGCCCCCGGCCGACGCTTCGATCGATGAAGTCAGGGGCATGCTTGGCGATTCAGGTCTTATACCAGGCTAGTTTGGATATATGACACAAACCCGGTATGCCCCCGACCGGGGTCTCACCGTGCGCATGGTCGTGACCATGTTCCTGCTCGGCTTGCTTTACGTCGTCTTCGTGGGCGTCCTGATCGTCATGGGAGTCCAGGCGATCGTCGTGCTCGTCCTCGCCGGGGGCCTCCTGCTGGTGCAGTACTTCTTCTCCGACAAGATCGCGCTGTTCGCGATGCACGGGAAAGAGGTCTCCCCGCAGGAGGCGCCTGAGCTCCACGGCCTCGTCGACAGGCTGAGCGTCCTGGCCGACTCCCCGAAGCCCCGCGTGGCGATCGCCGACAGCGACGTCCCGAACGCCTTCGCCACCGGCCGCAACCAGAAGAACTCCGTCGTCTGCGTGACCACCGGCCTGCTGCGGCGGCTCGACCCGCTGGAGCTCGAAGGCGTCGTCGCCCACGAGATGTCCCACGTCGCGCACCGCGACGTCGCGGTGATGACCATCGCGTCCTTCCTCGGCATCGTCGCCGGCCTGATGACCCGCTTCGCGCTGTACTCCGGGCTCGGCCGCGACCGGGGCAACAACAACGGCCCCCCGATCGGCCTCATCATCATGCTGGTCTCGATGGTGGTGTACGCGATCAGCTTCCTGCTCACCCGCGCGCTGTCGCGCTACCGCGAGCTGTCGGCCGACCGGGCCGGCGCCCTGCTCACCCAGCGGCCCAGCGCCCTCGCGAGCGCGCTGGTCAAGGTGACGGGCGAGATGTCCCGCATCCCTACGCGCGACCTGCGCGATGCGCAGCCGTTCAACGCCTTCTTCTTCGCCCCCGCGCTCTCCAGCCGCAACGGGGCGAGCCTGGCCACTCTGTTCGCCACCCACCCGCCGCTGGAGCGCAGGCTGGAGCAGCTCAGCCTGATCGCCGCCCAGCTCGGCCGGGGGGCCTGAGCGCATGGGGTGGCTGGACGCGCTACTCGGGCGCAGCAAGCCCGCCAAGCCCAATCTGGACACGCTGTTCGCGCTGCCCTCGGCGGCGGTGACGCTCCAGGCGGCGACCGGCTTCGTGCCGACCGGGCTCGGCTCGGTCTGCTTCAGGTCCGCCGAGGGGGGCGCCTTCGCCACCCTGGAGCAGGACATCAAGGCGCTGCTCGGCGACGCCGAGATCGAGCAGTCGCACGACTCCTACGGCTACACCTGGCTGCTCGCCCGCAGGCCGTCCGACGACCTCAGCAGCCTGGTCACCGACCTGCACGGCGTCAACTCCTCGCTGGAGGGGGCGGGCTTCGGGCCGTCGCTGCTGTGCTCGCTGGTGACCTTCAAGGACGCCTCTGACCGGTCCCTGGCCGTCGTGTACCTCTACAAGCAGGGCACGTTCTACCCCTTCGCCCCGCTTCCCGGGCAGCACCGCGACAACGCGCTGGAGCTTCAGGTGCGGGGAGCCCTCGGCGGCGAGTTGCCGATCGAGCCCGACCTGTCCCGGTGGTTTCCCCTGTGGGGAGCCCCCGGACTCTGACGCCGGGGAGGCTCCCCGCCTCCGCCGCGTTCCCCGCCATCCGCCCGTCCCGCAGGCCGTAGGAAGACGATCACGCAGGTCGTTCTCGCCCTTAGGTATGCGAATGGCCGGGTATACCACCCGGAAGATCAGCCATCTCCGGGGGGAAACAGGGTGGCAGTGACCGAGCACGGCCGTGTCAGAGAGGCCGGGGAAGCCGAGGGCGGGGGCCGGTTCCGGGCCGTCGTGCCGAGGGTGATGTCGGTGTGCATGGCGGTGGCCGCCGTGTACTCGGCGGTGATCGCCGTGGTCCCGCCCATGCGGCACCTGCTGAGGCAGGTCACCGGCTTCATCGAGATGGCGGTCTTCCCCGTCGAGCCGAACCTCGGCTACGCGGTGTTCCTCGGGATCCTCGCCGGGGCGCTCGCCCGCCACAAACGGGCGGCCTACTGGGTCCTCATGACCATCTTCGTGCTGCTCGTCCTCGGGAACCTGGCCGTCGTGCTGTCGTCGTCGCTGATGCCCGACCTGGTAGAGGAGTTCGCCCTGACCCGCCAGGTGCTCGCCTCCGAGGTCAACCTCGTGGTGTCGGCCGTCGTCCTCGGGATCCTCGCCGCGGCGCACGACGAGTTCTTCGCCCCCACGCGGCGCGGGTCGTTCAGGAAGGCCCTGGCCACGCTCGGGTCGCTGCTCGCGGTCTCCTTCGCGGTGGGATGCGTCCTGGTGACGATCTTCCCGGGCACCCTGAAGACCCGGCATCACGTGCCCTGGGCCCTGGAGCGGGCGCTCGGCGGGGCGGCGACCCTCGACCTCTACCGCTCCGGGCGCCCGCCGTCCTGGGTGAACTTCGTCATCGGCCTGCTCAGCGCCATCGCCGTCCTGGTCGCGTTCGCCGTGCTGTTCCGCTCCCAGCGGGCCAAGGCGGAGCTGCCTCCGGAGAGCGAGGAGCGGATCAGGGCGCTGGTCGAGGCGTACGGCTCGCGCGACTCGCTCGGTTACTTCACCACCCGCCGCGACCGCGCCGCCATCTTCTCCCCGAGCGGCAAGGCGGCGGTCTCGTACCGCGTGGTGGCGGGGGTCTGCCTGGCCGGCGGAGACCCCATCGGCGACGTGGAGGCCTGGGGGCCCGCGATCCGGGCGTGGATGGACGAGGCCCGCCGCTACGGGTGGGCGCCCGCGGCCATCGGGCCGAGCGAGGCGGCGGCCCACGCGTACGCGCGCGCGGGCCTGCGCGTCCTGGAGCTCGGGGACGAGGCGGTCATCGAGACCGGGTCGTTCAGCCTGGAGGGACGGGACATGCGCGGGGTGCGTCAGGCGGTCAACCGCGTGAAGCGCGCCGGGTTCACCCTGCGGATCCGCAGGCACGCCGACCTGTCCCAGGAGGAGATGCGCCACATCATCGAGCGCGCCGCCGCCTGGCGCGGCACCGAGACCGAGCGGGGGTTCTCGATGGCGCTCGGCCGGCTCGGCGACCCGGCGGACGGCTCCTGCGTCCTGGTCGAGGCCAGGGACGCCGACGGGAAGCTCGCGGCGCTGCTGTCGTTCGTGCCGTGGGGCGACGACGGCCTGTCGCTGGACCTCATGCGGCGCGACCGGGGCTCCGACAACGGGCTGATGGAGTTCATGGTCGCCGGGCTGGTAGCCCAGGCGGGGGAGCTCGGGGTGAAGGAGATCTCGCTCAACTTCGCCATGTTCCGGTCGGTGTTCGAAGGGGGCGCGAGGCTCGGCGCGGGACCCGTGCTGCGCCTGTGGCGGTGCACGCTGGTGTTCTTCTCCCGGTGGTGGCAGCTGGAGTCGCTGTACCGGGCGAACGCCAAGTACCACCCCCGGTGGGTGCCGCGCTTCCTCGCCTTCGACGACACGCGCGACCTGCCCAAGGTGGGGCTCGCCTCGGTGATCGCCGAGGGCTTCCTGGCCGTGCCCAGCCTGCCGACCCTGCTCCGCCGGGGTCTGCGCGGCGGAGGGGCGCGCCCGGCCGCCATCGCCGCTCCCCGCGAGGACGGCTGAGCGCCGCGGGCGGCGCGGATCACGCTACGGGTACGGCTTGGACCCGAAAGCTATGTCTTCCCCACGAGCACGCCACAATGGGTTGAAATAAGTCCATAAGTGGGGGGACGGAGGGGAGCCATGTCGAACCCGGTGCCGTTACGGCCCGGCGACCCGGTACAAGTGGGGGCCTACGAACTCACCGCCCGGCTCGGGGAAGGCGGTCAGGGGGTCGTCTACCTCGGCCGCTCGCCGGCGGGCGTCACCGTCGCCGTCAAGGTGCTCCGCTCCGACCTCGCCCAGAACGAGGAGGCGCTCGCCAGGTTCGTCAGGGAGGTCTCCACCGCCGAACGGGTCGCGACGTTCTGCACGGCGCAGGTGATCGAGACGGGCGTGGCCGGCCAGCGGCCGTTCATCGTCAGCGAGTACATCGACGGTCCGACCCTCGACGCGGTCGTCGAGCGCGACGGGCCCCGCCAGGGCGCGGCCCTGCACCGGCTGGCGATCGGCACCGTGACGGCCCTCGTCGCGATCCACCAGGCCGGCATCGTCCACCGCGACTTCAAGCCCTCCAACGTCCTGCTGGGCACGGACGGGCCGCGCGTCATCGACTTCGGCATCGCCAAGGCGCTGGACAAGAGCTCCACGCTCACCTCGATGGTCGTCGGGACGCCCGCGTACATGACCCCGGAGCAACTCGCCGGCGAGCAGGCGGGCCCGGCCGCCGACCTGTTCGCCTGGGCGGGCACGATGGTCTTCGCCGCCACCGGTGGCGCGCCCTTCGGCACCGACAGCCTCCCCGCGGTGTTCCACCGCATCATGAGCCTCGAACCCGATCTCAGCGCCCTGGACGACCAGCTCAGGGGCATCGTGGCCTCCTGCCTGGCCAAGGACCCGGCCGCGCGGCCGTCGGCGGGCGAGGTGCTCATGCGCCTGCTCGGGCACGACACCGGCGCCACGCCCGCCGCCGCGATCATGGCTGAGGGATCGGCCATGGCGCAGGAGGAGCAGGAGCCCACGCGCAGGTGGCGGGCCGACCCCGCGCGGGGCCAGGCACGGTTCCAGGCGCCGCCTCCCTCGCCCCAGTACCCGGGGCAGGGGTACCCCGCGCGGCCGTACCCCGCGCAGCCGCTTCCCGGCTGGCAGGAGCCAGGGCCGCCACCGCCCCCCGCTTGGGCCGGTGACCGGGTGACGGGACCGGGCGGCGCCGGGCACACCTCGCCCGCCGGCCCCGGCGGGCGCCGCGGGGGCAGGGTGCCCCTGATCACCGCCGCCGTGGTCGCGGGCGCGCTGGTGGTCGGCGGCGGCGGGTACCTGATCGTGCGGGCGGTCACAGACGACCCCGGCGGCGGATCCCCGAACGTCGCGGGGAGCCTGCCGGCCGGAAGCTCCGGCGAGCCTGTGACGGGGATCTCCTCCCCGGGGGCCACGCCCTCGACGCCGGAGGTGACGGCCTCGGCCGGGGCGACGACCTCGGCCGCGTCGGCGCCGCCCGCCGCGACCCGGATGATCGACCTGCCGGGAAGCTCGATCACGATCCACGAGAGCGACGTCGACCCGATCAAGCTGACGTTCTACAGCCTGGACTACGGCAAGCGGGCCTACGTCAGGGCGACGGGGAAGAACTCCTTCACCAGGACCAAGAAGTACTTCGAGTACACCGTCAGCGACGACGGCCGGCGGGCGGTGGGCACCGACACCCTCTACACCAGGGACAGCTACTCCACGGTGTCCCTCGTCGACCGGGCGAGCGGTAGGTCCACGACGATCAGGATGGCCAAGGCCCCCGTCTACCCGACCCTCCCGCAGTGGTCCCCGGACGGAAGGAAGGTGCTGGTCAGCCTCAACGAGGCGATCGGCGACACCAGCAGGGGGTACGGCTTCGCGGTCATCGACATCGCGACCCGCAAGGCCAAGGTCGTCCACGTGAAGGAGAAGGACGTCGGCCGCTGGAGCTACTTCTGGCGCGGTGACGGCAGGGCCGTCGGCACGTGGGCGCTCAAGGGGAAGACCCAGCGCATCAGGTTCTACGACGTGAACGGGACGGTGCTGTCGACGCTGCTCGACGTCGGCACCCCGCTGACCGTGGAGGGCGACGACGTGTCGCCGTCCGGGACGCAGTTCATCACCACCTGCCCCGGCTCGGGCGACGAGATCTGCGTCTGGACCACGGAGGGCGAGGAGAAGGCCCGGGTGCCCTTCCCGACCGACCGGCTCATCGGCTGGTACGACGACCGGCACATCGCGGGGTGGCGCAAGAAGGGCGAGGACTACGAGGCGGTGGTCTTCGACTTCGAGGGCGACGCGACCCGCGTGCTGGCGACGGCCAAGGCGGGGGAGTACAAGAAACAGTACCTCCGCTACACCAGGGCGACCTGAGATTGGTCAAGTTCCGGCCGTCCCCGGAGAGGATCGGCCGGTGCGGAGGCCGCCCGGTGGTGGCATGTCCGCATGATCAAGCTGAGTGTGGTGCCGGCGGCCACCGCCATCGCCATCGTCCTCGTAGGAGCGCAGGCGGGCGCGGCGCTCGCGGACTCCGGGCCGTCCGTGACGGCGCCCGCCTCCCTGACCAGGGCACCCGCGCCGCGTGCGGCCGCGGCCGACCCGGCGGAGCTCACCGTCGTCGGGCGCGGAAGCATCCAGACCATCCCGGACGTGATGCACCTGAACGTCGGCGTGGAGGCGCGCAGGGCGAAGGCCGGTGAGGCGTTCGCGGCGGTGAAGGACGGCGCCGCCAAGCTGGCGGAGGTGCTCCTGGCGGCGGGGGTGGCGAAGTCCGACATGCGGACCAACGACCTGTCCCTCGGGACCGAGTACGAGAAGTACCCGAAGGTCGTGGGCTACCGCGCCTCCCAGGGCATGGAGGCGCTGGTCCGCGATCTGTCCAAGGCCGACGCGGTCGTCGACGCGGTGGCGGCGGTGGGCGAGGAGGTGCGGCTGAACGGCATCTCGTTCGAGGTCTCGAGGGGGGCGAGGCTGGTGAGGGCCGCGCGGGCCAAGGCCTACAAGGACGCGCTGGCCAAGGCCCAGCAGTACGCCACCCTGACCGGCAGGGGCCTCGGGCGGGTCGTGAAGCTGGAGGAGGAGGGCGACACGTCCCCCTCCCGCTTCGCACTGGCGGAGAAGGCCTCGATCAACCCCGGGCACGGCTCGGTCACCATCGGCGTCCGGGTGGTGTACGAGCTGACCTGAGCCCGGCGTCCCTGCCGCGCGGAGGCCGAGGGCCCGGCCGTTGGCGGGCCCTCGGCGGATGCGCCGGCCGGGCTAGGGGAGGGCGAGCATGCGGTCGAGGGCGACCTTGGCCCAGTGCGTGGTCTCGGGGTCGACCGTGATCTGGTTCACGACCTCGCCCGCGACGAGCGACTCAAGGGCCCAGACCAGGTGCGGCAGGTCGATTCGGTTCATGGTGGAGCAGTAGCAGACCGTCCTGTCGAGGAAGGTCACGGTCTTGTCCGGGTGCCGCGCGGCGAGCCGCTTGACGAGGTTCAGCTCGGTGCCGACGGCCCAGGAGGACCCGGCCGGAGCCTCGTCCAGCATCTTGATGATGTACTCCGTCGAGCCGACGTGGTCGGCCTTGGTGACGACCTCGTGCCGGCACTCGGGGTGCACCAGCACGTTGACGCCGGGCACGCGCTCGCGTACCTCGTCCACGCACTCGGCGGTGAACCGGCCGTGCACCGAGCAGTGCCCGCGCCAGAGGATCACCTTGGCGTCCTTGAGCTGCTGATCCGTGAGGCCCCCGTTCGGGCGGTGCGGGTTGTAGACCACGCAGTCGGAAAGGGAGAAGCCCATCTCCAGGACGGCCGTGTTGCGGCCGAGGTGCTGGTCGGGCAGGAACAGGACCTTCCTGTCCCCGGCCTGCTTCGCGGGCCCCTCGGGGCTCTCGTCGAACGCCCAGGTCAGGGCGCGGCGGGCGTTGGAGGAGGTGCACACCGCGCCGCCGTTGCGCCCGCAGAACGCCTTGATGTCGGCGGAGGAGTTCATGTACGTGATCGGGACCGTGATGTCGGCGATGCCCAGATCCGTCAGGACGTCCCACGCCTCCTCCACCTGGTCGAAGGTGGCCATGTCGGCCATCGAGCACCCCGCGGCGAGGTCGGGCAGCACGACCCGCTGGTCGTCGCCGGTCAGGATGTCCGCCGACTCGGCCATGAAGTGGACCCCGCAGAAGACGATGAACTCCGCCGCAGGGCGGGCCGCCGCCTCGCGGGCGAGCTTGAAGGAGTCTCCTGTCACGTCGGCGAACTGGATGACCTCGTCGCGCTGGTAGTGGTGCCCGAGCACGAACAGCCTGTCGCCGAGGGCCGCCTTGGCCCTGACCGCACGCGCCACCAGGTCCGGATCGGAGGCCGGGGGCAGCTCGCCGGGGCAGTCGACGCCGCGCTCGCTGTGCGTGTCGGTGCCCTGGCCGAGCACGAAGAGCGGGAGGCCGGTCTCGGTAGTCGTCACGGCTGCAACACCCCTTGGGGACTTATCGTCTAGTTGACGACTAAACACTACACACGGGGGAGGGCTGTTGTTTCCGGGGGGTTGGGCGGACCGTACGGTGAGACAGGAATGTGTAGCGGCGCCCAGCTGTTGGTAGCGTCTAACTGAGACCTCAGAACCAGGCCTCCGTCCCCGAGGGGCGTTGGGGCAGACGGGGAGTCAACAAATGACGGTTGAGAGCAGCGAGACCACGCAGCAGGGTTTGGTCCTGACCGACGCGGCCGCGTCGAAGGTGCGCAGCCTGCTGGAGCAGCAGGGCGAAGAGGGGCTGCAGCTGCGCGTCGCGGTGCAGCCCGGTGGCTGCTCGGGCCTGCGCTACCAGCTCTTCTTCGATGACCGCTCGATGGACGGGGACGTCGTCTCCGACTTCGGCGGCGTCAGCGTCGTCACCGACCGGATGAGCGCTCCGTACCTCACGGGCGCCACCGTGGACTTCGTGGACACCATCGAGAAGCAGGGCTTCACGATCGACAACCCGAACGCCACGGGTTCCTGCGCCTGCGGCGACTCCTTCAACTAGAGGCGCCGGCCGGCACCCCGTCCGTGGATCACTCCGCGAGGCGGGGTGTCGTCATGCCCGCACCCATCAAAGGCCTCCCCGCGCCTCTATCCGGCACGGGTGCGCGGCGCCGCCGCTTGGGCGTCCTAGGGGTCGAAGCCCGCCGCGTCGGCATCGTCACAGGTGACGAACCTCACTCCAGATGACCCCGTGTCGCCTGCTCGATCGTCCGGCCGCCGTGAAGATCACCACGGGCCGGTCCGCCAGCCTGGAGCGCCCTTCCGTGCCGTATTCTGGGCGGTCCGTCGAGGCTGACAACGAGGAGAATGACCCCGTGCGCATCGCCGTCACCGGCTCCATCGCGACCGACCATCTGATGACCTTCCCCGGCAGCTTCGGGGACCAGCTCATCGCCGAGCAGCTCGACCGTGTGTCGCTGTCCTTTCTGGTCGACGACCTGCAGGTCCGGCGCGGAGGCATCGCCGCCAACATCTCCTTCGGCATGGGCTGTCTCGGCCTGTCGCCGATCCTGGTGGGCGCTGTCGGCTCCGACTTCGCCGACTACCGTTCCTGGCTGGAGCGCCACGGGGTCGACTGCTCCTCGGTGCACATCTCCGAGCTGCACCACACCGCCCGGTTCCTGTGCACCACCGACGAGCACCACAACCAGATCGCCTCGTTCTATACCGGGGCGATGGCCGAGGCCCGCGAGATCGAGCTGCACCCGATCTCCGAGCGCGTGGGCGGCCTCGACCTGGTCCTGATCAGCCCGAACGACCCCGCCGCCATGGTCCGCCACACCGAGGAGTGCCGCCAGCGCGGCATCCCGTTCGCGGCCGACCCCTCCCAGCAGCTCGCCCGCATGGGCGGCGACGAGATCAGGTCGCTCATCGAGGGCGCCGCCTACCTGTTCACGAACGACTACGAGAAGGCGCTCGTCGAGCAGAAGACCGGCTGGTCCGACGAGGAGGTGCTGTCCCGCGTCGGAGTGCGGGTGACCACCCTCGGCCCCAAGGGCGCCCGCATCGACCGCGCGGGGGAGCCGGCCCTGCACATCCCCCCGAGCCCCGAGCTCGGCAAGGTCGACCCGACCGGCGTCGGCGACGCCTTCCGCGCGGGCTTCCTGTCGGGCCTCGTCTGGGGCCTGTCCCTGGAGCGCTGCGGCCAGCTCGGCAACCTCACCGCGACCCATGTGCTGGAGCACGTCGGCTGCCAGGAGTACCAGCTCGGCAGGCAGGGCTTCCTCGACCGGTTCGCGGCCACCTACGGCACCGTCGCCGCCGCCGAGGTCGAGGCGCACATCCGGTGCCTTTACTCCTGATCCCGCTTACTCCCGCTCGCGCCCGCCGGTGTCCCCGGCGGGCACGCCGTCAGTAGTTGCGCCGCACGTGGATGGCCCAGCCGCCCCCGGGCAGCTCGTAGGTCGCCACGTGGTGGTGGGACTTCAGCCTGCACCAGGCGGGCACGTCGGTGAAGGCGGCCGGGTCGTCGGCCAGCACGGCCACCGTCGCGTTGAGCGGCACCTCGTTGATCCGCTCGGCCAGCATGATGATCGGAATGGGGCACTTGCGCCCGAGCGCGTCGATCGTCAGCGCGGCCGACGGCTGCGCCGCCTCGCCGGGCGCGGACTTCTGCCGGCCAGCCATCATCACGATCTCACCCCTACGCTCTCGCGGACGCGCCGGACGATGCCGGGCAGGACGGAGAGGAAGCGGTCGACCTCCGCGGCGGACGCGCCCCTGGGCAGAGACACCCTGACGTTCCCATGCGTGAGCACTCCCATCGCCTCCAGCACGTGCGATGGCCGTAGCGTACTCGCCGTGCACGAACTGCCGGAAGACACCGCGAACCCGGCCCTGTCCAACTCCGTCAATATTGCCTCACCTGCCACGTAAAGGCAGGAGAACGTGACAATGTGCGGTGCCCGTCGCGTGGGGTCGCCCACGACCTCCACATCGGGGACCAGCCGGGGCACCGCCTCGCGGACGCGGTCGACCAGCGCCGACAGCCGCGCGTTCTCCTCCTCGGCCTCGGCGGTCACCGCGCGCAGCGCCGCGACGGCCGCGACGGCGGCGGGGACGTTCTCGAACCCGGGCACCCTGCGCAGCTCCCGCTCGTCCTCGGGCAGCGGGGAGCGCCACCGGGTGCCCTTGCGGACGGCCAGCAGCCCCACCCCCGCGGGACCGCCCCACTTGTGGGCGCTCGCCGCCAGCACCGACCAACCGGCCGGGACGGGCAGCCGCCCCAGCGTCTGGGCCGCGTCGACCAGCAGCGGCACCCCGGCCGACCGGCACGCCTCGGCGGCCTCCGCGACCGGCTGGAGGGTGCCGACCTCGTGGTTGGCGGTCTGCAGGCAGGCCAGGGCCGTGCCCTCCCGCGCGACGGCGGCGCCGAACTCGCCGGGGTCGACCCGTCCCGTGAGGTCGACGCCGACGATCTCGACGGTGCCCCCCTCGCGCTGGTGCACGGCCGCGGCCGCAAGGACGCTGGAGTGCTCGACGGCTCCGGTGACCAGAGTGCGCCCGGCCCGCCGCCGCCCGAGCAGCGTCCCGAGCACCCCGAGGTGCACGGCCTGCGTGCCGGAGGAGGTGAAGGACACCTCGTCGGGACGGGCGCCGATCACCTCGGCCGCCTCGGCGCGGGCCCGTTCGAGCAGGACGCGCGCCCGCCGCGCCGGGCCGTACAGGCGCGCGGGGTCGGCGCCGCCCGCGTCGAGGGTCGCGATCAGCGCCTCACGCGCGGCGGGGTGCAGAGGTTCGGTCGATGCCGCGTCGAAGTACGCCACGGGTTCATGGTCGCACCCGCGCCCGGCGGCGGCCCGCCTGGGCCGACGCCCGCGGGCGGATCCCGCAACGGCTCGAACACGTTAACGGGGGCTGGGAAGGAGGGCGACCCCAGTGCGCGCTAATGTGTCCCCCAGCGTGACGTGAGACAACTAAGAGCGCGAATCTCGTGAATCTGGAAACGATCGCCCAGGAGGGGGACTCTTGGGCTTTATCTGTGGGGTAGGCGATCCGTGAGTCCGACCCGCCGTTATATACGGCGTCCGTTGGCCCGTCGCAGGGTGCCACGCGCCGTCGCTTTGGCGGCGCTGCTGGTCTCCCTGACGGCGTGTGATGGCGTTGGTACGTGGTCTCGTGCTGGCATGCCGGAGGGCATCACCAAGGAGGCCGGCATCATCCAGAGTCTCTGGAACGGTGCCTGGATCGCCTCCCTTGCCGTCGGTGTCGTCGTCTGGGGCCTGATCCTGTGGGCCTGCGCGTTCCACCGCAAGCGCAAGAACACGACCGACGCCCTGCCGCCCCAGGTGCGGTACAACCTGCCGATCGAGATCCTCTACACCACGGTGCCGATCATCATGGTCGCGGTGTTCTTCTATTTCACCGCCCGTGACGAGAACGCCATCACCAAGGTGACGGGGAACCCGGACGTCAAGGTCAAGGTCGAGGGCTTCCAGTGGAGCTGGCGCTTCACCAGCGAGTACCAGGGCAAGGTCGTCAGCGTGGTCGGCACGCCGGCCCAGCGGCCCGTGCTGGTGCTGCCGGTGCAGAAGAAGGTGCAGTTCGACCTCGTGTCGCCGGACGTGAACCACTCGTTCTGGGTGCCCGCGTTCCTGTTCAAGCGTGACGTCATCCCCGGCGTGAAGAACGTCTTCGAGATCGAGACGCTCAACAAGACGGGAGAGTTCGCCGGACGCTGTGCCGAGCTCTGTGGCGTCGACCACAGCCGCATGCTCTTCACGGTGAAGCTCGTGCCCCAGGCCGAGTACGACCAGTACGTCAACAGCCAGGCGGGGAGTGCCCAGTGACCGCCATCAACGAACCCCCGACCAAGGCGGCCATCGCCGCCCAGCGGCGCGCCCGCAAGGGCACGGTCATCGCCCGGTGGGCGTCGTCGACCGACCACAAGGTGATCGGGCACCTCTACCTGATCACCTCCTTCGCGTTCTTCCTGATCGGCGGCGTCATGGCGCTGATCATGCGTGCCGAGCTCGCCCAGCCCGGCCTGGAGTTCGTGAGCAACGAGCAGTTCAACCAGCTCTTCACCATGCACGGCACGATCATGCTGCTCATGTTCGCGACCCCGCTGTTCGCGGGCTTCGCCAACGAGCTCATGCCGCTGCAGATCGGCGCCCCCGACGTGGCGTTCCCCCGGCTGAACATGGTGAGCTACTGGCTCTACCTGTTCGGAAGCCTGATCGCCATCTCCGGGTTCTTCACCCCCGGCGGCGCCGCCGCGTTCGGCTGGACCGCCTACACCCCGCTGTCGGACGCCGTCTCGTCCCCGGGCCTCGGCGGCGACCTGTGGATCATGGGTCTGTCGATGTCCGGCATCGGCACCATCCTCGGCGCGGTGAACTTCATCACCACGATCGTCACGATGCGCGCGCCGGGCATGACGATGTTCCGGATGCCGATCTTCACGTGGAACATCCTGCTCACCAGCGTGCTGGTGCTGCTGGCCTTCCCGGTGCTGGCCGCCGCGCTGCTCGCGCTGGAGGCCGACCGTCACCTCGGCGCCCACATCTTCGACTCGGAGACCGGCGGTGCGATGCTCTTCCAGCACCTGTTCTGGTTCTTCGGGCATCCAGAGGTGTACATCATCGCGTTGCCGTTCTTCGGCATCATCACCGAGGTGCTCCCGGTCTTCAGCCGCAAGCCGGTCTTCGGCTACATCGGCCTCGTCGCCGCGACCATCAGCATCGCGGGCCTGTCGGCGGCGGTGTGGGCGCACCACATGTTCGTCACAGGCCAGGTGCTGCTGCCGTTCTTCTCGTTCATGACCTTCCTCATCGCGGTTCCGACCGGAGTAAAGTTCTTCAACTGGATCGGCACGATGTGGCGCGGCCATCTATCGTTCGAGTCGCCGATGCTGTTCGCGGTCGGCTTCCTGGTCACGTTCCTGTTCGGCGGCCTGACCGGCATCATCCTGGCCTCGCCGCCGCTGGACTTCCAGGCCAGCGACTCCTACTTCGTGGTCGCGCACTTCCACTACGTCGTCTTCGGCACCGTGGTCTTCGCGATGTTCTCCGGCTTCTACTTCTGGTGGCCGAAGTTCACCGGCAGGATGCTGAACGACACGCTGGGCAAGTGGCACTTCTGGACGCTGTTCATCGGCTTCCACACCACCTTCCTGGTGCAGCACTGGCTCGGCGTCGAGGGCTTCCCCCGCCGCTACGCCGACTACTCGCCGGCCGACGGGTTCACCGACCTGAACGTCGTGTCCTCGATCGGCGCGTTCATCCTCGGCGCCTCGACGCTGCCGTTCCTGTACAACGTCTGGCGCACGTGGCGTAGCGCTCCCAAGGTCACCGTGGACGACCCGTGGGGCTTCGGCAACTCCCTCGAGTGGGCGACCTCGTGCCCGCCGCCCCGGCACAACTTCACCTCGCTGCCGCGGATCCGGTCGGAGCGTCCCGCGTTCGACCTGCACAACCCGCACCGGCTGGCGCCGGTCGAGGAGCTGGAGGAGGCCCGATGAAGGTTCAGGGCTGGATGTTTCTGCTCTGCGGCGTCTTCTTCGCCGCGGTGGACCTCGTCTACTGGTTCTGGTCGAAGGAGCCGACCGGCACGACCGCGCTGGCCATCTCCGTGGGCCTCGCCCTGATGATCGGCTATTACCTGCTCTTCACCGCCCGCCGCATCGGCGAGCAGCCGGAGGACAGGAAGGACGCCGAGATCAGCGACGGCGCGGGCGAGCTGGGCTTCTTCAGCCCGTCGAGCTGGTGGCCGCTGTTCGTCTGCCTGGCCGCCGCGTTCATGGTCGTCGGCTTCGTCATCGGCTGGTGGATGTTCCTCATCGGGGCTTTCGCGGTGATCATGGCCTCGATCGGGTTCGTGTTCCAGTACTACCGGGGTCACTTCTCGCACTGACCGGGAGGGAGGCCGGCGCGCGCTCGCACGCCCGGCCGGCCTTCGCCCGCCCCCTCGGCGATCACCTCTGATCGCGCGCTCCGTACGGCCTTCCTCGCGGGCGGCCGGCGGTTTCCTTCAAGGAACCGTCGGTCGTCCGCGAGGCCTTTTTTGCAGGTCCTCCCGGCGTTTCTCCTTGAGCGAAGGTACGCGACACGCTGTAACCGGGTAATAACTCACAAGGAGTGATCCATCGGAGCGGGGGAGACGTAACGTGGGACACGTCGAGATCCGGGTGGTCGCCCTTGGAGCCGGGGCGCTGGCCCTGTTGCTGGCGGGCGGTTGTACGAGCGGCAGCGATCGAGAGGGGCAGGATACCGCTGGTTCACGGTCCGGCCTGGCTGTGAGCGTTTCTCCGGGCAACGGGGCGACTCAGGTGGCACCGGAGCTGCCCGTCACGGTCGGAGCCGTCAACGGCGCTCTCAGGAGCGTCAACGTGCGCGTCAAGTCCAAGGACACGCCGATCGCGGGCGTGCTGAGCGCGGACCGCACCCAATGGCGCAGCAAGCGCGGGATGGCCCCGGGGGAGACCTACCAGGTGACCGTGGTCGCCGTGGACCCCTCGGGCAAGACGAAGCAGGTGAGCAGCGAGTTCTCGACGGTCAAGGCGACCCAGCTGTTCGCCGTCGACAAGATCCTGCCCAACAAGGAGATCACCGGCCTGACGGTCGGCGTCGGCATGCCCATCATGCTGACCTTCGACCATCCCATCACCGACCGGGTCTCGGTGGAGCGCAACCTCATGGTGCAGGCCTCCAATCCGATCGAGGGGGCGTGGCACTGGTTCGACGACAAGTCGGTCTCCTTCAGGCCCAAGAAGTACTGGCCCGCCCACACCAAGGTGAAGCTGGTCGCCCAGCTCGCCGGGGTGCACGGCGGCGCCGGCATGTACGGCAGCCAGGACTACGTCCGCGAGTTCACGATCGGGCGGTCCCAGATCAGCCACGCGGACACCGTGTCGCACCAGATGACGGTCGAGCGCGACGGCCAGGTCATCAGGACGGTGCCGCTCAGCGCCGGGGAGGGCGGCGACTGGCGGCACTACACGACCAACGGCGTCCACCTGGCGATGTCACGCGAGGACGTCACCACCATGACCAACCCCGACACCGGGCCAGGAGGCGCCGGCTACTACAGCCTCACCGTGTACGACACCGTGCGCATCTCCGACAGCGGCGAGTACGTGCACGGCGCTCCCTGGTCGGTGGGCTCGCAGGGCAACTCCAACGTGAGCCACGGCTGCATCAACGTCAGCCCTTCGAACGCCAAGTGGTTCAAGGAGACCACCCTGATCGGCGACCCGATCATCGTGAGCGGCACGCCGCGGCAGCTCGACCCGGCGAACGGGTGGGGCCACTGGCAGGAGACCTGGCCCCAGTGGCTCCGCTGGAGCGGCCTGCGGTCGGGGTTCACCACGGAGACGCTGTCGGCGTACCCCGTGGCCGACCACACCACCACCACGGCGGACGAGAAGAAGAAGGTCACTTCCTGATGTTCTGACGGGGAACGCCGAGAGGGCCCGGACGCGATCTCGCGTCCGGGCCCTCTCAGTGTCACTACCGGGCTACCGGCTCAGTGGCCGATGGACTTGGTCTCCTCGTCGCCGTGGCCCGTGCCGACCGCGGCGGGCGTGGCTTCGTGCCCGTTGTGGTGGCCGTCGTGGGCCGCGTCGAGCGCGATGGCCTCGGTGTCCGCCGAGTACGTCTCGCTGAGCTTGGCCCGGAGCCTGCCGAGCGGGTTCCGCATCCCCTTCGGGGGGACGCCGTCGCCGTCCGGGGCGGCCTCGATGGAGGGGATGGGCTTCTTCCCCTGGATGTGGGCCACGAGGTCGTCGGCCGGTGGCACGTGGACCTCGATGTACTCACCGTGCGGCAGGCGCTTGATGACCCCGGACTCCACACCGTGGGACACCAGCGCAAGGTCGTTACGCTGGAGCCCGATGCACACGCGGTAGGTGATGAAGTACGCGATGGCGGGCCCGACGATGACCAGCACCCGGCCGACCTCGGTCGTGGTGTAGAGCGAGATGTGGAACTTCGCCGAGATCCAGTCGTTGGCGCCCAGCAGCCACAGCACACCGTAGAACGTGATGGCCGCGAGGCCGATCGAGGTGCGGTGCGGGTTGTTGCGGGGCCGGTCGGCCAGGTGGTGCTCGCTCTTGTCGCCGGTGATCCACTGCTCGGCGAACGGGTAGAGCGCCAGGCCGGTCATGATGATGCCCATCGGCAGCAGGGCCGGGATGAGCACGCTCAGCGGCAGGGTGTACCCGAGGAAGTTGATCTCCCATGCGGGCATGAGCCGCAGCGAGCCTTCCAGGAAGCCCATGTAGAAATCGGGCTGGGATCCCGCCGAGATGTCCGCCGGCGTGTACGGACCGAACAGCCAGATCGGGTTGATCTGGGCGAACGTGCCGAGCAGCGCCAGGACGCCGAAGGTGAACAGGAAGTACGCGCCCGACTTGATCATGAACGACGGGTAGAACGGCGCGCCGACGACGTTCTGCTCGGTGCGGCCCTTGCCCGGCATCTGCGTGTGCTTCTGCACCCACATCAGAATCAGGTGAGCGGAGATCAGCGCCAGCAGGATGCCCGGGATGAGCAGGATGTGGATGCTGTAGAACCGCGAGATCACGTCCTCCCCGGGATACTCGCCGCCGAACAGGAAGTACGTGATGTACGTGCCGACCAGCGGGAGCGAGATGGCCACACCCTCGGTGATCCGGAGGCCCGCGCCGGAGAGCAGGTCGTCGGGAAGGGAGTAACCGGTCAGGCCCTCGGCGAGCGCCAGGGTGAGCAGCAGCACACCGATGATCCAGTTGAGCTCGCGCGGCTTGCGGTACGCCCCGGTGAAGAACACCCGGAGCATGTGCACCATCATGCCCGCCACGAACAGCAGCGCCGCCCAGTGGTGGATCTGCCGGATCAGCAGGCCGCCGCGGACGTCGAAGCTGATGTGCAGCGAGGACTCGTAGGCCTGGGACATGTGCACGCCCACCAGCGGCCCGTATGAGCCGTTGTAGGCGACCTCGGCCATGCTCGGCTTGAACCAGAACGTCAGGAACGTGCCGGTGAGGAGCAGGATGACGAAGGAGTAGAGCGCGATCTCACCCAGCAGGAACGACCAGTGGTCGGGGAAGACCTTGCGTAGGTTGCGCTTGAGGAAGCTCCCGGCGCCGATGCGGTCGTCGATGAAACTCGCGGGTCCCGCGATGGCCTTGGGAGGGCCGTCGAGGCTCATGCCTGCCCCCTAGCTTCGGCTTCGGCGTCCCCGCGCTCCCAGAAGCTGGGGCCGACCGGAACGTTGAAGTCGCTCTGTGCGATGAGGTACCCCTCGCCGTCGACAGCGATCGGCAGCTGGGGGAGGGGACGCGCGGCGGGGCCGAAGATGACCTTCGCCCCGTCTGCCGCGTCGAAGGTGGACTGGTGACAGGGGCAGAGGATGTGGTGCGTCGTCTGCTCGTAGAGCGCTGCCGGACAGCCCACGTGAGTGCAGATCTTGGAATACGCGACGATGCTGTCGTAGGTCCAGTTGAGCTTGGTGCCCGACTTGATCTCTTCCGGCCGGAACTTGATCAGGATCAAGGTCGCCTTGGCCAGGGCGTTGAGGTCTTCCTCGTACCCCTCGGGCACCACCGACAGGATGCCGCCGGGGGAGTTGAAGTCCGCCGCGCGGATCGGCTCGTGGGTCCCCTCGACGATCAGGCGCCGGCCCTTCTTCCAGACCGTGTGCCGCAGCGTGGTGCCCGGCAGCGGGCCGAGGTCCTTCAGCAGCACCAGCGGCAGCAGGCCGAGCGGGGCGGAGGCCAGCAGGAGCGTGCGGCGCAGCAGCTTGTGCCGCACGATGCCGCTCTCCTCGGCGCCCTGCAGGAAGGTCCGCTCGATCTCCTCGCGCACCTGGGGCGCAGTCGCCATCGTGTGGCGCTCCTGCACCAGGCTGTACTTCGGCATGATCGTCCGCACCCAGACCACGAGGCCGGCCGCCAGCGACAGCAGGGCGATCGTCAGCGTGCCGCCGAGGGCGAAGTTGGAGACCTGGGTCTTGTCGATCGTGCCGACCTGGAAGACGACGTACGAGATCACGAACCCGACGCCGGCCAGGAAGGCCACCAGGAACAGCAGGGCGGCGATGCGCTCGCCCTTGCGCGCGGTCGCGGGGTCGGGGAACTTCACCCCTTCGTGCACGATCGGCCCGCCGCCCGTGGGCGGCGCGCCGAGCATCGAGTCCTCACCCCTCGGAGGGGGGGTGCCGATGACGCGCCTCGGGACGCGCTCCTCCGGCTGCTCGATGTCGTTCGGGTTATCAGTCATGGTTGGCCTGACGCTTCTTCGCGGTGATCCAGATGGCGGCGAGGGCGAGGAGGCTGATGCCCACGACCCAGGCCACGAGGCCCTCGGTGACGGGGCCGATCCGGCCGAGGCCGCTGCCGCCCGGGTCGGGCTGGTTACGGGCGCCGATGATGTACGCGATCATGTCGCGCTTCTGCTCGGGGGTGATCGTGCTGTCGTTGAAGACCGGCATGGCCTGCGGGCCCGTGGCCATCGCCTCGTAGATCTGCGTGGGCGTGGCGGGGTTCAGCGGAGGCGCGTACTTGCCGTAGGTCAGACCGCCACCCGAGCCGACGAAGTTGTGGCACTGGATGCAGTTGGCCCGGAACAGCTCGCCTCCCTTGGCGGGGTCGCCCTTGGCGGGGTCCACCGATTCCAGGGAGGGCTTGGTCGGGCCGCCGCCGAGCGACTGGACGTACGCGGAGAGCTGCCGGACGGTGTCGGGGTTGACCCACTCCGGGGGCCGCTTGCGCGGAGCCTGGGGGCCGGGGCCCGAGAACGGCATGCGGCCGCTGGACACCTGGAAGTCGACGGCCGCCGCGCCGACGCCGATGAGGCTCGGGCCCGATGCACCGCCGGGCGTGTAGGAGCCCTCGGCGTTCAGGCCGTGGCAGCTCGCGCAGTGCGCCGCGAAGAGCGCCTTGCCCGCGGCCACGTCGTCCGCCTTGCCGGAGGCGATCGCCGCGTCGGCCCGGTCGCCTCCGGGCGCCAGCAGGGCGTACACCCCTCCGAGGAGGCTCAGGGCCAGAAGGAGGACGGCATATCGCGCGAGTGGATGCCGCCTCCGTGCGGTGATCGAGTTCACCGATATCCTCGTTCCGATCATTTGATGATGTAGATGGTCGCGAAGAGGCCGATCCAGACGACGTCGACGAAGTGCCAGTAGTAGGACACGACGATCGCGCTGGTGGCCTGCTCATGGGTGAAGCGCTTCGCGGCGTACGTGCGTCCCAGCATGAACAGGAACGCGATCAGCCCACCGGTCACGTGCAGGCCGTGGAAGCCCGTGGTCAGGTAGAAGACCGAACCATAGGCGTTGGAGGACAGGGTCAGGCCCTCGTTCACCAGGTTGTGGTACTCGTACAGCTGGCCGCCGACGAACCAGGCGCCCATGAGGAAGCTGATGACGTACCAGAACCGGAGCTTCTTGACCTGGCCCTTCTCAGCGGCCCACACGCCGAGCTGGCACGTCACACTCGACAGGACCAGGACGATCGTGTTGACCAGCGCGTAAGGGACGTCCAGGTGAGTCTCTGGCCAGGGCTTGCCCTGGCCGAGGCTGACCGACCGGATGGTGAAGTACATCGCGAACAGCGCCGCGAAGAACATGAGCTCAGAGGACAGCCAAACGATCGTCCCGACGCTGACCAGGTTGGGCCGGCGGGACGATGGTGCTGTCGTCGTCGTAATTGCGGATGCTGTCGCCACGCCCAGCATTATTGCGGCTCTCCTGGTCGGGTCGCCGCACGACCCCCCGGTTGGGGGCGCATCGGTCCCATAAACGAGACATAAGGCTGGAACTACGCCAAGTCTGACTGGTCTGGGATTCCGTCGGCGGGGACAGGTAGCATCCGTGGTGACCATACCTCGTCAATCGATAGTGAGCGCGACCGTGAGCATGAGGGTTCTCGTCTACAGCGACGACGCAAGCACCCGCGAGAAGGTGCGGCTGGCGATCGGGCGGCGTCCGGCCGCCGACGTGCCCCTCGTGGAGATCGTGGAGTGCGCGACGCAGCCCGCCGTCATCAAGCAGCTCGACTCCGGCGAGATCGACGTCGCCGTGCTCGACGGCGAGGCCGTCCCCGCCGGGGGCATGGGCATCAGCCGCCAGGCCAAGGACGAGGTCCACGACTGCCCGCCGATCTGCCTGATCATCGGGCGCCGCGACGACCGATGGCTCGCCGACTGGTCCCGCGCCGACGCGGTGGTGGCCCAGCCGCTCGACCCGATGGCGCTGGCCGAGGCCGTGGCGGGCCTCATGCGGCACCGCTCGGCCTCCCGCGTCACCCGCTGAGCCGGCACCGGCCGACTCCCGCACCCCGGCACCGACCGGCACCGGCCAGGCCTCCCACGGCCGAGCGGTGCCGGCCGGGCCTCCCGCGTCCGACCCTGCGACGCGCCGGCCCGGGCTCGCGCCCGGGCCGCGCCGGCCAGGCCACTCGCTGAGCGGCACCGCCCGGCCTCCCCACATCTCTCACCGACCGGAGAACCCATGGACGCGCGCACGACGTGGCCCACGCTGCTCACGGCGCTGCTCGCCCGCGAGCACCTCACCGCGGACGAGACCGCATGGGCCATGAACGAGATCATGTCAGGGGCCGCGACGCCCGCCCAGATCGCCGCCTTCGCCACGGCCCTGCGGGCCAAGGGAGAGACGGTCGCCGAGGTCGTCGGGCTCGCGCGCACCATGCTCGACCATGCCACCCCGCTGTCGGTCGAGGGCCCGACGGTCGACATCGTGGGCACCGGTGGCGACCGCGCCCACACCGTCAACGTCTCGACGATGGCCGCGATCGTCGCCGCCGCCACGGGGGCGAGGGTGATCAAGCACGGCAACCGCGCGGCCTCCTCGTCGTGCGGCGCCGCCGACGTCCTCGAGTACCTCGGCGTCGTCCTCGACCTGCCTCCGGAGCTCACGGCGCGCACCGCCGTCGAGGCGGGCATCGCGTTCTGCTTCGCGCCGGTCTACCACCCGGCCCTGCGGTTCGCCGGCCCGGTGCGCAAGGAGATCGGCATCCCCACCTTCTTCAACTTCCTCGGCCCGCTGACCAACCCTGCCCGCCCGTCGTCGCAGGCGATCGGCGTCTACGACGCGCGCATGCTGCCGGTCGTCGCCGGGGTCTTCGCCGAGCGGGGCGTGTCCGCGCTGGTGTTCCGGGGCGACGACGGGCTCGACGAGCTGTCCACGGCCACGACCTCGACGGTCTGGGTGGTCAGGGAGGGCACGGCCGTCCAGATCTCCTTCGACCCGCTCGACGTCGGGGTTCCGCGCTCTGAGCCCGACGCGCTGCGCGGCGGCGACGTCGAGTTCAACGCGCGCGCCGTGCACGACCTGGTGGGCGGCAAGACCGGCCCCGTCCGCGACGCCGTGCTCCTCAACGCCGCCGCCGCCCTGGTGAGCCTCGATCCCGCGACCGTCGCCGCCGAGCCCGGGCAGGACATCTCGGGGGAGGCCTTCGCGGGGGCCATGAGGTCGGCGTACGAGCGCGCGTCGGACGCCGTCGACTCCGGCCGCGCCACCGAGACCCTCGCCCGCTGGGTGGAGATCAGCCGCTCCCACCGGCAGGCCTGATCCGCGGAGAGACCGCTCGAAGCCGGGCTCCCGGACACGGAGCCGGGCGATGGGGCGTGTGCACGGGTGCGCCGCACCCGGTCGGCATAGCCTGCCGGGCGCGTCATCCGCGCGCGTCCCCTCACGGGATGACCTGAGATCCTCCCACGAGTGGATGTTCGGATTTCGTGACATTTCTAGGCTGCCGCCATGCTTTACCCCGACCTTCTCGCCGCCATCGCCTCCCTGGCGGCCATCCAGGCCGAGTCGTGGGGCACGCCCGGTCTGGCGGGGGTCGCGCTCGTCGTCCCGCTGGGCGGTGCCGTGGCCTTCGGCAGGCGCCTGATCCTCAACCGGCGTGGCCGTGAGCGCCGGCTGCGCGCCGAGCTGTCGGCCTACAGGGACGCGCTCGCCGCGCAGCGGGAGGCGCTCGCCATGGCCACGACGACCGCGGAGCGGATCAAGATCGCCCGTGAGCTGCACGACCTCGTGGCCCACCGGGTCAGCGTCATGACGCTCGGCGTGGGCGCCGGACGCATGATCATGGAGAAGAACCCCGTGCGGGCGCGCGAGACGCTGCACGCGGCCGAGGAGACCGGCCGCCAGACCCTGACCGAGCTCCAGCGGATGCTGGTGCTGCTCCAGGCCGCCACCGGCACCGCCTGGGGCATGGAACCGCAGCCGGGCCTGGCCGACCTGCCCGAGCTGGTCGCGCGCACGCGGGAGTCGGGGCTCGGTGTCGAGTTCGTCGAGGACGGCCGTCCCGTCTCGGTGGGGGAGGCGCTGGAGGTCTCTGCCTACCGGATCGTCCAGGAGGCGCTGGCCAACACGCAGCGGCACGCCTCGGCACGTACGGCGCAGGTAGCACTGCGGTGGCGGCCAGGGCTGCTGGACGTGCGCGTACGCGACGACGGGCGCGCGCGGGGAGCCGTGGTCCTCGGCGCCGGACTGATCGGCATCCGCGAGCGCGCGGCGCTGTTCGGCGGATCGTTCTCGGCCGGAGCCCTCCCCGGCGGCGGCTTCGAGGTACGCGCCCGCCTACCGGCGACCACCACCTCACGCCCGGCGGCCCGCCGGCGGACGAGCGCCTAGCACCGCTGGGAGAGAGATCCTTCGGGCCGGATCAGTCGGCTTCGGTGAAGCCGATGGAGAAGGCGGCGTCCAGGTCGTGCTTGGAGTAGGTGCGGAAGGCCAGGTGGGTCTCTGTCGCGAGCACGCCGGGGACCTTGTTGACGCGCCCGGGGATCACCTCGGCGACCTCGTCGTAGGCGGCCACCCTGACCATGGCCAGCAGGTCGTAGTCGCCGGTGATCGAGTAGACCTCGCTGACCCCGTCGAGCTCGGCGATCGTCTGGGCGACCTCGGGAATCCGGTCGACCTCCGCCTTGATGTGCACGATCGCGGTGATCATTCGAGCTCTCTCCTTTGAGTATGACTTGGCCCGACTCTAACGCCGCCACCGTCGATCACCGCCACCGGCTCTCGCCGGCGGAGCCGCCGGGTGGTCCGCGTTCTCCGAGGTGTTCCTCGTTCGAGATCTACGAGGGTTCGCCGCGCGCAGGCGGGTCGCCGGGTCAGCGGAGGGGGCGGCCTTCGCGGGGGTGGTGGGGCGGGACGCCCTTGTAGGCGAGGTCGATGCGTTCCTTGAGGCGGCCGGCGCCGCGGGCGGGGAGGCTCCAGGTGCCGTCGACCCGGACCAGCCGCACGCCGGGGGAGTCGAGCCAGCGCAGGATGCACTCGGTCTCCTCGGCGCCCGCGGCGGGAAGGGGCCCGGGGCCGGGGGAAACGGTCTCGGCGGTCGCCACCAGGGCGTCGACGTACGGGGTGGGGTGGGCGCCCCTGGGCATCACCCCGGCGGCGGCGAGCCGGCCGTGGCGCACGACGTGGATGTCCCACCCGCCGGCGAAGGCGGGGCTGGCCGCGATCAGCTGCGGGATGCCGGTGAGCGACCGCAGCCGCTGCATGCGCGCGGCCGTGCGCACGTAGACGGCGAGCCGGTCGCGGTCGACGGCGGCCTCCTCGTAGCGCTGCTCGGCGGCCAGGCGCTCCATGCGGGTCTCCAGGGCCGAGAACACGGGGCCCGGGTCGTGCTCCATGGCGGCCCGGGCCTCCTCGACGTGGCGCCGGTAGTCGTCGGCGCTCTGCCGGCCCTCGCACGGCGCCCCGCACCTGCCCATCTCGGCCAGGGCGCAGGCGGGCCGCCGGGTGCGCGGCGTGATGCGCTCGGTGCACTGCCGGAGCGGCACCGCCTCGTGCAGCGCCGACCTGGCGTCCTCGGCGCCGCGCGCGGAGGAGAACGGGCCGAGGTAGGTCGCCTGGTCGGCCTTGACCTCGCGCACGATGGACAGCCGGGGGAAGGGCTCGTCGGTGAGCTTGAGCCAGACGACCTTTTCGGGGAAGCGCGACCGGCGGTTGTAGCGGGGCTTGGTGGCGCCGATCAGCCGCAGCTCTCTGACCTCGGCCTCGAGGCCGGTGGCGCAGACTATCGGCCGGACCCGCTCGGCGATGCCGATCATCTCGCGGATGCGCGGGCGGGTCTCGCTCGCGGTGAAGTAGGACCTCACCCGCTGGCGCAGGTCGCCGCTCTTGCCGACGTACAGCGCCTCGCCGCGCTCGTCCTCGAAGACGTAGACCCCCGGGGTGCTGGGGATGCTCGCCGCGAGGTGGCGCTTGCGCTTCTGCTCGGGGGTGGGGGCCCGTACGAAGCCCTTGAGCTCCTCCAGGGTCTGCACGCCGTAGGCCCCGACCCGCTCGATCAGCACGTGGAGCACGTCGACGGTGGCCTTGGCGTCGGCCAGGGCGCGGTGGCACGGCTCGGTGGTGCTCCTGAAGATCCTCGCCAGGGTGGAGAGCTTGCAGTTGGGCACCTCGTCGCGGGTGAGGACGCGCCGGGCCAGGTCGGCGGTGTCGACGACGGGGTTGGCGGGCGGGGGATAGCCGTGCTTCTGGCAGTTGGCCTTGATGAAGCCCACGTCGAACGGGGCGTTGTGCGCGACCAGCGTGGCCCCGCGGATGAACTCCAGGAACGACGGCAGGACCTGCTCGACGCGCGGCGCGGCCATCACCATCACGTCGGTGATGCCGGTGAGCACCGTGATGAACGGCGGGATGGGACGCCCGGGGTCGACCAGGGTGGCGAACTCGCCCAGCACCTCGCCACCGCGCACCTTGACCGCGCCGATCTCGGTGATGGCGTGCTCCGCATGCGACCCGCCGGTCGTCTCCAGGTCGAAGACGACGAAGGTCACCTGGTCGAGCGGCGTGCCGAGCTCGTCGAGCGTTCCTTGAACCCCGATCTCCACGACCATGACCATACGAGCAAGGTCCGACAGTTCCGCACGGCGGTCCTCGATCTGATCGCAACCCCTGGAGTTCTTGGTCGTTATACGGCTGATGTTCGGATGCGCCTGCCACACCGGGCCATCCGAGGGATCCACCGTCCACACACGGCGACCGTTCGGGCGACTGGACCGCCCACGTGCGGCGCCGTTTCAACCCACTGTTCACGGGGAGGCGCGTATGCGCTGGTTACCGGCATCGATCACTTCTCTCGCCCTCGCGGCGGGATCACTTCTCTGGACGTCCGCCCCGGCCGGGGCCGCGTCCACCCCCACCGTGCCCGTCCAGGCCGCCTCCGCCGGGGCACAGAAGGGGAAGGTGTACGTCTGGTACCCCACCAGGCTCAGGCGCGGCGGCGTCGCGACGTTCCGCTACAAGGCCGTCCACCTGCGGGGGCTGACGGCCGACGGGCTGGTGCTCGCCGCGTTCCTGCCGAAGAACACGGTGTCCAAGGTGCGCTTCACCTCCAAGCCGTCGCACGCGAAGTGCGGATACTCCGCCTCCCGCGCGTACTGCGTCGTCCCGCTGCGCGGCAGGGACACCATCTCCATGACCATGCAGGTCTCGATCAAGTACAAGTACGCCGGCAAGTACTACGTCGGTCACTACGCGAGGGCCGTCGGGCTGGAGTCGGGCCTGAGCACGCGTGACTACGTGGACGAGGTCGCGCGCGGGGACCTCATCGTCAAGTCCAGGACCGTCATCTCCCTGCGCTGACGTGCCGTGCCGCGCCCGATCGAGGGCCTGTTCTCAGTCCCAGTAGCGGCCGTCGAGCATGCTCTCGATCGCGGCGCGGTGCATCACCAGGTCGTTCGGGTCGTCCGGCATCTCCAGCTCGCCGAAGTGGATCCGCCGGTGCCAGACGCGGGCCATGATGATCCCGTGCCGCAGGGCGGCGTACATCTCGTAGAACTCCATGTCCCGCGGCGTGTGCCCTGACATGGAGCGATATTGCTCGCAGACGTCCTCGCGGGTCATGAAGGCGGGGAGTCCGGGGAGACCCATGATCACGGTTACGTCCTGGAAGAACCGGTGAAGGAAGATCATCCAGGCGAGGTCGATCTCCCTGGGCCCGGCCGCCGCCATCTCCCAGTCGAGCACCGCGACCGGCGTGAAGTCGCGGTACATCACGTTGCCGATGCGCGCGTCGCCCCAGCTGATCACGTCCTGGCCGGTGGACCGCGGCCAGTTGTCGTCCAGCCAGGCGAACGCGTCCTCCAGGACGGGGATCCGCAGCGACCCGTGGGCCCACTCGTAGTAAGCCCTCTGCTCGTTGACGTGCCGCCGCAGCGCCGAGTCGCCCGGATGGCCCGGCCGCAGGAAGTCCAGCTCCTCGGGTCGTACGGGCGCGTCGTGCAGCCGGGCGAGGATCCGCACGGTCTCCGTCTGCAGGCGACGCAGGTCGGCGGGGGAGGCGTCGACCAGCCAGCCCTCGAAGGTGTAGGGGACGAGGTCGGGCGGGACGTCGCCCTTCTCCTGCTCCATCACGAAGAACGGCGAGCCGAGCGCGGCCGGGTCGGGCTCGAACCACAGGGTGCGGGGCGCGGGGACGCCGGCCCGCTCGCGCGCGAGCCGCATCACCTCGAACTGCTTGCCGAGGTCGTACTCGGGGAAGACCGGCACCGCCTCGGCGGCCGGGGCCATCCTCGCGACGCATTCGACCTCCCGCTCGCCCGAGCCCTCGGCCCAGGACGCGGTGAAGAACAGCGTCTCGCTGGACAGGCCGTTGCCGGACGGGCGCGTCAGCTCGGACACCGACACCCGGGACGCCCCCGCGAGCCGGCCCGCGAGCCAGGCCCGCATCCACCGGCGAAGTTCGCCCAGGTCACGGGTGGACGTCCGCATTTCTCCGGTCTCGGCACGCTGGTCGTCCAGCCTCGGCATGGTGGCCTCCCTCATCCGTGGTGGCCCAGTCGTATAACGGCCACCAAGCGCTTGTCCATATTCCGTTCGCCTGTCGTTCACCTGCGCGCGAGCGGGTGCCGCGGTGGCGTAAGGGGCGGCGGTGGGTGAGGAACCGGGTGCGAAGCGCGCTGACCACGAACGCGCCAGCCGTACCCTTGTCGGATAGACGGATTTTGAATGGCCAGTCAGCTAGGGGAAGACGGATGAGTTCAGCCGGAGAAGGCCTGTCTCGCCCGCTGCCCGAGCAGGTCCGCTTACATGTCGTCGAGCTGGCGGCCCAGGTGCTCGGCTCGATGCAGCCCGCCACGATCCCGCCGCCGCTGAAGGGCATCGCCAGGTTCGACCCGCGCAAGCGCGCCCGGCTGGGCAGCGCGCCGATCGCCGCGCAGCTGGAGACCGACAAGGAGTTCCGCGAGATTGTCGCCGAGGCGCTGCAGGAGGCGTGGCCCGAGCTGGTCGCCAGCCTGGAGGAGGGCAACGTCCCTCCCGCGGCCGAGCCGGTGCTCGTGGCCGCCGCCGCCTACCTCACGCGGCCTCCGGGCTGGCCCGACCTCGTGGAGACCGCCCGCGCCGACCTGGAGCAGGCCGCCGCGGCGGCCGAGGGCACCGCCCAGGAGCAGACGGTCGTACGGCTGCGCGAGCAGCTGGCCGCGCAGAAGGCGGCGGCCAAGGACGAGACCGACCGGCTGCGCGAGCAGCTCAGGGTGTCCAAGGCCGAGATCGCCGACCTGCGGCGCAGGCTCCACGACGCCAGGGAGCGCGTGCGGGTGGCCGAGGAGCGGGCCGCCGAGCTGCAGGTGCGCGAGCAGGAGGCGAGGGCGGCGGTGACCTCGGCGACCAGCGCGACCGAGAGTGAGCTGCGCAAGCTGCGCGAGCGCCTCACCGACGCCGAGCGGCAGGTGGAGGCCAGCAGGCGTGCGGCGCGCGAGGGGCGCAGCATCGAGGACGCCCGCATCCGCGTGCTCCTCGACAGCCTCCAGGACGCGGCGGCGGGGCTGCGCAGCGAGCTGGCACTGCCCGTCGCGATCAGCAAGCCGGCCGACTCCGTCACGGCGGTGAGCCCGGGCCGGCCGTCCGTGCGCGCCGTGCCCGCACGCGCGCTCGCCGACGACGACCCGGCCCTGCTCGACCAGCTCCTGGCCATCCCGCACCTGCACCTGGTCGTGGACGGCTACAACGTCACCAAGACCGGCTACCCCTCGCTGACCCTGCTCGACCAGCGCTCGCGGCTGCTCACCGGGCTCGGCGGCCTCGCCGTGCAGACCCGGGTCGAGGTCACCTGCGCGTTCGACGGCGCGGAGCTGAACGGCCCGGTGCAGGTGTCCGCGCCGCGCGGCGTGCGCGTGCTGTTCAGCGCGCCGGGGGAGATCGCCGACGACCTCATCAGGCAGCTCGTGCGCGCGGAGCCCCCGGGGCGCGCGGTCGCCGTCGTGTCGTCCGACCGCGAGGTGGCCGACTCGGTACGCCGCATGGGCGCCCGCCCGGTGCCGGCCACCCTCCTGCTCCGCCGCCTCAGCCGCGCCTGAGCCCGCCCGGCCCTCGGTCCCGGCGCCTTCGCGCCCGGGCTTGGAGGGCCGTTCTGGGGTGCCCCCTGAGACCGTCACCTGTCCGGTAAACGGGGGTTGTCTTATTGAAACCAATTACCGATGAAAAGGTGCAGTTAGCAGTGCGGCTTCTGTAAGATCTCGGCCCAGGTTGTCTCACTTGTCTCACATGAGGGGGCTGACGTCCCAGTGGTCGTGCGTGGCATCCGGGGAGCCGGGCGGGTACCGGTGGCCGCCGGGCTCATCGCCGCGGTCTTGTTGACGCAAGCAGGCGGAGCGGAGGCGAAGCCCAAGCCCACGGTCGCCCAGACCAAGGCGAGGCTCGCCAAGCTGAACGACCAGGCCGACAAGGTGGTGGACCGCTACAACCTGGCCGGCGAGCACTGGAAGAAGGCTCGCAAGGAGTACAACGACCTCAACGGCCGGCTCAAGAAGCAGCTCGACACCATCGAGGGGCTGCGCGCCGGCCTGGTGTCGGTCGCGGTCAGCACCTACCAGTCGGGCGACCTGCTGGCCTGGCCCAACCTCATCACCCAGGGCGACCCCGAGTCGCTGCTCAGCGGCCTCGCCTCGGTCGACCAGATGTCCGCGGGCCAGTCGCGCACCCTGGCGGAGTTCGAGGTCGCCACCCGCTCGGTCAAGGGGCAGCGCGACAAGGCCAAGGGCGCCTACGACAAGGCGATCAAGCTGCTCGACGACCTCCGCAAGCAGAAGAAGGACGTCGAGAAGCTGGTCGGCGAGCAGGAGCGCCTGCTCCGCAGCCTCAACGCCTACAACGCCGGCAACCCCAACAGCCCGGGCATCAAGTACACCGGCTCCGCCTCCGGCAACGCGCGCACGGCGCTCCAGTTCGCCTTCGCACAGGTGGGCAAGCCCTACCGGTACGGCGGGACCGGTCCAGGCTCCTACGATTGCTCGGGGCTCACCCAGGCGGCCTGGCGGGCCGCCGGGGTCAGCCTGCCGCGCACCGCCGCCGAGCAGTACTCCTGGGGGGCCTCACGCCGGGTCTCCCTGAACGCCCTGCAGCCGGGCGACCTGCTGTTCGCCTCCGGCCTCGGCCACGTCGGCATGTACGCGGGCGGCGGCAAGATGGTCCACGCCCCTCGTACGGGGGACATCGTGAAGGTCGTCCCGCTCTCGTCCTACCGGGGCATCTTCGGCGCCGTACGTCCCTGAGCGCCCTGCCCGGCTGGGTGAGGTGACCCGCCGGGAGGAGCGGCTCATCCTGCCCTGACGGCGGACGGGGGCGCCGTGGGCAGGTCCCTGTCGCGGCGGATCGGCCCGGCGAGCAGGACGAGACCCGTCAGCGCCAGGGCTCCCGTGATGATCCACATCGATGGGCGGACGCCGATGGCTTCACCGAGCACCCCGGCGATCAACGCGCCCAGCGGGAGCGTGCCGTAGTTGACGAACTGCATGCTGACCGAGACGCGGCCCATCAGCTCGCGGGGGCAGTACATCTGGCGGAAGGTCGACTTGATGACGTTGCCCGCCACCACGCCCGCGACGACGCCGAGGCCTCCCACGACCACGAACGCCAGGCCGGGGCCCGGGCTCGCCAGCGGGATGAGCAGGCCGAACGGCGCCCCGATCATCTCGCACACCATGAGGGCGCGGGCGCTTCCGAGGCGCCGCGAGATCCGGGTGGCGCTCGCGGCGCCGGCCACGCCGCCGAGGCTGGTGGCCGCGATCAGGGCGCCGGCCGTGCCGGGGCTCACGCCGATCTCACCGACCAGGAAGACGATGAAGATCGACTGGTAGCCGATGAGGGCGAGGTTGCTGACGGCCCCGAAGACCGTGAGCACGCGGAGATAAGGATCGCGGGCGACAAAGCGCAGCCCCTCGCCGATCTCCCGCCGCAGCGTGGTCGTCCGGCGTGCCCGGCTGACGGACGCCTCGCGTGTGCGCATCGCGAGCAGGCAGAGCGCCGAGACCAGGAACGTCAGCGCGTCGACCAGCAGGCCGGTGACGGCGCCGAAGAGCTGCGCTACCAGGCCGCCCAGACCGGGGCCCACGACCTGGGCGGCCGACTCGCTGCCCTGGAGCTTCGCGTTGCCCTCAGGCAGGTCGGCGACGGGGACCACGGCGGGAAGGTAGACCTGGTAGGCGGTCTGGAAGAACACCTTGGCGGTGCCGGCGAGCAGCGCGACGGCCAGCAGATGGCCGATGGTCAGCCGGCCCCACCAGGCGGCCACCGGGACGCTGAGGAACAGCAGCAGCGAGGCGGCGTCGCAGATCAGCATCACCGGCCGCCGGGGGAGGCGGTCGACCCACGCCCCGGCCGGCAGGCCGATGATCAGCCAGGGCAGCCACGCCGCCGCCGTCAGCAGTGCCACGACGAACGTGCTCGTGTGCAGGACGGTGATCGCGACCAGGGGCAGGGCGACGCTGGTGAGGGTGCTGCCGAAGCTGCTGGCGGTCTCTCCGGTCCACAGCAGCCGGAAGTCGCGGTCGCGCAACAGGCCGCCCCTGCGGCGGCGTACGGCGCCCGGGCCGGTGGGACCGGCGGCGCCGGTGTGGGTCTGGGTGCCGGCGTCGCTCACGGCTGCCCCGGGACGCCGAAGGCGAACAGGAACACCGGGTCGCGCCGCTCCCCGTCGTCGGGCACCTCGCGCTTCGCCCACCGGTCGAAGAGGGCGGTGACCTCCTTGGAGAGCTCGTACAGCTCGGACGGCGTCAGGCGCAGCCACTTGTCGGTGGCGAACGGGCCGTCCCCCCAGGCCTCGTGCTCGTCGTCCCCGGCGGAGTACCAGGCGCGTACCAGGCTGACGTGGTGGTCGAGGTTGAGCGAGGTCGCGGCGTTGGCGATGGCCGCCGCGGCCGGGTCGTCGCCGAAGTCCTTGGTGGACCAGCGCACGCCGGCCGACACCAGCCGCCACCAGCGCTCGCGGCGGTCGCGGGCCAGCTCGGGGGCCTCCTCGATCAGCTCGCTGGCGCCCAGCACCCGCAGGTGGTGGCTGACGTTGGCGACGGCCTGGCCGGTGCGCTCGGCGAGCATGCTGGCCGTCGAGGGGCCGTCCACCTTCAGCACGTCCATGAGACGGCGCCGCAGGGGGTGGGCCAGGGCGGCGAGCACCCGCGAGTCGGTGATCGTACGGATGTTCTCTTGATCCATGGCACCAGGCTGGCATGCGCAACGGCTGCTGCGCAAGAGTTGTTGCGGAACAGTTCTTGCGGATCCCGATGACCGAAACCCTCGGCACAAGATCGCCGACTCCTGGGGCGGGAGTGACGGCTGTGACTCGCGAGTGGTGCCGTTTCGGGATATGTGAGGGGAATCACATTTAGGTAAATGAGGCCCCTGATTTGCAGGCATTATGCGTTATCGATCACCGGTAATTGATCTAGGGACTTGCCCGCGCCTTTGCCTACATTTGAGGATCTGTGTAGCTTCTGGGCCGCGGCGAGCACGCCATGCCGTCGTGAGCGAAGCCGGTCCGACCGGTCGATGTACCGCAGAACAAATCCATTGGTCACCGCCGTCGAAGTAAGGCGCGAATCAGGACCGCAGGCAGCGGTGACCTGCCGAATCCGTGCGGCAAGGAGCACGGAACCGGGGACCCAATTGATCCTAAATGTGGGGTCAGGGGGTGAATCGGCGCCGTTGGTGCCGTAGGGCGACTTCCAAGCCCGAATCCGTCAGCTAACCCGGTAGGCGTGAGTGGAAGAATCAAGGAGCGATCCTGTCCAGCACCACGCATAACCCCCGCCTGTCTCGCTTCGCCCGTCTCTCCCTCGGCGGTGTCGTGCTCACCATGACGGCCTCGGCCGGGGCGGTCGCGATGCAGGCGACGGCGGCTGACGCCGCCACGGTGACCACCGCTCAGAGCTCCTCCAAGCTGAGCAAGGTCGCCAAACAGCGAATCAAGGCGCACACGGCCGTCTCCGTGGCCAAGAAGCAGGTCGGCGATCCGTACCGGTGGGGTGCCAGCGGCCCCGGCGCGTTCGACTGCTCAGGGCTCGTCATGTACGCCTGGCGCAAGGCCGGCGTGAAGCTTCCTCGCATCGCGGCCAGCCAGTTCCGCTCTGTGAAGAAGAAGATCTCCTGGAAGAACCTCAAGCCGGGCGACCTGATGTTCTTCAGCGGCCTCGGTCACGTCGGCATGTACGTCGGGCACGGCAAGATGATCCACTCCCCGCACAGCGGTGCGCGGGTGCGCATCGACAAGCTGAGCGGCTACCGCAAGGCCGCCTTCGTTGGAGCGGTCCGCCCCGGAGTGTGACCCGCGTGCCAGGGGACTTCCCAGGACTCCTTTCCCGAGAAGCCTCTCCGGCGGCACGCTGAGCACGCGAAGGTCGTGAGGGCCCCGTCCACCTCTCTCCCCTCGAGGCGGACGGGGCCTTCGCACGTCTCCGGCCCCGCCCCTGCCCGCCGGAGCGGGCGGGTGGGGCGGGCCGGGTCCGAGGGAGCGGGCTGGTGGGGCGGGCCGGGTCCGCCGGAGCGGGCGGGTGCGGGCGGGCCGGGCCCTGGGAGCGGGCAGGTAGATTGCCCGCATGCGCGTCGTCTGGCTCTGGGCCGCACTGGCGGGGCTGCTGGCCGCGCTGTCGGGTCCCCCCGCCGGCGACGGCCCGTGGTCTCGTGCGGGCTCGGTGATGCGCGAGCGTCCGGAGATCTGGTCAGGGGCCGAGGTGGTACGGGGCGTGCGTTCCGCCGTCATCGGACGGCCGGGCGGCGCGGGCGGCCCGGGCCTCGCGGGCCTGGCCGACCTCGCCCGCAGGGCCGACCGCGCCGCCCGCACCGTGTCCCGGGTCGCGGGCCCCGTACGGCCGCTCATCCTGGTCCCCGCGACCACCGACCAGGCCGCGAGGCTCGCCGCGCCCGCCGCGGTGGGCGGGCTGGCCGCGGTGGCCGGCACCGACCGCGTGATCATCGAGCCGAGCTCGTTCGCCCGCCTGACCGGCGCGGGCCGCGACGTCGTCCTGGCCCACGAGCTCACGCACGTCGCCACCGGGGCGGCGACCGACGGGCGTACGCCCAAGTGGCTGATCGAGGGGTTCGCCGACTACGTCGGCTACCTCCGCTCTGGGATCCCCGTCGCCTCCGCGGCGGCCGAGCTGGCCGCCGAGGTGCGTGCCGGGAGCCTGCCGGGCGCGCTCCCGGGCCCGGCCTTGTTCGCCGCCGGGTCCGCGCGGCTGGCGCAGGCGTACGAGGAGGCGTGGCTCGCCTGCCGGTATGTCGCGGGGCGCTTCGGCGAGCGGGCCCTTGTGACCCTCTACCGTGAGTCCATGCGAAGTGACCCGCGGACCGCGCTCGGCCGGGCTCTGGGCATGACCACGGAGCAGTTCACCGCCGCCTGGCGTGAGTACGTCCGAAGGGAGCTCTCGTGACGACGACCCCGCGCCCCAGGCGTGATGTGAGGGGCCCGGCCGCCACGGCGGCGGGCCGCCCGGGGCATGGAGCGGGCGTCCGGGGGAGGGGGCCGGTGGGATGGCGGGGCTGATCGATGAGGCCCGCAGCGGCGTGCGCGCGGGCGGGGCGGCGCGTGCGGCGGGCATCGCGCTCGTCGTGCTGGGCGTGGCCCTGGCCGCCGTGGTCGCGGTCACCACGCCGTGGCGGCCGCTGCCGGGTGCCGCCCCGGCCGTGACGCCCGATCCCGCGCGCGACTTCACCCCCGGGCAGATCTCCCGCGCCGCCGCGTTCGACGCCGCCGTCAACGTCCCTGTGTACCTTTCGCTGGCGGTCACTCTGGTCGTCGCGGGCGTGCTGGTCCTGACGCCGTTCGGCGCGTGGGTCACGGGCCGCCTCAGGGGGCCGTGGTGGCTGCGCACGCTGCTCGGCGTCCTCGCGCTCTCGGCCCTGAGCCTGCTGGTCAAGTGGCCGCTCGGCATGTGGTACGAGACCCGCCTGCGGGCCTTCGGCCTGTCCACGCAGCACTGGCCCGCCTGGTCGGCCGACCGGCTCAAGACCTTCGGCGTCCAGACCGTGCTGGTCGCGATCATGGTGCTGGCCATAGTGTGGCTGGCCCGCCGGGCGCCGCGGCGCTGGTGGATCCCTGCGGCGGCGGGGGCTTTCCTGCTCACCGTGGTCGCCTCGTTCGTCTACCCGGTCGTCGTGGAGCCGCTGTTCAACGACTTCACGCCGCTGCCTGAGGGGCGGCTGCGCAGCGACCTGATCGCCATGGCGAGCCGCGACGGCGTCCCCGTCGAGGACGTGCTGGTCGCCGACGCCTCACGCAGGACCACCGCGCTCAACGCCTACGTCTCCGGGTTCGGGGCGACGCGGCGCATCGTCGTGTACGACACGCTGCTGCGGGCGCCGGCGGGCGAGGTCGAGCTGGTCGTCGCCCACGAGCTCGGCCACGCCAAGAACGGCGACGTCCTGTACGGCACGCTGGTCGGCGCGCTCGGCGCCGCCGCCGGGGCCTGTCTGCTGTTCATGGTGGTCTCGCTCCCCTCGGTGCGGCGCCGCGCCGGCGTCGCGTCGGTGGGCGACCCCCGGGCGGTCGGGCTCCTGCTCGGCCTGATGAGCCTGGCCACCGTGCTCTCCGGCCCCGCCGAGAACGTCGTCAGCCGCCAGATCGAGACCAGGGCGGACGTGCACGCGCTCGACCTGACCCGCGACCCGGCGACGTTCGCGGCGATGCAGAAGCGCCTCGCCGTGACCAACATCTCCGACCTGTCGCCCGACGCCTTCGAGTACCTCATGTACGCGTCCCACCCGACGAGCCCGCAGCGCCTCGCCCTCGCACGCTCCTGGGCCCGCCTGCACGGGCTGCCGGAGCCGTGACCCCGCCCGAGTGCGACCCCGGGCACGCGAAGACGCTGGTCGTGACCAACGACTTCCCGCCGAGGCCCGGCGGCATCCAGGCATTCGTGCACGCGCTCGCCGTACGCCGCCCGCCGGGCTCCGTCACCGTCTACGCGCCCCGGTGGGACGGCTGGCAGGAGTTCGACGCGCGGCAGCCGTACCGCGTCGTGCGGCATCCCACGTCGCTGATGCTGCCCGTGCCCGACGTCGCCAGGCGGGCCGCCGCGCTGGTGCGCGAGGAGGGGTGCGACACGGTCGTGTTCGGCGCGGCGGCGCCCCTCGGCATCCTGGCGCCCTCGATGCGCGCGGCGGGAGCGCGGCGGGTGGTCATGCTGACCCACGGCCACGAGGCCGCCTGGGCGGGCGTGCCGCTCGTGCGGGGACTGCTCGCGAGGATCGGCTCCCACGCGGACGCGATCACCTACCTCGGCGACTACACCCGCGAGAGGCTGGCGCGGGTGATGCCGCCCGCGAAGCTCGTACGGCTCGCGCCAGGCGTGGACACCGAGGCCTTCCACCGGGGTGCGGGCGGCGCCGGGGTGCGGGTGTCGCTCGGCATCGGCGAACGGCCCGTCGTGGTGTGCGTCTCCCGGCTGGTCCCGCGCAAGGGGCAGGACACGCTCGTACGCTGCTGGCCGGCGGTGCTGCGGGACGTGCCGGACGCCGTGCTGCTGCTGGTCGGCGGCGGGCCGTCCCGCGGCGCCCTCGAACAGGCGATCAGCTCGGCCGGCCTGAACGACTCGGTCATCCTGACGGGGTCCGTTCCGTGGAACACCCTGCCCGCCTACTACGACGCCGGTGACGTGTTCGCCATGCCGTGCCGCACGCGGCTGGGCGGGCTCGACGTGGAGGGCCTCGGCATCGTGTACCTGGAGGCGTCGGCCACCGGGCTGCCGGTCGTCGCGGGCGCCTCCGGCGGCGCGCCCGACGCGGTGCGCGACGGCGAGACGGGCGTGGTGGTGGACGGCGAGGATCCGGCCGCGGTGGCGTCGGCCCTGACGGCCCTGCTGAACGACCCGGCCCGCGCCCGCGAGATGGGCGAGCGGGGCCGCGCCTGGATCGAGCGCGAGTGGCGCTGGGACCTCGTGGCCGACCGCTTCGCAGGGCTCCTGTCCCACCCCGGCCCCGGCCGCACGGAAACCGGCTCGGCCCCCGACACCGGCTGGGCCCCCGACACCGGCTCGGCCGACGGCCTGAGGTGAGCATCTCGGCTTTCGGGCGTCGGGGGTCAGTTCGTCGCCGGCCCGAGCCTCACAGCTCCAGCCAGCGCTGCATGCGGTCGATGAGCTCCTCGGCGTCCACGGGCTTGGTGACGTAGTCGCTGGCGCCCGAGGAGAGGGTCTTCTCCCGGTCGCCGTGCATGGCCTTGGCGGTCACCGCGATGATCGGCAGGTTGGCGAAGCGGGGCATCTCGCGGATCGCGGCCGTCGCGGCGTACCCATCCATCTCGGGCATCATGATGTCCATCAGCACGAGGTCGACGTCGTCGTTGCGCATGAGCACCTCGATGCCCTTGCGGCCGTTCTCGGCGTAGAGCACCTGCATGCCGTGCAGTTCGAGGATGTTGGTCAGCGCGAAGACGTTGCGGACGTCGTCGTCGATCACCAGCACCTTGCGGCCGAGCAGGGCGCTGTCGACCTTCTCGACGTCGCGGGCCACCTCGTCGGGGGTGGTCTGCACCAGGGGCAGCACATCGCCGGGCCCCTTCGCCGACAGGTGGAGCGTGATGCGCTCGCGAAGCTCGTCCAGGCTGGGCAGGCGCTCCAGCGGCTGGGTGCGCGAGCGGCCCTGCAGGAGGTTCTCCTGGGGGCGGGTGAGCTTGCGCGTGTGATGGGCGAGCACCGGAAGCGAGCGCAGGACGGAGTCCTCGTCGAGCCTGCGCAGGAACTCCGCCGCCGCGTCGTGCGGCATGCCGAGGTCGAGCACGATGCAGTGGTAGCCATCGCGGACCAGCGCGGCGAGCGCGCTGTCGGGGTTGCTGGCGGTGGTCACCCGTACGGGCCCGTGGGTCTCCGTCAGATCGCTCACGACGCTCTGCGCCAGCAGGGACAGCAGCCCGTTCGGCCTGGCCTCCACGACGAGCAGGCGGCGCCCGTTCTCACCGGGCGCGCCGCCGGGGCCGGCCGGCGCGGGCAGCTCCACCGCCTCCGCCGGCGCCGTGTCGAACGGCTGGGCGCCGAAGGACGCGGCAGGGGAGGGCGCCGTGGCGGGATCCCCGGAGAAGTGCGTCATCGGCAGGTAGAGGCTGAACGTGCTGCCCTCGCCGAGGGTGCTCACCGCGCGGATCTCGCCGTTGAACAGCGTGGCGATCTCGCGGCTGATGGACAGGCCGAGGCCCGTGCCGCCGTACTTGCGGCTCGTGGTGCCGTCGGCCTGCTGGAAGGCGTCGAAGATCTGCGAGAGGTTCTCCTCGGCGATGCCGATGCCGGTGTCCACCACGTGGAAGGCGAGGGCCTGCTGCCTCGGCCCGGCGGGGAGGTCCATCTCACCGGCCCGCTCGACGCGGAGCCGCACCGAGCCCGCCTCGGTGAACTTCACCGCGTTGGACAGCAGGTTGCGCAGCACCTGGCGGAGCCGCTGCTCGTCCATCAGGAGCTGGGTGGGGACGTCCGAGCCCACCCTGACGTCGAACCGCAGCCCCTTCTCCGTGGTCAGCGGCCTGAACGTCGCCTCGACGTAGTCGAGGAGCTGGCGGATGTGGAACGGCTCCAGGGTGAGGTCCATCTTGCCGGCCTCGATCTTGGACAGGTCGAGGATGTCGTTGATGAGCTGGAGCAGGTCGGTGCCCGCCGAGTGGATGACGTTGGCGTACTCCACCTGCTTGGCGGTGAGGTTGCGAGCGGGGTTCTGCGCGAGGAGCTGGGCGAGGATCAGCAGCGAGTTGAGCGGTGTGCGCAGCTCGTGGCTCATGTTGGCCAGGAACTCGCTCTTGTACTTCGAGGCGAGCGCGAGCTGCTGGGCGCGGTCCTCCAGCTCCTGGCGGGCCTGCTCGATCTCGATGTTCTTGGTCTCGATGTCGCGGTTCTGCTGGGCGAGCAGCTCGGCCTTCTCCTCCAGCTCGGCGTTGGAGCGCTGGAGCTCCTCCTGGCCGACCTGCAGCTCGGTCGCGAGCCGCTGCGACTCGGTCAGCAGGGCGTCGGTGCGGGCGTTGGCGACGATGGTGTTGACGTTGACGCCGATCGTCTCGACGAGCTGCTCCAGGAAGTCGCGGTGGGTCTGCGTGAACCTGTTGAGGCTGGCCAGCTCGATCACGCCGAGAACCTGGTCCTCGACCACGATGGGCAGCACGATGAGGTTGACCGGGCCCGCCTGGCCGAGGCTGGAGGAGATCGTGAGGTAGCCCGGGGGGACCTCCTCGACCAGGATGGTGCGCTTGGCGAGCGCGGCCTGCCCGACCAGCGAGTCGCCCAGGGCGTACCGGCGGGACACCTCCTGGTGGCCGTAGCTGCCGACCACCAGCAGCTCGGTGGCGCCCGCGGTCTCCTCGGCGAGCAGGAAGGTGCCGTGCTGCGCGGACACCAGGGGCGCCAGCTCGTTCATGACCAGCTCGGCGACGACGGCGAGGTCGCGGTGGCCCTGCATGAGCCCCGAGATGCGGGCCAGGTTGGTCTTGAGCCAGTCTTGCTCCTGGTTCGCCCTGGTGGTCTCCCTGAGGGACTTCACCATGGAGTTGATGTTGTCCTTGAGCTCGGCCACCTCGCCGGAGGCGTCGACGGTGATCGAGCGCGTGAGGTCGCCCGAGGTGACCGCGCTGGTCACCTCGGCGATGGCGCGCACCTGCCGGGTGAGGTTGCCGGCCAGCTCGTTGACGTTCTCGGTGAGGCGCTTCCAGGTGCCGGAGACGCCCTCGACCTCCGCCTGGCCGCCCAGCCTGCCCTCGCTGCCGACCTCGCGGGCGACGCGGGTGACCTCGGCCGCGAAGGAGGAGAGCTGGTCGACCATCGTGTTGATCGTGGTCTTGAGTTCCAGGATCTCGCCGCGCGCGTCGACGTCGATCTTCTTGGTCAGGTCGCCCTGGGCGACCGCCGTGGTGACCTGGGCGATGTTGCGGACCTGGCTGGTGAGGTTGTTCGCCATGGAGTTGACGTTGTCGGTGAGGTCCTTCCAGGTGCCGGCGACGTTCGGCACGCGGGCCTGGCCGCCGAGCTGGCCCTCGGTGCCGACCTCGCGGGCCACGCGGGTGACCTCGTCGGCGAAGGCGCTCAGCGTCTCGACCATCGTGTTGATCGTCTGCGCCAGCGCGGCCACCTCGCCCTTGGCCTCGACCGTGATCTTCTGGGAGAGGTCGCCCCTGGCCACCGCGGTCGCCACCTGGGCGATCGACCGCACCTGGCCGGTGAGGTTGGATCCCATGACGTTGACGTTGTCGGTGAGGTCCTTCCAGGTGCCGGACACGCCCCGGACGGTCGCCTGGCCGCCGAGGTTGCCCTCGGTGCCGACCTCGCGGGCGACGCGGGTGACCTCGTCGGCGAACGCCGAGAGCTGGTCGACCATCGTGTTGATGGTCTCCTTCAGCTCCAGGATCTCGCCGCGCGCGTCCACCCTGATCTTCTGCGACAGGTCGCCCTTGGCCACCGCGGTGGTGACCTCGGCGATGCTGCGCACCTGGGCCGTGAGGTTGTCGGCCATGACGTTCACCGACTCGGTGAGCGCTTTCCAGGTGCCGGAGACGCCCTTGACGTCCGCCTGGCCGCCGAGGCGGCCCTCGGTGCCGACCTCGCGGGCGACGCGGGTGACCTCGTCGGCGAAGGAGGAGAGCTGGTCGACCATCGTGTTCAGTGTGTTCTTGAGCTCGAGGATCTCGCCGCGGGCCGAGACGGTGATCTTCTGCGACAGGTCGCCGCGCGCGACGGCCGTGGCGACCTGCGAGATGTTGCGGACCTGGTCGGTGAGGTTGCCGGCCATGGAGTTCACCGAGTCGGTGAGGTCGCGCCAGGTGCCCGCGACCTCGGTGACCTGCGCCTGGCCGCCCAGCCGCCCTTCGGTGCCGACCTCGCGGGCGACGCGGGTGACCTCGTCGGCGAAGGAGGAGAGCTGGTCGACCATCGTGTTGATGGTGTTCTTGAGCTCGAGGATCTCGCCGCGGGCCGAGACGGTGATCTTCTGCGACAGGTCGCCCTTGGCGACCGCCGTGGTGACCTGGGCGATGCTGCGGACCTGGTCGGTGAGGTTGCCCGCCATGGCGTTCACCGAGTCGGTGAGGTCCTTCCAGGTGCCGGAGACGCCGGGCACCTCGGCCTGCCCGCCGAGCTGGCCCTCGGTGCCGACCTCCCTGGCCACGCGGGTCACCTCGGAGGTGAACAGCGAGAGCTGGTCGACCATGCCGTTGAAGACGGTCGCGATCTCCTTGTAGAGCCCGTCGCCGTCCTCGGGCAACCGGGTGCCGAAGTCTCCGTCGCGGACCGCCGTGAGCCCCGCCAGCAACTGCCGCAGGTCGACCTCGGGACCGCCCCCGCCGCTCCGGCCCGGCCGGCCGCGCTTGGCGGTGCTTACGCTCTCAACCATGTCCACCCTTTGGGATCGCGCCAACACCTCGCCAAGCCATCGTATAGACGTGTTCACGGCATCGATGAGCTCTTGTGGCGGCCGGGTCAGGTGGCCCGGGGCGCGGCCTCGGCCGTAGAGGGCTGCCCGCCTACTACGACGCCGGAGACGTGTTCGCCATGCCGTGCCGTACCCGGCTGCCCCCTGCCATGACCGGTGGGATCACGATGAGTCCCTGGATTGAGATCGTCCTGCCATGAACGGGTGCCGGGGCCGCCCGTCGCCGCGATGCCGCGGGCGACCGGGGGCTCGAGCGCGCGGCTGGTCTCATTGCCGTGACCTGGGCTGACGTAGACCTTAATGCGCCCCGGTGGCCCGCCCGCCGTCCGGACGGTAAGCACCAGGCCAGCGATCGGTAATAAATTGTTTTGCTTTCTGTATGCATTGTGGTGATTGGCGGTAAAGCGCGCTGAATATGCAAAGAGATGGCGTTACGTTTATTCTCCTCGCGTTTGCCCGGATATAGGGAGCAAGATTCGCCTTGAGGTTCAGATGGCACCGGCTGCCACGTCCGCGCTCGATCCAGGGTCGCTTCACCCTGACCGTGGGGATGCTGTCCCTGATCGTCCTCACCGTGATCGGTGTCGGTTTCGACCTCGGCATCCGCAACAGGATCGAGGATCACATCTACGGCGAGACGCAACGGGCCGCCATCGACTGGATCGCGTCGATGCGACCGGGCCTGGTGGCGCCGCCCGAGGCGATGGGTCACGTCGACTACCTCCAGCTCGTCGATTCCCGTGGCGGGGTGGTCGCGGCCAGCACGTCGGCGGCGCGGCTGCCGCCGATCAGCAAGGACCGGTTCATCGACGAGCGCCCCCGCTACCTCACCGAGTGCCCGCCCCAGGGCGGCTGCCTCCTGGTCGTGGCCATGCGGGTCCTTCCGCAGGCGAACCTGCTGCTGTGGGGCGGCGAGCGCCACTACGTGTACGCCGGGACCAAAGAGCCCGCCATCCTGGCCACGCGCTACCTGGAGGGCGCCATCGCCGCCCTGGTGCTGCTCATCTCCGCCGCCGTCGCCTGGATCACCTGGAGCGTCGTGGGCCGGACGCTGCGTCCGGTGGCGGCGATCCGCGAGATGGTGTGCGAGGCCACGGTGAACGACCTGAGCACGCGGGTCCCGGAGCCGCCCGGCGACGACGAGATCGCCCGGCTCGCCCGCACCTCCAACGAGTTCCTCGAGCAGCTGGAGCAGGCCGTTACCTACCAGCGCCGCTTCGCCGCCATGGCCTCGCACGAGCTCAGGTCACCGGTCGCCGCCCTGCGGGTGCAACTCGAGGAGGCGCTGACCTACCCCGACGAAGTGAATCCGCACGAGACCATCCGGAGAACGCTCAGGACGGCGGAGCGCTTCCAGGCGCTCATCGACGAGGTGCTGGCGTACACGCGGGTCAAGAAGACGCACATGTCACCCCCCGCGCCGCTCGACCTCGCCGCGCTCGTGCGGGAGGAGGTGGAGGCCAGGACCCACGGCACGCCGGTGCGGATCCGCGGCGGCGGCGAGCTGGTCGTGCTCGGCAGGCGGCTGCAGCTGATCGGAGTCCTGGGCAACCTGCTGACGAACGCGCAGCGGCACGCTCACTCGCGCGTCGACGTCACCGTGGAACGCGTGGGCGACCAGGCCGTCGTGACCGTGCTGGACGACGGTGACGGCATCGCTCCCGGGGACCGCGAGCGGGTCTTCGACCCCTTCGTCCGCCTGGCGGACGGACGGCGCCGCGACCCGGGCGGCAGCGGGCTCGGCCTCGCCATCTGCCGGGAGACCGCCAAGACCCACAGAGGAACCCTCACGGTCGAGGACTCTCCGCGAGGCGCGCGGTTCGTGCTCCGCCTGCCGCTCATGGACGCCGACCGCGCCCCGGCCCGGACCGCCGACCGCGCCCCGGCCCGGACCGCCGACCGCGCCCCGGCCCGGACCGCCGACCGCGCCCCGGCCCGGACGCGACTGGCCTCGACTCGTCAGCCGTAGAGGGCGTCGATGTCCTTGGCGAAGTCGCGGACGACCAGGTTGCGCTTGACCTTGAGCGACGGGGTGAGGTGGCCGCTCTCCTCGGTGAAGTCCGTCTCCAGGATGACGAACTTCTTCACCTGCTCGGCCTTGGAGACCTGGGTGTTCGCGTCGTCCACGGCGGCCTGGACGGCGGCGGTCACGGCCGGGTCGGAGGTGAGCTCGGCGAGCGAGGCGCCGGACCTGCCGTTGGCGTCCTTCCACTGGTCGAGGGCCTCGGGGTCCAGCGTGACCAGGGCCGCGACGAACGGCCGGTCGTCGCCGACCACCATGGCCTGGCTGACCAGCGGGTGGGCGCGGATGCGGTCCTCCAGGGGCGCGGGCGCGACGTTCTTGCCCGCGGCGGTGACGATGAGCTCCTTCTTCCTGCCGGTGATCCGCAGGTAGCCGTCCTTGTCCAGCTCGCCGACGTCGCCGGTGTGGAACCAGCCGTCGGCGTCGACGGCCTCGGCGGTGGCCTGCTCGTTGTTCCAGTAGCCGTCGAAGACGTGGCGGCCCTTGACCAGCACCTCGCCGTCGTCGGCGACGCCGATGGTCACGCCGGGGAACGGCTTGCCGACGGTGCCGATCTTGTTGGCGCCCGGGATGTTCACGGTCGAGGGGGCGGAGGTCTCGGTGAGGCCCCAGCCCTCGTAGATCTCGATGCCCGCGCCCTTGAAGAAGTTGCCGAGCCGCTCGCCGAGCGCCGAGCCGCCGGAGACGGCCGCGTTGAGCCTGCCACCGGTGGCCGCGCGCAGCTTGCCGTACACGAGCCTGTCGAACAGGGCTCGCCTGAGCCGGAGGCCGAGCCCGGCGCCGCCGGAGCTCTCGGCGCGGCTCCACGCGATCGCGGTGTCCACCGCGCGGTGGAAGATCTTGCTCTTGAGCCCGCCCCCGGCGGAGGCCTTCTGCTCGGCGGCGTTGTAGACCTTCTCGAACACGCGGGGCACGCCGAGCAGGAAGGTCGGCTTGAAGGACTGCAGGTCGGGGGCGACGTTCTTCATGTTGGGGGTGTGCGCGAGGACGGTGCTGGTCTCGATCAGCACGACCTCGATGATGCGGGCGAAGCTGTGGGCCAGCGGCAGGAACAGCAGCGCGGCCCGGCCGTCGACCTCGAACAGCGCCTCCAGCGGGCCCTTCGCGACGTTGTGCGCCGTGAACAGCAGGTTGTCGTGGGTGAGGCGGCAGCCCTTGGGACGGCCCGTCGTGCCCGAGGTGTAGATGATCGTGGCGAGGTCGCGGCCGCCGCGCGCGCGGCGGCGCTCCTTGAACGTCTCGTCGGGCACGTCCGCGCCGGCGGCGGTCAGCTCGGCGAACGCGCCCCCCTCGATGCGCCAGATGACCGGGTCTCCGGCGACGCCGGAGAGGGCCTGCCTCACGGTCTCCTCGTGGGACCCGGTCTCGACGATCACGCCCTTCGCGCCGCTGTCGGACACGATCCAGCTCACCTGGTCGGCGGAGGAGGTCTCGTAGATCGGGACGCTCACCGCGCCCGCGGCCCAGATGGCGTAGTCGGCGACCGTCCACTCGTAGCGGGTGCGCGACATGAGCGCCACGCGGTCGCCCGGCTCGACGCCCGCGTCGATCAGGCCCCTGGCCACCCCGGCGACCTGGTCGCGGAACTCGGCGGCGGTGACGGGGGCCCAGGCGTCGCCGGCCTTGCGGCTGATCACCACTGCCTGGGGCTCCTGGTCGCCGCGCCTGAACACCGTGTCGGCGCAGTTGGCGGATGCCGGTACGTCCACCAGCACGGGAACGCTGTACTCGCGCACGGTCACTCCTCTGGGTGCACGCAGGAAGGATGTCTCTGCCGGAGGGCTGCCTGGACGCTATCGCTTCGCGTCGCGCGGGGATAGTCCGTCACCCACCGTTCATAACGGCCGATTCACGCTATCAGGGTCGTCCGGCGGCCCGCCCGGCCCGAGCCGGTGACCTCGCGCGTGTCGTCTCTTGGCGGCCAAGCGCTAGGTCGGGTATGGCCCGGGTACTACGATGTCCGTCATGCGGGTCCATGTCGTCAGTGACGTCCACGGGCGCGCGGACGCCCTCTCCCGCGCGGGAGAGGGCGCCGACGTGCTCATCTGCCTCGGCGATCTGATCCTCTTCGTCGACTACCACGACCCCTCGCAGGGCATCTTCGGCGAGATGTTCGGCGAGGAGCGGGCGTCGGAGTTCATCGCGCTGCGCACGGCCGGCCGCTTCGAGGAGGCGCGGAGCATGTCCGCCGCGCTGTGGGCGTCCCTCGGCGGGGAGCCGCGCGACCACATCGAGGGAGCCGTCCGCGAGCAGTACACGCGCATCTTCGCCGCCATGCCCACGCCCGCCTACCTCACCTACGGCAACGTCGACCTGCCAGGTCTGTGGGGCGACTACGTCAGGGACGGTCATCACGTGCTCGACGGCCAGACCGCCGAGATCGGCGGGCTGACCTTCGGGTTCGTGGGTGGCGGCCTGCGCACCCGCTACCGCACCCCGAACGAGGTCGACGACGAGGAGTTCGCCCGCAAGGTCGAGGCGGTCGGCGCCGTCGACGTCCTCTGCTGCCACATCCCGCCCGCCGTCCCCGGCCTGCTGTACGACGTGGTGGCGCGGCGGTTCGAGCGGGGGAGCCGGGCGACGCTGGAGGCGATCAAGGCCACCCAGCCCCGCTACGCCCTTTTCGGCCACGTGCACCAGCCGCTGGCCGCGCGCACCCGCATCGGCCGCACCGAATGCGTCAACGTCGGGCATTTCCGCGGCCGGGGCAGCCCCTTCGCCCTCGACCTCTGAGCCCCGCCCCGCATGAGCGCCGCGCGACTTCGAAGATCGGCCGTGCGGACGTTCGCTCGGGAACGGTGAACGAGTACGGTAAGCCCATGGCTGATCGCACCACGTCCAGCATCACGATCGGCGCCGCCCCGTCGACCATCACGGCGGTCATCGCCGACTTCGCCACCTACCCCGAGTGGGCAGGTCAGGTGAAGTCCGCGAAGGTCCTGTCCGTGGGCGACGACGGGCGCCCGGCCACCGTGCGGTTCGTCCTCGACGCCGGGGTGATCAGCGACGAGTACACCCTGGCCTACCGCTGGCGCGGCGACGAGGCCGTCGACTGGGACATCGCCGAGCCCGGCAAGATGGTGTCCGCGCTCACCGGCAGCTACCGCCTCGCGGAGGCGGGCGGGCGCACCGAGGTGACGTACGAGCTGGCCGTCGACCTCAAGGTCCCCATGATCGGCATGATCAAGCGCAAGGCCGAGAAGGTCATCGTCGACACCGCGCTCAAGGGTCTCAAGAAGCGCGTCGAGGGCCGATGAGCGCCGGGACCCCGAGGATCCTCCTCTTCACCGGCAAGGGGGGAGTGGGCAAGACCACCGTGGCCGCGGCGACCGCCACGCTCGCCGCCCGCCGAGGGCTGAAGACGCTCGTGGTCTCCACCGACACCGCCCACTCCCTCGCCGACGCGCTCGGCGTGCCCGGCTCGGGCGAGCCCGCCGAGGCGGCCCCGGGCCTTTACCTCCAGCAGGTGGACACCCAGCGTGCCCTGGAGCGCCACTGGGGCGACCTGCGGGAGTACGCCAGGGGCCTGCTGGCCGAGCTCGGCCTCGACGAGATCACCTCCGAGGAGCTCACGGTGCTGCCGGGGGCCGAAGAGATCATCGCCCTGCTGGAGCTGCGCGAGCAGGTGCGCACCGGCCGGTGGGACGTCGTCGTGGTCGACTGCGCCCCGACGGCCGAGACGCTCCGCCTGCTCGCCCTTCCCGAGGCGCTCGACTGGCACGTCAGCCGCCTGCTGCCCGCCGGCCGCAGGCTGATGCGGGCGCTGGCCCCGGTGATCCGGCACGTCGCCCGCCTCAGCGTCCCCGAGGACGGCGTGGTGAGCGCGGGCGAGCGGCTGCACGCCGGGCTCATGGGGGTGCGCGAGCTGCTGACCGGCGACGACGCCTCCGTGCGGCTCGTGCTCACGCCCGAGGCCGTCGTGGTCGCCGAGGCCCGCCGCACCTTCACCTCCCTGAGCCTGTACGGCTACCGCGTCGACGCCGTCGTCGCCAACCGGGTGTTCCCGGACGACGGCTCCGACGCGTGGCGGCGCGGCTGGGTGGAGGCCCAGTCCAGGCACCTGGCGGCGGTAGAGGAGTCCTTCGCGCCGCTGCCCGTCCACCGGGTGCCCTACCTCCCCGCCGAGCCGGTCGGGCACGAGGCGCTGGCCGCGCTGGCGGAGGAGCTGTACGGCGAGGCCGACCCGTTCGCGCCGCCGTCCGGCGAGCCCCCGCTGACCATCCGGTCCGAGGGCGACGTCCACGAGCTGACCCTCGCCCTGCCGCTGGCGGACAAGAGCGAGGTCGATCTGGCGAGGAAGGGCGACGAGCTGATCGTCACCGCGGGCTCCTACCGCCGGGTCCTCGCGCTGCCCGCCGCGCTCGCCCGCAGATCGGTCATGGACGCGGCGCTCCGGGACGGCCACCTCCGGGTACGGTTCGAGGCAGGAGGGGCCTGATGACCGAAATGAACGAGAACCACGGCGACCTGCCCGAGGACGGGCGGCAGGAACGGCGCGAGCACACCGGCGGCGCCGGTGAGCGGCAGGACGTCCAGCGGGGCGTCAGCCGTGACGAGTGGCTGAGGGAGCGCGACCGGCGCGCGGCGGCCGACGACGAGCGGGCGGGGCGGCGCGAGGATCCCCGTGGCGGTGCCAGGGACGACCGGCCCGACCCCCTGAGCTCGATCACCGGCGAGGCGCGGAAGCTTTTCGACTCGCTGCAGCAGAGGGCGGGCCGCGAGCTCGGCAAGGGCATCGTCAAGGGCGGCGTGAGCGGCCTCGGCCAGGGGCTGGGGCAGGCCTTCGGCGGCGCGAAACGCGGAGCCGGAGACGTGTGGAGCGAGGCGGTGGCCGGGCATGACGATGATGAGTACATCTGCCGGGCCTGCCCCGTCTGCAGGCTCAAGGCCGCCAGGCGCGACGCCGGCGGCGACGTCGCCGACCACCTGATCACGGCGGGCGGCGAGCTTTTCGCCGCGTTCCGCCAGGCGGTCGACGCCATGTCGCGACCCGCCACGCCGAGGCGCCCCGGCGACACGGACACCCGAGTAGAGCACATCGACCTGGGCTGAGGGCCTGGCGGGATTCTCGGGGGGAAGGGATGAGAAATGGCGCTGACGATCGGCGTTGACATCGGCGGTACGAAGATCGCCGCCGGGGTCGTGGACGAGGACGGCCACATCGTGGAGAACCTCCTGCGGCCCACGCCCGCGGACAGCCCCGACAAGGTGGCGGACACGATCGCCGAGGCGGTGCTCGATCTCGCGAGCCGCCACGACGTCGAGGCCGTCGGGCTGGGCGCCGCCGGGTTCGTCGATGAGACGCGGTCGGTCGTCAGGTTCGCCCCGAACCTCGCCTGGCGTGAGGAACCCCTGCAGAAGAAGGTCGCCGAGCGGGTCAACCTGCCCGTCGTGGTGGAGAACGACGCCAACGCGATGGCCTGGGGCGAATACCGCTTCGGCGCCGGGCGCGGGGAGAGCCACGTCGTGTGCGTCACCGTCGGCACCGGCATCGGCGGCGGCCTGGTCTTCGGCGGCTCGCTGTACCGCGGCCGGTGGGGCATGGGCGCCGAGATGGGCCACATGCAGGTGGTTCCCGGAGGCCGCCTGTGCGGGTGCGGCAACCTCGGATGCTGGGAGCAGTACGCCAGCGGCAACGCCCTGGTCCACGACGCCAGGGTGGTCGCCGCCGCCGAGCCCGACCGCGCCGGCCGCATGCTGGAGCTCGCCGGAGGCTCGGTGTCCGACATCGAGGGCGAGCACGTCACGCAGGCCGCCCGCGAGGGCGACGCCGCGGCCCTGACCGCGTTCGCGACCATGGCCGAGTGGCTCGGCCATGGCATGGCCGACCTCGCCGCCGTGCTCGACCCGGGGTGCTTCATCCTGGGCGGCGGCGTCTCCCGCGCCGCCGACCTGTGGATCGACCAGGCCCGCGCGGCGTTCCTCCGCGCGCTGACCGCTCGCGAGCACCGGCCGCACGCCGACATCCGCCCGGCCGAGCTCGGACCGGCCGCCGGTCTGGTGGGCGCGGCCGACCTCGCCAGGCATCCCTGAGCGGGCACCTGGCACGAGGAACAGGCACCGGGGCCCCATGGTGATCCGCGTCGGCACCTACAACGTGCGGTCGATGTACGACGACAACGCCGCGCTGGCGCGGGTCATCAGGGCCATGGCGCCGGACGTGCTGTGCGTCCAGGAGGCCCCGCGCCTGCTCCGGTGGCGGAGCAGGCGCGCGGAGCTGGCCAGGGCCGCCGGCCTGCGGGTCGTCGCCGGGCGGCGCTGGGGCGGCGTGGCGGTGCTGGCCGCGCCGGGCACCCGGGTGGTCCACGCCGAGGGCCACCTGCTGCGGCCGTTCATGGGGCTGGAGCGGCGCGCGGTCGCCATCGCGGTGGTGGAGTGCGGGGGCAGCAGGATCACCGTCGCCTCCGTCCACCTGGACCTCGTCGCCGCCGCCCGGCTGTGCCACGCCATCGAGATCATGGCCCTGGTCGAGAGCGTGGCCGAGCGCTTCGGGGCCCCGATCGTGCTGGCGGGCGACGTCAACGAGCAGCCGGGCGGGGCCGCCTTCCAGTACTTCACCCGGCGCCTCGCCGACTGCTATCCGCTGGCGCCCCGGGGCGACGGCCTCACCTTCACGGCGAGGACGCCTGGGAGGCGGCTGGACGTGGTCTTCGCCGCCCCCGCGCTGTCGGTGCGGTCCTGCGGCGGCGTCGACGCCGCCGCGGCCGACCTCCAGGCCGCCACCGACCACCTGCCCGTCGTCGCCGAGCTCCTGGCGAGCTGAGCCTCCCTCGGTCCGGCCCAGGGCGACGGCCGCGCAGGGTTCAGGTGACCGTTTGGTCAACACTCGGGTACCTGCCACGCGCGTGATGGCAGGACACGTACGATTTGGACATGTCCCGCCGCTTGTCGCGGCGTGCGTTGCCGATGTGCGTGATGCTGACCGCCGTGCTGACCAGTGCCCTCATCCACGCCACCTCCGCAGCGCACGCCCATGCCGACCCGCCACGTCCCCGTGCCGCCGAGCGCGGCCCGGCGGGCCTGCTCCAGGAGTCGGCGACGGCGCGGCTGCAGACCGACGGGTCCCTGTCCGACGTGGTGGGCCTGTCCAAGACGAACATCTGGGCCGTCGGCCAGGAGGACGTCTGGGAGGCCTGGCAGAACCGCAGCGTGATCACCCACTGGGACGGCGGCACCTGGACCGGGATGGGCATACGCAACGACGCCTCCAGCGCCGGGCACCTGCGGTCGGTCGCGGCGGCCTCCCCCGGGGAGATCTGGGCGGTCGGCGACGGCCACGACGGCCTGCCGTACGTCGTGCGCGGCGACGGCTCGGCGTTCGACCGGGTCAGCGTGCCGCAGCTCGGCTCGGGTGACTCGCTCGGCGGCGTCGCGGCCGTTCCCGGCCGCATGGTCGCGGTGGGCAGCCGCACGAAGAAGACGCGCAGCGGCGCCCGCGGAGCCCGTGAGGAGCGCTTCGCGCTCGTCGCGACGTCCACGGCCAAGGGCTGGACGGTCGTCGACGGCAAGGTCAAGGGCACTTTGTACGGTGTCGCGCTGACGCGCAAGGGCGACGGGCTCGCGGTCGGGGACGGCGAGGCGGGCCCCCTGATCATGCGGCTGTCCGGGAACACCTGGAAGCCGATGGCGGCGCCGTCCGTCCAGGGAGGGTTCCTGCGCGACGTCTACATCGACGGGCCGAAGAAGGCCGTCGCCGTGGGCGGCGTCTACCACGACGGAGGGAAGATCGCGCCGCTGATCCTGACCTGGAACGGCAAGAGCTGGAGCCGGGCCTCGGTGCCCGGCCGCTACGCGGAGCTGTACGGCGTCACCGGGGACGGCAAGGGCCACTTCTGGGTGTCGGGGTTCGACCCCGACCACGCGAGCGCGGCGTACCTGCTTCGCGGCGGCGCGTCCGGGTGGCGGGTCGTCCGGGGGCAGACCTCGGCCAAGCCGCGCACCATGCGCCTGCAGGCCGTCACCCACGTCGGCGACCTGACGATGGCCGTCGGCCACGTGGTGGACGCCTCCGACCACTACACCGACGTGGTCGAGCGCTTCCAGCCGGACACCTCCAAGAGCGCGGCAACGAAGGTCAAGACCGAAGGCGCTCCGTCGGAGCGTTGAGGCCGGCCCGCCCTCGCCGCGGCGGCTCCATGCCGGTGCGGCGCGGTTGTAGCGAAATAGGAGTGAAGTTGAAGCACGCGGGGTGAGCGTGTCCTCAGCCGGGACGAACCGTCTCCGGCCACGAGGAGCACGTACAGAGAGGCACCCCCCTTATGGACCCCCGCGAGAACCAGCCGTCCCACCTCGTCGGCGAGCCTGGAGCCCTGGCCGCCTCAGGCCGATCCCCGGTCACGCGAGCACGCAGGACGCTCGTGCGCGTGGTGACCGCGATCGCCGCCCTCGGCGCCATGATCGTCGCCGGCGCCGTGCCGGCGAGCGCGGCTCCGGCGGGCTACTCCGTGGCCGGCACCGACGTCTCCAACCACGACGGCACGATCAACTGGGGTGACGTCGCGGCCAAGGGCGTGAAGTTCGGCTGGGCGAAAGCCACCGAGGGCCTCGACTTCGTCGACCCGCAGTTCAACGCGAACTACCACGGCGCCAAGAACAACGGCGTGTACATCGGGGCGTACGCGTTCGGCCGTCCCGACAAGGGCGTGGGCACGGGAAAGGCGCAGGCCGACTACCTGGTGGACCACGCTCAGTACGTCAACGACGGCAAGACCCTTCCCCTGCAACTCGACATCGAGTGGCCCTGGTGGACCACGGCCGCTCCGATATATCCGTGCTACGGGCTGTCCAGCAGCCAGATGGTGACCTGGATCCGCGACTTCGTGAACGAGGTGAAGTCACGCACCGGCAGGGACGCGGCGATATACACAAACCCCAACTGGTGGAACCAATGCACGGGCGGCAACGGGTCGTTCTCGGCCAACGCCCTCGAGACCTCCAACTACAGCGGCTCTCCGGGCGCGTTGCCCGCGGGGTGGTCGCGGTTCACCGCCTGGCAGTACGCCGGGTCCTCCAGCAGCCTCCCCGGCTCGCCCACGGTCTTCAACGGCACGCTGAGCGACCTCGCGGCCTTCGCGGGCGGCGGCGGTCTGGGGGTGCTGGAGTATTACCTGTCGGACAGTCAGGGTTCGAGTGTCGCGACGCGTCCGGTGATCTATTACGGCAACAGCCCGCAGATCCCGATCGTGGGTGACTGGAACGGGGACGGGGTGGACACGGTCAGTACCTATGACCCGACGACCAGTACTTTCTATATCAGTGACAACCCGGTCACCGGGAACGCCGAGCGTGTGATCCGCTATGGGGACCCTGGGGCGCAGCCGCTGGTGGGCGACTGGGACGGTGATGGCAAGGACAACATCGGGGTGAAGATGGGTTTCACCTATTACATGCGCACCGGTCCGGTGAGCGGCGCGGTCGAGAACACCGTGTCGGTGGCCTTTGGTGACGCTCCCTGGCTTCCGGTGGTGGGTGACTGGAACGGTGACGGCAAGGACACCATCAGCGCCTACAACCCCGCCAACGGGAATTTCCTGCTCAGTGACAACCCGGCCAACGGTGTGGCGCAGTACGTGATCGCTTACGGCAACCCCAACGCCATTCCGCTGGTGGGTGACTGGGACGGTGATGGGAAGGACAACATCGGGGTGAAGATGGGTGCGACCTATTACATGCGCACCGGTGCGGTGACCGGCGCCATCGAGAACACCAGGTCGATCGGTTACGGCAACACCACCGGGGACCTGCCCGTCATCGGCGACTGGAACGGTGACGGCATCGACACCCAGGGCCTCGCCCGCTAGACCCCACTTCAGCGGCGCGCATCCCCCGAAGGGGGCGGACTCCATGTCCGCCCCCTTCTCGCGTTTCCGTCCGCGGGCGATCGGCCGCGCCCCCCTTTCTCGCCCGCCTGCGCGTTTCGCCGGCCCGATAACGCAGGGCCGAATCGTCGTTCTGAAGCGATCGTTTCTGGAGCGAACTTAAAGCGAATTTGTAGAGCGCCGCCCGACTCTATGAATGTGCTCGAAAACGCAGAAACGACCGTAAATAGTTTGGAAGGGATCCAATGAGCATCTCAGCTCGGCTCCGCAGCCGCCTCACCCGTCTCGTCGCCACCTCCGCGATGGTCGGCGCCGCGTTCGCCGGCGTCGCCGTGGTCCAGGCCCCGCAGGCGAGCGCGGCGTCCAGTGTCGACGGCACCATCACCGCGTCCGAAGTGATCGCCCGCGCGTGGGACTGGGTCAACCGGCGGCCCTACATCAAGTACGACGCCAGCGGCAACACGAGCGCTCCCGATGTCTCGGGCCGCAACTACCGCCCCGACTGCTCGGGTGCAGTCTCCATGGCGTGGCACCTCGGCACCAGCCTGACCACCGCGACCCTGCCGGGCCGCGCGCCCAACGTGATCTCCTCCTCCCCCTCCAGCTCGACCGACCTGCGCCCGGGTGACCTGCTCAACGTCAACAACGGCAACGGCCACCACGCCGTCCTGTTCGACCACTGGGAACCGGACCACGTCCACTTCTCGGCCTTCTCCTTCGGCGGGGGCGCCGACGGGACCTCGCCGCCCACGCACGAGACCGGCAGGACCTTCAGCGGGACCGTCGGCGGTCACCCCGGTTACGTCTACACCGCCTACCGCTACGACAAGGTCGTCCAGGACGGCGGCGATCTGGGGGTGCTGGAGTATTACCTGTCGGACAGTCAGGGTTCGAGTGTCGCGACGCGTCCGGTGATCTATTACGGCAACAGCCCGCAGATCCCGATCGTGGGTGACTGGAACGGGGACGGGGTGGACACGGTCAGTACCTATGACCCGACGACCAGTACTTTCTATATCAGTGACAACCCGGTCACCGGGAACGCCGAGCGTGTGATCCGCTATGGGGACCCTGGGGCGCAGCCGCTGGTGGGCGACTGGGACGGTGATGGCAAGGACAACATCGGGGTGAAGATGGGTTTCACCTATTACATGCGCACCGGTCCGGTGAGCGGCGCGGTCGAGAACACCGTGTCGGTGGCCTTTGGTGACGCTCCCTGGCTTCCGGTGGTGGGTGACTGGAACGGTGACGGCAAGGACACCATCAGCGCCTACAACCCCGCCAACGGGAATTTCCTGCTCAGTGACAACCCGGCCAACGGTGTGGCGCAGTACGTGATCGCTTACGGCAACCCCAACGCCATTCCGCTGGTGGGTGACTGGGACGGTGATGGGAAGGACAACATCGGGGTGAAGATGGGTGCGACCTATTACATGCGCACCGGTGCGGTGACCGGCGCCATCGAGAACACCAGGTCGATCGGTTACGGCAACACCACCGGGGACCTGCCCGTCATCGGCGACTGGAACGGCGACGGCATCGACACCCAGGGCCTCGCCCGCTAGTCACCGAAGATACGGCCGGTAGGGCGGTGACCGTCGGACGCCCTCCGGAGAACGAACCGAGTGTGACCCTTGAGGGGGGCGGACGAACGTCCGCCCCCCTCAAGGCATGTGGTGAAAGGTCACGACGCTCATCGGCCGGCCCGCCGCGATATGGCGGGCCGGCCCCGGGCACGAAGAAATCCCGGGAAGGAAACCCTGTGTTTCAGGGGTCTTCCCGGGATCGTTTCTCTTCGTTACCGGTTCAGGTTCTCACCGGCCGGCGGGTGGCCAGTTCACATGGGAATAGCGGGCGGCCCCAGAGCCGGTGGCGAGCGCCCAATATCTGTCACCGTAGGACCAGTGCCACCATTCGGTCGGGTAATTGGTCAGCCCGGCCTCCTCGAGGACCTTGGAGAGGATCTCCCGGTTGGCCCTGGCCTCCACCGAGATGTTGGCCGCCGCCGTGTAGCAGGCGTCGTCGCTCTCCTCGGGGCTGGCGTTGACCTCGGTGCCCATCGGCAGTTCCTCCCCCGCCTCCGTGCACAGCGTGAGGTCCACGGCCGCGCCGCAGACGTGCGGAGCGATGTGGGGAGGGGACAGCGAGCGGCTGGTCTGCACGTAGAGATGATCTTCCGGCCATTCCGGGTTGGCCTCGCGAAGCCTGCCCGCGTACCCGGTGAAGTACCGCTCCTGCAGCGAGTATGGCCGGTACCCCTCCACCACGAGGAAGCGCAGCCCGTCCGGCAGCAGCTTCTGCGCCCGCAGGAGCCGCTGGGCCAGCCCCTCGCGGAGGTGGGCGAACGCGCCCTCCGGGTCGGCGAGGCGCCCGTCGAGGAGGATCTCGGTGTTCGCCCGCAGGTCCACCAGGGGCTCGCCCGACTCCGCGACCGGCACGGCGGCCACCCGGGGATCGGACATGAGAATGATCTGTGACACGCTCTCTCCTGAGCACTGTGCCAGGCGGAGCGACCGCCTGCGGCATCTGGCCCCCCGCGACGGCCGCGTGTTCGGCGGGCCTGTCGAGGCGGGCGGGCCTCACGCTGTCGGCCCTCGCCGCCAGGTTCGGCCGCCCCTCTAGAAGTTCTCTCCAAAAACGCGCTAAAGAGCGGAGAGAAGTTCCGTGTACTCCCGGGTGCCGAAGGCGGCGAAGACCCCGAGGGCCTCCTCGCGAAGCGCCCGCGCCCCCGCCGCGTCGCCGCGCGCCTCCCGTACGCTCGCCAGGTCACGCAGCGAGCGGGCACGGAAGAGCGGCAGCCCGAGGTCGTCCCACACGGCGATCGAACGGGTGAGCCGCTCCTCGGCCTCGGCGAGGTCGCCCCGCGCCAGGTGCAGCTCGCCGATCGTGCGCAGGATCAGCGCCTCCCCGAACCGGTCGGCCTGGCCGGTGCAGACGGCTAGAGCGTCCAGCAGGCCGGGCAGGACGGCGTCGTGCTCGCCCAGCCGGATGCGCGTCTTGGCCAGCGACTGGACCGCGTAGGCCTCCATCAGCACGTCGTCGGTCTCGCGCAGCAGCTCGACCGCCCGCGCGCTCAGCGTCTCGGCCAGGCGCAGGTCGCCCGACGCGCGATGCACCAGCGCGGTGGAGCGAAGGGTGAGGGCCTCCCCGCGCTTGCTGCCGAGCCTCCTGAACGCGGCGAGCGCGTCGTCGAGCAGCGCCGACGCGGCGGCGTAGTCGCCGCGTTCGAGGAACACCGACCCGGCCAGCCTCTTGGCGTAGCCGGTGCCCGAGTCGTCGCCGAGCTCCTCGAAGGCGGCCCCCGCCAGCTCCAGGTGGGGCAGCGCCTGCTCCATGTCGCCCTCCTCGCGGCAGGCGGTGCCGATGCCCGCGAGGGCGACCGCCTCCCCGTGGGCGTCCCCGCCCTTCCTGAACAGGGGGAGCGACTCGTGGAAGAACCCCCGAGCCTCGGGGTAGCGGTCCTGCCTGTTGCGGAGCTGGCCGAGCCCCACCAGCAGGGTCGCCTCGCCCAGCACGTCACCGGCCCTGCGCACGGCCGCCAGCGCCGCCTCGTGCGTGCGCCGCCACTCGTCGAACCTCGCGTCCACCGAGAACGAGGACGAGCACAGCGCCGCGCTCACCTCGCAGGCCACCTCGTGCAGGTCCATCGCGGCGGCCCGCTCGACGGCGACGACCAGGGCCGGGGCCTCGGCGTTGAACCACGCCGACATGCCGGCGGTGACGCGCTCGGAGGCCTCCGCGCCCAAGGGCAGAGCCTTGGTGTACCGCCTGCGCACGGGCAGGGCTCCCGAAGGGCTCCTGGAGGCCGTGCGCGTGATCAGCCACAGCCAGCCGCCCAGGGCGCGTGTCATGGCGGCGGCGCGCTCCTCCTCGGGGTCCTCGGCCTCCGCCCGCTCGGCCGCGTACACGCGCAACAGGTCGTGCAGCCGGTACCTCTCCTGCTGGGCGGTGTCGACGGTGACGAAGTCAACGAGCTGGGCGTCCATCAGCCGCTCCGTCACCTCCTCGCCCACCTGCTCGGGCACGCCGAGCAGCGCCGCGACCACCCATGAGGCGAAGTCCGGCACGCCGAGCAGTCCGAGCGCCCGGAACGCCTTCTTGGCCTGGGCGTCGAGCCCCCGGTAGCTCAGCGCGACGCTGGCCCGTACCTCCAGGTCGCCCGCGGTGAGCTCGTCCAGCCTGCGGCGCTCGTCGGCCAGCCGGGTGGCCAGGGTCTGGAGGGACCAGTGCGGCCGGGCGGCCAGCCGCGCGCCCGCCGTGCGAAGCGCCAGGGGCAGGTGGCCGCAGAGCAGGGCGATGCGCTGCGCGGCCTCGCGCTCGGCGTCGACCCGCGCGTGGCCGACGATGCGGGACAGCAGCTCCACGGCCGCGTCCGCCCGCAGGACGTCGAGGTCGGTGAGGCTCGTGCCCGCCAGCCCGACCAGCCGCTTGCGGGCGGTGACGATCACCGCGCAGGTGGGGCTGCCCGGCAGCAGGGGGCGGACCTGCCGCTCGGTGCCCGCGTCGTCGAGGACGACCAGCACGCGCCGGCCCGCGAGCATGCTGCGGTAGGCGTCGCCGCACTCCTCCAGGGTGCCGGGTATCCCGGAGGGCGGGACGCCTAGGGCGCGCAGGAACCGCCCGAGCACCTCAAGGGGAGGGGCGGGGGAGTCGCTGCCGCCGCGCAGGTCGGCGTACAGCTGCCCGTCCGGGTACGCGTCGGTCACCTCGTGGGCGACCTTGACCGCGAGCGCCGACTTGCCGACGCCGCCCTTGCCGGAGATCACCGCCACCGTGACCGTGTCGCTCGGGGCGTTCAGGCACGCGGTCAGCTCGGCGATCTGCGTGGCCCGCCCGGTGAAGTCGGCGACGCCGCGCGGCAGGTGCCCGGGCACGCCCGCCTGGCGCGGCTCCTCCTGGACGGCAGGCCGCGCGGGGGAGCCGCCCGTGCCGGCGGGGCTCGTGGCGGGAGCCTCGGGCGGCGGCGACGGGGTGACCGGGTCGACTGGGGCGGCGCTTCGCTGTACGCCGGGCCGGGCCGGCGAGGGGTCCCCCCGCAGCATGGCCTCGAACAGGTGCCGCAGCTCGGCGCCGGGGTCCACGCCCAGCTCGTCCGCCAGGGCGCGGCGGCCCTCGTGGTAGACGGCCAGCGCGTCCGCCTGGCGGCCCAGCCGGTACAGCGCCGTCATCAGCCGGCCGCGCAGCCGCTCGCGGGTGGGGTACGCCCAGACCAGCTCGGTCAGCTCGCCGACCAGCTCGGCCTCCCTGTGCATGGCGAGCTCCGCGCCGATCCGCTCCTCAAGGACCGAAAGGCGGGTCTGCTCCAGCCGCCCGGCCTCCCCGCGCAGCGCATCCCCGATGCCGCCGAGGGCCGACCCCCGCCACAGGGCCAGCGCGGCGCGCAGCTCGTCGGCGGCGGCGTCGTGACGGTCCTCGGCGGCGTGGCGGCGGCCCTCCGCCACCCTGTCCTCGAAGGTCCGCAGGTCGAGCTGCCCGTGCTCGGGCCTGATCAGGTAACCCGGCGGCCTGGTCTCCAGCAGGTGGTCCTGCCCGGCTTGCACCAGCGCGCGGCGCAGCCCGTACACGTAGGTCTGGATCAGCGCGTTGGCGCTGCTCGGCGGCCGGTCTCCCCACAGGGCGTCGACGAGGCGCTCACCGGAGACGACCCTGCCCGCGCTGAGGAGCAGTGCCGCCATGAGGGCACGCGGCTTCGGGCCGCCCAGCGAGAGCCGCTCCCCGCGATGCCAGGCTTCCACCGGACCGAGCAGAAGAAATTCCAACCGTCCTCCGTGGGCTCCCCAAGCCACCTAGAGGCAAGTGATAGCACTGACGCCCGCGAAACGGAACCCGTTTGGCGCGAGATCATCCGACAATCCGACACGGAGGTCTCGCCGGTTGTGGCCGGCACCCCCGCGAGCGGTCAGATGATCGCGCCGTCGTCCCAGCCCGAGTCGGGGGGCGGGCCGTCGCCCATCCGCACGATCAGCGCCACGAAGCCGCCGATGAAGGCGGCGATGGCGGCGAACACGATCCACCCGTCCATCGGCCAGGACAGGAGCGCGGCGAGCAGCAGGTACGCGGGGCCGCCGAACAGCGCGAACCAGGCGATCTTGGTGCCGGCGTCCATCTTGGGGAGCGGCGGCGGGGGAGGCGGGACGTAGTGGTCGCCGTCGTCGTCGGGGGCCGGCGCGGCGGGTTCCTCCTCGCGGAGGTCCGCGCTCGTCTCTGTGGGGATCTCCGCCTTCACCTGCTGGGGGGCGTCTTCGACCGGGACGTTCTCGCGGTCCGGCCATGGCTGGCCGGCCGAGGTCGCCTCGGCGGTGTCGTTGAAGGAGGCGACGATCTGACGCCAGACCTCGTCCTCATCACTCTGTGGCGTCACCGGTCACTTCGATTCGTTCCTCTGCTCATGATGAGGTCGGATCAGTCTTCTCCGCTGTGGGATCGGTCTCTCTGCAAGGGTACCGACGCGTGGGCCCTGATGAAGTCGAGGCTGCCCTCGAAAATCTGCGGAGCATCGTTGTCGAGCGTCGCCACGTGGTAGCTGTTCGCGCACTCGCGCACCGTGAGGTTGTCGCCGAGCGCCTGGCGCAGCAGCTCGACGCTCGCCGGTTTCACGACGTGGTCCTCGGGGCTGTGGTAGACGAGCACGGGCTGGGTGACGCGGCCGAGCTCCGACCGCACCAGCGACCAGAGCTTCGGGAGCGTGGCCGCCGCCCGCACCGGGGTGCGCGTGTAGCCGAGCTCGGTGACCCCCTCGCGCTTGATGTCGTTCGCGACGCCGGCGACCGACGGGAGCACGAACTTCAGCACGGGGGCGAGCCTCAGCAGCGGGGCGTCGTTCACGATGGACGGGTTCACGACCACCAGGCCCCGCACCGACGCGCCGTGCACCTCCGCCAGCCGCAGCGCCATGCAACCCCCGAGGGACAGGCCCATGACGAAGACCTCCGCGCACCTGCTCCGCAGGCTCTCGAAGGCCCGCTCCAGCTCGGCGAACCAGTCCTCCCAGCGGGTGCGGTTCATCTCCTGCCAGGTGGTGCCGTGGCCGGGCAGGCGGGGCAGCGAAACCGTCAGGCCCGCCGCCGCGAGATACCGCCCCCAGGGACGCAGCGACTGCGGCGTCCCGGTGAAACCGTGGCAGAGCAGGACCCCGACCTGGCCACCTTCGTGCTGATACGGCTCGGAGCCGGGCATGAGCGGCATGTTGGGTTCCTCTCCTGGTGGGGCTCGCCCGATCGTCGCACGTTCGAGGGCGTCTCGCGAGATCCGCAGGCCCGGTGTCGCGGTCGGCGGACGGTGTCGATGGCGAGCGTTGCCGGACGGTGTTGGTGGATGGTGTCGGTAGATGCCGAGGTGTAGGTGAGATGCGCCCGGCATGCGAAGATGACGCCACGCCGGTTACAGCGGTGTGAACCCCGAGAGAAGCCAGAGAAGAGGTGCCCCGAGTGTTCTACTGGGTGGTGAAGGCCATTCTCTCGCCGTTCCTCCATCTGGTGTTCCGCCCCTGGGCGGAGGGCACCGAGCACGTCCCGAAGGAGGGCCCGGCGATCCTCGCGGGCAACCACCTGTCGTTCGCCGACCACTTCTTCGGCGCGCTGCCGCTGCCGCGCAAGGTCATCTCGCTCGGCAAGGCCGAGTACTTCACCGGGCGCGGCGTCAAGGGCCTGCTCAGCCGGGCGTTCTTCACCGGCGTCGGCACCGTGCCCATCGACCGCTCCGGCGGCAAGGCCAGCGAGGCGGCGCTGCGCACCGGCCTGCGCATCCTGCGTGAGGGCGATGTGCTCGGCATCTACCCCGAGGGCACCCGCTCGCCCGACGGGCGCCTCTACAAGGGCAAGACAGGCGTGGCGCGCCTGGCGCTGGAGTCCCGGGTGCCGGTCATCCCCTGGGCGATGATGAACACCTTCGAGATGATGCCTCCGGGCCGCAGGCTCCCCAAGCTCGGCATCCGCCCCGGCGTGAAGTACGGCAAGCCGCTCGACTTCTCCCGCTACTACGGCATGGAGGAGGACCGCCTGGTGCTCCGCGCCGTCACCGACGAGATCATGTACGCGCTCATGGAGCTGTCCGGCCAGGAGTACGTCGACAAGTACGCCGCCAGCGCCAAGGTCGAGATGGCCCGCGCGGCGAGGAAGTCCTCCTCCTCCTAGGGCCGGCAACGGTGAGGGAGCCCACCTCCTCCTAGGGCCGGCAACGGTGAGGAAGCCCGCCTCCTCCCAGGACCGGCCCGCGAGCGATGATGGAGGGGTGAGCGAGCGGTTCCGCGTCTCCGGCACGCGATCGAGCCTCGGCGTCGAGGCGAGCAGCAGCCTGCACCCGATCCACGGGGAGGCCGGCGGCCTGACCGGCTACGTCGAGGGGGACGTCACCGGGGGCCGCTTCGATCTCGCCACCCCGCCGCGCCTGCGCGTCGAGCTTCCCGTCGAGCGGCTGGAGTCGGGCAATCCCCTCTACGACGGCGAGCTGCGACGGCGCGTGGACGTCCGCGCGTACCCGGAGATCGTCGGTGAGGCGACCCGCGTGGAGGAGCTGGGCACGCCGGGGCGCTACCGGGTGCGGGGCGACCTGACCTTCCACGGGGTGACCCGCCAGGTCGAGGGTGAGATCGAGGTGTCCGCGCCGGACGATCGCACGCTGGTGATCGAGGGCGAGCAGACCTTCGACATCCGCGACTTCGGCCTGCGCCCGCCGAAGATGCTGATGCTCAGGGTGCACCCCGAGGTGCGGGTCCGCATACGGGTCGTCGCCGAGAAGGAGTGACCGGGTGGTGGTCAGCCCGCCTGGGCCGCCTGCCTGGCAGCCGCCACCGCCACCTGCCCGAGGCTGATGCCCCCGTCGTTGGGCGGCACCCGGGAGTGCAGCAGCACCGTGAACCCCCCCTTCTCCAGCAGGCCGGTCGCCCGCTCCAGGAGGAGGAGGTTCTGGAACACCCCTCCCGACAGCGCCACCGTGGACAGGCCGGTGCGCTCTCGCACCCGCAGGCAGCCTTCCGCGATGAGCCGGGCGACCCCGTTGTGGAAGCGCGCGGAGACCACCGCCGGACCGGCCCCCGCGTCCGCGAGGACCGCCTCGACGAGGTCGAGCCCCGCCACCGTGAACGGGCGCGTGCCGCCGTCGCCGAGGATGCGGCAGGGGTACGCCCCCCGCTCGCCCGGCTCGGCGAGCTGCTCCAGCTCGATGGCCGCCTGCCCCTCGTAGGTGACCGTGTCGCGGCCGGTCACCAGGGCGGCGACGGCGTCGAACAGGCGGCCCGCGCTGGAGGTCGGTGGCGCGTTCACGCCCCGCTCGGCCATGGCGGCGACGGCGTCCCACTGGCCGGCGTTTCGCCGCCGTACGCCCAGGGTCTCGGGCGCCTTCGCCCCGAGGTAGGCGGCGGCCATGCGCCAGGGCCGGCGGACCGCCGCCGCGCCGCCGGGCATCGGCACCGCCTCCAGATGCCCGGCGCGCTCGAACCCCGCGAGGTCGGCGACCAGGAACTCGCCGCCCCACAGCGTGCCGTCCGTGCCGTATCCGAGCCCGTCGAAGGCCACGCCGATCACCGGCCCCGCCTGGCCGTTGTCGGCCATGCACGACGCGATGTGCGCGTGGTGGTGCTGCACGCCCACCGGCTCGACGCCCTCGCGCTCCAGCGCGTACTTGGTCGAGAGGTACTCCGGGTGCAGGTCGTGGGCGACCAGCTCGGGCCTGATGCCGAACAGCCGCTCGAAGTGGCCGGCGCCGTCCACGAACGACCTCAGGGTCTCGTAGTTCTCCAGGTCCCCGATGTGGTGCGACACGAACGCGCGACGGCCCTCGGCCAGGCAGAAGGTGTGCTTCAGCTCGGCTCCGCAGCCGAGCACCGGCCGGCGGACCTCGCCCGCGAGGGGCAGCGGCGCGGGGGCGTAGCCCCGCGAGCGGCGCACCGGTAGCTCCCTGCCCCGGAACACCCGGACCACCGAGTCGTCGGTGCGCGTGTGGATCGGCCGGTCGTGCGTCAGGAAGGCGTCCGCGATGCCGGAAAGGCGCCGCAGCGCCGTCTCGTCCAGGTAGGCGATCGGCTCGTCGGAGACGTTTCCGCTGGTCAGCACGATCGGTCCAGGGAAGTGGCGAAGCAGCAGGTGGTGCAGGGGGGAGTAGGGCAGCATCACGCCGAGCGACCGCGCCCCCGGCGCGACCGCCTCCGCGATCCCGCGCGCCGGGACGCCGTCCTGCGCGTCCGTCGCGGCGGCGTGGCTCGTGCGGCGGCGCAGGAGCACGATGGGCCGGCGGCGGCCGGTGAGCAGTCGTTCCTCGTCCGGGTCGACGTCGCAGATCAGGCGGGCCGCCGCCAGGTCGGGCACCATCAGCGCGAACGGCCGGTCCTCCCGGTGCTTCCTGGCCCGCAGCGCCGTGACCGCCTCCTGCCGGTCGGCCCGCACGGCCAGGTGGTACCCGCCGATCCCCTTGACCGCGAGAAGCCTTCCCTGCCTGAGCAGGCCGGCCGCCGCCGCCACGGGGTCGCCCGGGATCTCGCGCAGCGAGCCGTCCACCAGCCGCAGGCGCGGGCCGCACCTCGCGCAGCACAGCGGCTGGGCGTGGAACCGCCTGCTGGCGGGGTCGTGGTACTCGGCCGAGCACTCCTCGCACATCGCGAACGCCGCCATCGTCGTGCCCGCCCGGTCGTACGGAGAGGCGCGGACGATCGTGAAGCGCGGCCCGCAGGCGGTGCAGTTGATGAACGGGTAGCCGTACCTGCGGTCCGCGGGATCCTCCAGTTCGCGCAGGCAGTCGGAGCAGGTGGCGACATCGGGCGAGATGAGGGCGCGGCCCCGCCCCGCGCCCGTGCTCGGCGCGATGCCGAACCCGGGCTCACCCGTGACCGGCACCTCCCGCGAGGTGACGCGCTCGACGACGGCGAGCGGAGGTGGCCTGTGGCGCACGGTCTCCAGGAACTCGGTCACGGCGGCAGGGACGCCCTCGACCTCGATGAACACGCCGTGCTCGTCGTTGCCGACCACGCCGCACAGCCCCAGCCGCGTCGCGAGCCGGTGGACGAAGGGGCGGAAACCCACCCCCTGGACGACACCGTCGACCCGGATCTCGGCACGGACGCTAGGACTCACCTGATCAGTCTCCGGCGGTCACCGGCGACAGGCAACGAAGGCGCGCGACGTGCCCCCGCGCCTCCTCGATCAGGCGCATCATGGCGAGGCTGTCCTCCAGCGGCATGACCGCGCTCTCGGTGCGGCCCTGGGCCAGCGCGTCGCGCACCTCGCGGATCTCCCCGGCGTAGCCGTTGTCGGCCGCGGCGATCACGTGCTCCTGCGGCTCGCCGGACGGCCCGTGCAGGACCATGCGGCGGGGGGCGAAGAAGGGGGCTTCGAGGTCGGCGCGCATGGTGGTGCCCGTTACCGTGGCGGTGTTGGCCAGCGGGCTGAGCAGGGAGGTGTCCAGCAGCGCCCGCGCGCCGTCGTTCCAGGACATCAGCAGCCCGGCCTCGGCGTCCACCTCGGAAGGGGACAGGGTGCCGGTGACGCTCATCGCGCCGGGCTCGCCGAGCAGGAGCTGGGCCAGGCCCATCGGGTAGATGCCGAGGTCGAGCAGGGCCCCGCCGCCGAGCGCGGGATCCCACAGCCGGTGCGCCGCGTCGTAGGGCTGTGGGAAGCCGAACGACGCGGACACCGACCGCACCGTGCCGAAGCTCCCGTCGCGCACGAGCCCGTGCAGCCTCCTGACCAGCGGGTTGAACCGCATCCACATGGCCTCCATGAGGAACACCCCCGCCTCGCGCGCCAGCTTGACCATGCGCTCGGCGTCGGCGGCGGTCGCGGCGAGGGGCTTCTCGCACAGCACCGCCCGCCCGGCCGCGATGGCGAGCTCGGCGACCGGGAGGTGGTGGGAGTGCGGCGTCGCGATGTACACGACGTCGACCTCCGGATCGAGCGCCAGCTCCTCGTAGGAGCCGTACGCGCGGGGCGCCGCCAGCTCGTCGGCGAGCCCGCGCGCCCGGTCGAGATCGCGGGAGCCGACGGCCGCCACCCGCATGCCCGGCTCTCCCGCGATCACCTGTCCGACCGTGCGGGCGATGCCGCCCGTGGCCGCGATACCCCACGACAGCACTGGTGCTCCTTCCAGGTACGGCCTGCGCCGTACGGTGCGTACGGCCTGCCGGGTACAGCATGCACGTACCTTTTGTCCGGCAGGTAGCTCTTCGCGGCCACTTGTTGCCCGGGCGGCCCGCCCGCTGGGCGCTCTAGCCGGCGGCCAGGCGATCGGCGGCGGCCGACCAGAGCGACTGGTCGCCCTTGGGCTCGTACGCCGTGATCGGCTCGCCGCGGCGTACGAGCTCGCGGATGTCGGTGACCAGGCCGTGGGCGCGGGCCTGGACCAGCGCGTTGCCGAGCGCGGCGGCCTCCACCGGCCCGGCGCGCACCGGAAGGCCCGTGGCGTCGGCGGTCATCTGGCACAGCAGCCCGTTGCGCGCCCCGCCGCCGACGATGTGGACGACCTCCACCTCGTGACCGCTGAGACGCGCGGCGTCGCGCACGGCGCGCCGGTAGGCGAGGGCCAGGCTTTCGAGCACGCAGCGGACGACCTCCGCGGGCCCGGAGGGGGGCCGCTGGCCGGTGCGCTCGCAGTAGGCGGCGATGCGCCCGGGCATGTCGCCGGGAGGCAGGAAGGAGGGGTCGTCGGGGTCGATCAGCGCCGCGAACGGGCGCGTGCCCTCGGCGGCGGCCAGCAGGCCGGGCAGCCCGGGGTCGCCCCAGGCCCGCAGGCACTCCTGGAGGATCCACAGCCCCATGACGTTGCGCAGGTAGCGGGTGGTGCCGTCGAGGCCCGCCTCGTTGGTGAAGTTGGCCTCGCGGCTCTCGGCGGTGAGCACGGGCCCGGGAAGCTCGACGCCGACGAGCGACCAGGTGCCGGAGGAGATGTAGGCGAATCGCGGAGTGGTGGCGGGCACGGCGGCCACCGCGGAGGCGGTGTCGTGGGAGGCCACCGCGACCACGGGCACCTGAGCGGCGGCGCCGCTCCCGATCTCGGCGGCCACGCCGGGACGCAGGACCCCGGCGGGGGAGCCGGGCGGGCGGAGCGCGGGGAAGATCTCGCCCGGGATGCCGAGGCGGCTCATCAGCGGGCGTGCCCAGTCGCCCGTGCGGACGTCGTACAGCCCGGTGGTGGAGGCGTTGGTGGTCTCGGCGCCGATCGACCCGGTCAGCCAGTGGGTGAGCAGGTCGGGGATCATGAGCAGCGTGCGCGCCCGCTCAAGGGACTCGCGGTCGGCCAGGAGCTGGTAGACGGTGTTGAAGGGCAGGAACTGCAGGCCGCTCACCCCGTACAGCGAGGCGGCGCCCAGCTCGGCGACCACCCGCTCCATGACCCCGGTGGTGCGCTCGTCGCGGTAGTGGACGGGGTTGCCGAGCAGCCGGCCCGAGGAGTCGAGCAGGCCGTAGTCGACCGCCCAGGAGTCGATGCCGATGGAGTCCACCGGGCCGGCCTTGCGCAGGCCGTCGAGGATGCCCTGGTAGAGGGAGAGGATGTCCCAGTGGAGGGTGCCCCCGGCCCGGACCGGCCGGTTGGCGAACCGGTGGACCTCCGACAGCTCGACCCCGCCGCCGTGGACGCGCGCCGTCATCACCCGCCCGCTGGAGGCTCCGAGGTCGACGGCCGCGACCCTGCTCACCGCCACCCCCTCACCCCACGAGGCCGCCGGGTGCCGCGTGCCGCGCGCGTGCTCAGGTCAGCCGCGCCGGGTGGACTCGCGGGCCACGAGCTCGGGCTGGAACATGATCTGCTGGTGGGCATGGCTCTCCGGGTTGTCGCACTCGTCGAGGAGGAGCTCGGTGGCGATGCGGCCGAGCTTGTAGGTCGGCTGGCGGATGGAGCTGAGCGACACGGCCGAGGCGGCGGCGAAGTCGATGTCGTCGTAGCCGATGAGGGCGACGTCGTGGGGCACCCGCAGGCCCGCCTGGAGCAGCCCTCTTAGCAGGCCGAGGGCGAGCAGGTCGTTGGCGCAGAAGATCGCGTCGGGGAGCCGGCCCTCCGCGACGAGCTTCTCGGCCGCCCGCTGCCCCGCCCTGGCGTTCATGGCGGGCATCTCGACGACCTGCAGGGCGGACGCGGGGTCGAGCCCGGCCGCCGCGATCGCCTGCTCGGCGCCGCTCATGCGGTCGAGGCACTGCCGGATGGTGAGCGGGCCGGTGACGAAGGCCAGCCGGGCGGCGCCGCCGTCGAGCAGGTGCCCTGCCGCCATGCGCCCGCCGGTGATGTCGTTGACGGCCACCGAGCACTGGTCGGGACGGTGGGCGGGGTGGTCGACGAGCACGACGCTGATGCCGCGGTCACGGATCACGTCGAGGCGGCCGGGATCCTCGTCGGAGGGGGTGATCAGCAGGCCGCGCACCCGCTGCTCGGCGAAGACCCGCAGGTTGCGCTCCTCCTTCACCCGGTCGCCCGAGGAGTTGCCGAGGATCACGGCATACCCGAGCTCGCTCGCCATGTCCTCGACGCCGGCCGCGACGTCGGTGAAGAACGGGTTGCCGATGTCGATCACCGACAGGCCGATGGTGCGGCTGTGGCCCGCGCGCAGCGTGGAGGCGGAGCCGTGCCGCACGAAGCCGAGCTCCCTGATGACCTGCTCCACGCGGGACCGCGTGCCGGCCGCCACCTTGTGGGGGCGGTTGAGCACGTTGGACACCGTGCCGGGCGACACCCCGGCCTGCGCGGCGACCTCCTTGATGCTCACCGTGCTGCCGGCGCTCCCCGTGGTCATCCGTACTCCTTCGGTGGTCGGCGTTTATTAAAACGTGCCAGCGGTGGCACGCACCAGACCTCGTACGAATATCGCACAGGGGAGGCGGGGCCTGTGCCGGGGAGGCGGCGAAGGAGCCCCGGTAACGCTCTGGAAACAGCGACTTCACCCCCCATTGACATGGTCGCCGGACCCGCCGTAGCGTCCGGGCAAGGCCATTAAAACGTTTTTGAGTCCGCATGCCAAGCGCAAAGGAAGGGGCGGTTCAGCGTGGAGGATCCGGGCGAGGTCGAGGCCCCGCGGGGGCCGGTCTCCGGCGCGCCGCCGCCGGTGCTCGCACTGAGACAGGTCAGCAAGTCGTTCGGCGCGGTGCGCGCGCTGAGAGGGGTCTCGCTAGAGCTGTTCGCCGGTGAGGTCCACGCGCTCGCCGGTGAGAACGGCGCGGGCAAGTCCACTCTCGTCAAGACCCTCACCGGCGTCCACCGCCCCGACGAGGGAGAGGTCCTGCTCGACGGCGAGCCGGTCGAGTTCGGCGGCCCCGCCGCCGCCCAGGACGCCGGCGTGGCCGTGATCTACCAGGAGCCCACGCTCTTCCCCGACCTCTCCGTCGAGGAGAACATCTTCATGGGCCGCCAGCCGCGCGCCAGGTTCGGGCGCATCGACCGGCGCGCGATGCGGCGCGAGGCCGCCGGGCTGTTCAGGCGCCTCGGCGTCGCGCTCGACCCGGGCAGGCCCGCGCGCGGCCTGTCCATCGCCGACCAGCAGCTCGTCGAGATCGCCAAGGCGCTGTCGCGCGAGGCGCGCGTTCTCATCATGGACGAGCCCACCGCCGCGCTGTCGGGCAACGAGGTCGCCCGGCTGTTCACCGTGGTCGAGGCGCTCAGGGAGCACGGCTGCGCGGTGCTGTTCATCTCCCACCGGCTCGACGAGATCTTCGAGCTCTGCCGGCGCGTGACCACCCTGCGCGACGGCGCCTTCGTGGCGAGCGAGCACATCTCCGGGCTCACCCCCGACGACCTGGTGCGGCGCATGGTCGGCCGCGACCTCGACACCCTCTACCCCAAGCAGCACACCACGCCGGGCGAGGTGGCCCTGACCGTCGGCCGCCTCACCCGCGAGGGGGTGTTCACCGACGTCTCCTTCGAGGTGCGGCGCGGCGAGATCGTCGCCCTGGCGGGCCTGGTCGGGGCGGGCCGCAGCGAGGTCGCCCGCGCGATCTTCGGGGTCGACCGCTGGGACGCCGGCTCGGTGGAGGCCGGCGGGCGCCGCCTGCCGCCCGGCAGCCCGACCGCCGCGATGGCGGCGGGCCTCGCGCTCGTCCCGGAGGACCGCCGCCAGCAGGGCCTGGTCATGGATCTGTCGATCGAGCGCAACATCGGCCTGACCGGCCTCGCGAGCGTGCGGCGCGGCCCGGTGATCTCCCGGTCCGCCGAGCGCGACCGGGCGCGCGACTGGGCGGCGCGGCTCCAGCTCAAGTTCACCCGGCTGGGCGACGCGGTGAACGTCCTGTCCGGCGGCAACCAGCAGAAGGTCGTGCTGGCCAAATGGCTGGCCACCGACCCCGCGGTGCTGATCGTCGACGAGCCCACCCGGGGCATCGACATCGGCACCAAGGCCGAGGTGCACCGGCTGCTGTCCGAGCTGGCCGGGCGCGGCATCGCCGTCCTCATGATCTCTTCAGACCTGCCGGAGGTGCTGGGCATGGCCGACCGCGTGCTCGTCATGCACGAAGGACGCCTCACCGCGGAGATCCCGCGTGAGCTGGCCACCGAGGAAAGCGTCATGTCGGCCGCCACCGGCCGCGCCCCGGAGGCCGCCGCGTGACCGCGCCGCGATTCGAGGACCGCCGCGTGACCGCCGCGCGACCCGAGGACCGCCGCCGAGCGGGAGCGGGGGCCGCCCCGTGACCGCCGTCACCGCCGGCGAGCGGCCGGCAGGGGAGCGGGGCGCCAGGGGCCTGGTCGAGCTGGTCTTCCGGGCGCGCGAGCTGAGCCTGGTGGCCGCCATCGCCGTCCTGGTGCTCGTCACCGCCGCCGCCAACCCGAACTTCCTGTCCGGCCAGGGCGTGAAGGACATCTTCCTCAACACCTCGGTCCTGGCCCTGCTCGCCGTCGGCCAGTCGCTGGTCGTCATCACCAGGAACATCGACCTGTCGGTCGGGTCCGTCGTCGGGCTGGTCGCCTTCTCCACCGGCGAGTTCCTCGCCGCCGACCCCGGCGGGCGGGGCGTCGTGGTGGCGCTCGTCCTCGGCGTCGCGATCGGCGCGGTGTGCGGGCTGCTCAACGGCCTGCTGGTGAGCTTCTGCCGCGTGCCGGCCCTGGTCGTCACCCTCGGCACGCTGTACGTCATCCAGGGCCTCGACCACTACATCGCCCACGGCCGGCAGATCAACGCCGTCGACCTCCCGCCCGCCCTGCTACGCCTCGGCAACGAGGGCGTGCTCGGCGTGCCGTACCTGCCGGTCATCACGGTCGCGGTCATGCTCGCCATCGGCTACTACCTGCGCTCCTATCCCTCAGGGCGCGAGTTCTACGCCATCGGGTCGAGCCCCGAGGCCGCGCGCCTGGCCGGGGTGCCCGTACGGCGCCGCGTCCTCGCCGCCTACCTCTTCAGCGGCGCGCTCGCCGGGCTCGCCGGAGTGCTGTGGCTCGCGAGGTTCGGCACGGTCGTCGCCGACTCGGCGCGGGGCTGGGAGCTGCTCGTGGTCAGCGCCGTCGTGGTCGGCGGGGTGGCCATCGTCGGCGGCGTCGGCACGGTGTACGGGGCGGTGCTCGGCGCCCTGCTGCTGACCACCATCGGCAGCGCCCTGGTCGTGCTGAAGGTGAGCTCTTTCTGGCAGCAGGCGCTCACCGGCGCGCTGCTGCTGCTGGCCATCACCGTCGACCGGGTGCTCGCGGTGCGGGTCACGCGGCTGCTGCGCAGGAGGAGCGTCCGCCATGGCGCCTGACCTGATGACCACCACCGGCACCGGCAAGGCATCCGAGCCTCCGGCCGCCCGGTCGGCGATCGCCCGGTTCGCCCGCTGGGACGTGCTGGTCACCGCCCTGCTGATCGCCGTCTTCCTCGCCGGCGCGGCGGGGTCGCCCGACTTCGCCAACGCCGGCAACCTCTCGTTCGCCCTCGGAGACCTCGGCGAGATCGCGCTGATAGCGCTCGCGATGACGCTTCTCGTCGTGGCCGCCGAGGTCGACCTCTCCGTGGCCTCGGTGCTCGGGCTGTCCAGCGCCCTGCTCGGCGCCCTGTGGGACGGCGGCTGGGCGATCGAGACCATCATCCCGGTGGTGGTGCTCGCCGGCGCGGTGTGCGGGCTGGTGAACGGGCTGCTGGTCACCCGGCTCGGCCTGCCCTCGCTCGCGGTCACGATCGGCACGCTCGCGCTCTACCGCGGCCTCGCGTACGTCGTGCTCGGCGACAAGGCGGTGGCGGAGTTCCCCCAGACGTACACCGGCCTGGTGACCGGCGACGTGCCCGGCACCCCCATTCCCTACCCCGTGGCCCTGTTCGTCCTGCTCGCCGTCGTCACCGGCGTCGTCCTGCACGCCACCGGCATCGGGCGGTCGCTGTTCGCGATCGGCGCGCAGGAGGAGGCGGCGTTCTTCGCCGGCATCCGGGTCAAGCGCGTCAAGCTCGCGCTGTTCGTGGTCTCCGGCACGATGGCCGCCTTCGCCGGCGTGGTCTACACGCTGAGGTACGGCAGCGCCAGGGCCGACAACGGCTTCGGCGTCGAGCTGGCCGTCATCGCGGCCGTGCTGCTGGGCGGCGTCGACTTCGACGGCGGCAAGGGCACGCTCGGCGGCGTCATCGCCGGCGTGCTGCTCATCGGCCTCCTGCGCAACCTCCTCATGCTCAACGACGTGGCGACCGAGATCCAGTCGATCGTCACCGGCCTGCTCCTCATCGTCTCGGTGCTCACCCCGCGCCTGGCGGCGGTCCTGCGACAACGACGCCGCTCCCCCTCCTCGCACACCCCCCGCTCCTCGGAAGAAAGAAATCGATGATGACGCACTCTTCACGGCGGTTCGCCTCCGCTGTCGTCGCCACGAGCGTCGTGGCGCTCGCGCTGGCGGCCTGCGGCGGCACCACGAAGGACTCCACCACGTCGTCCGCGCCCCCGGCCCAGCCGGCGGCGTCGTCGGCGGCGAAGGCCGACCCGAACGCCCCGGTCAAGCAGGGGCTGAAGCTCGCCTTCCTCCCCAAGCAGATCAACAACCCGTACGAGACGATCGTCGACGACGCGGGCATCGAGGCCGCCAAGGAGTTCTCCGGCACCGCCAAGGAGGTCGGCCCCTCCGACGCGTCGGCGTCGTCCCAGGTCTCCTACATCAACACCCTCACGCAGCAGGGGCAGGACGCCATCCTCATCGCGGCCAACGACGCCAACGCCGTCTGCGGCCCGCTCAAGCAGGCGATGGGCAAGGGCATCAAGGTCGTTGCCTACGACTCCGACGCCGCGAAGGACTGCCGCGACCTGTTCATCAACCAGGCCAGCTCGGAGGAGGTCGGCCGCAGCCAGGTCAGGCTGCTCGCCGACATGATCGGCAACAAGGGCGATATCGCGATCCTCTCGGCCACCGCGAACGCCACGAACCAGAACACCTGGATCGGCTTCATGAAGGACGAGCTGAGCAAGCCGGAGTACAAGGACATGAAGCTCGTCAAGGTCGCCTACGGTGACGACGACGACCAGAAGTCCTTCCAGCAGACCCAGGGCCTGCTGCAGGCGTACCCCGATCTCAAGGGCATCATCGCCCCGACCACGGTCGGCATCTCGGCGGGCGCCCGCTACATCTCCGGCTCCAAGTACAAGGGCAAGGTCGTGCTGACCGGGCTCGGCACGCCGAACCAGATGCGCAAGTTCGTCGAGGACGGCACCGTCCAGAAGTTCGCCCTGTGGAACCCCAAGGACCTCGGCTACCTCGCCGCCTACGCCGCCGCCGCGCTGTCCTCCGGGCAGATCACCGGCGCCGAGGGCGAGACCTTCAAGGCCGGCAAGCTCGGCGAGAAGACCATCGGCAAGGACGGCGAGGTCATCCTCGGCCCGCCCTTCACCTTCGACTCCTCCAACATCGGCCAGTTCGACTTCTAGACCTCGCGTACGTACCACCGTGTACGGCTCGCGCGGGGCAGGCCCGCGCTAGCCGTACGTGAGGAGCGATCGACCATGAAGCGTGTGTGCTTCCTGCTGAAGGTCAGGCCCGGGCGGCTCGGCGAGTACCGCCGCCGCCACGAGGCGGTCTGGCCCGAGATGCTCGACGCGCTGCGCGCGGCCGGCTGGCGGAACTACTCGCTGTTCCTCCGGGAGGACGGCCTGCTGGTCGGCTACCTCGAGACCCCCGACTTCGACGCCGCGCTCGCGGCCATGGCGCTGACCGGCGTCAACGCCCGCTGGCAGGCCGAGATGGCGCCGTTCTTCGAGGAGCTCGACGGGAGCCGTCCCGACGAAGGCATGTTCACGCTCGACGAAGTTTTCCATCTCGACTGATCGGGGACCCTCATGACAACGGACATCAAGGCGGAGCTGCGAAGGCAGCGCATCGAGACGCCCTCCTGGGCGTTCGGCAACTCCGGCACCCGGTTCAAGGTGTTCGCCCAGAAGGGGGTGCCGCGAGATCCGTACGAGAAGCTGGCCGACGCGGCCCAGGTGCACCGGTTCACCGGCGTCGCCCCGACCGTCGCCCTGCACATCCCGTGGGACAAGGTGGACGACTACGCCGACCTGGCACGGCACGCCCGCGAGCTCGGCGTCGGCATCGGCGCGATCAACTCCAACGTCTTCCAGGACGACGACTACATGCTCGGCAGCGTCACGAGCCCCGACCCCGGCGTGCGGCGCAAGGCCCTCGGCCACCTGCTGGAGTGCGTCGACATCATGGACCTCACCGGGTCCGGCACGCTCAAGCTGTGGTTCTCCGACGGCACCAACTACCCCGGGCAGGACGACGTCCGCTCCCGCCAGGACCGCCTGGCCGAGGCGCTGTCGGCGGTGTACGACCGGCTGGGCGGGCACCAGCGGTTCCTGCTGGAGTACAAGCTGTTCGAGCCCGCCTTCTACCTGACCGACGTGCCCGACTGGGGCACGGCGTACGCCCACTGCCTCAAGCTCGGGCCGAGGGCGCAGGTCGTCGTGGACACCGGGCACCACGCCCCTGGCACGAACATCGAGTTCATCGTGGCGTTCCTGCTGCGCGAGGGGAAGCTCGGCGGGTTCGACTTCAACTCGCGCTTCTACGCCGACGACGACCTGATGGTGGGCGCGGCCGACCCGTTCCAGCTCTTCCGCATCATGTACGAGGTGATCAGGGGCGGCGGCTACGCCGAGCACATCGCGTTCATGCTCGACCAGTGCCACAACATCGAGCCCAAGATCCCGGGCCAGATCCGCTCGGTGATGAACGTCCAGGAGGCCACCGCCAAGGCGCTGCTGGTCGACGGCGACGCGCTGGCGAAGGCCCAGTCCGGGGGCGACGTGCTCGGTGCCAACGCCGTGTTCATGGACGCCTACAGCACCGACGTGCGGCCGCTGCTCGCCGAGCTGCGCGAGGAGTCCGGGCTCGACCCCGACCCGATGGCCGCCTACCGGCGGTCCGGGTACGCCGAGAAGATCGTCGCCGAGCGCGTGGGCGGCGCCCAGGCCGGATGGGGGGCATGAGCATGACCGCCCGACCGGTCGACGAGCTCCTGCGGCGCGCGCACGCCCTCGGCGCCGACCCCCGCAACACCAACTACGCGGGAGGCAACGCCTCCGCCAAGGGCACCGCCACCGATCCCGTGACCGGCTCCGATGTCGAGCTGATGTGGGTGAAGGGCTCCGGCGGCGACCTCGGCACGCTCACCGAGGCCGGTCTGGCCGTGCTCCGGCTCGACCGGCTGCGCTCCCTGACCGGCGTCTACCCGGGCGTCGAGCGCGAGGACGAGATGGTCGCGGCGTTCGACCACTGCGCGTTCGGCAAGGGGGGCGCGGCGCCGAGCATCGACACGGCCATGCACGGCCTTGTGGACGCCGCCCACGTCGACCACCTCCACCCGGACGCCGGCATCGCGATCGCGACGGCGGCCGACGGCGAGGAGCTCACCCGCGAGATCTTCGGCGGCAGGGTGCTGTGGGTGCCCTGGCGGCGTCCGGGGTTCCAGCTCGGCCTGGACATCGCCGCACTGAAGGACGCCCACCCGGAGGCCATCGGCGTCGTCCTCGGCGGCCACGGCATCACCGCCTGGGGCGACACGAGCGAGGAGTGCGAGGCCCGGTCCCTGGAGATCATCCGTACGGCCGAGCGCCACATCGCCGAGCACGGGCGTCCCGAGCCGTTCGGCCCGGTGGTCCACGAGCCGCTCCCTGAGGGAGAGCGGGCCGAGCGGGCGGCGGCGCTGTTCCCGGTGGTCAGGGGGCTGTGCTCCACCGACTCGCGCCAGGTGGGCCACTTCACCGCGACCCCCGAGGTGCTCGACTTCCTGTCCCGCGCCGAGCACCCGCGCCTGGCCGCCCTCGGCACCTCCTGCCCCGACCACTTCCTGCGCACGAAGGTCGCGCCGCTGGTCGTCGACCTGCCGCCGGGCTCACCGCTCGACGAGGTCGTCACCCGGCTGCGCGAGCTGCACGCCGCCTACCGCGACGACTACCGCGCCTACTACGAGCGGCACGCCGTGCCCGGCTCGCCCGCGATGCGCGGCGCGGACCCGGCGATCGTGCTCGTGCCCGGTGTCGGCATGTTCAGCTTCGGCAAGGACAAGCAGACCGCGCGGGTGGCGGGCGAGTTCTACGTCAACGCGATCAACGTCATGCGGGGCGCGGAGGCGCTGTCGAGCTACCGGCCGATCGAGGAGTCCGAGAAGTTCCGCATCGAGTACTGGGAGCTGGAGGAGGCCAAGCTCAGGCGGCTGCCGAAGCCGAAGCCGCTGGCCACCCGCGTCGCGCTGGTGACCGGGGGCGGGTCGGGCATCGGGGCGGCCACCGCCCGCAGGCTCGCCGCCGAGGGCGCGTGCGTCGTGGTCGCCGACCGCGACCTCGGGTCGGCGGAGAAGGTCGCCGCCGAGCTGGGTTCCGGTGACGTGGCGATCGCCGTCGAGGTGGACGTGACGTCCGAGGAGCAGATCGGCGCGGCCGTACGCCGGGCCGTCCTCGCCTTCGGGGGAGTCGACCTGGTGGTCAACAACGCGGGGCTGTCGCTGTCGCGCTCGCTGCTGGAGACGACGGCCGCCGACTGGGACCTGCAGCACGACGTCATGGCCAGGGGGTCGTTCCTGGTCTCCCGCGAGACCGCCCAGGTCATGATAAATCAGGCGATGGGCGGCGATCTGATCTACATCTCCTCCAAGAACTCCGTCTTCGCGGGCCCGAACAACGTGGCGTACGGCGCGGCCAAGGCCGACCAGGCCCACCAGGTACGCCTGCTCGCAGCCGAGCTGGGCGCGCACGGCATCCGGGTCAACGGGGTGAACCCCGACGGCGTGGTGCGGGGCTCCGGCATCTTCGCCTCCGGCTGGGGCGCGAACCGCGCGGCGGTGTACGGCGTGCCCGAGGAGCGGCTCGGCGAGTTCTACGCCCAGCGCACCCTGCTCAAGCGGGAGGTGCTGCCCGAGCACATCGCCGCCGCCGTCTTCGCCCTCACCGGGGGAGACCTGGCCCTCACCACGGGGGTGCACATCCCCGTCGACGCCGGCGTCCCCGCCGCCTTCCTCCGCTGACCCCGCCATTCCCCGTCCCAGGCATCAGCCCGTCCCACGGTCTCCGCCCGGTGCCCCCGTAGAACGGCCACGGGACCAGACCTGTCCGACGATCTCCGCCCGGTGCCCACGGAACGCCCCCAGGGACGTCCCGCCGCCTCCGCCCGGTGCCCCGGTCGGCCACCAGGTCCTCGTTCCACCCGCGCGCCCAGCAGGACGTCCCGCCGCCTCCGCCCGGTGCCCCGAACGACCTCGGGGCCCGGGCGGTCGTGGTCTCCCTGCCGGGGAGGGCGTTCCCCTGTTCGGGATCACCTGGACGAGCCGCCCAGGCGCCGGCGTCGACCGGTTCGACGGGCCGGTGAGACGCGGACCTGGCCGGCGGCCGGCCTGGGAGAGAGGCCCGGCCGCCCTGTCTGACCTGGGATGGCACGCCGGATCGGGGTTGAGGGTCCTCGATCATCACTGGCGTGGTTCATGCCGGGGCAACCTCGGACGAACGATCTTTTGCTATCTTCTCTCCTGTGTTCCACCCCTGTGCCTAGGCCGCCACGCTGACCGCGATCGCTCGTCGCGGCACTTCGGCGTCCTCGCACACGTGCAGCGCCATGAGCCTGCGCCTTCTCCAGGGAACACCCTCATGCATTCCTACCTCGCTGTCCTACGCATGCCCGGAGCCCCCCGCGCCTTCGGCACGGTGCTGCTGGGGCGGCTGTCCTATGGCACCGTCTTCCTCTCCCTGATACTCGCGATCACCGGCACGACCGGCTCCTACGCCGTGGCCGGGACCGCCATGGCCCTGTTCGGGCTGGCCGTTTCCCTGCTCTCCCCGCTGCGCGCCGCCCTGATCGATCGGTACGGGCCGCGCCGGGCGCTGCCGCCGATGGCCGCCGCCTACGCGCTGCTGCTGGCCTGCCTGGCCGTCGTCACATGGCGGCCCGAAGCCTCCGCGACGCTGCTGTGGCCGCTGGCCGCTGCGGCCGGCGCGTGCGCCCCGCCGCTGGGCCCGGTGATGCGGACGCTGTGGAGCGACCTGGTGCCCGACCGGGCGTCACTACAGCGCGCCTACAGCCTGGACGCCGTCGCCGAGGAGCTGATCTTCGTCATGGGGCCGCTGCTGGCGGGCCTGTTCCTGCTGGTCGATCCGGCGGCGGGAGTGGCCGTCAGCGCCGTGCTCGTCCTTGGCGGCACCCTCGGCTTCGTGTCCTGCCCCGCGGTACGCGCCATGGATGCCGTCCGAACCGAGCCGCGGGAAGGCCCGGCCAGGGAACCGTCCCGGATGTGGCTGCGCGGCTCGCTGCCGCAGGCGGTCGCGGTGTCGGCCGCCGTCGGCCTGTGCCTGGGAGTGCCGGGCCTGCTCGTGGTCGCCTTCGCCGAGCAGCGCGGCCAGGTCGCGATGGTGGCCTGGATCGAGGCCGCGCAGGCGGTCGGCAGCGCGCTCGGCGGCGCGGTCTACGGCGCCGTCTCCTGGCGGATCTCACTTCGGGTGCGGCTGCCGCTGCTCGCCGCCGCCCTCGGGCTGGCCCTGGCCGTGGCGGGTCTCGCGCCGAACGTGTACGCCCTGATGGCCGTGCTGTTCGTCGCCGGGGTGTTCACCGCTCCCGCGCTGACCACCGCCTACCTGCTCGCGGACGAGTCGGCCGCGCCCGAGCACCGTACCCAGGCGGGCGCCTGGGTCAACACCGCCTTCAACACCGGTTTCTCCGGCGGAAACGCCGCCGCCGGCCTGCTGGCGAGCCGGCTGCCGCTGGCCCTGTGCTTCTCGATCGCGGTCATCCCCGCCCTGCTCTCCACGACGACGACCCTGCGACGGCCGAAGCGGTCACCCGAACCACTCGCGATGACTTCGAGCGTCGGAAGCGGACCCGATGAGTGAACTCCGGCGGCTCGGCTCCAGGGAGGTCACCAGACCACTCCCCACGCGGCCCCAGGCGCCGGCGGTGGCGGGGCGACCCGGTTCATGTCGTGATCTAGGGGGCTATGTATCGTTCGTAGGTCACGGTGATCGACTCTCGGAGGCCCGCCAAGTGACCGAAATCTCCTCGGCCGGCGGGGTTCCCGGCACCGTGAAGGGGCCCGGACTGGTGGTCGCGGTGCTCGCGCTGTGCGGCATCGTCGTCTCGCTGATGCAGACGATCGTGGTGCCGCTCATCCCCGATCTGCCGCGTCTCCTGCACACCTCGGCGTCCGACGCGTCCTGGGTGATCACGTCCACGCTGCTGGCCGCCGCCGTCTGCAACCCCGTCAGCGGGAGGCTCGGCGACCTGTACGGCAAGCGGCGCGTGCTGCTGGGCAGCCTCGGGCTCATGGTGATCGGGTCGGTGGTCTGCGCCCTGTCCGCCGGCCTCGTGCCGGTGGTCATCGGACGGGTGCTCCAGGGGTGCGCGATCGGCGTGATCCCGCTCGGGATCAGCATCATGCGGGACGAGCTGCCGCCCGAGCGGCTGGGCTCGGCGATGGCCCTGATGAGCGCCACCCTCGGCGTCGGCGGCGCCATCGGGCTCCCGCTCGCCGCGTTCATCGCCCAGCACGCCGACTGGCACGCGCTCTTCTGGATGGCGGCCGTGATCGGGGCGCTCGACCTGCTGCTGGTCGCGTTCGTCGTCCCCGAGTCGCCGCTGCGCGCGTCCGGGCGGTTCGACGTCCCGGGGGCCATCGGGCTCACCGCGGGCCTGATCAGCCTGCTCCTCGCGATCACCAAGGGCGGCGACTGGGGCTGGGGCAGCGGGCTGACCCTCGGCCTGTTCGCCGCCGCCGTGGTGATCCTGCTCCTGTGGGGCCTCATGGAGCTGCGGGTCCGCGACCCGCTCGTCGACCTGCGGACCACCGCCCGCCGCCAGGTCCTGCTGACCAACCTCGCCTCGGTGGTCGTCGGCTTCGCGATGTTCGGGATGTCCCTGGTGCTGCCCACGCTCTTGCAGGCCCCGAAGGCCACCGGGTACGGGCTCGGGCTGTCGCTGGTGGAGGCGGGACTGTGCCTCGCGCCCGGCGGCCTGGTGATGATGCTGCTCTCGCCGCTGTCCGCCCGCGTCTCGCGGCGGTGGGGCCCCAAGGTCGCCCTGCTGCTCGGCACGGTGGTGATCGCGGCCGGCTACGCCGCCACCCTCGGCCTGATGCACTCGGCCTGGCAGGTGGTCATCGGCTCCTCGGTCATCGCGGCGGGGGTGGGTCTCGCGTACGCCGCCATGCCCGCGCTGATCATGACCTCGGTGCCGCCGTCGGAGACCGCCGCCGCCAACGGGCTCAACGCGCTCATGCGCTCCATCGGCACCTCCGCCTCCAGCGCCGTGATCAGCGTCGTGCTCGCGCACATGACCGTCTCCGTGGGTGCGCTGGTCATGCCCTCGCTGCGGGGGCTGCAGGTGGCGATCATCATCGCGGGAGCGGTGGCGGTGCTCGGCGCGCTGATCACCAACTTCATCCCGGGGCGCTCGCGGCCCGCGCGGCCCGCCGGCGGCGCGATCTCCGACGACCTGGCCCGCTCCACCGGCTGAGCGCGCCGGGTCCCGGGTGGCGGCGCGCAGAACGGCCGTCTAGACGGTGACGCCCGGGATCCAGGAGGTGCCCGCGAGCGGGACGCGGGCCATCGCCGCGGCCTCCACGGTGAGCGCGACCAGGTCGCCCGTGTCGAGCTGGTGCACCGAGGACTTGCCGCAGGCCCGGGTGAGCATCGTGGTCTCCATGGCCAGGGCGCGCAGGTAGTTGGCCACCCGCTCGGCCCCGAAGTCCGGGTCGAGGCGGTCGGCCAGCATGTCGTCCTGCGTGGCGATGCCCACCGGGCAGCCGCCGGTGTGGCAGGCCGTGCAGGAGCCCGGCACGGTGCCCAGCGCGCGGTAGCCGAGGCTGACGTCCGCCCCGGTGTCGTCGGAGCTGGAGTTGCAGCCGAGCGCGACGAGCGCGGCGACCCCGACGGACACGGCGTCGGCGCCGAGGGCGAGCGCCTTGGCGACGTCGGCGCCGCTGCGGATGCCTCCTGAGACGACGAGCTGGACCTCGTCCTCGACCGACAGGCGGCGAAGCGTGTCGGCCGCCAGCCTGGTCGCCGCGAGCGTCGGGATGCCGGTGTGCTCGATGAAGACGTCCTGCGCGGCACCGGTGCCGCCCTGCATGCCGTCGACCACGATCACGTCCGCGCCCGCCTCGACCGCGTGCCGCACGTCCGCGGCGACCCGGGTGGCGCCGATCTTCACGTACACCGGGATGCGCCAGGAGGTGACCTCCCGCAGCTCCTCGATCTTGACGCGCAGCCCGTCCGGCCCGGTCCAGTCGGGGTGCCGGCTCGCGGAGCGCTGGTCCACGCCCTCCGGCAGGTCGCGCATGAACGCGACCGGGGTCGTGATCTTCTGCCCGAGCAGCATGCTGCCGCCGCCCGGCGTGGCTCCCTGGCCGAGCACGATCTCGACGGCGTCGGCCGAGCGCAGGTCGTCGGGATCGAAGCCGTAGCGCGAGGGCAGGCACTGGTACACGAGGGTCTTGGAGGCGTCGCGCTCCTGCGGGGCCATGCCGCCGTCACCGGTCGTCGTCGAGGTGCCGGCCAGCGTCGCCGCCCGGCCGAGCGCCTCCTTGGCCCCGGCGGACAGCGCGCCGAACGACATGCCGGCGATCGTGACCGGGATGTCCAGCACGACGGGCTCCTCGGCGAACCGGGTGCCGAGGACCGTGCGGGTCTCGCACCGCTCGCGGTAACCCTCAAGCGGGGCGGGGGACAGGCCCGCCGTGAGGATGAGCAGGTCGTCGAAGCTCGGGACGGCACGCCGTGCGCCCCCGCCCCGGACCTCGCACCCCCCGAGCCTCGCCCGCTCCTGGATCTCCGCGATGACCCGGGGAGAGAAGGTGTGGCTCATCAGTAGTTCCCGTGGTCGTGGCTGTGGAGTTGGTAGAGCCGCCTCGTGGAGACGACCTTGGTGACGTCCGCCGGGGACACGTGGTCGAACCCGCACCCTTCCGCGAGGACCTTCACGAACGTCACGTCGTGCTCGGTGATCTCTTCTATCGCGGCGTCGGTGCCGAGACCGGTGATCTTCCCGCCGACGTAGACCACCGCCTCGTACAGCGAGTCCCCGAGGCAGGGCCCGGCGTCGCCCCCGATCAGGATGACGCCGGACTGGGCGAGGACCCCGCAGTAGGCGCCGGCGTCGCCGCCGATCGCCAGCGTGGCGCCCTTGAGCGAGATGCCGGCGCGCGAGGAGCAGCCGCCGTCCACCACCACGACCCCGCCCCGGGCGGAGGCCGCGACGCTCGGCCCGACCGAGCCGCGCACGTGGACGTTGCCGGACATGAGGTTCTCCGCCACGCCGCACCCTGCCGGGCCGTTCACCGTGACGCGGGCCCTCTTGCCGAGGCCGCCGGGGTAGAAGCCCGCCGGACCTTCGATCTCGACCCGCACAGGCGCGTCCAGCCCCACCGCCAGGTTGTGGCGCCCGGCGGGGTTGACCACGACGGCCCTGCCGTACGGCAGGGCCTGAAGCGATCGGTTGATCTCCCGGGTGCTCATGGCGGCGGCGTCCAGCGTCACCTCGGCCTCGGGGAGACCCCCTTGCCTTCCTGCCTGCTGGTCAGGCGGATGAGGCAGGGACGTCATCGCGCCTCCTGTTGACAGCCGTCGATCGGTGTCTGTCAGGAGTGAACCGTGGCAATGTTGCCGGGATGGTGCTCGCGGATGACCACAGTGTTACTCGCGGGACACTATCTCGTCCCGGGTCTCCCCGGCCGGCTCACCGGGCGGGTCGATCAGCGCAGATGCGCCCGGATCTGGCGGATGTGCTCGGGGGAGGTGCGGCAGCAGCCGCCGATGAACGTCGCTCCCGCGTCCCGCCAGTCCCTGGCCGCGGCGCCGAACTCCACCGGGTCGGCGAGCCCGAGCCAGCGGTGGTTCTCCGGGTCCCAGCTCTCGCCGGAGTTGGGGTAGACCGCGATGGGGGAGCCGGTGATGCGGCTCATCAGGCTCTTGACGTGGCTCGGCGCCGTGCAGTTGATTCCGACGGCCACCACCTGCGGGTTGCCGGCGAACAGGGCGGCGCACTCCTCCAGCGGGGTGCCGTCGCTGATGCGCTCGCCGTCCCTGCACGAGAAGCTCACCCAGGCGTTGACGGCCGGGGTCTCCTCCAGCAGGCGCGCGATCGCCCGCGCCTCCGCGAAGGAGGGGATGGTCTCGCACGCCAGCAGGTCCGCGCAGCTGTCCGCCAGCACGTCCCAGCGGGGGCGGTGCCACTCGTAGAGGCCGTCCTCGTCCAGGTCGTAGTCCCCGGTGTACTCCGCGCCGTTGGCCAGGAAGGCCCCGTACGGCCCGACGCTGGCCGCGACCATGCCCCCGCCCGCCTCGTCCCGCGCCTCCTTCGCCAGCTCGACCGAAAGCTGCATGAGCGCCTGCGCCTCGTGCTCCACGCGGCCCCGCCTCACGAACGCGGGAAAGCTGGCCTGGTAGCTGGCCGTGATCGCGACGTCGGCCCCGGCGGCGAAGTAGTCGCGGTGGGCCTGGAGGATCACCTCGGGGTCCTCCATCAGCAGCTTGGCCGACCACAGCTCGTCGCGCAGGTCGCAGCCCAGCGCCTCCAGATGGGTGGCCAGGCCGCCGTCGAGGATCACGACATCGGTCTCATCGGGCAGGGAACTCACCCATATACCCTATGTGTGTTTCGGTCAGACGGCAGCCACGCGCGGGCATAAGCCGCGGCTCGCGGGACGGTACCGTGCAGGGGCGGGAACGAGAGCCCGGCGTCGCGTAACGAAGCCGAGGTGGTGACCGATCCCGCAGCGGTCGGACGGCGTCGGCAGGCGGGGGTGGTCGAGTGCTCGTTGTTCACGGTGCCTGGACGGACGGCAGGCTGGCGCTGTGGGCCGAGGACACCATGTCGCCCGGCGAGCCCGCCCCCCGCGACGGGCACCGCGCCCACCCCTTCGCCGCCCCGGCGCAGTCCCTCGTCTCCGCACTCGGGAAGGCCGCAGCCGGAGCAGCGCCGACCGAGCTGACCCTCCAGCTTCCCGGCTCGGCCAAGAGCCCGCTGCCCTCGCCCGAGTCGGGCCTTCAGACCACGGCGCGCACCCCGAGGATCGCCGCGTGGCGCGTCCCCGCGCTGCTCTTCGGCCCCGCCGGGGCGCTTGGCCTGCTGGGCGCGCTGTCCGACCCGCCCCCGGCGGCCCCGGGCGCGCCCGAGTGGGGGCCGGGCACCTCGCTCCGCTATCTCGCGGTGGTCGCCGAGCACGCCCGCGCCCTGGTCCGGCGCGGCAGGGTGCTGCCCCAGCTCGTGATCGAGGACGGCGTCCACGCCGCCCGCTGGCGCCCCGTGATCACGGGCGTCGACGCGTCCGCCTTCCGCGAGCTGGCCGCCGCGATGCCGCCCGCCTGCCGCGCGGCGGGGGAGGGACGCCCGGCGGCGCGCGTGCTGCACGAGGCCCTCGGAGGGCTCGCCGACGGCGCCACGCGCCTGTCGCTGCCTGAGCGGCTCCTGCGCGGCAACCGCGCCGGCCTCAAGAGCCCCCTGGCCGACCGGTGGCTGCTCGCCCTCACCGGCGGCGACGCCGCGCTCCCCGACGCCGAGCCGAGCGAGGTCAGGCGCCTCGGCAAGGCGCTCCGCGACTGGATGGACTCGGCGCACCAGCTTGACGGCCCCATCCGGGTCTGCTTCCGCCTCAGTGAGCCCGAGGGCGACGACGACGCCTGGGAGCTGGAGTTCGCCCTCCAGTCGGTCGACGACCCCAGCCTGTACGTGCCGGCCTCCCTGCTGTGGGAGGGCAAGCGCGTGCCCGGCCTGCCCAGGCGCCCGGACGAGACGCTGCTCGCCGGCCTCGGCCGCGCCGTACGGCTCTGCCCCGACCTGTACACGGCCCTGCACACCGCGACGCCCTCCCGCATGGTGGTGGACACCGCGTGGGCGTTCGGGTTCCTCCGCCGCGCCGCCCCGTTGCTCCAGGCCGCAGGGTACGGCGTGCGGCTCCCGGCGTGGGCGGGACGCAAGGGGCTCGGCCTCAAGCTGACCACGCGCACCCGTACGGGCACGACGGCCCGCGCGGCGGCGGGGCAGGGGTTCGGGCTGGGCGAGCTGGTGGACTTCAAGGTCGATCTGGCCGTCGGCGACCACACGATCAGCGAGGAGGAGCTGGAGGAGCTGGCCAGGCTCAAGGTCCCCCTCGTGCGCGTGCGCGGCCAGTGGGTCGAGCTGGACGACCGCCAGCTCAAGGCGGCGCTGTCGGCGATCGAGCGGCGCCGGGCGGGCGAGATGACCGTGGCCGAGGTGCTCCAGGAGGTCGTGAACGGCGGCGAGGAGGACCTGCCGCTGGTCGGCGTGGACGCCGACGGCATGCTCGGCGACCTGCTCTCGGGCGAGGCCGACCGCCGCCTGGAGGCGGTCTCCACCCCCGACACCTTCAACGGCAGCCTGCGCCCCTACCAGCAGCGCGGCCTGTCGTGGCTGAGCTTCCTCTCCAAGGTCGGCCTCGGAGGGATCCTCGCGGACGACATGGGCTTGGGAAAAACCGCCCAAACCCTGTCATTGTTGCTGGAGGAGCGGGGTGACGGGGCGGTGGCGCCGACGTTGCTGGTGTGCCCGATGTCGCTGGTGAGCAACTGGCAGAAGGAGGCGGCGCGGTTCGCGCCCTCGCTGCGGGTCTACGTCCATCACGGGGGCACGCGCAAGCGGGACGAGGAGCTGGCGGCGGTGGTCGGGGAGGCCGACCTGGTCGTCACGACGTACGGCACGGCGCTCAGGGACGCCGGCGTCCTCGCCGGGTTCCCCTGGGGGCGGGTGGTCTGCGACGAGGCGCAGGCGATCAAGAACAGCGGCGCGCGGCAGGCCCAGGCCGTACGGTCCATCCCGGCGCGCACGCGGCTGGCGCTGACCGGCACCCCGGTGGAGAACCACCTCGCGGAGCTCTGGTCGATCATGGAGTTCTGCAACCCCGGGCTGCTCGGCCCGGCCAGGCGGTTCCGCGAGCGCTACCAGGAGCCGATCGAGGCGCGCGGCGACGAGGACGCCGCCAGGGCGCTCAAGCGGGCCACGGGGCCGTTCGTCCTGCGCCGCCTGAAGACCGACAAGACGATCATCTCCGACCTCCCCGAGAAGCTGGAGATGAAGGTCTGGTGCACGCTGACGCCCGAGCAGGCGAGCCTGTACCAGGCGGTCGTGAGCGACATGCTGGCCAAGATCGACGACAGCGAGGGCATCGAGCGGCGCGGCAACGTGCTGGCGACGATGACCCGGCTCAAGCAGGTCTGCAACCATCCCGCCCACCTGCTCAAGGACGGCTCCCGGCTGGCGGGGCGCTCGGGGAAGCTCGCCCGGCTGGAGGAGCTCGCCGAGGAGGTCGTCGAGGAGGGGGACAAGGCGCTGGTCTTCACCCAGTACGCCGAGTTCGGGTCCCTGCTCCAGCCCTACCTCGCGGCTCACCTCGACCGCCCCGTGCTGTGGCTGCACGGCGGCCTGCCCAAGAGGAAGCGCGACGAGCTGGTCGACCGCTTCCAGAACGACGACGAGCCGATGATCTTCCTGCTGTCGCTCAAGGCCGCGGGCACCGGGCTGAACCTCACCGCCGCCAACCACGTGATCCACGTGGACCGGTGGTGGAACCCGGCGGTGGAGAACCAGGCCACCGACCGGGCGTTCCGCATCGGCCAGACCAGGAACGTCCAGGTCAGAAAGTTCATCTGCGTGGGAACACTGGAGGAGCGCATCGACGAGATGATCGAGCGCAAGAAGGCACTGGCCGAGAGCGTGGTCGGCACCGGGGAGGACTGGATCACCGGCCTGTCCACCGAGCAGCTGCGCGAGCTGTTCCGCCTCGGCCCCGAGGCGGTGAGCTGACATGCCGGTCGGAAAGGGCGGCTGGTTCGAGGCCGCCGCGCCCATCCGGGTGGAGGGCGGCATCCAGGCGCGCAGCAAGCGCGGGTCCATCGGCGAGCAGTGGTGGTCGCGCCGGTTCATCGACCTGCTCGAACGGATCTGCGACTCAGGCCGGCTCACTCGTGGCAGGTCGTACGCCAGGAAGGGCCAGGTGCTGGAGATCGACCTGTCGCCCGGCGTGGTGCGGGCCCGGGTGCAGGGGTCGCGGCCCGAGCCCTACCTGCTGTCGGTCCGCATCCCGGCGTACGGCGGGGCCGACTGGGCGGGCATCCAGGAGTCGCTGGCCGGGCAGGCGCTGTACCGGGCCAAGCTGCTGGCCGGCGAGATGCCCACCGAGATCGTGGAGGTCTTCGACGCGCTCGCGCTGCCGCTGTTCCCCGCCGAGCTGGACATGGAGTGCTCGTGCCCCGACTGGGGCTCGCCCTGCAAGCACGTGTCGGCGGTGCTGTACCTGCTGGCAGAGGCGTTCGACCAGGACCCGTTCCTGGTGCTGGCCTGGCGCGGGCGCGGCAAGGAGGAGCTGCTGGACGCCCTGCGGGGCATCCCCGCCGACGACGAGGAGTCCCCTGACCCGCTGCACGTGGAGGACGTGCCGCTCGGCGAGCGCGTCAACGACTTCTACTCCTCCCCGGTGCCGCTGAGCCGCCTGCGGCCGAGGACGGGGAACCCCGCCGCGCCCCCCGAGCTCCTGCTGCGCGCGCTGGAGCCGCCGCCGGTCAAGGTGCGTCACATCCCACTGCTGGACATCCTCCGCCCCGCCTACCGGGAGCTGGGCCCGGGGTCCTAGCGGGGATTTCCGCGGGAATTCATGTCGTGCCGCCGGGCCGGCAATGATCGAGATGCCGGTCATCCACGGTCGATAACCGCGTACGTAATTGGGAGAGCGCTCTCTTTGTTTCTTAATCCGGTGCCGCCGCGTGCCTTTCCCAGCGCACGCGGCGGCTTCTACCGGAGCGGATTACTAGGTGCCGTTGACGGCGAACTCCCACAGGGAGTAGCCGTACTGGGTGGCGCGCTGGGTGCCGTACATCCTGATGTACCGGCCGGTGCCGGTCACCGCCAGGTCGTCGGTGCCGCCGTCACCGGTGGTGGTGGAGTAGATGTTCGTCCAGGTGTTGCCGTCCTGCGAGGTCTGGATCTGGTACGCCTTGCCGTAGGCGGCCTCCCAGGTCAGGTTCACGTGGTTGATGTTGTACGACCGGCCGAGGTCCACCCGCACCCACTGGGGGTCGCTGAAGGCGCTCGACCAGCGGGTGCCGGCGTTGCCGTCGGTCGCGTTCGCCGCGCCGGTGCCGGCGTTCTCCGTGGAGGACGCCGTCGTCGGCTTGCCCTGCGCGATGTTCGTCCCGCCACCGCCGTTGCCGGGGGCCTTGTTGTACACGGCGACGTAGTCGATGTTCATCTGCCCGCCGGAGATGGTGGAGGCGTTGGGGCCGCCGCCGAAGGCGTCGGGGAACCCGCCGCCCATCGCCAGGTCGTAGATGATGAAGAACGGGTGGTCGACCGCCTTGGTCCAGGTGGCGGCGTCCACGCGGCTCGCCGGGAGGGTGAAGTAGTTGTTCCCGTCGAGGTACCAGCGGATCTGCTCGGGGCTGGTCGAGCGGTCGATCTCCACGGCGTAGTTGTGGTAGCCGGTCTGGCAGCCCGGGCACGCGCGCTCGCCGCTGCCGAGGCCGGTCGACTCGTTGCACACGCCGCCGGGGTTGGTGCCGCAGTGCAGCGTGCCGAAGACCGAACTGCGGCCGTTGATGTCCTCCAGGATGTCGATCTCACCGCTGGTCGGCCACGGGACCCCGGCGCGCAGGTCGGCGCCGAGCATCCAGAAGGCCGGCCAGTAGCCGGCGCCGTTCGCGGTGGTCACGTTGGGCTGCTGGATCACCGACTCCATCCGCACGACGCCGCCGGGGGGCGCCCCGAAGGTCGCCGCCTGCGTCTCGATGCGGCCGGACGTCCAGCCCGTGCGCGGGGCCGTGCCCGAGTGCAGGGCCCGGAGCACCAGGTGCCCGGCGCCGTCTTGGAAGACGTTCGCCGTGCTGTTGGTCATGGTCTCGATCTCGCCGGTGCCGAAGTTGCTTCCGGGGCCCGTGTCGTACTTCCAGTTCCCGGTGTTCACGCCGGTTCCGGCGGCGCCGTTGAACTCATCGCTCCAGGTCAGCGTGAAGCCCGGCGGGGGAGCCGGGGCGGCCGCGTTGGCGGTGCCGGGAACGGTGACGGCGCCGATGGCCGCGACGCCGACCGTGCCGAGCACCAGTGCCATGGCGGAGCCACTGGCCTTGAGACGCAGCAACAGGCGCTTGCCCGCGCCGCCGCTTGTGCGCTTGCCTAACATCGTCTCTCCCTTGCTGGAAGACCGATCGGCGAACGACGGCGGTCCCGGGTCCAGGTGGTGTTGCCTGCTGTCCGCCGAGACAGGGACGAGGGAGGTGAGCGCACCGGCCATCGATCACCGGTGCGTGCCGGGGTAGCGGATCGGTCGATACTAAGGTGAGAGAGCGCTCTCCGGGGAGAAGTATCACTACTTTACGACGGCTCGTCAATAGCTTCGTTAACATCCCGGAAATGCGCCGGGCCGTCGTTCGCCGGCGGCCGGCACGAACGCCGAGGTGGCCCGGCGGAGCGGGGCCCGGGGCGATGGTCCCCGGGCCCCGGCGCGCTACGAACGCTTCCAGAACGTCGGCCGGCGGCCGGGCCCCGGGGCCTCTCCGGAGCCTGTCGTACCGCCGGTCAGCTCGACGAGCACCTTGATCGCGTGCGCCCACAGGGCGTCCACGTCCGCGCCCGGCGTCTCGCACGCCGACAGCTCGCGGGCCAGGACCGCCAGCTCGTTGTCGCCGCCGCCGACGTAGGCCGCGAGGGCCGCCAGGCGGCTGCCGAGGTCGGCCAGGTAGAGCCGCCGCTCCGCCGCGGGAAGTGACTCGCCGGCGCGCAGCCGCGCGAGCTCCTCCACCAGTTGCGGCCGTACCGAGTCGGGCGAGTGGGGGACCGGCGGCGCGGGCGGGGCCATCTTCGGGCTCGACGAGCGGGCGAACAGACGGCCACGGGGAGCCGAGCGGGTCGGGAACGCCTTCGCGGCGCCGGGCGCGCCCCCGCCGCCGGCAGCGACGGGCCCGCTCTCGTGCGCGCTGAGACTGAAGATCGCCGGTGCGGCGTCCGAGGTGAACGCGGCGGGGGCGGCCGCGATCATCGGAGAGCCGGTGATCGGGGAGGGCATCTCCCAGCCGCTCGGCATCTCCACGGGCTGGATGACCCGGTGCGCCGGCCCGCCCTCGGCGACGACGCGCGTGTCCACGGCCACGAAGGCGGTGAACCGGCACAGCACCCCGTGCCTGAGCGAGGTCTCGACGATCTCCCGCTCCAGGCCGTGCTCGCCGGTCGCGTAGCGGTCCTCCAGACGGCGCAGGTGCGCCCGCGCCCAGATGGCCCTGGCGGCGTCTCCCTCGGCCGGCGTCCCCTCCAGGCGGCGCTCCCAGGGCTGCCCGTCCGCGGCGAGGCCGTGCACGGTCACCGACCCGCGGGCCGGGCCGCGGAACCTCCCCGACACGGTCAGGGGCACGCCGGAGTAGAGCGAGCCGAGGTGGGTCACGGTGCCCGGAAGCACGTCGAGCCCGTCGGGCTTGAGCGACAGGCCGGTGACCAGCGGGGAGCCGATCCTGCGGTGGATGTGCTCCATCGCCTCGTCCAGGCGGTCCTCGGACTCCACCAGCTCGCAGCGGCCCGAGCCGAGGCCCGCGAGCCTGCCGAGGAAGCCGGCGTTGACGGCCCGGTCGATGCCCACGGTGTGGACGCGCACGGCCGCCAGCCGGGCGCCGAGACGTTCGAGGATCTGGTCCTCGTTGCCCACCTGGCCATCGGTGACCAGGACGAGCACCCGCTCCCTGGTGGAGTCGTCCAGCAGGCCGAGCGCCTGCTCCATGGGGTCGAGGATCTCGGTGCCGCCCCGGGCCTCCAGCCGGGCGAGGTGCTCGACCGCGCGGTAGCGGTTGCGGTCGGTCGCGGGGACGAGCCCGGCCTCGAGCCGGTCGGGGCGCTCCACGACGCTGTCGAACGACAGCACCGCGAACCGGTCGGCCGAGGTCAGCGTGTCGACGATGCGCGCCGCCGCGCGCCGGGCGGCGACCATCTTCCACCCGGTCATGCTGCCGGAGCGGTCGAGGAGCAGCGCGACGTCCCTCGGCCGCCGCGCCGCTCGCTCGTCCGGCTCGGGGGGCAGCACGGTGAGGGTGAAGGTGCCGTCGCCGTCGGCGGCGTCCCCGCCGTCCGTCTCGCGGTCGGGTACGAGCGTGAGCGAGCCCGAGGCGGTGAAGTCCAGGCGCAGGACGAAGTCGCGGTCGAGCCGCTCGCCCGGCTGGAGGCGCACGACGCCCTCCTCCTCGGTGACCACGTGCAGGCTGGACCGCATCTCGCGCAGGTCGAGCCCACCCGGGTCGACCCGGGCCGTGAGCGACAGCCGCACCGGGTTGGGGAAGCCGGGGAGCAGCACCGGGGGAGTGATGCGCGAGGCGTCGGGCACGGCGTCGGTGTCGGGGACCACCCCGTCCCCCGCGGAGCGGTCGTCGAGCGGGGTGCCCGGGATGTAGCGGGGGGCCACGACGAGCGGGAAGCGGAAGGTCGCGGCGCCGTCCTCGTACGGCAGCGGCTGGCTGAGCGTCAGCCGGACCGTCACCAGCTCGCCGGGGAGGATGTTGCCGACCCGCATGGTGAAGACGTCCGGGCGCTCCTCCTCGGCGATGGCGGCCCGCCGCCCCTCGGAGACGGCCTGGTCGTAGTCCTGCCGGGCCTGGCCGCGCTCCTTCAGGACGCCCTCCACCACCCGGCCGTCCGCCTCCATCCGGAAGGCGGTCACGGCCGCCCGGTCGGGGAGCGGGAAGACGTAGGTGGCCTCCAGCGGGACGTCGAACGGGTTGCCGAACCCCTGGGTGACCTCCACGCCGCAGGTGAGGGCGGTGATGCGCGCGTCCACCTCGACGCTCTCCAGCGGGAGGTTGCCCTTGCCGGTCCGCAGCGCGCCCAGCCCCGCGTCGGGCAGCGGGGTGTACTCGTCGGGCTTCAACCCGGTGATCTGAACAGTCATGTCTGCATCCCTTCGGACGGGGATCGGGCGAGGTCGGGGTGGATCGGGTGGACGACGGCGGAGCCGGACAGGCCCCGGTCGCGGAGCACGGCGAGCAGGGGCGCGGCGGCCTCCTGGATAGCGGCGACGTCGCCGGGCCCGGCCGCCCGGCCTTCGAGCAGCAGCGTGACCCCCGGCGCGAGCCGTACGCCGTGCACGACCCCGGCGGAATGGGCGTCCCCGTCGAGGCCGGGCTGGACGCCGGGCGGGCCGGCGGGCGCGGCGGCCATCGGCGCGGCCTCGGCCGCGACCGCCGGGCGCTGCGCCCAGAAGCGCGGGCGGGCCGCAGGCCTCCCGTCGAGGTCGGCCCGGGGCGAGCCCCCGGGGCCGCCGTCATAGGGCGCGGGCCCGGCCGTGGCGGGGATCTGGGCGATGGCTTCGAGCGTCGAGTCGGTGGCGCCCGCCAGCTCGGCCTGGATGTCGGCGATGGAACGCCCGTCGGCCTGCCGGCGCTTGACCGCGATCAGCTGGAGGAGATGGCGCCTGCCGTACAGCGCGATTCTGCCCCGGCGGGTCAGCGGCGGGTCGAGCAGGCCGATCGTCGTGTACCACCGGATGAGCCGCTCGTTGGGAACGTCGCGGACCCGGCCGTTGGGCCGCTGCGTCGAGGGGCGCAGCGTGCTCGCCGCCCGCTCCGCCAGCTCGCCGATGGTCCAGGTGTCACTCATGCTTCAATACTGACACTGCAATCATTACAGTGTCAACGTTTAGGATGATTCAGACCGGTTACGGGGTTCTACGTACGAAGGCCATAAACGGACTCTTGAGGGGGAGAATCTTCATGGCCCAGATCACCAGCCCTCTGACAGGCGACAATCAGAAGATCACCGGTGAGGCACTCCAGGGCGCCCTGATCGACCTGCTCGACCTCTCACTGGTGGGCAAGCAGGCCCACTGGAACCTGATCGGGCGCAACTTCCGGTCGCTGCACCTGCAGCTGGACGAGATCGTCGGCATCGCCCGGAGCCGCGCCGACGACGCGGCGGAGCGCGCGGTGGCCCTCGGGGTCAACCCCGACGGGCGTGCGGCGACGGTCGCCCGCGACTCCCAGATACACGGGCTCGACGCGGGCTACATCGACGACGGGAAGGTCGTCGCGGCGTTCACCGACATCCTCGGCGTGGTCATCGCGCGCATGCGCGAACGGGTGAACACCACCGAACAGGCCGATCCGGTTACGCAGGACCTCCTCATCGAGATCACCCAGGACCTGGAGAAGCAGCACTGGATGATCCAGGCGCAGCGCTGAGCGACCTGGGGCTTCAGAGCAGGTCGCGTGCGAGGTAGGCGATCGAGGGCCGGGCGGACAGCAGGGCGCGCAGCGCGTCCCAGCGGGCCGTCCCGGCCTTCGCGTCGCGCAGCAGCCCCGCCTCGGTGAGGGCGACCGCCCACTCGTCCTCTCCCGCGCGGCCCGCCGCCCGTTCCAGCCGGTCGAGCACCGTCTGACCGGCCCCGCGCCGCGGTTCCCGCCGTAGCGGGTCCTCCGGCCACCCGTGTCCCGCCCCCTCGGCGTCGCGTGCCAGGAGCGAGAGCAGGTGCGGCCAGCGGATCGTCAGCACCGCCAGCTTCGCCACCTCCTCGTCGGTGGCCCGTGGCGCACCCGCCATGGCCCGCCTGTAGGTGACGAAGGAGTAGAACCTGAACACGTTGACGTACCTCTTCAGCTCCCTCGGATTGCTCAGCGTGAGCGCGGGAAGGGCCCGCTCGATGGCGGCGTACGCGTTCTGGTCGCTGTAGAGCTCGTCGTAGACGCGGTCGGCGGCGAGCCGCGCGGCGGCCGACAGCCCGCCGATGGCGTCGTCGAAGGCCCGCCCCGGCGCGGCGGCCACCGGCGGGTCCGCGCCCACCGCCAGGCCGCACGCGGGGAGCATCGTCTCCTGGACCCTGCGCGCCACCGCGTCGAGGTCGCCGGCGGTCGGGCCCTGCGCCCTGATCGCCGCCTCCAGGCGGTCGACCAGCACCGCGTCCGGCTGCGGGGATGTGGCGGGCTCCCAGCTCCCCTCGCCGCCGTCCCGCGCGCCCGCCCGCCCCCCGTACGGCTCGGCCGGGACGTCCAGCAGGGTGCGGAGGAAGGCGGGGACCCGCTCGCCGTCGTCCAGCATCGGCACGCTCAGCGGCAGTTGCACGATCTTCTCCAGGAACCGCCACCCGAGACCCGACCGCTCCTCCGTGGCCGCCGGCAGCGTGCGGGCGAGGTCCTGGTAGGCCACCTCGACGTGCGCCGCCACCACCTCGGGCTCCATGGCCAGCACGAACACGCAGTTGGGGAACTCCCCGGCGAGGAACAGGTTCACGGCCTCGATGACCTGCGCGACCGTACCCGGCGAGCACCTGTCGAGGTCGTCCACGAACACCACCAGGGGCCGCTCCTCGGTGGCCACCATGCCGAGCACGCTGCGCATGTCCGTCTGCACCAGGTGCAGGAAGCCGGTCCTGGACCGGTACCCAGGATCGGGCGTCAGCTCCTTGGCCAGCTCGGGGGACACGCCCAGCAGGTCCGGCTGGCGGACCAGCTTGCGGAACGCCGTGTCCGCCGACTCCCCGAGGAACCGCGCCAGCCGTACGGCCGCCGCGGCCAGCAGGACCAGCGAGCCTCCCGACCCCACGGCCGCCGCCGTGCCGCGCAGCAGGGAGCCCAGCGCGGGCACCACGGCCCCGGCGGCCAGCGCGGCGGCGCAGAACAGCAGGGTGGCGCAGAAGGCCAGGGCGACCGGCAGCAGGCGCGTCGCGGCCAGCCGGTAGGCCCGCCTGCGCACCGCGTCCCTGTCGATCCGCGACAGGTTGAGCGTCAGCCAGAAGCGTTCCCGCTCGCTGCGGGGCAGGCGGCAGGTGACCTGGCTGATGATCTCGTGGGCGAGCCCCGCCCAGACCTGCTCGCCGCTCTGGTACATCCAGGGGTTGAACCAGACGGTCGGCCGCCAGTCGGCGTGCCGCAGCGGCAGCTCGCCGGGCACCGCGTACTCCGCGCAGCCCTCCTCGGGCACCTTGGAGCGCGCGAGCACCTCCGCGTTGGTCACCTCCTGCGACGTCCCGCGCAGCCGGTTGAGGTGGATCTCGGCGGGCCGGTCCTCGGCGGCGCCGGGGTCCAGCAGGTCCTGCACCATGCGCATCAGCGAGGTCTTGCCCGCGCCCCACGGCCCCTTGACGCCGATGGTCAGCGGGGGCCGCGTGTCGGGATGGCGGACGAACGCCGCGATCGCCTCGGCGTGGACCCGGTGGCCGAGCCGGTCCCGGATGGTCCACCGGTCGCCGGTCAGCCGGGTGCGGGGCCGCACGGTGCGGCGGGCGGCACGCCACCGGCGCAGCACGCCGGAGACCTGCGAGAGTTCATCGGGGTCCAGCCGCCCGGCGACGGCCCGGCGGATCGCGGGGTCGGCGAACGGCCCGTCCCGCCCGAGCAGGCCCCACGCGGCCAGCTCCCGCGGCGCCTCCCCCGAGGAGACGCCCTCCATGAGCAGCTCCGCGACCTCGGGCGTGAGCGGCTCGTTCTCGGCCAGCAGGGTCGCGCGGCGCAGCAACCGCCTGGCGTCCTCGCCGAGGTGGACCTCGTAGATCCTGCTCACCAGCTCGGCGGCCGAGACGGGCGGCACGGCGTCGCCCGCGACGGCGAGGCGGGCGAGCGCCGTCCCGAAGGCGGTGCCCAGATCGCGCACGGACCGCCGCGCGGACGCGACGCCGATCAGCTCGCCCTCGCCGTAGGTGAGCAGGTAGGGCCGGCGGTCGGCGCCGAGCTCCGCGCACCGCTCCTCCGCGTACCGGTACAGGTCGCCGACCGAGACGGTGCCGTCGCGGTCGAGATCCGCCTCGCCCGACAGGATGCCGTCGGCCAGGATCCCGGTGAGGGACACCGTGCGGCCGGGCCGTTCGCCCGGCATGGTCGCGCTGGTGGTGAGCGCGGCGGCGGCCGCCACGGGCTCGCCCCTGACCCGCAGGCGGCCGAGGGTCTCGTGGGGCCGGTCGGGGTTCGCCGTCACCAGCCACCCGAAGTCGACGACCAGCAGCAGCGCCGCGCCGTCCGACCGCTCGACCCGGCGGGCGAACTCGCCCATCAGCGCGCCGAACTCCCTCCGCCCCCACCCCGACTCGGTGGACCAGCGCACGAGGAGCAGGTCGCCGGGCTCGACGGCGTCCAGGAAGGCGCCGACGCGACGGTGGTCGCCCGCGTCGCCGTCCGCGGTCTCGACCGCGTACCCCTGGGCGGTCAGGGCGTGGACCAGCCTGCGGTCGGCGCCGCCCGCCGGGGCGGGCCCGCTCTCGCGATCGAGGAAGACCAGGGCCTTGCGCGTCCTGATCGCCGGAGCGGGCGGCGCTGAAACGATCATCGAGGTCATTCGGCGGGCTCCCATGGCCGGGCGGCGGGCTCTGCGCCCCCTGCCCGCAGGGCCGGTCCGGTGCCCATGCGCTGTCAGTGCCGTGCTGGTCCCGTGCTGGTATGGGGCTCGCTCGGATGGTGCCAGACGCCGGGCCGGTCCCGGGCGCGCCGCGAAAGGGCGAGACCCGCGCTTTGCCCGGTCTTTCCCACCGGGGTGCTCAGGGTCGGGCTCTGGGGCTCAGAGGTCGCGGGACCAGGTCTGCATCGTGAGCTCGGTGCCCCAGTCGCGCTCGGTGTGCTGCTCGTCGAGCCGGAACCCCGCCCGCTCGTAGATGCGCCGCGCGGCCACCAGCACGTCGACCGTGACCAGGATGATCCGCTCGTACCCGGCCCTGCGGGCGAAGGCGAGGCACTCCTCCACGAGCCGTCCGCCGACTCCCATGCCCCGGGTGGACGGCTCGACCAGCAGCAGCCGGAGCTGGGCCGTGCGGTCGTCCTTCCTGACGCAGAAGATCGACCCGGCGGGCTCGCCGCGGACCTCGGCGATCCAGCCCGCCTCGCGCTTGGGATCGTGGCCCCGCACGTAGTCGGCGACGATGCGGGCGGTCGTCGCCTCGAAGGTCTCGTCCCACCCGTACTCCTCGGCGTACAGCACCCCGTGCCGGTGCACCACCCAGCCGAGGTCGCCGGGGCGCGGCGGTCGGATGACGTACGGCTCGGGCTTCGGGGCCTCGCCGAGGACCTGCCGGATGGTCGTCATGGCCGAGAGCAGGCGGCGGCGGTCCTCCTCGCCGAGCGGTGAGAGCATGTCGCGCACCGCGGCGGCCGAGGCCTCGTCGAGCGTCGAGTAGACGGCCCGGCCCGCCTCGCTGAGCCGGACGACCTGGCGCCGGGCGTCCGCCGCCGAGCGCTCCCGCGTGACCAGCCCGTCCGCCTCGAAACGGGCGAGCATCCGGCTGAGGTACCCGCCGTCCAGGCCGAGCAGCCGCCGCAGCTCGCCGGTCTCCGTCTCGTCCCTTTTGTCCAGCTCGAACAGGACCCTGGCCTCCGTGAGGGAGTACGCGGTGTCGTGCATCCCGGCCCCGAGCACGCCGATGACGCGGGTGTAGAAGCGGTTGAAGGCGCGGACCCCGGTGATGAGCTCATCCATCGTTGCTCCGATCAACTGATTCGTTGCCTCAGTCAAGCATGTTCGCGCCCGGAGATCCAGACTGTGGACGCGACTTGTGCCCCCCGGGCTCCTGGCACAAAATCGGAACCGTGGAGAAGGGTCGTGGCGTGCCCCCCTTCAAGATCGAAACGGGTCCATGGCGCTATTGTCGATCACATGACTTCGGGGTACGACGTGCTCTACATCGGCGGATACACACCTGAGACCGGCGGGTCGGGTGCCGGGCTGACCGTGGTCCGGCGGGAGGAGGGCGGCGTCCTCAAGGCGCTGGCCGAGACCGCCGCGCCGGGCCCGTCCTTCCTCGCCCTGCACCCCCGGCTTCCCGTGCTGTACGCGGTGCTGGAGCGCGAGGAGGGCGGCGTCGCCGCCTACTCCGCCGACCCGGACGGGCCGGGCCTGCTCGCCGACGCGGCGAGCGGCGGGTCCTACCCCTGCCACCTGGCCGTCGACCCCACCGGCTCCTGGCTCGCGGTCGCCAACTACGGCGACGGCACGCTCGCGATGTACCGCCTCGGCAGCTCTGGCCTGTTCGACGGGCGTCCGAGGATCTTCCCGCACCAGGGCCACGGGCCCGACCCCTCCCGGCAGGCCGAGCCGCACGCGCACCAGGCGGTCTTCGGCCCCGGACGGGCGCTCCACGTCACCGACCTCGGCACCGACGAGGTCCGCCGCTACCTCCTCGGCACCGAGCCCGACCTGCACCCCGAGGGCCCGGCGCGGCTGACGCCCGGCAGCGGCCCGCGCCACATGGTGCACCACGACGGCCGCTGGTACGTCGCGGGAGAGCTCGACGGCATGATCACGGTCTACGACGCCGAGTGGCGCGAGGTCGGGCGCGTGCCGGCCAGCGAGTCCGGCGGCCCGAACCACGTCTCCCACATCGAGATGTCGGCGGACGGCCGCCACCTCTACGTCGCCAACCGGGGCCCCGACACCATCGCCGTCTTCGGCATGCGGGACCTGGAGGACGCCGTGCCGTCCCGGGTGGCCGAGGTCGGCTCGGGCGGGCTGTGGCCCCGCCACTTCGCCGTCGCGGGCGACCACATGTACGTCGCCAACCAGCGCTCGGACGCCGTCGCGACGCTCCAGATCAACGACGGGGTGCCCACGCCCACGGGGGAGACGTTCAAGGTCGGCAGTCCCTCGTGCGTGCTGGCCGTGGCGGTGTAGACCCCGCTCTCACCACTTGGTCTAGACCAATGTTGGCCACTGGGGCACAATGCTCTGCGTTGGTGGCCGCGCCGGGGATGCGCGAAAGCATTCTGGCGGCCGCGGAGCTCAACATAGTCTGACTGTGTACCCCATCGGGAGGAACCCGCCATGCGTATCGGAGTGCTTACAGGGGGCGGCGACTGCCCCGGGCTCAACGCCGTCATCCGTGCCGTCGTCCGCAAGGGCATCGGCGTCTACGGCCATGAGTTCGTGGGGTTCCGCGACGGCTGGCGCGGCCCTCTGGAGGGCGAGACGATGCCGCTGGAGATCCAGACGGTGCGGGGCATCCTGCCCCGCGGCGGCACGATCCTGGGCTCCTCGCGGACGAACCCCATCAAGATCGAGGGCGGCGTCGACCGCATCAAGAAGAACCTCGCCGAGGGCGGGGTCGACGCGCTGATCGCCATCGGCGGCGAGGACACGCTCGGCGTGGCCAAGCAGCTGTTCGACCTCGGCGTCAAGGTCGTCGGCGTGCCGAAGACGATCGACAACGACCTCAACGCGACCGACTACACCTTCGGCTTCGACACGGCCGTCAACATCGCGACCGAGGCGATCGACCGCCTGCACACCACGGCCGAGTCGCACCACCGCGCGCTGATCTGCGAGGTCATGGGCCGTCACGCCGGCTGGATCGCGCTGCACGCCGGCATGGCCGGTGGCGCCAACGTCATCCTGATCCCGGAGAAGCCCTTCGACATCGACAAGGTCTGCGAGTACGTCGAGAGCCGCTTCAAGACCCGCTACTCGCCGATCATCGTGGTCGCCGAGGGCGCGCACCCGATCGAGGGCCAGATGGCGCTCCAGGCCGGCGAGCTCGACGCGTTCGGCCACGTCCGCCTCGGCGGCATCGGCGAGCAGCTCGCCCACGAGATCGAGAAGCGCACCGGCAAGGAGGCCCGCACCACCGTGCTCGGCCACATCCAGCGTGGTGGCACCCCCAGCTCGTTCGACCGGGTGCTCGCCACCCGCTTCGGCCTGCAGGCCATCGACGCCGCCCACGACGGCGACTTCGGCAAGATGGTCGCGCTGCGCGGCACCGACATCGTCCGGGTGGGCCTGGACGCCGCGACCTCCGAGCTCAAGACCGTGCCCCCGTCGCGTTACGAGGAGGCCGAGGTCTTCTTCGGCTGATCGTCCCCGCCTCCTCCGCACCACCCCCCGGGCCCGTGGCGGCCGGGGGGCGGTGCACCGGCCCTGGAGCACGTACGGGCCGGCCGGGGTGGGGCACGGAGAGGGGCCGATCCGGTGTGCGGGGTCCGGGACCCCGTCATCCGGGATAAATTGAAGGGTGCCCTGCGCAGGAACGACCTTCCGCGCGGCACGCGGCCCGGCTCCGACTCCCATCCACCGCCCGGAGGCAACCCCATGTCCATCGCGCCCCCGTCAGCTCTGGGTGAGCCCTGCGTCCTGCTCAAGCTGGGTGAGGTCGTCCTCAAGGGCAAGAACCGCGAGCTGTTCGAGCGGCAGCTGCAGATGAACATCAAGTCCGCGCTGAAGAGCATGGGCGTGAAGGTCGACGTCCGCCAGCGCCACGGTGTCATCGCGATCCTGCTCCCCGAGGGCACCGGCGTGGAGACCGCCGACGCCATCGCCGCGCGGCTCACCGACGTGATGGGCCTGGTGTGGATCCACCGCGCCTGGCGGGTCGCCAAGGACCCCGACGCCGTCACCGCGGCGGCGCTGGAGCTGGTCGCCGGGCGTCCCGAGGTCGAGCGCAAGGCGACGTTCGCGGTGCGCTCGCGCCGCCGCGACAAGCGGTTCCCCCTCCGCTCCAACGAGCTCGACCGCATGGTCGGCGGCGAGATCAACGACAAGTACGGCCTGCCGGTCCGCCTGAAGAACCCCGAGCTCACCGTGCACATCGAGGTCGACAGGGACGAGGTGTTCGTCTTCACGGACGGCCTGCCGGGCCAGGGCGGCCTCCCCGTCGGCACCAGCGGGCGCGGCCTCGTGCTGATGTCGGGCGGCATCGACTCGCCCGTCGCCGCCTACCGCATGCTCCGCAGGGGCCTCCAGGTCGACTTCCTGCACTTCTCCGGCATCCCGTTCACCACGTCCGAGTCGATCTACAAGGCGTACGCCCTGGTGCGCGCGCTGAGCAAGTTCCAGGTGCGGGCACGGCTGTTCGTGGTGCCGTTCGGCAAGGCGCAGCAGTCGCTGAAGTCCTCGGGCGCCGACCGCCTTCAGGTGGTCGCCCAGCGCCGCCTCATGCTCAAGACCGCCGAGGAGGTCGCCCACCGCCTGCGGCGCGCCGTGCTCGTCACCGGCGACTCGCTCGGCCAGGTCTCCTCGCAGACCCTGCAGAACATCACCGCGCTCGACGACGCCGTGAGCCTGCCGATCCTGCGGCCCCTCATCGGCATGGACAAGTCCGAGATCATGGCAGAGGCCCGCCGCATCGGCACCCTGGAGATCTCCGAGCTTCCCGACGAGGACTGCTGCACCCTGCTCACCCCGCGCAGGGTCGAGACCCACGCCCGCATCGCCGACCTCCGCCAGATCGAGAAGCGCCTGGACGCCGAGGAGCTCGCCGTCCAGCTCGCCGACTCCGTCCAGGAGTACAAGATCGAGGAGTCGGGCCCCAAGGCCGGCACCGCCCTCCCCGTGGTCGCGGCCGGCGCCTAGCGCACCCGGAGCCCGCGCGGGACGGCGGCCCCCCGAGGCCGCCCTCCTCGCGGGGTCTACGCCACGGGGGTGAGCGCGGTGGCGGGCACGCGGTCCATCAGGGGCGGGAAGTCGCGCATGACGCGGGCCAGCTCGTCCAGGTCGCCGTCGACGAGCGCCTGAGGGCCGTCGCAGAGCGCCTGCTCGGGGTGCGGGTGGACGTCGATGATGATCCCGTCGGCCCCGACGGCGATCGCGGAGCGCGCCAGCGGGAGCACCAGGTCGCGGCGGCCGCCGGAGTGCGAGGGGTCGATGATGACCGGCAGGTGCGACAGCCGCTGTGCCACCGGCACGGCCGAGACGTCCAGGGTGTTGCGGGTGGCGGTCTCGAAGGTGCGGATGCCGCGCTCGCACAGGACGATGTCGAGGTTGCCGCGCTGGGCGATGTACTCGGCCGCCATGAGCCACTCCTCGATCGTGGCGTTCATGCCGCGCTTCAGCATGACCGGCTTGCCGACCGACCCGACGGCCTGCAGCAGCGCGAAGTTCTGCGCGTTGCGGGTGCCCACCTGGAGCATGTCGGCGTAGGAGGCGACCAGCTCGACGTCGTGGGCGTCCACGACCTCGGTGACGATCGGCAGGCCGGTCTCCTCGCGCACGTCGGCGAGGATGCGCAGCCCGCGCTCGCCGAGCCCCTGGAAGGCGTACGGCGAGGTGCGCGGCTTGTACGCGCCGCCGCGCAGCAGGCTCGCCCCCGCGGCCCTGGCCATACGCGCCGCCTCCAGCGTCTGCTGGGGCGTCTCGACCGCGCACGGACCGGCGATCAGCGTGACGGTGTCGGGCCCGATCGGCACCCCGGCCACCCGGACGGTCGATCTCTCGGGGTGGTTCTCCCTGCTCACCAGCTTGTAGGGCACGGACACGCGGATGACGTCGGCCACGCCGGGCTGGCTCCCGAGGTTCAGGGTGCCGAACTGCGTTATGTCCCCGACGAGGCCGATGATCGTGCGGTTGACGCCACGGCTGACGAAGGCCTCGCCTCCCGCCGTGGCTACCAGGTCGACGATGGCGTCGATCTCCTGCTGTCCGGCCTCGGGAGACATGACGATGACCATGATGGTGCCCTTCTCGATGAAACCGCCTGGAAAACGACGAAGGCCCCGGGTCCTTGGGGACCCGGGGCCTTCGTCGACGTTTGCCTGTCAGCGCAGCATCCGACGGCGAACGGTCCGTTCCACGGGTCCGTCGCCATACCAAAATTCGAATACAGTACGCATTTGCTGAAAAGCATAGCGCATGCCCTCGGGTGGTCATCGGGCGCCTGGGTTCGCCGGGACTACCGGGGTGCCAATGACACGCGGTCAAGAGCGCGGTGGCAGGATTGCTGCGTGCCGGATCCAACCGAGGAGACCCGACTGCCCCCCGGGCAGTACATCCCACGTGGCCGCCCGGTCATCCACTACGGCCGGGTCCCGCAGTTCCGGCCGGAGCGCTGGAACATGTCGGTGTTCGGGGCCACCGCCTCGGGCGAGGAGATCCGCTTCACCTGGCCCGAGTTCTCCGCGCTGCCCCGCGTGAGCGTCATCGCCGACTTCCACTGCGTCACCAAGTTCTCGATCATGGGCAACGAGTGGGGCGGCATATCGGCCAAGACCCTGATGGAGGCCGCCCCTCCGGCGGCGGGCGTCAGCCACGTCATGATCTGGGGGGAGTACGGCTACAGCGCCAACCTCCGCATCGAGGACTTCGACCGCGACTCCACGATCTTCGCCATGGAGCTGGACGAGAAGCCGCTGACCTCCGAGCGGGGGTTTCCGGTCCGCATCGTGGTCCCCCACCTTTACGCCTGGAAGAGCGTGAAATGGGTGCGTGCCGTGGAGTACCTGCTGGCCGACCGCCGGGGGTTCTGGGAGGAGCGCGGCTACCACAACCTGGGCGATCCGTGGCGTGAACAGCGCTATGCCTACCAGGAGGATCCCGGAGACGGTCCTTCCTAGGGTTCCGCAGAGTTCGGGCACGATCACATAAGGTCACCTATTACGGTTGCCCGCATGCTCCTTACCGGGTGGGCACTGTTATGCGTTCTGAGCGGTCTTTTGGGGTACGGCCTCGGCCGCCGCGGCGGCGACGCCGGGCGCGACGACCAGGCCGACAACGCCACGTTCGCCACCCTGCACCTCGCCGCGATGGCCGCGCCCTACCTCAGGGCCGGTCTCGCCCGCGACTCCGCCCGCCGGGCCGTACGCCACCTGCGCGCCCTCCTCGGCACGGAGGCCCTCGCCGTGACCTCCACCGACCAGGTGCTGGCCTGGGACGGCGCCTGGGAGCCTCCCGGCGAGGCGCGCACCCGCGACCTGCTGGGCCACGTCCACGGCGTCCTGGCCGGCGGGCGGCCCCACCTGGTCGCGGGCGACGAGCTGTTCTGCGAGGCCGAGGACTGCGCCATCCGCGACGCCGTCGTGGTGCCGCTCACCGTCGACGGGCGGGTCATCGGCTCGCTGGCCGCCTACGACACCCAGGTGAGCGCGGCGCTCGTACGGGCGGCCGCCGAGGTCGGGCAGTGGGCCTCGGGCCAGCTGGAGCTGGCCGAGCTGGAGGCCGCGCGGCGGCGGGCACTGGACGCCGAGACGCGGGCCCTGCGGGCGCAGATCTCGCCGCACTTCGTCTGCAACTCGCTGGCCACGATCGCCTCGTTCACGCGCACCGACCCCGACCGCGCCCGCGAGCTGCTGCTGGACTTCGCCGACTTCGCCAGGCACGCCCTGCGCCGCGCGGGCGACTTCACCACGCTCTCCGACGAGCTCACCTGCGTCGACCGCTACCTGCTGCTCGAACGGGCGCGCTTCGGCGACAAGCTGCGCTTCGTCGTGGACGTCATGCGCGAGGTGCTGCCGGTGCCCGTGCCCTTCCTGTGCCTGCAGCCCCTCGTGGAGAACGCCATCACCCACGGCATCCGCAGGGGCGGCGGGTCAGGCGAGGTCAGCGTGGTGGTGCGCGACGTGGGCAACGAGGTCCACATCACCGTCGAGGACGACGGGGCGGGCATGGACCCCGAGCGGGTCAGGGAGATGCTCGACGGCGAGCCGCCGAGCGGCGACAGCGGCGGCATCGGCCTCGCGAACGTCGACGTGCGGCTGCGCCAGATCTACGGCCAGGAGTACGGGCTGGTCATCGACACCGCGCCCGGCGAGGGCACGACGGTCCGCATGCGCGTCCCGAAAATCCGCCCAAGATATAGCTAAATGGAGTCGAACGGTTACACAATGTTGAGATGAGGCTTGCCCGGCGGGCGGTCCGGGCGGCAGCGTTGTCCTCATGCTCCGTGTCTTGGCGGTTGACGATGAAGTGCACGCGCTGTCGGAACTGGCGTACCTCCTCCGGCAGGACAGCCGCGTCGAACAGGTGCTGACGGCCTCCGACGGCGTGGCCGCGCTGCAGGACATGGTCGCCATGATCGGCGCGGGTGAGCGGCTCGACAGCGTGTTCCTCGACATCCGCATGCCCGGTCTCGACGGCCTCGACCTGGCCAGGCTCATCGGCGCCTTCCCGAGCCCGCCGAAGCTGGTGTTCGTCACCGCGCACGACGACCGCGCGGTGCAGGCGTTCGAGCTGGAGGCCGTCGACTACCTGCTGAAGCCGCTGCGGCCCGACCGGGTCGCCGAGGCCGTTCGCCGCCTGGAGTCCGCCACGTACGGCCCGTCGGCGGCCGAGGCGGCGATGGACGACGTGATCCCGGTCGAGCTGAGCGGGCGCACCAGCTTCGTCCCCCAGCACGCCGTCACCTACGCCGAGGCCAGCGGCGACTACGTGCGCCTGCACACCGCCGAGGGCACCCACCTGGTGCGCATGTCCCTGGCCGCCCTGGAGCGCCGCTGGGGCTCCTCGGGGTTCATCCGCATCCACCGCAGCACGCTGGTGTCCGCCCGGCACGTCACCGAGATGCGCTTCGACGAGGGCCGCATCGTGCTCCGCGTCGGCGCCACGACCCTGCCCGTCAGCCGGCGGCACACCCGCCGCGTCCGCGAGCAGCTCGTCCGGCAGTCCCGCGGCGCCCTGCCGTCGGGGACCCTGCCATCGGGGGCGCTGCCGTCGGGGACCCTGTCCTCGGGTGCCGAGGCGCTCGCGGCCGGGGCCCTGCCGTTCGGCGCCCACCCGGTCTCGTCGGGCCCGTGAGGCCGCCCGCCTCCCTCCGGTCCGTGAGACCTGATGCCCGGCGCCCGCCCCTGAGCCCCGCGTCCGTACGGCCGGTGAGGCCGCGCGCCTCTCGCCGGACGGGCGGTGCCGCTCGGCGCGAGCCCCCGGCCTACCGCTCGTCGGCGCGTAGGCACCGCTCGTCGCGCCGCCACGTTCCGTATATCGCTGGCTACTGACCGCTTGGCGAGGCGGCCCCCAAGTGGGCCACATGACCCCGATGACCCACCGTAATGTCATCCGCATCGAAGAGCCACACTGCGTAACCGGGGGGGAAACCCGCCCCATGGGCCGGAAAGACCTTGGATACGCGGAACCGCTGGCGATCGCCTGGCTTCCGCGCCCACGCGCGTGCCCGGCGGTCCCCAAAGGTCGCCGGGCCCTTACCGGGGGGTAGGGCCCGTCGGCCTCGGCGAGGCGGGGTGTTCGCCGGACGGCCGCAAGGCCCCTCAGGTGATCCGGCCCAAAAGGGGGGCGGCCGGATCACCTCGCGAGCACCCCGCCACTGCCGTCCCCGGCCCCCGGGGCTCAGCTCCCGTCGCGGAGCCTCTTCAGGAGCGCGATGTCCTCGCGGTGCTTGTCGGCCTTGCCGGGGGTCTCGATGCAGAGCGGCACCCCGGCCGCGACCGGGTGGCGCAGGAGGTCGGCGAACGCCGCCACGCCGATGTGCCCGGCGCCGATGTTCTCGTGGCGGTCCTTCTTGAGGCCGCAGGCGTCCTTGGAGTCGTTCACGTGGAGCAGCTTCAGCCGGCCGGGAGCGACCGCGTGGAGGGCGTCGAGCGCGCGCCCCATGCCTCCGGGAGCCGCGAGGTCGTGCCCGGCGCCGAAGGCGTGGCAGGTGTCCAGGCAGACGTTGGCGCGCGGGTGGAACTCCAGGGCCGCCAGGTAGGGCCCGAGGTCCTGGATGGTGGCGCAGAGCATCTGGCCCTGACCCGCCATCGGCTCCAGCAGCAGGTCGGGACCGTCGTCGGGGATCTCGTCCAGGAGCGGCAGGAGGTGCTCGCGGAGCTGCCGCATGGCGGCGTCCCTCGGCTGGGTCACCGCCGAGCCGGTGTGCACGACCACGCCGCGCGCGCCGGTCTCCACACCCCGCCTGAGCGAGTGCCGCACGGTCAGGATGGACCGCTCCAGGGTCTCGGCGCTGGGGGAGCCCATGTTGACCAGATAGGGCGTGTGGATGAACACCGGCATGCCCGAGTCGCGCAGCGCGGCGTCCTCGGCGGGCCTGCCCTCGGCGAGCGCCCAGCCGCGGGGGTTGGTCACGAAGACCTGGATGATCTCGGCGTCGATTTCGGCCGCGTAGCGCAGGCCGCCGGTGGCCAGACCACCTGTGACCAGCGCGTGCCCGCCGATGAGAGAGGTAACGGTCATGGTGGTGTCCAGCCTATGGGAGGCCGCCTGATGCCCCGGCGGGCCGCTTTCCGGGCCCGCACCGGGACGACTTGGAGCATGACACGAAAAGTCGTGGCAATGCGTTGGGCCACTTGGGAGCTCCCGCCGCTGGACCGCGCCCGCCGGTGACGGTCTACTTGCTGGCATGCCCAATGCGACACCCGCTCGAAGCGGCCTGGAAGGGTTCAACGCGCTCAGCCCTCCGGAGGCCGAGGGGGAGCTGCTGAGCTGCTGCGCCTCGCACGCGTTCGCCCGCCGCGTCGCCGCCCTGCGCCCGTACGACGATCCCGACGGGCTCGGCGACGCCGCCGAGGCGGCCGTCCTCGCGCTGGGCTGGCCGGACGTGCTGGAGGCGCTCGGCGCCCACCCGCGGATCGGCGACCGCGCCGCCGGATCGGGCCGGGAGTCCTCGTGGTCGCGCGACGAGCAGTCCGGTACGGCGGGAGCCGACCGGAAGGTGCTCGCGGAGCTGGCCGCCCGTAACGCGGTGTACGAGCAGCGGTTCGGCCACGTCTACCTGATCTGCGCCACGGGCCTGTCGGCGGGGGAGATGCTCGACCGGCTCGCCGGCCGCCTGCTGAACGACGAGGAGACCGAGCGGGCCGTCGTACGGGAGGAGCTCGCCAAGATCACGCGACTGCGGGTGGCTAAGCTCCTCGCGGAGGGCGAGAACAGGGGCGAGGGCAGCGCATGACCACCTCGATCACCCCGGCCACCCCGTCCACGCGCGCGAGGGCCGTGCACGCGGAGCGCTCGCGGGCCGACCGCGTAGAGGAGGAGACATGAGCCTTTCCACCCACGTGCTGGACTCCGGCAACGGCCGGCCCGCCGAGGGCGTGGCCGTGAGCCTGCACCAGGGCGACCGTCTTGTCGGCAAGGGCGTGACCGACCAGGACGGCCGCCTGCGCGACTGGCTGCCCGAGGGGGAGCCGGGCAGGGGCGTCCACCGCCTGGTCTTCGAGACCGGCGCCTACTTCGCCAGGTCGGGTGTGACGGCGTTCTACCCGGAGGTCGTCGTGACCTTCGCGATCGACGACCCGGAGGCGCACTACCACGTGCCCCTGCTGCTGAGCCCGTTCGCCTACTCGACGTACCGAGGGAGCTAGCGATGACCGTCGTCCTCGGACCCAACCGCTACGGCAAGGCGGAGACCCGCGTCGTCCGCGTCACCCGCGACGGCGAGGTCCACCACCTCAAGGACTGCAACGTCTCCATCTCGCTCGCCGGCGACATGGAGGACGTGCACAGGAACGGCGGCAACGCCGCGGTGCTGCCGACCGACTCGCAGAAGAACACCGTCTACGCCTTCGCCAAGAGGCACGGCATCGGGCAGATCGAGGAGTTCGCCCTCCTGCTCGCCCGGCACTTCGTCGGCTCGCAGCCCACGATCCACCACGCCCGCGTGGAGGTGGAGGAGTACTCCTGGGAGCGCAGGGGGCCGCATTCCTTCGTGCGGTCGGCCACCGAGACGCGCACGTGCGTCGTCCACCATGATCAGGACGGCACCTCCACGGTGGTGTCCGGCCTGCGCGACCTGGTCGTGCTGAACTCCACGGGCTCGGAGTTCCACGGGTTCATCCAGGACGAGTACACCACGCTGCCGCCGGCCACCGACCGCGTCCTCGCCACCGCCGTGACCGCGCGCTGGCGCCACGCGGTGCCACCCGCGGATCTCGCCGATTCGTACGATTTCGGGAAATCGTACGATGAAGTACGGAGGTGCCTGCTGGAGGCGTTCGCCGGCACCCACAGCCTGTCCCTGCAGCAGACGCTCTTCGCCATGGGCAGCCGCGTGCTGGCCACCCGCGAGGAGGTCTGCGAGGTACGGCTGGAGCTGCCGAACAAGCACCACTTCCTGGTGGACCTCGCTCCTTTCGGCCTGGACAACGACAACGAGGTCTACTTCGCCGCCGACCGCCCGTACGGGCTGATCGAGGGCACCGTGCTCCACGACGACGCGCCGGCCGCGGGCCCGGCCTGGGACTAGGAAGTGCCGATGGAATTCCTGCGACCCACCACCTGGGGCGAGGCGCTGGCCGCCAAGGCGGCCGTTCCCGAAGCGGTGCCCATCCAGGGCGGCACCGACGTGATGGTGGAGATCAACTTCGACGTGCGCCGCCCGGTGGCGCTGCTGGACCTGAACCAGGTCACCGACCTCGGCGACTGGGGGCTCATGCCCGACGGACGGCTCCGCGTCGGCGCCGGGGTGCCGTACGCCCGGGTCATCGCCGAGCTGGGGGACAAGCTCCCCGGCCTGGCCCAGGCCTCCCGCACGGTCGGCTCCCCGCAGATCCGCAACCGGGGGTCGGTCGGGGGCAACCTCGGCGCCGCATCCCCGGCGGGCGACAGCCACCCGCCCCTGCTCGCCGGCGACGCGGTGATCGAGGTCGAGTCCGCCGCCCGGGGCACTCGCATGATCCCGGCCGCCGAGTTCTACCTCGGGGTCAAGCGCAGCGCGCTCGCGCCCGACGAGCTGATCCGCGCCTTCTGGATGGCGCCCGCCGAGGGCCCGCAGTACTTCTCCAAGGTCGGCACCCGCAACGCCATGGTCATCGCCGTGTGCTCCTTCGCGATAGCGCTGCACCCCGGGGAGCGCCGCGCGGGCACCGGCGTGGGCTCGGCCGCCCCGACCCCGCGCCGGGCCGTCGCCGCCGAGGAGTTCCTCGCGGCCGAGCTCGACTGGACCGGGGCCGCCGCCCTCGACGCCGCGCTGCTGGCGCGGTTCGGCGAGCTGGCGGCCCAGGCGGCCTCACCCATCGACGACGTGCGGGGCACGGCCGACTACCGCCGCCACGCGGTGGCGGTGATGGCCCGGCGCACGCTCACCTGGGCCTGGAACGACTACCGCGAGAAGGTGGCGGCATGCGCGTGAACTTCACCGTCAACGGCAGGCAGGAAGCGGTCGACGGCGTCTGGGAGGGCGAGAGCCTGCTCTACGTCCTGCGGGAGCGGGTCGGCCTCCCCGGCTCCAAGAACGCCTGCGAGCAGGGCGAGTGCGGCTCCTGCACGGTCTACCTCGACGGGCTGCCGGTGTGCTCGTGCCTGGTCGCGGCAGGGCAGGCCGAGGGGCGCCAGGTGCGCACGGTCGAGGGGCTGGCCGAGGGCGACCGGCTCGACCCGATCCAGGAGGCCTTCGTCGAGTGCGGCGCCGTGCAGTGCGGCTTCTGCACGCCTGGCCTGCTCGTCCAGGCGCACGACCTGATCGAGCGCAACGCCCGGCCCAGCGACGCGGAGATCCGCGAGGCCCTCGCGGGCAACCTGTGCCGGTGCACCGGCTACGAGAAGATCCTCGACGCGGTGCGGCTCGCCGCCGCCAGGAAGGCCGAGGTGGTCTGACCGTGGGCACCCTCATCGAGAACGTCGCGATCGCCCCGGTCGTGGGGCCCGAGATCGGCCGGGGGTACATCCACGTCGAGGACGGCCGCATCGCCGCGCTCGGCGCGGGCCCCGCCCCGGACGTCCCCGGCGCCACCCGCGTCGACGGCACCGGCTGCCTGGCCACCCCTGGCCTGGTCAACACCCACCACCACCTCTACCAGTGGGCCTCCCAGGGGGTCGCCCAGGACGCCACGCTGTTCGAGTGGCTCACGGCGCTCTACCAGGTGTGGGCGGCCATGGACGCCGAGGTCGTGAAGGGGGCGGCGACCGCCGGGCTCGGCTGGCTCGCGCTGTCGGGCTGCACGACGACCACCGACCATCACTACATCTTCCCCAAGGGCCGGGGCGACCTGTTCGCCGCCGAGATCGAGGCGGCCCGCGACCTCGGGCTCCGCTTCCACCCGTGCCGGGGGTCGATGGACCGTGGCGTCTCCCAGGGCGGCCTGCCCCCCGACGAGGTGGTCGAGGGGCTGGATGAGATCCTCGCCGCCACGGCCGAGGCCGTTGACGCCTACCACGACCCCTCTCCGGGCTCGATGCTCCAGGTGGCCGTCGCGCCGTGCTCGCCGTTCTCGGTCAGCGCCGGGCTGATGACCGAGGCGGCGGCGCTGGCCCGCGACAAGGGCGTGCGCCTCCACACCCACCTGTGCGAGACGGTCGACGAGGAGGAGCACTGCCTTGCGCAGATGGGCTGCACCCCGGTCGACTACATGGAGAAGCTCGGCTGGCTCGGCCCCGACGTCTGGGTGGCCCACGCCGTCCACCTCCACGACCGCGACATCCGGCGCTTCGCCGAGACGGGAACCGGCTCTGCCCACTGCCCGAGCTCCAACGGCCGTCTCGGGGCGGGCATCGCCCGCGTGTCCGAGATGCTGCGGGCCGGGGCCGTCGTCGGCCTCGGCGTGGACGGCAGCGCCTCCAGCGAGCTGACGCCCCTCGCGGGCGAGATGCGGCAGGCCCTGCTGTTCCAGCGCGCCAGGTACGGCCCGGCGGCGCTCACCGCCCGCCAGGCGCTGGAGATCGGCACCCTGGGCGGCGCCCGGTGCCTCGGACGGCAGGACGAGATCGGCTCGCTGGAGCCGGGGAAGCTCGCCGACATCGTCCTGTGGCGGGTCGACGGCTTCGCGGCGGCGGTGGAGGACCCGGTGTGCGCGCTGGTCTTCGGCGCGACGCCGCCCGTGGCCCGCGTGCTCGTGGGCGGCCGGACGGTGGTGGAGGACGGCGAGCTGCGCACCGTGCCGCACGACGCCGCGGGACGGGCCGGCGCCGACGCCCACCGCCGCCTGACCAAGCTCGCCGCGGACAAGGGATTCAGCGTGAACAAGGAGGTCGGTGCGTGAGGTCGGTACAGGTGCGTCCGGAGGCCGTGAGGTCAGGGCATTCCCGCCCGGAGGTCCGCGCGTGACGCGAGGGCATGTGCTGGTCGCGCCGGACAAGTTCAAGGGCTCGCTCAGCGCCGTCGAGGTCGCGGGCAGCGTGGCGGCGGGCCTGCGCGCCGCCAGGCCGGACGTCGCGGTCGTGACCATGCCCGTCGCCGACGGCGGGGACGGCACCGTGGAGGCGGCCGTCGCCTGCGGGTTCCACCGGGCCGAGGCCGTCGTCTCCGGCCCGACCGGCGAGCCCGTGAGCGCGGCGTACGGCTTCCTGGACGGCGTGGCGGTGGTCGAGCTGGCCGAGGCGTCCGGCCTGCACCGGCTGCCCGGCGGGCGGCTCGCGCCCCTCGCGGCCGGCAGCGACGGCACCGGCGACCTGATCGCGGCGGCCCTGCGCCAGAGCCCCCGGGAGGTGGTGCTCGGCCTCGGCGGCAGCGCCTGCACCGACGGAGGCTCCGGCATGATGCGCGCGCTCGGCGTGCGCCTGCTGGACGCCCGGGGCCGCGACCTGCCGCCCGGGGGAGGCTCCCTTGCCGACCTGAGCTCCCTGGACCTCTCGGGGTTCACCCGGCCCGCCGGCACGGCGTTCGTCGTCGCCAGCGACGTGGACAACCCGCTGCTCGGCCCCGAGGGCGCGGCGGCGGTCTACGGCCCCCAGAAGGGGGCGGGGCCGGCCGAGCTGCCGAGGCTGGAGGAGGGCCTGGCCCGCTGGGCCGAGGTCGCGGAGCGCGAGCTCGGCGTACGGGCGCGCGACACCCCGGGCGCGGGGGCGGCGGGCGGCGTCGGCTTCGCGGCGATGGCGTTCCTCGGCGCGGAGATCCGGCCCGGCATCGGCCTCCTGCTCGACCTGCTCGGCTTCTCCGCGCGGCTCTCCGGCGCGCGGCTCGTGATCACGGGGGAGGGCTCGCTCGACGACCAGACCCTGCGCGGCAAGGCCCCCGCCGGGGTGGCGTCGGCCGCCGCCGAGGCCGGGGTGCCCGTGGTCGCCGTGTGCGGCCGGCGCGCGCTGACCGACGAGCGGTTGCGCGCGGCGGGCATCCAGGCGGCCTTCGCGCTGACCGACATCGAGGACGACGTGCGACGCTGCATGGAAGAGGCGGGCCCGCTCCTGGAGCGGCTCGCCACCACGCTGGCCGCCGAATGGCTGCCTCACGCTCCCGTCCACGCCCATGACTGACCGCCGGCCGGACGGAGGACCATGAGCGACTTCGACCTGGTGGTGCGGTCGCGGCGGGCGGTGCTGCCCGGCGGAGAGCGCCCGCTGGCGGTGGCCGTGCGGGACGGCGTGGTCGCGGCCCTGCTGCCCTACGACGACCCGGCGCCGGCGGCCGAGCAGGTGGACCTCGGCGAGGTGTGCCTGCTGCCCGGCCTGGTCGACACCCATGTGCACGTCAACGAGCCGGGCCGCACCGAGTGGGAGGGGTTCGCCACCGCCACCAGGGCGGCGGCGGCCGGGGGCGTGTCCACGATCGTCGACATGCCGCTCAACTCCCTGCCGCCGACCGTCGACGTGGACGCCCTCGCGGTCAAACGGGCGGCGGCGGCCGGGCAGTGCGCCGTCGACGTGGGCTTCTGGGGCGGCGCGATCCCCGGCAACGCCGCCGGGCTGCGTGCGCTGCACGAGGCGGGCGTGTACGGCTTCAAGTGCTTCCTGTCGCCGTCGGGCGTGGAGGAGTTCCCCCCGCTGGACGCCGCAGGCCTGCGTACGGCGCTGCGCGAGGTGGCGGCCTTCGACGGGCTCATGGTGGTGCACGCGGAGGATCCCGCGCTGCTCACCGAACCCCTCGGCCCGACATATCCCCAGTTTCTCGACTCGCGGCCGGGGGAGTCGGAGCGCCGGGCCGTCGAGCGGGTCATCGCCGTGGCCCGCGAGACCGGCGCGCGGGTCCACATCCTGCATGTGTCCTCGGCCTCCTGCCTCGAACCGCTGGACGCCGCCCGGCGCGACGGGGTGCGGATCACCGCCGAGACCTGCCCCCACTACCTCACCCTGACCGCCGAGCAGGTGCGCGGCCCGGAGTACAAGTGCTGCCCGCCGATCAGGGACGGCGGCAACCGCGACGAGCTGTGGCAGGGCCTGGCGGCCGGCGTGCTGAGCTGCGTCGTCTCCGACCACTCCCCCTCCACGCCCGACCTGAAGGTGCCCGACTTCGCCGCCGCCTGGGGAGGGATCTCCTCTCTGCAGGTCGGCCTGCCCGCCGTGTGGACCGAGGCCAGGTCGCGCGGGTACGAGCTGCCGCGCGTCGTCGAGTGGATGTCCGCGGCGCCCGCGGCGCTGGCCGGGCTGCCCGCCAAGGGCGGCATCGCCGTCGGCGGGGACGCCGACCTGGTGGCCTTCGACGACACCGCCGAGTTCACCGTCGAGGCGGCGGACCTGCGCCACCGCAACCCGGTGACGCCCTACCACGGCCGCACGCTGACCGGGGTGGTACGCGCCACCTGGCTGCGCGGCAGGGCCGTGACCGACACCGTCCCACCCTTTGGAGTGCTGCTTTGAGCGACCTTCCTGCCGGAGACGGCCACCCGATCACCGTGGGCCCCGGAGGTGCCGGTGAGTGACGTCACGCGCCTGCCCGACCTGGCCCTGCGCACCTGCGGCGGGTCCGTCGTGGCGGCCAGCGACGAGTCCTTCGCCGAGCGGCAGGCGCTGATCAGGCCCGGCGCGCCCGCGTTCCAGCCCGGCACCTTCGGCGCCAGGGGTCAGGTCTACGACGGCTGGGAGACCCGGCGCCGCCGCGAGCCCGGCCACGACTGGGCGATCGTGCGGCTCGGCATGCCCGGCGTCGTCAGGGGCGTGGTGGTCGACACCGCCTGGTTCACCGGCAACTACCCGCCCTTCGCCTCCGTCGAGGCGTGCGAGGTGGACGGCTATCCCTCGGTGGCCGAGCTCCAGGAGGCCGACTGGGTGGAGATCGTGCCGAAGAGCCCCCTGGGCGGGGACGCCGCGCACGAGTTCGCCGTCGGCGACGGCCGCAGGTTCACCCACGTGCGGCTGAACATCTTCCCCGACGGCGGGGTCTCGCGGCTGCGCGTCCACGGCGAGGTGGTGCCCGACCTCGCGATGTACGAGGGCATGACCGTCGACCTCGCCGCCCTGGAGAACGGTGCGGTGGTCACCGGCTGCTCGGACGAGTTCTACTCCTCGCCCGCGAACGTCATAGCCCCCGGGCTGCCCCGGCACCAGGCCGAGGGGTGGGAGACCGCCCGCCGCCGCGACGGCGGCAACGACTGGCTGGTCGTACGGCTGGCGGTGCCGGGCGTCGTGCGCGTCGCCGAGCTCGACACCACCAACCTGGTGTACAACGCCCCGGGCGCGGCCGCCCTTTCGGCCGCCGACGTCGGCGACGGCTCGCCGGGGGAGGACACCGAGTGGTTCGAGCTGCTTCCCCGCACCCGGCTCCAGCCGGACACCCGCCACAGGTTCCGCCTGGACGGCGACCGCGTGGCGACGCACGTGCGCCTCGACATCTACCCCGACGGCGGGATGGGCCGCCTCCGCCTGCACGGCACTCCCCGGCAGCCGTAGGCGGGGCTCGGGAGGTCAGTGCCAGATCGTGATGCGGGTGCCCGCCGGGGCCTGGCCCAGAGGGTTCTCGGCGACCACCGAGCCCGCGCCCGCGATCTTGCGCACCCGCACCTTGAAGCCCGCCGCGCGGAGCTCCTGGGTGGCGTCGCCCACGTTCTTGAACCGCACGTCGGGGATGGCGACCAGGGCCTCGCCCGGCTGAACGTTGTCGGGGTTCTCCCAGGGCCAGTGGAAGCCGGTGTCGGGACCCTTCGAGCAGGTGAGCTGCACGCCCTGCCCCGCCGTGACCTCGGCCCGCGCGGCGGGGTCCTGGGCGATGATCGTGCCCGGCTGGGCGTTGTCGGTCTGCTGGACGATCGTCGGGTTGTACCCCTTCTGCCGCAGGAACGCCTCAGCCTGGTCGCACTGCATCTCGCTGACGTCGGGCATGAGCTGCCCGGCGCTCAGCACGAGCTGCACCCGGCTGCCCTCCCTGACCTTGGTGCCGACCTGCGGGTTCGTGCGCAGCACCAGGCCGCGCTGCACGGTGTCGCTCGGCACCCGGCTGATCGTGCCCGCGGTGAGGCTCGCCTCGGAGATCTTGGCCCGGGCGTCGGCCTCGGAGAGGTTGACGACGTTCGGCACCGCGATCTTGACCGGGCCCGCCGAGGGGATCAGCGTGATCGTGGACTGCGCGATCACTTCCTTGCCCGACTCGGGGTCGGTGCGCAGGACCTTGTTCTCGGCCACCTGCTTGTCGTGCTCGGGCGTGCCGATCTTGACCACGAAGCCCTGCTTCTCGGCCTCCAGCTTGGCCACCGTGGTGTTCAGGCCGACCAGGTCGGGGACCTTGGTGTAGCGGCCCTCGGAGAACCACCAGCCCGTGCCGCCGATCGCCGCGATCATCAGGACGACCAGCACGATGATGAACCAGTGGGGCCGGAAACCCCGGCGCCTCGGGCTCTCCACCGCCGCCCGTACCGCCGGGGCGGTGAGCATCTCGGTCCGCGAGTGGATGAGGGTCGGGTTCGCGGGCGGGGCGCCCATCTGGTGCGCGGCCACCGGCCCGGGGGCCGGCGCGCCGGTGGGCGGGCGCTGCGGCCCCATGTCGCGCGGCAGCATGCGGTGGGCGTCCACGGCCGCGACGAGCAGCGCGGTCGCGTCGGTGGGCCTGCGGTTCTGGTCGCGGTCGGTCGCCGAGAGCACGAGCGTGTCGAGCAACTGCGGGATGTCCCCGGCCAGCGACGACGGCGCGGGCACCCGGTCGTGGACGTGCCGGTAGGCCACCGACATGGGGTTGTCGCCCTGGTAGGGCTGGTGCCCGGTCAGCAGCTCGAACAGCATCACCCCGGCGGCGTAGACGTCGCTGCGCGCGTCGGCGACCCCGGCGGTGACCTGCTCGGGCGACATGTACGCGATGGTGCCGATCATGACGCCGGTGCGGGTCTGGTTGCCCGCCTCGATGGCCCGCGCCAGCCCGAAGTCGACGACCTTGACCCGGCCGTCGTCGGTCAGCAGGACGTTCTCGGGCTTGACGTCGCGGTGCACCATGCCCGCCTGGTGGGCCGCGCCGAGGGCGGCCAGCACCGGGATCATGATCTCCAGGGCCTCGCGGGCCGGCAGCCGCTTCCTCTCGCGGAGCACGTCGCGCAGGGTGCGCCCCGGGACGTACTCCATCGAGAGGTAGACGTGGTCGCCGTCGGTGCCCTGGTCGAACACGTGCACCACGTTGGGGTGCGACAGGCTGGCCACGGACTTGGCCTCGCCGATGAAGCGCCGCACGAAGTCGGGATCCTCGGCCAGCGAGCGGTGCATGACCTTCAGAGCCACCGTGCGGTCGAGCCGGATGTCCAGGGCCAGATAGACGGCCGCCATCCCACCCCGGGCGATCCGGGACTCAACGCGATAGCGCCCGTCCAGCAGCCGCCCTACAAGGGGGTCCGCAACCGTCGTGTCCACGGGAGTGAGTTTACGGGCGGTTTGCCAGGGGGAGGGCAAGCACATCCCAAACCGATGCCGACATGTTTTCCCGTCAGGAAGGGGTCATGGCTCTCCGCCGACCGGTTCGACGGCCGGCGAGGACGCCTCAGCGTACCGGCGGCGGGGTATCCGGCCCGCTAGGCGCGCCCTACGGCCGGCCGTGACGGCGTCGCGCATCGCCGCCGCCATCAGCCCCGGCCTGCGGGCCCGCGTCACCGCGCTGGCGAGCAGCACCGCGTCGCAACCGAGCTCCATCGCCAGGGCCGCGTCGCTCGCCGTGCCGATGCCGGCGTCCAGGATGACGGGGACGCCCGCCGCCTCCACGATCAGCTCGATGTTGTGCGGGTTGCGGATGCCGAGCCCCGAGCCGATGGGCGCGCCCAGGGGCATGACGGCAGCGCACCCCGCCTGCTCCAGCCGCCGCGCGAGCGCCGGGTCGTCCCCGATGTAGGGCAGCACCACGAACCCGTCGGCCACCAGCCGCTCGGCCGCGTCGAAGGTCTCGATCGGGTCCGGCAGCAGGGTGCGCTCGTCGTTGATCACCTCCAGCTTCACCCAGTCGGTGCCGAGCGCCTCGCGGGCCAGGCGCGCGGTCAGCACCGCCTCGCCCGCTGTGAAGCACCCGGCGGTGTTGGGCAGCACCCGCACGCCCCGCTCGCGCAGGACGTCGAGCACCGACCCCCGCGCGGCCGGGTCCAGCCTCCGCATGGCCACGGTGGTGATCTCGGTGCCGGACGCGGCCAGCGCCTGGTCGAGCACCTCCAGGGAAGGGGCGCCGCCGGTCCCCATGATCAGGCGGGAGGCGAACTTCTCGCCGCCGAGGATCAGCGTGTCGTCCATGGGGTCCGCGTCCCGCTCGCCGGCGACTCCGGCGGGGTTCGTCCCGTCCCGGTCAGCCACCCTGCACCGCCGTGAGCACCTCGACGCGGTCGTTCTCGCCGAGCGGGGTCGACTGCCACGCGCCCCGCCGCACGACCTCGTCGTTCAGCGCGACCGCGACCCCGGCGACGGCCGGGGTGAGCGTCCGCACGGCCTGGGCGACCGTGGTGCCGGGGGGCAGGTCGTGGGGGGCGCCGTTGATCGTCACTCTCATCGCGCTTCCGGGGCGGAAGACCCCGGCCGGTGGCCGGGGGAGGGGCCCCGTTCCTCCTTCGTCCATCGGTGAGGGTGGGTGGTGTCGTGGTGCCGCGCCCCGGCGAACCGCAGGGGCGAGCAGATCGCCGCGAGGGACGGGCCTTCCTGGCCCGTGTCCGGGCCGGGCCGTACGGCCCGATCACCGCCGGGTCGGCGGGCGCCGTCCTCGTCGCGTTCAAGGGCCAGTTCGGCGGTGAGCAGGTCGGCCGTCAGGGGGGAGAGCAGGACACCGCCGCGGTGGTGGCCGGTGGCCATCAGAAGGCCCCCGAGCGCGGTGCGCCCGACGACCGGGAGGTTGTCGGGGGTGCCAGGACGCAGGCCGGCGGACATGCCGGTCACCTCCAGCTCGGTGACGCCCGGTACGAGCTCCCGCGCGTCCCGCAGCAGCTCCCACAGGGCCCCTGCGGTCACGCGGGTGTCGAACCCCATCTCCTCCTGCGTGGCGCCGAGCACGATCTCCCCGTCGCCGCGCGGCACCATGTACGCGCTTGACCCGTGGACCATCCCGCGCACGCAGCGGCCGAGGAACCCCGGAGCGCCGCGCAGCCGCATGATCTGGCCCTTGACCGGGCGCACCGGGGGGAGGACCTCCGGAGGCAGGCCGTCCAGTGAGCCCGACCAGGCCCCGGCGGCCAGCACGACCCGGTCGGCGGCGACCGCCCCGCCGCCCGCCAGCCGTACCCCGCGCACCACGTCGCCCTCGACGGCGAAGCCCGTGACGCGGTCGCCCACCACGCTCACCCCCCGGCGCGCCAGCGCGGCGAGCAGCGCGGCGGTCACGCGGCGCGGATCCACCCAGGCGTCCCCCGGCGCCAGGACCCCGCCGCGGACCGAGGGGGCGAGCATCGGCTCCGCGCGGCGGCACTCGCGTCCCGTCAGGCGCTCCACGGGGAGCGAGAGCTTCTCCATGAAACCGGCCAGCTCGCCGAGCGCCGCGAGGTCGTCCGCGCCGAAGGCGACGTCCAGGGTGCCATGGGCGCGGTAGTCGAGGTCCACGCCCGCCTCGCCGGACAGCTCGGCGGCGAAGGCGGGCCACAGGGCGAGGGACGCCAGGCCCAGCCGCAGCAGGGGCTCCTCGGTGTAGGTGACCTCGCTCACCGGGGCTAGCATGCCCGCCGCCGCGTGCGAGGCGCCCGACCCGGGCGCGGGGTCGACCACGGTGACCGCGTGACCGCGCTGGGCGGCCCGCCAGGCGACGGAGAGCCCGACGACGCCCCCGCCCACGACGACCACATCCGCGTGCGTATGGGGCATGTTCGGCATGTCCACCAAAGGTCCCGCTCCCTTCGCCGGCATGATCCGGATCAGGTCTTTAGCGGTCGAGGGCCGTGAGCCCTCCTCTCAGCCCGGTCTCGCCGGACTCCCGCGCGTGCTGACGGCACCAGCCTATTCCTGCCTCCATACGACTTGCGCACCCGCTTGAGTGTTCTCATTACTGCCCGTGTGCGATGGTGAGCCAATTCGTTACCAAATCGCCGTTGGCGAGTTACCCGGCTGGCCGCTTAGGGTCAGGTTGTGAATCATGTCGTGGTGGTCGGAGCCGGGCTGGCCGGCGTGCGGAGTGTCGAAGCGCTGCGGGCGCGCGGTTACCGAGGGCGCGTCACTCTGGTCGGAGACGAGAACCATCGCCCCTATGATCGTCCACCCCTGTCGAAGGCCGTGCTGCTCGGCGAGCTGGACTCCACGGTCGTCGACTCCGATCTCGGCGCCCTCGACGTCGACCTGCGCACCAGCGTGGCGGCCAAGGGCCTGCGCGAGGGCGCGCTCGAGACCACAGAGGGCGAGCTGGAGTACGACGGGCTGATCATCGCCACCGGCGCCTCGCCCATCAGGCTGCGCGGCGAGGGCACCCAGCACGTGCTCCGCACCATCGACGACGCCCTCGCCCTGCGCGCCCTGCTGGTGCCCAAGGCCCACGTGGTGGTCGTCGGAGCGGGCTGGATCGGCGCGGAGGTCGCCACTGCGGCCCGCCGCGCCGGGTGCGCGGTGACCGTCGTCGAGGCCGCCCAGTCGCCGCTGGCCGTGGCCCTCGGCACCGAGGTGGGCGCGCGCACCGTGCCCTGGTACGCCGAGGCGGGCATCGACCTCAGGCTCGGCACGATGGTCGGCTCGGTCGACCCGGGCGGCCTGACCATGATGGACGGCTCGTGGATCCCCGCCGACGTGGTCGTGACCGGCGTCGGCGTGCGTCCCACCGTCGGGTGGCTCGCGGGCTCGGGCCTCGAGATCGACAACGGCGTCGTGGTCGACGAGCACCTGCGCACCTCGATGGAGGGCGTGGTGGCCGTCGGCGACTGCGCGAACTGGTGGTCGCGGCGCTTCGGCCGCCGCATGCGGGTCGAGCACTGGGACACCGCGCTGAACGCGCCGGAGACCGCCGTGGCCACGCTCCTCGGCGAGACCGCCGTGTACGACCCGGTGCCCTACTTCTGGTCCGAGCAGTTCGGCCGCATGCTGCAGTACGCCGGCAACCACGAGGGAGCCCGGCTGGTCCTGCGCGGCGATCCCGGCGCCGACCGCAAGTGGGCGGCGTGCTGGCTGACCGACGACCACCGGCTGGCCGCTATCCTTACCGTCGACCGTCCCCGTGACCTGGTGCAGGGCCGCCGCATCGTCGAGGGCGGGCAAAGGCTCGATGTGGATCGCGCGATGGACCCCTCGGTACCCTTGCGTGACTGCTTGTGACCCCCTGCGGGGTGTTTGAGAAGAGGCGCGACGTGGTAGTTGTGGTTCCGTGACGCTTTCTGTTGCACAGATCGACCGGGAAACCGACCAGTTGGTGGGAGAGTGGCTCCCCCTCACGGAAGTGGGCAGGCGGCTCGGGCTAAGTGCCGGGCGGGCCAAGCAGCTTCTCAAGGACAAAAGGCTCATCGGTGTCCGACGGGGCGGCTCCGAGCCCGAGGTCCCCGCGGCCTTCATCGCCGGAGACGACGTGGTGAAGGGCCTTCCAGGGACGCTGACGGTCCTGTCCGACGCGGGCTACGACGACGTCGAGGCCCTGCGGTGGCTGTTCACCGCCGACGACTCCCTGCCGGGGGCCCCCATCGACGCCATCGTCGCGGGCCGCCACACCGAGGTGAAGAGGCGTGCCCAGGCGCTCGGTTTCTGACGCCAGGCTCTACCTCTGCACCGACGGGCGCCGGCGCCAGGGCGATCTCGAACGGTTCCTCGACGCCGTCCTCGCGGGCGGCGTGGACATCGTCCAGCTGCGTGAGAAGGGCCTGGAGGCCCGCGAGGAGCTCGCGCTCCTTGAGGTGTTCCGCGCGGCCTGCGACCGGCACGGGGCCCTGCTCGCGGTCAACGACAGGGCCGACATCGCCTACGCCGCGCGCCCCGACGTGCTGCACCTCGGGCAGGACGACCTGCCCGTTGCCGTGGCGCGCGAGATGCTGGGGCCGGACATCCTGATCGGGCGGTCCACCCACAGCGACGCGGAGGCGTCCACGGCGGCGGCCGAGGAGGGTGTCGACTACTTCTGCTGCGGGCCGATCTGGCCCACGCCGACCAAGCCCGGGCGCTCCGCGCCGGGGCCCGGCCTGCTGAAGCACGCCGCGGCACTCGGCACCGACCGGCCGTGGTTCGGCATCGGCGGCATCGACCTCACCACGCTGGACGAGGTCATGTCCTACGGCGTGACGCGCGTCGTGGTCGTGCGGGCGATCACCGAGGCCGACGACCCGGGCGCCGCCGCCGCCGAGTTCGCCCGCCGCCTCGCGACGGCCTGACCCGGCCCCACCTCCCGGAGAGGGAGCGTGGGGTGTCCGGGTGTCCGGGTGTCCGGGGTGTCGGGGTGTGCGATGCGCCTGTCGTCGTAGGCGGCCGTGGGATGCGTCCTGGGAGGACGTGCCCCCGCCGGCTCAGCTCCGGCGTGCGGTGGCGGCCACCGCCAGCTCGGCGAGGGCCTGCCTGGCCTCCTCCTCGATCGGCGCGCGCTCCAGCGAGCTCAGCGCGTCGTCGAGGTAGCGCTTGATCATCTCCTCGCTCGCCGTCAGCGCGCCGGTCTCCTCGATGATCTCGCGAAGCCGCTCGACGCCGCCCGGGTCCAGCCCGGGGTCCCCGAGCAGCCGCCGCACCTCGGCGGCCTGCCCGTCCGAGGCGGCCGAGAGCGTGCGGGCGATCAGCATCGTGCGCTTGCCCTCGCGCAGGTCGTCGCCCGCGGGCTTGCCGGTCTCGGCCGGGTCGCCGAACACGCCGAGGACGTCGTCGCGGAGCTGGAACGCGATGCCGACCTTCTGGCCGTACTCCACGCACAGCCGGTCGAGCCACGGCTGCTCGCCGCGCGCGGCGAGCAGCAGGCCGAGGCGCAGGGGCTGCTCCACCGAGTACTTGCCGCTCTTGTGCAGGGCCACCCTGAGCGCGCTGTCGAAGGTGTTGTCCCCGTGCGCCTGCTCCAGCAGGTCGAGGTACTGCCCGCACATCAGCTCCGTGCGCATGAGGTCGTGCACCGGCTCGGCGGCGGCGAGCGCCTCGGCGGGCAGGCCGCTCGTACGCCACATCTCGCTCGACCAGACCAGCAGCAGGCTGCCCAGGAGCACCGCCGCCCCCTCGCCGAACTGGACCGCCGACCCCCGCCAGCCCGACTCCTCGTGCATCGCCTGGAACCGCCGGTGCGCCGAGGGCTTGCCGCGGCGCAGGTCGCTGGCGTCCATCACGTCGTCGTGGATCAACGCGCTGGCCTGGAGCAGCTCAAGCGACGCCGCGGCGGTATAGATCGCCGGGTTCTCCTCGCCGCCCGCGCCGCGCCAGCCCCAGTAGCAGAAGGCGGGACGCAGGCGCTTGCCCCCCGACAGGAAGTCCTCCGCGGTCGTCATCAGAGGACTCAGCTCGGGGCCGCTGACCAAGGGACGCTGCCGGTCGACGAACATCCGGAGGCGGCGGTCCACCTCGGAGCGGAAGGCGTCCGACAGGGCGAAGGAAGTGGTCATGCTCTGAGATTAACGGCCGCACGACAGCGCCCCGATTCCCCGTCCCCTGTGTGACCTACGTCATGGGGAGGGGGAGAGCGTGGACGCGAGGCGAGAGCGGCCAGCTCGCGCGCTTGCGGAGCCCGGCGAGGCGTCGCACAGGATGTCGGTCGTCCCTGGTGGCCGCTGTGCGACGCCGGGACAGGAGCGCACGTTCACCAGCGGTGCGCGGCGGGCCGGACCTGTAGCCTTGGAGCCATGGCTCTGGGTCGTCCTTCATACTTGCCCGACCGGGTTCCCACCGTCCGCGAACTCCTCGCCTCCGGGGGGCGCTCGTTCTCCTTCGAGTTCATGCCGCCCAAGACCGACGAGGGTGAGCGGCAGCTGTGGCGCGCGATCCGCGAGCTGGAGGCGCTGCGCCCCACGTTCGTCTCCGTGACCTACGGCGCGGGAGGCTCCACCAGGGACCGTACGGTCGAGATCGTCGAGCGGCTCGCCCACGAGACGACGCTCACGCCGGTCGCCCACTTCACCGCCGTCGACCACTCGATCCGCGAGCTGCGTCACCTGGTCGGCAGGTTCGCCGGGGCGGGCGTGCGCAACATCCTCGCCGTGCGCGGAGACCCGCGCGGCAGCGACCCGCTGGCCGAGTGGATCAAGCACCCCGAGGGCGTGCTGTACGCCGAAGATCTGGTGCGCCTCATCCGGCAGGCGGGCGACTTCTGCGTGGGGGTGGCGGCCTTCCCCTACCGCCATCCGAGGTCGCCGTCGATCGAGTCCGACACCGACTACTTCGTGCGCAAGTGCCGGGCCGGCGCCGACTACGCCATCACGCAGATGTTCTTCAAGGCCGACGAGTACCTCCGGCTGCGCGACCGGGTGGCGGCAAAGGGCTGCGACACGCCCATCATCCCCGGCATCATGCCGGTGACCCAGATGAGCACGATCGCGCGGTCCGAGCAGCTCTCTGGCGCCCCCTTCCCGCCTGAGGTGGCCGAGCGCTTCGCGGCGGTCGCCGACGACCCGGCCGCGGTGCGCCGGCTCGGCATCGAGCACGCCGCCGAGCTGTGCCAGACCCTGCTCGACGAGGGGGCCCCCGGCATCCACTTCATCACCTTCAACAGGTCGAGCGCCACCCGCGAGGTCTACCAGGCCCTGGTGCCCACTCCGGCCCCCGCGCCCGTCCCCGCCGGCTAGCCCGTCCCCGGGGGCGGGCACCGTCCCGTACCCGGGACCCCGCGGTCGCGGGTCGCGGGCGCCGCCCTAGGTGAGGGGGCGCATGGGGAGCATGGTGCCGACGATCGCGTAGTGCTCGTAGCCGCCGGGGAACACGAACATGCTCATGAGGTCGACGAACCCGAGCCTGCGGTACAGATGGCGCGCGGCCGTGGGCTGGTCGTGGGTGGACAGCACGGCGGTGCTCTCGGGCCTGCCCTCGCACAGGCCCTGCACCAGCCGGCGGCCGATGCCCTTGCCCTGGTAGCCGGGGTGCACGTGGATCTCGGCGATCTCGAAGGCGTTTCCGAACCAACCGGCGGAGGTGGGCGGGCCGGAGCGCTCCTCCAGCGCGCGGCGCACGACGTCGTGCCACCACTGGCCGGGCATGCCGTGGAAGCCGTACCCGAAGCCGACCGCGGTGCCGTCGGTGGTCAGGGCGAACAGACAGGTGAAATCAGGAAATGTCGCGTGATTGCGCATGATGCCCTGGCGGCCTGAGAGCTGATCGGCCGGCGGGCGCATCGCGGCCGTATAGATGTCGATCACGATGTCCAGCGCGGAGACGAACGCCTCGGGACCGGCGCGTCGCAGTTCGATCACTCATCGCACACTAGCAGGGCGGCGATCATCCGGTGGTCGAACCCGACGAGTGCCATCATCGTGCACTTTTCCCGGCATTTACCGTCTACTCCACCTCCACCGGAGTGCCGCCGGTGATGCGGACCAGCTCGTCGAAGGTCGTCGGGAAGACGGTGTGCGAGTGGCCGGCCGCGGCCCACACGACGTCGTGCTTGCCCAGCCAGGTGTCCACCAGCGTGCGGATGGGCGCGGGATGGCCGACCGGGGCGACGCCGCCGATCGTCTGCCCGGTCGCGGCCTTCACGAACTCCGGAGTCGCCCGCTTGACCTTCGAGACGCCGACGAGCCTCGCGACCAGGCCGGTGTCGACCCGGTGGGCGCCGCTGGTGAGCACCAGCAGCGGCTCGCCGTCGGCGTCGAAGATCAGGCTGTTGGCGATGGCGCCGACCTCGCAGCCCACCTGCGCGGCGGCCGAGGCCGCGGTGGGGGCCGAGTCGGTGAGCACGACCACCTCGCCGGTCGCGCCGGCTTCGCGGAGGGCGTCGGAGACCTTGATCACGCTTGGATGCGGCTTTTCTGGCACGCGGACACTCTAAACACCTTGACCCACGTGGGCGATTGATTACATCTCCGTGACTCTACGGGGTGTGGCGTGACCGTTGCGCTAGTGTCCGGACAAACGATCGTGGTGTGTCCGAAGGGAAGTTTTGACATGGGGGTTGGTAGGCGGCTCGCCGCCGCGGTGGTGCTGACCGCGGGAGCCGTGCTCGTCTCGGGCTGCGGGCTGGGGGCCCAGCAGGCCGGGCCGGCGGCGTTAGCGGGTGCCCCGGCGCCCGGTCGCGCGGCCACTCCGGCGGTCACGATCCATGTGACGCCGGTCGGCCTGGTGCGCGCGGCCGAGCCTTTCGTGGCGCCGCACGGCACTCTCAAGTTCGGCGCCAAGGGCGTCGCGGTGAAAGAGCTCCAGGGAAGGCTTCGCGAGCTCGGCTACATGCCCGGCAAGATCGACTCCAAGTACGGCGGCACCACGCAGTCCGCCGTGTGGGCCTTCCAGAAGGTCCAGGGGCTCACGCCGACGAGCACGATCAACAGCCGCACGTGGCGGGCGCTTGAGGCTCCCAAGGCTCCGCAGGTGCTCGTCCCGTCCGGCAAGCCCGACCGGGTGGAGGTGAACCTCACCAAGCAGGTCGCCGTGCTCTACCGGGCGGGGCAGGTGAAGCTCGTCACCCACATCTCCTCGGGGAGCGGCATCCCCTACTGCGAGACGGCCACCTGGCAGGGCAAGACGCAGAGGTTCTGCGGCGACGCGAGAACCCCGACGGGTGACTTCAAGACCACCTGGCGGCGGTCAGGCTGGCACAAGTCCTACCTCGGCCAGCTGTACAACCCGATCTTCTTCAACGGCGGCATCGCCCTGCACGGGGCGCTGTCGGTGCCGCTCGCCCCGGCGTCCCACGGGTGCGTGCGGCTGCCGATGCACGTCGCCCAGGTGCTGCCGTCCCTGCTGGGCACCGGGGTCCCGGTGCACGTCAGGGGCAGGTTCCAGCGCTGAGCCCGGTCGCGCCACGCGAGGGCCGAGGTCGTCACGACGACCTCGGCCCTCGCCGTCTCCCGGCGGTCACCCCATCGCGCACGAGCCCGGCTCGGCCCGCTCATCGGCCACTTCACCCGGTCTCCGGGGTGCGACCATGTCAGGGACGGCGACCCCGAGGAGCCCGGATGACCTATCAGCACCCTGACACCGCCCCGCCCGCCGAGGTTCCCCTGGTGGGAGACGGCGTCACCCAGGGGATCACGCGCGCGGGCGACACCGTGCGCCGCCCGGTCAGGCCCTTCACGATGACGGTGCAGTCCTACCTGGCGCACCTGCACGCCGTCGGATTCCCGCACGCCCCGATCCCCCTCGGCATCGACGACCAGGGCAGGGAGGTGCTCTCCTTCGTCCCGGGCGACGTGCCGCGAGAGCCGCTGCCGCCCGAGACGGCGGGGGAGGAGGTCCTGGTGGGGCTCGCGCGGCTCATCCGGGGGCTCCATGACGCCGCCCAGGGCTGGGCCCCGCCTCAGGACGCGGTCTGGGGAGGCATTCCCGGGGCACCGGTCACCGGTTCGACCTCCGATGGCGAGCCCCTCGTGGTCGGCCACCGCGACTACTGCCCCGGCAACGTCGTCTTCCGCGACGGACTGCCCGCCGCGCTCATCGACTTCGATCTCGCCAAGCCGACGTCCAAGGTCGACGACCTCGCCAACGCCCTGTACTACTGGGCGCCGCTGCTGGATCCGGAGGACAGGTCCCCGGCGTTCGCGGGCCTCGACATCCCGCGCCGGGTCACGGTCTTCGCCGGCGCCTACGGCATGACGGCCGGCCAGCGCCGCGCTCTGGTGCCCTCGGCCACGCGCATGATCCACCGGTTCCACGTCAACATGCGCGCCGCCGCCGAGGTCGACCCGGCGTTCAGGCGAATGTGGGACGAGGGCGTGCAGCACCGGCTGCCCCGGGCCGAGGCCTGGATCCTGCGGGAGGGCCCCGCCATCGAGGCCCGGCTCACCGCCGCTCTCTAGGCCGCGCTCAGGTACGGACGCGCGGCGTGTCTCTCGGCGTACACGGCCGTCGCGTGGCCCCCGGTGGGCTCGCGGACGTCCCCAGGGTGTCACAGGCGATCGAACCTTTGTTCGCTTCATGCTTGACATCGCGCGTCATCGAATTTATGTTCGACACGGTGAGGGTGGGACTCGCGGCCCACCCTCACCACACGGCGGGAGAGCGTCGTCGGCGACGGCCTCGCCACGCGCACGATGGCCGGACGGGGAGAGGGGAAGCTCCTCGTCCGGCCCGACAGAGCGGCACCACCGAGCCACTTACAGCCACCGAGAGCCAACCAGGAGCCACCGGGCCGGAAGGCCACGGCATCGGGAGCGCACAGCCCCCGAGCGTGACGCCGCCGGGCACCAGAGGGTGACGCCGCCGGACATCAGAGGGTGACCGGGGCGGGGGAGCGAGGTACGAGCCGGCCGAGTGACCACGACCAGCGGACCACCGAAATTGTCGGTGGTGTCTGCGACTGTGATATCACCGGCGGTCACCGCCGGGGCCACGACCCCAAGGAGGGTGTCATGACTCGAGAGTCCGGAGAAGGCCCCCGGATTTCACAGACCGTGCGCGCGCACCTTGCCGACGCGCATTCCTGCCTCGCCGACGCGTCGGCGGCCCACACCCCCGCCGAGCGTTACGTCTCGGCTCATCTCGCCGCGCTGCGTGCGGCGGCCGCGATCCTCGCGGCCCTGCCCCGGCCGATGGACGGCCGCAGGCGGCGGCTCCGCAGCGCGTGGGAGCTGCTGCCCGAGGCCGAGCCCAGGCTCGCGCAGTGGGCGGCCTACTTCGCGGTGAGCGCCACCAAGCGTGCCTCGGCCGAGGCCGGCATGGTGCGCGTGGTGTCGGCGCGAGACGCCGACGAGCTGATCGCCGAGGCCGACACCTTCGTGGGCGTCGTCGAGGGCATCCTGGGTGTCCCCGGCCAGTCCACCCTTCCGGTGAGGGCCCCCTTGGCAGGGTGATCCGGCGGGGTTCCGCTCGCACGGCCCGTCCGTGCCGTTTCCCCGGTCGCCGGTCCCGCTTCCAAGGTCACCGCTTGACGGCCCCACAGCCGCGACGCGTACGCCGGGCGTCCCGACGTCGGGACATGCCGACAAATCCGGTGCGTGCCGGAAGATCGGGCACATGGCAGCAAATCGGTGCATGCCTAAAGATCCATGCATGTCGGCAAACCCGCGCATGCCTGAAGATCGGGCACATGCCGGAAGATCGGGGCGCTGCCGCGTTTCCTCTGCGGCGGCCTCGCCCCCGCGGGGGATCGCAGGGTGGACCCCGAGCGTGGCCGTCGCCCGCACCGAACGGTCCGCCCGCTCGCCCATCCCCGTGGTGCGAGCCGGTGGCACCGTGCCGTGCTTGTGACGTGCCCCTCACGTGCCCTGTGACGTGCCCGTGACGGACGCGTCGGGACTGCTGGCGACAGCTTAACGGACCATCGCCCCGGATGGACCGTCCTGCGAGGACCGATCCGCCGGGCGGGCACTGAAAGCCCGCCCGGCGGTCAGGTCGCGAGAGTCACGGGCGCGCGCGTCTCCGAGGTCACGGGTGCGCGCGTCTCCGAGGTCGCGGAGAAGCGGCTAGAACGACTCGACGGCGCGGCGGGCCTCGGCGTCGAGCACACCCCAGTTGATGAGCTCTTCTGTCAGCTCGGTGGGGGACTTGTCATAGATGACCGCCAGAGAGCGGAGGTCCTCCTGGCGGATCGACAGCACCTTGCCGTTGTAGTCACCACGCTGGCTCTGGATCGTGGCCGCGTAACGGGCGAGGGCCCCGGCCTTCTCCTTGGGCAACTGGGCAAGGCGCTCAAGGTCGATCACGAGCTTCGGCGTGGGGCCGAGCGGGCTCGGCGCCGAGCCGCCAGGCAGCAGCTCCGAGACCGGCACCCCGTAGAAATCTGCCAACTCCGCGAGCTTCTGCACGGTCACGGCACGGTCGCCACGCTCGTAGGAGCCCACGACGACGGCCTTCCACCTGCCCCGAGACTTCTCTTCGACTCCATGCAGTGATAGTCCCTGCTGGGTGCGGATGGCGCGGAGTCGTGCGCCCAGCGACTTGGCGTAGTCAGACGGCATCGTTTGGCCCCCCGGCTTTCTATGAACGTTCTCACTTATTGTGCGCCTTGCGACGAATGCCACGGCGATCGGGTGGCACCCGGGGAGGCACCATCGGTGACCGACGCGTCGTGGTTTACCCGAGAACGTCGCGAGGTGTGGTTACGGACAGTGACGGTAAAGGTGTGGACGAGTTTGGTCAAGCTGATTGGAAAAAAGATGCCGAATCCTGTCCGGTCCAGCCCTGATCTGCTCGGTCACAAGCGCCGCTCACGCTCCTTCCGTACGGGGACGGCACAGGTTCCGTACGGCTTCGGCGTGGCGGGCGCGGCCCGGAGACCCGGCGAGTGGGGCCGGCATACGGGCATCTGCCCAGGTTGGGAAGGCCGAACCGGTTCGGGAGGTTTCCTGCAAGGCTGATAACGTGGGCGAGCCAGTTCCTTTAAGACCCGTCCTGTGAGGCGGGAAAGGTGGTGACCCTCATGAACGTCGCCCGAAATCAGGCGCGCGACGATGACCCACGGCCCGACGGCGACCAGGTGCGTGACGGCCAGCGGCCGCACGACGGTGAGCGCGCGGTGCTGGAGGCCCCGGACATCAACCGGGCCCTCACCCGCATCGCCCACGAGATCCTCGAACGCGCTAAGGGCCCCGAGAAGCTCCTGCTCCTCGGCATCCCGACCCGCGGCACCTTCCTGGCCCGCAGGCTCGCCGACCGCATCGAGCAGGTCGAGGGCCGTCCCGTGGCCTCCGGCTCCCTCGACGTGACGATGTACCGCGACGACCTGAGGCTGAAGCCGGCCCGTGCCCTCGGCCGCACCGAGCTCCCCGAGGACGGCGTGGACGGCCGCATCGTCGTCCTGGTCGACGACGTCCTCTACTCCGGCCGCACGGTCCGCGCCGCGCTCGACGCGCTCAACGACCTCGGCCGCCCCACGGCCGTACGGCTCGCCGTGCTGGTCGACCGCGGCCACCGTGAGCTGCCGATCCGCGCCGACTACGTCGGCAAGAACCTCCCGACCTCCAGGGCCGAGACCGTACGGGTGTGCCTGGCGGAGACCGACCAGCGTGACGCGGTCCTGCTGCGGGGAGGCCAGCGATGAACCGCCACCTGCTGTCCACGGCCGACCTGTCGCGCGACGACGCGCTGCTGATCCTCGACACCGCCGAGCAGCTGTCGCAGGTCTCGGACCGTTCCATCAAGAAGCTGCCGACCCTGCGCGGGCGCACGGTGGTGAACCTCTTCTTCGAGGACTCCACCCGCACCCGCATCTCCTTCGAGGCCGCCGCCAAGCGGCTGTCCGCCGATGTGATCAACTTCTCGGCCAAGGGGTCGAGCGTGTCCAAGGGGGAGAGCCTCAAGGACACGGCGCTCACCCTCCAGGCGATGGGCGCCGACGCCGTGGTCATCCGCCACGGCGCCTCCGGGGCCCCGCACCGCCTGGCCAACTGGGTCGACGGCAGCGTGGTCAACGCCGGGGACGGCACCCACGAGCACCCGACGCAGGCGCTGCTCGACGCCTTCACCATGCGCCGCAGGCTCGGCGAGCTCGACGGCCGCCGGGTGACGATCGTCGGCGACGTGCTGCACAGCAGGGTCGCCCGCTCGAACGTCCACCTGCTGCACACCCTCGGCGCCGAGGTGACGCTCGTCGCGCCGCCGACGCTGCTGCCGGTGGCGATGGGCGACTGGCCGTGCGAGGTCTCCTACGACTTCGACGCCGTGCTCCCGAAGTCGGACGTGGTCATGATGCTGCGCGTCCAGCACGAGCGGATGAACGCCTCGTACTTCCCCTCCGCCCGCGAGTACAGCCGCCGGTACGGCCTCGACCCCGAGCGGCTCGGCAGGATGCCCGACGGCGCGATCGTGATGCACCCCGGGCCGATGAACCGCGGCATGGAGATCGCCGCCGAGGTCGCGGACTCCGGGCGCTCGACCATCGTCGAGCAGGTCACCAACGGCGTGACCGTGCGCATGGCCGTCCTCTACCTGCTTCTGTCCGGCTCAGAGCCCGCGATCGGGGGAAACCAGTGAGCTACCTCGTCAAAGCCGCCCGCGTCCTCGGCGGCGAGCCGCGGGACATCCTCATCAAGGACGGGTACATCGCCGAGATCGGCGCCCCCGGCGAGATCGACGGCACCGGTGTCGAGCACGTCGACGCCGGCGGGCTGATCGCGCTGCCCGGCCTGGTCGACCTGCACACCCACCTGCGCGAGCCCGGCAGGGAGGACGCCGAGACCGTCCAGTCCGGCACCGCGGCGGCGGCGCTCGGCGGGTTCACCGCCGTCCACGCCATGGCCAATACCTCGCCGGTCGCCGACACCGCGGGAGTCGTCGAGCAGGTCTGGCGGCTCGGCCAGGAGGCCGGGCACTGCGACGTCCAGCCGGTGGGCGCGGTCACGGCGGGCCTTCTGGGCAGGCAGCTCGCCGAGCTCGGCGCGATGGCCGACAGCGCCGCCCGGGTGCGGGTCTTCTCCGACGACGGGGTGTGCGTCTCCGACGCCGTCCTGATGCGCCGCGCCCTGGAGTACGTCAAGGCGTTCGACGGGGTGGTGGCCCAGCACGCGCAGGAGCCGCGCCTGACCGAGGGCGCGCAGATGAACGAGGGCTCGGTGTCCGGCCGCCTCGGGCTGACCGGCTGGCCGGCCGTCGCCGAGGAGGCGATCATCGCGCGCGACTGCCTGCTGGCCGCGCACGTCGGCTCCCGGCTGCACATCTGCCACGTCTCCACGGCGGGGTCCGTGGAGATCATCCGCTGGGCGAAGTCGAAGGGCTGGGACGTCACCGCCGAGGTGACCCCGCACCACCTGCTGCTCACCGACACCTGCGCCGAGACCTCGCCCGCGGGCGCGTACAACCCGATCTACAAGGTCAACCCGCCGCTGCGCACCGAGACCGACGTGCGGGCGCTGCGCGAGGCCCTCGCCGACGGCACGATCGACTGCGTGGCCACCGACCACGCGCCGCACCCGGTCGAGGACAAGGAGACCGAGTGGCCGGCGGCGGCCATGGGCATGATCGGCCTGGAGACCGCCCTGTCGGTGGTCCAGGAGGCCATGGTCGAGACCGGCCTGCTCGACTGGGCGGGCGTCGCCGACCGCATGTCCGCCCGGCCCGCCCGCATCGGGCGGCTGTCCGGCCACGGAGGCCCGCTCCAGGCGGACGCCCCCGCGAACCTCACCCTGGTCGACCCCTCCGTACGCTGGGCGGTCGACCCCGGCGGGTTCGCCTCCAAGAGCCGCAACACGCCCTACCAGGGCATGACGCTGCCGGGCAGGGTCGTCGCGACCTTCCTGCGCGGTCGTCCCACCGTTCTCGAAGGGAAGCTCACGTGACGCGCGCGACCACGGGCACAGCGGTCCTCGTCCTGGAAGACGGCCGGGCCTTCCACGGCACGCCGTACGGCGCCGAGGGCGAGACGTTCGGCGAGATGGTGTTCTCCACCGGCATGACCGGCTACCAGGAGACCCTCACCGACCCCTCCTACCACCGGCAGATCGTGGCGATGACCGCGCCGCACATCGGCAACACCGGCGTCAACGACGAGGACCCCGAGTCGTCCCGCATCTGGGTCGCCGGGTACGTCGTGCGCGAGCCCGCGCGGGTCGCCTCGAACTGGCGCTCCCGCCGCACGCTGGACGAGGAGCTTCGGACGCAGGGCGTGGTGGGCATCGCCATGCCGGGCACCCGGGCGCTCACCCGCCACCTGCGCGAGCGCGGCGCCATGCGCGCCGGGGTCTTCACCTCTCCCACGGTCCCGGTGGAGGAGCTGGCCGAGAAGGTGCGGCACAGCCCCTCGATGGTGGGCGCCGACCTCGCCAAGGAGGTCTCCACGGCCGAGCCGTACATCGTCCCCGCGCACGGGCGCAAGCGGTTCACGGTCGCGGCGGTCGACCTCGGCATCAAGGCGATGACGCCGTACCGCATGGCCGAGCGGGGGTGCGAGGTCCACGTGCTCCCCGCGGGCGCGACCGCCGCCGACATCCTCGCCCTGGACCCGGACGGGGTGTTCCTCTCGAACGGCCCGGGCGACCCGGCGACCGCCGACTACGCCGTCGAGGCGCTCACGGGCGTGCTGGACGCGGGCAGGCCGGTCTTCGGCATCTGCTTCGGCAACCAGATCCTCGGCCGCGCGCTCGGGCTCGGCACGTACAAGCTGCGGTACGGCCACCGGGGCGTCAACCAGCCCGTGCAGGACCGGCGCACCGGCAAGGTGGACATCTCCGCCCACAACCACGGCTTCGCCGTGCGGGCGCCCCTGGACGGCCCGTTCGACACGCCGTACGGCCGCGCGGAGGTCAGCCACGTGAACCTTAACGACGACTGCGTGGAGGGGCTGCGCCTGCTGGACTATCCGGCGTTCAGCGTGCAGTACCACCCCGAGGCCGCCGCGGGGCCGCACGACGCCGCGGGCCTGTTCGACGAGTTCTGCGCCCTGATGGCGCGCCCGGGCACGACGGTGAAGGCGGAGGGCGAGAGTGTCTAAGCGCACTGACATCAGCTCGATCATGGTCATCGGCTCCGGGCCGATCGTGATCGGGCAGGCGTGCGAGTTCGACTACTCGGGCACCCAGGCGTGCAGGGTGCTGCGCGCCGAGGGCTACCGGGTCATCCTGGTCAACAGCAACCCGGCGACGATCATGACCGACCCGGAGTTCGCCGACGCGACGTACGTCGAGCCGATCACGCCCGAGATCGTCGAGCAGATCATCGCCAAGGAGCGGCCCGACGCCCTGCTCCCCACCCTCGGCGGCCAGACGGCGCTCAACGCGGCGGTCGCCCTGCACGAGGCCGGAGTGCTGGAGCGCTACGGCGTCGAGCTCATCGGCGCGGACATCGACGCGATCCAGGCGGGCGAGAACCGCCAGCTGTTCAAGCAGATCGTCGCCAAGGTGGCCTCGGAGTACGGCCTCAACGCCGAGTCGGCCAGGTCGGCGATCTGCCACTCGCTGGAGGAGTGCCTCGCCGCCGCGGCGGGCCTCGGCTACCCGGTGGTCGTGCGGCCGAGCTTCACCATGGGCGGCGCCGGCTCCGGGTTCGCCTACGACGATAACGACCTGCGCCGCATCGCCGGCGCCGGGCTCGACGCCTCGCCGACCACCGAGGTGCTCCTCGAGGAGTCGATCCTCGGCTGGAAGGAGTACGAGCTGGAGGTCATGCGCGACCGGGCCGACAACGTCGTCATCGTCTGCTCCATCGAGAACATCGACCCGATGGGCGTGCACACCGGCGACAGCGTGACCGTGGCCCCGGCCCTGACGCTGACCGACCGCGAGTACCAGAACATGCGCGACGTCGCGATCGCGGTCATCCGCGAGGTCGGGGTCGACACCGGCGGCTGCAACATCCAGTTCGCGGTCGACCCGCGCACCGGGCGCATGATCGTCATCGAGATGAACCCGCGCGTGTCGCGGTCGAGCGCGCTGGCCTCCAAGGCCACCGGCTTCCCGATCGCCAAGATCGCGGCCAAGCTCGCCGTCGGCTACACGCTCGACCAGATCCCGAACGACATCACCCGCGAGACCCCGGCGTCGTTCGAGCCGTCGCTCGACTACATCGTGGTCAAGGTGCCGCGCTTCGCCTTCGAGAAGTTCGCCGGGGCCGACCAGACCCTCACCACCCACATGAAGTCCGTCGGCGAGGCCATGGCCATCGGCAGGTCCTTCCCCGAAGCCCTCCAGAAGGCCCTGAGATCGCTGGAGAAGAAGGGATCGTCCTTCAGCTGGGCGGGGGACCCCGGGGACAAGGAGGCGCTTCTCGACGCCTCCCGCACCCCGCACGACGGGCGGCTGCGCACGATGCAGCAGGCCATCAGGGCCGGGGCCACGATCGAGGAGCTGTACGCCGCCACGAGCATCGACCCGTGGTTCCTCGACCAGCTCCAGCTCATCGACGAGGAGGCCCGGGCGCTGGGCGAGGGTGAGCTGACGGCTGGGGCGCTGGCCCGCGCCAAGCGGCACGGGTTCAGCGACGCGCAGATCGCCGAGATCCGCGGCTTCCCCGAGCCCGAGGTCAGGGAGCTGCGCCACGGGCTCGGCGTGCGGCCGGTCTACAACACCGTGGACACGTGCGCCGCCGAGTTCGCCGCCAGGACGCCGTACCTCTACTCGACCTACGACGAGGAGACCGAGGTCCCGTACGGCGACCGGCCCAAGGTGATCATCCTCGGCAGCGGGCCGAACCGCATCGGGCAGGGCATCGAGTTCGACTACGCCTGCGTGCACGCCTCGTTCGAACTGTCGGCGGCCGGGTACGAGACCGTGATGGTCAACTGCAACCCGGAGACGGTCTCCACGGACTACGACACCTCCGACCGGCTGTACTTCGAGCCGCTCACCCTGGAGGACGTCCTCGAGGTCGTGCACGCCGAGCAGTCGACCGGGCCGGTCGCCGGGGTGATCGTCCAGCTCGGCGGGCAGACGCCGCTGGGCCTCGCCCAGTCGCTGAAGGACGCGGGGGTGCCGGTCGTCGGCACCAGCCCCGAGTCGATCCACCTCGCGGAGGAGCGCGGCGCCTTCGGGCGGGTGCTGGCCGAGGCCGGGCTGCCCGCTCCCAAGCACGGCACCGCCGTCACCGTGGAGGAGGCGCGGGCCATCGCCGAGGACATCGGCTACCCGGTGCTCGTGCGCCCCTCCTACGTCCTCGGCGGCGCGGGCATGGCGATCGTGTACGACGAGGAGACGCTGAGCACGTACATGTCGCGTGCGGGCGCGGCGAGCGACCACCCGGTGCTGGTGGACAAGTTCCTCGACGAGGCCATCGAGATCGACGTGGACGCGCTGTACGACGGCGAGGAGCTCTACCTCGGCGGCGTCATGGAGCACATCGAGGAGGCCGGCATCCACTCCGGCGACTCGGCGTGCGCGCTGCCGCCGATCACGCTCGGTGGGTTCGACATCAAGCGCATCCGCGCCGCCACCGAGGCCATCGCGCGCGGAGTGGGCGTACGCGGGCTCCTGAACGTCCAGTACGCCATGTCGGCCAACGTCCTGTACGTCCTTGAGGCCAACCCCCGCGCGAGCCGCACGGTGCCGTTCGTGTCCAAGGCGACGGCCGTGCCGCTCGCCAAGGCCGCGGCCCGGGTCATGATGGGCGCCACCGTCGCCGGGCTCCGCGAGGAGGGCATGCTGCCCGCCACGGGCGACGGCGGCACGCTGCCCCTGGACGCGCCCATCGCGGTCAAGGAGGCCGTGCTGCCGTTCAACCGGTTCCTCGGCGTCGACACGGTCCTCGGCCCGGAGATGCGCTCCACGGGCGAGGTCATGGGCATCGACGAGGTCTTCGGCACGGCCTACGCCAAGTCGCAGTCGGCGTCGTACGGCTCGCTGCCGACCAAGGGCCGGGCGTTCGTCTCGGTGGCCAACCGCGACAAGCGGGCGATGATCTTCCCGGTGAAGGCCCTGGCCGACCTGGGGTTCGAGATCCTGGCCACGGAGGGCACCGCGGAGGTGCTGCGCCGCAACGGCGTCCATGCCAAGATCGTGCGAAAGCAGAGCGACGGGCTCGGCACGGACGGTGAGCCGACCATCGTGACCCGCATCCTGGACGGCGAGGTGGACCTCATCGTGAACACCCCCTTCGGCAGCCCCGGGCAGTCCGGCCCCCGGCTGGACGGCTACGAGATCCGCACCGCGGCCGTCCTGCGGGGCATCCCGTGCGTCACCACTGTGCAGGGGCTCGGCGCGGCCGTTCAGGGCATCCAGGCGATCGCCGCGGGCTCCGTGGGCGTACGGTCGCTGCAGGAGCACGCCCAGCGGCTGAGGGGCTGACGACCAGGCGGGAGGTGAGGGAGACGGCCGTTACTCCGGTGCAGGTGACGGGCACGGTGCTGACGACGCGCCGTGTCGACGCCTATCACGCGCTCACCGTCGTGGCGCCGGGCATCGCCGAGCGCTTCCGTCCCGGTCACTTCGTCTCCGTGGCCGTCGGCGGGCCGCACACCTCCATGCCCACGCGCCGGGTCTTCTCCGTGCACGACGTCAAGCCCGACTACGGCGGCACGGTGGAGCTCGTCTTCGCCGTGCGCGGACGGGGCACCGCGTGGCTCGCCGAGCGCAAGGCCAGGGACAGCCTCGACCTGGTCGGCCCGCTCGGCCGCCCGTTCCCCGTGCCGCGCGACCCGTGCGCGTGCGTGCTCGTCGGCGGGGAGTACGGCTCGGCGTCGCTGTTCGCCCTGGCCGACACGCTGCAGCAGCGCGGGTGCCGGGTCGACTTCGTGCTGGGGGCCGCCTCGGCCGACCGCGTGTTCGGCGCGCTCCGGGCCAGGCGCATGGGCGAGACCACGACGCTGACCACCGAGGACGGCTCGCTCGGCCTGCGCGGCCGCGTCACCGACGCACTGCCCTCGGTGATCGCCGACGCGCGGGCCGACGTGGTCTACGCGTGCGGCCCGATGGCGATGCTGCGCGGCGTGACCGCCGTCGCCGTCGAGTTCGACATCCCGGTCCAGGTGTCCGTCGAGGAGTCCATGGCGTGCGGGTACGGCGTCTGCATGACGTGCGTGCTTCCGGTCATCGGCGACGACGGGGTCACCCGCATGGTTCGATCCTGCGTGGAGGGGCCGGTGTTCCGCGGCGAGCGCGTGCGGTTCGAGGACATCGGCACCATCCCGTTCGACGCCCTGGGAGCACCTGGGGGACGAGCACAGGAGGGAGGTGCTCACACCCGAAATGTCAGTTGACATGCGGACGTACCTCGCGCACGTCGAACTGGCCAACCCGATCACCACGGCCGCCGGGTGCGCCGCCTCCGGCGCCGAGCTCTCCCAGTTCTTCGACCTCGCCCGCCTCGGCGCCGTCGTGACCCACTCGGTCACCATGGCGCCCAGGGCCGGGCGGCCCACCCCCCGCATGGCCGAGACGCCCTCGGGCATGCTGAACGCCGTGGGGCTCCAGGGGCCGGGTGTGGACGCCTTCCTCGAACACGAGCTGCCCCGCCTGGTCGAGCGAGGGGCGCGCGCGGTGGTCTCGGTCGCCGGCGGCAGCGTCGCCGAGTACACCGCGCTCGCGCGCAGGCTGGCCGACGCGCCGGGCGTGGCCGCGATCGAGGTCAACCTGTCGTGCCCCAACGTCGAGGACCTCGGGCGCGTCTTCGCCCGCGACCCCGCCGCCTCGGCCGAGGTCATCGCCTCGGTGCGCGCCACCATGCGGTACGACGTGCCGGTGGTGGCCAAGCTCGCCCCGGACGTGGCCGACATCGTCGCCGTGGCCCGGGCTTGCGTGGACGGCGGCGCCGACGCGCTCGCCATGATCAACACGCCGCTCGGCATGAGCATCGACGTCGACACCATGCGCCCCTCGCTCGCCGCCGGCACCGGCGGGCTCTCGGGGCCCGCCATCAGGCCGCTCGCCGTACGCTGCCTGTGGCAGGTGCACGCGGCGCTGCCCGGCGTGCCCATCGTCGGCATGGGCGGCGTCATGACCGGGCGCGACGCCCTCGAACTGATACTCGCGGGCGCCTGCGCCGTCTCGGTCGGCACCGCGCTGTTCAACGACCCCTACGCCTGCCTGCGGATCCTGCGGGAGCTCGAAGACCTGCTCAAGGAGCGCGGCTTCGAGCGCCTCGCGGACGCCGTCGGGCTGGCCCACCGGCCACCCGGGGCGGGGCCCCGGCACCGAATCGACCTGGAGGAGAGCTCTCTGTGACGTCCGCACCCATCGCCGTCGCCCTGGACGCACCCGATCTGGAGACGGCGGCCCGCTGGGCGGCCCTGGTCACTCCGCACGTGAGCACCGTGAAGGTCGGCCTCGAACTTTACCTGCGCTACGGCCCCGATGTGATCGCCTCCGTGCGAGGGGCCACCGGCATCCAGGTCTTCCTCGATCTCAAGCTCCACGACATCCCGAACACCGTCGCGGGCGCCGCCCGTGCCGTCGCCCGGCTCAAGCCCGCCATCCTCACCGTCCACGCGGCCGGTGGGCGCGCCATGATCCAGGCCGCGGTGGAGTCGGCCCCGAACACCGTCATCGCCGCCGTGACGGCCCTGACGTCGCTCTCAGAGGCCGATCTGGAGCGCATCGGGGTCAGGGGACCCGCCGGCGACGCCGTGCGCCGTCTGGCCGTGGAGGCCGTCGGCGCGGGCGCCCAGGCCCTCGTCTGCTCGCCGCGAGAGGTCGCCGCGGTGCGCGCGGAGGTCGGGCCCGGCATCACGCTGATCACTCCCGGGGTGCGGCCCGCCGGTTCCGACACCCAGGATCAGGCAAGAGTAGCGACTCCTGAGCAGGCTATCGCCGACGGGGCCGATCTTCTCGTGATCGGCCGCCCGATCACCGGAGCAGCCGACCCCGGAGCCGCCGCCGCGGGCATCGCGGCGGCCATCCGCCGGGTCCTTTCGAGCTGATTGCGAAGTTCATCCGCCCTTGTTTCGCGGGTCATCCGCCGGCCTTCCGCAGTCTTTCCGGCGCCGGCGGAAGGCCCGTCAGGCGCGGGCGGGACTAGCCCGGGTGGGTGTGCGCCATGCCGCGATGACTAGCCCGCGAGGGGCCTGTACAGGCGCATTTTGTCGACGCACTGCGATATCTCGAACACGAAGAGTGATGAAATGAATTTTGTGAGGGGAGAAACTGGTCTTGACGTTGCTTGGAAGCCCAAGACCAGCTAGTTTCCCCTCCCGTCCGAGTACATCGACAGAAATTCGAGGTGACCCGGCGTGGCTCTTCCTCCCCTGACCCCCGAGCAGCGCGCCGCAGCCCTGGAGAAGGCTGCCAAGGCCCGCAAGGAGCGTGCCGAGGTCAAGAACCGGCTGAAGCACGGCGCGGTTTCTCTGGCTGAGGTGCTGAAGGATGGTCAGACCGACGACGTCATCGGCAAGATGAAGGTGTCGGCACTTTTGGAGTCGCTCCCCGGCGTGGGCAAGGTCCGCGCCAAGCAGCTCATGGAGCGGCTCGGTATCGCCGAGTCCCGTCGCGTACGGGGCCTCGGCGCGAACCAGCGCGCAGCTCTGGAGCGCGAGTTCGGCGGCGCCGAGAGCTGATCTCGGTCCGCACGAGCAAGATCAACGGGGGGTGTGGTGTGACCGGTACGTCCTGGCCCGAAGAGGGCGGAGCCCACGAGGCGCCCGTTTTCGGGGGGTCTGGGACACGTGGCGGTGACCCCATGCCTCCATCCGGGAGTCCGGAGGCGACCGTGGTCTCCTCCGGACCGACGGGAAACCGTCTCACGGTCCTCTCCGGGCCGTCGGGCGTGGGCAAGTCCACGGTCGTCGCCGAGCTTCGGCGGTCCCACCCCGAGGTGTGGCTGTCGGTCTCGGTGACCACCAGGACTCCCCGTCCGGGCGAGACGCACGGCGTCGAGTACTACTTCGTCGCCGACGACGAGTTCGACCGCATGATCGCCGATGGCGAGCTGCTCGAATGGGCGGAGTTCGCCGGCAACCGCTACGGCACGCCCCGCGTGCCCGTGGAGCGCAAGCTCGCCCTCGGCGTGCCGACGCTCCTGGAGATCGACCTGCAGGGCGCCCGGCAGGTGCGTGAGACCATGCCAGAGGCTCTGCTCGTCTTCCTGGCCCCGCCGAGCTGGGAGGAGCTGGAGAGCCGCCTGCGCGGTCGCGGCACCGAGCCGGAGGACGTCATCGAGCGCCGCCTCGCCGCGGGCCGCGTCGAGCTGGCCGCCGAGAAGGAGTTCGACCTCACGCTCGTCAACACGGCCGTCAAGGAAGTGTGCGGCCGGCTGATAGCCTTGATGAAGTGAAGATCGGCCTGGCCTGGGCGAGTCGGCCCTGCCGGTTCCCCTTGGTATCCTTCGAGGCCAAGACCGAAGACTCGACATTCGACTGAGAGGCCGACGACGTGGCAGGCACTGCCCCGGTTGCCGAAGGCATCACCAACCCGCCGATCGACCAGCTGCTTGAGGTCGTCGACAGCAAGTACAGCCTGGTCATCATGGGCGCGAAGCGGGCGCGCCAGATCAACGCCTACTACTCCCAGCTGGGCGAGGGCCTTCTCGAGTACGTCGGTCCCCTCGTGGAGACCCACGCGCAGGAGAAGCCCCTGTCCATCGCGCTGCGTGAGGTCTCCGAGGGTCTGCTCACCTCCGAGCCGATCGAGGGCTGACCGGCTCCCTTCCGGAGACAGCGATGGCGAGCCAGGTCCGCGCGAGGCCGAGTGTCGTTCTCGGCGTCGGCGCGGGCATCGCCGCTTACAAGGCCTGCGAGCTGCTGAGGCTGTTCACCGAGTCGGGGCACGACGTCCGCGTCGTCCCGACCCGTGACGCCCTGCGCTTCGTCGGCGAGCCCACCTGGGCGGCCCTGTCGGGCAATCCCGTGACCAGCGAGGTCTGGGAGTCCGTCCACGAGGTGCCCCATGTCCGCATCGGGCAGGGCGCCGATCTCGTCGTGGTCGCGCCGGCGACCGCCGACATCCTCGCCAAGGCGGCGCACGGCCTCGCCGGCGACCTGCTCACCAACACCCTGCTGACCGCGCGCTGCCCCGTGGTCTTCGCCCCCGCGATGCACACCGAGATGTGGGAGCACCCCGCCACCCGCGCGAACGTCGCGACGCTGCGCGAGCGGGGGTCGCTGGTCATCGACCCCGCCGTCGGCCGGCTGACCGGCGCCGACACCGGGCCCGGGCGCCTTCCCGACCCTCAGCAGATCTTCGAGGTCTGCCGCCGCGTGCTGTCCGGGCGCGAGCGCGACCTCGCCGGCCGCCGGGTCGTGGTCTCCGCCGGGGGCACCCGCGAGGCGATCGACCCCGTCCGCTTCATCGGCAACCGCTCCTCGGGGCTCCAGGGGTACGCCCTGGCCCGCACGGCCGTGGCGCGCGGGGCCGAGGTGACGCTGGTCGCGGCCAACGTCGCGCTGCCCGACCCCGCCGGGGTCACGATGGTGCGCGTGGAGTCCACGCTCGACATGCGCGCGGCCGTGCTCGATGCCGCCGAGCGCGCCGACGCGGTGGTCATGGCGGCGGCCGTCGCCGACTTCCGGCCCGCGGCCAGGAGCGACTCGAAGATCAAGAAGACGTCCGGCGAGCCCGAGCCCATCCATCTCACGAAAAATCCTGACATCCTTGCCGAGCTGTGCGATCGGCGCAGGGAAGGGCGCAAGCCCGCTCCCGAAGTGATCGCCGGGTTCGCCGCCGAGACCGACGACGTGCTCGCCAACGGCAGGGCCAAGCTCGCCCGCAAGGGCTGTGACCTGCTCGTCGTCAACCAGGTGGGGGAGCACCTCGCCTTCGGCACGCCCGACAACGCCGCGGTGATCCTGGTGGCGGGGGCCGACCCCGTGGAGGTCCCGCGCGGCCCGAAGGAAGCCCTGGCCGACACCGTCTGGGACCTCGTCGCCGCCCGGCTGGCCTGATCGGCCCGATATCGGCTCCTGGGCGCTTGCTGGCGGGCGCTCCCCGGCGGATACTCCAGGGGCAGGCCGCAGTGAGAGGGCTGAATCATGCCGGTGACCGCCGCCATAAGAGGACGCTGCCGCGCTCTGCTGCCCCCCGGCGAGAGCGTCCACTACGTCTTTCCCGTCTCCCTGGTCGGTTCGGGCGGTGTGGCGAACTACATGATCGTGGTCTCCGACCGGTCCGTCACCGTGCTGGCCACCAAGGTGTTCAGCCGTTACGAGCCGGCCGCCGTGTGGGCGACGTACCCGAGGCGGACTCGCCTCGGCCCGCTGCGATTCGGTGCCGGGCCCACGATCGAATTGGGTGGTACGGTTTTCGAGGTCGACGATGAATACGTCGCTGTCGTCGGGGCGGCGGACGCCGAGGCGTTCTCCCCGGGCGACCTGCCTAGAGATCCGCTTCCTGATCTCTAGGCCGTCGGCCACGACCATCTGCCAAGACGGTTGAGCGACGCCGCTTCAGGTAGGGCTAGACTCGGCGGAGCGCTTAGGCCGTCTCACGCCAAGCCCACGACGTCAGCAGCCGCTGCATGAGGAGCCACTGAGTTGTCCCGCCGCCTGTTCACTTCCGAGTCGGTTACCGAGGGCCACCCGGACAAGATCGCCGACCAGATCAGTGACGCCATCCTCGACGCCATGCTCAAGGACGATGCCACGAGCCGGGTCGCGGTCGAGACGATGATCACCACCGGCCAGGTCCACGTCGCCGGTGAGGTGACGACCGACACCTACATCGACATCCCCGGCGTCATCCGCGAGAAGATCCTCGAGATCGGTTACGACGCCTCGCACAAGGGCTTCGACGGCGCCTCGTGCGGCGTGTCGGTGTCCATCGGCGCGCAGTCGCCCGACATCGCCCAGGGCGTCGACGACGCCTACGAGCACCGTGAGGGCGAGGGCGTCGATGAGCTCGACCGCCAGGGCGCCGGTGACCAGGGCCTGATGTTCGGCTACGCCTGCCGCGAGACCCCTGAGCTGATGCCGCTGCCGATCACGCTGGCGCACCGCATGGCCCGCCGGCTGTCGGAGGTCCGCAAGGACGGCACGGTTCCCTACCTGCGTCCCGACGGCAAGACCCAGGTCACCATCGAGTACGACGGCGACCGCCCGGTCCGCCTCGACACCGTAGTGGTCTCCACCCAGCACGCTCCCGAGATCGACCTCAAGGAGATGCTGACCCCCGACATCCGCGAGCACGTGGTCGAGCCCGTGCTCGCCGGCCTCGACATCGACATCGAGGGCTACCGCCTGCTGGTCAACCCGACGGGCCGGTTCGAGATCGGCGGCCCGATGGGCGACGCGGGCCTGACCGGCCGCAAGATCATCGTGGACACCTACGGCGGCATGGCCCGTCACGGTGGCGGCGCGTTCTCCGGCAAGGACCCGTCCAAGGTCGACCGCTCTGCGGCGTACGCCATGCGGTGGGTGGCCAAGAACGTCGTGGCCGCCGGGCTGGCCGACCGCGCCGAGGTGCAGGTGGCGTACGCCATCGGCAAGGCGCAGCCGGTGGGCGTGTTCGTGGAGACCTTCGGCACCGAGAAGGTCGACGTGGACAAGATCCAGCAGGCGATCCTGGAGGTCTTCGACCTCCGTCCGGCCGCGATCATCCGCGACCTCGACCTGCTCCGCCCGATCTACTCCGAGACCGCGGCGTACGGCCACTTCGGCCGCGAGGGATTCTCCTGGGAGTCCACCGACCGCGCGGAGCAGCTCCGTGAGGCCGCCGGCCTCTGATCCAAGGCGACGATCGCGGCCCGTGGGTGCTTCCACGGGCCGCGATTTGATTCCGGCCTCATCGGCGTCGTCTGGTAGGACCTAAAGGTGACCGAAGCGAGCCGTCCCGACGACGCGGGAGCGTTGCTGCCACTCGCCGCCGTGAACGGCCCCGCCACTCCCGTGAACGGCCCCGCCACTCCCGTGAACGGCCCCGAGACGCCCGCCCACGCGACCTCAGGCCGGCCTCCGGCCTCCCGCGACAGGGCCCCCGCCCCTTCCAGGCAGACGTCCGCCCAGACCGCGCAGGAGCACGCCAAGGGGGCGCTCGTGCCGGCCGAGGCGCTTCCTGTCGCCCGTGTCCTGGTCGACACCCCTCTGCCCCATCTCGACCGGCCGTTCGACTATCTCGTGCCGGAGGCCATGGCGGCCGAGGCGGTGCCGGGCTGCCGGGTGCGCGTCCGCTTCGCCGGCAAGCTCGTCGACGGGTTCCTGCTGGAGCGGGCCGAGAGCAGCGAGCACGAGGGCAAGCTCGCGGGCCTTGAGCGGGTGGTGTCCCCCGAGCCGGTGCTCGCGCCGCGCGTCGCGGCCCTCTGCCGCGCCGTGGCCGACCGCTACGCCGGCACCATGTCCGACGTCCTGCGCCTCGCCGTACCGCCCCGGCACGCCAGGGTGGAGGCCGAGGCCGCCAAGCGAGCGGCCTCGCCCCCCGCCGAGACCGGCGAGCCGGCACGGCCGGCCCCCCCGGCGACCACGGAAGGTACGCCCGGCCCGACCGCCGAAACGGCGGAGCCGGCACGGCCGGCCGCCCCGGCAGCCGAGGAAGGTACGCCTGGGAGGACCGCCGAGGAGGCCGAGCAGGCGCGGCCGGCCACGGTGAGGCGCGAGGGCGAGATCGGTGAGGAGGGCCTGCGGGGCCAGGAGACGGTGGGCCGACAAGAGGCGGTGGGCCAGGAGGCGGTGGGCCTGGGGGGTGTGGTGCCGGAGGTCGGGGCGTGGGGCGGGTATGCCATGGGGGCGTCGTTCCTCACCGCTCTGGCCGAGGGCCGGGCCCCGCGCGCGGTGTGGAACGTTCTCCCCGGCACCGGTGGCGAAGGTCACCCCCCGGAGGGACCCGAGTGGCCGGAGGGCATCGCCCTGGCCGTCCTCGCCACCCTGGAGAGCGGCAGGGGAGCCGTGGCCGTGGTGCCCGACGGCAAGGACGTGGCACTGCTCGACGCCGCCCTGCGCCGCGTCCTCGGGGAGGGCCGGCATGTGGCGCTGACCGCCGACCTCGGCCCCGCCGAGCGTTACCGCAGGTGGCTGCGCGTGCTGAGAGGACAGGTGCGGGTGGCGGCCGGCACCAGGGCGGCGGCGTTCGCCCCTGTGCGCGACCTCGGTCTCGCGGTGATCTGGGACGACGGCGACGACCTGCACGCCGAACGGCTCGCGCCCTATCCGCACGCCCGCGAGGTCCTCGCCCTGCGCGCCCACCAGACCGGGGCGGCCATGCTGATCGCGGGCTACGCCCGTACGGCCGAGGCGACGCAGCTCATCGCGACGGGCTGGGCCAGGCCGATCGGCCCGTCGAGGGAGGAGCTCCGGCGGCGCGCGCCCCGCGTGCGGCCGGCCGGCGACGACACCGACCTCGCCCGGGACGAGGCCGCGCGAGCGGCGCGCCTGCCGAGCGTGGCCTGGGGGGCGCTCAAGCACGGCCTGGCGAGCGGCCCGGTCCTCGTGCAGGTGCCACGCCGCGGCTACCTCCCCGCGCTCGCCTGCCAGAACTGCCGCGCCCCGGCGCGTTGCGCCCAGTCCCCGGCGGCCCAAGCCGAACCGCGAGGCGCTGAGACGGCCGGGGCGGGCGGGCCGTCGTGCGGAGGGCCGCTGGCGTTGCGCGGCGGGCATGCCGCGCCGTACTGCCGGTGGTGCGGCCGCATCGCGGGCACCTGGCGCTGCCAGGCGTGCGGGAGCAACCGCATGAGGGCCGTGGTGGTCGGCGCACGGCGCACGGCCGAGGAGCTCGGGCGCGCCTTCCCGTCGGTCCCGGTCAAGACCTCGGGGCGCGACGGCGTCCTCGCCACGGTGGGCCAGAACCCGGCGCTGGTGGTCGCCACGCCGGGCGCGGAGCCGGTCGCCGAGGGCGGTTACGCGGCGGCGGTCCTGCTGGACGGCTGGGCCCTGCTGGGCCGTCCGGACCTGCGCGCGGCCGAGGAGACCCTGCGCCGCTGGATGAACGCGGCGGCGCTGCTGCGCCCCGCGGCCGAGCTGGTGGTGCTCGCCGACGCGGCCGTCCCCGCCGTGCAGGCGCTGCTGCGCTGGGACCCCGTCACCCACGCCGAGCGGGAGCTGGCCGAGCGGGCCGCGCTGGGGTTCCCCCCGGCCGTCCGCGTGGCCACGCTCACCGGCTCGGCCGCGGGGGTCAGGGAGATGGCGGCCGGCCTCAGGCTGCCCGAGGGCGCGCAGGTTCTCGGCCCCGTCCCCCTCGACGCGCCGAGGCACGCGCCGGGCGAGCCGGAGGAGCGGATCATGATCAGGGTGCCCAGGGGAGCGGGCGGCGCGCTGGCCCGCACGCTCAAGGGAGCGGAGGGCGTGAGGTCCGCGCGTAAGGCTCCCGACCTGGTCCGGGTGTGTATGGATCCGATCGATCTGATCTGACCCCAGGTCGCCGATTCGCGGTGCTGAAAGTAAGCCGTTAGTTTCTCCCTGTGTCGATCGAATGGGTGAACGGGGCCATCGAGGAGATCCGGGCGTGGGGGCGCTCGAAGGATGTCGCGGTGGACGTCGACGAGGTGCGGCTCCTGTGCGACTACGCCAGCGACTACCTGGATGTGAGCGAGCTCTCCGACTTCACGCCCGGCACGTTCGAGCACCTGCTGCTCGACATCTACCCGCGCAAGGTCATCGCCCCGCCCGAGAGCGCGGCCGAGACCGTCGCGGCGGCGCGCACGCTCGTCGACTTCCTGCTCGACAGCGGTGAGATCGGCGCCAAGATGGCCACTCGCATGCGCGCCAAGATCGACGAGATCGCGCCCGAGATGCCGGCGGCACTGGCCGACACCTCCAAGTTCGGCATGGCCAAGAGCATCTTCGGCGCGATGGGCGCCGACGGCGAGGCGCTCGGCACCGGGCCGCCCCCCGGCCCCGGCGACGACATGATGGGGCCGCCCTCGCAGCACCTTCGGGGCGTCACCGCCGACGAGGAGGGGTGCGAGTGCCCCGGCTGCTCGCCGCTCCCGCCCGTACGGCTGCCGCCGCCCGAGGAGGTCGCGCGGGCGGCCCGCGAGACCGGCCTGCTCCAGGACGCCCACCGCGTGGTGGCCTGGATGGTGGAGGGCGGTCACACGCCCACGGTCAAGGGCTCACTGCGCGTCAGGGACGCCGCGCGCCTCACCCGTGAGCTCGGCGTCGCCGCCCCGGCCCTCGCCTTCGAGCTGGCGGTCGCCATCGAGCTGGTGGAGGTCTCCCGCGCGGCGGTGAGGCCGGCTCCCGGCTTCCGGCCGCCGGCGTCCCGCGACGACGGCGAGGTGCTGGAGCTCTGGGCGGGCACGGTGGCGTTCCTCGCCGGAGGCCCGGCGGCGGACGTCACCGGCTCCGTCCAGCTCGACCGCGAGCTCTACGCCGTCCACGAGCTGCTCTACCGGCTGCGGGCGCCCATGGCCGTCCTCGCGGTCCGCGAGCACCTCGACGAGACCTGGGCGGACGACCGTCCCGGCGGTGACGACCCCCGCGAGCTGGACTCGGCGCTCGACGTCCTCGGCCACTGCGGCACCGTCGAGCGCCTGGGGGAGGTCGTCCGGCTGACCCCGCACGGCCTGTGGGGGCTGCGCGAGATGTATTCCCGCATGGGCCTGGTGGCGCCCGTCGCGTCCGACCCCGCGCACGGCGACGCCGAGGGCCTGGTGGCGGGGCTGCTGGCGGGCGTGTCGGCCGAGCAGGCCGAGCGGGACATCGACGGGTGGCTGGAGCGCCGCTCCCCGGCGGAGGCGGCGCTGGAGCTGCTCACCGCCGTGCGGGGGGCGACGGCGGTGGCGCGGGGGGTGGCCGTCACGATCGTCGACGGGCTCGGGCCCGAGGCGGCCCCGGCCGTACGGCCGTTCCTGGACGACCCGGAGCTGCGCCCGCACGTCGTCCACTGGCTGGCGTCCCACGGGCTCAGCGCGCCCGCCCTGACCCCCGAGGAGGTCCTGTGGGTCAGCGTCGACATGCTCGCCCTGGCGATGCCCGGCGCCGAGGACGACCCTGAGGAGTTCGCCGAGAACCTCGCGGTCGCGGGGCCTCCGGCCCACGTCATCGAGGAGATGTGGCGGGTCGAGCACCCCGACGTCGCCGAGGTGCTCGACCTCCTCGGCCGCCACCTGCCCGATCGCAACCTCGCCAAGGCCGCGCGCAAGGCGGCGTTCAAGGCGCGCTCCCGTGGCATTCACTGAGCGGTCTTGGTCAACGTCCGCAGTCCGTCATCGGCTGTGGCTGGTGTGGAGTAAGTTGCCTGAATGGCCAACAGCGGGAACGGCGGCATCTTCGATCTTGGAGAGCTGCGCAACCTCATCGACGAGCTGGGAAGCGTGTCCGGCGAGGAGCGTGAGGCGCTGCTCGCCGAGATGGCGGGCGGCGACGAAGACTGCGACTGCGGCGAGTGCGAGAGCGAGGTGCTGAGCTTCCCGCCGGTCGAGATCGCCTCCTCGGCCGAGCTGGCCGAGGCGGTCCTCTCGGTGCCGCTCGTGAGGGACGCCCGGCTGCTCGCCGCGTGGACCGGCACCCGCGAGGTGACCGGCGAGGGGCTGCTCCTCGCCGCCGACGCGCGCGACGCCGCCGCCGAGCTGCGCGTCGGCGACGACCGGCTGCGCCTGGTCTGGATCGTGGCCGTCAACGCCGGCCTGCTGCGCATCGTCCGCACGAGCGTCTCGCCCGGGCCCGGGCTGCCCCCCGACCTCATGGAGTTCTGGGACGGCGTGGTCATGGACGTGCTCGACCGCACCGACGAGGGGCTGACCGGTTCGGCGGTGGCCGACGAGCACCTCACCGAGATGCTCGCCACGATCTACGCCACCACCGACGGCATCACCTACGCCGCCCTGGTCGAAGGCATGCTCCAGGCCCACGAGATCGGCTGCGAGGCCCGCGGCCCCGAGATGCGGCGGCTGCGCGAGAGCCTTCCCGCCGAGCTCGACGTGGCCCTCGACCTCCTTGAGTACTGCGGGCTCTTCGAGCGCGGGGCCGACAGCGTCCGCCTGACCCCGCTCGGCGTGTGGGCCGTCCGCCAAGATCTGCTGCGCGAGGGCCATGACGCCCCGCTGCTTTCCGAGATCGCGGGGTTCGCCGAGCTCAGCGCCGCCGAGCTGGTCGACGCGATGCTCTCGGGCGAGGCTCCGTCGAGCGCCCCGATGCTGTGGGTCGAGCGCCGCGTTCCCGAGGACGCCGCACGCGAGCTGATCAAGGTCGCGGCGTCCGGCACCGCGGGGCAGCGCGGCGTGATCGGCACGGTCCTTGAGGAGATGGGGCCGGAGGCCGAGCCCGCGATGCGCGAGGCGCTGGCCGAGCCCTCGATGTGGCGGCACGCGGCGGTCTGGCTCGGCGTGCGCGATCTGGACGCCCCCGCCCTCACCGAGGACGACGGCACCTGGCTCGCCGTCGACACCCTGGCGACGCTGCTGCACATCCCCGACGCCCACGAGGCGATGGGCGAGTTCGAGGCGCTGGAGGCCGGAGAAGAGCTGCTGCGCCTCGTGGAGGACATCAGCCGCAGCGGCCACCCCGACGCCATCGCCGTCCTCGACCTGCTCGGCGCCCACCACCCGGAGGCCACGGTGGCCAAGGCCTCGCGCAAGGCGGCCATGAAGGCGCGGTCCCGCTGATCACGGGCGGGCCCCGGTGTGCCATGCGGGCCCGCCCCGGGCGCGTCGGCGTGCACCACAAACGTCGCGTTCCCGGCGAGCCATAAACTAGAGGCACCTTCAATTCGTGATGTGAACGGAGTCGTCCGTGGCAATTCAGTCGATCCGCCTGTTCGGCGATCCGGTGCTGCGCACCCCCGCGGAGCCGGTCAAGGATTTCGACAAGGAGCTGCGCAAGCTCGTCAAGGACCTCACCGACACCATGATGGACGCGCCGGGGGCCGGGCTCGCCGCGCCGCAGATCGGCGTGGGCCTGCGCGTCTTCACCTACTACGTCGATGACACGCTGGGTCATCTGATCAACCCCACCCTCGACCTGTCGGAGGAGAAGGACGAGGAGGGCGAGGAGGGCTGCCTGTCCTTCCCGGGCCTCGCCTTCCCGACGCCGCGCGCCATCCGCGCGGTGGCCAAGGGGGTCGACATGCACGGTGAGCCGGTCACGATCGAGGGCACCGACCTGCTGGCCCGGTGCGTGCAGCACGAGACCGACCACCTCGACGGCGTGCTGTTCATCGACCGCATGGACCCCAAGCAGCGCAAGCTGGCGATGAAGGCGATCCGCGAGGCCGAGTGGAGCGGCCTCGCCGCCCCCGCGGTCAAGTTCTCGCCGCACGCCACTCAAGGGAAGGCCCTCTAGCACCGTGCGCCTCGTCTTCGCCGGAACCCCGGAAACCGCCCTGCCGTCGCTCCGGGCGCTGCTCGCCTCGCCCCGGCACGAGGTGGTGGCCGTGGTGACCCGGCCCGACTCCCAGTCCGGGCGGGGCCGCAAGGTCCACTCCAGCCCGGTGGCGGAGCTGGCCGAGTCCGCCGGCGTCGAGGTGCTCAGGCCGGCCAAGGCGGGAGCCCCGGAGTTCCTCGCCAGGCTCAAGGAGATCGAGCCCGACTGCTGCCCGGTGGTGGCGTACGGCGCGCTGCTGCCGCAGTCGGCGCTCGACATCCCGCGCTTCGGCTGGATCAACCTGCACTTCTCGCTGCTGCCCGCGTGGCGGGGCGCCGCTCCGGTGCAGCACGCCGTCCTGCACGGCGACCCGATCACCGGGGCGGCGACGTTCCAGATCGTCAAGGAGCTCGACGCGGGGCCGGTCTACGGCGTCGTGACCGAGGAGATCCGGCCGACCGACACCAGCGGCGAGCTGCTGGCCCGTCTCGCAGAGTCGGGCGCCGGGCTGCTCGCGGCCACGCTCGACGGCGTGCAGGACGGCACGCTGGAAGCCCGCCCGCAGCTCTCCGACGGCATCAGCTACGCCCCCAAGATCGACGTGATGGACGCGCGGGTCGACTGGACGGCCCCCGCGATGCGCGTCGACCGTCTGGTCCGCGCGTGCACGCCCGCTCCGGGCGCCTGGGCCGAGTTCCGGGGCCAGCGGCTCAAGCTCGGTCCCGTACAGCCCGCGCCCGACGCTCCCGCGCTGGTTCCCGGCGTGGGCGAGCTGTCCCCTGGCGAGATCGCGGTCGCCAAGAACACCGTCCTGGTGGGCACCGCGAGCCACCCGGTGCTGCTCGGCGAGGTCCAGCCGCAGGGCAAGCGCCAGATGACCGCCGGCGAGTGGGCACGCGGTGTCCGGCTCGCGGCGGGCGACCGGCTCGACTGATCCCCGGCCATGGGGAGACGCGACGCGGGTGAGGACCGGGCATGCCGGTCAGACGTGACTACGGGGGAAATGTGACGCCGGGGGACAGACAGGCGGGCCGGTCGAAGAACGGGGGCCGCGCTCACGGGAAGCGGCCGAAGCCGGTGCGCGACGAGGCGCGCAACGTCGCCTACGACCTCCTGCGGGCCGTCGACGAGCGCGACGCCTACGCCAACCTGCTGATGCCCACCCTGCTGCGCGAGCGCCGTCTGGCCGGGCGGGACGCCGCGCTGGCGACCGAGCTGGCGTACGGCACCCTGCGCGGCCTCGGCACCTACGACGAGATCATCGCCGCGTGCAGCGACCGGCCGCCGGAGGAGATCGACCCGCCGCTGCTCGACGCCATCCGCATCGGCGTGCACCAGCTCCTGAAGACGCGGGTGCCCCCGCACGCCGCCGTCAGCGCGACCGTCGACCTCGTACGGCTGCGCATCGGCGTGGGCGCCTCCAAGTTCGCCAACGCGATCCTGCGCAAGGTCGCCACCAGGGACTTCCAGCAGTGGCTGCCCATCGTGGCCCCGAGCGCCGAGGACGACCCGATCGGCCACCTCGCCGTCTCCCACAGCCACCCCCGGTGGATCACCTCGGCCCTGCGCGACGCCGTGGGCGGCGACGCCGAGGAGACCGCCGCGCTGCTCGCCGCCGACAACGAGCGTCCGGGGGTCACCCTGGTCGCCTGGCCTGGCCGCAGCACGGTGGGCGAGCTGGTCGACGCGGGCGCCGTCCCCGCGCGCTACTCGCCGTACGCCGCCTACCTGCCCGACGGCGACCCGGCCTCGATCGAAGCGGTCGGTCAGGGCCGCGCGGCCGTACAGGACGAGGCCAGCCAGCTGGTGGCCCTGGCGCTCACCCGGGTGCCGGTGGAGGGGTCCGACCGCCTGTGGCTCGACATGTGCGCGGGCCCCGGCGGCAAGGCGGGGCTGCTCGACGCGCTCGCGATCAAGGACGACCGCCACCTGCTGGCCTCCGACCAGCGGTTCCACCGCGCCCGGCTGGTCTGGAAGGCCACGCGCAGGGCCGGGGTCATCACCGCCGACGGCACCGAGCCCGCCTGGCGTCCCTCGGCGTTCGACCGGGTGCTGGTGGACGCGCCGTGCACGGGCCTCGGCGCGCTTCGCCGGCGTCCCGAGGCGCGCTGGCGACGTTCCCCCGAGAGCGTGCCAGAGCTGGCCGCGCTCCAGCGCCGCCTGCTCGGCTCGGCCCTGGACGCCGTACGTCCCGGCGGGGTCGTGGCCTACGTCACCTGCTCGCCGCACCTGGCCGAGACCCGGGCCGTGGTCGGCGACGTGGCGAAGCGCCGCGGCGACGTGGCGGTCCTCGACGCCCCCGCGTTCCTGGAGGAGGTCGACCACCTCGGCGACGGGCCGTACGCCCAGTTCTGGCCGCACCGGCACGGCACCGACGCGATGTTCCTCGCCCTGCTCCGCAGGCAGGCCTGACCCCGGCGCCCAGAGCTCACGGGCCCGATCACGCGGGCGGCGCTCCGGCCTTGACCGCGCGCATAGGGTGATCGTTGTCACCGGAAGAAGGGCTGCGAGTATGTCGTATCCAGACCCGCGCTATTTCGCGGAGCAGGGCGAGGTCAGCGCGAGGTACCGGCCGGCGCGGCAGGAGGCCGAGCTGACCATGGGTCAGGGCGGTACGGTGGTCAGTTACCTGGCCACCGGCGCGACGACGAACGGCCAGTACGGCCTGTACCGCTGGGACATGGGCCCGAAGCCCAGCGGGCCGAGCGCCCACTTCCACCGCACGATTTCGGAGTCGTTCTACGTCCTGTCCGGGACGATGCGCCTCTACAACGGCGACAAGTGGATCGAGGCGACCCCGGGCGACTTCCTGCACGTGCCGGAGGGCGGCATCCACGCGTTCCGCAACGAGTCGGGCGAGCCCGCGTCGATGCTCCTGCACTTCGCCCCGGGCGCGCCGCGTGAGGCCTACTTCGAGGAACTCGCCGAGATCGCCACCACCGGCCGCCAGCTCAGCCCCGAAGAGTGGACCGAGCTCTACCTCCGCCACGACCAGTACATGGTCTGACCCGGTCCCTCCCCGGCTATTCGTGAACGGTCCGGGAGCCCGGTCGTGCGAGGTGGGCTGCCTGTTCGTCGTTTGTCGGTGTCGCGTTAGATAATGAACAGTCATTTACTAATGGAGGCACGATGGATCAGCCGTTGAAGGGCAAGGTCGCGGTGGTGGCGGGGGCCACGCGGGGAGCGGGGCGGGGGATCGCGGTGCAGCTCGGCGCGGCCGGCGCGACCGTGTACGCGACCGGGCGCACCACGCGGGCGGGCAGGTCGCCGATGGACCGGCCGGAGACCATCGAGGAGACCGCCGGGCTGGTCACCGCGGCGGGCGGCACCGGCATCGCCGTCCAGGTCGACCACCTGGACCCCGCGCAGGTGGAGGCGCTCGCCAGGCGGGTCGCGAAGGAGCAGGACGGGCGGCTGGACGTGCTCGTCAACGACATCTGGGGCGGTGACCCGCTCACCCGGTGGGGCGTGCCCTTCTACGAGCACTCGCTCCAGGACGGGCTGCGCCTGCACGAGACCGCCGTGCACACCCACATCATCACCAGCTGGCACCTGGTGCCGCTGATGGTCGCCCGGGGCGGCGGGCTCGTCGTCGAGATCACCGACGGCGACTCCTACGACTACCGGGGCTCGTTCTTCTACGACCTCGCAAAGGTGTCGGTGATGCGCCTGGCGGTCGCGCAGGCCGATGAGCTCGGTGCTCGCGGGATCACCGCGCTGTCGCTCACTCCCGGATTCCTGCGGTCGGAGGCGATGCTCGACCACTTCGGGGTGACCGAGGACGACTGGCGGGCCGGCACGGCCAAGGATCCGCACTTCATCGCCTCGGAGACCCCGGTGTACGTCGGCAGGGCCGTGGCAGCGCTCGCCGCCGATCCGGACGTGGCGCGCTGGTCGGGCCAGGCGCTGTCGTCGTGGCGGCTGGCGAAGGAGTACGGCTTTCGCGACGCCGACGGCACCCGGCCCGACTGGGGGCGCTATATGGAGGAGGTCGTCCTCGGCGGGCAGGACCCCGGCGACGGCCGCCGCTAGAAGCACGCGGAAGCCGCTGGACCCTGACGGCCCGTGACGCCGCCGGGAGCCCGCGGGTCAGCCGCCCGCGGCCTCCCCGGTGAGGCGCCTGAACTCCTCGACGGCGGCGGTCGGCACCCGGCGCAGGACCCCCGCGCCGTCGGCCGAGAGATCGTAGAGCCCCATCTGCACGAGCCAGTGCTCGACGGGCTCGGTGCTCTCCCGGTACAGCCAGTCGACCAGGGCGAACAGGGGCCACCAGGTGTAGCCGACGACGGGCAGTCCCTCGTCTCGCAGGCGGTGGACGAGGGCCACGCTGTCCCGGAGCCACTCCACCCGCTCGCCGGCCGTGCCCGCCCTGCTCGTCTCGGTCACGAACAGGGGACGGCCGTACCGCTCGCCGAACTCGCGCAGCAGCTCGGAGAGCCCGTCGGCGCCCGCCTCGACCGGGACGGGCTCGGCGGACCCCGGCTCGAAGCGCGAGGTGGTGAAGGCCGGGTAGTAGTTGACGCCGACCACGTCGGGGGTGACGGCGGCCTGCCTCAGCTCGGCGAGCTCCGCGTCGGCCACGCCGTGCCGGCGCAGGTACCCGTAGAGCGGGTGCCCCTCGTCCACGGCCCCGGTGACCAGATCCATGATCAGGTACCTGCGCTCGCGCATCAGCTCGACGTCGAAGGGGAACCGGTCGCCCGCGTACCGGAAGCTCGCCTCGACGTGGACGAAGGACGCCTCCGGCTGGACGGCGGCTATGGCGCGCTGGGTGGCGGTGATCCCGCGCACGATGGCCAGGGCCAGCTTCACGAACCCGTCGTCCCCGGTCAGGTGGGGTGGCCAGGTGCCCTTCTCGCCGCAGTAGACCGCGTTGATCGTCGGCTCGTTGAGCGGGGTCCACACGTGAAGGCGGTCCCGGTACCGCTCGGCGACCCGGGCGGCGTACTCGGCCACGCGGGCCGGGTAGCCCGCGTTCAGGAACTGGTTGTCGAGCCAGGTCGGCGTGCCGTAGTGCATCAGGTCGACCACGCACGTGAGGTCCAGCTCGCAGAGGCGGTCGACGACCCGGTCGAGCCAGTCCCAGCGGAACCGGCCCGGCTCGGGTTCGACCCGATACCAGGGGATGCCCCAGCGGATCATCTCCGCGCCCGTGGCGGCGGCGAGGCCGAGGTCCTCGTGCCACAGGTGGTAGTGCTGGGTCAGCTCGTACTCGTCCAGCCCGCGCCTGCCCGGATACTCCTGGGGGACGAACGTGTCCTCGATCCCCACGGCGAACCGCAGCCGCCCGTCCTCGTACCACCGCATCGTCTATCGGATTCCTGTCGTCGCCATGCCGGCCACGAACCGGCGCTGGATGATGATGAAGAAGATGACCACGGGCAGCAGTGTCATGACGGAGGCGGCCATCAGCGGGCCGTACTCCACGACGTGCTGCCCCATGAAGAGGGCGAGCCCCGCGGGAAGGGTCTGTCGCGCGCTGTCCTGGCTGATGATCAGAGGCCACAGCAGGTCGTTCCAGTTGTACATGAAGTGGAACAGGCCGAGGGTCAGCAGGGCGGGAAGGGCGAGCGGCATCACGATCCGGTAGTAGATGCGGAACTCCGAGGCGCCGTCCACCCGCGCCGCGTCCTCCAGGTCCCGGGGGATCGACAGCAGGAACTGGCGCAGGAAGAAGATGCCGAAGGCGTTGGTGAGCCGGGGCACGATGAGGCCCTGGAAGGTGTTGATCCACCCGAGGCCGGCCAGCAGGTCGTACAGCGGGATGAGGGTCACCTGGAACGGCACCATGAGGAGCACCAGGATCAGCACGAAGACCACGGACTTGCCGCGGAAGCGCAGCCGGGCGAGCGCGTAGCCGGTCATCGAGTCGAGCAGGAGCGAGGAGACGGTGACCGCGGTCGCGAACAGCACGGTGTTGAGGAAGAGCCTGGTGAAGGGAAGCCGTTCCCACACCCCGCTGTAGTTCTCCAGGGTCAGGTGCTCGGGGAGGAGCCTCGGCGGGAAGGCCACGATCTCCGACTCGGGCTTGAGGGAGGTGGCGACCATCCATACCAGCGGAAACAGGAAGGCCAGGGCGATCGCCAGTCCGGTCGCCGTCGTCAGGATGCGCCAGGTCAGGCGCAGCCCGCGGTTGTCCGCCGACATCAGTACCTCACCGTCCGCTTCCTGAAGTACGCGAGCTGGAACATGCTCAGCACGAAGATCAGCAGGACCAGCGCCCATGAGACGGCGGCGGCGTAGCCGAACTGGAACTCCTTGAACCCGACCCGGTAGGTCATCATCACCAGCGTCTCGGTCTTGAAGAACGGGCCGCCGTGGGTCATGACGAAGATCTGGTCGAAGGCCTGCAGCGTGGCGATGGCCGCCAGGATCACGATGAGCATGGTCTGGTTGGCCAGCAGGGGCCAGGTGATCCGCCGGAACCTCGGCCACGCGCCCGCGCCGTCCACGCGGGCCGCCTCGTACAGCGCCGTCGGGATCGACTGGAGCCCTGCGAGGTACATCACCATGTAGAAGCCGACGTTCTTCCACACGCCGACGAACATCACGGCGGGCATGGCCAGCGAGGGATCGCGGAGCCAGCCCTGCTCGGAGACGATGCCGATCTTCGACAGCCAGTGGCTGAGCAGCCCGATGTTGGGGTCGAGCATGAAGCTCCAGGCGATGGCCACCACGGCGAGGGAGATGACGACCGGGACGAACACCGCCGTGCGCACGAACCCGCGCAGCGCCATCGACCGGTTCAGCAGCAGCGCGAGAGCGAGCGCCAGCCCCACCGACACCGGCGTGGTCACGGCCGCGTAGTACAGCGTGTTGACCAGCGCGTTCCCGAACGCCGGATCGGACACGAGCTTCTGGTAGTTGCCGAGCCCGATCCACCGCGCGGGGGCGAAGACCTCGTAGTCGGTGAACGACAGGTAGAGCGCCTGCGCCATCGGCCAGACCACGAAGGCGCCCAGCACCACCAGCGTGGGGAGCATGAACAGCCACGCGGCCCTGGCCTGCCGCAGGCTGGAGGTGCCGGGCCCTTTCGCGGGGGCACGCGCGGCGGTTCGTACGGGGGTCGTCACGGTCGCCTCTTCCCTTCCACCGGGCCGCAGGCCTCACGACGGAGCGCGGACCGGGCCCGTCTGCGTCTTACTGGGCGCTGTCCAGCACGGCCTGGATCTCCTTGCCGGCCTGGCCGAACAGCGTGCCGACGTCGCCCTTGCCGTTCAGCGCGCGCTGCAGCGCCGGCTCGAAGATCGTCTCGTTGACCTTCTGGAACTCCTGGACCCCGGCCAGGTAGAAACGCGACTTGTCGGCGTCCTGGCCGAACAGGGCCGAGTAGGGGTTCTCCCGCAAGTCGGACGCGGTCAGGTCGGTCCTGTTGGGCGGGAAGCCCGACTCGACAGACCAGTACTTCTGCGACTCCTTGCTGTTCCAGTAGGTGAAGAAGTCCTTGGCGGCCTGCTTTTTGCCGCCGGTCGCGCGGGCGTTCAGCGTGAAGGCCACGCTGGTGCCGAGCGTCACGTCCGCCTTCGGCCCCGCGGCCGGCATGGCGATGCCGAAGTCGATGCCGGCGTCCTTGAAACCCGTCGTCATCCACGGCCCGACGATCTCCATCGCGGCCTTCCTGCTCTGGAACAGCTTGTCGGCGTCGGCGCCCGCCTGCCCCACCGGCGAGATCTTGTCCTTGGTCACGAGGTCGATCCAGTGCCGGGCGGCCTCGATCGTGGCCGGATCGCCCAGGGTCGCGGTGCGCCCGTCCTCGGAGACGAGGCCGCCGCCGTTCTGCCAGAGGAGGATGGGCCACATCGCGATCGTCGCGTGGTCGGCGATGGACAGGCCGTACTGCTCGGGCTTGCCATCCCCGTCGGTGTCCTTGGTGAGCTTCTTGGCGTAGTCTCCGAACTCCTTCCAGGTCGCCGGGGGCTTCTCCGGGTCCAGCCCGGCCTCGCGGAACATGTCCTTGTTCCAGTAGAGCTTCAGGGTGGTGAAGTTCATCGGGACGCCGTACTTCTTGCCCTTGAACGCGGTGGCGTCGACCGCCGAGCGCACCATGACCTCCGGGTCGACGCCCCCCGCGCCGTAGAAGTCGTCCAGCGGCTGGAAGACGTTCCGCGCGGCGTACTGCGGGATCTGGGCGGTGTCCATCGCGGCGATGTCGGGCCCGGTGCCCGAGCCGAGGCTGGGCAGGAGCTTGTCGAAGAACACGTCCCAGGGCATGATCTCCATCTCGATCTTGACCTTGTCCTGGGACGCGTTGTACTTGGACACGATGCCCTCGACGGCCGCCCGGTCGGGGCCGGTGAAGCCGTTCCAGAACTTCAGGGTCACCGGGCCGGCGCCGTCACCGGTACCACCGGCGTCGCCGGCTCCCGTCGCTCCCTGCCCGGCGCAGGCCGCCGATGCCAGGGCGAGCGCGGCGATCATCGGGGCGATCCGCATGGGTCTGCGCGTTCTCATGGGTTTACCTCTTCCTCACTGGCTGATCCCCGACTGTTCCGATCCCTCGCCCGGGTACGGCTACGCCGGGGCGAGCCGTACGACGTTGAACGAGACCGGCGGGAGCACCGCCGTGAGGCGGTCCCCGGCGACCTTGACGCCCTCCGCCCGGCGCGGGACGACCCGGCCGGGCTCCTGGGGAGTGTTGCGCGCGCCCGCGTCGTCGTCGGCGATGACGATGTGCTCGGCGCTCTCGAAGGCGGGCAGCCCGCGGAGGCTCGTCTCAAGGGGGAGGGGCCGCTCGCTCCTGTTCACCGCGAAGACGGTCAGGCTACCGCTGTCGTCGTCATGGGTCACCGCGCTGACCAGGGCGGGAACCTCGCCATACCGCTCGGTCGCGAACGCCGGGGACGTGGCGGCCACGCGCAGCACCCGGCCTCGCGCGTGGGCGGCGGTGAGCGCGAACGGGTGGAAGATCGTCTGGCGCCAGGACGGCCCGCCGGGCTCGGTGCGGATGGGGGCGATGACGTTGGCGAGCTGCGCCTGGCACGCGATGCCGACCCGGTCGGCGTGGTTGAGCAGGGTGATCAGCAGGCTGCCCACGACCACTGCCGCGGTCACGTCGTAGTCCTCCTCGATGATGCGCGGGGCCTCCGCCCAATCGAGGGCGGCCTCGCCGCCGAACAGGCTCTGCGACCAGACGTTCCACTCGTCGAAGGAGACCTTCAGCCGCCTGCGGCTGCCGAGCCTCGCGGCGACGTGGTCGGCGGTCGCCACGATCGCGTCGATGTGGGCGTCCATGTCGACGGCCGAGGCGAGGAAGCTCGCCCGGTCACCGGCCGCGGGGTCGTAGTAGGCGTGCGCCGAGATGTAGTCGACGTGCTCGTAGCAGTGCTCCAGCACGTTCGCCTCCCAGGAGGCGAACGTCGGCATCGCGCTGCTGGAGCTGCCGCAGGCCACCAGCTCCACACGGGGATCGACCCGTCGCATCGCCTTGGCGGTCTCGGCGGCCAGCCGGCCGTACTCCAGCGCCGTCTTGCCGCCGATCTGCCACGGGCCGTCCATCTCGTTGCCGAGGCACCAGAGGCGGATGTCGTACGGCTCGCGCGCCCCGTGCCGGGCGCGGAGGTCGGACCAGCGGGTGCCGCCTGGGTGGTTGGCGTACTCCAGCAGGTCGCACGCCTCGCGGACGCCGCGGGTGCCGAGGTTCACCGCCATCATCGGCTCGGCGGAGACCTCCTTGCGCCAGGACATGAACTCGCCCAGGCCGAAGGCGTTGGTCTCGATCTGGCGCCAGGCGAGGTCGAGGCGGGTGGGCCGCTCGCCGGCGGGGCCGGTGCCGTCCTCCCAGTTGTAGTTGGAGACGAAGTTGCCGCCGGGGTAGCGGACGACCGACACGCCCATCTCCCGCGCCAGGCCGATCACGTCGCGGCGCAGGCCCGTCTCATCGGCATCCGGGTGCCCCGGCTCGTACACGCCCGTGTAGACCGACCGCCCCATGTGCTCGACGAACGATCCGAAAAGGCGCCGCTCCACCGGCCCGACGTCGAAGGCCGGGTCAAGGGTGAGCTTGGCGGATTCCACGAGCGGTCCTCCTCTGGGTTTCGTGCGGGTTACGAGATATACATCGTTGTATACAACGTTGTAAAGAGTGCAAGCCTTACACTTCAGGCGGGTCAAACGAGAGTCAAGCGGGATGAAGGGCTGGGCATGGAGGACTCGACGCGGTCGACACCGGAGCCGGACGACCGGCGCCGGGTCGTGCTGAAGGACGTGGCGCGGCTGGCGGGTGTCTCGGTGAAGACGGTGTCGAACGTCGTCAACGGCTACGTGCACGTCACGCCGGCCATGCGCGCCCGGGTGGAGGCCGCCGTCAAGGAGCTCAACTACCGGCCCAACCTGTCCGCGCGCAACCTCCGCGCGGGGCGCTCGGGGATCATCGCCCTGGCCGTGCCCGAGCTGGACATCCCCTACTTCGCCGAGCTCGCCCGGCTGGTCGTCGCCGCCGCCGAGGAGCGCTCGCTGACCGTGCTCGTCGACCAGACCGGCGGGGTCAGGAGGCGCGAGCAGCTCGTCGCCGAGGGCATCCGGGCCCACCTGATCGACGGCCTGATCTTCAGCCCTCTGGCGCTCACCGCCGACGACCTCGGCGCGCGTACCGACGACACGCCCATGGTGCTCCTCGGCGAGCGCATCCACCACGGCCCCGCCGACCACGTGGTGGTGCGCAACGTGGAGGCCGCCAGGGAGGCTACGCTGCACCTCGCCGCCATCGGCCGGCGCCGCATCGCGGCGATAGGCGCGCAGGACGGCGCCGCGGGCGAGACGGCCCGCCTGCGCCTGGCCGGATACCGCCAGGCGCTGGCCGAGGCCGGTCTCCCGGTCGAGGAGAGCCTCGTCGTGCCCGTCGGCGCCTACCACCGCGCCGACGGAGCCCGCGCGATGGCCCGCCTGCTGGACTCCGGCGACCCGCCCGACGCGGTCTTCTGCTTCAACGACCTGCTCGCCCTCGGCGCCCTGCGCACGCTGCTGGAGCGGGGCCACGCCGTGCCCGGCGAGGTGGCCGTGGCGGGCTTCGACGACATCGAGGACGGGCGCTACGCGACGCCCACTCTCACCACCGTGGCCCCGGACAAGGAGGCGATCGCCCGCGAGGCCGTCGCCCTGCTCGCCGAGCGCATGGCCGGCGGCAACGGGTCGGCCGCCCGCGAGATCCACGTGCCCCACCGCCTGGTCATCCGGGAGAGCACCACCGGAGGGCGTGACCGGGCGCCGACGTCCTAGACTGCGGCATCATGGCCGTACAGATCTCACCCAGCATCCTCACCGCCGACTTCGCCCGGCTGGCCGACGTGGCCGCCAAGGTCGCGGACGTGGCCGACTGGCTTCATGTCGACGTGATGGACAACCACTTCGTGCCCAACCTGACCATCGGCCTGCCGGTGGTCGAGTCGCTGCTCAAGGCGACCGACCTGCCGCTCGACTGCCACCTGATGATCGAGGACCCGGACCGCTGGGCCCCCGCCTACGCCGAGGCGGGGGCGGGCAGCGTCACGATCCACGCCGAGGCCGCCAAGGCACCGGTGCGGACCCTGCGCCAGATCAGGTCGGCGGGCGCGAGGGCGGGGTTCGCCCTCAACCCGGCCACGGCGGTCCAAGACTACGAGGACCTGCTCGGCGAGATCGACATGCTCCTGGTGATGACCGTGGAGCCGGGGTTCGGCGGGCAGTCCTTCCTCGACATCATGCTCCCGAAGATCCGCAAGGCGCGCGAGCTGATCACCAAGCACGGCGGCGAGATCTGGCTCCAGGTGGACGGCGGGGTCTCGGCCAAGACCATCGAGCGCTGCGCCGAGGCCGGGGCCGACGTGTTCGTCGCCGGCAACGCGGTCTACGGCTCCGACGACCCGGCGCGGGCCGTACAGGACCTCCGCGCCCAGGCCGAGCACGCCCTCTAGCGCGGTCACGTACCTTCGCCGCCAGCGCGGTGATCAGGTACCTTCGCCGCGTCTTCCTTTCCCCTCGGGGACGGAAGCGAGTGCGGGGAGAGCCCCCTGGGCTCTCCCCGCCGTGATGTGCACCGGCCCGAGCCCGGCTGTGAGCGGGGCTCGGGCCGGTGGGCCTAGCCGCGCAGTCGCGCGATCAGGGCCTCCGCGTCGCGGACGAGCACGTCGCTTACGGCCGGGTCGGTCACCTTCTGCGGGTCGCGGGCGAACTTCGCGAACTGCTCCAGCTTCCTGATCGCCTTGGCGGGCTCGTCCTTGCCCGCCTGCTTCTCGGCGTTCTTGAGCTGCGCCGCGAGCGAGTCGCTGTTCACCGTTCCCGCGGCGCTGAAGGCGTCGAGGAGCGCGCCGAGGTCGGTGAAGGAGGTCGTGACCTCGAACGTGACGGTCTGCTTGGTGGTCTGGCCTGCCTTGTCCTTTCCGGTGACGGTCAGCGTGTGCTCGCCGAGCGCCAGCTTCCACAGGGCGACCGGCTCACCGGAGGCGACCGCCTTGCCGTCGATCGTCGCCGTCACGCTCGCCACGCCCGAGGTCGCGTCGGACGCGGAGAAGACGGGGGTGACCGAGGCCGAGTCGCCGTACTTCTTGGCCTCCACCCCGCTCACCGACAGGGCCGGGGCGGTCTTGTCGATCCGCACCGTGACGGTGCCGACCTGCGAGACGTTGCCTCCGCTGTCGGTGGCCCGGTAGCGCACCTCGGTCGTGCCCTCGGTGCTCAGGGTGATCGGGTTGTTGGCGTTCGACCAGGTCGTGCCGCCGTTGAGCGAGTACTGCCGGCTCGACACCGTGCCGTTGTCGGTCGCGGTGACCGTCAGGGTGACGTTGCCGGTGTACCAGCCGTTCTCCCCGGTCGGCTGCGCCGGGTTGAGCGTCGCCGAGACCACCGGCGGCGTCTTGTCGGCGACCCCGGGTCCCACGAAGGTGAAGGCGTCGACGTCGACGCCGCCCGTCGAGGTGACGTACAGCCTGCCGCTGCCCGTGGGCGCGTTCGGCAGCGCGGTGGTCACCGTCTGCCAGCCCGCCCCGGCGGGCACCGTGACGCTCGCGAACGGGTCGGCGGTCGGGGAGTTCCACCGCAGCGATAGCGTGCCCGCGCCGGAGGCCTGGGTCTTCACCGAGGTGATGCCGGTGAAGTCGACCGGGTCGTAGGCGATCCAGTCGCCCGCGTCGAACGAGGTGATCTTGCCGAGCGCCGAGGCCGTGGCGTCCTCGGCCTTGGTGACGCCGCTGAGGGCGTCCGCGTGCTCGGCCTGCATCAGCTTCGGGTTGATGATGAGGGTGGCGTCGCCGAGCGCGCCGGGGATGCCGTTGGCGCCGTTGTCCCGGTAGCTCACCACGACGACACCGTAGATGTTCTCGGTCACGCCGTGCTCGGGGGCGTCCGCGGGGGTCGCCCAGGCGATGGTGCAGCCCGTGCCGGTGGTCAGCGGGTGGGCGTGCGTGTCGTGGCCGAGGCCGAACGACCACTGCACCCTGCTGCAGACGGGGTTGTTCCCGTCCTCCTCGTCGGTGACCTGTACCTGGAACGGCACCGCGTTGCCCCAGTCGACGAAGCCGCCGTTGCCGGGAGCGGCGATGGTCACCTTCGGCGCGGTGTTGCCCACGGTGATCTCGACGGTCGCCAGCCCGAACTTGCCCTGCGCGTCGCTGACCCGCAGACGGGCGGTGTACTGGCCGAGCTTGTCGTAGGTGTGCGAGGCCGTCACGCCGGTGGCGTCGAAGGATCCGTTGCCGTCGAAGTCCCACTCGTACTTCAGCTCGCCCGGCTCGGTGTCGGTGGACGCCGCGCCGCTGAACTCGACGGTGAGGGGAGCGGTGCTGCTGGAGCGCTTGTCGACGGAGATCTTCGCCTGGGGCGACTTGTTCCCCGGGGTGTAGTCGATGCGGTAAAGGCCCGCCTCGGGGTTCTCGCGGAAGAAGCCGTTGCCGTAGTCGAGCACGTACAGCGACCCGTCGGGGCCGAACTCGATGTCCATCGGGCTGTCGGTGATGGGCATCGCCATCTTCTTCAGCTCGCTGTTCGGCAGGAAGTGCTCGATCGCGGTGACCGGCCCGTCCGAGCCCGTCACGGTGAACGCGGCGAGGTAGTCCTGCGAGAACTCCGCGAAGAAGAACTTATTGTCCCAGTACTTCGGGAACTTGGTGGGGGAGGGGTTGTCCGCGTCGTAGTGGTAGACCGGGCCGCCCATCGGGCCCTGGCCGTTCTGCTGCAGGTCGAAGTCGGTGAGCCCGGCCCACTCGGCGGGCTGGTGGGTGTTGTTGTCGCCGTAGTACAGGTCGGCCGGGGTCGCGGGGGGCAGCTTGTCCAGGCCGGTGTTCCAGCGGGAGGTGTTCGAGGCCCCGGCCGCGCAGTCGAACCACTCACGCGGCTTGGCGGTGGCGAAGTCCCAGTTGTTGTAGTTGAAGTTGTCGCCCGTGCAGTACGGCCAGCCGCTGTTCATCGGCTTGGTGATGGGGGTGACGTTCCACTCCACGTACCCCATCGGGCCGCGCGCGGGGTCGGGGGCTCCCGCGTCGGGACCGTAGTCGCCCCACGAGACCGTGCCGGTGCCGGGGTCGACGTCGATGCGGAACGGGTTGCGCACGCCCGTCACGAAGATCTCGGGACGGGTCTTCGCGGTCCCCACCGGGAACAGGTTGCCGTCGGGGATCGTGTACGAGCCGTCGTCCTTCACCTTGATCCGCAGGATCTTGCCCCGCAGGTCGTTGGTGTTGCCCGCGCCGCGCCGCGAGTCGAAGCCGGGGTTCATCCCGGGGGCGTCGTTGTTGGGCGCGAAGCCGTTGGCGCCGGGCGCGCTGGCCGGGGTGTTGTCACCGGTCGCGAGGTAGAGGTTGCCGTCGTCGTCCCAGTCGAAGTCGCCGGCGACGTGGCAGCACTGCCCGCGCTGGGTCTCGACCTTGATGATGACCTGCTCGGTGGACAGGTCGAGGGCGTCGCCGGTCCACTTGAACCGGGAGAGCTGGTTGTAGCCCTTCCACTGGTCCCAGTACGACTCGGGGGCGCCGGTGGGCAGGGTGTTCGGCGAGGAGCCGGTGGGGGTGGTCGCCGGGTACGGCGCCGTCATGGTCTTCGGCGCGTAGTAGACGTAGACCCACTTGTTCTCGGCGAACCCGGGGTCGATCCCGATCGTCTGGAGGCCGTCCTCGGAGTTGTTGTACACCGGGATGGTGTTAATGATCTTGGTGATGCCGGTGGCGGGGTCGGTCAGCCGGATGTCGCCGGTGCGCGCGGTGTGCAGCACGCGCAGGTCGGGCAGCACGGCCATGTCGATCGGCTCGCCGACGCTCTTGGTGAGGGTGATCTTCTCGTAGCTCGACCACTCGGTCGCGGGGTCATGCCCTGGATGGGCATAGGCGGGGACGGCGCCGGGCGCCGCCAGCGAGAGTGCCATGGCGGCCACGACGCCGCCGAGCAGGGTACGGGTAAGCTTCAACAGCTGCGCCTCTTCTTATGGGGGGCTCAGGTAAAGGGCGGGCCGCCACGCGTGCCGCTGCAAGGATCACGTGGCGGTCCGCCGGGGACCGTCGGGCTCACTAGCCCCGCAGCGCGGCCATGTTGTCGTAGCTCACCCCGGCGTACTGCAGTGACTGACCCGGGTTGGCCGTGCCGCCGGGGGCGTTGTCCTGCTCGTACATCGGGTTGTGGGAGCCCTTGGCGCCCACGCCCCTGAAGAACGCGGCGTAGTCGATGTCACCGGTGCCGAAGGGCACCATGTCGTAGCCGTTGCCGGTCGCCGTGTTGGACCTGCCGTCCTTGGCGTGGAACAGCGGGAAGCGCTTGGTGTTCGGCCTGACCACCGACAGCGGGTCGAAGATGTCGGTCTGGACCGAGCCGTCGGGCGCGGTGAAGGTGCGGTGCTTGTACTGGGCGACGTACGCCCAGAAGATGTCCATCTCCAGGTGGACGACCTTGGGGTCGCTGATCTCGATGAAGTACTCCAGCCTGCGGATGCCCGACGAGCGGGTGGGACGGCCCTGCGCGTCGAGCGGGCCGCTGTCGAGCAGGAAGCTGTACGCCACGTCGTGGTTGTGGGTGTAGAGCTTGAGCCCGGCGTCGCGGGCGATCGAGCCGAGTGCGTTCCACTTGGCCGCGGCGACGTCCCAGTCGGCCTTGTAGGCGCTGCCCGTGGGGTCGTTGCCGGTCCCCATGTGGTCCATGCCGAGGATGTTGGCGATCTCCAGGTGCTGCTTGAAGCGGTCCAGGTCGGGCTGGGTGAACGGCCACGAGTTCGGGATGAAGCCGTGGTTGCCCTGCGCCTTGAGGCCGTTGTCGTCCAGCCAGCCGCGCAGCAGCCGGGCGCCGGCGACGCTCTCCAGGTTCGCGCCGCCCTCGGCGTTGGCGTGCTGGGAGTAGCCGGCGAACTCGACCTGCCGGTAGCCGATCCGCCCGAGCTCCTCGAACACCCGCCGGAAGCCGGAGGCCAGGGGCGTCGAGTTCGGGTCGCGCGAGATCGCGTCCCGGACGGTGTACAGGATGATGCCGCGCCTCGGCGGCGGGATCAGGACGCCGTTCGGGCCGCCGGCCGCGTGGGCCGCGGACCCGAGCCCGCCGACCGCGGACACGGCTGCCACCGCGGTGACGCCGGTCGTGGCCGCCAGGAACTGGCGCCGGTTGAGGCCCAGACTGCGGCGCAGCGCGCCGCCCACCTGGATCTCCTCTTCGTGTGCACTCATTGTGTTGTACTCCCGCCTTGCGCGTGTGTGGTGAAGAAGGTGCTGATCCCCGATGCCGTGGCAGAGCTGATGGCCGGCTCCTTTCCGGCCTTGGAGCAACGGCTCCCTCGGCGTTCGTCCGGCCGCGGTCCGCTGCCGGTCGATGCCGCCGCTCGGCTCACCCCGGCCCCTTGTTAGTGTGCGAAGAACTTGGCCAGGAAGTTACGTGGCTTTTGCCGGTTTTGGAAGAACTTTCGTCATCACAATTGAACTTTTCCTTGTGGATGGACAAAGTCCCTGCTTGGATCGCTGTGTCCTGTCTGGCCGGATGTGTCGGGGTGGTGACGATCCCTGGGGGTGGCCGGACGGCCCTTGTCAGTGGCGGGAGTCCTACCTAGGATCCGAAACGTCGCAGTAATGCGCTGTACCGCCGCACTGATGGAGATCTGCCGTGCGCCCGATCGCTGGCCGGCTCGCCGTGGACCCGTGGCTAGGCGTGCGCGGCGAACACGTGGTCGCTGATCAGGCGGGCCGCCCCGATGACGCCCGCGCCGTCCCCGAGCTCGGACAGCACGATCGGGAGGTTCCCCGTCGCGAGTGGCAGCGACCGCTGGTAGATCGCGCTGCGGACCTGGGCGAGCAGGACGTGGCCGAGCCCGGCCACCCCACCCGCGATGATCACCAGGCCCGGGTTGAAGAAGCTCACGAGGCTGGCGAGCACCCTGCCGACCCGCCGCCCCCCTTCGCGGACCATGCTCAGGGAGACCGGGTCGCCCGCGGCCGCGCCCGCCGCGACGTCCTCGGCGGTGAGCGTGCCGCTCTCGGCGAGCCGTGCCGCGAGGAAGGGGGAGCGGCCGGACCGCGCCGCGGCCAGGGCGTCCCTGGACAGGGCGGCGCCTCCGAAGTAGGCCTCCAGGCAGCCGGAGTTGCCGCAAGCGCACACGGGGCCGTGCTCGTCGACCTGGATGTGCCCGATGTCGCCCGCGCTGCCGGACACCCCGTGGTAGATCTTGCCGCCGACCACGATGCCGCACCCGATGCCGGTCCCGATCTTCACGAGGAGGAAGTCGTCGACGGACCTGGCGAGCCCGGCGTGCAGCTCGCCGAGCGCCATGATGTTCACGTCGTTGTCCACCAGCACGGGGCAGCCGAGCTCCTGGCCCATCGCCTCCCGCACCGGGTAGCGGTCCCAGCCGGGCATGATCGGGGGCGCGACCGGTATGCCCGCGGGGAAGCTCACCGGCCCGGGCAGGCCGATGCCGGCGCCGTGGATCTCGGCGGCGATGCCCCTGGCCCGCAGCTTGCCGAGCAGCTCGCGCGCCTGGCCGAGGACGGCGGCCGGGCCGTCGCGGATGTCGGCAGGGGCGGAGATCTGCCCGAGCACCTCCAGCTCGCCGTTGGTCACCGCCACGTCGATCGAGGTCGCGCCGATGTCGATGCCCGCGAACCGCAGGCCGGACGCGATGCGCACGATGCCGGACCGCCGTCCGCCACGGGACGCCGCGAGCCCGGCGGGCTCCACGAGCCCGAGATCGGCGAGCCGGTCGAGCTCCACGGCCACCTTGGACCGGGACAGCCGGACGACGTCGCCGAGCTCGGCGCGCGAGCGCGCGCCCTCCCCGCGAAGAAGCAGGAGGAGCCGCGCCTGATGGATGTTCTCAGGGCGAGCTGTCATTCGCCGGACGCGCCCTCCAGGTCGGAACTGCGCGAGTGAAGGTGACTACATACGCGGACACCGCGAGAAGTTCCGCGCATCGTACCCTTCTTCCTCTCAGCGGACAAAGTCCGCCGCGCCCGCAGTCAGACCAGCCCTCCCGTGGCGCGGATGTTCTGGCCGGTCACCCAGCGGCCGTCGGGCCCCGCGAGGAACGCCACGACGTCGGCCACGTCCGAGGGCTCCCCGACCCGGCGGAGCGGGGTGATCGTGGAGACCATGCGCAGCCGCTCCTCGGAGTTGGTGGCCCGCAGCAGGTCGGTGTCGGTCGCGCCGGGGGAGACGGTGTTCACGGTGACGCCGCGCGGGCCGAGCTCCTGCGCCGCGACGGCGGTCAGCTGCTCGATCGCCCCCTTGCTGGCCGCGTACGGCGCGATGCCCGGCGCGGGGCGCACGGTGTTGAGGCTGGAGATGTTGACGATGCGGCCGCCGTCGCGTAAGTGCCTGGCGGCGTACCGGATGATGACGAACGCCGACCTGGCGTTGACCGTCATGACGCGGTCGAACAGCTCGTCGCCGGTCTCGGCGATGGGGGCCGGGGTGTAGGTGGCGGCGGCGTTGTTGACGACGATGTCGAGGGCCCCGAGGCGCTCGGCGGCGTCCGCCATCAGCCGCTCGGCGGCCTCGGGCTCGGCCAGGTCGATCTGGATGCCGTGGGCGCCGCCGCCCTCCGCCTTGACCGTCTCCTCGACCTGGGCGGCGGCCTCGGCGTTGCTCGCGTACGAGAACACGACCTCCGCGCCGTCGCGGGCGAGCCGCTCCACGATGGCCCTGCCGATGCCCCGGGACCCTCCGGTGACGACGGCCTTCTTCCCCTGAAGCGCTGCCACTGATGCCTCCACCTCGTTCACGACGTGCGGACCTGGCTCGAACCTACGGCGTCCGGACGATCGGTGCCAGGCGGAGGGGACGGCGCGTGCCCGGCCGCCGCCTGGACTCAGGAGGTGAGCGCCGGGTCCAGGACGATCTCCTTCTCGCCGTGGATGGTCGGCTCCTCGGGGAAGTGGCAGGCGGTGAGGTGACCGTCGTGGTTGCCGCCGATCTGGATCAGCGGGGGCTCCTCGGCCGCGCACTTCTCCTTGGCCTTCCAGCACCGCGTGCGGAACCGGCAGCCGGACGGCGGGTCGATCGGCGAGGGCACGTCGCCGGCCAGGCGGATGCGCTCGGTCGCCACGCCGTCCTCGGGCACCGCCACCTCGGGCACGGCGGACAGCAGCGCGTGGGTGTACGGGTGGCGGGGCCGCTCGTAGATCGACTGCCGGTCGCCCACCTCAACGATCTTGCCGAGGTACATCACGGCCACCCGCTGGGAGACGTGCCGTACCACCGCGAGGTCGTGGGCGATGAACAGGAACGCGATGCCGAGGTCGCGCTGGAGCTGCTGAAGGAGGTTGACCACCTGGGCCTGGATCGACACGTCCAGGGCGGACACCGGCTCGTCGGCCACGATGAGCTTGGGCGAGAGGGCGAGCGCGCGGGCGACGCCGATGCGCTGCCGCTGGCCGCCGGAGAACTCGTGGGGGAACCGGTTGTAGTGCTCGGGGTTGAGACCGACGATCTCCAGCAGCTCCTGGACGCGCTTCTGCCGCCCCCCGGCGGGCTGGATGCCGTTGACCTCCATGGGCCCGCTGATGATCGTGCCCACGGTGTGACGCGGGTTCAGCGACGAGTACGGGTCCTGGAAGATCATCTGGATCTCGGAGCGGATTGGCTTCAGCTCGCGGCGGCTGGCGTGGCTGATGTCGTTGCCGCGGTAGCGGATCGTGCCGTCCGTCGGTTCGAGCAGCCGGGCGACCAGGCGGCCGGTGGTGGACTTGCCGCATCCCGACTCGCCCACCAGGCCGAGGGCCTCGCCCGTCGCCACGGTCAGGTCGATGCCGTCCACGGCGTGCACGCGCCCGACCTGGCGCTTGAAGACCATCCCGCCCATGACGGGGAAGTGCTTGGTCAGGCCGGACAGCTCCAGCAGAGTCTCGGTCACAGTCGTTCCTTGATCGTGCCGTCGAAGATTTCCCGCTTCTGCGCGAGCGTCAGGTAGCAGGCGTCCCTGTGCCCCTCGGCCGGGGACAGCTCGGGCCGCTCGGTGGCGCACAGATCGGGGCCGGCCAGCTGGCGGTAGTCGCACCGGGGGTGGAAGGGACAGCCCGGCGGGGGGTTGAGCAGGCTGGGCGGCGTGCCGCGCACGGGCAGCAGCGGCAGGTCCACGTTGGAGTTCAGCTTCGGCATCGAGCCGAGCAGCCCCCAGGTGTACGGATGGTGCGGCTCGCGCAGCACCTGCTGCACGCTGCCCTGCTCGACGGCCCGCCCCGCGTACATCACCAGCACGTTGTGCGCGGTCTTGGCCACCACGCCGAGGTCGTGGGTGATCAGGATGATGGAGGTGCCGAAGTCCTGCTGGAGGTCCTTGAGCAGGTCGAGGATCTGCGCCTGCACGGTGACGTCCAGGGCGGTGGTCGGCTCGTCGGCGATGAGCAGGTCAGGGTCGCACACCAGCGACATGGCGATCATGACGCGCTGGCGCATGCCGCCGGAGAACTGGTGGGGATAGTCGTCCACCCGGGTCCTGGCGTGCGGGATGCCCACCCGCTCCAGCATCTCGATGGCCCGCGCCCGGGCGTCCTTCTTGCCGGCGCCCTTGTGCTTGCGGTAGACCTCGGAGATCTGCCGGCCGATCGTGTGATACGGCGACAGCGAGGTCAGCGGGTCCTGGAAGATCATGGCGACCCTGTTGCCCCGGAGCTTCTCCATCGTGGCGCGGTCGGCGCCGATGAGCTCCTGGTCCTCCAGCCAGATCTCCCCGCCCATCTTGGTGTGGGAGGGGTCGTGCAGGCCGAGGATCGACAGGTTGGAGACCGACTTGCCCGAGCCGGACTCGCCCACGATGCCGAGGGTGGTGCCCTTCTCCAGGTCGAACGAGAGGCCGTCCACCGCGTGGACGATGCCGTCCTCGGTGCTGAACTGCACGGACAGGTCGCGGACCGACAGGAACGGCCCGGGACCACGCGGTGTAGCGGGCTCGCGGTCCCAGGTGACGGTGGTCACTTGCTGCTCCTCGAATTCGTACGGCTTGTGCGCATGGCCGGTCAGACCAGCCTGACGCGCGGGTCGATGAAGGCGTAGAGGACGTCCACCACGATGTTCAGCAGCACGATCGCGAACGCCCCCACCAGGGTGACACCGAGGAGCATGGGCAGGTCGGTGTTCTGCACGGCGCGCACGGCCAGCTCGCCGATGCCGTGCAGCGTGAACGTCTGCTCGGTGATGATGGCGCCGCCGAGGAGGGTGGCGAGGTCCACGCCGAAGATGGTGACGATGGGGATCATCGCGCCGCGCCAGGCGAACCGCAGGAAGACCGTGCGGCCCGACATGCCCTTGGCCCGCGCCGTGCGCACGTAGTCCTCGGCGAGCTGCTCCACCATCACCGACCGGGTCATGCGGGTGTAGTTGGCGGTGAAGATGATCGACAGCACGACCCATGGGATCAGCAGGTGGACGAACCACCCGAGCGGGTCCTCGGTGAAGGGGATGTACGAGGGCCGGGGAAGCAGGCCGAGGCTGTCCACCACGAAGAAGACCAGGATGGGGCCGACGAAGTAGATCTGCAGCGAGGCGCCGATCACCGACGACGTGCTGGCGATCTTGTCGAGCGGCTTCCCCTGCTGCCAGGCCGCGATCATGCCGGTGACGATGCCGAAGCTCAGGAGCACGGCCGCCGCGCCGATGGTCACCGAGAGGGTGACGGGGAAGCGGTCGAGGATGGCCGAGAAGACGGGCTCCTGGGTGGCGAAGGAGTAGCCGAGGCAGGGCGCGGGGCACTCGCCGAACTGCACGAGGTCACGCCCGGCGAAGATGCCGATCAACCAGTGCCAGTACTGCAGGAAGAGCGGCTCGTCCATGCCCAGGTTGTGGCGGATCAGCGCGAGGTTCTGGGGTGGGCAGATCTTCCCGCAGAACGCCCGCGCGGGGTCGCGGGGGATCGCGTAGAAGAGGAAGAACGTGACGGCACTGATGATCAGCAGGATCACGACTGCGCCGATGAGTCGACGGACGAAAAACCGGAACATGGCCTCGGGCTTCTTCTCCTGCTGGGTGGGACTGAGAGCCGCCGTCCGGGCCGGAGCCCGGACGGCGGCGACCGGTGACTACTTGACGTAGACGTTCGTTGGCGACTGCTCGCCGTCGATCGCGCTGAACTCCACGCCGCCGAGCCCGGAGCCGTACAGACCGAAGTAGGTCTGGTAGTACTCGGGCACGATGGCGGCCTGCTCCATGATCTTCCTGTCGAGCGCGGCCCAGGCCTTGCCCGCCTCGGCCGCGTCGGTGATGGCGTTCGCGGCGTCGATTCCGGTGTTGATCTCCGGAACGTTGAGGTGGCTGTAGTTGGACGCGTTGTCCGTGATCAGCCGGCCGTCGAACAGCGGCTGGATCGCGGTCGAACCGGTCGGCCAGTCGGCCGCCCAGCCGCCCCAGTAGATGTCGAACTTGTTGTCCACCGGGCCGATGGCGTCGTAGAAGGTCGCCGGGTTGAGCGGCTTGGCCACGACGTTGAAGCCGGCCTTGGTCAGCGCGTCCTTGATGGCGACGGTGATCTTCTCCTGCGTCGGCGTCTGGTTGTAGGCGTAGACGACCGTCGGGTTCGGCTCGCCGGCCTCCTTCAGCAGCGCCTTGGCGGCCTCGGGGTCGCCGGTGGGCTTGGCCAGCATGCCGTACAGGTCGAAGGACTCGTAGCCGAGGACCGTCGGGCTCATCACCGTGGTGGCGATCTTGCCGGTGTTGACCTCACCGCCCGAGATCAGCTGGAGCTGCTTGGACGGCCAGGCCTTGATGATCGCCTGGCGGACCTTCACGTTCGTGATGCGCTTGGTGTTGATGTTGTAGAACGTGGTGAACGGCGTCAGGCCCTGAAGCGAGCGCTTCATGGCGTCGGCGTTGTTCAGCACCTCCTGCACGCGCTCGGCCGCGATGGCGTTGTGGAAGGTCATCGCCGTCTTGTCCGGCCCGGAGTCCGCGAGGAAGCGCTCGGTGGAGTTCTGCGCCTGGACGCCGAACTCCATGTGCCACTTGTCGGGGTACGCGTTGCGGATCGGGTCGGTCTTCGGGTCCCAGTTCGGGTTGCGCACGAGGTCCATGGACTTGTCGGTCACATGGCTCTCGATCTGGTACGGCCCGGAGGAGAAGGGCTTCTTGTCGTACTTCTCCTTTGTGTCCTGCGCCTTGGGCACCACTCCGTAGCCGGTCATGGCGACCGTGAAGTTGAAGTCGGGGTGCGGGGCCTGCAGGTTGAACACGACGGTCTTGTCGTCCGGGGTCTCGATCGCGTCCAGGGACTTGCCCTTGTACGGGCCCTCGTACGCCTTGCGGTAGTCGCCCTCGACCAGCCACTGCTGGACGTAGGTCGGGCCCTCGGTGATGAACGGCGCGTACAGGCGCTCGACGCTGTACTTGATGTCAGCCGAGGTGATCGGCGTGCCGTCCTGCCACTTCAGGCCGTCCTTGAGGGTGAACTTCCACGTCTTGCCGCCGTCGGTCGTGCTGCCGGTGTCGGTGGCGAGGTCGCCGACCAGCTTGATGCCGTCGGCGCCGGTGCGGTAGCCGGTCAGCTGCCGGGTGAACAGCTTGGAGGCCGTGGCGTTGTAGTTCAGGTAGACGCGGCCCGGGTCGAGGTGCGAGAAGTCGTCACGGTCGATCATGTTGACCGTGCCTCCCGGCTTGGCGCCCGCGACCGCGGTGGCCGGGCCCTGCGAGTCCGCGTCCGTGCCGACGACGATGGTGCTGACGGCCGCCTGCGTCTTGGTCGGCGTCGCGGCGGCGCCACCCGACTCGACGGGACCGCCGCCACCGCCCTTGGCGCAACCGGCCAACGCGAGGGCCCCGGCCGTGAGGATCACCACCGCGGTGGTGGCCCTCCTGGGTGCGAATGTCATATCGACCTTCCTGATCATGTGCTTGCTGGTCCTGGTCAGCAGGTCAGCGGGTGGACGGCTATCGCCGGGTCTTGGGGTCGAAGGCGTCCCTCAGGGAGTCTCCGAGCAGGTTGAAGGCGACGACGAAGATCACCATGGACACACCGGGGAAGACCAGATAGGTGATGTCCTGGTGGTAGACGTTCGAGCCGACCAGGAACATGCGCCCCCAGTCGGGGGTCGGCTCGGTCATGCCGACGCCGAGGAACCCGAGCCCGGCCTCCGCGCCGACGTACAGCGGCAGCGCGAGCGTGGACTGGATGATGATCGGCGTCCACAGGTTGGGCAGCAGTTCCTTGAAGATGATCCGGAACGGCGAGGCCCCGGTCACCCTGGCCGCCTCGATGAACTCGCGCTCGCGAAGGGAGAGCACCTGCGAGCGCAGGAGGCGGGAGATGGTCGCCCAGCCGAGCACGGTGAGCACCACGCAGATGGAGACGTAGCGCAGCCAGATCGGCGTCTCCTCCTCCGGGGTCACGAACGCCGCCTCGACGACCGGCAGGAACACGATGAGGAACAGCTGGGAGGGGAAGGCCAGCAGCGTGTCGATGACGCGGCCGATCACGTAGTCGGTCTTGCCCCCGACGTAGCCCGCCCAGATGCCCATCACGACGCCGATGACCGTCGTGACGATCGTGACCACGATCGCGATGGACAGTGACGTGCGGATGCCGTAGACGAGCTGCATGAACACGTCGCGGCCGAGGCCCGGCTCCAGGCCGAACCAGAAGTCGCCGCTGACGCCTCCGTTGGGGGCGATCGGGTAGCCGTACTCGTTGAGCAGTCCCGGCGAGTTCTGACCGTAGGTGGTGTACGGATCCTTGCCGTACAGCCACGCGATCACCGGTGCGAGGATCGCGACCAGGAAGAAGAAGGCCACGATGACGGCGGACACCACCCCGGTGCGGTCACGGCGAAAGCGCCGCCACATGAGCTGAGCGGGGGAGCGGCCCACCAGGGGAGAACCGCCCGCGCCGGCCGTCGCGGCCGGGACGGTGTCGACGGGGTCGGAACCGGCCTCGGTCGCGGCCTGTGAGGGGAGAGTCATTGTGCGGGTGCCACCAGAGATCGATCGCAGTAAATCGTGACTTGAGGGAACCTTGGCAATTTATTACCCGTTGGTCAATGTCCGCGACTCATCCTTTACACGATTTCGTCGTTCGTTGTGCAATGTCAATCAGGTTGTGTCCCTAAACCCATTGACCTGCGGCGATGTCGTGGGACAGACTACCGAACGCGCGCAATTTGAATTGTCACGATTCTGTGACACAAGCAGGACACCGTCATGACGGAATCGCCCGATTAACCGCCAAGTGGCCATATGTATGGGTATGGGTGCGCGCACGTACGGCGCCATGGCGGAGGCGGCCAGGGCCGGAGCCCGGGTGCGCAGGATTACGCGTCGCCGGCCGCGCACGACCCCGACCTTGGCGAGCGGTTCCGGCTGGACGACCCCGACGCGCTGCGCTGGGTCCACGTGGGCGGCCGCCCGAACCGGGGTGACCCCACCTAGCAAGCGCTTGGTTAAAGTAGGGGTTCGTGAGGGTTACGCCCGCTTTGCGGGACATGGCACACTGATAGGCAGAGCAGCGTGCTCCGGGGTCGGTGAAATTCCGAACCGGCGGTGACAGTCCGCGACCCGGCCGAGTCCATCGGCCGGTGGACCCGGTGAAATTCCGGGACCGACGGTTAAAGTCCGGATGGGAGGAAGCGCGCGAGCGTTCGGCGACCAGGTCGCCGGACGCCTCCGTGGTGCGTGTGCCGCACCCGATCACCCCGGGGCCCGCCGTGGCAGCAAGCTACTGGCGAGTAGGAGGGGCCGGGTGGGCCGACCGGACATCACCGCGTGCCGCGCGTTCCAGCGCGCCGCGCCTTCCGCCGCCGTTCCCGCTGTGCCCGCCATGGGTGGCTCACGCGCGCCCGGCGCCGTCCTCGCCTCTTCCCCGGCTTCCCCTGTCGCCGTGGAAGACGCGCGGGTCCTCATAGGTTGCTTCCTCACGCAGGATCCGATCGGCCCGGGCTTCCGGCTCCCCGCACGGTCGCATCGCATAAGGAGCGTTGATGTTCACTGGAATCGTTGAGGAGCTCGGCGAGCTCGCCGGGATCGAGGTGCTGCCCGACGCGGCGCGCTTCTCGATCCGCGGCGAGATCGTCGCCCCCGGCGCCCGCCACGGCGAGTCCATCGCGGTCAACGGGGTCTGCCTGACCGTCGTGGACGCCGGCGGCGACACCTTCACCGCCGACGTGATGAAGGAGACCCTCGACCGCAGCTCGCTCGGCTCCCTCACCCCCGGCACGCGCGTCAACCTCGAACGCGCCGTGCGCGCCGACCAGCGGCTCGGCGGCCACATCGTGCAGGGCCACGTGGACGGCACCGGCGAGGTGCTGTCCCGCGAGCCCGCCGAGCACTGGGAGGTCGTGCGCGTCTCGCTTCCGCCCGGCCTGGGCCGCTACGTGGTCGAGAAGGGGTCGATCGCCGTCGACGGCATCAGCCTGACCGTGGTCAGCGTCGAGGACGACCGGTTCGCCGTGAGCCTCATCCCCACCACGCTCCAGCTCACCACGCTCGGCTTCAAGCGGCCGGGCGACCCGGTGAACCTCGAGGTCGACGTGATCGCCAAGTACGTCGAGAAGCTCGTCGGCGCGCACGCCCAGGGGGCCGCGTCGTGAGCTGGGCCGAGGCGGGCTTCACCCTGGCGGGCCAGCACGTGCTCTGGGCCGACCTGGTCGGGAACATCTGCGCGCTCGCGACCGTGTGGCTGGCGATGAAGCGCACCATCTGGACCTGGCCCGTGCAACTGGCCGGCTCGGTGCTGCTGTTCGCCGCCTCGATCGAGGCGCACATCACCGGAAACGCGCTGAAGCAGGCGATGTTCGGCGTGCTCGCCCTGTACGGGTGGTTCCGCTGGTCGCGGGGCATCAAGGAGGGCAAGACGCTGCCCGTACGTCCGGGGAGCACCCGCGAGCGGGTCACGCTGGTCGCGGTCATGGTGGCCGCCACGGCGCTGGTCGCCCTCTTCTTCACCGCGACCGGGTGGTCGTGGGCCCCCGTCCCCGACGCCTACATCTTCGTCGGCAGCGCCATCGCCACCTACGCCCAGGGCCGGGCGCTGATCGACTTCTGGTGGATCTGGATCGCGGTGGACGTGGTCGGCGTCCCCCTGGCGTTCAGCTCCGGCCTCGTCGTCTCCGGCGTGGTCTACGGCGTCTTCTTCGTCATGGTTCTGCTCGGGATCCGCGAATGGCGGCGGCAGTACAGCCGCCGGCTGGAGGTAGTCACAGCATGAGCGACATCACGCTCGACCCGATCGAGCGCGCGATCGGCGACATACGCGAGGGCCGGCCCGTCGTGGTCGTCGACGACGAGAACCGCGAGAACGAGGGCGACATCATCTTCGCCGCGTCCAAGGCCACCCCCGAGCTGCTGGCCTTCACGATCCGCTACACCAGCGGCGTCATCTGCGTCCCCATGCTGGGCGAGGACCTCGACCGGCTCGGCCTGCCGCTGATGGTCCACCAGAACCGCGAGCGGCTCCGCACGGCGTACACGATCAGCGTGGACGCGCGCGACGGCGTGACCACCGGCATCTCCGCCGCCGACAGGGCGAAGACCATCCGCACCCTCGCGGACTCGGCCACCGAGCCCTTCGACCTCGTACGTCCCGGCCACATCTTCCCCCTGCGCTACCACAACGGCGGGGTGCTCGCCCGCCGCGGCCACACCGAGGCGGCCGTCGACCTGGCGCGGCTCGGCGGGCTCACCCCCGCGGGGGTGCTCGCCGAGATCGTCAACGACGACGGCACGATGGCGCGGCTGCCCGAGCTGCGCAGGTTCGCCGACGAGCACGACCTCGCGCTCGTCTCCATCGAGCAGCTGGCGGAGCACCGCCGCCGCACCGAGCGCGTGGTCGTGCGGGTCGCCGTCACCGAGATCCCGAACCGGTACGGCCTGTGGCGCGCGTACGGCTTCTCCAGCGGCATCGACGGCGGCGAGCACATGGCCCTGGTCTACGGGGACCTCGGCGACGGCGAGAACATCCTGGTGCGCGCGCACTCCGAGTGCCTGACCGGCGACGTCCTCGGCTCGCTGCGCTGCGACTGCGGCGTGCAGCTCGACCACGCCATGCGCGCCGTCGCGGCGGAGGGCAGGGGCGTCATCGTCTACCTGCGCGGCCACGAGGGGCGCGGCATCGGGCTGCTGGCCAAGCTGAAGGCCTACAGTCTCCAGGACAACGGCAGCGACACCGTGGACGCCAACCTGGAGCTCGGCCTTCCCGTGGACGCGCGCGAGTTCTCCAACGCCGGCCAGATGCTGGCCGACCTCGGGGTCAAGTCGGTGCGGGTGCTGACCAACAACCCCGCGAAGCTGCGCGGCCTCGACGGCTACGGCATCAAGGTGCTCGGCCGCGCGCCCATGCCGGTGGCCGCCAACGAGTACAACATCAAGTACCTCACGGCCAAGCGCGACAGGCTCGGCCACCAGATCGAAGGAGTCCGATGAGCGGGGTCGAACGCACCACACGCGGCCGGTGGAAGCGAGAGTTCCGCGGGGAGGGCCGATGAGCGGCGAGGGACGCCCCCAGCCCACCCCCGTCGCCGCGCGGGGGCTGACCGTGGGCATCGTGGTCGCCCGGTGGCACGAGCGGATCACCGACCAGCTCCTGGCCCGCGCGGAGCGGGCCGCCGAGGAGTGCGGCGCGGCCAGCGTGGCGGTGCGGGTGGCGGGCTCGCTGGAGATCCCGGTCGTGGCGCAGGCCCTCGCCAGGCGGTGCGACGCCGTCGTCGCGCTCGGCGTCGTGGTGCGGGGCGAGACGGCCCACTTCCAGTACGTCTGCGACTCGGTCACATCGGGACTGACCCGGGTGTCCCTGGACGAGTCGACTCCGGTGGGCAACGGGGTCCTCACGTGTGACAACCTTGATCAGGCCGTCGACCGTGCGGGCCTGCCCGGAAGTCACGAGGACAAGGGATACGAGGCAACGGTCGCGGCGCTCGAGACAGCTCTGGTCCTGCGTGATCTGAAGGGATGAGGAACTTGCCGCGCCGATCAACCTGCCGCGCCCACCGGACGGGCCGCCGTGCCTGAGAGCGACCTCCCGCCCCTGCCGGTCATCTGGCGTCCGCGCCGCGCCAGGATCCTGGCGTACGGCTTCGCCACCGTGATGGTGGCCGGTTCGATCGTGCTCGCGGTGCTCCTGCCTCCGCCGTTCAGGCTGCCCGACAAGATCGGCCTGGTGGTCTTCGGCTGCCTGGTCGCGTTCGTCCTGCACCTGCTCGGGCGGCTGCGCGTCGAGGCCGACGAGCGGGGCGTGACGGTCGTCAACGCCGTACGGGTCCACCGGTACGAATGGCCCGAAGTGCTCGGGGTGAACCTCCCCGAGGGGGAGCCGTGGCCCAAGCTCGACCTCGCGGACGGCTCCAGCGTCGGCGCCATGGGCATCCAGGGCGCCGAGAAGAGCCGCTCGCAGAAGGCCGTGACCGAGCTGCGCGCGCTCATCCACCAGTACGGCGAGGCCCCCGACCGCCGCTAGGCCGATGATCGGGAGGATCTGCCGTGGAATTCCGGATTATGGGGCCATTAGAGGTACGTGACGGCGCGGAGGATCGCACGCCGACCGTGCCGAAGCACCGTGATCTGCTGGCACTGTTCCTGCTCAACGCGCGCAGACCGCTCACCGCCGGGCGGTTGCGTCAGCTGCTGTGGCCGCGAGAGGACGGCGACAGGTCCGACTCCCTGATCCGCGGCTATATCGGCCGGCTGCGGCAGCTCGTGGGCAAGGATGTCATCACCACCGTGTCGGGCACCTACACCCTTGCCATCGAGGACCACCAGGTCGATGTCGGCCGTTTCCGGCGGCTCGTGCACGAGGGCACGAGCGGTCGCGACGGCGCGAAGCTGCGGGAGGCGCTGAGCCTGTGGCGCGGCCCCGTCCTCGCCGACGTCGACCCCGACGCCCAACGCTGGGCCGAGACACGGCGGCTGCGCGAGGAGCTCGAAGAGCTCCGCCTGCTCGCCGTGGAACGCCGGATCGACCTCGATCTGGAGGGGGGCCACCACCGCACGCTGCTGGCCGAGCTCGGGACGCTCGTGGCGCGGCACCCGCTGCGGCAGAGCTTACGCGGCCTGTACATGCTCGCGCTGTACCGCAGCGGGCGGCGCGTGGAGGCGCTCGCCTCCTATGGCGCCCTGCGTGACCAGCTCGACGACGGGCACGCCATCGAACCCGATCCTGAGCTGCAGCTGCTCTACCACCGCATGCTGCACGACGACGTCATGCTGCACGTCTCGGCGGGCCCGCCGGTGCTGCTGCCGCGCGACGTGGCCCACTTCACCGGCCGGGCCGACCTGCTCGACCAGTTGATCTCCGGCCTGGTCGTCGTGCACGGCCAGGCCGGCGTGGGCAAGTCGGCCCTCGCCGTGCACGCCGCCTGGCGGCATCGCGACCGCTTCCCCGACGGCATCCTCTACGCCGACCTGCGCGAGTCGACGAGGCCGGCCGCGATCCTGGAGGACTTCCTGCGCTGGCTCGGCTGCCCCGCCCAGGCCGTCCCCGCGGCCTTCGACCAGAGGCAGAAGCTCCTGCGCACCTACACCGCCAACCGCCGCATGCTCGTGCTGCTCGACAACGCCGCCGACGAGTCCCAGGTGCGGCCGCTGCTCACCTCCTGCCCGACCATCGTGACGAGCAGGTCCGCGCTCGGCGGGCTCACCGGCGCCGTACGGGTGCCGCTCGGCGTGCTCGACGACGACGAGGCGTGCGGCCTGCTCGTCAAGCTGATCGGGCAGGAGCGCGCGGAGGACGAGGGGGTGCGGAAGGTGGTGCGCTTCTGCGGCGGCCTGCCGATCGCCCTGCGAGTCGCCGGCTCCCGCCTCGCCGCCAGGCCCGGCTGGACCCCCGGCTACCTGGCCGGCCTGCTGGAGGACGAGTCCAGGCGGCTGGACCGGCTCCATTCGGGCGACCAGACGGTCAGAAGCGTGTACGCCATCGGCTACGACGGCCTGTCGCGGGAGGCCAGGCGCCTGCTCCGCCTGCTCGGGACGCTGTCCGCCCCCGACGTCGCCGACTGGGCCGCCCAGATCTTCGGCGACCAGGCGGACGCACTCCTCGACGCCGGCCTGCTGGTGGCGCACACCGTGGACGTGGCCGGGCAGGTCCGCTACCGGCTGCACGATCTGACCCGGCTCTTCGCCCGCGAACGGCTGGTGGAGGAGGACGGCGTGCAGGTCGTGCGCGCCGAGCTCGCGAAGCTCCAGGCCGTCGCCGTGGCCCGGGTGCGGACTTCGAGGTTCACCCTCGTCTCCAGCGCCCCCTCCCCGGGGAACTTCGCCACCAGGGACATCAAGGAGTCGGTGGAGTGGCTGGCCGCCGAGCGGGCCTTCCTGGTCTGCCTGGTCGACGACCTGCACGGGGTCCTCCTCGACGACGGCGCGTGGCGGCTCGCGCACCTGCTCGTGCCCTTCCTGGAACGGTGGAGGTTCCTCGACGACTGGCACCAGGTCTGCGAGACGGGCCTGAACGCGGCCCGCCGTACCGGCGACGTCCGCGCCGAGGCGCTGATCCTTCGCGACCAGGGCGACCTGCACCGGGCCCGGCGCCGGTGGGACCAGGCCTCGGACCTGCTCACGCGGGCGCTGGACATGCTCCGGCGCGAAGGCAGGAGCCGCGACGTGGCGCACACCCAGCGCAGGCTCGGCCAGGTGCTTCTGGATCAGGGCCGCCTCGGCGAGGCCGAGCGCACTCTCACCGCGTGCCTGCACACCCTGGGCGGCAGCGCCAGGGGCACCGCGGAGGCGCTGCAGGCGCTCGGCACGGTGCTGCACAGGGCCGGGCGCCCGGAGGAGGCGGCCCAGCGGCTCGCCGGCGCCGCCGGGCACTTCGCCGGTCTCGGTGATCGTCACCGCCACGCCGACACCCTGCTGGAGCTGGCCTCGGTACGGCTGGCGCAGCGCCAGGTGCCCGAGGCCAGGGAATGCGCGGAGAAGGCGAGGGGCATCGCCGTACGGCTCGGCGACCGGCTGCTCGACGCGCACGCCCTGCTGGCGCTCGCCCGGGTGAACCATGCGGAGGGGGCGGGCGGCCTGGCCCGCGAAATGGCCGGGGAAGCACTGAAGGCCTTCGACTCCGTGGGCGACGAGCAGGGCCGCGAGGCGGCGCTCGTCCTGCTCTCCCGCTGACTCAACGCATCCTCAACACGGACTCAACACGCTACGTCCTACCTTCCTCTCGTCCAGGCAACGTCCAGATGAGAGGAAGCCGACAATGATCGCGACTCGCGCCCGGCTCCGCACCTCCCTCGCCGCGCTGACCATCGCCGCCGCAGGCGCCGGCCTGGTGGCGTCCGCCCCCTCGGCGAACGCCCAGAGCACGGCCTCCACCGCCTCCGCGTCCACCAGTGCCGCGGCCTCCTCAAGCCAGGCGAAGGCGGCCAAGTGGTGCGGGCCTTGGCGGCACACCGTCGGGACCGTCACGCAGACCGTCTACGTCACGAACAAGAACTGCCGCGGGGGCATCAGCTTCCAGGTCAGGGAGGCCTACGGTCCCGACAGCCCGTGCATCGTGGCGCGCTACGGCCACACCAGGTCCTGGAAGTGGTCCAGGCACAAGACCTTCCAGGGCATCCGGTGGAACTGCGCGTGATCGGACGGGCCTCCACACGTCTGGGTGGGACACCCGCCCAGGCGCCTTCCGTGGCCCGGTCGCCCGCGTCGCCGCGGGACGCCGGGCCAAGGGGAGAGGACGGCGGTGGCCGACGGGGCCCGTAGGTCTCAGCCGGCCCCGGTGGGGGGATGGCGGCTCTTGCGGCGCGCCTCGGCCGCGGCCTGCTCCTCGAGCTGGCGGGCCAGGTCCTCCAGGTTGTCGGCGCCGAGCACGTTGGAGACGCCGAACGCCGCGGCGGCGCTGGACCACGGGTGACGCCGGTAGGCAACCCAGCCGCCGTAGAAGTCCAGGATCTCCCACGTCCTGCCGTGGCTCTGCTGGACCTGCGCCAGCGTCAGCGCGCTCACGGTCACTGGTCGCATGCCGGGCCTCCGTGGCGTAGGCGCGGCTCTCTCAGCCTCGCGGCGGCGCGGTGCGGCACGTGGGAGGGGACGGCGTGCGTGGAGGCCACTATGACAGCTTCCCTTCGTCGGAAACCCGAGTCAACATCGCGTTTACAGAACGTGGTGCTCCCGTTCAAACATGATTCGGAGTCGAAGGGCCTCCGGATGACGCTTCGGCGAATTCTTCTTGCCGGTCGGCTGTTTCGTCGCCCGGGCGGCACGGCCCGTCGCTCGTCGCCGACCTAGGATGCGAGCCGGTCGACGGCGGCGGCCTGGAACGCGCGGGGCTCCTGGAGGCGATGGTGGCGCTCATGGTCCCGAGGTGGCCGGCGGGCGTGGACGCCCGCGCGATCGTCCCGCCGCTGGAATACGCCTTCGGCGACCGTTCCTCATGAATTGGATGAACGGCGATCCTCGCTCCCGAACGGTTAAACCATGAGAAGCATCTTAAATTCCACCGCCTGGCGCATTATGTGCACGGGAAAACGTTCCTTACAGCGGGAGTTGAGAGAGGAATTCCCGCCGGGGCCGAGGCGGGAATTCCCTCGTACGCATTCGAAAACGCGTGATCAGGTCAGGCGGTGAGCCGGACGGGTTCCCCCGTGCGGTCGAGGACGCCCCGGCGGCGCAGCTCAGGCAGCACCCCCTCGCCGAACCAGTAGGCCTCCTCCAGGTGCGGGTAGCCGGACAGGACGAACTCGGTGATGCCCTGGTCGGCGTACTCCTCGACGAGGTCGGCGACCTCGGCGTGGCTGCCGACCAGCGCCGTCCCCGCTCCGCCGCGCACGAGCCCGACGCCCGCCCACAGGCCCGGGTGGACCTCCAGGTCGTGGACGCTTCCGCCGTCGCGCCGGTAGCCCTCGTGCAGGGCGAGCATGCGCTTCTGCCCGACCGAGTCGCTCCGCCCGAGCGTCTGCTGCGCCGTGCGCACGTCGGCGGGGTCGATCGCGTCCAGCAGGCGGCCGGCCTCCGCCCACGCCTCCTCGGAGGTGTCGCGGGCGATGACGTGCAGCCGGATGCCGAACCTCAGCGTCCGTCCCTCCCCGGCGGCGAGTCCCCGCACCCAGGCGATCTTCTCCGCAACCTGGGCGGGCGGCTCGCCCCAGGTGAGGTACGTCTGGACGTGCCGCGCCGCGACCGTGCCCGCAGCCGCCGACGAGCCGCCGAAGTACAGCTCGGGCACCGGGTCGGGCCGCTCGGCCACCGTGGCGCCCTCCACCTGGTAGTGCGCGCCGGTGAAGTCGTACGGGGTGCCGCTCCAGGCCCCGCGCACGATGGAGAGGAACTCGTCGGTGCGCGCGTACCGCTCGTCCTTCGACAGATGGTCGCCGAAACGGCGCTGCTCGGTGCTCTCCCCGCCGGTGACGATGTTGAGCAGCAGGCGCCCGCCGGAGATCCGCTGGTAGGTCGCGGCCATCTGGGCGGCCAGGGTGGGGGAGACGAAGCCCGGCCGGAAGGCCACGAGGAACTTCAGCCGCGTGGTCTGCTGGGTGAGCGCGGCGGTGACCAGCCAGGCGTCCTCGCACCAGGTGCCCGTCGGGGTGAGCACCGCCTCGAAGCCGAGCTGCTCGGCCGACCTGGCGATCTGGCCGAGGTAGTCGATGGTGGGCGGCCGGAAGGCGCTGGCGGTGGGCCGTCCGTGCCCGCGCTGGAGCCCGTGGCCGCCGCCGACGATCGCGCGGCTGTCCCCGGAGGTGGGCAGGAACCAGTGGAACCTCAGATCCTTCGAAGACATTGCTCAGGTGTCCTTCTTGACGATGTCGTTGAACCGGCGGTCGGCGAAGTCGGCGAAGACGATCTTCCCGGGGAGCAGCCCGCCGGCGGTGAAGGCGTCGGCCATCTCCTGCTCGGAGGCCACCAGGGCGTCGTCGATCGGCACTGGGGTGGTGGTCCGGTTGCCGGCGGCGGCCAGCGTGACCTCCACCGGCAGGCCCGTCTCCTTGGCCCAGACCTTGGCCCACTCGGCCTGGTGGGAGTTGGCCCAGATCTTGGCGCGCTGCAGGCGGGTGAGGTAGTCGCGGATCGCCCCCGCCTTGGCCGTGTCGGCGAGCGCCGCCTGGCCCGCGACCTGGAAGTTGTAGCCGTTGACGTAGCCGGTGCCGTCCACCAGGAGCCGGGCCTTGTTCTGCAGGCGGGCCTGGGAGGTGTAGGGGTCCCAGATGGCCCAGGCGTCGATCTGCCCGGAGGTGAAGGCGGCCAGCGCGTCCGCGGGCTGCAGGTAGCTCACCGTGATGTCGTCGAAGGTCAGGTTCTCCTTCTTCAGCACGGCGAGCAGGTGGTAGTGCGCCGAGCTGCCCTTGGCGACCGCGACGCGCCTGCCCTTGAGCTGGGCGGGGGCCGTGATGGCCGACCCCGGGGGGACCACGATGGCCGCGCCCGCGACGTTCTGCCGGTCGGCGGCCACGACGGCGACCTTCGAGCCTGCCGCCGCCGCGAAGATCGGCGGTGTGTTGCCCACGGCGCCGAGGTCGACGCCCCCGGCGTTCACCGCTTCGAGCAGCGGGGGCCCGGAGGGGAACTGCGCCCAGGTCACCTTGTACGGCAGCTTGTCGAGCTCGCCGGCGGCGGCCAGGAGCACCTGCGAGCCGGCCTTCTGGTCGCCGATCTTGAGGGTGATCCCCGAGCCGCCGGAGGCGGAGCCGGTGGAGCCCCCTCCCGCGGTGCTCCCGCACGCGGCGAGCACCGCGGCCACGCCTAACGCCCCGAGCAGCCGGGCCGCTTTGCCGATCATCGTGTCGCCTCCGGGGTGAGGCGGGTCGTGGTGGTCATCGCTGTGCCTCCGGGATTTCGGGCCGTTCGGGGGTGGGGTGTCCTTCCGGAGCCACGCCGAGAGCGGTGAGCAGGCGGGTGCGCAGGGAAAGGAGCTCGGGATGGTCGCGGTGGCGCGGGCGGGCGGCGGCGATGACGGCCTCGTGGGCGATCCTGCCCTCGTCCAGGACGAGCACGCGGTCGGCGAGCACCAGCGCCTCGTCGACGTCGTGGGTGACCAGCAGCACGGCCGGGCGGTGCGCGGCCCACAACTGCAGGACGAGCTGGTGCATGGTGATGCGGGTGAGGGCGTCCAGCGCGCTGAACGGCTCGTCGAGCAGGAGCAGCTCAGGCTCCCTGACCAGCGCGCGGGCGAGGCTCGCGCGCTGGGCCTCGCCGCCCGACAGCGTGAGCGGCCAGGCGCCGGCCCGCTCGGCGAGGCCGACCTCGGCGAGCGCCCGCCGGGCGCGTTCCCTTGCGCCTGTGGCGGTGAGGCCGAGGGCGATGTTGGCCTCCACGCGCTTCCAGGGCACCAGGCGCGGCTCCTGGAAGGCGACCGCGACCGAGGGGGTCACCTCCAGGCCGCCGTCCACGCCGGGGTCGAGCCCGGCGAGCGCGCGCAGCAGGGTCGACTTGCCCGACCCGCTCCGCCCGAGGAGCGCGATGAACTCCCCGCCCCGGATGTCGAGGTCCAGCCCGTCGAGCACGGTGCGGTCGCCGAACCGGCGGGTCAGGCCCCGCACCCCGGCTACTCGCCCAGAAAGCCGCGCCGCCATGAGAGCGCCCTCCGTTCCAGCAGCCGTACGAGGGCGTCGGTGAGCAGGCCGAGCGCGCTGTAGACGAGCAGCCCGACCACGATGACGTCGGTGCGGAGGAACTCACGGGCGTCGTTGATCATGTATCCGAGCCCGGCGTCGGCGTTGACCTGCTCGGCCACGATGAGGGCGAGCCAGGCGACGCCGAGGCTCTGCCGCAGCCCGACCAGCGTCTGGGGGAGCGCCCCTGGCAGCACGATGTGGCGGATCAGCGCCGCGCGGCCGAGTCTCAGGGTGCGCGCCAGCTCGGCCAGCTTGCCGTCCACCCCGCGGATGCCCGCGAAGGTGTTGAGGTAGAGGGGGAACGAGACCGCGAGCGCCACCAGAGTGATCTTGGGGGTCTCGCCGATGCCAAACCACAGGATGAACAGCGGGATCAGTCCGAAGAAGGGCAGGGCGCGGAGCATCTGCATGAGCGGGTCCACGGCGTTCTCGCCCGCCCGGCTGAGCCCGGCGACCAGCGCGAGGAGCACTCCGGCGATCCCGCCGAGCACGAACCCGGCGGCCACCCGCTGGAGCGAGACGGCGATGGCGGTGGGGAGGGTGCCGCTGGTGACCAGGTCGACGGTGGTGGCGGCGATCGTGGTGGGACCGGCGAGCAGGTCTTCCGACAGCAGCCCGGTGCCGCTCGCGATCTGCCAGACGGCGACGACGGCCAGGGGGCTGATCCACCGCCGCCAGGCCCTGGAGCGGCCCGGCGCGCGGGCGGACCTCGGGCGTGGGGGTCGGTCGGGTGTCACCGGCGGTACGGCGGGCCGGGTGGGCTCGCGTGCCGCCTGAACGTCCAGTGCGGGGGTGGGCATCGAGGGAACCTCGCAGGGGGGTTGTCGCGGTGCGGCGTCCATCGCATAATTAACGCCATTTCCTACCAAGTCAATAGGTTTTTGTCCCCGACTTCATACCGCCGGGTCCTTTCGGCCAGTTCGATTGGCGAGTTCGGCCGCAGCCGCGCGCCACCGGTGCCGCGTAATCTGAGGGGGTGTTGCACAGGTCACTGCGGGCGTCTGACATCGAAACCCCAGGCCGGCTCGCCGAGCTGCTCGACGCGCAGGCCTACCTCGCCGACGAGGGGCTGGCGACGGCGTGCTTCCTGGCGCTGCGCATGGGCCGCCCGCTGTTCCTGGAGGGCGAGGCCGGGGTCGGCAAGACCGAGCTGGCCAAGACGCTCGCCGCCGTCCTCGGCGCGCCGCTCATCCGCCTGCAGTGCTACGAGGGGCTGGACGCCGCGCAGGCCCTCTACGACTGGGACTTCGCCCGGCAGTTGCTGCACCTCAAGGCGGCCGAGGCCACCGGCGCGACCGGCGCCGGCGACGCCGTGCGCCTTGAGGGCGAGCTGTACGACCGGCGCTTCCTGATCGCCCGCCCGCTGCTCAGGGCCCTTGAGACCCAGCCGAGCGTGCTGCTGGTCGACGAGATCGACCGTGCCGACGACGAGTTCGAGGCGTTCCTGCTGGAGGTGCTGTCCGACTTCACGATCTCCATCCCGGAGCTCGGCACCATCAGCGCGAAGACCCCTCCGGTCGTGATCGTGACCTCCAACCGCACCCGCGACGTGCACGACGCGCTGAAGCGCCGGTGCCTCTACCACTGGCTGGAGCACCCGGCGTTCGAGCGCGAGGTCGCCATCCTGCTCCGCCGGCTCCCCGAGTGCACCGAGATCCTCGCGGGCCAGGTCGCGCGCGCCGCCGAGCGCCTGCGCGGCGCCGGCCTGGTCAAGCCGCCCGGCGTCGCCGAGACCCTCGACTGGACCGAGGCGCTGCTCACCCTCGGCGCCCGCGACCTCGACCCCGGGCTGGCCGCGGCGACCCTCGGCGCGGTGCTGAAGTACCGCGAGGACCAGGAGGCCGTGCTCAAGAACGGGCTTCTCCGCCATGGATGACCACCCGGCGTTCCAGGTCGCCGATCCTCCCGGCGCGGACGGCCTCACCGCGACGCTGACCGGCTTCGCCCGCACGCTCCGGGCGGCCGGGGTCGCCGCCGACCACGAACGCACGCAGAACCTCCTGCGGGCGGCCGGCCACCTCGACGTCACCGGCCGCGACGCGGTCTACTGGGCCGGACGGCTCACCCTGTGCGCGGGCCCCGACGACCTTCCCCGCTACGACCGGTGCTTCGCCGCCTACTTCGGCGGCGAGCGGCCCCGCGCCGCCCGCGCCGCGCCGCCCGTGGTGACCGTCACCCGGCACACGGTCTCCCTGGACGGAGCCGGGCCGGACGAGGACGGGGACGGGGACGAGGAGGCCGTGCCCGCGACCGCGAGCCGCACCGAGGTGCTCAGGCGGCGGGACATCGCCCGCATGACCGCCGCCGAACTGGCCGAGATCCACCGACTGCTCGCCATCATGCGCGCGCGCAGGGAGCGGCGCCGCTCCCGCAGGTTCACCCCGGCCCACCGCGGCCGCCTCGACCCCCGCAGGACGATCAGGGAGACGCTGCGCAGGGGCGGCGAGACGGCCCGCCTGCGCCGCAGGACCCACCGGGCGCGGCCGCGCCGCGTCGTGCTGCTGGTCGACGTCAGCGGGTCGATGGCGCCGTACGCCGACACGATGCTGCGGTTCGCCCACGTGCTGGTGCGGTGCGAGCCGCGCGCCACCGAGGTGTTCAGCGCGGGCACCCGGCTCACGCGCATCACCGCCGAGCTGCGCCACCGCGACCCCGGCACGGCGATGCGCGAGGTGTCGGCCGCCATCCCCGACTGGAACGGCGGCACCCGGCTCGGCGAGGAGCTCAAGGAGTTCCTCGACCAGGGGTCGCGGGCGCGGGGGGCCGTCGTCGTGATCGCCTCCGACGGGTGGGAGCGGGGCGACCCCTCCCTGCTCGGCAGTCAGATGGCCCGGCTGTCGCGGCTCGCCCACCGGGTGATCTGGGTGAATCCCCACAAGGGCCACGAGGGCTACGAGCCGCTGACCGGCGGGATGCGAGCGGCCCTGCCCTACGTTGGGGCCTTCGTTGCCGGGCACAGCCTGGCCGCTTTCGAGGAGCTCGCTGAAAGGCTGTCTCATGCGTGATGTGTTGTCGCAGATCGTGCGGTGGTGGGCCGCGGGCGAGCGGTTCGGCCTCGCCACGGTGGTCGACACCTTCCACAGCGCGCCGAGGCCGCCCGGCGCCTCCATGGCCGTGTTCGGGGACGAGGCCGTCGGCAGCGTGTCGGGCGGCTGCGTCGAGGGCGCGGTGTACGAGCTGGCGCAGGAGGTCGTGCGGGAGGACCGCGCGGCGCTGCGGCGGTACGGGGTGAGCGACGACGACGCCTTCTCCGTCGGCCTGACCTGCGGGGGCATCATCGACATCCTCGTCGAGCCGGTGTCGAGGGACACCTACCCAGAGCTCGGCGAGATCGCCGACTCGGTGCGGCGGCACGAGCCGGTGGCCGTCGCGACGATCCTGTCCGGGCCGGGGCGCGTGGGCGCCCGCAGGGTGATGTGGGCAGACCGCGCGGCGGGCTCGCTCGGGATCCCGAGGCTCGACGCCGCAGTGGACGACGACGCGCGCGGCATGCTCGCCCAGGGTCTGACCGGTGTGCGCCGCTACGGCCCCGAGGGCGAGCGGCGGCTGGACGACCTCTCGGTCTTCGTCCAGTCCTTCGCCCCGCCGCCGCGCATGCTGGTCTTCGGGGCCATCGACTTCGCCGCGGCGGTCGCGAGGGTCGGCAAGTTCCTCGGCTACCACGTCGTGGTGTGCGACGCCCGCCCGGTCTTCGCGACGGCCAAGCGCTTCCCCGACGCCGACGAGGTGGTGGTGAAGTGGCCGCACGACTACCTCTCGACCGCCCACGTCGACGAGCGCACGGTCATCTGCGTGCTCACCCACGACCCGAAGTTCGACGTGCCTCTGCTGGAGGTCGCCCTGCGTACCGGCGCGGGGTACGTCGGGGCGATGGGGTCGCGCAGGACCCATGAAGACCGGCTGGCACGGCTGCGCGAGGCGGGCCTGCCCGAGGAGGCGCTGTCGCGGCTGCGCTCGCCCATCGGCCTCGACCTCGGCGCGCGGACCCCGGAGGAGACGGCGGTGTCGATCGCGGCCGAGCTGATCCAGCTCCGCTGGGGCGGGTCGGGGAGGGCGCTGACCGAGACCAGGGGCCGCATCCACGGGATGGGCGGCAGGGACGAGCACGGCCCTGACGGCGGCGCGGGCCGGGCGGGCCGGTGAACGCGCCCGCCCGATCGGGATGCGCGGGGCTGCTGCTCGCGGCCGGGCAGGGCTCCCGGCTCGGCACCCCCAAGGCGGCCGTGGAGTTCGAGGGCGAGCGGCTGGTCGACCGTGGCGCGCGGCTGCTCCACGAGGGCGGCTGCCACCCGGTGGTAGTGGTACTCGGAGCCGTCACCGTGCAGGTCCGCGCCGCGGTGGCCGTGCGCAACCCCGACTGGGCGACCGGCATGGGCTCGTCCCTGCGCGTCGGGCTGGACGCCCTGCCGCTGTCCGCGGGGGCCGTCGTGATCGCGCTGGTGGACCAGCCGCTCATCGGGGCGGAGGCCGTGCGCCGCCTGATCGAGGCGAGGCGGGGCGGCGCGGCGGTGGCCGCGGCGACCTACGGCGGCGCGATGCGCAACCCCGTGCTGATCGGCAGGGAGCACTTCGGCGAGGTGGGCAGGCTCGCGGTCGGAGACGTCGGGGCCCGTCCCTTCCTGCGGGCGCATCCGGGCCTGGTCACGCTCGTCCCGTGCGACGACGTGGGCGATCCGGCCGACATCGACACCGAGGACGACCTCGTCCGGCTCTCGGGGACCGCGGCGGCGTCCCGGCGCGACGGGCGGGCCGAGGGGGACGTGGCACCTGGGGTTGGCCGCGACGAGGCGACTCGATAGCCTGGCCGTGCACTTACCGGAACATCATTCGGTCTGCCTTGGACGGGAAGGACGCGGGATGCGCATCGGCATGGCCCTGAACTACGCCGGAGGCTTCAAGGAGACCGTGGCGGAGCTGGCCGACTACGAGAGCGCCGGGCTCGACATCGTCTTCGTCGCCGAGGCCTACAGCTTCGACGCCGTGAGCCAGATGGGCTACATCGCCGCCAAGACCGAGCGGCTGCAGATCGCCTCGGGCATCCTGCCGATCTACTCGCGCACGCCCACGCTGCTCGCCATGACGGCGGCCGGCATGGACTACGTCTCCGACGGCCGCTTCGTGCTCGGCATCGGCGCGTCCGGCCCGCAGGTCGTCGAGGGCTTCCACGGCGTGCCGTACACCGCGCCGCTGGGCCGCACCCGCGAGGTGATCGAGATCTGCCGCAAGGTGTGGCGGCGCGAGCGGCTGACCCACGAGGGCAGGCACTACACGGTGCCGCTGCCCGCCGAGCAGGGCACGGGCCTCGGCAAACCGCTCAAGCTGATCAACCACCCCGTGCGCCCGCGCGTCCCGATCGTGGTCGCGGCCATCGGCCCGAAGAACGTCGAGCTGACCGCCGAGCTGGCCGAGGGCTGGGAGCCGATCTTCTACGTGCCCGAGAAGGCCGCCGGGGTGTGGGGCGCCTCGCTCGCCGCGGGCAGGGCGAAGCGGGCGGAGGAGCTCGGCGAGCTGGACGTCATCGCCCAGGCGACCCTGGCGATCGGCGACGACGTCTCCGGCTACCTGGAGTTCGGCAGGCCGATGGCCGCGCTGTACATCGGCGGCATGGGGGCCAAGGGCAGGAACTTCTACAACGACCTCGCCCGGCGCTACGGCTACGAGAAGGAGGCCGAGCAGATCCAGGACCTCTACCTCGAAGGCAAGAAGGACGAGGCCGCGGCGCTCGTGCCCATGGAGCTGCTGGAGAAGATGTCGCTGATCGGCTCCGAGGGCTTCGTGCGCGACCGTCTCGCGGCGCTGAAGGAGTCCGGGGTCACCACGATCAACGTCAACCCGGTCGCCGGCACCCACGAGGAGCGCCTCAAGCTCGTCGAGAAGGTCAAGGACCTGGCGGCCTGACCCGGCCGATTCAGGGGAGAAGGCAGGCGGTGAAGATCGCCGTCAGCCGTTCCTCCAGGTAGGCGGGGTCGGCTCCGCGCAGCGAGTCGGCCCCGAGCACGCGGCGGAGCGACCCTCCGCCGAGGATGATCGACGCGGCGAGCAGCGCGCGCTCCTCGGCCCCCGGCCCGGTCAGCCGCTCGCCGAGCGGCCCCGCGATCGCCGACTCCACCCTGGCGCGCAGCACCGCCCTGATCTCCGGGCTCGTTCCCGCGCGGTCGATGACCCGCACGATCGGGTCGGAGGCGCCCGCGCTCAGCCGGTGGGCCATGTGGGCCGCCAGCCGCCGCGGCAGCAGGTCGAGGTCTCCCTCGATGACCGACTCCATCGTCGACTCGCCGGCGAGGACCTCGGCGAACAGCCGGGCCTTGGACCCGAAGTAGCGGTTGATCAGCGCGACGTTCGCCTCCGCGGCCGCCGCGATCATGCGCACGGTCACGTGGTCGTAGCCGTTCTCGGCGAACAGGTGCCGGGCGGCCACGAGGATCCGCCGCGTTGTGGCCTCACGGTCACGTACCTGTGCCAAAGCAACCACCTATACCCCCTTTTCGCCCTATATGACGCAGTGTAGTTGTTTGACAGGTAAACAAGCGCCTACTACAAAACCTTGGTAAAGACATCGATTTTTGGGGGCCTGTGGTGGTAGTGCAGGATGATGCCTTAGCGGGCGCGCACGGCGATTCAGGGGAACGACGCACCTACACCCACCGCGAGATCATGGAGATCATGTCGGGGCTGATGCTCGCCCTGCTGACCGCGATGATCTCCACGTCGGTGGTCGCCACCGCTCTTCCGACCATCGTCGGTGAGTTCGGCGCCCAGGACCAGCTCTCCTGGGTCGCCAGCGCCACGCTGCTGACCATGACCGCCTCCACTCCTCTGTGGGGCAAGCTCTCCGACCTGTTCGGGCGCAAGCGCATGTTCCAGGTCGCCCTCGGGCTGTTCGTCGCCGCCTCCATGATCGCCGGGCTCTCGCAGAACATGGGCACGCTCATCGCCGCCCGCGCGGTGCAGGGCCTCGGCACCGGCGGCCTGTCCGCGCTCACGCAGGTGATCCTCGGCGACGTGGTGGAGCCGAGGGAGCGGGGACGCTACTCGGGCTACATCGGCGCCGTGTTCGGCGTCTCCACCGTCGGAGGCCCCCTGCTGGGCGGCTTCCTCGTGGACACCTCCTGGCTCGGCTGGCGCTGGTGCTTCTACGTCTGCGTCCCGCTGGCCGTGGTCGCGTTCGCCGTCGTCCAGAAGGTGCTCAGGTTCGACCACGACCCGCGCGACGCCCGGATCGACTGGTGGGGGGCGTTCACGCTCACCGGCGGGGCCTCCGCCCTGATGCTGATGCTCTCCTTCGGCGGCCACGAGTTCGCGTGGAACTCCGCCTGGGCCTACGGGCTGGGCGCCGCCGCCGCGGTCCTGTTCGGCCTCTCGGTCCTCGCCGAGCGGCGCGCCGCCGACCCGATCCTGCCGCCGCGCCTGTTCCGCGACCGCACCTTCGTGCTCGCCGGCTCGGCGTCGCTGCTGGTGGGCGTCTCGATGTTCGGGGTGATGATCTACCTGCCGCAGTACCTGCAGATCGTCAAGGGGATGAGCCCCACCATGTCGGGCATCATGACCACCCCGCTGGTCGTGAGCCTGCTCGTCGCCTCGATCGGCTCCGGCCGGATCGTCACCCGCACCGGCCGCTGGAAGATCTTCCCGGTCGCCGGCCTGCTCCTGGTCGCCGTCGGCACGGCGCTGCTCTCCCTGCTGCACACCGACTCAAGCCGCTGGCTGATCGGCGCCGACATCGCCGTCCTCGGCGTCGGCCTCGGCCTGAGCATGCAGGTGCTGATCCTCGCCGCCCAGAACGCCGCCCAGCCGAGGGACATGGCCGTGACCACGTCCGGCATCTCCTTCTTCCGCAACCTCGGCGGCTCGGTCGGGGTCGCCGCCCTCGGCGCCGTCCTCACCAACCGGGTACGGGACGAGATCACCGGCATGCTGTCGGCGAGTCACATCCCCGTGCCGCCGGGCGGCGGGCTGAACCTCGGCACCCCCGAGGCCATCGGCCACCTCCCGCCCGCGTTCCAGCACATCGTGATCGAGGCCTTCACCCGGGCCATGCAGGCGGTGTTCCTGGCGTCCCTCCCCGCGGCCGTGCTGGGCTTCCTCGCGGTGCTGTTCCTGCGCGAGCTGCCGCTGCGCTCGTCCAGGACCGTCGAGGCCAAGCCCGAGTGACCCCCCTCACGCGCGAGCCGGCGGCTCCGGCGGGCGGGACCGGTCAGGCCGTACAGTCTGGGACATGTCCGTCATTCATGAATCGCGGCGTGCGTTGCTCGCCGCACTGCTGGCCGAGCAGGGCGTGGACGCGCTGCTGGTCACCCGGGGCGTCAACGTGCGGTACCTGACCGGGCTGGTCAGCTCGAACGCCGCCGTGCTGGTGAGGGACGACGCGTCCGCCGTGCTGGCCACCGACTCCCGCTACATCGAGACGGCGCGCCGCGTCTGCTCCGGCGTCGAGGTCATCGAGCAGAGAGACGTGGCGGGCGCCCTGGTGAAGGCGGCCGGGCGGCCGGGCATCGAGGCGCACGACATGTCCGTGGCCAAGTACAAGAGCCTCGGCGGCGAGCTGCCCGCCGTCGAAAGGCTCGTGGAGCGGGTGCGGGTGGTCAAGGACGAGGCCGAGATCGAGGCGCTGCGCACCGCGTGCGACCTGACCGACCGGGCCTTCGCCGAGGTGGCCGGCACGATCGCGCCGGGCATGACCGAGAAGCAGGTGGCCCGCGCGCTGGACTCCCGCATGGCGGAGCTCGGCGCCGACGGGCCGGCCTTCGACACGATCGTGGCGAGCGGGCCGAACGGCGCGATACCCCACCACTCGCCCTCCGACCGGCCGATCGAGCGCGGAGACCTGGTCACGATGGACTTCGGCGCGCTGTACGAGGGGTACCACGCCGACATGACCAGGACCGTCGCCGTGGGCGGCGTATCGGACTGGCAGCGGGAGCTGTACGACCTGGTCCGCGAGGCGCAGCGGGCCGGGCGGCACGCGCTCGCGCCCGGCGCCGGCCTGGGCGAGGTGGACGCCGCCGCGCGCGGGGTGATCGAGGGCGCGGGATACGGGGAGCGCTTCGTCCACCCCCTCGGGCACGGCGTGGGCCTGGAGATCCACGAGGACCCGTTCCTGCGTCCTGCGGGTGCCGGTAGACTTGAGGATCGGGTTCCGATCACCGTCGAGCCCGGCGTCTACCTGCCAGGCAGGGGCGGCGTCCGGATCGAGGACACCCTCGTGACGCGCGCCGGCGGGCCGGAACTCCTCACCCGCACGACCAAGGAGCTGCTGATCCTGTGACCGCAGGACGGCGGCCGAGCGAGCGCGACCATGACGACGCAGGAGAAAACGAGTGGCGACGACCAACGACCTAAAGAACGGCCTGGTGCTCAAGCTCGACGGTGGTGAGCTGTGGAGCGTGGTTGACTTCCAGCACGTCAAGCCGGGCAAGGGCGGCGCCTTCGTCCGCACCAAGCTCAAGAACGTGCTTTCCGGCAAGGTGGTCGACAAGACCTTCAACGCCGGCGTGAAGGTCGAGGTGGCCAACGTCGACAAGCGCGAGATGCAGTACTCCTACATGGACGGCGAAGAGTTCGTCTTCATGGACACCGAGACCTACGACATGCTCAACGTCTCGCGGGCGACCGTGGGCGACGCCGCCAACTACCTGCTCGAGAACACCCTGGCGACCGTGGCGGTCAACGAGGGCAACGTTCTCTACATCGAGCTTCCGGCGGCCGTCGAGCTGACGGTCTCCCAGACCGAGCCCGGCCTGCAGGGCGACCGCTCCACCGGCGGCACCAAGCCGGCCACGCTGGAGACCGGCGCCGAGATCAAGGTTCCGCTGTTCATCACGACCGGCGAAAGGGTGAAGGTCGACACTCGCACCGGCGAGTACCTCGGCCGGGCCTGAGGTGTCGGCTCGGGGCAAGGCGCGCAGGCGCGCGCTGGACATCCTCTTCGAGGCCGAGCTGCGCAGCGAGCCTCCGGCGAACGTGCTGGCCGAGCGCGTCGAGCGGGCGGAGCCGCCGGTCAACGAGTACACCTCGACGCTGGTCGAGGGCGTGAACCGTCACCGGTCGCGCATCGACGAGCTGATCTCCACCTACGCCGAGGGGTGGACCCTCGACCGCATGCCCGCCGTCGACCGCAACCTCCTGCGGGCCGGCACCTACGAGCTGCTGTGGGTCCCTGACATCCCCGAGGCGGTGGTCATCAGCGAGTGGGTCCATCTCGCCTCTGAGCTGTCCACCGACGAGTCCCCGCAGTTCGTCAACGGCCTGCTGGCCCGTTTCAAGCAGCTCAAGCCGTCCCTCGCCCTCTGACCCGCCTGCGGCCGCGGCTCGGGGGGCGCCCGGCGTAGGCTGGGGCCGACCGACATGCTTCAAGGAGGCGAGCTGAAGTTGCGCACCGAAGGCGCCACACGCCAGGCGGCCACGTCCCCGGCGGTACGCACCGCCGTGGTCTGGGAAGCGCTTCGCGCCGTGCTGGCCGAGCGCGAGGGCGCCACCGGGCGTGAGCGGCTCGACATCGTCGACGCCGGAGGCGGCACCGGCGGGTTCGCCGTGCCGCTCGCCGAGCTCGGCCACGCGGTCACCGTGGTCGACCCAAGCCCCGACTCGCTGGCGGGCCTGGAGCGGCGGGCCGCCGAGGCGGGGGTGGGCGTCAAGGGCATCCAGGGCGACACCGCCGACCTGCGCGACCTGCTGGAGCCCGGGTGCGCCGACCTGGTGCTGTGCCACAGCGTCCTCGAGTACGTCGAGGACCCCGAGAGCGCGCTGTCGGCGGTCGCGGGCCTGCTGAGGCGCGGCGGGGTCGTCAGCGTGCTCGCGGCCAACCCGGTCGCCACGGCGATCCACCGCTCGCTCTCCGGCCACTTCGACGAGGCCAGGCAGGCGCTCACCGATCCCTCCGGCAGATGGGGCGACCAGGACCCCACGCCCCGCAGGTTCAGCGGCGAAGCGCTCGCGGGCCTGCTCTCGGCCGCCGGGTTCACGCCCGGAGAGGCCAGGGGCGTGCGCGTCTTCGCCGACCTCGTGCCGGGCCGCCTGCTCGACGGCGAGCCGGGGGCGGCCCAGGCGCTGATCGCGCTGGAGCAGGCCGCCGCCGCCCATCCCGTGCTCCGCGACATCGCCACCCAGCTCCACGTTCTCGGTCACCGATGAGCGCCGCGGGCGGAGGCCGCCGCCGCGAGCCACTGGTAGAACGCCTGTTCGGTTAGGATTGCCCTGTGTCGCGCAAGCAGGTCCTGCGGTCGGAGCCAGGGCAGGGTCATGGCCCTGGCCGGGCGCCGCTGGCCGACGACACCGGGTGCCCGATCCTGCACGTCGACATGGACGCCTTCTTCGCCGGCGTCGAGCTGCTCGACCGTCCCGAGCTGAAGGGCACCCCGGTGATCATCGGGGCCACCGGCGCCCGCGGGGTCGTGCTCAGCGCCACCTACGAGGCACGCGCGTACGGAGTGCACTCGGCGATGCCGATGACGCGCGCCCGCCGCCTCTGCCCGCAGGCCGTGGTCATCCCGCCCAGCCACGGGAAGTACTCCGCGGTCTCCAAGGGCGTGATGGAGATCTTCCACGCGATCACCCCCGAGGTCGAGCCGATCGCCTCCGACGAGGCCTTCCTCGACGTCGGCGGGGCCCTGCGCAGGCTTGGGCCGCCCGCCGAGATCGCCGCGCTGATCCGCGCCCAGGTCGCCGAGCGCCACGGCATCACCTGCTCGGTGGGCGTGGCGAGCAGCAAGTTCGTGGCCAAGCTCGCCTCCCGGCACTGCAAGCCCGACGGTCTCCTGGTCGTCCCCGCCGCCGGGGTGGTGGAGTTCCTCCATCCGCTCCCCGTCGCGGCCCTGTGGGGCGTCGGGGAGCGCACTGAGCAGGCCCTGGTGCGGCTCGGCATCAAGACCGTGGGCGATCTGGCCCAGGTGCCACCCGCGACCCTTCAGCGCGAGTTCGGGGCCGTCGGCGCGCATCTGGCGGCCCTCGCCTGGGGCCGTGACGATCGCAGGGTCACCCCGCACGTCCCCGACAAGAGCATCGGCGCCGAGGAGACCTTCTCCCACGACGTGGACGACCCCGAGGCCATCCGCCGCGAGCTGCTCCGGCTGTCCGAGCGGGTCGCCGCGCGGCTGCGCGACGGCGGTCACGTGGGCCGCACCATCAGCGTCAAGCTCCGCCGTTCCGACTTCACGACGATCACCCGTTCCCGCACCCTCCGCGAGGCGACAGATGTTGCGAAAGAGATATATGCCACTGCCTGCGACCTTTACGGGGCCGCCGGGCTCGATCGCGTGCGCCTCCGCCTGGTCGGTGTGAGGGTGGAGAACCTCCGTCCGGCGGGCACCGCGACGCGCCAGCTCGGCCTCGGCGAGCGCGAAACAGGCTGGCGGGAGGCCGAAATGGCCATGGACAAGGCGATGCGGAGGTTCGGCCCGGAAGCCGTCCGCCCGGCCTCGCTCGTTCGGCCTCCGTTTGATGGAATAGATCTATGACGTCACCTCCGGTTTGGTCTACGTTGGACGTTTTCTTTCGCCTACGTCTACAGCCTCGTATTCTGGGGATAACCGACCGCGAGGTCCGGACACCCTGTGGTGCCCGTTGCCGTCTTCCCCGTCAAGGGGCCGTCCTTGGGAGGCGCCGTGCCGCTCTCTGAGCACGAGCAGCGCTTGCTCGACCAGATCGAGCAGGCCCTCTACGCCGAGGACCCGAAGTGGGCCAATACCGTTCGGATCAGTGATCCACGCAACCACTACAAGCGTCGCCTGGTGAAAGCCTCCATCGGCTTTGTCCTCGGTGTCGTCCTGTTGATGGTCGGCGTCGTGGCACCGATTATCCCACTCGGTGTCGGCGGCTTCGTGGTCATGCTCGCCGCGTGTCTGTGGGGTCTGTCCAGCTGGAAACGCATGAACGGGTTCGGCGGTGAAGCCAGGCCGGGTGCCCCGGGGCAGCCGGAAAGGCGACGTGCCAACCGGCCCGGCTTCATGGAACGCATGGAGGAGCGCTGGCGCCGCAGGGGCGACGAGCGCTGAGCCGTGTCACGGCGGCCGACCGCCGCCGTGGGTGCCGGTCGTCCCCGCGGCCGGACACCGTTGATGTCGTCGATCGTGCCGCCGTGCCCCCAAGGCAAGGGGGCACGGCTTCATGGCATGCGGCATGGAGGCACGGGCCGCCGGCCACCGCTCGATCCAGAGCGGGCCGGGCCGGCTCGTACGACCGGTGAGCCGGCCCGCCCGGGGTCAGCGCTCGCGAGAGCCGGTGAGCACGCGCTCCTCGGCCGCCTGCCCGGCGGGAGGCTCGGACCGGTCGCGGCGCGGCCACAGCCGGAGCGTCTCCAGCCTGTCGAACCCGTCGAGCACCTTCTCGCCCGCCCCCCGCACCCTCAGCAGGGTCGAGGGAGGCAGGAACGTCGCCCGCAGCCGCCGCCCGCGCGACACCGTCGCCATGAGCGCCCCGCGCACGCGCCGCATGTCGGCCGCCAGCGAGCCGACCGGTCCCGGCGAGGGCGCGTACCGCAGCCGCTCCTCGGCAGAGGCGATCCGCGCGACCGAGGCGGCGGTCTCCGCGTCCAGCTCGTACTTCTCGGTGAGCCGTCTGGCCAGCGCGCGCGGGGTCTCGCTCGCCTCGTGCCCGAGCCCGAGATCGTGCAGGGTGTCGATCAGCTCGCGCCAGGTCGCGTGGACGGCGTGCCCGAGACGCTCCGCCGTCTCCGGGCGGTGCGCGCTCGCGCGCGCCTCCGGCGCCTCCGGCGGCTCCTGGAGCGCCCAGGCGTGCCTGCGCCGATACCGGGTCACCGCCCGCGCGGCCGCGGGGATCAGCACGACCAGCAGCAGGACGGCCAGGCCGATGCCGATCTTCGCAGGCACGGACAGGCCCTGGTCGACGATGACCGGGTCGACGGACAGGCCGGCGTCGGGGTCACGGGGGTCCCGCTTCCTGCCGGCCAGGGTGTCGGCCAGGTCGGTCGCGGACGGGTCGGACGTCGGGCTCGCCGTCGCCCCGTCGCCGGGCGCGGCCGTCGAGACGGGCGGGCGCGAGTAGTCGGGGACGCGGGCCGTCGCCTGGCCGAGGCCGCCCGCGGGGGTGGGCTCGAAGCGCAGCCAACCGGCTCCCTGGAAGTACAGCTCAGGCCAGGCGTGCAGGTCGTGGGTGCGGACCTGCCACTCGCCCTCGATGAAGGAGCCGCCGGTGTAGCCGATTCCCACGCGGGCGGGGATGTCGAGGAGCCGGGCCATCACCGCCATGGCGGCGGCGAACTGCTCGCAGTAGCCCGTGCGGCTGTTCAGGAAGTCGAGCAGCGCCTCGTTGCCGTTGCCCTGGGTGCGGAGGCTGTAGGTGAACCCGCCGTTGGCGGTGAACCACTCCTGGAGCTTGACCGCCTTCTGGTACGGCGTGTCGGAGTCGTCGACCAGCCGGGCGCTCGTGGCGGCGATCTGCGGGGGCAGGTCCGGGGGCAGTTGCAGGTACCGCTCGTCCATGTCCGGCGAGGGCACCTCGGTCAGCCCGTTCAGGCCCTCCGGCGTCGGCTGGGGCTCCTGGCTCGCGACGTCGTATGTCTCGCCGCCGGCCGTGTCGTGGGTGGAGAAGACCATCAGAGTGCTCTCGTCGGCCCGCCAGTCGCCTTCCACCCGCACCCGCGACGCGGGGTAGGGCAGAGGCAGGAAGCTGAGCTTCTCGACGTCGCCGCTGACCTTGATCTGGGTCGTGACGGTCTTGACGGGGACGGTCGGGTAGAGGCCGGGGGGAGAGGGTAGCGGGCCCTCTGACACGCGGTTCTCCGGGCGGCCCTTCGGCTGCGACATGGTCCACTGCTCGCCGTCGAAGGTGTCCAGCGAGTACATGCGCAGGTAGCGCGGGATGTTGTCGCTGTTGGTATAGGTGAGCACGGTGGCGTTGTCGGGCTGGGTGAGCTGACCGCGCAGGCTCGCGATCGGGTTCGGGATCGTGATCGTGTTGCCGCCCCCGCCGATGCCAGAGCCCACCCCGAAGCCGAACAGCGGGTTGGGCTGGAGCGTCGGCAGCGCCGCGGGCAGCCCGATGGCCAGGGCGATCGCCGCGAACCCGATGCGCTTGCCGGCCAGCGACAGCGGGGCGGCGTCGGTCTGCACCCTGGTGCCGGCGCCGCGCGAGCGGCGCACGAGGACGGCGCGGCCCCAGTGGCTGAGGCGCTCGCGCCCGTCGGCGGTGAGCAGGCCCACGAACCCGAGGGCCCCGATGAGGAACGCCGGCCACGCGATGGGGTCGGAGATCACCGCCGCGGGCACCGTGAACAGCGCCAGCAGCGGCAGCCCCGCGAGCGCGGCGCGGCGCGCCCGTACGGCGAGCAGGTCGACCAGCAGGGCGATCAGGCCGATGCCACCCGCGGTGAGCAGGGAGATCCCCGGGTTGGACGGCACGGGGGCGGCGTACTGCTGGATGTCGGTGAACCCGGCGCGGGTGAGGTCGGCGAGGGCCAGCACCGTGTCCTTGGTGGGGATCAACCAGGCCCACGTGTAGTCCCCGGCGAAGACCACCGTCAGGTAGATCCACAGCAGGACCAGCTCCAGCGGGGGGCCGAGCCACCTCGGCACCGTGTGGCGCGTGGTCAGGGCGGAGGCGGCCGTGACCACGGCGATCGCGCCCATCCCGGTCCAGAACCAGGAGCCCCCGCTGAACAGCGGGTAGAGGGTGATCGACACCGCGGCCGTGGCCAGGCCCGCCGCGATCGGGAGTCTCATGCCGCGTCTCCTGCCGTGATCGTGTCCTGCGGCCCCGTGTACCTGCTGTTCTGGGCGGCGTCCTGCCAGACCTCCGCCAGCGAGGTGCCCGCGGGCAGCCGTACGACGCGCCAGCCCGAGCCGGCGAGCACGGCGCGCGCGGTCTCGTACGACTCGTCCACGGCGGAATGGTGGGACGGGGTGTGCTGCCAGGTCCGCACGTCCAGCATGACCGCGACGCCGGTGACGCCGCCGTGGCGCAGCCGGGCCAGCGCGTGGGCCTCCTCGGCGTCGAGGTCGCCGAGCACGGCGACGATGAGCCCGTCGCCGCCGCCCTGGCGCAGCGCCGTGATGCCGGACTCCAGCGAGCGGGCGGTGCTCTGCCGCACGACGGCGAGCGCGTCGAGCAGGGAGGTGCCCGTGCCGCCGTCGGCGAGGTGGTGGGCGCCCTGGTCGGTGACCAGTCGCAGGCCGAGGCTCTCGCGGGCCAGGTGGACCCCGATGGACGCCGCGGCGGAGACCCCGACCTCGAAGGACGACCTCGGGCCCTCGCCCCGGTGGGCGTGCCTGCGGGTGTCGAGCAGCAGGGCGCCCCGGCTCTGCCACTGCTGCTCCTCGCGGCGCACCATGAGCTCGCCGTACCGGGCGGTGGAGCGCCAGTGCACCCGGCGCAGGTCGTCGCCCTGGCGGTACTCGCGTGGCCCGATGTCGTCGTCCCCGGCCGCCGCGACGCTGGTGGTACGGCTGTCGCCGCCGCCGGTCCACTCACCCGAGAGCCGGATGTGCGGGAGCGGCACGACCTCCGGGACCACCATCAGCGTGTCGGTCGTGTTGAACGCCCGGGTGAGCTCGACCAGGCCGAAGGGGTCGGCGATGCGCACCGACAGCGGCCCGATCGGGAACCTGCCCCGCAGGTCGGACCTGACCTTGTAGTCGATCTCGCGGATGCCGCGCGACTCGACCCGGTCGAGGACGAACCGGGGGCGGGTGCCCACGGCGTAGGGAACGGTGTCCTCGATGAGCAGCAGGCCGGTGGGCAGCCGGGTGACGTTCTCCAGCCGGAGCGTCACCGTGCTGTCGGAGCCGACCGCCACCCTGCTCGGGTCGAGCCGCCTGGCGCAGCTCAGGCGGTACCGCGTGCGCGCGACCACGAGGGCCGCGAGCAGCGGCAGGACGATGACGAGCACGCTGACGCGCAGCAGGTCGTGCTCGCCGAGGGCGAGCGCGCACAGCAGCGCGGCCGTGCCGGAGGCGAGGAACGACCTGCCGCGCGAGGTGAGCGCCCGTAGCCCCGCTATCACCGCCGCGATCCCGCCCCGTCGAATTCCTTCTCCCGGCTCTCGGGCACGGGGACGCGGCGCACGAGGTCGGCCATGACGTGCTCGGGACGGCGGCGCTGGCCCTGGGCCTCCAGGCTCGGGAGCAGGCGGTGCGCGAGCACGGGGACGGCCAGGTCCTGCAGGTCGTCGGGGATGACGTAGTCGCGGCCCGACAGGGCGGCGTGGGCGCGGGCGGCGCGCACGAGGTGGAGCGTGGCGCGGGGGGAGGCGCCGAGGCGCAGGTCGGGGGACTGGCGCGTGGCGGTGACCATGTCGATGGCGTACTTCTTGATGGACTGGGAGACGTAGACCGCCCGCACGGCGTCGATCAGGGCCCGCACCTCGGCGGTCGTCGCGACCGGCTCCAGCTTGTCCAGCGGCGAGGAGGCGCCGTGGACGTCGAGCATCTCCAGCTCGGCGGCGGCCTCGGGGTAGCCCATCGCGATCCTCGCGGTGAAGCGGTCGCGCTGGGCCTCGGGGAGGGGATAGGTGCCCTCCATCTCGATGGGGTTCTGGGTCGCGATGACCATGAACGGCGTCTCGAGGTAATACGTCGTGCCGTCGACGGTGACCTGGTGCTCCTCCATGCACTCCAGCAGCGCCGACTGGGTCTTGGGAGAGGCGCGGTTGATCTCGTCGCCCACCACGATGTTGGCGAAGACAGGGCCGGGCTTGAACTCGAACTCGCGTGACTGCTGGTTGAAGGCGCTGACGCCCGTGATGTCGCTGGGGAGCAGGTCGGGGGTGAACTGCACGCGGCGCACCGGGCAGTCGATGGACCGCGCCAATGCCTTGGCCAGCATCGTCTTGCCGACGCCGGGCACGTCCTCGATCAGGAGGTGCCCTTCCGCCAGCATCACGGTGAGGGTCAGGCGGACGACGTCGCTCTTTCCCTCGATCACCGACTCGATCGCCTCACGGATCCGATGCGCCGTGGCGACCAGACCTTCCAGCTCCTGTCCGACATCGTGGGTTATTCCCACTGGGCCTCCATGAGGGTGCGGCAGCCCCGCGCCGGGATCGTTATGCGGGGGGCTTTGCGATTCCTTCTTCATTGTGCTTACCGACACTACGATGCCGCGGGTTCCCGGGCGACTTTCCGTCATATTTCGGATGAACAGCCTCAGTGTTCTTGTGCGGGGTCATGTTCTCGTCGCGCCAAGGTGCGAATCTGGTGACATAAGGCGACGTCGGGCGGGGTGCGGCCTCCCACTTTCCCCCACCGGCGGACCCCCTTTCCCGGCATCCCCCGCGAGGGCGGACCGAAGCGTGTCAATGGCGGGCGCCGACACGCCCGTGCGCGTGTGCGGGGGGCCTCGGGCGCCCCACTCCGCTCCACCCCCTCTGACCTGCGTAAACGCGAACGCAACCGCGGTCGAATACCGTTTGAATCAGTTGACGGTGGGGAGAAGTGGAGTATGGTGGTGCGCAGTGGAGGGGCTGGGGTCCATGCGCCAGCCGTTCCACATGGCACGGGAGGTGGGGCCGGTGTTCCTCGGCACCCATCAACCGCGTCTGGACGAGAAAGGACGACTGTTCCTGCCGGCGAAGTACCGTGAGGAGCTGGCGGAGGGTCTTGTGATCACCAAGGGCCAGGAGCGGTGCCTCTACGTCTTTCCCGTGGAGGAGTTCCAGCGCATTACCGATGCGCTGCGCACCGCGCCTGTGACAGCCAAGGCCGTCCGCGATTACAGTCGTGTCTTCTTCGCGAGTGCTTCCGACGAGACGCCCGACAAGCAGGGGCGGATCACCATTCCCCAGAGCCTGCGTGAATACGCGGGCCTCCGGCGCGACTGTGCGGTCATCGGGGCCAACACGCGGCTGGAGATCTGGGACGCGACGGCCTGGGAGACCTACCTGGCCGACCAAGAGCAGGCGTTCTCCGAGCTGTCGGAGGAGGTGCTGCCAGGAGTCCTTTGAAACGGTCGACTCGTCGGTGAAGACGTCGTTCGGCGAGGTCTCCACCCGCTCCCACGGTGCCGGGAAGGCTCCCGGTCACCACGGCGCCGCCGCCAGCTGATGCACCTTCCCCGGTGTCAGGTGGCGGGGCCCGAAGAGGGGACGCGGATGGGGACCTGGCCGGACGAGCCGTCGACAGGGGTGGGGCGAGAGCCCACCGGCGACAAGACGGTACAAAAGCCGCATATCCGCGAGCAGGTAGTGTCCCGGGGTCAGCAGACACAACCATTGCGGCAAAGGGGGTTTGACCATGCATGTCGATAATCATGCCGAGCCGGGCGGGCACGTTCCGGTGATGCTCCGCCGCGTCCTGGAGCTCCTCGCTCCCGCGCTCGCCGGTCCGAGCCCCGTGCTCGTCGACGCCAACCTGGGCCTGGGCGGTCACGCCGAGGCCCTGCTGGCCGCGCATCCGGACCTTCACCTGATCGGCATCGACCGCGATCCGACCGCCATCGAGCGGTCCACCGCGCGCCTCGCGCCGTACTCCGGGCGCGTCACCCTGGTGAGGGCGGTCTCCGACGAGCTTCCCGAGGTGCTCTCGCGGGCGGGGTTCCCGCGGGTGAACGGCGTCCTGTTCGACCTGGGCGTCTCCTCCCCGCAGCTCGACGAGGCCGAGCGCGGCTTCGCCTACTCCTACGACGCCCCGCTCGACATGCGGATGGATCCACAGCAGGAGCTCACGGCCGACGTGGTGGTCAACACCTACTCCGAGGGGGAGTTGACCCGCATCCTGCGCGACTACGGCGAGGAGCGCTTCGCGTCCCGCGTCGCGCGCTTCCTCGCCAGGGAGCGCGCCGAGAGTGCGATCACGTCGACCAAGCGTCTCGCCGAGATCGTCCGTGAGGCGATCCCGGCCGCGACCCGACGAACCGGGGGAAACCCCGCAAAAAGAACTTTCCAGGCGTTACGTATCGAAGTTAATGGGGAGTTGACCGCTCTCGAACGGGCGCTTCCCGCGGCCCTCGACGCCCTGGCGGTCGGGGGGCGCGTGGTCGTGCTCTCCTACCACTCACTGGAGGACCGGCTGAGCAAGCAGGTCCTCACCGCGAGAACCAGGGACACCAGCCCTCCTGGGCTGCCCGTCCCGCTTCCGGCCCACCAGCCGAGGTTCCGCTTGGTGACGAGGGGAGCCGAGCTCCCAGACGAGGAGGAGGTCGCGCGCAACCCGCGCGCTGCCTCGGCCAGGTTGCGGGCTGCAGAGAGGATCCGGGAGCCGGAATGAGCGTTGACAAGGAGATCACCGAAGACACCGGCAGCGGCTACGGCACGACCGCCGTCGGCGAGAGGCCCGCGCGCGCGGCGCGCGGGGTCTCGGCGCCTTCGAGGCCAGAACGCACCGTGCCTTCGAGGCCAGGAAAGACCGTGCGGCGCCCCGCCGCGCCCCGGCCGGCGCGGCGTGGCGCTGCCACCAGGCCGGCCGCCGGTGGCGGGCTCGCCGAGGGCGCGCGGCGGGCGCCGGTGCCGCGCAGCGCGCCGCGGGCCCCGTTCGTGCTGCTCGTCGTCGGGCTGCTGTGCGGCGGCCTGGTCAGCCTGCTGCTGCTCAACCTCGTGCTCGCCCAGGACTCCTTCAGGGCGAACGACCTGCGCAAGTCCACCGAACTGCTGCACCAGCAGGCCCAGGACAAGAAGACCGAAGTGATGGTGAAGGACCAGCCGGGCGCGCTCGACCAGCGCGTCAAGGGCGACGACTCGGGCATGAAGCCGGACAAGACCGCGCCGGAGGTCCTCGAGGTTTCGAAGGGCCCGGGCGCGAGCGGTTCCGGCCAGGCGAACACGGCGAACACCGCGGACGCGGCGGGCGCCGAGGCTCAGGCGTCGCAGGCGGAGGTCGCGAGGCCGTGAGAGAAGGCGGCGGCCGTCCCCCGGGGCCGGGCCGCAACGGGCCGGGCAACGGGCCCGGCGGCGGTTCCGGGGGCGCACGGGGCGGCCCCGGCGGGCCCCGGCGCGGTTCCGGGTCCGGGGGGCGCTCTGGGCGGCCCGGCGGCTCGGGAGGGCGGCCAGGCGACGCCGATCGTCCCGAGGGCTCCGGACGCACTGAGGGCTCCGGGCGTTCCGCGGGTTCCGGCCGCCCTGGGGGTTCCGGCCGTACTGAGGGTTCCGGCCGTTCCGGGGGCTCCGGGCGTACTGAGGGTTCCGGGCGGTCCGAGGGGTCCGGACGGCCTGATGGGCCGGGCCGGGCCAAGGACCAGGGCCGGTCGCAGGGGGCCGGACGACCCGACGGGCGGGCCGGCCGTCCCGAGGCCACCACGGGAACAGCGGGGTCGGGCCGCCCGCCGCGCCCTGAGTCCTCCGCGTCCGGCCGTCCGCGTCCCGACGGCCCGTCCCGCTCTGGCGGGCGTCCCGTACGGCCCGGCAGGGGAGGGCCCGAGGCCACCAGCCCACTGCCCCGCCGCCTCCTCGGCAACGGCCAGGGACCGCGCCGCGTCCCGCCCGGGGGCCGCGGCCCCGACCTGGACGGGCCCACCCGACGCGCGGTGCCGCCCCGTTCGTGGGCGCCCCGGCCGGCGGCCCCCCTGCGCCTCGGCAACCCGGCGCGGCGGATCAACATCGGCCTGATGGGCATGGCCGTCGTGCTGTCGCTGTTCGCGGGACGGCTGGTCCAGCTCCAGGGGCTCGACTCCAAGGTCTTCGAGGCGAAGGCGGCCTCGCTCCGGGTGCGTGAGGAGACGCTTCCCGCGCGCCGGGGCTCCATCACCGACGTCAACGGCCACGAGCTGGCCGTCACCGTGGAGGCCCGCGAGATCTCGGCGGACCCGACCAAGGTGCCGCCCGGCCAGCGCGACCAGGTCGCCACGACCCTCGCCACGGCGCTCGGCGTCCCCAAGGACGACATCGTGGCCAAGCTCTCGCTGCCGAAAACCCACTACGCGCTGCTCGCGCGCGACATCCCACTCGGCACCGCCAAGAGCGTGCTCGACCTGAAGATCGACGGCGTCTCGGCCGTGCCGCAGTACCGGAGGCTCTACCCCGGCGGGAACCTCGCCGGCGGGCTGGTGGGCTTCGTCGGGGACGCCGGCACCGGCCTGACCGGGTTCGAGCAGACCTACGACAAGCTCCTCGGCGGCAAGGACGGGCGCCAGACCATCGAGATCGGCGGCACGGGGCAGCGCATCCCCATGACGCGGAGCACCAGGCAGGAGCCGGTGGCCGGGCAGGGCGTGCGGCTGACCATCGACCGCGACATCCAGTGGGCCGCCCAGGAGGCCATCGCCAAGCAGGTCAAGGACGCCGGGGCCCGCAGCGGCAGCGTGATCGTCATGGACGTGCGGAACGGCCAGGTGCTGGCCATGGCCAACGCCCCGGAGGTCGACCTCAACAAGTGGAGGACCCTCCCCGCCACCGACTGGGGCAACCGCGCGGTGTCGGAGGTGTTCGAGCCCGGCAGCACGAACAAGGTCATCACGGCCGCCGCCGCCCTGGAGGCGGGGGCGGTCAGGCCGGAGACGGTGTTCGAGGTCAAGGACAAGTACCAGTGCGCCGACCGGCTGCTCAGCGACGCCCACCCGCATCCGCCCGAGCACCTGACCTTCACCGGGATCATCGCCGAGTCCAGCAACGTCGGCACGATCATGGTCGCCGACCGGATCGGCGACCAGCCGCTGTACGACATGCTCAAGGGGTTCGGCTTCGGCGCCAGGACCGGCGGGGGGTTCTACGGCGAGGAGGCCGGGCTGCTCCCCAAGCGGGAGTCGTGGTCGGGGAGCCAGCGGTGCACGATCGCCTTCGGGCAGGGCGTCTCGGTGACGGCCCTGCAGATGGCGAGCGTCTACCAGACCATCGCCAACGGAGGCGTGCGCATCACGCCGCAGATCGTGGCGGGCACGGTCGATCAGCACCACAGGCTCATCCCGGCGAAGGCGCCCAAGCAGACCCGGGTCATCGGCCCTCGCACCGCCAAGGACATCTCGTCGATGCTGGAGGCGGCGGTCAGCGCCGAGGGGAGCACCGGCTCGCTCGCCGCCATCAAGGGATACCGAGTAGCGGGTAAAACCGGCACCGCGATGCGATACGACGAGAACTGCCGAGGGTATTGCGGATATACCGCTACGTTTGTGGGGTTCACTCCCGCGGACGCGCCGCGTCTGGTGGTGCTGGCCGTCGTTCAGGCACCCAAGAACGGCCACTTCGGCGGGGAAATCGCCGCGCCTGTGTTCAAGGATGTCATGACGTTCGCGTTGAAGAGCCGAAAGATTCCGCCGACCGGTACGACCGCCCCATCGGTGCGCATGAGCACCGACGGGTGACGGGGGAAGGTACGCTCTCGCCCGTGCGTCCCCCGTCGTCCATGCGTCCCACGGCATGCCCGGTCCGACCGCTGTCCGGCCTGGCGGCCCTGCTCGGCGCGCCCTCCGGCGGCCCCCGAGCGCCGCTCGCCGCCGTCACCGGCATCACCATCGACTCGCGCCAGGTGCGCCAGGGCGATCTGTACGTCGCGCTGCCGGGCCGCGCCGCCCACGGCGCCGCGTTCTCTCCCGACGCCGTCGCGGGCGGAGCCGTCGCGATCCTGACCGACCCCGACGGGCGCCCGGCCGCGGTCGCGACCGGGGTGCCGGTGCTCGTGGTGCCCGATCCGCGCTCCGTGCTCGGCCAGGTCGCCGCCTGGGTGTACGGCCGGCCCGCCGCGGGCGTCCTCGTGCTCGGCGTGACCGGCACCAGCGGCAAGTCGACCACCACGTTCCTGCTCGAGGCGGGCCTGCGGGCCGCCGGGCACCGCACCGGCCTGATCGGCGGCGTGGAGATCCACGTGGGGGACAAGAGCCTCCCGCCCACGCTCACGACCCCCGAGGCGAGCGACCTGCAGGGCCTGTTCGCGCTCATGCGCGAGGAGGGCGTCACCGCCGCCGCCATGGAGGTGTCGAGCCACGCCCTCGCCCTCCGGCGGGTCGACGGCGTCTTCTACGACGTGGCGCTGTTCACCAACCTCTCGCAGGACCACCTCGACTTCCACAGCGACCTCGACGACTACTTCCTGACCAAGGTCCGGCTGTTCACCCCCGAGCTGTGCCGGGCGGGCGTCGTCAACATCGACGACGCCCACGGCAGGGAGCTCGCGGGCATCGCCAAGGTCCCCGTCACCACGTTCTCGGCCGAGGGGGCCGCCGAGGCCGACTGGCGGGCGCAGGACGTGCGCCTCGGCGCCGACGGCAGCACCTTCAGGGTGATCGGCCCCGGCGGCATCGAGGCCGACGTGTCGGTGGCCCTGCCCGGCCCGTTCAACGTCGCCAACACGCTCGGCGCGCTGGTCACCCTCGTGGAGGCCGGGGTGCCGCTGCAGGCCGCCGTGCACGGCGTGGGCACCGTCACGGGCGTCCCCGGCCGCATGGAGCGCGTGCCGGGCGCGCGGGGGTTCCAGGCGATCGTCGACTACTCCCACAAGCCGGGCGCCGTCGAGTCGGTGCTGCGGGCGCTGCGCGAGGTCACCTCGGGCGACCTGATCATCGTTCTCGGGTGCGGTGGCGACCGCGACCGGGGCAAGCGCCCGATGATGGGGGACGCCGCCGCGCGGCTCGCCGACGTGGCGATCCTCACCAGCGACAACCCCCGCTCGGAGGACCCCCTCCGTATCCTCGGCGAGATGCTGGAGGGGGCCCTGTGCGTGCCCCCGCACGAGCGGGCCCATGTGATCATGGAACCCGACAGGGCCGCGGCGATCGACCTCGCGATCGGGCGGGCGCGCCCCGGCGACGTGGTCGTCGTCGCCGGCAAGGGCCATGAGCAGGGTCAGTACATCGACGGTGAAGTGCTGCCGTTCGACGACAGGCAGGTGGTCGCCGAGGCCATCGGCAGACGAGAGCACATGTGACCGACGGCGTTGTGCGAGGCTGAGCCGGTAGCCCGGCCGGGCGCCCAGGGGCGAGGCGCGGGCCCCCCGCACACCCACGAGCAGCTTGTATGGAAGTAGGGAAGAACGAATGATCCCGTTGCCGCTGGCAAGGATCGCCGAGATCACCTCGGGTGCCCTCGCGGGCATGGCCGATCCCCGCGCCGTGGTCCGCGGGCCCGTCCTGATCGACTCGCGCGCCGCCGAGCCCGGATCGCTGTTCGTGGCGATCAGGGGGGAGCGGGCCGACGGGCACGACTTCGCCGCCCAGGCCTGCCAGGCCGGCGCGGTGGCCGTGCTCGCGAGCCGGCCCGTGGAGGCGCCCTGTCTCATCGTGGGCGACGTCCTGACGGCACTGGCCGAGCTGGCCACGGCCACGGTCGCGGCGCTGCCGCGCGCGACCGTCGTCGGCGTCACAGGGTCGGCGGGGAAGACCACCACCAAGGACCTGCTCGCCAGGCTGACCGCGCTGGTAGGCCCGACGGTCGCCCCCGTCGGCTCCTACAACAACGAAATCGGCCACCCTCTCACGGTGCTGAGGGCGGACGAGGACACCCGCTTCCTCGTGCTGGAGCTCAGCGCCCGTTCCGAGGGCCACATCGCCGACCTGGCGCGCATCGCCCCGCCCAAGATCGGCGTGGTGCTCAACGTCGGCACCGCCCACCTCGGCGTGTTCGGCGGGCGCGAGCAGATCGCCAAGGCCAAGGGCGAGCTGGTCGAGGCGCTGCCCGCCGACGGGGTCGCGGTGCTCAACGCCGACGACCCGCTCGTGCGGGCCATGGCCGACCGCACCCAGGCCCGCGTGAGCTGGTTCGGCCGTTCCCCCACCGCGGGCGTGCGGGCCGAGAACGAGACGATGGACGAGCGCGGCAGGGCGTCGTTCACGCTGGCGACCCCGTCGGGCTCCGCGGACGTGCGGCTGCGCCTCTACGGGGCGCACGCCGTCGAGAACGTCCTCGCGGCGGCGGCGGCGGCGTACGAGCTGGGCCTGCCTGTGGCGACCATCGCCGAGGAGCTGTCACGCGCCGAGCCGCGCAGCCGATGGCGCATGGAGGTCACCGACCGTCCCGACGGCGTGACCGTGGTCAACGACGCGTACAACGCCAACCCCGACTCCATGCGCGCGGCGTTCCAGACGCTCGGCGTCCTCGGGGCGGAGCGGCGCAGGTTCGCCGTGATCGCCTCGCTGCGCGAGCTCGGCGACGAGAGCGACTCGCTGAACGAGGGGGTCGGCCGGCTCGCCGCCGAGGCGGGCCTCACCGGGCTGTGGGTGGTCGGGGAGAACCCCTGGCCGGTGCTCGCGGGCGCCAAGGGGGCTCCGGCCGTCCACGTGCCGGACCCGGCCGAGGCCGCGGCCGAGCTGGCCGCTCAGCTACGTCCCGGGGACGTGGTGCTCGTCAAGGGCCCGCGCGCCGCCGGTCTCGAACGGGTCGCCGAGGCGCTGCTGGGAGGTGATGCCCGATGATGGACGTCCTCGTCGCCGCGGCGGTGGCGCTCCTGCTGTCCATGCTCGGCACCCCGCTGGCGATCCGGCTCTTCAGCCGCAGGGGCTACGGCCAGAACATCCGCGAGGAGGGCCCCTCCGGCCACCACGAGAAGCGCGGCACGCCCACCATGGGCGGCACGGTCCTGGTCATCGCCGCGCTCATCGGGTTCGCCTGCTCGCACCTCGCCACCTGGACGCCGCCCACGGTGTCCGCGGTGCTGGTGCTGTTCCTCATGGCCGGGCTCGGCACGGTCGGCTTCCTCGACGACTTCATCAAGATCTACAAGCAGCGGAGCCTCGGCCTGCGCAGCGGCGCCAAGGCCCTCGGGCAGCTCATCGTCGGCGCGGTCTTCGCGGTGCTGGTGGTGCGGTTCCCGAACGCCTACTCGATCACGCCCGCCGAGACGCGCCTGTCGTTCCTGCGGGACTTCGGGCCGTCGGTCGGCATCGTGGTCTTCACGATCTGGGTCCTCATCATGATCGTGGGCTTCTCGAACGCCGTGAACCTCACCGACGGACTCGACGGCCTCGCCAGCGGCGCCACCGGCGTCGTGCTGGCCGCCTACGTGCTGATCGGCAACTGGCAGCTGCGCAACAGCTGCCTGAACCAGCTCGGCCCGAGCTGCTACTGGGTGCGTGACCCGCTGGACCTCGCGGTGGTGGCGGCGGCCGTCCTCGGCGCGCTGGTCGGCTTCCTGTGGTGGAACGCCCCGCCCGCCAAGATCTTCATGGGCGACACCGGCTCCCTGGCCCTCGGCGGGGTGCTCGCCGGGCTGGCGATCACCACGCGCACGCAGTTCCTGCTGTTCATCCTCGCCGGCCTGTGCGTCATCATCACCGCCTCGGTCATCATCCAGGTCGGCTTCTTCAAGATGACGCGCAGACGGGTCTTCCGCATGGCTCCACTCCAGCACCACTTCGAGCTGGCGGGCTGGGCCGAGACGACCATCGTGGTCCGCTTCTGGCTGATCGCCATGCTGTGCGCCGCCGCCGGCCTCGGCCTGTTCTACGTCGAGTGGATGCCCAAGCAATGAGTACCGTCTGCGTGGCGGGCCTCGGGGTCTCGGGGATGGCCGCCGCCCGCAGCCTGGTCCGGTCGGGCCACCACGTCATCGTGGTCGAGACCGGAGACGGCGAGCGGCAGCGTGCGGCGGCGGCCGAGCTGGCCGCCCTCGGCGTCGAGGTGCGCTTCGGCGGCGGGCTGCCCCCCGAGGCCGGCATGGTCGTGACCTCGCCGGGCTGGCGGCCCACCCACCCACTGCTCGTGGAGGCGGCTTCCCGGGGCGTCGAGGTGATCGGCGAGGTCGAGCTGGCCTGGCGGCAGCGGCCCGAGGGCGCCGCCCCCTGGCTGGCGCTCACCGGCACCAACGGCAAGACCACGGCCGTGCGCATGCTCACCGCCATGCTCCGGGCCGCCGGGCACGACGCGGCGGCCGTGGGCAACGTCGGCACCCCCATCGTGGAGGCCGTCGAGCAGCCGTACGACGTGCTCGCGGTGGAGCTGTCCAGCTTCCAGCTCCACTGGTCGGCGAGCCTCGCTCCCCGGGCCGCCGCGATACTCAACGTGGCCGACGACCACCTCGACTGGCACGGGTCGATGGAGGAGTACGCCCGGGTCAAGGCGCGCGTCTTCGAGCGTGCCGAGGTCGTCGTGTACAACGCCGACGACTCCTGGTCGTCCCGCCTGGCCGCGCCGTACGCCGCGGGGCCGGCGCGGGTGGCCGGCTTCACGCTCGGCGTGCCCGCGAGCGGGCAGCTGGGCGTCGTGGAGGACCTGCTCGTCGACCGCGCCTTCGTCGAGGACCCTGTCGGGGGCGCCGAGGAGCTCGCGACCCTGGCCGACGTCCGCCCGTTCGCCCCGCACAACGTGGCCAACGCGCTGGCGGCGGCGGCGCTGGCCCGCGCGCACGGGGTGCCCGCCGACGCCGTGCGGCGGGGCCTGCTCGACTACGTGCCCGACCCGCACCGCATCGCCCACGTCGCGCGCCTCGCCGAGGTGGACTACGTCGACGACTCCAAGGCGACCAACCCGCACGCCGCCGCCGCGTCCCTGGCCTCCTACTCCACGATCGTGTGGATCGCGGGCGGCCTGCTCAAGGGCGCCGACGTCGACGACCTCGTACGGCGGGCGGCGGGCCGGCTGCGCGGAGCCGTGCTCCTCGGAGCCGATCGGGCACGAATTCGCCAGGCTCTGGCGCGACACGCGGCGAATGTTCCGGTCGTGGAGGTCGAGGGGCAAGACACTGGAGTCATGGACCGTGTCGTCACCGAAGCCGCCCGGCTCGCCTCCCCGGGGGACACCGTGCTGCTCGCCCCCGCCGGCGCGTCGCTGGACATGTTCGCCGACTACGGCGCCCGTGGGGAGGCCTTCGCCCGAGCCGTCCACCGCCTGCGGGCGCGATGAGCGACGTCCCGATCGCGCCGGGGCGCGCGGGCCCCGCAGGGTGGCGGCGCGAGCGGCTGTCCGCGCTCGGCGAGCTGCTGAACCGCCCGCTCACGTCCTACTACCTGGTGCTCGGATGCAGCGCGCTGCTGCTGGCGCTCGGGCTGATGATGGTGCTCTCGGCCTCCAGCATCGAGGCACTGCAGAAGACTGGCAACCCGTTCTACTGGTTCCTCAAGCAGTCGCTGTCGGTCGGGCTCGGCATCCCGGTGATGTGGATCTGCTCGCGCCTGCCCCAGCGGTTCTTCCGGCTCGCCGGCTATCCCCTGATGGCCCTGTCCATCATCGGCCTCATCATGGTCATCTTCATCGGCGAGACCGAGCTGGGCGCCCAGCGGTGGATCTACATTGGCGGGCTCACCATCCAGCCGTCCGAGCCCGCCAAGCTCGGCCTGGTGCTCTGGGGCGCCGACCTGCTGGCCCGCAAGGCCAAGGGCGGCCTCATCGAGTGGCGCCAGCTCCTGATCCCCCTCATGCCCGGCACCGCCATCCTCGCCGTCATGGTCATGCTCGGGCGCGACCTCGGCACCACGCTCGTGCTCATGCTGATCTTCCTGGCCCTGCTGTGGGTCGTCGGCGCGCCGCTGCGGCTGTTCTGCGGCATCCTCGCCGTCGCGACGCTGGCCACCGTCATCATGATCAGCGTCGAGGGCTACCGCTCGGCCCGCATCGAGGGCTGGCTGGACGTCTGGGGCAACGCCCAGGGGTCGGGGTACCAGGCGGCACAGGGGCAGATCGCGATGGGCTCGGGCGGCTGGTTCGGGCTCGGGCTCGGCAGCAGCCGGCAGAAGTGGAGCTGGGTGCCCCACGCCGAGAGTGACTTCATCTTCTCGATCATCGGCGAGGAGCTCGGGCTCATGGGCACGCTGCTCGTGATCGCCCTCTTCGGCCTTCTCGGGTACGCCGGGCTGCGCGTGGCGTCCCGCGTCAAGGACCCGTTCATCCGGCTGACGGCCTCCGCCGCCGTGGCCTGGATCGCAGGTCAGGCCATCGTCAACATCGGCGCGGTCATCGGCGTGCTGCCCATCACCGGCATCCCGCTGCCGCTCGTGTCGTACGGTGGTTCGGCGTTGTTGCCCACGCTCGCGGCGCTCGGCATGCTGCTGTCGTTCGCCAAGCACGAGCCCGGCGCGGCGGCCGCGCTGGCCGCTCGTGGACCCGGGCCCGCGGCGCGGGCTCTAAGCTGGCTTGGCCTGGGTCGCACGCTGGCGGTGATTCGCCGGACGGGGCGGCCCCGACCGACATCGAGGCACGTGGAGTGAAAGGACCGACATGAGGGTGGTCCTCGCAGGCGGCGGCACGGCCGGCCATATCGAACCCGCCCTGGCGCTGGCCGACGCGCTGCGCAGGCAGGACCCGAGCATCGGGATCACCTGCCTCGGCACCGAGCGCGGGCTGGAGACCAGGCTGGTTCCCGCGCGCGGGTACGAGCTGGCGCTGGTGCCCGCGGTCCCGCTGCCGCGCGCCATCACGCCGCAGCTGCTGACGGTCCCCGGCCGCCTGGCCGGGGCGATCAACGCCGCCGCGGGCATCATGGACCGCGTGCAGGCCGACGTGCTCGTCGGCTTCGGCGGGTACGTCGCGACACCCGCCTACCTCGGCGCGCGGCGGCGCGGCGTGCCGATCGTGGTGCACGAGGCGAACCCGCGTCCCGGCCTCGCCAACCGGCTCGGCGCCCGGCTCACCGACCACGTGTTCACCGGGCACCCCGACGCCGCGCTTCCCCACTCCGAGTACGTCGGCATCCCGCTGCGGCGCGAGATCGTCGCGCTCGACCGGCTGTCGATGGGAGACAAGGCCAGGTCCTACTTCGGCCTCGAGAACGACCGGCCGACGCTGCTGGTCTTCGGCGGCTCGCAGGGGGCGCGCGCCATCAACGAGGCGGCCCTCGCGTCCGCCCCCGCGCTGCGCCACGCGGGCGTCCAGGTGCTCCACGTGATCGGCCCCAAGAACACCGTCGTCCAGGAGCCCCCGCCCGGCGACCCGCAGTACGTCGTGCTGCCCTACGTCGACCGCATGGACCTCGCGTACGCCGCCGCCGACTTCGTGCTGTGCCGCAGCGGGGCGATGACCTGCGCCGAGCTCACCGCGGTGGGGCTCCCGGCGGCGTACGTGCCGCTGCCGCACGGCAACGGCGAGCAGAAGCTCAACGCGATGCCGATCGTCGAGGCCGGGGGAGGGATGATGGTCGACAACGCCGACCTGACCGCCGATTGGATCATCCAGAAGGTGCTTCCCGTCCTGCGCGATCCCGAGCGGGTGGTCGCGATGTCGGACGCCGCCTCGCGCATGGGCCGCAAGGACGCCGACATGGTGCTGGCACGCAAGGTCATCGAGATCATCTACGCGGGAGGCCGCCGATGAGCCTGGTGAAGCTGATCGAGCCGGTGGCCGCCGGCGACCTCGGCCGGGTGCACTTCATCGGCATCGGCGGCGCCGGCATGTCCGGCATCGCGCGCATCCTGCTCAAGCGCGGCGTCGACGTGTCCGGCAGCGACGCCCGCAGCTCGCAGATGGTGTCCGAGCTGCGCGAGCTCGGCGCGGTCGTGCACGTGGGCCACGCCGCCTCGCACATCAGGAACGTCGACACCGTGGTGGTGTCCACCGCGATCCGCGACTCCAACCCCGAGCTCGGCGAGGCGCTGCGCCAGGGGCTCCGCGTCATCCCGCGCGCCGCCGCGCTCGCCGCGGTGATGGTCGGGCGCACCGGCATCGCCGTCGCGGGCACGCACGGCAAGACCACCACGACCTCGATGCTCACGGTCGCCCTGCAGAAGTGCGGGCGCGACCCCTCCTACTGCGTGGGAGGCCAGCTCGTCACCACCGGCCTCGGGGCCGACGAGGGCGCGGGGGACGTCTTCGTGGCCGAGGCCGACGAGAGCGACGGGTCCTTCCTCATGCTCGCCCCCGGCGTGGCGGTGGTCACCAACGTCGAGGCCGACCACCTCGACAACTACGGCGACCCGCAGGCCGTGCACGACAGCTTCGCCCGCTTCGTCGAGCGCATCGGCTCGGCGCTGGTGGTCTGCGCCGACGACCCCGGCGCCGCGGCGCTGGTCCCGCTGGCGCGTGCCCGGGGCCTGCGCGTGCGCACGTACGGCGAGTCCGAGGGCGCCGACATCCGCGTCGTGGACATCGCCCCCGACGGCTTCGGGGTCGCGTTCACGGTGGAGGGCAAGGGCGACGTCCGGCTCGCGGTGCCCGGGCGGCACAACGCGCTGAACGCCACCGCCGCGCTGGCGGTGGCCGAGGAGCTCGGCGTGCCGTTCGACGAGTTCCGCGACGGGCTGGCGGCGTTCACCGGGGCCAAGCGCCGTTTCGAGGCCAAGGGGGAGGCGGCCGGGGTGGCCGTCTTCGACAGCTACGCCCACCACCCCACCGAGCTGGCCGCCGACCTGCGCGCCGCCCGTGACGTGGTCGCGTCGTTCTCCGGGCCGGCCGGCCGCGTCATCGCGGTCTTCCAGCCCCACCTCTACTCCCGCACCCGCTTCTTCGCCGACGAGTTCGGAGCCGCTCTCGGGCTGGCCGACGAGGCCATCGTGCTCGACGTCTACGGCGCCCGTGAGGACCCCGAGCCCGGGGTGTCGGGCGCGCTGGTCGCGGGCAAGGTGCCGCTTCCGGCCGAGCGGGTCACCTACGTCTCCGACCGGGGCACGGTCCCGGCCATCGTGGCCGACCGGGCCCGTCCGGGTGACGTCGTGCTCACCATGGGCGCCGGCGATGTGACCGAGCTCGGCCCGCACATCGTCGCCGAGCTCGCCTCGCGGTGAGTCCATCGGCGTGGCGCACGGCCTTCGCCGTCCTGCTGTCCTGCGGGGTGGTGGGGGCCGCCGCCTGGCTGGTGTTCTTCTCGCCGGTCCTCGGCGTGCGCGACATCGCGATCTCGGGGAACGTCACGCTCCCCGACGACCGGGTCCGGCAGGCGGCGGCGGTCCCCGACCGCCAGCCGATGGCCACGGTCGACCTCGAGACGGTCCGGAGCAGGATCGCCGCGCTCCGGCAGGTCGAGTCGGTCACGGTGGAGCGCAGCTGGCCGGCCACGCTCAGCGTCCATGTGGTGGAGCGCAGGCCGGTCGCGGTCGTCCTCGCAGGCGGCAAGGCGTCGGTGGTCGACCGGCACGGGTTCGTCATCGAGGTCAAGGCGTTCGACCCCGGCGGCCTACCCGCCCTCCACGTCGACCGTTTCGCCGCCGACGACCCCGCCACCAAGGCCGCGCTCGCGGTCGCGGGCGGCCTTCCCGGCAACCTGGCACGCAGGGTCGAGACGGTCCGGGCCGCGTCTCCCGACGATGTCTCCCTTCGCCTCGGCGACGGCCGTACGATCGTGTGGGGCGGGGCCGAGCGCACCCGCGACAAGGCACGCATCGCGCTCACGCTGCTCGAACGCCCGGCCGACAGTTACGACGTCAGCTCACCGGATGTCGTGACAGTCAAGTGATATGCCCCACAGCCGGGCAGGTTCCGGCAGGAGCGAAAGGGACAGGCCGCGACACGCCGGGCGAGCTTGCGGCGCGGTGAGTTGACCCTGGGGGAGGGGCAACCCTACTGTCCGTATCATTCCTCAGGTTGACATAACTCTAAATCTCAACTTGAGGGTGAGAGTTAAACAAGAAGGTCCGGCCCCGTTTCGGGCTTCACGTAATGCAAGTAAACGAGCGGAAAGGCCCCTCGTCGTGGCAGCACCGCAGAACTACCTCGCGGTCATCAAGGTCGTCGGCATCGGCGGCGGCGGAGTGAACGCCGTGAACCGGATGATCGAGGAGGGACTCAAGGGCGTCGAGTTCATCGCCATCAACACCGACGCCCAGGCGCTGCTGATGAGTGACGCCGACGTCAAGCTGGACGTGGGCCGCGAGCTCACGCGCGGCCTCGGCGCGGGAGCCAATCCCGAGGTCGGGCGCAAGGCCGCCGAGGATCACCGTGAGGAGATCGAGGAGGTCCTCAAGGGCGCCGACATGGTCTTCGTCACGGCGGGCGAGGGCGGCGGCACCGGCACGGGCGGCGCGCCCGTGGTGGCGAACATCGCCCGGTCGCTCGGCGCGCTGACCATCGGTGTCGTGACCCGGCCCTTCAGTTTCGAGGGGCGGCGCCGCGCGGCGCAGGCCGAGGCCGGCATCGAGACCCTGCGCGACGAGGTCGACACCCTCATCGTCATCCCGAACGACCGCCTGCTGTCGATATCCGACCGCCAGGTCAGCGTGCTCGACGCCTTCAAGGCCGCCGACCAGGTGCTGCTGTCCGGTGTGCAGGGCATAACCGACCTCATCACCACCCCCGGCCTGATCAACCTGGACTTCGCCGACGTGAAGTCCGTCATGTCGGGCGCGGGTTCGGCGCTGATGGGCATCGGCCACGCACGAGGGGACGACAGGTCCGTCGCCGCGGCCGAGATGGCGGTGTCCAGCCCGCTGCTGGAGGCGAGCATCGACGGAGCCCACGGGGTCCTGCTGTCGATCGCGGGCGGGTCCGACCTCGGGCTGTTCGAGATCAACGAGGCGGCGCAGCTGGTCTCCAACGCCGCCGCGCTGGACGCCAACATCATCTTCGGCACGGTCATCGACGACGCCCTCGGCGACGAGGTGCGCGTCACGGTGATCGCCGCCGGGTTCGACGAGCCCGAGCCGGAGAAGTCCGCCGTCCCCGTGCAGCCTGCCGCGCGCACCCAGCCCGCGGCACGCCCGGCCCCGCAGACGCCGCCGGCGCCCGCGTCCGGGGCGGGCCACCAGTCCCGCCCCGCGGCGACGGCCTTCCCCGCGCCGAAGGCCGAGCCCGCGCGCGCGGAACCGCGCCCGGCTCCGGCCCCGGTCCGTCCGCTGCCGCCCGCACCGGTGACACAGGCCGCGCCCGCACCTCCGGTGCCGGAGCCCGCTCCGGCGCCCGACCCGGTGCCCGCCCCCACGCCGTTCGCGCGTGAGAGCGTGGAGTCCTCGCACGGCTCCGCCTCTCATTCCGAGCAGCAGGCCCAGGGCCCGGTGTCGATTCCGAGGCCGGCGCCCGAGCCGCCCACTCCCATCACCTCCCGCGTCTCTGAGCCCGCCCGACGCCGTCCGGTGGTCTTCGAGGAGCAGGAGGAGGAGCTCGACGTCCCCGACTTCCTGAAGTGAGCGCCGGCACGTGCCTGCTCCCCTCGTGGAGCCGGGCACGTGCCGCGCTCGCGAGGTCGCCCATCCGTACGTTCCTGACTTTCTGAAGTGACCGAACCCCCACGTGAAGAACGCGAACACCACACGACGCGACGAGATCGCGGCAGGCCTCGCCGAGGTGGAGCGCCGCATCGCCGCCGCCTGCGAGAGCGCGGGGCGCGCGCGCCGCGACGTCACCCTCGTCGCGATCACCAAGACCTATCCCGGCTCCGATGTGAGAATCCTCACCGAGCTCGGCATCCGCGACGTCGGCGAGAACCGCGACCAGGAGGCCGCCGCCAAGGCCGCCGAATGCGCTGACCTGCCCCTGACGTGGCATTTCGTCGGGCAGCTCCAGACGAACAAGGCCAAGTCCGTCGTCTCGTACGCCGATGTGATCCACTCGGTCGACCGCGCGCGGCTGGTCGTGGCCCTGGGCCGCGAGGCCGTCAGGGCGGGGCGGCAGGTCACCTGCCTGGTCCAGGTGGCGCTGGACGACGATCCGGCCCGCGGTGGAGTCGTTCCGGCGGAGCTGCCGGCCCTGGCCGATCTGATCGCGGCGACAGAGGGGCTGGCCCTCGGCGGGGTCATGGCTGTGGCCCCACTCGGAGGCGATCCTAATAAGGCCTTCGCGAGGCTTTTGGAACTTTCGTCTGCTCTACGTGTGGTGCATCCGGATGCGTCCGTCGTTTCGGCCGGAATGAGTGGAGATCTGGCCGAGGCGATCGCGCACGGAGCGACACACGTGCGTGTCGGTACGGCGTTGCTCGGTCGCCGGAAGCCCTTCGTCAGGTAATGTCCCCCCGAGTGGACCTTGATGTCCATGTATCCGAGCAGAGGTCGACAGCGGTGCCTTAGGTTGCCTTGGGTACGGCGACCATGAGCAGGAGGACGACGTAGCGATGGCCGGCGCGATGCGCAAGATGGCGGTCTACCTCGGTCTCGTGGAGGACGACCGCTACCCGGATTATGGCAATTACGCCGACGACGAGGACTATACGGACGACTACGTCGACCGGCGCCGCGGTGACGAGCGCGGGCTTGGAACGCCCCAAGAGGGCCAGGAGGAGGTCGAGACCCCGGTTCCCGCCCCGAGGTCCGGGTCCGCCGTGATAGAGCGCCGTACGACCGATCTGGCGCGCATTACGACCCTCCATCCTCGCACGTACAACGAAGCGCGAACGATCGGCGAGCACTTCCGCGAGGGCACTCCCGTCATCATGAACTTGACAGAAATGGTCGACAGCGACGCCAAGCGCCTTGTTGATTTCGCGGCAGGTCTGGTCTTTGGCCTACATGGCAGCATTGAACGTGTTACCAACAAGGTGTTCCTGTTGTCCCCTGCCAATGTCGAGGTGACCGCCGAGGACAAGGCCCGAATCGCGGAACGCGGGTTCTTCAACCAGAGCTAGAGTTCCACTATGAACAGTGAACGGCCACACATGGCCCATCCGGACCGAGGTCGGCAGATCGGGATGGAGGCAGGACGCGACCGTGGGGATCGTTAGGGACATCTTGGTCGGAGTCCTGTACATCTATCTCATACTGCTGATCGGTAGGATGATCTTCGAGACGGTGCAGGCGTTCGCTCGCTCCTGGCGTCCCACAGGGGTCGTCCTGGTGCTCGCGGAGGCCACATACACGGCAACCGACCCACCTCTCAAGTTCCTCCGCCGTTTCATTCCGCCCCTCCGGTTGGGTACGGTGGCCTTTGACCTAAGCTTCACAGTGCTGTTCATTGTGGTCTTGGTCATGATCCAAATCGTGTCCGCGCTTCGTTTTTGATCGGGTACCGTCCTCCGGACAGACTCCGAGCGCGCCAAGGAGACCGAAATGCCGCTGACGCCCGCTGATGTGCGGAACAAGCAGTTCAGTACCACCCGGCTGCGGCCGGGGTACGACGAGGAAGAAGTCGACGCCTTCCTTGATGAGGTGGAGGCCGAGCTCGACCGCCTCATCCAGGAGAACGAGGAGCTTCGTGCGAAGCTGACCGAGTGCCTGCGTGGCAAGGTGCCGGGTGGGATGGGCATGAGCATGGCGCCGGCCCCGGTCGCCGAGCCCAAGCCCGAGATGATGATGCCGCAGCCGGAGCCCATGAAGGCGCCGGAGCCCATCAGGCCCGAGCCTGTTCCCGTCGGCATGGGCATGCCCCCCGCCGAGGACAACATGGACACCGCCGCCCGCGTGCTCGCCCTGGCGCAGCAGACCGCGGACCAGGCGATCGCCGACGCGCGCCGTGAGGCCGACGAGACGGTCACCCGGGCGCGGCGCGAGGCCGACGAGGTCCTCGGCAAGGCCCGCCGCCAGGCCGAGCAGATCATCGGTGACGCCCGTGCCCGCGCGGAGACGCTCGAGCGCGACGCGCAGGAGCGCCACAGGCAGGCCATGGGCTCGCTGGTGCAGACCCGTGACGAGCTCGAGCGCAAGGTGGAGGAGCTGCGGAGCTTCGAGCGCGAGTACCGCAGCAGGCTGAAGCTCTACCTTGAGAACCAGCTCGCCGAGCTCACCGTGGCGGCCGAGGGCAGTGGCGGCTTCCCCGTCGTGGGTGCTCAGATGGGCGGGGCTCCGGCCATGTCCCACGCTGTCGCCCCCGGTGGCCAGCAGCAGATCCCCGGTGGCCAGAACAACCCGTTCGGCCCCGAGCCCACGCAGCACTCGGGAGCCTTCCAGGGAGTCGACGGCCCTCACAACGACCGCCGTTAGGGTAACGGGTCAGGTTCCTTACCGACCCGCGACTGGGAGTCCCTGTGATCTACCTCAGCGCCATTCTGGTGGTGCTCGCCTTCGGCCTGCTGGTCGCGGGCGTGGTGACCGGAACAGCGGTCCTGGTCATGTGGTCGATCGTGGTCAGCGTGCTGTCCGCGGTCTTCCTTATGATCGGGGCGCTGCTGCGTCGCCATGAGTTGTTCCCCTCCGGTGGCACCACGGCGGCCACCGCGCCGCCGATGCCTGTGACAGGCGCCGGTGTCGCGGGTGGCTCGATGGGCAGGCCCGGTGGAGTGGCCTCCCCGGGGGTCCCGCCGCGCGGGGCGCCCCTCGCCCATCCCATGGCCGCGCCCCACCCGGGGTTCCAGACGGCCACGCTGGCTCCGCCGCGGGCGTTTCCCGCGACAGGGCCGGTCAGGGGCACGGGTGGCGGCCCGTCCTCCGACGCGATCGTGCTGGTCATCCCCGGGCGCAAGCGATTCCACCTCCGCGGGTGCCGTCAGCTCGCCGGGCGCGAGTTCGAGGAGCTCACGTACGAGGAGGCCCGCGAGGAAGGCTTCACGGCCTGCACCACCTGCCTCCCCGACGGCTACACGGCCGACACGGCCCGCAGGTCGGAAACCGTCCGCATCCCCGAGCCCACCCCCCGCACCACGGACACCGGCCACCGGTCCGAGCCCGGCGACAGTCCCGAGACCGGCACAGGACACAAGCCTGGAAGCCAGGCCGGGGCCAAGCCCGAGCACCAGGCCGAGAGCCGGAACAAGACCAAGGGCCAGGCGGAGAGCCGGAACAAGACCGAGGGCCAGGCCGCCGAGACGGGACGTGGGCCCGCGTCCGGTTACAGGTCCGATGAGACGCGACCGGTGCCCCAGCTCCCCGCCAAGTCGCCGATGGATCCGATCGAGAAGACTCCCGGGCGCGCCGGGACCTCGACCGGCTCCTCTTCCTCCGGCTCTTCTGCGGAGGCCGAGACCGAGCGTCCCGATGGGGAGCAGTTCTCCACCTGGCAGTCCGAAGCATGGTTCGCAACCCCTTCCTCGGGCTCGTCCACTGACAAGCCGTCGACTGACAGCCCTTCGGGCAGCTCTTCGAGCAAACCCGGTGCCTCCTCCTCCGCGAAGAAGCCTGGCGCCTCTTCCAAGCCGATCGACCTTCCGGTCACCCCCGTGAAGCTTCCCGAGGCCGTCACTCCCTTCGAGGCCTTCAAGCGTTCGGACTTGCCCAAGCCGTCGGCCGGTACGAGCAAGCCGTCGGCCGGTACGAGCAAGCCGTCGGCCGGTACGAGCAAGCCGTCGGCCGGCGACGCGAGGCCCGGAGAGCCGGGTAGCGGGAAGCCCCGCACGGCGTCGTCCGACCCAAGCTCGTCCGCCGGCAAGCCCGGACTGGTCGGCAAGAAGCCCGTCGAGGCTCACGACAATGACAACGACGATGATCCGGTCGTCGTGGTCAGCGGCGCCCTCCGCCCGTCCGACACCCCCGGCAAGACGGACATGTCTGGCAAGGACCCCGACTCCGCGAAGAGCGCCGGACCCGGGAGAAGTACCGAGACCGGCAAGACCGCTGGACCCGCGAAGGGCGCCGGCAGTCCTGCCCCCGGGAAATCCGCGGAGCCCGAGAAGGCCACCGCGACTTCGAGCAGCGCAGGCTCCGCCGAGGCCAGCCCCAAGCCGGCCGCGCCTGCAGAGAAGCCGCCGAAGCCGCAGCCAGACGGCGGCTCCACCCAGCGGTCCGACGCCGACGTCAAGCGCGGGGACACCGACTCCAAGAGCAGGCGCACCGACGTCAAGCCTGGGGACACTGACACCACATCAAGTGATGCGGGTGGCAGACCGAGCGGCGCCGGTGACAAGCCAAGGAAGAGTGATTCGACCGTCGAGGTGATGCGCCCCGGCATCGTCAAGGTCATCCCCGGCACCCGGCGTTACCACAGCTCCGCCTGCCCGCTGATCAAGGGGTCGGACCCCGGCACCCTGGAGACGATGTCCAAGGCCGACGCCGAGGCGGCAGGCCTGACCCACTGCTCGGTCTGCGACCGAGACGACGACTGACGCGAGTGAGGTCGTCGACCCCGTTCACCACACGGTCGGCGGCCTGGACGGCCGCATGCGCACCTGGAATAGCCAGGCGCCGTCTGCCAGACGCTTGGGCTTGGCCATGGCGTTCACCAAGAACAGCGACACCAGCCAGTCACCGCCGTGACGACGAGCCCTGTCCCGGGGGCTCGGCGCAGATCTCGAGGGGCAGGAGCTCACCTTCGGTTCGGCGCGAGGCTCGGGATATTAGGAGCTGAAGGCTCGGCGTCGGCTTCTCCGACATCGGCGCCGTCGATCTCGGCCGAGTCGTCCTGGTCGTCCGGCTCGATCACCGTGCCCTCGGGGGCCGGCCTGTCGAGGAGATGGCGCTCGGAGGGCCGCTCGGTGAACTCTTCGACCTCGTCGTCGTCCGGCCCGTACAGATCCCTGACGACCAGGGCCTGGAGCTCGTCCCGGCCACGCGCCGCGTCGGGCCGTCCCAGCACCGCGTCTTCAATAACCCGGCTCACTGTAAAGGGAGGCGAGGACATTTCGCAGGGGGCGCGGACGAACGGTTCCTGGCTGATGGGTGCCCGAATATGATCGAATGCGCGAATTGTCCTATTTCTCTGGTCAAGGTGCTGGCTGTCCAACGCGTGCCGCGAATATTCAGTGTGATGAGTTGGATGTCGCCCGGACGGTCGTTGTCCGCGGTAAGGCCGCATGAGATGCTGCGGGCCTCGCCGTGATAATCGGAGGACATGATGGTCCGGCCATGGGAAGCGAATCCGACCGCGCAGTTCAAACGTCGCATCGGTCTGTCGGCTCTCGAATTAGGAAACACCAACAGCAGTCCGTCGTGTCCCGATATCTGGGAACTGGATAACGGCGACTTCGCTGTTATCGGCCGCGACCTCACCCTGTCCTACATCGGTCGGCTGCCCGATGACGTCTCCGTCGGCGCCGACGAGAGCCTCGTGGTCATCCCCCGCAACATGCTCATCGCCGCCAAACCGGAGATTCCTCATGCTTGATCGGGTCCGCGATATCCCAGGCCATCACCTGGGCGCGAGTGCGTATCTCGATGACTTCTGGCCCTACTTCGGCAGGGTCGGCGACCAGGTCTTGTGGAAGCTGGAGCGTATACAGCACTTCCAGGAGCCCGATGTCCCCAGCTGGGCGGCCATGGCCGAAGGCGACTGGGATCGCGCACTGGCACTCGTGGAGGAGTTGCGTCCGGCGATCATGGCGGCGCCCGGCCCGGAGTCGCGCAGGCTTCGCATCGTCGACCGGCCGGTCACCCCTTACCTCCAATGGGAGATGCAGATTTTGAAGATTCGTGTGGAGGCCGGTGAGAAGATCCGAGTCCTTCCCGTCGACTCTGTCATTCATCTTGAGACCACCGTCGAGCTGCCAGAAGTGGTGATTCTCGGTTCACTGACCATGTACGAGGTCCTGTACGACGACACTGGAATCCTCAGTGGCGCCAGGCGTATCGACGATCAGAGCGTGCTCGACGCCTGCCGTGCTCAACTTGCGGAACTGTATGACAAAGGAGAGGCTCTGTTGAGTTATTTCGACCGAGAGATCGCGACTCTTCCTCCCCCTACAGTCACGACCTGATCCGGAGGGCTTCCGCCCGTGCCGCAACCTCGCCTGTCCGCTCGGCTGCCGGTTCGCGGCCTGCCTCGGCAAGCTCTCATCACCATCCTGCTCCTGATCGTGATCATCTTGATCTCCGCCCTGGTCGCCTTGTCGCCGCTCGCGCTCAGCTTGCTCGACGGACAGGCAGCAGACTGGGAGCGGCTCAGCTTCATCGGCCAGACGTACGGCGCGGCCTCCGCGATCCTGTCCGTACTGGCCCTCATCGGTGTCTCGGTGTCCCTGCTCCTCCAGGCACGTGAGGCCAAGGCCACCCGCGAGCAGGCTCTGAGAATGCTCCACGCCGATCTGATGAAGATGGCGATGGAGGATCCGCTCTACCGGCGCGCCTGGGGTCCGTTCTTCGAATCCGATGACAACGACGGGCCGCGCGAGCACATGTACGTCAATCTGATCGTCTCTCAGTGGGCCATGGAGTACGAACTGCGAACGATCACCGAGGAACATCTTCGTTCCATAGCGAATGTGCTGCTCTCCGGACCGGCGGGGCGGCGTTACTGGCATACCGTTCGAGAACTGCGGATAACCAGCACCTCCACGCGCCGTGAACGCCGGTTACACGAGATTCTCGACGAGGAGTACCGCCGGACCGAAGCCCGTTCTGTGCCGGCCCAGGCGCTGCCGCGTTCACCTCGCCCTCACAAGCCGCTCGCATCGTCGTGGAAGTGGAACGGGACGATGAGGCTTTACGCAGCCATCCGGCATGGGAGCGGATCCGTGAACGCGCTCGGATTGCGCTGCACAGAATGCAAGCTGCAACGGGGATGTCACCACCGGACGAGAGTGAATTCCGGGACGGAAAATTCGATGCATAAGTCGATGCCGGCCACACCGTTCAGGTAGGTGAGGCCGCCGGTGGTTGCACCACCAGTGATGATAGGGGCGCCACCTTGAGCTCCCGCGGGGCGCGGTCGTCGGGCTAGCGGGTGTGTGTACCGGAATCGCCGGGTTCGGTGGAGCGGAGCGGGAGATCACTCGCGGCGGAGGATCGGATCATGAACAGAATGAGATCCGTCGCCGCGGGTGTCGCGGCTGCCGCCTTGCTGCTGGGGCTGCCGTGCGCGGCCGTGTCCGCTCGCGCCGGTATCGCACGCGAGGACGTCGCTCGCGACGCGGGCCCGGCGTGCCCGCAGGGGGCGACCTGCGGGAGCCTGCGTGTCCCGCTGGACAGGGAAAGCCCCTCGGCGGGCAGCACGACCGTCGCCTACGCGCTGGTGCGCAGGCACGACACCTCGCGGCCCGCGGCGGGGACGATCGTGCCGAACCCGGGCGGGCCCGGAGTCGCGGTGATCGGGCACCGGAACTACGCCAGGGAGTACCGTCACCTGCTCGACAACTATGACCTGCTGCTGGTCGACCCTCGCGGGGTCGGCGGGTCGGGCCCGTTGCGGTGCGGCTCGGCGAGGTGGAGCGACCTGTCGGGCCCCCGCCTGCTGGCGCTGGAGGCGGTCCACGCCTGCGGGCAGGAGATCGGCGCCAGGCGCCGCTACTACACCACCGCCGCCGCCGCCGACGACATCGACGCCGTGCGGGCGCACCTGGGGATCGGCAGACTGGACCTGCTCGGCCAGTCGTACGGCACGTACCTGATGACCGTCTACGCCGAACGGCATCCCGAGCACGTGCGCTCGATCGTCATGTCCTCGGCGTACCCGCTGGACTTCGACATGCTGGGCGGGCCCGCCGCCCGGGCCATGCGCAGGTCCGTCCACCTGCTGTGCCGCAGGTCGGGGGGCGCGTGCGACGGGGACGCGGTGCTGGACGACCTGAAGACCATGGCGCGGCGGCTGGAGGACAGGCCGATCCGCTACTCCGGCGGCGTTCTGGACGACACGGCGCTCGCGAGCACGGTGTACAAGCTCGCCTCAAGCCATGTGGAGCTGTACGGAAGGCTGCCCGAGGCCCTGCGCCTGGCGGTCCAGCACGATGTCCGGCCCCTTGTGGAGCTGGCGGAACGGGTACGGCCGATCAGCGGGTCGGCCGCGCGCGGCGGGACGTTCAGCCTGCCGATGTACGTGACGGTGACGTGCAACGACTACCCGGCGCTGTGGGACAGGAGCGCCTCGGTGCGGGAGCGGTTCAGGCAGTACGCCGCGCGGGTGGCGCGGCTGGACCCGGGGGACTACCGGCCGTTCAAACCGGAGGCGTGGATCGCCGGCATCGTGGACCTCGGAGACTTCTGCGTCCGCTGGCCGGACCGCGTGGCGCCGGCGCGGTACGGGTACGGCCGGTTGCCCGACGTGCCGGTGCTGGTGCTGTCGGGGGAACTGGACCTCAGCACGCCGACCGAGGAGGGGCTGCTGGCGGCCGAGCAGTACCGCGACGCCCAGGTGATCGAGGTCCCGAGTACCGGCCACGTCGCCGAGAAGGAGGACCGGGCCTCCTCCTGCGTGATCTCCCTGGAGACGCAGTTCTTCCGCAGGGGGCGGGTCGGCGACCGCACGTGCCTGCGCAGGATCCCCCCGGTCGAGATCCGGTCGGTGGCCGACATGAGGTGACGGCCCCGCGCCGGATCCCCGGGTGGAGGCCCGGTCGGTGGCTGCCGGGATGCGCCGGAGCCCTCGGATGGCCGGCATGAGGTGACCGACCGGCGGCAGGCCACGGGGGTGGTTCCCCGCGGCCTGCCGGGTGGTTGTCAGTCGCGGGTGAGGTGGAAGGTGAGGCCCAGGTCGTCGTCGCGGTGTTCGGGCAGGTCGGCGGCGGGCCCGCCCTCGGTCATCGTGGTCGCCAGGACCTCGTCGGCGACCCGCTGACCGTCCGCCCGAAGCGCCTCGGCGAGGTCGCCGGAGGCCGTCCACCACAGGGAGATGCGGTCGGTGATCTCAAGACCGCTCGACTTGCGGGCGTCCTGGACCAGGCGGATTACCTCGCGGATGAGGCCGGCCCGCCACAGTTCGGGCGTGACCGTCAGGTCGAGGGCGACGGTCTCGCCGGTGCCCGTGCCGACGGCGCCCGTCTCGACGGCCCAGCCCGCCCTCGGCTGCTCGGTGACGATCAGCTCGTCCGGCCCGAGGGCGACCTCGGACCCGGCGACGACCACCGTGGCCGTCTCGCCCGCGCGGACCCTCGCGGCCAGCGCCGCCGGGTCCGCGGCCGTGATGGCCGCCGCGACGTCCTTGGTGCCGCTGCCGAAGCGCTTGCCGAGCGTGCGGAAGTTCGGCTTGACGGTGAACGAGACCAGGTCGGCGGAGAACGACGACAGGTCCTCAAGCGCCTGCACGTTCAGCTCGTCCGCGATGAGCTCCCGCAGTGAGCCGGGCAGGGACGCCCAGCGGGAGGCGCCGACGAGCGCGCGCCCGAGCGGCTGGCGGGTCTTGACCCCGCTCGACGCGCGCGCCGACCTGCCGAGCTCCACCAGGCGGCGTACCAGGGCCATCTGCTCCGACAGGGCCGGGTCGAGCAGCTCCTGGCTCACCTCCGGCCAGGTGGACAGGTGCACCGAGGAGGGCGCCTCCGGGGCGCGCAGCACGTCCCAGACGTAGTCGGTGAGGAACGGCACCAGGGGCGCCATCAGCCGCGTCACCGTCTCCAGGGACTCGTACAGCGTGGCGAACGCCGAGACGTCGCCCGACCAGAACCGGCGCCGGGACCTGCGGACGTACCAGTTGGACAGGTCGTCGAGGAACTCGGTCAGCCGCCGCCCGGCGCGCGTGGTGTCGAACGTCTCCAGCGCCTCGGTGACGTCGGACACGGTGCGGTTGAGCTCGGCCAGCGCCCAGCGGTCGATCAGCGGGCGGTCGGCGTACGCGGGGGCCTCGGCAAGCCGCGCGGGCGACCAGGACTCGGCGTTGGCGTAGAGCGTGAAGAAGGAGGTCGTGTTCCAGTAGGTCAGCAGGACCTTCCTGACGATCTCCTCCAGGGTGGCGTGGCCCACCCGCCGCGGCGCCCACGGGGAGCCGGAGGTCGCCATGAACCAGCGCAGCGCGTCGGCGCCGTGCTCGTTCATCAGCGGGATCGGCTGCAGCACGTTGCCGAGGTGCTTGCTCATCTTGCGGCCGTCCTCGGCGAGGATCAGGCCGAGACAGAGCACGTTCTCGTACGCCGACCGGTCGAACACCAGCGTGCCGACGGTCATCATCGAGTAGAACCAGCCACGGGTCTGGTCCAGGGCCTCGCAGATGAACTGCCCGGGGTAGGACTTCTCGAAGACGTCGTTGTTGACGTGCGGAGCGCCCCACTGGGCGAACGGCATGGCGCCGGAGTCGTACCAGGCGTCGATGACGTCGGGGACGCGGCGGGCCTCGGCGCCGCAGGTCGGGCACGCGAAGGTGACGTCGTCGACGAATGGCCGGTGCGGGTCGAGGGCCGACAGGTCGAGCCCGGCGTGCTCGCCCAGCTCCTTCAGCGACCCGACGCAGGTCACGTGGGACTCGTCGGCCGAGCACACCCACAGCGGCAGCGGCGTGCCCCAGTAACGCGACCGGGACAGGGCCCAGTCGACGTTGTTGCGGAGCCACTCGCCGTAGCGGCCCTCCTTGATCGTGGCCGGGAACCAGTTGGTGCGCTCGTTCTCGGCGAGCAGGCGGTCCTTGATGCGGGTGGTGCGGATGTACCAGGAGGGGAGCGCGTAGTAGAGCAGCGGCGTGTGGCACCGCCAGCAGTGCGGGTAGCTGTGCTCGAAGTGGCTGCCGCGGAACAGCAGGCCGCGGGCTCGGAGGTCCTCGGTCAGGCCCTCGTCGGCGTCCTTGAAGAACTGGCCGCCGACCTGCGGCACGCTCGGCAGGAAGCGCCCGTCGGGGCCGATCGGGTTGACCACCGGCAGGCCGTACCGCTTGCAGGTCGTCATGTCGTCGGCGCCGAACGCCGGCGCCTGGTGGACCAGGCCGGTGCCGTCCTCGACGGTGACGTAGTCGGCCAGCACCACGTAGTGGGCGCCGGGGATGTCGACCAGCTCGAACGGCCGGGAGTACGGCGTGTGCTCCAGCTCGGCGCCCTGGAGGCGGTCGGTGACCGTCCAGCCCTCGCCGAGCGCGCTCTCGACCAGCGGCTCGGCCACGATGACCGGCCGCTCGCCGTCCTTGGCCGCGACGACGTACGTCACGCCGGGGTGGACGGCCACGGCGGTGTTGGACACCAGCGTCCACGGCGTGGTGGTCCAGATGAGCAGGTCGGTGCCCTCGAAGCGGCCGGAGGTCACCGGCATGCGCACGTAGACCGAGGGGCTGGAGACGTTCTCGTACCCGCCGGGCTGGCCCAGCTCGTGGTCGGACAGGCCGGTGCCGCAGCGCGGGCAGTACGGGGTGATGCGGAAGTCGCGGAACAGCAGGTCCTTGTCCCAGATGACCTTCAGCGACCACCAGACGGCCTCGACGTAGGAGGGGTCCATCGTGCGGTAGGCCTGGGACATGTCGACCCAGTAGCCCATCCGCTCGGTCATCTCCTCGAAGGCGTCCACGTGGCGCCGCACCGACTCGCGGCAGCGCTCGTTGAACTCGGCGATGCCGTACGCCTCGATCTCGGGCTTGCCGGACAGGCCGAGCTCACGCTCGACGGCGACCTCGACGGGCAGGCCGTGGCAGTCCCAGCCCGCCTTGCGCGGGACGTTGAACCCGCGCATCGACTTGTAGCGGGGGAAGACGTCCTTGAAGACACGCGCCTCGATGTGGTGCACGCCGGGCATGCCGTTGGCGGTCGGAGGCCCCTCGAAGAAGATCCAGGAGGGGCCGTCCGCGTTCTGTTCGAGCGAGCGTTCGAAGACCTTGCCGTCACGCCAGCGGTCGAGCACCTCCGCCTCGAAGGCGGGCAGGTCGACCTGCGCGGGGAGCGGGCGGAAGTAGGGTGCGGACATCGTAGGGGCATACCTCCACGCGAGTGTTTCTCCATGGCGTGGAGGGACGAGGCCGACGGCCCCGCGGTACCACCCTCCTTGACCTCCTCCGGAGAACTTTCCCGAAAAGAGGCCCACTCTTGTCATCGCTGCCGGTTCTACTGGGCCGCGCGCAGCCGTGGAGCTGATCGCTGCCGTTCCTCCGGCGGCTCCGGGGTGATCTTCCCTCCGGCTCTCGCCCCGGGCTCGCACCGTCCCCGGGTCGCTCATGCGAGGGGGCACGGAGGTACTCGTCCCCATCAACGCCTTGCAAACTAAAACGATATCCCACCCTGGGCGGAGCGCGGACACATTAATGCGGCCGGCCGCCGGCCCCGAATCCGCTCGCGGTGCTTACGGCGGCGGCGCGGGCCGGGCTCGGCGCGGGCGGGCGGAAAGGCCGACGGCGGCGGCGCCGCGCGGGGCTCACCGGCCGTGGGACGTGCGGCTCCCGGAGGTACGCCTGGTAAGTGGAGCGACAAGCGTGGATAAGATCCTGGAGATCATCGGTAATGAGCAGGAATTGACCTAAAGGGCTGCGCTGTTACTGATGACGTAAACGGTCGGCGCGTCGTTTGTTCTTCCGATATGGCCGACCTATGCTTCCCGCACTGCTCATCAGGCGATCGGCGAGGAGGCCTTCATGGCCGGTATGACGCGTGCGGCGAAGACCGCCATAGAGACGGACGGCGCCGTCGGCTGGACCGGCGGGGAGCTCTCCGACGTCCGCAAGCGCCTCAAGGGCGAGATCGAAGAGCTCAACGCCGAGGTCGCGCGGTCCGAGTCGCAGATCGCCTCGGGGGACATCAGCGACAGTGCGGGGGACGACCAGGCCGACGCCGGGGCCAAGACCTATGAGCGGGAACGCGAGATCGCCCTTACCCTGAATGCGCGAGATCTGGTCGCGCAGAACGAGCGGGCGCTCGCCCGCATCGACGCAGGAACATACGGAGTGTGCGAATCGTGCCACAAGCCGATCGGCAAGGAACGCCTCCAGGCGTTCCCGAGGGCGACGCTGTGCGTGTCGTGCAAGCAGCGGGAGGAGCGTCGCTGAACGCGTCGCCGGAGACCACCGACGGGCCGGAGCCGCTCCGCGCCAGACGCATCGGCGCCCTCGCGGTGATCGCGGTGCTCATCTACCTGCTCGACCTCGTCAGCAAGACCCTTGTGGTGAAGTTCCTGGAGGGCGGGGAGCCGGTCCGCGTGATCGGCGACCTGCTCCAGCTGCGGGTGATCCGCAACTCGGGAGCGGCGTTCAGCATCGGCACCGGCATGACGATCATCTTCACGGTGATCGCCACCGGTGTGGTCGTCGCCATCCTGCGCACGGCGCGCCAGCTCCGCAGCGTCCCGTGGGCGATCACCCTCGGCCTGCTGCTCGGCGGCGCGCTCGGCAACCTCACCGACCGCGTCTTCCGCTACCCCGCCCCTTTCCAGGGACACGTCGTCGACTGGATCGAGGTCTTCCCCGTCACGCACTTCCCGGTGTTCAACATCGCCGACTCGTCGATCGTCTGCGGCGGCATCCTCGCGGTCTTCCTCGCCTGGCGGGGCCACCAGATCGACGGGTCACGCCTGGTGGGCGAGCAGGCAGGGCGGCAGGGCGGGCAGGCGGAGCAGGGCGAGCAGGGAGATGAGCGGCATGGGTGAACTGCGCAGCCTTCCGGTGCCCGACGGGCTGGAGGGGGAGCGCCTGGACGCCGCGCTGGCGCGGCTGTTCGGCTTCTCCCGCACCCGCGCCGCCGAGCTGATCTCCGCGGGCGACGTCCAGGTCGACGGCTCGGCCGCGGCCAAGTCCGACCGGGTGCACGCGGGCGCGTGGCTCGACGTCGTGATCCCCCCGCCGCCCACCATGCCGGTGCCCGTCGCCGAGCCCGTCCCCGGCATGCGCGTCCTGTACGAGGACGACGACATCATCGTGATCGACAAGCCCATCGGCGTGGCCGCGCATCCCACCGTGGGCTGGACGGGCCCGACCGTCCTCGGCGGCCTGCTGGGCGCCGGGCACCGGGTGGCGACCAGCGGCGCGTCCGAGCGCCAGGGCATCGTCCACCGCCTCGACGCCAACACCACCGGGGTGATGGCGGTCGCCAAGAGCGAGACGGCCTACTCCCGGCTCAAGCGCGCCTTCAAGGAGCGCACGGTCGAGAAGCACTACCACGCGCTCGTCCAGGGCCATCCCGACCCGCTGCGCGGCACCGTGGACGCCCCGATCGACCGGCACCCGTCCGGCGACGGCAGGTTCGCCGTGGTCGCGGGGGGCAAGCCGTCGATCACGCACTACGACACCGTCGAGGCGTTCCGGGCGGCGTCGCTGCTCGACGTCAAGCTGGAGACCGGCCGCACCCACCAGATCCGGGTCCACATGTCGGCCATCCGGCATCCCTGCGTCGGAGACCTGGCCTACGGCGCCGACCCCACGCTCGCGGCCCGGCTGGGCGTGACCCGCCAGTGGCTGCACGCGGTCTCGCTGGCGTTCGACCACCCGTCGAGCGGCGAGTGGGTGACCTTCACCAGCGACTATCCCGAGGAGCTCGCGAGGGCCCTCGACCGCGTACGCGCCGAGTCCTGACCAGAGACCGTACGACCCTCTAGATCCCCGGCACCGGGATGCCGTGGTCGATGACGGCACGCCCGTCGTTCTGGCCCGGGTCGCTCTCGCGGCCCCGGCTGTCGCCCTGACCGTCGCCGCCCTGGTCGCCGTGCGGGCCGGCCTCACCCTCGCCGGGCGGCACGACGTTGTCGTCGCCCTTGGCGTTCTTGGTCTTCGTGGGCTTCGGGGTCGGCTCGGGCGAGGGCTTGTCCTTGCCCTTGTCCTTGGTCTTGTCCGGCTTGGGGCTCTCCTTGGTCGGCTCGGGCGCCGGGGCCGAGGACGTCGGCGTACGGGAGGACGGAGTCTGGTCCCGCTGCTGGTAGGTCTCCTGCGGCGTCCGCCGGGTCACCGGCTCGGTGGAGGGCGTCACCGACACCGTCACCCGGACGGTCGGGGAGTTCGTCGGCGTCAGGGCGGTGCCCGCCGACCGCGCGGTCACCCATGCCAGGCCCCCGGCCACCAAGCCGACGGAGACGATCAGCGCGGTGAGCCCCGCCAGGGCGATGCCGCGTCCTCCGGCGCCCGGCCGCGCCTGTGGGGGCACCGCACCGGGGGTGGTGAGGGCCGGCACCGGCGTGGGGTCAGTGGCCGGAGCGGAGACCGGTACGGGGATCGGTGGCGGCACAGGGGTGGCGGGAGCCGTCGGCTCCGGCTGGATGCCGGCCGCCACCATGCGCAGGTAGCCCTCCGCCTCCGTGGCGGTGAGCCGCTCCGCCGGGTCCTTGCGGAGCAGGGCCATGAGGACGGGGCCGATCGGCCCCGCCAGGCGCAGGGGCGCGGGCGGGTCGTGCATGACCGCGCCCAGCGTCGCCAGCGGGTTGCCGCGCTGGAACGGCGAGCGTCCCTCCGCCGCCACGTACAGCGTCACGCCGAGCGACCACAGGTCGGAGGCCCGCGTCGCCTGGCCGCCCGCGGCCCGCTCCGGCGCGATGAACGCCGGGGTGCCGATGAGCGTGCCCGTGCGGGTGACGGGGGAGTCGTCGTCCAGCGTGGCGATGCCGAAGTCGGTGAGCACGGCCCGGCCGCCCTCGTGCGCGAGCAGCACGTTGTCGGGCTTGACGTCCCGGTGCAGCACCCCTGCCTGGTGCGCGGCGCGCAGGGCCGAGAGCACCTGCAGGCCGATCTCGGCCACGCGGGCGGGTGGAAGCGGTCCCTGGTCGCGGACCACGGCGCCCAGGGTGTTGGACGGCACGAGCTGCAGCACGATCCAGGGGTGGCCGCTCTCCTCGAACACGTCGTAGACGGCGGCGACGCCGGGGTGGCCCACCCGTCCCGCGGCTCGGGCCTCGCGGAAGGTGCGGACCGAGAAGATCTCCCGTTCGGGCCCGGTCAGCTCCGGAGGCGCGATCAGCTCCTTGACGGCGACTTCGCGGCCGAGAATCTCGTCGTGGGCCCGCCAGACGGTGCCCATCCCACCTCGGCCGATTGACTCAAGCAGACGGTATCGGCCTGCCACGACTCGGTCTGTGACCTGGGAGGAATCCGGCATGCCAGCCCAGCTACCCGGATTTTCGGGTCACATGCCCTCATAGTCAGGACAAGCGGAATGTCTTCGCAAACCTATCGAAATAGGCAGATTCCTCTTTCCAGTCGTCCTGGGGGCTCTGCAGATAGATCGTGACCTGCCGTCCGCTCGCTGTGTTGAAGGCCCGGTCGAGAACGTGGACGGGAGCCGACCGCACCTTCCAGGTGAACTCCCAGTCGGCGGCCGGCCGGGCCCTGAAGGCGACGGACCGCAGCTCCAGGAGCTCGTAACCGGGCAGCCTGCCCTCGGCCAGCGCCTGCTTCTCGACGTCACGCAGGGCGGCGAGCGGATCGCCGTCGGTCCAGGGAGTCAGGTCGACCAGCAGGTAACTCTGCGAGCCGGGAGGCCGGAACCACACGCGGGCCCCCTTGCTGTCGGACACCGCCCAGCCGTCCGGGAGGGCCAGGGAGAAGCCCAGCCGGGGATCGGTGTAGGTGCGCCAGCCGTCCGGAAGCGAGGGGGCGGGGGTGCGGGTGGCCGTCGGGGACGGCGGGGAGCTGGACGGCACGGCGGCCGACGAGGTGGCCGTGACGGAGGGGGAGATCGGCGTGGAGGGCCCGGCGGCGGTGCCCGCGAGCTCGCGGTAGCCGTACCACCCGGCCGCGCCGATCACGGCCAGGAGCAACGGCAGGCCCGCGACCAAGGCTAAGCGGGACCCCGGCGAGCGGCGCGCCCTCGGCGCCCGCCCCGGGGGCCCAGCGGCCACCTGGCGCAGCGCCTCGGCCGCGGCGGCGGCCGGCATGCGCTCTTCCGGCTCCTTGCGCAGCAGGCCCTGGAGCACCGGGCCGAGCGGCCCCGCGAGCCGCGTGGGCTCGGGCTGGTCGTTGAGCACGGCCGCCATCGTCGGCACGGGCGCACCCCTGTCGAAGGGCGGCCTGCCCTCCACCGCGGCGTACAGCGTCGCGCCGAGGGACCACAGGTCGGACTGCGGGACTGCGGGATGGCCGCGCAGCCGCTCGGGCGGCATGAACGCGGGGGTGCCCGAGAGGTTGCCGGTCGTGGTGAGGGCCGTCTCGTCGGGCATCGTGGCGATGCCGAAGTCGGTCAGGACGACCCGGCCGTCCTCGGTGAGCAGGACGTTCTCGGGCTTCACGTCACGGTGGAGCACCCCGGCGGCGTGCGCCGCGCGGAGCGCGCCGAGGATCTGGGCGCCGATGCCCGCGACCGTGCGGGGATCGAGGGGACCGTCCGCGCGGACGACCTCGCCGAGCGAGCGGGAGCGGACCAGCTGCATGACGATCCAGGGCCGGCCGTCCTCCTCGATGACGTCGTGGACGACGACCACCGACGGATGGTCGAGGCGCCCGGCGGCCCGCGCCTCGCGGATCGTGCGCCGGTTGAAGGCCACGCGGTCTTCCTCGCTGATCGCGTGGTAGAGGACCTCCTTGACCGCGACAGGGCGGTCGAGGAGCTCGTCGTGGGCCCGCCAGACCACGCCCATGCCGCCACGGCCGATCGCCTCCAGCAGGTGATATCTGCCGGCGACCCGGCGCTGCGTCTCCGCGGTCACGTCGCCCCGACCCTCCTTTGCCCGTTCCCGCATCGTCCCATAGCCGGGGCTTGCCTGGAGCGTGACCTTTACTTGGCGGGTTTGAAGGTCGCGGCGAGGGTGTCGAAGAGCTTTTTCTTCTTCTTCCAGTCCTCGTCCTGGGTCTTGAAGAGCAGCGCGTAGCCGTTGTTCTTGTCGGTGACGAAGCCGCGGTCGATCACGCGCGACCGGAACCGGCCGTCGCCGAAGGTGAACTCCCAGTCGGCCGCGGTCTTCCAGTAGCCCTTGACCTCTCTGATGGCGACCAGGCTGTAGCCGGGGAAGTTCCGGCTCATGCCCGGCGCGTCGCGCTGCCAGACCTTCAAGGCGTCCGACTCGGGGCTGGAGGTGTGGTGGACCTCCAGGTAGGTGTGCGCGTCCCCGCGGAAGCGCACCTCGCCGTTGCCCCTCCCGTCCACGCTCCATCCCTTCGGCAGCGCGACGGAGAACCCGCTCGAGTGCTTGTATTTGTGCCAGCCATCCGGGACGTCCCCGGGGCCCAGGGCGGTCGGTTCGGGGCTGGACGACGGCTTCGGCGTCTCGGTCGGCGACGGAGAAGGCGAGGACGGCGCTGACGGCGCCGGGGAGACGCCCGAGGACGGCGCGGCCGAGCCGCCGGTCGCGGGATCGGTCGTCGGCGCCGAGGCTTGCTCGCCGGACGCCGACGTACCGTCGGAGGGCGTGTCGGCATTCCGCGCGCCCAGCCACAGGGCGACGGCCGCCACGACCAGGACCAGGGGAACGGCCACCAGCACGATGCGCGGGATCGGCAACGGGCGCCGCCCGGAGGCGCCGCCCTCGTCGTCGCCGGACGACAGGGGGATCAGCGGCGGCCCGATCGAGGTCGCGGCCGGGCCGGCCGAGGTGACCGCGGGCCCCACGGAGGTCGCCGCGGGCGCGGCGGATGCGTACGAGCCGGGTGCCTCCGCCGCGGCGGGCGAGGCGTAGGGCCGCTTGCGCGACTCGGGGCGCGTCTCCGCCTCGCCGTCTCTCGACTGCCTCGGGATCTGCGTCGGCCGGTGCCTCTCGTACTGGTCGGCGGCCGAGACCGGCGCGGCGGCCGGCCGGGCGCGCTCCTCGGCGGGCCTCACCGGTTGCACGGGCGCGGCCTTGGGCCTGACCGGCTGGACGAGGGCAGAGGGCTTGACCGGCGCGGAGGCCGGGGGCTTGACGGGCTGCACCGGGGCGGAAGGCTTGCCCGGCCGCGCGGACGCCGAGGGCTTCTCGGAGGCGGGGGTGCCCGGCACCGGGGAGGCGGCCTCCTCGGCCACCTCGTGCGCCGCGGTGTCACCGGCAGCCCGGACCTCCTCGGCTCCGGCCTCCTCGGCTCCGGCGGCCTGGTCCTCGTCTCCGGCGGCCTGGACCTGCGCGGCGGCCTCGGCCTCCTGGACCTCCTCGGCCTGCCCGGCGCCGGTCGCCGGTAGGCCGGGGACCTCCTGCGCGAGGACGGCGTCCTCATCCTGGACTGCGTCCTGCTCGTGGGCCTGCCGCCGCGCGGCCGCCCGGGCCTGTCCGGCGGCGGCGGAATCCTTGGCCGCCGGCCGCTTGGCGGCCTGGGCCCGCTTGAGCGACTGGACCTGTTCCAGCGCCTCGGCCCGCCCGCGTACCTCCGCGGGGGCCGGGGTCGCGCCGCGCGCGTCCGGCGCCCTGGGCGCGGGAACGGCCCCCTCCGCTCCGTCGGCCGCGCCGGGCCGGGGAGCCTCCGGCCGCGGCCGCGCGCCTTCGCGGGGCTGCCTCGGCTCCTTCGGCTGCTTGCGCGGAGGGCTGGTGGCGGGCATGGGCAGCGGGGTCGCGGGAAGCGTGCGCTGGCTCGTCATGGGGGCGGAGGAACGGTCCTCCGCGATGCTGCGCAGCATGCGCTCGGCCTGGTCGGCGGTCAGCCGCTCGGCGGGGTTCTTCTCCAGCAGGCCCGACAGGACGGCGCCGAGACGCCCGGCGCGGAGGGCGGGCTCCGGCTCGTCGTTCAGCACGGCGTGCATCGTGGCCATCGCCATGCCCTTGTCGTGCGGCGGCCGGCCCTCGACGGCGGCGTACAGCGTGGCGCCGAGCGACCACAGGTCGGACTCGCGCTGGGCGGAGTACCCGCGAAGACGCTCGGGGGCGATGAAGGCGGGCGTGCCGACGAGCCCGGTGCGGGTCATCGTCGTGTCGGTCTCCATGCGGGCGATGCCGAAGTCGGTCAGCACCACCCGGCCGTCATCGGTCAGGAGGACGTTCTCGGGCTTGACGTCCCGGTGCAGCACCCCGGCGGCGTGGGCGCTGCGCAGTGCCTCCAGGATCTGGAGCCCGATCTCGGCCGTCATGCGCATCGGCAGTGGCCCGTCGTCGCGCAGCACCTGGCCGAGTGACCGGGAGTCGACGAGCTGCATGACGATCCAGGGGCGGCCGTTCTCCTCGATGACGTCGTGCACCACGACGACGTTCGGGTGCGACAGCCGCCCGGCCGCCCGCGCCTCGCGCAGGGTGCGGCGGTTGAGCTCGGCGACCTCGTCGTCCTCGGGGTCGCCGGGATAACGGACTTCCTTGACGGCCACGGCGCGATCGAGCAGCTCATCGTGGGCGCGCCACACGATGCCCATGCCACCGCGGCCTATCGGCTCCAGTAGCTGGTAGCGGTTGGCCACGCGGCGCCCCTGCCGCCGCTCACCCGGCCGTGCTTCCGACATCACCCGCCGCTACCCCCTTCCAGGCCACTGAATCGTCCCATAGAGGTGCGCAGGTGCAAACGCGGCTCCGGCCATACCGTCCGGTATCTGAGATCGGGTGTCCACCAGCTGGCGCTCGCCTGATAACCTCGGTGCCATGACTTGCTGTTTCATGTTGATCCGGCCGGTTTCTCGGGGGCCGGTCGCCTTCACATGATCTAGCCAACCATCCGGAGCCGGCAGAGGGCGGAGACGAGGGCGTCTCTGCCTTTTCGTCGTTCCAGACCCCCGCCGGCTCGCGGCCGTCGCGGCCGGCGCCCAAAGAGGGAGCCGACATGTCATCCACCGGGCAGCCGGGCACGCGCACCGTACGCATCGGGAACCTCACCGTGGGAGACGGCCCCGCGGTCGTCGTGGGAGGCGCCGCGGAACCCGCACCGGACGCCGACGCGCTGTGGCTCGGCCTGCGCGCCGACCACGAAGCGGGCCCCCGTGGAGCGGCCGCGATCGCCGGGGCCAGGGCCAGGTGGGACGGTCCCCTCCTGGTGGAGCCCGCCTCGGCCGCGGACCTTTCCGCGATCGCCGCGCACGCCGACGGGGTGGTGGTCGGCGCGGAGCAGGCCGGCGACCTCCCGCTCGTACGGGCGGCGGCGAGGCTCGGCCTCCCGATCGTGCTGCGCCGGGCCCCCGAGACCTCCCTGGACGACTGGCTGGAGCTGGCGGGCCACTGCGCGGCGGAGGGGAGCGGCGACGTCGTCCTGTGCGAGGGCGGCCGTACGCGGGCGGCCGACCTGGCGCTCCTGCGGGCCGCCGGGCAGCGGTCAGGCCGCCCCGTGCTCGCGGCGCCGGGGGAGGACGCGGGGCTGGCGGGCGCGGCGGTGGCCGCCGGAGCGGACGGCCTGTGGCTCGCCCCGGAGGCCACCGCGGAGACGGTCGCGGCGGCGCGCGAGGCGGTGACGGTGATCGGCGCGCTCCTGCGCGCGGAGGCCCCCGCGACGCTGGCGGCGGCGCGGGGCGCCATCGACCGCGTCGACGCGGCGCTCGCCGTGCTGCTGGAGCGCAGGGCGGCCCTGGCGGGCACCGTCCAGAGGCTCAAGCCCGTCGGCGGCTTCGCCGGGCGCGACATGGAACGCGAGCGCCGGCTGGTCGCCGCGATGGCACTCAGGGCGCCCGTCCTCGGGGAGGCGCGGCTCGCGCCGATCATGAACGCCGTCATCGAAAGCGGCCTGCACCTCGCCGAAGAGGTAAGACTCGTGCAGCCAGGTACAAGCGTCTGAGTCAGACCAGGCCGGCGGGGTGTCTCGGCCCTCGATGCCGGTTGACCGGTAAAGGGGCGGGTTCGACAGGGTCGAGTAGGCATTCATCCTGCTCCACATACGGGCACCTCAGCCGCGAGTTCCGGCACACCTACGGCGAGCCGCCATTCGCGTGGCCGAACAGGTGACCAGATCGGTCAGGAATCGAGAAGCGCCGCTCACCGGCCCTCACCTAGCCTGACCGCCATGGACCACCAGGACGGACCCCTGGCCTTCTATCGCGGCACCCTCGGCTTCGAGGTCCGCGACGACGTCGGATACGGCGGGATGCGCTGGATCACGGCCGGCCCCCGCCGGCCAGCCCGGCACGTCGATTTCCGGGCTTCCCGTTCGTCCATAAGCTCGACAAGACACACCGGGTCGATGTGACCCACGACTTCAGGAGTGACCATGACCGGCTCTTCCACCCAGGGAATCAGGACCGTGCTGCATCCCGTGTCCGACCTGGCGGCGGCCAAGGAGGTGTACACCGCCCTGCTCGGCGTACCGCCGCAGGCCGACGAGTCCTACTACGTCGGCTTCGAGGCCGCGGGCCAGCACATCGGGCTGGTGCCGGGCGGTGGGCCGCAGGGCATGACCTCACCGGTGGCCTACTGGCACGTGCCGGACATCGAGGCGAAGCTGGCCGAGGTGACCGCCGCGGGTGCCACCGTGAAGGAGCCCGCGCACGACGTCGGTGGCGGCCGCCTGGTGGCCACCGTCACCGATCCCGATGGCAACGTCCTCGGGCTGCTTCAGGACCGATGAGCGCCGACCCCCGCCTGAACGAGATGCCGGCCCCGCGTTCCAGAAGGCGGTCGGCGGCTCGATCGACGACTCCAACCGTGACGCCGCGGCCCGGCCGCGAGCTGATGCGCGACGGCCGCTGGTCGGTCTGACGCCTCGGCCGGGCGCGCCGCGTACCGGGGCCCCAGAGGCTCCATGGGCCGAAGCCGCGTGGATGCCTTGGTTCCCGCGCCGAGCGCGACCCGGCCGGCGTCAGCCGGACGGGCATTGCCCCACCCCGGCCGACGCCGCCGATCAGGTAGACAGTGACCGTTGCCGCGACCGCGCCAATCACGGAAAACCGGACATACTGCTCTAATCCGGTCAAATTAAGCCAGGCGACGCCGACGGAGACCGCGAAGGCGGTCCACCTAACAGATGGAGAAACGATGAGCATGGCCATGAGGACGGACACGCAGTCGCCTGCGCTTCACATTGCCGACAGCCACGATCTGATCCGCGTGCAGGGCGCGCGCGTGAACAACCTCAAGGACCTCAGCGTCGAGATCCCGAAGCGCCGGCTGACGGTGTTCACCGGCGTCTCAGGCTCGGGCAAGAGCTCGCTGGTGTTCGGCACGATCGCCGCGGAGTCGCAGCGGATGATCAACGAGACCTACAGCGCCTTCGTGCAGGGCTTCATGCCGACGCTGGCGCGGCCCGAGGTCGACGTACTCGACGGGCTGACGACCGCGATCATCGTCGACCAGCAGCGGATGGGTGCCGACCCCCGCTCCACCGTCGGCACCGCCACCGACGCCAACGCGATGCTGCGCATCCTCTTCAGCCGGCTCGGGCAGCCGCACATCGGCTCGCCCCAGGCGTTCTCCTTCAACGTCGCCTCGATCAGCGGAGCAGGCGCGGTCGCGCTGGAGCGCGGCGGGAAGACCGTGAAGGAGCAGCGCAGCTTCAGTATCACCGGCGGCATGTGTCCGCGGTGCGAGGGCCGGGGCTCGGTCAACGACATCGACCTGTCCGCGCTGTACGACGACAGCAAGTCGCTCAAAGAGGGCGCCCTCACGATCCCCGGCTACACCATGGACGGCTGGTACGGCCGCATCTTCATCGGCTCCGGCTTCTTCGATCCGGACAAGCCGATCAGCAAGTTCACGAAGAAGGAGCTCCACGACCTGCTCCACAAGGAGCCGACCAAGATCAAGGTCGACGGCATCAACCTGACGTACGAGGGCGTGATCCCGAAGATCCAGAAGTCGATGCTCTCCAAGGACGTCGACGCGATGCAGCCGCACATCCGTGCGTTCGTGGAGCGGGCGGTGACGTTCACCACCTGTCCCGAGTGCGGCGGCACCCGGCTCAGCGGGGCGGCCCGGTCTTCCAAGATCAAGGGGATCAACATCGCCGACGCCTGCGCGATGCAGATCAGCGACCTGGCCGAATGGGTTCACGGCCTCGACGAACCGTCGGTGGCGCCGCTGCTCGCCAAGCTGGCGCACACCCTCGACTCGTTCGTGGAGATCGGGCTGGGCTACCTCTCGCTCGACCGGCCCTCGGGCACGCTGTCGGGCGGCGAGGCGCAGCGCGTCAAGATGATCCGCCACCTCGGCTCCTCGCTGACCGACGTCACCTACGTCTTCGACGAGCCCACCATCGGGCTGCACCCGCACGACATCCAGCGGATGAACGACCTGCTGCTGCGGCTGCGGGACAAGGGCAACACGGTGCTCGTCGTGGAGCACAAGCCGGAGACGATCGTGATCGCCGACCACGTCGTCGACCTCGGCCCTGGTGCCGGTACGGCGGGCGGCACCGTCTGCTTCGAGGGCACCGTCGAGGGGCTGCGGGCCGGCGGCACCCTCACCGGCCGCCATTTCGACGACCGGGCCTCCCTCAAGGAGTCGGTGCGGACGCCCACCGGCACGCTGGAGATCCGCGGCGCGACGGCGCACAACCTGCGCGACGTCGACGTCGACTTCCCGCTCGGGGTGCTTGTCGTCGTCACCGGCGTCGCCGGCTCCGGCAAGAGCTCGCTCGTGCACGGGTCGATCCACGCCGGCGCAGGTGTGGTGTCGGTCGACCAGGGCGCGATCCGCGGCTCGCGACGGAGCAATCCGGCGACCTACACCGGACTGCTCGACCCGATCCGCAAGGCGTTCGCGAAGGCCAACGGCGTGAAGCCGGCGCTGTTCAGCGCCAACTCCGAGGGCGCCTGCCCCACCTGCAACGGCGCAGGCGTCATCTACACCGACCTGGCGATGATGGCCGGCGTCGCCACCACCTGCGAGGAGTGCGAGGGGAAGCGGTTCCAGGCATCGGTGCTGGACCACCACCTTGGCGGCCGCGACATCAGCGAGGTGCTCGCGATGTCGGTGACCGAGGCCGTGGAGTTCTTCGGCGCCGGCGAGGCGCGCACGCCGGCCGCGCACGCCATCCTCAACCGGCTCGCCGACGTCGGGCTCGGCTACCTCAGCCTCGGCCAGCCGCTCACCACGCTGTCCGGCGGCGAGCGGCAGCGGCTCAAGCTGGCCACCCACATGTCCGAGAAGGGCGGCGTCTACGTCCTCGACGAGCCGACCACCGGCCTCCACCTCGCCGACGTCGAGCAGCTGCTCGGCCTGCTCGACCGGCTCGTCGACTCCGGCAAGTCGGTCATCGTCATCGAGCACCACCAGGCGGTCATGGCGCACGCCGACTGGATCATCGACCTCGGCCCCGGCGCCGGCCACGACGGCGGCCGGATCGTCTTCGAGGGCACACCCGCCGACCTCGTCGCCGCCCGCTCCACCCTCACCGGCGAGCACCTCGCGGCCTACGTCGCCACCTGACCGAGGCCCTCGCGAGGTCAAGCCTCTCCGGGCGCCGGCTCACCAGCCGTCGCGGTGGCGGTCGCGACGGTGGGTGGCCGAGCGGTCCCAGGGGTCTGTGGCGTCGTCGTCCAGGTAGTCGAGGTACCACGGGCGGCGGTGGCTCTCGCGGCCGTAGTACGGGTCCGAGCGGGCGCCGGGCGCGTGTCGCCAGCGGGGGCGGGGGCCGTGCTCCCGTCGGCCCTCCTCCCGCTCGTCTTCGGGGTACTCGCCGCGTCCCTCCTCGCCTCGGCGGGCGCGGGGGTCGGCACCGGCCATGTCCTCGGGTCTCAGGCCCGGAGTGGACCCGCCGCCGAACCGTCCCATGTCGGGCGGCGTGAACGACGTCGGCGGGGTGTAGCGCAACGCCGCCTCCATGGACTGCACCCAGATCGGCCCCGGCAGGGACGCCCCCTGGACGCCGCCGTAGGACTGGCCGCCGATCTCCACATTGGTCAGCGGGTACTTGTAGGCGCCCCTGATGTCGCCGACGCTGACGGCCGCCGCCAGGTCGGGGGTGTACCCGGCGAACCAGGCCGAGGTGTAGCCGTTGTTGGTGCCCGTCTTGCCCGCGGCGGGCCTGCCGAGGCTCTGCCCCTTCATCGTGCCCCTGGTGAAGACCCCGGACAGGATGTGGCTGACCGCGTCGGCGACGTCCTGCTCGATGGCGTCCGTGCAGCTCGGCGAGATGGCCGTACGCCTGCCGCGCCGCTCGGAGATCTCCAGGATCGCCATGGGGCGGCAGTAGCGGCCACGGGCCCCGAATGCCGCGAACGCGCTCGCCACGGTCACCGGGTCCATCTCGTTCACCCCGAGGGTGAAGGTCGGCACCTCCTTGAGCGGCTCCCCGTCCGCCCTGACGATGCCCAGCGACTTGGCCGTGCGCACCACGTCGCACAGCCCGACGTCACGCTCCAGCATCATGTAGAAGATGTTGACCGACTGCCACGTGCCGGTGGACAGGCTGTGCGGGCCGCCCCTGCCCTCCCCACCGGCGTTGTGGACCACCGCGTCGGGGTCGTTGACCTTCTTCCCCGCGCAGTTCCTGTACCCCGACGAGGGGACGAAGCTGCCGGGCGTGTCGAAGCCCTGGTCGAACCGCCAGCCCTTCGCCAGGGCCGTGGCGAGCGTGAACGCCTTGAACGTCGACCCTGCCTGGAACCCCTGCCCGCCGCCGTGCACGGTGTCGGCCGGCAGGTTGTAGGTCGTCTTGGGCCCGTCGTTCCGGTCGCCGGGGTTGATCCCGTACTCCTTGCTCGCCGCCAGGGCGCGGATGCGCCCCGTGCCCGGCTCCACCATCGCCTCGGCCGCCACGTCGTTGTCCTTGGCGTGGACGTGCGCGGCGATGGCCTTCTCGGCGGCGCGCTGCGCGGTGCGGTCCAGGGTGGTCCTGATCACCAGGCCGTCGCGGTACAGGCGGCGCTCGCGCTCGGCGCGGGTCTGCCCGAAGGCGCGGTTGGTGGCGATCTCCTTCTGCACGTACAGGCAGAAGAACGGGAACTCGCTCTCCGAGCACCCGCCCGGCTCGGGCCGCAGGCTCAGGGCCAGCGGCGTCGCCTTGGCGGCGTCGGCCCTCACCTGCGAGATCATCTTGAGCTGCGCCATGCGGTCGAGCACCAGGTCGCGGCGTTCGAGCAGCCGCCTCTGGTGCACCTCGCCGAGGGTGGGGTCGGTGAAGTACGGCGTGCGCACGGCCCCCGCCAGGGTGGCGGCCTGGGCCGGGGTGAGCGCGGCGGCGGAGGTGCCGAAGAACCGCTGCGCCGCGGCCTGCACGCCGAACGCGCCCCCGCCGAAGTAGGCGATGTTGAGGTAGCGCACCAGGATCTGGTCCTTGGTGTACTTCCGCTCAAGCCCCATGGCGTACCGCAGCTCCTGGAGCTTCCTGCGGATGCTCGGCGCGCGGGCCATGTCGCGCTCGGCCTCGGAGTGGGCGTTCTGCAGCAGGATGTTCTTCACGAGCTGCTGGGTCAGCGAGGATCCGCCCTGCCGGATGCTGCCCGCCTTGGTGTTGGCGATGATCGCCCGCAGGGTGCCCTTGAGGTCGAGCCCCGCGTGCTCGTAGAACCGCGAGTCCTCGATGGCGACCATCGCCTTGAGCATGACGGGCGCGATCTTGCTGATGTCGACCGACTGCCGGTTCTGGACGTAGAACTGGGCGAACTGCTTGCCGTCCTTGTCGAGCAGCCGGGTGCGCTCGGGCAGCGGGGCCTCCCGCAGCATGGTCGGCACCTCGAAGAAGTCGTGCGCGGCGCTCCGCGTCAGGATGCCCGCGCCGCCCACCGCCGGGAGCGCGACGGCCGCGGCCAGCAGCCCGCCGACCACGCCCGCGACGCCGAGCGCCGCGATGCTCACCGCCACCGGACGCTCCCGGGGGCGGCGCCGCGTGGACTCGCCGCCGGGTGTTCGGCGGCCGTCGGATCCCGAGGTCACGGGGATAGAAGTGCGACCCAGGGAACGCCGGCAAACGCCCTACCGAGGAATCTTTACGCTTCCCGGTTGATCTTCAACCCAAGTGAGGTGAACTGGTCGAAAACGCGGTGGTAACCACGCTCGATGTGGTGGACGCCCCGCAGCGTCGAGGTGCCCTCGGCGACGGCCGCGGCCAGCACCCCGGAGAACCCGGCGCGGATGTCGGGCAGGGTGACGTCGGCGCCCCGGAGCTTGGAGACGCCCCTGACGACCGCGGAGTGCCGGGCGTTGGTGTCGTGGTAGCGGCACGCGGGCCCGCCGAGGCACACGTCGAAGATCTCGATCTCGCAGCCCATCTTCTGCAGGGCCGGCACGTAGACCAGGCGGTTCTCGAAGACGGTCTCGTGCAGCACCGACATGCCCTCGGCCTGCGTGAACAGGACCATCAGCGGAGTCTGCCAGTCGGTCATGAAGCCGGGGTGGGTGTCGGTCTGCACGGCGGCGGCCCGCAGGCCGTCCGGCGCGGAGGCGGTCAGCCAGTCGTCGGTGATGTCGAACGTCGCGCCCATGCGGGCGAGGGTGGTGATGGCGGTGACCAGCCGGTCCTGCGGGCAGCCGTGCACCCGGACCTCGCCGCCGGTGATGAGCCCGGCCACCAGGTAGGAGAAGGCCTCGATGCGGTCGCCCGCGAGCCAGGTGGAGGCGCCGCGCAGGCGCTCGACGCCCTCGATGACGATGCGGCGGTCGGGGCTGAGCTCGATGCGCGCGCCCATGCGCTGCAGGAACAGCGCGAGCTCGACCACCTCGGGCTCGGTGGCCGCGCCCTTGATGACGGTCTTGCCCTCGGCGAGCACGGCGGACAGAAGGATGGTCTCGGTGGCGCCGACGCTGGGGTAGGGCAGCTCGATGCGGGTGCCGCGCAGCCGGGTGGCCTTGGCGAAGATGCCGGTGTCGCGCACCTCGACCTCGGCGCCCATCGCGCGGAGCGCCTCGACGTGGAAGTTGACCGGCCGCCGCCCGATGGGGTCGCCGCCGACGAGCGGGACGTACGCCTCACCGGCCAGGTGCAGCAGCGGGCCGAGCATCAGGATCGGGATGCGGTTGAGCCCGGTGAAGGCCTCCGGCACCCGGGGCCTGATCTCGGGGCCGCGCTCCAGGGTGATCTCGCCGCCGCTGATGTCGACCTCGATGCCGAGCGCCTCCAGCATGGCGGCGGTGATGCCGACCTCGCCCACCTCTGGGGCGTTGTGCAGCGTGCTCGGGCCGATGCCGAGCATCGCGGCGACCATGTGCTTGGACACCGCGTTCTTGGAACCGCGTACTTCGACGTCCCCCCGCAGAGGTCCGGACGACTCGATCAGCCATACCTCTTCGCTCACGGGGGACAGCCTAACGGTGGGGAAGGGCGTGCCAGGAGGCGCGGTGGCGGGGCTCACATCGGTACCATGTGCGGATCCGTACGCTGGAACGGGACGCGTGACAGGCGAGGTGATCGGGTGCGGCATCTGCGGGACTTCGGACTGACGATCTTCGTGCTCGCCCTCATGGGCGTGGCGGCGGGATTCCTGTGGTCGGCGCTCGCCCCCCGCACGCCGTACATCATCACCAAGGCCGGCCCTGAGCTGACCGACCCGACCACCCAGTCCCTGATCGGGGCCGACGGCTGGTTCGCCGTGGTGACCGGCGTGGCGGGGCTGGCCTGCGGTGTCTTCGCTTACCTGATCGCGCGCAAGGGGGGGCGCCCGATCGCCCTGCTCGCCGGGCTCGCGGTCGGCGGCCTGCTCGCCGGCTTCCTCGCGCTCAGCGTCGGCACGTCGCTGGGCGGCTCGATGGTGCAGGCGGCGGCGCCGCGCTCGTCCGGCATCGGGTCCACGGTCGACGTGCTCGGCGTCACCGCGCGCGGCGTGCTGCTGAGCTGGGCGCTGGTCGCGGTCGCGATCTTCGGCATCCTGGAGGCCGTCGACGGCCGCGACACGCCGGAACCCGCGCCTGGCAACGGCGAGGAGCTGGGCCAGAGCCCTTGACGGGTGCGGCGGCTAGCGGCCGAGCGCGGGGTGCCTGGCCCCGTGGCCGGTCGCCCGCTCGAAGGCGTGCGCGACCCTGAGCACCGTGAGGTCGTCCCACGGCCGCCCGACGATCTGCACCCCGACGGGCAGGCCGCCCGGGGTGAACCCGCACGGCACCGAGGCCGCCGGGGAGTGCAGCACCGAGATCCAGTACGCCGAGCGCATCCACGCCAGGTAGTCGGGCATCGGCGTGCCCGCCACCTCGGTGACGTACGGCTGGTCGACCGGGAACGGCGGCACCTGGCTGACCGGGGCGATCAGGACGTCGTGGTCGTCGAAGAAGGCGTTCATGCGCTGGAACAGGCGGCTGCGCAGGCGCTCGGCGCGCGCCAGGCCGGCGCCGGTGACCTCGCGCCCCCGCTCGACGTTCCAGGCGACGTTGGGGCCGACCTGGCCGGCGGGCAGGTCGCCGAAGGCGCTCGCGTAGTACCAGGCGCGGTAGGTGCGGAAGGCGTCCTCGGCGTCGGACAGGTCGAGCTCGACCTGCTCCACCTTGGCGCCGAGCCCGGCCAGCACGCCCGGCGCCCGCGCCGTCACGGCGGCCGTCTCGGGGTCCACGGGCAGCCCGCCGAGGTCGGGACTCCAGGCCACCCGCAGGCCCGCCATGTCGCACTCCAGGGACCCGGCGAAGGCGGAGCCGTCCTCCCGGACGGCGAACGGCGAGGTGGGGGCGAAGCCGGAGATGACGCTCATCAGCAACGCGGCGTCGCCGACGGTCCTGGCCAGGGGGCCCGCCACGCCGAGGGTGAACCAGGCCGAGGTGGCCGAGGCGTCCGGCACCCGCCCGGGGGTCGGGCGCAGCCCCACCACGTTGCAGAACGACGCGGGGTTGCGCAGGGACCCGCCCATGTCGGAGCCGTCGGCCAGCGGCACCATGCCGGAGGCCAGCGCGGCGGCGGCCCCTCCGCTGCTGCCGCCCGCGCTCCGGGTGAGGTCGTAGGGGTTGCGGGTGGGGCCGAACACCTCGTTGACGGTGTGCGAGCCGGTGCCGAACTCCGGCGTGTTGGTCTTGCCGACCGTGATCGCCCCGGCCGCCCTGGCGCGCCGGACCACGAGCGCGTCGGCGTCGGGCACGTGGTCGGCGAAGAGCGTCGAGCCGTACGTCGTGCGGATGCCGGCCGTGTCCGTCAGGTCCTTGTAGGCGATGGGCAGGCCGTGCAGCGGGCCACGCGGGCGGCCATGCGCGAAGTCGTCGTCGAGCCGCCTCGCCTCGGCGAGCGCCTGGTCGGCGACCAGCGTGACGACCGCGTTGACCTCGCCGTTGACCTCGTCGATGCGCCGCAGATGGGCCTCGGTCAGCTCGACCGCGCTGATCTGCCCGTCACGCAGGAGGCCCAGCATCTCGGTGGCGGACAGGTAGAACAACTCGGTCACTCTGGCTCCTTCGGGCACCTGGGGCACTTGCCTGGTCCTATGGCAGTTGACGCCAGTCTGGCGAGCCGAATCGCCGGAAGGCGATGGCAAGGGTTGCCAAGCGTGGTCAGGAGGCCTTGCCGATGGGAGCGGTGATCGCCCGGGTGAGGCGCACCAGCCCGGCGGGGGCCGTCTCGATCTGCAGCCCGCGCCGCCCCGCCGAGAAGTAGATCGTCTCGAACTCCAGCGCCGAGGAGTCGATCACGGTGGGCAGGGCCCTGCGCTGCCCCAGCGGGCTGATGCCGCCGACGACGTAGCCGGTGACCCGCTCGACCTTGGCCGCGTCGGCCATGGCCGCGCGCTTGCCGCCGAGTGCGGCGGCGAAGGCCTTCAGGTCGAGCTTGCCGGAGACGGGCACGACCGCGACCGCGAGGCCGGTCTCGACCTCGGCCACCAGGGTCTTGAAGATCCGCTCGTACGGCAGCCCGAGCGCGTCGGCGGCCTCCTCGCCGTAGGCCTGGGCGTTCGGATCGTGATCATACGGATGGAGGGTGAAACCGACCTCTGCCCTGGCCAGCGCCACGGTTGCGGGAGTGCCCTGGCCTCCCTTGTTCTTCGTCTTGCTCACGGCCCCCAGCTTAACGGCAAGTTAAAATCTACAATGTAAAGCCGCCGTCCGAATGGCGGACCGCAACCGGATCGGGGTGCCACCCTCCGTAGACTGGACCGGTGATATCCCGTATCGACCTGCGCGGGTCCCTGCCGGACGACCTGCGCGACGTGCTGCCCCGCGCCGAGCTTGACGTCGAGGCCGCCCTTTCCAAGGTGCGGCCCATCTGCGACGACGTGCGCCATAGGGGAGTGGCGGCCGTGCGGGAGCTGACCGCCCGGTTCGACGGTGTGGAGCTCGGCTCCACCCGCGTGCCCGCCGAGGCCCTCACCGGCGCCCTCGCCGGGCTCGACCCCGCCGTGCGCGCCGCGCTGGAGGAGTCCATCCGCAGGGCGCGCCTGGTCCACCGCGACCAGCGCAGGACCGACACCACCACCAAGGTCGTCCCCGGCGGCACGGTCACCGAGCGCTGGGTGCCCGTCGACCGGGTCGGCCTCTACGTCCCCGGCGGGCGCGCGGTCTACCCGTCGAGCGTCGTGATGAACGTCGTGCCCGCCCAGGAGGCGGGGGTGGCCTCCCTGGCGGTCACCTCCCCGCCGCAGGCCGGCTTCGGAGGGCTGCCCCACCCGACCATCCTGGCGGCCTGCGCGCTGCTCGGCGTCGACGAGGTGTACGCCGTGGGCGGCGCCCAGGCGGTGGCGATGTTCGCCTACGGCACCGAGGAGTGCCCCCCGGTCCGCATGGTCACCGGTCCCGGCAACATCTGGGTCGCCGCCGCCAAGCGCCTGCTCAAGGGGCGCATCGGCATCGACTCCGAGGCGGGCCCGACCGAGATCGCCGTGCTCGCCGACGACACCGCCGACCCCGTCCACGTCGCCGCCGACCTGATCAGCCAGGCCGAGCACGACGTGATCGCCGCCGCCGTGCTGGTCACCACCAGCGAGACGCTCGCCGAGGCCGTCGAGAAGGAGCTTCCCGGCCAGGTCGCCGCCACGCGGCATTCCGAGCGCATCGCCGAGGCGCTCGCCGGCCCGCAGTCGGGCATCGTGCTGGTGTCCGGCCTCGACGACGGGCTCCGGGTCGTCGACGCCTACGCCGCCGAGCACCTGGAGATCCAGACGGCCGACCCCCACGCGGTCGCCGCCCGGGTCCGCAACGCCGGGGCGGTCTTCATCGGCCCGTACGCCCCGGTCTCCCTCGGCGACTACCTCGCGGGCTCCAACCACGTGCTCCCGACCGGCGGGTGCGCCTGCCACTCCTCGGGGCTCTCCGTGCAGACCTTCCTGCGCGGCATCCACGTGGTCGACTACACCCGCGAGGCCCTCGAGGAGGCCGCGCCGCACGTCTACGCGCTGTCGGAGGCCGAGGACCTCCCCGCGCACGGCGCCGCCGTCCGCGCGAGGTTCGGCGGGGGGTCCCGATGACCTCCCTGAGCTCGGGCCGGGCCGTGCGCCTCGGCGACCTGCCGATCCGCGACGACCTGCGCGGGCGCTCGCCGTACGGGGCGCCCCAGATCGACGTGCCGGTCCGGCTGAACACCAACGAGAACCCCTACCCGCCCTCGCCCGGCCTGGTCGCCGATCTGGCCGAGGCCGTGCGGCGCGGCGCCTCGGAGCTGAACCGCTATCCCGACAGGGACGCCGTGGCCCTGCGCGAGGATCTCGCGGCCTACCTCGGTCACGGCCTCGACGCCGGCCAGGTGTGGGCCGCCAACGGCTCCAACGAGGTGCTCCAGCAGATCCTCCAGGCGTTCGGGGGGCCGGGGAGGTCGGCGCTCGGCTTCGAGCCGTCGTACTCCATGCATCCGATCATCACGACCGGCGCCGCCACGCGGTGGATCTCCGGCGCCCGTGAGGACGACTTCGGCGTCGACCCGGGCAAGGCCGTCGCCGCGATCGAGGAGCACCGCCCCGACATCGTGTTCCTGACCAGCCCCAACAACCCGACGGGCACGGCACTGCCGCTTTCGGTCATCGAGCGGGTGGCCGAGGCCGCGCCGGGCATGGTCGTGGTCGACGAGGCGTACTTCGAGTTCGCGCGCACCGGCACGCCGAGCGCGCTGAGCCTGCTGCCGGGCAACCCCCGGCTGATCGTCACCCGCACCATGTCGAAGGCGTTCGCCATGGCCGGCACCCGCCTCGGCTACCTGGCGGCCGACCCCGCCGTGATCGAGGCGCTGCTCCTGGTGCGCCTGCCGTACCATCTGTCGACGCTCACCCAGGCCGCCGCGCGGGTGGCCGTCGCGCACCGCGACGAGCTGCTCGGCACCGTCGAGGTGCTGCGCGCCGAGCGCGACGCCTGCGTGGCCTGGCTGAGGGAGCGCGGCCTGTCCGTGGCCGACTCCGACGCCAACTTCGTGCTGTTCGGCCGGTTCCCCGACCGCCACGCGGTGTGGGAGGCCCTGCTGGAGCGCGGCGTGCTGATCCGCGAGGTCGGCCCGCCCGAGTGGCTGCGCGTCTCCATCGGCACGGCCGGCGAGATGGCGGCCTTCCGCGAGGCCATGTCCGGTGCCCTCGCCGAGACCCGAGTAACTCCCGCGCCCGGCAGGCCCGCGCGCGACGACCTGGAGGAAATCCTGTGACCAGTCCCGCCGTGGGCGAGCCGAGGCCGAGGACCGGCCGCGTCGAGCGTACGACCAAGGAGACCTCGGTGCTGGTGGAGGTCGACCTGGACGGCACCGGCAGGGTCGAGGTGTCCACCGGTGTCGGGTTCTTCGACCACATGCTGGCCCAGCTCGGCAAGCACGGCCTGTTCGACCTGGCCGTGAAGACCAACGGCGACCTGCACATCGACTCGCATCACACCATCGAGGACACCGCGCTCGCGCTGGGGGCCGCCTTCCGCGAGGCTCTGGGCGACAAGTCGGGCATCCGGAGGTTCGGGAACGCCGCCTGCCCGCTGGACGAGGCGCTGGCCGAGGTGACGGTCGATCTGTCGGGCCGCCCCTACCTGGTGCACTCCGAGCCCGAGGGCATGGCCCCGATGATCGGCCCGGAGTACGACACCACCCTCACCCGGCACATCCTGGAGTCCTTCGTCGCCCAGGCCGCCATCTGCCTGCACGTGCGCGTGCCTTACGGGCGCAACGCCCATCACATCGTCGAGGCGCAGTTCAAGGCCCTGGCCCGCGCGCTGCGCGAGGCCACCGAGCGCGACCCGCGCGCCACGGGCGTGCCCAGCACCAAGGGTGTCCTGTGAGCTCGAACTGGACCGCGGTCGCGATGGTCTTCATCGGCCTGTTCATGGCCGGCGGCATCTACTCGTTCCTCAAGCAGGGGCTGAAGCTCGGCGCCGTCGTCCTCGGGATCGGCGCCGTGCTCGCGATCACCGCGGGGGTGCTGTGGTGGTGAGCGCCGCCGTCCTCCACTCCGGTTCCCGCACCCTGGGGGTGATGTCATGACCAAGGTCGTCGTCCTCGACTACGGCTCGGGCAACCTGCGGTCGGCCGAGCGGGCGCTCGCCCGCGTCGGTGCCGACGTCACGGTGACCGCCGACTTCGACGCCGCGCTGGAGGCCGACGGGCTCGTCGTGCCCGGGGTCGGCGCCTTCGCCGCCTGCATGGCCGGGCTGAAGGCCGTGCGCGGTGAGCAGATCATCGGCCGCCGCCTGGCCGGCGGGCGTCCCGTGCTCGGCATCTGCGTCGGCATGCAGATCCTGTTCGCCGAGGGCGCCGAGCACACCGAGGAGGGCCTTGGCCGCGACCAGGGCTGCGGCGAGTGGCCCGGCGTCGTCGAGCGGCTCGACGCGCCCGTACTGCCGCACATGGGGTGGAACACCGTCCAGGCGCCCGAGGGGTCGGTGCTGTTCGCCGGGCTCGACGACGCCACGCGGTTCTACTTCGTCCACTCCTACGGCGTGCGCAAGTTCGAGCTCGAGGCCGGTCCCGGCTTCGCCCAGCCGCTCGTCACGTGGGCCGAGCACGGCGTGCCGTTCGTCGCGGCGGTGGAGAACGGCCCGCTCAAGGCGACGCAGTTCCACCCCGAGAAGTCCGGCGACGCGGGCGCGGTGCTGCTGAAGAACTGGCTGGGCACGCTGTGAGCTCCCGCGAACGCGTGGCCTTATCCTGGCGGGTGCGGAGCGCCGTGGCGTCCCACGGGCCGGCCCGGCACGCCGCTACCCGTCTTCCCGGCTAGCGGGGGCCCGAGTGAGCAAGGAGCGCGCACGCCGCCGCGCCGAGCGTGAGGCCGAGCAGGCGCGGCAGGCCGCCGCGCGCGCCAGGCGTGACGAGCGCAGGGCCAGGTGGCGAGGGCTGCGCGGCCGGCTGGTCGCGGTGGTGCCCAAACCGATCAGGGTCGCACGCCAGGGCGGCCTGATCGCCAGGAGGCGGCGGGCGCAGAACTCCGTCGTCGCCGTGCTGTTCGTGCTCGTGCAGGCGGCCTCCTGGCTGCTGCTCAGCGGGTGGGCCGCCCGGGTGGGCGTCCTGGTGTTGTCCCTTCTGCTCTTCCCGGTGCTGGTCACCGTCGTATTCGACCGGAGGTCGTAGATATGTCGCTGGTGCTGTTGCCCGCAGTGGACGTCGCGGACGGCCAGGCCGTGCGCCTCGTGCAGGGTGAGGCGGGTACGGAGACCTCGTACGGCGACCCGCTCGCCGCCGCTCTCGCGTGGCAGCAGGCGGGCGCCGAGTGGATCCATCTGGTCGACCTCGACGCCGCCTTCGGCAGGGGGTCCAACCGCGAGCTGCTGGCCTCCGTGGTGGGCGCGCTGGACGTCCAGGTCGAGCTGTCCGGCGGCATCCGCGACGACGCGTCGCTGGAGGCGGCCCTCGCCACCGGGTGCAGGCGGGTCAACATCGGCACCGCAGCCCTGGAGGACCCCGCCTGGTGCTCGAAGATCATCGCCGAGTACGGCGACCGCATCGCGGTCGGCCTCGACGTGCGGGGCACCACGCTGGCCGCCCGGGGCTGGACCAAGGAGGGCGGCGACCTGTGGGAGGTGCTCGACCGGCTGGAGTCGGACGGCTGCCCCCGCTACGTCCTCACCGACGTCACCAAGGACGGCACCCTGCGCGGGCCGAACCTCGATCTGCTCCGCCAGGTGTGCGCCCGCACCGACCGGCCCGTGATCGCCAGCGGGGGCGTCTCCTCGCTCGACGACCTGCGCGCGCTGTCCACGCTGGTGCCGGACGGGGTCGAGGGCGCCATCGTCGGCAAGGCGCTCTACGCCCAGGCGTTCACGCTGGAGGAGGCACTAGCGGCGGTGAGGGCATGACGGTCGCGGTACGCGTGATCCCCTGCCTGGACGTCGACGCCGGGCGGGTGGTCAAGGGCGTCAACTTCGAGAACCTCAGGGATGCCGGAGACCCCGTCGAGCTGGCCAGGCGCTACGACGCCGAGGGCGCCGACGAGCTGACCTTCCTCGACATCACCGCCTCCTCCGGTGACCGGGAGACCATGTTCGACGTGGTCCGCCGCACGGCCGAGCAGGTGTTCATCCCGCTGACCGTCGGCGGGGGAGTGCGGTCGGTCGACGACGTCAACCGGCTGCTCCGCGCCGGCGCGGACAAGGTCTCCCTGAACACCGCCGCCATCACGCGCCCCGAGCTGCTGACCGAGGCGTCCCGCAGGTTCGGGGCCCAGTGCGTCGTGCTGTCGGTCGACGCGCGGCGCGTGGTGGACGGCCCGCCCACCCCCTCGGGCTTCGAGGTGACGACGCACGGCGGCCGCCGGGGCACGGGCATCGACGCCGTCGAGTGGGCGCGGCGCGGCCAGGAGCTCGGCGTGGGCGAGATCCTGCTGAACTCCATGGACGGCGACGGCACGAAGGGCGGGTACGACCTTCCGATGATCCGGGCCGTGCGCGAGGCCGTGACCGTGCCGGTCATCGCGAGCGGCGGGGCGGGCGCGCTCGACGACTTCCCGCCGGCCGTGGACGCGGGGGCCGACGCGGTGCTCGCCGCGAGCGTCTTCCACTTCGGCCAGCTCAAGATCTCCGACGTCAAGGAGACCCTGCGCGCGGCCGGCCACCCCGTGCGGTAGACCGTCGGCGGGTGATCTCTTTACCCGAAGTGGGACCGGTCCAAACCCGCTCGAATGGTGGAATGTCTTCGCAAGTCGGGTCATGATCCGCTACGGTCATGCGGGTTCTTTTACGGTGCCGCTGACCTCAAGGAATCATCCGTGACGACTCCACCCTCCCCCCAGCAGCCGGGCTCGCCCTACCAGCCCCCTCAGGGCTATCCGAACCACACCTTCCCGCCCAGCCAGGGCGAGGGGCAGTACGGTCAGGACGGGTCCTGGCAGCAGGACGCCCAGTACCCGCGGCAGCCGTACGCGCCGCAGGACGCCGCGCCGTACGGTGGCCCGCCGCAGGATCCCTACCTGCAGCAGGCGCCCTATCCGGGCCAGGGGAGCGGCGGGTCCGGCTATCCGGGTCAGGCAGGCGGCGCCTCGGGCTACCCGGGGCAGGCGAGCGGCGGTTCCGGCTACCCGGGCGGTGGCTCCGGTTACCCGGGTCAGGGGAGCGGTGGGTCCGGCTACCCGGGTCAGGGGAGCGGCCAGGGCCATGCCGGTCAGGGCCATGCCGGTCAGGGGTACGCGGGACAGGGGTACGCGGGCCAGCCCCAGGACCAGCAGCAGGCTCCGTACGCGGGCCCGCCCCAGGATCCGTACGGCCGGCCCTCCAACGCCGGGCAGCAGCCCGCCTACGCCGGCCAGGCGCAGGCACAGCAGGGTGGCTACGGGCAGCAGCAGGCACCGGGCGCGTACGGTCAGCAGCCGCCTCCCCAGCAGGCCTGGCAGGACCCGTACCAGCAGCAGCCCGGCTCCAACGCGGGCAAGGACCCCTTCGCCCAGCAGCCCGGCGGAGCCCAGTGGCAGCCCGGCCAGCCGCCCGCCGCCAGGAAGAAGCGGGGCGGCAAGATCGCGGGTGCGCTCGGCGCGGTGGGCATCTTCCTGGTCATCGCCGTCATCAAGATCGGCGGGGTCTTCGCGGTCCGGGAGGGTGTGGGCGCGGTCGGCGACCAGGTCACCGGCGCTCCCCGCATCGCCCACGTGGGCGACTGCATGGCCGGGCAGGACAAGGACAGCCTGAAGGTCGTCGACTGCAAGGACGCCACGGTCGAGTGGAAGGTCGCCAGGAAGGTCAACGGCAAGACCGAGGCGCAGTTCAACGCCGACACGAGCCTCAGCATGTGCCACGACAAGGACGTCACCACGGCGTACTGGGAGGGTCCCAAGTCGGGCGCCATGGGCTACGTGCTGTGCCTGGTCCCGCTGAAGAAGAAGGACGCCTGACCGGGATCTGGACCGGCGCCGCCCCGGGCCGGCTCAGGGGAGTGCCGCCCACGCCGCCGACGCCTCAGGTGCTCGGCCGAAGGGAGAGGGCCGCTCAGGTCCTCAGTTGAACAGCTTGGAGAAGAACATCGCCAGCTGTCCCGCGCCCGAGCTGATCCCGTTGAACATGCCCTTGACCGCGGTCGCCGCCTCGGCGGGCCGGGAGTACATGTAGAAGACCGTGAAGGCGATGACGAGGTACAGCAGTACCTTCTTGGTCTTCATCGGATTGCCTCCCATGGTTCCGGTGACGTGGTCCTACCCGAGGCGCGGAGTGGCCGATCTCCGGAATCGGTCACGTGGTGGCCCGGGGATGATCATAGCCAGGACATGACCGTCCCATCCGGTATGAAACGGATGCCCGTAATACACGCGACAACGGACGCGGAACCCCGGGGGTTCCGCGCGGTCCGGCGGCTCGGCGGGAGGCCCCGCGCCCTTTCCGTGGGGGAGCCGGTGTCAGAGGCCGAGCTGAGCGCCGCGCAGCCGATCGATCGAGGCCTCGTCGCCCTCGTAGGTCACCCGGGCGTGCTCCTGGCGGCCGAAGGCGAACAGCAGGAGCTCGGCCGGCTCGCCGGTCACGATGACGTGCGGCTCGGCCATCTTGCCCCCGGCCTTCCGGCCGTCGGTACGGCGGAGCACCACGCCGACGGGCGACTTGCGGAGCATCAGCCGCGCGCCTCCCGAGACCCGCTTCCAGATCATCTCCACCAGGTCGGCGGGCAGCTCGCGGGGCTCCCAGCCGGGCTGCGCCCGCCGGACGTCCTCGTGGTGGACGAAGAACTCCAGCGTGTTGACCACCGCGTCCAGGCCCGGGATCAGGCCGTAGGGCGACCACCGCGGCGGGCCCTGGCGCACGTCGTCGACGAGCTCGCGGTAGGCCTTGCCGTTCTTGACCTTGTTCTGCACGGACTCGGTGTAGCCCGCCAGGGGCTTGATCGCGATGCCCCCCGCGGCGTCGAGACGGCGCTCGCGGACGACGAGGTGGGCGGCGAGGTCGGCGGTCGTCCACCCCTCGCACAGCGTCGGTGCCTCGGGGCCCAGACGGTCGAGAAGATCACTGAGTGCTTCGCGCTCGGCGCGTGCGTGCGTCACCCTGATCACCTTACAAGGAGGGGTTCGGGGCTGATCGGCCACCATAGGGGTGGGAATAAACCGGTTGCGGCGGATGATAGGGATTGAGGCGGACGTTCCCCGCGTCCCGCCATCAGACAGGCCCTCATCAGGCATAGTCCCCGTCGAGAGGATCCCCCGCGTGCCGAGCGAGCGCCAGCACAGTCCGACTGTCATGCGCCAGGGACTGCGTGTCGTCGGGCACGCCATCCGCACCGAGCCCCGCATTTTCACCGGCGCGGTCCTGGCGAGCTCCGTCTACGGGGTCATGACCGTCGGCTCCTCGTGGGCGCTGGGCTGGGCCACGGAGAACGCCGTCCTGCCCGCCTTCCGCGACGGGCGCACCACCACGGGCACGCTCGTCACCGCGGCGCTGCTGATCGTGGGCGTCGCGGTGCTGAAGGCGGCGGGCGTGATCGGCCGCAGGGTGCTCGCCGGCATCATGCAGTACCGCATGCAGGCCCGGTCACGCCGCGAGGTCACCCGGCAGTACCTGCGGCTGCCGCTCGCCTGGCACCACCGCCACCCGACCGGCCAGTTGCTGTCCAACGCCAGCTCCGACGCCGAGGCGGCCTGGGCCCCGCTGGCCCCGCTGCCCATGGCCGTCGGCGTGGTGGTCATGCTGGTCACCGCCGCCGTCGCCATCCTGCTCGTGGACCCGATGCTCGCCCTCGTCGGTTTCCTGATATTTCCGGCTATCGCGGTGCTGAACCTCGTCTACCAGCGCCGGCTATCGCCCCTCGCGATGCGCGCGCAGCAGCTCCGCGCCGAGGTCAGCGAGATCGCGCACGAGAGCTTCGACGGGGCGCTGGTCGTCAAGACCCTCGGCAGGGAGGACGCCGAGGCCGTCCGCTTCCAGGCCAAGGCGGACGAGCTTCGCGACGCCAACATCGCCGTGGGCCGCATCCGCGGGCTCTTCGACCCGCTGCTGGAGGCGCTGCCGACGCTGGGCGTGCTCGCGGTGCTGCTGTTCGGCTCGATCCGGCTCGCAGCCGGGGACGTCTCCTCGGGCGATCTGATCCAGGTGTCCTACCTGTTCACGCTGCTGGCGTTCCCGATCCGCGCGCTCGGCTGGGTGCTCGCCGAGATGCCGCGCAGCGTCGTCGGCTGGACTCGGGTGCAGGACGTGCTGAAGGCGTCCGGCTCGATGGAGTACGGCGCCGCCCGCCTGGCCGCGGAGGGCCCCGCCCGGCTGGAGGTGCGCGGCCTGACCTACGGCTACTCCGCGGACGCGCCGGTGCTGTCGGGGGTCGACTTCCAGGTCAGGCCGGGCCGCACCGTCGCGATCGTCGGCCCGACCGGCTCGGGCAAGTCCACGCTGACCCAGCTCCTCGTCCGGCTGATCGACCCCGACCATGGCCAGGTGCTCCTCGACGGCACCGACCTGCGCGAGGTCGCGAAGGGCGAGGTGAGCACGGCAGCGTCCCTGGTCCCGCAGCAGACCTTCCTGTTCGACGACACCGTGCGCGGCAACCTGACCCTCGGGACGGAGGCGGGCGAGCCCGTACCGGACGAGAGGATCTGGGCGGCGCTGCGCCTGGCCCAGGCGGAGGGGTTCGTGAGCGCCCTGCCGAAGAACCTGGACACCCGGGTCGGCGAGCGCGGCGCCACGCTGTCCGGCGGACAGCGGCAGCGGCTGGCGCTGGCGAGGGCCCTGGTCAGGACCCCTCGCCTGCTCATCCTGGACGACGCCACCTCCAGCGTGGACGCGCAGGTGGAGGGCCGCATCCTGTACGGCCTGCGGGAGGGCTCGCCGGAGTCCACGGTGATCGTCGTCGCCTACCGCATGGCGACGATCGCGCTGGCGGACGAGGTCGTCTACCTGGAGCACGGCAGGGTCGCCGACCGGGGCCCGCACGACGTGCTGCTCGCCCGGTGCGAGGGATACCGCAACCTCGTCACCGCCTACGAACGTGCGGAATCCGAGCGCGCGGCGCTCGACGCCGACGAGGGGATCGTGGCATGACGTCGCGGGTCGAAGAACGTGGCATGACGACGTCGCTGAGCGTGGAGCAGCGCTCGGCTCTCGGGACGTTGCGGCATGGCCTCACGCTGTCGCCGGAGTTCCGCGTCGGCCTCCCGGTGACGCTGGTGCTGGCGGTGCTCGCCACGCTCGGCAAGGTGATCGTCCCCATCGCCGTTCAGCAGGTCATCGACCGAGGGCTGAAGAATGCGACGCCGGACGTGGCGTTCATCAGGAACGCCGTGCTGCTGTGCGCCGTCGCGGTGACGCTGACGGCTCTGTGCGGCTACCTCATGAACGTACGCCTCTACCGCTCGACCGAGTCGGGGCTCGCCTCGCTGCGCGGCAAGGGGTTCCGGCACGTCCACGACCTGTCGGTGCTCACGCAGAACACCGAGCGGCGCGGCGCGCTGGTCTCCCGGGTCACCAGCGACGTGGACCAGATCAGCACGTTCATGCAGTGGGGTGGCCTCATGGTCATCATCTCGGTCGGTCAGCTGATCATCGCCAGCGTGCTGATGGCGTTCTACTCCTGGCAGCTCGCGCTGGTCGTCTGGGCCTGCTTCCTGCCGATGGTCATCGTGCTGCCGAGGTTCCAGCGCTGGGTGGCCGGCGCCTACACCCAGGTGCGCGAGCGCACCGGCGACATGCTGGCCGCGGTCAGCGAGTCCGTGGTCGGCAGCGCGGTGATCCGCGCGTACGGCTCGGAGGAGCGCACCGCGCGGCGCATCGACGAGGCCGTCAACGCCCAGCGCAACGCCCAGACCCGGGCCCAGAAGATCGTCGCGTTCACCTTCCCGATCACCGAGCTGGTGGGGGCGGTCGCGGTCGCCGGGGTGGTGCTGCTCGGGGTCGAGCTCGGCATCGGCGGCACGATCTCGGCCGGGCGCCTGGTCGCGTTCCTGTTCCTCATCACGCTCTTCATCAGCCCCCTGCAGACCGCGACCGAGGTGCTCAACGACGCGCAGAACGCCGTCGCCGGGTGGCGGCGGGTGCTCGGCGTGCTCGACACGCCCGCGGACGTGGCCGACCCGGTGGGCGGGGTGACCCTGCCGCGCGGGTCCATCACGGTCTCCTTCCAGGACGTGGGCTTCGCCTACCCCGACGGCCCTCCCGTGCTGCACGAGGTCTCGGTGGACATCGAGCCCCGCACCCGGGTCGCGGTCGTCGGCGAGACCGGCTCGGGCAAGACGACCTTCGCCAAGCTGCTCACCCGCCTCATGGACCCGACCGCGGGCCGCGTGCTGGTGGACGGCGTGGACCTGCGCAAGGTGCGGTTCTCCTCGCTCAGGGAGCGGATCGTCATGGTGCCGCAGGACGGGTTCCTGTTCAACGGCTCGCTCGCGGACAACATCCGCTACGGCCGCCCCTCGGCCACCGACGCGGACATCGACCTGGCCATGACCGAGCTGGGGCTGACCGACTGGCTGGAGGGCCTTCCCGCGGGGCTGTCCACCGCGGTGGGCCAGCGCGGCGAGTCGCTGTCGGCGGGGGAGCGCCAGCTCGTCGCACTGGCCAGGGCCTACCTGGCCGACCCCGACCTGCTGCTGCTCGACGAGGCGACCTCCGCCGTGGACCCCGCCACCGAGGTGCGGATCGCGCGGGCACTCGACGGGGTCACCCGCGGCCGTACGGCCGTGTCGATCGCCCACCGCCTGTCCACCGCCGAGGCGGCGGACGAGGTGCTGGTGTTCGAGCACGGCCGCATCGTCCAGCGCGGGCCGCACGCCGAGCTGGTGCGGCAGGACGGCGTGTACGCCGACCTCTACGCCTCCTGGACCTCCGCCGCCCGGACGTCGTAGCCGCTCGCGGCCGTCTCGCAGGGGGCGGGCCCTTCGAGGAGCTTCTCGAAGGGCAGCGGCCCGATCGTCTCCGGATCGGCGTCGAGGTCGAACAGCGGCCGGTATCCGGCCGCCAGGTACAGCCGGGCGGCCTCCGGCTGGCGGGGGCCGGTGGTGAGGTGGATCCGCCGGTACCCCCGGCGTACGGCCTCCCGCTCCAGCTCGCGGACGACGACCAGCCCGAGGCCCCGCCTGCGGTGGGCGGGGTGGGTCCAGATGCGTTTGAGCTCGGCCGTCGTCTGGTCGTGGCGGCGGAACGCGCCCCCGGCGACCGTCTCCCCGTCCTCCACCAGGATCAGGAAGGCGCCGTCAGGCGGGGAGAACTCCTCGTCGGCGTACCGGCTGAGCTCCTCGTTCGGCCCGTACCGGCTGTGGTACTCAAGGTGGAGGTCGCGCAGCAGCGGCTCGGCCGCAGGATCGCGGACCTCCACTTGACGCACCTCGATGGACTCGACGGTCATGTGTCCTTCGCTCACTTCTTCTGGCGCGGCAGGCCCGGGGGGTTGACCTGTGACGCCGGGATGGCTTCGTTCGACAGGCCCCAACGCTTGAGCACCTCGGCGTACTTCCCGTTCTCGATTACCGTGTTCAGGGCGTCACTCACCGGCTGGACCAGCCCGTTCCCCTTCTGCGTCATGGCCGCGATGAGCCCTTGGACGCTCTCGCCGCCGCCGGACAGCGTTCCGGCGATCTTGGTGTCGCCGCTGACGGCCGAGTGGTAGGCCGAGGTGGGGTTGGGGCCGAGGTAGACGTCGATGCGGCCGGACTTCAGCGCCAGGTAGTAGTCCGCCGGGCGCTGGTAGTACTGGACCTCGATCGGCTTCAGGCCCGCCTTCTTGTTCCGCTCGTCCCACTCCAGCAGGATCTTCTCCTGGTTGGTGCCCGAGCCGACCGCCACCTTCAGCCCCGCGATGTCCGAGGGCTGCTCGATGCGCGTCAGCTTGCTGTCCTTGCCGGTCTCCCAGGCGAGCTGGTCGACGCGGTAGGTCGCGAAGTCGTAGATGTCCTTGCGCTCCTCGGTCACGGTGATGTTGGAGAAGCCCACGTGGTCCTTGCCGGACCTCACCGCGAGGAAGAGGTTCTCCCAGGAGGTCCGGTCGAGCCGGAGGCGGAGGCCGAGCACGTCCGCGACGAGCTGGGCCACGTCGGACTCGACGCCGATCACGGTGCTGTCGTCGTCGGCGAGGAAGGACAGCGGCGGGGTCCCGTCACCGGTGATCCCGACGGACAGCTCGCCGCCGCTCCGGATCGCCTCGGGCACCCGCGTCGCGATCGCGTCGACCTTCTCCGCGCGTACGCGCTTCTGGTCCGGGCTGGTGTCGATCTTCAAGGAGGCGCCGGCGGCCGCCGCCGCTTCGGCGGTCACCGCGCCGGACCCCCGCTCGGTGCCCGCCGCCGTGCCGCACGCGGCCAGCAGGAGCAGGGGAAGGAGGCCGAGCGCGGCGGCACGACGGGATAGGGAGGGCATCTGAATGATCCTTTTCGGGTCAGAGGACTTTGCTCAGGAAGGCGCGGGTGCGCTCGTGCCGGGGGGTGTCCAGCACCTGGCCGGGCGGCCCCTGCTCGACGACGCGCCCGGCGTCCAGGAAGACCACGGTGTCGGCGACCTCGCGGGCGAATCCGATCTCGTGGGTGACGACGATCATCGTGGTGCCGCTGCGCGCCAGGTCCTTCATCACCTCCAGCACCTCGCCGACCAGCTCGGGGTCGAGGGCGGAGGTCGGCTCGTCGAACAGCAGGACCTTCGGCTCAAGGGCCAGGGCCCGGGCGATCGCCACACGCTGCTGCTGCCCCCCGGACAGCCGCCGGGGGTACTCGTCGGCCTTGTCCGCCAGCCCCACGCGGTCGAGCAGCCGGGTCGCCAGCTCCTCCACCTCGGCCCGCGCCCGGCGCTGGGCCGACAGCGGGGCCTCGGTGACGTTCTGGCGGACGGTCAGGTGGGGGAAGAGGTTGAAGTTCTGGAACACGAACCCGATGTGCGTGCGCTGCCGGAGGATCTCGCGTTCGCGCAGCTCGTACAGGCGGTCGCCGGCGCGCCGGTAGCCGGCCAGCTCGCCGTCGACGAGCACCGAGCCGCGGTCGACCTTCTCCAGGTGGTTGACGCTGCGGAGCAGGGTGGACTTGCCTGAGCCGGAGGGGCCGACGATCACGGTGACCTCGCCGGCCTCCACGCGCAGGTCCACGCCGCGCAGGACCGCGAGCGCGCCGAAGCTCTTGTGCACGCCGCGCAGCTCCACCATCGGCCGCGTCACAGCGCCCTCCGGGCCGCGGCGTTCCGCGTGGTTACCGCCCGGCGCAGGCGTCCGAGCGGGGTCTCGGGCAGGTGCCTGGTCGCTCCCTTGGCGTAGTGGCGTTCCAGGTAGTACTGGAACACCGAGAGCACAGTGGTCAGGGCCAGGTACCAGATCGCGGCCACCAGCAGCAGCGCGATGACCCGCCCGCTGCGGTTGTAGATCACCTGGGCCTGGTAGAACAGCTCGGGCAGCGCCATGATGTACACGACCGAGGTGCCCTTGACCAGGCCGATGATCTCGTTCCCCGCCGTCGGGACGATCGTCCGCATCGCCTGGGGGAGCACGATCCTGAAGACCTGGCGGGCGCGGGGGATGCCGAGCGCGGCCGCGGCCTCCAGCTGCCCCTGGTCCACCGACAGGAAGCCCGCCCGCACGATCTCGGCGGCGTAGGCGCCCTGGTGGAGCGCGAGGCCGAGAGCGGCGGCGGTCACCGGGCCGATGAGGTCCATCGTGCCGACGGAGAAGAACGACGGGCCGAACGGCACGCCGAACGAGATCTGCTTGTACAGCAGGGCCAGGTTGTACCAGAAGAGCAGCTGCAGGATCAGCGGCACCGATCGGAACAGCCAGGTGTACCCCCAGGCCACCGAGCTGAGCAGCGGGTTCGCCGACAGCCTCATCAGGGCCAGCACCGTGCCGAGCAGGAATCCCAGCACGATGCCGAGCGCGGTGAGCTCCAGCGTGAACGCGACCGCGCGCAGGATGGACGGGTAGAACAGGTACTCGCCCACGATCGGCCACTCCCACGCGGGGTTGGTGACCAGGGCGTTGGCCGCCATCAGCAGCAGCACGAGCACCACAGCCGCCGCCGCCCAGCGCCCCGGATGCCGGGCGGTGACGACCGTGAGCGGTGGGTCCCCGGCCGGCGGGGCGACGGCGACCGGGCCGGGAGGCTCCTCTCCGGCGGCACGGGTCACGGCGGTGGGGTTCACGGCGGGATGGCTCACGGCGGGATGGCTCACCGTACGGGTGAGGTCTCCCGTGGGGCCGGCGTCCACGGTCTCGGGGGGAACGGACATGATCGCCCTTGCTCTCGCGCTCAGCGCCCGGCCTGCCAGGCCGCTCTGCGTTCGGGGACCTTCGCGGAAAGGCGCGCCCGGTCGCGCTTGGCCACCTCCTCGCGTACGAGCGGGATGACGTGCCGTCCGAAGTCGATCGCGTCGTCGAGCAGGTCGTATCCCCGCGCAGAGAGGATCTCCACGCCGAGGTCGTGGTAGTCCAGCAGCGCCTGGGCCACCGTCTCCGGCGTGCCGACCAGGGCGTTGGAGTTGCCCGCCCCGCCGGTCGCGGCGGCGGTGGGGGTCCACAGGGCGCGGTCGAAGCGCTCGCCCCGCTCGGCGATGGCGACCAGCCGCTGCGACCCGGTGTTCTCCGGCGCGCCGCCCGGGGGCAGCCGCCGGAGCGGGGCCCTGCCCGAGTCGCGCCGGGAGGTGATCGCCGCCAGCGTGCGGTGCGCCTTCTCCCAGGCCAGCTCCTCGGTGGGCGCGATGATCGGCCGGAACGCGACCTGGAACCTCGGCACGTCGCTCCGCCCCGCCTCTCTGGCGGCCTGCCTGACGGACTGGATCTGCTCGGCGGTCTGGGCCAGCGGCTCGCCCCACAGGCAGAAGATGTCCGCCTCCGCGCCGCCCGCCTTGTAGGCGGCGGGAGAGGACCCGCCGAACGACACCTGGGGCCTCGGGTGCTGGACGGGGAAGACGTCCGACACGAAGTCGTTGAAGCTGTAGAACGCGCCTTCGTGGTCGAAGGGCTTGTGCGAGGTCCAGCCCTTCTTGACGATCTGGATGTACTCCCGGGTGCGGGCGTACCGCTCGTCCTTGGTGAGGAAGTCGCCCTCGCGCCGCTGCTCGTGGTCGGTGCCGCCGGTGATGAAGTGCACGGTCAGGCGGCCCTCGCTGATCTGGTCGAGTGTCGCGAAGGTCTTCAGGGCGAAGGTCGGGTACGACACGTTCGGCCGGTGGGCCAGCAGGATCCCCAGGCCCTCGACGTGGCTCGCCACGTACGCGGCGGCCTGGGCCGGGTCGGGCGTCCCCGATCCGTAGGCGAACAGGACGCGGTCCCACCCGTACTCCTGGTGGGCCCGGGCGAGCCTGAGCGTGTACTCCTTGTCGAACGAGGGGCCGGAGCGGGAGGTGGTCTCCGTTCCGTCGTTGGTGCCACCGATTCCGAGAAACTCGACGGGCATGGCTGAAGCCTTTCTGACTGGACGGCCGTGGGCCCGGGCGCCCGAGCGGGCACGACGGGGTCCGGAGGTGAGCGCCGGAGTGCCGGCGAAGAGGGGGAGGAACGGCGGACGTCAGGGACGCGCCGCCGGTCGCCACGTCAGGGGCGACAGGAGGAGGACCACACACGGCACAAGTCGATGTGCCCGCGAACCACGAGTCGGATCTCGGCCTGCATGGGCTCCACTCCAACACAGAGCCGCATTTCCGTCAAGACCTACTTGTTTAGTAGGTTTTAGGCACGCGGCGATGCCGGCCTCGCCGGATCGAGCGGTGCGCGAAGCCCGGCCTTCCCGGTGGGCGTCGCCGAGGGCAGTTCGTCCCCGGCCGCCTACCGGTCCTGCCGGTCCGGGGGAGTGAGCGCCTGGCGGATCCGCGCCTCGGTGGTGGCCAGGTCGTCGACGGGGGCGATGCGCTCGGCCCACGACCACCAGAACCACCAGGTTCCCTGCCGCCGGGCCGCGAAGATCACCTCAGACAGGGTGGGCACCACGGTGCTGATCACGATGAGCTGCGGGAGCCCTCCGGCGGTCGCTCCGACGCGCACGTACAGGCCGCGCGCCTGGAGCGCCTCGCCCAGGGCCTGCAGGTGGGCGGTGGCCGTCTGGTCGGTGCCGGGCTCGCCGGCCGTGGTCGCGCTCGCGACCTTGTCGGTGGTCGTCATGATCGGCTCCGGTCTGCTGGGGACTTCGCGGATGAACATGGCCGGGGGTCGGGGACGGCGGTCACTCGGGGTGGGCGAAGAGCTCGGGCAGGGGCCGCGCGCGAAGGGTCGCGTAGTGCTCGGCCAGCCGGGCGGCGGCGGTGGCGGGGGCGAAGGCGAACGTCCGCAGGACGCCGCCCCTGCGGCTCGGGTGGGGGCTGGTCCACCAGATGATGCGGCCGTCGACCCGGGCCAGCAGGCCCTGCCACAGCGAGACGGCGGCCTGGCCGTCCTCCAGGAAGTAGACGTAGGCGGGGATGTTCCGGCGGGCGAGGCAGGTCTGCAGGTCCTCGGCGATCTGCCGTACGGCCGCCGCGGGACGGCGGCCGACGAGGGCGGCGGCTTCAACGTGGAGGGCGGGCACGAGGTGGCTCCTCACCGGCGCGGCGACTGGGCTCGCCTGGCTCGTCGTGGGCCGTGCGAGACGGGCCACGGGCCGCGTCGCCACGGAGGGGGTCGCCCACGAGGCTAGGTGGGCGCCGATCTCGGCATCAACGAAGTTGCTTCATGTTCCTTTGAATCCGTCCGACGTGGCGGTGATGAGGTCGCGTGCCGCCTGACCATAGACGGCGGCCTCGGCGAGTTTGGTGAACGCCTTCTCGTACAGCGCGACGTCGGTGGGCGCCTTGATCCGGAACTGGCCGGGCACCGTATCCACCCTGACCTGGTTATCGTCATATATCCAGAAATTTTCGGGTGGCATGATCGGTGGCCGCGTCGTCGCGGGGATCACGCCGAAGCTGAGTTGCGGCATGTTGGCCGTGATCCGGAGCAGCCGGTCGAGCTGGGCGATCATCCCTTCGGTGTCGCACACCGGGGTGCGCAGCGCCTGCTCGCCGACGACGAACATGAACCGCTTCCCGCCGGCCCCGAGCACCTCCTGCTGCGCCAGGCGGGCGGCCACCGCCGCGTCGAGATCGTCGGGGATTCCCCGGAAGTCGATGATCGCCCGCAGGTGCGCGCGGGCGTAGCCGGGCGTCTGGAGCAGCCCGGGGACGGCCGAGTGCTGGTAGACCCTGAACTGCTGGGTCTCGCGGTAGAGCGGCTGGAACGACTCCTGGACGTGCCGCAGGCCCGTGGTCTCCAGCCGCCGCCACTCGGTGTACATCGAGTCGATGTTGCGCACGGCCGCGATCAGGTCGACGACGTACTCCTCGGCGTCGCACACCCGGCACCAGACCCTGATGTCGTTCTCGTTGGGCATCTGCGCCGCGTGCTCGATCTTGGAGACCTTGGAGTAGTGCCAGCCCGCCTCGGAGGCGAGGGTCCGCCCGGTCAGGCTGGCCTCGCTGCGGATCTCGCGCAGCCGCGCGGCCAGGATTCCCTTCGCTTCGGTGATACGGGTCGGGGGCATGGGGGGCCACCTCTTCGGTTACGTGATGTCGTGACATCCCGACCGTAGCTCTTAGATTTCTCTCTGTACCCGCATATTGCGCGATGTTGCTTGGCGAACCCGGGTCAGTGGGTGCTCGTGGTGCCCGAGAGACGCTGCGCGAAGTAGATCGGGACCACGGAGAAGACGATGAGCGCGGCGGCGACCACGTTGACGACCGGCGCCTGGTTCGGGCGGAAGAGGTTCTCGAAGATCCAGATCGGCAGCGTCCTCACCCCGGCCCCCGCCGTGAACGTCGTCACGATGATCTCGTCGAACGACAGGGCGAACGCCAGCAGCCCGCCCGCCAGCAGCGCCGACCGCATCATCGGGAACGTCACCAGGCGGAAGGTGGTGAAGGTGTCCGCGCCCAGGTCCGCCGACGCCTCCTCGACGTTCACCCCCATGCGGCGCAGCCGCGCCAGCACGTTGTTGTGCACGGTGACCACGCAGAACGTCGCGTGCCCCACGATCACGGTGAACAGGCCGAGGCCGACGCCGAAGGGTTCGAGCATCGTGCGGAAGGCGTTGTTGAGCGCGATGCCGGTCACGATGCCGGGAAGCGCGATCGGCAGCACGATGAGCAGCGAGACGGTGTCACGGCCGAAGAACCGGTAGCGCTGCACGGCGAAGGCCGCCATCGTGCCGAGCACCAGCGCGATGGCGGTCGCGCCGACTCCGGCCCGCACCGAGGTCCACAGGGCGTCGCGCACGCCTGAGGAGTTCCAGGCGACGCTCCACCACCGGGTGGTGAACCCGGTCGGCGGCCAGGCGAAGGTGCGGTCGGCGTTGAAGGAGTTCAGCAGCACGATGCCCAGGGGCACGTAGATCACCGCGAGGCCGAGGGCCAGTGCCAGGCGCAGCGCCAGCCGTGCCGTGCGGGACAGGTTCACGAGAGCCTCCGGTCCACCGGGTCGGAAAGGGTGCGGCGGGTCACAGGTTCTCCAGCGCTCCGGTACGGCGCACGGCGGCGAGGTACACCAGCATGATCACCACCGGGATCGTCGCCACGGCGGCGGCGAACGGCAGGTTGTTGGCGGCGCCGATGTTGTCGTAGACGACGTTCCCGATGAGCTGGCTCTTGCCTCCGACGATCTTCACGGCGATGTAGTCGCCGAGCGAGAGGGAGAAGGTGAAGACCGAGCCCGCCACGACCGCGGGGAACGTCAGCGGCCACACCACCGTGCGGAAGGTGCGCCAGCCCCGTGCGCCGAGGTCCCCGGCCGCGTCCAGCAGGGAGTTCGGCAGGCGCTCCAGCCCCGCGTAGATCGGCAGGATCATGTACGGCAGCCACAGGTACGACAGCGTCAGGATGGTCGCCGTCAGCCCGTACCCCCAGCCGAGCAGGCCGTCCGACGACAGCATCACCCGCCAGGCGTACGCCTTGACCAGGTAGGACGCCCACAGCGGGGTCAGGACGGCGATGACCAGCCAGCGCTGGGTGCGCGGCGAGGCCAGCTTGGCCATCGCGAACGCCATCGGGAAGGCGATCACCATGTCGATCAGCGTCACCGCGACCGCGACGCCCAGCGAGCGCAGCGCGACCGTCCTGTAGACCTCGACGGTGACGACGTCGTGGAAGTTGGCCCACGTGAACGTCCTGACCAGGTCGCCGGTGAAGGAGTCCGTGGTCCAGAAGGCGGTGACGAAAAGGGCGGCGAGCGCGCCCAGGTAGGCGACGCCCAGCCAGGCGAGCGGCGCCGACAGCAGCAGCGACAGCCGTACCCCGGCGTGCCGGTGGAGCGCGGCGGCAAGCCGGCGGCGGGGGCCGGGACGCGCCGGCCCCGTCCCGGCGCCGCCGGGCGGGGCCGCCGTCGTCACCGGCGCGGAACCGGTCAACCCTTGATCTCCGTCCACGCCCGGGTCCACTCCGAGTAGTCCTTGCACTTGACGTCAGTGCGGCCGTCCAGGCACTGGGCGATCGGGGTGGTCCAGAAGTGCACCTTGTCGAAGTAGGACTCGTCGGTGGCGTGGTAGGTGTTGCAGAAGCCCTTGTCGGCGGTCTCCGCGCAGGCCTCGGAGTTCGAGGGCGCCTCACCGAACCACTCGGCCACCTGGGCGTTGGCCTTCGGCGAGATGATCCAGTCGAGCCACTTGTAGGCGCAGTTGGGGTGCTTGGCCTCGGCCGCGACCATCCAGGTGTCCGACCAGCCGGTCGAGCCCTCCTTGGGCAGCGTCGCCTTGACCGGCGCCTTGTCGGCCTCGACCAGGTTCGCGATGACCTGCCACGTCGTGCCCGCCACGGTGTCGCCGCTCTTGAACGACTGCACCGCCTTGGTGTAGTCCGACCAGTACTCGCCGATGTTCTGCTTCTGCTGCTTCAGCAGGTCGACCGCCGCCTGGAACTGCTTGTCGTCCAGGGCGTAGGGGTCCTTGATGCCGAGGTCGGGCTTGGTGGCCATCAGGTACAGCGCGGCGTCGGCGAGGTAGATGGGGGAGTCGTAGGCCGTCAGCTTGCCCTTGTACGGCGAGGCCGGGTCGAAGACCACGCTCCAGGAGTCGGGAGCGGGGGTGACCTTGTCGGTGCGCCACATGAGCAGATTGGCGCCCCGGCCGTGCGGCACGCCGTAGGCCACGCCGTTGACCGAGTTCCACGGCTTGAGCTTCAGCCCCGCGAACACGTTCTTGTAGTTGGGCACCAGGTCGGTGTTGACCGGGGCGACGGTGCCCGAGGCGATCAGGCGCAGCGACGCGTCACCCGAGGCCGACACGGCGTCGTACTCGCCGGTCTTCATCAGGTTCACCATCTCGTCGGAGGTGCCCGCGGTCTTGGTGTTGACCTTGCACCCGCTGGCCTGCTCGAAGGGATGCACCCAGTCGACCTTCGGGTCGTTGGAGCCGTCCTCGGCGTAACCGGCCCAGGCGACCAGGTTGACCTGGCCCTCGCCGGCGCCGAGGCTCTTGGGCGCCTCCAGCTTGGGAGGGGTGAACCCGCTCTGGCCGGGGGCGGCCGTGCCGCCGCCCGAGGAGGTGCCGGCCGAGCCGCCACCGCAGGCGGCGGCGGCCAGCGCGAGCGCGGCGGTGGCGATCACGAGTCGGGTGGACCGCATGGTGTCTCTCCTTGAGGAGTGGAGCGCAGTGCTGGACGGGGTGAGGGGTGACCGGCTTTTCAGGAGGCGATGGCGAACTCGTGGCGGCGGTTCCACACGAGCCGGGCGCGGCTGCCGCGCAGGCCGGTCACCTCCATGGACGAGACCTCGAGGTTCTGCTGGAGGACGATCAGCCGCCCGCCCGCGTCGAGGTCGACGACGAACCGGGTCGCCGCCCCGGCGTACACCACCTCGGCGACGGTGCCGGTCGCGCTGTGGTCGTCCTCGCCGACCGGGGCGTCCACGTCGAGCACGAGGCGGAGCTTCTCCGGCCGTACGCTGAACGTGCCGTCCTTGCCGAGCACGGCCTTGGCCGCGTCGCCCGAGATCAGGTTGGAGGTGCCGACGAACCCGGCCACGAACGGCGTCGAGGGCCGCTCGTAGACCTCCGCGGGGGTGCCGACCTGCTCGATCCGCCCGCGGTCGAACACCGCGATCCGGTCGCTCATGGTCAGGGCCTCCTCCTGGTCGTGCGTGACGAACAGGAAGGTGATGCCGACCTCGCGCTGGATCTCCTTCAGCTCGACCTGCATCTCCTCGCGGAGCTTGAGGTCGAGGGCCCCGAGCGGCTCGTCGAGGAGCAGGACGCGGGGTCGGTTGACGAGCGCCCGCGCCAGGGCGACCCGCTGGCGCTGTCCGCCCGAGAGCTGGGCGGGACGCCGCCCCTCGAACCCCTCAAGGCGGACGGAGGCCAGCGCCGCGACGGCCCGCTCGCGCCGCTCCGCCCTGCCGACCTTCTTGACCCGCAGGCCGTACTCCACGTTGTCCAGGACGCTCATGTGCGGGAAGAGCGCGTAGTCCTGGAACACCGTGTTGACGTCCCGCTCGAAGGGGGCCAGGCGGGTGACGTCGTGGCCGCCGAGCTCGACCGTCCCCGCGGTGGGGGTCTCGAAGCCCGCGATCATCCGGAGCACGGTGGTCTTGCCGGACCCCGACGGGCCCAGCATCGCGAAGAACTCGCCGTCGGCGACCTCGAGGTCGACCCCGGCGACGGCCTCCACGGGCCCGAAGCTCTTGCTCAGGCCGCGCAACCGTACCGCCACGTTGTGATCTGGCATGAAGGAAAACCTATGGGGTTAAATGTTTCGCGGTGATGCACGATCCGGTATCACTGTGATTAAGGCGAGGGTCACTGTGGCCGGCGCGGCAGAGGGGAAGGCACGGGCATGAACACCGCTCGCGTGGCCGTCTTCTCCCCCCTCGACAGCACCGCCCGGGTGGACGCCGTCGTGCGCCGCCTGGCCGACGCGATCGCCCTCGGGTTGCTGGCCGACGGCGAGCAGCTCCCGAGCGAGGCGGAGCTGGCCGGACGGCTCGGGGTGTCCACCGTGACCCTGCGCGAGGCGCTCATGGCGCTGCGGCAGCGCGACCTGGTCGAGACCCGCCGGGGGCGCGGCGGCGGCAGCTTCGTCCGCGTCCCGCCCGACCCGTCCGGCGCCGAGTTCGAGGCACGGCTGCGCGCGTACTCGGTGGGGGAGCTGCGCGACCTCGGCGACCACTACGCGGCCATCGCGGGCGCGGCGGCGCGCCTCGCGGCGCTCCGCTCGCTGCCTGAGGACATCGCGCCCCTGTGGCGGTCGGTCGACGAGATGGCCACCGGGTCGGACGCTCGCCGCAGGCGGGTCGAGGGGCGCTTCCACATCGAGGTGGCGGCCGCCTCGCAGTCGGCGCGGCTCACCCAGGAGGAGATCCGGTTACAGGCCGACATCGGACCCCTGCTCTGGCTTCCCCGGGCGGGGGCGACCAGGCACGATGAGGTGGTGGCGGAGCATCGCGCCATCGCCGTGGCCGTCCAGCGGGGCGACGCCGGTGAGGCCCGCGATCTGGCCGAGCGGCACGTGCTCGACGCCGTCGGGCATCTCATCGAGCTCAGGCTCCTCGAAACGTAACAGGATCATGGCGACGAAGGTTGAGGATGAGGCCGGCGCGACCGTCACCCGGGCGCGCCTCACCGTCAGCGACACCGCCGAGCGGGTGTTCCGCGCCCTGCGCGAGGTGCGCGCCGCCGCGGCCGAGCAGATCGTCCTCGTACGGCGCGGCGGGCGCGAGCCGGTGACCGCCGATCTCGCGGCGCTGCGCCCGCTGCTGTTCGGGCACCTCGGCGCGCTGATCGCGGGCATCGGCTTCATCGCCGCCCCGGGCCTGCTCGCCGACGCGCCGTGGTACCTCGAATGGTGGCAGGACAACCCCGGCGGCGCCCCCGCGCAGCTCCTGCGCGACCTGGACCCCGCGAGCAGCGCCTTCTACGACTACACCCACTGGGACTGGTTCGCCGGGCCGCACGCGGGGGCCGAGCGCACCGTCTGCGGCCCCTACGTCGACTACCTGTGCACCGACGAGTACAGCCTCACACTGTCGGTACCTGTGCTGGTCGAGGGGGTCTTCGTCGGCGTCGCGGCGGCGGACGTGTTCGTGCGGGCGTTCGAGGGGGCCGTGACCCCCGCGCTGAGGAGCATCCCGGGGCCGGCCTTCCTGGTGAACGCCTCGGGGCGCGTCGTGGCCTCCACGACGGCCAAGTGGCTCGCGGGCTCGGTCTTCAGGGGAGCGGCGGGTTTCACGGCATACCCATGCGGTGACCTGCCCCTGCGCCTCGTTGCGGCAGAATTGCCCCATGCCTCTTGACCAGAAGATCGCCGGTCGCCTGAAGCGCACCCCGGACGGGCTGGTGCCCGCGGTCGTCCAGCAGCACGACACCGGTGAGGTGTTGATGCTGGCCTGGATGGACGACGAGGCGCTTCACCGCACGCTCACCACCGGCCGCGCCACCTACTGGTCGCGCAGCCGGGGCTCCTACTGGGTGAAGGGCGAGACCTCGGGCCACGCCCAGTGGGTCAAGCACGTCGCCCTCGACTGCGACGGCGACACGATCCTGCTCAAGGTCGACCAGGTCGGAGCGGCCTGCCACACCGGCGACCGCACCTGCTTCGACGCCGACGTGCTGGAGGTGTCCGCGTGACCCCGCCCGCGCGCGCCGCCGTCCGGTGGGCGGCGCGATGACGACCGCTCCGGTCCGTACGAGCCCCGCGCGTGGCGGGGCGCGGCGGCCCCTGATGGCGTGGGTGGCCACCGGCGTCGCGGGAGCGGTGCTCGCGCTGGTCGCCGGGGGGCGCACCTGGGCGAGCGTGGTCTTCTCCGGCGATCCGAGCGGCCTCCACGCGGCCCCCGTGCCTCTTGCCGGAGGCGACGTCGCGCCCGTCCTGAGCCCGCTGGCCCTGGCCTCGCTGGCCGCGGTGGTCGCCGTGCTCGCGACCCGGGGCCTGTGGCGCAGGCTGATCGGCGTCCTGATCGCCCTGTTCGGCGCCGCGATCGTCGCGGCCTCGTGGCAGGGCGTCCTGTCCTCGCACGTCGTCTCGGCCGCCCAGGAGCGCACGACACTGTCCGGCGCCGGCCAGGTCGTCGTGTCGACGTCCTGGGCGTGGCCGGGCATCGCCACGGCGGGCGGGCTGGTCCTGCTGGCCGCGGGGGTGATCGCCGTGGTGCGAGGCGCCGGTTGGCCCGGCATGTCCGACCGGTACGACCGTCCCGCGCCGTCCTCTGCGGGCGCGGGCCGCACCGCCCCGGCGCCCGGTCCCGAGCGGCCAGGGCGCGCCGAGCGGTCGCTGTGGGACGCGCTGGACCGGGGCGACGATCCCACCGACGTCCCCCCGGACCACCACACCGGCGGCTGAGGTGGACAGAGCCGATGAGTCGCTCTTCCTTGCCGCTCTCATGACAACTTGCCCACAAAGTGAAACTTCAGCCCTCCGTGTCGCCGCTCATCGCTATGCTGCCGCAGCGCAACACGCACATTGACGTCACGGGAGTCATTCAATGAGCTACGGGAATCAGCCGGGCAACCCTGAGGATCAGAACCCTCAGCAGCCCGGCTACGGCCAGCAGGGTGGTGGCCAGCCTTCAGGGGGGTACGGCCAGCAGGGCGGCGGTTACGGCCAGCAGGGCGGGGGGTACGGGCAGCAGGGCGGTGGCTACGGCCAGGGCGGTTACCCGCCCGCGGGGGGCTACGGGCAGCAGCCCTACGGCGGCGGGCCGGCCGTGCCGGACAACCACCTCGTCGCGGCCATCCTCACCACGCTGTTCTGCTGCCTTCCGTTCGGCATCGTGTCGATCGTGAAGTCGTCGCAGGTCAACTCGAAGTGGGCGGTCGGCGACTACCAGGGGGCGATCGCCGCGTCGGAGGAGGCGAAGACCTGGTGGAAGCGGGCGCTGATCTGGGGCATCGTGGTCGATGTGGTCATCGTCGTGGGCTACGTCGTCCTCTTCGTGGTGCTCTTCAGCGCGAGCAACATCAACACCTACAACTACTGATGACCTCACACGCCGAGCACACCGGGAGGCGCGGCACGGACCGGATGCGGTCCATGCTCGCGCCCCTCGGTGCGGCGGTGCTCACGGGGGCGGTCTTCACCTACGTCGGCGCGGTCGACCCGAACGCGCCGGGGCACTATCCCACCTGCCCGTTCCTGTTCATCACGGGGCTCTACTGCCCCGGCTGCGGCACGCTGCGCACCATCCACGCCCTGGCCCACGGCGACGTGGTGGCGGCGCTCGGGCTCAACCCTCTCGCGGTGGCCACGATCCCGTTCCTGCTGTTCTGGTGGGGCCGGTGGACGCTGCGCACCTGGCAGGGACGGCCCGTACGCACGTCGCTGGCGCACCCGGCCTATATCTGGGCATTCCTCGCGCTCGTGATCGTGTACTGGATCGTGAGAAATCTGCCTTTCGGCAGGTTCCTGGCACCGTGACGCCCCGAGATCAGGCACCCTGTGGCAAGGCGACGGCGGTAAGCCCGATACCATCGGCAGGGCAAGGTCGGGAGAGGAAGCCGGCCCTCGAGTCGATCAGCCGACCGGATGGCAAGGCGTCCTCTGCCCTGTGAGGACAGTCGACCGGAGGGACCCTGATCGGGTGAGCGAGCCAAGCGAGGAGATCAAGTGAGCGTGCTCGACGAGATCCTGGACGGCGTACGAGCCGACCTCGCCGATCGGCAACAGGCCGTGTCGCTGGCCGAGCTCAAGGACCGCGCCCAGCGGGCGCCGGCCACCAGGGACGCCTACGCCGCGCTGGGCGGCGACAAGGTCTCCGTCATCGCCGAGGTGAAGCGGTCAAGCCCCTCCAAGGGCGCGCTGGCGGCGATCGCCGACCCCGCCGCGCTCGCCGGCGACTACGAGGCGGGCGGGGCCCACGTCATCAGCGTGCTGACCGAGCGCCGCCGGTTCGGCGGCAGCCTCGAAGACCTCGCCGCGGTGCGCGCGGCAGTCGACATCCCCATCCTGCGCAAGGACTTCGTCGTCACCTCCTACCAGCTGTGGGAGGCGCGGGCCTACGGCGCCGACCTGGCGCTGCTCATCGTGGCGGCCCTCGATCAGAACGCTTTGGTGTCGCTGATCGAAAGGGCCGAGTCGATCGGCCTCGCGCCGCTGGTCGAGGTGCATACTGAGGAGGAGCTCGACCGGGCCCTCGAGGCGGGTGCGAAGATCATCGGGATCAACGCGCGCAACCTCAAGACGCTGGAGGTCGACCGCGACGTCTTCGCCCGCATCGCGCCCAAGATCCCCGACGGCGTGCTGAAGATCGCCGAGTCCGGTGTGCGCGGCCCGCACGATCTGCTGGCCTACGCCCGGGCAGGGGCGGACGCCGTGCTGGTCGGCGAGAGCCTGGTCACCGGCAAGGACCCCAGGGCCGCTGTGGTGGACCTGGTCACCGCGGGGGCGCACCCCGCTTCGCGACTCGACAACGGACCCGAGAGGCAGCAGTGACGACCGCAGAAGGCACTCTGATCACCGCGGCCGACCTCGCGGGCAACGCGGCCGGCGACGACCCCGACACGAGTGGCCGTTTCGGCGTGTTCGGCGGCCGCTTCGTGCCCGAGGCGCTGATCCCGGCACTCGACGAGGTCGCCAAGGTCTACCAGGAAGCGAAGAACGACGTCGCCTTCGTGCGCGAGTTCGACCACCTGCTCCGCACGTACGCCGGCCGGCCGACCACCATCACCGAGGTGCGGCGCTTCGGCGAGGTCGCGGGCGGGGCCCGCGTGCTGCTCAAGCGCGAGGACCTCACGCACACCGGCGCCCACAAGATCAACAACGTGCTCGGCCAGGCGCTGCTCACCAAGCGCCTCGGCAAGACGCGCGTCATCGCCGAGACCGGCGCGGGCCAGCACGGCGTCGCGACCGCCACCGCCTGCGCGCTCATGGGCCTCGAATGCGTCATCTACATGGGCGAGGTCGACTGCGAGCGCCAGGCGCTCAACGTCGCCCGCATGAAGCTCCTCGGCGCCACCGTCGTGCCGGTCGCCAACGGCAGCCGCACCCTCAAGGACGCCATCAACGAGGCGTTCCGCGACTGGGTGACCAACGTCGACACCACGCACTACCTGTTCGGCACGGTCGCGGGGCCGCACCCGTTCCCCGAGATCGTCCGTGACTTCGCGCGCATCATCGGCGTCGAGGCCCGGCGCCAGGTCCTCGAGCTGACCGGCCGGCTGCCCGACGCCGTCACGGCGGCCGTCGGCGGCGGGTCCAACGCCATCGGCGTCTTCCACGCCTTCATCGGCGACGAGGGCGTCGCGCTGCACGGCTACGAGGCCGCCGGCCACGGCGTCGAGAGCGGGGAGCACGCCCTCACCCTCACCGAGGGCTCGATCGGCGTGCTGCACGGCTCCCGCACGTACGTCCTGCAGGACGACGAGGGCCAGACCATCGAGTCCCACTCGATCTCGGCCGGCCTCGACTACCCCGGCGTCGGTCCCGAGCACGCCTGGCTGAAGGACTCCGGCCGCGCGAGCTACCACGGCATCACCGACGCCGAGGCGATGGAGGCGTTCTCCCTGCTCGCCCGCACCGAGGGCATCATCCCGGCCATCGAGTCCGCGCACGCGCTCGCCGGCACGATCAAGCTCGGCCGCGAGCTCGGCCCCGAGGCGACCATCCTGGTCAACCTCTCGGGCCGTGGCGACAAGGACATGGGCACCGCCATGAAGTACTTCAACCTGTAGGCCCCAGACACCTGTAAGCGGGACTTCCTGACATGACCACTCTTCAGACGGTGTTCGAGAAGGCACGGGCCGACAAGCGGGCCGCCCTGGTCGGATACCTTCCGGCCGGCTTCCCCACCAAGGACGGCGCCATCGCCGCCGCGACGGCCATGGTGGAGGCGGGCTGCGACGTCATCGAGATCGGCCTGCCGTACTCCGATCCGCTGATGGACGGTCCCACCATCCAGGACGCCGTGCACCGGGCACTCACCAACGGCACCCGCATCGCCGACGTCATGCGCACCGTCGAGGGAGTGGCCAAGACCGGCGCCGCCGTGCTGGTCATGACCTACTGGAACCCCATCGACCGCTACGGCGCGGAGCGCTTCGCCCGCGACCTCGCCAACGCCGGCGGCACGGGCACCATCACCCCCGACCTCACGCCCGAGGAGGCCGGGCCCTGGTGCTCCTTCAGCGCCGCCGCGGGCATCGACACGGTGTTCCTGGTCGCGCCCAGCTCCCCTGACGAGCGCATCCAGGCCGTGGCCGACTGCTGCACCGGGTTCGTCTACGCGGCCTCCCTCATGGGGGTCACCGGCGCGCGCGCGAGCGTCAGCGCGGCGGCCGAGGGCCTGGTGAAGCGCAGCCGCGCCCACACCGACCTGCCGATCTGCGTCGGGCTCGGAGTCGGCACCGGCGCCCAGGCCGCGGAGGTCGCGGGCTACGCCGACGGCGTCATCGTGGGCTCGGCGTTCATCCGCCGCCTGCTCGACGCCCCCGACGAGACCTCCGGCCTCGCGGCGGTGCGCGAGCTCACCGCCGAGATGGCCGCGGGCGTACGCGCCTGACCCTCCGGCGGCCGCCCTGAGGGGCGCCACACGTCTTTCCGCACGCCTTCGGCGGCCCACGCGTCCTTCCGCGTCGGCCGCCTGCGTCGCCGCACTGCCGATCCGGCCGCCGAGGACCGTTTACCAGGTGCTTATCGCGGTCATGATGGGCTAGTCACCCGGTACCCTTCGGCCGAACGCCTGTATCGGGCCCGGACGCGCGGCGTCCCGGTGCCAGACGAGTCCGCCAGCGGATCGTCTCGCAGACCGGCCTGTTCCTGGACAAGGAGACGAGAATGCTGGTGACTTCCGAGGAGGCCGCGCCAATGGGGTCGCTTTACGTGCGCCCGGCGGTACCCTGGGTGACGACCGTCGCCCGGCTGGTGGTCGCGGGCGTGCTGATCGCTGCCGGATGGCTCAAGATCGGCACACCGGCTCTCTCCGTCCAGGCCGTGAAGGCCTACGAGCTGCTGCCGGAGCCGGTCGCCACCGCGGTGGGCTACGGCCTGCCGATCGTTGAGATCGTCGTTGGGGTGTTGCTGGTTGTCGGGCTGCTCACGCGCGTGGCGGGCGTCGTCTCCGCGTTGCTCATGCTGGTCTTCGTGGTCGGCATCGCGTCAGCGTGGGCGCGTGGCCTGCGCATCGACTGCGGCTGCTTCGGCGGCGGCGGCAAGCTGGCCGACGGGAAGAGCCCCGGCTACCTGTGGGAGATCCTCCGTGACGGCGGGTTGTTCCTGCTGGGGGCCTGGATCGTCCGGTTCGCCCCTGGCCGCCTCGCGCTCGACTCCGCGCTGGGGCTGGTCCCCGCGAGCGAGCCGCACACCGACGTCGACGATATCGAGGGCGACGAGCCCCACATGAAGGAGAGTCTCTGATGGGAAAGGCCGCGCGGGATCTCTCCGCGCGCGAGCGCATCAAGTCGCAGCGCGAGCAGGAGCGCAAGCAGCAGCAGCGCAGGCGCCTCGCCACCGTGGTGACGGTGGTGGTCGTGGCGCTCGCCGTCATCGGCGGCGCGTTCTGGTACGTCCAGTCGGGCAAGTCGGAGACGCTCAGCGGGCAGCTCGCGCCGATCACCCTGCAGTCCGACGGCTCCAGGGTCATGGCGAAACCGGGCGTCGAGAAGCCCGTGCTCGACATCTACGAGGACTTCCAGTGCCCCGCGTGCCAGTCCTTCGAGCAGACGAGCTCCGCGACCGTGAAGAACATGGCGGCGGCCGGCCAGGTGAAGGTCGTCTACCACTCGGTGAACATCTTCACCACCGAGCCCACGCGCGGGAACACCATCCGCGCGTCCGCGGCCGCCAGGTGCGTGCCCGACGGCAAGCAGTGGATGGCCTTCCACGACAGGCTGTTCAAGGAGCAGCCGCCCGAGACCAAGAGCGGCTTCGCGATCGACGACCTGGTCAAGTGGGGCAAGGAGGCCGGAGTCACCGATCCGGGCTTCGAGTCGTGCGTGCGGAGCCAGAAGGAGGCCGCGGCCCAGGCCGAATACAACAAGAAGCTCGAGGACACCGGCGCCTTCGCCAAGGGCACGCCCACGCTGCGGCTCAACGGCAAGGAGATCGACAACACCATCTCCTTCAGCCCGTCGTCCCTCCGCAACGCCATCCTTGATGCCGCGAAGTAGGCCGGGAAACGGTAACGTCACCTGACATGCCCCTGGCTTCCTTTCCCAGCCCGTCAGAAGGGGTCTGGTACCTCGGACCGATCCCTCTGCGGGCCTACGCTTTCTGCATCGTGCTCGGCGTCATCGCTGCCGTCTGGATCGGCGAGCGCCGCTGGCGTGCCCGTGGCGGCGAGCCCGGCACGATCACCGACCTGGCCGTCTGGGCCGTCCCCTTCGGCCTGGTCGGCGGGCGGCTCTACCACGTCATCACCGACTGGCAGCTCTACTTCGGGCCCGACGCCCCCAACCGGCCGATCGACGCGCTGTACATCTGGCACGGCGGTCTCGGCATCTGGGGGGCGATAGCGCTCGGCGCCGTCGGGGTGTGGATCGCCTGCCGCAGGCGCGGCATCTCGCTGTCGGCGGTGGCCGACACGGTCGCGCCCGGCATCGCGGTGGCTCAGGCCATCGGCCGCTGGGGCAACTACTTCAACCAGGAGCTGTTCGGCGGCCCCACCACGCTCCCGTGGGCCGTCGAGATCGACCCCGGCCGCCCCGGCACGATCCCCGGCGTCACGACCTACCACCCCACCTTCCTGTACGAGTCGCTGTGGGATCTCGCCCTCGCCGGCGTGCTCATCTGGGCCGGCAGGCGCTACGGGCTGCGCCACGCCAGGCTGTTCGCCCTCTACGTCGCCGGCTACACCCTCGGCCGCTTCTGGATCGAGGGCATGCGGGTCGATCCCGCCCACCACATCCTCGGCCTGCGGCTGAACCAATGGACCGCCGTGGTCATCTTCATCGGCGCGCTGGTCTACTTCTGGGTCACCAGAGACCGCACCACCGAGGAGATCGTGGTGCCGATGTCCGTCTCCGGCGAGGGCTCCGATCCAGCGCACCCCGCCGACCAGGCCGACGAGCACGAGATCGCCGGGGCGTCCACCGAGACCACCCCCGTCCTCGCGGCGGAAGGCGATCCCGCCGAGGCGGCGGCCGATCCCGCCCATCCCGCCGACCAGGCCGACGCGGCCGAGACCGATGCGGTCAAGGCGGCGGCCACTGCCGCGGGCGACGCGGGCCGCAAGGCCGAGGGCCAGGTGACAGACGAGGCGCCGGCCGTGTCGGACTCGGAGGCGAATTCACGATGATCCAGGGCGGCTCCTCGGGGGGGCGCGCCGAGATCCACCACAAGCACCGTGACGTGACGGGCGGATGGCTGCGCCCGGCCGTGTTCGGTGCCATGGACGGTCTGGTGTCGAACTTCGCCCTCATCGCCGGTGTCGCGGGAGGAAACGCGGGCACCAGGGTCGTCTCCCTCGCGGGCATCGCCGGGCTCGCCGCCGGCGCCTTCTCGATGGCGGGCGGCGAGTACGTCTCGGTGGCCAGCCAGCGCGAGCTGGCGCTCGCCGAGATCGACATCGAGCGCGCCGAGCTCGCCGACAACGCCATGGCGGAGGAGATCGAGCTCGCGCGGCAGTACGAGATGCGCGGCGTCGACTCCGACCTCGCCGCCGAGGTCGCCCGGCAGATCTCCCGTGATCCGGTCCAGGCGCTGGAGGTCCACACCCGAGAGGAGCTCGGGGTGGACCCCGGCGACCTGCCCTCACCCCGGCTCGCCGCCCTGTCCTCGTTCCTGTCCTTCAGCGTGGGAGCGATCGTCCCTCTGGTGCCCTACCTGTTCGGGGCCGAGGTCCTGTGGTTCTCGGCGATCGTCTCGATGATCGCCCTGTTCGTCGCCGGAGCGGTGGTGTCCCGAGTGACGGCGAGGAGCTGGTGGTTCTCCGGGCTGCGCCAGCTCACCGTGGGCGCGGTGGCGGGCGCCCTGACGTTCGGTCTCGGCACGCTCCTTGGCGCCGGCGGCCTGTGAGCGCGCGCAGCAAGAGACGCCGGTCCTCCTTCGAGGTCGAGGCCCTGTCCGAGCGGGGGCTGACCGAGAAGCAGCAGCGCATCCTGTTCGCCGTGGGCACGGTGATCGCCGTGCTCGTGGGCGGCTTCGGTCTCACCGCGATAGTCAGCACCCTCGGGGTCTCCCAGCCGCCCGCCGAGCAGGGCACGCAGGCCGACTCGATCGGACTTCTCCACCCCGACGAGTACCAGGCGTGGGTGTCGCCCAAGCTGTTCACCCCGATCGCCGACCGCAGGGCCGACGCGGCCCCGCTGCGGGCCGAGGAGGTCTTCGGCGTCAAGACCCTGACGAGCGGCAAGCTGACCCTCAGGCTGGCCGCCCGCCGCCTCGACGGCGCCTGCGCGCCCGTCATGTGGGGCGGGGACGTGCTGGCCAAGCTCGCCGGCGCCGGCTGCACCCAGGCGGTCAGGGGGCTCTACCTCAGCGCGGACCGCAGGTACGTCGCCCAGTACACCCTGTTCAACATGGCGAGCTCCAAGGCCGCCGACGCGTTCGTGCAGGAGATGGCCACCCTCTACCGGGGAGGCGGGTGGGTCCGGCCGCTGGAGTCCAAGGCGGCCTCGTTCGTGCCCGACGGCTACACCGAGGCCAGCGGCCACGCGATGGGGCACTACGCCGGGTTCGTGTGGGTCGGGCGGGCGGACGGGCAGGAGCCGGCGCCCAAGGACGACTTCGTGTCGCTGATCCTCGGCGTCAGGGGCGCGGAGAAGGCGATCTACCGCCGTGTCGCCGCCGTCACCGGGCCCTCGGCGCCCCCCGCGAAGTAGGCTCGATGGCCATGCCCAGCCCCACCTGGATCGCCGTCGCCGTCGCGGGCGTGCTCACCGCGGCGGGGGCGGTGCTGTTCGTCACCCTGCGGCCCGAGACGGGTCCGAGCCCCGCGCGGTTCCACGGCGAGCGCACCTCCGCCCTGTACGCCCCGATCGCCACCCGGGCGCTCGACCCACGCCCGCTGAGCGAGCAGGAGGTGTTCGGGCAGGCGCGGACGCCGGCCTCGTCGGGCGTGAGCATGGAGCGCCGCGAGGTCACGGTCTCCGCCGACTGCGCCGAGGCGGTGTGGGGGAGCGGCCCGGCCGCCGCCCTCACCGGGTGCGCCCAGGTCCTGCGCGCGAGCTTCGCCGCCTCCGGCGGCGGGGTGTCCGGCCAGTACGCCGTCTTCGACCTCGCCGACGGCGGCTCGGCCGACAGGCTCGTGGCGGCGCTCGACCCCGCGCACGGCGGGGGTTCCTGCGGCTCGCGCCCGGCCAGCCGGAGTCCTTCGACGCCGGCCACAGCCGGGCGGAGGTGCGGGCGCTCGGCCATTTCGTCGTCGTGAACTGGGTCGGCCCCGTCGGCGACGAGGGCCGGGCCGATCTCACCTACCCGCAGCTCGCCCTGGAGACCCTCGGCGGGTTCGTCCAGCGGCGCGTGCTGGCCGCCGCCGGCTGACCGGTCCTTGACCCGATCCTGACCCTTTCCTTGATATCCGGCGGCTTCCTGACCTGGAATAACACCCTTCCATGCGACGTTCTGCTCACTGCGGCCTGGGACGCACGACAGTGGGCACGGAGGTGTCCCCATCCACATGGTGAATGTTCGCGATACCAACCTGGCGGGCACTATTCCGACAGGGTGAGGTAGTCTCTACACACCTAACAGCAGCAGGGCCAACGTCGTCCCTCTTGCCTGCACTCGCCAATCAAGACGAAGCAGACGAAGACGACGGGAGGGATTCAATGCCTGCTGCCCACCTCGGTTCCCCCGAGCCCCAGGGCCTTTATCACCCTTCGCAGGAACACGATGCGTGCGGTGTCGCGATGGTGGCAGATGTCGCCGGCCGCCGCAGCCATGACATCGTCGCGAAGGCCCTGACGGCGTTGTGCAACCTGGATCACCGAGGGGCCAAGGGTAGCGAACCGGACACCGGCGACGGCGCCGGCATCCTGACGCAGATCCCCGACACGTTCCTCCGCGAGTCCGTGGACTTCCCGCTTCCCCCGGCGGGCTCGTACGCCACCGGCATCGCGTTCCTCCCCCTCGACGAGCAGGCCCGCCAGATCGGCGTCGGCATGATCGAGGAGATCGCCGCCGAGGAGGGCCTGACCGTTCTCGGCTGGCGCGAGGTGCCCGTCGACACCGCCCACGCCGGGCCGAGCGCCCGGGCCGTGATGCCGGCCTTCGTGCAGCTCTTCGTCTCCTCGCCGAACGGCGAGAGCGGGCTCGAGCTCGACCGCCTGGCCTTCTGCCTGCGCAAGCGGGCCGAGCACGAGGTGGACGTCTACTTCCCCTCGCTGTCCTCGCGGACGATCGTCTACAAGGGCATGCTGACGACCCCGCAGCTGGAGCCCTTCTTCGCCGACCTGTCCGACGAGAGGTTCGCGAGCGCGATCGCCCTGGTGCACTCGCGCTTCTCCACCAACACCTTCCCGTCGTGGCCGCTGGCGCACCCGTACCGGTACGTCGCCCACAACGGCGAGATCAACACCGTCAAGGGCAACCGCAACTGGATGCGGGCCCGCGAGGCGATGCTGGCGACCGACCTGATCCCCGGCGACCTCGCGAGGCTCTTCCCGATCTGCGACCCGGACGGCTCGGACACCGCGTCCTTCGACGAGTGCCTGGAGCTCCTCCACCTCGGTGGCAGGAGCCTGCCGCACGCCGTGCTCATGATGATCCCCGAGGCGTGGGAGAACCACACCGAGATGGATCCCGCGCGGCGGGCCTTCTACGAGTACCACTCCACCTCGATGGAGGCCTGGGACGGCCCCGCGTCGATCACCTTCAGCGACGGCACGCTCGTCGGCGCGGTCCTCGACCGCAACGGCCTGCGCCCGGGCCGCTTCTGGGTGACCGAGGACGGCCTGGTCGTCCTGGCGTCCGAGGCGGGCGTGCTCGACATCGAGCCGTCCAAGGTCGTCCGCAAGGGCCGTTTGCAGCCCGGCAAGATGTTCCTCGTCGACACCGAGCGCGGCAAGATCATCGAGGACGACGAGGTCAAGGCCGAGCTGGCCGCCGCGCACCCGTACGGGGAGTGGCTGCACGCCGGGCTCGTGCGCTTCGAGGAGCTGCCCGAGCGGCAGCGCCCGATCGCCACCCACGAGGCCCTGGTGAAGCGCCAGCAGACCTTCGGCTACACCGAGGAGGAGCTGCGCGTCATCCTGGCCCCGATGGCCAAGGCGGGCGCCGAGCCGATCGGCTCCATGGGCACCGACTCGCCAGTCGCCGTGCTGAGCGAGAAGCCCCGGCTGCTGTTCGACTACTTCAGCCAGCTGTTCGCCCAGGTCACCAACCCGCCGCTGGACGCGATCCGCGAAGAGCTGGTCACCTCGCTGCAGACGACCATCGGCCCCGAGGGCAACCTGCTCGCGCCGGACCCCGCGTCCTGCCGCAGGCTCGTCCTCCCGTACCCGGTGATCGACAACGACGAGCTCGCCAAGATGATCCACATCAACGACGAGGGCGCGCTGCCCGGCTTCCAGCCGCACGTCGTCTCCGGCCTGTTCGAGGTCGCGGGCGGCGGCGAGGGGCTGCTGCACCGCCTGGAGGAGATCTGCGCCGAGGTGTCGCGGGCGATCGCCGGCGGCGCCCGCATCATCGTGCTCTCCGACCGGGGCTCCGACGGCCGGATGGCCCCGATCCCGTCGCTGATGCTGACCGGCGCGGTGCACCACCACCTGATCCACGAGAGGTCGCGCACGCGCGTCGGCCTCGTGGTCGAGACCGGCGAGGCCCGCGAGTGCCACCACATGGCGCTGCTGATCGGGTACGGCGCCTCCGCCGTGAACCCGTACCTCGCGATCGAGACCGTCGAGGACATGATCGCCACCGGCACGCTGGCCCTCGACCCGCGTGCCGCCGTCCGCAACCTGATCAAGGCGTACGGCAAGGGCGTCCTGAAGATCATGTCCAAGATGGGCGTGTCCACGGTGGCCTCGTACACCGGCGCGCAGATCTTCGAGGCGCTCGGCCTCGGCCAGGACGTCATCGACGCCTGCTTCGCGGGCACCACCTCCCGGCTGGGCGGCGTCGGCTTCGACGTGCTCGCCAAGGAGGCCGGGCTCCGGCACCTGCGGGCCTACCCGCGCGCCGAGAACGCTCACCGCAGGCTTGAGGTCGGCGGCGAGTACCAGTGGCGCCGCGAGGGCGAGCCGCACCTGTTCAACCCCGAGACGGTCTTCAAGCTGCAGCACGCCACCCGCACGCGCCGGTACGAGATCTTCAAAGAGTACACCGGCCTGGTCGACTCGCAGGCCGAGAAGCTCATGACCCTGCGCGGCCTGTTCAGGCTGCGCGAGGGCGTGCGCCCGCCGGTCCCGATCGAGGAGGTCGAGCCGGTCGAGAGCATCGTGAGGCGCTTCTCCACCGGCGCGATGTCCTACGGGTCCATCTCGCAGGAGGCGCACGAGACCATCGCGGTCGCCATGAACCGCCTGGGCGCCAAGTCCAACACCGGTGAGGGCGGCGAGGACCCCGAGCGCCTGCACGACCCGGTGCGCCGCTCGGCGATCAAGCAGGTGGCCTCGGGCCGGTTCGGCGTGACCAGCGAGTACCTGGTCAACGCCGCCGACCTGCAGATCAAGATGGCGCAGGGCGCCAAGCCCGGCGAGGGCGGCCAGCTCCCCGGCCACAAGGTGTACCCGTGGATCGCCAAGACCCGGCACTCCACGCCGGGCGTCGGCCTCATCTCGCCGCCGCCGCACCACGACATCTACTCGATCGAGGACCTGGCCCAGCTGATCCACGACCTGAAGAACTCCAACCCCGAGGCGCGCGTCCACGTGAAGCTCGTCGCCGAGGTCGGGGTCGGCACCGTGGCGGCCGGGGTCAGCAAGGCCCACGCCGACGTCGTGCTCATCTCGGGCCACGACGGCGGCACCGGCGCCTCGCCGCTGACCTCGATCAAGCACGCCGGCACCCCCTGGGAGCTCGGCCTGGCGGAGACCCAGCAGACGCTTCTGCTCAACGGCCTGCGCGACCGCATCGTCGTGCAGGCGGACGGCCAGCTCAAGACCGGCCGCGACGTGGTGGTGGCCGCGTTGCTCGGCGCCGAGGAGTTCGGCTTCGCGACCGCGCCGCTGGTGGTCTCCGGCTGCGTGATGATGCGGGTCTGCCACCTCGACACCTGCCCCGTCGGGGTCGCCACGCAGAACCCCGAGCTTCGCAAGCGGTTCAACGGCAAGCCGGAGTTCGTGGTCAACTTCTTCCAGTTCGTCGCCGAGGAGGTCCGCGAGTACCTCGCCGCGCTCGGGTTCCGCTCGATCGAGGAGGCCGTCGGCCACGCGGAGTTCCTGGACACCACGGCGGCGGAGGACCACTGGAAGGCGGCGGGCCTCGACCTGTCGCCGATCCTGCACGTGCCCTCGCTTCCCGAGGGCACGCCGCTGCACCGCACGGTCCCCCAGGACCACGGCCTGGACAAGGCGCTGGACAACACGCTCATCCAGCTCGCCGAGGGCGCGCTGAAGTACGGCGACCGGGTGACGCTGGAGCTGCCCATCCGCAACGTCAACCGCACGGTCGGCACCATGCTCGGCCACCAGGTGACCAAGCGGTACGGCGGTGAGGGCCTGCCCGCCAACACGATCGACGTGAGCTTCACCGGCTCCGCGGGCAACTCCTTCGGCGCCTTCGTGCCGAACGGCGTCACCCTGCGGCTCACCGGCGACGCCAACGACTACCTCGCCAAGGGGCTGTCGGGCGGTCGCGTCACGGTACGGCCGCACCCCGACGCGCCGTTCAGCGCCGAGACGCAGGTCATCGCCGGCAACGTCGGCCTGTACGGCGCCACCTCGGGCGAGCTGTTCATCAGGGGAGTCGTGGGCGAGCGGTTCTGTGTCCGCAACTCCGGCGCCACCGCCGTCGTGGAGGGCGTGGGCGACCATGGCTGCGAGTACATGACGGGTGGCAGGGCGGTCGTGCTCGGCCCCACGGGCCGCAACTTCGCGGCGGGCATGTCGGGCGGCATCGCCTACGTGCTCGACCTGAATGCCGCACGGGTCAACCGCGAGATGGTCGAGGTCGAGGCGCTGACCGAGGAGGACTCCGAGTTCCTCAGGGACATCGTCGAGCGCCACCTCGCGGAGACGGGCTCCACGGTCGCCAAGACGCTGCTGGACGACTGGGACGGGACGCTCACCCGCTTCGGCAAGGTCATGCCGATCGACTACAAGCGGGTACTGAAGGCTGCCGAGGCGGCGCGTGCCGAAGGCAGGGACATCGACGAGGCGGTCATGGCCGCCGTACACGGTTAAGGGAGGTTTCACCGATGGCCGACCCCAAGGGTTTCCTGACGCACGCCCGTGAGCTGCCGGCGCGCCGCCCGGTCGACGTCCGCATCCGCGACTGGCGCGAGGTCTACGAGGACTTCCCGAAGCCCGCGCTCACCAAGCAGGCCGCGCGCTGCATGGACTGCGGCATCCCGTTCTGCCACAACGGCTGCCCGCTCGGGAACCTCATCCCCGAGTGGAACGACCTTGTGTACCGGGACGACTGGCGCGAGGCGATCGAGCGGCTGCACGCCACCAACAACTTCCCGGAGTTCACCGGCCGCCTGTGCCCGGCTCCGTGTGAGGCGGCGTGCGTGCTCGGCATCAATTCCGACCCCGTGGCGATCAAGCGGGTCGAGGTGGAGATCATCGACCGCGCCTTCGCCGAGGGCTGGGTCACCCCCCAGCCGCCGGCCGCGAGGACGGGCAAGAAGGTCGCCGTCGTCGGCTCGGGCCCCGCCGGCCTCGCCGCCGCGCAGCAGCTCACCCGCGCCGGGCACGACGTGGTGGTGTTCGAGCGCGCCGACCGCGTCGGCGGCCTGCTCCGCTACGGCATCCCCGAGTTCAAGATGGAGAAGCGGCACCTCGACCGGCGCCTGGCGCAGATGCGCGCCGAGGGCACCGAGTTCCGCACCGGCGTCAACGTCGGCGTGGACATCACGGTCGATCGGCTGCGCGAGGAGTTCGACGCGATCGTGCTCTCCGGCGGCGCCACCGCCTGGCGCGACCTGCCCGTGGCGGGCCGCGAGCACAAGGGCGTCTACCAGGCCATGGAGTACCTCCCGCTCTCCAACAAGGTGCAGGAGGGCGACCTCGCAGTCTCCCCGGTGTCGGCCGAGGGCAAGCACGTCGTGGTGATCGGCGGCGGCGACACCGGCGCCGACTGCGTCGGCACGGCGGTGCGCCAGGGCGCGCTGTCGGTGACCCAGCTGGAGATCATGCCGAAGCCTCCGGGCGCGCGGCCGGACTCCCAGCCGTGGCCGACCTACCCGATGCTGTTCAAGATGGAGAGCGCCCACGAGGAACTGGAGGACGGGGGAGGCACCCGGGTGTACGCCGCCTCCACGACCGAGTTCGTCGCGGACGACCAGGGACGGGTGAGGGCCCTGCGCCTGGTCGACGTGGAGGGGCCGGCGGCGGGCTTCCGGCCCATCCCCGGCACCGAGCGGGAGGTCCCCGCCGAGCTGGTCACGCTGGCGATGGGCTTCCTCGGTCCGGAGAAGGGCGCCCTGCTCACCGACCTCGCGGCCCTCGCGGACGACCCCGGCGCGTTCTTCGACGCCCGGGGCAACGTGGCGAGGGACAAGTCGTACATGTCGGGGGTGGAGGGGGTGTTCGTGGCCGGTGACATGGGCCGCGGCCAGTCTCTCATCGTGTGGGCGATCGCGGAGGGCCGCTCGGCCGCCGCGGCCGCCGACCGCTTCCTGACCGGGCAGACGGCCCTGCCCGTGGCGATCCCGCCGACGGCGCGACCGCTGGTCTGACGGACCCGCCAGGACGGCGTCCCGCACTCCCGGACGCCGTCCTTTTTGTAGGGTTTTGAGCATTAAGAGCATAATTTGACGATATATATGGCTATAAGGGATCGATTGCCGGGGATTTTATCGACAACTTGCTTTGATCCTCGATCCCCTGAAAGATGCTGCCTCGTCGTTGAGGCAAGAGGAGAGGGTCAATGGTGCGGGGGTACAGACGCCTGACGGGCGCCGTCGTTTCGGTCGCGGTGGCGGGAACGCTGGCGGCGGGTTCTCTTGTGACGAGTACGGGCGCGGTCGCTGCGCCGGCGTCCTCGGAGACGGGCCAGTACCTCGTCTTCTACGCCCAGGGCAGGCAGGCCGGCGCGCTCGGCGCGATCAGGGCCGGCGGCGGCACGGCCGACGCGGTCGACACCAAGCTCGGGTACGTCATCGCGCGCGGTCCCGCCAAGGGGTTCGCCGAGCGGCTCGGCGCAAGCACGTCCGTCGTCGGGGTGACCGACAACCGCCGGATCGGCTCGGCCGCCGCGCTTCCCGCCGGAGACCGCGCCTCGGTGCCCACCGCCCCGATCTCGGTCGGCGAGGCCGCCATGCCCGCCGCCTGGAGCTCCTCGGCGGAGGCGCTCGCGCCCGCCGCGGGGGCCTCCGGCGTCTCGGCGTCCTCCACCGACTCCACCGACTCCACCGCGGCCTCGGCCGACATGGCGTCCGCGCGCGGCGGGGACCCGCTGTCGGGCCGCCAGTGGGACATGAAGATGATCGGTGCCACTCCCACCGGCTCGTACGCCAAGGAGCGCGGCAGCAAGAAGGTGCTGGTCGGCATCATCGACACCGGGGTCGACGGCAAGCACCCCGACATCGCCCCCAACTTCAACAGGGCGCTCAGCCGCAACTTCGTGGTCGACCGCCCGAAGGACTCCAAGGGCAAGACGCTCGACGGGCCCTGCGAGTACAAGGGCTGCAAGGACCCGGTCGACGTGGACGACGACGGCCACGGCACGCACGTCGCCAGCACGATCGGCTCGCCGCTCAACGGCATCGGGGTCGCGGGCGTCGCGCCCAACGTGTCGCTGGTCAACATCCGCGCCGGGTCCGACTCGGGGTTCTTCTTCCTCAAGCCGGTGCTCGACGCCCTCACCTACGCGGGCGACGCGGGCATCGACGTGGTCAACATGAGCTTCTTCGTCGACCCGTGGACCTTCAACTGCGCCCGCAACCCGGCCGACTCCCGCGCCGAGCAGCTGCAGCAGTCCGGCATCATCACCGGCGTCCAGCGCGCGCTCGACTACGCACGCAAGCACGGCGTCACGCTCATCAGCGCGCTCGGCAACGGCTCCACCGACCTCGGCAACCCCACGACCGACAAGGACAGCCCCGGTTACCCGGTCGGCAGCGAGCGCGAGCGCTCGATCGACAACTCCTGCCTGAACGTGCCGGCCGAGTCCCGCGGGGTCATCTCGGTCTCCGCCGTCGGGCCCAGCAAGAACAAGGCCTGGTACTCCGACTACGGCATCGAGCAGACCGACCTGTCCGCCCCCGGCGGCGACCCGGCCGACGCCGGCACCTCCCTGAAGGGGACCGCCAGGGAGATCCTGGCCGCCGCGCCGACGGGCGCGCTGCGCAAGCAGAAGCTGATCGACAGCTCGGGCAAGCCCACCAGCTCCTCGGTGATCCGCGAGTGCCACCAGGGCAAGTGCGCGTACTACCAGTACCTCTCCGGCACCTCGATGGCCTCGCCGCACGCCACGGGCGTCGCCGCCATCCTGATCAGCCGCTTCGGCAAGCCGGGCAAGGGCGGCCTCACCCTCAGCCCCGCGCGGGTCGAGGAGCTGCTGTACGCCACGGCCACCCCGACCGGGTGCCCGTCGTCCGGCTCCACCACCTACTCGGTGAGCGAGGAGACGCACGTCTGCGCCGGTCCGAAGTCCAAGAACGGCTTCTACGGGCACGGCCTCGTCGACGCCTACCGCGCCGCCACCACCAAGGGCTGACCCCGGCCGCCCCTCCGGGCCCCCGAGGTCGTGCCGGCCTTTGGGGGCTCACTCTCGCTCCCGTCTCGTTGGGGACGGGGTTCTGTGAGCGTTTGCCTGGTTTGTTAGTTGGCCCGCCCGGCGCCCACTTGGGTGGTGCACTGGGGCTGCCCACCCGAGCAGTGGCTCCCTGGATGGCGGGGGGTGGGCGTCGGCGTCGGCGTCGGCTTGGCTGGGGCCGGGCGTCGGCCACGGTCGCGGTGTCGCCGGGGGTGTGGCGGCTGTTGGGGGCTCACTCTCGCTCGTGCCTCGTTGGGGACGGGGTTTTGTGAGCGTTTGCCTGGTTTGTTAGTTGGCCCGCCCGGTACCCACTTGGGTGGTGCACCGGGGCTGCCCACCCGAGCAGTGGCTCCCTGGATGGCGGGGGTGGGTGGGTATGGGCGGCGGCTTGGCTGGGGCCGGCGTCGGCTAGGGCGGGGTCGCCGGGGGTGTGGCGGCTGTTGGGGGCTCACTCTTGCTCGCGCCTCGTTGGGGACGGGGTTCTGTGAGCGTTTGCCTGGTTTGTTGGTTAGCCCACCCGGCACCCACTTGGGTGGTGCACCGGGGCTGCCCACCCGAGCAGTGGCTCCCCGGATGGCGGGAGGTGGGTGGGGTGTGGGGCGGGTCGTGTGGCTGTAGCCCACCCGGCACCCACTTGGGTGGCGCACCGGGGCTGCCCATCCGAGCAGTGGCTCCCTGGATGGCGGGGGGTGGGTGGGCGTGGGCGGCGGCTTGGCTGGGGGCCGGGCGCGACCGTGGAAGCGAAGAACTCCGAAGGACACGGCCACCGGCCCCATCTCCGGCCCACCCACCGAGCACTACCGCATCACCGGCACACCCCGCGCCCCGCCCACCCCTTCCTTCCCGCTCATTGAAATCCTTTTGCATACGGCCCACCAGGCACCTCGTAAACGGCCCACCAGGCACCTCGTAAACGGCCCACCCGGTACCTCGTAAACGGCCCACCCGGTACCTCGTAAACGGCCCACCCGGCACCCATTTGGGTGGGGCACCCGGGGCTGCCCACCCCAGCAAGCAGTGGCCTGCCTGGTCGCCGCGGATGGGGTGGGCGCTCCTGGCCCCCGTTCTGGTGGCACCAGGGCATCCCTGCCGGGTGGGCTAACTACAAACCAGGCAAACGCTCACAAAACCCCGTCCCCAACGAGGCACGAGCGAGAGTGAGCCCCCAACAGCCGCCACATCCCCGGCGACCCCGCCCTAGCCGACGCAGGCGAACGGGCCTGGACGAACGCGGGGTTAACGGCAAGGGCCGGTTCCACGACGCGGCCGCCCCGCCGGCCCGCGACAACTATCCTGGAAGCCACACGCACACGAATATGGACCTGGAGCGCCCGGTCGCATTCGTCGTGGCTCGCGTCTCAGGCATCGTTCTACCTGCGGCGACGTGCCCGGGGTCGCCCGATGGCGTGCTCACGTCACCTGGATTTCGCCAGGCGCTGTGAACTTCGTCATCATCAAGTGGTCTGTACCAATTAGGGTAGGACTTGTGAGTCGTCGAGCGAAGATTGTCTGCACACTGGGGCCCGCCACCTCTTCTCCGGAGCGCCTGCGCGAGCTGATCGCCGCCGGTATGAACGTGGCGCGGTTCAACCTCAGCCACGGGAGCCACGAGCTCCACAAGGAGATCCACGGCCGGGTCAGGGAGGCCGCGGCCGAGCTGGGAATGGCGGTCGGCGTCCTCGCCGACCTGCAGGGCCCCAAGATCCGTGTAGGCCGTTTCGCCGAGGGCCCCGTGCGCCTCGGCTTCGGCGACGTCTTCACGATCACCACCGAGGACGTCCCCGGCGACCGCGACCTGGTCTCCACGACCTACGAGGGCCTGCCCGGCGACGTGCGCCCCGGTGACACGATCCTCGTCGACGACGGCCGCCTGGTCCTTGAGGCCACCGCAGTGGAGGGCCCCCGCGTCGTCACCAAGGTCGTCGTCGGCGGCATGATCTCCGACAACAAGGGGCTCAACCTCCCGGGCGTCGCCGTCTCGGCCCCCGCCCTCACCGAGAAGGACGAGGAGGACCTGCGCTGGGCCCTCCGCACGGGCTTCGACATGATCGCCCTCTCCTTCGTGCGCAGCCCCGACGACGCGCTCATCGTCCGCGCCATCATGGACGAGGAGGGCGTCCACCTCCCCCTCCTCGCCAAGATCGAGAAGCCCCAGGCCGTGGAGCACCTCGAGGCCATCGTCGACGCGTTCGACGGCATCATGGTCGCCCGCGGCGACCTCGGCGTGGAGCTCCCGCTGGAGCAGGTGCCGATCGTGCAGCGGCGCGCCATCGACCTCGCCAGGGAGAAGGCCCACCCGGTCATCGTGGCCACCCAGATGCTCGACTCGATGATGAGCGCCCAGCGGCCCACCCGCGCCGAGGTCTCCGACGTCGCCTACGCCGTCATGGACGGCGCCGACGCCGTCATGCTCTCCGGCGAGACCTCGGTCGGCAGCTACCCCATCGAGTCGGTCGCGACCATGGCCCGCATCGCCTCCGCCGCCGAGGAGGAGGCGCTCCAGTCGACGCACACCTTCGACCGGCTCCCCGAGACCACCGGCGGTGCGATCGCGCGCGCGGCGGCCGAGGTCGGGGCGATCGTCGGTGCCAAGGCCCTGTGCGCCTTCACGATGTCGGGGGAGACCGCCCGCCGGCTCGCCCGCTACCGCTCCCCGATCCCGCTGCTGGCCTTCACCTCGGCTCCCGAGGTGCGCGGCCAGCTGGCCCTCACCTGGGGCGTGGAGACCTTCGAGGTGCCGTTCGTGCACCACACCGACGACATGGTGCGCCAGGTCGAGTCGGCCCTGCTGTCGGTCGGCCGCTACGAGAAGGGCGACAAGGTCGTCATCGTGGCCGGCTCGCCTCCCGGCAGCCACGGCTCCACCAACGCGCTGCGCGTCCACACGATCGGCTCGCTGGTCTCCGGCAGCTGATCCTTCGTACGCGCCGTTGACGGCCGCCGCCGGGCCTCCCGGTGGCGGCCGTACACGCGTTCGGTAGAGGTCCGGTGGGGAGATCCCCAAGAGCCGCATGTGCGGTGGTTCGCGGGGGACGCCACCGGGTTTGATCGGCCCCATGACGGTGGCCGGGAGACGTGCGGGAAGGATCGGCCGGCCCGGGGCCGGCCGCCCGTTTCCCGGTTGGACGTCCGTGGCGTACCGCCGTCCGGCGCTCCCGCTGGCGCTGGTGGCCGTGCTGTACGGGCTGGCGCAACTGGTCTTCGTCGGTCCCGGGCTGCGCTGGGGATGGGACGAGCTGGTCTACCTGAGCCAGGTGAGCCCGCGCCTGCCGGACGCCCTCTTCACCGCTCCGCGCGCCCGCGGGATCACGTGGCTGGCAGCCCCGGCGGCGTTCGTGTCCGCCTCGCCGCAGGTCGTGCGGGTCTGGATGACGCTGCTGTCCAGCGGCGGGCTCTTCCTGGCCTACCTGCCATGGCTGCGCGTGCCGGCCCACCGGGGCCGCTCGGCGACCGTCGCCCTGGCCGCGCTGCTGTTCTGCGGGCTGTGGGTCGCGCAGTACTACGGCGGCGCCGTCATGCCGAACCTCTACGTCGCCTACGCCTCGGTGGCGGCGACCGGCCTCTTCCTGCTCGCCACCCGCGATGACGCCACCCGCGATGACGCCGCCCGCGACGGTGCCGCCCGTGATGACGCCGCCCGCGATGGTCCCCGTTATGGTGCCGCCCGTGAGCACGGTCCTGGCCGGTCGCGGCGGTGGGCCCGTGACCCGCTGGCGGGGCTCGCGCTGAGCGTGGCCGCCGCCGCGGCGCTGCGGCCCGGTGACGCCGTGGGGCTCGTGCTGCCCCTGGGCCTCGCCTGGCTCACCGTGCGCGAATGGCGGCGTAGGGCCGTTCTCGGCGCCCTGGCCGGGGGGCTCGGGCTCGGCCTCGCTCCATGGGTGGCCGAGGCCTTCGTGCGGTACGGCGGCCTGGCGCACCGGATCTCCGAGGCCAGCAGGATCCAGGGCCGGCTGCGGCCCACCTTCGGCTTCGTCCACGAGTTCGCCGCGCTCAACGGGCCACTGCTGTGCCGCCCGTGCACGATCTCGGTTCGGTACCCCTACCTGGCGGTCTGGTGGCTGGCGTTGCCCTTCGCCGTCGTCGGAGGGCTCCTCGTGGCCCGCCGGCTCGGCGTGGCGCGGCCGTACGGCCTGGCCTGTGCGGCCGGGGCCGGCCTGGCGGCGCAGTATCTGTTCCTGGTGGGGTACGGCGCGCCGCGCTTCCTGCTGCCCGCCTACGCGCTGCTGGCCCTGCCCGTGGCCCTGCTCCTGGTGCGGCTCGCCTCGTCCGGGCGGCTGCCCGCCGCGCTCGTCGTGGTCGCGGTGGCGGGCCAGCTCGCCACGCAGCATCTGGTACTCGGACGGCGTGTGGAGCGCTCGCAGGTCTACAGGGCGGCCGAGCGGGCCGTAGCCCAAGCGCTGAGGCAGGCCGGGTTGCGCGGCCCGTGTGTCGTCGGCGGCCCCGCGAGCACCCTGCCCATCGCCTACGAGGCGGGGTGCGCCCTGCGTGCCTTCCACCGGACGCCGCTGACCTGGCCGGACGGGGGGATGTCCGCGTACGTGACCCACGTGGGCGAGCCGGAGGTCGCGGGATGGGTCTCGCGGCGCCTGGTCACCCTGGACGGCCGCGTGTGGTTCCTCTGGCTGCCCGCGCTGCGGGAGGCGGAAAGCGCGGAAACCGCGCGGCCTCAGCCACGCGGTTTCGCCGGATCAGTGCCCCGAGTGGGATTCGAACCCACACTGTATGGATTTTGAGGCCATCGACTCTGCCGTTGGTCTATCGGGGCGCCGAGGTGCTCGTGTCCCTAATCTAGCGGACATCGGTACTCTCTTGGTCGTGAGTACGCAGCGGCGAGTGGTGATCGCGGAAGACGAGGCACTGATCCGTCTCGACCTGAAGGAGATGCTGGAAGAGGAGGGCTATGCCGTCGTCGGCGAGGCCGGGGACGGCGAGTCGGCGGTCAAGCTGGCCCTCGAGCAGCGGCCCGATCTGGTGATCCTCGATGTCAAGATGCCGATCCTCGACGGCATCTCGGCGGCCGAGCGCATCGTGTCGGAGCGCGTCGCGCCGTGCCTGATTTTGACCGCGTTCTCCCAGCGCGACCTTGTTGAGCGGGCGCGGGACGCGGGCGCCATGGCATATCTGGTGAAACCGTTCACTAAGTCCGATTTGGTGCCGGCGATCGAGATGGCCGTGAGCCGCCACGAGGAGATCGCCGCCCTGGAACGCGAGGTCAGCACCCTCGGCGAGCGCCTTGAGACCCGCAAGCTGGTCGAGCGTGCCAAGGGCCTGCTGATGGCCGAGCACGGGTGGACCGAGCCCCAGGCGTTCCGCTGGATCCAGAAGGCCTCGATGGACCGCCGCATGAGCATGCGCCAGGTCGCCCAGGCCGTCGTCCAGGAGGCGCAGGGCCCCGAGGAGTCCTGACATGGGGCGTCAGGGGCCGCTCTGTCCCGTCCTGTCGGAGCCTGAGGGCGTTGTCCGGAGTGGTCAGTCAGGGCAGGTCAGGCGATCTTGTGAAACACGGCGCCGCCGATGTGACCTTTACTTTTCCGGCCGATCGCCGAAGAGGACCGGTGTGATAACGAAGCGGTAACGTGATGTGACTCTGTACCGACCTGTGACTTGAGCTGGGTGTAATGCCGTCAACGAGCCCTGGCCAGACCGCCAGGGTGGTTCTGTGGACCCGATCCCTACGTGGATCAGGCGAAAGGAAGGCAACCTTGCGGCCCAAGATTGCTCGCCTCGGGGGCGTGCTCGCCGTCGGTGTGGCACTTACCGTTGGTCTCGCTGCTTGTGGCAGTGACTCAGGGTCGTCGTCGGAGGGTGGCGACTCCGCCGCGCCGACCACGCTGAAGATCGGCTTTATGGGCGACCTGTCGGGTGAGAACTCCGGGATCGTCATCCCGCCGAGTAACGGCGCCCAGCTTGCTGTCGACGAGTACAACGCGACCAACCCCAAGGTCAAGATTGAGATGATCAAGTACGACAGCAAGGCGGACCCCACCACCGCCGTGAGCCTGGCGCAGCAGGCGATCAAGACGGACAAGGTCGTCGCGCTCGTCGGCCCCGCCTTCTCCGGCGAGTCCAAGCAGGTCGGCCCGTTGCTCGAAGAGGCGAAGATCCCCAGCATCTCCGCCTCGGCCACCGCCGTCGCCCTGGCCGAGAACGGCTGGAAGTACTGGCACCGTGTCGTCCCGAACGACGGTGTCCAGGGCCCGGCCATCGCCGACTTCATCGTGGGCGCCGCGGCGGCCAAGAACGTCTTCGTCGTCGACGACAAGTCCGAGTACGGCAAGGGCCTCGGTGACGCGGTCCGCACCCAGCTCAAGGCCAAGAGCGCCACGGTCACCGACGACGCTCTCGACCCGAACGCCGCCGACTACTCCTCGACGGTCAACAAGGTGGCGTCGGCCAAGCCGGACGCCCTCTTCTTCGGTGGCTACTACGCCGCCGCGGGCAAGCTGCTCAAGCAGCTCAGGGACAAGGGCGTCACGGCCAAGTTCTTCTCGGCCGACGGCTCGCTCGACAAGGGCATCATCGAGAGCGCCGGAGCTCCGCAGGCCGAGGGCGCGCTCATCGGCTGCCCCTGCCGCATCCCGACCGCCGCGGAGACCGACGAGAAGGTCAAGAAGTTCGCCACGGACTACAAGGCGAAGTTCGGCGCCGACCCGCTGATCTACGCCACCGAGGGCTACGACGCCATGACGACGTTCACCAAGGCGATCGGGGCCGGGGCGACCACGGCCGACGCGATCAACGAGGCGGTCGGCAAGTCGGACTTCGACGGCATCTCCAAGCACATCAAGTTCGACCCGAACGGTGAGCCCTCCGCGAAGTCGATCTACATGTACGAAGTCAAGGACGGCCAGATCGGCCTGCTCGGCGACACGACGACGGCCAAGCTCGGCTGACGGACGATAGTCACAGTAGTGAGGGGGCGGGAACGCCGCGGCGATCCCGCCCCCGCCCGTTGTCGCCTGCAGGCTTCCCTGAAAGCGAAACCACCCAGTGTTCGATAACCTCCTCGGCTCCTTCTGGCCGTACACGATCGACGGCCTCATCCTGGGCTCGATCTACGGCCTCGTCGCCCTCGGCTACACGATGGTCTACGGCGTGTTGCGCCTCATCAACTTCGCGCACTCCGAAGTGTTCATGATCGGCACCATGGCGTCGGCGTTCGTGGTGATGACCCTCGGCATCACCCAGCCGCTGACCGGGCTCGCCCTCGTCGGCGGCCTGCTCCTGATGGTGCTCGTCGGAGGCTTCGCCTCCGCGGGCTCCGCCATGCTGCTCGAACGTATCGCCTACCGCCCGTTGCGAAAGCGCGGCGCATCCCGCCTGGCCGCGCTCATCTCGGCCATCGGCGCCTCTCTCTTCCTCCAGGAGCTCTTCGCCCTGGTGATCATCCCGCACGTGTTCAACCGTCCGCAGCAGGGCCGCAACCAGATGGGTGTGGCCCGCATCATGCAGAAGGACACGCTCTTCACGATCGGCGGCGCGCAGATCCGGGTCGACCAGGTCCTGATCTTCGTGGCGGCGATCGGCATGATGGTCCTGCTGGACCTGCTGGTGAACCGCACGAAGATCGGGCGCGGCATCCGCGCGACCTCCCAGGACCCGCAGACCGCGGTCCTCATGGGCGTGGACATCGACAAGATCGTGCGGATGACGTTCCTCATCGGTGGCCTCATGGCGGGCATCGCGGGCGCGCTGTTCGTGCTCCAGTTCGAGGTCACCAAGTTCTCCATCGGCTTCCTGCTCGGCATCAAGGCCTTCACGGCCGCGGTGCTCGGGGGCATCGGCAACCTACGCGGAGCGCTGGTCGGCGGCCTGTTCCTCGGTCTCATCGAGAACTACGGTGCCGCCGTCTTCGGCTCGGGATGGAAGGATGTCATCGCGTTCACGGTTCTCGTCCTGGTCCTGATGTTCCGGCCCACCGGCATCCTCGGTGAATCACTCCAGCAGGCACGCGCATGAGCACGAACTCCACGATCACCACCCGCAGGAACGCCTTCTCGGCCTTCCTCGACGGCATCCGCGACCGGTGGGCGAGCGCCCCCGTGTGGCAGCGCTGGGTCATCTACGTCGCGCTGTTCGTGATCGCGCTGCTGCTGCCCTCGGAGTCCTTCGGCCACTTCATGTCGCCCTACAGCGACTGGGCCAGCGTCCTGTTCTTCCCCATCGGGACGTACGTGGTCCTCGCGATCGGCCTCAACGTGGTCGTGGGCCAGGCCGGTCTGCTCGACCTCGGGTTCGTCGCGTTCTTCGCCATCGGCGGCTACTCCATGGCGCTGCTCGGCACCAGGCTCGGCCTGAACTTCTGGGAGATCCTGATCGTCGGCGTCCTGCTGTCGGCGCTGTCGGGCGTGGTGCTCGGCGGGCCGACGCTGCGCCTTCGCGGTGACTACCTGGCGATCGTCACGCTCGGCTTCGGAGAGATCGTCCGCCAGACGGCCGAGAACACCGACGCCATCGGCGGCCCCCGCGGCATCGCGGGCATCCCGCACCCGCCGAGCATCGACGGCATCGAGGTCTTCGGGGTCCAGATCTTCCACTACGGCGTGCTGGACCCTCGGCCCTACTACTACCTGCTGGTCGTGGTCGCCACCGCGATCATCATCTTCGTGAAGCGGTGGGAGAAGAGCCGGGTCGGGCGCGCGTGGGCGGCCATCCGCGAGGACGAGGACGCCGCCGAGGTCATGGGCGTGCCGACCTTCAAGTTCAAGCTCCTGGCCTTCGCGATCGGCGCCTCGATCGGCGGGGCCATGGGAGTCGTCTGGGCCGGCAAGACGATCTCGATCAACCCGAACGACTTCCTGTTCATGCTGTCCGCCACCATCCTCGCGGCGGTCGTGCTCGGCGGTTCCGGCAACATCCCGGGCGTCATCCTGGGCGCGTTCCTCGTCGCCTGGCTGCCCGAGCGGTTCCGCGGCCTGTCGGAGTACCGCACCATGGTGTTCGGCGCCGCGCTGGTCGCCCTGATGATCTTCCGGCCGGAGGGCCTGCTGCCGTCGCGCCGCCGAAAAGCGGAGCTCGCCGAGGGCACGGGAGGCATGGGCAGCTTGGGCGCCGAGGTTCCGGGTCCGGAGTCCCAGCCCGCAGCCGAGGGAGCAGCCAAATGAGCGATCCGCGTCCGCTTCTGCAGCTGCAGAAGGTCAAGATGCAGTTCGGCGGCGTCGTCGCGCTGCGCGAGGTCGAGCTGACGATCAACGAGGGCGAGATCTTCGCTCTCATCGGGCCGAATGGCGCGGGCAAGACGACGGTGTTCAACGTCGTCACCGGCGTCTACCGCCCGACGTCCGGCCAGGTGCTGTTCGACGGCGACCGCATCGACGGCATGAAGCGGTTCAAGGTCACCAAGCGGGGCGTCGCACGCACGTTCCAGAACATCCGGCTGTTCCACAACATGTCCGCGATGGAGAACGTCATGGTGGGAGCCGACGCCCACCACCGCGCCGGCATGTTCAGCACGGCGCTCGGCCTGCCGTGGCACCGCAACGAGGAGCGTGACGGCAAGGCGCTGGCCCGCGAGCTCCTGGAGTTCGTGGGCATCGGCCACCGCGCCGAGGAGACGGCCAAGAACCTCCCCTACGGTGACCAGCGGCGGCTGGAGATCGCGCGCGCGCTCGCCACCAAGCCCAAGCTCCTCCTGCTGGACGAGCCGGCGGCGGGCATGAACCCCGCGGAGAAGGAGTCCCTCCAGGGCCTGATCCGCAAGATCCGCGACGCCGGGCGCACGGTCCTGCTGATCGAGCACGACATGGCGCTGGTCATGGGCATCAGCGACCGCATCTCGGTGCTCGACTTCGGTCAGAAGATCGCCGACGGTCTCCCCGCAGAGGTGCAGAACGACCCGAGGGTCATCGAGGCGTACTTGGGGGCTCCCGCAGATGCTTCTTGAGATCAAGGACATCCACGTCCACTACGGCAAGATCGAGGCCATCAAGGGCGTCTCGCTGGAGGTCGACGAGGGTGAGATCGTCACCCTCATCGGGGCCAACGGGGCGGGCAAGACCACGACCATGAAGACCATCTCCGGTCTTCGGCCGCTGACGTCCGGCACCGTCGTCTTCGACGGCAAGGACATCAGCAAGCTCCCCGGGCACCGGCGGGTGATGGCCGGCATCGGCCAGTCCCCCGAGGGCCGTGGCGTCTTCCCCGGCATGACCGTCACAGAGAACCTTCTGATGGGCGCCTACACCCGCAAGGGCGACCTCACCAAGGACCTCGACGAGGTCTTCGAGCTGTTCCCGAGGCTGGCCGAGCGCAAGAACCAGGCCGGCGGCACGATGTCGGGCGGTGAGCAGCAGATGGTGGCCATCGGCCGGGCGCTGATGAGCAAGCCGAAGGTGCTGCTGCTCGACGAGCCCTCGATGGGCCTCGCGCCGCTTCTGGTCGCCCAGATCTTCTCGATCATCAAGGAGATCAACAACCGGGGGACCACCGTGCTGCTGGTGGAGCAGAACGCCCAGCAGGCCCTCCAGCTCGCCCACCGGGCGTACGTGCTGGAGACCGGCAAGGTGGTGAAGTCCGCCCCGGCGGCAGACCTCCTCAACGACCCCCAGGTGCGCGAGGCGTACCTCGGAGGGGAGCTCGGCGCGCACTGAGCGCCGGGAGGTGTCGAGCATTCACCCGGCCGGGGCTCGGATCCCGGCCGGGCCGCTTCTCCCGAAGCCGGCCCGTCGCTCCGGCGGGTCAGCGCAGCGGGACGTCGACGCCTTTGGAGGGACCGATGGCACCCAGGGGCGGATCGGCGAAGAATCTGATCTTGGTCACCCTGACGTCCTTGGGCACGTCGTACCAGAGGTCGAACTCCATCCGGACGAAGCTGCCGACGGGCAGCTCGCCTGGCTGCCGCTTGGTGGTCTGGGCGGCGTCGTCGATGGGGAAGGTGCGCCCGTCGGACGCCACCAGCAGCTGCTGCTTGGCGTCGAACCTCTGGTTGGTGCGGTCGGTGCTCTCGATGAGGACGCGCACGCGGACGTACTGGCCCTTGGCGTTCCACTCGGCGTGGCTGCCGAAGATGCTCGGCATGCCGTCGCGAAATCCGAGGACGCGGAACCGCATCTGGCCGTCGACCACCGGCTTCGCCGTGATCACGGTCTCGTCGGGGCGCGCGGCCTCGGCGGGGATCACGTACGTGGGCGAAGGGCTCGGGGTGGCCTTGGCGGGCCCGCCGGAACAGCCGGAGAGCGAGATGGCGGCGAAAGCCGTGAAGCCCAGCACGACAAGGGGTGCTCGCACGATCGCACGATAACGCGCGGCGCAGCCCGGAGTGCCAGGATGCGGCAGCTGTTGTGCGATCGTTTCATTCCGGTAATACCCCTGGTGACCAGGTGCGGGACCATGGCCAAGGTTACGGTAACTTAACTTAACTCCGACATACAGCTAAAGAGGAGGACGTTGTGGTCTTTTGGCCCAATCGTCGCCGTATGACCTCGATCGGGGCGCTGGCCGTCAGCGCCGCGTTCCTTCTCTCCGCCTGCGGTGGCGGATCGGATACGAGTGCGACCAGCTCCAGTGCCCCGGCCGGCAGTGCCTCGGCCTCGGAGATCAAGTTGATCCACCCGGGCAAGCTGACGACGTGCACGAACCTGCCCTATGAGCCCTTCCAGTTCAAGGAGGGTGACAAGACCGTCGGGTTCGACGTCGACATCGTCGACCTCGCCGCCAAGAAGCTCGGTGTGACACAGGACATCGTGGACATCGACTTCGCGGTGATCAAGAGTGGTGCGGCCCTGAACGCCGGCAAGTGCGACGTCGCCGCGGCGGGCATGACGATCACCCCTGAGCGGCAGAAGAACCTCCTCTTCTCCGACCCGTATTTCGACGCAACGCAGGCGCTGCTCGCGAAGAAGGGCACCGGCGCCAAGTCGCTCGACGACGTGAAGGCCAAGGGGCTCAAGCTCGGCGCGCAGGCCTCGACGACCGGCCTCGACTACGTCAAGGGCAAGGGTTTCAACCCCACCGAGTTCGCGGACTCCCCGAAGGAGCTGCTCGGCCTCCAGTCCGGGCAGGCCGACGTGATCGTCCAGGACCTTCCCGTCGTGCTGACCTGGCTGAAGAAGCCCGAGATCGCGAGCAAGTTCGAGCTGATCGCGAGCCTCGACACCGGTGAGCAGTACGGCATCGGCCTGAAGAAGGGCAACGACGCGCTGGTCAAGGTGCTCAACGAGGAGATCGCCAAGGCCAAGACCGACGGCACGTACGAGCAGATCTACGTCAAGTGGTTCGGCAAGAAGCCCGGCGAGCTCGGAACCTGATCCATGACCGATCAGCCCATGACGGCCGGGCCCGCCGGTCCTGCCGGGCAGTCGCCCGGCAGGGCCAGGCTCAGCCCTCGTAAGCGGCAGCGCATCAGCCGGGCCATCCAGTACGTCATCCTGGTGGCAGCGCTCGTCGTCGTCGTCCTCCTGACCAACTGGCAGGGGCTCGCCGAGAACTTCACCAAGATGGACGTGGCGAAGCAGGCGCTCCCCGACGTGTTCACGGTCGCGCTCAAGAACACGATCATCTACACCGTCGGCGGCTTCGTTCTCGGATCGATCGGCGGCCTCCTGCTGGCTCTGATGCGGATGTCGTCCGTACGGCCGTACCGCTGGATCGCGACCATCTACATCGAGATCTTCCGCGGGCTTCCGGCGCTGCTGATCTTCCTGTTCATCCTCTTCCTGCCGCTGGCGCTCTCCGGGTTCCAGATCCCGGGAGGGACGTACGGGCAGGGCGTCCTCGGCCTGACGATCGTCAGCTCGGCGTACATGGCGGAGACACTCCGGGCGGGCCTGCAGGCCGTCCCGAAGGGGCAGAGCGAGGCGGCGCGGTCGCTCGGCATGTCGCACTCGCGGGCGATGATCTCGGTGGTCATCCCGCAGGCCATCCGCATCGTCATCCCGCCGACGACCAACCAGTTCGTGTCGCTGCTCAAGGACTCCTCGCTGGTGCTGTTCCTCGGCGTGAGCGGCGAGTACGTCGAGCTGACGAAGTTCGGCAACGACCTCGCCTCGACGACCAGCAACGCCACCCCGATCCTGGTGGTCGGCCTGACGTACCTGCTCGTCACGATCCCGCTCGGCTACCTCGCGGGACGCCTCGAAAACCGTCAGGCGAAGGGACGGTGACCCCGGTGACGCACGCGGTCGAGATCAAGGACCTGCACAAGTCGTTCGGCGACCTGGAGGTGCTCAAGGGCATCGACTTCACCGTCGACGAGGGCCAGGTCGTCTGTGTCATCGGCCCCTCGGGATCGGGCAAGTCGACGCTGCTTCGCTGCGTCAACCTGCTCGAAGAGCCCAGCAAGGGCAGCGTGACCGTGGGCGGCGTCGAGCTGACCGATCCGGACGTCGACATCGACGCGGCGCGGCGCAGGCTCGGCATGGTCTTCCAGTCGTTCAACCTGTTCCCGCACATGTCGGTGCTGCAGAACGTCATGATCGCCCAGCGTCGGGTGCTCAAGCGGGGCAAGGCCGAGGCCGAGCGCATCGCGCGCGAGAACCTCGAAAAGGTCGGCGTCGGTGCCAAGTGCGACGCCTTCCCGCCGCAGCTCTCCGGCGGCCAGCAGCAGCGGGTCGCGATCGCCCGGGCCCTCGCCATGGACCCGGCGCTCATGCTGTTCGACGAGCCCACCTCCGCGCTCGACCCCGAGCTGGTGGGCGACGTGCTGTCGGTCATGCGCAAGCTCGCGCGCGACGGCATGACGATGCTGGTGGTCACCCACGAGATGAGCTTCGCGCGGGAGGTGGCCGACCGCGTGGTGTTCATGGACGGCGGGGTGATCGTCGAGGAGGGCCCGCCGGACCAGGTGATCGGCGACCCGCAGCACGCACGCACGCGCACGTTCCTCAAGAGGGTGCTGGACCCGACCCACACGGAGGAAGACGGCACGCCCGGGGAGGACGAGGCCTCGGCCGCCTCGCCGCCGGCGGTCTGAAGTCGCGCACCGATCCCCGCCGGCCCCTGGCCCGCGGGGATCGGGCCGTTTCAGGGGCTGGAAGGCAAAGCGAGCCCGCGGGTGATCTTTGGGGCCATGTAGGGCTTCCCCGGCCGCACACGTTGTCTACTCGACCACCCACGGGCTCTGGCGTCACCACGCTAGCGAGCTATGAGGCCCACGTGCAAAGAGAGTCGCAAATCGTGGTCCGATAAAGACCAAAAATCACGTGGCGTCACGAAGCATGCAGGTGAGTCGCGAGGTGCAGACGCGGCGGCCCTCCTCGTCGGTGATCTCGATGTCGTACGTCGCGAGGCTGCGGCCGCCGTGCACGCGGGTGGCGACGCCGGTGACGTGACCCGAGGTCACCGACCGGTGGTGGGTGGCGTTGATCTCGATGCCGACCGCCTGCCGGCCCTCACCGGCCTGCAGGGCCGCGCCGGTGGACCCGATGGTCTCGGCGAGCACGCAGGAGGCGCCTCCGTGGAGAATGCCGTACGGCTGGGTGTTGCCCGCGACCGGCATCCTGGCCACGACCCGTTCGGCCGTGACCTCGATGAACTCGATGCCCATGGTGGCGATCAGGGTGCCCTTGTAGTCGCCGCCCAACGTTTCGAGGCGGGGAAGATCCTCGGGGTTCGCCATGGTCAAGGGGACGCCTCCAGTTGCACAGCGCGGGGTGTTCTGTCGTACATGGAGACTAGGCTGCGGGTGTGCCGAAGAAGGAACCGACCCCCGCACGCGACCGCCTGCTTCTCCTGGACGGGCACTCGCTCGCGTACCGCGCGTTCTACGCGTTGAAGGACGCGAACCTCACCACGACCGACGGCCAGCACACCGAGGCGGTGTACGGCTTCACCTCGATGCTGATCAACGTCCTTCGTGACGAGCGGCCGAGTCACGTGGTCGTCTGCTTCGACCGGTCGGAGCCCACCTTCCGCCACGAGGCGTACGAGCAGTACAAAGCCAATCGCCAGGAGACCCCTGAGGACTTCCGCGGCCAGGTCAGCCTGATCTTCGAGGTGCTCGACGCGCTCCGCGTGCCCTACCTCTCGCTCGCGGGCTTCGAGGCCGACGACCTGATCGCCACGCTCGCCGACCGGGCCGCCCGGCAGGAGATGGACGTGCTGATCGTCACCGGCGACCGCGACGCCCTCCAGCTCGTGAACGACCGCATCACGCTGCTGATGACGCGCCGCGGCATCAGCGACATGACGCGTTTCGACCCCGCCGCCGTCGTCGAGAAGTACGGCCTGACCCCCGAGCAGTATCCCGACTTCGCCGCCCTGCGCGGCGACCCCAGCGACAACCTCCCCAACATCCCGAGCGTGGGCGAGAAGACCGCCGCCAAGTGGGTCAAGGAGTTCGGCTCGCTCACCGAGCTGGTCGCCCGGGTCGACGAGGTGAAGGGCAAGGTCGGCGACAAGCTCCGCGAGCACCTCGGCCAGGTGATCCACAACCGCCAGCTCACCGAGCTCCGGCGCGACGTGCCGCTCGACGCCGACGTCGCCGAGCTCAAGATGGGCAAGTGGGACCGCGACGAGATCCACAAGCTCTTCGACACCCTGCAGTTCCGCGTGCTGCGCGACCGGCTCTACCAGAGCATCGGCACCGCCGAGCCCGAGGCCGAGGAGGGGTTCGAGGTCGAGGTCGTGACCCTCGGCCCCGACGAGGTCGAGCCGTGGCTCGCCGCCATGCCCGAGGGCAGGGCCGGCCTGGCGGTCAAGGGCACCCACGGCAGTGGCACGGGCAGGCTCGACGGCATCGCCGTCGCCGCCCCCGCCGACGCCGAGGGGGTCAGGCGCGCGGCCTTCATCGACCTGGTGGGCCTCAGCCCCGCCGACGAGGGCGCGCTCAGCCGGTGGCTCGCCGACGAGTCCAGGCCGAAGGCCCTGCACGACGCCAAGGGCCCGCTGCTGGCCCTGTGGGCCCAGGGGCTCGACCTCAAGGGGCTCACCTGTGACACGGCTCTGGCGGCCTATCTGGCGATGCCGGGGCAGCGGTCCTTCCCCCTCGACGACCTCGTGCTGCGCTACCTCCACCGCGAGCTGCGCGCCGAGACCGAGACGAACGGCCAGGCCGCCCTGTTCGACGACCCCGGCGACGACGAGGGCCAGGAGCTCGGCATCCGCGCCCAGGCCGTGCTGGAGCTCGCCGACGCCCTTGAGGCCCACTTGGAGCCCCGGGGCGGCATCCGGCTGATGCGCGAGGTCGAGCTCCCGCTGGTGCGCGTGCTCGCCGAGCTCGAGCGCGACGGCATCGCCGCCGACCACGGCTACTTCGCCGGCCTTGAGGTGGAGTTCGGCGCCGCGGTGAAACAGGCCGTCGAGGAGGCCCATCGGGTCGTCGGCGAGCAGTTCAACCTGGGCTCGCCCAAGCAGCTCCAGGAGATCCTGTTCGTCAAGCTCGGGCTGCCGAAGACCAAGAAGATCAAGACCGGCTACACCACCGACGCCGACGCCCTGGCGACGCTCGCCACGCAGACCGACAACGAGCTGCCGACGATCCTGCTGCGCCACCGCGACCAGACCAGGCTGCGCACCACCGTCGAGGGCCTGATCAAGGAGATCGGCGACGACGGGCGCATCCACACCACCTACAACCAGATCATCGCGGCGACCGGGCGCCTGTCCTCCGAGAAGCCCAACCTCCAGAACATCCCCATCCGCACCGCCGAGGGCCGCCGCATCCGGCAGGGCTTCATGGTGGGCGAGGCCTACGAGAGCCTGCTGACCGCCGACTACAGCCAGATCGAGCTGCGCATCATGGCCCACCTGTCCCGCGACGAGGCGCTGATCGCGGCGTTCGAGTCCGGGCACGACTTCCACCAGGCGACCGCCGCCCGGGTGTTCGACCTCCCGCCCGAGCAGGTCGACGGCGAGCTGCGGGCACGCATCAAGGCGATGAACTACGGCCTGGCGTACGGCCTGTCCGACTTCGGGCTCTCCGGCCAGCTCGGCATCCCCGTCGCCGAGGCCCGCGCGCTCAAGGACGAGTACTTCCAGGAGTTCGGCGGCGTCCGCGACTACCTCGCGACCATCGTCGCGCAGGCCCGGCAGGACGGCTACACCGAGACCATTCTCGGCCGCCGCCGCTACCTGCCCGACCTGACCAGCGACAACCGCCAGCGCCGCGAGATGGCCGAGCGCATGGCGCTCAACGCCCCCATCCAGGGCTCGGCGGCCGACATCATCAAGGTCGCGATGCTCAACGTCCAGCGGGCGCTGCGCGAGCGCGAGCTGCGCTCCCGCATGCTGCTTCAGGTCCACGACGAGCTCGTCTTCGAGGTGGCCCCCGGCGAGCTGGAGCCGCTGCGCGAGCTGGTCGTGGCCCAGATGTGCGCCGCGTACGAGCTGCGCGTCCCCCTGGACGTCTCCGTGGGCGTCGGCCGCACCTGGCAGGACGCCGGCCACTGAGGCCGTGCCACCGCCCCCCGCGCCGGGGGCGGCCGGTGATGGCCGTCGCGGGGTGGCGACATCCCGGGGGCGGGCCGGTCGGCCGGTGGTGGTCGTGGCGGTGTGGTGGCGTCCCGGGGGCGGGCTGGTCGGCCGGTGGTGGTCGTGGCGGTGTGGTGACGGCCCGGGGGCGGGCCGGTCAGTCGGTGGTGGCCGTGGCGGTGTGGTGGCGTCCCGGGCGTGAGGTCTCAAGGGCGGCCGTCTCGACCTCCAGGAGGCTGGTCTCGTGCCGCTCGGCCTCGTGCGCCGCATGCCCGCCCCGCAGCCCGAACAGCCGCTTCGACAGCAGGATGTACAGCACGGCGGCGAGGTTGATCAGCAGGATCACGATGCGCAGCCAGGTGACCTTCTCCACGATCTCGTAGATCTCGACCGGCACGAAGAGCGACGTCGCGACCACCGCGAAGTACTCACCCCAGCGCCGCAGCAGCCACAGCCCGACGCCCTCGGTCATGAGCAGGGCCCCGAAGACCAGCAGGCCGAGCACGATCCACGTCAGGGTCCTGGTCTCCGCGCCGATGACCGTGCGCAGCGTGTGCACCACGCCCGACTCCTCGAGGTTCCACCCGAGCTTGTCGGCCAGTGGCTGGAGCAGCGGCACGTCCTCGTTGAAGGCCCTGCTGATCGCGTCCTGATGGGCGCGGAACCGCCAGATGCCGAACGCCGCCGCCAGCACCAGCAGCCCCTTGCCCCACCGGAACACCGCGAGCAGCCGCAGGATCGTGGCGTCGCGCAGCGCCCTGCCGCGCAGCACGATGGGAGCGTCCTCCGCGGGGCCGGAGCCGTGCGGCGCGCCGAGCGCGAAGTCCCCGCAGCGCAGGCAGCGCCAGGCCTCTCCAAGGGCCGTGTCGGCACGCAGGCGCCGCCGCAGCGCCTCCTCGGTGGGGGCGTAGGTCACATGGCCATGCCGGCCACAGGCGCGCAGGCTCCAGTTCACGATCAAATTTCAACACATGATAGGTGTGTACGCGGCTCGGGACGCGGCCGAATGGGCCATCCCAGGGCGAAAATCGACCTGCCGCCGATCCAGGAGACCACTTGTGCGCAGCACACCCGGCCTGACACACGTCATCGGCATCGTGAACATCGGTGTCATGATCGTTGCCGTCGTGGCGCTGCTGGTCCTGCCCCTCGGGCACGACGGCGCGAACGTCGAGCACACCGCGAAGCCTGCCCCGAAGACCGCGCTGCCCGAGGTGCCCGCGCCGCCTCCGGTGACGGCGACGGCCGAGTCGGCCAGGAACGTCGGGGCCAACGAGGCGGGCATGGTCCCGGTGCTGATGTACCACCGGATCATGAAGAAGCGGCTGGCCTCCATCGACCGCACCCCCTCGCAGCTCCGGGGGGAGCTGGAGAAGCTCGCCAAGGACGGCTACGTGCCGATCACCGCGGCCGAGTTCGTGGCGGGCGCCATCGACATCCCGGCAGGCGCCCATCCGGTCGTGCTGACCTTCGACGACGGCCATCCTTCGCACTTCGCCCTCGACACCGACGGCATGCCGAAAAAGGACACCGTCGTCCGGATCATCTACGACGTCGCCAGCAGGCACCCGGGCTTCCGCCCGGTGGCGACGTTCTGGATCAACGCCAACCCCTTCGGGCTCCGCGACACCGCCCGGCAGGCGGCGGCCGTGGCGTGGCTGGTCGAGCACGGGTTCGAGGTCGCCAACCACACCTTCGGCCATCCGGACCTCTACCGGCTGACCAAGAAGAAGATCGCCGAGTCGATCGTGCGCCAGCAGCGGCTGCTGGAGCGGCTCGGCGCCCCCCGGTCGGCGACGTTCGCCCTGCCGTACGGCAGCAGGCCCAAGAAGCGGTCGAACGCGCGCGACGGGAAGTGGGACGGCACCTCGTATCATTTCGACGCCGTTTTCCTCGCCGGGGCCGAGCCCGCGATTTCGCCCTACGCGAAGGACTTCGACCGGTACAACGTCCCGCGGATCCAGTCGAACGGTAAAAAAGGGGAGTGCCGGAAATGGTGCTCGCAGTACTGGCTGGAGTGGCTCCGTAAGCACCCTGATAGGCGATACACCTCGGACGGGGACCCGTCACACGTCTCCATCCCCAGTCGATTTCGCGGTAAGATCCTGGCAAAGCTCGACGGGGTGTTGATCACCTATTGAAGGCTTCCGGGGTTGTGCGGGTGAGCGCCGGATTGACCACGCCCGCGTACTCTCATATGCTGATCGCTGCGCTGTGGGCTCGCGTGCGCCTCGGACGGAGCGGGCTCGCGCTCGGTCATGTCGACCAAGGGTCATCCCGACCATCCTCGGCTTGAGCGATAAAGAGGCCTGCCGCGCGTCCGCCACATCGACATCTGTCCGCGTTCGGAGCAATTCCACACATGACGAGCAGCACTGAGGCCACCTCGAGCACCCCGCAGGTAGCGGTCAACGACATCGGTTCCGAGGAGGCCTTCCTCGCCGCGATCGACGAGACCATCAAGTACTTCAACGACGGCGACATCGTCGAAGGCACCGTCGTCAAGGTCGATCGAGACGAGGTCTTGCTCGACATCGGCTACAAGACCGAGGGTGTCATCCCCTCGCGCGAGCTCTCGATCAAGCACGATGTCGACCCAGCCGAGGTCGTCGAGGTCGGCGAGCACGTCGAGGCCCTGGTCCTCCAGAAGGAGGACAAGGAAGGCCGGCTGATCCTCTCCAAGAAGCGCGCGCAGTACGAGCGCGCCTGGGGCACGATCGAGAAGATCAAGGACGAGGACGGCATCGTCACCGGCACGGTCATCGAGGTCGTCAAGGGTGGTCTCATCCTCGACATCGGCCTGCGCGGCTTCCTTCCGGCTTCGCTGGTCGAGATGCGGCGCGTTCGCGACCTTCAGCCGTATGTCGGCCGGGAGCTCGAGGCGAAGATCATAGAGCTGGACAAGAACCGCAACAACGTGGTTCTCTCCCGGCGCGCCTGGCTCGAGCAGACCCAGTCCGAGGTCCGCCAGACCTTCCTCAACACCCTGCAGAAGGGCCAGGTCCGCAAGGGCGTCGTCTCCTCGATCGTCAACTTCGGTGCGTTCGTGGACCTCGGCGGCGTCGACGGTCTCGTGCACGTCTCCGAGCTTTCCTGGAAGCACATCGACCACCCCTCCGAGGTCGTCGAAGTGGGCCAGGAGGTCACCGTCGAGGTTCTCGACGTGGACATGGAGCGCGAGCGGGTCTCCCTGTCGCTCAAGGCGACGCAGGAGGACCCCTGGCAGCAGTTCGCCCGCACCCACCAGATCGGGCAGGTCGTTCCCGGGCGCGTCACCAAGCTGGTGCCGTTCGGTGCGTTCGTCCGCGTCGAGGAGGGCATCGAGGGCCTGGTCCACATCTCCGAGCTGGCCGAGCGCCACGTGGAGATCCCGGAGCAGGTCGTCCAGGTCGGCGACGAGATCTTCGTGAAGATCATCGACATCGACCTCGACCGCCGTCGCATCTCGCTGTCGCTGAAGCAGGCGAACGAGGGCGCGATCGGTGCCGACGTCGAGTTCGACCCCACGCTGTACGGCATGGCGGCGACCTACGACGAGCAGGGCAACTACATCTACCCCGACGGGTTCGACCCCGAGACGGGCGAGTGGCTCGAGGGCTTCGAGAAGCAGCGCGAGGAGTGGGAGCGGCAGTACGCCGAGGCCCAGACCCGCTTCGAGGCCCACAAGTCGCAGGTCGAGAAGGCTCGCGCGGAGGAGGCGGAGGCCGCAGGCCCGTCCACCTACTCCGGTGAGACTCCTCCGTCCTCGTCGTCCACCGGCGGCTCGGCTCCGGCCGCGGGCGCCCTGGCCTCCGACGAGGCCCTGGCCGCGCTTCGCGAGAAGCTCGCGGGTGGCCAGAGCTGACGCTCTGAGTTCCGTTCACTGAGAGGGTCCCACTTCGGTGGGGCCCTCTTCGTGTTGTGCTCCTGCCCCTACAGTGGGCGGGTGACGCGGATCGAGCGGGCCGGGCCCGAGGACGCCGGGGAGATCCTCACGCTCCAGCGGGCGGCCTACGTGAGCGAGGCGCAGCTGTACGGTGACCCGTTCATCGGCCCCCTGGTGGAGTCGCTGGACCGGATGCGCGCGACGATCGCGAGCGCGACCGTCCTGAAGGCGCTCGCCGGTGACCGCATCGTCGGCGCGGTGCGCGGGCAGCTCGCCGACCGCGCCGGCATCATCGGGCGGCTCGTGGTGGCCCCCGACCAGCAGGGCCGGGGAGTCGGCACCGCGCTGCTCCAGGCCGTCGAGCGGGAGCTGGGCGCCGAGGTAGACGCCTTCGACCTGTTCACCGGGCACCTCTCGGAGGGCAACCTCCGGCTGTACCGCCGCCTGGGCTACCGCGAGACGCGGCGCGAACGCGTCCACGACCACCTGACCCTGGTGCACATGCGCAAGCCCGCCTAGCGTTGGCTACCCTTCCGTGCATGCTGAAGATCGGGCTGACCGGCGGCATCGGGTCGGGCAAGAGCGAGGTGTCCCGGCGCCTGGCGGGCCACGGCGCGGTGGTCATCGACGCCGACAAGATCGCGCGTGAGGTCGTAGAGCCGGGCACCACCGGTCTGGCCCTCGTCGTCGAGGCGTTCGGCCGGGGAGTGCTCCGCGACGACGGCTCCCTGAACCGCGAGAGGCTCGGGCAGATCGTGTTCGCCGACCCCGAGAAGCTGCGGCGGCTGAACGCCATCGTCCACCCGAGGGTGGGGGAGCGGGTCGCCGAGCTGCAGGAGGGCGCGCCCGATGACGCGGTCGTCGTGTACGACGTGCCGCTGCTCGCCGAGAACGACCTGGCGCCGATGTACGACGTGGTGATCGTGGTGGACGCCCCGGACGAGGTGCGTCTGGCCCGGCTGGTCGACCTGCGGGGGATGGCCGAGGAGGACGCCCTCGCCCGCATCAGGTCGCAGGCCACCCGTGAGGACCGGCTGAAGATCGCCGACATCGTGATCCCGAACGAGGGTCCCCTCGGCCTGCTGGACGCGCGCGTCGCCGAGGTCTGGGCCCAGCTCCAGAAACGCCGCGAGACGGCCACCGGCTGACCGGACGGGCCTCAGGCCGCCTACAAGGCCCTACCGCCATCTCGGGCAAAAGGGATCCCTGACGGACACGGCGAGGCCCTGCGACGGCTTGGAGGGGCCGCGAGACGGTATCCAGCCGCAGGGAGTGGGTGCCCGGTCAGAATTCGGCGTCGAAGGCGATCTGGCGGACGCCCGGCAGGTAGGGATCGAGCTCGCCAGGGTCGAACCTGCACATGCCGACGACGTACCAGAACTGGCCGGCGATCTCGCCCTCCATCTTGTACCGGCCGTCGGGGCTGAACGCCGCCCATCCCTCGGCCAGGCCGAGGAGCGTGGCCCGCTGGACCGGGACCCCGCCCGCAAGGTCCCAGAGGATCACCGCACCGTCGTCACCCGCGCTGGCAAGCAGGTCGCCGGCGGGGCTGTAGGCCACCGACCAGACCCGGCGGGTGTGGCCCACCAGCGTGTGGAGGTGCCGCCCCGACGCGGTGTCCCACAGCCGTACGACGAGGTCGTCCCCGGCCGTGGCGAGCACGGTGCCGTCGGGGCTGAAGTCCACCGTCCAGAGCCGTCCGGTGTGCCGCCTGAGGGTGTGCAGGGGCGTCGCGGGCGAGGGCGAGCCCGGAGGGCCGAGCTCCCAGACGCGGGCGGTGCCGTCGTTGCTCGCGCTGGCGAGGAGCCTGCCCGTCGGGTCGAACCGCACGGCGTAGACCCGGTCGGAGTGGCCTTCGAGGGTGGCGAGGCGTGTGCCGGACGCGACGTCCCACAGCCTGACCACGCGGTCGTCGCATCCGGTGGCCACGGTGGCGCCGTCGGGGCTGAACGCGATCGACCGCACGCGCCCCCGGTGCTCGGAGAAGTTGCAGAGCTCCCGTCCGGAGACGCGGTACCACAGCCGGACGGTGTCGTCGTCGTTGGCCGTCGCGAGGATCTCACCGTCCGGGCTGAACGCCTCCGCCCAGACGTGGTCGGTCTCGACGTTCAGCTCGCGCTCGAAGGAACCGGCCGCGAGGTTCCACAGGTAGACGCCGCCGTCGTTGCTCGCGGTGGCCAGCAGCGGGCCGGCGGAGCTGAAGATCGCGGAGATGAGCCGGTCGGCGGTGCCGGTCAGCTCGCGCAGGCGGCGCCCGGTGCGCGGGTCCCACAGCCGGACGTAGCCGTCGTTGCCGCTGGTGGCGAGCATGGTGCCGTCCGCGCTGAACCGGGCGCCCGTGATCCGGCGGCCGTGGCCGCGCAGGGTGTGCCGGCACTGTCCGGTCTCGGTGTCCCACAGCCGCGCCGTGCCGTCGTTGCTGGCCGTCGCGAGCTGCCGGCCGTCGGGGCGGAAGACGAACGGCCACACCGAGCCCCGGTGGCCGGCGAGCTCGGCGCGCTGGCGCCCGGTCTCGGGCTCCCAGACGCGCACCATGCCGTCGCTGTCGCCGGTGGCCAGCGTGTCACCGCCGGGGGCGAAGAGCACCTGGTAGACGGCTCCGGAGTGGCCGGGAAGCGCCCCCGCGGGCTCGCCGCGACGGGGATCCCACAGGCGCAGCCCGCCGGATGTGTCACCGGACGCGAGCAGGTCGCCCGAGGGGTGGAAGTCCAGGGCGTAGACGCGCCCGGTGTGGCCGCGCAGGTCGTGCAGCTGCGTGCCGGCGGCGGGGTTCCAGATCTTGATGGCGCCGGTGTGGTCGCCCGCGGCCAGCAAGCGGCCGTCCGGGCTGAGCGCCAGCCGGTAGACGGTTCCCCGGTGACCGGTCAGCACGTGGCTGAGCCTGCCGGTGTCCAGGTCCCAGACGCGGATGGCGCCTCCGGCGTCGCCGGTCACGAGCCGGCCGGGCAGGAAGACGGCGGTGTAGACCGGGGAGGTGTGGCCGGGCAGCGAGGCCACGTGCGCGCCGGTGACGGCCGACCACACCTGGACCACGCCGTCGGCCCCGCCCGCGGCGACCAGCTCGCCGGACGGGCTGACCACCACCGGCCAGACCCCCTCGGGATGCCCGGTGAGGACGTGGCGGATCTCGCCGGTGAGCGGGTCCCACACTCGTACGGTGCCGTCGCCCGCGCCGGTCACCAGCGCCCCCGGCCCGTACATGACCTTGTACACCCGCCCGCGGTGGCCGTGGAGGGTGCGCAGCGGTGACCCGGTGACACTGTCGCACACCAGCACCCCGCCGTCCTCTGTGCCGACGGCGAGGACCCCGCCGCCGGGGCCGTAGGCGATCGGCTCCGGCAGGCGGCTGCTCTGGAAGTGGAAGCCGTACGGGACGCCGACCTGCGGGGGCGCCAGCTCGGGGGTCACCGGGTGGCCCGGCGCGATGGCGGCGCCGTGCAGCGCGGGATCGGCCCGGAGCGCGGGGGAGGCGGTGACGTCGATCAGGGCCGCGCGATCCCAGCGCCCGCCTTCGGTGGCGATGTCGCGGAGGTCGGCCCGGGGGAGCCGGGCCCGGGTGAGGTCGGCGCCGCGCAGGTCCGCCCCCGCCAGCACGGCCTCGTCCAGCCGGGCGCCGTTGAGGCGGGCGTCGCGGAGGATGGCGCGCGAGAGGTTCGCCCCGACGAGCTGGGTCTCGGTCAGGTCGGCCCCGGTGAGGTCGACGCCGGCGAAGTCGCGGTAGGACAGGTCCTCACCGTGCAGCCGGGCGCCGCGCAGGTCGGTGCGGGCGGGGGTGCGCAGACGGGTGGTGACCTTGATCGCGTTGGCCCGCGCCATGTCGTCCGCGCCGGGGTCCGCCAGCGTCTTGCCCGCCCACGCCTGCAGCTGGCCGGTGTCGGCGAGGTCGCACAGGAAGTCGACGATCAGCGCGGACAGGGGACGCCGTGCGAGCTGCTCGCCGAGCGTCGCGGCGAGGTGCCTGGCGACCAGCCACTCCATCACCGAGGAGTGGATGAAGCCGAAGAGCCCCTCGTCGGTGCGGACGAGCAGGCTGCCCGTGCCCATCGCGTGGGCGGTCTGGCTGACCGACAGTCGGTTGTCGGCGAGCTCGGCGAGCGTCTCGGCCACCTCGGTGAGCTCGGCCGGCTGGAGGTAGGACTCGCCGCTCTCCCACAGGCGCAGGGCCAGCGTCGTGGCGGCCCGCCACAGCTCCGCGGCGTTCAGGCCTCCGGGCGCCCCGGGCACGTGGGTGCGCCGCTCCTCGAAGACCAGCCAGTGGTCGAGGATCTCGGCGTAGAGGCCGGCCGCGCTGATGGTCTCGCCCGCCTGGGCCACGGCGCGGAGGCGGTCGTCGGGCAGATCGGCGATGAAGCTCAGCATGCGCGGGTTCTGGGCGAGGCCGAGAAGGTCGGCGATGCCGGTGAGCATGCTCATGCGGTCGTCGGCGGCCCGCGCGTCGCCGCCGTACCGGTTGACCAGGTAGGCGCGGACCTGGGCGGGGGTGAACTCCTCCACGCTGAGCACCCGCCGGTGCGGCAGCGTGCCGACCCGCTCGCCGAGCGCCGTGAGCACCTGGGCGTGCGACTTGAAGTGCTGGGTGCGGCTCGCCACGACGACCTTCGCCTTGTCCTCCGCCGCCTGGAGCAGCGTGTCGAGGTGGTCGGCCGCGCGCTCGTAGGTGACCCGGGTGACCAGCTCGTCGAACCCGTCGAAGAGCAGGACGATGCGGCCCTGGCGGAGCATGTAGTGGAAGGCCTTGAGGTCGATCAGCTCCTCACCGTGGTTGGCGAGATGCGCCGCGACCAGCCCGTCGACCGAGTGCGCCTTGTCGAGGGCCCTGAGCTCGATGAGGATCGGCGTCAGGTGGGGGAGCTCGGCCGGGATCCTGCGCGCCACCTCGCGCAGCGCGAACGTCTTGCCGCGCCCGAAGTCGCCGAGCAGCAGCACGAAGCGGCCGTGGTCGGCCGCGAGCAGGCGCATCAGCTCGCCCGCGAGGTCGTCCCTGACGCCCTGGCCGGTGCGGTCGACCTCGCGGTAGCGCTGCGGGACGTACAGCTCCGGCGGGTAGCGCCGGTCGCCGCGCAGCCGGGCGGTCTGGTCGGCGACGTGGTCGGACAGGTCGAGCAGCCCCTGGAACTCGGTGAAGCTGCGCAGCCGCACGCCGCGCCGCAGCGCGTCGTCGCGCATGAGCCGGGACGGAGTGGGCCCCTGGTAGACCAGCTCGGAGCCGTGCTCCAGCCCCGCCGCGTGCACCTGCCGCAGGAAGGCCGTGACGTCCTCGGCCGTCAGGGAGCCGGCGTGGGCGCCGATGAGCTGCTGGCGGACGAAGCCGTCCTCGGCCAGGGTGACGAGCAGGTGCGGCGGCTCGCCCGGCACCTTGCGGATCTTGGCGCGGTCGCTGCGCGTCTCGCAGACCTCGGCGACGCGGTCGAGCAGCAGGCTCGACGGGTCCGCCTGCCGCTCGGGCTCACCTCCGGTGTCGGGTGGGGCCTCCAGAGGGTTCAGCGTGGCCCGCTCGACGGCGGCGGCCGGGGGGAACGTGCCGTGCACCGCCCGCCGGTCGTACCGGATCTCGTCCGGCGGGGAGATCTCCGGACGGTCGCGCGCCCAGCGGCGTACGCCCTCGGGGGTGATCTCGATGATCTGGTGGCGTCCCGGCGCCAGGGACGGCACGCAGGGCAGGTCGCCGATGAAGCCGATCTCGTCAGGGCCGCCGCCGTGCAGCAGGAGGTTCAGCCTGGCGCCCAGCAGTTGCTCCAGCGTGCTCGCGTCCCGCAGGGCAGAGGGGGGATGGCCGACGGCTCCGACGCGCAGCCACCCGGTCTCCTCGAAGGGACGCAGCCGCTCGGCGAACCAGGCGGCCTGCGCCTGCCCGAGCTGCCCGTAGGCGTCCTCCTCGCGATGGCTCATGGCCATGGTGGAGTTGAGCCCGGCGACGACGACCTTCAGCTCGGGCTCGGCGAACAGGCTCCAGGGCTGCGCGCTGTCGAAGTCGGGGTCGGAGAGCCCCTGGTAGACATCCTTGAACAGGCCGGAGAAGTGCCGCCATTTGGGCCAGTAGGGCGGCTCCGGGGCCACGTCGTCGGCCTCGCAGGTGGCGAAGTACGCCCGGCTCGCCGCCTTGGTGACGTCGCGGGGGCCGGGCACGACGACCAGCCGCCGGGGCTCCAGGCCGAGCAGCACGCGGAGCCCGGTGAGGAACGCGAGCGCCTCGCCGTACTCGCGGATGCTGCCGGACTCGGTGATGTCGCCCGTGACCACCAGCAGGTCGGGGCGGGGCACCCCGGCGTCGGCCAGGCGGGTGAGGTCGGCCCAGACGCTCGACTGCAGCTCGCCCGCCCCGAGCGGCTCGTCCGCCTCGGCGAGCCCGCGCCCGAACCTGGGCCCCGCGATGTGCAGCAGCGTGATCGACGAGCGCTCCTGGCGGGAGTCCGCGCTCGCTGGGAAGGTGGGCGGGGCCACGGGGGTCCTGCGCAGGGGTGGGAGGCGCGGCTCGGCGCGGGCGGGTGGGACCTCGGTCCGTACGACCCCGCCGTTCCCGGCGACGACCCCGCTGTTCCGAGGACTCCCGCCGCTCTCGGGAACCCCGCCGTCACCGGTGGCCCCGGGCATGGCGGGCGCCTCCTGGACGACGGTGCCCGGGATCGTCTTGGCGGACGCGACGGGGAAGCCGGGCTGCTCGGCGGGCTTGGCCCGCCCCGCGAGGGTGTGCTGGATGCGGCCGAGCAGCAGCGACCTGGCCTCGTCGGGGTCGGTCACCCCCACCATGTCGACCCACGTGATGGTGGACAGCAGCCCTTCGAGGGGGCAGTCCTCGATGCGGATGGTCACGAGCCGGTTGCCCGGGTTGTCGGGGTCGGCGCGGAAGGCGGTCAGCCACTCCTGCCGCCCGAAGCGCGACCCGAGGTAGTTGCGGGACAGGACCGCGACGATGAGCCCCGCCTCGCTGACACCGCGGTCCATGAAGTCGACGAAGTTCGTGCCGGGCACGAAGTCCCAGGCCTGGAGCATGGTGCGGTATCCGGCGGCCTCCAGCTGCCAGGCGATCCAGGTGGCCCAGCGCTCGTCCGCGGGGGAATAGCTGACGAAGATCTCGGTGCGCGTGCCGTTCCGACCGTCCATGCGGACTCCCACTCCTCGCGCACCTCACCCCGGCCGGGAAGGCCGGGGACCGCCACCCGCGAGACTCTCCCTCGTGTGACGGCGTGACCGCCGTGCGGGTTCACCGGCGCCATTATCTCCCGTGCCGCAGGGGCTTTCGAGGATTCCGATCTTTTGCCGGTGTGGGATCATGGCCTGCGTGACACGGCGGCTGACGGTCCTCGACTGGGTCCGTGTCGGTGTGCTCGCCGTGGGGCTGGTCTGCGTGGCCACGGGGCTGCTCCCGGCGGACGAGGCGGTCGCCAACCTCCGCCGCATCGGCCCGCTGCTGCTGTTCCTGGCGGCGGTGATCGTGCTGGCCGAGCTGACCAAGGAGGCGAACGTCTTCGACGTCCTCGCCAGCCGGCTGGCGATCGTCGGGCGCGGGAACTACGCCGCGCTGTTCCTCCTTTGTACGGCTTTCGCGTCATTTGTCACGATATTTCTTAACTTGGATACGACCGCGGTGCTGCTGACGCCGGTCATGCTCGCCCTGGCGCCGCGCGCCCGCATCGCGCCGCTGCCCCTGGCGATGACCACGATCTGGCTGGCCAACACCGCGAGCCTGCTCCTGCCGGTCTCCAACCTCACCAACCTGCTGGCCATGGGCCGCGTCGAGCTGTCCACGCGCGACTTCGCCGCCCGCATGTGGGCACCACAGGCCACGGCGATCGCCGTGACGATGCTGTGCCTGTGGATCTTCTTCTGGCGGCGCGGCGAGCGCGGCGCGGACAGGTACGATCCGCCGCCCCAGGCGCCGATGGGCGACCGGGTGCTGTTCACCGTCGCGGCCGCCGCCTGCGCGCTGTTCATCGTGGCGATCCTCGCGGGGCTCCAGATCGGCGTCGCGGCGGCCGTGGCCGCCGTCCTGATCGTCGCCGCCTTCGCCTGGCGCGACCGCTCGAAGCTCACCTGGGGGCTGTTCCCCTGGCAGCTCCTGGTCTTCGTCACCGGGCTGTTCCTCGTGGTGCCCACGCTCAGCCGGTACGGGCTGGACGATCTCATGCGGGCGCTCATCGGCGAGTCCGGCGACGCGGCGGGGGGCTACCGGGCCGCCGCGGCGGGCGCGGGGCTGTCGAACGTCGTCAACAACCTGCCCGCGTACTACGCCGGGGAGCGGGTCGTACCGCCCGGGAACCACGACCAGCTGCTCTCGCTGCTCGTCGGCACGAACGTCGGCCCGGTCATCACGCCGTGGGCCTCGCTGGCCACCCTGCTGTGGTTCGAGTGGTGCAGGCGCCGCGCCGTCAGGGTGCCGCTGGTGAAGTTCGTGCTCACCGGGGTCTGCCTGGCCGTGACGGGCATCGCGGCCACGGTCGCGGCCCTCCTGCTCACCGCCTGAGCGCCCCGCTCACCGCGTGGAGGCGGTGACCAGGCCGAGCAGGTCGTCGACGAGCGCGGGGTGGGCCGCCACGAAGCTCCGCCTGTGCGAGGGCAGCTCCGTGTGCCCGTCGAAGGGCTCGCCGTCGAAGGCGCGCACGCACAGGCCCGCCTCCTGGGCGATCAGCAGCCCGCCGGGCAGGTCGACCGCCTCCGCCCGGTAGCCCACCACCGCGTCGATGTCGCCCCGCGCGAGCATCACCCACCCCAGCAGGGGCGCCCAGAGCTGCAGGACCCGCCGCGCCCGTACGTCGAGGGCGGCCTTGAGCCCGCGCATGGCCGGATCGTCGCGGGAGACGTCGTGCCCCTGCGTCCAGGCGAGCACCGGCCCGTGCGGGCTCGGCCGGTAGCGGGGGGACGGCACGGGCCCCTGGGGGCCGGAGGCGCCCCCGCCCCTGACCGCCGACCACGTCTGCCGGCCGACGGGATCGTGGACGACTCCGAGCTGCGGCAGGCCGCCGTGGCACAGGGCGAGCCCGACGACGTACAGCGGCAGGCCGATCGCGACGTTGTTCGTGCCGTCGAGCGGGTCGACGAGCCAGGTCCAGTCGCCGTCCGGATCGCCCGAGACACCGGACTCCTCGGCCACGACCCGGTGCCCGGGGAAGGCCGCCTGGATGCGTTCGAGCAGGAGCTTCTCCGAGGCCAGGTCGAGATCGGTGACGATGTCGCCCCGGCCCTTGGAGCGGACCCCGAGGACGCCCTTCGTCCGCTCCCTGAGCAGAGCCCCGGCCGCCTCCGCGGCCACCACCGCCACGCGGCGGGCGTGATCGAGATCCACGGGATCCTCCTAGGTTCGCGCAAGGTGCTCCGCGGCCAGCCGGGCGGCCCGCGCGGTCTCCTCATCGTCGCAGCGTTCCCTGGTCACGCGGTGGGAGCGCGAGCTCAGCGGGCCGAGGGACAGATCGGTGCCGTGGCGCCCGCTGCCCAGCGCGATCGTGGCCGTGTCGGTGCCCTCGGGAACCACGCTGCGGTGGAAGACCCCCGCGGGAAGCGTGTAGACGTCCCCTGCGCGGTAGACCCCCGACCTGCCCCCGGTGTACCGCACGGTGCGCTCTGTCGGGCTGATGCTGTCGACCCCGCCCGCGCTGACCACCTCGAACACCCGGTGGGTGGCGCCCGCGCCGCTGTCGGCGACGCTGGCCAGCTCGTTGCGCACCTGGCCGTACAGGACGTAGCTCACCAGGTCCCAGCTGTGACAGTGGACCTCGGAGGTGGTGACGCCGGTGCTCGGGAAGCTGCCCGACCACAGGTGCACGCAGACGCCGTGCTCGCCACCGTGCCCACCGCCGCGCTCCACGGGCAGGCACACGAAGCCCAGCGGGTGGCGGATCGCCCTGATCGCGGATCTTCCCGAGGCGATGTCCTCCAGCATCCGCAGCGTGCGGCGGGGGAGGGTGGAGGGGACCGCGCCCGAGGTCAGCTCGTCGTACAGATCCTGATATTTCATATCGAGTATGGGTTCTTCGCTCGAATGGCCTTACGGATGATCTCGACCACGTCGCGGTCGCCGTACGACTTCGGCAGGCCGAGGCCGAGCGCCTCGAAGAGCTTGCGGGCCTCGTCGACCGTGGGCTCGTCGCTGAGCAGCGCCGACTTCGCCGCCTCGATGGGCACCCGCCTGGCCTGGTCGAGGCTGGAGAGCAGCTCGGTGGCGCAGTGGTCGTAGTAGAAGCTGCCGCGCCGGCTCATCAGGGCGCGGTTCGGGTCCTCGACCGTGATGATGACATAGTCGGCCGACAGGTCCCAGCGGAAGGTCGTCATCGTCGCCGACAGCCCGAGGTCGATGTCGAGCAGGCTGAACCGCTGCCGGTGCCAGCAGGCCGCGAGGATCGTCGCGTACGACTCCTTGCGAGTGCGGTCGACCGTCCAGAACTCCCCGGTGCCGTCGGGCGCCTCGGACACCGACCGGCGGAAGCGCACGTACGCCTCGCAGACCCCGGCGTGGGTCGGGTCGATGATCTCCAGCCGTACGAGCAGGGCCCTGCGCTCACGGCGGGCGGCGACGACCAGATCGGGCAGCGTCACCGCCCGTACGTACGTGCCGGTGCCGCCCTTGAACATCCAGCGGTCGGTGGAGCGCCGAGCCTGGGCGTGGGCCTGCGAGATCTCGTCGGCCCCGTTGAGCGCCTGCACGATCTGCAGGTCGTCGAGCACGCGCCGGGCGCTCTCGACGACGGCCTCCAGCTCGGAGAGGCGGTCGAGGCGCGCGGGCAGGCTCGCCAGGGCTCCTGAGGTGGTGCGGAAGTTCTCCCTGATCGTCTCCTCCATGGGCTCCTGCCGCCAGCGGTCGCGCAGGATCGCGGCGGTCAGCAGCCCGAGGACCAGGAGGGTGACCCCGCTGATCAGCTCGCCCTTCGGCTGGCCCAGGATCTGGTCGCTCGCGGTGAGCCCGAGGAAGGCGATGAAGACGGCGAGCAACAGAGCGATCACACCGTCGGCGTTCTTGCCGACCCAAGCGACGAACTTCCCCACGCGCTCCATGGCGCCCCGCCCCGCCTCGACGATCAGTCAGCCCCGTCGTCATGGTAACGAGACGGTCAAAGATGGGCCAGGGGCAGGGCGAATGAGCGGGGATTCCGGTCCGTCCGGCGCCGGGCCCGGAAATGTCGGTGGCTCCGCGTAGGTTATGGAGACGTGAGGCCGGTAACAGATTTGCAGCGCAGGGTGGCGCCCTTCCAGGTCGTCACCGACATGACCCCGTCCGGCGACCAGCCGACCGCGATCGCCGAGCTCGAGCGGCGCGTCAAGGCCGGAGAGAAGGACAACGTCCTGCTGGGTGCCACCGGCACCGGCAAGACCGCGACGGTGGCGTGGCTCATCGAGCGGTTGCAGCGGCCGGCTCTGGTGATGCAGCCCAACAAGACGCTCGCCGCCCAGTTCGCCAACGAGCTGCGCGAGATGCTCCCCAACAACGCCGTCGAGTACTTCGTCTCCTACTACGACTACTACCAGCCCGAGGCGTACGTCCCGCAGACCGACACCTACATCGAGAAGGACTCCTCGATCAACGACGAGGTCGACCGCCTGCGCCACTCGGCGACCAACTCCCTGCTGACGCGCCGCGACACCGTCGTGGTGGCCTCGGTCTCCTGCATCTACGGCCTCGGCACCCCGCAGGAGTACGTCGACCGCATGGTCCGGCTCAAGGTCGGGCAGGAGATCGAGCGCGACCAGCTCCTGCGCCGCCTCGTCGACATGCAGTACGCCCGCAACGACCTGTCCTTCACCCGGGGCACCTTCCGGGTCCGCGGCGACACCATCGAGGTCATCCCGCAGTACGAAGAGCTGGCCGTGCGCATCGAGATGTTCGGCGACGAGATCGAGAAGCTCTCGACGCTCCACCCGCTCACCGGCGAGGTGATCACCGAGGATCCCGAGCTCTACATCTTCCCCGCCTCCCACTACGTCGCGGGCCCCGAGCGCATGGAGCGGGCGATCCGCGGCATCGAGGCCGAGCTCGGCGCCTCGCTCGCCACCATGGAGAAGCAGGGCAAGCTGCTGGAGGCCCAGCGGCTGCGCATGCGCACCACCTACGACATCGAGATGATGCGCCAGGTCGGCACCTGCTCCGGCATCGAGAACTACTCGCGGCACATCGACGGCCGCGAGGCCGGCACCGCGCCCAACACCCTGCTCGACTACTTCCCCGAGGACTTCTTGCTGGTCCTCGACGAGTCGCACCAGAGCGTCCCGCAGATCGGCGCGATGTACGAGGGCGACGCCTCCCGCAAGCGCACTTTGGTCGACCACGGCTTCCGGCTGCCGTCCGCGATGGACAACCGGCCGCTCAAGTGGGAGGAGTTCCTCGAGCGCATCGGCCAGACCGTCTACCTCTCGGCCACCCCGGGCCCGTACGAGCTGGGCCGCAGCAAGGGCGAGGTGGTCGAGCAGGTCATCCGCCCGACCGGCCTGGTCGACCCCGAGGTGATCGTCAAGCCGACCAAGGGGCAGATCGACGACCTGGTCCACGAGATCCGCGAGCGCACCGAGAAGAACGAGCGGGTCCTCGTCACCACGCTGACCAAGAAGATGTCCGAGGACCTCACCGACTACCTCCTGGAGCTCGGCATCCGCGTGCGTTACCTCCACAGCGAGGTCGACACGCTGCGCCGCATCGAGTTGCTCCGCGAGCTGCGCATGGGCGAGTTCGACGTGCTGGTCGGCATCAACCTCCTCCGTGAGGGTCTCGACCTGCCCGAGGTGTCCCTGGTGGCGATCCTCGACGCCGACAAGGAGGGCTTCCTGCGCAGCGAGACGTCGCTGATCCAGACCATCGGCCGCGCCGCGCGCAACGTCTCGGGCCAGGTCCACATGTACGCCGACCGCGTGACGCCGTCCATGGAGCGCGCGATCGAGGAGACCAACCGCCGCCGGGCCAAGCAGGTGGCCTACAACCAGGCCAACGGCGTCGACCCGCAGCCGCTCCGCAAGAAGATCGCCGACATCCTCGACTCCCTCACCAGGGAGGACGCCGACACCGAGCGGCTTCTCGGCGGCGGCCGCCAGCAGAGCCGTGGCAAGGCGCCCGTTCCCGGCCTGTCCGCCCGCCAGACGGGCCAGCACGCCAAGGCGATCGTGGGCGAGATGCCCCGGGCCCAGCTCGAGTCACTCGTCCAGTCGCTCACCGAGCAGATGCACACGGCGGCCGCCGACCTGCAGTTCGAGGTCGCCGCCCGGCTCCGCGACGAGATCAAGGAGCTCAAACGCGAGCTTCGCGACATGCGCGAAGCCGGCGTCCACTGACCCCACCGTCCCAGCGACCGACGGTGGGGTGAGGGGCGTCAGGTGGTCGCGGGCGTGTTCGGTGCGGTGAGGGCGGTCCAGGTCCGGGGGGTGGCGGAGCAGGGGCCGCCGTCGTGCACGTGGAGGCGGCGGGCGGCGGGGTCCACGGCCACCGTGGCCAGCGTCGCCCACCTGGTGCCGAGGCGGCCGGTGGCCGGGGGATGGCAGCACACCTCGGCGCCGCCGTCCGGGTGGACGCTCAGCAGAGCGGCGAGGTCGCCGGCCCCGTCGAGGCCGTGCCGCTCACGGGCGCGCGTGCCGAGCACGCGCAGGCGGTCGTAGGTCTCCGGTTCGAGCCGCCCGCGCAGCTCACCCCCGGCCGGCAGCGGGTCGAGGAAGTGGTTGGTGTGCACGAGCCAGCCCTCCTCGTCCGGGGGAACGGTCACCGCGCCCGCCGGGCTGAGCTCCACGGACGCCACCTGGTCCTCCGTCACGATGGTGATCACGGTGGAGGCCGACACCGGGGCGTCACCAAGGATGGACATGGCCTCGGCGAAGGACGCCGCGCCACCGAGCACCCGGCGGGCGACGAGGTGGACGGGCACGCCGCCGGCGCCGTCGTCCTCGTGGCCGAGGATGTTGAACAGCACCCCCACTCCCGCCTCGTTGACGCCGATCTTGCCGAGGATCCCGTATTCGGTGATCCCGGTGAACCCCAGCGCGTCCCCGCGCACCGACTGCGTGTGCCAGGCGCCGGCGAGCTCCTGATGCCAGTCCCACGTCTGCCCGCCCCAGGTCTGCCCGCCAGGGGTGGGCTCCCCCAGAGCGTGGCGATCCACGGTGTGGCCGGCCGCGGTGTGTCCGCCCAGGGCGTGGCCGGCCACGGGGGGCCCGCCGGTGTGGACCACCGTGGAGCATTCGCCTGAGCGGGGGGCGCCGGCGACGGCGAGGATCTCGGTGCGGGCGTTGAGCGCGGCGATCATCCAAAGCGGCACTCCGGCACCCTCGGCCACGCCCTCCATCTCGGCGACGAGCTCGGGCGCCCAGGCACGGGTCGCGCTGACGGTACCGAGGGCCAGGGAGGGTACGTCCAGGCTCACGCCTCTGGCCGCCGCGGTGGTCTCGAAGAGCTCCGAGTAGGTTCCCCACGCCCGGGCGATCTCCGCACCGGTCCGCCGACCGCGATCATCGCCCCGACGCCTGGGATCGGCCCCCTCCACCCGCAGATGCGCGCGCGCCGCGGGTCTGGTTCCCTCCACCCGCGTGTGCGTGTGTGGCTCCGGGTTGGTCTCGTCCGCTCGCAGGTGTGGTCGGTGCGGAGTATCGCCAGGTGAGGGTGTCATGCGGTCACCTCGGGGGTGGTGGTGCGGCGGGGGTGCCAGCCGGGGCGGGGGGCGCTGTCGCGCAGGAGGCGGGTGTACGGGTGCTCCGGTTCGTCCAGCACCCGCGCCGTGCTTCCGCGCTCCACGATCCGCCCCTGACACATGACGACGACCTCCTCGCTGACCTGCCGTACGACGGACAGGTCATGGGTGATGAACAGATAGGTGAGCCGGCGGGCCCGCCGGATCTCGGCCAGCAGGTTGAGTACCTGTGCCTGCACCGACACGTCCAGCGCCGCCACTGCCTCGTCGAGCACGAGCACACGGGGTTCGGCGGCGAGCGCCCGGGCTATCGCGACGCGCTGCTTCTGCCCGCCGCTGAGCTCGCCGGGCAGCGCCCGGGCGTGCTCGGGCCGCAGGCCGACCTGGTCGAGCAGGCCGGCGACTCGCTGACGCGCCTCGGCGCCGGTGACGCGATGGTGCGCCGCCAGCACCTCCCCGATGGCGGCTCCCGCCGTGCGGCGGCGGTTCAGGGATCCGTTCGGGTCCTGGAAGACCATCTGGACGTCCCTGGCCCGGGCCCGCCGCTCCGCCCGCCGCGGCCGCCGCGCCACCGGGCGTCCCGCGAGCACGACGTCCCCGGCGTCCGCCTGTTCGAGGCCGACGAGGATCCGCGCGAGCGTCGTCTTGCCCGAGCCGGACTCCCCGACCACCGCGAGGCAGCTTCCGTCGGCGACGCTCAGGCTGACGTCGTCCAGCGCGCGGACCGTGCGGCGCCGCCGCCCCTGCCCGCTGTCGAACTCCTTGCACAGCCCGCTGATCTCGATGACGTTCCCGGTCGGATCGCTCACGCCGAGGCCTCCGTCCCTGTCGCGCGGGCCAGCTCGGCCGCGAGCTCGTCACTGCGATGGCACCGTACGGCGCGGCCGTCGCCGTGGAGGAGCGGCACCTCGCCGGAAAGGCACTGTGGAGCCGCCCACGGGCACCGGTCCGCGAAGGCGCAGCGTCCCCGCACCTCGTGCGCGGCCACGGGCCGTCCCGGGATCACCGGGAGCACCGGCGCCCTGGTGGTGAGGCTGGGCCGCGAGTCGAGCAGCAGGCGCGTGTACGGATGGCGCGGAGACGCGTGGAGCCGGTCGGGCGTGGCGATCTCGACGATCTCCCCGGCGTACATCACGGCGATCCGGTCGCACACCGCCGAGGCCAGCTCCAGGTCGTGGGTGACGAAGAGCATCGCCATGCCGTTCTCGCGGCGCTGATCGTCCAGGATCGCCATGACCTCCGACTGCGTGGTCACGTCGAGCGCGGTGGTGGGCTCGTCGGCCAGCAGCAGCCGGGGCGATCCGGCCACGGCTGCGGCGATGACCACGCGTTGCAGCATGCCGCCCGACAGCTGGTGGGGGTAGGAGTCCATGCAGCGGTCGACGTCGGCGATGCCGACCTGGGCGAGCAGGTCGCGCGCCCGGCGATCGGCCGCGTCCCGGGTCTCTCCGCGCGCGTCGCAGAGCCCCTCCACGAGGAACCGCGACACGCGCAGCAGGGGATTCAGCGCGGCCCTCGGATCCTGGCTGATCATCGCCAGCGCGCCGGCCCGCAGCCGTCGCAGCTCAGGGGCGCCGAGACCCCGCACATCCTCGCCGTCGAGCGTGACCCGGCCCGTGACGCGGGCTCGCGGCGGCTCGGTGCGCAGGACGGTGCGCAGTGTCATCGACTTGCCCGACCCCGACTCGCCGACCAGGCCGAGCGCCTCGCCGGGGGACAGGGACAGCGAGACGCCGCGCAGGATCGCCCGGCCCTTCACGTCGAGACGTACGTCGTCGAGTTCGAGGAGGTTCATGCCCGGCCTCCGGCCCTGCGGCCACCGAGCCGCTCGCCGATCACGCTGAACGCGGCCACCGCGACGACGATGCAGGTGCCCGCGAGCAGGCTCTGCTGCGGGTGGCCCTGGAGCAGGGAGTCCTGCCCCTGGGAGACCATCAGCCCCCAGTCGGCGGTCGGCGCCTGCACGCCCAGGCCCAGGTACGACAGCGCGGCGAGGTCGATCATCGCGTAGCCGAAGTTGATCGCGGCGCCGGTCAGGATCTGCGGCGCGATGTTGGGCAGGATGTGCCGCCCGGTCACCACGATGCCGGACATCCCCTGCAGCTCGGCCGCCTGGACGTACGCCAGCCGCCGCTCGCGCAGCGCGACGCTGCGGAGCACGCGGGCGGTGTAGGGCATGTACGCGACCGCGAGCGCGGCGGTGGCCTGCGCGAGGCCCGTCCCGAACACCGCGACGACGAGGATCGCGAGGAGCAGGTTCGGGAACGCGAACAGCAGGTCGAGCACGCGGCCGACCAGTGCGTCCACGCGCCCGCCGAACCAGGTGGCCACAAGGGCGAGCAGGGTGCCGCCCGCGCCGGCGAGCAGCACGACCACGGCGGCGCCCGCCAGGCTGCTCCGGGCGCCGTACAGCAGCCGGGACAGCAGGTCGCGCCCCGACTGGTCGGTGCCGAGCAGGTGCTCGGGCCCCGGCGGCAGGTAGCGCTGGACGATGCTTCCCACGGCGGGGTCGTACGGCGCGACCAGGGGCGCGAGCAGCGCCGCGAGGGCCAGCAGCGCGACCACGGCGGCGGCTGCGACGCCGAGCGGGCCGAGCCGGTTCGCCAGGCCGGCGAGGGGCCGGTGCCGCCGCGCGGGCGGTGCGAGGGTTCCGGTGCTCACGCGCTCTCACCTCCGAGCTGGACGCGCGGGTCGATCACCGCGTACAGGGTGTCGACCACGAGGTTGACCACGCCGAACACCGCGACCAGGACGAGAGCCACGGCCTGCACGACGGCGAAGTCCTTCTGCTGCACGGCGTTGATGAGCAGGGCGCCGACGCCGTCGAGGGTGAAGGCGTGCTCGACGACGGCCGCCCCCGCGACCAGGGCCGCGATGTTCACCCCGACGATCGTCGTCACGGGCAGCATCGCGTTGCGGACGACGTGGCGGCGCGCCACCACCCGCCAGGGGATGCCCCGGGCGAGGGCGACGGACACGTGCTCGGCGTCGCGTTCCTCCACGACGGCGGTGCGGGTGATGCGCGCGACGACGGCCGCGGCCGGAAGCGCGAGCGCCACGGCCGGCAGGGTCAGGTGCAGCACGCGGTCGGGGAGCCCGGAGCCCGCGCCGAAGACCGGGAACCAGCCCAGCGTCACGGAGAAGACGCTCATGAGCAGGACGGCCGCGAAGAAGGTGGGGATCGCGAACCCCACGCTGGAGCCGAGCAGGACGCCGGTGTCCAGCGCCCCGCCGCGCAGGCCCGCGACCACTCCGGCGCCCACGCCGAGCACCACGATGAGCACGGCGGCGTACGTCGTGAGCCACAGGGTCGTCGGGATCCTGGACACCAGCAGCGAGGCGACGTCCTGCCGGGTGGTGAGGGACTCGCCGAGGTCGCCGCCGAGCACGCCGGTCAGCCAGTGCCAGTAGCGGAGCAGGAACGGGTCGTCCAGGCCGTACTGCGCCCGGATGGAGGCGAGGACGGCGGGGCTGACGGTCCTGCCCTGGACGAGGAAGCTCTCGGGCGTGCCGGGCGCGGCGTACATGGCCGCGTAGATGAGAAAGCTCGACACGAGGAGCGTGGCGGCGAGCGCGCCGAGCCGCCGGGTCACGAAACGCGGCACGGTGCCTCCTCAGGGGCGCGGCTCACGGGCCGGGTCACGAAACGCGGCACGGTGCCTCCTCGGGGGCGCGGCTCACGGGCCGGGGGGCGAGGGGCGGCACCGGGCCCGGGGCGCGCCGCCGCGCCCCGGGCCGGGTGGTGTCAGGCCGCGCCAAGGCTCGCCGCCCACGGGTAGTACAGGTAGACGAACGACGCGGGGACGCCGGTCACGCGCTTGTTGAGGAACAGCCGGACCGACGGCGCCGCGATCGGGATCCACGGCGTCTGCTCCATGACCTTCGCCTGGAGGTTCGTGACGAGCTTGGCCCGCGCCGTGTCGTCCGTCGCCGTTGCCGCCTGCTCGATCAGGCTCTGCGTCTCCGCGTCCTCGTAGCCGTTGAAGTTCTGCGATCCGCCCTTGGCCGCGATGGTGCGCAGGAAGGCCAGCGGGTCGGGAATGTCCATGTAGTTGGTCGTCATGAAGCCGTCGTATCCGGCGCGCGCCTTGGCGTCGGAGAAGAAGGCGCCGTACTGCGCGCTCGGCACCCCCTTGGGCTGGATGGTCAGGCCGAGTTCGCGCGCGGCGTTGGACATCTCCGACAGGATGTCGGCGTAGAACTGGCGCTCGCTGGGGTAGGCGATGGTGATCGGCGCGCTGCCGGGCGTGGCCCCCGCGAGGGCCTTCTTGGCCTCGTCGAGGTTCTTCTTGGTGTCCGGCAGGGCGTCGTACGCCGGCCCGAACACGTCGTCGCCGTACGTCCACCCGCCCTTCGGCACGATCGACCTGGACGCCTGGGCGGTGCCCGCGAACACGGTCTGGGCGATCGCCTCGCGGTCGGTGGCGAGCGCGAGCGCCCGGCGGACCGCCGGGTCGCCGAGGGGCCCGTTGCCGGTGCTGATGACGGCGATCATCTGAAGTGACCTGCCGAGGTAGAGCTTGCCGTTCTTGGAGGCCGTGAGCCGGTCCACGGCGCCGACGGGGACGTCGTAGGAGCCGTCGATGGCGCCGGTGTCGAGCGCGCTCGCGATGGCGCCGGGGTCCACGATGAACTGCAGGTCCAGCTGCTTGGTCTTCGCCTTGCGCTGCGCGTCCCAGTAGTCCTCGTTGCGCTCCAGCGAGATCTTGGAGCCCTTCTCCCACGACGAGAGCTTGAAGGGCCCGGTGCACATGACCGACCCCTCGGGCGTGCCGTACTTGGCGCCGGCCTTCTCGCGCTGCTTCCGCTGGACGACCACCCCGACCGGCGTGACCATGTAGGAGTTGATCGTCGCGTCCGCCTTCTTCAGCCGGATCGTGACCTGGTCGTCGCCGGTCTTCTCGATGGACGCGATGTTGCCGGTGATCTGGTCCGACGCCCAGTAGCTGCCTTCCTTGGGGTCGAGGTGGCGCCGGAGGCTGAACACCACGTCGTCCGCGGTCATGGGCTCGCCGTCCCAGAACCGCACGCCCTGGCGCAGCGTGTAGACCAGGGTCGTGGGATCGGGGGTCTCGACCTTCTCGGCCAGGTTCGGCTTGACCGAGTAGTCGGGGTCCAGGCGCATCAGGCCCTCGCACAGGTTCGCGACGACCGTGTTCTCGGGATAGTTGAACGCCTTGATCGGGTCGAGCGACGCGGGCTCGCCGAAGGGCAGGTTCCAGCTCGCCTTGTCGAGTTCTCCCTGCGCCACCGGGGTGGTGACGAGGAGGTCGTCGAGCTTGTGGTCGTCGACGGCGGGAGCGGTCGTCCCGCCGCTGCAAGCGGCGAGCCCGAGGCTGAGCGAGGCGGCGAGGAGCGCCGCCACACGGATACGCATCTGATCCTCCGAACACTGCGGGGGTTTGTCCATCTATGCGCCTATACGTGGCTCTTTCGGCGCGGTAAGCGGCGACGCTATCGCACAAAACCTTTTAGTAAAAGGTTTTGGGGACTCCGATCGCGCTCTACGCTTTCCCTATGCCGGACCAGGAACCCCGAGTGGGGCGCGCGACGATCAGGGACGTCGCCCGCGAGGCGGGCGTTTCCGTCACGACGGTGTCCCACGCGCTGAACGGCAAGGGCACCGCGTCGGAGGCCACGCGGCAGCGTGTCCTCGCCGTCGCCGACCGCCTGGCCTACCGCGCTCATCCCATGGCCCGCGGCCTGCGCAGGGGTCGCACCGGCGTGCTCGCCCTCGACATGCGCCCGCTCGACGCCATCGGGTCGTACCTGCCGGTGGGCGTCGACTACTTCGTGCGCTTCGCCGGAGCGGCGGCGGTGACGGCCCTGGACCACGGCCTCGGGCTCATGCTCGTGCCGGACATGACCCGGGCGGACCTCCCTCAGGCCGCCCACGGCGTGGACGGCTATGTCGTCGGCGACCCGTTACGCGACGACCCCGTCCTCACCCGGCTCCTCGACGCGGCCGTCCCGGTCGTGACCGTGGGGCGTGACCCCGGGCGGCCGGAGTTCGCCGACTGGGTCGGCCCCGACGACGCGGTGGAGACCGAGCGCGTGCTCGACCTGCTCGCCACGCGCGGCGCGCACGACATCGCCCTGCTGGCGGGCACCGACGACAACGCGTGGAACGTCGACTCCGAGAGGGCCTACCGCGCGTGGGCGCGGCGCCGGCGCATGCCCGCGAGGGTGCTGCACGTCCCCGAGGCGGCGGGCGAGGACGGCGGGCGCGACGCCGCCCGGCGGCTGCTGACGGGCAAGCGGCGGCGGCCCGACGCCGTCTACTGCCAGACGGGCCGGCACGCCGCCGGAGTCCTGGCCGAGGCCCGGCGGCTCGGCGTGGAGGTCCCCGGCGACCTGCTGCTCGCGGCCGGCTCCGACGCGCAGCAGACCCGCCTGGCCCAGCCCGCGATCACCGCGCTCGACCTCGCCCCTGAGGAGACGGGCAGGGCGGCCGTCGAGCTGCTCATCGCCCGCCTCAACGGCGACGCGACGCCAGGGCCGGTGATCGTCCCCGCGCAGTTGCATGTACGGGCGTCGACCGCCCGCTAGCCATATCGACCACGTACGGGCGGCGGCTCCGGCGCGGGTCAGGGGCGCTCGGCCGGGCGGAGCCGCGTCAGGTGGGCTGAGGGTCGCGACGGAGGCGTTCGTCACGGCGGGCCCTGCGCCTGCGCAGGGTACGGATCACCCACCAGGCGGGCACGGCGAGCACGACCAGCGCGACGATCACCAGCACGGGGAAGAAGACGGCGATCAGGCTCATGCCGAGCGATCCGGCGTCCTCCACGGTGCTGACCACGGGAGCGCCGACGCCCGCCGTCGAGACGTTGACGACCGGCCGGGCCGAGGCCTTCATGACGTGCACGGCCAGCGCCACGCCGATGCCGAGCACCCAGCTCACCCAGGGGTTGTGGCTCATCCAGGTCGAGTGGTCGAGCTGTGAGGCCGCCTGGGTGGCGCTGAAGACCACGCCGCCCGCGGCCGGCCGCACCGCCGTCTGGATCATGTCGTTGACATGGTCGACCACCGGCACCTTGTCGAGCACGACCTCGGCGAGCAGGAGCACGCCGATGATCGCGATCACCCAGCCGTTGGTCAGCCACGCGTAGTCCTGCGGCAGCCGTACGACGTCGGTGAAGTTGGCCAGGAGACCGACCACGAGCAGCGGGATGTAGGCGTTGAGGCCCGCCGCCGTGGACAGCCCGAGGCCGGTCAGCGCCGCGAGCATCGCACCTCCACAGTCCTTGCTTCCTGAAGAAGAAGACGAAGGAGCAGATGCCCTGCGTTCCCCGGACCAATCAGGATCGGGTGATCTCGCTCACGCGTTCGACCGCCGAGGTGAACTCCTCGATCATCTCGTACACGACCTGGCTGGCCGGCTTGACCTGGTTCAGCTGGCCGACCACCTGGCCGACGAAGTAGTTCGCCAGCTCGCGGGCGCCCGGCTCGCCGCTCTCCGCGGCCTTCCCGATGCGGGCGAGCGCGCCCTCGGCGAGCAGCATCTGCAGGGGCATCGGCAGCGCCCCGGGGCTCTCGGTGGCCTCGTCCCACTCGGTGGTCCAGGCCGACACGAGCTGCCTGGCCGGCTTGCCCGTACGCGACCGGGAGCGCACGGTGTCGAGCGAGGTGGCGTCGAGCATCTTGCGCTTGACCACCGGGGGCGTCTCGGCCTCCTCGGTGGTGAGCCAGACCGAGCCGCACCACACGCCCTCGGCGCCGAGCGCCATGGCGGCGGCCATCTGCCGCCCGCTCGCGATGCCGCCGGCCGCGAGCACCGGCAGGGGCGCTACTGCGTCGACGACCTGGGGGACCAGCACCATCGTGGACACCTCGCCGGTGTGGCCGCCGGCCTCGGTGCCCTGGGCGACGATCAGGTCGGCCCCGGCGGCCACCTGCCGCCGGGCGTGCTCGACCGTGCCGACCAGCGCGGCCACCGGGACGCCCGCGGCCCGCGCCCTGTCGACCATGACGGGCGGCGGCGTGCCGAGCGCGCCGGCGATCAGGCCGATGGGATGCCGCAGGGCGACGTCGATGAGCCCCGTGGCGCCCGAGTGCGTGACCCTGCGCCCGATCTCGTCGGCCATCGGCGCGGGCGGCCCGGCCTGCCCCGCCTTGAACGTCTTGTCCGAGCTCACCCCGTACTTGGAGAACAGGTGGGCGACGAAGTCGCGGTGGACCTCGGGGATGAAGTCCAGGAGGCGGGCGCCGGGCTCGGAGACCGACCGGTCGATCTTCCCGGGGACCAGCACGTCCACCCCGTACGGCCTGCCGCGCACCTGCCTGTCGAGCCAGGACAGCTCGCGGTCGAGCTGCTCGGGGGAGTAGGCGACGGCGCCGAGCACGCCGAACCCGCCCGCGTTGGTGACCGCCGCGACCACGTCGCTGCAGCGGCTGAACGCGAACAGAGGGAACTCGACCCCGAACCTCTCACAGATCGCCGTCCGCATGCCGTGACCGTAGCCCGCGGGGCGCGGCGCGGTCCAGATCACCGGCGGCGGCTGTCCCGCCCCGGACAGCGAGGCTCGAACGCGGTCGGGCTCGAAGGCGGTCGGGTTGCAAGGGGATCCGGCGCAGGACGGTCAGGCTCCGGGCACGAGCGCTCCAAGCGGGCTCGGCTCCCCGTGCGGCTCCTCGCTCGGCTCTCCGTCCGAAACCGGAACGTGCCAGCCCTCCTCCGGCGAGTACCGGCGGACGACCTTCGCGGGGACGCCGGCGATGACGCAGTGGTCGGGGAACTCGCCGCGAACGACGGCGCCGCCCGCGACGACCGACTGCCTGCCGATGCGCGTGCCGGGCAGGATGATCGCGCCGGCGCCGAGCCAGGAGCCCGCGCCGATGGCCACCGGGTTGTTGCGCGGCCACTGGCGGCCGATGGGCATCTCGGGGTCGTCGTACACGTGGTTCTGGTCGGTGATGTAGACGTAGGGGCCCGTGAAGACGTCGTCGCCGATGTCGATGGACTGGTGGCCCACGATGTGGCTGCCCCTGCCGATCGAGCAGCCCCCGCCGATGCGGACGATGGAGTCCGGGCCGAGGTCGACGCCCGGTCCCATCCCCGCCGAGATGGAGACGCGCTCGCCGACCAGCGTGTGGTCGCCGATCTCGATCCACGCCTCTCCGAAGATCGCCCCCTGGGGGAAGGACAGGCATGTACCCTCGCCGAGGTGGCGGAACCGGTACCCGGCCGGGGTCTTGGGGGTGACCGCGCCGGTCGCGCGGATCGCGGCCCAGAAACGGTGGATAAGACCGCCCAACATCCGGCGTAGTGCATCACGGGGTGACATAACCGGAAAAGTTACTCCGTGGTTAGGATGCTGGGAACGGACGCCCGGGGGATGTTCGGGCACTTCGCAAGCGTCCTTTGATATTCTGAGAGCCCGTGGACACGCGGTCGCCCGTCGGGACGGCCACGATCACAACGGACCACGGGAGACCCTCCTTGCGCAGCGCCGCAAACACCAAGCATCTGTTCGTCACCGGAGGCGTTGCCTCCAGTCTCGGCAAAGGGCTCACAGCCTCAAGCCTGGGGCGCCTTCTGAAGCTTCGCGGCCTGCGGGTCACCATGCAGAAGCTGGACCCCTACCTCAACGTCGACCCCGGGACGATGAACCCGTTCCAGCACGGTGAGGTCTTCGTCACAGACGACGGAGCCGAGACCGACCTCGACGTCGGCCACTACGAGCGATTCCTCGACACCGAGCTGCACGGCTCCGCCAACGTCACCACCGGCCAGGTCTACTCGAACGTCATCGCCAAGGAGCGGCGCGGCGAGTACCTCGGCGACACCGTGCAGGTGATCCCCCACATCACCAACGAGATCAAGGACCGCATCCGCGGCATGGCCGGTCCCGAGGTGGACGTGGTCATCACCGAGGTCGGCGGCACCGTGGGCGACATCGAGTCGCTTCCGTTCCTGGAGGCGGTACGCCAGGTCCGTCACGAGGTCGGCCGCGACAACGTCTTCTTCCTGCACGTCTCGCTCCTGCCGTACATCGGCCCGAGCGGCGAGCTGAAGACCAAGCCCACCCAGCACTCGGTCGCCGCCCTGCGCAGCATCGGCATCCAGCCGGACGCCATCGTCTGCCGCTCGGACCGGCCCATCACCACCTCGCTGAAGCGCAAGATCAGCCTGATGTGCGACGTCGACGAGGACGCCGTCGTCTCGGCGATGGACGCCCCCAGCATCTACGACATCCCCAAGGTGCTGCACTCCGAGGGCCTGGACGCCTACGTCATAAGGCGCCTCGGCCTGCCCTTCCGCGACGTCGACTGGCACGAGTGGGACCAGCTCCTGCGCCGGGTGCACCGCCCGGCCAAGGAGGTCACGATCGCGCTGGTCGGCAAGTACATCGACCTGCCCGACGCCTACCTCTCCGTCACCGAGGCGCTGCGCGCGGGCGGCTTCGCCTGCGACGCCCGCGTCAACATCCGCTGGGTCAAGAGCGACGACTGCGAGACCGTCGAGGGCGCCGCGCGCGAGCTCGACGGCGTGGACGGCGTGCTCATCCCCGGCGGGTTCGGGGTACGGGGCATCGACGGCAAGGTCGGCGCGATCCGGCACGCACGCGAGCGGCAGATCCCACTGCTCGGCATCTGCCTCGGCATGCAGTGCATGGTCATCGACGCCGCCCGCAACCTCGCCGGCATCGAGCAGGCCAACAGCACCGAGTTCGACCCCGACACGGTCGACCCGGTGATCTCCACCATGGCCGACCAGGAGGACGTCGTGGCGGGCGAGCGCGACATGGGCGGCACCATGCGGCTCGGCCTCTACCCGGCCAGGCTGGCCGAGGGCTCGATCGTCCGGCGGCTGTACGGCTCCGGGAGCGCCGACGAGCGCCACCGCCACCGCTACGAGGTCGGCAACGCCTACCGCGAGCGGCTGGAGGAGGTCGGCATGGTCTTCTCCGGCCTGTCGCCCGACGGCCGCCTGGTCGAGTACGCCGAGCTGGACCCCGAGGTCCACCCGTTCTTCGTGGGCACCCAGGCGCACCCGGAGTTCCGCTCCCGTCCCACCCGGGCGCACCCGCTGTTCAGTGGCCTCATCGAGGCCGCGCTGACGTACGCCGACGTGCGCGAGAGCGTGACCAAGGCCGGGAGGGGCGCGTGAGCGCCTCGGGCCAGGGTCCCGCCGCCAGGGGGCTGACGGCGGAGGACGTCCGCGACGTGCCGGACTCCTGGGAGGTGCTCGACTCCAAGGAGCGGTTCAGGGGCCACGTGATCTCGGTGCGCACCGAGACCGTGCGCATGCCGGGGGACGAGGTCGCCGACCGCGACTACGTCGTCCATCCCGGCGCCGTCGCCGTGGTGGCGCTGGACGAGGACGACCGGGTGCTGCTGCTGCGCCAGTACCGGCACCCGGTGCGCAGGCTGCTCTGGGAGCTGCCTGCGGGCATCCGCGACATCCCGGGCGAGCCGCTGGTCGAATGCGCCGCGCGCGAGCTGGCCGAGGAGGCGGGCTACCGGGCGGCGACCTGGCACACCCTGGTCGACGTCTACAGCTCGCCCGGCATGACCGGCGAGCGCATCCGCGTCTTCCTCGCCCGCGACCTCTCGGAGATCCCCGAAGAGGAGAACGGGTTCGTGCGGCGGCACGAGGAGTTCGACATGCCGGTTGTGTGGATACCCCTGGCAGAAGGGGTGAACAGGGTGCTGGCGGGAATGATCCACAATTCACCGGCCGTCGCGGGTATTCTCGCCGCGTACGCCGCTTTGTCGGACGGTTTCGCCGCCCTGCGTCCCGCCGACGCCGAGGAGGCCTGACAGGAGGTCCCCGTCCTGAGCCCCTACGCCGACAACGAGGCCGTGCTCGCCGGATACCTCGCCCACCTGTCGGTGGAGCGGGGGCTGGCGGCCAACACGCTCGCCTCCTACCGGCGTGACCTCAGCCGCTACCTCCGCCACCTGCGCTCGCGCGGGTGCGTGACCCTCTCCGACGTGGCGGAGGCCGACGTCCTGGCGTTCCTCACCGCCCTGCGTGAGGGCGACGAGCATCACCCCGCCCTGGTGGCCAGCTCGGCCGCCAGGGCCGTCTCGGCAGTGCGCGGCCTCCACCGGTTCGCGGTACGCGAGGGGGTCTCGGCGCACGATCCCGCCCACGAGGTGCACCCGCCCAGCAGGCTGCGCCACCCGCCCAAGGCCATCGGGGTGGCCGAGGTGGAGCGGCTCATCGCCGCCGCCGGCCCGGAGGACGCGCCGCTCACCCACCGCAACCGGGCCCTGCTGGAGGTGCTCTACGGCACCGGCGCGCGCATCTCCGAGGCCGTCGGGCTCACCGTGGAGGACGTCGAGGCCGAGAACGTGCGGCTGCGCGGCAAGGGCGGGCGCACGCGGGTCGTCCCCCTCGGGAGGTTCGCCCGCGAGGCCCTCGGGGCGTACCTGGCGTGCGCGCGCCCGCTCATCTCCGCGCACGGGCGCGGCACCGCGGCCCTGTTCCTGAACGCCCGTGGCGGGCGCCTCACCCGCCAGGGGGCCTGGGAGGTGCTCCAGTCGGCCGCTGAACGGGCGGGCCTGGCCGGGGTTTCCCCGCATATGTTGCGCCATTCGTTCGCAACTCACCTCCTCGACGGAGGAGCTGACGTTAGGGTTGTCCAGGAACTGCTCGGCCATGCCTCGGTGGCGACCACCCAGGTCTACACGCTGGTCGGCGTCGACAGGCTCCGTGAGGCGTACGCGGCGGCCCATTCCCGGGCTCGGCATCCAACTTCATAGCTCTAGGGCGCGTCGCCTTGCCGCATACGTGCCGACCCCATAGTGTCCGTCCGGACGGTCCGGTTCGGGGCCGTCAGGGAGGTTCAAGCTGGTGACTGCGACCACAGACGCTTCTATCCGGGAGGTCCCCGGTGCGCCCGACGCATCCTGGGGCGAAACCAGGAACGAGGGCATTCTGGGTCCAACCGGGCGTCCGCGCCCTGTCTTCCCCGACCCGGTAGCCCCCACCACGCACGGTCCCGCGCGGGTCGTGGCGATGGTCAACCAAAAGGGCGGCGTCGGCAAGACCACCACGACGATCAACCTCGGGGCCTCGCTCGCCGAGTGCGGCCAGCGGGTGCTGCTGGTCGACTTCGACCCGCAGGGCGCCCTTTCGGTGGGCCTGGGCATCGACCCCCGCCCGCTGGAGTCGACCGTCTACGACCTGATCATGGAAGAGCCGGACGTCACCGCCGAGGACGTGCTGCTCAGCACCAGCGTCGAGGGCATGGATCTGCTGCCCAGCAACATATTCCTGTCCGGCGCGGAGATCAGGCTCGTCAACGAGGTCGCCAGGGAGTACGCCCTGGGCCGGTCGCTGGAGCCGCTGCTTCCCCACTACGACATCTGCCTCATCGACTGCCAGCCGTCCCTCGGCCTGCTGGCGGTCAACGCCCTGACCTGCGCCCACAGCGTGATGGTGCCCCTCGAGTGCGAGTTCTTCGCGCTGCGCGGCGTCGCCCTGCTGATGGAGTCGATCACCAAGGTCCAGGAGCGGCTCAACAAGAACCTCGAGATCGACGGCATCCTGGCCACCATGTACGACCCGCGCACGCTCCACGCGCGGGAGGTCCTCGCCACGATCATGCAGGGCTTCGGCGACAAGGTCTTCCACACGGTGATCAACCGCACCGTCCGGTTCCCCGACGCAACGCTGGCCGGCGAGCCGATCACCCAGTTCGACCCGGCGTCCATGGGCGCCACCGCCTACCGCGAGCTGGCCCGCGAGGTCCTCGCCCGGTGGTCGCAGGACGACTGAGCGCCACCGCGCCGACGTGCGCGACAATGGGGCGGTGACCGATCAGTCCGCCACCGGCCAGGCGCGGCCCGAGGCCTTCCAGGTGCACCTGGAGGTCTTCGAGGGGCCGTTCGACCTGTTGCTCGGGCTGATCTCCAAGCACAAGCTCGACATCACCGAGGTGTCGCTGCACCAGGTGACCGACGAGTTCATCGCCCACATCCGCTCGATGGGCCCCGAGTGGGATCTCGACCTGGCGAGCCACTTCCTGCTCGTCGCGGCCACGCTGCTCGACCTGAAGGCCGCGAGGCTCCTGCCCACCGGCGAGGTGGAGGACGAGGAGGACCTTGCCCTGCTGGAGGCCCGTGACCTGCTGTTCGCCCGCCTCCTGCAGTACCGCGCCTACAAGGAGGTGGCGAAGGTCTTCGCGGGCCGCATGGCCGAGGAGGCGCTGCGCTTCCCTCGCGTGGTGCCGATGGAGCCGCGGTTCGCCGGCCTGCTGCCCGAGCTGGTGCTCGGCATCGGCCCTGATCGCCTGGCCCGCATCGCCGCCCGGGTCTTCACGCCGAAGCTCCCGCCGTCGGTCTCCACCGCCCACATCTATCAGCCGGTCGCCAACGTCCGCGAGCAAGCGGCTATCCTGGTTGCACGGCTCCGGCGCATGCGCACGGCCACGTTCCGGGCCCTGACCGCCGACTGCGCGGGCACCTTCGAGGTCATCGCACGCTTCCTCGCGGTCCTGGAGCTCTTCCGGGAGGCCGCGGTCTCCTTCGAGCAGATCGAGCCGCTCGGGGATCTGCACGTGACCTGGACCGGTGCCGACGACGGAGACATCGCGGTGGCCGACGACTACGAAGAGGGCTCCCTGGGCGACGACGTCCCGGAGGGCCATGAGAGCCGGCCGGGCCCACCGGGCACCGGCAGCCGAGAGAGCGAAGATGCAGCCGATGAGTCCTGAGGGCAGCGAGGACACCGGGGACCCCGAGGTCGCCGGCGAGACCGCCGAGGCCGAGCCGAGCCTGCGGGCGGCTCTTGAGGCGATCCTGCTCGTGGTCGACGAGCCGGTCGCCGAGGTCACCCTGGCCCAGGTGCTCGAGCGCCCCTCGCGAGAGATCGCCGAGGCGCTGACGGCGCTGTCGGCGGAATACACCGCCGCGGGGCGGGGTTTCGATCTCCGGGAGGTCGCCGGAGGCTGGCGTCTGTACACGCGGGCCGAGTGCGCCGCCCTGGTCGAGCGGTTCGTCCGTGACGGGCAGCAGACCAGGCTGACGCAGGCCGCCCTCGAGACCCTCGCGGTCGTGGCCTACCGCCAGCCGGTGAGCAGGGCCAGGGTCGCCGCCGTCCGGGGCGTCAACAGCGACGGCGTCATGCGCACGCTGACGGCGCGCGGGCTGGTCGAGGAGGCCGGCACCGACCCCGAGAGCCAGGCGATGCTCTACCGCACGAGTTCGTACTTCCTGGAGAGGCTGGGGCTGCGGAGTCTCGAAGAGCTCCCCGCGCTCGCCCCGTTCCTCCCCGACGACGTGGAAAACCTAGAGGAGCAACCGAAGTGAACAACAGGCGTGGTACCCCGTCCGGTGATGGACGCGGTCGAGGACGCGGCGGCGCCGCAGGCGGTGCCTCAGGCGCGAGGGGAGGTGCCGGGTCCCGAGGTGGCTCCGGCGGCTTCCGTGGCGGTGGCGGCCCGCGAGGAGGCGCTCAGGGCGGCTCCTGGGGCGCGTCCCGCGGCGGGAGCGACCGCCGCGACGCCTTCCGCTCCGACGAGCGTTCCGGCGCGTCCGATCGCGGAGCCTACGACCGCGGCTCCGCCTCCTCTTCCCAGAGTTCGAGGGGACGTTACGGCAGGCCCGGCGGCGACGACCGCCGAGGCTCCTTCCGCGACGACCGCGCGGGCTCTCCCGGCGGCGACCGCGGCGGTTCGTACGGCGACCGTCCGTCCGGCGACCGTCCGTCCCGCAGTGGTTCGTACGGTGACCGTCCGTCCCGCGGTGGTTCGTATGGTGACCGTCCGTCCCGTGGCGGTTCGTCCGGTGACCGGGCGGGCTCGTCCCGTGGCGGTTCGTACGGCGACCGAGGGGGCTCGTTCCGCGCGGGCCCGTCCGGCGGCGACCGCCCCACCTTCTCCCGCGACGACGACAGGGGTTCCTTCCGCGCGGGCCGGGGCGGCTCACGCGAGCGGTACTCCGCTCCCGGCGGCGACGAGCGCCGAGGCTCCTTCCGCGACGACCGCGCGGGCTCTCCCGGCGGCGACCGCCGTGAGTCCTTCCGCGACGACCGCGGCGGGTCCTTCCGCGACCGGGCGGGTTCTTCCCGTGGTGACCGTGGCGACCGTGGTGACCGTGGCGGCTTCTCCGGCGGCGACCGCCCCACCTTCTCCCGCGACGACGACAGAGGCGCCTTCCGCGCCGGCCGGGGCGGCTCCCGCGAGCGGTACGGCAGGGACGAGACCGGCCGCGACCGTCCGGTCCGCGAGGAGGGCCGCTACTCGGGCGACTCCAGGAGCGGCTCCCGTGGCGGCTACGACCGGGGTGACCGGCGCGACGAGGTGCAGACCATCGGGCGCACGGAGAGTCCCTCCCGCGGCAGGTACGGCCGTCCGGAGCCGGGCGCCGGTGGCAGGCCGGGCCGTACGGGCGGCCAGGCGGGCCGTTCGGGTGGCCAGGAGGGTCGCGGCGGGGCCGCGGCCGGCCGGGGCAAGGCGACGCGCGGGGGAGCCCCCGCGGCCCGCGGTGGGGGCTTCGCGGGGCGCGGCCAGGCGGCCCGTCCCGAGCGCCCGGCGGCCTTCAAGACCTCCCGGCAGCCGCTGCGCGACCCCGACTTCTTCCCCTCCGACTACGCCGACGAGCGCGACACCACCGAGGTGCCGGACGGCATCCGCCTGCAGAAGGTCCTCGCCCAGGCGGGCGTGGCGGCCCGCCGCACGTGCGAGGAGATGATCGGCGAGGGCCGCGTCACCGTGGACGGCCAGGTCGTGCGCAGGTTCGGCGCCCGGGTCGACCCCGCCAAGCAGGTGATCCACGTCGACGGCAAGCGCATCCCGACCGCGCCCGACCTCGTCTACTTCGCGATCAACAAGCCGATCGGCGTCGTCAGCACGATGTCCGACCCCGAGGGGCGCCCCGCCCTGTCCGACTACGTGGCCGACCGCACCGAGCGGCTCTTCCACGTCGGGCGTCTCGACACCGAGACCGAGGGCCTGATCATCCTGACCAACGACGGCGAGCTGGCCCACCGGCTCACCCACCCCAGCTTCGGCGTGCAGAAGAAGTACTGGGCCAAGGTGCCCGGGCCGATCCCGCGCGACCTGGCCCGCCGCCTGAAGAGCGGCGTCGAGCTGGAGGACGGCGTCGTCAAGGCCGACGACTTCAAGATCGTCCAGGAGCACGGCCAGCAGGCGCTGGTCGAGATCGTGCTCCACGAGGGCCGCAAGCACGTCGTCCGGCGGATGCTGGAGCAGGAAGGCCACTCCGTGATCGACCTGGCCCGCATCGAGTTCGGGCCGGTCAAGCTGGGACGGCTCAAGCCGGGCACGGTGCGGTCGCTCACGCTCAAGGAGGTTGGCGACCTTTACGCCGTCGTGGGAATGTAATCTGTCCGAAAAGCCAGGCTTGCGTGGGGCGGCTGGGTCAGAAGGGGATGACATGGTGCGGGCAATCCGGGGTGCCACCCAAATCGACTCCAATGATCGTGAGGCGATCCTCGTCGCGGTGACCGAGCTGGTCAGCGAGGTCATGGAGCGCAACCGCCTGACCACCGACGAGGTGATCAGCGTGATCTTCACGGCCACGCCCGACCTCACCGCGGAGTTCCCCGCGCTCGCCGCCCGCAAGCTCGGCTTCCACGACGTGCCGCTGATCTGCGCGAGCGAGATCGACGTGCCGGGCGCGCTGCCGCGCGTGGTGCGCCTGATGGCCCACGTGGAGACCGACCGGCCCCGCCACGAGATCCAGCACGTCTATCTCCGCGGGGCCGTCGCCCTGAGAGTGGACATCGCCCAGTGAGCGACCACGCGACCGGTGTCCGGAGCGTCCTGGTCGTCGGCACCGGCCTGATCGGCACCTCCGTCGCCCTCGCCCTGCGGGAGCACGGGGTGACGGTCAAGCTCGCCGACCAGGACTCCCGGGCCGTCCTGCTCGCGCGTGAGCTCGGGGCGGGCGAGGAGTGGGCGCCCGGGGCCGAGCGGGTCGACCTGGCCGTGATCGCCGTGCCGCCCCAGTTCGTGGCACAGTGGCTGTTCGACCTGCAGAAGACCGAGGCCGCCCGGTTCTACACCGACGTGGCCAGCGTCAAGGCGCTGCCCATCACGCAGGCGGCCCATCTCGGCTGCGACATGAGCACCTACATCGCGGGGCACCCGCTGGCCGGCCGCGAGCGGTCAGGTCCCGCGGCGGCGCGCGCCGACGTGTTCCTCGGCCGCCCCTGGGCGTACTGCCCGGGTCCCGAGACCTCGGCGGAGGCCGTCGAGGCCGTCCTGTCCCTGATCGGGCTGTGCGGGGGCAACGCCGTCGAGGTCGACCCGGTCGCGCACGACGAGGCGGTCGCCCTGGTCTCGCACGCCCCGCACGTCGCGGCGTCGGCCGTGGCCGCCCGCCTGGCCGACGCCTCCGAGACCGCGCTCGGCCTCGCCGGGCCGGGGGTGCGCGACGTCACCCGCGTCGCCGGGGGAGACCCCGGCCTGTGGACCGTCATCCTGTCGGGCAACGCCCGCCCGGTCGCCGAGATCCTCGAGGCCGTCGCCACCGATCTGTCGGCCGCGGCGGCGGCCCTGCGAGCCGTGTCCGTCGACGACGGCGCGGCCATCGGCAGGGTCACCGAGCTCCTCAAGCGGGGCAACGCCGGTCAGAGCCGCATACCCGGCAAGCACGGCGGCCCCCCGAGGTCGTACGCCGTGGTCCAGGTGCTCGTCGGCGACCGTCCCGGCGAACTGGCCCGCCTCTTCCAGGCGGCGAAGGACGCCGGGGTCAACATCGAGGACGTCCGCCTGGAGCACACTCCCGGCCTGCTCCTGGGCGCCGCCGACCTGTCCGTCCAGCCCGAGTCGGCCGAGGTTCTCGCCGAGGCCCTCCGCGCGCACGGATGGCACGTCCCGTAGGGGCGACGATGCCCGGGTGGTGGACGTTTCCCGGTAACCTCTTTGCGGACAACTCAATCGGGACGCAGAGGGAGATGCCGTGACCGCACTGGTCGTCGCCATGGACGGCCCTTCGGGGTCGGGCAAGTCGAGCGCCTCGCGCGGAGTGGCGCGCGCGCTCGGGTTCCGCTATCTCGACACCGGGGCGATGTACCGCGCGATCACGTGGTGGATGCTCGAGCACGGCGTCGAGGTGACCGACCCTGCGGCGGTCGCCGCCAGGGCCGCCGAGCCCGTGCTCGTGATCGGCACCGACCCCGAGGCGCCCGGCGTCACCGTCGACGGCGTCGACGTGGCGGTCCAGATCCGCACCCACGAGGTCACCTCCGCGGTCAGCGCGGTCAGCGCGGTCCCCGAGGTCCGCGGCCGCCTGGTCGCCGAGCAGCGCGCCATCATCGGCGAGGGCGATATCGTTGTCGAGGGCCGGGACATCGGCACGGTCGTGGCCCCCGGAGCGCCGGTCAAGGTCTACCTCACCGCGAGCCCCGAGGCCCGCGCCCGTCGCCGCACCGCCGAGCTGAGTGGCACGACGGTTGAGGCGCAGCAGGCCGAGATGGCCCGCCGTGACACCCTGGACTCGACGCGTAAGGCCGATCCTCTGGTGATGGCGGCCGACGCGGTCGAGCTCGACACCACGGAGCTCAACCTCGAAGAGGTCGTCTCCGAGGTCCTGAGACTTGTGAAAGAGCGCACCTGACCGGTGACGCCGCGAGGCGGGCGTAAGACGCCCCGCCCCGTCGAGCCGCTGGAGATGAGTGAGCACAAATGGAAACGGACGTGACGTGACGGGGGAGTACGGCGACGAGGGCGGCTGGATCGAGGCCCATATCGCGGAATTCGAGGACGACGGCGTTCCGACCGAGGAGGAGCCGGATTCCGGTCCCCTCCCGGTGGTGGCCGTGGTCGGGCGTCCCAACGTGGGCAAGTCCACGCTGGTCAACCGCATCATCGGCCGCCGCGAGGCGGTGGTGGAGGATGTCCCGGGCGTAACCCGCGACCGCGTGACCTACGAGGGCACGTGGCGAGGCCGCAGGTTCACCCTGGTCGACACCGGCGGGTGGGATCCCGACGCCACCGGCATGGCGCTGCGCATCGCCGAGCAGGCGCAGATCGCGGTCGAGCTGGCCGACGTGATCCTTTTCGTCGTGGACGCGACGGTCGGGGTCACCGACGCCGACGAGACGGTGGCCGCGGTGCTCCGGCGCTCGGGCAAGCCCCTCGTGCTGGCCGCCAACAAGGTCGACGACCAGCGCATGGAGCTGGAGGCCACCTCGCTGTGGTCGCTCGGGCTCGGCGAGCCGCAGCCGGTCTCGGCCCTGCACGGCCGTTCCAGTGGCGACCTGCTCGACATCCTGCTGAACGCCATGCCGGAAGCGCCGCCGCAGCGCTTCGGCGCCGAGCGCGGTCCCCGCCGCATCGCCCTGGTCGGCAAGCCCAACGTCGGCAAGTCCTCCCTGCTCAACAAGCTGGCGGGCGAGGAGCGCGTGCTGGTCGACCCGATGGCCGGCACCACCCGTGACCCCGTCGACGAGCTGATCCAGCTCGGTGGCAAGCCCTGGCGCTTCGTCGACACCGCGGGCATCAGGCGCCGCGAGCGAGAGCTGCAGGGTGCCGACTTCTACGCGGGCATGCGCACCAAGGCCGCCCTGGAGCGGTCCGAGGTCGCCGTGGTGCTCATCGACGCCTCCGACGTGCTCACCGAGCAGGATCTGCGCATCATCAGCATGGTGATCGAGTCGGGCCGTGCGATGGTGGTCGCGTTCAACAAGTGGGACCTCGTCGACGAGGACCGGCGCTACTACCTGGAGAGGGAGATCGACCGCCAGCTCGTCCGCGTCCCGTGGGCCCTGCGCGTCAACATCTCCGCCAAGACCGGGCGCCACGTCGAGCGGCTCGTCCCGGCGATCGAGCGCGCCCTGGACTCCTGGAGCACCCGCGTGTCCACGGGCCGGTTGAACACCTTCCTGGCGGAGCTCGTGGCGGCCACGCCCCCGCCCGTCCGCAGCGGCAAGCAGCCGAAGATCCTCTTCGCCACCCAGGCGTCGATCGAGCCGCCGAAGTTCGTGCTGTTCACCTCGGGCTTCCTGGAGGAGACCTACCGCCGCTTCATCGAGCGCCGCCTCCGCGAGGAGTTCGGCTTCGCCGGCTCTCCGGTCGAGGTGACCATGCGCATCCGCGAGAAGCGCGGCGCCCCGAAGAAGAAGTAACCCCTTGCGCTGACGGGACCCCATGGCCTTCGTGGGGTCCCGTCGCCGTTCTCGCCCGGGACTACGCCGAGCGGCGGGGCAGGGCGAGGGCCACGATCGCGCCGATGCCGCAGAGGACCGCCGTCAGCAGGAAGATCTCGGTGTACTCCGTGTGCAGGGCCTCGCTGACCTTGGCGGTGTACGCCGCGAGGCGCCGGGCGTACTCCGCGGGCTCGACGCCGAACGGCAGCGGGGTGTCCAGGTGCGCGGTCAGCGACTGGAACCGGTGGAAGCCCCAGGCGGAGAGCGCCGCGACGCCGAGCAGCATGCCCATCATGCGGGCCACCACGACCGAGGCCGAGGCCACCCCGTGCCGTCCCGCGGGCGTCACCCGGAGCACCGCCGAGGAGATCGGCGCGATCACCGCGCCGAGCCCGAGACCCGCGATGACGAGGTCGACGTCCACCCGGGGGAGCCCGAGGGGATACTCAGCGGCGGCCAGGCCGACGGGCCACCGGGAGATCAGCGCGTAACCGGCGCAGGCCACCGCCAGCCCCGCCACGGCGACGACGCGCTCGCCGTACCGGCGGGCCAGCACGCCCCCGGCGAAGGCCGCGACGGCCAGCGCCACCAGGAACCTCGACAGCACCAGCGCCCCGCCCACGGTGTCCTCGCCGAGCAGCGTCTGCGCCGTGAGCTGCACGTCCACCAGCGTGACCAGCAGCGCGGCGCCGGTGAGGAAGCTCGCGGCGAGCGAGGCGAAGAACGGGCCCTTCAGCACCCCCGACATGTCCACGAGCCTGGTCTCCGAGCGGAGCTCCCACCCGACGAACAGGACCGCGGCGACCACCCCGGCGGCGATGGCAGGCACGCCCCACGAGGGCAGCACCGCCTTGTCAGGCTCGGGGTTGTAGAGCCCGGCGACGAGCAGGCCCAGCGCCAGCGCGAGCAGCAGGCCGCCCACGACGTCGATGCGCGCCCGAGGCCCGCTCATGGGCCGCGGCCGGGGCACCGTGCGGTGTACGGCGATCGCCGCGAGGAGCGCGAGGGGGAGGTTCACCCAGAAGATCCCGCGCCATCCGACCAGGGCCGCCAGCCCGGCGCCGTACAGCGGGCCGAGAACGCTTCCCAGCTCCTGCGCGGCGCCCACCGCTCCGAGGGCCACCGGGCGGGCGTGCTCGTCCCACAGGTCGCCGACCAGGGCCATCGTGATCGGCAGCAGCGCTCCGCCGGCGATCCCCTGGAGCGTACGGCCGGCCGTCAGCATCGGGATCGACCCCGCGAGCGCCGTCACCGCGGAGCCCGCCGCGAACCCGGCCAGGCAGGCGTGGATCAGCGGTCGGCGCCCGTACCGGTCGGAGAGCTGCCCGAGCAGGGGCATCGCCGCGATGTATCCGAGCAGGAACCCCGTGACGACCGGCGTGGCACGTTCGAGGTGGTTGAGCGGCACCCCCACGTCCTTGGCGATGTCGATCAGGACGGTGACGACGACGTAGGCGTCCAGCGCGGCCAGCAGCACCGCGGTGCCCCCGACCCCCAGCGCCACGCGACGGGTGCCGCCCGGCCCGGGCACGGGCGTCTCCGCGGAGGCGGCGCCGGCGACGGGATTGGAGGGGCTGGTCACAGGGTCACCTCACCGGCTCGTTGATCACAGGGCTACTTCGGCGGGGCGGTGATCGTGACGGGGGCGTCGTAGTCACTGAAGGTGACGACGACCGTGCCCGCGTTGGCGCCGCCGCCTATGGGCAGGCCGGCCTTGAGCAGGCGGTTCGTGGCCTTGTCGATCCACACCTGCCCGTTCACCCCCTGGTTCACGCCGGGCACCAGCGCGGTGATGACCTGCTGCGACAGGGCCACCGCGACGCGGTAAGCGTCCACGCCGCCGACCTGCTCCTCGGCCTCGGTCCTCGGGTCGGACGCGGTGGCGAGCAGATGCGCCACCCCCTTGTCGGGGTTGAGGATGGCCGACGGGTCGTAGATGCCGGCCAGCTCCTTGCGGGTCATCGTCTGATATCCGCCGGTGGGGCCCTTGAAGTACACGGTGTCGCCCGTCAGGACGAAGTTGAGCTCCTGGAGGTTGCCGAGCACGTCGATCTGGAGCGTGCCCTTGGCGTCGCCTTCCTTGGTCAGCGAGCCCTCGGCGTGCTTGACCGGGACGGGAGGCTTGCCCTCGGTCGCGATCGTGAAGGCGACGGTCCTGACCGACCGCATCGCCTCCGAGGACTTCTTCACGAGCTCCTGCCCGCTGGGCAAGGCGGCGGCACTCGGGGACGAGGTGCACGCGGCGACCAGGCACAACGAGGCAAGGAGCAGCGCCAGGATCCGCGGCGCACGAGCACCGGGCACGCGGAGACCGGGCGACCAATAGATGAGCGACCTTTTCGACACAGCCCGGATGCTAGCGATCGCCGGCCGTACGACAGCACTTTTCGCGGGTATCGGTTTGGGGTCGCCCCTGGCTGGTCCGCCCGCTGTGGTGCGGCGGGCGGGTGAGCCAGGGGCATTTGGGGGATGCTTCGGCCGGAGTTCGAGTCCGAGGCGGTCAGCGGGACTCGTGCCGCAGCTGGCAGGCCATGCAGTAGCGGCTGAGCGGCCTGATCTTCAACCGGTCGAACGGGATGCCCGAGCCGCAGCCGGCGCACCGGCCGTAGGTTCCGTCGTCCACCCTGCCGAGGCCGCGCCGGATCTCCGCGATGACGCGGCCGGTGGCGGCGATGTCGGCGAGCACCTCCTGCCGCGCGTCCTGCACGTCGCCGTTTTCGATCGAGGACTTCAGATCGCTCAGCTGGGTGGTCCGCCACGCCAGCTGCGTCTCCATCTCCTCCCTCAGGACACGCGTCTGCACTGCACTGAGCCGGGTCATCTCCCCGTTGGTCGTCATGGTTCCGGACCCCTTTCGAGAAGGTCGTATTGCTTAGGGAAGCCTTCATGCGCGTATTCGCCCGTGGCGGGCGAGCACCCGCGGACGAGCACCATTCCTGAGGTCCTCATCGCATCTGCCCGGCGATCAACGCGGAGATGGATGGCAGGCACAGGCGGGCCAGTCCTCTGACGGTCGCGTGAGCGGGCTCGGGCGCCGTGCTGACGGCGATGCGAAGCTCCGCACAGAGATGACTGGCCAGCTTCGGCCGGTTCGCCCCGCCGCCCGTGAGGAGGAGGCCTCCCTCCCTCGCGCTTCGCCTCAGATGCGGTGGAAGCCGCGCGAGAAGCTCGGCGACCATCGCCGTGACCCGTTCACGGACGTGCGCCGGTTCGTCGCCGTCCTCCTGTTGGCCGTGCTGCGCCGATCCGTCGTGGTGTGCCGGCCCGTCGTGGTGCGCCGGTTCGTCGTGGTGCGCTGGCCCGGCACCGTGCGCCGGGTCGTCGGGCTCGGGGACGGCGGTGGTCTGCACGGCCCCGGCGTCGGAGATCTCGCCCTGCCGGATGAGGACCGCCTCGATGATTCCCGCGCCGACGTCGAGCAGCAGCCGGGGGCGCGGGTCGGTGACGTCGAGCCCGCAACCGACGGCGGCGGCGAGAGGTTCCTCGACGATCAGGACCGGGCATCCCGCCGCCGTGCTCACGGCCGTACGCGCGACCATGCGATCGAGCGCCGAGGCCGTCACAGGAACCCCGAGCACGACGCGCTCCAGCGGCCAGGCGTCGTAGGGCGCCCTGGTGCTCAGCACCCTGCGGGCCAATCGCGAGCACGCCGCCCCGTCCTTGACCATTCCGTGCCTGACCGGCCACAGCATGTCCGCGAGCAGCGAGACCGCGCCGTCGGGGTTCTCTCTGGCCATGCCGCCCAGTACGGCAGACGGCTGGTCCACGATCACGGCGTCGCCGGACAACAGGGTCCGGGTGCGGGAGGTGCCCAGGTCGAGAGCGGCGTGACGACCGGTGCTCGCGTGACCGCCGGCGGCCCTCATGCCGTCGACCGAGCGTGTTCGGCCTCGCCGCAGGCGGCGCACCTCTGCTGGTGCGGAGCGCGCAGCAACTCCTTCAGCGGAATGAACGCTCCACACTGCTTGCAGGTGCCATAGAGCCCGCGGTCCATCCGCTCGATGGCGGACTCGATCTCGATGACGTGCAGACGCACCTGCCGGAGGGGCCCGCCCACACCGCTACCGGAGCCGCCATGATCGCCCGGCGCCGTCCCGGAGCCGCTGGAGTAGCTCAGGGCGTTTCCGGCGCCGTCGGGTGTGCCTTCGGAGCCCGGCGCGGCGGCTCCGTCGTGCCCGGCCTCCTGCTCGGTGAGCCGTCGCAGCTCGGCTCTGGCCACGACGAGCCGTTCCTCCAGCAGCAGGCGGAGCTCCTCCAGCCGCGTGACGTGCCGCTGGTAATCCTCCATGAGGCTGTGCACGGACTTGATCTCGGCCATGACGGCATGACTCCTCACTTGACGGATGGGCGGCGCCCGCCCGCCCGGGGCCTGAGGCGGCCCCCGGGCGCGGCACGGCGCGAGTCGGGGTACGGAGGGGTACGGACCTCGCGTGATACGCGGGCCCGGTCGGACGTTGAAGGAGCCGGATGCCGCGCAGGTCCCACCGGCCCCGAGGATCGCGCGGTGGGCGGATCCCGGTTCAGGTGAGCGCGGCTGACAGTTCGGACGCGTCGGTTGAGATCAGCGGACCTGACTGTTCAGATGCGTTCGGAAACGTGTTGGTTCAGACCAGCGGACCTGTGGTTCACGGTGAGCCGGAATCCGGGACCTGGCGGCTCAGGGTTGGATGCGGCCTTCCTGGCCCGCCGCCCCCCGGGCGCGGGCGGAAGAGGCCGCGAGCACAGGGCGTGGCGGACGACACGCGTGTGGATCGGGCTACGCGGTCGGGTGACCAGGTACGCCGTGCGCATCGCGGCACGTCAGCGGGAGAACCGGCTCCGGCTAGGCCTGGGGCGGGCTGCGGGAGCCCGCGGTGCGATGAGCGGTCTGCTGGGGACTGCGGATCGCATCGGGATCGGGCCACGTGGAGACGAGGACCGTCGCCGGCGCGGCCATCTCGGGCGCCGGTGAGTGGCGAAGCCAGTGGGCCGGCGGGTGCTCCTGGCCGGGAGAGGACATCGGCGGCGTGGTCGACGTCTCCACGATCCAGCCCGTGGGCGCCCACACGTCGGTGGCCACGCCGGAAGACTGCTCACCAGGGCCGTTCTCGTACCAGGCCGGGGTGAGGGCGACCAGTGTCAGGGCGAGCAGCAGCAGGCCCACCACCGATGTGAAGGCGGTGGACCCGTGCGCGCTTCGCCCCCAGGTCGCCATGCTGCCGACCATAGCCCAGCCCGGCGAAAAGAGCACATGTCCGTGCCGTGGTGCCGCGGCGGGGCCGGGATGCGGGGGCGGCGCGTCTCGGGGATCACACGGCCGGCGCGGGCCATGGCCGTACCGGGTACGGTGAAGCCCAACCCGGGAGAGGAGGGGTCGTGCGAACCAGATCGCCTGCCGCGTTGCTCCTCCTGCTGTTCTCGATCTTCCTGGTCGTCGGCGGGACCCCGGCGGCCACCCTCGCGGCTCCCGCGCATCACCCTGTCGCCGCTTCCGCGAACCCCCAGGCCGGCGTCCCCGCACACCTCACCGTTCCCGCGCGTTCCTCGGGCGTGGTTTCCGGGGGCGCGACGCGGCCGGCGATCTCGAAGATTCGTCAGGTCCCTGAGGACGAGCGGGTCCTTTCCGTCGGCACCGGGCCCGGGTTCCGGCTGGGAGCCGGTGGCCAGGCCCCGCACGGGGGTCTGGCCGCGGTCCCCGCCGCCTCGCCGTACCACGGGCGACCTCACGCGGCGACGGCCGCGGTGGCTCGCCTTGAAGCGCCCGCGCAGCCGAGCCTCACGGTGTGCCCGGCCCGGGCGCCACCCTCCACAGCGCTCTGACACATCCCCCATTTCGACAAGCCTGTGGAGGCTTCCCATGTCACGTGCGCCCAAGTGGCGTGCGGTGATGGCGCTCGCCGTCATCGCGATATCGCTGCTGCCGCTCCTGACCATGGCCCCGCGCCTCGGTCTGGACCTGCGCGGCGGTACCCAGCTCGTCTTCGAGACGAAGGACTCCCCGACGGTCAAGGCGGACGCCGCCGCCGCGGACCGTGCCGTCGATGTGCTCCGGCGCCGGGCGGACGCGCTCGGCGTCGTCGACCCCACCCTGGTGCGGTCCGGAGAGAAGAGGATCATCGCCGAGCTGCCCGGCGTGCTCGACCCCCGCCAGGCCGCCGAGGTGATCGGCAAGACCGCGCAGCTCATGTTCCACCCGGTGCTCGGCGTGGCCGAGGCCGGCGATCCCACCGCCGAGCCAGACGGTGCCGAGGCGGGGGATTCCGTTGTCAAGGCGGATGAGGCCGGGCAGCGGCTCAGGCTCGGTCCGCCCGCCGTCAGCGGCGATGGCGTGCAGGACGCGGCCGCGCGTAGCGACCCGCAGCAGGGGCTGGGCTGGTTCGTCACCGTCGAGTTCCGTGACGCCGGTTCCTGGCAGCGGCTGACGGGGGCGGCGGCCTGCGAGCCGGTCGGCGACCCCAGGCGCCGGGTCGCGATCGTGCTGGACGACAAGATCATTTCCTCGCCCCAGGTGGACCCGTCCGTACCCTGCCGAACGGGCATCCCAGGCGGTTCCACCCAGATCACCGGCTCCTTCACGCACGAGGAGGCACGGGATCTGGCCGTGCTCATCAAGGGCGGCGCGCTGCCCGTACCGCTGGAACTCGTCGAGCAGCGCACGGTCGGCCCGACGCTCGGCGCCGAGGCGATCGAGGCCAGCGCCAAGGCCGGGATCGTCGGCGTGGCACTCACCGCCCTGTTCATCGTGGTGGTCTACCGGCTGGTGGGCCTGCTCGCCGCGATCGCCCTGGGCGCGTACGGCCTCATCTCGTACGCCGCGCTGGTGGCGCTCGGTGCCACCCTGACGCTGCCCGGCCTGGCGGGGTTCGTCCTCGCCATCGGCATGGCCGTGGACGCCAACGTGCTGGTGTTCGAGCGGGCCAGGGAGGAGTACGCCCAGGCGCCGGGGCGGGGCCTGAGGTACGCCCTCGACCGCGGTTTCAAGAACGCCTGGAGCGCGATCGCCGACTCCAACATCACCACCCTGCTGGCCGCCGGCCTGCTGATCTGGCTGGCCTCGGGACCGGTCAAGGGCTTCGGCGTGACGCTGGCCATCGGCGTGCTCGCCTCGCTGATCTCGGCGATGCTCATCACACGGGCCCTCACCCAGATGGTCATCGGCAGGATCGGCCCCCGCCTCTCCGGCCTCGGCTCGACGGGGCGGCTCAGGCCCTGGCTGGCCAGGCGGAAGCCGGATCTGATGGCGGGCGGGCGGCTCTCGCTGGCCGTGGCGGGCGTGGTGCTCGTGGCGGCGTCCGCCGGGCTGGTGGCCCGGGGGCTGAACTTCGGCGTCGAGTTCACCGGCGGGCGGATCGTGGAGTACGCCACGACCGGGCAGGTCAGCCCGGACGTCGCCAGGCAGGCGGTGCGGGACGCGGGGTTCCCGTCGGCGGTCGTGCAGACGTCCGGCGACGCGATCTCCGTACGCACCGGGCAGATCGGCACCGAGGACGTGGCCCGCATCGAGAGCGCGATCGAGGCGAAGGCCGGAGAGGTGACCAAGCGGCGTGACGAGCTGATCGGCCCGAGCCTCGGCGAGGAGCTGCGGCGAAACGCGCTCATCGCCCTCGGCGTGGCGCTGGTGGCCCAGTTGCTGTACCTGGCGGTGCGGTTCAGGTGGACGTTCGGGGCGGCGGCCGTGCTGGCGCTCGTCGTGGACGGGGCCGTCGTCCTCGGCGTGTTCGCCTGGCTGGGCAAGCCGGTCGACGGCGTCTTCCTGGCCGCGATGCTCACCATCATCGGCTACTCGGTGAACGACAAGGTCGTCGTCTTCGACCGGGTACGCGAACTGTGGGCGGGGCGGCGCGCGGCGCGGTTCGCCGGCGTGATGAACGACGCGATCCTGCAGACCGTGCCGCGCACGGTGAACACCGGCATCGGGGCGCTGTTCATCCTCATGGCGCTGGCGGTGTTCGGCGGGGACTCGCTGAGGGACTTCGCGATCGCGCTGCTCATCGGCATCGTTACCGGCACGCTGTCCTCCGCGTTCGTGGCGGGGCCGGCCGCGATCGAGCTGGAGAGGTTCAGCGACCGACCGCCTCCCCGGCCCGCCGAGCGGCGCGCGCCCCAGCGCCGTGAAGGATCGGGCGCCGTGGTGTGAGCACGGCCGTCCGTCCCCGCCGGAGCCACCGGCGGGGACGGACGCTAGGCGCGCTCCTCGGCCCGCAGCCGCAGCAGGTGCGACACGACGGGGGCGTAGGCGGCTTCCAGGGCCTCGATCAGCTCAGGGGCCAGGCGGTCGATGAAGTGGTAGCGGACGTTGGCGACGTGCATGGGCGCGACCCGCTGGATGGTGTCCCAGCCGTGCTCGGTCAGCACCGCGAACGTGCCCCGCCGATCGTCCGGGCAGCTCTCGCGGCGGACCAGGGAAGCGGCCTCCATGCGGGCGATCTGGTGGGACAGGCGGCTCCTGGACTGGATCGTCGCCTCGGCCAGGTCGCTCATGCGCATGCGGTGACCGGGGTTCTCGGAGAGGTTCACGAGGATCTCGTAGTCGTTCACCGACAGCCCGAACTCCTGGAGCTCGCGGTCGAGCCGGTGTTCGAGGAGCTTGTGCGCGGACAGATGGGCACGCCAGGCTCGTTGCTCGCCGCCGCTCAGCCAGTTGGGGTCGAGGTCTTCGGATTCCGCCGTGCTCATGGTGGTGAATCTATCTCTCTCAGCCGCGAACCAGGCGCACGAGCCTGGCCGAATGCGGTTATTGCTGTGATCTGTCCAAGGATCAAACTTTCCCGGCCACAACCGATAGTAAGCGGCGGACCGGGGAAGGACGGGCGAGATGAGCGACAAGGCGGAGTCGGGCGAAGGCGGCGAGAGCTTCCTCACCGTACTGGTGGCGGCCGGGGTCAACCTCGTGATCGCGGTGGCCAAGCTGGTGGCCGGGCTCCTCAGCGGTTCCTCGGCGATGCTCTCCGAGGCGGCGCACTCCGCCGCCGACACGGTGACCGAGGTCCTCTTGCTGATCGCCGTACGGCGGGGCGAGCATCCCGCCGACCGCCTGCACCCCTTCGGCTACGGCAAGGCAGGGTTCTTCTGGGCGCTCATGGCGGCGGGCGCGACGCTGGTGATCGGGGCCGGGTTCTCGATCACCCACGGGGTGCAGACGATCTGGCACGGGGAGGAGCTGGGAGACCTCCTCGTCTCCTACGTCGTCCTCGTGGTGTCCTTCGTGCTGGAGGGCGTCTCGTTCTTGAGGGCCGTCCACCAGGTACGCGGCGCGGCCAGGCGCTGGAGCGTCAGCCCCCAGCGGTACGTCGCGCACACCTCCGACACCGCGGTCAAGGCGGTGGTCTTCGAGGACTCCGCGGCCCTGGTGGGCATCGTGGTCGCGGCGCTCGGCCTGCTCGGCTTCCAGCTCACCGGCTCGCCCGTGTGGGACGGCGTGGCCTCCGTGGTGATCGGCCTGCTGCTCCTCGGCGTGGCACTGCACCTGATCAGGGCGAACGCCTCCCTGCTGATCGGCCAGGCGGCCCCGCCGTCGCTGCAGCGCGAGATCCTCAAGGAGCTGAAATCGCAGGAGGAGGTCAGCGACGTCGTGGAGCTGCTGACCATGATGCTCGGGCCCAACGAGGTGCTGGTGGCCGCGAAGATCGACTTCGTGGACGAGTGCACGGGGGACCGGCTGGAGGAGGCGGCGGACCAGATCGAGCACCGGCTCACCGAGCGCTTCCCGGAGATCACCCACGTGTTCCTGGACCCCACTCCCGGCCACGCGGCCCGGCGGGCGCGTCCGGGCGACGCCTCTTCCGGCGGCCACCCGGAACCGGAGAGCTCCGGGGCCTGACGTGGACAGGGCCGGACGTGACGCGCTGCAGGGCCACTCCGTACGCGGGCGCGCCCGGGCGTCAGCTCAGGAGCGTGCCCATCCAGGTCTCGATCTCGTCGGGGTGGCGGGGCAGGCCGGAGGACATGAGCCGGGCGCCGTCCTCGGTGATCACCAGGTCGTCCTCGATGCGCACCCCGATGCCGCGGAACTCCGGCGGAAGGGTCAGGTCGTCCGGCTGGAGGTACAGGCCGGGCTCGACGGTCAGCACCTGGCCGGCCGCGAGCACGCCGTCCAGGTAGACCGACGCGCGGGCCCTGGCGCAGTCGTGCACGTCGAGGCCCAGCATGTGGCCGCTGCTGCACAGGGTGTACCTGCGGTGGAGGTCGTCGTCGACGGACTTCAGCACACCCCACTCGCGAAGGCCCTCGGCGATGACCCCCATCGCCGCCCGGTGGAAGTCGCGGAACCTGGCACCCGGCCGCAGGACGGCCATGGCCGCCGTCTGCGCCTCGTACACCAGCTCGTAGACCTGCCGCTGGATCGGGCTGAACCGGCCCGACATCGGGAGGGTGCGCGTGACGTCGGCGGTGTAGAGGTTGTCGGTCTCCACGCCCGCGTCGAGCAGCAGCAGCTCGTCGCGGTCGAGGCGGCCGTCGTTGCGGATCCAGTGGAGCACGCAGGCGTGCGCGCCGGACGCGGCGATCGTGCCGTAGCCGGTCGCGTTCCCCTCCAGCCGGGCCCTCAGCCCGAAGACGCCCTCGACGTACCGCTCACCGCGGAAGTGGGCGAGGGCCTGCGGCAGCGCGCGTACGACGTCCTCGAAGCCGCGCCCCGTCGCGTCCACCGCGTGCTGCAGCTCGGCGATCTCCCACTCGTCCTTGATCAGCCGCATCTCCGACAGGAAAGAGGCGAGCTCGCCGTCGCCCTCGTGCGGCGCCACCCGCGCGTCCACCGAGGCGTCCACGCCGCGCAGCACGCGCGCCGGGCCGGTGAGCGCCTCGGGGAGGCGGTCGATGGGCGCGCACTCGATCTGGAGGAGGGCCTCAGCCTCGTCCAGGGTGGGCCGCGCGCCGACCCAGAACTCGCCGTACCTGCGGTCGCGGTAGAACTCCTGCCCCGCGGTGCCCTCGGCGGACCTTTGGGAGCGGGGGCGGGTGAACAGCGTGGCCGTGCCCGAGGGCGCGATGACCAGCACGTCGTCCGGCTCCTGGCCCCCGGTGAGGTACGCGAACGCGCTGTGCGCGCGGAAGCGGTAGTCGTCGTCGTTGCTGCGCGCCTTGAGCGTCCCTGCGGGGATGACCAGCCGCTCGCCGGGGAACCGCTGCGCGAGCGCGGCGCGGCGCTTGGCGGTGCAGGCGGCCAGCGGCACGGGCGCGAGGCCGGGACGGCTCGTGTCCTCCCAGTCGCGCGTCATGAACTCCGCGAGGGCGTCGGAGATGGGCAGGTCGTGGCTGCCGGTGTTCAGCTGATCGGTCATCGGAGATCCCGTGGAGAGAGGTGGCGCGTGACATGCTACTGACTGGCCCCGCCATGCCGGACCCGGAGCCCATTGGATCACCCGGGTCCTTTACCGCCACACGCGATTAACGATGACGTCAGGTGGGGAAGCCACAGGTACCCTAGCCGGGCCTCTCCGAGGTTGACGAGGTGGTGTCGATGCTCATCAGCGCGATCCTGCGAGACAAGGGGACCACGGTCGCCACCGTGGCGCCGCAGGCCACGGTCACCGAGCTGCTGGCAGCTCTGTCCGACCACAACATCGGCGCCGTCGTGGTGTCGGAGGACGGCATGACCATCGTCGGCATCGCGTCCGAGCGGGACGTGGTGCGGCAGCTGCACCTGCGGGGCAGGAGCGTGCTCGACGAGCCGGTGTCCTCGATCATGACCACCGCCGTACGGACGTGCGAGCTCGACGCCGACGTCGACGACCTCCGCAAGACCATGACCGACCATCGCATCCGGCACCTCCCCGTGCTGAGCGAAGGCCGGCTGGCGGGCATCGTCAGCATCGGAGACGTGGTCAAGAGCGCCATCGAGGAGCTGGAGACCGAGAAGGCCGCCCTCGTCGACTACCTGCACAGATGACCCGTCTGCCCGCTGGTCGCGGCCTGCCCCCCATGGCTGGTCCCGCCCTGCCCGCCGGCCCGGCGCCGAGATCCCCACGCGGGTGAAGACCTCGTACATCGTGGGCATCTCGGTGCCCGTCAAGGAGTTCCGCGCCCGGCTGGCCGAGATCCCCGGCGCGGTGCTCGTCCAGGAACTGCCCCACGACCGTGTCGTCGTGGTGCTCGAATCCCGCTCGGGGAGCACGGCGCTGGCCTCTCTGAGCGGCGTGACGACGGTCCGCGAGGACCGCCCGGAGCGGCCCCTCCCACAGTCCTAGGTGGTGCGCCGCCGCAGGGTCGCCGCTGCGAGGGTCAGGGTCACCATGACGCAGCCCACGATGACGCCGAAATCGCGCCACAGGGTGCCGGTGGCCTCGGTGTGCGCGCCGACCTCCTGAAGGGCCTCCACGGCGTACGTCATCGGCAGCACGTCGCTGATCGCCCGCAACCAGCCGGCCATCTGGTCCCGGGAGACGAAGAGGCCGCAGAGCAGGATCTGTGGGATCACCACCACCGGCATGAACTGGACGGCCTGGAACTCGGTGCGGGAGAACGCGCTGCACAGCAGGCCCAGCGCGACGCCCAGCACCGCGTTGGCGATCGCGATGAGGATCACCAGGCCCACGCCGCCGGGGGTGTCGAGGTCCAGCAGCCAGTAGGCGACCGCGGATGCCACCGAGGCCTGGACGGCGGCGGCGGCACCGAACGCGAGCCCGTACGCGAACAGGAGATCCAGTTTCCCCATCGGCGTGGTGAGCAGCCGCTCCAACGTTCCGCTCGTGCGCTCGCGCAGCATCGCGATGCTGGTGATGAGGAACATGATCGTGAAGGGGAAGACGCCGAGCATTATCAAGCCGATGTGATCGAAGACGCCGGGCACGTCGTCGAACATGTAGTAGATCAGCGTCAGCAGCAGGATGGGCGCCATGACGAGGAGCGCCACGGTGCGCTTGTCGTGGCGTAACTGGCGGAGGATCCGTCCGGCCGTACCGGTCAGGATGCGAAGGTTCATGAAATCCCCTGCTTGGCGCGGATCAGGTGGAGGAATGCCGCCTCAAGGTCCGGAGTCCCTGTCCCGGCCCGTACCGCTTCCGGCGTGTCGTCCGCGATGAGCTCTCCATCACGGATGAGAAGCAGCCGGTCGCAACGGCCGGCCTCGTCCATCACGTGGCTCGACACGAGGACGGTGGTGCCCGCCGCGGCCATCGCCCGGAACCGCCGCCACAGGTCGTCACGCAGGACCGGATCCTGCCCGACCGTCGGCTCATCAAGGACCAGGACCTCGGGCCGGCCGACCAGGGCACAGGCCAGTGACGCCCGGGCGCGCTGCCCGCCGGACAGATCGCCGACGAGTTGGCCCGCCGTGTCCCCGAGCCCGACGTCGGTGACGGCGGCGTCCGCGTCGGCCGCTGTGACGCCCTTGTAGAGCGACGCGAAGTACCGGGCATTCTCTCTCACCGTCAGGTCGGCATAGACGCTCGGTGCCTGGGTGACATAGCCGATCTTGGTACGCAGCAGGGCGGATCCGGCCGGGACGCCGAGCACGGTCACCGTGCCGGCCTTCACCACCTGGACGCCGACGATGGCGCGCATGAGGGTGGTCTTTCCGCTGCCGCTCGGGCCGAGCAGGCCGGTGACGCTACCGCGCGGAATGGAGCAGCTCAGACCGTGCAGAACGCGGCGCTTGCCACGCTCGACGATGAGATCTCGAACCTCGATCGCAGGCTCCACAGGCACCTCGGACTTCCAGAACACAGGTAATTCACCGGATGTTGAAATTAACCTAGATGAGATCGGCAAGGGTTTCAAGACGGGACCTTGGCGCGATCGGGTCGACGATGCGGCTATGCGGCGCACGTCCCTGGGCCGTTCGCGCTCCGAGATCGGTTCGTGAGCTCCGTCGATGAGAATCGACCCTGACCAGTGCCGGACCGAGCGCGAAACGAGGAGCGTACGTGAGCCAGACTGTCCCGTACGACAGGCCGGAACAGCTCCAGCAGATCCAGAGCGGCCTCATGCAAGGCGAGCAGATCATCGCCGTCTATGACGCGATCGGCGCGGGAACCGGCTTCCTGGGCCTCACCGACCGCCGGGTGATCATCCAGGACAAGTCCTTCATCGGCAAGAAGATCGCGATCACGAGCATCCCCTACTCGAAGATCACCAGCGTCAGCGTGGTGAGCAACAAGTCGCTGGCGGGGTCCTTCTTCTCTTCGGGCTCGATCGCGGTCAACGTGGGCACTCACGTCTACGAGGTCGAGTTCCGAGGCGAGCAGAAGAGCCAGCACGTCCACAACGTGATCCTGCACTTCATCGCCGGGCCGTAAGCGGAGTTCCCGGCTGTCGCCGAGAAGGGGGTGTCAACGCCGATCCGCCGGACCGACGTGGTCACCCTCCTTGCGGCTGCTTCTCGGCGGCCCGCTGGGCGGCCTGTTCGAGGCGTTCGCGGTAGTCCGTCCACCAAGTCTCGTCGCCGCCCGGCAGGATGTCGTTGTCCTGGCGGCCGACGGCGCCGTCGATCAGCTCGCGGACGATGTCGGCGTGGCCGGCGTGGCGGTTGGTCTCGGCGATCACGTGGATGAGGACGCGGTGCAGGGAGACGGGGTTGCGGTCGGCCGGCCACCAGGCGACCTGACCGGTCGCGTCCAGGGGCAGCTCCTCGATTGTGGCGTCCGTGTAGGCCCAGGCGCGGCGGTAAAGGGCGATGATCTGCTCGCGGGACTCCTCGGGCGTCGCCCACATGTCCGCGTTCGTCTCGGCGCCCTCCTCGAACCAAGGCAGCGGCTCACCGGACGGGCGGCCGAAGGTGTCGCCGAAATAGCCGAGCTCGACGCTGGCCAGATGTTTGACCAGGCCGAGGAGGTTGGTGCCGGTCGGGGTCAGGGGGCGGCGGACGTCGTACTCGGAGAGGTCGTCGAGCTTCCACAGGAGGGACGCGCGGACGGTCTTGAGGTATTGATGGAGGTCCGCTTTCGGGTCCGATGTCTGCATGTCGGGAATTGTGTCAGGCAGGCCGGTGACGAGGCGTCATGCGAGGGCGAGGCGCTGACGATCAGCGCCGACCACCTCGCGCTGCTGCGCGTGCTCGGGCACGACCGGTTCGCCCGGACGGAGCCGACATAGGCCACGGGGCCGGCCGCGCCCCACACGCGGGCGAGGCGGCGTGTCGAGGTACAGTCCCTTGCCGACGACGGACCGTGGCAGCCCGCCGCCAGGCCGCGCTGGGCGGACTTGGGCGCCGTGAGCGCGGGACGCCGTCGTCACCGAAGGGCACTGTCGCAGAGAAGGACGTACTCACATGGAACTTCGCCGTGTCTCGTTCGGTCATCCGGACGCGGTCAAGCTCAACGACCTGGTACAGCGTGAGTACGCCGGGCGGTATGACAGCGAAGGCGACGTGACGCCGCTGGAACCGGCCATGTTCGAGCCGCCCCACGGCCTGTACCTCATCGCGTACGACGAGAACGGCACCCCGCTGGCCACCGGTGGCTGGCGCGCCCAGGAGGCCGATGAGATGGGCTATTCGGACGGCGACGCCGAGCTCAAGCGGATGTTCGTGGTCGAGGAGGCTCGTCGCCAAGGCCTCGCACGCCGCATCCTGACCGCTCTTGAGGACGACGCCCGTGCGGCGGGGCGTACGCGGATGGTTCTGGAGACCGGCACCGAACAGCCCGAGGCGATCGCGCTGTACACCTCCGACGGCTACGAACCCTGCGCCAAGTTCGGCCACTACCGCTTCGAGCTCCGCAGCCGCTGCTTCGCGAAGCCCCTCCGGCCCTGATGGCGATGAGGGACCGGAGGTACCCGAGGTGCGAACGGCAACCGGCGCGCTGGACCGCGATTCCGCCGTCCTGGCCAGTCCCCGGGGACGGGGCGGGCAGCTGCGCCGGTCGCGGCTCGGCGGGCTGCCTGGGTGAAGAAGCCGAGAGTGTAAAGAGATCCTTGACATCGATGGATATGTAAAGGCATCCTTTACATATGACCGATTCCCCACCGTCCCTCGAGGCGTTATGTGCCCTACTCGCCGAGCAGGCCTCGGTCATGGCCGCGTCGACGGGCAGCCCATTGACCCCACCGGGGTACCTCGACCTGGTCCGGCGCTCCCGGGACATCGTCGGCCAGGCGGAACAGGTGCTCAAGCTGTGCGTGCAGCAGAGCCGGGACGCCGGCCACACCTGGCAGGAGCTCGGGGACCTGCTCGGAGTCACCCGCCAGGCCGCCTTCCAGCGGTTCGGCAAGCCCATCGACCCCCGCACGGGAGAGCCCATGGACAAGACAGTGCACATGGCCGACGCCGCAGAACGCGCCATCAAGATCGCCACGGCCGTCCTTGAAGGACGCATGGACGAAGCCAGGCGATCATTCAACGCCCAGGTCCTGGCGGCATTCACTGACGAGGTCCGGGGCAGCGGCCTAGCCACGGTCGCCGGCCTCGTCGGCACGTTCGAGGGCTTCGGTGAGGGCGAGCCGCTGGTCCGGCGCATCGGGGACCACACGGTCGTCGACATCCCGCTGCGCTACGAGGCCGGCGACATGAAGGCCCGGGTCGCGTTCGACGCCGACGAGAAGGTCGCCGGAATCGTCATCCTTACGCCCGAGACCCCGTGAGGCGTCGATCCACATCCATCCCCGAGATGGAGCGGCCGAGACGGTCGAGCGGAGGAGCCGTGATCGCAGGAGACAAGCCGGAGAGGTGGGCACTCGGCTCGGCCGCCTACTGGCTGTTCGGGCGGCGTCAGGACGCGGGTCCGCTGACGCGCACACAGAAACGGGCGATCGGCCCGCTGTGAAGACCAGGAGATGCAGATGAGCCACGAGAGCACGACCCCTTATGACGACGGCGGGATCCGCTGCGACGATCAGGGCCTTACCATCCACCGCTACTACCCATGGGGGACAAAGCAGATCTCCTACACCTCGATCAGAGGCGTCATGAGACTTCCCCTGACCGGAGTGAACAGGGTGCGGAGGTGGAGAATCTGGGGCTCGGGTGACTTCCTCCACTGGTGGAACCTCGATTCGCAGCGGCCCAAGAAGAACATGGCGCTCGTGATCGACATCGGACACCATGTACGCCCTACGATCACTCCAGACGACCCGGATGCCGTCGAGCGCATCCTTGCCGAACGCATCACCGACAGATGACGGGGCCGGCCGACGCGTTGGAGCACCCGCACTCGCGAGGACAAGCCAGGCCCCTCGACCCGTCGCGGCATAGGCACGTGGCCTCGCCACCCATGCCTGACTCGTAAGGATCGACTCCCCGCCCTCGATGCCCGTATGCCTCGCCGTGCCCGTGACGGTGACCGCCGCTGAGCGCCACCGGCTGAAGAAGATGGCCTACGGCCACGCCCGGCAGCGCGCCACGATCCACGCGGCCGCAGCACCATTTCCGCGTCCACGGTGCGCCGCCGGCTCCGCCAGGACGCGCTCAAGCCCTGGCAGTACCGGTCCTGGATCTTCATAGGCGTGGATGACACTCCCATCGCTAGCGCTATGCAATCATTCTGCTACTTCTAGTGACTAGTCATGGATGTCGGGGGCCGGTGCGCAGTCAAGCCACGCTGGGCGGCGTGGCTTGCCGTGCTGGTCGCCGCTGTCACCCTGGCCCACCTGTGGACGCACGCCACTGCACCTCACCACCGTCCCGTCCCGCTGGGCGCGCTGGTGGTGGACTCCTGCACCGATCACCCGGCGCACGACCACAATGACCGGTCGGCCCATCCGGAGGCGTTCATGCTGCCCGGGTGGGATTGCGGAGTCACCGCCCAGGCGCCGATCGCGCTGGTCGTTTCCGGCATGGCCGCGGAACCGGGCTGCGTCACCCTGCCGGGAACCTCCAGCCGTGCCCCGCCCCGTGACCACCGCGGGCGGGCCGTGTCGACCCACACGCTCGAGATCTGCCGCCGCTGATGGTCGGCGAGCCGCTGTCTGCAACGACATCGGGCTCGTTCGCCGTGCCAATCCATCAGCGACGCCGGCACAACGCCGTGCCGGAGAGAGCGTGCACCAATCATGTCGATCTTGTCATCGGTCATCTCGACACCCAGCCTGTCCCATCTGATAGGCAACACCCCGGTCTGCCGGATCTCTGAACCGTTCGCCGCCGGGGAGCGGGGGTTCTGGGCCAAGCTGGAGGGCGCCAACCCCGGCGGCCTCAAGGACCGTGCCGCCCTGCACATCATCGAACGAGCTCGGATGCGCGGTGAGCTGGCCCCCGGAGCGATGGTCGTCGAATCCACCTCCGGAACGTTCGGGCTGGGGCTCGCGCTCGCGGCCATCGCCCACGGCCATCCGCTCACCGTGGTCTCCGACCCCGGCATGGAGGCGATCGTGCATCGCCTGCTGGCCGCCTACGGTGTCCGCGTGGAGACCGTCACCAGCCCGCATCCGGCCGGCGGGTGGCAGCGCGCCCGGCTGGAGCGGGTGGAGCGGCTGCTCGCCGCCTACCCTGGGTCCTACTGTCCCGGCCAGTACGACAACCCCGACAACGTCGACGCCTACGCCGCGCTGGCCGGTGAGCTGATCAACCAGATCGGCCGCATCGACGTGCTGGTGTGCAGCGTCGGCACGGGAGGACACTCGGCGGGCATCACACGGGTGCTGCGCCGTCTCTACCCCGACATGCGGCTGGTCGGCGTCGACTCGGTCGGCTCCACCATCTTCGGGCAGCCCGCGCGGCCCCGGCTGATGCGGGGTCTGGGCAGCAGCATCCATCCGGCGAACGTGGCCCACGAGGCGTTCGACGAGGTGCACTGGGTCGCGCCGCATGAGGCGGTGTGGGCCTGCCGTACCCTGGCCGCCACTCACTACACCGCTGGCGGCTGGAGCGTCGGTGCCGTCACCGTGGTGGCCTCCTGGTTCGCCCGTACCCTGCCGCCCGGTGCCCGGATCGTCGCGGTGTTCCCCGACGGACCGGCCCGCTACTACACCACCATTTACGACGACGCCTACTGCGCCCGGCACGATCTTCTCGGCCGTCCACCCGCCGATGAGCCTGATGAGATCAAGTATCCCGGCGAGGCCGAGGTCACCCGCTGGACTCGATGCTCCCTGAGGGTGAGTGCCTGATGTGGCGGCGCCTGCGCTCCTTCGACCGCAGCGTCCAGCTGCTCATGCTGAACCAGCTCACCATCAACGTCGGCTTCTACATGCTGATGCCCTACCTGGCCGGGCACCTGTCCACCGGCCTGGGCATGGCGGCCTGGACCGTCGGGCTCGTACTGGGAGTGCGCAACCTCTCCCAGCAAGGCCTATTCCTGCTCGGAGGCACCCTGGCCGACCGGCTCGGCTACAAACCCGTCATCATCGTCGGCTGCCTGCTGCGAACAGCCGGATTCGCCCTGCTCGCCTTCGTCGACACCCTGCCCGCCTTGCTGGCGGCCTCGGCGATGACCGGGTTCGCCGGAGCGCTGTTCAACCCGGCGGTCCGCGCCTACCTCGCCCACGGCGCCGGTGAACGCCGTCTGGAGGCGTTCGCCCTGTTCAACGTCTTCTACCAGGCAGGCATCCTCGCCGGGCCGCTCATCGGGCTGGCACTGGTCAGCGTGGACTTCCGGCTGGTGTGCCTGGTCGCCGCGACCGTCTTCGCCCTGCTGACCGTGCTCCAGCTGTTCGCCCTGCCAGGGTGCCAGACCGGCTCCCCGCCTACGGGCGGCGTGCTCCGCGACTGGCGTTCCGTCGTCGCCAACCGGCTGTTCATGCTGTTCTCACTCGCCATGGCCGGGTCCTACGTCCTGTCGTTCCAGATGTACCTGGCCCTGCCGCTGGCCCTGGGAAGCTCCGGCGCGGTCAGCCTGCTGTTCGTCGTTTCGGCGGTGGTCGCCATCGCCGGGCAGATGCGCATCACCGACTGGGCCCGCCGGCGGTGGACCGCCCCGCAGGCGATCACCCGCGGCCTGACGCTCATGGCAGCTGCCTTCCTTCCGATGGCACTGCATGCCGCGGCATGGCCTCACTCGGCCACGCTCAGGCTCGGCGCCGTACTCGCCTGCACCGTGATGCTCACCGTGGCCACCACGCTGACCTACCCCTTCGAGATGGACACCGTGGTCGCACTGTCGGGCGGCCGGCTGGTCGCCACCCACTACGGCCTCTACAACACCGTCGCCGGAGTCGGAATCACCCTGGGCAACCTGCTCACCGGCGCCCTGCTCGACACCACACCTCGCGCATTGACATGGCTGGTGCTGTCGGCACTGGGGCTGGCATGCGCGCTCGCCGTAGAACGGCTGAACCGCCGCGAACAGCTGGCCGAGCTCACGCCGCAGACAGCACAACGCCCAACTCTTAGCAGGTCCCCAAGCGCGGGGTCTGTGCAAGCGGGCGACACAGAGCACAACGCATCAGCCAGGTAACCCTACGCCACGCCGATACTGTTCCAAATGCGGCTCCCATCAGGCGATTTCCCCCAGACTGGAAACAGATCCGCAGCTGGCGGGCGAGATCTGCCGGAGGGCTGCTGATGCGCGTGGAGAATACGTGATGGTCTTGTCCCGACGAGAAATGGTGGCAGGACTGGGTGCGCTGGCCGCCGGCGCGCCGGCAAGGCCGATGACCCACCCCGCACGGGCGACCCGGCCGCCTGCGCGCCCCGTCATCGCCGGACCGCCGGTCGTTCCCGCCGGCGTGGCACCCGCGCGACTCGCCGAAGACGAGCGGTTCTGGGCGGGGGTCGCCGCCCAGTTCCGGGTGAGCGCCGAGTACGTCAATCTGGAGAACGGCTACTACGGGATCATGCCCGAGCCGGTGCGGCAGGCTTACCACCGCAACGTCGACCTGCTCAACGAGCACAACTCCCGCCTGCTGCGCACCGCCTACAAGGCTCAGGCCGACCAGATCCGGCGGCGCATCGCCGAGGTGGTGGGCGCCTCCGCCGAGGAGATCGCCCTGACCCGCGGCGGCACCGAGGCCCTGCAGAGCCTGATCGCCGGCTACAACCGCCTGCGTCCGGGGGACGCCGTCATGTACGCCGACCTGGACTACCACAGTGCCCAGTACGCCATGAACTGGCTGAGCGATCGGCGCGGCGTGCATGTCGAGCGGATCATCATCCCCGAACCGGCGACCCGCCAAGCGGTGCTGGACACCTACGAGCGGGCGCTGGGCGAGCACCCCAAGGTGAGACTGCTGCTGCTCAGCCACATCAACAACCGCACCGGCCTGGTGGTGCCGGTGCGGGACATCCTGGCCATGGCGCGCCACCGGGGTGTCGACGTGATCGTCGACGCCGCCCACTCCTGGGGCCAACTCGACTTCACCATCGACGACCTCGACGCCGACTTCGCGGTGTTCTCCCTGCACAAATGGATGGGAGCGCCCCTGGGATCGGGCTTTGTGTACATCCGCGAACACCGCTTGGCCGACATCGACGCGGCCTTCGCCGATGAGACCTACCCCGCCGGCGACATCCGCTGTCGAGTGCATTCGGGCACCATGGACGTGGCACCGATCCTCACCGTCGGCACCGCCCTGGACTTCCACACCGCGCTGGGTGCGGCCGGCAAACAGGCCCGCCTGAGATTCCTGCGCGATCGCTGGGTCCACCAGGTACGCGACATCAAAGGCATGCAGATCCTCACCCCCGACGAGCCGGGGATGTACGGCGCGATCACGGCTTTCCGCCTCGCCGGGCGGACCCGCACGGCTGACAACATCGCCATCACCGACCACCTGATGGACACGTACCGGATCTTCACCGTGCAGCGCAGCGGAGTGACGGCCGGCGCCTGCGTGCGCGTGACCCCCGCCCTGTTCACCACGGCTGACCACCTCGACCAACTCGCCGCCGCGCTGCGCGACCTGCCCCCGGCGATACGCTAGCGTCTGCTCGCCAAGGCCATGCCGACTTGGGTGTAGCTCTTGCTCAGTGACCTAAGCGATCAAGCGGTGCGGGCATATCCGTCCTGGTACCGGGCCTGGTGGACACGGTCGTGCTGCTGGGCGAGGTGGTAACGCCAGTAGGCGTCGAGATGACCATTGGCGGTCAGCGCGCGGAGTTTCAACACCGCTTCGACTCCGGCCAGGCCCCAGCGTGCTCCGGCGAGGTCGAATCTGTCGGCGATCAGGTGGCGGCAGGCGCCTTCGAACACACCGGTCGCGATCGGCCATCCTGCTTGGAGTGCCTGGTCGTAGCGCAGGTGTTCGGCGTTGTTGGTCAGGTAGCGGATGCAGGCGTCGACGCTGTTGCGGCGCCGGGCGGGTAACGCGGTAGCCTGGGCGGCCAGCGCGGTGAGGACCTGGTCGGTGTGCCCGGCCAGCAGTGCCAGGGCGTGGGTGGCGACCCAGTCTTCGGCGGCCGGAGCGGCGGGTGGGTGCAAGTTCCATGACGCTGACGCTGCGACGCGGTTCAAGCTATGAGCAGGCGGAGGCCGAGATCTGCCGCGTCGAGGTCGGCGAGGTCGCTGTTGCGCTCGGCCCACCGGCCGGAGTCGAGGTCGTAGCTGAGGCTTCGCACCGCCCGCTGCTCGGCCTCCGGCCCGACCCTCGTCCACACCGACATCGCACGGCGCACGTGATCCTCCAGATACGCCCCCGGTCGGCGCCAGTACGCCTCGAACAGGCCATCAGCGCAGTCCCACGGAATGGGCACCGGCTCAGCGCGGGCGCCGATCGCGTCGACCATCCCGGCAAGCGAGGGAAATTCCGCGAGGACGGTGGCGAACTCGGGCAGGTAGTCGCGGGTAAGCCAGAACCGGTCCTGCCATCCGGGCTCGTCGGTGTCGAACGTGAGCACCACCACGCGGCGGGCCACACGCCGCATCTCGCGCAGCCCCGCTATCGGGTCCCCCCAGTGATGAACGGTGGAAACGGCCATCGCGACGTCGAAGGACTGCTCCTCGAACGGCAGGCTCTCCGCGGCGGCGGCCACGCACGGCGCCGAGCCGGCAGGCCGCTGCCCTCGCATGACCGCCGATGGCTCCACCGCGGTCACGTCGCGATCAGCAGGCTCGTAGGAGCCGGTGCCGGCCCCGACGTTCAGCACCGTCTGCGCTTCCCCGAGCGCGTCCCAGATCTGCGCGGCGATCCGCGGCTCGGTACGCCGCGTCGCGGTGTAGGCGCCGCCGATCGCGTCGTACAGTCGTGCACCGAGCATCTCCAGTTGCTCCTCCGGTGTCACCTTCAGTCCCTTCGCCCGTGCCTCAAGTTCCCTGTCGATGGCCGCCACCATGGCGTCAGCGCGATCACGACGCTCCAGCAGCAGGCCGCGCAGTCGGCGCAGGTGCGCAACCGCGTCGGTGGACGGGTCGCCGACCAGTTCCGCAACCTCCCGCAGCCCGAAGCCCAACCGCCGGTAGGCCAGCACCTCCCGCAGCCGCTCCACGTCGCCCGCCGAATAGGCCCGGTACCCGGCCACGGTCCGCGTCGACGGCCGAACGAGCCTGATCTCGTCATAGTGATGCAGCGTGCGGACGCTAACGCCAGCCAGCTCGGCCACGCGTCCTACGGTCCAGTGATCCTCCACGGCACCGACTATGCAGCCTGACGCCACGTGAGGGTCAAAGAGCCTCGCTCACGGCAGCAAGAGCCGAACGCGAGGCAGCTGTCCGAGGCGACTCCTGCAAGCCAGAGCGGTGGTCTGGTTCAGAGAAGCCTGCATCCGCTGCCCGATGCTCTGGCCCGATCCCGCACAACGCGACCGCTTGGCCGAGATCCGCGACAACCTCCTCGCGCGGATCGCCGAAGCTGAACGGGAAGGGTGGCTCGGCGAGGTCGAAGGACTCCACGTCAGCCTCGTTGGTGCCGAAGACAAGCTTGCCCAAGTTGATCGACGCTCCCACGCGACTACCGTCGATCTTGGCCTTCCCGGGGTCGGTAAAGTCGCCGCAGCAGGCTCCGCTAAGGGTGAGGGCGCGTTGTGAACTGCGCGGCTACACCGGTCACAGCTCCACGTTGACACCCTCCACAAAGGGAAGAGTGCCATGAGTCTTGATCGCGCTGGCAGGTCGCCGTTGCACTACGCAGCGGCGTCCAACGACGTCAGTGAGCAATTGTCAAATCCTGTGTATCGATGAGTGTGGTCGGACTTCCCAGGTCGGCCGTTGGAGCTGATCGTTGTACACGATGATGTCGGCGTGGTCGGTTGGGCGGGCTGTGGCGAAGTAGAGGTGTTGGGAGGGGATATAGCGGTTGCGCCAGGACCGTTCGATTTCGGCGGTGTCGGCGGTGGATCCGGCCAGCGCTGTGCCTCGGTCCCGGGCGCGATCTACCGTCTGCTCGAATGGGACGGACACGAAGATGCGCAGGTCCCACCGGTCGATGAGTTCTGGGCGCAGGAGGAAGACGCCGTCGAAGAGCAGTACGGCGTCTGCGGGGGCGGTCGTGGCCGGCGGGGACGATGGGGTGTCGGTGTCTCTGTCGTAGACCGTGTGTTGGAACCTTCGGTCTCCGCCTGGGCCCAGCGGATCGAGCAGGACCCGGCACAGTGCGGCGTGGTCGTGGGCGTCGAAGTAGCAGCCTTCGGCCGAGTACTGGCCGCGTCGGTAGCGCTGTGCACGGGGGAAGAGGAAGTCGTCGATGGTCGCGCGGATGACGTCGCGGTCCTGCGCGCGCAGGACGACGGCGAGCTCGTCGGCCAGCGTGGTCTTGCCGGCGGCGGGCGGCCCGTCGATGGCGACCCGCAGCGGGTGCGCGGTCGTGACGGACCTGATCGCCTCGGCCAGCCGACTGATGAGCTCGCCGCGGGTGCCTTGGTCCATTGCTGCCTCTCTCACGGTGTCTCTGTTTAGCACCGCACGTCAGGCTGCGGTCGCCGGCTCGCGTTCGACGAGGACGCCTCGTTCGAAGCGGGCTCCGGCGCGGACGAGGGCGACGAGGTGGGGTGCGTTGATCGCGCGCCAGCGGGCCTGGGCGGACTCGATGAGTTTGAAGGCCATGGCCAGGCCGGCGGCTCGGGACCCGGGCCCTTTGGTGACCTTGGTGCGGTGCCGGACCGTGGCGAAGGTGGACTCGATCGGGTTGGTGGTGCGCAGATGCTGCCAGTGCTCGGCGGGGTAGGCGTAGAACTCGATCAGCGTGGGCAGCTCATTGGTCACCTTGGCGACGGCCTTGGGGTACTTGGCGCCGTAGGCGGCCTCGAACGCCTTCACCGCGGCCAGGGCGTGGGTCTCGTCCTCGGCGTTCCAGATCTCGGCCAGGTGCTTCTTGGCCGCGGGGTGTGCCGATTGCTCGGTCAGCTTGGTGATGACCGAGCTCGACAGCCCGGCCGAGCTGCCGAGGAACTGGCCGAGAGCAGGCACGAAGTCGCCGGACGACAGGCCGTGCAGGTACAGCAGCGGCAGCACCTCGGTCACCTTGGGGGTCTTACGCGCCCACGGCGGCAGGATCGCCGAGGAAAACCGGCGGCGCTCGCCCGTCTCCGGGTCGGTGCGCCGGTCGTTGACCCGTGGCGCCTTCAGCTCGATAGCACCCGCCGAGGTCAGCACCTCGCGAGGCTGGTGCGAGCCGTTACGCACCACCAGACGACGACCGCGCTCGTCACGCTGGTCGGCGAACTGGGCGATGTAGGCATCGACCTCGGCCCGAAACGCCTCGGCCAACATCCGCCGCGCCCCCTCCCGGACGATCTCATCAATCAGAGATCCGTTCGACGTCGTGCCGACGGCATTGACTACGGTAAGCATGGGCGTGCCCTCCCAGCCAACGCGCCAACGTTGGCCTACTCAGTGACCTTCGAATCGATCACTCGGGAGGGTACGCCCCCGAGCCGATCCACAGGTTCTGAGCATTGCTCACGTCAAGTGCAGCCGAGGCGCTCTTGGACGCCGGAGCAGATCCGAGCGCGTCAGATCAAAAAGGACTGACGCCATTGCACTTCGCAGCCCAGGAAGGCTCGGTCGCGGTCGCCCAATTGCTCCTGCAGCGGCACGCGTCGGTTGACCAGGCTGATCACTACGGCAATACGCCGCTGAATACCGCCGTGTTCAACTCACGCGGAGATGGCCGGATGATCGAATTGCTGCGCCGGTGGGGAGCCGACCCGCTCAAGGCGAGCAATAGCGGTCAGACCCCGCTCGGCCTCGCCCGATTGATCGCCAACTACGACGTCGCACGTTTCTTCGCCGACCTACCGTGACATCGGCGCGTTGTCGTTGGCAGAAACCTGATTCTCAGTGATCTTGAGGTTCAGAGAACCCGTAGTGCTCGCGGAACAGTCCGGAGTTCGACGCCCCCCCTCGATGATTCAGGCCCGCTACCAGGACGGATATGCCCTCACCGCTTGATCGCTTAGGTCACTGAGCAAGAGCTGAACCCTGCCGACTTCGCTGCGCTGTGTGCCGCCACCCCGCGCGGCTGACAGAGAAGTTCTGGGCGTGTCAGCGGTTACACGCCGGCCGGTGCGGCACTGCTCGGCCCCGTGGCGGTGGCGAGGCTGGGTGCGTGGTCCAGGTCATCGCGCTCGATGTCGCTATCGATGTGGTCGGCGTGGTACAAGCCCTGGGTGAGCAGGCGGCGCACGTGTTCGTCGGCCGCACTGTAGTAGACGAAGGTGCCCTCGCGGCGGCCCTTGACCAGTCCGGCCAGGCGGAGTTTGGCCAGGTGCTGGCTGACGGCGGTGGGCGCGGCGTCGGCGAGCTCGGCCAGGCAGGCGACGTTGGACTCGCCCTGCAGCAACGCCCACAGGATCTTGATGCGAGTGGGATCGGACAGCAGCCGGAACGACTCGGCGGCCAGGTGCACCTGTTCCTCGTTCGGCATGTCGAAGTCCGGCAGCGACGTGTGCATGCCTTCAGCATAACCCCGCGAATTATCTGCTTGCGTATCTGCGTGAGTGCGCATATACGATGATGTGGTGACAGCAGAACTGAGAACCCCAGCCGCCGGCCAGGCCGTCGCTGCGGCGCCTGCCCGGGCCGTCTCGTCGCGGTGGTCCGGGATGTGGTCGTTGCCGGAGGTGCGCTGGGCGGTTGCCGCGACCGCGTTGTTCGCCGTCGGCGGCATCTGCCATCTGGCCGGGGCGCCGTCCTGGTCGTGGTGGGGCCTGTATCTGGCCTGTTATGCGGCCGGCGGGTGGGAGCCCGGGCTGGCCGGTCTGCGGGCGTTGCGTGAGCGGACGCTGGATGTGGACCTGCTGATGGTCGCCGCGGCGATCGGCGCCGCCGCGATCGGGCAGGTCTTCGACGGCGCGCTGCTGGTCGTCATCTTCGCCACCTCCGGTGCGCTGGAGGCCGTGGCCACCAAACGCACCGAGGACTCGGTGCGCGGCCTGCTCGACCTTGCCCCGGCCACGGCCACCCGCCTCACCGACGGCGGCAGTGAACAGACGGTGCCCACCGAGCAACTCGCCGTCGGCGAGGTGATCCTCATCCGGCCCGGCGAGCGAGTCGGCGCCGACGGGCGGGTGCTGGACGGGGCCAGCGAGATCGACCAGGCCACCATCACCGGCGAGCCGCTGCCGGTGACCAAACAGGTAGGGGACGAGGTGTTCGCCGGCACCCTGAACGGCAGCGGCGCGCTGCGGGTACGGGTCGAGCGCAACCCCTCGGATTCGGTGATCGCCCGGATCGTGGCCATGGTCGAGGAGGCGTCCAAGACCAAGGCGCCGACCCAGCTGTTCATCGAGAAGGTCGAGCAGCGCTACTCGATCGGTATGGTGGCCGCCACCCTGGCCTTGTTCACCCTGCCGCTGATCTTCGGCGCCGATCTGCAGTCGACGCTACTGCGCGCGATGACCTTCATGATCGTCGCGTCGCCATGCGCGGTGGTACTGGCCACCATGCCGCCGCTGCTGTCGGCGATCGCCAACGCCGGACGGCACGGCGTGCTGATCAAGTCCGCCGTGGTCATGGAACGCCTGGGCCAGATCGACGCGATCGCGCTGGACAAGACCGGCACCCTGACCGAAGGCGCTCCGCGCATCACCGACATCCGCCCCCTGCCCGGGGCCGGCCTGGACGAGGACGGTCTGCTGGCCCTGGCCGCGGCGGCCGAGCATCCCAGCGAGCACCCGCTCGGGCGCGCCGTCGTCGCCGCGGCCCGCGAGCGCGGCCTGGAGCTGCCGGGGGTGGAGGACTTCACCTCCACCCCGGGCCTCGGCGTCGCCGCCACCGTTGGCGGGGTCAAGGTCGCCGTCGGCAGTCCCGAGCGCCTGCTGCCCGGCCTGAGCGGGCAACGCGCCGCCGACGCCGCCGACGCGACTGCCGGCCTGGAAAGCCAGGGCCGCACCGCCGTCCTGATCACCCTCGACGGCGCCCCGGCCGGAGTACTCGGCATCGCCGACCGCCTGCGGCCCGACGCCGCCGCCACCGTCGCCTCCCTCACCGCCCTCACCGGTGCCGCGCCGGTGCTGCTCACCGGCGACAACCCCCGCGCCGCCGCCCGCTTGGCCGGCGAGGTCGGCATCACCGACGTGCGCGCCGGACTACTGCCGGCCGACAAGGTTGCCGCCGTGCAGCAGATGGAGAACGCCGGGCGCAAGGTGCTGGTCGTCGGCGACGGCGTCAACGACGCTCCCGCGCTGGCCGCCGCACACAGCGGCATCGCCATGGGCCACGCCGGCTCCGACCTCGCCCTGGAAACCGCCGACGCCGTAGTGGTGCGCGACGAACTCGCCGCCATCCCCACCGCCGTAGCCCTGTCCCGCCGCGCCAAGCGCCTGGTCGTGCAGAACCTCATCATCGCCGCGGTGTTCATCACCAGCCTGGTCATCTGGGACCTGGTCGGCGACCTGCCACTGCCCCTCGGTGTCGCCGGGCACGAGGGCTCCACCGTCATCGTCGGACTCAACGGCCTGCGCCTGCTGCGCAACGCCGCCTGGCGACGCGCCACCCGCGCTGAAAGCTGACCTCCACCCATGACCACAGCCTCAAACGGCGGCATCATCATGCCCGCGCCTCATTGGAGACAAGACTTCTGTGCGCGATTGGGTGTTCTGTAGATAGCCCACCCGGCACCCATTTGGGGGGGTACCGGGGCTTCCCACCCGAGCAGGGTGCTGCCTAAATGGCGGGAATCACCACCCAGAGAACAGGCCAGTAGTCGTTCCGTCCTGGAGGGGTCGGTGAGGTGCCCTGGCGGCGCTCCCTGACACGTACCTTCGCGAGGTCGCCTCCCCTCTCCGTCCGATGCGGTGCCCGTGTGTCCGGCGCCGCGACGGCGAAAGGGAGGCGGCAGCGGTATCAGGAGATCAGGCCGAAGCCGCGTATCGCCCGGGAGAAGTGAGGGGACAGTTCCTCGTCGACGGCCGCTGATGACGAGAGGTCCAGCAGACGCTCACCGCGAGGGGTGGTGGCGGCGCTCTCGTCCAGGTGATCCGAACCGGCCAGCGTCGATTGGATCTCGGATATGGTCGCCCCCCGCAGTGCCGCCGCCTGCACGGGTGCCAGGAAACGCCGCCCTTCGATCAGTTCGGTCAACCGGGTCACCTCCGCCTCCGTGGCGACACCGTCGATCGGCGCCGGCCTTGGCCGGAGCGCCTGGCCGTCATGCGAACGGGTGAGCCAGAGCAGCGCCCGTTCCAGCAGCAGCGCCGGCCAGCCCAGCACATAGCCGACCACCTGGCCGAGGGTGCCGGCGGCCTGGTAGGTCCCAGACGGCGCTTCCGCGCCCAGGGACATCACGATGCGATTGTGCGCCTCCTCCCGCTGCTCCAACGCCCCACCGCTCGCCAACGACTCACGCCACTGCGCCAGAGTCCACAGCGCTCCACTCACCAGGAGGCCGTGATCCTTCTTGCTGGTATAGGTGCGGGCCAGCAGCACCACCCGCTGCCTCGCCGACAGCACCAGCCAGAGGGGCAGTCCGACGACGAGGACGGGCCTGCGCCGCCAGCCCACTTCGACGTATTCGCTGGCCACCTCGAGGTCCCTGACCGCCACTGCCGCCGGTGGCCGCGCGCCGACGGCCTCGGCCACGCGCCGCGCGGCACCGTACATCTCCGGGGCTGAAGAGCGTGCCAGCACCTCGGCATCGGCGGGCAGCCGGTGTGGCCGGGGAAACAGCAGCGCGCCGATCGCGACGAGCAGGCCGCCGACCAACCAGGCGAGCAGGAACCCCGGACTTCTGTAGACGATAGAAACGCCCAGCACGATGAACATGACAGTGAGCGCATGCACCGCGAGCGAAACAAGGACAGCGGCGATATTCTTCATGACCTCCATTGTTCATGCAGTGCGTAGAGCCGTAACCGCTTTCCCGTATTGAACCGGTTGAACGGAAGGAAGAGAAGCTCACCGACGTAGGGGATCAGAAGCGGACATCGGCGGGGACGCGACGCGTCCCCGCGGGCGCCTGCGGGACTTGGGCTTGCCGGTATGGTCGGTGTACTCCAGCCACCATTCGGCGATCACCAGGTTGACGACCCAGCTGAGCCATACGCCGGCGGCTCCGATCGCCGTGATCATCGCCTGCTCGTCGCCACCGTAGGCGGTGTCGAGCCGCGGAAGCTGGACGGCGAGCAGCACACCGGCCCACAGACGGCTCACGACGATTGACGTGGTGAGCGCGAAACTGCGGATCATCCACCTGCGGTGCTCGGGGAACCGCCGCTGCCGCGCCATGCGCCACCCGGCGAAACCGGTGATCAGCCACACCACGCCGAGCATGGTGTTCCCGGCGTTTCCCCCGAACCCCGTGTGGCCGAACGGGGCGACCCCGAGAACGGCGATGCCGGCGGGAAACACCCCGCCGAAGAAGTACGCCCGCCCCATCCAGCGGTGCGCCTTGGGATACGAGCGGCGGAACCACGGCCACACCTGGAAGCACCCCGTCAGCAGGGCCACCATGCCGAAGATGATGTGCGCCACGAGCAAGGGATAGAAGAATGGGGGAGAATCGGACACTTCAACCCGTGATCGCGCCGGGTCGAAGGTGAGGTACGGCGGCACGGAGTACACCACGAAGGCGAGCATCACGATGAACAGCGGAATGATCCAGCCGAGCTGGCGCCGCCTCCTCGCCACCGGGCGTGGAGATGGCGGCCCTGCTCCGTCCTCGTCGGGTACCGGGCCAGGTGCCCCCAGCGTCGTGGCCACAGAAGGTCTCCTCATCGTCGTAGGGGCCGGCGCGTCTTGCCCGCCCATCGCCGCCAGCCTTGTGGGGACGCGGGTCTGGGGCCAGAGTCGAACCGACTGCAGTCACCCGGGACACCCCCGGTGAAGAACCGGGACTCGCACGTGATGCACGGCCGGCACCGGGAACAAGAGGCCATCGCCCGGTTGCTCGCCGACGCGCGGGGCGGACGCAGTGGGGTGCTGATCCTGCGCGGCGAAGCGGGGATCGGCAAGAGTTCGCTGCTGCGCCATGCCGTCGCGACCGCGGCGGCCGCCGCCGAGCCCATGCGGGTGCTGGCATGTGCCGGGGTGGAATCCGAGGTCGAGCATGCGTTCAGCGGGCTGCTCGGGCTCCTGCGGCCGGTGCTCGATCACCTCGACGCGCTGCCCGGCGTCCAGGCCGAGGCGCTGCGCGGCGCGCTCGGCATCACCGACTCCGCGGCCTCGGACTTCCTGGTCTCGGCGGCGGTGCTCACACTGCTCGCGGCAGTGGCGGCGGACCGCCCTTTGCTGGTCACGGTCGACGACGTGCAGTGGCTGGACCGCGCCTCCGCCTCCGCCCTGCTGTTCGCCGCTCGCCGACTGGCCGACGAGCCTGTCGCGATGCTGCTCACCGTGCGCGAACCCGAACCGCTGCCGGTCAACACGGCCGGGCTGACCGAACTGGTGCTGTACGGACTGCCGCCCGAGGACGCCGCGCGGCTACTCCACGCGCACGGCTGGACGCTGCCCGCCCGTCAACGTGACGCCCTCGTCGCGGCGACCGGCGGCAACCCGCTCGCGCTGATCGAGCTGGCCCGGCTCGACGAGTCCGACCGGGGCATGCCCGACCTCGCGATGACCGGGACCCTGCCCGTGAGCGCCCGCGTCCGGGCGGCGTTCCTGCGTCAGGTCGACGCCCTGTCCGCGGACGGCCGCGCGGCGCTGCTGGTGGCGGCCGCGGAGGAGACCGGGGACGTCGGCATCGTCCTTGGGGCCGCCGCCCGGCTGGGCCTGCCGGCCGACGCTCTCGACCCGGCCGAGCGGTCGGGGCTGGTGCGGCTCACCGGGGGCGAGCTCCGGTTCCGGCATCCGCTGATCCGCTCCGCCGTCTACGCCGACGCACCTTTCGACCGCCGCCGCGCCGCGCACCTGGCCATCGCCGCATACCTGCGCGCCGGCGGAGAGGACGACCAGGCGACCTGGCACCGCGCCGTGGCGACGACCGCACCGGACGAGAAGATCGCCTACGCGCTGGAGCGCAGCGCCGACGCCGCGCGGCGGCGCGGCGGCGCGGCCGCGGCGATCTCCGTCCTGCAGCAGGCCGCGCGGCTCAGCGAGTCGCCCGCCGACCGCCGCCGCAGGACGGTGACCGCCGCGTTCGTGGCGCTGGACGCCGGCCGGCCCGGCCTGGCCCGGACGCTCGTCGACCAGGTCATGGCCGAGCCCGTGCCCGCCGTGACACTGGCCCAGCTCAACGGGACCATCGAGCTGTACAGCGGGGACCCCGCGATCGCCTACTCACACTTGATGCGGTGCGCCGAGCTCATGGCGTCCACCGAACCCGAGGAGGCCGCCTGGACCCTCACACTCGCGGCAGGATCGGCGTTGCACGCCGGAGACATGGAGGCGACGCTGCTGGCGACCCGGCGCATCACCGACCTGGACTGCGCACCGGCGACGCTCCGCGCCGCCGAAGGTCTCCTCGGAAGCCCCGAGGGCGTCATCACCGGGGCCGAGCTGTGGGAACTGCCGGGCGCCCTGGCCCAGGCCCAGGGCCAGGGCCAGGGCCAGGGCGAGGGCGGTGAGCGGCACTGGATGTGGGCGACCGTGATCGGCTGGATGGGGCCCGACGACCATCAGGCACTGCGGCTCGCCGAAGCCACCGGCCGCAGGCTCCGCGCCGCGGGCTATCCCGCCCTCTTGACCGAGGTGCTGTTCTACCACGCCGACATCGAGTTCCGGCTCGGGCGCTGGACGGAGGGGGCCGCGCATGCCGAGGAGGGCCTGCGGTTCAGCTACGAGACCGGACAGCGGGGGTGGACGGCCAACTTCCTCGCCCAGTCGGCCCGGTTCGCCGCTGTGCGCGGCGAGGCCGCGGAATGCCGCCGGCAGGCCCGGCAGGCGCTGGAGATCGCGCTCCCGCTGCGGGAGCGCATGGCTGCGGCCATGGCGACCGGCGCCCTGGGTCTGCTAGCGCTGGGGGAAGGCGCGTCAGGGGAGGCGTTCGCGGAGCTGATGCGCCTGGTCGACCGGGATTCGCCTCGATCCAATGATTTCATCGCCTTCGCGATGCTCCCTGACCTGGTTGAGGCCGCCGTGGGCGCGGGGCACCCGGAGCCGGCCCAGCGGGTCGCAGCGGCCATGGAACCTCGGACCGACGGTGTCGGCGGGCCCGCCGCCCTGGCCCGGAGGCACCGTTGCCGCGCGATTCTGTCGGACGACTCCCACGCCGAGTCGCACTACCGGAGCGCGCTGGCGGGCGGCGGGCTCGACCAGCGCCCCTTCGACCGGGCGCGGACCGAACTCCTCTACGGCGAGTGGCTGCGCCGCAACCACCGCAGGACGGAGGCCCAGCCGATGCTGAGGGCCGCGGGCGAGACGTTCGACGCGCTGGGAGCGGCACCGTGGGCACGGCGCGCGGTCGCCCAGTTCCGCGCGGCCGGCGGCGCCGTGCCCCACAGGAGCCGGGCGGTCGCCGCCCTGCTCAGCTCGCAGGAGCTGGAGGTGGCCAGGCTCGCGTCCGAGGGGCTGAGCAACCGGGAGATCGGCAGCCGGATGCACCTCAGCCCGCGGACGGTGGGCTCGCACTTGTACCGGGCGTTCCCCAAACTCGGGATCTCCGCACGCGCCGAGCTCCGCGACCTCGACCTCGACTGACGAGGCGTGCGTGACCGGGTGTCTGACCAGATATGCGGACGCTCAGGCCAGGTCGTCGAAGTGGCCGGCCTTGACTCCGCCGATGAAGGATCGCCAGTCGGTGGGGGTGAGGAGCAGTCTGGGGCCGTCGGGGTGCTTGCTGTCGCGGACCGCCACCACGCCGGGCAGGTTGACGGCAACCTCGACGCACTGACCGCCATTGTCTGAAGAGCGCGACGACTTCCGCCACAGGGCGCTGCTCAGGTCCATTCCCGTCTCACTTCCTCGATCATTTTGAGGGATACCTGCTCAGGATAGGCCCATGCCCGTACCGCTTCATATCGGTTCCAAATGGAAATTACGAATTCGCGGTCGCTTGTGATCTGTCCCTGAACAGGTGAGTCTGCGTGAATGGTGTCCGGCTGGTTGTCAGGTAGCTCGGCGATCATGAATGCTCCTGCCAGACCGGCCAGACAATCGGGATCGACGATCTGAACGGTGACGGAAGGCCGTTCTGCCGCATCCAACAGGTAGCCGAGTTGTTCACGCATCACCGTCGGCCCGCCCACCCTGCGACGCAGCACGCCCGCGTCGATGAGGACGAGAAGCAGGGGTGCGTCCTCTCGGTCGAGAATCCTCCGGCGTCGCATGCGTGCCTCGACCTGCTTCTCCACCTCCTCGGAAGCGGCTCGGGGCCCACGACTGAACAGTTGCCGAGCGTATGACTCGGTTTGGAGGAGGCCGGGGATCAGAAGGGGGTCCCAGGAGCGGAGGACGAGGGCGGTGGGCTCGATCTCCTCGGCCCAGCCTCTGAACCAGATCGGTCCGCCCGTGCTTGCGATGATGCGCTGGCGCAACGCCGCGAAGTGAGCGCCGCCCTCAGAGTCGAAGAGCCGGTCGAGCTTCTCGGCGTCGGATTTCGAGGGTGTCCGGGTGGCGGCTTCCAGGCGGCTGACCTGGGTTTGGGTGCATCCGAGGCGGGAGGCCACGGCGGCCTGTGACAGTTGCGCGGCTTCGCGCAGGCGGCGCATCTCGGCGCCGAAGCGCACACGAGGTGATCCCTGGCCGGGGAAGGGTTCGACGCTCATGGCGTTCCTCCCGAAATAGAGAAAAACGGACCTTTCAGCTTGGGTGGCAATACCAGAACCCAGGTATGGATAAACCAGTGCCTGTCATTACCGGTCATCTTCTGGGGTGCCGATCTGGTCATGTATTCATCGGTCACGAAGGCAATCTAAGCACACGCCTTCTTTCTTCGGCAGGACGAGAAGAGAAAAGCGTTTCATCGTCCATAAACCAGGGACAGGACAAGTGATGCGTGATCGAAAGGGTGATCTCCGGCGCTCCGGCGGCCTTCACTCGGAGGCCGGGTGGGGGGTGATCGCATGAGGTCGGACGAGCAGGTCGTCCAGCACGGAGGCGAGGTGCCGGCACGTGGGTGGCGCGGAGACTTCCCTGGGGAAGAGGCGTCCGTACCGGCGGCCCGGGCCTGGGTGCGAGGGCTGCTGGGCCTGCGGATCGCCACTCCGGCGCTGGACGACGTCCTGCTCCTGCTGAGCGAGGTGGTCACCAACGCGGTGGCCCACTCGGCGTCCGGGTGGACGGCGGACGGGCGGGTTACGGTACGGGTGGCCCTGGTCTCGCAGGTGGTCCACGTTGAGGTGACGGACGCCGGTTCGGCCACGAGCGCGCCGGTCGCGCGAGCGGCTGAGACGGACAGCGACGGCGGGCGCGGCCTGTGGATGGTCAACGCGATCGCGACCGCATGGGGGTCACATCACGACGGTGATCTGGGCCGGACCGTGTGGTTCCAGGTAACGGCGTAGCCTCCGCGTGCTAACCCCAAGCGGTGTCTGTGAACAATCACCGGGTGGGCCGCCGCAGAATGGCGCCGTCTTCGCCGCAATGAGTCTCGCCGTATCGGCGCCGAATTGAGAAGCCACATGAGGACGGGGAATGAGGCGCCGCCAGGGGCGTGGCGGCTCTTGGGGATGGCCCTCGTTCGCTCGTTGGAGACAGAGTTGTGTGTGCGCTTGGGTGTTCGTGGTCAGCCCACCCGGCACCCGTTTGGGTGGGGGGCCGGGGCTGCCCGCCCGAGTGGTGGGTCCCTGAATGGCGGGAGGGTGGGCCGCGGGACGGGGCGTGACCGTAGCTGTGGGGCCAGGGTGGCGGCTTGCGCGGGGACACCGGGGGCGTGGCGGCTCTTGGGGATGGCCCTCGTTCGCTCGTTGGAGACAGAGTTGTGTGTGCGCTTGGGTGTTCGTGGTCAGCCCACCCGGCACCCGTTTGGGTGGGAGGCCGGGGCTGCCCACCCGAGTAGTCGGTCCCTGAATGGCGGGAGGGTGGGCCGCGGGGCGGGGCGTGACCTGGCTGTGCTGTGGGCAGCTGCCCCGGTGCCCACCCAAAGCCCAAACGACGGGTGTCAGGAGCGCATCACCCCGCCCCCGCCACCCAGGCGAGTCACTGCTCGGGTGGGTAGCCCCGGGTTCCCCACCCAAGTGGGTGCCGGGTGGGCCGACTACGAAAGAAAACGGGTGTAGCGGCCGAGTAGCCAGGCGATGTCTGTCCTGGTAGCGGGCTGTGATGGACGCGCGCCGGTTCTGCGGCAATGACAGCAGGGGGAGCAGCCGGGCGGGCAAGGCGAACAGATGCTTTGTGGTCTGTCGGTGGAGGTCACTAGGGTCCCCACCATGCGAAGCAGCTATCTATCCTGGGCCGCTGCGGTGGAGTTGTTCGAGCGGCGCGGCCTTCCCAGAGAGACCTACAGGAACCTGTACGAAGAGGAGTACATGCTGTACCCCGGTAGCGCCTCGATCACTGGGGAGCTCTCCCTCAACGGCGACCCGCGCTCTCCGTGGCGCGACGGCACACCGGAGATGGCGACGGGCTACATCGTGGACGGTGACCTGACCGTCGACGGCAACATCGTCAATGACGACGACGGAGCCGCCGCGCTGGTCGTCCTGGGGAACCTGCGCGCCGCCAACATCAGCTTGGAGGGGGACGCCAAGCTCCTTGTGCAAGGCGACGTCGAGGTCGAGGCCTTCATGGGCAACTGGACCGACAAACTCGTGATGATCCATGGTGATCTGCGCGCGGCGGTGACGATCTGCTGGAACGGGTTCTGCCCCGATCTGATCGCCGGCGCCCTCCGTGGCAGGGCACTCGCCCCCCGCTACCTGGACTTCGCGGACCTGGACATCGGCCGGTTGGAGGACCCTGCCCCCGACACCCCGCTGGCCGACCTCATGGTCCCGGAGGTCCTCGTGGGCGACGATCCCCAGCCGGACGACTTCACCGAGATCGGCATTCGCTCCGGACCGCTGCGCGCGCGTCTGCGTGGGGGCCTTCCCCTCATCCGGCACGGACGCACCGTCCCGACGTCGTCCTCCTGATCCACGCCCTGTTCAGAGGTCCGGCTCATTGCCCGTGACGGGGTCACCGTGGAGGTGCGGCACGATAAGGGCAGCGCGGGAGGCATGGAGGAACTCCTCACCGATTTCACGAGCTTGACCGCCGCGTTCGCCTGGCGCGTGTACGGCATCGGCGGCAGGCGAGCCCGCGTGCGGCTGCCGGCCGAGACGGACGCGCGCATCGACGCCGGTGACAGCCCTGCGGGCGGGCCTGGATGACTGAACCGACCGTGACGGCTGTCGGGCGCGTTGCGGGTTCCGCGCCGCCAGGTGGTCCACGATCGCGGTCAGGTGCTCACCGATGGTCTGGTTTCAGGTGGCGGAGTAACCGTGAGGCGGAGCCCCCGCGTCCCTGAGGGCCGCGGTGGGGCATTTGGACTGGGTCGGTACGTCAGTGCTCGGGTTATGCGGCGTGGGTGTCAGTACCGCGCAGGATGTAGAGGTCGTCACCGAATACCGCCGAGATCTGAATCTGCCCGCCGAGTGCCTGCACATAGCGGGCAATGGCGTCGACGGTGGACACCTCGCCACGCTCGATCTGCGAGATCCTGCTCTTGGTCACGCCCATCTGGTCGGCCACCTCGGTCTGCGACAAGCCCAGTGTCTTACGCCGCTCGGCCAGCCGGTGGCCGTCAATGTAGGCCTGATTACGCCGACGTGCCTGAGTCAGCGCTTCTTCACCGGCGGAGTTCGCCACGATGTCGGCGCGGATGTCGTTCCACTTGGGAAAGTTCGTCATCGGTCCTTCTCCTCCGCCTCGCGTTCCTTCAGGTACTCCTCATACAGCTCCTCCGCGCGGGGGATGGCCCGGTGATACCAGCCGGACCAATCGCCGGACTTGCCACCGCCTACTAGCAGGATGGCCGATCGCCACGGATCGAACAGGAACAGGATCCGGATTTCGGAGCGTCCGGCAGAGCCGGACGTAGTTCCTTCAGGTTGTGGATCTGTGATCCTTCGAGCTTGTCGACCAGCGGTCGGCCTAACCCGGGGCCGGCCTGGGCCAGCCGGTCGATGGCATCGACGACCTGAAGCCGGGAACGTTCGTCCAGCATGTTGATCCAGGCAAGGATCTCGTTGGTGACGCGGATCTCCCATTCCTCCAAACTCGGAGTGTAGCAAATGCTTTACTCCGGAGCTGGGCGAGGAGCTGGGTGAAGTGGGTGGGGCCCGGTGACGATGCGCCGGGCCCCACCCTGCCGTCACTGGACGATGATCTTGTCTACTTCGATGGTGATGCCCTTCACCTCAGGAGTCGAGGTGGCCGTGGTGATGGAGCCGACTCCGGAGCTGACGCCCTTCACCTTCATGGTGTAGGTCAGCTTGCCGCCGGGCGCGCCGGGCGTGCTGCTGACGCGGTAGTCCTCGGTCGGAGGTCCGGAGATCTGGCCGCCGGCCGTGCCTTCGGAGTTCTCCGCTCCCACGGTCAGCCCGAACGAGGCTCCGGGGTCACCGGGCAGGTTGGACGGGTCGTAGGCGTAGGTGATGTCCTCGGTGCCGTTGAGGCCGATCCACTGCTGGAACACCTTCAGCCCGGTCTCGCCCCACAGGTGGACGCGCCACTCGAGGACGAGCCAGGTGGAGACGCCGTCGGTGAGCGTGCCCGCGTAGATGCCGGGCGCGCCCGTGCCGTCCAGGTCGGTCCAGTAGCTGGCGAGGACGTTGTTCGGCGGTGTCGGGTTGGGCAGGTTCTGCGGCAGGAACGAGACGTCCGCCGACCCGGACGTACCGCCCACGACGCTGTAGCCGTCGGAGACGACCCCGATGCGGGTGTAGCTCTTGCCCGCGTAGGTGAAGGCGGGGACGTTGAAGTTGACGGACTCCTCGTCGCCGATCGGGGTCGGCGCGATGCCGAACAAGTCCAGCGGGAGGTAGCCCGCGGGGCCGGTGCCCGGGGCGATGGACGGCTTGTCCGGCTGGCGCGCGGCCAGCGTGGTCTTGGTCGTCGCGATCTGGGTGCCCACCTTGGTGGCCCCGGTCACGCTGTTGAGCCGCAGCTTGGCGTCCAGCGTGCTGAGCGCGGTGACCTCGGCGTCCTTCATGGTGGTGTTCTCGACCGTGACCGTGCAGGTGGACTCGCCGGTGTTCTTGGCGATGGTGCTCGGCGCGCAGGTCTGGTCGATCGGTACGGCGCCCTCCTGGCGGTAGAACGCCACCGGCAGGTGCAGGTTACGGGTGCCGCCGGTCTGCTTCAGGTTGACCTGGCCGAAGTACTGGCCGTCGGGCAGGTCCGGAGCGGTGATGATGATGGTGAGGTTGACGCTCTTGCCCGGCTTGACGGTGAACAGCGGCGGCAGCACCGTCACGCTCGCTCCGCTCGGAGCGGTGCCCGAGGCGGTGTAGACGAGCGTCTTGTCGGTGACGTTGGTGACCTTGCGCTTGGCGGTGATGATGCCCGGCATGACCGGCGCGTTCACCGACGGCACGTTCAGGTCGATCCGGTTGAGCGGGTCGGCCGCCGAGGCCGCGTAGTTCGCCGCGGTCTCGTCGAGCGTCAGGCCCGGGTCGCCGGCCTTGGTGAGGTCGATGCGGCCGCCGCCGTAGTCGAACGGGTCGGCGGGGGTGACCCGGTCCTGCTTGGTGACCGCGGTCTTGGCCGTGGTCTCAAGGGCGGACTTGACCTGGCCGGGCGTCCAGTCCGGGTGCAGCGCGAACAGCAGGGCGCCGGCCCCGGCCACGTGCGGGGAGGACATCGACGTACCGGCGATCACCTGGTAGAGGTTGCCCGGGGGGCCCTCAAGCGGCGACTCGGGCGTCGGGGTCTGCCCGGCGAGGATGTGCAGGCCGGGCGCGGTGACGTCCGGCTTGAGGAAGTCGCCGCCCGGTCCCCGCGAGGAGAACGTGGTCATGGCGTCGCCCTGCCAGGTCGTCTTGGTGCCCTGGGTGAACTGCGCCTTCGCGCCTGGGTTGGCGGTGAGGAAGTTCAGCAGCGTCGTGCTGTCCGGCTGGTCGATGTGGACGGTCGGCAGCCAGTGGTTGTCGGTCATCACGTCGAGCGGGGTGGCGTTGTACAGGATCATGCCCGCCGCGCCGCCCTGCTTGACGTTGAAGCCCTTGAGCACACGGTTGGGGCCACGCTGGCAGGCGACGATCTTGCCGGTGAACAGGCCCGGCGGGGGCGTTCTCTCGCACAGCGCGTTGGAGTACGGCGGAGCGGCGGCCGAGACGATCGGGAGCGGCGAGGAGACCCCCGCCGTGATCGAGGCGCCGGACACGGTGGCCGTGGCCCCGCCCGTCCCGGTGAGCGTCACGGTCGACCGGAAGGTACGGGTCTGCGTGGACGCGGCGACGGTCGTCACCCACGGGCTGCGGTGGTCGGTGGTGTTCGCGCCGGGGCCGGAGTTGCCCGCAGAGGCGGACACGAAGACGCCCGCCGCGTACGCGTCCAGGAACGCGAGCTCGACCGGGTCGCTGTACGGGTCGCTGCCGCCCGAGATCGAGAAGTTGATGGCGCGGACGCCGTCGAGGATCGCGCGGCCGACGGCGGCGGCGGAGTCGGAGGGGAAACAGCCCTCGGCGCCGCAGACCTTGTAGACCGACACGGCCGCGGCCGGGGCGATGCCGTGGATGGGGCCGCGGCTGATGCCGAGCGGGTTGGCGTCCGCCACGGGACCGCCGGCCGAGGTGGTGGCGGTGTGGGTGCCGTGCCCGTTGGAGTCGCGGGCGCTGTTCGGGTACACCTCGCCGCCGAAGACGGCGTTGTAGGTGGCCAGGAACGGCTGGCCGCCGATCAGCTTGTGGTTGCAGACGAACGGGTCGTTCGCGGGGGTCAGCGGGTTGTCCCCGAAGTTGCAGACCCGGGGCGTGCCGTCCTTGGTCGGCGGGGCAGGGGGCAGGTTGCCCGGGTCCGCGAAGGACGGGTGCTCGGGCCACACGCCGGTGTCGAGGCTGGCGTAGACGACGCCCTTGCCGGAGGAGGAGCTGCCGCCCAGCTTGTTGTAGATCGTGGGCGCGCCGATGAAGTCGGGGCTGGAATCCGTGAGGGGCTGCTGGAGCTTGTCCTCCTGCACGGCCGCCACGCCGGGCAGCTTCAGCAGCTCGGCCGCCTTGTTGGCGGGCACGGTCAGCGCGATGCCTCCGTAGACCGTGCGGAGCCTCTGCCCGGGCTTGGCGCCGGGGATCCGCTTGCTCAGCTCGCCGAGGAAGCTGGCCTCGATGCCCTCGATGTGCTGCTCGTACTGCTTGGCGGGTGCGCTCTTGATGTCGAGGCTCTTGCCGGTGACCTGCGGGCTGGTGCCCGGGAGCCCCTTCAGGCCGCCCTTGTACGCCGCCAGCGAGTCGTAGTCGAGCTTGACGACCACGCTGACCGGATTGCTCGTCGTCGCCTTGAACAGGGACGCGTCACTCTTCGCCAGCTTGCCGCTCGGAGACTTCGCCCCCTGGACGCGGTCGGCCGCGGTGAGCGGGGTCGCCTTCCACTTGCTGGTCGAACCTGTCGCGGGAGAGGGGGTCGGTTCCGCTGACGCCGGGCCGACCGGGCACATCACGCCGACGATCGCGAGACTCGCGCCGACGGCCGCGATGCGGCGCGCACGGGATAAGAGGGTGGGCAGGGGCTTGCTGAGCACGACACCTCCTGGAGAACCACTGGGACCGCCGCCCAGCGGGCATGGAGGAGCCGCGTCGCCCGTGAGAGAGCACGGGAAGGACCCCACCCTCCCCGTTGGGCGACAAGTGGTCGGCCGCCCGTCTCCGGGTGACCAAACACAGACGGAGTCTAGATGCGTACTACATTCACGCCTAGATCACGCCAGCTACAGATGTGCAGCAATATCTGACCAAATATGGACACGATCCGGTTAATTGGTGTGATAGACGCAGTTAGCAGAACGTTCCAAAGCACAGGGACGTACAATCATCGGCGTGAAGCTGAAACTGGATCTCCACGACATCTACAACAGGGGCGGCGAGATCGACCGGGCGCTGCGCGGGATCATCCAGGAGGCGGTGCAGAAGAAGGCCACCGAGGTCGAGATCATCCCTGGCAAGGGCTCTGGCCAGCTCAAGAAGAAGGTGCTGCGCTTCCTCGACCAGAAGGAAATCAAGGCCCTCTACCACCGCATCGACAAGGACGCCAAGAACCACGGCCGCCTGTTCGTGTACTTCCGCTGGAAGTAGGCCGGTGGGGCGTCGCCCGCGGTCAAGAACGCGTCAAGTATGCTGGCGGTGGTCATGATCTTTGACGGCGTGAGGAGACGCGGTGACGGGGAACGCCGACTTCGTGGAGATCACCTCCAAGACCGAGCTGCGTGAGCTGCTCGGCGAGCCGATGCCGAGGGCCGTCGCCAAGGAGCGCGTGGCGCTGCACGAGCGCGACAGGGAGTGGCTCGCGGCCTCCCCGTTCTGCCTGATCGCGACGGCCGGCGCGGACGGCACCTGTGACGTCTCGCCCAAGGGCGACCCGCCCGGATTCACCCACGTCATCGACGACGTCACGATCGCGATCCCCGATCGCCCGGGCAACCGCCGGGTGGACGGCTTCGTCAACGTCCTGGAGAACCCCCACGTCGGCCTGGTCTACCTCGTTCCCGGGCGCACCGAGACGCTGCGCGTCAACGGCAGGGCGCGGCTGGTGCGCGAGGCGCCGTTCTTCGACCAGATGATCGTCAAGGGGCACCGGCCCTCGCTGGCCCTCGTCGTGGAGGTCGAGCAGATCTTCTTCCACTGCGGCAAGTCGTTCCTGCGGTCCTCGCTGTGGAAGCCCGAGACGTGGAACCCCGAGGCGCTGCCGACGCACGCGCGCATAGTCAAGAGCGTCCAGCCGACCGAGGAGACCCTGGAGCAGCTCGAACGCTACTACGGCCCGGAGTACGCCACCCGCCTCTACGGCTCCTGACTGGCGCGCGCCAAATCCTGACGTTCCTGACGGCCGTGCGCTGAATCGGTCCTGAGGTTCCTGACGGGCGTGCGCTGAATCGGCCCTGAACCACTTCTGAACGGCCGCACCCCTACTCGAATCGCTTCTGCCGCGCCTTCTCCCGTGCGCACTTTCGTCTCTTCTGACAACCCCGTGCCGCGTGCGCGCGCGATCGCATCGCGCTGCGCCAATCGTCTTCGAGCATGCTGACGTGCCGCCCGTCAGGCAAGGGGATCCTCCTCACCGAGGCGCCGTCCGGTGGGCGCGGGAGCGGAAAGACTACCACCGCGACGACCCCCGCAGACGATTTAAATAATGAGCGCAATATCGAATAAATAGCGGTTGACAGCCTTTAAGGGGGTCTGGGTAACCTTCAATTGGTAACGCGATCTACACAAAGTAGGTCGCCTAGAGAAGGAGGTCCATTATGGCACTTCGTGACACCGTGAAGTCCCTCGCCGGCCAGGAGGACGGTGCCGCCGAGCGTAATGTCGGTGAGGCTGAGGACGCTTTCGACGCCCCCATGATGATCATGAACCAGATCCACGAGGCCTAAGCCTCATGGTGGTTCGGGGTCCGGGAGGCGCGGCCTCCCGGATCCCCTTTCTCAAAGGGAATGATTCAATTGGGTCATAAACTTGTCGAGCTCCTTCGCGCCGAGGGAATCTTCGGCGACCTGTGGGCGAAGGACCACAGAGTCGTTCGCGGCGCGGCGAACGCGGCCGACTACATTTCGACGGGCCTCATCACGGAGAAGCTGGAGGCGAGCCTTCTCCGCTGGCCGTACTTCTCGGTGCTCCGTGACGGCCAGGTGCCGCAGGTCGGCACCTTCACGCGCACGCGGAACGTCATCGGCCACCCCCGCGACGGGTTCGCCGACCTGGCGAAGATCCGCCGCCTCATGGACGCCGGCGCGACGCTGAAGCTCAACCAGCTCTCGGACTGGCACCGGCCGACACGGGAGATCGTCCGGGCGATCGAGGAAACGGCCCCCGTGAGCGTGTCCACCTACGTCTTCTGGACGCCGGAGGAGAAGCGGGGGATGCTTCCCCACCGTGACGCCTCCCACGTGGTGGTGGTCCAGCTCGAAGGCCGCAAGGAGTGGCACCTCTACGCGCAGAGGGGCCAGGTCAGGTCGGACGCGGGGCTCGACGTGGACAACGCCGAGCCGAGCCACAGGTTCGTGCTGGAGCCGGGGGACGTCCTGTACCTGCCCCACGGCTGGCCGCACGACGCCGTGGCGCACGGCGGGCCGTCGATGCACCTGACGTTCACGCTCACGGAGCCGACCCCGGAGGACCTGCTGGAGGCCCTCCGGCAGCACATCGAGGACGCCAACCCCGACCTGGCCGGGCGGTTCCACGCGCGGACCCTGGAGCAGCGCTCCTCCGACGTGCAGGCGGCGCTCGTCCGAGGGCTGGACGAGCTCGACGCCGAGACCTGGACACGGCTCGCGCTTTCGACGATGAGGAGGAAGACAGGATGAGCGACCTGGCGGTGGAGCAACGCGAAGAGACCGTCCTGCCGACCCGGCTGGAACACCTGGTGGGCGACGTCGACGACTTCTTCGGAAATCACTGGGGAAACCAGCCCACGGTCTTCCGCGCCTCCGCGGACCTGTCGGGCCTCATCTCCGAGCAGGAGATCTGGGACGAGGTCGACTGCGGACTGCTGATCCGGCCCTACTTCACCGCCTTCAACGAGGGGGTGCGGTCGGCGCTCACCGACATGACGAAGAAGCGGAGCATCGTCGGCCACGAGGTTCCCGGTTACATCAACAAGGAACAGATCCTCAAGGATTTCGCGGCCGGGGGGACGTTCAAGTTCAACCAGCCGGAGCACTGGCATCCCCGCATCCGCGCGCTGGTCGACAGCCTTGCGCCGGAGTTCCGCGCCGAGCTGGAGGCGTACGTCTTCCTGAGCCCTCCCGGCAAGACCGCGATCCAGGCGCACATGGACGGCTCGCACGTGCTGGTGCTTCAGGTCGCCGGTGTCAAGGACTGGCATGTCGGGCTGCTCGACGAGACCTCGATCAGCGGATCGGACCGGTATCACCAGCCCGATATCCCGAAGGACAGGCGCATCGACGTCACCCTCACGCCGGGAGACGTTCTCTACATGCCGCACGGCGCCCCGCACTACGCCACGGCCCGCGTCGGCAACTCGATTCACATCGCCATCACCATCGAGGAGCCGACGACCGGTGACCTGGCCGACGTGTATCTCGCGCAGTTCATGAGCGAGCCGCTGTTCGACAATTTGATGATCGACCACCACCGGCTGAGCCCCAATGCGAAGGTGGACCTTCTCCGTGAACTGCTCGGGGCCCATCTCTCCACCGCCGACCCGATCAGAACGCTGGAATCGACAATCAAAATGAGAAAGGCGCACCAGCGCTAGGAAACAGGGATGTAGAAGCGGTGGAACCGGTCGACCTCGCCAATTGGATCGAATATCTCGGCAGCGAGCCCCGTATGAGGAGCGTGGTGGCGGTAGGGGGTGCCTATTTCGCCCTTATCGTGGAGGTGCCCGAGGGCCGCCGGGCCGTCACCAACGCCATCGTCTATGAACGCGGGCTCACCGGGTGGGCTCCCCAGCGGGTGATCCGGGGCGCCGGCCGTGTGGTCCCCGTCCGGAAGTCCGAGATCGTGTTCGCCAGACCGGCTGGCCGGGCTCAGAGCATCTCGTACCTGGACCTGGCCCGGCCGGACATGCCCGAGACCGAGATCCGCCGCGTGCCCGGCCGCGTCGGCTCGCTGCTGTGGCGGCCGGACGAGGAGGCGCTGCTGCTGACCTTCCAGCCGCCCGCCGGCACCTCCACCGAGATGCCCGGCGCGCTGCGCACCACGAAGGCCAACTTCTCGCTCGCGGACACCGGGGAGCCGTGGCGGGTCGCCACGCTGTCCCTCGACGGCTCGCTGCGCGAGGAGCGGTGCCCGCCGGCGCTCACAGGCGAGATCACCTGGGCCGAGGGCGGCCGGATGGCCGGGGGCATCGCCCGCGAGGAGCGCGGCGGCGTCCAGAGATACGGGCTCGCCGTCTGGGGGCCGGGGGAGGGGCCGGTCGAAGAGGTGTGGCTGGAAGGGTGCGACCTGTCCGGCCCGCTCACCTCGCCCGGCGGGCGCTCGGTGGCGCTGGTCGCCTCCAGCGGCGGCTTCGGCCCCGACCACCTGGAGCACCACCCATACGTCCTCGACGCCGCGAACCTGAGCCTCCGGCCCGTTCCCACCGACCGCGAGGTCTGGGCGGTCCCGCAGTGCTGGCTCTCGGAGAGCAGCCTCCTGGCGACCGCCGAGAGAGACAGCGCGCGGACGCTCCAGGTCTGCGACCTGTCCGGCGGCACCTGGTCGGAGAGGGACACCGGGACCTCCGTGCTTTCGGTGTCGGCGGCCGGGGAGGACCGCATCGTCGCGATCCACTCGGGGATCGACACCCCTCCGTATCTCACGGCCGGCGACCTGGACGGGCCGTACGAGGAGCGCGTGGAGTCCTCCGCGCCCGTGACCGGGCTGACCGGCCCCCTGGAGCGGCACCGGGTCGTGCTGGACGAGGTCCCGATGGGGTACGCGCTGTGCCTTCCCCCGCCGGGCGTACCGGTGCGGGGGCTGGTCGCGATGTTCCACGGTGGCCCCACCATGAGCTGGTGCGACTGGTCGTGGAGGTGGAACCCCTGGCCCTTCACGCGGCTCGGCTTCGCGGTGGCCCTGCTGGAGCCGCCCATGTCCAGCGGTTACGGCACCGCCAACATGGCCGCGGGCTGGCGCGCCTGGCGGTCGGGCATCGGGGCCGGCGCGGTCGCGCTGGTCGAGGAGGTCAGGACGCGGCACGGCCTCGACGGCGTCCCCCTCATCGCGATGGGAGGCAGCTTCGGCGGCTACCTCGCCCTGCACGCCGCCTGCGAGCTGGACGTCCGCCTCGCCGTCGCGCACGCGAGCCCGGTGGGCCTGGCGTCCGTGGCCTACGGCTCCGCGGTCCTGTGGTCGTGGGTGCGCGAGTACGGCCACCCCCTGGACGAGGCCCGCCTCTACGACGAGGAGTCGGTCGACGCCCGGCTGGTGCGGCCGGGGACGCGCGTCCTGCTGTCGCACGGGATGGCCGACCACCTCGTCCCGTACACCGAGTCGGTGCGCGCCCACCGGATCCTGGTGCGCGAGGGCGTCGACAGCGAGCTTGTGCTGTTCCGCGACGAGGGCCATGCTCTCCGGCAGCCCGGAGTCGTCGCCGACTGGTACCGCTGGACCGCGCGAGCGTGTCTGGAGGCCGCCGCGACGACTCCGGGCCAGGACAGGTTCAGTTCCGTCGACATGGGGAGCGATTGATATGCCGGGAACCCTGGAGCTTCGGCCCGTCGTGGAGGCCGACCTCCACGCCTTCGACGCGGCCTTCCAGAGCGAGGAGGGCGCGAGCACGTACCAGTGGTTCGGATTCACCCCGACCGTCGGCCAGTACGAGGCGCTGCGCGCGCGGCGGCTGCTCGGGGGGCCGGACAACATGCTCTCCGTCATCGTGGACGGCGAGCTGGCCGGCCGGGTCGAGTGGCTGGAGCGGCGCTGGGGGCGCAGGGACACCTCGCTGTGCTGGGAGATCGCGATCGGCCTGCTGCCGGGCCGGCGCAGGCGGGGCATCGGCACCCGGGCACAGCGCGAGCTGGTGCGCTACCTGTTCACCCACACGCGGGTCGAGCGCGTGCAGGCCACCACCGACCCGGAGAACCGCGCCGAGGTCAGGTGCCTGGAGAAGGTCGGGTTCCGGCTCGAAGGCACCGTACGCCGCGCGCAGTGGCGCGGCGGGCGCTGGCACGACCAGCTTCTGTTCTCCGTCCTGCGAGACGAGTTCGACCTGACGCCGCCGGACACCCCGGCCGATCGAGAAGGCGGGCCCAATGGCTGATTCCACACTGAGCCTCGCCCGCGCCTGGCGGGCCACGCGGGGACACACCGACGCGCGCAGGCTGGTCGCCGTGCACGTCGTCGACTGCGTGGGCAACGGCGTGCAGTTCTCCACCCTGGTCCTCTACCTGAACCGGCAGTCGGGGCTGAGTGTCTGGCACATCGGGCTCGGGCTGGCCGTCGGCGGCGCGTTCGGCCTGGTGTCCAACCTCGTCGCCGGGCGGCTGTCGGACAGGTGGGGAGGGCGGCGCCTGCTCGCCGGGCTGCTCATCGGCCTCGGCGCGGTCTTCTGCCTGCTGCCGCTGGTGCGGAGCCTGGGCGCGTTCATCCTGTTCGCCACCGTCTACTCGCTGCTCCACTTCTCGTGCGGGGCCCCGTTCATATCGCTGATCGGAGACGCGTTCGGGGCGCGGGACCGCGCGCGGGGCCGTGCCATGATCCGGTCGTTCGGCAACGCCGGCATGGCCCTCGGCGCCGGGGCGTCGGCGATCCTGCTCGCCGCCGCACCCGGCTCCTTCCTGGCCGCCTCGCCGTTCGTCAACGCGGGCAGCTTCCTGCTCGCCGGGCTGATGGTGGCGCGCCTGCGCGGCGGAGCGGTCAAGCGCCGGCCGGACGCCGCGCCGAGGACCTCCGGCTGGCACGCCGCCTTCGAGCGCGGCATGCCGTCGATGATCGTCACGACGTCCGTGCTGGGCCTGCACTCCTCGCTGCTCGCGGTCGGGATCCCCCTGTGGATCTCGGTCACCGGGGTCGTCCCGCCATGGAGCATCCCGGTGCTGATCGGCCTGAACACCGTGCTCGTCGTGGCCTTCCAGGTCGCGGCCGCCGAGCGTTCCGGGGTGTCCTTCCCCACGGCGGTGCGGGGGTCGCGCGTGGCGGGAGTCGTGGGCGCGGCCGGCTGCGCGGTCATGGCGGTGTCGCTGTGGCCGGGCTCCACGGCTGTGGCCGCCGTCATCCTCGTCGCGGGCTTCGGGCTGCTGACCGTCACCGAGCTGCTGCAGAACGGCGCGGCGTTCTATCTGGGCCTGAACCTCGGCCCCGACGACCGCCGGGGCGAGTACGCCTCGGCGTTCCACCTCACGCAGATCATCGAAGGGGTCCTCGGCCCGCTGGTGATCGGCGCGGTGTTCGCCGGAGGGGACGGGGCGGCGTGGCTGGTCTTCACGGCGGCGCTGCTCGCCGCCGCGGCCCTCTACCGGCGGGTGGCGGGGAAGGTGGCGCACCTGGATCCCGCGCCCAGGGAGCTCGCCGGGGTGGGCGGAGATGCTGCATAGCGCCGCCGACGAGAGCGTGCCCGGGCCGTTCACGCGGGAGGGCCTGGCCGGGGACCTGGGCGCGCTCGGGCTCACGCGCGGCGACGTCGTCGTCGTCCACGCCTCCATCAGGGCGATCGGATGGGTCGTCGGCGGCGGCGTCGGGCTCCAGCAGGCCCTGCGGGACGCCGTGGGGGAGGAGGGCACGCTGGTCGTCCCCTCGTTCACCACGTACCTGAGCGACCCCGGCACGTGGGTGAACCGGCCCGTCCCACCGCGGTGGTGGGAGACGGTGCGCGCGACGCTCCCGCCGTTCGACCCGCACCTGCACCCCGCCCAGCCGGGCCTCGGCCGGTTCCCCGAGATCGTCAGGACGGCCGGGGGCGCGCGAAGGTCGTCGCACCCGCTGTACTCCTTCGTCGCCGACGGCCCGCACGCCGAACGCGTCGTCGCCGGCCACCCACTGTCGTACGGCCTGGGCGCCGCCGGTCCCCTCGGGCGGCTGTACGACCTCGGGGCCAAGGCGCTGCTCCTCGGGGTCGGCTGGGACAAGTGCACGATGCTGCACCTCAGCGAGCATCTGACGCCCTTCAGGGGACGCAGGACGCATCGGGTGGCCGTCCCCGCCGGCCGGGCGGACGGCCTGACCACCTGGCGTGAGACGCGGCAGCTCGTCATGTACGAGGGCGACTTCGACCGGGCGGGGGAGTACATCGGCTCGCGGGGCGCGGGCCGTACGGGGGCCGTGGGGAACGCGCGGTCCGTGCTCTGCCCGGTACGCCCGCTGGTCGACGCGGCGAACGCCTACTTCCTGCGGCACAGGGACCTGACCCGGGCCCTCGCCCCGCCGTACCTCCGCGACGTCCGCGAGTCGGACCCGGCGGCGTACTAGGCGGAGGTGCCAGGCCGCGGAGCGGAAGTGGGATGGGTCTCCGAATCGGAGATGTTGTTCTGGTCGATGGTCGCGGCCCAGCCGGCCAGCAGGTTCAGGGCGTCGCGTGCGGGTGTGGCGGGTTCGGCGCTGTAGGCCATGATGGTCAGTCCGGTGTCGGCGGGTAGTTCCAGGGCGTCGTACTCGAGGGTGAGTTCGCCGACGATGGGGTGGCGGAGGTGTTTGACGCCGCCGCGGTGCAGGTGGACGTTGTGGGTGGCCCAGCGGGTGCGGAACAGGTCGCTTTGGGCGGAGAGTTCGCCGACCAGGTCGGTCAGGGCTTTGTCGTGGGGGTCGCGTCCGGCTTCGGCGCGCAGGATCGCGACGGTGCCGGCGGCCATGCGTTCCCAGTCGAGGTAGTAGTCGGTGGCTGCTGAGTCCAGGAACATGAAGCGGGCTACGTTGGGCGGCTGGCGCGGGCCCGCGAGGATCGGGTTGATGAGGGCTTTGCCGAGTTGGTTGGTGGCCAGGATGTCCAGGCGGCGGTTGCGTACGTACGCCGGGGTGGTGGACATGGAATCCAGAATGCGCTGGATGCTGGGGCGCACGTGGGGTTTCGGGGTGCGCCTGGGTGTCCGTGTGCTGGTGTTGGCGGCGTGGGCCAGAACAAACAAGTGTGCGCGTTCGGCCTCGTCGAGGTGGAGGGCGCGGGAGAGGGCTTCCAGGACGCCGTCGGAGACGCCGCGGGCGTTGCCGCGTTCGAGCTTGATGTAGTAGTCGGCGCTGACGCCGGCCAGTAGCGCGACCTCCTCGCGGCGCAAACCGGTCACCCGGCGGTATCCGCCGTTGGCGGGCAGGCCGGCTTGTTCGGGGGTGATTTTGGCGCGGCGGGAGGTGAGGAAGTCGCGGAACTCGGTGCGGGCGTCCATGCCCACGACGGTACGTCCGTTTCTGCGTGCGTGGGGGGCCCTGGCAGTACCTGCAACAGCAGGAACCCCCTGGTGGGAGGCCATAATCAGCAATTCGTGCCACGGTGTGGAGTGAAGGCGGCCGCCTTCTGAGGGCAAGTAGACAAGTCCACATCACCGAGCAGGAGCAGGCCATGGAGTACACGCGGCTGGGAACGTCAGGGCTCAAGATCAGCCGGATCGCCCTGGGCTGTATGAGCTTCGGCGACCCCGCCAAGAGGGACACCTACACCTGGGTGCTCGACGACAACGCGGCGGAGCCGATCTTCCGCCAGGCCGTCGAGCTCGGCATCACGTTCTGGGACACCGCGAACATCTACGGCCTGGGCACCTCGGAGGAGATCGTCGGGCGGGCGCTGCGCAAGTACACCCAGCGCGAGGACATCGTTCTGGCCACCAAGCTGTGGGCGCCGATGCACCAAGGTCCGGGCGGGGCGGGTCTGTCCCGCAAGGCCATCATGGAGCAGATCGACGCCTCGCTGCGGCGCCTGGACACCGACTTCGTTGACCTCTACCAGATCCACCGCTTCGACCCGCGGACGCCGGTCGAGGAGACGATGGAGGCACTGCACGATGTGGTCAAGGCAGGCAAGGCCCGCTATATCGGCGCTTCGTCGATGTGGGCCTGGCAGTTCGCCACGATGCAGCATGCCGCGCAGGCCCACGGGTGGACCCAGTTCGTCTCCATGCAGGACCAGTACAGCCTGATCCACCGCGAGGAGGAACGCGAGATGTTCGGCCTGCTCGCCCACCAGGGCGTGGGAAGCATCCCGTGGAGCCCTCTGGCTGGGGGACTGGTCACCCGGCCCTGGGGCGAACGCTCCACGCGGCGCGCGGAGACCAACCGGAGAGTCGACCAGAATGACCTGCCGATATTCCTCGACAAAGACCGGGCCATCGTCGAGGCCGTCCAGCGCATCGCCCTGGCCCGCGGCGTGTCGATGGCGCAGGTCGCGATGGCCTGGGTGTTGAAAAACCCGGTGGTATCCGCCCCGATCGTGGGCGCGACCAAGCCGAACCACCTCGCCGACGCCGTCGCCGCGCTCGACATCGAGCTCACCGCTGAGGAGATCGCCTCCCTCGAAGAACCCTACGTCACGCGCCTGCCCACGTTCTTCTAACCCCTGATCGCACTGACAAGCACAACGGCCCGCCGGACCCCGGGTCACGAACTTCCCCATACCTGACGAGAAATCAGGCAATTACACTCACGACCACGACTCTGACCAGTGGAGATAGCTCTACGGCTGGAGTACTAGGCGTTCCCGGCTCGGCCGGGACTTCGCGGCGGGATCGCCGTGCCGTGGATCAGGGGGCGTGACGGTGGAGTTCACATCTCGGAGAGGATCTTCGCTTTCGCCTGCTCGAACTCGGCGGGGGACAGGGTGCCCGCGTCGAGCAGCTCGCGGAGTTTCTGGAGCCGGACGATCGGATCCTGGGCGTCCGTGGGCCCGCCGGTTGCCACTCCTGGGGGAGGAACCTCCCCGGGGGTGAACATCTGCCAGGAATCGGGCGTCTCGCCACGGGTGAACACCTGGCCCCTCGTCACGATGACCCGGCCGCCCATGCGAGTGGCCGGGTCCAACGCGGCATTAATACGGTCGATCGGGGCGGGCCCGAAGCCCTTGAAGGTGCCCAGGAAGAAGCTCAGCAGGCCGCCGATGATGGCGCCGGGGAGGATCCAGGCCCACTTCTCCGTGCCCGGCGGGCATTCGCGCGCGGAGACGTAGTTGCCGCCCGACGCGCAGCTACCGCCACGGATCAGCTGATACAGCGCGTAGAACGCGAACCCCAGGCAGACCAGGGAGATCAGCGAACCGATGCAGACACGAATCCGATACATCACAGCGCGAACCGTACATGAGCGGACCGAACTTCCGCGCCTACCAGGCCGAAGGCTTTCCCTTCTGGTTGAGCCACACGTCGAAGAAGTTCGTCAGATCCATGCCCGACACCTCTTGCGCCTGACGGACGAAGTCGGCGGTGCTCACGTTGCCGTACCGGTGCTCGGTGGCCCAGTCCTTGAGCAGGCGGAAGAACGCCGTGTCGCCGATCTTGCCGCGCAGCGCGTGCAGCGTCATGGCGCCCCGGTTGTAGGGCACGTTGCCGAACATGTCCACCGGGCCGGGGTCGGTCGTGACGGTCTGCCAGAACGACGAGGTCGCGGCGCGCCCGTAGTTGCTCGACGAGCTGAACGTCTGCTGCGCGGTGGCGCCGCCGTTGTGCTCGGTCCACAGCCACTGGGCGTACGTCGCGAAGCCCTCGTTGAGCCAGATGTCGGACCACCGGCTGAGCGACACGCTGTCGCCGTACCACTGGTGGGCGATCTCGTGGGCCATCGTGCCGAGGCTCGGGGCGCTGGAGAAGATGGGCTTGGTCTGGCTCTCCAGGGCATAGCCGACGTTGGGCGCGCGATCGACGATCGCCCCCGCCGAGGCGAACGGGTACGGCCCGAAGATCGTGCTGAAGTACTCGATGATGTCCGGGATCCTGGCGACGGTGGCCGCCGACTGGGTGGCCAGCCGGGGGTCGACCGCGGTGTAGACGGGGATGCCGCTCGGCGTCGCCGACTGGGTCACCTGGAAGTTCCCGATCGTCATCGTCGCGAGATAGGTCGCCATCGGCTCGGTCGAGTCCCAGACGAACGTCGTCCGGCCGTTCTTGGTCGTCTGCGAGAGCAGCTGGCCGTTGCCGACCGCGGTGATCCCCTCGGGAACGGTCACGTGGAAGGTGAACGTCGCCTTGTCCGTGGGATGGTCGCTGCCGGGGTACCACGCCGTGGAGCCCTGCGGCTCGCCCGGCACGAACACGCCGTCATCGGTCGGGACCCAGCCCTCGATGGACTCGTCCGGATCGGTGATGACCGGCGGCGTCCCCGCGTACTTCACGACGACCGTGAAGGGCTTGCCCTCCTTGAGCTTGGGGCGCGGCGTCACGACGAGCTCCTGCCCGTCCCGCCGGAAGTCCGCCCGGTGCCCGTTCACCGTCAGGGAGGTGATCTCGGGACCGCGGAAGTCGAGGTCGAACTGGTCAAGGTCCTCGGTCGCGACCGCGGTGATCGTCGTCACGGCGTCGATGCGGCGGCCGGCCGTCTCGTAGGAGAAGGTGATGTCGTAGTGCTGGACATCGAAGCCGCCGTTGCCCTGGCCGGGGAAGTACGGGTCGCCGATGCTCGGCGTGCCGGCCGAGTAGCGCGGCTTGCCGGGCTCACCTGGGGCGGCGAGCACGGGGTGTGCCAGGGGGACGCTGACCAGGAGGCTCAGCGCGGCGGCGGTGACGGCCGTACCGCCCAGACGGCGAAATCTCATGCGATCCCTTTCAGCGGTTCAAGCCGTGGAAGCTGAAGCGGATCGTACAAAGGGGCGACAAATAGGTCAAGATCGGGCTATTTCACCCACGTTACGGATATTGACGTTTATGCGGCTTCGTGGCGACAATGTGGCCCAACATCCGTGCGTGACACCGGTCGGCACACCGGCGAGCGCGACGGCTCATCCCCCAATACGACGTGGTCGGCGCACGCGTACGGCACCCGGAAGGATCGACGCTGCGCTCTTCCCGACGCACACGGCTCTGGCGGGTCACCCCTGCGCATCTCGCACGGGTGGCACGGTGGGCAGGCCGGTTGCTCCTGCTCGCCGTCGTCGGCGGTATCGCGATGGCCGGCCTGGCTCCGCCCGCGTCCGCCCACGGGCAGCTCGCGCTGTCGAACCCGGCGAAGGACAGCACGGTCTCCGAGCCGATGGAGGCGCTGGAGCTCTACTTCACCGAGCAGCCCACCGCGAACGCGTACTTCACGGTGACGGCCCCGAGCGGTGTCCGGGTCGACCGGCACTGGACGTACGGGGAGTCCAAGCGCCTCGACGAGCCGGTCCAGGAGTACCAGCTCGTCGACGGCACGTGGGAGCCGCGCCTGTTCCACACCGGGTACGCGGCGAAGGTGCCGGTGGCGTACTGGCCCGAGCAGGGCACGTACGTCGCCCGCTACCTGACGGTGGCCTCGGACGGGGAGGAGGTCAAGGGGGAGGTCCGGTTCACGTACAAGGGCAAGATGTCGGCACCGCCCAAGGGCTGGAAGACCCCCACAGACCAGCCCGAACCCGCCCTGCTCGCCGCGGCCGGCGCCGAGGGCACCCCCCAGACCGGCTCCGAGAGCACCGTGCCCCAGACCGGGACGGTCCCCGAGACGGGTGCGACGACCGTCCCGCAGGTCGGCCCCGTCGCCGGCACGGCCACCACCGCGCCGCAGGCCGGGCCCACCGCCGGTGTCGCCACCCCCGGTCCCCAGACCGGGGGGACGAGCGCCGTGCCCAGGGCCGGGTCCCAGACCGACTCCGGCAGCGGCGTGATGGTCTGGCTGGTGCCCGCCGTCCTCGTCGTCGGAGCGGGCGTCATGGTCGTCCGCGCGGCACGCCGACCGGCACCGGCCGGCGCCTCGGCCGGGCGGCCGCCATCCGGCGACGCCGCGTCCCGCAGGCCTCCCTCCGGCCCCAAGGCGAGCAAGCCGTCGGCCCAGCGCGCGGCCAAACCAGGCAAGAAACCCCCCGCGAAGGCCAAGCGCCGCTGAACCGCGAGAGGCCCACGCGAAGGCCACCAAGCGCCGCTGCAATCGCTCCACCCTTCACCGCCCTCCAGGAGAACCGCCGATGACGTCCACCATCGCCCGCCGCCGTCCGTTGCTCGCCGTCCTGGTGTTCGTCATCGCGTTGCTGATGGCCACCTCGGCGTGCGGCGCCTCGAGTGCCGCCGCGCCCGGCACCTCGGCGGTCAAGGAGATCGCGGTGACCATCGCCGGCCGTAAGGTGACGCCGCCGCCCGGACGGGTCGACGTCACCAAGGGACAGACGGTACGGATCACGGTGACCAGCGACGTGGCCGACGTCGCGCACGTGCACGGCTACGACAAGGCGGCGGACCTCCAGCCCGGCACCCCCGCGAAGATCGAGTTCGTCGCGGACCAGAGCGGGCTGTTCGAGGTCGAGACGCACGGGACGGGGCTGCAGCTGTGCCAGCTCCTGGTGCGCTAGGCGGCGGGGTGCTCCTGGCTCACGGCATCGGCGGGCGCCAGGACCTGCCGATCCCGTTCTCGGCGGCGATGACCGGCGCGATCCTCGCGCTGCTGGTGTCGTTCGCGGCGCTCGGCGCGCTGTGGACCGAGCCGAGGCTGGGCGGCGTCCTCGCGCGCGTCCGGCCGCTGTCGGCCCTGTTCCAGCGGGCGGTGTCCTCCACGGCCTGGCCGTGGGTCTGGCGGCTCGCGGGGCTCGCCGCCGCCGCGTACTTCTGCGTAGGCCTGCTGTTCGGCCCCGACCGGGTCGAGAACCCCACCGCAGGGGTGTTCTACGTCCTGTTCTGGGTGGGCCTGGTGCCGCTGTCGCTGCTGTTCGGCCCGGTATGGCGCAACCTCAACCCGCTGCGCACCTTGCACCTGCTGGGCTGTCAGGTGCTCGGACGCGACCCCCGGGCCGGGCTGCGACGGCTTCCGCCCGGTCTCGGCTACTGGCCCGCGGCGGCCGGCATCTTCGCCTTCGTGTGGCTGGAGCTGGTCGCCCCCGAGCGCGCCACCCTTCCCGTCATCACGATCTGGCTCGCGGCGTACACGGTGCTCATGCTCGCGGGGGCGGTGGTCTTCGGGGCGGACTGGTTCGACCGGGGGGACGCGTTCGAGGCGTACAGCACTCTGGTGGGCAGCCTCGCCCCGGTGGTGAGGCGTCGCGACGGGGTCGTGACCTGGCGCAACTCCCTCGACGGGATGGCCGGGCTACGGCCGGCGCCGGGGCTGACGGTGCTGGTGGTGGTGCTCCTCGGCTCCACCATGTACGACAGCCTCTCCAACGCGCCGGTCTGGGTGCGCTTCGTACAGGAGAGCGCGCTGCCGGCGCCGGTCATGGGAACCGCCGGGCTGGTCGCCGTCATCGGGCTGGTGCTCGCGGCCTACCTCGGTACGACCGCGCTGGCCGGCCGCTGGGGCGACGCGCAGCCGGGCGCGACGGCGGGCGAGCTGGCCCACGCCATCGTGCCGATCGCCGTCGGGTACGTGGTCGCCCACTACTACACGCTCTTCCTCCTGGAGGGGCAGCGCACCCTCGCCCTGCTGTCCGACCCGCTCGTCACCGGGGCGAACTGGCTCGGCACCGCCGACTGGACCATCAGCGCGGCCGGCACCACCCCCGCCGGAATCGCGATGCTCCAGGTGACGGTCATCATCATCGGCCACGTACTCGGCACCGTCCTCGCCCACGACCGCGCCCTCGCCCTCTTCCCCCGCCGCACCGCCGTCCTCGGCCAGATCCCCCTGCTCCTCCTCATGGTCGTCTACACGGTCGTAGGCCTGCTCCTCCTCTTCGCCGCCTGACCTGCGCACCCCGCGTGCAAAGAGCACGGCATCCCGCGCCGAAGACTCCCCAAAGGCAGGTGTGTCCCCCCGGCAATCGGTGATGACCGCCCCGTCCGGGGTGGATGACACATCGGGAGGGATCATGGGCCGGCAGGTACGCCACAGGATCGAAGTCGTCCCGCATTGGGTGAACCGCCTGTCCATGGCGGTCGGCATGCCGTTCGACGAATTCCGCGCCCGCTACGAGCGGGCCGTCCCGAAATTCGAGGCCGAACGCTTCGAGCGGCTCGCCGAGAACGACGTCGACTGGGACGCGATCCTCCAGGCGACGGCCGAGAACGCCCCGCACAACTTCATCCTCTACTGGAGCGGGGACTTCACCCACATCATGCGGCTCGCGGGGGACAGGTGGCGCTCAGTGGAGTACCTGATGGGGAACCACGTGATCGCCCAGCGCATGTACCACCACAACCCCGCCATCCTGCTGTACGCCCCGCTCCGCACGGCCATCTACGAGGACGCCGACGGCGAGACCTGGTTCACGGTGGAACAACCCACCACCCAGTTCTCCAGCTTCGGCGACCCGGCTATCACCGAGGTCAGCAGGGAACTAGACCGGGAACTAGCCTCCCTCCTCGAATACCTGCACGTCCCGGTCCCCGCCACTCTCACCTCACCCGCGGGGTGACGAGTACCCCTCTGCCTTCAGACGCAGAAAGCACCCCATCGCGTCGCGACCCCTCGCAGGGACACGAGCCAGGCTCTCGGCACCAGGGCGTTGTTCTAAGGAACCTCTAAAGCTGGCCAAAACTACACTTGAGGCCGCGATGTTTGTGTTGTCGCCACGGCGCCGGTTCTCGTCCGGTGCGCTCAGTGGACGAAAGGCATCACGATGATGAAACGCACACGGCTACTGGTGGCCGCGGCAACGCTCACCGCGCTGGCCGCGGCCGGTACGGCGTCGGCGGCGGCATCCGATTCGGCCCCGACACCCGGCCCCGCGAAGTCCGGTTCCGCGACGGTCAATCCGGAAGGGAAGTCCAAGGCGGCCGTGGATGCCGACTTCGCCGCGCTCGCGGCGACGCTCGGGGTGACGACCGACCGGCTCGATGCCGCGCTGGTCGCGGCCAAGACGTCGCTGGCCACCTCGACCGGCGTTACACCGGATGCCTTGGTCGCGGCGGTCGCGACCAACCTGGGGCTGCCGGTGTCGCAGGTCCAGGACGCTCTGGGACCGCTGGTCACCAGGCCCGCGCCGGGTGACGACCGCGGCGAGCAGGACAGCAAGGACAAGGAGGGCGTGGACGGCCCGCAGAACTCGCTAGAGGGGAAGTCCAAGGCGGCCGTGGATGCCGACTTCGCCGCGCTCGCGGCGACGCTCGGGGTGACGACCGACCGGCTCGATTCCGCGCTGGTCGCGGCCAAGACGTCGCTGGCCACCTCGACCGGCGTTACACCGGATGCCTTCGTCGCGGCGGTCGCGACCAACCTGGGGCTGCCGGTCTCGCAGGTCCAGGACGCTCTGGAACCGCTGGTCACCAAGCCCGCGCCGGGTGACGACCGCGGCAAGCAGGACAGCAAGGACAAGAAGGGCGTGGACGGCCCGCAAGACTCACCGTTCACCACAGACGCCGCGGCGGCGTCTGTGGCCGCGGCGCTCGGCGTCGATCAAGCCAAGGCCAAGGCCGCTCTGACCGCTGTGGTGGCGTTGGGATCGGCTTCCGGCGGAGTCGATCCGACGTCCAAGGCCTTCGGCGACATCGCCGCCTCGCTCGGGGTCAGCTCCGACCGGCTCACCAGCGCGTTGGCGGATCTGAAGCGGTCGCTGGTCAACGGCTGACAGCCGCCGCATCTCACAGCACAGCTTCAGGATCGACGATGAGGATGGGCGACCATGCGGATACTTGTGGTGGACGACGACCCGGCTGTGCGGCGGTCCTTGGAGCATGCGTTGCGCCGGGACGGCTACGACGTGTCGTTCGCCGCTGATGGGGCGTCCGCCCTCGCCGAGCACGGCGAATTCCGCCCGGACGCGGTGGTGCTCGACGTCCTCATGCCCGAACCGAACGGGCTGGAGGTGTGCCGGACGCTGCGTTCGGGCGGGCTCAACACGCCGATCCTGATGCTCACGGCCCGGGACCTGGTCACCGACCGGGTCGCCGGGCTCGACGCGGGGGCCGACGACTACCTGGTCAAGCCCTTCGCCTTGGACGAGCTGCGGGCCCGACTCAGAGCCCTGCTCCGGCGCAGCGGCGCCAGGGCCGAGGTGCTGCGCTTCACCGACGTCGACCTGGACTTGAGCGGCTGCAGGGCCGAGCGTGCCGGTCGGCGCCTGGAGCTGACCAAGACGGAGCTGTCGCTGCTGGAGCTGTTCCTGCGCAATCCCGGCCGGGTACTGAGCCGGACCCAGATCTTCGAGTCCGTCTGGGGCTACGACTTCGGCCCGGAGTCGAACGCGCTGTGGGTCTACATCAGCTACCTGCGGAGCAAGCTCGAGGCGGACGGCGGCACTAGACTGATCCAGACGGTACGCGGCCTGGGTTATGTCCTGCGCGAGGAGCCATGAACCTGCGCACCCGGTTGTCCATCGCCGGCGGTTCCGTGGTCGCGGGCGCGCTGGTGCTCGTGTCGGCGGTCCTGTATCCGGCTGTGGAGGCCAACCTCCGCGGCCAGATCGACAGCTCACTGGTCGCGGCGGTCGGCCAGGCACCGGCCGTGGCCATGGCCATCAAGGCCAAGTACAGCATGTCCAACACGCAGCCGGACTTCCCGGCTGTTCCGCTCGGGATCGGGAACACCCAGCTCCAGATCGTGCCAGGCCCGGTCCTGATCGGGCCGTCGACGCAGTTCATCGACCTCACCGCCCGCGACGCCGCAGTCGCGAACGGCACCGCCGCCGCCTACTTCCGTGACGCGGTGTACGACGGCGTCGGCTACCGCGTCTACACCGCCCGATTTGGGGTAGACGGGGCGCTCGTGCGCACAGCCATCCCGGAATCCGATCCCGTACCCACCCTACGCGAACTCGCCTGGCTGCTCGCCGGCTCGACGGTGGCCGCCGGACTCCTGGCGGCACTGGCCTCACGCCTGACAGCACGCCGCGTCCTACGCCCGGTAGGCCGGCTCACCGAGACGGTCGAACTGATCCGCACGACGGGCGACCTGGCCATCCCGATCCCCGCCGACAGCCGGGATGAGATCGGCCGGCTCGGCTCCGCGTTCGCCGCGATGACCGCTGCCCTGGACGAGTCGGTCGGCGCCCAACGCCGCCTGGTGGCTGATGCCTCGCACGAACTCCGAACACCACTGACGAGCCTGACCGTGAACCTCGAACTGCTGGCGGAAAACCTGGCCGACGCGCAGGCCCCACTCCTCGCCGCCGAAGCGCTCGGCCAGGCCGGCGAACTCAAAACACTGGTCAACGACCTGGTCGACCTGGCCCGCTACGGCCAGCCCGCGTTCCACACCGAAGACGTCCGCCTCGACCTCGTCGCCGAGCGCGTCGCAGCCCGCGCGGCGCGTCGGGCACCAAAGATCGGATTCGAGCTGACCTGCGCGCCCACTCTCGTCCACGGAGACCCCGACGCCCTGGAACGCGCCGTCGCGAACCTTGTCGACAACGCCGTGAAATGGAGCCCGTCCGGCGGCCGGGTCCGGATCAGCGTCAAGGAGGGCACCCTCGACGTCGCGGACGCCGGCCCAGGGATCCCCGACAGCGACCTCGAATTCGTCTTCGACCGCTTCTACCGCTCACCCGAAGCCCGCGCGCACCCTGGCTCCGGACTAGGCCTGGCCATCGTCCGACAGGTCGCCGAAGCTCATGGCGGAACGGCAGAAGCCGTGCCGTGTCAAAGCGGCGCGCTACTGCGGCTGGTGCTGCCGGTGTGTATCGAACACGCGGAGCCCTAGAGCGACGGAGGGCGGGGCAAGTTCGTGTCCACATCGCGGCGCTTACCTGCTGCGGCGCCTTGACGGCTTGGTACGTGAATGCGAAAAGAGCCCGCCCTCCCGAAGGAAGACGGGGCTCAATTCGTGGTGCTACAGGTCGGTACCCGAGTGAACGCCAGGGTGTCCTCATTGCCCCTACGAGGGGTCGCAACCCACCCGACTGGTCTTCAGCCTGGACAGTGAGAGCGTGCTCATCGCCGCTGGGGGGGTCGCAACGTCTCCGGGTTGGGGAGGGCTTCCCGGCGTGACGTTCGGGTTCTGGTCCGCCATGTGGTCCCGGCCGGGGGTGGGCCCGGCCGGGACTTGGGTCATCTCATATGGGGATTGACAGGGAACAGGGTCAGCCCACGACGGAGCGCAGGGGGATGCCTGCGGTGTTCAGGTCGTGGACCAGGTCGCGGAGGAACGGGTGCTCGTCGGCAGCGAGACCCTCCGGGTTCGGGATCGTGATGTAGCCCGAGCCGTCGGCCACCGCCGAGCTGCCCGTGCCGGTGTACTTCGCGACCACGGACTCGGTCCGCGCCAGGTCGGCCTCGGCGACCTGGATGGTGATGGGCCGCCACTCGCCGCCGATGTTGGCCGGCTCCTCGGTGTTCTCCGCCTGCGCGCGAAGGGCGTCCGCGCTGCTCTGCGGCGCCGCCGTCCGCTGCTGCGCCTTCGGCGACGCGGACGCCGCGGGAGCGAGCAGAGCGTTCGCGACCAGGTGGATGCCGTTCTCGTTGTAGGCGCGGAACAGCGGGTTGTAGGCGAAGAGCACGGCGTGGCCGTTGCCGGTCGGCTCGTCGACCAGCGCGGCCGTGCCCTTCAGGGTGTCGGACTTCACGGTGTAGCCGTTGGACCAGAACGTGTCGCCGGCCGGGTAGGTGAGGACGTTGACGCCCGTCTGGCTCGGGGTCAGGATCGGGTCGCCGTTGTTGAACTGGAAGTCCTCCGCCGGGCGGCCGAGCGCCACTGCGCTGGTGTTGGCCACGTCCACCCGGAAGTGCGAGCCGATGACCTGGTAGCCGGTCGGCTTCGCCTTCTCCGTGGTGGAGGTCAGGCCCGCGGCGCGCGCGACCCTGGTGCCCTCGTTGCGCAGACCGAGGTACGTGCCGCCCCCGGCCACCCACGCCTTGAGGTTCGCGAGGCCCTGCGCGGTCAGGCCGCCGGTCGAGTTGCTGCCGTCCGGGACCACCAGCGCGGTGCGCCCGGTGAACGCCGCGGTGTTGTCGTTGATGTCCGCGGTGGTCACCGGCTTGAGGTTGAGGCCCCAGCGGCTGCCCAGCACGTACCGAGCCTCGCCGTACGACCCGGAGGTCGTCGAGATGCCGGTGCCGGCGAACAGGCCGGCGTCGGGCAGGCGCAGCGCGGTGCCGGAGGCCGGCTTGGAGGTGCCCTTGACGGTCACGCCGAGCGGGCGCGCCAGCTTGTCCAGCGCGTCCTTGGACATCGCGCGGGCGGACAGGCTGACCACACCCGTCTTGAGGTCACGGGTGAGGGCCACGCCCGAGCCGAGGAGCTTGAACGTGAGTTCCGACGCGGCGGCGGAGTCCAGCGGGTAGGAGTACGAGCCGTTCCCCGACGCCGAGCCGTCGACGCCGCCTTCGAGGCGCTTCACCCGCTCGGCCTTCGGCGACAGCGCGTCCCCGGTGTAGACGGTGTCGACGCCCATCAGCAGCGGGTTGCTCCAGGAGGAGACGTCGTAGAAGTAGGGGAAGGGAACGTAGGGGTCCTCACCGATCAGCGCCTGGATCCAGTGCTTCTGCGGCTGGTTCATCGGGATCCAGTACGCGCCCGCCGGAACCTGGAGGTTCTTGGCGGCACGGCCGCCGAAGATCCGGGCGTTGGGTACGGTGATCGCCTTTTCGAGCTCGTAGACCTCGACGTCCATTTCCCGCAGCCGCTCGACCAGCCGGCGCACGTCGCCGAGCTGACGGTCGGGCATCAGGAAGTACGACCGGATCTTGATGTCGGGCACCGGGAACTGGACGGTGTTGGTCGGCTGCACGACCTGGTTGGGCTCGAGCGCGCCGGACGCGCCCTCGGCGAGCGCCGTCTGCCAGATCTTGTAGTAGCCGTTCAGGATCTCGTTCTTGTTGGCCGTCGCCCAGCCGGTGGTGGCCCACTGCGTGTTGAACTGCTGCTGCACGCGGTCCTCGATCGCCGAGGAGCTGCCCTTCTCGAAGGTCATCCCCGCGGCGCCGAAACCGGTGGCGGGCACCGTGTCGCCGTACCCCATGTAGAACATGTCGTACGTGGCGTAGTTGAAGTAGCACTCCACGGTGACCGCGCCGCCACAGGCGCCGTTGTAGCCGAAGCCCGCCGCGTTGGCCGCGCCGATGCGGTTGATCCAGTCAACGGGCTGGTCGGCGATCTCGTGGTGGATCGGGTCGGCGTTCGGCGGGAAGAAGTACTGGCGCCCGCCCATCTCGTGGGCGTCGACGAAGACCTGCGGCGGGTACTTGCGCAGCATCTCGATCTTGCCGTCGGTCTCCGGCTGGCTGCGGGCGAACCAGTCGCGGTTCAGGTCGAAGCCGAACTCGTTCTGACGGCGGTTCGCGTCGCGGCCGTCCGGGTTCTGGGTCGGCACGATGATGGTGACGGTGTTCTCGTTGCGCTTCGCCACGTCGCAGGACAGCCCGCTGGCCAGCTCGTACAGCGTCTTGAGCGCCGCGTCGGCGCCGCTCTTCTCGCCGCCGTGGACGTTGCCGGCGACCCAGACGATGGCAGGGGTGTCCGCGGCGATGCGCGCGGCCTTGTCAGGACGGAGCGAGCGCGGGTCGCGCAGTTCCTGGATCTGCTTGGCGATCTTGTCCAGCTGGCCCTTGACCATGTGCTTCTCGCTGGACACGATGGCGTAGGGCAGGTCCTGGCCGGTGACGCTCCGCGCCATCGTGCCGGTGACCACCCGGCCGGACGCGCTCCCGACCGCCTGGACGTACTTCTGGATCTCTTCAGTGGTGACCAAACGGGACTGGCCCTTGCCCAGGGGGAAGCCGAGGAAGGACTCGGGGCTCGGCACGGAGCCGATGTGGGCATTCGGGTCGGAGCTACATTGCGTGGGCTTCCCGTGTGAATGGGTGTCCCGGTCCGCGTTCGCGGACGGGCTCAACGGCAGCATGAGCGTGGTCAAAGCCAGGACCGCGACACCCGCCACCTTCCCGTACACAGGTCGGCACCTGGCGGTGCTTGGCAGCATGACGACTCCTCAGGGGGCAAGGGACGATCCACCCCCGCGGGGCGGGAGCAGGGCCGTCCTTGGAAGAGCGACGCCACTGTGGCGCCGGATAAAGATGATCAGGATGGTATAAAGGGGCAATAAACGGGTCAAGACGTCACGAAGTGTCTAAAGTGTCACGTTTGCCGCATGTGACGACCGGCTACGGGTGACCTCGAAGCCAACGGAGGGGCTGCTCCCCGGCACCGTGGCCCCGCGATCCGGCCTGCCCGGAAATGCCCTGGCGCCGCCCACGGCGGGCCGACCGGCAGGTGCCCGGCCCCCGATCCCGGCATATGTAAATATTCCGTTACACATCCGTTTGGCCGTGGAATTTCCGCGAAGAGGGGCGTTGGTGCGGAAGGTGGCAGCGAAATCGATCCACGGGGGCGGCAGGTGTTCTGCGAGCGCACAACCGTGAGCCCGGCCGTGACGGTGGACGACAGGCGGTAGCCGGCGGCCAGTGCCACAGCGGCGGTCGTGCACGCGGCGACAGGCGGGCGATCCGCGGGCCGGCCGCGTTCTCCCCCGGGGCGTCAGTGCCTCATGCGCGGCTTCTTTGTCATTCAATGCCGCCCCGTGGTGTCGTCCGCGGCGCGGGCCGATGACGGTGGAATCCGGGGCTCACCGTCCAATCTTCGCGGCGGTGACGTCGGCCGTACCGAAATCCGTTGATCATGCCGGGGTGAAACCGTCGGCGATTGGTGCCGAACAGATCTGTGCGAAATCATAAAGAATTGGGGATTCAACCTCGTCTCTTATCGGCTGAGGCCGGGTCCGCGATGCGGGCCGGAGCCCCGGGTAACGGTCGGCCAGAACGGGGCGATACCGCGCGTGGAATCACCGGAAAATGATTTCGCCGTTCAGTCAGGGGATCAACGAGAAGGCCGCCCGTTCACCCGGGCCCAGACTCGACCGGCATCATGAACGGCGCCCCGATATGCTGCCCCGGCTTTGCCGATGAAAAAGCCGTCAAGCGCGGCTTGGCAAGCACGGGTTACAGGACCGTGCGGTATTCCATGTGGTCCTCGAAGGCCGAGGGGGAGGCCTTTTTGGGCTCCGGGTCCGGCGGGGTGTCGGTGGGCAGGCTGGTGAGGATGGCGACGAGTTCCGCGCGGGTGTGGATGCCGAGCTTGCGGTAGATCCGGGCGAGGTGGGTGTCCACCGTCCGCTTGCTGATCGACAGGATGGTCGCCACCTCGAGGTTGCTCATGCCCTGAAGGACCAGGTCGGTGACGCGGCGCTCGCCCGTCGTCAGCGGATGGGCGTTCTCCCGCCGGACGATCGAGGGGCGGGTGGCGGTGCCGGCCAGGTGCTTGTCGGCCAGCGAGGCGAGCCGGACCGCGCCGCAGTCGACGGCGAGGTCCAGCCCGGCGGTCAGGGTCTCGCGCGCCCTGTGGTCGTCGCCGGACTGGCGCAACGCGATGCCCAGGCGGATCAGGGCCCGGGTGTACTCCAGCCTGGCGCCCCTGTTGCGTAGCAGGTCCACCGCCTCGTGCAGCATGTCGAGCCGGGCGGTGCCCTCGTACGCGACGCTCCCGGCGCTGAGGGCGCGGCCGATGGTCGTCGGCGCGCCCCAGGCGCGGGCCAGCTCAAGCTCCCTCTCCGCGGCCGCCCGCGCGGCCGCCCGCTCGCCGAACAGCATGTACGCGAGGATCGCGTTGGTCCCCCAGGGGACGCAGGCCGGGTTGGTGATGCCGGAGGAGGTCAGGCGCCGCCCGCAGTCCAGCAGGATCCGCAGGCCGTCCTGTGGCCTGCCCTGGGCGATGTACAGGCGCCCGAGCGCGTCCATGATGTGGCCGGAGATCAGGGGATGGCAGTCCCCGTAGGGGTCGACGGACCGGAGCAGGGACTCGGCGACGTCCAGCGCGCCCAGCTCGACGAGCGCCCGGGCCGCGTTGGCGGTGGCCGCCAGGGAGAACCCCTCGGTGTGCGAGATCTCCGAGAGACGGGACGCCTCTGTGGCGTCCCGCAGCGAGGCCTCCAGGCTGCCGAGCTGGTAGCGCACCTCGGAGCGGACGACCAGCGACATGACCAGCCGGGTGTCGGAGGCGACGCCGCGCGCCTCGGTGACCACGCGTTCCGACCAGTATGAGGCCTCGTCGATGCGGTCGCCCCAGATGAGGGGGAGCACCGCCCCCAGCGGGACGACGCCCTTGCCGTCGAAGCAGCGCCTGGTCAGCGCGAGCGTCCTGGTCAGGTTGCGTCCCTTCACGCCCGTGACCAGGGCGAGCGCGCTCAGGAACTCCCTCGCCTGGGGGGTGGCCATCAGGTGCATCGACCGGGCGAGCCTGCGCAGCACCCCGGTCGACCGTCCCCAGAGCATGGCCTGCGCGCTGAGGATCAACATCAGGTCGGTCCCGAACGCCGACGGCGTCTCGGCGGCGACCTGGACGGCCTCGGCGAAGACGCCGCCCGCCTCGGCCGAGTTCGCGGTGACGAGGATGTTGGCGAAGGGCGCGAGCGCCGAGATCTTCTGCGGGGCCGTCCGGACGCGCCCGAAGACGGTGCGCAGGTGGCGCAGGCACGCGGGCAGGTCGCGCTGCATCTCGACGGCGCCCAGCTCGGCGGTGATCTCCAGGTCGACGGCCGGCTGGTCGGACTCGGCGAGCGCGCGGTGCAGGTAGCGGGCCGCGGGCTCCCAGGCGTGCTCGGCCACGGCGTCCCGCGCCGCCTCGCGCAGGATTGTTACGGTCCACGGGTCCCCGGTGGGACCGGTGGACATCAGATGGCCGGCGGAGCGGTTGACCGGGGCGCCGAAGCGGTACAGCAGTGACGCGGCCCTGCGGTGGAGGTCGTCGCGGACCGCGGGGTCCATCCCGGCCAGGATGGTCTGCTGGATGTGCTCGTGGACGAACCGGTCGGGAGGCGAGCCGACGAGGAGCCCCGCCCTGCGCAGCGTCTCGCCGGCCTCCTTGGCCGCGAGCTGGCCGAACCCCGAGAGCATGGCCGCGGTCTCCAGCCCGTCGTCGGGGGCGAGGATCGCGAGGCTCCGCAGCAGGTCCACGCTGGCGGGGTCATGGGCCAGAAGCCATCCGAGCGCGGTTTCCGTCAGGGAGGCCGCGCCCATTTCGAGCACCCGCGACAGCTCGGTCTTCTCCGGGCTCACCCTGGCCGAGATCAGCTGGCCGGCGAGCTGGTGCAGGAGCAGCGGGTTTCCCTGGGTGAGCTGGTGGGCGGCCTCCGCCACCTCGGCGTCGACCGCTGCGCTCATGGCCGACTTCAGCAGATCACCGGTGCAGTTGTGGCAGAGCGGCGCGGGCCGGAGCAGCCGCGCGTACGGCAGGGCCGTGATGTCGCGGATGATGTCGTGGCCCCGGCGGGACTGCGAGTCGGCGGTGAGGATCATCACGATGGGCAGCGAGTCGAGCCGCCTGGCGATGTACGAGCACCACTGGGCCGATTGGGCGTCGGCATGGTCGGCGTCGTCGATGGCGATGATCAGCGGCTGGGTGCCGGTGATGGAGCGGGTCGCCCGGTACAGGCTCTGCAGCAGGTCGGGGGCGACGAGGGCGCCCTGGCCCTCGTACATGTGCCCGAGCGGTCCGGGGGAGGGCTCCGCGGGGGGCGGGCCAGGGAGGGGGTCGAAGAGCTGGCGGACCACCCCGAAGGGGAAGTCGTGCTCGGCGGGGTGGCCGCGCGCCGTCAGGACGGCGCCGGCGTGTGACATCTCGGCCAGTGCCGCGTGGAGCAGGGTGGTCTTTCCGATGCCCCTGGGGCCGAGGATGACCAGAACGGAGGGCTTTCCCGCGTACGCCGCGGAAAGCGCCTCCTGTATCACACGTAACTCGATGTCGCGGTGCAGCACCTGCTGCCCTGACAACATCCATCCCCCCAGAGCCCGGGTGCTTACGTGTACACCCAGGATCATGCCGCGTATGACTACTCCCTTGTCAATACCTAATGTGCCACCAAAGTGACCTATCGCCTTAAATTAACCCGTTTGTCGGGATACGCAACACGTTGGGTACCGTCCTGGGCCACCCGGGCGGCGCTTACCCGGACGCGTAGGCGAACCCGCGACGGAGGGCGTCGTACGCATTTGACTGATACGCATCCGTACGTCGCGCTTATAGGGACGTCCGAATACGTATGCCGGAATTACGTCTTTACATCGGTCCTGGCCCGATGCGACTCTGCGATCAAATGGAATTGAGCCCATACGGGGAGCGCCATGGATCGCCCACGCCTCAAAGCACACTTCGCGGCCCAGGTGGTCGAGGGATCGAAGGTGTTCCTTCTGGCCGAAGGTCAGCACTACCTCATCAAGGGAGCCGAGTGCGTCAAGGTGCTCCCCTACCTCGACGGACGCCACACGATAGCCGATATCGCGGCGGCACTTGGCACAGAATTATCACTTACGCAAGTCATCATCGCCATCCGTAAATTCGACGCTTTGGGGCACCTGGCGGACGGGCGGCCCGATTGGCCGGACAGCACGCTCGCGTATTGGGACGCGCAGGGAATCGACCCCAAGACCGTCCAGAAGGCCCTCGCGGACACCGAATTCACGGTGGTGGCGGGCGACGGCGCCGACCCGGACGCGGTGATCGCGCAACTGCGCGAGCACGGGCTGCGCGTCCGCCTCGCGCAGGTCGACGAGGAGGCCGAGGCGCCCGGCGGAGCCCTGTCCCTGATCGTCGTCAACGACTACCTCGACCCGGCGCTCGAACGGCTCAACGCCGCCTACCTCGCCGCCGAGCACCCGTGGGCGCTGGTGAAGCCGACCGGGCTGACGCTGTGGGCCGGGCCCGTGATCCAGCCGGGACGCACCGGCTGCTGGGCGTGCCTGTCCCAGCGGATCACCGGCAACCGCCAGGTGGAGCGTTACCTGGCCGGCAAGCACGGCAACGGCACTCCGTACCACCCCGCGCTGGAGGCGATCCCGGCGGGATCGTCCCTGGTCGGCGGGCTGCTCGCGGTGGAGCTCGCCCGCATCGCCGCCACGGGCGCGCCGTCGCGGCTCGAAGGCAAGATGACCACGATCGACCTGCGCACGCTGGCCGCCACCGAGCACACCGTGGTCCGGCTGCCGCAGTGCCCCGCCTGCGGCGACCCGACGCTGGTCACCGAGCGCAGCCCGAAGGTGGTGCTGTCGTCGCGCGACGCGCGCCACATCACCGACGGCGGATACCGCATCGAACCGCCCGCGGCGACGTACGAGCGGCTGCAGCGGCACATCAGCCCGCTCATCGGGGCCGTCACCCGGCTGCACACCTTCGCCGAGTACGACAACGGCGTCACCTACAGCTTCACCGCCGGCCACAACTTCGCCATGGTCGGCGACAACATGGACCTGCTCCGCCGCAACCTTCGCGGGCAGAGCGGCGGCAAGGGCCGCACCGAGATCCAGGCCAAGGTCAGCGCCCTGTGCGAGGCCATCGAGCGGTACTCGGGCGTGTGGCGTGGCGAGGAGCCCGTGCGCCAGGCCGCCTACGCCGACCTCGACCCGGCCGTCGCCGTCCACGTGGAGTCGCTGCTGCACTTCTCCCCGTCGCAGTACGCCGGGCGCGACGAATGGAACAAGGACCCGAGCCACCGGCTGCACCTGGTGCCGGAGAAGTTCCGCACCGAGCTGCCGATCGACTGGTCGCCCGCGTGGTCGCTCACCGACGAGCGCGAGCGGCTCATCCCCTCCGGGTACGCGTGGTACGGCCACCCCGACCTGGAACGCCACTTCTACTGCGTGGGCGACTCCAACGGCAACGCGTCGGGCAACTCGATGGAGGAGGCGATCCTCCAGGGGTTCTGCGAGCTCGTCGAGCGCGACGCGGTGGCCCTGTGGTGGTACAACCGGGCACGGCGCCCCGCCTTCGACCTCGACTCGCTGCGCGACCCCTACGTCGACACGCTGCGCGAGTTCTACGAGCGGATGGGCCGCAGCATCTGGCTCCTCGACATCACCACCGACCTGGGCATCCCCGCCTTCGTCGGGGTCTCCCACCGGATCGGCCACCCGGTCGAGGACGTCATCGTCGGCTTCGGCGCCCACCTCGACCCGCGGATCGCGGCGATCAGGACGCTGACCGAGGTCAACCAGTTCCTCCCCTCGGTCGAACGGCGCGACGAGCAGGGCAACACCCTGTACCTGGACAACGACATCGCCACCCTGGCCTGGTGGAAGGAGACCAAGCTGGCGAACGAGCCGTGGCTGGTGCCCGACCCGTCGCAGCGCCCGCGCACGCCGGCCGACTACGCCAGGGTCGACGGCGAGGACCTCGCCAGGGACGTCGAGACGTGCGTGGCGCGGGCGAAGGCGTGCGGCATCGAGGTCATCGTGGTCGACCAGACCCGCCCCGACCTGGACCTCAACGTCGTGCGGATGATCGCGCCCGGCATGCGGCACTTCTGGCGGCGGCTCGGCTCCGGACGCCTGTACGACGTGCCGGCCGAGCTCGGCTGGGTGCCACAGGCGAGCACCGAAGACCAGCTCAATCCCACGAGCGTCTTCTTCTGAACCCGGAGGAGCAGTTGTGACCCAGACAAAGGTACGGCTCCGCCGCGACGCGGAACTGGCGGAGTCCGACGGCTCCCTGCGGGTGTCCGCGCCCGTCGGCGCCTTCGGGCTGCGCGACCTTCCTCCCGGCACGGTGGCGGCCCTCGGCGCGCTCGCCGCCGGGGACATGACCGAGGCCGGCCTCACCGCGGCGGTGGTCGAGGGCGACGGGGAGGCAGGGCTGCTCCGCTGGAACATGCTGCTGCGCCGCCTGGCCAGGGGCGGGCTGCTGGAGTACAGCGTGGACGGCGCCAGGCTGCGGCCGGTCGGCTCAGGGCCGCTGGAGCCCGCCGCCGCGCCGGCCCCGGACACCAGGGTGAAGCTGTCGAGGTTCGCCGTCGCGACCGCCGAGGGCGGCGCGCTCGTGGTGCGCTCCCCGCGCCACGCGAGCGTCGTCGAGCTGGCTCCCGCGACGGCCGGGATCCTCGGCGCGCTCGCCGGCTGGACCACCCCGGCCGAGCTGGCCGAGGTACTGCCCGGCCTGCCGGTCGATCAGCTGCTGCGGTACTTCGACGCCGCCGGGCTGCTGACCCGCACCTCCGAGGACGAGGACCAGTCGCACGCGCAGTGGACCCCGCGCGACCTCTGGCAGCACGCCCACAGCCGGGGACCCCGCGTCACCGGCCGGTACGGCGGGACGTACCCGCTCGGGCCGGACTTCGGCCCGCTGCCCGCCGCTCCCGCGGCGTTCGACGGCCCGCGGATCCAGCTCGTGCCGCCCGACATGGAGCTCGCGGCCAAGTCCGATCCGACCCTGACGGAAACCCTCGAACGGCGACGCTCGGTGCGCGAGCACGACCCCGCGTCCCCGATCACGGTCGCCCAGCTCGGGGAGCTGCTGTACCGGTCGATGCGGCGGCGCGACGGGTTCACGGCGCCCGACGGGCAGGAGCTCGTCGACCGGCCCTACCCCTCCGGCGGTTCCATCCACGAGCTGGAGGTCTACCCGCTGGTGGTGTCGTGCCAGGGGATCGAGCCCGGCCTGTGGCACTACGACACGGCCGGGCACGCCCTGGAACGGGTCGCGGAGCCCGGTCCGGCCACCCAGGTCCTGGTGCAGCGGGCCAGGGCGTCCGCCCTGCTGGAGGCCGACCCGCAGGTGCTGCTCGTGGTCACCGCCCGCTTCGGCCGGGTGATGTGGAAGTACGAGACGATCGCCTACTCCCTGGTGCTCAAGCACGTCGGCGTGCTGTACCAGACGCTCTACCTCGTGGGCACCGCCATGAACCTGGCGGTGTGCGGCCTCGGCGGCGGGGACGCGGGCGACTTCGCCGCCGCCAGCGGGCTCGACTACCTCACCGAGGGCAGCGTGGGCGAGCTGGTCCTCGGCAGCAAGCGGTGATGGACGATGAAATTCCGGTACAAGGCACTCCAGCGGATGCGGGAGCCCGACGAGCTCGACTCCCCGACCCTGCTGGCCTCTCCGCGCGGATGGATCGCCACGTTCGTCGTGCTCATCATCGTCGCCGCGGTGACCGCGTGGGCCTTCGTCGGCCGGATGCCGATCACGGTGTCCGCCACCGGCCTGCTCACCCACCCCGGCGGTACGGCGCAGCTGCAGAGCCCGTACGCGGGGATGGTCCGGTCGATGTTCGTCCACCCGGACGACACGGTGCAGCGCGGCCAGGCGGTCGCTGAGGTCGTCCAGCTCGACGACACCTCGCGCCTGATCAAGAGCCCGTTCACCGGGCACGTGGTGGCCGCCACGGCCGACGACGGGCACATGGTCACGCCGGGCGAGGACCTCATGACCATCGAGCGCACAGACGCGCCCAACGACCGGCTGGTGGCCATGCTGTTCGTGCCGGCCGACCGCACGCTGGGCGTCGTCCCGGGCAGGGAGGTCGACCTCGCGGTCTCCTCGGCCCCGCCGGGGGCCTTCGGGCTGCTGCGCGGCCGGGTCGCGTCGGTGAGCACGTACCCGCTGCTGCTTGAGGGGGTGGCCGACCTGGTCGGCGGCGAGGCGGCCGCGCGCGGCTACCTCACGGGCGCCCCGCCCCGGCTGGTGATCGTCGACCTGGAGCGGGACCCGGTCACGACCTCGGGATACGCCTGGTCCACCAAGTCGGGACCGCCGATGCGGCTGCAGTCGCAGGTCAACGTCACGGGCTCGATCAACCTGGGCGGTCAGACGCTGTTCGACCTGCTCCTCGGCCGCTGAGCGGCACCCGTCACGGCGCAAGGAGAAGAGACGAATGAGCCAAGCCACGGCGAGCCCACCCCTCGCCCCGGAGGGGGGTGGGCCCCGGCGCCCGGCCGCCGCCAAGGATTCCAAGAAGCCCAAGGAGTCCAAGGGGCGCTGGGGGAGGTGGCGGAGCAGCACTCCGACGGTGATCCAGATGGAGGCGGTCGAGTGCGGCGCCGCCTCCCTGTCGATGATCCTCGGCTACTACGGGAAGTTCGTCCCGCTGGAGGAGCTGCGGTCGGCCTGCGGCGTCTCCCGTGACGGCGCCAAGGCCTCCAGCGTCATCGCCGCGGCGCGGCGCTACGGCCTGATCGCCAGGGGCTTCCAGATGGAGGCCGCGGACCTGACCGCCACCGCCAAGCCGGTGATCATCTTCTGGGCGTTCCAGCACTTCATGGTCGTGGAGGGGGTGCGCACCAGGTTCGGCAAGAAGGTCGTCGCGGTCAACGACCCGGCCAGCGGCCCCCGCCTGATCGACTGGGAGGACTTCGACTCCGGCTTCACCGGCGTGGTGCTGTCGTTCGAGCCCGGCCCCGACTTCGAGCCCGGCGGGCGCCCCACCCGGGTGGGTCAGGCCCTGCTGTCGCGGCGGATGCCGTCCGGCCGGGCGCTGCCGCTGATCCTGCTGGCCAGCCTGATCCTGGTGGTCCCCGGCATCGTCGGGCCGGCCTTCAGCCGTCTGTTCATCGACCGGATCCTGTCCGGGCGCGACCCCGACTTCCTGTACCCCCTGCTGCTCGGGATGGCGGTGACCGCGGTCTCGGTGTTCGTGCTGACCTCCGTGCAGCGGCACTACCTGCTGCGGCTGGAGATCAGGTTCGGGCTGGTCAGCTCGGCCCGCTTCTTCCGGCATCTGCTGCGGCTGCCGGTGGAGTTCTACCTGCAGCGCCGCCCGGCCGAGGTGGCCAAGCGGGTGCAGGCCAACGACATGGTCGCCGAGGTGCTCTCCCGCGACCTGGCGATCACCGTCATCAACCTGGTGCTCGTGCTGTTCTACGCGGTGATCCTGATCAGGTACGACCTGACCCTGGGCCTGCTCGGGGTCGCCATGGCGATGCTGAACATCCTCGTGCTCCGGCGGGTCTCAAGGGCCCGTACGGACGCGGTGGCGGCGCTGCGCGCGGACATCGGCAACCTGACGTCCACGACCTTCAACACCCTGCAGCTCATCGAGACCGTCAAGGCCACCGGCGCCGAGCCGAACGCCTTCCAGCGCTGGTCGGGGTTCCTCGCCAAGGCCGTCACCGCCAAGCAGCGGCTCGGCGTGGCGACCGCCACGCTCACGGTGGTGCCTCCGCTGCTGGCCGGGATCAACAGCGGGCTCATCCTGCTCATCGGCGGGCTGCGCGTGGTCGACGGGGTGATCAGCGTCGGCATGCTGGTGGCCTTCCAGACGCTGCTCAACTCCCTGTCCCGGCCGGTGACACAGCTCACCAACCTGGGCGGGCAGCTCCAGAACATCTCCGCGGACATCAACCGCCTGTACGACGTCGAGCGCTATCCGATCGCGCAGTGCTTCGAGCCGAGACCCGGCCAGGCCATGGACGGCCGCCTGGACGGCTGCATGGAGTTCTCGCACGTGTCCTTCGGCTACAACCCGATCGCCCCCCCGGTGGTCAAGGACCTGTCGTTCTCGATCGTGCCGGGCCGCCGGGTGGCGATCGTCGGCCATTCGGGCAGCGGCAAGTCGACCGTCGGCAAGCTGGCCGCCGGCCTGTACGTGCCCGCGGCGGGCCAGGTGCTGCTGGACGGCCGCCCGAGGTCGGAGCTCTCCCGCCTGGCCCTGGCGTCGTCCATCGCCTACGTCGACCAGGACATCTCGCTGTTCGAGGGGACCGTGCGCGACAACCTGACGCTGTGGAGCGACGACATCAGCGACGAGGTGGCGATCGCGGCGCTGCGCGACGCGGCCATCTTCGACGTGATCGCCGCCCGGCCCGGCGGTCTGAACAGCGGCGTCCGCGAGGGCGGGCGCAACTTCAGCGGCGGCCAGCGCCAGCGGCTGGAACTGGCGAGGGCCCTGTCGATCCAGCCGACCCTGCTGGTGCTGGACGAGGCGACCAGCGCGCTGGACCCGGAGACCGAGCGGATCATCGCCGACAACCTGCGCCGCCGAGGCTGCGGCTGCCTCATCATCGCGCACCGCCTGTCCACCATCAGGGACGCGGACGAGATCCTCGTGCTCGACAAGGGCGAGGTGGTCGAGCGCGGCCGCCACGAGGAGCTGCTCGCCGCCGGCGGCCACTACGCCAGGCTCATCGAGAACGCACACAGCAACGGCGACAGGGGTTGACCATGACCGGATTCGCGCCGTTCTTCGCCGAGGCCGCGACGCCCGTGGACTACTCGGCCGACCGCCTGCTCGTGGTGTCCGACCTGCGCGAGGTGCTCCTGGTCGAGGAGGGGGCCGTCGACCTGTTCGCGGTGCGGCTGGAGGACGGCCGGCCCGTGGGCCGGTGGAACTTCCTGTGCAGGATCAGCGAGGGCTCGCTGCTGCTCGGCGCTCCCAAGGGCCCCAAGCACAGCATCGTGGGCCGTCCCGTGCCGGGCACCCGGGTGTCCCGGATGCCGCTGGGCCGGTTGCGGGGGCTGTCCGCCACCGGCCCGGCGGCATCCGGCCCCCTGCCCCCCGCCGAGCACGAGGTGGCCGTCAAGCAGTTCGTCAGGGGCCTGGAGGCGGGCATCGTCTCGCTGGCCCAGGCCATGCGCAGCAGCCTGCCCCCGCGCGAGTTCGTCGCGCTGTCGCTGGGCGAGCCCACCGACCTCGCCGACGGCGCGGCGACCCGGTCGGTCGACGGCCTGTGCTGGGTCGGCGTCGAGGACGGCGTGGTGGAGATGCCCGAGGGCGTCGCCGGCCGGCTCACCGCGGGCGCGCACATCTGCGTGACCGAGCGGGACTGGCTGGTCGCCATGGGACCGGCCAGGCTGCGCGCCAGGTCGACGTGGGAGCTGCTGGCCGACGAGACGATCTGGGCCAGGTGGGTGGAGTACGCGACCCGCTTCCTGTACACCGTGGACCGCCGGGTCGAACGGCAGGGCGCGCGAGAGCTGGAGATGCTCGCCCGCAGGAACGAGCGGGAGAAGGACATCCTGCGCACGGCCCGGCGGGGCTTCGACACGCTGGTGCGCGACACCGAGGCCAGGGTGCGCCTGGCCGACGTCACCACCGACTCGCCCGCGCTGGCCGCGGCCAGGCTCGTCGCCTCCCACGGGGGGTTCCGCGTCACCGCGCCCCCGCCGGGCGGCTCCCACGGCAGGCAGATCGATCCGCTGCAGGCCATCGCGCTCGCCTCCGGCGTGCGCACCCGGTCCGTACGGCTGGACGAGGGGTGGTGGAAGCAGGACCTCGGCCCGATGGTCGGCTTCCACAAGGGCGACGAGACGCCCGTGGCGCTGCTGCCGATCGGCTCGCACTACGTGCTCGCGCAGCCGGGCCAGAGCCGGGTCACCCCCGTCACCCCCGAGGTGGCCGCGACGCTGTCCAACCGCGCCGAGGTGCTCTACCAGCCGCTGCCGCGCGAGGTCCACACGGTGGCCGGGCTGCTGCGGTTCGGGCTGGCGCGCAACCGCCGCGACTTCTGGGTGCTGGCCTCCCTCGGGACACTCGTGGCGATCATCGGCCTGCTGGTGCCCTCCATGACCGGGCTCGTCCTCGGCACGTTCGTCGCGCGGGCCGACCGCGACCTCATCGTGCAGGGGTCGCTGCTGGTCATCGGGGGCGCGTTCGTGGCAGGCGCGCTCACCATCGTGCAGAACATCGCGGCGCTGCGCATCGAGGGACGTTCGTCGGCCCGGTTACAGGCCGGGGCCTGGACCAGGTTGCTGTCGCTCCCCGCCACCTTCTTCGCCCAGTACTCCACCGGGCAGCTCGGCACGACCGTGCTCGGGGTGAGCGCGGCGCAGGAGATGCTCTCCGGCGTCGTGACCACCGCGACCCTCGGGCTCTTCGGTGGGCTCGCCAACCTCGTGCTCGTGTTCTTCTACGACGGCAGGATGGCCGTGATCGCCACCCTGCTCGTGCTGGTCAGCGTCCTTGTGTGCGCGGTCGCCGGATACTTCGAGGTGCGCCTGCAACGCCGCCTGTACGAGCAGGAGCAGCGGCTCTCCTCGCGGGTGTTCCAGCTCCTCACCGCCGTGCCGAAACTGCGGGTGGCGGCGGCCGAGGACCAGGCGTTCAGCGTGTGGAACCGCGACTTCCTGCAGACCCGCAGCACGTCCGCGTCGGCGCGGCGGCTGCAGAACCTGGTGACGACGTTCAGCGCCGGGTTCCCGCTGGTCTGCTCGGTCCTCATCTTCGCCGTGGTGGCGGGGCCGCTGCACGGCGAGCTGCCGATCACCGTCTTCCTGGCGTTCTTCGCCGCGTTCAACCTGCTCATCGCCTCGGTGCTGCAGTTCACCGGCGCCGTGATCACCGCGATGAGCGTCGTCCCGATGCTGGAGAAGCTGCGCCCGATCCTCGCCACCGAGCCCGAGGAGCTCACCGGCAAGGCCGACCCCGGCGACCTGTCCGGCCGCATCGCCTTCTCCCGGGTGTCCTTCAGGTACGGCGAGGACGGCCCGCTCGTGCTGAGCGACGTCGACCTGTCGGTGGACCCCGGCGAGTTCGTCGCGATCGTGGGCCCGACGGGCAGCGGCAAGTCCACCATCCTGCGGCTCCTGCTCGGCTTCGAGCAGCCGGTCGCGGGCACCGTGCTCTACGACGGCCAGGACCTCGGGGAGCTCGACATCGGCGCGGTCCGGCGGCAGTGCGGCGTCGTCCTGCAGAACGGCGCCCTGCTCGCCGGGGACATCCGGCAGAACATCATCGGCAGCACCAACCACACGGTCGACGACGCGTGGGAGGCGGCGACCATGGCCGGCGTCTCGGACGACATCACGGCCATGCCGATGGGCATGCACACGGTGCTGTCGGAGGGGACCAATACCCTGTCGGGCGGCCAGCGCCAGCGGATCATGATCGCCCGGGCGCTGGTCTCCCGGCCCCGTATCGTCTTCTTCGACGAGGCCACCAGCGCCCTGGACAACCCCACGCAGAACGTCGTCGCCGAGAGCACCCGCCAGCTCAACGCCACCCGCGTCGTGATCGCCCACCGGCTGTCCACCATCAAGGACGCCGACAAGATCGTGGTGCTCGACGGCGGCCGGATCGTCCAGCAGGGTCAGTACGACGAGCTGGTCGCCGACACCGAGGGGCTGTTCGCACGTCTGGCCAGACGGCAGATGTGACGTAACGGCTCGATAACCGTTCACTACTTCCTCTTGAGCTTGGGCAACTCGGTTGAGTTGCGTCGGCGCCACCGTGGAAGATGACAGTGGAACGACGGCCTCAGCGGCCCGCCCCCGCGCCTCGAGGTCCGGCTCGCGGATATGCGTCCGCGGGCAGACCCGAGAGGGAGGACAACGCGAGATGGATTTTCTCCTGCTGATCCACGGCGACGAGATGCTGTGGGACGCGTTCAGCGAGGCCGAGCGCGAGCGGATGGCTCAGGGGCACCGTGAGTTCGGCCGCGCGATGGTCGAGTCGGGCGTCATCGTCAAGTACGGCGCCGGCCTGACCAGATCCCGCACGGCCAAGCTGGTCAGACCGGACGGGCCCGCCGTTCCCGGTCCGTACGCCGTCGGGCGCGAGCAGATCGGCGGGCTCTGGATCATCCAGGTCGACTCCGCCGAGGAGGCCGAGATGTGGGCGCGGAAGATGCCCTACGCGCCGGGCGACATCGTGGAGGTCCGGCCCATCGACCCCACGTGAGCGCCGCTTCATTCCGCACCAGGAAAGGCCGGTGCGTCCGCGTCGAACGCGGGCGACCGGCCACCACCTGACGGTCTCCTAGTAGCGAGGCCTGCGGCTGAGCACGATGCCTCCGGCCAGGAAGACGATGCCGGCGACTCCGTAGATCACGGCCGTCGTCGTGGACGGCGGTCTCTGGCTGGCGTTGGCGATCGCCAGCCCAAGGCCCACGATCGCGCTGATGTAGCAGAAGATCGCGATGAAGATCTTCCAGAACGGGCTCATCTGTTCCTCCAAGGTGATCCGGCCGGGCCGCCCGGTGCGGTTCCGGCGACGACGAAGCCGAGCAGCATGACCCAGGCGTCCGGGTCGGCGCGGAACCGGTTCCACCGGTCGGTCGCCAGGGCGAGCTGGGCCATCGACAGCGCGCCCGACGCCACCAGCGGCACCAGCCGCTCCGGCCCGAGGTGCGGCGCGAAGGCCTCCGTCGGGTGGTCGTCGTTGGTTGTGGCGAACGGTCTCAGCACGACGTCGCCGAAGCCCGCCCCGCGCAGCAGCCGGGTGAGCTTCCTGCCGATCTGGCGGTCCCCTCCGGCGCCGCGCTGGGCGGCCGCCATCGTGCCGTGCACCGAGGCCAGCTCGGGGTACATGGGGTCGGCCAGCCCCCACAGCATGCTGTCGACCTCGACGACGACCAGCAGGCCGCCCGGGCGCAGCACGCGCAGCGCCTCGGCGACCACCGGCGCGGGGTCGGCCACGTGCTGCAGTACGTATCTCAGCAGGACGCCGCCGACGCTTCCCGTACGCAGGGGCAGCCGGGCGGCGTCGCCCAGGAGCAGCGGCGCTCCCGCGCCGGCGGCGTGCGCCAGCACCTTCTCGTCGATGTCGGCGGCCACGATGGGCAGATCGGGCTCGGCGGCGCACAGCCTGCGGGTGACGGCTCCTGACCCGGCGCCCAGCTCCAGCAGCGGACCCGCCCCCGCGAGCCCGAGGTCGCGCATGATGCGCAGCTCCTCGTCGAAGGAGAGGGCCGCCTGGGTCTCCAGCCGGGCCAGCTCGCCGTCGAGCCCGCCCCACGTCGTGTTGGCCGCGTCGTAGGAACCCGCCCTGCGTACCGAGGCCTCCGGCGCCGTCATCTCTGCCTCGGGATCATCATCATGCCGTGCCGGGGCCGCAGGGTGACCAGGGCCTCGGGTTCCACGGGGAAGCCCTCGACCAGCTCAAGGCGCACCGTACGCAGGATCACGGCGAGCACGAGGGTCGCCTCCACCAGCGCGAAATGCTGCCCTACGCAGATGCGCGGGCCTCCGCCGAAGGGCAGGTACTGGTGGCTGAGATGCCCCGCGGCCCGCCCGGCGGCGAACCGCTCCGGCCGGTACGCCTCGGGATCGTCCCAGTATCTCGGGTCGCGGTGCAGCACCCACGGGCTGACGCAGACCAGGGTGCCGGCGGGCACGTCGTAGCCGCCGATGACGTCGGCCTCGACCGAGCGGCGCGAGATGAGCCACACGGGCGGGTAGAGGCGCATGGCCTCCTGGATGGCCCGGCGGCACGCGTCCAGCCTCGGCAGGTCCTCGGCGGTCGGCAGCCGCCCGCCCAGCACCTCGTCGATCTCGGCGTACACCGCCTCGGCCACGTCCGGATGGCGGTCGAGCAGGTACAGCGTCCAGGTCAGCGACTTGGCCGTGGTCTCGTGCCCGGCCATGATGATCGTCAGCACCTGGTCGCGCAGGTCGGTGTCCGACATCGCGTGCCCGGAGGCGAGCATCGAGGTGAGCAGGTCGTGCCCGCCGCCCCCGCCCGTACGCCGGGCCGCGATGATGACGCGGGTCACCCGGTCGAGGAACGCACGCGCCTGGTGGAAGCCTGCGTATCGTACGGCCGTATCCGCGGGGTCGATCGCGTCGCCGGGTACGTAGTGGCCGATGAAGCGGTTGACCGCGTCCACCGCGCGGCCGAACCCGTCCCCGGCGCCGCCGATGTCGGTGCCGAGCATGGCCTTCACGATGACCGTCAGCGTGAGCGACGTGAGGTCGTGGTCGACGCGTACGGCCTGGCCCTGCCGGCCGTCGGTCCAGCGGTGCAGCATCTGGACGGCCGCGTCGGTGATGGTCCGGTCGAACTTCTCGACCTCGCCGGGCCGGAAGGCCGGCGCGCACATGCGCCGCTGCGCGGCCCACTCCTCGCCGCTGCTGGTCAGCAGCCCGTTGCCGAGGAGCGGGCGGAGCATGTCGTCGTCCGGCGTGTGGTCCTTGGTGTAGTTGGACCCGTTCTCCTTCAGCACGTACCTGGCCAGATCGGGGCGGTTGAGCATGTACACCAGCTCGCCGTCCGCGTCGTGCCTCGTGACGTCGCCGTAGGCCGCCATCGCGGTGACGAACTCGAGCGGCGCCTCGCGCATCGCGCGCAGGCTCTGGGTGCCGCCGGGTCCAGGAGGTAGTCGGGGGGATACGTACGTACCGGACATCTGTGCTCCGAATCACTTACGTGAAATGCGATTCCGAATACGTATTACCGAATGCTTAATACGTACGAGAGGAGTCGTATTATTCATGCTGATCCATTTGGAGCGTACCCCAGCGGGCAAGGCCTCTCAATACTTATCTTCGGCACTCGGAAATTAAGTCTGGGCAGCTTGAATTCGACATGTAAGACTCCATTCAGGACGGCGCACCGCGCCGAAGAGGTAAATGGTTCCAGGAGGACTCAATGGCCCTGAATCCCGCAGAGCGCACCGAATTCGTCAACTCCTACACCCGCGTCCTCATCACCGCCTGGTCGAGCGAGGAGTTCTCGGCCAAGCTCGACAGCAACCCCCGCGAGGCGCTCGCCGAAGCCGGGCTGGAGCTGCCCGCGGGCGCCCAGATCACCCTCGTCCGCACCGTGCCCGAGGGGCACCACGACACCAACCTCGACGTCCAGGTCGGTCTGTGGGAGCGCGGCCTCGAGACCGGGGTCTTCGAGTTCCACGTCCCGGAGACGCCGCAGATCGACATGGCCGAGCTGAGCGAGGGCGACCTCGACTCCATCTCGGCCGGCGTGAGCCCCGACAGCGCCATCGACATCAACTGCTGCTGCTGCCCTTGCTGCTGCTGCACCTGACGAGGAGCCGCCCGGCACACCGGCCGCGCGCGCCGCGCGGCCGTCGCAGGGGACCGCCGCCGAGGCGGTCCCCCGAGAGGAGGAACAGGTCATGGCCAGGGTCGTTGACCAGGCGAACCCTATTCACGTGCGTGGGCTGAAGAAGTCGTACGGAAGCGCATGCGCGGTCCAGGACGTCGACCTGGACGTCTACTCCGGCGAGGTCTTCGCCCTGCTGGGGCCGAACGGCGCGGGTAAGACGACCACGGTCGAGATCCTCGAAGGGGTTCGCCGGCGGACCGGTGGTGACGTGCGCGTCCTTGGCCGCGACCCCGCCGAGGACTCCCCGGAGTGGCGCGCCCGGCTCGGCATCGTCCCGCAGTCGACGGGCGCCTACGCCGACCTGACGGTCCGCGAGGTCGTCGAGCACTTCGCGGCGTTCTACCCGGCGCCGCTCCCCGTCACGCAGGCCATCGGGATGGTGGGGCTCGGCAAGCAGGAGAACAAGCAGGCGCAGTCGCTCTCGGGCGGCCAGCTGCGCCGCCTGGACGTGGCGGTGGGCATCGTCGGGGACCCGGACCTGATCTTCCTCGACGAGCCCACCACCGGCCTCGACCCCGCCGCCCGCCTCGAAGCGTGGGACCTCGTGCGGTACTTCGCCGAGCGCGGCAAGACCACCGTGCTGACCACGCACTACCTCGACGAGGTCGAGGCGCTGGCCCAGCGGGCGGCCGTCATCGTCGCGGGCAAGGTCGTGGAGGTCGGCCCGGTCGCCGAGCTGGGCGGGCGCCTCGACACCCCGGCCATGCTCGGCTTCACCCGCGTCGGCGGCCTGGTGGGCAGGGCCCTTCCGCAGTTGCCCGCCGACGCGCTGGTCGATCCGCCGGACGACGAGGTCGTCACGCTCCACACCCACAATCCGACGCAGGCGCTCGCGGCGATCCTCCCGTGGGCCGCGGAGGCGGGCGTCCACGAGCTGCCGGGCCTGCGGATCCAGCGCCCCACCCTCGAGGACGTCTATCTCACGCTCATCCGAGAGAATCAGGGGGGCACACCATGATCACTCCTGGCATGGCGGTGGTCGAACAGGGCCCGGCGGCGCGGACCGCCGGGCACAGCTCCAACCTGTGGCGGGCCTCGCTGGCCCGGTCATCGGTGGAGCTGAAGTCGTTCTTCCGCAACAGGCAGTCGCTGTTCTTCACGCTGCTGCTGCCGATCGTGCTGATGCTGGTGCTGGGCTCGATCTTCTCGGGCACCGTGCCCGGCACGCACACGGACTTCAAGCAGATGTTCGTCGCGGGGATCATCGCCTGCGGCATCATGAGCGTCAGCTTCAACGGCCTGGCGATCAGCATCGCGATCGAGCGGGACACCGGCATGATCCGCAGGCTCGCGTCCTCGCCGATGCCGAAGTCCGCGTACTTCATCGGCAAGATCGTCCGCGTGGTGGTGACCGGGCTGCTGGAGTCGGTCGTCCTGCTGGCGGTCGGCCTCGCGCTGTTCCACCTGCCGATGCCGTCGAACGCCGCCCACTGGGTCACCTTCCTGTGGGTGCTGCTGCTCGGCGCCATGGCGTGCGCGCTGCTCGCCGTCGCGTTCAGCACGGCCATCCCGAACGCCAGGTCGGCCCCCGCGATCGTCACGCTGCCGTTCCTGATCCTGCAGTTCATCTCGGGCGTCTTCTTCCCCTACAGCCAGCTGCCCGCGTGGATGCAGACGATCGCCGCGTTCTTCCCGCTCAAGTGGATGACGCAGGGCCTGCGCTCGGTGTTCCTGCCGGCCGACTTCGCCAGGGTGGAGCCGGCGGGCACGTGGGAGCTGGGCAGGGTCGCGGCGGTGCTCGCGGCCTGGTGCGTGGCCTCGCTGCTGCTGAGCCTGCTGACCTTCCGCTGGCGCGGCGCGAACGTCAAGTAGCGGCTCGCCCCTCAGATGGCGAGGTAGTAGCCGTCGAGCCGCCGGGGCAGGAGCGAAGGAGCCCAGACGGGCGCGGCCCCCGATGCGCGCAACCCGGGATAGCGGCGCAGCAGCTCGCGCAGCAGCAGCGCCCCGGCGTGCCTGACCAGAGGAGCACCCAGGCAGAAATGGGTGCCGGTGCCGAAGGCGAGGTGTGGATTGGGCGAGCGGGTCACCACCAGGTCATCCGGCCGGTCGAAGACGGCCGGGTCCCGGTTCGCCGCCGCGACCAGCGCGAGCACCCGGGCACCCGCGGGGATCGTCCCGCCCGCCAGCGCCACGGCCTCGGTCGTCACGCGCGCGGTGAACGGGATCGGCGACTCCAGGCGGAGCAGCTCGTCCACGGCCGTCACCGCCGAATCGTCGCCTCCGCCGAGGAGCTGCTCGACCGCCTCTGGACGGGGGAGCAGCCAGTACAGCGCGTTGCCCACCATCTCGGCCAGCGGCTTCCAGCCTCCGACGACGGCCAGCGAGGCGATGCCGAGCTTCTCCGGCCGGGTGAGCCTGTCGTCGGCCGCGAGCCTGCCCCACGGCGAGTCCTCGGTGCCGCCGGCGCGCGCGTCGAGGAACCGCGTGAGGTCACCCATCGCGGCCCGCCCCTCCGCCGCCGCCTGCGGGCCGGCAAGGGGGTCCAGGTTGGCCGAGACGCGGCGCGCCAGGTCGGCGAAGGCCGCGCGGTCGGCGGGCGGCAGGCCGAAGAGCAGGGCCAGCACGCCGGTGGCGAGCGGCTCGCCGATCTCCGCCGTCGCCTCGACGCGGGCACGGCCCGCCAGCCCCGCCAGGAGCTCGTCCACCTCGCGCGCGATGCCGTCCGCGACGCCGCGGACCGCCGCGGGGCCCATCAGCAGCGCGCCCGGCGAGCGGAGCCGCTGGTGCTCGGGTGGATCGGTGGTCAGCATCGACGGCGGCAGGGCGTCCTCCCTGACCCGCTCCCGCTGGCCCATCGCCGCGGAGAACCTCGGGTCGCGAAGGACGAGCGAGCAGTCGGCGTGGCCGGTCAGCAGCCACATGCGCGAGGTCACGTCGAAGTGGACCGGGTCGTTGGCCAGCAGCCACCGGTACGCCGGGTACGGATCGATCCGTCCACGCGGCGAGAACGGGTGGGCAAGATCGCCTGGCAGGGTGCGGGGAGCCGCCATCACGTGTCCTCCTGATCATGCCGATGGACAAACTACTACAAGGGGGTGAACGGTGGTGCAGCTCGACGTCGTCGTGATCGGAGCCGGGATCAGCGGTCTGACCGCGGCCCGGCGCCTGCGCGACGAAGGCCTGTCGGTCGCAGTGCTGGAGGCCAGGGACCGGGTCGGGGGCCGGATCCAGACCCATCGGCCCTCCCTGCTGGAACTCGGCGCGCAGGTGGTGCACGGGGACCGCAATCCCATCTGGTCGCTGCCGGGCCTGCGACGCCCGCCACCCCTGCCCCGCCGTACGGCCTTCGTCCTCCTCGGCGACGAGGTGCGGCCCATGGCCGTGCTGTCCGAGGCCGGGCCGCCTCCGCCGGTGCTGGAGGAGCGCCTGCTCGACGGCGCGACCGAGGACGTGCCGGTCACCGAGTGGCTCAAACGCGAGGCCCCCGCGGCCTCCTCGGCCTGCTCGGCCTCCTCGGGGGCCGAGGCCACGGCCGAATGGTTCCGGCAGGGCTGGGCGGCCGACCCGGACATGCTCAGCGCGCTCGGCATCGCCGCCGGCCGCCGCGCGGACCGCGTGGGCCGGGGCGAGTTCCCGATCCCCGGAGGTCTCGACCGGCTGCCCGCGCGGTTCGCCACCGGTCTCGACGTGCGGACGGGCAGCCCGGTGCTGCGCGTCGCCTGGTCTCCCGGCCACGTGGACGTGGTGACCGCCGAAGGCGCCACCACCGCGGGCGCGGCCGTCATCACCGTCCCGCCCCCTCTGGTCGCCGACGGCAGGCTCGCCGTCAACGACCTCCCGGTGCGCAAGCAGGCCGCCGCGTACGAGCTGCGGCTCGGCGACGCGTGGTGCGCCGTGGTCACCTACCCCGTCCCCGCCCCCGAGTCGCGTGTCGTATTCGACGTGGGCGGGCGGCTCGGGTTCCTCAGCGCCACGGCGGGCCGTCCCGAGGTGCTCGTTGTGGCCAAGGAACGCGCGGCCAGGGCGGCCCGCGCGGTCGCGCGCTCCTCCGGCGGGCTTGCCGCGCTGCTGGGCGAGGCGATGCCGTGGACCCGGGGGCTGCGGCCCGAGGCGGTCGACGTCGCCGACTGGGGCGCCGACGAGTGGGCGGGCGGCGCGTACACCTATCCCTGCGTGGGGGCGCTCTGGGCGCCCGAGGTCTGGGCCGAGCCGATGGGCGGCACGCTCTTCTTCGCCGGGGAGGCCACCGTGGGCCGCTCAGGCCCGCCCATGGTGCACATGGCCATGGCCAGCGGCGAACGCGCGGCCAGAGAAGTGATCGAGGCGCTGAAGGGATGCCGATGACGCCGATGACACCGCATGGGGGATGGTTCCTGCTGGCACTGGAGGAGGAGCTCACCGAGGAGCTCACGCCGCTCCGGCTCGGGAACCGCAGCCTGATCGCCGTCCGCGAGGGCGAGCGGATCCGCGTCTTCGACGGCGCCTGCCCCCACAGGGGCGCCCATCTCGGATACGGCGGCAAGCTGGACGGCGGCTGCGTGATCTGCCCGTTCCACGGGAAGCGGATCTCGCTCGGCGAGAGCACGCGGCGCTGGTCGGTCGGCGAGCTGCGGACCGAGCGCGCGGGCGCGGCCCTGTTCGTCAAGCTCTCCGACGGCCCGGGCGACGACCGGGGCTTCCAGCAGGCGATCAAGCAGGTGGCCGCCGATCTGACGGTCGTCGGCGCGGTGATCCAGCCCGTGGCCGTGCCCGCCGAGTACGTCGTCGAGAACGCCTTCGACGCCGAGCACTTCCGCTCGGTCCACCTGGTGCCCGCTGTGCGGGGCATGCGGGCCACGCTCGGCGAGCACGGCGAGCTGGTCATCGAGGGCGAGTTCCGCACCAAGGCGCCGCCCTGGGAGAAGGAACGGCGGCTGGACTTCGCGTCCCGGTTCGTGGCCCGCGCGTTCAGCCCGCATCTGGTGGTCACCGAGCTGGGCGGCGAGCAGGCGCCGTACACGATCATCACCGGGGCGATCCCGCGCGAGAAGGGCAGCGTGGGCCGGGTCGCCATCGGGGTGCGGCCCGACCAGGCCGACGCGCTGCCCGCCCTGATCCACGGCGCCCGCTACGCCTTCGACCAGGACCGGGTGGTCTGGGACCACCTGGACGTCGACGCTCCTCAGCGGCTCGACGCCGGGGACGCCCCTGTGATCGCCTTCCGCCAGTTCTGCGCGAGTTTCGGAGCGTTGTCATGACCCTGCATCTGCGCACGCACGGCGACGGTCCCGCCGTCCTGTGGATCCACGGCTACACCATGGACTCGTCGGTGTGGGAACGGCTGTGGGCGCTGCTGCCCGGCTGGCGGCACATCGGCGTCGACCTGCCCGGTCACGGCCGCTCCGGGCCGCTCGCCCCCGGGACGTCCCTGACGATGCTGGCGGCCGAGCTGACCGAGCTGGCGAGGGCCGAGTCGGCGAGCATGGTCGTGGCGGAGTCCATCGGCTCGATGGTCGCCCTGCAGATGGCCATCGACGACCCGCGCACCGTACGAGGGCTGATCATCGGCTCGCCCACCATCGCGGGCGCGCCCCCCGAGCCGGGGACGGGCGACCACTACCGCGCCCTTGCCATGCTCGCGCGCCGGGGCGCGACCGGCGAGGAGCTCGCCGACCTGTGGATGACGTCGCCGCCCGACATCTTCCGCGGCACCGAGCGGCACCCCGCCCTGCGGGCCGGGCTGCGCGCCATCGTGGCCAGGCACACCTGGCGGGAGCTGCGCGACGGCGCGATGTACGGCCTCAGCCGGCACGTGCACACCGCCGAGGACCTCGGCGGCATCCACGCGGCGACCCTGGTCGTGGCCGGCGACGAGGACATGCCGACCTTCAGGGCGAGCGCCGAGCTGCTGCGCGCGACCGTCCCCCGGTGCCGTACGGTCACCGTCCCCGCGGCCGGTCACCTGTGCATGATCGAACGGCCCGAGACGGTGGCGCCGCACATCGGCACCCACCTGCGGCTGGCCGCGATGGAGGAGGCACATGCCGATTCACGAGCACTATGAGCCGGGCGCGCCGTGCTGGGTGGACTACGCGGCTCTCGATCCCGAGGGCGCCCGGGCCTTCTACGGCGAGCTGTTCGGGTGGGGGTTCGACACCGAGGGCGGGTACGAGTTCATCCGCCTGGGCGGGAACGTCGTCGGCGGGTTCGGCCGGGTGCCGCCCGGGCGGGCGCTGCCCGCGTCGTGGAACACCTATCTGGCCACGAAGGACGCCGACGCCGTCGCGGGCCGGGTCAGGGGGCTCGGCGGCACGGTCGTCTTCGGCCCGATCGACGCGGGCCCCAACGGGCGGCTGCTGTTCGCGGTGGACCCCTCAGGGGCGGCAGTGGGGTTCTGGGAGGGCCGGCGGGAGGCCGGCATCGTGGTGGTGGGCGAGCCGGGGACGTGGTGCCGCCACGAGCTGTGGGCCGGCGACGTGGCCGCGGCCGACGCCTTCTACGGCGGCGTGCTCGGCGCGCGCGGGCCCGCGCCGGCCGCCGAGGGGCCGGGTAACGGGTTCGCGCCGCAGTGGGTGACGTTCTTCGGGGCGGACGACTGCCCGGCCGCGCTCACCGCGGCCGAGCGCCTCGGCGCCACGATCGCCGCACAGCACGGCCCGGCGACGATCCTTCAGGACCCGTGGGGCGCGCTGTTCGCGCTGACTCCGCTATGAACGGTTGGCCCTGCGGCCGTAGCTCACGAAGAACAGGGCGACCAGGATGGCGCCTGCCACGGCGACCACCCCACCGGCCGTCTTGTTGATCAACAGCGCCACGATGACGGCGACCGCGTAGACCAGGGGGACGACCACTCGGAGGTTCAAGCCCATGATGTGCTCCTTTTGAACTGGATGGCGGCCAAATGCATCATCGGCCATGGGTCAAAGCCGGTCCAGACCAAAACCGAGAATAGGTCGGAACATACGTATTACTCAGCCGTAGGCATACGTATCGGCCCGGCCGGCGATGCGCAATACGTAACTCCGGCCGGCGCTCACGCCTGAAAGTCATCAGTGCTTTGAGGAGAGGGCATTACCGGCGCGGCGACCGCGCGGCAGACCCTTTCCTTCGTACGCGGAGGGTGAGCGCCGGGCCGGGAAACTCAGGACACGCGGCGCAGGTCCATCTGGAAATTCTGCCGCCAGGTCTTCCCGCCGTCGGGGCTGAACTCGCCGACCTCGTGCCAGGTCTTCCGGGTGAACTTCAGCGTGTACCGGATGGTGACGCTGGGCGTCTGGAGGTTCCACTGGAACAGGTTGTCGCCGACGACCGGGACGACCTCGGTGACGTGGCCCCCTGAGAACGCCTCCCAGCGGTACTGCCCGGTGAGGTCGTTGTAGTTGATCACGGCGAGCGCGGTGTCCACGACCCGCCGCGGCTGCGCCTTGTCGCGTCCCTCGCCCTCCACGGAGAGCGCGAGGCCGCTCACCTGGCGCCGGACGTGCTCGGTCTGGGTGAACTCCTGCCGCTCACCCGAACTGGTGATGGTCCAGCCGACTCCGGCCCACCGGCCGACCATGAAGTCGAGCTTCCGCATCGCGGCGAGCTGTGTGGGGACGTCCAGTGTCCTCGCGGCCGTTGCCGTGTCGGCGGCGGCGGCGCCGACCCCACCGCCCGCGGCCAGGGCGAGTAGGCAGAAAAAGGGCAGCAACCTACGACTTAATCGCTTCATGGGGTGATCTTTACATATGCCGCCTCCGCACCGGTGCGCCTTCCCGTGGATCAGTACGCGGACCTGCGCCGCGTTTCCGGCAGAGCCGTCAATTCCGTCCTTTTTGCGGTATTAGTCGTCATAGTTTGCGGTATGTCCTGGCATCTTCGGCGGCGTCCAGTACTCCTTCCAGTGAGGCCCCGATGCCGGCCGCCACGGCCGCCGCTATGGCGCCCTCGACGAAGGGGACGTCGGCGATCACCACCTGACCGGGTCGCTCGAAAAGGAGGGCCGTCAGCACCGAGCTGCCGAGGTCGGGGATGAGCACGACCCCTGCTCCCCGGCCGACCTCCTCGATGGCCGCCGCCACCTTGTCCGGGCTGGTGCCGAGCCCGCCGTCGTCGGTGCCCCCCGCGGGCGCCACCCGTACGCCGGGTCCGGCGATCCCCACGGCGAGCGCGACCGCCTCCCTCGCCAGCGCGTCGCTGTGCGAGACGAGGACGATGCCCACGAGACCGTCCCGAGTGGTCATCCGGCGGCCACCGCGCGCAGGGCGGTGAGGACCAGGGCGGTGGAGGCCGCGCCCGGGTCCTGGTGGCCGATGCTGCGCTCGCCCAGGTAGCTGGCGCGTCCCTTGCGGGCCTGGAGGGGGATCGTCGCCTGGGCGCCCTCCTCCGCCGCCGCGCGGGCGGCGTCGAGCGCCTCCTCGGCCTTCGTCCCGTTCTGTACGGCCGCGGAGAGGGCGCGTGACGCGGGGGCGAGGGCGTCCACCATGGTCTTGTCGCCCTCGGCCGCGCCGCCGAGCCTCCGCACGCCCGCGAGGGCCGCCTCGAAGCCGGACGCCAGCTCGGCGAGCGTGACGTCGGCGCCGGAGCCGAGGGCCTTGCCCAACTCGCGGAAGGCCGTCCCGTAAAGGGGTCCCGAGGCGCCGCCGACCTTGCGGATCAGCGTCGTGCCGGTGAGGCTGAGGACGGCTCCCGGGGTGCCGCCCGGCGCGGCGGCCAGGGCCTCCCGGACGGCGGTGAAGCCGCGGTCCAGGTTGGAGCCGTGGTCGGCGTCACCGATGGCGGCGTCGAGCCGCGTCAGGTGGTCGCGGTTCGTGCCGACGGCCCGCGCGACCTCCTCGATCCAGGCGGTGAAGAACTGGGCGTCCATGGGGCTCGCGACTCCTCGAAGCGGGTGCGGGTGGTGCCGTCACCGGCCCCAGCGGAGGCCGGGGGTCTCCACGGGGGCGTCCCAGAGGCGGGTGAGCTCGTCGGTCAGCTTGCACACGCTCACCGAGAAACCCTGCATGTCGAGGCTGGTGACGTAGTTGCCCACCAGGGCGCGGGCGGGCTCGGCGCCCTGGTCGCGCAGGTAGGCGGCGACCTCGGCGAAGACGACGTACAGCTCGATGAGCGGGGTGCCGCCCATGCCGTTGACCAGCACCAGCGTGTCGCCGGAGAGCGGCATGTCGGCGTTGACGGCGTCCATGGCGACGCGGGCCAGCTCGCGGGCCGGGGCGATGGGAGCGCGGGTGCGGCCGGGCTCGCCGTGGATGCCGATGCCCAGCTCGATCTCGTCGCCGGCCAGCTCGAAGGTCGGCTTCCCGGCCGCCGGGACGGTGCAGGGGGACAGGGCCACGCCGAACGAGCGGCTGCGCGCGTTGACCTCCTCGCCCACCTTGGCCACCTCGGCGAGGGACGCGCCCTCCTCGGCCAGGGCTCCGGCGATCTTCTCCACGAAGACCGTCGCGCCGGTGCCGCGGCGGCCGGCGGTGTAGAGGGAGTCCTTGACGGCCACGTCGTCGTTGACGAGCACGACGGCGACCTCGATGCCCTCCTCGGCGCACAGCTCCGCCGCCATCTCGAAGTTCAGCACGTCGCCGGTGTAGTTCTTGACGATGTGCAGCACCCCGGCGCCGCCGTCGACGCCCTTGGTGGCCTCGATGACCTGGTCGGGGACCGGTGAGGTGAAGATCTCTCCCGGACAGGCCGCGTCGAGCATGCCGTGCCCGACGAAGCCCCCGTGCAGCGGTTCGTGACCGGAGCCGCCCCCCGACACCAGCCCGACCTTGCCCCGCGTGGGCGCGGACCGGCGGTACACGATCTTGTTCTCCAGGTCCACGCGGAGCCCGGGGTGGGCCTCGGCGATTCCGGCGAGCGCGTCGGCGACGACGGAGTCCGCGCTGTTGATGAGCTTCTTCATGAGGCGGTCCTCGGCTGTGATCGGTGGTTCCCCGGCCAGACTCTCCCCGTTCGCGGATCCTGGCAAGCGCCGCCCGCTCCCGTCTGCGGATGTAATCGACTCTTAATGCGCGAAAAGCTTGAATTTCGCGCATGAACGCGCAAGCCTGAAGGCGCGTTCGAGGTGGTCCAGGAAGGAGACCTCATCCGCGTGCTGGCGTGAGCCCCGGCGAACGGAGTGTGGGCCGCGCCACTCCGCCGTCCATGGCGAGGCCGGTCCGGAGAGTGGGGAACAGCGCGCATTTCGCCACTTTGTCCCGAACATAATCGTTCGCGAGGAGTGTCCATGCGTCTTCCACGGAGTCCCCGTATCTTCCGTGCGTTATCCGTCGTCGCCTTCGCCGTTCTCTGCCTGACCGGCGTCCAAGCCCAGGCTCAGGCGGCCGCGCTACCCGCTCCCGTCGCCTGCTCCGGCTGCTGGCGGCCCGCCCTGCAGACAAGCTGGCAGTGGCAGCTCTCATCCCTGCCGACCACCCCCTTCGCCGATGTGCAGATGTACGACATCGACGGCTTCGAGGCGGGCGGCGCGCTGGTCAGGTCGCTGCACGACACCAAGCCGGGCCGCGGGGTCGTCTGCTACATCAGCGCCGGATCGTACGAAGACTGGCGTCCTGACGCCGCGCAGTTCCCCGCCTCCGTGCTCGGAAAGGCTCTCGACGGATGGGCGGGCGAGCGCTGGCTCGACATCCGGCAGTACGCAGGCACGCTCGGCACGATCATGAAGGCCCGCCTGGACAGGTGCAAGGCCGCCGGGTTCGACGCGGTCGAGCCGGACAACGTCGACGGCCACACCAACGACACCGGCTTCCCGCTGAAGGCGTCCGACCAGCTCGCGTACAACTCCTGGCTGGCCAACGAGGCGCACAGGCGCGGCCTGTCCGTGGCGCTGAAGAACGACAACGCGCAGATCCCGCAGCTCCTGCCGTACTTCGACTTCGCGCTCAACGAGCAGTGCTTCCAGTACTCCGAGTGCACCACCGCCGACAACGGCTCCTACGGATACGACCAGTTCGTCAACGCGGGCAAGGCCGTGTTCGAGGTGGAGTACAGCCTCGCCACCTCGAAGTTCTGCACCAAGGCCAACACGGCGAACTTCAACTCGTTGAAGAAACACCTGAACCTGGACGCCTACCGCGTCCCGTGCCGTGGCGCCTGAGTACGACCTGCTGGTCGTCGGCGACGCCAACCCCGACGTGGTGCTCACCGGAGCGCCACGTCGGCCGGCGTACGGTCAGCGCGAGGAGCTGGTGGAGCGGGGCGAGCTGGTGCTCGGCGGGTCCGGCGCGATCACGGCGTGCGGCGCCGCGCGGCTCGGGCTGCGGACGGCCTTCGTCGGCCGCGTCGGCGCCGACGCCGCGGGGCGCCTGGTCCTCGGGATGCTCGCCGAGCGCGGGGTGGACACCCGTCACTGCGTCGTTGACGAGCGCCCGACCGCGCTCACCGTGGTCCTGGCGCGGGAGGGCGCGGGCGGGCGGGCGATCCTCACCGCGCCGGGGTGCCTGCCGTACCTCACCGCGGACGACGTGCCGGGGCACCTGCTCAGGGCCGCAGCACACGTGCACGTTTCGTCGTACTTCCTCCAGCCGGGCCTCGCCGCCGGGCTCCCCGCGCTGTTCGGGCAGGCGCGCGGCACGACCAGCCTGGACACCAACGACGACCCCGCGGGGGAGTGGCGGGGGCTGGACGAGGTGCTCAAGACGGCCGGCGTGCTGCTGCCCAACGCCGCCGAGGCGCTCGCGATCACCGGCGAGCCCGCCGTCGAGAAGGCCGCCGAGGCCCTCGCCCTGCGCGGCGTGCTGCCGGTCGTCAAGGACGGCCGCGACGGCGCGCTGGCGTGGGCCGACGGGGCCGCCGTACGGGTGCCCGCGCCGTACGTGCCGGAGGCCGAGATCGCCGACACCGTCGGCGCGGGCGACTCCTTCAACGCCGGATTCATCGCGGCCCGGCTGCGCGGCCTGGACCTTCCCGGGAGCCTCCGCGTCGCCGTGGCCTGCGGATCGCTGTCAACCCGTGCGGCAGGCGGAACCGCCGCCCAGCCCACCTGGGACGAGGTGCACAACCAGTGAAGATCGTATTTCTCGGCGCCGGGAGCGTCGAGTTCACCCAAGGGCTACTGGCCGACCTGTTCGGCTTCCCCGAGCTGCGCGAGCGGGACGACCTGGAGATCGCTCTCCACGACATCGACCCCGGGCGCCTGCGGACCGCCGAGGCCGCCGCGCACTACATCGCGGCAGCGGGAGTCTCGGCTCCGCTCCCCGTGAAGATCACCGCGCACCTGGAGCGGCGGCCCGCCCTCGAAGGGGCCGACTTCGTGATCAACATGATCCAGGTCGGCATGATCGGCGCGACCCGCACCGACTTCGAGATCCCCGCCCGTTACGGGCTGCGCCAGACGATCGGCGACACGCTCGGCGTCGGCGGGATCTTCCGGGCGCTCCGCACCTTCCCGGTGCTGGAGGGCATCGGCCGCGACATCGCGGAGCTCTGTCCCGACGCCTGGCTGCTCAACTACACCAACCCGATGGCCATGAACGTGTGGTACCTCAACGCGGCCACCCCGGTGCGGAACGTCGTCGGGCTCTGCCACTCGGTGCATTGGACCATCCACGACCTGTCCGAGCTGGTGGGCGTGCCCATGGACGAGGTGTCCTTCCTCGCCGCCGGGGTCAACCACCAGGCGTGGGTGCTGCGGTTCGAGCGCGCGGGGCAGAGCCTCTACCCACGCCTGGACGAGGCCATCGAGCGCGACCCCGGCCTGCTGCGCAGGGTGCGCGTCGACATGTACCGGCGGCTCGGCGTCTTCCCGACCGAGAGCAGCGAGCACTCCTCGGAGTACGTGCCGTGGTACCTGCACAGCGACCAGGAGATCGAGCGGCTGCGCATCCCGGTGGGCGACTACATCGGCATCAGCGAGGAGAACGTGCGGCGGTACGAGGCCACCCGCGACGCGCTCGGCGCCGGGAGGCCCATCCCGGTCGAGGCCACCATGGAGTACGCGCCGCAGATCATCCACAGCGTCGTGACCGGCGCCCGGCGCGTGGTCTACGGCAACGTCGTCAACCGCGGCCTGATCGGCAACCTCCCGCCCGGGTGCGTCGTCGAGGTGCCGTGCGTGGCGGACGCGCTCGGTGTGCGGCCGATGGCCGTGCCCGACCTGCCGCCGCAGTGCGCGGCGCTCAACCGCGCGTACGTCGCCGTCAACGAGCTGACCGTGCGCGCGGCCCTGGAGGGGCGGCCGGACCACATCCGGCACGCGGTGATGGCGGACCCCAACGCCTCCGCGACGCTGACGGTCGAGCAGATCTGGGCCCTGTGCGACGACATGGTACGGGCGCACGGCGACCTGCTCCCCGCGTCACTGAGAGGTGCCGTGTGAGCGGATCGCCGGCGCGCGGAACGACCGAGGAGGAACCGGTGAAGACCATTCCCGTAAGGAGGCCCCGGTGAGCCGGGCCTGGCGGAGCGGCACGCTGGCGGCCGTCGCGGCCGGGCTCGCCGCGGTCGTGGGGCTCGCGGCCTGCGGCGCCCCTGCCGAGGAGGCCGCGGGCCCGGTGAAGGTGGTCTGGTGGCACGGCCAGGTGGAGACCCAGGCGAAGGTGATCCAGGGTCTCGCCGCCGACTACAACCGCACCCATCCGGGCGTCCAGGTCGTCCCCGCCGTCGGCACGACCAACGTGGACGACATGCTGCAGAAGGTGCAGGCCGCGCTCGCCGGCGGCGACGCGCCCGACATCGCGTACATGTACGGATCCTGGTCGGCCCATCTGGCCAAGAGCCCAAAGGTGTACGACCTGACCAAGCTCGTGAAGGACCCGGCCTTCGGGTGGGACGACTTCTGGCCGTCGGAGCGGGCGGCGGCCGAGGTGAACGGGAAGGTCATCGGCGTCCCCGCGATCGTGGACAACCTCGCGGTGGTCTACAACAAGAAGCTGTTCGACGCGGCGGGCGTGCCGTACCCGTCCAAGGACTGGACGTGGGAGGACTTCCGCGCCGCCGCCGCGAAGCTGACTTCTCCCGAAAAAGGCGTATATGGCACGGCATATCCGGTCACCGGGAGCGAGGACACGGTATGGCGGTTCTGGCCCATGCTCTGGCAGCAGGGCGGGTCGATCGTGTCCCCGGACGGCAAGACGGTGGCGTTCGACACGCCGCAGGCCGTTCAGGCGTTGACGTTCTGGCAGTCGATGGCGCGTCAGGATAAGTCCGTATATCTGGACCAAAACGGGGAGAAGTTCCTCCCGCTGTTCCAGAGCGGGAAGGTGGGCATGGTCATCGCGGGGCCGTGGGCGCTCCTCGACTTCATCGACCACAAGATCTCGTACGGCGTCCAGGTGCTGCCCGGCTACGGCGGCAACCACGAGACCATCGCGGGTCCGGACAACTGGGTCGTGTTCGACAACGGCTCGAAGCGGACCAAGGCCGCCACCGACTTCCTGACCTGGATCACCCGCCCGGAGCAGGACGCCCGCTGGACGCTCGGCCTCGGCAACCTGCCCGTCCGCAAGGCCACGATGGAACTCCCGGCGTACAAGCAGTTCGTCAAGGACTTCCCCGACGTGGACGTCTTCACCGCCAACCTCGACAACGCCAAGCAGGCCCGTCCGGCGCTGGAGAGCTATCCGGAGTTCTCCGAGAAGGTCGGCGACGCGATCGGGCAGGCGCTGATCGGCGGCACGCCCGTACAGCAGGCGCTGGACCAGGCGGCCAAGGACGCGGGCCGCGTGCTCGCGAAGTCGCGGTGAGCGTGACGGTGGGCGTCAGGCGGGTGCCCGTCCGCGCCGGCGCCCGCCGCCTGCTTCCCGACCTCACCGGCTGGGGCTTCGTGCTCCCGGCCACCCTGGTGATCGTCGGCCTGTCGCTCTTCCCGGCCGCGTGGGCGCTGCTGCTCTCCCTCCGCGACGGCGACCTGATCTCCGGCGGCGCGTACGTGGGCCTGCAGAACTACCGGGACATGCTGGACGACCCGGACCTGCTCGCCGCCACCGGGCACACCCTGCTGTACACCGTGCTGTTCGTCCCCGGCTCGGTGATCCTCGGGCTGCCCCTGGCGCTGATGCTCAACCGGCCCATCCGGCTCATCGGGTTCTACCGTACGTGCATCTTCGTCCCGTACGTCGTGTCGGCCGCCGCCACCGGGATCCTCGCCAACTTCGTCTTCGACCCGGAGTTCGGCATCGCCAACACGGTGCTGCGGGCGGTGGGGCTGCCGCCGCTCGGGTTCCTCCAGGACCCCGGCCAGGCGATGATCGTGCTCGTCGTCATCTCGCTGTGGGGCGGCATCGGGCTCCCCGCCGTGGTCTACCTCGCCGCGTTGCAGGACATCCCGCGCGAGCTGACCGAGGCGGCGCGGGTGGACGGGGCCTCGGGGCGGCACGTGTTCCGGCACGTCATCGTGCCGCAGCTCCGCCCGGCCACGGTCTTCCTGGTGATCTGGCAGACGATCGACGCGCTCCAGCTCTTCGACCTCGTCTACACCACCACCAAGGGCCAGCCGCTCGACTCCACCACGGTGATCGTTCTCTACCTGTACCAGCAGGCGTTCCAGCTGTTCCACTCCGGGTACGGCGCGGCGGTGGCGTACGGGCTGTTCGTGCTCACGCTCGCGGTCTCCTCCGTCGCCCTGTGGTACTCGCGCCGAGGGGAGGCCCACGCATGACCACCGCGACCGGCCCTGTCAGTCCTGCCGGCTCTGTCGGCTCTGCCGACGTGGTCGGCGTGGTCGGCACTGAGAGCCCTGGGAGCCGGGGCGCGACCGGCGGCGGCATGCCGGGAGGGAAGAGCGGGCGGCCGTGGCTGGCCCATCTCATCCTGATGCCCACCGCGCTGGTCTTCGCCGCCCCGCTGGTGTGGATGGCGCTGACGGCGTTCATGCCGGACACCGACATCAACCGCTACCCGCCCCGCGTCTGGCCGTCGCACTTCACGCTCGCCGGATTCGCCCGGATCTTCACCGAGGACGACTATCCGCGCTGGCTGATGAACACCGTCCTCGTCTCGGCCGTCGCCGTGGCCGGGCACCTGGTGCTCTGCTCCCTCGCCGGGTACGGCTTCGCCCGCCTGCGGTTCCGGGGCAGGACGCTGACCTTCGCCCTCGTCATGGCGACCGTCATGGTCCCGGCCCAGGTGCTGATGATCCCGACGTTCCTGATGTTCCGTAACCTCGGGCTGATCGACACGCTCGGCGCGGCCTTCGTCCCCTGGCTCGCCTCGGCCTTCGGCGTCTTCCTCATGCGGCAGTTCTTCCTCTCGCTGCCGCGCGAACTGGAGGAGGCCGCGACGATCGACGGCTGCTCCCGCCTCGGGGTGTTCTTCCGGATCGTGCTCCCGCTCGCCCGGCCGGCCCTCGCGACGCTGACGGTGTTCACGCTGCTCGGCGCGTGGAACGACCTGATCTGGCCGCTGATCGCCATCAGCTCGGAGGACACCTACACCATCCAGATGGGCCTCGCCACCTTCGCCGGCGCCCGTCACACCGAATGGTCCGCCCTCATGGCCGGCAACCTCGTCGCCACCCTCCCCCTGGTAGCCGCCTTCATCCTGGCCCAGCGCCACTTCGTCGCCACCATGAGCTTCTCCGGCCTCAAGTGACCCCGGCGGGCAACGTACGCCGGCAGCTTCCTGGCCCGGTCCGGCTCTGTGGGCCTGGGCGGCATCAGAGATGCGTCGCGACGTCGAACAGTAGCGCCCGAAGCCATTCGATGAAGTACTGATCAGCCAGTCGGGGGTTCCAGACCATGTCGATCCCGAGCCCGGGAAGCGGGAATGGGAACTCCTCGATCCGCAGGTCGGCAAGTGTCCGCATGGCGGCGGCGACTTGGTAGCGAAGGAGAGCGACGCCGCCCGCGCGTGCGACCAGGAAAGGTACCAGCAGAAAGTCGGAGATCAACTGGCCGACACGGTAGGGGATCCCCCTCTCCTCCAGCACCGAATAGGGGAAGACCCGCCGATCAGTGTCGACGACGATGTGCGGCTGTGTGGTCAGCAGGTCGAGCGCGTTCGCATCCGGTGGCGTGTCCGGTGAGGCCACCACCACACAGCGGTCGTTGTAGAGGCGCTCGCGTGGATACGGTGAGAAGTGCCCCTCGGAGAGCAGCACGACGTCGACGCCCTTGTCGGTGAAAGTGGCCTCGGTCGGCACCGTGATCGTACGTAGACGCAACGTGGCACGAGGAGCGCGCTCGGCAATGAGCCGCGTCAGTTGAGGGCCGACGACGAACGCCGTGCTGTTCGTCATGGCGATCGTGATGACGCGCTGATCCGTGGCGGGGTCGAAGCAGGGGAAGTTCACGATGCGTGCCGTCTGTTGCAGGGCACTGCGCAGCGGCGCGATCAGCTCCTGTGCCCGCGGGGTCAGGGTGACGCCTGCCCCCTGCCGGACGACGAGGTCGTCACCCAGCAGACGCCGCATTCTCGTGAGGGCGTGACTCATCGCCGGCTGTGACAGACCGACTCGTTCCGCCGCCCTGGTCACCGAACGCTCTTCCAGGAGCGCGAGGAGGGGCACCAACAGGTTGAGGTTGACCGATGCCAGCCGGTCCAACGCCGAACCTGTGGCGCCCTCTCCGTCGTGTCCCATGGAGAGGAACCCTACGCGGCCGCCTGACTCATACGACGCAGCCGGGGAATCGGGACCCGGTAGTTGAGCGCAGCGGCCACACCGGTCCCGTTGTCGTGTGACCAGCGCATCAACGCCGGTCCGCCACCGGGCTCTCCGTCGACGTACGTCGGTTCCCCCTCCAGCGGTAGATAGCCCACCGCCTTGAGGCTCAGCCCGAACTGCTCGGTCCAGAAGTACGGCTGGAACTGGAGCGGCGGCGCGTCGTCGCCGCGGACGAGTGCCCTGGCGGCGGCCTTCGCCTGCTCGATCGCGCTGCTCCAGAGGGGGATGCGGCGCAGGCCGTACGGAGTGGGGAAAGCCGCGAGGTCACCGACGGCCGCGACGTCGGGCCGGACCAGCCCACGCGAGTCGACCGGGATGACGCCCTTCGCCGCAAGTCCCGTGTCCGCGAGCCATTCCGTGTTGGGCACGTCGCCGACGGCGGTCATGATCATCTCTGCCTGGAGGACCGCGCCCTCGTCAAGGACGACCCGAGCGCTCCCCTCACGCCGTTCGAGCCGTGCCGACCCGGTCTCGACGATGGTGAGCTCTTGGTCCAGCGCGGCCTTGACGAAGACGCCGGCGAGGTATGGACCGAGCTGGACGATCAGCGGCACGCCCTGGGAGACGAGGGTGACCTGGCAGCCGGCGGCCAGGCACCCCGAGGCGATCTCCATTCCGAGCGGGCCTCCGCCCACCACGATGACCGATGGCCTGGCCGCCAGCCGGCTGCGCAGGGACAGCGCGTCATCGAGTCCGCGCAGGGTGACTTCCTCGGAAAGGCCGGACAACCGTCGCGCCCGGGAGCCGGTGGCCAGGACGACGCGGTCGTACGGCAGAGCCGTGCCGTCGCCGAGGGTGACGAGCCGACGATCGAGGTCGAGTGCGGTCGCACGTACGCCCAGAAGTTCGGTCGCCGCGTGGCTGGCCGGCGGAAGCTCGTGCGACGACATGTCGTCACCGTCGAGCAGGAGCGCCTTCGACAGGGCCGGGCGGCTGTACGCCGGGTGCGGCTCGTCGCCGACGATGGTCAGCTCGCCGTCGAAGCCGGCCTCGCGGAGCGTGTCGGCCGCGGTCAGCCCGGCGATCCCGTTGCCGACGACAACGACGCGATCCATCGTGCCTCCGCTCATGCGATCCTCAGCGCCGCGACCGGACACACGCGCACAGCGGCGTTCGCCAGGGCGGCGTCGGCTTCGTCGACCTCCTCGCGGTCCAGCACGAGCTCGCCGTCGTCGTCGAGGTGCATGAGCTGCGGGGCGGCCTCCTCGCACAGGCCGTGGCCCTCACAGCGGGGGCGGTCAAGAACGATCTTCATGCGGGGATCACCTCCAGGACGGGGAGCTCCTCGATACTTCGGGTGATGTTGCTGGGAACACGGACCTCGGGCCCGACGACGAGGCGCTTGACGCGCCGGGAAAGCGCTTCGATCACAGCGTGAGCCTCCAGGCGCGCGAGTCCCTGGCCCGCGCAGCCGTGAGGGCCGTAGCCGAACGACAGATGGTCGACCGGATTGCGCGCGACGAGGAAGGCGTCCGGGTTCTCGTAGTGCCGGGGGTCGCGGTTGCCGGCGCCGAGCAGGACCGCGATCTGTGCGCCTGCCGGGATGACGGTCCCGTCGATGTCGACGTCCTTGGTGGCGCGCCGGCCCCAGGCGTTGACGGGAGGCCAGAAGCGCAGCGCCTCGTTGAACGCCCCCGGTACCAGTGACGGGTTCTCGCGGATCAGGTCGAGCTGGTCGGGGTGCGATGCGAAGAGGGCGACGATGTTGCCGATCGCCGCCACGGTGGTGTCGACGCCGGCACCGAGGTACTGGTGGATGATGTGGCCGGCCGTGTCCGGCGGAATGGCGCCACGTGCCTCGGCGTCGAAGATGCCGCGGCCCACGGACCCTTCGGCCAGGTCGGAGGCTTTGACCTGGGCGCACCATTCGTAGAGCTCGCCGGCGATCGGGAAGCTCTCGGCCGTGCGCTGGTTCATCGGACCGAGGACCTGCATGGCGGCCTGTCCCCAGCGCAGCATGTTGTCGCGCACGTGGCCCGTGAAGCCGATCAGGTCCGCGACGACCTCCAGCGGGAACGCCCGAGCGAGGGCGTCGATGGCCTCGAAGGAGCCCCTCTCGACGAGCTCGGCGACGAGAACGTCCGCCTTCGCCTCGATCCGGCCCTTGAGCCCGCGCAGCGCACGCGGTGCGAGGTTCTCGGTGAGCGTGGCGCGCAGCTGGGTGTGCACCGGCGGATCGGACGCCAGCGAGGTGCCGGTGAGCGCCTCGTTGGCCATCGGATTGAATGCGATCGAGGTCGAGGAGAACGACTCCCAGTCCGAGAGCGCATCACGGATAACGGCGTACCGCGTCAGCGCGTAGACATCGTTCTTCCGGAGGTGGACGACGAGACCCTGCTCCCGCAGTTCGGCGTAGACGGGGTACGGGTCGAGTACGACCGCGTCGGCGAAGAGGTCGACGTCGGAGGTAGGCGGGGTGGTCATGCCCTTAGTGAAGTGGCTGGCCTCACATCGAACAAGTGAATGCTTTACATGCTGTTATATGCATGACATTCATGTGCCACCCGGGCTGCGGCGGCGGGGTGCCAGAACCTCTTGGCGATGGCTTCGGCGCCGGTTTGACATAGCGCATGGCGGTGCGGGGGCTCCCTCTGCGCTGGCCTGGCCTGGTCGATGTGTGGCCGTTTGATGTCTGCCGATGCCATCGGTTCGGATCCGGAATGCGATGGTCTGAGTCGGCGCGGCCTGGTCTTTCCGTGCGCTTTTATGCGCTGTCGAGCGGAACTACTTCAGTGATTTCAAAGGAGTGGTCGCGGGGCTGTCGACGTGGATTCTCGTATTGGGCTTGGCGGGCTGTTCTTTCTTAGTCCCAGGTGGTGCCGGCGGTGCGCGAGTAGCTGTCCCAGGTGGTGCCGGCGGTGCGGGAGCGGGAGTCCCAGGTGGTTCCGGCGGTGCGGGCGGAGGCGGTGGAGTTCGTCATTTCTTCGGCTCTTTTCGGGTGGGCTGTGTATTTGTTCTCGCACAACCAACTCTGCGGGAATCGCGACCCGCAAACCAGATGAATGGGCGGCAGTAAGCTGCACCGCCGTGACCGCTTCCTGCCACCCCCGGGCCGGACATCCGCCCGAGAACCCGCACGCGCGACATAGCCGCAGGTCGGACCGTTCGTCCACAAGTGACGCAGGCCACGACGTCGCGGAACCGGCTGGTAGGCGGTCACGCCGGCACGTCCTGGAGCGTGCCCCGCGCGGACCTGGGGCCCGCGTCGCGGGGGCACTCCGGCGGGGCCGGATATGGCAGAGGCCCTCGAAGGGAGATCTGGCCGGTGGGTCTGGGACGAGAATGTCCCGGCGTCACACCTGCGCCATTTGGAGGCCTGAGGCTTCGATGCTCACCGATGCCACCGGTTCGTAATCACGGTGGTCTTGGCCCCGGTTGAGCAGAGCCTGTCCAGAAACTTTCTGACGTACTGTCGAGCGGAAATCTTTTCGGTCGTAATGATAGAACTGTGACTTTCTCAGTCCCAGGTGGTGCCGGGAGTGCGGGAGTAGCTGTCCCAGGTGGTGCCGGCGGTGCGGGAGTAGGAGTCCCAGGTGGTTCCGGCGGTGCGGGCGGAGGCGGTGGAGTTCGTCATTTCTCTGTCTCTTTCGTGTGGGCTGTGTATTTGTTCTCGCACAACCAACTCTGCGGGAATCGCAACCCACAAACCAGACGAACCGGCGGCAGCAAGCTGCACCGCCGTGACCGCTTCCTGCCACCGCCACACGGGACATGCAAGTCTGAGCCATAACCCCAGGTCAGGACGTCAACCTGCCTGCGGGGCGCGAGCGCGCGAAGGTGGTCCGCTCGTTCGTGATGCGGGGACCGCACGGCCGGGCGCCTGGGACACGCGGGACGGTCCGGCCGTGCGGCCTGGCCCTCGCCACTCTGCGGCCGGGCCGCGTTCCAGCCGCGTACCGAACACTAATCCTTTCGGTGGAGTGCCCGCAAGGGATATGCCTGTTCCGTTATGGCGGATAAGGGCGGTCCTTCGAGCGGTGAGGCTTTCACGGTGGGTCGGCGATCCAGTGGGCCCTGGCTCCCACCGGGCCGCCGCTCACGTGGCCACCGGTGACCCATGGCCAGGTCGTCGCCGGGCTCCTAGGATTCAGTGGTGCTCGTCGTCGGCGCGCGCTTCGCGCAGGCCGAGGAGCGAAGGGAAGTCACCGGGAGGTCTCCCGGGGATGATGGCTCCTACAGAAAGATGTCTGACGAATGTTGAGCAGTCTCGTCGAGAGCATCCGGAGTGGTGCGATCGAGGTGGTCGACCTCACGGCCCCGCTGAGTTCGGAGACGCCCATCCTCATGCTTCCCGAGCCCTTCGGGAACACCGTGCCGTTCCGGCTCACCGAGATCAGCCGGTACGACGACCGGGGCCCCGCCTGGTACTGGAATGACATCACCACCGGCGAGCACACCGGCACCCACTTCGACGCGCCGGTCCACTGGGTGACCGGACGTGACGGCGAGGACGTCTCCCAGGTGCCGCTCGCGCGCCTGATCGCCCCGGCGGTGGTGCTCGACTTCGCCGCCCGCGCGGCCGCGGACCCCGACTTCCTGCTGGAGATCGAGCACGTCAAGGAGTGGGAGAAGGCCAACGGCCCGCTGCCCGACGGCGGTTGGCTGCTCTACCGCACCGGGTGGGATTCGCGGTCGGGCGACCAGGCGAGCTTCCTCAACGCCGACGAGACCGGGCCCCACACTCCGGGCATCTCGGTCGAGTGCGCCAGGTGGCTCGCCGAGGAGGCCCCGATCGGCGGGCTCGGTGTGGAGACGGTCGGCACCGACGCCGGGGCCGCGCACTCCTTCGACCCGGCCTTCCCCTGCCACTCGTTCCTGCTCGGCGCCGGCAAGTACGGCCTGACGCAGCTCCGCAACCTCGATCGGCTGCCCGTCACAGGCTCGGTGGTCATCGCTCCGCCGCTGCCCATCGTGGGCGGCTCAGGCAGCCCGGTGCGAGTGCTGGCGCTCGTCGAGCGATGATCGTCGCAAGGGCCGTCGGCGGGGTGCTGGCGGAGCTGGGGGTGGACACCGCCTTCGGCGTGGTCGGCAGCGGCAACTTCCACGTCACCAACGCCCTCGTGGAGCACGGCGTCCGGTTCGTCGCCGCCCGTCATGAAGGCGGCGCGGCCACCATGGCCGACGTGTACGCCCGTATGAGCGGCGCGGTCGGCGTCCTCAGCGTGCACCAGGGTCCCGGTCTGACCAACGCGATGACCGGCATCACCGAGGCCGCCAAGAGCCGCACGCCGCTGCTCGTCCTCGCCGGCGAGGCGCTGGAGCCCCGGTCGAACTTCCACATCGACCAGAGCGCGCTGGCCGAGGCGGTGGGCGCGGTGCCCGTACGCGTGGAGTCGCCCGCCACCGCCGTCGCCGACACCGTGCGGGCCTTCCGGCTGGCGGCGCACGACCGCCGGGCCGTCCTGCTGAACCTCCCCCTCGGCGTGCAGGGACGGCCGGTCGAGGGCGGCCTTGAGCCGCTCCCCGCCGCCGGTCAGAGTGCCCCGAGTCCCTCACCCGAGGCGGCGGCGGAGCTGGCGAAGGTGCTGGCCGGGGCGCGGCGTCCCGTCTTCGTCGCCGGGCGCGGGGCCCGGCACGCGCGGAGCGAGCTTGAGGAGCTGGCCGCCCGTACGGGTGCGCTGCTCGCCACCTCGGCCGTCGCCCGGGGCCTGTTCAAGGGCTCTCCATGGAGTCTCGACGTCAGCGGCGGGTTCGCCTCCCCGCTGGCCGCCGAGCTGATCCGCGAGGCCGACGTCATCGTCGGATGGGGCTGCGCGCTCAACATGTGGACGATGCGGCACGGCGCGCTGATCGGGCCCGCCACCACCGTCGTCCAGGTCGACCTCGACCTGGACGCCCTCGGCGCCCACCGCCCCATCGGGCTGGGCGTGCTCGGCGACGTGGCGGCCACCGCGCGGGCGGTGACGGCCCTGCTCGCCGAACGCGGCTCACCGGCCGCGGCGGAACCTCAGAAGCCGGCTGCGGCGGAGTCTCAGGAGCCGGCTGCGGAGGGGTACGGCCGTCGCACGCCCGCCATCGCCGAGAGGATCGCTCGCGAGGTCGCCTGGCGGGACGTGCCGTACGCCGACGAGTCCGGTGACGGCCGCATCGACCCCCGCACGCTGTCGATCGCCCTGGACGACCTGCTACCCGAGGAGCGCGTCGTCAGCGTCGACTCGGGGAACTTCATGGGTTACCCGTCGATGTTCCTGTCGGTGCCCGACGAGTACGGCTTCTGCTTCACCCAGGGCTTCCAGTCCGTGGGCCTCGGCCTCGCCACCGCCATCGGCGCCGCCCTAGCCCGGCCCGACCGGCTGCCCGTCGCGGCCCTCGGGGACGGTGGCGCGCTCATGGGCATCGCCGAACTGGAGACCGTCGTACGCCTCGGCCTGCCCATGGTGATCGTGGTGTACGACGACGAGGCGTACGGCGCCGAGGTGCACCACTTCGGCCCGGACGGCTACCCGCTGGACCAGGTGAGGTTCCCGCCGGCCGACATCGCGGCGATCGCCCGGGGGTTCGGCTGCGCCGCCGTGACCGTGCGCGAGCCCGGCGACCTCGCGGCGGTGTCCGGCTGGCTGGACGGTCCGCGCGACCGGCCGCTCCTGATCCAGGCCAAGGTCACGTCCGCGCACGGATCCTGGTGGCTGGAGGAGGCGTTCCGCGGCCACTGACCTCGGCCGGCCCCCTTCCGCTCGCATCCGGGGAGTCACGGAGACGCCAAGTTACTCGTGCGTAGGTTACGGTGCAGGCATGGCCGACATCCTGTACCCCCTGGTGATCGGGACAGCGCGAGGGCTGTTCAAGGCGCTCGACCTCAAGATCGAGGTGAACGGCGCCGAGCGGGTGCCGAGGAGCGGTGGCGCCGTGCTGGTCAGCAACCACGTGAGCTACCTGGACTTCATCTTCGTCGGATACGGCGCCCACCCCTCCCGCCGGCTCGTGCGTTTCATGGCCAAGAAGGAGGTCTTCTCCAACCGGATCTCCGGGCCGCTGATGCGCGGCATGCGCCACATCCCGGTCGACCGGTCGGCGGGTGCGGGCGCGTACGGCAGCGCCGTGGCCGCCCTGCGCGCGGGCGAGGTGGTCGGCGTGTTCGCCGAGGCGACGATCAGCCGGTCCTTCACGATCAAGGACATCAAGAACGGCGCCGTGCGCATGGCGTCCCAGGCGGAGGTCCCGCTGATCCCGGTCACGGTCTGGGGGACGCAGCGCATGTGGACCAAGGGCTGCCCGAAGGCCCTCACCCGGCGGCACGTGCCCATCACGGTCGACGTCGGGGAACCGTTGTTCCCCAAGCCGGGGCAGGACATCGCGGAGCTCGCGGACGGCCTGCGCACCCGGATGTCCGAGCAGCTCGACCGGGCGCAGCGGAGCTATCCCGAGATCCCGCAGGGCGTGTGGTGGCAGCCCGCCCACCTGGGCGGCACCGCTCCGACCCCCGAGGAGGCCGCCGCCCTGGACGCCGCCGAGCAGCGGGCGCGCCGCCGGGGCTGACCACGGGCCACCGCGGGCCGTGCCGTAACGTGACCTTATGCAGCGAATGAGTGACAGAGAGTGGCGCGAGTTCGTGCTCGAAGGGACGCGCACCGCGAAGATCGGGGTCACCCGGGCCGACGGCCGCCCGCACGTGACGCCCGTGTGGTTCGTCCTGGACGGCGACGACCTGGTGTTCACTACCAGCGGCACCGGCCAGAAGGCCAAGAGCCTGCGCCGCGACCCGAGGGCCGCCGTGTGCGTGGACGAGGACCGGCCGCCGTACGCCTTCGTCATGATCGAGGGCACGGCGGCGATGTCCGACGACCTCGGCGAGCTGACCAAGTGGGCCACCGTGCTCGGCGGGCGCTACATGGGCGAGGACCGCGCCGAGGAGTTCGGCAGGCGCAACGGCGTCCCGGGGGAGGTCGTGGTCCGCATCCGCATCGGCAAGGTCATCGCCGTACGCGACATCGCCGCCTGAGCCCGCCTCACCCCTCGGCCGCCGCCTCCTGGCGCCCCGTCACGCGCGGCGGCGGGATCCTGCACCAGGGTCCCGGCTGGCTCCCGCGCCAGGGGCGCCGTCATGGCCCACTCGGGGCATGCATGCACTCTGCATGCTAAAGTGGTGGCATGGGAACCATCCAGATTCGTGATGTCCCCGATGCGACCGAGCTGACACTCAAGGCACGGGCCGAGCGCGAAGGTAAGTCACTGACGGCCTACGTGCGCGATCTTCTGAACGAGGAGGCCGCCACCCCCACTCTGGACGAGGTGATGGCCAAGATCGCTTCTGATGAGCCGGTGCCTTATGACCCTGACTTCGTCCGCGAGACGATGCGAGAGGGTCACCGGTGAGCCTGGTCGTGGACGCCTCGATCGTCTTCCGCCTGCTGGCCAACGTGAAAGGCGACGATCTTCTCCGCCAGCGGTTGGCCCGCAAGCTGCACGCCCCGGCCTTGATCGACGTCGAGATCGCTTCGGTGGTGCGTGGGCACGTGATCACCAGTAAGCCGGAGGTGCGGATCTCTGAGGCCCGTGCCCGGGTCATGCTGGAGCGCTACGCGCAGCTGAAGATCGTCCGGCACTCGATGCTTCCTCTGCAGCCGCGAGTGCTGGAGCTTCGGAACAACCTCACCGCTTATGACGGCATGTACGTGGCGCTCGCCGAGTCGCTGGGGGTGCCGCTCCTCACCGATGACGCCAAGTTCGCCGGCTCGGCGGGGCACCGTGCGGAGATCCACCGCTACCCGCCGCCATTGGTGTAGATCGCCGGGCGTCGGTCCCATCCTCAGTGGCGCGAATGCGGCGCCTGGAGCGGCAAGGACGGCCATGCCGTGGGCGGTCCGCTAAGGATCTCCAGCGCGCCGTCGAGATAGAAGGCGTCGCCGTCTCTGACCATGGTCCTTCCCACTGCGGACGTCGGCGCGTGAAACGCCCGGCGAGCGGAACCCCGGGTGGCCTGTGTCAGGCCGCCCGGGCGTTGCCGTCCCGCGGGCTGTCGCCGCTGCCGTTGTGAAGGGTGCGCGCGGGCTGTGGATGTCAGCCCATGTGGGGGTAGCGGTGGTCGAGGGGCGGGTTGAAGGTCTCCTTGATGGCGCGGGCGTTGACCCAGCGGATCAGGTTGAAGATCGACCCGGCCTTGTCGTCGGTGCCGGAGGCGCGGGCGCCGCCGAAGGGCTGCTGGCCGACGACCGCGCCGGTGGGCTTGTCGTTGATGTAGAAGTTGCCGGCCGCGAAGCGCAGGCGCTCGGTGGCCGAGGCGATGGCGTACCGGTCCTGCGCGATGATCGACCCGGTCAGCGCGTACGGCGACACGCTCTCCATCTGGTCGAGCACGGTGTCGAAGCGGCTGTCGTCGTACACGTGGACGGCCAGGATCGGGCCGAAGTACTCCTTGACGAAGATCTCGTCCTCGGGGTCGGAGCCTTCGAGGATGGTCGGCCTGACGAAGTAGCCGGTCGAGTCGTCGTACGAGCCGGTGAGCACGTCGATCGAGCCGGTGGCGCGCGCCCGGTCGATGGCGGCCTTGTTCTTGGCGAAGGACCGGGAGTCGATGACGGCGCCCATGAACGTCGACAGGTCGGTGGCCACGTCGCCCACCGTCAGCGACTCGGCGGTGGCCACGAGGTCGTCGCGGATCGCCGACCAGATCGAGCGCGGGATGTACGCCCGCGAGGCCGCCGAGCACTTCTGGCCCTGGTACTCGAACGCGCCGCGGATCAGCGCCGTGGACAGCACGCCGGGGTCGGCGGAGGGGTGGGCGAGCACGAAGTCCTTGCCGCCGGTCTCACCGACCAGGCGCGGGTAGCCCCGGTAGGAGGCGATGTTGGCGCCGACCGTTCCCCACAGGTGCTGGAAGGTCGCGGTGGAGCCGGTGAAGTGGATGCCGGCCAGGTGCGGGTCGGTCAGCGCGACCTCCGAGACGGCCGCGCCGTTGCCGGTCACCAGGTTGATGACGCCCGGAGGGAGCCCGGCCTCCTCCAGCAGCCGCATCGTGAAGTGGGCCGCGAACTGCTGCGTCGGCGAAGGCTTCCAGACGACGACATTTCCCATCAACGCCACGGAAGTCGGCAAATTTCCGGCGATGGCGGTGAAGTTGAACGGCGTGATCGCGAGCACGAAGCCTTCCAGCGGCCGGTACTCCATGCGGTTCCACACGCCCGGCGACGAGATCGGCTGCTCGGTGAGGAGCTGGCGGGCGAACGACACGTTGAAGCGCAGGAAGTCGATCAGCTCGCACGCGGCGTCGATCTCCGCCTGCTGCGCCGACTTCGACTGGCCGAGGATCGTGGCCGCGTTCAGCGTGGCGCGGCGCGGCCCGGCGAGCAGGTCCGCCGCCTTGAGGAAGATCGCGGCGCGCTCGTCGAACGACAGCGCCCGCCAGGCCGGGGCGGCCTTCAGAGCCGCGTCGATGGCGGCGCGCACGTCGGCGGCCGAGGCGTCCGCCGTACGGCCGAGCACGTGGGCGTGGTTGTGCGGCTGCACGACCTCGATCGTGGCGCCCGCGCCCATGCGCTGCTCGCCGTCGATGGTCATCGTCAGGTCGATCGCGGAGCCGGAGAGCTCCTTGACGCGGCTCTCCAGCGCGGAACGCTCGGCGCTGCCGGGGGCGTAGCCGTAGATCGGCTCGTTGGCCGGGACGGGGACGTTGCTGACGGCATCCATGGAAGACCTCACTTGGAGCGGAGTGAACGCAGGAAGAAGGCGACGTTGGCGGGACGCTCGGCGAGGCGGCGCATGAAGTACCCGTACCAGTCGTCGCCGTAGGGGACGTAGACGCGGACCGAGGACCCGGCGCGGGCGAGCGCCTCCTGCTTGTCGGTCCTGATGCCGTAGAGCATCTGGTACTCGAAGGTGTCGCGTTCACGTCCCACGCGGTCGGCCAGCAGCTCGGTGATGGAGATGAGCCGGTCGTCGTGCGTGGCCACCATGGGGTAGCCCTTCCCCTCCATGAGGATACGCAGGCACCGCACGTACGCCTTGTCCACCTCCCCCTTGCTCTGGTGGGCCACGGAGGCCGGCTCGGCGTACGCGCCCTTGACCAGGCGGACCCGGGACCCCTCGTACGCCAGCTCGCGCAGGTCGGCCTCGCTGCGGAACAGGTAGGCCTGGACGGCGACGCCGGTCGCGGGGAAGTCCTCGCGCAGCGCGCGAAGGATCGACAGCGTGGAGTCGACCGTGGTGTGGTCCTCCATGTCGAGGGTCACGGTCGTGCCGGCGTCGCGCGCGGCGGCGCAGATCTCCCTGGCGTGATCGAGCGCCATGCCGTGGCCGAGCACCTGGCCGACGGCCGACAGCTTGACCGAGACCTCGGCGCGGCCACCCAGCCCGAGCGGGCGCAGCGCGTCGAGCACCGTGACGTAGGCCTTGACGGTCTCCGCGGCGGCCTTGGCGTCCCTGGTCTCCTCGCCGAGGTGGTCGAGGGTGACCGACAGGCGGGCGTCGGTGAGGCGCTGGACGGCGGACAGCGCGTCCCCGGCGTCCTCGCCGGCGACGAACCGGTCGACCACGTGCCGGGTCACCGGGAAGCCTGAGACGGCGCGGCGCGCGAGCGGGCTTCGCGATACCGCGAGAAGTACGGAACCGAGCATGTTCACCACCATAAATCCGCAGCTCAAAGCCTTCCATGGACATCCGCCACGGGCCACGACTACCCCCTTCATACAGATGTATGACAATGGGCAGGTGGACCTGCAGGAAATCGTGGACGACATCGCTCGCATCCTGGACGCCTCGGCGACGCTGGAGGACCGCACCTTCCAGTTGCTCGCGTACGCGGCCCAGAGCGGCGACATCGACACGGTGAGGAGCGAGTCGATCCTGCGCCGCCGCGCGTCGGACGAGGTGCGCGCCTACTTCGAGGGCTTCGGCATCGCCTCGGCGGCCGGCCCGGTGCGCATCCCCGCCGACGAGGGGCTCGGCGTGCTCGCCAGGGTCTGCGTCCCGCTGCGCCACCGTGAGGTGACCTACGGGTATCTGTGGCTGCTCGACTCCGGCATGCTGAGCGACCTGCGCCTGGCGAGCGTGTCGCCCCTGGTCGGCCGGGCCGCCGCCGTCCTCGCCCAGGAGGCCCGCAGCCGCCAGGACCTCGGCGCCCGCCTGCGCGACCTGCTTTCACCCGACCCGGAGGTCCGCGCCTCCGCGGGCCTGGACATCACCGGCCCCGTCGCGGCGATAGCAGTACAGGCCGCGTCGGGACGGGTGGCGCCGCTGTGGACGCTGCCGCGCGGGGTGCTCGCCGACGCGGGCGACCCCCTCACCGCCGTCCTCGCCCCCGCCGCGCAGGCCCGGGCCGTCGCGGCCAGGGTGCGGGGGATGTACGGCACGGCCGCCGGCGTCGGGGGCGCCCGCGACGACCAGGCGGAGGCGTGGCGGAGCTGGCGGGAGGCGACGCTCGCCCTGCGCGCCGCCCAGCGGGTGCCGAGGTTCGCCCCCGTCGCCGCCTGGGCCGACCTCGGCGTCCACCGCGTGCTGGTGCGGCTGTCGGGGGCCGAGCTGGCGGACCTCGCGGCCGAGGCCGGAGCGCTGGACGGCGAGCTCGCGCGCACGGTGGAGACCTACCTCGACCGGGGCGGGCAGGCGCGCGAGACCGCCGCGCGGCTCGGCGTGCACCGCCAGACCCTCTACTACCGGCTGGCGAAGGCCGAGCGCGTCACCGGGCTCGACCTCGCCGACGGCGAGAGCCGTCTCCTGCTCCACCTCGGCCTCAAGGCGGCCGAGCTCCTCAGGGGCCCTGGCAGCCCCTCGCGTCACGGAGCGCGGTAGATCTTGACCCAGTCGACGAACATCGACACCGTCTTCGGCGTCGAGGAGTCGCGGCACGGCGACCACTGGTTGCAGACCACGTCGTTCTGCAGCGTCAGGTGCATCGGCCGCCCCTCGGGAACGCGCGGCCCGGTGTAGTCCCAGGTCTGCTTCCCGTCGAGCCAGAAGGTCAGGCGTCCCGGCAGCCAGTCGACGGCCACCGTGTGCCACTGGGTGAAGTCGGCGCGCATCTGGCTCTGCGCCTGCTCGGCCTCGCCCCTGTGGATGTAGATGCCGCCGGTGCGCCGGGTCGGGTCGATCACCTCGGCGAAGTCGATCTCGGAGTACTCGCCGCCCTGGCTGCTCGGCCACAGCAACGTGACCAGGGAGTAGCCGGCGCCGGCCTCGCCGCGGAAGCGCACCTCCCACCGGCCGTAGGTCTGGGACAGGTGGCTCGCGACGCCGCCCGAGAGGTCCTTGCCGCCGTAGAAGCCGCCGGTCATCTGGAGCATGCCGTCGTGGACCGCCGTCGCGCGGGCCGTGCGGGGGTTCACCTGGGCGTCGGGGGAGTCGTACACCTCCCACTTGTTCCTGTCGATCTGCGTGCCGTCGAAGTTCTCCACGAACACCGGGCCGCCCCACCTGGCGTCCGGCCGCGCCTGCACCCGCTCGCCGGCGGAGGGGGTGGCGCCGGGCTGCCCCGGGGTGCGGTCGGCGGCCGGGGGAGGGGCGCTGGGGGGCCTGGACGAGAGGCCGCCCGGCGGCGGAGGAGTGTCCGGCCCCCCGTACGGGCCGTCGCCCGAGGCGGGCGGGGAACCGGGCCGCCCGTACCGGTGGTCGTAGACCGGGGGCGGGGGATAGCCGGGGGCGTCGCCCTCACCGGGGCCCGCTCCGGAGGGGCGGCTCCCGTAGGGCGGGCGGCTCGCGACCGGGCCGGCGTGCGGAGGGTGGCTCTGCGCCGCGCCCGGGGGAGAGGCCGTGCCGTGCGCGGCCGGCGGGCGCGTCCGGCCCTGGGAGTGGCCGCCGTACGGGCCGTCGCCGCCCGGGCTGGGACAGAGGCTCAACGTCGTCGCCGCTACGATCATGTATGCGCTACGAATCGACATGCGCCCATGAAAGCAAGCATCTTCCCCTGATCACAGTGTTATAGCCATTTGGCGTTCCCGGCGGGCTCGCACAGCTTCACGGATCCGGTGGTTAGCCCCACACTTAGCGTTGTGTCGGATTTCGAGGTTCTTGTTCTAGGTTCCGGGCCCGGCGGGCAGAAAGCGGCCATCGCCGCGGCCAAGCTGGAGCGCCGCGTCGCGATCGTCGAGCGTCGCAACATGATCGGCGGGGTGTGCATCAACACCGGCACGATCCCGTCCAAGACCATGCGCGAGGCGGTGCTCTACCTCACCGGCCTCAACCAGCGCGAGATGTACGGCCAGAGTTACCGGCTCAAGGAAGACGTCACGGTCGCCGACCTCACCATGCGCACCTCCCACGTGGTGGGGCGTGAAGTGGACGTGATCCGCAGTCAGCTCTCGCGCAACCACGTCACCACGCTCGTCGGCTCCGGCAGGTTCCTCGACCCGCACACCATCGAGGTGGTCGACGAGTACGGCAAGGGAAGCAAGGTCACCGCCGACAAGATCATCATCGCCACCGGCACCCGGCCGGCCCGCCCCGAGAGCGTCGAGTTCGACGACCGCACGGTGATCGACTCCGACGGCATGATCCGGCTGGAGCGGGTGCCGGACTCGATGGTGGTGGTCGGCGCCGGGGTGATCGGCATCGAGTACGCCTCCATGTTCGCCGCCCTCGGCACCAAGGTCACCGTGGTCGAGCGGCGCGAGCGCATGCTCGACTTCTGCGACCTGGAGGTGGTCGAGGCGCTGAAGTACCACCTGCGGGACCTCGCGGTCACCTTCAGGTTCGGCGAGACGGTCGCCGCCGTCGAGCGCAGGGCGCGCGGCTGCGTCACGGTGCTGGAGAGCGGCAAGAAGATCCCCGCCGAGACCGTGATGTACTCGGCGGGCCGCCACGGCGTCACCGACGGGCTCGACCTCGAAGCCGCGGGCCTGGGCGCGGACGACCGGGGCCGCATCTCGGTCGACGAGCACTACCGCACGACCGTGCCGCATGTCTACGCGGTGGGCGACGTCATCGGCTTCCCTTCGCTGGCCGCCACATCCATGGAGCAGGGCCGCATCGCCGCCCACCACGCCTGCGGCGAGCCGCTGAGGGCGATGTCGCACCTGCAGCCGATCGGCATCTACACCATTCCCGAGATCAGCTTCATCGGGAAGACCGAGGACGAGCTCACCAAGTCCCTCATCCCCTTCGAAGTGGGCATCTCCCGCTACCGGGAACTCGCGCGCGGGCAGATCATCGGCGACACGTACGGCATGCTCAAGCTGCTGGTGTCGCCGGACGACCGGGCCCTGCTCGGGGTGCACGTCTTCGGCACAGGGGCCACCGAGCTGCTGCACATCGGCCAGGCGGTCATGGGCTGCGGCGGCACGGTGGACTACCTGGTGGACGCGGTGTTCAACTACCCGACCCTCGCCGAGTCGTACAAGGTCGCGGCTCTGGACGCCATGAACAAGATCCGGCGGATGGCCCGCTTCGCCGAGTGAGCTGGGCGTGCCGCGCACGCGTGAGCCCGTGCCACCGGAGGGCGGCACGGGCTCGGATCGCGCGGGGGAGCCGATGACCGCTCAGGCGGCCTCGGCCTCCTCGACCTCCACCTCGACCTGGTGGCGGCCGGTCACGTTGTCGTAGACGCGGACCAGCTCGCGGCTGATGCGCTCCATCGAGTAGCGCGAGCCTGCGCGGTCGGCGCCGGCGAAGCCGAGGGCGGTGCGGCGGGTGAGGTCGCCGAGGAGCCGGCGGGTGCGGCGGGCCAGTACGGCGTGGTTGTCGGGGCGCATCAGCATGCCGGTCACACCGTCGACCACCGAGTCGAGGTGGGCGCCGGCGGCGGAGGCGATGACGGGGACACCGCAGGCCATGGCCTCAAGGGCCACCTTGCCGTTGGGAACCGCGATCGGCAGCGAGAGCACCACGTCGGCGCTGCGCATCAGCTTGGCGACCCCGTTGTGGGGAACATGGCCGAGCAGGGTGACGCGGTCCTCGACGCCCACTTCCTTGGCCAGCAGGCGCAGGCGCTCCAGGTCGTGCTCGGTGTCGGGGGCGCCGGCCACGGGGCCGCCGGCGATCAGCAGCTCGGCGCCGGGGACGCCGTCGAGCGCCCTGATCGCGGTGTACGCGCCGCCGCCGGGGGTGATGTGGCCGACGTGCACGAGGCGGGGGCGGTCGCTCCGGGTGAGGGCGGGGCCCTGGCGGCGGAAGCGCTCGATGTCGACGCCGTGCGGGACGACCGCGATGTTCTTGCGCGGCACGCCCATCCGGATCAGCTCGGCGGCCTCGTCGTCGCAGGAGGCGATGACCGCGTTGGCCCGGCGGCCGATCGCGCGCTCCAGCCGTACCCGTGCCGCCTGGCCGCGGTCGGCGCCGGGCCGGATGCGGGACGATCCGAGCTGGTGGAAGGTCTGGGTGATCGGTACGTCGAGGCCCTCGGAACCGGCGATGGCGGCGAGCCCGCCCGTCCAGGAGTGGGCGTGGACGACGTCCGGGCGGTCCTTGCTCCACCGCCGCATGAGCTGCGCGCTGAAATCGGAGATGTGCGGCATGAGCGCGTTCTCCGGGAGCGGCTCCGCCGGGCCCGCCGTGAGGTACTCGATGGTCACGCCGGTCGCCACCTTCACCCGCGGCTTGCGGTCGGCGGCGTTGCGGCGGGTGTAGACGGTCACGCGGTGGGCACCGCTCAGCTCACGGGCGATGGCCGGGATGTCGGCGGGAAGATCGTGCACGGAGACGATGGCGATGTTCATGGCACACCTCAGGAGAGTCGGGTCGCGTCGACCCACAGACGTACTGAGTTGTGCCTGCGTCTTAGGCACTGAATCTGTGACTCAGTGTACCGATGTCCGGAACCAGGGAAACCCCTCAAGGTAAAAAAATCTCAAGAAAGGTCGTGCTCCGGTACATCTTCGGCCGCTGACCTGCGAACTTTCCGGCGAGCACTCACAAACCGGACAGCACGCACGGTCATCAAGCCTCCTCCCCGGGGAGCCGCAGACCCGGCAGGCCGTCCCAGCCGATGAGCCGGATGAGGTGCCCGACGTGGCCCGCGAGCGGGCTCAGCACGAGCACCCGGCCGCAGGGGAGGCACGAGGCCGCCTCGGCGAGCACGCGGAGCCCCGCCAGGTCGATGAAGGTGACGCCGCCCAGGTCCACGCGGACGTCGCCGCCCCCCGACCGGATCGCCACGGTCAGCGCCTTGCGCAGCTCGCCGACGGTGGTCGCGTCCACCTCTCCCTCGACCCGCAGACCGGCGGGATCGACGGTACGGCGGATGCGCAGGATCGCACCGTCGAACTCCAGGTCCATCTGGTCTCTTCCCCGGTTCGGGCCGGCCGTACGTGCCATGTCGAACATAAACCCGCTTCCTGGACGGGCGCGGGGCAGGGCCCCCCTCAGCGGGTGCGGCGCAGGGCGAGGATGGTGGTCTCGTCGAGCACCTGACCGCCGCAGAAGGCCTGGTGGTCCTCCTCCACGGCCTTGACGACCGCGCCCGCCGACTGCCCCGTGCAGCGCGTGAGCACCTCGGTGAGGCGCCCCTCGCCGTACGCGAGCTCGGCCTGGCCGGACCTGCCGCGCGAACCGGCGAGCCCGTCGGAATACAGCACCAGGGTCTCGCCGAGGGCGACGCTGATCTCCTCCACGGGGATCTCCGCGCCGGTCTCGATGCCGAGCGGCATGCCGCCTCCCAAGGTGAAGCGCACCCCGCCGTCGCCCTTCAGCACCGCGGGAGGGTGGTTGCCCGCCGAAGCCAGCCGGACGCGGCCCCCGCGCCTGCCCGGGGTGACGAACCCAGCGGCGACCATGACGAACATGCCGGTGTCCTGCATCACCAGGGCGTCGTTGAGCTTCGCCACCACCGCTCCCGGGTCGTCCTCCCACACGCTGAGCGTGCGCAGGCCGCCGCGCACCATCGCGGTGACCGACGCCGCCTCGTCTCCCTGGCCGACCACGCCGCCGACGGCGAAGCCCCAGCCGTCCTTGACGCGGAAGACGTCGTAGAACTCCCCGCCGATCGCCCTCGGCCCGGCGCCCGTGTGGTATGCCGCCGCCGTGTCGTAGCCGGGGACGTCCGGCAGGTTGCGGGGGAGCACCCCGGTCTGGAGGGTCTCCGCCGCCTGGGACCTGCCCTGGAAGAGGCGCTGGGCGCGCAGCGCCAGCCCGATGTGGGCGCCGGCGTCCTCCATCAGCGCGAGGTCGGCGAGGCCGAACGGGGGCCGCTCGCGCAGCCGCAGCAGCGTGACGACGCCGTGGGTCTCCCCATCGGCCCGGATGGGGACGCTCAGCACCGACCCGGCCCGCGTCGTGTGCAGGACCGGGGTGCCGTCGGGCAGCACGCCGAGCAGCGAGTCGTCCTCGACCATCTCCTGCACCACACCGCCCTCGCTCGCGAGCACATGGGCGACGAGCGGGGCCGCCGAGGGGTCCATGCGCTCCAAGGTCTGCACGAGGCGGGCCACCGGCTGGTTGGTGGGCCCGATGACCAGAGACCGCTGCGCCGCGCCGTTGCGCACGACGTCGGCGAACACCCAGTCGGCGGCGTGGGAGGCGAGCAGCCGGCCCGCCCTGATGAGCGCGACCGGCTCGCTCAGGCTCTCCTCGTCCAGGAGCAGCCGGGTGAGCTGCGACATCAGCTCCTGGCGCCGGGCCGTGCCCATGACGATCGACTCTTCGGGCGCCGGCTCCTGCTCGGCCTCCTGGCCCGGCTCCGGCATCCGCACCTCGACGGGAAGCGCCACCGCGGCGATCATCTCCTGGGGCTCCCCGGGCATGCGGAGCTGCGTCAGGACGAGCCGTACGTTGTGGGCGCGGCCCTGGTGGGCCAGCCGCGTCGGGAAGGCCGCGGTCTCCCCGGTGTGGAGCACGGAGGTCAGGTGGGAGCGGAAGGCCGCCCGGCGCGAGACGTCCACCAGCAGCGGGAAGGCCCGGCCGGTCAGGTAGCCGTCCGGGCTGCCGAGCAGGCGGGAGGCCTCGGCGTTCACGCGGCGCACCGTGCCCGCGTTGTCGAGCACGATCACCGGCACCGGCATCGTGCGGTAGATCGTCCGCAGCAGCTTGAGCTCGCGGTTGGAACTGCTCTCCTTGCCGCCCGGCCTGCGACGCGACTTGCCGAGCTCGCCGATCGAGGCCCGCAGGAGGTCGCGGGCGGTCTCCAGCTCCACGAGCGCGGCGTCCAAGGTCGGACCCGGGTCGCCCGGGTAGGCCGAGCGCGCGTCGCGGAGGGAGGATATGCGGGCCGTGAGGCCGCTCAGCGCCTGTTCGAGTGCGGGAACATCAGTAGGGTCGGTCAATTGTGGTCCTTCGTATGGCCGAGGGGAGCGTGGGTTCCCCTGCTAGACCGTACGTCAAGAAGGCGCTCCCCATCGATGAGCACCTCGCGGTTGGAATTAACCTGGCATTCAAGGGAAGCGGGAGCCTTGTATGGAGACCATGAGGATGTTCAGCCCCACCCTCGCGCGTGACCTCGCGGCCCTCGGCCGCGTACACGAGGGCACCTCCATGGAGAGCGTGCTCCGGGGGATCACCGGCGCCGTGGCGGTGGGCGTGCCCGGTTGCGCGGGCGGCACGGTCGAGCTGCGACGCGAGGAGCGGCTCATGCTCTCAGCGTCCCACAGCGACCTGATCGCGCTGGTCGACCGGGAGCAGGCGCTCGGCGAGGGCCCGTCCGCGGAGGCGCTCGCCACCGGCAGGAACGTCGTGGTCACCGACGTGCTGCTCGACACCCGCTGGCCCCGGTACGCCGCGACGGCCGTCAAGCACGGAGTGCGCTCGATCCTCGTGCTGCCGATCGCCGTCGACGGCGCGACGCTCGTCCTCGGCCTGTACGCCGTGCGGCCGGGCGCGTTCGCGGGCGGCTCGGCGGAGTCGCTCGCCACCCTGCTGACCGAGCAGCTCACCGTGGCCCTCGCCAACATCTCGGACTACGACGACGTGCTCACCGACGCCGCGCAGCTCCAGGAGGCGCTCGCGGGACGCGCGGTGATCGACCAGGCCAAGGGCATCATCATGCACGCCAGCGGCTGCTCGGCGGAGGCGGCCTTCGACGAGCTGCGCCGCCTGTCGCAGCACCACCAGGTCAAGGTCGCCGACCTCGCCCGCCTGCTGGTGACCGAGCACCAGAGCAAGCACGGCGGGGCCGCGCCGTCCTGACCCGGGGCCGTCGCTCCTCATGATTCGCGGGACTCCAGCGCCACTCGCCGGGGTGGATCAGGCCTTGAAGGCCTCCAGCGCCTCGTCAAGGGTGTCGTACAGGGGCAGGCGCTGCGCGAGGCCGGTCACCCACATCACCTTGGAGTTGGAGTACTGCACTCCGACCAGGGCGAAGTGGCCCTGCGCCGCCATCGTGCGCTGCCAGTGGTGCACGATCAGCCCGAGCGCGCGGGAGTCCATGAACGTGACGCCGGCCAGGTCGAGCACCAGGTCGGGGCCGTAGTCGTCGGCGATCTCGGCGAGCCGGTCGGTGAACTGGTCACGGGTGGTCGCGTCGAGGATGCCGGTCACCTTCACGACGGGCACCCCCTCGGCGACCGCCGAAGTAAGGGTCAGGGCCGAATCTGCCCTATCTGGAACGGTCACCACGCGCCTCCTCGCCGCTTCCCTGGCGCATGGCGCCAACCCCATCGGGGGGTCATTCGCAACATTACTGTTGCCCGGGGGGTAGCAATACTCTTGATTTTTAGGGAATACTGGAGCCGAGGTCCAGCAGAGGGCCTCGTCTCGACAGTAGTACGCGAGGCGATGTCGGCTCTGCATGGGCATTGCCGGTTGCGCCTCGCTTGCAAGGCATACGAGGGAGCAGCAATGGCTGCCGAGGACCGCACTTTCCCCCAGACCGACGTCACCGCCGAAGACCTCCTGCGCGAGCTCGTGGAGCCGGGCACCACCGAGGCAAGGCGAGCGCGGCTGCGCGAGATGATCGTAGAGATGCACCTCCCCATGGCGAGGGAGATCTCCCGCCGGTACCTCCACCGGGGCGAGCCCATGGAAGACCTGCTCCAGGCCGCGTACGTGGGCCTGATGAAGGCGATCAACGGGTTCGACGCCGAGCTTGGGCACAGCTTCAGAGGCTATGCCATGGTGACCATGACCGGCGAAGTGAAGCGGCACTTCCGGGACAGGACCTGGGCCGTCCGGGTCCCGCGTCTTTACCAGGAGCGGCGCTCCGAGCTCAACCGGCTCGTCGCCGACTTCACGCAGGAGCTCGGCAGGTTCCCCACCGTCGCCGAGCTGGCCAAGCGGATGGGCATCTCCGAGGAGGACATGCTCCTCACGATGGACGCCTCCGCCGCGTACAGCACCCTGTCGCTGGACGCCCCGATGGGCGCCGACGACGACGCCGCCGCGCTCGGGGACCTCATCCCGGACGAGGACGACGAGCTGGCCACGCTCGTGGACCGCGAGGCCATCAAGCCCCTGATCGACCAGCTGCCTGAGCGGGAGCGCAACATCCTGCTCCTGCGCTACTACGGCAACATGACCCAGGCCGAGATCGCCACCGAGTTCGGCATCTCCCAGATGCACGTGTCCCGCATCCTGCGCAAGGTTCTCGACCAGCTCCGGTCGCAGCTCGTCGCCGCTTGCTGATTAATCCGCCCCTCCCTGGGCACTCAACCGCCGAACAGAAGTTACGCGGAGGGGGCACTTCCCTCACGGACCGGCAACCCGGGGTATCTTCATCGGTGTAAATCGGCGGCCCCAGGGTGCAGGGCGACCTTTCCTAAGCTGATCGCTCTTGGAGGCGGTTATCGGGTGAACGAGGACGAAGTCCCTCCTCCCCGCTTCCTCACGGACGGGAGCGGCCCTTCGCCGCTCCCGTCCGGCGCGGCGGTCAGGGAAATGACGTTCTGCGTGGGAGACCTCCCGGACGTTCGAGACTTCGCCGCCCTCCAAGCCCGCAGGGCGGGCATGGTCGAGGGGGACGTGGGCGACTACCTGGTCGCCGTCAACGAGGTCGCCACGAACGCCGTGACGCACGGAGCCGCCAAGGCGCGGGTGCGCGTGTGGCGCGAGGGCGGCGACCTCCTGATCGACATCCACGACGACGGCCACTGGATCCCCGGCGAGCCGCCGGGCATGGTCGCTCCGCACGACTACTCGACCAGCGGGATGGGCCTGTGGGTGGCCAGGCGGCTGGCGAAGAAGCTCATCCTGAGAACCGGCGCAAACGGGACAAGTGTCGTGATGCGCTTCAAGCTCTGACAAACCTCTGTATGTCGGTCTCCGGTGGGGTACGTCCCGGGGTATGAGACAGCGAATCCCTCGCGTGCTCGTCGTGGGAGGCGGCTACGTCGGGATGTTCACGGCCCTCCGCCTGCAGAGGAGGCTCCGCCGCGACGAGGCCCGCGTGACCGTGGTCGACCTGGACTCCTACATGACCTACCAGCCCTTCCTGCCGGAGGCGGCGGCCGGGAGCGTGGAGCCGAGGCACGTCGTCGTCTTCCTGCGCCGCGTCCTGCCGAGATGCGAGATCCTCAGCGGCAGGGTGACCAGGGTCGACCTCGCCTCGCGCACGGCCGACTTCGAGCCCTACGGGGGGCCGGGGCGCCGGCTCGAGTACGACTATCTCGTGTTCGCGCCCGGTTCGGTCTCCCGGACGCTCCCGATCCCCGGCCTCGCCGAGTGCGGCATCGGCTTCAAGACCCTGGAAGAGGCCATCCACCTGCGCAACCACGTGCTCGCCCAGCTCGACCTGGTGGCCTCGACCACCGACGACCGGGTACGGCGGCGGGCACTGGCGTTCGTCTTCGTGGGTGCCGGCTTCGCGGGCGTGGAGGCCCTCGCCGAGCTGGAGGACATGGCCGCCGAGGCGTGCCGCTACTTCCCCGCGATCAAGCCGTGGGACATGCGGTGGATGCTCGTCGAGGCCACCGACAAGATCCTCCCGGAGGTCGGCCCGGAGATGGGGCGGTGGACCGCCGAGCAGCTCCGCGGGCGCGGCATCGAGGTGCGGACCGAGACCCTGCTCAGATCGGCGGAGAACCACCACATCGTGCTGAGCGACGGCGACGAGTTCGACGCCGACACCCTGGTGTGGACGGCCGGCGTCAAGCCGAACCCGCTGGTCAGATCCGGCGACCTGCCGCTCGACTCCCATGATCGGGTCAAGGTCGACCCGTGCCTCGTCGTCGAGGGCACCACCTTCGCCTTCGCGGCCGGTGACTGCGCCGCGGTTCCCGACCTGACCAGGCCGGGGGAGACCACCGCGCCCAACGCCCAGCACGCCGTACGGCAGGCCGGGCGGCTGGCCGACAACCTCATCGCCACCCTGCGCGGCGAGAGGCGCAAGCCGTACGTGCACAAGAGCGTCGGCTCGGTCGCGAGCCTCGGGCTCTACCGGGGCGTCGCGAACGTCTACGGACACCAGGTCCGCGGGTTCCCCGCCTGGCTGCTGCACCGGGCGTACCACCTGTCGAAGATCCCGACGTTCAACAAGAAGACCCGCATCCTGGTGGACTGGACGCTCGGGTTCTTCTTCAAGCGCGAGATCATCTCGCTGGGCGCCATGCAGGACCCCCGCCAGGAGTTCGAGCTCGCCGCCCGCTCCGGCTTCTGGGCGCCCCGCGAACGCGCTCCGGCCCACTCGGGAGCGGGCAGGTTCGGCGGCTAGCTCTTCAGGTCCGGCGTGCTTCGGGATGCGGCGGGTGCGTCCGGCATGCTTCGGGATGCGGCGGTTCGGGCGGGCAGGCGAAAGGGCGCCGCCCCAGTGGGACGGCGCCCTTCCTCTCAGACCGTGCGACCCGAGGCCCGGTTGGGTCGGCACGGCGTTCTCGGTGCGTCGCGCCCTCACCGCCCCGTGGGGCGGCTCCGGCGCGTCGCCGGCTCAGCCGTTCGGGGGAGCGCCGCTGATCTCGGAGAGCGGCGACGAGGGCTCACGCTCCAGCGCCATGTCCCCGAGGGAGACGATGCCGACGGGACGGCCGTGGTCCACGACCGGGACCCGCCGGACGGCCTTCTCGCGCATCAGCCGGATGACCTCGTCGGCGTTCTGGTCGGGCCGTACGGTGACCAGCTCGGAGCTGCACAGCGCGCCCAGGGGGGTCGATTCGGCGTCCCGGGCCTCGGCGACGGCGCGTACGACGATGTCGCGATCGGTGACGACCCCGCACAGCCGGTCGTCCTTGGTCACGAGCACGTCCCCGATGGCCTGGTCCCGCATGAGGCGAGCGGCCTTGGAGACCGACGCGTCGGCGGGCAGGCAGATCGGCCGGTGCGTCATGACGTCCCGTACCTTCTGGTTCATCCTGGACACCCCATCTCTGCTTGCTCTCTGTGGGCCGGCGACCGGTTGTCTGTGGGCCGGCGGCTTGCTCTCTGGGTCAGCGACGGGCACGCCCGCGCCAGGTGCCGCCGACGGTCGAGGTGCCGATGCCGGCCTGGTGAAGGGCCAGCAGGCACAGCCCGAGCGCGATCAGCGCCGTGGTGGAGATGCCGATGCTGGTGCCGATGAGGCTGAAGAGGAAGGCGATACCGAAGACGATCGCCGCGGCGATGGCAAGCATCGGTTACCTCGCTTCTCGTGAAGCCGGGGAGCTTCCGTGCCCGGCGGTGGAGTAGGACGGTCCGACGAGCTCTTCGAGCAGGGACCGGTAGTCGCGCAGTGCCAGCCGGAGCTGCTCGGTGTCACCCTGGTCGCTGTTCTTCCAGCGGTCGACGAGCCCCTGCCTGCGCGAGGTGAGGGCCGTGACGGCCTCCTCGACGAGCTGGTCGGCCCGCTCGACGGCGTCCCTGGGGTCGTCGACGAAGCCGGCCTGGACCTCGCGCCAGCGCTGCTGGAAGTCGATGGATCCAGTACCCGCGCCCGCCGTGCCGTGCACGTCGTTGTCGTTGACGCCTTCGCTCGCCGGGAGGACGGGCTCCGGCTCCAGGTCGGGTACGCCGGCCGTCAGGCTGTCGTCTTCGTCGGACCGGGTCGGGTGGTCGGCCTCATCCGGATACACGATCAGATCGGCCTGCTCGTCCTGCTTCACCCGCGAGGCGTCGCTCTCATCCTCGCCGAGCCCCGGAAGATCGTTCCGATCGGGGAGGTCGTTCGGTCCGGTGAGGCCATTCCGGTCACGGAGGTCATTCCGGTCGTCGAGGTCGTTCGGATCGTCGAGGTCGTTCGGGGCCGTACGGTCGTCCGCCGTGCCGGCCGGGTCCAGAACCTGGCCGGTCTCCGGGTCGCGGAGCGGTTCGTCCGTGGTGTCTCGGCGATAGGATTCCATCGCTGGTCAGCCTCCCTGGGTGTTGCGGTGAGCGGTACGGTCCTCGGCCAGTCGCCCGTCGTCCACGGAGCCCCGCTGATCGGGACTCACGGCCGCCCTGCGATCGGAGGCCACGACCTCACGGTCGTCCACGGCTCCCGTGTGGCCGGCGTCCGGAGTTCCCCGGTCGGGGGCGACCGCCGCCCGCTGGTCCGGGTCCAGAGCCGCACGGCGGTCAGGGTCCACAGTCGCGGTGTGGCCGGAGTCCAGAGCCTCGCGGCCGTCGCGGTCCACGATCCCGTTGTGGCCGGGGTCCACGGTCTCCCGCTCGGCGTGATTCGAGGCGACGGTGTCCTCCAGAAGCTCCTCGAACAGGGCGCGGTAGTGCACCATGGCCTGCCGCAGCTCCTCGGTCGACGCCTCCTGCCTGGCCGCGCGGCTGCTGATCTCGTGGGCCTCGCGGTAGTGGCCGAGGGTCGAGCCGTGGGCCACCGACAGGTCGGACACCTGCTGCTCGAATCCCTCGGTGGGGTAGCCGCGGTCGGCCATGACGGCGGTCACTAGGTGGTCCGCCTCGGTGACGGCGAAGCCGGGAGCGTCGACGAACCGCTCCTGCACCTCGGTCCACTTCTTCGAATAGGTCGATCGGGTCTCGGGGGCAAGCGGCCTGATGTTCAGCTTCGCGTGACGCTGCTCCCTTTCGAGCAGTTCCTGCTCCGCCTCGCGGCGGTTGTCGCGTTCGCTCAGCGTCCGCTCGTACTCGGGGCCGAAGCGCTCTTGGAGCCGGCGCCTGCGCTGTTGCTGCGTCACGAGGTAGCCGACGGCCAAGATCGCCACCACCGCGGCTACAACGACGGCCACCCAGGTGATGGTCATGTCTGCCTCCGGTTATGTGTGCCTTTGTAACCCCCCGACTGCCCGAGATGGAGACCGCAAAACAGAGTCAACGCATGCGTTTGGTCAAGCAACAACCCCCCGAACCCACCACGGCCACCCACCATGGCCACCCGCCCGGCACTCCTCCGAACCCACCACCCCCCGAACCCGCCACCCCACCACCCGCCGAACCCGCCACGGCCACCCGCCCGGCACCCCCGAACCCACCACCCCGCCGTCCACCCGGCACCCCCCGAGGGCGAGTCCACGCTGTGCTCGCTCACGGCCCTGCCGAAAGGGTCCGACACCTCGTCCGTCACGACCCCGGACGGTACGCTGCTACCCCTCGTCCCCTTCCGCTCCTTCCCCAGGGACATCTCGTCGCTGGGAGAGCCTCTCCAGCGCCTCGTCCAGGACGGACCGGATGTGGGAGTCGCCGGCCGCGGGCACCTCGTAGAAGCCCTCGTCCTGGCCGTAGGCGATGTCCAGGTCACCGTCGACCAGCCGCTGCGCCCAGCGCAGAGCCGTGTTGATCTTTGTCTGCGGCACGTCACCGCCCTGGGCGATCGCGGAGAGGTTCCGGAGGTTGGTCGCGGGCCCGGTCTGGTTGTGGACGCGGTTCAGCTTCCACGGGATGGCCTTGCCGTGGTCGAGCATCGGCTTGGCCAGGCCCGCGTTCCGTTTGGCCTGCAGGACCCCCGACTCGGTCACCCCGAAGTGCTCGGCCAGCTCCGCGTTGGACCGTCCCGCGGTGACGAGCCGCCGCAGCTCTTCCCGGTCGATATGAGCCTTCCGCCCCATGAGCCCATCCCACTCTCGATCGCCCCACCAGTGACACAGCCCTATGTTCCCGGCCGCCTGATCATCCGTCATCCCATGGCGTAGTCCCGTGAGATCGCATGGCGTACCCCTGAGGCACCCATTCCCCGGCCCGGTCGGCACTCTCGTACGGCGAACCAGCCACCACGGCCGGGGGAGGCGTACGCACGACCCCTCGATCTGCGCTAAGGTTGTTCTCGCTCGCCTAGGTGAGCAACGGGACGTAGCGCAGCTTGGTAGCGCACTTGACTGGGGGTCAAGGGGTCGCAGGTTCAAATCCTGTCGTCCCGACCAGGTAGTGCCTGGTCGGCAAGGGTGTCACGAGGTCACGTGACACCCTTCCTCGTTTCTGGGTGACTAAATGGGTGACTATGAGCTGAAGCGTGATCGAGTGGATGAAGCACACTGGTTCCGGCAAGGCGGGGCAGGCGTTCCGGATCATTGCGCGGGCCGGAGCATCGCCGCTGTCGAAGACCACGCTGGTGAAGTCCAGGTCGTGACCCCGCCAGGACACCGCGGCGTTCTCGCGCAGGTAGGCGGAGGATCAGGCGGATGATGGTGTGCCGGACCTCACGCATCTGGCGAAGGCGAGCCGGTCTGCCTCGAGGGCGTCGTCGGGGGGCTTCGGGAAAGGCATCTAACGTGCAATCTCGGTTCACACCGGTTCCGCGGCGGCTGCGGATTGCAAACCGGCCAGCAGATCGGGCAACTGGCTGGTCGCTGCAGCCATTGCCAGCATGTCCTGGTACGCGCGCCAGTGTGTGATCTGGCCGTGCGGACCTTGAGTACGCCGATGAAGGGAGCTGAGGCGCGCTGCCCGGTGGCCGGATCGGTTCCGGACAGCTCGTATTCGGTGATGATCACGTCGCGGTCGGTGGTCTCGTGGACCACGACCTTCCCCGCCTCCAGGCGTACCGGCAGGGCGGCCCGGCCGGCGCGGGCGAAGGCGAGGAATGCTCGCGCCCGACAAAGCGACGCGGCCTGCCGAGCAGGGCGCTTCCGCCTCGACCGAGGAGGTCGCCGCTCAGGCGGGCGTTGTGATTAGCACGGTCTTGCGGCACTTTCCCACCAAAACGACCTGTTCTGCAGCCTCATGCGACGGCTCACCAAAAAGGTGGACGTCCTCTCTGACCACGGGGACCCCGAAACGGCGCTGTTCACGTTCTTCACCCGGATGGTCGAGGAGGCCGTGGAGAAGAAGACGGTCGCCGACTTACTGTCAGGTGTCGGGATCGACATGCGGGTCGCCAACCCCGTTCAGACCTTCCAGGAAGCGATCGGGGCGCTGCCGGCTCGCGCCCAGCATGCCGGCACTGTCCGCCAGGAGATCCGCCTGGACGAGGTGATCGCCCTGCTTACCGCCACCTGCCAGGCGGCGCTGCACGCTGGCTGGGACCCCGCCGCACCCTGGCGATCGTCTTCGAAGGGCTGCGCCCTGGCATGCACGCTCTTCAGGGCGACGCCGAGCACTTCAGAGCGGAGTGCCGGACGCATCATGGCGGCGTAACGTGACGGCATGGTGGAAGAAGCGCATCGCGCTTTCCTGGATTTGGGCAGGGTCGTCGGTGCCGAGTACGTGGTGGCCTGCCGCGATTGCCGCTGGACGCAGGTCGTGGATGAGGACTTACATGAGGACGCCACTGATCGGCTACTGCATGTCGCGCATCCCGAGTGGGGGTTCGATCACCTGACTGATCGTGATACCACGAGTGCCTAGCCATCGTGCAGGCGGCCGCGGCCGCCTCGCCTTTAGACGACGCGGTGGCCACCACCGCCAAACGCCTCGGGATCAGTCATCGGATGGCGAGAACGGACGTTGTGACGGTCGCCCTGTCGCTATACCGCAAGGGCCTGCTATGGCCCGCAGGCGTCAGCACGGTCGCCGACTGATCGGCACCTGATACCCCCGATCGACGCCCTGCTCGCCCTGCTGGTTGTCCATGCTGTTGCCGGCGTCGTCAGGTATCGCCTCGCGCACCCGATGCCACGATCTATCGCGTGTCATGCCTGGGCCGCCGTTCAGAGGCATCGCCTGATACAGGAGAAGGAGAACGTATGTCGCACGTCCTCCTTCTCCTTGTGACTACCGACTGGCTATGTAGTGAAGATCCGGTCCATCACTTGGGCGCCGCCCAGCAGGATAGGTCGAATCTGCTTGCGATAGACGGTTTCCGTGACGGCCGTTCCGCTGTGGCCGACCAGTCGTGCGATGTCTTCCAGCGGCACTCCGCCGTCCGAGAGTAGCGAGACGAAGCTGTGTCGCATCTCGCGTGGAGTCCATTCCCTTGCCGGGAGACCCGCCTCGGTGAGAATCCGCCGGAAGCCACGCCGTACGTTGTGCGCGTCCGGCTCCGACCCGATCTTTGAGGCGAATACGAGATCGTTCTCCTGCCAGCGGTCGCCGGCCTTAAGGCGTTCCTGCGCCTGCCGCACGCGGTGCTGGCGGAGCGCCTGAACGCACCGTCGGGGGAGCGCCAGAGTGCGGCGTGACTTTCTCGTCTTGGTGTCCCCATCGGCCCGTACGGATCGCCACACGGCGACCGAGGGAGGCAGGCCGGCATCTGGCTTGCCGTCGAGATCCACCTGGGCCCAGCGCAGAGCCCGTAGTTCTTCTGTTCGTGCGCCAATGAGGAGCGAAAGCACCACATAGGCGTGTAGCCGAGAGCCCTCCGAAGCAGTCAGTACGGCCTCGGCCTGTTCCAACGTGAAGGACTTGGACGGCCGCCCCACCCTGCCTTCCGGGATCTCGCACAGCCCGACGACGTTGCGCTTCACTTTGTCACGCGCCTGAGCGAACTTCACCGCGCGGTTGAGGCAGGAGTAGAGCAGGCGCAGGGTGCGCGTGCTGAGCGTTCCAGCTTTTGCGTCAAGCCATCTGTCCACGTCCTCCGCGCTCAGCTCACGAAGCTTGCGCGATCCCAGAGCCGGGACGACATGCTTGTCGCACACCGTCCGGTAGTTGCTCACTGTAGCGCCGTCCCGGCCCCGCAATCCGTAGGCCAGCCACTCCCGCACGGCGTCGGCCACCGTGTAGTTGGCCGGGCCAGAGGAGAGGCCGTCGTCCATGTCGCGAATGATCTCTTTGAGCTTGTTCTTCGCTTCGGTCTTGGTCTTGCCTCTGGCCTTCTTGACGATGCGCTTTCCGGCAGGGGTGTAGCCCACGGTCACTGAGGCGGTCCAGCGTTGGCGTTCTTCGTCCCAGTGCAGGCCGCCGTCTCCCCGGCTGCGGCGTGTGGTCATGATGGTCTCGCTTCCTGTTCCAATAGCGCGATGTAGTCGGAGATGGCCGAGTCCGGGATCAGCCGGGTACGCCCCTGTGTGACCGAGCGGAGGCGTCCGGTCCTGATCTGCTCGTAGATCACGGTGCGGCTCATGCTGAGCAGACGCATGGCGTCGGTGACGCGGTAAAGCCGCAGCGTGTGGAGTGCCGGGGTTGGGGTCATACGGTGGTTCGTTGGCGGGGGATGGCACGATCGGTCTGGACATGTGGCGGGATGCGCTCGGTCGAGATGGCCTCGTACCGCCCGGGGGAGTACGTGATCAAGGTGCTCACCTTCGAACTAGGAATACACTGTCGTGTAACAGTGTCGAATAAAATATACTCATGTATATATACTGGTCAAGTGGCATGTGTCCTTAAGATGATCAGGGGCGGTTCAGGGTGGAACCAGCTAAGCCGAAGCTGGCGATGCTGTACTCCGGTCCGTTATCTGCGCTCAGTTCCGCCCAGCTTCGGTGCGGAGTGCTGTGAAGGGGTGACGATGTCGACCTTGCGGCCCTGCTGGTCGCGCAGCAGCGTCACCAGGTCCTTCAGATCGGCGTGCCGGGTTGTGAACACCTCGGCTGGTGCGGGCGGCGTGGTCATGGATTGTGGTCCCTTTCTGGTCCGGGGGAGGACGGAGGGCCCGCCCTCCCGGCGGAAGATCTCCATGCGTCGGCCGCCCGCGGTGGGCAACCCGGCGGTCCGGCGTGGACAAGATGTTTTCCGACGAAGGAGGAAAAGATCTGTGTCCCGGCCGGGACGAGCGCAGCGAGAGCCGGGTTGCCTTCCGCCAGGCCGGCGCAACACCACAACCGCCCGGGAGGGCACGGCCCGACGCGCGTGAACGGTTCGGGAGGCAGGCCTGGGGGCTCGGCCAAACTACCCCGCTCGGCCCTGCCTGTTGCATGGCGCGTTCCTGACCAGGGCCTACCTGCTGAGCGGCCTGCGCGTCACCGGCCGAAAGGTGTATACGATCAACCCACTGGCCGTGGCCCGCTACCGCGAACGCCACAGCGTCGTCCGGGCCAAATCCGACCACCTCGATACCATGGCGTTGGCCAACATCCTGCGTGTCGACGCCTGACAGTGAGGATGTAGGGGAGCGCCTCCCGGCGGCGTCTGACCCAACGCCTGACTGCCCGCTGGGTCTTTGACGGGATCTGTCGGCCTTGGCTGGGAGACGCTCACCGCCATCATCATCAGCTTCCCCGGTCTGGCCGAATTGACCGGTGCCCGCGTGCTCACCGAACTCGGCGACGACCGCACCCGCTCGCCGACGCCCGCGCCCTGAAGGCCTACGCCGGATCAGCGCCCATCACCCATCCGGCGAGAGTCTGGTGGTTCACCATCGCAAGGTCCGTGATCCGCGGGACACGTCTTTAGGCGACTGCCTCGGCGGGGTAGTCAGCGAGGTCGGTGTCGCGGAACCGTAGCTGCTTGCCGAGGCGAACGACGCGGAGCCTTCCGGCCTCGACCTGGTCGTATGTGTATACTCCCGCGAAGAAAATATACTCATGTATATGATCTGGCCAAGGGTCACATGTTGCTTCGAGCCGGACGAGGGTGACTAGGTAGCGGGAGTGCGGTAGAACAGGTGATGCAGGAGAGGGCAATGCCAGGCGCTGGCGTCCCGTTGTGCTCTTGGGTGACGAGGTGGCCTGTTGGCTCGCCTTTTGCGGTCAGCCCTACCTCACTTGTCGACTGCGGGGAGTCCTTCGAGGGTGCGTGCGCGGTCGATCATGTCTTGGATCGTCTTCAAGGTTTCGTCGGAGAGGCCGGCCGCTCGTAGTGCGACCTCCTTGACCGCATCGTCCCTGAGGGCCAGGTCGACCTTGGTCGCTGGGGCTGTGCCGCCGTCTTCGGCCTCGTCTTCGAAGAAGTACAGGACGGAGACGCCGAAGAAGGCCGCGAGCGCGGCGAGGTGCCGCTTGGTGGGGTTGTCCTTGATGCCCTTACGCAGTTGCCAGACGTAGGCTTGCGAGATGACCTTCTCGCCGGCCGCGGCGTTGATCGCGTCGGCGACCTCCACGTTGGTGTACGGCTTGCCGCCCTTGGGATGGACGGTCTGGAACAGGTGCTCAAGCCGGTGGGCCAGCGGGCCTGGTTCTGAAGGCGTGGCGCTCATTGGTCCTTCCGACTCCCTCGGGCGGACGATCTGTGACGTGGCCGCCTGCTGGACTGGCCATAGACTCCAGTACTCAACAGCAGGCCTGCGTTTACGAGGGTATATCTTAGCTGGTGATGCGGGCGCCCGCGATGAAGGTCTTGTGCCGGTAGGTTCCTGGTGCCATGGAGTCGAGGCGCAGGTTGGTGCCGGTGAACGGTGCGTTGAAGAAGCGCTGGTCGCCTGCGTAGATCCCGACGTGTGACGGAGCGCTGCTGGTGCCCGAGGACCCTGCCCAGAAGACCAGGTCGCCCGCCTGGAGTTGGTCGTACGGCACGTGCTTCCACCGGCGGTCCTGGAACTGCGTGGCCGCGGTCCGCGGGAGCAGGACTGTGCCGTTGGTCGCCTGGTAGACGGCCCAGACGGTCAGGCCCGAGCAGTCGAAGCCGGGTTTGCCGCTGCCGTTGGAGTTCGTCCCGACCGAGGGGCCGTTCTGGTCGCCGCCACCGTACTGGTAGGCCATCCCGGTCCACTGCTGCGCTTGGGCGAGGATCGCCCCGCCGACGCCGCTGGGCGGGACGACGGTGGAGCAGGCGGCCGCCGCCTCCACGAAGGCTTCGACGATCTTGGTGGCGATGGGCTCCCATTGCGCGTAGGCGTCGGGAGTGGCCGACTTCTGGACGGCCTGTGCGGCTTGGGTCAGGGGGACTGTCTGCCAGTTCGGTACCTTGACCAGCGTCGCGTAGAACCTCTTGGAGGCGTAGACCGGATCGATCAGCTGCTGCGCAGTGCCCCAGCCTTGGGACGGCCGCTGCTGGAAGAGCCCAAGGCTGTCGCGGTCGTTAGGGGTCGTGGAGTTGCGGAGCCGGTCTTCCTGCATCGATGTGGCGATGGCGATGACAGCCGCCCGCGCCGGAAGCTCAAGCTCGATGGAGACCTGATAGATGATCTGAGCGTTCCGGGCCTGGCTGTCGTTGAGGATTTCGCCGCGGCCGGTGTCCAGGCCAGAACCGGTGGCGCTCAAGCACGAGGAGTCCAGACTCGCCGGAGGTGAAGTGGGCGCGGTTCCAGCAACTGAGCCGAGCCCGATACCCACAACCAGCGTGAGCGGCATGGCGACGGCCGCGACTGCGGCGCCGACGAGTTTGCCGCTCACGGGCGGATTGGGTTGCGGGAAACAGGGATGAACGCGGGCATGGGTGTCCCTGATGTCTCCTGGAGGTGCCGGGTCGGCGTGGTTAACAGTCCAGCTTGTTGGCCGAGAGCAAACGAGGTGAGAAGACCGTATTGGGCACCCCAGATTGCCGTCAACTGCAGCAAACGTGATGTGTCCGATCGGGGGTTGTTCTGCTTGCTGTGGTATGGGTCATGCGCGATTATGCCTGCCGTGCCGCTATTTCCTCATTGAGCTTGGATAAGGCGGTCGTGACGATCTTGGAGCGGCGGGCTGCGTCGACGAGGCGGAGCCAGCGGGCCTCGCTGTGCACGTCGCTGCCACCGTGTACCGGCCGGGAAGCCACCGGCACAAAGGACCCGCTGCGGTGTCGGGCCGTCACTGCGGCGGTGAGCCAAGCGGCCTCCAGCGCCGCGTCGAACTGCTCTCCCACCACGCCCTGATTGACCAGTTGGTCATGGAGCCAGCGAAAGTCCTCGTCGGTCACGTAGCCGCGCAGGGCGAGCTGCGCGTCGCGGATCTCGATCGTGCGACGCAGCAGTCTGACACGCAGATCGGCGAACGAGGTCAGGTCGGTGAGTCGGCTGGGTGGAGTGCCGAGGACGACGTGTGGGGCCGCGCCGGTGAGTTGCTCCCACAGCGGGCGGAGTGCGTTGAGGCTGCGATAGTCCCAGCGGGCAGCGAGCGCACCGCTGATCGATGGAAGGTGGCTTCCAGTGATGACGAGGATCTTCATCTCAGCCGCGAGGTTGTCTGCCTGAGGCGCCGCGAAGCCTGGCTGAGCCGGGTCGCCCGCCTTTCAGGGCGTGGCCGTGGCGGGCTTACCCGCTCCAAGATCAGCAACGAGAGGAGCTCGGCCTGGACTTCGTTGTCGGTGCTGTCGATCCGCCGGCTCAGCCAGTGCCGGACTTTGGCGGGATTCACATCAGGCAGCATCCCGGCCAGGTCAAGCAGGTCGCTCACGTCGGACAGGTGGCCGAGCAGCATGTGAGAGATCTCGTGCAGAATGATCGCGTCGCGATGCAGGGGGCTGGTATCCCGCTCGTAGACGATGTGATCGACATGGTCGAGACCGATCCACAGGCCGTAGGGGCAGGACTGCGCGGTGGACGTCATCTGGGTCGGGGTGAGGACCATCGGCTTGCCGCGACGCTCGGACACCGAGTGACAGAACGCGGTGATCTCGAAGGGGTCGGGGATGGTCAGCTCGCGCAGACGTTGCTCGCACAGCGGCCGAAGGCGCTTCAGATCGTCCAACCCGAACTCTCCCCGATCCGTGGGGAGGGTGGCCGTCACACCTGCCCGGCGGCATGATCGCGGGCAATCCACCGTCTCCCGGTAATGGGAGGGTAAAGGACGTCTGAGGTGTTTTTCGGCAGGTCGGGGGGCGGTCTGGCTGGAAACGCCTTAGGGCGCAGGGATGTGGAGAAAGGTAGATCTTTGGGTCTGGGGTGAATGATGGGGCTAGTGGTACGTCTTCACTGCGTGGGGTCGTCGTCCGGCAGGCCCTCGATCTTCCTGGCCTGCTCGACCATGTTCAAGATCGCTGCGAGGGTTTCGGGGGAGAGGCCGGATGCTCGCAGGGCGAGTTGGCGCACGCCGCTGTCGCGGATCGCGTTGACCAACGCCAACTGGCTGTCGGTGCGCTCGGCCACCTGGTCGTCGGTGAAGTAGGTCACCTCGACGCCGAAGAAGCGGGCGATGGCCGCCAGCCGTTCGTGGCTGGGCTTGGTCTTCTCTCCGGTGCGCAGTTGCGACAGATAGGCGGCGGAGATGATCGACTCGCCTGCCTCTTCATTGATTTCTTTGGCGGCCTCGCGGAGCGAGTACGGCCGGCGCCCCTTGGGGTGGACGGTCTTGAACAAATGGTCGAGCCGCTGCGCGAGCACACCCGGTCCGCTGTCGGTCATGTCAGGCGTAGCCCTCCGTCAGCTCACCAGTGCAAGATCGAGTACTGATCCATGATGCAGTGTTTGCTGTGGTGGAGCAAGCGAGGACATGGGTGCGAGCAATCTGTTTGCTGGGGTTGACAGTCATCCGTCAGGCACCTTATAACCGTTCCCAGGTCGTTTAGCTGACAAGCATCGTCAGATCCACTCTCCCCTGTTGATTGAGGCCGCTCGTACACCTGATGGGCGGGTGGGCCACGCACCCCCGAGGAGTCCGATATGTCTCTTTTGTTGTACCTGCATGATGGTGTCCATGCCGCGGTCCAGGTGCTGGCGGGTGACATCGATAACCCGGCGCCGCAGGACCCGACCGCGGGTAGCAAGGGCATCAGCCTGCTGCTGGCGTACGCCAAGTGGGGCGCGTTGATCGCCTGCGCGGTCGCCGCCGTCGTCTCCGGCGGGTTGATGGCCGTCGGCGCTCTGTCCAACCGGCCGGACCATGCTGACAAGGGCAAACGGGCCCTGGTGTGGAGCCTTGGCGGAGTCGTGGTCACGGCGATCGCCATTCCCATGGTCAACACGGTCTTCGGAGCCGCTTCCTAAGGGGGCGGTGCGAACAAGACATGAGCAACACCTTCCTGCAGCGTCGCCGCCCGGTCCTGTTCTACGTGCGCCTGATCGCGCTCGGACTGGTCACGTTCGTGGCCGTCGGCCTGGTCATCCAAACGGCCCTGATGCCCAACGACCCCCCGAACCACCGTGTCCCCGCGCCCGGAGCAGGGCCCGGCTCGGTGACCGGCATCGACCAGAACGGCAAGCTGATCGACTTCGGTGAGCACCCGCCGCCGCTGCGACTTTCGCCGGGAACTCGGATGGTGCATGAGGTCTCGGTCGGTTACCCGCACTCGATGCTCGGTGCGGTCTCCGCCGCAGTGCAGTACTGGGGCCAGACGGCCGCGACGCTCGATCCGGCCCGCGCGGCGCAGATCGCCGACGTCATCGCCGATCCGGCCTGGAAGAGCGCCGTTGCTGAGCTGTCGAAGGGACCGATCAACACCCGCAAGCGCCTGGGTCTGCCCACCAGCGGACCGGCTCCCGTCGGGGCGTCGGTGATGCTCACCCCGGTGGCTTACCAGATTCGGCAGATCCAAGCTGACTCGGTGACCGTCCTGCTGCTCGGCTATCTCCAAACCACGACGCCGGGACAGGAGCCTCAAAACCGCATCGGGGTCTTCCCCTTACAGATGCACTGGGCCGCCGGTGACTGGAAGGTCCCCGCCCCCACCCTTAGCGCGGATTACTCAGGCCTTCAGGCAATGCCGGGGTCGAAGGAGGCGGCTGCCATGGGCTGGCTCCCACTGGCCTCGCAGTAAGTCCCCGTCCCGTATCGAGCGTCCCCCGTTTTGACAGCAGAGGAGGTTCTCATGGCGTGCCGTCTACCTGACGCGGTCGGCTGTGCCGGCGACCTCATCAGTGGGGGTCTCACCAGCGTCACCAACAGTGCCTTCAACGCGGTCGTCCAGAGCTTTGTGTCGGCGGCGAACACCCTGCTGGAAGGCTTCGGGGAAGCGTTCGTCGCCATCCCGCCGGTCGATTTGACCTCTCCAGGGGTCCGCAGCGTCTACTTAATCTCCATCCAGCTCGCCGCAGTGGTCGCTGTTTTGCTCCTGCTGGGCCAGGTCGTCAGAACAGCGATCACGCACGACGGCTCTGCTCTGGTGCAAGGGCTGATCGGTGTCGGCAAGGCCGCGTTGGCGTTTCTGTTGACCGTGGTCATCGCCGGGGCGTCACTCAGAGCCGCTGACGAACTGACCAACATCATCGTCGTGGGAGGCTTCGGCAGCACCAAGGCTCTCAGCGCCAGGATCGCCCGTGTGATTCAGTGGGACCCCACTGCGGCCTCCCAAGGTGCGCTCATTCTGCTTTTGGCCGTGGTCGGGATACTGCTCACGCTGGTGCTCTGGTTCCAGCTACTTCTGCGTAACGCGGCCATCGTCGTCTTGGTGGCGACCTCGCCGATCGCGGCGGCCGGGCAAATTTCGGACGCCACCAAGTCCTGGTGGACCAAGTTCGCGGTGGCCACCGGGCAGCTGATCATCCTCAAGCCGGTGATCGCGCTGGTCTTCGCCCTGGGATTCGGGATGACCGGCAAAAGCGAGGACATCCAGACCCTTCTGGCCGGGATGCTTGTGCTGATCCTGGCCGTTTTCGCCTGGCCTGCCATCGCCCGTTTCTTCTCCTTCACCAGCGTCTCGGTCGGTGGCAGCGCAGGACTTGGAACGCTTGTGGGCTTCGCTGCGGGGAGGGCCGGCGGCGCGGGGTCGGGCGGCGGCGTACCGAGCGGTATCGACCCTGATGAGTTCAGCCAGGCGTCCGAGGCCCGGACCATGGCCTCCTTCGCTCAGTCCGGCGGTGGTGCGTCAGCGGCCGGGGGCGCGGGAGGTTCAGCGGCGGCCGGGGCCGGTCCCGCAGCGGTCGCCGTCGCGGCCCTCCAGGCAGCGCAGAAGGCGATCAACAGTCTCAGCGGCGGCATGGACCAGATGGCGACCCATGGGGGAATGGGCGGGCGACCCGCTGGCTACGCAGCGGGAGTACCGCCCTACGCCGGACACGGTCGTTACCGGCGCCCATACGGCCGACCCTCTGACGCCGGCGACGACAGCCCAACCAGCACGCCCCCCGCTCCCGTGGCCGGCTCGGGCGCGCCGGGGGAGGGGCGTGATCTTGCGGAAGCATCGCCGGTCGAGCCACCCGCACAGCAGTTGCCCGCAGCGGAACCGCCAGCTGAACAGAGCTCACCTGAAGAGGTCCCGCCTGCCTTGCCGGATCAGTCTGCCGTTTCGGCTCAGCCTGCTGTCGGCGAGGTTGCTGCGGCGGCGCCGCGGCCGAAGCCGCGCGCCATCAACGACCGCCTTGAACTTGAGGGGGGTGAGGCGTGATTACCGGTACCGGTAGCGGGACGACTTCCTCGCGGACGTATTTCGGCTGGCAGGAGGAGAAGGTCGCGTTCATTTTCGGGGTCAGCGGTCAGCGGGCCGCGTTGCTCGCCGCTGGTGTGCTTTCCGCCGCGTGGCCGCTGGCTGTCTCCGACGTCAGGAAAGGGTTGGTGTGCTGGCCGGTCGCTGGTCTGCTGGTCGCGTTGGCGTTCGTCCGGATCGCCGGCCGGACGGTGGATGAGTGGATCGTGGCCGCTGTCTCCTACGGGCTGCTGCGGTCGCGAGACCACAACAAGTTCGTCAGCGCGGCGTTCGCCCCGCGGTCTAGGACCCGCCCTGGTGCGCCTGCCCCGATGGATCTGCCCGGGATTTTGGCGCCGCTGACCATCTTGGAGGCCGCGTTCGGTAACGGCGTCACGATCGCGGTGGCGCACAACAGGTACGAGCGGACCTTCACTGCGGTCGCCAGGATCGGTTTCCCGGGGATCGGGCTGGTCGACTCCTCGCGTAGGGATCTACGGGTCGCGGGGTGGGGCGGTTTGCTGTCGGGCCTGTGCACCGAGGGCAGCCCGATCGTCCGGGTGCAGGCGCTTCAGCGGCTGGTGCCCGAATCTGGGGCGGCGTTGCGCCGATGGCACGCCGACCACCTGACCGAGGAGGCGCCGCCTCTTGCGCGGGAGATCACCGCGATGCTTTTGGAGACCTCGACGTTGGCGACCTCGCAGCGTGAGGCGTTCTTGGCGTTCACCATGGACCACAAGAGGGCGGCGTCGCAGATCAGGGCCGCCGGCGGTGGTGCGGTGGGAGCCGCCGCTGTGCTGGTTCGCCAGTTGAAGTCGCTCACCTCGGCTATCAGCGGTGCCGATCTGCAGGTGGAAGGCTGGCTCGATCCGCGGGATCTGGCCGAAGTGCTGCGGACCGCGTTCGACCCGCACTCGGCTCGTGTCCTGGCCGACCAGCGTGCCGGGGCGATGGCCGCTGCCACCGTGGGCGTCCACCACAAGGGGTTGCCGGGGGTGGACCCGGCTCTGGCGGGACCGGCCGCGGGCGAGGCCAAGCCCGGCTCCTACGCCCACGATGGCGCTCACTCGGTCAGCTACGTGGTGCACGACTGGCCGCGAAACCAGGTCTACTCCACCGCGCTGGCGCCTTTGCTGGGGGAGAGCGACCATCGTCGTGCTTTCTCCTTGCATGTGGAGCCCCTCGGCCCGCGCAAGGCGGAACAGGAGGTTATGCGCGAGCGTACCGCCCGCGATGTCGCGATCAAGATGCGGCAGCGCACCGGCCAGATCGTGCCCGAGCACGAGCAGGCCGCCCTTGACCGTGCCCGCGCCCAGGACCGCGAACGCGCAGCCGGTCACGGCCTGGTCCGCTTCTCGGCATACGTCACGGTCACCGTCACCGACGCGGCCGAGCTGGATGACGCCTGCGCGGCACTCGAAGCCGACGCGGCCGCGGCCCGGATCTCCGTCCGCCGTATGTGGATGGCCCAAGACATCGGGTTCGCGCTCGGTGCGCTGCCGCTCGGCATGGGCCTGCCCCGGAAGAGGTACTGAGTATGGGCCTGCGCAAGAAGAACAACACTGCTCTGCCCGCTTTCGACCTTGCCGATGTTCTGGGCACTCCTGCCGCCCCACCGGGAAAGGCTGGCGACAGCCGGGCCGGGAAGGTCGAGCGCCGCAGCCAGGATGCGCTTGCGCCTCGGCGCGGGCACGCCCGCCCGTTCGGTGGGCGTGCCCCCCGTTTCCCGGCGATCCCCGTTTTCCGGGGGAGCACTGGCCAGGTGCAGGGCCTGTACCCGTGGCTGTATGGGGCGAGCATGCCGCCGGTCGGCGTCTACGTCGGCGTCGACTGCCTGTCGGGCGGGGCTTTTGCCTGTCATCCCATCGAATGGCTGCACCGGGGCCTTATCTCCAACCCCAACATGCTGATCACGGGAGTGCCCGGCGCGGGCAAGTCCGCCACGATCAAAGCCCTCATCACCAGGTTGAGCGCGTACGGCGTCAAGACCTTTGTGCTCGGCGACATCAAGAACGAGTACGCGCCCCTGGCGCGGGCGTTCGGCGTCTCGCCGGTCGAACTCGGGCCAGGCCTCGCAACCCGGCTCAACCCGCTGGATGCCGGGCCGCTCGGTGAGCACCTGCCCACCGACACCGAGCAGCTCCGCGAGCGGCTGGAGGAGATCCACCGCCGCCGCATCACCCTGCTGTCCTCACTGCTGGTCATGCGACTGGGCGGCGACCTGACCCCGACCGAGGAGGCGGCGGTCAGCCTGGCGATCAAGCACGCCTCGGGGCAAGCCACCGGGGCGACCACCCTCAAAGACCCGACCATTCCGCAGGTCTGGCAGCTCCTACGCGATCCGCTTGCGGAGATGGCCACCGAACTGCGGGTACGGGGCGAGGATGTTGGGGAGTTGCGGGAGATGATCCGGCGGGTAACCGACGCCCTGGGCAACATGGTCCGCGACTCCCTTTCCGGGCTGTTCGACGGGCCGACCAGCGTGCGGCTCGACTTCAACGCCCCGATCCAGACCGTCGATCTGTCCCGGATCAACGGCCGCGGGGATGAGACTGTGGCCATGACGCTTGCCTGCGTTTCCTCCTGGGGGCAGGCCGCCATCGACGAACCCGGCGGGCCCGTCCGTCTGGTGGTCCGCGACGAGTTGTGGCGGGCCATGCGTGTCCCCGCCATGATCCGCAAAGTCGACTCCGACCTTCGCCTGTCCCGCGCGCAGGGCACTATCCAGGTCCTGGCCACTCACCGGCTCGCGGACTTCGAGGCGGTGGGACCCGAAGGCTCACAAGAGGTCACGATCGCCAAGAACCTGATCGCGAGCTGCGACGTGAGAATCTGCCTGCGACAGGACACCGCCCCGCTGGGGATGACCCGGGATGCGATCGGGCTCACCGACACCGAGTGCGCGCACATCGCGTCCTGGTCGGGCGAGCAGCTCGGCCGGGCGATCTGGAAGATCGGCCGCACCGCCAGCCATGTCGTCCAGGTCGTCCTCACCCCTTCGGAGCGCCGGCTCTACTGGACCAACGAACGCATGGCCGTCTGACATGGCACGAAACGAGACCATCGCCGGCCGCGGAGTGTTCGACGGCCTCACCGACTATCTGCTGTTCGGTGGGCTGGCGTGCATCGCCGCCCTGGTGGGTGGGGTCTGGCTGACCGGGCAGATCGCTGGGCTGGTGTTCGCCTTCTCCTGGCCGGACACCAGCCTCGGCGACTGCCTATCGGTCCTGGCGCGGCTTCCCCACCACCTGCCGGACCCCAAGCAAGCCTGGCCGGCCTCAGCACGTGACTCCCTGCCGGGCTGGCCCGGCTTCCTAGCCTCGGCCCTGATCACCCTCACCGGCATCGTGACCGGCGCCGTCCTGGGTATCCGGCGGATCGGCAGTGGTCGCTCCCGGCGTGGGTTCGCCTCCCGCAGTCAACTTGCCCGGTCGATGTCGGAGAAGGCGGTCATCACCCGGGGACCGGTCGTCCGCCCGAGCGTCGCAGGCACCGACTACACGGTGGACGATGTCGGGGTCCGGATCGGCCGCACCGCCTCCGGCGGGATGCCGCTGGCCCTCAGCTCCGAGTCGTCGGTGTTGTTGATGTCCGCGCCCCGTCAGGGCAAGACCAGCATGGTCATCATCCCGTGGCTGCACCGCTGGCCAGGTCCTGCTCTGGTCACCTCGGTCCGCAAGGACATTGTCGAGGCCACCGCGCTTTTGCGCGCGCAAGGCGACCGTCCCGTACTGGTGATGGCCCCCACTGGGATGATTCATTGGCCCGACCTGGTGCGTTGGTCGCCGAGCTCCGGTTGTGAGAACTTCGACAAGGCCCGCGCTCGCGCCGACGTCATGGTCACGGTCGGTAAGACCGGCATCAACCAGGACTCCGGCAACGCCGCCTACTTCGGCATGACCGCCACGAACCTGCTCGCGGGCTGGCTGCACGCCGCCGCCCTGTCCGGCGGCTCCATGGACGACGTTCTGCGATGGGCGCTCGATGAACGCCTCGACCAGCCCGTGAAGATCCTCCGCGACCACCCCGGCGCCGCGCCGGGTACCGCCGCGATGCTCGATGCCGCCTACCGGTCACCTGAGGGAACCCGCTCCAACCTGTGGACCACCGTGCAGACTGCGGTGGCGCCGCTGCTGGCCCCCACCGCCCGGGCCACCTTCACCCCGGCGGCGGGGGAAGGTATCGACCTGGAAGCCTTCCTCAAGGCCTGCGGCACGATCTACCTGCTGGTCTCGGAAAAGCAGGCGACCGACCTGGCTCCTTTGATCTCGGCGTTCGTCGACGAGCTCACCGAGACCGCCAAGAAGCTCGCCGACGCCTCGCCCGGCGGCCGGCTCGACCCGCCGCTTGGCCTGATCTGCGATGAGGTCGCCAACGTTGTCCCGCTCCCGCACCTTCCCGCGCTGATGTCGTACGCGGGTGGCTCGGGAATGTTCATCGTCGCCGTGCTCCAGAACATGGCCCAAGCCGAGAACCGGTGGGGCCGCGAGGGCGCCGCCATGCTCTGGGGCGCCTCCACCGTCAAGATCGCCCTCGGTGGTCTGTCCGGTGACGAACTGCGGGACCTGTCCGCGCTGGCCGGCGAGTACCGCGAGCTCCTCACCACCCACCAGCGCGGCAGCACCGGGCACACCGTCCAGTCGACGCTGCATGACCGCAAGACCCTTGCGCCCGAGGCGATTCGGACCTTGTCCGAAGAACGGCGCGAGGCGCTGGTCATCCACGCCACCACCCCCGCGGTGCTGGTGCGGATGACCCGGCACTACGAAGGCCCAGACCGCGACGCCTACGCCCGCTCGGTCGCCGCAGCCACCCAGATGATCGCAGAGCCGTTGCCGAGCATCACTACGCCCAACAGCGCCGTCACGGGCGAGCACGGAGCCGACAATGACCAAGGACGGAACCGACGATGACCGAGACGCCTAAGCAGTCCGTCAAGCCCCGCGTGCCCATCCTGCTCAAGTCTTCGCTGAACAAGGGCTACCGCGACCAGCACGTGAGCAAGCGTCGGGACCGCCGCACGGCCAAGCCCAGCCGGCGCCTGATCGAGTGGCACCGGATGGACGCCGACGAACGGCAGGCCAACTGGGCGCAGTTGGGGGCCTGGGTGACCTGGCTGCACGATCGCTACGAACTCGGCGTCGAAGAGCGCTTGCCGCGCTGCTGGGCGCAGCATCCCGGTTTGATCGAAGAGCTGTGGGCGCTCAAAGCCTGGCGCGAAGAGATCTACGACGCCGAGCAGTCGTCGGGGCAGGCCGCGCGTTATTGGCACGCCGAGCTGCGTCAGACCATGCACGCGGCTATCACCTTCTACGCTGCCGGCTGCCGCGCCGGTCACCGTGGGGCCGATGGTCTGGCCGCCGAGGATGGCGCCCTCCAACAGCGCTGGGCGACCGCCGATCCCGCTGCGGGCATTCCCGCAGGCTTGCTCAAGGCCGGCGGGCCTGCAACAGGCCGTCCTGACAGCTACCTGTTCCTGACAGTCGCCACCATGGGCACTCACCGGGAGCAGGAGGCGGCCGTCCCCCTGGGCAAGACCGTCACCGACTTCCTCCACTACGACGGCTCCTGGTGGGTGCCCGGTGAAGGTGGCTGGCTGCGGATCATCGACCCCAAGCTTGACCGTCGCCTCAATGAACGATCCGCCGCCCTGGCGCTCGCCGACCGCAGCGTGGACCGCCGCCGCGCGTTGAAGACCGCCGGCCGGGCGGCGAAAGGAATCGCCTGATGTCACCTTTCACCTCCCAAGCCGCGGCGGTATTTCAGCCACACTCCTGCGCTGAGGTCGCCCGAGCGCTGGTGGTTGATCTCACGCCGGCTGAAGTGCAAGCACGTGGTCGGCCGACCTCGATGCTCGGACCGGCGTCACAAATCCACACCGTGATCAGAACGACCAGCGGCGCCGCGACCTGGAGCCTGCCTTCTAGGAGGTCGCATAACGATAGGAAGCTCCCACGCCATGCCTAATCTCGTCCACCGGACCGAACAAGCGCTCCTTGGAGCGCTCATCTACGATCCGAGCCTCATCAACGACGTGCCCTACCTGCTTCCCCGGCACTTCGCCCACGCTGATCATCAGGCCATCTTCGCGGCGTTCCTCGACGTCCGGGCGAACGAACCCGGCATTTGGGGCGTGACGATGGCCGAGCGGATCACCTTCCAAGCCCACCGGCCCGGTATCGACGAGGTCCGGCTCGCTGAGCTTGCTCTGTCCAGCCCCGATGTCTCCTCCGTCGCCGTCTACGGCCGCATGATCCAAGAAGCCGCGCTGCGTCGGGAACTCCTCGGCCACGCCGACCGCCTGGTCGAAGCCGCCGGAACGGTCCGCGGCCTGGACCCGGAACTGGACCACTTCGCGCTGCTGTCGGACGCCCTGCGCTCCAACGCGGTCCACTTCGAGACCAGCCTCACTGATGAACTGGCGGTGGAGGCCCCGCGCCAGGATCTGCGGACCCTGCGCGAGGAAGCGCTTCTGGCCGATCTGATCCAGCATCCCGAACATCTCCACGAGGTGGCCGCCTGGCTTGATCCTGAGGTGTTCACCAGCCCCGACCGGCGCAGTATCTACGAAGCCATCGTCGCGGTCGACGACTACGGCGAGCCGGTGCAGGAACTTACGCTCTCCTGGGAACTCGCCCGGGCTCGATCCGCCGAGCTGACCCTGACCGGCGAGACCACCGAGAGCCGGTCCGACGCCAGGCCCTCGGCTCCCGGCTACGTTGCTCGCCTGGCGGTCACCGTAGTCGAGGCCGGTGTCGCCATCGAGATCGGACGCGACCTGCTGGCCGACCATGCCCGCGCCGCACTCGCCGCCGGAACCGCCCGGCTCACCGTGAACACCGGAACGATCGCGCACGAGCCCGCCGGGCAGCGGACCCTGCACCACGAACGCGGCCTCACACAAGAACACCCAGCGCCTCTCCTCAAGCAACCCGATCGAACGCTCGGCCTCGACGGTCCCGAGCTGCGCCAGTAGAAGGAGCACCCAAACCATGTCGCTCCCCAAGCGCCCCGCAGAGCAGCCGTCCACCGCCGAACCGGGCACCCAGCCGGTGATCATCAGTCATGCGGAGATGAACCGGGCGTTCGACCAGGGCCTGGTGTCGCCGCTCGGCCAGACCATCGCGTATGTCGTCCGCTACCAGGGCACCTGGTGGATCCATTTCGAGAAGGGGTGGGTCCGCAGCGACAAGAAGCTCGCGGACATGCTCGACGCCGAAGCCGCACGCATTACCGCTCAGGACACCATCGTGGCCCGCAAGGCCGCGATCCGTGCGGCCACCCGGCCCGACCCAGAAGAACGATTGAACCCGACCTGACGGCAAGCTGCGGTGCCTTATGTCGATCCAAATTCAGGAGTGCTGATCTGTGTGTTGAGAGACGATCCCGCCGTACTGGAGCATCTGTACAGCGAGCATGGTGATCATCTCTACGACTATTGTCGTTCCCTGCTGCATGACGACGATGCTCTGTCGGCGACGGTGGGCGCCCTTCACGGGGCCGTAGCCCACACCGACCGGTTGCATGACGCCAGGCGTCTGCGGGCCTGGCTGTACTCCCTGGCCCGTGCCGAATGCCAGGCCAGGCTCGCCGGCGTCACGCACACCGGCTCGCACGCCCATCAGAGAAGCAGCGGGACCCCCGAGCTGGCGAGAGAAGTGCTGGCCTGCCTGGAGCCGCGCGAGCGCGAGATCCTCGATCTGACCCTGCGCCACGGCCTGACGCCCGATGAAGTCGCCCGGGTACTGGACATCCCGGTGGACACGGTGGAGACGGCCACACGCCTGGGCATGCGCGATGCCGAGCGGTGGTTGGCCGCTGTCATGAACACCAGGAGCCCGAGCCCCACGTGCTCGCTACTGGCCGACCTGGTGACGTCGTGGGTGGAGTCGCCGACGCGGCTGCTGCGCGCCCACATCAGCCGGCACGTGCGCTCCTGCGAACGCTGCCACGCTGCGCCGTCGAAGGCATCCATCACCACGCTGCTGTCACGCATGCCCATCCTGCCAAGCCCACCTGAGTTGCAACGGCTGTCCGTCGGCGCGGGCACCTCGGTCACCGCCGCGGAGACCCGACCCGAGAGCTGGCACCCCGACGGGTTCCCCGTGCAGCCCGACGCGCTGGAGGACCCTCCGCTCCGCAAAGCCCCGTTGTCGGTCGAGGAGGGTTTCACTCCCGAGCGGCCCAATGAGGAGCAGCCGCCCGCCGATTTCTGGGAACCCGACCCAGAGGCCGCCGACCCCGAAAGCCGCATCCGGTGGGGCCGCATCGCCCTGGTCACCCTGGTATCGGTCGCTTCGGCAGCCGTGATCTGGACGCTGCTGTTCAATCCCAGCAACAGCAGGAAGACCATCGACGTGGAGGCGGCCGGAGGAAGGATCGCTGTCACGGCCGGCGAACCGCTGCCGCCCCTGGTCGACCCCCCGCCCCCACCATCGGGCACCGGCGGGCCGGCGGACCCCGGTGCACCCAGCGGCACGGCCGCGCCGAAGACCAACGAGCGCGCGGCCAACCGGCCGAACAGCTCCGTGCCGCTGCCGCCGCCGTCCCACCGATCGCACCCCTCAACCAACCCCACCGGCAAACCCAAGCGCAACGCCCCCCCATCGGCCAATAACGGCCCGAACAACCCACCGCCTCCACCCACGACATCTCAGCCCCGATCGTCCCCCCGGCAGACCTCGCACCCGCAGGCCAGCACACCCCCGCCCCCGCCCCCGCCACCACCGCCGCCACCACCTCCTCCGCCGTCGTTCTCGGCGTCCACCACCTCGGTGAACGTGGGCACCGGCCGGCAGGGATCGGTGACCGTGCACAGCCAGACCGGGTCGATCACCTGGCAGGCGAGCGGCATGGAGGTGAGCGCGTCACCTGGCAGCGGAAGCGTCAGCGACGGCCAGAGCTCGACCATCAATTTCTCGCTCCAGCTCGGACCGGGCCACACCGACGACTGCGGCAAGCCCTTGACCACGTATATGTCGATCTCCTGGTCCGGCGACAACCAAGGCACCAAAGGCTCCGGAACCACCGGCGTCACCATCACCTACATGAAGACCTGCCCCAAACCCTTGTAGCGATCAGGAGAGACCGCAATGCCCCGACTTCGCAAACGCGAGTGGATCATCGCTCTCATCGCGGTGCTCTTCACGCTGACCATCGGCATCCCCACGGGCATGGCCCTGGCCGATCCTGGAGCGACCGACCCCGCCTCCAACAGCGAGTGCGACGACATCCTGGGCACCGGCACCCCTGAGTTCATGTACTGCTCCTGGATGGCGAAGACGCCCAAGGACGCCCTCGACACCGTCCGGTTCTGGGCGCGCAACGACGGCGAGAAGCTGAAGGAAGCGGTGCCCTATCCGGGCCCGGTCCTGTTCTGCAAGGACAAGACCAACAAGGGTCCCGGCATGCAGGGCTGCGCCGACACCGACCAGGTGCTGTGCAAGTACGACCAGAGCGTCGGCAAGTACGTCTGCAAGGACACCAGCGGCAACGTCACCAACCCGCCGGACAAGGCCTGCCTCGGCGGCGAGTTCGACTGCTCGGGTGACGGATCGGGGGCGTCGGCGGCTCCGTCGACGAACTCCGGGCGGGCCACCGCCAGCGCGCTGCCGACGCCTGACGGGACCACGCAGAACCAGGCCGACCCCACGACCCAGGCTGATCCGAGTGCCGCCCCGGTCGATGCCAGTCAGGCGCCGCTGGTCGAGAGCTCGACGGTGCCCGACGGCACCGAGCAGCCCGCCCCGAGCGCCAGCGCGAACGCCCCCGAGCCCACCGCCTCGGCGGCCCCCGAGCCGAGCGCGGCGCCCACGGCGTCCAAGCAGCCCCTCGCGGCGCCCGACGACGCCACGGGCAAGGCCGCCGCCACGGCCGTCAAGCTCGGCATGCGGGTCTGGATCGAAAGCGAGCTGGCCCCCGCGTGGACCGCAGGCAAGGACCAGTTCGACGCCGCGGTCGCCTCCATGGCCGCACAGGCCAACAGGCCGGGAGTCGTGGGCGTGAAGTTCGCCCAGGACCTCGGCTACTGGGGCTTCAAGTCCGCCACCGACGTCCGCAAGTTCGTCAAGGACGCCTCCACCGCCCTGCGGGCGGCCATGCCGGCGGGCAAGCAGCTCGCGGTCGACGTGGTGGTGCCCGAGATGGGCTGCGGGGTCTCCGAGCCCTGCCAGGCCGCGCTCCGCACCAAGTACCCGCTGATCAGCCGGGCCAACGTCGAGAAGTACGTCCTCACCGGCGACGTCGACCACGTCAACGTCTCCAGCGGGCTGTTCGCCAGCGAGTACGCCAAGTACAAGATCACCCCGGACAAGGCGCTGCGCAACCAGTGGATCGGCGTGCGGGCCCGCGGCTGGGACACCCGCGTCCACATCGGCGCCAGGGAGGTGGGCCTGGCCCACAGCGGCGCCAACCAGCTCACCGCCGCGCAGGCGGAGGCGGCGGCCAAGCTGCGCGTCGACCTGCCCCTGCAGGCGGGCGTGCAGACGGTCATGCTCTGGACCCACCGGCAGAGCTGGGACGGCGCGACCTGGCGGCTCCTGGACCAGGGACTGGCGACCAACACCATGTGGAAGGCCCTCCAGGCCCGCAAGGGGCTCGGCCGGCTCTCGGTGACCTTCGACGCCAGCGACCCCGAGAAGGGGATCACCCAGGACCTCACCAAACTCGCCGAGGTCTTCGACGAGGTCTACATCCACTCCCAGTGACCCGCGAGCGGGGTGCTCTTCCGTCCCAAGCCGACGTTGTTCCATGCTGGCGACCGGAGATCTCGCGACACCCCTGACAGCACAACAACACCTCAGCGAATGCCCGGTGGACCTCTTCCGCCGGGCATTCGCCCTTGCGTGCCCACTGCGGCGTTCCGAGCCAGGGCGCCGCTCGCGCGGTGCAGCACCTGAGGCTGGCGTGCGCCGTCGGCGTCCGCCGATCCGTCACCGGTCCCCGGCTGGGGCGCCGCAGTACGCCATCCAGCTGGACGATGCTGCCTCAACTGCGCGGACCTGGATGGCTGAGGCGAAACCCTCGGGCACCGGGACCCCCGACAGCGACAGCCAGCCGGCACGCAGACCCGACCGTTGAAGGTCGCTGTGGTCTTGGTGAGCAAAGCTCGTGTCATGTCCAGGTAGTCGGCTATTCGCTCGATTCCCGACCTCGCCCTGGCCGTACCGGAGGCGGACCTGACGCCCCTGTTCTCCATCGTCGGCAACGGTGTGACCGAGCTACCCGGGACCTACACCCCTCCACCAATGCAATGTCAGCGTCCCAGACATGGTCCACGGCAGCGGGATGCGTTGCGTGGGGTGGGTGTGCCCGAGCTGGGAGTACCGGGCGTCGCCCGCGTCCCTCCCCGCAGGGGTCGTGTAGCCCGTTCCCGCGACGGCGGCCGACTACGGGATCGTCGTCGCGGCTCCGGGTTTCGTGGGCTGGGGCATTCCTATCTGACCGGCAGGTTCAACCCGTGATGGCGTCAGATGCCCGCTGGGCGAGGGCGAGGCCGTAGCAGCAGACCGGCAGAATGCGCCGCAGCCACCCGTAGCCACATGGGCGGATGAGTGGGGAACAAGGCGATGAACACGTAATGCGCCACCCGGCGCCGCACCGGGACGCCGGCGAGCTGAAGCCTGGTTGCTTTCAGGGAGGCGACGCAGGAAGCCACGCCTGTGGTGCGTACGGCCGCGGTGTCGGCTATCAGCTCGTTCAGCCACGCAACCGCGCCTGCGGCGGCCCAGACCGTGGGGACCGCGACCAGCAGGGGGACAGGAAGACACGCTCCGACGATCCACCCGGCCATGCTCATGGTGACCTGCATGACGGCATAGGGGCCCATGACCCCTGTCGAGTGCCGTACCTCGTGATACAAAATCGATTCCAGTACCTCAGGTCGCAGGTGGGCGGCACGGCGGCCGATCACCAGGACGCGACGCCGCCCGACCCACAGCACCCCGACGCTGAGGCACTCGGGGTGCCTGCACGCGCCGTCTTGGATGCCCCCCGGACAGGAACGCAGGTACGGGTGGATGCCAGTTATGCGCCTGTATCGTGCGAGCGTGGCGCTGGTGACAGCGGCGATGACCGCGTTAGTGGCGTCAGGCACCTGAAGGTGCGCGGTCTGCCAGTAGGTGTCCGCCGTGTCCCAATCAACCTGCCCGAGCTGGCCGCGGGTCCGCATACGTGCCGCCCACCACACGACGAATAGGCCGCTCGCGACCGGCAGAGCCAGGTCACCGAGGACCTCCCATAAGGCCAGCCCTACCCCGAGGAAGACGACCGGGACGGTCAGGCGAGCACCGAGGAATGCCCACCATGGCAAGGCATTGCCCGATACCCGGGTGGTGAATACCGCGAGAGCTTCTTCGAATTTCTGCGGCTGGGATGCGCTGGAGGACACGGGGGGATTTGTCCCTTCTGGAGGATTCAAAATGACGCGGTGGCCCCGAGAGAGGTCGGCTCTCGGGGCCACCGCAGGTTCCGGCCGCGTCTCTGCCACGGGCAAGAGGCGTGGCGAGTTTGCCCGGCCGGGGTGTCACGGCCCCGGGTATGGACAGGCGGGGGCCGTGACAGCTCAAGGGGTCAGATCGCGGAGACTCCTCAGGATGATCACCATTGTGTGGTGGTCCACCGGGGGGACACCGAGCCGCCACGCCGCCCGGTTGAGATCGGCCCGGGTGATGCCCCACTCACCCACCACGGCGGTCGCGGCTCGCCGGCACCGGTCCATCTCGATCATGTGCTGCACGGCGACTTCTGCTTTCGCCGCCACGTCACCCGGTGGGGCGCCTCCCGGCAGGGGGGAAGTCACGCGAGCACCAGCTCCCCGGTGAGGGCCGGGCGCCCGTCCAGCACCCTGGGAGGCTGCGGTACGCGGGCGACCGCGCCGAGCATGCGGATCCCCAGCACCGGCTGAGCGATGCCGTCCGGCCGCCACTGCTGCACGTCCACCAGGCCGGGGTCGAGCAAGGTGAACCCGTCGAAGATGGCCTTGATGTCAGCGATCCGGCGGAACACCGCCGGGGATGCTGCTTTGGCGTACACCTCGCGGAACCGGGTCACCGTCTCAGGAGGTGCCCCCTCATCGGTGCCGTGTGATACCACAAGCAGGCTCCCTGGGGCCATAACGGCGCGGAACACCCGGACGATGCTGCCCGGGTCGTCGGGGATGAAGTTCAGCAGCGACGTCGCGATCAACGTCACCGGCTCGGCGAAGTCGATGACCTCGGCCAGTTGGCGGATGACCTTTTCGGGGTCGCGGACGTCGCCATCGACGATGTGCACGCCGGCGCGTAACGCCCGGCCGTGGGACAGCACCACAGGGTCGATGTCCACACCCACGACGACCGCCTCCGGGTTGACCTGCCTGGCCACCTCATCGACGTTCGGCGACGTGGGGATCCCGGTGCCCAGGTCGATGAACTGGGACACCGCCGTGGCGCAGAACCCGACCGTGCGGACCATGAACGCCCGGTTCGCCTCCGCGAGGTCGGGCGCCTCCGGCATCATCTCGACCAGCCGATGCACCGCGCCCCTGTCGGCGGCGTAGTTGTCCTTCCCCCCGAGCATGTAGTCGTACATCCGCGCGGTCGACGGCACCCTCGTGTCTATCTGCGTTGGCTCGGAAACGGGGGGCCTCCACTGGTCCAGAGCAGGGCCATCAGTCATCGTGTGCTCCCATTCGTCGAATGCCCGTCCAGCGATGTGCATGGCGGCCGCGGTGATGTCGGCGGTGGAGGTGTGGTCCCCATCAGCGAGAAGCCCTTCCAGGGCGGCCACGACCCCCTTGGCGACCAGGTCCCCTTGCGGATGATCTGTGTCACCGAGAAGCGCGGCCAGGTGCGTGGCCGTCCACTCCCGGGATTGGCGTAGGTACTCCCCGCCTTGGGCGGCTTCCCGGTACAGAATCCGGGCTCTACGCGGGTCGCCGGTCACGAACCGCACGTACGCCTCGACGGCCACGCGTGTCCAGTCCTGCGGGTCCGCGCCCAGCCGCGACACCGCGTCTCGGACCGCGTCGATGGCGTCCTGCGCGCACCGGTCGTACACCAGTTTCAGCAGTTCCAGGCGACCATGCTGGCGGTCGGGGAAGCATTCGTAGAACGTGCGGGACGACACCGCCGCCTGCGCGGTGAGGTCCACGACCCGGGTGTTGTTGAACCCGACGTTGCCGAACAGGTCGTGGGCGGCGCCAATGAGCCGCTGCCTCTGATCAGCGAGCCGCTCCTCAGCCGTCTGCTTGGCGTATCTGCGGCCAGACAACGGACGTACCTCCAATCCCGGGTGCAATGCGATCTACCCAGCGTGCCGTCATTCGACCAGGCCTGCGCGGCGTGGAAGGGGCGGGAGGCCTGACGACTCGATGCGCAGGCCCCCAGCCCCTCGTCTGTGGGGGCGTCACCGGGACGCCGTATCCGGGAGCGGCTCGACGGCCGCAGCCGCCAGGGAGACAGCGCGGCGTGGTTCCCACCTGGCGGACTTCGGAACTTCCAGCGCATCCGCCGGCCACCGCTCGCGCGCCTGGAGGTACAGCACGGCGAGCCGCCGGGCAGCACCCTTAGCGGTGCACGCGTAGCTCATCAACGGCTTGCCGCGGGCACCCAGGCGCAGGGAGTCCCACCAGATGATCCGCCCATCGGTGCGGGCCACCAGGTTCAGCCACAGCGACAGCGCGGCCCCGCCGCCCTGCAACTCGTACGCGTTGGACGGCACGTTGCTGCGATCCAGCTCCTTCTTCAGTGCGAGGACGAGTGTCCGCGCGTCGGCAGGGGCCAGTTGCTGGGAGTCGGGTTTCCCCGCCGGGGGGATGCCGCCGTGGCGGGGCTTGTGGTCAGCCATTCGTTCCTCCCGCGTCGGCGGCCTTGCCGGGGAGCATGTGCTGGTAGTGCGGTGCCACGCGGCTTTCCAGGATGCTGGTCATCCACGCGATGCGCGTGGAGGCCAGTTCAGGCAGCTCCGAGTGGCCGACGTACGTGGTGAAGTCCCACGCGCTGACCTGCACCCACAGGTCCGGGTCGTCGGCGGCGTGAGCGCGGCACTGCTCCTGCGCGGTCTCCAGCGGCGACCGGCCGGGGACGATGTCCAGGCGCACGACGTTCCAGTCGGCTTCCCCCGGGGCGCGGGTCTCCAACTTGTAGCCGATGGACCGTACGCCGGCCGAGGAAGCGGCCTGCTGCGGCGCTTCGGCCCGGGGCGCCGGCGCGGGCGAGTCGCCGGTCATCGGCTGCCCTGGAACTCTGCCTCGATCATCGCCAGGTGGAGGTCGCCCACGCTGGGGGCTTCCACCGGGTGGGCGACGCCCTTGGCGTAGGGGATGCCGTAGAACCGGCGACCCCACTTGCCGTAGATGACCAGCCACCCCGGTCTGGTCATCGTGAGGTGCGCGGCGGTGGCCTCCTGCGCGGCGTCGAACCGCCCGGGGGGCACCGTGGCACGCGGGCGGCCGTGCCTGTGCCGGCCGGATGATTTGCGGCGTGAGGAAGGGATGTCGTGTGGTCTGGCTCGCTGCCCTCTACAGTCGTCCATTGGGTCGCACTCCAGTTGCGATCAAGGGACCCGCCGGTTTGATGGCCTCATCCGGCGGGTTCCGGTCTTTCCGCGTCATCGCGGCCGTGCACGGCATGTCTGATCAGCAGATCACCGAGGTGCCCGGTTTCCCAGGACGTTCCGGGGGTCTCTCCACCGGCCGTCTCAGGCTGTACCGGCCGTTTCACCGGCCCTTTTCGGCGAGCCGACCGGCCTTTGAGCGGCCTTTCGGGTGGCCGTTTCCCGGATACGGGCACGGTTACGCATCTCGGCCCTGTGAATGCTCCCCGTAGGGCCTACAGGGCCGTTACGTTAGGTGAGTGAGTCTCAGCAGCGGGAGCACGCGCGGGCCCGGGAACGCTTCGCTGAAGGCCGCGCGGCAGGCGAAGAGGTTGACGCAGGAACAGGCCGCGCAGGAACTCACCCTGCTGGCTGCGCAGCTGCACGCGGCCGGGACGATCAGGCACCTGACTGCGGTCTCCCCTCGCCAGTACCGGCGGTGGGAGACCGCCGCCCCTCCGTGGCCGCGCGCAGATCACCGGGTGCTCCTGGAGCACATGTTCGGCCACCCCCCGGAAGCGTTGGGGTTCACCCCGGCCTTTCCCGTGGGGCCGGTGCAGGACGCGGTCGTGTTCGCGCCGCTGGCGTCCCCTCGCGATGAGGGGCCCGCAGGTGGCAATCTCGATCCTGTGGATCGACGAACGCTGATTGCCGGGGCCGCTGCCCTCGGGTTGTCCGCTGTGGGTGCTGCGGACCTGCCGTGGTTGAAGACCGGCCAGTCCAGTGGGCGAGGGCCGAGCGTCGGGGCGCAGGAGCTGGAGCTGCTGCGCGCCACAGCGGCGGACCTGGATGCCATCGACCAGCGGTTCGGCGGCGACCGGCTGCTGAACCTGGCGCACGCCAACCTGATGTGGGTGCACCAGCTCATCGAGCACGGCACCTACAGCGAGCCCATCGCCCAGGACCTGCAAGGCATCGCCGGACAGCTCACCATCTCGCTCGGGTGGTACTGCTACGACGCGGACCGGCAGGAACTAGCGCGGGTGTACTACACCGAGGGGCTCAACAACGCGCTGCTGGCCGGCGACACCGCGCTGGCCACGCGGGTGCTGTCGAACATGGCGCGGCAGTCAATCGACTTGGGCAAAGGGCGGGAGGCGCTGCGGTTCGCCCGGCTCGCGCAGGTCCACGCCGGCGACTGGTCGGCGCCGCCCCGCGTGCAGGCGCTGCTCGCGGTCCGCGAAGCGCAGAGCCAAGCCACGCTCGGCGACGACGTCTCGTTCCGCGCGGCGATCAAACGCGCGTGGACCGAATTCGATCGCGGCGACAGCGACCGTGATCCGAACTGGGTGGCGTTTCTGAACCCGGCGGAGATGACGACGCTCGAAGGGATGGGGCGTCTTCGCCTCGGCCAGCACCGGCAGGCCGTGCAACTCCTTGACCAGGCGGCGGCTGGTCAGCCGTTGGAGTTCAGCCGGAACCGCAGCATGGCGCTCGGCAGCCTCGCGCACGCCGCAGTGGGCGCGCAGGAGTTGGATCGTGCGGTGGACGCGACCCACGAGTCTCTACATCTGGTGGAAAGCGGGCTAAGCTCCACGCGCGCGAAGCGGCAACTCGTCGTGGTCCGTGATGGGCTGGCCCCGTACCAGTCGTCGTCTGGGCGGGTTCGAGAGGTCACCGAGCGCCTGGCCGTGAACATCGCCTGATCGGGCGCGACGACAAGGAGGTGCGGCGGTGACCGACCTCGAGATGAAGTACCACGCCGGGCCCGCAGTGGAGGTCCTCGCTGATGAGCTGGTGGACCTGTTCGGCGTGGTGTGGAGGATCCCGCCGTACGCGGGTAACCCGCGGTTCTCGGCCGCCGTGTTCGGCAAGAACCTGCGCGCCGCGATGAGCATAGACGGGTGCGGGGTGCTCGCCGGCCGCATCGACGGACAACTCGTCGGGTGCGCCTACGGGTTGACCATGCCGGGCGACTGGCCGTCGTGGGTGACGCTCGGGGACGCCCGCCCGCAGGAGGTCCAGGAGGCGGCCGACGCCGGGCAGGTGTTCTGGCTGCGGGAGCTGATGGTGCTGCCAGACCACGCCCGGCAGGGATTCGGCCGGCAGCTGCATGACGCGATGCTGGCCCTGCGCGAGGAGCCGTGGACGGCGCTGCACTGCATCGTGGACAACGAACCCGCCTACTCCGCCTACCCGCGGTGGGGGTACCAGGTGATCGGCCGGATCGAGGCGTCGGAGGACGCCCCGGCCTACGACGTGATGCTCCTGCCGCCCACCTAGCGCAGGAGTCCGGCGAGCAGCCGGTCGGCTTCGCCCACCTGCCGGTCGGCCCGGTACGGCACCCACGCGGCGCGCAGCGCCCGTAGATGGCCGGTCACCCTGGCCGAGGACACCCCGGTCAGGTCGTCACGCAGGTCGAGCACGGTGGCGGCTGAGGCCTCCGGCTGGCCGCGCTGCGCTTGGACGTTCGCCAGGCGGGTGCCGATCAGCGCGCGGGCGCGCCGCTCGATTGTGCGGCGCGTCCCCACCGACGCGGCGAAGTGCTCCTCCCCGGAGGGCAGATCCCCCAACGCCGTCAAGGTGAGCCCGGTCTGGTGCTCCAGGGAGAACAACCAAGAAGCTGCCTTGAGCAGAGTCTTCTCTTCTGTCTCAGTGTCGGCGCGAGTGCAACTCGGTGACCCCCCCTCGACTTGTCCAATTCGGCTGACAGTGCGGTGTGGTCGACGGTGAGTTGTCGGATGGTCTCGGCGTAGATCTGCACGAGTTTTCGTAGTTCGGTGTTCTCCTGGCGGACCCGCTGCAGGGTCTGTTGGGCCGTTTCTGGGACGTTGTTTCCCGGGTCGTCAGCGGCGGGTGGCCGGGTGCGTTGGGCTCGGGGATGGAAGTAGCCGGTGATCTGGTGCTGGTAGTGCCGGTAGAAGGTGGCGTGCCGGATGCCCAGGCGGCGTTCGACGGCGGTGATGGTGGGCGCTCGTCCGGTTTCGGCGGACTGGGTGAGCACCTGGTCCATGGCCTGCTGGACTTGCTCGTCGGTGGGCAAGGTCTGCGTCATGCGGGGTCCTGGTTGCTCGAGTGGCGGTGGAGGAACGTGGTGATCTCCTCGCTTTGCTGTTCCATTCGTCGCCGTGGATAGGGTGCCAGGGCTTCACCATCACCGAGCGCTTGGTCCAATTCGTGCAGGTGGCCGGTCAGAGTTGTGCGGTTGCCGGCGTCGAGGGCGACATTGCGGCAGCGCAGCGGCTGGCAGTCTCCCAGCGAAGGACCGTCGTGCTTGTCGTCCTCGCGACTGCATAGCGCTCGTTCGGGGACGTAGATGCAGGTGACGAAGCTGCCGGGATAGATGTGTGGATCGTGGCGGGTCATCAGGCGCTTGAGCCGGGCGCGGTCGGTGACGACTTTGCCGGAGAAGTTCGCCTGCTGGGCGAACTGCTCCAACCGGACTTCGGCTTCGCCGTGCGGATGGTCCGGTGAGCTGGCGGTGCTCGGTGGTGCTGACCAGATCGAGAAGCTTTTCGCCGCGGGCCATGGCCTGTTCTGCTTCGACCTCTGGCCGGAATCCTGATTCGGAGGTTCCGCTGTAGCCCTCGAACATCTGGACGCTCAAGTGCCGGTAGGCGATGGCGCCGGCGATGCTGCCGCCGGGGCGGCGCGCGATGAACCAGGCCAAAGTGCGCCGGAACTGGCGGGCGTTGACCCTCCAGCGTTGCCCGCGGACGAGCGGGATGATGTCGGTGAGGCCGTGGGTGGCGCAGTAGTCGTTGATCCAGTCGATGAACTCGTGGATGTCCCTGATGGTCTGGGTGCTGGTCTTGGACCGCTGAGGATCGACACGGTTTTGATGCATCGAGCTGGACAGCACCGAGAACAGGACGTCGTTGTCGGGTCTGGCCAGCCGTTCCAGGACGCGGACGGCGGTCTCGACCGGCTGGCCAACGACCCAGGTGGCTTGGACGCCGCGGACCTCGCTCTCGCCCTTGAATGCCAAGCTGGTCAGCCGGCGCCGGTAGGTGCGGCCGCGTTCGTCGGCGGCGGTGCTCAGGCAACCGCGGGTGAGGTGTTTGACTACTGGCGGGAGGGGTTATTCCGACTGTGCATTATTCCCCCTCCGGCCAGTAGTCCGTGGCTCTTGGCAGCCTCTCAGGCGACGGTCGCCGGGGTGTCCCGCAGGGTGACGTTGGCGTGGCTCTCCTGGAAGCTCTGGTCGGAGACCAGGGTCAGCCGGGCTGTGGACTGGAATTCCGGAAGTGTGACCGAGCCGCAAGACACCATCGTGGTCTTGAGTTTGGCGATGGTCACGGCGAGCCCTTCATTGAGGTCGCCGGCGTAGGGGACGTAGCCGTCGACGCCTTCCTCGAAGATCAGTCCCTGGCTGCCCTGGCCGTAGCGCTGCCAGTTGCGGGCACGGTTCGAGCCCTCGCCCCAGTACTCCTTCACGAAGCCGTCGCGGGTGGGGAGCTTCGCGCCGGCCGCCTGGTCGAAGCGGGCGAAGTAACGCCCCATCATGACGAAGTCTGCTCCCATCGCCAGCGCCAGGGCCACGTGGTAGTCGTGTACCAGTCCACCGTCGGAGCAGATCGGCACGTACTCGCCAGTGCGATCGCGAAAGGCGTCCCGGGCCGCGGCGACGTCCAGCACCGCAGTGGCCTGGCCGCGGCCGATGCCCTTCTGGTCGCGGGTGATGCAGATGGAGCCGCCGCCCACGCCGCCCTTGACGAAGTCCGCGCCGGCCTCGGCAAGGAAGGTGAAGGCTTCACCGTCGACCACATTGCCACCGCCGGCCGGGATCTCCGGGTAGTGCTTCTTCACCCAGGTGAGGGCTTGCGCTTGCCAGTCGCTGTAGCCATCGGAGGAGTCGAAGCACAGCGCGTCCGCGCCCGCCTCCAGCAGGGCGGGGACGCGCTCTTGGTAGTCGTGGGTGTTGATGCCCGCGCCCACGCGCAGGCGCTTGGCGGTGTCCACGGCCTGGTTCGGGAAGCGCTTGTTGTCCGCGTAGTCGGACCGGAACACCAGATGCTACAGATGGCCCTCGGTGTTCAGCACCGGGAGGCAGTCGAGCCGCTGGTCCCACAGCCGTGCGTTGGCCTCAGAGAGCGTGGTGTCGGCACCGGCGTGGGGCAGATCGGCGATGGCGGTCATCCGACCGCTCACCGGTCCGTCGAGGTCGTGACGCTGGGGATGGAAGTCGCGGGAGGTCACCAGGCCGAGCAGCCGGCCGGTGGCGGTGCCGTCGTGGGTGACCGCGGCGGTGCTGTGACCGGTGCGTTGCATGATGGCGACCAGGTGGCTCAGGCTGTCGTCCGGGCGGACGTTGGTGTCGCTGGTGACGAACCCCGCCTTGAAGTTCTTCACCTGGCGAACGGCTGCGGCCTGGTCCTGGATCGACTGGTTGTGGTGCAGGAAGCTCAGTCCGCCGTTGCGCGCGAGCGCGATCGCGAGTTCCGGTGTGCTGACAGCCTGCATGATGGCGGACGTGAACGGGGAGCCCAGTTCGATCGCCGACTGCTCGCCCACGACGTGCCGCACCAGGGGCGTGGACAGGTCGACCGTCGCTGGCGAGCAGTCGGTCCGGGTCCGGTTCGGCAAGAGCAGAAACTCGTTGAACGTCCGTGAGACCTCGGCGATGATCTGTGCCACTCGTTCCTCCTGACCCGTCGACCGGGGCCCGACTGCCCGGCCGTGAAGATGGCCGCGTGTCCCATGACCCGGGCAGGCAGTGTCGGCATGGCAGCTGTGGAGGTGCCACGAGCTGCGGCAGAGCCCTGACCAGCCTGTGTTGAACCGGGTGCGGTCGTGACCTGGCACCCTATCGACTCCCCCGCCGCCGCACGAATCTTCTCCTCTTCACCGGCGATCGCCGGTCGCTGGTGGCTCCTGCTGGTCCTCGGCGCGTGCTGGCCTCATGGTAGCTGTACAACCATTTACACCACTAACGCCCCCTCCCACTTCCTCCTTGGCTGCTACGTCGAGAACGAGTCAGGAAACACGTGGAGCTACGTACAGCACAGGGAAAGTGGTTGGGTGGGATGGGTATGGGATCTGTACTTGGATGGCGGGGGGAGCTACGTCGCTTGTGGTTGGCGACTAGGGGAGAAGATAGTCCCGAAAGTCGTTAAGTAGCAGGCTTTCGCTAATGCTCTTAGATTAGAGAACTACAGGCCTTCGAGTTCCCTGACAGCTTGGTCGACGCTGTCACGCAGCTCTAATTGTTGTACTAGATTGTGCCGCTCAAAAGAGCGCATGATATCGGACGGTGTCGCAGCTATTAATAGGCGCCCCTCGTGACGGTTCAGCCGCTTCACCGCAGCGATAATAGCGCTAAGCCCCCGCCTCGTCGTAAGAGCTTACTTTTCAATGTTAAGGACGAGCAGTGGAGGAGAGAGTCCATCTATGGCCGAGACGATTTCGTCTCGAAGTCGAGCTGGCGAATCCTGGCCGAGTTCACCGCTCAGATGCAGGACAGCGCACTTGGGATGGTGCTCAAAGCGTATCTTCAGACCTGGCACTTCGTTGCTTAGCATGAAATAGATCTCCCTGCGCTAATGGAACAACGCTGGTCACCTGCCATTAAATTTTACAGTTTGACCGGCGCACCGTCACCGTGGCTGATGGGCGCTGTCTATAGATCGGCAATCTTGATCTTGAAACTGTGCGGGTTCGTGAGTGCTGCGTCTCGCGTTCCATCTCCGCGGCCATCGCCGCGACCCCGACGGCGAACTCGAGCCGGACTGGGAGAGGGCACAGCCGTACAACCGCGCCTCCAGGGGCTGGTGTGCTGGTCAGCACGCCTGTCCCCCCTCGGTCACGCCCACCTCAACTGCCTGGGCCGCTACGCCATCACCCCGTCGGCCCCCAGCCAGGGACTCCGGCCGCTGCGTCCACCCACCAACGGGCAGGACGACGTAGAGAAGGTGGACTGACCGGTCCCCTTCCAGCAGCAGGCGGCAGCGCCGGGGAAGACGCTGCCCTTTCGCTGAAGTCTTCGAGAGCCTGAATCCGTTGGCACCCACCTGGGAGCTGTTGTTACTCTGGCGGAGTTCCTTCGGTCTGCTCTGGGCCTGCTGTGCCCTAGAAAAGAGATTTTGTGTTCCGGCCAGCGCCGAGCGCGCCTCGCTGCACCGCCTAGCCGTCCGTCTCCTTGATGCCGTCCCTCCTGGACGGTGACCGGACGTGATTTTTCCGGTGCCCTGACCCAGCCCACACCCCCATGCCGGCACTCATGTCGCGGCGTATGGGGTGGGCGTCTTCGTCGAGGTCGCTCGGCCTGCTCTTGCTGTCATTACAGACTTCTCAGCAAGGAGCACCCCGGGTGTCCAGCACCAACAAGACCCTCTCGAGCACGCCACACAACATCCTGACCGACACTTTCGCCTGCGCGTGGTGCGGCAGCACCGGCAGCGACGGCACCTTCAAGCCGCGCTCGATCTGAGACAGGTACTCCTCGCTGATGCCGCAGAGCCCGGCGACCGCAGCTTGCTTACGCCGCTTCTTCTCGCGCCAGTAGCGAACCCGTTCACCCACGGGGAGCTCGGGCAACCCCATTGCGGCACCTCTCCTGGTCGATGCGTTGAGCTAGGACCAGGCCGACCACAGCATGGCCTAGTCGTGGCTTGTGTGTGACAGTTTGTAGCACGTCAGCTGACGAGTGTAGGGGAACATGCCGGCTCGCCGGATTGTGCTTTGGGACATCGACCACACTCTCGTCGATACCCGGGGAGTGGGTCGCGCTTTGTCTGCTCAGGCATTCGAGAAAGTCACCGGCCTGCCGATGCAGCAACAGGCGAAAATCGACGGCATCACCGAGGCGGTGATCTTCCGGGAGACAGCGAAGTTGCACGGCCTGACGACCAACCGACACGACTTCGAGCGGTTCGCTGAGGCGCTTGCTGAAGCGCACATCGAACGGGGAGATGAGCTGCGGCAACGCGGACATGCGCTGCCAGGAGCGGGCGCTGCTCTCAATGCCCTCGCCGCAGTACCCGGTGTCGTCCAAACGGTTCTGACTGGCAATGTCCGTCGCGTCGCTGAGATCAAGCTCAAAACATTCGACCTGGACCGCCATATTCGGTGGGATATCGGCGCGTTTGGTGAGGATAATGACGAGCGCGCCGGGCTGGTTCGGATTGCGTTGACACGGGCGACATCGGCATTCGGTGAACCGGTCTCTGCGACAGATGCTGTGCTGATCGGCGACAGCCCTGCCGATGTCGAGGCCGCGCTGGAGATGGGTGTGCCGGCTATTGCGGTGGCGTCGGGCCGCAGCTCCGCAGAAGACCTCCGCAAAGCTGGCGCCCTTCGCGTCTTGCTCAGTCTTGAAGGCACAGATGCTTTCATGGCTCTGATGTCTGAGTGACCCTGCACGTCTAGCACAGCAGGGTGGACGCATCGGCGTCCGGGGGCCATCTACACCGCCATGACCGCCACCCCGGAAGGGCCTCGCGGCCCAGTCTTCGAGCAATACGCTGGCAGGATGGGAATCCCTACGACTTCGACTGTCTCGAGCGGTTCCGCCGATGTCCTACGCAGCGCGATGGTCGACACGTTGCTGAGCTGGGGAGGCGTCCGTACGGCGTCGGTCGAGGCCGCGATGCGTTCCGTGCCAAGGCACCTGTTCGTGCCTGAGGCCTCCCTGGAGCGGGCTTACGGGCCGGAGTCGGTGGTCACGCACCGGGACGCGGATGGGATCGCGATCAGCTCCGCGTCCGGTCCGGGCGTGGTCGCGGCGATGCTGGAGCAGCTGGATGTCCAGCCGGGGCATCGGGTGTTGGAGATCGGCGCGGGCACCGGCTACAACGCGGCGTGCCTGGCAGCGCTTGCCGGCCCGTTCGGTCAGGTGACCACGGTCGACATCGGGGCGGACATCGTGGCGGGAGCCCGACGCGGTCTGGCGGCTGCGGGCTATGAGTCCGTGTGGGTTGTCCACGGCGACGGCGAGGACGGCTACCCGCAGGGCGCACCTTATGACCGGATCATCGTGACGGCGGGGGCGTGGGATGTGCCGTCGGCGTGGCGGGAGCAGTTGGCGCCGGGTGGCCGGCTGGTCGTCCCGTTGCGGATCCGGGGGGTGACCCGGTCGGTGGCGTTGGAGCTCGACGGCGACGTGTGGCGCAGCGTGTCGATCGAGGAGTGCGGGTTCATGCCCATGCGGGGGCCGGGAGCGGTCGAGGAACGCAACGTGGAGTTGCCTGTCGACAGCGGGGTGAGAATCCGTGTCGACGATGGGCAGCCGGTCGAGGTGGATGCGCTCGGGTCCGCTCTGGGTGTCTCGCCGGTCCTGGTCTGGTCGCAGGTCGTGGTGCCGTGGAAGCCGTTCGACCATCTGGATTTCTGGTTGGCCGGTGCGTCGGCGGCGGTCTGCCGGATCATCGTGCTCACCCGCGCCTTGGAGGCGGGGCTGGTGGCGCCGATCTACACGTGGGGCAGCATGGGCTGCTACACCACCGACACGCGTACCTGATCCGTCGCCCTGCCGGCAGCGGCACCGACGAGGCCATGGTGGAGTTGGGGGTGTGCGCGTACGGGCCTGGCGGGGAACGGCTCGCCGGTGAGATGGCCGACCGGGTTCGGGCGTGGGGTCAGGCCCGCGGCGCGCTGGCCGGTCTGCGGATCGAGGTCCATCCCGTGGGGAGTACCGACGTACCGGCTATGGTCGTGGCCGATAAGCGGCACAGCAGGGTGTTCGTCATCACGGCCCCGGCTTGATGGGCGCGTTCCCGCCTTCGGGGAAATCTTGAGACATGCCGCACACGGCGGCGTATCGTCCTGGCTATGAGCCATGTCGAGTCTCCAGCCGATGTGATCGCCGACCTGTTCGACCTGTTCGACCTGGACGCCCAGGTAGGACCGCTTCACGAACTCCCCAGCGGCATGGACTCCGAGGACTGCACCAGCGACACCTGCACCCAGAGCTGCATGGGCTGCGCACCACTTTCCTGAGCGGGCATGCGGAGGTGCTGTTGGATGGTGTGAGGAGTCGGGTGTGGCACGTCGTGTCTTCGTTCCCTTCCCCGCCGCCCCGGCATTGGCGCGGGTCCCGCTCCTTCCGCTGACCTTCCCCGGTGAGACGGGTGTGGGGGCGGAACCGGTTGATCCGCTGGTCCGCGAGGGGATGTTCCTGGCGTCCAGGCAAGCGGACACGATCGTCACCGGAGCCTTTGAGCAACTGCGGGACGGCCGCGGTGCCGCGACCATGCGGAGCTACACGCTCCGGGCGCGGTCACGGCCCACACCACATGGCGTATTCGCCGGTGTCGCCTCCGCGCCCTTCTCCGAACGTGGCGGTCTGCGCGGTTTGACCATGGGGGGTGAGCATCGGGCCCGCAGCGTCCCCGACCCCGGATGGCTCGCCGCAGTGTCCGCCCGCGCTCTCGACGACCCAGACGTTCTGCCGCCGCTCACCCTGTCCGCCAACAACATGGTGGTGCGGCGGGGCGAACGGCTGGAACATGAACGGCAGGCGGAACCGGGGACGGTCGGGGTGCGGCGGGTCACCGTCCGCGCGACCGACGCCACCACCCTGATCATGAAGGTGTGCACGCGCGGGGCGCAGTGGAGCGAGGTACTCGACGCCGTCACCCGCACCTGGCCCGAAGCGCCCGAACCATCGGCCCGCAGCGTGGTCCTGGAGCTCGTGCGGCGCGGGTTCCTGCTGACCGACCTGCTCCCGGACTGCGGCAGCGACGACCCGCTGGGGCACCTGTTGCGGAAACTCCCCTTGCGCAGCGCCCTGCGGGACGAGCTGACACTGATCCGTCAGCACCTCGCCGACGCCGACACGTTCCCGCCGGGCGTACCCGAGCGGCGAAAGGCGCTGGCGGCCGCGCGGGCCGTCGCCGACCGGGTACTCGTCCACGAGCGGCCGTTCTGTGTCGACGTGGCCGTCGACGCCCATTTGGTCCTGCCGGTGAGACTGGCGGAACAGGCCGCCGACGCCGCGGGAGTCCTGTGGCGGATCGGCAGCCACTCAGACCCACTGGCCGGCTACCACGACCGGTTCGTGGCCCGGTACGGGCGGCACCGGTTCGTCTGGTTGGTCGACGCGGTCGACCCCGTCGTCGGGATCGGTGCCGAGGTGACGGACACCGAACCGGCGACGCAGACGGAGTCGATGACCGTACTGGCCTCGTTGATCGCCTCCGCGATCGAGCAGCGCCGCGTTGAGGTGGAGCTGGACGAGGCGACGGTGGAGGCGTTGGCAGCGGCCAACGGAAGCGACGACGCTTTGCCACCACCGACCGCCGAAGCCTATGTGCGGGTGATCGCCGACTCGCCCGAAGCCGCAGCCTCCGGACGCCTGCGTCTGGCAGTATGCCCCGGCGGTCACACCCAGGACGCGGGATCGTCGTCCGGCCGGTTCGCCTCACTCCTGCCTGGCCTGCGGGAGGCGGACTACCAGGATCGGGACACGGTGGTCGCGGAACTGGTGGTGGCAGCGCGCACGCCATCCGGAGCGACGCTGGCTCCTGCGACCGGCTTCGCGAAGCACCGGATCCCTCTCGGTGTTCCGGTACGCCCTGAAGACCTGAAGGTGGATGATCTGCTGCTGGTCTCCGACGGGCAGCGTCTGTTGCTGTGGTCGGCCGGCCTGGACCAGCCGATCATCGGGTGCTGTACTCGCGCCTGTCGCCTCACCTGCTCCCGCCGATCGCTCAGTTGTTGCGGATGCTCGGGCACCACGGATGCCGCCCTTGGCGGACATGGTCATGGGGACCATTGGCGAGCACGCCGTTTCAGCCGCGTGTCCGTTACCGGACCACGATCCTCACCCCGGCCCGATGGGTCATGCCGGCTTCAGTGACCGGTGCCGCTCACCGCTCGACTGGCTGGGACGCCGCCTTGGAGGAGTGGCGGACGACGACCGTCCCGGCCCCGCCGGATGTCGTCGTCGTCCAGGATCACGACCGGGCACCGCCTGTGGACCTGCGACGAGCCGACGACCGGGCACTGTTGCGCCGCCACGTCAGGCGAGGCATGAACGCCGTCACCGAACAGCCAGGCGGACCGGGCGCCGTTCAAGGCGTGGTGGCAGGGCCGACCGGGCAGCACGCCCTGGAGCTCGTGGTCTCACTCGCCAGCGCGCAGGCACCCGCCACCCCGGCGCTCCGGCCCTCCACCACCGCCAGGCCGGTGCGACGACCGGGCGAGGGACTCCGCTTGCCCGGTAGCGACTGGCTCTCCCTCATGATCAGCACCCCCGCGACCTGCCAGGACGAGGTACTCACCCGCGTGGGCACCCTCGCTGAGGGCCTTCACACGCAGTGGTTCTGGTTGCGGTACGCCGATCACACCGGTCCTCATCTGCGGGTCCGATTCCACCACACAGACCCCGTCGATCTCGGCGGTCGTGTCCTGCCCGCGATGTCCGCTCTGGTCGCCGATCTCATCGGGGACCGTCTCGCGAGCGGCTTGTCCGTCGAGCCCTACGATCAGGAGATTGAACGCTACGGCGGCAGCCCCGAGGCGATGGCGGCCGCAGAGCGGGTGTTCATCGCGGACTCCCGCGTGGCCCTGGCCGTGCTGACGGCGACGTCGGACGCCGACCAGCGGATGGTCATCGCGGCCCTGTCCGCCGCGACGATCGCCCGCACCATCGCTGACGGAGATCGTGCCGCACTCGACGGCCATCACGTCGACCGTGGCACCCGCCGCAGGCTGGCGGAGTTGCGGCCCCAAACACGAGCAGCGGCCAGGATCGAGACGACCGGACTGCTGATGCCGCCCACCGACCCGGCGTGGGTAGGCCCTGGCCCACTACCGCAAGGACCTCACCTACTCTGAGCGCGGCTGGGCCTGAGCATGGACGACGCCGTGGACCTCGCGTGCTTCAGCTATCTCGCCGGCGCCCGGGTGCTGGCGGTGGATCGCTACCCCGCCGCCGACACCGGCACCGAGGTCCACAGCGTGATGTCCTTCATGTCTTGGGCGCTGATGTGGTTACCTGCTCGAAGGGCGCCAGCGTAGGCGTTGATCCCGAGCTTGCCCGTTACGGTCACGCTGGTCGCCGCCACGAGGGAGCGAAGGAACTCCTCAAGAGCAGCGCCGGCCAGCGTGATCGGCGCGGCGGGATGGATGTTCCTGCCGTCGTTCAGGAGCTGTTGGACCTGTTCCATCAGGTCCGTCGCAGCTTCCAGGCGGGCACTTACCACGAATGGCTGGATGTCGGCCATACCGCTCTCGACGAATTCGATCCATAGGTCGAGAATCGTGGCCATTCCGGTGATAGCTGCGTTGGCGTACATGTTGCTGTCGGTACGGAACACATTTTCGGCTGATTCTAAGAACTGGGTGCCAGGAGCATGACGGCGCAGGAACTCCAAGACTCCCGCTGCTATCGGTCGTACTATGGGCGCCTTGACGACGTTGGTGTTCGTTAAGGCCCAGTCCTTCAGCCTTGCGGATTCCTTGCGAGCCCATTCGATGAGCTTGGCTTGTTCCTTGTCCATTCCCTGATTCTCCTGGACTTCAAGGCGTCCACGCGCCCTGGTAAGCGTGACGAGCCATCGGTTGACGCGATGCATGTCGGGCTCGTCGGGCAGGTCGCAGGTGGGGATGAGCTTCTCGAGTTCGTTCTCGGACCGCGACCTTGGTGTACTTGCCCAGCCGGATGTCCACGATCATGGATCGCCAGGGTTCCGGCATGGGCAGCGTGATGCGCCCGGTCTGCAGGAGCTCGATGCCCTGGGCTCCGAGGCGGATCATGTGGCCGGCATATTTCGTGTCGTACCCGTACTGCTGGATCAGCTCGGGCCGGTTGGTGCGGGTCCCGTTGGGGTGTTCCACCATGCGGTCCCACTGGGCGCGGAGGTAGCCGAAGAACCGGTCGCCGGCGCGGCGGGAAAGGATCACGTCGGCTTGGCCGCGCAGGTCCTCGCCCAGCGGGGTGATGGTGACGATCTCCTCGGGCGGGACGAACAGCGGCAGCAGCACGGTGGGGTTTCCGGTCACGGCCAGGCGCATCCATTTGCGTAGGGAGTAGATCGTGAGGTCCAGGTCGCCTGGCCCGGAACGCGCTCCCTCCGGTTGGGTTCGGAAAACGTACTGGTCGAAGTGTTCGAGGCCCAGCCCGTAGCCGGTGAGCCCGATCACGTATTCGGCAGGCTCGACGCAGATGCTCATCTCGTCGCGGTCGTCGGTGCCGGCGATGGTGGTGCCGTGGACGCTGGAGCCGACCTGGCAGCGCAGGATTGTCAGCTCGTCTGTGATGGCGCGGAACTCCGGTGTGGAGTGCTTGGTCCCGCTCATGCTTCCTCCTGGAGTCGGCGTGCCAGCCGGAAGGCCGGGGCCGGCTTACGTGACTGCTGGCGCCGGTGGGCGCGGATGCTGAGCAGAACGCCGATGGCGATTCCGGCCGCGGCCGGGCATTGGCCGTGACGACGAGATTGGCAGCGTTTGTAGGTCGGTGGTGTCCATCTGCGGTCTAGTGTGCGCAAATGTTGATGAGATTGAGTACCACTGATTTCGTTACGGCTGGAGTACAGCGCCGCTACTGCGCGCGAGGCGGGCGTCATGGCGTCGCAGACTGACAAGGTCGGGCTTACGCGTCGATCCGTCGCGAATTACGTGCGGGTTGTCGTGCCGAGCGATCGAGCGCAAGCTCCAGGTCAGCCACCGCACGGGAACCAAAGCGCTGACTGGTGACTGGCCGACTCCGAGGAGTCGCCGCCTCGCAACATTCGGCTAGATCCATACAGGCGTCATCGACGAGATGCTACGGGTGGATTCGAACGCCGCAAAGAACCAGCGGCATATGGCCAAACATACCCGGAGGACAGCAACGGCCGCAGTCCTTCAATTCGGCGACGGCTCAATCTTCATCGACAAAGATTTGCTAACGATGCTGCAGTTGCATCTGATACCTGAGTGATCAAAGTGCAATATGAAAAATATGCATGGCCATATATGATCAATGCGACTGATATAAATTATGTGACTCAATTCACATTTACTCTCCTATTGCCGGATGATTTGATCTCATTGTCAAGCATTCAGCCTGTCGGGGGATGTCGAATCGCTGCACCGAATGACAGTCATTCTGCATTCCTGGACACATCAAAAGCGGCAGGTTAAGCAACCGGAGAGGATCCAGCATGAAATCGATCACCCGAGGCATGTCTATACTAGTAACATTCCTGCTCGTAAGCATCGGCCTGGGAGTCTTATCGTCGGCCGCAAATGCAGATGTCAGCAGCTGCTCCCCGTACGTCCACATGGGGACCGCCTCTGGAGCAATCCAGAACGGCACACTTCGCGCCGGCTTCTGCATGGGCAGCGGAAATCTCAAACTCGTCAACCTGGAGTACCAGAAGACCTCGGGGAGCTCTACGACAATCAAGTTGGGCTATCAGAAGACCAACTCTAGTGGTGCAGGTGCCGAAAGTGCTACCTATGGGTCAACGCAGACGGTTTCGTCTGGAAACACCGCTGTCGAATCGCTCTGGGTTGACCGTTCGCCGGGGTGCTACCACGGCGTGATGCTCAACACGGCAACCGGCTTCCAGTACGTTACATCAGTATGGGGATCCTGTTAGACTTCACGACCGGTAATCTTTGCAGTGCGCGATGAGTAGCATCGCGCACTGCAAACTGTATGAAAGAAGTCTTGTGATAAATATACCCGTGCCTATACAGGTACTTCTGTCTAATATGACTCTCTTGATTCCCGTTGCAAGCATTCTGGTCGCATTAGTTATCGCCTCAATACCGGCATCCAGATGGCTTGCTCGGCGCACAGGGGCCGGCAGGGGTGTTTCCTTCATATTTTTCTTGGGGGGTGCCGGCGTACTTGCTGCAACCCTCCCGTATCGCATCAACTACTATGGGTTCCTTTTTTGTGAAGTGCACGGCCTGTTCGGGATGGCGAATCTATGGGATCCTCAAAACTATCTGAACACCGCGCTTTACGTGCCGCCAGCTTTCTTTGGGTATTTAGTGTTTCGCCGACCCGTCGTGCTGGCATTGGGACTCGCAGCAGGTTCCGCCGTGATCGAAGCGCTTCAGATGTTTTCGGACAGGGTCTGCAGCACGACCGACTTCACCTTCAACGTGATCGGTAGCGTTGTGGGGATCGCCGCTGCGCGGATCCTCACAACGGCACTGCAGAAGCTCCGGTACCGCAGCGATGAGCGACGAGTGGATACAATCGCCTCTAGACAGTGATCATTTTCCACAGCTGGTCAGACACGATCCGGACCCAGTTGGTAGAGGTGCCAGACCAGGCCGTGCGGGTCGCGAGCGGCTGTGCTGCGGTGGATCGCCGTTGCGGGGATCGGTTGCCCGGTGCCGAACACCTGGAATGTGCGCTCGACGGCGGGGGTGCCGCGGTGCCGTTCGACCCAGAAGTCGACGCCTGCCGTCATGGTGCCGGAGCCGCAGGTGACGGCATGAAGACCTGCTCCAGGCCGAGCAGCAGCAGCGCGCAGACGACCCACGCGGGCGTCCCGGCCGCGACCACCAGCGCGTACGCGGAGGTGAACGCCAGCCCTTCGGCCGCGAGCGGGATCACGGCCAGCGTGACCCCGGGCCACGACGGCGAGCCAGACGGGGAGCAGGAAGAAGCCCTGGACGTTGGTCATGAGCCGCCGCGTCACCGTGCCCAGGACCGTAGTGCCGGTAGGCGGGGTCCCGTTTCGCCCCTGCCCCTCCGGGGACCGCCGCAGAGGGTCCATCCGCCGTGGCCGGCAGCAGCACCCGCCCGGCACGCAGGAAGTACTGGCCGGCCCCCACCAGCGTGGCCGCCACCAAGGTCAGCACGCCCACGACCGGGCACACGTAGAGAAACCCGAAGTACATGCACGCGACCCACAACGCGATCAGGAACACCACAGCGATCGGCATCAGCGTGCCTCCCGCTTCGCGGCTGAGGAGCCGCGCGGCCGCCGGTCGGGGAGCGGGGTGCGGTTCCGGGACGGTTCGGCGCGGGGCATCAGTGGGGCTCGCGTTTCCAGGGAGGGCCGCGTCGTCCCTTCGCCATGTCCCGCAGCCGCCACGAGGGTGTCGAGGTCGGCGCGTTTCACCTCGACGTAGTCGGAGGCCTCTTCGCCGAGCTCGGTGGTGAGCTGGTCGTGCTCGGCAAGGTCGCCGGCGATGCTGGCCAGCGCGCGGGTCAGGTCACTCATGATCGATCTCCTTGCGGTAGTCGGCGGCGATGACGCGCGGGCGATGACCTCGGGGCGTCTTCGGCGTAGGAGTTCCGCAGGTCCCGTTCTGCCTCGGCGATGATCCCGGCTATGCGCTGGACCTCGGCGGGGTCGGGTGCGGGTTCGGCGTCTGCGAGGTCGGCGGCCGCCGCGTAGTTCGCGGCGTGTGCGCGGGCCTCGGCTGGGGTCATGTACTCCGCGTCGCGCGGGTGGTGCGCGACGACGCGCCCCTGGTCGACCCAGTGCCTGAGGAGGTCCTCGTCGTCGGGCCGGTCGAGGATGATGACGTCGCGGCCCATCACCCGGTACATCCGCGTGGTGAGACGGTCGAGCTCCTTGGCCAGGAGCGAAAAGGAGACCCTCTTGATTTTGTTCGCGAGAACCGACCGCAGTGGTTCGTGCCTTCCGACCGCACTTGGACGGCTGGGACCGTGATTTTTGTTCGCTGGAATTGACCGCAGTCTGGCAGAGGTGTCGGTCCGGGGCCAGGCGTTTCAGCCTCTGTACTGGTCAACCAAGGAGTGCGGATCTGAGGCGGTCGAAGGCTCGCGGGGTCGGGAGGTGGCCGAGGGACTGCTTGATGGTCAGGGCGCAGTCACGGGGGCTGGCGGTGGTGGTGTCGCATTCGATGTCGTAGCTGCCGTAGGAGTGGACCTGCCGGAGCTGCGCTGCTGCCTGCCCGGGCTGCCGGTCGCCGCGTGTTTTCTCCCGCCGTGCCAGTTCCTGTTCTGAGCAGCGGACGCCGATGAAGACGACGTCTAGGCCGCTGAGGACGGTGAGGCAGTCCAGCAGGCGCCACTGCTCGCTGAGGACGTGGTCGACGACGAGGTCGTTGCCGGCTTGGGCCATGCCCGCGACCGCACGGTGGAAGCCGGCCCGGGTCCGGGCCAGGACGGTGGCCAGTTCGCCGGGGTCCAGCTCCAGCGTGCGCTGGCGGGCGCGCATTGCGTTGATCGCATCGACGGGCATGTGGAAGAAGGGGCGGTCCAGGACGAGCAGGAGCTGCTCGGCGATGCCCGATTTACCCGAGCTGGATGTCCCGTTGAGGAAGAGGATCTGCCCGGTCCGGGGTGCTGCGGAACTCATGGCTTCATTCTGGCGGGCTCGAAGAGGCGCTCGCCGTCGCTGCCGCCGAGGAGGAAGGTGAAGCGGTCCAGGTCGGCGCGGAGTGCGTCCAGGCCGTAGGCGGGGTGCGCTCTCTCATCACGAAGCGCATCCGGCATGTCACCATAAGGCATATTGTGCGGTCAAAACTCATGAACAACGACTTCGCTGGAACAGGTCCGCGGTCACACTCGGCGAGCAACTGCGGTCAACTGTCACCCACTCCCTGGCCGGCGACGGGCCGATCACCGCCATCACCGCCCGCAAACTCGGGCTGCGCACCGCGCTCAGCGCCAACCACGTCGGCGCCGACACGACCGGATCGGCTCTGCTATCGCGGCTGGACACCGCCGGCGTACAACACCGGCTGTCCCTGCGGGCCCGCACCACCACCTCCGAGCTGACGGTGGTCACCGACCAGGCCCGCACCCGCACCTGGCTCGCTCACCTCACCCAGGCCTACATCGGCCTGGCCGACGCCGACCTCACCGCGCTGACCCGCGCCAAGCTCGCCTACATCGACTGCTACCAGGTGCTCACCACCGACGCCGCCCGAGCCATCACCGCGGCCGCCCACGCGGGCGTCCCGCTGATGCTGAACCTCGGCGGTGACCCGCTGCACCCCGGCATCCAGCGCGCCGCCTCCCACGCACACCCCGCCGTCGTTCAGACCAGCCTGCCCGAGCACCAGGCGTACCTGGCCGACGAGGTGGCCGACGACCTCGCCGCCCGGTTGACCCCCGCCGTTGTCCTGGTCACCCTCGGAAGCCAAGGCGCGATCGCCCACCAGCCCGGCGCACGCTACCGCGCCCCGGCCGGTGAGGGCCCGATCGCACACACCCACGGAGCCGGAGCCGCGTTCTCCGCCGGATTCGCCGCCTCCTACCTGGCCGGCCATGACATCCCCACGGCCCTGCACCACGCCTGCCGCACCGGCACCGCGCACTGCGCCCCACCGGGCAGCCACCCCGGCCGTCCCGGCGACGTACTTCCACCGTCAGGAGTATCGGCATGACCGTGATCGACGACCACGCCCCCGCCCTGCGCGCCGTGGACTGGAACGACACCACCCGAGTCGAAACCAGCGCCGCAGGCATGCTCGCCACACTCGCAGCCGACCCCGCCGCGCTACGCGCCGCCGTCGAGGCCATCAGCGGCGATCCTCATCTGCAGCAGCTGTGCGAGCACTACGACATCCTCGACAAGCTCGTCCTGCACGACGACCCATCCGGGTTCCGCGTCCGCGTGCATCTGTTCGGCCCGGACCACTACGACCGGCCGCACAACCACCGCTGGACCTACTCCGCCCGGCTGTTGTCGGGCAGCTACACCCACACCCTCTACGGCACCGAGGAAGGCTTCGACGAGACCACCGACGTCTCGGAGCTCCATCCCAAGTTGGTGCGCACCGAGCGCACCGGTGACGGCTACACCCTGCACCACACCATGGTCCACGCCGCGGTCGCCCAGCCCGGCACCGTCTCCCTCATCGTGCGAGGACCCGCCGTCAAGGACCGCTTCCTGGTCACCGACCGCGCCACGGGCCAGGTCTGGTGGCAGCACGGCGCCGCCCAGGAATCCCCCGCCGAAGCAGCCGCCAAGCGCATGCGCCCCGACCGGTTCACCGACTGCCTGCATGCGCTGGACAAACTCGGCATCATCTGACCGGCACAGCCGGCGCCGGCGGCCCGGTGCCGGCCTCGGGCTGTTCACGAGTGTGTTTGACCTGGGATGGAGCGGGTGTCTGGAAGATCGCTTCTTGTCCTCAGTGTGATCATTTCCCGGAGCCGTATCGGTGCTATCGCGGTTCCTGCGCGGATAGGTGCCGTTCGCGGGTTGCAGGGCTTGTGGTGTTATGAGGGAAGCCATGAAGGCCACCACGGTAGAACGCAATCGCCTGGGGTGCCCTCCGTGGCCACGTCGTACAGAGTCATCGCTATCGGTCCGGCGATGGAACCGGCAACGGTGAGAGCCAGCAGGATGAGGCCTGGCCATGTGCGACCGGCCAGCCAGGGCAGCCGGGCCAGCAGATGGAATGACAGAGCGACAAGCGCTGACAGTACTGAGATGATCGGAAAGATCGCGAATCGGCTCAGGGACCAGAAGGTGCCGGCGAAGTTCTCTCCCGCGCCCAGGTCGCCCAGGCAGTAGACCTGCGCGTTAGCCACCAGGTAGATATCGAAGAAGGTCCCGAACGTGGCGCACGCCATGGCGATGATCGCGGAGAGCCCGCATCCGAACGTCCAGTAGACCTCCCGACCTTCCGGCATTCTCCACTTGATCACGGCGCCATCAAAGCAGACACGTATGCGAGCGATGCGCAGCACTTGTGAGGATCTGGTGCAGAGTTCATCCATCGAACCCGGCGCTTCGGATCTTCAAGGGACGGCTGGAGGCTTAGAGAGCCCGGCAGTAGGGGCATTGGGTGGCTTGGTGATTGTCCGGGGAAGCGAGGCAGGCACGAGCCTGAGTGATCATTGAGTTGTCTACGCTCAGTGATCACCGGAGGGCTCGTGCCTAGCGGATCCACACGTAGAGGCTGTCCGTGTACAGGTGGACCGTCGGCCGCTCGGCACCCGAGGCGAGGGCGTCGGCGACGGCGGACTTGCTGGCGCCCGGCGGTCCACCGAGTAGCAGCAGGCTGCCGGGCCGCGGGACGCGGTGAAATCTTTGGTGGGTGCGGCTCCCCTTGAGGGACTGGGTTGATCAAGCGGACGGGGCCTCTTGTGCTGGTGAGACCATATAGCCTGACCGGCGCATATCTCCGGAAAGGCTGCATGGTGGACGACTGGACTCTCTTCGAAGGCCCGTTTGACAGCGATGAGGCGTCAGATGCCATCGCCAATCTTGAAGAGCAGGAGGATGTCGCTGCCGCGATGGCGGAGGCACTTACTGAGTTCCTTGAGGACAGCCAGGAGTACGTGGAGGAGGGCTACGTCGAGTCGTCGTTGGCGATCAGTTGCCTGGTCGCTGCTCAGATCTCGGGCATCGCGCCGGACGAGGTCGCCCATCACTGGCTCGACCGTAACCCGTTCACCCTCGATGACGATCTGCGCGATCTGGCTGCTGCCGCCTTCGCCCTGGCCACCCGGCCCCAGGAGAACTACCTCGCCGAAACTTACGACCCCCAGTCCTGGACAGAGTTCATCGCTCACCTCGAGCCCTACCGCAAGGCTCTGCACGGCGAGCGCCAAGATCCGCCGGAGCCTTTCGTCCCGAACTACTCCGACCCGCAGCGGCCATGGCTGCGGGTCTACTGGAGCGACGACCGCGGCAGCCTGCCCCGCGATAGCTCCTACCAGCGCAGATCAGACCAACTCGTCCAGGCCGTCAACGGATCCCGCCAATGGCGGGCCTGGTGGCAGAGCTCCAGCCTGCAAGAACTGATCCTCTTTGGAGACCTCGGGCCGGGGCCGCGCACCGAGCGAACTTCCCGAGGACGGACGACAGCCGAGTCCTGGTTCGGTTTCGACCACACCTACGATCTCGGCGACGCCACACCAGAGCAGGTCGTGTCCGACCTGCGCACCGGCCTGTCCCGCATTGGCGATTACCTTCGGCTTGGTCCGCCACCCGAGTTCAGCGACTTCGAGGTCCAGGACCTGACGTAGGAATCGGCCGATGGGGTGCCGGCGAGCCGCCGTCTCCCGCTGCGCCGACTCCTCCGGCAACGAGCCCATCGCCACCACCGCCTCGCGCGCCTGCTCACACGGTAGACAACGACTCCTCGCTCAGACAGCCCGACCGCAAACGCCCAGCTCAACCACTCCCTGGGGTGGAGCTGCACCCATCTTTGGTCGACAATCCAGTCTCCTTACCGGGTCTTTGATATCGACCGGAGTCTAGCCTCGAGAATTTCGTTGGCTTTGTCGGCTGATAAAGAAAATTCCGTCAAGGGTGCCGGATGTGATGTTGGCCACTCCTGGATTTGCGTGACTCGTAAACGCGCCGAGCTGCTGACCTGGCCTGATGCCGCGAGGCTGGCGCTTTATGAAAGAGCAAGACTGTTTCCCCTGATTTAGTCATCGCACCCGCGGCCGGGTTGGCCAGCGCAGCGAGAACGCAGAAACGTCCGACTACACCGATCCACGAATTCGCGTCAGGAGATCGAAAGCGAGCAACTGCGGCTATGCTCCATGGCGGCATCTGCTTCCTCCGATCCAAGTTGCCAAGGCCGCAACCCGTTCATGGCCGTAGCCGTGCGGCAGCGCGGCAATGACGTACTCGAAACCGTGACTACCGAACGTAGGGGACTCCATAGTCGGGGCGCTCGTGCCCACCCTGGCGGCCAGGAGCAAGCCGCCGAACACGGTAGGCCTACTGCCGGGCTCTTAGTCACTCAGTTGGTCACCCAGAAGATCAAAAAGGCCGTTTCCGATCAGCGGAAACGGCCTTTGACCTGGGTGCCTCGGCAAGGGGCAGACTCGCGATCACGTCCCACCGGTAGACGGCGCACTGACGCCGCAACTCCACCAACTCCACCCGGGACACCGTGACACGCACCGGCGGCCGCTCACGCAGCGCGGCCACCCACCCCACCACCGGCGCCGTGGGACGCGGTTCCGCGTTGTACGCGATGCCCAGATGCGGGCGAAACGACGCGGTGGAGCCGTCTCCCGGGGCCTGCGCCTGGGCGTTCGCCTCCGCCAACGCCGCGTGCAGCTCGACCAGCGGCTCCCAGGGGGCGACGCTGTAGCGCAGCGCGCCTGGTGACCCGGTCAACGGACCCACCTGCATATCGAACGCCGCCGGAACGCGTTCGGCCGCCACAGCCACCAGGCTTGCCAGCTTGCCGCGGTCCATCTGGGAAGCATCGGCGACCTTGGGCATGGTGACGTGCAGCCCGTCAGCGGGCACCAGGTCAAAGCCCCCGTCCTGGATGGCCGCCTGACAGGCAAGAGCCTCTTCGATCAGTTCTGCCTCGCCGGGGAAGGTGAGCATCCAATAGAACGCCCGTCCCCCCTCCCACCCCGGCCGGTCCCAATGATCGGCCATGCGGGGCAGCGCCTGGAAAGCCGACCAGTCATGCGCGGCGATCACCTGCGGGGCGACCAGATCGGGCGGCGGATCCACCGGGAACGCCCGCCTGTCCGGCCGCAGTACCGTCCTCACCGGTCGGGGCCTAGGGGCCCGCGCGCTGCTTGGCTCCTCGCCCTGAAGAGCGGCTCGTCGTGAGGGAGCCTAGCCGCTCCTCGAACTCGCGCACCGGGGGCAGGCCGTCCCAGCGGGAGGCCTGCACGCGCAGTTCCCGCGCACGTTTGAGAATCGACTGGATCGGCTTGCCGGCAGCGGCATCCAACGCCTCATGCCCCAGATGCATCGCGCGCTCAACATCTGGAGCCGCGCCCTGAAGTACCGAACTGGCCACATCCAGCCGCACCAGCGCCTTACTCCACGCAGAATCAGATGCCTTCACCTGGGCGTCGACCGCATCGGCGTACTTCAAGGCACGAGCGGTGTCAGACAACGAGACATGCGCGGTCAGCGCGTTGGACAAGGTACGGGCCATGCCGTACGGCTCAAAGGAGATGCAGGACGTCAAGCCGCTCACCACGCCGGGCTGCCGATCCGACAGCTCCAAAGCCTGCCCGATCGCCCGCACCGCGCCGCTTCGGTCGCCGAGCCTGGCCAGAGCACGTGCCCGCCCATTGACCAGCAGACGAATCGCCTGCGGGCTCCAAGGCGCCAGCTCCACACCCGCGGCGGCGGCGGCGTCGGCCTCTGCGTACCGCTCGGCGTAGTACAACCCCAACGAGGTCGTGCCCAGAGCCCACGCGATGGTCGAGTTGTCGTTCACCTCCCGGGCAAGGGCCACGGCCTCCTCGCAGTACGCGAACGCGGCCTCGTGCCCGGTGTTGACCGCCATGTAACCCAGCAGCCCCGCGACTCGCGCGGCGAGCCGGCACACCTGCTGCCTGTCAGCCTGAGACTGCCGCCCCCTCAATAGGCCGTGGAGCATCCGGCGCACAACGCGGACCTCCGGCCCGAGCCGCTCCGGCCCCACCGCTTCATACTGCTCCACAACGCGTTCGATCGCCGCTTGAGCCAGGGCAATATCGGCCGCCTCTGTTTGGTCGGGGAACAGCTCTCTGGTCTGGGCCCGAATGCGGTTCGGAGAGTCCCACAGATCAGCCCCGGTCAGGGCCGGTTTCCCGTCGGCCGGCTGCGGGAACGGCACAGCACCGCCCTGCGGTGTGCTGCCGGCGTTGACCGTGGCGAACAGCACCTCCGCTGTGACACCGAACATGTGCTCAAGAACGCGGCAAACATCGGGTGTCGGCAGACCTTTGATGTCCCCTGTCATCCAGCGGTCGTAGGTGCGGCTGGAGATCGTCAGGTTCGCCAGCCGTGGTTCGTCATGCAGGCGGGCCAGTTCCGAGGAAGCTCGGCCGAAACGGATCAGGAAGGTTGCGGAGGAAAGATGCCGCTGCTGGATCAACAGCCGAAAGCGTGTGAGCCTCAGCACGACGCCCCATTCATCGCCGCCGCCAGAACACGGGTACCTGCGCAACGAGCACGTCTCGCGGTGATGATCCCGAAGGCGCCCGCGACGGCGGAAGGCTCCGGGCCGGTGGCCAGGCGCAGCAGCCGTCACCGCAGAAAACACCACGAACGGCGTTCACCGGACATATCCATACATAAAGTTTTTGAGTGCCCTCCAGATTAGTCAAGACATGTCACCCGCAACGCGCACTTAGACATGGTGGCGCAACCCAATGACAATTCACGCCCAATTGCGTGAAGCCGTCGCTCGTCTACTTAAATGGTCACCCGAAATGTCTCAGCGTTCGGGCCGCAACTACCGTGTGACTGCCGCCGACGACGGCTCGGGGCACTCCCATGTCGCCCCCGGAGGGGCTCCCAGTGCCGTTCATCATCGCGCTGCCCTCAGCTCAATCGCCGGATCGGGTCGCGATCCCTCCAGGGTGATCGTGGAGGTGCGTTCTGCTTTCACCCTGGCAGTATCCAGCTGCCCAGCCTGAGCTGGGCCGTACGATGGGCGGTAGGGCAAGCCGCGCACGCCCCCGGGCCGTCGATGAGGTCCCACGCCTTCGCCGACACCGATTCCCGGTTTTAAGGGCTTTCGAGTCCCGCGCAGGTTGGTGCTGCCCGGATTCGGACCTGACGATCCGGCGGTCGGCGTGGGGGACCGCCGGGGACCTGAGCCGATCATGCCCAAGAACCAGCCCACCGCCGCGCAGAAAGCCCGTCGGCTGCAAGCCGCGAACGGCGGCGCGTACACCGACGTGTTGCACGGGCTCGCCATCCCGGCCGCCGCGAGCGCGACGCTGCGCGCGGACGCCTGGCTGAAGACCATCCTGAACTACCTGCAGGAGCTGGGGTGGCCGGCCTCTTCGCTCGACCTGGAAGGCGGCCAGTACCACGCCTACAGCGGCCCGGTGTCGCTGGACGCAGCACGCGACGTCGATGATATCGACGCCGAGGCGGACGACGCCGACCCCGACGATCCCCGCTGGGCGGACGCGCCCCTATGGCTGAGTGTGCTCGCGCCGTACGAGGCCAGCATCGATGATCTGGAGACAGGGGCCCGCGCCGGCGCCGAGACGCCGAAAGAGATCGCCGCGCGTGTGGACGCCGAACTCGCCGAGGCACGCTGGCGGCGGGTCCAGGCCACGGAGCCGGAATCGACGACGCCGTGCCCCATCTGCGGCGACCGCTACCCCGAGCACCATCTGCTCGCCACCAGCGCCGAGGGGGATGCGGTCTGTCCGGCGTGTGTCTGGGACGGCGATCAGCGGTGGCGTGTCCGACCTGCCGTATCTGGCAGTGCAGATCGACCGGTTGCTGGACCACAACTTGTCGGCGCGGGCTGGCTGGGCCGCGGTCGCGGCGGTGCTCGCGCTGACGTGCGGGGCGAACCTGGGCCGTCGGCTGGAGCGCGAATTGAACCGGCGCCGCGGCTGGCCGCTGGTCATGTCCCGGTGGGACCAGCCGCTGGACCGGTCCTGGATCTGGCTGCCGCCACGCGAGAGGCGGCACCCGGCCTTCTTCGTTCACCTGGGCGCCGGGGCGAGCCTGGCCGCGATCACCGAAGCGCTGGAGCGCCACGACCCCACCTTGCACAAGCAGGCCCAGCGGTTGTGCCGGGACGCGCAGGTGCGCTGGCGTCCGGCCCTGTGGTCCGCAGCCATCGCCTACGCGGTGGCGTTCACCACCCAGGCCGCTGAACGGGACCGGCACCGCAAGCCCGTTCACGTCGTGGACTCCACCAGGGACGGCCTGTCCCAGATCCGCACGCCGTTCGCGGTCACCGGTGACGCGAACAACGTCGAAGGCGGGCTCGAAGAACTCCTGGAACACCTGCTGTTCCCGCTGCTGCTGGGCCACGGCCTGCGCGACGAGCCGCGCGAGTCGCGCCGTATCTACGGCGCCGAGCCCGCCGACGACCGCCCGGCGCGGTCGCGGTCGGACGCGCGCGTCACGCACGAGCGGGACCGGGCCAACCAAGTCGCCGTCGTGCTCGGCCAGATCCCAGGCGTCCCGGACGCTGAGGTGATCTGGGATGGCAGCGCCAGACCAGCTCAGGACGGCGCGCCGCTGGGTGCGACCTCCCCGGTCAATAAGGACATCGACAAGCTACGACAGGCGGCGCGGATCCAGGTGGCCGAACAGATGTACGACGACGCCGGGCCGATCGCGATGGTCGCCGATGAGGCCTGGTCGCGGGCCGGATGGTGGATCCCGGCTGACATAACGCCGTACGCAGTACGCCAGGCCCACGACTTCCTCGGGGACCGGCCGCATGTCAACGTGCTGTGGGGTCGGGAGCTTCGGGGAGGACGCCTTCGGCTTGGATCACCAGGTCACGGGCAGCGTGGAAGGCGATGGTGAACCCGCAGCGATCGGGATCGGTTCCGGGGCGGGACTGCGCGGCGTCGACCATGACGGTGCGCAGCAGTTGGTAGAGCGTGAGCAGCGCCCACATCTCCTGCTCGACGCCGGCTGGGTCGCCCAACCTCAGCACGCGCCCGTGCAAGATCGTGTGCCGGAGCGCGTAGTAAGCCGATTCGTGCTCCCAGCGCTGATGATACAAGGAGACCAGGGCGCCGGCCGTGTGGCGGCGAGCGTTGGTCAGCGTGGTGACCAGCCGGTAGGAGGCGTCAAAGACGGTGCCGTCGGTGCAGGTCACGGCGATCTGGGCATCGACGATCCGCACCGGGACCGAGCCGATCACCGACAGGTAGGAGCCGTCGGCCAGGCGGGACAGGATCGGAGCGCGGCGGTTGCTGCGCAGGCGGCCTACGACCTGGGCTCCGGTGCCCGTCACCGCGGCGAGGAAGTCGTTGCCGTCGAATCCCTTGTCCCACAGCACGAGCATGTCCGGGGTCAGCAGGTGCAGCAGCCGCTTGGCGTATTCGGTCTCGCCCGTGGCGGTGGGCCCGAAGACCGCGCCGATCATCGCCCGGGTTCCGGTCTCGACCAGGGTCATCAGCTCCAGTTGGGGATAGCCGCCATGGGCCAGCTGATCGAGCCAAGCCCGGTTCCGGCCGGTATCGGGGACCTTCAGCGAGCTGCAGCCGTCGAAGGAGACCGTCCGATAAGGGCCGAACCGCACCCCGGGCGTCATCGGCCGCGCCAGCGGGCCGCACAGCACCTGGAACAGCGCCCGCATCGGCGCACCGCCCACCCGGCGGCGCAGGTCGCGTAACGCCTTCGCGGTCGGTGAGACAACAGCGGGCAGCCCCGCCAAAGCGCCGGTCATCTTGTCCCAGACAAGCAGGTATCCGACCTCCGGAAACAGGCACATCGCCAGCAGGAAATACACCCCGACCCGCGAGGGAAGCTCTCGGATCCGTTGCTGCACCCGGCCCGTCTCCGCCAGCACCGCGTCCACCAACTCGAACGGCACGACCTGCGTGAGCTCTCCCAGATGCCCCGGTGCGAACACCCCCGCGGCCACCCGCACCACCCGGGAAATGACACACTGATCCCGCAACGGGACTCCACTCTTCAGATGATCTTCGCCGACATCTGATCTACAGGAGCCCCGTTGCCCGTCTCAGCCGATTGACAAGAACCAAATCCCCGCAACTACCTGGCCTTGGGGGAAGGCCCGCCGCCCGAGGTGGGGTGACCAACCCGCTCCCGGGGCGGCCCGCGGCCCAGATCTGACCGGACCCAGGCGTCTGGGGGCGTGTCAAGCGGTGGGAACGGTTCCTGACACGGATCGCTTGAGCTGCCGGGCGACTGTCTCCAGTAGCTCGTCGGAGAAGTCCTTGTCGGCCACAGCCCGGGACATGAGCACGGTGCCGACCAGGGCGCTGAGAGTGAGCATCGCCTCGGCCCGGGCGTCCTCGACGTTGTCGTCCAGACCTGCGATCAGTTCCAGGTAGGCGCGGACCTGCTTCTCATAGGCCTCTTTGAGCTGCTGGTCGCCCCGTCCGGCGGCGGCGCCGAGGGAGACCAGCGCGCAGCCGGTGGCCGGCTGGTCGCGGTGCGGCTGTGCGAGGTAGGCGTCGATGAGACCGGCCCGCGCATTCTGATCATTCTTTCGCGCGGCCCGCTCCATCTTCGCCGAGCCCTCTGTGAGGGCGACGGCGGCGGCCTGGGTGATCAGATCGTCACGTGAGTCGAAGTGTTTGTAGAAGCCGCCGTGTGTCAGCCCGGCCTCCTTCATGAGGTCCGCGATGTTGGGGCGAGTGACGCCTTCTGCGCGGACCTTGCGTGACGTGATCCGCAGGACCCGTTCGCGGGTCGCCGCCTTGTCCGCCTGCGAGTGGCCCATGTCGGCCATGCCTTTCGTGGGGGGAGCGCAGTGGAACCCACCACGCAGCTGGATGATTGACATCATACACGTGTGCGTTGAGTAGGTGCTTGACCAGGGAATACTAGACTTTCTAGATGATGAGCGTAATCTCACTTCTGGATGTTTGTCATCATCCAGATTGGAATGGAAGCCATGTCCCAGACGTATGACCCCCGTCACACCGCCGTTTTGCTGGTCGACCCCTACAACGACTTCCTGTCCGAGGGCGGCAAGATCTGGCCGCGCGTGGAGTCCGTGGCGAAGCAGGTCGGGCTGCTGGATCACCTGCGTTCTGTGGTCACATCCGCCCGAGAGGCCGGCGTGCGCGTGATGTTCGTTCCGCACCGTCGCTGGGAGCCGGGCGACTACGAGACATGGGAATACCCCAACCCCACCCAACGCGCCATCATGGAGCGGCATAGTTTCGCCCGCGGGACCTGGGGCGGAGAGTTTCACCCCGACTTCCAGCCGCAGCCCGGCGACGTCGTGGCCCGGGAGCACTGGGCGCAGAGCGGGTTCGCCAACACCGACCTCGACTTCCAGCTCAAGCAGCACGGCATCACTCACGTCGTGCTGATCGGCCTGCTCGCGAACACCTGCATCGAGTCCACCGGCCGGTTCGCCATGGAGCTCGGCCACCACGTCACGCTGGTGCGTGACGCCACCGCGGCGTTCCTCCCCGAGATGATGCACGCCGCGCATGAGCTGAACGGCCCCACCTTCGCTCACGCCATCACCACCACCGGCGAGCTCACCGCCGCATTCGAGGGAGCGCACGCATGAAACTGACCGGAGACCTGCTGATCGGAGCGGCCCAGGTGCCCGCCACCACAGGAACCATGAAGGCGCTCAACCCCGCCACCGGAGAACTCATCGGACCCGAGTTCGCCTTCGGCGGTGCGGCCGAGGTCGACCGGGCGGTCCGCCTCGCCGACGAAGCCTTCGACAGCTACAGCCACACCGGACTGGCTGAGCGGGCTGCGTTCCTCGACCTCATCGCCGACAAGCTGCAGGCGGTCAAGAGCGAACTCGCCGCACGTACTGCCCTGGAGACCGGCCTGCCCGCTGCCCAGTTCGAGGGCGAGGTGATACGGACCGCTACGGTGTTCCGCAGGTTCGCCACCGTAGTTCGTCAGGGCCGCTTCCTCCAGGCGACCATCGACCCCGCGCAGCCGGACCGGCAGCCCACACCGCGCTTGGACCACCGATTGCAGAAGGTGGCTCTGGGACCCGTGGTGATCTTCGGTGCCAGCAACTTCCCGATTTCCTATTCGGTGGCGGGCGGCGACACCGCCTCGGCCCTGGCGGCCGGCTGCCCCGTCATCGTCAAGGCCCACAACGCACACCCTGGTGCCTCCGAGATCCAGGGCCGCGTCATCCGGCAGGCCGTTGCCGAAGCGGGACTGCACGAGGGCGTCTTCTCCCTCGTCCGCGGCGCCGGCAACGAGATCGGCGAGGCGTTGGTGGACCATCCGCTGGTCCGCGCGGTCACCTTCACCGGATCCGAGGGCGGTGGCATGGCCCTCCACCGCCGGGCTCAGCAGCGTCCCGATCCCATCCCCGTGTTCACCGAGATGACCAGCGTCAACCCGACCTTCGTGCTGCCCGCCGCCCTGGCGGCCCGCGGGGCGGAGATCGGCGCAGGCCTGGTCCAGCGGGCCGTGTACAACGTCGGGCAGGCCTGCCTGAAGCCCGCCATCCTGCTCGCCGTCGACGCACCCGGCTTCCAGGAACTGCGTGACGCAGCGACGGCCGAAGTAGAGAAGGTGGCCGCACGGGCCATGCTCACCCCCGGCATCCACGACTCCTATATCCGCAACGTGCAGCGGATGGAGAACGACGGCGCCACGCTGATCGGCGCGGGACCGGCCCCGGCCCGCGCGTGGGACGGCCAGTCCCTGCTGTACGAGGTCACCGGTGACCAGCTCCTGGCCGAACCGGCCCTGCGCGAGGAGGTCTTCGGCCCCGTGATCCTGCTGGTCAGACTGACCGGCACGGACCAATTGCTCGAAGCCGCCCGCGCCTTTCGTGGACAGCTCTCGGCCGCCCTGCACGCCGACGCCGCCGACCGTATCGCCGCCGAACAGCTCGTGCCGATCCTGGAGCGCCGCACCGGCCGCATCGTGTTCAACGCCTTCTCGATCCCGCAGGAGATCTCCTACGCCTCCACCCACGGCGGTCCGTTCCCGGCCACCTCCGACAGCCGCTTCACCTCCGTGGGTATGGGCGCGATCGAGCGGTTCGTACGACCGGTCACCTACCAGAACTTCCCGGACGACCTCCTGCCGCAGCCACTGCGCGAGGCGAACCCTCTGCACCTGTGGCGGCTCGTCGACGGCGACCTCTCCCAGCAATGATCGCCGCTCCCCTGAAACGAAAGGAGCACCCTTCCATGACCGTCACAGACGGAGCCGCCGCAGGCAATGAACGGCAGGACCGCGCAGAGCTCCGCAAAAAGCTGCTCGGCGCATGGCAGCTCGTCTCGTACATCGCCACGAGCGCCGACGGGGAGGTCATCCACCCCCTCGGACCCACCCCGAACGGCCTGATCATCTATACCCCTCAGGGATACATGTCCGCCCAACTGGGGCGCGGCGACCACCCACTCATGAGATCGGCACGTCTTGAGGACGCGACGACCGATGAACTGGCCCAGGCGGCAATCGGCTACGTCGCCTACGGCGGGCCGTTCGAAGTCGTCGATGCCGCGACCGTCGAACACCACGTCACCACCAGCCTCTTCCCGAACTGGATCGGGCGGCCCCAGGTGCGGAAGGTGAGCCTCGCAGGCCCGCTCCTCAAACTCAGCACCGCCACTCCCACCCGACTGTGGGGTGCGCAACGCACAGCCGAGCTCACCTGGAGCAGGCTGGCCTGATTGCGGCCCTCGCCCTGGTCCTCCTCGGGAACCTCGTGGTGCTTCCGTCAAGGTCCGCCGGGCTGCGAGGCCTTAACGGTTGCGGTCTCCTTGGTGTGACTGCCTCAGCAAGGAGCGGCGCCGGGCGACGGTGCCGACCCGGCTAGGCAGGTCGGCGACCGCGTCGGCGGACGCTCGACCGGCTGCCACGGCTGCGCAACCGGTTCTCCCTAGCGGGCCCGCTGATCTGCGACTACAGCAGTCGGCGGCCCCACTTCTGGCGTGCCGTCCCCGTACTCGGCGTCAGCCGCTCGACCCCTCTACAAGTACGTTCCTCAACTCGCGACGGACCGCCCTGCCGTCGAAGAGCCAACGGCGCGAGCCGAACTGGAAGCGAGAAGCTGATTCCGCAGATCAGTGCCTGCTTGGCGGCTGGTACCACGTTGGTTAGCGGCACCCCGTGTAGATTTCGGTGCCGGGAGGAGCCTGGGCATGCCTCGCCGTGCGTCGCGCTGGAGCCGCGAGCCCTCGCCGCTGCGTCAGGAGCGGCTGGCGCGCAGGCGTAGCTGTTGCCAGCTTCTCCAACGCGACGTTGATCAGGTCCGCCGGGTTGTTCTTCGATGCGGCCTCGTCCCGGATCGTCTCCTCGGCCAGCGCCCGGGCCCGCACGCCGTCGTAGACCACACCGGTGCGCCGCCGCACCTGCGTACGGTGCTGCTGAGCCGTGCGCTCCGAGGCGTATACCGGCAGCGTCCCCTCCGGCAGATCCACCACCCGCCGCACGAAGTCCACCACCACGTCCGGAACCTCCTCCCGCCTGGGGAAGCAGCCCATCCGCTGATACGACTTCAGCGCCACCGGCAGCGCGAGCTGGTGCTCATAGGAGTCGGTGCCCTCAGCCGCCCAGGCCACCTCCTGGCTGGTCGGGGAGAAGAACAGATGCAGCTCCCGTGCGCTGATCAGCCGCTTGAACCGCGGATACGCGGTCCGCTCAATCGAGGTCATCGCTGACGTCCCACTCCACCCGATACCCGCGCCAACGTGCCCACGCGATCTATACGCACGCGCGACACCGTCTCCAGTCGGAGCCAAAAGGGCAAAAAGTGCATCAGGGAACGAAGCGGTATCGGATGATTGCCGCACCGGGCCGCTCGCCGCCTCAGTAGCTCCGACGGGTCCTCAGCAGGCCGCTGACCAGCCCGGAAGCCGCTTAACAAGCATGTATTGCGGCTTTTGGGCTCACCTTGGCTGGACCCCAGCGAGGCCGTACGCGTCCGCCTCGCCCGCGGCCTGGCCGACAACACCAGCCGCGCCTACACGCGCGACTGGAACACCTTCACCGCCTGGTGCGCCTCGGCGGGCCGCACCCCGATGCCGGCCACCGTCGAGACGCTCACCGAGTACGTCACCCACCTGGCTGCCACCCTGACCGAGCGCGGCACGCTCCCGGCGCCGTCCACGATCGAGCGGGCACTGGCGTGCGTGCAGTCCCGGCACAAGAAGGCCGGCCTTCCCCTCAACGCCGAAGGCGCCCGTCTGGCCCTGCGCGCCTACCGCAAGGAACGCGCCGCCGAAGGCGAGCGCACCCGCAAGGCGCCACCCGCCGCGCTCGACATCCTGCGCGCGATGATCGACGCCTGCGACGTCGCCAGCCTGGCGGGCCTGCGCGACCGCGCCGCCCTGGTGCTCGGCTTCGCCCTCATGGGCCGTCGCAGCGAGTTGGCCGCCCTGGACATCGAGGACCTGGCCGTGACCCTCGAAGGTCTGGAGGTCCTCATTCGCCAGTCCAAGACCGACCAGGACGCCCGCGGCGAGGTCGTGCCCCTGCCCTACGGCTCGCACCCCGACACCTGCCCGGTGCGCGTCGTGCAGGCCTGGATGGCCGCGCTCGCCGAGCTTGGCATCACCACCGGCCCGCTGCTGCGCGGCGTCGACCGGCACGGCCGCATCACCACCGGCAGCACCGGGGCGTCGGGCAAGGCCGCCAAGCGCATGAGCGGGCACGGCCTGAACCTCATCGTCCGCCGCGCCGCGATCCGGGCCGGCCTGCCCGGCGCCGAGACCTACACCGCCCACTCGCTTCGCGCCGGCGGCGCCACCGCCGCCGCCAAGGCCGGGGCGCCCGTTTCGGCGATCGCCCGGCATGGCCGCTGGTCGGAGAAGTCCCCCGTCGCGCACGGCTACATCCGCGCCGCCGACAAGTGGCGCGACAACCCGATGCGCGGCGTCGGCCTGTGAACAAGATTCGCTCGGGTTGGTCCGCTGATGGCCCAGTGTGTACCGTTTGGGCACGAGATTGGCCGCTGACAAACAGCGGTCGGTTCGATACGTTGAGTAATCGCCTTTCGCGTTGGCAACCCTCAGGCGGGGACCAGCGTGGAAAAGAGGCGGGGAGGAACCCCCGTGCCCGCATGAGTCTGGCCGGACTCGGGCCGGTAGTCCCTCCCCAAGGGGACGGTCCTGGCTCCTCCTCCGGCAGGCGGTTCGGCAGAGCCGGTGGCCTCCAGGTCGCCGAGCATCGCGGTGGCCTCGGCCAGGGCGGTACGTAGTCGGCTGCACACACCACACCCCGGGCACGACGCCTCTTTCGCGACGATTCGCGCGGTGCCGACTCCCGTCCGCCGTTTCAGGGGGAGCGGGAGTCGGCGAGCGCTATTCTGCTTTCCTGTTAATCGGTTGACGCGTCAGATATGGGTAACCCAGCTCCATCTATAAGTCCCATCGTAATGGGCATAGAATCTGATGGTAGCGTAAAATGGTAGACCTATGCCCCCCCACGGTGAAGGAATGGGGCGCCCAGCATGTGCTGGAGCGAGCTGCGGTGGCGATCAAGCTGGTGGAGGGGCTCGCCGAGCCGGTGTTCACCATCGAAGGCGGTTGACGGTTTGCTGACTGCTGGAGCCGACCGGGCCAGATGATGGCCGCCAGCCCGGCCAGCACCGGTCAGCCGCCCGTAGGAGCGCACCAGAGTACGGCCGGAGTACGGATCACGGTCGGCAGTCTGGGTGATCACGATGTCCACGGTGCCGGCCAGGTCCTGTACGAACCGGGGGCGATGAGCATCTCGATAGAGGGGCTGGCGCACACCCCGGGGTGAGCACGTACGCGTGTCCTCGGCACTGCTAGGCCAATGGGATGGAGCAGATAACCTTTGCTTCGTGAAACGTCGCCCTCCTCGCTCACTGGACGTCAGTCTTGACGATGGACGAATCATTGAGGCAGGCATCGACATAGAGCCTGGCACCAGGATGAAACGACCGGAGTTGATTGGAAAAATTGAACGGCGCCTCTTCGAGAGCTGTCCCATCTGTGGCGGGATACCAGAGAAGGACGAACATGTGCCCCCGAAGAGCATCGGCGGGGTAATAATGACCCGGACCTGTCGTGCCTGCAACCAAACTTTCGGGGGCCGCGTGGAAGGCGGAGTTAAGGACTGGTTTTACGGCGCGATCAGCAACGTTGAATTAGCTGCCGAAAACGTGCAAGGCTCTCGAAGAATCGGCAAGATGCGGATTATGCCAACACGGGATGGAAAGTTCCTCGCAGCCGTGGAGGGAGGAAAGGAAGTCGACATCCATGCCATGCTGCTGAGCAAGAAGGTGGTCGTCAGGGGCCGGGGGCCCGATCCTAACATCCTCCGCGTTGCCTTATTAAAGCATGTCTATTTGGCACAATGTTTGTGGTCCGGCATTCCACAAGGACCGCTGGCAGATCACATTCGAGAAAGTATCATAGCGGCGCGGGATGCATCGCGGCACGACCCCACGCCAATAAGCCGGGTAGCACTCGGACTCACTGTTGTTCTCTTCCTTGAAGAGGAACGCCTGACAGTGGCTCCGCATGTAGCTGCACGCATCGAACTTCCGGACGGACCGGTCGATGGAGTAATCATGCTAGGCCGCTTCTTTGTGTCCTGGCCGGCTGAGCCTCCGGCGGACATTCAACTTATTGACAATCCACTTGTCGAGTACGTTCTCGAAGTCGGTGACCCGATCGCCGGGACCGTTATTCGGAAAGCTTGAGCCTTGCAAGCGGGTGGGGCATCGAGCGCGCAGTCGAGACGAGGCCGTACGAGATGCCCAAGTGGCAGTTACCACGGCGGCTAAGGCTGGGCTACACGGTGATTCGGCTGGCACGGGGTCGCCTTAGCATCCGCCGGACATCCAACACATATGCCTGACCTGCAGAAACGCCGAGGGCGGCTTGTGTCGCCGCAGACGGAGCATGTCGCTGAGCTTCTGATCACCCTGTGGCGGCCGCTGGTGTTCCGACAGCTTGGTCGTGTTCGCGGAGCATGCGTAGCTGGGGAGGGGTGCTGGCCTTTCTTCTTGCCCTTGGTGATGACGAGCCGGGCGGCGATGTCGCGCAGGCTGAGGTTCTGCTCGCTCAGGTGCAGGGCCATGGACAGCATGGCCTCGTCGGTGACGGCCGAGGGCTGACCAGCCTGTAGGCCCTCCACTCGGGTCCGTGCGATGAGTCCCAAAGTAGCGAGCCCGCGCACGTCAGGGCCTGTAAAGGCCGCCGATCAGCTCAAGACCGAGGGCTATCCGTTAGCCGAGGAGGGCATCGCCGGCTGTCGCCGTTTCTCCGTCAGCTCGTCAACCTGGTCAGCACCTGCTCCTTCACCCGGTCCGACCGCGGCCCGATTGGCATTCGGCCAACTCCTCGACCCTGATGAGCCGGATTGGGGCAACGGCGGTCTATAAGCAGTCCGGGACTGGCCGGTAGCGGTCAAGCTGTAGATTCGTGCGACGATGAGGCCGACTGCCATGATCAGAGCGTAGGCCAACAGCGGCCACCCCCACGGGCGGCGGGGCGACCATGAGTCGAGAAGGATGATGGCGCCGCAGATGAACGTCGCGACAGTGAGCAGCCATCCGGCGACGAGCCCCAGCCAGCGGCGATGACGCATCAACAGGATGGCCAAGATGATCGCCATCGCGATCCCGGGCCAGCCAAGGGCTATGAAGTCCAAGACCCCGCTGGAGGTGTCGGCCGGGCCACCGCGCAACGCGTTGAAGACCATGTCGCCCACCAGCCAGTCGACGATCGACACAGGTAAGGCCAGGATGACCATGATGAGGCGTCCGTAGATCTGATCACCCAAAAAGTTACTGACAGTTGCCCAGGTCACGGTCACGACCGCCGCCCCATAGGCGATGACCGTTACGGCCGGTGCAATTCGCGTCGACACGCGGACGCTGCTGCCCATCGCGTAGTTCCTCATTTCCTCTTCGCCACAACTGCGGGCTGCATTGTGGCAGACCCGGTGGGCGCGAAACAGCGCACCCACCGGGAAACCGTACTCATGGAGCTAGGGTCGTTTACAGGAAACCATCGCCCTTGGCCCTGACGGCTGTGTGGAACACGTCAGCCTGACGGTTGCAGTGCTCCTTGGGTGAGATACCTAGGATGGGATCCCGTTTCCCGCTTAGCTTCGCGCAGATGCGGGTCTTCAGGATGGTCTGGAAGACCGCGTCTACCGACGGGCGCTTGGACCGCGGCAGGCCCGGGAGGCTGCTGCTCTGGGGTTGGGTTTTGTTGCGGATGAGGCCGTAGCCATAGTCGTGTGCGTCGCAGGCTGGCCTGAAGTTAGGCGTCTTGCTTGGCCAGTTCGGGTAGTCCCCGACGAGGGGGGCGCTGCAGCCGTCGTTGGTGATGCCGTACACCGATCCGCCGGTGGGGGTGCTCTTCCAGAAAGGCGTGCGGTACGTATACCCGCTGCCCTTCGTGATGTCCACCTTGGTGCTGCAGCGGCCGCGTGTTCGGTGTCGTCTTCGAACGGCCGGCCCGAGTCCGGAAGGTCGAACGGGTGCGGTATGTCGATGTGGACCCGCACATCCAGATCGGTCAGTGCCCGCATGGTGTCACGGTAGAAGGACGCCACCGATTGGCCGTACAGCGGGAACGACATCGCTCTGCCGTCCACCGTGGTGATGTGGAGCCGATGCCCGACGAAGTCGAAGTCGATCGTGAAGATGGGGTTGCCGTCGACCTGCCCCATGGGACGTGTGGTCAGACCTCGCCCGGTGAGGTGGAACGGGGCGTTCCACCAGTGGTTGCGCCGGACTCCGGCGGCCAACCGGATCTTTCCGATTACCTGGGCGAACCGGTGCAGCGTGGACTTGGTGTCGCGCCACTCGGCCAGCGGTATCGCTGGGAACAACTCCATGCCACCAATGTTCCCACGTAGATCACGTTCAAGAGGGCGAACGCGAGCCTGAGCCGGCAAAGGGTCCGGCGTCCGTTGGACCCTTTGCCGGCTCACTCATCGGGTGCACGTCAGAAGAGTCCGACGGGCCCCAGCGTGTTGCGCAGCTCGCAGGCGTTGCCGAAGGTGCGTATCGACAGCAGGAAGTGGTCGTCCCAGACACCGACCGACGACACTGTCACCGGCTCGTAAATCGCCGTGCACACTCTTCCGGGTGGGCTCTTCAGCTTTTGCACGTCACCGCCTACCTGTGCCAGCACGGCACAGGCCTCCCGGGCCTTTGGGTGCGTTCCGCCTCCCTTGGGCGCGCACTGCAAGACCACGGCCTGGGAGGGCGGTACGAGGACCGGTCCCTGGCCGACCACCAGCACCAGCGCCTTGGCCGAGGTGATCTTTCCAGACGCGTCTGATGTGGTGGCGGGGTCACCCGGCGGTGGCTGGCCGGCCGAGCTGGCATTCGCGGCCGGCTGGCCGAACCCCGCGACCGCGACGAGGATCACGGCACCGCGCGCCACACGTCCCCACAAAGGTCCCATGTGTATTCCCCCTGGTCATCGCGTTGGCAGTGGTCACAGTCTTGAGTGCCGTGATCTTCGGATCAAACACCGGCCCTTCGGGTGCAAGCCAACGTCTCGCCTGATCAAGGCCAATTCCTGGCCTACCGGCACCGTGCCGTCGAGGAGAACCGCCGGGGAGCGGGACGAGCTAGAGCCCGGCGGAGTACAGCAGCTTGTTGCCGGTGCCGGAAGGCACGCCCGTCAGGACGTTGGGGGTGGTCGCGCTGATGAGCCATCTGAGGACCGTGGCTGTGTCGTAGTCGCCGTAGGTCTGCTTGAACAGCGCGCCGACCCCGGTGGCGTAGGGGGAGGCGAAGGAGGTTCCGCTGCCCGAGGTGCTGCCGCCGCCCTTCCTGGCCGAGGTGATGTTCGCGCCGGGAGCGATCATGTCGACGCAGGCACCGACGTTGCTGAACGAGGCGAAGGTGTCGGTGATGGTGGAGGCTCCGACGGTCAGCACCCGGGGGGCGCTGGCCGGGGAGATCCCGCACGCGTCGACGGAGCTGTTGCCGGCGGCCACGGACACGAACACGCCGGAGTCGGCCAGCGCGGTGGCGGCGGCGTTGGCCGCGTCGGACCTCGGCCCTCCGAGGGAGGCGTTGGCGACGGCCGGTTTGACGGCATGGGCGGCCACCCAGTCGAACCCGGCGATGATCTGGGAGAACGCGCCGCTGCCGTCGCAGCCGAGGACGCGGACCGGAGAGAGCTTCACGGCGTGGGCCACTCCCCAGGTGGTGCCGCCGACGATGCCGGCCGTCATGGTGCCGTGGCCCAGGCAGTCGTTGGTGCCGTACCCGTCATTGACGGTGCTGTAGCCGGGGACGAGGCGGCCGGTGAACTGGGTGTTGGCCGGGTCGATGCCGCTGTCGATCATGTAGGCGGTCACCCCCGCACCGGTGTGCACGGGACTGAACAGGTGATTGAGCGGGAGGCGGCGCTGGTCGATGCGGTCGAGCCCCCAGGAGGTGGTGGGCGCCGCCGGCGGAACGCGCCGCATTACCGGTCCGGCCGGGCGCGGCGAGCCGAAGGCGTAGGCCAGGGCGTCCTCTTCGATCGCCGCGACGGAGGGATGGATTCGCAGCTGGTTGAGCTGGGCGGGCGTCATCCGGGCGGCGAATCCGTTGACCACGCGCTGGTAGGTGTAGAGGGGGCGCACGCCCACCGGGACCACCACGCCGAAGGTGTTCGCGCCGGGTTGCAGCCTCACGATGTACTGGCCGGGGATGCCACTGGAAGCGGGGGCCATCGTGACTTTCACCGGGGGGCGTGGGGGAGCCGTCGTACCGGCGTGTGCGGTCGTGGACATCGCGATCACGGCACTGAACAGCAGAAGTCCGTGCAGCCCGCGCGTGAGGCTTTTCCTGCTTGTACGGGCTTTCCTTGCGGGGCGCATTTCCATAGAGGCCTCTCAATGATCGGCTGTTGTGGCTGAGAGACAACCACTCGACTACTGAGAGTAACGATCAATGGCCTCGCGTCACGGTCGTTGGTCTCCGCGTCGGGTGCATGACAGGGGCAAGATCCTGTCAGCGTGGAACGACGGCCTTCTGCCCCTAACTTCCCGAGCGGTTAGGAGCGCTTCAAAAGCGCGCCATGTATCCGACCTTCCGGCAATCCGCCCAGCGGGGCGGAGACCGTGAGGTCGCCTGCTGTGACCAGGCCTTTCGCGACTACGAGTCCTCGATGAGGATCCCATGGCGTTTGCGAGGCTGTGGACGACTGCGCGTCCGAGGTTCTGACGGTCACGCCCTTGAGGCTGGTAACTCCGCCGATCCCCAGCAACACACAGTCGTTGAACCGTGCGCCTTCCATCTGGGCGTTGGAGAACTGCGCGCCTGTGTCGCAGCGCTCGAATCGGACGCCCCTCAGATCCGCGTTCTGAAAGTTCACCTCCAGCATGTTGGAGTCGCGGAAGACGACGTTCTTGAACGTCGGGAACCTGAACCCTGTGAGATCGCCGCGGCAGGCGTCGAACAGCACGTCCCTGAACCCGCACTCGGACCAGGCCATGCCGGTCAGCCGGCTCGCCGTCACCCGGGTGCGGTGCATCGACGACGACCTGGCGGACATGTTGGAGAGGTCGCAGCGCTCCATCGCCACGTTGGAGAAACCGCCCCGGCGCATCACCGTGCCGGAGAATCGCATGTCGACGAACCGGCATCCCTCGAACTCGACCGTGTCGGCGTCCCGGGACGACAGGTCGACGCCGTCGAACTCCAGCGACCGGTAAGCACCGTCGTCCACGAGATCGAGCTCAGGCAGCCGCGCGCCGCTCAGAAGGCCCTTCAATTTCGGTGCGACCGGTTCCCGCAAAGGCCGCTGAGCGTGAGGAGTTCGCGGCGGGGACTGGGTCGCGGTGCAGACTCCTCCCGACCAGATGCCCGCCCCCAAGTCAGCCGAGATCGGCACCCCTGCCTTCCATGAGCAGGGCTGGCTGGCGATCCGGCCAGCCGAGTGAGGGTAGCGATGTTCCGCGGGTGCTGGCTCGCCTCCCTGCTGCGCGGGCTGGGCGTGGCTGCCGCGGTGGTCAGGTCGCCGCTGGTGTTGGCGGGGATCTCGGCGAGCTCTTCAAGGTGCAGGTACGAGGTGTCAGTGATCACCTCGCGTCCAAGGATCCGCGGGTCGCCGTAGATCACCGGCCGACCGGCGCCGGGCGCCGTGGTTCTCGGATCCGGCGCAACCGTCAAGGCCGGCCAGGGCAGTGGCGTGCCCGGGGCGAGGTAAGCCCGAAATGGCTCTGGCGCGCTTACAGCCCCGACCTCCCGCGGAGTTAGGCGGCGCCTTCCTCTGCAGGAGGCGTCTCCTGACTGCCTGTGCTGCGCGATGGGGCGCCCGCGACTGTGTGGCCGTTCCGCTCGGCACAGACGACGTCCGTGGTCTCCCATCGGTCCAGGAGATAGCGGAGGATCCGGCCGCGCGCCTCGACGCTGTGTCCGGCCAGCAGCTTGGAAAGCTGCCTCATGGCCGCCAGTTCGTCGTCGAGCTCCAGCGCGAGGTCGACGATAAGTACGGCAAGGGCCTGGTGGTCCTCGAAGGCTTCCTCACGCCGGTGGGCTCGTGAACCCGCATGCGGCATCGTCGCGGCCTCATCGCAGAGGTCCCTGAGGCCGGTCCTGCCTTCCCCCCACTTCCAGCTGTAGCAGGACCTGCGTTCTGGCCACGGTGGACCGCATGCTGCTCTGCCTGACGCGCGTCGCGAGCGCGCTGCCGGCGTCGAACAGTTCGAGGTGGTGGCGCAGCACGAGCGCCACGCATCTGGTACCCCGTCCGATGGGATGGCGAGCCATCGTGACGGCCCAGTGCTCGCCACCCGACATGACCGAAGGGTGAAAACTCAGGTCAGGGGGATGCAAAGCGGCTCCGAAGGGTGATCGGCTCGCGATATCGGTGGTCCATGCCTTTCACACCCCCGCGGCGTCTGGCCGCAGCGGCCTTCGCCGTGTCCGCTCTCCTCGCCGTCCCGCTGACCGGTTCGCCGGCGTCGGCCTCGCCCGCCGGGCCGGTCGTACTCCCCGAGCCGTCGCCCGCCTCGGTTGCGCGCGTGGAGTTCGCGGACCTGGCCGTCGACCAACCGCACGCCATGACCGGGTACTCACGGGCGAAGTTTCCGCACTGGATAGAGCAGGGCTACTCGTGCAACACCCGGGAAGTCGTGCTCGAACGGGACGGGACCGATGTGCTGCGCGACGCGCAATGCCGGGCCACCTCCGGGACCTGGCACTCCGAATACGACGGAAAGGACCTGAACGCGGCCTCCCAGGTGGACATCGACCACGTCGTGCCCCTGGCGAATGCATGGCGGTCGGGCGCGGACGCCTGGTCCACGGCCAAGCGCCGGGACTTCGCCAACGACCTGACCAACCCGCAGCTCATCGCCGTGTCCGCCACCAGCAACCGGGCCAAGGGTGACCAGAACCCCGCCCAGTGGAAGCCCCCGCTGCGCAGTTTCTGGTGTACGTATGCCCGGGCGTGGACCGACGTCAAGCACCGGTACGGGCTCGCGGTCACCGCCCCAGAGAAGACAGCGCTCGCTGAGATGCTCGACACCTGCCCAGACCCGCAGCACTCGTGAGCGTACGACGCGAGTCCACCGTCACCGCCGGGCCCGGTGGCGTCATGACCGACGAGGTCGGGATCGTCACGGGAGAGCTGACCGTGGTCACTGACATCCGCGAGGGCCAGGCCGTGGTGCGGGTGGGTTACGCGGGCGCCGAGGAAACCTACACGGTGACGGGCGGCCCGCTGGACATCGCGGATGGCGAGGATGGGGCGTGGGTTCACGCGGCGATGGTCCGCGCCGTCCAGCAGGGCCTGCCGGACGGGCTGGAGGGGTTCGACCTCACCTGAGCACGACGACGCCCTCATGCGGTCTGGGCGGGCGGCCAGAGCCGCCGGTGTTCATGTGGCCGCCAACGGGTCATCCGCTGAGCGGTGCACGCGGATGTAGGTGCGGTCATCGAAACTGGTCGCACCCGGGGCCAGTCCTTTAGTGGAGGGGTGCGCGCCGATGCGTAGGGGGTCGGCGCGCAGGGATGCGCCCAGCTCTTGTTCGGCCTGCGCGAGGTGTTCGGCCGCTGACAGGTACCCGTCGGAGGCCAAGGTGACCTCGAACGCGTCCTCGTGCAGGGGGAAGGTTTCGATGAACCGGTCGGGAACACCGCGGCCGTCCAACAGCCCGAACCCCAGCGGCCCGGCATCTGGGCGGTTGGCCAGAAGGCTCTGGCGCTGCAGCACGGGCAGCACCAGGGCACGGCCCGGGTCATGTCGTGCCAGGTCGGCGGGGTGGTGCCCTTCAGCCAGCAGGCAGTGCAGATACGCCGCCGGGCTTGGGCCAGCACCTGGTCGATCCTCTTATCACCCCGATGGTGCTCGCGCCTGCCTGGGCGGCCGACGGCCACATGCACGTCCCCGACCCGCCAGATCAGCCGCTGCCGGGGCAGCAGGACCGCGGCGACCGCGCCGGGGGCGAGCGGGTCGTCCTCGGCGATGTGCCAGCGGCGGCGTAGCCGCGCCAGGTCAGCGGTGATCGCTGCGACCATGGCCGCCGGGGCGGTGCCCGGCGGTAGCCGTCGCAGCGTCGCGGCAACACATTCAGCAGCCAGCGCACCTCCGCTCAGTCCTTGATAGATGCGTCCGGACTTGTCGGTGGCACCGTCGATGACGGCCGCGCACCAGATACCGCGCTCGTCGCCGATCACCACCAGCCGGTCCTCGCCACGGCCGGTGCTCTTGGGCACCTGCGCCTGTTCGGCGATCACCCATCGGCTCACCGCACTCCTGCCCCGGCCGAGCCAGTCGGGGGAAGGGCCCGCCGGTGCCCACCATCATCCCCCCCCACCATGCCCCGCAGTCCACTCAGATCTCGGGGGACCGTGATCCTCCACGCTACGCTGATCCGCCGAAGCAGCGGTCTCCGGCCGGCCTCCGCATGCCGATCAAGGAGGCATCACTACCTCAGGGACGCAAGCGACGCACCTCTCGACTCTTGTTGATCTTGCGTGGTAAACAGGAAGTCCAGTAAGAGCGCGGTAATTGACTGCAAAACGGAGCGGGTCCGGGGTGGCGTGGAGTCCGACGCGGGCGAGGAGTGGACGCTGATCGGTGAACATGGAGCGGCGGGCAGCAGCACGCTGGCCACGGTGCTGAAGCACCGCCGCGAATCGCTGGCCGTGGAGTTCGCCGGCGCCGGACAGCCGCGGCGGCGGGTGCTGCTGAGGGTGCGTTCCGCCGTGGTGGGCGCCCAAGCAGGGGACGCGGATGGTGCGCTCTGGCCGTTGGGGGAGCGGACGTGGCCGCAGGGGTGGCCGATGGCTGAGGGAGTAGCCGTCCATGCCCTCGGCCTCTGAACTGGGTGAGAGCCAGCGGCGGCTGCGCCGGATGCTCGCGATCGCCGTCGCGGTGATCGCGGTGCTGGTGGTGTTGGTCATCGTGTTGCTGACCCGACGAGGCGATTTAGGCGCGGCCCCGCTCGGCCCACCGGCGCAGTCGTCGATGGGCGTGCCCTCGGCGGGCGGCCCGGTGGCGGTGCACCGTACAACTGCCCTGCCCAAGCCTGGTGACTACTTCAAAGGCCTGTACCCGGTGCGGTTTCCGCACACCCCGCAGGGTGCGGTGGCGGCTGCGGCGGCGATGTACCAGTACGTCTACACCCTGGAGCCCGCCACCGCGCAGAAGGTCGTCGACGTCTACATCGCCGCCGAGGACCGGCAGGTCTCGCGGGCCAACGCCGTCGACAGCGTGGCGTTCTTTCGCGAGAAGATGGACCTGCCCGCCTCCGGGCCGGCGCCCGCCGATGCCACGATCGCGGTCCAGCCGATCGGCGTGCAGTGGAAGACGGTGGACGGCGACAACGTCTACGCCAGCCTGGATCTGCGGATCGACATGCTGCCGGGAAACATCCGGCCGGTGCTGAGCTCCACCGCCGCGGTCACCGTTCACATGCAATGGCGCGGCGACGTACGCAGTGGCGACTGGGTTGGGTTGCAGACCCCGCCCGGCAAGATGCCCGCGCCCCGCTTCGCTGAACTGGACACCCAGGAGTTCGACACCGAAGGCTGGACGATGATCCGGCCCGGCGGATGAGCCGGCACCAGGTGTCGAGGTGGAGTAAGCGCCATGTCCTGCATGCCGCAGCGTCCGCGCTGCTCTGGGCCGCCGGGGCAGTGGTCGTCGTGCTGTTGATGGCGGGGAGCGGCCGTTGGTGTGCGCGCTCGGTGTCGGTCAGGTGCATCAAAGATAGCCAGCGCACCGGCGTTGGAACCGATCACACTGGATTGATCACAGGGATGCCCGAGCCTTCCCGCCTTTGACGACGGAGACGAAAGGTTCCGGGCCGAGTCGCGGAGATCGGCTCTTACGCTGTTTTTCCTGTCTCGAGTGGGTGATATTGGCGGTGTGAGCGCTGAGCAGCGGCATGATCGGCTTGAGCTGATGCGGGCCGGGGTACGAGCCCGAGTGACCCGGCTGGGACGTGCGACGACCTCCAAGGCGCACCAGTGGGCTCCTGCAGTGTTGCTGGCAGTGCTGTCAGCCGGAGCGTTCGGGGCGTTTCTGGACCCGGCGACAGGCACGATAGGGGCGGCGACAATCGGAGCCGTCACCGCCGTTGGCGGCAACAGAACGCTGACCGCCAACGTGACATCGCCGTGTCCCGTCAATTCGCGGCACAAAGCGAGAACTTGAACGGAAACCCCGTACTGTCGGCGCTCTGGGTGGCGGCGGCCTGGCGTATCCATCCTGGCCCCGATGCCCGCGCCAGCATGGTCAATTTTCTCAGCAAACCGGAACGCGCCATTCTGACCAGCCCCAAGGCGGTTTCTTCGGTGGCATTCAGCCCCGACGGCCGCACCTTGGCCGCCCTCGAGGGTACGGTGCGGTTCTGGGACATACATACCCACCAGCAAATTGGCACCCCTCTCACCGACGACGCATCCATCACCTCGATGGCGTTCAGCCCCGACGGCCACGTCCTGGTCACCGACGGCGAATTTGGTGGGGTGCGGCTATGGGACGTACGCACCCGCCAACCAATCGGCGGCCCCCTTTCTAAGGGTTCTAGCGTCACCTCTTGGCGTTGCTTGGTGGCGTTCAGCCCCGACGGCCGCACCCTGGCCACCAGCACCAAGGACCACAAGGTACGGCTATGGAACGTGCGTACCCATCAGCAGATCGGCACCCCACTCACCGGCCACACCAACCCTGTTGCCTCGGTGGTGTTCAGCCCCGACAGTCGCACCCTGGCCACCACCGCCCTCGATTTTGGCGGGGTGCGGCTATGGGACGTGCGCACCCATCAGCAGATCGGCACCCCACTCACCAGCCCCGGCTCCGTTTCCGTTTCCTCAGTCGCGTTCAGTCCTGACGGCCGCACCTTGGCCACCAGCAGCAACTACCACACGGCACGGCTGTGGGACATGCGCACGCATCAGCAGATCGGAGCGCCCCTGACCGGCCACACCGACCCGGTCTCCTCGGTGGCGTTCAGCCCCGACGGCCGCACCCTAGCGACCGGCAGCTACGACCGCACGGCACGGCTGTGGGACGTGACCACCCATCAGCAGATCGGAGCGCCCCTGACCGGCCACACCAGCTCGGTTTTGTCGGTGGCATTCGGCCCCGACGGCCGCACCCTGGCCACCGGCAGCGACGACGATCACACAGCGCGACTATGGGACGTGGCCATCCATCAACAGGTCGGCGTGCCCCTGACCGGCCACACCGCCCCGGTTTCCTCGGTGGCGTTCAGCCCCGACGGCCGCACCCTGGCCACCAGCAGCTACGACCACAAGGTACGGCTATGGGACGTGCGTACCCATCAGCAGATCGGTAGCCCTTTCACGGGCCACACCGACCCGGTTTTGTCGGTGGCGTTCAGCCCCGACGGCCGCACCCTGGCCACCAGCAGCAGCGTCTATGACGACACGGTGCGGCTGTGGGATGTGACCACCCATCAGCAGATCGGTAGCCCTTTCACCGGCCACACCGATTGGGTTTCCGCGGTGGCGTTCAGCCGCGACGGTCGCACCCTGGCCACCGGCAGCCACGACCGCACGGCGCGGCTGTGGAATGTGCGTACCCATCAGCAGATCGGAGCGACCCTGACCGGCCACACCAACAGGGTCTTCTCGCTGGCGTTCAGTCCCGACAGCCGCACCCTGGCCACCGGCAGCGACGACCGCACGGCGCGGCTGTGGGATGTAGCTACGCACCGGTCAATCGGCGCCCCTCTCACCGGCCCCAGCTCGGTTTCCTCGGTGGCGTTCAGCCCCGACGGCCGCACCCTGGCCACCGGCAGCATCGACGGCTACGACCACACGGTACGGCTGTGGGATGTGACCATTCCCGCTGATCTGCCTACGGCTGTCTGCGCCGTCGCGGGTCGCGCGCTCACTCGTGCGGAATGGGCGCTGTACGTGCCTGCTGGAGTCGAGTTCCGGACGGTCTGCCCCTGATACTGACACAGCGTCGTTTGCCCACACCGGCGGCCACCACCGATCCCAGCCCGACCCAATGCCGCGCGCTGAGCGACACGATCGCCGAGGCGCTCGACCCGCAGGTCGGCACCGCCCACAGTGAGGCCTTCGGCCGGATGCTGCACTACCTGCGGCGGGCCCGGGTGAGGCGGGTGGACCTGCGGACGGCGGCGGCGCTGGGCTTCACTGTGCCCGGAGAACCACCGAGGTGGCTGCCCGTGGCTCCCCTGGGTAGGGCTCTGCACCCAGAGGCCATGGACGGGAAGTCCGTGTGGTGGCCCGCGACGCTGTGGTCGCAGGACTTCTGGCGGGCACGACACGGCAGCTACGCCCAGGCCGAGTAGCGATTCCAAGACGGTGAGGATCCCCGGCCACTTATCCCGATCCCGGCTCACGCGGCGTAGGGTGGTCGTTGATCTTTCTCCCGGCTTGGAGCTCTTCATGCGCGTGCGGTCAGTTCAGGATTGGCACGTTCTCGGCGTTGTCGAGGTCCCCGGACCCGGCCGTTACGAGATTCTCTACAGCAACTCCTGCGGCACCGCCGTACGCCCGGTCGAAGGACAAGACGATGACCTGGTCACGGTGACGATCGGCGACACCAAGATCGTGCACACATGCACTCTGTGCGCGTGCTGTCGGGAGTGCGCCTGCCAAGGCGCGGGAGATGTGTGCTGGTCCTGTGACCGTTTCCGCCGGTGGGCCGATACGACGCGCCTTGAGCTGGATGCTTACCATGCGGCGTGTGCGGCGCCCGAGGGCTGGTTCGTGGTGACCGGCTCCAACATCGTCCATGCGGTCGGCTGCTCCGCTTTGAAGAGCACCGTGCGCGAGGTGACCCGCATCCTCGACGACACCTGCCCGCACGATCGGTTCTTCGACCCGGCTTCTCCCGTCGCCGTCCGCGCCGACACGATCCGCGGTGGCCGCCGCTGCCGGATCTGCTGCCCGGACATCACGCTGACTCCCCGGGGCACGGGCCGTTTCACCCCGGGCGGCGGACGAGACGTGTAGCAGGTCATCGCTGCAGCAGCCCGGACTGTTCCAGGCCGGGACCGCCTATCCGACCGGTGTTCTTCTACGACGGGAGCGCTGAGTTCAGTGGAACTGCCGATGAGCTGCCCGGTCTGTCGAGCGAGCAGCATGCAGCGGTGTCGGCGGGCAAGTGGCGGTGTGCGGCTGTTACCGCATGTGCGTCGGATCGCCGTGGTGCTGGCAGGCCAACTGATCGCGATCGCGGCCGGAGGCGACACCGCGGCACGCGACGCCGTGCGCGACGGATTGGCCCTCGCCCACGCGGCCGCCACCCCGGCGACAGACGTCGAGGGTGAGCAGGCCGCCGCCAGCCGCTGCGGCGATGAGATCGCGCTATGGCACGCGGTCGCTCTGCAGCAGTTCATCAGGCAAGCGGTGCAACGGCTCAGCGGACGGACGATCGACCTAAGCGACATCCAAGAACCTCTCCAAGAGGCGGCAAAGGCATTGAGCGAGGCCCAGACCACCTGCCGCCTGCTAGCCGATGGCAGCGTCACCGCGCCGCCCACCTATCCCCAAGGCGCCGGCGTTCCCAGCCCACAACAGGTGCGGCTGTGGCAAGACCTGGCCGTCAACGAGCAGCTGCGCCAAGCGGCGCGAGCACGTGACCGCCCAGACCCGCCCGGCCGGGTTGACGCCGGCGCGCTGGCGTATCCGCCGCTTTCTGGCCAACGGCTACTTCGAAGCCCACCTCGACGGGCAGGACGCAGACCCGGGCGGGCCCGGCTACCACAACTGGGTGCCGGCGCCCGAGGCCGTCGAGGATCCGCTGCGGCAATGGAGCGTCCCAGCCGGGCGCCCACTGGAGGTGGCATGGGACTGCACGCCCCGCAATCCGACATGGCTATGGCCGGTCGGTGGGTTCATCCCCGAGCACCGCGGTAACGCTCACGGACTTCATCACACCGCCAGTATCGACACCACCGAAGCTTGGGAACGCGAGGAGACAGCACACCAAGCTCGTTTCGCCGCCATCGCCACGCACGTGCGCCGCTACTGGCCGGGCGGCACCTCGGTGGGCACCTATCTGGCCGAAGCTGCGGTCCGGTTGAACGCCGAACACCCCAGCCACCCGAGTGCAACCTGCTGGGAAGCGTGCGCGGCGATCGCGGGCTGATCAGTTTCGGCCACAGTGTCACCACTGCCTGGATCGACCCGGCCGCCGTCGTCCGCGCCGGCCCGAGCGGCTGGGGCGACTTTCGCAGTCACCGCCCCGGTACCTGCCCGGCCATGGTGGATGCCCTGCTGACCGGCTCGCTGGAACAGGCACTGGAGGTCTGGAGCCTGACCAGCGAACCCATCGACGTCACCCGCCTGCCCGGCCCAGCCGGACCCCTGTATGCGCGCGGCGTCAACGGTACTCACCGTTTGCACACCGCCCGCATGCCGGCGTTGCCGGCCATCTGGGTGGAAGTCCAGCAAAGGACACTGCCTCCCTGGATCACTCCACACGAGACCGGCGCGAACACCGAGCACGACACCGGCACCCTCCTGGCCTGCTGGCGAGGGCTGCTGGCCCGCGGCCTGGTCGTCGGCCACCTCGAGGAACCACGGATCGTGCCGCAGCTGAGCAAGCTGCACCTGGACTACGCAGCTGCACCATGGCTGCTGGCCATTCCGGAGCGGGCCGCGGCCTGGGCACAGGCCTACCAGCGCACTTACCCCGGCGCCCTTGCTCAGATCGGCATCCCTACTTCAGCGTGGGCCAACCCGCGCACCTGGGTGAACTGGCTGTCGGCCGCCCCATGACAGGCCTGATGGTCTGGTCATCGCAGAAGCCCATGCACACACGCCGGCCCGCACCGTCAACGCGCAATTGATGTCGCCTGGGGCAAGGTGACCTGAGGCCGTACTCGGTGCGATTACCCATCGCGGAACGCTAGCCATCACCTTGGCACACGACGCACAGCCGCCGCCCGCCCAGCACTTCGGGGTCCCTGCCTGCCGCGCACCGGCCCTTGGCGTTCGCGTATTTCCCCGAATTCGGCAGATGCTGACTGCCACGCTATCGGTGGACTACCCCCCGTGAGGAGAGACGACCGATGAGCAACCCACCCGCGCAGCCCGGCACCGCCGAGCGGCTGAAGGTCCTGGATCGGGCGCTGGCCCGGTTCTCCAGCGACTCGCTGCTGAAGCTGCTGGGTGCCGCGCTCGACTCGCCCGGCTGCGCGCGTTTCCACGACCACCTGCTGCTGGCAGGACCCGCGTGCTACGCCGCCCGCGCCGCCTGGGGCCGACCGCCGCGGCTGGTGACCTGCCCGCCCTGCTGACCGCCGCGCGGCGGGCGGCGCCCGGTCGCGGGGTGAGGACCGGGCGGGAGCCGAACGATGTTCGCGCGCACGTCCGCGTCGGCCTCGCGGGGGAGCGGTGGCTGGTGCATCCCGGCGAGCTCGACCACCCGCTGGTGTTCCTGCGCGCTCTGCAAGCCACCGCGCGCGCCGTCGACGACGAGCAGGCGGCTTTCACCCTCACCGACGTCCTGGAACTGGTGCTACGCCACACCCACCACGCCGTCGCCGCTCTCGCACCCGCCTGGCCCGCCCCCGCCGGGGACCAGCCCAAGGACGAGATCGCGTGCACGCTGACCGACGCCGAGATCACCGCGGCCGGTGCGCTCGGTCTTGACCACCTCACCCCAACCGGCCCGCACCGGGAACGGGCCACGAAGGCCTTGGCTTACCTGACCGCCGGCATTCGTACGTTGCCGCTGCGCTACACCCCGGGCACGCCGCTGCTCGGGCCGGTCCTGGTGGTGTCCGCGCATGGTCGGCACGTGCCGGTACCGGCGTCGGTGGCGTTGGACAGCCTCGCGGCCGCCGCCGCTGATCTGCTGGCCGCCGTAGTGCCCGACCTGGACGCCGAGATCCGCCTTCGGCTGCACACCGTGGAGCGCGTAGCGCAGCTCCTGGACCTGACCTGGCCGCCGGTGCGACCGGAGCCGGTGTCACTGATCCGGTCGATCTCGCACCGCCTGAGTTCGCCGTGGTGGCGGCATTCACCCACGACGGCCTGTCCGCCCTCCTCGAGCAGGCGCGCGCCGACCTCGCCGAGAACGCTGCGCCCGGCGCCGGGCGGCTGGTGATCTACGGCGGTCCGCGGGTCCTGGGACCCGAGGTGGTCACCGACACCCTGTGCCTGCACGTTGAGGAGTTCGCCGAGATCCTCGCCGACGCTGGCGGTGACCTGGCCACCGTGGCCTGGTGGGTGCTGGAGATGACGCAGCGTCCCGAAGCGGAGGCGGTCGCCTACGACGACGTGTTCGACGCCTGGGGGGCCTGGCATCGGGAGGGGATGCTGTTGCCGCCCGGCGCACCGGCCGAGGGGGTTGCCTTGGTTCCCCCGTATGGGCGCGGCGTGTCCTGGGACCGGGCCGCCGCCTGGGCTCGCATCGACGAGGTGCTCGCCGACGCCGGGCTGCCGCCGTCCCTGGGCTGGCGCACCGCCCGCCTGGAGGTCGCGGAGCAGGGCGCCGGGCAGTGGGCCGAGGTGTTCCTGCCCGGCGGCGCCACTGGCCCGCTGCTCGCCTGCGTGAGCACCGTCCCTGCGCTGGTCATCCTGGCCACCCCTGTGTCTGATGAGCGGGCGCTGCTGGACGCGGCGACGCTCGCCGCGCTCGCCGACGGGATCCGCGCCACCTTGGCCGGTCACCCGGCGCTGGTCGCGCACTTCACCCTCCCCGACCGCGCGGCCTGGCTACTGCACCTGACCGAGACCTTGGAACCCTGCCAGCCCCCGCCGGCCGCCGACGCCGACGCCAACGCATCTGAGGAGGTGCTGCCGTTGTCCGTCGGCATGGACGCCGAACATGCCCGGATCAGCATTCAGCTGGATCCGGCGTTCCTGGCCCGGTTCACCCGCGACGGCCACCAGATCCTGGGCCGGTTGCTTCACCACTGCGCCACCCACATCCGCCAGGCTCGCGGCGCCGGTGCGCCGACCACCATGGAGGAGTTCACTGCGGCGTGGGAGGCGGCCGCCCCGGTGCTGACCTTGCACGCCGCCGACGGCTACCAGCCCGCCCCCGCCCCGCCGCAGGGTGTTCCTCGCTCCCGGCACGTCCACGCCCGGGCGCTGCGCACCGCGGCCACCGCCGTCCGCCGCGCCCGCGTCCCGACCGGTGCCTTCACCGGCTCGGACGCCGTGCGCCGGGGCGGGCCCGCCGAGCAGTTGCTCACCGCGCTGGAACGGGAGCTTGTCGAGCGGGTGCGCGCGCACCACCCGGAGCTGACCACCGTGCTGGCGCGCCAGCTCAACGTCGCGCTGTCGGTGCGGACCCGCGGCCGCCAGGAAGCCGTCGTGAATCTCGCGGGAGCAGGCGCCGAGGTGTGGGCCGCCGAGGCTCGGCGGCGGGAAGCCGATGGATCGGTAACGACCACCGCCCTGCAACACCTCCTGCAGCAAGCGATCGCCACCCCGCTTGCCGGACCGAAGCCCGCCGACGTCCTGGCCGTCGCCGAACTCCTCGCGCTCGCCGGACTCCTGCTGCGCACCGGCCTGACCGCGGTCACCGCTAGCCGCCGCCTGCACGACCTGCGCCTCGAAGTCCACGACACCGGCCTGTTCACCCTCACCGGCACCCCCGGCTCCTCCGGCGCCCCCGACCCCGGCGATGCGGATCCGGCTGCGCCGGGCCACCTGGGCTTTGACCATGACGCCTACCGCCACGCCCAGCAGCAGCGCTGGATCAGCCGGGCCCGCGCCGCTGACCCCGCCCCGCTGACCCCGGACGCCCTGTTCGCGCTCCACCGGCGCAGCCCAGTGCCGTTCACGCCGCTCAACCCGCCCGCCGGCAGCCACCTGGCCCGGGCCGACCAGGTCCTGCACCAGCAGTGGGGCTGCGGCCTGGACGCGCTCGCCGCCGTCCTGGCCACCGCCGTCGACTGGCCCACCGGCCCGGACGGCACCGCCACCACCACCCCCACCGCGCTCGCCCGGGAGGCCGCCGCCTGGTCACGCCTGCCCGAAGCCGATCTACGCGCCGCCATCGGCCGCCTCCTGCTGGACGCGGGCAACGCGCCCGGCGACCGCGCCCACCCCTACACCGAGGTGGAACGCCGCACCCGCCTCACAACGCACCCGCTGATCGCCCACGACGGCCAGATCCTCGTGCTGCCCTGGCTCATCCACACCGCCCAGCGGGTGTATGCCGCCTACCTCGCCGACGCGCGCCTGCCCCGCCCGGACGTGCCGCCCGCGGCCGCACAGCACCTGGACCGGCACCGCCAGCAGCACAACGACCAACTCGAACACGACCTGAAAACCATCGCCGAGCGGGCCGGTCTGCCGCACCGCTCCCGGCTGGACGTCGGGCCCGCCGCCCGGCTCGGTATCCCCGGCCTGCCTGGCGAGATCGACCTTCTGGTCGCCGACGAGCGCCGCGAGCGGCTGTGGGTGATCGAGGCCAAGAACCCGCACGGCGCCGTCGCCCCGCACAACCTCGCCCAGCACCTGGACCGGTTTCACACCTACCGCACCAAACTCCTGGCCAAGACCACGGTGATCGCCGCCCACCCCGGCCCGGCCGCCGCCGCCTGCGGCGTCGTCTCCGCCGGCCGCACCTGGCGCGTGATACCCCTGCTCGTCACCCGCGTCCTGGACCCGGCCGCCTTCACCACCGACCCGGCGGTCCCGTTCACCACCGCCGACCAACTCGCGCAAACCCTGACCGGCAGCGCCGGCCCCCGCCCGGGATGGAACACGGTGCCCGATACCGAACGGTAAGCCCATGCACACGCCAACCCGGCGAGCCTGACACAACCGGAAATTCGTGTGTACTTGATGATCTCAAGCAGCCACACTTTCCGTATGCACGAACATGCCGAAGTGCCGATCCCGCCCTCGGTCACCTCCGGTGAGTTGCTGGGCTTTGCCGCGGATACTCGGGTGCTCATCGTCAACTGTGACGACCTGGGCATGCACGACGACATCAACATCGCAGTGATCGACTGCATCGAGGCGGGAATCGCCCGTTCCTGCAGCCTGATGACGCCCTGCCCAGCCGCGCCCCACGCCATGCGACTGCTCCACCAGCGACCGGAGATCCCCTTCGGCATCCACCTCACCCTGGTCTGCGACACACCCCACTACCGATGGGAGCCACTGACCGCGAAGGAGAGCACTCCCTCACTGCTCGACGACCAGGGCCAGATGTTCACCGCCACACCCGCCGGACGTGCCGCACTGCTCGCCCGCGCGCGACTCGAAGAGGTGGACCTCGAGTTCCGGGCGCAGATCCAGGTAGCCCTCGACGCCGGACTCGCGCCCACGCACTTGGACTTCCACTGCCTGGCCGACGGCGGCCGTGACGACATCCTCGATCTGACTGTGGCCTTGGCGGCCGAGCACGGCCTGGCCGTACGGGTCTGGCTGGGACCAGGGCGCCAGAAGTTGCGCGGGCAAGACTTGCCCGTCATCGACAACCCCTTCCTGGACAGCTTCTCCCTCGCTATCGAGCACAAATCGGCTCAGTACGCGCGGCTTTTGTGCGATCTACCGGCCGGGCTCAGCGAATGGGCGGTGCACCCGAGCGTAGGCACCCGCAAGACCCGCGCGATCGACAGCGGCTGGCAGGTACGGCGAACCGACTATGAATTCCTCACCTCAGCCACCGCCCACGATCTCCTCCGCCAGCAGGACATCGCCCTGATCGACTACCGCATGATCCAGCAGGCTTGGTCTCGCCTCGGGCGCTCCACCTGATGGACGCGGGAAACGATCAATCCCGATCCGGGAAGCGATCACGAACATACCTCCTCCGCCCCAGGCGGAACCCATTCGTGAACACCCCCCGTCGGGGTCGAAGGCCAGGGAGCCGAGCCTGTCATCGTAACGACCGAAAGGACCCTGCTGCCCAGGCTGGTACGCACCCAGCTGCACCGCTCCGCCCTTCATCCGGTAGATGCTGGGGATCATCTGACACTTCCTTCCTCGCCAAGTGGAGCCGGCCATTCTCCCCGGTGATGATGCACGCTCGTGCTCGGACCGTTGACCTGATTGCCCGTGACCGACTGCCGCCGCCCGCGGGATCCCAGCGACCTTTCCGGGCCAAGGAATTGATCGCTCATTGGCCAAGTGATCCAGGGAGTCGTACCAGATCTGCGGCTCGTAGGGTCAAGCCATGTTCGATCACGTTCGGGTGTTGTGCCTGGGCCATGGAGAGTCGGAGAACGTCATAGCTGGGGCCGCCGGCGCGCCGTGGTGGTGCGTCGTTCACCGGCACCGCGCCGCCGCTGTACGAACAGCGCGGTGCGTATCTGCGGAGCCGCTGCCACGGCTGCGCCAGATCCGGATCGCCGGACCGGACGCGACCGTAGGGGGCAGCCTCACCAATGGATCGTTAACAGCAGGGCCTGTCAGGGGGCCAGTAGGTGCCACCCGATGGCTACCCGGCAGGCCGCGGCAAGCTGCAGCGCCGGGGTGCTGTGGCCGCACACGCGCGGCCCGGTATCGGGGTCGAACATGGTCTGCATAGCGGCGTTGGCGCAGCCCAGCAGGTAGCTGTACCCGGGCCGGCTGCGTTCCCGGATCCGGTGATGCTTCAGGCGCTGCCGGATGTGCTCGGCCTCGGTGGCCAGATGAGCCGCCAGCTCGGGGTCGTGTTCCGACTCAGTGAGTACCTGGCGCCCGTAGCGGGCGTAGATGTCTTCCAGTGACCAGCCATCCAGGTCGCGCGTCTCCGTGGCCATCTGACGTCGGCGCAGAGCGTTCACCATGTCCCGTATCACGACAGACAGGACGCCCGGCCCAGGGGTGACGTTGTCACGGGCGAGCAGCACGCCGACCGGAGGTGCTCGCCGAGGGGGAGGCGTGTCGGCCGGCGCGGTCGCGAGCCGTGCACGCTACTCCTTGCCAACAAGCCAGCCCCGGACACCCCGGGCGCCTATGAAAGTGGTCGCAGGACGAGCATGCTTCGACTAGGAGGCGCCGGTGAGGAGGTAACCAGAGCTCGAACCGCGCGCCGCCGGAGGCGGAGGACCCTGGCCGCCGCGGTCGCGGCTGCGGGAGGCGTCCAGCCGGGTGAACCGTTCGAAGATCCTCTCACGGCTGGCGTCGGCGACCCCATTGCCCGCGCCGCCTCGACGCGCTGGTCGGCCTTCGTGCGCGCCCGCGGCGGTGGCCTGTTCCCGGGACAGGGCCAGTTCCCCCTCGCGAACGGCGAGCTGGTGCTGCTGCTCAGCGATCCGCCGGTCCAGCTCGGCGGTGTGCGCGGTGGTCTGCGCGCGTTCGGCGACGACGGCCCGGCGTAGCGCGGCCAGTTCGCCGTCGAAGCGGCGGTCGCCGGTGGCCTCGGCAGCCACCGCCCGCTGCTCGGCGGCGGTACGGGCCTTGCCATCCCGGGCCCGCGCGCGGCCAGGCCGCCGCGCTCAGGCCGCGCTGCTGGTCGACCTGGTCGGCCACCTCCGGGGCCTGGAGGCGATTCACCCCGGCCCGGGGGAGGAGCCCAACGGTTACAGCGCTCTGTGGCAGGTGACTTTGCTCAAACCCCGAGCCTTCGCCGAACGTTTGGATCACGCTGGAGTTCACAACAGCGTCGGCTCGTTCGGGCTGCGCGCCGCGTCGGCGCACCCGGCCTGCCAGGCCCTGCGCCCGGCACCTTGCCCGGTGGCCGAACAGGCGACCGATGGGCTGCTCGCCGTGGTGCTCAGGGCCACCGACGCCGAACACGACCTGCGCATCCGCGCGGAAACGATCCAGCGAGAGGCTCAAGCATGGACCAGGACAGCCACCTGACCCCGGCTGTGCGCGGCGACGGGCTGAGCTCGGACCCGGATTTCCTCGCGCACACCTATGTGGTCATCGACTTCGAGGCGCTGACCCCGGCGGGCCGCCCGGCCGTGCCCATCGAGGTCGCAGCTCTGGCGCTGGTGCCCAAAAACGGTGAGCTGATCGAGGCCTGGCGCTACCAGGCGCTGATCGCGCCGCCGGCACAGGTGCCAGTGACCGCGTTCGACATCCGCCAGACCGGCATCATCGCCGCGATGCTGTCGCACGCCGCCCCGCCCGGGAAGGTCATGGCCGAGCTCGATGCCGCGTTCACCGCGCCGCCGTATCGGCTGGTCGCCCATCACGCCCCCACCGAAGCAGGGCTGATCGCCCACCAGGCCGGCCACTGCCCGACCCTGGCGGCCATCCCGCTGCTGGACACCGTGCGGCTCGCCCGGCTGAGCTATCCCGAACTGTCCTCCCACAGCCTGGACCAGGTGCTGCGCCTGCTACGGATCCCCGTGCCGCCGTCCCGGCACAGGGCCATGCCGGACGTGGAGGTCACCGCGGAGGTACTGCGCCGCATGCTGGCGGAAAACACAGGCTCAGGGCGCTGGAGGACCCTGCACGCTCTGGACAGGGACGCCGGGGTGCCACCCAAGCGCCTGCCCACCAGTGCCGGGTCCCAGCAAGAACTCTTTTGACCCTCTGGGGAAGCCTCGATGAGCGGCGTCACTCCGGCAACCGCACCTGCCCTGCCGCGATCAGTTCCATGAGCTCCTTGGCCTGCAACCGGGAGTCCTCGGCCACCTCAGGGGCATCGGCCAGCTCGGCCGCTGTGAACCAGCGCACCCGGTGCACCGGTTCGACGACCGGATCGGTGGCCTGGGCCCACGCCAGGAACACGTTGTCGACGTGGACATGCGAGCCGGGAGTGTGGTTGTCGGGTTCCCACGACTCAGCACACGCGTAACCGCCTACCAAGAGCAGCAGTTGACGCGCACCAACCACACTCGCGGGGTCACATGAGAAAGATCCGCCGTGGCAGGCCCCCATCGCGCCCTCGCGCACTTTGAAGCTGCGGCCACCGCAGACGCCTATGAGGGCGAAGCCATCCTCGTGGGTACGCCATCTATCTCGCCCGGCAGGCTGAGGCCAGGCGCGCGCTTGATGACCTCGACGGCGCGACCAGCGCCGTACAAAACACTGTGGATCACATGGGAGGTGTTACCTCAGCTCGCGGCAGCGGTACCCTCACCAACTTTCGCCGCAAGCTCGCCGACCACCGAGACACTCCGATCGTCAGTGAGTTCCTCTACTACACCAGGTGACAAAGCACTTTCCTATCGCGAGGGCGGGAGGGGTGCGACCCCAGCGAGTGAGCCACCCAAGGGGCAGCGTCTGCCTGCGACCGTTCCGTTCCTGGGCAACCTGTGGCAAGCCGAACCAGGCGCCCAGCAGCGTGATCCTCACCAGGCGGCGTCGGGCGTCTGGCCGCCGAGCGGCAGGTCGCCCGTCTCGATCGGCACCGAGCTGGTGGAGCCGTCGTGCAGGTCAGCGCGATAGAGCCGCCAGTCGTGCGTGTAAAGCAGGTATCGGCCGGTCCCGTCGAGGTCGAACCGGATGGTGAGCGACGCGTTTTTCGGCGGCGACAGCCGGGCAAGCACCACCAGCGTCCCACCTCCGACGGGGATGCGCTCGATATCGTGGCCGGTCGAGTAGATCAGGGAGTCGCCGTCGGTGGTGTAGGCCACCGACTCCAGGGGAGAACCCTTCATCGGCCTGACGAGACGGGTGGATGCGAGCAGGTCCGGCCCAGGGGCGGCGAGGTCCATGACGCCGAGGCCCCAGTTGTGCACCGCCACGGCGATCCGCCGCCCGTCCGGGGCCCAGGACAGGCCGGTCACCGGTATGTTCCCGGCGAACCAATCGCGTCGCGCGCCGGTGGCGATCTCCACCACGGAAACGATCGTCCCTCCGACCAGCGTGTCAGCGAAGGCGAACCTCGTTCCGTCGTGGCTGAGGGCGAGCACCGGCAGCATCCCAGGCACGCCGCCGCCGGACTCCGGCACCAGCTCGGATGTGCCGGGCCGCCCGTTCTCGTCAAGACGAACCCGGAAGAATCGGACACCGGACTCCTGCCCGCGGGTGCCGGAGAGCAGGAACGTTCGGTTGTCCGGCGCCGCCGCCGCGAGCTTCCAGGACGACTCGATCCCCGGCGGCAGCGGAACGGCCGCTATGAACCTCCCGGTCCCGGCGTCGTGTACGGAAGGCGGCACCGGCGTGACGATCGCCGTCTTGGAACGCTCGGGAAACCGGGCGATCGGCACCCTCGCGGAGACGAAGAAGCGCGGCGGCCCGGTCCCGGCCAAGGGAGCGGCGGTCGCCATCGGCACCGCCAGGGACGATGCGAGGTCCGGGCGCGCCGGCATCGTGGCCGACGGTCCCGCCGACCCGCCCCACGGTGACGGGGTCGACGGTGGCGGTGCCGAGGGCGGGACCGGGAACGGCGTCGCCGCGGCGCCACGGGGGAGGATGGAGACGCGTTCGGCGGCCGGGGAGTCGCCGCAGCCTCCCACCAGGGTCAGCACCAGCAACCCTGCCGCGGCAACGGCTGCGCGAGGAAACACGCGTTGATCATCACCCGTCCCAAGGAACGGCGTCAAACCTAGGATCCCGCCTGCCGTACCGGTGCGCTGACCCTCGATGCCGCCGTCGCCGGTGTGAACGGGCTGGTCTATCTCGCCGCCACCGCCCCTGTGAGCGATCTGCTCGGGCCCGGGGTGGGCCTGCTGCGCGGGATCGGCGCTTTCCTCCTGGTGTACGGCGCGGCGGTCGGCGGCCTCGCATCGATGTGCTTCCGACAGTCAGGGGGCCCGGATGGACGGCCCGAGATCCAAGGTTGAGCTCTTCGCGGCGCTCCGCCGCGACTCGCGCATAGAGAAGCTGTCGATCCATGAGCTCTCCCCCCGCCACGGAGTGCACCGGCGGCTGGTACGCGAGACCCTGTCCTCGCCGTGGCCCGCCCCGCGCAAGCCGGGACCCCAGCGCGCCTCGGTCCTGGATCCCTACAAGCACCTGATCAACGCGATCCTGCGTACGGACCTGGACGCCCCGCGCAAGCAGCGGCACACCGCCAAGCGGGTCTTCGACCGGCTGGTGGACGAGCACGGCATGGACCACGTCTCCTACGGCCGGGTCCGGGACCCGCCCGCATGCGAAGCCGAGAACGAACGATCTTGACGCCCGACGTTGAGCTCTCGCCGGCTTGCCCCCGCTCGACGCGGTCAGGATGTCATAGCTCCTTGGCATCATGAGGGAACGTGACTGCCATGGATGCCTCAGACGTTCCTGACCAGCCTCTTCGTACTCGGCTGACCGAGTTGCTGGAGGGCGTTGGCCCCTGGGATGAGCAGGAGCACGCGCATCTCTCCACGGCAGCGGAGCGGATCGGCCGCGACTCCGCCCGCGATCACCCCACCGTCATCGAGGTGCCGGCGGCGTTCATCCGCGAGCACTCTTCGGCCCCGGCGCCGGACGGCACGGCAGAAGCCGGCGAGAAAGCGGAAGGCGCCGTTGCGGACCGACATCCAGGCCGCGCTCACCGTCCTCGGCCGGCGGACCTGCTCCCATGACCTGCCAGGCATGAGAATCAAACTCACTGGCGCGGACCTGACCGGCGCGGACCTCAGCAGCGCGACCCTCACCGGCGTGTTGGCCCTGCCGCCGGGACGAGGTGGTGCGGCGCCCGGGGGGTGACGGCGGTCCGCCTCCGGTGAAGTGCCGGGTTTCCGGGCTCGGGATCACTCACGGGGACAGATGCTGGTCCAACCGGTGCACCATGAACCCTTCCAGCGCGAGGGAGGTGGCCACGCCGACGGTGGCGCAGGCGAGCGCGAGCAGGACCAGCACGCCGGTGACCAGCCGGCCTCGGAGCGTGCGCGGTGGCTTGAGGACGTCCACGAACCGTCAGGCGCTACCGCAGAGTGACCTACGCCAAAGGCAGCGCGGGCCCGGCCGCCTGTACACGTCGGCTCCTGGCCGTAGCACACCGGTGCGAGACGTATCGTGAGCTGTGAGGGTATTCACGCTGCTTGGCTGGGAAGAGTGTGAGCGCAGTGGCGATTTTCGCCAAGGATAACGCTCTGACCTTGGTCGACGACCAAACCGACGACGAGACTGAGGCTCCCACCGTGCTGGCGGGGGTTGTGGGGGCGAGCACCGACCCGGTCAAGGACTACCTTAGGCAGATCGGCAAGATCGCGCTTCTCACCGCCGAGCAGGAGGTCGAGATCGCTCAGCGCATCGAGGCGGGCCTGTTCGCCGCCGAGCAGCTCCACACCGACACCGGCAGGTTGCCGATGGATGTGCGCGTGGAGCTGGAGTGGATCGCCCAGGATGGCCGCAACGCCAGGAACGACCTGCTGGAGGCCAATCTGCGTCTCGTGGTCTCGCTGGCCAAGCGCTACACCGGCCGCGGTATGGCGTTCCTGGACCTGATCCAGGAGGGCAACCTGGGCCTGATGCGCGCGGTCGAGAAATTCGACTACACCAAGGGTTACAAGTTCTCCACCTACGCGACCTGGTGGATTAAACAGGCGGTCACCCGCGCCATGGCCGACCAGGCGCGGACCATCCGGATCCCCGTCCACGTGGTCGAAGTGATCAACAAGATCGCCCGTCTGAGCCGCCAGATGTTGCAGGACCTCAACCATGAGCCCACCCCCGAGGACCTCGCAGTCGAGCTGGAGATGACTCCGGAGCGGGTCATCGAGGTGCAGAAGTACGGGCGCGAGCCGATCTCCCTGCACAGCCCGCTCGGCACCGAAGGGGACGGCGAGTTCGGCGACCTCATCGAGGACTCCGAGGCGGTCACGCCCGAGGAGGCCGTCACCTTCACCTTGCTGCAGGAGCAGCTTTGCACGATGTTGGCTGCGCTGTCCGAGCGCGAGGCCGGGGTGCTGACGATGCGGTTCGGCCTGGCCGACGGCCAGCCCAAGACCCTGGACGAGATCGGCAGGGTCTACGGCGTGACCCGCGAGCGCATCCGCCAGATCGAGACCAAGATCATGAGCAAGCTACGCCATCCCTCCCGATCCCAAGCCCTGCGCGACTACCTGAACTGACAGTTCATGGTGGTGTCCGGGCGTTGAGGCGATCGTGCCTGATCATCGGGCCGGCATCTGGAACTTAGACAGGTGATCGGCTCTGGTTATGGGGCTGTGCTGAGATTACTCGTTTCCGTCGTGGCATCTGCGGGTGCCGAAAATTCATCCGTGCAGGTCGCATGGGCTATGGGCGATCACGTGTATTCAAGCTGGGAGCCCCAGGGGCTGCGTCAGACCGGCATGATGATCTGTCGTGCTGCTGTGCTTGGCTTACCTCGCTGTGACGACCTGAGGTGACCCCCGGAATGTGGACACAGGGGTTTTATGCCGCGAGTGGGAGCTTAGAGGCTTTCTGGTCTTGCTGTTCGAACTCTAGGGTGAGAGGTAGGACAGAGCGCTGTGGCGCCTGCGGGCGTTGTAGAAGGTGAGCCATCGGAAGAGCTCCAGGCGAGCCTGGCTGACCGTCGCGAACAGCTTGTTGTGCATCACCTCGCGCTCAGGCTCTGCCACGGACTCTTGGCCAGGGCGTTGTCATGGCTCGACCCGATCCGGCCCATGCTGCGGCGGATCCTGTGCTGGTGACAGACGTCGGCGAACGCGGCCGAGGTGTACTGCCCTGCGAACCTCGGTCCGAATGGAAGATGACGCCGTGGACGTAGCCTCCGCGAGCGGCGATCGCGGCGTTCAACGCGTCGATGGCAAGTTCGGCGTGCATGCGCGGGGCCATCGACCAGCCCAGCACCCGACGTGACCTGATGTCGATCACCCAAGCGAGATAGAGCCAGCTGGATCCGACCTGGATGTAGGTGATTATCGCCACACCATTTCTCATCGAGCGTCGTGAGACTTTCGGCCTGGAGACTTAGATCTCGTGAGTTGATGTGACTCAACTTGTGCCATCCGGTATGAATGAATAGGGCCCACTAGGCGCGGGCGGGTCGGTGAGCGAAACGGAGAAGGGGAAGCGCTCTCCAATAGCCGTGCGGAGGTGTTTTTCGATGGTTGCCGTAGTGTCTCCGTTCGTCTCCGCTGCCCACCTCGGTGGCGGTATCGTGAGGGGAGGAGCGCGGGCGGCGGCTCAGCTCTACCGTTTGGCGGCCACAGTGGCCATGCCGCAGGCGCCTGCGGCGGCGGCCGAGCTTGGCGGCGAGAGGAAGATTGTCGCCGCGGCGGGCGTGGCGTCTTTCGTGGAAGGCCGACCAGCGGGTCTTGCCCCGGTGACCGTTGCATACGAACGCCGGGGGTCGGGCGAGCCTGTGGTGTTGCTGCACGGCCTCGGGCAAGAACGCAAGGCGTGGGACGCGGTGGCGCCGCTGCTCGCGACCGAGCACGAGGTGATCGCGGTGGATCTGCCGGGTTTCGGGCAGTCTCCGGATCTGCCGCCGGACGTGCCGCACGATCTGTCAAGCGTGGTGGCAGAGTTGGGCGCGGTCTTCACCGCGCTGGGCCTGGAGCGGCCGCACGTGGTCGGCCATTCGCTGGGCGGGCTGATCGCACTGCGGTTGGCCCAGGCCGAGCTCGCACGCAGCGTGACCGCGCTCGCCCCGGCCGGCTTCTGGAACACGACCGAGCGGCAGTACGCGTTCGCGGTGCTGGCCGCGGCCCGGCAGATCGCGCGGCTTCCGGAGGCGGTCGTACTCCGTCTGTGTGAGACGACCCCCGGGCGGGCGGCCTTGACCGGCACCGTCTACGGGTGCCCCGCCCTGTGCCCACCCGAGGCCCTGGTCGCGTGCCTGCGGGCGATGCGCGGCGCGGTGGGGTTCAAAGCCACATTGCGGGCAGGTCGAGCGCCCGGCCTGTTCACCGGCGACATTCCCGATGTGCCGGTGACCATCGCCTGGGGCACCGTAGACCATCTCCTACCCGGGCGCCAGGCCGCACGGGCCAACGCCATGATCCCCGGGGCGCGGCTGGTATGGCTCCCCGACTGCGGGCACGTGCCGATGAACGACGCACCCGAACTGGTCGCCCGCATCATTCTGCAAGCAACCAGTCCCACGGCACCGGCTGCCGGAGGCACCGTCCATGTCCCAAAGCCACCTACAGCGTTGTCAGAGGTGGATAACGCGCCTCCTGCATGATGGACAGGAGGGCGTACTTCCCCGGATCCGAGACCGGGCGTGATCGTCTCGGCGGCCCTAGCCGCAGGTTCAAACGATTCTGTTTCTGCAGGTTAAGCGGTAAGTGTCTGCGTGATTGGGTTGTGGCGTGGTGTGTCGCCACAGATCACTCGGAGCCGGGTCTTGGCCAGGACGTCCAGTCCCATGTAGCGGCGGGCTTCGGTCCATTCGTCGGCTCAGCTCGGCCAGCACAGCACCGATCAGGCGGATGATCGAGGTGCGGTCGGGGAAGATTCCCACAACGTCGGTGCGACGCCGATCTCCTTGTTCCGCAGTGCTGCAGGCGCGGATGTGGAGGGCCCCATGCCTACGGCGTTCGATGCTGGGCAAGGTACTGCTTGCGGATTTTGATGAAAGGAGCCGACCGTGCCTGACAACGTCGTACTGATCATTCGATTTCACCCGGTGGGCGGTGAAGACGTCTCCGTGATAAGCAGGGATTTCGAGGGGGAGCCCGAGGCGGTGGAGGCGATCGCTCATGCTCTGGACGAGCGGCACAGCCTGGTGCTGACCCGGGCGAGATATGCCCGTGAGACCGAGGTGAACGGCGTGGTCATCAACCTGGCCAACGTGGTGTCGGTGCGGGTGTCGAAGACAGACAGCCCCGAGGCGGGCCAGTACCTGTAATGACGGGCTGCGCGGGAAGACGCCGCGACCTTCGTCGGCGTCCCGCCCGGGTGGGCGCTGGGCGGTGCCCCGGCATCTCGCCGCGTCGCGTATTTCATGCCACAGCGGAGGTCTGTCCAAAGAGCGCAGTGTTATCGGGTACGACCGTGGAGACGAACCACCCATCCGGCCCGCCGCCCCCGTCACGGCCCCCATCAACTCATCGAGGCATTCACCGAGATCACCGCGAAGCGCCCTCGGGCAGCTCGAACGGCCAGGCGTGGCAGGGGTCGCCGGTGGGCAGACCAAAGGGAACGCCGCCGAGGTCAGCCGGCACGGGCCTGCCTTGGACGACAGGTAGGGGTGCACGGGCGTCTCGGCGGCGCCGTGCTCGAGGAGGTTGTCCATTCCACGATCCCGGCGATGAACTCCTGTCGTAGTCGCGGAGTGTGTGAACGATTTGCCTCATCCAGGGGATTGTGCAGTCAGCGGTGCGGAGATGACAGGCATGGCAACCTGTACCGGGCGCTTAGAGATGATCCATCGCCTCGACCTCGGCATTGAGGGGGAGAGATCATGACGCCTGAGCACCTCGACGACGTCAACAACGACGAGCTTCTGCCTGACCCTGACGAGACCTCGGTCGGCTGATACGAGGACGATTACGTCTGGGAAGAGCGTGGACGCCGCGAACGCAGTAATGGTTGCCTGACGTGCGAAGACGCTGCCAACTGAGGCTGGTGACACCGTTTGTACCGGCATCCCTTGCCGGTTCGCGATCGTGACCGCCTCGGTCGTCCTGTCGGCGCCTGTCCGGGTGCCAGCCGGACACATCTTTGCTGGCTGTTGCATGTCAGCTTGTTCGCAATTGCAAGCAGGGCTGATGAGGATGGGGGTATGGCACTACGCAGGGGCAGCTTGATCGGTGAATACATTCGCCGGCAGCGGCAGCAGGCGAAGATGTCTCTGCGCCAACTCGCCGTTCAGGCGGGCGTCTCCAACTCCTACCTGAGCCAGGTCGAGCGTGGCCTTCGTAAGCCGAGCGCCGCGATCTTGAACCAGATCGCCCGGGGGATGCACATCTCCGCCCAGGCGTTGTACGTGCAGGCGGGCCTGTTGGAGGATCGCAGTCCCTACAGTGACGCGCTGGCCGCGATCAGGGGCGACACCAGCATCACCGGGCGGCAACGCCAGGTGCTGATCGATATCTACGAATCGTTCCGAAGGGAGAAACCGGACCGAGATTCCGCAGACCGACTCGGCTCGTCCGATGAGCCGCGATCGCGTACGCGGCTCGTTCGCTAATGGCAATGCCGTACCGGGTTTTCCAGGAGGGAGCAAGCGCCTATGATGCTCGCCGACCAGGTCAAGAAGATCGCTAAGTCCAAGCCGTTCTACGCGGCCGCGGGCGCCGGTGACTACGCCGCTGAGAACCTGCGTAAGCTGCGCAGGCGGCTGCAGAAGCAGCTGCGGGCCCGCCAGGGTGAGGTCCGCGAGACTGCCAAGGATCTGCCAGGCAAGGCGCGCGAAACCGTTGCCAACAGCCTGCCGGAGCAAGCCCGCGAGTACGCCGACGCCACCACCGCCAAGGTCAACGAGTTCTACGACGATCTGGCCGCCCGCGGCCGCAAGATCATCAGCAGTATGAGCCACGAGGCCGCGAAGGAGCTTGAGGATGTCTCCCAGAGGGCCACGCCGGCGACCGGCACAGAGAAGAGTAAGGCGGCGGGCAAAAAGCCCACACCGAGCGGAAAGGCAGCTACCAGGGCTTAACTTGGCACCATCCGGCCCGCACCCGGTCCCCGGAGTGCGGGCCTTCTCTGTCTCGCCCTCGCCCCATAACGCGATCACGGGCATGGGCGCCCAGAGCAAGGGCCGCAGATGGCCCCGGGCGTCAGTCAGGCGCTCGCGTAGATGCGGGGGCGAACTCGGCGAGCTTGCTATCGGGCAGCTCCTTGGCAATATGGGTACGGCCGGAATACGGCAGAGATCCTGTCGCGAATCAGCCGTTGGGGATTGTGGTTGGCTGGCCGGTGTGAGCATTCTGCGCCCCGAGGCGGGCATCCCGCCTGAGGGCGAGCCCGTCGTCGGTGAGGCGGCCGGCTCGGGCGGGGCAGGCGGAGGCTTGGGTAAGTTCGCGGTGGTGGCGCTGATCGCCTCGGCCGGTGGCCTGGACGCGTTGTCGCGGGTGTTGGCCCGGCTGCCGGCCGATCTGCCCGCGGCGCTGCTGGTCCCCTTGCATCAAGATCCCTTTCGCGCCAGTGAGCTGGCGACCATTCTGGCGCGGCGGACCGCCTTGGAGGTGCGGGTCGCCGCCGACGGCGCCGCCATGGAAGCGGGCCTGGTCCTGGTCGTCCCGCCGGGCCACCACCTGCTGGTCACATCCCCGGCCCGCGTCGCTCTCATCGACACCGGCGCGCTGCCCCCACCCCGGCCCTCGGCCGATCTGCTGCTGGCCACCCTGGCCGTCATCTGCGGGCCTCGCGCGCTGGCGGTCATCCTCACCGGCACCGGCCACGACGGCCAGTCCGGCGTGCGCGCCATCACCCACCGCGGCGGCGCCGTCATCGCCCAGGACGAGCCCAGCTCCGCCTTCTTCGCCATGCCCTCAGCCGCGATCGCCACCGGCCAGGTCAGCCAAATACTTGCCCTCGACGACATCGCCGCGGCGATCACCGCCCACACCATGCCGGCCTGACCCCTGGGGGGCCCGCCCACTGACGGCAACACGGCAGGCAGCCGTTGCGGTGGCGTGCGGCTCGCGCTGCCTGGAGTGTTCGCGGCGGCCGGGCCACGGCGGGCCTAGACGAAGCCGCGTTTCGTTGTGTCTGCGGCTCTGCCCACCAGCGAGGCGTCTCCACGGCGTGGGCCTGTGACTGCGGGTTCGCCGAGCGGCGGGATCTGGTCGACGACGACGGGGAGAAGAACGGCGCCCACTACTGGCCGTACGACAGCGAGTACACCACCCAGACCCACACCGACCCCGTCGACGGCCAGGCCAAGCAGACCAAGACCGCCGGGTACCGCCGCAGGACCGTCCGCTCCGAAGCCGGTGACGACTTGCAGGCCTGCCGGGTCTGACCGAGACGTTTGTCGCGCCCGGACCAACTGCGGTCGCAGGGAGCAACTCCCATCCATTTCCCCACGGCGGGGGCCTCGGCGACCGTGTGCGTGCGGAGCACAGGCCCGCTCATCACAGTTGCCGGAAACAGCATGGCGGCTGGCAGATAAGGGCAGAGACCGTCTACTGCCTGTTCGGCCACACAGTCCGTACAGGTGAATCCACATGGACAACGAGGGCGACACCATGGCGCACCAAATGCTTACCCCGCCGGACCCGGCAAGCCTGGAGGCATGGGTCCTGCATGTCCTGCGTCTGGCCGGAGCCTGCGCAAGCACCCCGGCAGCACCGACAGGAACCCCAGGCAGGCGATCTTGTGACGCTACGGCGCCGTTGCATTCCCTATGCCGCTAGTGACTCCGTCCAGGGTGGCGAGCACGCCCTTGCAGGACGGACCTGTCGGCTCGTGACCGCGGGCCGTCGAGTCGGTGATCGAAGCCTGCAGCCGAGAGCAGATGATCAACCGGCGTCGACACGTTGGTCAGGATGAACGTGCCGCCCTTCCACTCGACTTGAATCTTGAAGGGGACCAACACCCGCAGCCCAGAGCAATCCATGAACGAAACCTGGCTCATGTCCAGCTCAACCTGGGGAAAGGTCACGTGCTGCACGGCAGCGTCCAGCACGCCGCTAAGGAGATCCGCGGTCGCTATGTCGATCTCGCCAGTCAGATGCACTAGGACACGGTGGCCTTCGATTTCCACGGCGACGTTGAGATCCATCGCAACCTCCACAGAAGCAACTGAGTGATTGCCCGGAATGTCCTCCTTCGGGGGCAGGTCAACACATCCGTCGGCGCACTGTCATCCCTCAGTCGGTAAAGCTGCCGCAATAGATTCGCCGCCCCCGCTGCGGGAGAGTGTGCTGTCGGTCAGTCCTGACGGGGGCAACGTGCGGAGAGATCAAAGTGCTTGGGGAACGGCCAAGCCGTTATCGCTACGCCTTGTGCTCTCCGGAATGGTCATTCCGGAGAGTACAAGGCACCGGCTCACCGGCGGCATCGCTGATCAACGTTGGCCGGCGGCTGCCCGGTGCCGGCGAGCGGCCGTCAGCCCCGCCCCCGCGGGATGGCCGCCGCCAGGCCGACAGGGAAGCCTGACCTCATTGCCGCCGCCGAATCGGCTTACCATCCTGAGCCGTCCCTTGCACGATCCGGTAACCGCGTCTGCGCAATGTGCGCTGTGGCTCACCCGCCAGGGTGACCGCTGAGAGGTAGGCGGAGTTCGAAGCGTGCGCCGCCGGTGGTGGATTGCCCGACGTGGATGGTTCCGCCGTGGGCGCGTACCACGTCATCGGTGATCGCCAGGCCCAGGCCGGTGCCGCCGCGGTCGCGGCTTCGGGCGGCGTCCAGCCGGGTGAACCGCTCGAAGATCCTCTCGCGGTCGGCCTCGGCGATTCCGGCACCGTCGTCGTCGACCGCCAGCAGGGCGGTGTCACCCTGGCTGCGCACCTCGATCGGGGGTTCACCCCAAAGTGTGGACACCAGCTGTCATGCGGCGAGCAGGACCCTATCGGACTGCTGCTCGTAGGTGATGGGGCTGAGGTAGTTCAGCCGGGAGTGCCTGCGTCGGGTGTTGTAGCGGGTGATCCACTTGAAGACCTCCAGACGGGCTTGGCGGGCCGAGGACCAGCGTTTGGCGCCCTGCAGCGTCTCGCGTTTGAGGGTGGCGTTGAACGCCTCGGCGGCAGCGTTGTCCGCGCTCGTCCCGACGGCGCCCATCGACTGGCGCACCCCCAATTCCTTGCAGAGGACGGCGAACTCGGCGGAGGTGTATTGCGCCCCGTGATCGGTGTGGAAGAGCGCCCCGGCCAGGTCCCCGCCCCTGGTGGCGGCGGCTGCTCGCAGCGCGTCGGACACCAGCTCGGTGCGCATGTGGTCGGCGATCGACCAGCCCGCCAGGCGGCGTGAATGCAGGTCCAGCACGGTCGCGAGATAGAGGAACCGTCCCTCGCCGACGGGCAGATAGGTGATATCGCCCACGTACCGCTGGTTCGGCGCGGGCGCGGTGAAGTCCCGCTTGAGCAGGTCGGGCACTTTGTGATGCGAGGGTTCGGGCGCTGTGGTGCGGACCTTCTTGCGCAGGTGCAGCCCGATGATGCCGAAGACGCGCATGACCCTGGCCACCCGCTTGTGGTTGATCCGCCGGCCCGTATCCCGCAGCTGCGCGGTCACCCGCGGGCTGCCGTAGGTGCCCTCGAAGCCTGCGTGGATCTCGGTGATCTGCGCCGCGAGCGCGGCGTCGGCCGCCGCACGCGCGGCCCTGGCCGGTGCGGCGGCCAGCCACCGGTAGAACCCCGAGCGGGAGACCTCAAGAACACGGCACAGTCGCTTCACCCCGAAGGTGTCACGGTGGTCGGCGACGAACTGGAAGCGACTCACCAGTTGGTCTCGCCCGCGAAATACTTAGCCGCCCGGCGCAGAATGTCGCGCTCCAGCTCAAGTTCCCGGATCCGGGCTTTGAGCTGCCTGTTCTCTTCTTCCACGGGGTCGGACAGTACCGGGCCGCCCGGCGGCTGCCTTGCCGGCCCTGCCTTCTTGCCGGCCGTGCCCGCCGCCTGCGCCTGGCGCACCCACAGGCGCAGCGTCTCACGGCTGATCCCCAGATCTCTGGCCACCGAAGCGATCGTCCGCGCCGGGTCCGACAGATACAACGCGACGGCATCGGCTTTGAACTCAGCCGAGTAGGACTTCATGGCCACGAGGAACTCCTTGCTCTCCAGATCTCCATGATCTGGCACTCAAGGTGTCCACACCTCGGGGGGAGGGCCCATCGTCACCAGTCGCTGGGCGTGGCGTTGGGCGTTGTCCAGCAGGTTGGCCAGCGCCCGGTTGAGCTGGCTTGGCACGGCGTCCACCGTGACCCCGTCCTGCAGCACAAGCTTGGTGGGAAGACGGTCGTTGCGGTGGTCCAGCGCCATGCGGGCCAGTTCGCTCAGATCGACCTGCTTGCGCAAGACGGCCACGGCGGCCTCGACGCCGGCCAGGTAGAGCAGGTCGGTCACGATCTGCTGCAGGCGCTCCACATCACCGAGCATGCGGCCGAGCAGTTCCTCCAGCTCGGTGTCCTCCGGGTGCATCTGGGCCTCTTCCAGCTGCAGGCGCAGCCCGGCCAGCGGGGTGCGCAGCTCGTGGGAGGCGTCGGTGACGAAATGCCGTTGCGTCTGCACGGCGTGCTCCAGCCGGCCCAGGGTGCGGTTGGCGGTGCGGGCCAGTTTGGCGACCTCGTCGTCCCCGGCAGGTTCCGGCACCCGGGCGCCCAGGTCGTGGAAGGTGATCAGGGCGAGCTGGGACCGGATGGCATCGACGGGTCGCAGCGTCTGCCCGGTGACCTTCCAGCTGGTCCAGCCCGCCAGCGCGATCAGCGCGGCGGTCTGCACGGCGATGACGGTGTCGATGAAACCGGTGGACTGAACCCCGGGGGCGCGCCGCCCGGCATACACCACCGAGGAGCCCGGGGTGCTCCCGGCGCGCAGCGCGGTGAGGCGCAGGCACCCCGGCTCGGGATCACCGCAGGCCTGCACATCCTTGAGCGGGTCGTCGGCGTCAGGCCAGACCGTGCTCATCGGAGGCTTTCCCCTGGCGGCGGAAGAGGCGGCGATGACGTTCCGTCCGGGGCTCACGACCTGTACCAGGTCGATGCCGGGAACCACGGGGACGATCAGAGCGGGCAGTTGCCCGGCGTGGATGGCCGCCGCCACCGCGCTGACCTCCTCCCGGGTGTCATGCCACACCGAGTCGGTGAACATCTGCTGGATCACCGCACTCAAGATCAGCGCCATCGGCACCAGCACCAGCGCGGTGATCGAGATGGTCAACAGTGTGATCCGTCCGCGGATCGTCGGTGGGTGCAACCTGGAAAGCGATAACCCCATGCCATCAAGGTACGTGAGCTGGGAAAACGGCTCAGCTTCGATCACTTCGACTGCTCGGTGCCACGGATCTCCTGGCAGGGCGGCCACGATCAGATCACCGCTGAGTTGGGGTGTGCCGCGCCAGGCGGTCGCTGCCGTGTGGCAGCACAATGCGATGCGCTTCCAGGCCCTGCGCGAGGCGACCGCCTGGGTCGGCGTGGTCTTTCAGCCAGTCTCGGCACGGCTTCTGCTTCAGTCAGTATTGGCGCGGCCCGAGATCGGGTCGCGGCGACCCGGGAACAGATCGAGCGGTTGGCGGCCGAGGAAGAGGCGCGGCTGGTGATCATCCGCGAGACGGTGGAGGAGATCCTGGGCGAGGCGGCCCTGCCGGGGGTCCCAGTAGCAATGAAGAAATTTTCAACACATATTCCTCTGACCTGCGGTGATGTCCCGACTTGCCCGCCTGTGGCGGGTTGGTGATCATTGCCGCTAGGCGCTACCAGGTGCGGCTGGACAACGCCCTGCTGGGGATCGCCCAGATCGAGGCGATGCTCGCCAAGACCCTGGCCGAGGGGCACACGCCGTTCTTCTTGGGTGAATGATGATGACCGTCGTCTGTGCCATGCTGGAACCTCCTCTTCACGAGGACCCGGGGCGCGTCGGTCGTGGTCGATTGGGCGCGCCCCGGATCACGAACGGGATCTAGCAGATGACCACCGTCTCGCGGTGGCACTGGTAACAGCTGCAGACCTCCTGGTCCTGGGACTGGTTGGCCAGGAACATCTGCTCGGGCGCGCCACGAAGGCAGTGCGCGCAGCCCCGCCCGGCGAATACCGGCAACGGCTCCTGGTCAATCTGGGAGCGCCATCACACGGCCTGTGGACCTGGCCGAGGCACGATCAGCAGCTCGTCGCCGCGGGCGTCAGCGACGATGCGGTCAAGCTGACCGCGCTCCTGCAGTGGCAGACGTTGCGGGTGGCAGGGCCGCTGCGGTTGATCGCGCAGGATGTGAGTACCGGCCCGATTCCGCTGGCGGCCGCGCACGGTGCCGAGGGCCTGCAGAAGCTGCTGGGTGTGGTGGCCGCCGATCAGGTGCCCAGCATGGAGCAGGCCAAGCAGCACGTCGCGGCGACCGAGGCCGCCCGCGAGTGCTTCATGCACGCGATCGGCAACATGGACATCCTGCTCGACAGGCTCGGCTACCGGTTCGCCCGCTTCGCCGACCTGGGCGACCAGCGGTTCTTGGCGCGCCGATCTCCCCGACGGCTCCACCGGCGACTACGGGGTGCTGGAGGCGATCGCCCGGAACAAGGTGAACACCAAGAAGATCATCACGCAGTGGCCGGACATGCTCCGCGTCGCCGGGTCGCCGGTCACCATCGCGCCTACGAACTGCTGCGGATGTTCGCCCGCCAAGGTCATCCGACTCCGCTGGGACAGGCGTTCGCTGCCTACGGCCGCATCGACAAGACGATGCACCTGCTCAGCATGCTGGACCCGATCGACTCCACCTACCGCCGCAGCTTGGGCAAGCAGCTCAGCGTCCAGGAGTCCTGGCCCCGCCTGGCCCGGAAGATCTGCCACGGCAACTCCGGCCGGATCCGGCAGGCCTAACGGGAAGGCTGGCGGCGCTGATCTCCGACCTGGCGGTGGCCCTGGCCGGACGTGCCGGCGCCGCGTGCTGTCGGGGCTGGCGGTGACGGTCTCCCGGACCACGGTGCTGCGGCTGCTGATGGCGTTGCCCACCAGTGATCTGCCTGTCCCGGAAGTGGTGAGCGTGGATGACTTCGCGCTGCGACGCCGGCACCGTTATGCGACGCTGCTGATCGACGCGGTCACTCATCGTCGGATCGACGTGCTGCCCGATCGCAAGGCCACCACCTTGACCGCCTGATTACGCGACCATCCCCAGGTGAAGGTCGTATGCCGGGATGGGTCGGCGGCCTACGCCGAAGCGGTCCGGCAGGGCGCTCCGCAGGCGACCCAGGTCAGCGACCGGTGGCACCTGTGGCACAACCTCGCGGCGGCGGTGGAGAAGACCGTCACCGCCCACAGCCACTGCTGGCACACCGGTCCAGCTCGCCGAACGACCATACGCGAGGAACGCACCCTCCAGCGGCACGCTGCCGTCCACGCTCTGCTTGATCAGGGCGTCGGGCTACTGGAATGCGCCAGGCGGCTGCGCTGCTCCCTCAACACCGTCAAACGCTACGCCCGAGTTCGGTCGGCCGAGGAGCTGTGGCGTCCCCCGCAATACCGGCAGACCCTGGTCGACCCCTACCGCGACCACCTACGACGACGCCTGACTCACAACCCGGCGTCCCCGTGACGCACCTGCTGGCCGAGATCCGTCAACTGGGCTATCCCGGCAGCGCCGACCTTCTGGTCCGCTACCTCAACCAGGGTCGTGCCGACCCGATGCGCACCCCGCCTTCCCCACGCTGGCTCACCTCCTGGATCATGACCCGACCCGAGAACCTGCCTGCTCACCATCGCCGTCACCTGGACGATTTGACCGGCAGTCGCCCCCGGATGACGGCCCTGGCCGGCCGCGTCCGGGAGTTTGCGACCATCCGCACCCAGCGTCGAGGTCACGATCTCGAGGCTTGGATCACTGCAGTCCGAGGCGACGACCTGCCCGCTCTGTACGCCTTCGTCCACGGACTCGCCAAAGACCTCCCGGCCGTCATCGCCGGGCTCACCTTGCCCTACAGCAACAACCCTATGAAAGGAGCCAACACCAAGGTCAAACTCATCAAACGTCAGATGTACGGCCGAGCCGGCTTCTCACTGCTTCGTCAGAGGATCCTGCTCGCGTAGACACCGACCGTCACCACCGGATTCGTGCCAGAGCCGAAAACCGTATAGTCCCTGGCGCGCATCTCAGTGATGATCTTCACGCGTCTGAACGTTCAGGGTGAGGGTACCTGGCTGCCGATGCGGGCGATGAGGATGGCGATGTCGTCCTGGGCTGGGGTGGGAGCAACGCGGGTGAGGAGGGTGTCGCGGAGCTCGGCCAGGGTCCGGTGCTCGCCTTCGAGCACGTGGGTGAGTTCCGTGAGGCGTTCGTCCAGATCACATCCGCGGGCTTCGATCAGGCCGTCGGTGTAGAAGACGAGGATGCTGCCGGGGCCCAGAGCGATCTCGGTGGTGGTGTAGGGGATGCCGCCGATGCCGAGCGGGGAGCCGGGGGGCAGGTCGAGCAGGTGCGCGGCGCCGTCGGGGGTGATCACGGCGGGTGGGGGATGTCCGGCGCGGGTGAGCCGGCATGTTCCGGTGTTCGCGTCGCAGACGGCATACACGCAGGTGGCCAGTAGCGGGTCGTCGAGCTCTTGAATGGTGGCGTCAAGGTGGTGCAGGAGCTGGTCGGGGGGCAGACCGAGGCGGGCGAGGGCGCGGACGGTGGTACGCATCTGGCCCATGACGGCTGCGGCGGGGATGCCGTGGCCCATGACGTCGCCGATGACGAGAGCGGCCTTGCCGCGGTCGAGGATGGTCACGTCGTACCAGTCGCCGCCGACTTCGTCGATTTCACTGGCGGGCAGGTAGCAGTGGGCGATCTCGATCCCGTCCGGAGGCCGGGACAGGCAGGGCAGCATGCTGCGCTGCAGGGTGAGGGCAGTGTCGTGTTCGCGGTTGTACAGGCGCGCGTTGTCGATGCAGACGGCGGCGTGCGCGGCCAGGTCACCGGCGATGGCGAGATCAGTCGGGTCGAAGGCGGCGGGGCTGTCCGAGCCACGCAGGAAGATGGCGACGCCCAGCGTCAGGCCACGGGCGACGAGCGGGACCATCATCACCGAGTGCACGCCCAGACGCCAGAGCCTTTCCGGGGTGGGCGTGTGACGGGCGGCGCGGGCGACGGTGCCGGCGTCGATGCGGGGCAGCAGGAAGGGGCGGCGGTCGATGAGCGCCCTGGTGTAGGGGGCCTCGGTGGGGAAGTGCAGGATGTGGCCGACGGGGGCGAGGATGTCGGCGGCCGGTGAGCCGTAGAGGGGGGCTTTGCCAAGCCGGAGCAGAGCGCCGCCGCCGGCCAAGCTGGCGAGCGGCTCGGCGGCGTCGGTGACGCTGGTCAGGACGTCGACGGTGGCGATGTCGGCGAGCCGGGGGACCGCGAGGTCGGTCAATTCCTGCCCGGTACGGGCCATGTCCAGGGTGGTGCCGATGCGCAGCATCGCTTCGTTGAGCAGTTCCAGGCGCTGCCGGTCGGCAGCGGTGTCCAGGTCCTCTCTCTGGTGTGGCGGGACGTCGATGACGGAGGCGCTGATCCCCAGGGGCCGGCCGGCGGTGTCCTCGAGGCGGAAGTAGGAGCAGGACCAGACCCGGTCGTGGTCGGGCTCGGCGGGAGTGCGGCCGATGCAGCGAAAGTTCACCACGGGGTCGCCAGTGGCCAGGACCCGGCGCATCGCTGCTTCTATCTGCTCGAAGTTGAGTCCGGGTAGCACCTGCGTCAGCCGCTTGCCGATGTGGTCCGCGCCCGGTACACCGTTGATGGCTTCCAAGGCGGGGTTGACCTGCTGGAAGCGCAAGTCGGTGTCGAAGACCGCCAGACCGACCGGGGAGCGGGCGAACAGCCCGTCCACCAGCGCGCTGGCCCTGTGAACCTGCCGTGCCCAGCGGGCGTCGGCGACCAGGCTCAGCACGCCCCACCGGCCGCCGGTGTACCCGGCGGCCGGGCATGCCCACACCTCCAGGTCGACGGTGGATCCGTCCTTGTGCCGCACGGGGAACGATCCGGTCAGGCTGCGTCCGGAAGCGACCGCCTCGAGCAGCGCGCGGGCCGCGGCGCGCTCGCCGGGCAGTACGAACTCCGTCCAGTCGTGGCCGATGACCTCCTCGGCGGTATAGCCGAGCAGCTCCTGGGCGGCCATGTCCCACTGCACGAGCCGGCCCGCGCCGTCCGCGATCACCAGCCCGACCGGCAGCCTTTCCCACCAGGAATCGGTCTGCTCGACCTGGGCCGCCTGCTCCCCCACCTGCCTGTGACCCGGCATTCCAGACTCACCGCCAAAGGAACGGATGCGGTTCCGTTTCAGTATGACCCGTCTGGCGGTCATGGCCTTGTCCGGGATGCGAGCTGGACCGGCGATCCGCGCCAGGTCGCGGTGATCGCCAGCTCGCCCTCGGCGTGTTGATCAACGGTGCGATTCGGCCCGGCCCGGCCGCTGACCGGTCTCCTGGACAGCGCCGAACGGCACGCCGACTCCGCCGTCACGGTCACGCTCGACTCGGTTCCGCTGGTTGGCGGCGGTGACCATGCGCCAGCCTTCCTGGGCGTGAAGGCTCTACGCCCGGCGGGTGTGGCAGGGATCGACGTGATCCCACGTCTCCATGGCTGCGGGCAAGTCCGGGCAGATGCTGCCCGGCTCTTGCCGGCGCACCGGGTACGGGGCCGTTGCGGGCCTCTCGCGCTGGGCTTCCCACACGCGGCGGGTCATCGGCCGCCTTCTCTATGTCCGGGTGTGGTGCGTGCGCGGGTTTTCCTTCTCACAAGAGGGGGCTCGCTGGTCTATCCCGTCTGCCTGGGCCATCTGCTGGAGAAGACCTTCCACCGGATGCTGGAGACCCGGGCGGAGGAGATCCTGGGTCTCAACATCGAGGACCTGGACCTGGCCGGGCGCGGGTGAAGGCCAAGGGCGCCGCGGCCAAATCCTGACGCGTGGCCAGGCGCGGGAGGACTTCGTGCTGGAGACCGTCTAATGGAACGCTGGCATCGCCCGCTTGCTCCCGCGGCTGCTGAAGGGTCGCACGCGTGGCCCGGTGTTCGTCACCCACCGCCGCCGGGGCCGGGCAAGGTCGTCTCAGCCCGGGACATCTGCCCGGACACCGGACTGGCCCGCCTCTCCTACGGCCAGGCCCGTGCGCTGCTGGACGAGCACACCGCCCTCCGCGGGCCCGGAACGGGCTGGGACCTGCACGAGTACCGCCACTCCGCCCTGACCCACCTCGGGGAACAGGGCGCCTCGCTGCTGATGCCCATGGCGAAATCGAGGCACAAGAAGCCGCAGAACGTCCGCCGCTACTTCAAGCCGTCGCCGGAGGCGATCGCCGAGGTCACCAGCCTGCTCACACCAGGCGACGCCCGGCGGTGACAGCCAGCCGGGTAGGGCCTGCGGGTTCTACGCTGAGCCGGGCCGTCCTGGCGGTGTTCCCCCGGGTACCGCCGTGACGGCTTTCGTGCGTCCGGGCTCACGCGGTGCCGTCGGCCTTGGTTGGTTGTCATGCGCCGACGGGACCACGGAACATGGAGAGCGGAACAGTGAGAGGATTGCGAGGGTGACGGCAAGAACCAGTGACATCGAGAAGGCGGCCGGTGTGCTGCGCGCCGGAGGCCTGGTGGCCTTCCCGACCGAAACCGTCTACGGTCTGGGCGCCAACGCCGAGGACTCCGCCGCCGTCGCGCGCGTCTTCCAGGTCAAGGGGCGCCCGCCCTCCCACCCGCTGATCGTCCACATCGGCGGCGCGGAGCACCTGGGCGGCTGGGTCGAGGACGTGCCCGCGACGGCGCACCTGTTGGCCGAACGCTTCTGGCCGGGGCCACTCACGCTGGTCCTGCGGCGCGGTCGCCGGGTGCCCCTCGAAGCGACTGGTGGCCTGGAGACGGTGGCCGTGCGCGTGCCTGACCACCCCGTCGCGCTCGCGCTGCTCTCGGCCTTCGGCGGCGGTGCCGCGGCCCCGTCCGCCAACCGCTTCGGCTCGGTCAGCCCTACAACGGCGAACCACGTCCGTGCGGAGCTTGGTGATGCCGTCGACTTCGTGCTGGACGGCGGCCCCTGCGAGGTCGGCGTCGAGTCGACCATCGTCGACGCCACAGGCGACACTCCGAGCGTCCTTCGGCCCGGGGGGGTGACGCGCGAGGACCTCGAAGCGGTGCTGGGGTGCCCGCTTGCGGTCCACTCGACGAGCCGCGTTCGGGTGCCGGGCCAGCATCCGTCACACTACGCGCCGCGTGCGCGGGTCGTCCTCGTCGAGCCCGAGAAGGTCGTCGCCGAAGCGGAGCTCGCGCAGGAGCTAGGGCACCAGGTGGGCGTCTTTCTTCCTCCCTCCTTCGCCGACGCTCCGGTGAAGGCGCACGCCGTGGTGGCGGTCCCCGGTTCGATGGCCGCCTACGCGCGCGGGCTGTACGGGTTCCTGCGCGAGCTCGACCAGCGGGGGTGCGACCTCATCGTCGCGTCCTTGCCGGTGGAGGAGGGGCTAGGACTCGCGATCGCCAACCGGCTCCGCCGCGCCGCGGGGCCCCGGCCCTCCGAGTGACCAGCAACGCCCCTCGTCAGTCCGCGGCAAGGGCCAGTTCGGCGCGAGGTGCGGGATAGGGAGCGTGACGATCCGTGGGCCATGCGCGGTGTGACGTGACTGTGCAAAGGCTGGCGGAGCTCCGGTCACGATGCGGAGTCGGCGGTGACCTCGAGGCCGCGGGCTGCTACGACCTGGGCGCTGCCGTCAGCCAGGCGGTAGCACAGGCCCACGACGGCTGCCTGGCCGGCGTCGACCCGTTCGGCGAGCACCCGAGAGCGGTCCAATAGCAGGTCAACCGTATGCCTTATGTGCTCGGCCAGGATCTCGTCGGCCTCCACGCGACCTGCGGCCCGCGCCGCGAGCACGCTGGGCGTCACCCGCTCGACGACGTCCCGGACGTACCCGGCCGGCGCCATCCCGTCCTCCAGCGCGGCGCACGCGGCGCCCACCGCGCCACACGAGTCATGGCCGAGGACCACCACCAGCGGGCAGTCCAGCACGTCCACCCCGTACTCGATGCTGCCCAGCACCTCCGCGCCCATCACGTGGCCCGCAGTGCGCACCACGAACAGGTCACCCAGGCCACGATCGAAGATGATCTCTGCGGCCAACCGGGAGTCGGAGCACCCGAACAGGACGGCGAACGGGCGCTGGCCCGGTGCGATCTCGGCGCGGCGTGTCGCGTCCTGGTTCGGGTGCTCCGGGGCGCCCGCAACGAAGCGCTGGTTACCCGCGAGCAGCAGCTCGAAGGCTTCCTTGGGAATCGGAGACTTGATCTCGGCCATGATCGCAGCCTAGGCCAAGCCCCCGGCCGTCGCACTGCCTGGTCTTCCCAGCGCCCGCTGAGGGCTTCGTCGTCACCCCCAGGCGCCGGGCGATGTCGGCTTCGACCCGGATCGGGTAAGCAACAGTTCTTGAAGGGTTGTGGACACGGTGCCTGATCGTTGCCGGCAGGAAAGGGCGTCCGTGGCGGGCGCAGTAGGAGCCGCTGCTTCATCATGCAAGGGGATGCGTGGGACTGTACGCTCTTCGGCTCTGTCTCCCTGTCGGCTCTGTCGCAGATTCACACCGGACAGGCCCTCATCCGCAGACACTCGCCTCGCCAACGAAAGGCCTCCAGCAAGCCTCACAGGTCGCCGAGCCAGGAAGCCTATTCAGCCATATCCGCCCGATTTCGGCCAGTACTACGGCGACCTCGGGTCGCCGCGCTGGCGGCTGGCATCATCGCCGCCTGCCGGGGGTAGGAAGCGAATATGGCCCGGTCTTTCAACCGCGTGGGCACCGTGTGGGTGGCAATCGCTGGGCTCCTCGTGCTGACTGTTGTCTCCGCCCGGTTCCATCTGTGGGGGGTCTTCGCTCCGGCCCTGTGCCTCTCCGCGATAGCCGCCACCTTCGGCGTGATCGTGACCAGGCAAACCCATATTGATCGCGAAATCAGCGCCGACAGGCGGGAGCGTCGAGACTGACCACCTGCCTTTGAGGTTTGATCGTGCCCCCCTCGGGGCGGGCAGGCATCCCTGTCCCGGCGGTCGAACGTCGCGGGTGTGCCAGGGCCTCTCGGGAGTACATAGGGCGTGATCTGTGCTCTCGGCATCGTCTAGATGATTGAGTCCAAGGTGTCTGGTCGCGGTTAGTGGTCGTAGGCGATCAGAGATCGCTTGATCGGCTGGTCGGTTTTGTCGTTGTGCCAGATCACTGCGGTCAGTGCGAGGATTCGTGCGAGTACGCGGATGACGGCTCCGGCAGGGGTGCGGCCGCCGTGACGTTCCAGGTCAAGCTGTCCTTTGAAGGTCTGGTTGATCGACTCGATGACCTGCCGCAACGGCTTGAACAGATGCGCGCCGGCCCGTTCGGGCTCGCCCTTACGGGCCGGGCGCAGCAAGGTCAGCTCACGTGCGGTGACAGCCTGCTCGAACTGACGGCCGTAGTAGTTCCTGTCACCGATGATCGTCTGACCCCGATGGCCGGCCATCAGCTCGGGAGCGTTGTCGAGCATCCCGAGCAGGATGTCCCGCTTGTCGGCCTTGGCACCGGTGAGCGCGAACGCGACAGGCAATCCGCCCAGGGTGCACAGCAGGTGAAGCCGCAGCCCCCAGAAGTACCGGGAGTGACTGGCGCAGTAGCCGTACTCGGCCCACCCTGCCAGATCACTGCGCCTGGCCGTCTGGCGGGATCGGCCGCACTCCACCGGGGTGGAGTCGATCACCCACACATCATCGCTCCACAACGAGGTATCGGCCGCGAGCATCCTGATCATGTGCAGGACCAGACCTGATGCTTTACGCAGCCGCTTACCGTAGCCCGACTGCCCGGGCAGATACGGGAACATGCCCACCAGCTCGGCGTGGGCGTAACGCACCCACCGTCGCTCGGAGACGAAGCCCAGCAACGCCGACATCACCGCTGGCGTGACCAGTTCGGCGTCACTGAGCGTAGGTGCGATGCCCACCCGGGGACGCCAGGGCGCCAGGTCCGGTGAAGCCTTCACCGCGTCGTCGATCTTCACATAGAGCGCCGTTGCGAGGGTGTTCAGGTCTGTCGTCACAAACGGATCTTGAACACCCTCGCCCTATTTCCGCAGGCGATCCCTTGGACTCAATCATCTAGGAGGACAGTACTGGCAAGCGCGATGCGTCTCCGTAGACGCGGTAGCTGGATGGTGGACACGCTTTCTCCCGTCGATGGATACATTCACCGAGATGTCTCCGACGCGCGTCAGGCATCCGTCGGGCATGCCATGACCGTGTCCAACGCGGACCCGGTCGCACCGGAGGAGAGTCCCCTGATACGGGGACGCGCCGCTATCTACCGTGCGACTATCACCCCCAGGATGCCGTCCGGGCCGGTCAGCCGAGTTCCGAGTTCGTCCGGCCATCCGCCGTCCGCTGGTGACGCACTAAAGGAACAGGACGGGTGAGCCCCGGGACCACGCGGCGGTGCGTGGTGTGTTTGCAGGACAGGTGCGTGTGTGGCCGTTTTACCTGACATGACGGGCCGACGGCCGCCTGGCATCGTCTTCGGAAAGGGATTACAGGAGCAGGGGGGACCGATGCGGCGCGGGACGAGGTGTGGGCTGCGCCGCATCGCGGCGGTCGCGGCGGGCATGGCGCTCTGGCTGGCCGGTACGGGTGGTCTGTCTGCGTGGCCGGCGTTCGCGCTGGGGCCCGGCCAGGTGTGCGTGTTCATCCAGCCGCACGGTGCGCCGCTCCCGCTCGGCGGCACGGCGGGGCACATCGGCTGGGGGTACCTGGTCGGTGGTACGAGCACCTGGGTGTATGGATCTACAGAGAATCCCGATGGCGCCACCCAGATCGACGCGCCCGGTTTCAACGGCGCCTGGAGCGCCAATGAGAGCTTTGCGCGGATGCTCGACGACTTTCGCCGCCAGCCGCACTTCCCGAGCACGGTTAAGCAGCCCCGGCCGGCCCACCCTTACACGGGTTACAAATGCCGTCCCACCGACACCAGCGCGGTGGGGGCGGCGAACATCGCCGCCAGCGACAACATCGCCGCCGGGTACACCTTCGTCGGCAACAACTGCCTGGACGCCGCCTACCGTGTATTGCGCGCGTACGGGGCGCCCGACCTGCCGTCCCCGAGCCTGCACTGGTACCCCAACGACTGGTACACCGCCCTAGGCGGCCTCTGGCACGCCGCCTCGCTGCTCTAGTCCGGTGCGCGTACGCAGGCCGCGTCGCCCGCCGTAAAGCGGCGCCGGTTTCGCCTTACCCTCTCGCCGGAGCAGCGCCGACTGGAGAAACGTTACGACCGGGAGGGGAAGGCGACAGGTGGTGGGGTGGGCCAGGAGACGGGCGGGGACAGCCGGGCAGGTATGGCGATGCGGCGCGGGTTTGGAGGCAAGATCCGAAAAGGCCGACCACCTCTTGTGAGGTCTGGCGGGCGTGGCGATGATGGACGCACCTGACGGCAAGATCCGAACGGGGCGGGACACCGAGATGATCAGGGTTGCCATCGTGGATGATCACCCCATCGCACGGCGAGGGGTCGCGGCGACGCTGGCCGACATCGGCGGATTCAACCTGGTGGTCTCGGTCGGATCGCCGGCTGAGCTCGCCGAGTGGCTGGCCGGCGCTCCAGCCTTTCCCGACGTGGTGATCCTGGACCTCTATCACCATCTCGATCCGGATCATGACGGGCCTCGCCCCTGCCTCGACGCCGTCGCAGCCCTGGCGGGGAGCACTCGGGTGCTGGTGATGTCCGCCTTCGGCTCGTCGGATGATGTGCTGGGTGCGGTGCGGGCCGGGGCCGGAGGATACATCAGCAAGCAGGCCCAGCCAGCACAGTTCGCCACCGCCGTTGAGACTGTGGCGACCGGTGGTTTCTGGCTGTCCTCCCAACTCGCCGACATCCTCCAGACCCAGTTCCTGGGCACGTGGGCCCACGGGGCATCGCAGGCACAGCAAGCGCCACAGGTCGCCCCGGTACAGACCCGCCCCCCGCCGCAGGACTTGCCGCCTTCGCATGCCCGCCCCTCGTCGCAGATGCGGCCGGCACCGCAGGCTCAACCGGCGGTCAAGCTGTCGCCGCGCGAGGAGCAGGCGCTCGACCTGATCGCGCGAGGCTTCACGCATGCTCAGGCGGCCACCCGTATGGGGGTCAGCAAGGCAACCGTCGACACCTACGTCGAGCGCATCCGAGGCAAACTCCAGGTGGGTAACAAGGCGGAACTCACCCGAGCAGCCCTGCTGCGGCTGCGCGGGACCGGCAATTGACCCCCGACTCAGGCGGGGCGCATCTGGCACGCAGCGAGATGATGCTGATGCGGACAGCCGCACTCTTCCGGGTCGGTGGCATCTGCCAGATCGTTCTCGCTTTCACCACGATCTCGGCCCAGTACGGCAACGTCTGGCCGGCGGCATTGCTGGGGACGGCCGTGGCGGCGGAGAGCGCGCTGGTGGTCGCGATCTGGTGGCGGCACAGCCGGATCGACCCGCGGTGGCTCACCTTCGACGTGCTGCTGTGCGCCGCGGCGCTTTTCGCCGGCGGCTGGCTCTCGCCCCAGCACGAGAATCACACCTGGGCCTTTTTCATGTACCCGTTCACGCTGGTCTCCTGCGTGGCGATCGGCGCCGGGTACCGCCGCCTGTCTCAGGTTCTGGTCGCGACATTCGCACTGGTGACCGCTTACGTCGCGGCGAGCGTGGTCCTGCATGAGGACCCGGTGTGGAACCTGCCGCCCAACGCGTTGAGCTACGTCGCCAACACCGTGATCACCTGGCTCATCGCCCGCGAGCTGCGCCGCTCGGGGGCCGCCGCCGACGCCGGTGAGGAGAGGACGCTGGAACGGGCGGCGGAGCTGGCGCGCGAGCGGGAGGCCGCGCGGTACTCACGGGCGCTGCACGACCGTGTGCTGCAGACGCTGGAGACACTGTCCCAGGGCGGCTGGATCAGCGATCCCGGCCTGCGCGGGCACATCACCGCAGAGGCGGTGTGGCTGCGCGGCCTGGTCACCGGAGGCCCGCCCGACCAGCCCGACGACCTGCTTGCCGGGTTGCACTGCGTCGTCGCCGACCAGGCCCGGCGCGGCCTGCGGGTGGAGCTGAACGGCTCCGGGTTGTCGACACGAGAGGGGCGAGGGCGCGTCCCGCCGGCGGTCGTGGACGGCGTGTGCGGGGCGGTACGGGAGGCGCTCACCAACGTCACCAAGCACGCCGGGGTGACCAGCGCGGTAGTGCGGGCCCGGCTCTCCCCGGCGGCTGACGAGCTGACGGTCAGCGTCCTGGACCATGGCGCCGGGTTCGACCCGGCCGCGGTGACCGCCGGCGCCGGAACCGGCCTTGCCGCATCGGTGCGCGAGCGCATCATCTGCCTCGGCGGCGCGGTCGTCGTGGACAGCTCACCGGGCGCGGGCACCCACATCGAGCTTCGCGTGCCGCTGCCGCCCACGTAGTGCGTGAGCCACGTGGGCGGTGGCGGCGGCCGGTCGTCAGAAACAGACCTGCTGGCCCTTGGTGATCTGGTCGTAGTAGCCGGTGGTGCAGCTCAGGTGGTACAGGTGCCGCGGTCGGGCGCTCTGCCCACCGTACACCCCGCCTGCCGCCGTCAGCTTCGCGTTGTACATCAACGAGAAGTGCAGGTGCGGCGCGAATCCTCCGGTACCGCCGACGGCCCCGATGATGGTGTTGTTGGTGATCTGCTGGCCCGTGCGCACATAGAACGCGCTGAGGTGGCATACCACGCTCCACCAGCCGCCGCCATGGTCGACGATCACGTACAGGCCGCAGGTTTGCCAGCCGGACGGCGCCTGCCCGGCGTACTTCACCGTACCGGCGCCCCCAGGTGCGAGCACCGGGTCGCCCTGGTTCATGCCCAGGTCGAGGGCGTAGTACTGGTTCATGGAACTGCTGGTGTTGCAGTTCACGTGGTAGCCCTCGTTGTAGTAGCTCCCGTTCTGCCAGGCGTAGCCAGCGCCGCCGTTGGCCGCCGAGGTGAGCGGTGTCTGGAGGAACTTGGAGCTGGGCCAGTCGACGCAGCCGGCGGCCAGCGGCGGCACACCAGAGCTGTCACAGTGCGGGATGCCGGGGGAGTATCCATCGCCGCCGACCGTCGGCGTGTTCATGTACCAGTCGTAGACCCAGGTGCCATCGGCCAGCCGGTCCCATGTGGTGAACGGCTTGCCGTTGTACACCTTGCCGTCGACCTGGTCGCCGTTGTTGACCTGGCAGGAGACGTTGAGCGAGGTGCCGTTGGGCACGTAGCGGATGACGTGGTTGACGTGCGGCTCGCTCTGGATGGCTAGCCCTTGGGTGTCCGCGCCGGTCACCTGGTATGTCGCGGCGACGGCCGGCACGGCGAGCCCCACCACGCCGATCGCCGCCACACCCACAACGAGCATCACCGTGTACGCCTTTGTCTTTCTCAAGGTGGATAACACCATGGAGAACGTCCCTTCGGGAAGTCGAAGTGCTGACAGTGCCGACTCTCCGTTCCGGCGCGGTGCCTGTCACGTCGGCCAATACTTGTCGGTCGAACGCTCTACAGCCCTGGTCCTGATCTTGGTGAAGGAACCGATCCGAACCCGGCGACACCAAAGGGGGAGCACGGGGAAGGCGTGTGGAGGGAGGCCGACCTCATCCCACAGCCCATGGGAGCGGGCTACTTGCTCATCGGAGAGGCAATCCACAGCCATGAGCAGGAGGGCTACAACGCTCAACGCGGGTTTCTGCGCCGCCGCGCGTCCCCTGTCACTCGACGTCGAGGTCGAGGTCGCGGAGCTCGGCGCGTGCGGAGATCCCGAGCTTTGGGGAGGCCCGGTACAAGTGCGAGCCCACCGTCCGCGGGCGCAGGTGCATCCGGTCGCCGATCTCGCAGACGAAGTGGAACCGCAATCGTGCGTTCTAACTAATCGAGTAGTCGCTATTCTCCCCGATGCGACACCATCGGTCACTCACCGCGTTCGTCGAGGGCGTAGTGAGACCACAGGCTTCCGGCTTCCGCTGCCAGTGCGGTGACGTGGACATGGTGGTAGCCGAGCATCCGGGCGACGACCGCGGGCGGGGCTTGGAGGGCGAGTTGGGTTCCAGCACGGTAGCTGAGGACAGCAGGACAACGTGCTCGACGCCCGCTGTAGCGGCGGCGTCGACGAACTCGGCGAAGTGCGACGCCTCGGCGTAAGGGCTCCATCGACTCCGCGGCGGCGGACCCACGCGGAATTTGTATCAAGGAGTTGCGACAAGTGGCCGGATCGGGCAGGATTTGTATCACCTGGTTGATGCAAAGGAGATGGCATGGGCCCTGTGATCCCCCTTACCCTCGCGGTGCTGCTGGTGCCGGTCGCCGCACTCCTCGCTGTACTGATATCGCTGAACCGCGTGGTCTCAGCGCCGGCCGGCGGCGATCTGTCTGTGCTGCGCGTAACCACGACACGGCGCCTCTGGGCGCGGCTTGCCGGGCTGGTGGTCGGCCTCGCGGCCTCCTGGCTCGCGTTGAGCTGGGACGGCCTCGGCCGGGGGCCGATGCTGGCCGCCCCCGTCCTGGGCATCGGCCTGCTGCTGGGCACGTTGGCGGGAGAGCTCGCCGCGCCACGCCCCCACGGGCCGATCCGGGGTGCGTCACTGGAGATCAGAAGGGCGCGTGACTACCTGCCCGGGTTCTCGGCGCGGCTGGCCGGCGCGCTCTCACTGGTGAGCGTCCTGCTGCTGTCCGTCACGTCCGTCACGGCGAGCACCGACGACCTGGGGCGTGCAGGGCGGGAGCTGGCCATGACCAGCCCCGACGGCACGGTGCGCAGCGCGACCGGTCCGTGGCCCGGCTGGTTCTACGCGTGGCCCATGTTGGCCGTGCTCGCGACCGCGTTCCTGCTCTCCGCGTTGGTGGTGCATCGCGTCGTGCAGCGTGGACGCCCGGGTCTCGACGCGGCGGCGAGAGCCGTGGACGACGTGCAGCGCGCCCATACCGCTCGCGTGGTCACCGCGGCCTACGGCCTCTGCGTGGCCCTGCCGCTGACCGGTGTCGCGGTCGTCGCCGCGGGAGCCCTCTTCGGACAGAGCGATTTCGGCGGCTGGACCGCGCCCGCGGCGTTCGGTCTCCTGGGGATCGCGGTCTTGGCCGCGGGCTCGGCCACCTGGTACCTGGCCGAGTTGCACTCCCGACCAACGATCAGAACATCATGATCGAGGTCGATGTCACCAGCCCCTCACCGCCGTACGAGCAGATCCGGGCACAGTTCGCAGAGCTGATCAAGTGCGGGGTGCTGGCCGTCGGCACCCGGCTCCCTCCGGTTCGCCAGCTCGCCGCCGACCTCGGCCTGGCGGCGGGCACGGTGGCGCGGGCGTACAAGGAGCTGGAGCAAGCCGGATATGTCACCGGAAAACGCGGCGGCGGCACCCGAGTTCTGCCGCAATCCGAACCTCGGACGGCGCGAGCGGAGCTGATCAGGGGCCACGCCCGCGCCTACCTCGCCGAGGTGACCCGCCTTGGTGGATCCGCTGAGGAAGCGATCGCCGCCCTGTCCGATGCGGCCGCCGCCCTCCACCCAGGCGAGGGCGCGGACCGTGAGTGGCTCGACCTCCCTGGGTTGGGGATGTTATAGGGGGTCTGGTGGAGACAGCTAATCAAGGAGACAGCTAATCAAGTAGTCGCTATTCTCCTCGATGCGACACCTTCAGTCACTCTCCGCGATCGTCGGGGGCGTAGTGGGACCACGGGCTCCCGGCCTCCGCTGCCAGTGCGGTGACGTGGACATGGTGGTAGCCGAGCATCCGAGCGACGACCGCGGGTGGGGGCTTGGAGGGCGCCCTGGCGGATGGCCGCGGTGCGGCCGTGGAGAGCCCATCAAACCCGGTACTTGACAGTCAGGTGCGGTTGAAGACTGGGAACCATTCCCAGTGAGCCTTGATCACGCTGGGTAGCCCCGGGCGTGCCTCGCCTCCAGGCCGCAGACATGAGTGAAGCCCCTTGCTAATTAGCTCGATCGCGGTTGTGTGCAGCACGTGGGAGACCTGGGCGGCGACATCCGGATCGCTGATCCCGGGGTAGTCGCCGACGAGTTCTCCGATCAGGTGGAGGGCGCGGGCCTCAGCCGCTTCGCGGTCGCCGATGGCAGGCACGGTCGTACCTGCTGTTGCTCCCCATCGCGGTCTCCTGCTGCGTCGCCGTCCGAGACGTCGGTCGCCACGGGAAGCATGGCGGGCCGCCGAGCGCTTTCCCCACCCGGCGCCCGGTCCGCAACGTTTAGCATTGTTCGAACGAATGTTCTAGCTCCCGAGGTTCATAGCGCGCGCGGCTGAACAAGACCACACTGCCGGAGAAGGTGGCGCTGCTAAAGAAGATTCCGTCACCAGAAAAGACGGCGTCGAGGAACGAGACCCGGCCGCCGGAGAAGACAGCGCCTGTGAAGTCAGCGCTGGCATCGAAGGTGACGCCGGTGAAGTCAAAGTTGTGTCCGTGCCAGGGGACGGCGGCATTACGGTAAAGATGGGTACCGATGAGCCGGATGGCAGTGGCGCGTACCTCGCGCATAGCGAGCCAGCTGCTATGCCTGACCGGGTCCTGGCCGATATCGGGTTCGGGTTCGAGAGGCATACGCAGGTAGGCGCACAGGACGTCGATGCACATCTGGCGGCCGCCCGCCCAGTCATCGGCGAGGGCGGCCAGGGCATGGACGCCGGCCAGACGGACCGCGGGGGCCTCGGAGCCGAGCTTGTCGGCGGCCTTGTCGAAGCGTTCGGCGTACAGCTTGGTGTCCTCGCGCCGGGCCGTAAGCCGGGCGCGATGGTTTTCTTCCTCCGCCAGGCGCTGTTTGCGGTAGGCAACAACCAGGGCGACGGCGCCACCGATGCCGCCAATCACGGCCAGGGAGATCTTGATGATTTCCAGCAGATTGCCCGTGTCAAGCGTGAGCTTAGACGGCAGGCCGATCCAGGCCACGGCAGCGGCCAGCAGTCCGCCGGCCATGAGCGTCGCCGCAACCAAGGTGAGGGCCAGGGCGCTCCCAGGCACACGCGGCTGGCCCCGGGGCCTGCCGGATGGGTGGCACGCCGCCTGGGAATGGTCATTTCGTTGACGTGGAGTTTCGTCATCGGTGTCCGTGACTTGGTCATGTGATGTCAGTGGCACCGTCGCCAGAGTCCCCACTGTGCCTTCGAACCGGGACGGGCTCCTTGCGCTGTGGGAGGCATGGGGGTGTTAGGTGCGCGGGGCGCTGACCGCGAGCAGGGCGGCAGCCAGCGCCCGGGCCGCGACCGATGAGTTAGCGGCGTCGCCGAGCGGGATCGCAGCGCTCAGATGGTAGGCGGTGATGATGCCGTCTGCGTTGGTGATGGCCTCAATGGGGGCACCGGCCATCAGCACGCCGAAGCGCCCCTGGGCGCTCACTACGGACAAGAACTCGCCCGCCGCACCGCGGAGCGCCGTTGGCGCGCGCCCTCCCAAGCGGCGACCCTCCCCGCCGACGACCTCACCGACCCGCACGCCAGAGCCCGCACAGACCCCCGCATCGCCACTGCCCCCTCTGGCAGACTCCCGTGAGAACCGGCTCACCCTCCATGACGCGCGTTGCCGAAATAACGAGCCCAGCCGTGAGACCATCCGTAACCGAGCAACGCAGCCCGCAAGCACGAGAGAGGGTGCTCCGATTTCGGTAGGCCGGATGTGCCGGAGCACCCTCAGGGCAGCCAACACCGCCACCCCGTCATAACGATGACCCATATGGCCGGAGCTACACCGACACAGCGCAAAAAAGTAAGACAGGATGAGCGGTTCAAAGTTTCTCTACTGGTTCAAGGCGGCAGCGCTCCGCGCCGCCGCACCCGGTCACTGTCGCCCTGCCGCACGCCGGCACGCTCGTGGTGGAGGCGTGGGAGTCGCGGGCCCCAGCGGTCGCGGAATGGGCGACGAAGTTCGACATCCCGGTCGTGGCCCCGGGGCTGGCGCTTGGCCGAGGGCGTCTGGTGGGGGTGCCGCGACCATGTCGCCGTGGCACCCCCACAGGTTAGTCTTCGTGAGGCTGCGGGATCTTCCTGGTCTGAATTCCAGCAGCGCGGGCGCGCATCGACTGACCCGTGTCGAAGGTGATCAGGGTGATAGGGCGGCCTGCGAGCGCCTGGATCAAGACGACCTGGTCCACGATCTCGTCGTCATTGATCGGTAGCCGAACGTGTCCACGCGAATCGACAACGACCTCCACGGAGACCTGGCCGCGCGGGATCCCGCCCGTGTTCAACGGCGTGTAGTCCTCCGGCCGGAGCTCTGCGGCTTGCGTGGGATTGGGCAATAGCCTGTCGAGTTCGGTCAGGCTGTGTCTGGCTCGCCAGCGGACATGGCTATTCTTGGACTCCTTCAGGCCATCCAGCTCGTCAACCACGACCATCGGCACCAACAGGTAAATGGGCTCCTCCCGGATGTGCAGGAGGCTGGCAAGGTCCCAGTCTTCGATCTTGTCTGGATGGTGGATGAAGAGGCTTGTGTCTGCCACGACAAAGACGCCGGGACGCGACCAGCGTTCGATCTGCTCTCCGAGGCGCTGAGCGGCTAAGCCCAGACCAACTCTCGATCCTCCAGTTCGGTGGAAATAAGCTCTTTCAGCCGGTCGGGGGGCAGTGACGACCAGGTCAGCGATTGCAAGGTCCAGTACCGCTTGGTCAGAACAAGATGGTCTAGGTCTGCGGCGCTGATGTGGTGACGCAGGAGATAGACCGCGTTGTCCACCCAGTTGAGATAGAGGGCGTGCAACTGCTGGGCCTGCACATCCAAGGTGTCTGACGTACTTCGCTCACCCGCGAGTACACGTTCTGTAATGCTTTGAGCGCGTTCTCCCGGTTCCCCCCGGGCGGTAACTTGACCAACACGCCCTGATCTTCCGCGCCGGCGCGTAGGAGGCATGCGCATGGCGTACTGGCGTACATCTCGGGCCGGGTCATCAGGCGGTGATCCCGAAGATGGTCGCTACCATGCCGCGGACCGCCTGGAGTTGCGTCTCGCCGAGGTCGCCGACCTTCCCCTTCAGCCGGACCGCCGAGACCGTCGCGATCCGGTCGATCATGGCGGCCTGGCCGTCGCCGACGTCGATGACGAACGCGGTCAAGGTGCTGGCCATGTCCGCGGGCTCGACGTACGCCGTGAGGACGTTGTCGCCGTAGAGCGTGTGGTAGAAGTCGCCCGAGACGATCAGCCGGGTTTCCTCGCGGTCGCCGAGCTGTACGGTCCACAGCTCTCCGAAGCGGTGATTGCTCACGCGGCTTCTCCCGCGCGACGGACCTCGGCGGCGGTGGCGATGTCCTGGCCGGCGATCTGCTCGTCGGCCTCCTGGCGGTCGACGGCGGGGGGGCCGTAGTAGACGGCGCGGGCGCGCGGGTCGTGGGTAGCGGCGACCTCTCGGAGGATGCCGCGCATGATGAGTGCCGAGACCGACATGTTGCGGCTCTCGGCGTGCTGGCGAGCGAGTTCGAGCACCCACTCATCAAGCGTGATCGATGTTCTGTCTTTAGCCATAGCCGGAGTGTACCCACGCAGTATTACGACGGGTATGTGCTGACCGGATTACACCGAAATTGGAACAGTTTTTCGATGCCGAAGCCTTTCGAACTAGGCGCGGGAATGTGGCTCCTGCAGCCAAGCGGCGCAGGGTGTGGGCCGCTTCATCGTGTGCCGGGGAGGCGTCCGAGATGTGCTGTGCGAAGCGCTCGATACACCTTTGCCGGGGCCTTGAAGCTGCTGTTGCCCTCTTGGTGCTTATGCCGGGTAGGTGCGTCTATATGCCCTTGCCGAGTCGCCAGAGCCTCGGCATGGGGTGTGACCGAGTTACGCGCCAAAGGGGCAACGGGATGATCTTGAAGCCCTGGCGGGGTCCGGAGTGCACCGGAGAACGTGACGTACGGGACTGGCGAGCATGATGTAGAGGCGTCATATGCGCTGGTAGCGGTCGAATCTGCAACGGCTGGACGTCACGCTGCGGTGCGGACCCTGCGAGCGGCTCGGCGGCGCCAGGCCCTGGAGCGGCACTTTCCCGAGCAATACACCGTGTCGCAGCGACGGCCCCCGCCGGCGAAGGTGATCTGGCCACAGACTGGGCAGGTCAGAAGCCGGATCATGCAGGTATCGCCGTTCCACTCCGCCTCGCCGGGCATCGGCCCGAGTCTCCAAGCCCGGTCGGCGGCCTTGCGCTCCCGGTAACGCCTGAGCACGGCAGACGTCATCGCAGTACAGGCGCCGGGCTGATGTGCTCCTTGGCAGCCGGGCCCCGCAGGAGGCACAGAAGCGGATACGGGCCACGCCTCCAGGATCGCTCGCCAGCTCGTACGGGGAGGCTTCCTGGCTTCGCCGGACGGGCTCAGGCCGTGCCGTCGGCCGCGTCGCCTTCGGCGAGGGCGCGGTAGACGGTGGCGACCGAAGGGCGCTGACCCTTGTTCTTGCCCGAGGTGATGACGAGCTTCTGGGCGATCTGCGGCACGGGCACGCTGTTGGCCCGCAGGCTGCGGGCGTAGTCAACCATGTCGTCGTCGACCACCTTGGGCCGCCCACCGTGCCGACCGCGTTCGCGGGCGGACGCCTGTCCTTCGAGGGACTTCTCCCGGATGTACTCGCGCTCGGACTCCGCCATGCTGGCGAAGAACGCGAACAGGGCGGCGCCGTGCCCGGACGGGTCATACACCCCTTGGAGGGGGCCGGTGAAGAATTCGAGCTGGATGTCGTGGTGGCGCAGGTCCTCGGCGATCGCCAGGAGCTCGGCGGCGCCGCGTCCCAGACGCTTCATCTCGTGCATCGCGAAGATCACCCGCTGGTGGGGGACGGCATTCTTGATGGTTCGGGCGAAGTCCATCGCCTTGACGAACTCGGGCCGGGCCTTAACGCGGGTGCTGATCTTCTCGGAGAAGACCGGGTCGCACCCGGCTTCCGCCAGCGCGTCGAGCTGACTCTGGAGTTCTTGCTGGGCGGTACTGCACCTCGCGTAGCCCACTCTCGTGGGCTTCGTGGTGGCCTCCGGCGCGGCGGCGTCGATGGCCGGGCCCATCTCCCATGTGTGTCCGGGGCCGCGGTCGGCGGGGGTGCGGACTTCGAGCTCGGCGCGGAGCTGGGGCGCCAGCATGAAGCGCGGGGTGTGGTACTTGGGGGCGACTTTGCCGCCGCGGGTGCGGCAGGTGCTTCCGGCGCGATTTCTCAGAACTACTCATTTCTGCGAGCACGAAGCGTGACAGCTCCTTGGGGGCCAACGGGGCAGTCGGTGTTGGTGCGGCGGCCTGCTGCGGTCGCTGGGTGAGCGGACACCCTCGGGCAAGGGTGACAACCGTCACCCGGGGCGTCGGATCGGGGTACCCAACGACACGTCTTCGCTACTCACGGCAGTGGAGCCGTGCCCGATAATCCGTTGGCACCCACCTGGGAGCTGTTGTTACTCTGGCGGAGTTCCTTCGGTCTGCTCTGGGCCTGCTGTGCCCTAGAAAAGAGATTCTGTGTTCCGGCCCGCGCCGAGCGCGCCTCGCTGCACCGCCTAGCCGTCCGTCTCCTTGATGCCGTCCCTCGCGGACGGTGACCGGACGTGATTTTTCCGGTGCCCTGACCCAGCCCACACCCCCACGCCAGCACTCATGTCGCGGCGTATGGGGTGGGTGTCTTCGTCGAGGCCGCTCGGCCTGCTCTTGCTGTCATTACAGACTTCTCAGCAAGGAGCACCCCGGGTGTCCAGCACCAACAAGACTCTTTCGAGCACTCCACACAACATCCTTAAGACCGGCACGTTCTCCTGCGTGTGGTGCGGCCTGACCTTGTCCGCCGCCGCAGGCGACGGTACACGGCGGAATCACTGCCCGTCGTGTCTGCACTCCCAGCACGTTCTCGACCACGTCGAGGGCGGCCCCAGTGACTGCCAGGGCCGGATGTCGCCGATCGCCATCGCCGTGCTGCGCACCGGCGACTGGATGGTCATCCACCGTTGTGTGCGCTGCGACGAGCTGACCTCCAACCCTATCTGCGCCGACGACAACCAGCTCATCTTGATGCGCATGGCCGTGCGGCCACTGGCACAACCACCGTTCCCGCTCGAAGTGTTCGGCGACCTGTGAACCGGAAGGAGAAGACCGGCCATGCCGAGACGAGTGAAGAACCCCCGCGGGCGTGCGCAGGCCGCACGGCGGCCGCAGCGGCACAAGGACGTCCTCCACAGCCAGCAAGGGCACCGGGCGAACGATTTCCGGTGCTTGGGCTGCCGACTGGACGTGTCCCTGGACGCGCCCGGCACCACGCACCGCAATCACTGCCCGAACTGCCTGGCCAGCCTGCACGTCGACCGACGGATCCCTGGCGACCGGGCCGCGGACTGCCGCGGCCGGATGGAAGCACTGAGCATGTCGGTACGGCCCGACGGCGAGTGGATGATCATCCACCAGTGCTTGTCCTGCGGTGAACTCAGCGCCAACCGCATCGCCGGCGACGACAACGCACTGGCCCTGGTACGCCTGGCGCTCAAACCGCTGAGGGACACCAGCATCGCCCATCGCATGCTGCTCGCACTGTGACCCAGGCCACACCTCGCGACGTCGTGTCACAGGACGCCGGCGACGAACGCGGTCAGTTCGTGCAGCGTCCTCCAGCCCGTTCTCACCCCGCGATGCATGGTGAGCCAGCGTGCCGACGCCTCGACGCACAGGATTCCTTCGGTCCCTGTCTCGATACACGTTGCACCCGTGTGCAACTCGCTAGGAGAAGCCATGCGCCCCATGACCAGGGAAGAGGTACGCGGCGCGATCGTGAACCTGGACCAAACCGAAAAAAGGGTTCGACTACCAGCCTGGTTCGACGACGCCCCGTGGCACCAGATCGACTACCTCGGGTGGCGAGATCTGCGCGCCCCGAAACGCGCCTACCTCGTCACCGAGGCCGACGACCAGGCGTTGGGAGTGCTGCTGCGGCAGGCCCCGAACGAAGCGGCACACGGATCGCGCGCAATGATGTGCGACCTGTGCCGGTTCACCCGCCGGTTCAACGAGGTTTCACTGTTCACCGCTCGACGCCCATCACGCGACAAACGCGAACGCCTGAACGCACTCGGCCTTCGGCTGTGCACCGATCTCGACTGCGCGGTAAAGATGCACCCCAAGCCGATCCGCCAAGCCTTCGATCCCCCGGTCGACGAAATCGCTGCGCGCCGCGAAGGCATGCGTTCGCGCACGATCGCCTTCATACGTTCGGTGTCCGACACCCAACGAACCACGCCACACAGAAGGTGATGTGATCGAGACAGGGAAACACTGAGATCTTCTCGGCAACCCGAGGTTGCAGTGAGTGACGGCCAGCTGGACGACGTATGGTGAGCTGACGGCAGATGGGTGTGAAGCCCCTGGTTGGAACAGCTCTGCGAAGACGGGCCCCACGGTGTGGTGGACCGGTCACGGTGCGCCGCCCGAGCAATACCAGCGGACCGAGCTCCACCATGAGCTCGGCCCGCTGGTGTTGCTCGGCGCGGGGAGTCGCCCGGCGCCGAGCAGCGCGATGACTTCGGTATTCGGCGACGACTTGAAGCGGCGCCGGTCGTCACCGGCTCTTACCCAAAGCGTTCGAACACGGCCTGGAGGTAGTCCTCCAGCCTGGCGGTCAGCTTGTCGGGAGTGAGTTCCGTGCGGCCCAGTGCGGCCAGGGGGACAGCGAGCCTGTCGACATTGGGCGCGTACACCAACGCGGCGAGCAGGCGCCAGTAAAGGTGGGCGGCGGGGTCCTTGGCCAACTGTCCGCTGGCCGCGAGGTAGAGGTCCGCGAACCGCATCCCGGAGGGAACGCCGTGCAGCACGGCCAAGGCGGTAGAGCAGTGCGCCACGTCCAGGTCGGCCGGTCCCCACGAAGTCTCCACCCAGTCGACGATCCCGCCGACCTGCGGATCTTCGTCGGAACCGGTGAACAGGACGTTACCGGGGTGGAAGTCGCGGTGCAGGAAACATCCCTGGTACCCGGGAGGCGGCTGACGGATGCCGTCCACGGCCCGCTGCCACAGCTCCAGCCGCCCGCTGTCCTTAGGCAGCGGGACGTCCTCGGGCGAGATCCATGCTTCGTAGGTCTGCGGCTCCGACCCTGGGGGCAGACGCACGTCGCGCACAAGGCATACCCTTCCACCGGCCTCCCACGCCCGCACGAAGTCCCACCACCACGTCCGGGACCTCCTCCCGCCTGGGGAAGCAGCCCATCCGCTGATACGACTTCAGCGCCACCAGCAGCGCGAGCTGGTGCTCATAGGAGTCGGTGCCCTCAGCCGCCGCGCCGGTCCTCCTGCGTCAGCAGATCCGCCGATTCAGGAACGGGACATCTTGCAGCATCACGGTATTAATGTAGACGAGCGCGGCCTGCAAGATCCGAAGGCACAGCACCGCCATCTCCATATCCTCACGCCGGTTGGTCGCGATGTCGCCGCCCTTGCCGTAGAAGATGATCGAATTGGCTCCGTCGAAGGCCTCCACCACGTTCAGGCCCTCCTGGATCTCCCGCTGCAGCGAGCGCAGCCGCAGATACCGCGCTACGAAGATGCTCTTTTGGGCGCGGCCGACCTCCAGCATCGCCTGGTAGGTGGCTGAGGCGGCCTCGGTGAACCGGCGCAAGATCGCCTCGGTGGAGGCAGTGCCCTGCTTGATCTCGGTCGCGTACTTGATCGTCGTCGTAGTTGTTCTCGATCAGCTCCCACCGGATCGGGCCGCGTCAGCGCTGGCCCCAGCCGCGGGTACAGGTCGCTCCCGCCAGCTCCACCCGATACAGCTTGACCTGCTTGATCTGGGACAGCAGGTCGAAGCCCAGGAGTCTGGTCACCCCGAATCCGATCTCGGAGTGGACGTGGGAGTCTACATCGTTGCCCTCGATCTTCATGCTGGTGCCGTGCCGTGCCGTGCCGTGCCGGACCGCGCCCTCGGCCATCGCATGCCCCTCTGAGGCGGACGCGCGCAGCGTCTGGGAGTGCACCACCATCGACCCGCCAGAAGATGAGGATGCCGCGACCTCCGTTGACGAACCCCTGATCTCAGATGTCCGTCAAACCGGATCAAGCCCGTATCCTCCGGGGCGGGGTGGGCATGGGGCGTGCTGCGGGTTGGCCAATCCATGGCGTGTGGTGCTCCGAACGCCTTGATGTGAGGGCGTGTCGTCGGGCAGGAGGGTTCATGGGGCCGGAAGGCGAGATGCGCGGGAAGCGGACTGGGGAGCAGCCCATGCCCGGGCTGGAAGAGCTGCTGGGGGCGGTCGCGCGCGGCGACCGGTCGGCGTTCGAGCGGTTGTACGACGTGATGGCCCCTCGGGTGTTCGGGCTGGTCCTGCGGGTGGTGCGCGATCGCGCGCAGAGCGAGGAGGTCGCGCAGGAGGTGCTGGTGGAGGTATGGCGGAGTGCGGCCCGCTACGAGGCTGCCCGGGGGTCGGTGCTGGCGTGGGTGATGACGATCGCGCATCGGCGGGCCGTCGACCGGGTGCGGTCGGCGCAGGCGGGCAGCGATCGGGAGGAGCGGGTGGCGCGCATGCAGGTGCATCGGCCCTTCGACGAGGTGGCCGAGTCGGTGGAAGGCCGGCTGGAGCGCGAGCGGCTGCGCCGGTGCCTGGAGGGGCTGACGTCCCTGCAGCGCGAGTCGGTGACCCTGGCCTATTACGGCGGATACTCCTATCGTGAGGTCGCCGAGCTGGTGAAGGCGCCGTTGGGCACGGTGAAAACGCGGATGCGCGACGGGCTGATCCGGCTGCGCGACTGCCTGGGGGTGGGGCAGTGAGACCCGATCCTCACACGCTCGCGGGCGCCTACGCGCTGGACGCCATCGACGACGAGCTGGAACGCCGCCGGTTCGAGGAGCACCTGACCGGCTGCGCCGAATGTGCGGAGGAGATCGCCACGTTGGTCGAGACGGCCGCCCGGCTGGGCCAGGCCGCGGCGGTCGAGCCTCCGGCCGAGCTTCGCCGGCAGGTCATGGCCCGGATCGGGCAGGTACGCCATCTGCCGCCGGCGGTCGTCGCGCCCGCGCCGAGGCGCCGGCGGCCCGCGGGGTGGCGTACGTGGTCGGCGGCGGTGACCACGGTCGCCGCGGTGGCGGCGACCGTGGTCTTCGGTGTGGCGACCGTGCGCGTCCAGGACAGGCTCGAACAGGCGGAGCAGGCCAACCGGCAGGTCTCGGCGGTGCTGGGCGCGGCCGATGCCCGCCTCGCCACGGCCACCACCGATGGCGGTCGTGGCACCGTGGTGGTATCGCGCTCGCAGGGCAGGCTGGTGTTCGTGGCCGCGGGGCTGGCGCCGCTGCCGGACGGCCGCGCGTACCAGCTGTGGCAGATCGCTCCAGGTCGCATCCGGTCGGCGGGGCTGCTGAGTACCGACTCCGGAGGGGAGCGCATGGCGATGGTGACGGCCCCCGCTCCGGGCGCGACCAAGCTCGGCGTGACGATCGAGCCCGTCGGCGGCTCCGCCCAGCCCACCAGCCCGCCGCTGCTGCTGGTGGACGTGCCCGCTGCCTGACCTGGCCCAGGCCCCGGATCTCACCTCGAGAACCGGGGCCTGACTCATGCGCCGGACCTCGCCTCTGGGAACCGGGGCCTGACTCATGTGCCCGGCACGGCCGGGAAAGACACCAATCCTGCTCACGCGCAGCTCCGAAGCCGTGGTGTGACAGTCAAAGGACCCAGGGCCGCGGCAGCGGCGTCCGGAGTGCTGGCGATGGCGGTCGCGCTGGGCGCGGCACAGCTGGCCGCGGCGCTGGATCGGCCGCAGGCGAGCCCGCTGGTGGTGGTGGGATCGGCGTTCATCGACCTGACACCGGCCTGGCTGAAGGACTTCGCCATCCGCACCTTCGGCAGCGACGACAAGCTGGTCCTGCTGCTCGGGCTGGCGGTCGTGCTGGTCGTGGTGGCGGCCTTCGCCGGGGTGGCCGCGCCTCGCCATCCCGTCCTGGCCACCGCCGCACCGGTCGTACTCGGGCTGGTCGGCTGTGCCGCGGCGCTGTCGCGGCCCGACGCCATCGTGGTGGACGTCGTACCTTCTCTCGTCGCCGCCCTCGCAGGCGTGCTCGCCCTACACGCGCTTCGCCGTGCCTGGTCACGGGTCTTCCCCGCCGTGGCCACCGGTGGGGAGCCGATCACCGGGTATCCCGGCACCGCATTCGACGGCGCCTCCGGTTCGACGGGTGACCGGCGCACGCTGTTGCGTGGCGGCGCGCTGATGATCGGACTGGCCGCTCTCGGCGGTGGTGCGGGACGGGCCGTCACCGCGGTACGGCAGGCCGCCGCGGATCCGGGACCCCTGCGTCTGCCCGCGCCCACCGATCCGGCGCCGGCGCTGCCGCGCGGCGTGGACCTGCGCTTGACCGGGCTGGGCCCGTTCACCACGCCCAACGCCGACTTCTACCGGGTCGACACCGTGCTGGTGGTTCCGCGTGTGCCTCACGAGCAGTGGCGGCTGCGCGTCTACGGCCTGGTCGAGCGACCCGTGGAACTCACCTTCGCCGACCTGCTCGCCCTGCCGCTGGTGGAGCGGGACATCACCCTCACGTGTGTGTCCAACGAGGTCGGCGGGCCGTACGTGGGCAACGCCCGCTGGCTCGGCGCCGACCTGGCCGCCCTGCTCAGGCGAGCGGGGGTGCGCTCGGGCGCCGACCAGATCCTGTCGCGCTCGGCCGACGGATGGACGTGTGGCACCCCGGTGCAGACCGTGCTGGACGGCCGCGACGCGCTACTGGCCGTCGGCATGAACGGCCGGACGCTGCCACCCGAGCACGGCTTCCCCGCCCGCATGCTGGTGCCCGGCCTGTACGGCTACGCGTCGGCCACCAAATGGGTGACCGACATCAAGCTCACCCGTTTCGCCGACGAGCAGGCCTACTGGACGCGAAGAGGCTGGGCCGAGCGGGCACCGATCAAGACCGCCTCACGCATCGACGTCCCCAGGCCCTTCGCCCAGGTCGATGCCGGTCGCACCATGATCGCCGGGACCGCATGGGCGCAGCACCGAGGCGTGGCCGCCGTCGAGGTCCGTATCGACGGCGGAGCGTGGCGGCAGGCGCGGCTGGCCGCCTCCGCCAACCTCGACACCTGGCGGCAGTGGCACCTGGACTGGCTCGCCGCCCCCGGCCGGCACCGCCTCGAAGTACGTGCCACCGACGTCACCGGCCACACCCAGCCCGACCATCGGGCGCCGCCGTTTCCTGACGGTGCCACCGGCTGGCACTCGGTCGTGGTGACCGTCCGGTGACCCGACCGCGGAACCACGAACCTCCATCCCCGACCCACAGGAAACCGACAAGAAAAGGAATGATCATGAACACTCGTCTCCTCGCCCTGCCCATCCTGGCCGTGGCGGTGTCGTTGACCGCGGCCTGCGGCGGCGGTGCCGGCACCTCCACCGCCCCGGCCGCCGCCAGCCCCGCGCCGGCCCCGGCGACCCAGACCCCCACGGCCTCGGCGACGGCATCGGACGCGGCCATGCCGTTCGGCGCCGCCTGCTCGGCCGTCCCCGCCTCGGGCAAGGGCAGCTTCGCCGGCATGGCCGAGGACCCGGTCGCCACCGCCGCGTCCAACAACCCGGTGCTGTCCACGCTGGTCACCGCCGTCAAGAAGGCGGGGCTCGTCGACACGCTCAACGCCGCCGACGGCGTCACCGTGTTCGCGCCCACCAACGACGCCTTCGCCAAGATCCCCAAGAAGACCCTGGACAAGGTCCTGGCCGACAAGAAGACGTTGACCGACATCCTCACCTACCACGTCGTCCAAGGCCGCAAGACCCCCGCCGACCTGGACGACGGCTCCTTCGCCACTCTGCAGGGCGGCAAGGTGACCACCACCGGCTCCGGAGAGGACTACAAGGTCGGCGACGCCGCCGTGGTCTGCGGGAACGTCACCACCCGCAACGCCACCGTCTACATCATCGACACCGTCCTGATGCCCAAGAACTGACCCCTGCCTGCAGCCGTACCTGACTACGCCCGACCCCGGGTACGCCGGGCCATCCACGTGACCCTCCAAGGAGAAACCGATGAACACCTCCCATGCCCGCCGCTCCCCGCAGCATCTGGCCGCTGTCACCGTCGCGGCAGCGTTCCTGCTGGTCGGAGTCCTGGGCTTCGTGCCCGGCATCACTACCGGATACGGTGAACTCGCCTTCGCCGGGCACCACTCCGGCGCGCTGCTGCTGGGTGTGTTCCAGGTATCCATCCTGCACAACATCGTCCACCTGGCCTTCGGCGTCGCCGGGCTGTTGCTGGCCCGCACCCGGGGCGGCGCCCAGGTCTTCCTCATCGGCGGCGGGGCCGTCTACCTGGTGCTGTGGGTCTACGGGCTCCTCATCGGCCACGGCAGCGCGGCCAACTTCGTCCCCGTCAACACTGCCGACAACTGGCTGCACCTGATCCTCGGCCTTGCCATGATCTCGCTCGGGCTTCTGTTCAGACGCCACCCTGCCCACTGAAGTGCAAACCGGTGGCTAAGGTGACTTCCCCGGCGCTGGGTGCGTCTCTTAAGATCCCGGCACTTTCGAGACGCCCCCACCCGGGCCAGGACGCTCGCTGACTGGCGCGGCCAGGGTCGTCTACCTTCCTCTACGGATCTCACCATGCAACAGCAGGACTCGCCACGGCCACTGGCGGCTTACGGCGCGGAAGGAATGTCATGACCCAGCACGACGACTCAACCGAGCACGTCGGGCGAGCCCAGCGGACCCGGTCGGGTGACGAGTTGGAAGTCACCGTCGAATTCGATGAGCCCGGCACGTGGGCGGTGGTGCACGTGCGCGGAGAGGTGGACTTCAACACCGCCCCGGTGCTGGGCACCATGGTCAGGAACCTGTGGGACGTCATGACCGGCGGTCAACCTGGTACTGGACTTGGGCCCAATGACGTTCTGCGACTCCATGGGCCTGGGCCAGATCCTCGCCGTCTTCCAGGACTGCCAAAAGCGGAGAGTAGGACTGCTGCTGGTCACACCGCCGTCCGGGCTACGCCGCACCCTGCGCTACACCGGCCTGGACCAGGTGCTGCAGATGCGCGACAGCCTGCACCAGGCACTGACCGAGCTGCAAGAAGATCCTCCCGAGGTCACCGGCCGCACCGCGTCCGCCACCTAAGACAGTCAAAACACTCCCCGGCTTGAACCACTCACCCAGCAGCAACAGGCTGCCCACGCCCGGACAACTGAGCGGTCTCCCGAGTACGCCACGCGCGGCCCCTCAAGTACGCCAATCGGACATGGGCACCTGAAGGCCTTCTGCTAGGTCAGCATCGCCATCCAAACCCGACCCCTTATCCTCCCGACAGAAACGGTAAACGATGACCCCCACCACGACCGTCTCCGCGCGCCAGCTGATCGAGAAGGCGGCCAAGGGGCAGTACCGCACGGTTTGCACCCCTTCGGTGCTGGACGCCGCCGCGAAGGTGCTGGCCGATCTCCACACCACCGGGCAACGCCACGGCATCGCCTCCACCGACTGGGTCGGGGTCCACGGCAGCGACAATCGCCTCGCCGAGGCGCTCCTGGCAGGCTGGGCGACCGCGTGCCGACGGGCCTCGCTCGGCGACCTAGACGACCCGCTCGCCCTGCTCACCGAGGCCGCCCAGCGCGCCGGGCTGGCCATCATGGACGCACGGGCGGCCGGTAACGTGGACGCCGGCGCGGCGAGCACCGGCATCGAGCCTCACCGGGTCTCCATCCGCCTGGCGCGTCTCCCGCAGACGCCGCCGTGGGGCCGGGACGGTGTGGCACCCCTCGTGGTCTCCCTCGACCGGTTCGACGACCAAGCCAGCCCCGCGTGGAAGTGGGAGCTGTCCCCAGGCATCGGCGAGCCCAGCACCCAGATGGTGCAGGTCGTCACGTCCCCGCCATCGCCCACCGCGGCCGATGAGGTGCTCGCCGTCGCCCACCAGGTCCTCACCGGCGCACTCCGCCTCTACCGCTGAACCACCGGCATCGCCGCCGGTCTCGACCAGGCGGTTGCCCTACGGCTACTGCTTTCGACCGTCCGCCCAGCACTCCTACGCCTGCACGCGAGCGCCCGCCTTACAGGCTCCATACCTCTGACCGAGGCGGGCGGCATCGCACGCCGCCCAGATGGGAGCCCCTATCGGCCCGCCGACTCGCGCGCCGGCTTACTCAACGCCGCAGACCAGACCTGATGGAACACCGTGCGCCCGCTGCTGTTGCTTGGACCCGTCCGGCCCTGCCTCCGCACAAGTTTTAGTTGGGTGTCGAATCCCTGCTCGACTGACGGCGTGGATGACATCCGCATCCCTCCAGTACCGGCAGCCCCCATCCCTGCTTCGTGGCAGCGGCACCTCCAGGTTTCCCGCTGGCTGCGATGCGCTTCGCTTCCGCTTGTTGCGATCCTGTGGTCATGCGTCTGAGCTGCCTGATCATCGATGACTGCGATCACTTCAAGAAGACCGCACGCCGCCTGCTCGAAGCCGAGGGGGTCGCCGTCGTCGGCGTGGCATCCACAACCGCCGAAGCCCTTCACCTGTACGCCGAGTTCCGGCCGGATGTCGTGCTGGTCGATCGCGGCGAGGAGAGCGGATTCGATCCGGCCGGGAAACTCGCGGACACAGCGACCGGGGATCCGCCACGTGTCATCATGATCTCCACCTACGACGAGCAGGACGTCGCGGAGATGGCCGCTGCCAGCCCCGCCATCGCCTTCCTGTCGAAGCCGAACCCGTCAGCGCGGGCGATCAGCGAGATCCTGGGGCAAGCCCACTACGGAGCCTGATTTCGTCACGCCGCGACGGCTTCATTTCGGGCGACGTCAGCCGCATCGTCCGGGCCGGGGGCTGAAGGTCGTCATCAGCTTGACGGGGCCATGCGGAGCCAGTCGGCGTAGTACTCCTCACCGTACCCGTGCTTGACCTTGCTCCAGCCGATGCCCTCGACGGCCGCCAGGCCAGCCTGGATGTCCTCGTAGCTCACGCGATCACCGGCCATGCCAAAACCAAGACTGTGACGGCTTCGGCGAGGTCATACCCGAGCCGTAGCCGAGTTCGTGAGGCAGGTGTTCCCAGGTGATCCCGGTGTGCAGCACGAACAAGATGCCCTGCAAGGCAGGCCGATCATCGAGTCGCTTGCGGCTCAGATGGGGTGCTGTTAACTAACGTGTCATGGGCCGCCAAACCTGGATGATCCCTCGGCTGACCTTCCTGTAATGCCGGACAGCCTGGAGCGGATCTATGGGCATGGAGCGTCCGCCGCTTGGCATGGATGAACTGGTTGACCACTGGACGGTGCTGAGCGATGAGGCCGGCCTGGTCAGCGCGAAGCAGGAAGACACTCGTTTGGCCTTCGCGCTGCTGGTCAAGTACTTCACGCAGAGACTCCGCGAACCTGCCAAAGCACCGGGGTAGCCGCCAGGGCTACCGCGAATCGATCGCTACCTCCGCCGGTACCGGTCGTTGGCCGCACGCTCGCTGGTCCCCGCCGCCGCCGCGAGCTGGCGCACCGAGTACGAGCTGGAACTGCGCGCCGAACGCCAGGCCGAAGGGCTCGCCGCCGCCAGGAATCCGGGCAGATGCTGCCCGGCAAGAAGCGCATGGGCCGCCCCAACGTCTCCGCCGCCTGGTCGAGCAAGAAGGCGTATCGGTCACCGAAGCTGCCCGCACTCTCAAGATCGGCCGATCCACCGCCTACGTCGCTCTCGCGCCCCGCTGACTTGGGGCATTAGCCATCCGCACCCGTTTCTCCCGTATTCCGGTGGCACCTTCAGAACCGCCAGTTCGGCGGGGGATTAAAACGGGCTGCGGGCTGGGGGAGAAACCGCAGGTGACCCTGCACGATCCGGCGCCGACAACGGCAGTCGAGGCGTGGCTATGGCAGGTCCTGCACCTGTCCGGCGCCAGCGCGAGCCTTCCGGCGCCTATGGCGGAACCCACCGGCGTCGCCGGAGTATCCGCCGTACCGGTCCGTTTGCAGCTGGTAGTCAGCCGCCTGAGGCGCCGACCTGACCAGGCCCGCAACGCATAGCGGGGGCTCCGGTTCCCCTTGAGCGGCGACCAGGGGCCCGCCGAATCCGGCTTCTCGCTTCCATCGTTGCGGCATGGGCATTCCGTGCGCTCCCGCTGACGTTTGCCAACAATTGGTCGTGGGTCTCCCTCTGGCCGGTAAGGAGTTCTCTCGGGGTGTGCATCTGGTCGCGAGGGGGTGATCAGGGTGAGCGCGTGGCGTAGCTGCTCGATCCGGGCCCGCCTGACCGTGGTGGCCAGCGCCGTGTTGGCGCTGATCTGCACCGCCGTTGCGGTGTTCGTCCTGGTGGCGGTACGTGAGGCCGCCATCGAGTATCGGACGAAGCAGCTCGTCGACCGCGCGGTGGAAGTGGCCGAGTATGTACGCCACCACGGCGTATCGGGGGTTCACCCCAAAGTGTGGACACCAGCTGTCATGCGGCGAGCAGGACCCTATCGGACTGCTGCTCGTAGGTGATGGGGCTGAGGTAGTTCAGCCGGGAGTGCCTGCGTCGGGTGTTGTAGCGGGTGATCCACTTGAAGACCTCCAGACGGGCTTGGCGGGCCGAGGACCAGCGTTTGGCGCCCTGCAGCGTCTCGCGTTTGAGGGTGGCGTTGAACGCCTCGGCGGCAGCGTTGTCCGCGCTCGTCCCGACGGCGCCCATCGACTGGCGCACCCCCAATTCCTTGCAGAGGACGGCGAACTCGGCGGAGGTGTATTGCGCCCCGTGATCGGTGTGGAAGAGCGCCCCGGCCAGGTCCCCGCCCCTGGTGGCGGCGGCTGCTCGCAGCGCGTCGGACACCAGCTCGGTGCGCATGTGGTCGGCGATCGACCAGCCCGCCAGGCGGCGTGAATGCAGGTCCAGCACGGTCGCGAGATAGAGGAACCGTCCCTCGCCGACGGGCAGATAGGTGATATCGCCCACGTACCGCTGGTTCGGCGCGGGCGCGGTGAAGTCCCGCTTGAGCAGGTCGGGCACTTTGTGATGCGAGGGTTCGGGCGCTGTGGTGCGGACCTTCTTGCGCAGGTGCAGCCCGATGATGCCGAAGACGCGCATGACCCTGGCCACCCGCTTGTGGTTGATCCGCCGGCCCGTATCCCGCAGCTGCGCGGTCACCCGCGGGCTGCCGTAGGTGCCCTCGAAGCCTGCGTGGATCTCGGTGATCTGCGCCGCGAGCGCGGCGTCGGCCGCCGCACGCGCGGCCCTGGCCGGTGCGGCGGCCAGCCACCGGTAGAACCCCGAGCGGGAGACCTCAAGAACACGGCACAGTCGCTTCACCCCGAAGGTGTCACGGTGGTCGGCGACGAACTGGAAGCGACTCACCAGTTGGTCTCGCCCGCGAAATACTTAGCCGCCCGGCGCAGAATGTCGCGCTCCAGCTCAAGTTCCCGGATCCGGGCTTTGAGCTGCCTGTTCTCTTCTTCCACGGGGTCGGACAGTACCGGGCCGCCCGGCGGCTGCCTTGCCGGCCCTGCCTTCTTGCCGGCCGTGCCCGCCGCCTGCGCCTGGCGCACCCACAGGCGCAGCGTCTCACGGCTGATCCCCAGATCTCTGGCCACCGAAGCGATCGTCCGCGCCGGGTCCGACAGATACAACGCGACGGCATCGGCTTTGAACTCAGCCGAGTAGGACTTCATGGCCACGAGGAACTCCTTGCTCTCCAGATCTCCATGATCTGGCACTCAAGGTGTCCACACCTCGGGGGGAGGGCCCATCCTCCCTCCTGTCGCCGGGCAGGTCAGACGAGGCGGTTCAGGTGTTCAATCCGGTCGGCATCATGGTCGCCGCCACCCCGGACATGGCGGGCAAGCCGCCGATGACGAACTTGCAGCCCGATGTCGATTTGTTCGCGACCGAGAGCCGGTGCGACGGGCGTGTGTTCCCCGGCGAGTGCAAGATCGTGGTCGCCTTTCCTTTCCATTGGGCCAACGGGGTCTGGCGGCTCGACATGGCCGTTCCCGCCGTCCCTTGGTATGTGGGCCCTGGGCTGCTGGTCCCGCTCGCCGCCGGGTGGCTCCTGCTGGTCGGCGCGACCGCGCTCGGCGCCTACCGCACCGTCGGCAAGACCCTGGAGCGGTGAGCGCCATCAGCGGCAAGCTCGCCAAGATCACCGCGAGTGACCTCGGCCACCGGGTGCCGGTGCCAAAGTACCAAGACGAGCTCCGAGACCTGGCCGAGACCGCGAACCGGACCCTGGACCGGGCCCAGTCGGCGGTCGAACAGCAACTCCGCTTCGCCTCCGATGCCTCCCACGATCTGCGCAGCCCGCTGACCGCCATGCGCACGCAGATCGAGGAAGCGCTCATGTACCCCGAGGAGACCGACTGGCCAAAAACCGCCACCTCGCTCCTGGACAGCGTGGAACGCCTCGAAGATCTGGTCACCGACCTGTTGCAGATCGCCCGGCTGGACGCGGGCATCAGCGGCCGACACGATGTGATCAGCCTGACCGACCTGGTCAGATGCGAGCTGGACCGGCGGCCACGCAGGGCCGCGGTGCTCCGCCACCTCACCCCAGGGGTGATAGTCGACGGGGAGCGGATCGGATTGACCCGGCTGCTGAACAACCTGCTGGACAACGCCGAACGGCACGCCGACTCCGCCATCACCGTCACCCTCACCCTTGAGGCAGGCACAGCGGTGCTGGAGATGTGTGACGACGGCGAGGGCGTCGCCCCCGACCAGCGCGAGGTCATCTTCCAGCGGTTCACCCGCCTGGAAGCCTCCCGAAGGAAAGACGCCGGCGGCACCGGACTTGGCCTGCCGATCGCCCGGCAGATCGCCGAAGCACACGGAGGCACCCTCACCATCGAAGACAGCCCCCGCGGCGCACGGTTCATGCTGCGCATCCCCGGCCGCGCCGCGCCTGCCGCAGATCACACGCACCGGACGGAGAGGGGGTGAGGTCAGGACGCACAGGCACACGACGTCTCGACATATCGAGATTCGCGACGGGGACGCGGTTGGGGTATGGAGGGATCACCACCAACCCCAACCCCGACACCAGGCCTCGACCCGCGTCGGCTCGCTAACGCCGCTGGCCGTTCCGTTGTCTCAGCCCCGAACCCACCGGTGAGGTCCGGTACCGAGGGGACGAACCGGCTGATCAAGGACGCCGCCCGCGTGGCGTTCGGCTTCGGCAACCTCGTCGATCAACGCTGCCGCATACGGTTGGCCTGCACACATCAAACGATCAACACAGCGGTATGAGGGTGAGCGCCCCTCTCAAAGTCGAAGAGCCCGTAAAGCTGGGCAGGCTGTCGGGCGAGCGAGAGGAAAGCAGCGGTGGAGAAGGGGCGGTCGAAGCGCAGGGTTGCGGTGGATCTGTCGGAGGGATTCGGCGAGCGGCTGCTGGGACAGCTGCTGGACCGGGCTCATGAGATGCCGCCGCAGCTCATCGCTCCGCTGGTGGCGGAGGAGGTGCGCAGGATCGGTGGCCGGGATGTGTCGGTCCTGCCGCAGTGCTACGAGCAGCTCGAACTGGTTCCGCTGCCGGGCAGGGGGCTCACCGTCGGCGAGGCTTTCCCGATCGACGGTTCCCGGGCGGGCGAGGCGTTTCTCAGACTGGCCACGGTCGAGGATGTCCAGGACGACGGCGTGCGGATGTATCTGCCGTTGCTGGACGGGAGCGACGAGGTCGGGGTGATGGCCCTGACCCTGGACACGGTCGAGGACGACGACCGACGGCTGCTGCGGCGGCTGGCCGGTCTGGTCGCCGACATGCTGGTGACCAAGAACAGCTACACCGACCAGTTCTTCCAGGCTCGGCGGCGCCAGCCGATGAGTCTGGCCGCGGAGATCCAGTGGTCGCTGCTGCCGCCGCTGTCGATGAACACCCCGCAGGTCTCTGTCGCGGGCATCCTGGAGCCGGCCTACAACATTGCTGGGGACAGCCTGGACTACGCCCTCAACGACGACATCCTGCATCTGGCCATCATCGACGCGATGGGCCACGGCCTGAACGCTTCCGTGCTGGCGACCGTCGCCGTGAGCGCCTACCGGCCACGCCCGACGCGCAGATGTCGGCCTCGCCGAGCTGTACACCTTCATGGACAGAGCTATCGATGAACAGTTCGGCCCCGACCAGTTCGTCACCGCGCAGATGATGCGCCTGGACATCGGAACGGGCCATCTGCAGTGGGTCAACGCCGGCCACCCGGCGGCACTGCTGATTCGTGGCCACCGAGTCGTGCGGGTGCTGGAGCACCCGGGGACGCTACCGGTCGGCTTCGGCGGCGCCGAACCACTGATCTCCTCCATGGATCTTCAGCAGGGTGACCGGTTGATGTTCTATACCGACGGCCTCGTCGAGGAACACCACAAAGGTCACGAACCGTTCGGCGAAGAACGCATGATCGACATCATCGAGCGCGTCGGGCCCACCGCACGAGGCGTGCAGCACATGGCCCGAAACCTGTCCCACACACTCAAGCGCGAGAGGGGCGGGTTGACCAGCGACGACGCAACCATCTTCCTCATCGAATGGCGCGGCGGCACCGCCGACCATCTCGCCACGCTGGATATCTAGCCGGTGAACCGACCGCTGCCGGGAGGGTTCTCCCGAACGCGGCCCCAGCCCCAAAATGCGGCCCCAGCCCCAAAATAGAGCGCCGTGCCAGCTCACCAAGGGTGACCGTTGCCGAGATCGAGGCCAACTACGCCGACACCCAGGGTGCCAGCCTGGTCGGAATCGCCTTCACCGAACTGCTCGGGTTCAAGCTGTTGCCCCGGCTGAAGAACATCGGCGCGATCCAGCTCTACGCCCCGACGCGGCCTGGCCGAAACTGGAGAAGATCCTCAAGACGCGGCCCATCGACTGGGATCTGATCACCCGTAATTACGACCAGATGATCAAGTACGCGACCGCGCTGTCTCATAGGCGGTCACTCGTGAAACAGCGGGCCGCCCGGTGGTCATGCTGGGCGTTTCCTTTTCATGGGTCGTTGCATACGGATAGACGGGTGAAACACACCCATGAAACGATCCTGAGGTGAGCGACGACGACTTCCTGCGTGTGGAGGCCCACGACTACGACCCAGCGGTCACATGACCCCGGACATATATCGGCACATCCGTCCCATGAGGGGAGGCGACCGGGCGCTTCCAGTCAACGCCACCCGCCAGGATGCGGATACGGGCGTTCGCAGCAAGGCTCATCTTCGACGCTGATCACCAGAGCGCCGCTCCACGGCCTGCAGGATGATCAGGCGCATGAGATCAACAATCACCTACCAGTCGGTACATCCATGCTGAGATCAAACAGACCAGCTGCTGCACCAGCACATCGCCGTCGACCTGCGGCGGGAGGCTTAGCGTTCAATTCCAGCCGGATAGTCCCAGCGACCCGGTTCAGACGAACCCAAGGGAGAACAGCCCATAGAACGTGAAGACCCTCGGGTTCATCCTGAGGACCCTTCGGTTCACTCGAACCCTGGGTAGTCGAGGGGGCAGATCAAGTAAGCCCGAAAGGGGCATTGGGCGGCGGCAGCGGGCGTGAGCCGGCCTGAGGTGTTGCGTTAGGGCCCAGTTGGCTGGCATGACGCACTCAACCTGCGCCTCGAGCACTGACCCCCGCGCCGCGCACAGCCATCGACGATTTCCTTTCGGCAACCCGCCAGGCCCGTGGGCCAGGGCCGGGATCGCGGCCCTGGACGGTGTTCGGACCCGTGTTTCCCGGCCGCCCCAGGTAGCGGCGGACGCTTTCCCCGTCAATCTGCTCTCATCGCCCTGGGCACGGTCAGGGCGTCCAGGGTCAGGCCACGGGCTTTGAGCTTCCTGGCTGGCGAAGAGACCGCCGGTGGCCGCTGTCCGGGCCCTGGCAACGCCAACCGCAGGACGCGCTTCCAGACCGAGCCTGCCTGACGGGCCAGTGAATCGGATGTATAGGCGAGACCGAACCGCTCACACAGGGCCCGGACCCGGGGCGCGATCTCGGCGTACCGGTTGCTGGGCAGGTCGGGGAACAGATGGTGTTCAATCTGATGGCTCAGGTTGCCGCTCATGATGTGGAACAGGCGGCCGCCGTCGATGTTGCACGAGCCGAGAAGCTGGCGCAGGTACCATTCACCCCGGGTCTCACCTTGGAGCCGGTCCTCGGTGAAGACTTCGGCGCCTTCGGGAAAGTGGCCGCAGAAGATGATGGTGTGCGACCACACGTTGCGGGCCAGGTTCGCGGTCAGGTTGCCGAGCAGGACGGGCAGGAAGGCCGGACCGGCGAGCAGCGGAAAGGCGATGTAGTCCTTGACTATTTGCCGTTGTACCTTGCCTGCGACGGCGCGCAGCTGGGCCATGGCCTCCTTCAGGCTCTTCTTCCCAGACGGGATGCGCTCGAGCTCCAGGTCGTATATCGCGATGCCGTACTCGAAGAACAGGGCCAGCAGGATGTTGTAGAACGGCTGGGCGAGGTAGACCGGATGCCACTGCTGCTCCGGGCTGATCCGCAACGCCGAATAGCCGATATCCCGATCCTTGCCGAGCACGTTCGTCCAGGTGTGGTGGACGAAGTTGTGCGAGTGCTTCCACTGGTCGGCTGGGCAGGCGCTGTCCCACTCCCAGGTGGTCGAGTGGATCTTCGGATCGCGCATCCAGTCCCACTGCCCATGCAGGACGTTGTGGCCGATCTCCATGTTCTCAAGGATCTTCGCGGTGGCCAGCGCCGCGGTCCCGGCGGCCCAGGCGGGCGGCAGCCAGGAGGCGAAGAGCAGCACCCGACCGCCCACTTCCAGCTTGCGCTGGGTGGCGATGATGCCGCGGATGTAGCGCGCGTCCTGCTCGCCAAGGCTGGCGAGCACCTCGTCGCGGATCTTGTCCAGTTCCCGGCCGAACTCTTCGGCATCCGCCCGGGTGAGATGCGATGTGGCAGGCATGTACGTTCCTCTCAAAGCTCAATCTCGATGGGACCGGCGGCGGCCGACACGCAGGTCTGGATCAGGTTCCCCGCTTCACCGTGGACCTGGCGGGTGCGCAGGTCACGTACTCGACCGGAGCGGAGGCGCCCGACGCAGCTGTAGCAGATGCCCATGCGGCAGCCGCTCGGCATGAGAACCCCCGCATCCTCGCCGACAGTCAGCAACGGCGTTGCGCCGTCGGCATCCGCCTCCCGGCCGCTCTTGGTGAAACGCACGCGTCCGCCCGCACCGTCGGATGCCAGGACCGTCGGGCGGAAGTGCTCGATGTGCAGCCGATCCACCGGTCCGGTCCAGTGCGCCGCGACCTCGTCGAGCATCGCGGCCGGCCCGCAGGCCCAGATGGAACGCTGTGCCCAGTCCGGGCAGAGGCCGGCCAAGTCCGCCGGCCTGAGCCGTCCCTCGCTCCGAGTGTGCCGCTCATACAGCCGCAGGTGCGGGGATCGCGCGGCGAGGTGCCGAAGCCGTTCACCGAAGATGACGTCCTGGGGTGTCGGCGCCGAGTGCACCAGCACCACGTCGGGCAGCGCGCGTCGCTCCTGCACGGGTGGCCACTTCGCGTGAACGGCTTTGGTGCCCGCCGGGGAAGCCTCCGCGCTGCTGCGGCCAGGACCCGTGGAGGTCTCACTGGCCAGCAAACTGCTCAGTATCGCCATCACCGGTGTGATGCCGCTGCCGGCGGTCAGGAACAGCAGACGCGGCGGTGGTGGCTCCGGGACAACGAACTCACCCTCCGGCCCGGCCAGCCTGACAATCGTCCCCGGCGCCGTGCGCCGTGCGAGGTGATTCGAGACGAGCCCGTCCGGGATCGCTTTGACCGTGATCGTGAAGCAGCCGTCGGGCCGTTTCGGCGGTGACGACAGCGAATAGGCCCGCCAGTGGCGTCTGCCCTGGATATCGACGCCGATCCGTACCCATTGGCCGGAGCGGTGTGCGCTCCAACCACGGCCGGGGCGGATCACCAGGGTGGCCGCGTCGGCGGTTTCGGGGTATACACCCTCGACCCGGCCGCGCAGTTCCTCAGCCGACCAGAGCGGGTCCAACAACCCCAGGTAGTCCTCCGGCAGCAACGGTGTCGACAGCCACTGGGCGGCCTTCGCCAGCCGCCGCAGAACCGTCGGCCCAGGCGAGCTGAATTCTGCACTCACCCTACCCACAGGCCCCTCCTGGGGCACTGCCGAGCGAATCCTTCGGCTCCGAATGCCCGCAGTGATCACGGTGCGCGACCGAGCAGCGTCCTGGCTCAACTTCCCAAGCATCACGAACCTGGGGTTTTCCGCCCGCCCGCGAGAGCGACCTGCACATCAGAGCTCGCCGTGATCGCCGTCACCGCGTCGATAGGCGCCAGGCAGCGAATGGAAAGCGGCATCCATCGCATTCGCCGGCAGCTCAGGCGCGTTTGCAACGATCATGACACGTGGTCGCCTTTCGACGCGGAAGGGGCCGGCCCTGCCGACCGTATCCAGGTGATACCCGCTGATTCATAAAGGGGTCGCCGTAGCATCCGCCGAAAATCCAATATTTGCCTGACCACGGATACCGCTGAGAATCATGTCGCCACTGCCTCATGCGCCGGGGGCGGTCGTCAGTGATCGGTGACCACCAAGGGCGGCCGCGCGGTCGGCGGGGGTCGGCAGAGTGTATTGGCGGGTGGCGTCCAGGCGTTCGTGGCCCATGAGTTCGCGACCAGGACCAGGTCCGTCCAAGCCCGCACCAGCTGGGTGCCGAAGGTGTGGCGCAGGACGTGCGGGGCGAACGGTTCGCCGGGTTCCTCGCCCAGGTCGGCGTCGCGGCCGAGGCCGGTGATGATGTCGCGGGCGGCGGGGTCGGTGAGCCGTCCGCCGCGGGCGTTCAGCAGCAGCGCGTTGGTGTCGGCGCCGGGCCAGGCAGGACGCTCGCTCAGCCATGTCTGCAGTTCGGCCAGGACACTCAGCATGCCGAACATGGCCCAGCCTTCCATGGTGGAGGTGTCGATGCCTTGTTCGATCACATGTAGGTTGACGCCTCGCTCGCGGAGTTGGGCGCCGAGGGTGACCAGGTGCAGGACGGAGCGGCCAAGCCGGTCCAGCCGGGTGGTCTTCAAGGTGTCGTCGTCGCGCAGAAGCTTCAGGACCCAGGTCGAGCTGGGCCGGAAGGCCTTGGCACCGCTGGCGGTGTCGATGCAGATGTCGCCTTCGGCGACGCTAGCCCGGATGAGGGCGTCGATTTGGTGGTCGGGGTTCTGGTCGGCGGTGGAGACCGCGCGTAGCCGAAAGTTATGTGTCGGAATGTAGCTGACGACCGTTGGCCGACGTTGATTTACGACGCGAGTTGCCGACACTGCCTGCCTGCGGTGACGTGATCGGGGCAATGGCGTCGGTAAGGGAGGGTTCGCCGACACCACCAGCGCCCCGCCTCCGGTCGTCATCGGTGGGCTGGAGGGATCTCAGCCCCGGGGTGCCGGCCGACAGGCGGCCGCCCAATGACCAGGACGCGGAGGCGCGTCAGGCGGTTTCATCGCCTTGGCCGATGACCGCTGGCGCGTCCGCGGACGACGTCGGCTGCTCGGAGGGTCGCAGCCAGCCGAGCCGCTGGGCGAGTCCCCTCGCGTCGTGGATGACGGTGGCCAGGTGGGGGGAGGGGTTGCCTTCGCGCCACAGCAGTGACCAGGGGTAGTGCGTGACGGGTTCGGTCAGCGGCCGCCAGATGGTGCCCGGCCGGTTGGAGGTGCGGGAGGAGGAGGGGATGCAATGCACGCAGCGATGCTGGAGCACCAGGTCGGCGGCGGCGCGGGTGCTCTCGACGGTTCCCTCGTAGACCGTGGGCGCGAACCCGGCCGAGCGGCACAGCTCGATGACGAACTGGTTGAGCTCCGGTGTCTGGCCTTCCTCGCCGAGCAGCAGGAGCTCGTCGGCGAGGGCGGCGACGGGTACACCGTCCTGGGCGGCGAAGCGATGGTCCTGGGGGATCAGCACGCCGAGCGGGTCGAGCCTGATCAGCTCGGAAGCCACCGCGGGCGGGGTCTGGGAGGCGCGTCCGATTCCGATGTCCAGGCGCCCGTCGGCCAGTTGCCGGTATTGCTCGGGGGTGCCCGCTTCGACCTGGTGGATGGTGAAATCCGGATGGCTGCGCTGGACCTCGCGCAGGATCTGGGGCATGGAGTCGTAGGCGGCGTCGATGATGCCGACGCGCAGCGTCGGCGATGACGCGACGGCGTTACGCGCGGCCAGCGCCGCGCGGCTCACGTGGTCCAGGATCTGGCGCGCCTCGATGAGGAAGGCGGCGCCCGCCGGGGTCAGGTCGACATGGTGGGTGCTGCGATCCAGCAGCCGCACCCCCAGTTCGCGCTCAAGCCTCTGCACCTGCTGGCTCAGCGCGGACTGCACGATGTGCTCGCGGGCGGCGGCCCGGCCGAAGTGCAGCTCTTCGGCCAGCGTCACGAAATAGCGCAGCTGGCGTAATTCCATGCCCCGCCACCCCTTCCCGATCCGGAACCTGTCAATTTGATCAAGGCAGCTGAGATGGTCTAATTCTGTGTCAGCTTTTCTTGTTCGTCCTTGTGGTCGAGGTTGTTGGGCTTGTTGATCCATGCCGGTCCGGGAAGGTCGGGCGGGGTGGGCATGCCGCCGGAGGCGAACCGCTCGGGATGGGTGGCCTGGGCGGCGACCAGGATGCGGGCGCGCCGATCGCGGACGATGTCGGCCTGGCCGTAGTGCACGTCGGCGGGATGGTGGTAGCCGATCCCGGAGTGGTAGTGATCGTGGTTGTACCAGGCGTAGAACTCCTGGCAGAAGACGCGAGCGTCCTGGATCGAGCCGAAGTGGCCGGGGAAGGCCGGGCAGTACTTCAGCGTCTTGAAGCTCGCTTCGACGTGCGGGTTGTCGTTGCTTGTCTTGGGACGGCTGTGCGACTTGGCCACGCCCAGGTCGATGAGCAATTCGGCGACGGTCTTGGACTTCATCGACGAGCCGCGGTCGGCGTGCAGGGTGAGCGTGCCGGGGTCGATGGCCTGCTTGGCCGCCGTGGCCTTGATGAGCCGCTTGGCCAGCTCGGCCGACTCGCGAGAGGCGACCATCCAGCCGACGACGCAGCGACTGTAGATGTCGATGATCGTGTACAGGTGGTACCAGACGCCTTTGCCCGGGCCGCGCAGCTTGGTGATGTCCCAGGCCCACACCCGGTTGGGCGCCTCAGCGAACAGCTCGGGAATCGTCTTGGGCGGATGGGTGGCGTGACGTCGCCGATCACGGCCGACCTCGCCGTGCTCGCGCAAGATCCGGTACATCGTGGACTCAGAGGCCAGGTAGGTGCCCTCGTCCAGCAACGTGAAGTACGCCGTGGCCGGCGCCGCGTCGGCGAACCGCTCGTTGAGTACGGTGCGGACGTGGTCGCGCTCGCCCTGCGATAGCGCCGCGGGATGTGGCTTGCGTGGGGTGAGCGGGCGCGTGGGAGCGGGGCTCCTGCGGTTCTTGCGGTACCAGTTGGCCTGTGGCACCCCGGCCGCCGCACATGCCTTGCGACGCCCGAGCAGCGGGGTCAACTCCTCGATCGCCTCGGCTTGGGCGGCGTCGATGAGCTCGGTCACTGCTCGCCCCGACTCGTCGAACTCTCGCTGCCGGTGGCGAGCTGATCCAGCAGCGCGAAGAGCTTTCCCTGCACCTCGATCACCTGGCGGGTCTTGCCGAGTTCGGCACGCAGCCGCTCGACCTCCCCCTCCAGCTCCCCGATCTTCTTATCGCGCGGGTCGGCTTTGGGGCGACCGACCGGCCGGGCCAGCGCCTCGGCCGCGCCGTGGTCTCGGGCCGTCCTCCAGCTGGAGATCAGCGATGAGTACAGGCCCTCCCTGCGCATCAGCGCGCCTTTGCCGGCCTTGTCGAGCTGGTCGTACTCCTCCAGGATCCGGGCCTTGTACGCCGCCGAGTACCGGCGGACCGCTGCACGCTCACGCACCTGCGGGTCAGGGATCTGCGGATCCGATTTGCCTGCTCCCACGAAGGGATGTCTCCTTCCCCGCCCTCAGCACAGAGTTTTATGCCTGTTTGCTACCTCTGTCTAGTTTGGCAGGGAGGGATCAGGCCGCGCCGATATGGACCGTCGTCCTGCACTTTAGATCCTCGCGGGGCTTTGACAGGGCCTAACCCTTACTTGCTGGGCTGGGGTGTCTGGCAGGCGATCTTCGGGTTCATGCCGAGGTAGTTGAGGGGGCCTGCCACGATCGTCACGGCGATGGTGGCCACCTGGTTGCAGTTCTCGACCGGTCCTGTGTAGTAGTGGCGTTGGCCTGCCGCGATGACACCGGCGATCAGCCACAGGATCAGCAATATCGATGCGATGCGCATCGGTTCTACCCTCCATCTTCGTCATTGCGCGGGGAGTGCCGGAGGCGATGGGGGACAGAGACCGGTGAGGGAGACTCGGATGGGCGCATCGTGGGGTTGCGGACGTCATCCGGGACCAGGCTCGTAGCCTGGATCCCGCCGGGGCGCCCTGCCGAAGACAGGGTTCAGCGCTTGAAGGCGTCCTTGACCTTCCCGCCGGCCTGCTTCAGGTTGCCCACGACCCGATCGCTCTTGCCTGCGCCCTGCAAGCGCTGATTGCCGGTGGCGCGGCCGAGGCGCTGCCTGGCCCAGCCCCTGACGGCCTGCGCCTTGTCTCTGATCTTCCTACTCAGACTCATCGCGAATTCCCTTCACCGCTCCACTCGACCATCGCCCAGGGAGAGCATTGATCCGTCTCGCTGATCCGTCTCGCCGTCAGCCATGACCGTGTGCAGGCGGACGCTTGCCGCGGTCAAACGGCTTGGAGCTTAAGTGTCCTGCTCGGCCTCGGACGGGGAAACGAGCAATGATCAGGCCGGTTGTCACCGGAATCGATGAGCGTGCGCGGCGGCCGCAGCCGGCATTACGGCGCCGCGAGGACATCGCTCACACGGTCCGTTCGTGCACGTAACACCAGCGCCAGGCCGGATCCGGCTCCAGCGCCGCGACCACCGGATGGTCGGTCTCCTGGTAGTGCTCCCACGCGTGCTTTCCCGGCGAATCATCGGAACAGGCCACCCAGCCGCACGTCAGGCAGGCCAGCAGGCGTGTCCAGGTCAGGCCGAGGGCCAGACAGCCTGCACATTGCGGTACTCCGTGCTCGGTTGCCGGAGATGTATCGAGGTGTTCGCACCGCGGCGCTTGACCGTTCAGGCTGGCGCGTGCGCTCGCCTTCATGCCATCTATGTGCAGGGTCATGACGACCCTCCTAGCGGCGACAGCGGCACGAGGTGTGCCGACTGATCACCCTCCAGTAGACCTGATCGGCCCACCAGCGGAAACGTCCAATCGCAGCAGGCCCCATCACCAGCCGCGATAGCCAGTCCATGGTGCAGGCGGAGGGGCAGGCGAGACATCGGCCTGCCTTTTCCCGGTCGTGCAGGACCCCTCTGATACGCCTGGTCATCGGCCCCGCCGGCGGGCGGGTTGCCGATCACGACTATGTTGCCCGCCGGCTCGCCTTAGCCGCCGCCGCTGCTGTCGTCGACCGGCGCGGCGACCTGAATCGCGGAATCTGTCCGCGGCGGTGGCTGCGGGAGCGGCTCGCCGGTGCGCAGACGGGTCAGCAGGGGCTGGATGAACCATGCCCAGATGATGAAGGCGGCCAGCAGCGCCACCAGGAGCGCGGCCACCCAGTCGACCAGCAGCAGGCGGAAAACGAGCAGGGCGGCGCTGGTGATGGCCACTAGCAACGCCACAGCGCCGGCGATGCCGTACGCGTTGGATCGGCGCATCAGCAGTCCTTTGGCGTTAGCGCCGGCGCGAAACAGGATCCGGTGCTGGGCGGCCGGGGCGATGAAGCAGCCCGAAGCCACCGCGGCCGCGCCCAGCGCCAGGTCCAGCATCCAGTGCTCACGGTCCGGCAGGCGCGTGAAGCCGGCGGAGAACGGCACGGTGAGCAGGAACGCGAACAGCACCTGCACGCCGGTGGTCCCCACCCGGAAGCCTTGCACCAACTCGCCGAATTCCCGGTCGACGCGTTCCTTGGGCGACTCGTCGGTGGCCGGGTCGGAGGGGGGACGATGATGGTCCATGTCTGTCCTGGTCTGTCCTCAGCTCAGCCTGGGGTACCGGCCTTGGGCGGTCGTGCCGCTCGCTAGCCACACCTCCCCTGGGGCGGGGCGCTCGGGTTTGGGGCGCGGCTGATGATGTCGCGGTCTAAGGCCGTGCGTGCCCAGCGGAGCGCGGTGGAGGGATCCAGTCGGTGCGGGATGCGGTCCGCAGGGGTGTAGCTGAGCCACTGGTCGATGAGCCGGCCTAGGTGTTCGGGGACTTCCGGGTTGAGGTGGTCGGCGCGTTCGGGGCGGGTTCCGGCTTGCATCAGGTGGCGGACCTGCAGCAGGTCCGTGCCGGTGCCGGTGCCGGTGCCGGTGCCGGTTTCGATCTCGCGTCGCAGCGGCGCCAGGCCGGTCAGCAGCCAGTAAGCTAGGGCGCCGACGCCGTACAGGTCGGACAGGCCGCTGGGTACGGCGTCGGTGGCGCCGAGTTGCTCGGGGCTGGCGAACCATTTGGTTCCGCCGGGGGACACCGTGGAGACGCTCTCGCCCGCCTGGTGCAGTTGTGACATTCCCCAGTCGATGATCCGGATGTTGGTGAGCCCGTCGAGCACGATGTTCTGCGGCTTGATGTCCAGGTGGATGATGTTGCTCATGGCGGCGGCCTGCAGCCCGGCCAGCACCTGATCCAGGACCGACAGGCCCCACTTCAGCGAGACGCCGGCGCCTGCCCGCTGTTGGAGGTGGAGGTTGAGGCTGCCCGGCTGGTAGAGGGGGGAGATGAGGTAGACCGCCTGGGACCTGCGGTCCTGGCCGGAGTCGACGATCTGCCCGATGTGCGGGTCGTGCAGGCGCATGCCGCGTACTTCCCGCAGGAAGGTGCGGAACCGCTGGGGGTCGCTGTTGGCTTGGTGGAACACCTTGGCCACAACAATGGTGGCGGGGTCGGCGAGTTCGTAGGCCTTGTACAGGGTGGCCATGGCGCTGGCGTCGGCGCTCAGGGGGGCGTAAATGCGCCAGCGGTCGTTGAGCACCATGATCGACGCGGGGCCGTCGCCGTCGACGGGTGCGGGCGCCGGCTGCGTGCTCTGGCCCGCTTGGCTTCTCCGTCGCGGCAGGTGCTGGCTCCGCGCACGCTGCAGCTTGGCTGAGGCGATGATCTGCTCGGCGTCGGAGCGGGCCTGGGCGATGATCGCGGCGGCCTCGATCTGGGCTTCTCGCAGCACCTGATGGCGCAGCCGGTCCAGCTCGGTTGTTGCCACGGCAGGAAGACAAGGGCGCGGCCGAGCGGTCGTCCCGCTGCCGGCTGGGAGAACAGACATAGGCGCACGAAGTCTCAGCGCGCTGCCGCAGGGCCGGACCCGACCCTGCCCCCGACCCTGCCCGTACCCGTGCCGGGGGTGGTGCCGTACATCGGGAAGCTGTGGTCCAGGTGGGTGAGGCGCAGCACCTTGGCCATATTCGGGCGGGGGGCGGCCAGGCCAAGGGTGATGTCCAGGGGTCTGGCGTGGTGTTGGACGCCGACCAGGATGCCTAGCCCGGCGGCGTCGCAGAACAACACCCCGGACAGGTCGAGGATGAGCAGGCTGGTGCTGTGCCGCAAGGCGTGGAGCAGGCGTTCGCGCACCGCCTCGCCGGTGGCGAGGTCGAGCTCACCGCGCAGGTGCACGATGGTGGCGGCGGCAGGGATGAGCCACAGACCTGTCCCGAGGCGGGGGCGGAGGGTGGTCATCAGGTGCTCCGATCGGGGGCAGCGCTTGATGCGGCCTCGCGGCGATAGGGCTTCGCGATGAGGTCGAATGTGGTCGGTGACCGTGCTGCGCAGGTGGCCGCCGGGACCACGCCGGGGGCATCCCCCTGCGCCGGTGGACTCATGAATGAGCTGGGCCAGGCTTGGGTCAGCCGGGGCGCGCCGGCGCCTGCAAGTGGAGACCGGGCGTCTGGTGCCAGCCGGTGAGCTTGAGCAGGCGTTGCACCTGTGGGAGCGCCGACCGCAGCGTCAGAGCATGGTCGCTGCCGCTGTCGTGGAGAGCGGCGGCGTTGACCAGGGCGCGCAGCCCGCCGGTGTCGATGAACGCCAGGCCGCTCAGATCGATACAGAAGCCGCCGCCGCCCGCCATCGAGGCCAGTGCCCGAGTTCAGGGAGGGCATGGTGGAGTGGCCGAGCTCGCCCTCCATCCGGAGGCCCGCACGGTCGGCGAGTGGGGTGATGCGCAGGAGCTGGTCGGCGGTGGTGATCGGGGTTGGCGCGACCACGAGTCGTTCGACCAGGGCTGCGATCACGGGTGCGATCGCGGGAGCGGGGGCGCTGGCGGCGTCCGTGGTGTTCATGCCGGGCTCCTACGTGGGAGGGCGAGACAAGAGGCCCGCGGGTTTGAGGCGGCGGCGTGAACACGTTGCGATGGGTGCCAGCGTGAGTGGTGTCGTGCGGTGCAATGAACTGATCATCTAGCAGGCTCGCCACAACGGAAACCACAGATTTCAGCCAGGCTTATCACCGCGGGCGATCACCGGCCATGAGGCCTGGTTCTTCGGGGCGACCTACCTACGGCGACCCGGTCTCAATGCTGGTTGCGCCACGAAACCTCTTCACCCTGGTGATCGGTCCTGGAGATGGGTCCTTCTCGGATCGCCTGTTTCCGCCCCAGTACGCGTGGGTGTTGACTCGAGGCGAACGAGTTCGACTGTCGGCGCCGGCAATCCTGCGGCGACCGGCCCCCTGCTTCGACCGGTCCGGAAGACCGATCCCGCGCAGACATCGATGCACCGCCAGAGGAGTTCGGCCATGGGCATCATCGCCTGGATCATCCTCGGACTGGTCGCCGGGGTCGTGGCCAGAATGCTGGTCCCCGGCAGAGATCCGCAGGGTTTGATCATCACCCTCCTGCTCGGCATCGCCGGGGCGCTGCTGGGTGGCTTCGTGGCCACCCAGGTGTTCCACGTCTCGGGCATCCAGGGGTTCTTCAACCTGTCCACCTGGATCTGCGCCATCCTCGGCGCGGCGGTCCTGCTGCTCGGCTACAACCTGCTCACCAGTCGCCGTTCGAGCCGCTGGGCCGGCCGCCGATGACCCCGCCCAGCACGCCCCGGAGCTCACGTCTGCCGCGGCGGGGGTGATGCGTGATGCCCATCGCCGCAGCCATCGCGGTCATCATCGTCGGCGCCATCCTCACCTTCGCCCTGGCCGACGGCTCGGTGGGCGGCTTAGACCTGCGCATCGTGGGTGTCATCCTGATGCTCGGCGGCGCCGTCGGGCTTCTGCTGCCCCTGCTGCCACGCAGCAGATCACGCTGGAGCGGATCGACCGTCCGCAGCCGCCAGGACGTCATCGACGACCGAATCGATGACCGGCCGCCGCCCACCCTGATAGACCCACCCGGCGACGACGGCAGACAGGGTCGTACCCGCAGGACCCCCGACAATCGTCGCCTGTGAAAAGGGGGAGCGCCAAGGCCGTACCGGTGACCGCATCCCATCTGAAGCCGTGCGGTACGGCCCGCCGGTTCCGGCGGCGGCCGGCTGCCGCCGCAGCCCCGATTGACGGTCAGGACCAGTCGGCATCTGGAGGTCTGTGATGAGCGGCGTCAAGTCCGCGGGCCGCCGGGCGGCCTCAAGCCGCTGGCTGGAATGGCTGGCCCGGGGAGGGTTCGTGGCGTGCGGTGTCAACTACCTGCTGATCGGCGTGCTGGCGGTACAGATCGGTGTAGGCGCCGGCGGTGAGGCGGCCGACGCCTCAGGAGCGATGCACGCCGTCGTCGCCTACCCCGGCGGTTTCATCGCATTGTGGCTGGTCGCCATCGGTTTCGCCGGGCTGGCGTTGTGGCGGCTGGCCGAGGTGGCCTACGGGCAGGCCAGCCCAGAACGGAGGTACGGCCGTCAAGCGGCTGGCATCACTGGGCCGCGCCGCCGTCTACACCGCACTGTGCATCGCCATCGTCGCTTTCCTGCTCGGTGTCGGAAGCCAGCGTTCGGGCAACAACCAGTCCAAGGACGTCACCGCCACGCTGATGAGCTATACCGGCGGCCGGTGACTGGTCCTGCTCATCGGCCTCGGCGTCGTGGCGGTGGGCGTCAGCATGATCGTGCAGGTCGTCCGCAGGACGTTCACCGAGAACCTGCACATGACGCACATGGGCGTGCGCACCCGCGGGACCGTCAAGGTCTTAGGGATCGTGGGCATCTTCGCGCGCGGGAGCGTGTTCGCCGTCCTCGGCGTGTTCCTCGTCATCACCGCTGCCACGTTCGACTCTAAAAGGCGCAGGGCCTGGACGGGGCGCTGCGCAAGTTCACGCTGACGCCCCTTGGCCCCTGGCTGTTGGTCGCTGTCGCGCTCGGCTTGGTGACCTTCGGATGCTACTCCTGCCTCGAGGCGCGCTGGCGCAAGACAGAGCCCCGGCTAGAGACGACTCCATCGGCCTCGACCAGGTCGAAGGCCAGTACATCGCCTTCGAGCGGCGCAACAGCGCCTGCGCCCCGGCCGCCGCCCCGGTGCTGGCCGCCACCACCGCCGTCAGCGAGCAGCTGGCCGTCCTGTCGCCGCCCTCGATGAGCACCGAACCCGGGCTGAGGCCGTCCGGGACGGCGCGCCAGCCCGGATCGCCGACGCCGAGCGCGGCCAGGCCGAGGCACTGGTCGCCGCCGAACAAGCTGAGTCCGCCCGCGCGGCCGCCGTCCGCCAGGCCGCCACCGCCGAGCGTCAGCGCGTGGCAGCCGTGGACGCCCAGCGGGTCGCCGAGCGCATGGCACGCGACTCCGACGCTGAGCGTGAGCGCCAGGTCGACCAGGCCTCGCGCAAGACCGTCGAGCACGAAGGGCTCCGCGCGGCCGCCGAGCAGAAGGCCGCCGAACAGAGCGCCGCCGCCACCCACGCCCTGGCCCTTCGCGAGGCCGAGTTCCAGCGGGCCGAGAAGCTCGCCGCGGCGAACAAGGAGCTGGCGGCCGAGAACAAGAAGCTGGAGAAGGAGCTGGCCGGGCTGCGCGAGCAGCTGGCGACCGCGACCACCACGGTGGCCGCGCTGGAGCGGGAGAAGACCCGGTTCACCCGAGCTGCTCCGCCAGCGGTGGCCTCCTTGCTGACGCGGCGTCGTGCTCCCCGAGCGCGTGCTGTGCGAGGTCGCGCGCTGCCAGCATGCGCCTGACCGCTCGGCACAGACCACGTCCGCGGTCTCCCATCGGTCCAGGAGATAGCGGAGGATCCGGCCGCGCGCCTCGACGCTGTGTCCGGCCAGCAGCTCGGAAAGCTGCCTCATAGCCGCCAGTTCGTCGTCGAGCTCGGCCACATGACACGCTGCGGCGTGCGGTGCCTCCGTGGATTCACGGGGCGGCGTCCTCTTGAGCAGAAGTGCCGTGTCATGCGCTCTCGCTGAAGTCATGGGCGAGACGTTAGCGCTCTGAACAGCAGGTTTCCCGGAAATCCAGCACGACCGGATCGCGATCGCCGATCTGCTGCGGGAGGGCCGGTCGATCCGATCAATCGCCGCTGAGATGGGCCGCAGCCCGTCCACGATCAGCCGCGAGGTCAGCCGCAACGCTCATCCCGTCTCGGGCGCCTACCGGCCGCACGCGGCCCAGGCCCGTGCCGATGCACGGCGTCCGCGGCCCAAGACCGGCAAGATCGGCGCCAATCCGGAGTTGCGGGCGCTGGTGCAGGACCTGCTCGACCTCAAGCACAGCCCTGAGCAGATCAGCCGCCGGCTGCGCCGGGACCACCCCGACCGGAGCGAGTTGCACGTGACCCACGAGACCATCTACCAGGCCCTGTATGTCCAAGGCCGCGGCGAGCTGCGCCGCGAACTGGCCCGGGCGCTGCGCACCGGCCGGACGGTCCGCAAACCCCGGCGCACCGGCGGGCACCGCCAGCCCCGCTTCACCCACCCCATGGTGATGATCAGCGACCGGCCCGCCGAGATCGCCGACCGTGCCGTTCCCGGCCACTGGGAAGGCGACCTGATCATCGGCGGTGACCAGAAATCCGCGATCGGCACCCTGGTCGAGCGAACGACTGGCGTCTACTCGAGGGCGCCCAGCACCAATCGCCCACGCAGGTGAGCTTCCAGCGCGTCACGGCCAGCAGCGACTCCGCTGGCTGGGCTGGTGGCGTGACGCCCACAGTCAACCAGCCCTCGGCCGTGTGACGGCGAACGTGCGCGTGATCGAGGTCGCAGCATCTAGATGATTGAGTCCAAGGTGTCTGGTCGCGGTTAGTGGTCGTAGGCGATCAGAGATCGCTTGATCGGCTGGTCGGTTTTGTCGTTGTGCCAGATCACTGCGGTCAGTGCGAGGATTCGTGCGAGTACGCGGATGACGGCTCCGGCAGGGGTGCGGCCGCCGTGACGTTCCAGGTCAAGCTGTCCTTTGAAGGTCTGGTTGATCGACTCGATGACCTGCCGCAACGGCTTGAACAGATGCGCGCCGGCCCGTTCGGGCTCGCCCTTACGGGCCGGGCGCAGCAAGGTCAGCTCACGTGCGGTGACAGCCTGCTCGAACTGACGGCCGTAGTAGTTCCTGTCACCGATGATCGTCTGACCCCGATGGCCGGCCATCAGCTCGGGAGCGTTGTCGAGCATCCCGAGCAGGATGTCCCGCTCGTCGGCCTTGGCACCGGTGAGCGCGAACGCGACAGGCAATCCGCCCAGGGTGCACAGCAGGTGAAGCCGCAGCCCCCAGAAGTACCGGGAGTGACTGGCGCAGTAGCCGTACTCGGCCCACCCTGCCAGATCACTGCGCCTGGCCGTCTGGCGGGATCGGCCGCACTCCACCGGGGTGGAGTCGATCACCCACACATCATCGCTCCACAACGAGGTATCGGCCGCGAGCATCCTGATCATGTGCAGGACCAGACCTGATGCTTTACGCAGCCGCTTACCGTAGCCCGACTGCCCGGGCAGATACGGGAACATGCCCACCAGCTCGGCGTGGGCGTAACGCACCCACCGTCGCTCGGAGACGAAGCCCAGCAACGCCGACATCACCGCTGGCGTGACCAGTTCGGCGTCACTGAGCGTAGGTGCGATGCCCACCCGGGGACGCCAGGGCGCCAGGTCCGGTGAAGCCTTCACCGCGTCGTCGATCTTCACATAGAGTGCCGTTGCGAGGGTGTTTAGGTCTGTCGTCACAAACGGATCTTGAACACCCTCGCCCTATTTCCGCAGGCGATCCCTTGGACTCAATCATCTAGGGCGTCGACGACGAAAGTAATGCCTTGGGCGGAGCACCTGACCACGTACATGAAGCCGGCATGGCTGGTGTATCAGATCCGGAGCGAGCTTGCTTCCATGATCTATGACGCGGTTGGAGCCGACTTGTCGCAGCTACCAGCAACAATGTGGGAGCCCCTCAAGAACATCAGACGCAAGACGGTGCACTACGACGGCCCCGACTGGGTCGAGCTCCAGCGCGAGGTCGACGAGAAGTACGGCAAGGGCCTGGTGGTCCTCGAAGGCTTCCTCACGCCGGTGGGCTCGTGAACCCGCATGCGACATCGTCGCTTGAGGGGCCAGTAGAGGGTACGGCACTGGCAGGGTTCGGTGATCCACTGATCTGTATTCCTCGGTGACCTTCTGACGCATGGCTCGCGTTGTAGGCCCTCTACTCGGGTCCGTGCCACCAACCGCAAAGTAACCCTGTGTGATGGAAATTGCGCGATATAGCCAGAGATGCCCGATCTGGTAAGGCCGCAAAGTGACGAAGAGTTGCACGGATAGCTAGACGTTAACCGAAGGTAGTTGATCAAGCACGTTCGGCTGCGAGATGGTGATCGGGTTCTGATCAAACTTGCCCAGGAGGCACCATGCAGCTTGCTCGCCATCTACTGGCCGGCGCCGTCGCCGCCGCCCTCGTGAGCGCGGCCACCGCCCTGCCCGCCGCGGCCGCCGCCCAACAGCCCGCTACCCACGCTGCTCTCGCCGGACCTCCCGTGTGCCTGGACGCCACCAACGCCCGCACCAACGGCACCCGAGTGCACCTGTGGCAATGCGTGAACCACACCAACCAGAAGTTCGTCATCGACAACGGCCTGATCAAGGTCGAAGACACCATCGGCTCCGCCACCCCGATGTGCCTGGACGCCAGCAACGCCCGCACCAACGGCACCCGAGTGCACCTGTGGCAATGCGTGAACAACCACGCCAACCAGACCTGGGTCATCAGGAAAGGAGAGATCGTCATCAAGGACACCATCGGCTCCGCCACCCCGGTCTGCCTCGACGCCACCAACGCCCGGACCAACGGCACCCAGATCCACCTGTGGCAATGCGCGAACCACACCAACCAGAAGTTCGTGATCGACGACGGCATGATCAAGGTTAAGGACACCCTGGCCTGACCAGCAGCACGCCAGAAACACAAAGGGCCGGGGCCAGGCTCACCCGCCGGTCACGGCCCTCTCCCTTTGCGGCGGAAAACCGGCGTCCGCGGCCCCCCTTCCCGCCGTATTCCGGCCGCACCCCTGGACGATCGGCGTCGAGCAGACCGGACATGTCGCGGCCTCGGTGGTGGTCATCGGCGGGCTTCGGGGTGTCGGTAGGACTGGTGTCACCAGGTACTAAGGAATAACCCCGGAGTTCCTGCGGGTCTCTGTAGTCCGTTAGGACCCGGGGCCAGGGCATATTCCATGTAGAGCATGTCAGCCCGGCGGTTGATGGAATCTCAGGATTGGTGAAGCTTCTTCCTCTTCGCTGAGGTTGTTGCAACGGTGGTGAAGCCGAGGAGTCGCGTACCGGCCTGCCCGAGGACGGTTCGACCGGACGCCGAGCGTCGCCTTGGCCGCAGAACGCCTGCTCACACGTGAATTCGGCTCCGTATGCCGGCTCAGGCGCCTGACCGCCCTCCGAACCGGCCAGTCGGCCGTCGCTGCCTTCTGCGCGCTGTCCGGCGCCGCGGCCAACTCGCCGGCCGTACGCGGGTCCCGGGTTCCCGCGAACCCAAGGGTGCATAACCTCCCAGACCACCCCAATAGCCCGACGTCGACCCTTGGGTTCGCGGGAACTCTGGGGTTTCCCCGGCCTTGAGGAACATCGGTACAGCCTTTAGCGGTGATATTGATCTTGGTGCCAGAATCGGGAAGCAGAGAACAGCGGAATGGAATCCGGCGACAGCGGGTGATCCGCCTGTTCCTGGCCGCCGGCCCGGCGCTGGACTCGCGACGACGTCCGCATATCGGGCTGCGACGCAGCCGATGGTCTCCACCGGTCGCGCGGTCCGGTTACCCGGACCGCGCGACCGGTCCCTATGAGGCGTTGCCGCTCTTGGCGTGTCGCTCGCGCTGCCGAAGGGTGCCAGCGCCGGTCGTTGTTTTAGGGGACGTCGACCTCGGCATCCAGGTAGATGGATATGTGGTCGCCTGTGTCGCCGCTTGTGTAGCGCTTGTCATGCCAGTACCCGCCGTACTTGAATCCGATGAAAGAAAGTCGGTAGTGCCCGCTGTCCACCGGGAAGGTCCGAGTGACGGTGACGCTCGTGCCGCTCCACTTCTCGGAGAAGTAGGGGAAGGTGGTATCGCGGTCCTTGCGCAGTGTGAACGCGCCATTCAGGTTGCAGGCCGATGAGCAGTCGGCGTACCAGGCCGCTCCCCAGTAGTAGTAGAAGTCTCCGGAGAGGTCGGCCTTAATGACCTTGGTGCCGTCGGCGTTCTGCTCCACGCTCACGCACAACTTTGTATTGGCCTTGGACCACTTGTCGGTGGATAGGAAGGTCTTCGCGCCGCTGCTCGGGACGCAGGTGTGGGCCAGCACACGCTGATGACTTGCCGGAGGGGATGCCGTGGCCGACGCGGGGGCGGCCGTGGCGGTGACGAACGCCAGGGCCGTCAGGCCCGTTGCGATCGCTCGCCTTCGGCTCTGCTCGCAGCGCACGCCGCTCGTGAACTGGGGGCGGCGTTGCGGGTCTTCCAGATGGACAGTATCTATATTTGTGATCACGTGATCACTTTAAGCGATCAAGGTCGAGTATCAGCTCTTCACCCTGCCAGGAGATCCGTGGCACCGAGCAGTCGAAGTGATCGAAGCTGAGCCGTTTTCCCAGCTCACGTACCTTGATGGCATGGGGTTATCGCTTTCCAGGTTGCACCCACCGACGATCCGCGGACGGATCACACTGTTGACCATCTCGATCACCGCGCTGGTGCTGGTGCCGATGGCGCTGATCTTGAGTGCGGTGATCCAGCAGATGTTCACCGACTCGGTGTGGCATGACACCCGGGAGGAGGTCAGCGCGGTGGCGGCGGCCATCCACGCCGGGCAACTGCCCGCTCTGATCGTCCCCGTGGTTCCCGGCATCGACCTGGTACAGGTCGTGAGCCCCGGACGGAACGTCATCGCCGCCTCTTCCGCCGCCAGGGGAAAGCCTCCGATGAGCACGGTCTGGCCTGACGCCGACGACCCGCTCAAGGATGTGCAGGCCTGCGGTGATCCCGAGCCGGGGTGCCTGCGCCTCACCGCGCTGCGCGCCGGGAGCACCCCGGGCTCCTCGGTGGTGTATGCCGGGCGGCGCGCCCCCGGGGTTCAGTCCACCGGTTTCATCGACACCGTCATCGCCGTGCAGACCGCCGCGCTGATCGCGCTGGCGGGCTGGACCAGCTGGAAGGTCACCGGGCAGACGCTGCGACCCGTCGATGCCATCCGGTCCCAGCTCGCCCTGATCACCTTCCACGACCTGGGCGCCCGGGTGCCGGAACCTGCCGGGGACGACGAGGTCGCCAAACTGGCCCGCACCGCCAACCGCACCCTGGGCCGGCTGGAGCACGCCGTGCAGACGCAACGGCATTTCGTCACCGACGCCTCCCACGAGCTGCGCACCCCGCTGGCCGGGCTGCGCCTGCAGCTGGAAGAGGCCCAGATGCACCCGGAGGACACCGAGCTGGAGGAACTGCTCGGCCGCATGCTCGGTGATGTGGAGCGCCTGCAGCAGATCGTGACCGACCTGCTCTACCTGGCCGGCGTCGAGGCCGCCGTGGCCGTCTTGCGCAAGCAGGTCGATCTGAGCGAACTGGCCCGCATGGCGCTGGACCACCGCAACGACCGTCTTCCCACCAAGCTTGTGCTGCAGGACGGGGTCACGGTGGACGCCGTGCCAAGCCAGCTCAACCGGGCGCTGGCCAACCTGCTGGACAACGCCCAACGCCACGCCCAGCGACTGGTGACGATCGAGGTGCGCAGCCAGGGTGACACCGCCCTGCTGGCGGTCGACGACGACGGTGCCGGAATCGCCGAGGCCGACCGCGAGAGGATCTTCGAGCGGTTCACCCGGCTGGACGCCGCCCGAAGCCGCGACCGCGGCGGCACCGGCCTGGGCCTGGCGATCACCGATGACGTGGTACGCGCCCACGGCGGAACCATCCACGTCGGGCAATCCACCACCGGCGGCGCACGCTTCGAACTCCGCCTACCTCTCAGCGGTCACCCTGGCGGGTGAGCCACAGCGCACATTGCGCAGACGCGGTTACCGGATCGTGCAAGGGACGGCTCAGGATGGTAAGCCGGTGGGGCGAGCAGGCGCGCATAATCGATCTTTTCGGCGGGGTGTGCGATGGGCCGGCCGAAGTGTCTCCCTTGGCCGTGGCCACGCTGCGGGCGTGTGCGGCACGCTCGGCCGTGAAGATGCGTTCCATCTCGGCGAACAGGGCCAGGAGAAGGAAGGCGATGCGGGCCATTCCCATCGATCTCCATGACACCCTACTGCTGGACCCAGAGAAATGATGTGACGGCCGTCACTGACACTCAGGTGGCAGAGTCACTGACACTTTCATGGCAATTGGCAGTAGAGGAATCCGGCCGAGGCGGTGAACCGCGGGCCTCTCTCGGCCCCGGCGCCTGGGCCAGCTCCCACTGCGGGCCTTGGCCACGCCCCGTGGATCCACCGGTGTCCGGGCGGGGAACCTGTAGGTGTATCCAGGAAGGGTGAGAGGTCAGCAGGGGCTGGCAGATTGGTACCGGGCGCGGCGGTCGGGGCTGCTGGTGGCGATGCCGCTTGCCCTGATCGTGGCGATCACCATGACGGAGGTCCTGACTCCGAGCGAGGTGCACCTGAGTCCGCTGCTGGTGGCGGCCACCGCGATCACGGCTTCGTACGCCGGCCCCAGGCTGACCGCCGTGGTGGGCTCGATCACCGTCATCGACCAGGTGCTGATCGGCCTGCACTTCCAGACCCTGGGCACCGACGTCATCCAGGCGCAGTTGGCTGCGCTGGTGGTGGTCTCGGCGCTCCTGGTGCCGTTCTCCTTCATTCGCGACCGGAACCGGCAGCAGCTGACCCAGGCCCGTTCGGTCTCGGAGGTCACGCAACAGGCTCTGCTGCGGCCTCTGCCGGCGGGCCTTGGGCCGCTGAGGCTCGCCTGCATGTACCTGGCCGCCGAACAAGCCGCCCACATCGGCGGCGACCTGTACGCCGCCGTCCATACCCCGTCAGGGTCCCGGATCGTCATCGGCGACGTCCGCGGCAAGGGCCTGCCCGCCACCTCCGACGCCGCGCTGCTGCTGGGGGCCTTCCGTCAAGCGGCCCGCCATCGTGCGACCTGCTGGACGTGGTGACCCACCTGGACGAAAGCGTGCGCGCCGAGCTGGAGGAGCGCGACCGGGAGTCTCCCGAGGCCTGGGAGAACTTCGTCACCGCGGTGGTGCTGGAGATCCCCGACGACAAGCCGGTCGTCCACGTGATCGACTGCGGGCACCCGCCACCCCTGCTGATCCGCGACCACCACGTCACGGCTCTGCGGGTCTCCCAGCCCGCGACGTCGCTGGGCCTGGGCGACCTTTGCCAACCGGCCTTCCATGTCGAGACCTTCGGCTTCGAGGCCGGCGACACCCTGGTGCTCTACACCGACGGCGTCGCCGAGGCCCGCTGCCCCTCCGGCGCGTTCTACCCGCTGGCCGAGCGGGTCGCCACCTGCCCCGGCGAGGGCCCCGACGCGCTGGTCACCCGCGTGCGCGACGACCTTCTGGACCACGTCGGCGGGCACCTGGGCGACGACGCCGCCATGGTCGCCGTCCACCGGCTACCCGATTGAGGCATCCCGCGTTCACGCCGACCCCACGCTCGGAGGCCCGATCGTGATCAGGACCAGGGAAGCAGGAAGCGCGGGCTCTTGCCCGCGCCCCTTTTGTCCAGGTTCGCACAGCGGTCGTCCTGCCCGTTAGTGCGACCATGGACCAAATCATGGGCACTATCGCGGCGGCCGCCGGGATGTGGGCCGGAACCAACGTGGATGACATCATCGTGCTCACGGTGTTGTTCCTGTCCTTCCGGGCCGGTGGGACGCCCAAGGCGTGGCAGATCTGGGCCGGGCAGTACGCCGGGATCGCCGTTCTGGTGGCCGTGTCGGTGATCGCGGCGCTCGGCTTGACGATCATTCCCGACGACTGGGTGGGCCTGCTCGGCCTAGTCCCCTTCGCCCTCGGCGTGCGTGGCCTCATCATGGCGATCTGCGCCCGCAACGACGGCGAGCAAACCTCGGTGGCGGTCGCCTCCGGCCTGCTGTCGGTGGCCGGTGTGACCATCGCCAACGGCGCCGACAACATCTCGGTCTACATGCCGGTGTTCCGCACCATCGGTGCCGGGCCCACCGTGGTGACGATCACGGTGCTCTTCGTCGCAGTGGCCGTGTGGTGCCTGGCCGGGTCCTTGCTCAGCTCGCACAAGAAGATCATCGACGTTGTCGAACGCTACGGGCACTGGATCGTCCCGGTGGTGTTCATGCTGATCGGCGGACTCATCGTCGCCGAATCCGGCGTCCTTGCCAAAAGCTTCTAAGCCCTGGTTCAGCCCCGCGGCTCCCCCGGCGCCCGAAATAGCGGGGATTGGGCCTGGCGTACACCGACGGGACGGGGACGACGAAGCGCATCCCGTCGACCGAGGCGACCAGCCCGCCGCCCCACGCCTGCGCGAGGTCGATCACGGCATGGTGTGGGCGATGATCGCCGCGGCGATGTCGTCGAGGGCCAGCACCCGGTGGACCTGGCCGGTGGCGATGGCGGCCGCGGGCATGGCGAAGAAGGCGGAGCTGGGCTCGTCCTGGGCGAAGGCGGTGCCGCCGCGGTGGGTGACGTTGCGCACGCCGGACTGGCCGTCGCTGCCGGTGCCGGTGAGGATGACCGCCAGCGCGCGGGGACCGCAGGTGACGGCCAAGGTGGCCAGCAACAGATCGGCCGCGGGGCGGGGCGCGGGCAGCCCACCGGTGTCGATGAGCGCGACGCGCGCCGGGGAGGCGACCAGCAGGTGATGGCCCGGCGGCACGACCAGCACCAGACCGGCTTCCATGGCGGCGCCGTCGGCGGCGACCCGCACCTCCAAGGCGGTCCGCCGCGCCAAGATGGCCGCCAGATTGCTGGCACGGGTGGGGTCTTGATGCAGGGCGACCAGCACCGCGGCGGGCAGGTCGGGCGACAGCGGGGCCAGCACCCGCGACAACGCCTCCAGCCCACCGGCCGAGGCGATCAGCGCCACCACCGCGAACCCCTCCGGGTGGCCGTCGTGGCTGTCGCCCCGGCCCGAGTCGGCCGCCTCACCGACGAGGGGCTCGCCCCCGGCGGGGAGGATCGTCTCGGGGCGCAGGTTGCTCACAGCGGCCAGCCAACCACAATCCCCACCGACTGATCTGGACTGGCCCTGCTGACTCTCCCCTCGGACCGTGGCGATACGACCTCAGGGGGAGGCCGAATTACGGGAGAGACCAGACGTAATTTCGATCCGGAGCTTCGAGCGGGTGCGGTGCGCATCGTGCGCGAGACCGGGAGATCGATCGCCTCGGTCGCGAAAGACCCGGAGATCAACGCAGGATGGCGTCGCTCATGGCCACACCGTTGTCGAACTAACAGCTCAGTCCCAGAGCCCGTGCATCACCCCAGTCAGCGGCATATTCGTTGGAAATTTCTTCATTGCTACAACTGCCGCCTATTGCATCTGATGCGATTTCGCGAAAGTTAGCAGTTCTGCTGTGGGACGCTCTCCGACCCGGGCATCACTACCTTAAAGTGAGCTGGACCTAGGTGGCGAGGGGGAGGCGGAGGACGAAGCGGGCGCCGGTGGGGTGGTCGGCGGTGTACAGGTGACCGCCGTAGGCCTGGGCGATTTCGCGTGCGATGGGCAGGCCGAGCCCGGAGCCGCCAGGGTCCTGGCGCCGGGCATCGTCCAGGCGGCGGAGGCGTTCGAAGACTGTTTCGCGGTCGGCCGGGGCAATGCCGGGTCCATCGTCGATGACTTCCAAGACCGCGTCGGGCGGGTCCGTGGTGACGGTGATCTCGATCGTGGTAACGGTGTGCCGTTCGGCGTTGGCCAGGAGGTTGCCCAGGAGCCGGGCCAGCCGGATCCGGGAGGCGTGCACCACCACCTGCTGATCGAGCCGGGTGAGGACGGCGGCGGTCAGGGTGCGGCGTTCCAGTTCGTCCATGACGAGGTGGGCCAGGTCGACCGGTTCGGTGGCGGCGGGCGTCGCGGTGTCCAGGCGGGCGAGTTCGAGGAGATCGGCGACGATGTCGTTGAGTCGCTCAGCGTCTCGCAGCAATTTGCGCAGGATCTGCTGCAGGTCGATGTCGGGTTCTGAGAGTGCGACCTCCAGTTCGGTCAGCAGCCCGGTGATCGGGTTGCGCAGGTCGTGGGAAGCGTCGAAGACGAACCGCCGCTGCCGTTCGATGGCCTCCCGCAGCGCCGACGTGGTCTGGCGTTGTTGTCTGTGTTTCTGCTTGAGCCGTTCGTTGAGGTCCTGGAGCTCGCGGGCGCGAGCGTAGACGTCGGTCTCCATCGCCTCCAGCGCCGCCCGCGCGCCGGTGACGCCGCGTTCGCCGGACCGGCTTAGCTGCTGGAGGAAGTCGGTGACCTCCTCGGTACGGTGAATGATCAGTTTCAGTTCACCGTCCGGGCCGAGGACGGGGGTGTTGACCGTACTCCAGTACCGCTCCTCGAACACCCCCGGTCTGCCGGTCGCCTCGAGGTTGTACATTTGCAGTGCCATGGTGTCCCGCTCGCCGGTGGCCACCACCCGTTCCAGCGAAGCACGCAGAACCTCCATCCCCTGCGCGTCGGGAATGTTGGGAGCGTCTGGATTGCCGGGGAAGACGGTGAAGAAGCGTCGGCCGAGCAGGTCCGCCTCGGTCCGCTCGGCCATCTTCAGATAGGAGTCATTGGCCGCCACCATGACGAAGTCCGGCGTCAGTACCAGCGACGGGACCAGGCTGGCCCTGAACACCGCCTCGTAGTCGACCTCTGAGTCCATCACCCGCGCCTTACCTCGACACCTATATGTCCAGGTTAGACCGGGAGAGCGGGGTCCCAGACCACCAGGACGGCCCGTTCACCCACCTCCGGCAGAGGGTTTCGGGGCTTTCAGGACGGGCTTACGCGCGCACGCGCGAGGCGAGAAAGACCCGGCACGCGGCCGTCCCCGCCGAGCACCAAGGCCCGGCACTGGCGACTTTCCCGACCTTTCCGACACTCACGCGCGTGCGCGCGAGCATTGGCTCGTCAAGCAGGCAGCAACCAGCCCTGGCGCGAGGAGTGACGGGGCCTCTTGCCTTGTCAGTCGTCCCTACCGTTGAGCTGTCTGGGCCCTTAGGGTTCGGATGCCCCCGGAGTGGCGGGTGTGGCTTTCAGTCGTCTGCCGTTGGTGTGGCTTCCTTCGACTCGCCGCTCGCCTCTCCGTGACGGACTCGGCCTCTGATTAAGAGCTGCGATCCGATCGCTGTGTAGGGACCTGGCGGCGAGGTCGTCTGTGGGCTGAACTGGATATCTGCTGGTGGGAGGCGTGGGTTGACACACCTGTGGGCCGGGGCTGACATCGGCCGGGAGCACCATCACGTGGCGGTGGTCGACGCTGACGGGAAACGCGTGTTCTCGCGCCGGGTGGCCAACGACGAGACGGCACTTCTGGAGGTGATCAGCGCGGTTCTGGGCTTGGCTGACCAGGTGACCTGGGCGATCGACCTGCACAGCAGCGAGTCGGTTCTGCTGCTGGCGCTGCTGCTCGACCATGGTCAGAAGGTCGTCTACGTACCCGGCATCGTCGTCAACAGGGCGGCCGAGGGCTACCGGGGAGCGGGCAAGACCGACGCGAAGGACGCCCTGATCATCGCCGACCAGGCCCGGATGCGCCGCGATCTGACCATGCTGAGGGGCGATGACGAGCTGGTCGTCGAGCTGCGGCTGCTGGTAGCACATCGCCGGGACCTGGCCGTCGACCGGACCCGTGCGGTCAACCGGCTTCATGACCAGATGCTGGCCATCTGCCCCGCGCTGGAGCGTGCCCTCCAACTCACCAGCAAGGGCCCGCTGGTCCTGTTGACCGGCTTCCAGACCCCCGCCGCGCTCCGCGAGATCGGCATCAAGGCTCTGACCGGCTGGCTGCGGGACCGCAAGGTCCGCAACGCCGCCGCCCTGGCCGCCAAGGCCGTCGCCGCGGCCGAATCCCAGCACGCCACCCTGCCCGCCGAGCGGATGGGGCCAGCCTGGCGGCCCAGCTCGCCCAGCAGGTCCTCACCCTGGGCGAACAGATTAAGGACATCGACCATCTCATCGAGGACCGATTTCGCCTCCACCCCTCCGCCGAGGTGATCATTAGCATGCCCGGCATCGGCGTCCTGCTCGGAGCGGAGTTCATCGCGGCCACCGGCAGCATGGACCGCTTCGCCTCCGCCGACCAGCTCGCCAGCTTCGCCGGCGTCACCCCCGTCCCCCGCGACTCCGGCCGCGTCAGCGGCAATCTGCACCGGCCCCAGCGCTACAGCCGGCCCCTGCAACGGGTCTTCTGCACCTCCGCGTTGATCAGCATCCAGACCTGCCCGGACTCCCGGCGCTTCTACGACCGCAAACGCGCCGAAGGTAAACGCCATACCCAAGCAGTACTCGCCCTCGCCCGCCGACGCGTCAACGTCTTGTGGGCACTGCTCCGCGACGGCCGTACCTACCAACTCACACCTCCCCTCGACCTCGCCGCTTGACAACCCGATTAAGAGTCGAGCAGGCCATACCTGCTCAGCCAGCGCCGGTAGCGCGGGAATCTCCTCACGCGACGGGCCGCCGGGGACGTAGGCGCGGTGGGCGGCCTCGTCAGGGGTGAGGGCGTCCCGCTCGGCGCGGGCGCGGCCGAGGATCGCAGGATGCGCATGCGCAGTCCAAGGCCCCAGCGGACATGCAGCAGCGCTACCACGAGGAGCTCCACCAGTGTTGGAATCCGCGTACCGTCGCTAACCGGTCAGATCACGCACCCACGCCAGCGTGTCGCGGAGTTAGCCGGCAAGGGTCTGGCTTCTGGGCCGTTACAGGATGGAGCGGAGCACGCCGCCTTCGACTCTCACAGCGGCGCCGTTGGTGGCCGCCGCGAGCGGGCTGCCGAGGTAGACCAGGAGATGCGCCACCTCCTCCGGAGTGGCCCAGCGCTGCAGCAGCGACGTCGACCGGGCGGTGGCGAAGAAGTTCTCCTTCAGTTCTTTGTCCGACAGGCCTTGCTCGCTGGCGAGAGTTCTCATGAAGTCGTCGATGCCTTCGGTCGCCGTCGGGCCGGGGAGAACAGTGTTGACCGTGACATTGGTTCCCCGGGTGAGCTCGGCGAGGCCACGAGCCACGGCGAGCAGTGCCGTCTTGGTCATGGCGTAGTGCATCATCTCCGGCGAGACCTGCACGGCAGCCTCGCTGGACACAAAGAGGATGCGCCCCTGGTTGCGCGCCACCATCCGCGCCAGGTGGTGGCGGGCGAGCCGTACGCCGCTCATCACATTGGTCTCGAAGTACCGCATCCACTCGGCATCGGAGATCGCTTCGAACTTCTCCGGTTCGAAGACCGCCGCGTTGTTTACGAGCACGTCGACCTCCGGGACGGCGTCGATCAGCGCCTGGCATCCGGAGGCCGTGCCGACGTCGGCGGCGACGACGCGCACTGCGGCGTCCGGGACCGCGTTGAGCAGTCGGGCCCGCGACTCCTTTAGCCGTGCCTCGTTCCGCCCGTTCAAGATCACCGATGCCCCTTCTCGGGCGAAGCCGACTGCTGCGGCGAAACCGATGCCGGCCGATGACCCGGTGATGAGGACTGTTTTTCCTATGAGTTGCAGTTCCATGATTTCTTCCTCTCTATCTGCTTGATCTTGTGTGTGGGTGCCCGCCGCGCACGTCGGCCGCCGTCGTGGGCCTCCACTCGGGTCCGTGCTAGCAGCCGCGCAGGCGCTCTGAACGACCGGGGGGTGCCGGATAAGCGATCGTCATCCGGTACACCAGAGCGTCACCCATGTCGCTGACCTACCGGTTCGTGCAGACGATCAGTGCGGCGCACACCTTCTGCTTGCAGGTGTGGCAGTTCGCTCTCGTCGAGCACCTCGTGCTCCCCGGGGCGCAGGGTAAACAGCAGGATGGGGACGGTGACGAGGGCGGCAGCGGCTCCGATCCAAAGGATGACGTGGAAGGCGCTGCTGAAGGCGGTGGCGGCTTGGAGTGAGGTCGTGTGCAGGCCAGTGTTGAGGGCGTCGGCGACGGCTTGCGGGTCGGGGACAAGGCCGGCCAGGCGGGCGGCGGTGATGCTGACCATCAGGGATCCGCCGATGGCGGCTGCGGCCGTATCGCCGGTCAGGCGCATCGCGTTGAACATGCCGGAGGCCATCCCCGCCCGTGCGAGCTCGACGCTGGACACCGCGGCGCCGTCAAGGACGGCCAGCGTCAAGCCGTACCCGACGCCGTTGATGATCAGCGGGCCGGCCAGCGTGCCGAGCCCCACATGAGGTTCGAGGACCGTCAGCCAGATCATTCCAGCGGTGATGATCGCCATCCCGGACGCGAGCTGGGTGCGCAGTGAGATCAACCGAGCCAGTCGAGTGGCCAGGAGCGGGACAATGAGGATCGGCCCGGTGTACAGCAACAGGATGGCTCCGGCGTGCACGGCGCTGAAGCCCTCGACGGCGCTGAAGTACGTCGGCAGCAAGACCAGCAGCGGAAGAATCGTGAAGGCCACCGCGACCGCCGTCGCACACACCCCCAGGAAACGCGGGTAGCGCAGCAGTTCCAGGTCGAACATCGGCGCGCGCTGACGGTGCTCGACGACGACGAAGCCGCCCAGCAACACCACGCAGCCGATCAGGGAGCCGATCACGATTCTGGAGCTCCAGCCCTGGGTGGGTGCCTCGACGAGGGCGAAGATGAGCAGGAACAGGCCGCCGGTGAAGGTGACGGTTCCGGGCCAGTCGAGGGGCCGCGCCTCGGGGTTCCGCGATTCTTTCAGCGCCCTGGAGCCCAGCGTCACCGGCAGCCCAAGGATGGCGGGGATGACGAACACGCCGCGCCAGCCCAGTGCGGACAGCATGACGCCGGAGATGAGGGGACCAAAGGCAAGACCCGCGCCCAGAGCGGTGCCGAACAGGCCGAAGGCGCGCACACGCTGGGCACCTTCGAAGCGGGCGGCAAGGAGCGTCGATCCGCTGGTCAACGTCGCGGCGGCGCCGAGGCCAGCCGCTACACGCGCGAGGTCGAGCATGACGATCGAATCGGCCAGTGCGCAGACCAGGGATCCAAGGCCGAATAGCGCCACGCCCGCCCGGAAGACGCGCCTGCGACCGACGCGGTCGGAAAGCGCGCCGAACGCGAGCACGAAGGAGGCGAACATGACGTTGTAGCCGTTGATCACCCACTGCAGCGCCTGCACACCCGGGCGCAGGTCTCGGGCGATATCCGGTAGCGCCACCGCAGGCCCAGTCAGTAGCAACGGGACGAGCGTGACCGACACGCAGATGAGCACCAGGGTGACCCAGGCGGGGCTCTGGCGAACACGTGATGAAGGATCTTCTGGAAGTGTCGCTTCGTTCATAGTTGAAGGACCCTACACCATGCGAGACTGATAGCAAGCCGGTGGCTATAGTCGAGGAGGGATGACTGACCAGATGACGAACCAGACGAGTCGCGAGATCAGGGCCGACCTTGAGGTCGAGCCCGTAGGTGATCTCAGCTTTCACATCAAACGCGCCGAGCAGGCGATCATGGCGCGCAAGGCGGAGGCGCTGCGCGACTTGGACCTGACCGTTCCCCAGTGCATGGTGCTGAGCTTTCTCATGGGTGGCGCGTCGAAGTCGTGCACGCAACTCGCGCGCGAGGCGCTGGTGACCTCGCAGACGATGACCGGCATCGTCAACAACCTCGAATCCAAAGGGTTCGTCGCGCGCCGGATCTCACCCGATCACGGCCGCGTGGTTCTCATCTTTCTCACGCCTGCCGGGATCGAGCGCGCTCGTGCCGCCCACCGCCGCTCGGCCGCGATCGAGCAGGGCGTACGCGACGCCTTCTCCGGCGGCGACCGTGCACTGCTGGTGCGGCTACTGGACCGGGTCGCCGAGGTCGCACCGGTGGCCGGCACAAACATGCTCAAGCCGTGAATCGTCGATGGGTGCAGCTCTTCCGCACTGAGCTGGAAGGTCACGCGGTGATGGTGTATCGGTCCTGGTAACGGCCTTGGTGGATGCGGTGGTGCTCGCGGTCGAGGTGATAGCGCCAGTAGGCCGCGAAGTCTCCACAGGAAGTCACAGCGCGGAGTTTCAAGATGGCTTCGGCTCCGGTCAGGCCCCACCGGGCGCCGGTGATGTCCAGCCGGTCGCCGATCAGGTGGCGGCAGGAGCCCTCGATGACGCCGGTGGCGATCGGCCAGCCATTCTCCAGCGCCTGGTCGTAGCGCAGGTGTTCGACATGGCCGGTCAGGTAACGGATGCAGGCATCGATCCCGCCGCGCTGCTGCTCGGTGAGTCCGGCCGCGGTGGCCTGAGCGTCGATGGTGGCGGCGACCTGCTCGGCGTTGCCGGCCAGCAGGGCCAGGGCGCGGGTGGCGACCCAGTCTTCGGAGCCGCGGCCTCACTTATCTTGGGTTCTTGGCCTCTTCTCGCAGGTCAGAGCGAGATGATCTTTTCAGGCACGTAAGGCACGTTGGCTGGCGCTGCAGGCATGTTGCATCGCAGGTGTGTCCCGGCGTTTCGACCGGGCAGCGGGCCGGACTGGTCGACATCGGCGCTGGGGGCTGGCCGGGTCAGCGGGTGCGTCGGCGGTACCGGGCCGGGTCGTGCTCGGCGGTGATGCGAGCGGAGATTTCTTCGCCCAGGCGGATGTCGTGGCCGAGGCTGGCCAGGTGCTGGTGGCGGGACTTGGCCTGCAGTTCGGGGGCGGTGCGGCAGGCGGCGGCGACCTGCACCTGGCCTCCCTGCAGGAGTCACCCGCCCGCGTGCTGAACAACACGGGCTCCAGGCCCGTGTAGCGCGTCAAAACTCGCGCGTGGGGTCTGATCTGGGTTTTCACCAGTCGAGCTAGGCTGCTCGGCGGTACTCGTTGATCGCTCCTCCGAGTATCTTGTGGCGTTCGATCCGGCCTTCCATCGGCACCACCACATGCTCATCTTGATCGGGTGGTCGTTGCCCACGAGCCTGATGCGGCCGATGCACGTTGTAGTGATCGAGATATTCGTTCAGAACCGAGCGCAGGTGACGTTCGCCGTAGATCAGCAGGCGGTCCGTGCACTCGGCGCGCACCGTACGGATCCAGCGCTCGGCATAGCAGTTCCCCCTCGGTGTCCGCGGCGGAGTCTTCAGCACCGTAATGCCCACGGCGGCGAACACCTCATCGAAAACGGTGGTGAACTTGGCGTCCCGATCGCGGATGAGGAAGCGGAACGACCCTGCTCGCTCGCCGAGGTCCATCAGGAGATTGCGGGCCTGCTGAGCGGCCCACGCACCGGTCGGGTGGCTGGTCACGCCCAGGACGTGGACGCGTCGCGTGCGAACCTCCATCACGAACAACACGTACAAGCGCTTCAGAAAGATCGTGTCAACATGGAAGAAATCGCAAGCCAGAAGGCCTTCGGCCTGTGACCGCAAGAAGGCCCGCCAGGAAGTATCAAGATGTCGGGGCGCCGGGCCGACGCGGCGTGAGCGCAGGATGCGCCGCACGGTCGCCTCGCTGACCTGAAAGCCAAGCCGCACCAACTCCCCGTGCACCCGTCGATGACCCCACCCGGGGTTCTCCCGCGCCAGGCGCACGATCAGGTCTCGAAGTTCCGGAGTCGTTCCCGGGCGCCCGGGCCGATGCGGGTAGGTCCAGGCCCGTCGCAGCAGACGACGATGCCATGCCAGCAACGTTGCCGGGGTGACCAGCCGATGAGCGCGCAGGACCGCCGGCAACCATCGGGCCAGCGCCGCGAGAACGGCCCGATCGGCCCAGTCCGGCGTCGGGCGTCCGACCTGACGCCGGAGCACCGCCACCTCGTGACGCAACACCATGATTTCCGCGTCCTTCGACGCTTGACTGCGGCCCGTCAACATCAGCCAGCCGAACACTCGGAGTGTTGTCAGATAGAGCAGGCGAACAAGCACAAGACGCGATCTTGTCTGCGGATACGGGCCCCGTCAACCACAGGTCAGAGCCGTCGTGGCCGCGTTTTGACGCGGTACAGGGTGATCGCGCCGACCGACCGGTCCACGTCCGCTTCGGTTGTGGTGGCGTTCGACACCGAGATCCGCAGTCGCCGTCCCCGCCAGGTCGTACCGCCCGCCCAACAGGTGCCGTCCGCCTGCACCGCCGCCACCACCCCGTCGGTGCGCGCGTCGTCGCCGAAGCCAACCAGCACCTGGTTGAGGACTACCTCGTTCACCACCTCGAACCCGGCCGAGGTCAGGCCTTCAGCGAACCGGCGGGCCAGCGCGCAGCAGCGGTTGACCAGTGCCGCAACCCCGTCGCGACCCAGTTCCCGCAGTCCGGCCCACACAGCGAACCCGCGGGCCCGGCGCGAGGACTCCGCGGTGAGGTCCGCTCCCGCCGGTGCGCCGCCCGAACCGACCAGGTACGCGGCGGCGTAGGACATCGCCGCCGCATGCACGTCGGGCCGGGCGCAGAACGCGAAGGCCGAGTCGTACGGAAGATTCAGCCATTTGTGACCGTCACAGGCCCACGAGTCCGCCAGTTCCAGCCCATCCACCAGATGCCGGGTCGCGGGGCTCGCCGCAGCCCACAGCCCAAATGCCCCGTCCACATGCACCCACCCACCCACCGTGCCGGTGGACCAGGTCGCACGCCTCCCGAAGCTGGTCGCAGGCGCCGGTGTTCACGTTGCCAGACTGGAGACACACAATGGTGGGGCCCGGGGAGCCGGCTCGCAGCAGCTCCCGCAGCGACCCGAGGTCGATGGCGCCGTTCGGCCCGGCGGGCACCGGCTCCACCACGTCCACCCCGAGGCCGAGCAGACGCAGCGACCGATCGATGGTCCCGTGCCGCTCGTCTCCGGCGATCACCCGAATCGGCGGCGCCCCGAGCAGCCCGCGCCGTTCCACGTCCCAACCCGCGTCCGCCAGCACCTGATGCCGGGCGGCGGCGAGCCCGACGGTATTGGCCGCTTGGCAGCCTGTGACGAAACCGACCGACGCCGACGCTGGGATCCCCAGCAGCTCCTTCAGCCAGGCGCCGGCGGCAGCCTCGGCTGCGATAGCTGCCGGCGACGTGACGGCGTTGGCCGCGATCTGGTCCCAACCGGCAGCGAGGATGTCGGCCGCAGTGGCCGCCGGCAACGCGCCGCCGACTACGAACCCGAAGTATCGCGGGCCGGCGCTCCCAACCAGGCCGGGCTCGGCCGCAGCGAGCAGGTCCGCCAGCACCTGCTCCGGTGGCGAGGGGGCGGAGGGCAAAGGACCGGAGAACGCGTTGGCCAACGCAGCCTGGTCGATCGACACTCCGACCGGCCGGTCCGGCAACGACCACCGGTAGTCGGCTGCGTGGTCAGCGGCCAAGCGGAACAGACGACTCAGTTCCTCCACCGACGCACCTTATCCCCCGGCGCCCATCGGCCGCGATCTCGATCACGGCCCTGACCGGCATCACCTACCTCTGACCGAATCGCCAAAGTTCCAGCCCGACGGATGAACGCTCAACTCAAGCAGAAGCGGGATGCGGCGCGGATCGCCGAACTCGGGGCGCCCGTCACGCAAGGTCACCGATCGGGGCCGCTGGCAGATCCCACAACCGTGAAGGCAGCCGATTCACCGGAGGCCGGTTGACCCCGGTGCAGGTCTGTACCTCAAGCGGCTCTGTCGCTGATCTTGTGACGTCGTCAGTTCCGTTGCAGGATCCGCTTCCGGAGAAGGTCGAAGTTCGCCCGACCGTACCCCTGGCGCTTGATCAGCTTCACTCGCGTGTTCTGTCCCTCGGCCTGACCAGAGCTCCAGGGCAGGGACAGACCCGCGGTGACGGCGTCCTGGTCGTGGGTGAGCCCGTCGGCGAACTGGCGGAGATGAGGAAGGTCGTGGCCGCGGACGCTGTCGATCCAGCTCAGCAGCTGCTCGCCATGTAGGTGGCGCATCATGGTGGCGAAGGCGCGGACGTGCTCGACAGCGGCGTCGAGTTCGGGGCAGGCGATCCGGATCTGTTTGAGTTCGTGGGCATCGTTCGGATGCATGTTGCCGGGATCGGTCATGATCCACCGGGTGACCCTGCGGGGCCGTGGGACGGGTCGGGGCGGCGGTGGCGGGACGCTGCCTTGCTTGAGGAGGCGCACGTAGAGGCCGACGGTGCTGGAGCTGCCGCGATAGCCGCGGGCCTGGAGCTCGCGGAACAACTGCAGGGCGTTGCGACATCCCTCGGCGACTCGCTGAGCCAGGTAGGGCTTATGGGCGTCGAGCTTGCTGGCGCGATTGGTGACGGTGGCCAGGAGTTCATCGAGGGTGGCGGCGCGGGCGTAGCGGCGTACGGAGTAGTAGTCGAGGTTGAGGTCTCGGCTGATGCCCTTCAACGATCGCCCTTGGGACACCAGGTCTTGCACCGCGCTGTAGCGTTCGATTGTGCGGGCCACCAGCTTGCGGTTACGTCCGCGGACGTCGAGATGGCCGTCCGGCAGGGCGGCGGGCTGGGCCGGGGAGTCGTGAGGGTGCTCGTCGGGCTGATCGACGTAGGCGGTCTTGATGCAGGCGTGGTGGGCGCCGACCGTTTCTCCACCGCCTCGGCAAGGTTGTGCCAGACGTGCGACCTGTCGGCTACTTGCTGGGCTTGCGGCGCGCCGGTGCGGGCGGCCTCGGCGTAGCTGCGGGCCCTGTCCCGGCACACAATCTGGATCTCGGGGTGGCAGGCCAGCCATGCGGCTACCGGTCCGGATTCCCGGCCCTCAAGCACCTCGATCGGGCGTCTACGTTCCAGATCGACGACGATGGTCGCGTACCGATCCCGTTTGCGCAGCGCGAAGTCGTCCACCGCCACCACACGCACCGAGCCGACGGGCTCCTCGGGTAAGGCACGAACCATCCGCAGCAGGGTGTCCTTGGCCACCGGCAGCCCAAGACGAGCTGCCAGCCGGGCACCGGCCCGTGCGGCCGTCGCCGCCGCGATCGAGGTCAGCATCGTGCGCAGCACCGGCGTGTATCGGGCGTGCGGGCTGGTCAACCCGGCAACCTGCTCGGCGAACGTCACCGCCGCACACGCGGAGTTGACGCACTTGAACCGGCGCACCGTCACCGCCAGCACCGTCCTCATACCACCGACCGCGGCGTCGGCCAGGCGCCGGACGTACCGGCCATGCACCCGCCCCGAAACTTCCCCACAACGCGGGCACATCCCCTCAACTCCGCGGACACGGGCATACAGCGTGATCACGCCCATCGCCCGTTCCATGCCCTCAACCACGATCCCCGCCAAGTGCGGGAGCAGGCCCTCAACACATCCCGGAATACACCCCGAACATGATCAGCTACCGGATGGCTCCGCGTCACAAGATCAGCGACAGAGCCCCTCAAGCCGTACCCGGCTCTGCACCTGTGCCAGTACGCCGACAGCAACTCGTTTGACGGCGTCCACGACCGGTCCCCAGCGGGGCGGGGTCGACCACCCGCCGCGAGTCGGTTCTGTCGGACCCTGATGTCACGATGCGCGTTGTACCGACTACGCGGAGAGGAGCGAGTGCGATGGGCAAGGGTGCGCGTCTTCGGCTTGAACGGGCGGGCAGGCTCTCGCTGGTCTTCTGCGATCTGGACTTTGACCGGGCCAGCCGGCCGTTCGCCCGGGGTACCCCCGCTGTGCCGTCCGATGGGTGGGCCGTCGGACGGGCCGGCCTGGTCTATGCCGAATGGGACGGCAACCGGTGGCAGATCACCGGTGACGAGCTGATCGAGGGGGGCCACCCGGCCAGCCGCCTGGTCACGGCACTGGGCAGAAACCAGCGGCTGATCATCGGCCACGGGCTGCTGACCAGCGACTTACGCGCTGTTGCCATGGTCACCACCGTGCCCGACTCGGTGCTCCGGCGGTCGGTCGACACGTTGGCGCTCGCCCATCGGCTTCGCGGTGGCCGCTTGTCGACCGGCTGCGGCCTGTCCGACCTGGCCTGGGAGAACCTGGGTGTGCGCCGCCGCAAGCCGCATATCCCCGACATGCTCGCCGGCGGGCCGGATCCAGACCTGAGGGTCGGCCGCGGGGATCACGATCCCCGGGAAGACGCAGCCCTGCTCGCGAGCCTGTGGCAGACGATCGTCACTTCCGGTGTCCTGGCATGGGGCAGCGGCCTCACCGCCGGCGGGTCTAAGGGAAGCGTGCCCCTGACGGCCGAGCACATCGAAGAGCTGACCGGTAAGCGGTCCCAACCCGAGAACGAAGGATGGCGATCCAGACTGCGGGCCGAGGGCACCAATCACGAGACCGGAGAAGGGCGAAGCAGGGTACAACGGCTCATCGCCGCTGACCTTCCTTCTCCGACCATGATCAGGGACCTGGCTGAGCGCCTGCAGCACACCGGCCTCATCCCAGCGCGTCGGCTCTCAGACGAGGAGCTGTACACCGCCTGCCAGTGGATGGGCTACGGCCAAAACCTCGACGTCCGCAGCCGGATCGCGGAGGGCCGACCCCTCACCAAGGCCCTTCGGCAGCGCGTAGCCCAGGCGCTGTGGGAGAGCACCCACCCTGAATGGATCAACACCCTGTTCAACATGCGCAGCCTCGCGCGGACATCCGCCCTGGCCTTCGTGAAGTTCCAGCAGCTAATGCAGGAGCAGAGCCGGATCCGCGCCCATCTCGCCGCCGCCATCCACACGCTCTGATCAAGACGCCGCGAGGAAAACCTACGCCATCAAGGGCCCCGCCGTCCCCGACGAGACCCCCGTCGTCGTCGCCCGGCTGGGTGCTGGCGGGGAACGATGCTGTCATCGACACCCCCGGGTGCACTCTCACAGCTCACGGCCCGGACGCAGCCCCACGTCAGCGGGCCGGGGCAAGGTCAGGCCGAGCGGCGACTACGTCGCGGAGGAAGGTGCGCTTGGAGTAGTAGGTGCGTTCCTGCGTCAGACCGCGAGCGGTGAGGTAGTCCTGGAGCCAATGGCTGATGCGTTCCATCTCCGCCAGCACCTCGTTCTGGTCGTGGTCCAGGAAGCTGCGCGAGCGCCGGTACTCCAGCTCGCATTGCGAGAGCACCAAGTCCCGTGCGGCGAGGAGCGAACAGTGGTCGAGGAAGATGCCGTAGATGTGACCGGTGACCATGGATTCGCACTGGATGTCGTAGCGAACGCGGCGGAAGGGCGGCATGGTCCGCACCTGAAGGCCCATCTTCTCGCGCAGATACTCCTCGAAGCCGCCCGGGCGGACGTCTACGTCGGGGAAGAGCTGCTCGCGGCGCGCGAAGGTGTCCTCCGCATACCACTTCCGCTTCAGTACGTGGCCGCCGTTCACCGTCCGGATGAAGGAGGCGTAGCCGAGTTCTTCCTCGGGTCCGGTGACGTCGAAGAGGTGGTTCTCGGTGAAGTAGATCTGGAACTCATCCCGGTACTCCGGCTGGCAGCCGTCCAGGACGCCGTGACGCAGAGCCTTCAGCAGCTCCATGGCGGCGGCCCAGATGTCCGTTCCCGGCGCCAGGTTGTACTTGTGCTCCAGCTCGGTCCCGGCGAAGTGAGTCTGGAAGTACCGCTTGTGGTTGTTGAGGCGGAGTACTGCGGAGGCGTGGGCCTCGAGTGCGGGGTTCAGCCAGCGCAGGGCCTCCACCGGTCCATCGCCAACCGGCATGGGGGTGGTGCGGATGAAGCAGGCGTCCTCGGGGTGGAAGCGGATCTGGGCGAAGACGTGGTAGCCGCTGGCGTGTTGCGCCAGGTAGCACAGCGGTACGAGGCCGGGAGCCGCGGTGGGGCCGGCCATCGCCATCAGGTCGGGGCCGGCAATGGCGTCGGGGAAGAGGGCGCTGCCGTCGATCTCGCGGCCCGGTGCGAGCGCGTCGCCGGAGGCGGTCAGCGGGCGGACGGGGCAGGGGCCGAGCGCGTCCCAGTGGACGACCACGGTGGTAGTCGGGGAAGTGCTCACTTCCTGGGGTGGGACCTGGACCAGGACGATGGGGTCGTCCGGCTGGCGTGGCGCGGTCTGGTTGAGCAGGTGGATTCCGCCTAGGACGATCCAGGCCTCGCGTTTGGCCGTTTCACGGTGCATGGCGGGTCTCCCTTTCCGGAGCCGTGTTCGTGTCGGTGGCTGGCGTTCCGTACGGAGGCGACGACATAAGGTGTGCGGGGTGATCCATCGCGAGAACGAAGAGACGATCTTGAATGCGGCGGCCGTCGATGTCGGCCTGGCGGCCCTTGAGTTCGACGGTGCGCGGGCCTGGCTGGAGCAGGCGCGTCGACACCCGATGGAGCCGCTGGCGGCGGATGTCTGGGTGACCGATCCGGACTTCGGGCACGTCCTGCTGGTGAAGCACCGGGTGCGCGGCTGGGTGCCGCCCGGTGGCAAGGTCGAACCGGGAGAGACTCCCCGTGCCGCCGCAGCACGCGAACTGGTCGAGGAGACCGGGCTGCACGCGGAACTGCTGGAGGTGCCGGCCGCGGTCTGCGTGCGTTCCTACCGCTCGGACTGGTCGCCGACGCTTGGCCTGTCGTACGCCGCGATCGTTGGTCTCGATGTGCCGCTGGGTGGGGAGAGAGGGCAGCCGCCGCGCTGGTTCGCCCTCGATGAGGAGTGGGAGTCGGTGTTTCCCGAGGATCGCGACCGGATCCGGGCGCACGTGGCCCGGTTGGTGGCTGCCCGCGCTGTCGGGGCGCGCTGACCATCGGCTGCGGGACATGGTCAGATCACCTCGTCGATCCGGTCGAGGGCCTCGCCGGGCATGGTGACGAGCTGGAGGTCGTGGAGGAAGCGGACCCAGACCGGTTCCAGTCCGGCCGGGCCGCGAACTCAGCCATGGTGATCTGCCCGGCGGCGAAGGCGGCGGTGGGCTGGGCGTACTGTTGGAGCTCGTCGGGCGCGCTCGAAGATCAGGAGGCCGGCTGTGCTGAAGATGAGCACGCCGACGCTGGTGTGGGCGCAGCGCGCTGGCGCGGCCTCGGCAGGTTGCTGGGTCACAGCCGGCCCCCGGGGCGCTGGGCGACGACGACGAGCCAGCTCGTGACGGTCGGCGCGTCGGGGCTGGTCTGGGCGTACGCCTTGGCGAGGATGTCCATGCGCTGGGCCTGAGTGAAGTCGCCGTCCGGGCGGGCGAAGACGGGGATGGACAGCCACGCCTTCTTCTCCGCCATGGTGCTGTGCTGGGCCGTGACCTCGGTGTCGACCACGGTTAGCCCGGCGGCGGCCAGCTGCTCGGTGATGGTCTCCGGCGACAGCTTGGGTCCGTCCCGGTCGGCCGCCGGAGGCGGGGTGTAGCCGTAGTCGCGTGCGGCGATCTGGCGGATCAGCGTGTTCAGCGAGGGGCCGGTGCGGCCGGTCTGCTCGTTGGGGTGGGTCACGTCGGCGAAGCCGCCGCCGACGTTGAAGACGAACCGGCCGCCGGGCTGCAGGACGCGGCGGACCGCGGCGAACACCGCCGGGGTGCTCGTCTTCCAGATCGCCGAGTTGCACACCACGGCGTCGACGCCGCCGACTGGGGCGTGTTGGGCGAGGTCCTCGGCCGGGGCGGTCACCCATGACAGCCGCGGGTCGGTCAGGGTGCGGCGGCCGATGCGCTGCATGGCCGGGGCGCTGTCGAGGGAGATGACCCGGGCGTCGGCCGGCCCCAAGGCGAGGATCGCCTCGGCGGTCGCGCCGGTCCCGCCGCACAGGTCGACTACCAGACGGCTGTCGGCGAGGTGGGCCCGGCGGGCGAGGTCGCAGCTGGTGGAGCTGTACATGGGGTGGGCGCGGGTGAACGCCGCGTACGCCTCGGCGGTGGTGTCCTCGTCCCAGCCGAGGAGAGCATCCTGGGGCATGGTGTGTCTCGCTTCGCAGGGAGGGCCTGCCCGGTGCAGCGGGGGCGGGCCGGGGGTCAAAAGAGAGAGGCCTGGACGGCGGCGGCGGGCGAGGTGAACGCGCCGCCGAGGGTGATGCGGCGTCCCTTGAGCGTGCCGAGGTCCAGCAGGTAGCCCAGGTCGTTGTCGCTGTCCGACACGACGAGGACCTGGGAGCCGATGCAGGAGAGCGGAGTGAAGCCGTGCTCGCCCTCGTCCACCTCGTGCGGGTACAGCGCCCGCGCGCCGCCGGGGTTGCGCAGCTGGTCGCCCTCGTGCGGCGGGGTCCAGGCTTCCAGGACGGTCGCGGTGCCGAGCTCGGCGAGCGTCTTGGCCGCGCGGTCGACGGTCTTGCGGTGGGCTTGTTCGGCGGTCGGCAGGTCGGCGAGGTCGGCCAGGGCCTTGAGCTTGGCCGTTGCCCGGACGGTCTGGGGGATGCCCAGGTGGCGGGTGAGGGCATCTTCGAGGTAGCGCACGGTGCGGCCGTCCGGACTGTGGGCCAGGTAGGTCGCGAACAGCGCCCCCTGTTCGTCGAGGCGGGAGCGCTTGCGCGGCTCGGCCGCGGTGCCGACCTTGGTGGTGCCGTCGGCGAAGGTTGCCGCGTACAGCCAGTGCGGCTGGGCCATGTACCGCTGGAGTGCTTCGGGGGCGTGGCCCCCCTGGTGGAACTGGTGGGCGAAGCGGAAATCGTCCCGTCCCGCGCACCGGGTGCACTGCCCGCTCTGGACGGCCGGTGCGCGGTCGGGGCAGGCGAGGGCCTCAACGCGGACGGTGTCGGCGAACTGGTACCGGCCGGTGCACCACCTGCCGGTACCGGTCACGCGGAAGCCGAGGCGCCGGTTCATGAACTCGGCGTAGACCAGCGGCCCGCCGGGCAGGGGGGCGAGCAGCAGCCGGGGGTCCCCGGTGGCCCAGGTGATGCCGTGGCAGATGTACTCGCCGCTGTCGGGAAGGGGCACTGGCATGGTGCGTTCCTCGGGAGATGGGACGGGCGCCATCAGACGGTGAGCTGGAGGCGGTCGGTGAGGGCGTCGGCTGCGGTCTTGAACACGGTGTCGCGGTCCATGCTGGTGACGTCCAGGGACAGCCAGCCGCCGCGCTCGCCCTGCTCCTGGAGCTGGGCGAGGACGGTGCTCTGGTAGCGGATGAAGTCCTCGTCGCCACTGCCAGAATGGCCGGTCTCGAGGGAGGTGAACTCCCCCTTGCGCCGCAGGGCTTCGCGGGCGCCGATCCGCAGGAAGATCACCAGGTCGGGTTCGGTGAGGTGGGCGAAGACCTGTTCGGCGAGGTGGGTGGGGACGTCCGGGTTGACCGCGTACCGAGCGAGGATCTTGTGGTGGGCGTTGTCGAGGATCACGTGGGTGCCGACGGCCAGGGCGGGCCGGATGACGAGCTTGTCCTGGAGGGTGTACCAGGCGGCCAGCGCCAGCAGCCAGTAGTGATCATCGCACGCCTGGGCGACGCGTGCGTCCCGGCGGTAGACCAGCGCGTTGAGGCGGTCGAGGTAGGCGGACAGCTCCGCGTCCATGGGGACTTCGGTGCTGTGCTTGCCGACGAGGATCGCTGGGTGTCCGGCGTCGTTGAGGGCCTGGTGCAGGCGGGCGGCGAGGGTGGACTTGCCGGCCCCGTCGATGCCGGTGACCGTGATCTCCCGCCCGCGTGCGGGGGCGGCGGGGTGCGCTGCGATCGTCATGGTCGACTTCCTCCAAGGGTTCGGATCGGGCGGCCGGCCAAGCGGTCCGCGATGATGCCGCGGATCCGGTCGATCAGGACGGCGCGCCGCCGGATGACATCGCCGTGACGCTCATTGGACAGGTCGGCGGGATAGTGCTGGGCCAGGTTGTTGGAAATGACGTGGAGGTAGCCGAATCTGATCCCCGCCTGGAGCGCGGCCGCCCCCATAGGGCCGATCTCCGGGTCGACGAAGGCGTACTCGGCATGCTTGGCCAGCCAGTCACGGTTCTCCAGCAGAATCGACGCGGAGGTGACGTGAAGGCCGCTGTGCACGCCGTGCTGGGCGGCGGCGAACTCACCGAAGAAGTCGTCCCAGGTAACGAGAGCACCGCCGACGAGGCTCTCGTTGCCGGTGGCGAGGAGCGTGTTCGGCACGATCTCGGGGAACAGCGCCCCGACCTTGCCGACGTAGACGACGTCGCGGGCGCCGAGCTCAGCCAGGCGCGCGACGACACGGCCGGCGACATCGCCCCAGATGCTGTGCAGGAAGCCGAGGTAGACCACCCGGCGGCCGTGCACCACGGCGCGCTGCCAGGCGTAACCCTTTCCGCGGGTCCACACACCGTCGTCGGGGGCGAGGTGCTGAAGGCCCCAGCCGACGATCACGAGATCGCCGCCCAGATCGAGGTCGAGCCCTTCGACGGCCGCGCGGCACGCCGCCTCTTCGGGCGGCCGGTAGGTGACGGTCCCGGCTGCGCGACCGGTCATGGCCAGGTAGGTGGTGATGATCAGCGCGTAGTGGTGTACGTAGTCGGCGCCGGGAAACGCCTTGATGACCAGGTCACGGCTGTGGACTTCGGCGGTGGGCCGCTCGATGTTGAACAGCTTGCCGGTCTTCTCGTACCGAGAGATCACGGCCAGGCGGTCGTAGCCGCCGACGACGCGGATGCTGTCCCAGTCCTGGTCCTGGATGAGGTGGTGGATCTTGATCTGTAGGTAGCGCAGCAGACTGTCAGGGCCCATGGTGTGCCCGTCGACAGGGATCGGGGCCGCGCGCAGCAGCCCGTGCCCACCTGCGGCGCTGGCCCGCAGCGGGTCGGACAGGAGGCTCATGGGAGGACCTTCGCGATCTGCACGCTGCTGCCGGCCGCTTGCCGTACGACGGCGATGTTCTGCCGGATCAGGTCGAAGCGGTCCTCGGGGATCGGGCCAAGCTTCTCGATACGGGGCGTGCTGGGCTTCTCGTAAGGGCCGCCCGGCGACATGGCGATGCCCAACGCGCCGAGGATAACCGGGGCCGCGCCGTCCACGGAGGCGATCCACTCGTGCTCGCGCTGCTCGACCAGCTCCAGATGCCCGGTCCAACCGAGGCCGAGCAGCCGGTAAACGATCCGCTCCTCGAGCATGCCGCGCTCCTCCAGGTAGCGCGTGGCCGCCCAGCGGGTGCGGCACAGCTGCTCGGCGGGGTCCGAACGCCGGGAGGCGGGCAGGGCGATGGCGCCGACGTAGTCGCTGGAGACGAGCGAGTCGTACGTGCGCAGCCATTCCTCGTCGTCCGCGGCGTGCAAGACGGCGCATAGCCGGAAGGCGTCTCCGGCCAGGTCACGGATCTCGTGGGCGGCCTGCTCGCTCACCTTGAGGGTCGCCGGGCCGTCCCGCATGACGTCGGGCAGGATGATCTCCCGGGCCCCGACCGCGTGGCCCGCGTTGACGAGGTCGGCGGCCGGCAGTGCGTGCCCGAGATCGAAGACCCCGTTGTCGACGATGATTTCCGCGCCGCGCTCGGCCTCGTGGGCGAAGAACGCCCGGTAAGTCTCGTCGGACAGGACCCGCTGGGCGGCGACGTGGTGGACGCGGGCAGGGTCCTGCGCGACGAAGGCGTCCAGGTAGTCGGGCGGGGCGATGACGGAAAAGTCGATGCTCTTGGCCATCACATGACCCCCCACTGCGCGGCGGCGACGGTAAGGAACTGCTGCGAGAGGACGGGGTCGGTCTGGAAGCGGCCGCCGGCGTGCAGCGTGGTGGTGCGGGCTTGTTCCATCCGCACGCCGCGCATGCTCATGCACAGATGGGTGCCGCGGACGGCGACCGCCACATCCTTGCTGCCGATCACGCCGACGATGTCCTCGGCGACCTGCCGGGTGAACCGCTCCTGTACCTGGAGCCGTCCGGCGTGCCGCTGCGCGATCCGCCCGAACTTCGACAGGCCCACCACTTCGCCGTTGGGCACGTATCCGGCGGCGACTTGGAGGTGCATGGGCAGCATGTGGTGTTCGCAGAGGGACCACACGCTCATGCCGCCGACCACGACCAGCTGCTCACCCAGGCGGGTCTCGGTGAAGCACGTGGCCGCCGCCGCTGGTTCCGGGGACAGGAAGGTGCGCCACCAAGCCGCGACCCGGGCGGGCGTGTCCGCCAGGCCCTCCCTTCCGGGGTTTTCGCCGAGCGCGGCCAGGAGTTGGCCGACGAGATCGGCGACGCGCTCGGTGTCGACAGGCTTCGGGGCCGACAGACCGGTCTGCGGCGGCAGGACCGCGTTCTGATCGGCCGGCGGGCTGTACACGGCGTTCGTCATGAACGTCGCCTCGCTTCCAAAGGCTGGGGAAATTGGGGGCCGAGCAGGGAGCGGTCAGCGTCCGCGGGTCTCGGCGAATGCCAGGACGTGCAGACGCGGGGTGAAGAGCCACTGGCGGGCCGCGACGGCGTCCGCGAGCGCCCGGGTGGTCTTGATGAGGCCCTCGGCCGTGGTGCCCTCCGGCATCACGTACACCGGGGCCAGGCCGTACCGGTCCACGATGGAGCCGATCTCATCCAGCTCCGGCACCGTGCGGGTGACGAACTTGAACACCGCCCGCCCGCTATCCGCGAACACCTCCAGCGCCGCAGGCACAATTCGCTTGTCCTCGGCGACGCCGGAGTTGCCGAGTTTGGGGGACACGTTGAAGCGCACCCCGTCGACCAGCAGCGCCGAGTCCGGAACCAGGGTGCCGTTAGTCTCGAACTCGACCTGCTTGCCTCCCGCAAGCAGGCCCTGCACCAGGGGGATCAGAGCCATCTGCTGGATCAGCGGCTCACCGCCGGTGACGACGACCAGCTCGACCGGCGACGCGAGCGCCCAGGCGAGCAGATCCGCTACAGTCCGCCTCTTCGACTCCTTGCGCGGATCGAACTGCTTCCAGTCCCATGTGTACTTGGTGTCGCACCAGTCGCACGTCAGGTTGCACCGCGACAGCCGGATGAAGAGGGCTGGTACGCCGCTGCTGGGGCCTTCGCCCTGGAAGGTTGGCTTGGTGACGCCGAAGCACTCGGCGATGAGCAGCCAGAACTCCTCATTGCTCGCCGTGGGCGCCACGTCGGCGCCAGCGGCTGTCATCGCTGCTCCACGTCGAAGCGAGCCCAGCTGCGCGTCGTCTCGCGGACCCGGACAGCGGTCAGTCGGCCGGGGATGTTCGGCTCGATGTTCTGGATGAACCATCCGGCCAGGTACTGGGCCAGGTGCTCCGAGGTCGTCTCGAAGGGCAGGATCTCGTGCAGGTTGTGGTGGTCGAGTTGGGTGTCCAGGAATTTCTTGAACGGCGCGAGGTCCCCGAAATCGGTGACGAAGCCCGGCCCCACCAGGGCCTGCGCGGTGAGGATCACCTCGACCTGGTAGCTGTGACCGTGCTGTTGCGAGCATTTGTGCCCAGGCGAGAGGCCAGGCAGCCGGTGCCCGGCCTCGAAGTCAAACACCTTGCCGATGCTGTGCCTGCCGGACGGGAGCGGTACGGAACTAATGTCCATGACTCTCCTTGATGAGGTGAGGTTCGGCGGTTGGACCAAGCCCATGGGCTTTCCCAGCCCGGATAGGTCTGCTCCAGCGCGGCGAGGCTGACGTTGGTCTTGTGTTACTGGCGTTCCTTGGGGCTCCCGGGTCGGGATCGTGTGTTCCTGCTTGGACGACGCGGGCGGGCCTTGTAACGACTCCGACCGGGCCCGCTTCATGCACCACGCCGGTGTTCAGTGGCACCGCGCGAAGCCAGGGTCCGGGCGGGGCGGCCGCTGGCGGGTCTGCGACTGCGACTGAGTAGTTTGGCCAGCCATGGCCATCTCGGCTGGGTATCAGCCTGGTCTGGCAGCCACCAGGGATAGGCGCCTGGGACGATGAAGGGGTGGCCTTCTGCTACTGTCTGCCATTCGATTCCGGCCCCGGGTCTGCGGCTTGGCCAGGCAGCGGGCTGGCGGACTGACGCTGGCGCTCGGACGACCAGATGCCGTCGCGTGGGGTAGGCCCGCGCCAGCCCTCAAGACGGAGCTGCCGGGTTCGCTCGTGCAGCCACCCCTCCACCTTGCCGGGCGCGAGTTGCACGAGCTGGTTGAGCAGCATCTGGCCGTGTGTCCCGTGCTCGTGCTGCTGGTGGATGAGCCTGGGAGAGACGAGGATCACGAAGTGCTCCTGCTTGCCGTCCACTTGACGCGTCCAGACAAGTGAGCTCTCGGCCACGTGGCACTCCTCGAGGGGGCGGGCTGGGTTACAGACAGTTGGGCGGGCGGTGGTGCGGCTGACGGCCTCGCCTACTTGCGCGACGGGAGCATCCGCTGTGCGGGCAGGGCACGCATAGCGATACCGATGAGTACGGGGTCCGCGGCCACCATGCAGTTCCACAGCTCCTCCGGCGTCTTGGCCCTGACTCTCACCGCCCGGTCGGGGTCCGCGGCGAAGTACGCGGAGAAGCGGCGGCTCCAGGGCTCCCACATCGCCATCCACCGGCCACGGGTCGCCTGCCAGTGGCTCTTTGCGTACGCCCGGGAGGCCGCATCCAAGGCGGCGTCGCTGGGCGGCGGCACCGCGACCGTGGAGCCCTCCGGCCCGGGAGAGCCTGCCTCGCCCCGGCCGAAGGGATCTGGAACGGCACGAGCACCGCCGTGCCGTTGAGTTGGAGGCTGCCCTGCGCCGATCGTGAGCCCAAGGGCGTCAAGGGAGCCATGGGGATGATGCCGGTTTCGCGCCGGTGCGGCGGCATGAGGTCCTCCGGCAGGTCGGGAGTCGGTGGGGGGGCGCGGGCCGGGCAGGTGTCCGGGGAGGGCACGGTGCCCGGCCCACGCCAGGTGTGCGGTCCGGCGGGAGAGTGTTCATCCGGGCCCGGCCGCACCGGGCGTGGCGTGCAACGGACTGCGCTCCGCTGCTCCGTGGAGTGTGGGTTGCCACGCCCCGGTTCATAAGGCGACTGTTTCGTGCTGGTAAGGGCTGTCGAGCGCGGTCATGGGGTCGGCCGCAGATGGCGTGACGATTTTCCGCCACGCGGGTATCGCAGCGCTGTGGAAGGGGCGGCCGTGCCGTGATCACGCACGCCACGAACAAACAGCAGCCGCGCTCCGATCTCCTGTATCTGCTTTCGGCGGCGGCGTGCGACCTGCCGACTCCCCAGGTGGTGGGCTGTCGGCAGGACGACAGCGTAGGCGCCGGACAGAGCCAGCACGTCCAGCAGCCCACTGAACGCGGGATCGTCCGCCACACCTTCGCGGCCCGTGAAGATCCCGCATAGCTGCAATTCGTGCGCGTGGGAGTACTGGTCGATCGTGACCGCGAGAGCGGCATGTCTGTCAGGTGAGTACTGCCGGAGCTGCATGTAGCCGTAGACGATCGGGCCATCCACTTCACGCTGTTCGGTGATCCACAAGGTAAGCCGTCCTTGCTGAGACCGGGACTCGCAGACCGCGTCACAACTGAGCGGCCTGCCCTTTGAGCATGAGAGAACGCCGCCGATCTGGAAACGAAGAGGTGTTGTACTTCTGTTGCACTTGCGTGCACGCGCAGCACCGCCACGTGTTTCCATGACCGTGGAAGGGAGCAGCCGTGACGACTGTGCACCTGTGGACCGGCCTTGAGGCCCGTGCTCTGCGTCGCGCCCTGCGGATGAGTGTCCGCGTCTTCGCTCAGCACCTTGGCGTGGCTCCTCGCACAGTCGCCAAATGGGAGCAGTTCGGCGCTGACACCCAGCCTCGTCCGGACACGCAGGCCATCCTCGACACCGCGCTGGCCCGCGCGAACCCGGCGGCCCAGCTTCGGTTCGAGACCCTGCTGGCAGAATCGGACAGGGGCTCCGATCGCGGCCTGCGGGTCACGCATGCAGGGCCGCGCACCTGGGACTACGAGACCTGGACCGACGACCTCGACCGGGTCGTGGTCGCGCTCAGCCGGCAGAACTTCGGCTTCGCCACCGACCTTCTGAACAGGTGGCTCACCCTCTACCCGCCGCAGACCTTGGATGACAAGGGGCTGTACCTGTACGCGCGCTCCACCGCGCTGCTGGGAGACCTCCACCGCGATCAAGGGGCGATCATGGGGCCGCTATCTGCTCACCGTTCCTACATCAACGCCCGCTCCATATACACGCAGCTCGACATCCCCCGCCGCGTCGCCCAGCTCGACCTGTCCCTGGCGGTCGTGACCGAGATGTCTTCCCAACTGGAAGAGGCCGGCCGTCTGTATGAGGCGCTGGCGGTCCATGACCGGCTCTCGGCCCGCGACCGGACCCGCGCGAGGCTGTGGGTCGGGACGGCACTCAGCAAGGACGGCAAGCACGAGTACGCCGCGCGCCTGATGTCGACGGCGATTCGCGAGTTCGAGATGCTGGGCGAACCTGAGGACTGGTCAGTGGCACATCAGAAACTCGCCCTCGCCCACCGCGGCGCCGGGGACCTGACCCAGGCGTTCCGGCTCATCGACATCGCCCGCGGCACCGCAGTGACCGACGCCCCCATGCAGCGCGTCCGACTCGAAACCGCCTACGGGCACATTCTGATTTCCGACCGGGCCACAGTGGATGATGGGCTGGTGATCCTCAACCAAGCCGCGCGAGAGGCCGCACAGCACGGCCTCGTGCACCAGTTGCGCAGCATCGAGGAGATCCAGGAGTCCATCCAGAGGGAGGAGCATCCCCCTCTGCTACGGCGATCAGGGAGCAGGCGAGTGAGCGTCAACCAGCAGACTGTCATCACGGACGAGCAATGGAAGTACGCCCGTACGATCTGGGACTACCACCAGATGGGCCACTCGCTGCGCCACTGTGATGTGGCGATAGGTCTGGGCAGTCACGACCTGGGCGTGGCCACTGCGGCGGCCAAGTTGTACAAGTCCGGGTGGTTCCCACTGCTTGTCTTCTCCGGAGCCACCAGCTCTACGACCGCGGAGCGCTTCCCCCGTGGTGAGGCTGTCCACTACCGGGAGCATGCGCTGGAGCTCGGAGTCCCCGACGAGGCGATCCTGCTAGAGACGCAAGCCGCCAACACCGGCCAGAACATCACCTTCAGCCGGCAGACCCTGGCCGACGCCGGTGTACGCCCCAGCCTGCTAATGCTGATCTCCAAGCCGTACATGGAACGGCGGGCGTACGCCACCACCCGCAAGGTGTGGCCCGACGTCGAGGTTGTGTGCGCATCAGAGCCGATGACCCTCGACGACTACGTAACCTCGATCGGCGATCCCAAGCTGGTCATCGACATGCTCGTGGGCGATCTCCAGCGGGTGATCGAGTACCCCAGCCTCGGCTACGCCATCGAGCAAACCGTCCCTGGAGAGGTGCATGACGCCTACAACTCTCTCATCCGAACCGGTTTCGACAGCAGGCTTATCGCTCCCTGACCTGCCGCCGCCAGGCGGGCTATGCGCGATCCACCAACCGAACCTGTTCCCCAGGCTCGCCACCCTTGCCAAGCTGGCCACCGCCGACTACTGGATCGTCCTGGACGACGTCCAGTTCGCCCGGCGCGACTACCAGCACCGAGTTCGCCTCGCGGCCCTCGACAACCCGACACGATGGCAGTGGCTGTCCATCTCCACCCACCTGCCGCACGGCCGCTCCACCCTCATCGGCCAGGCGCGCCTGGCCGACCCCACCCGATGCCGCCGCCGGGTGGCCCAACTGCTCGCCGACTACTACCGGAACAGCGACCACTGGCCGGCCTTCAAGCAGCAGCTCGGGAGCATGCTCACACAGTTCGAGACCACCGACCGGCTGGCCGACGTGGCGGAAGCATCCACCCAGCTGCTCCTACGAGCAGTCGGGTGGACAGGCCAGATCATCCGAAGCAGCGATCTGCCGTCGCGCAACGGCAGATCCGAACGGCTCGCTGACCTAGCTCGAGCTACAGGGGCGAGCACTTACCTCTGCGGGACCGGCGGAATGCGATATCTCGACACGAAAGCGTTCCGCGCCCATGCGGTCGAGGTCCAGCCCTTTCAGGCGCCATTGTCAGGGATTTGGGAATCTGCTCGCAAGCTCAGCGCCTTGCACGCCCTCATGCTCATCGGGCCGCAGGCACTCAGCCGCGAGTTGGGAGACTTGGCCACCCTGACCCGCACGCCATGAGGAGGCAGCGCAGAGCTAATGCTGGCCTGTCGGCGCGGAGAACCCCTTGGCGCTGAACGCCTGTCCCGTGGCACCGGAAGGCTTGCAGGGCCGGGGAGGTTAGCACCCCACCGTGCGATCGATCTCCCGGCCCACACGAAGTCGCCGAACTCCAAGCCATGTGCCTGGTTGTGGGGGCACCGCAGTGTTCGCCGAAGATCGGGCAGATATGGGCTGACAGTTTGCCGACTAGCATGATCCGGGGTGGTTGCGTCGATCAAGAGCCGTCAAACGCTGTCTCCCCGGCGCACCACTCCGAAGTCCAGCGGAGGCTGCTTCTTCCTCCGGCGCTGGGCGCACAGACCGTTCCAACGCATGCTGTGGCGGTGGCAGAGCCGCAACTGCTTGCTGCCCGCAGGGCGGTCCGGGCAGATCCGGCAGGGGACCTTGCCCGTCGAACTGGGCGCAGCGTCTCCGGGGCCGGCGGTCTGCATGAACTCCACAAGGTTGCCGCCCTCCTCGCGTTGCCTCATCCATTCGGCGCGGTGGGCATGGCAAAGCTCCTCGCCCAGTCCTGGCGCCCGCTCGCATTGATCCACAGCGCACATCCACCGATAGGTCGGGTGGTCTGCGGGGATCCGCACGATCTCGTCCCTGAACACCGGGTCAAGGCTCAGGCCGTTGATGAGAGCGGTGAGCAGCTCCAGCCGGTCGCCACTTGTCCTGTCCGGTCGGCTGACGACGGGCAGGAGCCGGCCGACCGCGGTCACGTGAGGCCCCAGACCTTGCGCAGCGCGCCGTCGAACACCGGGTCGTGGATGTCGACGTGAGCGTAGATCTCGTCGACCACCGCGGTGGACGCCCATCCGTCGGCATCCCGGGCCACCAGCAGGTTCCCGCCGGAAGCCTCGAGCACGGCGCTGGCGAACTCATGCCGGAATCCGTGCGGGCGAATCCTGCCCAGATCCGCTCGTTTACCCGCCCTGCTCAGCATGCCGCGAGCCCCGGCAGTCGTCCAAGGCTCCCCGTGATCCGGCCCATGCAGCTGGACCAGCAACATCCCGTGCGCGGCCCCGGGCGGGTAATCGCTGGTCATGTACTCGAAGTAGGTGTGGATCACCGCTGGGATGACTCTCTTGATCAGCCCGCCGCGCACGATCCCGTCCTCGACCGACCAGGGGTACTTCGTCTTGGCCCGGGCCTCGTTCGGGTTGAGCTCCGGATGACAAACGTGAACATGCGGGGAGTGGCACTCGCCGCAGCCCGCTCGGTCACGAAGATGCAGGTCCGCCAAGTGAAGTCCGCACAACTTACCAATGCGGAAGCCGCCGTCCGCTAGCCACGTGACCGCCAGCCGATCACGAGCCGTGCGCACCGTCTCAAGCAGCCGATCACGGGCGCCTTCCGGCTGCATCTTGGGATGTCGGCGGCGCACCCTCCGCGCGGCCAGCGGGTTGGCGGGCAGATTTTGGGTCACGTGCCCGAACAGTGCCCGGTTGCCGATCGGCCTTGGTCGGCAGCCGAGTGCGCGCAAGCTGCGCATCGAGTTCCTCGTTGACCCCCAGACCGGCCTGGTGGAGGTAGAATCCCTTCACCGCCGACGCCGCCGTCGACAGAGTCTCCGCTCCGTAGGGCTTCTTGCCGACCCGCGGCTCGCCGTACGAGCCTCGCACCTTCGCTCCGATCGCAGCCATATACCGCTGGAGATCCGATAGCGACACCGCTTCCAAGGCCAGCGCTTCCCGCTCTAATCACCGCAGGTGATCCACCAGCAGGTACGCATACGTTCTCTGTGTCCCGGACTTCCTCGTACGTCCGCAGGAAACGATCAGCCTCCACATGGACCGCGCCCTCCGGCCACACGATCGTGTACGACCGTCCCCCATCAGAACGACGAACGTCCTGAACCCTCAAGTTCCCAAGCACAAGCCGCATGCCGAACTCCCCGACAGCACGTCACGAACGCCAAGAACTCGGAAGGTTAACCACTCACAGAGATCGACATAGGCGAGTTCACCGAATGTCACGTACCAGTCTGGTTACGCTCAGTAAAGTCGCGGCCGAGAAGGACACGCTCCGGGTGATGTTCACCTCGTGGCTGGTCGACCTCGGCATCCCGGTGCTGGTGGTCCGCGGGTTCGGCAGTCAGTCCTACGTCGATGTCGTGCGGGACCGCACCCGGGCCGACCCGCGACGGCCGGTGCTGCTGTACGTGGGCGATTTCGACTGCTCGGGTGCCGACATCGAGCGGGAACCAGGACGGGCATCCGTCCGGCAGCCAGGCAGGACGGTTCGCCATCTCAGCGGGAGCGGTCGACTGAGCCCTGGTGCTGACGGCGACAAGAGACCCGTCGACCGCCTGCTCTAACGCACAGTCGGTCTCGGTCCTCAGATCAGTGATGGTCATCTTGTTGTGCCATCCTCGCGGTTTCGAACTGTTGTCGCATCGTGCCTTAGTGTTACCCCCGCCGTTGAGAGATTAGGACTCTTGCACTGTCTTGGTTTGATCTCTGGCGCGTTGATCACGGTGTGAGCCTCTCGAACAGCTTCAACCTGATCGACGACGCCGACCTGGTCAGCTTGACGACAGGATCGCGCTGTTACTGGCCGAATCGGAACCTGTCAATTTGATCAAGGCAGCTGAGATGGTCTAATTCTGTGTCAGCTTTTCTTGTTCGTCCTTGTGGTCGAGGTTGTTGGGCTTGTTGATCCATGCCGGTCCGGGAAGGTCGGGCGGGGTGGGCATGCCGCCGGAGGCGAACCGCTCGGGATGGGTGGCCTGGGCGGCGACCAGGATGCGGGCGCGCCGATCGCGGACGATGTCGGCCTGGCCGTAGTGCACGTCGGCGGGATGGTGGTAGCCGATCCCGGAGTGGTAGTGATCGTGGTTGTACCAGGCGTAGAACTCCTGGCAGAAGACGCGAGCGTCCTGGATCGAGCCGAAGTGGCCGGGGATGGCCGGGCAGTACTTCAGTGTCTTGAAGCTCGCTTCGACGTGCGGGTTGTCGTTGCTTGTCTTGGGACGGCTGTGCGACTTGGCCACGCCCAGGTCGATGAGCAATTCGGCGACGGTCTTGGACTTCATCGACGAGCCGCGGTCGGCGTGCAGGGTGAGCGTGCCGGGGTCGATGGCCTGCTTGGCCGCCGTGGCCTTGATGAGCCGCTTGGCCAGCTCGGCCGACTCGCGAGAGGCGACCATCCAGCCGACGACGCAGCGACTGTAGATGTCGATGATCGTGTACAGGTGGTACCAGACGCCTTTGCCCGGGCCGCGCAGCTTGGTGATGTCCCAGGCCCACACCCGGTTGGGCGCCTCAGCGAACAGCTCGGGAATCGTCTTGGGCGGATGGGTGGCGTGACGTCGCCGATCACGGCCGACCTCGCCGTGCTCGCGCAAGATCCGGTACATCGTGGACTCAGAGGCCAGGTAGGTGCCCTCGTCCAGCAACGTGAAGTACGCCGTGGCCGGCGCCGCGTCGGCGAACCGCTCGTTGAGTACGGTGCGGACGTGGTCGCGCTCGCCCTGCGATAGCGCCGCGGGATGTGGCTTGCGTGGGGTGAGCGGGCGCGTGGGAGCGGGGCTCCTGCGGTTCTTGCGGTACCAGTTGGCCTGTGGCACCCCGGCCGCCGCACATGCCTTGCGACGCCCGAGCAGCGGGGTCAACTCCTCGATCGCCTCGGCTTGGGCGGCGTCGATGAGCTCGGTCACTGCTCGCCCCGACTCGTCGAACTCTCGCTGCCGGTGGCGAGCTGATCCAGCAGCGCGAAGAGCTTTCCCTGCACCTCGATCACCTGGCGGGTCTTGCCGAGTTCGGCACGCAGCCGCTCGACCTCCCCCTCCAGCTCCCCGATCTTCTTATCGCGCGGGTCGGCTTTGGGGCGAGCGACCGGCCGGGCCAGCGCCTCGGCCGCGCCGTGGTCTCGGGCCGTCCTCCAGCTGGAGATCAGCGATGAGTACAGGCCCTCCCTGCGCATCAGCGCGCCTTTGCCGGCCTTGTCGAGCTGGTCGTACTCCTCCAGGATCCGGGCCTTGTACGCCGCCGAGTACCGGCGGACCGCTGCACGCTCACGCACCTGCGGGTCAGGGATCTGCGGATCCGATTTGCCTGCTCCCACGAAGGGATGTCTCCTTCCCCGCCCTCAGCACAGAGTTTTATGCCTGTTTGCTACCTCTGTCTAGTTTGGCAGGGAGGGAATTGGCGTTCTTGGCGCTGGTTCTGCTGCTGGGCCGGCGGTTGAAGGAGGCGCGAAGCCTGGCCGCCTTGGGTCTGCTGACGCCGTGGCTGTACCCGCTGCTGTTGATGTTTGCTGCGGGCCTGTGCCCTCAGTTTGGACAGGCGGGCTCGCTCCATGCGGGCGTCACATTCGGCGTCCCGTTGTGCTTTGCGGCGGGCGGCTAGCTGGGCTTCGACCGGCTGCTGCTCGGCTGTACGCCTGTCTTGGGGGCTGTTGTCCGTGGCCTCATGCCTGGCGCCGTCTGCGGGGGACTGGGTGAGATGGCCGCGTTCGACGAGGACCTGATGTAGCCTCCGGGAGTTGATGGGCTGAGTGACGGCGTGATCGTCGATGCTGTGCCGGTCGCCGAACCAGAGGTCTCCTCGTCGCTGAACGACGGCGGCGTGTACAGCGGCCCGGTCGTCGTCGGGGAGCGCGAGATATACGTCTTCGGCGACCTGGACCTGGGCAGGGTCGGGACCGGGCCGTTCCAAATCGGGGTCGAGTCCGGCGATCCTGCGGGCGAGAACGATCGAGTTGACGGCGTGCCAGTACGCGGTGTGCTGGGGTCGGCCGGGCTCAGGGTAGGGGCCGAGGATCTGTTGGGGATCGCCGGTGGTGACCTTCTGCTGGTCGCGGTAAGCGGCGATGATCCCCACGTGGCGGGTCCACTCACTACGCTCATGCGGCTGGTCGGGAACGGTTCCCAGCAGGGTGGACCAGGCCGGCCGCGTGCTGGTCGTGATGTCGGCGAGGTGTCGAACTCGCGCCGAGATCAGCTTCTCGGCCTCGCTCATGTAACGGACCAGTTGGTGGTCGGGATCGCGGTGATGGCCGCCGGTGATGATCCAAGGCAGCGGCGCATGCTCCTCCACGATCTTGGCACGGGGGAATTCGGCGGCGGTGTTCTGGGCCTGGTGGAGAACGTCGGGCAGCGTCGCCTCCTGGCTCAGGTTGGTGACCTTGGTGAGGTCGGCTCCGTTCTCTTCGAGTCCCTTGAGTGTCCAGGCGAGCAGTCGCCAGTCGGTTCGTACGTGGGGCTGTTCGCTCGCCTGGTCGGGAGCGGTTTGGGTGTTGAGGTAGCGGCCGAGCCTCCAGGCCAGGAGCCGGCTGGCGCCCACCTCTGCCGGGAAGAACTCGCGGGCTTGGGCGACGCGCCGGAGCATTTCCACGGGGTCGTGGCCGTCGCGTTCCGCGCGGCGCAGGGCGGCCTCCAGTGCGGGCCAGGTCGGCTGGGCGCGTAGCTGATCGGCGGTCTTAGCGCCGAGTGCTTCGGTGGTTATGACGGAGGGCTTGAGCTGGGCCGGGACGGTGATCGGGCCGACACCAGGGTCGGCGTCCAAGAGATGCCGTACGGTTCGCGCGAGCGGCGCGAGATCGTTGATTCGGCGCTCTGGGTCGGTACCGGCGGCCGTGGTGAGGGTGGCGGTGAGGGGTCCGATCAGTCCGGGGACGTCACGGCCGCTGCGGTCGGCGGCGGTCAGGCCGGCGGCGAGATGGGGCCAGGACCGGTGGGTGGTGATGTGTGCGACAGGTACGCCGAGGGCGTTCGCGGTCGTCTCGGCGTAGCCTGCCAGCGCTTCGGACGAGACATAGGGGCTGCGGCTGGTGGTGGGAACCCCGGTCAGGATTGCAGGAGTGCGGATCGCGTGGGCGGGGTCCAGGGCGCTCTGTCCGGTGAACGGGCGCAGCAGGTCGGCGTACCGGGTGGTGTCGGCGAGGGTCGGCTGGGCGAGGGGGCCGGGTGCGGGACGGTCCTGGATGTAGGCGTTGATCCGCCATGCCAGCAGCCGTCCCGGGGTCTCCGCGGCCGGCAGATCTGCGTCTCGGGCGGTGGCGGCGAGCAGGTGCCGGGCCGGCCAGCCGAGCGCTTGGGCGTGGGCGAGGGCGGTGACGGCTGAGGGCCAGCCGTCGCAGCTGGTGAGGGCATGGGCGAGCGGCCTGGCCAGGATTTCGGAGGCGAGCTGAGTGTAGTGCTCGGTGGCCAGCAGCGTGGCGGCGTACTGGTGGCGGGGGACGAGCACGGCCAACGATCGGGAGTCTTCGGCGGCTTGGCGGATGCTTTCGGTCGCGGAGATCTCGTTGCCTTCACGGCCGAGGATGTTCTGCAGAACTTCGCGGGCGGCGTACTGGCGGGCGTCGTGGCGGACCCTGTCGAGGCGGTCGTCGGGGTCGTAGGCGAGCAGCTCGTGCGTGACCACGTGCAGAACGGTTCGCTGGCGGGCGCGGGAAACGATGACGTACAGGTTTTCCCGGGTCATCTCCGCAGTGATCAACGGGTGGGCGGTGTCGACGGTGGAGCCCTGCGCCCGGTTGGTCGTCGTGGCGTAGAGCAGCTCGACGTTGGCGGCGCTGTAGTCGGCGGGCAGGTGTACGGTTCCGCGGTGCTCCAGGTGCCGGACGGTCAGTGATCCGTCGTCGTGGCGGGACAGAACAGACCAGGCGTCGCCGTTCTTCACCCAGTCCTTGCCGCCGTGGACGCGCAGTTTTCGCTCGTTGTGACGGGTGACGATCCAGTCCCCGGCGCCGGCGAGGTTCCCGTCATGCAACTGGATGCCGTCGGCTTCTACCTGCCCGGCCTCAACGCGGTCCAGCCGGGCCTGCGCGGCGAGCGCGGTGACGTTCACGCCGGTCGCGGCGGCCATCAGCGTGGTGCGCCCGGCCAGCATGTCCGCCTTCCAGCTCGCGTAGGACTCCTCGATCATGGCCTGTTTGGAACCCGACCTGATCCGGTCCTCGCTGGCGTAGAAGTCCAGCCCGGCGGAGTCTCCGACCCGGATCTTCAACGTGGCTTCGGCCTCGTCGGGGTTGTCGAACCGGTAGAGGACGTTCAGCTCGACGGCGCCGGCCTCGGTGGCGATCAGGCGCAGCGCGCCGCCGGACTCGACCGCGCCGAGCTGCCGGTAGTCACCCAGCAACCGGACGACCGCGCCACGCTGAGCGGCGATTCCGGCGAGCCGGTCCAGCAGGAGGGTGCCGGCCATCCCGGCCTCATCCAGCAGCACCACATCGCCCGGGTTGATGGCGAACATGCCCGCCTGCTCGGGCACGGGCTGCCCGGACCGGAGCTGGGCGGCGTAGGGTCCCCTGGTGTACTCGTGGACGAATTTGTGCAGGTTGTCAGCCCTGACGCCCAGCTCCTTGCCCAGCACGTCGGCGGCTGCCGAGGAGGTGGCAAGGGCGACGATCCGCTGCCCGGCTTGAGCGGCGACATGGGCGTATGCCCGCATGGCGGTGGTCTTTCCGGCTCCTGCGGGGCCGAGTCCCGCGACGATCAGCCGGTCGTCGGTCGCGAACGTGGTCACCAGTTGCCGCTGCCCGGCATCCAGCTTGACGCCGCGGGCGTCGAATCCCTCCAGCGCCGCAGCGACCAGGCTGCCCGCCAAGCCGACCGCGGTCCGGGTTTTCGCCGCGGCGACCAAGCGGTCTTCGGCGTCCAGGATGAGGCCGCTGGTGAACCGCGCGGAGGCATGTTCGACGAACACCGACGACCCGTCGGACCGCTGCAACACCTCCGGCTCAGACAGTAGACCGGGCCCGTCAACGGTCACCGACAACGCCGGCGACAGGCACGCCTCAACGATGCGGGCGACTGTCGCATAGTGCTGATCGGGAGAGTCGAAGACCAGCTCGCAGCGGGCCAGCCGTTCGGCTTCGGCGCGCAGATTCCACACGGTCCAGGTGGAGCGCATTTCGGATACGCCCGCCACGACTTGGCTCGCCATTGCCGCGAGGTCGACCTCGGCACAGGGTTCACGCACGAGGGGGAGGCCGTCGGGGACGGCGCCCATGAGGCGGCCGATCGCCTCCACACCGAACCGTTCGGTGAAGGACTGCGTCCAGTCGGTGCGCATCTCCGCAAGCGAGCGCGCGGTCTTCTTGGCGTCGCGGGTTTCGAGGTTGGCCTGCCGGGCGAGCTGGTGGGCGACCTGCCTGTTCGGGTCGTAGCCGTGTGCGCGGCGGAACTGGCGCAACAGCTGCTCGTACCGCGCCTCGATATCGGTACGCCGGGACGAGAAGAACTCGATGAAGCCCAGCGGAATCCCGGTGATCTCCCGGATCGGCTCTCGCTCGTCGCGGGTGTCGGATCGCTCGGTGAAGGTGACCGGGATGCGCTGCTGGAGCTGGGTTTCGAACGCGGTGTTGTAGAACTCGCTGGCCGCGACGGTGACCCGGTAGAGCGCGCGGGCGTCCAGGCTGCGCCACTTGCCGTCGACGCCCTGGATCTTGCTGGAGATGGCGACGTGGGTGTGCAGGTTGGGGTCGCCGGCCCGGCTGTCGTAGTGGTCGAAGACGGCAGCGATCAGGCCGTTGGTCTCGATCTGGGCGATGCCGCCCTTGCCGGTGCGGGTGAACGCGGCGTGCTGCTCCAGCATGTCCAGCGCGGCGTCCCGCGCGGCCTCATGGGCTTGCCGGACCGCCTGCCGTACCCCCGGGCGAGGATCCAGCGCCCACAGCAGAGCGGCGGACTTGACCGGCGCGAAGACCACGTCGAAGCCCGCCACCGCCGCCCTGGCCCGCCGGGATTCTTCTGCCTGGACGCGCTTGACATCGGTCGCGGTAGCCGGCCGTCCGGTCTCCTGCTCGATCACCTCTAGGCGCCTGTGGACCCGGGTCTTGAAGTGCTCCAGCGGCGTGTAGACCGGAAACCGCAGGCCCAGCGTCGCCGCACGGATCGCTCCTTCCTGGAGCGCATCGAACTGCCGTTCGGTTACGCCAGCCCTGAAGTTCTCGGCGAGATACTCGGACACGATGGCGTCCGCACGAGGATGCATCCCGGCCCCGAACAGGGCCTTCATCTGATCCTCAGTGACCTGCTCACCTTCCAGGCCCAGCAGACAGGCGCCGCGCCCCATCCATCTGCCCGGGGGGTTGCCCTTGGCGGTGTAGTACTCGGCTGCGGCCTGGCCCTGTTCCCACTGCACGTCGCCGCCCGCGACCTGCCTGGTCAGGTACGTGTAGCCGTCGCCGGCCGTGAGTTTGTGGATGGTCATCAACGCGACCACCTCGCCACAACAGCGCACCGCAGGACGCCCGACCGACGGCTACAAGTCCCCGCGGAAAAGTCGGTTGGTCCCCTTCGAACGATCCTGGTGGAGGGCGTCCGGCGCTCCAGAACGCCGGGTCGGCAATGGTCTGAGACCCCTCGAAACGGGCCGTCCGGGGCGTCGCCACGACACCGGTTCCCGCCGCCAGGCGAACGATCTTGCTGGAGGTGCAAGAGGTGTCTTGTTGGCTTTAGGGCTGATGGGAGCAGAACTGCCGGAACGGCAGGTGAGCAGTGCGGAAGCGAGAGTGGGCGTGAGGAGGGGCGGCGGCGGGGCGCGAGTGAGCGCGAGAAGGCGTGATGGGGCTGGCGTGCGGGTTCGCACGGCGTGAGGTGGCCGGCCTGGTGAGGCCCTGCCTTGACAGCTCCCATACACATGAGTTTAAAGTATTGCCTGTGTTTAGCCAACGTAGAATGCGAGGTGCGTGATTGGGACAACGAACGACTTCCCGCCGGGCTGCCGCGCTGAGGAAGGCGCGGGAGGCCAAGGCGGCCAGGGATGCCGAACGGCTGATGCGCGAGCGAAAGATCGAAGCGGCGCTCGCGGACTTCTTCGAGGGATCGGGACGGGCGGAGCACATGAGACAGGAGGCCAACCACAGGGCCAAGAAGATCCTTGACGACGCCGAGCGTGAGGCACGTCAAGCTGACGCCGAGGCCGGCGACGCGATCCGCGCACTGCGCCAGCTCGATCAGACCAACGCGGAGATCGCCGAACTGTGCGGGTTGAGCGTCCCGGTCGTCAGGGCCATGGCCAACAGCGTCCCCGGGGACGATCCCGGTGACCAGAAAGATGAACGATCAGAAGACACAGCGGACGGCCACGACGGTGAGGTCCGCGCCGAAGGGGAGGCAGACGCAGGAGCGGCACCCCTGCTCCCTTACGGCTGGCAGTTCGCCGCGGATGATGGGCCGGACACCTACGCGAGCGCGTCAGGCGACCAGTTCTGATGGGTGGGGCGGGGGCTACGGCCCCCGCCCCACCCGCTCACCAGCGGGCGTCCAGCTCCTCGGGCAGTTCGCGGGCTGCGGCCTCGGCATCAGCCATCCACACCGCCACCTGCGGGTACCACGGGTCCTGCGCGCCGCGATCGGTTGCCTGCCCCTCCACGGGAGCCTCCAGCTCCCCGGGAGTGGAGAGCCACGCGGGACGCTCGGCGGTTCGCGGGGCAGAGGTCTGAAGGATGGGCTGGTTCACGGTCGGGCTCCGTCCTGAGGCGGGAGCCGGAGGGCTCCCGTGCGGTGTTCCTGTGCCTCGGCCCCAGCGGGCCCGGCCGTGTCGCGCAACTTCCACGCCAGGAGTCCCAAGATGTTTCGGACGAAGGAGAAAGATCTTGGGACTCCGGAGTCGGTACGGACCCGCGCTTCGGTGGCGGGCCTTGAGGCAGGTTGCGCGGCGCGGGTGGGTCTGCTGCGCTGCGGGCGCTGGAATGCCGTGGGGGAGCCCGACTCACGACAACGCGACGCTCGACCCCCTGCCCATCCGGTCTCCGCGCCGATCGGCAACACTCCTTGCCCGGGGCTTCCGGTTGGTTCGCGACGCCGGTGGTCCCCGTGGTCGACGGCGATATGTTGTCACCGCCGTACGGCCGACCGGCCGGGGTAGCGGGGGAACACCGCCACCCCGGCGCGGGCTGTCAGACGTGCTCCGCGGAGTCCCCCCACGCCTGGGGGAGCATGTCATGGGTGTCGCGGATCTTGTCGCGTACGGTCTCCGGCGGGATGCCGAGGTTGAGGCAGGCCTGGATGAGCGCGGCCATGGAGTAGGACGGCGTGACTTGGCGGCACCGGTCGAGCGCGATCCTTGCCAGGGTCCCGTTGCCGGCGATGTAGGCGAGGAAGCCCAGCAGCGCCGCAGGCGCGGCGGCGTACGCACCGACCGCGCGGCGGGTCACGTCCTGCCACAGCCGCAGTTGTTGTTGCGGATCCAGGGCGGCGATCCGGGTCCATGCCTCGTCGCGCACCCGAAGGTGGGTGAGGACGATCGACAACCGTGCCACCTCATGATCGGTGAGCCTGCGGTCCTGGCCGATGAGCGAGCGGACCAGCGGTAGCCCCTGCTCGACCAGCAGTCGGGAGCCTGGTCCCATGCCGAGCAGTTCTTGCTCGGCGCGTTCGGTCTCGGCCACCATCCACACCTGATCCTGTTCAGCGACCGGCGCCACCATCGCCGTCATCTCCTCGCGACTGCCGTAGGCGACCAGCCCGGCGAAGGTGGCCTGGGCGGCGAGGTGGGAGGTCGCGATGTCGTAGGGGGTTCCCTCCGGAGGGCAGTACTCCAGGGTGGTGCACATCAGGGACCACCACCGGCCCCTGTCCACGCGCAAGACGTCGTTGACGGTGACGATGTCCTGCAGCGCGTCCTGAACCTCGGCCAGCAGGGGAACCACCGTCTCCCGTGGGCCGTAGCCGAGCAGGATCACGGCGTCGGCCTCGTTGCGGATCAGGAGACCGAACAACCGCATCAGCAGGTCGCTGTAGTGCTCGCGGCTCACCAGGTCCAGGCGGAACGCGAAGCTGCGCCCAGCACCGAAGCCGAGGACCACCAAAGAATCGTGGGGGTGGAAGCCCAGCAGGTAGGGAGTGGCGGCGACGGCATCGGACGGGCGGGCGATGACGAGCTTGTCGGGCAGATTCACAGCGATGTCCTTCCAGACACGAAACGGCGCACGGACAGAGCCGCAGCGGCAGGAGAAACGGCCCGGTGCCTCAAGCGCACCGGGCCGCAGAGAAGGGGGACCGCCCGCCCCGGGCGACCGCGGTCGCCCGGGGCCAAGGCTGGTCAGGAAGCGACGCCGACGCCGGCGAGAACTTCGCCGGTCTCGACCGAGACGTGGCGGATCTTCTCCAGGGTGAAGACGGCGCTGCCGGAGATCCACTCGCCCTGCTTGTTCTGCCAGGACTTCTCGACCCGGACGTTGTCGGCGACGATCTCCACGAAGTCGCCCATCTTGTACTCCCGGAGCAGGCGCTCGGACAGCACCGTGTCGTAGGTGACGACCTTGACGCGGGTCTCGGCGGTGGTCGGGATGCCGAAGGAGTTGTAGAAGCGGCGGGTGACCAGGACCCGCAGGTCGCAGCCGACCCCCTCGCGCAGGGAGAACGTGCGGGGCGCGGCGATGAGGTGGCCGACGATGTGAGCGGAGATCTGGCTGTTCATGGGATCCTCCCGGTTCCTGCCGGGGTGGGTCGGCCGCCGTGCTGGCGGCCTGGGGTTGTCTGCCCCTTCCCGGCAGCAGGCGCCCGCGACGCACGCCCGCCGGGCCGCAACCGGGAGGTCCCTGGCCGCCACGATGTTTTCCGACGAAGGAGGAAAAGATCTCTGGCCGGCCGGGGATGAGCGCAGCGAAAACCCGGTTGCGGCTACGGCCAGTGCGGCGCAGACTGCAAAGCCGGGATCAGGGAGCAGACAGACCCCACCAGCACAGGCGGGTGAAAATCCACATCAGAAACTCCGGAGGCGATCCTGCGGGCAGACACCGCCATCGTGATCAGCCACCGCAACGTGACGACCGACCTCATCATCTGAGTGTTGTCTCGGCTCCGCCGCGGGGTGCCCACCGGCCGCCGCTGCGCCGATGGTGGCCGCCTCGCCGAAACGACCCGTCATGACCACTCCCCGGTGATGAACCCGGGCGCACCATCGAAGAGCGTCGGAGGCGTGTCCGCCTCCGCCAACGAGCGTGGTGGGACATCCGCAGCTCACGCGAGTGGACTCCCACCACGCCAGCCGCTCCCGGCCACACACACCTCTTCGTCCCGCGACGCCAGGATCACAACAAGCCGGCCCACGCCTGCACGCCTCGCTCGTCGAGATGTCCTGTGCGAGTCCGGCCGAAACCGGTACCGGTAACGCGTGGACGCTAGTTCTTGGCGTGGGCCGGAAGCCAGCCTTACCTCAGTCAAGGGCCAACAGTCCCAAGGCTCCGGGCGGAAGGAAGGGGGCCAAACCGGGCACCGGTTCTCCCCGGTAGCCGGCCTGTGGCGCGCGGCTAGCAGTGACCTTGGGACGGTGCTGCTCAGACAACGCATCCCACGGTAGCGTGATCGCGATCGAGGGAGCGTCTCAGGCTTGACCTGGCGGCCCCACTCGCCTGGGGCCCGGCTGCCGGAATCGCCGCTTAAGGGTCGACAACGTTCGGGATGACGGATTTTGGACGGGCGAGTCGGCGATGGCCGCGTCTATAGCGGCTAGGCCAGCGAGCGCTGCTGAGGATAGCTATAGCCGGATGACCGCTCGCCTGGAGTAACACCGGCCTGCCAACGGCCCCGGTAGCCGCCATCCACGTGATCCGGATCCGGACTGATTGGTCGTCGGCCGCGAACTGGTACCACGTCAGGCCGCCGAGAGTGGGTGCTCCATTCGACGGTGGACGTGGCCACGCGGCAGCCACAGGCAAGAGAGATAGGGAAGAGCGACGCCCCAGCCCAGACAGCTCACCTTCTAGCGGTCGTCGCGATCACGCCGGAAGGCCCGCTGCCACATCCGCCGCGACGCTTGGCGGTGTGAAGAGCATGACGGCCGGGCGGGCGGGTGTGCCCCGGGCAGCCCTACAAGGACGCGGCGGTGACCCAAGCCCGAGTGCCCAGCATGTGAGGCATGGCGAAGCAATCCTTTCGACGAGAGGAGACAGGTGGTGCGTCAGACGGCCGGGGCGGAGGCTCCAGTGGATTCGGGAAGGTCGACTCCGGTGTGCGGGGTACTCCCGGCCCAGCCGCCGGACACGATGCGCGGCTCGGGCACGGGATCGAATCCGGTTGAGGCGCAGGCGTACCAGGCGTCGCCGACGCAGACGAGGTCGCTGACCGACAGGCTCCGGTTGCCACGAGCGCGGTAGGCGATGGCCCGCGCGTCGGGCGTCCCGAACGTGGGGTCGTCTCCCACGTTCAGCAGATGGAACACCTCCTCGCACACCGCGCACGAGTCGCTGCCCGCCGGTGCGGTGGTGGCGAAGACCTGCACGATCGGATCACCGGCCAGGTACTCGCCGGGGTAGGGCCGGGTCGCCGAGAACTGGATGAACATCAGGTTATGGAAGACCTTGACGCTGATCTGGTCGGGGTGGTGCGGGGTCTGCACGATCGGCCTCCTAGCTGGACGGTGGTTTTGATGCGAGGCCGTACGTGGGCGAGTAAGGGAGGGAACGCATACCGGGCGTCCCGGTCCTGGTCGGATCTTCCTGACGAAGGACGGAAGATCCGACCGGGCCGGGTGAGCGGAGCGAGAGCACCGGTTGCGTGGACGACCGCGCCCGCGAGGCTACGAGCGCAAAACCACGGCCCGAAGGACGGTCTGCTCCCGGAACCGGGCTGCTGCCGGTCGGGACGTTAGGGAAGCCCGGCGGCCCAGGATCGACGGACCATGTCCCACGCGCCGCGGTTGGCCAGGCGAGGAAGAAGGCCAGAACGAGGTCTGCGCCGACTCGGCCATCTCCCGACTGCGGCGCACACCGGCGGATGGGCAGTAGAAGGTTCCATCGGCGCCGCGCTTGCTGCCTCGGTGGTTGTTCGACGGGACGCACGGCGTCTGCCGGTCGGCTTCGCGGAGCTCGGTCTTCCACCCCAGGCTCTCGGCCAGTCGGGCGGTAGCGACGTCGGCGCTTCGCGCTGCCATGCACCGGGATGTGCGGGGCTGGCTCCTCGGTGAGCTGGGCCAGGGCGGAAGGCGCGGCGGCTCGGTGCAGTCGCGGCTGGCGGTGACGATGACGTGCATGGATGCCTCCTGCGGGCGGCTCGGCATGCCGCATGTCGGCACGAGCCGCTCGGGCGGGCGACGGCCGCGGTAGCACCGGGTGCAGCGCTCGCAGCGGGCGAGGAACGAGCGCGCGAGAACGAACGACCTGGCGCGGCGGCCCGCGTCTGCCAGACTCGAATGCCGACTACTCCGGCCGGGCGCCAGGAAGGCAGGGCGCATTCATCAGGTAGAGGAAGCGCAGGGTTCCGGGCAGGCCAGGAGCCCTGGTACGTCAAAAACCGTCGTTCAACTGGTGGAAGACGTCGACGGCGGAGCGTCGCCTCTAGTACGGCAGTCGGAGATTGTGATTTGGTCATCGGCGGGCGAGGCGGGTGCGCTGGTGGAACCATCGGGCCCTGCCGACTCGCCACCACCGCGAGCAGGCATCTTGATGATCCGCGACCTGGTCCTCGGGCGTGAGCGGGGGCAGGCACTGGACAACCTGGTCGGCATGGATTTGCGGAACTGCAGACGGCTCTACTTCAGCACCTTGCAGGAGCGTCAGCGAAACGGGGGACGACACGGCGACTCATGGCGGATCGTCTACCGGGAGCTTCCGCCCCCCGATGGAGGCCGCCAGCCAATCATCCATGTCGTGGCCGTGGGGCCGCGCGCCGGCAAGGAGGTGTACGAAACAGCGGCCCGCCGGCTCGGGCGCCTTCCCGACGATGGACGGAGCCGCTCCGCACGGCCCGCGGAAGGCCGCACTCGCGCCGCAGCCGCACGGCCCAAGTCGGTGACCGCCCCCTCCGAACGATCCAACAGCGCAAATCCGCCATCGGCGCGAAATGCGGCGGCGCGGAACCAGCCGCCTCGGACGAGGAGTCGATAGGCTTCCTGTCAGCCACGTGGCTCATCCTCTGGAGCGGCCAGTTCTGCTAGCGGTACCCTGGTGGGCATGAACGCCACGGCGCAGGTCTCCTACACCGACGAGGTACGTGACGCTGCTCTGGCGCGTCTACGCGAGCTCTTCGGCGGTGGGCCCGACGCGGAGCTGGTGGCCCGCGCCCGCGTCTTCGCCGCTAGCTTTGGCACCCCGGCCGCTGAGTGATCGGCGGCAGAGTCCTTGACACCATCGCCATTTACGGGTTCATCCGGCGCTCTCCATACATCGAGGCCGTCGTATGGTCCAGCGTCGAAGACCACATCGTGCTGGTCGTGCCTATTCCGGCGCTCGCCGCCGCCCTAGCGCAGATCCCCGAACATGACCGGGACATCGTCGATGTGCTGCTGCGTGACGTGCCCGTCACCATCACCACCGGTGACCTCACCGCACAGACCGCTGCCGGCCTTGCCGACACGCTTCGTCCCGCCGGGGGCGCCGCTCCGGCCGCGCTCACCGCGGCCTCGGTCGTGCACGCCGCCAAGACGCGCGGCTGGCCAGTCCTCACCAGCGAGCCTTACCCTCTGCGTGCCTTATGGCCGGACATTGCCATCGAGCCCATGCCGTAGCCATGCGAAGCGACCCGGCCAAAAGCAGCTGAGATCGCGTTAGCCTCGTTAGAGAGCGGGAGGAACCGACATGCCGGAACGCGATGAGGAACTCACCGAACGGGCTATGGCCGAGGCCATCGCGACCCAACGCCTGGAGGGCGTCGAGCCCAGCGAGATAGCGCTCGCCCTGATGAGGCAGGTGGCCGCCGGCGAACTGACCGGCGACCAGGCGGTGGGAAAGCTGCTGGAGCGCCACCGGGCATGACGAGCCCGACCGGACCTGGGCCCACCGGCGGAAACACGGTTGATCCCTACCTCGACCCCGCCAGCGGGGTGCTGCGCAACAAACTCGGCATCACCGACCCCGAGCAACTGCGGCAAGCCGAGGCCGACGTAGCGTTGATCCGCAACCTTGAGATCAACCTCGGCATCATCCGGATCGAGGGCCGCTACAACCTGACCCACCTACAGCAGGTCCACCAGCACCTGTTCTCAGACATCTACCCGTGGGCCGGCCAGATCCGCACCGCGGCGATCGCCAAGCACGACGTGTTCTGCCTGCCACAGTTCATCGAAGAGTACGCGGCCAAGGTGTTTTCCGACCTGGCCGGCGACGACTGGCTACGCGGAACCGACCAATCGACTTTCGTGTCCGGACTGGCCCACTACTACTCCGAGATCAACGCCGTGCACCCGTTCCGGGAGGGCAACGGGCGCGCGCAGCGGGCCTTCCTCGGCCAACTCGCCGCCGACGCCGGCTTCCACATCGCCTGGTCCCGGCTCGACCCCGCAGACAACATCGCGATCAGCGTCGCGGGGTTCCACGGCGATAAGGAAGTGGTCGCCGCAGTGCTGGGACCCCTGGTGTCTGTCGACCACGGCCTTGAGCCGTGGGTACGCGACCTGCTCGTCGGACATGCGGCCCCGGCGCAAAGTCCCCGAGCCGCAGCGGCTCGCGCCAAGTCAACGACCACCCCGGTCGCCCAGCCCAGCCCCAGGACTCAGCCGGAGCCCAGCCGCCCTCCCGCACCAGACAAGGCGGCTCGGCGACGCCCCCGATGACAGGTGAACTACAGGAGGCCGCGTGTCCGCTGCCCCTGCCCCTCCAGGCGACGCAGCGGGACGCCATTATCAGCTCGCCCGCCGATTCGCCGCAGGGACTGGGAGTGGAGGCCATCCGGAGCGGACATCGATGCCCAGGCGCTGACCGTTCTGCACCGAACGTCGGCACAGCCCATCGAGCGTGGGGAGGACTGGAGTCAGCTGTGCCGATGGATCGCGCGGGTCGGCTCACCCCCACGGGCGTGGGGAGGACGTCGTGTGCGATGCGCTCGAAGTGCTCGCGGGCGGCTCACCCCCACGGGCGTGGGGAGGACGGCTGCTGATCTCGATCTTCGGCATGGTGTCCCGGCTCACCCCCACGGGCGTGGGGAGGACGGTGAACTTTGCGCACCTCCAGGACTGCGTACCCCTCCCTGCCAAACTAGACAGAGGTAGCAAACAGGCATAAAACTCTGTGCTGAGGGCGGGGAAGGAGACATCCCTTCGTGGGAGCAGGCAAATCGGATCCGCAGATCCCTGACCCGCAGGTGCGTGAGCGTGCAGCGGTCCGCCGGTACTCGGCGGCGTACAAGGCCCGGATCCTGGAGGAGTACGACCAGCTCGACAAGGCCGGCAAAGGCGCGCTGATGCGCAGGGAGGGCCTGTACTCATCGCTGATCTCCAGCTGGAGGACGGCCCGAGACCACGGCGCGGCCGAGGCGCTGGCCCGGCCGGTCGGTCGCCCCAAAGCCGACCCGCGCGATAAGAAGATCGGGGAGCTGGAGGGGGAGGTCGAGCGGCTGCGTGCCGAACTCGGCAAGACCCGCCAGGTGATCGAGGTGCAGGGAAAGCTCTTCGCGCTGCTGGATCAGCTCGCCACCGGCAGCGAGAGTTCGACGAGTCGGGGCGAGCAGTGACCGAGCTCATCGACGCCGCCCAAGCCGAGGCGATCGAGGAGTTGACCCCGCTGCTCGGGCGTCGCAAGGCATGTGCGGCGGCCGGGGTGCCACAGGCCAACTGGTACCGCAAGAACCGCAGGAGCCCCGCTCCCACGCGCCCGCTCACCCCACGCAAGCCACATCCCGCGGCGCTATCGCAGGGCGAGCGCGACCACGTCCGCACCGTACTCAACGAGCGGTTCGCCGACGCGGCGCCGGCCACGGCGTACTTCACGTTGCTGGACGAGGGCACCTACCTGGCCTCTGAGTCCACGATGTACCGGATCTTGCGCGAGCACGGCGAGGTCGGCCGTGATCGGCGACGTCACGCCACCCATCCGCCCAAGACGATTCCCGAGCTGTTCGCTGAGGCGCCCAACCGGGTGTGGGCCTGGGACATCACCAAGCTGCGCGGCCCGGGCAAAGGCGTCTGGTACCACCTGTACACGATCATCGACATCTACAGTCGCTGCGTCGTCGGCTGGATGGTCGCCTCTCGCGAGTCGGCCGAGCTGGCCAAGCGGCTCATCAAGGCCACGGCGGCCAAGCAGGCCATCGACCCCGGCACGCTCACCCTGCACGCCGACCGCGGCTCGTCGATGAAGTCCAAGACCGTCGCCGAATTGCTCATCGACCTGGGCGTGGCCAAGTCGCACAGCCGTCCCAAGACAAGCAACGACAACCCGCACGTCGAAGCGAGCTTCAAGACGCTGAAGTACTGCCCGGCCTTCCCCGGCCACTTCGGCTCGATCCAGGACGCTCGCGTCTTCTGCCAGGAGTTCTACGCCTGGTACAACCACGATCACTACCACTCCGGGATCGGCTACCACCATCCCGCCGACGTGCACTACGGCCAGGCCGACATCGTCCGCGATCGGCGCGCCCGCATCCTGGTCGCCGCCCAGGCCACCCATCCCGAGCGGTTCGCCTCCGGCGGCATGCCCACCCCGCCCGACCTTCCCGGACCGGCATGGATCAACAAGCCCAACAACCTCGACCACAAGGACGAACAAGAAAAGCTGACACAGAATTAGACCATCTCAGCTGCCTTGATCAAATTGACAGGTTCCGTACTGGCTCACCCCCACGGGCGTGGGGAGGACAACGCCTTTGGGGGATTGAGAGCCTCTCCCACCGGCTCACCCCCACGGGCGTGGGGAGGACCGACAACGGCATCACGTTCAGCGCTTCGTACCCGGCTCACCCCCACGGGCGTGGGGAGGACTCCTGCCCGTACACGAGGACGGCCTGGCTGGTCGGCTCACCCCCACGGGCGTGGGGAGGACTAGACCTCAGCCGCTCCGAGGTTCGAGCCCTTCGGCTCACCCCCACGGGCGTGGGGAGGACATCAGCCGCGTCATCTCCCGCAACCGCGCCGACGACTCACCCCCACGGGCGTGGGGAGGACTTCGGCCGTGTCTCCAGGACTGGGCCTAAGACCGGCTCACCTCCACGGGCGTGGGGAGGACTCACATAGGCATCAGCCGCGAAGATCGGGTTCTGGCTCACCCCCACGGAAGTGGGGAGGACGTTGGCGGCGACCTCGTCGAGTACGGCGAGGTCGGCTCACCCCCACGGGCGTGGGGAGGACGACAGCCGCGCCACGGTCGGTGCTTACGCTTTCGGGCTGACCCCCACGGGCGTGGGGAGGACGACAGCCGCGCCACGGTCGGTGCTTACGCTTTCGGGCTGACCCCCACGGGCGTGGGGAGGACGCGCCCAGCTCGCGGTCGGAGTACATGCGGTGGGCTCACCCCCACGGGCATGGGGAGGACGACCTCGCACGGCCACAAGTAGACGACGCCCTCGGCTCACCCCCACGGGCGTGGGGAGGACAGATCCGCCCGCTTCCGCTCAAGCTCCGTCGCCGGCTCACCCCCACGGGCGTGGGGAGGACCTCGCGATCGGCGGCGGACTCGCGGTCGCGTACGGCTCACCCCCACGGGCGTGGGGAGGACCTGATCGAGCGCCACCCCACGCCGGACGGCGCCGGCTCACCCCCACGGGCGTGGGGAGGACGACCAGATGGACCAGCCGCACGTGGCGTTCAACGGCTCACCCCCACGGGCGTGGGGAGGACGCTCACACCACACATGCGAGAGGTGGCGCTCCCGGCTCACCCCCACGGGCGTGGGGAGGACCGGACGTCAACGGTCGCGTTGCTGTTGGCGACCGGCTCACCCCCACGAGCGTGGGGAGGACCCTCACCGGGTGGGACGACCTGCCGGGCGTTGAGGCTCACCCCCACGAGCGTGGGGAGGACGCCGCGAGCTCCACCACCTGAACGAACAGGATCGGCTCACCCCCACGAGCGTGGGGAGGACGACGGTCTATGAGCACGCGTGGATGATCCGGGAGGCTCACCCCCACGAGCGTGGGGAGGACAGGGAAGGGGGCGGCCCTCCGTCCAACATAGTCGGCTCACCCCCACGAGCGTGGGGAGGACCACCTGCCCCAGGTCGGCGCCGAACCTGACGGCGGCTCACCCCCACGAGCGTGGGGAGGACCGGTACCCGATGAACAAGAGGGAGAGATAAGACGGCTCACCCCCACGAGCGTGGGGAGGACCCCGTGAGGACCGCGCCGAGTTCTACCGGAACCGGCTCACCCCCACGAGCGTGGGGAGGACTCGGGGAACTCCCGCCGCCGGCCGACCCCGAGCGGCTCACCCCCACGAGCGTGGGGAGGACGAGCCGGGGCGTAAGTCAGACATGGCCACTAACGGCTCACCCCCACGAGCGTGGGGAGGACTTTGCGCAGTTTGGGTATGCGCGCGAGTCGCTCGGCTCACCCCCACGAGCGTGGGGAGGACCTACGTGGACGGCGTAACCGAGGCCGGCGTCCTGGCTCACCCCCACGAGCGTGGGGAGGACTTGGGTTCGAGCCTGACCGTGCCGGGTCCTTACGGCTCACCCCCACGAGCGTGGGGAGGACGACACCGTCCTGGTCGACGACGACGGCGCCCCCGGCTCACCCCCACGAGCGTGGGGAGGACGCACTCAGCTCAAGGAGGTTCGCCGTGTTCGTCGGCTCACCCCCACGAGCGTGGGGAGGACTCCTGGGATTCAGATCCTCCTCCCCCTCCTCGCGGCTCACCCCCACGAGCGTGGGGAGGACACTTCGCGACCTGCGACGTTACAGCACCGGCTCCACTTTTTGGAGGTTGGGATCGGCGTCGCGGATGGGCACTGAATTCAGAAGAGCTTTCACGTTAACGAATCCGTCACAGAATGTCGGTCGGCAACTCTACAGTGATGTCTCGTTCGATGATCTGACGGTAAATCACCCGGTTTGTTGCCGAGAGGGGGGCGAGTGAAAGCTTCCTCAGCTCTTGATCTGGCTGTGTGGGGCAAGTCGCGTGGGCTCCCGGAGCCCTACCCGCTGGTCTGCCACCTTCTTGACGCTGCGGCAGCAGTAGAGGCCCTATGGGATCAGTATCTCTCCCCGGGCTTACGCGCCTCTCTTGCCAACGAGCTGGGAACCGATGAGTTGCATGCACGGCAGTTGCTCGCATTTTGGGCTGGGCTTCACGACATATGTAAATGTATGTCGTGTTTTCAGGCGCAGAGCGACGGTGGATTTAGTCGACTTGTCGGTTATGAGACGGTGGATGCCGAGCCGACAGGCCACGCGTTCGCAGCGCATGTGTGGTCGGGGCAGTTGCTGTCAGGCCTTGGCTACAAGGTTGGCAGGGTGTCATCCCCGGCCATCCGAGTCGCCCAGCTGCTGGGTGGCCACCACGGTGTGTTCTTCTCGTTCAACCACAGAGAGTTCGGCGATCCATTGGGCTTTCTGCCCGCGCTGGGGGAGGGGGCATGGGAGGAGCAGCGCCACGCCATCGCCGGCCTGGTGTACAAGCTGACCGGCCACCCTGAGGCGCCGCTCAAGATCTCAGATGCGGGTGCAGCCCTTGCCTGTGGCCTCGTAATTCTCGCCGACTGGCTGGTGAGTCAGGATGTCTTCCTCCGCGAGCGGATCGATGCTGGTCTGCCGGAGCACGGTGATGCAGAAAATCTGGGTCGTCACCTGGCCCGTAGCCGGGCTGCGGCTGCAAAGCTCCTGGGGGAGGCGGGTCTTGGGCGGCTGACCTTCAAGCAGGGTGATTTCGCCGATGACTTCCCGTTCGAACCGAACGACCTACAGCGGTCCATCAGCGAGCGTCTGCCCGCTCTTGTTGATCGAGACCCGGGCCTTCTGCTGATCATGGCGCCGATGGGTGAAGGTAAGACCGAGGCTGCGTTGCACGCGGGCCGGCTGATGGGCGAGGCCGCCGGGATGCCGGGTTACTTCATCGGTTTGCCGACGATGGCCACATCCGATCAGATGCTGCTGCGCGTGGACGACTTCCGCAGGCGCCGGACCAACGGTGCCGACTCGTTGACGCTGCTGCACGGCTTGGCGTGGTTGAACTCCGCCTACTCCCCCGAGGGTGAAGGAGTCAACGTCCTCACTGGCGATCCCATGGCTACCCGGTGGCTGCGCGGGAGCAAACGCGGGCTGCTCGCCAACCTTGCCGTGGGAACCATCGATCAGGCGCTGCTGGCGGTCCTGCGAGGTCGGCACAACGTACTGCGGATGCTTGGGCTGGTCGGGAAAGTCCTGGTCGTAGACGAGGTCCATGCCTATGACTCCTACATGCAGGGTCTCCTCAAGGCGCTGCTGGAGTGGCTGGGCGCCCTGAAGGTGCCGGTCGTGTTGCTCTCGGCGACGCTGCCGGTCACGGTGGGACGTCGGCTCGTCGAGGCCTATCTCAGAGGCGCCGGTTGTCGTGATCTCTCGGTTCCTGAGGTGACATACCCGGGGTGGATCTACGCGAGCGTGCGAGGGGTCGAACCCGTACAGGTGGCCAGCAGGAAGCGAACACTGCATGTCACGACGCGTGATGTCCAACTGGCCTCTGATCGTTCTCTTGAACGGTCCGCAGCCATCCGCGAGATTCTCTCTCCGCTGATCCGTGATGGAGGTTGCGCGGCGGTCATCTGCAACACCGTTGGTGAGGCCCAGCGGACCTACCTCGAGCTGGCGAGCTGGATCCGGGCGGCGGACAGCGCCGACGGGCCTGTCCCGTCGATCAGGTTGTTGCACTCCCGGTTCGAGGCACACCGCCGGGAGCAGATCACTAGTGAGATGGTGAGCTGGTTCGGCAAAGAAGCCGGGGACAGCAGGCCGCCGGCGGCCATCCTGATTGCGACACAGGTGATCGAGCAGTCCCTCGACCTCGACTTCGACATCATCGTCAGCGATCTGGCGCCGATCGCCTTGCTGCTACAGCGTGCCGGACGATGCCAGCGCCACCCCGTGCACGACGATGGGCGGCCTGAGTGGGCCAAGGACATGATGCGATTGGTGGTGTTGACGCCCGTCAACGAGCATGGCGAACTAGCCGTGCCTCGCGGCTGGCCCTTTGTCTATCCCACGGCGCTGCTACGCCGTACCCGCGATGAGCTGGCGGCTCTGCCCTGCGGTGAGGTGGCCATACCTGGTGCCATTCAGGGCCTGGTCGACCGGGTATACGACGAGAACTTCGGTGACGAAACCTCCCCCATAACCCAGGACGACGTAGCTCGGCTGGCCGATGAGCAGACGAAGGATCTGTACGCCCAGATGGCGGCCATTCCAGCGCCCGGCCGGGTCGGCGACCTGAGCCGGCTCAGTGGGGATGACTTCGTGAACGAGTACTCGACGCGGTTGGGTGCCGACTCTGGGAGAGTCGTCTGCTGCACCGTTGGTGTCGACGGCCAACTCATGCTCGCAGACAGGCCGCTACCTGTCATGGAGGCAGGCGGTAGGGCCGGCAAGAAGTGGTTCACCAAGGAACAAGTCCGGCTCGTGATGAGCAACACGATTCCGGTACCGGGCACTTGGCTGCGCGGCCTGGCAGCTGACAACGCGGCACCCCCGGCCTGGGCTGACAACCCGCACCTCAGCAATCTCGTTCTGGTTCGCATGTCCGGTGAACAGCCATCCGGGCTGCTCGGCGATCGGACGCTGTGGCTCTCCGAGGACCTGGGTCTTTCGGACTTTCCCCTACGGCCGGCTGAGCCGGTCTCCGCGATACAGAAGGGATGGGCGCGGTGACGTATGACCTTTTGACCCGTACCTGGTTGCCTGTCAGAGCGGGCGACAAGAGACTGAAGCTCGGATTACGGGCCCTGTTCCAGCGGGCCCACGAGCTCACTGATATCGAGGCGTCACCGCCTCCGGGCGCGTCCGGCCTGTGGCGCGTACTTACGGTGATGGCAGCTCGGGTCACTGGCCTGGATGACGTGACGCTGACTGCTGAGGAGTGGGGCGAACGCCAGGCAACGGTCCTGGAAGACGGCCAGTTCGATGAAGACGCGGTGGAGGGCTACTTCGCCCGATACTCCGCGCGTTTTGATCTCTTCGACCCCCAGCGCCCGTGGCTGCAGGATCCGCGGCTTCGCGAGCAGTGCAAGACCAGCTCGGGTGTCAACAAGCTCATCATGTCCAGGGCAGCCGGCAACAATCAGGTGTGGTTCGATCACGCCACCACACTCCAGCTGCGACCGATGCCCGCTGGGGAAGCGGTCTTTCAGCTGTTGACACAGCTCTACTACGGCCCCTCGGGCCAGTGCACACCTCGCACCGTCGGCACTACCTCAGGCGGAAACAGCAAAGCCGGCCCGCTTCGCAGAACGATCTCCTTTCACCCGGTGGGACGCACCATCTTTGAATCACTGGTCGCCGGGATTCCACCGGCCTACCTTTACGACACCAAGGGCAACGACGTCGCTCCCTGGGAGGCCGACGAGCTTCCCGATCCGCTGGGCATACCGCCGCGTCCCAGCGGGCTCGGGGGGCTATTGACCGGACGCTTTCAGCATGCGGTCCTGTTGGAGCGTTCCGGAGATGCGGTGGTCGACGCGTGGATCACCTGGGCATGGCGAGACCGAGAGTTTCCGGCCGAAGACCCGTACCTGGTGTACCAGCAGAACAAGGACGGCGACTTCTACGCCCGCCAGGCCGACGCCAGTCGAGCCCTGTGGCGAGACTTCGACTCCCTGTTGCTGGAGGACTCCGGCGACGACCACCGCCGCCGACCTGTCGTGCTGGCCGCGGTAGAGGACATGCGTGGCACGCTGCTACCGGTGTTGCGGGCTCGAGCCTTCGGCTTCGACCAGGACGGCCAGACGCGGGACAAGGAGTGGACCGTCGCAGTGACACCGGCGCTGCTGGCCCTGGCTAACCAGGCCGAGATCGCCCGAGGGATCAGCGACATGCGCCAGACGGCTGAGCGGATGGAGAAGCAGCTGCGGTGGGCGTTGCGTGAGGCCTGGACCGCGATCAACGATCCGTCCAACGGGGACGGCAAGCCGCAACGCAAGGACATCTCCGAGGGGCCCTGGCCCGCGCAGGGCTCGTTCCGCTACTGGGCGCGTGCAGAACGAATCTTCTGGGACAGGGTGCGTGATCGCCACTTCAGCAGCGCTGCCGACCGCTTCCTGCGGTTGGCGCTCGACGTCTATGACGAGGTGACCAACAACGCGGGCTCGCTGCCACGCGCCAAGCGAGCCGTCGAGCTCAAACGAAGTTCGATCTTCAAAGCGCGGACGCCATTCGGCAAGAGCACAACGAAGAAGTCGAAGGAGCGCGTGTGAGCCAGATCCCGTCGATCGAGACGGCCGACAAGTACGTGGACTACCTCCGCCGAGAGGTCAACAGGGATCCGGGACGTCGTTCCGCCCTGCGGCGAGGGCTGGGACGACCGGTGAACGACGCGATGGTCCGCAAATCCCACGCGGTCGTCGCTCGATGGCTGCCGACGCAGGCAAGGCCGGCGGTCGAGAGCGCCTACTACTCGATCGCCGCACTGATCGCCGCGCAGCCGGCCCGAGGCCAGAAAGAACCCGAGCCCGAGCCTGCCGATCCTTCGTCGATCGCGGACAGCGAGGAAAAGCCCAAGCGAATTCAGCTGACCATCGGCAACACGCTCGGGCTCGCTGTCCAAGATAAGAAGCTGAACCCCGACACCATAGAAGCCCGCCTGCACCTGCTGTGCCGTCAAGACATCGCCGGCCTTCACCGGCAGTTGCCCGGCCTTGTCCGCCAACTGGCCGCCAAGGAGATCTCACCGGATTGGGGGCGACTCCTGTGCGACCTCAGCTGGTGGGAACACCGCCGTGATGAGGTCACCAAACGCTGGCTGCAGGACTTCTACCGCGCCATGAACAACACCACCAACGACGAAAAGTCAGACAGCGAGGACCAGTGAGCACCCCCCGATACCTCGACGTGCACGTGCTTCAGACCGTGCCCTTCGCCAACCTCAACCGTGACGACCTCGGGTCACCCAAGAGCCTGGTCTACGGCGGAGCCACCCGAACCCGCGTCTCCAGCCAGTGCTGGAAGCGTGCCGTCCGCCTGGACGTCGAACGGGCCATCGGCAACCCTGCGGTGCGCACCCGAAGAGTCCCCGCGGAAGTCGCCGCCCGGCTCCAAGAGCGTGGATGGGCCCAGGACGCAGCCCTAGCGGCAGGAGCACAGGTCGCGCTGTCGGCCAACAAGAAGGAGGGTCTGAAGCTGGAGGACAAGGGGGGGACGTCGGTACTGCTGTACCTGCCCAAGTCCGCCCTCGACGCCCTGGCAGATCTGGCCGAGGAATTTCGCGAGGCGATCGAGAACACGGTAGGCGAGAAGAAGCCCAAGGGGGTCCTGCCCGTCGACCGGGTCGCCGCCGTGCTGTCCGAACGCAACGGCGTCATCAACCTATTCGGCCGGATGCTCGCCGAGCTGCCCGGCGCCGGGGTCGACGGTGTGGTCCAGGTGGCGCATGCGTTCACCACCCACGAGGTCGCTCCAGAAATCGACTTCTTCACCGCCGTCGATGATTGCCTGCCCGAGGACGCGGTCGGCAGCGGCCACATGAACAGCGCCGAGTTCAGCGCCGGAGTGTTCTACCGCTACGCCAGCCTCGACTTGGCCGGCCTGGTGAAAAACCTCGGTGGCGACGCAGCGATGGCCCGCGAACTCACCGGCGAGTTCCTGCGCGCCTTCGTGTCCTCGCTGCCCACCGGGAAGCAGACCTCATCGGCCGCCAATACTCTGCCCGACCTGGTGCACGTCGCGGTACGCAGCGACCGGCCGATCTCGTTCGCCGCCGCTTTCGAGGCTCCCGTCCGCCCGGAGCAGGGCATCGCCGTACCCTCCCGCCGGCACCTGGCTCACCATGCCGAGCGACTGGACAAGCTGTGGGGGAGCAGCGGCGTCGTCCACCGCGGATACGCCTGCATCGATGACAAGCCGCTGAGCGGGCTGGGGACACAGGTGGACTCGTTCGCCGAGTTGATCGACGGTGCGGTCTCGGCGGCCCACCGGGAGCCTTCGGCATGAGCGGACTGGTGCTGAGGCTGGCCGGCCCGATGCAATCCTGGGGAGAACACAGTGCCTTCACCCAGCGCGACAGCCTGCGCTTCCCCACCCGTTCCGGCCTGATCGGCCTGCTCGCATCCGCTGAGGGAGTGAGCCGAGGACAATCTCTCCAGCCATACCAAGCGCTGCGCTTCACCATCCGCATCGATCGGCCCGGTGTCCAGATGGTCGACTTTCATACCATCGGCGGTGGGCTTCCTCGCGGGGTTCCGCGGCCCGACGGCACACAGCGGCCTCGAGACACCGCCACGATGGTCACCCGACGCCAGTACCTGTCGGACGCGGTTTTCACCGTCGCTATCGAAGGTCCCGAGCGGCGCCTGGACGAGCTCGCCCATGCCCTACGCCGGCCGCACTGGCAGCCCTACCTGGGACGGCGGTCTTGCCCACCTGATCAGCCGCTCCTGCTGCGCCAGGTCGACGACCCAGTGGCAGACCTGGAGACCAGAGTGCCGCTCTCCCGTCGACTTCGAGGAGACGACAAGCCGGTGGCTGAGTTCGCTTCCGAAGGCGTCATGGACGCGGCCGACGCGGTAGCCGAGCTGGCCGACGTACCGGAGAGCTTCAACCGGTACGACCGCCGCTATCGCACTCGGACGGTCAGCATCGACACCCGGAACGTTCCGCGAGAGCTGTATCAAACCGGCGAGAAGTTCTGGACCAGTCTCACCGCTTACATCGTGGAGGAGCCGTGACCGCCTGGTTGGTACGGATCCTGCCCGACCTGCGGCGACGGGATGTCAACAATGACCTCGCCGACCCCGATCGGCTCCACAAGCGGATGATGATGCTCGTACCCGACGACATGGGTGATCGGGCCCGTGCTCAGACCGGTGTCCTGTTCCGTCTGGAAGACATCCGCAACGGGGTCCAGCTTCTCGTTCAGACCACGATGAAGCCGGATCTGTCCCGCCTACCCGACGGCTACGGCGAATTAGCCCTCCGTGAGCTCGACGCACTGCTGGGGCGACTCAAGCCAGGCACACCGGTGCACTACCGGATCGCCGCCAACCCCTCCAAGCGACTCGGCAAGAACGCCGGCCCCCAAGCGGGAAAGATCCAGGCGCTGCGAGGCCCTGCCGCTGAGGAATGGTGGGTGTCGCGTGCCACCGCCCACGGGCTGGCCGTCTCTACAGTGGTCTCCCAGTCGCAGCGAGACATCCGCGCGAAGGGCTCAGTACGGCACGCTGTCGTCCGCTTCGACGGCAGCGCGGTCGTGACAAACCCCGAGGCTGTTCAAGCTGCCGTGCTACAAGGCATCGGCCGCGGCAAGACGTACGGCTGCGGACTCCTTAGCCTGGCCTTGATGCAGGGATGACAAGCACCGCCAGGCGTAAACTCGCCGCTCCCACGCTCGCGATGCTGCCTCGGATCTCCGACTCGTTGTCCTTCCTCTACACCGAGGCGGTCCGGATCGTCCAAGACGACACCGGAATCTGCGCTCAAGTGGAATCCTCCCAAGGAACTGACCGCGTCTACATCCCGACAGCGGCCCTGGCCTGCATTCTCTTGGGTCCAGGTACCTCGATCACCCAGCCGGCCATGGCGACGATCGCCCGACATGGCACCTCCCTGGTGTGCGTCGGTGCCGGCGGCGTACGAAGCTACGCCGGCATCCTGCCTGCCTCGCTGACCACCGCGTGGCTGGAGAAACAAGTACGCGCGTGGGCCGACGACAAGACTCGTCTAGAGGTGGCGGTACGGATGTACGAGGCACGTTTCGGCGCTGCCTCTGCACCGGCTGGAGTGTCTCTCGCCCAGCTTCGCGGACTGGAAGGACAACGCGTCAAAGCCCTCTACCGGTTGCTCGCGACGAAGTACAAGATCCAACGTTTCAGACGAAACTACGACCCGGAAGCCTGGGACGACCAAGACGCAGTCAACAAGGCGCTCTCGGGCGCCAACTCCTGCATGTACGGCGTCGTTCACGCGGCCGTCCTGGCACTCGGCTGCTCTCCGGCGCTGGGCTTCGTACACAGCGGCACACAGATGGCGTTCGTCTATGACGTCGCCGACATCTACAAGGCACGGATCACCATTCCGCTCGCCTTCTCCCTGCACGCCTCTGAAGACCCCGAGCGGGAGGCTCGCAGACGCCTCCGCGAGGATTTCAAGGCGTTCAAGCTCATGCCGCAGATCGTCTCCGACATCCAGGCGCTGATCGATCCCAGCGAAGACGGAGTCCCCTCCCTCGATCGCAGCAGTGATCTTGTCCATCTTTGGGATCCGCAGCTAGGACCACTCCCGGCGGGAGTGAACTACGGGTTCGAGGTCTCCGACGTCCCTTTGGAGTAGCTGATGGCCTCGATGGTTGCCATCTCGACAACTGCAATCCCTGACCATGTTGGAGGTGCTCTATCCCGCTGGCTGATCGAGCCTTGTCCCGGTCTCTTCGTCGGCACCGTATCGGCGCGGGTGCGGGATGAACTCTGGGCAGCGGTCAGCGCCAGCGTGGGCGAGGGCCTGGCGGTCCTCATCCACCCGGCTGATACAGAACAGGCACAATGCGCACCGCTGGCCAACGTCGCCGCCATGTGATCGACTTCGACGGCCTACAGTTGATCAGGTTCGCCGCAGCCGAGTCGAATGACAAAGCCGAAGCGCCGAAACCTCAAGTGCAATTGTGAAATAGCAGCTCAGAAAGTGTCCTCCCCACGCCCGTGGGGGTGAGCCGGCGTGGCGGGCCCTGGTCCTGTTCCGGGGTGCGTCCTCCCCACGCCCGTGGGGGTGAGCCGCGTTCCCGGGCACGCTTATCCGGGTCGAAAGCGTCCTCCCCACGCCCGTGGGGGTGAGCCGGCGGCATCATGATCTCGGCGGCGCTGGTGGCGTCCTCCCCACGCCCGTGGGGGTGAGCCTTCAACCCCGCGTGCGAAATGTCTCTGAGCCGGGTCCTCCCCACGCCCGTGGGGGTGAGCCGCTCCTCCAGCGCCTCGCGCAGGCCGCGCAGCAGTCCTCCCCACGCCCGTGGGGGTGAGCCGCTCATGAAGCTGCTCGGCGAGGACGCCCCCGAGTCCTCCCCACGCCCGTGGGGGTGAGCCGCAGTGCGGGCCGGAGGTGAGCGTTATTACGGGGTCCTCCCCACGCCCGTGGGGGTGAGCCGGACATGCGGTTCGTCGCCGACCGGATCCTCAAGTCCTCCCCACGCCCGTGGGGGTGAGCCGCTCATGAAGCTGCTCGGCGAGGACGCCCCCGAGTCCTCCCCACGCCCGTGGGGGTGAGCCGCTCCTGCTTCTGCGCGACCAGTTCGGCCAGTAGTCCTCCCCACGCCCGTGGGGGTGAGCCGGTCCTCGACTCCGGCGCGCTCCAGGATCTCGGGTCCTCCCCACGCCCGTGGGGGTGAGCCGAGAACATGCCGCACATCCTGAAGCCGGACGCCGTCCTCCCCACGCCCGTGGGGGTGAGCCGGCAGAACAGGCCGCATCCGACAAGGCCGGGATGTCCTCCCCACGCCCGTGGGGGTGAGCCGGCTGAAGGGGCAGGATGTGTGTCCTGATCAGGGTCCTCCCCACGCCCGTGGGGGTGAGCCGGCCATCATGCAGGCGGTCCACATGCGACAGGCGTCCTCCCCACGCCCGTGGGGGTGAGCCGGTGGCGAGAGCATCTAGTTCTCGCACGAGACAGTCCTCCCCACGCCCGTGGGGGTGAGCCGCTGCCGGGGCGTCCGACCACGGTGGCCGGCCCGTCCTCCCCACGCCCGTGGGGGTGAGCCGCAGAAGTACTTGCCGCTGATCATGTTCACGTTGTCCTCCCCACGCCCGTGGGGGTGAGCCGCTGGCCGCGCGTGGTGATATCACGGTCGGCGCGTCCTCCCCACGCCCGTGGGGGTGAGCCGTTCCCCGGCGGCTCCACCTACCCCGACGCACCGTCCTCCCCACGCCCGTGGGGGTGAGCCGGCCGCACGGTGGACACCTGCCACTCGCTGGTGGTCCTCCCCACGCCCGTGGGGGTGAGCCGCTCGGCGGGTCGGCTTCGGTGCTCGGCTCCGGGTCCTCCCCACGCCCGTGGGGGTGAGCCGGCAGGACGGCGGCGAGCCTGTCTGCCGTGTACGTCCTCCCCACGCCCGTGGGGGTGAGCCGGGCAAGGCGCAAGACCAGATCGACGTCCAGGAGTCCTCCCCACGCCCGTGGGGGTGAGCCGGGGACGGGCGGCCCGACCGCGAGCAGCACCCGGTCCTCCCCACGCCCGTAGGGGTGAGCCGTAGGCGGGCAGTTTCGCGACGGCCGGGCACGGGTCCTCCCACGCCCGTGGGGGTGAGCCGTACCCCTGTTAGATGACTCATCCGCGATATCAATCCTCCTCACGCCCGTGGGGGGGCGTCCGCTGCCCGTCGCACCTGCGAAGGATTCTGTGGGCGTCGAAGTGCAGTGCAGAGTCGATCCGCTAGTGAACCGCATCCGCCTAATGCTTACCCACCGCCGGATAGGGCTGGATAGGAGTGTCCGGAGGTTGCCGGTGCTGGGGGCGTCGCGGATCGGTGGTGCATCCCGCCAGCGGCCCGTCAGGGGCACGCAGCACGGCCAGGGCCGGGTCGAGGTGGTCGCGATGCCAGATCGAGGCGCCGGTGAACCCACCGGCGGCGGGGTCGGTGAGCTCCTGCCAGGCCAGCCACAGCGCGTGCAGCCGGGCCAGCGCCTCGGGGTGTTCCCACCATTGGGGGCACCAGGGCAGGCCGGGGGTGGGCTCGATGACGTAGTACGGCACCAGGATCTCGTGCACCCACATGGCCAGCAGAGGCAGCTCGGCCAGGAGCTGCTCATCGTCGAGCAGCAGCAGGAAGGTCGGCCCAGGCTCGGCCGCCGGATCCTGCCCAGTGGCGTGGTCGTCGGCGGGCTCGGTGTCTGCGGCGGCGAGCTCGCGCAGCTCGTCCAGTTCCTCGGCCTGGCGTCCTAGCGCCGCCTCCAGGCGGGTGAGGCGGGCGCCGAGGTCGGCGAGGGCGGGCTCAGGCTCGAAAATGTCAGTGGTCATGTTCTCTTTGGTTCATCGGGAATGTCGTGGGCCGGTGGGAGTCCCCCACGAGGGTGGTGGTACCTGCGGCGGCCGTGGCCGCGCCGAATGCTGGGCGGTGTTCGCAGCCGGAGCCTGGGGTGAGCGCAGGGCGGCCGCCTGCGCCCGGGTGCCGGCGGGGGAGGGGCGCCGGCCGGTCTCCTGCTGGCCTGTAGTGCTCGCATGGGTGCGCAGGCGGGCGACCACATCGGCGGCGAGGTGCTGGAGTTTCAGGGCTGCCCGCCGGGCCTGCGCCTGGCCAGGGCTGGTGATGGCCTGGTGCAGCGAACGTGCCTGCTGCTCGATGACCCCGGCGACGCGCAGCCCGACCGTCTGGAAGAAGCCCTGGACACGGGCGTCGGTCACGAGCTCGCGGGTGTAGCTGCCGGCGGCCTTGGTGATCGTGTCGGTCAGATGACGGAAGGCGCCCCACACTTCGCCGATGCGTTGCCATCGCGGAGCCTGGCGGTGCTCGCCCAGCTGGCGGTGAGTCTCACGCAGGGCTGCGGCTGGGACCATGAAGCTCTCCCACACCGGATACAGATCACCCAGGATCTCCCGCTCGTCGCGCTGGGCGGTACGCGGCGCTTCGGCCGGGACCGTGAAGCGCTCCCACACCGGGTCCAGGCCGCGCAGCAGCTCCTGCTCCTGGCGGTGGGCGGCGTGCAGCAGCACCGGGGGAGCGCCCGCCTGGGTGGGCGGCAGGCCGACCTGCAGGCGCAGGTCCTGAAAGCCGGAGCTGATGGTGTTCCAGTCCGGAGCCGTGAACCCCAGTACGGTCTTGAGCTGGGCGAACCTCAGATGGATCTCAGCGAAGTCGGGTGGCGGGGGAAGATCACCCCCGCCGGTGGGGGCGGTGTGGTCGGAAAGAGCGTGCAGCAGGCCGGCGTAGGCCTGGTCCAAATCGGCCGCCATGATGGCTCCTTCTCATAGGGCAGTGGGCGGATTACCTCAACGTGGATCAAAGGGGAGCGAGTCGTCCGGCGGGATGGTCGCACCCCCGGCCGCGCGGGCCCGGTCGGTGATGCGTTGCTGGACCCGGCGCGAGGCCTGCGACAGCCGCCGGGCGCCCGGCTCCTTGTACCAGGGGCGCAGCCGGATCACCGCCGCGCGGATTCCGGTGGCCAGCAGCAGGGCGGTGCCTTTGGGCAGCGCGCGTACGTCGGCGGCGGTGAAGATCGATTCCTTGCGCGGGTTGTAGCTGACGCTGGTGCCGCCCTGGCTGCGGGACATGCTCGTCTCGACGACCTTGTGGACGCCGATCAGGCGGCTGAACTTCCCGGCGAAGTCGGCGTCGTCCAGGTCGGCACCGAGGATCTTGATGGTGGCCGCCGACCACAGTGCGTCCATCCCGGGTTCGCCCCATACCCGCACCCCCTGCCGGTAGGACTGCAAGATCGTCACCAGGGGGGATGCCGAGCGACCCCAGGTAGGAGTACAGGTCGGGCAGGTCCTCGATGGGGCAGATGTTCGCCGCTTCGTCCAGGATCGGCAGCAGCGGCGGGTCCAGACGTCCGCCGTCTTGCTCGGCGGCGGTGATGGCGGCCTGCAGCACCGCGTCGGTGAGCGCCGCCACCAGCGGCGCAGCCGAACCGGGCCCCTTCTTGGAGAACAGGTACAACGTGTCGCGGCTGCGCACGAACTCCCGCAGGTTGAAGGCGTCCAGCTCCTGCCGGGGGATGATCCAGGTGGTGATGGCCGGGTCCATCAGGCATGCCACGCACTGGCCGGCAGTCTCGTAGATGCCGTCCCGGGTCTCGACCGCGCCGCGGATGGTCCGTTGGAGCTGCCCGGCCAGAGAGTGCGCCCCAGCGTCGCGCAACAGGTTGATGGGCTCCCGCTCGGCGGGGCTGTTGACCCACTCCAGCACCTCGATGATGGTGCGCCCGGAGACGGCGGCGGCGTGGAACAGCGCGGTCAAGGTGTTGCCGGCCGCCAGCGACCAGAAGTCGCCGCGGTTGCTCGCACTGATCGACGCGGTGACGAAGTGAGCCGCAAGGCGCCGCGCGCCTTCGACGGTGCGGGCGCCGGCCAGCATGTCCCACCACCACCGCTGAGGGGCGTAGGCGATCTGCTGGGGGTCGAACACCCACAGCTTGCCGATGGCGCTACGTGGGGAGGCGGTGACGGTGTAGACGGCGTCGGCCTTACGGGAGGTGACCAGCAACGGCCCGGGGGGCCTCCAGCGCCATCGGCACCGCCAGCGCCGTGGTCTTGCCCGAGCGCGGCGCCATGACGGCCAACGTGACATCCTCGAAGCTGCCGCGCATCTCCACCCGGTTGTGCTCGCCGAGCAGCATCCCGGTCTGCCCGGCGGCCGGGGCGGCGATGTTCGCCAGCGACGGGCGCAGGGCCCGGGCCTTGGCGGCAGCGCCCTTGGGGGTGAACTCGTGCAGGTCGCGGCGGCTGGCCAGCCCTTCCGGAGCCGAGCGCTATCTCGGCCCCGCACCCCGGGCAGGCGACCGACCCGGCCGGGGTCCGCGCCCGCACCCGGACCCACTCGCCCTCGTCCTGGACACACCCCCGCTTCACGGACTTTGAACCAGATCCACAACTCATCGACATAGCCAAGATCCTCTGTGCGGGAATCAGCCTGAGCGCGGTGGCTGGTTGCGGGCGACGAACTCGGCCCACTCCTTGAAGTGGGTGCCGGTGATGTAGTCGGCGAGTTCGTCGGGCGGCAGGCTCTCGTCATTCAGCCCGGCGCGGATCAGGCGCTCGGTTGGGTTCACGGCTACTTACTGCGGTTCAGCAGGGTGATCACTCCAATGAGCGTGGCGCCCCCGCGCCCAGGCCGATGCTGAGGGCCTGGGGCCAGGAGGCGTCGTCGGCCAGTCTCAGCCCGGTCATGATGGTGGTGATCATGGCGGAGCACACCAGTGCCAGCAAAGAGCGTTCCGAGAACATCGCGGTCTCCTTCGTGCTTTCTTCCTTGGGCGCGGAGCGGGGGGTGGGGTCCTTCGCATGGCGAGCAGCGTGCCGCACCTGCTGGGGGTGGCGGGTGGGCCTGTGATGTTGGGAAACCTCGGTGCCTGGGGGTTGATCGTCGCTATCGTCGGTTCGCATCGTGGTCCTCCAGCCTCATTTGTCACTTTGGTGATGTGGTGCGCTGAAGGTGTAGGCGGTCACGGCGTGGTTGCCCTCGCTCAGGTCTGGAGAAAAATTCTTCTCCCCACAGCGAGGGGAACCGTTGCGCAGCCACATATAGCCATGGCGTACACCCCCAACTGTCTCGGGCCGTGCGCGCGTCCTCGGCCCCTTATCCCTCCGAGGGGAGCGGGTATGTCGATGGCTCATCTCGGACAGCCCGGCCCAGACCAACGCGGGCTCGACGCTGAGCCTGCCGGTCCAGCGTGCGCCGATCTTGAATCCGACAGCAGTGAGGATCCGCGGCTGGTGCAGGACGCCACACCGTACTTGGAGATAATGGTCACCGAGGTTGAGGAGCAACTCGCCTCTGGAGTCGAGCGCGACAGCGACGTCGAGCGCCAGGCCCGGCGGGAAGCCGATCAGAAGATCGTGGCGCTGGTGCGGGAGGACCTGACGGCGGGGCGGGAAGAGCGTTTCAAGCGGCTGGCTGGCCGGTTGATCGGCTATGGGTTGCCCATCTTGGGCAAATGGGTGCGTTCGAGAGAGATCTTCGGCAAGGTGAACGCGCTGCGTGATCAGGCCAACCGGACCTTGGCTCAACGCGGCGCCCGGACGATGCCGCTGATACGTAGTAATGAGATGACTGGCAGGCGTGGACTGAGGACGATATCGATCAGATAGTTTTTGATCTTGCGAATGAGGGGGTAGCCCGCTTTCGCCGCACGGTGGAGGCTGATCAGTGGGACGCCAGGCGGGGGGCGTCGCTCGACACCTACTTCATCGGTGCTTGTCTGCTGGGGTTTGAGAAGGTGTATCGCCGCTGGCGCAAGCAAAAGCACTTGGACCTGCTGGCACGGGGGGTAGGGCTTGCTGAAGACCTAGCCATGGTCAAGACCGTCTTCCAGCCGGCCTTCGGCCGTGCCCCTGAGTCTCAGGCTGTCATGGTTGATGAGATCAAGCATGTCATGGCCAAGATCAAGGACCCTCAGGTGCATCAGGTGTTGTGGTACCAGATGCATGGACATAGCCAAAAAGAAGCCGCCGAGCTGAGTGGCCTGTCGGCCAAGGCAGCCGAAGGCCGTCTTGGCCGTATCCGCAAAAAGCTTGCCGAGGACATCGCCGCTCAGCGGCACCCTGTAGACCCCGATGGCACGGAGAGGTGACTGCCATGAGCGATCGAGACTTTCGGTGCGTTGCCGGATCCCAGGGCATACAACCCAGCGTGCACGTGCGTGACGAGTTCGATGACTTGCTGGACGCTTCTTCGCTGGGCAGTCCGGCTGCTCAGCGAATCCGGAGCCTAGTCCCGGACGCGGTGGTTGAGCAGGCCCGAGACCGCGCCGAGGTTCAGCGTGCCGCGCAACACATGTTCGATCTTGATGATCTAGTGCTCATGCTGGTGGGAATGTGCGGTGACGCGCGCCCGCCAGCGCCCTGGCCCGTAGCCCTGAGCGAGTTTGAGGTCTTCATTAGCAACAATGGTGGCCGGAGGCTGGAGTCGTTTCAGCGGCGACCGGGTGCCGCTAGGGAAAGCTGCTCCTTTGGAAGACAAGTGCTGAATCCGCTCACCGCTTTGCCCGTTCTTCCGCTGACCGCCGCCTTGTCCCCTGAGCTGCGAACGTTGATGCCGCTCATAACACGACCAAAGGGTGCGGCACGGGTTTTGCAGTATCTGGTTGATCAGGGAATCGTTGCCGAGGTCCGCCTGGACGTTGCCCGCGCCATTGCGGCGGCAGCATTGTCCAGCACCGTGAATGCGCCCCCAGTGCTGATGCGGGCCTGTGCGATGGTCTTTGACAAGGTACTGGACAAAGACCACCATTTTGACTCCGTCACGATGTTCAACCCCGCTGTCCAGGCACCAGCGCACCCAGACAGCGAAGCGGATCCATCCCCAAGCACCGTCGGCGACAATGTCCGAACGATCCAGCAGTCAACCCGGTGCAGCACCACCGGACGGACCTACAAACTCGTCAGCCGATCGCCGAGGTACAAAGACAGCGTTTGGCAAGGCGTTAAGGACCTTATAGAGCAAATGCCCGCCCTCACAGACCCAGAACCGCGCCAGGCACGGATCCTTATTGCTGGTGGTTACGGTCTAGGAAAATCCACCTTGCTCCCCGCTCTGCTACGGAGCAACGCCCGGCAGGCGCAACGTGACTATGTGGTAGAAGAGCCACGATATTGGCTAGATGCGATGGATCCAGATGCCGCGCTTTGCCTGCGCTGCCAATCGGTGGAACACGATAGGGCAGATCTCTTCGACCGATGCGGCACCGCAGGAATCACCACAGCTTCCATGGTGGCATTCGCCGATCGATGGAGCTCTTGCGATTGTGTGTCAGACATGCTGTCACTACTAGGCAATCTGGATGAGCTGACATGTGCGGTACGGGTATCGGAAATTCACATCAAACATCCCTCTTGGATCTGCCGCAAACGAGATGTTGAACATCGTCTCTCCCGCGTGATTGTTACCGCACACAGGTCATCGCATTCCTGGGCAACAGCACATCGAGCTGTTCGCTCGTGGCGGCTGCACTTTGAAATAGGGGTAACGAGCAGTCTTTGACGTTGCCGCAAGGCAGTAATGCGCTGTCATCCGCCGCCGAACAGGAACACCGGAGGGTTGTCTGGTGGAACGCATTCGTGCCACCAGACATTCGGGCTCCGGAGAGTCAGCTAGCGCTGCTGGACATCCGAGGTCCCGGCGATCTGCTAGGAGAATTCGCTGCTATCGGTCGAGCGTGTCCGCTAGTTGTTGACATGGCGCAGGTGCTGAAGTTGGGCCACGAGAAAGGTCATCTACATCCGGCTTTTGGGCCAGTCCATTCTCCCCAGCAGTCACGATACGACATGGCAGATACGCCAGCATCCCGATCAATATTCATGATTACTACGTCTCGAGCTCGTTCTGCCGCGTCTAGGCCTCTCGTCATGTCATCGTCAGAACATGCTGCGCTGCTGGGCTTGGTCCTGTTGCGAGAGATGGCCGGCGACCGCGACGACACCGAACAGCTGGATCGCTCCGCCCCTGCCCGCTCCGCAGTTAACGGCTCTGAGAGTCAGCTTAAAGACTCCAACATGACCAAGGTCGCGCTGCCTAGCCAATCACCAACCGAGCTCGCACCATTCCGACACGAAGTGATCGATACCGATAGAGAAATCACACTGACACTAGACAAAACGAATCTCCTGATATGCGAGAAAGATGAGCTACTCACTCCAGCCGAAGTAGCTACCATATTTCATGTCGATCCCAAAACAGTAACACGATGGGTAAAGTCGGGAAAGCTCACCTCGATTCGCACTCTGGGTGGTCATCGCCGCTATCGTGAAACTGAAGTTCGGGCACTTCTCGCTGACTCCTAAGAGCAGCAAAGTCGGCGAAGCGGAAAGGACGGCGTTGGCAGGATCTGTTGAGCGGAAGAACGAGCCTTTCCATGTGTTCCGCGATTTCCGGGAACTCATCGCCTGTCATGGACGTCATCACGATCAGATCGTCCAGATCGAAATCGCGAGTTTCTGGTTCGAGCAGGAACCGAGTGAGCACCCCGACCGAGTCAACACCTATGCCGAGACAGGACGACCTTCGCCACCCATGACCTCCTTTCTTCCATCGCTTCCGGAAATGCCGAGGGCCGCAGCCTGCGCTCGGCTGCGGCCTTCGTTAATGGCCAGTAGTCAGAACGGGGGCCTTGCGGCGTTTGGGCCGACGCCGGCGGGGACGGGCACCCCCGCCCACGGATCTGGGGCCGGTGTCGCCTGGGCGTCCCACGGGCTGCCGGTCGGCTGGGCCAGGTGGGCGGGAGAGTCGGGGACGGTGACGCGCTGGGCCTTGGTGACCTTGGCGGTGGCGTTGGCCAGGCAGGGGCCGATGTCCTCGGCGTCCAGTTCCATGACCGTCCGGCGCTCGCCTTCCGGGGTTTCGTAGGAACGCTGTTTCAGGCGTCCCCGTACGATGACCTTGTGGCCGCGCTGGAGGCTTTCGGCGACGTTCTCGCCTTGCTGGCCCCAGATGTTGCAGGTGATGTAGAGGGTTTCGGCGTCCTTCCACTCACCCGTGGAGCGATCAAGGAATCGGGGAGTCGAGGCGACGCGGACGCTGGCCACGGCACGGCCTGAGGGGACGAACCGGAGGTCGGGGTCGGCCACGAGGTTCCCGACGACGGTGATGGTGGTGTCGTTACTCACTAACGTGCCTTTCTGCGGGGTTGGGTGGTTGAGCGGTGGCCGGTCGGCCGCCAATGGGTGATCGATGAGGCGTGGGTGGTAGGTGGGCCGCTGACGTCGCCGAGGAAGGGGTTGACGACCCGAATGGAGGACGTCATGGGCCGTCGCCCTCGGTTGCCGTCGGCGGGCCGGCGTCCCGGGCGTTGTCATCGGCCCCTTTCTGCTCGCGGTTCTGGTGGCAGGAGCGGTGGGCGCGAGGCGCCCACGCCGCGAGCTCGGGGTAGACCCTGCTGAGGGCGGGACCGGAGCCGATGACCAGCAGGTCGGCGCGGCTGACCGGGCCTTGGCAGTACAGGCAGGTGGGCATTGGGACGCGCCCGCTGCTGGTGGGTTCGCTGGGCCACTCGCCCCAGCCGGGCAACGTGCCCTCCAGCATGAACTGGTCGGCACGCTCGAACGGGACGGAGCCGCAGGTACCGAGGGAGTAGGAGGCGTCCAGCCATTCGGCGCCGCTGTCATGGTCGTAGATCCTCAACCGGGCCATGTGCGTCCGGTCGGGGTTCAACCAGACCTCCGCGCGCCAGCGATCGTGCATCTTGACGTGCAGGCTGCCTTCCTGCACGAACCACCATCCGATGGTCGTGGCGGTGTCCGGCGTCTTGTGCAGAGGGTCGCCGTTGTAGGTGGTCAACCGCACGACTCAGCCCCCCGTCACGGGAGGGCAGGAATGTGCGGCGGCGGCCTCCAACAACACGTGGAGAAAACGGTGCGCCACGGCCTCGACTCGGCCGCCGCAGCGGACGCAGACCAGCTCCAGCCCACGCTTGCGGCGATCGGCGGTCGTGAGGATCTGGAACTGGGCGGGATCGAGCGTCAGCAGTCGAGCGGGAACACCGTCGAGCAGGACGTGCAGCCGCTCCTCGCCCGCCTCGGTACGCCGGTGCAGGTCCACTACGACCGCGTCGCGCTGGTCACCGGCCCGCGTGCCGGCTTCGGTGGGCCGGCCGGCGTAGACGAACGCGACGATGTCACCGGCGTCGATGTAGATGATCAGCGTTCCGTCGTCACGTTCGAAGCGTTGCACGCAGATCTCCTCGGCGTCAGGCTGGGCCCGCGACACAACCTCGGCCAAGCCTTGGCTGGTGAAGATCTCGGCGTCGTCCTCGCTCGGTGGATCACTCAGGCAAGCCGGTCGGGCAGCCCGGACATCGGGGGATGCGGGAACGGCCCGAAGGTGGCGCGTCATCATGGACCTTTCTGTGAAGGGGTCGGGGAATGCGAAAGCCCCACTCGGCGGGTGGCCGGGCGGGGCCAGATGGGGCGGAGAGGGAGGCGTCAGCCGCGAGCGGCGAGCTGCAGGACCTGCAGGGCGCGTGATTCCATCTCGTGCGCGGCGTCGGCGTCGGCGAGGGTTTGGGCGACCGAGGTGACGGCGTGCATCACGCCGCCGGCGGTGAGGTCGCCGCCCTTGATGAAGTGGCCCAGGATCGCGTCCTGCTGCTGGTCGGAGAAGCGCAGCTGCTGGGAGAGGTTCTGGATGGTCTCGGCCGGGCGGACGATCGGGACGCCGGCCTTGGCCTCCATCGTGGTCACGATTTTCTGCACGTAGGCGGGGGTCAGGAAGCGGCGGACGGCGTCGGTGGTCTTGGCGGTGATGAGTTCCAGGTTCTTCTGGTGGGTCTGTCCGCTCCAGTCGATGACCCCTTCGTCGAGTTTGCCGCCCAAGTGCACGGTCCGGTGGGAGTCGGCGGTGATGGTGTGGCCGTTGTCGCAGACCTGGAACACGATCCGCGGGGTGATCGCGGCGGCCCCGCACCCGGTCTCGGAGTTGGTGATCACGAATCCGCCCCAGACGACCGGGTTGTCCGCGCCCCTGGCGCCGGTGAAAGGGCTCCGGTAGCCCTCCAGCAGCCTGGGCGCCAGGACCTGGACGGCCGGGGAGTAGACCCGCACGTACATCCGCTGCTCGGTCAGGTCACAGCCCTGGATCGTGATCGGAACCCCGGCCTGTTCCACGCCGTCCAGCGCGGCGGTCAGCACGTCCAGGTGATCGACCCGCTTGTAGGAGTCCGACAGCAGCGCCCGCGCGACCCCGGGTCCGCCACCTGATCCTCGGAAGCCGCGGATCAGGAACTTGTGGTCTCGTGGTACCCGGTCCAGCCAGCCGTTGACGTTGACGTCCCACAACTCGATCGCCTCGTTGCGGCATTTCCGCAGGTAGGGCAGGTTGATTTTGAGCTTCTCGGCGATGCCTTTCTCGCACGTGGCGGTCGGCCGGTAGACGCCGTCAGTAGTGGTGACACCGGTCGGGGACAGGATGGGCTCGGTGCCGGAGATGATCAGGCGACCGCGTTCGGCCCGCAGCGCCGTGGGCGGGGCGACGATGTCGACCTTGCGGCCCTGCTGGTCCCGCAGCAGCGTCACCAGGTCCTTAAGGTCGGCGTGCCGGGTCGTGAACACCTCGGCTGGAGCAGGCGTGGTCATGGATTGTGGTCCCTTCCGGTCCGGGGGAGGACGGAGGGCCCGCCCTCCCGGCGGAAGATCTCCATGCGTCGGCCGCCCGCGGAGGGCAACCCGGCGGTCCGGCGTGGACAAGATGTTTTCCGACGAAGGAGGAAAAGATCTGTGTCCCGGCCGGGACGAGCGCAGCGAGAGCCGGGTTGCCCTCCGCCAGGCTGGCGCAACACCAAAACCGCCCGGGAGGGCACAGCCCGACACCCCAGGAACTTTTTTGGCCAGGCGGACCCAGTGGCGCAGTGCCTGGCGACGAATCCGAGCCCCATCAACAGCGCAGGGCACGCAGTAAGGCGTTGTAAGTATGGTTGTCCACGCTGAGCTGCGGCACGTCAGCCGGTTGTGTGAGTGGGGTGAAAATCCCGTGACCTGTGCCTTCGTAGCCGGGGAGGCGAGCGCGGTGAACCCCCCCGCATCCCGGCCACCACCGCGGCAGCACACAACACCAGCACCGCGGCCAAAGGGTGGACCACCCACGAGGGATGACGCGGGTCGTCGATCACCGCGAAATGATCGACCAGATCCACGACCGTCGTGTCCAGGGCCAGGTCATCGCCCTGACCACCGTCAGAACCGTCATCGCCGGCCGACAATGATGACACCAACACCGACCAGATGTCCGCCTCGTCGGACGACAAGGTGGCAGAATGCACGGACAACGGAACTCCGGTGATGAGAGGTCTTGGCGGACGTCTCTGGAGGACCCCGAGGGCGTACGTCCTCGGATCTTCTTTCAGCAGGTCCCCGAGGGCAAGACCGCCAAGAACCGCCTGCACCTGGACGTACGCGCCGCACCCGGCCTGCACGGCGACGAGCGGATGGCCGCCCTCGAAGCGGAGTGCGAGCGCCTCGTCGGTCGCGGCGCCACCCGCTTGCGCCGCGACGAGCCGGCGCCTCCTACCAGCGCGGGCTACATCGTGATGGCCGATCCGGAGGGAAACGAGTTCTGCTTGGACTGAACGACGGGGAACTTCACCCCGGTGAGGTCTTCGGAGACGGCCCACAGCCGCTGCTGGACGGCTACCTCGTACGACTCCGGGCTGGAGGTGACCAGCCGGGGGTGGCCCATGACCTCGTTGCGTCCGCCGGGACCATAGTACTGGCCGCCGAGCGCGGCGGGGTCGGTGGCGGCGCGCAGGGTCGGCAGCGCGCCCATCGCCGGCGTCTGGGTGATCAGCGGCGCGAGCCAGGTGAGCGGAAGCCGGAGGGCCGCGGGGATGTTGCGGGCGAGCTCGGTGCTGGACATGCCGGGGTGCGCGGCCACCGCGACGGTGGTGCCGTGCGTGGCGAGCCGGCGCTGCAGCTCGTACGTGAACATCAGGTTGGCCAGCTTGGACTGACCATAGGCGGCGGCCCGGCTGTACGACCGCTCCCACTGCAGGTCGTCGAAGTGGATCGCGGCCCGGATGCGGTGGCCGGTGCTGCTGACCGTCACCACGCGCGAGCCGGGCACCGGCAGCATCCGGTTCAGCAGCAGCCCGGTGAGCGCGAAGTGGCCGAGGTGGTTGGTGCCGAACTGCATCTCGAAGCCGTCCCGGGTGGTCTGCTTCGGGGTGTACATCACGCCGGCGTTGTTGATCAGCAGGTCGATCCGGTCGAGCCGGGACCGCAGCGCCGCCGCCGTGGTCCGGACGGAGTCGAGCGAGGTCAGGTCCAGCGCCTGCACGGTTACGTCGCCGGTCATGCGGGCCGCGGCCTGCTCGCCCTTCTCGACGTTGCGCACGGCGAGCACCACGGACGCCCCGCGCTCGGCGAGCGCCTTGGCGGTCTCGTACCCCAGTCCGGTGTTGGCCCCGGTCACCACGGCCACCCGCCCGCGCTGGTCCGGAATGTTCGCCGTCGTCCACTTCTCGCTCATGTCAGGCTCCCAACTAACTAACGTACCGAAGGTATCTTGTGTCGACGACGTTAAAGTACCTGCGGTACGTTGTCAACGTACCGCAGGTACTTAAGTTAGGCTGGCGATCGTGGCTTTCCAGCGGGCGCGAACCGAAGAGCAGCGGGAGATCCGCCGACGGGCGATCCTCGACATGGCGTCGGCGATGCTCGACGAGATGCCTGTGGCCGCGGTCACCCTGAACGAGCTCAGCCGCCGGGTAGGCCTGGCGAAGCCGAACGTGCTGCGCTACTTCGAGTCTCGCGAGGCGGTGCTGCTAGAACTGCTGGACCACTTCCTGCAGGAGTGGCTGACGGAACTGGCAGGCGAGTTGGCCGCCGGCATCGACGAAAATCTACCCATGGCCGAGCGAGCGGCAGCGGTGGCCGAGATCCTCAGCCGCTCACTCTCCGGCCGAGTGGTGCTGTGCGACCTCTTCGGCGCACAGGGCAGCGTCCTGGAACACAACGTCTCCGTCGAGGTCGTAGCACGCTACAAGCGCGCCTCCCTGGACCGCCTGACAACCATGACCGCCCTGATCCACAAGTACCTGCCGGAGCTGGGCGAGAACGCAACACTGTTCAGCCTGCAAACCATGGTCATGGCCGGCGCGCTGTCGGCGTACAGCACACCCCCACCCAGCCTGCAGGCGGCCTATCAGGCCGAGCCCGACCTGGCCCGCTTCCACTTGGAGCTGAAGGACTACTTGAAGCTGGCCCTGACCGCAACCCTCCTGGGCGTGCTACCCCGCCGCTGACCTGCGTTGCACTGGACAGGCCAAAACCTCTGTATTTCTCGCGCTCGGACGGTGGAGGGGCCGGGGTGCCCAAGCTCGGGCCGCTGGCTCTGACCACTTCGGACTCCGCGTCAACGCTCTTCCTCGGGCCCCGGCGGCGGCTGAGCCGTCACGCCGGCGACGGCGGCAGCGCGGTCGACCGAGGGGTGCAGAGCCGCGGCGAGCGCGGCCGTCTCGGGCACGCTCGCCGCCCGCTTACCCTGCTCGACGGCGGCGTAGAGGCTGCGGCTGATGCCCAGCGCGGCAGCGACGTCGTCCTGGGTCAGCCCCAGTCGCGCGCGCAGCGTGACCAGCGTGACCGGTGTTCCGGGCGCCAGCAGCTGCAGCACATCGGCGCCGAGCACGGCCGCCTTCGCCCGCGGCCTGGTCCGGCCGGACTCGTAGCAGGACACCTGCACCACCAGCGTGCGGATCTACCGGGCGGCGTCGAGGACCGACGCCGGCCCATCGGTGCGGGCCTGCACGAGGCGCTCGGCCAGCTCGACCTGGCTCCAGTCGCGGGCCTGGCGACAGGCCGCGAGCCGGGTGTCGTCGAACGCGTCGATCCAGTGCCGGCCGCCTCAATCAGCGGCCTGCCGGAAGAACGGCGCTGCGGCATCCTCATCCAAGGTTCACTGATGCATACCGGCCGCAGCCTCGCCGTAGCTTATGCACCCAGCCCCACACGACTCACCCTCAGCTCCAGACGAGTACGGCTGACCTGCAAGGTCATTGGCTCGCTCGGGTGATGACCTCCTCGGTCGTCAGCGGCGCCCTGGGGTGATGGGTCAGACACAGAGGTGTACGCACCTTCGTGAACCTCGCGCCCTCAGGTGCGACGTAGAACTGGCCGCTGCGAAGCGAACCGATGTCATCGGCCCTGCCGCCTTTGACGCGGGCCATCGCCTTCGCGGCCTCGATCTGTACATCCGCATTGAGCAAGCCGTAGAACTGTGTCGCGGCGTTGCCCGGGATCCGGTTGTGCAGGCCCTTAGGTGCCTGGGTCGCGAACACCAGCCCGAGCCCGTATTTCCGGGCCTGGGAAGCCAACGCGAGTGTGCTCTGCGTGCACGCGGTCATAGCGCCCGAGGGGGCGAAGGTCTGCGCTTCGTCCATGACGAAGAGCCCACCGAGGGGCAGGTCACCGGCGGGGTTCTTCTTGATCCAGGCGAACAGCGCCATCTGCAACTGGTTCACGAAGGACTGCCGCTCGGAGTCACTCTGTAGCCCCACGAAGCTGATGACCGAAACCCGGGCCCGCTTTCCTGCGGCCGGAGTGAGAAGTCGCCCTGGATCGACTGGCTCACCTTCTCCTCCGAACAGTGGATCGGTCACGACAGCAGCCCGGAGCACCTGGGCAAGCCCATCTGCGATCTTCGTCGCTCCGCTGATCTGGCTGACGTCCTCGGGGAAGTCCGCGAGCAGATTGATCAGCCCGTCGAGGCCGCCATTCTTGTACTTTCCGAAGTGCACAACCGCCTCCATGAGCACCGCCCGAGCGACCTGGGACTTGCTGCTGCCGCCTTCCGCCTTCGCCCGTGGGGTGAGCGCCGCCATGGCGGCGTGAACGGCTTCGTTGAACTCGTCGACGTCGTCCCGGACGCTGGAGAAGTCGGGCAACGGCTGGAAGGCCAGCGGACGGCCCTTCTCCCTGCGTGGTGTCCAGACCACGACATCGGTGTCCGCGATGTAACGAGCCGCCCGGCCCCCATCACCCGGGCCCCAGGCGGAGGGCTCCTCTGGCCATGCGTCGCCGAGACGGGCGAGGTCGTTGTTCGGGTCGAGCACGATCGAGGACACGCCCTGAAGGGCGCACTCTTCGATGATTCGCCTGATCAGAACGGTCTTCCCCGAGCCGGATCCCGCGAAGATCGCAATGTGCTTACGGAGCGCCTCCAACTCGACGGAGACCGGATGCCCGCCATCGTCTGAGTGCCCCACGGTCAGCGACGGCACCCCGACCGGCCGGCTTTCCGGAGAGTTGTCCGGGGTACCGGTCTCGTGAGTCGGCAGAGGCTTCGCCTGCGCGGGCGGCCCCTCAGGGGCTTTTGGGGCTCGAGGCTCCTGCGGAGCAGTTGGATCAGGCCAATCACCCAAGGCGTCCTTGAGGAGCTTGAGGTCGGCGGTGGGTTTCCTGCTGGCGATCCACTGGTCGAGGTGCGGGACGCTCTCCGCGAAGAGATCCCGCAGGGCGCACAGCACCGTGAGATCCTCTTCGTCGGCTGCGATCACCCGACCGCCCCTGGCGTGGAAGCCGGCAACTGCTTCCTGGGTGACCGGCCCGGAGTTCCACGGAATGTTCCGGATGATGATCAACCGACGCTTGGGACTCTCCTCCGCGAGACCGGCTTTGAGCGCCGCCTTTCGGAGCCGAGTCAACGCCGCGAGGTGGTGGGTGGCGGCGATGCCGCGGAACGCCCAGTGGATCTCATCTTCAGTCGCCTCGTTCAGGACTTGCTTGAGACCGGCGTGAAGAGAGGTCTTCCGGCCCATCGGCGGGTCGACCCGGTAGCGCGCGAACGTCCCGCGCTGCTCCACGATCCAGGCCCGGAGGCCCGCCGAAATCAGGCCAGGAAGAACTGTGTCCTCCAGTTCGGCATCCAGCGCTCCACTGATGTCGGCCGAATCGGCCAGCATCGCGAACTTGATGTCGATCGCCCGAAGCACTTCCTCCTCGGGATCACGCTTCATAAAACGATCGGCCACGTTTGAGGGCGCGTCGAGGCTGTCCAGCTCAGTGATTTCGCCGCCCTGGAGCAGACACTTCTGGATGTGCTTGTAGAGACATTCCAGTACCTCACGCGGAGTGTAGAACGGAGCCCGCGCGAAGGCCTCCGGCTTGATCGGCCACGTTGGATATGGCCGGTCAAAGCCAATGTCCTTGAAGTGCTCCGCGAGTCGCACGGTGACGAGCTCCGCCCCAACCTCAGGAGTCGGAATGCGCCGAAGGAACGTGGCCTTCCGAAAGCGGTCCTTGAAACTTTTGACAGCCAGCTCCTCAAGAATCGTCCACGTCTCCGGCAGACAGGAGAGAACCGTCAGGGTTCGGCTGGACACCTCACGGAGGTTGGTCAGCCCATGAGCGAACTGAAGAACCGCCGAGGTCGCCGGACTGTTGGAGCTACCCTCGGCAAAGAGGCTGCTCTGCGCGATGAACGCGTCGAGTTGGTCGAAGGCCATGACGCTCGGGCCAGTCAACGCCAGCAGCCGCGAGATGTCACGGACGATCTCCTGTGGAGATTTGCGGACCTGCCGGAATCCCCACCCCAGCCGGTAGCTCTCGCCATCCTCGATTGAGCAGATGTAGGACTCGCCGATGTCCGCCAGGGCATCGTCATTGGCCCCCAGTAGCACAAGAGCCCGAGCGACGTCTTGTGCCTCTCTGCCAACCCGGCGATCAATTCTGCACAGGGCCTCGATGAACTGATCGAGATCTTCACGGGTGACCATCTGGTTACCGATAATCGTCTGCTGGGTCTTTCGCGGGAGCTGCATCAGGCCCGTCAGATTGCGAAGAAACCGCTTGAGCTGGGTCTCCTCATCTGTACCCACCCGAGCCAGCCCGTCCTGGATGGACACGACGGCGCTTTCCCAGAAGTTGCGGGCGTCGAGAATGCCCATGAGGAAGAAGTAGCCATCGCGCTGGATGGCCTGCTCACGCAGCCAGCTCATCAGGTGCGTCTTACCGCTTCCGGCGCCACCCTCAAGGACCACCCCGATCGGGCTGGTCACGGGAGAGTCGGCGGCGGCATCCAGTCCCGAGCGAAGAGCGTAGGAAGCCGCCGGGTGCATCTCGGGCACGTGGAACGGAACCGGCTGCCAGACATCCTCACTGGCGTTGACGGTCGAGAAGATCTTGAGACTATCCAGCGCATACCATTCGGTAACCATCGTCACGCTCCGACGCGGAACTGATGGTTGGGTGTGCTGCCAATGATGATCGCGGCAGCGTGGTCTTCAGGCCTCAGGTCACCCACGATCGCAACGGGCTCGATGTCCGCACGCCCTGCCAGCATCATGGTGCGCAGAACGTCGTCCTGGAGATCCCGATCGATGTCGGCCAGGAGGGCTCGCAGCTTGGTCATCGCGGCCCACCGGCCAGCACCGGGCGAGATCTTCGCATAGGCCTCGCGAATCCGGCCTTCCACTTCCTCCGGCGACACCGTCGTCACCGGTGTCTGAACGGGTTCCCCGACGACTGAGATCGCTGCTTTGGGCGCCAAGAGGGACCGCAGATACAGAAGAGCCAGCGCCTTGCCCGACCGGGAGGACACTGGGACTCCCTTGCGTACCTCCGCGATCGCGCGATCTTCACCAGCCGGTGTGATCGCGTACCACAGAGCTCGATTGGCTTTGGTTTCCGACTCGATCAACTTGGCGTCGATGAGACCCGCACGGTTCTTGGCATCGAGCTCCAAGCCCCATTCATCCTTCAGATTCCTGTGGGGCAACGCGGTTCCGAGCTCCCTTAGCACGAGCAGAGCTGCGACCTGCCGGTACGTGAGTCTTTCTTCGGACATCAGCCTGCTCCTTCGCTCATTCCGAGGCGTCGCGCCCGGAGGAATTCGTCGATGTGGCGCAAAACCCCCCGTAGGTCGCCCATCACCTGCTGGTTGGTGAATCGCAACACCGTGAACCCGTCACGTTCCAGGTGCCGATCACGAATCTGGTCACGCTCCATTTGGGCGGACGTCGCGTGTTCCGGTCCGTCAAGTTCCACAACGCACTTCTCCCGGACCCATATCAGATCCGTGCGAATCATGACGAACAACGGGTCCTTGGACTGATACGTCTGATTCCAGGTCCGGCCATGAGCCCAGTCGCATTCCGCCAGGGCCGCCTCCAGCGCCTGCTCCACCGTGCTCCCCGCGTGCGGCCTTCCGGCGATCGGCGGCACTCCCACCTTCGCGGTGAGCGGCGGTGCCGTCATCTCTTCGGCCAGTCTCCTGACCGCTTCGGGTACCTCCAGGTAGAGGGTTTCGACGCGGCGCAGTTCGGGGCCGACGAGCCAGATCCCCATGCCGCTCCGGTGCGCCAGCCATTCGCATCCGGCAACCAGGAGCGTCTCTCCATGGGAGGTCAGCTTCTCCGGCACATAGATGACCAGCGCCGCCGATTCGCGGCCGAACGTGGAGGCGATGACCCGGGCCAGACCAGCCGCCCGCGACTCCGCAGGGAACGATCGTCCCTTTGGACCCCGCCGCCCGGGAACCAATGGACCGCGGTGCTGGATGGCCCGGGCGGCGAGGTCGGCCATGAACGGTCCGAAATGACGGGTGCTTGATGCGAGGCGCATCGCGAGGATCCTCGCCGCCGCCATTCCGCCACCGCCGGGGCCGGAGAGCCCCTCCCCTCCGGGTAACCAGGCCGGAAAGAGCCCAATGGCCAGTATTTCCAGATCGCAGAGGATGGAGTCCACCACCTCTGAGACCGAATCACCTTCAGCCGCGGCGTAGGTGATGACGGCGGGGCCGGTCTCAGGTAAGGGATTCAATAACAATTCCATCACATTGGCGTCAATGTTGGAATCAACTCCGGCAAGGCGAAGCACCCTTCCAACCGGGAGATCGCCCCACGACAATGGCACGCCGGCTCCCTCTGGACACTCCTCTGAAAACGTGACTTTGCGAAGGGTATAGGGCATGCGAGGTGACGAGTAGAAACTCCAAAGATGTCGTCCGTTTCGGAGGTTACAAAACCATCCAAACGGTCATCCTGTGATGGCGTATCCCGCCTCGTTGTCTGAGAGCACTTTGACTCCGGCAGGCTGCGAAACCTGATCCGGCGGTCCGGATAGTGACCGGGGCTATCGTCCAGGGCACCCTCCGGATCCGGATCAGACAGGGCATCGATGATCCGGAGCGAGGTGAAGCCCGGATTCGTGGGGTTCGTCAGCGACAGCGGCAGCCTATCCGGTAAGCGCCGTACACGTCGGAAGGGAATCTGCAAAGTTTGCCTGGTACAGGTGTGTCCGTGTGTTTTGTGGCTGGGAAGCTTGGCGATGGACGACGAGATGCAGTTGGTTCGGGCGTTCATGGGCGAGGGTGGTACGCAACCCTGCGCGTTCCGGTGCTAAATGATCGCTCGGTGTGATCGTCTTTGGCCGCGAGTCATGAATTGGAATCGGCCCCCGGGTGACCAGCGTGAACTCAAGCCGGCCGTCCGGTCCCTGCGACAGGGTGAGTCGGGTGGCCCGGATCCGCTGCGCGGTGGTCATGGCGGGGGTGGTCTTCATGCTGCCCCCGTCCAGGAGGTGAGGTTGTGCTCGTCAACCCATTGCTGAGCGGAGGCCTCGTTGGGGAAGTAGGCCAGCTTTTCGTTGACGTACCAAGGCAAGGTCCGCTGGCCATCGGGACCACCGCGAGCAGGAACGTCGTCGGGGTGGGGTTCTAGCGGGGCGACCTGCTGCCCGTAGTTGTACATGTCGCGTGCCACCCACGGCAGCCCCTTGATTACCTGGACTCCGCCTTCGGGGCCTTGGGCGTAGTAGCGTCCTGGCTGCTGGGGGTCCCACTGGAATCCGCAGATGTAGTCGCGGAAGTCTTTGTGGATGTAGGCACCGTCGGGAGTGGGCAGGGCATGCCCGCACACGGGGCACTGCTCTGGGCAGGCCGGGGCGGCGTCACCGGTCTTGGCCATCGTCGCCTTCCTTTTTGCGAGGTTCCTGTAAGGCCCCAGATCAGGCGCGGGGTAGGCCCGTGGTTGGGCCGGGCGTTCTTTCACGCTGCTTGGTTGAGCGGGAGGAGGTCTTCCACGACGCCGGGGTGGGCCCGGTTCACGCGCTCCAGCAGTTCGGCACGCCAGGCAAGCGCGTAGTCGATGCAGTTGCCGCAGTGGCCGTGCGGGTGCCGGGGGTGGCGGCCCTCCCATCGGGCGGCTCGTGACCAGGCGAGGCTGTCGCTGGAGACGATGTCGCCGGCGGAGGAGATCAGACCGGTGGTCTTGTAGCCGAAGGTGTGCAGCCGGAGCCCCAAGCGGGCGAGCCGGGAGATCATGAGCGCGACGGGCAGGGTGTTGCCCTTGCGGCAGATCGAGCCGAGCCCGACGATCGGTTCCTCACGCAGGTCGATCCCGGCGGCCAGCCACTGCTCCAGGTGGTCGAGGTAGTCCCGGGGACGCCTGCCTTGCAGGACCAGCATCCATGGCAGATCAGGTTCGAGGCTGCGTAGCTCCAAGCCGTTGACGATCGTCGCCCGTTGATGCTCTGCAACCGACAGCCCGGTCTCGGCCAGCGATTCGTCTTCGCACGGCCAGTCGAGCTGGGCGATGTGGCGGGGAGGGCCGATCTCGTCGTGGTAGCGGCGCGCCATTCGCGCGTAGGCGCGGGCGCCCAGGCGCCAGCGCCCATACCGGGTGAGTTCCGTGTACGCCCCGGAGTCCAGGCCCCACACCCCGCCGCCGGCCAGGCGGGGAAGGAAGGAAAGCGGCGAGAGCGCGTGCTGGGAGACATACAACGGAACGCGCACCCGGGCCAGCCAGTCTGGGTGGTGGGTCCCGAGGAAGAAGCGCATCAGGCCGCCTCCGGGGCCTCTGGGCCCTGTAGCTCGGCTGCCGGGACGGGCAGCAGACAAGGCTCGGTGGCGATGCGCGTGGACAACGCGACCAAGCCGCGCCGGACAGGTTCCCCTCCGGCCGCCACCTCGACGAACACCTCATCCAGCACGGCGAATGCCTCGGCATCGCTTCTCGCGGCCACCTCCAGGGTCACCTCAACGGTCGAGCGGTAGCGGAAGGTCGGCCCGGCGGGCGGGAACGGCACCTGCGACAGGTCGACGGTGCTGTGCTGGCCGGCCTGGTCGATGACTGTGTACACGTTGGCGGCCGAACCGGGAGCGCTGCGATCGGCCCAGGCCAACTCCGCCGCGTGCCGGGGAGATTCGGCGTACTGATCGATCTCCCACCGCACCAGGTAGTCAGGCACCTGCCACCTCGCCACCGTGCGCTTGGAAGGCGAAGTCGATGTCGGCGAGAGGTTCCCGCGGGGCGGTGAGCGGTGCTGGCGGGGGCGGGTGATCCTTCGTGGCGGCGTGCCTCGGTGATGTGGGACAGCAGGGGATGCCGGGCGGCGTGGCCGTCCTCTGCAGGTTGAGGGTGCTGGTCAGCATGCGGTTCCTCATCAGTGTTAGCGAGTCGCCTTGCGGCAGACTCGGTGGTTGGTAGCCGTCAGCGGGTGAGCACTTGTGGTTCCTGGACTTCGAGCCCTGCCGAAAGACAGTGCCCCCGCTGGTTGGCCGGGAGAGTTGATCGCTCAGCCGAGCCAGCGGCCCGGTGTCGAGGTCGCGATGGTCGGACAGGTGGGCCTCGGCAATGGCCTCGCGCAGGATCCTGCGGGTCTCGGAGCTCATCTCGGTCATGTGCGTGTTTCCTTTCCAGGATGAGAAAGGGGCCGCCCCCGGCCAAGCGGCCGAGGGCGGGACGGACAACATCGGGAAGCGAACGGGTTGGTCGGGCTGATGCGCCTACAGGTCACATCCCGCCGGGGGGCTAAGGTCGATCGGGGCAACCAGCCCTTCGCTGATACCGACATCGTGTTCGGCCGGTCGTCACCGCAGGCCAGACACCGGCCGAGGCAGGCGTCGTCACCGGCCGGCCCAAGGGCAACGGCGAGGCGTACCTGCCCGGCGATGAGCAGTTCTTCCACGGGCGGGTGATCGTTCATCGAGTCGCCCCTCCAAGGCGTGGAACAGCGCAGGGCAGCCGCGCGGCGCGGCTGCCCTGCGCCGTCAAAGGAGTGGTTGTCAGGCCGCTTCGACGTAGACGTCGGTGGCGTCGAACTCCTCGGCGAGGTCGTCGGCTACCTCGTCGTCCACGTGGGCGGCCAGGTGGACCTCCTGCGGACCCGCTGCGGCGTCCTCGGGATCGGATGCCGACGCCGGCTCGGCGGAGGCGTCCGGCTCGGCAGCGGGGCCCGGTTCGGAGCCCGGCGTCCCCTGCGGTGCCTGCTCGACGGCGTCGATCGGCTGGTCATCGTGCTCCTGGTGGTCCTGGCCGGCTACCCCAGTTTCGGTACCGGCCTGGTCGGCGTCCGCGTCTTCGATGGGGTCTTCGGTGGGGTTGTCGCCGCGGTAGGCAACGCCGTCGGCAACGGCCTTCTCGATCGGGCTGGGCTCGTAGCCGTGCTTGGCGCCGATCTCGGCGACGAACCGCAGCCAGACCCCGGCGTCCTCGCGGGTACACGGGGAGTACTTGTCCTGGCGCCAGGTGTTGCGCCGCTCACCGTCACCGGTGATCTCCCGCTCGTAGGCGGTCGCGATGGGGGCGAGCGCGATCATCCACAGGCCCGGCTGGGTGCTCTTGGCGACGGTCTCCGAGGTCGGGGCGCCGAAGGACTCGAACAGCCGGGAGTGCCGGGCACCCCCCAGCGCGCGGCACAGCGGCTCGGGCATCGTGACGAGCTGCTCGGTGATGAACCGGGCGATCGTGGACGCCACGTTCCTGGGCGGCGTCTTGAGCATCAGGAACTCGTGCAGCCACTGCTGGCGGACCGTGCCGGCGGCGACCCACGCCTTGTTCCCTTCGATCACGATCTTTCGGTCGGCGTTCGGCTTGGCCTCCTGAGCGACGGGCGCGACTACGGCGGGTTGGGGAGGGCTGGTGGTGCCGGTCTCGGCGAACACATGGCCGTACTCGACCGGGTCCAGGCAGTAGTGGTTAGGGGAAGCGCTCATCCAAGGGCCGAGGGACGCACCCCGGCCGGGGCAGTCCATATGGGCGCCGGTGTCCATCTGGTGGGAGCCGTTCAACAGGCGGGACAACGGCATGGCGCCCTCGGGCCGTTCGCCGGTGATCGTGATCCCGGCCTGCTCCAGCTCGGCGATCATCTTGGCGCGACGGGCCTTGGCTTCCCGCTCGTCCAGCAGGCGCTGCACCGTGTACTTCAGCGGGCCGTACCGGTTGCGGCGGATCACCTCCATCGCCTCGGGGTCGTCCTCGAACGGTTTGAGCAGCGCCAGCTCCTCCAGCGTCCACTCATAATCCATCCCCGCGGCGATCTCCTTGGCCATGTAGTTGAGACCACCGGCCCGCACCCCGGCCTTCACCTCGTCCGCGGAAAGGCCTGTGGCCTTGCGGATCTCGGCTCGCGTCATGCCGGCCTGCGACGCCGAGAACAGCGCCTGCGCCTCCTCATGCACCGTCAGGCTCGTACGGAACCTGCTGCTGATCAGCATGTGCAGGTACTGAAGACCCTCGTCATCGGCGGTGTCGGCGGAGAAGAAGTACGGCACCGCCGCCAGCCCGACCTTCAGCGCGGCGTCCAAGCGGACATTGCCGTCCACCACCCGATAGCCGCCGCCCGGCTCGACGGTGATCTCCAGCGGGGTGATGATCCCCGCTGAAGCGACCGACCGGCAGAACGCCTGGCCGGCCTGCCTGTCGTCCCGGACGTTCCCCGGGTGGCAGACCAGCAGCTCCACCGGGATCATGGGGCGCTCGGTGTACGCCAGGTCCTCAATTCGCTGACTCTCGGCGTCCAGGTCCGCGTCCGCCGGGACGTCCTGATCGGCGACGACGCCTTCCATGACGTCGGGATCGGTTGCGACTTCGGTCATGTGCCCTCCACAGGCTCATCGCGCCGGGCTGGCCTGGCCACCGTCTTTCTGCGGCGGCCGGGGGACACAGGGATGGTCCCTGCCCGGCTCAAGGCGCCCGCGACGCACGCAGCCGGGAACGCAACCCGGCGGTCCCGGCACGGCCAAGATGTTTTCCGACGAAGGAGGAAAAGATCTTTGGGCGCCGGGACGAGCGCAGCGAGAGCCGGTTGCGGGAACGGCAAGGGCGGCGCAGCCTTGGGGAGCCGGGCAGGGACCTGGCGCTCACGGACCCGCGGGACTGTGCGGCGCCGACCAGCCGGTGAGAACCGCTGGTGCAGCCGCAAAATGCCGAAGCCCGGCAGCGTCGCGACCTGCCGGGCTTCATTGGTGAAATCTCAGTCGTCTCGGGAGACGACCACCGGTTGGCGTTTGATGATGGCGAAGACCGGGGTCGAGGGCCCGACGTAGGCACCGGTGACGTTGTAGTCGATCCACTCGCCGGCCTCCTCCTCGTCCATGCCCCAGCCCAAGAGGATCCGGAGGCAAAGAGCGAGGTCGTACAGAGCGACGATCCGCCGCGAGTTGCCGAACCAGCCCTCGGCCATACCGATCAACGCCTCCTCGAACCCGTCGGCCAGCAGCGCCTCGCCATCGCTGCACTCGGCCAACCGATCCCGAATGTGCTCGAAGGGGGAATCAGTCATGTGAGCCCTTGCTCTTCCTGCGGCGGGATCGGCCGCCGTGAGGAGCGTCACAGGCCTGCGGAGCCATAACCAGCGGCAGTCCGCTCGTGACGTCGAAGGGCCGGCCGGCCGCCACCGCGGCCTTGAGCCGGCCATGGAAGTCCCTGGCCAGGGCTGCAGTGTGGAACGAGCGGGCCTTCCTACGGCCGGCCACCGTCCAGCGGACTCGGTGGATCAGGCCTCGCGGGGCCTCGTGGCTGCCGATCCAGTCACAGAGCCAGACCTTGTAGGTGATCGGGTGAGGGTGGCCGCGAACGTGAGAGTTTTTACGGTCGATGGGTGATGCGTTCATGCTGGGAACAGCTCCCTTGTCCGATGGGGGTTCATTGCCCGGCGGGAGTAGTTACCGACTGGCACCCGCCGGGGCGATGCATCCAGGAGCGTTCGCTCCGGGGTATCGCGTCACGACGAGGACTGCGCCGGGCTTGGCGTTTATACCTCGGTTGGCGAGATATGGATAGATTATACTCATGTATACGTGCTGGTCAATGGTGTGCTCGTCGGATCAAGGCCCGTGATCAGGTCGCCTGTAGGTCACGTTTCAACCGTCGGTGAATGCGAGCAGGGCTGGCAGGTCATCATCAGCCCGGACAGTGGCGAGCCAGTCGGCCAGGTCGTGACCTTGGCGTCTGGTGGGCATGCGGCGAAGGAGCGGACGTGCTCGGTGAGCGCGGACAGTTCCGGGCCGTGGGCAAGAACGGTTTGAGCTGGAGTTGGGGGCTTGCTCAAGCCGGTCGGGATGAGTGGCGATCCAGCCGGTCATCTTGCGCACCGAGGGAGCCGGCGCAGGGACAGGGCGCGCTGAGCAAAGGAGAGCGTGGACGTTCTCGGCACGGCGACGGGCGATACCGGCTGGGGACTGGACCGAAATACCGCAGCGGAGGTGGAGCCGATCGGGACCCGCGAGCCGGGCCGCTCAGCATCCGATGCGGTGCGCAGCCGTCTGGTCGCGTGCCCTGGAAGTGCCCCCACCGCTGCCCAGGTCACGAGCGACCCATGCTCCGGCGTTGACAGCCTCGCGGTCGAGCTCAAGGCCGTTGGCGAAGCCGTGCAGGTAGGGCAGGTCAGCGGCCGGGCGTCGGTGAGCCAGGCGGCGAGCTTGGCGTCGTTGCCCGCGGCCGGGGTGAGGAGTTCGGCGAAGACGCTGACCAGGCGAGCGAGCTGGGCCGGTTCGGGGCATATGACCGCGAGTTCCTGCAGCAACGTGGTGTCGGCCTCGCGCAGCCTGTCGGGGCGGGTGAGCAGGAGCCGAGCGAGACGGCGTGGTGTGATGACGGGCCGATCGCCCTCGGCTCGGCCTTGGGTGATGTAGCGGTAGAGCAGGTTGAGGCTGCCTGTGTAACCGAGCTCCTTGATCTCGCGGAACAGCTGGAGAACCGGGACGGCCGGCTCAGCCGCGCGCCGTTCCCGCAGGTGATCGCAAGCGAAGTCATCGACCCCGAGCACTTGGGGGACCGACGGTGGCGGCAGCGGCAACCGCATGAGCAGCCGCAGTGCCGTGGATCTCTACACCGTGACCTCCAGTGCCTGTGACAGACGAGCGCCCGTCCGGTCGGCGACACCGCTCTCAGTCGGCCGGTGAACCTGCTGGTGCGGCGCTGGTAGCGCTCCAGCCGCCCCGGCACCTGTTCACGGAACGTCTGCCGTGGACACCCCAGCGCCGAGCAGACCAGGCGCCGTACGCTCGCCGACACCACCACGCTCCGCCCATCGACCGGGACGTCTGTAGCGTCTGGCCGCAGAAGCCATGCACACGGCCGGTCAGCATCCCGCACACCGGCACGGCACGGGCTCATCCCGAGTGCGGGCCATGACCTGAATAAGGTTGTTCACGACCACGGCATCCTCGATGACCAGGTCAGACAGCCCCGAGAACACCACGCCCACCAGATCGTTGATCTTCAGCACGCCTCCTGCTGGCAGTGATCACTCAGCGCTACCACCGATTACGGGACAGGGCCGATCACTGGACACACCCGATCCTGAAGTAGGAGCATTCTGCGGTTGCCCGCACGACTCCGGGCGGGCAACCGCAGGTGAGCCGAACCTTCGGGGCGGCTCAGACCCAGCAGCCGGGGTCTCTCGTCCTGGTCAGGAGCCATCTCCTGGTAGGTCATACCTCGACGGTAAACCTGTACCTGGGTACCGGATGCAACCCTTTCGGCCGAGGTCGCTAAGCAGTCTTGGCGGCGGCCGGCGTCGAGAGCGCCGATGAGCGGGCCAGGACCGCCAACGCCAGGACGACAAACAACGCGATGACCACTACGCGCCCCGCTGAAGACATGGGAGGCATGATCATGGCCGCGGCCATCGCCGTGCAGGGCATCGGGGGCGTCCGCGCCCTCCCCGTCGGGGAAGTGCTGGGGTACAGCGACTGGCACGAGGTCACCCAGGAGGCCGTGAACCAGTTCGCCGACGCCACCGGGGACCACCAGTGGATCCACGTGGACCCCGAGCGTGCCGCGAAGGGGCCGTTCGGCGGGCCTATAGCGCACGGATACCTCACGCTGTCGCTCATCCCCTGCGTACTCCCCGAGATCATTCAGCTCTCCGGTTTCGGCATGGGCGTCAACTACGGATGCGAACGCGTGCGGTTCCCCTCCCCGGTGCCCGTGGGCGGCAGGCTGCGCGCCGGCGCTGTCCTGGACGAGGTCAAAGAGGTCGAGGGCGGGGTCCAGCTCACCATCACCCTTACACTCACCGTCGAGAACGCGCCGAAGCCCGCCTGCGTCGCGACCATCCTGGTTCGCCACTACGTCTGACCCCCCGACGAGTCCGGGTGATGTCCCAGGCCCACACCCGGTGGGGGGTCGGCGAACAGTGCGGTGGCGCTCGCTCTGCGACAGCGCCGCCGGGCGCGGCCTTCGCGGGGGGGGGGGGGGGGGGGGGGGGGGGGGACCGGACGGGCCGGAGCGGGGCTCGTGCGGTTCTTGCGGTCCCAGTTGGCCTGCGGTACCCCGGCCGCCGCGCACGTGTTGCGCCGCCCGACCAAAGGCGTCAGTTCCTCGATCGCCTCGTCCTGAGCAGCCTCGATGATCTCCGTCACTGCTCGCCCCGAGCCGTCGAGGTCTCACTGCTGGTGGCGAGCTGATCCAGCAGCGCGAAGAGTTTCCCTGCACCTCGATCACCTGGCGGGCCGCTCGGTCTCTCCCTCCAGAGTCCCGATCCTCTTGTCGCGGGGGTCGGCCTTCGGGCGGCCGACCGGCCGGGCCAGCGCCTCGGCCGCGCCGTGGTCCCGGGCGGTCCTCTGCTCACGCATCTGCGGGTCAGGGATATCCGGATCCGACTGTCGTGCTCCCACGAAGGGATGTCTCCTTCCCCACCCTCAGCACAGAGTGTTGTGCCTGTTTGTCCCTTTTGGCGGGGGGTCGCGGCTTTCCCCGTATGACGTCGACGCCCGATCACGCGGGATACCGCGCACTTATTTCGACAGATATCGGATGGGCGACAGACGGATGTCGCTATTGACGTAGTTTTTCCTCTCTTTTAACTTTAGCCCCAAATCTCCCACCGTGAGAGGAAACTCACGTGCGTCACAAACGTACTTCCGTGCTCGCCTCGGCGGCGCTTCTGTGTGGCCTGGCACCCCTTGCCATGTCCACCCCGGCACAGGCCGCCCCGATCCCGACGCCGGACCACGCCGTCTCCCACGAGGAGAACGCGCGGGTCCCCGCCGGAGCGCTGTGGAGCGAGCACTACTTCCCGTCCTCGGACGGCAGCGATGTCGAACTGCACGCCGACGTTCTGCGACCCGCCCAACTCCCCCCGGACACGAAGACGCCGGTCATCCTGTCGATCGGCCCGTACTTCAACCACATCGGGCAGACCGGCAACGACGGCTTCAAGGAAACCGGCCCGTCCGAGCGCTTCAACGACCTCATCAATGGCGCCAGCCTCATGGCGCGCGGGTACACCGTCGTCATGGTCGACCTGCGCGGCTTCGGCGCCTCGACCGGCTGCCTCGACTGGGTCGGCCCCGGCGAGCAGGCCGACATCAAGGCCGCGGTCGACTGGGCGGCGAGCCAGCCGTGGTCGACCGGCAAGGTCGGGATGTACGGCAAGTCGTACGACGCGGTGACCGGCCTCGTCGGCGCGAACCAGGGCCGCCCGGGGCTCACGGCCGTCGTCGCCTCGGAGCCGCTGTGGAACATGTACAACTACCTCTTCAGCAACGGTGTCCGGCGCCCGAACTACCTCGGCACCCCGCAGGCCTACAACGGCATCGCGAACCTGGCCGGCATGAAGGACGACTCGGACCGCTACCGGCAGAACGCCGCCTACGAGAAGACCCACCCGGAGTGCCTCGCGAACAACCTCAAGGACACCCAGGACCCGGACCGCAACGCCGGCTACTGGAAGGCCCGTGACCTCGCCGAGATGGCGAGGGGATCGAAGGTGCCGCTCTTCGTCACGCAGGGCTTCATCGAGGACAACACCAAGCCCGAGGACATCCAGCGGTACCTGACGAACCACGCCGGCCCGAAGCGAGGCTGGCTCGGGCAGTGGGAGCACGTCCGCGGCAACGAGACCAACAGCCAGGGCAGGCTCCTCATGGGCCGGACCGGCTGGTTCGACGAGGTCATGCGCTTCTACGACCAGTACCTGAAGGGCATCGAGCCGTCCGTCAAGGATCCGAACTTCCTCGTCGAGGGCAGCGACGGCGTGTGGCGCGCCCAGGACTCGTGGCCGGTGGCCAAGGGTAAGACGGTGGTCCGCCTCGAGCCCGGCAGCTACGTCGACAACGGCCGCGCGAAGGGCCTCGTGCCCAATGGCGGCGTGTGGGACATGGAGACCGCACCCCGGATCATGGGACCGCAGGAACAGAGCTACGAACCGGAGCCGGGCACGACCGAAGACGGTAAGGGCTACTACTCCTGGTCTAAGCCGGTGAACAGCGGCGTCCGGGTCACCGGCACGCCGCGCGTGTCCTTCACCGCGAAGGGTACGGGCAACGTCCTGGTCCGGCTGTGGGACGTCGCCCCCGACGGGAAGGCCGTGATGTTCGACGAGCAGATGTCGCTCGTCAAGGCCGGCACGGTCGAGTTCGACCTCAAGTCGGCGGATTGGACCCTGACGAGGGGCCACCAGCTCGCCGTCGGCATCGGCACGAACACGAGCCGGTCGTGGTCGGACACCCCGTCGAACCAGACGATCACGGTCAGCTCGGCATCGCTCTCGTTGGAGCTCGACGACGTCCGGTACGACACCCTGGCGCAGGGCGACGTCTCGCCGTTCCTCGCCAGCTACCTGAAGTCGTACACGTCAGCGTGGACCGACCTGGCCCCCGGCACCCTCACTATGCCTGTCGTTCCGCTGACCGTGACCGCTTCGTCCCGCTGTGTGGGCACGACGGCGTACGTGGCGGTGACGGCTGTCAACGCCTCCGACAAGGCGGCGACCGCCACGTTGACGACACCCTACGGTTTCAAGACCCTGGCCGACGTGGCCCCGGACAAGCAGGCCTACCAGTCCTTCAACGCGCGAGCCGGACAGATCGGTGCGGACAAGGTGGGCGTTACGGGAACCGCGACCATCGACGGCAAGCAGGTCACCTGGTCCTACGACGCCGCCTACAACGCGATCAGCTGCGGCTGATCCGACCCGGCGGTGACCATGGGTCCCTCAGGGGAAGGGCCTCTCGGCCCTCGGCAGCTTCGTCCTGAACGTCCTGCAGGAGAAGCGCTGACCCGGACCTGACATGAGGCCCGCCCCGACTGGCGTCGTCAGTCGGGGCGGGCCCTTGCCATCTCGGCAGGACGTCACGTGCCACCGCCTCGAATACGGCTGCGGAAACGCAACTATGCGGCACCGCATGCCCTGTCCAGGTCGCGTGGGGACAGGACGAACCACAGGACGCAGCGGGGGCGCTCCTCGGTGAAACCCCAGCGATGACAGAGCGCGGATCAGGCGGATCCCGCGGCCGGAGGCGGCGAGGTCGTCATCCGGGTGAAGGGGAATGCTGGGGATGGTCTGCGCGCCCTCGTCGGCGACCTCCACCCGCACGTCGCCGTTCTCCTCGACCACCACGGTGACCCCGACCACGGCCGAATCGGTGTGCGCCACCGAGTTCGTCGCCGCCTCCGACAGCAGCCAGACCGCGTCGTCGCAGCACGCCTGCCAGTCCAAGATCTTGCTCAGCCAGCGCCGGGCCTCGCCCACGGACGCCTCCGTGGCGGGGAAGGCAGCGGTCTCCGTTCGCAGGGCAGGGGTGCTCATCGAGTCCGGTCGTCCTTCGTTCTGGGGGGTGAAGTTCACGGCGTACGGCAGGCCGAATCCGCGCGCGGCGGTCTGCGCGTCACGGCCGGGTGGTGTTCGGGCGATGCTCAGGCAACCGCAGGACGGCCACGGGTACGGCTCAGGCGACCGGTGCGTATGGCCAGGCGGCGACCATCATGTCCTCTCGGCCTGGCGCATCTGCTTGAGGAGATCCTGGGTGGTGCGGGCCTCCACGACCAGCGGCTCGGAGGTCGGGAAGAGGGCCAGAGCGTAGAAGCGGCGGCTCTACGGCCCTTACAGGATCGTACATGTCGGCTCCAGCCGGTCGAGCGGCACGGCGGCGGCACGGTCGCCCGGGTCGGGTTCGCCACGTTCGACCTCGACGTACGGCTGTCCGACGGCGTGCCGGCCGATCCGCTTGGCGCGACGGCACCCCAACAGGCACCACAGGCGTTTAAGCTGCACCACAGGTCAGGACCACACTTCCTGATCGAGGGTCCCGCACGGCGCTCTAGTGCGGGTCCCGCCATTTTCGGGTCGCTACCGGCTGTAGTTGGCCAGCGTCCCCGAATTGATCCCCAGGTCCTCGGCGACCTGAGCGATGGACTTACCGGTCTCCCGGACGATGCGCACCGCACCCGCCCGGAATTCCGGATCGAACCTGCGTCTCTCCCACGCCCAACCCTTCTTAGGTCAGGTCTTGGGTCAGGTCTCCACGGTACGAGGGGAGAGCCAAGCCTCGCAGCGAGCCAAGGTGGCGCCGCCTGTCGCACGATCCTTCGACATGATTGTGACCCAGCAGTCGGGTGACTAAGTGGGTGACAACGCCCACGTACGAGCCTGGACAACCGAGAACGCCGGGGAACAGCTTCCGCAGGTCAGGCGCAGTTTCCTGCAGTAAAGATCCCCGTCTGAGTTGCCTGGGGGTCAAGGGGTCGCAGGTTCAAATCCTGTCGTCCCGACAGACTAAAGGTCTGTTGATCTGCGGGAAACCGCAGATCAACAGACCTTTCTTCATGTCGGTTGGATCATCGTGTCGGCTACACCGCTCGGAGCTGGGGACCACTTGGGGACCGGCGCACCGAGAGGTGGGCGCTCAGCGCAGCACCGGCATCGGAGATTGAGCGCGCGTCCGGGTGCAGGTATCGCTGCGTAGTACTCAACGAGCCATGACCGGCGATCTTCCTAAGCACATGCACCGGCACGCCGGCATCGGCCATCCAGGTCAAGCCTGTGTGCCGAAGGTCATGGCGACGCAGGTGCTCGAAGCCCAGCTTGGTCACCACCTCGTCCCAATGGGTCGCGTCACGCAAAACGGCCGTGGTGATGCGGCCGCCACGAGGGCCGGTGAACAACCGGGCAGCCGGGTCCGAGCCGATTGCGTCGAGACGGCGAGCGGCCAAGTCCCGGACTTCTTCGATCAGTGGGACAGTGCGCGCTCGCTTGCCCTTCGTGCCCTTGTCCACGAGCCCGCCGGGGCTGGGGGTGGTCTGCCGGCGTACGGTCCAGGTCCATGAATCACGATCGATGTCGCCAGCTCGCACCCCGGATACCTCACCTACTCGGGCAGCGGTGCATGCCGCGAAGATGACGACTTCTCCCCAGCCTTGATAGGCGTCGGCCGATCGTTCGACCAGTGAGGCAGCGAGGCGGGTCAATGTCTCCCAGCCGGGTAGCGCCAGCGCTCGTGGAGTGTCCAACTCATCTTCGGCCCGCTGATACTGCCGTCGCCAGCCAGTCACTCGAGCCGGGTTTCGATCAATGATTCCGTCACGAACGGCCTGCTCCATGACTCGCACGAGCACGCCACTATGACCTCCCACCTCGAGGTGAGCGTCCTGCGTGCCGCCGACTGGGAACAGGCGATCCTGACCGGATACTCCGCCTGGCGACAGCTTCGTGCGAACGGAGGAGGTACCCTCCATCTCGACTTGGACCACCAGACGCTAACCGTCGAGTAACCCGATGCCACTGCTGGCCGTGCTGGTGTGGTTCTACGCCAACCAGACCACCATCCTTTCCGCCGTACTATGGGCGCCCAGGTTCTCCTCCAGGGTGGGTGATGGACCGGGATGGCCGGGGTGATCGGGGGACAGGGCTAGGAGCCGGGCCAGGCCAGGGCGATCTGCTGGGCGGTGGCGTCGTGCCGCTGCGTGACCTTGGCCAGGGCAGGGTCGTTGAGGTCGGCGCGGCCGCCGCCGAGGGGGAAGAACGGGACGAGGGCGATGCCGGCTTGGGTGCGTGCGCCCAGGAGGTTCGCTCCTCGTGGTTGGCATGTGGAAGTTGTTCTGGACGGTGGCGACGGGGGCGATCGACCGCGCCTCGGCGAGGTGATCGGGGTCGACGTGGCTGATCCCGAGATGGTGGATCAGCCCTTCTTTGCGCACGGCGGCGAGCACCTGGAACCGTTCGGCGAGCGACTCGCCGCGCGGTGGCTCCATCAGGCGGATGCGCGGGTAGACCAGGTCGAGCCGGTCCACGCCCAGGCTTTCGAGGTTGGCCTCGACCTGCGGCCGCAGGTCGAGGCCGTGCCCTGGCGGGGACCATCGGGGAACCGTCTCGCGCAGGGACATCGTCCCAGCGTCACAGGCCGCTGACCGCCTCCTCGGTGGTTCCGGCGATGGCGTAGGCGCGCTTGAGGCGCACCGATCCGGTGGTGGCGTCGATGCCGTAGGTCTTCACCCGCACCAGCTTGAACCCGACCTTCCTGATCATCCGCAGGGTGGAGTCGCCCGTCCAGTCGAGCCTGACGTCCGTGTCGACCTCCGCGATCCTGTCGTCCGCAGGGTCCCGCTCCACCTTCTGGCCCGACGCCGGTACGGGGAACGTGGCGGTGACCAGCCCGGTCTCCAGGTCGTACAGGGCGATCTTGGGTTTGCGCCCGGTGACGTAGACGGCCACGGTGTGCCCGTCGGCGTTCAGCGCGGCGGTGGCTGCGTTGTCGCCGATGAGCCGGGGCGGCACGTCGCTGGCGGTCCGCCTGCCGTTCAGGTTGTGGACACTGAGCGTGCCGGACTTGTCGTCGTCCGTCCTGACGAGGATCTGGTCGCCGTCGCCGCTGAAGCTCAGGGCGTCGTCATGCACCGACACCCCCGGCACCTTGCCCAGCAGGGCGCCGGTGGCGGCGTCGTAGACCCGCGCCGGGTGGTCGGTGAAGCCGGCCCAGCAGCAGTCCACCGCCACGAGGGAGCCGTCATACGACATCGTCACGCGGGTGACATCCAGCTCCTTCGTCGACGGCCACGCCTTGGCCCGCGAGACCCGTGTCCGGCCGTCGAGGTCGCGGATGACGAGCCGGGCGTCCTTGGCCCTGATGTAGGCAAGGCGGCGGCCGTCCCCGCTGACGGCGACCGCCTCCGTCCACCGGGCCACTCCGTTGAGCGGGTGGCGCTTGCCGTCGGTCGTCCGGTACCACCAGGGGCCGCACCACTGGGCGTTGTACGGGTCCTTGGCGCAGTCGGAGGCGGCGGCGTACTGGATCGGGGCGGGCTTCTCGCCTGCGGGGGCGGCCGCGCGGGCCGTACCCGGGACGGCCACGAGGGCCGAGAGGACGGCGAGCGCCCCGCAAAGGATCTTCATACTGGGTTGGACTTCTCATCCCCGAGCAAGGTTGATTGCGATCCGATAACGGGCGACGGGTCCACGCGGCGGGGGGTGATCAAGAGGCCCGTCGCCTCGACCAGCGGAGTGCCGTCGGGCAGGGCGATGCGGCCCTCGGCCAAGGTCTTGCGGCCCCTCGGAGCGGGTGTGCTCGGCCGTGCCCCGGAGCTGTCCCGTCTCATGCAAAGTGGCCACCGTCTCACTGAAGTGGCCCCCCAAACCGGGTCTGTGAGGTGCGGGGTTTCCTAGCAACGCTCCGCCTGCCGACTCTGCTGTCTCAGCAAGGTGGCCCAGAATCACGTTCGTCTCAGCAAAGTGGCACCAGCACAACCAAAGCCAACGCCTTGCCGAGGGTCACTTGCCTTCGCTGATCTCGGCAAGGGCCGCGCGGAGGTGGTCGGCGAGCTCGAGGGCCTGCCGCGCCGACCAGGGGATCACTCCGTTCTCGGTCATCAGGGCGTGATACTGCTGCTGCTCGTAAGGAGTTCCCGGCGGCAAGGGAGCGATGTGCCAGTGCAGGTGGGTATTGCCCTGCTGGCTGCCCAGCGAGAGCAGGTAGGTGATATGACCCTGACCTTCCTGCGGGCCAAGCGCGAGGAGGCCCAGCGTCGGCTACGGCGACCAGTCGTCGACCTCGGCATCCCGATCTTCCCACGAGCCGCTGACCAGCAGGAGAAGCAGAAATGACACCCCCTAGCAACCAGTCAGCCGAGGTAGCAATATGCGCTTCAGGCCAAGAGCCAGGTTCAACGAGAAAATTGCTCGCGCCGAGAGGGCACTGGAGCCCGCCATCGCACATGCAGGTTCGTCCAGCGCGCTCGTCGGCCAGCCTTGAAAGCCCTGGCCAAGGCCCTGCCCTGCTGTCACCAACGTCCGTGATCAGTACACCTAGCGCAGCCACCGCAGAGCTGCGTCGACGCAGTCCTCGGGGCTGCTGTTGAAGGCGATGGCGGCGTCGGGCGCGTGCTGCCGGACCAGGTTGACCACCTTCTCGAAGAATTCGAGCAACGGCTCGTGTTTGCGGATGCCGCCCCCGATCACCACGCAGACGTAGTCTTTGCGGTCAGCGCCTCCACGATCGCTCCTTCAGGGTTCTCGTCGAGTGCCACCAGGCACCAGTCGGCCTCGATACCATGATCGTCGAAACGGGCCTGACCGCGTGCTAGCGCCGAAGCCGTCGCGAGGCTTAAGTCGGACCTAAGCGGACGAGCCGGTTCTTGGAAGGCTCCACAAGTTCTTCTTTAGGCCCCATCACTAGACATATCCCTCGCATGCCGTCTTTCGGTCTCGGGGGGTCTCGTGGTGAGGCAACGATTGGTCAGCATCATGTGCGTGCTGGGGATGCTGGCAGGTCTGGTCACAGCCCTACCGCGGGTCGCCGTGGCGGCGACGCAACGGGATGCGGAGACCGCCGCGCTCCTTACCGCGGTCGAGCGCTTCGCCGCCGTCAGCAAGGGCATGGCCACGCTTGGTCCGATGGGGGAGCAGGTGCCTCTCGTCGGCCTGGTGCCCGGCGGTGCGGACGGCCTGGGCATGGGCGACCTGTTCGACGTGGCGGTGTATGACAAGCTCAAGGATCTCGCCAGCCTGTCCGACCTTCAGGACGAGTATCCGCTCCCGGGCCCGCGTACCGGTCGGCTGCTGGCGAAGGCGAGCACTGTGGGCGCGGTCAGGCGCCTGGACCTGACGCTGGAGGTCACCCGTACGGTCGCCAACAGGCCGCTCTCCGTCAGCAGCACCCAGCCCAGGGTCTCGCTGGCGACCTCCGGGGGAGTGGACGTCACGCTCAAGCTTGTCGCGAAGCTCCCCTTCGCCTACGACCCCGCCACCGGGTCCGCGTGGCTGGGCAAGGACGCCGTGGTGACGGTGCAGGCGGACGGACGGCTGGTGGCGGGAGCCAAGCCCACGGCCGCCCTCGGCATCCTCGGCGTCGACCTGTCAGCCGGGTCGTCACTCTCCTTCACCTCCACGATCACCTCCGCCGCCTCCGACCCGGACGGCGACGGCAGGCTGGACCTGCGCGAGCTGGGAGCGGAGGGCGCGGCGGCCGGACTGTTCACCTTCTCCCGGAAGGGCTCGGCCAACGCCAGGCTGGAGGTCAAGGCCCAGCCGTTCGCCGGCGCCCAAGTTGAAGGCGCCACCGCGACCATCGACGTGACCTGGCCGGACCTCGCGACGGGCGGGCCGCAGGTGAGCGTGAGCCAGCCCGACCTGGACCGGCTCGGTCGCTTCCAGACACTCACGCCGAAAGACCTGCTCGACGGGCTGGCGCATCTGTCCGGTGCGATCACCGCCGTACAGCGGGCCCGCTGGGCAGACCAGGGCAACCTGGACCTACCGTTCATGCGGGGTTCCCTGGCCGACGCGGTGCGCATCTCAGAAGCCATCGACAAGTTCGTCGCCGACAGCGTCGACCGGAACACCGGCCAGCCCACCTTCACCTCGATCCAGGACCTGTTCGCCGCGCTCGGCAGGGCGCGCGACCTGCCCGGTGGCGCGATCATCAAGGTCGTCGGCGCGGGTTACGACGACGCCACCAAGAAGATCGCCTTCACTCTCGTCGTCGACCGCTCGGTCAACCCCATCCCCGAGCCGCTCAACCCGGCCGGACAGGTCAGCAGCGGTGCGGGCACCGGTGTCACCTACACGGCCAAGACGCTCAGGCACAGCGGCCAGAAGTGGACGCCGGGCGAGTTCGCCGGGCGTATGGTCACCGCGGGCGCGTCGACCGGCATGGTGGTGGACAACACCGCCGACACCGTCACCCTCGCCGAAGACGGGTGGCGCGCAGGAGTGCCGACGGCCGGGGCGCCGTACCGGATCGCCGCCGCCGACCCGATGATCGGCCAGGTGTCCTTCGGCGACACCTTCAAGGCCCGCGCGGGCCTCGACCAGGCGAACGCGGCCACCTCGGTCGCCGGGGTGATGCGCGGCTACCACGCCACCGCCACGGTCGTGCTCGACCTCAGCGACCCCGCTACCGGGCAGGCGTGCGCCACCCGGCCGGACGGCCAGCAGAAGGCATGCCCCTACCGGCACACCAATCCGGATGGCAGCTCGACCGTGGTCACCGAGCTGCCCCGGGCCGCCGACCGGATCATGCTGCGTACCGGTGGCGACCTGTTCGGCGCGAGTCTGTCGATCACGAGCCCGATCAACCTCAACGCCGTCGTCGGCTACCTGGGCGTGCAGCTCACCGGAGACCTCTCCATGACCAGCGCAGCCGACGGCGACATGGTGAAGGTCACGCTCAAGGACGTCGGGGACGTATCGCTGACGCGGCTGTTCGAGCGTCTGGCCAGCGATCCCGCCCAGATCCTCACCTCTCAGGTGGATGCCACCGCCCGGGCGAGGGTGAACGTGGGCGTGCCCGGGATCGCGGACTTCTTCGGCGGCAGGGTCACCGGCGACGTGGAGATGCCGGACGTCGGAAAGCCGGGCTCGCTGGTCTTCCGCGGCTTCGACCAGATCGGCAAGGTCAAGGGCTTCGCCTTCGACCCCGACAACCCGCGGGCGCTGTTCGGCACGCTGCTCAAATCGCTCGGCGCGCTGGCCACGTACCTGGACCAGGTCAAGGGCAGCGGGCCGGTCGGCGAGGCGATGACCGCGAAGCTGCCGCTCCTCGGCCGCTCGGTCTCCGACCTGGTCGCCGCCGAGGAGATGGGCTCGGGCCCCGGTGTCGTGTACGGCGACGGCGCCTGCGGGAGCGAGAACGGTTTCGTCACTGACCCCTCGCGCACGTTCACCCCGTCGTACCTCGGCCGCGGCGTGATCATCGGCACCCGCCTGATGGTCGTCGGGGCCGTGTGCGGCGAGCACACGATGGCGTTCACCGCGAAGTTCGGCCAGGCCCTTCCCGAGCCGGGCGCCGCCTACGCGCTCCGCTCGCCGCTCAGGGACGCGATCGACCGGCTGACCGCGGCCCCACCGGACACCGTGCAGGCGCTGGTGGCCGAGCTGAACAAGTCGCTGGGCGGTCAGGTCCGCGTCGCCTACGAGGACGGCGGGCTGCGGCTCTCGCTGGCGTACGACAAGAAGGCGGCGTTGAAGGAGCCGTTGCGCTTCTCCTTCGGAGAGCGCAGCCTGGTCGCCGCCTCCGGCTCGGGCACCCTCGACGCCGCCGTCAACGGCCAGGTACGGCTGGGCCTGCGCATGGCCCTCAAGCGCGACTTCGATCTCGCCCGCGACCTGCTCGTCGAGACCGACTCCAGCCTCGACCTGGAGACGAGCGCGCGGCTCGACGGCACCATCAAGGCGAACATCGGCCCGCTGCCCGTCTCCGTCGGTAAGGCCGGCGACGACCCGATGCAGGCCAGGCTCGCGTACGGCGTGAGCCTCCGCTACGACGGCGAGGACGGCGAGTCGCAGGAGGCCGTACCTCCGGCCGACTTCTTCGCCGGGCTCGGCGTGTCGCTCAACGAGACGAGCGAGTCGGTCACCTGCGACCGCGACCCCCTGCGCGACGAGACCGACCTGGCGTTGTGCGCTGTGCTGCCCGCCTACCTCAACGGCCGCCCGATCACCGCGGACGGCAAGCACGCGCTCATCCTGCGACTGCCCAGGGTCGCTCCGCTGGCCGAGATGTTCGATCTGACCACGAAGCTGCCCGGCGACATCGACCGGCTGGAGCTGCCCGCCTTCGACTTCTCCACGCTGCCCGCGGGGCTGGAGCTGGACTGGACCAACCTGGGCGACGGCATCGACCGTTACCTGACCGCGTTGGAGACCGGCATGCGCACCGCCTCCTACGGCGGCAGGTTGCCCCTGGTCGGCCACGACCTGCAGCAGGGTGCGGACTTCGTCGGCGCCAAGCGCCAGGAGATCAAGGTGGCGGTCGCCAAGCTGCCGAACGGCGGCCGGGTGCCCACCGGCAAGAACCTGCGCGACTGGTACAACGCCGAGCTGGCCCCCAAGGTCGGCCCCGGTGTGCAACCGCTGATCACCTGCGTGCAGGTGCCGGAGCCCACCGACCCCACCGCCTGTGACGCCGCGAAGGGCACCGAGCTGACCGGCATCAAATTCACGATCGACATCGGCAAGGGCGTCGTCGACCCTCAGCAGGGCTGCGTCGAAAGCTGCGTGGGCCTGGAACGGCAGCTGGACATCGGGATCCCCGGCCTCGCGTTGCGCCAGGGCTCGGGCAAGGGCGTACGGGCCGAGGCCGGCTGGCAGGTCAAGGCCACGGTGGGCCTGGACCGGACCAGCGGCTTCTACATCGACGCCACTTCCGACAACCGGCCGCGGGCCAACCTCGGCGTGAACGTGTCGCTACCGGAGGAGATCAACGCCAAGCTGGCCATCCTCGACGTCACCCTGAAGAACCGCGCACCGAAGTCTCCCGACTTGTTCGCGGGCACGTTCACCGTCGGGCTCAAGCCGGTCGGCCGGATCGGGCTCCAGCAGCTCGCCGACGCCGGGGACCTGGTGGAGACCTCGCTGCACGCCAACGCCGCCGTCGACTGGCGCTTCACCGTGACGCCCGGTTCCCCGATGTTCCCGGGGCTGTTCGGCGACTTCCACCTGGCCTGGGACCTCACCAAGGCCGGCGGCCCTGACCCCGACGACCTGTCCATCGCCTTCACGAACGTGAACCTGGAGGCCGGCGACTTCTTCCGCACCGTCCTTGGTCCGGTGGTGACGCAGGTCAAGCGGGTCACCGACCCCGTGCGCCCGGTGATCGACCAGCTCTACGCGCCCATCCCGGTGCTCTCGGATCTGAGCCGGTCCGCGGGCGGCGGCGACGTGAACCTGATGACGATCGCCAAGAAGTTCAACACGCTGGGCGGAAACAGTACGACGCAGTTCATCGAGCGGGTGGTCGAGATCACCAAGGTGGTCTCCGCCCTGCCCGACTGCCGCGGCGAGCTGCACATCCCTATCGGTGGCTTCTCCGTGGCCGGCGACAAGGCGCTCACCACGCAGAACTCGCCGGACGTGGCCGACTCGCTGATCACGGACATGGCTCCCGCGACGGAGGACCTGTTCGCGGCGCTCGACCAGGGCGCCAGGACGTGTGACAAGGGCAATGCCGCGAAGGCCGCGCAGGAGCAGGGGCCCATGCAGCAGTCGGCGAAGGCGGGCTTCAGCTTCCCCGTGCTCGGCAATGCCGGCCGGTCGATCTTCAGCCTGCTCATGGGCAAGGACGTCGAGCTCGTCGAGTTCGACTCCGGCCCGCTGCGCCTGGGCTTCACCTACAGCCAGTCCTTCGGCCCGGTCTACGCGCCGCCCCCCATCATGGTGGTCATCTCCGGCACGGCCGGGGTCGAGGCGCGGATCAAGGCGGGCTTCGACACGTACGGCATCCGCAAGGCGATCGAGCAGGGCCAGGTCGATCTCCAGGTCCTCGACAGCCTGTACCTGAAGACCACCGACGAGCGAGGCCGCCCACTACCGGCGATCACCCTGTCCGGCCGTCTGGAGGCCGGAGCGGCGGTGGACCTGTTGCTCATCAAGGGGGGCGTGAGCGGAGGAATCTCCCTGGGCATCTCGATGACCTGGGCCGATCCGACCAACGACGGCAAGTTCAGGTTCTACGAGTTCGCCGGGGTCCTGCTGCGTAACCCGATGTGCCTGTTCGTGATGGACGGCAAGCTCAGGGTCTATCTCAAGGCATGGGTGGAGCTCGGGGTCTCCATCTTCAAGAAGCGTTACGACTGGACGATCGTCGAGGCCACGCTGCTCGACTTCTCGGTCCGGCCGAAGTGCGATGAGGCCCCGCCCAAGCTCGCCACGGACAGCGGCAGCGCGCTGGTGCTGCACGTCGGCGCGATGCGCGGGGCCAGGGGCGGCAGCACCGCCAAGCCGAGCGACGCCGCCGAACAGTGGACGGTCAGCCAGCTCCCCGGCGACGAGGGGTTCGTGGTGAGCGCGCTCGGCGTCCGCGAGGAGCACCGTGCGGCGGGCCTGGACCGGGTGCTGGCCGACGGCCGCGCCGCCAAGGGCAGCATCCGGCTCGTCTTCCAGGGGTACGCCGACGGCTCCGGCACGCCGTATCCGTTCGATCGGAAGATCGTCGCCTTCGGCGGCGACGGCGACGACCTGATCCTGGCCGGCGCAGGAAGCAACGTGGTGGACGGCGGTAAGGGCAACGACCAGATCACCAGCGTCGACCAGTACGACGAGCAGGGCACTTCGGTCGCCATCGTGGCCGGTGGCCCCGGCGACGACTACCTGACCGTAGGCGGCGCGGGCGGCTGGGTATCCGGTGACGGCCACCTCAACCCCGGCAGCCGGAGGGTCGGCACGGTCGAGGTCGCCGACTGGAACGCCGAGGGCCTGCCCGGCGCGCCGGCGGACGGCCCGGACGACGGCGACGACCGGATCGCCGCCGGACTCGGCCGCAACCGGCTGTGGGGCAACGGCGGGAACGACACCATCGGCGTGGCCTCCGACAGCCCGCTGGCCGCCACCGACCCGTCGCCCCGCTTCCGCGCCCAGCCGAGCCTGCTGGTCGGCGGGCCCGGTGCCGACATCCTCACCGGCGGTTCCGCCGCCGACGAGATCTACACCGGACCGCAGGAGGAGTTCGGTCCCGACGCGTCGGGACCGGCCGACTCGGGGCCGAACTACGTCGACACCGGCGCGGGCGACGACAAGGTGTACGGCAGCCAGGCCGTCGATCTGGTCGCCGGACGCTCCCTTCCCGGCGAGACCGGGCGCGTCTTCGGCGGCGGCGGCGAGGACGTCCTCGCGGGCGGCTACGGCAAGGACGAGATCTTCGGCGGCCCCGGCGACGACTGGGTGATCGCCGAGCCGTCCGACGTCGGCGAGGCGGAAGGCCGTGACGACTACGGCCCGGCCCGGTTGGTGCGGCACCTGCCGCTGCCCGCGGGTGTGCAGCCCTCGGCGAAGCTGCTGGTCGGCGGCGACGGCGACGACCACCTCGTGGGCGGCGACGGCGGCGCCACCATCTTCGGCGACCGGTGGCGTGAAGAACCCTGCGAGGAGGCCGTCGCGGACGGCGACGGCCGCGACCTGGTGCTCGGCGGCTCCGGCAAGGACACCGTCTCGGCCGGTGGGGGAGCCGACCGGGTCGAGGCCGGCGGCGGTCAGGACCGTGTCTGCGGCGAACGGGGCGACGACACCCTGTACGGCGGAGCGGACGACGACTTCGTCAGCGGCGGCTCCGGTGACGACACCGCCTACGGCGACGACGGAGCCGACGAGGTGGCCGGTGGCACGGGCGACGACACCCTGTACGGCGGAGCGGGCGACGACTCGGTCGTGGGCGAAGCCGGCGAGGACACCCTCTTCGGTGGCTCCGGCGACGACCTGGTCGTCGGCGGAAGCCGTACCGCGGGGAAGACCGACGGCGCCGACACCCTGTACGGCGACGCCGGAGCCGACCGGCTGGTCGGTGACAACGGCGACGCCACCGGTTCCTTCGACCTGGACGGAACGCCGGAGGAGGCCGGCGGTCCGGACGTGATCCACGGCGGGGACGACGCCGACACCGCCTTCGGCGGGATCGGGGACGACGAGGTGCACGGAGACGCCGGCGACGACCACCTGGAAGGCGGCAACGGGGCCGACCAGGTGTCGGGCGAGGCCGGTGAGGACGAACTCGTCGGCGGCGGATCCGGGCCGCACCCGGACGCGGGCGACACTCTGCTGGGTGGTGACGGACCGGACGTGATCGCCGGTGACAACGCCGTCCTGAGCACGTCCGGCACGGCCACCCCGGTCGCCGTACGGTCCGGCCAGCTCCACACGCACCGGGTGGAGCTGCTCTCGGGCGGCTCCGGCGCGGACGTCGCCGACGGCGGCGCGGGCAACGACGCGATCTTCGGGCAGGGCGGTGCCGACCGGCTGCGCGGCCAGGAGGGCGACGACTACGCCGAGGGCGGCCCGGGCGTCGACTGGGTCGAGGGCGACCAGGGCGACGACGACGTGGTCGGCGGATCGCACGTCGCGGCGGACGACGCCGCCGACGCGCTCTTCGGCGGACCCGGCGACGACGTCGTCCTGGGCGACAACGGTCAGGTGAGGCTGTCGGGCGGCCCTGCCCGGGCGACCGTCCGCCTGGGCTCGGCCGGCAAGCCGATGACTCCACGGGCCGTCACGCTGCTGGGCGGCGGCTCGGGCGAGGACCGTATCTCCGGCGGCTCGGGAGTGGACGTGCTGTGGGGACAGGGCGGCGACGACTACATCTCCGGCGGCGGCCAGGGTGACTACGCCGAGGGCGGCAGCGGCGCCGACCAGATCCGCGGCGATCTCCCGCTGTCGGCCAAGTCCGCCCAGACCACCAGCGAGCCGCTCGGCGACCCCGGCTGGAAGGGGGTCGCCAGCGGGCAGGCGGAACTGGAGGGCGAGGACGCCACGCCCGGCCAGGACGATCTGATCGGCGGCTCGTCCCAGCCGGGCGCGGACGACAAGGGCGACGCGATCGAGGGCGGCGGAGGGGCCGACGTGCTGCTCGGCGACAACGGCTCGCTCGTCCGCACCCTGGTCGGAAACAGCGAGCGGGTCTACACCGAGCGCTACGGCGCGGGGCAAGCGCCCGCCGACGCCACGCGCAGCCGTACGCACGACCCGGCGCTGCCCGGCGACTCCACCCGGTTCTGCACCCAGGCCCAGGCGACCTGCGAGCCGGAAGGCGCCTTCGGCGCCGACCGCCTCTACGGCGACGCCGGCGACGACGGGCTGTGGGGTCAGGACGGCGACGACCGCCTGTACGGCGGAGCAGGCAACGACGACCTGTTCGGTGAGCTCGGCGACGACGAGATGTACGGCGGCGAAGGCGACGACGCCATGCTGGGCGACCGCGGCGGCGTGGTGAACGAGCGGATCGACGCGGGGGACGCCCAGCGCCTCGGCTTCACCGTCACCCTCAAGTCCCCGCCCAAGGAGACCTACCGCGGCTTCCTGCTCGGTTCCTACGACCGCCGTACGGACCTGCTGCACGACGCGGACGGCGACACCTGGGTGAGCGCGGCCCTGCCGCACGACGGCTTCGCGAAGGGCGGCGACGACCGCATGCGGGGCGGGCCGGGACGCGACAGCCTGCACGGCGGCGCCGGTGACGACCTGATCAACGGCGACAGCGGCGGCGACGAGGTCTTCGGCGACGACGGCGCGGACGTGATCTGGGGAGGCAAGGGCTGCGACCCCGTCCTGGACGCCGCGACCGCCGACTGCCGGCCCGGCGGCGTGTTCGACCCGGCCGCGCGGGGCACCGATGACCGCTTCGTCGACCACGTTTTCGGCGGCGCCGGGGCAGACCTGCTCGACTACAACCCGCGCGGTTCCTACCCGGGCGACTGCGCCCCGGGCCGCATGCCGGAAGGCACCCTCACCACCGTCGTGGACCCCTGCCTGTGGCACCGGATGACGGACAAGGACAACGCCTCCACCACCGACGACCAGCACCACCAGGGCGTCGACTGGCAGTACGGCGGCGAGGGCCGGGACGTGCTGCAGGGCGACCGCACCGCCAACGGGCCCAACCCCGGCGACAAGATGATCGACTGGAACGGGAACTTCAACCTTTTCACCCACTGCGGCCCGGCCAACGGCGGGCACAACATCGTCCGCGAGCACTCCCCGGCGATGCTCGACTTCCTGGCCAAGGTGGTCTGGGGCTCCGGCGCAGGCCGAAGCTTGGGCGACGCCTCGGGCGTGCGGGAGCTGGCGATCCCGGAACACGACAGCGGCCCGCCGTACCCAACCTCACCTGGACACTTCGACTCGCCCGTGGCCTGCGCGCCCTAGAAGGGAAATCGTCAATGTTGCGTCGTTTATTGATGGTGGTGTTGTTGGCCACCGGCCTTTCCACCGGAGAGGTGGCTGCCCAGGCGGAGACCGAGTCCGGCCGCGCCGCCGCGGAGCGGTGCGTGCCCGGTGACTGCTTCGCCGTCACCGCGGTCCTCGACCGGGCCCCGGCCGTGGGGCAGACCGCCACGCTGACCGTCACGGTCACCGCCAAGGAGAAGGCGGCTGACGTGCGGGTGGTGACCGACCTGCCCGGAAACCTGCGTTGGGTGAGCCCGCCTGATGGGATGAGCCGGGGCCCCGCGACGATCGGACGCAGCCGCCTAGACCGCGCGAGCCGTACCGGCCCGATGCGGAAGAACGAGCAGGCGAGGTACGTCGGCACGGTGCTGGCCACCGAGCCGGGCCCGGCCGCCGTCAACGTCCACGTCACCGACGGGCGGCCCGGCCCGGGCAGCGAGGCGCTGGCCTACGTCACCGTCGGGAAGGAGACGTCCTTCTTCGGCAGGGCACGACCCGCGGCCACCGCCCCTCCGCGTGCGGAAGCGGTCGCGGCGGACCCGGACACCTGCGTGCGGGGCAGGATCACGCACCTGACGGTCGGTGGCGCCATCCAGGGTGTGCCCCAGATCGGGGTGAACGCCTTTGACAAGGACGACGCGGATGAGGACGAGATCCTGGCCTCCGGCCTGACGGACGACCAGGGCGACTACGAGTTGTGCTTCGACGGAAGCGATACCAGCGAAGTCGGCGGTCAGGACGTTTACGTGGTCGGCCACGCCTACAACGACTACTGGGCGGTCGGGGATCCGACGACCATGGTCACCTACTCGTTCCAGACGCCGGTAACTCCCGATGTCGAGGCGGGCACCAGGAACACGGTCATCAATTACCTTTCCGCGCCCGGAAGCGAGGCCGAGGGCTGGTTCCGGATCTTCGCGGCCGCGCACGCCACCTGGAAGGCGTACACCGGCTGGGCAGGGAACCCCGGAGGCTGCTGGGTCGCCGGCGCTTCACCCTGCCGCCGGGCGGTCATCATGTGGGCCCCCTACGTCGTGATCCCTGCCCCCAAGTACAGTCCCAGCAGCGACACCATCCGCCTGAGCGCGCAGCATCAGCTCGAGAACATGGCCGTGGCCCACGAGCTCGGCCACTTCATCATGGACTACGTCTACGCCGACGTGTACCCGCCGAGTCCCTCCTGTGCCAACCACTGGCTTGAGAAGACGACCTCGGAGGGGTGCGCCTGGACGGAGGGGTGGGCCGACTGGGTGGCGATTCAGACATACGGGGAGACCCACTACCGCTGGGGGCCGTTGGACCCGTCGGTCGACCTGGAGAGCCCCACATGGAACAGTCCCGGGTGGACGGGGATCGAGGGACCCGAAGTCGAGGGCCGGGTGGTCGGCGCGTTGATGGACATCGCCGACGATGACCCGAGGAACGAGATCTACTGGGACCTGTCCTCGGAGGGCCCGGAAAAGATCGTCTCCGTTGTCACTGCGACGAAGCCGAACACCGTCGGGGAGTTCAAGAACGGTCTGTTGGCGGCGGTGCCCACGCCGGGAGGGAAGTCGAACGTGCTGGCCAGCCTCTACCAGAACACCATCGACGACGTGTTCTACGAACCGCTGCTTGACAGGGTCGAGCTCAACCGTCCGAACAGTTCCTACTCCATCACCACCACACGGCCCACCTGGTCGGTGGTGGCCGCGCTTCCCGTGGGGAATCCGGCCAACGACGTCAACCTGACAATGTTCAAGTCCGAGAAGAGCGCGGAGAACGTTTCGAGCAGACTGCCCAGCAGTGATCAGCCGGACTTCATCGCCGTCGACGCCGCGTCCGGTCCACGGAGCCACGTGGCCTGGGCCCTGGGGCCTGTCGCCGCGGAGTCCTACCTCGTCGAGTTCGCCGAGTCGGAGGGCTCGCTCGCGCCGCGAACCTCCACTCAGCTGTCCATGGAGTCGGCCGACGTCGTCGAGATCCGCACGGCGGACCTCACCGCGAACACTCCGGTGAGTTTCACCGTCACCCCGCTGGATGGCCAGGACCTCGACGTCTTCACGATGGCGCCCAACTCCGCCAAGTGGGCGAGGCCGAGATCCGACGCGAAGGGCGCCTTCGGCAAGGGGCCGGGCATGGCCGAACGCCTCACCGTGACGCCGGGCGTGACCGGCACCTACGCCGTGATAGTGATCCAGAAGAGTGGGAGCGGGCGCTTCACCCTGACCCGTTCCTGACCAGGCGGTGCCGCGCATCCTCCAGCGCGGCATTTCCCCCCACCGAGTCCTGGCGATTCCTTTCGAGCACGGAGGCTGATCGCCGGGAGGTTGGCCCGTCGGCGGAGACGGCGTGTCGTGACCGGCGTGAGAACGCCGGTCACGACCGCTCGACCAGGCAGAGACGCCGATTCTCGAGTTCCTGGCGGTTACTGCTGAGAGCCTGAGCGCGGGGGCCGGGGCTCAGTCGTGGTGGTGCGCTCAGGGCCGGCCGCTTCGGTGGCGGGCTTCCAGGCGCGGTCGAGGAACCGGCGACCAGCGGGGCGATGTCGGGGAGGTACTCCTCCAGGGCGAAGTGGCCGGTGTCGAAGATGTGTATTTCGGCGTCGGGGAGGTCGTGCAGGTAGGCGTGGGCGCCGGGTTCGGGGAAGAACAGGTCGTCGCGGCCCCACGTGATGAGTGTGGGAGGGGTGTGCTGTCACAGCCAGGCCTGCCTGTGATGTGCCAAAACTCGTACAGGGCTGTTGACCTCGAATGCTGCCGCACGTACGTGCTCGTGGCCCGCTGAACTGGTGCGTCGCCTGCCTGGGGGCTTGACCGTGAAGGCGAAAGGAGCCGTTCAGCCAGGTGAAATCCTCGTTAATCCCGACTGCAGCGCAGGTCACCGGAGGGGACGCCTAGGCATTGGTCAGCTACCTCGTCGGGGCGCTTGGCGGATGCTCACCCTTACCCAGGAGCGAGTGTCCGGTACCTACTGGCTGTGCCAGGGCGGTTCCCGATGTCCAGTCGCGGATCAAATCCTCATTTATGCGGCATTCATGGGTTACTCATGCATCAACTACTCGTCGCGGATAAATGTCAGATTTGGGGCGAAGGTGTCTGCCTAAGCCTGAGGAGACCCATGTTGCGACGACTCGGCCTCACCATCACGACCACGCTGGTGGCCCTGACAGCGGCCGTGCCCACTGCGACCGCCGCATTGACGTCCACGATCACCAATGTCGCTCACCGGGGGGGCGTCCGCGCAGGCCCCGGAGAACACCATCGCCGCCTTCAAGCTGGCGGAACAGCAGCATGCCGACATGTCCGAGCTCGACATCCGGGAGACCAAGGACCACCAGTTGGTCGTCATGCACGACAAGACGCTCACCCGTACCACCAACGTCGCAAGGGTCTTTCCGGACCGGGCGCCCTGGCGGGTCGGCGACCTCACCCTCGCCGAGATCCAGAAGCTGGACGCGGGCTCCTGGTTCGCCCGGAGATACAGCGGTGAACGGGTGCCCACGCTCGCGGAAACGCTGCGCGCGATGGACGGAAGCCGGATCGGCCTGCTGCTGGAGATCAAGTCGCCCCGGCTCTCCCCGGGCATCGAGGCCCGCGTCGCCCGCGAGCTGCGGCAGAATCCCTCATGGCTGCGCCCCGGCCGGCTCGTCGTGCAGTTGGTGGAGCTGCTGATCCAGCTCGTGTACAAGATTCAGTGTGCGGGCGGAGAAGAAGGTCGAGGGAGAGCTCAACGCCGAGTTCCGGCGGGTGCAGGGCAAGAACGGGATCTTGGTGAAGCTCGCGACGGCGGCGCTGGAGCTGCCGGAGGAGATCGTTCGCAAGGCCCTGTATCCCGTGGTCGGTGAGCGGACGCTGACCGACATCAGCGCCGAGGCCAAAGACCCCGGGGACCCATCCCACGGTCACCGCCGTCAAGTCGATGACCGGCCACCTGTGCGGGGCCGCCGGGGCGTTGGGCGCCATCGCCACGATCCTCGCCGTCCGCGACGGGGTCATCCCCGCCACCTTGAACCTGGACGACCTCGATCCCGAGGTGAAGCTCGACATCGTCACCGGGCGGCCCCGCCAGGGCCGGTGGGCGGCGGCGGTGGCCAACTCCTTCGGCTTCGGCGGCCACAACGCGTCCCTGGCGTTCACCGCAGCGGGCGCAGGGGACCAGCCTTGATCCAGGTGGGTGAACGCTCAAGCCGGTGGTGCCTGGGGTAGGAGGAGGCAAAAGCAAGCACCTGCTTCCTCGCCCGGTTCGAAGTAGGCGTCTCCGCCGTTGGCCCGAGAGAGGCTGCGCACGATCCACAGCCCCAGCCCCGAGCCATCGGTCTCTCGTGCGCGATGCGGGCTACGGCGGAAGCGCCCGAACAGGCTCGGCACGAACTCCTCGGGCACGCCGGGCCCATGGTCGCACACCTTGATCTCCACACCGCCGGGCTGCTCGGCCACATATATCTCGATCGGTGGGGCTCCGTAGGAGAAGGCGTTCTCCAGGTAGTTGACCATCATCTCCGACAACTCGCCGCGATCTGCCAGGACCCGGACTTCGGGATCGCACGATACGTACACGTCTCGGGGCCGGTCGGCGAACTCGGCCAGTCGCTCGAGGACCATCTCCAGCACCGGCACCGGCTCCACATAGGCGCGCGAGACCTTCGCGTCGATCTTCGCCACGGTGAGGAGCTTCTTGACCAGGGACTGGAGACGGGCCGTGCGATACGCGATGCGGCCGAGGACGTCGGCTCGCTCCTCCTCGGTGAACGTCTCCCGGGGGTCACGCAGCATGTCCACCAGCTGGCCGATCCCCGTCAGCGGGTTGCGGACCTCATGAGCCGCCACGGCGATCACCGAGCCCTGGCGTTCGAGTTCGGCTTCGAGCTGTTGTTCGGCCTGCCGCCGGAGTGTGACGTCGCGCAGCGCGGCGACGTGCAAGCGTTCTCCTGCCACCGTCGTGGTGGTGGCGCGCATCTCGACCACCCGCGTCCGGCCGTCGGGCAGCACTAGGTCGATCTCGGTCGACTCGCCGGCGACGATCGGGTAGCCGAACGGGGTGCCGAGGAGTTCGCCCGTTGGCCGGCCGAGCAGCTCCTCGGCGGAGGGGTTGCAGATCCGGATCACACCGCGATCGTCTACCGCGAGGATCCCGTCCGCCGACGCCGACACGACTATCTGCCCGGCGTCGCGCTCGAAATTCGCGGGTCGTGTCGGTTCGGTGTCCGGCCTCCGTCCGCCGTCGTGAGGCTCACCCATCAGGCCTCATCCGGGTGGTTCCGTCCAGTCCTCGGCCGTTCCGCGGTCTGGGTCGATCGGCCCCCGCGGATCGGGGGGCGGCACGGCGGTGTCGGAGAGCACGCGGAAGACATCGGGGCAGGGGCCACCGATGTGCATGCCGGCGCTATCGATGCTGACCTGGCGGATGGCGTGGTCATGTGCCGACCCCCGCGTCTGCAGGACGGTGATGGCACGCTGGACCGCAGCCGCCCCCTCGATGTAGCGCAGCACGATCGTGACGTCGGTGAGGCTGGCGATCTCCGTGATCGGCGCCGTGAACATCGACATTCCCATGCCGGTCGGCGCGCAGGTGAACAGGGTCGTGATCTCGTGCTGCCGCACGACCCCGCCCAGTGCGATCACGAAATCGAGCAGCGTGCGTGGCGTCGCCCTCCGCTCGAGGGCGGAGAGACCGTCGACGACGAGGCGGGCGGGCGCGAAGTCCATGATGCCTCTGCTTATCCGGAGGAAATACTCCTCCACCGAGGCCACTTCCGGATACCCGGCGGTGACCTGGAGCAGTCCCGAGGCCTCCATGACGTCCAGGTCCAGACCCCAGCCGGCGGCGTCACGGCTGAGTTGCTCGCGAGTCTCGTCGAAGATGTGGAACAGGCAGCGTTCGCCCGCCCGGAACGCGGCATCCGCGAACTGCAGGGCCGACAGCGTCTTTCCGGCGCCGAGCGGCCCGGTGAGCAGGACGACCGCGTCCCGGAAGATGCCGCCGCCCACCATGGCGTCCAGTTCGAGGTTGCCGGTGGAGACCCGCTCCCGCGACGCATGCTCGCGTGGGGCGAGGAACGCGAGGGGAATGATGACCAATCCGTCTTTCGGGTCGATGGTGAACAGCCACTCCCCGGTACGGTGCGTGGTGCCGCGGAACTTGACGATCTCGATCGTCCGGCGCCGTCTTTCACTCCGCATGACGTTCCGCATGATCAAGACATTGTCCATGACGAACTCCTCGACGCCATACCGGGAAACGTGGTCGTACTCGTCGTCGCGTTCGGTGGTCAGGACCGAGGTGACGTCGAGCGAATCCAGGACCCGGGCGAGCCGATGCAACTCGTGGCGAATGAGCTCGCGGTCGTGGAAGCGGACGAAGACCGCGCCGAGCGAATCCAAGGAGAGCCGTTTGGCGCCGACCTCGCGCACGGCGCGATCGACGCGGGCCATCAGCGCGCCGAGGTCGTACGTTCCGACGGTGAGCGTCTCCTCACCGGTGTCCGCCGAGGCGTCGACGAACATCCACTTTCCCTCGGCCTCCCAGCGCGCGATGTCAAAGCCCAGGGAGCCGGCGTTGCGGCGGATGTCGTCGGGCGTCTCGTCGAAGGCGAGGAATACCCCTGGTTCGCCGAAGCGCATGATGCCCCGGGCGAGGAACTCCATGGCGAACAGCGTTTTCCCGCTGCCGGTCGTGCCGGTCACGAGCGTGGACCGGCCGGCGGGAAGCCCGCCGATGGCGACCTCGTCGAAGCCGCTGATACCGGTAGGTGTCCGCTCGATCGCGGCGCCGCCCGTCATGGTGCCCCCTCTTGGGGGGACGATCTGTCCACGTCGGGCAGGTCGAGGAAAGCGGCGACCTTGTCTTGGTCGGACAGATCCCCGATGACCCGGAACCTCGGGAGCGGCGTGATCCTGATCACGGTGGGGGTGGCCAACACCCGTTCCTTCTCCGCGAGATCCGGCCTTTCGGCGGCATCGATGACCTCGATCTCATGGCAGCCGGGCAGATAGGTCTCGCACAGGACCCGCAGATTCGACACCGCGGTCAGCGACCGCGGTGTCTGTCCGACCACGTACAACCTGAACGAGTAGGTCACCACCGTACCTCCCGCGCCACGTCGACCCGTGGCGGCCGCCACGCTCATGACGCCCTTGGCCACTTTCGCTCGGCGCCTTTCCGGCCGGTCGTTCCCGGCCGGTCCAGGCCCCCTTCAGTACCCGACATACCCCCGCTGACCAGCCCGGATACCACGGCCCGCCAGTGATCTCCGGCCGTGCGCGTAACGTGAACCTGCGTCACGAGCAGGTGGCCCTCCTCGTCGAAGCCGACGCCCTGCCCGCCGCCGTCCTCGGCGCGATCCGCCAGGCCCCCGGCATCACGACGACCCCGCCGCGCTGCGCGCGGCGCCGCCGAAGGCACGCTGCACGGCATCGTCGATGATCAGAGCGTCGTTGTGGCTGAGGGGGTACCTGGCTGAGCTGGTCGGCCAGCAGTTGCACGTGGGTGGCGAAGTGCTGGCAGGCGCCTGCCAGCGCGGCCACCGGGTCGATGCTGTCGGCGGGAAGGTTCGCCAGCCCGTCGTGGACCGTCACGGCGACCACGGTACGCGGCCGACTCAGCGGAGGCGCCCTGTTTCCCGCCCCCGGCTAGCGAAAGGTGGTCGTAGCTATAGGAGTTCCGGCATCGAGCGGTTGGCCGCCGGCGCCGTGGGCTCCAATGCGTGGTCAGGCTTGGTCGGGCGCGCAGGCGGTTTCGTGTGGCCGTCCGTCCTCGACTCTCGCGATGGGCTCGCCGACGAGATCTTGCAACGCGCTCTTCAGAGCGGTCCGAGCCGAGGGGGTGAGGTCGGCCAGGAGCTGGTCCTCTATTGCCTCGATGTCGCCGCGGGCGGCTTTGAGGGCACGGCTCCCCTCGGAGGTGACCTCGATGATGCGCGCCCTGCGGTCGGCGGGATCCGGCCGACGGCGCACCAGGCCGGCGCTTTCCAGTTCGTCGAGGATGAAGACCAGCTTGCTCTTGTCGACCGACACGGCCTGGGCGAGGGCGAGCTGGGTTCGGGCGGGGGCTTCAACGATCGCCATCAACACCGTGTAGCCCCACAGAGTCATGCCGTGCTCACGCACGGCCGCGGTCTCCGCTGTGGCCAGGCCTTGCTTCAGCCGCGCGAACAGCCAATGCAGATCCTGGTGCAACCAGCTGCCGGGCGAGCCTTCGGGTGCGGGAGAGATGGCCATGGACCGCATGATAGCAAGCCAAGATGTTCTTGACTCTAAACCATCTTGCTCTATATTGATTGCGAATCCAGATCATCTTGAATGTGAGGCAGCCTTGTGACGCATCTTCTGCATCTGGACGCCAGCGGACGCAGCGACTCGTTCTCGCGCAGGCTCGGCAAGACCTTCGTGGCCGACTGGCGGGCGACCCATCCCGATGGGGTCTACACCTACCGCGACCTGGTGGCGGACCCGGTGCCGCCCATCGACGAGGACCGTGTCCACCTCGCCACCCAGTCGTCCGTGAACGGGGTGCGCGACATCGAGGCCATGGACAAGGTGGCCGCCAGCGCCCCCGAGCTGGCCAGGAGCTGGGCAGCCACCCGCCCGCTGGTGGAGAAACTCCTCGCGGCAGACGTCCTGCTCTTGGGCGTTCCGATGTACAACTTCTCGGTGCCTGCCGCGCTCAAGGCATGGATCGACCGCGTGACCCTGCCCTGGCTGCCACTCAAGGGAAAGTCGGCCGTGGTGCTGAGTGCGCGCGGTGGGGGCTACGGGCCGGGCACGCCCCGCGAGCAGTTCGACTTCCAGGAGCCCTACCTGCGCGCTTACTTCTCCGTGCTCGGATTGGACGACGTGGAGTTCGTCCATGCCGAGCTCACGCATGCCACGGTCATGCCCTTCCTCGCTCAGTTCCGCGAGCAGCATGAGGCCTCCCACGCGGCGGCGCTCGCCGCGGTGCACACCCTGGCGACCCGAGTGCGCGCCGAGACGCCGTAGCGAAGACGAGAGGACGCACCATGAACACAGATCTCAACGGCCGCGTGGTCCTGATCTCCGGCGCGTCGACCGGGATAGGAGCCGCGACCGCCCGCGCCTACGGGCGCGAAGGCGCCCAGGTGGCGATCACCTATCGCAACAACCCGGACAGCGCCGAGGAGGTGGCCGCCGACGTCGAGGCCTCCGGCGGGCAGGGGTGCAGCGTCTACTGGAGGAGATCCGGACCGAGTTCGGCTACCGCCTGGAGGCTCACGACGGGGCGGTGCCCGCGATGGTCAAGCACTTCAAGCAGACTTTGCAGAGCGTTCTGTGTTCATGCGAACAAAGTCGTTCCTGATGGCGTCTAACTCCCCATGATCAGTGTGACACTCTCTTTGCTGCTGGCCCTGTCCGCCCCCGCGATCGTGACCGAGATTCCGAAGAACTTCCTGCTCACTGAGCGCGACGCGCGCAGGCACTTGAGCCCGGAAGAGGCAGCCGAACAGGGCTACCAGATCAGCGACAAACTCACCAAGCCATTGATGCTGAACCCGTGCGTGCACCGGAGCGCCGTCGATCGCGACCGGGTGGCGGCCCGCACGATTTCGCACTGGACCAGCGGCCCTAGCGACTCCTCCGAACAACTCGTCATCTACAAGAGCTCCCGCGCCGCGCACGCGGCGTTCACCTTTTTGCGCTCCGAGGCCAACAAGTGCGCACGCAAGAGCGACCCCTCGGTGCCCGAACTCAAGATCCATTGGCGGACGAGCAAGGCCAAGGTGGGGGACGAGGCCATCGGCATGGGCTACCAGACCCGGCAGGACGGCAGCGTGAACGCGACGATCAGCGGTCTCGTCGCCCGCAAGGGCAAAGCACTGATGATCTACACCACCACCGAGGGAGGGTACGAGCCCGGCCGGGTGACCAAGGACGCCAAGAAGATGGCCGCCAAGGTGTGCAAGTTGCGCGGCGTCTGCTAGGAGCGCTACCCGGTGAGCATCGTCCCGCTCCACCCCGGCAGCGACCTCCGGGTCCAGCCGAGATAAGGGAAATTCCGGCCAAGACTAAATCCAGCATGTCGTGAGCTGCGCGAACGCCGACCTGGCTGTCCGGCCAAGCGCGATAGCCACTTCCGAGATCTACCGATCTCGGAAGTGGCATTCAGAACGGGCTTCCGGGATTGCGCTGTTAACGCCCTCGGATGGGCCAGATGCCACTTGAGAGATTGCGAAGCAACGTGATCGATGGCCGTTTCTGCGCGTACCTCGGCTGTACCTGACCTCCGGGCCACCCGACCTCGGGAGCGGGGCGAAGTGGCGCCCTTGCTGTAAGTGCTTGTAGGTCAGCCATCCGAGAACCCTCGGTCACTGTAGCCACTTTGCGCCCCTGGTCGGGGGTATGCCTCCCGCATTCCATCTGGGGGCGTTACCCAGCCTGGTCAGAAGAGGTTCAGCCGCAGTGCACGTTGTTAAGCTCGGTGGTCTTCCAGTCCGGTACCGTTCCGGCCACGTCAATACACTGGCCAGGCGCGGAGACGTACACCGGGCCGGCGTAGTACTGGTAATGCCCGGCATTGGTGTGTTCCCCGCTGCCGTCAGCTCTCGATATCGTGACTCTCTTCCAGCTCGTGGTGCCGTCGTAGGGGCCGTAGCCGTAGGTCAGGGCGCAGTTCTTTCCGGTGCTGGAGCTGTAGTAGACCTCCAGCGTGCCCGTGCGGGTCCCGGTCCGGGGGATGGCGTAGACGCCGACCCGGGAGTAGCTGCTGCCGCAGGGTCCGGCCGCGCTGGCCGGGGCGGCGCCCGCCACCAGCGCGGTGGAGGCCAAGGCCGCGCCGGCCAGGAGGGTCGCCAGCTTGCGTGTGCGCACGTATGTCCTTTCAATTGACCGTTACTCGCTGATATATGATCATGAATAGCACTGGCTCGCCACCACGGGTGCGGCCAAGGTACGGGCAGAAGCGGCCATTGATCACGTTGCGCCACCGGTCGGCAGAGGCCGCCAACGCGAGGCTGAGGCCCAGGTGGACACCGCGCTGCGCGTCGGAGAGCCCACCCGGCTCACCCACCGCGGCGGCGGCCTCCGCCTGGTCCTAACAGTGGACTTCGCACCGGTTCCCGCCTCTTCGGGCGGGTGCCGGTGGGATCCTCAACCCGGCAGGGGAGACGTCATGGGCCTGGAGAACATCACCCCGATCACGGTGGACCAGCTGCTTCGCGCGCTGGCGGCCCTGGGGTAAGCGCACGTTGCCGATCCGGACGAACGCCCGGAAGGACCCACAGGGCAGGACGTTCCCGAACTCCTGGGGGCACGGGTGGGCCTCATCGAGACGGAGACCACCACGGTGGTCGATCCGAAGGAAGAACCACCCCGCGCCGTGCGCGGATACCAGCAGGAATGGCTCCATACCAGCGCTGACCGGCAGATTCACCGCGCGGTCCTGGTCAACCGGCTGCAACGGACCGGCTTCGACATCCCCATGTTCCTCGCCGACGTCGACCTCGACAGTTCACCTCCGTAGCCTGCTCAGGCCCGTATTCACCGAGGGAGGGACCTTGGCCGATGCGCTGCACATGATCAACCACCGGTCGGACGGCACGCCCTGGCCCTACGCCGGGACGCCGCGCTATCTGGCCGGCTGGGTTCGCCACCGCCTCGCGGCCTGGCTGGATGAGGGCGAGCAGCTGCGCGACGGCCTAGTGCTGCCCAGTCGTCAGCTCACCGCAGCCGCCGAGCGGATTCGCACCGAGCAGGAGGCCTGGCGCGCCGAGCGCGCCGAGCAGGAGACCCGCCGGGCCCACGACGTCGCCGGCCACGTCTCCCGGGCTCGAGCACTTCGACGAAGGCCGCCCGGAACACGCCCGGCTCGCGCTCGATTCCGCCGAGGGCTATCTCGCGCAGGCCCTGCTGACGCTGCACCTGCTCAGCATCCAAATCAGCGCGGTTCCGAGCATGGCTGCCGCAGTGAATGATGAGCCGGTTTTCGGCCATACGGCCATACGGCCGGACGAGCACGTCCGGCCGTATCCGGGAGCATCGGCTCCATTACCTGCCGCTGTTCATCGGTCAGATCACCGCGCACGCCGCAGGGATCGACTTACGAAACGGACCTAGTAGGCCAGGGCGTAATACTTCTTGCCGGCAATCGTGGTCGTGGTGCAGTAGTAGCCGGGGCCGGCCGCGTTGGCGTCGGAGTGGCACTGCGACGCGCCCTTCGTGGTGTACGAGTAAATCCGGCTGATCGTCTGGGCGGAGGCCACGCCCGACAGCAGGGTGACGGCCACGGCGGTGGTCGCGACAACGGTGGCCATCCCCGCGGACAGGCGCTTGAGGGTGGTGGTCTTCATAGGTTGGTCCCCCTTTTGAGCGGCAGCTGTATCAAGATCCCGTGAAACGGATGCCGAGCACCCACGGGGACAATCTTCGCGAAGCGCTTAGGGCGCAACAAGATCGTCGCCGGGGAGCATACAGGCTTATCAACTACGTGTCAGTAGGGTTCGACAGGAATCGAACAACCCGAACCCACCTTTTTTCTGACAAATTGGGGTAAAACGGGATGAAATGGTCTTCAAGTTGTACGAGTAGGGCACGAACGAGCTCTACTTCGCAGTGACCTTGAGGGTGGCCTGCAGTAGTGATCGCGAAAGCCCGCCCGCGACGGCCGACGCTGGTGTCAGTCCGGAGCACCGTCGCCGGCCTCGTCCTCGTCCAGCTCAGGCGCGTCCGGGTCACGCAGCGGGCGCAGGGCGCCGGCGGCAGGGGTTGAGGCGGTGAAGCTGTAGCGGCCGAGCACGTTGAGGTTGCGGTGCTTGAGCGGAGAGAGCCGGGCGATGTCCTCGTCGCGCATCTCGTGGTCCTCGGCGCGGAGCTGGGCGACGGCGGCGTCGATGTACCGGGTGGTCCACAGCACGACGGCGTTGAGGACCAGGCCGAGCGCGCCGAGCTGGTCCTCCGTCCCGTCGCGGTACGCCTGGTGGATGGTGCCGCGCTTGCCGTGGCACACATCCCTCGCCAGCTTGTGCCGCGACTCCTGGACGGTGAGCTGCCGGTTCATCTAGCGGCGGTAGGTGTCCTACACCACTACCTGATGCTGACCCGCTACAGTCCGGTAACTTAGTTTCTTCTTAGTATGTCTGTCGGGCCCCTCGCTGATGCTCACGCCTTGCCAGGTTGCGTCCACGGGTGTGGTGTAAGAGTTTCTGGACCTGCTGGCCACTCCGGTCGGCCTGGCGTTACAAGCGGTGCGCCTGTCCGAGCAGCTCAACGAGTCTCGCAAGCACATCGTGGCCGCCCGTGAGGAAGAACGCCGGCGGCTGCGCCGAGACCTGCACGACGGCCTGGGTACCGCGCTCACCGCGGTGACCCTCAAGGCCGACGCAGCACACAACCTGCACCGCACCGACCCCGAACGCAGCGGCCAGCTCCTGCTCGGCCTGCGCGCCGACCTCACCGCCGCGATCGCCGACATCCGGCGGCTGGTCTACGACCTGCGCCCGCCCGACCTGGACGAGCTCGGCCTGGCCGGCGCGCTGCAGCAGCGCGCGCAGCAGTCCTGGCGCCGCGAGCACGCCGGCTGCGTGGTGACCATCGACATCCCGCAGGAACTGCCGCCGCTGCCCGCCGCGGCAGAGGTCGCCGCGTACCGGATCATCACCGAGGCGGTCACCAACGCCCTGCGCCACGGCCGGGCCACCACCTGCCGGGTCTCGCTCCGCGCCGACCAGATCCTGCACGTGGAGGTTCAGGACAACGGGGTCAACGGTGCCAATGCCTGGCCCCACGGCGTCGGCCTGCGCTCCATGCACGAACGCGCCGCCGAACTCGGCGGTACGCTCACCGCCGGACCGACCAACCACGGCGGCCGCGTCCACGCCCAGCTACCCCTGGAGCACCCGTGACCACCGAAACCCCGGGCACCGAGGCACCCATCAGAATCGTCATCGTCGACGACCACCCCCTCATGCGAGAGGGGTTGCGCGCCCTGGTCGCCTCCCTGCCCGACATCGAGATCGTCGGAGAGGCGGGCGACGGCGACGCCGCCCGCCGGCAGGCCCAGCTCACCCGCCCGGACGTCGTGGTCATGGACCTGCACATGCCCGGCACCAACGGGGTCGAAGCAACCCGCGCGATCCTGCGCAGCGTGCCGGACACCCGCGTGCTGGTGCTCACCATGTTCGAAGACGACGAGTCGGTCTTCACCGCGATGCGCGCCGGCGCCTCCGGCTACCTGGTCAAGGGCGCCCAGCAGGACGAGATCATCCGGGCGCTCCGGTCCGTGGCCGCCGGTCAGGCCGTCTTCGGCCCCAGCGTGGCCCGCCGCATCATCGGCTTCTTCGCCGGCGGCGGGCACCCTGCCCTGGCGGTCGAGCCCTTCCCCGAACTCACCGCCCGCGAACGGGAGATCCTCGACCTGATCGCCGCCGGGCTCCCCAACGCCGCCATCGCCCGCCGCCTGGTCATCAGCGGCAAGACCGTCAGCAACCACATCTCCGCCATCTTCGCCAAACTCCAGGTCGCCGACCGAGCCGAGGCCATCATCCGGGCCCCGCCAGGCCGGCCTCGGCGCCGACCTCGCGCCGCACCACGCCCCCGGCCGCCGGAACGACCGCACCAGCTGATCGTCGCAGAGCTCGAGGGTCTTGCCTCGATGGGCGCAGCGCTGACGGGAAGGGCGAGATCATGCGGACCACGGTGCTGGTGGTTCCCGGCTGTCCGAACGCCTCGATGGTTCGCCGGCGGATCGCGGTTGCGCTGTGCGGCCGCAGCGCGGAGGTGGAGCTGGTCGAGGTCGCTGACGCGGGCGCGGCGGCGCGGTGGGGGATGTCGGGATCGCCCACCGTCCCGCTGAATGGGGTGGATCCGTTCGCGGTGCCGGGGGCGGATCCGAGTCTGTCGTGCCGGCTGTATCGGGGCGCGGGCGGCCGGTTGGAGGGTGCGCCCGGCGTGGCCGAGCTTCAGCGGGTGCTGCAAACGACCGCGTTGTGAGTCACCGTGGTGAAGCTCACCGGTGAACGCTTCGGATCCGTGAGCCGGCGCGCATCTCACGGCCGAAAGATTGGCCGCACCATCGACCAGTGCGCGTGCCGGTATGGAAGTCACGGCCACCGCCTCGCCTCGACGCCATTCCGCATCGACGATGAGCCGGTGACCGCTCCAGATCTCCGTGCTGCACGCTATCCGAACAGCCGCAACCCGCCATGCCGGGACAGATCACAACCGCACCCGATCGCGGCACATGCGCGGGTCACTGCTTAGCGGGCAAGCCGAAGGACGTTACCGGTAAAGCCAAAGACCGAATCCAGGGCTGTCCCAGTCGCACCTGTACTTTTGCGCGTAGTGGGTGGCGACGTAGGCATCACCTGCCGCATGGCACGATGCCGAGGTCCGGAAGACTTCTATCAGCTTCCACGAGGCGGCGTCGGCTGGAATGGCCATGCTCATGGTGGCTGCCGTCGCGGCGATGAGGACGGCCACGGCTCGTCCGGTCTTGTTTCGCATGGTGTCTTGATCCTCCCTGTGGGGTCGTAGCTGGGTTTACTTGACCGTCGTCACCCAGAGGGCGAATCCCGGGCTGTCCCATAGGCATTGGAAGTCACGCGCGTACTTGGCCCGGATCAGCGCGTTCCCGGCCGCCTTGCACGCATCGGACGTCTGGTAGATGGCGTAGATCAGACGCTGAGACGCGAAGGCCGGGGAGGCCGGGGAAGCGACGGACAGGGTCGTCGCACCTGCCACGACCGCGATGAGGACGGCTGACATTCGCTTGATTTTGGTGGGCATGAGGCTTTGTCCTTCCAGCAGTGCGGAACGAGAACTGTGGGGGCGGTCCCTGCCCGGAAATGCACCCGAAGTGGGGGTAGGAAGGTCAGGGCCGCATGACAGTCGACTGGCTTGGATGGTCAATGATGATCGTAAACGCATGATCGCGCGAACGCCATAGGCCGGTTGATCACGTTGAGTCATGTGATCACCGTGATACCCGCCGGAGCGGTACCCGCATCTGCCGCCGACCACATTTGCCCGTCTATCGCAGGATGTACGCTCGCCCACGCTGTATCCGTCGTTCGACAGAAGTGGCGGCAGGCGATCGGTGTCACGCTCCGGCGGCGCGGGCCGCTGCCGATGCTCGTGTTGTGCACGGTCTCCCAGTCGATGACCAGCATCTCGCCCGGCGTCCACACCGCCGGACGACGCCCCCGGTGATGCTCCCACCGCCAGACCATCCTCGCCGTGGCGACCGGAAGTTGCGCGCCGACCCCGCATACTCCGCCGCCCTGGCCGCTGGCAGCAACCGCTTCGCCGAGATCTTCCCGGCGGTCGCCTTCACCTTCTGCGCGACCAACTCGGCCACGATGTCGTAGCGGGTCGACGCGCTTGGTGAACGCGGTGCCGGTCTTGTGGGTGGGCACGTCCAGCAGGCAGACGGCGTCGCGGGCGAGGACCTCGCCGGAGTCGCCGGGGATGGGCAGGCCGCCGTGCTGCCAGCGGATGCAGCCCACCCGCAGGCGGGCGATCTCGTCGCTGCGTTGACCGGCGAACAGCCAGGTCAATGTGATGGCCCGGATCAGCTCGACCGGGTAGGTGCGGCCGTCGGAGGTTGGCAGGTCACCGGGCTCGACGTTGAGGCCGGCCCACAGCAGCTTGGCCCAGATGTCATCGGCGATCACCCGCGGATCCGGTCCCAGCAACGCGCCGATACTGCGCGGGGTCCGCAGGGCGTGGGCGGGGTCGAACTGGCGTGGGATCAGCTCCCACTCATGCAGGTCGCGGAAGAACGCGCGAGGCACCTTGAGGTAACCGGACTTCGTCTGCGGCGTGAGCGGTTTGCCCAGGCGGCCCTGGGAGCGCATGCCGTCCGTCCACTGCGAGAAATCGCCGACGGCCCCATCCGGTCCACGGCCGCGACCCAGGACGCGCACGTCTGGCGGGTCCACTGGCTGGGCTCGGTGATGCTGGGGTGTTCGGCGGCCAGCCAGCGGCCGATCTTGGCGAGCACGCTGCGGTAGCCGCTGCGGATCTTCGGAGTCAGCGTCGAGGTCGCGTACCAATGCTCGACCGACGCCGCCCATGGGGCTTGCCCCACTGCCCGCTCATCGCCGGGCTGCCACGCAGCGCGGCCAGGGCTTGGGTGGACAGGTCCTTCAGCAGCGGGCTGCGGTTCAACAGCAGCATCTGGCAGATCACCGAGGTCAACCGCTGGGCATCACGGCGATAGCCCCAGTCGGCCAGGACGGTGCAGATCCGGTGGACGGCATCGTCGACGAGAGCGGCTCCGAACACCCGGTGGGCCAGAGGCAGCCGCTGGAAGCGGCCGAGCCGGTCGAAGGCTGTGAACTCGCCGAGCAGATAGGCATAGACGAGCACGAACGGCCGGGCGTTGGGGCCGATCTGGCCGCCCCACAGGCGTCGGAAATCGACGCCGCTGGCGTTGATCAGGTCCACCCAGTCCTGCATCGACCAGCCCCAGAAGGCCCGCCGCAGTTCACCGCAGCGGATCAGGACCAGTCCGGCCGCGTCCCGCGCGAACCGCTGGTGGTGGTTCGGCGGCCAGTGCAGGGCGGCGAGGGCGTTCGCCAACGGCCGCACCAGCCGGGCGACCGGCCGCAGCAGCACCGCGTCGGGGCTGAGGCCGTCGCGCCGGAGCTGATCGACGCTGAGTGTTCGCAGTGCTTGCGCCTCAGTCTCGGTGAGCAGACCGCGACGGTCATAGCGTGCGAGGTCGACAGGCCATGCCCATGCCGGACTGCTGGTCGCCCGTGCAGCTGTCGTACTCGGTTGTGCGGTCACTCGGCGACCGCCTCAGAGGCATGGGCGGCGCGGGTCAGCATGTCCACTCGCCAGGAATGGATCTGCTGCATGCCGCGATTCAGCTTCTCCGCCAGGTCGCGGCCCGAGAGGTGGATGTAGGTCAGCGTCGACTCGGTGCTGCGGTGCCCGGCGAAAGAGGCGATGGCGTGCAGTTCCCAGCCCATCCGGGCCAGGTCGGTCAAGCACAGATGCCGTGTGGTGTGGGTCGAGAACCGCGGCAGGTCAGCGGCAAGCGCGACGCGCCGGATCACCTTGGACCAGGTCCACAGCGTCAACGGCCGGCCGTAGTTGCGTCGCGACTCCGACAAGAACAGCGGCCCGCGGACCCGGCTGATCGTGGCCCGATGCGTGAGATAGCCAGACAGCAGCACCCCCGTCGACGCCGAGTACGGAACGACGCGCTCACGCCGGGTCTTCGTCGTCTCCGCCCGCACCCGCAGAGTCCGGTGGGCGGGGTCGAAGTCATCGGTCCGCAGCGAGCACAGTTCCTCGCGCCGCAGAGCCGCATCGTAGGCAAGGGCGAGCATGACCCGGTTGCGTACAGGCTCATCACGCACGACGGCCAGCAGGTCAAGCCACTGCTGTTCGCTTGGGATCCACGGCAGCTTCGTCAGATGGGGGAACCAACCCTCGCTGGTGACCGCCGTACTTCCGACCGGGCGTGTAGCGGCCGCGGCCGACCGGGTTGGACTCCCGAAGTCCCTCCTCGATGAGGTAGTCGTAGAACAGCCGCACCGGCACCAGCCGCTGCTGCAGCGTCGCATTCACCAGGCCAGCCCCGGAGTCCAGCGCGACAACGTTGGTTCCCCGACGACTCGGACGCGTGGTTCAGGTCCTTCACGAACGCGGCCACATGCAGCCGGTTCGCGGCGACCGGGTCGATGCCGTCCCGCTCACAGATCAGCAGGTACTCGGCCAGTCCCCGCGCGTACGCGTCGATCGTCCTCGGGGCCCGTCCCAGATCCGTCCACACCCGCAGCCACTCGACCGCCCTCTCGTGCCGACCCAGGACCGGCCAACTCGCATGACACGGTGCAGTCCCGACGGCGAACGGCCGCGCCACACCTTCCGTGGTCTGTGCTCGCCGCTTGCTGGGCATGGTCCACTACTCCGTGGTACCGTGTAGTGGTAGTCGGTACCACTGAGTACCAGGAGTGGCGGAAGAGGACCCACGATGGACGACCTGACGGAGATGCTGAAGGGCACGCTTGAGGGCTGCGTGCTTGAAATCATCGGCAGCGAGGAGACCTACGGGTACGCCATCACGCGTCGGCTGAACGAACTCGGCTTCGCCGACGTCGTCGAGGGGACGGTTTACACCATCCTGCTGCGACTGGAGAAGAACGGGCTCGTCCAGGTGACGAAACGACCGTCCGGGCTGGGCCCGCCGCGCAAGTTCTATGCGCTCAACGACGCGGGGCGCGAAGAACTCGCGACGTTCTGGGCGAAATGGGAGTACGTCACATCACGGATCGACAAGCTCAAGGAGGGCGGGAGATGAACTTCTGGGAGACCATGACAGGCAGCGATCTCACCAGGGAATGGAAGGCGTTCGAAGTTCGGGCCGAGGCATTGCCGGCCGGCTACCGGGCGGCGTGGGAAGAGATCAAGGGTCATCTTTCTCCCTACTCGGACTTCACAGGTCGAAACCTGATGCCGATTCTCGACGGTGCTCTGGGGCTGCTCGAAGAGACAGCGGCCGATGGGCGGAGCATTCACGAGGTGCTGGGTGACGACATCGAGGGCTTCTGCACGGCGCTGGCCGGCGGAGAAAAGGCTCGGAGCTTTCGCGACCGGTGGCGCGAGCAGTTGAACAGGAACGTCGCAAGGAAATTGGGCCAGCTAGGAGGCTGACGTGGGCATCCAAGACATCATCGAGGGCAAGAAGCAGTGGCGGGCGCACATGGCGCGGGTCAAGGCGCTCCCGCCGGACTACCAGATCGTCTACAAGGAGATTCAGAGGTACTTCTTCAAGGTTGGACCGATCGACTTGCCTGACGGGTCCCTGCTCTCAGGCATCGTCGATTTCTTCGAGGAGGGCATCGCGGCCGGCAAGGGAGTCCTGGAACTCATCGGCAACGACGTCGCTGCCTTCTGCGACGACCTGGTCAAGGACTCGCGCACCCACGCGGACATCTATCAGGAGTCCATCAGAGGGAAACCCGGCACGGCCGAGAAGTAACACCCGTCGACCCGGCCTTATACCGCTTGATCAGCGCCAGCGCATGCATGGTGTTGGTCGACCCGAACTCCAGGGCCTCGATATCTGAATCAAGCCCGTGCGGTAGTGGTTGGTGTAGGAGGCCTTGAACACGCGCTGCTTGTGCTGCCGGCATGAAGATCCCTTGGCCTTTACTCGTGCAGCAGCGTCACCAGAGTCTTGTAGCCGCCGGGCACCGCGCGGGATAGATGACGTCCTCGACCGTCTCGGTCGTGCCTCCAGCGCGGCCTCGGTCATCTTGAATCTGAACTCTAGCCTCTCACCGGCCCGCTCATCGGCGCGGCCCCATCAATGAACTCCGGCGGATACCCCGAATCGGCGAGGTCATCGGCGACCTGCCGGGTGAACTCGCCCAGCGGCGACATCGTCGTCGAGCGTGCGTACGGCGCGCTCACCGCGAAGTCCGCCTCGGGCGCCATCCGAGTCGGAGAGGTGTTCCTCCACACCTACGCCGGAAACCGCGAGGTCGGCATCCGCGAGAGCACCGCCGGCTGGTTCGACGTGAACGCCATGGCCGGCAACGTGCGCAACGAGCTGGGCACCGCCGACGGCCCCAGAGAAGGCCGAGCAGATCGTCAAGGCGCGCGCACACCAACACCGGTGACATGGTGCTCCCGGTCTCTGCCCGGCGACTCCGACGACTCCGGCGACTCCGACGAATCCACAAGACAACGAAGACAGAAACGAAGACAGAGACGAGGAACCATGACCAATGCGAAGTGGACCGGCATGATGCCGGTTGACGATACGGCCCTGGCCGTCACCGACACCGGCGGTGCCGGTATCCCAGTGGTCTACCTCAATGGCCACACCGCCACTCAGGGGTACTGGCGGCGCGTCATCGCTGACCTGGGGACGGGGTGGCGGCACATCACCTACGACATGCGGGCCCGCGGCAAATCGAAGCGTTCGGCGGACTATTCGTTCGAGACGAACGTGCGGGATGTCGATGCCGTTCTGGCGGCCAGGGGTGTGGACCGGGCGCTGGTGGTGGGCTGGTCCTACGGGGCGTTCGTCGCGGCGCACTGGGCCAGCCGCAATCCCGCCCGTACCGTGGGCGCGGTCCTGGTTGACGGCGCGCAGCCGTACGACTGGCTCGACGAGGCCATCGAGCAGCGGATCCGGAAGCTGTTTCGGCGGATGAGCTGGCTCCTGCCGTTGCTGCGCCCGACGGGCCTGACCCCGCGGATGACCGCCGAACAGATCGCCAACAGCAACATCGAGATCGGCCGGATCGCCCGCGAGCGCGAGCTGGGCCCCGTGCTGGACAACATCACCGTCCCCGCGCGGTATGTGGTCGCGTCGGGGGCATCCTTCGGAAGCAAGGGTGATGAGCAGGAACGCATTCGCGCCAGCCTCACTCAGGTGGTCGAGCGCAACCCGAACATCAAGATCAGCGCAAAGGTCCCCAGCAACCACGGTGCCATCCTGCGCAAGGACGCCCCGGCCATCGCCGACGCGGTCCGAGAGGTCGCCGCCCTCGACCGCGGGGGGAACCCTCGCTGAGCAACCGAGCTTGAGGTCGACGGGCTGAGCAGGTCGTAGGAACGCCAGCCAGCGCCCCAACATCACAAGCTTCGATCTCGATGCCGCCGACGCCCCGATCATGGCGCGAACAGGACCCGGGATTCGAGGTCGAGACGTGTAGTGGATTCGGCGGCTGGCGGCACCCGTCACTGACAGGCGAAGACCTCAGCGCTGTCCAAACTCATCGACAAACACTGTCGCTACTCACCTACGTAACCAGCCGAGCGAGCGAGCCGAAGCGGCGCTACCAGTAGTCCTGGAGACACTCACCGGGCCGATTGAGGACAGCGGCGCTATCGGCCATGCAAGGCGCGCACGCAGCGGCTTCCCGCCACCTCTCACACGGCGATCAATGCGCTGCAGCGGTACCCGCAGTCCTTCAGGCCGCCGGACAAGGCGGACAGCCTGCCAGCGATGCCGGAAGATCTCGCCGACCTGGTCGAGCAGAGCGCGGCGGACGGAACTCCCATCCGCGAAGTCGCCAGGCAGGACTGGGTGGAGTTCGCCGAGGCATTCCTAGCAAACCATCCGCAGGGTCAGTGGATCCCGCCGGGAGCAAGAACGGCTGACCAACACCATCAATCGCGTCACGGGCGACAAGCCGTGACGAAACTAAGAACGGATATCTGAATGACAGCCAATAAGGTCCGAGGGCCTGTGATCCACGTGCAGGGCCTGCAGAAGTCGTACAAGGAGCTGCGGGTGCTGCGCGGCGTGGACTTCGACGTGGCGCGGGGCAGCATCTTCGCCCTGCTCGGCTCCAACGGCGCGGGCAAGACCACGGTCGTGAAAATCCTGTCCACGCTGCTCAAGGCCGACGCGGGCACGGCCAGTGTCAACGGCTTCGGCCTCGCAACGCAACCGGCGGACGTGCGGGAGTCCATCAGCCTCACCGGACAGTTCGCCGCCGTCGACGAGATCCTCAGCGGGCGAGAGAACCTTGTGCTGGTTGCCCGGCTGCGGCACCTCAAGGATCCGGGCAAGATCGCCGATGACCTGCTGAAGCGTTTCTCGCTGACGAATGCGGGCGCGCGGAAGGTGTCGACGTACTCGGGTGGCATGCGCCGCCGTCTCGACATCGCGATGAGCCTCATCGGCAATCCGCCGGTCATCTTCCTCGACGAACCGACCACCGGGCTGGACCCCCAGGCGCGCATCGAGGTGTGGCAGGCCATCAAGGAACTCGCCCACCACGGTACGACGGTGCTGCTCACCACGCAGTATCTGGACGAGGCCGAACACCTAGCCGACCGGATCGCGATCCTGCACCAGGGCCGGATCATCGTCAACGGCACCCTGGCCGAGCTCAAGCAACTGCTCCCGCCGGCCAAGGTCGAATACGTCGAAAAGCAGCCGACTCTCGAGGACGTCTTCCTCGCCCTCGTCAGTGACAACGACAAGAACGGCCATGACCGCAACGTCGGTACGAACGCGTAAGGAACAACGATGACCAAGCATTTCTTCGGCGACACCGCCGTCCTGCTGGGACGATCCCTGCGCCACATCACGCGCAGCCCGGACACCATCGTCACCACCGCGATCATGCCGATCGCCATGATGCTGATGTTCGTCTACGTGTTCGGCGGCGCGATCAACACGGGGTCGGTTTCGTATGTGAACTACCTGCTGCCCGGCATTTTGCTCATTACGGTTGCCTCGGGCATCGCCTACACCGCGTTCCGGTTGTTCATGGATATGAAGGGCGGCATCTTCGAGCGATTCCAGTCCATGCCGATCGCACGCTCGTCCGTGCTGTGGGCGCACGTGCTGACCTCGCTGGTCGCCAATGTGATCTCGCTCGTAGTCGTCGTGCTCGTCGCCCTGCTCATGGGCTTTCGCTCCGGGGCGGGAGTGCTGGGTTGGCTCGCGGTCGCCGGCATCCTGATCCTGTTCACCCTGGCGTTGACGTGGCTCGCCGTCATCCCCGGTCTGTCCGCCAAGTCCGTGGAAGGCGCGAGCGTGTTCTCCTACCCGCTCATCTTCCTGCCGTTCCTCAGCTCGGCATTCGTGCCCACCGACACCATGCCCGGCCCGGTGCGCGCCTTCGCCGAGAACCAGCCGGTGACCTCCATCGTCAACGCCATCCGCGGCCTGTTCACCCAGCAGCCGATCGGCACCGACATCTGGATCGCCCTGGCCTGGTGCGTCGGCATCCTCATCGTCGCGTACGCCTTCGCCATGAACACCTACCGCCGCAAAATCGCCTAGGTAGCAACCTCACCCCAAGGCAACCGGCCATGTGTGGGCGTTCGCGAGCTTGATCCGCTGGCCCGGGTGCCGGGCGCGTTACGACCGGCGGCGCGAGGCCGGCGACCGGTACGCTGCCGCGCTTCGCAATCTCACCGGCCGTCTGCTGAGCTGCTTGCATCGGTGCCTGCTGACCGGCGAGCACTACCAGGAGCGGATCGCCTTCCCGCGCGGTGGCATGGAGGAGTAGACGGGCGGCCGAACACCCAGGATTTCGTCCCGGGCCGACCCAGAGCCCTTACGTGGGAACGGTGCCCGGCCGCCCATCTACTCCTCGGTGTCGTCGAGGATGGCCTCGCCTGGTTGTACTACGGGTCGTGGGAGTAGCCTGCTTGGGCTCCGGCTCTGTTCGCGAAGTATCCGACTCCTGAGGATCTGGCTGCGGTCGACCCGGAGGATGTCGAGGAGATCATCAAGTCGACGGGGTTCTTCCGGGCGAAGACGAAGTCGATCATCGGTTTGTCGGTGGCGCTGCGGGACAGGTCCGGTGGTGAGGTGCCCAGGACGCTGGTAGAGCTGGTGGCTTTGCCGGGGGTGGGGCGTAAGACGGCCAATGTCGTGTTGGGGAACGCACGTGATCCTAAAACGGGAGAACCCTCTCTGTCAGACTCTCGTGAGACTTGGGGACGAAGTAGTCTTCTGTGACTCAATCAGGGCGAGAACAGGATCTTTTAGACAGTGACTTTGACAGTGGCCGACCTCCGCGGTGATCTCACCGATGATGGTGGGGTGGGCAAGGGTGACGGACCTCGATCGGATCGGCCGAAGCGGCGCTCGTTCACGCCGGAGTACAAGCTGGCGATGGTCGAGGCCTACGACGCGGCGACCGAGCCGGGCGCCAAGGGCGCGTTGCTGCGCCGCGAGGGGCTGTATCACTCCCACATCATCGAGTGGCGCAAGGCCCGCGATGCGGGAGCGTTGAACGCTTTGGCGGCCAAGCCATCCGGGCCGAAGACGCGTAAGAGCGAGGCCGAGAAGGAGAACGAGCGGCTGCGGGCGCGGGCGGAGAAGGCCGAGCGGGAGCTGGCCAAGACCAAGGCGGCGCTGGAGATCATGGGAAAAGCGCACGCGCTCTTGGAACTGCTCTCCGAGAGCGCGGACAACGACGCGCCGCCCAGGAAGTGATCGACGAGGCGTTCACCGCCTTGGAGCCCGTGCTCGGTGTGACCGCGGCGTGCGCCCTGTCAGGCAAGTCGCGGGCCACCGTGCACCGCCACCGCCATCCCGCGCCGGTGATGCTCGGCCCGCGCCCGGCACCGGCGCCGCACCCGGCGGCGTTGAGCCGGGATGAGCGGGCGCGGGTGCTGGCCGTCTTACACTCGGCCCGGTTCGTCGACAAGGCGCCCGCGCAGGTGTGGGCCACGCTGCTGGACGAGGGCGTCTACCTGTGTTCGATCTCCACCATGTACCGGCTGCTGCGCGGTTGCGGTGAGGTGCGTGAGCGCCGGCGCCAGGCCACGCACGCGGCCAGGGTGCGGCCCGAGCTGGTCGCCCGCGGCCCCTCCCAGGTTTTCACCTGGGACATCACCAAACTGAAGGGGCCGGTCAAGGGCGTCTACTACGACCTGTACGTCATGCTCGACATCTACTCGCGCTACGTCGTGCACTGGGAGGTCCACGCCCGCGAGAGTGCCGAGCTGGCCGAGCAGTTCATCGCCGCGGCCATGGGCGCCAACGGCGGCCAGGCGCCCGCGCATGTGCACGCCGACCGGGGCACCTCGATGACCTCCAAGCCGGTCGCGGCGCTGCTGGCCGACCTGAACATCGCGCAAAGCCACAGCCGGCCCCGGGTGTCCAACGACAACCCCTACTCCGAAGCACAGTTCCGGACGCTGAAGTACTGCCCGGCCTTCCCCGAGCAGTTCGGCTCGATCGCTCACGCCCGCGCCTTCTGCCAGGAGTTCTTCACCTACTACAACCACGAGCACCGGCACTCGGGTATCGGCCTGCACACCCCGGCCTCGGTCCATCTGGGCACCGCCGGCCAGATCCGGACCGAGCGGGCACGCACGCTCCAGGCCGCCTACGCCGCCAACCCCGGCCGGTTCCGCCGCGAGCCCACTCCGCCCAGCCTGCCCAAAACCGTCTGGATCAACGAACCCGTCGAGGAGGAAACCAGCTCCGATATAGAACAAGTCGCCTGAAACGTCTCAAACGGTTTGACAGCTACCGGAACCCTACGCGAGCCCTCCGACTCCCACCGCATTGCCGTCGAGGCTAAGCGGCGACGCTCGCTCGGCTGACGACAATCCTTGTTCCAATCTCTCCTACGGCTGAGCACCCGGATCGCACTGCTATACATGACGGCCACGGTCACAAGCAGCAGGTAGTAGGCGATCGGCAGGACGGCCATCCCCAGCGCGGGCTGCCGGCCTGCTGAGCCCCGGCTCCCTCCCAGGTGCGGGCGAGGCGTGTCGGAACCGGTGGCCACGACGACGGCCAGAGCACCGCCGGATGCCACGCTGCTACCCTGCCAGCCCAGATGCTCCTGGTTCACGCTGTCGGGCATGTCGATCGCCCGCTCTCCAGCACCTGCAGCACCTCGAGATGGGTGAGCAGGGCGAAACCGGCCAGCAAAAGACGCCCCAGGCCTTGCCCCGCCCGGCAGATCCCCGACCCCGGGTGTCTGCCTGTCAGCGCCACAGTCGCCCTCCTGTCCTGGCAAGTGCCGCAACTGCCAGGACAGGTACGGCGAACCTCGATCGTCTCAGGCACCGGCTCCCCGGAGAGTGACGAGTGTACGCACGCGGATCGAACGAATATCCTTGGCAGCACCGAAACGACGAACGGGGGAGAGCGACCGTCATGGGTTCACTCAGCCCAATGCACTGGATGATCGTGGCCGTGGTATTCGTGCTGCTGTTTGGCGCCAAGAAACTCCCCGACACGGCGAAGGCCGTCGGGCAGTCGCTGCGTATCCTCAAGAAAGAGACCACTAAACTCCGCGACGAGGACGAGGCTCCTGACGGACAGCCGATCACTCCCGTCGCTCAGACGCAGATCACAGCCACCTCGCCGACCATCGAGGAGCGGCTGCGCACGCTCGAAGAGGAGAACGCCAGGCTTAAGGCCGCAAGCGCTTCTCAACCACACGAAGATCGCTGAACTGACGACCAGCGGGTTGGGTCGGGTCACAAAGAAGGGTGCAAGCCATCGCCGAGGGCCCGGACTCCTTTCTTAGCCGGCTCGCCCTCTGCGCCAAGTTCTCTTTAGACATCGGAGTGAACCAGGGGGGCGAGCAGCTCGAAATCGGCGCTGCTGTAGCTGTCCACCTCTCGCGCGACCCTGTGTAGGTCCGGGACTTCGCGGAGGTGGCAGCAGTATGCGCTTTCTGTGCGAAGGCCTCGCGGGTTCCGTCGAACCTGGCCTTGAAGGCTCAGTGATTACACTCGGCATGAGCCGGGCCGGGAACAATTCCAGCGTTCCCGGCCTGGCTAGGGAGAGTCGAACTGCTAGTTCTCCCGGCGAACACCCTTGAACGGCTGGTCATCGGCCTTGCGGTCCAGGAACCGGCTGGTGCCGGAGTCCCGCTTGACCCACCCGTTGTCGTCCAAGCCGTCAAGAACCTGGTGATGGATCTGGAGGACGCTGGCTGCCGGGTCGGCTGTCTGATCCGCGAGCGGGATGGGAAGTTCCCTGTGGTACGCGCTGCGCAGTACCAACGGTTCTACAACCGGCACCGAGCTCACCAAGCCCTCGCCCAAGCCGCCCCGCTACGTCTCGTCCCGAATCCAATCACCGATCCAGAGCGAGTCGCCTACCTGAACATACGCCGGCGAGACCGGCTCGGCGCGGTTCTCCACGAGCACTTGCATGCCGCTTGAGCTGCACGGATGGAATTTTCGGCAGGCGCAGTGCTCGTGTCGCTGTCGATGGGGGCGTCCGGCTCGGTGGACGCCCCCATCTGGGCTCCGGATGGCCATCCGGCCTGGTGAACGTTTCCGGTCACCGTACGCCGATCAGATCGGCTCACACTCCCCCGCCGCTCGTTCCGCCTCGTACAGGGAGTAGGGGTCGTGCAGCTCCCGGCCGAGGGCGTCCCGTAGCCAGGAGGCGTCCCGTGCGGACGCGCGTTGGGACGCGTCGGATCGGCCATCGCCGGTGAGGTTGGAGGCGAAGATTCCCGCAGCCGATTTGGGAAGGAAGTCTTCGTAGACGATCGGGGAGAGCCTGCCCTCCTCATCGCGTACGTAATAGGCGAGATCGGCTTCGTGCAGGGCCGCATCGGTGTCGGGGAGAGCTCGGATCCCGTGCGCGTCGTAGAGTTCACGGCCCGCCGGGGTGAGCGCGACGCCACGCTGTTCGACCTCGCCGAACCGCACGCGCAGGGCGCCCTCGGTGAAGCTGCCGTCCGCCTCGCGGAACCGGCGAGGCTCCGACAGGGCACGGAACGACGTCTGCCGCAACAGGACGTCCGGCCGGCCCGGGGCCGTAAGCGGCGGACCCTGGATCCGGTCGATCATCTCGATACCGCGCTCCTCCATCCGCGCGTAGAGCGCGTCGATGTCTAGTACGCGGGGCGTCAGGTGGTTGATGTGGGTCGACAGGACACCGCCGATGTCGGCGGCGACGCTTGAGATCTCTTCGAGCCGCCGGTACCGGGCCCGGTCGACCGGATCCGGCGACAGCTCGAAGGCCGCCGTCGCCAACGACAGGAACCGGTCGGCGTCGGCGGCGGACAGGTTCCCCTCGCTCTCCATGCGGTCCGCGATCGAGAGCAGTTCGTCGGGGAACAGGACCCTCGCGTCCAGGAACTCCCGCAGCTCGGCCTCAGTCCGGTGGTCGAAGAACCGGCGATCGTCGACTACGAGCACGGATGTGAAGACCCGGAACGGGTTCTGCGCCAACTCCGCGCGATCGATCGGCCGGAACGCCGTCGACACCACGGGGATCGGCGGATCCGCCTCGCGGAGGTCGTAGAAGCCGACCGGGTACATGCCGCAGGCACCGAAGATCCGGGCCACCTGCCAGATCTCCGACGAACTGCCCACCCGGATGGCGCCGTGTCGTTCGGCGGTCACCCGTTCGATCGAGCCGAGGTGCTCGGCCTCCGCGCCTGAGGCGGCGATCACGTCGGTGTTCACCTCCTGCGACACCTCGACCAGCGTGGTGTACGCTGGGACCTCCCGGCCGTAGAGCGTCGACAGGCTCGACGCGAAGCGGGTCCGCAGCTCGGTTGGGCTCACCATGTTCATCGTTCCTCTCGGCCTCAGCTGAACTCGACGCCCTGGGCGAGTGGCAGTTCGGTGGAGTAGTTGATCGTGTTGGTGGCGCGTCGCATGTAGGAGCGCCACGCGTCCGAGCCCGATTCGCGCCCACCGCCGGTGTCCTTCTCACCGCCGAACGCCCCGCCGATCTCGGCACCGGACGGGCCGATGTTGACGTTCGCGATGCCGCAGTCCGAACCGGCCGCCGACATGAACGTCTCGGCCTCCCGCACGTCGAGGGTGAAGATCGACGACGACAGCCCCTGAGTCACCGCGTTGTGCAGGCCGATGGCCTCGTCGAGGTCGCTGTAGCCGAGCACGTAAAGGATCGGCGCGAACGTCTCGTCCTGCACGATCTCGGTCTGCTCGGGCATGTCGACGATCGCCGGGCGCACGTACCGTCCGCCGATGACACTGTCGGCACGGGTGCCTCCGGTGACCAGTGTCCCGCCGTCGGCCTGCGCCCGCTTGATCGCCCGCAGGAAGGCGGTCTCGGCGGCTTCGTCGATCAGCGGCCCGACGAGCGTGGACGTCTCCAGCGGGGAGCCGATCGGCAACGTCTCGTACGCCGCCTTGAGCCGCGACACGAGGTCGGCGCGGATCGACTCGTGCACGATGATCCGCCGCAGCGATGTGCAGCGCTGCCCGGCGGTGCCGACGGCTGAGAACACGATGCCGCGCACGGTGAGGTCGAGGTCGGCCGAGGGAGCGACGATCGCCGCGTTGTTACCGCCGAGCTCCAGCAGAGTACGCCCCAGGCGGGCGGCCACGCGCGGGGCGACCTCCTTGCCCATCCGGGTCGAACCGGTGGCCGAAACGAGCGGGATCCTGGGGTCGTCGACGAGCGCCTCACCGATCTCACGATCACCGAGCAGCACCTGTGAGAGGCCGTCCGGCGCGCCGGCCCGCCGGGCCGCCTCTTCGACCAGCGCCTGACACGCCAGTGCGGTGAGCAGCGTCTTCTCCGACGGCTTCCACACCACCGCGTCCCCGCACACGAAGGCCAGCGCGCTGTTCCACGACCACACGGCGACGGGGAAGTTGAACGCCGAGATGACGCCGACCACCCCGAGCGGGTGCCACTGCTCCATCATCCGGTGCCCGGGGCGCTCGGTCGCGATCGTCAGCCCGTGCAACTGACGGGACAGGCCGACCGCGAGGTCGCAGATGTCGATCATCTCCTGCACCTCGCCCAGCCCCTCGGACACGATCTTCCCTGCCTCGATCGTGACGAGCGCCCCGAGGTCGTGCTTGTGCTCGCGCAGCAGTTCACCGAGCTCACGCACCAGGCGCCCGCGCACCGGGGCCGGAACCGCGCGCCACAGCTCGAACGCCTCCTGCGCTCGCCCGATCACGGCCCCGGCCTCCTGCGGAGTGTGGGCGCGCAGTCGGCCGATCACGACGCCGTCGATCGGCGAACGGGCGACCAGTTCGCCGTTCTCGTCGAAGGGGTTCCCCACGCCGAGGCGTTCGAGGATCTCGCGAGCCCGCGTGCTGATGTCTGTCACCGGAGTGTCCTTTCACCCTGGGGAGGTGTGATCCAAGCATGGTTTGCTGAGTGTTCTGGGAGACGCGCGATTGACGCGCCCTAGGCGTGTTGGTCGTCGGCGATCCCGCAGAAGTCCAGCGCGGTCAGCGCGTAGGTCTTCGTCGCGGTGATCAGTTGGTGGATGGGCACGTACTCGTTCTCGGCGTGTGCCGTCTTCGCGGCGCCGGGGCCGTAGATGATGCCGTCGATTCCCTGGGCCGCGGTCCACGTGATGTCGCACACCCCGAAGAATCCTTCACGCTTCGGCGGGGCCGCGTACTCGACCCCTCCGAGCGCGTCGATGTGAGCGTTGCTTACCGACGCCTCAAGCCCGTGGTTGGCCGGGGTGGTGTACGGCGGCCAGTCGAGCTTCCACTCGAACTTGGGTCGGTGTTCGCGCAGCCACGTGTCGGCGGCGCAGGCGAGCCTGACGGTCTCCTCGATCTCGGCCCTGACCTCGTCGTTGCTGCGGTCGGGGTGATGGAGTACGCAGTAGTCCACCGTAAGGATGTCGGCGAGCAGGAAGGGAACGTCGATCCCTTTGGGGTTGGCCTTGAGGACGCCGGGGAGGAGGCTGAAATGCCCCGGGGCGAAAAGCGGGTGCCGGTCGCGCAGGGCCCAGGTGTTCTCAAGCTCACGCAGCGCGTGGTAGATCAGCCAGTACTTGTCGACGGTGTTGACGCCCAGACGTTCACCGTCGAGGGTCGGGTGGATGGACGAGCCGCGCCATCCCGGATGCGCGGTCTTGCCGGTGATGGTGATGGAGAACCATAGAAGGCCGGGGGTGCTGGAGACTAGGCTGGGCAGTCCGTCGGTCGGGTTGGTCGGCTCGCAGAGCAGGACGGCGTCTCCCGTGTATCCGGCGTTGAGAACGGCGCTGGTTCCCGCGTTGTGATCGCCCACCTCTTCGCCGACCACGGCATGGAGCACGAGGTCGCCCTCGAGGGTGACGCCCGCCCTGGCGAGCGCGAGCGCCGCGTACGCGGCCGCGACGGTTCCGCCCTTCATGTCGGTCGCTCCGCGACCGAGGACGGCCGTGTCGGTGATCTGTCCCGAGAACGCCGGCGCATCCCACAGGTTCGGCTGGAGCGCGGGGACGACGTCGACATGTCCGTTGAGGACGAGCGACCTTCCACCGCCTGCCCCGCGAACGCGACCGCAGGCGTTGTCGCGCCTGGCCTCCTCGGCGACTATCTCGGTCTCGGCGCCCGCTTCGCGGTAGAGGTCGGCGATGAGGGCGCTGACGTCCGACTCAGCGCCGACGATCTTGTCGTAGTCCTGTCCGGGGTACTTCGGGTTGACCGATGGGATCTTGATGGCGTCGGAGACCGACCGCACGAGGCGTGGCGCGAGTTCGTCGACGGCGTCCAGGACGGCCTTCTTCACGTCACGGCGGTTTTCAGGCATGTTCGACACTCCTCTGTGGGCTCTGGCTCGGGCTACTGGTCGATGGTGTTGTGTCCGGACGGCCGGAGTTCGTGAGACGTCCGCGTAGGACGGCGACGCCCCGGGCGAGCGCAGCGCTGATTCCGCCCGGCGCGAAGATCAGTACGGCGATCGTTCCGGCGGCGAAGACGACGGGACTCCAGGCGTCCAGACCGGTGAGCCGGTGGTCGACAAGGGTGATGACGACGGCTCCGATGACCGGGCCCCAGATCTGTTTTGTGCCGCCCAGGAAGATCATGCTCAACCCCAGGGTCACGAGCCCGAAGCCGAAGAGGCTGACGTCGGCGACCCTGAAGTACGCGACGTACATCGCGCCAGTGAAGCCGGCCATGGCACCGGAGATCACGAAGGCGATGAACTGCTGGCGGAGCCGGTTGACCCCTCGGCTCTGCGCGAGCTGTTCGTTGTCCCGCAGTGCCACGAGGCTGTGGCCGAACGGACTCGCCATGATGAGTTCGAGGACGATGAGCATGACGGCGACAGCGGCTCCGAGCATCCAGAGGTACCCGAGGCCGCCGAACTGCGCGAGGCTCTGTCCGGCGATCGTCATGGCCGGAACCCCGGGCAGCCCGTTGGAGCCGCCGGTGAGGTCGGGGAGCGCCAGGACCAGGTGGTAGCTGATCTGGACGAACACGAAGGTGATGAGGGCGATGTAGATGCCCCGCATCCGAATGACGGGCAGGTAGGTCAGCCCGCCGACGACCGCCCCGACCAAGACGGCGAAGGCGAGGGCGGGGATCGAAGCCCACTGCCATTTGAGCGTCGCGATCGCCATCGCGTAGCCGCCGATCCCGAACATTCCGGCGTGGGCGAAGTTGAAGATTCCGCCGAATCCCAGGGTCAGGTTCCAGCTCGCCGCGAGCAGCGCGTAGATGAGCGCGGTGGAGACGAGCAGCCGGCTCGACGGCGCGACGAAGACGTACGGGATCACGAAGGCTATGGCGAGATATCCGGCCCAGCGGATGAGGCGGGAAGGAACGTACTTCGTCATGAGCCTCTCCTGACGAGTCCCTCGGGGCGGACGAGCATCACGACGACCAGCAGCACGAAGACGGCCACCGGGCTCCACTGAAGACCGATCCAGTAGCTCGTCGACGCCTCGATGAACCCGATCGCGTAGGCGCCCACGAGGGTGCCCATGAGCGTGGCCGTCCCTCCGAAGACCAGGACGACGAAGGCGATGAGCAGGGGACCGCTGCCCTTGGCCGGGGTCAGCGTGGTGGTGGTCGCGAACACGAGGGCTCCCACCGTGGCGAGTGCCGCCGAGGCCGCGAAGACGGACAGGTAAACCCGGCCGGGCTTGATGCCGAGCAGCATCGCCATGTCGCGGTTCTGGGCGACGGCGCGGATGCTCGCGCCCCATTCGGTCCGGTTCACCGCGAGCATGAGGCCGCCGACGAGGCCGATGGCGAGGAGGAATGCGAGGACGGTGGTCCAGCGGACGGCGACACCGGCGATGTCGAAAGTCGCGGTGGTCACCGGCTGCACCTGCTTGTTCTCCGGGCCCCAGACGAGTTGGGCGGCGCCTTCGGCGAGGCCGGCGAGGGCCAGCGTGGCGACCATCACCATCAGAGTCCCGTCGGGACGCGACACGAGCGGTCGCACCACGACCAGTTCGACGAGCGCGCCGAGACCCGCCATGGCGACGGTCGCGAGGAGAACGGCGAGCAGGAGGGGCAGCCCGGCTTTCGACGACAGCGTCCAGATGAGATACCCGCCGATGATCAGCATCGCGCCATGGGCGTAGTTGAACACCTGTAGCGTCGACCAGATCAGGGACATCCCGGCGGTGAGGAGCGAGTACATCGACCCGAGCAGGAGGGTCGACACGAGAACCGGAACCAGTCCGTCAAGCATGGCCGTCCTCCTCGTCCAGGCTCACCGCGAGGGCGGTGGGGGCGCGTGCTCCGCCGACGAACATGGCCATCATCTGCTCCTGGGTCGGCTTCTCTTCCGTGGTGCCGCGTCCGACGGTCCGCCCCAGCTCGACGACGTGCCAGGTGTCCGCGAGACTGAAGAGGAAGTCGACGTCACCGTCCGCGACGAGAAGCGAAAGGCCGGTCGCGCGGACGTCGAGCAGGGTCCGCAGGATCTCGTGCCGCACCTTGGGCGCGAGGCCGAGCGTTGGCTCGTCGAGGATGAGGATGCTCGGGTTGGCCATGATGCCCATCGCGATCGCGAGCATCTGCCGCTCTCCACCGGACATCGCCCCGACGGGTTGGCCACGGCGTTCGGTGAGCCTGGGGAACAGACCGAGGACCAGGTCGAGGTTGGTGCTCCTCACCGGCCTGGCCCGTCGAAGCCGACCGGCGAGCTTCAGGCTCTCGTCAACGGTGAGCCGCGGGAACAGGGTGCACCCCTGGGGCACGTGCATGAGGCCCCGCTCGACGATCGCCGGTGTGCCGAGCCTGTCGATCCGTTCGCCGTCGAGTTCCACGGTGCCCCCGGTCAGCGGCCCCAGCCCGGTGATCGCGTGCAGGAGTGTCGTCTTTCCGTGCCCGTTCGGCCCCAGGAGCGCGAGGGCCTCCCCACGCCCGACCGACAGGGAGATGCCGTTGACGACCTGTACCTTGCCGTAACCGGCCGTTACATTCGTCACCGAGAGTCGTGCGATGTCCGCGCTCATTGGTTCGGCTCCCCCAGATAGGCGTCGATGACACGGGGGTCGGACAGGACGTCGTCCGGGCTGCCAACCACGAGGACCTCGCCGGCGACCATGACGATCATTCGATTCGCCACGCGCCGCAGCAAGCGCAGGACGTGTTCGATGATGACGAACGTCGTCCCGTCGGCGTTCAAGGTCTCAACCAGGGTCGCGAGATCGTCCTGATCATCTGTGTCGAGGCCCCCGGCGGGCTCGTCCAGCATGAGGACCTTCGAGTCTCCGACCAGGGCCCCGGCGATCATCAGCTTCTTCCTGGCCAGGACGGACAGGTCGCCGCCTCGCAGGTGCGCGCTGTGCAGGAGCCCGACCCGTTCGAGCGCGTGGAGCGCCACCGAGCGAGAGTTCCGGCGACCGTTGAGATAGTGCGCCGCGAGGCGGACGTTCTCCAAGGCCGTCAGTTCCGGGAAGACCTGGTCGGCCTGGAAGGTACGGCGCAGGCCAAGGCGGGCGATCTTGTGCGCGGGGAGTCGTTCGATGTGACGTCCGGCGTACGCGATCCGGCCGCTGGAGGCGTTGAACGGCACACCGGTGATCAGATTGAACAGCGTGCTCTTACCGGCGCCGTTCGGACCGGCGATACCGAGTACTTCGCCCTCGGTGAGGTCGAAGGTGACATCGTGTACGGCTCGATAGCTTCCGAATGTCCGGCAGGCCTGTCGGACACTCAGAAGCACGCGCTGGTTGGTCGTCGCGGTCATCGGGGGATGCTCACTTGAACCAGTCGGGCAGCTCGAACGCGCCGTGGGCGTACTCGGCGGGGCCGAGAAGGACGTCGTGGCGGTTCTGGATCTGGAAGAACTGTAACGGGAGGCCGTGGGTGTCGTCGGCGATCGCGAGGTGGGTGGCCTGGTCGAACCGGATGGTTCCCATCGCCGTGTCGCGCATCTCGATGCCGCCGACGGCCTTGCCGACCGCCACCTTGTCGAACGGGTCGCCCGTGGATTCGACGGCCTTCGCCCACAGCTTGACCTGCTCGAAGCTCATGACTCCGTACAGGCCGGGGTCGGTGCCGTAAGCGTCGTTGAACTTCTTCACGAAGTCGCGGCCCGGTGCGTACCTGTCGGAGACGATGGCGCCGACAGGGAGGTTGTACAGCACGCCGTCGGCGCCCTTGCCGGCCAGCTCCTTGAACTCGGGCACGCTCGGCGCGTACTGAGAGAACAGCAGCGAGCCGGTCGGGTTGTCGCGAAACTGGGTCAGGAACTTGACGGCGTTGGCGGTCAGGTAGTCGAGGTTGACGATGACCGACGGGTCGGCGCCGTGGATCTTGCCGATCTGCGGGGTCCAGTCGTTGACCTCTCCGTACGGGACGACATCGGGCCCGACGACCTTCCACCCCTTGGCCTTGAAGTTCTTCACCAGGCCGTCGGAGATGTCGTTGGAGTAGGGGTTGTCGCTGGAGATGAGGTAGACGGTCTTGTTACGGGGTTGGAACGTGCCATCCTGGCTCCACGTCTCCAACCGGTTCGGCAGGTCGGTCTTGTACGCCTCGAAGCTGGGGGCCGTGGACCAGACTCCCGGATATTTGCCCGGGTTCTTGGTGATGATCTCTGCGGTCTGCGTGCTCCCGCCGCCGATGAGGTACGGCATCCCGGCCTCGGCGAGCAGGTCTATCTCGAAGTTGGTGGTGCTGGCGTAGCCGGTGATGACGGCGCCGACCTCGCTGTCCGCGGTGAGCCGCGAGACGGCGGACGCGACGGCGTCGGACTTGAGGTCCTTGACATCGACCGCCTCAAGGGTGATCTCGCGCCCGGCGACTCCTCCGCCCTCGGCGTTGAGCTCTTTGATGGCCAGCTCGGCACCCTGTCGCATGAGCTTGCCGTCGGCGGCCGCCGCTCCGGTAAGGGGAGCGAGCAGGCCGAGCTTGACCGGCCCGTCGTTCTTCGTGCTTTGCGGACCGCCCGGCAGGGGGGCCGAGCACGCGGCGAGCGCGAGGCTTCCGGCGACCGCGATTGCGGCGGCTCCGAGTCGAATCGGATGGAACTTGATCGACATTACGTCTCCAAGGACTCGAGCGAATGTGCCCAAGTAACGCACATTTCAAAACATCTATCAATGGCTAATTTGGAAATTTTCTGTTCATGGAGTCGTCGTCCGGGTCCGGTCCCGGACGGGACCGGGACACGGCGGCGCGCGTTCGGCGACTCAGGTTTGTTCGGCCGACGTGACGGCCCCGGGCGTGCGGGTGGTCAGCAAGCCGTGGAGGAATCCCCCCACCGCCAACGGGATGACGCTCCACTTCAGCACGTCGGCCAGGACGGTCTCCCCGGCCAGCAGGGTGAAGTTGGACCAGATGAGCCACAGGGCGGCGAGCAGTGCGACTAGGGCGATCCCGGGCGCGATCAGCCCCACCCAGACCGACACTCCGGCTCGCCGGAGGAACAGCATCGCGGCGGCGCAGGTCGTCGCCATCAGCGCCACGATCGCCATGGTCGCGAAGCCACCCGCGACCGCGCCCAGCTTGAGGTAGGGGTCGGTACCGGTGACGAGGCACGCCACGATCACACCCACCATGAGCAGCATCTGCACGGTCGCCGCGAGGTACGGGGTCTGGTACCTGTGGTGCGTGCGTCCCAGTGCCCGGGGGAGCAGCCTGTCGCGCCCGAACGCGAACAGGTAGCGCGAGGCCATGTTGTGCACCGCCATCGACACGGCGACCAGGCTGGCCAGCAGGAGCCAGTTGATCACATGTTCGGCCCACGGCCCCAGTAACTTCACCGCCGCGCCGCTCAGGAAGGTGCCCGGTGAGTCCAGGGCCGTGCCGACGACGCCTCCGCGCGGATAGACCGAAATTACCGCCCACGCGACCAGCGCGTAGAGGATCGCGATGACCCAGACCGCGGCGTACGTCGCCTTCCCGACGGTGCGTTCCGGGTTGCGGGCCTCCTCGCCGAACACTGCGGTGGCCTCGAAACCCACGAAGCTGAGAAGGGCGAAGGTGAACGCGACCCCGATATTTCCCGAGAAGGCGTCCGAGACGATGAGGGACTTGTCGGTCGACGGGTCCAGAAGCGCCCCGGCCACCACGAGGACGAGGATGCCCACTTCGAGGCAGAGGAGACAGCCCATGATCACGGTGTTCAGCTCGATGCCACGAATGCCCACCAGCCAAGCGAAGATGAGGATGGCCGCGCTGATCAGCGTCCACGGCACGTCGATCGAGAGTTCATCGCGGAAGACCTGATTACCGAAATATCCGGCATAGGCGATCGGGACGAGCATGATGACGTTGTAGGCGCACACGGCGAGCCACCCGGCGGCAACGCCCGCCGGTCTGCCGAGACCCGCCGAGATGTAGGAGTAGAAGGCACCCGCGTTCGTGATCCGGTGACTCATGGCGACGAACGGCACCGCGAACAACGTCAGCACGACCCCGGACACGATGAAGGCGAGCGGCGCGCCGGCCCCGTTTCCCAGCCCCACGATGAGGGGCATGTTGCCGGCGACGGCGGTCAGCGGTGCCTGGAACGCCATGACCAGGAAGACCAGGGCGGAGACGCCCATGATGCCCGGCCGGAGGGATCCACCAGCGGGGGCGGCGTGTTTCTGTGAACGATTGGCGTCAACCATTGCTGTCCTATCGAGGTCCGAGGTCGGGGGTAGCCGAGGGCAGGAGGGGGTGCTCTCTCGGGACGGTTGATCAGGTCGGCGTGAACGCCGTACAGGCGGCCAGGTAACCGGCGGCCAGCGCCAGGGCCGTGTGATCGACCGCCTCGTCCGAAGCGAGGAAGTCGGCGCTGTGGAGTTTTCCCGAGCCGGCGCCGGTGCCGACGAACATCATCAGGGAGGGGAATCGCTGCGCGTAGTGGGCGAAGTCGTCCGCTCCGCACGAGCGAAGATCATTCGAGTGCGACAGCCCGAACCTTTCGAGGTTCGCGGCGGCGGCTTTCGCCAGCCTTGGATCGTTGTGGAGAGCCGGTTCGCCGAGGTCGAGGTGGACCTCGCTCTTGCAGCCGACCGATTCGGCCACCCCGGAGGCCACGGTTTTGAGGCGGCGGTGCAGCAACTCCCGCTGTGTGAGGTCGAACGACCGCAGGGTGCCGCGGGCGACCGCGTGATCCGGCCGGACGTTGGGAGATGAGCCCGCCCGGATCTCCCCGATGCTCACCACCGCCGGTAACATCGGGTCGATGTCACGGGCAACCAGTTGCTGGGCCGCGGTGATGAAGAGCGAGAGCGCCAGGACCGGGTCGGGCCCGAGGTGCGGGTAGGCGGCGTGACCCCCGACACCCAGCATCCGCACGGTGAATTCGTCGGCCGAGGCGTTCACGGTGCCGGGTGTGCTGGCCACCTCACCCGAGGCGAGGAGCGGTTGCACGTGCGCTCCGATCATCGCGCGGACCTGATGGCGCTCCAGAGCGCGCGAGCCCAGGATGTCCATGGCGCCGGAGGGGGCGGTCTCCTCTCTCGGCTGTAGAACCAACAGCAGGGGGATCGGCGCGCCCACTCGATGGACCGCCCTCGCCAGAGCTATACCGGCGCTCAGGTGCACATCGTGCCCGCAGGCGTGCATCGCCCCGTTTCCAGCCGCCCATTCGACGAGGGTCCGCTCAGTGACGGGTAGGGCGTCCAGCTCGGTGCGGACCGCGACGCAGGCGTCCTCGCCACCGACGCGAATGATCGCACCCGAACCGGCGACCTCCTCGACCCGCAGACCGGCCGGCATCTGCTCGATGACGGTTCTCGTCGTCGCGTGTTCGTGTCCGGACAGATCGGGGCGCGCATGGATGTACCGGCGGATCTCGCGCGCGGCGGCGAACTCATCACGCAGAGCGGCTTCCAGCTGCTGGCTGAGCGCTCTCATGAATATCTCTCACCTTCGGTCATCGAACGGAATGCTCCGTAGCTAAATTTACAATCCATCAAAATAATGATTGATTTGAAAGTTTCGTTTCAGTCAAGCGGCATGGGGGCAGACGGCGACCCGAAAGGCACCTCCGGTCGGGCCGTAGCCGGTGACCGATCGCGAGGATCGGCGCCGGGTTACGTCAGCCCGCCACCGGATCCAGCGCGTTGGCCCACGCCGGAGGGGTCTTCCCGTCGAGCAGACAGGCGACGGCCGAGCGCGCCGCGACCGGGCCGACCAGATTTCCCGTGCCGTTGTAACCGCCGATCGCGACCATGCCCTCCTCCACCCGTGCGCACAGCGGCCGATCGTCCGGGGTGCATCCGACCGACGCCCCCCACCAGTGCTCCACCTGGACGGCACCGCCCGCCATCCGTCGCGCGACGTTCTCGATGTGGCGCTGCACGGTCTCGGTGGGCTCGGAGTCGTGGGTCCACTCCTCGTCGATGAAACGGTCGCGGCCACCCCCGACGTAAAGCCGGCCGTCGGGCAGTTGCTGCGCGTAGTCGTAACCCCAGCGGGCGTAGACCGGACAGGGCAGCCGGTGCGATGGGATCGGGGCGGAACTCAGCATCTGGAGCCGCGCCGTTCGCACGTGAGTATGCAGCGCGGGCACGAGCTTCTCCAACCGGCCGTCAACGGCCACCACGATGAACCGTGCTTTGATCACACCCCGCTCTGTCGCGACCGAGCCGCTGCGGACGGACGTCACCGGGGTGTGCTCGTGCAGCGACGCGCGACGCCCGAGAGACGTGGCCAGCCTGGTGGCTCTCACCGCCGGGTTCATGGCCGCGTCGTCGGGAAGGAACAGGCCGATGCCAAGGGGCCCGTCATACTCCTCCACAGCGATTCCATGCTCACGCATCGACGCGGCCTGGGCCGCGCAGTCGGCCACCTCGGCCTCTCGATCCGCCGCCTCCGCCTCGTCGGCGGGCTCGCCCGGCAGACCGGCGAGCCGGATGGAGCCCACCCGGCGGATCACGGAGGGGCCGAGCAGCGTGTACAGACGGTCGAGCTCCTCCAGCGTGTCACGGTAGAGGTCGACGGCGGCCGGGCCCCAGCGGTCGACAGCCCGATGGAGCGCCAGCGCCGGTCCTCCCAGCAGGAAACCCCCGTTGCGTCCGGCCGCGCCGGCCGCCACCCGACCGGCGTCGACCCCGACGATCGAGAGACCACGATCGAGGAACGCCTCGATCGCGGCCAGCCCGGAGGCGCCCAAGCCCACCACGCAGGCGTCGGCGGTGACATCGCCCGCCAAGGGCGCGAACCCTTCCCATCCGGCCACAGCCGTGTCCCAGCCCACTGACATGTCCTGCGTACCCTTCCGTCGTAGCCTGTGGCATCCGTACCGACTCCGGCCGAGGCCGGTCAGTACCGGAAGCGATCCTCGATGGCCAGCTCATGAACGTCCCGCGTGGCCGCCGACCGCGCGGCCCGCTCCCGGACGGCGACCAGCGCGCCGTGCAGGGTGCCGCCCAGTACGGATCTCGCCAGTTCACTGCCGGCGAACAGCTCGGTCGCGCGCGCCAGGTCTTCGGGAAGCCTGGTGACCCTGTGCTTGTCGCGCTCGACCTCGCTGAGGCCCGCCGGGTCTGACTGGACGGGCGCGGGAAGCTCAAGCCGCCGTTCGATGCCCCGCATCCCGGAGGCGAGGAGCAGCGCGGTGGCGAGATAGGGATTGGCCGCCCCGTCGACGGTCTTGACCTCCAGGTTCGCCGCGGTTCGCCGAACGCTGACGGTCCCCGGGATGAACCGCAGGGCGGCCTCACGGTTCTCCACGCCCCAGCAAGCGAAGGCTCCCGACCAGTGATTCGGCTTGAGGCGCTCGTAGCTGGCGGCGGTCGGCGCGAGAACGGCGAGAAGGCGAGGCAGTTCCTCAAGGATGCCCGCGGTGAACGCGGCGCCGTCCGCGCGCATGCCGGGTTCTGTGGTGCCGTCGTCCTGCATCAGGTTCTCGCCATCTCGCCAGACGCTCACGTGCATGTGCGCGCCGTTCCCGGCGGCGCCCGGATTCACCACCGGGGCGAAGCTGACGTCGAGCGCATGACGGTGAGCCACCTGTCTGGCGATGTACCGGAGCAGCACCACCTCGTCGGCGGCCGCCAGCGGGTCGCGTGGCGCGATGGCGACCTCGAACTGTCCCGGCGAGTACTCGGGGTGCACCTGCTCGACGTCGATCCCCGCGCCGTCGAGCGCCTCGACGAGCGCGAGCGCGAAGTCCTCCAGCGGGAGCAGCGCCCGCGCGCTGTGCGCGGGGCCCGAATGGGCCGGTGCCCCGTCCCGGTTCAGCAGCGTCATCTCTGACTCGAACACGGTACGGAACTCGAAACCCATGCTCCGGGCGTTCTCCACGACCGATCGAAGGACGCTACGTTGACACCCGGCGCTGATCTCCAGGCTCTGCTCGTACTGGATGGCGGGCACCCAGGCGTATCCGGGTGACGACGGCAGGGGACGCGCGGCGGTGATGTCGGGGAACAACCGCAGGTCGCCGCTGGGCGAGTCGTAGGGCGGGACGGCGGCGAACTGATCGTCACTGCCGGCGACGGCCCACAGCGTGGACATTCCGACGCCGCCCGTCGCGGCACTCTCGAAACGTCGCAGGGGGATCACCTTCACGCGGGTGACACCGGCGTTGTCCACCACGGTCATCACGACGAGGCGGGTGCCCGCGTCCCTCAGCCGCGCGTGTGCCTCGGCCACGTCCTGCGGAGAGAACACGCGTGTCGTGTGTGCCGCGCTCACAACGCGATCCCGTGAAGCCGCTTGGTGTTTCCGCCGAGGACGTCCATGCCGATGCGGGTCGCGTGCTTCTCGTCCAGGTATCCATGACGAATCGCCCGTTGCAGCACCCGTTCGAGGGCCTCCCGCGCCAGGATCGACGACAACCAGATCACCTCCGGTTCGCTGGCCTCGTCCGAGCCGTACATCACCTTGGCCGGTGGGGCGATGCCCAACATCAGCTCCAGGCGATTGTCCACGGAGATCGAGGACCACGGCGTCGACAGGGACGTGTCCAGATAGACGTGCGGAAGGACCGAGGCTATGTACGCCGCCTCCTCGATCCACGGCCACCCCGAGTGAATCAGGACGATCGGCTGACCCAGGTGCTGGCTCAGCAGCGGAAATATGTCGGCCGGGCGCGAATGCGCGAGGACGATCGCCGGATCGCCCCCGCCGCAGTGCACGTGAACGGGAACGCCCCCGGCCGACGAGGCGACCGCCAGCGCGCGGCGCAGCAGCATGTCCCGCACCGGTTTGGAGTTCTCACGCGACTCGGCCCAGTCGGCGGCGCGCCACGCCTGGAACGCGCTCTCCACGTCGCCGCCGCTCCACGAGGAGACGTCCAGCCCGCTCCGATAGGCGATGATCGACTTGAAGGCGACGGCTCCCTCCGCGATCGCCTGTTCGGCCCGGGCGGCGAACGCGTCTTCGAGCTCGGCGAAGCCGTTCGCCTGGTCGCGCAGTTCGGTGATCCATGATTCGAGGCGCGCGACCCGGCTGATCGGCAGGCCCGTTTCGTCGGACATGGTGTCCTGGTCGACCATCGGCTGCGGATAGCCGTCCTCGACGAGCAGATGCTCCACGCCCGCCTCGTCCCACAGCCTGCGCAGGTAGGACGCGTCGTTCAGGGCCGCCGCACGGGCCTCGGCCAGCGAGGCGCGTGCGGGGCCGCAGTTCAGGACCTTGCTCAGCCTCAACGTCATGGCGACGGCGATCGGCGAGGTGTCGGTCGTCCGCCGCAGGAGGTCGGGAAAGGAGCTGTGGTGCAGGCCCGAGCTCGTCAGGCACATGCCCAGCATGGTGATACGATCTAGGAACCCGTGTTGATCGCGTTGTCGTATGTCGTCCATGCGGAAGCCATGACAGTGGACATCGACCACTCGTGCTTCATCCAACAGCGTCACGTGTACATCCTTTGAAGACTGGTCGCGCTTGTGTCCGATCCGGCGCGATCCGATGGACTTGGTGGCCGACGGTACCTACGCAGTGGTCGTTCGGCGGTTGATTCACGCCCGGCGTGACTGTGGCTTGGCCGCGTTCACTGACTGTGCGCGACCCTCGAGGTGTGAACGAATAATTTCACCCAAGAGGTTTACGGTCAAGCAAGAACGAAAAAATTCTTCTGGGTGAGTCTTTCCGGCCGCTATGGGTGCGGTGAACAGGTCGTACAGGCTGCCGACCAGGCGTCTGAGGCGACGCCGACGCGGTCGCGCGGATTCGAGGACGTACGGGGCCCGCCTACGTCGCGGACTCCGTCGACACCTGTTCGATCAGGTGCATACGGGCCTGGGCGTCCTCGCCGAGACGAGCCAGGGCGGCAGCCGCCAGCGCCTCCACCAACGCGATCGCGGGCACCAGGCTGTCGTACGGGGAACCGATGTCCGTACTCAGGGGAAGAACGACATCGGCGAACTCGGCGACGGGCGACAACCACACGTCGGTGATCAGAACGATCTTGGAATCCCGCTGATGGGCTTTCCGCGCGAAGTCGACGACGTCGTCCTGGTAGCGCCTGAAGTCGAGCACGAAGACCACGTCACGGCGGCCGAGCTCGACGAGGGCCACGCCGGCCTCGTCCCGCTGAGCGCTCAGCAGCTGGGTGTCCGGGCGCATCGTCCGCAGGTGCAGGATGAGGTATTCGGCGACAAGACGGGACCAGCGGCCTCCGATCGCGTTGACCCGCAGCCTCGGGTCGGCGGTCAGGTCGATCGCCAGGCCGAACTCGCTCGACGGCAGAGCCGCGAACCCCTCGGCGAGAAGCTTCTGACCGGCCCGCGAGACCTTGCTGAGCAGACGCGACGCCGGGGTGTCGGCCGTGTAGACGGAGGGCAACGTCATCGGATTGGCCCCGCGAGCGTTGATCTCGTCGCGCAGGACCTGCTGAAACTCCTTGTATCCACCGAAACCGAGGCGCGACACGTAGCGGGTCACGGTCGGGGCGCTGACCCCGGCGCGTTCGGCGAGCTTCACCGCGGGCTCCATGCCCGCCATCGGGTAGTCACTCAGTATGGCCCGCGCCACTCGCCGCTCCGCGGCGGAGACCTCACTCATGGTCCGATGTATCATCTCGGCGACGGATCGCGCCGCATCGCCGGACGATGATGTGCCATCCAGTTCGTGGACTTCCACCAAGACCTCGATTCGTGTGCCTCACCCGGATTCTAGTGCGACACACCTGGCGCCTACTGAGGTTGAAGCTCGGGAGCCAGATCATCGACGGTGAAGTATGGCCGTTGGATGACCGTGGGCGGCGCCCGCCGCGTCGGTCGGCATGCTGAACGGTTCCGGGTCGCCGTGGCCCGGCCACCCACGACCGGATGTCCTGCGAGGGCACCGGCCGGAGGGGTCGTCATCGGCTTCCCGTGGGGATCCGGCCCTTGCTCCGCATCGCCGCCACGACGCGATCCTGGGCGAGTTTGCGCCCGGCGGCGTGCGGGGTGAGGGACAGTCGGCGCGCCTCCTCCAGCACTCCGAGGGTGTTGGCGCGGAGTCTGTCGGAAATCGCGGAGAATACGGCGCCGGAGTCCGGCCGGAACCCCGAGTAGCGAGCGTCCATCGCGAACGCGGCCGCGATCACCCCTCCGGCGTTGGCAATGAAGTCGGGGATGACGGTGACGCCGCGCTCGGAGAGGACGGTCTGGGCCGCCGGTGAGGTGGGTAGATTCGCCCCCTCGACGACGAGGCTCGCCTTGACCTTCTGGGCAGTGCCCTCGTCGATCACGTCCTGTACCGCCGCCGGGACGAGGACGTCGCAGTCGAGGAGCAGTTCCTGTCCGGCCGGAAGGAGGGTGACGCCGTCCAGCCGCGTCACGAAGGCGTCGCCGTGCTCTTCGCGGGCACGGTCCAGCGTGGCGACGTCCAGGCCGACCGGGTCGTACACGGCGCCGTGCGCGGTGGAGACGGCGACGACGACGGCGCCGAGGGCGCTGAAGCGCTGAGCGGCGGCCCGGCCGACGGCGCCGTAGCCCTGGATGGCGACGCGGGCGCCGTTGAGGGGGCGTCCCATGTGCTCGGCGGCGGCGTCAGCGGCCTCGGTGACGCCGAAACCGGTGACGCCGAGCTGGTCGTAGGCGATCCCACCGAGGTGGTCGGGGGTGCCGACCGCGGCTCCCCGGTCGCCGAGTTCGTCTTGGACGATGGCCGCGTCGTCCTCGGTGAGGCCCATGTCGAGACCGAGCACGTATTCGCGGGGAACCTCGTTGTGCAGCATGCGAATGAAGGCCCGCAGGATGGCCTCCTTGTCCGGCGAGGCGGGGTCGGCCGCGATTCCGGCCTTGGCGCCACCGTAGAAGAGGTCGGCACCGGCCCACTTCCACGTCATGTTCCGGGCGAGCCGGGCGACTTCCGTCACGGTGACGGAGGGAGCCATCCGGGTACCGCCCTTGCCCACCCCACGGGCGGTGTTGTCGATGACCAGCACGCCTTTCATGCCTGTGCGGCGGTGGGAGACGACGACGATCTTCTCGGGGCCCCACTCGTCGACGATTTCGAGTGCGTCGGTCATGACGTGCATTCCTCCGATGGCAGGTGGTGGTCGGGGGTGCCGGGCAGGGCCCGGGCGATGAGCTCGGCCAGGTGGACGCCGGTGCGGTCGGTCGCCTGGTCGATCTGGGTGCGGCAGCTGAAGCCGTCGGCGAGGATGAAGGTGTCCGGTGGCGCCTGGCGGACGGCGGGGAGCAGCACCTGTTCGCCGACCCTCCGCGACACCTGGTAGTGGCCCTTCTCGAAACCGAAGTTCCCGGCCAGGCCGCAACATCCGGAGTCGAGGACTCGGTTGTCCACCCCGAGTGCGGAGATCAGCGCGGTGTCCGCGCCGAACCCGGAGGTGGCGTGCTGGTGGCAGTGGGTCTGGGAGATGGCGGAGACCTCGACTCTCGGGGGGTCCCAGCCCGGCGTCCTTTCCATGAGCAACTCGGCGAACGTCACGGTCAGCGCCGACAGGCCGCGGGCGAGGGGGGCTCCGTCCAGCAGCTCGGGCAGGTCCTGCTTCAGCGTCGCCGTACAGCTGGGCTCAAGCCCCACGATCGGCACGCCCTCGGCCACGCTCGCCCGCAGCGCGCGGGCCGTACGGACGGCGATCCGGCGGGCGACGCCCAGTTGGCCGGTGCTTATCCAGGTCAGGCCGCAGCACTGCGTTCCCCGGGGCACCCGGACGCGGTATCCGGCGTCCTCCAGGACCCGGACACCGGCCCGCAGGACTCGGGGGCTGAAGTGGTTGTTGAACGAGTCCACCCACAGTGTCACCGGGCCGCGTTCGCCGGTCCCGGCGGGAGAGCGGGCGCGGAACCAGGACAGGAACGTCCGGTCGGCGAATCGGGGAATCTCCCGCTCCACCGCGATGCCACCGGCTCGTTTGATCAGCGGGGCCAGCCGGGACGAGGTGACGGCGTTGACCGCCCCCGGCATCCGGGCGGCGACCCGGGAGAGCAGCGGCAGCCAGCCCATCGAGTAGTGCGACGCGGGCCGTAGCCTGCGCCGGTAGTGGTTGTACAGGAACTCCGACTTATAGCTCGCGATGTCGACACCGACCGGGCAGTCAACGCTGCACCCCTTGCAGGAGAGGCAGAGGTCGAGGACATCGCGCACCTCGGTGGAGCGCCATCCGCCGGTGATGACCTCGCCCTGGGTCATCTCGTAAAGCACCCGGGCCCGGCCCCGAGTGGAGTCCTTCTCGTCGCGGGTGACCCGGTAACTGGGGCACATCACCCCGCCGTGCGGGGCGGCGGACCGGCATTTGCCAACCCCGACGCACCGACGGGTCGCCTTGGCAAAGTCCCCGCCGTCGGCGAGGAAGGGGAGCCTGGTCACCAGGGGGAGCGCCGGGCGGTCCGGGCTGACGCGCAGGTTCCCGTCCAGGGGCAGCGGGTGCACGATCATGCCCGGGTTGAGCCCGTTGTCCGGGTCCCACACGTGCTTGAAGTGTTCGAACATCCGTATGACCTCGGGCCCGTACATTATGGGAAGCAGTTCCGACCGCGCCTGGCCGTCGCCGTGCTCGCCCGAGAGCGAGCCGCCATGGGCCGTGACGAGCCTGGCGGCGTCGGTGAGAAACGCGCGGAAGGTGCCCACTCCGTGGTCGGTGGTGAAGTCGAAGTTGATCCGCGTGTGCAGGCAGCCCTCGCCGAAGTGCCCGTAGACGGCGCCGGAGAGCCCGTACCGCTCGAACAGGGCCCGCAGCCCGCGCAGGTAGGCGCCGAGCCGGTCGGGCGGAACGGCGGCGTCCTCCCAGCCCGGCCACGCCTCCGATCCGTCGGGCAGCCGGGTGGCGAGGCCGACGCCGTCCTCGCGGATCCGCCACAGACTCCTCGCCCGTCCAGGGTCGGCGACGACTTCGACACCGGTGAAGCCCTTGGCGGAATGGGCGGCGGTGACCAGCGCGGATCCGGCGGCGGGCAGCTCATCCGTCGGACCGGCGAGCTCGGCGAAGAGCCAGGCCCGCCCGTCCGGCAGGGTCTCGATCGTCGCCCGGGTCTCCGGCCGCGTCACGATGTCGGTGAGCGCCTGGTCCACGCACTCCAGCGCCACCAGGCCCCGCTGCCGGAGCAGTTCCGGGACCGCGTCGGCCGCGTCGCAGGCGTCGGTGAAACCGAGGACCACCAGCGAGCGGTCCCGCGGCGCGTGGACCAGCCGGAGCTTCGCCGACAGCACGACCGCGCAGGTGCCCTCGGCGCCGACGAGGACCCGGGCGAGGTTGAAGCGGTTCTCCGGCAGCAGTTGCTCAAGCGCGTAGCCCGAGACCTGTCGCGGGAAGCGACCGAGCCGCGTGCGCAGCAGTTCCAGGTTGGCCTGGGCGAGTTTGTGCAGCCGTCCGATGAGCGCGCCACGCTCGCCCCCCTCGGCGGCGGCCCGGTCGATCTCCTCACGGGTCATCTCCCCGACGGTCATCACGGTGCCGCGATAGGTCACGACCTCAAGCTCCAGAACGTTCTCCGCCGTACGGCCCCAGGCGAGCGAGTGAGAGCCGCAGGCGTTGTTACCGATCATCCCGCCGAGGGTGCAACGGCTGTGCGTCGAGGGGTCGGGGCCGAAGAGGAGCCCGTGCGGGGCCGCGGCGGCCTGCAGGTCGTCCAGCACGATGCCCGGCTCCACGGTGGCCTGACGGGCCGACGGGTCGAGTTCCAGAAGCCTGTTGTAGAAGCGCGAGAAGTCCAGCACGACGCCGGAGCCCACGGCCTGCCCGGAGGTACTGGTGCCCGCGCCCCGGCAGGTGATCGAGAGCCCGAGTTCGCGGCAGGCGGCCACGGCGTTGATCACCTGTTGCCGGGTGCGGGGGAAGACGACGGCGCGCGGCACCCGCCGGTAGTTGGAGGCGTCCGCCGAATACTGAGCCAGCCGACCGGGATCGGTCGCGACCTCGCCGCAGTCCGCCCGGCGCAGCGAGTGGGCGAGCTCGGCAGGTTCCGAGGGAGAGCCGGCGTGCTTGATCGAGATGGTCACGTCCCGTTTCCTTCGCCTGGTCGGGGGGTGCAGAGCCAACCATGCGGGGTTCGACGCCGTCGTGCCAAGAGTAAGCAGAATGCTAATATTTTAAGCTGAGGGCTAGTATTGCTTATGCTTCCCCTGACGTGAGGCGAGCAGGGGGCGGGACGTGTACAAGCTGCATCATCTGCTGACCTTCCAGGTCGTCCACCGGACGGGCTCGTTCGCGACAGCCGCGCGGGAGCTCGGGTACACCGCGTCGGCGGTGTCGCAGCAGATCGCCGCCTTGGAGAAGGAGGCCGGCCTGACGCTTTTCGAGCGTGAGGCGCACGGCATCCGGGCGACGACGGTGGCGCACCGCCTCGCCGAGCTGACCCGGGGGATGCTCGCCGACGTCGACGAGTTCGACTACCAGGTGCGACGGCTCGCCACGGGGTTGAGCGGACGACTCCGGGTGGGCAGCTTCACCACGGCGAGCGTCCGCCTGGTGCCCGCCGCGCTGTCCGACCTCCGGCGCCGCCGCCCCGGCGTCGAGATCACCCTGGACGACGGCGAACCGGAGACGCTGCTCGACTCGCTCGTCGACGGCGGCCTCGACATCGCGCTGGTCTACGAGTACGGGCTGAGCCCCCGGCAGTGGCCCCCCGGGGTCAGGACGCTCGCCCTGGTCAGGGAAGACCTGCTACTGCTCCGCCCGTCCGGTGAGACAGGACCGCCCAGCCTGTCGCGGCTGGCCGACCGCCTGTGGATCACCAGCCGGGAGGGCACGGCCGGGGACCTCTCGCTGGCCCGGCTATGCGCGTTCGCCGCCTTCACCCCCACGATCGCCTTCCGCAGCAACGACTACGACGTCGTACGCGAGCTGGTCGCCCACATGGGCGGCGTCGCGGTCGTGCCCGCGCTCGGCCATGTGCCCGACGAGCGCATATCCGCTGTGCCGCTGCGGTCGCACACCGCCGCCTACCGCACCGTGCTGGCGATCCACCGGGAGGGCAATGCGAACCCGGTGCTCGGCGACTTCCTAGCGGCCCTGCGCCAAGCGGTCCCCCGGGACGCCGACCACCTGCTCGCGCTGTGATCCCAGCCGAGGGCCCGCCGGGTCGAGCGGCGGTCGCCAGGCTGAACTCTGACTTGTCCTGTGGGGTCGTGTGTTCAGTGTGCGCCGGGCGGCGCGCTCAGGGTCTACGGCCCAGGGAAAGTACGGCGTGGCCTGGCCGTTTCCAGCAGGGACATGGGAGGGGCCACCGCGGCGATGGTGTTCTCGGCGGCCCGATAAGATGGCGGAAGAACATGTGGGTTGTGAGCTTCTTCAGGAAGCACTGCGTGCGGGCCACGGCTCCGCATGCGTAATCGGCAGCGCTGATCAGCTAGCCGCAAAGTCCTCGGAATGCGCCACCGTGGCCGGGTGAGGTGCATGAGATCACTCACCGAGACCCGCTGCCCAGTTCGCGCGGGAGGTCGCTATGCCCGGCAATGTTGCCGAGCCACCAGCGCCGCAGCCAGTAACACCTCGGAAGCACCGCCAGGCAATGTTGGCTGCCCTCAGGGTGCCGAACTTCCGCCGCTATGTGTCCGGGCAGGCGCTTAGCCTCATTGGCACGTGGGTGGAGACGGTTGCCCAAGCGCTGCTCGTGCTGCGTCTGAGCCACTCCGGCACGATTCTTGGATTGATCACCTCCGTCAGGTATGCGCCGATCCTGTTGCTGTCGCCGTACGCGGGGCTGCTGATCGACCGCTGCAGCAAACGCCACCTGCTGCTCGCCACCCAGGCGGGTCTCGGCCTCGTTTCTGCCGTCCTTGGTGTGAGCGTCCTGGCCGGGGAAATCCGGCTGTGGCAGGTGGTGGTCCTGGCGGTGGCGTTCGGCATTCTGAGCGCAGTCGACAACCCGGCGCGGCTGGCATTCGTCCATGAGGTGGTCGGCCGCCCTCTGGTCCGTAACGCGGTGACGCTGAACAGCATTTCGGTGAACGTCGCCCGAGTCATCGGACCTGCGATTGCGGCGGGCTTGGTCAGCACTGTCGGCATCGGCTGGTGCTTCGTGGTGAACGCAGCGAGTTTCGGCTGCGTCATCGCCTCGCTGCTCCGCCTTGACGCCAGCAGCCTGCATCCTGTCCCGACGGTGTCACGCGCCCGCGGCCAACTGCGCGCGGGCCTGCGCTACGCCGCCAGCGTGCCTGCGATCAGCCGCCCACTGTTGATGATGGCGCTGGTCGGCACTTTCACCTTTGAGTTCGAGGTAAGCCTGCCGCTCTTGGCTCGTTCTACGTTTCATGGAGCCGAGACCGACTACAGTTGGCTGATCGGCGCCCTGGGTGCCGGGGCAGTGGCGGGGGGTCTTGCCGCTGCCTGGTCATCCTGGACGGGCGTGCGGCGGCTTACCAGGATCGCCTTCTATTACGCGATCGCTGTCGGCCTCGTAGCCGCGGCTCCCACCCTGCCGCTCGCGGTGGCGGCTTGCGTCCTGGTCGGCGCAGCCAGCATCGCCTTTCTCACCACTGGCAACTCTACTGTCCAGCTCGAATCCGATCCCGCCTTTCGCGGCCGGATCACTGCACTCTGGTCTATGGCGCTCGTCGGTAGCACGCCAATCGGATCCCCGATCGTCGGTGCCCTTTCCGACGTGGCCAGTCCGCGGTACGCGCTAGCTCTCGGCGCCGTCGCCTGCTTGGCCGCCGTAGCCATCGGTACGTGGCCGGGTGGCGATCGTCAGGTGAAGTGAAGCCATCGGGCCGGCCTGGCGACTGCTCAACCCCGGTCAGCAGGCGTTGCTGGTGCGGTCTACCTGCGCAAGGGCGAGACGTTCACAGAGCTCGGGGCTGGGTCGACCGGCCCTATTTCTCCGGCAAGCACCTCGTGCACGGCATGAACATCCAGTTCATCGGCTCACCGGACGAGACCATCCTGTGGATCTCGGGCGCCCTGCCAGGCAAGACCCACGTCCTGAGCGCCGCCCGCATCTGGGGCATCCTGCGCGAACTGGAGAACGCGGGCATCATCACCCTGGCGGATAAGGCGTACCAGGGTGCCGAGAGCCGGTCGTCACCCCGTACAAGGGCAAGAACAAGCCCGAACCCCAGAAACGAGCCAACCGCTCCACTCCACGGACCCGGCGAACACGCGAACGCCCAGCTAAAGAGCTGGAAGATCCTCCGCAAAGCTGCGCTGTAGCCCTTCGAAAGGCCGGCCACCTGTGCAAAGCCATCGCCGTCCTTCAAAACCACCGGGTCGCACAGGTCGCCTGAGGATGAAAAAGGTTGTCTATAGGGAGGCGAATAATTGTTGATCATTGCCGCTGTGTTCTGTTCCGGTTTCGTCCGGTAGGTAGTTAGGTGCGTTGTCCGAGAAGATGTTCTGGCTACAGGTAGATGTTGCGCTTAATCAGCACTTAGAAGCGCCTGATGCTAATTAGTCGGCATTGCCGGTCGACCTGCCGCCCAGGTGCACAATTTTGGCGTGATCTTAGTTTCGTGCATCTCTTTGTAGGGGTATTCCGCATGAGCGTCGCCACTTCAGCGAATTAAGGGACATATGCCGCGATCCGGTATTTCAGGCGATTTGGGGGGAGCTAGTGGTCGTTCCTAGCGCGGTTTCTGACAGGCCTATAGATAGGCGTGCACCGGTCCGTCAGGGCGTCCGGATCGTGCCCACACTCGGGCCGGTCTTCGTCGCAGCGATCGCGTATGTGGATCCCGGCGATGCGGCATCTCCACCCAGGCCGCCAGGCGCCAACCGGCTCTGGTCCGCAGGATCCTGCGGTTGGACTGCTCGGTCGCGCTGGGCCTGGCCACGATGATCAACGTCTCGATGATCGCCCTGGGCGCCGGGCTTTTGCTCCCTGCCCCTCACCCTGCTGTTGTGAGGCTGTTTTGTGCTGCTGAGCTGTTGTAACCCGATCCCGCCACCGAGGTAACCGATGCCAGCGCCGAGCGACCTCACCCCTACCGACTCCGCCCGAGAGTTGGAGTACGGTCCTGCGATTCCGGTGAGCGTACCGGTCTCGATGTCACGGACCCGGATCAAGCTGGCCGCCTTCATCCTGCTCACCGCTGCAGCACCCGTCTTCGATACCCCGGTGTGGCTCACGCTGGCACTGACGCTCATGTGTCTCGCCATACCGCTGGCCGTTGCGGCACTGGGCGGCGCGGATCTCGTCCGCGAACTGTTCCTGCTGCCGCCACGACCGATCCCACTCGCAACGATCCGAAAGGACGATCACATATGACCAAGCCCATGCAGCAGCGCATCCCGCATCCGCAGCGCGACGGCAAGGGGGGCCTGGACACCGGGCCCCGCAACGTCGAACTGGACCTGCAGAACCCCGACCTGCTCACGCCGCCGGAGACCGACCGCGGCACCGTTCCCAACATGAAGTTCTCCTTCTCCATGGCGCACACTCGCATCGAGCAGGGCGGCTGGACGCGAGAGGTCACCCAGCGGGAGCTGCCGATCGCCACCACGCTGGCCGGTGTGGACATGAAGCTCAATCCCGGTGCCTACCGTGAGCTGCACTGGCACAAGGAGGCCGAGTGGGGGTACGTGCTGGAGGGAAGTTGCCGCATCGGCGCCGTCGACCAGGAGGGCCGCAACTTCCTGGACGACGTGCAGAAGGGCGACCTGTGGTTCTTCCCCAAGGGCGTGCCGCACTACATCCAGGCGCTGGACGAGGGCGTGGAGTTCCTGCTGGTCTTCGACGACGGCGGATTCTCCGAGAACTCCACCTTCATGATGAGCGACTGGTTCGCCCACACCCCCAAGAGCGTCCTCGCCAAGAACTTCGGCTGGACGCCACAGCAGATGGCCAACATGCCGGAGAAGGAGAAGTACATCTTCCAGGGTCAGGTGCCGCCTCGCGTGGACTCCGACCGGGTCGTCAGCCCCACCGGCGACGTACCCAGCACCTTCAAACACCGGATGCTCGCACAACCGGCGGAGCGGTTCTCCGGCGGGACCGTCCGCATCGTCGACTCCACGATCTTCAAGGCGGCCACCACCATCTCCGCCGCGCTCGTGGAGATCGAACCCGGCGGCCTGCGCGAGCTGCACTGGCACCCGACCGACGACGAGTGGCAGTACTACATCTCCGGTTTCGGCCGGATGGGGGTTTTCGCCAGCTCGGGGCTGGCCCGCACATTCGACTTCCAGGCGGGCGATGTCGGCTATGTGCCGTTCGCCTACGGACACTACGTCGAGAACCTCGGCAAGGAGCCGCTGGTCTTCCTGGAGATGTTCCGCAACCCTCGGTTTGAGGACATCTCGGCCACTCAGTGGATGGCCAACCTGCCACCCCAGGTCAGCGCGGACACCATCAACATGCCCCGCTCCATGATCGAGGCGCTCCCGAAAGACAAACGCCCGGTCGTCGCCTGAGCCGACACCCGAAGCCGGCGACGTAGCGCCCGGCCCAGCCGACGTTCGCGCCCTGGGCCGGGCCCAGAACCTTCGACGTCCGGGCTGATCTCTGCCCGGCAGCCGTGGGCTTGATGTACAAGGGGCTGTTCCTGACAGATCCCCTCGCCGTGCCCTGGCCGGTGGTGGTTACCTGGCTGAGCAGTTGGGGATCGCGATTCTTCGCAGGTGAAGCGGTACGGGGTGCGCCCGCTGCCGATCCAGTGGGTATGAAAGATGATCTGGTAGCACCGGAGGAAGCAATTTCTGGCGCCGTTACCGGACATGCCGGCCTTCGAGAAGGTACGAGACATGCCACAACGCGGAACTGGACCAGGTCACGACGGCCGCCAACCTCCCGGATTCAAAACGTGGCTTAGCTCACAAGCCAACTTCAGGTCGCCGCTGCTCGCGGTGTTCCTGACGACCATGTTGGCTGGCGTCCTGGACGCGTTCGCGCTATTGACCTACAAGGTGTTCGTCGGGATCCAGACGGGCAATCTCCTCTTTGTCGCCATGGGGCTGGCGGGCCAGCTAAAGTACTGGCCGACCGCGCTGGCCTCGCTAATCGCCTTCGGCGTCGGAGGCCTCATCGGGGCGACAATCCGGCGAGTCGCGGCCGCCAAACGGCCGCCGCCACCAGTTCTGGAACTGGCCGCAATGATGTTGGTGCTGATCATTTGGGCTGTCGTGAACGGCCTACTCGACTCTGGCGGCGCGGAACAGACCCACCGCGCCCTGCTCGCAGCCCTCGGTGGGCTCGCCACCGGCATTTTGGGCTGGTTGTTCGTCAACACCTTCGGCATCCCCACAACCACCAGTTACCAAACGGGCACTGTCCTGCGCGTCATAACAGGGTTGGCCGACTGGCTGTTGGGATGGGGAGATGACCGGTCACGGGCCCGGCGCGTCACCGGATACGGGCTGCTCAGCCTCATCGGTTATGGGCTTGGCGGTGTGGTCGGCGCATCGGCCCATACACGGCCCGAAGCGATGTTCGTGATCGCCGGAGTCCTGGTGATTCTGCTGCTGGCGCTCGCCCGGACGTCCCCGCCGGGCTGAGAAGCGGATGTCAGGCCTCGTCGTCCCACAGGTCGCTGTCGTAGGGTTCGCCGCGGGCCAGGTCGTGTTGCAGCACGATCCGGGATGAGCGGCCCATCTCCTCCTCTTTGACCACCCACGGATCGTCGCTTCCCACGGCACGTCCTTCAAGGAGGCGTTCTCGGCGATCTCGACGGCTGCGCGGTGGGCGGGGGAGCCGTGCTGGCGTGGCCTGCCTGCCAGGGGTTCCCAGCAGGAGGCGCATCGTACCCGGGTGGCAAGATTCCGTTCCAAATCCCTCTGCCCCCCGAGGCAACGGACGGCTCATGTCGTCGGCCGCTCCGCTGACTCGATGTTCGACCTACGCGCTTGTCGGTGCGTCACGCGGATGAGCGTGGAGCGTCTTTCGCTCCGACCGGTGTGACGAGGCCGGTCTCGTAGGCCAGCACCACGGCCTGAACTCGATCCCGCAGGTGGAGCTTGCCTAAGATGTGCCCGACGTGGGTCTTGATCGTATGCTCGGACACGACGAGTTCGGCCGCGATATCCGCGTTGGTAAGGCCTTTGGCGACAAGGGTGAGGACCTCCGTCTCTCGTGGGGTCAGGTCGGCCAGCCGCTCCGGGCGCACCGGCGGTGTCGACCGGTCAGCTCGGATGAAGTCGGCGATGAGCCGCTTGGTCACGGCTGGGGCCAGCAGAGAATCGCCCGCGGCGACGACCCGCACGGCTGTGACCAGTTCGGACGCGGTGGCGTCTTTGAGGAGGAATCCGCTGGCGCCCGCGCGGAGCGCCTGGTAGACGTACTCGTCGAGGTGAAAGGTGGTCAACACCAGCACCTTGAGCGGCTGGTTGGCCGGCGGCTCGAGACCCGCCGAGAAGTCCAACGCCGGTTCGTCGTGCGTGGACCGCTCGAGCAACCGGCGGGTCGCCTCCAGCCCGTCCAGCTTCGGCATCCGGATGTCCATCATCACCACATCCGGTCGCTCGCCCCGCCGGCTCAGCTCCGCGATCGTCGCCAGCGCCTCCACACCGTCCCCGGCGGTCCCCACCACTGACAGGTCCGGCTGCGCGTCCAGCAGGAACGTGAATCCTTCCCGCACCATGGCCTGGTCGTCGACGATGAACACCCGCGTCACCACAGTGCGCCACGGTGGTCGGTGGTGACCGGCACTGCGGCGCTGACAGTGAACCCGCCGTCCGGTCGGGTCTCAACGGCCAACTCGCCACGCACGATCGCTATCCGTTCACGCATCCCCGCGAGACCGTGCCCGGACCCCGCTGGTGCCAGCCGGGTGGGCCGGGGCGGCGGTTCGTTGTCCACCCTGATCCGCACCTGGTCCGCCGCGTGCCGCAGTTCGACCCGCACCGGCGCTCCCGGGGCGTGCCGCCGCACGTTGCTCAGGGCCTCCTGTACCACTCGATACAGGACGAGGCCAACGGTGGGCGGCACCGGGTGGGGGTTCCCATGCACCGTCAGCGTCGCCGGCACGCTGGAGGAGTGAGCCTCGGCCACCAGGGCTTCGATGTCACCCAGGCCGGGCTGCGGTGTGAGGTCCACTTCGTCATCGTCGCGGCGCAGGACGCCAAGGAGCTGGCGGGTCTCGTTGAGCGCCTGCCGGGTGGCGTCGCCCACCGCGGCGAACTCAGCGCGCACCGGATCATCATCCGGCGCCGACCGCAGGCCGGCCAACCGGTATGGCGCGGTCTCCGTCCGCACCGCGATAAGGGACAAATGGTGCGCGATGATGTCATGCAGTTCACCGACGATGCGGGCCCGCTCCTCCAGCACGGCCCGCCGGGTCTGCTCCTCGGCCACCGACCGATTCACCATGTCAAGTTGCTGTTCGATCCGGTCCTGCCGGCCGACGCCCAGGCCGGCCAGCGTGGCGGCGCCTACCGCCAGAATTCCCGATATCACGGCTCCGGACAGCGGCCCGGTGCCGACCGCCACCCCTGCTGGGACGACCAGCAGGAGGCTGACCCCGGCGACGGCCAGGTCGCAGGGCAACGGACAGCGCGCGATCGTCATCATCAGGACCGGGAGATACAGCAGCATTCCGGGTGTCCAGGGTGACCCAAGGTCGTGCCCGCCACCCCCGTGGGCGAGCACCGCCGCAACGGCCAGTGTCAGCACGGTGCCCACGACGGTAAGCCGCCAGGCCGTCAGCGGGCGGCGCCGCATGATCAAAACCGGAATCATGTGAAGCAGGACGACGACCGGCACCACCGCGCCCCCGTAATCGGGGAGATACCCGTTGCTGACCTCGCCCGCGGACAGCGCTGCCACCGCTACCACGAGCAGCACCCGCTGGGCATACCGTCTCCGGCCGGTGCCCCAGGCGGACGGCGCCAGGTCCCGGTCCCTCCCGGTGATCAGCACGTATCGCACCGCGTACCCTGCCCGACCGGCAAACCCGCCGAGACCAGCCCCGCCTACCGTGCTGTCCATGCCGGCCAGGCTAACCAGCGGAAGACCCGTCCGCATCGCTCCGTGGGGCGATCCTCAGCATCACCATCAGGTCGCACATCGGCCGCTCAGGCGGCGACGGGGATGAGGCGGAAGATCAATCAGCAGACCGACGCTGATGAGTCCCCGTAACTCCCAGCCTTGCCGCATGGGTACCGCAGAGCTGACATCCTCGCCCGCCCCGTCAAAAGCAACCGCCATCGCCGATCCCTCCCCGCGCCGCCTCGCTCGGATGCTTGCCGGCTTCGGGTCACTGTGGATCGCTTGCGCGCTCGCGACCGCGCTCGCCAGCGAACTGGGCCGGCCGGGCGGCATCGACCTGATCCGCCCCACCTTCAGCGAGCTGATCTTCACCGGCCTCGGCGCGCGCCTGGTTGGCATCAGTATGATCGCGCTCGCCTCTGCATCGATCTGCATCGCTTTCGCGCTGATCGACCTGCAAGCGCCGGCCGACCGCCTCGCCTGGGTGCTGATCGCCGGCTGGACCGGCGCTCTGGTGCTGGCCGCGATCTTCCCAATGTCGCCGGTGGGAGCGCTGCCGACCTGGTCTGACGCATTGCACCGTTACACCGCACTTGTCGGGTTCGTCTGCCTGCCGGTGGCCGGGCTGCGGCTGGCCCGTCGATTCCGAACCGATCCCCACTGGCGATCGACGGTAGCCCTCGTCCGACTGCTCTCCACGGCGAGCCTCCTCGGCATCGTCGCGTTCGTTGCCACATTCATCCCGACCAATGACCCTATGTGGCTGCTCGGCGCACGGCAGTACAGCGGCATCACCGAACGCCTACCGCTGGCCACCAACATCGCGTTGCTGGCCACACTGGCGGCGGCAGTACTGCGTGCCGCCGCTCAACCTGCACGCGATTGGCCTGCTCCTACCGGCGGCGTGGCAGGCGTGGAGGACGCTGGTGCATCCGCGTTGTGGAGAGCGCGCGGCCGGGTCTGAGTGCCATCGGGCAGTTCGTCGTTGGAGCAATACGCATCAGTACCAGGCCAATTCACCAGCCTTCCCGAGTTGGGCCAAATTGGTCCGCAAGCCAGCGGGCCGGCGCGGGACGACGCGCCGTCTTAGGCGTCGAACATCGCGAAGAGGGTGTTGAGGCCTTCCGCCAGGAGCGGGTGCGTGAAGATCGCGTCCGCCATGGCGGTGTAAGTGAGCTCGCCCAGCATGGCGACCTGGATCATGGTCATGATCTCGCCGCCTTCACTGCCGAGGACCGCGCAACCCAGGATCCGCCCGCTGTCCGCGTCGACGACGGCCTTCATGAAGCCGCGCGTCTCCCCGGTCTCGATGGCCCGAATGACGGCGCTCATCGGGAGCTTCGCCACCCGGATCGCGCGTCCTTGCGCCTTGGCCTCACGCTCGGTCATGCCGGCGCGGCCAAGCTGCGGGTCGATGAACACCGTGTACGGGACGATCCGGTCCCGCGTGCTCGCCTTCTCGCCCCTGATGAGGTTGGCGTGCAGGATGCGGTAATCGTCGTAGGAAAGGTGGGTGAAGGCCGGGCCGCCCTTGACATCCCCCATCGCGTAGACGCTGGGGATACTGGTTTCCAGGTACTCGTCGACCTCGATGAAGCCGTGATCGTTGACACGGATGCCGGCCGCCTCGAGGGTGAGCGCCTCGGTATTCGGGATGCGGCCGATGGCCGACAGCAGATGCGAGCCTTCGAACTGTCGCTCACCGTCCTCCGTGCGAACGGTGAGGCGCAGGCAGCCGCCGTCGACCGACTCAACCCGGACCGGCGTCGACGAGATCAGGACCGTGATCCCGTCATCGCGCAAGATAGCGGCGACCTCGTCCGAGACGTCCTCGTCCTCGAGCATCATCAGACGCGCGGCGCTTTGGATGATGGTCACCTCGCTGCCGAACCGGCGGAACATCTGCCCGAACTCAAGCCCGATGTAGCCGCCACCGAGGATGATCAGGTGCTCCGGGAGTTCGTCCAACTCCATGATCGATGTTGAATCGAGCACGGGGACGTCGCCCGCGCCGGTGATCGCCAGCGGCTTGGGCCGGGCACCCGTGTCGATGACGACCACCGGCGCGCTGATCTGCCGCGTCCCGCCGTCCGTCAAAGCGATCTCGACCGTCCTCGGCCCCGTGAAATGGGCCTCGCCTTCGATCACGTCAAGCCCGTCCTGCGCCAGACGGCTCACGTAGTTCTGTCGCGCACCGGCGACCATAACCCGTTTACGCTCGCGCACCGCGGCCAGGTCCACCGATACCGAACCAGTACGCACGCCGTACTCCGTGCCGCGGCGCGCCTGGTAGGCGAGGCGCGCGCTGGCGACCATCGTCTTGGTCGGGGTGCACCCCGTGTTGACGCAGACGCCGCCGAGCTGGTCGCGCTCGGCCAGCGCCACCTTCTGGCCCGCCTTCGCCAGCTCGACGGGCAGGAACCGGCCGCCCTGGCTGGTCCCGATCACGATCGCGTCGTAGCGCTCATCGGCCATTGCATCTTCTCCCCGCGCCGTCTTCCGCATGCGTCACCAGCTGTCGTACGCCCCGGCGGATCAGTTCCTTCTCCTTAGCGACCTTTGCCCGCTTGCGCGCGATGTACCAGCCGAGTTGGGCCAAATTGGTGCGCAGGCCACACCCGCCACACCGGCCGTCTGATGACAGCGCCGTACCCGCACGGTGATACGTCCGATCCCCCGGCAGATACGGACATGTCACACGTTGGTCGCAAATTGCCACCGACCTATGACAAAAGCGAAAAATCTCGTAAACATGACCAACCCCCTCTCGGGGTCCACATGGAGGGCACTCAAGATCCTGTGGCCACCCCCACACTTTTCCGAAAGGCCTGGAATGAACTCTAGGTCGGGCAGACATGCCCTCACCATCACAGCAGCAACCGCCGTCATCGCCGTGATCGGTGCGGTCCTCACACCGACCGCGGCGGTGGCGGACACGGTCGGCCCTAACCTCAGCTACGTCGTCAACGCCGTCGACAAGGGACACACGGCGGGTGCCGCCGCCGCGGCGACCGAGGCCGGCGGGCAGGTCATGATCTCGTACGCGCAGATCGGCGTGGTCATCGCGCGCTCCACCGACCCCTCGTTCGCCCAGAACGTGAAGACCGTCGCGCACGGCGACGCCGTCCTCTCCGCGGGAGCGACCCGGACCGCGGCCCTGCCCGCCATGGCCGAGAACACCGAAGAACTCGACGAGTACGTGCCGGACGCTCTGGAGAACGCGACCCGCCAGAGCGACATGATTCTCATCGGCGCGCGCGCGGCCCACGGGGTCGACCTGGGTAGCCCCACGGTCGCCGTCGGCGTTCTGGACGACGGAATCGACGCCAACCACCAGGACCTCGCCCCGGTGGTGGACCAGTCGAAGTCGGTGAACTGCGTGGGGACCGGCGCCCCGGACACCACGCCGGGCGCGTGGCGGCCTACCAGCGTCACCGCCGATTACCACGGAACGCACGTGGCCGGGACCATCGCCTCGGCGAAGAACGGCGTCGGCATCGTCGGTGTCGCGCCCGGCGTCAAGCTGGCCTCCATCAAGGTCGTCAACTCCAGTGGCTTCATCTACCCGGAGTACGCGATCTGCGGCTTCATCTGGGCAGCCGAGCACGACATCCAGGTGACGAACAACAGCTACTACATCGACCCGTGGCTGTACTGGTGCGAGAGCCAGGCCAGCCAGGCACCGGTCGTCGAGGCGGTCCGGCGCGCGGTGAACTACACCACCGAGCACGGCATCCTGAACGTGGCGGCGGCGGGCAACGAGAACCAGGACCTCGCCACCAAGACGGTCGACACCACCAGCCCGGACGACACCACCCCGGTGCGGCGCACCCTCGACCCCAGCTGCCTCGATCTGCCGACCGAACTGCCCGGCGTGGTGTCGGTGTCGTCCACCACCCAGCCCACCGCTCCCGCCTCCGCCATCGGGCCGTGGTACCTGGGCCTGACCACGCAGCCGGCCCGATCGTCGTTCTCCAGCTTCGGGCTCGGGGTGGTGGACGTGGCCGCCCCCGGATCGAGCATCTACTCCACCTCGCCGTCGACCGGGGTGAGCAGTTACCGGACGCTGTCCGGCACCTCGATGGCCTCGCCGCACGTGGCGGGCGTCGCCGCGCTGCTGGTGTCGAAGCATCCCGGAGCCACTCCCGACTACATCGCCGAGCTCCTGCGCAAGCAGGCCATTCCGCTCGCCTGTCCCACCTCCGGCACCGATTACACCCAGGGCCGGTGCAAGGTCGATCCGGCGCACCCCGCGGTCAACGGTTTCTTCGGGTACGGCCTCGTCAACGCCTACAAGGCGGTCACCGAGGCGGAGGATGTGACACCGCCCACCGTCACGGTCACCGGAGTCAGCCAGGACGAGCGGATCACTCTTGGTAAGCCGGTGGCTCCTGCCTGCTCGACGACCGACGATGACAGCGGCGTGGCTAAGCCCGCCACGCTGTCCGTCACCGGTGGACCCACGGTGAACTACTTCACCGCCACCTGCTCCGGCGGTCGGGACCGTGCCGGCAACCGGGCCGCCCCGGTCAGCGTCACCTACCAGGTGGTCTTCGACTGGCGGAACTTCGGGGCGCCGGTCAGCGTCGACAAGGTCAACGTCGTGAAGGCCGGCAGCGCCGTTCCGATCAAGTTCGGCCTCGGTGGCGACCAGGGGCTCGCCATCTTCGCGGCGGGCTTCCCCGCGCTGCGCGCGACGGCGTGCGACACCTCGGCTCCGCGGGAGGTGGCCGAGCAGACGGTCACCGCGGGTTCGAGCTCCCTGACGTACGACCCGGTTGCCAAGCAGTACCAGTACGTCTGGAAGACGGAGAAGTCCTTGGCGAAGACGTGTGGGCGCCTGGAGGTCACGTTGACCGACGGCACCACCCACACGGCGAACTTCATGTTCTCCTAGAATCCGCCTCCGGCGGTGGCCCGGGGCAGGCGCCCTGGGCCACCGCCGGATCTACCCACTTCCGGTGGGCTACGGCCCGGAGGGGAGCCCGTCCAGCTCAAGCAGGCGGCGCCGTATCTCGGTGACCTGGAGCGGCTCGGCGATCCCGTCCCACGGGGCGAGCGCGTCCAGCCCCTTGTCGCGCTGCGCCCTGGCGTTCCGCGGCTCCGCCGTCGCCAGGCGCAGCCGCGCCAGGGCGGTGGTCACCCCGGTCGCCGGGAGCCGCCGCAGCGCCGACCGGAGAAGCCTCGCGGCCTCCTTGCGTCTGGTCTCCGGCAGCGTGGCCGCCTGGTGTACCTGGCAGCGTGCCTGGCCGATGGTGTCACCTGACCGCGCGTACAGCTGGACCGCCTTCTTCCAGCCCGCCGTGGCGTCGTGCGCCCGGTCGAGGTACCAGTCGACGAGCGCGAGCAGCTCGCAGGCGTGGGCCTCGGCGTCTACGTCGCCCGCCTGCCGCGCGATGTGGAGCGCATGCACCAGCGTGCCCAGCGCGTCGGTGTACAGGCGGTTCGCCTCGTCCGTCCGGCCCTGCGAGGCGCTCACCTGCCCCCGGCGTATCCGCAGGACCGCCATGTTGATCCATCGGGTGGCCTGCCCCGCGGCGTCGCCCCCCGGTAGGGCCTGGCCGTACCGGACCAGGGAGGCTTCGACGGCGGCGAACTCGTCGCCGGTCGCGAGCAGCGTCGCCGCGCGGGCCAGGTGGATCTGCGCCGGCCAGGACTCGACGCCCTCCCGTAGCCCCGCGGCGCTGTCGAGGTGCTCCTGCGCCGCGCCCGGCTCGCCGAGCACCAACGCGATCAGGCACAGGCGCAGCTCGGCGGTCGCCCGTACGTCGGCGTCGCTCAGCGCCTTGGCCGCGGACGCCAGGGCGCGGGCGGCCTCGCGGCGCTCCTTGTGGCGCTGTTCCAGCAGGAACCACACCTCCAGGGCGTCCGCGATCCGCCACAGCGGACCCGCGGCCCAGGCGGCAGGCCGGCGTGTCCGCAGTATCTGCAGCAGCGCCTTGTCCTCGACCTCGAACCAGTCGCGGGCCTCCTGCCTCGGGAGTGACTCGGCGAAGGAGTCCGCCCGGTCGGCGAAGCGCTCCACCAGGCGCTGCCACGCCGCCTTCCACTCGTCGTCCGGCGCGGTCACGATCGCGCGGGCGGCCTCCACCACCCGGATCCGGGACTCACGGACCTTCTCCACCAGGCCGTGGTGGCTCAGCTCCTCCATCGCCTGCTCCACCTCGCGCATGGACACGCCCGCGAGCGCGGCGGCCGCGTCGCCGCCGAGCTCGGCGATCGGCGCGCGCGCCAGCAACGCCAGCAGACGGCGCGCCGCCGGCCTCACCCGCCGAACCTGCATGCCGAGCAGCACCTGGAGGGTGTGGTCGTGCGGGCCCTGTTCCAGGTCGGCCGCGAGTGTGGCTATCGTGACCTGCGGATTCTCGGCCAGCCAGCGGCCGATTCCGACCGCGATGGCGGGCCTGCGCAGGAACAGGGCCGCGAGCCTGCCGGTGGCGGAGGGATCGGCCTCGACGCGGTCCGCCGCGATCTGGGAGCGCAGCAGCGCCACGCCGTCGCGGGGGTCCAGGGGGCCGACCTGCACGACGGCGACGCCCGTCGGGACCGGGTCGTCCGCGCCGGCCTTCGGATCGCCCGCGATGATCACCCAGCTTCCCCGCACGCGGCGGGGAAGCCACTCCACCTGACTCCACCGTTCGACGTTGTCCAGCACGAGCACGCCGCCGGCGTCCCGGAGTGCGGCGAAGACCTCCTGCCCGGCCTCCTCGGGGTCGTCGATCGACCCCAGTGGGAGGCCGAGCGTGCGCAGGACCCGCTCGATCACGCTCGTGGTGTCCTCGGGCTCGTCGCGGTCCTGCCCGCGAAGGTCGGCGTAGTACTGCCGGTCGGTCTCGGGCGCCAGCCTCCACGCGGCGTTGACGGCCAGCGCGGAGGTGCCTATGCCCGCCACGCCCCGCACCACGACAAACCCCCGGTCGACGGCGCGGTCGATCACTTCGCCGAGCTCGGCGTCCCGTCCGATCAGCGGCTCGACGCGTGAGGGAAGCCCCTGAGGGGACCTCGGCAGCGGCGGCACCTTCTCGCGTGAGCGGAGCCATTTGATGGCAAGCAGGAACAGGGCCCCGCCGATGAGGAGCCAGACCGGGATCAGCGGCACGAAGAAGGCGAGTGCCAGGTCCATGAGCGCGGCCCCGCCGACCGAGGAGCCGAAGGCGATGGCCAGAGCCAGGAGCTCGTTGCGGTTCTTCGGCAGTGCCGAGCGCAGCGCGGCCACCCACGGCTTGGACTTCCGGGGCGGCCCTTCGGGGGGCGCGGTCGCGGGTGAGCTCATCGGCGCACTCCCTGTGTCAGTCCCTTGACCAGCCATCGCCCGGTCGCCGCGAGCAGCAGCACCGGCACCGCGGTCAGTACGACCCCCTGCGCGGCGAGCGCGCCCGCGGACGTCGCGAACTGCCGCGCCTGCTGGAGCAGGACCAACGGAGCCTGGTCGGCCGCGGGCCAGCTCAGCAGCAGGCCCATCACCAGGTCGTTCCACGCGAGCACGAACGCGAGCACCGCCACCGTGACCACGGCGGGCCCGCTCTCGGCCGTCATCTGGAACATCGCGGAACGCCCCTGGGCGAGCGGACGCAGGACCACCGGGCGGGGCACCGACATGAAGGCGTTGCGCAGCAGCAGCACGCCCAGCGGGAGCACCAGCGCGGCGTGGACCAAGCTGAGGATCACGGTGCTGCCCAGCCACGTGCCCAGCGCCGTCCCGAGCGGCACGGCCAGCACCTGCGGCGGCAGTACCGCGAGCACGACCGCCACCGCGGCGACGCCCCGCCGCGTGCGCCGGGGCAGCTGGCCGGGCGTCAGCGCGTACGCGGCCGGCACGGCGAGCAGCACCACCAGAACGGAGACCAGCAACGCCCGCTGCGCCGTCGCCCCGAGCGCGTCGGCGAAGGCGCCGTCCGCGAACGCCTCGCCGTACGACCCGGGACCGTAGCCTCCGGTCCACCAGCCCGAGGTTGCCGCCGCGTCAGGAGATCGCCACGAGGTGAGAAGGAGCGTGACGAAGGGGAAGGCCCACACCACGGTCACCACCGCTGAGATGAGCCGTACGGCCCATCTCGGCTGCCCCGGCGCCGGGGCCCGCCCGCCCTCCTGGGGGCGTACCGCCTCCGGCCAGTCACGGCGCAGCCGCCACAGCACGAGCGTCACCACCGCGACCGCCAGCGCCGTCAACAGGATCGCGAGCGCTGATGCCCGCCCGTCGCCGAGATCGTCGCGGTGACGCCACCAGAAGAGCCCCACGACGTCGACCTCGGCCTGAACCGAGCCGGGCGCGCCGATCAGGACCAGGTCGAACACGCGGGCCGCCGCCGTGAGCACGACCAGCATCACGAGCGCCGCGGTCGGGAACAGGGCGGGGAGCACCACCGTGCGCAGCCGGCGGAGCATCCCGGCGCCGAGGACGCGGGCCATGCGCAGCAGGTCCGCCGGCACGTTGGCCAGGCCGACGTGGAACACCAGGAACGCCAGCCCCGTCCACTGCCACACGAACGCAAGGCCGAGGACCAGCCAGATCCAGCGGGTGCCGAGCATGATCGGGCCACCGCGCAGCAGGGCGCTCGCCACACCTCGGGCGGGATCGGCGTCGAAGATCAGGCGGAAGGCCACACCGGCCGTCAGCGGCGAGGTGACGGTGGGCAGGCCCAGCACGACCAGGAGCAGGCGTCGTGTGCGCGGCCCGGCGTCTCTGGCGAGCCACGCCAGCCCGAGACCGACGCCGCAGACCACCAGCGCGAGCGCGAGCCAGACGGCGTTGTGGAGCAGGGCCACCCAGACGTCCCGATCGGTCAGGACCTGCTGGTAGTCGGCTCCGACAGGAGCGCGGGTCACGCTCGTCACGAGGGTGGCGGCCAGGGGCGCGAGCAGCACGGCGGCCGTGAGCAGGACCGCGGGCAGCAGATATCCCCATGCCGTCCACCGGCTCGGTCCGTGCCACCTGGCCGGTGCGCGCGTGTCGTGACGCGGCGCCACCTCGAACAGGAAGGAATCACCGGCCGCCACTACGAACCCCCCGCCTCGCTCAGCGCGGTCAACGCGTTCATCGCGCGGCCCACGGCCGTGTCGGGCTTCTCATCGCCGACGGTGACCGAGGCGAACAGCTCGGTCAGCACCCGCCACAGGCCCTGGCCGTCGCCGCCCGCCAGTGGGCCGGTGAGCTGATCGGAGAGGTCGAACTCGACGTTGCCGCGCACCTGCTGCGCAAGCTCCTTGAGCTGATCCGGGTAGTCCTGGTCGTACCGCGGGTTGAGCGACAGGAAGCCCCCGGCGCCGGCCCACTTGCCGAGCCGGGTGGCCTCGTTTCCGGTCAGCCTCTCTAGCAGCTGCCTGCCGCGCTCTCCGCTGGACTTCAGCGCCACCACGGCATCGCCCCCGACCAACACGGGCGGTTGCCGGCCGCCGTGCCCGGGGAAGAGGAAGTGCTTCGCCGGAGGCGGCTCCCCTTGTGGGCGAGGCGTGTAGCGGTCGATGACCGGCCAGGCGAAGTCGCCCGCGGCGACCATGTCCGCGCGGCCGTACCGGAAGACGTCGAGCACCGACTCGTGGAACTGGGTGGCCAGGGCCCGCCTGCCTCCTCCAGGGAGAAGATTCTTGATGGACCACAGCCTGGCCAGGCAGCCGAGCGCATGTCTCACGGATTCGCTGGACCAGAGCGCGGGCTGGTCGTTCAGTCTTTTGTACGTGTCGCGGTCGATGCCGACGAGGACGTTCTCGAACCAGTCGCTGAGCACCCAGCCGTCGGCGGCCCCGATGGCGAGCGGCGGCTGCCCGCACTTGGCCTGCGCCTCGCACGTCCGCACCCACGAGTCCCAGCTGGCGGGCGGCTGCGTAGGGGGCCCTCCCTGCCGGTGCCACACCAGTGACTTGTGCGCGACCTTGAACCACGCACCCTTGACCGACCCGTCGTTCTCGTTCCACAGGAGGCGAGGCCAGAAGGGCGGGTCGGCGGCAGTGGAAATCGTCTGCAAGCGATCGCGGATGGCCTTCTCCCGCACCAGCCCCGGCCGGGACACTATCGCGACGTCGGGCGTGGCCGCCGGGGCCACCGGGTTTCTGAGCAGGGCGGCGATGTTGTCCCCCGCCGAGTACACGATGGTGTTGGGCTCGTCCAGGACCTCGCGGAAGCGGCTCAGCTCCCAGCCGCTCCACACCACCGCGATCCGCAGCGGGGCCTCGCCGCCGCACCCGGCGAGCCCCGCGGCCGCCAGGCCCGACAGCACGGCGAGCGCCCGCCTACGATGCATCGGCATCGACGACCTCCCAGGAGCCGGTGGGTGTGCGGAGCGTCTCCACCCGGTGCCTGTCATCGCTCACCACCAGGACCGGCAGGTCGGGATAGGCCTTCAGGCTCTCGCTCACCGCCGCGTGACATGGGGTGTATCCGGCGCGGTCCTCGATCACCACGGCCCGCGCCGCCTGCCAGTGGCACATCGCGCGGGCGAGCGCCACCCGGAGCCTTTCGTCGGGGGAGAGCTCGTGGGGCCGCCATGCGAGGAACCCCTGGAGGTTGAGCCGCCCGGCCACGTAGTTCACCTGCCCTTTGTGGAAGCCGCCGCCGCGGGGGCCGCGCAGCCCGAACGCGATGTTCTGCTCGACCGTCAGGTGGGGGAACAGGCCGCCGCCCGCGGGAACCAGGGCGATGCCGCGCGCATCGGCGGGCAGCGAGATGATCTCGCGTCCGGCGATCCGTATCCTGCCCCTGAGCGGCCACGCCTGTGCGAGCAGCACGTCGGTGAAGGCCTCCGCGTCGGCGGCGTCGCCCGCCAGCACGACCGCGGTCTCTCCGGCCTCCACGACCAGCGGGTCGGGCTTCAGTGCCCGAAGGTCACCGCCATGTTCCCAGGTGAGCCCGTCGAGCTGAAGCTGTAGTCCGGGCACGGATTCATCAGCTCCGGCAAATGGGGGGTTTTCTGTTTTGTATAGCGTAACCGCCGGTGGTCGAATGCTCTCCCCGCGAATCGTAGCCGAATCGATTTCTACGCCCGCGGACACCGGAATTCGTCCGGTTCGCCCTCCTCAGGGCGTACGCGGAAGCGGGGGAGACGCGCGGGGATCGCCGGTGACGGACGGACGCTCAACGGGCCACCGACCGGCTCGCCTCGTCTTTGGCGATGTCGTACGACGCCCCGCAGAAGGCGCACTGTATTCCATACTTCGTCCGAACCGGAAACAGGGGGACGAAGAACAGGGTGAATTGGTCGCGTGCCAAACTGGCGACCTCGCGTAATCAGGTGCTGGGAGATCGGCGCCGACATCCACGAGGGATTCCTCCGCCCGGCCGGCGCGCTCATCTGCTGGCGACCTGCTGATGCTCGACGAGCCCGGCATCGGCAGGGACACCGCGCGTCGCCGCGCCCTCTACAGGATCGACATGACCCGGCCCTGTGCTTGTTGCGACGCCGAGTCCGGCAAGAGGTCAGCGGGCTGAGGTTCGGCCGTGTCGGTGGTGGTGGGGGGATGACTTTCGGGGGGTGAACTGGGACAGGTCGTGGATGTGCAGGGCCTTTTCTATGTCGGCGACCCGGTGGACCACGGCGGTGAAGCCGCGTTGGCCGAAACGGCGGTGCTCCTCGGCCTCGAAGACCTCACCCAGGCGGGCGAACTCCCTGGCGGGCGTCACCTTGCGGAAGACGGGGAACACCACGGTGTCCTCCCGGGCCTCGTGGGGCTCGTACATGCGGATGAAGGCGGCCATGTCGGAGACCAAGGCGTGGCGCTGGTGGGCCGAGGCCCTGGAATGGTGGGTGGAGGCCAGGATGCGGGCGGTCACCTCTCGTCCCCGCTTGTGCTGCAGTTCCAGGACCGAGACCGTGTGACGGAGTCTGCCGGCCTCGCGCAGGCGCGGGAAGACGTACTTCTCTTCCAGGTACTCGTGGTAGCGCTCGATGAAGTCGCGGATGATGCGGGCCGCGGCGTGCAGCGGCTGGACGGGCACCTGCTCGCCGCGCTGGATCCGCCGGATCCCCTCCCGGTACACCAGCAGGATGCTCTTCAGCACCCCGTGCTCCCGCATGAGGTCCTCCGGAGGAGTCACCCCCGGCTTGTGCCCATGCCCGTGGACCTGCGAAGGGGACGCCGCCGCGAGAGCCGGGGTGTCGGATCCGGGATAGACGGCGAGGGGCACCGCGCCGGCCAGGGCGACGGTGGACAGGCTTAGCAGGTCACGGCGGCTCACCGCCGACGAGTGATGATCTTCCACAATATCTCCGTTTTGCCCGGTTCTCAGGTTTCACCGCACGCACCCGCGTGTGCACGGGAGAGGTCCCCCGTCCCGCTGGGCCCCACGCCGACACGTGGGTAAATGCTTGATCTGCGGCATTGCCTCCGACTCCTCCTGCCTCGGGTCATGTGGCTTCGCGGCCGTGACCGGATCAGGCGGGCGTCGCGCGAGCAGGGCGTTGGCCGTGATCGAGCCGTCAATGACGTATCGGACGCGTCCGACGCGTCATTTCCGCGTCCTGTGCGGCATTACGGTCGATACATGAACAAGGCAGAACTGATCGAAGAGGTCGGCAAGCGCACCGGAGCCGATCAAAAGAGCGCATGATATCGGACGGTGTCGCAGCTGTTAATAGGCGCCCCTCGTGACGGTTCAGCTGCTTCACCGCAGCGATACTAGCGCTAAGTCCCGCCTCGTCGTAAGAGCTTACTTTTCCAATGTCAAGGACGAGCAATGGAGGAAAGAGTCCATTTATGGCCGAGACGATAGGTCGGCAATCTTGATCTTGTCCCGTCGCGCCTTAGTTGGGAGTTAAGGATGTCACCCCGCATAAAGAGCGATGATATGTTCCCGCTCCTGATAGTCGGTCCCTATGCGCTGCTCATTATCAAGTTCGCTGTTGACACCTGGCCGAAGGCCGGCACGGGGGGAGGACTGGAGTTCCTGCTCAACCTCCTCGTGGCTGCGCCTTTCAGCTTCGTCTACGCGGCGATCATGTGGGGTGTGCGGCCTGTGGTCAACGTTGGGGCGCACGGCTTCCTCGTGACACTCGTGTTGGCCGGGCTCGTCCAAGCCGTGCTCATCTGGTGGCTCATGCTGCGAGGCCTCGGTCGACGCCGATCAAAGTGATTGCCGTGCAACGTACGGCCTGACCGTACATCCCCGTGTGGGGCTGTCGGGGTCGGGGAGGTAGTAGGCCGACTGATGGTCCCATAGTGCTTTCGGTTGTCTGGGCGCTTTACCAGGTGGGCGCATTCGCGTTCCAGTCCTTCAATAATGAACCGATGATCGTCGTGCAGATGTCCATCAGGCTTGCGGCGAGAAGGTCGCACTGCTCGGCGATGCGACTATGGATCTGAACAGGGAGGCCTGGCGGCTCGAATGGATTGCGAGCGGGCTGTTGAACCCCGACGAGGACATGTGGGAGGCCTGCAACCAGTCGCTGGTCAAGGCGTTGAACTCCGTCCACCAGAAGATCAGGAAGGAACTCGGCGTTCCGGGAAGCCTCCTGGCGAGGGAACCCGGTCTTGGAGGTGGCCCCTCCTGACCAGCCCGGGGTCCCGGAGAAGAACGATGTTCGCCTCCGGTTTCCCTGGACGTCAGGGACATGATCTCGTGTGTTGGTTGATTACCGGCACTCTCGCCGTCGACATACGCATTGACGACGAGGAGCACGTGTTATGCCCTTCAGATCTTCGTACCGCCGGGCCTCGGTGCTTGGGACGGCCCTCGCCGTCGTCGCCGGGACCGGTGTCGCCGTCTCGGCGCCGGCCGCGCTCGCGGCCCCCGGCTCGCCGGGTACACGGCCGTCGTTCTGCCAGCACGACAATCGCAGCACGCCGTTCGCGAAGTACCTGTGTGCCAAGCCTGGTGATCTGCTCGACGTTCGCATCGGTGACGTGCACCCGACCCAGCCGTCGCTGGGTTATGACGAGGTTTACTACAAGCTCGGCCGCTACACCCTCGGCAAGGACGCGATCAACAAGAAGTTCGACGACTGGTGCGAGGCCGACGGCCGGGTAGCGGCGGCGTCGGTGTCGCCCGGCGCGCGCCTGGACAAGCCGTCCTCGTTCACGTGCCAGCTCGCGGTCGGCGCGGAGACGGCGGACGGCATCGCCGCCATGAAGACCGTCGTCATCGGTCCCGGTGGCGAGCCGTTCCTCACCGACGGGCACCACACGCTCACATCCTTCTTCGAGACCCCCGACGGCGGCGGCGACCTGCACGTCCGGCTGCGAGTGCAGGCCAACCTGAGCACCCTCACCCGTCAGCGCTTCTGGAACGAGATGCGGGCGCACAAGTGGGTGTGGCTGCGCGGACCCAACGGCAACACGGTCACCGTGAACAAGCTGCCGACCAGCGTGGGGCTGGCCAACTTCACCAACGACAAGTACCGCAGCCTGCTCTACTTCGGGCGTGACATCGGCTACGCGCAGAACGGGCTGCCGTTCCAGGAGTTCTACTGGGGCAGCTGGGTCCGCGACGCCAAGCCGATCAACCTGGCCACGTGGGACCAGAAGGACCACGCCAGCTACCTGGGCACCGTCAAGGCACTGACCGAGGCGATCACCGCGTTGCCCAAGAACACCGTCGTCGACAACGGCTTCACCGCCGCCGAGCTCGGCGCGCTGGCCAAGTGGAACGACGGCAAGGCCGCCGACAAGGGCGAGTTCGACAAGCTGAGCAAGCCGTACTCCGACGCCAAGCCCGGCAAGCTGGCCTACACGCTTGAGTACAAGCGGGCGCACGGCCTGAGCTGAGGCCTCCGAAGCGGTACGGACGGGCGCCGCCCGTCATCCTGCATGACCGGCGGCGCGGAGGGCCACCCGGCGGTCCGGGGCGGACAAGATGTTTGACGAAGGAGGAAAAGATCTCTGTCTCGGCCGGCTCTCGCTGCGCTCGTTCCGAGGTGATCGGCTTGATCCGCTACCTGCGGGAGCCCACGCCTGCCACGGAGGCCGCCCAGCCGTAATGGTTCGCTGACAGGGTTCCAGGGCTCGACGAACGTTCCTCCGGGGCCGGCCGGGTCGCAGGGCGATGTCCGCTGCGCGACCCGGCGAAGAGATGGTCCCTATGGGACGTATATACATTGGTTTAGTGAATTTTAGGCGATGTATTTGGCGTGCCGATCCCGCTATTCAATGCGAATGTGCCAAAGGTTCGTGCCCACGCCAGTGGTGATGCGTCCTACCTGGTCAGGACACCTTCACTGCGGTCAGCGGCCCCCGCATCACGTCACAGACTCGTAAGAGTCAACGAATGCATTCCGCTGTAGCGTCGGACTGTGATCGATCATTTCGCCATGAGCGGTCGTCCGCCGCGTTCGCCCGCGGTATACGGGCCGGTTCACGACAATCGCGGCGGTCCCGGCTTTCCTGCTACGGGATCCGGCGAACGGGGGGACGCCGCGTGATCGGTGCCTTCTATGAGGACGCCTTGATGGGAGGGGACGTGGACGTCGAGTACTCCGACGGACGGGTCCGGCCCCTGGCCGCCGAGCGGTGGCTGCGGCCGATCGAGGGTGACGGGGAACTGCTGGCCAGGTGCGGCGGGCCGACGCTCGATGTCGGTTCCGGACCCGGCCGGCTGACCGCGGCCCTGGCCCGGATGGGCGTGCCGGTCCTCGGCATCGACATCACCCCGCTGGCGGTGACGCTGACGCGGCGCGCCGGTGCGCCGGCGCTGCGCAGAAGCGTCTTCGAGCGGCTGCCCGGCACCGGCCGCTGGGCCGTGGCGCTGCTGGCCGACGGGAACATCGGCATCGGCGGCGACCCGGACGCCCTGCTGCGCCGGCTCCGCGAACTGGTACGGCCCGGCGGCGCGGTGATCGCCGAGCTGGCGCCGCCCGGGTCGCCGAGCATGGTGGAGTGGGTGCGGCTGCGTCGCGGCGGGCAGGCGGCCGACTGGTTTCCCTGGGCGACGGTCTCCGCCGACGACATCGGACCGCTCGCCCGCAGCTGTGGCTTCCCTTTCGCGGATCAGTGGAATGAGGCGGGACGATGGTTCGCCACCCTGACCTGAAGAATCCGAGGGATCCAAGAGATTCGAGGGATCCGCAGAGCCTGGAGGGAGTGAGCGGACGGGCCGGGGGTTCGTGCGGGGCGTTTCCGCAGTGGGCTGCACTCCGGCTTCTTATGCGGTCAGTGCGCGGCCATGCTCAGGCGCACGGCGTCCAGCGTCGCGGCGAACCGGGTGCCGGGGGACTGCGCGGCGACGTGGAGGGCGTCGGCGAAGGTGTCGACGTCGCGCAGTTCGGGCATGAGGGCCGTGCTCAGTCCGGCTTGGCGCAGGCGCCGGAGCTGGGCCGCTCCGGTGCCCGGTTGTGACATGGGCACTCCGAGCAGCAGTGCGGGGTCGGGGCGGCGCAGGCCGAGGAGCCAGAAGCCGCCGTCCGCGGCGGGGCCGTACACCGCGTCATGCCCGGTCAGCGCGTCGGCGGCGGCTTCGAGCAGGGGCGGGGTGAGCTGAGGGGTGTCCATGCCGACGAGCACGGTCGGCATGGGGTGCAGCCCGTGGGCGTCGGTGAAGGCGGCCGCGAGCCGCTCGTCCAACCCACGCCCGCGTTGCGGGATCACCGTGAAACCGGGAGGCAGCCAGGGACCTGGCAGCCCTTGGAGGGCGAGGACCTGGTGCGCCGCGCACGTCGCGGCCACCGTGTGCAGGGTGTCCTCCAGGGCGGCGGCCGCGAGCCGGGCGGCCTGTTCCTCGGTGCAGGGCGGGCAGAGTCGGGTCTTGACCTGGCCGGGTACCGGCTCCTTGGCGATGACCAGGATCTGCGTCACGCGGTCTCCCTGATGACCCGCCGCATGTCGCCGATGGCGCGCACGGTGCCGCGTACCGTGCCGGTGACCTTGGAGGGGCCCGCGCGCGGAAGGTAGTCCACCTCGGCCTCGGCGATCCGCCAGCCGTCCGCGGCGGCGCGCAGCACCATCTCCAGCGGGTAGCCGAACCTGCGGTCACGCAGGGCCAGGGCGAGGAGCCCGGTGCGGCGGGCCGCGCGCATCGGGCCGAGGTCGTGCAACGCGGCCCCGGTGCGGCGGCGCAGCCGGTGGGCCAGCAGGGCGTTGGCGGCGCGCGCGTGCGGCGGCCAGGCGCCGGGCGACCGGGCGATCCGCCGGCCGAGCATCAGGTCGGCGTCTCCGGCTCCTACGGGCCTGGTCACCCTGGGCAGTTGCCGCGGGTCGAGGGAGGCGTCGGCGTCCATGAAGGCGACGATGTCCGAGGTCGCGGCCAGCAGCCCGGCGTGGCAGGCGGCGCCGAACCCGCGCCGCGGCTCCACGAGCACCCGGGCCCCGAGGCTGGTGGCGATCTTCACCGAGTCGTCCGCCGACCCGTTGTCCACCACGATGGGCCGGTAGCCGGACGGCATGCGCTCCAGGACCCAGGGAAGCGCGGCCTCCTCGTCCAGGCATGGCAGTACCACGTCGATCTCCATGGGTCCGACGCTAAGGCAGGGCAGGCCTGAAAATTCTTACGGTGTGGTGACGCCGTCTTCAAAATAAGCCCAGCTCAGACCTACTGTTACGGTGTGGCGGAAAGATCGGATCGGGGAACGGCCGCTCCTGCCGTCCGCAGGTACGAGGCGGGCGGCGGGAGCGGCCGCCGGACGCGCGGGGCGCTCGCCGGGTGGGCGGTGCTGATCGCTGGCTGCTTCGCGGTGGGGGCGGTCCTGCACGCGCTGGGCGTGCTGCGGATCGATCAACTGCCGCCGCTGCACGCGCACTTCCGGGTGCTCACGGTCACGCTGCTGCCGGCGGTCGCCTTCGCGGTGGTCGCCGTACGGAACTTGCCGGGATGGGTAAGGCAGGGCGGGTTCGGACGAGCCCTGCTGGTCGCCTGCGGGTGCGCGCTGGCCTGGACGATCTTGTTGGCCATATCGGCCGACGGACTGGCCGCACCGTTCACCCACCGCGAGGAGTACCTGGCCGTGCTGCCCGCCGTGGGTCACGACCCGCTCGGCTGGCTGGCCGGCTTCACGCAGCGGCTGCCGGAGTATCCGACGCACGTGCGGGGGCATCCGCCGCTGCCGGTGCTCGTGGTGTGGGCGCTCGCTGCTGTGGGTCTGGGCGGGCCGTTGTGGGCGGCGATCCTGGTGATCCTCGTCGGCTGTTCGGCCACGGTGGCGATCGGGCTGACCGTGCGCCGCCTGGCGGGGGAGGAGGCGGCCCGGCGGGCATTGCCGTACCTCGCCCTCACCCCGGCCTCGGTCTGGATCGCCACCACGATGGACGCCTTCTTCGCGGGTGCCGGCGCGTGGGGCGTCGCGCTCCTGGTGCTCGGCCGGAGTAAAGCGGCCAGGACGTGGTTCGCGGGCGGGGCGGGGGTGCTGCTGGGCACTCTGCCGTACCTGAGCTACGGGCTGGTCCCTTATCTGGTGATCCCGCTGGCCGTCGCCGTGCTGGTCCGGCTGCCGCGCCCGGCGGTGCTCGCGGCCCTGGCGGGTGCGGCGGCCGTGACGGGCGTGTTCGCGGCGGCGGGTTTTTCGTGGCTCGCCGGGGTGACGGCCACCCACGCGGAGTGGGCGGCCGACCCGGGCGCGGCCCGCCCCTACCTGTACTTCCTGGTGGCGAACCTGGCCGTCCTCGCTCTGATCACGGGACCGGCCACGACCGCGGGCCTCGTCCACGCGGGGCACCACCTCACCCACTGCCCGGCCGTCACCGCGGTCGGCGGGAATCCTCGTGCCCACATCCCCATGTCCGGGATCGCGGCCGCCGTGATGAACCTGGCACGCCGCCACGGGATCGCCGCCGTGGTGGCCGCGGCGCTGGTAGCGGTGCTGGCGCTGGACGTCAGCGGGGTGACGCGGGGGGAGGTGGAGCGCATCTGGGTGCCCTTCGCCGTGTGGATCGGCCTGTCGGCGGCGTACGCTCCCGGCCGCCGCATGCTCGCCGCGCAGGTGGTCACCGGCCTGCTGCTGCAGGGGCTGGTCGCCTCCCCCTGGTGACCTCCCTCTCGCGTCGCCGACACGGCCCGCGGCCCGGCGTGACGCCTTCTTCGTCGCCCCACCGGGACCTCACATGGGCGGGTCAGGCAAGAGGAGCGTCGGCGAACTCCTTCATGCCCTCGGCGAAGGTGGTGCGCGCCCGGAAGCCGAGTTCTTCGGCGGCCCGGCCGGGTGAGGCCACGATGTGCCGGACGTCGCCGAGCCGGTACTCGCCGGTGAGGACCGGGTCCGGGCCGCCCCGCTCGGCGGCGAGCGCGGCGGCCATCTCGCCGACCGTGTGCGGCTCGCCGCTGGCGATGTTGTACGCGGCCAGGGCTCCCGGCGTGCCGCCGGACAGGGCGGCGAGGTTCGCCCGGGCGACATCGCGGACGTGCACGAAGTCGCGCCGTTGCCGGCCGTCCTCGAACACCCTCGGCGCGCGGCCCGCCTCCAGCGCGGACCGGAAGATCGCCGCCACCCCGGAGTACGGCGTGTCCCTGGGCATCCTCGGCCCGTACGCGTTGTGGTAGCGCAACGCGACCGCCGTGCCGCCGGTCTCCCGCGCCCAGTTGGCGGACAGGTGCTCCTGGGCGAGCTTGGTGCTGGCGTAGGCGTTGCGCGGGTCGGCGGGCGCGTCCTCGCCGATCGTGACGGGCGCCACGGGCGAGCCGCACCAGGGGCAGCGCGGTTCGAACCGTCCCTGTGCCAGGTCCGCGGCGGCACGTGGACCCGGCCGCACCCGCCCGTGCCCGGGGCATTCGTAGGCCCCCTCTCCGTAGACGACCATGGAGGACGCCAGCACCAGCCGCCCGATGCCATGCCCGGCCATCGCCGTGAGCAGGACGGCGGTGCCATAGGCGTTGACCGACGTGTACTCCGGCAGGTCGGCGACGTCCACGCCGAGCCCGACCTTGGCGGCCTGGTGCACCACCGCCTCCATGCCGGGGAGCACGCGGTCCAGGACGGCGGTGTCGCGCACGTCCTCCCCGTTCCGAAGATCGACACCCGTCACGTCGTGCCCGGCCTCCTCCAGCGCCTCGACGACATGACTTCCGATGAATCCGGCCGAACCGGTCACGAGTATCCTCACCCGGCCGACGGTAGGCCCCATCCCACCAGTCCTGGCGGAACGGCCCAGGAGCGTTCGAAGGCCGTAAGAATTCTTGGCCGACACCGGCGGCGGCCTTTCCCGGATCCCCGGCACTGAACTATGGGGTTGCCACACCATCCCGGCCGACGGCAGCGCCCCGTAAGCGGCGACACCGCGGCCCTGGAGGCCGCCCTGGACACGACGCTCGCCCACATCGCGTTCCGGACCACCTGACGTACGCGGTCTTCCCGCTGCTCCCGCTTGGGGAAAGCCATTCTCCCGGAGACGGAGTATGACGGAAAACAGGGCGTGGTCCGACTTTGGCCGATGGTGTTCGCGGTGAGAACTGGCGGTAGGTCGGTGGCCGGCTCCTGCCTGCGCCGGCTTCGGGGGGATCATGTCGGATGCGTCGGACGGGCGCCGCCACCATCAGGGTCGGTCTGCGGCAAGCAGGCCCGGCGAGCGGCTGAGGGCGTACCTGCGGGGGCAGGAGCGTCCGCCGGGCCCGTTCCGGCCGGAGTTCTGGCGCAGTCCGCTGCGTGGCCCATGGCTGACCTCCGTGTTCGGGCTGGTGCTGCTGGTCGGGCTTCCGCTGGTGGCCATCACGGGCCTGATCTCGTACGCCGCCTATGATCCCCGGCTACCGGGCAACGACATCACGCCGGAAAGAGGGCTGTTCGGCTTCTATCTCTTCGACTGGCCGACCAGCCCGGTCTGGCTCTACCGCGTCACCCAGGGCGTGCACGTCATCCTCGGCCTGACGCTGGTGCCGATCCTGCTGGCCAAGCTGTGGTCGGTGATCCCCAAGCTGTTCGCCTGGCCGCCGACCGGCACCCCGGCGCAGACGCTCGAACGGGCCAGCCTGCTGCTCCTGGTCGGCGGCGCGGTCTTCGAGTTCGTCACCGGCATCCTCAACATCCAGCTCTTCTACGTCTTCCCCTTCTCCTTCTACCCGGCGCACCTGTACGGCGCATGGATCTTCCTGGCCGCGCTGGCGGTGCACATCGCCATCAAGCTGCCCCGGCTGCTCACATCCCTGCGATCCCGCAGCTTCCGTCAGGAACTGCGCACATCTCTGCGCGACACGCGCCCGGAACCACCTGACCCCGACGGCCTGGTCGCCGCCGCTCCCGCGCCGCCGACCATCTCACGCCGGGGCCTGCTGGCCTTCGTCGGCGGTGGCTCCCTGACCGTACTCGGCCTGTCGGCCGGGCAGACGATGGACGGGCCGCTGCGGCGTACCGCGCTACTCGCCCCGCACGGGCGGTACTACGGGTCCGGGCCGAACGACTTCCAGGTGAACAAGACGGCGGCGAGCGTGGGCGTCGTCGCGGCCGAAACCGGGCCCGAGTGGCGGCTGACGGTGCATGGCGTCCGTCAGGTGCGGCTGTCGCGTGAGGAACTGCTGGCCATGCCGCTGTACACCTACCGGTTGCCGATCGCCTGCGTGGAGGGATGGTCCACCGAACAGACGTGGACCGGCGTCCGGCTCACCGACTTGGCACGTTTGAGCGGGGCGGACGGCGGCGCGGGCGTCTACGTCCGCTCGCTGCAGCGGGGCGGCGTGTTCAGCCACGTGTCGCTGAGCCCGGGGCAGGCGACCGATCCCCGCTCCCTGCTGGCGCTGCGGGTCAACGGCGCCGACCTGTCGCTGGACCACGGGTTCCCCGCCCGGATCATGGTGCCCAACGCCCCCGGCGTGCACAACACCAAGTGGGTGCGCGAGCTCGACTTCCGGGCCCCGCCATGAGGGGCGGGATCAGTGCCATGAGGGGCAGGATCGGCGAGGCGCGCCGGCGGGCGCGAGAACGCTATGGCGCCGGTCTGTGGCACCTGTTCGCGCTGTTCGCCTGTTTCGGGGTGGCCGCCTACGCCCTCACCCGCGTCATCGCCGCCGGCATCCTGCTGGGATTCCTGCTGTGGTTCCTCGGAGCCGTGATCCTGCACGATCTCGTCGTCCTTCCTCTCTACTCCGCGGCGGACCGTCGCCTACAGCGCCTCCCAGCGGTGGCCGATAGGCGACCGGGGCCGTCGGTCGACTACCTGCGGGTACCGGCGGGGCTGTCGGGGCTGCTGCTGCTTATCTGGTTCCCCCTCATCCTGCGCGCGTCCGAGTACAACTACCGGAAGGCGACGGCCCTGAGCACCGACCCGTACCTCGGCCGATGGCTGCTGGTCACCCTGGCGCTCTTCGCCGGGTCCGCACTCGTCTACGCCGTGCGGCGCGTGGCCGGCGACCGCCGGGCCGGCAAGGCGCACCGGTGAGCACCCGGCCGATCGGCGACTACGCGATGTTGTCGGACTGCCGGTCGGCCGCCCTGGTGAGCCGCGATGGCTCGGTGGACTGGCTGTGCCTGCCTCGCTTCGACAGCCCCGCGATCTTCGCCCGGCTGCTCGATGACGATGCCGGCCACTGGACGATCGGCCCGGCCTGCCCGGCCGAGGTCACCCGCCGCTACGTCCCCGGCACCCTGGTGCTGGAGACCACGTTCCGTACCCGTGAGGGCACGCTGGTCCTGACGGACGCTCTCGCCCTGGGCGCCGGGGAGCGTGGGCACGATCTGGGAGCGTCCTCCGCCGGGATGGTGCTGCGGCAGGTGACCTGCGTCGAGGGCAGTGTGGCCGTGGACGTGGCCTACGCGCCGCGTCCGGAGTTCGGCCTCGTCCACCCGCTGATGCAGCCCGTCCGCGGCGGTCTGATCGCGCGTGGCGGTGCGACCGCGCTGACCCTGTCCAGCCCGGTGGAGTTGCGGGTGAGCGGCTCCGTCGCGGACGCCGCCGTCACCTTGAGTGCTGGGCAGAGCCTCGGCTTCGCGCTTCAGGCCGGCTGGGCATGGGACCCTGATCCGCCGTGCCGCACCTCTCGCGAGGTACGGCGCAGGGTCAAGGACACTGTCCGGGGCTGGCGTTCGTGGTCACGGCTGCACGCGAACTACGAAGGCCCCTGGCGCGATCTGGTCGAGCACAGCGGCAGAGTGCTGAAGGCGATGACGTACGCCCCCACAGGGGCCGTCGTCGCCGCGGTCACCACATCCCTGCCCGAGTGCATCGGCGGGGAGCGCAACTGGGACTACCGCTACACCTGGGTCCGGGACGCCAGCTTCACCCTGCAGGCCCTGTCCACCGCCGCCTGCGAGATCGAGGAGACCGCCTTCTTCGGCTTCCTGGCCCGCGCCTCGGCCACACAGCTCGATCGCGGCGCCGATCTGCAGATCATGTACGGCGTCGGCGGCGAACGCGACCTGAGCGAACGACGTCTGCCGCACCTGCGCGGCTGGCGCGGCAGCTCTCCGGTACGGGTAGGCAACGACGCCTGGCACCAGGCCCAGCTCGACGTCTACGGGGAGTTGCTGGACGCCGCCCACCAGACCTACTGCGATACCGGCCCGTTCGACCCGTTCACCCGCGCGATGCTGGTCGGGGTGGCCGAGGCCGCCGCCCGTCGCTGGAGGGAGCCGGACCAGGGCATCTGGGAGGTCCGCGGGCCCAGCCGGCACTTCACGCATTCCAAGCTGATGTGCTGGGTCGGGCTGGACCGGGCCATCCGGCTCGCCCCCCTGCTGGGAGCGAGCGGACGCGTCGGTGACTGGACGCACGTCCGGGACGAGATCCGCGCCGCGATCCTGAACCAGGCGTGGAACGAGCGCATCGGCGCCTTCACGCAGACCTTCGGCGGCACCGGCCTGGACGCCGCGCTCCTGGTGATGCCGCTGGTCGGATTCCTCGCCCCAGACGATCCACGGGTCCGGTCCACCGTGCGCGCCATCGCCACCCGTCTGAGCGACGCCCGCGGCCTCGTCCACCGCTACCACGCCGCCGACGGGCTCGCCGGACAGGAGGGCACGTTCCTGCTGTGCACCTTCTGGCTCGCGCACGCCCTGGCCCTCACCGGCGAGCAACCCGCGGCCAGAAGGGTGTTCGAGACCGCCGCCTCGTACGCCAACGACGTCGGCCTGCTCAGCGAGGAGGTCGACTCGGCCACCGGGGAGCCGATCGGCAACTATCCGCAGGCTCTCAGCCACATCGGCCTGATCAACGCAGCCCATGCCATACGTGACACATCTCGGTCTCGCAGGGCGATGAGCGGATGATCGTGACCGAGGAGATCGGTCACGTCGAGATGCTCGCGACGATGGACGCCCGGCCGTGGTCGATGGCGGTGGTGGTGGGGATCAAGAGGCGGGCCAGGACACGGCGGATTTCGGCGAGGGAGGGCCTACGCGATTGAGGCGTCGCCTTCGGTGAGCAGGCCGATCGTGATCAGGAAGGCTGCAGCCAGGCCCAGGATCGGTGATCGTGTCCCGCAGCGGGCGGCAGGTCAGTCCTGTGGCGCTGCTTGACAACTTCTTGCGGTCATAGGAGATAGCGAAGCCACAGGTAGGGCGTCACCAGCGCCACCGTGACGAAGGTGACGATCAGCCCGTACTTGGTGAACTCCCAGAAGCTGATCGGGGTGCGGTTGCGGGCGGCGATGCCGATCACCACGACGTTGGCGGCGGCGCCCACAGCGGTCGCGTTCCCGCCGAGGTCGGCGCCGAAGCCCAGCGCCCACCACAGCACCTGCCCGTTCCCGTCGCCGCCGTTGGCCTGGACGAGGTCGGCGACGATGGGGCTCATCGTGGCCACGTAGGGGATGTTGTCCACGATCGCCGACAGCCCCGCCGAAGCCCACAGCAGCACCATCGTGGTCACGCCGAGCTGTCCGTGCGTCGCCTCCACAGCCAGCCGCGAGACCTGGCCGATCACCCCGGTCTCCACCAGGGCGCCGACCATGACGAACAGGCCCATGAAGAACACCAGCGTCGGCCACTCCACCTCGGCGATCGCCTGTTCGGTGGTGACCTTGGTGGCTGCAACCAGGATTCCGGCGCCCAGGATGGCCACCACCGACGGCTCGTAGTGCAGCACGGGGTGCAGCACGAAGGCGGCCATCACGAGGGCCAGCACGGCCAGGCTCTGCCACAGCAGGCGCCGGTCGGCGATCGCCTCGCGTTCGTCGAGCTGCATGATCTCAGCAGCGCGGTCGGGGTCGTAGCGGAACGCCCTGCGGAACGTCAGCCGACACAGGCCGATGAACACCACCATCACGATGAGGATCATCGGTGCCATGTGGAGGAGGAAGTCGTTGAAGGTCAGCCCGCCGCGGCTGGCGATGATGATGTTGGGCGGATCGCCGACCAGGGTGGCGGTGCCACCGATGTTGGACGCCATCGCCTCCGCGATGAGGAAAGGAACGACCGGCAGCGCGAGCCGTTCGCACACCAGGAACGTGACAGGCGCGATCAGCAGCACAGTGGTGACGTTGTCCAGCAGCGCCGAGGCAAGCGCGGTGATGACGACCAGCAGGACCATCAGCCGGTAGGGCTTGCCGCGTGCCCGTTTCGCGGCCCAGATGGCCAGGTACTCGAAGACGCCCGTCTGCTTGAGTACGCCGACGATCACCATCATGCCCAGCAGCAGGAAGATGACGTTCCAGTCGACCCCGGTCTCCCGCGAGAAGAACGCGGCATCGGCGCCACTGGCGTGGATCAAGAGCATGATCGCGGCACCGCCCAGCGCGGCGGCGACCCGGTGGATCTTCTCGGTGGCGATCAGCGCGTAGGCGCCGAGGAAGACCGCCACCGAGATCCAGGCGAGCGTCGTCATGCGCCGAGCATCCGGTCCATGAGCGCCTGCAGGGTGACCGCGCCCAGCAGCCGACCCTCCTCCACCACCGCCACCAGCGGGCTGCGGGTACGCGCCATCAGCGCGGCGATCTCCAGTACGGTGGCGTCCGGATCGGTGACCGGTAGCTCGCGCGGGTGGGGCGGCAGCAACTGGCGTACGGTCTGGCCAGCCACGTTGCGCAAGAAGGTGTCGGCGTGTGCCTCGTCCACCACCCGCGCCAACGCCGGATCGTCTTGACAGTAGCCGGGCACTGCCAGAGCCAGCACCTGGGTCCCTGCCAGGATGCTGAACGGCAGGCCGCCCTCGTCCACCACGATCAGACCGGGCAGGTCCTGGTCGGCCAGCAGCCGGGCAGCGTCCAGGACGGGAGCGTCCAGGGCGACGGTGGGGTAATCGGTGAGCAGGTGACGAGCGCGCATGGCGGCCCCTTCGGGATCGACGGCAGAACTTGCCGACCAGGCTTCCCGGCGCACCTGTCGGCACTCTATCAACGATCGCGATCTGGCAGGGAGTGGGCCGGTGCCCACTATCGACGCATCGCCGCGTCAAGTTCGCCGAGGGCATCGGCGAACTCCAATCGTCTCGATGCGTACGTGGTCGTGAAACCACTCCAGGCGGCATCGGCGGCTCGTCGGGGTTGACGTCGCAGTCCACCAGTGCGGGCCCGTCGTGGGCCAGCGCTGGTGGACGGCCTCGGGGAGTTTCCCGGGCGCGGTCACCTTGGCCCTGTGCGCGCCGCAGGCGCGCCAGGCTTCGGTCTTGCGCTGGTACCGGCCCGGTCGGCCGGTACGGCCTCCCCGCCGCCGTGATCGTCGCCGCCCACCGATCGCTAGAGATTCAGGGCGAGATCTCGCGATGCCGCCGAGACCGTGCGGAGCAGGTGGGGGAGCACCTCGTCGGTCATCTGCTCGCGACTGCGCAGCGTGGCCTGGCTGCCGACTTTGATCGCGGCCACCGCCTTGCCGTCCTTGCCGCGGACCGGCGCGGCGATGGCGAGCACGTGGGGGCTGAGCCGTCCTTCGACCAGCGCCCACCCCTGGGCGCGGATCTGATCCAGCTCGGCGCGCAGGGCGCCCTCGTCGACCACAGTCCGCGGTGTGTAGGTCTCCCGCTCGCTGGTGGCGAAGTACTCGGCGAGCTGGGCCTCGGGGAGGTCGGCCAGGAGGACAAGACCGGTCGACACCGTGTGCGCGGGAACCCGGTCACCGACCGCCAGCCCACCGTCGGCCGGGCGCCCGGACCTGGCCCTGGCCACATAGATTACGTGGCCGCCGTCGCGTACCGCCGCCGAGGCGTCCTCGGAGAACCGCGCGGCCAGCGTGGTGAGCCGTGGCTGGAGCGTCTCGGTGAGCGACAGGCTCGTCAGGTAGGCGTAGCCGAGTTCGAGCGTGCGCGGGAGCAGGAAGAACTGGCGGTGGTCCCGCCCGACATAGCCCAGCGACTCCAGGGTCATCAGCAGCCGGCGGGCGACCGCCTTGCTGAGGTGACCCCGCTCGGCGACCTCGGTGAGCGTCAGCGGACCCCGCTCGTCGGCGAAGACACGGATCACGGTCAGCCCGCGTTCGAGGCTCTGCACATGCTCCGAGGAGCGCTCTAGCTCTGTCTCCTGGTCCACCCTTACCATGCGTGCCCCTCCGAAGCTGGATCGAACTATCTTCGCATAGTGAACCAGAAGTCGTCGCCGGCTGAGCACGCCTTGCGAAGTATGGGGGGAGATTCGACCATAAGTGAGCCTTGACATGTTACCTCTGGCGTGTCCACTATGGCGAACGAAATTCGAATAGCGAACTTTCTGCTGTGGTGGGGAAGAGGAGAGCGATGTCAGGACATCTACGGTTCGGGAGCTTCATGCCGCCCTACCACAGCCCGCTGAACAACCATGCCCTGGCGATCGAGCGCGACCTTGAGACCGTCGAACTGCTCGACGGGCTTGGGTACGACGACGTCTGGTTCGGTGAGCACCACTCCGGTGGCTACGAGTGTTCGCCGATGCCCGAGCTGATGATCGCTGCCGCGGCGCAGCGCACCCGCCGGATCCGGCTCGGCACGGGGGTGATCTCCCTGCCCTACCACCACCCGCTGATGGTGGCCGACCGGATGGTCTTCCTCGACCACATGACGAGGGGACGGTGCATCTTCGGAGTCGGTCCCGGCGCGCTGGTCGCCGACTCCCAGATGATGGGGATCGACTACGGCGACCTCCGCCCGCGCATGGAGGAGTCGCTCGAAGCGATTCTCGAACTGCTGACCTCGCCGGAACCCGTCACCCGCAAGGCCGAGTGGTTCGAGCTGCGGGACGCCCAGTTGCACGTCCGCAGTCACACCAGGCCCATGGTCCCGATCGCCGTTGCGGGAGCGGTCTCGCCGACGGGCCCCAAGCTGGCCGGCCGGCACGGACTGAGCCTGCTCTCCTTTGGCGCCGCGTCGACCGTCGGCTTCAACAAGCTGGCCGGCACCTGGGAGATCGTCGAGGCGGAGGCCGCGGCGTCCGGCGCCCGGGTGGAGCGCGAGGACTGGGCACTCGTCGGCTACATGCATGTGGCCGAGACCGAGCGTCAGGCGCGTGACGAGGTGCGCTACCAGATCCGGAGCTTCTTCGACTACCACCACACCGTCGCGCCGCCCCTGCTGGCCGACGTCGAGACGATGACGCACGACGAGCTCATCGACGGCATCAACGCCTCCGGCGCCGGCATCGTCGGAACCCCCGACATGGCCGTCGCACACCTGCGGAAGCTGGTGGACCGGACCGGCGGCTTCGGCACTTTCCTCATCAGCAGCGTCGACTGGGCCAACCGCGAGGCGACGCGTCGCAGCCTCGAACTCTTCGCACGCGAGGTCATCCCGCACTTCGACGGCAGCATTCCGGCGCGGGCGGCCGCCTTCGCGCGGGCCAAGGCGCGGCAGGTCGCGGACGGCCGGCTCAGGGACGCCGGCCGTGAGAAGGCGACGGCCGCCTACAACGTGGCCGCGACGGCGATCGGTCAGCCGGATCGGGGCACCGTCTCCTGACCTCTGGCCCGCGCGCTCCCTAACCCATCAACAGTCATCTCGGGACACCCATCCCGGTCGGGGCGATATTCCAGCACCACCGTAGGAGTTCAGCATGCCCAAAAACACCCTCTGGTCCCGTAGCGTGCGCGTGGGTGCGGTAACACTTGCGCTTTCGGTGACATCGCTCGGCCTGACCGCATGCGGCGGTGAGTCGGCCGAGCCGGCTGCCGACAACATCGTGATCTTCCAGACCAACTCGTTCAGTGGCCAGGTCTCGAACAAGCCGCAGACCAAGACCGGCGCCCAGGCCGCCGTCGACGAGATCAACAAGGCCGGTGGGATCAACGGTCGCCGCCTCGAACTCGTCACCTGCGACAACACCGGTGACCCCAATGTCACCAACACCTGCCTCAAGAAGGCGCAGGAGGTCAAGGCGGCGGCGTTCGTGGGCTCGGCCATCTACTTCCCCGCAACCTGGAAGCTCCTCGAGCAGGCGAACATCCCCTATCTGCTCGGCACCGGGCTCACCCCCGACGAGTACAAGGCCAAGAACTCCTTCCCGCTCTCCGGGCAGGCCGGCTGGTACTACGGCATCGCCGACTATCTGAAGCAGCTCGGCGTCTCCCACCCGGCCATCATCCGGTGTGAGATCGACGCCTGCGCCTACGGCGAGACCCTCCTCGCCGAAGCGCTGAAGCAGCAGGGCATGCCGGAGGCGAGGAGCGTGGTGGCGCCGCTGTCGACCACCGACTACAGCAGCTTCGCCGCCGCGGCGATGCGCGGCGACACCGACGCCGTCGTGGTCACGGGCAGCGAGGCGACCGCGACGTCCGAGGCCAAGGCGTTGTACCAGCAGGGCTTCAAGGGCAAGGTGATCAGCGTCTCGGCGTGCATCTCCACCCCGGCCGTCCCCAACCTCGGCGATGCCGGCAAGGACCTGTATGTGGTGGGCCTGCTGCAGCCCCCCACCCTGGACACCCCGCTGATGCGGACGTTCACCCAGAGCATGGACGCGGTCGACAAGGGCGCCAAGAAGGACGAGCTCGCCCTCTCGGCGTACGCGGGCGTCAAGCTCTTCGCCGAGCTCGCCAAAGGCCTCTCGGAGGTGAACGCCACGACGGTGCTGGACGCGCTGCAGAACGCGAAGGCCGGTGCCTACGACATCGGCTTCACCGCGCCGCTGCCCGGGGCCACGACCTCGCCGATCGCGGAGCTGCCCCAGCTGAAGTTCTCGCCGACCGTCACCTACAGCCAGATCCTCGACGGCACCATCAAGGAGAGCGTGGCCGGCTTCCACAACCCGTTCGTGGCGGCCTGACGCATCCGGGGCCCAGGAGGGTCGATGAACGAGCTCACCTTCATCCTGATCGGGATCGGTACGGGTTCCCTGTACGCACTGGTCGCCCAGGGACTTGTACTGATCTTCCGGGGATCGGGGATCGTCAACTTCGCACAGGGGGCGTTCGCACTCTTCGGTGCCTACGTCTACTACAACGCCGCGCAGCACACCGGCGCATCGCTCCTGGTGTGTCTGCTGGTCAGCGTCGCGGCCACGGGGCTGCTCGGCGTCCTGGTCCAGTTCGTCGTCCTCATGCCGATGCGACGGGCGTCGTCACTGTCGCGCCTGATCGCCACACTCGGCGTCCTGGTGACCCTTCAGGCGGCCGCAGTGGTGATCTACGGCGATCGCAATCTCGTGGTCCGGTCGCTGCTTCCGACCGACGGCATCGAACTCCTGCCCGCCGCCAGGATCGGCGCCGACCGGATCATCATTCTCGCCATCGGTCTGGTGACGACGGTGGTCCTGTGGGCCGTGTTCCGGTACACCTCCTACGGGCGCGTCACGACGGCGGTCGCGCAGAGCCCCCGTACCGCGGCGACCCTGGGGCACTCCCCGGATCGCATCGCCGCGGTCAACTGGGGGGTCGGCGGCGCGGTGTCCGGGCTCGCCGGCGCGCTCATCGTGCCCATCACCAACCTCGAACCGATCAATCTCCCCTTGATCGTGCTCCCGGCCCTGGCGGCGGCCCTTGTCGGCGGGTTCGCCTCCTTCCCGCTGGCCTTCGTGGCCGCACTGCTCATCGGCGTGGCCGAGTCGCTCATGGCGCTGCACCTCAACCAGCCCGGTGTGTCGCAGAGCGTTCCGTTCCTGGTCGTCATGGTGCTCCTGATGGTGCGCGGCCGGGGTCTTCCGCTCCGCAGCCATCTCCTGGACCGGCTGCCGAGCGTCGGCAGCGGGCGGGTGCGTCCCGTCCCGGTCCTGGTCGTCGTCGCGCTGGTCGCCCTCGCCATGCTCGCCTCGGGCGAAGTGGCAAGCTACCTGACGGTGACCGTCACGATGGCGATCCTGTGTCTGTCCGTGGTGGTGGTGACGGGATACGCCGGGCAGGTCTCGCTCGCTCAGTACGTGCTGGGCGGTGTCGGCGCCTTCGTGGCCGCCACCCTCAGCAGCAGTCACGGGATGCCCTTCCTCGTCTGCCTGGCGCTCGCCGTACTGGCCACGATGATCCTCGGTGGCCTGGTCGGGGTGCCGGCACTGCGGTTGCGCGGCATCAATCTCGCGATCGTCGGGCTGGGACTCAGCGTGGCCGTCTACTCCCTGTTGCTCAACAACGCGCGCTACTCCGGCGGGGTCGACGGAATCCCGGTCGAGCCCGTCACCATCCTCGGCTGGGAGATCGACCCCTTCGTCCATCCGGAGCGCTACGCCCTGCTCTGCCTGGCGGCTCTGGTCGTGGTGGCACTGGCGGTCTCGAACCTGCGGCGCGGCGACATCGGGAGGCGGCTGCTCGCGCTCCGCTCAAGCGAACGGGCGGCGGCGTCACTCGGCGTCAACGTCTACTGGTGCAAGATCTACGCCTTCATGATCGCGGCCGGTATCGCGGCCCTCGGCGGCACGCTCTTCGCGTTCATGCAGTCCATCGTGCTGACCGCGCAGTTCGGCGTGATGTCGTCGGTCAACCTGATCACGGTCACCGTGGTCGGCGGTGTCGGAAGCCTCCCCGGCGCCCTCGTGGGCGCCACCCTGATTCCCGGCGGCCTGGGCACCTGGCTGCTCAACGGCGCCGGGCTGCAGGTCTGGCTCCCCCTGATCGGAGGGGTGTCGGTGCTGCTCGTGCTCCGCGCGGACCAGGGCGGCCTGGTCGACCTCAACGTGGGGCTCTACCGCTCGCTGCGTGACCGCCTCCGATCGCTCGGGAACGCCGCGAAGGTCTCTTCGGATCATCGAGAGCCGGTCGTCGGCACGCATAAGGACATCTCTCCGGTCAGGGTGTCTCCCATCGAACTGCGCGTCGAGGACCTCGGCGTACGCTACGGCGGCGTGGTCGCCCTCGAAGGTGTGAGCCTGCGGGTGAAGCCGGGCACGGTCCACGGGATCATGGGTCCCAACGGCGCGGGCAAGACCTCCCTGGTCGACGCGCTGACCGGATTCGCCCAGGTCGCCGCAGGGACGGCATATTTGGGCGCCCGCCGGCTCGATGGATGTAGTCCGATGCGGCGCTCGCGCCTCGGTCTCCGGCGTTCGTTCCAGTCGGTCGAGCTGTTCTCCTCGCTCACCACCCGCGACAACATCGCGGTCGGTTGCGACGACGGAGCGCCGTCGTCGTACGTCACCGGGCTGCTCTGGCCGCGGGGCCCGCGACTGAGCGAGGCGGCGGAAGCGGCGCTGGAGAAGTTCGGTCTCTCCAGGGTCCTGGACGCGCCCGTCGAGTCGCTGTCGTTCGGCGACCGTCGCCTGGTGGCCATCGCGCGAGCGGTCGCGTCGGCCCCCTCGGTCATCCTGCTGGACGAGCCGGCCTCCGGGCTGGCGGACCGGGAGAGCGCCGAGCTCGCCGCGCTCGTCCGGTCGCTGGCCGACGACTGGGGGATGGCCGTGCTGCTCGTCGAGCACAACATCAACCTTGTCCTGTCGGTCTGCGACGAGATCACCGTGCTGCAGGCGGGACGCGTGCTCGCCCACGGAACCCCGGCGGAGATATCGGCGGATCAGTCCGTCGTCGACGCCTACCTCGGTCAGAGCGCGGCCCCCGGAGGAGTGGTGATCTCATGAGCGCCCCCATTCTGCAGGTGCGGCAGCTCAGCGCGGGATACGGTGATCTCGCGGCGGTGCATGGCATCGACCTGGTCGTCCACTCCGGCGAGATCGTCGCGTTGTTCGGGCCGAACGGCGCGGGCAAGACGACGACGCTGCTGACGATCGCGGGCGAACTGCCGGGCCTCGGCGGTGAGGTACGGCTCTTCGGAGCGCCGACGAAGGCGCCCGTCCACCACCGTGCGCGGCAGGGGCTGGCGTTCGTCCCCGAGGAGCGGGCGATCGTCCCGGGCATGTCGGCGCGGGACAACCTCCGCCTCGGCCGAGGGGGCGTCGACCGGGCTGTCGCCATCTTCCCCGAACTCGGCCGGCTCCTCGACCGTCCGGCCGGGCTGCTCTCCGGCGGGGAGCAGCAGATGCTGGTGCTGGCCCGGTGCATCGCCACGGAGCCGAGACTGCTGCTGGCCGACGAGCTGTCCCTGGGGTTGGCGCCCCTGGTCGTGAATCGGCTCATGGACACCCTGCGCCGGGTGGTGGACGAGCACGGTGTCGGCGTTCTGCTCGTCGAGCAGCAGGCCAAACGCGCCCTGTCCGTCGCCGACCGCTGGTATCTGCTGCGCCAGGGGGAGATCGCCGCCACGGGCGACCACGGCGGCGACTGGCGGGAGGTCGAAGAGGCCTATTTCGGGACCCGCAGCCACCCACAGGAACTGGAGACACCCTGATGAGTACGACGGAACCGGCGACCGCCGGCATCCCTCTTGTCCAGGCCGGCCTGGCATTGGCCGGCGGGCCGACCGTCCTGATCGGCGACGCCTGGCGCGAGGGTACGGGCACCACGGAACTGACCTCCCTGAATCCGGCGACGGGTGCGGTGCTCGCCACTGTGCGCGCGGCCAGCGTCGACCAGGCGGCGTGTGCGGTCGAGGCCGCTCGCGGGGCACTCGACGGAGCCTGGGGTGCGCTCAGCCACCGCGACCGGGCGGACCTGCTGGACTCCCTCGCCGACGTCATGGAACGGCACCGCGGTGAGCTCGAGGCGCTGGTGGTGACCGAACTGGGGTCACCGATCGCGAGTGCCCGTACGATGCAGGTCGGCGTCTCGATCGACAGGATCCGGTTCTTCGCCGACCTGGCCCGCCGAGGGCCCTCCGGGGGCTGGGAACGCTGTCTGCCGATGGGGGACGGGGTACCGGTCAGCACGAGTGTGCTCGTGTGGCGGCCGGCCGGCGTCGTCACCGCCATCACCGCCTACAACTTTCCGCTCGGCATCGCCGCGCTCAAGGTCGGGGCCGCCTTGGCCGCCGGTTGCGCGGTCGTGCTCAGCCCGTCGCCCCGGACCTTCCTGACCACGAGCGCCTTCGTCCGTCTCGTCCAGGAGGCGGGGTTCCCGCCGGGTGCGCTCAACCTGGTGACCGGTGACGCGGACTCCAGCGCGGTGCTCACCACGCACCCGAGCGTGGACGTGGTGACCTTCACCGGGTCGACCGAGGTCGGCCGCCGGATCCAGGCGCAGGCGTCCGGCACGGTCAAGCGGGTGGTGCTGGAGCTCGGGGGCAAGTCGCCGAGCGTCATCTTGCCGGACGCACAGTTGGAGACGGCCGTGCGCGCCTCGGTCCTCCGCTTCACGCGCAATGCGGGCCAGGCGTGCGGCGCCACGACCCGGCTGGTGGTGCCGCGGGACAGGGCCGGTGAGGTGGCCGCGCTGGCGCGCGAGGTGATCGGCGGACTCGAGGTGGGCGATCCCTGGCGTGAGTCGACGGTCGTCGGGCCGCTCATCCGCGAGGAGCAGCGGGCCTCCGTCGAGAGCGCCGTGGAACGGGCCATGGCGGCAGGGGCGGAGCTGGTCGCCGGCGGTGGGCGGCCCTCGATCGGAACGGGGTTCTTCATGAACCCCGCGCTGCTCGCCGAGGTCGCCGAGGACGCCGAGATCTGCCGCCGGGAGCTCTTCGGCCCGGTCGCGGTACTGCTCCCGTACGACGACCTGGACGACGCCATCCGGCTGGCCAACGCGACCGACTTCGGTCTCAACGCCGCCGTCTTCGGATCTACCGGGAAGGCCATCGCCGTCGCTCGCCGGATCCGCTCCGGCACGGTCGCGATCAACGGCGGCGGCCCCAGCCGCCCCGATATGCCCTGGGGTGGCTTCGGCCAGAGCGGGGTCGGCCGCGACGGCGGCGAAGAGGGATTCAGAGAGTTCCTCGAGGTCCAGCATCTGCACTGGCCGCTGTGAGCCGGGGTCGGCGAGTCCGACCGCTTTGTGAGAAAGGTTTTCCATGCTTCTGCGAATAGATCCGGCCGGCGGAGGATCAGTGTCTCTTGAGGATCCCGACGATCTGACCCGGCTGAAGATCGTCGCCCGTTCGGATGCCCGCGAGTCCGCGTTCTACGCCCTGCAGCGCAACCGGGTCGGCGTGATGGCCACCGACGGCACGGCGCTGGTCGACCCCGAGGCCCTCCGGCGGCTCAGCGGTGACCGGGTCGGCCCCGGCTGGGAGGCGCGCTTCGCCGACATGCTGCGCGTGGCCGGTGAGGTGGGCTGGACGGCGCCGGACGGACGGCTGTTCGTCCATACCGACTGGGTGACCGGCGAGGACCTGGGCCTCGGGGCCGAGCCTCCGGTTGATCGCGACGAGCTCCGCCGGGCACTGGGCCGCTTCGCCACCGGAGTGGTCGTGGCGGCCGCGGTGGGCGCGGAAGGACCGGTAGGACTCGCCTGTCAGAGCTTCACCTCGCTCTCGCTCGATCCGCCGCTGGTCTCGCTGGCGTCCGCGCGTACCTCGAAGAGCTGGCCCCAGATCGCGGCCGCCGGCACCTTCTGCGTCAGCGTGCTGACCGAGGAGCAGTTGGACGTGTGTCAGCGCTTCGCGGTGTCCGGCGGCGACAAGTTCGCCGGACTCTCCTGGCACCCCTCCTCCGTGACCGGCAGCCCGGTCATCGACGACTGCCTCGCCTGGGTCGACTGCCGGATCGAGCTGGTCCACTCGGCGGGCGACCACGAGCTCGTCATCGGACGAGTCCTCGCGCTGGACGCCGCCGACGGCCGCCCGCTGGTGTTCTTCGCGAGCCGCTTCGCCCAACTGGCGCAGGCGGGAGAGGTTACGTGAGCGCCCAGCCGCTGCTGGTCGACGCGGACGACACGAGCGTCGTCGTCAGCCTGAACCGTGCCGCCGTCCGCAACGCATTGGACCTGGCGATGGTGGAGGCGCTCCACACCGTCTGCGCGCGGCTCGAGAAGCATCCGCAGATCCTGGTCATCCGGGGTGAGGGCACGGACTTCGCCGCCGGAGCCGACATCCGCGAGCTGCGGCGCCGTGGCCGCGACGAGGCCCTGGACGGCATCAACGCGACCCTCTTCGAACGGATCCGGCGGCTGGCCATGCCCACCATCGCCTTGCTCGACGGGAACGTCCTGGGCGGCGGCGCCGAGCTGGCCTACGCCTGCGACCTGCGGATCGGCACACCGCGGGTGAGGATCGGGAACCCCGAGCCGGGCCTCGGCATCGTGGCCGCCGCCGGAGGGTGCGTGCGGTTGGCGGAGCTGGTCGGTGAGTCGATCGCGGTGCAGGTGCTGCTCGGGGGCCGGATCCTGTCCGGCGCCGAGGCGTACGGATACGGCCTGCTCGCCGACCTGGTCGAGCCCGACGAGTTGGACGCCGCCGCCGACCGGCTGGTCGAGCGTCTCGCCCGTCAGGCACCCCTGGCCCTCCGGCTGACCAAGGCGCTCATCCATGCTCCGCGCTCGGCCCACCCGCTCGTCGCCAACCTGGCCCAGGCCGTGTTGTTCGAAACCGAGGAGAAGAACGTACGGATGGACGCGTACCTCGACCGCCGGACGGTGCGGCCATGAACGGACTGCCGGACCGCGTCGTGGTCTACGGAGGCGGACGGATGGGAGCGGGGATCGCGCACGCCTTCGCCTCCCGGGGTTCGGAGGTGACCATTCTCGAGGTCGACGACGACGCGGCCGCCCAGGCCCTCGCGCGGGTCGAGCGCGACCTCCGGCGATCGGCCGGGGACGACGCCGGGGTGGTCAGATCGCGGCTGGCGGCGGCATCCGATCCGCAGGTACTCGCCGGCGCGGAGCTGGTGATCGAGGCGGTTCCCGAGCGCCTCGACGTCAAGCTCCAGGTGCTCCGGACCGCTCATCGGCACGCCCCCGACGCCGTACTCGCCTCCAACACGAGTTCGCTGTCCATCGACGAGCTGGCGGACGGCCTGCCGCGCCCCGAGCGGTTCGTGGGCCTGCACTTCTTCAACCCGGTCCCGGCCAGCGCTCTCGTCGAGATCGTGGTGGGCCGGATGACCGCCGCCACGCTGGTCGAACGGGCGACCTCGTGGGTCGAGGCGCTGGGCAAGACCGCCGTCACGGTACGCGACAGCCCGGGGTTCGCGAGCAGCCGTCTGGGGGTCGCACTCGCGCTGGAGGCGATCAGGATGGTCGAGGAGGGTGTGGCGACGGCGGAGGACATCGACAACGCCCTGGTCCTGGGCTATCGCCATGCGACGGGGCCGCTGCGCACCACCGACCTGGTCGGTCTCGACGTGCGCCTGGCGATCGCCGAACAGCTCGGGTCGAAGCTGGGCCCGCGCTTCGCCCCGCCGCGCCTGCTGGTCGAGAAGGTGGCCGCCGGTGAGCTCGGGCGCAAGTCGGGCCGCGGGTTCTTCGACTGGCCGCGGCCGTGATGTCAGCGACTGAGGTTGCCCGCGTCCACCGGCAGCGCCGCGCCGGTGATGTACCGGGCCTCGTCCGAGGCGAGGAACAGGACGGCGTTGGCGACGTCCTCGGGCTCGACCCAGGGCACGCGGAGCAGGTGCAGCGAGGTGAACGCCTCCATCGCGTCCTCCAGGGTCGGCTCCTCGAGATCTGGCCGGAAGGTGCGGTAGGTGGCCTCGTTGAAGATCAGGCTGGTGCGCACCGCGGTGGGATGCACCGAGTTCACCCGGATGCCGTACGGCGCCAGCTCGGCGGTCAGGCTGCGGGCAAGGCCGAGCAGGCCGTGCTTGGAGGCGGTGTAGGCGGACAGGGATCCCAGCCCCTTCAGTCCCAGTGTGGAGTTCACGAAGACGATCGCCCCGCCTCTGCCTCCGTCGATCATGGCCGGGGCCGCCGCCCGTACCGTGCGCTGCGCCCCGATGAGGTTCACTTGGAGCATCGACTCGAAATCCTGGGGATCCAGCTCCCAGGTAGGGACCTTGCGCCCAGAGATGCCCGCGTTGCAGATCAGCGTGTCGATGTGGCCGAATCGATCGACTCCGTCCGCCACGGCCGCCTCGAGATCGGCGGAGGATCGCACGTCGGCGCGTCGCCAGAGGATGCCGCGACCGGTCGTCTCGACAAGCCGGACCGTCTCCGCCATGTCCGCCTCGCAGGCCAGTCCATAGGCGAGCCCGTCGTCGTCGGCGAGCACGTCGAGAGCCACGATGTCGGCGCCCTCCGCAGCGAGCCTGACGGCGTGCGCACGTCCTTGACCGCGCGCCGCGCCAGTGATCATGGCGACTCGACCTGCCATCCGGCCCATGTGCACCTCCTAGAGTTCGTTATTCGAAAAAGAACCGATTTGCGAACCGACCATAGGATCCGCATTTCTCCCTGTCAACAAGGGGAAGGCCGATAGGACGGGCTCCGTCCCCCTTGACATCCTCTCTGTAGAGCCTCAACATCTCGTAAATAGCGAACTAAGTACAAATGCCGAACCCCGGTGGTGTCCAGCGGGGGACATGACAAGGAAGGACCTCTCCATGTTCGAGCATGTGATCTACGAGAAGTCGGGCAAGATCGCCCGGCTGATCATGAACCGCCCTGAGAAGCTCAACGCCCTGAACGTGAAGATGTTCGAGGAGCTGGTGGCCGGCCTGAAGATGGCCGAGGACGACGACGACATCAAGGTCATCATCCTGAAGGGCAACGGGCGGTCATTCAGCACCGGTCACGACCTCAGTGAGGTCGGCTTCGTCTACGGCTTCTCCGACGGCACGTCCGAGGAAGGCCGACGCCGGCGGCCGAGCCAGCGGGTCCGTCTGCAGTTCGACCGCAAGCTCCTGGAGATGTACCAGGCCTTCATGTACTCGATGAAGCCGATCATCGCCCAGGTACACGGTCACGCGATCGGCGGTGGCCTCTACCTGACCGAGGTGGTCGACCTCGCGGTCGCCGCGGAGGACGCGTCCTTCAGCCACGCCGAGCAGCGCCTCATGGGAGGCGGGCGGTCGCTGGTCAGCAACACCGAGATCCTGTTGCTCGGCCCCAAGCGCGCACGGGAGTTCCTGCTGTTCGGCGAGCCGATGAGCGGCGTACGGGCCGCCGAGATCGGGCTCATCAACAAGGCCGTGCCCGCCGACCGACTGGAGGCCGAGACCGAACACTGGGCCGAACTGCTCGCCCGTCACCCCAAGGACGCCCTGGTGGTCGGGAGGGTCTTCCAGCAGATGGCGCTCGACTCCCTCGGGTACACGAGCCAGATGATGCGCGGCTACGTCGGCCACACCCTCAGCACCAACATGCGATTCGAACCCGATGAGTACAACTACTTCAAGGGCCGGCGGGACGAGGGCGCCCGCGGCGCGATGCACTCCCGTGACCGCTTCTTCACCGAGGCCCAGAAGTGATGGAGACGCCCGCGGAGCCGAATGCCCCGGCGCCGTTCGACGGCATCCGGATCGTCGACCTGACGCATGCCGGGGCCGGGCCGTTCGCGACGATGCAGCTCGCCGACCTCGGCGCGACGGTGATCAAGATCGAACGGCTCCGGCACGGCGACGGCTCCCGTTACTTCGGCAGCCGCCTGGACGGTTTCGACGCCTCCGACTACTTTCTGGCGTTGAACCGCTCGAAAGCCTCCGTCGCGCTGGACTTCGCCCGGCCTGAGGGCGCCGAGCTGGTACGGCGTCTGGTGGCCGACGCCGATGTCCTCATCGAGAACTTCCGCCCGGGCGTCCTCGCCCGGCACGGCCTCGACTTCGCCACCCTGGCCGACGCGCATCCCCGCCTCGTCTATTGCTCGATCTCGGCGTTCGGGCCGCACGGACCGTGGGTCGCCAACGGCGGCAACGACATCACGATCCAGGGCCTGTCAGGGCTGATGGCAGGGACCGGGTCCGGCGAGGGCGGTCCGATCAAGATCGGTTCCCCGCTGTGCGACCTGACGGCCGGGCTCTACGCGGCCTTCGGGATCGCGTCGGCGCTGCTGGCCAGGGAGCAGGTCGGTCGTGCGCAGCTGGTGGAGGTCCCGATGCTCGACGCCGCCATCTCCCTGATGGCCAGCTTCGTGCCGTCCGTCGCGGCGGGCGGGCCGCCGCCGCGACCGGAAGGTACCGGGCACGCCCAGATCGTGCCGTACCAGGCGTTCCTCTGCGCGGACGAGCGGCACCTGATCGTCGGGGCGTTCTCGAACCACTTCTGGCGTGCCCTGTGCGAGGTGATAGGCCGTACCGACCTCCTCGGCGTCGACGCGTACCGGACCAACGAGCTACGGGTGAAGAACCGGTCGGCGCTCGTCCCGCAACTCGAAGCCGCGTTCGCCACCCGAAGCCGGGCTGAGTGGCTGCGGCTGCTCGAAGCCGCGGCCGTGCCGTGCAGCCCGGTGCTGAGCATCGACGAGGCGATCGTGTCGGAACAGGCCGTCCACAACCGGGTCCTGCAGTGGCTTGAGGTCGGGGACCGCAAGGTCGGGGTGACCCGTCAGCCGATCCGGGGATCGGCGTGGCGGGCCGTGCCCGCCACGATGCCGCCCGCGCTGGGCGAGCACACGCGTCCGGTCCTATCGGAGGAGCTGGGGATGTCCGACGCCGACATCGACGGCCTCATCGCCAGCGGCGTCGTGGAGAGCCGATGACGACCAACGACCAGAAAACGGGCGGCGGGGTCCTGGCCGGACTCAAGGTGCTGGACCTCGCCCATCACTACTCGGCAGCCTTCGCCGGGGTACTCCTCGCCGACCTCGGCGCGGACGTGACGGTCGTGGAACACCCGGAGGGGAACGTGTTACGCGGCATGCTGCCGCAGCGGCACGGCGTACCCCTGTGGTCGACCCTGGTCGGCCGCAACAAGGGCAACATCAGCCTGAAGCTGTCCGAGCCGCGCGGTCAGGAACTCCTACGGCAACTCGCTACCGAGTACGACGTCCTCATTGAGAACTTCCGTCCCGGCACCCTCGAGCGCTGGGGTCTCGGACCAGACGACCTGGCGGCCGCGGGCGCCGACCTGGTGATGCTGCGCGTGAGCGGCTACGGCCAAAGCGGGCCGAAGTCGGCCCGCCCCGGCTTCGGCGGTGCGGCGGAGGCGATGAGCGGGCTCACCCAGATGACCGGTCCGGAAGGCGGGGATCCGATCCTCCTCTCCACCGCCATCGCCGACGGAGCCGCGGGCACCTTCGGAGCCCTGGGAGTGCTGGCCGCGTTGTGGCAGCGGGCTTCGTCACGGGCCGGCGGGGAACCTCGCCGACCCGGCGTCGAAGTGGTCGACATTGCGCTCTTCGAAGGGGTGTTCCGGCTTATCCCCACCCAGATCGTTGAATACGACCAGTGCGGCATCATCCCCGGCCGATCCGGCAGCGTACGGGAACACGGCGTGATCCGCGGGGTATACCGCGCCGGTGACGGTGTCGACTTCTGCGTGAGCTCGGTGGGACCCCGCGCGATACGCCGCCTGCTCGAGTCCATGGCGGCCGACAATCTCGTGGCCGAACTCGATCAGGGTGTGCTGGGCAGGGGCGAGGACGCCGTCGTCGACTTCGTGACCCGAAGCGAGAAGGCGTTCACCGCTTGGGCGGCCGGCTCGCCCTGGGCCGCGGTGGCGGCGGCGCTGGATCGTACGGGCATGGTCTACGAGCAGGTCTACACCGTGGCGGACATCGCCGAAGACGAGCACTTCCTCGCCCGGGAGGACGTGGTCACCGCACACGACCCGATCCTGGGCGAGGTCCGGATGCCCGGCATCGTGCCCAAGTTCTCCGGCTTCCACCACGAGGTCCGCAACACCGGCAAACACATCGGCGCGGACAACGAAACCCTCTACGGGACCCTCCTCGACCTCACCCCCGACGTACTCGCCACACTCCGCAGCGAGGGCGTCATCTGAGCAGCCGCTCGCCCCGCTCAAGGCCGCCCAGCACCTGGACCGGCACCGCCAGCAGCACAACGACCAACTCGAACACGACCTGAAGACCATCGCCGAGCGGGCCGGCCTGCCGCACCGCTCCCGGCTGGAGGTCGGGCCCGCCGCCCGGCTCGGTATCCCCGGCCTGCCCGGCGAGATCGACCTGCTGGTCCGGCTCATCGCCGGAGACCGTCGCACGTTCACCAGGGGTGTCCGGGGTAAGCAGTTGCCGGTGTCATGGAAATATTCCAGTAGTCGGCGTAGCGGTCGCCGTGGCGCAGTAGCTCGTCGTGGTCGCCTTCTTCCGCGATCTGGCCGCCGTCCAGGAAGACGATGCGGTCGGCGCGTTGGACGGTCCGTAGCCGGTGCGCGACCATCACCACCGTCCGGCCCGCCATCAGGCGCTCGATACCGTCGTGGACGGCCGCCTCGTTCACCGGGTCCAGTGCGGAGGTCACCTCGTCCAGCAGCACGATGGGGGCGTTCTTCAGCAGCGCTCGCGCGATTGAGACGCGCTGGCGCTCACCACCCGACAGCAGTGCGCCGCCCTCGCCGACGTTCGTCGCCCACCCGTCGGGCAGTCGCTCGATCACCTCGTCCAACCACGCCGCGGTCGCTGCCGCCCGCATCTCGGCTTGGTCGGCGTCGGGACGGCCCAGACGCACGTTCTCCTCGATCGTGCCGTCGAAGAGATAGACCTCCTGGAAGACGATGGCGATCTTCGCCATCAACACCTCAGTGCTGATCGCGCGCACGTCCACGCCCCCGACGCGCACCGCGCCCGCGTCCACGTCGTAGAACCGCGCGAGCAACTGCAGCAAGGTGCTCTTGCCCGCTCCCGACGGCCCGACGACGGCGAGCCGCTGTCCCTGCGGCACGGACAACGACAGGTCGTCGATCACCGTGCGGCCGCCCTGCCGGAAGGTGACGACGTCGAACTCCAGGTCATGGCGTTCCGGCTGGATCGGTTCGCGAGGCTCCGGCAGCGGCTCGGTGCGCAACACCGTGTCGAGTCTGACCAGCTCGGAACGCGCGCCGCGCACCTTGCCACCGATATCCGACAGCGACAGCAGCGGATCGGCGCAGCGGGCGGCGAGCACCAGGATCGTACCTTGGCCAGCTCGCCGGTCCGGCGCCGGGAGAACCAGCCGATCGGTACGCGTCCCAGCCGCGCGGCCAGTTGCCGGCGAAACGACAGTTGCACCTGGCCGTCGACAAGATGCCCGATTCCGGACGACGCGGCCGTGAACAGCAGCCGGACGAACAAGCCGACCGCACCCGCGATCACCACGAACCACACATGACCGTGATCGATCGGGCCGGGCGACAACAGGGCACGACCCAGTTCGACGACCGCCAGCAGCGGTGCCAGACCCGCGACGGCGCCGATCACCTGCAGGAGGACGACGGCGGAGAAACTCCAGAGATAAGGACGACGCAGCAGCCCCGCCAGGCTCTGTTCTGCGGCGGAGTCGGTATCCGGTGATGGCGTGGACGGTTCCCTAGCCTTGGCAAGGCCGGTGGTGGTCATCTCTTCCCCGTCTTCAATCTCGTTGCGGCCAGGTCCGTGGTCGAGCCGAGAGTCGTACGCCCGGGTGGGCCCACCGACTGTCACCTCGTCCATGGCGAGGATGATGTGGAACAGAAACCGGCAGGCCGGGACCCGTCACCCAGCGAGGGCGCCCCGGAGGAACTCGGCGATCTCCGCCCGCGCGGCCTTCGCTTGCCGCACCACGCCCGGCATGCTGAGGAACGCGTGCGTCGCTCCGCGATATTCGGTGAGCCGCGCGGGCGTCCCGGCCGCCCGCAGCCGTTCGGCGTAACAGCGGCCGTGATCGGCCACCGGATCAAGGGTCGGCACCACCACGAGCGCTGGGGCCAGCCCGCTCAGGTCGTCGGCATACAGCGGCGACACCGCACGAGGATCCTTTCCCGGCGGAACGGCGAGCCGCTGGAACAGCCGCATCTGCGTCATGGTGAGGGTCGGGCTGTGGGCGTGCCGGCTCATCGAGGCGTGGTCGAACCCCGTCGATGTCAGGTCGACAGCGGGGTTGACCAGCACCTGCGCCCGCAGGAGCAGGCCGGACTCTCTGGCCCGGATCGCGGCCAGGGCAGTGACCATCGAGCCGGTGCTCTCACCGAAGACGGCGGTCCGTGCCGGGTCGACTCCCCACCGCGCGGCGTGCCGCACCACGTGCCGGAGTACGTCCCAACCGTCGTCAACGGCCGCCGACAGCGGAGTCTCCGGGTCGACGAGGCGGTGCTCGACCGAGACGACGACCGCGGGCAGCCGCGCGGCGAGGTGGCTGTTCACCCAGTCGCTCTGCACCGCCGTGCCCACGAACCCGCCTCCGTGCACGTGGAGCACGAGCGGCAGGCCGGTCCGGTCGGCGCCTTCGCCGCCGCGCCCGGGCGAGGGCCGGTACACCCGGACCTGGAGCCCGCGGCCGGGCAGCGCCACCTCCCGCCACTGGATCGTGGCGCCGCGGTCTGGAAACCCGCTGATCAGCCGCGCCAGACGGGACGCCCGCTTGCGGTTCACCGCGTCGCGCAAGGTGACCAGTTCCTCGGCCGTCATCGCCAACCAGTCCGGCTCCCTTCCCAGAGCATGCAGCAACCGGATGCCCAGCGGCGGCCGCTCCGTACCGGTGACCTCGCTCATGTCTCCTCCTCGGTCCCATAGTTTCGCTACCTCAAGTATCGATACTGATAGTAGCGCAAGAGGTTATCGTGTGGGCATGACCCGAGCGACCACTTCCGCCAGATCACCCGGTCGCCCGCGCTCCGGCGTCAACGCCGTTGTCTTCGCCGCAACGCTGCGCACGGTCCACGAGCTCGGCTACGCGCGTGCCACCGTCGACCGCATCGCCGCCGCGGCCGGCGTTGCGAAGACGACGATCTACCGTCGCTGGCCGTCGAAGGGCGCGCTGGTCGTGGACTGCCTCCTTGACGCGTTCGGCCCGCTGCCGCTGGAGGGCACCAGTCGGGCCGAGCTCATGTCCTCGGCCATCCGCTGGACCGCGGCGAAGATCGGCGAGCCCGGGGTGGGCGACGCGTTCGCAGGCGTGTTCAGTGACGCCGTCAGCGATCCGGCCCTGCGCGAGGTCCTGTCCGCGCAGTTCCAGGACCCGTACCGGCTCGCCCTCCAGGATGCGCTCGGCGAGCCGGAGGACCGGGTCCTACTCTTCATTGACGTCGTCGTCGGAACCTTGCTCCACCGGATGGGCATGACCGGCGAGCCGATGGTCAACGCCGACGTCGCCGCACTGGTCGAGATGGTTCTGCCGCACTTCGCTGACAGTTCCGGTCCGACCTAGACCTGCTGTCGTTCGTGGATAGTGAGATCTAACGCGAAATCGCGCCCGTCCTGCCGGCGTCGTGGGCCGGCAGGTCATCAGATGGGAGCGAAACATGAAGCAGACTCAGACGATTCCGGAGACGTTTCTCGGCGTCGGTTACACAAGAGACCGAGCTGGGCTGCCGCTTGAGGCGGTGCGTGCTCCCGTCCCGCAGCCGGCGGCCGACCAGGTTCTGATCCGCGTCGCCGCCTCGTCGCTCAACCCGCTGGAGTACAAGCTGGCCGACCTCAATTTCATGGGACGGACGCCCCCCGTCGTTCTCGGTCTTGACCTCGCTGGCGTTGTGGTCGCCGTGGGCAATGGTGTGAGTGGCATAGCCGTCGGCGACGCGGTGGCCGCCATGGCCGATTTGAACGGTGATGGCGGCTGGGTCGCAACGGGCGGGAGCGGAGGGGAAGGCGGCTATGCCGTCGCACGCCAATTCCTCACCGTCCCCAAGCCGCCATCCCTGAGCTTCCGCGATGCGGCGGCGCTTCCGATGTGCTTCCTGTCCGCTTTCGTGGGTCTTTACCGGGCCGTCCAGGCCGGTGACACGGTCTATATCCCGGGCGGTGGGGGCGGCGTCGGGCATCTCGCCGTGCAGATGGCGGCGCGTGCCCTGGGGGCCGGACTAGTCATCAGCAGCGGCAGCACGCCGCAATCGATGGCGCTGGCCCGGCAGTCCGGCGCCCATCACATTTTCAATTACAAGCGCGACGACATCGCCGCCGAAATCGCGAAGCTGACCAGTAGGCGGGGCGTTGACCTCGTCTTCGACGCCACCTACAGCGAGCAGGGCTTTGTCGAGACCGCGAAGACCGTCCGGCGGGGCGGCAGCTGGATCGTGCTCGGCGTCGGCCCCGGCAAGACGACACGCTTGATGGAAACGCACAGCCCGGTGGATGCCATCCTGGCCGAGCGGGGCGCCAAGCATGTCAACGTCAATCTGCTGCGCTACTTCTCCGAACCCGCCACGCTCGACAGCGAGGCGCATGCCTTTCTCCAGTGCGGGATGGCCCTGGCGATGGAGTGGGCGACGCAGGGGCTTGTGGTCCCGCACGTCAGTCAGACCATCGACAGCACCGTCGAGGCGATCAATGCGGGACTGCATTCGCTGAAGGCGGGCCGTGGCGTACCGGGCAAGGTGGCGGTGATCGTGGATCGCGACCTGGCCGCGGGGAAGTGACGGGACGCGGCCGCGGGCGAAGGTCAGCGGACCTTGCCGAAGAACTCGCGGATGTCGGCGGCGACGTGATCGGGCTGCTCCATGGCGACGAAGTGGTGGCCGCCTGGATTGCCTTCCGGCCAGTGAACGATGGTGTTGTGTCGTTCGGCGAGCCGGCGGATTCCGGGCGGTCCGCTGTACACGCCGGTCGGCGCCGCCGTCTGACCCTCCGGCCAGCCGAAGCCCGTGCTGTCGTAGTAGGGCCAGGATGAGGTTCCCAGCGTCCCGGTGAGCCAGTAGAGGCTCACGTTGGTGAGGATCAGGTCGCGATCGATCACCTGCTCCGGCGGTTTCGCGGCGGTGGTGAACTCCTTGAACTTCTGCGTCATCCAGGCCAGTGCGGCGACCGGGGAGTCGTGCCATCCGTAGGCGAAGGTCTGGGGTGCCGCGCGCAGCAGCCCATGATGGTCCACGCCGCTCATCCAGTCCTGCTTCTGAAGCTGCGCGTAGGCTGCCCGCTCGTCGTCGGTCATCTCGGGAACGTCGTCTTCGGTGGGGAAGCCGAGCCCGCTGATGACGTAGACGCCGATCACGTGATCCGGGGCGACCTTGGCGACTTCCGGGGCGACGTACGCGCCGAAGTCCCCGCCCTGGGTTCCGTAGCGGTCGTATCCGAGGCGGTGCATCAGCTCCGCCCAGATCCGCGCCACGCGCGTGGCGTTCCAGCCGGTCTCGCGCGGCGGCGCGGAGAACCCGAACCCGGGCACCGACGGCACGACGACGTGGAACGCCTGAGACGGGTCGCCGCCGTGCGCGCGAGGATCGGTGAGGGGGCCGATGAGGTCGGTGAACTCCACGAACGAGTTCGGCCAGCCGTGGGTGAGGATGAGCGGCAGGGCGTCGGGCTCGGGGGAACGCACGTGCAGGAAGTGGATGTCCTGGCCGTCGATCTCGGTCATGAACTGCGGAAACTCGTTCAGCCGCGCCTCGTGCCGGCGCCAGTCGTATCCGCTGCGCCAGTATTCGGCCAGGTCCTTGAGATAGTCGGCGGGGACGCCCCGGCTCCATTCCTCGCCGGGCAGCTGCCGGGGCCACCGGGTGCGGGCCAGCCGGTGGCGCAGCTCGTCCAGGTCTGCCTGGGGGATATCGATGCGGAAGGGGCGGACCTCGGTGCTCATGACTCTCCTCAGTGGGTACGCCCGCCGCGCGGCGGGCGGGATCCCGCCACGTCGTTCCCGGCAGGCCCGGGTGGTGCGTCGCGGTGACATGAGCGAGAGTAGGAAGCGTGTAGGTCAGTTCCTGTCCCATATGGCCGGGCATGATGGACCCCATGAGCGACACCCCCGCACGACTGCTCAAACTGCTATCCCTGTTGCAGACCCCGCGCGAATGGCCCGGCAGCGAGCTGGCCGGGCGCCTGGGGGTCAGCCCCCGTACGATCCGCCGGGATGTCGATCGCCTGCGTGAGCTGGGTTATCCGGTGCGGGCGACGATGGGGGCGGTGGGCGGCTACCGGCTCGCCGCGGGTAAGGCCATGCCACCGTTGCTGCTGGACGATGAGGAGGCGGTGGCCATCGCGGTCGGCCTGCGCATGGCGGCCGGGACTCCGGTGGACGGCATGGAGGAGGCGTCTGTGCGGGCCCTGGCCAAGCTGGAGCAGGTGCTGCCGTCCCGGCTGCGGCACCGGGTCGTCGCGCTGGCCGCAGCCCTGGTCCCGATACTGACCGGGAACGGGCCGAGCGTTGATCCGCAGAACCTGACCGTGCTCGCCGGCGCCGCCGCCAACCGCGAACGCCTGCGGTTCGCCTATCAGACGGGTGACGGGAGCGAGACCAGACGCCTGGTCGAGCCGTACCGTCTGGTGGCGGCCGCACGCCGCTGGTACCTCCTGGCCTACGACAACGATCGCGACGATTGGCGGACCTTCCGCGTCGACCGAATCAGTGATCCGCGGCCGACCGGCGTGCGGGTCCCGCCCCGTGAGCCGCCCGATCAGGACGCGGCCGCCTTCATCACCGACAGGCTGTACTCGCCGGCACCCACCTACGAGGTGCTGGCGACCCTGCGTCTTCCGGCCGGCCAGGTGGCGCAGCGACTCGGCACCGCCCCGGGCGACGTCCAGCCGATCGACGAGCACAGCTGCCGCCTGCACGGGCGCGCCGACACCCTGGAGTGGCTGGCCTCGCGGCTGCTCATGCTCGGCTGCGAGTTCCAGGTGCACGAGCCGCCGGAGCTGCTGGCGTACCTGCGTGCGGCGGGCGCCCGCGCCGTCCGCGCCGCAGGGGGTCCCGACGGGACCGGCCGCCTACCGGCAGACGACCGGGATGTCAGCACCGCTTCAGGCGGAGGCGTCGGCGTGCCACCGACCTGATGGCCGACTACCGCCATCCTTCGGACCCATTGCCAGAGCAGGCATCGGCATGCTCATCCCGCTGGATTGCCGTGACCTGCTGGCCGGAGGGCGCCGGCATGGGCGGCGGCGAGCGTGATTCTCACTGCCTGTTCGGCGGCCGCGTCGTCGACCGGGTCGGCGGTGATGAGCAGGCGCAGGTAGATCGGCGCGGCAAGGGCCTTGAGGAGTTCGGCGGGATCGGTATCGGCGGACAGCTCGCCCCGCTCGATGGCACGCGTCACCATGGGCTCGGCTCTGGCGAGCCGATCGCCGAAGACACGGCTTCGGGCTGCGGCGATCTCCGGTACGTGGGCTGCGCCGGTGAACATAGCGGCAAGGATCGCCTGCCCGGTCAGGCCGGTGAACGACTGGACCAGCGAGTAGGCCAGTGCTCGAAGATCGGTGTCGATCGCGCCGGTGTCGGGGATGGGGATGTCCTTCGCCATGTGCTCGGCCAGAGCGTCAGCGAGCAGGCTCTCGCGATCCTTCCAGCGCCGGTACACCGTCGTCTTGTGGACTCCGGCGCGCTGGGCGACGCTCTCGATGGTCAGCGCGGCGTAGCCCTTGTCGACGAGCTCGGCGAGCGTGGCAGCGTGGACCGCAGCGCGGACCTTGGTGCCACGACCTATTGGCCGGGCTGCGGGCTGATCAAACTCCAATGCAACTCCAAGTTGCGATATTCGGAGGACGGATGACAGGATCAATTTATCGCAACTCCGAGTTGCGATACGTCTTGTTCGTGTCCTCTTGAGGTGGCAATCATGCGGAAGCTTCCCCCTTGGACCCTGCGCGCCATACCCGACCAGTCCGGACGGATGGCGGTGGTGACCGGAGCCAACAGCGGCATCGGCTTCGTCACGGCCCGCGAACTGGCCCGCCGCGGCGCCCACGTCGTGTTGGCCTGCCGCGATCCCGAACGCGGCCAAGCCGCTCTCACCCGCATGCAGGACGAGGTTCCCCGCGCGCGTCTGGAACTGCGCTGTGTGGACCTGGCCAGCCTGGCCTCCATCCGCCAGTTCGCCGCAGAGTGGGAGTACGACCGGCTGGATCTGCTGATCAACAACGCTGGCTTCGCGATGGTGCCGTACGCTGTGACCACGGACGGATTCGAGTCCCAGTTCGGCATCAACCACCTGGGTACCTTCGCCTTGACCGGCCTTCTCCTACCTCATCTACTGGCCGCATCCGATCCACGCGTGGTCACCGTCAGCAGCGAGGGGCAGCGCTTTGCCCGCTTCGACCTGGACAACCTCAACGCCGAACGCGCCTACCGCACAGCGTTCGCCTACGTGCAGTCCAAGCGGGCCAACCTCTACTTCGCCATGGAACTGCAACGCCGGGCCGACGCCGCAGGGCTGAGACTGCGCAGCATGGCCGTCGCCCCGGGGCTCACCCGTACCAACGTCCTCACCGGCGGTGCCAACAGCAGCAGAGGGCGCCTGTACGCGACCAGCGTCCGCCTGCTCGTGCGTGCGACATTCCGCCCAACCTCGGAAGGGGCGAAGACTTCCCTGTACGCGGCCACCGTCCCACATCTGCCGGGAGGCAGCTACGTCGTGCCCGACGGCCCCTTGCAGCTGCGTGGCGAGCCGATACGCCGTACCCGTGAGCGCGCTATCCGTGACACCGTAACCGCCAATCGGCTGTGGCGGCTGTCCGAACACCTCACCGGCGTCAACTACGGGCTATCCACCGCGACGCATCTGCCATAGAGGATCTCGCGCAGGGGGGATGTCGCGGCGCGGTCGCGGTTCCAGGTCGCCGGCGCGCTCGCCCTCCACATACATGAGCGTGGTGCAGCCCCTGCGTCACGTACAGCTCGTGGCTGTCTGGGTGGCTTCGCGCGTGAATCGGGTGATGGCGGAGGCGAACGTGTCGGGCTGTTCGATGTGCCCCAGGTGGCCGCTGCCTTCGAGGAGGACGAACCGGGAGTCGGCGATGCTCTCGTGCAGGAGCCACCCCCATCCGGGTCCGCAGATGAAGTCGTGAGCGCCGCTGATGATCAGGGTCGGCGTGGTGATGCCGCCTAGCATGTCGAGGACGTCGAAGGGCCGTTCGGCCGCGCGCATGGGATCGACCCACGCGCGCTCGACGGTGCTGCCCCCGGGGTTGTCCCGGGGCAGCGCTCAGGCGGTGGAGCGTGGGCTGAAGTAGCGGCGCGGGTTGTCGATGAGCATCACGTCGATCTGGTGGTCGGTCACCCCGGCGTGGCGTAGTGCCGGAAGGACCGTGTGGTGGATGTGGGTGAAGTGCCAGTTCGGTGCGATCTGTTCACGGACGCCGGGTGGGAACCAGTCGATATGGCAGGAGGCGTCGTGCGAGAGCATCATCCGCTCGGCCAGGCCCCGCTCGGCGAGGGTGGCGACGGTGGCCACGCGCTGGTCGTCGGGCAGCAGGATGTCCAGGCCGAACCGGTCCATCCCCACATACGAGCCGTTGTCGATCAGCTTGTGCAGGTAGTCCAGGTCGGTGGTGTCACCGCTGTGCCCGATCACCACCGCGCCGAGGTCGACGTCTTCCTCTTGAAGGATCCGCTGCGCCAGCAGCCCGGTGCGCCTAATCGGATTGGTGTGCACGGTGATCGGTGCTCCGGTGCGCTTGTGCGTTTCGGCCACGGCCCGCAGCACCCGTTCGACGCCGGGAGTCAGGTCTCCTTCCAGTGCGCATTTGAGGAAGGCGGCCTTGATCTGGGTTCCGGCGATGCCTTCGGTCAGGTCCTGGACGAACATCGACACCATCTGCTCGTCACCGCCGAGCAGTGTTCCCGGGCCGTGGTACCGGAAGAAGTGCGGGACGTCGGTGTAGGTGTAGATCCCGGTCGCCACGATGATGTTGATGTCGACCAGGGCGTTGACCTTGGCGATGCGGGCGACGTCGCGGCCCAGCCCGATCACGGTCGGGTCGGCGATCGTGTCCACCCCGGCCTGTTTCAACGCGGTGAGCCTGCTCACCGCGCCGGCGATCTGCTCGTCCTCCTGCCACAGGTGCGGGTAGTTGAGCTGGATCTCCGGCGTCGTCACGAACACGTGCTCGTGCATCAGGACCGTCTTCAGCTCATCTACCCGCACCCGCCCGCGGACGGTCTCCAGTTCAGCTGACGGCACGAGCGGCGTCCTGGATGATGCGGGTCACCAGGCCCGGCTGGCTGATCATCGGCACGTGCGAGGCGGCCGTCTCGTAGACATGGGACTTGGCGCGCTTGTAGAAGAAGCGCTCCAGGGCAGGCGGGATGGCCTTGTCCTTGGTGGCCACCAGCGCCCAGGAGGGGATGGTGCGCCAGGCGGCTCCGGTGGTCTTGTCGGTGTAGGAAGAGGCGGCGAACGGACGCTGGCCGGCCTGCATGAGGCGAGTGGTGGAGACGGGCAGATCGGCGGCGAACGCGCTGCGGAACTTGTCCGGCTTGAGGTACAGGTCGACGCCGGTGCTGCCGTCCGCGTTGGCGAAGGGCACCTCCCGGACGGCGTCGGGGATCTGGCTGCCGGGATACTTCGCGAACAGCTCGGCGAGGGTCTCGCCCTCGTCGGGTGCCATCGCGGCGATGTAGACCAGCGCCTTGACGTTGGGAATGCCGACGGCGGCGTTGGTGATCACGGCTCCGCCGTAGGAGTGGGCGACCAGCACGATCGGCCCCTCGATCGACTTCAGGACACTGGCGATGTACGGCGCGTCAGTGGGCAGGCCGCGCAGCGGGTTGGCCGGCGCCAAGACCGGATAGCCCTTCTCCTGAAGCTTGGGGATCACGCCGTTCCAGCCGGAGGCGTCGGCGAAGCCACCATGCACCAGCACGATTGTGGGCTTGGCCGTAGAAGAGGTGTCATGGCGCGCGGCGGCCGCGGACGCGGACGGCACGGCGAGAAGCGCGGCTGCCAAGCCACCGGCAGCGACGGCGAGCACCGTACGTCGCGGCAAGGCGGAACGAGCATGCATGTCTGTCTCCGATGAACTGGTGGGGGCTGATCAGGGAGCGGCGCCCGGCCTGTACGGCACGGCCTCTCAGGCCGAGCGCCGCCATGGCTGGACTCCTGGTCAGGCGGCGGCCTGGCGGATGAGGTCGGCGACCGCGGTGGGCTGCGACAGGTAGACCGAGTGGCTGCCCGGCGTCTGCGCCACGGTCGCCCCGGCGCGCTGTGCCATGGCCTGCTGGGCGGGTGGCGGGATCATCCGGTCGTCGGTCGCCACCAGGTACCAGGACGGCTTGCCGCGCCACGCGGGTTCGGTGACCGCGCCGCCGAGCGCGTCCACGCCCCACGGGACCTGCGAGTCGGCCATGAACGCCGCCTGGTCGGCCGGCAGATCCCCCGCGAACGACGCGGCGAACTTGTCCCGGTCGAGGAAGAGGAATCCGTTCACCGGGGGCAGGATCGGCGGGACGGGCGCGCCGGGCGGCGGGTCGGCGATGAGCGTGTTGACCGACTCGCCCTTGTCGGGGGCGAAGGCCGCGATGTAGGCGAGCGCCGCGACGTTGGGATGGGTGCCGGCCTCGCTGATCACGACGCCGCCGTAGGAGTGACCGACGAGTACGGCGGGGCCGTCGAGCGCGTCGAGGATCTGACGGGTCGCGGCGACGTCACCGTCGAGCGACAGCGTCGGGTTCTGCACGACCGACACGCGGAAGCCGTCGGCGACGAGCAGGTCGTAGACGGCCTGCCAGCCGGAGCCGTCAACGAAGCCGCCGTGTACGAGCACGATGTTGCGGATCATGTCGCTCCTCTTCGAGGGAGAAGGGTGGTGGAACGCTTCTTACGGTAGAAACCGGGCGGCTGGCTTCGCGTACGTCAAATGATGTAATCGCCGTCGCGCGCGGTCATGAGACGGCTCAGCTCGCCGCGCGTGGTGATGCCGAGCTTGGGGAAGATGCGCGACAGGTGCGTGCTGACCGTGCGGGGCGAGACGAACAGCCGCTGACCGATGTCCCGGTTGGTCAGGCCATCCGCGACGAGCTGCGCGATCTGGAGCTCCTGGGCGGTGAGCCGGTCGCGGGTGTCGTGCTTGCGGCGGATTCGCTCGCCGCTCGCCCTCAGCTCGCGCAGCGCGCGCTCCGACCAGGGCACCGCACCGAGGGCGTCGAAGACCTCGGCCGCCGCGCGCAGCGGCGCCCTGGCCTCGGCGGCGCGGCGCTGGCGGCGCAGCCACGCGCCCCACGCGTGCCGCAGTCGCGCCCGTTCGAACGGCCAGCCGACCAGGTCGTCGCGGAGCGCCTGCGCGAACAGTTCCTCGGCGGTCTCGTCTGGCGCGGTGACGGCCCTGACGTAGGCGAGCGCGACCTGCCCGACCGGCGACCCGCTCTCCTCGATCATGGGGGTCAGTCCGTCGGCGACCACGCGCAGCTCCGCTTGCCGTCCGCTGAGCAGGGCAGCCTCCGCCAGGTGCGGCAGTGCCCACAGCCGCATGTTCTGGTTGTAGCTGACCTCGCTCGGGTTGAAGATCGGGCGCAGCGCGTCCCAGGCCGCGTCGAAGGTCCCGTCGGCCAGCTCGGCGGCCCCCCTCGCGAGCTGCACCAGGGCCAGCATCGGGTACGCGCCCGCCGACATGAACGCCCGTTCGGCGTGCGCGGCGAGGCCACGCGCCTCGTCCGTCGCGCCGCGCAGCGCGTGGATCTCGGCGGATGCGGCGTCCACGGTGAGCACCCACTGTGGCTGCCTGGTCTCCATGGCCAGCTCTCTGGCCTCGGCTGCGGCGATGATCCCAAACCGGGTGTCGCCGAGCCGGGCGGCCGACGTCGCCTGCCCGACGAGCGACTGCGCGAGCGATCCGAACGGCCCCCGCGCCCGCAACCCCGCGACCGCCTCCGCGTACAGCCGCGCGCCCAAGGGGAAGGCGCCGATCGCGTTCGCCGCCATGCCCAGCAGTTGCAGGTTACGCGGGCTGACCCAGCTCGCCGTGCTCAGCGCGTGGAGCCTGGCCAGCACCCGCCGGCCGCGCTCCACCGGGGCGATCACCGCGAGCGACGCGACGATCTGCGGGTCGTCGTTGGGTACGGCCAGCCGTTCGATCGCATCGAGCACGGGCGCGCGGCTCTCCCACGTGGGGTTGGCGAAGAACCAGCGCATACTGACCCCGGCCAGCCAGCGCAGCGCGAACTCCGAGCCGTCACGTGCGCGCATCTCGTCGAGGAACTCGCCGAGGTCGGACAGCCGGTCCACGCCGGTCCACACGAAATGCAGGGCGACGTCGCGGAAGTAGGTGAGCCTGGACCGATCGATCGGCGCGAGGTCGGCGTCCTCCGCGCGGCCGACGAGGCGTTCGAGGGCGGCGCGGTCGCCTAGGTCGAAGGCCATCAGGGCCGCGTCGACCAGCCGCGTGCCCCGGCGGGCCGGGTCGGCGGTGAGGTAGGCGGCGCGCTCCAGCGCCTCCAGCGCACGCCCCGACGCGCCTCTGCCTTCGGCGCGCAGCGCGGCGGCGGCGAGCCCGTCTGCGATGTCGTCGTCGTGGGAGGCCGCGGCGGCAGCCCGGTGCCAGATCCTGCGGTCGTCGTCATCGGGCAGGATGGCGCTGAGGGCGGCGTGCGCGTCGCGTAGCAGGTCGGCCCCGGCCGCCTGGACGATCGCTGACCTGATCAGCGGGTGCCGGAACCTGACGCGTACGGCGTCGGCCATGACCAGCCCCGCCCGGGTCGCGGGGACCAGCGCGGTCGCCCCGATCGGCGCGCCCGCCAGCAGGGACGCGGCCCTCGTGTTCTCCTCGATCGCGTCGTCCTCGTTGACGGCGGCGACGAGCGCCAGGGTCCTGGTGTCGGTGGGCAGCGCGGCCAGCGCCTGGGCGAACGCGCGCTCCAGCCGCTCCGTCAGGGGCAGCCTGCTCGACGCGAGCATCTCCTGGTCCTGCCTGGACGCCAGCGCGGCGAACTCCATCAGCGCGAGCGGGTTGCCCGCCGCCTCAGCCAGTACGCGGGCACGGAGTGCGATGCCCAGCTCGGGCGCCACCCGCGCCACCAGCTCCGCCGCCGCCTGATCGCTCAGCGGCGGCACCGTCAACGCGGGCAGTCCCGACGCGGCGAGCCTGGCCTGCGCGTCGGCGTCGTCGCGCAGGGTCGCCAGCAGCACGACGGCGTCCGAGCGCAACCGGCGGCCGACGAACGCGAGCGCCTCCCAGCTCGGCTCGTCCAGCCAGTGCGCGTCCTCGACGGCGAGCACCACAGGCGAATCGCCCGCCAGCGCGGACAGCCGGTGCAGCACGGACATCGCGGCGCGCAGCGGCCCGCCCGCGAGGTCGCCGGGCACGAGCCCGGTCCCCGCGAGCAGCCTGCGCAGACCCTCGTACGGGACCTGGCCTTGCGCGGGCACGCCGGTCACGGTCAGCACGCGCGCGCCCCTGGCGGTGGCCTCGGCCATGGCGGCCTCGAGCAACGCCGACTTGCCGACGCCCGCCGCGCCGCTCAACACGAGCGCGCCGCCGCCGTCCTTCGCGCCGTCCAGCAGCGCCAGCAGGTCGCGCAGTTCGGCGTCTCGTCCCACGAGGGCGGGCATAGCTACGAGAATGATGCTCACACCGTACCCCCGGCAACGTCCGGACGGTGGTCTTCGGCCGAGCCGCGCCGGTCGCGGTGGGACAGCCCCTCCGCGACCAGCGCGAGCACTTCGCTCGTGGCGAATTCCATCAGGCCGCGGCCTGGCGGATGAGATCGGCGACCGCGGCGGGCTGGGAGACGTAGACCGCGTGGCTGCCGATGGCTTCGACGACGAACGCGCCGGCGCGCTCGGCCATGCTGCGCTGGGCGGGCGGCGGGATCATGCGGTCCTCGGTGGCCACCAGGTACCAGCTGGGCTTGTGCCGCCAGGCCGGCTCGGTGACCGTACCGCCGAGCGCGTCCACGCCCCAGGGGACCTGCGCGTCGGCCATGAACGCGGCCACCTGGTCGGGCAGGTCGGCGGCGAACGAGGCGGCGAACTTGTCGCGGTCAAGGAAGAGGAAGCCCTCCACGGGCGGGAGGATGGGCGGCACCGGCGCGCCGGGCGGCGGGTCGGCGATGAGGGTGTTGACCGATTCGCCCTTGTCGGGGGCGAAGGCCGCGATGTACGCCAGTGAGGCGACGTTGGGGTGGGTGCCTGCCTCGCTGATGACGACCCCGCCGTAGGAGTGGCCGACCAGGACGGCCGGGCCGTCGAGGCCGTCGAGGACCCGGCGGGTCACCGCGGCGTCGTCCTCCAGCGACAGCGTCGGGTTCTGCACGATGTGGACGCGGAAGTCGTCCCTGGTCAGCTCGTCGTAGACGCCCTGCCAGCCGGATCCGTCCACGAAGCCACCGTGTACGAGCACGATGTTCTTGATGGTTGTCATGGTCGCTCCTGACCTGGGTGGACAGGCCCCAACGCCTGTCCCTGCGCACTCCATCCAAGTAGCCCGCGCGCGGCCCGGCAACGCAGAACAGGACGCAGAAGTAGCGCGGAACTGTCAGGGTGCGGCGTTCGCCAGGTCGTGGCAGCGGCTGCTCGCGTCGGCGTCGCCGATGGCCTCGTACACCTCGGCCGCCCGCGCGTACGCTCGGCGGCTCTCGCCGGTTCGGCCCTCGTCGGCCAGCAAGGCCGCCAGGGTCTCCAGGGAGCGGGCCTGCGGGACGGGCAACTGAGCCTGCTCCATGAGGCTGATCGCCTCGGTAAGCTTGATGATCGCTTCGGTCCGGTGGCCGAGTAATCCCAGACATTCACCGACGCGGGCAAGCGCGATTGGGCGGGTGAACGCCGCGATGCTCGGCGTAATCCCCAACTGGTCGTCGTTCAGCAGGCCCCACAAGTCGAGGTACTGCTCCAGTGCCTCGGCGTAGTGCCCGGCGTCGCGAAGGCAGGTGCCGAGGGCGCTAATCCCGGTCAGCAACTCAGCGGCTTCCACCGGCGGCAACGGGCCGAGACTCAGCCGGTGCACCCCCTCCAAACCGGCCAGCAGCCGCCGGCTCGTCACGAGCGCTCTGCTCGGGCCGCCACCGGGCAGGAGCGGGCGTACCTGCTCCTCCGACCCGGCGTTGTCCAGCACAACCAGAACACGCCGCTCCCGTAACAGCGACCGGTATAACGAGGCGCGCTCCAGCGGGTCGGGGGGCATCGGCCGATCGGCGGTGCCGAGCGCACGCAGCAGTTGCATCAGGGCGTCATCGACCGTGAGCGGCTGGGCGGACATGCCGAACAGGTCGACGAAGAACATCCCATCCGGAAAACTCGGCCGCAGCATATGGGCGGCGCGAACGGCGAAGGTGGTCTTGCCCAGACCGGCCGCGCCGGTGACGAGCGCGACCCCGGCGGCCCCCGGCATATCGCCGGCGTGCACGAAGTCGTCCGCCCAGGCCAGCTCGGCGGCACGACCGGTGAAGTCGTCCACCGATCGAGGCAGCTCACTGGACGAGGCCGTGTCCAACTTCGACGAGAGCGAGGCCGCTATCGACGAGGCCCTGCGCGCGGCCCGGGCGAGCACACCACGCTCATCGTCGCCCACCGTCCCTCCACCCTGCGCACGGCCGACACGGTCGTCCTGCTCAGCGAAGGCCGGGTCGTCGACATCGGCTCGCACGTCGACCTCCTGACTCGCTCCGCCACCTACCGTGACCTGCTCGCCGGGCCGAGCCGTGACCGCTGACCCGCGTTCTATCGGTCATGCTCTAGCCATCATTTGGCAACTGCAAGTACCTTGCAATAGGGATCGATCTCGTTCTACCTTCGCCCCATGAAGCTCACCCGCGCCGGTTTCGTCCAGATAGCCGCACTCCTGGGGGTTCTCGTCCTTTCCGCTTGCGGAAGGCCGTCAGCCCCAGGAACGGAGGAGATGCCGCCTGACACGTTCGTTCTCGGGCTCGGCTCGGAACCGGACACGCTCAACCCCGTGCTCGGCTATTCGCCCGACGGAGGGTCATTGCTGTTCGACGGGCTGGTCACCCGGAACGCCGACCTGACGTTGAAGCCGGCGCTGGCCGAGCGGCTGCCCGAGGCCACCGGCACGACCATCGTCTTCACCCTGCGCCAAGGGGTGAAGTTCCACGATGGGACGCCGTTGACCAGCGCGGACGTCGCGTACACCTATCAGGCCGTGCTGGACGCGAAGAACAACTCGACGATCCGCGGTGACTATGCCGCCATCGAGTCCGTCGAGGCCAAGGACCCCGCCACGGTGGTGTTCCACCTCAGGTACCCGTACGCGCCGATCCTCCAGCGCGCCACACTGGGCATCGTCCCACGGCATCTGCTCGACGGGCAGAGCCTGGACAAGGCCGGGTTCAACACCAAGCCCGTCGGCACGGGACCGTACCGCCTCGTCTCCTGGACGCCCGGCGACAAGGTGGTGCTGGAGGCGAACCCGGGGTACTGGGGCGGCGCCCCGGAGATCAAGCGGCTGGTCATGGCGTACGCCACCGACGACAACGTGCGCGCTACCCGCATGGCGGCGGGCGAGTTCGACGCCACCGAGCTGCCGCCCAAGGCCGCCGCCCGTTTCAACGGTCAGGCGGGCGTGACCGTGTACCAGGCGCCGAGCGCCGACTACCGCGGTGCGATGTTTCCGCTGGACGCGCCCGTGACCGGGGACAGGGCGATCCGCCAGGCCCTGAGCCTCGGGCTGGACCGTGAGGCGATGGTGAACACCATCCTGGCCGGGGCGGGACGCCCGGCGTTCGGGCCGATCGCGCCGGACACCACCTGGCACAACCCGGCCGTCGACGGCTCGCCCACGCCCGACCGGGCGGGCGCGGTGCGGGTGCTGGAGGAGGCCGGCTGGAAGCCCGGCCCCGACGGGATCCGCCGTAAGGATGGCGTGCCGGCGAGCTTCACGCTGATGTATCCGGCGGGGGACTCGCTGCGCAAGGAGCTCGCGCTCGCGTTCACCTCGGACGCCAAGAAGCTGGGCGTCGACGTACGGCTGGCCGGGCTGGACTGGGACGCCATCGAGACCCGGATGGCCAAGGACGCCCTGGTCATGGGATACGGAAGCCCGTTCGACCCGGACTACACCAACTTCGAGCTGTTCCACTCCGCCTTCTCGGGCCAGGGCTTCTTCAACCCCGGCCACTACAAAGTGCCGGAGGTGGACGCGCTGCTGGAGAAGGGACGGGAGCAGTCTGACCCGGCGGCGCGCAAGCACGCGTACGACGCCTTCCAACAGCGGATCCACGACGACGCGGTGTGGGTGTACCTCGTCTACCTCAAGCACGTGTACGTCGTCCGAGGGGCGTGGACGGGCATCACGCCCGGTGTCGAGGCGCACGAGCACGCCACCGCCGGGCTCTTCCGCAACCTCGCCGAATGGAAGCCGGGCGCATGACGCGTGCGCTGATCCGGATGGTGGCCTGGCGGCTGGCGTTCACCGTCCCGTTGCTCCTGATGGTCACCGTGGGCATGTTCGCGCTGGCCAAGGCGTCGCCCTTCGACCCGGTACGGCAATACCTCGGGGACCGCGCGCTGACGACGAGCCCGGAGATCGCCAGGCAGATCAGGGAGTCCTGGGGCCTGGATCGGCCGGTGGCCGAGCAGTACCTGACCTGGCTCGGCAACCTGCTGCGCGGCGACTTCGGTGAATCGCGCAGCATGCACCGCCCGGTCGCCGAAGTGATCGGCGAGCGGCTCGGCTGGACCCTGCTCGCGGCCGGCTGCGCCGTGCTGCTCATGCTCGCCGCGAGCCTGGTCGTGGGCGCCGTGGCCGCCTGGCACCAGGGCTCGTGGACCGACCGGCTGATCACCGGCACCGCCTATGCCAACGAGGCCGCGCCGGTCTTCTGGACCGCGCTCATCGTGATCTGGGTGTTCGCGGTGAAGTTGCGCTGGCTGCCCGCGGGTGGGCTGACCGACGCTGCGTCCGGGGCGGTGGAGCCGGGGGACGTGCTGCGGCACATGGTGCTGCCGGTGGCCGTCCTGGCGTTCTCACAGTCCTCCTGGCTGCTGCTGTTCGTCCGGGAATCGCTGATCACGACCCTGCGGGAGGACTACGTCATCGGCGCCCGCGCCCGCGGCCTGCGGGAACGGACCGTGCTCATCCGGCACGCCCTGCGCTCGGCGCTGCTGCCGTTCATCACGCTGCTGGGCGCCCGCATCCCCGAGCTCGTCACCGGCGCGATCCTGGTCGAGACGGTCTTCTCCTGGCCCGGTGTCGCCTCCGCGTCCGTCCAGGCGGCGCTCGCGGCCGACTTCCCCTTGCTCGCCGCGCTCACGTTGCTGGCCACGCTCGCAGTGGTCGCGGGCAACCTGCTCGCCGACACCGCCTACGTCGTCGCCGACCCGCGGGTACGGGTCGTGGGGGTGAGCTGATGACGGCCCAGACGAACATCGGGCGGGCCGGACCTCGCCGAGGCCGCTCCCATCTGCTCGCGGTCGGCGCGCTCGTGACGCTCGGCCTGGCCGTGCTCATCGTGCCGATCGTCGCCCGGCTCGACCAGCAACTGGTAGACCTGCGTCTCGCCTCACTTCCGCCGAGTCTCGCGCACCCGTTCGGCACCGACGAGGTGGGACGCGACGTGCTGTTGCGCGCGATCTACGGCCTGCGCGTCTCGCTGCTGGTCGGTCTGGCGGCGGCGCTGGTGTCGGTCACGATCGGCACTTTGGCCGGCCTGGTGGCGGGCGCGGCCGGCGGCGTCACCGACCGGATCCTCATGCGGGTCGTCGACGGGTTCAACTCCGTGCCGCACCTGCTGTTCGGCATCTTCATCGTGGCGCTGTTCTCGCCGAGCGCCACTGCCGTCGTGGTCTCGGTCGCGCTCACCCACTGGATGACCGCGGCCCGGATCGTCCGCTCCGAGGTCCTGACCCTGCGCGCCCGCCCGTTCGTGGACGCGGCCATCTCCGGGGGGTCGGGCAGGCTGCGGATCGTACGCAGGCATCTGCTGCCGCACCTGACGCCGCACGTCGCGCTGGCGGCGGTGCTGATGGTCCCGCACGCGATCTGGCACGAGACGGCGCTCAGCTTCCTCGGCCTCGGCCTGCCGCCCCACCTCGCCTCACTCGGCAACATGATCAACGACGGGGCGCGGTCGCTGCTCGCCGGCAACTGGTGGGCCTCGCTGTTCCCTGGCCTGTTCATCCTCCTGCCCACGCTGGCGATCTCCTCCCTGGCCCAGTACTGGCGGGATCGCGTCAACCCTCGCCGGCGATCGGAGCTCCAGCTATGACCAGCCTCGCCGGATCCCGCCTGCGCGTCGCAGGGCTGACGGTCCGCTTTCACCTCCCCGGCGCCGCGGTGCACGCCGTCACCGACGCGCACTTCATGGTGGAACAGGGGGAATGCCTGGCTCTGGTCGGGGAGTCCGGCTGCGGCAAGTCGGTCATGGCCCACGCGCTGCTCGGGTTGCTCCCCGCCAACGCCACCGTCGCCGGATCCGCACGGCTGGAGACCGGCGACGCCCCGCCCGTGGAGCTGATCGGCGCGCCGGAGCGGCTGCTGGCCCGTACGGTACGCGGACGCCGCATCGGGCTCGTCCCGCAGAGCCCCGCCACGCACCTCACCCCCGTACGCACCGCGCGCGCCCAGCTCACCGAGGCGATGCGCGAGCTGGGCAACCCCGCCACGGCGGACGACCTGGCCGCGCGGGCGGGCCTTCGTCCCCAGGACCTGGACCTGTACCCGCACCAGCTCTCCGGCGGCATGGCGCAGCGCGTGGTCAACGCGATCGCCCTGGCCGGAGATCCTTGGCTCGTCATCGCCGACGAGCCGACCAGCGGGCTGGACCGTCCTCTGGTCGACGCGACCATGGCCGAGCTGCGGCGGCTGGCCGACGACGGCCGCGCCGTCCTGCTCATCACCCACGACCTACGGGCCGCCGAGCAGGTGGCCGACCACGTCGCCGTCATGTACGCCGGGCGGATCGTGTCGCTAGCCCCGGCGGGGGAGTTCTTCGCCGGTCCTCGCCACCCGTACGCCGCGGGCCTGCTGGACGCCTTGCCGTCCCGGAGTTTCACGGCGATTCCCGGTCGGCCTCCGGAGCTCACCGACCTGCCCGCCGGGTGCGCCTTTCGTCCTCGCTGCGCCCGCGCCGGCGCCGCCTGCGAAAGCGTGCCCCGTTTGTCGGGCGTAGCCGCAGGGGTCGCCTGTCACCACCCTCTGGAGAGCCATGCTTCACGCTGAAGACGTCACCGTCACCTACGGCCGCCGTCGTGTGCTCCATGACGCCGCGATCACGTTACGGCCCGGGACCCTCACCGGACTCGCCGGGCCTAGTGGATGCGGCAAGTCCACCTTCGCCCGCGTGCTCGGCCTTCTCCAGAAGCCCGTCACCGGCCGGGTGACCATCGACGGCACCGAGGTACGTCGCTGGCGCAACCGGGCGGGCCGGGACCTGCGCGTCCGCGTCGGGCTGATCTTCCAGCAGCCCCGGCTCGCCGTCGACCCCCGCTTCACCCTGCGCGAGATCATCGCCGAGCCCCTGCGCGCGACCGGCCGCCGCCCCGTCAGGGCCGACGAATTGGCCGAGGAGATGGGCCTGACCCCCGACCTGCTCACCCGCAGGCCGCACGAGGTGTCCGACGGACAGCTCCAGCGCGCCTGCGTTGCCCGCACCCTCGCACTACGCCCCCGCTACGTGATCTGCGATGAGATGACCACGATGCTCGACGCGTCCACGCAGGCGCACCTGGTCGCCTGCCTGGAGGCGTATCGGGCGGACAGCGGCGCCGCGATCCTGGCCATCACCCACGACGACGAACTCCTGGCCCGGTGGGCGGGAGCCGAGGGTGTGATCCACCACCTGGACGCGGCCGAGCCGTCCGTGTGACCCTTTGCCTGGCGTCGTCTACCGCTGAACCGGTGACCAGACGCGCATCGGGCAGCTCGATGGCGGGCAGGCCGGGCGCGGGGTCGGGGCAGACGGCGTAGGGCCCGGCAGCCCGACCTACATGCCCCTCGGTGGATCACGTCAGGACGGTCTCCCCGATCCAGCCGTCCGGTCCGCATCCCGGGGGGATGGCGAAGACCGCCGAGCCGATCGGAGTCGTCCACTCGTTCAGCAGGTCCGCTTCGGCCAAGCGCCTCTGGATGGGGACGAACTGGCGGGTGATGTCGGCCTGGTAGGAGGCGAACAGCAACCCGGAGTCCGTCGCGCCGTCCCGGGTCACGCCCTCGTCGTAGTTGTAGACGCGCCGCAGGATGCGCACGCCCGGGTCCTCGACCCGGGCGCGGCGGATGTGGGCGTACTCGGAGATGACGGGAAAACCAGCGGCGCTGAGCCGTCCGAAGTCCGGTTCGTCGTGTTCCTTGTTCCCGGTCAGCGGGGCGCCGTCACTGAGCCGCCGGCCGATGGTGAATTCCTTGGCCACGGCGTCGGCGGCGTCCCACTTCTCCAGGTTCGTGCGAATCCTTCGTAACACCAATGTGGTGCCCCCATCGGGCGCCCACACGATCCGCTCGAACTCGGGGGTTCCCGCTACGGCGTTGCCGGTCCCGTCGAGCTGGCCCATCACGTTGCGCTGGGTCAGGCCCGGCTGCTGGGAGTGCGCCGCCTGGCGGAAGCCCCGCTGGACCCACCGGACGGTCGCGAACGACCGGGTGTCCTTGACGATCATCCGAAGCGTGTGGGCGACGGTCAGGGGATCGTCCGCGCAGATCTGGACCAGCAGATCCCCGCCGGTCCACCGGGGTTCCAGCTTGTCGATCGTGAACGCCGGCAGCGTGGCGGGCCGTCCGTTCGCTCCGGCCGCGGCGTACAGGCCGGGGCCGAATCCGAACGTGACGGTGAGCCTCGCCGGCAGGGCCGCCAGCTGGGGCTCGGTGTCGGCGAGCGCGGGCCGGCCCTGGGTGAGCCGCCGGGCGTCATCGGTGAGCACCCGCATCAGCCGCGAAACCCCGTCACGGTCGACGCCGTCGCGCAGGTCGAACCCGGCGAAGACGGCATGCGCCTGCGGAAGAGTGGCGATCCCGGCCTGCCGGGAGCCGTGGAACGGCTCGACGGCGGTACCGTCCTTGATCGGCGGGTCACCGGCTGCCTGCGGTGTGCCATCCGTCGCGGAGGCCGCGGCCGCGACGCCGCTCGTGACCACGCCCACCGCGACCGCGGCGCCTCCGGTGAACAGTCCTCTGCGGGACAGCCGGAGCCCGGGAGCGGGATCCGGCCGCGAAGCCGTGGTCGGCCGGTCAGCCATTGCCGCCGCCCATGTCCATGCCGGACTGGTAGTCCTCGTTGCCTCCGGCGAAGTCCTTGCCCAGGGCGGTGAACTCGAAGGTGCCGCCGTCGTTGAGCGTCAAGGTGAACGGGATCTCGGCGCCCGGCTTCACCGCTTCCGCCACGTCCATGAGCATGATGTGGTCGCCACCAGGCTCAAGCACGTGCGAACCATGAGCGGGGATGACGAAGCCGCCCTTCTTGGGCTGCATGACCGTCTTCCCGTCGGCCTGGACGACCTCGTGCAGTTCGACCTTGGGCGAGAGCGGCGTGGCTCCGGATACGACGGTGATGGCGGCGCCGGTGTTGTTGACGATGGTGCCGAAGGCGGCGCTCATGCCTTTCTTGGCGGTCTTCACCCAGGGATCGGTGATGCTGAGCGCCGCCGCGGTGGCCGAGGGCGACGTGGCCACGGTGGGCGCCGCCGCTGGGGGCGAGACGCTTTGCTCGCCTCCACAGGCCGTGAGAACGGCGAGGCCGGCGAGGACGACGATGACACGGGAGAACATGAAAAGCCCTTCTGGTGCTGTGACACGAATTCGAGCCGGCGCGTACGCCGACGGCACCCCGCGGGTCCACAGGGTGAAAGGGAATCGTGAGCACGCGCCGCCGCGCTGAATCAGGCGGAAGCGGTGCGGGCAGCACCAGGGGGGCCGCGACGGCCCATCTCATGGCCGAGCAGAGCCGAGCGCAGGACGATGTGCCGCTCGACCGGAGAGACGACGGTCGACTCGTGGACGGGATCGAGCGGAGCCGCGAACGTGACGATCAGTCGTACGGCGAGCCGCCGCAACAGCGCCCAAAGAGCCGCCTCGCCACGCGACAGCCATAGGGCCGTCAGCGCGACGGCCCATCCGTGCATGAGGAGCATGCCCAGGCCGGGCATCATTCCGGAGTGGACATGCCCGTGATCGTGCGCCACGACGGGCTCGATGGTGTGCGCGAGCGAGAACAGAACGTGCAGCACCGCCTGCGTCGCGGCCAGCGCCGATATGATCACGGTCGCAGACCGCTCACGCCCGGCGAGGAAATACGCGGGGAAGAACGACGTCCCCCAGGCCGCGAGCGTCGCGAGCCCGGAGACCGAGCCCCCCGCGCACCTGTGCGCGCCTATGCCGAGCATGACCGAGACCATCGCGAAGACGGCCGCCCTGAGGGCACGAAGAGGGATCATGGCTGACATGGCACCGTAAATCATCGCATGCCGCCGCGCTGCACCCCAATGGGCATGGCGCGACGGAAGCGCGATGCCGTTCGACCAGGTGGCATGCTCGGGAAAGATGAGCGGCCCGAGCATCTAGATGAATTTCCGACTCAGGACACTAGGCCGCATCCCGGACGGCAGACCGTCGCGCTCTGACCCTCCCAGGTTGGTGCGCTACCGGATCGGCGCAGCGGCCCCGAGTCTGTGTCAGCATGGCGGGCGCCCGCGACGGCCGCCCGCCCGGGGCGCAACGTCTCGATCACGTCACCTCCGGAGTCGGCGGCACACGCCGCGATTGGCGGGGAGCCTACTGCTGCGGATCGCGGTGCCTGGGCCAGGGGTTAGTTCCGCCTCTCAGATGACATGCGCACCAAGGCCGACATAGCTCTCATAACGGTATGAACACCTGAGACCAGCAGGGAACCAGACGAAGATCGGCCACGACTACGTGACGAACCGGTGTGGCGTGAGCATGGCCGGCCGACATCAGCTGCACGTCTTGGACGGCGGAAGCCGACCTTGAGAGGATTCCCTTGACCACCGATCCCCTTCCTCAATCGGACACCGCGCAGACCCAGCAGACGTCCCACCGCCGCGGCGTATGGACACAACTGCGGCCCCTGTTGCTGCGCATGCACTTTTACGCGGGCGTGTTCATCGCGCCGTTCATCCTGATCGCGGCCTCCACCGGCCTGCTGTACACGGTCGCGCCGCAGATCGAGCAGATCGTGTACGACCACGAGCTGCACGTCCCGGCGGGAGAGACGGTACTTCCGCTCAGTCAGCAGGTCGCCGCGGCCAGAGTGGCCCATCCCGGCGGCGACATCACCCAGGTGATGCCCGCCATCGACGAGACCAACACGACACGTGTGATCTTCAGCGACGAGACCGTGCCCGCCGACTACGCGATGGCGGTCTTCGTCAACCCCTACACCGCAGAGGTACGCGGCCAGGTGCAGACTTTCGGACAGTGGCTCGGGGTACGCGCCTGGATCGACGAACTCCACCGCACCCTGCACCTGGGGGCGTTCGGACGCAACTACAGTGAACTTGCGGCGAGCTGGATGTGGATCGTCGTCCTCGGCGGGCTCGCCCTGTGGATCGGGCGGCGCCGCACCGAGCGGCGGCTGCTGCGCATCGTCCTGCCGGACACCTCCGGCCGTGGGCGGTCCCGCAACCTGTCCTGGCACGCGGTGACCGGTGTCTGGATCGCCATCGGGCTGCTCCTGCTGTCGGCCACCGGACTGACCTGGTCCAACCACGCCGGGGCGAAGATCGCCGATGTCCGGGCGCTGCTCGACTGGCACAGCCGGCCGCTGGAGACGAGCCTCGCCGCCGCAACCGGCGGCGGCGCCGAACACCAGCACGTCGCCCCCGTGGCCACCGGTGGCGACGCCGTGTTCACCTCGGGAGCGGGGATCGACGGGGTCATGGCCACCGCCACGGCCCAAGGTCTCCAGGTCCCCCTCTTCATCACGCCGCCGGAGGACGCCGGGTCGGCCTGGAGCGTGGCCGAACGCAAGCGTGACTGGCCCACTCGTTTCGACGCCATCACCGTCAACGGCAACACGGGCGGCGTCGTCGACCGCCTCGACCACGCCGACTGGCCCTTCATGGCCAAGATGACCGACTGGACGATCGACGCCCACATGGGGATCCTCTTCGGCCTCGCCAACCAGCTCGTCCTCATCGCCCTGGCGGTCGGCCTCATCCTCGTCATCCTGCGTGGTTACCGGATGTGGTGGCAGCGCAGGCCGACCAGGAAGAACGGCGCAGGTGCCCGTTTCGGCCGTCCGGCGCCGCGCGGCAGCCTGCAGGCGCTCTCCCCGGGCGTGCTGGTCCTGGTCACCGCGGTCACCCTGGTCATCGCCTACTTCGTCCCGCTGTTCGCCGTCAGCCTCGCCGTCTTTTTCGCGGCCGACGTGCTGCTCGAACGCCGCAGGACGACCCGGCCGCCGTCGGCCCTGCCCGGGACCCTCGACCAGACGGCGATGGCTCCCGCGAAGGACGCCACCCCGGTCACGTCGGGCAGCACCACGCCCTGACCCAGAGGCCCGGGGTCTCGCTGACGGGACCACCGGGTCCCCACGCGCCGCTACCCGGCCCCGGCCGTTCTCTCCGACGGCCACCGGCTGGGTTCGCGAGATCCGGCGGGCGCATACCCCAGGATGCGCCTGCCGGAACTCGATCTCCCACAACCACCCAACACATGGCCTGCGGCTCGTACCACGGCGGACGGGTGAACACCTGCCCGCCCACCTCGGCCACCTGCGTCAAGTACAGGGTGGCGTCGCCGGGGGCGAGCAGACGGATGCGGGGTGCGGCGCCCGGCCGCCCGGTTGGATAGCGATGCAAGGAAGGCCGGTCGGCGGGCGCCGCGGTCATGGGGTCATGCGCCCTTGGCGGCGGTGAAGCGGGTGATGACGTCGGTCCAGTTGACGAGGGACCAGAGCTTTTCGACGTAGTCCGGCCGGACGTTGCGGTACTGCAGGTAGTAGGCGTGCTCCCAGGCGTCGAAGACCAGCAGCGGGGTGGTGTTCATGCCGACGTTGCCATGGTGGTCGTAGACCTGCTCCACCACCAGTCGCCGTCCGAGCGGTTCCCATGCCAGCACGCCCCAGCCGGAGCCCTGGACGGTGCTCGTCGCCGTGGTGAAGCCGAAGTGCTCGGTGATCGCCTCACCGAGGGCGCCGTCGGGGCGGTCGCCGCCGTCGGGGGAGAGGTTCTGCCAGAAGATCGTGTGCAGGACGTGGCCCGACAGGTTGAAGGCGAAGGTCTTCTCCAGCCCGACCAGCCCGCCGAACTCACTCTTGTCCCTGGCCTCGGCCAGCTTGTCCAGAGTGTCGTTGGCGCCCTTCACGTAGGCCGCGTGGTGCTTGGCGTGATGCAACTCCAGGATCTCGCCCGTGATGGCCGGCTCGAGCGCCGCGTAGTCGTAGGGCATGTCCGGAAGAACGTACTGACCCATGCGTATCTCCTCAGCAGCGGGTGAAGTGCCGCCGAACTCCCGCGGCACCACTCAGGACGCAGTCTGCCTGTCCGCATATATCTCGCTATTGCGGCAATATCGCAGAAGCTACAGTATCTTATTGCGACTTCCTCGCAATAAGATAGCCTGCAGAAGGTGAGCGGGATACATGGGGGTACGGCCCGGCCGTACCGGGCCCCGGACTCTCGGCGACCGTGCCTGACATCCGCGCGCAGCCGTTCCTTTGACCCGTTGGACAGAGCGGGCGTGGGGGGCCGGCGCAGCACGAGGACCGCTCCGCCGCCTCCTACTACCTCGGCGTAGCCTGTGGGCGCGAACACCGCGTGATGACGGCCGCCGCGTCGGCCCGCCTTCCGAGGGTTCGCCGGACGTTTGTGCGCTGTACTCCCACGCGTGCAATCTGGGCAAATCGGAAATTCATTCACTGGTTGCGCACTGGTCGCCCTCCCGCCCACGAGGCCTGGCTGAATGTCATCGCTCGCCGTGACCTGCGGCAGCGACACTCCGGGACCCGATCTTTCGACGGGTTCCGCACGGCCGACAAGCTCGGACGTCTAATCATGATCAACGTCCGTCCTCCGTGCGCCAGACGAGACCCTGCGGGGCCTGCTGTCCAAGCGCCAGTCGGAGATCACGGGTCCGGTTATCGCCGTGGCCGGGTGATCTAGGCCGGGTGCCGGAGCCGCCGCTGCAGCAGTCGCGGATCCAGTCGGCTCGTGCAGGAGATTGCGTGAACATCCGTTCCCGTGCGCTGGCGGCTGCGCTGCTCGTGTCGGCGGTGCTGCCGGTCATGGTGGCCTCCGCCACACCCGCTTCCGCGCATCCCTTCGGCCCGCCGGCCACGGCGCGGATCAGTGTCACCGGATCGCACGTGGCGCTCGTATACACGGCGAGTCCAGACGACTGGGTCGCGCTGGGAGAGGCGAAGGGCGCCTTCAAAGACCCGGCGCCAGAACTGACCGGCGAACAGAAGCTGGAGCGTTCGACCGTGGTCCGCGACTACCTGACCAGTAAGATCACCGTGTCGCAGGACGGCCGGCCGTGCGCAGAACAGTTGGCGTCGCTGGTGGGGGTGACCGATTATGGCGCCCGGTTCAGCTTCGACTGCCCCCAGCCGGTGGACGACCTCGACGTCACCATAGGCGCCCTGGTCGACCTCAACGCGAACTACCGCACCATGGTCACCGCCGTGACGCCGGGCGCTCCCACGCAAAAGCTGTTCACAGCGTTGACGGCCACGCAAAATCTGAGCTTCTCCGCTTCCGGCGGCAAACCGACCGCGGTCATCGGCTTCGCCATCGGCTTGGCTGTCGTAGTCGTTGCAGGGCTCGGCGGTTATGTGGCGCTGCGGGTGCGGCGCAGGAGGAAGTCGGCATGACGGGTCTGAGCAGCTTCGACAGCCGGTTCATCGCGTTCTTCGACGGCGGGGGCGTCTTCTGGATCGCGCTGGCCATCGCCCTCGGCGTCGGCGCGATGCACGCGGTCGCACCGGGGCATGGCAAGAGCGTCACCGCCGCCTACCTGGTGGGCACTCACGGCCGTTACCGCGACGCCGTACGGCTCGGCGTCATCGTCGCCATCATGCACACCTTCTCCGTACTGGTGCTGGCACTGGTCTGGGTCGGCGTCTCCGGCCTCGCCGGCGTGGGCGCGGAGTCGGTCACCGCCTGGATGCAGGTGGTGGCCGCCGTCGTCGTCATCGGAGTCGGCGTGCATCTCGCGGTCCGGCACCTGCGCGCCCGGTTGCGGCAGCGTGAGCACGCACACGGCCATGGGCATGGGCATGGGCACGGTCACGGGCACGGTCACGGGCATGAGGAGGCGCTCACCGATCCGTGGTCCCGGAAGGGCCTGATCGCTCTGGCCCTGTCCGGTGGCCTGCTGCCGTCGCCGTCGGCGTTCATCGTGCTGGTGAGCGGCCTGCTCACCGGGCGGGCGCTCGACGCGGTCGTGCTCGTGTTGGTGTTCGGTGTGGGAATGGCCGTAACGCTGACCGCGGTGGGCGTCGCCACGATCCAGGGCCACGGGCTGCTCACCCGCCGCATGAAGGGCCGGCCAGCGGCATCTGTCGTGTCGGCGTGGACACCTGTCGCCGCGGGCGTCGCCGTCTCGATCGCCGGCTGCATCTATCTGGTCGGCGCCGTCATCGTCCTCGCCGCATAGCTCCCGCTCTGACCCGCGGAGTTCCGTGGGCGGTTCTTGCCCGTAGTGTCCTTGGGCGGCGGTGGCCCTGAAGAATGTCATTCCTGTCGCCGCGGGTCGCGACGGGCCACTGGCGGCGTCTTTGCGAGTTATGTGTCTTATGCGAATATGGTCCGCGTAGGCGACGGTGGAACGAGGAAGCCGGTGTGAATCCGGCGCGGTCCCGCCACTGTGATCGGCGAGCGGACCCCGACGATGCCACTGCCCGGATTCTGGGTGGGAAGGCCGGGGCGAGCTTTGACCCGAGAGCCAGGAGACTCACGCGGTCGCCTCCTCAGGAAATTGGGGCGGATCTCCCCGGGTTTCTTGTTTTGTAGCTGGTAGTCGCGGGTTGGGTCGATGGCCAGCTCGCGGAGGAGCTCTCCGGTGGCGGCGACGACACGGACGTGAAGATCGGCGACGAGTAGGACGACGTGGGTTCGGGCGTGGGTTCGTCCGATGCCGATGTGGTACAGCCGGCCGCCGAGCCGCAGGGATTGGTCCACGCGGTCGTGGCGGACTCTGGTGTGGGTGTCGGGATCACGGCTGGTGGCGGGCAGTGGCCCGCCTGGCCGTGGACGGGCCGGCGCGCCACCCGGCGTCGCCGGGGGATCGATCCCCGCCGATGCCGGGTGGCGCGCCGATTCTCTCAGGCGTGGCTGACTCAGGGGCTCGTGCACCGGTAGCCGGACGGCGTCTGGGTGTCGCCGTTCGGCCGGCCCGCCTGGAAGCCGAAGGTGGTGCTCTGGCCGGGGCCGAGCGCGCCGTTGTGCCCGGCGCTCCTCGCCGTGACGGTCTGCCCGCTGACGGTCAGCGTGGTGTTCCACGAGCCGGTTACGGCGTGGCCGCTCGGCAGCGTGAAGGTCACCGTCCAGCCGTTGATCGCGGACGTGCCGGTGTTGGCGACCGTGACCGGCTGGATCACGTACCCGTTCCCCCACTGCGACTGGACGGTCGCCGTCACCGAGCATCCGCCAGTGCCCCCGCTGCCCGGGGTGGTGGTGACGGTCGCCGAGTTCGACACCGGCGAGAGGTTGCCCGCCGCATCGCGGGCCCGGACCTGGTAACGGTAGGTGGTGTTCGCGGTGAGCCCGGTGTCGGCGAACGAGGTAGTGGCCGAGGTCCCCACCTGCGTGAAGGCGCCGCTGGACGCGCCCGGCGCGCGCAGGACGTCATAGCCGGTCACGCCCACGTTGTCGGTGGAGGCGGTCCAGGTCAGGGTGGTGCCGGTGGAGGTCGTCCCCGACGCGGCGAGGCCGGTCGGCGCGGTCGGCGGGGTGGTGTCGCTCCCGGTGGTGGCCGGGGGGACGCGGACGATGCGGTCGTCCTGCGCCACCGGGGTGCCGCGGCCGTCCCTGTTGCTGGTCGCCACCCAGAGCCAGCCGTCCGGCCCGACCGCGACCGTGCGGAGCCGCCCGTAGGCGGACTGGAACTCGGCCAGCGGGGTGCCGGGCGTCCCGGCGCCGGTCAGCGGCACCGTCCAGAGCCGCTGGCCGCGTAGCGCGGCGACGAAGAGCGTGTTGTTGGCCCAGGCCAGCCCGCTCGGCGACGCCTCGGCGGTCGTCCACGTGACGATCGGGTTGCGGAAGGAGGGGTTGGTGCAGGTGCCCTCGCACGTCGGCCAGCCGTAGTTGGAGCCCGCGACGATCTGGTTGACCTCGTCCCAGGTGTTCTGCCCCAACTCGGCGGCGTACATTCTGCCCTGGGAGTCCCAGGTCAGGCCCTGGACGTTGCGGTGGCCGTAGGTCCAGACGCGGGAGCCCGCGATCGGATTGTCCGCGGGCACACCGCCGGTGGGCGTCATACGCAGGATCTTCCCTGCGGGGCTGTTGACGTTCTGAGCGTTGGCGGAGTCGCCGGCGTCGCCGGTCGCCACGTAGAGCATGCCGTCCGGCCCGAAGGCGATGCGGCCGCCGTCGTGGAAGGTGTTGCTCGGAACCCCGGAGAAGAGCACCGTCTGCGTCTGAGGCGCGGCAAGTTGCAGCCTGACCAGGCGGTTGTCCCCGGTGGTGCTCGTGAAGTAGGCGTACACCCAGCCGTCCTGGGCGTAGTTGGGCGACACGGCGATGCCGAGCAGGCCGCTCTCACCCGAGGCGCCCACCCCACTGATGGTGGCGACCGCCGTGGGCGTCTGGCCCGGCCGCACCTGCAGGATGCGTCCGGTGTTGCGTTCGGATACCAGCGCGCTGCCGTCCGGCAGGAACGCCAGGCCCCAGGGCACCTGAAGGCCCGTGACGGAGACCTGCGCTCGGGAGAAGTCGAAGCCGCCCACCACCTGGGCGCGCGCCTCGGGAGCGGTGACGACCAGCGCGAGCAGAGCCAGAATCAGGGCAGGGACGACGCGGGCGCGCATGATGGACTCCTTGACCGGATCACTGTGCGGATGTCGGCACCGTAGGCACGCGGGCCGCGGGACCTCAAACACCGCGATCGGTTCGCCCTGACAATCTGGGAGGACGATGCCGCGCCGCTGAAACTTACATGTAAGAGGCGAAAGTTGCGGCTCGGCGGCGTTTCGAGCATCCACAAGATCGAACAAATCGGACGGGCTGCGACAGCCGGTCAGGATCGCGGGCCGTGAGCGCGTCTCGCTGCTCCTGCGTTGGCAAAGGGCGTCCGCGTCACCGTCGTACAGATCATGGCGTCCATCCACTGGTTCTACGGGATCGCCTGGGCGAGGACACGTCAGCGGTGGACGGCGTCTGAGGTGCCCTTTTCGACCAGGAAGCCGCCGGATTGGTGGTGCCACAGCCGGGCGTACGGCCCCTGGGCCTGGAGGAGTTCGCGGTGATTGCCCTGTTCCACGATGCGGCCCTGGTCGATTACGACCAAGCGGTCCATGCGGACGACTGTGCTCAGCCGGTGCGCCACCACGAGGGCGGTACGGTCACGCATCAGGCCCCACAGGGCTTCCTGGACGAGGATCTCGCTCTCGGAGTCCAGCGCGCTCGTGGCCTCGTCGAGCAACAGGATCGGCGCGTCGCGCAGGATGGCGCGGGCGAGGGCGACGCGCTGCCGCTGGCCGCCGGAGAGTTTGACGCCGTGCTCCCCGACCAGCGTGTCGAAGCCGCTCGGCAGAGCCTCGGCGAACTCCGTGACGTGCGCCGCCTGCGCGGCCCGGTAGATCTCGGCGTCGGTGGCGCCCGGCCGGGCGAAGGCGATGTTGTCGCGCAACGACCGGTGGAACAGGGCGGGCTCCTGGGGGACGTACGCGATCAGGCTGCGCAGGTCGGCCTGGTTGAGCCGCGCGATGTCCTGTCCGCCGATCAGGATCCGGCCGCCGTCGATGTCCATGAGGCGGAGCAGCAGCCGGGTGAGGGTGGTCTTGCCACCGCCGGACCGGCCGACCAGGCCGATCTTGGTGCCGGTGGTGATGTCCAGGTCCAGGCCGTCGAACAGGAGCGGATTGCCGGCGTGCGCGAACGTCACCTGCTCGAAGTGGAGGCCGGCGTCGGCCGGGCGCAGCGGTTGCGGGTCGTCCGGGTCGACCACGCCCGGCGGTGTGAGGAGAAGCTCGGTGAACTGGGCGGCCTCGGTGAGCACGCTCTCCATGCGACGGTAGATCTGGTTGAACTCGAACATGAGGTTGATCGCGTTCGCGTAGTAGGTGAACGTCACCACGATGACCTCGACGCCTAGGCCACCGCGGAGGGAGACGGCGAGGAGCAGGCCGATGGTGCTGGTGAGGACCGACAGCGGTGCGACGACGGTGTCCACCCGGAGGTTGCCGTAGTCCCAGGAACGGAGCGTCAGCCTGCGCTGCTCGGCGAGCCGGGCCTGGTGCTCCAGGGCCTCGCGGTCCTCGGCGGCGAACGCGCGGACCGTGTCCATGTTGGCCAGCACGTCGGCGACATGCCCGGACACCCGTACCTTGGCGGCCTCGCGCTGGTCCACCAGCCTCTGGCGACGGCGGATGAGCGGGGCGACGAGGAAGCCGGTCACGATGATGAGGCCCACGAGGACGAAGACCAGTAGCGGGTGATACCGCCACAGCACCACCGAGGCGAACGCCAGCGGCACCACCTTGGCGATGATCGAAAACGTGAGCGTGTCCGTGAAACCCTCGAACCCGCTGGAGAAACTCAGCACCCGTTTGGTCAGCGAGCCGGCGAAGTTGTCGTGGAAGAACGCGGCGTCCTTGGCCAGCAGCTTCTCCATGCCCATCACACCGAGCCGCTCGATACCCCTTGCCCCCGTACGGAACAGGAAGTGCAGACCCACCCGCCACAGCGCCTCGCCCGCGATCAGGAACGCACCGAAGCTGAGCACGTACGGCATGAGCACGGCAATGGTGCTGTCCCCGCCCTCGGACAGACGCCCCACGATCCCGCCTACCGCCAGCGGCGCCAGATAGAACAGGCATATGTTCCCCAACGCCGGCGAGATCAGCGCGGGCACGGCGACCCGCCACTGGTTCAGCAACTCCCCGTTGTAATACCGCAGCGCCAGCAGAACGGCCGACCTTCGGGCGGACGGTTTGTCTCCGGGAGCATCAAGTAATCCCAGCACGGCCATCCACCCCTCTGAATACCCACGGCTATGGCCATGGTGGCGCAGGGTGGGCGGAAGGGGCGACCGATTTTCGCCGGCCCAGCCACCGGAGCTCATCCGCGTTGACTCCGCAAGAGGGCCGGGGTGCGGGGGCAGAGCCCCCTGCGACGGTGCCGGCGTCAAGTTCGAAGTCCTTGACAGGGCCGAACCCAGCACGATATAAACCATCTGGTTATAGAACCGGAAGGTAATTAACATGGCTGCCGACGTTCTCGACGCAACGTTCGCCGCACTGGCCGATCCGACCCGGCGGGCGATTCTGGCCCGGCTGATGGAAGGCGAGGCCACGGTGACCGAATTGGCCGCGCCGTTTGCGATGAGCCAGCCGGGCATCTCCAAGCACCTGCGGGTGCTGGAGCGCGCCGGACTGATCTCTCGCGGACGCGACGCGCAGCGCAGGCCCTGCCGGCTGGAGGCCGGCCCGCTCAAGGACGCCATTGATTGGCTGGCGAGCTACCGTTCCTACTGGGAGGAGAGCTATCAGAGGCTGGACGACCTGCTCGGCGAACTCAAGCACGGCGGACCGAACGCCGTTGAACGGGAGAGCCCGTGATGTCGCGGCAGGAGAAGACCGAAGGTCTGACGGTACGGGCACTGTCCGACACCGACCTTGTGCTGACCAGGACGTTCGCCGCACCCCGCCGGCTCGTCTTCGACGCGTTCACCCGGCCCGAGCTGCTCCGGCGGTGGTATGGCGCGCGTGGCTGGCACCTTGTCGTCTGTGAGATCGACCTGCGTCCGGGCGGTGTCTGGCGCTTCGTGTCGCGCGGGCCGGGCGGTGCCGAGTTGGGCCACGGCGGGGTGTTCCGCGGGGTCGACGCGCCCGGCCGGCTGGTTCAGAGCGAGGTCTACGACGGCTGGGACGCAGGAGAGTCCCTCGTCACCACCGTCTTCGACGAGCAGGACGACCGGACCGCGATGACCACCACGGTGCGCTACCCCTCGCGGGAGATCCGCGACAGCGCGCTCCGTACCCCCATGAGACGCGGCGTGGACGAGGCGTACCAGCGTCTCGCCGAGATGCTCAACGAGACGACCTTGAAAGGCGAGCTGCGATGAACGACACCCAGCCCACGCAGGACGAAATCCCGACCGGCATCGCCGATATCCCGGCCGACCTCACCGCACCGCCCGTCCGTCCCGGCATGCTTCTCCTGGAGCTCGTCCCGGTGCCCGTCACGGACATCGACCGGGCCAAGGCCTTCTACGCTGACCGCCTCGGCTTCCACGTGGACGTCGACGTGCGGCCCTCGGACGGGGTTCGAATCGTCCAGCTCACCCCACCGGGCTCGGCCTGCTCGATCGCCCTGACCGAGGGCATCTCATCCCTCGACATGCCGGTCGGTACGTTGCGCGGCCTGCACCTGGTAGTGAGTGACATCGAGGAGGCTCGCGAGGCACTCCTCGAGCGCGGTGCGGACGTGGGTCCGGTCGAGGACCTGGGCGGTGTCTACTACGCCCACTTCGCCGACCCGGACGGCAACACCTGGACTCTCCAGCACATGCCCTGGCGCGTCTGAAAGGAGCGGGCACGCTCAACCGGCGGCCAGGGCGCGGGATCCCGTCGACTTCAGTCCGGCCGTTTCAAGAACGGCCCGCGCTCTGGCTTGAGGTGAATCGTTTTCCGCTCGGCGACTGACGTCTACGCGAACGGCTGCCGGTTCAACAGTTCCTTCAATGGCCGGCTCGTGTCACCCAGCATGCGCGCGTCGATCTCCGTGCCACGCTCGACGAGCAGCTTGCCGTGCGCGAGCTTCGCGACCGGCGGGCGGGGTGTGCGGCGGTCCCGGTCAGGCGTATCGCCCGCCGGGGATGGCCGCGAGCAGCTCGCGGGTGTAGGCGTGGTTCGGGCGGTCGAAGAGTTCGCCGGTCGTGCCGATCTCGACGATCCGGCCGGCCCGCATGACGGCCACCCGGTGGGCGATCTGCCGCACCACGGCGAGGTCGTGGGAGATGAACAGGTACGCGACGCCGGTGGCCGCCTGCAGTTCGGCGAGCAACTCGAGGACCTGGGCCTGCACCGAGACGTCCAGCGCGGAGACCGGCTCGTCGCAGACCACGAGGTCCGGGGAGAGCGCCAGTGCCCGGGCGATGGCGACCCGCTGGCGTTGCCCACCGGACAGTTCCGCGGGCCTGCGGTCCAGGACCGAGGCCGGCAGCGCGACCCGGTCGACGAGCTCGCGGGCGCGCGCCCGCCGGGAGGCCCGGTCGCCGACGCGGAACACGCGCAACGGTTCGGTGATCACCTCGCTGATCGGGAAGCGCGGGTCGAGCGACGCGTACGGATTCTGGTAGATGAGCTGGGCACGCCGGCGCAACCGGCGCAACGCCTCCCCCCGGGCCCGGGTGATCTCCATGCCGTCGAAGGAGATCCGCCCGGCGCTCGGCTCCACCAGGCGCAGGACCAGGCGGGCCGTCGTCGACTTGCCGGAGCCGGACTCGCCGACGAGGGCGAAGGTCTCGCCCCGGTTGATCGAGAAACTCACGTCGTGCACCGCGCGCACCGACCGCGCGCCGCCGCCGGCCACCCGGGGGAGCGGGAACTCCTTGGCCAGGTTCTCGACCGTCACCAGGGGCCGGTCGGCCGCCGCCCGGCCCGGAGCGGGCCGCGGCGGCGCGGCCGGGCGGGCGACCGCCAGGCTCGGGGCGCTGCGCAGCAACTCTCGGGTGTACGGGTGGCTCGGTTGATCGAGGATCTGCCGGGCCGGTCCGGCCTCGACCACCCGGCCGCGCGACATCACCACGATCCGTTGCGCCCGGTCGGCGGCGATGCCGAGGTCGTGGGTCACCAGCAGGACGGCCGTGCCGAGCGCCTCGGTCAGGCTCTGGATGTGGTCGAGGATCAGCCGCTGGACGGTGACGTCGAGCGCGCTGGTCGGCTCGTCGGCGATGATCAGCTTCGGCTTGGCGGCGATCGCCATGGCGATCAGCACCCGCTGTCGCATCCCGCCGGAGAGCTCATGCGGGTACTGCCGGGCCCGGACGGCCGGGTCGGGCAGACCCGCCCGCTCCAGCAGATCGACGGCGTCCAGCGGCGCGGAGCGGCGGTCCGCCAGGCCGTGCAGCCGCAGCACCTCCGCCACCTGGTCACCGATGCGCTGCACCGGGTTGAGCGACACGGTCGGGTCCTGTGGGATGAGCCCGATCTGAGCCCCCCGGACCAGCCGTAGCTCCCGCTCGGACAGGCCGGCGAGGTCCCGCCCGCCGAACCGGATCCGGCCGGCGTCGATCCGGCCGGTGCCGGGCAGCAGGCCGATGACCGCGTGTGCCGTCGTGCTCTTGCCGGAGCCCGACTCGCCGACGACCGCGACGATCTCACCGGCGCGGACCGTCAGGTCCACGCCGTCGACGGCGTGGACCACCCCCGACCGCGACCGGTAGGAGACCGCGAGGTCGCTGATTTCGAGGAGGTCCTCCGGCATCACGGCCGGACCGCTCGGCGTGCTCATCGCTGGGTCGTCCACTCTCCGTCGAGGGCGCGGGCGATCCGGTTGGTGGCCAGGACGGTGGCCGCGACCATCAGGCCGGGCAGCGTCGAGAGCCACCACGCGTTCGCCAGGTAGTTCCGGCCGGTGGAGATCAGTGTCCCCCACTCCGGGGCGGGCGGTGGGGCGCCGTACCCGAGGAAGCTCAGCGACGACACGGCCAGGACCGCGATGCCGAATTCGAGGGTGGCCAGGACGAGCACCGGGCCCATGGCGTTCGGCAGCACGTGCCGGAGCAGGACCGAGTACCAGCGGGCCCCGGTGGAGCGGGCGGCCTCGACGTAGACGGCCTGGCGTACCCGCAGCACCTCCGCCCGCATCACCCGGGCGAAGCTCGCGACGCTGGCGAGACCGACCGCGACGGCGACCTTGACGGTGCCGAAGCCGAGCGCGGTGACCAGGGCGAGGGAGAGGAACAGCGCGGGTATGGCCAGCAGCACGTCGACGATCCGCATCAGCACGTCCTCGCCCCACCGGCCGACGAAGCCGGCGACCAGCCCCATCGTGCCGCCGACGACGAAGGCGACCCCGACCGCGATCAACGTCGCCTTGAGGGAGAGCGCCGCGCCGTGCACGACCCGCGAGTAGAGGTCCCGCCCGAGCTCGTCGGTGCCGAACCAGTGCTGGGCACCGGGGCCCTGGAACCGGTCGACGGGTACCCCGAGCAGGGGGTCGCGCGAGGTGAACAGCGTCGGCCAGAAGGCCGCCAGCACAACGAGGGCGACCACCAGGGCGGAGAGCACCAGCCCGGGACGCCGCAGCAAGAACCGGATCATCCGCCGCACCTCGGCGCCGCGGATGACGCCCGGCTCGACCGGTTCCGGGTGGTGCGGTCGGTCCGGGTCCGGCCCGGTCCCCGGCAGCACTTCGCCGGCCAGCGATTGACTCATCCGGTACTCCTTGGCCGGGCGGCGGCGACGACGATTCGCGGATCGAAGAGCGGATAGATCAGGTCGACGGCGAGGTTGGCCAGCACGAAGGTCAACGCGCCGAAGACCACGACGCCCTGGACCACCGGGATGTCCTGCACCGTCACGGCGCTGACGGTCTCCCGGCCGACGCCGTTGCGGGAGAAGACCGTCTCGACGACGACCGAGCCCGCCATCAGGTTGCCGACCAGGATGCCGACCATGGTGAGCGCCGGCAGGGCGGCGTTGCGCAACGCGTGGCGCAGGTGGACCCGGATCCGGCCCGCGCCCTTGGCCCGGGCGGTCTGCACGTACGGCTCGTCGAGCGTGGTCAGCAGGCTCTTGGCGAGCAACTGTGCGAGCATCGCGCCGGTCGGTACGGCGAGGGTGACCGCCGGCAGGATCAGGCTGGCCGCGCCCTCGTCGCCGAACGCGGGCAGCAGCCGGAGCCGGAACGACAGGAGCTGGACGAGCATCAGGCCGATCCAGAAGGTGGGCAGCGACACGCCCAACGCCGGCAGCGACACCAGCAGCTGACGCAGCCAGCCGTGGGCGGTGTAGGTCGCGTACAGGGCCAGCGCACCACCGACGAGGACGGCCAGCACCAGGGCGGCGGCCGTCAGTTGCAGCGTGTAGGGCAGCGCGTCGGCCAGCGTCGAGGTCACCGGCCGCCCGGTCGCCACCGAGTTGCCGAAGTCGCCGCGCAGCGCCCGGCCCAGGTAGCCGAGGTACTGGATAAGGATCGGCTGGTCGAAGCCGTACTCCCGGCGCAGCGCCTCGAGCTGCGCCGGGTCGATGGCGGCCTGGTCGAGCCCGCCGGCGGCCATCGTCGAGACCGGATCGCCGGGCAGGAAGTCGAGTACCAGGAAGGAGACCGTGTAGGCCGCCCACAGCACCACCACCGCCTGCCCGAGGCGACTGGCTAGATATCGACGCATGCTCGGTTGCTCCTCCCGCCCGCCCCCGCCCCCTAGCTCTTCCAGGTGTCGTGCAGCTGGATCCGGCTGGACGCCTCGAAGTCCAGGTCGTGGACCCGCTTGGAGACGCCGAGCTCGGTGGTCAGCTCCACCACCGGGATGATGTACGCGTTCTCGACGATCAGCCGCTGGGCCTCACTGACCAGGGCCTGGCGCTTCGTGGTGTCGGTGGTGGCGGCCTGTTCGGCCAGCACGGTGTCCAGCTCGCCGGGGTGGAGCCGGTACACGTTGGCCAGTGCGGTCGAGTAGCTGCTGCGCAGGATGTCCGGGTCGGCCCGGGTGATGTTCCCCCACAGCGCGTCGAAGTCGCCGGACTGCTGTATCTGGGTGATCTGGGCGATCGGCTGCTCCCGCAGCTGGATCTCGACGCCGACCGCCTTGAGCTGCTGCTGGATCAGTTCGAGGGTCGGCCGGTTCGTTCCGGCGTTGGCGAACCAGTTGACCGTCAGGCTCAGCCGGACGCCGTCCTTGGTCCGGATACCGTCGGCAGCGGGCCGCCAGCCGGCCGCGTCCAGCAGCGACGCGGCCTTGCCGGGATCGACCGCGAGCTGCGCGCTGAGGTCCGTGTAGAACGGGGTGGTGTGGGCCAGGATGCTGGTCGCCGCCTTGCTGCCGGTCGGGAAGATCGTGTCGACGATCTGCTGCCGGTTGATCGCCGCCTGCATCGCCTGGCGCACCGCGGGGTCGCGCGACAGCGGCCGGGAGTTGTTGAGCCCCAGGTTGAACACCACACCCGGGTTGGCCCGCGCCTGCAGGGTGACGTCGCCGCCGCCCTGCAACGTGCTCTCGTCGGCGAGGCCGACGCTGCCGATGGCGTCGACCTGTCCGGACTGGAGGCTGCCGGTGCGGACCCCGGCCTCCGGAACGATGGTGAACACCACCTTGTCCAGGTAGGCCTCGCCGGGCTTGCCCCACAGCGACGACCCCCAGTTGTAGCCGGTGCGCCTGGCCAGGGTGATCGACTGGTTCGCCCGGTATCCCTCCAGCGTGAACGGGCCCGACCCGACGATCCCCTCGGTGCAGCGCTGGTCCGCCGTCTTCCGGGCGCTCGCCGACGAGACCAGGCCGAGCGAGAAGGTCGACGTCGCCTGCAGGAACTGGGCGTTGGGCTGCTTGAACGAGACCTCCGCGGTGAGTTCGTCGACGACCCTGGTGCCGGTGTACCCGCTGAGGTAGCCGATCGCGAGGCTGGCCTTGGCGCCGAGCTTGGGCGCGGTGTCGAAGGTGTCCTTGACCGCCTGGGCGTTGACGGGCGTCCGGTCGCTGAACGTGGCGCCCGGACGGAGGTGGAAGGTGAAGGTCCGCGCGTCCGGGCTCACTTCCCAGCGCTCCGCGAGCCAGGGAACGATCTTGCCCGTGGCCGGGTCCTGGTCGGTCAGCGAGTCGACGATCTGCCGCAGGGCGTAGATGGTGTCGTTGCTGCCGACCTGCTGCGGGTCGACGCAGCCGGCGTACGACCCGACCGCCAAGGTCAGCGTTCCGCCGGCCTTGGCGGCGTTGCCGTCGGCGCCGGCGGTTCCGCCGCCCGAGCCGCAGGCGGCGGTCAGCAGGATCGACCCGGCCACGGCGAGCGTCGTGATCAGCCGCCGGCGGACCACGGTGGACTGTGGGGCTCGTTGCACGTGTACTCCACTCGAATCGAGAGAGGCGCCGAGGTCGCCCCCGTGCTGGGCAGGACGGGAGCGGACCGATCGGTGGGAAGTTCAACGCCGGAATGTGGTCGGGGCGGGTACCGGTGCGCTCGGTGCGCCTGGCCGGCGGGGCGGTCATCCGAGAGGATGGCGGTCTGGCCGGGGCGTGCTGTCGCCCGGGCACGGTCGCTCAGCCGCGACAGAGGGAACTCGTGATCCGCTGCAGGTCGATGTGGCGGCGGGAGAAGCTCAGCAGGGAACGGCTCGAAGCGGCCTCGGGCGCGATGACGTACACCTGCGTGGGCAGCAATGTTCGCCTCCTCGTCGGCCGCACTGTACGGCCCGTCAGCTCGCGTCGGCGCACCACATCGTGCCGCCGGGGCAGGCCCGGCCGGGCACTGACCTCTCGCCGCGCTCATGGTAGGCAGCCGGCAATATTTAAGTCAATACCTATAGGGAAAGTAGGAAATTGGCGCGTTCAACTACCCGCCGGCAGTCCGCCGCACGCGGTCCCCGCTGCACAGGTCATACGTGGCACCGCATCGTCACTCTTCGGCCAGCACGATGACGTTGTCATCCGCTCCGAGGCTCAGGGGCGTTGTCTTGGGCGGATTCAGGCTCACTCCGTAGGAGGGCGGCTGGTCGCCGTGGCGCTTGAGCCGGTAGCCGATGGCGGTCTGTCCCCGCCGTTTGGCCGCCTCGATGACGGTCGCGAAGTTCACCCCCATGCCGGGGGTGACGTAGTCGGACGCGGGCCTGAGGTAGATCTCCGATCCGGACGGGTCGAAGAGCTGGGTGAAGACCCCGTGGAGTTGGCGGTTCTCGGCGAGCTGGGTCAGCAGCAGGCTGATCATCTTGGTGCTCACGATGAAGTCGTCGGCCTTGGTGACCTGGAAGACCTCGCGGTTGTTGTCGTCGTTGATCTCGGTCACGATCGAGTACGGGTCGCCGAGCCGTACCTCGATGTCACGCAGGTGGAGCAGCGTCACCAGCGTGCGGTCGTCGGCATGGCCGGGATCGACGCTGTCGTCCGACAGCACGATGATGTGCTTGTAGCCGCCCAGGTCGAGCGCCTCCAGCGATCTTCTGCTGGTGGGTTGGCAGTGCTTGTAGCCGACGGTCAGGCGCTGTCGTCCGGTTTCCAGGACGTGGTCGGGTCTGCGCGGGGCGGCGATGTCCACCACCGAGCCCGGCTCGACCAGGCGCTCCAGCAGATCGATGATCTTCGTGGCCCGGGAGTTCCAGCCGATCAGCAGGGTGCGGTCGGGCACCGTCGGCTGGTCGGGGACCGAGGTGATCGCCTCTTCCTCGATCGGGGGAGGGGAGTCGGCCAACTGGATGAGCAGGTCGTCCTCCGCGAGCACGATCATGTGATCCTTGGGGTCGATGGAGGTGTCCATCGGAGGGTTGAGGACTACTCGTCCATCGATCTTGCGCAGCCCGATGGGTACGCCGCGCTCGTAGGCGTTGAGCGCCTGGCCGTAGGTCGACCCGACCAGTGCGGGCTCGGGCCGGATGTAGATCTCGTTCCCGGCGAAGTCGAGCAGGTCGGTGCAGACCGTGGACAGGCCCGACTGGCGGTGTGACTGCACGACGAGGCGCACGGCGATGTCGTCGGCGTCGATCACCAGGGCCGCCTCGCCGCCGGCCAAGCGGGCGGCGGCGAAGTTCTCCGAGTCCTGCACAGCGGCGACCACGTGCGGGCGGACCCCCCGCCAGGGCCGATTGCTCAGCAGCAGCAGTGCCTTGATCACGTCGATGTCGGCGTCCTCGCCAGAGGGTGGCAACACCATGATCGCCTTGGCGGTGTCCGGGCTCACCAGTTCGAGGTCGGCTCGTTTGAGTGGGCTGCCGGAGCGGCAGATCACCCGCGTGCGGCCCGTCTCGCCCAGGCGGGATCTGATCTCGTCGTCCATGTCGGCCTTGTCGCGGTCGGCGAGGATGACCACGCGGGAACGCCGCTGGCCCTGGTTGGCCTTGACGAGCTCCTCGATGACGGTGAACACCTGCTCCGACCAGCCGAGCAGGATCGTGTGGCCGTGCTCGATGAGGCGGGACCTGCCCTTGCGGAGCTGGGCGATGCGGTTCTCCAGGCCGGTGGTGAGCACACCGATCAGCGAGCTGACGATGAAGATGCCGCCGATGGTGACGGTGAGCATCAGGCCCAGGAACACCGGGCTGCCGGTGTCGCCGCCCATGGTGCCGGGGTCGATGGCCCGCATCAGGGTCATCCACGTGACGCCCAGCCAGCCGCCGTTCTTCTCGGTGTCCATGTGGGTGAAATTGGCCACCAGGGCCGTGACCAGCGCGATGAGCACGATCGATGCCAAACCCAGCCAGCCGATCAAGGCGGGTGTTCCGCGGTCCATCGTGCCGTCGAACCAGTACCGCAGGCGATCACGCAATCTCATCCGCACTGCTGATGCTCCCCCGTCCATCGTCATCACAGCAAAGCCGGCGCCCGGAGGCCGCCGAGTAACGATCATTGAAGCAGGCATGGCAGCCGGCTCAGGCTGAAAAACAGCAGCCGGTCCAACCCGCGCGGTGATCACTCTCCCGGACGGGCCTTTTGGCATGGTCAATCGTTACGTCAGGAATGCCCGTGCGCCACGCAGCCTCGTCCCAAGGCGTCGCTGTGTCATGGCGCAGTTCAGCCGCACATCGAGGGGTCCAGGGAGATCGGTGTCAGCGCGGCGGCCGTAAGGCAGACGGCCCACGTCCAGGCCGTCACGGCGGGCGATGAGCCGGCCGAGCTCGTATCGGCTGACCGCATCGGCTCCGGCGACGTGGTGGATCCCGTGATGCTGGGAACGCCCGAGCTCCAGGAGCGCCGCGGTCAGATCGCTGACGTGGACGGGGCAGCGAACATCGTCGGTGAACAGCACTCCACGCCCATGGCCGGTGGCCAGGGAATGCACCAGTTCCTCGTGCGCAGAGCCACCGTCACCGATGATCAAAGATGTGCGAGTGATCACCGCGCCCGGTGCCACTGCCTTCACCGCCACCTCGGCGGCCGCCTTCGCCGCACCATAAGGGCTCACCGGATCAGGGACGCACTCCTCGTCATAGTCCATCGCCGTACCGGAGAAGACCGCATCGCTGGAAACATGGACCAAGCGGCCACCGGCCATGGACGCGGCAATGGCGACATGCGCAGCGCCATCCGCTGTCGTCGTCCAATCCTTGTTCCGGTAGGCGGCGTTGACGATCAGGTCCGGCTGGAGTGTGCCGATCAGGCGGACGGCATCCTCACGGCGACGAACATCGAGCGGCAACCAGTCGGCCCCAGGTACCTCTCTTGGGCGGGTCAGATAGGTTGCGGTCACCTCATACCCGGCTGACACGGACTGCCGTACGAGTTCGCTGCCGAGCAGGCCGCTGGCACCGACGATGAGGATTCGCATGGCCGGTCACCGTAGCTCATCGCGCTGATGAACGCTCCTCGCCTCGAAGTACCGAAAAGGGCAGAGCGCTCATTGCCGGCACCGGTCTTCTTGTGCTGTCCAGAGGGAACGTCATGCGCCGGTGCGGTCGCCATCCTCGTCGGCGGCTCGCTTGATCCGCGCGACCGCGCCGGCGTCGCGGAAGGTGCGCCGGTAGGTGCCGGGCGGGACGCCGACGGCCCGGTTGAAATGCCTGCGCAGGGTGGCCGCGGTCCCCATGCCCGTACGCGCCGCGATCTGCTCGACGCCGGCGTCGGTGGTCTCGAGGAGCTCCTGCGCGCGCCGGATCCGCTGGTCGTGCAGCCAGCGCAGCGGGGTGACGCCGACGGCGCCGTTGAAGTGGCGGGCGAGGTTGCGGGTGCTCATGCCCGCCCGGCCGGCGAGGTCCTGGACGGTCAGCGGCTCATGCAGCCGGTCGAGCGCCCATTCATGCAGAGCGGCGAGCGTGTTGCCCACACCGTCCCCGCGTGACAGCAGAGCGCCGGCGAACTGGGCCTGGCCGCCCGCGCGATGCGGCGCCACGACGAGGCGGCGCGCCAGCTCGTTGGCGACCGCCGCGCCATAGTCGTTCCTCACGATGTGCAGGGACAGGTCGAGGGCGGCCCCCTTGCCCGCCGAGGTCAGCACCGATCCCTCATCGACGTAGAGCACGTCCGGTTCGACCTTCACCGCGGGGTGACGTTCCGCGAGCCGGTCGGCGTGCAGCCAGTGCGTGGTGGCACGCCTGCCGTCCAGGAGCCCGGCGGCGGCGATCACGAACGCCCCCGTGCACAGCGACACGATGCGGGCGCCGCGGTCGTGAGCCGCGCGAAGCGCTTCCAGCAGTTCGGGAGGCGGGTCGGCCTCGACGTCGTCGCACGCCGGGACGATGACCGTGTCCGCGCTCGCCAGGGCGTCGAGCCCATGGGGCGAGTCGAGGCGCAGCCAGTCGCCCAGCAGGGCCCGGGGCGGCCCGCAGGATCGGAAGTCGTACCAGGGGTCGGCGAGGTCGGAACGGTCGACTCCGAAGACCTCGCAGGCCACCGCGGACTCGAACAGCAGCGCCCCCTCGTACAGCGCCAGCACCACCGAAGTCATGTCCGAAAGTGTACGCATATCGTCGCTTCAGACACTCGTGCTGCCGGGCCGGGACCGCGAGGATCGAGCCATGAACAGCAGGAACACGACGGTGGCCGTCTACGGCGCTTACGGCCACACCGCGAGATTCGTGATCGACGAGCTCGGGCGGCGCGGCTTCGGGCTGATCCTCTCCGGACGCGACGAGGAACGCCTTCTGGCCCTCGGCAACGATCTCCCGGGGGTGCCGATCAGGCCCGCGTCGGCCGACGACCCCGGGTCGCTCGACCGCGCGCTGTCGGGCGCCGCGGCGGTCATCAACTGCGCCGGGCCGTTCGCGCACACCGCGGTGCCCGTGCTCGACGCCGCCGTGCGCGCCGGGGCGCATTACCTGGACGTCTCAGCGGAGCAGGTCGTCTCACTCGCGATCTTCGAGCGCGCGGCGGACGCGAGCACGGTCGTGGTCCCGTCCATGGCGTTCTTCGGCGGGCTCGGCGACCTGCTGGCGACCTCGGCGGCCGGCGGCTGGACGGACGCGGACGCCGTCGAGATCGGGATAGCGCTCGACAGCTGGCATCCGACCGAGGGCACCCGGCTGACGGGACGGGTCAACGTGCCCCGGCACCTGATCTACACCGGAGGCACGTTCGTCCCTGCCCCTCGGCCGCCCCGGACCCAGAAATGGAACTTCCCGTCGCCGTCCGGCACGCTGGAGGTAAGCGAACTGGCCACCGCCGACTCGGTCACGATCTCGCGTCACCTGAGCACGCCCGAGATCCACGTCCATATGAACCAGCAGCCGCTTCGCGACGTCGGGGACCCCGGCACCCCGGCGCCCGTGGCCGCGGACGACAGCGGACGTTCGTCGCAGACCTTCCTCGTGGACGCCGTCGTGCGCAGGGGCGGGGAGGAGCGCCGCGCGACCGCGTCCGGGAGGGACATCTACGCCGCCACCGCACCCCTGGTGGTGGAGGCGACGGCGCGGATCCTCGACGGCCGGATCACCCGAACGGGCGCGGCGGCCCCGGGCGAGCTGTTCGACGCGCGGGACTTCCTGCGGGCCCTGGCCCCCACATCCCTCACCCTCCTGGGGGACGGTTCGTGATCCGGGCCGGAGGCGTCCACCGTCCCGGAGCCGGGCGGCCGCTTGCACCGCCTGAGATCCATTATCTGGCCAAGATTTGGCGAAGGGCCAGACGCGGCGTCGAGTGCCATCCATAGGTCTTCATAGCGTGGCAGTGTGGGCGGAACCTTCCGAGGTGTGAACTCCAGGCGCGTGTCGCCTCTGTCCGCCTCCGCTGGTTACCGGCGCTGGGTGTGCTGGCTGGGGCTGATCTTGGCGGCGTTCGCCGCCGGTGAGATCGCCGAACCGGTGCTGCCCGCTCCTCATCTGCTCACCCCGCTGCTGGCAGGTCTGGCGCTCGCGGTGCTGGGGCTCATCGCCCACCAGGTTCCCGGCGGGCTCAACCGCGCTTGCCAAGCCGCGCTCGGAGTCCTGATGGGCAGCTATCTCAATCCGGCCGGCTTGCACCAGGCCGCCGCGGCCATGCTCCCTCTGTCCGTCGTCACCGCGGCCACCATCCTGCTCAGCCTGGGCGCCGCCGCCGTCATGGCACGTATGGGGCATATCGATTGGCCCAGCGCCACGCTCGGGATGGTGGCCGGGGGCTCGGCCGCTGTCGTCTCCATCGCCGGTGATCTGCACGCCGACGGCCGCCTGGTGGCCTTCCTGCAGTACCTGCGCGTCGCGATGGTCGCCGCGACCGCCCCGCTCCTGGTGGGCTGGCTGCTCACCTCCCACTCGGCCGCGAGTCCCCTGCTCGACACCGACGGCGAACTGGGACCGGTCGTCACCGGCGCTCACCAAAGCGTCGGGCTGATCCTGCTGGCCTCCGTCGCGCTCGCCGGCACCCTGATCGGCCGCGCCGTACGCCTGCCGAGCCCCGCACTCCTCGGTCCTATGCTGCTCACCGCCGCTCTCACCCTCAGCGGCACGGTCGAGGGCTTCGCTCCCACCGGCTTCCTGCGCACCGTCCTGTTCACCGTCATCGGCCTGGACATCGGCCTGCGCTTCACCCGTCCCGCCCTGGCACGTGTAGGCCGTCTGCTGCCCCTGGCCGTGGCCTGCACGATCACGGTCAGCGCCGCCTGCGCCATACTGGCGTGGCTGCTCGCCACCATGGAGCACATCCCTCTCGCCGACGCCTACCTCGCCACCACTCCCGGCGGCATCAACGCCGTTCTCGCCACGGCCGTCGCCACCCACGCCGACGTCTCGCTCATCTCGGGCGTGCAGAGCTTCCGGCTTTTCACCATGGTCTTGCTCGCCCCCTTGCTGATCCGCCTCAGCGGCCGGCGCTCACCCGGCTCCCGGCCCCTACGGCGGTGACCCACGATGCGGGTGGCCGTGGTGAAGGTCAGCGGAGGGGAGGCCCAGGAGACGGCGCCGGCGGTGTCACGGGCGATGACGTTGACCGTCCTGACCAGGTCTCAGGACGGAAGCGGCTCCCTACGCAGCCTCGTGATCGCACTTGGCAAGGCGCTCAACGTCTGTTCCCGGCTGCTATAGGTGAGGAAAAGGGTGTCGTCGCGATTCGCCGGAGGAAATGAACCGGAATAGCAAAGCTCTGTCCTCGCGAAACCGTACGCGGCTAAAAGGTCCTGCTTGCGGGCGTTCTTCAAGAACACGATTCCCGTGTCCCAGTCGCTTCTGAACAGCTCGATCGTCAGTATCTTGGCCAAGGGGAGCAAGACGCCCGGTAATCCCTTTCCCCGCCAGCTCGGGTGGACCCAGTGTCCACCGTAGTGTGCCACCGCGCCGGAGATGACCGGCGTATCCGGAGGCAGAACGAGATCCAGCGGCCCGCCCATTCCCGTGGGGAGCGGATCGAACCACAGCCTCATGGAGCTTATGTGCCGGACGAAGTCGTCAGTGTGGACCATCCGCACCGCGATGCACGCAACGGTTCCTCCGCTGCAGTCCTTGACATCCAACCAGTAGCTGTTACATGGAGAAATGGGACTGCGCTCTGGATCGAAAGTAGGATTTATGCCATCGGCTTGCACTGCTGTCCGCATATGACGGACCCAACCTGAGATGTCTTCGTCGTACCCCAGTGTCAGCCGCTGCCGGCTGAACCAGCCTTCGGATTCCCTGAGAAACTCGTTCAGCGCCGAGGCGACGGCCACCGACCTACGGCCTATCTCCAGGATCTCATCGAGCATGATTTCAACCTCCGAACTCCTTGTGCCGTGTGGGCCTCTTCAAATGCGGGAGCACGAAACAGGTGGGGATCCCGGTATAGTGGACAAAATCTGAGCACTCGGACGCCGGCTGAGCCGTGTCCGCTATTCGCCCAGGAACTCACGCCGTCCTTGTGAATCACTAGTGACCCCTTATCGGGGCCGATCCTCGTGGCGGAGATGCGCAGGCGGAGTCGCGGATGTTCAGCTTCATGCGGCCGGCGGGATGAAGTGGCGCGGGGACTCTGGTAAGTGCCGCGTCGACGCCCCTCAGCTCGCCAGGTGCACACCGCTCTCCCGGCCCAGCCCGCTGCGAAGGTAGGTGAGAACGGCGAGGACGCGGACATTGACGTCCGCGCGCCCTTCGTTGTCGGCGAGGCCGAGCTTGTGGGAGATGGCTGTTATCCGCTTCTCGACGGTCTTCACGCTGTAGGCAAGGCGTCCGGCGATGGCGACGTTCGAGTAACCCTCCGCCACCAGCGACAGGACCTCGCACTCGCCGGGAGTGAGGCGGTGAAGGGGATCGACCGTGCGACGGCGCTTCACCAGCCGTCCGACGACTTCCGGATCGATGACGACATGGCCCTGGGCGATGCGGTCGATCGCATCGAGGAGAGCACGCGCGTCCGGGACCCGGTCTTTGATCAGGTACCCGACGGCATGGTGAGCGGTCGACAGCAGGCGCATGGCATATGCGGTCTCCCCGTAGTGGGACAGGACCAGCAGCCCTGTGCGGGGATAACGGACCCGGAGGACTTCGGCCGCGCACAGACCTTCGTCCCGCTGTCCGGGTGGGAGGCGGATGTCGAGGATGACGAGGTCAGGGGGAGCGGCGTCGACCAGACGCATCAGCTCGTCCACGGTGGCGGCCTGGCCCGTGACGGTGAGCCCGTTCTCGCTGAGCACCTCGCTGAGCAACTGGCGGAACAGGCCGGAGTCCTCGGCGATCATTATGCGCATGGCAGCTCCACTACTACTCGCGTTCCCCTGGCGAGGGGGCTTTCCAGCCGAAGAACGCCGGACAGCGCTTTGACCCGCTCGTCGAGTCCACGCAGGCCCGAGCCCTTGGTGGCGTCGGCGCCGCCGGTGCCGTCGTCGGTGACCTCGATCAGCAGGCGCCGGTCGCGCTGCTCGACCTTGACCCCCGCCCGCGTGGCGTTCGCGTGCTTGTAGGTGTTGCTCAGCGCCTCGGCGATGATGAAATAGGCGGGCTGTTGGACATGTTCCGCCCAGCGCACCGCAGGGACGCTTACGGTCACCGGGATGGGCGCGCGCTCGGCCAGCTCCTCCACGGCCACGCACAGCGTCTGCTCGGCAAGGGCCGCGGGATATATCCCCCAGGCGGTCTCGCGCAGTTCCCTGATCACTTCGACGAGTTGCGCGGCCGCGTCGGCGAGCCGCGGGTCGGGCCGATCTCCCGGCGGCCTGTTCACCGATCGCTGGACCATCATGGAGATCGCCAGAAGTCTGTGCTGCACCCCGTCATGGAGATCCCGCTGGATGCGGCGGCGCTCGGCGTCGACCGCGGCGACGAGCCGGCCATGTGAGACCCGAACTTCGTCACGCGTCTTGTGCAGCTCCTCGTGCAGGCGTGCGTTTTCAAGGGTCAGCCGCAGGACCGCCGTCGCCGCGTCCAAAGCTCGCCGGCGGCGGAGCCGCGGGTCGTGGAGCGAGGCGGCCAGAAGGCCCCGTCGCGTCGGCCGGTGCCCGGTGAGGAGCGCCGGCAGGTGCCGTGCGATCCTTGTGAGCCCCTGATAGAGGGCCGGCGGTGCGAGCCGTCCCCGTCGTGTCATCGGCACCGTGGCCCGGTCCCATCGCAGGGTGGCCGCCGGTTGACAGAAGGCCGTGTGTCGAGCATCGAGGCCGCTCTGGCTGTCATGCGACGGAGTCTCCACACGCCGTCTAGTCGCTCACTTAAGACGAGGCTCGTCCCGGCCGGGCGCCGCTTCCACCGCCGGGCGTGACCCGGGGCGGCGTATGGGTCTCCCGGGCGGATCGTCGGGATATCCCTCAGCGGGTATAGGGCATTCCCCATTGGCGTCCAGGGCGCGGAAAACGAGGCTGTGCATCGTTGACAGGGCGGGACCGAACCGTCCGATGAACACCGAAAGGAGGCGATGGCAATGGACACGCAGCGCGAGACCATCGTCGCGGTCCAGGAGAGCATGGTCGTCGAGGAGGCCGATTTCGTTCCGGCCCTTCTCCAGGACTGCTGACGCTTTCTGGTCGAACCGCGGGGCCATGCCGTCGGATGGCGGTCCAGGGCCCCGCCCTCCTTCGGACGCGCCATGCGGGCGTGCATCCGCCCCCGGGAGAAGAGCATATGGAACTGACGGTTTCTCCATCAGTTGTGCTTCGCGGCGGGCCGGGACCGTGAGACGCTGGCCGGCGACGTCGCGTCGAAGACCGGAATAACCCGGTCAGAGGCCGACAGGCTGATCGGGACATTGCTGGACATCGGCCTGATCAAGGATGCCGCCGTTCCCGCCGCCGAGCGACAGGAACGCTTCGGCGAGGTGCGGCGCCAATGGAGCGAGTTCGGCTGGGTCGAGGCCGCGGAATATCACGCCGGCACCTATGACTACCCCTTTCTGGACTACGCCGAAGGGGGCCGGATAATCGACACGGCGCGAATGCGGCAATATGTCGAGCAAGAGCCGGACGATATCCGGTACAAATACTACGACGGCGCGCCTCGCCTGGATCTTCCCGCCCCATCGCCCGAACTGGCTCCCGGCTCTCTCGCCGACGCCCTGATGCCGGTTCCCCATCGCAAGCCAGACAAAGACGCCCTGTTCGCGATCCTCTCGCTCACCTTCGGGGAGATAGGAAAGATCCAGAACGGACGCTGGCAGCGCGTCCCCATGATGCGCAGGACAAGTCCCTCGGGAGGCGCGCGGCATCCGTGTGAGGGGTACGTCATCGTGTTCGACGTCCCAGGAGTCGAAGCGGGGACCTACCACGTTCTGCCGGAGGGACCGCGGCTGGAGACCGTGCGCGCGGACGTCCCGAGCCCGGAGGAGTTCGCCGCGATGTTCCCCGTGGAGTTCCACCGGCTCGAGCACGCCATCTCCGCCGTCATCGTGCTCTCCTGTGTCTTCTCCCGGAACATGTATCGATATCGAGAACCGAGAACGTTCCGCACCGTTCACAATGACGCGGGCCACCTCGCGGACTCGCCGTCATCAGCGATCCGATCAATCACCGGCGGGCCGCTGTCGACGTCGAGAGCCTGGTCAACGCCCTGCTTCCCTCCGCCGGTCGGCCCGAAGACGTGGACCGCGCCGAGAGGCTCACCACCGAGTTCGAACGGCGTGGCTGGCTGCCGGCCGGTGAGCTCGGACCGGACCGGCTCGCCATGATGCGGCGCTGGTGGGAGCGGGGATGGCACCCGTCGCTGAGCTACTACCTGTGGTCCCGGCATCACAACTTCAGGGACTCCGATGATCCGCAGGGAGCCGCCCGGCGTTCGGCGTTGAGCGAGTACCTGCGGCGCGGGGAACCCCGGCCCCGGGTGAAGCCGGAAGGGGCCCGCGTCCCGCTGCCCGCACCGCCGGCGCCGCCCGCGGACCGCACGTTCGGGCGGCTGCTCATGGCCCGCCGTACGGTGCGGGGCTATACACCGGACCCGGTGGGCCTCGACAAGCTGAGCGGTGTCCTGCATCACGGGCTCGACGACATCCGCGCACTCCGGGAACTGCCGAAGGACGACCCGCTGAACTGGCTGCGGTCACACGGATCTCCGTTCGACTTCTATGTCGTCAACTACGCCGCCGAGGGGCTGGATCCTGGCATCTATCACTACTCGCTGGACGAGCACGTCCTCACCGCCGTCGCGCATGGCGACCACCGGGCGGAAATGGTGAAGGTCCTCGTAGGGATGCGCGGCCCGGAGACGGCCGCGTGGACCTTGGTGATGGTCGCGGACTTCCAGCAGTACCAGTGGCGGTACCGCCACGAGAGAGCGCTCCGCCATATCTACATGGCGGCGGGGCGGATCGCGCAGCGCCTCATCCTGGTCGGCTTCGGCTTCGGCTTCGGCCTCGGATCGCTGCCCACTCCCGCGACCCGCGACCAGGACACCTGCGACCTCCTCCGCCTCGACCCCGTCCGCCAGACCCCCGTCTACACGCTGACCATGGGGCCGGCCCACCTCTCCGGAGACAAGGATGACTGAGACCACCGTCCGGCTGCAGGCCGGCTGGACATGGAAAGAGGAGGGGGACGACGTAGTGGTGTCGTCCCCCCTCCACCCGAAGCGGCTGCGCGTCCGGGACGCGGACCGGTCGGCCCGGGGAGTCCTGCGCCGGCTGAGTGAGGGCGTGCGCGTTCCGGACGGGCGTGAGGCCGGCGAGTCCTTCGCCGGCGCGGACGGACCGATCGCGTCGGCGCTGCTGAGGCGGCTGGAGGAGCTGGGCGCGGTCGTGCGGCGGGTGCCCGGCGACGACGTCATGGCTCTGTCCGGAAAGGACCTCTACGACCGGCAGATCCGGTTCATGAGCTACTTCGAAACCGACGCGGTCTCCGGCATCGCGATGAACCGCAGGCTCCAGGACGCCTGCGTGATGGTGCTGGGCATGGGCGGGCTCGGCGGCTGGATAGCGCTTCTGCTGGCCAGGCTGGGCGTGCGGCACATCGTCGGAGTGGATCCCGACCACATCGAGCTGAGCAACCTTCACCGGCAGGCCCTGTACGGACGCTCTGACGTGGGCCGTCTCAAGGTCGATGCGGCGGAGTCCGCGCTGCGGGCGGCCGATCCCGATATCCGGTACACGGGGCTGGACCTGTGGATCAACGAGCCCGACGATCTCATTCCGTTCCTCGACGGTGTGGATCTCGTCATCAACGCGTTCCCGTACCTGCCCTCGTTCGGCAACGCGCCCGGAGCCGCGGCCGAAGCGGCCCTCGCCGCCGGCGTCCCGGCCCTGAACATGCCCATCACGCACGGCATCGGGCCGCTCACGGTGCCGGGGGAGACGGCGTGCGTCCGCTGCGCGTGGCCGGTGCTGCTTTCCGACTACCGCATCGGCGAGGAGAACTCCGTGTCCAACCCGCTGTGGGCGGGCAAGGGATTCCTCGCGGCGCTCGCGCCGCGTCAGGCCATCTCCGCCGGCGTCGTGGTCTGGGAGGCCACGCGATTCCTCAGCGGCATGGACCGTGCGCGCACCCTCGACGGGTTCGCCACCTTCGACGTGTCGGACTACGGAGGCCACAGGTTCGTGGAGGTCGCCAGGAATCCGGACTGCGAGCTGTGCGGTACGGCGGTGCTGAAGCGGGATCCCCGGCGCGCGGTGCCCGAGTGGGGCGAGTCGTGAGCACCGGCGGAACGGAAGTCGTCCCGCCCGCCGATCCCATCGACGTCGTACTGGGGCGCGACGGGATCTACCGGTCCTGCGCGGAGGAGATGCCGCTCAGCCGTGCCGAGCTGGTCTGGCGGGCGGTGCGGTCGCATCGCGAGACGAACGACGCCTACGACCGTTACTGCGTACGCCAGGGCCTGCCCGACCAGGACGATCCGGAGCTCCCTCTCGATCGCGTGCCCCTGTTGCCCACGGTCCTGTTCAAGCGTGATCCCGCCCTCGTGCTCTCGAAGGGAGGGACTCCGCCGCTGACCGACACGACCAGCAGCGGCACTCTCGGCACGGTCTCGACCGTCCCGCGGTGCGACGCCACGCTGATGCGGTTCTTCGGGACGGTGGCCATCGGCGACCGCGAGATCCTCGGCTCCGAGACGTTCGACCGGGCGGTGTTCAACGTGGGTCCGACGATCCGCGACGCTCCGAACCTCTGGATCGCCATGGTGATGGCCGGCGTCGGCGTCATCATGCCCAGCCGTTCCTATCTGGACGAAGAGCGCTTGCTGGCCGAGGAGCTCGCGCGCGACCTGCAGCGGGACGGCAGGGACCGCAACGTCCTGCTGGTGGGCCCGCCGCCGCTCCTGCTCGATCTGGCCCGGGTGGCCGCGCAGGACACCCGGCTGCGGCTCGGGCCCGGTTCCCAGGTGCTGACGATCGGCGGCTGGAAACGGCGCGGCGGGGAGATGGTGGAGAAAGCGGCCTTCCGGAGCCTGATGGCCGACGCGTTCGGACTGGAGCGCGACGACCAGGTGCGCGACACCTACAACATGGTGGAGCTGAACTCGGTGCTGTTCGAGTGCGCGCACCACGCCCTCCACGTGCCGCCCTGGCTGGCGGCGATGGCCCGGGACCCGCGGACGCTCGCCGTCCTGCCGTCCGGGGCCGGTGGCCTGCTGTCGTTCCTCGACCCGACCGCCGTCAGCTATCCGTGCTTCATCCTCACCGACGACTTCGGCTCCGTGAGGTACGACGCGCACTGTGCCTGCGGGACGGCCGGCGACACGGTGACGATCGAACGCAGGGTCAACCGGGTCGAAAGCCGTGGATGCGCGCTCAAGCTCGATGTGGAAGGACGAAGCTCGTGAACGACGAGACGCAGGTCTTCGAGGTCGAGGGGAGCCCGGTCACGATAACGGTCGACGCTCCCGCCGGGCCCGAACGCGGCACGGTGATGATGCTCGCCCCCTTCGGGATGAACTCCGGCTCCCTCTTCGCCCCCGCTTACGTAATGGCCCACAACGGGTTCCGGGTGCTGCGGGTGGATCCTCGCAACGCGCCCGACGGCACGGCAGGGGCGGTGCGGGGACTGCGGCTGTCCCGCATGTCTCGCGACGTCGGGGAGGCCGTGGACCGCTTCGCGCCCGACGCGCTGTTCGCGATGAGCCTGTCGGTGCCCGCCGCCGTCAGGGCCCTGCGCGGCCGCGGCGGCGTGCGCGCCGCCAGCTTCGTCGTACCGGTGGTCCATGTGCGTGCGACCGTGCGGGAAGTGTGCGAGGAGGACTGGTACGACCGCGCCGAATGGGACGCCGAGACGGAGACCGTGCAGGTGCTCGGGCACACGATCGACGTCGACCTGGTGCGCGACGGCCGGCGGCACGGATTCGAGACTCCTGACGACACCCGTCGCGACCTCGCCGACGTGTCCGCGAGGGTCTCCTTCGTCGCCGGCGATCGCGATCCTTGGGTGGACATCGCCGAGGTCCGCGCCGTGGCGGCCTCCGCCGGCGCCGACGTCGCCGAGATTCCGGCGGCGGGCCACCTGCTCTATCGCAACCCGGTCCTGGCGATGCGGTTCTTCGAGCGAGCGGCCGGGTACCTGCTCGGCGTCATCGCCCCGGACGCGCCTCCTGTGGCCGTCCCCCCTTCAACGAGATCGTCAGCACGCTCGTGAGCACGCGGCGCGCGGCGCGGACATCGGACGCGCATGCCGGCGGCGGCGCTCCCGAACGCGCCGGGTCCGTGGCCTGAAGACCGGAGGCGAGTCACCGCGATGAACTACGAGACGCTGGACATCCCCATGATCCTCAATGGGGAACTGATCCACCCGGATCATGCGGACGAGGTGCGGGTGCTGACCTACGAGTCGGGTGTACGGGTACGGACTCCTCGTCCGACACCCGAGCACGTCGCCCGGGTCGCGGGCGCCCGGCGGACCGTAGGCCGCCGCCTGGCCGCCCTGAGCACCGACGAGATCACCTTCTTCCTCGGCGCCGTGAGCGACGAATGGCTGTCCGGGCAGTCGGAGGGACGACGTTTCGCCGAGGAGTACGGCCACCGGGTCACCGGATACGCGCCCGGCATGATGACCGAGGACTACACGACCATCGGCCACTTCATGAACGAGAGGTTCCACACCTACGATCAGATCGCCGCGGAGTTCGGCAACGAATGGATCCTCGACGAGTGGGTGCCGCACCAGCTGTGCCACATCAGGGCCTTCCCCCGGGGGCTGGTCGTCCAGTACCTCGTCGGCAACCTGCCGCTCTCCTCCCTGTACAGCCTGCTGCGCGGGGTCATCACCCGCAACCTGACGCTGGCCAAGCTGCCGTCGCGCGACCCCGTGAGCGCGTACGGGCTCGTCAGGACGATGCTCGAAGTGGACCCCGGCCATCCGATCACCCAGTCGCTGTCCCTGCTCTACTGGCCCCAGGACGATCCGATCGGTGACCTCGCCCTGAAGGAGGCCGACTCGGCCTGCGTCTGGGGAGGCGCGTCGGCGGTCGAGTACGTCAAACGCCACGTGCGCGAGGGCGTGCCGGTGGCCGAGTTCGGGCCCAAGTGGAGCGCGGCGGCGATCGACCTCACCGCCTGCGATCCCGACGAGGCGGCCTACCGGCTGGTCGAGGACGCCTGCTTCTACGACCAGGAGGCGTGCTTCAACACCCAGCGCGTCTACGTGCGCGGCGACGTGACGGAGTTCGTCGAGCGGCTCGCCGTGCACCTGGAGCGCTTCTCCACCCGGTTTCCGCTGGTGGGCGCCAACCGCGACGCGCTCGCCCATCGATCGGCCACCACGCTGGAGGCCGGTTACCTCGGTCTGGCGACGCGGTCGGGGCACGACTGGGCGGTCATCGTCGCGGACGGCGAGGAACCCTCCGCGCACCCGCTGACCCGCACGCTCATCCTCCATCCGGTGCGGCGGTGGGAGGAGGTCACGCGGCGGCTCGACGCGCGCTCCCAGACTCTGAGCGTCTTCCCGCACGAGCTGTCACGGGAATACGGGACCGAGTGGGCCGCCGCCGGCGCGGACCGGATCACCGACCTGGGCTGGGCGCGGATGCCCCGGGCCGGATGGACGCACGACGGGGTCTACGGCATGCATCCCATGGTCCGCCTGGTGGTCCTGGAGCGTCCGCGGGCGGAATTCGGCAAGTACTACCCGCGCCCGGAGGACTACTCCGGCTGGCAGCGCAAGCACTTCGCGGGTGAGGAGTGGTGGGCCGTCCCCGTGGTTCCTCCGCGGTGGCGCCCCGGTGGCGCAGGCGGCCGGCGAGGTCTCTGGCACATGATCGAGCCGCTGTCCGGGACGCGAACCCTGGCCGCCGTCCAGATCGATCCGCACGGCGGCCAGGACCGTCCGGTCACCGTCGGCGTCGCCGGCGGCGGGACCGTGAGCCTGACGCCCGGCCCGCGGACGCCGGGTGAGGAGGTCGCGCACTGGGTGATCCCCGGGCTGGCCGACGCGCACGTGCACGTCACCGGAATGCCGCCCGAAGCGGCCGCCGGCTTCACTGCGGCAGGCGTGCTCACGGTACGGGACCTCGGGGCAAGGTCGCGCTCACCCGGGCCTGGGGCGGCGCCGAGGGACCGCAGGTCGTGTCGTTCGGCGGCCAGCTCGACCAGGCGCCTTTGCACCCGCACCTGTCGCCCGCGCTCGGGGCGACGGGCATCCGGCACTTCGGGGAGATCGCCGAGCATCTCCGCGACCTGGCCGCCGGTGGGGCGGCGGGCATGAAGCTCTACTACGGGTTTCCCCCCGAACTCGTCGAACCGGCCGTACGCGCCGCCCACGAGGCCGGATTGCGGGTCGCCTGCCATCTGGGCACCGGCACCCTGCCCGGATTCTCCCGGTCCCCACGCTGACGCCGTTCGCCCTGATGACCACCGAGGAGGCGGGGACCGGGCTCGTCGGGATCTTCAGCCGCCAGCGCTCGGTGGACCGGCACGTCCTCGACGCCGGGATGGCCGCGATGCTGGAAATGGTGAAGGTCATGAACCAGGCCGGCGTCGCCGTCGCGCTCGGCACCGACAGCGCTCACGGAACGGGGGGTCGGGCCGGGTGCGAGTACGGCGCACGAGATCCGGCTGCTGCTGGAGGCGGGACTCGGGGAGCGCGAGGTCCTGCGCACGGCCTGCCCGTCGCCCGCCGTCGCCGACCGGCTCGGCCTGCCTGAGATCGGGACGGGCGGGAGCCTCGTCGTCCTGAGCGGACGGACCCTGCGCGAGGCGATGCTCGCGTGGAACGTCGCCATGGTGGTCAGAGCGGGGGACGTCGTGCACCTCGCACCGGACGCCCCCTTCGTCGCGGTGCCGGCTCGTCCCTGAACGCCCGCGCGGATCCGCCTCCGCGGGCCGGGACGCGAACTGTCTTTTCGTGGCCGCCGCTTATTACGCGGTCCTGAGATGCCGGCGCCATCTGTCACGGCGAGGTCAGCCGGCCTTGGCGACGGCGGCGTCCCACCGCAGGGGCGACATCTTCAGACCGGCGACCGCCATCACGCGATTCCTCCACATACCCAGGCCCGCCTGGCCCGCCAGCCGCGCGAGCTTGAACAGATGCCGCGCCTCCGCCTTCTGATCGCCCACGGTGGAGGCGACCAATGCCAGGAACCAGTCCACAGGGCCCAGGAAGGCGATGGAGGCTCCCACCGAGATCCGTCCGCTGTAGGGCGCGAGGAGGGAATAAGTGGCCTTACAGGCGTCGATGTCTCCGACCGCCGCCTGTGCCGCTCCCTGCAGGCAGGTCACGGTGAGCCAGGACCAGTCGAGTGGCGGCGGCAGCCATCCCTCCGCCGCGAGGTTCCGCGCCTCCGCCGGCCTGCCCTGCGCGCACGACATGAGCACCTGCAGCAGTTGGTCCATGCTCGGGTGGACGCCGGCGATCGCGTCGATCAGCGGACCCGCGTCGGCGATCGTCCCGCGCTGGTAATGGAGAAGGACGCGACCCACGGTCACTATCGAGCTGGCGTACCACATGCCGATGCGCTCGGCCTGCCGCTCCGCGTCCGCGTACATGCGCTCGGCGTCGTCGAACCCTCCAGAGATCGCGAGAAGCCCCGCGCGCCACAGAGTGTGCTGGAAGCGCGGCCATGGCAAGGGCATCCGGTTGAGTATGCCCTCGCAGCGCGCCGCCGCCTCGTCCGCTCCCCGCAGGTCGAACAGCTCCAGACGGCGATAGGTGCGCATCATCTCCGAGAGCAGCTCGAACTCGGGCGTCTGCGTACGTCGCGCCAGCTCTCCGATCTCCTCGGCGATCTCCATGGACTGCTCGGTGTAGATGCTGCTCGGCAGCGACAGATAGCGTGCGTTGAGTATCCGCATCAACAGCTGGGGATCATCGAGCCGCCGGGCCATCTCGACGGCTTCCATGGAGTAGAGGCCGGAGCGCGGATCACCGCTGCCGTCGTGCAACTCCTGCGCGAGCCCGGCGAGCAGGCGGGCCCGCTCCGGGCTGTCGTCCTCCGGCAGGGAGCGCAACGCGAGCTCGAACCGGTGCACCAGCTGGAGCTCCACCTCCCCGTAGGGGTTGCGCAGGTTCCAGATCGACGGAGCGTCCAGCGCGGTCAGCGCGCGAGCGATCAGGAGGGGGCCGCCTCGGTCGCCGGCACGGTCGGCGACCCGGATCGCCTGCGCGCGCACATTCCTGGCACCGAGAGCGTCTCCCGCTTCGAGCAGCGCCTTCGCCTGCCGGAGCAGCAGCTCCACATGATCGGCCGGATCGCCGGCGGACGCGCCGTGGACGTTCACCGCGTGGGACCACCACGTGGCCGCCTCCTCGTAGGCCAGGCGAAGGGTCGCCTGCTCGGCCATCGCCCGCGCCCAGTGGGCCGCCTCCGCGTACGCCGTGGGCCCTGCCTCGATCGCGTGATGGGCGATGACGGCCACGTCCACCGCCGGGCGGGAGGCGAGCGCGTTCATCACCTCGCGATGTATCGTCGCCTTCCGCAACGGAGGGATCTCCTGGATGAGAGCCTCCCTCACCAGGTCATGCGTGAAAGTCATCCGGTTGGCCGTCGACACGATCAGCCTGGCCCTGACCGCCTGGTCGAGCAGGTCGTAGGCACCCGCCTGGCAGACCTGGGCGACGACGTCGGGGTCGAACTCCCTGCCGATCAACGCGGCGACCTTCAGCACGTCGCCCACCTCCGGGCCGGCCGCTGTCAGCCGCTGGTGGACGAGACTGGCGACCGCGTCCGGCAATGTGTCCAGCGGGTGACCGTGGGCGAGCATCCGCAGCGTCTCGCGAACGAAGAACGGATTGCCGCCGGTGCGCCGGGTCACCAGGTGCGCGGTCTGCTCGTCGATCTGGGTGCCCATCGTGGCGGCGATCCCCTGCACGGCGCCGGGGTCGAGGCCCGGCAGCCGGAGGCGCAGGAGGTCGCAGCGGGCGAGCCGGCCGAGGACGTACTCGATGGCGGACAGGTCCCCGCTGTCCCGGAACGCCATGACCAGCGTGAGCGGCACCCAACCCCGCGAGTCCTTGATGAGTGCCGTCACGTCGCCGAGCAGCTCGAGCGTCGCGAGATCGGCCCAGTGGAGATCGTCGAGGATGATCACTAAGGGCTGGATCCGTGCGGTGGCGACGAGCCAGTCGGCGATCGCGCGGTGGCGGTGCATCTTCGCTCCGACGGCCGAACCCGTCGGCACCTCGTCGTCGAGGAGACCGGTGAGAGCCTGCCGGTCCAGGGGCGGGTGCAACTGCGCGAGCGACCTGAGAACCTGGATCCAGGGCCAGAGCGGCGGAGTTCCTTCGATCTCCTGGCAGCCGCCCCAAAGAGCCAGATGGCCGAGCTCGGAACTCCGCGCGCCGAAGGCCTCGAGCAGCCACGTCTTGCCGATGCCGGTCTCGCCGCTCACCGCGATGGTGCTCACGTCGCCACGGTCGAGCAGCACCCCCATTTCCGTGAGCTGCTGGTCGCGGCCGAGCCCCGGTGGTGGCGATGGCGCGTCGGTGAGGACGGCGGACGGGCCGGCGGAGGTCAGCGTGGCGCGCCTCGGGGAGAAGGTGATGGCCTCGGCGTGCTTGAGGATATCGTCTTCCAGTGTCTGCAGCTCGTGACCAGGCTCCAGACCGAGATGGTCGATGATCAGTCTCCTGGCCCGGCGGAGTGTCGCGAGGGCGTCGGCCTGCCGGCCGGAGCGGTAGAGAGCGAGGGCCAGCAGCCACCACAGCCGCTCCCGCAGTGGTTGCCTGCCGGTCTCGGCCTCCAGGTCCTGGATCACCGCCTGCGGCCGGCCGAGATCCAGCTGCGCCTCGGCGCGGCGCTCGATCGCCACCAGGCGTAGCTCGCACAGGCGGTTCACCTCGGTGACCGCCCAGAGCTCCCCGGCGAACTCGTTGTACGGCGTGCCGCGCCAGAGCTCGAGAGCCTCGTCCAGGCGGGCGATCGCCTCCTCGGACGGGCGGTGTTCGGCGTCGGCTACCAGGGCGGCGAACCGCAGCGCGTCGACGTCGGTCGTGTCCAGAAGGTAGCCGGGCCGTCGCGCGACGAGAAGCCGTGGGGGCGTGCGCGGCGCCCGGGCCGGCTCGATCGCCCGGCGCAGGTTCGACACGTAGACGTGAAGTGAGGCCAAGGCGGTCGCGGGAGGAGTGCCCTGGTAGAGATCGTCGATCAGCGTGTCGGTGGAGACGACCACCCCTGGGCTGATCGCCAGCCGGGCCAGGACGGCTCGTTGCCGTGGGCCACCGAGGCCGACGGCGGCCTCGCCGTCACGTACTTCAAAGGGACCCATGACGCGGAAATCCATGCCCTTCACCTTGTCGCCCAGGAGATACGCCGGCTGGCTGAGGATCCTTTTCGGGAATGAAATATCCATCATCGGACTTCCGCAACGTTTGTCGTGGATCTGTGACAGAGAGAACGCGTCATGTAAGCCTCCCCCTCGCAGCGAGATCAGACGTGGAGAGTCTCCTGCCGCCGACTTGGAGATGAATGTGGGGCTGGTTGGAGCGCTCGTCAGGTCAGCAGCAGGACACGAATCGCCACGGCGGCACCGCAGAGAACGGCGTACAGGCCGATCTCGACGGTCTCGGTCCACGGTTGGATCCGGCGCACCGCGCCGTGCACATGGATGAGCGTCTGGAGCGCGCAGGCGACGGCGATGAGGTCGAACACGATCAGGTGGTGCTCGGGGTCAGGCGCCGCGGCCAGCGCGACCCACGTGACGGCCAGCGCGACGGCTCCCAGGCAGCGCCCGAAGTAGACGGTGAGGTCGGTGGGGCTCGCGGCGGCCTCCCACCGGAACCAGCGCGCCCAGCGCAGCGGCGCCAGCAGGAGCGGGAGAGCGTAGACGGCGAGAAAGCCGGTCCCGGAGACGATCAGGAACCAGCTGGCGAGGGGGAACCGCGCGTCGATCACAAGCACTCCTTAAGTGTCGCCGGATCCTCCAGGCAGGTGAGATGCCGGGCATGGGGCGTATTGGGAAGGCCGCTTCCGGGCGGAAATCGCCGGCGGCGGGCGGGACAGCGGCCGGCGTCACTCACGTGACTCCGGTCGCATCGACCGTCGGCACGTTTCGAGGTTGCGGAGGCAGGCCAGCCGGACGGGCTGTCCCTGGTCGACCTCGGCACTCAGCAAGGAGATCGCACGCTCGAACGCCCGCACGGCGACCTCGGGCCGGCCACGCTTCCAGAGGGTCATCGCGAGATTGTTGAGCGCGACCGCGAGTTCCGGATGAGCCGGGCCCAAGAGCTTTTCCTTGATCGTCAGGACCTTGCGGTAGCCCTCCTCGGCCGCCGCGAGATGGCCCTTCGAATAGTGGATCGAGGCGAGGTTGTTCAGGCAGGAGGCGACTTCGTAGTCTTCTGGGCCCAACCGCGTCTCGAAGACGGCGAGCGCCTCCACCAGCAGGCGCTCCGCCTCGTCGAGGTCGCCGAGCGCGTGGACGATCGCCGCCAACGCCGCCTTGTCGGCGGCCGGCTCCGGGTCCGCGGGGCCGTGGGTGCGCAGCCGGATCTCCACCGAGCGGCGGGCGAAGGGCTCCCCCTGCGCGTGCGTCCCGCGCGCGTGGTTCAGCCCACCGAGATTGTGGTACAGGGTGGCCATGAAAGGGTGGGCATCGCCCAGTTCCGCTTCGACGATCGCGAGAGCCCGGCAATAGAAGGACTCGGACTCCTCGAACCGTCCCGTGTACTTGTGGAGCACACCCAGGCTGTTGCAGATCCGTGCGACCGCGAGGGAGCCGGGTCCCGGCGCCTCCTCGGCGAGCGTGAGCGCGCTCCGCAGTATCTCGTCCGCCCGCCGGTACCTTCCCCTGACACGGAGCAGCTCGGCGAGGGCGTCCAGTGCGCGTGGATGGGCATCCTGAGGTGCTCCGGCGTCACGGGCGATCTGGACGGCCCGCTCCAGCGTCCGTTCGGCCTCGTCCAGTCGTCCGAGGCGCCTGCACCTCTCCGCCGCCGCCAGCAGAGCGTCCAGCGCGTCGTCATCGCTCATGGCCGGCACCCACGCGGTTCGCTGTGGGGGTGAGGAGGCGATCGATCCTGGTCGCCTGCAGGGCGACGAGGCCGAGTGCCACAGCCAGGCCCACGAAGAGCAGGGATCCGTGCCCGGAGCCGAGCGCCGCGCCGGCCACCGCCGGTCCGATGATGTACCCCAGCGTCTGCGAGAAGCCGTAGGCCCCGTTGTACCTGCCACGGCCGGCGTCGGACGCCAGGTCGTTCACGATGACAGGAACACTTGGGGCCATGAGCGTCTCACCGATGGCGAACAGGACCATCGCGGTCATGAACGCGGCGACGGCGGCCGGGCCGCCGCCGAGATGCGCGGCGCCCACCACGGTGAGCCAGGCGACGGCCATGAGCGCGGCCGACAAGGCGAACGCGAGGGCACGGCGACGACCGGTCACGAGACGCAGGACGAGTAGCTGAGCGAGAACGACCGTGCAGGTGTTGGCCAGGAAGGTCAGCTGCAACGTGGCGGCGTCGAGGCCGCCGGTCTGGATGGAGAAGATCGGGTAGGCGCTGTAGTACTGGGCGTAGCCGCAGGTGAACACCACGGCGACGGAGACGCAGATCCGCAGCAGCACCCGGTCGGCGAGTATCTCGCGGTACCCACCGCGGGCGCCGGGACTCCGGACCTGGTATTCGGGGACAGGGTGACCGCGACGTGGCGCCCTGGCGACCAGCACGGCGAACGTGAGGAAGGTGCCCGCGTCGACCAGGTAAATCGTGACGAAGGTCTGCGGTGCGGAGAAGTCCACCAAGAAGGCGGCGAGCAGGCTACCGGCGCTGAGCCCGACATTGAGCAGGGCATGCCGTACCGCGAAAATCTGTGAACGGCGCTCCGGGGAGACCGAGGTGCTCAGCAGCGCCTGGAACGACGGCTCGGTGACCGCGACACCGCACCCGTAGACCGCGGCCCAAAGGGCGGCCTGCCATGCGCTCCGTACACCGACCATTCCGGCGGTTCCGGCGGCGGCGAGGACAAGGCCCGCCGCGGCGGGCCGCCGTGGACCGAAGAGGTCGGAGAGCAGCCCGCCGACGGGGGTTCCCACCAGTCCGGCGATCGCGATCGTCGAGAGGACGAGCCCGGCCGAACCGAGCTCGATTCCCCGCACGTCATGCAGGTAGACGAGGAGGAAGGGGAGAGTGAGACCGGCTCCGACCGCGGACACGGCGTCGCCACAGAGGATGAGCCACGCGTTCCCGGGAAGACGTGGAACCAAATCCTTGAACGGCATCTGCTCCGCCTGTTCTTGCGTCCGCTGACCCGAGCGCCTTGGGGCCGGCCCGCTCCCCATCCGGCTACTCGCCGGAGCTCGTCAGAGTGTTCAGGCGATGACGGTCTCGTTGTGGTTGGTGGAGAGGCCGGGCTCGATGACGGTCTCGTTGTGGTTGGTGGAGAGGCCGGGCTCGATGACGGTCTCGTTGTGGTTGGTGGAGAGGCCGGGCTCGATGACGGTCTCGTTGTGGTTGGTGGAGAGGCCGGGCTCGATGACGGTCTCGTTGTGGTTGGTGGACAGGCCGGGCTCGACAGCGGTCTCGTCGCGGTGGAGGGACATGGGGTCTCCTTGTGGAATCGGTGGACTCGGCCCGACGGTTGATCGGGACGACTGTCTTGACAGTGACAAGATGGCCTTGTGGCTCACTTGTGGCTCGCTGGGATCGCTGCGCAGGGGCATGGCCGCGAGAGGCGCTGAACCGCCGGCCGTGCTATCGGCGCGGAGGAAAGCGATGAGAGGTCCTCGTTCTCACGCCGCGACCCACGTTGTCCGATCTGACCGCTCACAGGATCGGAGGGGGTCGTTCTGGACGGCTAGGGGCCGCTGACCGCCTGGCCCTATGGCCTGAGGATCAGGGGGAGCGACATGGGTCCTCGTATTCCCACCAGGGGCTTGTAACGGATTTCGTTCCTGTCCACCGCGAGCTCGATGCCGGAGAACCGCTCCAGAACGGCGGCGACGCTCACCCTGAGCTCCAGCCGCCCCAGGGCCGCCCCGACGCATCGGTGGATCCCGTGGCCGAACGCGAGGCTCTGCTTGGTTACCCGGTGCAGATCGAAGGTGTCCGGGTCGGCGAACTGGCGAGGATCCCTGTTCGCCGACCCGATGAGAAGGAACAGCGCATCGTGGGCCGGGATCCTCGTACCGCCGATTTCGATGTCCTCCTTCGCGAAGCGCCACAGCGACGTGGTGGCGGCGCCGTCGTAACGCAGGACCTCCTCCACCATGGCGCCCATCAGGGACGGATCATCACGCAGCTCCCGCATCGCCTGGGGATTGTCGAGAATGGTCAGCACCGCCGTACCTGTCAGGCCGATGGTGGTCTCGTAACCCGCGATGACGAGCCCGGCGCACGAGGCCACCAGCTCCGTCTCGGTCAGCCCCTCGCCGTCGTGCGCCAGGATCAGGGCGGACATCAGGTCGTCGGACAGGTCGTTCCTCTTGACCGCGATCAGCTCGCGGATGTAGCCGGCCAGCGCCGCGGCCGCGCCCACCGCTTCGCCCCGTCGCGCCGGGTCGGCGGTGAAGATGACGTCCCCCCACTCGCGCAGGCTCTTGCGGTCGGCGGACGGAATGCCCATCACCTCGCATATGACCGATACCGCCATGGGCGTCGCGAACCGGTCCAGGAGGTCGACCACACCTCCTGGCCGCAAGTCGTCGAGCAGCCGGTCGACGATCTCCTTGACGGTGCGCTCCCAGCGCTGGACCCGTGCCGCGGTGAAGGTGCTCGCCACCAACCTCCGGTACCGGGTGTGCGCGGGCGGGTCCACCGTGGACATCGAACGGTCTAAGTCCCCACCGGCGCCCAGGACGAGCCCGGCCTCCCGGAACTCCTTTGTCGCCCAGGTGGCGTCATTGCTGATCCGCTCGTCCGTGAAGGCCGCGCGCACGTCGTCGTAACGGCTGACCAGCCACACCCGCACGTCGGTTCCCGGAACCGTCACCGGGTGGACGGGGTGGTTGTCCCTGAGCCATTCATACGTGGGATATGGATTCTGGAAGTACGGCTCCGTGAACGGGGCGGCAACTGATGTTTCTGGCATGAGTCGTCCTTCTTCGGCAGCAGAGAACGAGGCCCCGCATTTGCGGTGGCAAAGAGGCCGGTCGACGAATAGGCCAGTGCGCGCACGGCGAGCGGGAAGACGGCCCTCGGGGACTGAACCGGCGGACCCAGGATCAGCCCTTCGAGTCGCGCCTGTCAATAATCGAACTCCGCGGGGGCGATTCTTTTGAATCACTAGTGGGGCCTTAATCGGCGTGGACCGGCGGCGACTTGCCCGCCCGTACACCGCGCGCCTGCGGCAGGTGGCCTCAGGGCTCTTGGTTTTAGTCTTTTTCAGGCCCTTTTAGGTGCGTCGCGAAACGTGCCAGGTGATTCACAAGGGGACCGGGTGAGGCTGCGTCGTCGCGTTCGCGCGGTCACGGTGCACGGCCGTCCGGGAGAGCGAGAGGCTCGGACGGGAAAACGTGATGCGCGAATGTCATCCCCGCTGGTCATCTCTATAGGAGAGCCGATTAACGCCGACGAAACATCCGCGTCGTGGACTGGTCCGGCCGTCGAGTCATCCGCCGCTCGTCAGGTCGCTCCCTTGTCCGACCACGCCCGCGGGCCGGCCAGCCGAGAGAGCCGGAGGGCAGACGTGACAGATCTGCACCGGACGCTGTCGGAGCCGGTCTGGAACTCCATCCTGAAGACGTGGTTAGGGGAGGGGAAGCTCGACTACGAGCTGTACCTCCGGACTCAGGATCTGCTCTCGCTGCAATCGGCCGTCGGCGACCTCGTGTCGCCCGACGAGCTGATGTTCCAGATCGTCCATCAAACCCAGGAGCTGTGGCTGAAGCTCGCGACGCACGAGCTGGCCGAGGTCGTCGGCGACCTGGAGCGCGAGGCGTTCTGGGAGGCGTCCGCGCGCCTGAACCGAGTCGCGCGCATCTTCGGCGGCCTGCGTCAGGAACTGGGCGTGCTGGAGACGTTGACGCCGGACTCCTATCAGACGATCCGGAGGCACCTCGGCAGCGGTAGCGGCCAGGAGTCGCCGGGGTACAACCGTGTGCGGCTGGCGGCCGAACACGTGTCCGGAGCGCTCGACCTGGTCGTGGAGCGCAGGATGGTGTCCATCCGCGACGTCTACGAGTCCCGTGACGTCGGGCACCCCGATCTGAAGTTCACGTTCGAGCTGCTGGTCGATGTCGATGAGGCGTACCAGATGTGGCTTGTCACCCACTTCATGCTCGTGCGCAGGACGATCGGCGTCGCCAGGGGGACCGTCGCGCTGGACGGCGTTCCCACCCAGGTCCTGACCGGCCGGATGACGCAGCCGCTGTTCCGGCGGCTGTGGAAGGTGCGTGAGGAGATGACGGCCACGTGGGACCGCGGCGGCGGGTACGCTCCCGGCGCGTCGCGGGCAGAGGGGCCGCACCGGTGACGGACGGCGCACGGCTGGCCTCCCTGCGCGCCGAGTTCCCGGTCCTGAACACGTGTGTCTATCTCAACAGCAACTCCACCGGGGCCGTCCCCCGTGGAGTCGAGGACGTTCTGGGCCGCTACTGGTGGACGCTGTCGACCTGGCGCGACGAGGAGTGGGGCGGCTGGCTGGACCAGATCGCGGGCTACACCGAGACCCTGGCCGGCTTCATCGGGGCACCGGCCGGCTCGGTGGTGACCGATCTCAACCTCAGCACGCTGCTCGCCCGCGTCGCGAGCTGCCTCGATTTCGGCGCGCCGCGCGACAAGGTGGTCACCACCGACCTGGAGTTCCCCACGGTGCCGTTCATCTGGCGCGGCTTCGCCCGGTACGGGGCGGCGCTGGAAGTGGCGGGCACAGGGGGACCTGACTTCGACCAGGACGCCCTGGACGCGGCGATCGACGAACGTACCGTCTGCGTATGCGTGTCACACGGTAGCTACAGCACAGGGGCCGTGCTCGACCTGCGGCGGGTCGTCGAGCGAGCGCACAGCGTGGGTGCCTACGTCATCGTCGACGCCTATCAGACCGCCGGCGTGCTCCCTCTGGACGTCACCGCTCTCGGCGTCGACTTCCTGCTCGGCGGGGCGCACAAGTGGATGTGCGGCGCCGGCACGGCCTTCCTTTACGTGCGGCCGGACATCCTGCCGGACCTGCGGCCGGCGGCGACGGGCTGGTTCGCCGGCGAGGATCCCACCTCTTTCGGCCCGCCCGCCGGATGGGCGGCCGGCGCCCGCCGTCTCGCGGGCGGCACCCCCATGGCGCTGGGGCCGATGATCTCCCGGGTGGGCTTGGACCTGTTGTCGGGCCTGGGCGTGCAGGCGATCCGCAGGCACTCCCTGACCTGCACCGACCGCGTCATCGAGCGCGCAGACGCCGCCGGGATCGAGGTCGTGACTCCCAGAGACCCCTCCCGTCGTGCCGGGGTCGTCTGCCTGAGGTTCCCGGGGGACCGGCAGGTGAGGGAGGCCCTGGTACGCGACGGCATGGTGTGCAGCTGGCGCGGGTCACTCCGCGTGGCACCGCACTTCTACAACACGATCGAGGAGATCGACGCGTTCATGGATGCGGTGGAGAACGAGCGCGCGAGGGTCACCCGATGAACGGCCACCCGCTCACTCCGCGAGCACTCATGAGCCTCCTGGCCAACGGCGCCAAGGCGATGGACGTCGTGGAGGCCGCGCTGGAGCTCGGCGTGCTCGACGCGCTGGAGCCCGCAGAGGTCACCGTGGCCGAGATGAGCACAAGGCTGGGACTGGTCCCGGGCCGCCTGTACAAGATGCTGGACTGCCTGGAAAGCCTCGGTCTCGTCCGGAGCCGGAGCGCGGGCGACGATCCGTTCCTCGCTCGCTACACCGCCGTTTCCGGGCTGAAAGAGGCGGCGCTGGCCGTGGCGGGTCCCGGCGCGCTGGAGCGGGACCGTGACAGGTATCCGTGGCGGGTCCTTCACGGGAGCCTGCCCGACGTGTTGAGAGGGACGCTGTCGATCCCGGCGAGCGACTTCGGCTGGCCTCCGGACGAGACGCAGCTCGCCGGCTTCGAGCGGAGCATGGCCGCTGGTCTGGGCCCCTTCGCCGAGACGTTCCGGTCGCACGCCCCCCGCCTGTTCGGCGCGTCCGCGTTCCGGCACCTCGACGTGGGAGGCGGTGACGGCACCCTGGCCTCGGCTCTGCTGCCGTACAGCCCCGCCCTCCGGGTGGACGTGTTCAACCTGCCCAGCGCGGAGCCGCTCGTCGACCGGGTCAGGCGCGACAGCGGCCAGGAGGACCGGTTGGGCTTCGTCGGCGGCGACTTCCTCAACGGCCCCCTGCCACGTGGCTACGACGGGATGTCGTTCGTCCGGGTGCTGCATGACTGGCCGGTCCCAACCGCTCGCGCACTGCTCCGGAAAGCACACGAGGCGCTGGAGCCCGGCGGGCGGGTCATGATCTGCGAGGAGTTCCGCACTCCCGAACGTCTCGCCGGGCAGTTCTTCTGGTCGTACTTCCTCATGGGCGTCGACGCCTGCCACAGCCGGCTGTACGACATCGAGCACTACACGCGGCTTCTCGCCGGCACCGGTTTCGTGGAGATCACCGTGCTGCCGGGGCCCGTCGAGGTGATCCTCGCGTCGCGTGACGGAGAACGCCAATCTTGTCATTGACAAGATGCTCTGCGACGTGGGATCTTGCCAATGGCAACCGGCCCGCAGGAGGCAGCCGACCATGGGGTCGCGCGCTCGTGGATGGGCGTCGCAGAACTCGTGGTTCCGAAGGAGAGCTGGTGAACAGTGGATCAGCCGTACGGCGTGCCGGGCTGGCGGTGGGGGTCTCCCTGCTGGTCGTCAGCATGGGGGGTCCGACCGCACAGGCGCAGGCCCCGGGAGGGAACAGCGGGGACGGCACCGTCGCGGCCGCGCTGGCGACCGCCCCCGTGCCCGGTGGCTTCGCCACCTGGAGCGACCTGATGGGCATGCAGAACAAGCTCAACACGGCCGCGGAGAAGATCCAGCAGGCGGCCGCGGCGAGCGGGCGGAGCGGTTACGCGAGCGTCATCGCCGCGCCGGAGAACCGGGAGCTCCTCGTGTACTGGCAGGGCGAGGTGCCCGCCGCCGTCCAGCGCGTCATCGGGGAGCAGAACAGGTCCGTTCCCGTCCGGGTGCTGCCGGCGCGCTACAACCAGGAGCAGCTCCTCGCGGAGGTGCGCCGGCTCGGCGAGAACGACGCCGTCGGGGAGGTCGCCCCTCGCGCGGACGGCGGGAGTGCGCGTGGCGCATCTACTACGCCGACACTACTCAGGCGCTCGCCAGGTACCGCGCGGTCATCGTCGTGGACGGTCCGCAGCAGGGCCTGACGGCGGACGTCAAGAAATAGCCGTTCGTGCCGGGTGACGGAGACAGAACGCGCCGGCCTGGCCGAGATTCGAGGAAGTTGACAGCGCTGTGAGCGACAACATCTGGACCGACTTCGCCAAGAGTTATGACCAAATGATTCCCGAGCTGAACTGCTATCAGCGGATGCTCGGAAAGATCCTCCGCGACACGGAGGGCCGCCGGACCGTGATCGACGCCGGGTGCGGAACCGGACTGGTCAGCCAGGCGCTGATCGACCGCGGTCACGAAGTCCTCGGTTTCGACAACAACCCCGCCATGCTCCAACGGGCCCATGACAAGAAGGCGGAGGCGCCGGGCGAGGCTCGCGACCGGTGGACGGTGACGGACGGAAGCGTCGAGCGGTTTCCCTCCTGGGTCGCCTCCGACGCGGACGCGGTCGTACTGAACAACGTCCTCTTCTACGTCCCGGACGTCGAGTCGGCGCTGCGCGAGGTCTTCTCCCACCTGAAGCCGTGGGGCGTGATGATCGCCACCGGCCCTAAGCGCCGGCCCGACCTGCAGAAGGTGCTCGAACACTCCATCGCGGAGTGGCGAGCGGAAGAGCGTTTCACCGAGAATCTCCAAGCCGCGCTGGCCCATCATTCGACCTGCGCCCGGAAGCTGACCACCGACCCCGACGAGATGGTGACGTTCTTCGAAGTGGACGAGCTGGTGGACACCCTGCGGCGCCTGGGTTTCTCGCGTTCTCTGGTCGCGGACGGCGACGACTACTTCGGTGAGAACTACTACGTTTGCATGCAGAAATGAAGTGAGGTGTCCCGTGGAGAACTCCGAGATCAATCCCAGGTTCCGGCGTAACCTGGGGATTCTGGACGAAGAATCGATGAAGCGGGTCGCCGACACCCATGTTCTCGTGGCCGGAGTGGGCGGTGCGGGCGGGCAGTGCGCGGTGGACCTGGCCCGCCTCGGCTTCGGCCGGGTGACGCTCGCGGATTTCGACGTCTACGAAGTGCACAATTCCAATCGTCAGGTCGGCAGCTTCGACAGCACTGTCGGCAGGCTCAAGACCGAGGTCGTCGGGAAGATGTGCCAGGACATCAACCCCGAGCTGCTGATTCGCGAAGCGACGGAGGGCGTGACCGAAAGCAACATCGATTCCCTGCTTTCGGGGTTCGGCGGAAAGCCGGTGGACTACGTCGTGGAGGTCATCGACATCGCCGGCTTCAGGGCGAAAGAGTGGCTGCACGAAGCATGCCGAAAGCGGGGCATCGTCATCATGACCGGCCTGATGCTGGGATTCGGGGCCGCCCTGCACGTCTTCCAGCCCGAAGCGCCTCTCTATGAGGATCTCTACATGCTTCCGGATGGGCGTATCGATCTACCCAAGATCATCCCCCGGCTCGGCAGCTATATCGTGCAGGAGCATTGGGACGCCTGCTTCGCCGGGCGTGGACACGCTCCCACGTGCGTGATCGGAGCCACCACCGCGGCCGGGATGATGGTGAGCGAGATCATGCGAGCCATCCTCCTGGGGCGGGACCAGATGGTGTCATATCCCGAATACCTGTATGTGGATTTCTTTGACCACCACTATGTCCGAGGCTCGGTCGTCCCCGCGTGAACGCCATGGACGCGCTTTTCACCCTCACGCGACCTGACGAGAACGGCCCGGCCGTGCTCTGGGGCGGGACCTGCGAGTCGGGAAGCCTCAAATACCTGACGTACGAGCTCTGCCTTGACGCGGTTCCGGATGATGTCCGGGGATTCGTCGAGATCTCCGGTTCGTCGACCGCGCTCGCCCTCGATGTGTTCGGGAGAAAAAGAGGGCTGCCGACCGTCGCCCTCACGGACGCCTCCGGCCGCGATCATCTCATGAGCCGCGGCTTCCGTGGCGAGGCGCGGACGATCACGAGCCTCGAGGAAGCTCGCGAGCTTTGCCTTCAGTACGAGCAGGCGGGTTGGTTCTGGCCGAAGCAGTTCACCAATGTGGCCTTGGTGAGGTGCGTGGAGCAATGGGGATCGCACCTTTTGCGGGAAGTCCGCGAGAATTGGCCGGAAATTCGCTATTTGGTGTGCGGATTCGGTACGGGCGCCACTGTCGCGGGATTGCACCGCGTTTTTGCTCCGTCGGGGTATTCGGTCATCGGACTGCAGGCCAGGGAAGGCGATCCCGTCCCTGGTTGGCGGAACTATGCCCGCCAGAATCTGGGTGACCAGGATCTTTTCCATCGCTATCAGGAGGAGATCCCGCTTTCCACCGCATCCGAAGCCGAAAGCTCCGGCGCAGGTGCTCTGGATTCGCTCCTGAGGTATGCGAACGCCCATGCCCATCCGGAGCAGGTGCTGGTGATCTCTCATGACGGCCGCCCTCGGCCGGGGAACTGATCCCCTCAAGCGCTCTGCCCGTCCGTGGCAGCCGGACCGCCTGGGCGGCTCGCCGCCCCTGAACCCGCGAGGGGATCGACCGAACGGCAGACCACCACCCCTGTGAGGTCAGGCGTCCCTCAGGAAGGAGCGCACCAGCTCAGTGATCTCTGCGGGAGCGGTCTTCGGCGTCCCGGCGTTGAACGGCGGCCGCGGCGAGTATTCCAAGCCGAGCTGGATCGCCATGGCCATGTCCTCGCCCGCCAGCAAGGACGCGAGGTAGAGCGCCATGTCGATGCCGGCCAGCACGCCGGCCGAAGTTATGATCTTGCCGTCCTTGACGAAGCGCTCGTCGACCGGCTCCGCCCCGAACTGCGCGAGGAGGTCGTGGGCCACCCAGTGAGTGGTCGCCCTGACTCCCTCCAGCAGGCCTGCGGCGCCGAGCGTGAGCGAGCCCACGCACACCGAAGCGGTCCATGTGGTGGTCGGGTGCGCCGCCTTCACATAGCGGACCAACTCCTGGTCCGCCATGCCCTGTCGCATCTCCTTGGCGCCCGGCACCACCAGGACCTCGGGTGTGGGCAGGTCGGCGAAGGAGGCGGTGGCGGTCAGAGTGGCTCCCTCGTCGGCGATGACTCCTGGCCGCTCAGCCACGAAGGTGACCGTCGCGCCGGGAATGTTCCGGAGCACGAAGTACGGCCCCAGGGCGTCCATGGCGTCGTAACCCGCGTACAGGGGGATGGCGATGTGCATATCAGCTCTCCTTGGTGCGGAATCTGCGCCGGTACTCTCCCGGCGAGATCTTGAGGTGCCGGCGGAAGACGCGATAGAGGGTCTCAGGCGTCCCGAGCCCGACCCGGGTGGCGATCCGGTCGAGCGGCTCATCGGTGCTTTCCAGCAGTCGCTTGGCCGCCGCCGTCCGCGCCTGCTCGACATACCGCGCGGGTGACACGCCCACCTCGGTCCTGAATACGCGCGAGAAATGGCGGACGCTCGTGTTCACGCGTCCCGCGAGACCCTCCACCGACAGATCGGCATCGAGGTTCTCCTCGATCCATCCCTGCAGGTCGCGCAGAGGCTCGCGCTTTGGCGTCCGCGCGCTCAGCGGCGTACTGAACTGGCTCTGCCCGCCCGGTCGCTGCAGGTAGACGACCAGCCAACGAGAGATCTCCCTGGCCAGGTCGTGCCCGTGGTCGTGAGCGACGAGAGCGAGAGCGAGATCAATCCCCGAGGTGACCCCCGCCGAAGTCCACACGTTGCCGTCGCGCACGTAGATGCGATCGGCGTCCACCTGCACGTTCGGATGCTCGCGGGCGAGCATGTCCCCCACCGCCCAGTGGGTGGTCGCCCGCCGGCCCTCCAGCAGGCCGGCCTCGGCCAGCAGCAACGTGCCCGAGCAGATGGATCCGACACGACCTGACTCCCCGGCGAGCCTGCGGACCTCCGGGACCAGCGCCGCTGTGCCGGTGACAGCCGTACGGGCTGGGAGACCACCGACGACCAGCAGCGTGTCGATCGGACCTTTCACGCTTCGCAGCGGCGTCTCAACGGCGACCGTGACGCCGGACAAGGAGGTCACTGTCCCCGCGTGCACAGCCGTGACCTCCACCTGGTAATCGGCGCCCGGATTCAGCAGGGCGGCCGCGGAGAAGACATCGGCCGGGCCCGCGAGATCGAGCAACTGGAAGCCGTCGAAAACCACGATGACGACGCGTTGCGGCATGCCGCCCATACTTGGCCCTCCGAAGCCATGGCCGCAAGGACACATACCTTGCAGATCCGGCCATGGCGATGTGCCGCACGTCCTGACAAGGGGGTCCGGCGCGGTTGGCGGCATCGAGTCCGGCAGGGGCGAAGCGCGCCGCCGTCACACGGCGGGAATTCAAGGTGATCGATTGCCTTGGCCGGGATGGCCTGAGATGGTCTTCGCCATGCCTACCTTCTCCGCACCCGATGGAACCGAGCTCGCCTACCACGCGTTCGGCGAGGGCAGCCCGGTGATCTGCCTGCCGGGCGGCCCTATGCAGGACTCCGTTTACCTCGGTGAACTCGGCGGACTGTCGGCGCACCGGCAGTTGATCATGGTGGATCCTCGGGGCACCGGCCGGTCCGCGACACCCCAGGACGCCACCTCCTACCGCTGCGACCGGCTCGTCGGCGACATCGAGGCCTTGCGCGTCCACCTCGGTCTCGACCGCATAGACCTCCTCGCACACTGCGCCGGCGCGAACCTCGCGGCCCTCTACGTGGCTCGCCACCCCGACCGCGTCAGCAAGCTCGTGCTGATCACCCCCAGCACCTTCGCCGTCGGCGTCGCGGCCACGGGGCAGGCCCGGCTGGAGCTCGCCCGGCTCCGCAAGGACGAGCCCTGGTTCGAGGCGGCCTTCGCGGCTCTTGAAGCGATCGTCGCCGGCGATGCCACCGCCGGCAGCTGGAAGGCCATCGACCCCTTCTTCTACGGGCGATGGGATGCGGCGGCACAAGCCCACCTGGCGGCCCAGGACGGTCACCAGAACGCCGAAGCCGCGGCCGCCTTCGGCGCCGAGGGCGCGTACGACCCTGATGCCACTCGCGCGGCGCTCGACGCGTTCGACGCGCCGACGCTGCTCGTCGCCGGAGAGGTCGATCTGAACTCGATCCCGAGCGTCGTGGCCGAGTTCGCCGGGCTGTTCCCGGATGCCGAGTTCGTCGTTCAACCAGGGGCGGGTCACTTTCCGTGGCTCGATGACGCCGCCCGGCTCGTGGCGACGACCGCGACGTTCCTCGAATAAAGGCCGCCTCACGGGAGGTGAGCCGGCCGCGTGCGTGGGGGCAGAAGAGCGGTCAGCGGAAAGTGCGGCGGTAGGCGGCCGGGGTGGTGTCGAGGGCGTTGTGGAAGCGGCGGCGCAGGTTCACCGCGGACGACAGACCGACACGCTGGGCGATCGTCTCGACCGGGAGGTCGGTCTCCTCCAGGAGGGCGCGGGTGCTGGCGATGCGCCGGTCGAGGAGCCAGCGGCCGGGGGAGACGCCGAGCTGCTCGGAGAAGTGGCGGCTGAGGGTGCGCGGTGACATCCCCGACCGGGTGGCCATGTCCCGCAGGGTCAGCGGGCGGTCGAGGTTGGCGGTGATCCAGTCGAGCAGCGGGGCGAGGGAGCCGGGGACCGGGCCGGTCGTCGGCAGTGCGGGGTACTGGCGCTGGCCGCCCTCCCGGTGCGGGGCGGCCGACAGCTGACGGCCGATCCGCATCGCCAGGGCGGCGCCGTGGTCGCGCCTGACCTGGTTGAGGCACAGGTCGACGGTGGTGGCCGAGGCGCCCGCGGTCGCGACGTCGCCGTGGTCGACGTACAGCACGGTGGCGTCGGCGCGGACCCTCGGGTAGCGCCGGCCCAGCTCGCCGGTGAGCTCCCAGTGGGCCGCGGCGCTGCGGCCGTCCAGCAGGCCAAGGCTCGCGGGGATGTGGATGCCCGAGCAGATCCCGACGATGCGGGCGCCGCGGGCGTGGGCGGCCAGGACGGCGTCGCCGAGCTCGGCGGAGAAGTCCGGCCCGGGGCACCAGCCCGCGATGAGGATCGTGTCGGCCTCCGCCAGGGCCTCCAGTCCGTCGGTGACGACGATGTCGGCGCCCATCGTGGTCGCGATCGGGCCGGGCCGCTCCGCGCAGAGCCGGAAGTCGTAGAGCTGGGGAATGTCGGGGCCGTGGTAGCCGAACACGGCGGACGCGCAGGTCACCGGGTACATCTCCTGCGGCGGCCCTACCAGCGCGACCACACGGTTCTTCATGGCACGAATGTACCCAATGATGTCATTCCGGACGTCTGTGCGGGGATGGCCGCATGTTCAGAATGAGTGGTCATGGAGTTCGTCGGATGACCGCGATCCTTGATCGCGAAGCGGCCCCGGGCGTCCCGGAGCCGCTCTGGACCAGGAATTTCTCGCTCTACTTCGCCGCCCGGGTGGTGTCGCTGCTGGGCGACGCGATGATGCCGGTCGCGGCGGCGCTGGCGGTCGGGGCCATTTACGGGGTTTCGGGCGTGGGGTACGTTCTTGCCGTCTGGACGGCGCCCTTCGTGCTGTTCGTTCTGTTCGGCGGGGTCTTCGCCGACCGGATCGGCGCGCGCGCCATGATGGTCGGCGCCGACCTGGTCCGGATCTTCACCCAGGGCGTGCTCGCCGTCGCCTTCTTCGCCGGAGCCCCGCCGCTGTGGCTGCTGCTGGTCGCCTCCGCGCTGTCCGGCACGGCCGCCGCCATGTTCCAGCCGGGCGTGAACGGCATGATCCCGCTCGTGGCGAAGGACCCCCAGCGCGCCAACGGCACCCTCAAGATCGCTGACGCGGCCACGCAGCTCGGCGGCCCGGTACTGGCGGGGCTGCTGATGGCGCTGACCGGCGCGGGCGTGGTCTACGCCTTCGACGCGGGCACCTTCCTGCTGAGCGGCCTCTGCCTGGCGCTGATCAGGTTCGCCCCCGCCGCCGGGGTCAGGCAGCCCTCGACGGTCCTCCTCGACCTGCGGCGCGGCTGGGTGGAGTTCCGCTCCCGCAGCTGGATGTGGTCGGTGATCCTGGTCTGGGTGTTCTTCGGCATGCTGGTCTTCGGTCCCTACATCCCGCTGGGCTCCCGGCTGATCGGCGACCGCCTCGGCGACGCCGCCTACGGCTGGGCGATGGCGGGCCTCGGCACCGGCACCGTGATCGGCGGGCTCGTCGCGATCCGCTTCCGTCCTCTTCGCCCCCTGGCCGCCGGTGCCGTGGCACTGATCGGCTTCGCCTGCATCCCCCTCTCGGTCGCCCTGGGGCTTCCGCTTCCCGCGCTGATGGCCGGTCACCTGCTCGGCGGCGCCTCCTGGGCGTTCTGGTCGGTGATGTGGTCCACCAGCGTCCAGACGCAGGTGGCCCCGGACGTGCTCAACCGCGTCACCGCGTACGAGGTGGCCGGCTCGGTCTCCGGCGTGGCGGTGGGCCAGGCCTTGGTGGGCCCGGTGTCCTCCCTGGTCGAACCCCGCGACCTGCTGTTCCTCTCGACGGGCGTCAGCGCCGCGGTGTGCGCGGCGCTGCTGCTCATCCCGCCGATCCGGAGGCTCCGCCGGGTCTGATCACACTCGTACGAAGTGGCGAGGACCGCGAACCAGCGCGGGCGCCATCCGCCGTAGGGCCAGTCGATGTGCCGGTGGCCGTCCGGGTCGCGATCGGGTCAGCAGGGCATCGCGGATGGGTGCGGAACATCCCGTCGCAGTGCCACAGCTCGTCGTCCGTGAGCTGCCGGACCTGCCGAAGGCTCAGGGGCTGGTGGCGCTCACCAGCCAGACCGCTCCGGGGATGCGGACCCCCTCCGGGGTCTCGTACGCCACCAGCCCCGCCCGCAGTTCCTCCCGTGTCCGCTCGACGACGGCCTGGTCGACGTCTCGGAGGTTGAAGCGGACCGGTCCCTGGCTGAGGATGAAGTCCGCCGCGTCGGCGGCGTCGCGGCCGTAGTCCATCAGCGCCTTCACCGGGGTGAGGCTCACGCCGGTGAATCCGGCCTCGTCGAGCACCTCGCGGATGCGGGCCGCGTCGACCAGGGATCCCATCCCGCGCGCGGCGGGCGACGGTTCGCGCATCAGCGGCTTCAGCGCCACGGTGGCGCGGGCGTAGTCACTGTCGGGGGTGCCGCCCTGCGGGCCCATGAACGCGAGCCGCCCGCCCGGCCGCAGCGCACGCCGGATGTTGACGAACGCGGCGACTTGGTCGGTGAAGAACATCACCCCGCCGCGGCTGATCGCGACGTCGAAGGCACCGTCGGGGAACGGATGGACCTGGGCGTCCCCCTGCTCGAACCTGACGTTGGCGATGCCCTGCTCCGCCGCGTCGGCTCGGGCGCGCTCCAGCATCGGCGCCGAGATGTCGACGCCGACGACGTGCCCTCGGGACGCCTTGCGCGCGGCGAGCAGCGTGGGCTGGCCCGTACCGCAGCCGATGTCGAGGACGCGGTCGCCCTCCTCGATCGCGGCGACGCGGAAGAAGTCGTCGTCGAAGCCGGTGACCGTCGCGTTGTAGCGGGCGGCGTTGTTCGCCCAGTTGACGCCTTCCCAGCCGTTCCACGCTTCGGCGTGGTGGGTGTTGGCGATGGCATGCATGGCTTTCCTCCTGTGCGTCGATGACTAGAGTTGAACTCTAGAGTCGAACTCTAGATATAAGCTATAGCCATGAGTCAGGTCAAGGGCGAGGACAAGCGGGCTCGTAAGGCCAAGGAGACGCGGCGGCGCATGCTGGATGCCGCGTGCGAGCTGTTCGTCCAGCAGGGGTACGGCGCGACGGCGCTTCAGCAGATCGCCGACCGGGCCGGCGTCGCCGTGCAGACGATCTACTTCACGTTCGGCAACAAGCGCGCGCTGCTCAAGGAGCTGGCCGACGTGTCGATCGCCGGCGACCAGGAGCCGATCGCGACGATGGATCGGCCGTGGTTCCACGAGGCCCTCGCCGCCGAGACCGCCGGCGCGCAGTTGCGGCTCCACGTCCAGGGCACGCGAGGGATCCTGGAGCGCGTGGCTCCGATCACCGAGATGCTGCGCGCCGCCGCGCTGGCCGATCCGGGGACCGCCGAGCTCTGGGACCAGGACACCGACCCGAGGTTCACCGTCCACGCGACGGCCGCCCGGTCGCTGGTGGGCAAACCCGGGATCCGTCACGGGGTGACGGCCGAGCACGCCGCCGACCTGCTGTTCGGCCTGCTCAGCCCGGAGCTCTACCTGGCGTTCGTCCGCGACCGCGGCTGGTCGCCCGACCGGTGGGAGCGCTGGTCGCACGACACCCTGAGCTCCCAGCTCTGCTCTGGGTGAGATCGCTCACCAGGCCGTCCGGGGAGCATAATCACGGTCTATGAGGGACAGGCCGGAGGGTGTGGAGGAGGCCGCGCTGGTCTCGGCGCTGGCCGACGGGTGGGGGGTCGAGGCCCGCTCGGCGACGTACCTCCCGGTGGGAGCCGGGAGCTACCACTGGGCCGTGGCCGACGGCGGCGGGCGGCAGCGGTTCGTGACGGTCGACGACCTCGGCTTCGAGGACGGTTCGCGGGAGGCCGCCTTCGGCGCGCTCGGACGGGCTTACGACACCGCGCTGGCCCTTCGACGGGACGCCGGGCTCGGATTCGTGGTCGCGCCGATCCCGGCCCGTACCGGGTCGACGGTGTGGCGGCTCGATTCGCGCTACGCCGTTTCGGTGTTTCCGATGGTGGACGGCGAGGCCGGGCAGTTCGGCGCGCACCGGCCGCAGGACCTCGCCGAGGTGGTCGAACTGCTCGCCGAGCTGCACCAGGCCACTCCGGCCGTCGCGGCCAGGGCTCCCCGCGCCGACCTGGCGCTGCCCGGCAGGGACCGGCTCCAGGACGCGTTGCGCGATCTTGACGGGGAATGGGCGGGCGGGCCGTTCTCCGAACCCGCCCGGCGGCTGCTGGCCGCCCGCGCCGACTACGTCGAGCGGTCGCTCGGCGACTTCGACCGGCTCGTCGAGCAGGTGCGAGGCACGGCCGCGGACTGGGTCGTCACCCACGGTGAACCGCACCCCGGCAACCTGATCCGGGGCGCGGCCGGTCTGAGGCTGGTGGACTGGGACACCGTGCAGGTCGCCCCGCCGGAACGGGACCTGTGGATGGTCGCGGGCGATTCCGGCGGAGTGCCGGCGGCCTACACCCGTGCCACCGGGCGGCCCGTTCATCCCGCCGGCCTCGCCCTCTATCGGCTGTGGTGGGACCTCGCCGACATCGCCAGCTTTGTGGACGAGCTTCGCCGGCCGCATGGCACGGGCGAGGACATCACCGCGTCGTGGACCTACCTCAAGGGCTACCTCGAATGAGGCGACTCGACCCGTCGTCGATCGTCAGCAGCAGCCGCTCGCCGGTGAGTGAGCGCCACCTGCTCCGCGCGCCACGACGCGGCGCCGCGCCCGAGCGGCCGTGACGGCACGCCGGGGCGTACCTCCGTTCAGAAGAGGGTCAGCGGCTCGACGGGGATCGGCTCGGGGAGCGGCTCGAGCTCGGGCAGGCGGGCGCGTACGTCGTCGTGGAAGCGGCGGGTGAGCGTCAGCGCGTCGGCGTTGTCGGGGGTGTGGATGAACATGGTCGGTGAGCGGCCTTCGCGCAGCCAGCCGGTGACCGTGCCGACCCACTGCCGCCAGCCCTCGGTGGCGGGCGCCGTGGCGTTCCTGCCGAGGTAGCGGATGATCGGACGGTCGGTGAGGGCGCGCGACCGGCGTGGCATGCGCGGCTTCTTCGTCCACGCGTCCCGCTCGGCGTCGGTGGTCGGAGGGCTCTCGAACAGGGCCGTGGTGTCGAACGGGACCCACTCGGCCCCGGCGCCGGCGAGCACCCCTTCGAGGAGCCTTGCGGATCGCTCGTCGTCGAAGAACGCGCGGTGGCGGACCTCGACGGCGTACCTGTGCGAGCGGGGAAGAGCGCGGAGGAAGCCCGCCAGGGTGCCGAGGTCGGCCGGGGCGAACGATCCCGGCAGCTGGATCCAGAGGGCATGGGCCCGCGGCCCGAGTGGCTCGATCGCCGCGAGGAACGACCGGAGCTCCTCGTCGGCGCCGATGAGGCGGCGCTCGTGCGTGAGCGGCTTCGGGAGCTTGACCACGAAGCGGAAGTCGGGAGCGGTCTGCCGCGACCACGACTCCACCGTGCTCCTCGCCGGGGTTGCGTAGAACGTCGTGTTGCCCTCAACCGCGTTGCACCAGGTCGCGTAGGACCGCAGGCGCTCGCCTGGGGGGAGCGGATGGGGGAGGAACCGCCCCTGCCATGGCGCGTGAGTCCACATCGCGCATCCCACATGAAGCCGCATGGACACGACGTTATCGAAGGCCGGCAGAGGAGATGACCCCCGCCACGACGAGCGGCCGGCGACCTCGAAGGGCTACCCGCCGTTGATCACGAAGCTCGTCCCCGGCTGCCTGACGATGTTGCCGGTGGCCGAGTTGGTGATGGTCACGTTCGTCAGCGTCGCGTTGCCGCGAGCCCCGCTCATGGCCAGGATGCCTGCACCGTTGTTGGACTTGTCGATCCGCACATTGGTGATGGCGACGTTCGGCATGTTGCCGCCGCCCGTCTTGAACTGGATGCCGTCGTAGGTCGAGTCATAGATGTCGGTGTCGCGGATGGTGACACCGGTGATGTCCCTGCTCGACGGGAACAACGTGATGGCTCCGAACTCCTGGTTCTCGTTCCAGAAGACGCCGCCACCCCGGTAGATCGCGTTGTTGGCGATCAACGTGGTCCCCGAGAAGGGCAGGGGACTGTGGTCGGTGGCCAGCATGATGCCCGGGTAGTTCATGGTGTCGTAGATCAGGTTGTTCTCGATCGAGTTGTCGTAGCCGCCGTAGATCGCGATGCCGTTCGCTCGCCAGGGCAACTGGATGGTGTTGTTGACGAAGTGGTTGTCGTGCGTGTTGTCGACGACCTGGTCCTTCACGGCCTGGTTGGCCCAGACGGCCAGGGCGTCGTCGCCGGTGGTGCGGAACGAGGAGTTGAACACCCGCGAGTTCCGCGTGCCGTTGGTGAAGTTGATGCCGTCGGCGTAGGTGTCGCGGATCCGCATGCCGCTGAACTGCAGTCCATCGGCAGGGCCCCACAGGGCCGGGATGTTGTCGTAGTCACGGCCGACCCAGACACCCACGTTGGCGTGCTCGATCCACACATTGGTGATCTTGGTGTTCAGGCCGAACCGGCCGTTCAGGCCCACTCCGCCCTCGTCGTTGCCGTCTCCGCCGCGAATACGGCCCGAGCCGAAGATGGCGATGTCGGAGATCTGGGTGTTGCTGTCGATGTCGAAGCCGAAGTTGCCCTCGTGCGGGTGGTTGATGCCGCCCACCACGTCCTGCGGCTCGGTCAGCGTGTAGAGCTGGGAGTGCCACATGCCCGCGCCGCGGATCGTGACGTTGCTGATGCCCACCTGGTTGTACTGGCCCCGGTTCAGCGGGTCGTCGGTGAGGATCTTCTGCTCCTGCCGCCACTGCCCCGCGGGGATCCAGACGCAGCTGATGACGCCGTTCTGGTTGTCGGTCACCGCCCGCTGGATGGCGGCCGTGTCGTCGAGCCCGTCGTTGGGCACCGCACCGTACTGCGTGATCGAGGTGCAACCGGCCGGCTGGCTGGCCGGGGGCGCCACCTGCTCCAGGTCGATGAAGTCGACGATGTAGAACGACGCCGTGTCCGTCGCGTCGCGCTGCAACTTGAACTTGGTGCCGGCCGGGTAGGACTGCGCGAGCAGCGCGTGCGACTCGTCGAACAACCGCCGGGCGTCGGCCTGGGGGGTGTTGGTCAGCGCTTCCGGCCCATCGGTGTTCCCGTACAGCCAGCTGTGGCGCGACGAGAGGGTCAGCTTCTGGGCGAAGGTGCCGTTGATGTAGAGGCTGAGGGTGGCGTCGATGCCCCCGCCGTTCGGCGCGTCGGGGATGGAGTTGCGCACCACGATCGAGTTGGAGGGGTTGGTCGAGGTGAACTCGACGAACTGCCCCGTGCTGTTCAGCCGCACCGACTTGCGGCCGGAGGACTCGGTCGCGAAGTTGGTGTGCCCGAAGGTGCGCAGCGGGTCGGCCTCCAGCAGGGTGCCCTGGTAGCTGGCGGCTTCGGCCTCGTACTCGACCCACGGGACCGCGGCCCCGCGCCCGACCACGATGGCCTGCGAGAACGTGTTGTTGTTCTCGTTCGTCTCCGCGACGACGTTGGTGGCGTCGGCCGTGGCGGTGATGGTGGCGCCGCCGCTGGTGGCGGTCCAGCTTCCCGTGACGGCCACGTTGACCGTCGCGCCCGCGGCGATCGGCGCGGTGTTGGTGTTGAGCGTGGTGCCGCCCACCACCAGGCGGGTGACCGTGGTCACGCCCACCGCGGTGTTCCCGCGGTTCTTCACCGCCACGTTGAACGTGACCGCCGCTCCGACGGCCGGGTTCGACGGGTTGGAGCTGATGCTGAGGACCTGCAGGTCGGGACCCGGTGCCTCCGCGACCACCAGCGGCGACGCCGCGGTGAGGGAGTTGTTGTCCTCGTTCAGCTCGAAGACCGTGTTGTCCGCGTCCACCGTGGCGCTGACCGGGTAGCTGCCCGCGGGGCGGGTGCCGATGTTCTGGGTCACCGTCGCGGTGCCGTTGACGGGCAGGGCGGGTATCGCGACGGTGCCGACCAGCGTGCCGCCGACGTAGAGGTTGACGCTGTCCGCGACGGATGCCGCGGTGCCCGCGTTCTTGACCGTGGCCGACACCGTGATCGCGTTGGTCTCGATCGGGGAGGTCGGGGTCCACGAGAGGTTCGTGACCGTGAGGTCGGGGTTCGGCGCCGGGACGCCGATGACCTGGAACTCGGCGACCTGCCCGCCGGGTGCGCCGGTGTTGGCGGCGAACTTCAGCTGGACGTCGGCGACGGTCGCGGCGAAGTCGATCTTCACCGAGTTGCCGCCTGAGGCCGGGTTGAAGGTGTAGTTGGCCGCCGACACCAGGTTCTGGTACGTCGTGGCGCTCTGCTCACGGCCCAGCACCTGGATGTTCTGCGTGCGGGTGCCCCACGAGGCGTCGGGGTTGAGTTTCAGCACGACCGAGCTGACGCTTGCGTTGGCGCCGAGCTTGACGGTCAGCGTGTTCGGGAACGCGCCGGAGTTGGCCTCCCAGTAGGTGGCCACGTTGTTGTCGTTCGCGTTCGCGGCGACGAACGTGTGCACGTGGCCGGACTCGACCATCTGCTTGCCGATCGCCAGGTTGGTCCCGGGGTCGCCGGTGCCGTTGCGGGTCACCGAGTTGCTGCTGGGCGACTGGTTGCCCGCCGCGTCCTTCGCCTTGACGTAGTAACTCACGGTCGCCGTGGCCGGCTGGGTGTCGGTGTAGGTGGTGACCTTGCCGACGCTCGCCCGCAGCTGGTTGTTGGCGTAGATGTCGTAGCCGGTGACGCCCACGTTGTCGGTCGAGGCGGTCCAGGTCAGCTGGATCTGGGTGCCCGACGGCTGGGTGTAGGCCAGGTTCGCGGGCGCGGTCGGGGCCTGGTTGTCGCCGCCGGTGCTCGCGCCGTACAGCTCGAACTCGGAGATCTGCGCGGCGGGCCAGCCGGTGTTGGCGGTGATGTTGACGCGCCAGTACCGGTAGGTGGCGGCGCCGAAGTTGATCGTGACCGTGTTGCCGGTCGCCGGGTTGAACGTGTAGTTCGCCGAGGCGACGACCGTGGTGAAGCCGGAGCCGTCGGCGCTGCCCTGGATCGAGAGTGTCTGGGTGCGGGTCTGCCAGGTGGACGGCGCGGGCACCTTCAGGACGACCTGGTCGACGCTGGTGGCGGTGCCGAGGTCGACCCGCGCCCACTGCGGGAAGCTGTTGTTCGCGCTCTCCCAGTAGGTGGACTGGTCGCCGTCGTTCACGGCCGACACCGCGTATCCGGCCGTGGAACTGCTGGCTAGGGTCGCCTTGCCCGGCGACAGGTTGGGTCCGCCCGCGGCGGAGGCCGGGACGACCGGCCCCACGGCGAGCAGGCCGGCGGCGACCATGGTCGCCACCAGCCGTAACGGTAGGCGCAGCATTCTCATTCGCGTTCTTCTATCTCTCGTCATGCTCGACAGGATCGGGGCTTGAAGGCATGCGCCTTCACCGCACACGGATGGGGGGGGCAGGTGCACGGACGCAGTGCATCCCTGAAGTTGCGAGGAACGGCGAGAAAACGAACATTGCTTTGCAAGATTCTTGCGTAGCGTTGGCCAAAGGTTACATAGGTGCTACAGTCCCGTCAACGGGTGGAAACAGCTTTCTGGACAGGCCCGACGCCGGATGTGACAACGGGTCAGAGCGACCGTGAACCCCCGAGGCCGGTCCCACCAGATCCCGGCCTCGGTCAGGTTGGATGCGGCGTTCTGTGCGGTTTCCTCGGCTCTTTGGGCGGGGGGGTGTTCTCAATAGGAGGTTTGAGGTAGAAGATCGTTCTACCTACTGTCTCTTTTGAGGTGTACGTGAAGAAACTCCTTCGGGCCCTTGTCGTCCCGTTGCTCGCCGCGGGCTTCGTTCTCACCGGCTTCACAGGCCCCGTCCGCGCGGATGCCCCTGTGAGCGATGCCGAACTCGCGCTCCATTGGCAGACCGCGTGGGACACCTACAGGTTCTACGACACCGCGCCTCCCGTACCGGGGTCGGGGCGGAGCAGGGACACGACCCAGATCTCGGTCGTGATCAACGCTCCCGTGCGGCAAGTGTTCGAGAAGTACTCGAACATCAACAATCACATCGGCAGGGCCGCGTTCCTGAAGCGCGTCGTCACCCACAAGGACACGTGCCGGCACGACACGCGTTACATCAACTTCACGGCCATCGAGGACATCCCGTACGAGGGCGCGATCGTCACCAGCGAGACCCACGCGCAGCAGCGGATCCACCAGGATGATCTCTACTACGAGACGGACACCTGGTCGTTGCCCAACGTCGTCACCCACCAGAAGATCGTCTTCAGGAAGCTGACCGGCGGGAAGACCGAGGTCACCGAGCGCCTCACCTTCGACGCGGACACTTCGCTGATCGATTTCGTCGTCACCAACGGCACCGCCTCCCACCAGCAGACGCAGGTGGGGCTCAAGGCGGCCATCGAGCGCGGCGAGCTCTGATCCGCGGCCGGGCGGGGCTCGTTCTCCGGACGCCCCGCCCGGTCCGCCCCGCTCAGGGCTGACCGGCCCGGCGCGCGTCAGGCGGGCCAGGCCGTGCGTTCGCGCAGCCACGCGAGGGCCGCTTCGCCCTGGGCGGCCTGGAAGGCGCGCAGGGTGGGCAGGCCCGGCGGGGCGGGCTGGCGCGACTGGCGGACGAAGAACCCGGCGAGCGCGGCCAGCACCGTGGTCACCGCCGCAGGGTCGGCGTCCCGGCCGGCCGGGTGGGCGGCGAAGACGGTCTCGGGCGGCGGGCCGCCCTGCATCCGCACGCTCGGCAGCATCTGCAGCAGGTCGTACCACGGAGCGCCGACGAACGCCCACGGCCAGTCGACGACCATCACCTCGTCGGCGGTGAGCAGGAGATTGTCGCCCCGGATGTCGCCGTGGACCAGGCTCTCGCCCTTGGCCGCCGCGGGCCAGCCCTCCTCCAGGTCCGCCAGCGCGTCCAGGTGGCGCGCGGCCCATGGGGCGAGACCGGCCAGGTCGTCCTCTCCCGCGTCACGCGCCGCGGCCAGCCGTCGCCAGCCCTGGAACTGCTCGCCGAGCCGCTCCTCCGCGGACGGGGCGTCGACCGGGGAGGGGGTGAGCGCGACGGCCAGCCGGTCGAGCGCGGAAAGGACCCGTTCGAGCTCGTCGGATCGCCACGGATCGGCGGGCGGACGGCCGTCCACGTCCTCGAAGAGCAGCGCCACCCAGCCGCCGGAGTCGAACGAGGCCAGCAGCTCCGGCGCGGGCACCTCCGCGGGGAGCGCGGCGGCGATCCGGGCCTCTGCCCGGTAGATGCCGGCGGACTCGGGGTTCGGCTCGGGCCCGACGGCCTTGGCGAACGCCCGCTTCCCGTTCGCCAGCGTCAGCCGGACGGCGGCGCCCGGTGAGAATCCGCCGGTCTGGGTCACGGCCTCGGCCACCGGCGCGCCCAAATGGGTTTCGACGGCCTGGCGGATCTCTTGGGGCACGGCGTGCCACGGCAGGCGCACACCGGTCGCGGGAGCGTTCATGGTCTCATTCTGGGCGACAAATGATCGCGAGGTGTTCAGTCGAAGGCCAGGAAGACCGTTTCCTCATGGCGGCCGTCGTGCTGGAGGCGGATGTCGAAACGGTGGACCCCGTCGCGCTCTTGGGTGGCGAGAAGGGTGGCCCGGCGCTCGGGCGGCAGGGACGAAAGGAGCGGCTCGGTGGCGGGGTCGGTGAGCTCGGGCAGGTAGACCCGGGTGTACAGGTGGTGCAGCAGGCCGCGGGCGAACACGCACACCGAGACGTACGGCGCGCCGCCCGGCGGCAGGGTGCGCACCGCGTAGTGGCCGTCGGCGTCGGTGGCGACACGGCCGAAGCCCGTGAAGTCCAGCCCGGTGCGGCCGATGATCGCGCCGTTGAACTGGTCGCGGCGCAGTGAGCCGGGGGCGCCGGCCCGCGACCCGCCGGGGGAGGGCTGCCAGAACTCCAGCATGGCGTCCGGGATGGGCTGCCCGGCCCCGTCGTAGACCCGGCCGTGGACGGTGAGGGCGCCGGGGTGCCAGGCGGGGGCGATGTCGCCGCCTCCGGCGAAGGGCAGGGCGTACCCGTAGAAGGGGCCCACGGTCTGCGACGGGGTGGGCGGCCGCGTGTCGTCCCGGCTCGGGTGCGGGGGAGTCTCCGGGTCGTGCCGGCTCGGGTGCGGGGGAGTCTCCGGGTCGTGCCGGCTCAGGTGCGGGGGAGTCATCGGGTCTCCTCGGTCCAGGTGGCGGCCGGGCCGGAGAGGACGATGTCCCAGCGGTAGCCGAGTGACCACTCGGGGGTCGACAGGTCGTGGTCGTAGGCCGCCACGAGCCGGCCGCGGGCGGCGTCGTCGGTCACCGACTGCATGATGGGGTCGAACGCGAACAGCGGGTCGCCGGGGAAGTACATCTGCGTGACCAGCCGCTGGGTGAAGGCCGTGCCGAAGAGCGAGAAGTGGATGTGCGCGGGCCGCCAGGCGTTGTCGTGATTGCGCCAGGGGTAGGCGCCCGGCTTGATCGTGGTGAACGCGTACGCGCCCTGGTCGTCGGTCAGGCAGCGGCCGACGCCGGTGAAGTTCGGGTCGAGCGGGGCCGGGTGCTGGTCGCGCTGGTGGGCGTACCGGCCGGAGGCGTTGGCCTGCCAGATCTCGACCAGCTGGCCGCGTACGGGACGCCCGTCGCGGTCGAGCACCCGCCCGGTGACCCGGATGCGCTCGCCCAGGGGCTCCCCGGTGTGCCGCCGGGTGAGGTCCGCGTCCAGCTCGGTGACGTCGGTGACGCCGAAGACCGGCCCGCTCAGCTCGACCGCGTCGGGGTCGCGCAGGGCGATCAGCGGCCGCGTGGGATGGCGCAGCACGGTGCTGCGGTAGGGCGGGTACGCGCGCTCGGGGTGGGTGAGGCGCGGCGCGCCGCCCTCGACGGCCTTGGCGTACGCCTGGTGCGCCTGGGCGATCTCGGCGCTGATGACCTCTTGCGCGGGGGGCGCCGGAGGAGTGGTGGTCATGGTCTGCCTGTCACCTTTCGAGGACGAGGGCGAGGCCCTGCCCGACGCCGATGCGGAGGGCCGCCACACCGGTGCCTGAGCCGGCGGCGAGCTGGTGGGCGACCGGCAGGGCGACCTGTGTTCGCCTGGTGAACTTTAGTTCATTATCGTAGGATGGAGTTTGTGCCTTCGGCGGCGGTCCTGTCAATCGCCGGGCATGGCACCGTTCCCGGCGGAGGTCGCAAGACGTGGAAAGAGCATGACCGGCGAGGCGGTCCCGCCACCCGAGGCGGTTGGCCCGCTGATCAGGGGCCTGGCGGTCGTCGACCGGCTCTCCGTGGCCGGCGGGCGCAGGAGCGTGGGCGACCTCGTGCGCGACACCGGCCTCGCGCGCTCCACGGTCGACCGCATCCTGAGCACGCTCGCCCGCGTCGGTTACGCGCGGCTCGACGGCCGGGACGCGGTGCTCACCCCCGCGCTGATGGAGCTCGGCAACGCCTACCTGGCCGCGTCCGGGCTCGCCGGCCCGCTCGGCCCGCTCGCCGACCGCCTCGCCGACGAGCTGGACGAGTCGGTCTCGCTCGCCGTCCCCGACCGCGACGGCGTGCGGTTCGTGCACCAGGCGACCCGCAGGCGCGCGATGTCGGTGGCCTTCCGCATCGGCGATCGCCTGCCCGCCGAGTGCGGAGCGGTCGGGGCGCTGTTCGCGGCCGACTGGTCCGTGGACGACTGGCGGCTCTGGCGGCGCCGCCGGGAGGCCGACCCTGGCAACGCCGCCTTCCCCGTCGTGCCGCGCGGCGCCGGGCGCGCCGCCGCGACGTTCGAGGAACGCATCACCCGCGCGCGGCGGGACGGGTGGTCGCTGGACGACCAGCTCATCGAGCCCGGGCTGGTCGCCGTGGCCGTGCCGGTTCGCGACGGGGCGGGACGCCAGGTGTGCGTCGTGAGCGTGGTGAGCCACACCAGCAGGCACGACGCCGGTTCGCTCCTGGAGGCGGTGCTGCCCCGGCTGCGGGCGACGGTCGCCGCGATGGAAGGCACGCTGGCCTCCCCCGGCACGCCCTCCGGGCCGCCCGTGGGCGCGCGGGCCTCGGCCGGTACGGTCTCCGGGCCGCCTGCGGGCGCACGGGTCTCGCCGGGTACGGTCTCCGGGCCGCCTGCGGGCGCGCCGGAATCGGCCGGTACGGCTTCTGGGCGGCCGGCCGCCGCCCGTCCGGCCGCCGTCGCTCCGGTGTCCGACCGGGCGCGTACGTCGAAGCGGGAGCTCGGGTCGGAGTTCGTGGAGTCGCTCGCCCGGGGCCTCCGCGTCCTCGCGGCCTTCGAGGAGGCCGGGGTGCCGCTCAGCGGGCTGGCCGAGGCGACCGGGTTGGCCAGGGCGACCGTCCGGCGCTCGCTGCTCACCCTCGTCCACCTCGGATACGTGGCCGTGGAGGGCTCGCTGTTCCGGCCGGCTCCTCGGGTCCTGGATCTGGGGTTCGCCTGTCTCTCCAGGCTGACGCTGCCGCAGATCGCCGGGCCGCACCTGTCCTGGCTGGTGGAGCGCGTGCACGACTCGGCGTCGATGGCCGTCCTCGCCGGGGACGACATCCAGTACGTCGCCCGCGTCCCCGCAGTGCCCGCCGTGCGCATCATGAGCGTCGACATCACGCCGGGCACGAGGTTCCCCGCGTACGCGACGTCCATGGGACGGGTCCTGCTGGCGGGCCTGCCCCCGGCCGGGCGCGCCGCGTCCCTGGCCCGCGCGGACCTGAGGCCGCTGACGCGCCACACGGTCACCTCGGCCGAACGGCTCGCCACGCTCGTGGACCAGGCCGCGCGGGACGGCTACGCCCTGGTCGACCAGGAGCTGGAAGAGGGGCTGCGCTCCGTCGCCGTCCCGGTGCGCGACCGCGGCGGTGAGGTCGTCGCGGCGGTCAACGTCTCGACGCACGCCAGCAGGGGCACCATCGGGCAGGCCCGCGAGAACGTGCTCCCGCCGCTGCGGGAGGCGGCGGCGCGCATCGAGGACGACCTGCACGTGGCCGGCCGCTTCACCCGCATCCCCACCGGCTGACCCGGCCGCACGAGGACGCCGGGGTGTCGCCCCTCTACATGAACGGAGAGTCGTGCCAGTAGGACGGCATCACTGGCCGCATACCGCGCGCGCTTCCAGATCACCGTGGTGATGCGAGGATGCCCCGTCAGGACGTCCTTCTCGCATCTCTCAGCTCGCGCTTGAGGACCTTTCCGGTGCCGCTGATCGGAAGCGCGTCGACGAACTCCACCGACCGGGGCTTCTTGTAATGCGCGAGCCGGGCGGCGGCGAACTCGATCAGCTCCTCCTCCGAGACCTCGCTCCCCACGGCGCGGCGTACGACGGCGTGGATCGCCTCACCCCAGGTGGGGTGAGGCATCCCGATGACCGCGGCCTGTTCCACTCCCGGGTGCAGCATCAGGGTCCTCTCCACCTCGATGCAGAAGACGTTGATGCCGCCGGTGATGATCATGTCCTTGAGCCGGTCGACGATGGTGACGAATCCCTCCTCGTCGACCACCGCGACGTCTCCGGTCTTGAACCACTCTCCCGAACGGCTGTGCGCGGTCTCGTCGGGCATGCGGAAGTACTCGCGGGAGACGGTGTCGCCGGCGAGCCAGATCTCCCCGCCTGTGGTCCCGTCGTGGGGGACGTCGTCGCCGTTGGGGTCGACCACCCGCAGCAGGGTGAGCGTCATCGGCTTGCCGACGGAGGCCAGCTGCCGGACCTGCTGCTCGGAGCCATCGGTGAACTGGTCCTCAGGGCGCAGCACGGCCGCGCAGGAGTAGCTCTCGGCCATCCCGTACAGCGGGTAGAAGATGTCTCCGACCAGCTCTCGCCCGCTCCGCAGGAGCGCCGCGGACAGGGGCGAGCCGCCCGTGTTGATGCCGGTGAGGCTGGAGAGGTCGAACCGCTCGCGATCAGGCTCGGCGAGGATCATCTGCAGCATGGTGGGCACCAGCACGGTGTTGGTCACCCGGTGCTCGGCGACGGCACGCAGGAACGTGCCGGGGGCGAACCCGGGGTGGATCACGGTCCGGCCGCCCTTCATCATCACCGGATGCAGACCTGCGGGGCCGCCGGGATTGAAGAAGAAAGGAATGCACTGCAGCGCCGTACCGCTTTCCGGGACCGGCATCTCGGCCAGCCAGTTCAGCATCGCCGCGACCGCGTTGCGGTGCGTCATCATCGCGCCTTTGGGGATCCCGGTGGTGCCGCTCGTCGCGCCGAGCTGGTAGACGTCGGTCTCCTCGACCGTGACCGGTGGCTCGTCCCTGGACGCGGAACCGATGAGCCGCTCGAGGTCCAGGTCGAAACCGTGGCCCTTCCCGATGCCGATGACGTGGCGGGCGGCCGGGACCTCGGGGAGCCATGCGCGTGCCTGGTCCGCGAGGTCGGCATGCACCAGCACCGCGGCCGGCTCCACGTAGGCGAGGTACGAAGCGATCTCCTGGGCCGCCAGGCGGATGTTCGTGGCGGCTCCGACGACACCGGATTTCGCACACGCGAAGAAGAACTCGATGTACTCCCCGCAGTTCGGGGCGAAGATGGCGAGCCGGTCGCCCTTCCGCAGGCCGAGATCGAGCAGCGCGTTGGCGAACGCGTTGGTCCGGGCATCGAGCTCCGACCAGGTCCGGGTCGGGCCACCGGGCACGACGACCGCGTCCTGGTCCCCGAAGAACTGTGCGTTGCGGCGCACGATGTCGCTGACGAGCATTACGAAGATCCCACTTTCCCTGCGGCGCCATCGGGGTGAGGCGAAAGTTCCCGCCCCACCCCTGTGACCTGCCATCTTCCTGGTCGAGGATCAGGCCTCCGCAGCGAGGTCCCTCTCACGGAGGTTCACCACCAGTGACTTCACCCGTGTCATCGCCTCGATGGACGGCTTCACGCCCTGCGTGCCCATGCCCGAGGCCTTGGTGCCGAGGAACGGGAAGTGGTCCGGTCCGCGGGCCGTGCGGCCGTTCACCTGGACGGTTCCCACGTCGAGTCGTGCCGCGATCTGAATCGCGGTGTCGATGTCACTGGTGAAGATGGCCGCCTGGAGTCCGTACTCCGACCGGTTGCTGATTCGGATCGCCTCGGACGCGCTGCTGACCCGAATGATCGGGAGCACCGGAGCGAAGGGTTCCACCCAGGCCAGTTCCATCTCCGCGGTGACGTGATCGACGACGGTGGGCTGCATGAGGCCGCCCTCGCGGGTGCCTCCGTGGATCAGCACGGCACCGCCGGCGACCGCGTCATTGGTCATCCTCTCCGCGTCGACCGCCGACTGCGGGTCGACCAGCGGGGTGATCTGGGCGTTGTCCCGCGGGTCACCGACGGTGAGCTTCGCCGTCCGCTCCGCGATCTTGGCGACCAGCCGGTCCGCCACGCTGTCGATCACCAGGACCCGCTTGACCGCCGTGCAGCGCTGGCCGCTGTAGGAGAAGGCGCCGGCGACGATGTCGGCGGCGGCCGCCTCGAGGTCGGCGTCGGCGAGCACGATCGCCGGGTCCTTGCCACCCAGTTCGAGGAGCAGCGGGATCATCCCGGCCTTACGGGCCAGGTCGGCGCCGGTCTCCGATGATCCGGTGAACGTGATCAGGTCGACGCCCGGGTGCTGGACCAGGTAGTCACCGATACGGGAGCCGCGGCCCGTGACCACCTGAAGGATCTCCGGAGGGATGCCCGCCTCGTAGGCGAGCTCGCACATCATCAGCCCGCTCAGGGCGCCCTGCGACGGAGGCTTGAGCACGACCGCGTTACCGGTCACCAGACCGGGCGCGATCTTGGAGACCGCCAGGTTCACCGGGTAGTTGAACGGGGGGATCGCCAGGACCGTGCCGAGCGGCACCCGGTGGACGATGGCCAGCTTGTTGCGGGCCTGCCCGGGGAAGGAGTCGGAGAACTGCGACTCACCGATGATCCGCTTGGCGTCCTCAGCGGTGTGCCGTATGTAGTCGGCGGACCGGATGACCTCGTCCCTGGCGTCCTTGCGCGCTTTGGCGACTTCCATCATCAGCACGTCGCCGATCACCGTCGCGCTCTCCGCGAGCAGGCCGGCGAACTTGTGCAGCAGGCCGGCGCGCTCGATCAGGGGCCGGGCGGCCCAGCGCGGCTGGGCCCGGTGCGCGGCCGCGAAGGCCGAATCGATCTCGTCGTGCGTGTACTCGTGGACGCTGCCGATGACGGACCCGTCGACCGGTGAGACCACCGGCAGGGTCTGGGCGTCGTTCGCTTCCCGCCACTCCCCAGCGAGCCGGTACCTGTTCGCTGGCGCAGTGACCGTTTCACCAGTCATAGTCGTCGTTTCCGACCTCTCCGTATCGTGGGCGAGTGCGGCGCGCCGGACATCGATCGAAGCGATGACCGGCAGGTGACGCGCTGCCTGTGCTGCGCCGAAGCCCTCCGCACGGGCTTCGGCGGTGACTCCCGCCGATCTCTTCTCGCAGCATCGGCGTAGTCCGTCTTGATCCTGCGCAGGACTTTCGCGCGGATCTATGACGTCGCGAGTGATTGCACTCCGGTATTATTGTGAGATATAACGTTCAACGTCAACAGGAAGTTTCTCGAGGGTCGCTCCGGCGGCCGCGAAGACCCGGCGAGGAGTCCACGTGTTCGACCGGTACTACGACGAGCTCAACGTCGGCGACAAGCGCGAGTTCACCGGTATCACCATCACCGAGACCCACGTGGTGAACTTCGCCGGCGTGACCGGTGACCACTTCGGTCTGCACATGGACGCCGAGTACGCCAAGACCACGCCGTTCAAGCGACGCATCGCACATGGGCTGCTCGTGCTCTCCTGTGGCGCCGGGCTCATCCCTCTCCTGCCCGGCCGCGTCGTCGCGTTCCTGGGTATGGAAAAGGTCAAGTTCCTCGCCCCGTGCTTCATCGGAGACACCATCCACCCGGTCATGGAGATCCTCGAGAAGAAGGACAAGGCGCCCGGAGGCGTGGTGACCATCAAGGAGGACATCCTCAACCAGCGCGGCGAGGTCATCATCTCGGCGCTGATCAACATCTGGGTCGGCTCCCGGCCCGCCGATGACTCCGAAGCCGCGCGCAAGGGCCCTGAGTCGCGAGGCTGACGGTATGGGAATTGATACCCTTAACGAATTCCGTCAACTAACAGTTGGTTGACGACGCAACGACGAAGAGGAACGCCATGGCAGCTCGTCATGCGCCATCGACTCGCACAGGATCAGCGGAAACCGCGCCCAAGCGCGGCAGTCGCTCGACCTCTGATCCGGCCGAGCCGGGCGGCAAGTCCAAGGGCACGGAGAGCGACGCGCTCAGCATCGGTGAGCTCGCCGAACAGACCAACGTGTCCACCCGCACGATCCGCTACTACGAGGAACTCGGGATTCTTCCACCCCCCGAGAGAACCACAGGCGGGACGCGCCGCTACCCACGCGAATACATCTTCTACGTAGAGGGTGCTCGCATCCTGAAGCAGCTCGGCTTCGGTCTCGACGAGATCGCCGAGCTGGGCCGGTTCGCGCTGACCGGCGCCTCCGCGTCCAAGCGGACGCAGGCGATCCTCCAGGAGAAGCTCTCTGAGCTCAACCACAGGATTCGGGTGCTCAACCGCCTGCACGACCTCGTCGACGAAGCCGCCAAGTCTCGCAAGACCGCCGGTTCCCCGGCGCCGACCCTGCTGCGCTGGGTCAGCGAGGAGAACGGCGACGCGGACCTCGAGGCGAGCTGACCACACGGAAACCATCAACCCCACCGGAGCCGTCGATGGAACGCACACTCTTCGAGTCCGACCACAATGACTTCCGGGACGCCGTACGCCAGTTCATCAAGCGGCACGTCGCCTCGGAGTACGACCGTTGGGAGGCCGAGGGCCTGGTCGACCGGAAGCTGTGGAATCTGGCCGGGGAGTCCGGCTTCCTCGGCATGGCCGTCCCGGACAGGCACGGCGGTGGGGGTGAGCCGGACTTCCGCTACAACGCGATCCTCGTGGAGGAGTTCGCGCGCAGCGGCGCGGCATCGCTCAGCTCGGGCTTCGGACTGCACAACGACGTCGTCGCGCCGTACCTCCTCGAGCTGGGCACCGAGGAGCAGAAGCAGCGCTGGCTGCCCGGCTTCTGCTCGGGCGACATCGTCACCGCGATCGCCATGACCGAGCCCGGTACCGGCAGCGACCTCAAGGCGGTGCGCACCACCGCGATCCGTGAAGGGGACTCCTACCTCCTCAACGGCACGAAGACGTTCATCACCAACGGCATCCACTCGGACCTCGTGATCGTGGTGGCGAAGACCGACCCCTCGGCCGGTGCGCGCGGTATCAGCCTGCTCGTCGTCGAACGCGGCATGCCCGGCTTCCTCCGTGGCCGCAAACTGGCCAAGGCCGGCATGCACTCCCAGGACACGGCCGAGATGATCTTCGAGAACGTGCGGGTGCCCACCGCGAATCTCCTCGGCGAGGAGGGCAAGGGCTTCTCCTACCTGATGAACAACCTGCCTCAGGAGCGCGTCTCGATCTCCGTCGTCGCCGTCGCCGTCGCGCAGGCCGCCCTTGAGTGGACCGTGCGGTACTGCCACGAGCGCAAGGCGTTCGGCCAAGAGATCGGCAGCTTCCAGAACAGCCGGTTCAGGCTCGCGGAGATGGCGACCGAGATCGACATGGCCCAGGTCTACCTCGACCGCGCGATCCTCGAGCTCAACGCCGGAACGCTCAGCCCGGTCGACGCCGCGAAGACCAAGTGGTGGACCACCGAGCTGATGAAGCGCACCACCGACACCTGCCTGCAGCTGCACGGCGGGTACGGCTACATGGACGAGTATCCGATCTCGCGGGCCTGGCGCGATGCCAGGATCCACACGATCTTCGGCGGCACCACCGAGATCATGAAAGAGATCATCGGCCGCGACCTCGGCTTCTGACAGCGGGCTGGGCCATGGGGCTCGTAGGCCTGTGGGAGTCAGATACGGTGCGCGAGCTCGTACGCCTGCCGGGTCGCGAACGAGATCCGGCGCGGCGCGTAGGCGTCACCGAGGATGTGCAGCTCCGGCACCCGGTCCCGCAACGCGGTGTACAGCGAGGACTCCGCCTGTCCTCCGCACGCCAGCACCACCGAGTCGTAGCCGATGTGCTCGTGTGAAGCCCCGGAGAAGACGTTGCGGGAGACGACGCGGCCCGGCTCGATACCGGCCACCCGTTGCATCACCTCGATCCGGGCGCCCGCCGCCGTGAGCTTGGCAAGGGCCGCGCCGATCGAGTACTTCCCCACCAGGGGTGCGATCGAGGGCGTCGGGTAGAGCACGGTCACGTCCTTGCCGAGATCGGTCAGGTAGCCCGCGATCGTGAGCGGCTGCATGTGGTCCTCCATCGCGACCACGAGCACCTTCTGACCGGCCTGTGCCCAGCCGAGCATGACCTCGCGCCCCTCGACCACGAACGGCTGGTCCGCGCCGGGGATCGCGGGGCGGCGGGCTCGGGCGCCGGTGGCCACCGCCACGACGGCGAAACCGGCGTCCACCACGGCATCGGCCGTCGCCGCGCGATCGAGTTGGACGTCGACGCCGAGGCCGGCGAGACGCCGCTCCTGGAAGGACAGGAAGTCCGCGTATGCCGCGTTCTCGGCCGCCTTCGCCGCGACGCGCATCTGCCCGCCGACCTCACGCTCACGCTCCCAGAGAGCCACCCGGTGGCCGCGCTCGGCCAGCAGGCCCGCCAGCTCGAGGCCGGCCGGCCCCGCGCCGGCGATGAGCACCCGCTTGGGAGACTCGGCCCGCGGCAGCGGCGGCTCGCTCTCGCGCCCGGTACGCGGGTTCACCGAGCAGCCGAAACGCATTCCCTCCACGACGACCCGGTGCAGACAGTCGTTCGTGCCGATACAGGGCCGGATCTCCGAGGCCCGGCCGTCACGGGCCTTCGCGATGAGGTCACCGTCGGCGAACATGGCCCGGGCCATACCGACGACATCGGCATGCCCCTCGTCGACGATGCGGGCCGCCGCGGCGGCCGTCGCGACCCGGCCGGTGTAGACGACCGGGAGGTCGAGCGTCTCCTTGAACCGGCGCGCGAGGTCCGACCACTGGGCGACGGCGTAGTTGTGCGGCTGGATGTAGCTGGGCGCGCCCCAGTTGTTTCCGACCACGCAGTGCAGGTAGTCGATGGTCCCGCCGGCCTGCAGCGAGGTCGCGATGGCCAGCCCCTCGTCCAGGTCGTAGCCGCCCTCGAACAGCTCGTCCATGTTCAGCCGTACCCCGACGGTGAAGTCCGGGCCGACCTCCTGGCGGATCCGGCGCAGCACGTCGAGGAGCAGGCGCATGCGGCCGGAGTGGTCCCCGCCGTACTCGTCCTCGCGGTGGTTGGTGGCGGGGGAGAGGAACAGCTGGAGCAGATCCTCGTGGTTGGCGTGCAGCTCGACACCGTCAAGGCCGGCGGCCTTGACCTCACCGGCGGAGAAGGCGTACTCCTCGACGAACAAGGCGATCTCGTCGGGCGTCAGCACGTGCGGGACCTGGTTGTTGGTGTAGTTGGCCAGCAGGCCCGACGGCGAGTGCGGCATCCCGCCCTGCATGATCAGCTGTGCCGCCGCGTACGCACCGGCGGCGTGGATCGCCTCGGCGTACCGCGCGGCCCGCTCCCGGAACAGCGGCAGCCGGAAGACGCCGCGCATGGTCGCGCCGAGCCCGGTCGGCTCGAAGCCGGGGATGGCCACGTTGCCGACGAATCCGTTGATGCCGCAGATCCAGGCGGCACCGCTCTCGGCGCGCTGACGCCAGTAGGCGATGTTGGCCTGCGCCTGCCGTTCGCTACCGAAGAGGTCACCGGTCAGGCGGCCGTGCGGCGGCAGCATGATCCGATTGCGCAGCTCCATGGTGCCGATGCGAATCGGCTGGAACAGGAGGCTGCCTTGGACCTGGTGCGACATGTCGTTTCCCCTAGTTCTTCGCTGCGCGCCGGCCGGCGAGGTAGGCGAATACCATGGCCGGGCCGAGCGTCCCTCCGGCTCCGCCATAGGCCATCCCGGTGGCGGCGGCCATGGCGTTGCCCACGGCGTACAGTCCCTCGACCGGAGTGTCGTCGACCCTGAGCACCTGACCGGTGGTCGTCGTCCGTGGACCGCCCTTTGTGCCCAGCGCGCTGGGGTGGACCGGCACGGCGTAGAACGGGCCGGTGGTGAGGGTTCCGAGCGTCGCCTGTGGAGTGCGGTAATGGGTCTGGTCGCCGCACCAGCCGTCGTACACGCTCTCGCCGCGGCGGAAGTCGGGATCGTTCCCGGCCCGGACGTGGTCGTTGAAACGCGCCACCGTCGCCGCCAGCTCGGCCGCCGGGACGCCGATCCGTTCCGCGAGGCCGTCGAGGGTGTCGGCGCGGGCCGGCCAGCTTGGGGCGCCAGAGCCCGGAGCCGTCCCGAAGACGCCGTACTTCTTCACGCACGCGTCGTCGAAGACGAGCCAGGCCGGAAGGTTCGCGTAGGCGAACGCGCTGACGTCGAAGGCGTGGAAGGCGGCACCGAGCGCGTTGTAACTGGCGGCCTCGTTCGTGAACCGCTGTCCCCGCGCGTTCACCATGAGCGTCCCGGGCAGGGTCCGCTCGCGTAGCAGGAGGGTCGAAGTGGTCGACCCGTCCGCGGCCGGCACGAGAACGACGGGCACCCACCAGGCCTCGCGCATGCCGCTGAGCCGGACGCCGATCCGCATCGCCAGACGTAACCCGTCCCCGGTGTTGCTCGGCACACCGGGTGGGTGGGTGATCGGTCCGCGGAGGAAGTCCCGCACCAGCTCCGGGTCGTGCTCGAACCCGCCGGTGGCGATGATGACCGCCTTCGTCGCGCGGACCTCATGGGACCCGGATGCGGACTCGAAGCGGACGCCGGCGACGCGGTCGTCCTCGACCAGCAGTTCGGCGGCTCGCATGCCGGTGCGGGGCTCGATCCCCCGGTCCAGGCAGCCCCGCAGCAGTGCGGCGACCAGACCACGGCCCAGGCCCTCCTGCGAGGCGGACGTCCGCTGCGCCAAGAGCTCCGGCGCGATGACGCCCGTCCCGCCCCCACTGGGGATCTCGCTGATGTAGAGGCGCCGGGGACCACCGACGAGCCGGTCCTGCCAGGCGCCCAGCTCGTACGTGCTGACCAGTTCGGGCTCAAGCGAACGACCTCCGCCGGGCAGGCCGCCGGGGTGCTCGGGGTGGTAGTCAGGGTATCCGGGGACCAGCTTGAGCTGGAGCGGGGTCTCGCGTTCGAGCCAGTTGAGCGTGGAGGCGACATTGTCGACGAAGGCCTCGACCATCTCCGGCCGCATGCTGCCGTTGGAGAGCGAGTCCAAGTAGGCCAGCGACTGCTCGCGACTGTCGGTGACACCCGCCTCGGCGGCGTATCTGTTGTCCGGGAGCCAGATGACGCCACCGGAGAGCGCTGTGGTCCCTCCGATCCGGTCGGCCTTCTCGAACAGTCCTACCGAGGCTCCGTCGCCGGCTGCCGCCAGCGCGGCGGTCAGCCCGGACGCTCCGGTGCCGAGCACCACCACGTCGTATCCGTCCACGAAGGCACCTCCTCAGGGCGAGGGTAAGAGCCTATCTCACTAAACGTCTTACGTGTAGGGTTAGATTCTTGGCGAAGGCGTCGTCGAGAGGATCACCGAGATGGCCGCTCAACCACCAGAGACCGCCGATCCGGTGACCGCGGAAGCGCCGCGGAAGGGACGCCGGCCGTAGCCGGCGCCCTTCCGTGATCTCGTGACTCAGTGACCTGCCATCGACACCTTGTCCGGGTCGATCTTGATGTCGATCAGGATGGGCCGGTCCCTGGTCTCGATCGCGGCGAGTGCCTCGTCGAGCTCGGCCAGGTTGCGGACCGTGAAGCCCTGACCACCGAGCGCCATGGCGATCGGGCCGAAGTCGGGCCACTCGAAGGTGGAGATGGCCGGATCCATGTCCTTGTTGCGGAACTGGATGTGCTCGGCGCCGTAGGCCGAGTCGTTGAACACGACGGCGACCAGGTCCACCTTGTGCCGCACGGCGGTGTTGAACTCGGCGAGGCCGCCGAGCATGAAGCCGCCGTCACCGGTGATCAGCAGGGTGGGCCGTCCGGGGGCGCCGAAGGACGCGCCAATCGCGTTGCCCATGCCGAGGCCGATCGAGCCGTAGTTGACGGTGTGCACGTACGCCCTGGGCTCCGGGCAGTGCAGCATGGTGAACGCGTTGAAGATGAACCGGCCGCCGTCGAAGACCAGCGTGCGGTCGTCAGGGAACGCCTCCTCGACCTTGAGCAGGGCAGTGCGGATGTCCACCGTCTCTTCGGTGCTGAGGTCGGTGAACTTCGCGTCGGAGTACGCCGCGAGACGCTCGGCGAGCTCGTCGGAGGCGAAGCCGGTGGGCTTGACCTCGGCCTCGTCCAGCCAGCCGACGATCGTGTCCGCCACGGTCGCGGCGTCGCCGACGATGCCGACGTCGCTGGGCGAGAACCGGTTGATGCTCTCGCGCTCGAGGTCGACGTGGATGACCTGCTTCTTCTCCAGCACCGAGCCCTCGGCGGTGGTCCACTTGTTGAGACCGGCGCCGAAGGCGATGATGCAGTCGCTCTGTGTGATCGTGTCGAGCGCGACCTCGTGCGACAGGGTGCCGCAGATACCGAGGTCGTGGCGCTCCCCGCGGAACAGGTCCTTGCCGCGCAGCGTCGTGGCGACCGGGGCGCCGATGCGCTCGGCCAGCCGCAGCAGGGCCGCCTTGCCCTCCGGCGTGGCGGCACCGCGACCGGCGAGCACGATCGGACGGTCGGCACTGGCGACGATGCCGACCGCGGCGTCGAGCGCGGCCGGGTCCGGCGCGACCGCCTGGGAGTCGACGAACTTCGGCTCGACCTTCCGATACTGGACGTCCTCCCACTGGAACTCGACCGGGACGTTGAGCACGATCGGCCGCTTCTCCAGGTGGGCTCGCCGGATCGCCACGGCCAGGTCATCGAGCACGGTCTGTGGCGAGCGGACCTGCTCGAAGCCGGCGCCGGTCGGCAGCACGACATCCCGCTGCGGGATGTTCTGGAAGTTCTCGCGGTCCACCACGGCCGTGTCACCGGCGATGAGGAGGACGGGCGTGTGGTCCTTCACGCTCTCGACGAGGGCCGTCACGGTGTTGGTCAGCGCGGGGCCGTGGGTCACGGTGGCGACACCGAGCCCGCCCGATGTACGGGCGAACCCGTTGGCGGCGAGAACGGCGCCGGCCTCGTTGGAGCAGGAGTAGTACTTGCCCCCGGTCACGCGCTCGAAGCTGTCCATCATGTACAGGTTGGCGTCCCCGAGGACTCCGAAGATGGTCTCCACGCCTTGGTCGGCAAGCGCGCGCGCAATGGCTTCATGGAACTGCATCTGAGCTCCCTAATTCGGTCTGCTGGCACTCTGGCAAATCTGCCCTTGCACGTCAATAGATAGATCGCGTAGCTTTGGCCGGTACGACGAGAAGGAAAGAGCAGGTGCGGGAGATGGCCGAACGGTTCGATGTCATCGTGCTGGGCACGGGCGCTGCCGGGCTGACGGCGGCCGTCACCGCCGCCGGCGGTGGCGCGCGAGTAGGTCTGTTCGAGAAGGCACACGAGGTCGGGGGCACGGCCGCGTGGTCCGGTGGTCACGTGTGGATCCCCGACAACCCGCACCAGGCCGTGATCGGGGTCCAGGACAGCGAGGAGGAGGCCTTCGAGTACATCATGTCGCTCTCTCGCGACATGATCGAGGAGTCCCTGATCCGCGCCTACCTCAAGGCGGGCCCCGAGATGGTCGGCTTCCTCGACCGGTCGGCGGGCACCGAGTTCCATGCCGTCGCGGACTTCCCCGATTACCACCCGGAGCACCCGGGAGGAAAGCCCGGTGGCGGCCGAACGATCGAGTGCCCGCTCTTCCCGTTCGACGAGCTGGGGGAGTGGCAGGACAGGGTCACCCGCAGCCCCTACTACCCCAACCAGCACCTGACCATGAGCGAGACCTCGCTCGGCGCCGTCGTGCCTCAGCTGCCGTCCGAGGAGGAGTTCGCGCGCCGCGCGGTCCGCGACGAGCGCGGCCGCGGGCAGGCACTGATCGGACGGCTGCTCAAGGCCTGCCTCGCCGCCGGGATCGAGCCGAGGGTCTCGCACCGGGCCCGTGAGCTGGTCGTCGAGGACGGCCGGGTGGTCGGCGTCCGCTTCGACACCCCCGAGGGCCCGCGCGAGGCCCGCGCCACCTGGGGGGTCGTCCTCGCCACCGGTGGCTTCGAGTGGAACGAGGAGCTCAAGCGGGCCTTCCTGCGGGGCCCCCTCACCCACCCGGTGTCGATGAGAACCAACACCGGGGACGGCCTGCGCATGGCCATGAAGGCCGGCGCGATGCTCGGGAACATGCGCGAGGCGTGGTGGATCCCGGCCGCCGATCTGCCCGAGGGCATCAACGACATGAACCGCGCGATGATCAGCGCCGAGCGCACCCGCCCGCGCTCGATCATGGTCAACAGGAAGGGCCGCCGCTTCACCAACGAGGCGGCCAACTACAACGCCTTCGGAGGCGCCTTCCACGTCGAGGACGTCGCGTCCTTCGAGTACGCCAACCTTCCCTGCTGGCTGATCTTCGACCAGGGATACCTGCGCGCCTACGGCACCGTCGGCCCCCACCCGGCAGGCGAGGAGCCCCCGGCGTGGCTGGAGGGCTTCGAGACCCTGGACGCGCTCGCCCTGCACCTGGGTGTCCCCGCGGAGGAGCTGAACGCCACGGTGCGGCGCTGGAACGAGCACGTGGACAAGGGCGCCGACCCCGACTTCCACCGTGGCGAGAGCGCCCACGACCGCTGGTGGGGCGACCCGGCGTACAAGCGTGACGTCCGTGGCACCCTCGGCCGCCTGGACGAGGCGCCGTACTACGCGATCCCCATCAAGAGCGGCGCGCTCGGTACGAAGGGCGGCCCGCGGGTCGACCCCGACGCCCGGGTGCTCGACATCGACGGCGAGCCGATCGAGGGTCTCTACGCCGCGGGGAACGTGATGGCCTCCCCGTTCGGTATGACCTACGGCGGCGCGGGCGGCACGCTCGGCCCTGCCATGGTCTTCGCCTACCTGGCCGGCCTGCACGCCACCCGGGACCTCGCCGGCTGACCGCGCCGGCCGCCGTGGACACGACGGTGCCCCCGCCCGGATCGGGCGGGGGCACCGTCGTTTCGGTTTCGGCGGCTGACGGCCCAGGTAGGTGGAGGGCGGGCGTCAGCGCTTCGGCGGGGTGCCGGCGATCCAGGTCAGCTCACCGACGACGTCGATGTGGTCGGCCAGGTTGCCCGGATCGTCGATGGGCGCCGGGGTGAACTTGCCGTCCTTGTACTGGGAGACCAGGTTGTAGGGGTTGGAGATCTGCGGCATGCTCTCCGGCGCGTGGGCCGGGTCGGTCGGGTGGGTCAGGAAGCCCTTCCAGGGAGTGTTCTCCTGGAGCTTCTTCAGCACGGACTCCTTGGTGATGTCGCCCTTGATCGAGCTGAGGATGTCGTAGGCGTACTGCATCGAGGAGGCCGCGACCGCGGTCTGGTTGGTCAGTTCCAGGCCGGGTGAGCTCTTGGCGAGCACGTCGCGGTAGGTCTTCGCGTCCGCGCTGTCGTAGTCGGACGGGACCGAGGCGAACGCGATGTAGAGGCCGTTGGCGGCCTCTCCGGCGGCGTCGAAGACCTTCTTGGTGGCCGGCGTGGCCGAGACGCCGATCTTGGCGGTAAGGCCGGCGATCTTCGCTGCCTGGAGCATCCGGGGTGCGGGGCCCTCACCGACGGCCAGGATGACCGCGTCCGGCTTCTCTGCGGCGATCTTCGTCAGGGTGGGGGTGAAGTCCGTGGCCGTGGGGTCGAACTCGGTCATGAAGTAGTCGGCGCCGCCGAGCTCGGTCCACAGCTTCTTCAGGGCCTCACCGACCTGCTGTCCTGAGGGGGTGTTGGTATAGGCGACGGCGAGCTTCTTGCTCCCGGTCGCCGCGAAGTGCACCGCGATCGCGGGGTAGGAGCCGACGGCTCCGGGGGTGGTGGGGAAGTTGACCTTGCTGGTGTACTCGTCGGGGCTGACCGGCCACCCGCCGATGTTGGCCAGGCCGGCCTTCTCCGCCGCGGGGAGCGCGTTGGCGCCGAACGCGAGCGAGGAGTCGTTGACCAGAGAGACCACACCCGAGTCCATCAGGTTGTTAAGGCACTGGGAGGTCTTGGCCGGGTCGCCGTGGTCGTCGCAGCTCTCCACGACGACGGGACGACCGCCGATCCCGCCGAGGTCGGTGTTGATATGGGACGCCCAGGCCTCGTTGACCGTCTTCACCGAGGCGTTGGACCAGGCGGGATTGGTGATGGTCAGGATGGAACCGAGCTTGATCGGGTCGCCCTTGAGACCGCCGGTGCCGGCCCCGGCGTCTTTGGGCTCCTCCGCCGAGCAGCCCGCCAGCGCGAGGGCCGCGACCGCGATGGCGGCCGCACCCGTTCGAAGACTCCGTGAACGTGATTTCATGCTGTTCGCTACTCCTTGGTATCGGTCATGACTTGGTGGAGGCCGGTCATCAGGGGGGTGAATACCGGCGGCTAACGGCCCAGGTAGGAGGACTCGATCTCCGACCAGCGCTCCACCAGTTCCGCGGCGGTGCCCTGGGTTCTGATCCGGCCCCCCGACAGCACGTAGCCGCGCTGGGCGTACTTCAGGGCGAGATGGATGTGCTGCTCCACCATGAGCACGGCGAGCCCCTTGGACACGGCGATGTCCCGCAGCGCGGCGAACAGCCGCTCCACGATCACCGGGGCGAGTCCCATCGACATCTCGTCGACGAGCAGCACCCGCGGGTCGGCCACCAGTGCCCGCCCCAGGGCGAGCATCTGCTGCTCGCCGCCGGACAGCACCCCGGCCCGCTTGTTGTGCCGCTTCTTCAACTCGGGGAAGAGTTCGAGCACGTCGAGGCCGCCGGGTTTGGCGCTCAGCCGAAGGTGGTCGTCGACCGTCAGCGAGGGAAAGAGCGACCGGTCCTCGGGGATGTGCGCCAGACGCTTGCGGGCGATGACGTGCGGGCTGTGCTTGAGCAGCGTCTCGTCCGCGAGCCTGATGTCGCCCGCGGAGACCTTCACCATGCCCGAGCACGCCAGCAACGTCGTGGTCTTGCCCGCCCCGTTGGGGCCGAGCAGGCTGACGATCTCTCCGGCGCGGACCGACAGGCTCACGTCGTGCAGTACCTGGATGCGCCCGTAGCCCGCGTTCACACCCGTGATGTCGAGGATCGGCGGGACCGGAGCGTTCTCGGACAACGTGCTGGTCATGCCATTCCTCCGGTGACGGGCTCGGTGGTGGTCACGTCCGTGCCGAGGTAGGCACGGGCCACCTCCGGGTCCTCGCGGATGACGGACGGGGGCCCGCAGGCGATCCGCTTGCCGAAGTCGAGGACCTGGATGTCGTCGCAGACGTTCATGATCAGGTCGACGTCGTGGTCGACGAGCAGGACGGTCGTCTCACCGGCGGCGACCAGGTTCCTGAGCTTGGCGCCGAGCAGTTGCGACTCCTGCGCGTCGAGACCGGCGGCAGGCTCGTCCAGGAGCAGCAGGCGCGGACCGGCTGCCAGCGCCCGGGCGACGGAGACCAGCCGGGCCGTTCCGTGGGACAGCTCGGACGGGTACCTGTCCGCGGCCCAGGCGACGTCGAGCCGTTCGAGCGCGTACGCCACGGGGTCCGCCAAGGGGCCACCCGCGTGTACGCGCGCGTACGTCTGGAGGTTCTCCCGGACGGTGAGCTCCATGAAGAGTTCCAGCGACTGGAAGGTGCGGATGATGCCCGCGCGGCTCCGGCGGTGCGCCGGCCAGGAGGTGACGCTCTCACCGTCCAGCCGGATGTCACCCCCGTAGCGGACCATGCCGGTGATCGCATCGATCATCGTGGTCTTGCCGGCACCGTTGGGGCCGATCAGCCCGACCAGGGTTCCGGGCTCAATCGCGAAGCTGACCGAGTCCACGGCGGTGACGCCGCCGTAGCGGACGGTCAGGCCGTCGAGTTCGAGCAGGCTCATCGCTTCCTCTTTCTGTTCCGTGTGGGGGAGGCGTCAGCGCTTCGGCGGGGCGGGTTCGGCCTTGGACGCCGGTTCGGCCGGTGCGGGTCCGGCCTCGGAGGTGCCGCGGGCGCGGCGTCCCCGGAAGGTGTGCGCCAGCGAGGCCATGCCGTCGGGGTGGAGCTGAACGGAGATCAGCAGCGCGCCGCCGGCGATGATCAGGTGGTAGTCGTCGAGACCTCCGACGGCGAGCAGCTGCGAGAAGAGACCGCCGCCGGCGCCGAGGCCGGCGATGATCGCGCCGCTGACCATGCCGATACCGCCGATATAGGCCATCACGATCACGTTCAGCGACTCGAAGACGGTGAATCGCTCGTAGGAGAAGACGTTCGCCTGGTAGCCGAGCAGAGAGCCACCCACACCCGCGATGAACGCCGAGAGCGCGAACGCGGCGAGCTTGTAGTGCTTGATGTTGATGCCCGCCGCTACGGTGGCCGCCTCGTTCTCTCGCACCGCCAGGGCCCTTCGACCCGGAGTCGAGACCCGCAGGGCGGAGAGCAGGGCGGCGGCGGCGATGACGACCACGAGGACGAACACTGCGAACCCGGTGTCGCTGAGCTCGTAGCCGAAGATGCCGGCGGGAGCCACGCGGTTGTATCCCTTGCCGCCCAGCAGGCGGCCGTCGGAGAAGACGGCGACCTGGCAGACGAAGGCCGCGCTGAGCGTGACCAGTGCGAGGCTCGGGCCGCGGACCCGGAGCGACGGCAGCCCCACCAGCAGGCCGACCAGCAGTGCGATCACTCCGCTGAGGAGGATGACCAGCAGGAACGGCACCCCGGCGCTGGAAAGGATCGCGGTCATCATGCCGCCGATTCCGGCGAAGGCGACCTGTGCGAGCGAGATCTGGCCGACGAAGCCGGTGACCATGACGACCGACAGGGCGATGAGGATGCCGGCCAGGGACACGACACCCGCAGAGAGCCACGAGGGGCGGGCGGAGTAGATGAACACCAGGCCGATCGCCAGCGCGATGATCGGGCCGATCACCCGGTAGCGCGGCGGCAGGCTGATCGGGAGCCGGCCGCGCACGACCTCACCACGGGCGGGCAGCAATCGTCCTGAGAAGATCATCGCGAGAATGACGACGAGCGCGGGGAGGGCCTGGGATCGGCCGGGACCGGTCCACAGCCAGGTGTACCAGGAGCCCTCGGCTCCCGTGACCAGTTGGAGCGCCGACTCGACCATGCCGAGGCCGAGCCCGGCGGCGACCGCGATGCCGAAAGAGGTGAACCGTGCGAGCAGCGCGGCCGCGAAGACCGGCACGACGAGCAGGGTCAGGGCTTTGGCGTCCAGACCGGCGATCGGGCTCAGCATAACGCCGGCGATCGCGGCCAGAACGAAGCCGACAGCCCAGGTGAGCGCACCGATGAGCACGGGCGACAGACCACTCAGCGAGGCGCCCTTCTCGCTGTCGGAGATGGCGCGGACGGCCAGGCCGATGCGGGTACGGCGTGAGACGACCGCGAGGACGGCCGCCAGGACGACGGCGATCGCGGCGAGGATCAGGCGGTCCATCGGCAGGTTCACGCCCAGGACGACGATCGGGGTCGAGGAGACCACGGAGATCGGCGTCTTGGTCTGTACGTCGAAGAGCACGGTGGCCAGGCCCTGGAGCAGCAGGAGTAGTGCCAGTGTGGCGATGATCCGGGCGAGCACGGGGGAGTTGCGCAACTGCCGCATGACGGCGAGATAGAAGGCGAGCCCGAGTACCCCGGCGAACACGAGGGTGACGAGCGACGACGGCAGGACGGACCAGCCGAGGTCGTCGCGCAGCGCGAAGAAGACGTAGGCGCTGATCATCGCGACGGCGCCGTGGCTGAAGTTGAGGACTCCGGTCCCCCGGTAGATCGCCACGAGGCCAAGCGCCAGCAGCGCGTAGGCGCCGCCGAGTCCGAGCCCCAGAAGCGCGAACTGCATCACAGACATCTGGGTGTCCTGCCTTCGACCGTTGTGGTTCGGGTGGCTGAAAAGTAGTCTTCTTTACGTAGAACGTCAACGATTAACTTGCATTTAACCGTAGGGAGACATCCGCATGTCAGAAGCCGCTGTCGTAGAGGTTCAGGAACTGGAGGGGCGCCGTTGGGCCGCCCTGGTCGCCGCGGACACGAGTACGCTTCGGGAACTCTTCGCGGACCGGATGTCCTACACCCACTCGAACGCGCTCGTGGACACCAAGGACGGCTACATCAAGTCCATCGAGGACGGCACGGTCTCCTACATCGCGGTCGACCCCTCCGACGAGCAGGTGAGGATCTTCGGCAGCACCGCCGTGGTCACCGGTCGTGCCGTGATCGACGCACGGGCCGGCGGGAACGATCACCGCACGCAGGCCCGCTACAGCGCGGTATGGGCGAAGGACGACGGCCAGTGGCGGTTCGTCTGCTGGCACTCCACGCCGCAGCCCGGGTGAACCGCCGCGCGCGGCGGCTCCCCGGAGGCGCCGCGCCCACCGGCTCTCAGCGTTCCCCCGCGACACTGTTGACGTCGAACGTCAAGGGTTCGCTAATATGGGCGAACGGGCGCGGCGGGCGTTCTGGGGCATCCTGCCGGCGGCGTGGCAGAGGGAGCTGACTCGATGGAGCAGATGGAGCCGTTGTCCGTCCAGGACCGCCTGGACATCGCGGACGTGCTGGCCACGTACTGCCTCGCGCTGGACGACCGGGACTTCGGCCTGCTGGCGCGGGTCTTCACCGAGGACGCGGTCGCCGAGTACGCGAGCAGGGGTGTCAGCCGGGGCCTGGACGCCATCACCGGCACGGTGCGCGCCTCGCTGGAACCCCTGGACGCCTCTCAGCACTTCATCGGGACCTCGCTGGTGGAGGCCGACGCGGAGGGCGTGGCGGGGCGTACCTACCTGATCGCCCAGCACGTCAAGCACGGCACGCCCGGTGGTGACGCCTTCACGGTCGCCGGGACGTACACCGACCGGTTCGTCCGCAGGCCGGACGGCTGGCGGATCCGCCACCGGCAGCTGAGCCGGGTGTGGACGCAGGGTAACCCGGCCGTGCTGTCCGCGCGCTCCGCCGAGCTCGCGGGAGACGAGGACGCGAGTTCGGCGGAACCGAGGTCGTGACGGTTACGGCTCGACCCACCGCACCGTAAGACGTTCACTCAGGCGCAGAGTGAGGGTCAGTCCAGGCCGGTACGCAGTGCCGTGAGTCCGGACTGGACGAGGTCCGGGACGGCCGGGCCGGCCTTCTCGAAGTTCTCGCCGACCGTCTGCCCGGCCAGATACCGGGAGTGGATGCCCTCGGCGATCACCGCCAGCTTGAAGTAGCCGAACGCCACGTAGAAGTGCAGCGCGGACAGGTCGAGCCCCGAGGCGGAGGCATAGGCCTCGGCCAGGGCCGCGCGGTCGGGGAATCCGGGGTTCGCGGCCACCGCGTGGCGGGTGCCGGTCACGTTCTCCGTGATCTCGTCCCAGTACACGAGCATCAGGCCGAGATCGGTGAGCGGGTCGCCCAGAGTGGACATCTCCCAGTCGATGACCGCGGCGATCCCGCCGCCCGGTTCACCCTGGCGGTCCGGCACGAAGATGACGTTGTCGAGCCGGTAGTCGCCGTGGACGACGACGGCGCGCTGCGCGGGCGGCACCGCCCGCGTAAGGCGGCGGACCAGTTCGTCGATCCCCGGCAGCTCACGCGTCGCCGACAGGGACCACTGCCGGGCCCACCGGGAGACCTGCCGCGCCACGAAACCGTCCGGACGGCCGAAGCCCTCCAGCACCGCCGGATCGGTCGTGTGGAGGGTGACGAGCACGTCGACCAGGTCCCGTGCGCACCGGGCGGCGACCTCGGGGGCGAGGCCCCTGGTGTCGTCGGCGCTCCGCAGCACCGGCCCGTCCACCCGCTCCATGACGTAGAAGTCCGCCCCGAGCACGTCGTGGTCCTGGCAGAGCAGGACCGGCCCGGGTACCGGGACAGCGGTGCCGTGCAGCGCGTCCATGACCTTGTACTCGCGGGCCATGTCATGGGCGGTCGGCAGCACGTGGCCGACCGGCGGCCGGCGGAGCACCCAGTCCGCGCGGCCGTCGGTGAGGCGGTAGGTGAGGTTGGAGCGGCCGCCCTGGATCAGGGTCGCCGTGAGCGGCCCTGCCAGGCCGACGGCGGCGTCCAGGTACGGCGTGAGGCGCTCCAGGTCCACGCCGACGAGCGGGCCGGCCGCGGCGCGGGCCGGTTCAGCGGTCCCGGCCGGTTCAGCGGCCACGGAACTCCGCCTTACCGACCCCGTTCTCCACGAAGCTGGTCATGCCGATCGACCTGTCCTCGGTCGCGAACAGCCCGGCGAACAGACCGCGTTCGATCTCCAGGCCCGAGTCCAGGGAGACCTCAAGACCCCGGTCGATCGCCTCCTTGGCGGCGCGCAGCGCCATGGCGGGGCCGCGCAGGTACGGAGCCACCAGTTCCTTCGCCTTGTCCAGCACTTCCTCCGGCTCGACCACGTGGTCGACCAGGCCGATTTCCAGGGCCTGCGGCGCGCGGAGCATCCGGCCGGAGAAGATCAGGTCCTTGGCCCGGCCAGGGCCTATGAGGCGGGGCAGCCGCTGGGTGCCTCCCGCGCCGGGGATCACTCCGAGCAGGATCTCCGGGAAGCCCAGCCGGGAGTCGGTCGCGCAGACCCGCAGGTCGGCGGCCAGGGCGAGCTCGCAGCCGCCGCCCAGGGCGAAGCCGTTGATCGCGGCGACGACCGGCATGGGCAGCCGGGCCAGCGCGGTGCACGCGTCGCCGAGCGCGCTGGAGTCGCGGACCGCCCTGCGATAGTCCCAGTCCAGCATCTCCTTCACGTCGCCGCCTGCCGCGAAGACCTTGGGGCCACCGGTGACGATGACCGCGCGGGCGTCCTCGGAGGCGCGCACCTTCCCGATGATCTCGGTGAGTTCCCGGACGAGCGGCTGGTCGAGCGCGTTGACGGGCGCCTGGGTGAGGGTGATCGTCGCGAGCCGGTCGGTGATGTCGAGCGCGACCCTGGTCCGGTCACCCATGGTCGTACCAGCCCTTGCCGGTCTTGCGGCCGTGGTCGCCGGCGCCCGCCATCCGCACAGAGAGCTCCGGTGGGTAGAACTTGGGGTCGACGGTGTCGGCGAAGATGTTGCGGGAGGCGTTGACGAACACGTCGACGCCGGTGAGGTCCATCGTCTCCAGCGGGCCCATGGCATGGCCGAAGCCGAGCCTGCAGGCGGTGTCGACGTCCTCCGCGGTGGCCACGCCGCTCTCCACGAGCTTCACGGCCTCGACGGTGAGCGCGACGATCAGGCGGGTGGTGACGAATCCGGCGATGTCGCGGTTGACGACCACGCAGGTCTTCCCGAGGTCCTCGGCGAACGACGTCGCCCTGGCCAGGGTCTCGTCGCTGGTCTTGAAGCCGCGTACCACCTCGCACAGGCGCATCATCGGGACGGGGGAGAAGAAGTGGGTGCCGATGACCTGCTCGGGCCGGCTCGTCACCGAGGCGATCTGGGTGATCGGCAGGGCGCTGGTGTTGCTCGCCAGGATCGCCTCTGGCGGACAGATCCGGTCGAGCTCGCGGAACACCTTCCGCTTGACGTCGAGGTTCTCGAAGATCGCCTCGACGGCGACATCGGCGTTCCCGGCGGCTTCGAGGTCGGTGGTGGCGGTGATCCGCAGCAGGGCGGCCTCCGCGTGCTCGGCGGTGACCTTCTCCTTCTTCGCGAGCCGCTTCAAGGACGTCTCGATCTCGTGGCGCCCGCGGTCGAGCCGGCCCTGGTTCAGGTCCTGAAGGATGACGTCGTAACCGCCGAGCGCGGCGACCTGGGCGATACCGGAGCCCATCAGGCCGGCGCCGACGACTGCAAGATTGGGCACGATGGTTTCCTTCAACGTGGTCAGGTGGTCAGGTGGTCAAGCGGGTAAAAGCGATGCGAAGGGGCAGGCGCCGGACGTGTCCGCCCGGTCATCCCTGGTCGCGGGCCGCCGAACGGCGGCGTACCGCACGCTGGGCGATGGACATGCGATGCACCTCGGAGGCGCCGTCGTAGATGCGGAACGGGCGGACCTCGCGGAGGAACAGCGAGAGCGGCAGGTCGTGCGAGATGCCGAGGGCACCGTGGATCTGGACGGCCCGGTCGACGACGCGCCCCACCGCCTCCGCGACGAACGTCTTGGCGATCGACGTCTCGGCGGAGGCGCGCTCCCCCTGGTCGAGCAGCCACGCGGCGTGGGTGATCAGGCTCCGGGAGGCGGCCAGGTCGATCTCGCTGTCCGCGAGCATCTGCTGGGTCATGCCGAGCTGGGCGAGCTTGCCGCCGAACGCCTCGCGCTCGGCGGCGCGGTCCAGAGCCATGTCCTGGGACCGCTGGGCGAGGCCGAGCCAGCGCATGCAGTGGGTCAGCCGGGCGGGCGCGAGGCGGACCTGCGCGTAGGCGAACCCTCGGCCGACCTCGCCGAGCACGGCGTCGGGGGCGACCCGGCACTCGTCGAACTCCACCTCGCCGTGGCCTCCGGTGAAGCCGATGTCGAGGCTGCCGACGTGCCGGACGACCCGCATCCCGGGGTTGTCCGCGTCGACGAGGAACATCGTCGCCCCGGCGGGCTGCCCTTGGTGCTCGGGCGTGAGGGCCATGCAGATCGCCCAGGCCGCGCCGTCGGCCCCGGTGATGAACCACTTCTTCCCGTTGACCACCCAGGCGTCACCGTCCCAGCGGGCCGTCGTGCGCAGCATGGAGGGGTCGGAACCCGCTCCGGGGCTCGGCTCGGTCATCGCGAAGCAGGAGCGGACCGCGCCGCTCACCAAGGGAGCGAGGTACTTCTCCTGCTGCGCGGGCGTGGCGACCTTGTGCAGCAGGTGCATGTTGCCCTCGTCGGGCGCCGCGCAGTTGAGCGCGAGCGGGCCGAGGAGGCTGTACCCGGCCTCGCGCAGGATCACCGACTGGGCGGTGGTGTCGAGACCGAGCCCGCCCCACCGCTTCGGCGCGGTGGGGGACAGGAGACCCGCGGCGGACGCCGCCTCCTGCAGCCGGCGGCGCGACTCCTCCGTCGGGGACGTCCCGGAGGCGGCCAGTTCCCGCTCGGCCGGGATGACCTCGTCGCGTACGAACGCCCGGACGCGGTCCCGCAGCTCCAGGGTCTCCGGATCGGGGGTGAGGTCGACGGCCACTACTGCGCCGTCCAGCCGCCGTCGACGATCAGGCTGGATCCCGTGATGTAGCTGCCCGCGTCGGACGCGAGCAGCAGCAGGGCTCCGACCAGCTCGTCGGCCTCGCCGAGGCGGCGCATCGGGATGCTGGCGTGCGCGGCGGCCGCGGCCGCCTCGTTCTCCCTGATCGCCGCCGTCATGTCGGACACGATCAGCCCGGGGACCAGCGCGTTGACGCGGATGCCGCGCCTCAGCGTCCACTGCATGGCCAGGTCGCGGGTGATGCCGAGCAGTCCGGCCTTGGACGCGCTGTACGCCGGCTGCGGGGCGTCGGTGGAGACCAGGCCGAGGACCGACGAGACGTTGATGATGGAGCCGCCGTGCTTCGCGTCGATGCACGCCCGGCCGAAGGCCTGTGCCATCTGGTAGGCGCCGGTCAGGTTGACCTGCAGGACGCGGGCGAACTCGGCGGGGTCGTCCTTGTGCGTGGGTACGACCCGGCTGATCCCGGCGTTGTTCACCAGGATGTCCACGTCGCCGAGCTGCTCGCGCGCCGCGGCGACCAGCCCCGCGCAGTCCGCGGGGTCGGCCACGTCGGTGGGGACGGCGACGCAGCGGCGGCCGAGGGACTCGACCTTGCGCTTGGTGTCCTGAAGGAGCTCCACGCGGCGGGCGCCGAGCGCGATGTCGGCGCCGGCCTCGGCCAGGGCCAGGGCGAACGTGACGCCGAGCCCCGACGAGGCGCCGGTCACGATCGCGACCTTGCCCTCCAGGCTGAACCGGTCGAAGACGCTCATGAGGCGGCCGCCTTCGCGCTCGCGCGCTCCCACTCGGCGTCCAGGATGCCCTTGAGGTAGGCCAGGCGGTCCTTGCCGGAGACGAAGTCGAACTTCACGGTACCGAACGGGTCGATCTTGGTGCGCAGCAGGTCGAGCTGCTCCCGCGTCGGCACGGCCGTGGTCGGCACGTCCTTCGGAACCTCCAGCTCGAAGCCGGTGTTCTCGACGACGGTCTTGACGTCGACGCCCGGGTGTACGCTCTCGATGCGGAACGGCCGGTCGTCCTCGTCCTTGACCAGGACGGCGAGGTTGGTGACGACGACGATCGGGCCCGGCTGCAGGCCGGCCGCCTCGCGCGCCTCGGTGCCGACCTTCCACCGGGTCCCGGTGACGAACTCGACCTTCTCGACCAGCGTGCGCGTGTTGTGGTTGCCGAAGTAGGCGATCATCTTGCGGTACATCTTGATCACCTCGGCCGCGCCCGCGCCGCCGGGGAGGCGGACCTTCGGCGAGTCGAACGGGCCGATCGTGGAGAGGTTGATCGCGCCGTCGCCGTCGAACTGGGCCGAGGACACGGCCTCGACGCCGCCATGGTTGGCCAGGTGGATCGAGTTGACCTCGGTCAGCATGCCCCAGCGGCAGGCCGCGCCCTTGTACGCCGCGGCCTCGGCACCGGTGAACGAGAGCTGGATGGGGGCCATGCCCACCGCGTCGAAGCCGGCCATGTAGGCGCCCTTGGCGTGGGTGAGCTTGGCCAGCATGTACGAGGCGTAGGCGAGGGGGGTGAAGGATCCCATGACGGTGACGCCCTGCTCGTCGACCTCCGCAGCGACGCGGCAGGTCATGAGCTCGTGGATCTCGTAGTCGGTCATGCCTGTGCTCCTTCGATGACCTCGGCGACGTCCACGAGCGCGGCGAGCACGTGGTCGCGTCCCTTGAGGACCCGGGTCCGGTAGTTCTCCTCGCTCTCGCCGCGGATCTGGTCGATGTAGCCGGAGAACGAGGGGCCCGCCGCGGCCGCCGCGTAGTCCATGATCTCCCAGGCGTCCATGGCGTAGCGCGGGACGTGCGAGGTGGGGTGTGCCCCGAACGGTGCCTCGATGACCGCACTGACATAGAAGCCGGGGAGCTTGGTCATGTGCGCGTTCTCCACGATCACGCTGCGGTCGACGACCTCCTCGCAGGTGACGATGACCTTCTTCGCGGCCTTCGCCATCTCCACGTCGGGGCCGGAGGTGTTGTCCCACTGCGCGTTGCCCTCGGCGTCGGCGCGCAGGGCATGCACGATCGCGACATCGGGCCGGATGGCGCGGACCGCGGTGAGCTCCTCGCCCGTGAACGGGCAGGTGGTCGTCGCGTAGATGTCCGGGTAGCGGGCCGGGATGTCGGAGCCGAAGGGGCCGCGGTAGGGGAGGAAGGGGACTCCGCGTCCCTGCGCCTCCAGGCCGATCAGCAGGCCGAGGCCGGTGTACTCGGTGAACGGCAGCTTCCCGGACTCCACGGCCCTGCGCACGTTCGGGGCGAGGCCGAAGGCCTCCAGGGTGACCATGGCGAAGGACAGGTGGCCGAGCGTCCCGGCGGCGGCCATCAGGTCCATGTCGGCCGAGCCGACGACCGTGATCGCGTGGATGTCCTTGCGCCCGGCGCGGATCAGCTCGCGGACCGCGGCCATGGGGTGGTTGGCGAACCAGCCGCCGCCGAAGGCCACGGAGTCGCCGTCACGGACGAGGTCCCCGAGTGACTCCAGGGGCACGACCTTGTCGGGCATCTTGCTTTCGCTCATGGCTCCACCACGGTTCTCTGGTCGGACACGGTTCCTCCTCGGCGGGTTGCGATCCGCAATCTATCGTTAAACGTCAGATGCGTAAAGCGGCCGGGAGGGTCGCCTCACCGGTTCAGTCCGCGCAGGCCCTTCGCTTCCATGAAGTCGGAGATGCTGGTCCACACCTCGTCCTGGCGGAGCATGACCTGGTCGGCGATGGCCTCGATGTCGGCGGCGCGCCGGGGGTCGAGGCGGGGGCCGCAGTCGATGGCGACGCACGCGAAGTACGCGGAGGGCCAGGGGAGTTGCTCGATGGTCGAGGCGATCTTGTCGAGTTCCTCCTGGAGGCTGTCATGCTCGACGACCCGGCTCACGATCCCGGCGCGCAGCGCCTCCTCGGCGTCGATCACGCGGGAAGTGAGGATCATGTCCTTGGCGAACGCCTCCCCGGTCGCGCGGGCGAGCCTGCTGGTGCCGCCGACGTCGGGGACGATGCCCATGCGCATCTGCGGCATGGCGAAGACGGCGCGGTCGCCGGCGATCCGGATGTCACAGGCGAGCGCCAGCTCCAGGCCGGCGCCGATGACGGGGCCGTTGATCGCCACGACGCTCGGCTGGGGGACACGCTCGAAGCGGTCCACGATGTTGGCCCAGCGGCGGATGAACGAGGGGTAGCTGCCCTTCTCGACCTCCAGCGAGGCGCCGATCGCCCCGAAGTCGACACCCGCGCAGAAGGCGGGCCCGTTGCCGGTGAGGGTGACCACACGCAGGTCGTCGCGCGTCTCGACATCGGCCATGACCTGGTCGAGCTCGTCCCAGGCGGCGAAGGTGAGGGCGTTCCGCTCGCCGGGCCGGTCCAGCGTGATGTCGAGGCGGGTTCCCGAATCCGCGAGCGTCAGCGTCTCCAGACCTTCGGTCGTCATGTCCGTCTCCTAGGTGCCTGTGGTGGCCTCGGCCGCGGGAGCGCCGAGGTGCGGCAAGGATATGCTATGTAACGTATAACGTAAGCAAATACACACCGGTCGTGCCGGGGTGTGAACGCTCTGGCGTTCGGGCGGGATGTATGTAAGACTGACGTTGAACGTAAACAATCAAGTTTGCCTCTGGGGGAGCCGTGGACGCCGCGACCAGCCCGGCGAGCCAGGTGGCCGCCGGGAGCGTGCTGCACGCGGGCCGGTTGATCACCGGGATCGAGAACGGGCACGCCGCCGCCCGCGTCGCCCTGCGCGAGCTGGCGGAGCACCGCGGCAGGGCGCAGCTCATCGGCGTCACCGGGCCACCCGGCGCGGGCAAGAGCACGCTCGTGGCGTCGCTCATCCGCGAGTTGAGGGGCCGGGGCCGGACGATCGGAGTGATCGCCGTCGATCCGTCAAGCCCGTTCAGCGGCGGGGCCCTGCTCGGCGACCGCGACCGGATGCTCGAGGCGTCCAGCGGGGACCGGGGGGTCTTCATCCGTTCCCTCGCCTCGCGCGGCGCCTCGGGCGGGCTCGCCGCCGCCGTCAACGACGCGGTCGACGTGATGGACGCGATGGGCAAGGACGTCGTCATCGTCGAGACCGTGGGCGTCGGCCAGGGCGAGTTCGAGATCGCCAAGATCGCGCACACCGTGATCCTGGTGCTCGTTCCCGGATACGGCGACGCGCTGCAGGCCATGAAGGCCGGCATCACCGAGATCGCCGACGTGGTGGCCGTCAACAAGGGCGACTCGCCCGGCGCGGACCAGACCGTCAAGGACCTGTCCGCGCAGGGCTTCGAGCGGACCGACCCCAGCGGCGGCAAGCCCTGGAGCGTCCCCGTCGTCAAGGTCTCCGCACTGCGTCACGAGGGCGTCGCCGAGCTCGTCGCGGCGGTCGACGAACACTACGCGGCCACTGGTGAGACGCAGTGGAGGGTCGTGGGCGAACGTGCCCGCCGGCACGCGCAGTTCATCGCCTTCGTCGGCGACCGGCTCCGCGAAGAGCTGCTCGGGGCCGCGGGATCGGTCCTCGGCGACCGGCACCTGGCCGATCCCTACGGGGCGGCCGAGCGTTACGTCCAGGAACTGCTCCAAGCCCACCACTGGCTCACGACCCAGCCTCGCGCCGAGGCCGCCCCAGGAACGGAGACGAAGTGACATCTCTGCTGAGCAGCAAGTTCGAGGCTGCGAAGGAGGCGTGGGCCGCGCGCCGCGCCCGCTACGCCGACAGACTGCGACCGGCCAAGACGATCTCGGGACTCCCTGTGAAGACCGTCTACACCCACGAGGACACGGCCGGCTCCAACCTTGAGGAGATGCCGGGCGTCTACCCCTTCACCCGCGGTCTGCACCCGGACGGCTACGCCCTGACGCCGTGGATGCAGCAGATGGTCTTCGGCTACGGGACCATCGAGGAGACCCGCGAGAAGATGGAGAAGATGGTCGCCGAAGGGATGGAGGGATACTTCGGCCACAAGGTCTTCAACACCGTCTACGACATTCCCGCCATGTACGGCATCGACGCCGACCACCCCGAGGCCGCGGGCAACATCGGCCAGTGCGGGGTGCACATGAGCACCGGTGACGACTACGACGAGCTGGTCCGCGACTGGGACCTGAAGTCCACCAACTTCTCGATGATCACCGGCGACAACTGCCTGCCCGCGCTCGCGCTGCTGGCCGCCGCCGTGGAGCGCCGCGGCGAGCCGACGGCGCTGATGCACGGCAACTCGATGAACTGGTACCCGCGTATCGCCGTCCAGGACGTCCCGTCCTGGGAGCCCAAGTGGGGCTACGCCCTGATGATCGACCTGATCAAGTGGGCCAAGGACAACGCTCCCGACTGGAACCCGGTCAACATCTTCATGTACGGCCTGTCCGAGGCGGGCGCCACGCCCGTGCAGGAGCTGGCCTACGGGCTCTCCTGGGGCAAGTCGATCATCGACGCGGGTCTGGCCGCGGGCCTCGCGCCCGACGAGTTCATCGGCCGGCTGTCCTTCCAGATCGGCTGCACGGTCAACGTCTTCGAAGAGGTCGCCAAGTTCCGCGCGCACCGCCGCATGTGGGCGAAGCTGTGCAAGGACGCCGGTGTCACGAAGCCGTCGAACATGCACGCCCGCGTCCATGTGCACACCAGCGGGTACGTCCTCACCCAGCAGCAGCTGATGAACAACAACGCCCGCATCACGCTGCAGACCCTGGCCGCGGTGCTCGGCGGTGTCCAGTCCATCCACACCTGCTCCTACGATGAGGCCGTCGGTGTGCCGACCGAGGAGTCGCACCGCACCGCGCTGCGCACTCAGCAGATCCTCATGTGGGAGAGCGGCGTGCGCGACGTCGCCGACCCGCTCGGTGGCTCCTGGTTCGTCGAGAAGCTGACCGACGACATGGAGGCCGAGGCCTGGAAGATCTACGAGGATCTCGAGGCCTCCGGCGGGTACCGCGAGGGCATCGAGACCGGCGAGGTCAAGCGGAACATCGACAACGCGTCGTACGAGATGAAAAAGCTGATCAACAGCGGTGAGCTCCCGGTCGTCGGGGTGAACCGGTACGTCTCGGATGAGACGGAGAACTACGAGCCGTTCCGTATCGACGAGTCCATCGAGGACAAGGCCAAGGCCCGCCTAGACGCCTACCGGGCGAAGCGGGACCAGGCCGCGGTCGACGCCGCGCTGGAGGACGTCAGGACCGCCTGCCAGGCGCTCAAGGACGGCACGGGGCCGCTGATGCCCACGCTGGTCGAGGCGGCACGCAAGGGCGTGACCAACGGCGAAATGATGGTGCCGATGCGCGAAGCGTTCGGCTGGTACGTCAGCGAGTGAGCCTGCACACCGCAGAGCGACTGGCACGTCAGGCAAGGAGTAAGCCGTGTCCAAAGAGCACATCAAGGTCCTGCTGGCCAAGAAGAAGATCGACGTCCATGGGCGCGGTTCGAAGCTGATCGCGCGTGAACTGCGCGACGCGGGCATGGAGGTCGTCTACTTCCGGTTCGGGGTTCCGGAGGAGATCGCCGAAGCGGCGCTCCAGGAGGACGTCGACGTGGTGGCCGTCAGCATCATGACCAGCGGGCAGACGCAGATCGCCCGTGCCCTGATCCCGGCGCTGAAGGAGCGCGGTATGGACCAGGTCCTGGTCATCATGGGCGGCATCATCCCGGAGGTGGACTTCGAGCCGCTGCAGGCCCTGGGCGTGCACCGCAGCTTCCCGCCGGGGCTTCCGGGCGGTGTGGTCGCCGAGTACATCCGGGAGAACGTCGGAACGGCCACCCTGGCCTAGTCCGGAGTCCGGCGTGTACGTATCGCGAATCGTCATCGGTTGAGGGGATCATTGTGGCAACGCTGTCGGGAGTGGACGGCAAGGGAATCGTCGTCACCGGTGGTGGCGGTGGGCTCGGGTCGGCCATGGCCGCCGAGTTCTGCCGGCTCGGTGCCCGGGTGGTCGTCTGCGGGCGGACCAAGGACACCCTGAACGAGACCGTCCAGGCGATCGAGGCGGAGCTCGGCCCGGGCAAGGCGTTCGCGGTCACCGTGGACGTGCGCGACCCCGCCTCCGTGGCGGCGATGGCCGACGAGGCCACCGAGCTGCTCGGCGCGGTCGACGGGCTCGTCAACAACGCCTCGGGACTCTTCCCGGTCAAGGCGGAGAAGCTGACCGCGAACGGGTTCGACTCGGTCATCAAGATCGTGCTCAACGGGACCTGGCACTGCACCTCCGAGGTCGGCCGGCGCTGGCTGGAGGCCGGCCGCGGGGGAGCGGTGGTCAACGTGCTCACGCCCTACGCCTGGATGGGGGCGCCGGGCATTGTGCACAACGCGTCGGCCAAGGGCGGCGTCCTCGCCATGACCCGTACGCTCGGCGCGGAGTGGTCGGGCCGGGGCGTCCGGGTGAACGCCGTCGCGCCGGGGTGGATGCCCGTGGGCGGCACGGACTTCCTCGCGGGGGATCCGGCGGTCCGTCAGCGGCTGATCGACGCGATCCCGGCAGGCCGCCTGCTGAAGGCGGAGGAGACCGCCCGCGCCGCGGCGTACCTGCTGTCCGACGACGCGTCCTACGTGGTCGGGGAGGTGCTCACCATCGACGGCGGGCACCACCTGTCGAAGGGGCTGTACGAGTTCATCGACGAGCTGCCCGGCCGGTAGGCGGGGCACGCGGCGCCGCGCGACAGGAGCGGCGAAGCGAAATGAGCGGGGCTCCCAGGTCGAACCCGGGAGCCCCGCTCATTCGCCTTCGTGCCGCTCAGTCCGTCGCGGCCCGCGGGTGCGGGTACCAGCGGCCCGCGGCGGCCTCGGCCGCCTTGCCGCGGTACAGGAAGGCGAACGAGCGCTGGGCGAAACGCCAGCCCTCCTCGGTCCTGACCAGGCTGTCGGTGTAGACGCCGGTGAACGCGAAGGCGTTGCCGGCGCCGTCGGCGGCGGTCTCGGAGACGTACCAGGTCGCGGTGGCGTTGTCGCCGTCGACGTCCACGTGCCCGCTGTGGGTGAGCTGGATCAGGCGCTGGAAGTTCTCGAGCAGGCCGGCCAGCACACCGCTGATCGCTTCGCGGCCCGTCGCCGTAGGGACGCCGGGAACGTGCCACTCCCCGTCCTTCGTGAACAGGCCGGCCAGCTCCTCGGGCGCGCGCCGGTTGACGGCGTCGGTGAAGCGCGCGGTGAGGTCGCGGATCTCGATCTGGCTGATGACATGGTCGGAGACCACGGGCACTCCTCGGATGGGGTCAGGTCAGGGGTCGGACAGGAGGTGGGCATGGCCGGCCGGCGCCGGCCGGGCCGGGCTCCGCCGGGCACCGGGCCGGTCAGGGACTGGGGATGCCGCACCCGTTGGGGGCATTGCCGGCCAGGACGTCGTCGAGCGTGTAGCCGGTGGCCGGGCCGTGGCCGGGGCCGGGACGCGCGATCTGGAGCAGCGTGCCGTACGCCTCGCGCGGGTGCAGGAAGACCTCGTGCCAGTCGGGATCGGCCGCGGACGCTCCGTGCACCCGGTAGCCGAGCCCTTCGAGGGCGGTGATCGTCTCCGTCATGTTCCGCACCGTGAAGGTGACGTGGTGCAGCCCGCCGAGGGAGCTGCGCTCGAAGAAGCTGTCGAGGAACGCCGACCCTTCGAGCGGTTCGAGGAGTTCGACCTTGCCGCCGCCCCGGAACCGCAGCTGCAGTCCCCGGTAGCCGACCCGGACGTTGTCGCCGCCGAGGTGGAACTCACCGCCCAGCATGTCCCGGTACAGCGGCAGCAGGTCCCGGATCCGGTGGGCGGCCACGGCCGCGTGGTCGAACGCGGCGTCCAGCGGAAGCCCCGGGGGCTGCGGGAGCCTCGGGTGCCGCGGAAGCGCGGGAGTCACAGCCCCCGCCGCCCGAGCTGCTTGGCGATCATGTTGCGCATGATCTGGTTCGTCCCGCCGGCGATCTCGTACAGCTTGGTCTCGCGCCAGTAGCGCTCCATCCCGTACTCGACCATGTAGCTGTAGCCGCCGAGGATCTGCATGCCGCGGGCGGCGCACCTGGTGCCGGCCTCGGAGCCGTGCACCTTGGCCATCGAGGCCTCCAGCGTGCAGTCGAGGCCCTGGTCGAGCCGCCAGGCGGCCTGCCAGGTGATCAGCCGCGCGGTCTGCACGTCCATCGCCATGTCGGCGAGCATGTGCCCGACCGCCTGGTGCTCGATGATCGGCTTGCCGAACTGGACACGCTCCTTGGCGTACTTCAGCGCCATGTCCAGCGCGCCCTGGCCAAGGCCCGTGCCCTCGGCGCCGACGTAGATCCGCTCGGCGTCGAGGAGGTCGAAGATGATCCTGGTGCCCTGGCCGGGCTCGCCGACGAGGTTACCGGCGGGCACCCGGACGTCGTTGAGGAACACCTCGCACGTGTGGGTGGACTGGCCCGCGAGCTTGCGCAGCGGCCGGACCGTGACGCCCTCGGCGCCCTTGGGGACGAGCAGGACGGACAGGCCCTTGGAGGACGTCGCGTCGGGATCGGTCCTGACGAAGGCGAAGATGTAGTCGGCGGTGTCGGCGCCGGTGGTGAAGACCTTCTGCCCGCTGATGACGTAGTCGCCGCCGTCGCGCACCGCGCGGGTCGACAGGTGGGTGAGGTCGGAGCCGGCCTCCGGCTCGGACAGGCCCATGGCGATACGGACGGTCCCGGCCGCGACCTGCGGAAGGATCTCCTTCTTCTGTTCGTCGGTCCCGAACCTGGCGATGCCCTTGGCGCAGAACGTGGCCGTGGGGAGCCAGGCGTAGGCGAGGGCGGCGCTGGCGCGGGCGACCTCCTCCACGGCGATGCAGATGGAGATCTGATCCGCGTCCGACCCGCCGTACTCCTCCCCGAACGCCAGCCCGCACAGGCCCAGCTCGGCCGCTCTGCGATACAGCTCGGAGTTGAACTCCTCGTCGCGGTCGAAGCGCGCGACCTCGTCGATGGGCGCGGCCTCCTCGAAGAACGCCCGCAGGGTCTGCCGCAGTTGCTGGTGCTCCGCGCTGATGCTGAAATCCATGCCGCCTCCTGGCGTGCTACTGCGTACTCGTGCTGGGGTCAGGGGCGGCCGGGTTTCACCCGGGCCCGGCGCAGTTCCTTCTTGAGGATCTTTCCGGTGGCGCTGATGGGCAGCGCGTCGACGAACTCGACCGAGCGCGGCTTCTTGTAGCCCGACAGGCGCCCGGCGGCGAAAGCGATCAGCTCGTCCTCGGTCAGGGCCGACCCGTCGCGGAGGCGCACGATCGCGTGGATCGCCTCGCCCCAGGTCTCGTGCGGGATGCCGATGACGGCCACGTGCTCCACCTCGGGGTGGTCCTGGAGGACGCGCTCGACCTCGATGCTGAAGACGTTGATGCCCCCGGTGATGATCATGTCCTTGAGCCGGTCCACGATCGTGATGAAGCCCCCGGCGTCGACGACCGCGAGATCGCCGGTCTTGAACCACTCGCCTTCGTGGCACTTGGCGGTCTCTTCCTCCATCCGGTAGTAGCCAGGGGAGATCGAGTCACCGCTCAGCCAGATCTCGCCCGAGGTGCTGCCGTCGTGCGGCACGTCGTGACCCTCCAGGTCGACGACGCGGAGCTTGATCAGGACGTAGGGCTTGCCGACCGAGGACAGTCTGCGTACCTGCTCCTCGCTGCCCGAGGTGAACTGGTTCTCGGGGCGCAGGACCGCGCCGCACGAGTAGCTCTCGGCCATGCCGTACAAGGGGAAGAAGACGTCGCCGACGACTTCGCGGGCCCGCTTGAGCGTTTCGACGGAGAACGGTGAGCCGCCGGAGATGATGCCGCGCAGGGAGGACAGGTCGTAGTTCTCGATGCCCGGCGCGGAGACCACCATCTGCACCATCGTCGGAACGATGATCGTATTGGTGACCCCGTACTCCTGGACCAGGCGGGGGAACTCGGCCGGGTCGAACGCCGGGGGGACCACGGTGCGGCCGCCCTTCATCATCACCGGGTGCAGCCCGGCCGGGCCGCCGGGGTTGAAGAAGAGGGGGATGCACTGCAGCGCGGTGCCGCGCTCGGGGATCGGCAGCTCCGCGAGCCAGTTGAGCATGGCGGCGATCGCGTTGCGATGGGTGAGGATGGCGCCTTTGGGGACTCCGGTCGTGCCGCTGGTGGCGCCGAGCTGGTAGATGTCGTCCTCGTCGACGGTGACGGCCGGCGGGCCGGCCGGGGCCTCGCCGATCAGCCGCTCCAGGTCCAGGTCAAAGCCGTGGTCGCCGCCGAAGCCGATGACGTGCTTGACCGAGGGCACGTCGGGCAGCCAGGCGCGGGCGGTCTCGGCGAGGTCGGCGTGGACCAGGACGGCGACCGGCTCGACGTAGGACAGGTACGAGGAGATCTCGTACGCCGCGTGGCGGATGTTGGTGGCCGCGCCGATGACGCCCGACTTCGCCGTGGCGAAGAAGAACTCGACGTACTCTCCGCAGTTCGGGGCGAAGATCGCGAGCCGGTCGCCCTTGGCGAGTCCGAGGGCGGTCAGGGCGCCCGCGAACCGGTCGGTGCGGACATCCAGGTCCGCCCAGGAACTGGTGGCGCCCCCCGGCACCACGACGGCCGGCTCGTTTCCGAAGAACATGGCGTTGCGGCGAACGATGTCGCTGACCAGCATCCAGCTACTCCTCGCGTTCAGGGAGCCGGGTCCGCCCCCCTGGTGCTCTCGATGCGGTCACTGTAACTTAATCTAACGCTGAACGTAATGTGTTGATTCATTTTTTGTGTGAGGCGGGTGGTGACATGCGTTATCTCGATCTTGTCCGCGCGGCGGCGACCCGGTTCGGGGACAAGACGGCGGTGGTGGGAGATGACCGGCGGATCTCCTTCGCCGAGCTGGACGATCGGGTGGGGCGGCTGGGGACCGTCCTCCGGGAAGCCGGCCTGCGGCGGGGTGACAGGGTGGCGCTGCTCTCCGCCAACGAACCGGAGTACCTGGAGATCCAGGCCGCGTGCCTGCGCTCCGGCTTCGCCCTGGTTCCGCTGAACGTCAGGCTGACCCAGCGCGAGCTGCACTTCATTCTCACCGACTGCACCCCGTCCCTGCTGGTCGTGGGCCGTCGCGAGGAGAAGCGGGGGGCCGCGCTGGCCCGTGAGGCCGGGATCGCGAACGTGCTCGGGCTAGGCGGCCCGCGGGAGATCCCCTCGTACGACGCCGCGCTGGAGGCCGCGAGCGCCGGGCCTGCCGCCGATCCGGACGATCCCGAGCTGCCCGCCACGATCCTGTACACCTCGGGAACCACCGGCTCGCCCAAGGGTGCCGTCATCGACCGGCTCGGGTTCACCGCCCGCGTGATGGTCAACGCGGTCGAGCTGGAGGTGCGGTCCGGCGACGTGCACCAGGCCAGCCTGCCGATGTTCCACATCGCCGCGTTCCTCGCCTACGCGCACACCCTCGTCGGTGCCACGGTGGTGATGCTGCCGGAGTTCGAGCCCGCTCTCGCGCTGCGCACCATGGAGCGCGAGCGGGTCACCACCACGGTCCTGGTCCCCACGATCATCGCCATGCTGCTCGACAGCCCGGCCATCGACGGGATCGACCTGTCCGCCCTCCGCCTGATCATCTACGGCGGCTCGTCGATCGAGCCCGGGCCGCTGCGCCGGGCTCTGGAACGCTTCGGCTGCGGCTTCCACCAGCAGTACGGCATGACCGAGACAGGCGGGCAGACCATCCTGCGCCCCGCCGACCACGACTCGGCCGACATCGAGCGCCTGGCCTCGGCGGGTACGGAGGCGGCGTCGCTCGAGGTCATGGTCGTCGACGACGAGGACGTACCGGTCGCCCGGGGCGAGGTCGGCGAGATCGTCTGCCGCGGCCCCTCGGTGATGCTGCGCTACTGGAACCGGCCCGAGGCCACCGCGGAGGCGCTGCGCGGTGGCTGGATGCACACCGGTGACATGGGCTACCGCGACGACCGCGGCTACCTGCACATCACCGACCGGCGCAACGACATGATCATCACCGGCGGGGAGAACGTGTACCCGCGCGAGGTGGAGGCGGTGCTGGTGGAGCACCCGGACATCACCGAACTCGCGGTGGTCGGCGTGCCGGACCCCAAGTGGGGCCAGGTGGTCACCGCCGTCGTGGTCGGTGCCGCCCCTCCGGACGACGAGCTGGGCACCTGGGCCAGGGAGCGGATGGCCGGCTACAAGGTCCCGCGCCGGTGGGTCAGGGTGGACGGGCTGCCGCGCAACGTCACCGGCAAGGTGCTCAAGCACCAGCTGCGCACGGAGCTGTCGGAGCTGTCGGCACGGACGGAGCGGCCGGAGCCGGAGTGACCGGAGTGGCCGGGAGGGCACGTCCGCCCGTGACCGGGGGAGACCACGGGCGGACGTGCGTTCTGGGGGGTGCGGGGTGGCCCGCACCCGCGCCGGTGGGGGTCAGTCGCCGCGGAATCGAGGTGGGCGCCGCTCCAGGAAGGACCGCACGCCTTCGGTGAAGTCGTGGGTCTCCCACAGCTCGGTGATCCGCTCCTGCTCCAGGTCGAGCTGCTCCGCGAGCCCCAGCACCGTCGCCCGGTCGACCAGCTCGCGCACCCGCAGCAGGGCCAGCGGGGGCGCCGCGGTCAGCGTCCCGGCGAGCCGCCGGGCCTCCTCCAGTGCCGAGCCGTCGGGGACGACGGACTCGGCCAGGCCGAGCGTCACCGCCTCGTCGGAGCCGACCGGCTGGTTGCGCAGCAGCAGCGAGACCGCCCGGGACGAGCCGAGCATCCGGGTCAGGAAGTACGAGACACCCCCGTCCGGGGACGCCCCGATGCCCATGTAGCCGGGGACCAGCCGGGCGCCCTTGCCGACCACGCGAAGGTCGGCGGCGAGGGCGAGGCCCATACCGGCCCCGACCGCGGGGCCCTCGACCGCCGCGATCAGAGGGACCGGCAGGCCGCGCAGCCGCTTGATGGAGCCGTGCAACCCCGCGACCAGGGGGGTGAGGACGGGCGCCGGGTCCCCGGCAAGGGCCCGGCCGACCAGGGACAGGTCCGCGCCGGCGCAGAACGTGGCGCCCCGCCCGGCGAGTACGAGGGCACGAGCCCCCCGCTCGACGAGGGACGCGGCCGCCGCCCCGAGCGATTCCACCAGCTCGACCGTGAGGGCGTTCCGCTGCTCCGGCCGGTTCAGCTCGATCGTTCCCACCCGGTCGGTGAGCGAGGTCACCAAGGCCGAGTTCTGTTCCGGTGACAAGGAGAGCTCCTTCGGGACGGGCGGCTCAGTAGCCGATGGTGCGCAGGCCGTGGTCCATGCACATGTAGGGAACGCCCATGCCGAGGCGGGCGAACGTGGCGTCGCGCGTCTCGTCCGGGCCGAACTGGTTGAGCAGCGGGAACGATGTGCAGACGTACTCCGCGTCGATGAAGACCGAGTAGTACTTGATCCGGTCCTCGTCGATCCGCAGGCCGCTGGCCTTTTCGTAGACCTCGAACATCTCCTCGCGCGGCAGCAGCGCGTCCGCGCCCCGCCACAGGGCCGAAGCCCAGTCCTTCATCGGGTCGCCGAGGTGGGCCTGCTCCCAGTCGGTGAGCGCCACCACCTGGTCGCCCCGGTAGATGAAGTTGCCGATGCCGACGTCGCCCCACACCAGGGAGGTGCGCTGGACCTCGGCCGGCACGTTGCGCTTCAGCCACGAGAACAGCGCCTCGACCACGGGCATCGGCTCGGGGTCCGCGGCGCGGTAGGCCTCCTCGTAATGGGCCAGTTCCAGCAGGGCGCAGTCCTCGGGGCGCTGCGGCACGGCCATGAACTCACCGAGCCCGGCGCCGTCCCAGTCGAGGGTGTGCACGGCGGCGAGCTTCTCGGCGAGACCTGCGCCGATCCGGCGGCGCATCTCCTCGTTGCCCGGGGCGAACAGCTTCCCGGCCGACGCCGAGCCGGCGACGGTGCGGCGTACGTAGAACGGGGCCCGGCCGATCAGCGAGGCGTCGGTCTCGTACCACAGCGCCTCGGCGACCGGGACCTGCGTCGGGGTCAGCGAGGCGAAGGTGCGGTACTCCCGCTCCAGGCCGACCGGGACGACGGAGCCCTCCGGGTGGTCCACGCGGAAGGTCAGCGCGTCGGTGAACGGCGCGCCGTCGCGGACTCCGGTGACACCGGCGAACCAGGTCTCCCGGGACATGCCGCCGACGTTGCGCTTGAGCGAGGTGATGTCGAGCGACTCGGCCTCGAGCCGGTCGCGGAGGTAGGCGCGGACGAGGCCGGTGTCGAGCCCGGCGACCGGGCTCTGCGCGGCGGTCATGACGCCACCGGCCCGAACGACATGAACAGCGGCTCGACCATCGGTTTGGTCCGGTCGACCTGGCGTCGTACCAGCCGGTGCACCTCGTCCCTCACTTCCCGCACGGCGGGGATCTCGTCTCGCGCGTCGGTCTCGTCCAGCCAGCGCATCACCGCGACGACGCTGCCGCGCAGCTCCTCATTGCGCGCGGTCGTCTCGCCGAGATCGCGGGTGGCCCGATCGGGGGCGGGTGAGAGCGCCAGGTCGGCCAGCTCTCCCCACCGGGGGCCGTCCGCGCCGGACTCCGCGCCCAGGGCGGCGGCCCGGCCCCCGATCGCCGCGAGGATGGCGATCATGTCCGCGCTGTCGGCGTCCAGCGCGTCCGTCTCACCGGCGAGGCGGAGCTGGAGGTGCTGGAGGACCAGGTCCATCGCGGTGCCGGTGTAGCGTGCCCAGCGGTCCTCGATCTTGGGGAGAAGGGTCTCGTTCAAGGAGAGGCGGAGGCTGGCCAGCAGTTCATCCGGTGACGGTCGCATAGGCACCTCTTCGGATCCGGGGCAGTACGGTACGGCCGAACCTAACGTGAAGCGTTAAGTAAACGCAAGAACCTCTTGTATGACATCTAACGTCCATGGTCAAATACAGGCCATGGACAAGACGGTCTCGCACTTCGGGGGTCGCATTTCAGGCACCCGTCGCGGCGAGGGTGCCGAGCTCGAGCAGCGGCTGGTAGGAGTCGAGCAAGGCCCGCCGGGCATCGGCGACGCTCCCCGCCTCGTAGCGCATACCGCTCACGTTGACGAACAGCACCTCGTCGACACTGCGGCCGTACTCGTGGATCCGGGCGATACAGTCCCCGGGCGTCCCCGCCACGACCAGCTGGTCGACCACCTCGTCGGTGACGGCGCGGCGTGCCGCGTCAAGGTCGCCGTCGCGGACGAGCCGGTCCACATCGTCGGCGACGCGCTCGTGGCCCTGCTGGCGCAGCAGGGAGTCGTAGTGGGGGTGAGGCTTGCCGGCATACAGGTTGACCACGGCCGCGCGGGCCGCGTCGCGGGCCCGTTCGGGGTCCTCATCGACGGCGACCAGCGTCGCCATCATGACCCCGAAGTCGTCGCGGCCGGAGATCTGCCGGCAGGAGGCCGCGATCTCGGCGACGAACTCGGCCGACTGCAGGGTGCCGAGCGCGATGCCGTCGGCGATGGTCGCCGCCAGACGGGTCATCCGAGGCGCTGTGGCCGCGAGGTGGATCGGGATTGACGCGCGGAACGGGTCGGCCTGCGAGCGCCAGCCCGTCATCCGGTGGATCTCGCCGTCGTAGTCGACCTGCTCACCCCGCCGCGCGCGGGTGACGAGCCGCATGAGCTCGACGTACTCCCGCATCTTCGGCAGTGGCCGCCTGACGGGGACGCCCTGGTAGCTCTCGTTGGTGACCTTGTTGCCACTGCCCACGCCGAGCACCAGGCGGCCTTGGGACACCTCGTCGAGGTCGACGGCGCTCATGCCGGCGATCACCGGTGTCCGGGCGTGTGCGTTGAGCACGTACGGACCGAGCGTGACCCGCTCGGTCCGCGCGGCCATCGCGGCCAGCGGAACGAAGCCGGATCGCCAGGCCTCGGCCACGTAGACCCCGTCGAACCCGGCTCCTTCGGCACGTGCGGCGAGCTCGGCCATGTCGGGCACGGTCATCCCGCCACCGCCGGCCAGCATCAAGCCGAGCCGCACCTCCTGGCCGGGCACGGCCGCGTCCTTCGGGGGCCTCGGGTCCATAGAGTCTCCAACTCCTAAGATGTGACGTACAACGTCAAAAATCTCCGTTAGAGTATTGCATAACATCTAACGTGAAGGGTGAAATGGGGCATGGCCATCACACCGATCCTCGCCGAAGACGAGTACATGCACGAGCCGACCGATCACCCGCAGTTCAACGAGTCGGCCTACTACAACTTCGTGGACGGTGAGTCCGGCTTCGCGGTGCTCATCAGGATGGGCAACCGCGTCAACGAGGGACACGCGGAAGTCACCGTCCTGCTCTATCTGCCTGGCGGCAAGGCCGCGATCCGCTTCGACAGGGCGAAGATCAGCGCCAACGACAGGTTCGAGGCGGCGGGTCTCAAGTTCGAGGTCGTCGAGCCGCTGCGGAAGATCAAGGTCACCTTTGACGGCACTTCGTACCTGCTGGGCAGGGGCACCGACCTCGAGAACCCGAAGAAGGCGTTCACCGAGAGCCCGATCGTCCCGGTCAGGCTCGAGCTGCACTACGAGAACGTCGTCCCGGTCTACGGGCTCGGCGGGGGCTCGGGCATCCAGGGCGCCGAGGACAGCATCGCGGTCGGTCACTACCAGGGCCCTTGCGGCGTCCAGGGCTGGGTCGAGGTCGACGGCGAGCGCCGCGAGATCAACGGCCTCGGCTTCCGCGACCACTCCTGGGGCCCGCGCAAGTGGCAGGGCCCGCACTACTGGCGCTGGATCTCCTGCATGGCCGACAAGAAGAACGGCTTCGTGGCCTGGAGCCAGAAGATCGGTGACACCCAGGCGCCGGGCAATGGCATGGTCCTGCGTGACGGCGTCGTCGAGCTGGTCAACAAGGTCACCGTGAAGAGCGAGTACGGCGACGCGCCCTACTATCCGACCTCGATGCGCGTCTCCATGTGCACCGAATCGGGGGAGACGGTCGAGGCGAGCGGCACCGTCTACCACAACGTCCCGCTGCGCAACCGTCGCGACGGCGAGGTGGCACGCCTGGCCGAGGTCCTGGTGAAGCTCGACTACCAGGGCCGGACCGGCTACGGCATCTCCGAGTACCACGACCGCATGAACGACGGCATCCCCGCGGGGATGAACGAGGTATGAGCCGGACCATGAAGGGGCTGCGCTTCGCGGAGCACGGCGGTCCCGAGGTTCTGAGCTGGGATGACATCCCGGTCCCGGTTCCGGGCCCTGGCGAGCTGCTCATCGAGGTGCGCGCCTTCGCGATCAACTGGGCGGACCTGCTCGAGCGCGCCGGGAGGTATCCCGGTGCCCCGGAGCCGCCCTACGTCACCGGGCACGACCTCACCGGCGTGGTGGTCGGCACAGGACCGGGCACGAACGGTCCCGCGATCGGCGCCCGCGTCTTCGGGGTGATCCCGCGGGGCGGCGCCGCCGCGCAGTTCATGACCGCGCCGGCCGACCAGGTCTACCCGGTGCCCGACGCGCTCGACGACGCCCAGGCCGCCGGTGCCGCCGGCCCCTACCTCACCGCGGACGCGGCGATCGTGACCCTCGGCCGGCTGGAGAAGGGCGAGGACGTCCTGATCCACGCCGCGGCCGGCGCCTACGGCTCCGCCTGCGTGCAGATCTGCAAGGCATACGGGGCCGGTCGCGTCATCGCCACCGCCGGGTCGGACGAGAAGGCCGAGCGGATCAAGGAGTGGGGAGCGGACGTCGTCGTCAACTACACCGACGACGACTTCGTCGAGGTGGTCCGCGACGTCACCGGCGGTCGCGGGGTACCGCTGGTGCTCGAGTCGGTCGGAGGTGACGTCCTCGGCCGCAGCTTCGAGTGCGTGTCGCCCGGCGGCCGCCTGGTCAGCGTCGGCGCGAGCAGTGGCCGCAGCAGCGACCGGTTCCGTCTGCACACGCTGTTCGAGCTCGGCATCTCGGTGTCGGGCTTCACGCTTGGCAAGTGGCTGCTGGACAACCCCGAACTGGTCCGTCCCTCCGTGACCCGGGTCCTCGACCTCTTCGAGAACCGCCGCGCCGCCCCGGTGATCGCGCGGATCTTCCCCGCGTCGGAGATCGCCGCCGCACACGGGTTCCTCGCCGACCGGCGGTCCATCGGCCGCACGGTCGTCACCATGACACCCACTCCCTGAGAGCGAGAAATGGCCGAGGCCTACATCGTCAGTGCCGTCCGTACCCCCGTGGGGCGACGGAAGGGCAGTCTGAGTCAAGTCCACCCCGCCGACCTCGCCGGGCACGCCATCAAGGCCGCCGTCGAGCGCGCCGGTGTCGACGCCGGCGACATCGAGGACGTCATCCTGGGCTGCGTCGACCAGCTCGGCGCCCAGTCCACCAACGTCGCCCGTACCGCGTGGCTGTCGGCCGGCCTCCCGGAGCACGTTCCGGGCACCACGATCGACCGCCAGTGCGGCTCGTCGCAGCAGGCGGTCCACTTCGCGGCCCAGGGCGTCATGTCCGGCACCCAGGACCTCGTCCTCGCCGGTGGTGTCGAGGTGATGAGCCTGGTCCCGATCTCCAGCCCGGCGATCGTAGGCGAGCAGCAGGGTCTCGGCGCGCCCTACAACGGTCCCGGCTGGATCGACCGCTACGGTCCCCAGGAGGTCTCGCAGTTCCGCGGCGCCGAGCTGATCGCCGAACGGTGGGGCATCACCCGTGAGGCGATGGAGGAGTTCGCGCTCAGCAGCCACCATCGCGCGCTCGCGGCGCAGGCGGCCGGCGCGTTCGACGACGAGATCGTCCGGTTCGGTGACCTGACCGCCGACGAGGGCCCGCGCGCGGACACCACGCTGGAGAAGATGGCCGGCCTGAAGACCCTGACCGAGGGCGGACGGATCACCGCCGCCGTCGCCAGCCAGATCTCCGACGGCGCGGCCGCGCTCGTCATCGCCTCCGAGGACGCGGTCAGGCGCCACAACCTGTCCCCGCTGGCCCGGGTGCACACGATGACCGTGACCGGTGCCGATCCGATCCTCATGCTGAGCGCACCGATCCCGGCCACCCAGCAGGTGCTCAAGAAGGCCGGACTCTCGAGCGACGACATCGACCAGTACGAGATCAACGAGGCGTTCGCGCCCGTCGTGCTCGCCTGGGCTCAGGAGCTCGGCATCGACCCGGCCAAGACCAACCCGCTCGGTGGGGCGATCGCCCTCGGTCACCCGCTCGGCGCGACCGGTGCGCGGCTGATGGCCACGCTCGTGCACAACCTCCGTCGTATGGGCGGACGGTACGGCCTGCAGACGATGTGCGAGGGCGGCGGTATGGCCAACGCCACGATCATCGAAGCACTCTGACCTGATGCTTCTCCCGCCTGGGAGCCGGGCAATCGTCCGGTTATGCATTAACGTTTAACGTAAAAGATAAACATATCACCGAGGAGCGATCTCAGATGGCTGACATGGAACGCGTCGACAAGGAGACGCTCTACGTCGAGAAGTACCCGGCGGACCGCTACGCGGTGGTCACGCTGCACCGTCCCGAGGTGCTCAACGCGGGGAGTCCGACGCTCTTCCGCGAGCTGGCCGAGACGATCCAGTCCTTCGAGGACGACGACGAGGTGCGCGCGGTCGTCCTGACCGGCGGCAACGGCAAGGCGTTCTCGGCCGGTGCCGACCTCGGCGGGATGACCTTCGACAACATGGGCACCTGCCGCCACTTCATCCGGCTGGCGCACGCGCCCTTCGAGGCGATCGAGCGCCTCGGCAAGATCGTCATCGCCGCGGTCAACGGCTACGCCTTCGGCTTCGGCACCGAGATCGCGCTCGCCTGTGACCTGGCCATCGCCTCCGACAAGGCGCGCTTCGGCCTGCGAGAGATGAACCACGGCCTGGTCCCGGCCGTCACGATCACCCGTGGTGTGGACATGATCGGGCGCCGGCGCGTCGCGTGGATGGCCTACACCTCTGACGACATCAGCGCCGAGGAGGCGCGGGAACTCGGCTTCGTCAACAAGGTCGTCCCGCACGAGTCCCTCGTCGAGGAGTACACCGCGCTGGTCACACGTCTGGCCAAGCGCGCCCCGCTGGCGGTCGCGGCCACCAAGTGGACGCTGAACAAGGCCGCGGGCGGCCACTACCGCGAGGGCGAGAACCTGATGCCGGCGATCTTCGCGTCGGCCGACGTCGCCGAGGGCCGCAAGGCGTTCGAGGAGCGCCGCGCGCCGGTGTTCCGCGGCGAGTGATCCGCGACCGACCGGTTATCGCCCCCATTCGAGAGGATTCGAGCTTCCATGAGTGTGTTGGATCAGTTCAGGCTTGACGGGAAGGTCGCCGTCGTCACCGGCGCCTCCTCCGGCCTCGGCGTCGGTTTCGCGCAGGCCCTGGCTGACGCCGGTGCCGACGTGGTGCTCGGCGCCCGTCGCGTCGACCGCCTCCAGGAGGTCAAAGGCAAGATCGACGCGATCGGGCGCCGCTGCGTCGCCGTCCCGACCGACGTCTCCAAGGTCGAGGACTGCAATGCCCTGGTCAACGCGGCGGTCGAGCAGCTCGGTGATGTGCACATCCTGGTGAACAACGCCGGTGTCGGCCACGCCGCCCCGGCGCACAAGGAGGACCCGGAGGACTTCACCCGGGTCATCGGCATCAACCTGACCGGCGCCTACTACATGGCCCAGGCCTTCGGCCGCCACTGCATCGCGGCGAAGCACGGCGGCTCGATCATCAACGTGTCGTCGGCGCTGGGCATCAGTGGTGGCGACATCCCCCAGGTGGCCTACTCCTCGTCGAAGGCCGGCATGAACGGGATGACCCGCGATCTGGCCATGCAGTGGTCGGGCCGGCGCGGTATCCGGGTCAACTCGCTGGCTCCGAGCTTCTTCTCCTCGGAGCTGACCGACCCGCTCCTGGCGTCCGAGGTGGGCACGGCCAAGGTGCTCGCCCGTACGCCCATGGGCCGTGTCGGGGAGACCCACGAGCTGTACGGCGCGCTGCTGCTGCTCGCGTCGGACGCGGGCTCTTACATCACGGGCATCACCCTGCCGGTCGACGGCGGGTGGAGCCTGCACTGAGGTGCTTGTCCGCGGTACGCCGGCCGCTCGTGGCTCCGGCGGGTGCGGCCCGCACTGTTCAGCCTGCACTGGGGCGCACCCCTCGTGGTGAACGCGGGTCGGGCAGGTCTCCTGGAGGACCTGCCCGACTGGCGTTTCGGGTGGGTCTGTCGCTCACCGGGCCGGGAGCCGCGCCCCGTGTTCCCGCGGGTGGGCGCCTGGCCACCGGCGGGCGCGGTCGCACAGGCGCTCGCCCGGCCACACTACCTCGTGTCCATTTCGTGTCGAATTTCGCGGCGTTAAAACGTTGTTACCTACCGTTGAACGTGAAATGCTCAATCGCCATAGACGGTCGTCACATGGGGGTGTGACCAGTGGAGGTTCCAGTGCGTACAAGAATGCAATCCCGCTTCGCTCTCGCCTCGGTCGGCCTGCTCGCGGCCATCGGGCTCGTCGCCTGCGGCGGTGACAAGTCGGAAGCCCCGTCCGCGGGTGCGGACAAGACGGAGACCATCCGCGTGATGATGTATCCGGCCCAGTCCTACCGGCTGCCGGTGATGATCGCGGAACAGCAGGGGTTCTTCAAGGCCCGGGGAATCAAGCTCGAGATCACCGAGCAGCCTGCCAGCATGCAAGGCATGCAGGGGCTGGTGGCGACGAAGTCCGATATCGGGCAGGTGACCGTCGGCACGCTTGGTCAGGGCTGGCAGGCCGGTACCAAGGGCGCGTTCTTCTGCGGTGGCATCAACGTACTCCAGACCACGATGATGGCTCCGAAGGACAGCAAGCTCCCGTCGACGGATGAAGGCGCCGGCTGGCAGGAGGTGCTGAAGGCCCTGGAGGGTAAGAAGATCGGCATCCAGACGCCGGTCGGGTCGGGTCTCCAGCTGATGTTCGCGGCCGCCCTGGCGGAGGCCGGGGTCAAGGACGTCACCTATGTGAACCTCGGTGGAGGCAGCAGCGCCGCCATCGCGGCGCTCGGCAACGGCAGCGTCGACGCGGCGCAGGTCAACCCCACCGGCACGCAGTTCATCATGAACGCGAAGTCGGGCAAGCCGCTGCTGTACATGGCGAAGGGTCCCAAGACCTACAAGGACTACTACGGCAGTGGCTGGGTGGCGCCCACGAAGTTCCTGGAGGAGCGGCCCGAGACGGCCAAGGCGTTCTGCGAGATCATGGGCGAAGCCGTGAAGTTCATCCAGGACCCGGCGAACCGGGAGATCAGCACGTCGGTACTGGCGAAGGACACCGGGGTCAGCCCGGAGGTCGCCGGGCTCGTCGTCGACCAGGTCTACAGCGACTACTCCACCGAGCTCGACAAGGACACGCTCACCGCGACGTTCGACGCGTACGTCTCCCTCGGCATCCTGAAGGCCGAGCCGAAGCCGTCCTGGGACTCCCTGGTGGTCATTCCCAAAGCCTGACCGGGACCGGCATCCGGCAGGCCGGGCCCAGGGCGGCCACCGCGTCGCCCCGGACCCGGACCGCGCCACCACAAGCAAGGAAGCGGCCGGGATCCCCGTGGTCATCCGTACGGCGGCATGGTCCTGAACTGCGAAGTTGACCGTAGAATCCGGGATAATGCTTGCCATCTAGCGTTTAACGTGAGATTTTGTCACATGACCCCGGCCACTTCGAAGACCACTGAAGAGCAATTTGCGGTGTTTCCGCCATGTGCATCAGCCGACTCCGAAAGTTGAGAGGGACTTGGTGACGTTGGCAGCCAAGACTCAAGGGAGGCCGACCATGACGGTCGAACCCACCGTCGAATCCGGAGCATCCCCGCTGATCTCGTTCAAGGACGTGAATCAGGTGTTCCGGCTCCAGGGGCAGCGGGCCGGGGACGGCGCCGCCTCCACGTCCAAGGAGGTCGTGGCCCTCAAAGGCGTCAACGTCGAGATCCAGGCCGGCCAGTTCGTCGCGCTCGTCGGTGCGAGCGGTTGCGGTAAGACGACGATCCTGAACATGCTCGCCGGCCTGGTCCACCCCACGCAGGGCGAGGTCAGGCTGGCCGGCAAGGCGCCCGAGCTGCCGAACCTCGACATCGGCTACATGTTCGCCCGGGACGCGCTGCTTCCGTGGCGCAGCGCCCGCAAGAACGTCGAGCTGCCGCTCGAGACCCGTGGCTGGATGCGCAAGGAGCGCCAGGAGCGGGCCCGCGAGATGCTCGACCTGGTCGGGCTCAAGGGCCGCGAGTCCCAGTACCGGCTGCAGCTGTCGCAGGGCATGCGTCAGCGGGTGGCGCTGGCGCGGACGCTGGCCGCCGACCCCTCGATCCTGCTCATGGACGAGCCGTTCGCCGCGCTGGACGCCCGCACCAAGCTCACTCTGCAGGCGGAGTTCCTGCGGATCTGGGAGCGGCGTCAGGGCGGCGACAGCCGCAAGACGGTCATCTTCGTCACCCATGACCTGCAGGAGGCCGTGCTGCTGGCCGACCGCGTGATCGTGATGTTGCCCAACCCGGGTCGCGTGGCCGAGGACCGGGTCATCGAGCTGCCGCGCCCGCGCGCCGAGCACCTGGGCGAGATCCAGTTCACCGACGAGTTCAAGCGCGTCACCCACGACCTGTTCGAGCTGCTCGAGGGCGCCATCGGCGACCGGGCACCCCGGGTCGCGAGCTGAGGGGCCGGAGACCATGACCATGACCACCGACAGGCTCACTACGGCGTACGCGGACGTGGCGGAGAAGAAGACCGCCAAGCATCGCCGTCTGGTGCAGTCCAAGGCATTCATCTACACCGCCCGTGTGCTGCTCTGCATCGGGTTCCTCACCCTGTGGGAGATCGCCTCCCGTAAGGGCTGGGTCGACGAGACGCTCTTCGGACGTCCCAGCGGTGTATGGACGGCGATGCTGGAGTACCTGCCGTCGGAGCGCAGCCTCGTCTCGCTGAAGGACACGGGCAGCGCGGTCGGGATCTCGTTCGTGGTCGGTTCGGTGTCCGGCACGATCGCCGGACTCGTGCTCGGGCTGAGCCCGACGCTGAACGCGATCATCGGCCCGTTCCTGGCCCCTATCAACAGCGTGCCGCGCATCGCGCTGGCGCCCCTGTTCATCACCTGGTTCGGGCTCACCATGACCGCCAAGGTGGTTCTGGCCGTGAGCATCGTCTTCTTCATCCTCGCCGAGAACGCCCGGTCGGCGGTGCGGTCCGTGGACGCTGATCTGATGACGATGGCGCGCGTGGTCGGGCTGAAGCGGTCCTCGCTGCTGCTGAAGGTGGTGCTGCCCTCCGCCGTGCCGACGATGTTCGCGGGACTCCGGCTGACATTCACCTATGCGCTGCTCGGCGTCGTGGCCTCGGAGATGGTGGCCGCCACGGGCGGCCTCGGCCAGGACATCGTCCTGTACTCGTCGTCGTACCAGATCAACACCGTCTTCGCGATCCTCGTGGAGCTGATGTTCATCGCCGTCCTCGTGAACTGGCTGTTCACCGCGACTGAGCGGCGTCTCCTCATCTGGCAGGTGTCCTGATGACGGGAGCGCTGATCAAGGGCTTTCGTCTACGGCCTACCGGCCGCACCGCACCACTGAGCGTCCAGGACTGGCGGGAGCGCGCACGCCGGCGTGTCCCTGACATGGTCTGGGCCTACATCGAGAACGGCTCGGACGACGAGCGGACCCTGCGGGACAACCTGGCGGCCTATCAGGACTGGTACCTCAACCAGCGGGTACTCACCCGGACGGCCAAGGTGGATCTCGGTGTGACCATCGCGGGCACCTCGCTCGAGATGCCGGTCATCCTCGCGCCCACCGGGTTGGCCGGTGCGGCGCACTGGCACGGTGACCTCGGTGCGGCACGAGCGGCGGAGAACAGCGGCACCCGGCTGGTGCTCAGCAGCGCGTCGACGTACTCCATCGAGGAGGTGGCGCAGGGGACGGCCGAGAACCACTGGTTCCAGCTGTACCCATGGCGTGACCGCGCCCTGATGGCGTCGTTGATGAGCCGTGCCGGTGACAACGGCTTCACCGCGCTGTTCGTCACCGTCGACGTGCCGGTGTACGGTAACCGGCTCCGTGAGCAGCGGACCGGGATGAGGGTCCCGCCGACCCTGACCCCGTCGCGAATGCTGAACGCCGCCACCCGACCAAGCTGGTGCTACGGCTACCTGCGCCACCGGCGCACCACGCTGAAGAACCTGGTGCCGGTCGGCGGACACCTCGACGGCTTCGAGTCCCTCGAGGTCCAGTCGGAGAACCTCACCGCGGACATCGGCTGGGACGATCTGGAATGGATCCGTTCGCGCTGGACGGGGCCGGTCTACGTCAAAGGGGTAATGGATCCTGATGACGCCGAGCGGGTTGTGGATCTCGGCGCGGACGGTGTCGTCGTCTCCAACCACGGCGGCCGTCAGCTGAACGCCGTGCCGCCCACTCTCCGAGCGCTGCCGGCGATCGCCGAACGGATCGGTGACCGAGCTGAGGTGATCCTGGACGGTGGCATAAGGTCCGGGTCGGATGTCATCGTGGCCCTTGCTCTGGGAGCGGATGCCTGTCTGATCGGTCGTCCGCTGGTTTACGGGCTCGCCGGCGGAGGCACACAGGGGGTCACCGACGTACTCGGCATCTTCAGGGAAGAGATGACCCGAAGCCTGACGATGATGGGGATAGCCGCCGTGGGTGACCTGAATCGCACGAGCGTGATGCCTCGAAGGTACACGCACGACATGTGAGCGGTCTCATGAGCGGCCTGTGGGCCCCGGCTACGACTGCGACGGCGGAGCCGACCAGAAGCGGACCCGCACCTGATTACGGTCTTGTCCGAGCATGGCCCGCCCCGGGCGTTGTGTCCCCGGGGCCGGGCCCCCGCAGGGCAAAGGTAAACGCACCCCAGACGCGGGTTTGAGTGTTCCCTGACCGTCTCCCTCCTAGCGTGGCCGTAGCCGGTACGCGCCGGGGGGATGACAGAGGGGCAGGCCCTGAGCGGATGACAAGGACCACCCGGGGGGCCGTCGGGCTCCTCGCCGCAGGGGCCGTGCTGGCGCTGCTCGTGTCCGCCTGTTCCGGGGGCGTCGAGCCGAGGGACGCCGAGCTGCCGTCCATGCCGCCGGAGGCCCCGGCCGTCGCCGCGCCGGTGCCGCACGCCGGCGCCAAGAAGGCCGAGGTCGCGGACGTCTACGCCAACAACCGGCCCGGCATGCTCAGCCCCGTCGTCGCGGGGTTCCCCTCGCTGGTCTACGTGCCAAACAGCGAGAGCGGCACGGTCAGCGTGATCGACCCCAAGACCTACCGGGTCATCCGGCACTTCAGGGTCGGCAGCCGCCCGCAGCACGTCGTGCCCTCGTGGGATCTGAAGACGCTGTGGGTCAACAACAACGACGGCAACACGCTCACGCCGATCGACCCCGCGACCGGGAAGCCGGGCAAGGCCATCCAGGTCGAGGACCCCTACAACCTGTACTTCACCCCGGACGGCACCACCGCGCTGGTCATGGCGGAACGGCTGAACCGGCTCGACTTCAGGGACCCCAAGACCTTCAAGCTGCGCGAGTCGATGGACATGCCCTGCCGCGGCATCAACCACGCGGACTTCACCGTCGACGGCTCGACCTTCCTGGCCAGCTGCGAGTTCTCCGGCCACCTGGTGGCCGTGGACCTGGCCCGGCGCAAGGTCAGCGAGGTCGTCAACCTGCCGGCGCATCACAGCATGCCCCAGGACGTGAAGCTCTCTCCGGACGGCACGACGTTCTACGTCGCCGACATGGCCAAGGGCGGCGTCTGGCTGGTCGACGCCGAGCGCTTCAAGGTGCGGCGCTTCGTGCCGACCGGCGCCGGCGCCCACGGGCTGTACGTCAGCCGGGACTCCAAGAACCTCTACGTCTCGAACCGCGGCGCGGGGTCGGTGTCGGTGGTGTCGTTCGCCGAGCACAGGCCGATCGCCACGTGGCACATCCCCGGGGGCGGCTCGCCCGACATGGGCGGCGTCTCGGCCGACGGCCGCCGCCTGTGGCTCGCCGGACGCTACAACAGCGTCGTGTACGTGTTCGACACCCACGACGGGCACCTCGTGCGGAAGATCCCGGTGGACGCGGGGCCGCACGGCCTGGCCGTCTACCCGCAGCCCGGACTTCACTCCCTCGGCCACACCGGTGTGTTCCGGTGAGCCGACCACGCGCGACCAGGGCGAAGGCGGCGCGGCGCTCCCGGTGAGACCGGGGGAGCCACCGCCCGCCGGGGGGAGCCCATTCCCGGGCGGGCCGCTCCAGGCGGCGGCGGGTCAGCCGACCGGCACCTGGTAGTCCTTGGCCAGGCCGGAGACGGCGGCCTCCCTGAGGATCACCGTGCCGCCCACCGCCGACCTGTCCGGCTTGACCACGTACGAGGCGCGCGAGGCCGGCTGGTCGACGTGCGAGAAGTCCATCGGCGTCCCGAAGCCCCCCTCCCAGGACGGCTGGGAACGGTGCGCCCTGACGATGCCCTCCCGGCTGAGGTCCTTGGCCTCGCAGGCCTTCTTCAGCGCGTCCCCGACGATCACCGCCGCCGAGTACCCGGCGAGATCGCCCGGCTCGACCGCCGGCTGCCGGCCGCCCTGGTGGTCTGCGAGCCCGAGCTGTCCGGCCGCCTGACCACCGAGGTCCTCGGGACGCTGCTCGCCCTCGACCAGGCGGATCGGGACGTGCTGCTGGCCACCCTCTCGGCGTGGCTGCGATGCGAGGGTTCGGCCGCGCGCGCCGCCGGGCGGCTTTACTGCCACCGCAACACGGTCTTCAACCGCATCCGGCGCGTCGAGCGGCTCACCGGGCGCTCCGTGTCCCGGCCCCGCGACATCGTCGAGCTGGCCCTCGCGCTCGAGGCCGTACGCCTGCTCGCCACGGCCCTGTGACCGACGCCGGAAGGTAAGCGCCGGGCTGACCTCGCGCTAAGCGTTCGCTGACCGGGCCGCTTCTACCGTGGTAGGAGCCGGCCCGGCCCATCCCGGGGTGTTCCGGTGAGAAATCCACGGAAACCAGATCGGAACCTCGCCCGTGATCAGAAGAACCCTCGACGCGCTCGGCCTTCCCATCCTGCTCTTCCTGCTCGCGGGCGCCCTCGGCCTCGCCGCCAGGACGGGTGGCTGGACGAGCGCCGACCTCCGCCTGGACGAGGCGGTGCGGGGCGCGCGCACGGGCTGGCTCACGGCGGTCGCGCAGGTGCTGAACGTCGGCTTCGGGCCGCCCGCAGGGCTGGCGATCGTCGCGCTGCTCGCGGCCGGGCTCCTGCTGGCCGGGCGCACGCGCGCGGCGATGGTCACGACCCTGCTGATCGCCGTGGGCTGGACGGTCAGCTCGGTGTACAAGGTGCTCATCGCCCGTCCGAGGCCCCCGGCCGCGTACCAGCTCATCCCCGAACCCGGCCACGACAGCTTCCCCAGCGGCCACGTGGCGCTGACCATGTCGGTCGCGGTCGCCGTGGCCTTCCTCGCCTACGGCACCCGCTACTTCCGCCCGGCCGTCGTCGTGGGCGTCCTCGTCGTCGCCGCGCAGGCGCTGGCGCGCATGTACCTTGGGGTCCACTATCCCTCCGACGTGGTCGGCTCGATCCTCGCGAGCACGGCGGGGACGGGGGCGGTCCTGCGGCTCAGCGGCTTCTCGCCGGGGCGGCGTGAACCCCTCGGCGGCGTGGCCCGTGAAAAGGTGCGGAACACCCGGGCCGGCGTGTGGAATGGGACATAGGTTCGTTTGAGAAGGCACCACGCCTGGACCCGATCGGGGTGAGAGGAGTCCGCATGGACGAGGTGTGCCTGAAGATCGACGCACCCCCCAGAAAGGTATGGGACCTGGTCACCGACGTCACCCGCTACGGCGAGTGGAGCCCTGAGAGCGCAGGTGGGCACTGGCTCGCGGGCGTGGGCGGGCGGCTGGGCGCCTCCTTCCGCGGGCGCAACCGCCGCGGCCCGTTCCGCTGGGCGACGACGTGCACGGTGGTCGAGTGGGAGCGGCCCCGCCGGTTCACCTTCGAGGTGGAGCTGTCGCGGATGCGCTGGGGATACCGGCTGACCCCCGACGGCGAGGGCACGCTTCTGTGCGAGTGGCGCGAGCACATCGGCTCACCGGTCGCGCCGGTGCGCGCGCTGCTCGCCCTCGGCTTCCTCGGCAGGGACCGCGAGGCCCTCATGGTGGAGGGGATGCGCACCACCCTGCGGAGGATCAAGGCGGTCGCCGAGAAGCCCTAGCGGTCCGCGCCCGGGTCGTCCATCCGGGTCACGGCGGCCATCGACGCGGCCACGTCCGCGTCGATGGTGAAGGCCGCGTCCAGGTGGGTGAGCGTGAACAGGCGCCGCAGGAAGCCGTTCACCCCGGCGAGCCGCACCCACCCGCCGGCCCGCTCCGCCCGGCGGTGGACGTCCAGCAGGGTCCAGAGGCCGCCGGAGTCGCAGAACCCGAGCTCGGTGACGTCCACGATGATCCGGTGGCGCCCCTCGGCGAGGAGCCCGGCCAGCTGCTCCCTGGCGGTCGAGCCCGTGGTCGCGTCCAGGTCGCCGATGATCCCCACCAGTGTGCAATCAGGGTCATGATGACTGCTGATCGCCAGCTTCAGACCCATCCGGCCGCTCCCTCTGCCGAGCGTCAAAGACGGAGGCGTCAACTCGCGTGATCATTGCGGTCCAATGCTCGCACCGCGCCATCAGGCTAGGGCTATTTTCGCTTGCTATGTACTTCGATCGAGACCTCCCGCCGACACTACTTCGTTGACGCGGGTCCGAAACGGCCCGCCGGGTCCGCGGGGGGCAGCAGGATGGGCTCCATGCGACGTCGTTCCCGCAGCGGGCTGTCCAGCGTTCTCGCCGCCGTGGCCGCTTGTGCCCTGACCGCCGCGTGCGGCGGCACGGCGGCCGACGGCCCGCCCCAGGACCCCTCCGACGGCCCGTCCTCTGGCGCGTCCGGCCGGGTGACGGCTAACGGGACGCCGCCGGGGCGGGCCGCTTCCGAGCCGGCCCCGCGCGGGGCGGCCGATCCGGTGGTCGTCGCGGCAGGGGACATCTCGGCCCGCTGCAAGACGGACGGGTGCGGGGCGCGGGCCACGTCCGACCTGGTGCTCCGCCTTCACCCGACGGCCGTCCTGGCGCTCGGCGACCTGCAGTACCCTGCGGGGGCGCTCTCGGACTTCCGCACCTACTACGACGCCACGTGGGGCCGGTTCAAGGACAGGACCAAGCCCGCGCCGGGCAACCACGAGTACATCACCCCGGGCGCCGAGGGGTACTTCCGCTACTTCGGCGCCGCGGCCCGGCCCGAGGGGAAGAGCTACTACAGCTTCGACCTCGGCGAGTGGCACCTCGTCTCGCTCGACTCCATGGCCGGCCACGGACCCGGCTCCGCGCAGGTCGCCTGGCTGACGGCCGACCTCGCGGCGAACCGCCGGCCGTGCGTGCTGGCCTTCTGGCACCACCCGAGGTTCTCCTCCGGCACGGCCCACGGGGGCGACCCGAGCGTGGCCCCGTTCTGGAAGGCCCTTTACAAGGCCAGGGCGGACGTCGTGCTCGCCGGGCACGAGCACAACTACGAGCGGTTCGCGCCGCTGCGGCCGGACGGCGAGCCCGCCGGGGACGGCATCCGGGCCTTCGTGGTCGGCAGCGGCGGGGCTAGCCACTACGCCTTCGGCCCGCCCGTCCCGGGGAGCGCGTTCCGCGACAACACCGACTTCGGCGTGCTGCGGCTGGTGCTCCACCGAGGCGGCTACGACTGGCGGTTCGTCGACACCAAGGGGGAGGCGCTCGACTCCGGCACCGCCCGGTGTCACTGAGCAGCTGACCGGCCCATTTGTATGAAAAAATGGCGATATGGAGCCCTCGGAAGTTCTCTATCCTCAGGCCGCCGAATCGAGCGAACTACTCGACCGCACCCCGGGACTCTGGGTCGATTCCAGTGACGACGACGACCCGGTCCTGCTGTACGCCGACGGGCGCGTGGTCGACACCTGGCGAGAGCACTACCCCTACGGCGAACGGATGTCGCGCTCCGAGTACGAGCAGACCAAGCGGCTGCTCCAGATCGAGCTGCTCAAGCTGCAGTACTGGATCAAGGACACCGGGGGGCGCCTGGTGATCCTTTTCGAGGGCCGCGACGCCGCGGGCAAGGGCGGCACGATCAAGCGCTTCATGGAGCACCTCAACCCCCGTGGCGCCACCGTGGTCGCCCTGGAGAAGCCCAGCGAGCGCGAGCGCACCCAGTGGTACTTCCAGCGGTACGTCGCGTACCTTCCCGCCGCCGGGGAGATCGCCCTGTTCGACCGGTCCTGGTACAACCGCGCCGGGGTCGAGTGGGTCATGGGGTTCTGCACGCCGGAGGAGTACCAGGAGTTCATGATCCAGGCGCCGCTCTTCGAGAGGATGCTGGTGCGCGACGGCATCCATCTGATCAAGCTGTGGTTCTCGGTGTCCCACCGCGAGCAGCGCACCCGGTTCATCATCCGCCAGGTCGACCCGGTGCGTCAGTGGAAGCTGTCGCCGATGGACCTCGCCTCCTTGGACAAGTGGAACGAGTACACCAGGGCGAAGGAGGACATGTTCCTCAACACCGACACCGAGGACGCCCCCTGGACCGTCATCAAGAGCAACGACAAGAAGCGCGGACGCATCGAGGCCATGCGCCACGTGCTCAGCCAGTTCGAGTACACCAACAAGGACCACGGCGTCGTGGGCTCCCCGGATCCGCAGATCGTGCGGTCGGCCGCGGACATCGTGGACGAGGACCACACGGCCCCGCCGTCGGACTCCGCCGCGTCCGGCGACGGCCGCCCGGACCGGGCCGGAGCCGGGGAGCCCTCCACGCAGGCCATATAGACCCACCCGGTAGGGACCAAGTTCCTACCTTTTGGCGACATCTCTAAAGATGACCCCGGCGTCCTTAACAGGGTGCGAGCAGATCACCAACCGGGGGGTCGCATGACTTCATCAGGGTACGGCAGGGCGGATTCGGACAGTGATCGCGTTCTGCACCTCGCCGGTGATCCCGACGCGGTGGCACGGGCCAGGCGGCTGGTGTCCTCCGCGCTCGGGACCGGGCATCCGCTCCACGACGACTGCGTCCTTCTGACGAGTGAGATCGCCACCAACGCGGTGGTGCACTCCGACTCGGGGGATGGCGGCACCTTCACGCTCAGCGTGTCCTACGCGGCCGACTGGGTGCGCATAGCGTGCCAGGACGCCGGCTCCCTCGACCCCCCTTTCGGATGGCGCCCCTCCTCCCCGCTGGACACCGGGGGGCGGGGCCTGCTCCTGCTGGAGGCGCTCGCGCACCGCTGGGGCTTCATCCGCGAGGCGGGGACCAACAACGTGTGGTTCGAGATGCACGTCGACCTGCTGAACCCATCACCCGTCACCCCCCAGGGAGCCCTGCGGGTCGCCCGCTGAGCCCCCGGGGGGGATCACGGCAGGTCGAGGCGGCAGAGGCCCTCGGCAAGGACCTTGGTGGTCAGGCGCGTGCGGCTGTCGCAGCCGAGCTTGGCGAAGATGTGCTCCAGGTGGGTGGTCACCGTGCGGACGCTCAGCACCAGCACCGCCGCGATCTGCGGGTTGGAGTCGCCCAGGGCCACCCTGGTGAGCACCTCGATCTCCCTGGCCGTCAGGTCGTACGGCAGGGCGCAGGGCCGCTCGGCGATCACCGCGCCCTGGATGGCGCCGTGGAAGCCCACCCCGGCACGGTGGACGCGCACCTCGCGCCACTGGCCGGAGGAGTCGAGCCACAGCCCGCGCCGCGACAGCTCGCGCGAGTCGATGAAGTCCCTGGCCAGCTCGGCCATGATCGGCTCCCGCTCGACGGCCTCCGAGGTGGGCCACCCGGCCACCGCGCGGCGCCGCCCGCCGCGCTCGAAGGCCACCGCGTGGAAGCCGGGAGGCAGGCCGAGCGGGTCGATCACGCACCGGGTCAGGTCGGTGACGTGGGCCAGGGCGCTGGAGACCGCGCTGATCACCGTGGTGGTCTCGGGCGGGAGCGCCTCGCGGGAGTTGACGTGCAGCAGGCCGGTGTACCGTCCCTCGGTCACGAACAGCGGCGCGGTCAGCCCCGAGCGCCAGCCGTACGGCTCAAGGTGCCTGCGGTAGTAGAGCTCGGTGCCGGGGGAGCCCATGGGCAGCGGCACGCGGGTGGCCATGGCGCGCCGGTAGGGGTCGAGGCGGGCGTACTCCTCGGCGGCGTCGGCGTCGACCCTGGCGTATCCGGACGACAGCAGGCTGCGGTGGCACCCCGTCGCCGGGTCGAACGCGACGAACTCGTACGCCTCCACCGGGATGATCTTCCGCAGCGCCGTCATCGCGCCGTGGGCCCCGGAACCGCCTGCCACCTGGAATCCTACTTCCGTGAACGCGTGGAGGTGGCGTGCGCTCAGGGTGATCTGATCCATCGGTCCTCCACTCTCAGCTTGCCCGAGACAGATCTTTCCAGGGAATACGTAAATTTGCCGATGCAGACACTTGCCACGCTATTTAGCCTCTCCGGCATCACGCCGGTGCGACGGAGAGGCAGAGGAATAGTGACGGTCCTGAAGAAGGCGCGAGGTGCCGCCGTCCTCCTCGCGGCGGCGCTCACGTTGAGCGCCTGTGGGGGTTCCAGCGGGGAATCCAGCGGTGACCAGGGTAAACAGGGGGCCGGCCAGTTCTCCGTCGCGCTCAACGAGCCCGATCACCTGACGCCTGGCAACACCTCGAGCAGCTACTCGATCACGGTGCTGCAGGCGCTGTTCGACACGCTGGTCGTGATCGACTCCAAGGGCCAGACGCAGATGCGCGCCGCCGAGTCGGTGACGAGCGACGACCAGAAGACCTGGACCATCAAGATCAAGCCGGGTCAGAAGTTCCACAACGACGAGCCCGTCACCGCCGAGAGCTTCGCCGACGCGTGGAACGCCGCCGCCTATGGCACGAACGCGTGGACCAACAACTACTACTTCGCCAACATCGAGGGCTACGACAAGCTCAACCCCGAGGCCGAGGGCGCCAAGCCCGACACGGACAAGCTGAGCGGGCTCAAGGTCGTCGACCCGAACACCCTTGAGGTGACCCTCACGGCGCCGTTCAGCCAGTTCCCGATCACGCTGGCCTACACGGGCTTCGCGCCCATGCCGAAGGCGGCCTTCACCGACCTCAAGGCCTACGACCAGGCGCCGATCGGCAACGGCCCGTTCGCCCTCGACGGTGCCTGGGAGCACAACAAGCAGATCAAGCTGAAGAAGTTCGGCGGGTACGCGGGTGCGCGGCCGGCCAAGTCCGACTCCGTCCTCGTCAAGATCTACGCCAGCCGCGACACCGCGTACACCGACCTGCGGGCCAACAAGGTCGACCTGCTGCAGACCATCCCCCCGGCGAGCGCGACCGAGGCCAAGAAGCTGCTCGGCGACCGGTTCGTGCCGACGGCCAGCGGCACCATGGACTACCTCGGCTTCCCGGCGTTCGACAAGAGGTTCCAGAGCGCCGACCTGCGCAAGGCGATCTCGATGGCGATCGACAGGCAGGGCATCGTCGACGCGGTCTACAACGGCACCTTCAAGCCGATGGCCTCGCTGGTGGCGCCGCTCGTGCCGGGCTACCGCGAGAACGCCTGCGGCGAGTCGTGCGCGTACGACCCGGCGAAGGCCAAGGCGCTGTTCGACAAGGCCGGAGGGGTCTCGGGCACGCTGAACCTCTACTTCTCCAACGCCGACCCGAGCTACGAGCAGTGGATGCAGGCCGTCGCCAACCAGCTCAAGCAGAACCTCGGCATCGCCGACATCCAGTTCCGCAAGATCCCCGCCGCCGACTACCTCTCGACGCTGCGCGAGAAGAAGGAGGACGGTCCGTTCCGCAACAACTGGGTCATGGACTACCCGAGCCCCCAGAACTACCTCGAGTCGATGTGGGGCGCGGGCAACCGGATGGGCTGGGACAACAAGCAGTTCAACGATCTGATCGCCAAGGCCAACTCGGCGTCCACCATGGACGCGAGCATCCCGCTCTACCAGCAGGCCGAGGACGTGGCACTCGCAGAAATGCCGATGATCCCGCTGTGGAACTGGCAGGATCAGGCGGGCTACTCCAACAAGATCACCGGCGTTCAGATCGACCCGTACAGCCCGAACCTCGACACCATCACGGTCAAGTAAGGATGCACGCGATGGGGACTCCGCGCACGGCCCCCGGCCAGCCGGGGTCCCCCCGTGCCACCACCGGCCGCGCGGCCGGGCACGACCGCGCGGCCCGCTCGGGGTCGCGGGGCCGCCGCGGCGGTGAGGCGGGCGCACGGCCGTGAGGTACGCAGTCCACCGCCTGCTCCAGGCCGTCCCGGTCTTCGTGGCGACCACCTTCCTGATCTACGCCATGGTGTTCTCCCTGCCCGGCGATCCGATTCTGGCGCTCGCCGGCGACAAACCGCTTCCGGAGGCCGTGCTCCAGACGCTGCGCGAGCACTACCACCTGAACGACCCGCTGATCGTGCAGTACGGCCTCTACATGGCGGGGGTCTTCCTGCGCGGCGACCTGGGGGAGACCTTCACCGGGCAGCCGGTCAGCGAGCTGCTCCAGGACCGCTGGGCGGTGACCGCGCAGCTCGCGCTCACCGCGTGGATCTTCGAGCTGGTCGTCGGCATCGGCCTCGGCGTGATCGCGGGGCTGCGCCGGGGAAAGCTCGCCGACACGGCGGTGCTGGCGGGTACGACGTTCGTGATCGCCGTCCCGGTCTTCGTCGTCGGGTACACCGCCCAGATTGTGCTCGGGCTCAACCTCGGCCTGTTCCCGACCGCGGGCACCGACGACGGGTGGCCGACGAGCTACCTCCTGCCGGGCATGGTCCTCGGCTCGTTCGGCCTGGCGTACGTCGCCCGGCTGACCCGCACGAGCGTGGTGGAGAACCTCCGGGCCGACTACGTCCGCACGGCCGCGGCGAAGGGTCTGCGGCGGTCCAGGATCATCGGCAGGCACACCCTGCGCAACTCGCTCATCCCCGTCGTCACCTACCTCGGGGTCGACTTCGGCAACCTCATGGCGGGCGCCGTGGTGACCGAGGGCATCTTCAACCTGCCCGGCATCGGCCAGCAGGTCTTCCAGTCGATCCAGCTCCAGGAGGGCCCGGTCGTCGTCGGCGTCACCACCCTGCTGGTGATGATCTTCATCGTGGCCAACCTGCTCGTCGACCTGCTGTACGGCGTACTCGACCCGAGGATCCGCCGTGGTTGATCTGAAGGCCTCCGCCGAGGCGGCCGCGCCAGGCCGAGAGCCCAAGCGCGACATCAGGGGCTCGCTCTGGTACGACGCGTGGCTCGAACTGCGCGGACGGGTCGTCTTCTGGCTCTCGGTGGTCATCCTCGCCGTCGCCTGCGCGATGGCCGCCTTCCCCTCGCTGTTCGCCAGGCTCGGGCCGAACGAGCAGTGCAACCTGCGGATGTCCAAGAAGGGGCCGGGCGGCGGCGCGATCTTCGGGTACGACCTCCAGGGCTGCGACTACTGGTCGCAGATCGTGCACGGCACCCGCGCTTCCGTGCTCATCGGCATCGCGGTGACGGTCTTCGCGCTGCTCATCGCCATCCTGCTCGGCCTGCTCGGCGGCTACTACGGCGGCGTGCTGGACGCGATCATCTCCCGGGTGACGGACGTGTTCTTCGGCATCCCGTTCGTCCTCGGGGCCACGGTGGTGCTGGTCGCCTTCCCCGGGCACGGCATCTGGGCCATGACGATCGTCCTGGTCCTGCTCGGCTGGACCACCATGACGCGCCTGATGCGCGGCCAGGTGATCGCCATCAGGGACACCGACTACGTGCAGGCCGCCAGGGCGCTCGGCGCGAGCGACCGGCGGATCATGATCAAGCACATCCTGCCGAACGCCATCGCCCCGGTCTTCGTGGTCGCCATGCTGAACGTCGGCAACGTCATCTCGGGGGAGGCCACGCTCGACTACCTCGGCGTCGGCCTGCAGTACCCGGACGTGTCGTGGGGTCTCCAGCTCAACGTGGCCCAGGTGTTCTTCGCGGAGTACCCGCACCTGCTCGTCTTCCCCGCGATGTTCCTCACCGCCACGGTCCTGAGCTTCCTCCTCCTCGGCGACGTCGTCCGCGACGCCCTCGACCCCAAACTCCGCTGACCCCAGGAGCCGCCAGGTCTACATTGGAGGGATGGGGAGCGAGAAAGTCCACCTGACCAGGGAGAAGGAGACCCTCCTCGCCACCCTGTACGGCAGGGCCGTGCACAGCCGCACCGAGAATCCCGTCCTTCGCGACCCGCTCGCCGAGCAGGCCGTCGAGCGCATCGACTACGACTTCCACCGGCTCAGGATGAGCTCCACCGACGCGCTCGGCGTGGCCATCCGGGTCAAGACCTTCGACACCCTCACCGCCGACCACCTCGCCCGCGCGCCGGACACGACGGTGATCCACCTGGCCTGCGGCCTCGACACCCGCGTCTACCGCCTCGACCCGCCCGAGACCGTCCGCTGGTTCGACGTCGACTACCCGGACATCATCGCCCTGCGTGAGCGCCTCTTCCCGCCCCGCCCCGGCTACACGATGATCGGGCTGCCCGCCACCGACCCCGGATGGCTGGAGCAGGTGCCTGCCGACCGCCCGGTGCTCGTCGTCGCCGAGGGCCTGATGATGTACCTCACCACCGAGGAGGTCCACACCCTCCTGCGCGGCATCACCGGGCGCTTCCCCGCCGGGGACATCCTGTTCGACGCGCTGAGCAGCCTGGCCGTCAAGCTCAGCCGCTTCCAGCCGCAGATCAGGGCCACCGGCGCCACCCTCCGCTGGGGCCTTGACGACCCAGCCGAGCCGACCGCCGGCAACCCCGCCCTGCACCTCGCCTCCGAGCTGTTCTTCTCCGATGTCCCCGAAGTGGCCCGCTTCCCCACCGGCTACCGCGCCGCCCTCGCCGTCATGAACCGCTTCTACTTCCTCAGAAAGATCGGCCGCATCCTCCACTACCGCTTCTGACGATCGCGACCTCCAAGGGGCCTCCAGTGTGTCACGGTCTGGGTTGGTCTACCAGGTGGCGCCGTCGCGGAGGAAGCGCCAGAGGCGGTCGGTGCTGTTCTGGTCGCGGTCGAGGTAGAGGGTGTCCCAGCTACCGGAGCCCTGGTAGGTCTGGAGCGTGATCGCCAGCGCCGGGCTCGCCTTGGGGCGGAGGCTGAACCAGGCGGTGACGCCGGTGTTGCCGTCGGTCTGCTCCCACCGGTAGGTCCAGTTCTGCGCGGCCGAGCCGTCGCACGTCCTGACCACCAGGCCGTCTCCGGCCTTCGGGGCGGCCGTGGCCGGCTGGAGGCACTTGCCGGCGGCGACGTTCCTGATGACCATGCTGCCGTCGGGGTTGTAGGTGTTGGTCCACTTCACCGTCTTGTACTGCCAGCTCGGCGCCCGCAGCGTGATCGCCTGGGCGCCCTCGCCCGTGCCGTCGGACAGCAGGGCGAGGCGGCTGCCGTCCATCCGGTTGATGAGCTGGCGTTCCTCGGGGGCGGCCGTGTCGGCGTACGAGCCCGGCGCGCACACCCCGAGGACGGCGGCGGCCGTCACGGCCGAGGTGAGCGTCAGCGCGGAACGTCGCGTCATGGAAGGCATGGGGATGAAACCCTTCTCTCTCGGTAGGCGGCGGCCTCCGCCCGCCGGAGCCCGCTTCTCCTGCCTCATCCCCGGCCGTCACTCTACGTAGTCACATGGACGGTCATGAATTGATCATGGAGCGGCCGGGAGCCTCAGATCCCGGCCGCCGCGAGGAGATACGCCTCGCGGAGCCCGTTGACCAGCATCCGGGAGTCGTACCCCACAGCGGTGTCCGAAGCCCGGTCCGCCCACTTCGCGCGCACCTCCTCGTCCTCCAGGCACCGGATCAGCGCTACGAACTCCGCGACCGTCTCGCCGTGCAGGTAGGCGTCCTTCAGCCATTCCCGGTAGCAGGGAAGATCGGTGAGGACCAGGGGCAGCCCGGCGGTGGCGGCCTCCAGCGTGGCGAGCCCGAAGGTCTCGTGCTTGGACGGCAGGAAGAACACGTCCGCCGCCGCGCAGTATTCGAATACCTTGTCGCGGGGGACCAGGCCGGTGAACGTCACGTTCGGGGGCGCGCTCGCGCGCAGGCGCGTCAGGTCGTGGCGCGCGTCGGACAGCATGCCGAACTGAATTCCGCCCACCCAGACGAATCTCAGATGGGGCAGGCTCCTGGCGCAGGAGACGAATTCCTCGACGCCCTTTCTCGGCTGCACCTGACCCACCCCGAGAACGACCGGCCGGTCGTCCCATTCGAACTCGCGGCGCAGCTCGTCGCGCCGGCCGGAAAGCGGCCTGATGCGCTGCTCGTCGATCGCGTTGCTCGTCGGGATGATCGTGCCGCGCACGCCGAGCTCCTTGAGCTCCAGCGTCGTCGCCTCGCTGACCGACAATATGAGGGTGGCGAGGTCGAAGACCTTCCTCATGTACCAGCGGACGAAGCCGATGGCCAGGTAGGTGCCCCGGATGCTGCCGACGAGCGTCTCGGGGGTGACGTGGGCGCTGATCAGCCTTGGGCCGCGGTGGGCCAGCATCCGCATGACCGCGAACGGGCCCATCGTGTGCACGTGGAGGACCACGCGTTTTCCGTACGCACGCATTCCGGTTACGCGCTCGAAATCGGGCATTTGCTTTATCGCCCGGACGCTCTCCTCGAATACGCTGTGCACGCCGTGCCCTCGTACGGTGAAAGTCGATTCCGACATCACGCTCACCCGTACAGGAGGCCGCACGGTCTTCGTCTGGTGCGGGAGTTCTCGTTCATTCCGGCGCTTGCGAACGCCGCGGCGTCGCTCACGTATCGTGACCACGACGCCAATGCTAGGGCAAGAAAACCGAAAAGGCTATAGAGCGATAAACATATAGAAATAGGTAAATATCCATATTGCGGCAAAGAGAATGTGCGCCGGTATTAACCCGGGGCGGATAGGCCGGGTATGACCAGGGGCGTGAGCGATGAGGCGTACGCGTGGATGTGCCGGTTCCATCTGGGCGACGAGACGGTCAGCGGCACCGGGGTGCTGGAGGTCCGGCGGGGTCCGGGGACGCTCGGCAGGGTGGCGTGCGCCGTGCTCGGGTTTCCCCGTACGTGCACGGCGGTTCCGGCCCGGGTGACCGTTCACCGTTCTCCCGGAGTGGATCCGGAGACGGGGGAGGCGCGGGTCGTCGAGCGGTGGGAGCGCACGATCGGGGCGCGGAGGCTGATCAGCGTTCAGAGCCGCGCCGGCGAGCGCGGGTGGGAGCGGCACGGACCGCTGGAGATCCGCACCCGTACCGTGGCCTCGCCGGACGAGGTGAACGTCGTGCAGGTGGGCGCCGTGCTGCGGATGGGCAGGCGGGAGATCACGCTGTCCGAACGGTTCGCGCCCCGCGTCTTCGCGCACGCGTGGGTGGAGACCGGCGACCGCGACCGGAGGCCGCCGCGCTTCCATGTCGCGGTGAGGGTCACCGTGCCGCTGATCGGCGTGCTGATGGCCTACCGGGGCCACATGTCGGCGTGCTGAAGGCCTACCGGGCCCATATGTCCGCGTGCTGACGTCCCTACCGGCGGCCACATGGGGGGGAACGGCCGATGCGGCGGCACGCCGGAGGCCCGGGTGCCGCCGCCCGGGAGGTCACGGAGCCCAGGGAGGCGCGATGACCCAGGTCGTGTCCTCGTCGTAGTGGGACGAGGCGTCGAAGGCGTGGGAACCGCCGGAGGAGGCCACGTAGACCTCCTCCGCGTAGTGCCGGACGTTCCCGTTGATGTTGGACGCGGCGAGGCCGACCCCGGAGGCGCCGAAACGGGGCGGCTGGGCGCAGAAGGTGGCGTCCTGGTCGAACAGCGTGGTGCCGTCCCTTGGGTCCTTGCGCACCCGGAAGTCCTGGTGCCGCAGGTAGTGGCCGGCGAAGTTGCGCGACTCGAAGGAGTAGCAGCTCCCGTCGGCGAGGCCCCGGCGCACGTAGAAGGTGGCGTCCTGCTTGAGGGTGTCGGGGCTCGCGGAGGTGACCACGTCGGTGCGGGCGAGCGACGCGCTGTGGCGCAGGTAGCGGTCGGTGAAGCCCGGGGTCGCCACGCGCAGCGACAGGGCCGAGCCGACGGTCAGGGAGGCGCCGCTGCGCCACCAGGGGGCGCTGACCTGCCAGGTCGCGTCGTCGGCGAAGGACGCGGATCCGTCCCAGGGGTTCGGGCCCCCGCTGCGCGCGATGTAGACGGCCTCGGCGTAGTGGCGCAGGAAGTAGCCCGGCAGGTTGAGGGACTCGAACGTCGTGCCGTTGCCCGTGCGGCCGTCGCGCAGGCAGAAGGTGGCGTCCTGGTCGAACAGCGTGGTGCCGTCCCTTGGGTCCTTGCGCACCCGGAAGTCCTGGTGCCGCAGGTAGTGGCCGGCGAAGTTGCGCGACTCGAAGGAGTAGCAGCTCCCGTCGGCGAGGCCCCGGCGCACGTAGAAGGTGGCGTCCTGCTTGAGGGTGTCAGGGCTGGCGGAGGTGACCACGTCGGTGCGGGCGAGCGACGCGCTGTGGCGCAGGTAGCGGTCGGTGTAGCCGGGGGTGGTCACCCGCAGCGAGACCAGCCCGTCGAGGAGCAGCCCGCCGGCCGACTCGATCACCGAGCGGTTGACCGCGCGGACCCGGTCGGCGTCCATCTTGCGCACCTTGCGGTCGTAGGTCCAGATGCCGTTGACCTCGTTCTCCACGTCGGTGGGCTGGGTGTAGATGGAGGCCGACAGCCCTCCGCCGGTGATCAGCGGCTTGAGCTGCTCGTTGATCTGCACGTACCGGTTGGTGAGCGTGGTGGCGTCCGGCGTCATCTCGTACGCGAAGCCGGTGCCCGGCCACTCGTGGCCGGGGCTGCGCAGGCCGAGGCCGCCGAACTCGCCGAGGACGGCCACCCGGTCGGAGGTGGGCCGGTGCGGGGCGCCGGGTCCGACGTAGATGTGGTCGTCGATGACGTCCCCGTTGCCGCCGTCGAAGCCGCAGCAGTTGGAGCCGGAGTTGTTGGTGACCAGCCGGGTGGGGTCCCAGCTCTTGACCAGGTCGGCGATGCGGGCCGGGTCGTACTCGCCCCATCCCTCGTTGAACGGGATCCACTGCACGATCGAGGTGGTGCCCCGCAGGCTGTCGACCACGCGGCGCAGCTCGCTCTCGAAGTTCGCGCGGTCGCTAGTGGAGGGGGAGACCCCGGTGCGCATGGCGGGCATGTCCTGCCATACCAGCAGGCCCAGCCGGTCCGCCCAGTAGTACCAGCGGGCCGGCTCGACCTTCACGTGCTTGCGGACGAGGTTGAAGCCGAGCGCCTTCTGCTGTTCGAGGTCGAAGCGCAGTGCCTCGTCGGTGGGCGCGGTGGAGATGCCGTCCGGCCAGTAGCCCTGGTCGAGGGTGCCCATCTGGAACAGGAACCTGCCGTTGAGGGTCGGCCGCAGCACGCCGCCGACCATCGCCTTGCCGACCGACCGCATCCCGAAGTAGCCGGTCACGGCGTCCCCGCCGCCGGTTCCTGTGAGGGTCACCCGCAGGTCGTACAGGAACGGGTCGTCCGGCGACCACAGCCGGGCGTTCGGGACGGGGACCCGCAGGTGCGCGCCGACCGCGCCGGTGACGCTGCCGACCACCTGCCCGCCGGTGAGCGCATCGGCCCGCACGCCCTGCCCCGAGATGCCCGCTCCCTGGACGACCAGGTCGAGCACCCCGGCCGCGACGTCCGGGGTGGTGTCCAGCCGGGTGACGGCGGCGGCGTTGACCGGCTCCAGCCAGACGGTCTGCCAGATGCCGGAGTGCGCGGTGTAGAAGATGCCTCCCGGCGAGCGCCGCTGCTTGCCGATGGGGATGCCGGCGGCGTCGACCGGCGACCACACCCCGATGATGACCTCGTTGGACCCGGCGCGCAGGGCCGAGGTGATGTCGGTGCCGAACGGGTCGTAGCCGCCGGTGTGGGTCGCGACGGCGGTGCCGTTGACCCAGACCCGCGCCTCCCAGTTCACCGCGCCGAAGTTGAGCCGTACGTGCCGCCCCGACCAGGTGGAGGGGACGGTGAACGTGCGGCGGTACCACATGCGGTCCTCGTGGCGCTGGACGCGCGAGAGCCCGGACTCGATGGGATAGGGGACCAGGACCTGCTCGGCGAGGTTCTGGCCGACGGGCGGGCTGTCGATCGACCCGGTGCCGGCGAACTGCCACAGGCCGTTGAGGTTCTGCCACTCGGAGCGGACCATCTGCGGCCTGGGATACTCCGGCAGGGCGTTGCCCGGGCCCACCTGGGCGGTCCAGGGCGTGGTGAGCGGTGGTGCCGCCTGCGCGGCGGGGGGTGAGAGCTGAGCCTGACCAGTCAGGGTGGCGGCGGAGAGCACGAGCACCGCGATCACCCGGCGGGCCCAGCCGGAGGGTCTGACCATCTCACTCCTTGGCGGAACGAAGGGATCCCCCGAGACCGAAGAAGACCGAACTTGATTAGTTTCGATCGCCAATCGACCATACATCGCCCAAGTGCGGACGAAAATAGCTAATTTCCTGACTGGATGCGATCGGTGGGTCCATGCGGGGTGGCATGCCTGGCCAGCCCGTCCGTACGTCCCGGCGTGACCGTCTGACTCAGTTGCCGGGCCGGTGCGGAGAAGGGTTGTCCAGTCACTATCGGTCGGATTCCGTCAGGGGCCGGGCAGCGTCCGGCCGCCCGTGCCGGTGACCACGGCTCGCCCGAACCTTGGCCCACTCCTGGCAGGGTGGCGGTTTCGTCCGAGGTGAACGGTTCACATGGTGGACGTTTTGTCGCATGCCATCCTGCGCATGGGTGGCGGCCGCAGGCGCTCGGCGATAATGGGAGGGTCGTCGTGTGCGGGGACGTGCGTGAACGCCCCTGGGCATGGCCGGCTTGAACGAGCGGGGGCCGCTGTGCACCGGCCTTCTCGCAAGGGCCGCTGTCGCGTGGGTTCGCGGTTGACCGAGGGGTCCCGCGGACGGACGGGCCGGGCGGCGCCCGCCGCCCGTCACGGGCATGGAGGCCCGGTGACCCTTCCAGCGACCAGTCGGACAGCAAGGTGACCGCCCTTCAAAGAGCACAAAAGGGGACAGGCACATGAACACTCGTCTTCTCGCCCTTCCGGTCGTGGCGGCCCTGTCGCTCACGGCCGCCTACGGCACCACGGCAGGCGCCACCACTCGCGACAGCGGGAGGAGCGCCTTCACCGGGACGCCAAGGACCGCCAGCACGTCGACACCCACGGCCTCACCGACAGGCTCCGCTTCGGTCTCGCCCTCGGCCTCTCCGGTCGGCCGGGGCTGCAAGTCCCTGCCGAGCTCCGGGCCCGGCAGCCCGTCGGAGATCTCCAAAGAGCCGGTGGCGACCGCCGCCGAGCACATCCCCGACCTGTCGACCCTTGCCGACATCGTGAAGAAGGCGGGCCTGGTGGACACGCTGAACTCCGCCTCGGACATCACCGTCTTCGCACCGAACAACGACGCCTTCAAGAAGATCCCGAAGGCGGATCTCGACAGGCTGACGGGCAGCAAGAACGAGATCACCAAGCTGCTCACCTACCACGTCGTCCAGGGACGCAAGACCCCCGCCGACCTGGAGAAGGGGCAGTTCACCACCCTGGAGGGCGGCAAGCTCACCACCAGCCGGTCCGGTGACACATTCAAGGTGGGCAACGCCGAGGTGGTCTGCGGCAACCTGCAGACCAGCAACGCCACCATCTACATCATCGACTCCGTCCTCAAGCCCGGGGGCTGAGCCCGCCCCGGCGGATCGCCCGCGCGCGACGGCCGGGGCGAGCGGTGCGCGCCGCTCGCCCCGGCCGGCCGTCCCCGGCCTCAGGTCGCGCGGGACGTCAGCAGGCGGTCCAGGACGCGGACGCCGAACTCCAGGCCGGCGACCGGCACCCGCTCGTCCACGCCGTGGAACATCCCGAAGTAGTCCAGCCCCGGGTCGAGCATCAGCGGCGCGAAGCCGTACCCCCTGATGCCGAGCGTGGCGAACGACTTGGCGTCGGTGCCGCCGGTCATGACGTACGGCACGGGGCGCCCCGCGGGGTCCTCGGCCACCAGCGCCGAGCACAGGTCGTCGAAGAGCCCCTCGGTGGGAGAGGCCACGCCGTCGCCGAAGCTGACGAACTCCCGGCTGATCTTCGGCCCGAGCAGCTTGTCGATCGTCTCCAGGAACTCCTCGCGGAACCCGGGCAGGAACCTGCCGTCCACGTGCGCCTCGGCCGTGCCGGGGATGACGTTGACCTTGTAGCCCGCGTCGAGCATGGTCGGGTTGGCGGAGTTGCGGATCACGCCCTTGAACAGCGTGCCGACCCTGCCCAGGCGCTCGACCTCCTCGTCGAGCCGGTCGAGGTCGATGGTCGTCCCGAGGGCCCTGCCGAGGCCGTCGATGAGGGTGGCCACGGCGGGCGTGAGCCGTACGGGCCACCGGTGGTCGGCCAGGCGCGCCAGGGCCCGGCAGAGCTCCGCCACCGGGTTGTCCACCGGCGGCTTGGACCCGTGCCCGGCCACGCCGTGCGCGGTGACCTTCATCCACGCCGTGCCGCGCTCGCCCACGGCCACCGGATAGACGCGCAGGTCATCGGTGGCGAGGCCGTCCCGAGGGCCGGTCACGCCGCGAGGGACGGTCACGCTGAACCCGCCCGACTCGCTGATGGCCTCGGTGCAGCCCTCGAACAGGTCGCGGTGCCGGGTGACGGCGTAGCCCGCGCCGTACTCCCCGGTGGCCTCCTCGTCGGCGAGGAACGCCAGCACGATGTCGCGCTTGGGACGCAGGCCCTCGCGGGCCCACTCGCCGACGAGCGCCAGCGTCATGGACAGCGTGCCCTTCATGTCCACCGCGCCGCGCCCGTTCACGCACCCGTCGGCGATCTCGCCGGAGAAGGGGTGGAGCTTCCACTCCGCCGGGTCGGCGGGGACGACGTCCAGGTGGCCGTGGATCAGCAGGGCTTCGGGGCTGTCCCCCGGGATGCGGGCCACCACGCTCGTGCGGCGGGGCGCGGACTCGAACACCGTGGGCTCGATGCCCATGCCGGAGAGCAGCCCCGCGACGTACTCGGCGGCAAGACGCTCTCCCGAGCCGTCCGGTGTGCCGTCGTTGGTAGTGTCGATCTTGAGCAGGTCCGAGCAGATGCTTGCGACCTCTGTCACGTTCTTCCTTTCAGCGTCAGCGGCGGCACTTCGGGAGTGGGGAAGCCGAAGATGAGCCCGTAGAACGCGAGCTCGGCCTCTAGTGCCGCGACGATGGTTCCCTCTCTTCTCCAGCCATGCTGTTCCCCGGGAAAGGTGAGGTAGGCCCACCGGCCGCCGTGCTCGTCCAGCGCGGCGACGAAACGCTCGGCCTGGCCGGGGTCGACGATGGCGTCCTCCAGGCCGTGCATGAGCAGGGCGGGCCCGGACGCCCGCGCCGCGTGCAGGGTGGGGGAGCGGTCCAGGTAGCGCTGCCTGGTCTCGGGGAGCGGGCCGATGAGGCCGTCGAGGTACCTGGACTCGAAGTCGTGGGTCTCCCTGGCCCAGCCCTCCGGGTCGGTGATCGCGTAGTGGGCGACCGCGCCGCGGAAGACGTCGCTGTGCACGAGCGCCGCCACCGACGTCCAGCCGCCCGCGCTCCCGCCCCGGATGGCTATGCGCTCGGGGTCGGCGAGCCCGGCCGCCGCCAGCCCGCGCGCGACGGTCTCGCTGTCGCGCACGTCGACGACGCCCCAGTTGTGGCGGAGCCGCTCGCGGTAGGCCCTGCCGTATCCGGTCGAGCCCCCGTAGTTGACCTCGGCGACGCCGATGCCCCTGCTGGTGAAGTAGGCGATCTCCAGGTCGAAGACCATCGGGCTGGAGCCGGTCGGCCCCCCGTGCACGAACATCACGTACGGCGCGGGGGTGCCCGCCTCGGCGCCCTTGGGCGGGTACACGTGGGCGTGCACGCCGTCGAAGAGCATCGCCTCGGGCACCGGCAGCACCGCCGGGTCGGGGAGCTCCTTGGCCGGAGAGAGCACCTCCTGCGCGCCGGTCGCGAGGTCGACGCGCACGACCTCGAAGGGCTTGTGCGGCGAGCCGCCCACGCCGACCACGCTCGACCCGTCGGGCGAGGCGGAGACGGTGGGCGCCCAGTAGGTGTACGACCCGCCGACGTCGGTGATCTCACCGGTGGCGGGGTCGAGCACGCCCAGCCGCTTGCCGTCGGCGGTGCCGTACATCGTCACGAGGCGGTCGCCCGCGAGCGCGAACCACTGGTAGCCGAGCTTCCATGCCGCGTCGCCGAACTCCTGCGGCGAGGGGGTGAGGTTGCGCGGGGGGCCGCCGTCCAGCGGGACCAGGTGGATGTTCCACCAGCCGGTCGGGTCGGTCACGGCGTACAGCGCGCCGTCGTCGCGCCACTCGGCCTGGGCCACCGCCTCCTGCGGCCCGCCCGCCACGACGCGGTACGGCCCGGCGGTGCCGTCGTCCCGCAGCGGGGCCACGCAGAGTGAGGTGCCGTCCCAGGGCATGGCGGGGTGGTCGTAGCCGATCCAGGCGACCTGGCCGCCGCCGGGGGAGACCCGGGGGTTCATGATGAAGTGCTGAGCCTTGACGACCACACGGAGGGGCCCGCCGCCGAGCGGCACCGCGACCAGGTCGCGCTCGTCGTCGGTCTCGCGCACGCACCAGACCTCGTCGCCGTGGATCACCAGGTCGGCGTAGCGGGACGATCCCGGCGGGGTGAGCGGCACCGGGTCGCCTCCCGGCGCGAACCGGTACAGCCGCTGGTCCTCCCAGTTGGTGAACACCAGCCCGCCGTCCGGCAGCGGCCGCCAGGAGCGGCCGCCGTACTCGATCACCCGGCTGCGGGCGTTCCACCCCGGGGGCAGGACGTCCCGCACGCTTCCGCCGGGCGCCCGCCGCACGACGCAGCGCCGCCCGCCCTCGGCCGGGCGCGGCTCGTCCCACCACACCTCCTCGCTGGCGGGAGCGGGCACGATCTCCACCCAGAACGGGCGGTCATCCACGCGTGCGACGTCGACGGCAGTGATAGGAGAGTCGATCACCAGTTGCCCTCTGAAGGTGGGAGTGGGATGTCGTGCGGGTGGATGACATGGACGATTCCCCCGCTGCTGGTGGTGCGTAACCAGACGTTCTCGAATGCGGCCCTGGGATAGGTTCTTTTGACCGTCTCGTCGGACGGCGCCGCCGGATCGTTGGCGATGACGTCACCGCTCGCGGTGAACCCCGTGACGACCATGAGGTGGCCGCGCGTGGAGTAGCCCGAGCCGGGAAGCTCGTGCTCCTTGAACGACTGCGAGGTGATCACCGGGATGCCGGCGCGGATGAACCGTTCCACCTCGGCCAGCGAGCGCATGCGGGTGACGAATCCGTTCAGCCCGTACCGCCCGGCGTAGGCGACCCCGAACGGCCAGTTGCCCGTGCCCTGGTAGCTGTGGTCGTACATGTCGCGGGCCGCGTGGTCCACGGCGGGGCACGGGTCGGCGGGGTCGACGAAGGTGAGGTCGCCCGGCGCGGGACCGCGCCCCCAGTACTGCAGGACCATCGTCATCGAGGCAGGGCTGCACCAGGAGTCGCCGCCGCCGCCCCACTCGGGGTGGTGGCCCGCGTGGGTCTTCTGCGAGCGCGGCGGGACGGCCAGCTCGACCAGGGGACCCTCGCTCGCCGGGCTGACCGGCACGGTGGCGCGCGTGGGCACCGCCGAGGCCATCACCCCGACCGTGCGCACCACCGCCTCGGCGCCGTGGAGCGTGACCCGCAGCCGGTACGCCGAGACCGGCCGGGTGGCGACGAAGGTGTCGACCGCGACGTCGCCGTCCTCGTCGCCCTGACCGGGCAGCGAGGTGCGGTGGATGTCGCCGCCGCCCTCCGCCCAGCGGCCCATGTCGTACCACTTGGTCCATCTGGTCGCGCCGCCCGTGACGGTGCGCGCCCGCAGCTCCACCCGGATCCAGGACCCCTTGGGGGCGCCGGCGGTCCAGGAGGGGACCAGCTCGGTGGCGGGGAAGCCGATCTCGCGCTCTTCCGAGGTCCAGCGGGTGTAGGGCCAGGCTGTGGTCTCGCCGCCGAAGGGATCGAGGTAGCCGGTCATGCCGCTCTCGGTGGGGACCACGGCGGTCCAGCGGTGGAGGACGACACGGCTCTGATCGGCGGGCGACGGATTGACCACCTGGCCGATTGTGGTTTTGGGCCTTGCGCGGCACATCGGATGGTTTACGTATCCGTAATCAGGCCGCGCCGCGCCGGGACCGCCGCCATGGGGCCGTCTCGGCATCGACCCAGGTCACGCTGGGTATCGTCAGTCTCATGCACGATCTCGCAGACGTGCGGACGTTCGTCTACCGGCGGTTCGCCGAGCGGGGCGATCCGCCGCGCCCGGAGGATGTGGCGGCCGAGTTCGGGATCGAGCCCTCCGGCGCGCTGGCGGCGCTCAGGGCGCTGCACGACGCCCACCTTCTCGTGCTCGACGGCGACAGGCGCTCGATCCTCATGGCCCACCCGTGGTCGGCCGTGCCGCTCGGGTTCGTGGTCACCAGCGACAAGGTGAAGTGGTGGGGCGGCTGCGCCTGGGACTCGTTCGCGATCCCCGCGCTGATCGGCCGGGACTGCATGGTCGCGACCCACTGTCCCGGCTGCGGCAGGGCGCTGGCGCTCGACGTGTACCCGGACGAGCCGCCGACGGCCGAGCTGGTGGCGCACTTCCTGGTGCCCATCCCGCGCATGTGGGACGACGTGATGTTCGCCTGCGGGCACCAGTCGCTGTTCTGCTCGGAGGAGCACGTGGGGCGATGGCTGCGCCAGAGCCGCAACCCCCGGGGCGTGATCCTCGACATGCGGACGCTGTGGCTGCTCGCCACCCGGTGGTACGCCGGGCGGCTCACCAGGGAGTACCGAAGGCGCACCCCCGACGAGGCCCGCGCGCTCTTCCACGAGCTCGGCCTGGCCGGCCCGTTCTGGGGGAACGGTTGACCTCCCCCCGGCGGGCCGGAGGGAGGCACCGTGTCACGACCGCCCGGACAGAGGCCGGGGGAAGGTGCCCGGTGGCGACCGCCCGGTCAGAGGTACAGGCCGGTGGCCTCGGCGGGCGCGGCCGGGCCCGCGGGCGCCCGCCCGGAGCGCAGGGCGAACAGCTCCGCCAGCGTCGCCCCCGACGGGCCGGCGCCCTCGGAGGACCCCAGCCACGCGGCGGCCTCCTGGGCGGAGAGGCGGCCCGCCTCGATCTGCGACAGGCAGCGTCCCGGTCGCACGACGGCCGGGTGCAGCCGGGCGAGGTCCTCGTTGGTGGTCACGGCCACCAGGACGTCCCTGCCCTGGCCGAGCAGGCCGTCGGTCAGGTTGAGCAGGCGGGACAGCCCCTGGCCCGTGGCGTCCTTGGCCTCGGCGCGGATCAGCTCGTCGCAGTCCTCCAGCACCAGCAGCCGCCAGCGGTGGTTCTCGTCGTCGGAGTCGTACCCGACGGCGACCTCCATCAGGTAGCCCGGGTCGGAGAACAGCCGCTCGGGGTCGAGCACGCAGTCGACCTGGCACCATTCGGCCCACTCCCTGGCCAGGGCGCGCAGGGCCGTGGTCTTGCCGGTTCCCGGAGGACCGTGCAGCAGGATCAGCCGCCCGTTGACGTCGGACGGGGTCACCGCCATGAGGCTCTGGAGCGCCTCGCCCGCGACCCGGGAGTAGTTCGCCCTGATCGCCGGCCAGCGCGGCGCGGTGATCGGCCGCTGGGTACGGCGGGGCCCGTGGGCGCCCGTCCACCAGAAACCCATGTCGACGTGGCCGGCATCCTGGGGAGGCGGCTCGACCGCGTCCTTGACGGACTCCTCCAGCACCGAGCGCGCGAGCTCGTCGCTGACCGCCGTCACGGTGAGCACGGCCGAGCGGTTGCGGAACCGCACCACCCTGAGGGTCCAGCCGTCCCCGCACGCCAGGCGCGAGTCGCGGCCGTCGTCCTCCCTCGCGGCGCGGGTCAGCCGGGCACGCGCCGGCATCAGCGGGGCGTCGGGACGCACCCGCTCCAGGTTGGTGGAACGTGCCCAGGGCTGGTTCCCGGTGGCGAACGGGGACAGCGCGAGGGCGTCGATGACATCGATCGGCGAGTCGCCGTCGTCGAGCCACACCTTCATGGGCAGGGCTTCGGCGGCGGGGAAACGAACCTCCTCCACAACGGACATATATTCATGATTCAGGCCCATGGCGTGTGGAGTCCACGTATTTTCCCGGGAAGCCCGTTAAATCAATGTGATGTGCTAAAGAGACATCGGCAAACCCGTCATGTGGTCATGTGTCCATGGTTAGGGTTGGTCGCGCGGATCGGTCCACTGCGAGCCGCGAAGGGCTGGTTTGGCCGCCCTGTGGGAGGACAGTGGTCCATCAGTCCTGAATGTCGTTCCCCCTGGGAGAAGTTCGTGGCCATCGACCTCGTGACGCGTAAAGACTGGGGGGCCCGCGCCCCGCGTGGCTCCTATACGACGCTGACCTCCACAAAGGGCGTCAAGGTCCACTACACCGGTGGCCGCGTCGAACCCTCGATCGTGGACGACCACGCCAAGTGCGTCGCCATGGTGAAATCCATCCAGAGCTTTCACATGGACGGGAACGGCTGGCTCGACATCGGCTACAGCATGGTCGCCTGCCCGCACCGCAAGGTCTTCGTCGGCCGGGGCCCCGGGCACCTGCCGGCCGCCAACGGGCCCGGCCTGAACACCGGCCACTACGCCGTCCTCGGCCTGGTCGGCAACTCCGGCCTCACGCAGCCGCCCGACGGCATGCTCCACGGCATCCTCGACGCCATCGACTACCTGCGCGAGAAGGGCGGCGCGGGCAAGGAGATCAAGGGCCACCGCGACGGCTACTCCACCGACTGCCCCGGCACGGCGCTGTACGCGTGGGTCAAGAAGGGCGCCCCGCGCCCCGGCGGCTCGACCGGCCCCACCGACCCGGGCCCCGCCGAGCACCCGAAGTTCCCCGGCAGGCTGCTGAAGTACCCGCCGGTCATGCGCGGCGAGGACGTGCGCACCTGGCAGGCCCAGATGGAGAAGCGCGGCTTCACCCTCGACGTGGACGGCGCGTACGGGCCGGCGTCCCGGGACCTGTGCCGCCGGTTCCAGCGGGAGCAGCACCTGGACGTCGACGGCGTGGTCGGCAAGGACACCTGGGACGCCGCCTGGGAGGCCCCGATCGCCTGAGACCCGCCAGAGGGGTCCCCGAAGTGTGGTCCCGGATCGTCAGCGCCTACGATCCGTGACATGACTGTGCAGCCTGAGGAACTCCATCCGGCCGCAGGGTTTCCGCCGGGCACGCGGGAGGACTGGCGGCGACTCGCCCTGGGCGTGCTGCGCAGGTCCGGTGCCGAGGCCGGCTCCCCCGAGGAGGCGCTGGGGTTCACGACCTACGACGGCGTGACCCTCCAGCCCCTGTACGACGCGGCCGACCTGCCCGGCGACTCCGGAGTGCCGGGCTTCGCCCCCTACACGCGGGGCACCCGCCCGGCCGGCGGAGCGGTGTCCGGCTGGGACGTGCGCCAGCGCCACGCCCACCCCGACCCGGCGGTCGCCCGCGAGGCCGTGCTGACCGACCTGGAGAACGGCGTCACCTCGGTCTGGCTGGTCCTCGGCGACGGCGGGCTCGACCCGGCCGCGCTGCCCCGCGTCCTGGACGGCGTCTACCTCGACCTCGCCCCCGTCGTGCTCGACGCGGGAGCCCGCACGGGCGAGGCCGCCGAGATCTTCCTGCGGCTCGCGGCCGAGCGCGGCATCGCCCCCGCGGGCGGCAACCTCGGCGCCGACCCCCTCGGCCTGCGGGCCAGGACGGGCGCGCCCGCCGACATGACCGTGGCCGTCGAGCTCGCCCGGCGCGCCCGCGAGGTGCCCTCCCTGCGGGCGATCACCGTCGACGCCACCCCGTACCACGACGCGGGCGGGTCCGACGCAGAGGAGCTCGGCTGCTCGATCGCCACCGGGGTCGCCTACCTGCGCGCGCTGACCGGCGCCGGCCTGCCGGTGGAGGAGGCGTTCGGGCAGATCGAGTTCCGGTACGCCGCCACGGCCGACCAGTTCCTCACGATCGCGAAGTTCCGGGCCGCGCGCACTCTCTGGTCGCGCGTCGCCGAGGCCTGTGGCGTCCCCGCGCACGGCGGCCAGGCGCAGCACGCGGTCACCTCCTCGGCGATGATGACCGGCCGCGACCCGTGGGTGAACATGCTCCGCACCACGCTCGCCTGCTTCGGCGCCGGCATCGGCGGCGCCGGCGCCGTCACCGTGCAGCCCTTCGACGTCCGCCTCGGCCTGCCCGACGCCTTCGCCCGCCGCATCGCGCGCAACACCCAGTCGCTGCTGGTCGAGGAGGCCAATGTCGCCAGGGTCGTCGACCCGGCCGGCGGCTCCTGGTACGCCGAGCGGCTCACCGCCGACCTCGCGGGCAGGGCCTGGGAGTGGTTCCAGGAGATCGAGCGCGCGGGCGGCGCGGAGGCGGCCCTCGACCGGCTGATCCCCGAGCGGCTCGCCGCCACCTGGGCGCGCCGCTCCGCGGGCATCGCCCGCCGCCGCGACCCGATCACCGGCGTGAGCGAGTTCCCGGACCTCGCCGAGCGGCGCCCCTCCCGGCAGCCCGCTCCGGAGCCCCCGGGCGGCGGCCTGCCCCGGGTGCACTACGCGCAGGGCTTCGAGGAGCTGCGCGACGCCGCCGACCGGGCCGAGGCCAGGCCCGAGGTCTTCCTGGCGACGATCGGCCCGGTGGCCGCGTACACCGCGCGGGCCTCGTTCGCGGCGAACCTCTTCCAGGCAGGCGGCATCGCCACCGTCCTGAGCGGCCCGGGCACCGACCCCGCCGAGATCGCCGGGGCCTTCCGGCGCAGCGGCGCGACGGTCGCGTGCCTGTGCTCCAGCGACGCGCTGTACGCCGAGCACGCGGCGGCGGTCGCGGCCGAGCTGAGGCGGGCGGGCGCGAGAAGGATCTGGCTGGCGGGGAAGGGCGGCCACGAGGGCGTGGACGCCGTCCTCCACGCCGGCTGCGACGTGCTCGAAGTGCTCCGCACCACGTTCGACGATCTGGGAGTGACCCCATGATTCCCGACTTCTCAGGGATCCCCCTGAACCAGGGGACTCCAGACGGAGACCCCGGCCTCGACCGCTGGGCGCGGGCCGTGCAGGAGCAGGTCGGCAAGAGTCCGTCCGACCTGACGTGGGACACCCCCGAGGGCATCGGCGTCAAAACGCTCTACACCGCCGAGGACCTCGACGGGCTGGACTTCCTGTCGACCTATCCGGGCATCGCGCCGTTCCTGCGCGGCCCGTACCCGACGATGTACGTCAACCAGCCGTGGACGATCCGGCAGTACGCCGGGTTCTCCACCGCCGAGCAGTCGAACGCCTTCTACCGGCGCAACCTGGCCGCCGGGCAGAAGGGCCTTTCCGTCGCCTTCGACCTCGCCACCCACCGGGGCTACGACTCCGACCACCCGCGCGTGGCGGGCGACGTCGGCATGGCGGGCGTGGCGATCGACTCGATCTACGACATGCGGCAGCTCTTCGACGGCATCCCGCTCGACCGCATGAGCGTGTCGATGACCATGAACGGCGCGGTGCTCCCGGTGCTGGCGCTCTACATCGTGGCCGCCGAGGAGCAGGGGGTGGCGCCCGAGCAGCTCGCGGGGACCATCCAGAACGACATCCTCAAGGAGTTCATGGTCCGCAACACCTACATCTACCCGCCCGAGCCGTCCATGCGGATCATCTCGGACATCTTCTCGTACACCTCCGAGCGGATGCCGAAGTTCAACTCCATCTCGATCTCCGGCTACCACATCCAGGAGGCCGGGGCCACGTGCGACCTGGAGCTGGCCTACACGCTGGCCGACGGGGTCGAGTACCTCCGGGCGGGGGTCGGGGCAGGGCTCGGCGTCGACGCGTTCGCGCCACGCCTGTCGTTCTTCTGGTGCATCGGCATGAACTTCTTCATGGAGGTCGCCAAGCTCAGGGCCGCCCGGCTGCTGTGGGCCAAGCTCGTCAAGGGCTTCGGCGCGGAGAACCCCAAGTCGCTGTCGCTGCGCACCCACTGCCAGACCTCCGGATGGTCGCTGACCGCGCAGGACGTCTTCAACAACGTCGTGCGCACCTGTGTGGAGGCGATGGCGGCGACGCAGGGGCACACACAGTCCCTGCACACCAACGCCCTGGACGAGGCGCTGGCGCTGCCCACCGACTTCTCCGCCCGCATCGCCCGCAACACCCAGCTCCTGCTCCAGCAGGAGTCGGGCACCTGCCGGGTGATCGACCCGTGGGGCGGCAGCGCGTACGTCGAGCGGCTCACCTACGAGCTGGCGCGGCAGGCGTGGGGGCACATCCAGGAGGTCGAACAGGCGGGCGGCATGGCCAAGGCCATCGACGCTGGCCTGCCCAAGCTGCGCATCGAGGAGGCCGCCGCCCGCACCCAGGCGCGCATCGACTCCGGCAGGCAGCCGGTGATCGGCGTCAACAAGTACCGCGCCGGGTCCGACGAGGACATCGAGGTGCTCAAGGTCGACAACACCTCCGTGCGCGCCCAGCAGATCGAGAAGCTCCGCCGCCTCAGGGAGGAGCGCGACGACCAGGCCTGCCGGGACGCCCTCGCGGCCCTCACCCGCGGCGCGGCGGGCGACGGCAACCTCCTGGCCCTGGCCGTCGACGCCGCCCGTGCCAAGGCCACGGTCGGCGAGATCTCCGACGCGCTGGAGGAGGTCTTCGGGCGGCACGCCGGCCAGATCCGTACCATTTCCGGGGTGTACCGCGAGGAGGCGGGCGACGCCGCCGGCATCGAGAAGGTCAGGGGCGCCTGCGCCGCGTTCGAGCGCGAGGAGGGCCGCAGGCCGCGCATCCTGGTCGCCAAGATCGGCCAGGACGGGCACGACCGTGGCCAGAAGGTCATCGCCACCGCCTTCGCCGACCTCGGCTTCGACGTGGACGTGGGCCCGCTGTTCCAGACCCCGGCCGAGGTGGCGCGCCAGGCCGTCGAGGCCGACGTGCACGTGGTCGGCGTCTCCTCGCTGGCGGCCGGCCACCTCGCGCTCGTGCCCGAGCTGCGCGACCGGCTCGCCGCGCTCGGCCGCGGCGACATCATGATCGTCGTGGGCGGGGTGATCCCTCCGGGCGACTTCGGCGCGCTGCGCGAGGCCGGCGCCGCCGCGATCTTCCCGCCCGGCACGGTCATCGCCGACGCCGCCCTCGACCTGCTGCGCGACCTGTCCGGCCGGTTGGGCCATGCCACGGCTTGAGGACTACGTCCAGGGCGTCAGGGAGGGCTCCGTCGGGTGGATCGCGCGGGCGATCACGCTGGTGGAGTCCTCGCGGGCCGACCACCGCGAGCTGGCCCAGCGGCTGCTCGTCGAGCTGACCCCCCTGTCGGGCAAGGCCAGGAGGGTCGGCGTCACCGGCGTGCCGGGGGTCGGCAAGTCGACGTTCATCGACGCGCTCGGCGTCCACCTGACCGGCGAGGGGCACCGGGTCGCCGTGCTGGCCGTCGACCCGTCCTCGACCCGCACCGGCGGCAGCATCCTCGGGGACAAGACCCGCATGGGAAGGCTCTCGGCCGACCCGAACGCCTACATCCGCCCCTCGCCCACCTCCGGCACCCTGGGCGGGGTCACCAAGGCCACCCGCGAGGCCATGGTGGTCGTCGAGGCGGCGGGGTTCGACACCGTCCTGGTCGAGACCGTGGGCGTCGGGCAGTCCGAGACCGCCGTGGCCGAGATGGTGGACACCTTCCTGCTCCTCACCCTTGCCAGGACCGGCGACCAGCTTCAGGGCATCAAGAAGGGCGTGCTGGAGTTGGCCGACGTGATCGCGGTCAACAAGGCCGACGGCTCCCACGAGATGGACGCGCGCAAGGCCGCGAGGGAGCTCGCGGGCGCGCTGCGGCTGCTGCGGGCGGGCGGCGGCACGTGGAACACCCCCGTGCTGACCTGCAGCGGGCAGGAGGGCACCGGCCTCTCCGAGCTGTGGCGGCACATCGTCCGCCACCAGGACCTTCTGGAGTCCTCCGGCGAGCTGGCCGCCAAGCGCCGCCGCCAGCAGGTCGGGTGGACCTGGACCCTCGTGCGCGACCGGCTGCTCGCCAGGCTCAAGGAGAACCCCGAGGTGGCGGCGATCACGGCCGAGGTCGAGCGCGAGGTGCTGGAGGGCACCCTCACCCCCGCCCTCGCCGCCGACCGCCTGCTCGCCGCCTTCGGCCGCGACGGCCGGTAGCCGCCCGCCCGCGCGCGGGCCGGGGTCAGTCCGGCCGGGTGATCTCGAACATGTAGCAGCCGTAGGAGACGTTGCGGCTGTGGATGCGCGCGACGCCGGGCTCGGCGAGCATCTCGGCGATCACCGCCTCCGGGTTCCGGCCGTCGTGGACCCGGGTGGCGTCGTGGATCCAGCCCCGGTCGTCGTAGGCCCGCAGCACCTGCGGGCGGCCGTACCAGTCCCCGGGGTAGCTCTCGGGGGTCGCCGGGCCCGCGCAGGCGCGCGCGTGCGCGAGCACGGCGCCGATCTCGCGGTACGGGCTGGGCGGGATCTCCGGCTCGTAGCCGAAGAGCATCAGCTCCTCGCCCGGCCGCGCGTCGCGCAGGCAGCAGCGCAGCGGCTCCCCGCCCTCGGCCGGGAGGCGCTCGGCCGGACGGCCCGAAGCGTCGCCCGCGCCCGCCCGAACCTTCCCCAGCACTTCAGGTGAGATGACGTGAATACGGAACCCGGTGGTCGTGGTGGTGGTCATGTGACCACCCTGCCCGTGCGCGCGCGAGGGCGCTGGCGGCTATCGGTCCTCGCGTTCCCCGCTCGGGCGCGCCGCGGGGTGCTGGGGCTCGATGCGGCGGACAGTGCGGCGACACCGAGGAGCCCTCGTCCCTGGAGACCCTGCCAGGTGCTTCATCCGGCTATGTACAGAGGCGATCCAGGGTGGGAAGAAACCTCACCCGGCTCCACGCCGCCACGCGCCGGGACCTCCCGCCGGTGTGACCATTGCCGCACAACGGGGCGATACGGGAGGACCACAATGACCGACGATCCGATGCTGCCCGACGTCGTGGCCAGGGCGCTGGGGGAGTACCGCGAGGCGCTGGCCGAGCATGGGATGAGCTGGGGCGAGCCCCCGATCGCGTACGTCAGGTCGATGAGCCCGTCGCGGTTCGTCGACGAGGAGACGTTCTTCCGCGCCGCCTCCGAGCGGGTACGCGCCGAGCATCCGGACGCCACCGCCGCCGAGCACGAGGAACGGGTGCGCGAGCTGGACTTCGACATCGTGCTGAGGGACGCGCTCGCCGAGGGGCCCGCCGGGGATCCGCCCGAGGGCCTCGCGGTGCTGCGGCTCACGCCCGGCGGGCACCGGCTGGACGTCCGCCCGCGCACCGCACTCGAACCGGACGGCCGGACGTCCGCCTCCGGGCAGGACGCCCGGACGCCCGCCGGGCACGGCGGGTACGGCGGGCCGCCGGTGCCGGTGGCGCTGCTGATCGACAACGGCCGCGAGACGGAGGCGGAGGTCCGCGCGGGCGGGTGGGCGTACCGCGTCGCCCCCGGCGGGGCGCGGCTGGTCGAGCTGGACAGCGCGACCGAGGTGACCGCGGGAGGCGAGCGGGTCGGCCTGTGCGGGCGGATCCGCCTCGCGCCGAGGGCGCGGCTCCGGGTGCGCGCGGGGTTCCCGTGCCGGTGGAGCGTGTGGAGCGCCGACGGCCAGGGCTGGTACCCCGACGGCGCGCCCCCGAGACGCGACTACCACGGCCTGCCGTACTTCCACGGCGACGACCTCGTGCTCGACGTGCCCGCCGAGCCGCTCAGCGTCCGGGTGGCGCGGGGGATGGAGTACGGCTTCGCCGAGACGGCCGTCACCCCCCGCGGCGAGACCCTGGTCGAGTCGGCCCCGGCGCGGCTGTACGACGCGGCGGCCAAGGGATGGTACGGCGGGGACCTGCATGTGCACCTGAACTTCGTCGGGGACGTCGTGGCCGCCCCGGCGACGGCGGCGGCCATGCAGCACGGCGAGGACCTGCACGTGCTCAATCTGCTCGCCGCCAACGTGTCAGGCCCGCGCGTCTTCGACCGGGAGGCGCTGGAGCACTGGGCGGGCGAGGACCTGCCGTGGTCGGACGCCACCCACGTCGCCCGCATGGGCGTCGAGTACCGCAACGACCTGCTCGGGCACCTGCACGCCTTCGGGCTGACCGCCCCGCCCGGCCGTTACCACAGCGGGTTCGCCGGCACGCCCGACTGGCCGCCCACGAGCGCGGCGTGCGAGGAGCTCCGGGGCCTCGGCGCGATCGTCGGCTACGCCCACGCCTTCCACTCGCCCGTCGAGACCCCTGAAGACGTCATCGGCACCGGCCGGCCGGCGTGCACGGCGCGGGCGGCGGTGGTCGACGCCGCGCTCGGCCTCGTCGACACCATGGAGGTGCTGCACTTCTCCTCGGCCGAGGGGTCGTCGGCGGTGTACCGGCGGCTGCTCGGCGCGGGCAACCGCCTGGCCGCCGTCGCGGGCACCGACTCGATGCTGTCGTTCACCCGCCAGCGGATGGAGATGGTCGCGAGCCCGCCCGGCTGGGAGCGCACGTACGCCAGGGTTGAGGGGCCGCTGACCGCCGCCTCCTACGCCGAGGCGGTGCGGCGCGGGCGCACGTTCGCGACCACGGGGCCGTTCGTCGAGCTCACCGTGGACGGCCACGGGCCGGGGGACACCATCGACCGAGCCCCCGGCGACCGGGTGCGGGTCAGGGTGCGGGTCATCGGCCCTGAGGTGGAGCGGCTGTCGATCCGCACGGCGGACGGCGTGCTGGCCGAGGGGCCGCCCGGCGAGCTCACGGCGGAACTCACCGTCGGCGCGCCGACCTACGTCGTTGCCCTCGCCGAGGGCGGCCCCCACCCCCGGTCGCTGTTCACCGAGGTGTTCGCGCACACCAGCCCGGTGTACGTGGACGTGCGCGGCCGGCGGGTAGCCCGCGCCGAGGACATCCACTGGTGCCTCGAATGGCTCGACCTGCTGGAACGGCTGATCATGGACCGGGCGCGGCTCGACACCAAGGAGCAGCTCGACGACCACCTGCGCCTGATCGACGAGGCCAGGCGCGTCCACCGGGCCCGCCTGCCCACCTGACTCCCTCCGCCCCCCGCCCGTCACACCGAGGAGTCCCTCGCCGGCCACATCGCGCTCGGCCGGCCGAAAGCCCTGCGGCGCCGGGCCTGGGCGTCCCGGGGCCTGCGAGATAACGACTTACTCCTCTGCGTACGGGCATGATCCGCGGTAGAAGAAATCTCTCCCTCCCGGAGGCTTACGGCCTCCGGGCAGACCCATCGATGTCACCATGGCGACACACTTGGTTACGGGAGGTGGGCGTGAGCAGTGATCCGGTGCTTTCTGAGACCGTGGCCCGAGCGCTCGGGGAGCACTCCACGCCACCGGCCGAGCACGACCCGGTGCCGGGCGCGGGTCCGGGTTCGGGCTCGGGGGAGGCTCCGCTTCTGTATGCCAAGGTGATCGGGCTGTGCCGCCTTGTGGGGGAGGAGAGGTTCTTCGGCGCCGCGTTCAGCCAGGTGCGGGCCGAGCGGGCGGGCGCCCCGGCACGACGGCCGCACGCCTACGGGGGGCTGGACGCGTGGGTGCTGGAGCTCGACGTCGACGAGGTGCTCCGCGACGCCCTCGGCGGTGACGCGCCCGGCCCCGGCGGGGGATAGCGTTCCGGTTGTGGACAGGACCTTCACGGTGGACGAGGCGCGGAGCCTCATGCCGCTCGTACGGGAAAAGGTCGGAGAGGTCGTCGCCATCCGCGCCGATCTGGCCGAGCTCAGCCACGACCTGCGAAGCTCCGGGCACTCCGCGCTCGGCGGCATCCCCGAGGCCAAGGGCTTCGAGGCGCGCGTCGCCGACATCCTGAGCTGGTTCGAGGAGCAGGGCATCGAGATCAAGGGCATCGCGCCGGTGCTCGTGGACTTCCCCTCCTTCCTCGGCGGAGTGTCGGTCCGCCTGTGCTGGATCGAGGGCGAGACCGGGCTCGGCTGGTACCACCGGAGCGATCTCGGCTTCCCAGGCCGCCGCCCTCTCCCCTGACGCGCGGACGATCCGTACGTACGGCGGATGACGGGCCCGACCCCCGGCGACATGCGCGAACGTGCCAGGCCGATCTCTACGGGCGGTGACTGCCCGCGAATTCCCTGGGCACTAACGAAGGCATGCGGAACGCCACTGACGACATCATGAGGATCAAGAAGCGGCTCGGCGAGCTCGACCGGCGCCTGTTCAGGTCGGTGGCCGCCGCGCACCTGCCCGGGTTCGACCACGTGATACCCCGCCTGTCGCGGGCCGCCGACAACTCCCTGCTCTGGGCCGCCGTCGCGGGTGGCCTCGCGTTCACCGGCCGCAGGCAGATGCGCCGCGCCGCCACGCGCGGGCTCCTCGCGATCAGCCTGGCGAGCCCCGTGGTCAACCTGCTCGGCAAGCAGGCGTTCGCCCGGGCGCGGCCGTCCATCGTGGACTTCCCGCTGGCGCGCCTCGGCAGGATCCCGTCCTCCCATTCGTTCCCGTCGGGTCACTCCGCGTCCGCGGCGGCGTTCGCCACCGCCGTGGCGATGGAGGCTCCGGTCAGGGTGGCCGTGCCCGTCGCCGTGACCGCGGGGGCCGTCTGCTTCTCCCGCGTCTACACCGGCGTCCACTACCCCGGGGACGTGCTCGCAGGGATGGCGCTCGGTGTGACGGCGGCGCTGGTGACCAAGCGCCTCTGGCCGGGCCAGACCGTCATCGGGGATGCGCGCGTCGCCACGACCGCGCCGCTGGGCGACTTCGACCCCGACGGCGAGGGCGTGGTGGCCGTGGTCAACAACGCGGCGGGACGCGACCCCAGCACGGCCGCCGCCGTGCGCAAGGCGCTGCCCAAGGCCGAGGTCGTCGAGGCCGAGCCGGGCGACGACCTGATGAAGGCGCTCCAGGACGCCGCGGGGCGCGCCAAGGTGCTCGCCGTCGCGGGCGGCGACGGGACGATGAACTGCGGGGCACAGGCGGCGCTGGAGCACGGGGTGCCGCTGCTGCCCATCCCCGCCGGCACGCTCGACCACTTCGCCCGGACGCTCGGTCTGGAGACCATCCAGGAGGCCGCCGCCGCGTACCGCTCGGGGCACGTGGTCGCGGTGGACGTCGGCGAGGTCGCGGGGCGGGTCTTCCTCAACACCGCGAGCCTCGGCATCTACCCCCTGGTCGTCGACCGCCGCGAGGACTGGGAGGGCAAGGTCGGCAAGTGGCCCGCCCTGGTGCTGGCGATGGCCGACGTGCTCATGCACAACCGCCGTCCCGGAGAGCTGGTCGTCGACGGCGTGCGCCGCAAGGTCTGGCTGCTGTTCGCGGGCAACTGCGCGTACGAGTCGCGTGGCGTGGCGCCGACCCGCAGGGACAGGCTGGAGGACGGCGTGCTGGACATCCGGCTGCTGACGGCGGCCTCGCGGCTGCCGCGCCTGCGGGCCATGGCGAGCACGATCCTCGGCGGGGTGGGGCTGTCGCGCCACTACCTGCAGTGGCGCGCGGACACCGTGCGGGTCGCCTCCCCGCCGGGCGCGGAGGCGGAGGTGCGGCTGGCCAGAGACGGCGAGACCTTCACCGCCCCGGGAGCGGTGGTCCTGCGCAAACGCCCCCGATCCCTGCTCGTCTTCCGCCCGGTCGAATAGCCGGTGGAGTAGCCGGTCGAGTAGCCACCTCCACCGGACAGTGGGATCAGGCGGGGAAGCTGTCGGGGTCGACCTCGCTGGTCTTGGCGTTGCCGCCCACGACCGGCTGCAGCGTGATCGTCCAGGTGCTGTACTGGATCATGGTGGCGCTGCGTATCGTCCTGAACTTCACCGAGTCCTCGAACCGCTCGAACGAGCAGTTGCGCGTGAACGACCGCGTCGCCCTGTCCCAGTCGACGCCCCCGGTGAAGAACACCTTGTACATGCCGTCGGGCACGCCGGTGACGGTGGCCTTGCGGCCCTTGCGGACGTAGAAGCTCGTCAGCTTGGTCTTGCCGCGCACCAGGGTGAGGACGGCGTCGGACTTGCCGCCGTTGTCCACGGTCAGGCGGCCGTTCCCGTTGCGGCTGCCCGCACGGAGGAACGAGCCGTTGGCGGGGCGGCGGTTGAGCTCCTTTGGTGTCCTCAGCTTCACGACGTCCGCGGGGTAGTCGCCCTTGGCCGCCAGGTCGCCACCCGCCGACTTGGTGGCGCCGAACCCCTCGGCCTTGCCGAGCCGGGCGAGGACGGCCGATGACGTGCACAGCTTCCGGCCGCCGACCGAGTCGCGCAGGCCGCCGAGGTCGCCCTCCAGCCCGCGCAGCGCGGCGACGTAGTCCGCGTGCTCGGCCGCGATCTCTGAGGGTGGCGTCACCGTGCCGAGCCGCTCCACCGCGTCGGCGACCGCGCTCTCGGCGCGTTGGAGCCGTTGGTTCAGCGACTTCAGGGAGCGGGACTTGGCCAGCCCGCCAAGGGAGGACCCGACCGGCCCGGCCGCGGCCGCGAGCGCCGCGCGGTACTCCTCGGGGGACGTGCCGGCCGAGGCACTCGCCGACGGCGTGCCCTCGGCCGAATCTTCGCCCGTGGAGGCGCCCGGCGACGGTCGCGAGGAGTCGCCACCGGGGCTGCACGCGGCGAGGACGAAGGTCATGGCAAGCGCTGCTGGTAACCACCGGGGGGCGCTCATCTGGTCGATGATCGAGGAGACCCGCGACGGTGTCAAGGCGACCGGAACCGCAGCGCCGTGGACAAATGGCCTGATTAACCGCATACCAGGCGCACCACATCGTGAACGAGCTTGGTGGGTGGTGACCGGTCGGGGAAGACCGGTCACCCCGACCCCGATCGGGGACTTCGCGCTGAGGCTGGAGGCCTAGCTGGAGAAGAGCATGCCGACCCAGCTGCGCTGTTGGTGGCCTCGGTGGCCGCCGTGGTGTGGCGCGCCCCAGGCCGGCCCGCCGTGCTGCGGGGGCGGCGGCGGAGCGGAGTACTGCTGCTGGGCCCACTGGCTCTCGACCCGGGACAGGGTCTCGAGCTCTCCGTAGTCCAGGAAGATGCCGCGGCAGTTGTCGCACTGCTCAATGTGGACACCGTTGCGGTCGTAGGTCCGCATGGAACCCTGGCACTTCGGGCAACGCATCGAGTCGGTCTCCTTCGAGTGGCCTGAGGCGACCTTACTGCGGCGCGTCGGCGCGGATTATCCTCCCGCAGGAGGAGACGAGGTCGTGCTCCACATCGTCCAGAGGACGGCCCTCGGTGCGCGCCGCCGCCACCGCGGTGGCCGCCAACTGGACCGTCAACGCGCGGGCCGGCACATCGAGTTCCCGCCACGGATCCCCGTGTGGCACGGCGGATCCTCCCGCGCCGAGGTAGGCGGACAGGAACCGCCGCCACAGATCGGGGGACAGGAATCCCGTCGCGAACCAGGCGGCGGGACGGGCGAGATCCCACGACGGTGTGCCGGCGCCCAGGTCGTCGACGTCGATGAGGAGCCACTCGCCCTGATAACGGATGATCTGGCCGAGATGCCAGTCGCCGTGCGTCGGCATCCCGGCGCCGGGCCCGGTGTCCGTCACGCCGGAGGGCAGGGACAGGAACGCCTCCCGGATGACGCCCGCCGCCGCCGCGTACCTGGCGGGCTCGCCGGAGGGGGCCGTGCCGTCCAGGAGGTCGCCGAGGCGGGTGACGGCCTCCAGCACCCTGGCCGGTCCACCGGCGGGCGGCAGGGCGAGGCCGTCGGCCGGCACGGCGTGCAGCCGGGCGAGCAGCCCGGCGGCGGCCTCCCAGGGGGCGGCGTCAGGGTCGGCGGGGTCCACCGGCTCGCCCGCCGGCCACACCGTCACCAGGCGGTCTCCCACCCGCCGCACCCGCTCGTCCAGCGGCGGCAGCAGCACCCCCGGCAGCGCGGCGGCCACGCGGAGGCGGGCCGCCAGGGCCGCCTCGTCGGTGCCCGGGGGATGGGCCTTCACCACGACGTCGCCGGCGCGGACCACCGTCACGCGGGTGTCCTTCAGCACCCTCGAATCCCCGGCTCCGGCCGCCCGGGCCCCGCCGCGCGCCGCGGCGCGCGCGATCTCGGCAAGCCGCTCGCTCAGGGGGATCGCCGACACTTCTCCGCACCGAACGGCCACCGGTCCAATCTACGGCCGTGGTCATAGGGTGGACGTCATGAAGATTGGCTTCGGGGCACCCGTCTCGGGTTCGTGGGCGACGCCCGCGAACATGCTCCTGGTGGCGCGGCGCGCGGAGGAGCTCGGCTACGACTCGCTCTGGACCTTCCAGCGCCTGCTGTACCCCGTGGGCAACCCGATGGGGCCGGTCTACCGCAGCGTGCGGGACCCCATCGTGACGCTGTCGTTCCTCGCGGGCGTGACCAGCAGGGTCAGGCTCGGGCTCGCCGTGGTCAACATGCCGTTCTACTCCCCGGCCCTGCTGGCCAAGCAGCTCGCCACCCTGCAGGACGTCTCCGGCGGGCGGCTGGACGCGGGCCTCGGCCTCGGCTGGCTTCCGGAGGAGTTCGTCGCCTCGGGCGTGCCCATGGAGGGCAGGGGGCGCCGGGCGGTGGAGTACCTCCAGGTGCTGCGGCGGCTCTGGACCGAGGAGATCATCTCCCACAAGGGGGAGTTCTACGAGATCCCGCCGTCCTACCAGGACCCGAAGCCCCGGCCCGCGCCGCCGCCCGTGCTGCTCGGGGGCACCGCCGAGGTGGCGCTGCGGCGCGCCGGGCAGCTCGCCGACGGCTGGATCAGCTCCAGCCGGGCCGACCTGACGAGCATCCGCGATCAGATCTACATTGTAAAGGACGCCGCCCGCGCGGCCGGGCGCGATCCCGGCGCGCTGCGGTTCATCGTCCGGGGGGTCACCAGGCTGCGTGAGGCCGGCCTGCCCGACCGGCGGCCGCTGACCGGGTCCCCGGAGGAGATCAGGTCGGACGTCGAGGCGCTGGCGGCCGCGGGGGTGACCGAGGTGTTCCACGACCTCAACTTCGACCCGGACATCAGCTCCCCGGACGCCGACCCCGCCGCGTCCCTGCGCCGCGCGGAGGAGGCGCTGGACGCGCTGGCGCCCGGGGAGTAGGCGATCAGATCAGGTCCCAGGCGGTGGGTGGCCACCCCGTCTCGGCCGGCCCTCGCTCGACCGGCATCATGGTGATCCCACGCGGCATCGGGAGAACGCCGGGCTCGATAATCTAGCAAGCGTTTGGTTGGATGACGGCATGACCTCCATGACGGAAATCGCCGATCGGCTGGAGATCGCCGACGTGCTCGCCCGTTACGCGTACGCGGTGGACAGCGGCGACTTGGACCGGCTCGACAGCGTGTTCACCGAGGACGCGCTGATCGACTACACGTCGGCCGGAGGCGTCAGGGGGCCGAGGGAGGAGGTCAAGGCGTGGCTCGCGGACGTGCTGCGCCACTGGCCCGGACGCCTGCACCTCATCGGCGCCATGTCGATCCGGTTCGAGGGCGGTGACGAGGCCGTCGTGGCGGCGTCCTTCGCCGACACGCTCTCGCCCTCGCGCGAGGCCGTCGCCGCCGACACCTCCGGCGTGATCCAGGGCGGCGGCTGGTACCACCACCGCATGGTCCGCACGCCCTCCGGCTGGCGGAGCAGGGAACTGGTCGAGGAGCAGACCTGGCGCACGATGAGGTGAGCGGGGCAGCCGAGCCGTCGCCCTGAGATCTGACGGAGCCGGCGGTGGTGGGGCGGCGGCGGGTGAAATGTCAGCCGCATACCTGTCATCCTGGTTTCGTAAGCCAAGGAGTCGAACGCGGGGGAACGGTGAACGAGCGCAAGCCGATCGAGTGCTGGCTGTCCGACATGGACGGTGTCCTCGTCCACGAGGGAAGCCCCGTGCCCGGAGCCGACGAGTTCATCCGCAGGCTTCGTGACACGGGCAAGCGGTTCCTCGTGCTGACCAACAACTCCATCTACACGCCCCGCGACCTGTCCGTGCGGCTGCGCGGCGCCGGGCTCGAGGTGCCCCCCGAGGCGATCTGGACCTCGGCGCTGGCCACGGCCAGGTTCCTCGACGACCAGCGGCCGGGTGGCTCGGCGTACGTCATCGGCGAGGCCGGGCTGACCACGGCCCTGCACGAGTCGGGATACATCCTGACCGACACCAGCCCCGACTACGTCGTGCTCGGCGAGACCCGCACCTACAGCTTCACGGCGATAACGCGCGCGATCCGGCTCATCGACGCCGGGAGCCGTTTCATCGCGACCAACCCCGACGCGGTGGGCCCGTCCAACGAGGGCTCCCTGCCCGCCTGCGGGGCGGTCGCCGCGATGATCACCAAGGCCACGGGCGTCGAGCCGTACTTCGTGGGCAAGCCGAACCCGATGATGATGCGCAGCGCGCTGAACGCCATCGACGGCCACAGCGAGAGCACCGCGATGATCGGGGACCGGATGGACACCGACATCGTGTCCGGTATGGAGGCCGGCCTGCACACGATCCTCGTGCTCACCGGGGTTACCACCAAGGACCAGATCGACCGTTACCCCTTCCGGCCCTCCAGCGTGGTGCAGTCCGTGGCGGATCTCATCGATCTCATCGAATAGCTGCCGCGTTCTGTCAGGTTTATTGGGGAGTATGCCGATATGACCGACATATATCTGGAAATCGGGCCCAAGAGGGTCTTCGCCTGCGCGTACGACTGGCCGGGGTGGTGCCGCGTCGCCAAAGGGGAGGAGGGCGCGATGGAGGCACTCTCGGAGTACGTGCCCCGCTACCGCGTGATCGCCGAGCGGGCCGGCCTGCCCTTCGAGCCGGACGCGTTCACCGTGGTGGAGCGGGCGCCCGGTGACTCGACCACCGACTTCGGCGCCCCCTCGGCGATCCCCGCCGTCGACGCGCAGGCGGTGGACGCGGCGGTCGCCGAGCGCGACACCGCGCTGGTGCGGGCCGCCTGGGAGGTGTTCGACGAGGTGGCGGCCGTCTCGCCCGAGGAGCTGCGCAAGGGCCCGCGCGGCGGCGGCAGGGACCGCGACAAGATGGTCGCGCACGTGGTGGAGGCCGAGCGGGCGTACGCGCGCAAGATCGGGGTGCGGCACCGGCGGTTCCCCCTCGGCGACCACGGGGCCCGGGCGGAGATGCGCGACGACATCGCGGCGGTGCTGAGCAAGCCCTCCGACGGCTCGCCGCTCGTGCCCGGCGGGTGGCCCGCCCGGTACGCCGCGCGGCGCATCGCCTGGCACGTGATCGACCACATCTGGGAGATGGAGGACCGCCGCGTCTGACGGCGGCGCTCAGCTCTCGTCGCCTCGGCGCAGGCGCTTGACGTCGGAGCGGTGCTTCTTGGCCGTGAGGCGTCTCTCGACCGCCCGGCGGGAGGGCTTGGTGGCCCGGCGCTTCTTCGGCGGGGGAGCGATCGCCTGGTCGATCAGGTGCGTCAGCCGGGCTTTGGCGGCCTCGCGGTTGCGGAGCTGGGAGCGGTACTCCGAGGCGGTGATGGTGATCACCCCGTCGACGAGCCGGGAGCCCAGCCGCTCCAGCGCGCGGTCCTTCAGCGGCTGCGGCAGAGCGGTGGTGGCGAGCAGGTCGAAGCTCAGCTCGACGCGGCTGTCGGTGGTGTTCACGCCCTGGCCGCCCGGCCCGGAGGAACGCGAGAAACGCCAGCTGAGCTCGGCCTCCGGAATGGCGACCGAGCCGCGGACGTGAAGCGGACCAGGCATTCCCCCAGGGTATCCGCAAGGTCCCGCCACCGATCAACCTATTTGTTCGGGTCAGGTGGTCTCGCGGGCTTGTGGACGGGTTCCTTGCTGACAGGCGACTGTCTTGTGCCCTGCTCGTGCGCGTCCTTGTGGTGATCGTCGGGCTCGGGCAAAGTGTCCATGTCCTCGAGTGCTCAACCGCTCTCGACCGTTCTGGCGTTCGTCAGCAATCCTGGGAGGCCGTGCGGTGGCGAGGATCGTGGGGGTTCACGGCATCGGCAAGTACCGCTACTTCCAGGCCGCGGGCTCGGCCGAGGGGGCGGCGGACGCCATGCGGGCCAAGTGGGACCGCTACCTGCACGCCGGGCTGACCGGCGGCGCGCCCTACACCGGCCAGTCCTACGTCAGCGAGGTGGCGTACTACGCCCACCTGCTCCGCAAGGAGACGCCCCCGGCGACCAGGCGCGACCTGCGGAAGATGGACTCCGCCTCGCAGCTCGTCCTGGCCGACTGGATGAAGCAGATGGGCGGCGCGGGGAACTTCGCGGGCGAGACACTGACGGGCCTGATCCACCGCCTCGCCGAATGGCTGCTGCTGAGGCTCGGGCCGCACGCCAAGAGCTTCGCCGAGGACTTCTGCCCTGAGGTGGCGGCCTACTTCGCCAGTGCCGACGCCGCGGCGAGGGTGCGGTCGCGGGACGCGGTCGCCGACGCCATCCGCCGCAACCGCCCCAAGGTGGTCATCGCCCACTCGCTGGGCAGCGTGGTGGCGTACGAGGCACTGTGGGCGCATCCCGACCTGTCGGTCGAGCTGTTCATCACGCTCGGCAGCCCGCTGGCGATGGGCGGGGTCGTCTTCGAGCGGCTGCAGCCACTGCCGCGGTCGGGGCGCGGCAGGTGCCCCCACGGGGTGAGCCGCTGGGTGAACATCGCCGACAAGGACGACATCGCCGCCATCCCCGGGGCGCTGAAGAGCCGCTTCGACGGGGTGACCCTGGACGAGAAGGTCAACATCGACTGGGCCGACTTCCACACGGTGCGCAACTACCTGGGCTGCGGGGCCGTGAACGAGCACGTCGAGCCGTTTCTCAAGGCATGACGTCGGGTAATATCGCGATCATGAAATGGGTGCTGTTCGACTACGGGGAAGTGCTCTCCCACGCCCAGCCGGAGGCCGACCGCGTCCGCCTGGTGGAGGCCGCCGGCATCGACTCCGGCGGCTTCTGGCAGGGCTACTGGCAGCACCGGCTCGATTTCGACCGCGGCACGCTGACGCCCGGGGCGTACTGGTCGGAGGTGCTCGGCAGGCGGGCGAGCGGGGCCGAGGTCGAGCGCCTGGTCACCCTCGACGTCGAGAGCTGGACCCACGCCAACGAGGGCACCGTCGCGATCCTCTCGGAGCTCAGAGCCTCCGGCTGCCCGGTGGCGCTGCTGTCGAACGCCCCGGTCTGCGTGGCCGACGGCATCGAGCGGCTGCCCTGGATCCAGACCATGAACGCCCGTTTCTACAGCGGCCACCTGGGCCTGGTGAAGCCGGACGCGGAGATCTACCTGAGGGTCGCCGCGGGGCTCGGCGCCCGGCCGGGGGACTTCGTGTTCGTCGACGACCGCCTGGTGAACGTCAACGGCGCCGAGTCGGCCGGAATGTCCGCCGTTCACTTCCGCGACGCGGAGACGCTGCGCGCCGACCTGAAGACGGCACTGGCCGGGTCCTGACGAACCGGCACATCAAGGGCACTAGCGAAAGCCTCATATACGAAATTTCATGCGTCTGACCTGCGCCGACGTATCGATCGCCTCTCTCGTGGGAATACGGATGACAACCGAATAACGGAGGGTGAAGATGCAAGTCACCGGCATTATCAGCGCGATCATCGTCGGTCTGGTGATCGGCGTGCTCGCGCGCCTCCTCATCCCCGGGCGGCAGAACATCCCGATCTGGCTGACCATCGTGATCGGTATCATCGCCGCCCTCATCGGCACGGCGATCGCCGGCGGTCTCGGGGTCGCCAACACCAGGGGCATCGACTGGATCGAGCTCATCATCCAGATCGTCCTCGCCATCATCGGCGTCCTGCTCGCCTCCTCGCTGTACGGCAAGCGAAGAGTGGGCTGAACCGCCGGAGACATCCCCCCGCCCGCGAACTTCGCCTGGCATGCCGCAAGAGGTCGCCTCGGCGTCGGCGGGCGTTCAACCACGGTGGGTAGTCCGCCTGCCTGTCCCGCAGCTGTTCACACGGGCGACATCACGCCCTCGCCCGCAGGTCAGGCAGGTCGCCTGCACTTGAACCGTGGAGCAGAACCCCTCACGCAGAGTGTTCATGATCGCCGCCGCCGCGGGAGCCGGGAGCCTGATCCTGCCCGCTTCCGCCGGGGCGTCCACCCCTGCCCCGTGGACCACCTCCGCGCGCGCGGGCCGCGCCGCGCCCGATCCGTTCACGCTGGGAATCGCCTCCGGCGACCCGGCGGCGGACGGGTTCGTGCTGTGGACCCGCCTCGCGCCCGACCCCCTCGCCGAGGACGGCCACGGCGGCGTGCCCGCCCGGGACGTCGAGGTGGGCTGGCAGATCGCGGCCGACGAGCGGTTCCGCCAGGTGGTGCGCACGGGCACGGCGACCGCCCGCCCCGGGTCCGCGCACTCGGTACACGTGGAGGTCGAAGGGCTCCAGCCGGGGCGGGAGTACTTCTACCGCTTCCGGGCCAACGGCCACCTCTCCGAGGTGGGACGCACCCTCACCGCCCCCACCACGGCGAGCTCCCTCAGCTTCGCGGCCGTGTCGTGCGCCCAGTACGAGCACGGCTACTACACGGCCTACCGCCGGATGGCGGAGCAGCACCCCGACCTGGTCGTCCACCTGGGCGACTACATCTACGAGTACTCCGGCGGCGTCTACACGGCGGCGGACGGCAACGTGCGGCGCCACGCGGGCGGCAAGCTCCAGACGCTGGCGGACTACCGGGTGCGGCACGCGCAGTACAAGACCGACCCCGACCTGCGGTTCGCCCACAGGCAGAGCCCGTGGGTGGTCATCTTCGACGACCACGAGGTCGAGAACAACTGGGCCGGGGACAACCCCGGCACGCTCGTCCCGGACTTCGCGGTCCGCAAGGCGGCCGGGTTCCAGGCGTACTACGAGAACATGCCGCTGCGCAGGTCCGCCGTCGCGCGAGGCCTGCACATCAAGATCAACCGTAGGATCGAGTGGGGGTCGCTGGCGACCTTCCACATGCTCGACACCCGGCAGTTCCGCGACGACCAGCCCTGTGACGACGGGATGCGGTCGGGCTGCGACGAGCGTCTCGGCCAGGAGCGGGTCATGCTCGGGGATGACCAGCTCAAGTGGCTGGCCGGGGGGCTGCGCTCCTCGTCCGGCACCTGGGACCTCATCGCCCAGCAGATCATCGTGGGCCAGCGCGACTACCACCTCGGCCCCGGCAGGGAGCTGAACGTCGACGCCTGGGACGGGTACCCGGCCGAGCGCGACCGGCTGCTCGCCGCGCTCTCCTCCTCGGGCGCGGGCAACCCGGTCGTGCTGACGGGCGACGCCCACGTGGCCTCCGCCGCCGACCTCGTGACCGACTTCGACGATCCCGACGCCGAACGGGTCGGGGTCGAACTGGTGAGCACGTCCATCTCCAGCGACGGAGACGGCTACCACGACCCGGCCAGGGACGCGGCGCTGCTCGCCGAGAACCCGCAGCTGAGGTTCGTCAACGAGCGCCGGGGCTACATCATGTGCACCGCCACCCCGCAGGAGCTGAAGGCGGACTTCAGGACGCTGGACTACATCAGCCGCAGGGGCGCCCCGGCGAAGACCGCCGCCACCTTCACCGTCCCCGCGGGCGAGCGCGTCCTGACCTGACCGGTCACGCCCGCGACGCCTCAGTGCCGGGCGGCGGAACCGCACGCGGCGCGACACGGGTCGTGACCACAGGAGGACCAGCCTGCCCGGCGGAGGGAGTCCACGCGGGCTTCCGCACGAAGCTCACGAAGACGCGCGAAGCTCACGAAGACCACGGCGAAGCCAGAGCGCGAAGCTCAGGAAGACACGGCGAAGCCGAAGAGGCCGCCGGGCTCTCCCGTCAGCAGGCGGGCGTTCCCCGGGCGCAGTCCGGTGTAGGACCCCTTCCGCACACCGGAGGGGATCAGCGTGACGCGCCCCGCGCCGGGGGCCCCGACGACGAGCCCGGAGCCGGTGATCGCGACCGACGAGCCGTACAGGTCGCCGGGGTGGCCCTTCCTCCCCTTGTGGATCACGTGGTGCCGCGCCGTCAGCCCGCCCGTGCGGGTGCCGGCCAGCACGAGCACCATGCCCGCGCCGGGGACGCCGATGGCCAGCTCCGCGTCGCCGTCCCCGTTGAGGTCCCCGGCGGCGAGCGCCGAGCCGAGCCGGTCGGTGCTGAGGCTCCTGCCCCCGATGCCCTTGGTCCTGAGCGACCAGAACTCGCTGCCGATGGCGGTGAGCCCGCGGCCCGTCCCGTACATGACGTGCACGCCGCCGTTGCCGTACATCGGCCCGTCCTGGAAGGCGTCCAGGCCCTCCCCGGGGACGCCGATGGCCAGGTCGTCGCGGCCGTCGTGGTTGAAGTCCCCGGCCGCGAGCGTCGACCCGAAGGCGTCGTACTTCTCGGCCTCGCCCGCCACGCCGGGGCTGTTCTGCGTGTAGACGCCCGCCTGCCGGGCCTGGAGGTCGACGATCGTCACCGAGCCGCCGCCCGCGGTGGTGCCGACGGTGTCGCCGGGCGCTCCCACCGCCAGCTCGGCCTTCCCGTCGCCGTCGAAGTCGCCGACCGCGACGGCGGCCCCGAACTGGTCGGTCTCGGCGTGGTCCTGCGCCACCCATGACGTCGCCTGCGTTATGAGCGTCCCCTTGCCGTACGGCTTGCGGCCATTCAGGCCGAAGATCCCGGCTCCGCCGCCTTCGGCCATGCCGGGGATGCCCACCACCAGTTCGTCGTCCCCGTCGCCGTCGAGGTCCCCGGCGGCCAGCGCCGCGCCGAACCGGTCGGTGTCCCTGTCCCTGCCGAGCCGGGTCACGTCGAGCGTCCCCGCGGACTCCAGCCCGTGGGCGGTGCCGTACAGCAGGTGGACGATGCCGTTGCCGTCGGCGCCGTCCGGCACCGGCGTTCCCGCGAACTCCTCGGACGCCCCGATCGCGAGGTCGGCGCAGCCGTCCCCGTTGAAGTCGCCCCAGACCACCGCGGACCCGAACGAGTCGCCGCGCTCGGGCGTGTCCGCGACGCCCGCGGTGCCCTGGGAGAGCACGGTCTTCTTCGACGTCCCCTGGAACAGGGTGACCGTCCCCGCGCGCGTCTGGCCGTCCACGGTGTCGTACGGCGCGGCGACCGCCAGGCCGGGCGTGCCGCACGCGAGGGCGCGGGCCGGCGGGGTGGCGGCGGCGTGGGCGGGCGAGGCGTGGACGGCGGAGACGATCACCAGGGTCGCGGTGGCGAGCAGGCTGGACGCGCGCGAGGCACTCATACTCCGGATCGTCCCTCTCGATCCGGACATCCGGCCCACAGCAGCGTGAAGTTCCCGCGTCGGCGACCTGAACGGACCTCGCGGGTGACGTCCCAGGTCGCGAGGGCGTTCACCGGCGTTGTCAGGACGGAGCAAACCGTCGAGAATGATCATCGCGATGTTCCCCGCGATGTCATCGGCACGTCATGGCGGGGCGCCAAGATCGGGTCGTTCGGACGGTTCGTCGTTGGAGGTGCGATGCGCAGGTTCGCGCGCGCGTTGGCCGTGGCGCTCGTCGTCGCCGCCCCAGGGGTCGCCCAGGGGACGGCACGGGCGGAGCACGCGCCAGGCCCGGAGGGTTCCGCGCATGCCACCGGGTGGCCCGGCTACCAGACGGCGGTTCCCGGCCTTTCGGTCGAGGCCGACCGCGCCGACCGGACGATCGCCCCGGGCGTCGTGCTGACGAGCTTCGACACCTTCGGGCGTGAGGGGTGGACCCGGGCCCACGTGCTCAACGCCGACCTGTCGAACTCCGCGGTGGACGTCGGCCTGGTGGGCGGCAAGCTGACGGAGACCCGGCCGCTCTCGCGGTCGGCGGACGCGCGGGCCGCCGTGGCGGCCGTCAACGGCGACTACTACGACATCAACGACACCAACGCCGTCGTCGGGCCCGAGGTCAGGGACGGCGAGCTGCGCAAGGCGACCACCGGCCCGCGCACGGTCGCCGCCGTCGGCGAGGACAAGGTCGCGCGGCTCGCGAGCGCCCTGCTGGAGGGCACGGTCACGGTCGCCGGCACCGCCCACCCGGTGGCGGCGCTGAACTCCGCGTCCCTTCCCGCGAACGCGATCGCCGTCTTCACCGACCAGTGGGGCCCCGGCTCGCGTGTCCTGATCCCGCACTCAGGGCCTCTCACCGAGCTGGTGGTGACGGGAGGCACGGTCAGCGCCGTGAACGGCACGGTCACGACGGCCCCGGTGCCCGACGGCGGCCTGGTGGTGGTGGCCCAGGGGAGCGCCGCCTCCGTCCTGGCCGCCGCCAGGCCCGGCGACCGGGTCACGCTGGACGTCGGCCTGCGCACGGACTCACCGGCGAAGCTGCGGACGGCGCTCGGCAGCGGCGAGGTGCTCGTCCGCGACGGCGAGCCCGTCGACTTCCCTCCGTCGACCGGTAACGACGCGCTGAAGCCCCGCACCGCGATCGGCTGGGGCGAGGGGGGCAGGCGGCTCCTGCTCGTCACGGTCGACGGGTCGGCGAACTTCTCGGCCGGGCTCAGCTTCGACGAGACGGCCAGGCTGCTCGCGCGGCTCGGCGCGCGCGAGGCGTTCATGCTGGACGGCGGCGGCTCGTCCGACCTGGTGGCCCGCCTCCCCGGCGACGGCCGGGTCAGCGTGGTCAACACCCCATCCGACGGCGGCGAGCGGCCGATCCCGAGCGGCGTCGGCCTGTTCGCGGCCAAGGGGTCCGGCACGCTGAAGGGCATCGCGGTGCGCACGGGGGCGGACCGGGTGTTCCCCGGCCTCACCCTGGGCGTCTCCGCCGCCGGGTACGACGAGACGTACGCGCCGGTGGACCTCGGCGGGAGCCGGGTGCGGTGGGACGCGGGCCGGCTCGGCGAGGTGCGCGACGGCGTCCTGCGCGCCTCGCGCTCCGGGAAGGGCGAGCTGACCGCCCGGGCGGGACGGGCAAGCGGCGCCGCGGGCCTGCGCGTGCTGGGCGCGCTCGCCACCGCGCGGTTCGGCGCGGCGAGCCTGACCCTGGAGGCCGGCGACTCCGCCGTGGTCCGCGTCACCGGGTACGACGCCGACGGGTTCGGCGCGCCGGTCGCCGCGCGCGACGTCCGCCTGTCGTACGACCCCGCCGTGGTGAAGGTCGAGGAGCGGCCCGACGGGGCGCTCACGGTCACCGGGCTGGAGTCGGCGAGCGGAGCCGGCACCGTGGTCACCGCGACGGTCCAGGGCAAGGTCGCGCGCCTGCCCGTCGCCGTCGGGCTGGCGCGCCGGTCGCTCGCGGAGTTCGAGGCGTCCGAGAGCTGGGGCGTGTCCACCGCCAAGGCCACCGCGTCGGTCGCGTCCGTGAGCGGGGCCGACCGGCCCGGCGCCCCGGCGGGCAACCAGGCGCTCGCGCTCACCTACGACTTCGGCGGCACCTCGGGCACCTCCGCCGCGTACGCCGTGGCGAAGCCCGCGCCGCTCGTCCTGCCGCACGGCACCAGGCGGCTCGGCGCATGGGTGCACGGAGACGGCCGTAAGCACTGGCTGCGGGCCACCCTGCGCTCGCAGGGGACGACGAACGTGCCGTTCACCTTCGCCGACGTCGTCGACTGGACGGGGTGGAAGTGGGTCGAGGGCACGCTGCCCGCCGGGTTCTCCGAGCCGATCACGCTGACCAACCTCTACGTCGTCGAGACCTCCAACCTCGCCAAGGACGCGGGCGAGCTGAGGTTCGACGCGCTGACCGCGCTGGTCGGACAGGAGGTGCCGGTCGAGACGGAGGTCGCCCCCGACCCGTTCGTCCTCGCCCAGGAGAGCCTCGCGCCGGGTCGCTGGCGCTTCGCGGTCATGTCCGACCTGCACGTGAGCGGGGCCGCGGGGCCGTCCTCGTTCGCGGCGCTGCAGGCGGCGTCCGCGCTGAGGCAGGCGGTCGCCGCCAAGCCCGACTTCATCGTGATAAATGGCGATTTTGTGGATAACTCGGCGCCGGCCGACTTCGCGCTGGCCGAGCAGATCCTGAAGGAGAACGTTCCCCCGGGCATCCCCGTCCACTGGACGCCGGGCAACCACGAGTCCGGGGCCACCGCGACCGGGACCCTGGACGCCTTCCTCGCCACCGGGCGGCCGGCCCACCAGGTCTTCGACCACAGGGGCACGCGGTTCATCCTGATGAACACCACTCTGGGCGGCCTGCGGGCCTCCGACTGGTCGCAGGTCCCCGAGCTCCAGAGGGAGCTGGCCAAGGCGGCCGGCGACCGTTCGGTGAGGTCGGTGGTGGTGGCCTTCCACCACCCGCTGCGCGACCCGTCGGGCGCGGGCAGCTCGCAGTTCGCCGACCAGCTCGAAGCCGGCCTGGTCGAGAAGTGGCTGTCCGGCTTCCGCGAGAGCGCGGGCAAGCCGGTCGCGCTGTTCACCGGCCACGCCCACACCGCGTACGCGGGCAGGGCGGACGGCGTCCTTGAGGTCACCACTCCGGCGGTGGGCAAGACCCCCTACAGCTCGCCGGACAAGGGCGGGTTCTTCGGATGGATGCTCGTCGGCGTGGACCCGGCTCCCGGCAGGGTGGAGGCGGGCGTGCCGAGCCCGGGCACCCGCGACTGGCTGACCGCGCGCGTGAACCCGCTGTTCGACAAGCTCTCGCTGTCGGCGCCCGGGACGCTCGCCGTGGGAGGGGCCGAGGCGGTCTCCGCCACGGAAACCACGACGGCGTTCGGGCTGACGTTCCCCCTGCGGTATCCCGCGAGCGTCACCTTTCGCGGTGACCGGGCACTCGCCGTCGCCGCGACGGCGGGGGAGGCGAAGGCGGCGTCGCGGCGGCACGGCGTGGTCGCGGTGCTCGACCTCGCCGCCGGCACGCTGACGGGTGTGCGCCCTGGGCAGGCGACGCTCACCGTCTCCTCGGGTGACCGGTCGGCCTCGGCGACCGTCACCGTGACCGCCTCGGGGTGAGCCTCACTTCCCCCCGCACGAAGCAGTCGGCAGGGCGAAGGCGACGGCCTTGCCCGCCGTGCCGCCCTCCGACATCGTGGTCGGGTACGCGTAGCAGTGGCCCCCGGACAGCGCGTGGGCCAGGAACAGCCCGCGCCCGCTCTCGGCGAACGGGCCGAGGTCGACCTCCTCGGCCGTGTGCAGGTAGGCGAGCATGGCGGGGATCTCGCCCAGATCCTGCTCGCCGTCCACCATCTCGCACCACATCGGGATGCCGCTGAGGCAGTGGATGCGCAGCTCGTACGGCCCGCACGCGTGCTTCTCGGCGTTGGCGGCCAGCTCCGCCACGATGATCTCGGCGTCGCCGATCCCGGCCGCGGCGACCCCCGCCCTCGCCAGCGCTCCGCGTACGGCCGCGCGGGCGCCGCGCGAGGCGGACCCCGCGCGCAGCCTCGTGACGAGCACGCGGAAGGTGTCCTGGCAGGGGATCCGCGGCCGGCCGGCCGGTGGACGGTCTTCTGCGAGGACCCCGGTGTGGTGGAGAGCCTCCTTTGGGACGGGTTGCTCGGCGCGCATGAGCTGATCACTCCTTGTGCTTCTCGACCGACGAACAATCGGAGGAAGCGCGCGGTGATCCCCCCGGGATGTGGATTCCAGGGTGAGGGAACTTTGCGCCGGGTGGTAAGACGTGCCACCGATACCCATCCCCGGTCTACCGGCGATCTGCCAAACCGATCTGCCCGGGTGATAGGTGCGACCGTTATCCCCTCGGGGACCCTCTGGGACCTGGGTTAATTGAGAGGTCAGCGGACTTGACGGTCGGAAGGTCAGCATGAACGTCACGCATGTGAGCGAGCAGGCGATCAGCTTCGCCATCTGGGAGCGACCCCAGATGCGCCAGGCTCTCGCCGTGCGCGACATCGCCACGGTCTACATGCTCCTCCAGCGCGTCGGGGTGTCCCAGCGAAGGATCGCGGCGCTCACCGGGCAGTCACAGTCCGAGATCTCCGAGATCCTCAACGGGCGCCAGGTCATGGCGTACGACGTGCTCGTGCGCATCGCCGACGGCCTCGGCGTCCCGCGCGGGTACATGGGGCTCGCCTACGACGACGTGTCGCAGGGCCTCGGGGGCCCGGCCGCCGGCTACCAGGACGACGCCGACGAGGACGAGCAGGTACGCCGGCTGCTGGCCCACGCGGCGCAGGTCACCATCGGCGCCGCGGTGGCGACGGTCGACGAGTGGCGCCAGCCGCTCGCGCGCGTCGACACGCCCGTTCCCGCCAACATCGGCGACGCGGAGGTCGAGCAGGTCGAGACCGTCACCCAGTCGCTCCGAGCGCTCGACTACCGCTACGGCGGCGGCGTCTGCCGGGACGCGGTGGTGGCCCAGCTCGCCTGGTCCCAGCACCTCCTGCGGGCGACGTGCACCGAGCAGGTCGGGCTTCGCCTCCACCGCGCGCTCGCCGACCAGCACAACCTGGCGGGGTGGACGTCCTTCGACGTCGGCCTCTACGGCGCGGCGCGCAGGCATCTCGCCCGCGCGCTGGAACAGGCGAAACACGCCAAGGACCCGTCGCTGGCGGCCAACATCCTCTACCGGATGGGGCGTGTGCACCTGCACCTGAACCGGGTGGAGGACGCGTTGCGGTTCTTCCAGCTCGGCCAGATCTGCGCGCAGGACGCGAGCTGCGAGCTCACCGTCGCCATGCTGTGCGCGAACGAGGCCTGGGCGTACGCCCTGCTGGGAGACGAGCGGCTCGCCCTGAAGTCCATCAGCCGGGCTCGCGACGAGTACGCCCGGGCCGACCGCGACGCGGCACCGGCCTGGGTGCGGTTCTTCGGGGACGCCGACATAGAGGCCGCGCGCGGCATGACGCACGCGAGCCTCGCCAGAACACATCCGGGCCACCTCTCGAAGGCGGCCGAACTTCTTTCCAACAGCGTACGGAACCGAGATCAGAACATGGCACGAAGCAAGGTGTTCGAGTTGATAGGACTGGCGACCGTGCAGCTCCGGCTGGGCGAGGTCGAGGAGGGACTGGAGAACGGGCACGAGGCAGTGAGGCTGGTGGCCCAGATCAGGTCGGTGAGGACGATCGACCGTCTGGACCCGCTGATGGACGCGGCGGCCGAGCGGCCGCACGACTCGGGCGCGCGGGAGCTATGCCGGCGGATCAAGGACTTGCAGATCGTATGAGCATCGCGACCGTAGACACCTCGGGCGGGCTCACCCGCGAGAACCTCCGCTCACTTCTCGCCGCGGTGTGCGCCGAGACAGGCCTGGATCCCACCCGGGCCGAGCTGATCAAATTCACCAACAACGCCGTGTTCCGGCTGCGCGCCGCTCCGGTGGTCGTGCGCATCGCCGGATCCACCGCCGCCCGCGAGCGGGCGGAGACCGTGGTGCGGGTCGCCCGGTGGCTGGCGGACCACGGCTTCCCGGCGGTGCGGCTCCTGCCGGGCGTGGAGCAGCCCATCCGGCTGCACGGGCAGGTGATCACCCTGTGGGAGCACATCCCCGAGACGGGCCTCCGGCCGGATGGCGCCGACCTGGCCATCCTGCTCAAGCGCCTGCACAGGCTCCCCGGCCCGCCCGCCGACCTGCCGAGCTGGCATCCGATGGACGAGGTCCGACAGCGCCTGGCAGAGCCAGAGGACCTCGACGCCGGCGACCACGCGTTCCTGCTGGGGGAGTGCGACGAGGTCGAGGAGCAGCTCGCGGGGCTCCGCTTCGTACTTCCGCAGGGGGTGATCCACGGGGACGCGTTCATCGGCAACCTCATCGCGGGGCCTCGCGGCCCGGTGCTGTGCGACTTCGACGGCACGACCATCGGGCCGCGCGAGTGGGACCTCGCCCCCGTCGCGGTCGGGCGGCTCCGGCTCGACTACGCGACCGATGACCACGCGATGCTGACCAAGCATTACGGCGTGGACGTCACCGAGTGGGACGGGTTCCCGGTGCTGCGCCGCCTGCGGGAGCTGAAGCTGGTCACCAGCGTGCTGCCCATCCTGCGCAGCAACCCCGGCATCCGCCCGCAGTGGGAGCACCGCATGCGAACCTTCAGAGCCCGCGACCTCAGCACCCGGTGGCAACCGTACCGCTGAGACGGGCTCGGCCAAGGCCCGGGCGGGGGCGGTGAGGGCCGTGCCAGGATGAGACCGTGACGACGGCCATCGAGACGGGCATCGACCTGGCGGATCTGGCGTTCTGGCGCAGGCCGCCCCACGAGCGCGACCACGACTTCGCGCGGCTCAGGAAGCTGGACCACCCGGTGTTCTTCGCGGAGCGCCGGGTGCCCCTGCTCCGCTCGGGCAAGGGGTTCCACGCCCTGGTGCGGCACGCCGACGTGGTGGAGGCCAGCCGCAACGCCAAGGTCTTCTCCAGCGAGCCCGCCGTGACCAACCCCGAGCCGCCCGGCTGGGTGAAGCACGTGTTCGGCGACTCGATGGTCAACCTCGACGACCCGCGCCACGCCCGCCTCCGCCGCATCGTGTCCCGCGCGTTCTCGCCGAAAATGCTCGGCAAGCTCGACGACGACATCGTGCGGGCCGCCGGGCGCATCGTCGACGACGTGGTCAAGGAGGGGCCGCGTGACTTCGTCGCGCAGGTCGCCGCCCGGCTGCCCATCCACGTCATCTGCGACATGGTGGGCGTTCCCGACGACATCCGGGCAAAGGTGCACCAGCATGTCGACGTCTCCACCGCGTACACCGGGGTGCGCATGAGTCTCCCGCGCACGGTGGCGATGGCGGGCCGCAACATGGCGGCGCTGCTCGCCCTGCAACGCCTGGTCATCAAGCTGGGCCGCGAGCGCGAGAAGAACCCCTCGGACGACCTGGTCTCCGCACTGGTCAACGCCAACGTCGACGGCGAGCGGCTGACCCCGAGGGAGCTCGGCTCGTTCTTCACCCTGCTGCTGGTCGCGGGCAACGAGACCGCCCGCAACACGATGGCCCACGGGCTCAAGCTGCTCACCGACAACCCCGGCCAGCGCGAGCGGCTGGCCGGCGACTTCGAGGGCCACATCGGCGGCGCGATCGAGGAGACCGTCCGCTTCGTCTCGCCGATCATGCAGTTCCGGCGCACCGTCACCGAGGAGTACGAGATGCGCGGGGTGCGGCTCGCGCCGGGCGACAAGGTGGTGCTGTTCTACGGCTCGGCCAACCGCGACGAGGACGTCTTCGACGACCCCGACCGCTACGACATCACCCGCAGACCGAATCCCCATGTCGGCTTCGGCGGCCCCGGGCCGCACTTCTGCCTGGGCGCCAACCTCGCCCGCCAGGAGATCAAGATCATGTACCGCGAGCTGTTCACCCGCCTCCCCGGCATCCACACTGTCGGCGAGCCCGAGCTGCTGCTCTCCAACTTCGACAACAGCGTCCGCACCCAGGCCTTCACCTTCTAGAAGCGCTCCCCTGGGGAACCCGAACCGGCGGGCGGGAGGCCTGCGGCGGAGGCTGACCGGTTAATGTCCGGGTTGTGGATATTGACGACTTCAGCCTGGACCCGTCGATCACGCACCTGAACCACGGGTCCTTCGGGGCGGTGCCGCATCAGGTGAGAGAACGGCAGGACGAGCTCCGCCGGGAGGTGGAGCTCAACCCCGACGTCTTCTTCGCCACGGTCCTGGACCGCATCGCCAAGGCCAGGAACGAGGTGGCGGCGTTCCTCGGGTGCGAGCCCGACGGCATGGCGTTCGTCTCGAACGTGACCGAGGGCGTCGCGGTCGCGCTGAACAGCGTGCCGCTCGCACCCGGTGACGAGGTACTGATCGGCGACCACGTCTACGGCGCCGTCGAGATCGCCGTGCGGCGCGGCGCGGAGCGTGCCGGGGCACAGGTGGTCAAGCTGGCCCTGCCCGGGCGGGAGGACGGGGAGTGGTCGGGCGAGCAGGCCGCTGAGGCCTTCCTCGGCGCGGTCACGCCGCGCACGAAGGTGGCCGTCTTCGACCATGTCACCTCGGCCACCGCGCGCCTGCTGCCGGTGGCCCGCCTGGTGGAGGGGTTCCGCGCGCTCGGCGTGGTCACGATCGTGGACGGGGCGCACGCGCCGGGCATGCTGGAGGTCGACCTGGGCGAGCTGGGCGCCGACTTCTGGACCGGGAACCTGCACAAGTGGGCGTTCGCGCCGAGGCCGTCCGGCGTGCTGGCCGTGGCCCCGGCGTGGCGCGAGCGGGTCGAGCCGCTGATCGCCTCGTTCTACCAGGGGGACGGCTTCCCGAGGAGCGTCGAGTTCCAGGGCACCCGTGACTACACCGCCTGGCTCGCCGCGCCGTACGGGCCGCGCCTGCTCGGCGACCTCGGCGCGCACGCCGTACGGGCTCGCAACGCCGCGCTCGTCGCGCGCGGGCAGGAGATCGTGGCGGAGGTGACGGGGCTGGCGCCCTGGCGGGCCGATCCCGAGCTGTCGATGCGCATCCTGCGGCTGCCCGGCGGCATGGGGGAGACCCACGCGCGGGCCGAGGCGCTGTCCGCCGAGATCTTCCGCAGGACGGGCTGCCGGGCGGCCGTGCGGGCGTGGCCGGGCACCGGCCTCCTGCGCCTCTCGGCCCAGGTCTACAACCGCGAGGAAGACTACGAACGCCTCGCGACCGGCCTTCGCGCCATGTTCGCCTGACGCCGCCGCCCGCCCGTACGGGGCCCGCCGGATGAAACCGCGCGAGGGATCGCCCTCTGGAAGGGGTCGGCTCCGACATGTGCCGGGAGGGATTACCCTCCCGGAAGGGACCGGCTCCGACATATTCCGGGAGGGATTACCCTCTCGGAGGGGGCGGCTCCGACATATTCCGTAAACATGGTTTATGCGCGGCGTAAACGCGACCGATGTCTGCCGTACATATCCCGATCGCCTTCCCCTTCGCCGCCGTGTCAATCTCCGCTCTCAGGCTGATTCGCCGTCAGCCTGGCGGATGACGACCGGTGCCTCCCGTCGAACATGCAATTGCCCTGTCATCGAATGACACGCAGGTCCGTTCGGCAGGAGGCACGTTCGTGCGGAACACAAGAGCAGGGGCCGAGGGTGGGGCGACCGTGGCGGAGTTCCTTCTGGAACAGCTGGACGCCATGGGGGTCGACGCGGTTTTCGGCATTCCCGGGGGCAACATTTCCGCTTTCATCCAGGCTTTACGGAATCACCCGAGGATCAGGTTCGTCATCGCCTCCCATGAAGGCGGAGCGGCCTTCATGGCGGACGGATACGCGCGGGCGACGGGGAGGCTGGGCGTCTGCCTCGTGACCGCGGGGCCCGGCGCCCTCAACGCGCTCACCGGAGTCGCCTCCGCGCACCGCGACCAGGTCCCGCTGCTCGTGGTGGGCGGCCAGGTCGGGACCGACCGGTTCGGACTCGGGGCCATCCAGGACAGCAGCGACCTGGGCGTCGACACGGCCGCGATGTACTCGCACGTGACCGGACTCTCCACCGGCCTGAGCGACCCCGGCTCGTTCCCGCGCGTCCTCGCCCGGGCGATCAACATCGCCACCGGCCCGCGCCCCTGCGCCACGTACCTCGCCGTCCCCGCCGACCTCGCGCGGATGCCGGTCGGCGACGTGAAGGCCGCGCTCGCCCCGAGACGTCCTGCCATGGACCTCGACCCGGCGGTGGCGAAGCACGTGGTCCAGGCACTCTCGGAGGCGCGCCGTCCTCTGATCTTCCTCGGGAGCGGTGCGAGGGAGGCGCTGCGGTCCGGCCGCTCCTCGTTCCGGGAGCTCGTGCACACCCTGGGGGTTCCCGTCGCGACCAGCATGCGCGGGAAGGGCATCTTCCCCGAGAGCGACGACCTCTCGCTCGGCGTGCTCGGGATGGCGGGCGTCGAGCGGGCGACCAGCTACGCGGCGGCGGGCATCGACACCCTGCTGGTGATCGGCAGCGGTCTCGGGGAGTGGGCGACCAGAGGCTGGGACCGGGCCTTCACCGCCGCCTCGACGTACTTCCACGTCGACCTCGACCCCGCGGCGTTCGGCCGGTTCCTGAAGGGCGGCGACCACATCCTCGCCGACGCGGAGACGTTCCTGCGCGCCCTGTACCGGGAGCTGCCCGGCTCGGCCCCGGTGACGGTGCCCTCCATACCGCCGCCCCGGCGGGCGCCCGGGCCGGTCCCCACGGCCGGCGGGCCCGGCGTGTCGCCCGCGGCGGTGATGCTCGCCCTCAACGACCTGCTCACCGGCGAGGACGACCTCTACGTCGACATGGGCAACTGCACCGCGTGGGCCACGCACTACCTGGTGATAGACCCTCCTGCCCGCATCTTCTACCCGTGCGGCCTGTCCTCCATGGGCTGGTCGTGCGGCGCGGTCGTCGGCGGCCGGATCGGCGACCCGGCCCGTACGGCGGTGGCCCTGCTCGGCGACGGCTCGTTCCTGATGAACGGCAACGAGGTGCGGACCGCGGCGAAGAACCGGGTCGGCGCCGTCTTCGTCGTCCTCGACGACGGCTACCTCGGGATGGTGAACCACGGCGAGCACGCGCAGAGCCGCGGGGCCGTCCCGCTGGACGACGACTACTACGGCCTCGGGCCGGTCGACCTCGCGCGGTTCTCCCGCGCGCTCGGCGCGGACGCCTTCCCCGTCGAGGACGTCGAGGGGTTCCGCGCGGCGATGCGCGAGGCCAGGGCCGCCTCGGCCGCGCGGTCACGCCCGCAGGTCGTCGTCGTCAAAACCGACCACCGGGTGAGCCCTCCCTACGGCGAGAGGTTCGCCATGGTCGCGGGGGACGCGCGATGACACGGAAGCCCCATGCCGGCATCGGCGTCGCCGGGCTCGGATCGGCCCTGCCGGAGGCGGCTGTGGCGGCCGAGTCCACGGCGGCCGTGCCCTCGGCCGAGAGCGAGCTGTTCAGCGGGGCCCGCACGCGCCGGGTCCTCGCGCCGGGGGAGGCGATCGAGGACCTGACGGTGTCGGCATGCCGCAGGGCCCTGGAGAACGCGGGCGTGCCCGCAGGTGAGGTCGACGCCCTGTACGGGTACGTCACCGTCCCCGAGTTCGTCAGCCCCAACGGGCTGTTCCGCGTGCACCGCGACCTCGGTCTCGGACGCCACGCGCTCGTGGTGCCGCTCAACTGCGAGTTCGGCACCTTCGTCCTCGGGCTCGCCCTCGCCTGGGAGGCCGTGCGCGCCGGACGTCTCACCAGGGCGCTCGTGGCCGTGGGGTCGAACTGGAGCCGCCACGTGGACGGGCGGAACCCGCACGCGGGGACGATAGGCGACGGCGCGGGCGCGGCCGTCCTCGGCCCGTCCCCGCGCATGGTGCTCGCCGACTGGATCTCCGACACGCACAGCGCCGAGTACGGCGCGATGACCATGGCGAGCCGCCCGGAGCCCGGCGGCACCGCCCGGCCCACCTACCGGATCGAGCCCGGCCCGGGCGTGGACGCCTTCCGGTCCTCCGGGATGGACGGGCCGCCCGAGCTGATCGCGAGGCTCCTCGACCGCAACGGGATCGCCGCGGCGGACGTCACGGTGATCGGCCACCAGGCCTCCGACGTACTGATCGACCACTGGAAGGAGCGCCTTCATCCCGCCCGCTACCACGACACGCTGGCCCGCTACGGCAACCTCACCGTCGCGTCCGCCGCGGTGACCCTCGACACCGTGGCGGACCTCGTCGACACGCCGTACCTGGTCATGTTCGGCGTCGGCATCGGCTCCTACCAGATCGCACTGCTGATCAGGCGGTGAGGCGCGGCTAGTGGCGGGGCGTGGTGACCGAGACGGCGCGGGACTTCGGGCTGAGGTTGCCCGCGCCGTCCCGCGCCCGTACCCAGAACGTGTACCGCCTGCCGGGTGACAGCCCGTCGACGGTGAGCGTGGTGGCGGTGGTCGAGATCTCGGTGGTCCCCGCCGAGCTCTGCTGCCCGACCTCGTACCCCGTGACGGCGACGTTGTCGGTGGCGGGCGGCCAGGTCAGCGTGACGGAGTGCGGGCCCGGGTGGCCGGCGGTCAGGCCGGCGGGCGCGCGGGGCGGCACCGTGTCGGCGACGACCAGCTCGGTGATCGAGTTCGCCGGGTACGTGGCGGACACCACCGTCGCGGACGTGCCGTGCGACGACGCGGCGGGGGCGGGCCGCAGCGGCAGGTCCGTGTCGCGGACGATGGCGGTCAGGTCCGCGCCGCTGTAGCGGTAGACCTGGGCGGTGCCGCCCGGCGCCCTGCCGGTGACGGTGAGCGGGCTGGTCAGGTCGGAGCCGGTCTTGTTGACGACCATCAGCGTGAGCGCGCCGTCGCTTCGCCGCGTCGCGCCGTACACGGCGAGCCGGTACTGGTCGGTGCTGGTGGAGGCGACCGACGTGTCGCCGAACCGGCCCCCCTTGCCGTCGTAGTTCAGGTACATCCTGAAGGCGTACGCGCCGGGGTCGGCGGGCGCGGGCGGGCTCCACAGGGTGGCCAGGTCCGCGCCCTCACGCCCGAAGATGCCGAGGGCGTCCGCCTCGGCGAGCGCGCCGTTGAGCGACCCGATCGCGCCGAAGCTGTACTCCGTGAGGGCGACCTTGGTTCCCGGGTAGTTCCGGGCGACCATGTCCTTCATCCGGGGGATGAGGTACACCGGCTGGTTGATCCAGCTCTCGTCGGTGTAGGTGCGGTCCCACAGCGTGCGGGTCTGCCGCAGCCGCAGCGCCTGCGTGGCCGCGTCACCGGGGTCGCCGGAGAACACACCGCCGCCCTGCGGGTACCAGTGGTTGTCGTAGTAGTCCAGGATGCGCACGCCGTGGCTCTGCTCGTACGCCCTCATCTGCGCCAGGTACCACTCGCCGAACGGCACGCCGCCGTGCGCGGCCTGGTCCGGCGGGTTGCCCCAGCAGCCCTCGATGGCGCATCTCTGCTGGTCAGAGCCGGAAAGGGTCAGTGAGGACCAGCCCCAGCCGACCGGTCCCAGGGTGGCGGCGCCCGGGTCGGTCGCCTTGACCGCGGCGGCGACGCCGTAGGTGCTGTCGCGCATCTCGTCGTAGGTGGGCCCGGCGGGGTGGACGTCGCGATGGGTGGAGAACCAGATGTCCGGCTCGTTGTCCAGGTTGTAGAACCGCACGCCGCCGTGGGCCGCGTCGCCGTACCGCGCGCGGAGGTGGTCCAGCCAGCCGGTGACGTACTCGGGGCCGATCTCCACGCTCGTGTCGTGCGGGTCGTTCCCGGTGATCTGGCTGCCGTCGGGCCTGACGCCGTTGCCGCAGTCCGGGGCCCAGGGGTCGGTCGACTGCTGCGGCCCGTACTTCGCCACGCTGAACCCGCAGGCCTTCGCCCGCTCCTTGGGCGCCCAGCCGATCAGGGGCAGGGTCAGGATCGTGCCGGTGCCGGTGCGCACGTCCTGGTCGGTGAACCGGTCGGTCTCCGAGCCGTCAGGGAGCTCGCCGGGGTCGGGGTTGTCGCCCGGGATGTTCTCGAAGTACCAGTCGCTCGCCCGGTTCGTGGTGTCCGTCCGGTAGTCGTACCGGGTGGTGGCGTTGCCGCCCCACCGGCGTACCGGCAGGCGCAGCTCCTTCGCCAGCGCCTCGTCGGCGAAGTTCATCCCGTACACGTACGGGCTGATCGGGTGCGTCGGTGCTGTGAGGTCGACCGAAAGGCTCAGCTCGGCGGCTCGTGCGGTGCCGGTGGCTGCGCCGGTCGTGACCAGCAGGGCCGTGGCGAGCAGGGCGGCCCAGGTGCGGGTTCGTGGCATGGCGTGGCGCCTCCTTCGGGGCGATCGTGCTGCCCCGAAGGAGGCGTGGTCCAGGGCCGCGCCTCCGGACGGAGGGGGAAGCGCTGGTCAGCGGGTGCCGCGAGCTGAAAATTTCACCTGCTCACCCTGCTTCCCCCCGGCCACCCTGCTTCGCCTGGCCGCTCTGCTTCACCTGGCCACTCTGCTTCGCCTGCACACCCGGCCAGTTCGCGTACGCCCTTCAGCAGCCTGTCCACGTCGGACTCGTCGGTGTAGGGCGCCATCCCGGCGCGCACGGCCCCCGCGTCGCCGAGTCCCAGCCGGTGGCTGCACTCCAGCGCGTAGAAGTTGCCGGCCGGAGCGTTGACGCCGCGCGCCGCCAGGAACTCGTACACCTCGGCCGGCGGGACGCGGCCGACGGAGAACAGCGTGGTCGGGGTGCGCCTGCGCCGGGGCGAGCCGTGCAGGGTGACCCCGGCGATCTCGGCGAGCCCGGAGTCGAGGCGTTCGAGCATGAGCTCCTCGTGGCGCTCCAGCGCGGCCATCGACCCGGCCAGGCGTTCGCGCCGGGTTCCCTCGCCCGGTACGAGGCCGGCGAGGAAGCCGACCGCCGCCGTCGTCCCCGCGAGCACCTCGTACGGGAGCGTGCCCAGCTCGAACCGCTCCGGCACCACGTCGGTGGCGGGGAGCAGCTTGTCGGGGTGCACGGTTTCGAGCAGCCCCGGGTCGGCGGCGAGGACGCCCAGGTGCGGGCCGAGGAACTTGTACGGCGAGCAGGCGAAGAAGTCGGCGCCCAGTCGCCCGACGTCCACCAGGGTGTGCGGTGTGAGGTGGACGCCGTCGACGTACAGCAGCGCCCCGGCCGCGTGCACCGCCTCGGCGATCGCCGGGATGTCAGGCCGGGTGCCCAGCAGGTTCGACGCGGCGGTGACGGCCACGAGCCTGGTGCGTCCGGTGAGCAGGCCGGCGACCGCGGCGGTGTCCAGCTCGCCGGTCTCGGGGTCGAACTCGGCCCAGCGCACCGTGACCCCGCGCGACTCGGCGGCGTGCACCCAGGGCCGGATGTTCGCGTCGTGGTCGAGCCTGCTGACGACGACCTCGTCTCCGGGGTTCCACTGCTTCGCGAGGGCGCGCGCCATGTCATAGGTGAGCTGGGTCATGCTCCGGCCCAGCACGATGCCGGACGGCGTGCCGCCGAGCAGGTCGGCCATCGCCTGGCGCGCCTCGACCACGATCGCGTCGGCCCGGCGCTCGGCCGCGGTGCGTACGCCGCGGTTGGCGATCGCGGAGCGGAGGGTGCCCGCCACGGCGTCCGCCACCATGTCGGGGACCTGCGACCCGCCCGGCCCGTCGAAGTGCGCCGCGCCCTCGTCCAGCGCGGGGAACCGAGCCCGCACAGCCGCCACGTCGTAACCCACAGACCCTCCCAGACCCTGCCCGACCCACACCCGACGACACGACGATATGCCCCACCGGGCGAACGACTCCACAGCCCACCTGGCACGATCCGGGCATTCCACACGGCCACCCGGTCGGGTGGGGCGGTCCGGTACGGGCGCCGGGGTCAGCGTCGCAGGGACAGGACCAGGTCCCGGGTCCGCTCCCGGCGGTCCCAGGCGATCAGCGTGAACAGCCGATCAGGGTGAAGCTCTCGACCGCGTCCTTCTGGCCGGCGAACTTGGGCAGCCCGCTTCCGACGATCAGGAATATTGCGATGAGGATCTGAAGTACCCACATATCGACACCGGCCAAACCCTTTGCGCGGCGGTGGGAACGGCGGTCACACTCTCGGGGTGGTTGAAAGCCTGCGCCCGGACGGGCGTGCTGGAATCGACGCGTCGCTGGTGAGTCGACTGATCGCGGACCAGTTCCCGCAATGGAGCCACCTGCCCGTGACGCCGGTCGAGGTCGATGGATGGGACAACCGCACCTACCGCCTCGGTGAGGACATGACGGTGCGTCTCCCGACCGCCGCCGGCTACGCGCCGGCGGTGGACAAGGAACATCGATGGCTGCCGGTCCTCGCGCCGTCGTTACCGGTCGCCGTTCCCGCGCCCCTGGCGAAGGGGGCTCCAGGGGAGGGATATCCGTTCAACTGGTCGATCCGCGGGTGGCTGGAGGGCGAGACCGCCGCCCCTGACCGCATCGACGACCTGTCCGCTTTCGCGGCCTCCGTGGCCGGTTTCCTCCTCTCCCTTCAGCGCATAGACGCGATGGACGGGCCGAGGGCGGGTCCGCACAGCGCCTACCGGGGTGCGCCGCCGGCGCACTACGACGACGAGACGCGCCGCGCCCTCGCCGCGCTGGACGGCCGCATCGACACCGGCCGGGCATCGGCTGTCTGGGACGCCGCCCTCGAGACCGCCTGGTCCGGGCCGCCCGCGTGGTTCCACGGCGACATCGCGAGCGGCAACCTGCTGGTCAGGGAGGGAAGGCTGGCCGCCGTCATCGACTTCGGAACGTCGGGTGTCGGCGATCCCGCGTGCGACCTGGTGATCGCGTGGACGATGTTCTCCGGCGACAGCCGGGCGACGTTCCGCAGTGCCGTCGGTCAGGATCCCGCCACGTGGGCGCGGGCCCGAGGCTGGGCGTTGTGGAAGGCGCTGATCGTCCTGGCCAGGGAGATCGACGGGGACGAGGAGGAGGCCGCCACCCAGCGCCGTGTGATCGACGAACTCCTGACCCGTCACGAGGAGCTCGACTGAGGACGCGAGTCGGTTCTCGCGGTACATGAGCTCCGAAGCCTCCACCGGCCGGCCCCGTCTGCCGGCACCGTCCGCCTGCCCGGCCGGTAACCGGGCCGGTTCACGCACCAGGGGCGCTCGTTTCCAGCAGGCGTCCCTCCGACAGCCGCAGCCAGCGGTCGACACCGATCTCGGCGAGGAACCGCTCGTCGTGGCTGACCACCACGAACGCGCCCTCGTACGACTGCAGAGCGCCTTCCAGTTGGGCGACGCTGACCAGGTCGAGGTTGTTGGTCGGCTCGTCGAGCAGCAGGAGCCGCGGCGCCGGCTCGGCGTACAGGACGCAGGCCAGGGTGGCGCGCAGCCGCTCGCCGCCGGACAGCACCCCGGCCGGGAGGTGGATGCGCGAGCCCCGGAACAGGAAGCGGGCGAGCAGGTGCATTCGCTGCGCCTCCGGCATCCCGGGGGCGGACGCGGCGAGGTTCTCCGCCACGGTGCGGTCGAGGTCCAGCAGGTCGAGCCGCTGGGACAGGTAGGCGACCCGCCCGTCGGCCCGCCTGATCTCGCCACCCGAGGGTTCGAGGTCGCCGCTGACCACGCGGAGCAGGGTGGACTTGCCGGTGCCGTTGGGGCCGGTCAGAGCGATCCGCTCAGGCCCCCTGATCGCCAGGTCGGTGCCCTCCCCGGCGAACAGGGCCCGCTCGCCGTAGCGGACCTGCATCCGCTCGCCGAGAAAGACCGTGCGCCCGGCCGGGACGTTGGTCGCGGGCAGTTCCAGCGTGATCTTCTGCTCGTCGCGCAGGGCGCGGCCCGCCTCGTCCAGCCGTGCCTTCGCGTCGCCGAGCCGCGCCGCGTGCGTCTCGTTCGCCTTCCCCGCCGACTCCTGGGCGCGCCGCTTCAGCCCTCCGGCGACGATCTTCGGCAGGCCGGCGTCCTTGAGATTGCGGGCGGCGTTGCCGGCCCGGCGCGCGGCGCGCTCGCGGGCCTGCTGCATCTCCCGCTTCTCCCGCCTGACCTCCTGCTCGGCGTTGCGGACGTTCTTCTCGGCGACCTCCCGCGCGGCGCGCGCGGCCTCCTCGTACTCGGTGAAGTTCCCGCCGTACGAGCGGACCTCACCCCGGTCGAGCTCGGCGATGCGGTCCATGCGGTCGAGCAGTGCCCGGTCGTGGCTGACCAGCAGCAGACAGCCGTTCCAGTCCTCGAGCACGCCGTAGAGCTTGTGCCGCGCGTCGAGGTCGAGGTTGTTGGTCGGTTCGTCGAGCAGCAGCACGTCGGGCCGCTTCAGCAGCTGTGCCGCCAGACCGAGGGAGACGACCTGGCCGCCGCTGAGGGTGCGCAGACGCCGGGTGAGGGAGAGGTCTCCGAGACCGAGCCGGTCGAGCTGGGCACGGGTGCGCTCCTCGATGTCCCAGTCGTTGCCGATGGTGGTGAAGTGCTCCTCGCTCGCGTCTCCGGACTCGATGGCGTCCAGTGCCCTGATCACCGGGGCGATCCCCAGGACCTCGGCCACGGTCAGGTCGCCGGCCAGCGGCAACGTCTGGGGCAGGTAGCCCGCCACCCCCTGCGTGAGGACCGAGCCGGCGGACGGGCGGAGCTCCCCGGCGATCAGCCTGAGCAGCGTGCTCTTGCCGGCGCCGTTGGGCGCCACCAGGCCGGTGTGCCCGGCTGGGACGGTGAACGAGAGGTTCTCGAACACCGGGGTGTCGTCGGGCCAGGAAAAGGACAGGTCGGAGACCACGATGAGGGCGTCGGACATCGAATCGCTTCCGCGTTCGGCCGGTACGGCGAGGGCCGCCCGGCGAAATGGTCAGGGTACGAGGACATCGCCAACCGGCGGTCACGCGATGGGCGCGTCACCGATGGCCATGGGATCCGGGATCACCCGGAGATGTCGTCGTCGCCTGCCATGTCATGCTCCGTTCCTGCCACTACCGCCAGCCACCGTACCAGCTCATCGCCCCGCGTTCATTCTCCGATGTGCCGGGGGCCGCCACCCTCTATTCACGCTATGCACAGGAAGGTGAGCTGGAACCAGACGGCCCTTCGTGTGTGCCGTCGGGTTAGGTGCCCCAGCGTCCTGCCAGGCTCCGGGAGCAGGGCCGGCCCCCGCGCCCGCTCTCGTCTACGCCTCGGTGATAGGGGCACCGAATGAGCCCTCGTCTCCTTGCCACCTGTTGGTGCTCAGTCCGCACGAGTGGGGCTGCTTTCTGGACGGTGTCTCGAAGGGGGAGCTCCCCGCCTGATCCGGCGTATGGCTTTCAGTACCTCGCTTCGGTTGCGGGCGGACTTCAGCCAGGTTGGGAGGCGTTCCACCATGCTCATCGAGCCGGGGCGCGCGCCCCGCTCGCGATGCCGTGCGGTGACGTAGTCCTCCAGCAGGTCCAGGTGGCGGTGGCCGTACGCCCAGAGGAGGTTCCCTCCGCAGCGGGTCTGGAGCCACAGGGGGAGGCCGAAGTACGGGTCACGGGCGTCGGTGTGGCGGATGATCGTCTTTCCCGGCCATTCACGGGCCAGCAAGCAGGCGGAGCAGACCAGGCGCCGGGGCGCGAAGGCACCGAGGTACGACGGTTCGGCGGTCTGGGTGTCGTACCTGGGATGGACGGTCACCACGGCGCAGCCCTGGCAGTCCGGGCACCGGACGAGGATCTCCTCGTCCAGGAAGCTCATCCAGGTGCCACGCGGATCACGGAAGCGCTCGTTCACTGATCCAGGTTATGGGCGGCTCTGATGATGAAGCCGCCTGATCCGATCCGCCCGGATAATGGCGTCGGCGCGCAAGAGCACGTGGTTCTTCACGTGGGGCCGGGGCGAGGGCCAGTGGGTGCGAGCGCCTGCAGGTGACACGGGGGACCGCATCTGGAGACAGCCCACTGGGGTCGGCGACCCTACTGAACCCGGTCGACCTACTGGGCAGGGAGGCGGCGCGAGCGGACGTACGTACGTACGGGGACTGCTGGCACGGCGGATTATCTGGTTCGGGACGGGCGACCTCACCGAGGCCGGTCTCCCGTATCGGTGAGTCATCTCTAGTGAGCTCACCAGAGATGACCTTCGAGCCAAGCGCACTCTGCACATGATTCCTAGATTGGTGCGCAAAACAGGAATGATAAATACTTTCGCCCGCAACGAAGCATACCGGGGATTCGGCCAGGGCCCCGGCGACCGTCTACCCAGTAACGCGATGGGAGATAGGGCAAGGGTGCGGTGGCTGTCGTAACCGTGGCGGCGTATCCGGTCTGCCATGGTGCTCCGATTGTCAGATCGTGGAATGCGTTCATGGCGCGGGATCTGTACGGAACAGGTTGATTGTCGTGCCTGGTGTCGGCGAGGTCGCGAACATGAATAGGTGCCGTTCCCGATTACTCGGTGACGAGGCGGACATGGACGGCGACTTGTTCGGGTCAGGCGATTTCGGCAGGCGACCGGCGTTGCCGTAGGCCATGTCTTCGCTGGTAGATCTGCTGCCGAGGGGGTCCAGGTGGCGCGGTGTCCGGAAGCTGTGGAGGGCGGTGCCGTGCGCGGTTGTGACGCCGGGTGGTTGCCTTGTTCACTGCGGTCATGGCCCTGGTCGGCCGGAGGCGACCCAGCCAGATGCCACCAATTGGTGCAATTGTTTCTTTCGTAGAGATCGCGGATTTTTGTCTCATCTCGTGCATTTAATCGTTGGCGGGAATCGGGTTGCGAGTGGTTCTGGAGTGTGAAAACATTCGTACAGGCTTTCGAATTAATGAGGGGTGATCGGGGTGGCGGATTTCTCCAGGCTCAGCCGATCGCACCCGCACCCGCACTCGGGCTCGGGCTCGGGGGGTGGGGGTGTGCTTGGCCCTGGGTGGTGGGCGGAGGTGGTGGCGCGCGCCTCGCGCTGGTCGTGCGATGGTTCCGCCGCGCAGCACGTCGACTCGCTGAGCGACCCGGACCACCGGGCCCCGGATGACCTGAGCGCGGACGACCAGGACCCGGACGACCTGAGCTCGCTTCACCAAGGCTTGGATCACCGGGGCCTGGGTGATCGGGGCTGGCGTGGTGCCGGTGCGGGGGCCGAAGGTGGTGAAGGCGGCTCTACCCGTACCGGTGGCCAGCGGGATGTGGGTGACCGGGCGGATGGGCGGGGCGGTGGTCGGGCCTCGTGGGTGTTGGTGGGGCGGGTGCGGGAGGCCGCTGTGGCGTTGGCGGGCGCGCCGATGCCGGAGTCGGCGGCGGTCTGCGCTGCTGAGGTGGAGGATCTGGTGTTCGCGCGGGATCGGCTGGTCTCGGCGATCGCGGCGAGGGTTGGCCGGGTGCATGCGGTGGGTGAGGCCAGGAGTCTGGGGCATGCATCGACCAAGACGTGGCTGCGGTCGGGGTGTGGGATGAGCATGCCCGCGGCGGGGCACCTGGTGGGGTTGGCGGTGGGGTTGGCGCGGTTGCCGGTGGTGCGAGCCCGGTTCGAGTCGGGAACGTTGGCCGAGGGGATGGTGTCGGCGATTTGTGCGGCCACCGCGCATCTGACCGATGAGCAGGCGGGGTTGGTCGAGCCGATCTTGGTCGGGTTGGCTGAGGCGGCGTCCCCGGTGGAGGTCGCCAAGGCGGGTCGTTACCTGCGTGAGGTGCTCATCCCCGATGGAACCGCCGGCGAGGCAGAGGCGGACTACGCGGCGCGGTTTTTGCTGGTGCGTCCGAGCGCGAGTGGTGGGGTTGAGGGGGAGTTCCGGTTGCCGCGTGAGGCCGGTGCCCGGTTGAAGACCCTTTTGGATGCCTACGCCAGGCCGCGGGCGGAGGGTGATGATCGCCCGTTGCGGGTGCGGAACGCTGATGCGTTCATCGCATTTCTCGATCAGAAGATCACCACCGAATTGCTGGTGCTGGTCAACGCCGGATCCCTGCCCGACGATCACCCCGGTGCCGCGTCCACCGGCCTCAACGCCCCCGCAGCCAGCGGCAACCGGCCCACCGAAACCAAACCACCCGGATCACCCGGATCACCCGGATCACCCGGATCACCCGGATCACCCGGATCACCCGGATCACCCGGATCACCCGGATCACCCGGATCACCCGGATCACCCGGATCAGCCGGATCAGCCGGGTCAGCCGGGTCAGCCGGGTCAGCCGGATCACCGGGATCACCGGGATCACCGGGATCACCGGGATCACCAGGATCACCGGGATCAGCCGGGTCAGCCGGGTCAGCCGGGTCGGCCGAACCCGCCAGGCGTGCCGGATCTGTCGAACCCGCTGAACCCGTTGAGCACGCTGGACGTGGCGGGTCTGCGGAGCCTGCTAAGCGTGCTGGACGTGCTGGAGGTCACGGGTTAACGGAACCCGCTGAGTGTGCTGGAGGTGTCGGGTCCTTGGAATCTGCTGGGTGTGGCGGGTCTGGGGAACGTGGTGGGTGTGCAGAGCCTGAAGGACCTGCTCCCGAGGTTGCCGGGGCGGCTGATGAGGTGTGCGGAAGGTGTGGGCAGCGGGCCGATCGCGGGCTTCCCGCCATGCTGCCGGCCACGGGGCAGTTGCTGCCGGTGGGTGACATCCACCGGATGGCCCGTACGTCCACCCTGGTACGGATCGTGATGGACGCCGACGGGCAGGTGCTGGACATGGGTCGCAAAGTACGCCTGGCCACTCCCGCGCAGCGGCGGGCGGTGATCGCCCGGTATGCGACCTGCTGGGTGGACGGGTGTCCGCTGCCGGCCACCATGTGCCAGATCGACCATGCCGATGGCTGGGCGGACGGCGGGCCGACCGACCTGGCCAACCTCGGACCGGCCTGCCAGTTCCACAACCGCGACCGCTACCGCCACCCCGACCGTTACCAACGCCACCGCACCGGAAAGGACCGCTGGACCTACACCTACGTCGGACGCCACCCCAGCCGGCAGCCCCGCCCGCACCCCCGCACATGAAGCCCCAGGAGAACCTCGTGCATTACGCGCGTTAGGCGGCTCAGGTGCCGGGCCAGGCGAAGCGGTGGGTGTGGATGCCGAAGTAGGTGAAGGACTCGGCGCGGGTGACGCCGGGGACGCGCCTGATGTGGTCGTTGAGGATGGCGAGCAGCTCGGCGGGCTCCTTGCACACGACCTCGACGAACAGGTCGAACGCGCCCGAGGTGAGCACGACGTAGATCACGCCGGGCAGCTCGCTGATGCGGTCGGCGACGGTGTGCACGTCGCTGTCGACGCGCACGCCGATCAGCGCCATGACGGGCAGGCCGAGCGCCATCGGGTCGGTGACCCCGACGATCTGGACGACGTTCTCGTCCCGCAGCCGCTGCACCCGCTGCCGTACGGCGGGGGCCGAGAGCCCGGTGACCTCGGCCAGCGCGGCGTAGGAGATCCGGCCGTCCCGCTGCAGCTCGTGCAGCAGGATCCGGTCGATCTCGTCGAGGCTCACCGGCCCGGCGTCCGGCCGTTCGCGCCCGAGGCCCCCGGGTGCGATGTGCCTTCCGTGGCCGTCGGCCGCTCGGCTCATCCGGCCAGCTCGGCGACGGCCGCCGCGAAGACCTCGTGGTGGCGGTCCACGTCGGCCTCGGTGGTGGCCGGGCACATCAGCGCCATGTTGTGGAACGGGGTGAGCAGCACGCCGCGGTTGGCCAGGTAGACGTGCAGGTAGTCGTCCAGGTCGGGGTCGCCTGCGGCGTTGGACTCCCCGCCGTCGCGTGGCGCCGGGTTGGTGAAACGGTACTCCGCCCGCGCCCCGAGCTGGGTGACCGACCAGGGCAGCCCGTGCTCGTCGATGACCGCCTGGACGCCCTTGGTGAAGCGGGTCGCCAGCTCGGTCATGCCGGTGAACGCGTCGTCGGTCAGCACGTGTTCGAGCGTGGCGCGCATGGCCGCGACGGAGAGCGCGTTGCCGGCGAGCGTGCCGCCGACGCCGCCCATGTCCACCAGGTCGAGACCGCTCATCGCCTCAAGGCGCGCCGCCACCTCGGCGGACAGGCCGTACCCGCCGCTCGGGATGCCGCCGCCGATGGCCTTGCCGATCGTGACGATGTCGGGTTCGAGGCCCCATGCCTGAGTGCAGCCGCCCGGGCCCGCGGAGAACGTGTGCGTCTCGTCGTTGATGAGCAGCGTGCCGTACCGCCGGGTCAGCTCGCGCACCCCGTCGAGGTAGCCGGGCTCGGGCAGGACGATGCCGATGTTGGTGAGGGCCGGCTCCATCAGGACGGCGGCGACGTCGCCGTGCGCCAGCTCGCGCTCCAGGGACGGCAGGTCGTTGAACTCCACGACCCGGGAGGTGACGGTGGGGTCGACGGGGGCGCCGACGTTGCCCTCGCGGGACACCTGCTCGCCGTCCGGGCCGACCACGAGGAGCACCTCGTCCACGCTGCCGTGGTAGCAGTAGCTGTTGACCAGGATCTTCGGACGCCCGGTCAGCGCCCGCGCCAGGCGGATGGCCCAGCGGTTGGCGTCGGTGGCGGTGAGCGAGAAGCTCCACAACGGCACGCCGAAGCGCCGGGCCAGCTCGGTCCCGACCCAGGACGCGTCCTCGGTGGGCATCATCACGGTCGCGCCGCCCCGCACGGCGAAGCGCTCGGCGACCGCGTCGGCGGTGGCCTGCGGTGAGTGCCCCGCCATGGCGCCGGTGTCGCCCAGGCAGAGGTCGACGTACTCGTGGCCGTCCACGTCGGTGACCCGGGCGCCCCGGGCCTCGGCCAAGTAGAGGGGGAACCCGGCGGCGGTCTTGTTCATCCACGTCATCGGCACGCCGCCGAACAGGTGAGCTCGTGCCTGCTCGTACGCGGCGGCCGAGCGGGGGTTGCGGTCACGGAACGCGCGGCGCTCGCGGTCGAGCAGGCCGGCCAGATGAGTACGGTCGATCATCGCCACTACCTCAGAAAGCATTGCGTACTTCCGTCCATATGACGGAATCTAACGCCAAAGTACACCAAAACCTCAGATCCATGGATAGATGAGCCTCGCGACCTTCGATCCATCGCCCGCCGAGATCGGAGCCGACCGCCGTGACGGGGCGTCAGGTCGCGTCTAGTTCCAGCTCGTCGCCCACGCGGACGCGGCCGGGCCGGATCACGTCCGCGTAGACGCCGAAGTTGACGCCTCGGCCGAACACGCTCTCGCCGAGACCCCGGTAATCCTTGATCAGTCGCAGCACCCTGAGGTCCGCCGCTCCGCCCGAGGGATTGCGTGTGACGGTCCGGCAGCGTTTCGCCGGTCCCTCGACGCGCACCAGCGCCTCACCGACGCCCAGCGAGCAACCCTCCCACGTGTCCTCCGTGTGCGGCGCGCCGCCGGAGAACCCGATGAGCATACGGAACCGCCGGGGGTCGACGTCCACACCCGCCCGCCGGGCCGGCTCGGCGACCGACTCGTCACCCAGCAGCGTCGCTGAGGACCGGAAACCGAGCGCTGGACAACGACCAGGCCGGAGGGCCGTCATCTCGCCAGGGCGCTCAGGGTGTGACGTAAGCCCTCGATCATCGCTCGCAGGCCGACCTCGAAGGAGAGGTCGGCGGGTGGGCGCCCGAGTGAGGCGGCGGTGGTGTCGCGGGCCCGTACGGTCGCCGCGAACGCGGGCACCTCCGCCGCGAGCGGGCCCGAGTCGAACATGTCGGGCGGGGCGACCACGTCGAGGGCGGACCCGAGGATGAACGACTCGACCGCGACCATGACCGGGATGACCGTCTCGCGCGGCCAGCCGCCACGCTCCAGCCCGGTCACGACCTGCTCGTACATGCGCAGCGTCCGCAGCGCGCCGAAGACCGGCAGCGTCGCCAGCAGCGAGATGGCGGGCGGGTGGGCGGCGAAGGCCGCACGATAGCCGTGGGCCCACAGCGTCATGGCCTCGTCCCACGGCAGCTCGGCGAACATCGAGGCGTCGATCGAGTCGGAGACGAGCTCGCGGACCGCCGCCAGGATGTCGTCCCTGCCGGCGACGTGGTTGTAGAGCGAGGAAGGCCGGACGCCGAGCCGCTGGGCCAGCGCGGAGAGGGAGAACCCCTCGGCCCCGGCGTCGTCGATGAGCCCGAGTGCGGCGCGTGCGATGGCCTCCCTGCTCAGCACCGGCGTGGCGGGCCGGCCCACGCGCCTCTTCACTTTGCTTCCCCACCTCTTCCGCTTTGCCTCTGGACAACCTATCCTTCCGCACAAAACGAACGACATTCTTTTTGGACGCCGATGACACGCACGCTCTTCCGCAACGGCACCGTCTGGACCGGCACCGGCACCACCGCCGCCGCCCTCACCACGCGGGACGGCCGGATCGAGGCCATCGGGACGCAGGCCCTGGCAACCCCCGCCGACGAGATCGTCGATCTCCGGGGCGGCCTCCTGATGCCGGCCTTCGGCGACGGGCACTGCCATCCCGACCACGCGGGGTTCGAGGCGGCGGGCCCGCTGATCAGGGGCTGTGGCAGCGTGGAGGAGATCGTCGAGGAGGTCCGCCGGTACGCCGCCGAGCATCCCGAGGCGGACTGGATCATCGGGGCGAGCTACGACGCGACCCTGGCGCCCGGCGGCATCTTCGACGCACGATGGCTGGACGCGGCCGTACCCGACAGGCCCGTCGTCCTGCGCGCCTGGGACTACCACACGGTGTGGTGCAACACCGAGGCCATGAGGCGCGCGGGCGTGGACGCCGCGACCCCCGACCCGCCGCGCGGCACCTTCGCCCGCCGCGCGGACGGCGAGCCGCTCGGGATGATGTTCGAGTGGGACGCGGTGGACGCGGTGCTCGGCGCCGCCCCCGCCCGCACCACCGAGGACCTCGTACGGGCGCTGCACCTCGCCACCGAGGCCTACGCGCAGGCCGGGGTCACCTGGATCCAGGACGCCTGGGTGGAGCACCGTTCCGTCGAGGGATACCTGGCGGCGGCCAGGCGCGGCCTGCTCGCCACGCGGGTGAACCTCGGCCTGCGCGCCGATCCCGCCCGCTGGCGCGACCAGCTCGCCGAGTTCGCCGCCGACAGGGAGGCGGTGCGGGCGCTGGGCGACGACCGGCTGACGGCCAACACGGTGAAGTTCTTCGTGGACGGCATCCTGGAGAACCGCACGGCGTCGCTGCTCACCCCCTACAGCGACGATCCATGCACGCGCGGCATGCCGATCTGGCCGTACGAGGAACTGCTCGCGGCGTTCGCGGCCGTGGACGCGATGGGGCTGCAGGCGCACCTGCACGCCATCGGCGACGCCGGGGTGCGCACCGCGCTGGACGCCGTCGAGCACGTCACCAGGGTCAACGGCCCCCGCGACCGGCGGCCGGTCATCGCCCACGTGCAGGTGCTCCAGGAACGGGACCTGCCGCGCTTCGCCGAGCTCGGCGTGGTCGCGAACCTCCAGCCGCTGTGGGCGCGCACCGACGCGGCCATGACCGAGCTGACCATTCCCCGTATCGGGCCCGAGCGCGCCGGGCGGCAGTACCTCATCGGCTCGCTGCTCGCCGCCGGGGTTCGCGTGGCCTTCGGGAGCGACTGGCCGGTGACCGACCACCGCCCCCTGTCCGGGCTGCCGGTCGCGGTGACGCGCGAGAACGCCGAGCGCGAACCGGCCGGCGGCTGGCTGCCCGGGGAGCGCATCACGCTGGACGCCGCCCTGTCCGCGTACACGGCGGGGGTGGCCTACCAGGCCTTCGCCGAGCGGGAGCGCGGTGTCCTCGCGCCCGGGATGGCCGCCGACCTGGTCTGGCTGGACGGCGACATCCGCGCCATGGACCCCCACGACATCGCACGCCGCTCGGCCGTCCTCGGGACGTGGATGGCCGGAACGAGAACCTTCCCCCCTCCCGACAGGAGTCATGACATATGAGCGAGTTCGCCCCCGGCCCAGGACTGAAGCGAGTCCTCGGAGTGCCGGGACTGACGTTGTTCGGGCTGACCTACCTCGCCCCCGTGGCCGTCTTCACCACCTACGGCGCCGTCGCGCAGGTCACCGGAGGGCACCTCCCGGCGGCCTACGTGGTCGCACTGGTGGTCATGCTGTTCACGGCGTTCAGCTACGGACGGATGGCCAAGGCGTTCCCCACCGCCGGATCGGCATACACCTACACCCAGCAGACCTTCGGGCGGCATGTCGGCTTCATGACCGGCTGGACGCTGATGCTCGACTACCTGTTCCTGCCGATGATCAACTTCCTGCTCATCGGGATCTACCTGAACAGCCAGTTCCCCGGCGTGCCCCAGTGGGTCTTCACCCTTGCCGCCCTGCTGCTGGTGTTCGCGCTGAACATCCTCGGCATCACCGTGATGAGCCGGGTGAACGCCCTGGTCGTCGGGGTGTCCGTGGTGCTGATCGTCGTCTTCGTCGCGCTGGCGCTGAAGCACCTGGCGGGCCACCCCTCTCCCTCGCCGTTCGCCGCGTTCACCCCCGGTACGGGCGTGTTCGCGGGCGCGGCGATCCTGGCGCTGAGCTTCCTCGGGTTCGACGCGGTCTCCACCCTGTCGGAGGAGGCGAAGGACCCGCGCCGCGCCATCCCGCGGGCGATCGTGCTGACCACGCTCATCGGGGGCCTGCTGTTCATCCTCGTCGCCTGGATGGGTGGCCTGGTGCACCCCGGCTACGACGACTTCGCCAACCCCGACACCGCGGGCGTGGACATCATGGCGGCGCTGGGCGGCGCCGCGTTCCAGACCATCTTCGTGGCGATCTACGTGATCGGCGCCTTCGGCTCGGCGATGACCACCCAGGCGAGCGTCTCGCGCATCCTGTACTCGATGGGGCGCGACGGCGTGCTGCCCAGGCGCGTGTTCGGCGCGCTGAGCTCGCGGTTCAAGACGCCCGTCTTCGCCGTCGCCGCGGTGTCGGCGGTCTCGCTCGTCGCGCTGTTCATCAGCCTCGGCAACGCGGTGGTGATGATCAACTTCGGCGCGCTGATCGCCTTCTCGATGGTGAACCTGACCGTGGTCAAGCACTACCTGGTGGACGGGCGCAGGCGGTCGGCGGGCGACCTGCTGCTGTACGGGGCGCTGCCGCTGGTGGGCTTCGGCCTGACGGTCTGGCTGTGGACCAGCCTGTCGGGCGTGACGTTCACCGTGGGGCTCATCTGGATGGCCGTCGGCTTCGTCTACCTCCTCGGCCTGACCCGCATGTTCACGCGCAGGCCCCCGGCGATGAGCTTCTCCGAGGCCGAGCCCGCCGCCGCGTGACCCTTTCGGGTCAGGCGGCCGGAGTGCGGGGGGCCAGGAGGTCTTCGAGGCCGATGCGGTTCAGCGCGCGGGCGCTCAGGGCGCCGAAACCGCTGGACGCGCCGGTGACGAGGATGACGGACATGGGAGGCTCCTTCTCGGTGGGTGAGGCGGGTCGTCTTGGGGGGCTAGCGGGGTCAGCCGAACGTGATGACGGAGCGCCCGCCGCCGTGGCCCGCGGCCATGGCGTCCAGGGCGGCCGGGGCCTGGTCGAGGGAGATCGGGGTGACCTCGGGCAGGATGCCGTGGACGGCGGAGAAGGCGAGCGTGTCGCGCAGGTCGTGCGGTGAGCCGGACGGCGAGGCCATCACGCGCAGCCGGTTGAGCACCATGGGCTGGGTGGGCAGGACCAGCGGGTCCTGGCCGTAGCCGCACAGCACCAGGGTGCCGTCGGGTGCCAGGCCGCCGAGCGTCGCCGCCGCGGCGGCGCTGGAGGGGGCGGCGTTCAGCACGAGGTTCGCGCCGCCGTCCCACGCCCTGAGCGCGGCGGCGGGGTCGGTCTCGCCGCCGGCCACGTACAGCTCGGCGCCGAGCTCCTTCGCGCGCTCCTCGCCGTCGCGGGAGCGGCCGACCACCGCGACGCGCGCGCCCATGGCCACCGCGTAGCGGATCGCCAGGGCGCCGATGCCGCCGGCGCCGATGACCGCGACCCGCGAACCGGCCGTCGCGCCGCCCTGGCGCAGCCCGTTGAAGGCGGTGATGCCCGCGCACATCAGCGGCGCGGCGGCGACCGGGTCGAGCCCGGCGGGCAGCGGGGTGACGAAGCCCGCCTTGAACACGGCGTACTCCTCGTAGCCCCCGTCGGCGACGACGCCGGTGATGCGCTTGCGTGGGCACAGGATCTGCTCGCCGCGTGCGCAGTGGTCGCAGTGGCCGCAGGAGTCGTACAGGAACTGCGCGCCGACCGGGGTGCCCACCTCGGGCCAGGTGACGCCGGGGCCCACGGCGGCTACGGTGCCGGTGATCTCGTGGCCGGGGACCACGGGGAACCGGGCGAAGGGGTAGTGGCCGCGCAGCAGGTTGAGGTCCGAGAAGCACACCCCGCAGGCGGTGATCTTGACGAGGACCTCGCCGGGGCCGGGCTCGGGCACCTCGCGCTCGGTGAGGGAGAGCGGCGCGTCGACGGCGGTCGCGATGGCAGCACGCATGGATGTCCACTTCCTGGATGATCGTCTCGCGCCGGAGGCATGGGCCAGCGTTCCGGATTATGTGTACACTGTGTTTATATCATGGAAATGAACACACTGGCCATATATCTCTGGAGGTAGCCATGACCCGGCCCGCCGAACCCGTGCGCAGGGGGCGCGGACGCCGCCCGGCCGACGAGGTGCGCCGCGAGGTCCTGCGGGCGGCGGGGAAGCTCCTGCTCGACGAGGGGATGGCCGCGTTCACCATCGAGAAGGTCGCGGCGCTCTCGGGCGCGAGCAGGGTGACGCTGCACAAGTGGTGGCCGTCCAAGGGGGCGCTGGCGCTCGACGGCTACTTCAGCGTGGTGGCCCCCATCCCGGCCTTCCCCGACACCGGCGACATCGCCACCGACCTCACCGCGCAGCTCAAGGCCTGGATCCGGCTGATGGACGGCACGCGCGCCGGGCGCGTACTGCTGGAGCTCCTCGGCCAGGCCCAGACCGATCCCGAGCTGATGACCGCCTACCGCGAGCGCAACTCAGGGCCGCGCAGGAAAATGGCCGTGGAGGCCCTGGAGCGGGCCAGGCACCGCGGCCAGCTCAGGGGGGACGTCGACTGCGAGGTCGTCGTCGACCAGCTCTGGGGCGCCTGCTACCACAGGCTGCTGATCCCCGACCTGCCGCTGACCGACGAGTTCGCCGAAGCCCTGGTGGCCAACCTGCTGGCCGGCGTCGGCCCCTGAGGTCGCTAGCCCGGCCTTGAGGTGGGGTGGCCCTCCGGCGACCCCGAGCCGGTCTCCTCGCTCGGCTCGCAGGGCTGCAGCGGAGGGGCGCCCAGCTCGCAGGCCGCCTCGCGCTCGGGCTCGCGGAGCGCGTTCGTCCTGATCGTGGCGAACGTCAGGGCCGCGGCGCAGACCATCATGGCGGCGCTGACCAGCATGGCCGCGCGGAAGCCCGAGGTGAACGCGACCGGCGAGGTGTAGGCGGCGCCGGTGAGGCCGACGAGCGGGGGGATCGCGGCGACGGCGAGCAGGCTCCCCGTCCGCGCGACCGCGTTGTTGACGCCGCTGGCGACCCCCGCGTAGCGCTCCTCGGCGGTGGCCAGCACGGTCGCGGTGAGCGGGGCGACGGCGGCGGAGAGCCCGAGGCCGAAGAGCGTCACGGCCGGGAGCACGTCCAGCAGGTACGACGAGCCGGGCCCGACCCTGCTCATCAGCAGCAGGCCGCCCGCGCAGACCAGGATGCCGAAGGTCATCGGCAGGCGCGGCCCGATGCGCCGCCCGAGGTCGCCCGCGCGGGGCGACAGCAGCAGCATCAGCAGCATGACGGGGAGCATCGAGCACCCCGCCGCGACGGGCGAGAAGCCCGCCGCGACCTGGAGCTCCACGACGAGCAGGAAGAACACCACGCCCATCGCCGCGTACATGATCAGCGTCACGACGTTCACGGCGGTGAACTCCCGCGAGGCGAACACGCGCACGGGGACCAGCGGGGACACCGGCCCGCCGCGCGAGCGGCGCGCCTCCAGCACCACGAACGCCGCTCCGAGCGCCACGCCGGCCACCGCGGCGACCACCGGGACCGGTGAACCGCGCTCGATGAGCCCGTACGTCACCCCGGCCAGCGCGAGGGCGGCGAGCGCCGCGCCCAGCACGTCGAACCGGCCGGTGGTCGTCTCGTCGCGGGTCTCCGGCACGTGCCGCACGGCCGTCGCGATCACCAGGGCCGCGATGGGCAGGTTGATCAGGAAGACCCAGCGCCAGCCCGCCGTCTCCACGAGCCAGCCGCCGAGCAGGGGGCCGATCGCGCCGGCCACGCCGCCGAGGCCCGACCAGGCGCCGACGGCCCGGGGACGGTCCTCCCGGACGAAGGACGACTGGATGATCGCGAGGGAGCCCGGTGTGAGGAGCGCTCCGCCGATGCCCTGCAGCGCGCGGGCGAGGACGAGCGTCTCGATGTTGGGGGCGAGCCCGCACAGGGCCGAGGCGACGGCGAACCACCCGACGCCGATGACGAAGATCCTTCGCCTGCCGTACCGGTCGCCGAGGGACCCGCCGAGCAGGATCAGGCCGGCCAGCGTGAGGGTGTAGGCGTTCACCGTCCACTGGAGCCCGGACATCGAGGCGCCGAGGTCCTCACCCAGCTTGGGGAGAGCCACGTTGACGACCGTGCTGTCCAGGAAGGCCATCCCCGAGCCGAGCACGGTGGTGAACAAGATCCACCGGCCGCTGGGGGAGTTCACATGGATGCCGCCTTTGTCCATGCTGCCCATAATGCTGGATACGCGACATGCTCCGAACGTACGGTCCCGGTCTGTCGGTGCTCTCTGGTAGGAAGATCTCGCCGTTTCCGCCCCCCTTCCTACTGGAGACCCGCATGGACTACGCCGAGTTCACCGACGAGGTCAGCGACCTCAGCGACGGTGTGTACGCCGGCCTGCCCATCGCCCCGGCGCCCGACGACGACGACGATGACGACGGCGACGCGCTGCCGGGCGCGGGGGAGGTGGCGTGGCGGCTCTGGACGAACGAGCACTACGACTCCGACGAGACGTTCGAGCGGCAGTTCGCCCGGTTCATGAGCGTCGTGTGGTGTCCGGGGTGGTGAGGGAGATTGCGACCGGTGATGTCGGGGGTTCTCGCGAGGGGGGCTCTCGGGAGGGGGTCACTCGCTGGGGCGGACCAGGCCGGTCTCGTAGGCGAAGATGATGGCCTGCGCGCGGTCGCGCAGGCCGAGCTTCATCAGGATGCGGCCGACGACCTCGATGTCGGGCTGCGTGCTCAGGAAGGCGGTGAAGCCCGTGCGCACCATGCCCTGGTCATCGGCGATCAGGACACGGATCATCGTTCCTCCAGGATGGGCAGGGTCGCCGTCACCGTGAAGCCGCCGTCCCGGATGGGCGCGGTGTCGAGGGCGCCGCCCAGCAAGGTAGCCCGTTCGCGCATGCCGATGATCCCCTGCCCCCCTCCCGGAGAAGGCCGCGCGCCCGGTCTCCGGCCTGCCGTGACGGGCCTCAGCGCCGGGCGGCCGGGGCCGTTCGCCACCCGCAGCCGCAGCTCCGCGGCCGTACGGGAGATCTCGATGGTCACGGACGAGCCCGGGGCGTGCCGCATGGCGTTGCTCAGCGACTCCTGGAGGATCCGGTAGGCGAACAGCCCGATCGCCGTCGGCAGCTCCAGCGAGCCCCTCGACCCGGACGGCGAGCCCGCATCCCTTGACCTGGGTCGCGTCCCACCGGTGAGGGGTCTCCGGGGGCCATACCTCAGAGTGAGATTACAGAATTACGATCGCTGGCAGCGAACAAGCGCAGACATGGGAACAATCGTGGGCTCTCATTAATTGAGTGCATGTAACTCAACCTTTGGAGTTCGCATGAGTCAGAGCTTGATCCTTCCGGTGCTGCCGCTCGACGACGAGGTCGTCCTCCCCGGCATGGTCGTTCCTCTCGACCTGTCGGACACCGAGGTGCGCGCCGCCATCGACGCCGCCAGGGCCTCCTCGAAGCAGAGCAAGCCCCGGGTGCTGCTTGTTCCACGCATCGACGGCAAGTACGGCGCGGTGGGCGTCGCCGCCGTCGTCGAGCAGGTCGGAAGGCTTCCCGGAGGCGAGCCCGCCGCCGTCCTGCGCGGTGTCGAGCGGGTGCGCATCGGCTCCGGCACCACCGGCCCCGGCGCGGCCCTGTGGGTCGAGGCGGCCACGATGGAGGTCATCCCCGCCGACGAGCGCGCCGAGGAGCTGGCCAAGCAGTACAAGGCCCTGGCGACCACGGTGATGCAGAAGCGCGGCGCCTGGCAGATCGTCGACGCCATCAACCAGATCGAGGACGCCTCGGTGCTCGCCGACAGCTCCGGCTACGCGCCGTGGCTGACCACGGCCCAGAAGTTCGAGCTCCTGGAGAACCCCGACCCCGCCGAGCGCCTCGCCCTGCTGGTCGACTGGGCCCGCGAGCACCTGGCAGAGCTGGACGTCGCGGAGACGATCCGCAAGGACGTCCAGGAGGGCATGGAGAAGCAGCAGCGCGAGTTCCTGCTCCGCCAGCAGCTCGCGGCCGTACGCAAGGAGCTGGCCGAGCTGAACGGCGAGGCCGCTTCCGAGGAGGAGGACTACCGCGCCCGCGTCGAGGCCGCCGACCTGCCGGAGAAGGTCAGGGAGGCGGCGCTCAAGGAGGTCGACAAGCTCGAGCGCACCTCCGACCAGTCGCCCGAGAGCGGCTGGATCCGCACCTGGCTCGACACGGTGCTCGACATTCCGTGGAACGAGCGCACCGAGGACTCCTACGACATCGCCGCCGCCCGGGCCGTGCTCGACGCCGACCACACCGGCCTGGACGACGTCAAGGACCGCATCGTGGAGTACCTGGCGGTGCGCAAGCGCCGCGCCGACCAGGGGCTCGGCGTGGTGGGCGGGCGCCGCAGCGGCGCCGTCCTCGCGCTGGCCGGGCCTCCCGGGGTCGGCAAGACCTCGCTCGGCGAGTCGGTCGCCCGCGCCATGGGCAGGAAGTTCGTCCGGGTCGCCCTCGGCGGCGTCCGCGACGAGGCCGAGATCCGCGGCCACCGGCGCACCTACGTCGGCGCGCTCCCCGGCCGCATCGTGCGCGCCATCCGCGAGGCCGGCAGCATGAACCCCGTCGTCCTGCTGGACGAGGTCGACAAGGTGGGCGCCGACTACCGCGGCGACCCCACGGCGGCGCTGCTGGAGGTCCTCGACCCCGCGCAGAACCACACCTTCCGCGACCACTACCTGGAGGTGGAGCTCGACCTGTCGGACGTGCTCTTCCTGGCGACCGCCAACGTCCTGGAGGCCGTCCCCGGCCCGCTGCTCGACCGCATGGAGATCGTGACGCTCGACGGCTACACCGAGGACGAGAAGGTCGCGATCGCCCGTGACCACCTGCTGCCCCGCCAGCTCGACAAGGCCGGCCTGACCTCCTCCGACGTCACGGTGGGGGAGGAGGCGCTGCGCAGGCTCGCCGGCGAGTACACCCGCGAGGCGGGAGTGCGCTCGCTGGAGCGGTCGATCGCGCGGGTGCTCCGCAAGGTCACCGCGCAGGCCGCCCTCGACCAGGCCGCGCTCCCCGTGCACGTCGGGGCGGGCGACCTGGTCGGCTACCTCGGCAGGCCGAGGAACGTCCCCGAGTCCTCGCTGCCGGAGTCGGCGCAGCGCACTGCGGTGGCGGGCGTGGCCACCGGGCTCGCGGTCACCGGCGCGGGGGGTGACGTCCTGTACGTCGAGGCGTCGCTGGCCGACCCGGAGACCGGTTCCACCGCCGTCACGCTCACCGGGCAGCTCGGCGAGGTGATGAAGGAGTCGGCGCAGATCGCGCTGTCCTACCTGCGCTCGCGCGGGGCCGAGCTGGAGCTGCCGGTCGGATCCCTCAAGGACCGCTCAGTGCACATCCACGTCCCGGCGGGCGCCATCCCGAAGGACGGCCCCTCGGCAGGCGTCACGATGACCACCGCCCTGGCCTCGCTGCTGTCCGGCCGCCCGGTGCGGTCCGACGTGGCGATGACCGGCGAGGTCTCGCTCACCGGGCGGGTCCTGCCGATCGGCGGGGTCAAGCAGAAGCTGCTCGCTGCCCACCGGGCGGGCATCACCACGGTGCTCATCCCGGCGCGCAACGAGCCCGACCTCGACGACGTGCCCGAGGCCGTGCGCCGGGAGCTCACCGTCCACGCGGTGAGCGACGTGCGCGAGGTGCTCGCCATCGCGCTGACCCCGGCGATGGTGGCGGAGACCGCCGCCGCCTGACACGGCCCGGCGCCGCAAGGCCCGCGCCGACAAATATGGACGAATCATCCTGTCGCTTGACAGGATGATTCGTCCATGCTGTCATGACGGCATGCTGTACGGGACACCTGAGCTGGACCCGGCCGACAAGGCCGTTCTCGGCGAGATCGAGGACATGCGCCGTGATCTGAAGTACCGCCTCGCGGAGTCCCACCGGTGGGACGGCCAGCTCAGGCGCCAGCTCCAGGCGCGGGCGATCCAGGGCTCCAACACCATCGAGGGATACCGCGCGAGCGTCGAGGACATCGAGTCGATCATGCTCGGCGAGGAGCCGCTGGAGACCACCCCGGCGGTGGCCGGTGAGATCGCCGGCTACCAGCAGGCGCTCACCTACATCCGGCACCTCTCCCTGGCCCGGTCGTTCCGCTTCGACACCGGCATGTTGAACGCGCTGAACTTCATGATGATCGGCCATCACCACGACAAGACCCCGGGGACGCCGCGCCCAGGCGGCATCTACGTCCGCAACTCGGCGACCGGGGAGGTCGTCTACGAGGGGCCCGACGCCGAAGCCGTCCCGGCGCTGATGGACGAGCTGATGGAGTGGCTCAACGGCGGAGACCTGGACGTACCGGGCTACGTCCGTGCGGCCATGGCCCATCTCAACCTGGTGAAGATCCATCCTTGGCGAGACGGGAACGGCCGGATGTCCCGCGCACTGCAGACTTTGGTGCTCGGCCGCGACCAGATCACCCTGCCGGAGTTCTCGTCCATCGAGGAATGGCTGGGCGAGGGCCGCACGACGTACGACTACTACGACGTGCTGGGTGAGATCGGTCGCAAGCGGTGGAGCCCGCATGACGAGACGCTGCCTTGGGTGCGGTTCTGCCTGCGGGCGCACCACATGCAGGCGCAGCGGGTGCGCCGTCGCCTCGCCGAGGCGGGGGAGGTGTGGCTCCTGCTGGAGGAGCAGGTCGACAAGGAGCGGCTCCACCCCCGGTGCGTCTCCGCGCTCTACCAGGTCTTCGTGAGCAGGCGGCTGCGGCGCGGCACCTACCAGGCGGACGAGTCGCTGAGCCAGGGCCAGGCGGCGCGCGACCTGCGCGAGCTGGCCGCACGCGACTGGCTCACCCCGTACGGCGAGACCAAGGGCCGGTTCTACGCCCCCGGCCCGAAGATGGAGCGGGTGAAGGGGGAGTTCGCCGCGCGCGTCGAGCCGCTCCGCGACCCCTACCGGCCGGGTTCCGGCCGTACGCCCTGATGGGCCGGGCGGGATCCTTTCCACCGGACGGCTAGCCGAGTAGCGTTCGGTTTTATGCATCCCGGAGCGGTCGCAGCGCAGACGCCCGACAAACCCGCCGTGATCATGGCGGGCTCCGGGCGCGTGATCACCTATCGTGAGCTGGACGAGGAGTCCAACCGCCTCGCCCGGGTCTTCCGCTCCGCGGGACTGCGGCCGGGGGACCACGTCGCCTTCATGCTGGAGAACCACCCGCTGTTCCTGGTGGTCGCCTGGGCGGCACACCGGGCCGGGCTGTACTACACGGCGATCAGCTCCCGCCTGCGGTCCGACGAGCTCGCCTACGTCGTCGACAACTGCGAGGCGAAGGTCTTCATCTCCTCGGCGGCGCTCGCCGAGGTGGCGACCTCGGTCACGGCGCACACCCCGAAGGTGCGGCTCAGGCTCATGATGGACGGCGTCGCGCCGGGCTTCGAGCCCTACGAGGCGGCGGTGGCCGCGCGGCCCGCGACCCCCGTCGAGGACGAGTGCCAGGGGGCCGACATGCTCTACTCCTCCGGCACCACCGGGCGGCCGAAGGGGGTCAAGCCCCGGCTGAGCGGGGCGCCGCTGGCGACGCCGGGCGCGCTGCTGCAACTCGTGCGGTTCCTGTTCGCGCCGTCGGCGGACTCGGTGTACCTCTCACCGGCCCCGCTGTACCACGCCGCGCCGCTGCGCTACTGCATGACCTTCCAGCGCGTCGGCGCGACGATCGTGGTGATGGAGCGGTTCGACCCCGAGCAGGCGCTCGCACTGGTCGAGAAGTACGGCGTGACGCACTCGCAGTGGGTGCCGACGATGTTCATCAAGATGCTCAGACTCCCCGAGGCCGTGCGGGGCAAGTACGACCTGTCCTCGCTGGCCTGCGCGATCCACGCCGCCGCGCCTTGCCCGGTGCCGGTCAAGGAGCGGATGATCGCCTGGTGGGGCCCGATCATCCACGAGTACTACGCCGGCACCGAGGGCAACTGCTTCCTGTACGTCGACTCGGAGGAGTGGCTGGCCCACAAGGGCACCGTCGGCCGTCCGCTGCTCGGCGTCACACACGTGTGCGACGAGAACGGCGAAGAGCTCCCGCCCGGCGAGCACGGCACGGTTTACTTCTCCGACGGCCCGAGGTTCGAGTACCACGGCGACCCCGAGAAGACCCGCGCGTCCCAGGATCCCCTCGGCAGGGGCTGGACCACGCTCGGGGACATCGGCTACCTGGACCAGGACGGTTTCCTGTACCTCACCGACCGCCGCTCGCACATGATCATCTCAGGTGGGGTGAACATCTACCCGCAGGAGGCGGAGAACGTCCTGTCGGTGCATCCGAAGGTCGCGGACGTGGCGGTCTTCGGGGTGCCGGACGAGGAGATGGGCGAGGCGGTCAAGGCGGTGGTGCAGCCGGCCGACCCCGCGGACGCGGGCCCCGCGCTCGCGGCCGAGCTGATCGAGTACTGCCGGGCGCGGCTCGCCGCGTACAAGTGCCCGAGATCGGTGGACTTCCGGGACGAGCTGCCCCGGCATCCCACGGGGAAGCTCTACAAGCGCCTGCTGAAGGACGAGTACTGGCCCACCGGGTCGTGAGGCGGCGGTTCACGGGCAGCCGTAAAGGGCCCGGACGGCGTCCAGGTCGGCCGGGCTGAAACCGATTCGCTGGCCTATCTTGACGGGCACCGAGGGCACCAGGGTGTCCTTGCCGTTGCTGCTGAAGAAATTCCTCCCGTAGAGCATGACCGAGCCGTAGTCGAGCGGGCTGAAAAGGCGGTTCTGCGGAGGGGTGAGTTTCTGGAACTGGGACTCGTACCCCTTCGCGACGTTCTCCAGGTGAACGGTGAGCGCGGAGTCGCGGTCGGAGCGGGAGTGCTCGTGGAAGAAACCTATCGCGTGCAGCAGCTCGTGAATGGCGACGCCCTTCCGCTCGCACCCCTTTCCGAGCGAGACGTCCTGTTCCTCGGGGCCGATCCGTCCCACATACGAGTAACAGCCGTTGCCTGGAAATATGTTGAGAAACCCGGCCTCATCGGTACGGGGGATGAAGCGCACGCAGGTGCTGTCGTGAAAATCCCGCATCGCCTGGCCGATCGCCTCACGGGCGGACGTGGAGAGCTCGGGGTCGAGGACGTAGGGCACCTTGCCGTCCGGCCACAGGGCGCGGGCCTGCGTCGTGGCGGCGCCCTCCGGCACCCGGCAGTCTCCCGGGCGTGCCGGAGGGTCCAGGGCCGGCGTTTCGAGGCGGGGCGCAGTGTCAGAGGTGACCTTGGGAAATATGCCGGGCATCTCGATCTTCCCCGAGGCCGCGTCGAGGGATGTTCCGATGACGATGTCACCCTCCGTCACGGCGTGCCCGTCGATGTCGACGTACTCGATCGTGTGTGGCTGCCCGGTTATGTCCGGAGTGGTAATTGAAAAGGACGGGCGTCCCGTCTGCTGCTCCCATAGCGTATCGAACGGGTCCTCTTCGGCGGCGGCCGGTGACACCCCCATCGCCAGCGCGACGAGCGTGACCGCCAATACCGCGATATGTCTCATATTAGGACTCCCGGAAGTATCATTTACGGCCAGTCATCGGTGAAAAGTACCCCGGCGGCAAACCTGGCACTCCAGGAATGGCGGGGGTTTGATGCCGATATCTTGCGCGCATGCTCGTGCTCGGCCCGAGCATTCCGAGAATCTCCGCTTTATTCGTACTTTAGGTATTCAGTGCTAGGGGCGGCCTCCTGTCGTGCCGGGCAGGTCTCCGGCGGCCCCCGGGATCGCGCCGAGGCGGGGCCCGCCGCCTGCCGGACGTTCAGCTGACGTCCAGTTAGGGCTTAGGCAGTTCTTATCGCCCGTTTGTCATCATTGATTTACCGGTCCTAAGCCGGCCGCCGCCAAATGGCGGCGAGTGCGGATGACCCTGGGGGAAGAGATGAGCACCGAAGACCCGCGTGAGCAGACCAGTGACACCACTCCGGCCGAGACGCCGGGTTCGCGTGGATGGACGCAGTTCGGTCAGACCCCGCCGGAGGCAGGCGCCTACCAGCCCCGCTGGGGTGGCCCTGAGAGGTTCGCCGGAGACACCGAGATCTTGCCCTCCCAGGCCGCCGGCACGGCGGCCCCGTGGTGGACGACCGGCCGCAAGGCCGTCGCCGGGCTCGCCCTCGCGGCCGTGGCCGTGGGAGGCGGGGTCACGGGGGCCTTCGTCGCGACCGCGGCCGTCGGGAACCAGACCGTGATCTCCAGCCCGATCGTCAGGCCCGCGTCCGACGCCAGCGTGACGACGGTGGCCGACGTGGCCAGGGCCGTACAGCCGTCGGTGGTCTCCATCACGGTGAGCAGCCAGGCCGGTCAGGCCGAGGGCTCCGGCGTGGTGCTGTCGGCGGACGGCCTGATCCTCACCAACAACCACGTGGTCGCCGGCGTCGGGCAGGACGCCAAGGTCCAGGTGAAGTTCAGCGACGGCAAGAGCGCGACGGCGACCATCGTCGGCACCGACCCCGCCACCGACCTCGCGGTCGTGCGGGCGGAGAACGTCTCCGGGCTGACCAAGGCGACGCTCGGCGACAGCGACAAGCTCAGGGTCGGCGACGCCGTCCTCGCCATCGGCAGCCCGCTCGGGCTCGAAGGCTCGGTGACCGCCGGCATCGTGAGCGCGCTCGACCGCACGCTGACCGTCGGTGACCAGTCCCAGCAGCAACAGCAACTGCCGCCGGGCTGGGGCCGGGGCGGCCTCGGGCAGTCGGAGCCGCAGCAGCAGAGTGGCGGCACCACGATCGGCGGCGCGATCCAGACCGACGCGGCGATCAACCCCGGCAACTCCGGCGGCGCGCTCGTCGACGCGTCCGGCCAGGTGGTCGGCATCAACAGCGCCATCGCGACCAACGGCGGCGACGGCAACATCGGCGTCGGCTTCGCGATCCCCATCAACACCGCCCACCAGGTGGCCGACCAGCTCATCAAGTCGGGCAAGGCCACGCACGCCTTCCTCGGGGTCAACCTCGCCGACGCCACCGGCGACGCCCAGGGCGCGGTCATCGGCTCGGTGCAGACCGGCAGCCCGGCCGAGCAGGCGGGGCTCAAGGCGGGCGACCTGATCACCAAGATCGACGGCAAGCCCGTGGCAGGGGCGGACACCGTGGTGGGCGCCGTGCGCGGCTACCAGCCGGGCGCCAAGGTCGCTCTCACGTACGTCCGCAACGGCTCGACCTCCACGGTCACCGTCACCCTCACGGAGAAGACGGTCACGAGCTGAGCATCGGAGCTGGATTCGCCGCCGGGAACGCTGCGGGCCCGGCGGCGGATTCATGCCCGGGTCGCCGGCGGGCCGGGGACCCGGGAAGGCGTCAGGAGAACCTGCGGCCCTCGTCCCTGCGGTAGGCCCAGGCGGCGAGCACGCCGGCCACGGCCGTCCACACGGCCAGGCTGACCAGCGAGGTCACCCGCGGCGTGAAGCCGCCCGTGGCCGCCCAGACCAGCTCGACCGAGCCGCGGGTGGGCAGGAACGGCGCGATCGCCTCGATGAAGCCCGGAGCCTGCCCGGGAGCGGTCAGCAGCCCACCGCCGAACGCGAGCGGGAAGAACAGGATCTGCGCGACGGCGAGCGCGGCCTTCGAGGGCAGGGCGTACCCGATGAGCAGACCGAGGAAGGTGAACGGGAGCGCGGCCACGACCAGCGCGCCGAGGCCGAGCAGCAGGCCGAGGGGGCTGACGGTCGCCTCGGTCAGCAGCGCCGCGATCAGGACGACCGGCACCAGGGCCATGCCCATGAACGCCAGGCCCGTGAGCATCCGGCCGGCGAACCTCGGCCAGGGTCCCGCGGGCAGCGTGCGGAGGTAGGGGTCCCAGGGTTGCGCCCGGTCCTCCGAGACGCCGACGCCGTAGGTGAACAGGCAGCTCGACATCACCGCGAAGGTCGCCATCGAGCCGGTCGCGAACGTCGCGGCCACCGGGTCGTCACCGGCGAACGGGACCACGAAGAACAGCATCGCGGCGGCGGGGAAGAAGGCGTTGCCGACCACCGCGACGGGGATGCGGATCGTCTCCAGGAACTGGAACTTCATGTGCGTGAGAACGAGGGACATCGGCGCTCCTGCGGGCTTCATCGTGGGCTGGGGGAACGCGACCCGGCGGGCACGCGCGACGTGCCCTCGGCCGGATCCGTGGTGGTGGGGGAAGGGAGGACCTCAGACCGCCGCCGTGGGCCTGAGGTCCTCCCCGGTGATGGCGATGAACGCCTCTTCCAGGGTGGTCGGCCGGACCTCCAGGCCCGAGAACGGGACGTCGGCCCTGACCAGCTCGCGGACCAGCCGGTCCGCGTCCGTGGTGAGCAGGTGAGTGCGCTCCCCGTCGGTCTCGACGCCGACCACCCCCGGCAGCTCCGGCAGGTGTTCGGCGGTCAGCGTGACGCGGCGGACCCCGACCATGCCGCGCACCGACTCCATGGTGTCGTCCGCGAGCACGCGGCCCCCGCCGAGCACGACCACTCGTTCGGCGAGCGCCTCGATCTCCTCCAGGTAGTGGCTGGTCAGCAGCACCGTGCCGCCGCGCGCGTGGAAGTCGCGGACGCAGTCCCACAGGGCGCGGCGGGCCTCGACGTCCAGGCCGGTCGTCGGCTCGTCGAGCAGCACGAGCTTCGGGTCGCCGGCGAACGCCAGGGCGACCGCGATCCGCCTCTTCTGCCCGCCCGACAGGCCGCCGATCTGCCGGTCGCGCAGGTCCGAGAGCCCGAACCGGCCGAGCAGCTCGTCCCGGTCCACCGGCGAGGGGAAGTGGGCGGCGACGAAGTCGACGCACTCGCGCACCCGCAGCGTGGGGGGCAGCCCGGTCTCCTGCGGGGTCATGCCCAGCGAGCGCCGGTTGGCCGGGTCGCCGGGGGACCCTCCGAACAGGCTGATCGAGCCGGAGGTGGGCCGCCGCAGGCCGCAAAGCAGGTTGACCAGGGTGGACTTGCCCGCGCCGTTCGGGCCCAGCAGGCCGATCAGCTCCCCGGCGCGGATGTCCAGGGAGGTGGTGTCCAGGGCCACCACGTCGCCGTACCGGCGGGTGACCTCGATGGCTTGGACGAGTGTCTCGGTCATGGGATCTGCCTTGTTCCTTCCGGTCTCGTACCGGACTTCGGTGGGGGATCGTTCGTATGGCCGGCCGACGGGGAGGCGGCGGGTCCTGAGCCCGCGCTGTCGAGCAGGGCCCGCAGGGCGGTCGTGTAGTCGTCGAAGGCCAGCCGCCCCCGCCGGGTGAGCGCCACGTAGGTCACCGGGGTGCGGCCCCGGTGGGTCTTGCTGATCTCGACGTATCCGGCGCTCTCCAGCTTGCTGAGGTGGACCGACAGGTTGCCCGCCGTCATGCCGAGGATGTCCTTGAGCGCGGGGAAGCCGAGCCGGTCGCCCTCGGGCAGCGTCGACAGCGCGGTGACGACCCGCAGGCGCGCCTGGGCGTGGATCACCGGGTCGAGCTCGGGGAGCCCGCCGGCCGGGCTCATGCCTTCCCCAGCCGGAAGCGCAGGACCGCGCCGAAGACGATGAAGCCCCCGCCCACCAGCACCGACACGAGCAGCGCGTGCCACCCCGGCCCCGCCGCCACGCCGACCATGTTGACGGCGGCGACCCAGACGCCGACGAAGAACATCGGCGGCTCGTTCCAGACCGCGGCCCCGGCCATGAACAGGATGCTGACCACGAACACCGACAGGCACGACCAGAGCAGGCTCGCCTCCGCCTCCGGGAGGAACTTCCCGAAGTGACCGCCGATCAGCCCGAGCGCGAAGAACCCGAAGAACCACGACAGGCCGTACATCGTGCCCCGGGCCTGCGAGACGCCCCGTACCTGGCTGCTCTGCTTCCACCCGGCGTACGAGGTGACCACCAGGGCCAGCGACAGCGAGACGAACAGGATCGTCATCGCCAGGCCCGCGGAGATGGGCAGGTACTGGTGGCCGGACAGGCCGAAGCGCAGGAAGAACGCGCCGAACCCGATCAGCCAGGCCAGCCCCCACGAGCCGTAGAACAGCAGCGGGTCGCCGCCGAGGTGCCGCTCGGTCTCGGCCCGCTGGCTCTCGATGAGCCGGAGCGTCTCCTCCGGGCTGAGCGCCCTCTCGTCCTCGTCGTCGGACCGCATGGGAGTCTCCTCGTCGGTGCTGCAAACTGGTTTGAACTATAAACCACACAGGTTTGAAATGTAAACCAGATTGCGTTTCCAACCAGAGGACCGGCGCAACGGAGGTGATCCGGTGCGGACGTCAGCCGGGGATGGAGGTCAGCAGGGGGTGGCGGTCAGGGCCTCCGACCGCCACAGGTCCCGGTAGTAACCGGGCACGGCCACGAGCTCGCCGTGGTGGCCGCGCTGCGTCACCCGGCCGCCCTCGAGGACGATGATCTCGTCGACGCCTTCGAGGCCGTGCAGGCGGTGGGTGACCAGCAGGGTCGTACGGCCGTGCGTGGCGTCGAGGAGGTCGGCCATGAGCGCGTCGGCCGTGGCGCCGTCCAGGGCCTCGGCGGGCTCGTCCAGCAGTAGCACCTCGGGGTCGTGGAGCAGCGCGCGGGCCAGGGCGAGCCGCTGGAGCTGGCCGCCCGACACCGTGCGCCCGTCCTCGCCCAGGGTCGTCTCCCAGCCGGTGCGCTCGACCCACGCGTCCAGGCGCGCCCTGCGCACGGCGAGGGCCAGCTCCTCCTCGCCGGCCTCCGGGCCCGCGAGCCTGAGGTTGTCGCGGACGGTGGCACGGAAGACGTACGGGTCCTGCGTCAGGCCGGTGATCATGGCGCGCACGTCGTCGGGGGACAGGTGGCGGACACCGGCGCCGTTGATCCGGATGTCCCCCGCTTCGAAGTCCGCGGTGCGCATCAGCGCGGACAGCAGCGTGCTCTTGCCCGCTCCGCTCGGTCCCACCACGGCCACGCGCCTGCCGGGGGTGAGGGTGAGCGAGACGCCGTCGAGCGCGGGCGCCCGGCCGGGGGCGTGCCGCACCACGAGGTTCTCCACCTGGACGGTCAGCGGGCCCCGCGGCGGGGGAGCGGGGGCGGCCGGCTCGGGGACGGCGGGCGGGGTGGACCTGATCTCCCTCAGCCTGCGCAACGCCGCGGTGACCCCGGCGAACCGCTCGCCCGCGGCGGCCAGCGGCAGGATGGGCTCGAACGCCACCAGCGCCGTCAGGGCCAGCACGGCGGTGGTCACCTGGCCGGCCCCGGCGCGCTGGGCGACGAGCACGATCGCCGCCACCGTGAGGCCCTGGACCAGCGTGCCGAGCGCGAGGGCGGAGGCGTTCGCCCTGGACTGCCGCCGTTCGAGCACCGCCAGCTTCGCGTCCGCCTCGGCCGAGGCCGCGAGGGCGTGCTCACCGGCCCCGTAGGCGGCAAGGTCGGCGCTTCCGTGCACCAGGTCGGCCACCCGCGCCGCGAGGTCGGCCCGCGCGGGAGCGAGCCGGGCGGACCAGCGCCGCGCCGCGGCGGCCGTGCCCGCGGGCAGCAGCAGCCCGGCCACCAGCAGCCCCGCGAGCAGGACGAGCGCGGCGGCGGGCAGCAGGAAGGCTCCCAGCGTCACCGCGGCGACGGCGGTGACCGAGGCGGCCACGGCGGGCAGCAGGCAGCGCACCAGCAGGTCCTGCACGGCGTCGGTGTCGTCGACCATCCGGCTCAGCAGGTCGGGGCCCCGGTGGCTGAGCGGCCCGGTCGGGATGAGGGCCTCGTACAGCCTCTCGCGCGTGGTCGCCTGGGCCCGCAGCGCGACGTCGTGCCCGGCGAGGCGCTCGCCGTACCGGAACAGGCCGCGGCTGGTCGCGAAGGCGCGGACGGCGACGATCGCCACGCTGAGGGCGGCGAGCGGCGGTTGCTCGGCGGCCCGGGTGATCAGCCAGGCCGCCGCCGCGATCAGCCCGAGCGCGGCCAGCTCGGCGGCGGCGCCGGCCGCCGCGGCGGTCAGTGATCTCCCGGTCATTCCTCGCGTGTTCATCGCACTCGCTCCGCCCATGCGTCGTGGTCCGGCGCTTCGGTGCCCGGGGCCGGTCCCGCGCGTGTGACCAGCCGGTCTGAGACGATCCTCCCCGCGTCGACGCGGACCACCCGGTCGGCCAGATCGATCATGGCGGGGCGGTGCGCGACGATGACGGCGGTGCGTCCCTCGGCGAGGGTCCTGGTCGCCTCGACGATCGCGGCCTCGCTCCTGCCGTCCAGGCGCGCGGTCGGCTCGTCGAGCAGCAGCATCTCGGCGCCCGGGCGGCAGAACGCCCTGGCCAGCGCGACGCGCTGCCGCTGGCCCGCCGAGAGGTTCGCCCCGCGCTCGCCGACGACCGTCGCGTACCCCTCGGGAAGGGCCTCCACGAACTCTGCGGCCCGCGCCGCGGCGGCGGCCGTGCGGACGTCCTCCTCGGAGGCGGGCGAGCCGAGCCGGATGTTGTCGGCCACGGAGCTCGCGAACAGGTGGGGGCGCTGCGGCACGAACGCCAGCCTCCCGCGCCAGGCGTCCAGGTCGAGCGTCGCCAGGTCGACCCCGCCGATGAGGACCCTGCCCTCGGACGGGGTCACGAAGCCCAGCAGCAGGTGCAGCAGGGTGCTCTTGCCCGCGCCGCTCTCGCCCACCAGCGCCACCCGCTCGCCCGGCGGCACGACCAGCGACACGCCGTCCAGCGCGGCGTCCTCGCGGCCCGGGTAGCGGACCGTGACGTTCTCCAGCCGGATCTCCGGCACGCCCGGGGCCGGTGCTGCGGTGCCGCCGGTGCCGGGGACGTGCTCCTCGAGTACGGCGAAGGCCTGGTCGGCGGCGGCGACGCCCTCCATCGCGGCGTGGAACTTCGTGCCGACCGCGCGCAGCGGGATGTACGCCTCGGGGGCGAGCAGCAGGACCAGCAGGGCCGTTCGCAGGTCGAGCGAGCCCGACAGCAGCCGCAGCCCGACCGGCACGGCGACGAGGGCCAGAGACAGCGACGCGACCAGCTCCAGGACCAGCGAGGACAGGAACGCGACTCGCAGGGTGCGCATGGTGGCCGCCCGGTGGGCGTCGGCCACCTGCCGGATCACCGTCGCCTGGTAGCGAGCCCGCCCGAACGCGCGCAGCGTCGGCAGGCCCCTGACGACGTCGAGGAAGTGGCCGCCGAGCCGCGACAGGGCCCGCCACTGCCGCTCGGTGACCGCCTTGGTCTGCCACCCGACCAGCGCCCCGAACACCGGGATCAGCGGAAGCGTCAGCAGGACGATCACCGCGGTGCCGAGGTCGGCCGCGAACAGCCGGACCAGCACGGCGACGGGCACCACGCCGGCCACGGCGACGGCGGGCAGGTAGCCGGTGATGTAGGGGTCCAGCGCGTCCAGGCCGCGCCCCGCCAGCGTGACCAGCTCGCCCGAACGGTGCGCGGTGAGCCGCGCGGGCCCGAGGTCGCGCAGCCGGGAGAGCAGCCGCGCCCGCAGCACGGACTTCAGCGCCGTGGCCGTACGGCCGCCCGCGACCCCGTTGAGCCGGCCGAGCAGCGCCCGCGCCACCACCACGCCGGCCAGCGGGAGCAGCGCCAGGGCGGTCAGGCCGCCCGACAGCACGCCGGACAGCAGCTCGGCCTGCGCGAGGACCAGCAGCCCCGCGAGCACGGCCGCCACCACGCACGTCAGCAGGTGACGGCGGACCGTCCGCTCCGTGCGCGCCAGCAGTACGAGATCCTTGTGCATCGGTTCCCTAGAAGAACGACGGTATGCGGGCGGCGGCGCCGGTGGACCTGGTCGGGCCGAACGTGCGCCATACCCATACTTGCGCCCCGACGAGGATGGGTGTGAACGGCAGGACCATGAGACTGAGCACATTCAGTGTCGCCGACGGCGCCACGTGGTCGAGCAGTGACGGGATGAGCGCGGCCAGTGGCACCGCCACGGGCAGGGCCGCCACGGCGGCCGAGAGCAGCAGGCGCCGTCCGGTGTGCCGCACCTCGCTGGAGCCCGACAGGCGCCACGCGACGAACGTCCGGCCGTGGAAGGCGAACGCGGCGGCGACCACGGCTCCGTACAGCAGGCCCAGCGGGTCGAACGGCTGGTCCGGCAGCCCACGCGCGATGGAGGCCAGGGCGAATCCCCAGGTCAGGGCGAGGCCCCACGAGGCGGCGCAGAGCACCAGGTCCCAGAACGCCCGCCAGGCGCGCCCGTCCAGCCGTCGCCGGAACCACAGGCCCGCGTCGCGCAGCACCCAGCACACCAGCAGGGCCACCACGAGGGGGTAGAGCCCGTTGAGCACCGTGCCTTCGAGGGCGGGGAACACCCCGAACAGCGTCCCGGCGACGGCGACCAGCCAGATCTCGTTGGCCAGCAGGAACGGGGCCATCGCGGCGACCAGGCGGTCACGGTGCGCCTGGCGGGTGCCCGGCTCCCCGGCGCGCTCGCCGGCCCGGCTGAGCACGGGAAGCATCATGCCGACGCCGATGTCGAACCCTTCCAGGGCGAAGTAACCGATCAGCAGCACGGCGAAGACCGCCAGCCAGATGATCTCCATGGGGGGAGCTCCTCAGGGGGTTGTCGGGGGTCACAGAACCAGGGCGGGCGTGGGGCTGGGCTCGGCGGGCTCGGCCGCGCCGAGGTCGGCGGCCCGGGCGGGACCGCGCCGCACGGTCCGCGCGATCAGCAGGTAGTCGACGACGGCGAGCAGGCCGAGCACGCCGGCGAAGGCGACGAGGGAGAGGGTGACCATGCCCTTGGTGAGGCCGGGTGACATGGCGTCGGCCACGCTGAGCTCGCCGTACACGAGCCACGGCTGGCGGCCGACCTCGCGCGCGAGCCAGCCCATGATCGCCGCGATGAACGGCAGCGGGGTCATGATCATCAGTACGGGGTGCACCCACCGGAAGCGGGCGAGGAGGTTCCTGAACAGCAGGGGCAGCAGGACGAGCATCACGGCGAACTGCGTGAGCTGCCCGATGGTGATCATGGTGGCGAGCGCCGACCCTGGCACCGCGCCGTCGAACTTGCCCGGCTGGACGTCGCGGACGAAGCCGAACTGGGCGTAGCCGAAGCCGACCGCCAAGGTGGTGCCGATGAACGCCCACACCACGCCGGTGCGCAGTGACCTGCGGAAGAACTCCTGCTCGGGGGTCCGCCTGAACAGCTGGTAGGCGCTGCCTCCGATGATCACGAAGCTGCCGGCGAAGAGCCCGGCACCGATGACGTGCGGGAACGCCATGACGAGGCTCGGGTTGGTGAGCAGCGCCCCGAAGTCGGTCAGCACCAGGTGGTCGCCCTGCTGGACGGTGCCCACGGGGTGCTGGAGGAACGAGTTGGCGACCATGATCCAGAACGCGCTCGCGTAGGCGGTCAGCGTCACCAGCCAGATGCACGCCAGGTGCAGCTTCTTGGGCAGGCGGTTCCAGCCGAAGATCCACAGCCCGAGGAAGGTGGACTCCAGGAAGAACGCCGTCAGCGTCTCGATCGCCAGAGGCGCCCCGAACACGGCGCCGGCGAAGTCCGACAGGCCACTCCAGCTCAGCCCGAACTGGAACTCCATCACCAGGCCGGTGAACACGCCGAGGGCGTAGTTGGTCACGTAGATCTGGCCCCAGAACCGGGTCATCCGCTCGAAGACCGGCTTGCCGCTGATGACGTGGCGGGTCTGCATGATCGCGACGAGGGGGGCCAGGCCCAGCGTCAGCACGACGAACAGGAAGTGCAGGCTTCCCGTCACCGCGAACTGCAGCCGGGCCAGGTCGAGCACGTCCATGGCTCCTCTTCCGTTTGGTGTGTCTGTCTACCTATAGGCAGCCTACATGTAGACTGCCTACGTGAGACATCTGGATAGGCTTTACCGGTGAACACCGACGCGCTCCGCGGCCACATGGACGCGCTCCTGCTCTCCGTCCTGGAGCACGAGCCGCTTCACGGTTACGCGATCATCGAGGCGTTGCAGGAGCGCAGCGGAGGCGCGCTCAGCGTGCCGACCGGCACGGTCTATCCCGCGCTGCGCAGGCTGGAGCGGGTGGGATACCTGACGAGCGAGTGGGCGACGGTCGGCGGCCGCAAGCGCCGCACCTACCGGCTCACCAACTCCGGCCGTACGGCCCTGGCGGGCGAGCGATCGGCGTGGCAGGCCTTCACCAGCGCCATCGGCAGCGTCCTGGCCCCCCGCTCCGACGCCGCGCCGGACGTCACCACCCGTTGACCGTCAGCGGAGGGTTCCGGTCTCGCGGGCCCGCGCCGGGAGCGGGGTGGCCCGGGAGACGATCAGGCAGCGGGTGGCGGCGCACAGGAGCCAGCCCGCTATGAGGTAGCTGATGACCGAGGCCACCATGCCAGGAAAGTAGTCGTCGAAGCTCGCCAGGCCGGACTCGCCGCCGGCCGTCAGGGCGGCGGATATCAGGACGATCGCCGGCACCTGGATCCACAGCAGGATGCCCAGAGCCCTGGTGACGAGGTCGGGACGCCTGACCCGGCGAAGCCGACCGGCGAGGATGACCAGGGCCAGGCCGCCGAGGATGCCCATGCCGAACTGGAACAGGTCGAGGAAACGCGCGAGCGGGCCGAACCACGCGGGCTTGATGGCCGACGCGGCCGACGCGTCCTCAGGGAAGATCCTCCAGATGCCGCTCCACATGAGCGTCATCAGCGGCACCGTGATGAACAGCACTGCGGCGGTCCTGCGGCCCTGGTGCGCGGTGAGCTCTTCCTGGTAGCCGGGCGCGACCTCCGTCACCGTCCCGAACTCGGCGACCGCGTTCCGCTCGGCCTCGTCCTGGTCCATCCCCTGGGCGAGGTAGGCCTCGGCGGTGTCGGCCAGGCCGTCCCGCGCCTCGGCGACCAGGTCGCGCCTGACCCGGCGCGGGCCGCGCAGGCTGCGGCCGAGCGTGGCCACGTAGTCGTCGATGACGCCGGCGCTCGCCATGTTCTCCTCATGTCCCGCCCGTGATGTGCATTCAGTCCCCCATTGTGTCGTCCGGCGGGGGAGGGTCGGAATCCGGGGAATCCCTGACCTGTCCCTGGGGTGAGGCCGTGCGGGCGTACCCGGTGCGGATAGGTAGGCGGCTTCCTACGTATCATGCCTGACATGCGTATTCACCACATCGACCATCTGCCGGCGCCCGAGGGCCCGGTCGCGGGATGACCGACGTGTTCGCCGCCCTGGCCAGCCCGGCCAGGCGTGAGCTGCTGCGCCTCCTCCGCGACGAGGGCGCCCAGCCGGTGCGGCGGCTCGCCGACCGCTTCGCGATGGCGAGGCCCAGCGTCTCCGAGCACCTGAAGGTGCTGAAGCGGGCCGGGCTGGTCACCGAGCGCAGGAACGGGCGTGAACGCCTCTACACCCTGGAGACCGCTCCGCTCGTCGAGGTCAGGGACTGGCTCGCGCCGTACGAGCGCTTCTGGCGCGAGCGACTGACCGGCCTGCGCGACATTCTCAACAAGATCGAGGACGAATGACCCACAACCCGAGGTTTCCCGAGGACGGCCCGGCGGACGACCTCACGGCGGTCCACGTGGACGAGTTCCTGCCCCACCCCCCTGCGAAGGTCTGGCGGGCGCTCACCGAGCCCGACCTGATCGCCCGATGGCTGATGCCCAACGACTTCAAGCTGGAGATCGGGCACCGCTACACCATGCACACCATGCCGATGCCCGCCGTGCGGTTCAGCGGCGTGGTCGCCTGCGAGGTGCTGGAGTTCGAGGAGGGCAGGATGCTCAGGATCAGCTGGGCGGACGCCGGCAGGGAGAACGGCGGCGGCCTGGACTCCACCGTCACCTGGCGGCTGGAGCCGGAGGGCAGGGGCACCCGGCTGTTCCTCGACCACGAGGGCTTCGACCCCCGCGACCCCTCGCAGCGCCTCTCCCGGAGGATCATGGGCGGCGGCTGGAAGTCCCAGCTGTTCCGCAACCTGGACACGGTGCTCGCCGACCTCCCCTGAACACGGCGCCCGCACGACCTCCCGAGGGGATCACCCCGCGCGGATGGCGGAGACGTGCGCGCTCGGGACCGGGCTGGGGGAGCGGTGGCCGACCGGGCGCCTGGCCGGGTGGGCGCCCGCCGACCAGAACACCGCCACGGCCGCTACGGCGGCCACGAGTGCGACCCAGCCGGCGGCGCGGCCCATGCGCAGGCCGTACCCGCAGGCCAGCCAGTAGGCCGACAGCGCGAGCCTGGCCCGTCCGCGGCTGCTCGCCAGGCGGCGCATCTCCATGGCGCCGAAGGCGAAGTCCGCCGAGGTCCTCTTGTCGTCCACGCCGCGCCGCAGCCGCTCGTACAGGCCCGCGAGGCGCCCGGGGTCCAGGGGCTGCTCCGCCCTCGTGGACCAGCCGCGCCAGGCGTGCTCGTCGGCGAGCACGTGGCGGTTGGTCCACCACAGGACGGGCGGCCAGCGCAGGCCTAAGCGCACGCCGCGGGGCGTGGCGGCGAAGACGCAGTCCGACAGCCGCAGGGCCTCAGGCCGCCGGAGCTGGGCCAGCCGGCAACCGCTGAGGTCCGCCCCTGCCAGCGTGAGCGCCCCCGCGTCCAGGCGGTCGAGCGACACCACGCGCAGCCGGCCCGCGCGCCGGGTGACGGCCGAGGGCCCGGTGAGGACGGCCTCCCGCAGGTCGATGTCGGCGTCCGACAGCCGGGCGGTGAACCTCCCTGCGATCCTCGCCGACCGCAGGTCGACCGCGCAGCCGTCGGTGTCGAGCTCCAGCGGCGCCGAGGCGTGGATGCCCGAGAGGGATAATCTGCGGCCGACGTGGACCTGGGTGAGGAAGGCGGAGTTGTGGAAGCGGGCCCCCTCGAACCCCGCCGTGCCCGCGAAGACCGCCTTGCGGTAGGAGACGGCGCGGTGGAAGCGGGCGCCGCGGAAGATCGCCTCGCCGTCGAACATGGCCCCGTCGAACGCCGCGAAGCCGTGGAACTCCGCTCCGAGGAAGGACGCGTCCTTCCCGAACCTGGCGTCGCCGAAGAGCGCGTCCCTGCCGATGCGGACGTGGTCGAAGGCCCCGTGCCCGCGTACGCGGGCCCCGTGCATGGAGAACTCGCGGGAGAAGAGGGTCTCGCGAAAGGACGCGTTCCTGGTGAAGCGCGTGCCGAAGAACGAGGCGAGCCGGTCGAACCGCGCGTGGTCGAAGGTCGCGTCGCCCGCGAAGACGACCTCGCCGAACCGCGCGGGTCCGGTGAAGCTCGCGTGGTCGAACCTGGCCCTGCCGAGGTGGCGCTCGGTGGCGTCCAGGATGCGGGTGAGCAGCTCCTCGTCGATGGTGGTGCCGCGCAGGTCCACGCCCTGGCCGGGGGCCAGCTCGCGAAGCGCCTCGTCCAGCTCGGCCGGCGTCAGGTGCGCCATGCAGCGGCCGTACGGCCTGCACGCGGTGCCGACGCACTCGGGGGAGACATCGCACGTCTTCCAGCCGACGTCGAGCGACAGGATCTTTAACAGGGGCGTCATGCCAAAGTCATACCCAATGTCGGGTAACAGGTCGCTAAAGCGTGATGGAAAGCTGACACAGTGTGTCCAGGGCGACGGGGTTCCGCTAGATGCAAGGACGCCAAGTCTGGCGACTGCGAATCGACATGAAGTGTCAAATTTCCCTTATTTCATCTTCCATCTACGTGTAGTACGAGATCAGAAGGTTTTGCGGCCTTACGCTCCCGACCATGCGTGCACTGTCCCGGGCGTTCGCCGCCCTAGTGGCCACCGGCATCTCGGTCGCCGGTATCGCCATCGTTTCCTTGTCCCCGGCCTCCGCGGAGCCGGGGACCGTAGTGATCAGCCAGGTATACGGAGGGGGCGGCAACTCCGGCGCCCCGCTCACCAACGACTTCGTGGAGCTGTTCAACCGCAGCGGATCGGACGTCTCCCTCAGCGGCTGGTCGCTGCAGTACACCAGTGCCACCGGCACCGGTAACTTCTCCTCCAACAAGGTGGACCTGTCCGGCTCTCTCGCGCCGGGTCAGTACCACCTGATCCAGCTCGCCGCCGGCACCACCCCGAGCGGCGCGCTGCCCGCGCCCGACACCACGGGCGGCATCAACCTGAGCGGTACGGCCGGCAAGGTGGCCCTGGTCCACTCGGCCGACGGCCTCGCCTGCAACGGCGGCTCCACCGTCTGCACCTCCGAGCAGCTCGCTCTCATCGCCGACCTGGTGGGATACGGCACCGCCAACTTCTCCGAGGGCTCGCCCGCCCCGGCCCTGACCAACTCCACCGCGGCGCTGCGCGCCGGCAACGGCTGCGTCGACACCGACGCCAACGCGGCGGACTTCACCACCGGGGCGCCCGCGCCTCGCAACTCGGCGACCGCGCTCGCCCCGTGCGCCCCGAGCCCGACCGACAGCCCTGGGCCGACGGACACGCCCACGGTGACCCCCACCGACACCCCGACCGCGACGCCGACCCCGACGGCCACCCCCACGCCGACCCCGACGCCCACCCGTACGGGCCAGCCGTGCCAGATCCCGGCCACCCACCAGATCGCCCAGGTGCAGGGAAGCGGTGACACCACCCCGCTCGCCGGCCAGGAGGTACGCGTCGAGGGCATCGTGACCGGTGGCTTCCAGGGCACCGGCCAGCTCGGCGGCTTCTACATCCAGGACCCGACGCCGGACAACGACCCCGCCACCTCCGACGCGGTGTTCGTGTTCACCACCAAGCCCGCCGCCGTGGGCGACCGGGTGCTGGTCACCGGTACCGCCGTCGAGTTCAACGGCCTCACCGAGCTGACCTCGGTGTCCTACGTGGACATCTGCGGCACCGGCACGATCAAGCCGACCAAGGTGAAGCTGCCGCTGGCCGAGGGCGCGAGCCTGGAGCCGCTGGAGGGCATGCTGACCACGTTCCAGGGTCAGCTCACCGTCTCCGAGGTGTACAACCTCGGCCGCTTCGGCGAGATGACGCTCTCCTCGAACGGCCGCCTGTTCCAGCCCACCGACCGCCCGAACATCGACTCCGCCCTGAACCAGCGGCGGCGGATCCTGCTCGACGACGGCTCCAACGCGCAGAACCCCGCGGTCCTGCCGTACCACACCAACGGCTCCAACACCGTGCGCGTGGGTGACGTCACCACCGGCCTGACCGGCATCCTGACGTACGGCTTCAACCTCTACCGGCTCGAGCCGACCCAGCCGGTCGTCTTCACGGCCGAGAACCCGCGCCCGTCCAAGCCCGCCAAGGTGGGCGGCAACGTCAAGGTGGCCAGCCTCAACACGCTGAACTGGTTCACCACGCTGAACTCGCGCGGCGCCAACACCGCAGAGGAGAAGCAGCGTCAGCTCGCCAAGCTGGTCTCGACGCTGAAGGGCCTCGACCCCGACGTGGCCGGCCTCATGGAGGTCGAGAACAACGGCACCACGGCGCTGAACACGCTGATCGACGCCCTCAACGCCGAGGTCGGCGCGGGCACGTACAAGGGGATCGTCTCCCCGGTCCCGGGCACGGACGCCATCCAGGTCGCGGTCATCTACAAGCCCGCGGTCGTCAAGCCGGTCGGCTCGCCGCAGTCCTCGACCGACCGGGTGTTCCGCAGGCCGCCGCTGATCCAGGAGTTCAAGCGGGCCAAGGGCGACCCCATTCCGTTCACCATGATCGTCAACCACTTCAAGTCGAAGGGCTGCGACGGCGCGACCGGCGCGGACCTGGACCAGGGTGACGGCCAGAGCTGCTTCAACGCCGAGCGGATCCGGCAGGCCAACGCCGTGCTCGGTCTGATCGACACGCTCAACCTGACCAACCCGGTCGTGCTCGGTGACCTCAACGCCTACGGCGAGGAGGACCCGATCCACACCCTGGAGGCGGGCAAGCTGGCGAGCGTGAGCAAGAAGTTCATCGGCAAGAAGGACCGCTACAGCTACCTCTTCGACAGCCTGTCGGGCGAGCTGGACCACGTGCTGGTCGGCAAGCAGCTGCTCAAGATGGTGACCGGCGCGACGATCTGGCACATCAACGCGGACGAGGGCAGGTTCATGGACTACAACACCGAGTTCAACCCGCCCTACCTGTACTCACCCGCCGCCTTCCGCTCCTCCGACCACGACCCCCTCCTCTTCGGCATCGACCTGAAGAACTGATCTCGATTTCCACGCGGGGCCACCAGTCCCGCTGAGACAGAACACGGAAGAGCCCCCGGCCAAGGCCGGGGGCTCTTTGTCGTCGATGAGAGACTCTCGGCCGTCAATCCACTCGCTGCGGCGCGTAACGCGCGACCACCGGACGCTCCAGTGCGGCGACGAGGGCGTACAGGGCCACGGAGACCAGGACGATGATCACGGAGCCCGACCAGAGCGCCGCGAAGCGGGAGGCGGTGTAGTCCGCGACGAGCAGGCTGCCCAGCCCGCTGCCGCTGGCGAGCCACTCCGCGAGGGTGGCGCCGGCGATCGCACCGGGGATCGCGATGCGTGCCGACGCGAACAGCGAGGGAAGCGCGTACAGCAGCCGTACCTTCCTGGTGACCATGACCTGCCCGCCGCCGAGCGAGGTGATGACCTCACAGGCGAGCGCAGGGGCCGCGCGAAGTCCCTGGCTCACCGTCACGAGGGTGGCGAAGAAGGTGACCACGGCGACGACGACCGTGACGCCGAGCAGCCCACGCCCGAAGATGAGGGCGAGCAACGGCGTCAGGGCGACCAAGGGAATGGACCGCAACACGATCGCGATCGGCAGCACGACCTGTTCGGCGCCGCGGAACGCCACCAGGGCGCCGGCGACCAGCGACGCGGCGATCATGCCGACGACGTAGCCGACGCCCGCGTCGAGCAGCGTCGTGCCCAGCGCCGTCAGCAGGCGTCGCCGATGCTCGGCGGCGTCGTCACCGGCGAAGAGATGGGCCGCGACGTCCGCCGGGGTCTTGGCGAAGTACGGATCGAGGGCGAAACCCCGGATGACCGCGTACCAGGCGGCCACGACGAGGAGGATCGAGCCGGCCAGCCCGGCAGCCCCGGCGAGGAGGGACCGCAGGCGGCCGCCGGACGCCCGCGGCGCCACGGCTCCCACGCCCACGCTCACGTCCCGGGCCGCCCACGGGGTGAACCGGCGGGCGATGATCGCGACCACCGCGTAGCCGATTCCCGCCAGGGCCGAGATGACGAGCGCCACCCCCCAGGTGCGCGCCACCTGGAACGACGACTGCGCCTGCACCAGCATCACGCCGAGCCCGCTGCTGGAGCCCAGGTACTCGCCGATGATCGCGCCGAGCAGGGCCGAGGGCGCCGCGATCTTGAGTCCCGCGAACAGACTGGGCAACGCGGCCAGCAGGCGAAGCTTGCGCAGCACCATGAACGAGCCGCCACCGAGGGAGCGGATGAGCTCGATCGCGCTGCGGTCGGCGGACCGCAGTCCCAGTACGGCGGCCGTCAAGGTGGTGAAGAAGACCGACAGCCCGGCCAGCGCCTGCTTGGGGACGTCGCCGGGCAGCACGATGACCAGGATGGGCGCGATGGCGACGAGCGGTACGCAGTAGCTCGCGACGGCGATGCGCAGCAGCAGCCTCTCCACGGCGGGGACCTGGACGAAGACGGCGGCGAGCGCGACGGCCAGCAGGTTGCCCCACAGGAAGCCGATGGCCGCCTCGGACAGCGTGGTGGCGATGTTGCCGGAGTAGATGGCGCGGTCGTCCCAGATGGCCTGGAGGACCGCCCACGGTGCGGGAATGACCCGCAGGCCGGTGAAGACCCGCGCGAGGACCACCCAGACCAGGAGCAGCCCGGCCATGCCGAGCACCGGGCCCGCCCAGCGGCGGGCGCCGGTGCGCGCGCCGGCGGTGACCGCGGCGCGCCCGGTCGCCACGAGAGGGTTCACGTGAGGTCCCCGTGCGGGCCGGAGCCCGCCTCGCCATGGTCACCCTGGCCGAAGAGCCGCTCGCTGAGGTGGTCGCAGAGCGCGTGGAACTCCGCCGAGCGTGTCACCTCGACGCCTCGCGGCCGGGGCAGGTCGATCCGTACCGTGTCGATGATCCGTCCCGGGCGTGCGCCCATCACCACCACGGTGTCGGCCAGGAACACCGCCTCGCTGATCGAGTGGGTGACCAGGAGGGTCGTGGTCCTGCGTTCCAGCCAGATCCGCTGCGTCTCCAGGTTGAGCCGCTGGCGGGTCATCTCGTCCAGCGCGCCGAACGGCTCGTCCATCAGCATGACCTCCGGCTCCCCGGCGAGGGTGCGCGCGAGCGCCACCCGCTGGCGCATGCCGCCGGACAGCTGGGCGGGACGGGCCTTCTCGAAGCCGGTGAGCCCGACCAGGCGCACCAGGTCGGCCACGGCCGTCCGGCTCACCGGCCGGCCCGCGACCTCGAAGGGCAGCGCGATGTTGGCCTCGACGCTGCGCCAGGGGAGCAGGGCGGCGTCCTGGAAGGCGACGCCGATGCGATGCTCGCGCCGCAGGTCGTCGGGAGCACGGCCGTGCACGTACGCCGTGCCGGAGGACGGGCGCTCCAGACCGGCGAATATGCGCAACAGCGTGGACTTGCCGCATCCCGACGGGCCGAGCAGGGCGGTGAACTCACCGTGCCGGGTGTGCAGATCGATGTCCCGGAGCGCGGGAACCTCGGTCGCCCCGACGTTGAAGGTTCTGCTGACGGCCTCCGCGGACAGGCCCTCCGCGCTCGGCGGGTCCGCGGGAGGCGACGTCGCGGCGTGCGCGGCGGGCGTCACCCGTCCCACTTTCCCTCCGCCACGATGTCGAGGAGCAACTCGCGGTAGGAGGTGTCACGGCCGGGGATCTCGTTGTCCACCTTCGAGCCTTCCCGCAGGAAGTGCGTGAAGTCGCGGCCCATCTCCTGCCCACGGCGGGTGTGCATGTCGAGGGCGTATTCAGGGATCTCGGGGAGCCGTTCCCCGCTGCGCAGCATGTGGACGGCCCACAGCCCGAGCTCGTCGGTCGTGCGGTCCTTCGTACTGCTGACCAGGAACCGTACGGCGTGCACCGCGAACAGCCACCTGTCGCCGGCATCGCGAGACATGCGCTGGTGCATGCGGTACAGGGTGTCGACGACGACGGGCTCGGCGAAGGTGCCGGTGCCGGCGTCCTCGCACGACATCACGAGGAGGCGTGACCACATCACCTCCTCCAGCTCGGCACTGCTCTCGTACATCTCACGCGCGATGAGCAGCGCGTTCTCCATCAAGCCGCGGCGCACGGACTTCTGCAGGGCGGAGATCAGCTCGTCGGCGGGGAATCCGCGCACGCTGGTGACACGAGTCCAGGGATCTTCGGTGTGGGAGACGGGCACTGCGATGCGCTCCTCTTCGGAATGGACGGTGGGCGGGAGGGGACTTCAGAGGCGGTTCTTGCCGGCGTAGACCTCGCTGAGGATGCTCGTGTCGAACAGCTCCTCGGCGGTGGCCTTGACGCCCAGCGAGGTCAGGGTGGCGATGTTGGCCGCGATGCCCTCGGCGCTCATCGTGAGCAGGCCGTTCGCCTTGGCATCCTTGGTCTCGATGACCGATCGGAACGCCGCGGCGGTCTTCTGCTGCGCCTTCAGATCGAGATTGAGGCTCTTGCCGTACTTCTCGACGACCAGCTTGGCCGCGGCGTCGGTGTCCTTGAGCGCGTCCTGCCAGCCGCGCGCGGTGGCGCGGACGATCTTGACGACCTGCTCGCGCTTGGCCTTGTCGGCGAGCGTCTGCTCGCTTACGAGCAGCACGTCGGCCCACACGTTGTAGCCGTACTGGTCCAGCGTGAACGCCTTCGTCTGCACGCCCTGGAGTTCCAGCTGGATCGGCTGGTTCGCCAGCATCGACATGAACGCGTCGCAGTCCCCGGCCACCAGGGGCGACGGGTCGAACTGGACCGGTACGAAGGTCACGTCGGCCGGGTCGATGCCGTTCGCCTTGAACACGGTGTTCATGATCTCCACACCGCTCTGCTGGACGCCCAGCCGCTTGCCGACGAGATCCTTCAGCGTGTTCACAGGAGCCGAGGAGAGGGACATGATGGCGGTCGGGTTGACCTGCATGGTCGCGGCGACGATCTTCAGGGCCGCGCCCTCGTTGCGCGCCTTGGCGATGGTGTCGACGGAGTCGAGGCCGACCAGGGCCTTGCCGCTGATCACGAGCGGTTCGACGACCACCGAGGGGCCGCCTGGCGTCAGCGTGACGTCGAGCTGCTCGTCCCTGAAGTAGCCGGCGTGGTCGGCCATGAACAGGCCCATGTTCTCGACGTTGGCCAGCCATCCGAGCTGGAAGTTCACTTTGGCGGGGCCGGAGGCCGAGGAGGTGGTGGAGGAGGACGAGCAGGCGCTCAGCGCGGTCCCGGCGGCGAGGAGGGACACGCCGCCCACACCGGACAGGAAGGCACGACGAGAAAAGGACGAGGACATGACAGGAGCCTTTCTGGGGGGTTGAGCAGACGGCGTGGCGACGGGAACGCGAATCCCGTGCCGGCCGCAGGGCCCACCGACAGGGCCGGAAGGCGGGGGAGCCGTGCTGGGTACGGCAGGCCGGCACGACGAACCGGGACTCGTCACGGCACGGGCAGGGGAGCGCGCGAAGGGACCGTCTCAGCGCGTGACGAGGTCAAACTGACAACGGTTTCCCTCGGGCGTTGGACAATCGCCAACGTCCGTGTCGTCCTTCAGGACCGATCACCCGACACTCCTTTGGCAAGATATGCCCGCCCGAAATGCGGCGGTACTTCGGCATAGTTGCAGGTAGGACGATTGCCTCGATGCCGATCCGCTGTCAAGGGGGTGGCAGTGGAAGTAACACAACGACACAAATTCGTGACATGTCGGTCCGTGGCCGGCGCGAGGCGCCGAGGGTGGAAGCCGCTGGCCACGCGGGTGGTGACAACGGTTTCACATGCTGAGCCCATGCTTGGTGGACCTGCGGGCCGGCTGGTAGCACTTGCGGCCTCCTGTCGGGGTGGAGTCCCGGAAAATCTATCCGAATAACAAGTCGGCAACAGGGCGGGTGCTCGCTGTTGACGTGGTCGCAGGCTGGGGTGCAACCATTATGTGACAACGGTTTCACCAGGAGCGCACTTGATCACCATCCATGACGTGGCGGCACACGCCGGTGTATCCGCCGCGACCGTCTCGCGTTTCCTGCGTGGCCGGCGGGTGCGCTCGTCCGAGGCCATCCAGGCGGCCGTGGATGAGCTGGGCTACTGGCCTAGTGCCGCGGCGCAGTCCCTGAAATCCGGGCGCACCCATACCATCGGAGTCGTCGTCCCGGACATCACCAACCCCTACTTCGCCAAGGTCGTCAAGGGGATGGAGTCCGTCACCCGGGCGGAGTCGTACCGCATCCTGCTCGCCAACAGCGACGAGAGCAGCGAGCGGGAGGACGACGTGCTCGCCGACATGGTGCGCCGGGTGGACGGCCTCATCCTCGCGCCCGCCACGGAACAGGACCGGACCCCGCTGAACCTCAGGGACGCCGACGTGCCGCTGGTGTTCATCGACCGCGATCTGGCGGGCGGCGAGCGCTTCGACTCGGTTCTGGTCGACAACGCCGGCGGAGGCCGGCAGGCGGCCGAGCACCTGCTGAAGCTCGGCCACACCCGAATCGCCGCGATCAGCGGCCCGCCGGACACGACGCCCGGCCGCTGCCGCCGGGAGGGCTTCCTGGAAGCGCTCGCGGCCGGGGGCGCCGACATCGCCCCCGAGCACGACCTCGTCGGCGACTTCCGCGAGCAGAGCGGCTACCAGCTCACCTTGTCCCTGTTGTCGCTGCCGGAGCCCCCCACCGCCGTCTTCACCGCGAACAACCTCATGACCCTCGGCGCTCTCAAGGCGCTCCACGACATGCGGGTCGACGTTCCCGGCCAGGTGAGCCTGATCGGTTTCGACGACCTGGACACCGGCCCGCTGCTCCGGCCGCCGCTCACCGTGATCGACCGGCCGATGGTGGAGCAAGGAGTCCTCGCGATGCGGCTGCTCCTTCGCCGGTTGGACCCGCAGTATGTCAAGGACATCCCTCGTCGCATCGTCCTCGGTACCAAGCTCATCGATCGGGCCTCGACGGCGCAGCCCCGGAAGCCCGGTGGCGGAGCCGCCACCCCTCCACGAGCAGGAAAGACACGATCCAGATGAGCCACGCCACCACGGGCGTCGACCACATCGGCACCGGCCATCTCGACACCGGCGGCATCACGTCGTCCTCCGGCACGTTGCGGGCATTTCTGCATGGCCTGCCGGGTGTCGATCGGGTGGGTGCCGATCAGCGTGCCGCGATGCTGGGCACCCGTTCCATCAAGACGACCGCCAAGGCGCAGGCCATTGACCTGGCCATTTCCATGGTCGATCTCACCACGCTGGAGGGGGCGGACACCCCGGGCAAGGTGCGGGCGATGTGCGCCAAGGCGGTCCGGCCCGATCCGGGCGATCCTTCGGTTCCGAGGGTGGCGGCCGTGTGCGTGTATCCCGATCTGGTGGCCGAGGCGGTGCGGGCGCTGGGGCGCTCGGGGGTGCGGGTGGCGAGCGTCGCCACCGCCTTCCCCAGCGGCAGATCCTCCCTGGCGGTCAAGGTGGAGGACACCGCGCTGGCGGTCGAGGCGGGCGCCGACGAGATCGACATGGTGATCGACCGCGGGGCGTTCCTGTCGGGGGACTACCGGAAGATCTTCGAGGAGATCGTCGCCATCAAGGCCGCCTGCGCCCGCGGCGAGAGCGCCGCGGGTAAGGGTGACGCGCATCTGAAGGTGATCTTGGAGACCGGTGAGCTGGCGACGTACGACAACGTGCGGCGGGCGTCCTGGCTGGCGATGCTGGCGGGGGCCGATTTCATCAAGACCTCCACCGGCAAGGTGTCCCCGGCGGCCACGTTGCCGGTGACGCTGGTGATGCTGGAGGCGGTGCGGGACTTCCGCGCCCAGACCGGGCGGATGGTGGGCGTCAAGCCCGCCGGCGGGATCCGCACCACCAAGGACGCCATCAAGTACCTGGTGCTGGTGAATGAGACCGCCGGGCCCGACTGGCTGGACCCTGACTGGTTCCGGCTGGGCGCCTCCAGTGTGCTGAACGATCTGCTGATGCAGCGTCAGAAGATGGCGACCGGGCGTTATGCCGGTCCTGACTACTTCACCCTTGACTGAGGCGGGCCCCATGTTCGAATACGCACCGGCGCCCGAGTCGCGCGACGTTGTCGACATCCGGCCCTCGTATGGGCTGTTCGTCAACGGCGAGTGGGTCGACTCCCTGGGCGATGAGCGCGACAAGACCATCAACCCGGCGAGCGAAGAGGTGCTTTCGGAGTTCTCGCTGGCGAGCGAGGCCGACGTCGACCGGGCTGTGTCGGCGGCGCGTAAGGCGTATGAGTCGGTGTGGAGCCAGCTCCCCGGCCGTGAGCGCGCCAAGTACCTGTTCCGGATCGCCCGGATCATCCAGGAGCGGTCACGTGAGCTGGCGGTGCTGGAGTCTTTGGACAACGGCAAGCCGATCCGCGAGTCCCGCGATGTCGACCTCCCCTTGGTCGCGGCGCATTTCTTCTACTACGCCGGGTGGGCCGACAAGCTCGGCCACGCCGGCCTCGGGGCCGATCCCCGGCCGCTGGGGGTGGCCGCTCAGGTCATCCCGTGGAACTTCCCGTTGCTGATGCTGGCCTGGAAGATCGCGCCCGCGTTGGCGTGCGGGAACACCGTGGTGCTCAAGCCGGCCGAGACCACGCCGCTGACCGCGCTGGCGTTCGCCGAGATCTGCCGGCAGGCCGATCTGCCTCCCGGCGTGGTCAACATCGTGACGGGCGCGGGAGCCACCGGCCAGGCGCTGGTGAACCACCCGGACGTCAACAAGGTCGCCTTCACCGGGTCCACCGAGGTCGGGCGGCTGATCGCCCGTTCGGTGGCCGGGTCGGGCAAGAAGCTGACGCTGGAGCTGGGGGGCAAGGCCGCGAACATCGTGTTCGACGACGCCGCGCTCGACCAGGCGGTGGAGGGCATCGTCACGGGCATTTTCTTCAATCAGGGGCATGTGTGCTGCGCGGGTTCGCGGTTGCTGGTGCAGGAGTCGATCGAGGGCGAGTTGCTGGAGGCGCTCAAGCGGCGTCTGTCGTCGCTGCGCCTCGGTGACCCGCTGGATAAGAACACCGATATCGGGGCGATCAACTCGGCTGCGCAGTTGGCGAAGATCAGGTCGTTGAGCGAGGCGGGGGAGCGGGAGGGTGCCGAGCGCTGGTCTCCTTCGTGTCCGATTCCGGACAAGGGGTTCTGGTTCCCGCCGACGGTGTTCACCGGGGTGGCGCAGTCGCACCGGATCGCCCGTGAGGAGATCTTCGGCCCGGTGTTGTCGGTTCTGACGTTCCGTACTCCGGCCGAGGCGGTGGAGAAGGCCAACAACAGCCCGTTCGGTCTGTCGGCTGGGGTGTGGACCGAGAAGGGGTCCAGGATCTTGTGGATGGCCGACAAGCTCCGCGCCGGGGTCGTCTGGGCCAACACCTTCAACCGCTTCGACCCCACGTCGCCGTTCGGCGGCTACAAGGAGTCCGGATACGGCCGTGAGGGCGGCCGGCATGGACTGGAGGCGTATCTCGATGTCTGATCGGCGACTGACCGTGCGCAAGACCTACAAGCTGTTCATCGGGGGCGCCTTTCCGCGTTCCGAGTCCGGCAGGTCGTACGTGGTGACCGGCCCGAAGGGCGACTTCCTCGCCAACGCCGCCCGCGCCTCCCGCAAGGACGCCCGCGACGCGGTGTCCGCCGCGCGCAAGGCCTTCCCGGGCTGGTCCGGGTCCACGGCCTACGGCAGAGGCCAGATCATGTACCGGATCGCAGAAATGCTGGAGGGCCGGCGGCAGCAGTTCGTCGCGGAACTCAGGGCGGCGGGAATGCCCAGCAGTACGGCCACGGCCGAGCTGGACGCCACGATCGACCTCTGGGTCTGGTACGCGGGCTGGGCCGACAAGATCGCCTCGGTCTCCGGTTCGGCCAACCCGGTCGCCGGGCCGTACTTCAACCTGTCCACGCCCGAGCCGACCGGCGTCGTCGCGGTGATCGCACCGTCGAGCCCGCTCCTCGGCCTCGTCTCGGTGATCGCCCCGGTGATCGTCACCGGCAATACCTGCGTGGTCGTGGCATCCGATGAGGCGCCGCTGCCGTCCATCACCCTGGCCGAGGTGCTGGCCACCTCCGACCTTCCCGGCGGCGTCGTCAACATCCTCACCGGCAGCCGTTCGGAGCTGGCCCCCTGGCTCGCCGCTCACATGGACGTCAACGCCCTCGACCTGGCCGGCGCGTCCGGGGAACTCGCCGTCGCCTGCGAGCGGGCGGGCGCCGAGAACCTCAAGCGCGTACTGCGCCCGTCCGGGCAGACCGACTGGCTCGCCGACCCCGGCACCGGCCGGATGACCGCCTTCCTGGAGACCAAGACCGTCTGGCACCCCACCGGAGTCTGACCTCCGGCGGATGGAGAGGATCGCATGAAACCGAATGGCGTGCTCGTCGTGGGGAGCATCACCGCTGATGTCACGGCGTTCAGCCGGCGGCTCCCAGGCCGCGGTGAGACCGTGCTCGGCGACGACTGCACCCTCGTCCTCGGAGGCAAGGGCGCCAACCAGGCCGTCGCCGCCGCTCGCGCCGGGTCTCCCACGTGGCTCGCCGGTTGCGTGGGACGGGATCCGTTCCGCGAGATCGTCATGTCCGGCCTGCGGTCCCACGGAGTCGCGCTGACGCAGATCCGCACGGTCGAAGGCCGCACCGGCGTCGCGCACATCCGGGTGGACGCCTCCGGCGAGAACGACATCGTCATCACCCCGCTGGCCAACGCCTCCCTCGACACGGAGATGGCCGACGACGGCATCCGGGCCGTCCAAGACGTGGTCAGCGTGCTCCTGCTCCAACTGGAGATCCCCACGCAGGTCACCTGCCACGCGGCGAAGGCGGGGGCGGCCGCGGGGCTGACGGTGGTGCTCGACCCGGCCCCCGCGCAGGAGCTTCCGGAGGACGTGTGGCGCCACGTCGACGTCGTGACGCCGAACGAGAGTGAGGCCGGGGCGCTGACCGGGGTCGCGGTGACCGACCTGGAGTCCGCCGGGCGAGCGGCGTCCTGGTTTCTCGACCGCGGCGTCGGGCACGCCCTCATCACCCTCGGTTCGGGCGGTGCCCTTTCGGTCACCGCCGCGCGTACCCGCCATTTCCCCGCCTACCCGGTAACACCCGTCGACACGACGGCCGCGGGCGACGCCTTCACCGGGTTCCTCGGTGCCGCCCTCGCCGCCGGGATGGACGACGGCACCGCGATCCGGCGCGCCATGGCCGCCGGCGCGCTCGCCACCACCCGTGCCGGGGCCAGCCCGTCGCTTCCCGACCGAGCCGCCGTCGAAACGATGATGGCCGGTACGAACCCCGTCCTGGACGTGGTCTCCTGACCGGCGGGACCCAGGTGGTACCGAGCCGGCGGCTCGATCCTGTCGTCTTCGCGTCTCCGCTGACCGGAAGGCTCGTGTTCTTCGTTCGTGCCTGATGGCGGGCGGCGGGGCGGGGTGAGGAATTCGCGCACAGGGTAGATGGTTATGCCGATCGAAATCGACGAGACACGAGACGAGGAACCACCTGTGGCGACCATCGCGGTGAACGAGACCAACTTCAACGAGATCGCCGACGAGGGCATCGTCCTTCTTGACTTCTGGGCCGCCTGGTGCGGGCCCTGCCGGACCTTCGGGCCGATCTTCGAGAAGGCCTCCCAGAAGCACGAGGACATCACCTTCGGGAAGATCGACACCGAGGCCGAGCGCGGTCTCGCGGAGGGTTTCGACATCACCTCGATCCCCACCGTCATGGCGATCCGCGACGGCATCGTGGTCTTCGCCCAGCCGGGCGCGCTCCCCGAGCCCGCCCTGGAGGACCTGATCAGGCAGGTGCGGGCGCTCGACATGGAGGCGATCCGCAAGGAGATCGCGGCCGACATCGACGCCGGGGCCGAGGGCCCGGAAGACGGCCGCCGTCCCTGAACGGCCGCACTCGGGAACGGCACTGACTTCCACCGCCGTCCGGTCACGCGGCCGGGACAGCCGGAAACCGGGGCCCTCCCAGGTGGGAGGGCCCCGGTTCGCGTTTCGGGGTGGGCTCAGCTGGAGCGGTAGAGCTCGGCCACCCGGAAGGCCAGGTCGAGGGACTGGCCGCGGTTGAGACGGGGGTCGCAGGCCGTCTCGTAGCGCAGCGCGAGGTCCTCCTCGACGATCGCGTGGCCGCCGCCGACGCACTCGGTGACGTCGTCGCCGGTGAACTCGATGTGGATGCCCCCAGGATGGGTGCCGAGCGCCCGGTGGACCTCGAAGAAGCCCGCCACCTCGTCGAGCACGTCGTCGAGCCTGCGGGTCTTGTGGCCGCTCGGCGCCTCGAAGGTGTTGCCGTGCATCGGGTCGCAGATCCAGGCGACCTGGGCGCCGCTCGCCTGGACCTTCTCGACCAGCGTGGGCAGCGCGTCGCGGACGCGGGAAGCGCCCATGCGGGCGATGAAGGTCAGCCGCCCGGGCTCGTTGGCCGGGTTGAGCTTGTCGATGAGCGCCAGCGCGTCCTCGGGGGAGGTGGCCGGCCCCAGCTTGACCCCGATCGGGTTGCGGATGCGGCTGAAGAACTCCACGTGGGCGCCGTCGAGCTGGCGGGTGCGCTCGCCGATCCAGACCATGTGCGCCGACACGTCGTACGGCAGGCCGGTGCGGGAGTCGACGCGGGTCAGCGCGCGGTCGTAGTCGAGGATCAGCGCCTCGTGCGAGGAGTAGAACTCGACCGTGTGGAACTCCTCGGGATCGGCCCGGCAGGCGTGCATGAACGCCAGTGCCTGGTCGATCTCGCGCGCGAGCTGCTCGTAGCGCCGGCCCGCCGGGGACTCGGCCACGAAGTCCTGGTTCCAGGCGTGCACCTGGCGCAGGTCGGCGTACCCGCCCTTGGTGAAGGCCCGGGCGAGGTTCAGCGTGACGGCCGAGGAGTGGTAGGCCCGCAGCAGCCGCGCCGGGTCGGGGGTGCGGGACTCGGGGGTGAAGTCGAAGCCGTTGACCATGTCGCCCCGGTAGGCCGGGAGCTCGACGCCGCCGCGGATCTCGGTCGGCTTGGAGCGCGGCTTGGCGAACTGCCCCGCCACGCGGCCGATCTTGACGACCGGGACGCGGCCGGCATAGGTGAGCACGATGGCCATCTGCAGCAGCGTCCTGAGCTTGTCGCGGACGTTGTCGGCGGTGGCCCCGGCGAAGGTCTCGGCACAGTCTCCGCCCTGCAGGACGAAGGCCTCGCCACGGGCGACGGCGGCGAGGCGGTCCTTGAGCTCGTCGCACTCTCCGGCGAACACCAGCGGAGGCAGGCCCTGCAGCTCGGTGACGACCCGCTCCAGCGCGGAGGGGTCGGGCCAGTCGGGCTGCTGGGCGGCGGGTAGCTCCCGCCAGGAATCCAGGTTGATCGGTTCGGCGCTCACCCTGAAAGGCTATTGCACCATCCCCTCTTAACCGACCCACTGTCCACTCCGTGAGAAGCGAGTCCCGAGCGGCGGTATGAACGGCGAGCCGCGTCACTCCCCGGCCGAGGGCGACCGCACGTGCTCGGGCAGGACGCCGAAGCCGATGAAACGGCGTGTCAGGGCGCCGATCACCGGCAGCCGGGACGGGTCCACGGGCAGCCGCAGCGGCTTCGCCGAGCCCTTGAGCGCGGGGCGGATCAGCCGGTTCTGCACCAGCCGCTGCGCGGCCTGCGTGACCACCGTGGGGAACGTGCGCCGGCGCTGTAGCCTGCGCAGCAGCGACTCGGGCACCTCACCGGCGAGCAGGGGACCGGTGAGCAGGTTGGCCGCCGCCACCGCGTCCTGCACGGCCAGGTTGATGCCGACGCCGAACACCGGCGACATCGCGTGGGCGGCGTCTCCGATGAGGAGCAGGCCGGGCCTGTGCCACCGCCGCAGGCGGTTGAGCAGGACCACCAGCACGCTCACGTCCTCGAAGCCCCTGAGCTTCTCGGTGCGGCCGGCGAGGAAGGGCAGCAGCGCGCCGACGGACGCGCGCATCGCCTCGATGCCCTCGGCCTGGAGCAGCTTGTAGCCCCCCTTGGGGATGAGGTAGGCGAGCTGCCAGTACGTCTCCCGGTTGATCGCGACCATCATGTGGCCAGAGGAGACGCGCAGGAAGAACTCCTCCGGATCGCCCTGCTCGCGGGGCAGCCGGAACCAGGCGACGTCCATGGGGGCGCCGCGCTCCACCGGCACCAGGCCCGCCGCCCGCCGCACGTCGGAGTGCCGCCCGTCGGCCCCCACGGTCAGGGTGGCGCGAAGCTCGTGCTCGCCCTCGGCGTCCCGGTAGCGGACGCCGCGTACCGCGCCGCCCTCGCGGATGACCCCGACGACCTCGGCCTCCATGACCAGCCGGAAGGACGGGTAGCGCCGGGCCGCCGCGACGACCAGGTTGAGGAAATCCCACTGCGGCACGAATGCGATGTAGGGGAACTTGGTCCTGAGCCCTCTCAGGGAGGCCAGCTCGACGACGCGGTCATCGGTCCAGATCGACAGGTCGTACGCCTTGCGGTGCGCCAGGGAGTGGAATTCCTCGGACAGGCCCAGCTCGTCGAGCACCTGGAGGGTCGAGGGATGGATCGTGTCTCCCCGGAAGTCGCGCAGGAAGTCGGCGTGCTTCTCCAGGAGCGTCACGTCCACGCCCGCGCGGGCGAGGAGCAGAGCCAGCACGGCCCCGGCGGGGCCCCCTCCGGCGATCACACATGTGGTCGGCATATTCATCACCCGTTGAAATCATTGCACACATCGCCCTCCCGGCAAACCCTGCCCAGGGGACGGCCCGGCGGATCCTCCCGGGCGCGACGTGCGGCCGAGGAATAACCCGGCGGCTGCGGGGCAGTCGGTTGTCGGCCCCCCAAAGGGGCTTGGCACCGAGGCGACTTGGAGTTGAGGTCACATGATCGTGCTGGGCCTACTGTTCATCCTTCTCGCCGGCGCGGCCCTGGTCGCGGTGGCGAACGACGCGACCGGCGGCGTCACGGCGTCGATCACGGTCCTGGACCGGACGCTCCAGCTGAGCAAGCTGGAGCTCTTCCTGGCCGGAGCGGCCACCGCGGCCGTCTTCCTGATCGGCCTGATGATGCTCACCGGTGGCATGCGCCGGACCGGCGCCAAGCGCAGGAAGCTGCGCGAGGCCCGGGTCGAGACGCGCGACCGCGTCGCCCGGCTGGAGGAGGAGAAGCGCCGGCTTGAGCGCAAGCTGGAGTCGGAGGCGTCCGCCACGCCGGCGACGGCCACCCCGGCCGCCGTCCCGGTCAACGTTCCCGTCGAGACCACGCCCGCGGGACGGCACGCCCACGTGTCCGACCGTGACGGCGACGGCGTCGACGACCGCGCCGAGAGCACCGACGAGCGGGTCGGAGCCGGTACGCAGCCGGTGCGCGTCGTGAAGGATCCCTACCCCGCCGACCAGCTGGTCGCGGGCAACCGTTCGCCCCGTGACACCGGCGCCTGACGTGCCGGCGGAGGCGAGCCGGAAGCGGCCGGCCGCCCGGGGACCGGGTCCCTGGGCGGCCCTACCCGCCCGCCGCCGCCTTTCGAGGCCGGTGGGCCACCGTTGCGTGCGGCGCGCGGCCCCGTCGCCGTATGGGTCACCGCTGCCTGAGGAACGCCAGGCTGTTCGTCAGGCCCGTGGTCGCCAGGTCGCGGATGCGGGCGTAGGACTCCTCGGGGTACTGCCTGGGGCCGCTCTCGACCAGCAGGATCAGGTAGAGGTACACGCGGTAGAGCGCCTCGCGCCTGCGGGCCTCCGGGGTGAGGTCGAGCTTCCCGCCCGCCTCACGGTAGCCCGCCAGGATCGGATCGTCGTCCCTGAGCTCGCCGAAGATCGTCGGGGTGATGAATTCGGCCAGCGGATCGCCCCAGAACGCCCGCTCGTGGTCGATCAGCGCCTGGATGCCGGGCGTGCCCTCCGGGGGCAGCGAGAGGAAGACGTTGCCCGGCCAGACGTCGAAGTGGACCAGCGCGGGGGCGGTCACCTCGTCCAGCACGTGCACGCTTGAGTAGATGCCGCCCGCGATGTCCACCAGCGAGCAGGGAAGCGGGGTGGCGTAGCGCACGGCGTCGTCCATGAGGGCGCCCATCATGGCGATGAACGCGTCACGCCAGGTGGGGCCGGTGAGCCCGGCGTACGGGTAGCCGTAGAGGCCCTGGCCGGGGATGGCGTGCAGCGTGGCCAGGTGACGCCCGAGCTCGTGCCGCAGCACCCGCTCGTCGGCGTCGCCGAGGGAGGTGGCTTGGTTCCACGGCACCCCGTCGAGCGCCGACATGATCAGGTAGTCGCCGCCCAGCTCGGGGTCGTCGAAGCCCGAGTGCAGCAGCCGGGGGAGCGGGAGCCCCGTGGGCGTGGCCAGGTGGTACACCAGCGCCTCGGTGCGCAGCAGGTCGCGCTCGTAGCGCAGCAGCTCGAGATCGGGCGGCGGGGCGACCTTCAGGACGACCTGCCGGCCGTCGCCGAGGCTGAGCCGCCACACCGCGTTGGCGAAGCCGTCGGTGAGCTCCTCGGCCGACGCCACGCCCGTTCCCAGCGCTCCAAGGATCAGCGCGTCCAGCTGGGCGGCCGACAGCCGGCGCTTGGTCCTGCTCTCCATCGGTCACATCACTTCGGCTCGTCGAGACGTTCTGGCTCGGGAGGGTCGGATTCTGTCGAGACGGCCCGGTGGCCGGTCGTCGGGGGGTGCGGGCGGTCAGACGACGGAGATCGTCCAGCTCGCCTCGTGCTTGCCGCCCGGGTCGAGCACCACCAGGTCGGTGCCCGAGTTGAAGGCGTCGGCCGGGCAGGTCATCGGCTCGACGGCGATGCCCCGGTGGCCGAACCCCGTGCCCGTGCAGACCTGAACCCACGGCATCGTCGCGGCGTCCCAGGAGATGCGCACCCCGCCCCGCGCGCCCCGCAGCCGTACGTGCGCCGTGCCGCCGGGGTCCGCGGCGAGCCCGGTGAACGCCTCGTCGAGCACGGTGCCGCCGAGCCGGCGGGGAGCCCGGAAGTCGAAATCGGTGCCGGCGACCGGCTCCAGCGTGGTCGGCAGGAGCACCTCGTCGGTGCGCAGCACGCGCTCGGCCGGCAGCTCCAGCTCCCAGCCCTCCTTCGCGCCGTCGTCGGCGATCAGCCACGGATGCGGCCCGCAGCCGTACGGCGCGGGGCGGTCGCCGACGTTCTCGGCGGTGAGCGTGGTGGTCAGGCCGTCGGGACCGAGGGCGTAGCGCACCTGCAGCGCCAGGCGGAAGGGATAGGCGGGCGACGGCTCGATCGTGTGCGCCAGCCGGACGAACCCGTGGTCGTCCTCGACGGCGAGCAGCTCGACGGCCTCCCAGTCGGCGAACGCCACCAGGCCGTGCAGCGCGTGGCCGCGCTCGGGCTCGTTCACCGGCGCCTCGAACCGCTCACCTTGGAAGGTGTACGCGCCGCCGGCGAGGCGGTTGGGCCACGGGGCGAGGAGGGTGCCGCTGTAGTGCGGGATGGGCCCCTCTTCCGGCCAGCTCGCCACGAGATCGCGGTCGCCGTGCCTGAGCACCCGCAGGGCCGCGCCCAGCGGGGTTATCTCGGCGCGGTAGTCACCACCGTGGAGAACGTACTGAGGCACGGGGGAATCCTCTCATCGACGCGCGAACGCAAAGAATCCGGGCGACACCTTGGCGGGCACGCCCCATCATCCCCGTTGCCGACCGGTGATCAAAATTTGACCGTCGGCCTCGCGGATGGTGGGAGCGCTCCCATAGCGTCAGAAGGTAGGGGCTTTCGGCCGGAGAGTCAACTAATTCGGTAAACGCCGCCCTCGTTCCCGGGGCTGGGCCGAGATGCGGCCGTGCGGGTGAAATCGCAGGTCGGAATGGCTGAGGGCAGCGCGTACCGAGCCCCGGCGCCACGCCTCCCGACCCCGTCCCCACGGGCCGCCGGCGTGCGGTTTGACGACCCGTGGGGGTCAGTCGCCGAAGTCAGGTCTCTTTCCGAGGGCGGTCAGGGCGCGGACGAATCCGCCGACCGTGGGAGCCTCGAAGAACATCCACGCCGGAACCTCGACGCCGAGGCTCTCCTGGACGCGTGCCGCGATGTGGGTGATCGCCAGCGAGTCGCCGCCGAGGTCGAACAGATCCGCGTCCTCCTCGATGTCCGGCTTTTTCAGGACTTCTGACCAGATGCGGCTGACCTCCGCCGCGAGCCTCTCGTCCACCGGGTCGCCGCCCGGCGGCTCCGGTGCGGCCGGTGCGGTCGCGGGCGAGGCGGCCGGGCGGCGGGGGAACGACTCCAGGGACGGCACCGCCAGCTCGCCGACCGGCACGTCCGGCGAGATCGACAGCGCGTCGAGCATCGCCTCGAAGGCCGGGCCCAGGGCACCGGCCACCTCCTGCGGCACCCGGTCGACCCGGTGGGTGAGGACCAGCTCGTACCCCGTCCCGCGCGGGATCATCGTGAGCGTGAGGTCGTAGGCCGACCCGTCGACCTCCTCGCTCCACTCGAAGGCCCGGAGCCCGTCCCACCCGCCCGGCGGCGCGGAGGCGTCCTGCTGGATCAGCGCCACCTGGAAGATCGGGTGCACGCCCGGCCGCCGCCGTCCCCCGAGGCCCGACACCAGCGTGTCGAACGGCACCTCGTTGGCGAGCGCCGTGCCGACCTCGTCCCGCGTCCTCGCCACCACGGCGCGGAAGCCCTCTGTGCCGTCGACCCGCAGGGGGATCGGCACCATGTTGATGAAGCAGCCCACCAGATGCTCCAGCTCCCGGCGCGCCCGCGTGCCGGACACCGTGCCCACCGTGAGGCCGGACGAGCCCGTGACGCGGTGCAGCAGCACCGAGAAGGCCGCCAGCACGGTCACGAACGGCGTCGCGGAACCGCCTCGCAGCGCGTCCATCAGGCGGCCTTCGACCTGGACGGCCGTGGTGGCACTCAGCCGCCCGCCCGGCCGCCGGGGTGACGCGGCGCCCTGCTCGCCGCCGAGCGGGGGCGGCGGGTCGGCGAGGCGCTCGCGCCAGTGGTCCAGCCGCTCGCCCGCGTGAGCCCGCGCCCGGGCCCGAGCCCACGCGGCGTAGTCGGCGTACGTCACGGCCGGCGGCGCGGGGAGCGCCCTGCCGCTGTAGAGGCCGGCGAGGTCGCGGGCGACGACGCCCAGCGAACCGCCGTCGCACACGAGGTGGTCGCAGACGAACAGCAGCCGGTGCTCCTCCGGGCCCGTCCGGTAGACGGTCAGGCGCAGCAGCGGGCCGGTCGCGAGGTCGAACCGCTCCCCTCCGGCGGCCACGGCCAGCCTCCGGGCCGTCTCCTCGGCGGCGGGGTCGCCGGTGAGGTCGACCACGGTGAGCGGCGCGTCGGCCGAGCCGAGGATCATCTGGCGGGGCTCGCCGCCGGAGTTCACGAAGACCGTGCGCAGCGCCTCGTGCCGCTCGGTCAGGCCCGTGAGCGCCTTGGCCAGCGCGCCGAGGTCGAGCGGCCCTGACAGGCCGACTCCGAGGGTGACGTTCGGCGCGGCGACCTGGCGGTCGGTCTGGGCGGCCAGCCAGAGCCGCCGTTGCTCCGGGGAGCATTCGAGCAGGCCCGAGTCGCGGGGGACGGCGGGGATGGCGTCGCCGGCCGGGCGCCTGCGGGCCGCGAGCAGCCGGGCGACCAGCTCCTGGCGGTGCGAGGGAAGCCCGGCGACCCGCCCGCGCAGTTCCTCGTCGCTCACGCCGTCACACCTTCCCCGGCCGGAAAAGCCGGAAAAGCCGGAGAGGCCGGAGTCACGGGAGCCGCCGGAGTCGCCGACGAGGCCGGTGACGCGGGAGCGGCGGCCGGTGCGGCCAGGGCTTCCGGCGAGGCCAGGGCCGTGCGCAGGGCGTCCAGGAACAGGACGGCGTCGCGGCCGTTCACGATCCGGTGGTCGAACGCCACGCCCAGGTACACCACCTCCCGCACGGCGAAGCCGCCCGCGCCGTCCGGGACGACCTCCTGCTGCGGCGCGGCGAGCGACAGCGCGCAGGCGTGCCCGGGGAAGATGATGGGCACCGCCAGCACCACACCCGGCTCGTTGTGCAGCGTCACGACGATGTTGGCGCCCTGGAGATCACTCTCGCGCAGGTCACCGCGCATCGCGCTCATCCGGAACGTCATGAGGTCGCGGGATATGTCCGCCAGGCCGCGCGTCGAGGCGTCCCTGACGACGGGGATGACCAGTCCCTTGCCGACGTCGAAGGTGACCCCCACGTGCGCCGCCGCCGGCAGCCGTACGGTGCGCGCGTCGACGGGGGAGGCGAAGAACATCGGGAACCGCCCGTGGAGCGACCCCACCGCCGTGACCAGCAGCTCGGGGAGGCCGACCAGCGTGCGCAGGCGCCTGGTGAGCGCGCGGCCGGTCGAGAGCGCCGCGCCGACGTCGACCTTCATGACGGTGTACGCGGGCGGGATGGTCCGGTGCGACAGCTCCACGACCGCCGCGGCGCGCTGTTGCGCGCGCGACAGCGGCACGTCGGTGGACTGCCCCGCTTCCCCGCTCACCTCGGGGACCGCCGTCTCCGTCGCTTCCGGTACGGCCGTGCCGGCGGGCCCGGGGGCGAGTACGGTCGGGCCGGAGGCTGAGGCGGGTACGGCCCTGGTGGCGGGGCGGGAGGCTGAGGCGGGTACGGCCGTGGTGGCGGGGCGGGAGGCCGAGGCGAGCGCCTCGACGTCCGAGCGGCGGATGAGCTTCTTCCCGAGGCCGCGCACCCGCTCCGGGCCGATGCCCAGCTCGTCCATCAGGGCCTGGGCGGGAGCGGTGACGACCGGTCCGCCCTGGCCACCGGGGGCGTCCGGCCCGGCCGACGGGGCATCCCGGCCGTGCTCGCCACGGTGTTCGTCGGGGGCGCCACCGGGTTCTCCGCCCGGCGGACGGCGTTCCTCCCCGGCGGCGGACAGCCGGGCGATGACCTGGCCGGGCTCGCAGTCGGCGCCCTCCGGCAGGTGGTGGCCGAGGACGCCCTCGGCCTCCGCGACGATCTCCTCGGCGGCCTTGGAGGTCTCCAGCACCGCCAGCGGCTCGCCGGCCCGCACCCTCTGGCCCTCCTTGGCGACCCACTCCACCAGCACGTACTGGGCGTCGTTGTTGTTGAGCTTGGGCACGCGTACGTCGGTCATGCCAGGGCCTCCAGGACGGCCTCGCGGATGGTGGTGTCCTGGATCAGGACGTCGCGCTCCAGGTGAAGGGCGGTGGGCACCACGTCCGGCGCCGAGTGGACCACGCTCACCGGCTGGGGGAGGGAGCCCCACAGGTGGCGGTGCAGCCGGTGCGCCACCTCGCTGCCCCAGGTGCCCCCGGCGGCGCTCTCCTCGGCCACGCAGACGTGCCGCGTCCCTTCGAGCAGCGGGAGCAGCGGCCCGGGGTCGAACGGGTAGAGCCGGGCGGGCACCAGGAGCTGGCAGGTGATCTCGTCGTTCAGCAGCAGGGCCCGCATGGCCGAGATGGCCCGGTGCGCGACCCCGCCGGGCGCGATCAGCGTGCAGTCCGGCGGCGGCCCGTCGTCGAGCCTGACGCGGGCGACGTACGGCGGCGGCCCGACCAGGTCGTACGTGAACAGCTCGTCCACCTCGCCCCGCTGGTACGCCCGGCGCGTGTACAGCACCTTGTCCTCGAACAGCAGGCAGGGCTCGCCCAGGGACAGCAGGTGGGGGAGCAGTTCGCGGGCGTCGTGGAAGGGGCTCATCTCGAACACCGACAGCCCGGGGATGCCGATGAAGTGCTTCTGCAGGCTCTGGCTGTGCGTCGGGCCGTACCCCCGGCCGCCCCCGGTCGGGCAGCGCACCACCAGGGGGATCTCGACGCGCCTGCCGTACATCATGGTCGACTTGCTCGCGAAGTTCAGCAGCTGGTCGAACGCCAGCCCGGCGAAGTCCGCGAACATGATCTCGACGATGGCCTTGTCGCCGGCCAGTGCGAGCCCCGCGCCGACCCCGACGATGCCGCCCTCGCTGAGCGGGGTGGCCATCACGCGGGAGCCGTACCGGGTGGACAGCCCCTTGGTGACCTTGAAGGCCCCGCCGTACGGGTCGATGATGTCCTCGCCGAGCACGTGGACGCTCGGGTCGTCGGCCATCACCTGGTGCAGCGCCCGGTTCAGGTTGTCGACGATCCGCTCGGCCCGGCTCACGGGCGTTCCCCGGCGGTGGCGGCCCGGGCGACGGGGGGACGGGCGACGGGGGGACGGGCGGCGACCTCGGCGGCCACGCGGGCGACCAGCTCGCGCTGGCGGGCGTCGATCAGGGCGAACCGCTCGGGGAACGCCTCGGCGTACACCCGGTGCCAGCCCGACCGCTCGGCGTCGAGCCGTTCCCGCTCGGGGCGGGTGTCGTCGCCCTTGCTGTGCGGGCCGATCCGCTGGGTGACGAACTCCACGACCAGCGGCCGCGAGGTCTGCCTGACGGCGGAGACCAGCGGCCCGAGCTCGTCGCGGATGTGCGCGAGGTCGACGGTGGCGAACCGGTGGTGGTGGATGCCGAACGCCTCCGCCCGCGCGGCGACCGTGCCGGACATCTGCGCGGCCGTCGGCGTGGACTGGGCGATGCCGTTGTTCTCCACGACGACGAGCAGCGGCGCCCGCCACAGCTGCGCCATGTTCAGCGCCTCGTACACCGAGCCCTCGCCGAAGGTGCCGTCCCCGATGTACGCGCAGGCGAGCCCGCCGTGGGTGGTGCGCTTGAGCCGCAGCGCCACGCCGACGGCGACGGGAAGGCTCTCGCCCTGCACCCCGGTGGACAGGAACCGCTCGTGGAAGATGTGCTGGCTGCCGCCCACCCCGCCGCACAGCGCGCCCTCGCGGCCCATGATCTCCGCGAGCAGCCCGTACGGGTCGTCGTAGCGGGCCAGGAAGTGACCGTGGCCCCGGTGGTTGCTGAAGACGAAGTCGTCCTCGCCCAGCAGCGGGCTCAGCGCCACGGGGATGTGCTCCTGGCCGAGGCAGGTGTGGGTGGTCCCGTTGAGGGCGCCCCGCTCGAACAGCTCCAGCAGGGTCAGCTCGAAGTGGCGGATGAGCAGGAGCCGTTCGAGGTCCTCGTCGCCGACCTTGGCCACAGGCAGCCTGTACGACTGCTCGGTGCCGATCACGATGAATGGTCTCCTTGCTCGGGGGCGGTGGTGGGCGGGGGAGCGGCGTGCACCGCCAGCAGGGCGGCCAGCGCCGCCCGCCGTTCGGGGGTGAGCGCCTTGGCCCTCGGCCGGTCGGCGGCGGGGGCGGCGGGCGCGGGTGTCAGCTCGCTCAGATAGCGCTCGAACGCCCCCTCGTCCAGCGAGGCGACGAAGGACTTGGCGGCCTCCCGCGACCGCCCGCCCAGCTCACGACGGTGGGCAGGGTCGGAGAGCAGCCGGTCGAGCACCTCCAGCCACGGCCGCGCGTCCTGCACGGGGACGACCGGCACGGGCCGCGCGTGCGCTCCGGCCTCGTACGCGGTGATGCGCCGCACCGGCAGCAGGTACGGCACGCCGAGCTTGGCCTCCGACAGCCCGCCGACGTCGGAGGCGAGCACCGGGATGCCGCGCAGCATGGCCTCCACGGCGGTGTAGCCGAATGTCTCGTCCCACAGCGACGGCATCACGAGGATCTTGGTCATGGCGAGGATCACGTCGATGTCGTCGGCGGGCTCGACCAGCCTGATGTTGGGCCTGCTGTGAAGCGCGTCGAGGTCGGCGCCGGTGGCGCCCCAGGTGGGCACGGCGAGGAAGGGCGTGTCCGGGCGGGCGTCCGCCAGGGCCAGGAAAAGGGGCAGTCCCTTGTACGCGCAGGGGTTGACCATGGTCACCGCCCCCTCGTCATCGGGGTCGCGGCCGGTGAGGGGGGCGCCGTACACCTGCGGGTAGATCAGCTCCGACTCGATCGGCCCGTGCTTCAGCAGGTGGTCACGTGCCGCGCGGCTGACGGCGACGACCCCCGCGGCGGCCTTGACCAGGCGCGTCCCGGCCGCGCTCGGGTAGAAGGCCCCCGGGCCGAAGGGAAGCTGCTGCAAGGTGTGCGCCAGGTAGACGACCCGTCCCGGCGTCGCGCGCGAGGCGGCGCCCAGCATGATCAGGCCGGGGTCGTCGGAGGGCACCAGCGTCCAGGACGGGTCCAGGGTCCCGGCCACGGCGCCGACCTCCCGGGCCAGGCGCGAGGGGTTGACGACGGCGTGGGCCACGACTCCCCGGTACTCGTAGGTCACCGACTCGCCGGTCACCGAGTGGACGCGGGCCCCGAGGCCTTCCAGGTAGGACAGGTGCCGGTCGAGGGAGGTGGGGCGGAGCGCGCCGGACAGGGGGGCGACGACGTGGCACTCGTGGCCCCGGGCGGCGAGTTGCTCCATCAGGATGCGGTTCGACTTGTTGGCGCCGCCGTGGGTCGGCAGGTGGAACATGTTCTGGGCGAGCAGTATCCGCATCACGCACCCCGCTCGGCGAGCCGCCCGCGCAGGCGGTCGGCGACGAGCCGCCGCTGCTCGGCGGACAGGTGGTCGAGCCGCCGGCGTATCCCGTCGGCGGGCGAGTCGGCGACGGGGGGCTCCAGCAGCGCGGCGATCAGACCGGCCGCCTCGGCCGGCGCCTCGTGCGCGGCGTCCTCACCCGGGGGAGGGACGACCCTGCCCCGCCCGGCCTCCTTGGCGAGGAGGGCGGACACCTCCCGCGGCGTCCAGCGGGGTGCGGGCAGCCAGGAGGCCAGGCCGTGGCGTTCGAGGCGTTCGGCGTTGTCCGGCCGGTCGACCCCGTGGGCGAGGATCACCTGCGGGGTCCCGGCGCGCAACGCGCGGCTCAGGGTGCCGATGCCGCCGTGGTGCACGATCGCGGCGACGCGGGGCATGACGGCGCGGAAGGGCAGGCGGGGGTACCAGCTCACGCCGGGAGGCAGCGGGTCGGGCACCAGGTCGCGGTGCCGTACTACGAGCAGCACGGGACGTCCCGCGAGCCCGCCGCCCTCGACGGCGGCCGTGTAGAACTCCCGGTGCAGCATGCGCCCGGTGCCGCCGGTCACCAGCACCGGCCGTGGCCCGTCCGGCAGGCCGGCGAGCTCAGGGGGCAGGGCGTCGTCCTGGTCGTCGTCGGGGAGGGGGAAGCCGGTCAGCCGGACGCGCGCGGGGGAGCGCGCGCCCGCCCGGTCGAACCAGCGCGGCCACAGGCCCAGTTCGAGCCGGGCCGAGGCGAACCAGGCGTCCCAGTCGGCGACCTGGCCGAGCCCGAGCTCCCGCCGCACCCGGCCGAGCCCGTCCGCGAGCAGGTGCCGGTAGGCGTGCAGCGCGGCCCGCGCGGCCATGAGCTGGATCGGCGCCACGGCCACCCACGCCGCGGGGGCGCCGAGCGCCTCGGCCGCGAAGAGCACCGACAGCGCCGAGGTGTGCCGCCCGACGAGCACCGTCTCGCCCGGGCGGTGCCGCTCGGCGATGGCCCGGAACTCCAGGACCATCTGCTCGTACAGCCCGTTGCGCTCGTAGAACTCCGGCCAGCCGAGGCCGTGCAGCAGCTCGGGCGTGTCGGCCAGCGTCCGCTCGAACTCCAGCTGGGTGTCGACGGCGACGAAGTCCAGGCCGGCGCGGGCGGCGTGCCCGCCGTAGTGGGCGTGGGTGAGGAGCGTGACCTCGTGGCCGCCGGCGCGGAGCTGTCGTCCGAGCCGCACGAACGGCAGCACGTCGCCGTCGGTGCCATGGGTCACCAGCAGCATGGTGGCCATGTGCGGGGTCAGTCCTCCTCGGCGAGGAGCGCGAGCACGTCCTCGTCGGACAGGCTCTCCAGCTCCGTGAGAAGCGCCGCGATCTCGGTGTCGTCGGCGGCTTCGAGCCGGCCCCGGTCGATGGCCCTGGCCGCCTCCGCGACGGTGAAGTCGCCGGTGAACAGCAGGTCGACGGGCAGCTCGATCCCGTAGGTCTCCTGCACGCGCGCGAGGAACCTCACCATGGTCAGCGACTGGCCGCCCAGCTCGAAGAAGTCGTCGTCGGCCGAGCCCGGCGTGATGCCGAGCAGCTCGGCCCACATCGCGGCCACCGCGGTCTCCGTGGCTGTCACGCTGCCCTCCACGCGGTGTTTCGGGGGGTCTCGGACCTGCCCGGCAGGAGCGAATGCGTCACTGAACCTCCAGCACGGGGTTTCGTGGGGGGGTTGGTCGTCTTGTGGGAGCGCTCCCACACCCTAGGTACCCGGCCGAACAAGTGTCAACAATGACACGGCATTTGTGAGGATCTCGACACGGCGTTGTCATTAAATTTGGTGGTAATAAGGCCATTCCGGACGAAACGCGTATGACACCTTGACGCCACCAAAGCGCCGTCCCTAACCTGTCGGCCTTGGGAGCGTTTGCACCACGCCTTATGTGATTTCGCTTTGGACGCGCGCTTGTCTGAAGGACAAGAGCCCTTTTCACCGCCGCGGTCCGGCAGAGGTACTGACGCAATGCGCGAGCCCACGGAAATGATCCCCCTCTCGTTCGGCCAGGAACGGTTGTGGTTCCTGGACCAGCTGAGCCCCGGGGACTCATCGCATCACCTCTTCACTACGTTACGGCTGAACGGCCCGCTCGACGTGGGGGTGCTCGGAAGGGCGCTGACCGAGGTGGTGGCGCGGCACGAGCCCCTCCGCGCGCGCTTCCCCGCGAGGGACGGCGGGCCGGTTCAGGTGGTCGACGCCCCCGCGCCGTTCCCCCTGGAGTACGCCGAGCTGACCGCCGGCGAGGTGCCCGCGTACCTCGCCGAGCGGACGAACCGCCCGTTCGATCTGGCCGCCGGGCCGCTGATCCGCGCGAGCGTGGCACGCCTGGGACCCGCCGAGCACGTCCTGTGCCTGGTGGTGCACCACATCGTCTGCGACGGCTGGTCGCTGAAGCTGCTCCTCGACGAGGTCGCGCGGCTGTACGCGGCGTTCCGCGAGGGCAAGCCGTCGCCGCTGCCACCCCTGCCCGCGCGCTTCGCGGACTTCGCCCGCGCGCAGCGTTCGCCCGAGCCGGCCCACGGGGCGGGCGTGCCGAGGGAGTCGCTGGAGTACTGGAAGGCGCGGCTCGCGGGAGTGCCGCCCCTCGAACTGCCCGCCGACCGGCCGCGGCCCGCGGTCGCGACCACCAACGGCGCGAGCCTGGTCGTCCCGCTGCCCCCCGGGCTGATGGACGGCGTGCAGCGGCTCGCCGCCGCCGAGCGGTGCACGAGCTTCATGGTGCTCATGGCCGCCTACCAGGCGCTTCTCGCCCGCTACAGCGGTCAGGACGACCTGTGCGTGGGCTCGGCCATCGGAGGGCGTGACCGGCTGGAGTACGCCTCCATCGTCGGGTTCTTCGCCGGCACCCTGGTGCTGCGGGGCGACCTGTCCGGCGACCCGTCCTTCGGCGAGCTCCTCCAGCGCACCCGCGCCGCCGCGGTCGGCGCCTACCGCCACCAGACCGTGCCGTTCGAGCTGCTGCTGAACGAGCTGGGCGTCGAGCGTGACCTGAGCCGCGCCCCGCTGTTCCAGACGATGCTCGTCCTGCACGACATGGGGGAGACGCGGCTCGACCTGTCCGGCGTCCGGGCGGAGGTGCTCGACGCCGGGTACCACCAGGTCCACCACGACCTGGTCGCCGACGTGTTCGGCGAAGGCGACGACCGGCGGCTGGTGCTCACCTACAACACCGGCCTGTTCGAGCCCGGCACGATCGCCGGGTACGCCTCGGCCTTCCTGTCCCTGCTCTCGCGCGTCGTCGCCGATCCGGGCGCGCGGCTGTCGCGGTCGCTCGGCGTGCAGGAGGCCGAGCGGCGGCGGTCGCTGGAGGCGGGCGAAGGGCCGGCGCTGGCGATTCCCGGCCTGCCCACGGTGGTCGCGATGTTCTCGGCTCGCGCGGCCGGGAGTCCTGACGCGGTGGCGGTGGTCCAGGGGGGTGTGGAGCTGTCGTACGCGGAGCTGGAGGTGGCCGCGGGTTCGGTGGCGGGGCGGTTGCGGGGCGCGGGGGCCGGCCGGGGGTCATTGGTGGCGGTGTTCGCCGAGCGTTCGGCCCAGACGGTGGCGGGGTTCCTGGGGGTGATGGCGGCGGGGGCGGCGTATCTGCCGCTGGATCCGGACTATCCCCCCGAGCGGATCGCGATGGTGCTGCGGGACTCGGGCGCGGGTGTGGTGCTGGCCCAGCGCGATCTGCTCGACCGGCTCCCCGCGCACCAGGCGACCCTCGTGGTGCTCGATCCCTTTCCCGGAACCGGCGATGACCAGGACGCGGGGGCGGAGCGGCCCGATGGGGAACGCCGCGCGGGAACCCTGCTCGCGAGCCTCGCGGGGCCCGGTGACCCCGCCTACGTGCTGTACACCTCGGGTTCGACCGGCCGGCCCAAGGGCGTGGTGGTGCCGCACAGGGCGCTGACGAACCTCCTGGTCGCGATGCGCGAGTCGCTCGGCGCGGGGCCACTGGACCGGTGGCTGGCGGTGACCTCGCCGTCCTTCGACATCTCCGGCCTGGAGATGTCCCTGCCGCTGGTGACCGGCGGCCGGGTGGTCGTCGCCGGCCCCGGCGTCGCCCGCGACGGGGAGGCGCTGGCCGGCCTGATCGAGCGGTCCGGGGTCACCCACGCGCAGCTCACCCCCTCAGGATGGCGCGTCCTGCTGGACGCCGGGTTCGACGGCCCGGAGGTGACCGCGCTGGTGGGCGGGGAGGCCCTGCCGCCGCCGCTCGCCGCCGAGCTGCGCTCGCGGGCCGGGCGGCTGTGGAACATGTACGGGCCCACCGAGACCACCATCTGGTCCACCGCCTGGCAGGTCCCCGAACGGCCCGGGAGCGTGAGCATCGGCGGCCCGATCGCCAACACCCGGGTGTACGTCGTGGACCGGGACCTCGAACCGGTGCCGGACGGCGTCCCCGGCGAGCTGGTCATCGGCGGGCTCGGGGTGGCCGACGGCTACCTCGGCAGGCCCGGCCTGACCGCCGAGCGGTTCGTCCCCGATCCGTACGGCCCGGCGGGCGGGCGGCTGTACCGGACCGGCGACACCGTCCGCAGGCGCCACGACGGCACGCTCGCGTTCCTCGGACGCTCGGACACGCAGGTCAAGCTGCGCGGGCACCGCATCGAGCCGGGCGAGATCGAGGCGGCGCTGGCCTCCCAGCCCGGCGTGCGCCAGGCCGTGGTCGCCCTCCGCCGGGAGACCCTCGTCGCCTACGTCATCGGCGAACCCGACAGGGCCGCGCTGGCCGGCCGGCTGCCCGCCTACATGATCCCCACGGTCTTCGTCCCGATGACCGAGTTCCCGCTCACCCCCAACGGCAAGCTCGACAGGAAGGCCCTGCCGGAGCCCGGCGGCCCCGCCCCAGGCCTGGGACGCCCGCCGGAGACCCCGGCCGAGCACCGCGTCGCCACGATCTTCGCCGAGGTCCTCGGACTCGGCGGCGCCGGGCGCGTCGGGGCGGAGGACGACTTCTTCGCGCTCGGAGGGCACTCCCTGCTGGCGACCAAGGTGGTGGCGCGGCTCGCCGACGCGCTCGGCGTGCGCATCCCCGTGCGCGAGCTGTTCGCCCACCCGACGGTGGCCGGGCTCGCCGCCGTCGCCGAGCGGTCCGACGCGAGCGCGGCGCCGTACGAGCCGAGGCCCGAGGGGGCGCCGGTGCCCCTGTCGGCCGCCCAGGAACGGCTGTGGTTCCTCCACCGCTTCGACCCCGGCGACGCCTCCTACAACGTCTACCTGGTGCGGAGGATCGCGGGGCCGCTCGACGCCGGGCTGCTCGACACGGCGCTCACCGGGCTCACGGCCCGCCACGAGGGCCTGCGGACCCGCTACCCGCACGACGACGGCAGGCCGCTCGCCGTGGTCGAGCCGGCGGTGCCGCTGCGGTTCGAACGGGCCGACGCCACCGATGAGGAGGCGGCCAGGCGGCTGGTGGGCGCGCGGGTGAACGCGCCGTTCGACCTCGCCGCCGCGCCGCCGTTCCGCGCCACGCTGATCCGGCTGTCGCCGGTGGACCACGTCGTCTGCGTCGTGTCGCACCACATCGCCGCCGACGGCTGGTCGCTCACCATCCTGCTCGACGACCTGGCCCGCCTGTACGGCGCGGCGCGGCGCGGCCTGCCCCCGGACCTCGCGCCGCAACCTCTCCAGCCGGGCGACGTCGCCTACCGGCAGCGCCTGCGCGACGGTCACGACGGCCACGAAGCCGCGCTCGCGTACTGGCGGGAGCGCCTGGACGCGCTGCCCGCTCTCGACCTGCCCACCGACCGGCCGCGCCCGGCGACCTCGGCCCATCGGAGGGGCACCCATCGCCTGGTGCTGCCAGGCGACCTCGCCGCCGCGCTGGAGAGGACCGGCAGGGAGCACGGCGCCACGCTGTTCATGGTGCTGCTGGCCGCCTACCAGGTGCTCCTTTCCCGGCACAGCGGGCAGGAGGACTTCGCCGTCGGATCGCCCACGGCGGGACGTGACCGCACCGAGCTGGAGCGGGTCGTCGGCTACCTCACCAACACGCTGGTGCTGCGGGCGGGCCTCGCCGGCGACCCGCCCTTCGGGGAGTTGCTCGGACGGGTGCGGGAGGCCGTGCTGGACGCCCACACCCATCAGGAGATCCCCTTCGAGCGGCTGCTGGCGGACCTCGGCGTGGACCGCGACACCGGCAGGACGCCGCTCTTCCAGACCATGCTGATCCTGCACAGCCAGGAGAGCCTCGCGCCCCAGCCGTTCGACGGCCTGCCGTCCGAGCCGTTCGATGCGGGCAACGACCACGCGAAGTTCGACGTGATGCTGGAGGCCTGGCGCGGTGAGGACGACCTGACACTGCTGTTCGGCTACGACGCCGGCCTGTTCGACGCGGTGACCGCCGAGAACCTGGCCGCGCGCATGGCCGTCCTGCTCCGGGGCGTCGTGACCGGCTCCGGCCTGCCCGTCTCAGCGCTTCCGATGCACACGGACTCCGACGCCACCGCGCTGCGCCACCTGGTGTCCGGCGCGGGAACCGGTGAGCCCAGCGGGACGCGCACCGTGCCGGAGCTGGTCGCGGAGTCGGTCCGCCGCGCTCCCGGGGCGGTCGCGGTGGAGTGCGGCGGCGAGACCACCACCTACGCCGAGCTGGACGAACGCGCCCGCCGGCTCGCCCCGCTCCTGCGCGGCCACGACGTCGTCGGCGTGTGCCTCGGACGGTCGGCCGGCACGGTCGTGACCCTGCTGGCCGTCTGGCACGCGGGCGCCGCCTACCTTCCCCTCGACCCGGAGTATCCGGCCGAGCGGCTCGCCGGGCTGATCCGCGACGCGGGCGTCTCGCTGGTCGTCACCGGTGAGGGGCACGGGCCGCCGTTCCCGAGCAGGGTGGTGGTCGACACCGCCGGCCGGGCCGTCACGCCGGTGGCGGACCCGGTCGCCGAGGGCGCGGACGTGCCCGGGCCGGGAGCCGGGGCCTACGTGATCTACACGTCGGGGTCGACCGGGGCGCCCAAGGGGGTGCTGGTGGAGCACGCGGGCCTCGCGGAGCGCGTCCGGTGGATGACGGCCGACTACGGGCTCGGGCCGGGTGACAAGGTGGTGCAGTTCGCGTCCCTGAGCTTCGACACCCACGCAGAGGAGATCTACCCCGTTCTCGCCGCCGGGGCGACCGTGGTCATGCTCCCGGACGGCGGCGCGTCCCTGCCCGACCACCTGGCGGCCTCGGCCGCTGTGACCGTGCTCGACCTGCCGACGGCGTACTGGCACCGCCTCGTCGACCTGATCGACGAGATCCGGTGGCCGGCGTCGCTGCGGCTGGTGATCCTCGGCGGCGAGCAGGTCCACGCGGGCGCCGTGGCCCGCTGGCGCGCCCGGTTCGGCGACCGGTTACGGCTGGTCAACACCTACGGCCCGACCGAGACCACCGTCATCGCCACCGCCGCCGACCTCGGCGACGAGCGCGGCGCGCGCCCGCCGCTCGGCCGGCCGATCGCCGGGACCGGCGCGTACGTGATGGACGCCCGGGGCGATCTCGTACCGCCCGGCGTGCCCGGCGAGCTGTGCGTCGGCGGCGCGGGCGTCGCGCGGGGCTACCTCGGACGGCCCGCCCTGACCGCCGCGCGGTTCGTGCCCGACCCGTTCGGGCCCCCCGGCTCCCGGCTCTACCGTACGGGCGACCGGGCCCGGCTGCGGAACGACGGGCAGCTCGAATTCCTCGGACGCCTGGACGACCAGGTCAAGGTGCGCGGCTACCGCATCGAGCCCGGCGAGGTGGAGGCCAGGCTGCTGGCCCATCCGGACGTCGGCGAGGCCGCCGTGGCGGTCCGCGACGACACGCTGGTGGCCTACGTCACCGGCTCCGCGCCGTTCGAGGCCCTGCGGCGGCACGCGGCGGAGACGCTGCCGCCGTACATGGTGCCGGGCCTGTGGGCGCGGCTCGACCGGCTGCCGCTGACGACCAGCGGGAAGGTCGACCGCGCGGCGCTGCCCGAGGTCGAGCCCGAGCGGGAGACGCGCTTCGTGCCCCCGCGCACCGACGCCGAGCAACTGGTGGCCGAGATCTGGGCCGAGGTGCTCGAACTCGACCGGGTCGGCGCGCTTGACGACTTCTTCCATCTCGGCGGCCACTCGCTGCTCGCCGTACAGGTGACGGCCCGGATCCGGGCCAACGTCGAGCTGGACATGCCGATCCGCACGATCTTCGCCCGCCGCACGGTCGCCGAGCTGGCCGCCGCGCTGGAGGAGCTCCTGCTGGAGGAGCTGACCGGCCTCTCCGACGAGGAGGCACTCGACCTGCTCGAAACCACGCACGACACCCAGGAGAGCCCGTGACCACGGACCTGTCGGCGGCCAAGCAGGCGTTGCTGGCCCAGCGCCTGCGGCGGCGCGCGGCCGCGACGACGATCGCCGCCCGCCCGGAGGGAACGGTCCCGCCGCTCTCGCACGCCCAGGAGCGGTTCTGGTTCCTGGAGCAGTACGTGCCAGGCACCGCCGCGTACGTCGTGCCCTTCTCGGTGCGGCTGACCGGGGAGCTGGACGAGGAGTGCCTGCGCCGCGCGCTGACCGGCGTCGCCGCCCGCCACGAGAGCCTGCGCACCCGGTTCGTCACCACCGGCGACGGGCGGCCCGAGGTGGTCGTGGACGCCGAGTCTCGCGCGGGCTTCCGCGTCGCCGAGGCGGACGGCGAGGACCGGGCCCGCGAGCTGGTCAACGAGGAGATCGTCCGCCCGTTCGACCTGGAGGCCGGGCCCCTGCTCCGGGCGCTGCTCATACGGCTCGGCCCGCGCGACCACGTGCTGCTCCTCACGATGCACCACGCCGTGACCGACGGCCGGTCCTGCGACATCCTGATCGGCGAGATCCTGACGCTGCACGACGACCACCGCTCCGGCCGGACGTCCTCGCTACCACCGCTGCCCGTGCAGTACGGCGACTACGCGATCTGGCAGCGCGGCCGCATGGGCTCCCCCGACTACGACCGGGACGTCGCCTACTGGAAGCGCAGGCTCGCCGGGCTGTCGCCGCTCGAACTGCCCGCCGACCTGCCACGGCCGGCGACGCAGGGCTTCGACGGGGCCCAGCACGGCTTCCGCCTCGACGCGGAGCTGGCCTCGGCGGTCGCCCGGCTCAGCGACGCGTACGGGGCGACGCCGTACATGGCGCTGCTGGCGGCCTTCCAGGCGCTGCTCGCGCGCTACTCGGGGTCGGCGGACTTCGCGGTCGGGTCGCCGATCAGCGGGCGCGGGCTGCCGGAGCTGGAGGCGCTCGTCGGGGTGTTCGTGAACACCCTCCCCATGCGCGCCGACCTTTCCGGGGACCCCGCTTTCACCGAGCTGCTCGGCCGCTGCCGGGAGACCGCCCTGGACGCGTATTCGCACCAGGAACTCCCTTTCGACCAGCTGGTGAACGAGCTGGCCGTAGAGCGCGACGTCAGCCGCTCGCCGGTCTTCCAGGTGCTTTTCGCGCTGCAGAACTACCGGGGGAAGGACGGGAGGGCGCCGGAGCCGCCGGGCTTCTCCATGACCGGTTTCCCGTTCGACACGAGTATCACCAGATTCGACCTGGCGCTCTATTTGACCGAAACCCCAGACGGCGGTTTATGGGGAAATTTCACCTTTAATACCTCATTGTTCCTGCCGGAGACGGTCGAGCGAATGGCCGGCCATTTCGAGAGCCTGCTCCGCTCGGTCGTCGCCGCCCCCGGCACCCGGATCTCCGAGATCGAGCTTCCGTACGGCCGGGCGCTGGAGTTCGCCGCCTCGCCGGCCCCCGAGCCGCCCGAGCACGAGCTGCTGCACCGGCTCGTCACCGCGCAGGCGGCGCGCACCCCCGCCGCGACGGCCGTGGTGTACGGCGGCACCGCCCTCACCTACGCCGAGCTGGACGAGCGGTCCGACCGGCTGGCCCGCCACCTGGTGGGCCTCGGCGTGGGCCCGGACCGGCGGGTGGCCATCTGCCTGGAGCAGTCGGCCGAGCTGGCCGTCGCCGTCGTCGGCGTGCTCAAGGCGGGCGGCGCCTACGCCCCGCTCGATCCCGAGCATCCCGAGGAGCGGCTGGCGTACGCGCTGGAGGACGCGGGCGTGACCGTCGCGGTCACCACCACCGCGCTGCGCTCCCGCCTGCCCCGCGCCACCCAGTCCTCCGAGCCCGGCGGGCCGCCAGGCGAGCTGACGGCCGTGTGCCTGGACACCGGCGTCCTCGACGGCGTGCGGCCCGGGCCCGTGGAGACCGGCGTCACCGGCCGTGACCTGGCCTACGTCATCTACACCTCGGGCACCACCGGCAGGCCCAAGGGCGTCGCCGTCCAGCATCGCGAGGTGCTGTTCTACCTGTCCGGCGTGCGCGAGCGGTTCGCCGCCGCGATGCGCGACGCGGCGGCGGCCGGTTCCGGCGGGGACGGCGTCGCGGGCGGCACCGGGTTCGAGCCCGGAGGGTCGTTCGCGCTCCTGCAGTCGCTGGCCTTCGACTTCGGCGTCACCGTGTTCTACCTGTCGCTGATGACCGGCGGCACGCTGCACCTGATCCCGTCACGCACGGCCGCCCCCGATCTCGTCGCGTACTTCAGAAGGACCCCGATCGACCACCTGAAGATCACCCCTTCGCACCTCGCCGCGCTGCTGGCGGAGGCGAGCCCCCGCGACCTGCTGCCCCGGCGCCTGCTCGTCCTCGGCGGCGAGGCCTCGCCGTGGGCGTGGGCGAAGGAGCTGGCCGCGCTCGGGAAGTGCGCGGTGGTCAACCACTACGGGCCCACCGAGGCCACGGTCGGCGTCACCACCCTGCGCGCCGACCCCGCCGTCCCCGACGTGGCGGCCACGCTCCCGATCGGGCGGCCACTGCCGGGCGCCCGCGCATACGTGCTGGACGAGCACCTGCGCCCGGCGCCGGTCGGCGTGCCGGGGGAGATCTATCTCGGCGGGGAACGGCTGGCGCGCGGCTACCTCGGCAGGCCCGCGTTGACCGCCGGCCGCTTCCTGCCCGACCCGTACGGCGAGCCGGGCGCGCGCATGTACCGCACCGGGGACCTCGGCCGGTGGCTCCCGGACGGCGACCTGCAGTTCCTCGGCCGCCGCGACCTCCAGGTCAAGGTACGCGGCTACCGCGTCGAGCTCGGGGAGATCGAGACCCTGCTCCAGGAGCACCCCGCCGTCGCCCAGGCCGTCGTCGACCTGCGCGAGCGTGGACTGGTGGCGTACCTCGTCGCCGCGGGCGCGGAGGCGGTGCCGGGCGCGGGCGAGCTGCGCAACTGGATCCGCGAGCGGCTGCCCGACTACATGGTCCCCGTCAAGTACGTCTGGCTGGACGCGCTGCCCTTCAAGTCCCACGGCAAGGTCGACAGGGCGGCACTGCCGGAGCCGGACGACGAGCGGCCCGGCCAGGGCGCGGGATACGTGCCGCCGGAGACCCCGCTGGAGGAGGCCGTCGCCGAGGTCTGGGCGAAGGTGCTCGGGCTGGACCGCGTCGGGGCGCTGGACGACTTCTTCGACCTCGGCGGGCACTCCCTGCTCGCCATGCAGGTCATCGCGCGGCTGCGCTCGCTGGCCGGGCATCCGGTGACGATCATGGACCTGTTCAAGCACGCGACGGTGCGCTCGCTCGCGCGCCTCATGCAGGCGGGCGACGACGGTCCCCGCAAGCTGCTGCACCGGCTCACCCCCGCCCGCCGCGCGACCGCGACCCTGGTCTGCGCCCCGTACGGCGGGGGCAGCGCGGTGATCTACAAGCACCTGGCCGACGCCCTGCCGCGCGACTGGGCGCTGTACTCGATCGCGGTCCCCGGGCACGAGCTGGGGGAGGAGTCACGGCCGATCCCCGAGGTGGCGAGCGAGTGCGTCGAGGAGATCCTCGCCACGGTCGAAGGCCCTCTGGTCCTGTACGGGCACTGCGGGCTCGGAGTGATGCTGGCGGCGGAGATCGTGCGCCGCCTGGAGGCCGCCGGGCGGAAGGTCGACGCGGTCTACCTGGGCGGCATCTTCCCGTTCGCCCGCCCGAAGGGGCTCATGTCGCGGGTGTCGGACTGGATGGAGCGCATCCGCAGCGACCAGGCGATGGCCAACGCGCTCACCGCGGCGGGGATGGACATCGAGGAGGTCGATCCGGAGCAGCTGAGGCTCATCATCCGCAACCGGCGGCAGGGCACGCGCGCGGCGGAGCGGTACTTCGGCCGGCTGTTCGAGGAGCGGACGCCGCCGTTCGAGGCGCCCGTCGTCGCCGTCGTGGGCGAGCGCGACCCGGCCACCGAGTTCTACCAGGAACGTTTCCGCGAGTGGCACTGTGTCTCGGACTCGGCCGCCCTGGTCGTGCTCGACGAAGCCGGGCACTTTTTCATGAAATATCGGGCGGAGGAGCTGGCGGCGATCGTCACCGGGATCCACCCGGCCATCGCCGCCGGCCGCACCGAGCCGTACCTCCGCCGCGACGACTCCACCTGGTGGCTCCACGACGTCTCCACCGACACCCCCGGCGCCGCTGAAACAGCCACCCCCGCGAACGGCGAGCCTCTGGGCTCCCTGGAGACCACCGTGGGTGGCGATCCCCTGGAGACCACCGCGAACGTCGAACCCCGGGCTTTCCTGGAGACCCGCGCGAACGGAGAACCCCTGGCTTTCCTGGAGGCCGGCGCGAACGGCGAGCGCTCGGCGTCTCCCGGAGGCGGCGGGGGCGGGCCGGCTCCGGCGTACCCCGGCTCGGGGATGTCCTCGGCGGGGCCGAGGCCGAGCATGCGGCGGTTCGCGGTCGTGGCCGCGGGCCAGCTCGTCTCGATCACCGGATCGGCGCTGACCGAGTTCGCGATCCCCATCTGGATCTACCTGACCACCGGCTCGCTGGTCAGCTTCGCGCTGTTCGCCGTGCTCGGCCTGGTGCCCGGCATGCTGGTGTCACCGCTCGCCGGCGCCATCGTCGACCGGTCCGACCGCCGCCGGGTCATGCTCGCGGGCGACATCGGCGCGGGCTCCACGCAGGTGATCCTCGGCGTACTGCTGTGGACCGGCAACCTGCAGACCTGGCACATCTACCCGCTGCTGGTGTGCCTGTCGATCGCGCTGACCTTCCAGCGGCTGGCGTACGGCTCCGCGATCCCGCAGTTGGTGCCCAAGCGCTACCTCGGCCACGCCAACGGCGTGGTGCAGATGGTCATCGGCACCTCGCAGCTCATCGTGCCCCTGGTCGCCGCCGGGCTGATGGCCACGATCGGCCTGTCCGGCATCCTGGTCATCGACGTGGTCAGCTACGCCGTGGCCATCCTGAGCGTGGCGCTCATCAGGTTCCCGTCCTCGATGGCGTGGAAGCGGCGCGAGTCCGTGGTGACCGAGATGGTGAACGGCTTCCGCTACTCATGGGGGAACCGGTCGTTCCGCTCCATGCTGGTGTTCTTCGCCGTGCTCAACATCTTCCTGTCGCCGCTCTTCCTGATGATCTCGCCCCTGGTGCTGTCGTCCGGCACGCTGGCCGACGTCGGGCGGGTCGCCTTCGCGGGCGGGCTCGGCGCGTTCCTCGGCGGCCTGGCCATGACGGTGTGGGGCGGACCGCGCAAGAAGCGCCTTCGCGGCGTCCTGCTCTCGACCCTGGCCCTGGCGGTCTTCTGCCTGGTCACCGGCCTGCGCGACCATCTGGTACTGATCGGCGCCGGCGCCTTCGGGATGTCGCTGTGGCTCACGCTCCTCAACGGGGTCTACGCCACGATCATCCAGGTCAAGGTGCCCCAGCGGTTCCACGGCCGGGTGATCGCGCTGAACACGCTCGTCGCCTGGTCCACCCTCCCGATCGGCTTCGGCCTCGTGGCCCCGTACGGCACGGCGGTGTTCGAGCCGCTGCTGGCCCACGACGGCCCGCTGGCCGGCACCGTCGGCACGCTGATCGGGACGGGCCCCGGGCGCGGCATCGGCTTCATGTACATCTGCTTCGCCCTCGCCATGGCGGTGACGGCGCTGGTGGCGATGCGCGTCAAGGCGCTCGCCCGCTTCGACGACGTGGTCCCGGACGCACTGCCCGACGACCTTGTCGGCGTCGAGGCTTTACGCGCCCGTACCCCGGCGCCCGACCACGAGAACCTCATCGATCGACGACCAGCTCTCAAGGAGTCCCCGTGACCGAAGCCCCGCACCGCGTCGTCCTCAACGGCGAGGAGCAGTACTCCCTCTGGCCGTCGGACCGCGAGATCCCCGCCGGATGGCGCCCCGACGGGTTCGAGGGCACCCGGGAGGAGTGCCTCGCCCACATCGAGGAGGTCTGGACCGACATGCGCCCCCTCAGCGCGAGAACACCCGCCACCCGCTGACCACACCCCCGTTGAGCCGATCACGAGCGGCACCCGGGCATCACCAAGCCGACTTGATCCACAGGCATTGGCGATTGCTCCTCACCCCGGAATGAGCCTCGACCGTCAGATGCCGGGACGCCGCAGGCGTAGGGTCCGATGAGTTCTTGATACGGAAGGGGTCTACACCGTTATGACTACGCAGATACTCAAGACACCCGAGGTCGACCTCGCCTACGACGTCCACGGCCCGCTGCCGACCGCCGACGGACGCCCACCGCTGGTCATGATCGGCCAGCCCATGGACGCCAGCGGCTTCGGCGCGTTGGCGTCGCACCTCGCCGAGCGCACCGTGGTCACCTACGACCCGCGCGGCCTCGGCCGCAGCACCCGCAAGGACGGCCGGGTCGACCATGTGCCCGGGATCCAGGCTGCCGACGTGCACGCCGTCATCGAGGCGCTCGGCGCGGGCCCGGTCGAGATGTTCGCGAGCAGCGGCGGTGCGGTGACCGCGCTCGCCCTCGTGGCGGCGTACCCCGATGACGTGACCACCCTGGTGGCGCACGAGCCGCCGCTCATTCCGGTGCTCTCCGACGCCCAGGCTGCCGAGCGCGCCCGGGCCGGCGTCCGGGATGCGTACGAGGACAAGGGCTCGGGTGCCGGCATGGCGGCCTTCATCGTGATGACCTCGTGGCAGGGCGAGTTCACCGACGACTACTTCGCCCAGCCCGCGCCGGATCCCGCCGTGTTCGGGATGCCGACCGATGATGACGGCTCCCGTGACGATCCGCTGCTCTCCGACCGGTCTTGGGCGGTCAGCGGCTACCGGCCCGACGTCGACGCGCTTACCGCGGCGCCAACGCGGGTCGTGATCGCAGTGGGCGAGGAATCCCTGGACACCTTCACCGGACGCACCTCGGTGGCGACGGCCGAACTGCTCGGTCAGCAGGCGACGGTCTTCCCGAGCCACCACGGCGGCTTCCTCGGTGGCGAGTTCGGCTACGCCGGGCAGCCTGAGGCGTTCGCCCGCAAGCTGCGCGAGGTCCTCGACGCCGCCGGCTGACGGTCGCCCTTCTCATCGTCACGCGGTGTTCGTCTGACTCCCCTGACGCCCGGACACATGACGAGCCGGCGGACACCGCGGTGAAAGCCGCCTAAAAGACCTTCATCCACAGGTCTTGACTATTGCTCACGAGGAGCCGTCGACAAGGGCTGCGCCCCTCACTTGTAATGAAGTGATCGCAGGAGGAGAGCCACGGCAACGTCACCCTGCGGGACACCCCGACGACCGTCCTTGTCAGGGCCGAGACGCCGGCACGTTGAGCAGCGTGGCGGCGTGTCCCGTGGGAGGTGTCAGCGCGGGTACGCCTCCAGCTCGGTGATCCGCGAATAGGCGCCGTCGTTCGAGGCCCGCACCACCACACGTAGCCCGCTCGCGGTGACCGGGTCGAAGCTCCGGCGCACCAAGCCTTCGACGTTGCCGCGGATCTCGGCGACCGTGCGCCAGTCGCCACCGACGAGCAACTGCACGTCGACATCGCGGATGCCCCAATCCTTCGCGGGGTAGGCGGCGGAGTCGATGGTGTACAGGTCGACCCGCCCCACCGGCGCCGGCGCGGCGAAGTCGACGGTCAGCGTGTCGGGAAACGTACCCGAAGTCGCGTCATTCCAGCCGTTTCCCTGACCCCACCGGTCCGAGCCGCGATCCCCGTCGATCGCGCCATCGGGCTGGAAGGAGCCGTGAGTGGACGACGCGTCCGCGTGGCCGAGCCGGGTCGCCAGGTCGACGGTCACCGGCACCTCCTGCCGTTCGTCACCGACCGTGACGGTGAGCGTGCCGGCGCCGGGCACCGTCACGTCGACGGGGGCCGTCAGTGTGAGCGGGACCACCGCCTCGCCGTCGCGGCCGAACTTCACATCGGTCCGGGCGGGAGTCACGGTCAGCCCGCCACCGGCGGCGAACACGACCTGCGCAGTGCCCTCGCCCCTGCCGAAGCGGCGCATCCGCACCTGCAGCTCCCGGGACTGACCGGGCGACACGCCGGCCGTGACCGGCACGCCGACCTCGTACACCGGCTCGTCACCCACCGGCGTGAGCTGGGAGGAGACGGCCCGCTGAGGACGCAGTGTCACCGGGCCGAGCAGTCCGGCGGGGCGGTGGTCGCCGTGCCGGTTGGCGAGCGTGTTGGTGACACGCACCTGGATCTCGTTCCGCCCGGCGTGCAGCGCGGAGGTGACGTCCTGGCGGTAGGGCTTCCACAGCAGCGGCTCGAACGTCTGCCCGTTCACCGCGACCTCCGCGACGTCTCGGATGTCGCCCAGGTCGAGGACGAACCGGCGCCCGTCCAGGGTCGCCCGGTCCAGATCCACCGTCCGCGAGTAGGTCGCCGAGCCGGAGTACGACGGATCGATCGCCGTCCACGACCCGAGCGGCCGGTTCCGCGGCTCGGCTCTGGGCTTGTCAAGCCGCACCGCCCAGTCACCGCCGAGTGCGACCGGGGTGAGCGGGTCGTCGGTCGCGACGGCGCCGGTGAACAGCCTGCCGCGCGATGTACCGATCAGCCGGTGGCTGCCCGGCGCGTCGAGCACCGCGTCGACCCGCAGTCTGCCGGCCACATCGTCGCGCACGGCGGGGGCGGTGATGTCGCCGGACACCAGGTGCGGCACCGCGGCTGGCGGCGGCACCGCGGAGGGGAAGGCCACCACAAGGGTCTGGTACGGCTGTAGCTCCAGTGGTACGGCGGTGCCCTGCCGCCCGTTCCGGAACGTGGTGGCGGTCGCGGTCTGGCCGGACTCCGGTCGCCAGAGCTGCGGGGTGCCCTTCGCGGGGAATGTCGCGGTGGTCCGGATCGCCGCCCCGCTCTCGTTCGTGAGCAGGAACGCCTTGTCCGCGCCGCTTTCCAGTCGCAGCACCCGCACCGCCGGCTGCGCCGGTTCGAGCACGGCCGCGGCGACGCCCTCCGAACGGGCCACCTGCCCGAGCCCTGCCGTCGCGGTCAGGCGGACGGTGTGCCCGGCGCCGTAGCGGTGATCGGCCGGCGCCGTGCCGTTCCCGAACAGCGACGCCAGCGCGTCCCGGAGCTCAGCGTCGCGACCGCCGGCCTCCTCCGCCGGCAGGTCGCCGATCGCGACCAGCGTGCCGCCGGACCGGACGAACTTCGCCAGCGTCCGCGCCGTCGCCAGGTCCAGGGTCGGAGCCTGTGGCAGCACGGCCACCTGGTAGGTCTGCTTCCCGACCCGCAGCCGTCCGTCCTGCACGCGGGCGTGCGCCCGGATCGCCTGGTCACCCGTGAGCGCGCCCTCGTCGAGCAGGTCGAAGTCGGCCTGCGCGTCCTCCAGGGCGTACGCCGCGGCGGTGAAGTCCCGATCGATCGCGTCCTGGGTGGGCGTGCCCTGCCAGGACTCGGCGGCGCGCTGCGGTTGGATGAGGACCGTCGGCGCGACGGCTCGACCGCGGGCGACCTCCATGACCCGGGCGATCCAGTCGGTGAGCGGCTTGGCGGTGCGCCACCACGGGTTCGCCGAGCCGAACGGCGGCGGGTAGACGACGTTGTTCTCGTCGGTCCACATCGCGTGCAGCACGGTCAGGTTGATCCCCCGGGCGGCGAACGCGCCGAGCAGCGCCCGGGAGCTCTCAGGAGAGACCTGCCAGCCCATCGCGCCGAACGCCTCCAGCAGCACCCGCTCCTGCCCATTCTGGTGGGCGGCGCTCGCGGCGTACCGGGGGAGCATCGTGCGCCCGCCGACGGCGTACTGGTCGAACACGACGTCCGTGCCGGGCACCTGGGCCCACTGGTTCTCCTTGTGCAGGTCGCCGGTGCTCGCGACCTGCTCGGCGGGGCCGTACTCGTCCCACAGCGGGTTGGAGACATAGCCGACGCCGTGGTCGGCCATCCAGCGCGCCTGTTGCGCGTAGTAGGCCTCGCCGAAGCGGTCCGACACGGCCCGCCAGTAACGGCCCCGCTCGGTCCGCCCGTCCCGGCCAAGGTCGTCGAAGACCGCCTCATACGCTAAGCCGGGCGTGGTGCCGACGTTCTTCAGCGCGGCGTGCAGGCTCGGCGACCACGGTTTCTGCTGGAAATGCGCGTCGGCCGAGGCGATGAACGGCTCGTCGTCCCAGAAGCCGCGCAGCACGGTCCCGAACGCCCACGGGAACCGCCGGTAGTACTCACCGGGGACCGCGTCGAGCATGCGGGCCACGGCGCCGTCGTCCAGCAGGTCGAGGTAGTTACGGCGGAACGACCAGGCGTTGTCGTCGGCCAGCGGTGCCGCGGCGAACGTCTCGACCTGCCACTGCCCCGCGGGCGCCTGCCAGGTCCGGCCGGAGGTCACATGCTCCGTCAGGTCGACGAGCTTGCGGACATCGGTCGAGCCGGCCGGGCGCGCCACCGCGGAGACGGCCTTCGCGGCGGTCTTACGGGGCGAGAAGTCGGCTAAGGCGGCCCCGTCGTCGAACGTCTGCCGGTATAGCGACCGGCCGTCGGGCGCGGTGACGGTGAGGTCGTCATACGTCGAGCGCTGGTCGGAGACCGCCCGCAAGCCGGCCGTGCCGCGCGGGAACGTGGCGTCGGTCGCCGATGGGCGGGCCTGTCCGTCCACATAGGGGGTGATGGTGTCGCCGGAGACCACGACCTTGATCTCGTGCTCGGCGGCCGGATCCCAGCCGGTCACCCCGCCGGGATGGTTCAGCAGGGTGAACGCCCCGTCCTGCTGGCGCCAGATGTCCACTCCGCCGTCGCCGCGACGGGTGTCGATCAGATAGCCGTTCCGGTCGTCGGTGGCGCGGACGACGATGCCGGCCGTACCCCGCTCCAGACGGGCGTGGGCGGTGACCGTGTAATCGGTCCAGTCGGCTCCCGTCTTCAGCACGGTCGCGCCTGCCAGCGCGCTTCCGTCGGCCACGAGCCGGCCGCCGGTCACCTCCAGCCCGGTCGTGTTCAGTAGGCCGAGGTCGACCTGCGCCGGGCCGGTGACCATCCTGGTGGTGCGGCTGAGGCCCTTCGGGCGCAGCTCGGGATGCGGCTCGTAGGTGCGGTCACCCACCTTGCCCCCGTTGATGACGAGCCCGCCGCCCCGGCCGCTGGGGAAGAAGTCGTCGTTGAACAGCCACAGGTGCATGCCGGTGCGCTGCGCCTCCCGCAGCGTGTGTTCGACGATGGCGAACCACTCGTCGCTGAAGAAGGCCGGCTTCAGCGCGGCGGTGTCGAACGGGAACACGATCGCCTCGTACACGCCCTGCGCCCGTAGCTCGCCGAGCTGCCGGTCGACCAGCGCCGGCGTCACTGTGCCGTTCCAGAACCACAGCACGGTCGGCCGGCTGTCCGGCCGTGGGTCGGCGAACCCCGCCGCGTCCATGCCTTTGGGCGCCGGCTCGGCGACCGCTTCGGATCGCGGGGCTGTGACGACGGCGACCGAGGACAGCATGGCCAGCACGGCCGCGGCGACCCGCACGGTGAAGCGCCTCATGTCGTCATTCCTTGTCCGCCGCGTGGGAGCTGATCGTGTGGGCGCCCGCGGGCAGGCCAGTGAGGTAGACGTACCGCCCGTCGGTGTGGGAGCCGTACGCCTTCGACTTCTCGCCGTTCCAGGCGAGGCGGCCGTCGACCGTGACGGTCGTGGGGCGGCCGGCCGGGATCGCGATCGTGCCGGTGGTGCCCCGCGGGGCGGTCAGGTTCATGACGAATCGGTCGCGCCGACGATCCTGGCGCCAGGACACCCAGATAGCGCCATGTGTTGTGGGAACCCTGCCCTGCGCCCACTCCAGGTCTCCCGGGTGCGGCTTCACGGAGTAGGTGGCGAACCCGGGGCCCGTCGGCCGGACGCCGAGGACCTCGTTGGTGAGCAGCGCGGTGCCGCCGGCGGACCACGGGTGGGACATGCTGCCGTCGCCGTACCGGTAGGGGCTGCCGTCAAGGTTGATGTGTTCCCAGGCCCCGGTCGCCGGTGGCTCCTCCACCCCGTTGATGGGCTTGCTCCGCGCGAACTGGTAGCCCCAGACCGTGCGCAGCAGCTGCCATGCCTCGGTGTCGCGTCCCTCGTCGAACCGGGCCAGTGCCTCCCAGTAGTTCATGAAGGGGCCGACCAGCTGCGGCATCGACCCGGTGCCGGACTTCGAGCCGTACGACGTCCAGAGCTGGTCCTTGACGGTGTCCAGGGCGCGCTTGGCACGGTCGGCGGGGGCGAGTCCTGACAGGACCGCGAACACGTTGCCGTCCTGCGCGATGTTGCCGGGCTGGCCGGTGGACTGGCGGTAGGCTCCGGCGGCGTCGTTCCAGAGCTCGGCGTTGACACCGCGGACCACCTCGGGGATCAGCTCGCGCCAGTGGGCGGCCTTCGCGTCGTCGTTCCGCAGTTCGGCGAACGCCGCGGCGTCGCGCAGCACCTCGACGTACAGGGCGTTGACCTCGGTCTCCTTGCCGGAGTCTCCGTAGATCCAGTGCCCGCCCTGGTCGTATAGGTCGAGCAGCCGGGTCCGGCCGTCGTCGGCGGTGGCGATCCGCAGGGTGCGGTCACCGGCGATCGGGATCCCGTCGGCCAGGGCGGTGCCCTGCGGGTAGGCGTCGGAGGAGTTGGTCCACCAGGCGACCGTGCCCGAGGGATCCGACTGCTCCAAGTAGTAGGTGCCGGCGGCGGCCGCTTCCGGCAGATCGATCATGAGCCAGGCGTTGTCCACCACGTTGTCGAACCGCTTGCTCGCGACGAGCTGACCCGAGCCGGGTCGCCCGCGGTACAGGGACAGCGTCATGCCCGCACCCGTGGTGTTGTACGTCGGGAACCGCCCGCCGACGGCGGTGAACGGCGACGTGGTGGTGAAGGTCTGCCCCTGGGTGTGGCCGGGCGTCAGCTTCGGCGCGGAGTCCTGCGCCTCGCTGCCCTGGAACCCCTGCGCGGTCAGTCGCGTTTCCAGGAAGTCCATGGCCTTGGTGACCGTCGGCCACATCTCGGCGACGAACTGCTTGTCGCCGCTGTACAGGTAGTACTCCTGAAGTCCGCGCAGCCACCACAGGTGGTATTCCAGGAAGCCCTGGCACACCGGGGCCCCCAGCCCGTTGGGTGAGCAGGCCGAGAGGTAGCCGTCGCCGCGCTGGGTGCGGGCGATGCTGCGCAACGAGTCGCGCATGGCCTGCCGGTCGTCCGTCGAGACGTAGGCGATGCGCCCCGTGATCGCGAGGTCCCCGTTCCACACCAGCCGGTCGCGTTTGGCACCGTCGACCAGCACCCGCTCGCCGACGCCGATGGTCTCGGTGCCGTTCTCGATGCCCTGCTTCGGGTCGATCGTGCCGTTGACGATCGTGTGCGCGCCGCCGTACCAGATCTTGTTCAGCGCGTCGTCCGACGAGAGGAACCAGCCGGGCAGCAGCGCGTCGCGGCGGGCGAGATCGATGCCGGGCGCGGCCGTGTACCGGACCCGCATGGCGTCGATGCTCACGCTGGAGCCGGCGGGCGCTTCGGGCGCGAGCCGGATCATCAGGTAGCGGAACCCACCGCGCAGTTCCGGATCGTCCCAGGTGCCGGCTCGCGCCGGCGCCTGCTCGTGCGGGCTCTCGAACCGGCGCTCACGCTGTGGCTTCGACGCGTCGCCGTTGGCGATCCAGCTCGTCGTCCCGAACGTGTCACCCCAGTCGCCCATGTAGCCGAGCGTCTCGCTGAACGCGAACAGCGTCGCCGGTGCGGGGCCGGCGAAGTCCACGCTGAGGTAGCCGGAGACCTCGCGGCCGAAGTCGACGATCAGCCGGGGATCGGCGGCCGAATCGGTCTTCGTGATCGTCACCGCCCGTCCGCCGGCGGACAGGATCCCGTCCGCGTCGGTGATCTTCCCGCCGCGGTCGTCCGCGGAGACCACATGGACCGGCGCGACCTCGCGGGTCTTCGGGGTCAGCACGTATCGCTGCCAGTTGCCGGGCCCGGGGGCGGCCGGCACGCCGGTCTCGGCGCCGGCCGCGCCCGTTCCGGCGAGGAGAACCGCCGTAGTGGTCATCGAAACGGCGGCGAAGAGAGCACGCCTATGTCTCATTTGGTCACCTCATGGGGTCGGATGCGGGAAAGAAGGCTCGGGGTCATGCGCCGGCTTCGGGAAGGATCCTGATCGCGTCGATGCGGATGTCGCCCACGGTCGTCATGGGGTCGAACCGCAGCCCGGTGAGCCGGGTCGCCTGGGCGGGGACCGAGACGGTGTAGATGCGGGCGCCGCCGCCGGTCACGGCGAACTTCGCGCTCTTGTCCTCGGAGAACCCGCCCTGCGCGGCCGTCGTCCAGAAGACCTGGCCCTGGCTGCTCGCGGACGTCGACATGGTGACCTCGACCGTGAGCCCCCGCGCCAGGTCGAGCGAGAGCGGCCGGCCCTGGACCAGGTACGGGTCGCCGCCGGTGGCGGAGGTGGCGAGCACGCCGCCCGCGACGGTGAACGGCGTCAGCTGACTGGCGGCCGTCCAGCCCTCGGCGTCGCCGTCGGTCGCGAACTCCCACGCCGCGAGCGCGTGGGTGACGTCCACCCGCACGGTCGCGGTGGCCTTGCGCTCGTCGTCGCCGGTCGCGGTCAGCGTGACGTCGTACGTGCCGTCCTTCGCCGACTCCGGAACGGTGACGGTAATGCCGGGCCGTACCGTGACCGGCACCCCCGACGAGGACACGTCGTACCGCTGCGAGTCCGGCTCGATCTTCCAGCCGTCCGGCGCCGAGGCGGTCAGCATGCCTGACAGGCGGTCGGGCGCGATTCCGTCGATCGTGACGGTGACCCGGGCGCTGCCGCCGGGCCGGACCAGTGCCGATCCGGGCGCGGCGTCCAGCGCGAGTGAGCGGACCTCCTCGCCGGCGCGGAGCTTGAGGTCGAGAACGCGTTGCGGGCGGAGCGCCACCGGCCCGAGCAGGCCTGACGGGTTGGCCCTGTTCTCGAACTCGTTGGTCTGCGTGTTGGTCACCCGGACGTCGACCGTGTTCGCGCCCGGCCGCAGCAGGTCCGTCACGTCCAGCGTGTACGGCCGCCAGTCGACGTGGCGTGGCTCCGATCCGTTGATCGAGACCGCGGCCAGCTCCCGAACCGCGCCGAGGTCGAGCAGCACGCGCCGCCCGCCGGCGAGGAATCCCTCGGGCAGCGTCACCTCACGGGTGTAGACACCGGTGCCGGAGAACTTCGGGTCCAGCGCGGTCCACGACCCGAGCGGCCGGCTCACGGTCTGCGCGCCGTCCCGGTCGAACCGGAACCGCCACTCGCCGTCGAGCGCGATCGGCGTGAGCGGGTCGTCGACGGTCGCGCTGCCGCCGTACGTCTTCCCGCCGTACCGTCCGCTGACGTAGACCTCACCGCTCCGCTCCACCGCGACTCGCGCCCGCAGCGCGTCGCCGTCCCGCTCCACGGAGGAAACGGTGGCGTTGGCGGCGGTGGCGTGCGGAGTGCGGCCGGCCGGGTGCGCGCCGGGGCGGAACACCAGCCAGGTCGCCTGGTAGGGCTTCAGTTCCATCGGCACCGTCACCCGGTCGTCACCGAGCCGGAACACCGACGCCAGTCCGGTCCGGCCCGTCTCCGGGTCCCAGATCTCCGGCGCCTGCGGCACGCTGACCGTCACGTCGGTGCGCACGGTCGAGGCCGAGAGGTTGGTGACGAGGACCGCGTCGTCCGCCGCCCGCTTCACGTGCCGCACCCGGACGTCGGTGTCGGCCGGGGAGATCGTCACCCCGGGGTCGATGCGCCCCTTCAGCACCTCCGCGAGCTGGGCGCGATCGGGCAGGTACGCGGCGAGGCCACCGGTGCCGCCCGTTTTGCGCGAGGCCGCGGGCTGGGCGGGGTCGGTGCCGAACAGCGCTTGGAGCCGCCGGCGCAGCTCCGAATCACGGCCCTGCGCCTCCCGGGTCGGCAGGCCGTCGACGGCCACGACCGTGCCGCCCTGGGCGACCAGCCGCTCGGCGGCCGCCAGCGCCTCCAGTGAGAGCACCGTGGTCTTCGGCATGACCAGGGCCTGGAAGGTCTGGTCGTGCAGCCGCAGCAGGCCATGGTGCGCCCTGAGCCCGACATCCAGGTCGGGGTCACCGGCGAGCGCGAGCTCGTCGAGATAGTCGAAGTCGAGCTGTGCGGCGGGCAGGGCGTTGGACGTGCCCTTCCACGACCCGTCGACCTCGCTCAACCCCGGACCGTTGCCGGCGAAGCCGCGCACGGTCCACGGAGTGCCCTCGGCCATCACCGACGAGCTGGGATAGAGCAGCCCGACCGGGTTCACCGGCGTGGCGCCCCGGGCGGGCTCGACGAGCCGGCCGGTGAACGAGGCGTACGCGTTGAAGCGCGGCCAGAACGTGTTCTGGAAGAACTCGCTCGGCTGGGACTCGTACCGCCGCTGCCCGTCGACCGAGTAGTAGAAGGCGTGGTTGTCGACGAGGTCCACGCCGCCGGCCACTTCCCAGGCGACAGTGCGCTTCATCTCCTCCATCGACAGGTCCCAGCCGAACGCGCCGAAGGTCTCCGCGAGGTTCCGCTTGCGGTCGAAGAGGTGCGCCACCGACGAGTTCAGCTTGGGCGTGATGGCGTTGGTGTCCAGGCCGCTGATCAGGTCCATGCCCGGCAGCTGGTAGTGCTTGCTCATCTCGAACCAGCTGCCGCCCTCGATGAGCCGGTGGCTGCCGAGGTCCTCCTCGACGAGCGGGTTGGAGATCAACGCGATGCGGTGCGCCGCGGCCCAGTCGGCGAGCGGCTTGGTGTGCGCCTCGTTGTAGCGGTCGGAGAGGGCGTCGTAGTAGTCGATCCTCGTCTTGGTGGTCGCCGCGCCCGTGTCGTACCAGAGCCCGGCGAGCCGGGTGGTGAGGTCGTACCCGGCCTTGCGGCTGAGGTAGTCGCGGAACCCGGGGGTCCACGGGATCGAGCCGAGCGAGTCGGCGCCGCCCCGGTTGTCCGGGAAGTTGTTGTAGAAGCCCGGCTCGTCGTTGAAGATGCCCTGGATGGTCGAGCCGAAGTACCCGCCGAACCGGCGCGCGTACGTCTCGTGGGTGATGTCGATGAACTTCGCCGTGGCCTTCGGGTTGAGCATGTCGACGTAGGGCTGGTCGGGCTCGAGATCCGGGTGGTAGTTGACCAGCGGGCGCTGCACGAGGTGCAGCAGGCACCAGCGCCCCTCGGGCACGTCCCAGCGCAGCCGGCCGTCCGCGCCGACTCTGCCGGTCAGCTCCACGGTGGATCCGCCGTCGAGGGCCGCGCCGCGCGCCTGGCCGCCGGTCACGCAGCCGCCGTCGCCGGTCGTGCGCATCGCGAGGGCGGCGACCAGCGAGGACGCCGGGGACTGGGTCACGTCCCAGCGGGCGAGGTCTCCGGAGAAGTCGTCGGCGAGCAGCGTGGGTCCGCCGTCCAGTGAGGTGACCTTCAGGTCGTCGAAGCGTGCCCGCTCGTCCTGGCCGGAGCGGAGGCCGACGCGCCCCTTGGCGAGCTCGCCGATGCGCGGGTCGGTGCGGCTGCCGACCTCCCGGCCGTCGAGGAAGAGCGTCACCGTGTCCCCGCGGATCTCGGTCGCGACGTGGTGCCGCTCACCGTCGCGGATCGTCGTTCCGGCCGGGATCCGCCCGCCCACGAGCTGGTACGCCCCGTTCACCCGGACGTGCACGCCGAACGACGAGGCGGCCTCGGGGTTGTGCGGGGACGTCGTCGTCAGGTTGACCATGACCAGGTTCCCGGCGTCCCGGCTGTGCAGGGTCCACCCGCCGGCCAGCGCGTCGACGGTCAGGTCGAACTCCATCCGGTATCCCGACCAGTCGGCCCCGTCCTTCGCCAGGCCGACCTCACCGCCGTTGACGGTGAGGACGCCGTCGCCGACCGACCAGCCGTTCGGCACCGGCACCGGTACCGGCTCGTCGTAGTGGGCCGGCCCGGTGAGGTCCTTGGCGATCGGGGCGAGGTACCACGGCAGGTAGTCAGGGTTGGCGGGCACCGTCTTCCCGTCGACGTCGCCGCCCTTGACCGTACGGCCGCCGGCGTAGCCGCTCGGCCAGTTGAGGTCGTCGTAGAGCCAGGCCTTCATGCCGCGGCGTCTGGCCTCGGCGAGGGCGAAGCCGACCTTGTCGAAGTAGTCCTGGGACAGGTAGTAGGCGTTCTCGCTCACGCCGAACTCCCCGCCCAAGCCCTGCCTGGGGTGGATGAAGAACTCCTTGACGCCGTTGTCCTTCATCTGGTCGAGCTGGCGGGACAGCTCGTCCTCGGTGAGCTTGCCGTTCCAGAACCAGAAGGCGTGCGGCCGGTCCGTGCCCGGCGGTTCGGCGAACAGGGCCGGGTCGAGCCGTCCGGTCTTCGCGTCCCAGCCGGTCTTCCCGGTGTCGGCGGTGGCGGCCGCCGGCACCGACGGAACGGTCGCCGCGAGAAGCAGCGCGGCCACGCCACCCGCCGCCCAGGTGATGAATCGTCGCATCATGGAATCTCCTCGGGGCACTGTGTGGTCCGGCCGGCCGTGGCGCCCGCCCGGACCGCGGCCCGGCACGGTGGAGCCCCACGGTCGAGGCTGAGGTCCGGCGCTCATGGCTTCGCCTGCGCGCCGTAGGCCTCGAACTCCGCGAGTTGAAGCCGGTACAGGCCCCGCGCCGCGTCGTCGCCCGCCGGGTCGCCGAGGACCGTCACGTACACGCGGACGTAGCGTCCGGTCACCCCGTCGAGCTCGTACGCCTGCGGTGCCGGGCCCTGCTGCGCGTGGTCCGAGACGGTCCGGACGGTCCGCCACGTCGAGCCGTCGTCGGAGCTCTGGATCTGGAACGTCCGTGGGAAGGCCGCCCCGTCGGCCGGGACACCGTTGTCGTTCGGCGTCTGCGTACGCGGGTAGAGCACGACCCTGTCAAGGGCGGTCGGCGCGCCGAGATCGACCGAGACCCACTCGACGGCGTCCCGGTTCGTCGAGGCCGGGTCGCTGGTGTAGCCCTTCGCCGTGTCCTCGCTGCGGCGCTTGCCGTCCACGAGGAGGTTCTTCGACCAGCCGCTGCGCTCCAGCGAGTGGGCGGCCGTGACCGGTTGCCCACCCGCGACGTCGCCGGTCCGGACCGTGGTCTCCAGCCGCACCTCGTCGGCACGACCCTCGGGATGCAGCGCGAGCGCGAGGGAAACATCCGCCCTCGCCGGCACGGCCGAGCCCGTCGGTGTCAGCGTGAGCTGGACGGTCGCGGTGCCACCGGCCGTCACGCTCACGTCGGCGCTGTCCGGGGAGACCGTCCAGCCCGCACCCGCGGTCGCCTGGACCGTCCCGGTCAGCGGCACGTCGGCCGCGTTGCTCACTGGTACCGCGACACTCACCGGTGCGCCGGCCTGGTCCGGCCACGCGCCGGCGCGGGGAACGCCGACGGCGACGGCGGACCGTACGCTGAGGAGCTCGTCGTAGGCGGTGTCCGCGACGCCGCCCGCGACGGTCCAGGTCAGCGCCAGGTGAAGCGGGGCGCTGCCGGCCGGAGCGGACAGCGGAGGGGTGACGTCCAGCGGCACGGAGAGGGAGGCGCCGGGGCTGATCGTGCGGGTGGTCGCCTCGGTCCCGGCGCGAACGGTCCAGCCGTCCGGCGCGGACGCGGTGAGCCGCACGTCACGGACCGTTCGGCCGCCGCTGTTGCGGACGACGGCGGTGAGCCGCTTGGTGCTACCCGCGACGAGCGGGTCGCCGGCCCCGGTCAGCTCGACGGTGATGCCGAGCAGCACGGCTGAAGCCTCCGACAGCGCCTTGTGCAGGGCGGCGAGGGCGGCCTCGATGCGCTGCCGATCCGCGTCGGCCATCCCCTTCTCGCGCGCGAGCCGGCGGGACAGATCCGCCTGGTACGCGAGCGACTGCTGCACGAGCTGGCCGGCGTGGTTCACATCGCCGCCCGCCATCTTCACCAGCGCCTGCGTCAGCGCGTCCGCGATCCGCTCGCCGAGTGCGGAGGTGTAGCCGCGCTGCCAGGTCGCTCGCGCGATGGCGTCCCTCAGCCCGGCGGCCGCGTCGATCGCCGCGCCGATCCGGGTTGTCTGCGGCCCCGTTCGGAACGAGTACGTGCCGGAGCCGACGGAGAAGACCGCCCGGCCGTCGGCGTACCGGACGAAGGTCACGCCGGGCGCGTCCGCGGCGGGCTTTCCGCTCTCCGCCACCGCCCAGCGGTTGGCGGCGGGGACGGAAACGGTCGCGGTGGCGCCCACCGGCACGGTCACGTCCAGATCGAGGACGCCGTCCTTGCTCTTACGCCACGAGCTCGCCACCACGCCACGCACCGTCTTGGTGCGTGCGGACGCGGACGTCAGGTCGCCGACCAGCTGCGGTGCGACGTCGAAGCGCTCGTAGCCGGGCCCGGTCGGCCGGATACCCGCCAGGTCTTCGTAGAACCACTCGTCGATGGCGCCTCCGAGGAAGGCATGGTCCCGGGAGCGGGCGCCGAGATCCCACCTCTCCCACAACGACGTCGCGCCGTTGTCGACCCAGTAGCCCCATGAGGGGTACGTGCGCTGCGTGGCGATCCGGTAGGCCAGATCACCGTGGCCGCGCCGGGTCAGCTCGGTGAGCAGGAACTTCGTTCCCAACGCCCCGGTGTCCAGATGGTCACCCTTGACGCCGATCTCCCGCACGAGGCGGGCCACGACGGCGTCCACCTTGTCCGGCGGCACCATGTCGAACGCGAGGGGGAGGAGGCTGTTCGTCTGCCGGTAGCCGGGGTCGGCGGACGTCACATATGCGTCACCCCGCAGGAAGGCCGCGTTGAAGGCATCCCGGATCCGCGCCGCCGCCGTTCGGTAGCGCCCGGCATCGTCGTCCTTGCCCAGGACTGTGGCGATCTGCGCCATCGCCGAGACGTTCGCGTAGGCGTACGCCGTGCCGGCCAGGGTCGGATCCTCGGGGCTGTTCCCGCCGTAGCCGGGGGCCAGGTAGTCGTTGAGCGAGCTCGAGTGCAGGCCATTGGGTGCGCGCCCGATCTCGTACTCGATGTACTCGCGGATGTCGGCGTAGTGCGCCGCGAGGATGTCCCGGTCGCCGTAGCGCTCGTACATCGACCACGGGATCAGCACGTACGCCGCGTCCCACGGAGGCGCCTGGCCCGGCCACCCCAGCCCCCAGCCGTTGTCCGGCGCGATGCCCGGTACGAGGCCGTCCGCGCCCTGACTGTCCCGGAGGTCGCCCAGCCACTTCTCGTAGAACCGCCGCATGTCGAACTCGAACATGTCGGTCTCGGCCATGAGCTGCGCGTCGCCGGCCCAGCCGTTCTTCTCGTACATCGGCGAGTCGGTGGGGATGCCGTGGGCGTTGTTCAGAACGGTCCGCCGGGTCAGCTCGCGGACCGTGCCGAACAGCGGCTGCGAGCTCGACCAGTCTCCGACCGAGGTGAGGTCGGTGTGCACGACCCGCCCGTCGAGGTCGTCGATGGTCGGCGTGCCGGGCCACCCGGTCACCTCGACGTACTGGAAGCCCTTATAGGTGTAGCGCGACTCCCACTGCTCCGGCTGGGCACGCCCCGCGAGCACGTACTCGTCCGTCTGGAAGCGGCCGGTCACCAGGTTGTTCTCCGACACCAGATTGCCCGCGGCGTCGAGCGTCTCGCCGTAGCGCAAGGTCACCTTCGTGCCCGCCGCGCCCTGCGCGCGGATGCGGGCCCAGCCGGCGATGTTGCGGGGAAGGTGGAACACGTAGACGCCGGCCCGCGGTGAGGTGACTTTGGCCGGGCGCAGCGTCTCGGTGACCCGGATCGGCTCCTGGCCCTCGGCGACGAGTTTCCCGGCCGGAGGGGTGACCACCGCGGCCGGCCGCCACGCCCCGGCGTCGAAACCGGCCTCGTCCCAGCCGGGCTGCTCCTCCCGGGCGTCGTAGGTCTCGCCACCGTAGAGGGAGTCGTACCGGACCGGCCCCTCCGCGGTGCGCCATGAGTCGTCGGTGGCGACCACCTGGCGCTGGCCGTCGGCGTACTCGATCTCCAGTTGGCCGAGGACGCGCGGCTCGCCGGTCCAGGAGGTGTTGTGCCAGTTCCAGACGTTGGCCTGGGTCATGCCGTAGAAGCCCCGCCCGAGTCGTACGCCGAGCGCGTTCGCCCCCGGCCGCAGGCTGCCGGTGACGTCCCGGGTGACGTACTGGACGGTGCGGTCGTAGCGGGTGAATCCGGGTTCGAGCACGGTGTCGGTGGTCGGGTGGCCGTTGAGAGTGGCCTCGGCATAGGCGACGCCGCTGAGGTAAAGGCGCGCCCGCCGTACGGGTGTGGCCCGCACCGCGAACTCCTTGCGCAGCAACGGCTCTGGCGCGGTCGGGGTCGATACCGCCACCTGGCCCCACGGGCTGCCGCCCCAGGCGGTGAGCACCTTCGCGGCCGTCCATGCCGTGTCGTCGAAGCCCACCCCCAGCCAGCCGTCCGCCGGCCCGGTGGCCGACCGCCATGATCCGTCCGTGTCCACCCTGGTGGTCGTCCCGTCGGCGTAACGCAACTCCAGCCGGCCGAGCAGGCCCGCCGGGCTCACCTTGCCGTTGGTGGCCGCCACAGCGAGCACGTTGTCGCCGTCCCGGATCGCGGCGGTGACGTCGGCGACGACGGGGGTGCGCCAGCTTTCGAGTTCCGGCTTCGGGTCGGCGGTGGCCACCTGGCTGCCGTTGACCCACGCGGTGAAGCCGTCGTCGCCGGTCATGACCAACCGGGCTGAGGTGAGCCGCGCGACGGAGGGCACGGAGAAGCCGCGCCGGAACACCCGGGTGGCCGCGGGTGCGGAGTTGCGCGGATCACCCTCCGGGTACCAGATCCACGACGCTCCCTCCAGGCTCGGCTTCTCGGCGGTGGCGACCGGCGCGCCGATCCACGAGCCGGTCCACTGGCGGCCGTCGAGGAAGGCGGTCTCGAACCAGGCCGGGGCGCTGAAACCCGAGGCACGGCCCTGGTCGTCCCAGGAGCGGACCCGCCACCAGTAGCGGGTCCGCGACGCGAGGTCCGGGCCGGCGTAGCGCACGTCGAAGGTGGCACTCGAGCCGACGCGGCCGCTGTCCCAGACGTCCGCCTTCCCCGGCTCGAGGCGGTCCGCTGAGCTGGCGACGAGGATCTCGTACGCGGTCTGGCGCCGGCCACGCTGCGACGACGACAAGGTCCAGCCGAGTCGCGGATGGGCCGTGTCGATGCCGAGGGGGTTCTGGGCGTGCTCGGACTCCAGCGACTCCACGCGCAGCGCTGAGGTGCTCGCGGCGACCGCTGGGGGCGGCGCCAGGGAGACGATCAGGGCGGCGACGGCTGAGGCGAGGATGGCGAGCCGGGAGCGTGGGCTCATGTGGGGGGTGTCTCCGGTTCCTCGAATGCGAGAAAAACGTTTTTAGTGACAGTTCTCCGGACGCTAAGCCTCTAGATCAAGCTCTGTCAATGGTCGGTGAATAGGGCGTTTCCGATGTGTTACAAGCCGTAGGGGGCATGCTGGGAGGGGTCCGAGCGTGTCTCTCAGCCACGGGTCTGGCCAACTCCGCTAACACGTTTTAATATCTTCAGGGCGGACCACCGGCATCACGGGATGCCGCCGCTCGTGCCGGGGCGTCTCCCGGCACGAACGCGAACTCACCCAACCGGCCTGCCGGGGGCCCCGGCGAACGCATCACCGGCTACGTCCGGCGGGCACGCGCTGCTGTTCCGACCGGCGTCCGAAGGCCGGCGTCGTCGCCGGTACCTTCCATCGCGCCACCAAGGGCCACTGGGAGCATCCGTCCCCCACGGTGTGGCCGCCGACGACGGCGAAGGCGGTGGGGAAGCCGAGCGCGTCCAGGGGTTTCATGGTGGTGATGGCGCCTGCGCCGATGCGTTTGTGTGGGGTGTCGAGGACCAGGCCGAGCGCCAGTTGCGGGAGGGGCTGGGAACTTGGAGCGTCCACCTTCCCGGAGATCGCCGGCACTCAGGTGTGCACTTTTGCGGAGAATATCTTGATGAAGTAGCGTGACCTGCGTGACTGCCGGGTCGGCCTTGGGCCACGCACCAGAGAGCAGCCCGGCTGACGCTTGATCGCCGGGCGGGCTCGCGGCCCGCCGTCTTCTTCTCCATTCAGTACGGCACAGCAGGAACCACCAATGGAGAAGAATGGATTTCAACAAGCAGGTCATCGACGAGTTCCGCGCCAACAACGGCCACGTCGGTGGCTATTTCGAGGGAGCGAGGCTGCTCCTGCTCACCACCACCGGCGCTCGCCTGAAGTCCGAGGAGTTAGGAAACGATCTCGGACCAGCCGGGAAGCGATCTTCTTTGCCCCCTCTGAATACACGGCTCAGCCATACTCGTGAACACCCCACCCAGGTCACAGGCCACCTCCCGGCGGCCTCGGTCTTCGGGCTGCTAGCGTCGCGGGTCGTGAGTGAGAACGTGTACGTGGGTAGGGCGGACGTCGACGCGGCGGGTGACAAGGGGTGGCTGCTCGGGCACTTCAAACCGTACGGCGACGTGCGGCACAGCGAGGACGTCGAGATCAAGTGGGGCGTGCACCCCCCTGGCGACGAGCGTGCCGAGTGGGTCACCGGCGAGAAGCGCACCGCCCTGCTCATCCTGATCAGCGGGCGCTTCCGGGTGGAGCTGCCCGGCCGCAGCGTGCTGCTGGCCGAGCCGGGTGACTACGTCGTGTGGGGCCACGGCGTCGACCACTCCTGGCGCGCCGAGGAGCGGTCGGTGGTCCTCACCGTCCGCTGGCCCTCCGTCCCGGGCTACGCGGTGCGCTGAGGCCTCAGCCCGCCTTCTGGACCAGTACGGGCGGTCGGGGCGGCCCCGGGTTACGCGGCCGGGGGCGTCAGTCCCAGCGCTGGGCGTTGCCCTCGTGGAGCGAGCCCGGCTTGTCCGGTATGACGCAGAACAGCAGGCCCGCCGGGTCCCGCATGATCCACCAGCCGTTCGCCTGCCGCACCCGATCGGCGCCCAGCCGCTCGAGGCGCGCGACCTCCGCCTCCAGGTCGTCGGTGTGGATGTCGAGGTGCACCCGGCTGGGCCCCTCGCCGAGCTCCTGGATGAGCAGGGCGAACTCCTGCCCGGGCAGGCGGGCGCCGTGGTACTCCGGGTAGCGGTCGGACGGCGTCAGCGCCTCGCCCGTCGCGGCCTGCCAGAACCGCAGCTCCCGGTCGTGGTCGTCCTTGGGCACGTCGATCACGACCTTGATGACCCTGCTGTGGTGCGGCACGTGCCTCGCCTCCGGGGTGTGGGTTCCGCGCGATCAGGTCACGCAACCACGGAACCGCTCCGCGCCGCAAGACCCGTGGAGAGCGGCGGCGCGGGCGTCAGGTCAGGCGGCCGGTGGCGATCACGTCGCGGTACCACAGGGCGCTGTCCTTCAGGGTGCGCCGCTGGGTGGCGAAGTCGACGTGGACGATGCCGAAGCGCGCGCTGTAGCCCTCCGCCCACTCGAAGTTGTCCAGCAGCGACCACACGAAGTACCCCTCCACCGGCACCCCCTCGGCCACGGCGTCGCGTACGGCCGCGAGGTGGTCGCGCAGGAAGGCGACGCGCCCGGCGTCGTGAACCCCGCCGTCCGGGTCCACCACGTCGGGGGCGGGCACGCCGTTCTCGGTGACCACGATCGGCACCTCGGGGTAGTCGGTCCTCAGCCGGGTCAGGGTGTCGTACAGGCCCCTCGGGTAGATCTCCAGCCAGTCGAGCTGCGCGGTGGGGTGCTTGACGACGCGGTTGCCCTCGGCGTCGAGGAAGTTCGGGTTGTAGTACTGCACGCCGAGCACGTCGATCGGCTCGCTGATCACGGCGAGGTCCCCGTCGAGGATGTGGTCGGCCATTGGGCTGCGCTCGGCGATCCAGGCCAGCGTGTCCTCGGGATAGGAGCCCGTGAAGATCGGGTCGAGGTACAGCCGGTTCTCCAGGCCGTCCTGGTGCCACACCGCCTTCGCCGTCTCGGGGGCGTCGTCGGCGGCGTAGGTGGGGTGCAGGTTGAGCGCGGGGCCGATGCGGCGGCCCGGGTGCCGGTCGTGCAGGACACGCGACGCCCGCCCGTGGGCGAGCAGCAGGTGGTGCAGGGCCACGAACGCCCGCCCGTCGTCCTGGACGCCCGGCGCGTGGATCCCCCAGCGGTACCCGCACTCGACCACGGTCTTCGGCTCGTTGATCGTCAGCCAGTCGCGGATGTCCAGGGCGTCGAACATGATCTCGGCGTAGTCCGCGAACCGCTCGGCGGTGTCCCTGTTCTCCCAGCCGCCCGCGTCCTGCAACGCCTGGGGGAGGTCCCAGTGGAACAGCGTGGCCATGGGATGGACGCCGCGCTCGCGGAGCCCGTCGGCCAGGCGGCGGTAGAAGTCGAGGCCGCGCTGGTCGGGCCGGCCGGCGCCCTCCGGCTGGACGCGCGGCCAGGCGATGGAGAACCGGTAGCCGCGCAGGCCGAGCGAGGCCATCAGGTCGAGGTCCTCGCCGAGCCGGTGGTAGTGGTCGGCGGCCACGGCCCCGGTGTCGCCGTCCTTGACGTTGCCCGGGGCCGCCGCGAAGGTGTCCCAGACGGACACCCCTCGCCCGTCCTCCTCGGTGGCGCCCTCGATCTGGTAGGCGGAGGTCGCCGCCCCCCAGACGAACTCCTCGGGGAAACGCTGCTCGGGCACGGTCTTCTCCTTCGGGGGACGGGGGCATGCGGTGGGATCACGGCATGCGGTGGCCCAGGCCCCGGCCCGTACGGCGGCGGGGCCCTCCCGGACGCGTGGTGTCAGGCCGAGCCGCGCTCGACCAGATGCGTGTCCAGTATCACGACGGGCTGCTGCAGGCGCTCGCCGTTGATGCGGGAGACCAGGAGCTGCGCCATCTGGCGGCCCATGGCCTCGGTCGGCTGGTGGACGCTGGTGAGCGGTGGCACGGTCTGGGCGGCGATGGCGGAGTCCTCGAAGCCGATCACCGCCACGTCGCCGGGTATGGCCCTGCCGTGCTCCTTGAGCACGCGCATCGCACCGATGGCCATCGCGTCGGAGGCGGCGAACACCGCGTCGAGGGTGGGATGCTCGCCGAGCAGCCGCTCCATCGCGTCGACGGCACTGCCCTCGCTGAAGTCTCCATACGCGACGAGTTCGGGCATGCCGGTGGCCAGCAGCGCGTCGCGGTATCCGGCGAGACGGTCGACGCCCACGCCCATGTCCTGCGTGCCGGCGATGGTGGCGATCTGCCGCCGGCCCCTGGCGAGCAGGTACTTGACGGCCTGCCTGGCGCCGGCGCGGTTGTCCATGTCGACGTAGCTGAAGGGCGTGAACCCGACCGGCCGGCCGCCGAGGACGGTGGGCACGCCCATCTCCTCCAGCCGGCCGGGCAGCGGGTCGGCGCCGTGCAGCGAGATCAGCAGGACCCCGTCGACGTGCTGACCGGTGAGGTAGAGCTCAAGGCGCTCGTGCTCGTCGCTGGACTGCGCCATGGTCAGGATCAGCTGGAGCCCGGTCTCCGACAGCGACGAGCCGATGCCGCGGATGATGCCCGCGAAGAACGGCTCGTCGAAGATGCGCTGCTCGGACTCGGACACGACCAGCGCGATCGTGTCCGTGCGCCTGGTGACCAGGGTGCGCGCCGCCCGGTTGGGCACGTAGCCGAGCTCGTCGATGGCCTGCTGGACGGCCTCGCGCGCCTTCTCGCTGACCTTCGGCGAGCCGTTGATGACGCGTGAGACAGTGCCGCGGCCGACCCCGGCGCGAGCGGCGACGGCCTCGAGGGTCGGTCGCGCTCCCGAGCGGCGGTCCCCGTTCATGAGAAGTGCCCCCTCCTAGAGTTAGGCCTTATTCTGCCGGACCGCGGAGACCGCCTCGGCGAATAGTGTCCGCGTACCAGTACGCGCTGGCCTTGGGGGTTCTGCGCTGAGTGGGATAGTCGACGTAGACGAGCCCGAACCGCTTGCCGTATCCCCATGCCCACTCGAAATTGTCCATCAAGGACCAGGCGAAGTATCCCTTCAGGGGTATCCCCGCCTCGATGGCGGCGTGGCAGGTGCGCAGGTGCGCCTCGATGTAGGCCAGGCGGTCCTGGTCGTCCACCGTCTCGCCGTCCACGACGTCCTCGAAGGCCGCGCCGTTCTCCGAGATGACCAGGGGGATGCTCGGGTAGTCGCGGGCGACCCGCTGGAGCACCTCGTACAGGCCGATGTCGTCGATCTCCCAGCCCATCGAGGTGACCGGGCGCCCGCCGTTCACGAAGGAGATGTGCTCGCTGCCCGGCCACGGCGAGCCGGCGCCGGTCGGCGCGGCGGCGGCGGAGGCGGCACCGCCCGGCTTGCCCGACACCGTGAAGCGGCTGTAGTAGTTCACCATCAGCGTGTCGAACGGCGTGGAGATCGTCTCCAGGTCGCCGTCCTGGATGAAGTCGATCTCGGTGACGCCGCTCAGGTCCTCGAGGACGTCCTCGGGGTAGGAGCCCTTCAGCAGGGCGTCGAGGAAGAACCGGTTCTGCAGGCCGTCGATGCGCCGGGCGGCGTCCAGGTCGGCCTCGTCCTGCGAGGCCGGGCTGATCGCGTACAGGTTGACCGACCCGCCGATGTTGACCTCGGCGCCCTGGGCGCGCAGCGCCTGCACCGACAGCCCGTGGGCGAGGTTGAGGTGGTGGGCGGCCCTGATGGAGGCGGCGGGCTCGCGCCGTCCCGGAGCGTGCTCGCCGGAGGCGTAGCCGAGGAAGGCCGCGCACCAGGGCTCGTTCACGGTGCTCCAGTTGCGCACCCGGTCGCCGAGGGCCTGGTGGACGCACGCCGCGAAGTCGGCGAAGCGCTTCGACGTGTCGCGTGCCGGCCAGCCGCCGAGATCCTCCAGCGCCTGGGGCAGGTCCCAGTGGTACAGGGTCAGCCAGGGCTCGATGCCGTGGCCGAGCAGCTCGTCCACCAGGCGGCGGTAGAAGTCCAGGCCCGCCTCGTTGACCTCGCCCGCCCCGTCCGGCTGGATCCGCGGCCAGGAGACCGAGAAGCGATAGGCGGTCAGGCCCAGGTCGGCCATGACCGCCACGTCGTCGCGGTAGCGGCGATAGTGGTCGATCGCGACCTCGGCGTTCTCGCCGTTGAGTACGCGGCCCGGCTGCCGGACGAACGTGTCCCAGATGGAGGTTCCGCGCCCGTCGGCGCTGATCGAGCCTTCGATCTGGTACGCCGAGGTGGCGGCGCCCCAGACGAAGCCCGTCGGGAACACCAGGGCAGGGGCGTCGGTCTCGGGTTGAGTCTCCTGCGTGGTCACGCTTTGACCGCACCTTCCATGAGTCCGCCGACGATCTGCCGGCCGAACGCGACGAAAACAACAATGAGGGGTAGTACGGAAAGGGCCGTGCCCGTGAAGATCAGCACGTAGTCCGTGGTGTGGGCCGCGGTGAGGAAGCTGATCGAGACCTGCACCGTGGGGTTCTCCGGGGTGAGGACGATCAGGGGCCACATGAACTCGTTCCAGTTCAACATGAAGGTCTGCAGTGCCAGGACCGCCATGCCGGGCCGTACGGCGGGCAGGATCACGTTCCACCAGATGCGCATCGTGGACGCGCCATCCACCCTGGCCGCCTCGACCAGTTCCTCGGGAACGGCCTGGTGGGTGTACTGCGTCATCATGAACACGCCGAAGCCGTTGAGCAGGTACGGCAGGATGACGGCCTTGAGCGTCCCGACCCAGCCGAGGCTCACCATGAGCTGGTAGAGCGGGACGATGCCCATCTGCTGCAGCGGCACCATCATCGTGATCAGGATGGAGCCGAGCAGCAGGTTGCGCCCGCGGAAGTGGAGCCGGGCGAAGGCGAAGCCCGCGAACGTCGAGATGATCACGACGGAGATCGTCACGGTGGAGGTGACGATCAGCGAGTTCATCAGGCCGGTGAGGAAGTGCGCGTCCTCGGTGTTGAGCACCCGCTGGATGTTCTCGCCGAGGTTGCCGCCGGGAATCAGGGGCGGCGGTACCTCGACGGCGTCGGAGTTGGTCCGCGACGCGATGATGACCATCCAGTAGATCGGGAAGATCGACAGGACGATGGTGAACAGCAGGGAGATCTTGGTGAGCGGCGTGGCGCGGAAGGGGTCCCGCTTGCTCCTGGCGGCGGCCCGGCCGGGCCTGACCTGCGTGATGGCGGTCACTTGCTGCCCCCGATCCGGCGGACGAACGCGTAGTTGATCGCGACGCCGAGGAGGATCAGGATGAACAGCAGCCAGGCGGCCGCCGCCGCGTAGCCGTAGTCGAAGTCCCTGAACCCCTGTTTGACGATGTACATCGCGATCGTCTGGAACTGACCGGTACTGCCACCCTCCATCCGGTTGTTGCCGAACATGACCGGCTCGGCGAAGAGCGTCAGCCCGCCGATCGTGGAGACGAAGACCGTGAAGATGATGGTCGGGCGGATCATCGGCAGCGTGATGCTCCAGAACTGCCGGCGGGAGGACGCCCCGTCGATCGACGCCGCCTCGTAGAGGTCGCGGGGGATCGTCTGCATGCCCGCGAGGTAGATGATCGCGTTGTAGCCGGTCCAGCGCCAGTCGACCATGGTGGCGATCGCGGTCCAGGACGACCACTTGGCGTTCTGCCAGTTGATGTTGTCCACGCCGAGGGACCCGAGCACGTAGTTGATCAGGCCGAAGTCACGGCCGAAAAGCTGGGTGAAGACGATGGCGACCGCTACGACCGAGGTGACGAGGGGCAGGAGCACCCCCAGGCGGAAGAACAGCCGCCCCCGGATCCGCTTGTTCAGGGCGTTGGCAAGCATGAGCGCGAGGACCAGCTGCGGCACCGTCGCCAGGGCGAAGATGCCGACGGTGTTGATCACCGCGTTCCAGAAGTCGGCGTCCGTCAGCAGGTTGGCGTAGTTCGCGAGGCCCGTGAACTTGGCGTCGCCGCCGGCCAGCTCGTAGTCGTGGAGCGAGACCCACAGGGTGAAGATGAGCGGAAACAGGCCGAAGATCGCGAAGAGGATGAAGTACGGCGAGATGAGGAAGTAGGGCGTGGCCTTCAGGTCGAGCTGGGACAGGAAGCGGCGTGAGGATCCCGATTGGTGGCGCCCCGGCCGGTGTGGGGGAGGCGCGGGATCCGCACGATGGATGCGGACGTTGACGCTCATCGGAATTCCGGGGCGGGTCCCCTGGCCTTCAGCCGTGGGGAGAGTGCCCCATTCTCCTTCTTTCGTCGAAAGCGATGTGTGGTGTGCCCGCCGCCGGGCGATGAGCACGTTCGGCGGGAGTGCCACGGAGGCAGGGGCCGCCCTGGCGGCGGCATGGGGGGTCCTCCGGTCGATGAGCCGCGAACTTTCAGCCCATGTGGGGCGGACTCCACAGGGTCTGTCCGTCGGGAGGAGGTCAACGGTTTACCTTTCGGCGCTCGGAGCGAAGGGCGGCAGCGTGGTTCCGCTGCCGCCTGCCGCTCAGGAGGGGAGGTCACCGGCCCGCCGGAGGGTTGCCGCGGGGGGCCGGTGACGTTCGGGGACGATCAGCCCGCCGCCTTCTGGCCCGCCTCGACGAACTTCTGCCATGCCTCGCCGTAGGGCACGGCGCCCTGGTCCATGCCGATGATGATCTGCTCCACCGCGGCCTTCACCTGGGCGTGCTTCTCACCGAGGAAGGTCGGCTGGAGCGACTTGATGGACGGCCCGAAGATCTTGCCGATGGGCGCGTTGTCGAAGTACTCGTTGGTCGCGCTCTGGAGCTCGGGGTTGTCCTGCGCCGGGATGGTGCTGGGCAGGTTGCCGCCCTCCTTGAACGCCAGCAGCTGCGCTTCCGGGCTGGTCAGGTAGCTGGCCAGCTCGGCGGCCTCCTTCGGGTGCTTGGACTGCTTGGGCACCGCGAGCCAGGAGCCGCCCCAGTTGCCGCCGCCACCGGGGACCGTCGCGACGTCCCACTTGCCCTTGAACTTGTCACCGGCGGTGCCGGACACCACGCCGAGCATCCAGCCCGGGCAGCCGAGGGTCGCGAACTGCGACTTCACGAAGCCCGTGTTCCACGGGTCGGTGAAGTTCTGCAGCTTGGCGGTCAGACCGGCCTGGCTGATCTTCGTGGTGAAGTCGAACGCGCTCTTGACGGCCGGGTTCTTGTCCACGATCAGCTGCTGGTTCTTGTCGAAGTAGGTGACGTTGCCGTTCTTGGCGGACTCCTGCGACAGCACCACGTTGTAGATGGTGTTGACGCTGTCCACGAACTTGGCGTCCTTGACCTTGGCCTGGAAGTCCTGGCCGGCCTTGACGAAGTCGTCCCAGCCGCCGCTCCACAGCTTCGAGACCTCGTCCCGGTCGGTGGGCAGTCCGGCCTTCTTGAACAGGTCGGTGCGGTAGCAGATGCTCATTCCGCCGACGTCGGTGCCGAGGGCGAACAGCTTGCCCTCCGAGTTGAGCCCGTTCTCCCACTTCCACGCGGGGAAGTCGGCCTGACGGCTCTGCAGGCCGTACTGACCGAGATCGGTGAAGAACTGGGGCCGGGCCTTGGCCAGGCCCATGCCGCCCTCGTCGATGCCAACGACGTCACCGGCACCCGTGCCGGACTGGAGCCACTGCAGCATCTGGGGCCAATAGACGTTCTCGAAGCTGTCGGTCAGGTTGTTGTACTTGACCTGCACATTCGGGTGCTCGGCGTTCCACTTCTCAACGGCGGACTTGTAACCGAAGTTGGTGCCGCCGCCGAAGGTCTGCAGCGTGAGGGTGATCTTCTCCGCCGGCGCGGCTGACGACGAGCCGCCGGTGGTGCTACCGGTGTCGCTGGACGAGCACGCGGTGGTGATACCGAGCGCGGCGGTCATCACCGATGCGACCGCGAGCATTCTGCCGCGGCGCATGTTGTTCTTCATTCCGGACCCCTCTCAGGTGGTTGCCCGATCGTTGGGAGGTGGCATCGAGGGCCGGCCCCGACAGTCGGGCCCCGCGATGTGCTGGATCCCTCAGTCGTGATCCCGCGAGGGGCTGCCTCGCGAGCGAAGTTTGGGAGCGCTCCCACGAAGAGTCCCCGATAGGCAATGCTGGCGTCAATATGCTGAAACCTAACTGTTACTCCTGGGGCTGTTAGGAGCTTGAAATCAGACGTTGTGCGCGATAAGGGTTATTGGCGGTATTGGGAGCGCTCCCACTGCTAACCGGCACAGTCGGGCGCAAATCATCCATGCGCCACGGGATCGCCCGGCTCCCGGGCCTGGAGAAAGCACGGTGCCGTACGGCCGGCGGAGTGGGTCGCAGGCCGTACGGCACCGAGGGGAACGGGCGTCCTCCGTGGGAGGGGGAGGGGCGCCTTCGATGGTCGGGAGGGCGGGCGCCCCGCGAGATGGAGAGCGCCCGGGAGGTGATGTCAGGCGGCGTAGCTCGGGTAGCCGTAGCCGACGACCTGGGAGGCCGGGCGGGTACGGATCTCGACCTTGCCGTTGCCGGTGTTGCCCTCGACGGTCTTGATCGTCCCGTCGCCGTTGTCCTTGATGACGAAGCCGACGTGGTCGATGTTGTCGAGGTTCTTGCTGCGGCCCCAGTCGAAGAAGACGACCGCGCCGGGCTTGGGAGTGCTGCCCCAGCGGTCCTGCGAGGCGAACCACTTGGCGTGCGCGACGGTGTAGGCATCGATGCCCACGGTGTCCTGCATGCCGAGCTGGCTGCCGACCCAGGAGACGAACATGTCGCACCAGGCGGCGTTGGCGTACCCGGCGATGGAGCCGCTGTCGCGGGCCACAGTCTCCTTGGCCCTCGGGGAGCTCATGTACCAGGAGTGGAACTTGGTGCCGCCGCCAGCGCTGTTCTCGGAGATGCCGACCTGTCGTTCCGCCAGCTTCAGGAGCTGCTCGGCGGAGACCTGCCGCACGGTTTCCGGAGCCTTCACGGTGTTCGGGGCCTCGGCGGCCGCGAGGTTGCGCCCCGTGTCGTCGGCGGAGGCGGCGTGGGCCGCGAGAGTCGTGCCCGCCACGGCCTGGGCGACGACCAGGCCGCCGAAGGCGAAGGCTTTGAGATGGTTCTTTGGGGCGTCCAGAAGCCGATGTATCGACATTGACAAGGGGATACTCCTTCTTCCAAGCCGCCTACCGGGTTAGCTGACGGGTTCGGGCGTGGAAGTCGCCCTACGGGAGCGTCCGTGGGAAGTGACGGCCCCGATTCACCCCAGAGGAGGTGGGTCCCCGGCTCCGCGCGACGCGGACTCGGCGTAGCGCGTATCGGCGGGAGAGGGATCTCCGCAGAGGACCGAGCCGCGCTGTGCAATCTCCACGGCACGAGCGGGGTACTCAAACAGGCAGTACCTGTACCAGGAGTCCACTCAGAGTAATACATCGGACAAACAGATGCAAACAGGACAAAAGTCCGGGCTGGATGGGGGACCTGGACGGCAAACCCGCCTTGACCACGCCGGGGGCGCAGGAGCTTGGGGTGGTGGTTCACCTGCCTTGACCTGGGTACGGAGGAGCCCTCCGCCCGCCGGGCACGTGACCGGCGGCGCTGGAGCGGCCACCGCGCCCGGCCGGGTGAAAGTGATAGTTGTGCAGGTTCAGACTGTCGTGTCAAGCGGGGCTGAAGTGACGTGAGCGTACGGCTGGTACCTGTGACGACGTGGCCGGCCGTCGTGGCATGGCCGCCGAAAGCCCTCCTTCGCTATTCATGAGCGGCGAATATCTTTAACGGTAATGCCGGGATTTCCGGTTCGCATTACCCGAACGAGACTACGGTGACGTACTCCATCCGGCCCGGTGCGGACGTCCTTTCCGGGTACGGCGGAACGCGCGGCTCGTGAACCGGGCCCGAAAGGCGTCCGGTGCCCATGGCGATTGGAGGGATGGATGGTGAAATATCCCCCACGAGCCACCCCGGCCGTGCTCACGCCCGCGGACCAGGGCCACGACCAGGGCGGCGACGGGCGCGGACCTTACCCTGGACCTGTACGGCGAGGCCGCGTACCGGCGCGCGAATTCCTTCGGCGCCGTCCACACGGACAGCCCGTCGAATGCGCCCCGAAATCAGCGGCTGCAGGTATTTCACGCCATTGGAACGGCCGCGGTGACCGGAAATAGCGGGGCCTGTTGGTATTGGCTGGAAAGGGTGGAGAACATGCGCGGTCCGGGGATCGTCGTGCCGTTGGCGGCCCTGGCCTCCCTCGCCGTGGTCGCCGGCGTCGCCGCCCCCTCTGGCCTCGTCTCCGGAGGCGACCCGAGGGCGGCCACCGTCATCACGCTTCCCGTGGCGAGCGCCGGCGCACACTCCAACGAGAACAACTAGACCTGGCTGATCCACCGTTGTTCTCCGTTCACCGGTTGTTACCCCCCGCGTCGGGTCACCCCGTTACGTTGCTTGCGTCGTGAAAGTGTCAATGCCCGGCGTGGAGAGGAACGGTCGAAGCCACGTGCGGGAGCAGGGGTCGGCCGTCGCCTGGGTGGAGTCGCCTCTCCAGTTGCTGTGCGCGGTCGAGGCACGGTACGCCGGAGTCGTCGGGCCGGGCACGCGCGTGGTGACCCGCGCGAAGCTGCCGGGGCTCCGCGTCACCCGCGCCGAGCTGGCCGCCCTCGACCTGCCCGCCGGGCTGGAGATCGAGACCGCCGACGGCGCGATGCCCCGCCCCGGCCGGGACGCCGCGTGGGTCCTCGGAGACGCCTTCTCCGGGAGGATGCAGCTCACCTCGCTCACCGCCGCCCCCGCGCGGATGGTCCTGGTGGACGACGGCCTCGCCACGATCCGCCTGCTGGAGCTGCTCACCGCCAGGCTCGGCACCCCGCTCCTGCGCGCCCGTGCCAAGTCCGGCCCGACGCGGCGCGTCCTCGGGGCCGCCGCCTCGGTCCGGCTGCGCGCCGCCGCCCGGGCCGGACGGCTCACGGTGTTCACCGCCCTGCCCGTGCCCGCCGAGCTGGCCAAGGCCGTACAGGGGCTCGGGGCCGAGCTGGTGACCCACGACTTCGCCTGGCTGCGCTCCCAGCCCGCCGTCGCGCACCCACGTCCCCCCGAGAGCACGGTCGTCCTCGGCACGTCGCTGGTGCGCAACGGGCTGATCCACCGTGACCGCTACCTCGCCTGGCTCTTCGGGCTTCAGGGGCCGCTGGCCTACTACCCGCACAGGCGGGAGGACCCCGGCGACCTCGCGGCGGTCCGGGGCCACCCCGGCGTCACCGTCTACGACGGCGGGGTCCCCGTCGAGATGACGCTGCGGGACCTGCGGCCGGGGCAGCGCGTGCTCAGCCTGCCCTCTACGGCCGTCACCTCGCTGCGCGTCCTGCTCTCCGCGCGCGGCGTCCCCGTCGAGACCGTGGAGGTCCCCGACGACTGGTGGACGCCCTCCGCGACGGTCTCACTCCGTTCACACCTCCAGATGTTCGCGCACGAAAGGGCTTCTCCTTGAGCCGGGTTCTCGCTGTGGCCGATTCGGACTCCTACCTGAAGTGGGCGGCGGGTCTCCTCGACCAGCTACCCGCCGGGTGGACGCCGACGCTGGCCGTGGTGCGCACGCCGATCGTGCCGTCGCAGGGCCAGATCGCCGCCGCCGTCAGCGGGACGCGCTTCGACACCGACCAGCCGCCTTCTGTGGTGCACGCGCGCGGCCTGCGCCGCCTCGCCGAGCGCATCAGGCCGGACGTCGTGCTGGTCGCCTGCACGGGGCCCGTCGTGGACGTGCTGGTGAGCGACGTGTTCGACGGGCTGAGCCCTCGCCCGGTGTTCGTGTCCGGCCTTCCCGGCATCTCGATCCCCGCCACGGAGAAGGCCTGGCTGTACCGGGGCGGATGCGACCTCTTCGTCGTGCACAGCGGCAGGGAGGTCGAGGAGTTCGCCCGCATCGGCAAGGAGCTGGGCGCCGAGGGCTCGGTGGCGCTCGCCCGCCTGCCCTACCTCGACCAGGCCGTCGCGCGCCCCGCCGCCGCCGACCAGCTCGTCTTCCCCTCCACGACGGCCCCGCCGAACCGGGTGGTGTTCGCGACCCAGGCGAAGGTGCCGAAGCGGCGCGAGGAGCGCGAGAGCATCCTGCTGGCCCTCGCGGGGCTCGCCACCGCCCGTCCCGACCTGGACGTCGTGGTCAAGCTCCGGGCCCTTGAGACCGAGCGCCAGACCCACAACGAGCGGTACCACTACGAGCGGCTGTGGCGGCAGCTCGTCGAGACGGGCGCGGTGCGCGACGGCGCCGTGCGGTTCGCGGCGGGCGCGATGCGCGAGCACCTCGCCGAGGCCGCGGCGTTCGTGACCGTCAGCTCCACGGCGGCCCTGGAGGCCATCGCGGGTAAGGTCCCGCTGCTCGTGCTCTCCGACTTCGGGGTGAGCGCCGAGATGATCAACCTGGTGTTCGAGGACAGCGAGTGTCTCGGCACCCTGGAGGAGCTCGCGCGCGGCGACTTCCGGCAGCCCGCCGCCGCGTGGCGCGACGCCAACTACTTCCACGACCCGGCCGTGAGCGACTGGGTGGTCAAGCTCGCCGCCCTGGTGGACCAGGCGCGCACGGGCGGCCTCGGCCCGGTGCGGCCGCTGCTCGACGGGCCGGGACACGCGGCGGCCCGCCGACGCGCCCGGCTCCGCGTCGAGGTCCCCCCGGACGTGCTGCGCGTCGGCTACCGTGCCGGCCGCCGCGTCCGCCGCTACCTGAAGGCCCTCGGCTAGTCACCCTCAACCGGCCAGAACCCCCGACGGACACCGAGTAAGAGGTCCTACACAATGATCAGCGGACGAGGCGTCGCCAGCAGACGCATCCAGGTTCACGGTTCGACGAGGCCTGCGCGGATGGCGTAGCGGGTCAACTCGAGCCGGTCGCGCATGCCGAGTTTCTGCAGGATGTTCGCACGGTGGCGGTCGACGGTCTTCACGCTGATGACGAGCGTCTCGGCGATCTCCTTGGCGGAGTTGCCCTCGGCGATCAGCTTGACGATTTCCTCCTCGCGGGGCGTCAGGATGCTGCCGGGCACCCGCTCACCCTGCCGGTCGCGCTGCAGGTAGTCACGAATGAGCGCGGTGATCGCGCCGGGATAGATGAAGGGCTCGCCGCGCATCGCCGCCCGACACGCTTCCAGGAGGTCACGGTCGGCGACCGACTTGAGCACGTAGCCCGAGGCGCCCGCCTTGAGCGACTCGAAGAAATAGTGCTCGTTGTCGTACATGGACAGGATCAGGATGCGGATGCCGGGGGCGCGCCTGGAGATCTCGCGGGCCGCCTGGATTCCTGTCATCCGCGGCATCGCGATGTCCAAGATGGCCAGGTCGACCTCGTCGGCGGAGGCGGCCTCGACGGCCTCGGCGCCGTCGGCCGCCTCCGCGACGACCATGAGATCGGGTTCGGCGTCGAGGATGAGCCGCAGCCCGTGGCGGACCAGGGCGTGGTCGTCGGCCAGCAGGATCCGTGTCTTGGGCGTATTCACCAGGTTCAGCTCCGCTTCGCCGTGTTGGGTACGACCAGGCGTACGTCGGTGCCGCCGCCTCGCGGGGAGGCGATGGTGAGGCGGGCGCCGATGAGAAGGGCGCGCTCGCGCATGCCGCGGATCCCGGCCCCCTCCTGGAGCGCGCCGCCCCGCCCGTCGTCGGTGATGCGCAGTGTCAGGTCGCCGGGTTTCGCGGTCAGTGACAGCTCCACCCGGGTGGCGTGGGCGTGCCTGGCCACGTTGGTGAGGCCCTCCTGGGCGATCCTGTAGAGGACGAGTTCGACGTCGCTGCTCAGGGTGGGTAGGTCGGGGTCCACTCTGCGGGTGACCGGGATCCTGCTGACTGCCGAGAAGTCGCTGCTCAGGGCGGTCAGCGCGCTCTGCAGCCCGAAATCCTCCAGGACGCCGGGGCGCAGCCGGCGGGCGACCTGGTGTACCTCGTCGAGGCTGGCGCGGACCGTTTCCTGGATGGTGTGCAGTTCCTCGCGGAGGTCGTCGGGTGCCCGGTCGACTGTGCGCTTCAGGCCGAGGAGCACCACGGTGAGGCTCTGGCCGATCTCATCGTGCAGCTCGCGCGCGATGCGCTGCCGCTCGCCCTCCTGCGCTGCCAGCGCGTGCGCGCTGCTCGCGCTGCGCTCCGCCTCGAGCCGATCGAGCATCGCGTTGAAGGTGTCGATGAGGTGGGTGAGGTCGCCGTTGCCGTTGTGGGTGAGGCGGTCGCTGGTCCGCAGCAGGTCGACGCGCTGCATCAGGGTGGCGAGCGCGTCGAGTGGCGCCAGGCTGGTGCGCAGCAGCAGCGTGTTGGCGGTGAGGATCAGCGCCAACCCGACCGTCAGGACCGGTACCTCGGCCAGCAGGAGCGGCGACGACACCGTGGCGGGGGACAGCGCGAGCACGAGCGTCCCGACTGTGAACACCAGCCCGTTGATCACGAACAGTCGCCGGAACAGCGCTTGCGCGGGGGTTCGCGCGCGTGGCGCGGCCCGCCGTTTGTCGGTGTGCCGGTCGGCGCGGTCGTTCATCTCACCAGCCTCATCGCCGCAAGGCGCGGTTGTCCATGAGTGATTCCTCCCATTGCCGCACGTCGTCCCTACATGTCCTACCCCGCCACAGATGGGTGTTGGACCTGATGGTGGCGGGTCGGCAGTGCCGTACAAACTTAAGCGAAAGGTACAGAACGCCGGGAAGGGGACGTGATGGTCGTGATCGCCGCCGCTCCGCAAGCCTACGCGCTGCCAGAGCCGGCCCTGCTCGCCTCGGACACGTCTGTCGCCTGGGCCATCGCGGCAGGGCTGGCTCTGGCGGCGCTCGCGGTCTGCGCCTTCCGGGTCATCTCAGAGGGCGAGCGCCTGGTGGTGTTCCGGTTCGGCCGTTTCGCCACGGTGAAGGGCCCCGGCCTCGCCGTCGTGCTGCCGGGTGTCGATCGCGCGGTACGGGTCCCGCTGGGCACGACCTATGTCGATCTTCTCTGGCTCGAGGCCGTCACCAGGGATGGCGTCGCGGTGACCGTCAACAGCACCGCGCTGGCCTCTGTAGAAGATCCGGTCTCCTACGCCCTGAGCAGGAACTCGCCGAACTCGGCCACCGTGGCCGCGGCGGAGGCGGAGATCCGCGGCTACGTCGCAGAACGCGACCTCGTGGAGCTGTCGGAACCGTCCGAAGGCGACCTGTGCGATCTGTCGGCCAGGGTCAGTCACCGCACCCGCGATTGGGGCGTGGAGGTCACGCTCATCGAATTCTCCCGCGTGGAGATACGGCTCAAAGCAGACCTGATCCGCTGGGCGGAGGGATTCGCGGCCCGCGCCCTGCAGGCAGCCCGGTGAGAGGGCCGGGCACCATGATCGCGGCTCATGCCCCGATTCACCACAGCCCAGGAAGGGAGGCACCTGCGAAGTGAATATCACCCGTACCACCGTGCCCGGCATCGGCGCCGTGCATCACTGTGCGACCCGAGCAGGACAGCGCTTCGGCGTGCTGGTGGACGATGCCGGCCGTCGGCGGCTCCTTATCTATGACCCCGCCGATCTTGACGTGCCGCTGCAGAGCATCGTCATGGAACACGATGAGGCCGACCGGGTCGCCGAGCTCCTGCACAGCCGGCCCATTCCCGACCGGCTCGCTGTCCTGGAACGCCGTTTCGCCGAGATCACCGGGGAGGCGCCGTGACCGCGCCGCAGACGGCCCGTCGCCTCGCCCAACGGGATGGTGCAATGCAAGCGCGGGATATCGCCGTGAATCTGCCGACGGTGACCGTTGGTGACCCCGTCGCGAAGGCCATACGGGTGATGGCGCTGGGCCGGCTGCCCGGGCTGATCGTCGTGGACGACAAGGCGCGGCCCTGGACGGTGCTTCCGGGAACCCAGGTGCTGCGCCTGGCGGTCCCCGGCGCCTATCAGGAGGACCCGGCGCTTGCCCGGGCGATCGACGAGGCCCACGCCGACCTGTTCTGGCAGGAACTAGGTGACCTGACGGTGGGTGACTGCCTGCCGCGCCAGCCGGCCAAGCCGGTGACGGTACGGCTCGACGCGACCCTGCTCGAGGTGGCCGCCCTCATGGCCAGGCTCCGCAGCCCGCTCGTGGCGGTGGTCGGCCGCGACGGCGTGCTGACCGGAGCGATCACCTTGGAGCGGCTGCTCACCAACCTGGCGCTTTCCAGCCCCGGCGGCTGACCGGACCCGGCGAGCCGCCACAGCAACCCCCGGGCATGTGCCGCTGACTTCGTTTCGCTCGGCCCGTGATGCCGCAGTGTGCCCATCGTTCGGAGGCCATTTCCGTGGACCGCTTTTCCGTATCGGCACCGCCATGGCCTGTCGCGCCATCAGCCGCCCTCCCCTCATGCATCAATCCCGCCGACGTGGCAGCCTCCCGAGTCCGGGCCGGACCGCCGGGGCGTGAGGGATGAGCGCCGTCCTTGCTCTCGCGATCTTCTTGGTGGCGTTCTTTTTCATCGCCACCGAGAAGGCGAACAAGGTCAAAGTGGTGCTCATCGCCGCCGGGATCATGGCCGTCTTGGGCCTCACTCCCGGCGCCGACATGTTCTTCTCCGAACACAAGGGCATCGACTGGAACGTCATCTTCCTGCTGCTCGGCATGATGATCATCGTCGGCATCATCAAGCAGACGGGGATCTTCGACTACCTGGCCATCTGGGCGGCCAAGAGATCGAAGGGCGAGCCGTACCGGCTCATGGTCATGCTGATGGGCATCACCGCGATCGCCTCGCCGTTCCTCGACAACGTCACCACGATCATGCTCGTCGCGCCGGTCACGGTGGTGGTCTGCGACCGGCTGCGCGTCCCCGCCCAGCCGTACCTCATCGCCGAGGTCCTCGCCTCCAACATCGGCGGCGCCGCCACGCTCATCGGCGACCCGCCCAACATCATCATCGCTAGCCGCGCCGGGCTGACGTTCAACGACTTCCTCGCCCACATGGCCCCCGTCGTGGTCGTCATCTTCGTGGTGTTCGTGCTGTTCACCCGGGTGCTGTTTCGCAAATCGTTCTACTACGACCTCGAGCACGTCGCCGCGGTGATGACGCTGCAGGAGCGTCGCGCCATCACCGACCCGAAACTGCTTGCGCGGTGCATGGTCGTCTTCGTCTTCGTCGTCGTCGGGTTCAGCCTGCACTCCGTGATGCACCTGGAACCGTCGATCATCGCCCTGGTCGGCGCCGGAGTGATGCTGCTGGTGTCTCGCGCCGACATCTCAGAGGTCCTACGCGAGGTCGAATGGCCCACCTTGGTCTTCTTCATGGGCCTGTTCGCCATGGTCGCGGGACTGGTGCACACCGGCGTCATCGCGACCATCGGCGCCTGGGCCGTCGACGCGTTCGGCGACAACTACTTCTTCGCGGCCACGGCGCTGCTGTTCGGCTCCAGCGTGCTGGGCGCCTTCTTCGACAACATCCCCTACGTCGCCACGATGGCGCCCATCGTGGAGGACATGGTCGCCCAGGCCCCGGATTCGCAGACCGGGCAGGCACTATGGTGGGCCTTCGCTCTGGGCGCCGACTTCGGCGGCAACGGCACCGCGGTGGCGGCCAGCGCCAACGTCGTCGCCATCGGCATCGCCGCGCGAACCGGCCACGGCATCAGCTTCTGGCAGTTCACCAAGTACGGCGTCCTGGTAACCGTGCTGAGCACGCTAATGGCATGGGTGTACATCTGGTTGCGCTACTTCACCTGATGGCCCTAGGGCTACGCCCGGTAGTACGTGGATGATGAGGTTGGGATCAGGGGGAGGATCGGTCCGGATTCTGGCGCCAGAGAGTCGATCTTGACGACGATTCGGTGAGCTCGCCGAAGCATCCGGGGTCGGTGCCCGGCTTTGTCGGATATGGAGCGCGGACGCAGTAAAGGACCCCAGCGCCGAACCGTCACCGCCCTCGCGGACGGAACGCCGCGCCGGAGGAGCAGATCCGTCCGCTGCTGCCGGGTCACCTGGTCCAGGCCGCGATCGTCTACCTCAACACCCGCATGGTCCAGATCGTCCTGGCCGAACCCAAGTGGCGCAAGAAGCTCACCGACGCCGACCGGCGCGGCCTGTCCGCCCTGTTCTGGTCGCATCTGAACCTGTACGGGAAGGTCGAGCTCGACATGAGCAAACAACTCGACCTCGGGCCCTCGCCCGAACTCGGTCTCGGGGAAGCGAGCTGACCGGGCATGCTGGACCTGCACAATCCCCGCACAACCCCCGTGAATAGGAGAGCCCCGACGTGGGTGAGGTACTTTGCCGGCCTCCTCATCGGTGACAACAAGCGTGCCTCACCAGTACCGGCCGTGCTGTTCACGCGGCCGCTGCGGTGACAACTATCGCGCTTGGCTCACGCCTTCCAAGAACTGGAGCTGTGCGGTCGGAAGAACAGACATCGAAGGTCACCGTCGAAGAGTGCGGTAGGTACGGGGTCCTGGGGAACCCCGACGTACCCGATCAAGCCCCATACTCCTCAGACGGGCCGGCGGCGACCCGCAGGGCCAGCTGGGTGCGGTCGCGAAGCCCGAGCTTGCGTAGGACGCTGGAGATGTGGTTCTTCACCGTGCCCTCGGTGACGAATAGCGCCTCGGCGATCTCCCGGTTGGCCGCGCCGATCCCCACCAGCCGGGCGACCTCGCTCTCCCTGGCTGACAGCAGCGCCTCTCCCCGGAAGTCGGCCCGCGAGGGTGAAGCGACGCGCGACAGCCGGGCGATGACCTTGGTCGCGGCCGGATCCTCCAGCACCGTCCCGCCCAGGCCGACCTTGCGGATCGTCTCGACCAGGACGCTTGGCGAGGTGTCCTTGAGCAGGTAGCCGCGGGCCCCCGCGCGCAGTGCGCCGAACAGGTAGTCGTCCTCGTCAAAGGTGGTCAGCACGATGCAGGCCACCTCGGGATGGTCGCGCGCGAGCTGCCTGATGAGCTCCACCCCGTCCATCCGGGGCATTCGGGCGTCGACCAGGGCGACCTGCGGCGCGCAGCCCGCCACCAGCTCAAGCGCCTCGACCCCGTCGGCGGCCTCGCCGACGACCTGGAGATCCGGCTCGAACTCCAGGAGTTTGCGTAGGCCCTGACGCATGAGGAGCTGATCCTCCACCAGCATGATGCGCAGAGACTTCACGGCACCTGCACCCGTAGCGTGAGCCCCCGGCCCTCGGCGCCGTGCACCGCGAGCGTCCCGCCTACGTCCTGGGCGCGCTCAGCCAGCGCGGAGAGCCCGAACCCACGGGCCAGCGCCGCCTCGGAAGCCCCCTTGCCGTCGTCGCCCACGGTCAGGGCGACCCATTCGGCGTCGAAGTCCAGTACGGTCCATACCTGGCTCGCCCCGGCGTGACGCAATGCGTTGGTCAGCCCTTCCTGCAGCGCCCGGTAGAGCACCAGCTCGCTGGCGCGCTCCAACGGCCGTTCCCTGCCTTTCACCTCGAACCGCACGTCGATGCCGGTGCCGTCGAAGGACAGCGCCAGCTCGCGTAGCGCCGCCCCGCCCGCCCCGTTCTCCAGCGCCAGCGGGCGCAGGGCCCTGACCCAGCGACGGGCTTCGGCGTAGGCCTGCTGGATCAGCTCCTTGGCCTGGCCCACCTCCTGCCAGGCGGCCTCAGGCCTCAGGTGGCGGAAACGTTCGGCGTTCTCCAACCCGATCTTGATCACGGTCAGGTGGTGGCCGAGAGAGTCGTGCATGTCACGAGCCATCCGCGCGCGCTCCTGGGTCACCGCGTTCTCGCTGGCCCGCTGAGAGTGCCTGCGCAGCTCACGCAGCAGGCCCTCGGCCTTCCTACGTTGGTTGCGGGCCTCCAGCACCGCCGCCGACACCGCCAGGACGAAGCCCGCCATCAAGGCGGTCACTCCGCACTGACGCAGAACATCGAACCAGGTGGCGTCGTAGAGGAGGATCATGCTGCCCGCCATCACCCCCGCCGCGGCGGCCGACAGAACCGCACCCGTGGTTACGCCGTACATCAAGGTCACGTTCGCCAGGGCGATGAGCAGGATCGGCGACGCCACGCCGTACCCATCGAGCGCCGCCGCGGCGAAGGCAGTCAGCAGGAACAACGGCGGTAGCAGCCTGCGGCCGCCCATGATCGCCGAGTCCCACGGCAACCGACGCCAGAGCACGACCAGCACAGCCAGCGTGAGCCCGAACGGGACCAGCTCCCAGCCGAGCCTCGGTCCCATCCCTATCGCGACGACCGCGGCGACGTCCACCCAGAACACCAGCCCGAAGAACGGCGGCCGGGCCCCCATTTCCATCACCAACCGAACATTAACCGCCCGGACCGACCCACCACATCATCCTGCGGGCGTAGCACCGGCCATGACCGCAGTCATGGTCGAGGACCTGTCGCAGGCTCGATGCGCCGCCCATCCGCCCTCCCTAGCGTTTGCTGACATGACGATCTTCCGTACGGCAGGCGGACGACTGAGGCCCGGCTGGTACTGCCTCCTAGCCTTCTTCGCGCTCATGGCCACCACCCTCGTCGGCATCACGCTCGATCTGCTGCTCCGATTAGTCCCCGGGCTACCCGAGACACTCCACTTCACGATCCCGGTGCTGGCCGTCGCCGCCATCGCTCCATTCCTGGTCGCCGGCGCCCGGCGCTTCATCGACCATGTGCCCGGCTTCGAACCCGGCCTCACCCGCCCCCGCACCGCCCTGCCCCACTTCCTCACCGGCCTGGCCATCGGCGTCGGAGTGATCATCGCCGCCGATGCCGTCTGCGTGGCCCTCGGTGTAGCGGCATGGCACCTCAACCTGCCAGCAGACCGGCTGATCCCCTTCGTGCTGGGACCACTTCTGGCCCAGGCGGTGCCCGAGGAGCTGTGGTATCGGGGCTACCTGTTCCGCAACCTGAGCGCCGCACTACCGCCATGGACCGCTTTCGCGCTCACCACCCTGGCATTCGGCGCCATACACCTCATCTCCAACAGCGAGGCGACCGGCATCGGCGAAAAGCTCCTGTACATGGTGCAAGCAGCCGCCTTCGGTGCCCTGCTCCTCGCCTGCCGCATCATCGGCAAGAACCTATGGCTGCCGATCGGCGCCCACGCGGGACACAACATGGCGATGCAAACCTTCATCACTTACACCCCCGGCCTCTACACCGTCCTCCTCCTCACCGAAACCACCATCATGATCATCACCGCGGGCCTCCTCCTCTTCAACCGAAGAGCCCCCGCCCTCACCAAATCCATCCCCTGACCCACACCCAGCACAACGAGCAACGCCTGCGCCATTTCGCCTCGACGAACCCGATAGCCTGCTCTGATTCCCATCCTGCCCTCCAAGAGTCGGATCCGGCAGCCGGATGCGGTAGCGCAACCGCGCCGGCCTCGACCAGGCCCTCGCCGCCGTGTGGGTCGAAGACCAGGGACCAGATCGCCCCGGCCGACGCCACCGACACAACGGTCGCCAGGGCCACCCGTCCCCCCGGCCGCGTCACCAAACTGTGAGGACAGAACAGCTAGCGGCGGCCGCGGAAGGTGCGGCGAAGGTCGTCGACCCAGTGGCCGGGGATCTCCCAGGGGATGAAGTGGCCGCCGCTCTCGTGGGCGGTGAGGTTGACGTGGTTGTACCAGGCGGCGCGGTCGCCGTCGAGGAAGCTCTGGACGCGCCGGTCGGTGGTGACGCCGGGCGGGTTCTCGTGGCCGACGAAGGTGATGCCGGTGGGCGCCTCGATCACCGGCCGCCGGTCGTGGGAGGGGGTCCAGGGGTAGCGGTTGTTGTTGGCGTAGGTGCGGATCGAGGTGCCGATCGAGTTGGTGACCCAGAAGATCATGGCGTGGGTGAGCAGGTCGTCCTTGGAGAAGACGGTCTCGACGTCGCCGCCGTTGTCGCTCCAGTTCACCCAGCGTTCGAGTATCCAGGCGAGCATCCCCGCGGGGGAGTCGGTCAGCCCGTAGGCGAGCGTGCTCGGGCCGAGCACGTGCGCGGCGAGGTGGACGGCGAACCGCCTGTCCAGCTCGACGACGCGGGCGTGTACGCCGGCGGGCAGGCCTTCGGGGATGGGTCGGCCACCGCTGAAGTCCCAGGCCCGGTCGCCCTCGAACAGGGTGAGCTTCTGCCCCGACCCGATGTGGATGGCGTACAGCTCGTCGGCGTACTTGTGCCCGAGCTGGCCGGTGACCAGCGCTCCGACGTCGCACCCCGCGGCGGCGTACTTGTCGTGGCCGAGGGTCTTGGTCATGAGGCTGTGCCAGAGGTCGGCGACCTTCCAGAAGTTCATGTCCGGGTTGTCCGGCAGCGGAGTGGAGAACCCGAAGCCGGGGAACGACGGGACGATCACGTCGAACGCCTCGGCCGGGTCGCCGCCGTGCGCGCCGGGGTCGGCCAGCGGGTCGACGACCTTGGACCAGTGCCAGAACGTCCACGGCCAGCCGTGCGTGAGGATCAGCGGCGTCGGGTTGTCGCCGGCTCCGGGCCTGCGCATGAAGTGGACCGGCACGCCCTCGACGTCGACCTGGTAGTGCTCGTAGGCGTTGATCGCGGCTTCGGCCTTCCGCCAGTCGTAGCCGGTGCGCCAGTAGTCGACGAGCTCGCGCAGGTAGGCGCGGTCGACGCCGTAGTACCAGTCCTGGTTGCCCGCGTCGAGCGGCCAGCGGGTGAGGTCAAGGCGCTGCCGGAGGTCGGCGAGCACGTCGTCGGGCACGTGGATCGGCGCCGGCGCAAGGGGGAACGGCCGGGGGTCGGACATGGTTCTGTCTCCTGTTCAGGTCTCGTGCCGCGCGTCGTGCTCACCGGTTCGCCGCCGGTTGAGATCGACTATGCGGGCCAGGGCCGGCAGGGCCGCCGCGATGGCCGTCCGCTCGTCCGGGGTGAGCCGGCCGGTGAGCTCCGCCAGGTGTGCCATTCGCTCGGCCCGCCGCCCGTCCACGATCGCGGCGCCCCGCGCGGTGATGTGCACGAGGACGGCGCGGCCGTCCGAGGGGTCGGGCCGGCGCTCGACCAGGCCGTCGCGCTCCAGCTTGGTCACGATCTGCGTGATCGCCGACTGCGTGACCTGCTCGCTCCCGGTCAGCTCGGTGAGCCGCTTCGGCCCGCCGCCTGCCAGCGTGTGGAGGACCGACAGCGTCGTGAAACTGAGCCGCCGCTCCGAGGGCAGGCGGATCGACATCCGCGTGAAGTCCTCCAGCACGTAGGTCAGATCGGCGACGCTCAGCTCGGTGGGACGGGTCTCCGAAGACACACGCGGAACTGTATCAGAAACTAATACAGAATTTAATGCAGAATCTAATGTAAATGCCTCAGCGGGTGAGGGCGCGGCGGAGGCGGGTGGTGAGGCCCCTGGCCTTGGCCGGGGGTTCCGGGGCGGGGATCAGGCCGACGGAGGCCAGGCGGCGGTTCTTGAAATAGCGCGCCTCGGCGCCGTGGGTCTCGATGTAGCGGGCGGCAGGCTCGCGCAGCTCCGGGTACGACTCGCTCTGCATGCAGAAGCCCACCGCGTCGACCAGCCCGGCGAGGTCGGCGTCCGGCGGGTCGCCGATCGATCCGTCCGGGGCGAGGCGGGGCACGGTGGCGTCGACGATCGTGACCGGGATCCGGTTGCTGTTCTCGTAGGGCGCGAGCCGTTCGAGCACGATGTCGCAGCCCATCGTGGCGATGGGGATGCCGAACAGCCGGTGCGCGGTCATCAGGGCGGTGGAGAAGCAGCCCACCACCAGCTCGGGCCGCAGGGCCTGGAAGCACACCTCCGCCGGGACGGTCTCACCGGCCACGCTCAGCTCCACGCCGAGCTCGCCGGCGACCGCGCGGAGCTGCTGGGCGTGGCGGCGCCCCGCCGCGGGGTGCGGCTTGAACAGGACCTCGCGGTGGCCCCGCGCGGCGAGGGCGCGCAGCATGGCGGCGTGCAGCTCCGCCTCCTCCTCGGGGGTGACGATCTCCAGGGCCGAGAGGTACTGGCCGAGGATGACCGCGTCGCCCTTGAGGCCGTCCGGCGCGGGCATCGCGTCCAGGACCCCCCGGAAGGCCGCGTCGGGCAGCGGGTCGGGGGCGACGCCCACCTCCCTCAGCAGCAGCGGGACGAGGCCGGGCACCAGGTCGAGGTGGAGCAGCCGGGTGATCCTTCCGTAGATCTCCTGCGGCAGCGGGTCGCGGGTGGGCCCGTAGCTCATCAGGCCGTCGGAGTACACCGTGATGGGGCAGTCGCGGATCAGCGCCGCCATCGTCCTCGACGGGGGGACCGCGACGGACTCCAGGACCAGCTCGTCCGGGCCGTCGTCCAGCGACAGGTGGGACCGCAGCAGGCGCCCGAGCATGGGCACCTCGATGACGCGGGCCTTCCAGTCGGAGGGGTGCAGGGGCGCCAGGATGTCGTTCCAGGACCAGACCTCGTCGAAGCGCCCGCGCAGCGCGGCGAAGCCCGGCGCCTCGTCCAGGGACGGCGTGACCTCCGGGATCGCGGCGTTGTTCGACACCAGCAGGATCCTGCGCCCCGTGTGCGGGCCGAACCTGCCGGCGTCCATCGCGGCGGCGAGCGTCATCGCCCCGAAGAACGTCGAGCTGTAGAAGACCTGGGTCACGTGCGGCTCTCCTCGGACTCTCGGTGGTGCCGGGGGAGCAGCGGGCGCAGCAGGGCGGCGCGCTCGGGCTCCAGCCCCGCGCCCGTCACCAGGCTCGGCGGCAGGCCGGCGAGGACGTCCTGCGCCCGGGCCTCGAACCGGGCGCGGAGCGCGGGGGAGAAGCGGTCGCCCAGCTCCAGGTGGTGCGCGAGCAGGGCGCAGAAGGTGCGCACGGCCTTGGGCAGCAGGTCGCGCTCGTTCTCCACCTGCTTGAACACCAGCTCGAACGCGTCGAAGAAGTGCAGCTGCCGCTCGTCACCGACCTGGGTCAGCGACGAGGGCACCATGCGCCGGTAGAAGACGCCGGCGAGGGAGGCCACCGCGAACGAGCGCGCCTCGCGGTGCAGGCGCCAGATCCAGGGGCGGTCCTCGGCGGTGTGCAGGTGGCCGGGGAAGGCGAGCAGGTCGCCGAGGTCGCGCCGGTAGATGCCGGCCCAGGCGTACGGGTAGTCCACCATCGTCTTGGCGCCCGCCGGGAGGATGCCGTCCCTCGGCCTGAGCACCACTCCCCGCCTGGCCTCCGGCGCCCGGTGGACGACCCGCTTGCGCCCCTCCACCTGGACGTGGTCGACCCTGACGAAGTCGCAGCCGAGGCCCTCGATCGCGGCCACGAGCCGGGGGAGGTACCCCGGCGCGACCCAGTCGTCGCCGTCCATGAAGGTGACGTACCTGCCGGACGCCAGCGACAGGCCGGCGTTGCGCGCGTCCGCCAGCCCCACGGGCGACGCGTTGCGCAGCACGGTCAGGCCCGGGAGGTCGTCGCGGAAGTCCTCGATGATCCTCGGGGTCGCGTCGGCCGAGCCGTCGTCGACGACGATGAACTCGAAGTCGTGCCGGGCGTTGCGCCGCAGCGAGGTGAGCGCGTCGGCGATGTACGGCTCGGCGTCCCTGACCGGCACCACGACGGACAGCGTGATCACCGGTGGCCCCCAGCGTGCGTCACTTGGTGATTCTCCTCTGGTCCTCCAGGCACGGCGCGGGCCCTCGGACGGACGGCGGAATGGATGGACGGGTGGTGCGGATGGTGCGAGTGGTGCGGATGGTGCGAGTGGTGCGGAGCCCTAGCGCTTCGGGGCCCGCAGACCGTGGTCTGAGGGCCCCTTCGGACGGTGGCGCGGGTCGTGCCTGGACGGGCGTCAGACGGTGACGCGGCGCAGGCGGGCCTTGGGGGCCTCCTCGCCGGGGAACACCCGCTTGACGCCGTCGCCGAGGGCGGACTCGATGATCCGGATGTCCCGCACCAGGTGCTCCAGCCCGCTCGGCTCCAGGGAGGCGGCGTGGTCGGAGCCCCACATCGTGCGGTCCAGCGTGATGTGCCGCTCCACGGTGACCGCGCCGAGCGTGACGGCGGCCAGCGAGATCTGCAGGCCCCGCTCGTGCCCGGAGTAGCCGACCGGGACGCCGTAGCGGTCCTGGAGGGTCATGATCGTGCGGAGGTTGGCCTCCTCCGGCGGCAGCGGGTAGGTGGAGGTGGCGTGCATCATCACGAGCTTGGAGGTGCCGAGGATCTCGACGGCCTCGTCGATCTCCTCGAGAGTGGACATGCCGGTCGACAGGATGATCGGCTTGCCCGTGGCGGCGAGGCGGCGGAGCAGCTCGTGGTCGGTCACGCTGGCCGAGGCGACCTTGTGCGTGACGACGTTCATCTCCTCCAGGAAGTCGACCGAGGGGATGTCCCACGGGGAGGCGAACCAGTCGAGGCCCCGCTCGGCGCAGTACTTCGCGATCTGGGTGTACTCGTCGCGGCCGAACTCGGTGCGGATCTTGTACTCCATGTAGGTCATCTCACCCCACGGAGTCTGCCGGATCTGGCTTCGCTGCTCGAGCGGAACGCAGATCTCGGGCGTGCGCTTCTGGAACTTCACGGCCTGGCAGCCCGCGTCGGCGGCGACGTCGATGAGCCGGCGCGCGATGTCCAGGTCGCCGTTGTGGTTGATGCCGATCTCGCCGATGACGTACACCGGCTGCCCGGGGCCGACCAGCGACTCGCCGATCTGCACCGGGGCGCCCTTCACCCGCAGCGTGGCGCGCGGGCCCGCGGCCGTGGGCTCGGCGTCGGCGGGCCGCGAGGCGAGCACGCGGTCGCACAGCTCGCGCACGGCGCCCGCGCCGCCCGGGTGGTCGAGCACGATGCGGGCGGCGGCCCGTACGCGGGGGTGGGCGTTCGGCACGGTGACCGGCCAGCCGACCAGGTCCATGCAGCCGAGGTCGTTGACGTCGTTGCCCACGTAGGCCACGCGGGCGGGGTCCAGGCCCTCGATGCTCAGCCAGTCGCGCAGCGCGGTGTGCTTGGAGGCGAGGCCCTGCAGGACCGGCACGCCGAGCTTGCGCGCGCGGGCGGCGACGACCGGGTTGCGCTCGGTCGACAGGATCAGCAGCTTCACGCCCGACCGCTTGAGCAGGGAGATCCCGAGGCCGTCGGAGCGGCTGACGGCGACCGCCTCGCGGCCGTCCTGGTCGACGTAGACCAGGTCGTCGGTGTGCACGCCGTCGAAGTCGGTGATCACCGCGTCCACGTCGACCGGCCCGGGCCGGTCCACGAACGGCGCGAGCGCCCGTACCATCTCCAGGTCCTCGGGGGTGTCGACCTCGACGGCGTGGCGCGGCGGCACGGGCTGGACGGCGACGGTGCCGAAGAACCGGTGGCCGTGTTCCCGCAGGCCGGCGGTGCGGATGGCGTAGAAGGCGCCGGTCTCGCGGTACTCCGCCTCGCGGTCCTGGCGGCGCGGGCGGTGGGCCGGGTCGTGGTTGACCCCGCTCACGCCGCCGTCGCGGGCGGCCCACACGAACTCGTGGGTCGCGAGACCCGAGAAGACGACGTCGGCGGTCCCGTCGAGGACCTTCGCGACCGCGGCGTCCAGGTCGGCGGCGTCGATGAAGGCGCTCGTGCACTGGACGAGCACGACGACCTCGGGGTCCGCGTCGAGCTGGTCGAGCGCGTGCAGCAGGGCCGACTCGCTGGAGGCGGTGGCGCCGCTCAGCTCGGCGGGGCGCTCGATCACGCGGGCGCCCGCGGCCTTGGCGGCGGCGGCGATCCCCTCGTGGTCGGTGCTGACCACGACTTCGTCGATCAGCTCGGCCCCCGCGCAGGAAGCCACCGCGCGGGCGACCAGGGGCGTGCCGCCCACCTTGGCCAGGTTCTTGAGCGGGACGCCCGCAGAACCTCCACGGGCGGGGACGACGGCCAGGACTCGCAAGGTGACTCCCTGATATGCGGTGTAACGAGCGGTCGTCGCGGCGACACGCTCGTAGGGTGTCACGCACGCTAACCACCGGTTCAGTCCCGCAAGGGGAGCCTGAGCTGAACGCCCAGCGTCGCTCCTGTTAACTCTTGGCGAGCCGTTATTCGATCATCGGCAGCCGCAGGACGAACCTCGTGCCCTCCGGGACGTCCTCCACGTGCAGCGTCCCGCCGTGCGCGATGGCGACGTCGCGGGCGATGGCGAGCCCGAGGCCGGTGCCGCCCCGGTCCCTGCTCCGCGACTCGTCGAGCCGGGCGAAACGGTGGAAGACGCGTTCCCGGTCCTTCTCGGCGATGCGGTCGCCGTCGTTGGTGACCGCGAGGACGGCCGTGCGGTGCGAGCCGCTCACCTCCACCTTGATCATGCCGGCGGCGTGGCGCCGCGCGTTGTCGAGCAGGTTGCCGATCACCCTGAACAGCTGGGTCCGCACGCCCAGCACGACCACGTCCTGCTGGAAGTCCGTGATGACCGGCACCTGCGCCGGCCGGCGGGCGATCTCCTCGGCCGCCAGGTGCCCGAGGTCGACGCACTCCTGCACGGCCGGGCCGCTGGATCCGAGCCTCGCCATGAACAGCAGGTCGGTGATGATGGCCTCCACCCGGTCGGTGTCGCGCAGGGCGCCGTCCACCAGGCTCACCAGGTCGGTGTCATCGGGATGCAGCCGCGCCTCCTCCAGTTGCGCGCGGAGCCCGGCGATCGGGGTGCGCAGCTCATGGGAGGCGTCGGCGGCGAACCGCCGCTGCTGCTCGACCGAGTGCTCCAGGCGCGCCAGCGTGCTGTTGACGGTCCTCGCCAGGTTGGAGAACTCGTCCTCGCCCGGCGGCTCCTGGACCCGGCGCGACAGGTCGCTGACGGTGATGTGGGCGAGCTCCGCCTGGATGTTGTCGACCGTGCGGAGACCGCGGTCGGCCCCCTTCCAGGCGATCCAGCCGATCAGCCCGGTGAGGGCCATTATCTGGAGGCCGACGGCCACGTCCAGCACGCGGGTGGACAGCACGGCGGGGGTGCGCTTCGCGGCGTACACGACCGGTGAGCCGGGCCTCGCGCCCGCCAGGGTCGCGGTCACGTGGAAGCACTCCCTGAAGCTCCGCGGGCACGTCGTGAAGTCCACGAACCGGTCGGGGAGGTCGGGCCGCACCTCGCTGAGCGGCGGCGCTCCGCCGGCCTCGGCCGTCGCGGCCAGCAGGTGGCCGCCGGGGCCGACCACCTGGATGACGTCCACGCCGCCGGGACCGGGCGCGATGGGGTTGCGCAAAGTCGTGTTCCGGTACGCCACGACGATCTGGGAGGCGGCCTCCCTGGTCTCACGCCAGATGGACGTGGCGACCGCGCCCCTGATGACCATGTCGGCCGCGAGGCCGAGGGGGACCAGGAAGAGGCCCGCCAGCACGAGGGCGAGAAGGGTGACCTGCCCCCGGATAGATCGAGGCCATGGGGCGGCCCGTGGGAGGGACATTGGCAAAGGCTACTGGCGGGGATCTCCTTCAAGATCCGCGAGGCGGGAAAGAGGTGCTCAAGGGATGGCAAAGCCGCCGGGCGCGGGGCCGGGCGGGACACCGGGGAAGCCTAGCGTCCGGCGTGCCGGGTCATCCGATCCGGTCGCCGGCCTCGTTGTGGGTCTCCCGGTCCCGGCCTGGGACCGCTACCTTGAGCGATAGCGATCTTTTAACCCTAAGTGTGGTGTTATGGCGCCGAACCTCTGGCGAGCGGGTCTGTCGTTGCCGTTGACCTTTCTGCTGCTCGCCGCCGTGCCGGGGGCGGCGGACGCCGTACGCGCGGCGCCGGGGCAGCGGGCCGCGCCGCGGGACGCGCGCCCGCTGCTGGAACGTTCCGGGGCCGCGGCGGCCAGGGTGTACTACGTGGACTCCAGGAAGGGCGACGACGACGCGCCGGGCACCTCGCCCGGCAAGGCCTGGCGCTCGCTCGACCGGGCGAGCTCCGCCCGCCTGCGGCCGGGCGACACGCTGCTCCTGCGGCGGGACGGCCGGTGGAAGGGCACGCTGACGCTCAAGGGCAAGGGAACGGACGCGCGGCACATCACGGTGGGCTCGTACGGCAAGGGCGCCCGGCCGAGGATCACCGGCAGGGACGGGGACTGCGTGGTGGTCGAGGGGTCCTACTGGCGGATCTCCGACCTGCGGGCGAGCGACTGCGGGTGGGGCGGCTTCCGGATCGACGGCCGCCACAACGACCTGTGGGACGTGTACGCCGACCGCAACGTGGCGGGCGTCTGGGTGACGGAACGAGGCTCCCACAACGTCATCCGCAACAGCCAGATGATCGGCAACGACCGGATGAGCGTCAATGACCCGGAGCCGGACAACGACTCAGGCGCGTTCGGAGTGCTGCTGAACGGCGACGACAACCGCGTCGTGGGCAACCTGATCGTGGGCAGCTACGCCGCGAGCCACGACTACATCTCCGACGGCGCGGCCGTCGAGGTGTACGACGGCGACCGCAACGTCGTCGCGCACAACGTCGCTCGTGACAACGAGACCTTCACCGAGCTCGGCCACAGCCCCGGCGGGACGGCCAATGGGAACCTCTTCGCCAACAACGTGGTGACCTCGGAGCGGAAGCGGGGCTCGTTCCTGATCACCCGCGGCGCCGGGCACGCCGTCGGGCCGGTCACGGGCACGGTGGCGGTCAACAACTCGGTGTACCTCCCGGCGCGCAGGACCATCGGCGTCTCCTGCGCCGACGGCTGCTCCCCGAAGATCCTCGTGCTGCGCAACAACGCCATCAAGGTCGGCGGCACGCTTGGATTCGAGGACGGCTCGGGGATCGACGACGCGGGCGGCGTCTACGACGGCAGGTCCCTGGGCCTCAAGCTCGGCCACCGGTCGATCCACGAGGATCCCGGCTTCCGCAGCCGCCATGACCTGCGGCTACGTCCCGGGGCGCCCGCCATCGGCCAAGGGGTGCCGCTCGGGCCCTCGTGGTACGGCGGCGCGGGGCTGGCGCACGACGCGGCGGGACGGACCATGCCCCACTCGAAGAACCCGGACGCGGGCGCCTATCAATACTGAATTGGATTTATTTCGGACATATCTTCGGAACATCGCCGAAACCTCGATCCGGGACGCTGTGTGGCGTGGTGCAGTAGATGAAAGAAACAGGAGGTCGGCCCGTATACGTGGCTCGGCTGCATATACAGAGGTGGTGGTGACGGTGCTACGGATCCGGGTTTCGCTTCCCGACCGCCCGGGGGTGCTTGGACAGGTGGCCCGGTCGTTCGGGGTCCTCGGCGCGGACATCCTCCAGGTGACGGTCCTGGAGCGGGAGGGCGGCCGGGCGGTGGACGACTTCACCCTGTCGTGGCCGGGCGGGTTCGCGGCAGACGAGCTGCGCGAGCGCCTGTCGGTGGTGCCGGGGGTGCGCATCGAGGGTGTGTGGCCCACCAGGGAGTCGCCGGGCACGAGCCCCGACTACGACCTGCTCGGCCATGTGGTCTCCGACTCCGAGCGGGCCTTCGTGACCCTGGTCGACGCGGCCCCCGACCTGGTGGGCGCCGAGTGGGCGGTCACCGTGGACTCCGACACCGGCGCCGTCGTGCACGGGAGCTGGCAGGCGCCCGGCGTGGACGAGATGCCCGACCTCACGCCCCTGCGCCCCGCGGCGTTCAGCGAGGGGCCGCTGCACCTGCTGAGCCTGCCGGTGAAGAGCGCGGGCCTGCACCTCGTCGTGGCGCGCACGGAAGGCCCGGCCTTCCACCAGGTGGAGCTGGACAAGGTCGTGCGGGTGGTGGAGATCGTCTCCCGGCTCGCGGGCTCGGCGGCCGACCGCACGGTGGTCTAGCGGCGGGGCGGGTCGATCCGGTTGCCCTCCGGGGTGAACAGCATGAGCCTGCTGAGGTCCACGGCCACGCGGCCGTGCTCCCCGGCGCGCCACACCGGGCGCGAGCCCAGGCGCACGACGAGGTCGGCCCGGCGGTGGGTGCCGCTGCCGGCCGCCGCGGGGGCGACGTGCTCGGGTGCCTGCTCCTCATCGCCGGACATCAGGCGCCGCATCATCGACCGCACCTTGCCCGTGGTGCCGCCCGCGGCGTGCCCGTTGCCGTTGGCGTGCCCGTTGGCGGCGGCCCTCGGCGCGGGCTCGGGAGCGGGCACCACGGGGATGCCGACCTCCAGGTAGGCGAGCCATTCGTGCCCGTGGTACTCCAGCGTCCGTACCCTGCCGCTGAAGTGCGGGCCGTCGACGCCTTCGGGGATGGGGGTCAGCCCGTCGGGGCGGATGCCGACGATGATCTGGCTGCCGGTGTGCTGCGAGACCGCGTAGGCCCGAGGGTCGGTCCAGGGCATCGTGATCTGGTGGAGCCCGAAGTCCAGCATGATGTACTGGTTCTGCGGGGTCTTGACCGTCGCCGACAGCAGGTTGAGCTGCTGCGAGCTGAGGAAGGCCGCCACGAACGCCGTCGCGGGGTCGTTGTAGATCTGCCCGGGGGTGCCGACGTCCTGCAGGACGCCGCGGTTCATGATGGCGATGCGGTCGGCCAGGGTGAGTGCCTCCACCTGGTCGTGCGTGACGTAGATGGTCGTCACGCCGAGCGCCCGCACCAGCGACGAGATCTCCATGCGTAACTCGGTGCGCATGCCCGCGTCGAGGTTCGACAGTGGCTCGTCCATGAGGAACAGCGACGGCTGCCTGACGATGGCGCGCCCCATCGCGACACGCTGCCGCTGGCCGCCCGAGAGCGTTCCAGGACGGCGATCCAGCGTCTCGTCGATGTGGAGCGCCCGGGACAGCTCGGTGACGCGTTCCCTCACCATGGCGGGATCGGCCTTGGCGATCTCCAGCGGGAAGGAGATGTTCCCCCGGACCGTGCGGTGGGGGTAGAGGGCGCCGTTCTGGAAGACCATCGCGACATCCCGGTCACGGGGCGCCAGGTCATTGGCGATCCGCCCGTCGAGGTAGAGATCCCCGGAAGTGATTTCCTCGAGACCCGCGATCATCCGCAGCAGCGTGGACTTTCCGCAGCCGGATGGGCCGAGCAGGACGAGCAGTTCGCCCTCTTCCGCGCGCAGGCTCATGCGATCGACCGCGAGATGCCCCCCGGGGTACACCTTTGTCACGCTGTCGAGAACGACGGTACTCATCGTCACTCGTTCCTCCCGGGCATCAAAACCCGGATCCCAGCCGTCATTGTGATTGATGAGGTAGTACATCGCGTCGTGGGCCACTGTGTCCATACATGAGGTGAGAAATCGCTCATCTGCTGGTTACTTGACCGTTGCCTGTCTGTAGAGGTCAGGACAGACAGGGAAACACGGCGCCGCCGGGGGAGGCGGCTCAGGCACCCCGGGGTGCCCGGACGAGGGCCGGCGCGCTGGTCCGCGCGGGTAATGCGGACGTAATGACAGACGTGTCACAATTTGCAGAAAGTTTCCGAAAGGTCTTTCATGTCTGTTCACATGGCTGTTACGTTCCGCGTACCCCGGTGATCCCGTCTGCCCTCGGGGACGCGGACGGGATCGGCCGATCCTCTGGGCAATGAAGCTGAGCAAGGAGTGCACAAAATGCGGCGAGGCATCTCGGTCGCGGCGACAGCCGCGGCGCTCGCGCTGGCGGTCTCCGCCTGTGGCGGCGAGGACACCACCAATCAGTCGGCCGCTCCGGCCACGACCGCCGGCGCCGCTGACGTCTCCGGCGAGGTGACATGGTGGGACACCTCTGACGCCACCAACGAGGGTCCCGTGTTCAAAGAGGTGATCGCCGACTTCCAGGCGAAGTACCCGAAGATCAAGGTCAACTACGTCAACGTCCCCTTCGCCGACGCGCAGAACAAGTTCAAGACGGCCGCGCAGAGCGGCGCCGGCGCGCCGGACGTGCTCCGCGCCGACGTCGGCTGGGTGGCCGAGTTCGCCTCCCTCGGCTACCTCGCCCCGCTCGACGGCACCCCGGCCCTCGACCAGCCCGAGGACTTCCTCCCGAGCCCGGCGGGCAGCGGCAAGTACGACGGCAAGACGTACGGCGTCCCGCAGGTCACCGACACGCTGGGCCTGCTGTACAACAAGGAGCTGCTGAAGAAGGCCGGCCACGACGCCCCGCCGAAGACCTTCGAGGAGCTCAAGCAGTTCGCGCTGGACGTCAAGTCCAAGGCGGGGGCCGAGGGCCTGGCACTGAACGTCGACGCCTACTTCCTGCTGCCGTTCATCTACGGCGAGGGCGGCGACCTGCTCGACGTCGGCACCAAGAAGATCACCGTCGCCTCCCCGCAGTCGGTGGCGGGCCTCAAGGTGGTCGAGGACCTGATCAAGTCCGGCGCCGCGTCCAAGCCCGCGATCCAGGACAGCTACACCAACGCGGAGACCGCCTTCAAGGAGGGCAAGGCCGCGATGATCTTCAACGGCCCATGGTCGAACACCGACAACCTCGGCGGCAAGGTCTTCAAGGACAAGCCCGACAACTTCGGCATCGCCCCGGTCCCGGCCGGCTCGGTCAAGGCGGGCGCCCCGACCGGCGGCCACGACTACACCGTCTACGCGGGCTCCAAGAGCCTCGACGCGTCGTACCTGTTCGTGAAGTTCATGGACTCCGCCGAGAGCCAGGCCAAGATCGCCGGCAAGCTCGGCCTGCTGCCGACCCGCCAGTCGGCCTACAGCATGCCCGACGCGCAGGGCAACGAGATGATCGGCCGCTGGAAGGAGCCCATGACCGCCGCCGTCGAGCGCCCGTGGATCCCCGAGGCCGGCCAGCTGTTCCAGCCGCTCGTGGAGGGCTACCAGAAGCTCGCCACCGGCGGCACCACCAGCGAGCAGATGGCCCAGGACGTGGCCAAGGCCTACCAGGGCCTGCTCAAGGGCTGGAGCCTGTGACCGATGACGACTCAGGTCGTTGACGGGACGGCCGCGGGCGCGAGCGCCCGCGGCCGGGCCCGCCGCCCGGGGCCGGGCGGGAGGACCGGCAGGTTCCTCTCAAGGCACTGGTACGCCTGGGCCATGTGCGCCCCGGTCGTCATCGTCACGCTCGTGCTGATCGGGTACCCGCTGGTGCGTGGCATCTACCTGTCGCTCACCGACGCGACCGAGGCCAACATGGGCCGCACGATCGGGATGAACACCATCCCGTCCACGTACGAGTTCGTCGGGCTCTCCAACTACGTCGACATCGTCGGCTCCAGCGAGTTCCTGTCCCGGCTCCTCTGGACGGTGATCTGGACCGTCGTCTGCGTCGGCCTGCACTACGGCATCGGCCTCGGCCTCGCGCTGCTGCTCGACCGGCCGCTGCGGTTCCGGTCGCTCTACCGCATGATGCTCGTGCTCCCGTGGGCCGTGCCGGCGTTCGTCTCGGCGTTCATCTGGCGGTACCTGCTGAACGGCGAGTTCGGCGTCGTCAACGCGATGCTGCGCGCCGCGGGCTTCGGCGGCCTGGACTGGCTGGACGACCCGTTCTGGGCCAAGGTCTCGGTGATCACCGTGAACGTCTGGCTCGGCGTGCCGTTCATGATGCTCGCGCTGCTCGGCGGCCTGCAGGCCATCCCGCGCGAGCTGTACGAGGCGGCCGAGGTCGACGGCGCCACGCCGTGGCAGCGCTTCAGGAACATCACCCTGCCGGGCCTCCGGCCGGTGTCCAGCACGGTGGTCCTGCTCGGCACCATCTGGACCTTCAACCAGTTCCCCGTCATCTACCTGGTCACGCGGGGCGGCCCCGGCGGCTCCAGCGAGATCCTCGTGACCTACGCCTACCGGCAGGCCTTCGAAGGCATCAGGAACTACTCGGGATCGGCCGCGTGGGGTGTGCTCATCCTCGCGCTGCTCGTCGTCATGGCCGTCGTCTACCGCCGCGCGCTGCGCAGGCAGGGGGAGGCATGGTGAGCACCGCAGGTCACGCCGCGGCGCCGCGGGTCAGGGGGCGCGGCTCACGCGGAGCCGGGGCGTCCGCCGCCCTGCACGTCACGTTGGTCCTGGCCAGCCTGATCGCGGTCTTCCCGGTCGCCTGGCTGGTCCTGACCTCCCTCAAGCCGAGGGACGCCTGGCAGTCCACCAAGGTCGAGCTGTTCAACCACCCGAGCCTGGACAACTACACCCAGGTGCTCGGCCAGACGGCGTTCCCGCGCTGGCTGTTCAACTCGCTGCTCGTCGCCGCCATGACGACCGTGCTCGGCGTGGTGCTCTCGGCGACCACCGGCTACGCGGTCAGCCGCTTCCGCTTCCCGGGATTCCGGTCGATCATGTGGATGCTGCTGATCACGCAGATGTTCCCGGTGGCGATCCTGATCGTGCCGATCTACAACCTGATGGCCGGGCTCGGGCTCATCAACCAGTTCCCCGGCCTGGTGATCGCCTACCTGACCTCGACGATCCCCTTCTGCGCCTGGATGATGAAGGGCTACTTCGACACCGTGCCCGTCGAGATCGACGAGGCCGGGCGCGTCGACGGGCTCACCCCCTTCGGCACCTTCTGGCGGCTGATCCTGCCGTTGTCCAAGCCGGGGCTCGCCGTGGCGGCGTTCTACTCCTTCATCACGGCCTGGGCGGAGGTCGCGTACGCGACCGCGTTCATGACGGGCGACGACAAGTACACGCTGGCCGTGGGCATCGGGCAGTTCGTCGGCCAGCACAAGGCCGAGTGGGGCCTGCTCACCGCGTCCTCGGTGCTGATCGCGGTGCCCGCTGCCGTGGTCTTCCTGCTCGTCCAGCGAAACCTCGTAACCGGCCTGACGGCCGGCGCCACGAAGTCGTAACACCACCGTGGTATCAGAACCTGATATTTCGGAGAATCGGGGGATCCCAATGACCGACGTGGTCCGTGCAGCCCGTCCCGTCGAGACCGGCACCCGCTGGTGGCGGGACGCGGTGATCTACCAGGTCTACGTGCGCAGCTTCGCCGACGGCAACGGCGACGGCGTCGGTGACCTGCTCGGGGTACGCAGCCGGCTCGACTACCTGGCCGGGCTGGGCGTGGACGCCATCTGGCTGACGCCGTTCTACACCTCGCCGATGGCCGACTTCGGGTACGACGTGGCCGACTACCGGGACGTCGACCCGATCTTCGGCACGCTGGCGGACGCCAGGGCGCTGATCGAGGACGCGCACCGGCACGGCATGAAGATCATTACGGACGTGGTGCCGAACCACACCTCCGACCGGCACGCCTGGTTCGTGGAGGCCGTGCAGGCGGGCCCCGGCAGCCCCGAGCGCGAGCGGTACATCTTCCGCGCGGGACGGGGTGAGGCGGGGGAACTGCCGCCCAACGACTGGGAGTCGGTGTTCGGCGGCCCGGCGTGGACGCGGCTGCCCGACGGTGAGTGGTACCTCCACCTGTTCGCCCCCGAGCAGCCCGACCTGAACTGGGAGAACCCCGAGGTCCACGCGGAGTTCGAGGCGATCCTGCGCTTCTGGCTCGACCTCGGCGTGGACGGCTTCCGCATCGACGTCGCCCACGGCATGGTCAAGGCGGAGGGGCTTCCCGACATCGGGTCGCGCGGCCAGATCGAGATGCTCGGCACCGCGGTGCTGCCGTACTTCGACCAGGACGGCGTCCACGAGATCCACCGGGGCTGGCGCCGCCTGCTCGACTCCTACGACGGGGAGCGCATCGGCGTCGCCGAGGCCTGGGCGCCGTCCCAGGAGCGCCTCGCCCGGTACGTGCGGCCTGACGAGCTGCATCAGGCCTTCAACTTCCACTTCCTGAAGACCCCGTGGGACGCCGGGATGCTGCGCGGGGTGATCGACGAGTCGCTCGCCACCGTCGGGCCCGTCGGCGCGCCGACGACCTGGGTGCTGTCCAACCACGACGTCAAGCGGCACGTCACCAGGTACGGCGACGGCGAGCTCGGCCTGCGCCGTGCCAGGGCGGCGGCCCTGATGATGTTCGCCCTGCCCGGCTCCACCTACGTCTACCAGGGCGAGGAGCTCGGCCTGCCCGAGGTGCTCGACCTGCCGGACGAGGTCTGCCAGGACCCGCAGCGCCTGCGGGCCCCCGAGGACGGCCGCGACGGCTGCCGCGTCCCGATCCCGTGGGCCCACTCGGAGCCGCCCTTCGGGTTCAGCCCGCCGGGGATCGAGGAGACCTGGCTGCCGGTCCCGGCCACCTGGGGCCCGCTCAGCGTGGAGTCCCAGCTCGGCGACCCCGGCTCCACGCTGTCGCTCTACCGGGGCGCCCTGCGGCTGCGGCGCGAGCACCCGGCACTCGGCGACGGCTCCCTGGAGTGGCTGGAGTCCCCGGCCGAGACCCTGGTCTTCGCCCGGGGCGGCACGTTCGTGTGCACGGTGAACACCTCGGGCGAGCCGGTCGAGCTGCCGAGGCCGGGCCGGCTCCTCATCGCCAGCGCCCCCGTGGCAGGAGAGGGCGACGTCGTACGGCTGGCGCCGGATTCCGCCGCATGGTGGGCGCTCGGTGATGCGTAAAGTAGCGGCCATGAACGGTAACGCCCGGCTGTCCGACATCGCAGCCCAGGCGGGCGTGAGCGAGGCCACGGTCAGCCGCGTGCTGAACGGCAAGTCCGGCGTGTCGGCCAGTACGCGCCAGCTCGTCCTGACGGCGCTCGACCTCATGGGGTACGAGCGCCCTCAGCGGCTTCGCCAGCGCAGCAACGGGCTCATCGGGCTGGTCACCCCCGAGCTGGACAACCCGATCTTCCCGGCGTTCGCCCAGTCCATCGAGAAGTCGCTGACCCAGCACGGCTACACGCCCGTGCTCTGCACGCAGAGCCCGGGCGGCGCCCCCGAGGACGAGTTCACAGAGCTGCTGCTGGAGCGCGACGTCAGCGGCATCATCTTCGTCTCCGGCCTGCACGCCGACACCACCGCCCGCATGGATCGTTACACCAGGCTGACCGACCGGGGCCTGCCGATCGTGCTCGTCGACGGCTACAGCGAGCACATCGAGGCGCCGTTCATCTCGCCGGACGACCGGCTCGCCTCGCGCCTGGCCGTGCAGCACCTGGTCGACCTCGGGCACGAGCGCATCGGCCTCGCGCTCGGCCAGCGGCGCTTCGTGCCGGTCATCCGCAAGATCGAGGGCTTCACGCAGGCGATGTCGCAGCTGCTCGGGGTCTCGGCCTGCGACGAGCTGATCCAGCACTCGCTGTTCTCCGTGGAAGGCGGCCAGGCCGCGGCGGGCGCGCTGATCGAGCGCGGCTGCACGGGCATCGTCTGCGCGAGCGACCTGATGGCGCTCGGCGCGATCAGGGCCGCGCGCGAGCGGGGCCTGTCGGTGCCGGGTGACGTCTCGGTCGTCGGCTTCGACGACTCCCCGCTGATCGCCTTCACCGACCCGCCGCTCACCACCGTGCGCAAGCCGATCGGCGCGATGGCCTCCGCGGCGGTCCAGACGCTGCTGGAGGAGATCAACGGTGCGGCGCCCAAGAACATCGAGCTGGTCTTCCAGCCCGAGCTCGTCGTCCGAGGCTCCACCGGCTCCGGCCCCCTCGTCAACCGCTGACGGTGCGGACTCGGGGAGTTGAGGAAGCCGAGTGTGCGGGCCAGTTCCGTTGTCAGCACGCTCGGACCTCGATCCAATGGCTCCATGCCCGTTCGCGAGGGCCGCGCCGGTCAAGTGGAGCTGAGGGCATCTGGAGGGTGCCCTTGAGCAGGAGCTCAGAAGTCGAACTCGTTCGCGCGGACGCCGGCGAGGAAGGCGTCCCACTCGGCTTGGGTGTAGACGATGACCGGGCCATCGGGATGATGGCTGTGCCGAACGGCGACGCGATCAGTGCCGTCGAGGAGTTGAGGCTTCGGGTCGTGCGGCGTCCTCCGCCGGGGCCCTTCGTACGTCCGGTACGAGGAGCACGGCGAGGTTGGCCGCGGCGACCAGTGCCGCGCCTATGAGGAGCGGGGCCATGGTGCCGGTCAGTGCGGCCACGGGGGCGGCGACGGCCAGGCCCAGCGGCCGGGCGGCGAAGGAGATGAGCGCGTCGAAGGACCCCACCCGCCCCAGCGCCTCCTCGGGGATGCGCTGTTGCATGGTCGTCTCCCACAGCGGGCTGAGCACGCCGAGGCCGAACATGGCCGCGCAGTAGGCGATCGTGACGACCGTCACCGGCATTCGCACCGCGAAAGCCGCCATTGGCAGCGCATACGCGGCGGCCCCGAACGCGACGGCCACCAGCGGACGGCGGATAGGGAGCCGGGGCGCGGCATAGATGCCTGCGACCATGCCCACGGTGCCGAGCTGAGCGATGATCACCCAGGAGGTCGCGCCACCCATGTGGCGCACCGCGATGAGCGGGCCCAGGGTCAGCAGGAACCCGGCCGCCAGATGCCACACTCCGTGGCCCAGCACGTTGGCCAGGAACCAGGGGTGGCGGCGGGTTTCCGTCCATCCTCCACGTAGTTCTCCAAGGAAGGCTCCGTGCCGGTTCCGCCGGGGGGTGCGGTCCGGGCGCAGGCCGCCGAGCGTGAGCGCGGAGGCGGCGAACAGCCCGCCTGTCAGGAGCGAGGACCAGCCGGCCCCGACCGCCAGTATCAGCGTTCCGGCCATGGCGGGGGCGGCCATCTGGGCGAGCCCGGTGACCACACCCAGCCGCGCGTTGATCCGCAGGCGCTCGGGGCCCGCCACCACCGCCGTGACCAGCGTCCGCACCGCCGGTGTCCCGAAGGCCACCCCGGCGCCGGTGATCGCCGACAGCGCCGCCAGATCCGGGATGCGCAACACGCCGGCGAGCAGTTCGGCCGCGATCCCGAGCTGGGCCGCGCAGCGTACGAGGTCGGCGGCCAGAACGACCCGTTGCGGCGGGAAGCGGTCGGCGACCACGCCCGCCACGGGCAGCAGGACCAGGAGTGGGAGCAGCTCACAGGACAGGACCAGACCGAGATCCGCCGCCGAGCCGGTGGCGCGGACGATCGCGAGTGTCAGCGTCGTGGGGATCAGCGCGGTGGCCAGCGCCGCGATGGTCCGGCCGGCCAGTAGCCGGAAACTGGAGGAGTTCACGGCCGGAAAGTATTTCGCTGACGAATCTTTTGTCAACGAAATACTTGCTGGCGTAGCATACTGAGGCGATGGAGGACTCCGTCGATCGGCACCTCGCCCGCTGGCGTGACAAGGCACCCTTCGACGAGCGAGTCGAAGCGATCATCACCCGCATCCAGCTCCTGGCCAGGCACGTGGGCCACGCCAAGGACCGGGCCCTGGCCGAGGTCGGCCTGCAGGGGTTCGAGTTCGAGACGTTGCACCGCCTCGTCTCGCGCGGAAAGCCCTGGCGGGCCACGCCGTCCGAGCTGGCCGCCGAGCTGATGGTCTCGCCGGCCGGGATCACCGGCCGGCTCGAAACCCTCGAGAACGCGGGCCTGGTCCGCAGGCTCCGCGGCGTCGAGGACCGGCGGCGCGTCGACGTGGAGCTCACCGAGCTGGGGTACGCCCGCTGGTTCGCCGCCATGGAGCTCCGCGGCACGGCCGAGGACGCGATGGTGAAGCCTCTGGACCACGCCGAGCAGGACGCGCTCATCGCCCTGCTCAAGCGCATGCTCGTTCAGATGGAGTCCGGGCGCTGAACCGGGGCGGCCGGAGAAGAGAAGCGTTGCCGGCCTTCGTGAAGAGCCGCTTTCGGCGAACCTCGCCGCAGATACCGCGGGTAGGGTCGTTTCGCAGCGGATGCGGCGTGACGGGTGGGTTGAATGGGTCTGTCGGGGATGACGCCTGAGGCTTCTGGAGGAACGATGAGTTCAGCCGACACGGTGCCGTACGACGTGGTCGTAGTGGGGGGCACGGGCGTCGACACGACGGTGTACGTGCCCGAGCTGCCGCTTCCGTACGCCGACACCTACGGCGTGCCCCCGGTGGTCGACCGCATCGGCAACACCGGCAGCGGGGTCGCGCTCGGCTGCCACGCCCTCGGCCTTCGCACCAGGCTGATCGACCTCATCGGCGACGACCCTCAGGGCGCGCTGATCCGGGCCCACCTCGCCGCGCGCGGGGTCGACTTCGCGTGGGAGGCCGTGCCCGAGGGCACCCGGCGCAGCGTGCTGCTGGTCGGTCCCGACGGGCGCAGGCTCTCGCTGTACGACGCGCGCGCCGCGGCCGGGCAGCGCCTGCCCCGCGACCTCTACCTTCCCGCGATCCGGCGGGCGCGGCACGTCCACGTGTCGATCACCGACTTCTCCCGCCACCTCTACCCCGAGCTGCTGGAGCTGGGGGTCCCGGTCTCGACCGACCTGCACGACTGGGACGGTGTGAACAGCTACCACGCGGACTTCGCGTACTCCTCCGACGTGGTCTTCCTGTCGGTGGCCAAGCTCCCCGACCCGGCTTCGGTGATGCGCGACATCCTGTCGCGAGGCCGCGCCTCCCTGGTCGTCTGCACGGCCGGCGCGTCCGGGGCGTACCTCCTCGGCGACGCGTCCGGCGAGGTGGAGCACTTCCCGGCCGCGCCGCTTCCCGGCCCGGTGGTCGACAGCAACGGCGCGGGCGACGCGTTCGTCTCGGGGTTCCTCTACGGCCGCCTGCGCGGCCTGCCGCCGGGGGAGTGCGTGCGGCTCGGTGCCGTCGCCGGGGCCCACGCCTGCACCGCCGAGGGCACCCACGAGAGCCCCATCGACGAGGAGACCCTGCTCAAGCGCCTGCCTCCGGCCTGAGCGCGGTCACTTCAGCAGGCCGACTCCACGGGCGATGACCAGCACGGACAGCAGGAGGGCCGACACCGACTCCGCCGCCATGAGCAGCTTGGCCCGTGCCGACAGGGGCATCGTGTCGGTGGGGCTGAACGCCGAGGAGTTCGTCACCGACAGGTAGAAGTAGTCGACGAACCCGGGGGTCCAGCCCGACTTCACCGAGGAGCGCGCGGCCACCTCCCTGACGGCGTCGTGGTCCTCGTCCTGGGGGAACCGGAAGTCGGCGAGGGGCAGATCGCGGCCCCGCGCCTGCGTGCGCTGGACGGGCCCGCCGCGGTCGAGTTCCCAGTACGCCATCGCGAAGATGATGATGTTGGTCAGCCACACCTGCCCGGCCGCGAGCAGCAGTTGCCTGCCGTTCTCGGTGCTCCCGGCGACGAGCTGCTCCACGAGCAGCACCAGCGCCACCGCGTTGGTGACCGCGATGAGGAGCACCAGCATGATGGACAGGCGTCGCAGCAGGCGGTTCTCCCGGCGCATTCGCCAGGGGTTCACCGCGACCAGCGGGACGAACAGCAGCAGCTCCAGCGCGGGCACGACGAACCTCGGCCCGAGGATGAGGTGGCTCGGCAGCGCCGCGTACAGCGTGATGGCGACCACCACCGCGCACGCCGCGGGCAGCCGGCGCTCGCCGGGATGCCCCTCGTGCTCGGCCCGCCGCCCCGGAGGCGGGGCGTGGTCGTCCTGCTCCGAACGCTGATCGTCAGCGCGCTGCCCCGTGCGCCGCTCGGCTCGCTGCGCCATCCGCGGGCCCTCTCCCTAGGTCGTCGCCCGGCCGCGCGTCGCGCGGCCCGCCCGTGACGTACGGGCCGGTCACAGCCCTTTGCCCTGGGAAGAGCGGTCTAGGCCCGTGAGCCGGAGGACGACCCCTGATCTACAACGTGAAGCTCCGGGAATCGAGATTCCCGGAAAGGCGCATTCCGCTGTCAGAGGTGGCAGATGACGACCAGGCAGCTTTTGAGGGTGACATCGTCGATGACGGGTCCCGAGGCGCCCGGGACGGTGCTGGCGAATCGTACGGTGGTGGACAGGCCGGACGCGACGAAAGACACCTTCTGCCGGGTGTACTCCATCTCGGGGAAAGTCTTGCCCGTGGTGTCGAACGAGAACTTTCCCACCACTTCATCGTTGACCTGAATTTCACCGGTCTTCACCGCCGGCCCCGTCGTGGGATTTCCCGCGAGCCGGTAGCCGAGCTCGTACTTGACCAGTGGGAGCGTGCTGAAGGTCTGGGAGATCGTGCCCGCGCCGTAGCCGTTCAGGTCGAGCGACTGGACGCCGTCGGCCGCCTGCCAGAACCCCTGGCCCACCAGGTCGACGGTGCCGCCGGTCACGCTCCACGCACCCATGGGCTGGCCGGCGGAGAAGGTCTGGAACGCGTTGGCCCTGACCACGGGGGTCTCGAAGCTGCCGTTGCTTCCCGCGGTCGCGTCGGCGGGCGCGGCCGTCACCGCGGCCAGCGCGGCCAGTGCGCTCAGCATCCCCGTTCCGGTGCGCGACCGCCGCCACCGGTTGCCGCGCCGTGCCCGGCGAGGGCCCTGCCCGGCCGTGCGACCTTTCGTCCGGATGCTCGGAACGGTCATCGTCGTCCTTTCCGTCGTCCGCCGCATTCACGCCGGAGCGTCATGCCGACCGGCTTCCGGACCGATCCGTGAATTCACCGGCCGGGCGGTGCCGAGAACAGGAAGATTAGCGTCCGGCCCCATGCGCGCCCCGGTGGCCCGTGTTTCGCGTAAGTCAATTGTTGGTATTCGGAAATGCCCTTCACCGCCCCGGTGGAGGCCGCCGTCCCCGGAACACCGGCGAGGCTCACAGTCGTGACGTTCCGCTCGTTGGTCCGCGCGTCGCATGGGAAGGGACGGTCGCCAAGTGGGACTCGCCGGCCTCCGTGCGGCGTCCGGGCAGACCTCGCGGGAGTCGAGCGCCAGGCATACGATGCGGGACGCGAGGGCGGGCGCCGCCGCGACCGGGTGGCTACTCTGAGTGACCATGGATGCGGTTGCCCGGAGTCTGGTGCCGGCGAGGCTCGACCGGTTGCCGTGGTCGCGGTTCCACACGCGGTTCGTGGCCGCGCTCGGGGTCGCGTGGGTGCTCGACGGGATGGAGATCACGATCGCCGGCGCGATCGGGTCGGTCCTGCAGGACAGCCGCACTCTCGGCCTGTCGCCGGTCGAGGTGGGGTTCACCGCGACCGTCTACCTCATCGGCGAGGTGGCCGGGGCGCTGGTGTTCGGGCGGCTGTCCGACCGGTTCGGCAGGCGCAGGCTGTTCGTCCTGACGCTCGGGCTCTACCTGGTCGCCAACGGGATCACCGCGTTCTCGCCGAACCTCGCCTTCCTGCTGGTGTTCCGCTTCTTCGCCGGGGCGGGCATCGGCGGGGAGTACTCCGCGATCCACTCGGCGATCGACGAGCTGATCCCCTCGCACTACCGGGGGAGGGTCGACCTCGCGGTGAGCGGCACGTACTGGCTGGGTGCGATGATCGGCACGGCGAGCACGTACGTACTGCTCAACCCAGCCGTCCTTCCGGTCAACGTGGGGTGGCGGCTCGGACTGCTGATCGGGCCGCTGCTCGGAGCGGCCATCTGGGTGCTCCGCCGCCACCTTCCCGAGAGTCCCCGGTGGCTGCTCATGCACGGCAGGCAGGAGGAGGCCGAGCGGACCACCGCGGTTGTCGAGGCCGCGGTCGAGCGGGGCGGACGGCCGCTGCCGCCGGTGGACGAGAGCAAGGCCATGGAGTTCCGCCCGCACGGCGCCCCGTCGTACCGCGAGATCGCCCGGGTGCTCCTGATGGAGTACCCGAGGCGCACGTTCCTCGGCGCGACCCTGATGATCAGCCAGTCGTTCCTCTACAACGCCATCTTCTTCACCTACGTGCTGGTGTTGAGCAATTTCTACGGCATCACCCCGCACGACGCGTCGAAGTACCTCTTCGCGTTCGCGGCCGGCAACCTCGCCGGGCCTCTCGTCCTCGGGCGCCTGTTCGACACGCTCGGGCGCAGGGTGATGATCTCCAGCACGTACATCGTGTCAGGAGTGCTGCTCGCCGTGACCGGGTGGCTGTTCAAGGAGGGGCTGCTCACGGCGGCCACGCAGACGCTGCTGTGGTCGGTGATCTTCTTCATCGCCTCGGCTGCGGCCAGCTCCGGCTACCTCACCGTCAGCGAGCTGTTCCCGCTGGAGATCAGGGCGCTGGCGATCGCGATGTTCTTCGCGGTGGCCCAGACGTTCGGCGCGCTCGGCCCGACGATCTTCGGCGCGCTCATCGGCGACCGCACCCACCCCGACCCGGCCAGGCTCTTCTACGGCTACCTGTTCGCCGCCGCCATGATGGTGTTCGCCGGGCTGGTCGCGCTCGTGCTGGCGGTGGACGCCGAGCGCAGGTCGCTGGAGGACCTCACGCCGCCCCTGTCGGCTCAGAGAAGACTCACACGGTGATTATTAAAAAGGTTATTTACTAACAGATCGGAGTCTGCTTATCGTGGGGTCACAGCTGGCCGGGGGGCAGCCGTGACCACGCAGCATCGGACCCCTGCGGAGGCGTTCTTGAACGTCCGTCGGCTCCTCGCGCTACTGCCGGTTTCCCTCCTCCTCCTCATCGTCCCGACCGCCCCACCGTCGACGGCGGCGACCGTCGTCGCGTTCGGCTCGGTCGTCCCCGCCCCGGTCACCTCGACCGCCGCCGCCGGGGTGACCTACGGCATCACCGCCTCCACCGCCGTCTACGCCGACCCGGGCGCCGAGGGCGTCGGCGAGCGGCTCGCCGCGCCGCTCCGCCGGTCGACCGGGTACCCGCTACCGGTCTCACCCGCCCCGGGCGCCGGAGGCATCTCCCTGCTGCTGTCGGGCGCTCCCGCCACGGTGGGGGCCGAGGGCTACCAGCTCGACGTGACCGCCACCTCGATCGTCATCCGCGCCAACCGGCCCGCCGGGCTCTGGAACGGGGTGCAGACGCTGCACCAGCTCCTGCCCGTCGCGGCCGACAGCGCCACGGTGCAGCCGGGCCCGTGGCCGGTGCCCGGCGGCCACATCGTGGACTACCCCAGGTTCGGCTACCGGGGCGCCATGCTCGACGTGGCCAGGCACTTCTTCACGGTGGCCGCGGTCGAGCGCTACATCGACCAGCTCGCCCTCTACAAGGTCAACTACCTGCACCTGCACCTGTCCGACGACCAGGGCTGGCGCATCGCGATCGACTCCTGGCCGAACCTCGCGACCTACGGCGGCAGCACCGCCGTCGGCGGCGGCCCCGGCGGCTACTACACCAAGGCGGACTACCAGCAGATCGTCTCCTACGCGGCCGCCCGCTTCGTCACGGTCGTCCCGGAGATCGACATGCCGAGCCACACCAACGCCGCCCTGGCCTCGTACGCCAGCCTGAACTGCGACGGCGTGGCACCGCCGCTCTACACCGGCACCGACGTGGGGTTCAGCTCGCTGTGCACCGCCAAGGAGCTCACCTACACCTTCATCGACCAGGTCGTCGGGGAGCTCGCCGCGCTGACGCCCGGCCCGTACCTGCACATCGGCGGGGACGAGGCCGCCTCCACCGCGCCCGCGGACTACGCGGCCTTCGTCAACAGGGTCCAGCGGATCGTCGCGGCGCACGGCAAGACCGTCGCCGGCTGGCACGACGTGACCAAGGCCACCCCGCTGCCCTCGACGGTCGCACAGTACTGGGGCACCACGACGAACGACGCCATGGTGAAGACGGCCGCGCAGAACGGCACCAAGCTCATCATGTCCCCGGCCAACCGCGCCTACCTCGACATGAAGTACAACTCCCGCACCACCCTCGGCCAGAACTGGGCCGGGTACATCGACGTCAAGACCGCCTACGGCTGGGATCCCGGCGCCTACCTGACCGGCGTCGCCGCCTCCTCGGTGCTCGGCGTGGAGGCCCCGCTGTGGACCGAGACCCTCACCACCAGCGCCGACATCGACTACATGGCCTTCCCCCGGCTCCCCGCGATCGCGGAACTCGGCTGGTCGCCCTTCAGCACGCACAACTGGACGGCCTTCAAGCAGCGGCTCGGCGCCCAGGGTCCGCGCTGGAAGGTCATGGGCGTCAACTACTACCACTCCACGCAGATCTCCTGGCCGGGCGGTTCCTGATGCGTCGACTCCTCGCGATCGTTGTCTCGACCCTCACACTGGTCCTCGCCATCGGCGTCGTCGACGCCCGCGCGGCCACCGTCGCCTCCACCGAGCTCACCTCGGGCTGGGCGCTGCGGTCGGCCACCGGGCTGGCCGACACCGGCGCGGCCATCTCCCGGACCGGCTACTCCACCTCGGGCTGGAACCCGGTGTCGCTGCCCTCGACGGTGCTGGCCGGGCTGGTGGCGAACAACGTCTACCAGAACATCTTCTTCGGCCAGAACCTCAAGAACGTCCCCGACCTGACCGGGCAGGACTGGTGGTTCAGGGGGGAGTTCACCGCCTCGGCCACCTCGCCCGGCCAGGTCTACTGGCTGCGATTCAAGGGGATCAGCTACCGCGCCCAGATCTGGCTGAACGGCGTCCAGCTCGACGCGAACGCCGTGGGCACCATGGTCGCCCATGAGTACGACGTGACCGGCGTGATCCATCCGGGCGCGGCGAACGCCCTGGCCATCCGGGTGACGCCGCCCGCCCACGACTGCAAGGACCTGTCCTTCTGCACCGTCGACTGGAACCCCGAGGCCCCCGACATGAACGCCGGCCTGTGGGGCAAGACGCTGCTGGACACCACCGGCCCGGTCGCGCTGCGCGACCCCTACGTCAAGACCGTCCTGCCGTTGCCGGCCACCGACGCCGCCGACCTGACCGTCTACGTCGACGCCGTGAACGCCACCACGGCCCCGGTGACCACGACCGTCAGCGCCACCATCAGCAAGACGGGCCAGCCGAGCATCCCGCTCAGCCAGACCATCACCCTCAACGCGAGGGAGCGGCGCGAGGTGGCCTTCGCGCCGGTCCACGTCACCAACCCCGTCCTGTGGTGGCCCTACCAGTTCGGCTCGCCCGAGCTCTACCAGCTCGGCGTGACGGCGACGGCGGCCGGGGCGACCTCCGACACCAAGGCGATCGACTTCGGCATCCGCCAGTTCACCGACTACCGCACCACCGTCAACGGCACCTCGTTCGCCGGCTACAAGGTCAACGGCCAGAACATCCTGTTCCGCGGCGGCGGCTACATGTGGGACATGCTGCAGCGCTGGGACTCAAGGACCAACGCCGCCCACGTCAAGTACGTCAAGGACATGGGTCTCAACACCATCCGCCTGGAGGGCACCCTCGGCAACGAGGAGCTCTACGACCTGGCCGACAAGGCCGGCGTCATGGTGATGCCCGGATTCGTCTGCTGCAGCGCCTGGGAGAACGACAGCGGCTGGTCGGCGGAGCAGGCCCAGGTCGCCGTCGCGTCCCTCGACACCCAGATGCGCGCCTCCCGCGCGCACGCGAGCACCTTCCTGTGGACCTACGGCAGCGACCAGCCGCCGACCGCCGCCCACCTGACCGCGTACAAGAACGCCGCCGCCGCCCTGCACTGGCAGAACCCCACCCTGGACAACGTCGCCACCTGGTCCAACGCGAACGCCGGGATGAAGATGGACGGCCCGTACGTGTGGGAGCCGCCCGTGCTGTGGTGGGACACCACCAAGGCGGGCAGCGCCTTCGGCACCACGGGCGAGGAGGGCACCGAGTCCCCGCCGCCGCTGGAGAGCCTCCAGCGCTTCCTGGCCCCGGCCGACCAGTGGCCGATCGGCGCCGCCTGGAACTACCACGCGGGCAAGGCGGGCAGCGTCTTCGACAACACCACCCCGTTCACGACCGGGCTCAACAGCCGGTACGGCACGGCCACCGGGGCCGCCGACTACTCGCGCAAGGCCGAGCTGCAGAACTACGAGAACACCCGGGCGTTCTTCGAGGCGTGGAACGCCCATGAGTACACCCAGTCGTTCGGCACCGTCTTCTGGATGCTCAACAGCGCCTGGCCCTCGGTCCACTGGAACCTGTACGACTACTACTTCAAGCCCGGCGGCGGCTACTTCGGCAGCAAGAAGGCCAACGAGCCGGTGCACATCGCCTACGACTACGCCACCAGGAAGGTGTTCGTGGTCAACTCCACCCTCGCGGCCCGCGGTGGCCTGACCGCGACGGCGACCCTGTACAACATCCCGGACCTGGCCCAGAAGTACACGACCTCCGTGCCCTTCACCGCCACGGCCAACTCCGCGACCCAGGTGCTGACCATCCCCGCCGTCACCGGCCTGTCGACGAGCTACTTCATCCGGCTGCGGGTGAAGGACGCGGGAGGGGCGACGGTGAGCGACAACCTGTACTGGTACTCCACGACGGCCGACACCCTCGGCAACAAGAGCAACTGGTACCGGACGACGCCCAAGAACTATGCCAACCTCACCGGCCTGAACAGCCTGCCCGCCAATCCCGATCTCAACGCCGCCGTGTCGAGGACCTCGTCCGGCGGCCAGGAGAGCGTCGCGATCACCCTCACCAACACCAGCGCGACCAACCTCGCGTTCTTCGTCCGTCCCGAGATCACCGCGGGCAACGGCGGGAACGAGGTCACGCCCGTCACCTACACCGGCAACTACCTGTCCCTGTGGCCGGGCGAGTCCACCACCGTCACCGCCGTCTACCAGACGGCCGACCTCGGCGGGCAGGCCCCCTACCTGCGCCTGCGCGGCTACAACACGCCCACGACATCCATACCCGTCCCCTGATCCGGGGGTGGGCTCGCGGGCGCCGGGTGCGGCGCCCGCGAGCCTGGTCCCATGAACGTCCCGCCGGGTCGCGGCGGCTTCCATGGCCGGTCGCCCGCGGCCCGAGGGAGGGGTGGACGCGGGCGAGGGCTGACGCGGGCCCTGGTCAGCTCCGCAGGGCGGCGGCCTCCGCGGCGAGCTTCTCGATCCGGGGGTAGTCGCCGGAGGCGAGCGCGTCGGCCGGGGTCAGCCAGGTGCCGCCGACGCAGCCGACGTTCGGCAGCGCCAGGTACTCAGGAGCCGTCTCCAGCCGGATGCCGCCCGTCGGGCAGAACCGCACCTCGGGGATCGGCCCGGCGAGCGCCTTGAGGTAGGCGACGCCGCCCGCCGGTCCGGCGGGGAAGAACTTCAGTTCGGTCAGCCCGCGCTCGGCGAGCGCCAGCACCTCCGAGGCGGTGGCCGCGCCCGGCAGGAACGGCACGCCGCTGTCCAGCATCGAGTCCAGGAGGACGGGCGTGCTGCCCGGGCTGACCAGGAACCGCGCGCCCGCGCCGGTGGACGCCACGACGTCGGCCGGGGTCCTGACCGTGCCCGCGCCGATCACGGCGTCCGGGACCTCGGCTGCGATCCGGGCGATGGCGTCCAGGGCGCACGGCGTGCGGAGCGTCACCTCGATGACGGGAAGGCCGCCCGCCACGAGCGCCCGGGCGAGCGGGACCGCCGTCTCCACCTCGTCGATCACGACGACCGGGATGACAGGGGCGAGATCGAGGATGGTCACGGGGCCGCGCTCCTTGTTGCAGGGGTAACCGACGGGTCGGCTTCGGGGAATGGGTGCGGGGGTCGCGAGGAGGGGACGCCGGCCTCGCGCCCGGCCACACGCTGGGCGAGCCAGGCCGCGGCGCCGGTCAGCGCCGGCTGCTCGGCGACGATCACCGTGGTCGCGATCTCGCTCAGGTAGTCGGACAGCACGAGGTTGGCCTCGAAGCGCCGCCGGAAGTCGCTCTCCCGCATGCGCCTGACGATCCTCGGCACGATCCCACCCCCGAGATACACCCCGCCGCGCGCGCCCAACGTCAGGGCGACATTAGCGGCAAAGCTCCCCAGAAGCCCACAGAACACTTCAACCGTACGCGCGCACAGTGAATCGTCCACCCGCGCGACGATCTCCGGGGCGGCGAGCGGGGCCACGGGGGTGCCCTCCACCAGCGCGAGCCCGTGGCGCAGCCGTACGAGCCCCGGGCCGGACAGCAGATGCTCGGCGTCCACGAACGACATGCCGTCGGCACGCAGCGCCCGTACCACCTCGATCTCCAGGGCGGTCACGGCGGGCACCGAGACGTGGCCGCCCTCGCCAGGCACGGGCACCCAGCCCTCCCGCACGGGGACCAGCGCGGCGACGCCCAGCCCGGTGCCGGGGCCGAGCACCGTCTTCACCATGTCAGGGGCCGGGAGCGGGCCGCCGAGCGAGGCCAGGTCGCCGGCCCCCAGCTGCGGCAGGGCCAGCGCCAGCGCCTCGAAGTCGTTGAGCAGTTCGACGTGCGGGATCCCCAGCTCGCCGACCGAGCCGGACCAGCCGGTGTTGGTAAGCCGGTAGCGGTCGGCGTTCACCGGGCCGGCGATGGCGAGGCACGCGGCGGCCGCCCGCACCCCGCCGGCGTGGTCCGCGAGATAGGAGTGCACCGCGTCCGCCAGCCCGTCGAACTCCGCCCCGGCCAGCACGGCGACCGTCCCCGGACGCCCGCCGGGCGCGGTGACCAGCCCGAATCGCGCGTTGGTCCCGCCGACGTCGGCGACCAGCCAGGGACTCTCCGGGGACGGCGGGGGGATCGGGCTCACGCGCGCCCCTCCGCGCCGTTGACGGCGAGAGCGCCCGTACGCTCCTCGGCGCCGTCGAGGGCGAAGCCTCCCGTACGGCCCTCCGCGCCGTTGACGGCGAAGATGCCGGCGCCGCGCTCCGCCGGGCCGGCCGCGCGGCGGAAGGCGGCGAACAGCTCGCGCCCGGTGCCCACCCACTCGTCGTCGCGCAGCGGCCTGCCCTCGGGCGTGCGGGCGGCCAGCTCGGCCTCGGGGACCAGGAGGTCCAGCGTGCCGCTCGTGGAGTCGAGCCGGATCGGGTCGCCGTTCCTGACCAGCGAGATCGGGCCGCCGTCCGCCGCCTCGGGGGACAGGTGGATGGCAGCGGGCACCTTGCCCGACGCCCCGGACATGCGGCCGTCGGTGACGAGCGCGACCCGCTGCCCCCGGTCCAGCAGCACGGCGAGCGGCGGGGTCAGCTTGTGCAGCTCGGGCATGCCGTTGGCGCTCGGGCCCTGGTAGCGGATCACCGCGACGAAGTCCTGGGCGTCCAGCTCGCCCGCCGCGAACGCCGCGAGCAGCTCGGCCTGGTCGTCGAAGACCTTGGCGGGCGCCTCGATCACCTGGTGCTCGGGCTTAACGGCCGACACCTTGCTGACCGCGCGGCCGAGGTTCCCGCTGAGCATGTGGATGCCGCCGTCGGCGGAGAACGGCTCGGCGACCGGGCGCAGCACGTCGAGGTCGGCGCTCACCGTCGCCCGCTCCTCCCAGACGATCTGGTCGTCCTTCAGCTCCGGCCCGCCGCGGTAGAGGCCGAGGCCGCGCCCGGCGACCGTCAGCACGTCCTCGTGGAGGAGCCCGGCGTCGAGCAGGTCGCCCATCATCACCTGCATGCCGCCCGCCGCCTGGAAGTGGTTCACGTCCGCCTGGCCGTTCGGGTACATGCGGGTCAGCAGCGGGACGGCCGCCGACAGCGCGGCCAGGTCGTCCCAGAGCAGCTCGATGCCTGCGGCGGCCGCGATGGCGACCAGGTGCATGGTGTGGTTGGTGGAGCCGCCGGTGGCCAGCAGCGCCACGGCCGCGTTGACCAGGGCCTTCTCGTCCACGACCTCGGCGACCGGGGTGTACTCCTCTCCGTGCGCGGTGATCTCGACCACGCGCCTGGCCGCGGCGCGGGTGAGGCCCTCGCGCAGCTCGGTGCCGGGGTTGACGAACGTCGCGCCCGGCAGGTGCAGGCCCATGACCTCCATGAGCACCTGGTTGGAGTTCGCGGTGCCGTAGAAGGTGCAGGTGCCGGGGGAGTGGTAGGACTTGGCCTCCGCGTCCAGCATCGCGCCCCGGCCGATCTTGCCCTCGGCGAAGAGCTGGCGGGTGCGCGCCTTCACCTTGTTGGGCAGCCCCGAGGGCATGGGCCCGGCCGGCACGAAGATCGCGGGCAGGTGGCCGAAGTGCAGCGCGCCGATCAGCAGCCCCGGCACGATCTTGTCGCACACGCCGAGCAGCAGCGAGCCGTCGAACATGTCGTGCGACAGCGCGATCGCCGTGGCCATCGCGATGACCTCGCGGCTGTAGAGCGACAGCTCCATGCCCGCGCGGCCCTGGGTGATGCCGTCGCACATCGCCGGGACGCCGCCCGCGAACTGCGCGACGCCGCCCGCCTCGCGCACGGCGTCCTTCAGGATCGCCGGGTAGGTCTCGTACGGCTGGTGCGCCGACAGCATGTCGTTGTACGACGACACGATCGCGACGCCGGGTCTCTCGTTGCCGCGCAGGGCCAGCTTGTCGCCGGGGGAGCAGGCGGCGAAGCCGTGGGCGAGGTTGGCGCAGCCGAGGCTCGCCCGGGCGGGCCCGCGCTCCCTGGCCTCACGGGCGGCGGCGCCGACGCGCTCGAGGTACGCGGTCCGGCTGCGCAGGCTGCGCTCGGTGAGGCGCTCGGTGACCTCCTGTACGGTGCGGTTCACGGCAGGTCCTCCTCGTGCCAGGCGCGGCCGCTGCGGCCGAGCAGTTCGTGGGCTGCGGCCGGGCCGCTCGTACCGGCAGGGTAGGTCTCGGGGAGCGCCGCCGACGACTCCCAGGTAGCGATGATCGGGTCGATCCAGCTCCAGGCCGCCTCGACCTCGTCACGCCGCATGAACAGAGTCGGGTTGCCCGACAGCACGTCCATGAGAAGGCGCTCGTACGCCTCGGGCACGCGGGTGCGGAAGGTGTCGGCGAAGCTCAGGCTGAGCGGCACGGGCCGGGGGACGACCTCGCCCGCGCCCGGCTCCTTGGCCATGATGTGCAGGTGGATGCCCTCGCTCGGCTGGAGCCGCAGCACCAGCCGGTTGGGCCCGCCTCCGGGGAAGATCGAGTGCGGCACGTCCTTGAACTGGACGACGATCTCCGAGCGGCGGTACGGCATCCGCTTGCCGGTGCGCAGGTAGAAGGGCACGCCCGCCCAGCGCCAGTTCTTCACCTCGGCGCGGATCGCGGTGAACGTCTCCACGCGGCGCGAGGCGTCGGTGGGCGCGGTCTGGTCGGGCTCGTCGAGGTACCCCGGGACGGCCTGCCCGCGCGACCGACCGGCGACGTACTGCCCGCGCACGGTGAACCGGTCGGCCTCGGTGCCGGCGATCGGCCGCAGCGACTGCAGGACCTTGACCTTCTCGTCGCGGATGGACTCGCGGTCGTTGCGTGACGGCGGCTCCATCGCGACCAGGCACAGCAACTGGAGCAGGTGGTTCTGCACCATGTCGCGCAGCGCGCCCGCGTGGTCGTAGTACCCCCGCCGCCCCGGCGTGCCGACGGACTCCGCCGCGGTGATCTGGACGTGGTCGATCCACAGGGAGTTCCAGATCGGCTCGAGGAACGCGTTGGCGAAGCGCAGCACGAGCAGGTTCTGGACGGTCTCCTTGCCCAGGTAGTGGTCGATGCGGAAGATCTGGTGCTCTTCGAAGATGGCGCCGACCTCGTCGTTGATGCGCCGCGCGCCCGCCAGGTCGCGGCCGAGCGGCTTCTCCAGCACCACCCGGGAGCGCGGGGTCACCAGGCCCGCCTCGTGCACGCCCCTGCAGAACGGGCCGAACGTCATCGGCGGGCTGGCCAGGTAGAAGATCCGCGCGGTGTTCTCCCGGCCGGCGAGCAGGTGGGTCAGCGCGCGCCAGCCGGCGTGGTCGGGGCCGCCCACGTCGACGGACACGTGGTGCAGCCGCCGGAGGAACCGGTCCCATCCCTCGGCTTCGTCGGCGTGCAGGCCGGGCCGTACCTCGGCCTCGACCTTGCCGCGGAAGTCGGCGTCGGTCAGCCCGCCGCGCGACATGGCGATGATGCGGGTCTCCGGCGCGAGCCGTCCGTCGCGGTCGCTGTGATACAGCGCGGGGAGCAGCTTCCGCATCGAGAGGTCGCCGGTGCCGCCGAACACGATCAGGTCGGCCACGTGCGCCGTGGGGCGGCCGGACACCTCGGGGATCGCGTCCGGGGTGGAGGGCAGGGGCGGGGCGGAAGGCGCGGACACGGTCGAGGGCACGGTCGACGGCTCGGACGAGGTCGTGGGCGCGGGCTCAGGCACGGGGGAAAGCTCCGTAGATCTACCAACTGAGGACAGATCGGACACTAGCTCGATCTTTGGTCGCGCACAACCGCAGTTTTGGCATTTGAGATGAGGAACTTAGGAACTTCAGATTACAAAAGAGGTGTGGTTGACTTAGCCGATGGGTCGACGATCAGCCTCCGCGCTCGCCAGCAGCGGCGAGGTGCTCCACCTCATACGCACCGGTGAGGCGGTCACGCGGGCGGACATCGGCAGGGTCACCGGGCTCTCGCGTCCCGCCGTCGCGCTGCGCGTGGCCGGGCTCCTCGAACACGGCCTGGTCGTGGAGGACACCGAGGGCCCCTCCACCGGCGGCCGTCCCCCCGCCAGGCTCGCCTTCAACGCGGCCGGCGGCGTGGTCCTCGTCGCCTCGCTGGGCGCCAGCCGCACGCAGATCGCCCTCTGCGACCTCGCGGGCTCCGAGCTGGCCCGCACCGACCTGGAGATCGACGTCGAGCGCGGCCCGGACGTGGTGCTGCCGCTGCTGATGGACGTCTGGGCCGACCTGCTCGGCGACCGGCCGATGTCGGTCGTGCGGGGCGCCGGCCTCGGCGTGCCCGCGACCGTCGAGTTCGCGGCGGGGCGCACCGAGAGCGCCCGCGTGATGGCGAGCTGGACCGGCGTGGTGATCCCGCCGCTCATCTCGGCGCGCTACCCGGTGCCCGTCTTCGTGGACAACGACGTGAACGTCATCGCCATGGGCGAGTACCACGAGGCGTACGCGCGGGAGGTCGCCGACCTGCTGTTCGTGAAGGTGTCGACCCGCATCGGCGCCGGGGTGATCGCGGGGGGCGAGATCCTGCGCGGGGCGCTCGGCGCGGCCGGGGAGATCGGCCACATCCCCGTGCGCGACGGCGGGGGAGTGCTGTGCCGGTGCGGCAACATCGACTGCGTCGACTCGGTGGCGAGCGGCACCGCGATCCTGCGCGACCTGCGGGCCAGGGGCCGGGAGGTCTTCTCGCTGTCGGACGTGGTCACGCTGGTGCGCGCGGGCGACGCCGAGACCATGACCGTCGTGCGCAGGGCCGGGCGGCTGCTCGGGGAGGTGATCGCGAGCGCGGTCAACCTGCTCAACCCCGCCGTGGTGGTCCTGGGCGGCGACGTCGCCGAGAACTTCCAGCCGCTGGTCTCCAGCGTGCGCGAGGTCGTCTACCGGCGCTCCACGGCGCTGTCCACCCGGAGCCTGCGCATCGAACGCAGCCGGCTCGGGGCCGGCGCGGGCATCACCGGCTGCGCGGTCATGGTGATCGACCACATCCTGGCCCCCGAGATGGTCGACGCCGCCATCGACGGCACGGGGCCGTTCGAGGCCGCGCAGCACCCGCGGCCGTCCCACCCGGTGGGCTCGGGCGGGTAGCGGCCGGTCAGTGGGCGCAGATCAGGCAGCTCAGGGCCTGCTCCAGGGCCTCGGGGCCGTCGACGGGTGAGGGCCAGGGCACCCGGATGAGCGTCGGGTCCTCGATGCCCGAGCGCACGGTCACCCCGTAGCGGTCGAGCTCCCACAGCCAGGCCTCGGGCGCGGGCTCGCCGAGCATGCGGTGGACGGCCCGCTGGAGCTGGTCGCGGTGGGACTCGTTCACGTGGCGCAGGATGCGCTCGGCCGCGTCGAGGAACGGGTCGGGCCCGGCGCCGAGGTAGTCCTCGGCGTCCAGCATCCCGGACTCCTGGCCCGTCAGGTAGATCACGTAGCCGACGTCGACGCGGAACAGGCGCGGGCCGTCGGGGTCTCCTTCGACGGCGGCGAACAGCGCCTCGTCCGGGCACCGTCCCGCCACGGTCACCGCCGCGTCCCTGGCCTCCTCCGGGGGCACGGCCTGCGCCCACCCGTGCACCTTGAGCAGGCCGCGAGGGTGCTCCACCCCGCCGAGGACGCGGGTGGCCGCGAGGTCCACGGTGACCACCACGTCGTCTGCGGCGGGGATCGCCTGGAGCGGCTCGCCCGGCTTGACCAGCAGGAGCGGCCGGCCGGCGGCGTCGACCCCACCCCTGGCGGCGTGCGCCGAGCCGTCCAGCGAGACGTGGGTCGGCGCGGAGGCCGTGGCGAGGCTCCGGATACGTTCGGAGATGGGGGGGACCGTCACGTGCATGGCGTGGGCTCCTTGCTGGTTCGCGTCGCACGGCAATTTAAGGTTAGGCTTCCCTTACTTAGGCATACCTAATCACAGCGAGGTCATCGTGCGCTACACCGGACCCAAGGTGCGCCTGTCCAGGCGGGCAGGCCTTCCACTCACCAGAAAGGCCGTGCGCTACTTCGAGCAGCGGCCCTACCCGCCGGGCGAACACGGCCGCAAGACCAACCGCCGCGCGGCGGGCGACTACAGCCTGCGGCGGATGGAGAAGCAGAAGCTGCGCTGGTACTACGACGTCTCCGAGAAGCAGATGAGGAGGTACTGGGGCCTCGCGCTGCGCCGGCCCGGACGATCGGGCGCCGAGCTGGTCTCGCTGCTGGAGAGCCGCCTCGCCTCGCTGGTGCTCCGCTCCGGGCTCGCCCCGTCCATCTACGCCGCCCGCCAGTACGTCAACCACGGCCACATCACCGTGGACGGGCGCAAGGTCGACATCCCCAGCTATCTCGTACGGCCCGGCCAGACCGTCGCCGTGCGGCCCAAGTCACGGTCGGCTCAGCCGTTCGTGGCGGCGGCCGAGGGCACCTACGCCGACGAGATCACCGCGCCCTACCTGGACGTGGACCTCGGCGAGCTGACCTTCACGCTGCTCAGCAGGCCCGAGCGCCAGCAGGTGCCCGTCCTGGTGGACGAGCAGCTCGTCGTCGAGCACTACTCCCGCTGAGCCGGCCGCGTCAGCGCATGGAGGAGGCGCCCTCGGGCGTCGGCATGGCCTCGCGCAGCGCCGCGATCTCGGCGCGCAGCGCGGCCAGCTCGGCGGCGACGGAGCCGCCGGAGTCGCCGGGCCCGCGTTCCCGCTGGTGCTCCTCCTCCATCGCGCTCACGACGACGGCGATGAACAGGTTCAGCACGACGAACGTGCAGATCAGCACGAATATCACGAAGAACACCCACGCCGACGGGTGGTGCTCCATGACGTCCCTGTTGATGTCCGACCAGCCGTCGCCGGTCATCGTCTGGAACAGCGTGAACAGCGAGGTCGGCAGGTCGCCGAAGTAGTCGGGGGAGGCCGTCCCGTACAGCTTGGTGGCCATCACCGAGGCCACGTAGAGCACGAGGGCCAGCAGCAGGGCGATCGAGGCCATGCCGGGAACCGCAGTGAGCAGCGCCGACACCACCCGGCGCAGGCTGGGCACGACCGAGATCAGCCGCAGCGCCCGCAGGATGCGCAGGGCTCGCAGCACCGACAGCCCGCCCGCCGTCGGCATGAGCGAGACGGCCACGATGACGGTGTCGAAGAGGTTCCACGGGTCCCGCACGAAGCGCGCCCGGTAGACGTACATCTTCGCCAGCAGTTCCGCGACGAACACGTAAAGCGCGGCGCGGTCGACCACGTGGAGCACGGTGCCGTACGACGCGAGCGCCGAGGGCGAGGTCTCCACGCCCAGGGTGGCCGCGTTGACCACGATGACGGCGATGATCGCGCGCTGGAACCACTGCGATTCGAGGGCCTGCCGAACACGATCACGCATGGGGATGAGCACTCCTGAATCGGAAGATCGGAATGCGCAAGATCCTAGAGTCTGTACGGGTGTGTCGCAGGCCGCTCGCGCGTCCCCGCGTACGTCCCTAGGGCGTGCCCGTGCGCGGTGAGAGGCGGAAGACGCGGAGCTCGCGACCGGAGCGCTCGGTGTAGCCGTCGTACACCGGCCAATGGCGGGTGAGGTCCTGCCACGCCCGCTCGCGGTCGGCGCCGGCGAGCAGGTGGCCGGTGACCGGGATCACGCGCCCGCGGAAGGTCACCATGGCCCGAGGGTTCTTGATGAGGTTGCCGCTCCAGGCGGGGTGGCGCTCCTTGCCGAAGTTGCTCCCGGCCACCAGGAACGCGCCGTCCTCCTCGGGCAGGCAGGCGAGCGGGGACCGGCGGGGCTCGCCGCTCTTGCTGCCGGTCGTGGTCAGCAGCAGGTGGGGGACCATCTGGTCGCCCATGAGGACGCGCCCGCCGCTGACCCGGTTGAGGAACCGGTCGACGGGCGGCACGATCTTGGGTCCCACCAGCGAGAAGCCCCGGGTGGTCGCGAGCCACTGGAAGAACGGGCGGAGCGCGACGCTGACGCGGCGGACGACCCCGCCGCTGGACGGCTGCTGCTGCACCATGGCGACCTCGTGTCCGGCTCCGGCCCTCGTCGGCCCGGCCAAGGCTAGCCCCTAGCAAGCGCTAGGTCAAAGTCAGTTGGACGGCCCGTAGGGTTCGATCGGGGGGTCGGAGAAGGGGCCGCCCGCCGCCGGGGTGACGCGGTCGCCGGCGGCCTCGGTGACGCGCACCGCGTAGAGGCCCTGCTCGGGGACGAGCGGCACCAGGCCGAAGGCGGTGTCCACCTCGTCCTCGCTCAGGCCCAGCTGACGCATGGCCTGTTCCAGAGTCGCGTCCCGCGGGAGCTGTACCGTGACCAGCACCATGCCCCCCACGGTACGCGCCCCCCACGCCTCCCGTGCGCGCGGGCCTTCTCACACCGGAATTCTCATGGCTCGTCGTTCGAGCACCCTGAGGATCGCCCGGGTGTCGGCGATGCCGTACCCGTAGTCGTAGTCGAAGCCCACGTCGCTGCGGTCGTCGGCCGTGCGGTGGAGCAGCGTGCGGAGCTGGGCGGGCGGAAGCTGGGAGGCGGGCCAGCGGGTGCGGATCGCGGCGACGAGCCCGGCCGCCACCGGGCAGGCCGCCGAGGTGCCGGAGTCCGGCTGGTCGTCGCCGAAGGCCTTCGACCCGGAGAAGTGCGTGTAGGCGCAGATGTCGGGCTTGCGGTCGCTCAGCCGCCCCGGCCCCTGCGAGGAGTAGCCCACCCGCTCGCCGTTGGTGTCGACCCCGCCGATGGACAGGGCCTGCGGGTGGGAGTTGGCGCCCACGATGGGACGGCCCGAGTAGCCGCACCGGCGGTCCTTGCACTCGGACCCGCAGTTGCCGGCCGCGAACAGGATGTCGGCCCCGGCCTGCTCCAGGCTGCCGACGATGATGTTGAAGGGATGGGCCGCGTTGTCGGAGTAGTTCCCCGGCTGCCCGGGGGCGAGGTCCCACTCGGGAGAGAACGACCCCCAGCTGTTGCTGATGACCAGCGCCCTGCTCGCGGCGGGCTGCGCCTCGAGGACGGTGCGCAGGTGGGCGAACGCCGCCACCGCGTCGGAGAGCAGGCCGTCGATGGCCGTGCCCCCCTGCCGCCTGGACAGCAGGACCGGGATATCGATGAGAGAGGCTCCCGGTGCGGCGATCTGCGTGTCGAAGGCGCACATCGTGCCGTGGTCGACGGCGAACGACCCGGCCTTGCCGGTGACGCCGCCGGGGTTCCAGCTACGGTCGGCGTCGATCGTGATCTCCCTGCCCAGCCGGCGGGTGACGTGGTCGGCGTTGATGCCGGTGTCGCACACCGCGAGCGCCACGCCCGTGCCGTCGTACCCCTCGGCGCGGAGCCGCGTCACGTCGAGCAGGCGGGCGACGTCCTGCCAGGTGCCGACGGGAGGGGTGCCGCCGCAGGTGAGGCTGGTCTCGATGACGGGGTCGGCGTAGATGCCCACCACGTCCCGATGGCGGCCGGGCAGCAGGGCCAGGCGCGCGGAGCTCACGTCGTCGGAGATCTCGCCCCTCACCAGGACCGAGGCCTCCCCGGGCGCCATGGAGAAGACCAGCGGCTGGTGCAGCGACAGCGGGTCGCCCCCGAGAGTGGCGGGCTGGGCACGGGGGAGCGCGACCGGGGTGAACGAGTGGTCGAGCGCGACCCCGGGAAGCCCGTCGGTGACGTCGGCGGTCGTCGCGGCGAGGTGGGGGGCGGCGACGGCGGCCACGACGTCGGGAGAGGGACGGAGCTGGATCAGGACCCGCATGAGGACACCACCCTGAGATCGCGAAGACCGGACGCCACAACGTTCCAGCATCCGGCCGCACCGCGTCTACCAGCAGAAATGTCGTGCCATCGTGCAATACACCACGAAGGCCTGCGAAGCATCGTGGGAAATTTCCGGGCCTCCCTCGCCTCGATGTGGTCGCGCGTAAGGCTTCCGCCGGGCGCGGCGGTTGGCTACGTTGAGACGCATGATCGCCGAGGTAGACATGCCGTCTCGTCCCGAATCCGGTACAGGAGGAGACCACTGGCTCGCGGTGCGGCCGAGGCTGGTGCTCGCCAGTGCGTTCATGCTCTTCCTGGAGCTGGCGCTGATTCGCTGGACCGGCTCCAACATCGTGCACCTCAGCTACTTCACGAACTTCGTGCTGCTGGGGTCCTTCCTGGGCATCGGGCTGGGGTTCCTCCGGGTCGGGCGCACCACCAGGCAGCCGTACTACTCGCCGGTCGTCCTCGCCGGGCTGGTGCTGATCGTCCTGTTCTTCCCTGTGACGGTGAACCGCGAGACCGAGGGCGTCCTCTACTTCACCAGCCTGTCCACGAGCGGGCCGCCCGCCTGGGCGATCCTGCCGGTCGTGTTCGCGGCGGCGGCGCTGGTGCTGATGGGCCCCGCGGAGCTGGTCGGCAGGTGCTTCCCCCAGCTTCCCCGGCTGGAGGCCTACCGCTACGACCTCGTCGGCAGCCTCACCGGCATCGCGATGTTCTCGCTGCTGTCGTTCGCGGGCGCGCCGCCCGTCGCCTGGGGACTGATCGCGGCCATCGCTTACGGGGCGCTGCTCCAGCCCCGCTCCCTGACCCGCTACGTCGGGCTGGTCGTCGTGCCCTCGCTGGTGATCGTCGGCGCCCTCACCGTTGAGACGCTCACCCCGGGCACGCTGTGGTCCCCGTACTACAAGGTGACCTACGAGCGCACCGACTTCAGCGGTGTCCCCATCATGAACATCGCGGTCAACGGCATCCCGCACCAGCAGGCGATCCCCGCGGCCAACCGCCTGCAGTGGGAGCGCCAGTACGCCCTGCCGTACGAGCGGGCGGCGGCGGCGAGCCTCGACGACGTGCTGATCGTGGGCGCCGGCAGCGGCACCGACGTCGCCATCGCGCTGTCCAAGGGCGCCAAGCACGTGGACGCGGTGGAGATCGACCCCAAGCTCAGGGAGCTCGGCGGCACCTACCACCCCGACCAGCCCTACAGCGACCCGCGCGTCACCACCCACATCACCGACGGCCGGGCCTTCCTGGAGCGCACCGGGAACAAGTACGACCTCATCCTGTTCGCCCTGCCCGACTCGCTCACCCTGGTCTCCGGGGCCAGCTCGCTCCGCCTGGAGAGCTACCTGTTCACCCAGGAGGCCATGCGCGCCGCGCGCGACCACCTCAAGCCGGGCGGCGCGTTCTCGATGTACAACTACTACCGCGAGCAGTGGCTGGTCGACCGGCTCGCCTCCACCGCGCAGGCCGCCTTCGGCCACAAGCCGTGCGTGGACGAGGTCGGCTCCGGGCAGCAGGCCGTGATCACCGCGGGGGTCACCCCCGACGCGCAGCACTGCGTCAGCGAGTGGGCGGGCGCCAAGGCCGACACCCCGCCCCCGGCGGTGGACGACCGCCCGTTCCTCTACCTCCACGGGCGCGACATCCCGTCCATCTACCTCATCGCGCTCGGGCTGATCCTGCTGGTGAGCGTGGTCGCGGTCCGCGCGGTCGCCGGGCCGTTCCGCCGCATGCGCCCCTACGCCGACCTGTTCCTGCTCGGCGTCTCGTTCCTGCTGCTGGAGACCAAGAACGTCACCGGGTTCGCGCTGCTGTTCGGCACGACGTGGGTGGTCAACGCCATCGTGTTCGCCGGGGTGCTCGTGGCGGTGCTGGCCGCGGTGGAGGTGACCCGGCGCTTCCGCACGCCGCCGCTGCCGGTCATGTACGCCATCCTGCTCGGCGGCCTGGTGGTCGCCGCCCTGGTGCCCAACTCCTGGCTGCTCGGCCTGCCCCTGCCGCTGCGGGCCCTGGTCGCGGTGGTGGTCGCGTTCATGCCGATCTTCGCGGCCAACGTGGTCTTCGCCAAGCGCTTCGCCGACACCGCCGACGCGACCGTCGCCTTCGGCGCCAACCTCCTCGGCGCCATCCTCGGCGGCTGCCTCGAATACCTCGCCCTCGTCATCGGCTACGAGGGCCTCCTGGTGGTAGCCGGCCTCCTCTACCTAGGCGCCTTCGCCCTCCTCCCCCGCCCCGCGAGAGCCCTGTAGGAAAGGGTGTCCGTTTGAGAAATCGGAGCGTGCCTCGAGGAAGCCCGTGGCTTTCGCCGGCGTGCGTTCAGCGAACCGTCGGGTCAGCAGCCGTGTTCGTGGTGCTCGCCCACGGTCTGGTACGGCTCATTGATGTAGATGCAGTTCCCACGGTTGTAGTAGGCGTTCGCCGAGGAGGCCCAGGCGCCCTCGATGGCGGCGCCGAGGATGCACGACGTGCTAGGCGTAGTGGTTGCCGGCGTGGTCGTCGAACTCGACGTTGACGGTGGTCGCGGTGGAGGTCACCACTGGGGTCGTGTAGCGGGCCGTGATCGAGGCGACCGCCGCGTCGACCGCTCCGGGGTCGGGCGCCGCCTGCGCGGGCGAGCCGAAGAGGGAGCTCCGGCCCCGCGTGGTTGCGCGGCGGGACGACGCTGGTGCTGCGGCGGGTCCGGATGGAGCTGGATACCTGGGATGCCGCCGACCGGGTCGGCCGGGAGAAGCTGGGCGTCAAGCATCTGCGGCACATGCAGTGAGGGCCGAGGAGGTCTTCGTAAGACGAGTGATTCTGCGGGGCAGGACATACCCGCGCCGAGCACGGCGGCCCGTCCTTGATCAGCATTGCCGACTGTTTTAGAAGTGGGTGTCCGGTTGTACGAGGGGTTGTATTGGCCCTGCCCCGGGCCTGAATACTGGGTGAACGCCACTTAGGCAGGCATCATCAACTCATGGGCGGTGACAGGGTGCTTCTCGGGGGCAACGCAACGCTGGCTGCGATCCTCTCCGAGGCAGGGTGTTCCCATGGCGCACTCGCGCGTCGGGTGAACGAGCTGGCGAGCCGTCAAGGCGTGATCACGCGCTATGACAAGGCATCTGTCACCCGTTGGCTACAAGGTATGCACCCCCGGGGGCACGCCCCGGAATTTATCGCCGCTGCGCTGGCCGAACGGCTCGGGCGGGCGCTCAGCCCCTCAGACATCGGATTCCTGGCAGAGCCTCAGCGTCCTGTGGTGGCCCGCTCGCTGGCTTATGTTGAAGAGGTGGGTGAAACACTGCACATGCTCGCTGAACTCGGCTCCACCGATGTTTCTCGTCGCGCGCTCCTCGGTAGCGTGCCCTTCGTCGCCACCGCCTTGATGGACCCTCAGCGCCGCTGGCTGCTTTGGCTGCTTGAGGATGAGCAGGCCACCCACCTGGCCGCCGTCACGAGCGGTGGGCCCGCTGAGCGGGTCTACGCGATGATCGCAATGTTCGACGAGATGGACAATCGCTTCGGTGGCGGACACGTGCGCAGCAGTGTCGTGCACTACCTCAGCACCGAGGTCGTCCCGATGCTGCAGCGGTCAGGAACACCTGGGCGTCAGCGTGGTCAGTTGTTCACCGCGGCAGCGAAGCTGGCCGCCATGGCCGGCTGGAGTTCGTATGACTCGGCGGAGTACGGGCTGGCCGAGCGATACATGGTCCAAGCGTTACGGCTCTGCGCGGAAGGCGGGGACCGTGTGCTAGGTGGACAGATTCTGGCTGGTCTGTCCCATTTGGCCACCGGTCTTGGCCGTCCCGACGAGGGAATCGCCCTCGCTCGCAGCGGGCTGGTCACCGCCAAGAACGCTGGAAGCCCTCTGGGCCTGATGCGGCTGCACATCATGGCCGCCCGCGGGCACGCCGCGCTCAACCACTCGTTGAAGGCCGCCGCCTCGTTGAAGGCCGCCGAGGCTGCCCTCGATGCGAGCAGCGGACCCGAGAATGAGTCGCCCTGGGTCCGCTATCTTGACCACCACTATCTCGATGCCGAAGCCGCCCACTGCTTCCGTGACCTGGGCGACGCCCGCCGCGCCGAACACCTAGCCGACGATTCGGTACGCGCCAACGCTGACCGGAGGCGACGCCAGGCCATCAGCCAATCCGTCCTGGCCACCGCGCATCTGCAACAGCGGCGCCTGGAGGAGGCCATCGACGCGGCCACCACCGCCTTGAACTTGCTTGGCACCGTCAAGTCCGAACGCTCCGTGCAGGCACTGCGTGACTTCCGCATGCGGCTGGAGCCGCACGGCGCGGAACCGCTGGTACGTCGATTCGAGCGGCAGGCCCAGCCCGTGCTGGGCGCGGCCTGAGGTCAGTACCCGTCCGGGGTCGGCGCGTTCTGTGCCCGATCCACGGGAATGTTCGCCCCAGAAATGCCATTCGCCGAATCGGAGAGCAGGAAGGCGATCACTGCCGCGACCTCCGCGGGATCCACCAACTGTCCGAAGGGGAACTCTCGTGTGAATGCGGCGAATCCTTCAGGGTCTTCGCTCCGCATCCGATCCCACCGCTTGCCCGGGATGAGCATGGAGCCTGGAGAGACGGCGTTGACCCGGATCCCGTCGGCTCCAAGCTCCCTCGCCAGGGAGGTGGCCAGGTGGATCTGTGCGGCTTTGGCCGTTCCGTACTGGGCCTGAGGTCCGGGTTTCCAGCCCGAGATCGATGAGACGATCACGACGGCTCCGCCGCCCGCCGCGCGGAGATGGGAAGCGGCGGCCGAGATGAGCCGCGCCGCGTGCCCGACATTCAGCTCCCACGTCGTCGCCCAATCCTCAGCTGTCGCTGAGCCGAGCGCCCCGCCCTTCGCCCCGCCGGCGCACGCAACGACACCGTCCAATCCGCCGAAGTGGACCGCCGCCTCGATGACGAACTCCTCCAGCATGTCGGACGCGGTTACATCGAGTGCCTTGGTGTAGAGCGCGCTTCTACCCTGATTACCCAGGGAGTTCGCCAGCTGACGGAGGCGTTCCTCGTTGCGAGCGCACGTCGCCACCGAACAGCCTTCAGCCACCAAACGCCGCACGACCTGTTCGCCCAGCCCACGAGATCCGCCAGTGACGACAACACGTCGTCCGGTCAGCCCGAAACCACCCCTGCGATTCGGGTCGGCGCGATCGTCATTCACGACGTGCTCCTCTCTGTGTGTACATTCTAACGATCTTGTTGGGTGACTCCTGGTGAGTGCGTAATCACGGGAATTCCGCGGATGGATCGGCTGGAAATGGCTGCTCCAGCGCTTCATACCACCGTCGTACACCCCGGCGTGCTCGCGAACACCCGCCATGCGTCCTTCCGCGTCGCCCAGCCGGGCGGTTTCCTTGGGACGGCACCCAACCGCTTCGAACGGTGATGGCTGCTGACTCACAGTGCCAAGCCACCTGCCTCAGGAAGGAATCGCCCTCATGGCCTTCGACGGCACCTCCCGACCCCTTCCGCCCGCAGCGCTCTTGTTGCGGGAAGAACCGCAGGCAGGGCGGCGTAGCCAGGGCGGGCTGACTGAGGACGCAGCCAGAAGCGTCACCGTCAGCGCGGCGTCTCCGGCTCTCACCGCTCGCGCTCAGCTGGAGATGGCCACTGATCCGCTTGCGCCGAAGAAGGCGCGTGACTTCACAGCCGAGACTCTGCGCACGTGGGGAGAGCACAATCTCGTCGAGGATGCCACGCTCGTCGTCAGCGAACTCGCCACCAACGCTTTCCGTCACGGACATCGGCGGTTGGAGGAACTCGCCGATGCCGCGCGTAGGGACATCGAGAAGATCACGCTGATCCTGGAACTGTGGCCGGACGCAGTGGGAGTCCGCCTCCAGGACAGTTCCCCAGTAGTACCTGCGCCCCGGGTCGCTCTTGACGACCAGGAAGACGGGCGCGGCCTGCGGATCGTCTCGGCCGTGGCCTCGTCATGGACCGTTTCTCCCGTTGCCGCAGACGGAAAGCAGATCACCGCCTTCCTGCGTCGCGACGGCCGCACTCTGCCGCATGACCTGTGACCTCCCCTGATTTCTCCTAAACCGATAGTCCCCAATGGAGGAGGACCGCGACTGTGATCGCCCCCTCTGCTCACCAGACGATGACAACCGGCAACCTCACGCTGCTCTTCACCGGGCAATCGCCTGGTACGCCGAGTTGGGGCTTGATGCACATCGGCGACCTGAGGCCCTCGACGGCTCCTCGCATCACGGTGGAAGAGCTCGACGCAAACCCGGCTCATCCTCGAGAGGTCAAGCGGCACGTCGAGCAGGTGATGGTTGCGCTCGAATCGTTCGCCTCAGCGCTGGCGGCGACACCGGGTCGCGCCTCGTGGCTGCATATCCACCAAGTGCCGGTGCGACGCTCGGTCGCCCAGGTGGTGCGCAAGCTACTCGCCCTCTCGGCATGGACACCGTTTGCAAAGGCTTCTGGCCCGATCACCGTCGCGCCTCAACAGGCGCGTGACGATCTCCTCCACCTGTGGCATCGAAGCGATACTGCTGGACGTGCCCGTGCTTGAGCTACAACTGTCCGGCGAACGAACCCTGGGCCTGGCCGAACTCGGGGCGACGCACGCATGCACGGACGCTGCCGATATCGCCGCCGGTTGTCCCGCCTGGCTGAGTTCGCTCATCTGGTGCTCGTCTCAGACGAGGCGAAGCACACGGTATGCCGCTGGGGAGGTGCGACCGCCGCTGCCGTCGCAAAGCTCGCGTTCGGTCTGTCGAGCTGAGCATCGCCTTGCATTGCCGACAACGATGCCCGTGACTGCTGCCCAGCCGGCGACGGGCCAGGAAGGAACCCCTGATGACGACCTTGACGGGCGACAGCGTCGCCGAGTTGTTCACCGGCGCGGTGGCACTGACCATGAACGGCGGGCAGATCGTCAGTCCCCGTGGCATGGCCACGCGAGAAGTCCTGAATGTGAACATCCGGCTCACCCGACCACGGGCCCGGTTTCTTCTCCCTTCGACAGCCCGCATCCTCAACCCGGCTTTCGCCATCGCCGAGACCGTGTGGATCCTGTCCGGCTCCAATGATCCTTGGATCTTCGACTTCAACGACCGCCTCCGCCAGTACGCCGACGATGGAGTCCTACGCGGCGCCTACGGACCGCGGATGCGCCGCTGGGGCGAAGGTATCGACCAGTTGGCACGGGTCATCGACATCCTGAAAGCCGATCCGGACTCTCGTCGCGCGCTCATCCAGTTGTACGACCCGGCGCAGGACGCTGCCGGGCATCGGGACGTGCCGTGCACCCTGGGCTTCTGCTTCCACCTGCGGAAAGGGCGGCTGCACATGTCCACCACCATGCGCGGTCAGGATGTGTGGGTCGGACTCCCATACGACCTGTTCTTCACCACCACCCTGCACGAGCTGATGGCCGGATGGCTGGACGTGGAGCTCGGCGACTACCACCATCACGTCGGCTCCCTCCACCTTTACGAGCGGGACGTTGAACGGGCCGCCGCTCTGGAGACGGTGCCCGCGTGCCCAGAGCTCCCTGTGCTGGAGACGCCGTGGAAAGGCTTCGACGTCCTGCTCGAAGGGGTTCAGGCAGGCAAGCCGACCGGCCATCCTGGCTGGGACAGCGCGGCCGAGGTGCTACGCAGCTACCGGCTCTGGAAGAGCGGCGATCGCACCGACGCCCAGAACGCCGCCGACCAGATCACGGGACCGCTGGGGAAGGCGCTGCGCGCATGGTATGAGGAGCTCCGGTCACGGGCGAAGACGACGGCCCGGGCCCGGTGAGCCTGATGACGACATCCGCTCTCTCGGCAGTGCTGGGCCTGTGCTCCTTCACGCACGACTCCTCCGCGGCTCTCTTGATCGACGGCGAACTGATCGGGTTCGTCGAGGAAGAACGCCTATCGCAGACCAAGCACACCAAGGACTACCCTCGCCACGCCGTCCAGTGGCTCCTGGCGGAGGCAGGCATCACCGCAGCGGATGTGACTACGGTCGCCTACAACTTCCACGGCCCCAGCTACCTGGCAGCCTTCCCTGACACGATCCGCCTACTGCGCTCGGCCGACAACCGAAGGCGAGTGTTGCCCCGTGTGGCCGGGTTCACCAAAGTTGGCCTGCGCACCGTACAGAGGGCTCGCGTACTGGGCCGTCGATTCCCGCGAGCGCGAGTGTGGCCGGTTCCACATCACCGGACCCACCAGATGTACGCGTTCGCGGCCTCCGGCTGGGACTCCGCCGCCGTACTTGTGGTGGACAGCCTGGGCGAAACGCAGACCACCACGATCGCTGCCGCCCGCCAGTGCGCTCCCGGCCAGCCCCGGCTCCATACGCTGCACGCCATAAACGACCCTGCTTCGCTCGGCTATGTCTACGGCGCCGTCACCGAACATCTGGGCTGGCGGCGCGGCGATGAGGAAGGCACCGTCATGGCCCTGGCCGCCCTGGGCGATCCGGGCCGCTTCCGTGACCTGTTCACCCGTGCCATCCGTCTGTCGCCGAACGGGTTCACCCTGGATCCCGCGTTCTTTCCCATCAGAGTGCTGTCCTCCGGCTATCCGCGCCTGTCGCCTCGCTTCCTCGCAGAAACCTGCCCGTCCCGTCATCCGCAGGCCCCCATCGGCGAAGTCCACCGCGATCTGGCCGCCGCTCTGCAAGAGCGCACCGACGCGGTCATCCTGCATCTGGCGAGCTCTGCCCAGACTTTGACCAAGTCACGCCGCCTGTGCGTTGGCGGGGGAGTGGCGACCAACTGTGTCAGCATCGGCCGGATCATCGACGCTGGGATCTTCGAGGAGGTCTTCGTGCCCCCGGCACCGGGAGACGCGGGGACCGCCATCGGTGCCGCCGCGGCAGCCCACCTCGACGAGGGGGGCCGACCGCTGTCCGGCATTGCCGGAGCATGCTATCTGGGGCCGTGCTTCCCCGATCCGGAACTCGACCTGACGCCGTGGTCCGATCTCACGGTGCACCACGTGTCCGAGGATCTGGCGGAACACCTGGCCGAGCAGCTCGCGCGTGGCCGCATCGTCGGACTGTTTCAAGGAAGGATCGAAGCTGGCCCCCGCGCGCTGGGGAATCGGTCCATCCTCGCCTCCCCGCTGAATGATGGCGTGGTCTATCGGCTAAACGCCACCGTGAAATTTCGCGAGCCGTTTCGGCCGTTCGCGCCAATGGTTCTCGCCGACCGTGCGGCCGATTACTTCACCCTCGGCCAGGATGCCCCGTTCATGTCGATGGCCTCCGGCGTCACCGATCTCGCCCGCGCGCAGATCCCGGCGGTCGTCCACGCCAACGAAACCGCCCGCCTTCAAACCGTCACCAAAGATCAGAACCCCTTCATGTACGCGGTGCTGGAGGCGTTCGCCCGCCGAACCGGCGTGCCGGTTCTGATCAACACGTCGCTCAACGTCAAGGGGAAGCCGATCTGCGGAACTCCCCAGATGGCTCTGGACTGTCTGGCCTCCTCCGGGCTGGACGCGTTGCTGATCGAGGGAAAGTGGGTGACGAAGTGATCATTGGATACAGCTTCTGGGGATTTCTCGGCCCCGGCGTCATCGACACCCCCGACGGGGGGCGTAGCCACCGCCGTCCACTGGTCGACGCGCTGATCGCACAGGGACACCAACTGATATTCCTCCAGGCCGACCGGGACCTGCGGGAAGCCGGTGACGACCTCCAGGGCAACTACACCTTCGATCCCACGTTTCCCACCATCGACCTGCTGTTCCTTGAATGGCGATGGGATATCCCGGGCCGCAACACCACGCCCTGCGATGCCCCGGGCCACACCTGTGACCTTCACCGGCAGCGCGACCTTCTGAACCACTACACCATCCTGCTCCGCACCCCGACGGTGATCTGGGACAAAGACCGGCAGCTTCCCGCCGACAGCCCCTGGCGTCGTCGGCCAGGGGTGATCGTGTGCGAGGCAGCCCTCTCACCCACTCCGGCAGCGCGCGGCCTACTGTTCCCGCTCGATGACACGCTGCTGGACAGTGCCGACCCGCGCATACTGGCCGCTTGCCCGCGTCCGATCACCCTCGGCTACGTCGGCAACCAGTATGACCGGGACGAGGAGTTCGACGCGTATCTCGCGCCCGCCGCCGCCCGCTACCCGCATCAGGTCGGCGGGAAATGGCCCGACACCGGCCGCTGGCCTCACGTCACCTTCCTCGGCCGCGTCCCTTTCCCCCGTGTGCATGAGCTGTATGGTGGCGCGCTGGCCACCGTGCTGCTCCTGCCTCAGCGATATGCGGCGGCCGGACAGATGACCCAGCGCATCTTCGAGGCGGTTCTGGCCGGATGCCTACCGCTCGCACCTGCCGACATCAGGCACGTCGAACGCTTCGTGCCTCCCTTGTTGATCGTGCGAAACGGAGCGGATGTCATCGGCAAACTGGCACACCTACGCGCCATCACCGGTAGTCACGAGCACGTCCAGCTGATCGCTGAGTGCCTGCGCTACCTGGAACTGTTTCGACTGAGCACTCAGATCGAGGCTCTGCACGCGGTGCTGACCGAGCTCACCACATCCCCTGTCCCGTTGAAGCCGGTCAGTTCTGAGAGGGGACCATGTTGATCCCTTCACTGTGCTTGCCCAAACAGGCTGGACATGGCGGCTCCGTCGTATGGGAACGAGTCCACGGCTACGCGCGGCTGCGGGCTGTCACCCCGACTATCGTGGAGCACCATGCGAATGCAGAAGGTCGCCATCGTCGGCTGTGGAGGCAGCGGCAAATCCCATCTTGCCCGCGAATTGGGCAAGGTGTTGGACGCGCCTGTGACCCACCTGGACGCCGTCTACTACGACGACGAGTGGAACCCGCTGCCACAGGAGAAGTTCGAGGCACTCCAACGCGATCTGGTGTCCGGCCAGCGTTGGGTGATCGACGGCAACTACAACTCCACGCTTCAGGTGCGGCTGGAGACATGCGACACCGTGATTTTGATGGACGTGCCGACCTGGGCGGCGCTGTGGGGGATCTTCTCCCGGCAGCTCAGGCACGGCCATGGCCAGAACAAGAGCGATGGGGTGTACAACCGCATCGACTGGGGCGTGTTGCGCTACGTGGCGACCTACCGGCGCAAGATGCGGCCCCGTGTGCTGGCCAAGATCCGGGAGTTCGGCGGGCACGCCGAGGTGGTCCTGCTGACCAGCCGGAGTCGCACCCGCCGCTGGCTGGAGCAGGTCACCGCCCGCCAGTTGTAGCTCGCTCCACCGCCCGCTTCCGGAGGCGGATCCGGTGACTGTCTCCAGCAATCCGTTCCTTGACGCGATGGAACAACGGGAGCTGTACGGGCACGCCTCACGGCTGGCCGCCCGTACGTCGGCCCTGCACCGAGCGAAGACACGTGGCCGACCGGTCGCCGAGGTCATCGCCGTCCTGGCCGCCGCGCATCTGACTGTCGGTAGACCGGCGTTGGTTGCTGACATCGGATGTGGGCGCGGGACCAGCAGCCGCGTCCTGGCACAGCGCCTGCATCCGCATCGACTCGTCGGCATCGACGCTTCCGCGGCGATGCTCAAAGATGCCCGCAGTCGTTTCGGCACTACGGAGAGCGCGCTGTCGTTCGTCCAAGCCGACTTCCACCAGCTTCCCCTACCGACCGGTGTATGCACCGTGGCCGTCGCCGCGTTCTGCCTCTATCACGCGATCCGGCCGAACGTGGTCATCGCGGAGATCGCTAGAGTGCTGGCTCCTGGCGGAGTCGTCATCCTGGTCACCAAATCCGCTGACAGCTACCACGAGCTGGACGCTCTTGTCGCCGCCGCCGGACTCGACCCGCATGCTCCACAGCGAGAAAGCCTGTACGCGGCGGCGCACAGCGCCAATCTGGCCCATCTGACCGAACCGGTCCTGCGCATCGAACACCTGGAACACGAAGAGCACGGCTTCACCTTCACTGACCTGGGCCATGTCGCCGAATACCTTGCCACCAGCCCGAAGTACCATGTCCCGGCCGAGCTGCAAGGAGATCCATCTGCCATCGCCACCGCGCTGCGCACTCGGCTGCCAGAGCGGCCGGTCAGCGCCACCTCGCTGATCACCTATCTGCTGGCGCGGCGACCGGGAGACGAGCGATGAACACCCGCGTGTTCGTCAAGGCCTATGACACCCCGGAGGAACGCGCGCAGGCCGTACGACATCACGCTTGGCTGGCCGCACACGCCCGTCCGCTGCGGCAGCCCGCCATCGAAACGGTAGGAGCGACATCCATCGGCTTCGCCTACGTCGATGGTCGGCATCCTCGTGTCGAAGACCTGCCGATGCTTGCTGTCCTTTTGGGGGACACACATGGAGCCGCCTGGGTAAGCGATCTGTACCAGGCGCGACTCGACGTGTCCCATCGCATGACATCGGGGCACACGATGGCCGACTTCATCACTGTCCGCCTTGCAGCGCTCGATGCGCGACGCCGTACTCGTCATCTGGCCAGTGATGAGGACCTGGCCGTCGCGAACCGACTCCTGCTCACCAGCGCCGTCGGACCCGTGGCGTTCTACAAGGACACCAATCCGCGAAACATCCTCATCACCGGACGAGGAATCCCGGTCGCCGTCGATGTCGATGACCTCACACTCGCCCCGTTCGGCTACGACCTCGCCAAGCTCATCGTCACCCTGGCCATGACATACGGCCCACTCCCTCCGGCAGCCATTCGGCATTCACTTATCGCTTACAACCGGGCAGCCGCCAGACACAACGCCCGGTTGGGCGGCACCAACATGGCCCAACTCCTCGACCACGTCGAGTTGCACCGCATCTTCACCGCCCCTTACCTGGGACGCGGCGGTTATCGGCACGTGTGGCCGCAGGAGCGTTCCGCGATGGAGCCGGAAGGATCCGCGTGATCGTCACAGAACTCGTCTTCACCCGGCATGGACAGGCCCAGTGCAACATCGACGGCCTGGTCGGCGGCCCACGAACCTGTACCGGCCTGACCGACCTAGGACGCCGCCAGGCAACCTCGACCGCGCAGCGCCTCGCCGTAGAGCACACGGATGCTCCTTTCGCCGCGCTCTACACGGGAACCCGGCTCCGGCTCCAGCAGACTGGAGAGATTTACGCCGCCACGCTGGACCTACCCTTGATCACAGAGCCCGGTCTGGACGGGCCGATTCATGGCGACGCCGACGGTCAGCCCTGGCACGATGTGAAGACTGCGTTCGGTGGAGGCCCCCAGGTCCACCCCGATCGGCCATGGGCCACGGGATCCGATACCTGGAATGGTTACCTGCTGCGCGCCGGAGTGTTTCTGACCACCCTGATCGAACGTCACGACGGGGAGCGTGTCCTGTTCGCTGCTCACGGCGAAACCGTGCTCGCGGCGCACACTCTCCTGTTTGGGCTTCCAAACGGGAACGAGGCCGGCTTCACCGTCGATCACGGTTCCTTGACGCGCTGGCAACTCCACTTGAACCGGCTGGGCCGTCGCCGCTGGATGCTGGACCGCCACAACGACATCGCCCACCTGGGCGCGACCGCCATCCCGGCCGCATGATGATCACAGTTGAGGATCCGCGCCTCACCTTCGCCCGCCGAACCCTCGGTTCGGTCAGCGTCACGTCTATGCCTGGGTTGCCGGCGCACCTGCTGACGCTCACCGACGTCCGCGACGTTCTCTACGTCGTCAAACGGCACGGCGACGCCGGACGCTTCCAGCGGGAGGCACGCGCCTACGCTACCTGGGTTCCTCAGCTGGGCGACCTCGCTCCGCAGATGCTCGCCGCAGACCCGGCTTCCTGCTCCCTCCTGCTGACCTTGCTCCCTGGCAGGAGCGCCGCCGAACTACCACTCGGCTCGCCTGCAGAGCAGCATGCCCATCACGCCGCCGGGGCCACGCTTCGCATCTTCCACCAGATCGCACCAGCGGAATTCGGAGACGACATAGCTGCTCGTCTGGCCGGACGCATCCGCTGGTGGGCCGAGCGTGCGCACGTCGCTAACCTAATCAGCGCAGCCGAGCGGCACACTCTGCTTGGCCGCGCTGACGACCTCGCCGTCGTCGTGGTGGAAGGTGCGATCTGTCACCTGGACTACCAGCCCAGAAACTGGCTCATCGGCCCGGATGGGATGGTGCGCGTGCTCGACTTCGAACACGCGCGGCTCGATGCCCGAATCCGGGACTTCGCCCGGCTGGAACACCGCCAGTGGAGGCTGAGCCCTCACCTCCGCCGGGAATTCTTCGACGGCTACGGTCAGCCGCCTGACGAGGCGGAGCAGGATCTTCTGGCTCGGTTTGGCGTCATCGAAGCGCTCACCGCACTGGTCCGCGGGCATGAGCGCGGTGATCCGGGGCTCATCGCGCATGGTCGGAATTTGATCAACCAGTTCTTCTAAACACGCCCTCGATACAGCAGGAGATCATCTATGCCCGAGGCCCTGTCACCTCGTTCCGGCGCTCGCCCCGGCATACCGTTCCGAGCCGTTGTCACCGGCGCGGCCGGGTTCATCGGTTCCCACTTGGCGCTGGCTCTGCTCCAGCGCGGCGTGACCGTGATCGGGGTGGACCGCCGCGACGCCGAAGCCGACCAAGCCGCCTGCGCGAACCTTGCCGTTTTGCAACACCAGCCCGGGTTCATCTCGATCACCGCAGATATGCTCACCTGCGCCGTCGAACCCCTCTTGCTCGACGCGGATGCCGTGTTCCACCTCGCCGGCATTCCCGGCGTCCGGCCCTCCTGGGGTCCGCAGTTCGGCGACTATGTCGCCTCCAACATCCTCGCCACCCAGCGAATAATGACAGCCGCCACCCGGCTCCGCGTCCCGCGGCTCGTCGTCGCGTCCTCCTCCAGCATCTACGGAGCCACCGACGGTACTCCGAGCAAGGAGAGCGACCACCCTCGACCCGCCTCGCCGTACGCTGTCACCAAACTCGCCGAAGAGCAGCTATGCCTGGCGCACGCAGCCCGCCCCGACTGCGCCACCACCGTCGTGGCCTTGCGCTACTTCACCGTCTTCGGCCCGCGCCAGCGCGAGGACATGTTCATCCACCGCGTCCTGGCCGCAGCCACGGACGGACGAGCCGTTCGAGTCTTCGGCGATGGTAGACAGCGCCGTGACTTCACCTATGTCGCCGACGCCGTCGCCGCGACCATCGCCGCTGGGACGGCTCCCATGGGCAGCAGCGTGATCAACGTGGGTGCGGGCATCAGCGCTTCGTTGAACGATGTCATCGACATCGCTCGCCAGATCACTGGAGAGCCGGTGGCGGTCACGGCCGCTACCACTCGCAACGGGGACGTTCCGGCGACTCGCGCTGACGCCACCACCGCCCGGCGCGTGCTGGGCTGGCGGGCCAGCGTTGATCTAGCCGCAGGTATGGCTGCGCAACTGGATTGGCTCACCTCCCATCAGCACGTCGCCGTCTGACAACCCGTGACCAGACCCTCGCAGGGAGACCTCGTGGCGAGCTTCGAGAAAAGCCCGGCTGGAAGCCTTCTTCCAGCGCGTTGTCGAGCACTTCAACGACCCCGAGCCGACGTCCTCTTTGATCATCACTCACCTGCTCCCTGAGCGCCCAGCATTCCTGCACGCCATGGCTGGCCTTACCCGCCTCGCGGCTGTTTTCCCCAAACCTCGGTCCATCGTCGAAACGTGCGCCGCCGAGGCCCCCGCCAAAGCCGAGCCCGAGCACTCGCACTTCGATTTCCGCTTCGTCTTTCGCGCCATCGACCGGCGGGAGATCGGCGTCACCCTGCAGTGGGAGGAAGTCCGTGGCTATCGCTGGCTTGCGCTCAGCGACGTCTCCTCTCCCAGTGTCGCGGCGAAACTGACGCTGCTCCTGTCCGATGGTTTATAGATCGTCCCAGCTATCCAGAAGGCGCACCATGACCAACGGCGCAACCTCATCGGGAGGCACCGTCGGCACCACGTCGCCGTGATCCCCTACCTCGGCTTGGTCTGTCTGCTGACCGTAAACCACCCACGACAGACCCACGGTGTCTCCCCGGTTCGAGAGATGCGACGGTTCCAACCGGGGTCATGCGTAACCCGCCCACTTTGAGGGGTGGCGGGCAGTCCTTGAGTAACGGTTGGCAATCACTGTCGATAATGAGGCAATTCCGCTGCGCAGCCAGTTTTGAGTGTTTAGTCTGCCTTGTTACACACAGGAGAATGAGGTGACAACGATGGGTGAGCAGGCAATCGAAGCGGCTGTTCCGGGCCAGGTCGATGAATCCACTGCCCCGACGGTGAAGGTGGCGAGCACCGACGCCGTTCTCGCCAAGAAGACCGCTTCCTCACGAAGCGCTCCCAAATGGGAGACCGACGCTCGTGATCGTGTCCGAGCGGCGATACGCCGCTACTCCAAGCCCCTCACGGATCTTGTGGGTCGCGATGCGAACGAGGGTGATACGCGACTGCTCGTCACCGACTTTCTGTGCGACGGTCTCGGCTACGACAAATACGAGGAGCTCACCACCGAGTACCAGGTGAAGGGGGAGTTCGCCGACTACGGCATCCGTATCGACAAGCAACTGGTCGCCTTCATCGAGGTCAAACGCTGCACGCAGAAGCTGGGCGTCAAGCATCTGCGGCAGGTGCAGATGTACGCCGTGAACGAAGGCGTCGAGTGGATGGTCCTCACCAACGGTCAGGTGTGGCAGGTCTATCACCTGACGGGAGGTCTTCCCGTCGTGATCGACCTGGCCCTTGAGGTCGATCTCCTCGGCGGGACAGGGTTGACGGCCAAGACCGACGCCTTGTTCTACCTCAGCAAGGACGCGTTCAAGCGCCGGCTCATCGACGATCTCTGGAAGGCGCGAGCGGCGACGTCCCCCAAGTCGCTTGCTCAGGTGATGCTGTCCGACGTGGTCCTCGACGCGGTGCGCAAGGAGGTCCGGCGTCAGACGGGCCACAATGCCGAAGCCAAGGACCTCAGCCGTATCCTTCGGGAGGAAGTCCTACGACCGGAGTCGCTGGTCTGAGCCTAAGGCGAAGGCGCCAAGGTGACGTTCTCATCGACTCGTCGACCAGTGCGCATCGCTGCTCCCGCCGATGGGTCGTTCCCCGTGGCGCGAGAGCCCTAGCTGGCTGGGCGGTCGGTTGCTGACGTCGATGCGCGGGAGCCTTGCCCGGCTGCCGTTGGGCGCGCCCGACCCCGAACGGTCCGCTCGTCCTGCCGGTGCCGTGAGAACGGCAGGGCGCGGCTGCCTCGAATAACTGTCCCTCGTCATCGGCTACGAAGGCCTCCTGGTAGTAGCCGGCCTCCTCTACCTAGGCGCCTTCGCCCTCCTCCCCCGCCCCGCGAGAGCCCTGTGACACCTCCCTTTGCCGCCAGACGTCACCTGTAGGAGTTGATCAGGCGGGCCAGGTGGGTGCCCGCTATCTCTAGTGGCTTCTCGGTTCTGGAGACTTGGGCGGCCAGTTCGGCGCCCTCGAGGGTGTTGATCACCGTGCAGGCGAGGTCGCGGGCGTCGTCTTCGGCGATGCCGGCGCGGCGGAGCCTGTCGGACACGAGGCCCCGCCAGTGCTCGAAGGCCTGCTGGATGTCGGGAGCGCGGCCGACGGTCTCCAGCGCGGTGGTCGTGACCGGGCAGCCGTCCATCCAGTCGGAGTCGCGGAGCTCCTTGGCGAGAATCCGGGTGCAGGCGATGACCGCCTCGGCCGGATCCTCTGCGCTTTCGAGCCCCTCGCGCAGGATGCCGGTGAACTCCTGCTCGCCCTGGCGGATCGCCTCCGCGCCCAGCTCCTGCTTCCCACCCGGGAAGAAGTGGTAGACCGAGCAGTGAGGGAGATCCTCGTGAGCAAGCAGGCAGCTACCTGCGCGCTCTCGCGGTGGCCGACGCGCACGGCATATCGGCGGAGGAGTTCCTGCCGTACGCCACGTCCATGATGTCCTCGATTCCGGGCTTCCTCGGGTTCTACGCGCCGCGGATCGACGCGGGCAGGCACACCGGCGACGTGGACAAGCTCGCCACGGGTGTGGCCGGCGTCGACCACATCGTCCACGCCACCAGGGACGGCGGCCACGCCGCCGACAGCTTCGCCAGTCTGGTCGAGATCTTCAAGAAGGCCGCGGGGTAACGCGCGTCGCGCCTGGTCCGGTAGTCGGCCGGGGGGTTCAGAAGCCGCAGGCTTCTGAGAGGGTTTTGGCTGCCTTGTTCTGATGGTTGGGGGTCGGGGTGTCGAGGGGAGTGGAGGCCCTCGGGGTGCGGGCCGGGGTGGGGCTGGCGGAGGAGCCGCTGGGGGTCGGGGTCGCCGAGGGGTTCTGGGACCCGGACGGGGAGGCGGTGGCCGCGCCGGCCGTCGTGGTGGGGCTGGCGGTGACGCCCGCGGCCAGGAGGCCCCGGGCGGAGCGCTCGGAGTCCTTGATCGCCTGAGTGGTGAGGCGGCGGATCTTCACCCAGTCCGCCGCGCCCGGCCAGACGGTCGGCGGTACGAACTGCAGGCTGGTCGTCTTGGCGTCCTTGACCTTCAGGGCCAGTGGCACCAGGTGTTCCAGCAGGTCGCGCGGGATGTCGGTGCGGAACATGTGCCGGGTGGCGGTCGCGATCTTGCCGAAGTTCGCGAGCACCACGCTGGGGGTGGCCTGGTCGAGGAGCGCGCCCATCACGCAGCGCTGCCGCGACATGCGCGAGAAGTCGTCGCTGTCGACGCGGGACCTGCCGTACCAGAGCACGTGCTCGCCGTCGAGCTTCTGGTAGCCCGCCTTGATGGTGCCGGCCGTGCCGAAGTGCCCGCCCCACTTGATGTCGGTCTCCACGCGGATCTTCAGCCCGCCGATCGCGTCGATCAGCGCGGCGAAGCCGTACATGTCGACGATCGCGTAGTAGTCGACCTTGAGGCCGAGGGTGTAGCCGATGGCGCTCTTGAGCTCGTGGGGGCCCCTGCCCTTGCCGAGGTGGTCCTCGGCGTACTGCCAGACCTCGTTCAGCAGGCCCTGCCCCGAGTCGCCCGTGAAGCCGTTGGGGAATCTCGCGGCGAGCGGGTCGCCCTTGGGGAATCGGGCGTACTGCAGGTTGCGGGGGAGGCTGAACATGACCGTGTTGCCGGTCTTCACCTCGACGCTGGCCACGGTCATGCTGTCGGTCCGCACGCCGGTCCTGTCGCCGGCGGCGTCACCGCCGATGAGCAGGAAGTTGACCCGGCGCCTGCCGTTCCACGGGTCCTCCTGCTTGACGGGCGCGATGGTCTCGCCCGGCACCTGCACGGTCGGGAAGATGGCCGCCGCGGTCTGGCGCACGGTCATCATGCTGCTCGCCGTCAGCGCGAAGGGCGCCATGACGCTCACGCAAAGGACTCCGACCACGATGCCGGAGACCACCTGGCCCGTCTGGGGGAGCCGGTTGGGGCCGAGGGCGATGTAGGAGGTGATGATGAGGGCGAACCACGCCAGCGCGCCGACGGCCGCCGCGGCGATCACCGTCACCAGGAAGCCGTCCTTGACGGCCAGGCCCACGTTCGCCCGGACGACGAGCGCGAACACGAGGCCGGCGACGAGGAGGAGGGCGAAGGCCCCGAGAAGCGCGAAACCGGTGCGCCGCTGCCCCGCACGGAGGTGGGCCGCGCCGGGGACCAGCGCGGACAGCCCCGTCCATCCGATGACGGAGGCGGTGGTGGGGGTCTTGGCGTAGCGGGGAGGTGTGGCGGCCGGCCGCTTCGGGGCGGGTTCCTCCGGGCCGTCCCCGGCCGCCTCCCCCGCGGTGCCGCCCACAGGCGTGGTCACAAGCGCTCCCTCATGACTGTCGAATCCGGCTGTCAACCAGGAGAAACCCATGGTTGACCCCCCGCAGGTTCACGGAATTCCAGGATTCTAACCCCCATACCTGGACATCACTTACGCAAAGCCAATTTTGAGGAATCGGACGGTAACAACTGTCCTAACTCGTCATCTCGCCTGACAGCCGCTGTCAAGCACGCCCGCCTCTACGAAGTGCTGGAGGCGGGGGCGAGCCAGGTGTTGCACTGGTAGGCCTTGTCGCGCTCGTATCCCTGCCGGAACCAGCGGCCGCTGTTGGCGGGCGTGCCGTGGTCCCGCGGGTATCCGGGCCAGTCCCCGACGTTGGAGAAGAAGTAGAACAGGTTGGCGCGGCGGGCCAGGGGGATCGGGTAGCTCGTGGCCACAGACCTCATCCACATGCCGCTGAAGCAGTTGGCCTGCAGCTCGTACTTGCGGCTCAGGGCGAGCTTGGCGCTCTGCGACCGCGCGTCCAGGGTCTTGCCCCACCAGGAGTTGGCGAGCCCCGACAACTGCTGGACGTGGTGGCCGTACTCGTGGGCCATCATGCCGATGATCGCGCCGTGCCAGCTGGACAGCGAGCCGTACCCGCGCTGGTCGCCACGGCCGCGCGCGAGCGCCGTGGTCGAGGCGTAGATGGTCGTGTTGCGCGGGCAGTAGTAGGGCACGATGCTGCCCCGCTGGGGGAAGTCGCCGCACGCGCCCCGGCCGCCGCGCGCCGTGATGGCGTACCTCGGAGGGGCGAAGGCGATGCCGGTCTTCCGCAGCGCGGGAGACCAGGTCCGGCTCATGCACTGTCCCGTCTTCAGGATCAGCGACTTGAGCTGGGCGTCGTTGAAGATGTTGGTGGCGGCGGCGTGGCAGGGGACACGGGGCAGCGCGCCGACCCGGTAGACCGTGTTCCCGGTCAGCGTGGTGTTCAGCGAGGGCCGGCTCGTCTGGGTGTTCGTGTCCGCCTGGGAGTTCGACGTGTCGCGCGGGGGCGTCACCGATGTGGGCGTCCGGGTCGTGCCGTGGGGCGAGGAGCGGGTGGGGTACGGGATCGGCGTGTAAGGGGCGTAGGTCGGGAGCGCCACGGGAGAGATCGGGTCCGGGTGCCTGGCGCTCTTCAGGGCCGCGGAACCGATCACCAGCAGGACGAACACGGCGGCGACCACCCCGAGAAGGCCGCCGACGACCGCGCCCGCGCTCGATTTGCGCTTCGGTGGGCGCCAGTTCGGGGGCAGGTGCCCCGGCGGGCCGTACGGACCTCTGGGCGGACCTGGCGGGCCGTTCCACCCCGGCGGAGGCGGCGGGAACGGCGCGGGCGCCTGGCCGCCCGGAGGCGGGGGAGGAGCCTGGTACGAGGGCCCGGGTTGCTGCCCGGGAGCCTGCGCGGGCGGGTACGGCCGCCGGTAGGGCCGGCCCTCCGGCCGCGGCGGGTACGACCGCACGGGTTGCGGCCCCGGGTGTGGCTGCCCCGGGTGTGGCTGCCCCGGGTGTGGCTGCGCCGGGCCCTGTCCGGGGTACGGCTGGGCGGGTCCCTGTCCCGGGTAGGGCTGCCGCCCGGGGCCCTGGCCGGGTCCCGGGTACGAGGGCCGCCCCTGTGGCGGGTAACCCTGGGGCGGTTGGCGCGGTCCACTGGGCGGGTACGGCGGCGGGACGTCCTGCGGCACCGGGCCGCCTCCCTGCGGTACGGGGCCGCCGCTCCAGCCCGGATCCGGCGGCACCGGGCCGCCGCCCTGGCGTGGATCCTGAGGGGGCGGATAGGGATGGCGTCCCCCCGGCGGGGGCGGTGGAGGACGCTGTCCGTTGGTACCCATTCCGTGCGCCCCCTTCCCGGCCTCAGAAGGCCGAGCCGCTCTCCCCAGTCACAAGATCCACATTCTGGAGCATTTTGGGCATAACTGCACTGAATTCCCAGTAGTCACGGAAGTAGCGGTATCTGGTTACATTCTGAAATCATCCAAGGTGATCTCTGCGATGTTCCGGATTCGCCGAGCCCCTCTGCCCTAGCTTCGATTCCATGAATCTGCAGCAGCTCCGTTATGTGGTCGCCACTGCGGAGCACCGCACCATGACCGACGCGGCCAGATCGCTCTACATCGCGCAGCCCGCGCTTTCACGCGCGATCCGCGACCTGGAACGTGAACTCGGCATGACCCTTTTCGCTCGCTCGGGGCGGGGAGTCGTCGTGACGGCACAGGGCCGCCGCGTCGTCAAGCTCGCCAAGGAGGCGCTCGACGCCGTCCACGAGATCGAGGCGCTCGCCACGCACACGCACTCCGGCGCGAGCGAGCTGCGCATCGCCTCGCCTCCGAGCCTGGAGCCCGGCCTGGCGGGCCGCCTCCTTCCCTCCTACGTCTCGGAGCATCCGGGGGTACGGGTGCAAATCGTTCGGTGTGACGGCCGTGACGGCGTCGTGAACGCCATCCGGGAGCAGCGTGCCGACCTCGGGCTGACCGATCTGCCCGTGCCGGCCGACCTGGTCAGCCACCCGCTCGAACGGCAGGAGATCGTGCTGATCTCGCCTCCCGGCCTTGACCTCCCCGAGTCGATCCCCATGATCCGCATGAACGGCATGCGGCTCGTGCTGCCGCTGCCGGGCAGCGCCCGCCGCAGGGAGTTCGACCAGCTCTTCGCCACGTACGGCGTGCGGCCGGTCGTGGCCGCCGAGACCGACGAGCGCGGCGGCTGGCTGGCCACGATCAGGGCCGCCTCCGCCTCCCTGCTCGGGTACCGGGGGATGTCGGAGCAGGCCGTGCGGGCGGGGCTGGTGGTCCGCTCCCTCGACCCGCCGCTGCGCCGGATCATCGCCCTCGTGCACGCGCGCAAGCGCCTGCCGGGTATGGCACAGGATTTCCTCACCGTCGCCGAGAGCGGCTCGGCGATCTGAGCCGTTTTGGAGCGTTCCCGGGACTTCGGGACGCCGTCCGGCGGCGCCGGAGCCCTGTACGGCGATGCTGGCGTACGCTTGCGGCGATGCATACTCTGCGCCTGCGTGACCGCGAGTTCCGGCCAGGCGAGTTCGCCGTGATGGCCGTGGTGAACCGCACCCCCGACTCCTTCTATGACCAGGGCAGGACCTTCGGCTTCGACGCCGCGCTGGCCGCCGTCGCCGAGGCGGTCCGGGCCGGGGCCGACATCGTCGACATCGGCGGGGTGAAGGCGGGCCCGGGCGAGACCGTGGACGCCGCCGAGGAGATCCGCAGGGTCGCCGACCTGGTCGCCGCCGTGCGCGCCGCCCATCCCGACCTGGTGATCAGTGTGGACACCTGGCGGGCCGAGGTCGGCGAGGTGGTCGCCCAGGCCGGGGCCGACCTGCTGAACGACACCTGGGGCGGTCCCGATCCCGGTCTGGCCGAGGTCGCCGCCAAGCACGGCATCGGGCTGGTGTGCGCCCACGCCGGAGGCGTCACCCCGAGGACCCGGCCGCACCGCATCGCCTACGACGACGTGGTGGCCGACGTCGTCGCGCACACCGCCGACCTCGCCCGGCGGGCCGTACGGGCCGGCGTGCGCGAGGACGCGATCCTCATCGACCCGGCGCACGACTTCGGGAAGAACACCTGGCACTCGCTGGAGGTCAGCCGCAGGCTCTCGGAGATGGTGGCCACCGGGTGGCCGGTGCTCGTCGCCGTCTCCAACAAGGACTTCGTGGGAGAGGCGCTGGGCGGGCTCCCGGTCGGGGAGCGCCACGCGGGCACCCTCGCCACGCTGGCCGTCTCGGCCTGGCAGGGCGCGCGGGTCTTCCGCGTCCACGACGCCGCCTCGGCCAGGGCCGCCCTCGCGACCGTCGAGCGGCTCAGGAGCGGCCGGGCTCAGCCGTAGATCACCGACAGGAACCTGATCAGGATCGCCTCACGGGTGCCGGCCGGCAGGGCGTCGAGCACGGTGTTGACCACCGCCATCTCCGGCTGCCCGTCACCGCCCAGCTCCACGCCGACCGACGCCGCGAGCTCCGTGAACGTCGCGTCGTCCAGCGCGTCGAGGTCGAGCGAGGTCAGGACGCCGGTCAGCCCGTCGGGGATCCGCGCGGGACCCCTCTCCCTGGCGGCGGCCGCCGCGGCGGCGATCACCTCCAGCATGGCGTCCACCCCGGCGAGGGTGACCCCGGTGACCGTGACGTGCAGGTTCGCGGGGATGCCCGCGTACGAGAGCTGCGGCTGCAGGAACCACCCGAGCTTGCGCGCCTCGTCGGACAGCACGAACACGTCCACGCCGTCCTCGCCCGCGAACGCCACCAGCGAGGACTCCGGCTCGCCCAGCACCCGCAGGCCGGGGATCGCGCCGATGCCCGCGACGAGCCTGCGGGTGGCCTCCAGGGTGCTGCGGGCGAGGTCGAGGTAGCCGGCGCGGCCGAGCGCGTTGAGCGTCGCCCACGCGCCGCCGAGCGGGCCCGCCGACTTCGAGCTCTGCACGGTGGTGTTGATCACCGTGTACCCCGGCCACGCGGCAGAGGCGAAGTACGCGGCCCGGCGCAGCGCGGGGTCGGCGAAGAGCACGACCGAGGCGCCCTTGGGCGCGTAGCCGAACTTGTGCAGGTCACAGGAGATGGACGTCACGCCGGGCACCGACAGGTCGAAGGGCGGGACCACCGCCCCGGCCCGCGCCAGCCAGGGCAGCAGCCAGCCGCCGACGCAGGCGTCCACGTGGCACAGCACCCCGCGCGAGGCCGCCAGCGCGGCGATCTCCGCGACGGGGTCGACCACGCCCTGGGGGTAGGAGGGGGCGGACGCGACGACCAGCACGGTGTCGGGCGTGATCGCGGCGGCCACGGCCGCCGGATCGGCGCGGAAGGTGCCGGGGTCGACGGCCACCGGCGCCACCTCGACCCCGAGGTAGTGCGCCGCCTTGTGGAACGCCGGGTGCGCGGTCACCGGCAGCACCATGCGCGGCCGTCCCGCGACGGGACGCGCGTCCCTGGCGGCCTTCACGGCCAGCATGATCGACTCGGTGCCGCCGCTGGTGAAGATGCCCGGGGTGTGCGGCCCGCCGCCGAGGAGCTCCGCCACCGCCCCGACGACCTGCTTCTCCATCGCGACGATGCTCGGGAACGCCGTCGGGTCCAGCGTGTTCACTTCGAGCATCTCGAAGTAGGCCCGCGCGGCGGCCTCGTGCACCTCGGGGCGGCCGGTGTCGTAGACGTACGCGGTGACCTTGCCGCCGCGCACCGGCAGGTCGTCGCGCCTGAGCCGGGCGATCTCCGCGAGGAGCTCTTCGGCGGTACGGCCGTTCTCGGGAAGCACGTGATTCTCCCTTGGGGCACGGGGGCGGCTCAGGCGGCGCCGCTCCTAGGGGTGACACCACTCGATCGGCGAGGGACATTACCACGCCAGCCCCTACATAACGGGCACAAGATCGTCACACCTCACGAACGCGAGAGCGGCAGCCGCACGACGGCGCGCAGCCCGGGGGAGGCGTCCTCCAGGTGGACCGAGCCCCCGTGGGCCCGGACGGTCTCGCGGACGATGGCGAGGCCGAGCCCCGCCCCGCCGTCGTCGCGGCTGCGGGAGCTGTCGAGCCGGGTGAACCGGTTGAACACCCGCTCCCGGTCGGCCTCGGGGATCCCCGGCCCGTCGTCCGTGACCGTGATCAACGCTTCCGCCCGGGTCGCGCGCAGCTCCACGCCGACGTGGCCGGCCGCGTGCCGTACGGCGTTGTCCAGCAGGTTGACCAGCACCCGCCCCAGGTCCATCGCGTCGCCGTCGACCACCGCGGGTCCCGCCGCCACCATCTTGACCACGGTGTCGTCGTAGCGGTCCGCCGTCGCCTCGACCAGCTCCCCGAGGTCAACGGGCTGCCACCGGGCCGGGCGCCGCCGCTCGTCCAGGCGTGCCAAGGTGAGCAGACCCTCTGCCAGCCGGCTGAGGCGCAGGGTGTCCTCCAGCACGCCCTCCGCGGTCTCGGGCCACTCCTGCCCTTCCGGGTGGCCGAGCGCGACCTCCAGCTGCAGGCGGATGCTGGCCAGCGGGCTGCGCAGCTCGTGGGCCGCGTCCGAGATCAGGGCCCGCTGGGAGGCCTCGGCCGCCTCCAGCCGGGCCAGCATGTCGTTGAGCGTGGTCGCCAGCTCGTGCACCTCGTCGCGCGCCTCGGGCACCGGGAGCCGGCGCGCCCTGGCGGTGCCGCTGATCTCCGCCGCGCCCCGGCGCAGCGCCGTGATCGGCCGCAGCGTGCGGCCGATGATCAGCCAGCTCGCGGCGCCGAGCAGCACCAGGAGCACGGGCGTGCCGACCACCAGCATGTGGACGGTCGCCGCGAGGCTGTCCGCGACGTCCTTGAAGGACCGCGCGGCGATCACCGTCCTGCCGTGGTCGGCGTGCAGGACGACCACGCGCAGCGGGCCCGGGATGCCGTACGGGCCGCCGTCCACGAACCGGCCCCGGCCGTCCGGCGGATCCTCCTCCCGCGCCCGGGCGCTGACCAGCGGGACCAGGCGGTCGGCGCCGAGCGTGACGTGGGTGATGCGGCCCCGGTCGTCCAGCACCTGGATGATCGTGCCGTCCGGGACGGCGACGGGGTCGGACAGCCGCCCGTCGTCCGCCAGGGCGACCACCTCCCTGGCCCGCTGGTAGGCGACCTCGTCCGTGGAGGCGATCAGCGCCCGGCCCAGCACGCTGACCAGCAGCGCGGACGCCGCCGCGAGCGCCAGCGCCAGGACGGCCGAGGCCGTGGCGGTCAGCCGGAAGCGCAGGCTCTTGCGCCGCCACCAGGCCAAAGGCGACCGGTCAGCCGCCATCGCCCACCAGCCGGTAGCCCGCCCCGCGCACGGTCTGCAAAGCGTTGCGCCCGAACGGGACGTCGATCTTCCTGCGCAGGTAGCCCACGTACACCTCGACCACATTCGGATCGGTGTCGTAGGTGTCCCAGACGTGCTCCAGGATCTCGGTCTTGGACACCACCTCGCCCGGACGGCGCAGCAGGAACTCCAGCAGGCCGAACTCGCGCGGCGTCAGCTCGATCGGGGTGCCGCCGCGCGCGACCGCCCGGCCGGCCGGGTCCAGGGTGAGATCCCCCGACCTGAGCACCGCCGGACGGCGCCGGGCGCCGCGCCGCATGAGGGCCCGCAGCCTGGCCACGAGCACGACGTAGGAGAAGGGCTTGGTCAGGTAGTCGTCGGCGCCGAGGTCCAGGCCGTCCGCCAGGTCGTACTCACCGTCCTTGGCCGACAGCATCAGGATCGGCACCCAGTTCTCCTCGGCCCGCAGCCGCTTGCAGACGTTGTAGCCGGAGAGCCTCGGCAGCATGATGTCGAGCACGACCACGTCGTAGTCGCCCTCGCGGGCCAGGTGCAGGCCGTCCTCGCCGTCGTGGGCCAGGTCGACCGCGAACCCCTCCGCCTGCAGCCCGCGCCGCAGCGCGGCGGCCATCCGCCTCTCGTCCTCGACGACGAGCACGCGCATCCGGACTCCCCCCAAAATCTGTGTGTCACCCATCTTGGCCTGTGCCGGCTGAGACCCGGCTGAGAACGAAGACCCGGCGGCCGGCCCCGCGAGCTGCGGAAAGCCCTCCGGCCTGAGAGCCCTCTCAGCTTGTCTCAGCTTCGGCACAGGGGCCGCGCGGCAGTCTGCGGAGTATCGGATCGCGAAGACATACCGTTGAGGAGTGACATGCCGTCCCAGTCCAGAAGAGTACGTGCCGTGAGGTGGGGAGTCCCGGTCGTCGCCGTCGCCGTGGTGGGAGCCGCGGTCGGCGCGGGGCCGGTCATCGCCGCCGTCCAGGGCGACCCGTCCCTCCCCGACCGCACCGCCGCGCAGCTGCTCGCGGAGGTCGCCAAGACCGCGCGGCACCAGGCGCCGCCCGCCATGTCGGGCACCGTCGTGGAGACCGCCTCCCTGGGCCTGCCGGCCCTGCCCCTGCCCGGGGGGTCGAGCAGCTCGCCGATGTCCCTGCTGTCCGGGTCCCACACCATCAAGGTCTGGTACGGCGGCGACGGCCGGGTGCGGCTCGCCCTGCCGGGCCCGATGAGCGAGACCGACGTCATCTCCACGGGCACCGGCGAGGCCTGGCTGTGGCAGAGCGACCAGAACACCGCCGTGCGCTACAAGCTGCCGCAGGGCACCGGGGCCGACGGCGCGAAGGCCGCGCACACCGCGCTGCCCACCGCCACGACCCCGGCCGACATGGCCGCCGAAGTGCTCAAGGCCGCGGACGAGAGCACCGCGGTCACCGTCGAGAACGGCCAGCACGTCGCCGGCCGCGCCGCCTACCAGCTCGTCCTCACGCCCAAGGACACCTCGTCCCTGGTCAAGCAGGTCAAGCTCGCCCTCGACGGGGAGAACTACATCCCGCTGCGCGTGCAGGTCTTCGCCAAGGGGGCCTCGGAGCCCGCGTTCGAGGTCGGCTTCACCCAGGTGAGCTTCTCGGCGCCCGCTCCCGAGAACTTCGCGTTCACCCCGCCCGCCGGCGCCAAGGTCGAGGACAAGACGCTCGGCGCCGAGGGCGCGCCGAGCGGCGGCAAGCCGGCCGAGCCCGATGGGCACGCCCTGGGCAAGGACGCCGGGAAGATCCGCACCATCGGCAAGGGCTGGGCCACCGTGGCCGAGGTGCCGTTCTCGCTCGCCGACCTCCAGCGGCCGCCCGCCACGGGCGAGCACGGGAAGTGGGGGAACGGCGATCCCACCACGGTCGTCGACTCGCTGCTCAAGTCGGCCAAGCAGGTCTCCGGACCCTGGGGGAGCGGCAGGGTGATCCAGAGCAAGCTCGTGTCGGCGCTGGTCACCGACGACGGCAGGCTGCTGGTGGGAGCCGTCACTCCCGAGGCGCTGGCCGAGGCGGCCGGCCAGAAGTGACGACGACGATGACGGGGGAGGGGGCGCACGAGGCGGCGCCCCTTCCCGGGGTCCCGCGCCCGGCCTCAGAAGCGATATCCACCGACGACTGCTCGATCGTGTCGCGCGGGCTCACCAAGCGCTTCCGCGGCGGGCAGGTCGCCGTCGACGACCTCGGCCTCGCCGTGCCGCGCGGCTCGGTCTTCGGCTTCCTCGGTCCCAACGGGTCCGGCAAGACCACGACGATCCGCATGCTGCTCGGCCTGATGAGCCCGACCAGCGGCGGGTGCGAGGTGCTCGGCCGGCCGATGCCCGCCGGGCTCGGCGCCGCCCTGCCCAAGGTCGGCGCGGTGGTCGAGGGCCCGGCCTTCTACCCGTACCTGTCGGGCGAGGCGAACCTGCGCCGGTACGACGCCGCCGACCCCACGGCCGACCCCCGCACCGTGCGGGCCCGCGTCGGGGTCGCGCTCGACCGCGTCGGGCTCGGGGCGGCGGCCGGCAAGCGCTACCGGGCGTACTCCCTCGGCATGCGCCAGCGCCTGGCCATCGCCGCCGCGCTGCTCGGCCCGCGCGAGCTGCTCGTGCTGGACGAGCCCACCAACGGGCTCGACCCGCAGGGCACAAGGGAGGTGCGGTCGCTCATCAAGGAGATCGCGGCCGACGGCACCACCGTCTTCGTCTCCTCGCACCTGCTGGCCGAGGTCGAGCAGATGTGCACCCACGTCGGCGTGATGCGCACCGGCCGCCTGGTGGCCCAGGGGCCGATCGCCTCCCTGCGCGAGGGGCACGCCCCGCGCGTGCGCGTGGAGGGCCCGCACGCCGCCCAGGCGGCGTCGGTGCTGAACCACCTCGGGCTCGCCGACGTGCGCACCGGACTGGACGAGGTCACGGCCGAGCTCGGCGCGGTCGCGCCGGAGCGCGTCGTCGCCGAGCTGGTCGGGGACGGGGTTGCCGTACGCGGCTTCGCCGTCCTGCGGCCCAGCCTCGAAGAGCTGTTCGTCGGCCTGACAGGAGAGGGATTCGATGTCGACGGTTAGATCGGCCGGAACCACATCACCGGCGGCCGCGCCCGCCCGCCCGGCCACAGAGCCGACCGCAGAGCTGACCGCAGAGCCGACCGCCGGGCCGGCCACAGAGCCGACGGTGGGGCCGACCGTCGGGATGGCCGTCGAGCCGGCCGCCGGGCCGGTCCCGGCCGTGTACGCGAGCCCCGGGGCGGCGCGCGCGGCGCTGCGGCTGCTGGGCTCGGAGCTGGGGCTCACCTTCCGCAGGCCGCGCAACATCGCCATGCTCATCGTGCTCGCCCTCGTCCCTGTGCTGATCGGCATCGTGCTCCGCGTGGTGGGCGGAGACGGAGACGCGCCGTCGCTCATCACGCAGGTCGCGGGGAACGGGCTGATGCTGACCTTCGTGGCGCTGTCGCTGCTGGTCCAGCTGCTCCTGCCGCTGGCCGTCGCGGTCGTCGCCGGGGACGCGATCGCGGGCGAGGCGAATGGTGGCACCCTGCGTTACCTGCTCACCGCCCCCGCGGGCCGCACCCGGCTGCTGGCCGTCAAGTTCGCCAACGTGGCCGTCTTCGGGCTCGCCGCCTGCGCGGTCGTCGCGGTCGCCGCGCTGGTCACGGGCTTCGTCCTGTTCCCCGTGGGGCCGGTCACGCTGCTGTCGGGGACGACCATCCCGCTCGCGGACGGGCTGCTGCGCGTCCTCATCGTCACCGGCTACAGCGCCGCGGGGATGGCAGCGCTCGGGGCCGTCGGCCTCGCGGTCTCCACGATGACCGAGGTGCCCATCGGGGCCGTCGCGGCGACCGTGGTGACCGTGGTGTTCTCTCAGGTCCTCGGCGTGATCCCGCAGCTCGCCCCAGCCCAGCCGTACCTTCTGACCTCCTGGTGGGGCTCTTTCGACGGGGCGCTGCGCGATCCGATCGCGACCGACGTGATGGGCCAGGGGCTGCTCGTCTTCGCCGCCTACGCGGTGGTCTTCGGCTCCATCGCCTGGGGCCGCTTCTCCGGCCGCGACATCACGAGCTGAGCCGGGTCCGGGCGCTCGCGCACCCGGACCCGGCCGGGGGGTCACTCCTGCGGGGTACGCCGCCCGCGGCGCAGGCCCGCCACACCGGTCGCGACGCCCGCGACTCCGACGACGATGCCGATGCCGGCCAGCAGCCGCGCCGTCCCGTCGGAGTCCGCGCCGGCGCTCGCGTCGTCGTGCGAGTCGCCCTGCGCCTTGACGGCCAGCGTGGGCGCCGCCGAGGCGGCGGGGGTCGCGGACGCGGCGGCCGACCCGTGCTCGTCACCCCCGGCCGCCGGCGCGACGAGCTTGAGGGTCGGGACGGGGTGCTCGGCCTCGGTGCCGTCGGCCTTCGGCTCGTCCGCCCACTTCACGACCTCACCGCTGGAGTAGGTCTGGGTGGCGGGGAAGAGCAGCTGGTCGGTGTCCTCGGGCATGAATCCCATCGACACCTCGAACTCCTGGAACTGGCCCGGCTCGATCTTCCCGCCGGTCCAGGTGATCTTCGTGACGGCCTCGGTGATGTCGCCGTACTTGGACGGGACGGCCTTGGGCAGCTTGCTCTCGGTGACCTGGACCTTCCACCCGGGAACCGGGCGCACCGAGACGAACGGCAGCGGGTGGTCGATCGGGAGGTCGATTACCAGCTTGGTCGTCGAGTCCTTGTCCCGCTCGTTGGGGACGCGGAAGGCGACCTTGGTGAAACCGCCCTTCTCCGCCGTTCCCGGGTTGATGGTGACGTGGGCGAGGGCGGGCAGGGCGAGGCCGACGGTGAGAGCGAGGGCACCGGCGGTGACGGCGGCCAGGCGGCGGCCGGCAGAGCTCAACGACATCGGGAAATCTCCACTTCGTACAGGGGGGAAGGCAGGAAGCGCGAGCCGCGTCGCCGGGGAGGCCGGGCGGGCGTCAGAGGACGCGCCGCCGGGTGGCGGCGGCTCGCGAGGTGTCAGGAGGCGGCGGGAAGCGGAGGACCGCGCCTGGTGACGGTATGGCGGAGCTCCCGCCCGGCCGGGACGGGATCGAGGCGCCCGGGGGCGCGGGCGGCGGGCTGTACGGGGCCTGCCGTGCCCTCGTCGAGCAGGGCCAGCAGGTGGCGCAGCCGGCGGACGGCGAGCGTGCCCAGCCTGCGGAGCACCGACCACAGGGCGGACTCGCCCCTGGCCAGCCACCAGCCGGTGATCAGCGTGGCGGTGAGGTGGGCGACCACCATGCCGATGTCGGCGCCGAGCCCCTGCCCATGGGAGAGGTGGACGCTCAGGGGGGAACCGATGTCCCCCGAGAGGCCGAAGATCTGGTGCAGGAACAGCTGCGCGCCGACCAGGAAGCCGATGATCGTCTGGGGCGAGCGCTCGCTCCCGGCGAGGAGGACGGTCGCGGCGGTCACCGCGACGCCACCGGCGGCCACCGCCCACGACGAGGGCCCCGAGCCGCCCGCCGCCCGGTGGCCGAGCACGGCGAGCGTCACGCAGACGACCGTGAAGGCGGCCGACCGCGCGAGGCGCAGGGGGAGGTGGGCACGCATGACGCCCCACATGGTGCCACGCCGGGGGACCGCCTGTCTCCGCGGCCCATCGACATTTCGACCGTCTCGTTGTGACGTCTGCCGCTTCAGGGGTTTTGTCGCTACTGTTGCCCGCGTTCGCTGGTTCTGTGCAGAACGAGGTGGTCACCATGCGGCATTTCTTCGGGTTGCTGCTCGGCGTTGTGGTGACGGCGGTGCTCCTGGTGGGCACCGGGTGGGCCTCGCAGGACGCGTTACGCGGGATGGCCGGCGTCGCGAACGCCGCCACGGGCGCCGTCGACCCGATCAGGGACACCAAGGCGCTGATCGGCCTTGGCGCGATGCTGGCGGCCGGTCTGGTCTTCGGCCTGGTGGTGGCGGGCAGGGTCTCGCCCCTCGCGACGTTCGTGCCGTCCATGGTGCTGCTGGCGTGGACGGTGATCTACGTGCTGGACGTGTACCGCGCGCTCGGCCTGGCGCCGGACGACCCCTCGATGAACCCCATGATCGTCCAGGCCGGCAAGGGCATGCAGGACCTGCTGGGCACGGGGGTCTACGCGATGCTGGGCATCGCCCTCTTCGTCCCGGTGCTGATGCCCTCGCGATGGGCCGGCCGCGAGCGGGACGAGGAGGACTACGAGGAGGAGACCTCCGAGCCCGCGGGCGGCGGCTACTACTGAGCGGGACGTCCCGGCTACGACCGGACCGCCCGCGTGTAGAGGCGGGTGACGACCTCCTCGATCGACGCGCCCTCCGGGGCGGTGGCCCTCAGCTCGGCGACGGTGCCATCGAAGGCCAGGCTGCCGTGGTCGATCAGCATGACGCGGCGGCAGAGCCGTTCGATGTCCCCGAGGTCATGCGTCGTGAGCAGCACGGTGGTGCCCCGCTCGGCGTTGAGCCCGCGCAGGAAGTCGCGCACCGCCGCCTTGCTCACCACGTCGAGCCCGATGGTGGGCTCGTCGAGCACCAGCACCGGGGGGTCGTGCAGCAGCGCCGCCGCGATGTCGCCCCGCATGCGCTGCCCGAGGCTGAGCTGCCGTACGGGCTTGTCCAGGAAGCCGCCGAGGTCGAGCACGTCGGCCAGCTCGGCGAGCCGCTTGCGGTGCTCCACCCGATCTACTTTGTAAAGGTGCCGGATCAGGGTGAAGCTGTCCTTGAGCGGCAGGTCCCACCACAGCGTCGTCCGCTGGCCGAAGACCACGCCGATGCGCCGCGCGAGCGTCGTGCGGCGCCGGGACGGGTCGAGCCCCGCGACCCGGATGCGCCCGGTGGTGGGCGTGAGGATGCCGGTCAGCATCTTGATCGTCGTGGACTTGCCCGCGCCGTTCGGCCCGAGGTAGCCGACGAACTCCCCGGCGGCCACCTCGAACGACAGGTCGCGCACGGCGTGCACGACCCGCGTGCTCCGGCGCAGGCGCCCTGACCTGCCGCGTACCGTGAACGAACGGCCGACCCCGTCGAGCTCGATCATGTGCGTCAACTCCCCGTCGAACGGTAGCGGCGGAGCCCGGCGCGCCACGCGAGCGCGGCCACGCAGGACAGGACGAGCGCGGCGACCGGGCCGAGGAAGCGCAAGGCGTACGGCAGGCCGATCGGGTCGGGGTGGCCGAGGACGAACAGGCCCGGCTGCCAGTTGACGAAGGCCAGCGGCACGATGAACGTCACCGCGCGAACGAGGTCGCTCCCGTAGACGCTCAGCGGGTACTGCGTGAGCTGGCCGCCGCCGTACGTGAACGCGTGGCCCACCTCCGCCGCGTCGGTCAGCAGGAACTGCAGTGCCCCGCTGAGGGTCCACACCGCGGTGAACAGGACGATGCCGCAGAGCACCATGATCGGGATCATCCACGCGCGCTGCCACGGCACGTGCAGCCGGGTGAGGGCGATGGCGAGCACCGTCGCCGCCTGCGCCGTGCGGCCGAGGCGCTGGAAGGTGAACCGCTCGACCGCTATCTGCACGAACGGGCTCACCGGCCGGACCAGCATCGCGTCGAAGGTGCCGGCCCTGACGTGCTGGCCGAGCTTGTCGACGTTCCCGAAGAGCATGTCGGCGAGCGCGAACGAGATGCCGGACGTGCCGTACAGGAACATCACCTCGGGCAGGGTGAAGCCGCCGAGGGAGCCGGTGTGGGTGAAGATCACCGCGATCGCCGCGATGTCGAGGCCGGTGACCAGGAACGAGCCGACCGTGAGCAGCACCATCGACGCCGGATACTGCGCGGCGGCGCGGATCCAGGTGGCCGCGAGGAGCACGTAGCCTCTCGCCATCTCGATCATCGGGGCACCCCCTCGGGGGCCGGGGAGACGTCAGCCACCCTGGATCACCACCTTGTGGCGGGCGGACCGGGTGGCGAGCGCGCCGGCGCCGAGCACCACGGCCGCCCACATGGCCTGGAAGGCGAGCGCGCCGAGAATGTCGCGCTTGCCCAGGTAGACGTCCGCGGGGACCTGCACCATGGCCGCCCAGGGCAGCGCCTGCGCCAGCGTGCCGAGCCAGCCGGGGAACAGGATCAGGGGCAGGACCATGCCGCTGAAGAAGGTCGTCATGACCAGCGACAGCGACTGCAGGCCCCGGTCGTCGACGACCCAGCAGCTCGACAGCGCCACCAGGTAGCGCAGGCCGAAGCTGACCGTGACGCCGAGGACCATCGAGACGAGGAACGCCGCCCAGGTGACCGGGCTCGCGGGAACGTGGATGCCGAACACGAGGGCGCCGACCACCGCGGGCGGGATGCTCCTGACGAAGAACAGGAACGCGGCCCTGCCGAGATCGTCGGCCAGGGCCCACAGCTGGAGCGAGGCCGGGCGCACCAGGTCGAGGGCGATGTCGCCGGTGCGCACCCGCTGGGCCAGCTGCAGACCGCCTCCGAACACCTCCATGGGCCCGATGAACCCCTGGGTGAGGAAGCAGAAGGTGACCGCGTCGGTGACGTCGTATCCGGCGAGGCCGGGCCGGGCCTCCCACAGCGCGATCAGGACGTACGCGCGGAGGATGCCGAAGATCGTGTTGGTGAACGCCCCGGCGAGGGCGGCGGCCCGGTAGGTGGCGTGACGGCGGAAGCCGTACCTGAAGATCGTCAGATAGAGCGCGAAGGTCGGGCACCTCCAGGGTGGGCGGTGACTGGCATTGTAACCAGGGGTGCCCGCCGGTCACCTCCCGTTTTTACCGGGTGCCCTCGCGCCGGAGACGCCGCCGCCGTTCACGCCGGCCTGGGGACTACCGCTCCTCGGCCACTCCCAGGTACATCAGCTGGGACATCTTGGGGTGGAACGCGATGGAGGTGACCCTGTCGTAGGAATTGTGGGTCGTGGTGACCCGCCTGCGGCCCGCGTCGTACCGGTGGATGTCGGTGCCGTACGCCTGGAACGAGGTCCCGAACACGAAGTAGAGGACGCCGGGGTCGTCCGGGTGGGGGACCAGCACGGGCCCGTTGACCAGCGTGACCTCGTCGCTCTGGTCCACGACGGGGGTGAAGCGCCGGCCGCCGTCGACCGAGCGGTAGATGTGCCGGCCGCCGGACGGCGCGCCCGCGTCCAGCTCCTCGCTGTTCAGGCCCATCGCGTACACGACGTTCGGCGCGGCCGGGGAGATCGCGACGCTGAACGCGCTGATCTTGCCGCCCTTCCCGCTCAGCCCGGTGGACGCGATCCACGTGCGCCCGCCGTCGAAGGTGACGTGGGCGCCGGTCCCCATGCCGCCCGCCACCACGTGGTCCAGGTCGGACGGATCGAACGCCGCGGTGTAGAAGGCGGCCAGTGGCCCGGCGGGCGCCCCGACGGGCTTCCAGCTTCGCCCGCCGTCGCGCGAGTCGTACAGCCGCCCGTCGCCGTCGGACACCCGCACATGGTCGCCGTCGCGCCGGTCGGTGCCGAGCCCGCTCACCTCGGCGGCCGGCGACGTGAGCGAGGTGACGCCGGCCGGTGTGGCGAGCGAGAGGTTGCCCTCGCGGTCCCAGGCGTAGGCCTTGTCGCCGCGGGCCGCGGCCAGCTCGATGTACCAGCCTTCCACCTTGCTCACCTGCGTCCAGGTGCAGCCGGCGTCGGCCGAGCTCAGCAGTACGTTGTTCGACATGGCGAGCAGCGCGTCGCGTCGTTCCAGGGCCACGAGCCCTGTGGTGTAGACGACCGGGCGCAGCGCCTGGCTGGTCGGCGCGATGGTCTTGCCCTCGTTCCGCGTGAACGTCACCGACCCGTCGCCGGTGACCGTCCCGCACCTCGGCGGGCCCCAGGCGCCGGCGCCGCCTATCTCGCCGTCGGCGACGGCGGGCGCGGCGGCTGACAGGACCGCGAGCGCGGTCGCGAGCCCGATGGTGAACGCCTTCTTCAAGGCTGCCTCCTTGGCAGGCTGTGCTGATGAGCGTCGTATATGCCCCTTATGTCCTATCGGAGAGTTGATCGCCGAGAACAGGATCAGGCCTGTCGGGTTCGTGCCATTGCACGTATCCGACAGGGCGGAGGGCCTCGCGCCGTCCGCCCGGGCTGGTGAGACGACGTCAGGATCGTTTCTGGTACGTTGCGCCCGCACGCCCGCAGCTTGACCGGGGAGAGGGGTGTACGGGAGAGCGTGATCGCCGAGGAGAAACTCAGCCTCAGGGAGCGCGCCCTGCGCACCCTCGACGCCGATGAGCGCGGGCAATCGGCGAGATTTCTCGGCGAGATCCGCCGCAACGTCAGCCGATCAAGGCGGGCCCTTATGCACCCCTACCAGGTCAAATGTTCTGGCTACCCCTCGACAAAGTATGTAACAACCATGTAAACCGGGGTATACGGGCAGGTAGATAGAACAAGATTCGGCAAGGCTGCTCATGGAGGGGCGCATGCAGCAGGACATCGATGTGGACATTCACCCGGTGTACCCGATCAGCTGGCGGGCGAGCGCGCTCAACGGCCTGCTGCGCGGCACCACGAAGCCCATCTCGGCCCTGCTGCTCAGACACGAGATCGGCATGGGGCTCGTCTCCCGGCTGATGGCCCTCGGAGAGCGGCTCCCGCTTCCCGCTCCCGCACACGTGTCCATCGTCAAGGAGGACGCCGACCCCTACGGCTCCGAGTGGGTGCGCGCGGGAGACGACCTGGACGAGAGCAAGGTGGTGCTCTATTTTCACGGCGGAGCGTACTTCTTCTGTTCCCCCGCGACGCACCGGCCGATCACCTGGCGCCTGTCGGCCGCCGCGAGGCGCCCTGTGCTCGCGCTCGACTACCGCCAGGGCCCGGTCCACTCGCTGAGCGAGTCGCTGGCCGACGCCCTCGACGCCTACCAGGGCCTGCTCGACCAGGGGTACCAGCCCTCCGACATCCTGCTCGCCGGCGACTCGGCGGGCGGGCACCTGACGCTGGCGACGCTGCTGGCCCTGCGTGACCGCGGCCTGCCGCTGCCCTCGGCCGCGATCTGCCTGTCGCCGTGGGCCGACCTGTCCGACAGCCGCCGCACGGTCAACCGGTGGGTCGACCCGATGCTGCCGGCGAGCCGGGTCGACTGGCTCGCGCGCCGGTGGACCGCCGGGCTCGACTGCCGCGACCCGCTGGTCTCGCCGGTGTTCGGCGACTACACGGGCCTGCCGCCGCTCATGGTCGTCACCGGGTCCACCGAGGTGCTGCGCGACGAGGGCCGCCGCGTCGCCCTGCGGGCACGCGGCGCGGGGGTGAAGGTGACCTACGAGGAGTGGCACCGCATGCCGCACGTGTTCGCCATCCTGGCGGACGTCATGCCCGAGGCCCGTCTGGTCTTCCGCCACATCCAGCGCTTCCTGGACGCCGTCGCCGGCTCCTCCGCGGCGTCCCCGTCACAGGAGTCCTCGCCGGTCCCGGCGGCGGACTCGCCCGGGCGGCAGACGTCCCTGGCCGGCCCGGGATCGGACTCGGCCGCCGCCTGAAGTGCCGGCGCGCGGATCCGAGTCGGTCGCCGCCTGAGGGTACGGGCGCGGTCCGGCACGCCGGTCACAAGCGCACATCCAGTCACATAAGACCCTGCGGTTCCTTACCTTGAGGGATGATTCGCCTTACCTCTCATGCCGCTTCGAACTAGTTACCGCCGAATGACCTTCGGGAGCGACACAGTTGCCTGTGCTGCACTTCTCGAAGAGAGGTCACCTCCGGATGGCACGTGGCGGAGCAGGCGTCCCCAGCGGGATGCCTCCAGGCGTTCGGCCGTTGACGGTGGGCGACCCGGTGATCATCGGGCGCTACCTTCTGCTCGGCCGTCTCGGTGCCGGCGGGATGGGCGTGGTCTATCTCGCCGAGCGCACTGAGGGCGGTCTGGTCGCGCTCAAGACGCCACACGCCGTCCATCTCAGCGACCCGACGCTCCGCGCGCGGTTCACCGAGGAGGTCGCCTTCTCCCGGCGCGTGGTGCCGTTCTGCACCGCCCCCGTCCTCGAGGACGGCACCGACCGCGACCGGCCCTACCTCGTCACCGAGCACATCCCCGGCCCGTCCCTCTCCCAGGTCGTCGCCTCGCGGGGCCCGCTCACCCCCGACCTCGCGTACGGCGTGGCGCTCGGGTCGGCGGCGGCGCTGGTCGCGATCCACGAGGCGGGCTTCGTCCACCGCGACCTGAAGCCCGGCAACGTGCTGCTGTCCCCCAAGGGCCCCCGCATCATCGACTTCGGCATCGCCAGGGACCTCGACGCCGCCGTCGCGCACACCCAGGCCGGCCAGATCATGGGCAGCCCCGGCTGGGTGGCGCCCGAGCGCCTCACCGGCGGGCCCGCCATCCCCGCCTCCGACGTCTTCGCCTGGGGATGCCTGGTCGCCTACGCCGCGACCGGTCACCACCCGTTCGGCACCGGAGAGGCCGACGTGCTGACCCGCCGCATCCTGGTCGAGCAGCCGCGCCTCGCCTCGGTGCCCAAGCTCCTGTGGGACCCCGTCTCGGCCGCGCTGGCCAAGGAGCCGGGCGAGCGCCCCGACGCCGCCGCGCTGCTGGGCTGGCTGCTGGACGCCGGGGGAGTGGACCGCTCCTGGGACCAGCGGGAGGCCGTCTCGGCCGTGCTGGAGGAGATCTGGGTCCCCGTCCCGTACCCCGCGGGCGCGGGGCACCTGAAGCTCGCCGGGCCCACCGGAGACAGCGCGGCCCCGGACGGCTCGGCCACGACGGGCGCGCGGTCGGCACGCCGCTCGGCCGCGCGGCGCGGCCACGCCTCCCACGCGGGGTTCGCGGCCCTGGCCACGGTGTCGATCGCCGCGGTGACCGTGGTCGCGGCGGGCACCGGGGGCACCGACGTCGACCCGGCGGTGAACGGCCCCGGCCGCATCCCGGTGGTGGTGCCGATCGAGGGCTCCCGCGTTCCGGTCGAGGTGCTCGAGACCTCGGGGCGCGGGGCCGTGGCCAGCGTGCCCCCCAGCACCGGCCCGGGGCGGCTGCCGGGGTTCACTCCCACGCCCACCCTGGCGATGTCGCGGCAGGGCGAGCCCAGCGGCGGCACGCCCGTGCCCGACGCCCCGTGGCAGACCCGCATGCCCTCGCCCACGCCCGTGCGCACCACCCAGCAGCCGCCGCCGCCCCCCGGCGACCCCGAGACGTGCACGAACAAGCGGGGCAAGGAGAAGCCCTGCAAGCCGACCAAGAGCCCGACGCAGGAGCCCTCGCCGACCAAGAGCCCCCCGAAGCCGACGGTCAGCATCAGCCAGGTCCCCGAGTGGGGCGACGGCGAGTCGCCCGACCCGACGCCACCCCCGCCGACCCCGACGCTCAGCGACACCCCGTCCGCCTGACCGCCGTGGGCTACTTGATGGCGGTGAGGTCGATCACCGTCATCTCGCCCTTGATGGTGTAGCTGAGCAGCGACTGGGCGCCGGACATGAGGCGCGGGGAGCTCAGGGAGCCGCCCTCTCCCCGGCGGATGCCGAGGTCGCCGCCGCGCCCGGTGACGATGTCGTAGAGCACCACGCCCTCCAGCCCGGTGCGGCCGGATGCCGGCGCCACTATGAACCGGTCGAGGGCCGGAGGCGCCTTGGCCGAGCCGGGGATCTCGCGCTCCGCGGAGCCGTCGCGGCGGTGGGCGACGTAGTGACCGGAGCCGTTCTGATCGGGCCGGCCGCCGATGCACCAGGTGATCCCGCAGATCCCCGGCCTGTCTCCGGGTTTCACGATCGCCTCACGGCGCTCGCCCGTCTCGACGTTGAGCAGATGTCCGAAAATGGGCTGCGTCTCCTGGGACTCCGGCGTGTCGAAGGCGCTGGGCGAGGCGGCCCACGGCCATTGGATCAGATGCATGCCTCGTGTGCCGGGGATCGGCGCCGCCTCGCCGCCGGAGAGCGGTGCCTGGTGGACGCCGCCTCCCTTGGTCAGTGACCACGCGATCTTCCCTCCGGCGATCGCCAGGTGGTCGAGGCCGCCGAGTTCGCCGGGGAAGGAGGTGATCTTCTGTGGTGTGCCGCCCGTGACGGGCACTCCCCAGATGTCCACGACCGTTCCCTGGCCCTGCTTGCGCTGGGTCCACCATGCCAGCGTGCCGTGGCCGGTGGTGAAGTCGGAGGCGAAGATCACCGCCCTGGGCGGGGTGGTGATCCTTGCCAGCTCGGTGGCCTTGCCGGTGTCCAGATCGTAGGCCGAGAGCATGTCGGCCTTCTCGAAACCGGATTCGGTGTTGATCAGGAGTGTGTGGTCGTCCAAGTAGAGCACCGGCCTGAACCTGCGGCCGTTCGGCAACGTGGCGGGGATCTCGCGTACCGCCTCCGGCCACACCTGCCCGACCAATGGCGGCAACCGCGGCTCTGTGCTCGCCGGGGCGGATCCGGTCGGCGCCGGGGAGATGGTTTCCACCTCCACGGCCGGAACGCCGCGTTCAGACGAGGGAGTCAGGTGGCGGAGGGTGAGCGTGGATCCCACGGCCACGACGGCGACGGAGGCCGCGACCAAGATGAGATCACGCCGCTTGCGGGTGTGCCGCGCGCCGACCCGCCTGACCAGGTCGGGCGGCGCGGTGGGGGCGTGGCCGGCGGCGCGGGCCAACGTACGGGTCAGGGCGTCTTCGAGGTCGGTCATCGTGCGCTCCCGTTGGCGGGCAGGGCGGTGGTGGCGGTGGAGCGGAGCTTGCCGAGGGCGCGGGAGGCCTGGCTGCGCACGGTCCCCCGGGAGATGCCGAGGAGCTCGGCGATCTCGGCGTCGCTGAGCTCCTCGTAGTAGCGGAGCACCAGCACGGCGCGCTGGCGACGGGGGAGCCTGGACAGCTGCTCCCACAGTTCGGCTTCGTCGTCGGCCTTCGTGAACGGATCGTCGCCGCTCGCCTGCTCCGGCGGATCCCACGTGAGGTGCTCGCGCCGCCGCCTGCGCCAGGCGTTGATGTGCAGCCGCGTCATCGTGGTGCGCACGTAGCTCTCCGGATCCTGCTTCCGCCGCACGCGCGGCCACGATCCGCGCAGCCGTACCAGGCCCTCCTGCACGAGGTCGGCGGCGTCGTGCGGATTGCCCGTCAGCACGTAGGCGTAGCGGAGCAACGCGTCGGCACGCTCGCCGGCGAAGTCCTCGAAGCGTGGTTCGTCGTCCACGAATTCTGTGTCCTCTCTCGTCCGTCCCGGCTAAGACGAGGAAGGGCGGGGAACTGTTGCATTCCCCTTCGAACCCGCCGGGCGGGCGTTGCTCCTATGCTGGCGCGGGAAAGGAGGGCCGATGAGTCCGGAGATCAGCCATGACCGCACCGCCGGAGCCGCACTGGAGGTGGCCGGCGTGACCGTGAAGGTCGTCGGCCGCACGCTGCTGGCCGGCATCGACTGGCGGGTGGAGTACGGCGAGCACTGGGTCGTCCTCGGGCCGAACGGGGCGGGGAAGACCACGCTGCTGTCGGTCGCGGCGGCCGTACGGCACCCGAGTTCGGGCACGGCCACGGTGCTGGGCCATCGGCTGGGCCGGGTCGACCTTCGCGAGCTGCGCCGCCACATCGGCCTGGTCGCCGCGAGCCAGCGGCTCGTAGACGAGGAGCTGATGGAGGAGGAGGGCCTCACCACCCAGACGGTCGTGCTGACCGGTTACACAGGGAGCAGCGCCCCGCTGTGGGACCGCTACGGGCCGAGGGAACGCGACCGGGCCGACGCGCTGCTGGCCGACCTCGGCTGCAAGGACCTCGCCGACCGTCCGTTCAGGGTGTGCTCCCAGGGAGAGCGCGGCCGGGTCCGCATCGCGCGGGCGCTCATGGCCGACCCGGCGATCCTGCTGCTCGACGAGCCGTTCGCGGGTCTCGACCTCCCCGGCAGGGAGGACCTGATCACCGCGATCGAGGACCTGGCCGTGAGCCGTCCGGCGCTGACGACGGTGCTGGTCACCCACCACCTGGAGGAGGTGCCCTCGACCACCACCCACGCGCTGCTCGTCCGCGACGCGCGCGTCCTCGCGGCCGGCCCGGTGGACGAGGTGCTCACCGGGGAGAACCTCTCAGAGTGTTTCGGCCGCCGTCTCGCCCTCGCCCGCGCGGACGGCCGCTGGTACGTCCGCGCGGCGCGGACGGCGGGCTGAGACGCACCTTTCGGCCTGGAGCTACGCACCCCGAGCTCATTCCGGCGGGTCGATGGCGGGGATGTCGAGTACGAAACGGGCGCCGCCGCCGGTGGGGGAGTCCTCGACATGGATGGTGCCGCCGTGTGCTTGGGCGATCTCGCGAGTGATCGCCAGGCCGAGGCCGGCGCCCTGCGGGTCGACGCGGAGAGACTTCTCCGACCGGGCGAAGCGCTTGAAGATGCGCTCCCGCTCACCGGGCGGGACGCCGTCGCCGTCGTCCTCGACGGCCATCTCGGCCATGTCGCCGTCGCGCCGGACCGTGACCACGATCCAGGTCCTGACGTGCCGCTGCCCGTTGTCCAGCAGGTGAGGATCCGGGAGATCTGGGTGGCCACTCCGTCGACGAAGACGCCGGGTTCGAGCCGGACCTGGACCGGGACGCGGTCGTCCCGCCGGGCGACGTCGTCCTTCACCAGTGCCGCCATGTCGAAGGGGCGATGTCTCGACGGTCCGTCCTGTTGCAGGCGGGACAGCGTCAGGAGGTCGTCGATGATCGCTTCGAGGCGGTCGATGTCGCGCAACTCGCGGTGGAGCAGCTCTTCCAGGTCGATCTGCGGGTCACCGTGAAGCTGAACCTCCTCGATCCGCGCGCGGAGGCCGGCGAGCGGGCTTCGCAACTCGTGTGAGACGTCGGACGCGAAACGGCAGGCCTTCCGGCCCCGGTCGAGGGCGCGGTTGATGCGGCGGACAAGCCGGTCGATGTTCGCAGGGCCCGAGCCAGGCTCGATACAGCCCTCCACGTCGCCGTTGTTGATCTCGTCGAGGCGGTCGCAGATCTTCCCCACCTGGAGCAGCGTGGCCTCGGCGACCCTGCGTGCTCGCGGCCGTACGCCTGACTTCACGTGCAGGCTGTACATGTTGAAAGCCGTTACCCACCAGGCAAGGGCGGCAATCGCGGCGGCTGAAGGCTCTGCCCATCCTTTGCGATGCGCCGAGTTCGTGGGCTCGGCTGGACGGGGCCGCTGCCTTGTCGTGGCGGATGCGCGACCATGGAGGCATGCTGATCTCCATGCCGCACGGGTGGCCGGCCGGGGCCGAGGAGGCCGTGGCGATCCAGGACGCGCTGCGGGCGCGGCTCGACCTCGCCGGTCCCGGGCCACGCCATCCGGCCACGGTGGCGGGCGTGGACGTCGCGTACGCGGGCGACCGGCTCGCGGCGGCGGTGGTCGTGCTCGACGGTGCGAGCCACGAGGTGATCGAGCAGGTGGCCGTGCCGGGGCGGGTCGCCTTCGACTACGTGCCGGGGCTGCTGGCGTTCCGCGAGCTGCCCACGCTGATCGAGGCGCTGGAACGGCTGGCCACGACCCCCGACCTCATCGTCTGCGACGGGTTCGGCGTGGCGCACCCTCGCAGGTTCGGCCTGGCCTGCCATCTCGGCGTGCTCACCGGGCTGCCGGCGATCGGGGTGGGGAAGACCGCCTTCGTCGGCACGTACGACGAGCCGGGGGCCGAGCGTGGATGCTGGGCCGATCTGCGCCTGGACGGCGAGGTGGTCGGCCGGGTGGTGCGCACCCAGGACGGGCTGCGGCCGGTCTTCGTCTCCCCGGGGCACCGGGTGGACCTCGACACGGCCTGCGCGGTCACCCTCGACCTCGCGCCGCGCTACCGCCTCCCCGAGACCACCCGCGCCGCCGACCACCTCTCCCGCATGGCCCTGCGCTCGGCCACCGGCCCCATCGGATCGTCCGTCATGGTGCGACCAGTGCGTTCGGGCCGAGGAGAACCTTGATGTCCCCCGCGAATGCTCCTCCGTTGACGTTCACCCTGTAGTCGGGCAGCTCAACGACGCTGATCCTCCGGTTGAGGCGCTCCATACGGAGATGGACGGGGGTTTCCCCGGAATGCACCATCAGGATTCGTTTGAGCTCGCTGACGAGATCTTTGGTCACGCGTTCCTCGCGAAGAGCGATGACCACGGGTTCGCGGCCGTCCGCCTGAATACCGGAGATGTCGAGGAACGCGATGTCGGTGGCGTTGAACGAGACAGTGGCATCCTCACCGTCGCCACGTGAACGAATACGACCCGTGACGGAGACGACCAGGTCGGGCGCGAGGTTGCTCCCGTACAACTGGTAGGTCTGCGGGAAGCAGGGCACCTCGATGGACGCGTCGTGGTCCTCGATCTTGAGGATGGCCCAGACGTCACCCTTCTTGGTGACCTTCTTGTCGACGCCGGAGATGATGCCGGCGATGCGGACGTTGCCGAACCCCGCCTGGCCCTCCAGGACCTGGGCGATGGTCAGGTCGCGGTTGCGCTCCAGCACGCGCTCGGCGCCGTTCAGCGGATGATCGGAGACATAGAGGCCGAGCATCTCGCGCTCGAAGGACAGTTTGGTCTTCTTGTCCCACTCGCCGTCGGGGACCACGACGCGGAAGACGCTGCTTGAGCCGTCGTCGTCGTCGAACGCGCCGAACAGCGAGTCCTGGCCCAGGGCCTCCTTGCGCTTGACGTCGATGACCGAGTCGACGGCCTGGTCGTGGATCTGGACCAGGCCACGGCGGGTGTGGCCGAGACCGTCGAACGCGCCGGCCTTGATCAGCGACTCGATGGTCCTCTTGTTGCACACGACCTGCGGGACCTTGGTCAGGAAGTCGTTGAAGTCGCCGAAGGCGCTCTTCTTCGTGCGGGAGGTGATGATGCCGTTGATGGCGTTCTCCCCGACGTTCTGCACCGCGCCGAGCCCGAACCGGACGTCCTCGCCGACGGCGCTGAACCGCAGCCCGGACTCGTTGACGTCGGGCGGCAGGACCTTCACCTTCATGCGCCGGCACTCCGCGAGGTAGAGCGCCATGCGGTCCTTGTTCGTGCCGACCGAGGTGAGCAGGGCGGCCATGTACTCGGCCGGGTAGTTGGCCTTGAGGTAGGCGGTCCAGTAGGACACGAGCCCGTAGCCGGCGGTGTGGGACTTGTTGAACCCGTAGGAGCTGAACGGCTCCAGGACGTCCCAGACGGCCTTGGCGGCCTCCTCGGTGTACCCCTTGCCGACCATGCCGGAGGAGAAGGTGGCCCACTGCTTGTCCATCTCCTCCTTCTTCTTCTTGCCCATCGCGCGGCGGAGGATGTCGGCGCCGCCCAGGGTGTACCCGGCCAGTTGCTGGGCGATGGCCATGACCTGCTCCTGGTAGACCACCAGGTGGTAGGTCGTGCCGAGGATCGGCTCCAGGGCCTCCTTGAGCGCGGGGTGGATAGGCGTGATGTCCTGCTGCCCGGCCTTGCGAAGCGCGTAGTTGACGTGGGCGTTGGCCCCCATCGGACCGGGGCGGCCCAGCGCCAGGACCGACGAGATGTCTTCGAACCGGGCCGGGGCGATCAGCTTGGTGAGGTCGCGCATCATCGAGCTGTCGAGCTGGAACACGCCGAGCGTGTCGCCGCGCGCCAGCAGCTCGTAGGTCTTCTTGTCGTCCAGGGCCAGCGTGAGCATGTCGAGGTCGACACCGCGGTTGTCCTTGACGTTCTGGACGGCGTCACCGATGACGGTGAGGTTGCGCAGGCCGAGGAAGTCCATCTTCAGTGCGCCCATGTTCTCGCTGCTGGGCCCGTCGAAGCCGGTGATGCGCGCGCCGTCGTCCGGCCGCATGAAGATCGGCATGACGTCGAGCAGGGGCTGGGAGGACAGGATGACGCCCGCGGCGTGGACGCCGGTGCCGCGGGTCAGTCCCTCCAGGCCGAGCGCGGTGTCGATGACCTGCTTGACGTCCTGGTCCTCTTCGTACAGCTTGCGCAGCTCGGTCGCCTCGGCGTACCGGGGGTGCTTCTCGTCGAAGATGCCGGTGAGCGGGATCTCCTTGCCCATGACGGCCGGCGGGAACGCCTTGGTGATCTTCTCCCCGACCGGAAAGGGGTAGCCGAGGACGCGGGCCGCGTCCTTGACGGCCGCCTTCGACTTGATCGTCATGTAGGTGATGATCAGCGAGACGTTGTCCTCGCCGTAGCGCTCGGTGACATACCGGATCATGTCGCCGCGCCTGCGCTCGTCGAAGTCCAGGTCGACGTCGGGCATGGAGATGCGTTCGGGGTTCAGGAACCGCTCGAACAGCAGGGAGTGCTCGATGGGGTCGAGCTCGGTGATGCCGGTGACGTAGGCCACCATGGAGCCGGTGGCGGATCCTCGGCCCGGGCCGATCCAGATGCCGTTGTCGCGGGCGTACTGGCAGATGTCGGCTACGACGAGGAAGTAGCCGGGGAACCCCATGTTCTCGATGACGCCGAGCTCGTACTCGATGCGCTCCTGGACATCGGCCGGCACGGGGTCGCCATAACGGCGGACCGCGCCACGGTAGGCCTCCTTGCGCAGCCAGCTCATCTCGGTCTCCCCTTCGGGGACCGGGAACTTGGCGGCGAGGTCACGGTGGGCGAACACCTCGTCGTAGGGCTCGACGCGCTCGGCGATCAGCAGGGTGTTCTTGCAGCCCTGGGCCCAGATCTCGGAGCTCGGGTCGAGCGCCCACATCTCCTCTGCGGAGCGCACGTAGTAGCCGTTGCCGGAGAACCGGAACCTGGTCGGGTCGCTGATCTGGGAGTTGGTGCCGACGCAGAGCAGCGCGTCGTGCGCGGTGGACTGGTCTTCGGTGACGTAGTGGGAGTCGTTGGTGACCAGCGGCGGGATGCCGAGGGTCTCGCCGATCCGCAGCAGCTCCTTGCGGACCCCGGTCTCGATCGGGATCCCACCGTGATCCATGATCTCCAGGAAGTAGTTGTCGCGCCCGAAGATCTCCTGGTACTTGGCGGCGTGCTCCAGCGCCTTGTCGTACTGCCCGAGCCGAAGGCGGGTCTGGACGGCGCCCGACGGGCAGCCGGTGGTGGCGATGATCCCTTCGTGGTACTGCTCGAAGAGCTCGTCGTCCATGCGCGGGTACTTCTTCATGTGGCCCTCGAGCGAGGCCAGGGAAGAGATGCGGAACAGGTTGCGCAGACCCTGGGCGTTGACGGCCCACATCGTCTTGTGCAGGTAGGTGCCGGTGGCCGAGACGTCTCCGCCCAGGCCGGTGCGCTCGTCGGACTTGCGCTGGTGAGGCTCTCCCCAGAAGACCGGCTTCTTGTAATGGCGGGATTCGGGGCTGACGTAGCCCTCGATCCCGATGATCGGCTTCACCCCGGCGGCCTTCATCTTCGCCTGGAACTCGTAGGCGCCGAACATGTTGCCGTGATCACTCATCGCGATCGCCGGCATGCCGAGCTCGGCCGCTCGCGCGGCCAGCTTATTGATCTTGGCCGCCCCGTCGAGCATCGAGTACTCAGTGTGAACATGCAGGTGAACGAATGAATCAGCCACGGGTGATCTTGAGCCTTTCGCGGTGGAGCCAGATCCGTGCCAACTCTATCGATCGACCGCTGCGCCCGCTGTGGCCGCGGCGAAACGGCGCGATCGTGCCAGAGAGCGGCCGGGTCAGTGCGGCCGGTCGGGGGTGGGCCGGGCGAGTTCGAACCAGACGAGGGTGCCGGTCGGGCGGCGTTCGAAGCCCCAGCGGGACGCGAGAGTGTCGACGAGCCCGAGGCCACGGCCGTCGGTCTCGTCGTCGGCGGGCCTCCTCAGGTGGGGGATCTTGGACGATCCGCCGTCCTCGACCGTGACCATCACTGCGGTGCCCGGGAAGGCCACCGAAACGAGGAACTCGCGCTCGACGGCATGCCGTACGACGTTGGCCGCGAGTTCGCTGGTGAGTAGCATCGCGTCGTCCAGGCAGGGGTGTTCGTCACCGAGGAGACCGGCGACGAACGCGCGGGCCGGCTTCACCTGTGAGGCCGAGGGAGCGAACCGATGGGAGAGCATCGGAAGGCTCGCGAACGAGACCGGACCGGAGAGCGGTCGTGCCTCGGCGGCTTGTTCCGGAGTCGAAGTGCCCTTCGGGGTCGAGCGGAGGAACGCGGTGATGCCGCCGAAGGCCGAGGCCAGCGCGCGAGGACGCATCGCGATCATCGAAATGCTTCCCTTTCTGTGATGGGGAACGTTCCGTAACCGTGCGGGGATGATCAGTGCTGAGCGATTTCACCTGTCGGTGTAGGTACGGGCAACTCGCGGGGATCGGCGGGCGGATCACATGCGGCGTAGGGATAGGACTGCTCGATCCGGTTCATGCGCAGGACCAGTTCCTCCGGAGTGCGTCCAGACCAGCCTGGCCAGGTCGGTCCGGGGAGGCGCTCCAAGGGATCCGGCGATTGCCGCTGAGTGATCGACATGCATGGCACAGCCTCCCGTTTGGTCGGCTCATCCGCCTTAGGCGTAGTGTGGCCACGCTCTGTGTGTGGCTATTCACTTACGATGACAGACACTGTGCATGCATGCATGGCAATCACGAAACGTTCCTTGGTGAACACGATGGGTAGTAGCCTTCCCTCGTCCCCACTTGACGAGGTGATCGCATGAGCGCGAAGCGTGGCATGACCTTGCGTGCTCAATGGCTTGGACGGCAGCTTCGTGAGCTACGTGAAGCGGTCGGTCTGAAGCTGCCGGAGGCGGGTGATTACATCCAGCGCGACGGCGCAACCATCAGCCGTCTGGAGACCGGCCTCTATCCAGCGCGCACCCCGGACGTTCAAGCTCTTCTGGATCTTTATGGCGTCGCTGACCCACACAAACGCAGCGACCTGATGAGACTTGCCACGGAGGTATGGCACGAAGGCTGGTGGGACAGCTACTCCGGCAATCTCTCGAAGCTCATCGTCGACTATGCCTGGGTAGAGTCCCGGGCGAGAGTGATCCGGTCCTTCGACGCGTTGGCGATTCCAGGGCTGCTTCAGACGCGGAGCTACATGGAGGCGGTCATCCGGCGGACTGACAGTGACCCATCGCTGTCCCCGTCAGGTGCACGGTTCAGGCTGGAGCGTCAGCAGATTCTCACTGCTGCGGAACCGCCGCAGATTGAGGCGATCCTTGATGAGAGTCTCTTGTGGCGTGTGGTTGGCGGATCCGCAAGCATGAAAGAGCAGCTTGAGCACCTGCTCGACCTCTCTGATCATCCCAGCATCGAGATCAGGGTCCTGCCGTTCATCTCCGGAGCGCACGCCAGCCATGATGGCTCATTCAGGATCTTCGAGATGCCGGAACCATATCCCCAGATCGGTTACGTGGACACTCCTGCCGGTGGGATCTACGTTGAAGCGGAAGGAGTTGAGAGGCTGATGCTGAAGTTTGATCGCATACAGCATGACTCGCTGGATCTCCCGGAATCGATGAAGCTGATCGAAGCAGCCTTAAGTAAAATTGAGTAGTCCATGTGGAGGGTGAAATGTCAGTCCCCGAGCAGCAGCAAAGTGCTGCATGGCATATCAGCAGTTTCAGCCCGGACGCGGGATCGAACTGCGTCGAGGCTGGTCCGCTGCTTGATGGGAGTGGGCGGATCGCGGTGCGGCACAGTCGTCACCCTGAGGGGCCGATGATCATTTATACCCGGGCCGAGTGGGATGCCTTCCTGGCCGGAGTACGGGCCGACGAGTTCGACTTCCATTAAGGGCGCCATGGCCGGACCTGTGCGTGCAGCCTACGATCCGGCATGGCAGACTCCCGTTCCCTCACGGGCCGGAGGTGCCGGCAAGGGCGATCGGGACTCGGCCTGGTCACTCACATGTGGAGCGGGTACCCCCGGGGATCGAGGTCGAGCGCGAGGAGTTCACGGCGGTTGTGGCCGGCGAAGGTCACCTGTGGCCAGTCGCCGAACCGGCTGACGGTGCCGGGGGGGATGCCATGTCCAGGGACGACGATCCGCTCCAGATGCGCCAGGTGCCGCCGATGCCCTAGGAGGGCGGAAAAGTCGAACCGGCCGGCGTGGTTGACCTTCCACAGGTCTAGGGTGGCCAGCCGTGCGACGACGGGAGAGCGGCTCAGCGTCGCGGCATCCACGTCGGTTTCCCACAGGGCGAGATGGCGGAGGGCGGGCAGGGCGAGGCCGGACAGCATGTCGACCAGAGCCCCGGCGTCCCCGTCGGTGCCGTACGCCACGAGCGTGTGCAACCGGGGCGCTCCGTCCCGGAGGAGTTGTGCGACCTCCCCGGCGTGACACTCCAGTGCTCGCAGGCCGGGGTACCGATCTGCCACCGGCGCTTCGACGAGGTCTTCGCGCTGGGTCCACAGACCCAGGTGGGTGAGGCGCTCGGTGGCGGAGAAGAAGCGCAGGACCGGGTCGAGGTGAGCGGTGCCGCCCCAGGTGCGGATTCGAAGGGATCGAAGCCGGCTCATGTCCGCGCTCGCGAGCAGGCTCCTGAGCCGGTGCCGGGCCATGAGATCGACCCGCCACGGCTCACGCCTCGGGTCGAAGCCCAGAAGGCCCGGTGTCATGCCCTTGGCGGTGGCCAGGCCGTCGATGATCGAGACCACGTCGATGCCGTCGATGTACGCGTGGACCGCCGGTCCGTCCGGGACCAGGAGCAGGTGGTCGTCCAGCAGGCCGTAGAAGTTCACCTGGGAGCCGGCCCGCTCGATCGCCTCCCGCTCCGCGTCCCGCGCGGCCTGATCGTCCTCCCACAGGCGCAGCGCCTGTGCCTGGATCAGCGCGCCTTGCGCACCGCCGATCATCGCCGCGAACGCGAACGCGTAGCCGGCGTCGTCCGCCGGAGTGCCCAGTACGCAAGGCGACGCCGTCTGCGGGCGTTGGGTGTATCCGTCGGCGGCGTAGCGGTCCGCGGCCAGCTCGAAGTGCACGGCGGCGACGTCCTCATCCACCTGGTCGATCAGCACCTCGACCCGGCTCCCGCGACGCTCGCTGACCCGCGATCCCTGTCGTCGCAGCTCCACGTCCTCGTCGTGCGGCCCGGACAGTCGCATCGTCACACTGGGGGCGATCACGGTGGGATTATCCCTGATCGCAGCCGGAAAGCCCTTCGAGGAGCCGGTGGAGGTACGGCTGACCCGAGGGCGTGTACCCTGCCGGCCTCTGGAACGTGAGCGAGCATGGTGCGCGGGCTCGTCCGGAGGGGGCCGCTGCCCAAGGCGGATCTTACCGGACGAACCCGCGGGTTCCAGGGGTTCGCGGTCGCGGGCGTGCCGTGGGTCGCCCGCGGTCGCGTGCGGGGGAGCGCCGTGAGGCGGCCTCCCGCGATGGATGTCTCAGTGCGCGAACTGCTCGGCCTCGGTGGAGCCCTTGAGCGCCACCGTCGAGGAGTCCGGCGCGACGGCCGTGCTGATCAGGTCGAAGTAGCCGGTGCCGACCTCCCGCTGGTGGCGGGTGGCCGTGTAGCCCTGCGCCTCGGCGCCGAACTCCGCCTCCTGCAGCTCGACGTACGCCGTCATGCCCTCCTCGGCGTAGCCGCGCGCCAGGTTGAACATCGAGTGGTTCAGCGAATGGAAGCCCGCCAGGGTGATGAACTGGAAGCTGTAACCCATGTGGCCGAGCTCTCGCTGGAACTTGGCGATGGTGGAGTCGTCCAGGTGCTGCTTCCAGTTGAACGACGGTGAGCAGTTGTAGGCGAGCATCTGGTCGGGATACTCCGCCTTGATCGCCTCGGCGAACCGCCGCGCCACGTCCAGGTCGGGCGTGGAGGTCTCCATCCACAGCAGGTCGGAGTACGGCGTGTAGGCGAGGCCGCGCGCGATGCAGGCGTCCACGCCGTTGCGCACCCGGTAGAACCCCTCGGCCGTACGGTCGCCGGTGGCGAAGGCCTGGTCACGGGGGTCGACGTCGCTGGTCAGGAGCGTCGCGGCCTGGGCGTCGGTCCGCGCGATGATCAGGGTGGGGACGTCGCAGACGTCGGCCGCGAGGCGGGCCGCGTTGAGGGTCTTGATGTGCTGGCCGGTGGGGATCAGCACCTTGCCGCCGAGGTGGCCGCACTTCTTCTCCGAGGCGAGCTGGTCCTCCCAGTGCACCCCCGCGGCACCCGCGGCGATCATGCCCTTCATCAGCTCGAAGGCGTTGAGGACGCCTCCGAAGCCGGCCTCGGCGTCGGCCACGATGGGCGCGAGCCAGTGCGGGGCCTTGGCGTCGCCCTCCGACCAGGTGATCTGGTCGGCCCGGAGCAGGGCGTTGTTGATGCGGCGCACGACGGCCGGGACCGAGTTCGCCGGGTAGAGGCTCTGGTCGGGGTAGGTCTGGCCGCCGAGGTTGGCGTCCGCGGCCACCTGCCACCCGGACAGGTAGATGGCCTTAAGTCCCGCCTTGACCTGCTGCACGGCCTGGTTGCCCGTGAGGGCGCCCAGCGCGTGCACGTACTCCTCGGTCTGCAGCAGGGACCACAGCCGCTCGGCGCCAAGCCGGGCGAGAGTGTGCTCTTCCTGGACGGAACCGCGCAGTCGAACGACGTCTTCGGCCGTGTAGGTCCTCTCGACGTTCTTCCAGCGCGGGTTGCTCTCCCACTCTCGCCGCAGCTCGTCTGCAGCTCCCTTGAGGCGATCTTTCATTTTGACTCCTTTGCCGTCCTCTGGGCGCTTGCTTCGAGTCTGCGACGGTGTGGGGGGTAGCGGCAAGGTTGATCGAGAGAAATATGCCTGATGTTTCGTGAAAAGTGAATACTCGGCAGTATTTTGATGGCAAGAAATGCAAAGTTTTCGTTATGGACTAGACCAATTCCTGTGACGCGGATCACGAGGCACTGGGCCGTCACATCACGATTTATGCCGACATATCAGGATGTTTCGGACTGATTTTGATCTTCGCCGGCGTGCCAACGGCGTCATGACCCGAGCCGGACCCCTGCCCGGAGTGCCCGTACGGGGGATGTGGTGCGGCGGAGTGGAAGATATGTAGAAATTACGCCTAGGATCGTGCTATGGCGTCTTTGGTGGGAGAAGAACCGCTGTCTTTGACGCAGGAGCTCGACCTCCTGGCGTTCGGCCAGCGTCTGAGGCACCTGCGCAAGCAGCGCGGCCTCACCCTGTCCGAGCTCGGCGAGCGCGTCGGACGCGCGCCGAGCCAGCTCTCCTTGCTGGAGAACGGCAAGCGCGAGCCCAAGCTGTCGCTGCTGAAGTCGCTCGCCGCCGCGCTGACCGTGCCGGTGGAGGAGCTGCTACGCCGGCAGGCCCCCAACCGCCGCGCCCAGCTGGAGATCGCCCTGGAGGAGGCGCAGCGCGACCCGATCTACGCCTCCCTCGGCCTGTCCCGGCTGAAGGTCTCCGCCCGCGTCCCCAACGACGTGCTGGAGCACATCATCGGCCTGTACGAGGAGCTGCGCTCGCGCCAGGCCAAGGGCACGGCGACGCCGGAGGAGGCCAGGGCGGCCAACGCCGAGCTCCGGCGCAAGCAGCGCGAGCAGGGCAACTACTTCGCCGAGATCGAGGCCGCCGCCGCCGAGGCGCTCGCCGCCGTGGGCTACCGTACGGGCGCGCTGTCGGCGGGCACCGTCCAGGCGCTCGTCACCCATTTCGGCTACACCGTGCAGACCGCGCAGGACCTGCCCAGATCGGTGCGGTCGATCACCGATCTCCGCAACCGCCGCATCTACGTCAAGCACGAGCAGCTCGGCATGCACACCCCGCGCACGATCCTCCTGCAGACCCTCGGCCACCTCGCGCTCGGCCACCACAAGCCCCGCGACTTCGCCGACTTCCTGCGGCAGCGCACCGAGGCCAACTACTTCGCCGCCGCCGTCCTGGTGCCCGAGACCGCCGCCGTGCCGTACCTCAAGGAGGCCAAGCAGGACCGGGTCCTGTCGGTCGAGGACCTGCGGGACGTGTTCGCGGTCTCGTACGAGATGGCCGCGCACCGCTTCACCAACCTGGCCACCCACCACCTCGACCTGGTCTGCCACTTCGTGCGCAACAACGCCGGCGGCATCATCTACAAGGCGTACGAGAACGACGGCATCGTGTTCCCTGCCGACGAGCAGGGGGCCATCGAGGGGCAGCGCATGTGCCTGCAGTGGTCGGGGCGGCAGGTGTTCCTCTCCCCTGACCGCTTCTCGGTCTACCACCAGTACTCCGACTCGCCCACCGGCACGTACTTCTGCAGCGCCCACGTCGATCCCTCCCGCGAGCGCGACTTCGCGATCACGCTCGGGGTGCCGTACAAGGAGTCCCGCTGGTTCCGCGGCAGGGAGACCACCAACAGGTCGAAGTCGAACTGCCCGACGGGGGACTGCTGCCGCCGCCCGCCCGCCGAGCTGACCCAGCGCTGGGAGGGCTACGCCTGGCCCTCGGCGCGGGCGAACTCCCACGTGCTCGCCGCACTGCCCCCCGGCTCGTTCCCCGGTGTGGACGAGGCCGACGTCTACACGTTCCTCGAACGCCACGCGGGCGTCTGACCGTTGTGACGAGCGGCAGGCTCGCCGGGACGGCCGGGGCAGGTCTCGCTCAGGAGTCGTGAGCCGCGCGGATGCCACAGGTGATGGTGGTGACCAGATCGTCGATGAAGCCGTCGGGGATCTGCTCCAGGGTGATCGGTGAGCCGCTGAACACGCCAGGCAGGACCAGTTCGTGGCAGGCGCCGATGATCATCGTGGCGGCGGCCTCGGCGCTCGCCCCGGGTGCCAGCCGGCCCAGCTCCCGCTCGGCGCGCAGGTAAGCGGCCAGGTCGGCCCGGAGCCCACGCCCCTCGGCCGTCGGGTTCGGCAGCTCGTTGAACCGGATGAACACCCCGGGCTGGTGCACCAGCCCCGCGAAGGCGGGCAGGATCGCGACGTGCAGGGCGAGCCCGTAGGCGACGTAGGCGCGCAGGTTCGCCTCGACGGTGCCCTCGCCCGCGCGCCGGGGCGGCTCGACCAGCCTCCGCTCGACGGTGCGTACGTGCGCGTGCAGGGCCAGCGCGAGGAGCTCTTCCTTGTCCGCGAAGTGGTTGTAGAGCACCCCGTCGGCGACCCGGGCCTCGCGGGCGATCGCGCGCACGGTCAGCCCGGCCGTGCCGCGCTCGGCGATGAGGCGTTCGGCGGTGGCGATCAGGTGCTCGCGCAGGCTCTGGTCGCCACCGCCCTCGCGCAGCACGGCCGCTCTTCTGGGAGACATCACGCCACATGGTAGTGACCAGGCTCTTCGCCTGGGTGGGGAGGCGTCACGGGGGCCGTCCTGCCAGTGCCCGGGTCACCGCGATCCAGGTGTTCCCGGACGGGTGGCGGTGATCAGCCAGGCGGCGCCGCGCAGGCGTACGGCGTCCGGTTCCTCGAAGGGACGCAGTGCCTCCGCGAGCGCGTCGAGGGCCCGGGCCGCCGAGGCCTGGTCGACCTGGCGGAGCCTGTGCTGGACGGGCCCCCACGCGCCGAGGAACCCGGCCGCGTCCGCCGCGTCCCTGCCCCATACCTGCGGTGCGTCGACGGGCGTCGTGACCACGTCGTCGAATCCGGCGCCGGTGAGCACCTCGTGGACGCGCGCCGGATCGGCCAGCGACTCCGGCCCCGGAGCCTCGGCCTCCTCGGCTTTCTCGGCTTTCTCGCTGGTGGTGAGATACTTCGCCATCGCCGCGAAGACCGACCCCAGGTCGTTCTGGTCCATGCTCCGCAGGCTCAGGAAGGCCACCCGGCCCCCCGGGCGCAGGGCCCGGCCGATGTTGGCGAACGCGGCGACCGGATCGGCGAAGAACATGATCGCGAACCGGCTCACGGCCACGTCGAACCCGCCCGCCGGGAACGGGTGGACCTGGGCGTCCCCCTCCTCGAAGGTGACGTTGGCGAGGCCCTCCTCCGTCGTGGTGGCACGCGCCTGCCGCAGCATCGGCACCGACAGGTCGACCCCCGTGGCATGCCCCTGACGCGCCCGGCGCGCCGCCAGCCTGGTCACCTGCCCATTGCCGCAGCCGACGTCGAGAACCCGGTCATGCTCCCCGATGGACGCGGCGTCGAGCAGGTAGCCGTTGAACCCGCTGTTCACCGCGTCGTACCGATCGCGGTTGTCGGCCCAGTGGTTCCCCTCGTACCCGTTCCACGCCTCAGCCTGCTGAGTGTTGACGATCGAACGCATCAAGCCCTCCCACGAAACGTTGCCGGCGCCCTGCCTCGAACAGGTAATGAACGTGCGTTCATGAACGCACGTTCACGACTCTAGCAGCCTCGGCCGAGGTCTCATAGGAGCGGGCCGGGGTAGGCCCATCAGATGGGGGAGATCCTTGAAGACGGCGACATCTATTTCCTTCACCGGCCCAAGGTGGACGAGGAGGAAGCGGAGCCGGTCGACGAGGTGCGGCGCCTGCTCGTGCAAGTGGCTGACGTCAGTTCCACTGGGCGTGCTGGGTTGTGTGGTGGGTGATGGTGGCAGAGTTGCCCCTCCTTGGGGTCGGGTGCTGTGTCAGGGGCTCGCAGGAGACCAGGCGCCAGCGGGTGATCTCCGGATTGGTCAGGATGGCGACCACCTGTTCGCGTATCTGCGCGGCGGTCGTGTTCTCGTCGGCCTGAATTCTGATGGCGATGTATCCGGCGCCCTCCCGGTAATTCTTACGCCATTGCCTGGGCAATAGGGCGAGCATTCTCTCTCCGTCGAGGGGCGGTTCGCCCGACGGCTTTCCCTTGATGCGGCGCATCGTCAGGACCACCAACATCGCTCCGCACCGCCCCTCAGTTCCAGGGGGATCCGTCGGCGGGGGCGGCTGCGTCCCAGGTGGTGCCGGCCCTGGGCCGGGTCGGGGCGGCGGTCGGCTTCTTCATTTCTCTTGCTCTTTTCCTGCGGCGGTGGATTTTGTTCTCGCAGAAACAACTCTGCGCTTTCCGCACGCCATGGGACAGAGAATCGAAAGGCAGCAAGTTGCGAGCCGGTGACCGCTTCCTGCCATTCCGCCGCTGGACGGGAACGTCAGGACAGGGCTTCGGGGGATATGCCGAGCTCGGTGGCGGTGGCCGTGCGCACCAGCTCGGCGAGCCGCGCCCGGGTGAGCACACGCTTGTGCACGGTGGTCTGCACGGCGAGCCCGTCGATGAGCGAGACGATGCGCCACGTGGAGGCGTCGGGGTCGGGGCACAGGAAGACGCCCTCGGCGATGCCGTCGTCGAGGATCGTGCGCAACGCCTGCTTCCAGCGCAGGTCGATGGTGCGGGACACCTCTTCGAGCGCGGTGCCGCGCAGCGACTCGGACCAGGCGTCGATCCACAGCGCCCACGACTTGGACTTGCCGCTGGGGGAGTAGAGCTTGAGCAGGTCGCGCAGCCGTTCGAGCGGCGGGCCGCCGGTCTGCTCCAGCTTGGCGAGCGCGTCGAGGTCGCGCTGCGCGGCGTACGCGAAGGCCTGCGCGAACAGGTTGTCCTTGGTCTCGAAGTGGTAGAAGAGCAGCCCCTGGCTGACCCCCGCCGCCTGGGCGATGTCGAGGGTGCGCGTGTGCCCGAAGCCCTGCGCGGTGATCACTTCACAGGCCGTCCTGAGCAGATCTTCGCGACGTATCCGGCCGAATCCTCGTGCCACAGGGGAACCCTAGCGCGCCTGGCGCGCCGTGAGCGTGAATTGCGCCGCGAAGGCTGAGGCGCGACTTAGTCAAATCACCCATTGTCATGCTCAAGGCCGATGTGTTTGAGTTGCGACTCAGGAAACGCCTGGAAGGGATCTCTGATGGCGATCGCGGTGCGATGCGCGCGGCTCGTGGATGTAGAGGCCGGTCACGTGCTGGACGACCGGACGGTGCTGGTGGAGGGCGAACGGATCGCCGGGATCCTGCCAGGGACGAGCCCCGTGCCCTCCGGCGTGCGGGTCGTCGACCTCGGCGACGCGACCCTCGCCCCCGGCCTCATCGACCTGCACACGCATCTGGTCGGGGTCGCGGCCTGCGCCGACTACGCCCAGGAGCTGAAGCTCAGCGCCGCGAGGCAGGCCCTCGCCGGCGTGCGCAACGCCCGCGACACCGTGCTGGCGGGCTTCACGACGGTGCGGGACGTCGGGACATTTCGCGCCTTCGTCGACACGGCGCTGCGTGACGCCATCGACGACGGCACGGTCATCGGCCCCCGGATGGCCGTGGCCGGGGCCTACGTCACGGTCTCCTCCGGCGGGGGCATGATCACCGGCCTGGCGCACGACATCGAGCTTCCCCGCGACCTGCGCTTCGGGTCCGTACGGACCGTGGACGACGTGCGCGAGCGGGTCCGCGAGATCCTGCACGGCGGGGCCGACCTCATCAAGCTCATCGCGACGGGCGCGGTGATGGCCGCCGGCACCGTGCCGGGCGCTCCCGAGCTGACCGAGGAGCAGATGCGCGCCGCCGTCCAGGAGGCCTCCTGGTACGGCGCGCACGTCGCGGCGCACGCCCACGGCGCAGAGGGCATCAAGATGGCCGTCAGAGCCGGGGTGCGCTCGATCGAGCACGCCTGCTACCTGGACGACGAGGGCATCGCGCTCATGCTGGAGCACGGCACCTACCTGTCGGCCGACATCTGGTGGGCCGACTGGATCCGCGAGACCGCCGCGACCAACGGCTTCGACGCCGAAGGGCTGCGCAAGAACGACGAGACGGCCGAGGCGCAGCGCGAGGCGTTCGCCAGAGCGGTGCGCGCCGGGGTCAGGATCGGCTTCGGCACGGACGCGGGCGGCTTCCCGCACGGCATGCAGGCACGGCAGCTGCGCACCATGGTCGAGTACGGCATGACCCCGCTCGGCGCCCTGCGCGCCGCCACGCTGACCGGCGCCGAGTGCATGGGCTGGGACGACCGCGTCGGCTCGGTCGCGCCGGGCAAGTACGCCGACCTGGTCGCCGTCCGGGGCCCCTTCGACGTCGATGCCTTCACCGACGTCGCCTTCGTCATGAAGAACGGCGACATCCTCAAGAACGACCTGCGGTGAAGCCCCTCGAAGGCCTTCTGGAGCCGCGTGCCGCGCGGCACCTCGCGGGCGTCGCGGCGCTGCTGGGCGTGACGGCCGTGTGGGGCACCACCTTCCCCCTGGTCAAGGACATGGTCACCCGGCTGCCCGTGATCGACCTGCTCGCCGTGCGCTACCTGATGTCGGCCGCCCTGCTGGTCGCGATACGTCCCACGGCGCTGCGCGGGCTTCGCCCCCGGGCGTGGTGGGCCGGCGTCGGGCTCGGGGTGGTGTACAGCGCGGCCCTGGCCACCCAGACCTACGGGCTCACGACGCTGCCGTCCTACGTCTCCGGATTCGTCACCGGCTCCTACGTCGTCATGACACCGCTGCTCGGGCTCCTGTGGTTCCGTACGAGGATCACCCGGCGCGCCTGGACGGCCGTGGGGCTGACCGTGGCCGGGCTCGCCGCGTTCATGCTGATGGCCGGGGGAGGCGGGGGGCCGATCCCGGCCGCCGGGCTGACGCTCACGCTGGTGTCGGCGGCGCTCTACGCGGTCCACATCGTCGCGCTCGGCAGGTGGAGCCGTCCCGAGGAGGCCTACGCGCTGACGGTGGTCCAGATCGGCACGCTGGCCTGCGTGATGACGGCGGTGGCCGCGCCCGGCGGCATCGCGGTGCCGGGGTCGCCGGGGGACTGGCTCGGCGTGGTGTACCTGGCGACCGTCGCAGGGGCGCTGTCCTTCCTGGCGCAGACCTGGTCGCAGGCCCACGTGCCCGCGACCACCGCCGCCGTCGTCATGTCGGTCGAGCCGCTGTGGGCGACCGCCTTCGCGGTGCTGCTGTACGGCGAGGCGGCCGGATGGTCGCTGCTGGTGGGCGGCGGATGCCTGCTCGTGGCGATGGTCCTCGTCACCGTGCCCGCACGCGCCGCCCCGGCGCCTCCCCTTCGCCCCCTCACCCCCGTCCCCGGAGGAAAACGCCATGACTCGTCCCATACGCAGCGGCTCGGCCCTGACCGAGGAGCAGCGGGACTTCGTACGGCTGGCGCGCGAGTTCGCCGCCGCGGAGATCAGGCCTCGTGCCCGCGAGGTGGACGAGGCCGACCACGAGCTGCCCCGTGACATCTGGGAGAGGGCCGCGAGGGCGGGGCTGACCTCCTACATGCTGCCCGAGGAGTACGGCGGCGGGGGCGTGGGCGACCTGGTGACCCAGTGCCTGATCCAGGAGGAGCTGTGCCACGGTGACGTGTCGATCGGGAACCTGGTCACCTCCAACGGCTTCTTCGCGGCCCCGGTGCTGGAGCTCGGCAGCGGGGAGCAGCGGCGCCGCTTCCTCACCCCGCTCTGCGAGGGCGTCCCGCCGCTGACCGCGCTGGCGGTGACCGAGCCCGGCGTGGGGTCCGACGCGGCCTCGCTGACGACCCGGGCCGTGCGCGACGGCGACTCCTACCTCCTCACCGGCTCCAAGGCGTGGATCTCCAACGGCCCGTACGCGGACCTGTTCGTGGTGTTCGCGACGGTTTCGCCCGGAACGCGGTCGCGCGGCATCACGGCGTTCGTGGTCGAGCGGGGGATGGAGGGCTTCACGGTCGGCAACCCGATGCCGAAGATGGGCCAGCGCGGCATCGCCTGCGCCGAACTGTTCCTGGACCGCGTGCGGGTGCCCGTGGAGAACCGGCTCGGCGAGGAGGGGCAGGGGTTCCACGGGCTGATGCGCACCTTCGACGCCTCCCGGATCCTGATCGGCGCCGCCTGCGCGGGGCTGTCGCGCGCCGCGCTGGACGCCTCGCTCGCGTACGCGCGGGACCGCGAGCAGTTCGGCGTGAAGATCATCGAACATCAGGCGGTGGCCTTCAGGCTCGCCGACATGGCCGCAAAAACCGATATTTCGCACCTTGTCACCATGCGGGCCGCCGCGCTGTACGACGCGGGGGAGCCGGTCGCGGAGGAGTCGGCGATCGCCAAGCTGACCGCCTCGGAGAACGCCATGTGGTGCACCTGGGCCGCGGTACAGACCCACGGCGGCTGGGGCTACTCCCGCGAGTACCTGGTGGAGAAGTGGATGCGCGACGCCAAGCTGGAGGAGATCGAGGAAGGCACCTCCGACATCCAGCGCCTGATCATCTCCCGCTCCCTGGCGAGGAACGCGTGACCGCCCCGCGCGACCCCGGCCCCACCGCGCCGCGCGACCCCGCCCCCACGGCCCCGCGCGACCCCGCCCCGCGCGACCCCGGCCCCACCGGCCTCGGCCACGGGCTCACGGGCGCGGGCGCGCTGGTGGCCGCGCTCGCCTCGTACGGGGTGGACACCGTCTTCGGCATCCCCGGCACCCACAACCTGGCCCTCTACCAGGAGCTCGGCAAGGCCGGGATCCGCTGCGTGACGCCGCGGCACGAGCAGGGGGCCGGCTACGCCGCAGACGGGTACGCCCGCGCGTGCGGCCGTCCCGGCGTGGCCGTCACCACGACGGGGCCGGCGGCCGTCAACGCCGCCACCGCGCTCGCCCAGGCCTACTCCGACTCGGTGCCCGTGCTGCTGGTCTCGCCCGGCGTCCCGTCCTCGCACCCCCGCCAGGGCCGCGGATACCTGCACGAGAGCAAGGACCAGTCCCGCGCCCTCGACGCGCTGTGCGCCTGGAGCCACCGGGTCACCTCGGTCGCGGAGATCCCGGCGGCGGTGGCGCGCGCGTTCGCCCTCTTCCGCGAGGGACGTCCCCGGCCCGTCCACATCGAGATCCCGGTCGACCTGCTCGACGCCGAGGGCCCCGCCGGGCTCGGCCCCCCGCTCCGGCTGCGCCGCCGCGCCCCGGACCCCGCCGCCCTCGACGCGGCGGCCACCGTGCTCGGCACGGCCCGCCGCCCCGCCGTCGTCCTCGGCGGCGGCTGCCACCCGCCCGCGCCCGACCACCCCCGGCCACCGGAGCACGCCCGTACGGACGGCCACCCGAGCGCCCGTACGGACGGCCCGCACCTCGCCGCTGGTACGGACGGCCCGCACCCCGCCGCCCGTACGCGATCGCCCGGTGAGCTGGCGGTGGAGCTGGCGGAGCTGCTCGGGGCGCCGATCGTCACGACGGCGAACGGGAAGGGCGCCGTCCCCGAGAGCCACCCGCTGTCCCTCGGCGCCACCTTGCACCTCGCGGTCGTGCGCGAGTGGCTGGCCGGGTGCGACGTGGTCCTGGCGGCCGGGACCGAGCTGGCGCCGTCCGACCTCTGGGTGGACGACTTCCGGCTGGGCGGCACGCTCATCAGGGTCGACGTCGACCCCGGCCAGATGCACGGGGACCATGTCGCGGACGTGCCCGTCGTGGGCGACGCGGGCGAGGCGCTGCGCGGCCTGCTCGAACGCCTGGCACCCGCCCACGTCGCGGCGTCGAAGCCCGGGCCCGGGCTGTGGCACGCGCGCGACGCCGAGCTGGAGGCGCTCACGCGCAGGTGGGCGGGCCACCTCGCGGCCCTGCGCGACGCGCTGCCGGCCGAGACGATCGTCGCCGCCGACAACTCGATGATGTGCTACTACGGCGCCCTCGGCGGCCTGCCGACGGACCCGCCGGGCAGGTTCCTGTTCCCCACCGGCTACGGCACGCTCGGGTTCGCGCTGCCCGCCGGGATCGGCGCCGCCGTTGCGCGTCCGGGCACGCCCGTGGCGGTGCTCGCCGGGGACGGGGCGTTCCAGTTCAGCCTGCAGGAGCTGGCCACCGCCGTCGAGCTCGGCCTCTCGCTTCCGATCGTGGTGTCGGTGAACGGCGGCTACGGGGAGATCCGCGCCGAGATGGCCGAACGCGGCATGCCACCGGTCGCCGTGGACCTGCACGCGCCCGACTTCGTGCTGCTCGCCCGCGCCTACGGGGCGCGGGGCCTCGCCGCCGGCACCCCCGGCGAGCTGCGTGCGGCCGTACGAGAAGCGGTGCGCGCCCCCGTCCCCACCGTCATCGTCGTCAAGGAGAGCCAGTGACCACCATGCCTCAGCCGTTCCTCCAGGTCGTGTGGACGGACGACGTCACAGGACGCCACGGCTACGTGGTGATCGACAGGCTGGGACGCGGGGTCGGCAGCGGTGGCCTGCGCATGCGCGAGGGCGTCACCCTGGCCGAGGTCGCCGACCTCGCGCGCGGGATGAGCCACAAGGAGGCGCTCGCGTACGAACCCGGCAACCTGTACCAGCCGCTCGGCGGGGCCAAGGGCGGCATCGACTGTGATCCGCTCGACCCGCGGGCGGACGGGCTCCTGCGGCGCTACATCGCCGCCATGAAGCCCCTCCTCCAGACGTACTGGGCGACCGGCGAGGACCTCGGCCTGCGCCAGGACGCCATCGACGCGGCCTGCCGCGAGGCCGGGCTGCGCACGTCCATCGACGCGGTACTGCCGCTGCTCGACGACGCCGACGCGGCCCTGGCCAGGCTCGACGCCGCGTTCGCCGTGGAGGTGGACGGCATCGGGCTCGGCGACCTCGCGGGCGGATGCGGCGTTGCCGAGGCGGCGCTGACCGCCATCGAGCACCTGGGGCTCCGGGACGCCACGGCCGTCGTCCAGGGGTTCGGCTCGATGGGCGGGGCCACGGCCAGGTTCCTGTCCAGGGCCGGGGTGCGGATCGTCGGCATCAGCGACACCGAGGGCCTGGTCGTCAACCCGGCCGGGCTGGACGTGGAGACGCTGCTGCTCAGCCGGGACGCGCACGGGCGCATGGACCGTACGCGCCTGCGGGACGACGACCGCGAGCTGCCCGGCGAGCGCTGGCTGGACGTCGCCTGCGACGTGCTGGTCCCCGCCGCCGTCTCGTACTGCGTCGGCGTTCCCGAGGCCGCCCGCGTGCGCGCCCGGCTGATCGTCGAGGCCGCCAACTGCCCGGTCACCGTCGAGGCGGAGGAACTGCTGCGCGGGCGCGGGGTGATGGTGGTCCCCGATGTCGTGGCCAACTCGGCGACCAACTCCTGGTGGTGGTGGACCCTGTTCGGGGACATCCCCGCGCAGGCCGGGGGAGCCTTCGGCAAGATCCGGTCGTGGATGCGGCGGGTCGTGGGCGAGGTGCTGGACGGGGCCGCGCGTACGGGGAGGACCCCGCGAGAGGTCGCCTACGAACTCAGCGGCCGCGTACCGTCCCCCCAGGGCAGCACGCGATGACGGCGTCCGAACGGCAGTACGCGATGACGGCGTCCGAACGGCAGGACGCGGTGACGGGCGCCGCGGGGAGCACGCGATGACCGGGGGCACCGCGTCCGGCTCACATCTTGGAGGCGAAGCAGTGCTGACGTCGATCGGGCTCGCGGACGGCACCAGGCTCGCGGCCACCCTGTACCTCCCCGAACGGCTGCCCGCGCCCTGCCTGCTGGAGGCGCTGCCGTACCGCAAGGACGACGTGACCTACGGCTACCGCACCGAGTACGAGACGCTGGCGGCCGAGCACGGGTACGCGGTGTGCCGGGTGGACGTGCGCGGCACGGGTTCGAGCCAGGGGGTGCCCGAGGACGAGTACCCGGCGACCGAGGTGGCCGACCTGTGCGAGGTGATCGCCTGGCTGGCGGCGCAGGAGTGGTGCGACGGCGGCGTCGGCATGTACGGCACCTCCTACAGCGGCTTCAACGCCCTGTGCGTGGCCGCCGCCCGGCCGCCCGCGCTCAGGGCGATCTGCTCGATCTACGCCTCCGACGACCGCTACACCGACGACGTCCACTACGCGGGCGGCATCCACCGCTGGCTGGACATCGTGGACTACCCCGCCTACATGGCGGCCATGAACGCGCTGCCCCCCGTCCCCGAGGTGTACGGCGAGGGCTGGCGGGAGGAGTGGCTACGACGGCTGGACGCCACCGAGCCGTGGCTGCTGCGCTGGATGGCGGAACGGCACGACGGCGCGTACTGGCGGCAGGGCTCGCTCCGGCAGGATGGGCCCGGGGCCGGGCAGGGCTCGCTCGGGGGGGATGAGGCCAAGGGCCGGCAGGGATCGCTCCGGCCGGGTGCGGCCGCGGCCGCACAGGTCCCGCTCGGGCGGGGTGAGGCCGGGGCCGGAAAGGGCTTCCTGGGGCCGAATCACGGCCGGATCGCCGTGCCGACCATGCTGGTCGCCGGATGGGCGGACGGCTACGCCAACGTGGTGCCGCGTCTCAGCGCCGTGCTCGAACGCGATGACGTGCCCTACCGGGTGATCGCCGGGCCGTGGTCGCACGCGTCACCGGACCACGCGCTCCCGGGGCCGGGCATCGAGCTGCTGCCCGAGATGGTCCGCTGGTGGGACCGCTGGCTGCGCGGGGACTGCGACGCGGCGCCCGACCGCTCGGCCGTCGTGTTCGTCCGCTCGTCCACCCCGCCCGCCCCCGACCGCGCCATGGTGAACGGCGAGTTCCGCGACCTCCCGGCCTGGCCGTCCCTCCCCGAGCACCCCTTCTCCCTCGCGACCCCCCTCCCCGAGCACCCCTCCTCCCTCACGACCCCCCTCCCCGAGAGCCACCGCTCGCCACGCGCGGGCTCCCATTCCACGGAAGGCTCCGCGGAGCTCCTGGACGCCTGGGCGGAGCTTCCCACCGCCCCGGACATCGGGGTCGCCGTCTGGAACAACTGCGCGGGCTCTCTCCCGTGGGGCCAGGCGCTGGACCAGAGAACCGACGACGCCCGCTGCGTGATCGTGGAATGGGAGAGCCCCGCGGAGGGCCTGACGATCGTCGGCCATCCCAGGCTGCGCGCCAGGGTCCGTACGGGCGCGGGCGGAACCCTCGCCGCACGACTCTGCGACGTGGCCCCCGACGGCGCCTCCGAACTGGTCAGCCGGGGAGTCCTCCGCCTCCCCGGTGTTCCGGAGCCGCAGGTCGAGTCCGGGTCCGAGCCTGAGGCCAAGGTCGTCCTCAGGCCGGTGGTGGAGTGCGAGGCCGAGCTGGAGCTGGACGTCGTAGCGCACCGAGTGGTCCCCGGGCACCGGCTCAGGCTCGCGCTCGCGACCTCGGAATGGCCCAACGTGATGGCCTCGCCCGAGGCCGTACCGGTGGCGGTGGACCTCGGCGGCAGTGCCCTGCTGCTGCCGCTGGCAGGCGGTCCCCTGGGCGAACCGGCGACGGGGCTGCGCCGCACCGAGGCGCCGGTCCCCGACGCGACCGACGTGGTGTGGACCATCGACCACGACGTGCTCCAGCGGGTCACCCGATGCGTGACCGGCTACGGCTCCGCCGCCGAGCCGCTGGGCGGCGGGACCTACGCCGACAGGTACGAGGGCCAGGTGACCCTGGACCACAGGACCCGCCACCAGACGGCCGTGGCGGGCAGTGACTTCACGATCGCCTGGCAGGGCGGCCCCGTGGTGACCACGCGGAGCCGGGTCGAGGTGGTGGCGTGGGTGGGCGAGCTGGTGATCACCGTTGACCTCACCGCCATACAGGACGGTATCCAGATCATGAGCCGTAGCTGGACGTGCCGCGTCGAGGTCGGCGGGTGAGTCGCGCTACGGCCGGAACAGCCGAGCCGTGTCCCGAAGTGGCCCTTGCGTCTGAGGACATTTGCGTCATGTCGAGGATGCACTGCGTCACTGAAGATTCGTGGCACCTTGACCATGGACATCCTCATGCCGTGTGAAGTGTGAGTTCCTATGAACTGCCCGCCTTTCAGATCAGGGGTGGCGGGCGTATGGCGGTCGCCGAGTCATCGAGATCCCCGCGCGGTGCGTCGAAGGCATAGCCGGGGGGACGCTCGGCCGGTGAGGGGGGGTCCTGAGCGAGTTCGGCCAGCATTTTGCGGTCGTCGGTCAGGTTGGCGTTGCTGATCTGCTGGGAGATCTCGTTGAAATGCGCTACAGCGTGCGGGTGCCCGGCGTCGGCGGCGCGGCTGAACCAGGTCGCAGCCAGCCACTGGTCGCCTCGTCTGGTGTGGATGTGGCCGAGTTGGAAGGCGGCGCCGGCGTGGCCGTGGTGGCCGGCCAGTTGGTAGAAGAAGATGGCGATGCTGGTCTTGTTGCCGTCGGCCTCGTAGGCGGTCGCGTACTGATAGGCGTACTCGGTCGCCGCAGCTCGGTGGAAGCGGTGCTGGCGCAGCAAGACTGCGTGGTCATTGTCTGCCGCTGCGGCTTGATTGAGCCATTCGCGTGCTTCGGCGAGCTGGTCTCCAAGCAGGGTGATGACCCATAAGCGCAGGCATGCCTGGGCATCACCGGCCTCGGCCTGGCGGACCAGCCGGGCACCGGTCCGGCCGAAACGCCTCAGGTAGCGCCGCATTGGCACCGACATCGGCGGATCCGGCTTCTTACGCGTGGGCCGTGCTTCCTCAGATGAGGTGAGCGTAGGTTCGGGTGCCGGAACCGGGTCATCGGGTAGAGAGCCTGCGGCAGGGGCCGTCTGTTCAGAGGTGCGTGCGGCCCGCCAGCGGGCATTCCAGTCGGAGATGCTGCCCAATTCGGCGACATCCAAGTGGGTCTCGGCCGCTGCCCGGTGGCAGGCGTTCACGTAGGAGGCAACCCAGGGCCAAGAGGGGAACCCGTGGCGCTTGCCGGTCAGGATGTCGTGGGTGGTGCTCTCGGCCAGCACTCTGGGCCGGCGACCACCCTCAGCGAGGCCTTGGGACAGCTTCCGCAGCTCAGAAAGGCTCGGCGAACCGGCCAGTTCACGCAGCTCGTTCAACTGGGCGACGAAGGCCGCCACATCATGGTGGTGTCCAGCCATGACCTCCGCCGGAATGAGTGATCGACGATCAACACCAGGTAGCGAAGTCATGGTGGCAGCAATAGGACCAATCTGGAGCCAGAACGTATATTCCGCCTTCGTCCGGACAGCTTCGCTAGAACCCGAGACGAGAACCCCGCAGGCAACCGGATAGAACCGGACGACTCCGGATGGTCGCGGACGAGTCCGCAAGGGGCCGGAAAGCAGGAGCCAACCCGTGCGGAGGCAGCGCTGACTCCGCGCCACCTCATCCCGTGCAGCGCGATCTGTTCCGGGGGCATCCGGGGATGTTTGGAGGGGTGGCGGACGGCCGGCTGGCCGCCTCATCGTTGATCCCGCACCCCTTTCCCCGCTTCTTGAGATGAGAACCGATGCTGTGTTTCGCCACCATGCCCCGGACCATCTGCGCGGCCGCGCTCTATCCGCGGCGCCTTGTGTCGGCAGCTCAGCAGGTCCGCGTGGATGAGGAACTGCTGGTCCTGCTGGTAACGACCTGGGCGATCCGTACCGGGCGGATCCCGCCCGCGCGGCCGCCCGGCCAGCTGACCGCCGAGGAGTTGATGGAGTTCTGGGCCGACGACCAGATCGCTACTGGCGACCTTCCGCACAACAAGCGAGGCGCCGCCAAGGTGTGATCTTGGCGGCGCCTCGCAGGTTGGTAGGACCTAAAGGAGCAAGGTCATAGCAGTCGGATGAGCTGGACTTCGCCAGATACCGGGTCCCGCAGAAGTAGTTCCTTGCCGGAGTTGAGCTGCTCGTCGATGAAGTCGAACAGCGCGATGGCACGGTTGACGAGGTCGGTCTTAGTCAGGCCGGTGCGGTCCAGGGAGCGCTGTAAGGCCTCCGAGGACTTGGGGATGAGCGCGGTGGTGATCCGTTCAGCAACGGCCTGCCGAGGCGACGTGCCTTCACCGGTGATGGAGGTCATTCGTCGTTTCTCCCTTGCAGGTCTGTTCACGTGGACTGACGGGGAGCTGTGCGAGGCGCTTGTCTGAGAGGTCGGGTAGGGGTCGGGTAGAGGGCCGCTGGGCATCACGGTCGCGGTAGGCGGGATCGAGCTGCAACCTCGCCGCCATCGTTACCGTTACACACCACACACAAGTTCGCCAGTCTTCCACTGTAAGCGTTCTGACTTTTCTCTACACCATATACGCAAACATGAAGCGTATTCACCATCGTACGCGCAGTGATTCACTGCACGATGGGATATAGTCGGCCACATCAGGATGATCCGAACGCATGTTCCGTGCACTGGGGCATGCGTTCAGCACATTCAGATCACCCCAGGAGACCTAGCCCGAGCCGCACAGAGAGTCCCCCACATGGCACACCGTCTCGCTTTACCTGCACCGTCTCTGGTGCAGTGCCGCCCCGTTCTCCTTGGAGATCCCCTCGATGCCGACCGATCCGTTCGTCAGCCCATTTCCCGCCAGCTCTATGGAGCCCGCTGAACAGCCCTCCGCTTCAGCACGGCTGGTCATCACCGCCAGACCCTTTCGCGGTGAACTCCAGGGAGAGTTGCACGCCCAGGTTCCCGCTCAGGAAACCAACGGCATGATCAATATGCTCGGGCAGGTCGCCATGGCCGTGTTGGTGCTGCTGGCAGCCCCCGCGGTCCTCCTGTACCTGGCACCTCGCGCCGGACTGGCCCCCGCCTGGGTCGCGGCGCTGGTTGCTGGGGAGCTTCTTGGCGCACTGATATGGCTGTTGCGGTGCCGTAGCGCACTATCAGCCCGCACCTCATCGAGCCGACGTTCCACCCGCCGCTCGCCGAAGTGAACGACGCGGCGCGGCGACGCTTCCTCTGGCGTCGCCGCCCGTCGATCAGAACGATCAGCCCTCCACGCACAGAGCTTCGCTTCACCCCTATATCGCCGTGATCACCTGGGATTGATCACTCGGGCCCTACGTTCACGCTGATTGTGGTGCGGATCACGTCACGGGCCCTACCTCCGTCACGAGCAGCCGGTAGCCGGCGTCGAACCGCTCCAGCTTCATGAGCTCGGTGTGGCGTTTGTACCAGTCGCCGGACGAGAGGTCGGCGGCCAGCCGGGTCAGGCCCGGCTGGAGGATGTCTTCGCCGGTCTGGGCGAGCACCGACATGCCCGCCCGCACGCCGGGGTCGAGGTACGCCTCGGGGCGGCACCAGTAGGCCGCGCCGAAGCCGTCCGTGCAGTCACGGGGGACCGGCACCGTCTCGACGCGAGCCCCGCCGAGCGCCGAGGACAGCCGTTCGACTGGGACGGCGCGGTTGTCGTCGAAGGCGGCGGCCTCGGGCAGGTACTCGCTGAGCAGCCAGAACCGCCGGGTCACGCTCTGGTCCCAGGTGAGGACGACGACGCGCCGCCGCGCGACGCGCCGGAGTTCGGCCAGCCCGGTTTCCAGGTCGGTCCAGTGGTGCACGGTGAGGATCGCCATCACGGCGTCGGCCGCGCCGTCGGCGAGAGGCAGGGCCTCGGCGCGGGCGCGTACGGCAGGAGCGGCCCCGTCCGGTCGCTGCCCGATCATCACCGTGCTGGGCTCGACCGCGAGTACCGTCTGAGGGGGCTCGTAGGAACCGGCACCGGCGCCCACGTTGACCACCGTACGAGCGTCGCCGAGCGCACGAGCGATCCGTGCCGCGATTCTGGCATCGGGCCGACGGGTCGCGGTGTACGTCGTCCCGATCCTGTCGTAGATCGTCACAAGGGGGAGTATCTCAGGAGAGATGTGATCAAGAGTGCCTGGACGCCGGACCCCCTTGGTCCTGTCGTGCTTGCCGAGTACCTCCCTACTCATGCACCCCTGACGATTTCATCCGTATCGGGCATGGTTGGGTGTGCCTCGTGGTCATTGGCGATGTGCTGGCGCTGGTCGGGGTCGGGGTGGTGGCGGGGGTCGTCAGCACGGTGGTGAGCCTGGCATCGATGGTCTCGTATCCGGCGCTGCTGGCCTTCGGGCTTCCGCCGTTGAGCGCGAACGTCACCAACACGGTCGCGCTGGTGTTCACCGGCATGGGGGCGGCGGCCGGGTCCCGGCCGGAGCTCACCGGTCAGGGCGAGCGGGTCCTGCGGCTCGGCTGGGTGTCGGCGCTGGGCGGCGTGGCGGGGGCGGCGCTGCTGCTGGTGACGCCGTCCAGGACCTTCGAGGCGGTAGCCCCGTGGCTGATCGCCGGCTCCTCGCTGCTGCTGATCCGCAGGCCGAAGCTGGACAGGCTCACGGGAGGGCGTGCGGACGGCAGCGGCTGGGCGGTGCGCGCCGGGGTGTTCTGCGTCGCCGTCTACCTCGGATACTTCGGAGCGGCGGGCGGCATCCTGATGTTCGCGGTGCTGGGTTCGGTGTTCCGCGACCCCCCGGCCAGGGTGAACGCCGTCAAGAACCTCCTGTCCGCGCTGGCCAACGGCGTGGCGGCCCTCGGCTTCGCGCTGTTCGGGCCGGTGGTGTGGTCCGCGGCGATCCCGCTGGCGGCCGGGTTCCTCGTCGGCGGCTGGGCCGGGCCGGCGCTCGCGCGCCGACTCCCCGGGCAGACGCTCCGCGTGGCCGCCGCCGTCTGCGGCCTGCTCGTCGCGGTCAAGCTCGCCCTCGACGCCTACCTGTGAGGCCTCCGGCACGAAGGGCGCGCCGCGGCCGGTTGGAGCCGTGTGATGTGGCCGGCGCCGAGCTCCAGGTGGGTGCCGGTGAAGCGGGTTCGCATGCGGCGGTCGTGGGTGACGATGACGACGGCGCCCGGGTAGCCGGCCAATGCCCCCTCCAGTTCCTCGACCAGTTCCGCTGAGCGCGGGAAACGCGCCATGGTGGGAGACGAACGGGGCCTCGGGTCAAGGGGTGGTGAGGCCGGTGAGGGTGCGGACGACGAGGGGGCCGAGGGTGGGGAGGTGGTAGCCGCCCTCCTGGACGGCCACCACGGGAAGGCCGAGCCGGTTGATCAGGTACCCCGTCCGCTGGTAGCCGTCCGCGCTGACCCGGAGCGGGCTCTCAGGGTCGCCGGCCGCCGCGTCCACGCCGAGTGAGAGCACGACCGCCTCCGCGCCGTACGCCGCGACCGCCGCGCACAGCCGTTCGACCCCGGCGAGCCAGGCCTCGTCGCCCGACCCGGGTGCCAGCGGGACGTTCACCGTGGAGCCCCGGCCCGCTCCCGCGCCGGTCTCGTCCGCGAACCCGAGGTAGTGCGGGAACCACCCCGCCCCCGGATCGACGTGGACCGACCCGTAGAACACGTCGGGCCGTTCCCAGAACACTGCCTGGGTGCCGTTGCCGTGGTGCGCGTCCACGTCGACGACCGCGACCCGCGCGAACCCGTGGCCGCGCAGCGCCTCGGCCGCCACGGCCGCGTTGTTCAGGTAGCACGAGCCGCCGTACCCGGCCGGCGCGGCGTGATGCCCCGGCGGGCGGCACAGCGCGTACACCGCACGGGACGACCCGGCGGCGACCAGGCCGGCCGCGGTGAGCGCCGCGTCCACCGCGGCCCGCGCGGCGGCCCACGTGCCGGGGCCGACGAGGGTCATGGTGTCGTAGCACCAGAGCCCGGCGCGGGCGTGCACGGCCGTGGGCGTACGGGAGGGCATTCCGGACAGCATGGCCGGGGTCGGGAAGACGTACGGCACCACGCGATCCTGCCCGGGGTCCCGCGGGTAACCGGCCTCGTTCCACTGTTCCCAGACGTCGCGCAGGTGGTCGAGCATCCCGGGATCGTGGACGGCCCTGAGCGCCGTGTCGTCGTGGGGCACCGCCTCCACCAGCTCGGCCCCTGCCTCCGCCAGGGCGTCCCCGATCGCGGTGGCGCGCTCGGGCACCTCGGTGCCCGGAGTCCGCATCCCGATCCAGATCTCGGCGCCCGGCACGTGCTCCAGGCAGGCCGGCGACCAGACGGCGGTGATCACGTCGCCGCTCCCGGCGGCCTGACCGCGATCACGCGGCGCCCTCCCCGATCGGCCCGGCCGCCCTGAAGAAGCGGTCGAGGACGCGGACGCCGAACTCCAGGGCCGAGACGGGCACGCGCTCGTCGACGCCGTGGAACATGCCGAAGTAGTCCAGGTCGGGCGGCAACGCCAGCGGCGCGAAGCCGTAGGAGACGACGCCGAGCTCGTGGAAGGCCTTGGCGTCGGTCCCACCGCTCATGACGTACGGCACGGGGACGGCGCCGGGGTCCTCGGCGACCAGCGAGGAGCACAGCGCGTCGAACGTCGGGCCGCCGGGGTCGGCCGCCGGGGCGTCCTCGAAGCAGATGAACTCCCTGGTGACCTTGGGACCGAGCAGGCGGTCGACGGTCTCCAGGAACTCCTCACGGAAGCCGGGCAGGAACCGGCCGTCCACCTGCGCCTCGGCGGACCCGGGGATCACGTTGACCTTGTAACCCGCGTTCAGCATGGTCGGGTTGGCGGAGTTGCGCAGCACCGGCCTGAACAGGTCGCCCACCGCGCCGAGCCGTTCGGCCTCGGCGTCCAGCCGGTCGTGGTCGATGCTCTCGCCGAGCGCCGAGGCCAGGGCGTCGAGCATGCCCCGCACGCCGGGTGTGAGCCGCACCGGCCAGCGGTAGGACGCCAGGCGCGACATGGCGTGGCACAGCTCGGCCACCGCGTTGTCGACCGGCGGCATCGACCCGTGCCCGGCGACGCCGCGCGCGGTCAGCCGCATCCAGGCCATGCCCTGCTCGCCGACGGCCACCGGGTAGATCCGCCGGCCCTGGTGGTGCACGGTGTAGCCGCCGTCCTCGCTGATCGCCTCCCGGCAGCCCTCGAATAGCGCGGCGTGCTTCCTGGCCAGGAAGTACGAGCCGTACTCGCCGGTGGCCTCCTCGTCGGCCGTGAACGCCAGCACGATGTCCCGGTCGGGCCTGACCCCGGCGTCGGCCCACGAACGGACCAGCGCCAGCGTCATGGAGCAGGTGCCCTTCATGTCCACCGCGCCCCTGCCCCAGACGACGCCGTCGACGATCTCGCCGGAGAAGGGGTGGACGGCCCAGTCCGCGGCGTTCGCGGGCACGACGTCGAGGTGGCCGTGGACGAGGAACGGGTCGAGCGAGGGGTCCGCGCCGGGGACTCGGGCGACGACGTTGGCCCTGCCGGGCGCCGGCTCCAGGATCCGCGCCTCGATGCCGGCGGCGGCGAGGAGCCCGGCGACGTATTCGGCCGCTCCGCGCTCGCCTCGCCCCCGGTTGTCGCCCTCGTTGGTGGTGTCCAGCCGGATCAGGTCGGACAGGATCCGCCCGACTCCGGGCGCGGAGGTGGCCGGGGTGGTCAATCAGGCCTCCGTGAGGTGGCAGGCGGCGTGGTGGCCGCGGTCGGCGGGGAGTACGGCGGGCGGCTCGCTCTCGCAGCGCGCGGCCACCTCCGCGGGAAGCCCGGCGGCGTAGGCCGGACAGCGGGGACGGAAGCGGCAGCCCGCCGGGATGCGGGACGGATCGGGCGTCTCGCCCACCAGGACCACCGGTTCCAGCTTGTTGATCTCGGGCACCACCGACAGCAGCGCCCTGGTGTACGGATGCCGGGGCGCGAGCAGCACCTCGGCGGCCGGGCCGGTCTCCACGATCCTGCCGAGGTACATCACCGCGACGCGGTCGGCGATGTTCCAGGCCAGGCCGAGGTCGTGCGTGACGACCAGCACGGACAGCCCGAGCTCCGCGCGCAGCCTGAGCAGCAGCGCGAGGATCTCGCCGCGCACCGAGGCGTCGAGGGAGGACACCGGCTCGTCGGCGACCAGCACGTCCGGCTCCAGCACCAGGGCACCTGCGATCACCACGCGCTGGCGCTGCCCGCCGGACAGCTCGTGCGGGTAGCGCAGGAAGAACCGCTCCGGCGGGCGGAGCCCGGCCTTCGACAGCGCCTCCGCGACCCGGGTCTCCTCGTCGCCGGAGATCCCGTGGATGCGCAGGCCCTCGGCCACGGCCTCGTACACCGTGTGCCGGGGGTTCAGCGACCCCGTCGGGTCCTGCAGGACGAGCTGGACGTGCCGCCTGAACTCCTTCAGCGCGCCCCTGGCGTAGCTCAGCGGGCGGGCGCCGTGCCGCACGGATCCCTCGGCGGGGCGGACCAGGCCGAGCAGGCTGCGGGCGAGCGTGGTCTTGCCGCAGCCGGACTCGCCGACCAGGGCGACGATCTCGCCGGAGCCGATCTCCAGCTCGACGCCGTCCACGGCGCGGGCCGTGCCGAAGCGGACGTGGAGCCCGTGGGCGGCGAGCGCGACGCCGGCCTCCTGCGGGGACTCGCTCATCGGGCACCTCCGGGGAGCCGCGGAGAAAGGGCGCCGCTCATCGCGCTCCTCGGGGAAGGCGGAGAGTAAGGGTGTCGCTCATCGCGCTCCTCGCAGGTCCAGGTCGGGTTCGGTGGCGCGCAGGCACGCGGACGTACGGCCGTCGCCCGGCTCGGAGAGGGCGACCTCCGTGGTCGCGCACGTGTCGAGCGCGACCGGGCACCTCGGGTGGAACTCGCACCCGCCCGGCAGGTCGCCGGGAAAGGGCGGGTCGCCGGGCAGCCCGCGCGGGCTGAACCGGAACCGCTCGTCGCCGATCCTCGGGAACGCCCCGGCGAGCGCGGCGCTGTAGGGATGGCGGGGGTCGTCGAACACGGCCGTGGCCGGGCCCTGCTCGACCACGCGCCCCGCGTACATGACGGCCACTCGGTCGCAGGCCGCCCCGAGCACCGACAGGTCGTGAGATATCAGGACCATCGACAGGCCGAGGTCCTTGACCAGGGACGACAGCAGCGCGAGCACCTGGGCCTGGACCATGACGTCGAGCGCCGTGGTCGGCTCGTCGGCGATGAGCAGGCGCGGCCCGCAGGCCAGGGCGAGCGCGACCATCACCCGCTGCCGCTGCCCGCCCGACAGCTGGTGCGGGTAGTCCCTGGCCCGCCTGGCGGGCAGCCCCACCTGCTCCAGCAGCTCGCCGACCCGCCGGTCGGCCTCCTTCCTCGTCGCCTTGGAGTGCAGCAGGATCGGCTCGGCGATCTGCCTGCCGATGCGCTGCACCGCGTTGAGCGAGTGCAGGGCGCCCTGGAAGACGATCGAGGCCTCCGCCCACCTGACGGCCCGTAGCCGCCCGAACGACATGCCGTACACGTCCTCGCCGTCGAGCAGCACCTGCCCGCCGACCTTGGCCGACCGGGGGAGCAGCCGCAGCACGGCGTTCGTGATCGTCGACTTGCCGCAGCCCGACTCGCCCGCGATGCCGAGCACCTCTCCCGGCGCGACCGACAGGTCCACGCCCCGTACGGCCGGAACGTCCCCCGCGTAGGTGACGTTCAGGTCCCTGAGCTCCAGCAGAGTCATCTCGTCTCCTTGAGACGGGGGTTGAGCACGGCCTCCAGCGTGCGGCCGATGAGGGTGAAGGCCAGCACCACCAGCACGACGCAGATGCCCGGCGGCATGACGAACCACCACTCGTTGTTGGTCATGGCCCCGGTGGAGAAGGCGTGGTCGAGGATGTAGCCCCAGGACGGCCGGGTCGGGTCGCCGAGCCCGAGGAAGGACAGCGTGGTCTCCGACAGGATCGCGATCGAGACCGTCAGCACGACGTGCGCCATGACCAGCGGCATGACGTTCGGCAGCACGTGCCGGGTCATCTGGTGCCAGTCGCTCGCCCCGAGCGCCTTGGCCCTTTCCATGTACGGCCGCTCGCGTACGGACAGCGTCTGCGCGGAGACCAGCCGGGCCGTGCCCGGCCAGGACGTCACCCCGATCACGATGATGATGTTGAGCAGGGACGCGCCGAGGACGGTGGCCATCACGATGGCGAGCGGCAGGAACGGGATGACCAGGAACCAGTCGGACACCGCGTTCAGGATCGACCGCAGCCATCCCGAGTAGAACCCGGCCATGACGCCGATCGTGGTGCCGATGACCATCGCGATCACGGTGGCCGCCAGGCCCACGAGCAGCGACATGCGGGTGCCGTGGATCAGCAGGGTCAGGACCGAGCGGCCGTTCTCGTCGGTCCCCAGCGGGTAGCCGAGCGACGGCGCCATGTGCCCGGGGGCCGTCGCCTTGGTGATGTCGAGCCCGGACGGATCGGCCAGCAGCGGCGCGAAGATCGCGACCAGGGCGAAGACGCCGAGGATCGCCAGGCCCGCGATGCCCGTCCTGTGGGAGCGGTAGTCGCGCCAGAAGCGGACGAGGGTCGCCCTGCGTCGCGCCCTGACGATGGCGGCGGCGGAGGTCATGAGTTGCTCACCCGCGGGTCGATGATGGCGTACAGCAGGTCGGCGATGAGCATGAAGACGACCACCCCGATCGAGAAGAGCAGGAAGACGGCCTGGAGCAGGGGGATGTCCGGGCCGCGGAGCGCCTCGTACGACAGCAGGCCGAGGCCGGGCCAGGAGAAGACCGTCTCGACGGTGATGGCGCCGCCGATCACGAAGCCCAGGTTCATCAGGATGAGCGTCATGGTCGGCAGCAGCGCGTTCGGCACCGCGTGGCGCCGTCGCACGAGGTCGTCCCTCAGCCCCTTGGCCCTGGCGAGCTGGAGGTAGTCCTGGCCGAGCTCGTCCAGGAGCGACGCCCGCATGATCGTGGCGTACTCGGCCAGGTAGACCAGCGTCAGCGAGGCCACCGGCAGCACCATGTGCCGGGCGACGTCCAGCACCCCGCCGTCCTCCGGGGTCGCGATGCCGCCGCTCGGGAAGAACGGGAACGCGATCAGGAACATCATGCCGAGCCAGAACTCCGGCATGGCGTACAGGACCAGCGTGATCGAGGTGGCGCCCCGGTCGAAGCCGCTTCCCCTGCGCCACCCGCTGCGGATCCCGATCCAGACGCCGGCCACCGACGCGATCAGGATGGCGGTGCCCACCAGCAGCACCGTGGGCCAGACGCGCTCGCCGACGACCTCCCAGACCGGGCGGTTGAACCGGGTCGAGTTGATGGTGCCGGCGAAGGGGTTGGCGAGGTAGTCCAGGAACTGCGTGCCGATCGGCTGGTTCAACTGCGCCCGCAGCTTGGCCATCTGGCCCGCGGGCATGTTGCGGCCTCGGTTGTACAGGCCGACCGGGTCGCCGGGCAGCAGCCGGAACAGGAAGAAGTTGAACACCAGGACGAAGAACAGCGTCCCGAGCGACCAGCTCACCTTGCGGATGACGTAGCCGCTCGTACCGGTGAGGAGACGGGCCCGGGCACGCGTGGCCGTGCCCGGGACGGCCGTGACCGCCATGCCCTACTCCCGCTCGTCCGCGCCGGCGGCCCGGCGCCTGCGGGAGACCAGGAGCGCGGCGCCGCCGCCGAGCAGCACGACCGCGGCCCCGATGCCGACGAGCAGGCCGGTGCCCGACCCACCGGACGACGTCCCGCTCTTCTGGGCGGCCGCGGTCACCGGCTGGATGTTGAGGTAGGAGTAGGTGCCGTACTGGAACAGGATCGAGCCGTCAGGGTCGGGCTGGGGCACGAAACCGGTCCAGCGGTCGCTGCGGTAGGCGATGTTGTCGTCGTAGTAGTAGGTCACCGCGTAGGCGGCGTCGTCGTAGACCATCTGCTGCATCCGCTTGACCAGCTCGGCCCGCTTGGCCGGGTCGGTCTCACCGGACTGCGCGTCGTACAGCTTGTCGTACGCCGGATCGCAGTAGAAGGAGTCGGACAGGTCCGCGTAGACCGCGGTGCCGTCCTTGTAGCTCCGCTTGCCGCAGGTGAACACCGAGAGCTGGTAGTCGGGGTCCGGCTCGACCACCCATCCCCACTCGAACATGTCGAACTCGCCACGGCCGATGATCTCGGTGAGCGCGTCCTCCGACACCACCTTGACCTGGACGTCGATGCCGACGTCCTTGAGCCAGCCCTTGACGAACTCGCCGGTGTTCTGCGACTCCTGCGACTCCTGCCGGGTGAACAGCCGCAGCGACAGCTTCTTGCCGTCCTTCTCCCGGATGCCGTCGGGTCCCTTGGCGTACCCGGCGGCGTCGAGGAGCCTGCCGGCCTGGGCCGGGTCGAAGTCCTGCTTGGCGGGCGGGTCGTAGTGCAGGTTCGCGTAGATCGGGGGGACCACCGAGGTGGCGGGCTCGCCGTTGCCGTCGAGCACCCGGTTGACCAGCGTCTTGCGGTCGAGCGCGTACGAGATGGCCAGGCGGACGTTCTTGTCCTTCAGCGCGGCGTTGCCGTTGCCGATGGGCGTGCCGTCGGCCAGCGCCGCGCCGGTGTTGAACCCGATCTCGTTGAAGCCGCTGTACTTCGAGGCGCGGGTGGTGATCCCCGGCCTGTCCTTGAGCGACTTGAAGACGTTGGCCTCCAGGTCGAAGGCGTAGTCGATCTCGCCGCGGGTGAGCGCCTGCGCCTCGGCGTCGGCGTTGGTGAAGACCCGGTAGACGACCTCATCGATCTTCGGTGCGCCGTGCCAGTAGCCGGGGTTGGCGGCCATCCTGATGTACTGGCCCTTCTTGCGCTCCACCAGCGTGAACGGTCCCGAGCCGACGATGGGGGCGCCCGAGGGCTCGTTGCTGTAGGACTTCACCTTCTTGCCGTCGATGTCCTTCCAGATGTGCTCGGGCAGGATCGGCACGGCGAGGCGGGTCATGATCGGCGTGGGCTTCTTGACGTGCAGCACCAACGTGGTGTCGTCGGTGGCCTCGGCCTTGGTGATGTTGGCGACGTAGTTGCCATAGTTCGTCTTCTCGTAGTCGCCGTCGATGATGCGGTTGAAGGTGTAGGCGGCGTCCCTCGCGGTGAGGGGCCGGCCGTCGGTCCACTTCACCCCCGAGCGGATCTTGTACGTCCAGCTCTTATGGTCCGGCGCCTCGGTCCACGACTCGGCGAGCACCGGGGTCGGGGTGAAGTCCTTCGGGCTGTAGCCGATGAGGGGGTCGTACATCAGCCCCCACACCTCGTAGGCCTCGACGACGATGCCGGTGAAGGGGTTCACCGAGTCGACGTCGGACAGGATCCCTACGGTGAAGACCTTCTTGCCCTGCGACGCGGCGGGGCTCGGGGGAGCGGCGTGCGCGGGCGCCGCGAGCGCGGGTGCGGCCAGGCTGCTTCCGGTGACCAGCCCGGTGACGAGGGCGAGGACCACCCGGGGCACGCGTGCGCGGGGAAATATCGGCATATCGTCCTCCGGGGGGCGCGATATTCAGGGGTGTGAGGTCGGGTACTCGGGGGCGGTGCGGACGGTGTCGTGACGGCGGTGAAGGTGTGGCCGGGGTGGCGGGAAGGTCTGGCAGGGGCTCAGGGCACTCTTGACCGACTGCTCAGTCGGAGTGTTAGCGTCCAGCCATGACCGCGCCTCCCAACGCTCCCCGCAAGCCCTCGATCCACTCCCTGCACGGGGTCGAGCGGACCGACGACTACGAATGGATGCGGGACGCGGAAGCGGTGCGCGGGCACCTGGTCGCAGAGCGGCGGCACTATGACGCCCAGATGGCACATACCGCCCACCTCCGACAGGAGCTCGTCAGCAAAATGGCTGTACGGACGCCCGAGACTGAGTCTTCAGTCAGTTGGCGCCGTGGGGCTTTTGTCTACTACACCCGCACGGTTTCCGGAAGAGAATTCGGCGAGCTCTGCCGTAAAAAGGATGATAAATCAGGCGAAGCTGCGATATCCGTACTTGACCTCGACGCTCTCGCGGCGGCCACCGGCTACGTCGAGCTGGGGGTCTGCGAGGTCAGCCCGTGTGACCGCTACCTCGCCTACTCGGTCGACACCACCGGCGACGAGGTCTACGAGCTGCGCTTCCGTGACCTGACCACCGGCGAGGACCTCCCCGACCGGGTGCCCGGCACCTACTACACCGGCGCCTGGTCGGCCGACTCCCGTGAGTTCCTCTACACGGTCGTGGACGCGGTCTACCGTCCGTACGAGGTGCGCCGCCACGTCCTCGGCGGGGATGCCGCCGACGCGCCGGTGATCCGTGAGGACGACCGGCGCTTCGAGCTGACCGTACGGGCCGCCCGGTCCGGCGGGCTCATCACCGTCACGGCCGCGAGCCGCGACACCACCGAGGTCTGGCTGGTGGAGGACACCGGGCCGCGCTCGGTCGCCGGTCGCCGTCCCGGCCGCGAGTACCGCGTCGACCACGACGCCACCTGCGGCCGCCTGGTGATCGTCACCGACGACGGGCACCCCGAGTTCCGTACGGTCACCGCGTCCCTCGCCACGGCCGGAGAGATCGGCGAGTGGACCGCCCTGGGCGAGCCCGACCCGGCCGAGCGCGTCCACGCGGCCGACTGCTTCGCCCGCCACATCGTGCTCAGCCTGCGCAGGGGCGGCGAGCCGCTGCTGCGGGTCATCCCGCTCGACGGCGGCGAGCCGTACGAGGTGCGCTCCGAGCTGCCCACCGGCCGCATCGCGCACGTGCGCAACGAGGTCTACGACACCCGGTCGATCACCGTCGAGACCGGCTCGTACACCGAGCCGACGCGCTGGTTCTCGCTCGACCTGGACACCGGCGGGCGCACGCCGGTCAAGACCGCCGAGGTGCCCGGCTACGACCCGTCGGCGTACGTCAGCGAGCTGCACTGGGTCCCGGCCCGCGACGGCGTGCCGATCCCGGTGACGATCGCCCGGCGGACGGACGTGCCGCTGGACGGCTCGGCCCCGTGCCTGCTCCACGGGTACGGCGCCTACGAGGCGACCGACGATCCTGCCTTCGAGACGGGTCTTTCCGTGCTGCTCGACCAGGGCGTGGTGTTCGCCGAGGCGCACATCCGCGGCGGCGGGCAGATGGGCCGCGACTGGTGGCTCCAGGGCCGCTACGGCAACAAGATCAACAGCTTCCAGGACTACATCGACGTCGCCGACCGGCTCGCCGACGGCCGGGTCTCCCAGATCGCCACGCGGGGAAGGTCGGCCGGCGGCCTCCTCCAGGCGGCCGTGTACACGATGCGCCCGGACCGGTGGGCGGCGGTGGTCGCCGAGGTGCCCTTCGTGGACGTCGTCACGACCATGCTGGACGACTCGATCCCGCTGACCGTGAACGAATGGGAGGAATGGGGCGACCCACGCCGCCGGGCGGACTTCGACTGGCTGCTGGCCTACTCGCCGTACGACAACGTCCCGGAGGGGAGGCGTCCGCCGTTGCTGGCCACCGGAGCCGTCCACGACCCGCGTGTGCTGGTCCACGAGCCGGCCAAGTGGGTCGCCAAGCTGCGCGCCACCGGCGGCTCGCCCGTGCTGCTCCGCGTCGAGGTCGACGAGGGCGCCCACAGCGGTCCTGCCGGCCGCTACGCCCACCTCGCCTACGAGGCGGAAATCTTCGCCTTCATCCTGGACTCCTTCGGCAAGGGGTGACAGGTCAGCGGGCTCAGGCGATGCCGAGGAACACGCGCGCCTCGGCGACGGCCATCGGGGGACGCTGGGCGAGCTCGGCCGCGCGCGCGGCCCGCTCGACCAGTTCGGCGTTGTCCCGCACCGGGCGGCCCTTGGCGTAGGTCAGCGTGTCCTCCATGCCGACGCGCAGGTGGCCGCCCCCGGCGAGCGCGCCGAACAGCACCGGCAGCGAGGCGCGGCCGACGCCGGTCGCCGACCAGGTGGCCCCCTCCGGCAGCGCCCGTACGGCCGCGGCCATCGTCGCGAGGTCGCCGCCGAACCCGCCAGGAACCCCCATGACCAGGTCACAGTGCACGCGACCGCCATGGGGCGGGCCGTACCGGCCGAGCAGGCGGTGCAGCGAGGCGATGTGGCCGAGGTCGAACAGCTCGAACTCCGGGACGATGCCGAGGCTCTGCGTCGCCTGGTAGAGCTCGGCCATGAACGGCCACGGGTTCAGGAAGACGTCGTCGCCGAAGTTGACGGTGCCGCAGGTCAGCGAGCACGCGTCCGGGCCGGCGTCCAGCACCCTCAGCCGGTCGGCGTACGAGTCGGTCACCGCGCCGCCGGTGGAGAGCTGGACCACCAGCGAGGTCGCGGCCCGCAGCTCGGCCACGGTCTCCTTCAGCCTGGCCAGGTCGAGGGTCGGCCGGGCCTCGTCGTCGCGGATGTGCACGTGGACCACGGCCGCCCCGGCGTCCTCGCACCGCTTCGCGGCCGCCACCAGCTCGTCCAGCGTCACCGGGAGCTCGGGCGCCGCGTCCTTGCCGGTCTCGGCTCCCGTGGGGGCGACCGTGATGAGCGTCGAGGTTGTCATGGCCGAGATATTGCCTGGACGGGGGTGCTTGATACAAGATGTTCGCCTGAGTGACCAGTCAGGAACGAGATTGCGGGGACGGTGAACGATGCGAGAGTTGTCTTTCCGTGAAGAGGGCGGCTGGACCGCGCCCGCGTTCGCCGCCGGCCGCGCTCCTTCCACTGGCCTCAGCGCCTCCCAAGCTCCATGACCGATGTCTCCCCCGTCGGCCTGCATCGCGTGCTGGAGCCGCGAGGCGTGCTGCCCCAGGCCGCCCTGCGCCTCGACGCCTCCCCTGACCTGCACCCCGGCGAGATCCGCGTCCGCGTCGAACGGCTGAACCTCGACGCCGCCTCCTACCGGCAGCTCTCCACCAAGCACGGCGGCGACGGCGACGCCGTCCGGGCCGAGGTCCTGAAGATCATCGGCGACCGGGGCAAGATGCACAACCCGGTGACCGGGTCGGGGGGCATGCTGGTCGGCGTCGTGGACGAGGTCACCCCCGAGTCCCCGCTCGGCCTGAAGCCAGGGGACCGGGTCGCCACCCTGGTCTCCCTCACGCTCACCCCGCTCGCGGTCACCGACGGGCTTTCTGGCTGGGACGGCCTGTCCGAGCAGGTGCCCGCCTCGGGCCACGCGATCCTGTTCGCCCGCTCGATCGCCGCGGTGCTCCCCGGCGACCTGCCGGTTCCGCTCGCGCTCGCGGTCATGGACGTGTGCGGAGCGCCGGCCCTCACCGAACGCGTGGTGCGCCAGTACGCCTCACGATTTGTCCTGCGAACCGGCAGCGGGCATGGCTCCCACAGCGGAACCGAAAGCGGTCTCGACCCGGTGGTCGCGGTCATCGGCGCGGCCGGGAAGAGCGGTTCGCTGTCCCTCGCGGCGGCCCGCAGGGCGGGAGCGGCCCGGCTGGTCGGGATCGTCCCTCACGCGGGCGAGGCCGCGCTGCTGGAGGAGTCCGGGCTGGCGGACGCGGTGGTGATCGCCGACGCCCGCGATCCCGTCGCGCTGTCCGAGGCCGTACGGCGGGCCGGGGGACCGGCGGACGTGACGGTCGTCTGCGTGGACGTGCCCGGATGCGAGGGCGGGGCCATCCTCGCCACCGGGGACGGCGGAACCGTGATCTTCTTCTCCATGGCCACGTCCTTCAGCGCCGCCGCCCTCGGGGCGGAAGGGCTGGCGGCCGACGTGACCATGCTCGTGGGCAACGGCTATGTCCCCGGCCACGCCGCCCTGGCCCTCGACCTCCTGCGTGCCGAACCCGGTGTCAGGCGGCTGTTCGAACACCGGCTGGAGGAAGCGTGAAACTCGGACTCGACCCCGCCGTCGTCGCGAAGGCCAGGGCGCTCGCGGCCCGGGCGGCCGAGCCGGTCATCGAGCTGGCGCGCACCCACACCACGGTCTCGGTCGAGCGCGCGGTGCTCCGCCTGGCCGGGGTCACCGGCGCCGACGCCGACGGCACCCCCTGGGTCAACCGGATCACCGACGCCGTGCGCGAGCAGGCGGGGCTGGACCACGGCGTCGCCCTGCCCGTCTTCCACGCGCTCAACGAGCACGGGCTCGCGCTCGACGACCCGCTGTCCCTGCTCGAAACGAGGTTCACCGTCCCCGATGGGGCGGGAGCCGTACGGGCGCGCACGCGGGCACGGGCGGCGGTCGCGCGCGGGATCGCCGTGATCGACCACAACCGGGCCGAGCGGCAGCGGCTCCTCGCCAAGCACGGCGACCCCGACATGCCCTGGATCTACCTGATCGTCGCGACCGGCGACATCTACGAGGACATCCCGCAGGCCCAGGCGGCGGCGCGCGAGGGCGCCGACGTCATCGCGGTGATCAGATCCACCGGCCAGTCGCTGCTGGACTACGTGCCCGAGGGCGCGACCAGGCAGGGGTACGCGGGCACGTACGCGACCCAGGAGAACTTCCGCCTGATGCGCGCCGCGCTGGACGACGTGTCGGCCGAGCTCGGCCGGTACGTGCGGCTGACGAACTACGCGAGCGGCCTGTGCATGCCGGAGATCGCCACGCTGGCCGGGCTCGAACGGCTCGACATGATGCTCAACGACTGCATGTACGGGATCATCTTCCGCGACATCAACCCGATCCGCACCTTCGTGGACCAGCGGTTCTCCCGGCAGGTCCACGCCCGCGCGGGCATCGTGATCAACACGGGCGAGGACAACTACCTCACCACGGCCGACGCGGTGGACGCCGCGCACACGGTCGTCGCGTCACAGCTCCTCAACGAGCGGTTCGGGCACGAGGCGGGGCTGGCGGACTGGCAGCTCGGGCTGGGGCATGCTTTCGAGATAAATCCAGAAATTCCGGATTCGTTTAGGTTGGAATTGGCGCACGCGCTGCTCGTACGGGAGCTGTTCCCCGACGCGCCGCTGAAGTACATGCCGCCGACCAAGCACATGACCGGCAACATCTTCGCCGGTTACCTGCTGGACGCCTTCTTCAACCTCGCCGGGGTCCTGACCGGGCAGTCCATCCTGCTCATCGGCATGATGACCGAGGGCATCCACACCCCGTGGCTGTCGGACCGCGACCTGGCCCTGGAGAACGTCCGCTACGTGCGCCGGGCCGTCGGCGCCCTGCACGAGGACTTCGTCCCGGCCCCGGGCGGCTTCACCGTCGAACGCGCCCGCCAGGTCCTCTCCGAAACCGTCGACCTCCTCGACCGCGTCTGCGACGGCTCCCTCCTCACCGCCATAGCCCAAGGCACCTTCGGCGTAACCCGCCGCCCCCCAGACCGAGGCCGGGGACTGGAAGGCGTCATACGTCAGGGCGACGCCTACTACAACCCGGCCACCGAGATCCTTGAGGAGGACGCGTGACGACGGACCTGGACACGATCAAACAGGTCATCCGGCCGTATGGGGACACCACCGGTGACGGCATGGTTCAGGTGTCCTTCACTCTCCCCGTGCCGCACGGTCCTCGTGCCGAGGCGGCGGCGTTGCGGCTCGCCGGCGGAATGGGACTCGACCCGGCCAGCGTCGTGCACGCCAAGGCGATGGGCCCCGACTTCACCTTCTTCATCGTCTACGGGCGAGTCGGCCACCTCATCGACTACGCGGGCATCGACGTCCCCGAAGGCCGCGAATACCCCCTGCTGACGCCGAGCCAGGTCAACCTCGCCATCAGGACCGTCCTCCAGCGCAGGCTCGTGGTCGTCGGCGCCTGCATCGGTACGGACGCCCACACCGTGGGCATCGACGCCATCCTGAACGTCAAGGGCTTCGCCGGGGAGAAGGGCCTGGAGTACTACCGGGAGATCGAGGTGCACAACCTCGGAGCCCAGGTAGAGGTGGACACTCTGGTCGCCCACGCCAAGGCGGTGAACGCGGACGCCGTGCTGGTCTCCCAGGTCGTGACCCAGAAGGGCGCCCACGTCCACAACACCAAGCAGATGGCCGGAGCGTTCACCGACGCGTACCCGACGGCCGTCGGCGGGGGACTCGGCCGTCCGTTGCTGGTCGTCGGCGGCCCGCGCTTCGACACCGTGAGCCCCTCGGACCTCGGCGTCGACCGTATCTTCGGCAGGGGCACCACCCCCGCCGAGGTGGCGAGCTTCATCGTCCACGCCCTGATCCCCGAGTGGCAGCCCGATGAGTGACCCGGCCGGCACCGCGCCACGAGACTTACCCGGGCTCACCGTCACCCACCGCCGATACGTCCCCTACTCGCACGCCCACTACGGCGGCAACCTGGTCGACGGCGCGTACGCGCTCGGCCTGTTCGGCGACGTCGCGACCGAGATGTGCATCCGTACCGACGGTGACGAGGGTCTGTTCGCCTCGTACGGGGACGTGCAGTTCCTGGCGCCGATCCGCGCCGGGGACGTCATCGAGGTCTCGGCCACGGTGACTCGCGTCGGCCGCCGCAGCCGGACCCTGTCCTTCGTGGCCCGGGTGGTGTGCCGGGCCACGCCCTCCGTCTCACCCTCGGCCGCCGAGGTCCTCGCCGAACCGATCACCGCGGTCACCGCCACGGGCACGGTCGTGGTCCCGTCGCCCGGCACTGATCCACCACACCGACCTCACCCGGCGTGACCTGCCGTCCCGCCACGGGCACCCTGCCGCCCCGCCACGGGAACAGGGAGAAGGTCCGCGACCCGCATCGTCGTTGGTCCTGCTGGACCCTGCCGGCGATCACCTACACGTGCGCCGGCACCGCGTGGATGACGGCCAGGATCGACTCGCCGTCGAACCCGATGCGCACGCTGTCCGGATCGTGGCGGACGAAGGCGGGAGGCATCGGTTCCGACACCGACTCCGCGGGCGCGGGCATCGGCCGGAAACCGGCCTCGCGCAGCCGGGCAAGCCATGTCTCGGCCGGCTCGTGACGTTCGTAGCGGTCCTCGTCGTCCGCCGTGCCGACGATGTCGACCACCTCGCGCCGGAAGAACAGTTTCATCGCGTTACGGTCGGCGGCCGAGACGTCCAGCACGTCTATCAGCCGGAAGACGGCGTGGAAGTGCCGCCACGAGTTGTGGAACCGCTCGGGCAGCGCCACCCGATGGTGATCGGAGTCCGGCTCGCACAGCACTACGACGTCCGGCTCCGCGTCGCGCAGCTTCAATAAGAACGTGTTCCTCTCGTCGGCGCCGGACGCGGTGTCCCGCAGGTGGTGCAGCGCGAATGCGGCGTTCATGACCAGCGGGCGCGGCGCTCGGCGCACCAGGTCCCAGTCCTCGTCGGTCATGCGCTCGGCGAAGCGGGGCACGCGATGGAAGTCCAGCGTGACACCGGTGTCGCGGATGGCTCGCTCGGCCTGGTGGAGGCTGCCCACCGCGGGGTCCACCCCGATCACCGTCAGCCGCCCGGGTGCCTGGCCGCGCTTCGCGAGCGCGGTGAGCACCGCCGCCTCCTGGCCTCCCGAGCCGATGCCCACCGACAGCAGGGTGGCCGTGTCCCGTCCGGCGAGTTGATCGGCGAGCAGCGCGCCGCCGATGCGACCGGCCAGAGTGAGCACCGGCAGGTGTTCGGCCATCAGGTCGAACAACTCGATCTGCGGTCGCTCGAAACGGCGTAGGTACAGATTGTCGCGCTGATCGTGGCATGTTCCGAGCCGGCGGGCCAAGGCGTCGTGGTAGAGCAGGTAGAGGAAGTCATCGCCCATCCTCTCGGGGTCGATCAGGCCGCGTAGCTTGTCCAGCCAGCGCCGGGCGGCGTCGGCGCGGCCCGCGTCCATCTCTTCCACGGCGCGGCAAAGCATGTCGAACTCATGGGCACTCAATTTGATCCTCTGTGTTTCTGTGCGTGACGGCTACCGGGTTCTTTCGATGACTCTTTTCCGCGAAAGGGAGACGCCGGACCCCGTGCTACTGTCCCTGCGCCGGGAAAGCATCCTTCTTCGCCGGGTCCATGGTGGGACGGCACTCTTAGAATTGACTTATATGCGCTTGGCATCGGCTTAAAGGCCCGATGGAGCGCCGGTGTCCGAGCCGAGGAGTTCGACCTCTAGGTCGACGTGTGAAGGCTGGAGTGACGGACGTACTCACCCGATGATGGGAATCCGGGGTGCCGGGAAGCTCATCTTGACAGTGTCACATGGTGCCTGCCTATGATGACGAACGTCGAATCCGGCAGCGGTTGTCCGGACATCGAAAGGGCGGCCGTCTTGGGCGTGCCGGCGACGGCCGATCGCCTGTCACGTGAGGTCTGGAATTGCGGTGCGAACGATATGCGGGTGATCAGATGGACGCTTTACGATGACGAATACGCTAGAAGAGCCTGACGGTCGCGACCGTGTGCCGTCCGACGACGAAAGCCACCTGTCGCCCGGGCCGCCGGCGGGCATTCCGGCTTCCTGGCTGATCCGGCGCGACCTGCGGGAAGCGTCCCTGGCGTACATCACGAATCACTGGACCGACGCGCCGTGGAACAGCGCGATGGACACCCTGATCGCCTCGCAGCACGCCGGTGACCAGCTCCTCCCTCGCGGAGGCCGCGACGGGCGGGATCCCGTACCGCCCCTCTGCCGGGCGGTCGGCCTCCCCGCGACCGCTTCCACCGGCGGTCGCCGGTCCGCTCCTTCCTGCTGACACGGCGGGGACGGACGCCGGGCGACTTCTTTACTCCTGTGGCGGCGTTCCTAATCTCCAACCAAGACGCCGCTGCTTCCGGCCCTTCACGTGGCCGGACTCCGGGCGCGCGGCCCCTGAATGACGTTTCCTGTGACGGCTGAGCATGTGACGCTTCTCGGGTCGATACGTCTGCCTACCACGCGGAAGGATCATCTCCTGTGCGCGCCGACGAGACGGCACACAATCCAGCGAGCAATTCCGATGAGCGGATAGCGATCGTCGGAGTGTCCTGCCGACTTCCCAAGGCGCCGAATCCCGAGGCGTTCTGGCGGTTACTCCGGGATGGCATGGACGCGCTGACGCCCGTGCCCGAGGGCCGGTGGAACATCGAGCCGTGCGACGATGCCTCCGCGGATCATGAGGGTGTCCGCCACGGTGGATTCCTCGACGGGGTCGCCGACTTCGACGCCGGCTTTTTCGGGATCTCACCCCGTGAGGCCGTCGCCATGGATCCCCAGCAGCGGTTGATGCTGGAACTGGCGTGGGAGGCGCTCGAAGACGGGGGCATCCTCCCCGCATCCCTGGCCGGCAGCCGGACGGCGGTGTTCGTCGGGGCGGTGGGGGATGAGTACGCCCGGTTGCTGGATCGGCAGGGAACCGCCGCCATCGCGCAGCACACCCTGACGGGTCTGAACCGAGGCCTCATCGCCAATCGCGTGTCGTACACCCTTGGGTTGCGGGGGCCCAGCCTGACGGTGGACGCCGCGCAGGCTTCGTCCCTGGTCGCCGTGCATCTGGCGGTCGAGAGCCTGCGGAGCGGGGAGTCGGCTCTCGCGCTGGCGGGCGGGGTGAACCTCGACATCCTGCCGGAGGGGGCCCTGGCCGCGGCAAGGTTCGGAGGTCTGTCCGCGGACGGCCGTTGTTTCACCTTCGATGCCCGCGCGAACGGGTTCGTACGCGGCGAGGGCGGGGTCGTCGTCGTGCTCAAGCCGCTGGCCCGCGCGTTGGCGGATGAGGACCGGATCTACTGCGTGATCCGGGGCAGCGCGGTGAACAACGACGGTGCCACCGATGGGCTGACCGTGCCCGACGCCGACGCCCAGGCGGACGTGGTGCGGCGAGCGTGCGCGCGGGCCGGTGTCTCGCCCGTACAGGTGCAGTACGTGGAGTTGCACGGCACCGGGACCAGGCGCGGCGATCCGATCGAGGCCGCCGCCCTCGGTTCGGCGGTGGGAGCCTTCCGCCCGGTGGACAGCCCGCTCGTCGTCGGATCCGTCAAGACCAATGTCGGCCATCTGGAGGCGGCCGCCGGCATCGTCGGCCTGCTCAAAGTCGCGCTCAGCATCGAGGCGCGGACGTTGCCGGCGAGTCTGAACTTCGAATCGCCTTCTCCGGCCATCCCGCTCGACGAGCTGAACCTGCGCGTGCGGACGGCTTCGGGTCCCTGGCCTTGTCCGGATCGGCCCCTGATCGCCGGCGTCAGCTCGTTCGGGATGGGCGGCACCAACGCTCATGTGATCATGGAGGAGGCGCCGCCGGTCGCAGAGCCTCCGCCGGCCGCCCTCGTGGCGGACCGTGGCGGTCCTGGACTGGTGCCCTGGGTGGTTTCCGGCCGGTCGGAGGCCGCGTTGGCCGCGCAGGCCGCCCGGTTGCTGGAGTGCGTCGAGGCCGATCCCGGGTTGCGTCCCGTGGATCTGGGCTACAGCCTCGCGACCACGCGCACCGCCTTCGAGCATCGGGCGGTGGTACTGGGCAGCGAGCGCGGCGACCTCCTCCGGGGCCTGACCGCGCTGGCCGGGGACGCCGCGACGCCTGACCTCGTGCGGGGCACGCCCGTGCCCGGCAAGACCGTGTTCGTCTTCCCCGGCCAGGGGTCGCAGTGGGCCGGCATGGCCGTCGAGCTCTCCGAAGCCTCCGCTGTGTTCGCCGGGGCGCTCGATGAGTGCGCCGAGGCCCTGGCTCCGCATGTTCGCTGGAACCTCGGCGAGGTGCTCCGTGACCCCGCCGCTCTTCAGTCCGTCGAGGTCGTGCAGCCGGCTCTGTTCGCGGTGATGGTCTCCCTCGCCCGGCACTGGGAGGCGCACGGGGTGCGCCCCGAGGCTGTGGTCGGGCATTCCCAGGGTGAGATCGCCGCGGCCTGCGTCGCCGGTGCGCTGAGCCTGGCGGAAGCCGCCCGGGTGGTGGCCCTGCGCGGCCGGGCCCTCACCCGCCTGGCCGGTACGGGCGGGATGGCCTTCCTCGGGCTCCCGGCCGACGACGTCCGCGGCGAGCTGGCCGGTCGGCGCGGGCGTCTGGCCGTCGCCGCTGTCAACGGCCCCGCCGCCACCGTCGTGTCCGGAGACGCAGGCGCCGTCGCCGAGATAGTGGCAGACCTGCAAGCCAGGGGAGTCCACGCGCGGGTCATCGCGGTCGACTACGCCTCCCACTGCGCGCATGTGGAGGCGCTACGGGAGCCGATCCTCGACGGGCTCGGTTCGATCCAGCCATCTCCCGGCCGGGTCCCTTTCTGGTCGACCGTCACCGGCGAGATCATGGACACCGCCGGGCTCGACGCCGGCTACTGGTATCGGAACCTTCGCCGGCCGGTCGGGTTCGAACACGCGGTCCGCGGTCTGCTGGCCGCGGGATACCACCGCTTCATCGAGGTCAGCCCGCACCCCGTACTGACCACCGCGATCATGCACACGGCCGCTGACGCGGACTCCCCCGTCGCCGTCATCGACTCACTCCGTCGTGACGACGGCGGCTCCGCCCGCTTCCAGACCTCACTCGCCCACGCTCACGTCAGCGGCGCACCGGTCGACTGGACCACCACGCTCACTGCCGGCCGGCGGGTCTGCCTGCCGACCTATGCCTTCCAGCGCCGGTCGTACTGGCCCGGCACGGCGGCGCGGCCCGCCCGCGCCGTGGCCGCGGGGGACGGAGCCGGCGAGCTCCGGCAGGCCGGCCGGACGCCGGACGTTCCCGGTACTGAGGCCTCGCCGCTCTCCCGTCGGCTGACCGCGGCGGACGCGGAGGAGCGGCCGAGGGTCCTGCTGGAGTTCGTGCGCGCACACGCCGCGGCGGTCATGGGTCATGCCGGCCCGGACGCCGTCGCGCCCGGGCAGACGTTCAAGGACCTGGGGTTCGACTCGCTCATGGCGGTCGAGCTCGGCAACCGGCTGACCGACGCGGCCGGGCTGCGGCGCGATGCCACGCTCGTCTACGCCCATCCCACCCCCGAGGCGCTCGCCCGCCACCTCGGTGAGGCGGTGCGGGGCGATGGCCGCACTGGAGCACCGCGAGACGAGGACGCGGAGTCCAGGGCCGGCGAACCGATCGCGATCATCGGAATGGCCTGCCGTTATCCAGGCGGTGTCGGTTCACCGGAGGATCTGTGGCGGCTGGTGGCGGACGAGGTCGACGCGACGGGGCCGTTTCCGCGCGACCGAGGGTGGGACCTGGACCGGCTGTACGACCCGAGGCCGGGAGTGCCGGGCCGGACCTATGTCCGGCGAGGCGGTTTCCTCGACGCCGCCGCCTTCGACGCCGGCTTCTTCGGGATCGGCCCTCGCGAGGCCGCCGCGATGGATCCCCAGCAGCGGCTGCTGCTGGAGGTCGCTTGGGAGGCGTTCGAACAACCCGGCATCGATCCGGCCACGCTGCGTGGCGCACCCGTCGGGGTGTTCGTCGGCGCCGGAGCCCAGGAGTACGGCCCGCGCCTGTACGAACCGGCGGACGGCCACAACGGTTACCTGCTGACCGGGAACTCGCCCAGCGTCGCGTCCGGGCGGATCGCGCACACCTTCGCTTTCGAAGGCCCGAGCATCACGGTCGACACCGCCTGCTCCTCCTCCCTGGTCGCCATGCACCTCGCCTGCCAGGCCCTGCGTCAGGGCGAATGCGCGATGGCACTGGCCGGTGGTGCCGCCGTCCTGTCCAGCCCCGGATTGTTCGTCGAGTTCAGCATGCAGCGGGGGCTGTCCCACGACGGCCGGTGCAAGCCCTTCGCCGCCCAGGCCGACGGCACCGCCTGGGGGGAGGGCGTCGCTCTCGTACTCCTAGAGCGCCTGTCCGATGCCCGGCGTCTGGGTCACCAGGTGCTCGCGGTGATCCGGGGGTCGGCGGTGAACCAGGACGGCGCGAGCAACGGCCTGACCGCGCCGAACGGGCTGGCACAGCAGCGTGTGATCAGGCAGGCGCTGACGGCCGCCGGGCTCACGGAAGGCGACGTGGACGCGGTGGAGGCCCACGGCACCGGTACCACCGTGGGCGACCCGATCGAGGCCCAGGCCATCATCGCCACCTATGGGCAGGACCGGCCGGTCGCTCAGCCACTGTGGCTTGGGTCGGTGAAGTCCAACATCGGCCACACCCAGGCCGCGGCCGGGGTCGGCGGTGTGATCAAGATGGTCATGGCGATGCGGCATCGCGTCCTGCCCAGGACCCTGCACGTCGACGAGCCCAGCCCGCATGTCGACTGGGCCGGTGGGGCGGTGTCGCTGCTCACAGAATCGCGGCCGTGGCACCCGGACGGGCGGCCGAGGCGGGCGGCCGTGTCGTCCTTCGGGATCAGCGGCACGAACGCGCACCTCATCCTGGAGGAGGCGTCGTCGGTCGCCGAACCCACGGCGGCGGGCTCCACGGGCACGGGCACGGGAGAGCGTCATGCGGTTCCGTGGCTCCTGTCGGGGAAGTCCGAGGGCGCGCTGCGTGCGCAGGCCGCTCGACTGGCGGAGTTCGTCCGGGCCGACCCGGAGCCGCGGCCGGTCGACGTGGCCCACAGCCTGGCCACCGCCCGCGCCGTGTTCGAGCATCGCGCGGCGGTGATGGGAAGCGAACACGCGGACTTCCTCCCCGGCCTGACCGCGCTGGCCGAGGGAGTCGCGGCCCCGGACGTCTCCCAGGGCGCCCCCGCGCACGGCAAGACGGTGTTCGTCTTTCCCGGGCAGGGCTCTCAGTGGGCGGGCATGGCCGTCGAGCTGGCCGAACACTCACCGGTCTTCGCCGAGGCGCTCGCCGAGTGCGCGGATGCCCTGGCCCCGTACGTTCCGTGGGACCTGCACGAGGTGCTTCACGACGGCGGCGCTCTGGCCCGGGTGGACGTCGTGCAGCCCGCTCTGTTCGCCGTCATGGTGTCCTTGGCCCGGAACTGGGAGGCCCATGGCGTTCGCCCGGACGCTGTCGTCGGTCATTCTCAGGGTGAGATCGCCGCGGCGTGTGTCGCGGGAGCCCTGTCCTTGGCGGACGCCGCGCGGGTCGTCGCGCTGCGCGGCCGGGCCCTGACCGCTCTCGCCGGTACCGGCGGCATGGCGTTCCTGGGTGTGCCGGCCGATCGGGTCCGCGAGGAACTGGCCGGTTGGCGGGGGCGTCTGTCGGTGGCCGCGGTCAACGGTCCGGCCGCCACCGTGGTGTCGGGGGACGCGGACGCGGTCGAGGAGATCATGGCCGTATACCGGGCCAGGGGGGCGCAGGCCCGGAGGGTCGCGGTGGATTACGCCTCTCACTGCCCGCACGTGGAGGCTCTTCGTGAGCCGATGCTCGAAGCGCTCGCCGCGACAGCGCCACGGGCGGGGCGGATCCCGTTCTACTCCACCGTCACAGGTGAGGCGCTGGACACCGCGGAACTGGACGCGGGCTACTGGTACCGCAACCTGCGCCATGGTGTGGAGTTCGAACGTACGATCCGCACCCTGATCCGGGAGGGACACGACCGTTTCGTCGAGGTCGGCCCGCATCCGGTGCTGACCGGTGCGATCGAGGACACGGCGGCCGACGCGGGCGCCACGGTCGCGGTCATCGAGTCGCTGCGCCGCCAGGAGGGCGGGCCGGCGCGGTTTCGCGCCTCGCTCGCCGACGCCTGGGTCAGCGGCGCGCCGGTCGACTGGATGCCGGTCCTCGGAGCCGGACGCCGTCGTGATCTGCCGACGTACGCGTTCCAGCGCCGGTCCTACTGGCTGAACTCCGACCTCGGCGCGGGCGACGTGACGCGGGCAGGGATGGATGCGGCGGATCATCCGATGCTGGGCGCGGCGGTGGAGGTGGCCGACGGCGCCGGTGTCATCTTCACGGGTTCGTTGTCGCGAAGCGCGCACCCGTGGCTGGCCGATCACGCGGTGCTGGGCCGGGTGTTGCTGCCGGGCGCCGCGTTCGCGGAACTGGCGCTGCACGCGGCGGACCGTCTGAACTGTGGCGGGATCGAGGAGCTGACACTGGAGGCTCCGCTGGCGGTGCCCGATGAGGGCGGGCAGGTGTCGGTCCAGCTCGTCATCGCCGGACCCGGCGACGAGGGGCGGCGCTCGTTCACGATCCATTCTCGCCGGGGCGGGGCCGCGGCGGACGGGGACCGGTGGACGCGGAACGCCTCCGGCGTGCTGGCGCCCCTGATCGCCGGCGAGGGAGAGCCCCTGGCGGTGTGGCCGCCCGAGGGTGCGGCGGCGATGGCGCTCGACGGGGTGTACGAGCGGCTGGCCGAGCGGGGACACGGGTATGGGCCGGCATTTCGGGGGGTGCACGCGCTCTGGCGGCGGGGCGAGGAAGTCTTCGCCGAGGTGCGGCTGCCCGAGCCGGTGGTCAGCGACGGGTACGGAATCCACCCGGCGGTGCTGGACGCGGCCCTGCACGCGATCCTCGTAGCCGGTGCGGGTACAGGCGCCGTACGGTTGCCGTTCTCCTGGAGTGGGGTGCGCCTGTTCGCCACAGGGGCGCGGACCTTGCGCGTCCAGGTGACCCCTACGTCCGCCGACGCCGTCCGCCTGGTCTGCGCCGACTCGGGCGGGGCGCCGGTCGCGCTGGTGGAGGAGCTCACGCTCCGGCCGGTGAGTGCGGAGCGGTTGGGCCTCCTCGACCGTCCCGTTGCCGGCGAGGGTCGTGACGAGGGGACGCACCTGCTCGCCTGGACACCGATCGACGCGGTCGAGACGCCGATGGACACCGCCTCGGACACCGCCTCGACCTGGGCGGTCGTACGGCTCGGCGCCGACGGGCTGGACCGCCCGGGGACGGAGCCGCTTGCCGGCCTTCCGTCCGGTCGGTGGTTCGCCGATCTGGATCGGCTGCGCGCGTGGCTCGACGATCATCCGGTCTCCGGCGGACCGGCCGTGGTCGTCGCCGTGGTGGACGCGGGCGAGAACTGGGAGAGCGCCTCCGCGGTCGCAAGCCGTACCGAGGACGTGCTGAGCCTGGTGCGGAGCTGGCTCGCTGACGAGCGGTTCGACAGGTCGCTGCTGGTGGTGGTGACACGCGGTGCGGTCGCGGCGCTCGACGGCGAGAGTGTCAGCGACGTGGCGGCCGCGGTGTGGGGGCTGGTCCGTACCGCGCAGACCGAGAACCCGCGGCGGCTGGTGCTCATCGACGCGGACGGCCGTCAGACGTCGGACGATGCGCTGCCGGGTGCTATCGGGACCGCGTTGACGGGAGGTGAGTCTCAGCTCGCGGTTCGCGAGGGGCGGCTGCTCGCGGCACGAGTGGTCCCGTATCCGGCTCGGAGGGGTGCGCTGGTGCCGCCGGGGCGGAGCGGCTGGCGGCTGGAGGTGACCGAGCAGGGCCGTCTGGACGCGCTGGCGTTGGTCGACTGCCCGGAGCTGGTCGGTGGGCTGGAGCCCGGGCAGGTCCGCGTCGCGCTGCGGGCGGCCGGGCTGAACTTCCGGGACGTGCTCATCGCGCTGGGCATGCTGGCCGACCGCAGGGTGCTCCGGGAGGGCGCCGGAGTAGTCGTCGAGGTCGGCGCGGAGGTCGCGGGAGTGCGGCCGGGTGACCGGGTGATGGGGTTGTTCCCGGACGGCGCCGGGCCGGTGACGGTGACGGATCAGCGCCTGGTCGCCCGGATACCGGGAGGCTGGTCGTTCGCGCAGGCGGCCGGGGTGCCGGTGGTCTTCCTGACCGCGTTCCACGGGCTTGTGGACCTGGCCGGATTGAGGCCGGGGGAATCGCTCCTGGTTCACGCGGGGGCCGGTGGTGTGGGCATGGCGGCGATCCAGCTGGCCCGGCATCTGGGCGCGGAGGTCTACGCGACCGCGAGCGAAGGCAAGTGGGACACTCTGCGCGGCCTCGGGGTGGACGACGGACGGATCGCCTCCACCCGGGACCTGGCCTTCACCCGGCGTTTCCTGCGGGCCACCGGGGGGCGCGGTGTGGATGTGGTGCTGAACTCACTGGCCAGGGAGTTCGTCGACGCCTCCCTGGACCTGCTGCCCCGAGGGGGCCGTTTCATCGAGATGGGCAAGACCGACCTACGCGACCCCGACGAGATCGCCAAGACCCATCCAGGCGTCGCCTACCAGGCGTTCGACCTGTTGCGGCTGGAGCCCGATCGTGTTCAGCGGATGTTCGTGGAGCTGGGGCGGCTGTTCGAGCGGGGAGTGCTCCAGCCGTTGCCGGTGACCTGCTGGGATATCCGGCAGGCTCCGCGGGCCTTCCGGTTCATGAGTGAGGCCCGCCATGTCGGGAAGATCGTGCTCACGGTGCCCGCGCCGTTCGACCCGGACGGCACGGTTCTGATCACCGGTGGAACCGGGACGCTGGGCTCGTGCGTGGCCCGGCACCTCGTCCGCCGGTACGGCGCCCGCAGTCTCCTGCTGACCAGCCGGCGCGGACCGTACGCCGAAGGGGCCCTGGAACTGGCGGCGGAACTCGCCGAACTCGGCGCGCGGGTGGAGATCGCCGCATGTGACACCGGCGACCGCGACGCTCTGGCCGACCTGCTCGCCGGACGCGAGCTGACCATGGTGGTTCACGCCGCGGGCGTGTTGCGCGACGGCGTCATCGGCTCCCTGACACCGGAGCGGTTCCAGGAGGTGTGGCGCCCGAAGGCCCAGGCGGCCTGGACCCTGCACGAGCTCACCCGCGATCAGGACCTGACCGCGTTCGTCATGTTCTCCTCCGTCCTCGGTACGCTGGGCGGTCCCGGTCAGGCCAACTACGCCGCCGCCAACGCCTACCTCGACGCCCTGGCCCATCACCGCCATGCCCGGGGCCTGCCCGCCCTCTCCCTCGCCTGGGGACTGTGGGAACAGGGCAGTGGCATGACAGAGCGCCTCACCACCACCGACCTGGGGCGGATGGCCCGCTCGGGCCTAAAACCCCTCACCACCGAGTTCGGGCTCGCCTTGTTCGACAGGGCGTTGTCGACCGGCGATCCGTTCCTGCTGCTCACGGAGTTCGACGGGCCGGCGCTGGCCGCCGCGGCCCGTGAAGGGGCCGTGCCGCCGCTGCTGCGGGGGCTGGCCCGCACTCCGGCCCGGCGCGCCGCCGGTGCCGCCGCCGCATCAGGCACCGCCTCGCTCACCGAACGGCTCGCCGGGCTGACCGAAGTCGCCCAGCACGGCCTGCTGCTGGACCTGGTCCGCGGCGCCGTGGCCGCCATCCTCGGGCACGCCGACCCCGCCGGCGTCGACGTCCGCCGCGCGTTCAGGGAGATCGGCTTCGACTCCCTGTCCGCGGTCGAACTTCGCAACCGTCTCAACACCGTCACCGGCCTGCGCCTCCCTTCCAGCCTCATCTTCGACCACCCGACTCCGGAAGCGGTCGCGCTCCACCTGCACGCCACGGCCGCCGGCCCCGCCGCCGAGGCCGACCGGGAGGAGAGCGCCATACGCGCCACGCTCGCCGCCATTCCGCTGCGGAAGCTACGTGAGATCGGACTGCTGGAGCGGTTACTGGCCCTCGCCAACGGTTCACCGGAACACGACACCGTGTGGACTCCGAGTACCGACGACATCGACACCATGGACCCCCGCCGCCTTCTGGAGCTGGCCCGCGACTACTCCTCGCGGCCGAGTGGATCGGAGAGTTGAGATGAAGGCATCCGACGAAGAGCTCGTCGAGGCGCTGCGTCGCTCTCTGAAAGAGATCCAGCGGCTGAAGCAGGCCAATCAGCGTTCGGACGACCGGGCACGCGAACCGATCGCCATCGTGGGCATCGGTTGCCGTTATCCGGGCGGGGTGCGCTCGGCGCGGGATCTGTGGCGGCTGGTCGCGGACGGGGTGGACGCGATCGGGGCGTTCCCCGCCAACCGAGGGTGGGACCTTGACAAGTTGTTCCATCCGGATCCTGATCACGCCGGAACCACGTACGCGCGGGAGGGAGGGTTCCTGCACGACGCGGATGGGTTCGACGCGGAGTTCTTCGGGATCTCGCCGCGTGAGGCGCTGGGGATGGATCCGCAGCAGCGGGTGATGCTGGAGGTCGCCTGGGAGACGCTCGAACACGCGGGCGTCGACCCGGCCGGCTTGCGCGGCACCGCGACGGGGGTGTTCGTCGGAGCTCTGACCTCCGAGTACGGCCCCCGCCTGTACGAGCCGGCCGCTGGCTACGACGGCTACCTGCTGACCGGGAGCACCCTCAGCGTGGCGTCCGGCCGGATCTCTTATGTGCTGGGCCTGGAGGGGCCGGCGATCACGGTGGACACCGCGTGTTCCTCATCGCTGGTGGCTATTCATCTGGCCGCTCAGGCGTTGCGCCGGGGCGAGTGCTCGCTGGCGCTGGCCGGTGGTGTCACGGTCATGGCGACCCCGGGGATGTACGTGGAGTTCGCGCGGCAGCGGGGGCTGGCGCCCGATGGGCGGTGTAAGGCGTTCGCCGCGGCGGCCGATGGGACCGGCTGGGGCGAGGGCGCCGGGATGCTGCTGCTGGAGCGGGTGTCCGATGCCCGTCGTCTGGGTCACCGGGTGCTGGCGGTGATCCGTGGGTCGGCCATCAATCAGGACGGGGCTTCCAACGGTCTGACGGCTCCGCACGGTCCTTCGCAGCGGCGTGTCATCCGGCAGGCGCTGGCGGAGGCGGGGTTGACCGCCGCGGAGGTGGACGTGGTGGAGGCGCACGGGACCGGGACCACATTGGGTGATCCGATCGAGGCGCAGGCGATCATCGACACCTATGGGCAGGACCGGCTGGCCGATCGGCCGTTGTGGCTGGGGTCGCTGAAGTCCAACATCGGCCACACCATGGCCGCCGCCGGAGTGGGCGGTGTGATCAAGATGGTCGCGGCGATGGAGCGGGGGGTTTTGCCGAGGTCGTTGCATGTGGATGAGCCGAGTCCGCATGTGGATTGGTCTGGTGGGGCGGTGTCGCTGCTCACAGAATCGCGGCCGTGGCACCCGTACGGGCGGCCGAGGCGGGCGGCCGTGTCGTCGTTCGGTATCAGCGGTACGAACGCTCATCTGATCTTGGAGGAACCGCCGGTCGCCGGGGACGAGGCCGGTGGTGATGGGGTCTCTGCTGGGTCGCCGTTGGTGGTGTGGCCGCTTTCGGGGCGGAGTGCGGAGGCGTTGCGGGCGCAGGCGGAGCGACTGGGCGGGTATCTGGCCGGTCGTCCGGATGTGGATGCGGTGGCTGTGGCTCATGGTCTGGCGAGGGGGCGGACGCATTTCGCGCATCGGGCCGTGATCGTGGGCCCGGCGGTGGGTGCGGGTGACTCGACGGTGGGTGGGGCGCTTGGGGCCGTTGCCGGGGGGTTGTCTCATCCGGGTGTGGTGTGCGGCCAGGTGTCCGGTCGGGCGGGGAAGACGGTGTTCGTTTTTCCTGGTCAGGGGTCGCAGCAGGTGGGGATGGGGTTGGAGTTGTATGAGGCGTTCGAGGTGTTTCGGCGGGAGCTGGATGAGTGTGATGGGGCGTTGCGCCGGTACACGGGTTGGTCAGTGGTGGAGGTGTTGCGAGGGGGTGCGAGTGCGCCCGTGATGGTGGGTGCCGATGTGGTGCAGCCGGTGTTGTTCGCGGTGATGGTGTCGTTGGCCCGGTTGTGGCGGTCGTGGGGGATCGTTCCGGATGCGGTGGTGGGGCATTCGCAGGGGGAGATCGCGGCGGCCTGTGTGGCGGGCGCGTTGTCGTTGCAGGATGCCGCGGCGGCGGTGGTGGCGTTGCGGAGCAGGGCGCTGGTGGGGTTGGCGGGTACGGGGGCGATGGCCTCGGTATGGGCTGATGCGGTCACGGTGGCTGGTTGGTTGGGCCGGTGGGAGGGCCGGTTGTGGGTGGCGACTGTCAACGGGCCGCAGAGTACGACCGTCTCGGGCACCACTGAGGCGGTGAAGGAATTCCTCGCGGTATGCGCGGCCGAGGGGGTGCGCGCTCAGGCGGTGGATGTGGATTACGCCTCGCATTCTCCGTTGGTGGAGGGGTTGCGGGAGACGATCCTGGAGGCGTTGGCGGGAATCGACCCGCAGTCCGCTGAGGTGCCGTTCTTTTCCACTGTGGAGGGTGAGGCGGACGGGCGGCCGTTGGACACCACCGGGCTGGATGCCGGCTACTGGTACCGGAACCTGCGTAACTGCGTGCGGTTCGATGAGACGGTGGGGTGCCTGCTCGACCAGGACCACCGAGTGTTCGTCGAGGTCAGCCCGCACCCCATTTTGGTTCCGGCATTTGCCGCCAGGGTTGAGGCGCACGATGCGCCGGCGGTGGCGGTGGGGAGTCTGCGCAGGGACCGCTCGGAGGTGGCGGCGCTGGGCATGGCGTTGGCGCAGTTGCATGTTCATGGTCTGAGCCCGGACTGGGAGGCGTTGTATCCGGCGCCGCCGGTCACCGGTCGGCCGGAGCTGCCGACCTACCCTTTCCAGCATCAGCGGTACTGGCTGTCCGCAGGGATGGGTGCGGGTGGGGACGTGTCGGCGGCGGGTCTTGGGGTTTCGGATCATCCGTTGGTGGGTGCGGTGGCCGAGCTGGCCGACCGGAGCCAGGTGGTGCTGACCGGGCGGGTATCGCTGCGAGGGCACGCGTGGCTTGCCGATCACGTTGTGGCCGGCAGGGTGCTGCTGCCGGGTACCGCGTTTGTGGATCTGGTGCTGCGGGCTGGTGATCATGCCGGTCATCAGGTGATTGATGAGCTGGTGTTACAAGCGCCATTGCCGCTGGACGCCGATGCGGCGGTGGAGCTTCAGGTCATCGTCGGGGCGCCGGGGGAGGGCCGGTGCGCGTTCGGTGTTCATTCGCGTCCGCACCGTGCGGGCGGGGGCGGGCAGGACCCTTGGACGTTGCACGCCAGCGGATATCTGTCCGGCGTGTCAGGCGATTCCCCCGCTGCGGCGGGCTGGGGTTCGTGGCCGCCGCCGGGCGCGCACCCTGTCGGGGTGGAAGATCTGTATGAGCGTCTGGCCGCTGGTGGTTACCAGTACGGTCCCGCCTTCCAGGGCGTGAGCGCCATTTGGCGTCAGGGTGATGACCTCTACGCCGAGGTCCGGCTTCCCGAAACCCTGGACGCCCGCGGTCACGGCATCCACCCCGCCCTCCTGGACGCGGCCTTCCACCCCCTCCTCCTCACCACCACTGGCACGGGCACTGGCAGCGGTAGCGTGCGGATGCCGTTCGCGTTGTCGGGGCTCACCCTGCACGCCACCGACGCCACCAAGCTGCGGGTACGCATCACCACCATCGACACCGACACCTTCAGCGTCACCGCCACAGACCCCGCGGACGCACCCGTCATCACCATCGACACCCTCACCCTCCGCTCCAGCGACGCGGACACGCTGAACAGTGCTCCTGCCGTGGTCTCCGACGTCGGCTCGAACCTGTCACACCTCTCCTGGACAGCGGACGCCAGGCCCGTGCCGGCGAATGTCCCGGCGCGACGGCAGCCCCGCTGCGCTGTGCTGGCAGAGCAGAACCCGGAGCGAGCGATCGAAGTCGCCACAGCGATCGGCGACGTCCCCGTTCATCGGGACCTGACCGCGCTGATCGGCGAACTGACCTCGATCGGCACAGAGGATCCAGAGCTGGTCGTCTGGCTTCCCCCGCTCATCGACGCCGGCGGCGTCGACGTTCCTGCGGCTGTTCACGCCGTCACCGAGCAAGCTCTGAAGCTGCTGCAAGCGTGGACGAACGATCCTCGGCTGACTGACACTCGCCTGATCATCCTCACTCACCACGCCGTCACCACCAGCCCTCTGGACGGATCGCCCGACCTTGCTCAGGCCGCTGTGTGGGGGCTGGTTCGCACCGCCCAGAACGAATACCCCAATCGTTTCGCGCTACTGGACACCGACTACCACGAAGCCTCCTACCGGCAGATTCGGCACCTGCTCCCCCGTCACCTCCTGGAGGACGAGGAAAGCCAGTCGGCCCTTCGCCAGGGTGTCGTCCACACATCCAGTCTCACCCGTGTCCGATCGGACGACATTCTCTTTCTGCCGGCTGCCGCCTCCTGGCGGCTGGAGACCGTGGGTGAGGGCACCCTCGCCAATCTCGTGCTCAGCGCCGACCCTGATCCGGCGGAAGCGGCGCACCTCGCTACCACGGCGGACATCGCGGGCCCACGTCCTGAGCCGGCTCTGGCCGACGGTCACATTCGCATGCGCATCTGCGCCAGTGGACTGAACTTCCGCGACGTGATGGTCGCTCTCGGCCTCGTCGGAGACGGCGGTTTAGGCCTGGAAGGAGCAGGAGTCGTCACCGAGGTCGGTCCCAACGTGGACGGGCTGGCCGTCGGCGACAGGGTCATGGGGTTCATACCTGATTCGTTCGCCCCCGCTGGAGTCACGGACCAGCGCATGGTGACTACTGTGCCTCGCCGCTGGTCCTTTACTGACGCGGCTTCTGCCCCGGTGGCTTATCTGACGGCCTACCACGCCCTGTCTGAACTGGCCGAAGTCCAGGCCGGACAGCGCGTGCTGATTCACGCGGGCGCCGGCGGGGTCGGTATGGCGGCCATCCGGCTTGCCCGGCACGCGGGGGCGGAGGTGTTCGCGACCGCGAGCCCGGCCAAGTGGCCGATCCTGCGGGAGATGGGCCTTGACGACGACCATATCGCCTCGTCCCGCAGCCTGGAGTTCAGGGCCAAGTTCCTGCGGGTGACCGGCGGCCAGGGAATGCATGTCGTAATGGACTGCCTGAAGGGCGAATTCGTCGACGCCTCGTTGGAACTGCTGCCCAACGGGGGGAGTTTCATCGAGATCGGCAAGACCGATGTACGAGACGCGGGTCAGGTCGCCGCCATGTATCCCGGCGTCGTCTACCAGGCCGTCGACCGCGCCCTCGGCGACCCCCGAGTCATTCACCGGCTGTTCACCCGACTTGCTCCGTTGTTCGAAGACGGCACCTTGCCCGCCCTTCCTGTCAGCGCGTACGACATCCGGCAGGCACGCCAGGCATTCCGGGATATGAGTCAGGCCCGCCACGTGGGCAAGATAGTTTTCGCCCTCCCGAACGCGCCTGACGGCGACGGAACCGTGCTGATCACAGGGGGAACGGGCACCCTTGGTGGCCTGCTCGCCCGTCACCTGGTGACCGAGCACGGGATGAGAAATCTCCTCCTGGTCTCTCGCCGGGGTCCGAACAGCGACGGCGCCGTCGGACTGGCCGAAGAACTGACCGAGCTCGGTGCGAGGGTCACGGTCGCCGCCTGTGACATCGCGGACCCGGCCGCACTCGCCGCTCTTCTCGACTCCATCCCTCAGCGGCACCCATTGACCGTTGTCGTGCATGCCGCCGGAGTGCTGGCCGACGCGACCGTTCCAGCGCTCACCCCTCATCATCTGCGCCGGGTACTGCGCCCCAAGGTCGACGCCGCCTGGAATCTGCACCGGCAAACCCGCCACCTCAACCTGGCCGGATTCGTGCTGTTCTCGTCTCTGAGCGGCACCATCGGCTCCCCTGGACAGGGCAACTACGCGGCCGCCAACGCGTTCCTTGATGCCCTGGCCCAGCACCGGCGTCACCTTGGTCTTCCGGTCGCCAGCTTGGCATGGGGCTATTGGCAGCCGGCTACCGGGATGACCTCCCATCTCGGCGGCAGTGACAGATCACGTCTCGCTCGTTTCGGCTTCACACCCATCACCACCGAGCACGGAATGAAGCTCTACGACGCGGCACTGGCCACGGGCCTGCCTGCCCTGGCGCCGGCTCCGCTCGACCTTCGCGCCCTCACCGCGCAGTCCCGGACCGGAACGCTCCCCAAGATTCTCACCGGCCTGTCGGCGACTGCCGCTCGTCGCCGTGCCGGTGGCGCCGGCACCGCACACTCTTTCGCGGCCGAAATGGCCGGCCTCAGTTCTGCTGATCGGCACGAGCGCCTCCTGCGGCTCGTCCAGGACCATGGCGCCACGGTTCTGGGACATGGCACCTCCACCGCACTCGACCCGGAGCGGCCCTTCAAGGCCCTGGGCTTCGACTCCCTCACAGCCCTCGAACTCCGAAACCATCTGAGTCACCACACCGGTCTCAAACTCCCGCCGACCCTCATCTTCGACCATCCCAGCCCGCGCGCGCTTTGCGCGTACCTCGACAGCAGGTTTTCCTCCGTCATACCAAAGGAGTCCTCCGACCCTCTTTCCGAGCTCGGCAGATTCGAAGCCGCCCTCGCCTCGGCCGTCCTTGACGAGGACGCCAAATCTGCGATCGAAGCCAAGCTGAACGGCTTGCTCGAAGGCCTGGGCAGATCGCGGCGGCAGTCGGATGCCGTGGTCGAACACATAATGTCGGCGTCGACCGACGAGATATTCGACCTCATTGACAAGACTATTTCCTGATGTCAGGCGAGACGATTATGCGGAAGTGGGCCCGGTGAACGACCAGGAAAAGCTCGTACAGTATCTGAAAATGGCGACGGTCGAGCTGTACGAGACCAAGCAGCGGCTTCGTGAACTGGAAAGTCAGGCACGCGAGCCGATCGCGGTGGTGGGGATAGGTTGCCGTTTCCCTGGTGGGGTGAGGTCGGCGGGGGATCTGTGGGATGTGGTGGTGGCGGGGCGTGAGGTGATCGGTGAGTTCCCGGTGGATCGTGGCTGGGATCTGGGCGGGTTGTTCAGTTCTGATCCGGATGAGTCGGGGACGACGTATGTCCGGCGTGGTGGGTTCTTGGAGGATGCTGCGGGGTTTGATGCGAAGTTCTTTGGGATTTCGCCGCGTGAGGCGCTGGGGATGGATCCGCAGCAGCGGGTGTTGCTGGAGGTCGCGTGGGAGGCGGTGGAGCGGGCGGGTATCGATCCGCGCAGCCTGGCCGGGACTCCGACCGGGGTGTTCGCGGGGATGTGGTCCCATGAGTATGGTGCGGGGGGTTCCGAAGCCGTTGAGGGTCATCGGCTGACCGGGGTAGCGGCCAGTGTCGCTTCCGGGCGGATCTCTTACTTGCTGGGTCTGGAGGGGCCGGCGATCACGGTGGACACCGCGTGTTCCTCCTCGCTGGTGGCCGTGCATCAGGCCTGTCGATCACTGCGATCAGGTGAGTGCGACCTCGCCCTCGCCGGTGGCGTCACGGTCATGGCCTCCACCGACCTTCTCGTGGACTTCGCCCGGCAGCGTGCGCTGGCGGCGGATGGCCGGACCAAGGCGTTCGGCGCCGGTGCCGACGGCATGGTGGTCAGCGAGGGCGCCGGGATCGTACTGCTCGAAAAGTTGTCGGACGCGCGGGCCAACAAGCATCCGATTCTGGCGGTGATTCGTGGGTCGGCCATCAATCAGGACGGGGCTTCCAACGGTCTGACGGCTCCGCACGGTCCTTCGCAGCAGCGGGTGATTCGTGCTGCTCTGGCCAATGCGGGGCTTGCTGCGGCTGATGTCGATGTGGTCGAGGCTCATGGCACTGGGACGGCCTTGGGTGATCCGATCGAGGCGCAGGCGATCATCGCTACCTATGGGCAGGAGCGGCCGGCTGATCGGCCGTTGTGGCTGGGGTCGGTGAAGTCGAACATCGGTCATACGCAGGCGGCGGCCGGTATCGCCGGGGTCATCAAGATGGTCGCGGCGATGGAGCGCGGGGTGTTGCCGAGGTCGTTGCATGTGGATGAGCCGAGTCCGCATGTGGATTGGTCTGGTGGGGCGGTGTCGCTGCTGGCCGAGTCGCGGGTGTGGCCGGGGGGTGGGCGGCTGAGGCGTGCGGGTGTGTCGTCGTTCGGGATCAGCGGTACGAACGCTCATCTGATCTTGGAGGAGCCGCCGGTCGTCGACGGTGATGGTGACCGTGATGGCAACGGTGACGGTGATGGTGATGGTGCCGGTGGCGTCGCTGCTGAGTCGCCGTTGGTGGTGTGGCCGCTTTCGGGGCGGAGTGCGGAGGCGTTGCGGGCGCAGGCGGGGCGGTTGGGTGGGTATCTGGCCGGTCGTCCGGATGTGGATGCGGTGGCTGTGGCTCATGGTCTGGCGAGGGGGCGGACGCATTTCGCGCATCGGGCTGTGATCGTGGGTCCGGCGGTGGGTGAGTCCGATGTTGGTGGGGCGCTTGGGGCTGTTGCCGGGGGGTTGTCTCATCCGGGTGTGGTGTGTGGGCGGGTGTCTTCGCAGGGGCCGGGCAAGACGGTGTTGGTCTTTCCTGGTCAGGGGTCGCAGCAGGCCGGTATGGGGTTGCAGTTGTATGAGAGCTTCGGGGTGTTTCGCGGGGCCTTGGACGAATGCGATCAGGCGTTGCGGTCGCATACCGGTTGGTCGGTGGTGGAGGTGTTGCGAGGGGGTGCGAGTGCGCCCGTGATGGTGGGTGCCGGTGTGGTGCAGCCGGTGTTGTTCGCGGTGATGGTGTCGTTGGCCCGGTTGTGGCGGTCGTGGGGGATCGTCCCGGATGCGGTGGTGGGGCATTCGCAGGGGGAGATCGCGGCGGCCTGTGTGGCTGGTGCGTTGTCGTTGGATGACGCGGCGGTGGTGGTGGCGTTGCGGAGCAGGGCGCTGGCGGGGTTGGCGGGTACGGGGGCGATGGCCTCGGTATGGGCTGATGCGGTCACGGTGGCTGGTTGGTTGGGCCGGTGGGCGGGCCGGTTGTGGGTGGCGACGGTGAACGGGCCGCGGAGTACGACCGTCTCGGGCACTGCTGAGGCGGTGAAGGAATTCCTCGCGGTATGCGCGGCTGAGGGGGTGCGCGCGCAGGCGGTGGATGTGGATTACGCCTCGCATTCTCCGTTGGTGGAGGGGTTGCGGGAGACGATCCTGGAGGCGTTGGCGGGGATCCGTCCGCAGTCCGCTGAGGTGCCGTTCTTTTCCACTGTGGAGGGTGAGGCGGCCGGGCGGCCGTTGGACACCACCGGGCTGGATGCCGGCTACTGGTACCGGAACCTGCGTAACAGCGTGCGGTTCGATGAGACGGTGGCGTGCCTGCTGGACCAGGACCACCGGGTTTTCGTCGAGGTCAGCCCGCATCCGATTTTGGTTCCGGCATTTGCCGCCAGGGTTGAGGCGCATGATCTGCCCGCGGTGGCCGTGGGAAGCCTGCGTAAGGACCGTCCGGAAGTCACCGCGCTGGCCACCGCATTGGCCTCGTTGCACGTTCACGGTCTCAGCCCGGACTGGGAGGCGTTGTATCCCGCCCCGCCGGTCACCAGGCGACCCGAACTACCGACCTACCCCTTCCAGCACCAGCGGTACTGGCTCACCCCGACGGTGGGAGCAGGCGGCAGTGTGTCAGCGGCGGGCCTGGAAGTTTCCGATCACCCATTGGTGGGTGCGGTGACCCAACTGGCCGAGCAGGGCCAAGTCGTATTGACAGGGCGGCTTTCGCTACGGGAACACCCCTGGCTCGCCGATCACACTCTGACCGGCAGAACGCTGCTCCCCGCCACCGCCTTTGTCGATCTGGTGCTGCAGGCTGCCGATCACGCCGGCCACCGCATCATAGATGAACTGGTATTACAGACGCCGCTACCGCTGAACGCCGATACACCGGTGGACCTTCAGCTCGTCGTCGAACCACCGCAGAACAACCGGTGCGCCTTCAGCGTTCACTCCCGCCCTCACCGCACCGACCGGGACGAGCAGAACACCTGGACGCTACACGCCAGCGGATACCTGTCCCCCGACTCCGATGCCTCGCCCGACTCGGGCGCTTCGCCCCACTCGGCTGCTTCGCCCGCGACAGCGGACTGGGATTCGTGGCCGCCGCCAGGCGCACACACTGTTCAGGCCGAAAGTCTGTATGAGCGTCTGGCCGCCCGCGGCTACCACTACGGTCCCGCCTTCCAGGCCCTGAGCGCCATCTGGCGCCAAGGCGAAAACCTCTACGCCGAAATCCAGCTTCCCGAAAACCTGGACCCCCGCGGCCACACCATCCATCCCGCCCTCCTCGACGCGGCACTTCACCCCCTTCTACTCACCACCACCACCGACACCCACAGCGACAGCGTGCGGATGCCGTTCGCCTTGTCAGGGATCACCCTGCACGCCACCGACGCCATCAAGCTCCGAGTACACATCACCATCATCGACCCCGACACCATCCGTCTCACCGCCACAGACCCCGCAGACGCACCCGTCATCAGCGTCGACAACCTCACCCTCCGCTCCAGCGGCCCGCTCTCGGAGGGGCACGCTCCCTCCAGGTCGAGGAGCCGCCGGACCGGGACCGTCCGTCGCCGTGCCGGCAATGCCGACACCGCGCATTCCTTCGCCGCCGGACTGACCGGCCTCACTCCGGGTCAACAACACGACCGAGTCCTGCGGATCGTCCAGGCCCACGTGGCGACCGTTCTCGGGCATGTCAGCTCCAGCACCCTCGACCCAGGGCAGCCGTTCAAAGCTCTCGGCTTCACCTCCCTCAACGCGCTCGAGCTTCGCAAGCAGCTCGGCCAGACCACCGGCTGCCACCTTCCGCCAACCGTCGTCTTCGACCACCCCACGCCACGGGCTCTGGCAACTCATCTCTACGAGCAGGTAGCCGGTGTCGCATCCGCCGCCGTTCCGACACCGGTCGGCTTGGAGACTGACGAGCCGATCGCGGTGGTGGGGATAGGTTGCCGGTTCCCTGGTGGGGTCAGATCCGCGGGGGATCTGTGGGATGTGGTGGTGGCGGGGCGTGAGGTGATCGGTGAGTTCCCGGTGGATCGTGGCTGGGATCTGGATGGGTTGTTCAGTTCTGATCCGGATGAGTCGGGGACGACGTATGTCCGGCGTGGTGGGTTCTTGGAGGATGCTGCGGGGTTTGATGCGGAGTTCTTTGGGATTTCGCCGCGTGAGGCGCTGGGGATGGATCCGCAGCAGCGGGTGTTGCTGGAGGTCGCGTGGGAGGCGGTGGAGCGGGCGGGTATCGATCCGCGCAGCCTGGCCGGGACTCCGACCGGGGTGTTCGCGGGGATGTGGTCCCATGAGTATGGTGCGGGGGGTTCCGAAGCCGTTGAGGGTCATCGGCTGACCGGGGTAGCGGCCAGTGTCGCTTCCGGGCGGATCTCTTACTTGCTGGGTCTGGAGGGGCCGGCGATCACGGTGGATACCGCGTGTTCCTCCTCGCTGGTGGCGATTCATCTGGCCGCTCAGGCGTTGCGCCGGGGCGAGTGCTCGCTGGCGCTGGCCGGTGCTGTCACGGTCATGGCCTCCACCGGCCTGTTCGTGGACTTCGCCCGGCAGCGTGTGCTGGCGGCGGATGGCCGGACCAAGGCGTTCGGTGCCGGTGCCGACGGCATGGTGGCGAGCGAGGGCGCCGGGATGCTGCTGCTGGAGCGGGTGTCCGATGCCCGTCGTCTGGGTCACCGGGTGCTGGCGGTGATCCGTGGGTCGGCCATCAATCAGGATGGGGCTTCCAACGGTCTGACGGCTCCGCATGGTCCTTCGCAGCAGCGGGTGATTCGTGCTGCTCTGGCCAATGCGGGGCTTACTGCGGCTGATGTCGATGTGGTCGAGGCTCATGGCACCGGGACCACGTTGGGTGATCCGATCGAGGCGCAGGCGATCATCGCTACCTATGGGCAGGAGCGGCCGGCTGATCGGCCGTTGTGGCTGGGGTCGGTGAAGTCGAACATCGGTCATACGCAGGCGGCGGCCGGTGTCGCCGGGATCATCAAGATGGTCGCGGCGATGGAGCGCGGGGTGTTGCCGAGGTCGTTGCATGTGGATGAGCCGAGCCCGCATGTGGATTGGTCTGGTGGGGCGGTGTCGCTGCTCACAGAATCGCGGCCGTGGCACCCGTACGGGCGGCCGAGGCGTGCGGGTGTCTCGGCATTCGGTATCAGCGGTACGAACGCCCATCTCATCCTGGAGGAACCACCGGCCGTCGGGGACCAGGGCAGTGGTGATGGTGGTGGGTCGCCGTTGGTGGTGTGGCCGCTTTCGGGGCGGAGTGCGGAGGCGTTGCGGGCGCAGGCGGGGCGGTTGGGAGGGTATCTGGCCGGTCGTCCGGATGTGGATGCGGTGGCTGTGGCTCATGGTCTGGCGACCGGGCGGACGCATTTCGCGCACCGGGCCGTGATCGTGGGCCCGGCGGCCGGCGGTGTCGAGCAGGCCGCTGAGACCGCTCAGACCGGTGAGATCGCCGAGGCCGGTGTGGTGCTGGGTGGGGCGCTTGGGGCTGTTGCCGGGGGGTTGTCTCATCCGGGTGTGGTGTGTGGGCGGGTGTCTTCGCAGGGGCCGGGCAAGACGGTGTTGGTCTTTCCTGGTCAGGGGTCGCAGCAGGCCGGTATGGGGTTGCAGTTGTATGAGAGCTTCGGGGTGTTTCGCGGGGCTTTGGACGAATGTGATCAGGCGTTGCGGTCGCATACCGGTTGGTCGGTGGTGGAGGTGTTGCGAGGGGGTGCGAGTGCGCCCGTGATGGTGGGTGCCGGTGTGGTGCAGCCGGTGTTGTTCGCGGTGATGGTGTCGTTGGCCCGGTTGTGGCGGTCGTGGGGGATCGTTCCTGATGCGGTGGTGGGGCATTCGCAGGGTGAGATCGCGGCGGCGCATGTTGCTGGTGCGTTGTCGTTGGATGACGCGGCGGTGGTGGTGGCGTTGCGGAGCAGGGCGCTGGTGGGGTTGGCGGGTACGGGGGCGATGGCCTCGGTATGGGCTGATGCGGTCACGGTGGCTGGTTGGTTGGGCCGGTGGGAGGGCCGGTTGTGGGTGGCGACGGTGAACGGGCCGCGGAGTACGACCGTCTCGGGCACTGCTGAGGCGGTGAAGGAATTCCTCGCGGTATGCGCGGCTGAGGGGGTGCGCGCGCAGGCGGTGGATGTGGATTACGCCTCGCATTCTCCGTTGGTGGAGGGGTTGCGGGAGACGATCCTGGAGGCGTTGGCGGGGATCCGTCCGCAGTCCGCTGAGGTGCCGTTCTTTTCCACTGTGGAGGGTGAGGCGGCCGGGCGGCCGTTGGACACCACCGGGCTGGATGCCGGCTACTGGTACCGGAACCTGCGTAACAGCGTGCGGTTCGATGAGACGCTGGGGTGCCTGCTCGACCAGGACCACCGCGTGTTCGTCGAGGTCAGCCCGCACCCCATTTTGGTCCCGGCGTTCCAGGCCAGGGTTGAGGCGCATGATCTGCCCGCGGTGGCCGTGGGAAGCCTGCGTAAGGACCGTCCGGAAGTCACCGCGCTGGCCACCGCACTGGCCACGTTGCACGTTCACGGTCTCAGCCCCGACTGGGAGGCGTTGTATCCCGCCCCGCCGGTCACCAGGCGACCCGAACTACCGACCTACCCCTTCCAGCACCAGCGGTACTGGCTCACCCCGACGGAGCGAACAACCGACGTCCCGTCGCACGATCTCGAATTCTGGCGCGCCGTAGAGAACGACGATCCGGGAGAGGTGGCCTCCCTGTTGAACATCGTTGACGACGAGCGGATCGCCTCCCTGAGGCCCCTGCTCAAGGACCTCGCGGACTGGCGTCTCGGGAGCAAGGATCGAGCGGCCACGGGGGATTGGCATTACCAGCTCACGTGGCGGCGGCTGGATCGAGAAGTGCCGCGACTGTCCGGCACCTGGCTGGTTGTCACAACGCGGGAACAAGCCGATATGGGCCGAGTATCGGCGACTTCCAGGGCAATGACCGAGCAGGGGGCGAAGGTCATCACCCTCATGGTCGCCGACACCGTCTCCCGTGAGGACCTGGCTCGACACGTTCACGACACAGTCAGATCGCCCGCTCTGCCGACTGCGGATTCAGGCGCCAACGGCCGGTCTGGCGAAGGTGGTTCATCCGCCCTGGCGGGAGTCGTCTCCTGGCTGGCCGTGGACCGGCGCTCTCATCCGGCGTTCCCCCATCTGCCGGCAGGTGTGATCGGCAATCTCAAACTCGCCCAGGCCCTGGAGGGGATCGACGTTCCCCTGTGGGTCCTGACTCAGAACGCGGTGGTCACCGATCCTGACGAACCGCTGGACGATCCGATCCACGCCCTCTCCTGGGGCCTGCACCTTGTGGCACGCCAGGAGAATCCGCATGGCTGGGGAGGGCTGATCGACCTGGCCGAGCACGTCGGCGATGACGTCGGCACACATATCTGCCAGGCCCTTGGCGGTGGCGTCGACGACCAGTTCGCTGTCCGGCCGAGAGGACTGCTGCGTCGCCGGCTCAGTCGTAGTGCCGTGTCCCGATCCTCCTCCTACGCATGGCCTTCCGACGGCACGGTGCTCATCACGGGTGGTACCGGAGAAGTAGGAAAATCTCTCGCCAAGCGGATTGCGCACAACGGCGCCAGACACCTGCTTCTGCTGAGCCGCAGTGGGCCGGAAGCGCCGGGCGCCTCACGGCTGGTCGACGAAGTGCGTGCTCTGGGGGCCGAGATCCGGATCGTCGCCTGCGACATCGCCGATCGTTCCGCTCTGGCGGGGGTGCTCGCCGACATTCACCCCGGTCAGCCGCTGCGGACGGTCATTCACATGGCCGGTACGTTCGACGACGCCACGCTGTCCGACCTCACAGAGGAACGACTGGAGAACGCTCTGCGGGCGAAGGTCGATGGTGCGCTGAACCTTCATGAGCTGACGAAATCCCGTGACCTCTCAGAGTTCATCCTGTTCTCGTCAACGGCCGTCATCCTGGGGGGAAAGGGGTTCGCGAGTTACGCGGCGGCGAACGCCTTCCTCGATTCCCTCGCACATCATCGTCGTGCTCAGGGTCTTCCCGCCCACTCGATCGCATGGGGGATCTGGGAGGGCAGGGACCACACCTTCCCGCATCACGGCCTGAGAAGAATGCGGACGCAGCAGGCTCTGGCAGCGCTTGAGGAGGTGCTGACCGAGGACCGGCCGGCCGCTGTCATCGCCAGCTTCGATTGGGGTAACTTCTATCCGCTCTACACCGCCTATCGTCCGTGCTCCCTGTTCGATGAGATCCCGGAAGTCGCGCGACTCCGCCAAAATCCTGCCGTCTCCTCCGGAGCCGGAGCCGGAGCCGGAGCCGGAGCCGGCGACGCGTTGGCGGTTCGACTGGCGGAACTGTCCCCGGAACGACAGCGCCACCACCTCCTGCGCCTCGTTCAAACCACCGTCGCCACCGTGCTCGGCCACAGTGACTCCGACGGAATACCGCTCGAACACTCCTTCAAGGATCTCGGCCTGGACTCGCTGACCGCTCTCGAACTTCGTAAGCACCTCAAGCAGGTCACCGGCCTGGAGCTTCCGGCCACCCTGATTTACGACTATCCGACCTCGCAGGCCCTCGCCGCCTACGTTCACCGGGAGCTCTGCCCGGACGAGAGCGGCAAGGACGCCGGCCCGATCCTCTCGCTTCTCAGGCAGGCGATATCACTCGACAAGCCTGAGCAAGGGGCTGATCTGCTGCTGACCGCGTCGCGGCTCCGCCCGTCGTTCGACGGCCTCTCCGCTGAGGCGCGACCGCTGCCTTCAGCTTCGCTCTCCCAGGGTCCTGTGCGGCCGGCGCTGTTGTGCCTCTCGTCGGGTGAGTTCGAATATCACAAATTCGCGAGAGCGCTCGAAGGAATTCGCGACGTCTCCGCGATCACCCTGCCCGGGTTCTCCAGCGGCCCACTTCCCGCGAACGTGTCGGTCATTGCCGAGAGCGTGATCAAGGCGCTTCCGGAGTCCCTCCACGGGAAGCCGGTCGTACTGGTCGGCAACTCACTGACGTGTCTTCCGGTGTGCGCGACAGCACTGGCACTGGAACAGCTGGACTCGCCACTCGCGGGTGTCGTGCTGATCGATCCCCCTGGGAACGCGGCGAGCGGACGCGACGACGAACTTTCCCTCCTTCTGCGGAGATTGGCAGGCAAGGAGGGGCCCGACGTCCCTTCCGACGAGCGACTCACCGCGACCGCCTGGTACGGCGAACTCTTCCGCCGCTGGGAACCCGCGGAGATCGAGACCCCGATCATCCTCGTCCGGCCAGGCCACGAACGCCCTCCCCTGCGGTGCCCGATCGCGTCCACGGAAGCCCCGAAGGTGGTGACCGTTCCCGCCGGGACCGACGTACTCGAAGAACACTCCGCGCTCATCGGCCTGACCGTGAGTAACTGGCTGATGGATCTGGCGCGGGGCACAGCCAATGAAACGGGGCGGAACATTGCTTTGGGATAGCGTCTTCATCTGCGGCACAGGGAGGTTCCTGCCGCCCCGGGTGAACGTCGAGGACGTGCTGAGCGGCAGCGCCGTCAGTGCCAATCCGACCAGCCTCAAGCTGTCCGACTGGGCGTCCCTCACCATTTCGCGGGACTACTCGGCGGCGGAGATGGCGGGGATGGCGGCAGTCGACGCGATGAAGAACTCGGGACGCAACGCCGATGACATCGCGTCGCTCGTCTACGCCTGTTTGGATGATCAGGACCATTTCGCGCCCGCCTGTCACGTGCAACGGGTCCTCGGCGCGTCCGAGGCGCTGGCATTCGAACTGGGAGCGGCGAGCAACGGGGGAGCGACGGGCCTCGTCGTCGCGGCGGGCTTGCTGAGATCCGACCCTTCCGCCAACGCCACGATGGTCACCGCGGCGGGTCGCTACCAGACGGGTAGGTTGCGGCGATGGCAGGAATCGCTGGGCATTTTCCTTTCGGATGGTGCCGCCGCGGCGGTTCTGTCGCGCGACGGCGGATATGCCCGGCTGATAGCCAGTTCTCACACCTCCGCGTCCGAGCTCGAGTCGCTCGTCGCGGTCCGGGAAGATCTGGAGAACGGGAATATCATGCTGGCCCAGCAGACCGGCCTCGGGCCCTACCTTCCGATCATCCGAGATGCCGGCATAAGAACAGTGAGGCAGGTGCTGGAGGAGTCGGGAGTCGAGTTGCCGGAGGTGGCGAAGGTCGCAGTGACCGGAGTCGGCCTCGCTCAGCTCTCCGCTCTCATCCTGGAACCCCTGGGCATCGCGCAGAGTCGTACCACATGGCCGTTTTTACGAGAGATCGGCCATGTCGGCCCCTGTGACGCGCTCCTCGGTATCGATCACCTTCTCCGCGGTGGACAACTCCAAGGGGGAGAGAAGATTCTGGTCATCGGCATGGGAATAGGCTTCCGATTCACCACTCTGCTTCTCGAAGTCTCTGACCTACCCGGTCCGAACTAGTCCAGAGTCGCCGACGTTCGCCGGCCCCTGAGTCGGAGGCACGGTTCATGCCGCATTGCCGTACGGCACAGCCGTGCCCCGGGGTTCGGTCACCAGATGCCGGGCGAGTTGTCAGGGCGCTGGAGCGGTCGTGGCGCCGGGTACGTTGCCGTGAGGAGTTCTGGGGTCCGTATCGCCCTCGCCACCGCCTCGGAAACCGTTTGAAAGGCGGCGTGTAGTTCCTCCGGGTCTTTCGCCGTAAGAGGCTGAAGATCCGGTCGGGCAAGGTACTCCCTCAACATCGTCGTGTCCGCGTCTCCCCCGATGGCGATGGCCATTCGAAGCGCGCGTCGTCCCACCGGGGTGCGGTCGAGCTCGTCGAGGGCCGCCCGCCAGTGTTCATTGCTGTCGGTGGGATGACCGTCGGTGGCCAGGACTATCACGGACGTCAACGTGTCGGCCATGGCGGAAAGCGTGTCAAGTTGACTTGTTAGCAAGCTGAGAGGCGCGGCGAAGTTCGTACGGCCGCCCGCGGTGACGTCCTGCCACTGGAGGTCCTCGATCGGCGCTGGTCGCTGAGGGTGCCACCGCGCTTCACTTGAGAAAGTGATCACGCCCATGGTCAGCCGTGTCGTCGGCTCGCCGGCCGCGGTGCGTCGTAGCTTCGCGACCGTTCCCCGGAGCACGACGTTCAAAGCCTCGATCTTGCCCCCGGCGGCCATCGAGGCCGAGCAGTCGAGCAGGCAGAAGAGATACACGTTCCTGCTGGTCAGCCGGGCGATGCTGCGCGTCAGCATGCTGGGCGTCACAGTCTGGGCACCGGCCCGGCGGGCCATCTCGGCGATCATGAGGTCAGCGGAGACCAGCACGACGGTCCGCCCGGCGTCCTCCTCTCGTACGAGCCGAACTATCAGATCATCGACAGCCGACTCCGGACTGAGCAGCACGCGCACCCCGCGAGGAGAGCTGAAGGTGGTCGATGTGTCCGGCGGCCCCAGGTCGAACACGCACGTGATCTCTTTCCGCGACCTGGAGGCCAGGCCGGCGAGGCCGGCGAGCAACCGCGACCGCCGGTCGGCGAGCGGCAGGTCGCGATACGCGTTCGCGGCGACGTTGTCCCCGTCGACGATGAGGTGGACATCCGGCGATTTCAGCAGCAGATCGAGCGGATCGTCGGACTCGCCGGGTTGGCCCGCCGTCACCGCCACGTTGACGCGCAGTTCGTCGCCGTCGCCGAGCCCCGCGTCATGCACCATCTGATCTGGGTTCAGACGGCGGTGAGTTCCATCGGGGGCGATCCAGTCGAGCGCGGTTTCGAGAAGACGATCGTCAACACCCTCATGGAGGTAGTTCGCCAGCACAGTCTGCGAGATGTCGGCCAGGTGAGTCGTCGTCGGCACGGCGTGGAACGTGAACTCCCGTCCGTCGGGCCCCTGCACGCGCAGCGTGCTCAGTGTGGAGGGGCGGAAGGGATAGCGCTGGAATTCGACGCGCGCGTCGGGATTTCCCTCGCCCACGATCGCGCGGATCCTGCTCAGGGCGTCGTCCGACCGCTCGCCCGGGTCGGTGATGAGCACGGCGCACTGCTCGGCGGTGCCGTACAGGAGCGTGGCCTTGGCGTCGAATCTGGCACGTAGCAGGTGCGTCAAGTCGTACGGGTCATATCTGCCGGACAGGATGACGACCGGATACAGGGTTTGCTCAGGAGACTCCCCGTCGCCGCTTTCGCTGGGAGTGTCCTCAGCCGGCAGCACAGAGATCCACGCGAGTACGGAGAAGTTCTTGATCCGCACCTTGGTACGTCTCAAATCCGGGAGAAGTCGCCGGATGGCCTCGTCAGAGTCGGTCTCGCGGTAAAGCTCGTCGGTCATGCCCACCGCGATGTCGCCATTCTCGCTCCGGGTCAGCGCGAGCCGTAGCTCCGTCGAATCGAGTACGCGGAAGACTTCTACCAGCGGTTGCGCGGACGGGCCGGTCGCCGCGAGGTTGACCATGCCATGACCGAGCGCGATGCGAAGCCGGAGCCGAGCCTCTCTTCTGACCGCACGGTTCAGCAGGGAGACGGCGTCTCGCATGCCGGTGAGGAACTCCGGTAGGACCCGGCTGACGTCGACGCTGCGCGGTAGGAGCAAGAGCAGGCCGTCACCGGATTCCTCTATGAGGAAGTCATCGGGATCCACACCGGCCAATCGGCACGCGTCGGTGACGGCGACCCGCAACCGGTGCCGCGTCTCGACCTGTCGCTGGTGGTTCAGGCTGCTATGGGCGAAAACATCGACCGCGACGCACAGGCGCCGCTCGAAGCGAGCGGCCTCCTCGACCGGGTCGCTCGCCCGCTGGTCGATGTGGTCTTCGAGAAGTGAATCATCGACCTCGGCCGCGACCGCGTAGCCGGTGGCACGGGCGACGGAGAACTTGGCGAGCACCGGACGCGTCACGGTGGGGATGTCGCCGGCCGCCTCGGCGTTGACGCCGGCCGGTAGCTCGATCGTACGTATCACGACGCCGCGCGGAGTGACGATGGTGAGCCACAGGGAGCGGTCGCCGAGCGTCTCGTCGGGGGTGACGACGAACTCGGCCGGGCCGTACGACCCGCCGAAGCGGTGCACGATGACGCTGGCGTCGTGCACGGCCGCGACGGAGAAGCCGGTCGACCCGTCCAGCACGCAGGTGAAGGCGAACTCTTCCTCCTCGTACGGCCAGTCCCGGATGGGACCCGCGAGGCGGAGATCGACCGCGACCAGATGCGGGCGCCCCGCTGTCATGGAACGCGGCCAGCTCACCACGGGTTCCAGTCGCAGCTGGGCGTCGGTGGCGGGAGTCATGGCGCCCCCTTGGCAGCGTCGGGGGAGACCAGCGTGCGCGGGCTCCCGTAACAGACGTACATGAATCTGTAGAGCAGTGGAAGCAGTTCCCTGTTGGCTCCTGGTCCCGCGACGGCCGCGAGGTCCGCCGGTGTCAGGCCGGCGGCCTTGGCGCGCAGGTCACGCACCGCCTCGGCCACCGATCGTCCCGGATTGTCGCGCAGGTGCTGGAGCAGTTCGCGGGCCATCTCATGGGCCGGGCCGTCGCCGACCGCGCCGTTGGTCGCGAGCACCCCGGCGGCGCCCGACCGCAGGAAGACCTCCGAGAACCCGCGCAGCACCCGGTCGTTGAACCGCTTGGTGTCGTAGCCGAGCGAGCCCGAATGGCAGGCGTTGAGGAAGACGAAGGTCGCCGCGGGGCGTAGCCGGGGGAACTTCATCGGGTCGACGTGCAGGAGCGGCAGCGTGCCGAGCGCGCACTCGGAGAGCTGCTCGCCGAACTTCCCGTGGCAGGCGACGTACACCAGGGCCAGGGCGTCGCCGTCGAGCTTGAGCGCCTTGGTCAGGTCGTACATGGTGCTGCTGGGCTCGACCCGGTAGCCGGTGAGCAGTGAGTGGTCGCGGTTCATCTCGGGGTCGATGTAGGCGGCGACCGAGCCGGTGCATTCGTGGGACGAGCGGTAGTCGCGCACCGTCTCCGGCCAGGCGGTGCGGATGGACAGCCATCGGGTGATGGTCACGACCCCGCCCAGCCAGCCTTCGGCACGGCCGGAGTCGTACTCCAGCCAGAACAGCTCCCACGGGATCCGATATCCCGTGTCGTCCCAGATCACGAGCTGGAACCGGTCCCCGTGCACGGCAAGGCGCCGGTCGAGCCACCGGGTCAGCTCCGTTTTCGGGCGCGACCAGATCTGCATGAAGCTCAGGACGTCGGCGGGCAGCTCACCACCGGAGGACACGAGCGACCCCAGGTCCAGATCGGGCTTTCCGTACACCTCCGCGAATTCGGTCGCCTCGCCGCAGCAGCAGACGCCGCGCAGCCGGAAGCCAGGCGTCTCCTCCTTCCGCCGGAACGGGACGACCGTGAGAAGGGCCATTCCCTCCGGCAGCCCAGCGCCGAGATCGGCCTCGACGACGTCGAAGACCATGGGGTCACCGGCGGCACCGGGCTTGCCGGCGGTCATCGTCGCCGGGCCGCCCGTCACGCTGGCCTGCGTCACTGCGGGACGTTGGCCCACGGCCGGCGGCATCAGGCGTTCGGCGCCGGGAATGCCGGAGCCACCCTTGCCGCCCGCATCGCGCCGCGACCCCCCGAAGACGGCACTGAAGAACCGGCGACGATTCTCCATGGTCATCCGGAGCCCCCCGCATCGCCGGACATGTCCTCCATATCATCCAGGACATTCGAACGGTCCAGCGTGTGGAAGCCGCCCGGGACGATCAAGCCGCCCAGGGCGGTGGCGAGAAGTGTCGTGAGGTGGGAGCCGGGACGTGGCCCGGGATCGACGACGACGCTGCGCACGCGGTGCAACGCGCTGATCTCGCCCGCCACGCCGAGCGCGTCGTCGACCCCCTCCCTGGCAACCCGCTCAGGCAGGGACTTCGCCCGGCTCGCGGCAAGAGGAACGTTGGCGCGCCCGTCGGTGACCACGACCAGTACCGCCTCGACGACGGCCGCGTCCCCCTGCTGGGTCTCGCGGCGCAGCAGTCGTGCGGCCAGGCTGAGACCGTGCGCGAGCGGTGTGGCCCGGCCGGGCCGGCGTTCCAGGGCCGTCGCGACGCGGGGATCAAGAAGGCCGCGTGCCGCGAACCGCTGCGCGCACAGTTCGTCGGAGGCGTCGGCCGCGCCCACCTCCACGACGTCGACCGGCGCCCGGGCCGCGTACGCCCATCGCAGATACGGCGCCAGCGGGCCGTACCAGTCCCACCCATGGTGGCAGGTGTGGTCGAGCAGCAGCACGAGCAGGCGGCTCGGTCGCGGCGCCCGCCGGTGACCGCGCAGGTCCACCGCTTCGACGTGCAACCGGTGGCCCGCCTGGAAGTGGTCCGGGCCGCACCGCAGCGTCTGGAACTTCGCCGACTCCAGCAGGGTCGCGGCCATCGCGATGTCGCGCACCTCACGCGCGGGCCCGGTGCCGATCGGATGCCCACGAGGCGGTCCGCCGCCGGCCCGCCGGTGCCAGGGGACGCGCAGCGGGTACTCGTCGTGCTCGGGGTCGGCGTGGTCTTCGGGGTAGGGATCGCCGGAGGTCTCGGCGTCCGGCAGCGGCCCGCTCGGAAGCGGCGTGCCTTCCCCCGCGGGCACGTCGAGATGGCCTGCCTCGTGGTCCGCTCCACCTTCGACGGGTACCCAGGGTGCGCCCGGTTCGATGAGCCGTTCCGGTCCTGACGGATCGTCCGGTCGCGTCGTGGGGGAGAGCCCGATCAGGCGTGCGGCGGCATCGACGTGCTCCCGCTCGACGACGGACTCGTCATCCAGTGCCGCCAGCGCGCGGGCGATCCTGGCCAGCGCCAGGTCGCGGCGGGTCCCGGCCGCGGCGGGCGGCACCAGTTCCACGACGCCTTCGGCCGCGGCCATCGAGAGTCCGGGAAGCCGCCCCGCCCCCATGGCCCGTCGCCACTGAGGATCCGGCTCGCCCAGCACCGCCGTCCGATCCCCGGCCGCCCGGAGTCCCTCGGCCTCCGCGGCCGAGCGGGCGGGAACGTCCTTCCGCAGGCCCGCGGCGTCGACGCGAACCGCGAAGCGGTCGAGCAGATGCTGGGAGACCCGGCCCACCTCGGCGCGACGGCAACAGGCGATCCAGTAGTCCGCAGGCCGCCAGCGCATCCGCATTCCGGCTCGCTCCAGATGCACCACGTCCGCCCCGATCGTGGCGACCGCCGCGCGGGCGCCCGCCAGGCCGAGCAGGGCGAGGTCGGGCACCACGACCACGCCGGGCGGCCGGTCGGCGCCCACCAGCGGCCCGTGCTCCAGCCGGAAGCCGTTGGTCTCACCCGGCCGAGGGCGGATCCGCGTCCACAGATCGTCGTCGGTGGCCGTGGCCCCCAGCATGCTGATCGCGGGCGAGCCCCCGACCAGGCCGGCGAACCACCGCACCACCGGCACTATGAGGTCCGCGTCCAGGTCGAACAGGAGGATCCCGGCGAGGCTCCGGTCGAGCGCGGCACAGGCCAGCGCCGTGGCGACCCGCTCGCGGACGTCCATCGCTAGTCTCCCGCGTCCGCCGTGAGGATCTCTCCCGCCTCCGCCGCGAGAAGCCCGGCGAGGCGCTCCTCGTCCTTGGCGGTCCACTCGAGCCCTTCCCCGTACGCGGCCTCGCGACGGCGGTGTGCGATCGCCTGCGGTGCGACGGCCCGGACGTCCTGCGGCGTCAGCTCCGAACGGCCCGCGAGGGCCGCCGTCGCGCGGGCCGCCTGGGCCATGACGATCTCGCCGCGGTGCCCCGCGACCTGGAACTCCGCGGCGATCCGGGCGCACAGCGACAGGGCGTCATCGCTGAGCCGCACATCGGCGACAGCCTCGCGTGCGGCCTTCAGCGTGTCCCGGCGCTCGCGGTCGAGAGCGGCGCCCCGGTCCAGCCACGCGGAGGCCGGCCTGACGCGCTCCTCCTCGAAGCGCAGGACCGTCCGCAGGATCTCGCGACGCACCAGCGGGTCGAGTTCCGCGCTCACCGGGACCAGCAGGCCGAACCGGTCGAGGAGCTGGGGGCGCAGCGTGCCTTCCTCGGGATTCATGGTGCCGACCAGGGTGAAGGACAGCGCGATCTCCGGCTGGTCCAGGCCCTCGCGCTGTACGGCCAGCAGGCCGGTGGAGACCACGTCGAGGATGAGGTTGACGATGTGGTCGTCCAGCAGGTTGACCTCGTCGATGTAGAGCATGCCCTGTCCACCCGCTTGTTCGAGCAGTCCGGGTTGGGGCTCGGTCTTCCCGGCCATCAGGGCGTCGATCCTCCAGCCCCCGATGACCCTGTCGTCGGTCACGTTCATCGGCAGCGTCACCGGCAGCTCGCCGTACATCATGCGGGCGAACGCCCGTACGATCGTCGACTTGGCTGTGCCACGCTCCCCGCTGATCAGCACCCCGCCCACGGGCGGCATCACGTACGAGATCTCGAGAGCACGTCGCAGAGCGTCCTGCCCGACCACGTAGCTGTACGGCAGCAGCGGAAATGTCGCGGCCTCAGGCATTCTTCCGGCCGTTCCAGCGCATGGAGATCTGCAACTGGGCCCCGCTGGTCGACTCGACGATCGCGGCGCCGACCTTGGCGTCCAGCTTCACCGCGAATTGCAGCTCCAGCTCGTCGGGCCGTGTGTCCTCGGGCATCTCGTCGAGCTTCCGCTTGACCTCCGCCGCGCACGACCGTACGAGGTCGACGGCCTCGGAGAACAGGGGCTCCGCCAGCTTCATGACCTTCTCCCGCACGCTGCGGGTGGCCTCCTCGTCGTAGACGTCGGAGAGGTCCGTACGGGGCGTCTCCTCCAGCTCGATCTGGATCGGGCGCATTCCCTCGCCGGCCGGCACCGCCACGACAACCATCCAGTGGTCCTTTCTCCTATCCACACTCCGCTGACATGCAAAGTCTGCATAGGAAAGCGAGGGATTGTCCCTGACTTGCGGGAGAGGGCCGGTTTAATTCCGTGATTGAACGTGGCCCAACGTCGCCTACGCGTCTTTCACCCGGCGTGCGACGCCGTACAGGGCCGGCCGTCGCAGACGTCGACCACCACGCCGTACTTGAGGAAGTACGCCTTTTGCCGACGTGCCGTCGCGTCGGCCCGCGGGTCCTCGTGGGAGTCGGTGCCGTACTGCGGGCCCAGCGGAGGCGTGTTGGTGACCGGGGGAGCGGGTGTGCCGCTGTCCCAGACCACCATCGCCGAACCCGGATAGGGCCGGCGCGGCAGCGCCGGGATGCCCCAGTAAGCGACCACGTCGGGGTTGCGCCCCGCCGCGATCGCGGGCTGGTGGACCCGGGCGCCGATCGTCCGCGCCTCGACCTCGGCGGCGACCGTCGACACCTGGTGATCACCGAACGCCACCTGCATCAGGATGTGGTGGCGCGGCGAGCCGGGGAGCGGGTCGTGACCCAGGTGCTGGACATACCCGTTGGTCTCTGCCCGGTCCCACAGGATCTGGATCAACGCGAAGCACAGCTGCTGGTCCAGCTTGTCGGGGTAGTACCCGTTCATGACCTGCTGGAAGGGCTGAAAGTCGACGCTCCGGTTGAGCAGCGTGCTGTAGTTCATCCCCGGCACCCCGAGCACGCCCCTGCGCACGTCGGGTGACACGGCGACCAGCGCGCCGCCCGCGATGGAGCCCTGGCTGTTGCCGTCGTAGGCCAGGTCCGTGTGCCAGTCGATCAGCGAGCGCCCCTTGCCGTCCTGGAACGCCTTGTCGCTTGCCAGCCCATCCCTAGTGATCATGGTGCGGCCGAGGAACACGAAGTTCAGCAGGCTCTGCTGGAGCCGGTCGATCACGCTGTCGAAGCGGGAGAAGTCGGCGAACACCCCGCCGACGTTCGGGATGTCCTCGTCCGCCATGCCGATCCACTTGGTGGCGCAGAACAGGAAGTCGTGCTCGCCCGCCATGGCCCTGACGTTCGAGGCCCGGACCTCGGTGATCCTGCCGAGCAGGCCGTGCCCGTACAGGGACGGGCGCGCGGGCTTGGTGAACGCGGCACGCGGGATCTCGCACTGGAACTGGGCGTGCATGTCGTCACCGAGCTGCTTCGGCCTGCCGTACGCGTCGCGGTTCAGCACCGCGCCGGGCGGGGCGCCCGCCTGGTTGAGGTAGTTGGGCACCAGGAACTCGCCCTTGACCTCTCGCGCGATGTTCGCGTCCTGCTCGGGGGTGAAATCGGTGACCGTCGTGACCGTGAACTGCGGCGACCTGCCGCGCAACCGGCCGAGTGCCTGGTCGCGCATCCACAGCACAGGTCCGGCGAGGCCTTGCTCGCTCGCGATGGTGAAGTCCCACGCCAGATAGAGGTTCTCGCTACTCACCCCGGCCCGGGTGAGGTCCTGGAGCGTACGGCGGAGCGCGGGCTGCCGCCCGGCCAGCGGGTCGTCGCCGGGAAGCGTGGCTCCAGCGAGGCGGGTGAACGTCTCAGGCGCGGCGATCAGGGATCCGGAGGCATCCTTGAGGTTCCGGAGCGCGACGGCGTAGCGATGGCCTTCCAGGAAGTTCCTCGCTGGGCGGATGATCAGTGCCTGCCGCGCGGGGTCGGTGGCGTTCGCGTCCAGTTCCGCCCAGTACGGCCAGCGCTCGCCGGTGCGGGTGTCCACGATGACGATCGGGGCGTCCCGCTTCAGAGACCGGCCGACGTCGGTCACCGGAGCGGCCGCGGTCGCGGCGAGGTCGACGCCCGGAACGTGGGCGAGCAGCATCGAGCCGGGTGAGAATCCGTCGGACCGGTTCCATGCCGCCGGATCGATGGTCTTGCCCGCGGCGTTCGCGGGGGTCATCGCGCTGGTCAGGTTGAGCCGGAGCCCCGTAGGCGTGCGGGCGCTCGTCGTGAACCAGTTGTTGGGGAAAGGCAGCAGGCAGTCGGCTCCGGCCATCGGATCGCATCCGGGGGCAGGCGGGGACCCGGTCGGGGTGGATGTGGTCGGGGCGAGTGTGGCTGACGCGGACGCGGCGAGCGCGGGTGAGCCCGCGATCACCGAGGCCATCAGGGTCAAGATCGAGAACGGTCGACGCAAGCGCACATGCCCTCCCGGGTCCGAATTTCTCCGTTGAAGGTGACACCTGCGTCGAGGTTTTTGGGGGAAATGACCAAATTGCAATCATTCATGGCAGAGCAATCACTTGGCCCGCGTCAGCGGTTCGGGACATCCAAGCCCGGGCTGACTCCGGGGGTCCCCGTCGCCGCGGAAGCGGAAAGGTCGCGGGCGGGAATGGGGCCCCTGTTAACAGCCCATTCCCGCCCGTGAGGTGTTCGCCGTGCGTCAGCCGGTGAGGGAGTTCTTGACGATCTCGCCGATCCGCTCGACCGTCGTGTAGTCCCCGGCGGAGACCCGGTTCTTGGTCAGGGCGAAGGCCACTCCCGTGGCGGTGTCGGCGTACGCGGCCGTCCCGCCGCTGCCCGCCATCCCGAACACCGTCGGGGCCGGGGACGCGTTCAGCGAGGGGAAGCCGATGTTGTACCCCAGCGCTCGCGTGCTCGGGAACCCGACGACCTCGTCCACGCCGCTCATCGCCACCGAGGTGATCTCGCGCAGCCGCTCGGGCGAGACCAGCCGCACCCCGTCCACCTCGCCGAGCAGCGCGGCGTACATGCGCGCCACGGCGCGGGCGGACATGGTGCCCCCAGCGGGGATGTCGGACGTCAGCACGTCGGCGCGGTTGCCGAAGGCGGCGTCGGGAAGCGCCGCCATCGGCGCCGCCGTGTAACCGTGCACGACCCTGAAGAACGGGATGCCTTCGAGCATGTCCGCGGTCATCTCGGGCCCGCCCGACGGCTCGTCCAGCCGGGCCAGCGTGCCGAGCTGGGACTTCGGCACGCCGAAGAACAACTCGTCGGCGACCCTCAGCGGACCCGCGACCTGCTCCCGCAGGACCTGCGAGATCGGCAGCCCGGTGACGCGGCGGACGATCTCACCGACGATGTAGCCGAACGACTGGGCGTGGTACCCCGTCTTGGTGCCCGGCTCCCACCACGGCTCGGCGTCCGCGACCGCCGCGCACATCTTCTCCCAGTCGCACAGGTCCTCAGGGGTGGTGGCGGCGGGCAGGCCGGGCACGCCGGTCGAGTGGGTCAGCGCGTGACGTACGGTCGCGGCCTGCTTGCCGTGGGCGCCGAACTCCGGCCACAGCTCCACGATGGGGGTGTCGTACGTGAGTACGCCGCGCTCGGCGAGCACGTGCACGACGGTGGCGGTCACCCCCTTGCCCGTCGAGGTGGCGTAGAACGGGGTGCTGGAGATGACCGGGCGTCCGGTCGCCGCGTCGGCGGCGCCCGCCACGGCGTCCACCACCAGCTCGCCTTCCCGGTACACGGCCACCTGCACGCCCGTCTCGGCACCGGACTCGACGAGCTGGTCGATCGCGACCTGAACCTGCTTCTGCGCGTCACTCATGATCGGTTCCTCTTTCTTGGTTGCGGCATGTCTGGTTGTTGAGACGGCGGGAGCGCCCGGAAGGAATCGCGGCGAGCCGTCAGCGCCCGGAGGCGACGTCGCGCCGCGAGACCGCGACCAGCACGGCGGGCTCCGCCCCGGGGTTGTAGAGCACGTGGACGGGCAGGCCGTGGAGCCAGAGGATCTCGCCGCGTCCGAAACCACGGCAGCGACCGTCTGAGCAGAGCAGCTCGATGCGCCCGCGCTCGACCACGACGATGGCGTCCCGCCACTCGGCCTCGTCGTAGACCCGCGCGCGGCCGGGGGAGACCACGACCGTACGGAGGGCGAAGGCAGGCGGGAGCCGCCTGCCGAGGAAGGACGGCAGGCGGGGGGCGTCGTCCATCACAGAGCCGGCGGCAGGCCGAACAGCGGGAAGTACTGGTCGCCGAACGTCGTGATCTCGGCGATCAGGCCGTCCTCCACCCGCAGGACGCCGAGCCAGGAGGGCCGGTACGCGCTGTCGCCCGCCTTGCGGAGGTACGCCGCGGCCACCGGCTGCCGGTTCGCCCACGTGGGCAGCACCCGCCAGTCGCCCCACGCCTCTGGACCGACCATGGCGGGCGTCCACGCCTCGACGATGGCCTTGCCGCCCCTGATCCAGATCGGCTGCGGCGGCATCGTCTGCCACGCGTCGTCGCGCAGCACCCCGGCCAGGATGGCGGGGTCGGCCTGCTCCACGGCATCGATGTAGCGCTGCAGCACCGCGCGCTCCTCGCGCGTCGGATCCTTGGACGGCGTCCACTCCGACCGCCGCGGCGGCAGATGCTCCTTCAGCGCCGGGCGTGCCCGCTGCAGCGCGCTCTTCACCGCGGTGACGCTGGTCGAAAGGAGCTCGGCGGTCTCCTTGGCGGGCCAGCCGAGCACGTCGCGAAGGATCAGCACCGCCCGCTGCCGGGCCGGCAGGTGCTGGATCGCGGCCAGGAACGCCAGCTCGATCGTCTCCTTGGCGACGACCGTGGCGTCCGGCTCGGCGTCTCTGCCCGCGACGGGCTCCAGCAGCCGGTCCGGGTACGGCTGGAGCCACATGACCTCGGTGGGGGCCGGCGCCGGCGCGCCGGGATCGGCCAGCACCGGCTCCTGCCGGGCCCGCGGACCGCGCGGGTTGCGGTCGAGGAAGTCCAGGCACGCGTTGGTCGCGATGCGGTACAGCCACGCCCGGAACGTCGAGCGCCCCTCGAAGGTCTCCCGCCTGCGCCAGGCGCGCAGGAACGTCTCCTGGACCAGGTCCTCGGCGTCCTCGAACGAGCCGAGCATGCGGTAGCAGTGGATCTGCAGCTCCCGCCGGTAGCCGTCGGTGAGCACGCCGAACGCCGCCTCGTCACCGGCCCGCGCCGCGGCCACCACCTCGGCGGCCTCGACCCGGCCTTGCCCGTCCTCGACCTTCTCCACCGTTCACCCTCCGCCCTCATGGGGCGCCCCGCTGGACGCACCTGACGGACCTATGACGACGCGCGCCCAGAAAAGGAATCGCTCGAACCGCATCCCGAGCTTTCCGGTGTGAACAGCCTCATCGGCCGAGCCGGCCGAGCCGGTGTGCGGCTCGGGCGAGGGCCTCCTCGGTCTCGGCGCCGAGCCGGCGCACCAGCTCGCCCGCGGGCACCTCCTCGGCGAGCCGGAACCCCTGCCCCGCCCACAGGTTGATCGCGCCGGCGTCGCCCGCCTTCCTGGCCGCCGCCCGCAGCGGGGCGGTCAGGTGGTGCACCTGCGGGTACGCCGAGGGAGCCTCGCCGGTGTGCTCTTCGAGGAAGCGGTTGACCAGCCCCCTGGCCCGCCGGCCGGTGAACGCCCGGGTGACCGCCGTACGGTCGTACGACCTCAGCGCCTCGCGGTGCGCGACGCTCGTACCGGCCTCGGGCGCGAGCAGGAAGGCGGTGCCGAGCTGGGCGGCGACGGCTCCGGCGGCCAGCACCGCCGCGACGCCCGCCCCGTCGGTGATGCCACCCGCGGCCACCACGGGCAGGGGCGTGAGCCGAAGCGCCAGCCGGAGCAGGACCAGCAGCCCGAAATCGCCCGCATCGTCGGTGAACCCGCCCCGGTGGCCGCCCGCCTCGATGCCCTGGGCCACCAGCGCATCGGCCCCGGCCTCGTGCGCGGCCGCCGCCTCGTCCGGGGTGGTGACCGTCACGATGACGTACGCCCCGGCCCGGCGCGCCTCCCCGATCACCTCCCGCGAGGGAAGCCCGAAGGTGAACGACACCACCGGCACCCGCTCCTCGGCCACGACGGCCAGCCGGTGCCGCCACTCGCCGTCGTCGTCCACGGGCACGCCCAGCGGCACGCCGTACCGCTCGGCCTCCCCGCGCAGCCGCGCCGCGTACGCGTCCACGGCGGCCCGGTCGGCCTTCTCGGCGGAGGGCACGAAGATGTTCACGCCGAACGGCGCGTCGGTGCGCGCCCGTACGGCGCGGATGCCGGCGCGCAGGGTCTCGGCCGAGTCGTAACCGGCGGCCACGAACCCCAGCCCGCCCGCGGCGGACACCGCCGCGGCCAGCTCAGGAGTCGACGGCCCACCGGCCATCGGCGCCTGGACGATCGGGTGGCGCAACTCCGGGAACTCCATCACCCCACCCTAACGACCGCCGGCTCGGCTCCCGTGCGGGCCGGCCACCCGCATTTCCATGTTCACGGTTCGCCAAAAATGTGATGCGAAATAGCAGGGAATTCCGTCATTGTTCAACCTATGCAGGCCACCCTCACCATTACTCCGGCGCAGCTTCCCGACGTGCTGTTGCACGTCGCGGTCGTGCGTCCCGTGTTCCTGTGGGGTGCGCCCGGCATCGGCAAGAGCTCGCTCGTGCGCGATTTCGCCGGCTCGCTCGGCCTCGACTGCGTGACGCTGCTCGGCACCCAGCTTGCCCCCGAGGACCTGATCGGCGTTCCCGAGCTGGTCGGCGGGCGGAGCCGCTTCGCCCCACCGGAGGCGATCGCGCGCACGGAGCCGTACTGCCTGTTCCTCGACGAGCTCAACGCCTCCGCGCCCGAGGTGCAGAAGGCGTTCTACTCGCTCATCCTCGACCGCCGCCTCGGGACGTACGAGCTGCCCGAGGGCTCGGTCGTGATCGGCGCGGGCAACCGCGCCACCGACAACGCGCTCGCCCGCCCGATGGCGTCCGCGCTGGTCAACCGGCTCGTCCACGTGCACCTGCGCGCCTCCTCGACCGACTGGCTCGTCTGGGCGGCGGCCAACGGCATCCACCCGTGGATCGTCGACTACCTCGTGCAGCGCCCCGACCACCTGTGGAGCGCGCCGCCCAAGACCGAGGAGCCGTTCTCGACCCCGCGCGCCTGGCACATGCTGTCCGACGTCATGCACTCCTACGGTGAGGCGATCGGCGACGAGACCCTCGCCATGCTGGCCTTCGGCACCCTGACCGGCGCGCACGCCTCGGCGTTCCGCGGGTACGTGAAGACCGTACGGCACGCCTACGACCTCGACGCGGTGCTGAAGGGCGACGCCTCATGGCCGCGCCGGCCCGAGGACCGCGACCTGCTGTACTTCCTGTCCGAGACGTTCCGCGCCCGCCTGATCAAGGAGCTGCCCGCCGACAGGCGGGGCGTTTCCACCGGGGGCCGCGAGCTGGCCTTCCGGGCGAAGACGCTGCTCGTAGAGCTGGCCGAGATCTCCCTGGAGTGCGCGCAGCTCGTCATCGCCACCGGCCTGGACGGCTCACCGGTGCTCCCGACCTGGTTCCTGGTCGAGGTGGGCCGCGACCTGCCCCGCCTCGTCGCAGCCCGGAGCTGAGATGGCCGCGCCCAAGAAGAGGCCGGACCCGTGGCGGGAGGCCGTGGAGCGGGGATGGCGGCTGGCGTCGGCGCACCCGATGTTCCACCACCTCGGCGCCTGCCTCCGGACGGGAGAACGCGCGGAGTTCGGCCCGCGGGACTGGGCGCTGGCGACCCCGGACGGCGGCGTGCGGCACCACCCCACGCGGCGCGCCGAGCCCGAGGAGTGGGCGTGGGTGTTCGCCCACTGCATGCTCCACCTGGGATTCGGCCACGCCGACCCGCGCTCGGCTGTGCCGCGGGACATCGGCGCGAACGCCGGCGACCGGTGGAACACGTGGCGCTCACCGCAGCACGACTACCGAGCGGCCTGCTGCCTGACCGTCGACCGCTTCCTCCGCACTCTGAAGGTCGGGCGGTGTCCCGCGCCGCTGCCGGAGGAACTGCCGCGAGAGGACGAGCGCGCGCTGGCCGACCGCTGGCGCATGTTCGGCCTGCCCGCCGAGCTGGCCCCCGCGGGATCGCCGGACTTCTGGATCGGCGAGGAGGAGGAGGCGAAGCGGGAGGACTTCCCGCGCCTGTTCGCCGCCGGCATCGCCCGGGCCGCCACCGCGGGGCTGGAGGCGGCGGGCGGGCCGCGCGGCACCGTCAGGGACCAGGCCCCAGGCCCGTGGGACGCGGCCCTGGCCTGGTTCGTCTCGTCGTATCCGCTGCTCGGCGCGCTGGCCTCGGGAATGAAGATCGTGGCCGACGTGGACGTGGCGCGGGCATGGCACATCTCGATCGCCGCCGTCAACGCGGAGGCCGCCGAGATCTACGTGAACCCGCTGGTCTCCCTGAAGGCCGAGGAGTGGCGGTTCGTCCTGGCCCACGAGATGCTGCACGCCGCGCTCCGGCACGGAGAGCGGGCCGGCGGCCGGGACCCGTACATCTGGAACGTCGCCGCCGACTACGTGATCAACGGCTGGCTGATGGAGATGGGCGTCGGCGACATGCCCGAAGGCCTGCTGTTCGACCAGGCGCTGGCAGGGTCGTCGGCAGAGGGGGTCTACGACCGCATCGCGGTCGACCTGCGGCGGTTGCGCAAGCTGGCCACCCTGCGCGGACGCGGGCTCGGCGACGTGCTCGACCGGCCGCTGCCCCATTCGGGCGCGCCAGGCCGCTACCTCGACCTGGACGAGTACTACCGGCGGGCGCTCTGCACCGGGCTCGCCTATCACCGGACCGCGGGCAGGGGGTTCCTCCCGGCCGGGCTGGAGGAGGAGATCAGGGCGCTGGACCAGCCGCCATTGCCGTGGGACGCCGCCCTGGCCCGGTGGTTCGAGGAGCACGTCCCCTCGGTGGACAGGCGCCGGTCGTACGCCCGCGCGTCACGCCGCCAGGCCGCCACGCCCGGCATCCCGCGTCCCGGGTGGATCCGCCCTGAGGAGCTCGTACGGCGCGCCACCTTCGGGGTCGTTCTCGACACCTCCGGATCGATGGACACCAGGCTCCTGGGCAAGGCACTCGGGGCGATAGCGGCGTACGCGATGGCCCGCGACGTGCCGCGCGCGCGGGTGGTGTTCTGCGACGCCGTGCCGTACGACGCGGGCTATGTCCCGGTGGAGGAGATCGCCCGCCGGGTGCGCGTGCGCGGCCGGGGCGGCACGATGCTCCAGCCGGGCGTCGACCTGCTGGAGCGCGCGGACGACTTCCCCCGGGAGGGCCCGATCCTGGTCATCACCGACGGCTGGTGCGATGCGGTGCGCGTCCGGCGCGAGCACGCCTTCCTGATTCCCGAGGGCGCCCACCTGCCGTTCCGCGCGCACGGCTCGGTCTTCCGCATGTCCTGACCCTTCAGCCGCCCGCCCGCATGCGGCGCATGCGGTTCACCTCGGCCGTCTGCGTGACCGACACGTCCTGCGCCAGCTCCTGCACCATGATGTGGGAGCCCTTCTCCAGCTCGTCGGCGGCCATGGTGATGGCGCCCAGGTGGTGGGCGATCATGAGCTGGAGGTAGAGGCGGTCGAAGCCGCCCCCGTTGGCCGCCCGCAGGGCCGCCATCTGCTCCGGGGTCGCCATGCCGGGCATGGCGTGGTGCCCGGCGTGGTGCTCGGGAACGCGCTGCCCCTGCTGGCGCAGCCACCGGATCATCGCGTTGATCTCGGGTCCCTGGGTGTCGGCGATGCGTGAGGCCATGCGCTTCACGTCGTCGGAGGCGGCGCGGGTCGCGGCGCCGGCGCTCATGTCGAGCGCCTGACGGTGGTGGACGACCATGTCCTGCATGAACACCACGTCCGCCGCGTTGGCCGAGGGGGAGGGCACCGCGGTCGCCGCCTCGGTGGGGCCGAGCGTCTTCGCCGCCTCGCCGGGCCGGCCCGGGGCGATGACCGGGGCGGTGGAACTCGCCGACGGGGTGGCTGGGGCACTCGCGCAGCCCGCCAGGGCGAGCGCGGCCGTACCGATGACGATGAGGAGCGCGAGGCGCACCCGACCTCCCTGAGGATCACTTGCCGTGCGCGTGCACCCTAACTCGGACGTGATATGTCGGTAAAGGGATCATGTCGGAAGGTTTTGCTGACAAGTTGCACTATGGCTAACTCGTCCTGTCTGGGAGAAAATCTGCCCATCTATGTTCTCCTGTGGCATTAAGTACCAAGGAGGGTCCCTGAGTGTTGTCCATCCCCCGCAGAGGCGGCCCAGCCGGCCGGTTCCTCGTCTTCGTGGGTACGGCGGCGGCCATGGCGCTGTCGGCGATACCCGCTCAGGCAGCGGACATCCCGGGCACCGACCAGATCGTGATGAGCCCGAACGTCCAGCACGTGACGAACGTGCCGAAGCCCGCGAGCATCGCGGCCACCATCAACACCGACATCGCCTTCCAGGGCAACTACGCCTATGTCGGTAACTATGGTGGCTTCTCCATCTATGACATCAAGAATCCGAAGAAGACCTCCGTAGTGAGCTCGGTGGTCTGTCCTGGTTCGCAGATGGACCTGTCCGTCTACGGCGACCTGCTGTTCGCGTCCGTCGACTCGTCCCGGTCGGACGACTCCTGCAGCAGCACGTCGCAGCCCGCGTCGGTGAAGGAGTCCTGGGAGGGCATCCGCATCTTCGACGTGAAGGACAAGAAGAACCCCAAGTACATCAAGTCGGTCGAGACCAACTGCGGCTCCCACACCCACACCCTGGTCCCTGACAAGAAGCACGGCAACGTCTACCTGTACGTCTCCTCGTACAACCCGTCGGCGAGCTTCCCCGACTGCCTGCCGCCGCACGACAAGATCTCGATCGTCAAGGTGCCGCTCGGCAACCCGACCTCGGCCTCGGTGGTGGCCACTCCCATCGTCTTCCCCGACGGCGGCAACGAGAGCCAGCCGGGCCTCGCCCTCCCGACCAGCGGCTGTCACGACATCACCGCGTACGTGGAGAAGGGCATCGCGGCCGGCGCCTGCATGGGTGACGGCGTGCTGTTCGACATCAGGAACCCCGAGGACCCGAAGGTGACGGCCAGGATCACCGACCCGAACTTCGCCTTCTGGCACTCGGCCACGTTCAACAACGCGGGCACGAAGGTCGTCTTCACCGACGAGCTCGGCGGCGGCGGCGCGGCCACGTGCAACGAGGCCACCGGGCCCAACCGCGGCGCGGACGCGATCTACGACATCGTGAACGGCCAGCTGGTGTTCAAGAACTACTACAAGATCCCCCGCTACCAGGCGGACTCGGAGAACTGTGTCGCCCACAACGGCTCGCTGATCCCGGTGAAGGGCCGCGACATCATGGTCCAGGCCTGGTACCAGGGTGGGGCGTCGGTCTGGGACTTCACCGACTCGGCCCACCCCGAGGAGATCGGCTACTTCGAGCGCGGCCCGGCGGCCGAGGGCTCCGGCGGCTTCTGGTCCGCCTACTACTACAACGGCTACATCTACGCGAGCGACTTCAACCGGGGCTTCGACGTCATCAAGATCAACGACAGGCGCACGAACTCGGCGAACGGCGTCCAAGTCGACCGTCTGAACACGCAGACCCAGGGTTCGTACCGCGACCGCGGCCACGGCGACTGGATCTGGAGCGACGAGGACTGACAGCGGTCCGAGGCGGGGGTGTCGTCCCCCGCCGCTGCCGAATCGACGGCCGGGGCGGCCTTCTCCCACCGCCCCGGCCGTCCGCCGTTTCCCGGGGTGTGCGGCCTCTGCCCGGCCGGGCGGCGTCACCGGGCCGGTGTTTCCGCCGCGTGAACGTTGCCGGCGGCCGTTGCGCGAGCATGCCTGCTTCCCGGTAAGGTTTCATGCGGCTCGGTGTTACCGTTGGTAACGCCGCGCTGGCGTGGACTTTCCCGCGTACCGGCTCCGGACCCCTTTGAGGAGTGATTCGAGATGGCGGAGAGCTCTGGCGGCTTCTGTCCGGAGACGGGCGACGACGTCCGCGAGGTACGCGACTGGGTGCACGAGTTCGCCGCGACGGTGATCCGCCCCGCCGGCGCCGAATGGGACGAGCGCGAGGAGACCCCCTGGCCCGTCATCCAGGAGGCCGCCAAGGTCGGGCTGTACTCGCTCGACTTCTTCGCCCAGCAGTGGTTCGAGGAGAGCGGACTCGGCATCCCGGTGGCGTTCGAGGAGATCTTCTGGGGTGACGCCGGCATCGGCCTGTCCATCGTCGGAACCGGCCTCGCCGCCGCCGCCCTGTCGTCCAACGGCACGCCCGAGCAGATGGGGGAGTGGCTGCCGGAGATGTTCGGCACCGTCGACGACGTCAAGCTCGGCGCCTTCTGCGCCTCCGAGCCCGACGCCGGCTCCGACATCGGCTCCATCCGCACCAGGGCCGAGTACGACGCGGTGAAGGACGAGTGGGTGCTCAACGGCGTCAAGACGTGGGCCACCAACGGAGGCATCGCCAACGTGCACGTCATCGTCGCCTCGGTCGACCCCGCGCTGCGCGCACGCGGCCAGGCGTCGTTCGTCGTCCCGCCGGGCACGCCGGGGCTCTCGCAGGGCCAGAAGTTCAGGAAGCACGGCATCCGCGCCTCCCACACCGCCGAGGTCGTCCTCGACGACGTCAGGGTGCCGGGCCGCTGCCTGCTCGGTGGCAAGGAGAAGCTGGACGCCCGCCTCGCCCGGGTACGCGAAGGCGGCAAGAGCGGCGAGCAGGCCGCCATGCGCACGTTCGAGACCACGCGGCCGACCGTCGCCGCGATGGCGGTGGGCATCGCCCGCGCGGCCTACGAGTACGCCCGCGACTACGCCCGCGAGCGGGAACAGTTCGGCCGCAGGATCGGCGAGAACCAGGCCATCGCCTTCCTGCTGGCCGACATGGCGACAAGGGTCGACATCGCCCGGCTGATGACCTGGCGGGCGGCGTGGATGGCGCGCAAGGGGCGCCCGTTCGAACAGGCCGAGGGCTCGATGTCGAAGCTGGTGGCGGGGGAGACGGCGGTGTGGGTGACCGAGCAGGCCATCCAGATCCTCGGCGGCGCCGGCTACACCCGCGAACACCCCGTCGAACGCTTCCACCGCGACGCCAAGATCTACACCATCTTCGAAGGAACGAGCGAGATTCAGCGTCTCCTCATCGGTCGGGCCGTCACGGGCCTGCCGGTGCAGTGACGTTTTCGCATGTAGAACGATTGGAATCTGCTTCGCGGGCGATGAGGCACCCGGCTTACTGGGTTGTTCCCTGATCTTGCCCGTAGCTCAGTTCTGTCTCAGTTCTGCCCGGTGACGAGCCGGGCCGGCGCATGTGCTTGTCGATGGCCTCTCGGGCTCTGTCATGTGACGTGGTGAGCATGTGGGCGTAGACACGAAGAGTTAGCGCTGGGTCCGCATGCCCGAGGTATTCGGACAGTTCCTTGATCGTCACTCCCGCCGCAAGGGTGATACTCGCGTAGTAGTGGCGAAGTTGATGCGTCCCCTCCTGGCGGGTGGTGGCGTATCTTCTCCGGCCGCGCGCGTCCTTGGTTGGTTCGGCGAGGACTCCCGCTCTGACGAGTGCGGGCTTCCAGATCGTTTCGTCGTAGTTCCGGTGGCGGACATATAGATCATCAGTTGGCCAGCGGAACAACAGGTCGTGGGTGCGTTCCTTGCCGCTGAGCCTTTCCCAGGGCAGTGTCAGCGGCCGTGGCTTGTAAGCATCAATGTGGGTTCGCAGGTAGAGCGCGACCCATTCGGGCATGGGGATGGTGCGCTGCTTGTCCATCTTCGGCAGTGCGAAGATGAAGCGGCTGCCGAGCTTTTTGATTTGCCGACGTACGTGGATGACCTTCTCGTCGAAGTCCACGTCTTCAAGCGCGAGCCCGAACCACTCACCCGCCCGCATGCCGCAGCCGGCGCCGAGGACGGGCATTGCTCGCAGGTGATCTGGGTGAGCGTCAATGATCGCCCACACCACGTCGTCTCGCCAAGCGATGACATCTTTGTGGACGTGGGCGGGTGCCTTGACGATCTCCGATCTTGCAGGGTTCCGCTTGATCTTTTCGTCAGCCAAAGCGAGATCAAGGATGCCTTGCAGCACGAGAAGCGCGGTGATCACTGTCGATGCTTCGAACCGTCCAGACAGTTCGGTAAGGGACTCCTGTATCTCTGAGGGCCTGATCGACCCCACCTTGCGCTTGCCGAATATGGGTTCGACATGGAGCCGATACATCGACTCATAACGCATAAGCGATGCTGGGTCGATACCGGCACGAGAGCCCAGCCAGCGCTTGCCGTACGCGCCGAACAGTGCCTTGCCGGCGGCAGGATCGACGTACTCGCCTCGGGCTAAGTCCTCCTCCATCTTGCGGGCGTAGTCCTTCGCGGCTTCCTTGATGCGCCTGGTTGCCGTCTTCTCTCGGCCGTCCGGCCCGATCCAGACTGCTTGCCACCGGTTCGCCCCTGGGTTCCCGCCGTTGTCGGGGTGCTTGGCGGTCTTCTTCCTCTCCGGTTTGCCCTCAGCGTCTTTGACAGTGGTGAACCACAGGTCTCTAACTCGTGCCATTCAGCGCTCCCCATCGGTTGCCGTTCCTCGGCGGAGTGGGGTTTACGTTAGTGCGGCCAAGCGCCGGCGTTGCTCGGCGAGCGAGACTCGTTGGTCAGCGGGACGGCGCTCTTTGTCTCTACTGGCGTCGTTTCGCTGCTGGGTTGGTTCAGCGGCCGCGTGGCCGCCGATCGTCGAGGAACACGCCCTGCGCTGGGCAAACGACATTTTCGACAGATTCGCTGATCTCGCGGACCGTATCTCGAATGTCCGCATCTGTCGCGCTATGGTGTGTCAAGTGCGTCCGTTGCGTCAGACGTGTCGAAGTCCACGGAGTCTCTGGCATGCGGCACGTCCCGCAACAGGCCACCCCGTAGGCACGCTCATGGACGCTCGCCCCGACCCCATCTCGCAGACTCCACGCCCTCATGGAGCCGCCACAGGAACACAGAAAAGCGCTCCCCGAACCGGGGAGCGCTGATCGAACAACTTAGCCATCGGCATCACGTGCCCCTTGTGATCAACCCCTAGGTTTGGCGGCCGGGTGAGCTGATCGCTTGGTGGCGCGTGCCCTTACACGCTTGGAGCAGACAATAGCACCTCGCCAAGCGTTCGGTCCCTCACGCCCGGAAACTTCCGGGCCCGCGTATCGGCTGAGCGCTCCCCAGAACCCCCCTGCGCAGGCGGCGTCCCGTCACTGCCAGATCCCCCGCGCCCTGCTGTACAGCAGCGAGCACAGCAGCCTGGCCGTCGCAGCATGGTGCCTGTACGAATCCCTCGGGCACCGCGCCGAGGGACGCTACCCGGCGAACGCTCGCCGCTGCTGGGTAGCTGAACGGTTCGGCACCACCGAACCCACTCTCGACCGCGCCCGCCGCGAGCTCCTCGAGCACGGGTCGTGGCTCAAGCGCGTCATCCGAGGCAAGAAGCGATCCGCATTGCACACAGCGCTCGGCAGGCCGCAGGAGACACGCCGTCCGTACGCAGCCGTGCCTGCATGGAGTCTCAACTGGATCCATGCAGGTGTCGGCCGCCCGGACGGGAAGGTCAGCCCTGACGCCTGGCGCACCTATGCCGTGCTGTGCGACCGGCTCGCCCCGACCGGCCATGACCTGACCATCGCGAAACTCTCCGAGTGGTTGGGGGTCTCCTCGGGCACCGCACGCCGCCGCCTGCATGAGCTGGAGGAGGCGGGCATGGCCGTGGTCGGTCGCACTCCTGGGATGTGGATGCACGTCCGAGCCGTCTTGGACGAGCCGAGCACGTGCGAGGCAACTCCCAGCGCGTGGTCCGAACCACACGCCTACGAGCACGTAAGGTCCGACCCCATCAGGTTCCTGGAGGCGACGTGACCGCCGACGAGCCTCTTCCATCGCTGCCGCTCGACGACCTGCCGGACGGCACGGTCAAAGTTCCACTGAACCTGCCGAGCGGCGCGGCCTGGCCCGTCGTCACGCAGATCGCTGCCCTGTCGCAGCGTACGCAGGGCTGCACCGCCTCGACCGGATATCTAGCCGAACGTCTCGGCCTGGCTCGCGAAACCATCGCCAGGACGCTCACCGAAGCGAGCCCCTGGATCGTCACGGCCAAGAAGGGCAGTCGTCGCGTGTTGCGTCTCGCGCCGATCGCCGACAGCACTCCATGGGCGCGGCTGTCGTACCGCGCGGCGGCCGGCGTCGGCTGTCGCAGCGTGGACGGGACGTGGCGGCCGCGCCGCAACCGGTCGGCGCTGCTGGAGCTGTACGCGCACCTGCGGCACGACGAGATGACCGGTGTTCACCGAACCGCCGTGCAGCTCGCCCGCGCCCTCGACGTGACTGATCGGACCGTGCGGAACCTGGTGGTGACCCTGGAGGAAGACGGGTGGATCGTCCCCTGCCGTAAGGGTGGTCGCACGGTCCACCTCACCCGGGAAGACGCGCTTCGACTGGTCCCCCAGGACGACGCACTGGAACCGGAAACTGAGGTCACATCGAACGGAAACCGAGGTCACACCGACCCGGAAACCGAGGTCACACAGAAGCAAGAGCTTGAAGCACGAACCTTGAAGCAGGATCTTTCTCTTCCCGCCGTAGGCGATCTACAGGGCCGTAAGCGCGCGAGCGGCGGCGGCGCGCTGCCGCGCGGGACGGACGAAACCAGCAGCGACGAGGAGGATCCGGGCACGGTATCGGGCCTGGACATCAGCCGCATTTACGGTTCGCTGCCCGACGAGCTGCGACAGGCGATCCCAGGTCACGGGATGCGTCGTGTTCGTTCGGCGATCCGCGCGCAGCTCGCGGCCGGTAGCCGCTCCGTCGACGAGCTCGCGGCGCGGGTGTCGCGTCGCTGGGTAGGCGGTGAGTGGGCCGGTCAGCGCATCGACGACCCCACCGCAGTGGCTATCACGCTGGTGCGGCTGGGCAGGCCCTGCGGCAACGTGCGGTGCGAGGGCGGGGCCGACCTCGACACGGGGCAGAAGTGCCGTGCGTGCTCGGGGTCTCGGCAGGTGTGGGGGTCGAGCGGGTCTGGTGTCGTGTCAGCTGGTGAGGCTTCCTCGTCGCTGGCGCCTCCGCCTGTTCGCTCGGTCCTGGATGTTCAGGGCGCTTCGACTGGGCCGAACGAGGAGTTCTTGGCAGAGCGGGCGCGGATGCGGGGCGGGAGGTCGTCGGCATGAGCCGCGAAACGACCGCTATGCGCGTCTCAGTCGCACGGAGAGCGCTTTTCACGGTGCGTCCGGTGTCTCTGGATGCGTCTAGTGCGTCAGGTGCTCTCAGAGCATCTGAGCGCGTAACCGAACTGTGACATACCGGTTTGATCACCGGTCCCTACACATACACATAGGTACTGCATAGGTGCTACGTTCAAAGGACAACACCACCGAAAAGCACCACTGACCAGCCGAAACACCGGAAGGAACGCCGTGACCGCCACAGTCCCCGCTCCCCAGCAGGTCGCCACCGACGCCCGCGAAGCGGGAGCAAGCGTCACCGACGCGCTGCACGCCATCGCCTACGCCTCAGCCGCCGGGACGCTGCACACCGAGCACGGGGGCTCATGGGACACCGCCATCGACAAGGAGATCGGGCTCGTCATGAGCGCGGCAGGCTTCACCGTCGCACTGAACTGGGGCAACGACTACGACCTCAGCGACGGGTTCAGCTACGAGCAGCTGGCCCCGGCCCACCAGGTCGAACTGCTCGGCGACGTCGTCGCCTACCTGCACATGTCCACCATCGCCTGATAGCGGAACCGCAACTAACAGCCAGCACGGCCCCGCAGACCCCACGGTCTGCGGGGCCGTCGCACGTCACGGAGGAAACGATGACCACCACCACCGCCCCGTCCGACAACGACACCGCCGTCATCGCCGAGAAGCTGCTCGACATGCTGCGACTGGTCAACTGGGCGCAAGACCAGACCCTCGCCCGCGCAGACAACGTGTACGGCGAGGTCGAGGAAGCGCTGATCCTCGCGATCTGCCAGGCCAACCCCGAGCCGTTCCGATGGAACCGGGAGATGGCACGCACGGCGATCGACCACGCCATGCTCGACGGCTGCTCGCTCCGTCAGGCCATGTACGCCACCCAGACCGGCTGAAGGAGACTCCATGTTGCTGTTCGACCTGCCCCGACTGCCCCGTGGCTGGCAGTGGAACGAGGACGGCGAAGCGCTGATCTGCCCCTGCGACCACAAGATCGAGTGGGACGGCATCTGCCCCAACGGCCACAAGTCGCCCGTCCTGGGCATGTTCTGACCGACCGCTGATAGCGGTTCCGCTATACAACCATTCGGCCCCGCGAACACCCGCGTTCGCGGGGCCGTCCCTCTCCAAGCGAAAGTGAGACCATCATGGCTCCCACGCCCACCCCTGAGCAGCACGACGTCATCGACGCCTACAAGACCGGCAAGAACCTCGTCATCGAAGCCGGGGCCGGAGCCGGGAAGACGTCCACACTGAAGATGGCGGCCGCGTCCACCCCCGGCCGCAAAGGGCTTTATATCGCCTATAACAAGAGCATCCAGATGGACGCCGAGAAGTCGTTCCCCAAGGACGTGACCTGCAAGACCGCCCATGGGCTGGCGTTCGGCTCAGTCGGACGACTGTACGCCCGCAGGCTGCGGATGCCTCGCATGCGGGGCATCGAGATCGCCAAGCTGCTCCGCATCAACGAGCCGCTGCACGCCACAAACGGCATCATCCCGCCGGCCGTGGTGGCGCGGATCGTGATGGGCACCGTCGCGAAGTTCTGCAACAGCGCCCACCTCAACATCCTCGACCAGCCGGTGCCGCGCATCCCCGGCTTCGACGACGTCGACACGCTGCTGCTCCTGGCCCGTGAGATCCCGCGGCTCGCTGCGAAGGCGTGGGATGACATCTGCCGGGTGGACGGCAAACTCCCCTTCAGTCACGACGCTTATTTGAAGATCTATTCCCTATCGGACCCGCAGCTGCCGTACGAGTACGTGCTGATGGACGAATCTCAGGACGCCAATCCACCTGTGACCGCCATCGTCGAAGGCCAGCGCAACGCGCAGAAAGTCCTGGTGGGAGACTCAAGCCAGGCGATCTACTGCCAGCCCGTCGGCACGATGGTTGAAGTGCCGATCGAGACAGCCGCCGCCGACCCCGGCCACCAGTGCGCGTTCGATGGCTGCCCACGCAGGCGTGACCACATCGCGAGCGGGCTGTGCGACCTGCATGAGCGCCAGTCCCGCGACGGCCTCAAGCTCACTCCGACCCCGCGCAGGCCCAAGGCCGTTAGCACCTGCCAGGTGCCGATCGAGACCCTCGCCGAAGGCGACATGGTCGTCACCTACGACAATGGCCACGTCTTCCTACGAGGACGCGAGATCACCGGCGTGACTCGGTTCCCGTATGAGGGGGCCCTCGTCAGGGTCACAACCGGGACGGGGCTAACTTCCGCCTACACACTCAAGCACCACTGCATCGCCCGGATGGGCGACGACCTTCGGGGCAAGCACGTGGTGTACCTTATGCGCCGGGGCGACCAGTTCCGCATCGGCCGTGTTCCCGCGTACTACGGCTCTCAGGGCAACACGTTCGGGCTGGTGCAGCGCGCCAAGTCCGAAGGAGCCGACGCGGCGTGGATCCTCTCGGTCCATGAAACCCTCGCGGAGACGTCTCTCGCCGAGGCGCTCGCTCAGGCACAGTTCAACATCCCCGGAATCAGGTTCGAGCCCAGTGGCGACGGCGATGTTCTCGACGTTCGCGCGTTTTGGGACAAGCTCGGACCCAACCAGGACAAGGCTGCGGCGTGTCTCGAACACTACGGCCGCCTCCTGGAGTTCCCCCTTTGGACTGACAAGATGCGACTCGGTATTCGCCGCCCGTTCGTCACCGCAGCGGCCAACCTGATCGACGGCTTCCTCGTGCTCCCCGTCAACGGGGCCATGAAGTACAAGAACAAGCGCGAATACGTGGCACCGCATCACCGGTGGGAGCTAATCACTGTGACCCGCGAGTGGTATGCGGGCGACATCGTGTCTCTTGAAGTTGCCGACCACCACACATACTTCTCAGACGGCATCCTTACCCACAACTCCTGGCGCGGGGCCGTGGATGCGATGGCCAACTTCGACGGCGTCCGCCTCACCCTGAGTCAGTCGTTCAGGTTCGGTCCGGCTGTCGCGGAGGAAGCGAACAAGTGGTTGGAGTATCTGGACGCGCCGTTGCGGCTGCGCGGGTTCGAGCAGATCAATTCGCGGCTCGCGTCGCTGGCCGAGCCGGACGCGGTGCTGTGTCGCACCAACGCCTCCACGATCGCGCAGGCGATGGAGGCGATGCAGGCCGGCCGCCGGGTCGCGCTGGTCGGCGACGGTAAGGGGATCCGCGCGCTGGCCGAGGCGGCGATCCAGCTGAAGGCCGGGGCCGGGTGCTCCCACCCCGAGTTGTACGCCTTCAAGACGTGGCAGGAGGTTCAGGACTACTGCGAGAACGAGGAAGCCGGGTCTGACCTGGCGCCGTTCGTGAAGCTCGTCGACAGCGTCGGCGCCGACGTGGTGCTCGACATCGTGGGGCGGTTGGTGAGTGAGGACCGCGCCGACCTGGTCCTGTCGACCGCGCACAAGGCGAAGGGCCGTGAGTGGCACCGGGTGAAGGTCGCGGGCGACTTCCCCGAGCCGAAGCCCACCGAGGACGACAAGCCTGGCCGGATCCCTCGGGCGGACGCGATGCTGGCCTACGTGACTGTGACCCGCGCCCAGTACGTCCTGGACAACGCGGGTCTCGACTGGATCGACAAGTACCGGTAGTAGATAGCGGTTCCGCAAGCAACGGAATGGGGCGTGCCACGGGTGGCGCGCCCCGCCGTAGTTCACCTCATACGACGGTGGGAGGGCAGCATCGCGCATGTGTTCGACGCCGTCGTGTGAACCTGGAGAGCGCGGCAGACGTCCCACAAGGTACTCGGGGACCGACAGGACAAACATCCCCCGGGGGGACCGCATGGCGCGCAAGAGTTCAGTCAATCTGGTTGGCCCGCTCATCGTCGTCCTCCTGATCGTGGGCGGCTGCCAGAAGCTGATTGAGTCAGTATTTGGTGGTGGCGACGAGAAGCCGGTCAGCGACGCTCAAACGGTGGCAGCAAGCCCCATCCCGTTACCTAGCCTCCTGAAGAAGACGCTCGTGGAGGCCGAATACCAGGTGGAGGCGCTCGGGTTCGAGTCGACGACAAACGGCATCGGCGACTACAGCTACTGCAGCGACAGATCTGATTGCTTCGTCTATCGCACGATGCCAAAGGCAGGGACGGTCGTTCAGCCAGGCGGCGAGGTCATGCTGTGGTTCGTGACCCGCGCCGAGTGGGCGTTCTACAAGAAGCACCGGACGATGCCGAATGTGGTGGGCTGGTCGGAGGAGCGGGCCGACGCTCTGTTCGAACCGGTCCGGGATGTCGTGGACTCGTCGCGCCGAAAGTCGACCTCGGTGCCCGTGGGGCAGGAACGAGTGATCAGGCAGTCGCCGAAGCCTGGGGCGCGGTTGCGGCTCGGTCAAAAGATCAAGCTGGTGATCGGGTACAACTATGGGTCGACTTCCTCCAGCGGTGGAAGCGGGGACGTTGACGTCAATATTGATCGCCACAGGCGCGAAAGCCGATTTTGCAGCAGACGCTGGTGGTGCTGACTCTGTCTCGGATCGAGGAGCGGGCCGGCAATCCTGGGATACGCCGTCATTGCGGTTTCTTGCAGGCTCGGCGCGCGCCGGCCCGGAGGTGTCGCATGTGCGGCGGGCCGGCCACGGGCATGTTCCAGGGTGAGCCGGTGTGCTCGAACACCGGCCACTGACCCGGTGAAACGCCGATGGGTGCGGCTCGTCCTCAGGGAGCCTTCAAACCCGCCGCCGGCCTCGCTACACTCCGGCGATATGGCCGATCTGCGCTTCGACGCCGTCGAGCGAGCACAGCTCAGCGACCTGCTCGACGAGCTCGGTCCCGAGGCACCGACCCTCCTCACGCCGTGGACGACCCGCGATCTCGCCGCGCACCTCGTCCTCCGCGAGCGCGACTACCTCGCCGGCCCCGGGCTTGTCCTGCCCGGTGCGTGGGGCCGCTTCGCTGAACGGCGAAGAAGAGCGCTCGCGCTGAGGGACTTTGCAGGGCTCATTGCGACGATCCGATCGGGACCGCCGCCAGGCTTCTTCCGCATCGGATGGGTGCGCCGGGTCCCGACCCTCAACGAGTTCTTCGTCCACCACGAGGACGTACGCAGAGCCAACGGTCGTGCTCCTCGGACGAACGAGCATGCAATGGACGAAGCCCTTTGGCGCAACGTCAGCCGCGCGCCCTGGTTCCTCGCGCGGCGACTGCGCGGCGCAGGTCTCGAGCTTCAGTGGGCGGGGACCGCTAAGACCGTTCGAGCACGGCGAGGGGAACCTACTGCCCGCATCGCCGGACCTCCAGGCGAGTTGCTGCTCTACCTCTTCGGTCGGCAGGGCGTGGCACATGTCGAGGTGAGCGGGCCTGCTGCGGCGGTCGAAGCCGTGCGACGCGCGCGGTTCGGCATGTGACAGGAGCCCTTGCTCTCATCCAGGACGGATACGCCCTCACAGCCTGACCGATTCGCTCACTCCAGGAGAGCCGCACCCCAACGCCGATGGCCGGGTCCGCCACAGACCCGGCCATCTCCAACGCCACAAAAGCCCCGGACCTCCACGTCGCCACAACGGGAGAACCAGCAGCCCACAGCGTAACGCACCAATCTGCCGATACCGGCCTTACCGGTGGGTGTGATCGGTAGTCCGGAAACTACCCATGCGCGCGTCTGTGCTGCGCCGTGAGCGCTTGTGGCGGTGCGTCTGGTGTCTCTGGACGCATCGCACGCGTCAAGCGCTCAGAGAGCGTTTAGGACGGTAACCGAACTGTGACATACTGTTGTATACACTGGTCACCTGTACGTATACAGCGGTTCCGCACACGTGTTACTGTCGAAGTCCAAGCACCACAAAAACCGCACCTGACCAGCCCAAACACCGGGAGAGCCACATGACCGCCGCCACCACCATCCCCGCGCCCTACAACGTCGCACGGGACGCCTGGGAGTCCAGCGCCACCCTCACCGACACCCTGCACGCCATCGCCTACAGCTCCGCAGCCTCGCTCATGCACGCCGAGCACGGCGGTGACTGGGACGAGGCCCACGCCACGGAGACCGAAACCGTCATGAGTGAAGCCGCCTACCGCATCGAGGCCGTGTGGGGCCACGCCTACGACACAAGCGACGGGTTCACCTACGAGGAGCTGGCCCCCGCCCACCAGGCCCAGCTCCTCGAAGACCTCATCAGCTACCTCGGCGAGTACGACGGCGAGTTCCCCACCCACGCCATCAAGTTCCCCACCCGCTAGCCGATAGCGGAACCGCTAACAATCATCCGGCCGGCCCCGCGACCACCCATGGTCGCGGGGCCGCCCCATGTCAGGAGGACCGTGGACCGCGACATCCTCGTTGCCACCGGCAACCACGAAGCCGACAACTACCTGCAGATCGCCCGCACCATCCTGCCGATGCAGCGGGCACTTGACCTCGCCGTCGCTGCGATCGAAGCGGGTCAGCCCGACCAGTCGGTGCCCTACGACGGCACGTACGAGGCCGCCATCGTCGTGAAGGAACAGGCCGAGAGCGACATCGAAGCCGCGTGGGACAAGGCCCACCCGCACTTCCGCACCGCGCAGGCCGTCGCCCCGCAAGCCGCTGAACAGGCGGACAGCGAGATCGAAGCCATGTTCAACGACTACTTCGCCCGCTCGACCCAGCCCACCGGGAGACACCACCGATGATCAGCACCGTTACCGGGCTGCTGCTCACCACCGACCTCAACGAGGGGCAGCGGGTCCAGTTGCTCCTCGCCGACGACGGCGAGCGGCTCGACATGAACTACCTGTCCGGAGCCCTGACCCTCGGCGACGGCGACACCGAAGCCGAGATCACCGAAGTCGAGGCCTACCCCGGCCAACACCTGATGGTCGCCCAGCTCGCCCATCCCGGCATGCGGCGGCGCAACACCATCGCGTCGCAGCTGCTCGACACCTACATGCCCCCGGCCGCCAGCCGGTGGTGGCTCGACCTGCGCGGCGGCGTCGCGCTCGTCGGCCTGTGCTTCTGCGGAAACCCGGCCGACCTGGCCGACCACGTGTACGACGACGCGCGGCGCGTCTCCGACGCCCTGCCACGAGGAAGGAACACCCGATGAAACAGCGCAACCCCAACACCGACCGCAACCTCATCACCACCAAGGCCCACCTGGCCGGATGGCGCATCAACGCTGCCCGCCCCGACGCCGACGGGGTGACCGAGCTGACGTTCACCCGCGACGACTGGCAGATCGTCGTCGCCTGCCAGCAGTTCACCGCGTTCGCGGCCGCCATCACCTACCCCGGCCAGACCCAGCCCGCGGGGGTGATGTCGCTTGGGCTGCTCGCCCGGTACCTGCGGGGCAACCGGGAACAGATGTCGGCGGTCCGCCGTGGCGAGCGCGTCCTCTGCGGGGAACGGGTCGGCATCGTGCAGGACATCATCCCCGACGACGAGGTGAAGGTGCGGCTCGTCCTGCACTACGACGACAACACCATGGGCGAGCCGTACACCACCCACGTGCAGCCCGCACCGGCCGTGACCCGGTACGACCGGGTGCAGCTGGCGGACGGCACCCTGGCCGTGGTGCTCCGGGCCGACGACCAGGCCGCCCTGGTGGTCCGCGCCGACCGCAGCGAACAGTCCACCACCGTGGCCGCTGACACGCTCACCCGGCTGTTCGGCCCCGGTGACCGGGTGGTCGTCGACGGCCGGACGGTCGGCCGGGTGCTCGGTTACACCCGCAACCAGTGCTACCGGGTGCGGGACATCCTGCACGACACCACCTGCGACCACCCGGCGTGGAAGCTCGCCCCGATCTCCGAGGAAGTCGCCGTATGACCACCCCTCTGCTCGCCCCGGTCGTGCGCGACACCCTCGACACCCCGGACGGCGCGTACATCGTCCTGAAGGTCCGGGAGAACGGCGGCCTGGTGAAGGCCCGCCACCTCGACAGCAGCAGCATCTGGCACCTGGAGCCGCGTGACGGCACCTGGACCCGTATCTGACATCCCCTCCGCTGGCCCCGCTCGGGGGCGGGGCCGGCCCTTCGATAGCGGAATCGCAATCAACAGAGAAGGAACGCCACACCATGGCTACCGCCACCAAGCCCCGTAAGAAGCGCCGCAACGTCACCGAAGCCCAGAAGGCCCGCAGCGCCGAGTCCAAGGCCGCAGCGAACGAGGCCCTGGCCGCGTACGCCGCGCTGTGCCTGTCCGAGCCCGCCGAGCTGGAGGCGTTCCGCGTCCAGGCGGCCAGCGTCGGATGGAAGGAAGACCCCGCCAGCGACGAGCCGGGTTACTCCGTGCTGAACATGGCGCTGCTCGCCGCCCAGCGGCGGCGGCTGGTCCACTGCGGAGGCTTCCAGTACTGGCTGGAGCAGGGCCGCGTCCCCGCCGAAGGCAGCACGTCGCTCGGCACGTTCCGCCGCATCGGACGCAAGCAGAGCGACGACGACAAGGCGAAGGAGAAGCAGCTCGCCGAGGAGGGCTGGCAGTCCGCCGAGAAGCGGAAGCCCCGCTACTACGTGAAGAAGGGCACGTTCGACGTGTCCCAGACGGTGCCGCGCGAGCGGTGCCCGCACTGCGGCACCGCCCCGGCCGGCCCGGACGACCGCACCACCCAGTGCCCGACCACCTGCGCCGTGTTCGCGACCCGGCCCGGCGTGAAGCCGCCCGTGGAGCTCGTGGTGGCGCTGATGACGTCGCTGCTCCCCGACGAGGACGAAGCGGACGGCGAGGAGTGATGGCCAAGCGGCGCGCACGCCGCGGCGGCGACATGCAGCTCGATCTGTTCGCCGACCTGCAGGACGAACCACCGCCGCCAAAGCCGCCCACCGGCCTGGCCGCAGCGGTCGCAACCCCCGCCACCACGGCGCCGGAGCCCGCCGGCGAGGCACCTCCGGCGCCGACCCCGCCGCCCGACGCGGGTCTGACCGCAGCGGTAGCAACGGCGAAAGCGAGGCCGCGCATCAGCCCCTCGTCTCCGGTCAAGCTCGCGGAACGCGTCCAGGACGCTTGGTACGGCCACTACGGCGGATCCGACATCGACATCCCGGTCGGGGTCGTCGCCGCGCTCACTCTCGTACGACAGGCGGACCCGGACGGCCCGTCCCTCGATGGGCAGTTCCTCGCCCTCGACGGTCCCCATCTGCTGGACGTGCTCCGCCAGATCTGGGCCGCCCAGTGGATACGCCAGCCGTACCTCGTCGAGATCGCGCGGCCGCTGCACGACTGGCTCGAACGCGACGACCCGCACGACCAGGTCGTCATCGGCGTCCGCGCGGTCGCGCAGGCCGCCATCAAGTCCGGTCTGCTCTCCATTACCGGCGACCCCGACCCGCAGTGGCGGTGCCAGGAAGACGTGCTCGGCGTTGTCCTGGTCACGCTGCGGTCCAAGGGCGGCCGCGACGCCCTGGGGGAGTTCCACACCCCCACCCCGGCCGCCGACATGATGGCGAAAATGCTGCTCACGCCCGACAGCATCCAGCCCGGCATGTCGTTCGATGAGCCGGCGGCGGGCACGGGCGGCATGCTCCGCGCCATCGCGCTCGCCCTGCGGGAGTACAACCACAACCCGCACGACTTCGTGTGGTCGATGGGGGAGCTGAACCCCACCGCCGCGGCGTGCGCAGCGGTCAACTCGATCGTGTGGGACCTTGGGCCGCAGGTGTTCATCCACGTCGGCGACACCCTCGCGGTCGGTGACACCTTCGGCCGGGCCGCTGAGCATCGCGCGTCGGTGCTCGAACACCACCACCAGGTGATGGGCCAGCTCGTCATGGCCGAAGCGATCCGCAAGTCGCGGCAGCTGCTAGACCTCGTCTCCAGCCCCGCCGCGTAAGAGCGCGAGCCCGCCGTTATCGGGCTCGCGCAACCACGGATCCTACAGCCCCGCCCTGTGTGGGCGGGGCTGCCGATCCCTGAACGCGAGGTGACCCATTGTCCGGCGGCCGGCTCGTCGCCGTCATGGGTGCCAAAGTGGATTTCACCAGTCCAAGGCGACCGGATGCTTCCATGCGCTGGTGGAGGAGCGCGGCGGCGACATCGAGCCGCCGCCCGAGGCCTCGTTCGCCCGGCAACGAACGCCTACACCGTCGTCGTGGTCATCCCCGCAGAGGCGTAGCACCGATCGCGGGCGCTCCCGCCTGTCGGGTGGGGGCATCCGCGCAGCCCATCTTTGGCTTGTTCCGTTATATATACGACCACATGTCCGACGCGGGAGAATGAAGACCGTTGTTACAAAGGGCCACGTCCGGACCCGCTGCGAAGGTGTGTGACTGCTCTACGCAACAGCCAGGGGGCTTCACGTAATCACCCCCCGGTGCCCATTGCGAGCACCGAAGCCGTATCTGTGTCCGCCGCCGGAATTTCTTGGCCGGGGGCAGTCGGTCGCGCTGCTGCTCGCTGGCAAAGATCATTCGCTCTCGGCCTTGTTTCACGCCGTCGCGCACAATACCGACCAGCTTACCAGTCGCCTCACGTATGATGGCTTTCTCGCCCTGGAGGTCGTTACCAAGAGCTACGACGCGGTGGGGGCTGATCGGCCAGACAATGTAGGGCGCGGCAATAAGACTCGGTGCTACGTTGCGCCTGAATGGGACCAGTACTGGGGCGTCGCAGGTCGTGAAACGGCCCTGAGTATCGTGCCATATCTCGATCTGCCGAGTCGTAAGCACGTCAGCGGCCTCCCACATGGCCGAAAACAACGACTTGGTGTGGAATCCCGCCACTGAATGCGGGTTTTCGGGATCGTTTATCGACGTGATGTCTGGTGAACCTTGCGCGACGAGCCACTCGTTGTGCTGTTGTCGAAGTCGGCGCTGTTGCAAGGTGCGCATGCGCTGGACAGCCATGGTGACTCCGAGTCCGATTAGGTCGTCGAACTCCAGCTCGTCTGGATCTTCAAGCTGGTTCAGTAAGGTCTGCACCCGACGAAGCTCGGTATCCACGACTCCGAAGAGAAGCTCCACTCGATTATGGGCAGCACCGTCTGATCCAACGACCCGGTAGAAATTCTCCTCGACGCACACGTCCGCGAGGCCAATTGGCCTCACCGCACCTGCGGTAGTGTCGAGGGTCCACACCCGCTTACCGTCGAATGACCACTCCCGAAGGTATGCCTTCGGGACGTAGTGGTGTCGTCGGCTGATGGGATCCTTGGCCGTCTGCAAGCGCACCAGTTCGTCCATGTAGTCACGTGCACGCCCCTGCAGGGACTGGCCTCCGGCGGTGACAGGCACCTGCCCCCATGGGTTCCGGACCCGCTTTATGAGTCTCACGTCGCCAAGATAGTCAGCGACGCCGACAAAAAGGCCACGATGCTGACATAGGGTCGCGCGTCGAGAACGCCTCGGTCGCCACCCCTGCGCTGGCCTCTAACAAACCCTTCCCCTCCGCCTGGGCGGCTGGCTTCGCAGGCCACGCCCAGCTCTCCCTGGCCTTCTAACCCTCGCAGTCGCGAAAGGCGAAACCCCTTATGAACGACCCTTCTTGGGTTCCCGCTGCCCAAAAACCCCCGGCGAAGACGATCCTCGACATCCTCGCGCTGCTGAAGCCGGTGAACCACACGCCGCACATCGTCGAGAACGTCGTCGAAGTCCGCCCCTGGCCGGGATACCCCGCCGCCGGCGACGAGTCGGCCAGCGTGGAGTCCGGATGCTGAACCGGCTCTTCCCCGATGACATCGACGTCGCCGAGATGTTCGCAGGCGGCGGCGGATCCGGCACCGGAATCGCTGCGGTCCCTGGCACCAGGCTGACGTTCGCCGCCAACCATGCGAAGCCCGCGAAATGGACGTACGTCGAGAACCACCCCGGCGTGGATTTCTGGCTCGGCGACGTCCAGGCGGCCGACGCCATCGAGAAGTTTCCGTACTCCACCTTCTTCTGGGCGAGCCCGGCCTGTCCCGCGTTCAGCACCGCATCCGGCGAGACCCGGTACTTCGACAAGGAAAACCAACTGGCCCTGTGGGCCGACGACATCGACGATCTGACCGAACACGAGAAGACCCGCATACGGTCCAGGGCGCTGATGGAGGAGGTCGTCACCTACCTGAGGCACTGCCAGGAGAAGTACGGCAAGCCGGTGCTCGGGTTCGGTGTCGAGAACGTCGTGCAGGCCCGGCTGTGGGCGCACTGGGACCGGTGGGTCCAGGAACTGCGGAAGCTCGGCTACATCATCCAGGTGCACGCCGTGAACGCCGCGCACGTGCAGGGCCGCACGACCTTGCCGACCCCGCAGTCCCGTGACCGGCTGCTCGTCTCGGGCATCCACGAGTCGGTGGGCCGCCGCCCGAACTACCGGAAGTGGTTCGACCCGTACGCGTACTGCCCCCGCCACGAGGGATGGGTGCAGGCCGTCAAGGCGTGGAAGAAGCCCGGCGTCGACATGGGCGTCTACGGCAAGCACGGACAGTACCTGTACATCTGCCCGGAGTTCGCGTGCAACGGGCAGGTCATTGAGCCCCCTGTGCTTCCAGCCGGGTACGCCATCGACTGGACCGACCTCGGGACCCCGATCGGCAGCAGGAAGAAGACCAAGAAGAAACCTGAAGGGCTCGCGCCGAAGACGATCGCGCGGATCCGCGCCGGAGTCGAAGAACACTGGATCAAGCCGTTCCTCTGTCCCGCCGGCGGCACGTGGAACGACGGGCCCAGGCCGGTCGACGAGCCGATCCCCGCGCTCACCACCCGCGAGGCCAACGCGCTGGTAGTGCCGTGCGAAGGCCGAGACGGCAAGGTCGCACGGCCGGTCAGCCTGCTGAAGCGGACCAGCACCACCCGAAACGAGGACGGCATCGCGTTCGCCCCCGACACCCAGCCGGGCGTGTTCCCATCGTTCCTGTCTCTGATGCGGTCGGGGCGCCCGAGGAACACCGACCCGTCCACGGACCCGCTGGCGACGCTCGTCGCAGACGGGTCCAACCACGGGCTGGCCAGCCGCCCGGACATGCAGGACGGCATGTTGCCGCTGGTGTTCCCGTTCCGGGGCGGCGGTGACGAGTTCAAGTCGCGGCCCGCGTTCGAGGACCCTGCGCACGCGGTCACGGCCGGCGGCAATCACCACGGGCTTGGGATCCACCCCGATTGGATGCCGCCGCTGCCGCTGCTCATGCGCAACAACGGCAGCAAGGGAGACGGGCGCGAGCACGTCACTTCGATCAGCGAGCACATGCGCACGGTCACCACAACCGGGCATCAGTCGCTCGTCACCGCTCCAGACCTGCCCATGCCCGAGCCACTGCTGATGGCCTACTACGGCAACGGCAGAGCGCAGAGCGTGAACCAGCCGGTGGGGACGCTGCCGACCCGCGACCGGTGGGCGCTACTCACGCCGGACGGCCAGATCGATGTGTCGTCGATCTTGTTCCGGATGCTGAAGATCGCCGAGCTTCGGCGTGCGCAGTCGTTCCCCGACGACTACCAGTTCGTCGCCGACACCGCCCGCGACAAGGTCAAGCTCATCGGCAACGCTGTCCCGCCGCCCATGGCCGAGATTCTCGCGTGCGCGGTCATCGAAGCGATCGTCGGCGTCGAACTGGACCGGTTCGCGTACGGCCTCGCCACCTGATAGCGGAACCGCTATGTTCCGGGCCCCGCCGCGTCGGCGGGGCCCCTCATCCCCAACCACGAGGAGCCGTCATGACCCAGCACTCAGCATGGCTGCCGACCTTCCACCGCGTCGACCTGGACTTCGTTGAGCTCGAGGGCGACAACATCGTCCACGGCACCCGGCACCAACTCCTCGAGCTGTGCCGCGAACACCACATCCACCGCCGCGCCATAACCCCGTTCGAGACCCGACTCGGCCGTGGCCACGTCATCCAAGGCACCGGCAGCCGCCGCACCAACACGGTGTGCCTGCTGAACGAGGACCTGGAGTGGGGGCACTACCGGATCCGGCCGCCGTTCCTCGGCTACGAGCCGTTCATGCAGTTCTGGGAGCTGGAGAAGTTCCTGTCGCAGCTGGCCGACGACTACCCCGAGGGAAGCCCGACGCGGGCGCTCACCGACGCGCTGACCGAGGTGGGGCGGCTGTGGATGGCCGCCAAACGGGCCGGCCGGTCCCACATCGACACCCGCGACATTGACCAGGCGCTCGCGGTGCGTCTCAACCCGCACGTGCACGCGTGGCTGTACCCGCTCACCGCGCACGACCACCACGAGCAGCAGGCCGAGTTCGACGAGGAGACCGGCCGGTACACCGGTTCCCGCCACCTCCGGTAGCTCTCGATGTGGCCGCAGGAGTCTTGCCCACTAGCTTTCTCCGGATTTCCGATCGGGGGTGGGGTTGGACTTGGAGCCGGTGAAGAAGAGGGAGCTGGCCATCGAGAAGATGGCGATGGTGATGCCGAACACCGCGATGCCGAGGGGCGCGGCGGTGATCATGGTGGCGCCCAGCGGCATGTTGGTCAGGTAGCCGATGAACATTATCGCGGCCGCGCTGAAGGCTGCTGCCAGGAACGCGGTCGTGGTTGCGATTGCGAAGAACCCAATCTTGATGAGCACTTTCACCCCTGTGATCGAATGACTGCTTCTGCTTTTAATGACCAGAGCCAGTCCGTGATTCTCGGGGCTGTATGGGTGCGAGTTTCTCGTCTTTCTGCAGTTTTATATCTCTATCATAGCGAAAAGGGCTCTCTGCCCGTCACTTGGAGAACGACGGGCAGAGAGCCCTTGAGGCAGAGCTCCTCCGCTTACCGGGTCCGGAGGAGTAGTTCCTAGGGCGTCTTAGGAACTTCTGTCAGCATGCCTCCAGCATCACATCGAGAGCAAGGCTAGGGATCCTGCTCTCCGCCACCAGGGTGGTTGACGGGTGTCCGTGTTACTCCTGATCGTTATCACTCCTTTCTCCCTGTTCTGGGTGAGTGATGTTGGCCGTCGGTCAGTACCCGATCGCTGAGGGTTGGGCTAGCCCTCGGTGGTGACAGCGTGTTGTGGTGCGATGGTCTTCACGAGATGTCCGAGTCGGTGTCCCCGGCCGGGGCCGGCCGCTGGGTGCGGCCGGCCTCGGAGGTGTTCTGCTTGATCTGGTTGTTGCCGGAGTCGGAAAGCCCCAGGAACGCGAGCGTCCTGGCAAGCGCGCCTTCTTCGTCCAGCAGTTTTATCTCGTTTGCGAAGGACTCGGCATCCTTGCGAAGACGGGTTTCGACCTCCAATTCCACTTTAGTCCTCCTGGTCTTTAAACCGCGCTCGGAGCGTTTCGAGTGCCCTGTCGTGCAGCCGGTAGGCCCTATCCCGGGAAAGGCCGAGCTGTCGCCCGGCCTCCAGAATGGTTTCCCCCTCGTAGTAACGCAGGATCAGCATTGCGTGCTCATCCTCCGGCAAATCAACGAGCAGGTCGCGAAGCGTGACGTCAGCGTCCTTGAACTCCGGGTCGCACTCCGGTTCGAGCGAGGTTTCGAATTCGTTGCGCCGAGAATGGGCCTTCCAGTGGGTCCTGCAGGCGTTCTTGACGATGGTGACGACATAGCCCGGCGAGGTGATGATCGAGTCGCGCTGCGGCTTCTTGGGCCAGGCGCGCATGATCTTCAAGCACGCTTCCTGGGCGATGTCTTCTGCGAGCCGGGGGTCCCTGGTGAATAGGAGCGCCAGCCGCAACAGGCGAGCGTGGTTGTCTTCGATCCAGGACTTGGAGTCCGGCGTGCCGTCGGCCTCGAGCGCACTCACTCCAGGCTCCCGGCGGGGTCGGGGTCGCCCTGGGGCGACGCGGTGGAGAGGCCATCGTGTCGAGTCGGACGGACCTGACTCTGGAGGGCCTGGGGGCGGTGTCCTGACATTCCCTCTCGCGAGGTGCCCATGCAGGACGGCGGCTCGCCAGAGCGCTGCTCGTCTGAGAACACTCGGCGCTCCTCTCGGGTGTCATGTGCCCTCGCCCCTGTTGACGAGGGCGACGGCCAACACGGGACCGGCAGGCCCCGTTATCGATTGAGACTGTCCGCACGGCCCGATCGTCGCGTCGCCGTCACAAGATCTTTTAGATGGGGCGTTGAGCTGCGGTGTCGAGGCGAGTGATCAGCTCGCGGTTGGCGGTGCGGGCGGCGTCCAGTTCTTCGGTGAGTTCTGTGACCTGGCCGGTGAGGTCGACGATCGACCTGGTGGCCGCCGAGCACCCGAGCCTCAGCATCGTCGAGGCGCACCGCCGCGCTGTCACGCTGGTCGACGCAATATGGTGTGTCGGACGCGTCGGACGTGTCCTTTCCGGTCCTATGCGCCATTACGGTCGATACATGAACAAGGCAGAACTGATCGAAGAGTTCGGCAAGCGCACCGGAGCCGCGTCCAAGGCCGCCGCCAAGCGTCACGTCCAGGCGTTCATCGACATCATCGTCGGCGAGGTCGTCGGCGGCGGTGAGGTCCGCATCGGGGGCCTTGGTGTGTTCGAGCAGGTGTACCGCAAGGGGCGGAAGGCCCGTAACCCTTCCACAGGCGAGCCCATCGAGACCCAGGGGAGGAAGGCGCCCCGGTTCCGCGCGTCCAACGACTTCAAGAACCAGGTCGCACAGCAGTAGCAACGCCACGCATCGGTGGCCTACCCCCGCGGTGGGCCACCTTTGCTTTGCCCCTCAACGGAGGAACCCAGAATGAAACGATCCGAGATGGACGCCCGGCTGGAGGCCCTGTACGCCGAGGTGCAGCAGCCCGAATGCAAGGGGCTGTGCAAGGACTCGTGCGGCCCGATCGGCATGAACCCGCGCGAGCACCAGCGCATCGCCGAGCGGGGCGTGAAGATCCCTCACCACGCGGATGCCCTGGAGCAGCTGGTCGAGACGGGGGACTACACCTGCCCTGCGTTGAAGGACGGCCAGTGCGGCGTGCACGACATCCGGCCGATGCTGTGCAGGTTGTGGGGCGCGATCGAGTCGCTGCCCTGCACGTACGGTTGCCGCCCCGTCGGCGGGCTGATGCCCGACGTTGAGGCGTCCACCTTGCTGGCCAAGTCGCTGGACGTGGGCAACCCGGCCGCGTTCACCGAGGAGCAGCTGGGCCGGATGAAGCAGCGGTTCGATGACCCGACGTTCCGGCGCACCTTCAAGTCGTACGTGAAGAACAACCAGCCCGGAGGGCCCCGCCGAAACGGAAAGCAAGGCAAGGACGCGGCACCGCGCCCGATGAAGCCCGAGCAGGTCATCGCCGAGCTGCAGAAGAAGGCGGCCGCCGTCACTGAGCACCTGGGCCGGCGGGGGTGAAAGCCGCGGGCGCGAGCCGTACTGAGGACGGCTCGCGCCGCCGCGCGACCGGCCTCGGCTACTTGCCCATGTCCAGCCGATCCAGGTACGCCAGCAGGGCGTCGTTGATGACGTCCTTGCCGCCGAGCTGTTCTTGCTTGCACGCGGCGACAAGCCGGGCCCGGGTGTTGGGCATCAGCCGGATGACGGCCGGCGGCACGGTGACGCGCTCGCTCGGGGTGCCGGGTAAGTCGGCGTTCGGGTTACGGGGAACTTTGAGGTCGCTGTCCTCGGGCATCTGCTCCGGGATGGGCGGGTTGAGGTCGTTGCAGTAGGCGTCGATGGCCAGCTCAAAGAGGTCCTGCAGGCCGAACCCGGTCGACTCGAGGGCGTCGTTGAGCCGGTCGTTGATGTCCTCATACAGGTGCGCGATGGTGGGCTTGCGGGTTGTCCAGACCGGTTTCCGTGTCCGCGTCGGAGCTTTGCGGGGCCGCGAGGTAGGTACGGGTGCGCGGCCTTCGTCGATCGCACGGTGAACGTCGGCGACCGCTTGGTCCACGTATTTGTCGTTGATCGGGTTGCCGGTGCTGTCGAAGATCTCTTCGGAGGCAGCCGGGCGCGTGGATTGCGCTTTCGCTTTCGGCTTCGATGTCTTGTCGTCGGGCTCGATTAAGGAAGGCTGTGCGGGTGGCGTGGTGCGGGGTTTTCCTGCTGGTCGGGGCATGGTGGTGGGCTCCTGTGGCGCGGCGTGTGGCGTGGCTCCAACGCTACGGCGTTTTCGCGTTCTTGTCGCTTTGTCGGCAAGGATACGCGACCGGTTCATGACCTGTATTTGGAGGTCTCCTAAACGTACGCAGACGTTCCTAGCATGGCATGGGCTGACCGTCGGTCAAGTACCGATCTTGATCGTCTTCTGGTCCGCCACGTCGATAGCGAGGCGTACGCTCGCTCGTACGTGTCTGCACAAACACGACGAAGCCCCGGCGCCGATGGTGCCGGGGCTTCGTGTTTCCAGCGGGCGGTAGACCCTCTGACTAATCCGTATCCGGAAGGTATGTGAAGGTACCCAACATGTATTACTCTGTGGGCATGACCAGACGCGGACCCCGCGGCCCCGTGCCCGTGTACCAGCAGATCGCCGAGAGCATCAGGGCCGACATCCAGAGCGGCAAGCTGAAGCCCGGCCAGCTGCTGCCGCCCGAAGGTGAGATGTGCAAGGAGCATGGCGCGGCTCGAGCCACTGTCCGCAACGGCCTCCAGGTGCTCCGCAACGAAGGGCTCATCTACACCATCCACGCCGAAGGGTCCTACGTCGGCCCGGAAGACGCCCCGAAGATCCGGGACCCGTGGCCGTACGAGCAGGTCGCCACGGGCCTGATCGAGCAGATCCTGAACGGCAAGTACGAGCCCGACCAGGTGCTGCCGTCAGAGACGGAGCTGATGCAGGATCTCGGGTTCAGCAAGAAGACGGTTCGCGGGGCGATGGAGTTGCTGCGCGAACAGGGGTGGGCGTACACGGTCCCCGCGATCGGCACTTTCGTCACCAGCCGCGACCAGTGGCCGGCGCGGGACGACAGCGAGTAGGCCGGAACGACTGCGGAGCCGCCAGGAGCTACATGCCCTGGCGGCTCTGTTGTGCGTTGGGTCAGCGGTCGGCGTGGCCGTCCTTGTGACCCTTTTCGTAAACGGCGGCCAGCGTCGGGGATGGTGGCTGGTTTCGGAGCACCGCCAGTGCCGCGCCGACAGCGATGAGGCAGGCCGCCGCGATTGCGACGACATCCACCGGGTCTGGCACACCGGACATGATCACGTGGACTAGCAGCATGACGAATGTCGCTGTGCTGACCACGAAGGCCAGGACTAGCGCGGCCGCCATCGCTGGTCGCATGGTTTCGCCCCTTCTCGTTTAGACCGTTCCCACCTGCAACTTCCCACCATGGCAGTGTAAGAACGCTACGTTGCGGCTGAAACAGTGATGAAGCTAGATCGTTACCGTTCCACGATCTCGGGCAGGTCGCGCGCCCTGAAACCGAACAAATTTCCTGTCAGATAAGTGCCATGTCAACAAGATGCAGCTCGAAACCGTAGACAAATCCGGCGAAAAGCTACTTTTATGGTCAACCGCAACGCGGGTGCTGACACGTCCGACTGACAGACATGCGGATTGTCAGAGGCGCGTGCGCCATCCGTTCGTATCGTTCCAACAGGAGTGACCATGAAGCGCAACATCCTTGGGCTGCGAAAGTCCATCGCCATCATCACGGCTGCGGGCGTGCTGATTCTCGGGGCCGCCGGCCTCGCAGCGGCCGACGTCACCTCCGAGGCCGGCGCGGGCGTGTCCACGTCGACACCGGCCCCGGACGTTCCCACCACCCCGACGTCTTCCTCGACCACGGCCCCGGCGCTGGTCGACCCTCTCGCCACCATCACCCCGGCGCCGAGCCCGAGCGACACCGCGGCCCAGTACAGCCACGCAGGGGGCATGTAGTTCACGGCCACACGTAACGCCTCAGCATCCCCCGGAGAGCCCATGACCCGCCTCGAAAACCGTCCCTGGCTATTCAGCATGATCGGCATTGCCGTCATCAGTTGGGCGACGACAGCCGGTGAAGGGCTGCTCTTGTTCCTGATCGACGACGGCGACGGTATCAACGTCTATGGGGCAGTGTTCCTGCTGCTGTGGACGCTCGCGGTCCCAACCCCTGTCACGCTGCATCTCGCGGCATGGGGCCTGCGGGTTCTCGCCCGCCGGCGCCTGTACAGGCTGGGTCGGCGGCACGCACAGATACTCGCGACCTGCGTTCCGGGGGATCAGCAGCATCTTGCGATGCTGAGGTGATCGCCACGGGGGACGCGGGAGGAAATTTGAACGCGAATCGGATCTCTGCCCTGAGTGATGAACAGGAGCGTCTGTACCGATACCTACTACTCAATTCGGGCCCGATTGGGCGTGAGCAGCTGGTGAAGCGGTTCGGGGATGACGTCGAGGCAAGCCTGGACGAGCTCCGGATGCTGGGGCTGGTTCTCGGTGATCCCCCTGTGGCGCGCCGCCCCTCGGTGGCCCTGCACGGGGTGCTCATGCGGCAGGAAGCGGAGCTGCGGGAAACGCAGATGCACGTGGGGGAGCTGGACCGGCTGTACGACGCCAGCCATCACCCCCCCGAAGGGGACGCCGTCAACGTGCTGGCGACCCTGAGCAGCATCCAGCACTGGTACGAGATGGTCCACACTTCCGCCGAGCAGGAGTTGATGCAGCTCATCACCCATCCGTTCCTGCCGCTGAGCGACCCCAAGGGCCCGGCCATGTCGGCCGACACCAACGACGACCATCCGGCCAAGTGCCGGATTATCTACGAGTGGAAGGTGTTCGAGAGCAACGCGGCAGTCGCCGGGCTCCAGCACTCGGTTGAGCGGGGCTGCGAGATACGCGTGGCCGACCGGCTGCCCCATAAGCTGCTCATCGGTGACCGGGCGTTAGCGATGACACCGAGGTACCCGCGGGGTCACCCCGACAACAGGCAGATGCTGCTCGTGCATCCGGGGACCCTGCTGGACTTTCTCCTCGCGGCGTTCGAGGCCGAGTGGGAACGTGCTGTGCCTCTTCAGATGGACCCTGGCCGCTTCAGTGACGGCGGCGATTTGGATGCCGACGAGATGCTGATCCTGGAGATGTTGGCGCGCGGCGCTCACGTCGAGCGAATCGCCACGGCGTCGAAGGTCCACAAGCGGACGGTGAACCGCCGACTGGACGAGCTGAAGAAGCGCGCCCAAGTCGAGACGTTGTTCCAGCTCGGCGCTTATGCCGCGCGTCACTGGCTGAGCTGATGGGTCACCTCGGCCGCAGGATTCGCAGCTGCGCGCCGTAGGACTTGAGCGTGACGTCGATCTGGGCCAGGAGGACTTTCTCAATCTGGGCGCGTTCCTCATCGGACAGCCCTTGCAGTTCGCGAATCTCGGTGAGCATGCCGTGCAAGGTCTGCTGCACCGCCTCGGGTGTGAGGTCAGGACCAAGGCTGGCCAGGGCAGGCTCAGCCTTGGTCCGTTCGCGTATCCACTCGCGGAAGAGTTCGGCTGCGCTGGCGCGGCCGGCCTGCTGGATGTCGTCGGGGCTGATGACGGTGGCGTTGGCGAGGTCGTTGATGGCGGCCGCCATGAACACGATGTCGCGGTCGCTGATGTCTTCGTCTTTCCTGTCGCCGCTTTCGATGCGCCGCCATCGCGGTTCGGAGAAGACCTCTCCTGATAGGGCTTCAGCTCGTTTTGCCGCTGAGCGGACGGAGATACGTAGGCGCAGTGGTCCGCCTGGCCGCTCTCGGCGATCGGTGATGAGTTGGGCGATGGGCGGCGGTACGGGTTTGGTGGCCATGGCGCGTCAGTTCCTCTCGCGGCGTTGATCGCGTCAATCGGGTGCGTGGCGCAAACGGTATCAACAAGCGCGTCCGGTTGTGTATCAGTAACCATGTTGCGTCATTACGCTCCGTAATGTCCTTGGAGTATGTGACGCGTCTGACGCGTCGGATGTTGTTAAGTGCGTCCTGAATTGGTAATGTCGGTTATGTCGGTACGCGCATGAACGACCACAGCGACCCAGTCGCCCGGTACGCGCCCGGCACCAACAAACCCTCACACCCTGGACGGGAGCACCATGTCCAACGGCATAGTTCGCTGGGAAGACCCCCCGCCGCTCACCCAGTACAACGACAACGACCTCGACGACATCGCCACCCTGCTACGCGACAACCCCGGCAAATGGGCCGTCGTCAAGGAACGCCCCGCCGACGCCGAAGGCCGTAGGGAGATCGCCCGCGTGTTCGCCGTCGTGAAGTACGGCCGCCGCAACTTCGTCGCCGACGACAAGGGCAAGTTCACGGCCACCATGCGCACCGTCAAGACCGGCGACGACCAGAAGACCATCCGGCTCCACGCCCGTTACGACCGTCGATAGCTAAACCGCTATCGACGCCATGACCACCGCCACGGTCCCGAGCAGCGACACCAAGCTGCTCCACCTCATCGCCACACACGCATACCGGCAGCAGCTCTGCCCGGACGGGCCAGGGCTTCGCCGCCTCCTGGTCGACGCGCTCGACGGAGACCACGACGAAGCCGACCGGCTCATCGCCCACGCCGGCCGTCTGGCCATGGCCGCTGAAAACGGAGAGGACATCCGGTGACCCCACCGACGATCACAGCACCGACCGACCCCGAGCTGGACGAATACCTCGTCTTCATCAAGACCGAGGACGACAACCGGCACCCGTACACACCGTTCCCGCCACGCCCCAAGCCGCCGGCCTGGCGCGGCGGACCCACGCTCGCCAAGGGCGAGGAGCTGGCCTACCGCGACGAGACGGCCGACTACGACGGAGCCAGCTGGTGACGGCCCTGGTCACGAGCGACGACCGCGACGACCAGTACGACCCGCAGCACGCGGTCCACACCGACAACGGCCGGTACTACAGCGACCCGGCCACCGGGGACCTGCTGATCTCGGTGACGAACACGCTGGAACAGCACGCCATCGACGCGCTCGCGCCCGCCGCGGCGAAGCTCACCGCTGAGTGGCTGATGGACAACCTTCCGGACGCGATCCGCGCGGCCGCCGACCCCGACGACCTCGAAAAGTTCGTCAAGGTGGCCAAGGCCCAGTACCGGCAGGCGTGGGAGAACAAGGCCGAACTCGGTTCCCGCGTCCACCACCAGGCCGAAGCGATCAACCTCGGTGCGCTCGCCGTCCCCGACGACGAGGCCGAGCCGTTCGTGGAGTCCTATCGGAAATGGATCGTCGAATTCGGCGTAGACATCAAGCGTGACATCGTCGCCGCCGAATGCACGGTGCTGAACCGGACGATCGGCTACGGCGGCACCAGCGACATCTGGGCCAACCTGCGGTTCCCCGCCCCCACCTCGCCGCTGATCCCGAAGTTCAAGCCCCGCTCGGTCGCCCCGGACCCGCTGCCGACACCGGACGGGCTGTGGCTCATCGACATCAAGACCAGCCTGACGAAACCGGCGAGCGCCATCTACGACGACCACGTGATGCAGCTGGCGGCGCTCCGCAACGCAGAGGTCGCACTGGTCTGCCCCCCCGAGTGCCGGTACGGCGACGCCGAAGGCCACGACGACAGCCACGAGTTCCCCGTCCCGCAGTTCGTGGGCACGGCGATCCTCAACCTCCGTACCAACGACTACGGGTTCGTCCCGATCCCCGCCGACGCCGCCGCTTTCGACGCGTTCTGCGGGCTGCTCCCGCTCGCCCGCTACATCCACCAGCTGGAGCTGCGCGGCTGCAAGCCCATCCAGCCCCCCACCACTACAAGGAAGGACGCCGCCTAATGCCCATCGACCCCTCAGTGCTCCAGCGCCGCCACTGGCAGGACGGCCGTATCCGCATCGGCATCAAGACCAGCAACAGCAAAGGCGCGACGTACCCGAAGAAGCTGTCGACGTTCCGCTTCACCTCCCCGTCGCGGGCGATGATCGAGGGCGCGGCCGAGCTGTACGGCGGCGAGGTCAAGCCGTGGACGTCGCCGGACGGCCCCGAGTTCGAGGTCATCACCAACGCCAAGCGCGTCCGGGTCGTCCTGCCGCCGAACCCGTACACGCAGAACATGGAGCTGTGGGACGGCCCGAGCTGCGTGCGCCGCTGCGACGGCCTGCGGACGATGCTCCCGAAGGTCGGGACGTGCCTGTGCGGCCCCGACACCGAGCCGCGCGAGCGCCCCTGCAAGCCGCACACCCGGCTGGCGATTCACCTGCACGCGGTGCCGAGCCTCGGCACCTGGCGGTTGGACAGCAAGGGATGGAATGCCGCTGAGGAGCTGCCGACCGCTGCTGAGTTCCTGGCCATGGCCGGGCGGTACGTGGACGGCATCCTCTACCTGGTCACCCGCAAGCGCATGTACAAGGGCAAGCCCGTCGAGTACGTGGTGCCTCGGCTCACCGTCGAGGGCACCAGCATCGCCGAGCACCTGGCGTTGGAGGGCGACGAGCGTCCCGCCATCACCGGTCGCAGCACCGTTGCGATCACCGCGGGGGACAAGGCGCAGACGCCCGACTACCTCGCGCAGGCCCGCGGGGCGCGCAGCCCCGAGCAGGTCAAGGCGATCTGGCGGGCCGCGCGCGACGCCGGGCACCTCACCGACGAGCTGCGCGCCGAGCTCAACGCCATCGGCGCAGCGAAGGCGGCCTCGCAGCGCGACGACGAACCCGACTTCGACTCCCTGCCGCCACCGCCCCCGCCGGCGGCGCAGCCTCCCGTGAGTGACCCCGAGGGCGACCGGCTGCGCCAGCAGATCATGGCCGCTTGGACAGGCACGATCACCGACCTGCACGCCGCGTTCAACGAGGCGACCGGTACGACCATGAAGAACGCCACGCCCGACCAGCTCAACGCGTTCATCGACAAGACGATCCAGCCGTCGCCCCCGCCCCCGGCGCCGCCCGCACCAGCGGCCGGGCCGGACGAGGACGACATCGTAGACGCCGACGTGGTGGAGGACGACCCCGCGTCCGAGCCCACGGTGCCGCCCGCCACCGAAAAGCAGCTCCGCGACCTGGCCCCGTGGTTCAGCGAAGCCGGGGTGACGATCAACACCGGCAAGGGCTCCACGAAGGCCAACGACGACGCCAGGTTCGCGTGGATCGCCCAGCACATCGGCGTGGAGGTGGAGTCCACCAAGCAGCTCAGCACCGCCCAGGCCGCCGACGCGCTCAAGCTGCTGACCGTGCAGGCCGCCGCCCGCCGCGACGACCTGCGGTTCCGCATCGTCACCGTGTGGGCCGACATGGGCGGCACCAACGACACCCTGACCGACGCGTTCGAGACGGCGATGAAGGTGAAGATCGGCGAGGCGAGCAACACCAACTTCGCCGCGTTCCTGCAGAAGCTTTCCAACAGCGAGGTCACCCCGGACGGTGCCAAGTGACCCCGGAGCAGCACGAAGCGGTTCACGCCGACATCGTCACGCGAGCCAGGCGGGACCGCGAGCAGCGGGCCAAGACGTTCTCGGCGCTCGCGTCCCACGCGGCCATGTGCGGGCGCAGTGAGTGCCTGACCTGCAAGTCCTTCCAGTTGCTCGCCGAGTACGTGCCGTTCGAGCCGACCCTGGCCGACGAGCAGCAGTACGTGAGCGCGCAGCTGGTGAAGGCCGAGGCGCGGCTGCACCGCATCGCCGAGGTGCACCGCAACATGGCGGACCTCGCCCACCACGGCCTCAAGACCACCGCGCCGTTGACCGCCAGCCGAAAGCTGGCCGAGGCCTGGCACAGCATCGCCGCCGCGCTGGCCCTCGCCTGGTACGGCGACGACCCGCTCCCCGACGACCCGTTCGCGCCGCTCACCACCGACGACCTGATCTGACCCTCACCGCCTGGCGCTCGCCGACGCGAGCGCCAGGCACCTCACCACCAGGAGTAACCCCCGATGAAGACCATCACCGTCGAGTACGACGAAGTGACCCCCGCCACCGTGGAGAACCGCCTGAGCAGGGACGAGGCGGTCCTGTCGATCGGCAACCGCCGGTACCCGGCGACGCTCACCGACCGGCAGGCCCTGATGCAGGCGCTGTCCGTCGCCGACGCCATCGCCAGGTCGAACATCGCGTGGCGCGGCGACATCGTGGCCGCGCTGCAGAAGCTCGACGCCGAGGACCGCGCCCGCGAGACCGCCACCACCTGACCTTCCGCATCACCGCTCCAACGCCACCTCGGGAGAGCAAATGACCATCCCGCACATCACCCCGGAGATCGCCGCCCACGTCCTATCCCATTTCGGCTGCGTCGGCGGCTACCCCGGCAGTCCCTTCGTCAAGCAGCTCCTCGCCGCGTTCGCCGAGGCCGACGCCACCAACCGGGCACGGCTCGCGGCCGGCTTCCCCGGTTACGCCGCCGCGTTCGAGCTCGCGGCCCACAGCGACAACGGCAAGGAAGTCCTCCACGCCCGCGCGAGCGACGACGCCTGATGACCCTCGACCCCCACACCAACACAGGAAGGCTGACCATGGGTCACCCCCTCACACCCGCGCCAGCGCCACCCACCGAGCCGGAGCTAGCGGCGATCCGCGACCGGCACGAGAACATGATGGGCTACTACGCCCAGACCACCGGATCGCCCAGCCAGATCGCGCAGGACCGGGGCCGTCTGCTGCTCGAAGTGGACCGGCTCAACCGCGCGGTGCAACTCCTCGGTTCGCAGCTGCAGGGCGGCGCGCAGTCCGTGGTCGATGCCCTGTCGGAGGCCGCGCGTCGGCTGCCGCCGGAGGACGTCGAGACGTTCATCAAGAGGAAGCGCGACGAGTGGGAACCGCGCGGCGATAACTGGAACGTCGCCGACGACATCCTCGACGACCTGCGGCTGTACCTGGTCACCGGGACGCGGCTCACTGACCCGAGACCTTCGGAGTTCGGCTGGGTGACCAACGAGGGCCGGCCGCCGCTGACCGAAGCCGAGGAACTGCACCTCGAGGTGCGGCGGCTCAAGGAGGAGATCGCCACGCTACGCGCCAGCGTGGCGATCACCGGCCGAGGGTGCGCCTGCTCCGAACACGGCCAGTGCCCCGCGTGTTGTGGCCTGATGGTCGCTGTGAACGCGAGCAAGTCGTGAAGCTCCAGCCGTACCAGAAGGGCATCGCCGCTGGCGTCGGCATCGCGGGCCTGATCGGGCTCGCGATCCTCGGTGGCGTGTGGGTGCTCATCGTCGGTCTGCTGTGTCTCCTCGTCGGGTGCGCGCTCGGTGTCGTCGTCGGCATCGAGGTCGCCCGCAGGGACACCAGCGAAGAGATGACCACGCTGCGGACCCACTACGCGGCCGCCGAGAAGCTGGTCAACAACCTGCAGGCGGACAACGCGGCGCTGTACTCGCGGGCCGTCGACGCCGAGCAGAACCTGCTCGCGGTCACCAGAGAGAAGACCCAGCTGCGGGCCAAGCTCGACCAGCGTCAGGCGGACGGCGCTGCGTGAGCAGCATCGTCGCCCTGATGAGGGACGTCCTGACGGTGATCGGCGCGGTCAGCGCGCTGATCACCGTTGGGATCCTCGTGTACGCGTGGCGCTGGCACTGCGCTGACGTGCGCCGGAAGCGGGCCGGTCGTGACGTCCGAGCCCGGCGCCCGGTCGACCAGGTAGTCACCGACAAGGGCAAGTGGGGTGACTTCTGGGTCGACCACGACCTGCACAAGCTCAACACATCGAAGGAGGAGAAGGCGTGACACTGCCCCGTGTGATGGGCTGGGACCTGGCCGCTGAGCAGTCCGGTGTGGCTCTGCCGGACGGCACGACCACGGTCATCAAGGCGAAGAAGGTGAGCGGCCGGAAGCGGACCTTCGCCGACGACATGGAGCGCCTCGACCTGGTGGACCGGCGGTCGGACGAGCTGATCGCGGTCCACCGTCCGACCCTCGCCGTCATCGAGGACTACGCCGCCGGCATCCGAGGGAACCCGGTGCACCGGCTGGCCGAGTGCGGCGGTGCGGTCCGGTTGAACTGCTGGCGCGCAGGCGCCCAGGTCGCCCTGGTGAACCTGACCCACGTCAAGATTTACGCGACCGGCCACGGTGGCGCGACCAAGAGCCAGATGGCCACCGCGGCGCTGTCGCGGGCCGGCCTGATGTTCGCCACCGAGGACGAGTGCGACGCGGCTTGGATGCGCTGGCTTGGACTCGATCTGCTGGGACACCCCGAATTCCCGCTGCCCGAGAAGAACAGGTCCGTACTCGGCAAGATCAAGCTTCCCGATGGAGGCTCCGGTGGCTGAAAAGAGTGGGCGAGGAAAGGGGCTCCGCTCGTCAACGCCAGTGAGTAAGCGCCTCGCTGCTCGTCTCGACACGTCGGCCCCGGAAGCGTGCTGGCCCTACAGCGGCGGTGCCTCGACGAGGTCAGGCCACCGTCAGATCTGGGACCGAGGCACGATGCGTCTCGTCCACCGGGTCGCCTGGGAACTCGCCAACGGTCCGATCCCAGAGGGGATGAAGGTCTGCCACCGATGCGACAACCCGCCGTGCTGCAACCCGGCGCACCTGTTTCTCGGCACCATCGCGGATAACAACGCCGATCGGGACCAGAAGGGTCGTCAGGTTTCCCTCCAGGGCGAAGAGCACGGCAGCGCGAAGCTGACCGCAGATCAGGTGGACGCCATCCGTGAACTGGCATCGGCCGATGTCCCGCAGGAGCTGATCGCACGGGCGGTTGGCATTCACAAGAGCCACGTGTCTTTGATCAGCCGTGGCAAGACCTGGGCGTCGCGCATGGGAGAGGAGTCGCAATGAGGTGGATGTACGCGATGGGCTGGGACTGGCTCGGACATCCGGTCGTTGATCTGCCGAAGGCGCAGCGCGCGGTGCTGGCCAAGGTGAAGGGCTGGCCGGAGGTGTCGTGGTGAGGGTGTCAGCGGCCGTCGTCGCCAAGCGGCGGTACACGGCGGAACGCAAGAGGCGGATCCGCCTCGGAACGTGGCGCGGGCTCGTCGATGCCACTGCGGCCCGCGCTCATGTAGAAGAGATGATGACGGTCTGGCAGGTGAGCCACGAGGCCATCGCGTTGGCCGCCCAGGTGAACCCGAACACCATCCGGCACCTCGTCGAAGGCGCACCGTACCGGCAGCTGCCGCCACCGGCTCACATCACGGCGGACGTGGCCGACATCATCCTTACCGTCACCGTGGACGACCTCCCCGGCACCAAGAGGATCAACCCCATCGGGGCGACCCGCCGACTGCGAGGGATCGCACTCAAGGGATGGCCGCTCAGCGAGTTCGTCAGTCGCGGCGCCGGGACGCCGTACCCGCTGAAGGTGCTGCGCGGTGGGAGCAGCGACAAGGTGACCGTGGATCTGGCCCGGCGGATCCGCGATGTCACCGACGAGCTGTCCGACCTGGACCCGCTGGACTACCTGCCAGAACGGCACGTCAAGGGAGTCCTCACCAGGTCCGCAGGCAAAGGCTGGTTCCCGCTCGCCGCGTGGGCAGACGCCATCGACGACCCGCGGGTGAGGCCTTGGGAGGTGGTCCGCTGCGCGCACCCCGATTGCGGCCGCGGCTCCCACGACGAACGGCTGCTGTGCAAGGCGCATCTGCGGACGCTGAAGGATCGGGGCTCCCTGGAAGGGCTCCGGACGACACGCAACGGGGCGGCGCTCATCGAGGACGCCGAGTTCGTCATCGCCACTGACCGGCTCGTCCGGCATGACGACGGGGTGAACATGGACCTTGTCGCCGAACGGCTTGAGGTGAAGCCCGACGCGCTCGAACGAGCTCTCCTCCGGCGCAAGGCCGCCACGTTGGCTGTCGTGGAGTCGACGCCTCTCGCGGAGTCGGCATGAGCAGGCGACGGGTGCCGCCCGGTGAGCCGGTCGAGGTCGACGGCCAGATCGTCGGCCACCAGCAGATGCTGCCCGACGAACCGCCCCCGGAACAGGAGGCCCCGGCTGTGACCGCACGCCGAAAGCGGAACCGCTATCAAGGGAAGGAGGTGGGCGAAGATGCCTGACAAGGCGACCGAGGTCATCACCGAAGTCATCACCGAAGTCCTCCGAGCGGGCAAGCCGACCGCTGAAGCGATCCTCGGTGCGCTCGAACACGCCGGGTACGTGCTCCTGCCTCCCTCGGAACAAGAGCCTGCGTGGTTGCCATCCACGGCCCGCAGCCGGGCCAAGGTCGGCCAGTACGTCCAGCTCGCCAACAAGGGGACCACGCCGCAGGACATCGCCACCGCGATGGGCGTGTCAATCCGCACGGTGGAGCGGTACGGCGCGGCGGCGGTCGCGTTCGGCCTCCTCGCGAAGCGCCGCTGACGTGGCCACCTCCAACGTCCAGTGGCACAACCGGGCCGCCTGCAAGGGCAAGCCCTTGTCCCTGTTCTTCGGCCCCGGTGAGTTCGCGGACAAAGAGACGCAACACCAGAAGGAGCGGCGCGAGGAGGAAGCCGGCCAGGTGTGCGCGAACTGCCCCGTCCGCTCCGAGTGCCTGGACTGGCACCTGGACTTCGGCGCCGCCCAGTACGGGTTCGCCGCCGGGATGAACGAAGACGACCGCGCCAACTTCCGCAGGAAGTTGCTGCGCCGCACCCGAGACGAAAGGAGAACCTCGTGAGCACCACCCCCAAGCACGTCGAAGACGCCATCAGGGCGCTCGCTCACCGCGTCTACGACCGCGACCACCAGGAACCCGACGACCGGCCGTCGACCACTGACTTCGCGTTCGAGTTCATCAGAGCGCTCCAACTGCGCGGCTGGACATACAAGGAGCCGCCCCCGCCGCCGGGCCCCGGACCGAAGCCCGACACCTACGCGCGCGGCGCAGCCCTCGCCCGTCAGGCACTGCCGCGCCGCCCCGAGGACGGAGACACCGCTGATGGCAGCGATTGACATGACCGCCAGCGAGGAGGTCGCAGTCCCCATCCCGTGGGACGAGTACGGCAACCTGCTCCGCACCGCCTGGGTGCCCGAAGGCGAAGTGGTGTGGCGGATCGCTAAGCCGTTCACCGCGCGACTACGTCTCGCCGAGTTCGTCCGTGGCCGCAGCGCCGCGTACGTGACGTGGCTCGACGAGGCCAACAAGTTCTACCCGATGTACCTGTACGACCTGATCGAGACGCTGCGGACGCTGCCGGTGGAACGCGGCGGCTACGTCACCGCCGAGTGGATCCCGCATCAGCGCGGCACCGGCAGGTACATCACCTTCGGCCTGCGCCTGAACCTGTCGCGTCGCGAGCGCCGCATGGCGAGGTTCGGCCATGAGTAGCCCGGCGCCGGGCGGTTGCCGCTGGTGCGGAGCCGACAAGCAAGGCCACTGCCAGAGGTTCGAGCACGCCGCCGGCTGGCACAAGTGGACGCCACCGACCGACAAGCAGATCAAGGCCCGCATGCTTGCGCGCCGCAGCAACGCCGGAAAGGACGCCGAGTGAAGCGCGGGGATCCGATCTACCACGGCTGCGCGATGCGCCCCATCTGCAAGGCCATGATCCCGATCGACCACCTGATGTGCCCCCGCGACTGGCGTCTCGTCCCGTCCGACATCAAGTCCCGCGTCAACCTCACCTACCGGCGGCGCTCGGCCGACTGGGAGCTGTATGAGCAGGCGGTGCGGGACGCCAAGGACGCCGTACGGCAGGCCCACGCAGCGCGACACCAGGGCGCACGGATCACGCACGTGTTCGTCGACGAGGCCGCCAACACCGACTGGACCACCCTCGGAAGGAACAACCACTGATGCACACCTCGGAAGACTCCACCCCGGAGACCGAACCCCGCACCATCACCGACTGGCGGGGCAACCCGTACACGGTCGGCACGACGATCTTCTACCCGCGCATGTCCGGGCGGTCCTGCGAGATGGCGGAGGCCGTGGTCGTCGACATCTACGACGTCGTGTGGGGCTGCGACGACAAGATCAGGTGGGAGCGCTTCGACCCGGAGAACCCGGCGCACCAGGCCGCATCGGGGCGCAACCGCGTGACCCGCGTCAAGGTCCAGCCGACCGGGCGTGGCTCCCGCGACTTTTACCGCAGCGACCGGCGCATCGTAAAGGACGAGAACGGCGAGACCGTCCGGAACGACGAGGGCTACGCGGTCTGGGAGAAGACCGACATCAAGCCCGTCACCCTGATGATCATCAACAACATCACCGTGCCCACGCTGAGGAACGCCTGATGGGCTGCACCGAGCTGACCTGCCCGCACCACGGCGCCGACAACCGGGCCGCGCTCACCAGGGTCGACGCTCGGCACCAGCCGACGACGGTCGACAAGTGGGTGCCCTGCAAGGAGCACGTCAACTACTGGGTCGTCATGTCCTGCGCGATGTGCGCCGTGCGGCCGGTCCAGGAGTGCACGAACACCACCTGCCAGACCTGGCCGTGCGCCGACCACCTGGCCATCCACGGCGAAACCACCGCCACCTGTGTCCACACCGGGGGGACCGTATGACCGAACCCGACTGGTTCAACCTGCTGTACACCGGGTTCCGGGGCACCAGCCGTGACCGGGTGCGCGAGGACCTGACCATGCTGCGCGAGCGGGTCGGCCCGCTGCGCCTGGTCGTCGGCTACGACCCCGAGAAGAACGAGCCGGGCGGGGGCGACCGGCACGCCTACGAATGGGGGCAGCAGGCCCCCGGCGTGATCGTCGAAACACACCCCGCGCCGTGGCGCATCCCGCAGCTGCGACGCGCTGCCGGCCCGTACCGCAACGGACTCATGGTCGGCCTGGTGCTCGCCCGCGGCGGCCGCCACGGCGTCATCGCCCACCTGCACCCGCAGTCACGCGGCGCGGCCGGGACCGCCGCGTTCGCCCAGCACCTCGGAATGCCCGTATGGAGGAGACCAGCATGACCGCCAACCCCATCCTCGACCAGATCCAGGCAGCCGCCGCCGAGGTGCACCAGCACCTCGACGTCACCCCCGGCGCCCCGAAATACCAGAACCCGCGCGGGTGGGTGGACCAGACGATCACCGAATTCATGACGGCCGTCTACGGCGAATCGGGCAGGGCGTGCGTCCACCTGGACAACCCCCGCCCGGCGTTCGGTGAGCTGAGCAGGCCCGGTGTCGTGGTGTGCTCCGACTGCTTCAACCGGGTCCACCGGGCACCCGACACGTGCGACAGGTGCGGCACCCGCGAAGGGCTGATCTCCTCGAACACCGTCACGGTCGGCCCGTTCGCCATCCTGTTCGGCCTGTGCCCGCCCTGCGTGGAGCTGTCGCAGATGGAGCAGCGATGAGCCGCGCCACCGACATCAAGAAGATGCTCGACACCGAAGCCGAGCGGCTGAAGCTCAACGTCGCCAAGGACGGCGACTCGTGGAAGGTCACCAACCCTGCGAACGGCAGGGACATCGACGTCCCGCTGCGCGCCATCGGCCGGGGCATCCGCAACTACCGCACAGCCGTCCGGGGCCTGGCCGCCACAGCCAGCCCGATGGTCGCCGCCACCAACACCACCGCCACCGCCACCGCCACTCAGGACGAACTCATGCCCCGTGACCGCGACACCTGGTGGAACGTCGAGAACCTCGTCGCCGCCGCCCGAGCCCATGGACTGCGCCCGTACGTGTCCGGAGGCATCCTCCACACGCCGGGCCCCGTCGACGCCAAGAGCTACGCCGACATGCTGCACGCCCGCGAAGCAGAAGTCATCGACTACCTGACCCCCGCACAGCCCACCGCAGAAGGAGACCACTCAGTGCCCAAGCTCGGCGAGACCGCGCGCATCGTACGTCCGGCCCGCGACATCGCCGGAGACTCCAAAGCGCTGTGGGAGATCCTGCGGGAACTGGCCGCCGTGCAGGGAGACAAGCCACTCAGCAACGGCGGCACCCCTGGTGTGATGTGGACCGGCGCGCTGATCGACGTCATCCGGGAAGCGTGCCCGGACTGGGATGCGCTGCACGTGCAGGACGTCCGGCAGTACCTCAACCGGACCGAGCACACCCGTTGCCACCGGCCCAAGCTGAAGCCCCCGGTGTGGTGGGTCGCGAAGACGTGGAACGACGGGGGACTCACGGTGACCCGTGTCGACGACGGCCAGCCCATAGAGGGAGCGGAACCCGCTCCGAAGCCCAAGCCGAAGCCGACCTCGCCCAAGCAGGCCGCGCCGAAGCCTGCCGCGCCGGCGGCGACCCCGGCCGTGGAGACCGGTGGAGGGGCGCTGGCGACGCTGCGCGCGATCGAGGTCCGGATCACGCAGGCCGAGCAGGCCGCGGCCGCCGCCCGGATGGAGCTGTCCGAGGTGAAGGCCGACCGGGAGAAGATGCGGAAGCAGCGTGACGACGCGTGGGAGGAGCTGGACGAGCTGCGCGCGGAACGCGACCAGGCCGTGGCCGAGCTCACCGCCATCAACAAGCTGTTCGGGCAGCTCGGCGGTGCACGGTGACAGGGTGCTCCGTCGGGGACTCACCCCGCGCCCCCTTCTGCACCGTCGCACCTACGCGCACGTACCGGATCGGCTGCATCCACGAGCACGTGACAGACAGCCCCGTGTGCGAGCCCCATGCCGCACGGGTCGAGCAGACCCCTGGGATTTGCGGCCCCTGCCTGGAGGCTGATGGCCACTACTGCTACGTCGTGATCCTGGGCGAGGTCATCGTCACCGATTCGGGGGAGACGCGTGTTCTCACGCGCTGACCTGCGGGCCTGCCCGCGGGGGTGTGGGGAGCGGGCGCGGCTCACCACCACCGAGAACGGGGCCCGGCTGCTGGTCAACCTGGACCCCGACCCGAAGGGCAACGTCGCGGTGTGGCGGGACGTCCACGGGGCGCTGAGGTCGCGGGCCGTCACGAAGGAGCGGCCGCTGGCCAGGCATGAGCGGCTGATGATGCCGCACGTCGCGACGTGCAAACCCCCGAAGCGGGAGAAGCCCAAGCCGCCGAAGCCACCACCGCGGCCGCCGGCGGGCAACCTGTACGACCTGCTCGGAGTCGGCAAAGACGCCACGCAGGCCGACATCAAGCGGGCGTACCGGCGCCTGGCCCGCGAGCTCCACCCCGACGTGAACCACGACCCGGGTGTGGCCGAACGGTTCCAAGAGGTGGGGTTGGCGTACCACGTGCTGTCGGACCCCGAGCAGCGCGAGATGTACGACCTGTCGGGCCGCCCACCGAGACCAAGATGACCCCCGATAGCGGAACCGCTTACGGTGGCCCCGACGCCTCTTCCCTCGGTGGCTCCATCAGAACGACCAGTCACACGAAGGAGAGGCATGGCGTGGTTCAAGGTCGACGACGCGTTCCACTCGCACCGCAAGGTGATGGTGGCCCGGCCGGCGGCGCTCGGCCTGTGGGTCGTGGCGGGGTCCTGGTCGTCGGCGAACCTCACGGGCGGGTTCATCCCCGACGCGATCCTGCCCCGGTTGATGCCCGGTGCGAAGAAGCTGGCGCACGAGCTCGTCGCGTGTGGCCTGTGGATAAGAGACAGCAACGGAGCTGACAGTGGCTTTACTTTCCATGACTGGGACGATTACAACCCGACTGCTGATGAGGTGCGCGAGGACCGCGAAGCAGCGAGGCAGCGGATGCGGAATCTGCGGGCGCGACGACGCGGTCAAGCTGCGGAAACAGACGAACCAGCGGCCATCGAACCGCCCGACAAAACCGACAATGTTCGCGCGAACAGCGACCGAACAACCTCCGAACGTTCCCGTGAACGTTCGCCAAGTGTTCGTAACCCCGTCCCGTCCCGTCCCGTCCCAGAGACAAATACATCTAGTCAGTCATCTATCCCGCCGTACCGCGCGGGCCAGACCGACGAGGACGGATATCACCAGGTCGACCAGATGATCAGCCGCCTACTCGCTCCGCTCGCGGCTGCACCCATCACCCCCCAGCACGCCGCCTGGGTCCGAACCACGATCCTCGCGAAAGGCCGCGGCCGGGTCCGTAACCACGAGGCCTACATCCGGCGGGCACTCCAGTCCGACCCCCACGCCTACCTGCCCGAACCACCCACCACCGCGGCGGCACCCGCCGGCCGCTGCAGCACACACCACCAGGACGAGCCCTGCCGCAGCTGCGCAGCCGACCGCAAGGCCAGGAAGGACCCCGAATGAACCCACTGTGGCAAGCCCTGATCGTCGTCGGCATCTACATGACGGGCTTCACCATCACCGCCCGCCTCGCGATCCACATCGACCGCAAGTACAACCTCACCGGCGGCGACCCCGAACTGCGCGCCATGGGAGTCACCGCGTGGCCGTTCGCCCTCATCGCCGCACTGCTCGTCATCCCGTTCGTCGCGCTGTACCGGCTCGCCACCCGCGGGCAGAAGCCGTTGGCGCACGACAGCAAGACCCCCACCCCCACGACCAGGGCCGACGCGGGGCAGGCGGTGAGCGACACCACGCGCAAGTGAACCGAGGACGGGCGCAGAAGCCCTGAGAGGCACCCCAGAACGACCGAAACCCATCAGCACGGCCGGAGCCCACCTCCTCGTCGCTGATGGGTTTTGTCGTGCTCTGAGACGCGTCTAGACGCATCTGACGCGACGCGCGACATACGACGCACCGTCTAGAGCGCGCTGAGAGCAACGCACAGACACGAACACCGTCTGTCCGGTAGTAGGACCACCCCCCAAGATCCAAAACGCTTAGAAACGCTCTCAGAGCTTTCAGGAGTCGTTGAAGGGGCCCGGACATGGCTGCGCCGGCGACAGGGCCGTAATGGTCTGGTTTCGTGCCAATGGACAAGATGGCCAAGCTGCCGTTTTTCCGAACACGCGTGCACTGCAACGCTGTGACCAGCGGAAATAACGTGTTATCAACCTGTGATCAACTTGGGTCCGAACCGTTAGCCGTACTGGTCCCGTACATGTCTAGGTCAGGCATACCTTTGTCCATGTGCAGACACGACGAACGGCAGCCATCGCAGGGAGCGCCATTGGCGCGGCCCTGACGATCGCTGCCCTACACACACAGGGAGGGGTCACCATGGCGCTTGTCGACGCAGAGCCGACAGCAACCGTGTACGTGACCGGTCCTCCCGGACCAGCAGGCGAGCCCGGACCCCCCGGACCCGCCGGAGAGCCTGGCCCCGCCGGACCGCAGGGCGAGGCCGGACCCGCCGGAATCGCCGGACCGCCCGGATCCAAGGGCGACAAGGGCGACAAGGGCGAGCAGGGCGAACCCGGACCCGCCGGAACCCCCGGACCGACCGTCACCACCGGACCAAGGGGCGACGCCGGACCGAAGGGCGACACCGGACCCGCCGGACCGAAGGGAGAGACGGGCGCACAGGGTTCCCCTGGACCGTCCGGACCCCCCGGACCGTCCGGACCCGCCGGACAGCAGGGCGACACCGGGAAGCCCGGACCGACCGGCACCGCCGGACCGACCGGCCCCGCAGGTACCCCCGGACCCACGGGAGCCACAGGGCAGGCCGGACCCGTAGGCCAGCAGGGAACCGCCGGACAGCCAGGCAAGCCGGGTACCCCCGGACAGCCCGGACCGTCCGGACCGACCCCCACGGCCGCGCCCGGACCCTCCGTCACGCCGACACCCGGACCGGACCCGAGCACCACGCCAGGGACGGATGAGATCAACGCCTCCCCGGTATCGGGCACCGAACCGCTGTTGCCGTTCATCGGCGCTGGAATCGCCGCCGCAGCCCTCACAGGGCTTGTCTGGTGGTACCGCCGCCGCGCCGAGACGGAGACCGCGCAGCCCGTCGATAGCGGAACCGCTACCGATCCCGAAGACGACTAGGCCGCAACCGCGACCTAGCCCAACCCGCCCCCCGGACCGACCGGGGGGCACCCACGAAAGGACTCCCCAAGTGGAGATCAGCACCAACCCCGCCGAACTGTTCGACGCCATCGAGCACATCAGCGACCGCCACCCGAAGACGTTCGGCCGCATGGGCATCAGCCGCCCGATCGGTTTCGTCGTGCTCGGACTGGCCGCCACCGGCCGCCTGTCGGAGCTTGCTCTGTCGGAGACGGAGAGCAGCATTGCCGACCGCATCATGACCGGTGCGGAGATCACCGACGTTCCCGCCGCGTGCATCGCGACGCTTGGCACCGGCAAGAACGCGGCGAAGTTCACCACGTACGCCCTGATCGGTATGCACGTGGCCGGACAGGTCGGTTTCGGTGAGGCCACCATCAAGGAGCTTGGCAAGGTGCCCGGCACCAGCGCCGCCAGCGTTCAGAAGTTCCTCGCGGAGCTTCCGAGCATGGAAGACCACAGGAAGCAGGCGGAAGCCCGCCGCAAGGCCCAGGCCAAGCGCACGGCCGATCTGACGGCCGTTCGCCAGGTGTGGAAGTTCGCCGAGAAGTTCAAGGCCCCTCACACCTCGGAGAACTACGCCGAGGTGATGGCGGACCGCGATCTCACGTGGGAGCAGGTGGGCGACATGATCGCCGCTTTCACCCGTGAGAGCGACGCCGCCGCCAAGGCAGACGCCGACGCCGCCAAGGCCGACGCGTAGCACCACCTAGGCGGGGGGCCCGCGCCGATACTGCGGGCCCCCCGCCCCACCCCAACGCCACACGCAACGCCACGAGAGGACCAGACATGATCAGCAGGGACCGCGCCGAACTGGCCAGAGATGCCGCGTACAACGCACTGACGGCCCAGCGAGAGCACCGCAACGAGTGCGACAAGTGCGACCCGCACGGGGTTCCGTGCGAGCTTGGGAGCATGCTCCAGCGCGGCGTGATCAAGTTCGCCAAGGAAGCCAGCGACGCACTTACGGCCTACCTTCCGCGCGGAACGCGCGTCACCTACAACGGCAAGGACCGCGCCCGCCACGGCAACTACACCATCGCCGGACCCGCCATCGGTGCGGCATGGGGAGCGTTCACCCTGGAGAGGGACGGTCACCGGTTCACCGCATCGCTTGCGTCCGTCCAGCTCATGGACGCCGAGGAGGAGGCGCGCGACCGGCTGATGTTGGCGCGCGACGTCGCCGCCACGGTCGGCCGCGTACTGGCCGCCCACCGCTACGACTTTGCGGTGAGCGTGGAGCGCACCGACCACGGGACCGTGTTCGTTGCGTGGTCCAGTGTGGAGTTTCTGGCGATCGAGCGCCGCGCCGGATACGCCGACGCAGCCGCGCGCCAGTACGTGACCGCCGCGATCGGACTGTTGGAAGCGTTGCGCGCCGCGACGAACGCGAACCAGTGGCGCGACGTTCAGCGACTCGCGGACAGCGCGCGGAGCCTGGCCGAGCGGAGCGGAGCGAACGCGCGACCGTAGCGCCGAGCGACGCGCGAGCGCCGATAGCCGAGCCGCTATCGGCGCTTTCGCGCGCCCCCGGCCCCCCCTGTCGGCGGGGCCGGCTGGCCCCCTGCGGCTTGGTACCTGCGGAAAGGAGTTGATCTTGTAGGGTGTTGGCGTTCCCTCTGGCCTTCGGGTGGTGCCGTGTCTGGTGTGTGTGTTGGGCCGTGTAATGGCAGGTCGCGCCGGTTGTGGTCGGCGTTTGAGCGGGCGCGCGATAAGCATGCTGACGAGGTGGACGCGTGGGTGGCTGCGGGGGAGGTGGGGGGGCCTCCTGCGGAGCCGGAGGTGCCTGAGGTGTCGTGGCGACCGGGGGAGCCGCTGGTGTGTGGCCGGTGCCGGTCGAGTGTGCGGGCCGCGCTGTTGGAGGTCGAGGTGTTCGGCGCGGAGTTGGCGCGCGAGGCGGATGGGTTTCGCCCGCCGTCGAAGTGGTCGCGGGTGTCGGGGACCAGGCCGAAGGGTTCGCCGTCGCCGGTGGGGGAGCTGCTGGAGGAGTTGACGGGCGGCCTGGTGAACTTCGAGGATCGGGCGCGGGCCCGGTTGCTGGCGCCGCAGCGGATGGTGGGCGCCCGGTCGGCGGTCGCGAGGTCGCGCGCGGTGGCGTGGCTGGTGGAGCGCTTGGACTCGGTGTTGGCCCGCGAGGACCTGGTGGACCTGGTGGAGTTCGCGTTGTTGTGGCGGACCAGGTTGGAGCGGGTGGTGGGGGATGAGCCGCCGGGGTGGTCGCCGGCGCGGTGCCGGTGTGGTGAGCGGTCGCTGCGCTGGGACGCGCGGTCGGGGTTCTATGTGTGTTCGGCGTGCCAGGCGCATGTGAGCGAGTCGGAGGCGTCGGGCCGCGTGAAGGATGAGGCTGGATAGGACGTTCCGAGGACCGTCTTGACCGGGTGCGACGGTGAACGACCTCGCAAGGTCGAGCACCACGGTATATGTTGATCGCTGGGATCGACGGCGAAGCCAGGTGAGGATGCCGGGCAGTGCGGATTCATCGTGCCGGGCAATGGGCTGCGACGCCCAATGCCCGCCGCGCCGCTCCGGCTGCCTTCCGATGGCCGTGGTCACATTGCCTTGCGGGCCCGAATCGTCGAAATCGACATCCACAGACAGGGGAACGCGTGAAGGGAATTGTCAGCGCCCTCGTCCTGGCCGCGAGCGTTGTCATGGCCGCCATCACTCCCGCGCAGGCCACGTCGGAGACCGACCCGGTCGCGGCGCTCAAGGCTCAGTTCACTACGGGTAACGGCGTCCGGATCGCCACATCGATCAGGATGACATTTCCCGATGACAGGCCCGCCGAGTCCAGGCAGGCCGGTGTGATCAAGTTCGATCCTCGCGGTCAGGCGGCATCGGACATCACGGAGAACGTCCACTACAGCAAGCGCTTCCTCGACCTGTATCCCGAGAAATTGCGCGAGCAACTGCTCGCCGACAACTCACCCACCAGGATGATCACGGTAGGACGAGTAGGCTACGCCTCCAGCGCAGGCTTCGCCGGCGACTTGCCCCACGGCAAGAAATGGGTGCGCTACGTGCCGGTAGACCAGGCCCCCTGGGGCACAGTGATGGACATCCTGGAAACCCCGACGCTCGAAGCGATCATGAAAGGCGTCACGACCGATCGCGCCGGGGTGCTGAGGGGTTCGATCAAGACTCAGCAACTCGCCACGGTGTCGCCCTCTTTCCGTGAGCAGTACGGGGCGGTCGAAGTGTCCGCGGGCAAGGGCGCGGACAGGGTCACCTATGCCCTCTGGCTGGACTCCCGAGGCCTTGTCAAACGGCTGACCACCGATGTCACCCTCCCTTTCCAGAGCGATTTCATCAAGGTCAGCACGGACAGCACCTTCACCAGGTGGGGCGCCAGGGTCTCCGTCTCCGCACCGCCGGAGAAACTGGTGGTGGACCACGAAGACGTCAGGAAGAAGGTCACCGGGCAGCCGCTAGGCATCCTGAAATAGCGTGACGGCCGCTGTCGGCTTGCGCCTGGTCAGCGGCTGTGTAACACTTCGGCGCGACGGAGAGACGTGTGCCCTCGGACTGGTTGACGGTTCGGGGGCTTTTTCGTTGTCTGGGGGTGTTCATGCTCCCTGCGACGGCGAAGACCGCGGCCGCCCGCCTGGGCCGCGAGGTGGTGACGATCCGCCAGTGGGCGCGCCGGTATGACGCGCGGAAGCTGGGCCGGGCCGGCCGCGAGGTGGTGTACGACTTCGAGGACCTGGCGACGATCGAGGCCTGCCTTTGGCGGGGCGAGGTTGTACCGGAGTCTGCGGAGCTGCGGGACGCGTTGCGGGCTCGGCTCGCGGCGGCCGCGTGAAGTGGTCTAGCGCATGGGAAGGATGTGCTGATGGCTGGTGTGCTGAGGAAGCACGTGCGAGTGTCGGGCGCGGAGCGGGAGAAGCTGGCGTCCGAGCTGGGGCGCCGGTACGCGGCGGGGGAGTCGGTGCGTGAGCTGGCGCTGTCGACGGGCCGTTCGTACGGGTTCGTCCACCGGCTGCTGACCGAGGCGGGCGCCACGCTGCGGACTCGCGGTGGGGCGCGGCGGAAGGCCGGCGCCGCAGTCTAAGTGATCAGATTGATCAAGATGCCGATAGGGATAGACATGACCAAGCCTAGGGCGGCGAACATCCACTCCCTTCGCTGCTCCGCGCGGAGGTTGGACTTGGTCTCACTCACGAGGATCTGCCGGATTTTCTCGGCCTGTTCTTCATTGACCGCCAGCAGCTGCTGCTGTTCCTCGGCTTTGGCGATGAGCGCTTGGCGGACAGCCTGTTGGGCTTCGAGGTCGCGCTGAAGTTCGTCCATAAGTTCTGCGGCCTCGACGAATGCCAAGGTGACTCGCTCGATGCGGCGTTTGAGGGTGGTGGCCGGGTCTTCCTTGGCTGCCCGGATAGCACGTTGTCCACGCCTATTCTGTTGTATGCCAAGCAGGAGTGCCGCAGCGGCAACGATGACACCCGCGACCGTGCCCCAGCCCTGCAACATGTCGGTGAGACTTGCGGGCTCCTCGAAAAGCGCGAGGTGCATCCCGGCCAAAAGGTGCATGAGGCAATTAGATCGAAGTGTGATCAGCCGGTGGTACTAAGTGACCAAATCGCGATCATCAATTGCATCGCATCAAGATCGCTAAGACAGGAACATAATCGCGGTTATGTTCCCCTCTGTGCTACGTTCGCGAGAGATCGTTTCGACCCCTCGCGAAAGAGACGCCCGTGGAGCACGACGACCGCCCGTACGCTGCCGCACCCACCCTCGACCTACTCGTCCTCAAGCGGCTCCTTGGCAACGATCACTCTGTCTGGGCTCAGGCCTCCGGGGTCGCCGAGCGCGTCGCCGCTGAGCTTGACCTGCGCGACGACCGGCACATTGCCATCGCTGAGCTACGCGCCCGCACCAAGGCCGCGTTCGAGCGCAGTCGTCAAGCCGGTCAATCCGGCGCCGACGAGGTGGGCGAGTGACCGCCGAGGTTGCGGTCCGCCCGGGCGGCGAGGTCGCGTTCCCGCTGGACCTCCCCGAGGTCGTCGTGGAGATCACGGCGATGTGGCTGGAGTCCCGCCGGTCAGCGAACACCCGCGACTCCTACCGGCGCGACATCCGCAAGTGGTTCACCTACTGCGCGCGGACGGGCCTGGACCCGCTGGAGATGAAGGTCCGGCACGCCGAGCTGTTCGCGAGGTGGCTGGTCGAGCGCGCCGTTGAGAAGGGTGAGGCTCCGCCGAAGCCGAAGACGGTCGCGCGCGCAATGGCGACGGCGTCGGCGTGGTATCGGTACCTCATCAAGAACGACGCCGCGACGCGGAACCCGTTCGCGGAGGCGGACCGGCCGAAGATCCCGGCCAAGCACTCGGAGACGGGCGCGCTGACCCGCGAGGAGACGCACCGGCTCATCGAGGCCGCCGACAAGGACACGGGGTCGGCGCAGCTGCGCACGGCCGCGCTGATCCGGCTCCTGGTGCAGGTCGGCATCCGGGTGTCGGAGGCGGTCGACGCGCAGATCGAGGACCTGGGCTATTCGCGTGGTTTCCGGACGTTGCGGCTGACGTTGAAGGGCGACAAGCCGCATGTGCGGCGGTTGCCGGTGGAGACGACGTACGCGCTGGACGCCTACCTCGCGGACCGGGCGGCGCGGGCCGGGGTGGAGCTGCGGGACTTTCGGGGACCGCTGTTCGCGACGGCCGGTAGCCGGCCGATGCGCCGGGAGAAGGCGTGGGAGCTGGTCAGTCGGATCGCCCGGCAAGCGGGGATCGAGTCGCCGGTGCATCCGCACACGCTGCGGCACACCTGGGCGACGCTCGCCGAGGAGGCCGGGGCGAAGCCGCGCGAGATCCAGGACGCGCTCGGGCACGAATCGTTCGACACGACGCTGCTCTACCTGGAGCGGGGCCGCCAACTGGAAAGAGATCCTTCCCAGTTGGTCGCGGCCGTGACGGAGTAGACATGCGGCGCTACCACCAGCCGGCCACGGTCGACCTCGACGAGCAGGGCATACCTGCGCGGTTCACCGCGTGGGGTCATACCTTCGCGGTGGCGGAGGTGCTGGATCCGCCGTGGGACACGTTGGACGACTGGTGGGCGCCGGAGAACGCGGGCCTGGACGTGGAGGAGCTGCGGGTGCGGCACTTCCGGGTGCGGGCGCACGGGGTTCAGCGTGACGCGGTGGTGGAGCTGGTGATGCGCGGCGGGGTGTGGCATGTGGTGGGTGTCGAGGACTGATGGGCGCGCGGCTGGGTGCGATTCTTCGCATTCTTCGCAGGCGTACCGTTTCCGGTCACCGTTCGCGCGTCATGCGCGCGTCTGAGCTTGCTCCTGACGCATGATCACGACTGTCCGCGTGTCAGTGGATCACTCATAAGATGATCAGCTTAGAAACGATCTCACGCGTTTCCGCTGGTCAGCGACATAACGACAAAACGATGGCGAGAGCCGGTGACCCCTCAAGGGCACCGGCTCTCCGCATGCACCCCCTCAAGGAGGACCGCCGTGGCGCTGCGCCCTCCGTTCCAGTACTACGGCGCCAAGGGCCGGCTCGCCCCGTTCCTCGCCTCGCTGCTGCCCAAGCACGAGGTCTACTGCGAGCCGTTTGCCGGGTCCGCCGCGGTGTTCTTCGCCAAGGGCCCCGCGAAGATCGAGACCATCAACGACATCAACGGTGACCTCGTGGCGTTCATGCGGACACTGCGCGACCGGCCGCGCGAGCTGCAACGCGCCATCCAGCTCACCCCGTACGCCCGCGCCGAGCACAAGGCCGCGAAGCTGGGCGACGCCACGGCGACCGACCTTGAGCGGGCGCGCCGCTGGTGGATTCAGTGCACGCAGTCCCGCTCCGGGGAAGCCGGGGCGTCGTGGCGGCGGCCGACGTCACGCACTCGGGTGAACAACCCCATGACCGCGAAGCGGATGGGGGCGGCGCTGCGCTGGCACGCGGCCCGGCTGCGGGAGGCGTTCATTGAGAACTGCGACGCCCTGGAGCTGATCGGTCGCATGGACTCCCCGCAGACGGCGTTCTACCTGGACCCGCCCTACCTCCGGTCGACGCGGAACACGGCCGGCTCGGGCAGGTACGTCAAGGAGATGGACGCCGACGACGAGCACGTGCGCCTCCTGGACATCCTGAACACCTGCAAGGGCGCGGTCGTCCTGTCGGGTTACCAGTCGGAGCTGTACGACGAGGTGTTGTCCGGGTGGCGGCGTATCGACTACCGGGTGCGTCAGGCCTCCTCCGACGTGCGGGCCCTCGCGGTTGAGTCGATCTGGGTCAATCGGTAGTTTGCTGCGCCGTCTTCAGTGCTTTCCAAAGTGACATCTCCACGGCGCTATCTCCGTTGCGGCCTCGTACGGTCAGTCGGGTAGTGGCAATCAGATACCACAGCAGGAACATAACCACTGCACGGTGAACGTATGTCCAGGTCGCTCCTCCGGTGAAGCCAAGCGCCGTGACCAGCTTAAACAGCTTCCCCGGTCGGCTGTCGATCAGCGCGGCGAGTTCTTCTGCGCGGGTCTCTGCTCGCGCTGATTTCCCGTATCGAAGGTAGGCCGACCAGATGACGAGCTTCCGCGCTGCCCAAGGGGAGACGTCACAAAACTCGTTGACCAGCAGACTGGCACCAATGCCAACGATGAAATCTTGCGCACTCACCGGCCACCGCCCGCCAGCGGCCCGTGCATCCAGCCGAGGCGGAGGAAACCAAGCGCAGGCTTGGGCTTGAGAGCCACTGGCCGACGTTCGGCGAGGAGGGCTCGTGCCGCCGGGACGCCCACGCCGGTCAGCTCGTAGAAGCGACGGCGCGGCCGGTTGGCGTCAGGGGCGACCTCTTCCCATTCCCCTTTGATCAGGTGGGCGTCTTCGAGCCGGTCGAGCACGTTGTACACGGTCGGACCTGCGCGTTTGACCTGCTTCATGATCGCCCACCCGTGGATTTGCGTGTTCTCGTCGTAGGCGCGCAGCAGCACCTCCAGGACGTCCAGCGTCGGCTGGGTGATGCGTTGTAGACCTGCCATGTTCTTATCTTACCTACTCAAGATAAGGACTGCGCGGCTTTCGTAGTTCCCCTCACATCTTGGAGTCCCTCATGCCCTGGTGGCACACCACCGACCACGACAAGCAAGACGGCCACCGCAAGGGCGTCCTCATGCACCGCGGGTTCTGGGTGCACGAGGTGCCCCGCCTGATTCTGTGGTGCCGGATCCGTGGCCACCGTCCGGTGGTCGACGGCTTCGGCGTCCCCGGCGAGCACAACGGTCACGTCGCACGGTGGGTGTGCTGCGACCGGTGCGGTGTCCGCCCCGACCCGCAGGGCAGTCTCGACCCGAACGAATACCAGGTCGGGCAGCCCTACGACGGCCCGTATGTTCCGGTGACCCGCATCATCGCGGCGGACATGATCGTCGAGATGCTGGGGCTGAAGGGCCGGCCGGAGCATGCCGACGACGCGGGTAAGCCTGGCCCGTGGCCGGGCAAGCCGACCGGGACGCTTGGCGCCGAGGTCGTTGTGGGTCGCACGTTCGGGGTGTTCTCGGCCGAGGTGACGGTGGGCTCCGCAGGGTCGGAGCACGTCCTGTCGGGGCACCTGCGCATGTGGCCGTTCGGCGCGTTCTACTGGCACACCGAGGGTTTCGGCGCCTGGTTGCAGCGCCGGTTGATCCCGACCGGGTACGACTCGCGCGAGATCCAGGTGTCCATCGGGGACTGGGCGGTGCGGTGGTCGCTGTGGGCCCGCGAAGGTCACTGGTCGCGGTCCGACCCGCGGTGGATGAGCGGGCGGGTCAGCTTGGACCTGGTGGAGAAGCTGCTCGGCCCGAAGCGGTACTCCTACGAGGAAGTCGGCGACCCGCGCATGGGCCTGGTCGCCATGCCCGAGGGCGATTCGCACTGGGTACGGCTGAAGCTCAAGCGGGTCCGTCTCGGCCGGCCCCGCAGGCGGCGCGCGGAAATGTCGTGGTCGGTGGAGTGGGACAGCCGCGAGGGCATCCCGTACCGCCGGTCATGGAAGGGCGACGCGACGATCAGCGCGTCGGTCGAGGTGTCCGGTGATGCCGTCGAGCAGGACCGGTGGGTGGAAGACGCGTGCGCGGCCATCGCCGCGGCGATGTCGAAGCAGCGAACAAGGTACGGCTGGCGGCCGGCCGCCACAGAGATGGAGCAGTGATGGACGTTCAGCGGTTCGTGCCCGTGCACGGCGAGGTCGAGGCGGTCCAGATCACCGGGGAGAACCTTCCCGAGGTGGCGGCGTGGATTCAGCAGGAAGGCCAGAAGAACCTGGTCGTGGGTGAGGCGGCGAAGGTCGGCCTGTCCGGTACGTGCATCGATATCGACACCCACGAAGGTTTCCGGCGCGCCGTGATCGGCGACTGGGTGGTGCGGGACGGGGCGGGCGAGTTCTACCGGCTGCGGGGCTCGGTGTTCCCGCGCCGACTGAAGACCGCGGGCTGATGTCGGAAGCTGAGCAGGTCGCCCGCGCGTTCCATGAGGCGTACGAGGAGCTGGCCCTGGACTTCGGGTACGAGACGCGCCGCGACTCGGCGGTGCCGTGGGACCAGGTGCCCGACCGTAACAAGCGGCTCATGGTCGCGGTGGCCGGGTCGCTGATCGAGCGGGGCGTCATCTTGGTGGGCAGCTGATTCGCAGGCCCGCGCCGACGACGGCAAGAAGCTGTCGGCGCTGGCGCGGGGATGCGTCCGAGCGCGTCAGTAGTGGTGCCTGGTCACCTGCTTGCGGCGGACGACCATCCGGAAGATCCACAGCGGGAGCCAGACGAATAAGCCCCACAGGCCGCACGTGAAGATGGTCAGCACCAGGTGGAACGTGTGCGACTTCGCCGACAAGCCCCGCTGTTTGGTCACGCTCTTACGCGGCCCGGGTGGCTGTGGCGGGTACGGCTGACCTGGGTACGGCGGCTGCTGCGGGTACGGCTGCCCCTGATACGGCTGCTGCGGGTGGCCGTGGGGCGGCTGGTTCGGATAGGGGGGCTGGCCCATGCGGTGGCTCTCCATGGCTAGATAGTGATCTTTGTGAGACGTGCAGGCGTCAGGTCTGGTTTACCAAGACACCGGATTTCCAGAGGTTGAGCGCCACACGGCTACGTCGGTCACACGTCTCTCCGCGCCAGGTTGGCGTCGCACGCTGACCCGAGCAGCGCGGCAGCGGCGGACACCTCGGCGACCAGCTCGGGGGACATCGCGTCGAGAGCTTCGCGAAGCTTCTCCAGGTCACCCCTGAAGGCCCACCCCATCGAGCCCTGCGCGACCCAGATGCGGCCGGTCTGCTCCAGCGCCTTGCCGACCTCGGCGAAGCCGGCCCGGAGCTGTTCCTGCATCTTCGCCCAGTCGGGCTGCTGCTTGTCGTTCACGATCAACCATCCTTCCCCCGCTCCGGAGTCGATGTGACGGCCCTCGTTCCCCAGACCTACCGGCTCGTGCCGGTCAGCGACCTCGAACCTCACCCGGACAACCCGCACCGCGGCGACGTCGATGTGATTGCCGAGTCGATCGACCGGAACGGCTTCTTCGGCAGTGTCCTTGTCCAGGAAAGCCGGATGCGGATCATCGCTGGTGAGCACCGTTGGCGCGGCGCGCAGGCCAAGGGCCTGGAGCAGGTCCCCGCCCTGGTGGTCGATGTGGACGACGACACCGCGAAGCGCATCATGCTCGCGGACAACCGCATGGCTGAGTTCGGCGGCTACGACGAGCAGGTCCTGTCGGACCTGCTGCGGGGCCTGCCCGACCTCGACGGTACTGGCTGGTCCGATGACGACCTGGCCGACCTGCTCGACGACCTTGATAGCGGTATCGAAATCGTCGCTGACGCCCCGGCCGCGCCGCGCCCCGCCGTGGCGGCGGCCACCGACGCGCCGCCGTCGAGCAGCCGGCCGCGCCCCGACCTCGACGACGAAGAGGACGACGAGGACGACGGCGACCTGGACGACGACGACCAGATAGGCGACGCGCCGCCCCCGCGCCCGAAGGCCGGGGTCACCGCTGACCTGATCCTCACGCTGACCGCCGCCGAGCACGACGAGGTGACCGCCCTGCTCGGCCGTATCCGAGCCCGCGACGGCGACGCCACCACCGCGCAGATCGTCCTGGCCGCGCTGCGAGCGCACGCCACGTAGAAAACGGAGTCCCCTCATGGTTGTCAGCAAGTCGCGCCAGGTGGAGATTTCGCAGCGGCGCCACCAGGCGGTGCAGATGCGGATCGCCGGGGTGTCTCCAACGGTCATCGCGGAACGGCTGGGCTACTCGGGCGCGGCCGCGGTGTCCAAGGACATCGACCGGGCGCTGCAGAAGGCCGCCAAGGCCGAGCACATGGCGTCTGAGCAGCTGCTCAAGATGGAGATCGACCGGCTGGACCGCATCATGGCGAGTCTGTGGCCGAAGGTCATCAAGGGCGACATCAACGCCTGCGAAGCCGCCCTGAAGGTCATCAACAAGCGGTCGACGCTCCTGGGCCTGGACCTGATCAACCGCAACGGCGTCGCCGACACCGACATGGCTTCCCTGCTGGGCAACATGCTGCTGCAGCTCCAGCAGCGGCACGCCGTACCGGACCCGGACACCGACGTGATCCTCGAAGCCGAGATCATCGCGGAGATCGGGACGGGCGACGAGTGAACCCCGGCATCCTGGCTCTGTCGCCGAAGCAGGAACGCTCGATCGCCGAGTCGACGGCCCGGCTGAACATCTGGTCGGGTGCGATCCGTTCCGGCAAGACGATCGCGAGCCTGCTCAGGTGGCTGATCTACATCGCGAACGCGCCCCGCGGTGGGTCGCTCGTGGTCGTCGGCAAGACCAGCGACACGATCGCGCGAAATGTGTTCGACCCGCTGATGGACCCGGCGATCACCGGGCCGCTGTCGCGGCGCATCCTCTACACCAGAGGCGCGCCGACCGCGAACATCATGGGCCGCCGCGTTGAGATCATCTCCTCGAACGACTCCCGGTCGGAGAACCGGCTGCGCGGCATGACCTGCGCCGGGGCGTACGTGGACGAGGCGACGCTGATCGAGCGGGAGTTCTGGGACCAGCTGCTCGCCCGGTTGAGCATCAAGGGCGCCATGTTGTTCGCCACCACCAATCCCGACGCGCCTAACCATTGGCTGAAGCGGCAGTTCCTCGACCGGGCGCACGAGCTCAACCTGAAGCACTGGCACTTCACCCTCGACGACAACATCGGGTTGGACCCCGAGTACGTGTCGTCGCTGAAGAAGGAATACACCGGGCTCTGGTACAAGCGCTTCATCCTCGGGCTCTGGGTCATGGCCGAGGGCGCCATCTACGACATGTTCGACCCTGACCTGCACGTCGTCGACACGCTTCCCCCGATGGAGAAGTGGCTGAGCGTGGGTGTCGACTACGGCACGGTCAACCCGCTGGACGCGCTCCTGGTGGGCGTGTCCACCCCGGACAACGCCGGCCAGCGGCGCATCTACCTCGCGTCGGAGTTCCGGTGGGACTCCCGCAAGGAGAGGCGGCAGCTCACCGACGCCGAGTACTCGCAGCGGCTCACTGACTGGCTGGACCGCGTCCCCGAGACCTACGGGCCGGGCACCTACGGGGTGCGGCCGCAGTGGGTGATCGTCGACCCGTCCGCCGCGAGCTTCATTCAGCAGCTGTACCGCGACGGGTTCGCTCCGACCATGGGCAACAACTCGGTGCTCGACGGCATCCGCACGGTCAGCAACCTCATGGCCGCCGACCAGCTGCGCATCCACCGGTCCTGCGACGGGTTCCTGTCTGAGGTCGGGTCGTACGCCTGGGACGACAAGAAGGCTGAGCGCGGCGACGACGCGCCGGTCAAGGTCGACGACCACGCGTTGGACGCCGCCCGGTATGCGCTGCACACGACCCAGGCGGCGTGGCTCCCACTGATGGAACCCGCTTTCTAAGACGCGCACCCCGGCTTTGGCGGGCGGGGTGCGCCTGCTCCGCACAACCTTCCTGTGCGTCGAGCTGCGTGACCCTGGCCTGCTCCCTGTTGAGGGGCAGCGAGCAGGCCAGGGTCACGCCCACGATCACCCGGTTTTCATGCCTGAGGAGGCAGCAATGTACGACGGTGGGCGCCTCACATCCGCTCCGCACGTTGGCGCGCAGCTCGACCGCCACGACCCCATCCAGTGGCGGTGCCGCTGGAAGGTCGAGAAGTACCACGGTGACGCCACCGGCCCCGGCGCTGTGCCGTTCGAGGTGATCGAGCGTGAGGGCAACCTGCTCATGTACGGCGGTGCGTCCGTCCTGTGGGAGGCGCTCATCGGCAACGGCAACGCCAGCGCTGGTCAGGCCCTGACGTTCTTCAACAACGCGAACGCGTTCCTCGGCGTGGGGGACTCCACGGCCGCGGCCGCCGCGACCCAGACCGACCTGCAGGCGGGCGCGAACAAGGTACGCAAGCCGATGGACCCCACCTTCCCGCAGCACACGGACGGCCTGGTGGTCGGCTCGGCCACGGCGACCTTCCGCTCGTCGTTCGGCACGGGTGACGCGAACTGGGCGTGGAACGAGTGGGGCCTGTTCAACGGCGCGGCCGGCGGCCGGATGCTCAACCGCAAGGTCGAGGCCCTCGGCACGAAGACCAACGCGGCGTCGTGGGTTCTGACGGTGCAGCTCACCCTGGCGTGACCCGCCCCCGGTTCTAACAGGTTCGCGGTGCGGGGGGTTGGCAGGTGACGAACCGTGTAGCGGCTAGATACGGAGGCACCACCACCCAGACGACACACACGGTTGGGTTCACCGCGCCCACGCCGGGGGCGCGGTTGATCGCCGTGGTGTCGTCGTGGCTGGGTGTTTCAACCCCGGCCGGGTGGGTGCGCGACTTCACCGCGACCGGGTACAGCAACGTCTTCGTATTCAGCAAGATGGCGACGGGGTCGGAGACATCCGTCGCGCTCACCATGACCAGCGCCGACGCGCGCCTGGACGCGTCGGTGTACGAGCGGGACGACTGCCCTTCGCTGCTGTTCACCGCATCAGGCAACAGCGCGAACACGTCCGTGTCTGCCACAGCCAACGTCCCCACCTCGGGTGGCGGGCTGGTGGTGGGCGTGATCAATATTGTGGCCAGCAATATCGGCAGCCTGTCACCGAATCAGGGGCTGGCCGCCGAATACGCCTCGACGTCCAACAACATGACCTCGTGGTTCGGCTCCGGCCCGGTCCCGGCGGCCGGATCCCGGACGTACACGGTCAACGGGCTCCCAACCCCGACGGTGGGCGGCCAGCTTCACGTGCTCGGCGTGGTCGGGTACGGCTCGTCGCAGACACCCAAGTCGGGCACCGACAGCGCGACGCTCACCGAAGGCGCCGCCGGAGTCGAGGCCGCCGACAACACCAGCGACGCGGGGACGCTCGATGAGGGCGCGGCGGTTGCGGTGGCACCCACCAGCAGAGCCGACTCCGCTGGCCTCGCCGAGAAGTCGACGGTCACGTTGCCCGTCAGCGACCAGGCGGCGCTCACCGAGCAGGCAGCGCTGACGCTGCCCGTCGTCGACACGGCAGGTCTGGTCGAAAGCGCCGTCGTCCAGGACATCGTCGGCCCGTGGACGACTGACTCGGGTCAGGTCAGCGACTTCGCGGCCGTGGCCGCCAGCGTTCCCGTCACTGACCAGGCGGCTTTCAGCGAACAGGCGTCGGTCGGTATCCCATTGGGCCGAGCCGATACGGCAGCGCTGACCGAGAAGTCGAACCTCGGGCTACCCACCGCAGACGGGGCCGGCCTGGCGGAGACCGCGAGCGTCGCGGTCGCACTGGCCCGCAGCGACAGTGCGGTCCTCGCCGAACGCTCGGCCGCTGGCCACCCGGCGGATGTCGACGACACGGCGGTGCTGACCGAAGCCGCCGCGGTGATCGTCGACAGAAACGTCATCTGGTCCGCTGGTCTGCCCTACGTCGAGTGGGCCGCCGAAGCGCCCTATTCCGAGTGGGCCGCTGCGCCGCCTTCCATCGAATGGGCTGCTGAACCGCCCTCCACCAAGTGGGCTTCACGGCCCTCGGGTGTCGAGTGGGCGACCAGCAGCCCGTACCTGTGACGGGAGACATCCATGGAACCGATCTCTTCCCTGAGCACGGTGTACGTCCAATCGTTCGTCAAGGGCGCGATGGGCAGCGAGACCGCTCACATCGCATTCACCAAGCCGGACCTGGAGCCGGTCACCGCCGACTGGAAGCCAGCCGTTTGGGGTGCCCCGACCGATAAGGGGTGCCCGGCTCGGATCCTGATCGGCCCCGGCGCGGGCGCTGTCGTGCTGGTGGACGGCACGTACGCGATGTGGGTCCGGGTCACCGGTCCTGTGCAGATCCCCGTCCTCAGGGCCGGCCTCGTCTCGATCATCTAGGAGGCGAGGGTGGCCAAGCCGGACTTCGTCGCCGCGTACCCGGTGGACTGGTCCACCGGAGCCAATTCAAAGGTCTCACCTTCGTTCGACGTCCAGGCCCAGGACGTGCTGGTCGTCATGGCCACCAGCGAGGACCAGGCCACCACCTTGACCAGCATCTCTGGTGGCGGGCTGACCTGGATGCCGCTGCAGTCGGTCGTGGTGTCGAGCTACTGCACGGTGTACGCCTGGGGGGCCATCGCGCCCGCCACCACGACCCTGGCGATCACCGTGACGGTGACCGCCAGCGACAGCGTGCGAGCGTGGGGCTTCAACGTCCTGCACTGGCGGAAGTCCGATGGGATCGGCGCGTCAGCGAAGGCCAATGCATCTGGCGCTCCGTCTGTGTCGCTCACCACGACCGGACCGAACTCGGCGATCTGCCTGGTCAGCGCCGACTGGACCGCCGCCACCGGGAGCAGGACGTGGCGGACCGTCGCCGGGCCGGCCACCGAACTGCACTACGCGGCGGTGTCCGGTGCCTACACCACCTATGGCGCGTACCACGCTGATGCCGGTGCGGTAGGTGCCAAGGCGGTCGGTTTGTCCGCCCCTGCGGGGCAGAAGTTCTCGATCATCGCTGTGGAAGTGCTCGGCTCGGCGTCGAGCTCCACACCTGTTTCCGGGTCCGATTCGGCGACGCTGAGCGAGTCGACCTCGACGGATGCGGCCGCGAGTCGTTCCGATGCTGCGGGCCTGGGCGAGACCGCGCAGATCGGTGTGGCGGCCGCCGATTCGGCGACGTTCAGCGAGTCAGCGGTGACGTCGATCCTCATCACGGTCACCGACGCGGCGGCCCTGGTCGAGGGTGCGGCGGCGATCGGCCAGGTCCGCGTGGACGCATCGGCGCTCGGCGAGGCCGCCGCGGTGAACGCCTCCCCGTCGCTTGCCGACACCGCGGCGTTGACCGAGCAGGTGGCGATCGGGGTAGCGGCGGCCGACGTCGCGGGTTTCTCCGAGACGTCGCAGCTCACCCAGGTCAGCGGCCCATCTGTCAGCGACACCGTGAACTTCGTGGACGCCGCGGCGGTGGGCTCGTCGACCACTCGAACCGATGCGGCGGGTTTCACCGAGACGGCGACGCTCGCCGTCTTCGTCCAGGCCACCGACCAGGCCACCCTGGCGGACACCACCTTGCAGCAGGTCCCCAAGGCGGCCGTCGATTCGGCTGTGGTGACCGAGACGAGCGCGGTGACGGCCATGGCCGTCGAGCGCGTGAGGGAACTGGTCGTACGGCCCGTTTTCGCTCTCAGCCGCGAATACCTGCACTTCTGGGTCGACGGTGTGACCGGCACCGGGGAAACGGTCGAGGTCGCGTTCACAGCTGCCGATGGCAAGCCGGTCGAGGGCGACTGGGAAGCCGCGTCATGGGGGCGTCTCGCCGTCGACGGCGCGGACGCCCGTGTCCTGGTCGGTCCGGGTGGTGCTGTCCCTCTGGCTTCCGGCATCTACGCGGCCTGGGTGCGTGTGACCGCTGACGAGGAGAGGCCCGTGCTGCGGCCCGGGCTCGTCTCTGTGATCTGACAGGAGGAAGGCTTTGCATCCGATCCCCAGCACGTGCCGGATCGTCCGCTACCGGGGTAAGCAGGGGCTGCAAACGATCCGCGCGGCCATCGTCACCGCTGATGTGACGACGCTGGACCCGCGCGGCGTCGAGGTCGGCGCGGTGCCAGCGCTCGACGACGAGTTCCACGTCCACCTGTGGGTCTTCAGCCCCGGCAACGTCAGGGGCGGGTTCCACGAGTACAACGTGCCGCCCGGTACCGGCCCCGGCACGTGGCACTGGCCGGAGCGGACGGGATGACCCTCCAGACCATTACCTCCGCGCAGGCGGCCGCCCGCGCGGCTGACGTCCTTGAGCGCGCCGACTGCGAGCCGAACCACGACATGGTCTCGGCGAAGGTGGCGATCGCCGGGGGTTGGACCGAGCTTGCCGTCGCTCTGGCGGAGATGGAGCGCACGTGACGAGCCAGATAGCGGAACCGCCATCGGACTTGGAGGTGGAAGATGCCACTGCCCGAAAGTGATCAGGAGTGGCCGCCGCCTGCTATCCGCGAGGAGATGCGGCTCTACACCCAGCACGGGGCTTGGTACGCGGGTGACCCCGACCGGCTGGCGCAGGTGTACGGCGCCGGGGTGCGCCCCGCGATCGGCCTGGACCCCAAGGGGTACGACCGGCCGTTGATGCGGGCCGGCGGGTGGGCTACCCGCGTGGCCCGCTGGTTCTGGGGGACACCGATCCCTCCGGGGCAGAGCAGGTCCACGAAACTGCACATCCCGATCGCCGCAGACATCGCGTCCACCAGCGCGGACCTGCTGTTCAGCGAGCCGCCGACGTTGAAGGTCCCCGGTAAGAAGGGGCAGACGCGGCTGGATTCGGTGCTGCACGAAGCCGGGGTGTACGGCACCCTGCTGGAGGCGGCCGAGCTGGGCGCAGCGTACGGAGGCGTGTATCTCCGGGTGGGCTGGGACACCACGATGTGCGACTACCCGGTGGTGGACGCGCTGCCCCCGGACGCCGCGATCCCGGAGTTCCACTCGGGCCGCCTGGCCGCGGTCACCTTCTGGCGTGTGGTGCACGAGGAGGACCGCGTGGTGTGGCGGCACCTGGAGCGCCACGAACGCGGCAGGGTGTATCACGGGCTGTACCAGGGCGATGAGGACACTCTCGGCCAGCAGGTACCGCTGGAGGAACACCCGGCGACGGCGGGGTTCGCCGCGATAGTGGACGCTGACGGCGGCTTCGACTCCGGGTACGACCGCGGGCTGCTCGTCCACTACATCCCGAATATGCGGCCTCATCGGACGTTGCGCGGGACCGCGCTGGGCCGGTCGGACTTCGCCGGGGTCGAGCCGCTGATGGACGCGCTCGACGAGACGTGGACCAGCTGGATGCGGGACCTGCGGTTGGGCAAGGCCAGGATCATCGTCCCCGACGTCTACTTGTCGAACGCGGGCCGTGGCCAGGGTTCGATGTGGGACCCCGACAAGGAGATCTATAGCGGTCTCGGGATGCTGCCTCCGGCGGACGGCGGCAACAACATGATCACCCTGTCGCAGTTCTCGATCCGGGTCGCCGAGCACGCCGACACCTCGAAGATGCTGCTGGCGCAGATCCTTCGCGGCGCCGGGTACAACGTGCAGTCCTTCGGTGAGGGCGGCAACGACGGCCAGGCCGCCACCGCGACCGAGATCCACATGAAGCGGCACCGGTCCTATTCGACGCGTGGCCGGAAGATCGGCTACTGGACGCCTGGGCTGTCGTGGATGGCTGAGGCGATGCTGTCGGTGGACCATGCGGTTTTCGGCACGAAGGTCACCGCCGAGCGTGGCGTTGTGGCGTGGCCGGACGGTGTCATGCCTGACCCGGAGGCGCTGGGCCGCACCCTGGACATGCTCAACCGGGCGCAGTCGGCGTCCCTGGACACCAGGGTCCGGATGCTGCACCCGGACTGGGATGACAACCAGGTCACCGCTGAGAAGGAACGGCTGCGCGACGAGCTCGGGCTGAACGTCCCGGACCCCGCGACGATGACCGACCAGTTCGTCCCCTCGGCTAGCGGGGACTGATGGTCGCCTCTCCAGCTGGGGCGGTCGCGGTAGGGCTGGAGCATGCGCGCCGGGTCGCGGCCATGTACGCCGATGCTGAGGAGGCGTTGCTGCGGCGCGTCGCCGCCCGCGTCGACAGCGGTCGGGATGACGACTCGGCGGCGGAGTGGGAGTCCAAGCGGCTGGGCGAGGTCATCCAGCTGCGCAAGGAAGCCGAGGCGATCATCCGCCGCCTGGAGTCGGCCGCGAAGAAGGCCGCGCAGCGCGCGGTGCTGGAAACGTGGGCGGCCGGGATGGACGCGGCTGTCGTCGGCGCGGTGCTCCAGGTCCACGACGACAAGGTGCGTAAGCGTCTGGAGAAGGCGCTGCGGGATGCCCGTGATCTCGGCTCGAAGAACCTGATCAACCCTGGTCAAGGTGTGGCTGAGCTGGCGGCGCAGACGTTGCGGCGGATCACGTCGGTCCACACGGGCGCGTTGCGAGCCGTGGAGGACATCTACCGCAAGGTGATCGCCGAGACGGCCAGCCGGACGCTCATCGGCGCGGAAACCCGCAGGGACGCCTCGCAGCGGGCGTTGGACAAGTTCACCGCCAACGGCATCACCGGGTTCACCGATTCTCGCGGACACACGTGGGGCATGCCGCAGTACGCCGAGATGGCGATGCGGACCGCGACCGCCCGGGCGGCGGTCGACGGGCACCTGTCGACGTTGCGGGACGCGGGCATGGACCTGGTGGTGGTGTCGCGTCTGCCGTACACCTGCACCCGGTGCGGCCCGTGGGAAGGCAAGATCCTTTCGATCTCGGGGTCTGCTGGGACGCGGGTGGAGGAGTCCCCGGCGACGGGCGTGCAGGTGTTTGTGCAGGTCGAGGCGACGGTGGAGCAGGCCCGGTTGGCGGGGTTGATGCACCCGAACTGCGGGCACAACCTTTCGGCGTACCTTCCGGGTGTGTCCCGGCCGGCGCCGGTCGTCCAGTCGGACGCGACGTACGGCGACTCCCAGAAGCAGCGGTATCTGGAGCGGCGGGTCCGTGACTTCAAGCGGCGCGCTGCGGTCGCACTGGATGAGGATGCGCGGCGCAAGCACGAGGAGCAGGCGGCCGACTATCAGCGGCAGCTGAAGGAGCTGACCAACTCCACCGGGTTGCGCCGGAAGTCGGGGCGTGAACGCGCCGCCGATGCCCCGCCGAAGGACCTGGAGAAGCTGACCGACGAGGAGATCGCCAAGCAGACGCAGCGGTTCGCAGGCGACGAGGAGGCGACCGCGCGGCTCGCTCAGGAGAGGACGCGACGCGACGCGGAGGCTGAGGCCGCTCGGAAGGCCGCCGGGCCGGCCGCTGCGGATGACCCGTTCGCGGCGTTGTCGGAGATCCACGACATCGGCGAGCTGACCGACGACCACCTGACGGCGCTGATGCTGCGCTACCAGGACGACAACGCCGGGATGGAAAACGTCCTGGAGGAGTTGGACCGCATCGAGGCGGAGACACGGACCCGTGAGCAGTGGTCGTGGAACTGGCGTGAGGAGGAAACCGACGCTGACCGTCGTATCTCCGATCTCATCGCCACCGGCCACTACTCCTACATGGAGGCGTACGCCGAGGCCCATGGGGTCGACCCGTCCGAGCTGGAGCGTCAGGAACGGCGGACGCTGCTTGAGGCGGAACGGCACCCCGGAGAGAAGATCGACGACACGGTGCGACGCCTGTACGCCCAGGAGCTCGACCGGTTGTACGACCAGGCAGAGGCCGCGACGAACGGCAACCTGCTGAGCCCTGAAGGTAAGGCCGGGCGGGTCAACGACAGGTCGTTGTTCTCGGGGCCTGCCGCTCGGGCCCGGAAGTACGCCAGCGAGGAGCTGCAACGCTGGTGGCAGGACCACCCGCGGCTCACGCTTACCGAGTTCCGGGCGCAGTGGCTCAACCGTCAGTCCGACCTGGAAGCCGCCAAGCAGATCCGCGCAGGTGGCGCCGGTAGGGAGTTCGGCCTGTGACCACCGTTTCCGAGGTCGACCGCCGGGCGGCGGTCACGTTCGGCCGCCTGGCCGGCCAGCGCAGCATGCCGATCGACTCGTGCCCGTATTCGGCGCGGGGTGATGACCGGCACCGGGTGCTGCGGCTGCTGTGGATCCGCACCTACCTGCGCTACCAGCCGGACAGTTCCGCCCGGTAGACCGCTCGTCCTTTCCCCTGGGGCTCGCCTGGCGCGGGCCCTTTCCCATGTCCGACGACACGCTCCAGGAGGGCGATTTCGTCATGCCAGATAACACCGAGCCGGAGCCTGGCGCGACCGGCAACACCACCGCAGACGGCACCCAGGGTGAAGGCCAGCGGCAGGAGACCACTCCGACCGCCGAGGTCACGCCGACGCAGGTTGCCGACGACATCAAGGTGGACCCCAACGCCAAGCGCGTTGACCAGCTGCCCCCGTGGGCGCAGGACCTGTACAAGAACCTGCGCTCAGAGAACGCCGGGTGGCGGACGAAGCTGCAGGAAGCGCAGAAGGCCGCCGACGAGGCCACCGCGAAGCAGGGGCCGACGCCGGAGGAGGTCACCGCGCAGGCGCAGGCCGAGTTCGCGCAGAAGATCGGCAAGGCCCTCGGTTTGATCACCGAGGAGGAGAAGCAGCTCGACCCGCAGCAGATGATCGAGAAGCTGACCACCGAGCGGGACACCACCGCGAAGGAACGCGACCAGGAGCAGGACCGGCACCGCCGCGCCCTGATCGAGCTGGCGGTGCACCGGGCGAGCACGAAGTCCGGTGCGGACCCTGACGCGCTGCTGGACAGCCGTTCCTTCATCAAGGCCGTCCGGGATCTCGACCCGGACGCAGGCGACTTCTCCACGCAGATCACGGACGCAATCCAGGTGGCCGTGGAGAACAACCCGAAGTTCAAGGCGGCATCCCAGGCGGGGCCGCCCGCACGCTCTGGCGGCGAGTTCACCGGCGGGCCTGGTGGACGCAACAACGACGCCGAGTCCAAGTCAGTCGACGACTTCCGCGCATCGCGCAAGAAGAGGTCGTCTTCCTAGCCGCTGGTAGCGGAACCGCTATTGGCATGCCTTCAAGGAGTAGGCCCGAATGGCTAACACTTTTCTGACCCCGTCGATCATCGCCAAGCAGGCGCTCGCCACGCTGTACGAGACCTGCGTCATGGCCATGCTCGTCCACAGGGACTACGAGCAGGAGTTCGTCTCCCGCGTCGGCGACACCATCTCCGTCCGGAAGCCCGCGGTCTTCGAGGCCAACGAGTTCAACCGGACCACGGGCATCGTGATCCAGAACGCGCAGGAAGGCAGCGTGCCGATCACGCTGAACCACTTCGCGGACGTCAGCTTTGCCGTGACGAGCGAGGAGCTGACCCTCGAGATCGAGGACTTCGGCACGCAACTGCTCAACCCCGCGATGGAGGCCATCGCGCAGAAGATCGACCGGGACATCCTGTCCCTGCGCAGCGACATCGTGCAGCGGGTGGGTAAGGCCGGCGCGGCGATCGTCGGTGTGACCGGCAACGCGATCCACCCCTACGACGACCCGAAGACCGCGATCGACGCCCGGCGCGTTCTGAACCAGCGCTCCGTGCCGAGTTCCGACCGCCACCTGGCGATCGGCCCGGAGATCGAGGCCCTGTGGCTCAGCGACCCGCTGTTCCACCAGGCCGACACCCGCGGCGACACGGACGGTCTGCGTGAGGCGAACCTCGGCAGGCGGGTCTTCGGATTCGACGGGTACCAGACCCAGAACATCGAGGCCCCGACCGGCGTCCCGGCGTCTGGTCAGCCGAACACCGAGATCGGTGTGGCATTTCACAGGACCGCGTTTGCCCTGGTCACGCGCCCCCTGGTGCTGCCGCAGGGCGCCGCTAACGCGGCCGTGGAGAGCTACAAGGGCTTCGGCGTCAGGGTGGTCATGGACTACGACATCTCCAAGAAGCAGGACGTGGTGTCCGTCGATTGCCTCTACGGCGTCAAGACGCTCGACCCCTCGCGTGCGGTCCTCATCCACGGGGTCGCGGCGTGACGTTCGTCTACCGCAACGCCAACACCGGGCAGGAGGTCCCGCTCGACGAGCGTGACCCCTGCCTGGACCAGTTGGACAACTGGCGGATCATCAGCGGTCCCGCTGACGAGACCGCGACCGGCCCGGCTGACGCCGGGCCGGCCCGGCCGTCCGAGCACGACAACAAGGCCGCGTGGATCAACTACGCGGTCGCCAACGGCATGTCCGAGCACGACGCCAAGGCGCTGTCCAAGGCGGCGCTCGTCGAGGAGTTCGGAGAGGAGGACGACGATGGCGAGGACTGACCTTAACGCCGTCGCGGTGCCCCGCGGCGGCCTGGACCTGACGGCCGCGCTGACCCCGGCGACCGTCGACGGGCACGCGTTCGTCCACTCCGACCGGCGGATGCTGCGGGTGAAGAACGCCAACGCCGCAGCCCGCACGGTGACAGTACAGATCCCGGCGACGGTCGACGGCCAGGACATCGTGGACCGGCCATACGTCATCCCGGCACTCACGGGGGACGTGCTGATCCCGCCGTTCCCGGGCATCTACCGGCAGGCCAACGGCAAGGTCAACATCGACTACGACAACCCGGCCGGGGTGTCGGTCGCGGTGTACGAACTGCCGGTGTAGCCGATGACGTACGCGACGCCAGCCGAGTACACGGCATACACGGGGCAGCAGACGCTGCCCAGCGACATTGAGCGGCGCCTGGACCGGGCGAGCGAGCGGATCGACGAGATCCTGCAAAACTCGGTCTATCCGGTCGACGACGCGGGCATGCCGACCCGCGCCGGGGACGCCGACGCGATGAAAAGGGCGACGTGCGCGCAGGCCGCGTGGACGCTCGCCGTGGGCGACGAGTTCGGGGTCGCGTCGGCTTTCAAGTCGGTGTCCATCGGGTCGGTCCGGCTGGACCGCGGCGGGTCTCCCAACGGTGCCCCGGCGCGGTACGCCCCGGACGCCTCTTCCATCCTTCAGCGGGCCGGCCTGCTGCCGGGCTTCATCATGGACGGGAGCGCCTGGTGATCCTGCCGGACTGGCTGCTGCGCCATGAGGCGATGATCGAACCGTTCGAGGGCGACGGCGCGTACGGCGCCGTGTACGGGGCGCCGTTCACCGAGCGGTGTCTCATCGACGATGAACGCCGCCTGGTGCGCGACGCCCAGGGCGTGGAGGTCGTCAGCGACACCACGTTCATCTTCCGGCCGGGTGTCCGATGCCCGGAGGGATCGAAGGTGACGGCCAACGGCCGTGAAACCACGGTCATCACTTCGTTCGCGAGGGATGGCGGCGGCCTGCCGACCCCGGATCACGTAGAGGTGGTGTGCCGCTGATGACCAACATCGAGTTCGACGCGAAGGTCAACGCTGAGGCGTTGTCCGCTGAGACGCGGCGCGCGGCGGCTCGTGGTCTGCGGCACGCCACCGAGCATGTCCTGAGTGTGTCCGACCAGCGGGTCCCGCACGACGAGGGCACGCTGGAGCGGTCGGGCGCGGCCTCGGTGGACGAGTCGGGTCTGCGGGGCGCGGTTTCTTACGACACCGAATATGCCGTGGCGCAGCACGAGAACTTGAACTACAGCCACAAGTCGGGCCGCAGCGCCAAGTTCCTGGAGCTGGCGCTGCGTGAGGAAGCCGAGGTGGTCAAACTGATGATCGCCAAGGAGCTGCGGCAGGTGTTCAAGTGAGCTGGACGCGGGACCTGCTGACCGGGTTCGCGGTACTGCTCGGCAACGCCGGGGTGGCCGACTGGAAAGCGGACGGCATGTACACCGATGCGCAGACCGCCATCACGATCGGTGGTCTCCCGGCCAAGCCGGACACGGCGATGGCGCTGGCGGTGTACGGCGTTGGCCAGGCCGGCGACGACGTCGACCAGGCCGACTCCAGTGTGCAGATGCAGGTCCGGATGCGGGCCAAGGCTGACCCGCGGGTCGTGGACGACCTGGCGGACGGGGTTTTCGACGTGGTGCATGGCCTGGAGAACGTGACGCTTTCGACGGGTGTGCATGTGCTGCTCGCGCGGCGCACGCTGGTCGCGCCGCTGGGCCGTGACTCCTCCGGGCGGTGGGAGCGGGCCGACAGCTTCGACCTGATGGCTCACCGGCCGTCACCGAACCGCCAACTCTGACCGCCCTTCTTCTCGCAGCCGATAGCGCAACCGCTTTCGGCTGTTCGGCATGCGCTCAACTGCAAGGAGACGAATCATGGGGCTGCGCAGCCTGCTTGCTAAGGACTGGAAGATCGACGTCAACACCGGGCCGGTCGACGTCCCGGTGTGGACCCCCGTGAAGGGGCTGACCTCGTTCCAGGAGTCCACGGACGACAACACCGAGGACGACGGCGACTTCGACGACGAGGAGGGCTGGGGCAGCTCCGTCGTCACGGAGCGGACCTGGGCCATCGACGCCGAGGGCCGCCGTAAGCGGACCGACGACGCGGTGTTCACCGCCGACCCCGGCCAGGAGAAGATCCGGAAGGCCGCGCGGCTCGTCGGGTTCGGCGCGAACATCCAGGTGCGCTGGTACCGACGTGACGGTGCGCCCGACGCCTACCAGGGCACTTGCACCGTCAGCGACTTCACCAAGGGTGGCAGCTCGACCGACTTGGAGCCGTTCAACTTCAAGCTCAACGGCCAGGGCGCGCCCGTCGAGATCGAGAACCCGGTGACGGCGCCGTGACGACCTTCAAGGACCTCGACGAGTTCTTCGACTCGTCCCTGAAGCTGCCGGTCGGCGGGAAGACCTACGTCATCCCCGCCCCGGACGCTGAGGTGGGCCTGCTGTGCCAGCGGCTCATGAACGCCAGTATCGCCGCCGGGTCCGGTCAGCCGGTCGAGGGGGAAGCGGAGGAGCTGAACCAGCTTGCCGCTGTCGTCCTGTCCGACGACGAGGAGCGCAACCTTTACAAGCGCATCCTCGGCCCGGTCTACGACCAGCTGTTCGCCGACAAGGTCGACTGGCCGAAGATCCAGCACGTCGGTGCGACGGCGCTGATCTGGGTCGCGGCGGGCAAGGACGCGGCGGCCAAGTACTGGGCGGCCGACGACTCGGGGGAAGCCCCGGCCCCGAATCGGGCGACTCGTCGGGCGACGGCAGCGGCGGCGAAGTCGACCCGATCTCGGGGGTCCGCGACTACTACGACCCGGGCGACGGCCTCTCGGTCGACAAGGGCCACCACGTCTCGTGGAAAGACCTCCTGACCAGGTGGGCGCTGGTCGAGGCCGATCTGCACCAGGTGTACGGCTTCGACACTGGTGAGCCTGGTCTGCTGCGGTCCAGGTCGTGGCGGTGGCTGCAGAACCGGCTGTTCGGGCTGCTGACCTGCGACTCGCGGATCGCCCGCGCGATGGACCCCGGCGATGGCAAGCAGTGATGCCACAGCGCCACCACTTCACCCAACCCGGAATTCGAGGAGGTGAACCGCGGTGGCGCTGAACGTGGGCGAGCTTTTCGCCACCATCGACCTCCGTGACCGGCTGTCCGCCGGGCTGCGGCGGGCCATCGGCAACCTGCGGGACGCGGCGAAGAGGTTCGACGTCGATGTGGGCAGCATGGCCAAGCGCGCTGGTGCGATGGGTGTGCAGTTCACGGCGGCCGCGCTCCAGGCGGCGACCTTGGCGGCCAGCTTGGGGGTGGCTGCGCAGGGCGCGGTCGGCTTGGTTGCGGCGCTTGCCCCTGCGGGTGGGATCGTCGCGTTGCTGCCCGGCGCGGTCGCCTTGGCGGGTGCGGCGTTCGCGACCTTCAAGATCGCGCTGTCCGGTGTCGGTGATGCCTTCAAGGCCGTCATGGATGGCGACCCGAAGAAGGTCGCTGAAGCGCTGGCCGGGCTGTCGCCGGCGGCTCGGTCGGCGGCGTTGGAGCTCCAGGCCGTCAAGCCTGTCCTGGATGGGCTGAAGAGTAGCGTTCAGGACGCCTTTTTCGCCCCGTTGCAGGGCCAGCTGACAGCGCTGGTCGCGACCCTTGGTGGGCCGCTGAAAACGGGCATGACCGGCGTGTCCAGCGAGTTCGGCCGGCTCGGCGCCGAGGTGGCCACGTTCGCCCAGTCGCACCAGGCGGTCTACCTGGTCGATCAGGTCTTCCAGACCCTGCGGAACACGCTCGGCGACATCCAGGCGGGAACGCTGCAACGGCTGCTCGCGGCGCTCGGCGGCCTGGTCGATTACGCGTTGCCAGCGTTTTCCGGGCTCGGCAGGGCGGTCGATAACGTGGCGAACCGGTTCTCCAACTGGCTCGAAACGGCCATGGGCGCCGGTGAGCCGGTGCTGTGGATCGACGGCGCGCTTGGCACGTTCCGCCAGCTCGGCAGCATCGCAAGCGACGTGTTCGGGATCTTGCAGTCGGTTTTCCAGGCCATGAACGCCAGCGGCTCGAACGCGCTGGGCGTGATCGGTCAGCTGCTCGGCAAGGTCAACGACTTCCTCAGTTCGGCGCAGGGCCAAACCATCCTCGTCACGATTTTTCAGTCGTTGTCGCAGGTCGGACAGGCCCTCATGCCGATCGTCGTGGCGCTCGGCGGTGCCTTGGCACTGATCGCGCCGCACATCGCGAACATCGCGACCGCCCTCGGACCTGGGCTCGCTGCCGCCGTGTCCGCCCTAGGGCCGGCCTTGGCGGCGCTCGGACCTGGGCTGACGGTCGTCGCGGAAATGCTGGCCAAGGCCTTCGCGTCGCCGGAGCTTCAGGCCGGGTTGCTGGCTTTGGGTCAGGGACTGTCGGCCGCCCTGACGGCGGTGGCTCCTCTGCTCCCGATCGTCGGTCAGCTTGCCGGGATCCTCGGTCAGGTTTTGGGTGCAGCCCTAAGCAGTCTTTCGGGCGTGCTCGGTCCGGTGATTTCGGCCCTTTCGGGCGCTTTGGCCCCAATTTTGCCGCAGCTCTCGTCGGCGATAGCTCAGGTGGCTGCCGCGACGGCGCCGCTGGCGGCCCAGTTCGGCACGGTTTTGGCTCAAGCGATCCAGGTCCTTCTGCCGCCTCTGCTGCAGATCGCGATGTCGCTGCTTCCGCCGACGTTGGAGCTGGTCAAGAGCCTGGCTCCGCTTCTCGGTGATCTTGCTGGGATGTTCGGCGGCGTCCTCAAGTCCGTTTTGCCGCTTTTGCCCCCGTTGATCCAGATTGCGACCGCCACCCTGCCGCTCATGATCAGCATCGTCTCGGCGCTCGCGAAACTGCTCACCGGCGACTTCAAGGGCGCCCTCGACACGATCGTCAACGCGGTCCTCAACTTCGGCAACACGATGATATCCGCAGGTCAGGCGCTTCTGACCGGCCTGTGGAACGGGTTCGTGTCGGCCAAGAACTGGTTCCGCGACAACATCCTCGGCTTCTTCAAGGACATCCTGCCCGACTGGGTGCGCGACGCGCTCGGCATCCACTCGCCGAGCCGCGTCTTCGCGGCCATGGGCCGGATGCTGCCCGCTGGTATGGCGGCCGGTATCGACCAGGCGTCCAGCCTGGTCCGCAAGTCGCTGGACCGGATGTCGTCGATGGCGGCCGGGACCTCGGTCCCCGACATCGGGGTGCCCGGTGTCAACGTCCCGGACCGGCTCGCCGGCGGGGGCGTGTTGTCCAGGGCGGTGGTCAACGTGACCAACCACTACCCAGTGGCCGAGGCAACGAGTGTGAGTGTGAACCGCGGGCTTCAGTACGCGGGCGCCCTGGGGGTGATCTGACGTGCCGACATACTCGCTCGACGGGGTTCCGCTGGACCACCCGGCCGGCTGCTGGACTCTGAAGAAGGGGACGCAGCGCAGGCCGTTGCCCGGCGCGCGGGCCGTGAAGGTCAGCGTGCCGGGCCGGTCCGGTGAGTTGCCGGTCGTCGGCCTCGACCTTGAAGCGACGTCGCTGGGGTTGGCGTTCGTAGTAACGGGCGCGACCCCATCCGGCGTCGACGGCGGGTACGAGCAGATGGAACGCAACCTGGAGGCCCTGGGCGCGGTCCTGGGTGTGCGTCACCGGCTGATGAGCCTGAAGTATCAGGCAGGGTCGATCGTCCGGGTCGCGGACGTGACGGTCACCTCGGCGTCGGAGCCGGAGATCAGCACGGGCGCGGCCCGTGCGCGGTTGACGGCGCTGGTCGAGGTGCCGGGCGTGTTCTGGCGGGATGAGTCGGAATCCACCTGGTTGGGGTCGGCGAACACCCTGGGCCAGGTGGTGACGACCCTCGCGGGGTCGACTGGGCCGATCACTGACGCGCTGCTGCGGGTCACGGGCCCGGCGGTGGATGTGTCGATCGGTGACATCGCCACGGGCGGTTGGGTTCTCCGGCCGGGCGGGCTTGTCGCCGGTCAGCGGCTGCTCATCGACTGCGGGCAGATGCGCGCCGCGATCGTCACCAGCAACACCTGGGATCTGGCCGCCGGATCGGACGCGACGGGAACCATCGACGCGATCGGCCCCGGCTCGGCGTTCCGGTGGCTCCACCTGACGCCGGCCGTCGCGGTCGGCGACCCGCACTCGCGGGCGGTGCTCGTCTCCAGTTCGGCAACCTCGCTGACCGGGGGCTCCAAGCTTGAGATCCAGGCCAGGAGATCATACCTGTGACCTGCGGAAATACCGGTGAGGGTGGGTATGCGAATTCCCCGGTACCAGCATTCGATTCGATCGTGCATTCCAGCACGTTGGATCGTCGGCATTCGATTCGATAGGTTCGCGGGCATCTCGCCGCCTCGAATGGCCATTCGAATGGAATGGGTTTCCCCTGGAATGGTAATTTGAATTACCATTCGGCATTGACGATCTTTGGGTGTTGCTATGATGGGGATATACTTCCACGCGGTGCCGACAGGCATTCGTCGGGGAAGAGACGAGAGACCCCGCTCCGGTCCGTCAACCTTGAAGCGGGGCCTCATCGCCCGGGGGCTCAGCTAGCGTCGCTAGCTGAGCCCACTGTGGTTAAGGATCCAGTCCAGCACGATGATCAGCAACTGCAGCAGCAGTAGCCTGTCGGCGTCGTCTGAACCCTCTGGGCTCGCCCCCCGCATGGGAGACCCCCCTCTCAGCGGACCGGTTGCCGGACGGAGGCGCCGCGGTCCTGTCGGCCACCTCTAGAGAAAGTGGCCGCGTTCTGAGCGGGTGCGAAGAACGAGCAGATCGCCATCCTAGCAATGTCGTGACCCGAGTGACGCCATTCTTTGGCGCACTCGGACTTACGCCACGACGGCTATAAAATGCGCGATTACCATCAAATGCACGGTTTCTCTCGGGTGCATGTAGTTTCCCGAGGTCAGGGCTTGATCGGGTTCCTCGCGTGCTGGCTCTGCTCGGCAGCGGCGGTGAGCTCCGCTGCGAGATCTAGGGCTCCGTCAGCGTCCAGCTCGGGAGGCCAGACGGCCGGTATCAGGATGATCCGGCCGCGCGGGGTTACGTGGACCATGGATGGTCGTAGTAGGTCGTTGATCACAATGCCGTCTATTGTCCCTGATGGGAGGTCAGACGGTGACCTTCGATCTGCGGCTCGTCGCCCACTCCCCGAACGGCCCCCGGCTCGGTGTGCTCCCGCATCCCCTGTCGGTCGAAGCGGGGTGGCCGCTGAACGACGTGCCGTCGCTGAAGGTTTCCTACGCCGCGGCGGCGGCCGGCGCGGACCTGCTGGCCCAGCCGTGTGAGGTTGCGGTCGAGTGGAGCGCGGACGGCGGGACGGTGTGGACCGAGGACACCGACAGCCGGTTCCTGCTGATCAAGCGGCGCGGTGACGGCGCCGACGCGACGGGGCTGGTGCGGTTCGAGCTGCCGGGGTATGCGTGGATGCTGCGGAAGGTCGTGCTGCACCCTGGTGCGGCGGCTCTGGTCAATGGTGGCCGTCCGTTCCTGTCGGCGACGCCTGGCGCGATCGTGCAGACGTTCCTCGCCGAAGCGCAGGCCCGCGGGTCGGTGCCTGGTCTGGTGTGGGATTTCACGCCGACGCACGACAGCGCGGGCCAGCCGTGGAGCAAGATCCTCACCATCTACTACCGGCCGGGTATCGACGCGCTGACGACGCTGATCAACCTCGCCGACCAGGGCGTCCTCGACTTCCGCGCCTCCGGGCGCACCCTGCAGCTGTACAACGCCGACACTGAGATGGAGCGGGACCTGGCGTCCGGCCCGGCCCCGGTCGATTTGCGGTACGGCCGCGACATCGTGGAAGCCCCGGACGACGGCACGTTCGAGGACGTGGCGTCGCTGGTCCTGGTCGTCGGTGACAACGGCCTGGTCAAGACGTACACCAACGCGGCGGCCGCGCAACCGTGGGGGCCGTGGGAGCAGTACGTCGGGCACGGTGGTGTTTCCGACGAGGGCACTGCGACGCTCCTCGCGCAGGCCGCGCTCGGCCGGGCCGAGCGGGAACGGGTGCAGCGGACGCGGGGCATCACGGTGTACGGCGCGCAGTGGTTGCCGTGGCGGGACTACCGGCCGGGTGACCGGGTGCTCGTGCCCGGCGCAGGTCGCGCGCTGGAGTCGCTTCGCCTGCGGCAGGTGACGCTCGCGCGCAACGACCGCGGGGTGGTCGGCGGCGCCCTGGTGCTGAACGACCGCTTCTTGGAGAAGGAGCTGCGCCTGGCCCGCCGCACCGCTGGCATCGTGGGCGGGTCGACGGCGGACGGAGGGTCAGGTGCGCGGCCGGCTCCGGCGCCGGAGGCTCCGGAACCTCGGACACCGGCCGCGCCGCAGGGTCTCATCGTCGACCCGGCGGCGTATCTGGATGAGCATGGTTTCCCGCGCGGCCAGGTGACGGTGACGTGGGGCTCGGTCACGCAGGACGCCGGTGGGGTCGCGTTGAACGTGGGCGGCTACGAGCTGTTCATGCGGGTCAACACCACGGGCGAACCGTGGTTCCTGGTCGCTTCCACCGAGCCCACCGACACCACGGCGACGTATTCGCCGCTGGTCGTCGGCACCGGCTACGCCTTCAAGGTGCGCGCGGTCAACCTCGGCAAGCTGGGCCCGTTCTCCTCGGTCGTGGCGGTGACGATCCCCGACGACACCACCGCGCCGCCGGTGCCGACCGCCCCTCAGCTGTCGACCCGGCTGGGCGTGGTCCGCGTCCTGTGGGACGGGATGGGTGTCAGCTCGAGGCCGATGCCGTCCGACTTCTTCCACGTCCGGGTGTGGATGCAGAACCCGCTGGCACCGGGCTGGGCTGACATCGGCTTCTTGGACGCCGCCGGTTCGATCCTCGTTCCGGGGTTGCCGTACGGCGCGGACCGGCAGTTTCGTTTCACCAGCGTCGACCGGTCGGGCAACGAGTCGGGCCCGTCGACGGCGGTGACGATCGCGACGGTGCCACTGGTCCAGGGCGACGCCGCGAACGAGTCGATCACGACGGGGGCGCTCGCGGCGAACGCGGTCACCACCGACAAGCTCGCGGTGGGTGCGGTCGAGGCCGGGACCATCGCCGCCGGCGCGGTGACCGCCGACAAGCTGCAGGCGGTGCTGACCCTCACGAGCAGGCTCGTGGCGGGCAACCCGACGCAGGCGCGGGTGGAGCTCAACAGCTCGGGGTTGGCCGCGTACAACGCGTCCGGCCAGCAGACGGCGAGCATCTCGGCTTCGTCGGGGGCGGTGTCCATCGTCGGCCAGTTCGCCTCCGGGGTGACCGGTGCTCGGGTGGTGGTGAACCCCGCTGGGGCGGTCGCGCCGGAGATCAGGTTCATCCCCGGCAGCGGCACCAACCAGTCGCGGATCTACAGCGACGGGTCGATGTACACGGGCGAGGCGACCCTGGTCATGGAGTCGGGCACCAACCAGGCCAGCACCGCGATGTGCCGACTGCACCACGCGGCGGGGTTCTGGCGGGTCGCGATTCTCGACCCGTCGAACGGTGCGCAGCGCGGCGGTTACATGGTCGCCGACGAAACTCAGACGCAGCTCGGATGGTTCCACCCGACTCAGGCGAGCCAGCAGTTCCTGATGTCCTCGACGGGGACGTTGCATCGCGGGACGTGGAAGCTCGGCGGCGCGGACTCCGGGCTGATCATGCTTGAGGTGTCGGTCGCCGGAAACGGCAACTATCACGTCGTGAACTTCGGCTACACGATGCTGACCGTCCCGAGCTTGGTGTGGTCGGCGCAGCGTGGCAGCGGGGCGTCAGCGCTCCCGGCCCCGACCGACCTCATCGTCTACAGCCGGACGCAGAGCAGCGTCTTCTTCCGCAGCCCTACCAATGCCACCTCCGCGACGGTCATCACGTTCTCGGTGTGGGCTTGGCGCACCTGAAAGGAGCGCGCGTGCCGGATCAGTGGCAGGTCACCGAGGTCATCGAGACGACCGACCGGAGCGGGAAGGTCGAGGCGTGGCAGGTGACGCTCACCCGCGCGTCGGATGACACGTCGCTGGTGCTGTTCCTGCCGAAGACGGCGATCGAGGACGCCGCGGTGACGTACGGGCTGTCGACGACCGACGAGGCGATCGACGTGATTCTGCACCAGACGGTGCTGTCCATCTACGAGCCGGAGCAGGAACAGGCGAACCCGTGGCAGGCCAGCGGCGAGCAGGCCCGCGCCGCGGTGGTCGACCGCGTTGAGCGGTGCAAACGGGAGTACGCGACGGTCGAGACGGACGCACCGCGAGGTCGTACGGCGGCCGCGCGGGCGGCGGGCGATGCGCTGGCTCCGCTTCGGGGGCACGTGCGGGTCGACCCGGTGAGGATCGCGACGTCCCGGTTGGAGTTTCAGCGGGCGCTCGCGTCGCGGGGTGCGTGATGCAAGACGTCGTGGTCGACACCGACCGGATCGTCGCGGCGCTGCGGCGACGGATCGACGACCTGTCCTATGAGAACGCCCTGCTGTCGGCGGCCGTGGACCAGCAGCGCGAGCAGATCAACGAGCTGACGGGGGCCCACAGTGCAGGTGATCGTTCCGGGTGAGGCCCAAAGGTACGCGCTGAGGCTGGTGGCCTACGCTCCGAACGGTTCCCAGCTGGGGTTGCTGCCGCAGTACCTCGGGTTCGAGGTGGCGTCCCCGCTGAACGATGTGCCGTCGCTGAAGGTGTCGTACCCGGCGGCCGGCGTGGGCGCGAACTTCCTGGCGGGGCACTGCGAACTCGCGGTGCAGTACTCGGTGGCCGGTGGCCCGTGGACCGAGCCGATGAACGGCCGGTTCCTGCGGATCAAGCGGGACAGCGACAGCACCGACCGGACCGGGGCACGGTCGTACGACTGCCCCGGCTGGTCGTGGCAGCTGCGCAAGGTGGTGCTGTACCCGAGCAGCGTGATGGTCGACGGCAAGCGCCCGTTCAACGGGGTGACGCCGGGGGCGATCCTGTCGACGTTCATCAATGAGGGCAAGGCGCGCGGCGGCATGCCGGGCCTGGCGGTGGACTTCTCGACGACGAAGGACAGTGCGGGGGCGGCGTGGGCGAAGGCCTTGACGTTGGCCCTGGAGCCGGGCACGGACCTGCTGACGGTGCTGATCAACCTGAGCGAGCAGGGCGTGGTCGACTGGGCCATGCAGGGGCGGACGCTGCGGGTGTTCAACCCTGACTCGACGCTGGCGCGGAACCTGGCGGCCGGCCCGGCCCCGGTGGATTTGCGGCTGGGGCGCGACATTGTGGAGGCCCCAGACAGCGCGACCCTGGAGGACGCCGCGTCGGTGATCCTCATCCAGGGTGAGAACGGGTTGAGCGTCGAGGTGACCAACCCCGCCGCGGTGCAGCCGTGGGGCCGGTGGGAGACCTACCAGTCGCAGGGTGGTGTGAGCGACGTCGGGACGGCGCAGCTGCTCGGGCAGAACGCCCTGCAGCGTGTCGGGGCGGAGCGCATCCAGATCACGCGGGGCGTGGTGTTCCACCTCGCGCAGTGGTTGCCGCACCAGCATTACCGGCCGGGGGACTACGTGCTCGCGCCGGGCGACGCCGGGGTGATGCAGCCGCTTCGGGTGCGGCAGGTCACGTTGTCGGTCGATGGTGACGGCAAGCTCGGCGGGAACGCCGTGCTCAACGACCGCTTTTTGGAAAGGGACATCAAGCTGGCCCGTCAGGCGGCGGGCATCCTGGCCGGCGGGGTGTCTTCGGGCGGGTCGGGTGTGCCTCCGGCGCCGGAGTCGGGTGGGCGTGTCCCTGCTGCTCCTACGGGGCTGATCGTCGAACCGTCCGCGTTCCTCGACGAGCACGGCTACGCGCGCGGCCAGGTCGCTGTCACGTGGGGTGAGGTCACCGCTGACGCAGGCGGCGTGGCGTTGAACATCGACTCCTACGAGCTTTTCATGCGGCGCAACGAGTCCGGGGAACCGTGGTTCCTCGTGGCCACGACGCAGCAGAGCGACACCTCGGTCACGTACTCGCCGCTGGTGGTGGGCTGGGAGTACGCCTTCAAGGTTCGGGCGACGAACAACGGAACGAAGGGCGATTTCTCGGCGCAGGCCGCGGTCCTGGTCCCCGACGATGCGACGCCGCCTGCGGTGCCGGCCGCGCCTGTGTTGTCGAGCAGGCTGGGTGTGATCCACGTCGAGTGGTCGGGGCTGGGTGTCGGTGGTGTGCCGATGCCGAGTGATTTCGACCGGGTGCGGGTGTGGATGCAGGACCCGCTGGCTCCGGGGGCGTCGGAGGTGGGTTACCTGGCCTCGGCCGGGTCGGTTGTTGTGCCGGACCAGCCGTACGGGGCGGACCGGCAGTTCTGGCTGACGAGCGTGGACCATTCGGGGAACGAGTCGGCGGCGTCGGCGACGGTGACGATCGCGACGCAACCCCTGGTGAACACCGATGTGATCGGCGAGATCATCAACGGGGCCAACATCGTCGACGGCAGCTTGAACGCGGCCGACAAGGTCGTGGCGAACAGTATCGTCGGGGGCCTGATCCAGGCATTGGCGATCGACACCGGCCACCTGAACGCCAACAGCGTGACAACGGACAAGCTCGCTGTGGGGTCGGTCAAGGCCGGTCACATCGCTGTGGACGCCCTGGACGGCAAGACCATCACCGGGACGATCCTCCGCACTGCTGCTTCTGGGCGGCGGGTGGAGATGAACCTGACGGGCTTGCACAGCTTCAACGCGGCGGCCGTGGAGACGGTGACGCTCCTTAACGACGGGTCGTTCAAGCTGCGCAGCGCGGCGACGGGCGCGCGTATCGAGCTGGACGTGAGCGGGTTCCGGGCGTATAACTCCGGCGGTGAGACGACGGTGAGCTTCAACGCCGTCGACGGGGCGGCGTTGATCGTCGGGCAGGTCACCAGTTCGCAGAACGCGGCCAAGCGCCTGGTCATCAACCCTGGGCCGACTGCGGGGGTGTACGAGCCGGAGATCCGGCTGTATGAGGAGTTCGGCTCCAACGAGTACCACTATTGGACGCAGGACACGCCAGGTACTCATGAAATGGAGCTTGGTTCCGCTGTGCTGAGCAACCGGAAATGCCGGTTGAAGATGAGCCCGGCGGGTTGGAATCTGGGTCGCACAGACACCAATGGAAATAACCCCGGCAACGGGGCTTGGATTGAGGGTGGCAGCAACAGTTCCTTCTGGGACTGCATGGGTGCCCGAATCACCATCGGCAACAGCAACATCAACGTCGCTTCCAACAACGATGTGGTGATTAACGCCCCGCATCACCGGTTCCAGGGGCTTTGGCAGGACTTCGACAATAGTTCGTCGATTACGTTCGGCCACGCGAATGTCTCTGGTAACGGCGGAAGCGTCAGCTACGGGTTTGCCTACGACAGCACGCCTTGGCCTGCGGCGATGGTGAGGGCGGGCAACAACGCCGCGTTCAACATCACCAGCGTCTCCAACGGCGGGTTCAACTGGCAGTGGGCTGGGCCGAGCCTCAGTTCGGGGGCCGACCACATCAACTGGTTCGGAGTTAGGGACTAGCCATGACGTGGACGCTGATTGACCTGCTGGACGACGTTCGCCACGACGAAGCGAACGACCGTTGGCTCCTGATTTACAAGGTGCCTACGGACATCGTCAGCTCGGGCGACTATTCATATTCGTATCCGAAGAACCTGGGAATCAACCTGGCGGCCGTGTACGGGTACGACGTGACCAAGCCCGAAGATGTCGACGAACTGTTCGACCACGTCACCTACCAGGCGTACATGTGGGAGACGCTGCGCCAGGAAGGTCGGACGCTGGAATTGCAGCACAACCCATTTGAAATGAACGTGGACGCTGCCCGGAGTTTGGTGGGTGGCGTCGTGTCCACGTTGAAACGGGACCGGCCGATCGTGCATGGCGCCGCGAAGGCGAAGCTGATGCGGGCGAGCGACGGCACCCTGCACGACGTCCTGCGGCGTGACCTTGTCGCACGGCTCGACCCTGACGTCGTGGCGGCACACCGGGACATGGCCAAGCAGTCGCGGGTGGCCACACAGATCCGCATGTGGGACATGGCCCTGCGTATGGATAGAACGAGGGGACCTCAGTGACCGACGCCCAGCAGCCGATGACTGCCGACCTGCACCGGTACGCCAACCAGGTTGCACGCCAGCGCAACGACGCGCTCGACGAGGCCGCCAAGCTGCGCGCCGTCGTGGAGGAGCTGGTGGCCGAACGGGACGAGCTCAAGGGCCAGGTCGCGCAGCTCACCGCGCAGAAGGTGGGCGGCGGTGAGTGACCAGCCGTCCGTGGATGTCGCATTGGCGAAGTTGCAGTCGACCGCCGACGTCGGGTTCGCCCGGCTTGACGGCAAAGTCGATTTGATCAACCAGCGCTTGGACCAGGGCGACGCCCGCCATGCCGCGCTGGAACAGCGGGTGGAGCAGAACCGGGTCGATGCTGCGGCCCGCGAGAGCGCGTTGGAGCAGCGGCTGGATGCGGTGGAGCGCGACGCGGTGACCCGTGTGCAGCTGAGCGAACGGACCCGGCAGATCATCGCGGTCGTCAGCGTCTTGGTGACAACGGCGGGTGTGGCGATCGGCCTGATCCTCGGTCTGCTCCGTTGAAGTTTCGTCGAATGGAAGGGGGACCCTCATGGCGAGGATGCCCGGCGCTACTTGGAAGCCGATCCCTGTCAATCACACACCTGGCGGCATGGGGACGATTTATGGCGTCACCCTGCACATCATGGCCGGAACCCTGGAGGGGACCGACGCTTGGTTTCACAACAGCCGGGCGCAGGCCAGTTCCCACTTCGGGACCGGTAAGGCCGGCCAGCTGCGCCAGTGGGTCGATAGCCGCGATAAGTCCTGGGCTCAGGCGGAGGGTAACCCGCACTGGATCTCGATCGAGAACGAGGGCCGCGGCGGGGACAAGCTGACCGACGCCCAGCTCGACCGGTGCGCCGAGGTTCTGGCGTGGGCTCACCGGACCCACGGTGTCCCGCTCCAGGTGACCAGCAGCCCGACCGGGCGAGGCCTGGGCCACCACGCGATGGGCGGCTCGGCGTGGGGTGGTCACTCGGCGTGCCCCGGCCCGAGGATCGTCGCGCAGAAGCCGGAGATCGTGCGCCGGGCGAAGCTCATCGTGGGCGGCGGCCCCGACCCCAAGCCGGTGGACCTGGCCACGATGAAGTGGCCCGGCCGCGCCCTGCAGTACACCAAGGGCAAAAGGGTGATCGTCGGTGACGACGTCGCGGCGTGGCAGACGATGCTCGCCGCGGCCGGTATCAGGGTCGCCGTCGACCGGTACTACGGCCCGGTCACCGCGGCGGCCACCGAGCGGTTCCAGGAGGAGCACCACATCACCGTGGACGGCATTGTCGGCCCGGAGAGCTGGAAGACCGCGCAGGCCGCGATGAAGGCCACCAAGAAGAAGTAGCCCACCTGCTCTTTCCCTCGACGCCCCGTGCCGACCGGCCGGGGTTTTCTCATGTCCGGAGGTTGCCATGTCCACGTTCGACCTGCTTGCCAACTGGATCAGAACCGGGGTCGCCGCAGCTGTCGGCGCTGGTATCGGCTGGTTCACGACCAAGGGGTTCGTCGTCGACCCGGCGTCGTCGACCCTCGTCATCTCTGGCGCCGGCGGCCTGTTCACGCTGGTCTACCAGGTGCTCGTCACCAGCCTGCAGACCCGGTGGCCCATCGTCGGCATCCTGCTCGGCGTGCCGCGCGTGCCGACCTACCAGGCTCCGGCGGACACCTACCACCCCGGTGTCCACTCCGGTTCTGACCTGTAACGACGACTGATTGTGCAACGGCAGCGCCCGTCCTCCTTGGTGGAGGACGGGCGCTTTTCGCGTTCCCAGAGTCAGCTGATGGTGGCCTTCCACCGGCCGCGCTGCAGCTGGATCGTCCCGTCCGGGGTGATGCGGACGTTCGCGCCGTACAGCGGAAGCGCGCCGTTCTGCAGCCAGTAGTCGCGCGCCTCGTCGAGCACGTCCCACAGCCTGCGGGGTCCGCCCTGGTGCACGGCCGGGAGTTCCCGGCCGATCTGCTCGGCCCGCGCCCATGACCCGTCTTCGTGAACCATGAGCGCGATCCGGGCGTCGCCGGTCTCGTGGTAGTTGTGCTCGATGCCGGGGGCCATGACCTCCAGCATGGAACGCAGCTCCCAGGCGTTCTCCTCGATGTCGATGACGGGGAACCGGCCGATCGAGACGTGCTCACCGTCCGCTGTGCGCGCGGTCTCCATCAGGCCGGCCAGGCCCGGCGGGTAGTCGGCGCCGGTCCTGGTCTTCATGAACATCGCCCAGTCCCGCTCGACGACACCGACCGCGCCGCCGTCGTCGGTCTTGACGGCGGACACGATCAGCGAGGTGTTGCTGATCGTCGTGGTCAGACGGCCGCCGGGGTTGAGCGCGGTCAACCACGATGCGGGGATGGGCCGTACCGACACCATCGCCACGATCCGGTCGAACGTCCGCGCAATCTCCCCGGTGGCGTCCATCGTTGCGATGCGCGGGTCGTGGCCGAGTTCGGCCAGTCGCCACGCGGCGACGGAGGTCACGTAGTCGTCCACGTCGATGCTGGTCACCTGCTCATCGCCGAACAGGTAGCACAGCAGGGCGGTGCCGTAGCCCGAGCCGGTGCCGACGTCGAGGATGGTGTGCTTGTCGCCGATCCTGGCGTGCCGGTACATCTGCAGGACCAGGCCCGGCAGCGTGGAGGAGGAGGTGGGCCGTCCGGTCGGCTCGTCATGCGCCTTGGCTTGGTCGGCGTGGAGGGTGCCGATCTTGGTGACGAGCGTGCGGTCCCGGTAGGCGGCGTCCAGCCAGGCCTCTTCGTCGGCCGGGCCGTACTGCAGTTCCCAATGGCCGTTGCTCCACTGCCACCAGGCGGGGACGAACTGGTGGCGGGGGGTGGCGGCGACGGCGTCGCGCCACCGCGACCCATGGTGGGTGACGCGGTCGGCGAGCTGTTGCGCGCGAGATTGCCAGTCCATGTCAGTAGTCTGCTCTATCGGTTGATTCCGGCGAGGTGGACGACACGATGCCGTACGGGAAGGATGAGGGCGTTGCTCTCGCAGATGGTCTCGGCCGGCGAGCAGTCGTTCCCATCCGACCCCGGGTTGCAGGCCGTCGCGCCGCGGCGGGGCACCTGCGCGAGGAGACCCTGCCAGATCTCCCCGGCGAGGATCTCCGCGAGCGGTGTGGTCTTGACGTTCCCCGCAGGCTGTAGGAACCGGGACATGACGCACATCCACACGTCTCCGTTGGAGGCGACGGCGGCGCGGCCGTTCCCGCACTGTCCGCACAACTCCTTGACGCCGGTCTCGATGGTGTTGGCGCCGCGGCCGACGCCGCGCATCCGGTCGATCGGGCCGAGGCGGTTCACGCCGAGCGCCTCCATCTGCGCGTGCGCCTGCTCGGCGCGCTGCCCGTCCCAGAGTTCGACGATGGCGACCTTGAGGGGGATGCCGTGCCGAAGGGCCTCTTGGATGTTGGCGAGGGTCCGGGCGTGGGAGCCGCGGCGCTGGGTGATGCGGTCGTGCTCGTCGGGGTCGTCGGAGTAGTACGACGTGGCCAGCGTGACGTTGGGGTCGTCGAGCAGGCCCCACAGCCGGTCGGGCACGTGGTACAGGTTGGAGAACACCTGCACCTTCAAGCCCTGGGCGAGGGCGTGCTGCAGCAGCCGCTCGAAGTCGGGGTGCTTGGTCGGCTCGCCGCCGATGAACTGCACGGTCTGGATTCCAGCGACGGGGACGGAGGTGAGCAGGTTCTCCCAGTCGAGCGTCTCCATGGTGCCGTGGCCGACGTTCGGGCCGGAATCGGCGTAGCAGTGGCCGCACTTGAGCTGGCAGCGGCCGGTGATCTCCAGCTCCAGGAAGTGAACCGGGTCGAGCTGGGGAGCGAGCTGGGGTGCGGCTTGTGGTGTCATCGTGGGTCCTTCCCTTGGGGGATGTGGAATTGGAACCCATGGCCACGAGAGGGTGTCCGCCCTCCCCTCGCCACACCCTTCGGGGGTGAGAGGGCGGGTCGTCTCGTGGCCACGGGGTTGTGCCTGGCGGGCCTAACCGGCGGCTGGGAGTGTCAGCCGACCGGGGAGGACGTTTGAGGCCCGCCAGAGTTCGAGTTCGGCGTCGACCATCAGGGAACGCAGCTCGCCGGGGTCTGCGGACTCGACGATGCGGCACCGGAGGGGGTCGACCAGGTGCCACGCGGAGAAGGTCCGCGCCCAGGGGCGCCAGATGATGAGCCAGCCAGGGGAGAGCTGCTGCAGGACTTCGGCGTGGGCAGCCTCGTGCAGGTCATACCGGCGCCGCGTCACGGCGGACCTCCGTCTCGTTGAGCAGTTCAGCCGCCAAGGCAGTGATGCGCCCAGCGGACAGAAGGTCGGCCAGTGGCACCGACCGCAGCTCGCGATAGTGCACGGCGATCCGGTCGGCGGCGGTCTCGATGCCGTTGGCGTACGTTTTGAGCGGCTTGTCGCGGGTGCCGGTGACGTCCGGGACGGTCCACCAGATGACGTGATCGACGTGGGCGACGAGTCCGGCGAACACGGACACGACGGCGCCGCGGGGGAGTTTGTGCACGTCAGCGGGGATGTTGTGGCGGGTGGCGAGCAGGTCGGCCAGGTGCGCGGCCGCGAACAGTGCTTGCTCGCGCTCGTCGGGTGGGGCTGCGTGGCGGGGTGTCACGGTGGCGGTCCTCCTGGACGTGTCAGGAGCTGGGGCGGCTTCCGGTGCTGTGGCGGGTTGCCGGGCCGTCCCGTCGTGTGGTGCGTCTCCTTGCGGCGTCCTTCTCCAGTTGCGTGCGCAGAGCGGGAATGTCGGGGGCACGGTGCACGCCGTCGTGCTCGGTGGCGTGCTGGGCTACCCAGTCGCCGTGACGGCCGGAGCCGTCCACTTCACGAGAGATGTGCCACTCGGGATAGTCGCCTTGCAGGATTTCCGCAGGGCTGGGCCAGGTCCCGAGGTCGTGCAGGGGTTTGTCCGTGTGCATGTCCGCACCTCCGACTCCCGTGAAGGTACGCCGCCGCTGTGCGGGCATAACAGAAACGCGGCGCAGCCGTTTGGCTGCGCCGCGTTCGTTAGGGATACGTTCCGTATCCCCTAGTCGTCGAGGTCGAGGAAGTCCGCCAGGTCCCGCTGTTGGCTGGACGGCATCCGGGTTCGGCTTGCCAGGATTTCGCCGGTGATGTCTCTGGCGGACTGCTGATAGCGCAGCCATTCGGGATGCTGGCGCCGCAGGCCGGTGAGGACGTCGGTCGCCTCGTCGGTGTCGCCGACGCGGACGAGTGCGCGGGCACGGTCGAGGTGTGCGCGGTTCAGGGTGGAGGCGTTGGTCTTTCCGACGCCGCGGGGCAGGTTGTCCATCGCTTCGAGCGCCTTGTCGGGGCGGCCTTCGATCATTGCGTTTTCGGGTTCGAGCAGCGCGACGGTCAGCGGACCGAACGCCTTCTGCCCGCCAAGGTCGTGCTCACGGCCGAGCCTGGCCCCGGCGGTCTTCGCGAGGCCGAGGTATTCGCCGGCCTCCTCGGGCCGGTTGTTGCGGATCGCCCCGGCGCTGGCCCGCATGAGCATCCACCCCCACGCGGCGAGCTCGTCGGGGGAAGCGGTGGACATGCGAGGTTCGATTTGGTCGGCGGCGCCGGAGCATAGCTGTTCCACCTCGTCGAAGCGGCCTTGCCGCAGCATGGCCCACGCCTGCGACGACACCGCGGATGCGGCGAGGGCCTGGTCGCCAGCGGTGATGGCGTCGCGTGCCGCTTCTTGCAGGGTGAACAGCGCCAGGTCGTGGGCGCGGATCTGGATGAGGTAGCGGCCGGTCAGCCCGAGCACGGCCGAGCGCACACGGTGGGCTTGGGTCCGGTCGGCGCCGTCGTTGAAGTGGGCGACGTGGTAGTGCGCGGACCGGACCAGGGCTGGTAGGAGATGCGCGAGGTCGTCGTACCGGTCGGCGTGGTAGGCCCGGTTGACGGCGGCCGCGGCCTCGGCGAGCCGGGGGAGTGCGACGTCGTCGTGGTCGGCGGTGCCGATGATGGGCATGCCGTTGAGCCCGATCGGGGGGATGATGGCGGCGCGCATCTCGGTGAGCACGGTGTCGTCGCCGGTGTCCACGGTGGGTCGTGGTGACCCGGCCGAGACGAACCACACGGTGGTGACGCCGAGAACTTTCGCGATCTGCCGGTAGGTCTCCATGCGGGCGGTGCCGCCCTGCTCGATCTTCTTGATGACGGGGACGGACAGGCCGGCCATCTCGGCGAGTTCTTCTTGGGTGAGTCCACGCCGTTTGCGCAGCTCTCGTAGCCGCGCGCCGGGCTCCGTGCTAGCGTCGTGCATAGCCCTGCACCTCCTGATGTTCGCAAGCTCAGGTTAGGCCCGCAGGGCTCTTTCATGCGAGAGCTTCGGCTGTTAAGGGCCCGTCCGCTCCTTCGGGGGTGGACGGGTCCTTTCGCGTTATAGGGCCAGGCCGCGCTCGACGAGGCGGACCCGCAGCGGATTCGCGAGGCGGCGCACCAGCTCGATGGGGCGGCCGTGTTCGTCGCGGATGACGCGGGTGATGTCGTAGATGGGCATGCCCTCGCTGAGCCTGAACAGGTTGCTCTCGTCGTCGAGGATGGGCCGCACGGTGGTGGTGATGTCGGCGTAGCAGGTGTTGGGGTTGATGCGGGACAGCGCGCGGGCCTGCGATTGGGGGATGGAGGTGCCGGGCGGCACGTCACCGAGGACGGCCCATGGGTAGTAGATGCGGTCGTAGAAGACGGCCAACTGTTCGTTGACGACGGCGACGCGGAGCCACCACATGATGGGATCGTCCTCGGCGATGCCGAGGGGCTGCGCGACGGAGGGCACGGCGCCGATCCTGAAGGTGTGCCCGAACTCGTCGATCCGCCCGGTGATGCCTGCGTGCTCGCAGGCTTCTCGCCAGCGCTGGTGCTCGTGGTGGGGTGCGATGGCGACCGGCAGGTCAACGGCGACGGGAGGCGGCTCGACGATCATGCCTCGGTTGGCGACGCGCCAGATCAGGCCTTCGGCTTTGAGTTCCTTCATGACCCGGGTGATGACGGCGGCGCTGACGCCGTAGGTCTCTTTCAGCCGCTCGGTGTGGGGGAGAGGTTCGCCGATCGGGTGGGTTCCGTCGAGGATTTTGGCCCGCAGGTCTTCTAGGACCTCGGTGAACCGCTCGACGGGCACGGGCGGGTCCTCTCCTTCGTAGCTGCTCGGGCTGGCATTGATCGTATTACGGCTGATCACTGGTCTTCTCGGGTACCGGCTTGACAGTGATCGTATCGCCCTGTTTACTGATAAACACAGAGTAGCAGAACACGAAAAAGCGGTTCTCCGCTCCACCGGAAAACCGCCACAAAGCCAGCGGGCCTCACCTCAGGACTCCACTCCCGAGGCAAGGCCCTGAAACACCAGGTCTCTCCCCTCGCGAAAGGACCCGAGACCCGATGTCCAGCCACATCGTGACACCACGCCCTCGTGCTGTCACATCCGCCGAGCGTCTGCGCCACCTCGACACGCTCATCCTGACCGGCCGCGCGCTGTGCCGCACCGCTGCCGACCCCGACGACTGGTACCCGCTCGCCGACGACGACGAGACGATGGACGCCGCCCGCGCGAAGTGCGACGGCTGCCCGTTCACCGGCATGACCGGCGCCTGCGTCGAGCGGGCGTCCCTCATGCCGTACGACTCCTCCGGGATCATCGGGGGCACCACCCCCAAGGAGCGCCGCCAGTTCAACATCGGCGCGGAGTTCCCGCGCCTGAACGAGGTGGCGGCGTGAAGATCCTCGCCCCCAGCCCCGAGCGCGAGCGCGCCCGCCTCGAAGCCGAGCGGGTCCGCATCGAGCAGGAGCGGCTGCGCGAGGAGGCCCGCCACGAGCGTGCGCTGCAGCAGGTCCAGCACCAAGCCGAGATCGTCCGGCAGAACAACATCCTCCGCGAGGAGCGCCAGGCCCGAGCCACCGCCGACGCCGAGGCCCAGCGCGAGCGGACCCGCACCCGGCTGATCGAGGCTCGCGGGCGGTGGGCTGAGCGGGCACGGCTGGCCGGCCGCCTGGCCGTCATGTCCGTTACGAACCTCGGCGTCAACCTCGTCGCGGTCGCAGGGCAGTTCCTGGTGTTCCGCGCGCTCGGCTGGCCGATCTTGCTGTCGGCGCTCGGGGCCGGGATCGTGGAGTCGGTCGCGGTGTACGTCTCCTGGCACGCACACGTCGCGCTCCGCGAGGGTGACGCCGCTTTCGTGACGCGCATGTGGGCGTACCTGATCGGCGCGGGCGCCGCGTGGCTGAACTACTCGCACGTGCCGCAGTTCCCCGAGCTGTTCGCGGCGTGCTCGCTGGCGTCGCCGTGGCTGTGGTCGATGCACTCCCGGCACCTGCACCGCGCGGCGCTGCGCGAGCAGGGGCTGATCGACCCGAGGGCACCGAAGTTCTCGGCGCTGCGCTGGGCGCTGCACACCGGGGAGACGTTCACGGCGTTCCGGTGGGCGGTCGGTGAGGGCGTCCAGTCGCCGCACGCCGCGGTGTCGATGGTGCGGCAGCAGCGGACGGTCGAGGCGACGCGCCGGGCCGTCGCGGACACGCAGGCGATGGTCATCGCGGCGCAGCGGACCCAGCTGCAGCTCGCGCTGACCCACATGGCTGCGCTGTCGCAGGAGCTGTACGACGCGGACCCGAACACCGTCGCGGCGGTGGAGAACATCGCGCGGTTCGTCAACCGGGTCGGCGCCGGGCTGATCCCGATGTACCGTCCGCTGCCCGCCGGCGCGCATGCGGCGGCGGACGAGACGCGGACGGACGCCGCGGACGAGGGCCGGACGGACGGCGGACGGAAGCCGAACGGACGGCTTCGCTGGGCGGACCTGGTGCGCGGACGGTCCGCGCCGGGGACGGCGGACGGCGACCGGACGAACGGTGCGGACGAGAGCCGGACGGACGGTGCCGACAGCGCGCGGACGGACGGCGGGCAGAAGCCGGACGGGAACGCCTCGTCCGCGCGGACGAACGGTGCGGGCGGCAAGCCCCGTCCGCGTGGACGGTCCGCCGTGAAGGCGGCGGACGGCGCGCGGACGAACGGGCGGACGGTCCGCGCCAAGGTCGCCGGACGGACGACGCGGACGGCCGGACGGTCCGCAGGCCCGGACGACTTCGGCGACGTGCTGGAGATCGGACGGACGATCCGCGACGAGCACCAGGCGCGCGGGGAGCGGCTGACCCGCGACCGGCTGTCGGCCGCGATGAAGGAACACGGACGGACGATCGCCAACGACCGCGCCGGGCGGCTGCTTGCCAAGCTCCGGACGGAAGCGGACGAGCAGGGTTCGTCCGCGCAGAAGAACGACGCGCCGACCGGCGCGGACGAAGCGGACGGGAACCCCTCGTCCGCCGACGACAAGGAGAACGCATCATGAGCACCGAGACCGAGCGGACCGGCGTCACCGAGCGCGGCTGCTACGTCCCGATGTGGGACGACACGACCGAGGAGTTCCACAACGGGTGGGTGACCTACCGGCCCGACGTCGACCCGTTCTTCGTGGACATCGAGATCGAGGACTGGCCCATGCCGGTGGTCGCGCCCCGCGCGGTTCTGCAGGAGGGCCTGGACGGCATGTCGGTGTCCTCGTCGCTGCGGGCCTGCCCGTCGACCGACAGCCGGTTCACGCTGTGGGCGGTCTACGAGGGTGGCACGGCGGTCGCGTTGTTCCGCGTCCCCCAGCGGACGGCGGCCCAGCACCTCAACGGGCTGTACGAGCTGGTGCCCGCCGGCGAGGAGATGCAGCGGGTCGACTGGGACGGCGTGTGCGCCGCGCTGCTGCCCCCGTCGTGACGGACCGTGACCGGCTTCCGGGCCGGTCCGCGCCGGGGGAACCCGCTCGCGGCCACACTCGGGCGCCCCAACGCGCGCCGTGCACGTGCGCGCACGTGCGCGAGGGTAACACGGCCCGCCAGATGTGACTTTACGTAACCAGCAGGAGGAGCACGTGGCGACCAAGCCGACCCGCCGGGAAGGCCGCCGCCAGCGTTTCCACGACTCGATCGAGGGAGCGCGGGACCCGAAGAAGGCCTTCCACGAGGCCATGCGCTACCTGACGGCAGAGCTGGCCGACGCGCACAACGTCGACAGCGCCGAAGGGGCGCGGCTGTACGCGCACTACGCCGCCGAGCTGCAAGCGACAGCCGACGAGATCAACCAGCCGAGGAGGTGACCATGCGCCCCATCCGCTCGCCCTACCAGGCGAAGACGACGGCCCCGGCCGACGAGCAGACGCCCGTCGACGAGGTGGTCACCGACCAGGTCGCCCAGGTCGTGCAGCTGCGCGACGACCAGCCGACGCAGCTGCCCGCCGAGGTCAAGGTCCCGGCCCCGTTGTGGCCCCGCATCGTCTCCGTGGTCGAGGGTCCGCTGGCCGACTGGATCGCCCGTGACCGGCCGTCGTACCTGGCCTCCCCGGTGACGTTCGTCCGAGAACGCTGGTCGCCGCAGTGGCTCCCCACCGATGTCCCGGTCGTGGTGTGGGCGTGGCGGGTGCTCCTCACGGTCCGGGCGGTCATGTACGCCGCGTTCTACATCCCCGCCATGGTCGTGTTCCTCCCGGAGCTCACCACGGCCGCCGCCGTCGCCTACCTCGTCCTGCACTTCTTCGCCTAGGAAGGACCCCCTCACATGCTCGGACTCATCTTCGGCGGCCTGTTCGCGGGCCTCGTGTTCTACCTGCTCGGACACCAGTTCGTCCGCTACGGCGTGGCCTCCAAGTCCGCGTTCATCCTGATGGCTCTCGCCTCGATCGGGCTGATCCCGCTCACCGTGTGGGTCGTAGGCGTCGCCAAGGACTTCGGAGCCAAGGAGTGGCAGATCGGCTTGGGCGGCCTGTGCCTGCTCGCGTTCTTCGGCCTCGGCGTCTGGCTCGACGTCCACAAGGACAAGAAGATCGACCACCCGAAGCTTGGGCTGCTGGCCGGCCCGGTCGCCGCGGTGCTGTTCCTCACCGGCGCGGCTGGGCTCAACTGGATCCAGGACCAGGCCAAGGGCAACACCGACATTCAGTCCGTCCAGTCGAAGGTGAAGTGACCCATGATCTCGTTTCTGCTGCTCCTGGCCCTGTCCGGTGTGGTCGCCGGGGCGCTGTACAAGCGGCCCGACGCCCGCGCGGCCACCCTCGGCGGCTGGCGGGCGGGCCGGGACCAGGCCGGCCGCGAGTTCCGCGACGGCTACCAGGCTGCCCGTGGCCACTACGACCGGGCGCAGGCGTACCTGACCCGGCCGACTCTCACGGGTGACCCGCCGACCTGGCGGAACCTGCGCTGGTGGGCCTCGGCCGGGTTCGCTGTCGGCGGCGGCACCGTCGCGGTCGCCGCCGGCGCGACGTACGGGCTGGCCAAGGTGCTCGGCGGCGCGGTCCGGGTCACCGCGCAGGCCGCGCAGGGTGCCCGTGAGGCGTACCGCGAGTACAAGGCGGCGCAGCCGCAGGACATCGAAACCATCTCCGAGGAGGAGAACACCCCCGAGCTGCCCGAGCAGGAGCCCGCCGAGCCGGAGCCCGCTGCGGAGATTGAGCCGCCCGCCGACGACAGCCCCGACCCCGACCAGGCCGACGAGTCCGAGCCGGACCTGAGCCAGTACGACGACCCCTCACTGAACACCACCGGGGGAGACGCCCCCAACACCGAACGGAGCCACGAAGTGAACGCCGAATTCACCAGCTTCCCGCAGCTGCAGCACGACCACGCCACGCAGAGCGGCGCCATGTCCGCCATCGCGGGTGCGATCGACGGCCAGGTCTCCGGGCTGCTCGGCCGTGGCATGGGCGGCAGCGGCGCGCTGGTCCGCGCGCTGATGGCCGCGCAGGACACCGCGAACCTGCTGGCTGCCCAGCACACGACCGTCGCCGCGCTGGCCGCTGAGCAGCTGCGGGTCTCCGAGGCACACGCGTCTGTCGGTGGCACCGAGAACGTGGCCGAGAAGGAGGCGTACGCGCAGGGCTGACCTGCCGTACCCCCGACCACCCCGCACGAGAGGAACGACCGTCGTCATGTCCGAACGAACCCCCACCGCCGAGGTCAGCCGCACCATGCGGCGGATCGCGTTCCGCCAGCGGTACCGCATGACGATGGTCGTTCCTTTCGCGTGGCTGATAGCGCTTCCGCTAGCGGCCATCCTCGACGCGCTGCCGATCCACCCGGCGGTGTCCGCGCTGTGCGCGGCGGGCGCGGCCGCGGTCCCCGTGGTCCGCGCGGTGCGCGGCCGCCGTCACATCGCCGCCGCGGCGTTCGGCTCGGCATGGCTCGTGGTCTCCTCGGCGGCCGGCCCCACGGGGCTGGTCGTCGAGGTAGGCCTGGCCGGGTGGCTTGTGCTGGCGCTGCTGCACTGGCGGACCCACCGCCGCCTCCCGGTGCCCGGCCGGCCCGAGCCTGTCGAGGAGCCGGAGGTCGTCGTCGAGCAGGTGGAGATCGACCTGGAGGTGGCGCGGATCCTGCGCCGCTTCGACGAGCGCCTGTCCGCGAAGGGCAAAGCCCTCGACGGGATGACGATGACGACGCCGAAGCGGATCGAGGCCGGTTACCGGTCGGAGATCCGGGCGGTCCCGGGCGAGAAGGAAACGAAGGACATCATGCAGGCGGCCGGACGGGTCGCCTCGGCCTACCAGACTACGACGCAGCTCGCCGTGCTAGAGCCCGTGCCGTACGGCGACAACAGCCGCGCGATGTTCACGCTGCTGCAGGGCGACACCCTCTCCCAGGTCCGCCGGTTCGAGGACATCCAGCCCCGCATCAGCAAGGACGGCCGCGCCCACATCGGCTACTTCTACGACCTGCAGCCCGCCCACTGGGCTTTCTTCACGAAGTCGGGTGGCATGCGGCACGGCATCATCGTCGGCGACTCCGAAGCGGGCAAGTCCCGCTCGGTCGAGACGTTGCTCGGCCTGGCCCACCTGTCCCCGGTGTTGACGACGGTGCTGCTCGACCCGCAGGGCGGGTCCATGCCGGACTGGAACGGGCACACGCACCGTTGCGCCCTCGGCGAGGACGACTGCATGGGCGAGCTGGAGCTGTGGAACTACGTGATGCGCCGCCGTGTCCGTCACATCGCGTCCATCCCGTGGGTGGACGAGGACGGCGACGAGCGGCGCGGTAAGACGCACCTGATGCCCGGTGACCCGGACACCGGCGGCATGACCGGGGTGTTCTTCGTCCTGGAGGAGGCCCCGGAGCTGCTGCAGAACGACGTGCACGGCAAGCGGGCCGTGGGCATGCTCGCCTCGGGTGCGAAGACCTGGCGCAAGGGCGGCGGCGGCATCGTCCTTGTCGCGCAGGACCCGAACATGACCGAACTGGGCGGCTCGGTGACGCTGCGGGCGCAGCTCCGCAAGAACGCGTGCGCGTTGCGCACACAAACGCCCGGCGCCGCCTACCAGATGGGCCTGCCGTACGACCCGTCGCTGCTCCCGGCCACGTTCGAGGACGGTTCGCTTACGCAGGGACTGTCGTACCTGAACGGGGTGGACCGGCGGGCCGCGCTGATGCGGTGGCTCTACACCGAGAAGCCGAAGCGGATCGCATGGGAGCCCCCGGCCGGCCGGTTCGATCCGATCACCGGGGGTTACATCGAGGAGTTCGTCGACGCGAAGAAGGCGGGCCGCGACCCCGGCCAGGGCAAGGGCAAGGCGGCGCAGCCCCGGTCGACGCCGGGCGACGTGAAGCAGGCGATCGTGGACGCGCTCGCCGACAACGACGGCAAGGCGATGGAGCTAGGCGACCTGCTGCACGCCGTGCTGAAGCGGCGGGTGGTCGCCCCGCCGAGCGAGATCAACGCCGCGTTGAAGCGACTGCTGAAGGACGGCCGGGTGTGGTCGGCGCAGCAGCACGGCGCCGACATGTACTTCCTGCCCGAAGACGTGAAGGGGTTGTGATGGCTGATCTGGTGCGGGTGGCGTCGGCGGTGGCGTGGCTGGCGTGGGCCCAGACGTTGGCGGTTGCGTGCGACGTCCACCACGTGGAGGCGACGCTGGTCGTCCCCCTGGTGGTGCTCGTCGTAGTGGCGGTGCTGCTCGCGCTGAGGCGGCACGGTGCGAACGCGGCCGGTGTCGCGGCCAGTGCGGCGGTGGTGTGGCTGCTGGCTGTCGCGTCATGGGGTGAACTCGGCGGAACGTTGGTGGTGGTGTCAGCTGTTGTGGTGCTCCTGGCCGTGGGCTGGGCGGTAGAGGCACGCACGGCTGAGGCGTAATCACTCAAGCGGTTCGGTCTCCCGGGGAAGGCGAATGCTGAAGTGCTTGCGCAGCACCTCCGTCAGAAATTGGAGCCCAGTAGCGCCGGTCAGGACCACGACGATCGCTGCACCCACCCCAGTGTCCTCAGCGGTTTCCACGCCAGCCCACAGGAGGAGAGCTGAGATCAGCATCCACGTCCGCGCCTGGGAGCGCAGGACCCAGCACAGAGCCGCCATGCCGGGCTTGGTTGCTTGGCGAGCCATCCACGTGGCTCGGGAGTGCAGCCCAGCGTAGAGAATGCCAACTGCGAAGTGGACAACATCTCGGCGGCTACCGGTGACGGCAAGCTCGTTGAGAGCTTCCCGCCACTCCTCATCACGCTCGGGTTCCACAGCAACGGTCGCAGCCCAGCTCGCGACCCGGCGGGCACCCCGAGGCGGCTCGGCGACAGCCTCAGCAAAGGGATGTAGCCTGTTGAAGTTCCAGCCACGAGCCTGGAAGGCACTCAGCAGCGCGGCGGGGCTATCGCTTAGCCCAGGGTGTCGTTTGAGGAACATTCTCTCGACTGCACGAAGTTCACGGGCCCAGACCTTGCCCTCGTGCTTCATCAAGAGAAGGTCGCTTGCGGAGACCACGACCGAGTCTGTCTCCGCAAGCCCCTTGATCATTTTAATGATCGCGGGTACAGACTGTTTTTCTTCTGAAAAACCTGGCCCATCTGCGTGGATGACGTGATCATACTTGCGGTCCCGGATGATTACATGCACCCGGTCCACACGCACCACCCGGTCCAGGAACATGCGTTCACGGCGCCCTGCGAGCAGCTTCTGAAACCCCGTCATTGCGCCCACCCAAGGCGGTGGCCAAGGCTCGGACGCTCGGCTAGGGCGGCCTGGCTGCGTCCTTCGCCAGTGAGTTCGTACAGGCGGCGCCGAGGCCCCCGAGAGTCGGCATCGTCGTCTTGCCAGTAGGCGCGGACCCAGCCGATCCGTTCGAGTCGCGTCAGGATCGGATACACGGTCCCAGAGCCGAGACCTGTCGCCTTGCAGATCTCCAGGCCGTATGTGGCCGCATCCTCGCGTGCTGCAGCCTGAAGGACGCTCAGTACGTCGCGGGTAGTGCTGGTGAGTCGGATCGGAGGGGGCATGGCGACTCCACATTGTCGTACTCGACCTATGTCGACTTTACCAACACGATACCTCAGCGCGCTTGCATCACTGCTCGGATCCGAATGGCCGCGCCTACCCCGTAAGTTGACGCATGCGTCGCGTCTGGCGCGTCTGATGCGTCGCTATGATGTCTGTGGTGCCACGTTGCGAAAGCACGAGGAACGATCACAAACGTTCGGGGATGGCTGCTGAGCCAGGAGGCGAGTCGGCGGTCCGATTCTGGAGGGGGACTCCGTGCCCGAAAGACACCTGACTCCCGAGGATCTTGCCGACCGGGTAGGCATACCCGTCGCAACGATCTACCAGTGGAACTCGCGTGGGACGGGCCCTCGGTTCATGAAGATCGGCAAACATGTCCGTTACAAGATCGCCGATGTCGTTGCGTGGGAAGACTCGCGGTACATGGACCAGCCAACGAGGATGAACCAGCGGTGAGAGGCGCCACGGCTCCAAGCAAGTCACTGCGCGTGATTGCGACTCTGTGGGGGGTGCCGTAGTTGAGAGGTGTTCGATCTTCTCCTCAGTTCTGCCATGGTTCTGATAGAGGGTGGCTACCAATGGCAAATGACGACTACTGGCCATAGCAAGTCTTCCCAGCTCAGCGCCTAAATCATGGTGTAGCCGCAGATCGGCAATTTGCACTTCTGAGATCTACACCATCTTCGAGGGCACCAGCGAAATCCAACGCCTCCTCATCGGCCGCGCGGTAACCGGCCTGCCCGTGCAGTGACGTTTCCGCACGTCAGCGCCCTAGCGCAGTAATTGTACGGCGGCCCTCGACGGACCAGTCACCCTTCGAATGGGGTTCGAGCTCCAACAGGAAAATGCCCGTTATTCCTTGTTCGTCCCCGTCGTTTCCCGGCGCGGTGCTGAGTTGGTGCTGACATTTGAGCTATACCCCATACCGGTATAACCCTTGCTTTGATCGTTTATCCGGGGTTGCCGCCGGTCGCATTACTGCTGCGTCGGCTCACATTGGTCCTGAGGGCAGAGGGTGTGTAGCCCGATTTGTCCTTGTGGACGTGAGGGCTGTCGCGGATTCTGTGACCTCTACTGTGTCAAAGGTCGTTCCGATCACACGCTGACCTGTGGCTTCTACAGACGCCGCAGGTCAGCGGCCTTTGCCGGGGTCGGTTGAGGCCCGTTTGGGAGTGCTTCGGGGAATCCGGTCTGCTCTTGTTGATCTCCGCGATGACTGCCAGCGGAAACTCTTACACCACACCCGTGGACGCAACCGCCGGCGCCGGCAGCCCCGCATCGACGCTCCGGTCCTGCGGCATGGACCTGCTGCGCTGGTGGAGAGGGTTCCTGTGGGCTGTCGGCGACCTCGAATGGGACCGTACGGTACGCGAGGACGCTCGGGACTGCAGGCATCTGGATGTTCGAGCAGCTGCTGTGGCTGGGCTGGGAAGCGAAAACCAACACCGACCCCGACCAGGAGATCCCGGCCAAACACCGAGGTTGGGGCGTTAGATGAACGCGCCGGACACGGCTACGGAAGGTCGTCTCCGCCTGGGATCCGCCGCGCCCGGATCTGTCGGGCGGCGTCCAGCGCGGCCCGTCCTGCCACCTGGCCGGACTCGTCCAGCACGACGTAGATCGCGGCTTCGACGGTCTTCCACTCCTCCTGGAGTCGCCGCCGGGTTATCCCGTGCTACCGCTCCAGCTCGTGGTGGATCCGGCGGGTCTGGCACACCATGACCGATGCTCTAGACGGCAATCCCACACTATGCGAATATGTGTTCGATTGACGAAGATCGTCAGCGGGAGCGGGTCCCGTAGTCATGCCGGGATGCTCGACTCTCCCCTTCTCCTCCAGAACGGAGCGCCTGTGCGCCCATCAACCTCTGCTCGTGCTCCTCTGCCCCGCCGATTAGTCGCTTGGGCCGGGACCCTGCTCCTGACCGCGGCCCTGCTCGTCACTCAGGCGCCCATCGCTGCGACCGCTGCGACCGCTGCGGCCGCCGCGACCGTCACCGACCTCGACGTCGCCGGGAAGGGCGGAGACGTGGTGGCGCGCAACAGCAAGGTCTTCGTCGCCGCCGGCGACCAGATCGTGGTCGCGTCCATCGACGGCAAGGTCATCAACACGATCCCCGGCCTGTCCGGTGCTGTCGCCCTGGCCTCGCCGGAGACCGGCAGGAAGGTGTACGCGGCGCTGCGCGATTCGCATGAAGTGATCGAGATCGACACCACCACGCTCGCCATCACCAAGCGCATCGACCTCACCGCGTACCCGTGCCCGTCGAGCCTGGCGCAGTCGTACGACCGGCTGTGGATCGGATTCGGTTGCGGCGAAGCGGGAGAGGGAGGCGTTCTCGGCCTCATTCCGGCGGCGGCGACACCCACCCCCGTCCGGGTCGGGCCGGCCACGACCCAGGCTCCGCTCGTCGCCGTCGCCGGGAACACGCTGGTGGCCGGGGAGCCGGGAGTCAGCCCCGCCACAGTCAAGGTGTACGACATCAGCACCACGCCTGCCACTTCGCGCGGCGAGATCCGCGGAGACGCGAACGGGCTGCCGGCCCTGCGGGATCTCGCACTCGCCGAGGACGGGTCGGCGGCGCTGTCGGTGTTGGACGATACCCGCCAGTTCGACGCCTGGGACACGACAGCCCTGGCTCAGGGCCGCGCCTACGACAGCAGCGGATTCGGCGAGCACGGCCTCCCCACCGCTGTCGCGGCCAGCCCGAACGGCGCCTACGTCGTGGGCGGCTGGAACTCCTCCGCGGGCGACGCGGCGGAGCTCGTGGTGTACGACGCGACCACCGCGGAGGTCATCTACACAGCCGCCCACCAGGGGAAGGCGGTGGTGGCGGGCAGCATCGAGTTCTACGGCACACTCACCTTCGCGGTTTTGAAAGAGCCCGGCACCGGGCGGATGCACCTCTGGCGGCTGCCGCCCTCGCCCTACCACTCCTCCACGCTGACCTTGACGGCTCCCTCCAAGGTGACCGCGCTCAAGCAGTCGACCCTCAGCGGACGACTCACGCTGAGCAGCGGACTGCCACCCGGCGTACAGACGCTCGAACTGTACCGCTGGCTCCCCGACGGCACCTCCAGGCCGTTCCAGGAGATCACCACGGCGGAGGACGGGACCTACCAATTCACCGACGCCCCGCCGTCCATCGGGGCGTTCAAGTATCAGGTGTACTGGCCGGGCAACTCATGGTTCCGGGGTAGCGGCTCCTCGGTGACCGTCACGGTGGCCTTGTACGAGCCGACGCTCACCGTGACCGGACCGGCGACGGGCAACGTCGGCGAGCGACTCGAATTCAGCGGCACCTTCGGCGCCGACGGCATCACCTTCCCGCGGACGACCATCACCGTCTCGCGCAAGGTCGTCAGCCCGGATGGCACCGGCACCTCGAAGGGCCTGGTGAAGCTGATCCCCGCCGCCGACGGGTCGTTCAGCTTCTCCGATACGCCGACCACGGCCGGCGAACACACGTACATCGTCATCTTGCTCGGCAACTCGACCATCGAGTCAGCGAGCACCACCCACGTGGTCACCGTCCTCCAGCCGCCCGCGTAGCATCCCGACGCCCGGGTGACGGCGACCCGACTCGCCGTCACCCATGCTTTCCCACGCCAAGGGACTACAGATCGCCAAGGCAGCCATAGGGGTCCGCCTGAGCGCTGGCCGAACGACACCGTCCATCGACGAGATCGCGGCCGCCGCCGACGCGTCCCGCCGACGCGATCAACGAGCCTCGCCGTAGGTGCTTGGTGACGGCCTTCGCTTTGCCATTGACCCTGACCTGGGTAAACTCCCTCAACACCCCCCGCGTCGGTCGAACCGTTGGGGGAGCGTCATGGCCACACTGCGCGCCGCCGGCCCCATGCTGGCACTCGCCATCGATCACCTGCCCGACCCGGCCAGTCGCCGCGGAGGGTGTCTTTTACGAGCCGAAATATGACGGGGGACCATCGTGGATGGGGAGATCGTCCGTTGGAGCGAGGCGGGCAGGCTCGACTTCGGGGCGTTGCAGCGTCGCGTGGGCGGCGGCCGGCGCGCCCGCCACCTGTCGACACGGGAGGCCTGCCACTACGTGATCTTCGACCTGCTGGAGATCGACGGCGTCGACGTCCGCACTCAACCCCTGGCCGAGCGCCGCAAGCACCTGGAGACGTTGTTCGCCGGCATCCCGGCCGCGTGCCCGCTCGCCCTGTCCATGCAGACGAGCGACCCCGGCGAGGCCAGAGTGTGGTTCATGTCCCTGGCCGCGCACGGCATCGAGGGCCTGGTGATCAAGCCTGCCGGTGAGCCGTATCAGCCGGGCGCCCGGAACTGGTGGAAGCTGAAGTCCCGGACCACCACCGAAGCGATCGTCGGAGGGGTGACCGGCACCCTGGCCAGGCCCTCAGGGCTTCTGCTGGGCCGCTATCCCCCCAAGGGAGGACAGCTGCGGGTCGCCGGCCGGACTACCCGGCTGGGCCACGATCTGGCCGCCGAGGTGGCCGCGTATCTTCGCCCGGCCGCCGCGGCTGAGCATCCGTGGCCCGAGCAGCTGCCCGCCGGGTGGGCGAGTGGCCTGCATGGCAAAGGCGACCCCGTGACCTACAGGCGGGTGGTGCCGGAGCTGGTGGTCGAGGTGCTGGTCGACGTCGCCCGCGAGCGCGGCCGGTGGCGGCACCCGATGCGTTGCCTGCGTCTGCGGCTGGACCTGTCCCCGGACGCTGTACCGCGCGGTACCAGGCTGGACGCCGGACCGGCGGCCTGACGGCCACGCCGACGCAGGATGGGCGACCACCCACGGACATCAATCCTGCCTGGTTGGACCCGCACGGCGGGTACGAGGTGCTCCGGCACGACATCGTCGGGGACCTGCCGCCGCGGCCAGGCACATTCGACCTGGTACACGCCCGGCTCGTGCTCGTCCACGTCCCCGGCCGTGCCCGGGCGTTGGCGACAATGGTGGCGGCGCTGCGCCCCGGTGGCTGGCTATTGGTCGAGGACGCCGATACCGAGCTGCAGCCGCTGGCCTGCCTCGATGAGGTTGGCCCGGCACAGCAGCGCGCCAACCGGCTGCGGCGCGCCGTCCGGGAGTTGATGACCCGCCGCGGCGCCGACCTGCGCTACGGCCGTACGCTGCCGCGGGCGTTGCGTGCGGCCGGCCTGGCCGATGTCACGGCGGCCGGCTGCTTCCCGGTCGGCGGGGTAGCCTGCGACCGGCTGGAGACCGCGACGGTGCGCATGGTCCGCGCCGAGTTGCTCGCCGCTGGGTTGGCCCACGACGCCGAGATCGACGCGCACCTGGCCGCCATCGATGCCGGCGAGCTCGACCTCACCCTCGCGCCGCTGATCTCGGCATGGGGACGCCGCCCGGGATAGCCCGCGGCGTCCGGGCCGCGGTCAGCCACAGGCCGGTGAACACGGCGCAGGCCAGCGTCACGATGGCTTCAGCATGCCGAGCCTGACCGCCGCAGCGATGCGGCGGTCCTACCCGACCCCGGGCTGAAACGCCCGGGGCGACCCGACCGGCCGTCCCCCTGCAACACCGCGCCCTTCGCCTGGCGGCGAAACTCGGCACGGGTGATCCGGCTGCGGACTTCACGGTCTCGGAGGGAAGACGCCCTGGCCCGGAGTGAGGATTCCGTCGGGGTCGTAGCGTTCATGGGCCGCCTCGAAGGCGGCCCATGCGGGGCCGTAGTGGGTGCGCCACTCCTCAGGCGTGGTGGGTATGGCGCCGACCGGGTACTGGTAGCCCCCGACGGCTTGGGCGCGCAGGTAGAGGGAACGGTTGGCCTCCACCATGTCCTGCGGGCTCGGCTCCGTGCGAGGCGGTTCTGAGCAGTGTGAAGAGGAAGACCGTCTCCTCGTCGGGCATGCGCAGCAAGGGCAGGTGCAGGCGGGCGCGGGGGAAGGGATAGAGCAGGACCACGCCGCTGGCGCCGACCTCGGTCTCGGTCAGGTCCTTGATGGCGGCCTCCACGAAGGCGTCGGTGCGGCTCGCGGGCAACGTAGCGGATCAGGGCTATTGCTGTCCGTACGATCAGTCTTAGGGCCGAGCTGCGGCGTTTGTTTCGGCGCGCTGGGCGGCGGCGCGGACCTTGGCGACCTCCTCAGGCGTGCAGTCGTAGGAGGCAGGTCCGATGGCCCGGTAGCCGCGGCGGCGGACCGCGAGTACCTGCCGTTCGTCGAAGTCGTCCTCGGGCACCAAGTACATCACGTACCTGACTTTGTGCTCATAGCCGAGGGTTTCCAGCTCGCGGCCAGCCTCGTGGGGGTAGCCGACGCCGGCGGCGCCCACGCAAGGTGCTGGGTGTCCGGCGTGCGGGCTGTCGGTGTAGTCGACGACCAGGACGTACATGGTTTCGGTGTAGTCGTCCTCATCAGGGGAGAACCAGTCAAAAGGGGGCATACCTCTACGATCCATGATCTGCGGTGGAAAGTTGTAGCGCCGGTATCCGGCGGCGCCTGGTCCTGGATCGGTGGGTATGACCCTGGTATGAACGGGGACCCGCGGAGAGAAGACGCCCGGCATTCTGCGGGGCAGACTCGTACGGCGCTGCGCCGGCTGATCCGCCAAGCCCAGGTCCAGCCGCGCAAGGACTGGCGGCAGGGTGACCGGGTGCTGGAGGAGCTGTACAGCGCGCGGTGCATCGCCGCCGAGCTCGACGCGATGATGGATGAGCTGATCGTGGCAGCTCGGGGGCGTGATCGGCCGTGCTCGTGGGCGCGGATCGGCGCCGCGTTGTGGACGAGCGGGCAAGCAGCGAGACGCCGCGCGCGGGCGCGTCGCCTGCCTGTCGCCCGTCCATCGCCGGAGGATTACGGCCGGGCGGTGGAGGAGGGGCGGCGGCTGGTCGCGCGGGCGCGCGGCGGCCGGTGCGCTCCGGGTTCGCTCGCCTAGCAATCTGCCGCAGCCCCGCCATCATCATGGCCAGCGCCGACTCGGTTGCCACCGACTCCTGGCGCCGCAGAATCGCGGGCAGCGGTCGTTCGCTGGGAGCGGGTTCTATGAGGCCGCTAGTGTGACGCGGGTGCCGGCCGCCGGAGGCCTCGAATACCGGCCGCCGTCCTTATGAGATCGCGCAGCTGCAGACCGATTGTCTGGAGAGGGACGGGCAGGATTGGCAGTTGCGCTGGGACAACGGCAAGGGCCTGCGCAACGGGCGGCGGCTGCCGATCCCGGCCGAGACGGTGACCACCGTCCACACCTGGCTGGCCGTTCGCGCCACGATCGCGTTGCCGACCGGGTCGCAGGCTTTCCTGTTCCCGCCAGCGGGGGAGTTCGGGCAGGTGCGGCATCTGTCCTCCGATCAGATCTCGCCGATCATCCGGGCCTTCGCCGATGCGGTCCCGCAGTTGCTGGCCGAGGAGTTCGGCCCGGACGGGCGGCGGCTGCCGTTCGACCGCTCCCAGATCACTCCCTATGGATTCCGGCACGCTTACTGCCAGCGTCACGCCGATGCGGGAGTGCCGATCGACGTGCTGCGCGAGTTGATGGATCACCGGTCGGCGAACACCACGGCGGGCTACTTCACCGTCTCCCTCAAGCGGAAACGGGAGGCGGTCAAGGTGGCCGGCCGTCATGGCTTCGACCGCACCGGGCGGGCCCGGCCGACCTGCTCCGGCGTTGCCTATGAGGCGCGGTCGGTGGCGGTGCCCTTTGGGCTTTGCGAGGAGCCGAGCAACGTCAAGGCCGGCGGGAAGGCCTGCGTGGTCCGCTACCAGTGCGCCGCCTGCAGGTTCTTCGCCCCCGATCCCACGCACCTGCCAGCCATGCAAGAGCAGATCGCGGCGATGCGGGAAGATCGGGAGACGGCGATCGCTATGGAGGTCGACGAGTTTGTGATCCGCAACTTCGACGACAACATCGAGGCGATGGAGAAGATCGCCGGCATCGCCCGGGACAAGCTGAAGGAACTGCCCGCCGAGGAGCGGGCTGAGCTGCTTGAGGCCACCGAGGTGCTGCGCATCGTCCGGGCCAAACAGGCCCGCGGGATCACCGATCTGGGCATGCCCCGCTTTCCGGGCCGGCGCGGGCAGGAGAGTGCGTGAGCGGGCCCCTGCCCGCCTCTGGGCGCACCCCGGGCGAGGTGCTGCGGGCCTCGCGGCACAAGGACAGCCAGGTCAAACGCGGCAGGGTGATGACCGCGCTGGAGGAGCTGAAGGCCGGCGGGGAGCCGATCACGTTCTTGGGCGTCGCCCGGGCGGCCGGGGTGTCGCACTGGCTGGTCTATGCCCAGGGCGTCCGCGAGCACATCGAGGCCGCGATCGCCGGGCAGGCCAAGGCGGCGCGGCGCACCGCGGCGGCCGGGGTCAGGGCCTCGGCCGCGTCCCTGGCATGCGACTTGGAGCTGGCCCGCGCGCAGATCAAGGAGTTGCGCGCCGAGCGGGACACGCTCAAGGCCGCCGTCCAGCGGGGGTTGGGGGCGGCGCTGGAGACGGCCGGCACTCGGGAGCTGACGATGCGGATCAACGAGCTGCTGGCCCACGGCGAGCGCTTGGCTACCGAGCGGGACGCCGCGGTGGCGGAGAATGGGGAGCTGAAGGCCAAGCTGGTCGAGGCCGAGGACAACTTGACCGCCGCCCGGGCGTCGCTGAAGAAGATGATCAAGGGGGTCAATCGCGACCGGTGAGGCTGACTGGCCGCTCAGTGCCGTGGCATCTGGCGGCTTCCGCGCCATGGGCATTCGGCACACAGAATCGTACGCGTCTGATTACACTGCGTGCTCATCAAATGGCCCGGCTCCGGTGAGGGGTTCGCATGAGGTTCACAGAGCACGACGTCCACGAATGCCGCCGCCTGATGATCGGCTGCCGTGCCAACCAGCTGGCGGTCGGCGACATCCTGGCGGCCGGGTGGGCCGAGGGCGCCGATGCCCTCGGGGAGTTTTGCGAGCAGGTCGGCTTGTCGGTGAGCACCGCCAGGGAGTGGCGGGCGACAGCGGCGGCGGTCTCACCGGCGCTGCGGGAGCGGCTGAATAACTCGGGGGTGATCGTCTCCTACTCCCTCTTGCGCGAGGGAGCGCGCCTGCGGGGCGGCCAGGCCCTCGATCCGGGCTACGTCAAGCTGCTGCGCCTGATCGACGATGCGAAAGCGGCAGGGATCGACCGGGTCAACCACGCCACCTACCAGACGGTCTTGGGCACCGCGCCGCCGCTGGCCGCGGTCACGGACCCGGTGTCGCGGGAGACGGCCGGCATCATCGACTTCGTCACCGAGGTGAACAACAGCCCCCAACCGCGACGACCTCGTCCGATTGCTGCTCGCCGACGACGCCGTGAATCGCGCCGAGTTGGCCGCCGCCTTCGACAAGCAGCGCGCCGAGCGCGCCGAGCGCCGTGCTGAGGCGCAGCCGACGAGCAAGGCAGACCCCAGCGCCGCGCTGGCCGCCGACCTGATCGCGCTGGCCAAGTACTCCGCACGGGTCACCAAGCGCTTCCGGGGCCGGGTGCCGCTGGACATGGCACAGCAGGCCGACGTCGCTGTCGCATTGGACGATCTGGACGTCTTCCTCAAGTGGGCACGACAGGTCAGTGCCATCCCCGCGGTCAGCGTCCCAGCGCCTCGTCGTGCTCCGCGCGAGACAGTGTCCGCGTGATGGACCATGACCCGCCCGAGCAGGCCGTCGACGACGGCGAGGAAGCCCTGGATTCGGACATCGCCGAGTTCGTCAAGGTGGATCGCAAGGGCCCATGGGTGCTGGCCTATCTGGTCGCCAAGCGGGTCGCGCCCGGCGAAGGCGACGGCGTCGGATTCGAACAGGAGTCCACAAAGTGTTTCGACCGAAACACTTTCCGGCGCGTCAGCGCCCGGGAGTTTGCCCGCCGAGCCGGCACCAGCGCCAAGCGGGTCATGGCCTTCTTCGACGCCTGGAACCGGCTGGCCGCCGAAGGCGTCGTCCCTCCCGCCGCCGACCTGAACCCGGACACCGACATTGAGCTCCCCGACAGCGAGCAATACCCCTTCTACGGCAAGAACGGCTACTACCGCAGCTGGGAGGCCACCAACCTCGCGCCCAAGCGGCGCGAGGCGATCGAAGAAGAGGCGGAGAAGTCCGGCACCCGCCCCTCAGCTGTCGCCTACATCCTCAATCACCCGAAGGCCATCAAAACCGCTCTCCTGGCTGACGAATCGACCCGAACGGCGGCACGACAGGCCCTTGAGGAGTTCGACGCCCGCCAGGCCGCCGCCGATGCCGCCGACCGCGCCAAGGCCGCCGAGGTCACCAGCCACCGGCAGCGCGAATACGACGACGCCATGCGCGCCGAACTGGGGGCCTTCGCCCAGCAGGCCCGGGAGGCTCATGACGGAACCCAGGCCGATGCGTCCATGGACGTCTTCAACGCCATGGCCGAGATCCGCATGGCCGCTTCGCGGGCACTGTCACTGCTGCACAAGCAGCAGATCACCTTCACCGCCGATCGCGCCGAGGCCATCGCCGAGCTCTGCGACGGCGCCGAGGCGGCCATCACCGCCGTCCGGGACCTGGCCGCCGGCTCAGCCCTGGACGACGCCGCGCTGGCGGCGTTCCTGGACGAGAACGGCACGCTGCTGTGAGCCCGCGGCGCGACGCGCTGGGCTGGACACAGGCCGAGACCGACGTCGCGGACGTGATGATCTGGCTACGCAGCAACCACGGGCGCGAGGTCAGCTACGCCGACATCGCCGCCGGCGTCGGCATCAAAAACTGTCACCGGCTGCGGCGGGCCGTCCGATTCGCCCGCGTGATCGCGGCCAACCGGGGCGACCGCCTGGAAAGGTTCATGCCATCGACCGAACCTGCCCGGCGCCGGGTCTGGGTCACCCGCTACATGCGCCACGGACACGGCGACGAGTTCAGCGCCCGCGACGCGATGTCGGCCGCACGAGCGGCGATGACGTCGGTGAAGGACATGCACCGCGCCACCACCTTCGAGGCCGGCAACCCTCACTCGATCGCGCGCAAGGAGTTCGCCACGATGGCCCAAGCCGCCGACGAGTGCATCACAAGGGTCGCCGGCATCGACAAGGTCGGCCCACAGGCGGTCCGGCAGGAGAACAACAGCTTGCTGACCCAGATGATCGCCGACCTGGAGGCCCGGCTCACCGAGCCGGCAGCTGGCTGATTAGAACCGCCTTCGCGCCATGGCAGCCGCCGCCCGGAGCGTCCAGCGGGGTCTTTCACGCGGCTCATGGACCTCTCGAAGGCCCCACTGACACGACGGTCGCGGGCAGCCTACTTGCCTGGGCTCGCAGTCAAACGGTCTCACCCAACTGTTCGGCCAGCCGCTCCAGTCCACCCTTGATGAGCTGCCCATACTCGTCGTCGCCAAGTGCGCCGATCCCGGCCCGCGCCTGCTGGAGGTGCTCACGGGCGCGGCCGAGATCGCCCAGCTTGCGATAGCACTCACTCAAGTTCAGATGCAACGACGGATACAAGCCGGCCACCGAAAGCGGCACGCCCGCTTCGGCCACCCGCTCATCAGTGATCAGGCCGACGGCGGCAAGCGCTCGCAGATCCCACATCAGCTCCTGGTGCACGTCGTCTTGCACATCGGCCATCGAGTGGGCAAGGACGCAAACATGCAGCGGGTCGCCTTGCTCGCCGCCGATGTCGTCCCAGATCTGCGCGAACAACTCGCGAGCGGCTTCACGCTGACCTTGGTGGTGATGCAACTCCACCCCCTGGCCGATCCGGGCCATCGTCGGGTCGGCGGTCATTAGCAGCTCCTTCACCGTCGCAGGCGATCGCGGTCAGCCTACTTGCCTTACGTGGCTTAACGACCTTCAACCGGCTGACCAGCAGGTTCGCTTGACAACCCCAGATAACCATCGCCCACCCCGAGCTCGCCGCTCCACAGGAGAACTGATCGCCCCCACCGAGATCACCGCAGGCTGGCGCCACTCAGCCGGCAACGACCCACCCACCTACGGCTACAGCGCCACCCTCACCGTCGCCGCCCGCACCCGCTCGGTTCCCAGCCCCTCCCGCAACTGGCGCTCGGCCTGGTCCTCGACACCCCACACAAACGCATCGGCGCCAACGCCATCACCACCCCTGAAACCCCTGGCCCAACTCGGATTCCCCACAGCCTTCGCCGTCGTCGACCGCGCGACTAGCAACCCGCCCATTTCGCCCAACCCGCACGCGAACTCGGCTACCGACCCGCACTCGACTACAACTGGATCAACGGGGAGTGCCGGGCAGCGCCCACGGGACGCCATTCGAAGTCCTTGACGAGTACACAGAACGTCAGCAGGCTGCGTAACATTCAACCGCAAATTCCGCTGTCCGGAATGATCTAGGCCCCTCAGCCATTACTACCGGGACCCCGGAGTCAAAGCCCGAAACCGCCGCACGGCATGCCCGCCTGTGGCGCCAGATCCACGAGAGTCTGCGTCTCGCCGCCGGCGACGCCTCACTGAGGGCTGTGGGGACCCCGCCCTTCACTTCGGCTCGCCGCCCACCGCGAGGGATCCTGTCCCCGGTGCGCGCTTCGCAGGCTCAGCAAATCCTCAACGTAGCCTCAACACTTCCCGGCCTAGCTTGCTCTTATCGCAAGGCCCCCGGGCGCAGGTGTTCCGCCTCCCGTCCACGGGTGTCACATCGACCGCCAGCAGAGGGGAAGTCAGCAATGACGATCACCAGCAAGATGAAGGTCATGACCGCCCGCAGGATGGGAAGTTCGGCGTTGATGGCCGGCCTCGCCGTGGGAATCGCGATGATCGGCGTCGGGACCGCGACCGCGAGCTCGAACGCGGCCGTCGCCGAGGCCCCGGCTGCTCACTCCAGCGGCACGCTGGGGCCGTCGGGCTACGGAGGTGTGAAGCTGGGAATGAGCGCCAAGCAGGCCAAGGCGACCGGGAAGATCGTCCACAAGTTTGACGACGGGGGCTGTGCGGGCTGGGACCTGAAGGCGCACCCGAGCGGCCGCGACGCTGTGGGCCTCTACATCTCCAAGAAGCGGGGCGTGGCGTTGATCGCCGCGCCCAAGGGTGTCAAGACCCCTCAGGGCATCAGGATCGGCTCCACCAGGAAGCAGTTGGAGAAGGCCTACCCAAAGCTGGAGAGAGCCGCCAGCGGGTACCCCATCACCACCGTCCCCGGTAACCGGAAGGCCTACTACTACTTCACGCTGTCCCACGGCAAGATCTACGTGCTGGGCCTGGCCCTCAAAAACCAGGACTGCACCAACTAGTGTCCTGCGCCTGAAATCCGTCGGCAATATCGGGCGAGGGCGCGACCGTACCGGTGCGGCCGGGAACGCACTGTTCAAATTGACCGGCGCCCCCTTGTCCTCCGGACCCCTCGTCACCACTTCACCTCTCCCCTCCAGGAGCAAAGCCCCGGCCCGGAGGTCTACGGCGAATCCGTCGCGCTGCTTAGTACGGGCACCCGTATGGCTACCCATGCCAACGATCACCCCTAGAGGGATCGCAGAGATCACTCCTCACGGCAGAGGCCCGGCGGGCTGGAGTGGGGCAGGCGATGCCCGCGCCGACAGCTGTGGTTGCCGGCAAGGCGGAGATCCCCGAGGAGCAGCGGCAGGAGTGGCATGCCGCCTGCGTCGAGAGCGCCCGCCTGGCCGAGGAAATTCACCGGCACTCGTGGTGGGACGGCGTAGACGACCGGCATTCGGCAGACATGCAGTTGTTGAAGCTCGCCAAAGCGGAATGAGATGACGGTCAGACACGAGCCGAAAACCGTACAGTCCCACAGCTAGTTCATCAGGAGGGTCCATGCCAGAGGTTCCCCTCGGCCCCTGACCTCCAGCACACATTTGACCGGCTGGGGGGCGAGCTCGCCTCGGCCCCCCACGTCTCACACGCGGTCCAGTTCCTTGCGCTGGCCCGTAAGCAGAGCCGTGATGGATCAGCCCTTCGCGGACTGGTAAACGGGAGTGAAGGTTTTTCCGCCGTCACGTGACTGGTAGACCGCCCCATCGTCTGTCGCGGCCAGCAGTCGCCGGGAGTCGAGTGCCGTGAACGCGCTGACCGAGTCGGGCACATTGCCAAGGGCCTGCCAGGTCCGGCCGGCGTTCCGGCTGGTGCGCACCTCACCGCTGGCGACGACACCGATGAGCTGCCCGGCCCCGGGCGATTCCAGGAAGACAAGAGGCGGGCTGGGAGGGGCAGCCTGGAAGGTGTTGCCAGCATTGTTGCTGACCAGGAGGTTGTCGGGTGTGGTGGCATATACCCGGTCCGGCTGCGCCGGGTCGGCGGCCAGGTCGATGACCTGAAGCTGAGCGCCTGGGGTCCAGGTCCGGCCCGTGTCGGTGCTGCGGTAGACACGACTGGTCTGACTGTCGTACCCGTACAGGCTGGTCCCAGCGAGCTGAAGTGCGTGGAAATCGGCCTGTCCCGCCAACGACACTGGCGTCCAACTGACCCCCGCATCGGCGGAGCGGATCAGCCCCAGGTGGGGTGAGCCGCCGGGCGGGATGTCCGCAGCCGATGGGTGCCCGCTGGCCAAGAAGGTTCCAGGACCTGCGACTGTGAACCCCATGTAGTCCTGCACGCGATCTGCCACCCGGAGGGCACGATTCTTACTGCGGATCTGAAAAAGACCATTGTGAGCGGCGATGTAGACCGCACCGTCGGACGGGTCCATGCCAAGCCCGTGGACGTGCCCGATGCCGGGATCCACGGACTCGGCCTCTTTACGGGAGGAACATCCGGCTAGCAGCAACAGCGCCGTAGCGGCGGCGGCCGCACGGAGAAGAGGACTTCGGGACATGGTCAGCTCTCCTGGTAGCCGAGCGTGGTCATCATTCCGGCCTCGGCGTGATAGATGTTGTGACAATGGATCATCCACAGGCCCGGATTGTCGGCGTCGAAGTCGGCCTCCACGGTCTGATTCGGCAGCACGATGGCGGTGTCCTTGCGGACCCCGCTTCCCGCCAGCGCGAAGGTGTGGCCGTGCAGGTGCAGCGGATGCCACATCATGCTCCGGTTGACGAACGACAACCGGACGCGCTCGCCGGAACGGACCGGGTAGACCGTTTCGGGATCGTACTTCTTGCCGTTGATGGCCCAGTTGTAGGCCATCATGCCGCCGGTCAGCTCAAGCTTGATCGTCCGGTCCGGATTCTTATCCGGTAGCCGTACTGTCTGCGCGGGGCGGAGCCTGTCGTAACCGACGATCGCCCCATCGAGTTCGGCCGGGCGTGCCTGCGCCTGCGGGGCACGCCCCGAGGGGCTGGTGCGGATCAGCGCGCGGGCCGCCGCGTTCTTGCCCTCGGCGAGTGCCACCAGCGGGAAGACGCCGTCCTTCAGAGTCACCAGGACGTCGTAGCGCTCCCCCATACCGATCAGCAGCGCGTCTGTCTCAGCGTGCTCGACGGGGAACCCGTCGGTGTGCGTGACCGTCATGCGATGACCGCCGAGGGCGACCCGGAAGGCGGTGTCAGCGCCGGCGTTGAGGATCCTGATCCGCAGCCGGGTTCCCGGCTTGGCGCGGAAGGTCTCGGGTGCCGCGGGCGTACGGCCGTTGATCAGGAAGTGCGGGTAGGCCACATCGCCCGCGTCGCCGCCGAGCAGGCGGCTGGTAGCGCCCATCAGCATGTGGGAACCGCCGGTGGAGCCGGACGCGGTGGGGGCCGGGGTGCCCATGTCCATCGAGCCATGATCCATGCCACCCATGCCGCCCATGCCCTTGCTCACCTCGGCGAACACCTCATCGGGGGTGCCGGTGACGCCGTCCAGCCAGTCGTCCAGGACCACGATCCATTCCTGGTCGTAGGACAGCGGCTCGCGTGGGTCTTCGACGATCAGCGGCGCGTACAGGCCGCGGTCGAGTTGAGGGCCGGAGTGTGGGTGGAACCAGTACGTACCGGGGTGGGCGGCGGTGAACTCGTAGGTGAACTCCTTACCCGCTTGGATGGGTTGTTGGGTGACGCCGGGAACGCCGTCGGCGTCGTTGCGCAGCGCCAGCCCGTGCCAGTGGACGCTCGTGTCGACGGGGAGCCGGTTGACGACGCGGGCGCGGACCACCTCACCGGCCTTGACCCGAAGCGGCGTGCCGGGCAGGCGTCCGTCGTAGGTCCAGGTGTCCACCGCGGGTCCGCCCAGATCCACCATGGCGCGCTTGGCGGTCAGGACGAAGTCACGGATGGCGCCGGGGCGGCGGCCGGCTTCGGCGGCGCGCACCTGCGCACCGGTGGGCGTGATGAAAGCAGGTTTGCTCACTGCCTCGGCGCCACATGCGGTGAGGGCGGCGCCTGTCCCGAGCAGCAGACCTCCGCGCAGGAAGGATCGACGATCAAAGGAACGCATGCGAAAGACTCCTCATGAGGATGTGCGAACAGGTCAAAGCGCATGGCAGGGCCGGTCCGGCCCTGCCGCGAACCTGTCAGGTCAGCAGCACAACCACACGAGTGAGAGTTATCGAGAACGGCCGCGGCGGATCCTTCGCGGTGGGAGAGAGAGCTGAGACACGGCTGCGGCATTCCGCTGAAGAGACGAGGTAGCGGAAGACCATGCGCAGCCCCACCACTGCGCCGAACGCCACCAGGGTCGCGATACAGGCGGACGCCGGGTCCAACGGCACCCTCGAACCGCCCACGCCACCCGTGGAGTGATCAGCCATCCCGAGAACTGACGGGAGCATGTCGTGCCCGCTCGAATGCGCCGAAGCCGACACCACCGCCGGCATCGACATCTCGGTGGAGCCGTCGTGCTCGTGACCCAGCGTGTGCATCAACGCGACCCCGAGGACGACGAAGGCGAGTAGCAGGGCCCGCGCAAGCGCTCGCGCCTCCCACCTGCCCGCCATCATCACTCCGCTCCCTCCGGTCCGGTCACTATATTTCACCTGCAATGGTGGCCATGTTCTTGATCCGGAGATCAATTGGCCGACCGAATCGACGGATTCAAGCCCCGCGGATGACCCAGCACTCGCGATCGCCGTGCGTCGATCCACCATTCCCCGCGGCGGTTGGCACCCGTCACTAGGCCTCGGCCGCGACGCGCGGAGCCGGCCCTACAGGACACGGCTCCAGGCAAGGTCTATCGCAGGACCTCCAGGTCAGCTCGCCCGGCCTGGCATGTGAGTGTCGTGGAGAGTGCTCAGGCGGGTGCGATACTCCTCGGCATCGATCTCGCCCCGAGCGTAACGCTGAGCCAGCACTTCGTCTGCGGACGGTACAGCGGATCCGCCGGGGCCTTGCGCCGTGCGGGTGAGGTAGCGGACCAGCAGCACTATTCCGGTGATCACCAGACCCCAGAAGACGACCATGCTCAGGGTCATGAGCGCGTATCCCCAGCCGTTCATTCCGGATCCATTCCAGTACATCATCAAGATCGCCTCACTTGGGCCGGCCCGAACGTATAGGGCATATGCCCCCACTGTCACGCCACCTGCGGTGATCCCAAAGAGGCCAAGGTCCTGCGGCGCCTGGGCTTTCGACCTCGGCTGGACCTCTTGCAGGCTGGGAGCGCGGGACTTCGGAACCCTTCCGATCGCCGCGAACATGACAGGCGCGCGCGGCGGCGCCGACTTGCAGCTCGACGATCACACCACGGCCACCGGCAGGCAGATCCGCCAGGCGGCGCTGATGGTAGCCGTGCACCCGCGAAGCCGGCTCCCCGCATACCGGGCACGGGACCGCATCCGCGCGAGTCCGCGCCCGGATGCGAATGACCTGCTGATCGACCACCACCTGCTCAACCACCACTGCAGCCAACTGCGGGAGCAGGGCCTTCACGAGGGCAGAGTCACACCGTGATCATCTTGGCGGATGGAGCACACCGTCACCACCGGATTCGTGCCAGAGCCGTTAACTGGACACACCCCTGTCCTAGGCACAACCCATATGTAACGCCTGACGAGAAGGGGCAGGAAGGGACAAAAGCCCTGTCGTGCCAGGGCTCCGGTCCATCCTGCAGGAACCGGCGGGCGTCACTCATGGCTCCCAAGTTCGGAGAAACGCCGTCTTCGGGCGATAGGGGGGCTGAAGATCCTGCGAGCCGGGGACCTATGTCACTGCTCGGCGGCCCCCACAGGACGTTGGCTGAGAGGAGAACCGGAGAATTAGTGCATCGGGGGAGACGATGTCCTGGAAATGGTGGCATTTCACCCATGGATCTTGCGGGGTCGTCGATGCGCGCGGCGTTTAGACACGAGACCAGGCCGGTCGACTACGTGTGGGCGATCACCCGGATCTGCCTGGGATGGATCTTCCTGTGGGCCTTTCTCGACAAGACCTTCGGCTGGGGGTTCGCCACTCCGGCCGGCCGCGCCTGGATCAGGGGCGGCAGCCCGACCACCGGCTATCTCAAGCGCGTCTCGGGCAACGCGCTCGGCGGCCTCTTCGGCGCTCTGGCGGGGAGGACCTGGGTGGACTGGCTCTTCATGATCGGCTTGCTCGGCATCGGCGTCGCGCTCATGCTGGGTGTCGCCATCCGGATCGCCGCCGCGGCCGGCGCCTTGATGCTGGTGCTCATGTGGGCCGCGGAGCTGCCGCTGGTCAACAACCCGCTCCTGGACGACCACCTCGTCTACGCCATAGTCCTGGCCGGCCTCACGCTGGCCGGCGTCGGCGACACCCTCGGCCTCGGCAGGTGGTGGGGCGGCAGGAGGCCGGTGCGCGACTACCCGGCGCTGAAATGAACGAGGACCGGCAGCCGGGCGGGCCACCGGTCCTCGTCGGAGAGGCTCTCCTTTTCACATGAGCGCGGGGATCTGCTGGGCGAGGACGAACACCCCCATGGCCAGGACGAACCAGCCGAAGGCCCGGCGCAGCCGGTCGGGGTTGATGTGACCGGCCAGCCGTCCGCCGATCAGCCCGCCGATGACGGCGGCCACGGTCATGATGGCCGCCAGGCGCCAGTCGATGGTGACGGAGTGCAGGTAGCCGGCCAGCCCGGCCAGTGACTTCATCGCGATGACCAGTAGGGAGGTGCCGACGGCGGCGGCCATCGGCATGCCGCCGAGCAGTACCAGGGCGGGCACGACCAGGAAGCCGCCGCCGGCCCCGACGAGTCCGGTGACGATCCCGACGATGACGCCTTCGATGAGAATTTTGCCGATCGGGAGGTCGGCATGCGTCGTGGCGGTCATGCGTCGGCGGCCCTTGATCATGGCGGCGGCGGTGACCACCATCATGACGGCGAACCCGCCGATCAGGAGGGCTTCGGGCAGGAGCGGGCCGATCAGGCCTCCGGTGTAGGCACCGGCCATGCCCGCGGCGCCGAACAGCAGTCCGGTGCGCCAGAGGACCCGGCCGGCGCGGGCGTGGGAGATGAGGCTGCCGGCGCTGGTGGCCGCGACCACCAGCAGCGACATCGCGATGGCGGTCTTGCCGGGCACGCCGGCGATGTACATCAGCATGGGCACCATGAGGATGGAGCCGCCGCCGCCGAACAGGCCGAGGGCGATGCCGACCACGACGGCGGCGAGCACCGTCGCGATGAGGGTCGTGTTGATCATGTCGCGGTCTCACTGCCGCGCAGCCGGGTGATGGCGGCGTCGATGTCGAAGCGGGGTCCGCGGTTGTAGGGCAGCTTGGCCAGGGCCATGCCCATCGCGCAGGTGTTGGTCACGGCGGCGAATGTCAGACCGGCTCCGATGAACCCGGCGATGAGCCGGGCTGGGGCCCACCAGATGCCGACCAGGACCGAGACGGTCACGATGCTTCCGGCCACCAGCCGCACTTGCCGCTCCAGTCCCCAGCGGGCCTGGCCGCCGGTGGTGGAGGTGGTGGGGGCGCCGGCGGCGGTCCAGGCGTTCATCCCGCCGTCCAGCACCACCACGTCGGCCAGGCCTTCGCGGGTCAGAGCGGTGTGCGCCTGGGTGGCGCGGCCACCGGACTGGCAGATCAGCAGCATCGTGCCGCCGGCGTCGCTGACGATGCGGCGCAGGTGCCTGTCCACCTGGTCCAGGGGAAGGTTGATGGCGCCGGGGATGTGGGCGGAGGCGAACTCGCCGGGCGTGCGGACGTCGACGACGAGTACGTCGGGGTTGGCCGAGATCAAAGCGCGGGCACTGGGCACGTCGACGTTGGTCTTGACGGTCATGAAGGGGAAGGTTCCTGTTCTTCAGCGCAGGGTGGATGGGTCGAAAGCGGCTAAGGGGGAAGGCCGATACCCGCGGGGTGATCAGGCGGCGGCCTGGTGCCCGATCAGGTCGGCGACGCTGGCGCCGTTCAACGCGGTCGGCTGGTAGCCGGCGGCCAGCAGCAGGGACGCGGCGATGGCGGCCCGGCGGCCGGCGCCGCAGGCGACCAGGACCGGGCGGGATGCGTCCAGCTCGACGGGGATGCCTTCGGTGATCAGGTCGGGCACGAAACGGTGGATTCCCTCGGGCAGCGCGGCGGCGGCGTGCTCGCTGGGCATCCGCACGTCCAGCAGCTGGGCGCCGGGTTGGGCCAAGCGGGCGGCGAAGGTGTCCAGGTCCAGCAGCTCGAAGGTCTGGACGGCGGCCGGTCCGAGGTCGGTGATGACGCCGCGCACGGTGTCGATGCCGATCTGGGCGAGCTGGGTGAGGGCCTCGGCGACGTCCTGGCTTGGATCGGCGACCAGCACCAAGGGGGTCTGGTAGGGCACCAGCCAGCCGGCCCAGCTGCCGAAGTTGATGTCAAGCTCGATCCCGATCGACCCCGGGAGCAGGCCGGTGGCCTGCCGGGCGCGTGGGCGGATGTCCACCACGTGGGTGCTCTCGGGCTGGTCGGCCAGATCCTGGACGGTCAGGGCGGGCACCGTCAGGGACGGCATCGGCGGCACGCCCAGGGTGTTGGCCGGACCCATGTACTGGTAGAACGCCGGGATCGGCATCGGCGCGGCGAGCAGCTCGTCGGCGAACTTCTCGGCGTCGCCGATGGCCAGCAGCGGGTTCTCCGCGGCTTCGGTGGCGATGGTGGAGGTGTAGCGGCCGGCGCCGCTGGAGCTGCAGAACGATCCCTCGCCGTGGGTGGGCAGCAGCTCCACCCCGCCGGGCAGGCCGGCCAGCCGGTGCAGCGAGATGTACTGCAGCTTGGCGAGTGTGCGGGCCCGCGGCATGCCCAGCAGGTCGGGACGGCCGGCGGAGGACACCAGCAGGCTGCCGCCGGAGAACACCGCGATCGGCTCGCCGTCGATGAGGACCAGGTAGCTGGTGTGCTCGGGCGTGTGGCCGGGGGTGTGGATAGGGCGGATGCTCAGCCCTCGCTCGCCGGAGATGTCCTCCATGTGGAACGCCGGGATATGGGGGTAGGCCGCGGCGGCGGCTGCGGGCAGCACCAGCTGCGCGCCGGTGGCCAGCGCGGCCTGCTCGCCGCCGGAGACATAGTCGTTGTGCAGGTGGGTCTCCAGCACGAACCGCAGTTCCACGTCGAGCTCGGCGGCCTTGGTCAGGAAGCGGTCGATGTCACGCTGGGGGTCGACCAGGACGCCGTGGCCCTGGTGGGTGAGCAGGTAGCTCTGATCCCCCAAGCCGGGGGTACGAAAAGAGACGATCTCCATCAGTGATCCTTTCGGGCTATACCCTACCCCGTAGGGTATGCACCAGGCCAATGTGTGCCCTGGTCTGATGCGGTGTTCACGGAACTTCAGCCGGCTACGTGCCGGGTGGCACCGAATTCGGTGGCACCCGGCGGTTCCGGTGCCGGGATGCGGGGAGCCACGTCATCCCGGGTGTGCGGGCGGATCCCGATCGCGTCCGCGCGTCGTGCTCTCGGGCGATCAGGGCAGGTGGTGCGACGCGCTAGAGATGTTCGGTACGCCCTAGGCGCACGCGGAGCCGATTGGCGCTGACGACGTGAGTGTGAGTCGCCGAGGCGGGACTCCGGTCCTGGCCGGGTAGTTCAGGCGAGCGCCAGAAACAGCTTCTCCAACTCCTCCACGCTCATCGGCGCCTCCTCCCCGCGCGCCCGCGCGTCCTGGCAGTGGCGCAATCCGCTGGCCACGATCTTGAAGCCGGCCCGATCGAGCGCCTTGGACACGGCCGCAAGCTGGGTGAGCACCTTGGTGCAGTCTTCGCCGGCCTCGATCATCGCGATCACACTGCCCAACTGCCCGTACGCCCGGCGCAGCCGGAGCGTCGCGTCACCGACCATCGACTCGTTCATCTCCATGCCGCTCACCATACCCGGGGGGGTACCCAGAGGCAAAAGGTCGCATCCCGCCCCATCCCCCTGCTCGCCAAGGCCCGGCGAATCCATCACCACACGCGAAACCTCGCTGGGGTGATACGCGTGAACCCCGCAAGATGATCGAATTGTCCATTGATGCCGAACCACGGATGGCGGCTCAATGCAGCAGCCACGCAGCGTGCAGCGACTGCCACAGGCCGCGCACCTGGGTAATGCGGCTCGCGGGTGGCGGCCCTCAGCTCGCCACCCGCGCGGCCTCATGCCTTGACCGGCTCCAGCCCGGACGGGTTCATCCTGCCTGTGCGGCCGAGGGCCCGTAGGGCTGTCGCGCATGCCATTCCCAGCACCACCAAGCCCCACCAGGGCAGGCTCCGTACTCCCAGCTCCCGGCCCGCGTCGAGCGCGGCGCCGGTGAGTACGTTGCCCGCCGCTATCCCGACACCGGACACGGTGTTGTAGAACCCGTAGTAGGTGCCGACCATGCGATCGCCGCCGATGGTCGCGATGATCGTCATCTCGAACGGGTAGACGATCATTGTTGCGATGCTCAGCATGCCCGCCGTCATCAACACGGGCGTGAGGACGAGGGCATAAGCGGGCGGCGAGGTACCGGCAGAAGGCGTCCACGGCAGCGAGCTAAAGATCGCGAGGGGGAGGAAAGACATCCCCATGAGCGTCAGCCCGCGCACGATGGCCTGCTGAGCGCTCCACCGTGACTTCACCCATCCGGTGAGGCGGACCTGGCCGAACATCGCCAGCGCGCCTGACAGCACGAACAGCAGCGTGACCCCGAGCTCGCCGGAGGTAACGCGCCGGATCTCGATAGGCAGCCCCAGATAGATCTGGAAGTTGAGCACGTAGGATCCGATCATCGCCAGGGAGAAGAGCAGGAAGCCCCGGTTGCCCATCACCTGTCGCCAGTCGCCGAACATCGTGCCTCCGGCCTCGGCCCTGGTGCCCTCACGGGCCGGGAGGGCGCGGGCCTGTGCCACGGCGAGGATCGCGAAGAGGGCTGCGGCAACCAGGCAGATGACACGGAATGCCATGCCGTGCAGCAGCAAGCCGATCAGCGGCCCGATCAGGATGCCCATCTGGTAGAAGACGTTGAAGACCGCAAAAGCGTCCACCTTGCGGTCACCGGCCTCCTGGGCCAGATACGCGCGTGCCGCCGGGTTGAACAGCGCTCCCGCAAGTCCGGTGAGCGCGGAGGCCACGATGAGGGCGGGTACGGAGTCGACCAGCCCCAGCATCGCGAACCCGACGGTCCTGAGCACCAGGCCGGCCAGGATCATCGGCTTGTAGCCAATCCGGTCGGCCAGGCTGCCGCCGACAAGGAACATGCCCTGCTGGCTGAGGTTGCGGACGCCGAGGATAAGGCCGACCAACCAGACGGCCAGCCCGAGATCCTTCGACAGGTGGTTGGCGAGGTAGGGCATCAGCATGTAGAAGCCGATGTTGATGGTGAGCTGGTTGACCAGGAGCAGTTGGATGGGTCGATTGAAGGAGCGGACCTGGGCGACTGTCGTCTTCATCCCTGTCCTCGCGGGGTCGGGTCCACTACATTTGCGCACCGTGTCCAGCGCAGCACCTCGACTTCGGCCGGATGCGCGACCTCGTCAGGTTCGGGCTCTGGCTTGGCGTCGAGCAGGCCGCGGTCGGCGCAGTAGGTGTCGTTGAAGACGGTGTCGAAGTAGCGCTCGGGGCCGTCGGGGAAGATCGCAGCGATGCGAGTGCGGGCCGGCTCTGTCCTGGCCACCCAGGAGGCGGCGAGCGCGACGGCGCCCACACTCCACCCTCCGGTGGCGTAGCGCGCCTTGGCCAGGAGGCGGCTGGCCCATATGGCCTCGCCAGGGGCCACCCAATGCACCTCGCTGAAGGCGCCGTAGTCGACGTTGCGCGGATAGATGCTGCTGCCGAGCCCGCGCATGAGGCGGCTTCGTGCGGGCTGCCCGAAGATCGTGGAGCCGACGGTGTCGACCCCGACTAGGCGCACACCCGGGCAGAGGCGGCGAAGCTCGCGGAAGACGCCGGCGCTGTGACCGCCTGTGCCCACGCTGCATACCAGTACGTCGACCCGGCCGAGCTGGGAGGCAAGCTCCATGGCCAGGCCTTTGTAGGCGGCCACGTTGTCGGGGTTGTTGTATTGGTCGGGACAGTATGCGCCTGGATGACCATCCAGTAGTTCGCGGACCCGGCTGCGGCGTGCCGCCTGCCAGCCACCAGTGGGATGGGGCGAGTCGACGATGTCGATGCGAGCGCCGTAGGCCCGCAAGAGCCGGTCCATCAGTGGTTCCATGCCCGGATCGCTGACGAGGATCACCGGGTGGCGGTGCACCACCCCGGCGAGGGCCAGTCCCAGCCCCAACGTCCCACTGGTCGATTCGATTATGGGCCGTCTCGGTGCGAGCTCTCCCCGCAGGCGAGCCTGCTCGATCATGTACAGGGCCGGACGGTCCTTGATCCCTCCAGGGTTGTAGCCTTCCAGCTTCGCCCAGAAGCCGCGTTCCCCTCCGGACCAGATCTCCGGCACCCACAGCACCGGCGTGTTCCCGATCAGGTCGTGGGGTGACGGCCAACCCGTGGCACGCGTCATGGCACGAGTGATTTCCATTTGGCATTCCTCAACGTCGCATGCGAAAGGGTGCGTGCGAAGGCGCAGCCGTACGACGAGGCGCTGACAGCGTCGATCAGCGAGAAAGGGCACGGCGTACGCCTGCCCTTCTACACTCGTGATTCGCAGAGCAGGTTGAGGAGACTCGTCCCTGACCGGGACAAGGGAATCGCAAGTCGGCGGTGCAGCGCACCCCAGCCAGAGAGAGGACCCAACGAAGCGGGCGCTGTCGTGAGCAGAAGGCCGCTTGCGAGAAGAGGGACCAGGGACACGGAGCTGTGGGGGCCGTTGCCGCCCTGCAGGGTGGGAAAGTCACATGCGCTATGAGGCTCTGAATGCCCCGGCTCGTGGGCGGGATGACTATGGGCGGTCAGTGCAACGCCTGATTCCTGGCCCTGGAAAAGATCCGCGTGCGTGTGGGGGGCCGTCGCGCAGAGCATGACATGGACTGCGATCACTAGCGCGAGCGCGCCGAACCACGCCCCGTGAACCCCGGGGCGCAGGACACCGGACAGCCGGAGAGGCGCGCTCACAGGGGGATACGCTACATGACAGAACGTAGATAACTAATAAACGATAAGTAACTAGTCTTTGGGGCGCCGCTGGTCAGAGCCAAGCGGTTCGAGCAGGTCGGCGTCGACTTACCCCAATCCATGCTTGGCTCTACCGGCAGACATCGCGCCGACGTCCCGTGGACAAGGCCGCCAAGGGACCAGGGTGGTCGGAGGCGTGGGCCTGCCGCATTGCGAACTTGGCCAGCCGAGGGTTCTTCGAAGACCTCTCTATGTGCTGGCCTCCATGGGTGAGGGCTGGGCGTGCTCGGCGGGGCCGTGTCCGGTCAGGCGCGAAGCAGGTTGAACGCCAGCAGGGTGGCCGCCGTGGCGGTCGGCGCCGACAGCTCTGGAGCGGTGTCCACCGCGGCCGGAAATCCATGGAGCCGCTACGCCCCCCGGTGACCACGAATAGTGATACCCCTCGGGCGATCAGGAAGGAACACAGATCACTCGATCATCGGCCCCTGCCAGTTCCGCCCCCGCGAGGTGGGCCCGGTAGTTCGGGCAGGTCGTGATGTCCTCGTGCGAGCAGTTCATTCCGGCTTCGAGGAGATCGAGTGCTGAGCGCAGCGCCGCCATCCTGGCCTGCAGCGCGCGGTGGTTGCGGTGCAGCAGGTCCTTGCGGGCGGCTGGGTCGCGCGCGGCGAGAAACGTCCGGATGTCCGGGAGCGGCAGGCCGGCCTGCTTCGCGATCACGATCGACGCCACCCGGAACAGGTCGTCGCGGGTGTAGCGGCGGCGGTCGCCGGCGACGCGGGCGGGGGCGAGCAGGCCCACCGATTCCCAGTGCCGCAGTACGTGTGTCGGTAGGCCGAAGTGGTCGGCTATCTGGCCGATGGTCATCGGATTTGACTTCATGTCGACATTAAGTCGGATCATGGCGGGCATGTCCAATCTGCTTGCTGTCCTCGACGCCGTCGACGCGCAGCCTGTGTCCGTTGAGCTGCGCACACGTTCCTACGAGTTGCTCGGTGACCTCATCGGCCAAACCGTGGTCGATGTCGGCTGCGGCGGTGGCCGCGCGGTCGCCGAGCTGGCCGAGCGCGGGGCGCGCGCGGTCGGCGTCGACCACGACCCCGAGATGATCGCCGTGGCCCGGGAGCGCTGGCCGGCCGGCGAGTTCCACGTCGGCGATGCCTGCGAGCTGCCGTTGGAGTCCGGGTCGGTTGCCGGCTACCGCGCGGACAAGGTGTTGCACACGCTGTCTGACCCGGTGCGAGCCGTGGCCGAGGCCCGCCGGGTTCTCGCGCCGGGCGGCCGGGCCGTGCTGCTCGGCCAGGACTGGGACACGGTCGTCATCGACTCGGACGAGCCGGAGGCCACCCGTCGGCTGGTCCACGCGAAGGCGGACTCGCTCCCGTCGCCGCGCATCGCCCGCAGGTACCGCAACCTGCTGCTCGACGCCGGGTTCACCGACCCGGTCGTCGAGGTGCGTACCAGTGTGTTCACCGATGACACCGCGCTCGCCCTGCTGCACCGGATCACCGGCGAGGAGAGCTGGCTTGCCGAGCAGGCCGAGCGCGCCCGCATGAACCGGATCTTCGTCGCGGTGCCGATGTTTCTCGTCGCCGCGCAGGGATAGCGATCTGCCGCCTCCGCCGCGGATGCGGGCGCGAAGCCCGCATCCGCTTGCCCACCACCCACTCGAGCTTCTCAACAACAGAGGACCGCGCTTACCGGCGCAGTGCTGCGCGCGGTACGACGTGCAGCCGGCCGACCGCCATGACGACGTTATGAACCGAGCAACGGAAAAGGAGCCCGGCGATGCGCCAACCTCAAGATCAGGTGCGTGACACGGACAAGCCGCAGGAGTCCGCGGACCCTCGCCGCTGGAGGGCGCTCGCGGTGATATGCACGGCGCAGCTCATGCTGATGCTGGACCTCACCGTGATCAACGTCGCCCTGCCCGACCTCGGCGCCGACCTGGGTCTGAGCCGTGGGGCTTTCACCTGGGTGGTCAGCGTCTACGTGCTGTTCCTCGGCGGGCTGCTGCTGCTCGGCGGCCGGCTCGCCGACGTCTTCGGCGCGCGTTCCATGATCCTGACCGGTCTGGTGGTCTTCATCCTCTCCTCGCTGGCCAGTGGCTTGGCGCAAGACCAGAACCTGCTGATCGGTGGCCGCCTCTGTCAGGGCATCGGGGCCGCGCTGCTGTCCCCGGCCGCGCTGCGGGCCCTCACCGGCATCTTCCACGGCACCGAACGAAACAAGGCGCTGGGCGTGTGGTCCTCCCTCGGGGGCATCGGCTTCGCCGTCGGCGTGTTCGTAGGTGGACTCCTTACCAGCGGCCCTGGCTGGCGCTGGGCCTTCTTCATCAACATCCCGATCGGCGTCATCACTCTGGTCGCCATCCGGGCCCTGGTGCCAGAGCGCCGGATGGAGGGCGCCAACCGGCGCATCGACGTGCTGGGCGCGGTGACCATCACCGCCGCCACCGGCTCGCTCATCTACGGCATGACCAACGCCGGTGACCACGGCTGGGCAGATTCCGGCACGCTGGTGCCCACCGCGGCCGCCGTCGTCTTGTACGTGGTGTTCACGGTCGTCGAACGCAAGGTGCAGAATCCCCTGGTGCGCCCGGACATGCTGGTGCGCCGTCCGGTCGCGACCGGCGCATTTCTCATGCTCATCGCGGCCGGCGTGACCGTCGCGGACCTGTTCGTCACTTCGCAGTATCTGCAGCACCTTCGCGGCTACAGCGCGCTGGAGACCGGCCTGTTCTTCCTGCCCACGGCCCTGGCCACCATGGTCGGCGCCATCGCGGGCGGCCGCCTGGTCGGCACCATCGGCACCCGCCCCGTCGCCGTCGCCGGCCTGGCCCTGGTCGCCATCGGCAACGGACTGCTCATCGGCCTGTCGGCAAACGCCAACATCTACGCCCAAGCCCTTCCCGGCGCCGTTCTGTTCGCGCTGGGCGGCGCCCCGGTGTTCGTCGCCGCGACCACCGCTGCCCTCGGCCGAGTCACCCAGGACGAGGCCGGGTTGGTATCGGGTATGGTCTACACCTTCAATCCCACCGGTTCGGCCATCTTCGTCGCGGTGGGCTCCACCGTTGCCGCTTCGGGTCTCACCAGCACACCCTCGATCGAGGGGTTCACCGACGTCTACACACTGTTCACCGTCGTCGCCGCCGTGGCCGCGGCGATCTCGCTCGTCCTTGCACCCTCCGGAAAGCCACAGCTGACCGGCGTCCCGGACGCCCGCTGACACGGCCGCGGCGACCTGCCGCTGCCCCTCAATGTCACCGGGCACGAGGGCTCCACCGTCATCGTCGGACTCAACGGCCTGCGCCTGCTGCGCGATGCCGCCTGGCAATGCGCCACCACTCCCGAAAGCTGACCTCCGCCCATGACCACCACCTCCAAGGGCGGCGCCATTTCGCCCGCCCCCATCCAGCTCACCGGCTTGGCTCTCATCCTGCGCGAATGGGACGAGGCGGACGTGCCCGCGATGGTCGAACTGTTCGACGACCCCGCCGTCGACCGCTGGACGCCGCTGCGCGCCCCCTTCGACCAGGCGGCCGCCCGTGCCTACCTGGACCTGGCCCGCCAGCGCCGCGCTCAAGGCTGCAGGCTTCAACTCGCCATCACCACCGACGGCCGCCAACCCCTCGGCGAGATCCTGCTGTTCCCCACCGGCGCTCCCGGCGAGGTGGAGCTGGCTTACGCCGTCGGCGCCGCGCACCGCGGCCAGGGCCTGGCCAGCCGCGCCGTCCAGCTGATCACCGCCTACGCCTACGCCAGCCTGGCCACCGCCCACGTGATCTTGCGCATCTCTGCCGGCAACACCGCCAGCGCCGCGGTCGCCCACGCCGCCGGCTTCCACCTCACCCCAGCACCACCGATCAGCCGCGCGGGCGCCCTCGACCCCTTGCACACCTGGCTCCATCTCCGCAGCGAGCAGCCCATCACTGAGAAATCCAGATGAAGAATCGACAGATCCTCATCGCCGACGTCCAGGGTCTTGGCATCACCGATCGGCGGGAAGGGCAGGTTCAGGTGGTCGTGGCTCCCGCAGCAACGCTCGTTTGGGGCTCAGTTGGGTCGGGCCAGGGCGCGGTGCTGGTCTTGCGATCAGTCCGTTTCCCTGACCCGCCCGCCGAACCCGGCGTGCATGTCTCCATGCACCGGGCTCTCCGCGTGTCTTGCCCGGGGGTCAACCGCCTGCAGCGGCGGTTGCCGGTAGTGGTGTCCACGGCGTCGGAATCTTGGTTCCGCGATAGCGGTAGCGGGTCACTTTGACGCCGGATGCGCCGGTGAACTCGACGCCGTTGCAGGCGAGTTTCCAGGTGCCGGGTAGGCAGAACCGGCGGCGTAGCTGTTGCCAGCTGATCCGGGAGTGTTTGCGGAAGATCCAGCCGACGCTGCGATGCCACGCGTGGTTATCGATCGCGCCGAAGATCGCCTTGGACACTCCGTGCCGGAAATAGTTCGCCCATCCGCGCAGCATCCGGTTCAAGCTGATCAGCAGCTCGTCCGGGCGCATGTCCTGGTAGGCCCTGCGTGTCCGGTCTTTCACCTTGTCCTTGATCGCTTGGATCGCTCTCTTGGACGGTCTGGTGTAGACGTAGTACTTCTGCGTTCCTCGTTTGCGCTGCCTTCTGATGTGGAAGCCGAGGAAGTCGAAGCCCTCATCGATATGGACGACGCGGGTCTTGCCCGGCGACAGCCGCAGCCCCAAAGGAGCGAGCAGGTCCGTCACCTCCTGGCGCAGGGCCTCGGCATGGTGACGTTCGCCCGATACGACCACAACGAAGTCGTCGGCGTATCGGATGAGCCGCCAGTTGCCCAAGCCATTCCTTCTGCGCCGGGCCCGCCGCTTGTCGGTCCGCATCTCCTGGTGCCATTGCCGGTCGAAGTGCTCGTCCAGCGCCGATAAGGCGATGTTGGCCAGCAGCGGGGACAATATGCCGCCCTGGGGTGTTCCAGCCGGTGTCGCTTCCCAATCTCCGATGGTCGTCATGACCCCGGATTTCAGGAACGCCTTCACCAGCGCATTCACACGCTTGTCAGAGATCCTTGCCCGCAGCCGGGCCATCAACGCCGTGTGATCGATCTCATCGAAACAGGCGTGGATGTCGGCCTCCAGGATCCAGTGGTACTTGTTGGAGCCCGAGGACAGATGGTGGATCTCGGCGACGGCGTCGTGAGCTCGCCGGTTGGGGCGAAACCCATACGAGGACGGCAGAAAGTCGGCCTCGAAGATGGGCTCCAGCACCGTCTTGAGGCTGGCCTGGACCACTCGGTCGGCGATGGTGGGGATACCCAGCTTGCGCAGCTTGCCGCCCGCTTTGGGAATCATCACCTGCCGCACCTCGGCAGGCTCGTACTCGCCCGACTTCAGCGAGGTGCGAATCTGCGCCAGGAACGCCTCGACCCCGATCCGGGTCTCGACCTGGAAGGTTGTTACCCGGTCAACTCCCGGAGTTCGCCCTCCGGCGTTGGAGGACACGCGTTCCCACGCGTGCATCAGGAACGCCGAGTCATAGACGAGGTTGAACAGGTCACCGAACCGGCGGTCAGGGTCATCGACCACCCACCGGTGCAACTTGATCTGCATCCTCCGTACCGCCAGATAAGCCGAATCAGCATCCGGCCACCTCGCGGCGCCGGTATTCACCGGCGCGTCTTCGGACATTGCACTCTTCTCCTTGACTGACACGCTGCCGTCCTTCCCCGCGTGCCGGGCTTTCCCGGGCTCCGAGTACTACGACGGCTCCGCCCCGCTCGCGCCTTCGGCGGGCATCACGCCTATCTCCGGCCGCCTGCGTGGAAGGCAGGCAGCGGGAGAGCGAACCCGAGCAGTTCCCATGTTCACTGCTGTCCGATCGACGGGTTAGGCACCCGGCTCTACCCCTGCGGCCTCGCCACGGTTACGCCGTAGTCCTTCACCGTGGCCTCCCAGCCCAGACTGCCAATACCCGACCGGGAGTTCCCCGCCCGTGATGAGAGGCGGGTGCGCACCGCTGTCCAGCCCATATCCACCGAGTTGGAGCTGGCAAGAATTCAAGAGGCGTAAGACACCGGTTCCTCGCGTATACCTTCCCGTCTTGCTCACCGGGCCCGGCCCATCCGGTAGTGCTGCCACGCCCAGCCCGCGCAGCAGGGAGGCGAGCCAGCACCCGCGGAACATAGCTACCCTCACCCGGCCGGCCGGATCGCCAGCCAGCCCTGCTCATCGAAGGCAGGGGTGCCGATCTCGGCTGACTTGGGGGCGGGCATCTGGTCGGGAGGAGTCTGCACCGCGACCCAGTCCCCGCCGCGCACCTCAGGCCGCCACTGCATGTGCACGGTGATGACGGCGGGAGCGGTCAGCAGCGGCGCACCGTCGCCGGGCACCATATCCAACTTGAGGTTGAGGCTGGCGTAGACGTTGTCGGCGTCGCGGGTCTGCCACTGCACCCCGATCGGCTGAACCGCCACCGTCGCCTCGGGCGGGACTTGGCCGCTTTCAGGCAGCCCCATCTTCTGCCGGAACCACACCGCCCCCTGAGCGGCATCGCGGCGGACGGTCTGCTGGTTTTCGGCGGCGACATAAACGTCGACGACGCGCTGAGCAGCGGCCGGGTCGATGGTGTAGAGGTACTGGTACATCGCCGCCGCGGTGGCTACCGCGCCGATGGCGGTGTGCGGGAACTTCACCGGGTGCAAGCCCTTGAGGTAATCCCCGGGCTTGGGCAGGGAAGTGGTGCGATGCGCGGCCACCGGTCCGCCCGTCGACGGTGCCTCCACCGACGACTGCGGGGAAGGGGAACCGGCGCCGAGGTAGCCGGGGGCGCGGCGGGGTCGGGGAGCGCAGAGTTCGCCGGTACCGGGACCGCCCGGGAATCGCCCTGGCGTGTCAGCAGAACGGCGACCAGCACCACCAGTATCGCGATGACCGCAACCGCGATCGTCAGCGCCCGGCGCTGCCGCCGCTGAGCCAGTTCATCCACGCTCGGGGTGCTCCCCGTCGCCCTGGATCGCGACTTATGAGGACCTCGTCGTTATGGGGAACTGGCCGGGATGGCCCTGTCGCTTTAGGTGTTCCTCTGATCACATATCGGCATAATCGGGGGTTGGCCTGCGTTATCTCTTCGATTCTTGACTGGAGGGATGGGCATGGTGGATCTGTCGGGTGTTGCTGTTTCGGGGCCGTTGGCCCCGTATGCCGAGGGTTTCGCGGTCGAGTTGGCGAGTGGGGGATATGCGGCCAGTACGGTGCTGCATCACTACCGGCTGCTGGGGCATGCGAGTCGTTGGCTGGAGGCCCGGCGGCTGGAGGCCTGTGCGCTGAGCGTGGAGGTGGCGGAGCGGTTCCTTGCGGAACGTCATGCCGTCGGTCATCTGGCCGCGTTGAGGATCGGCTCGTTGGAGCCGCTTCTGGGGTATCTGCGGTCGTTGGGGGTGGCCGGGGTATCGCCGGTGGTTCGGCCCGCTGGCGCGGTCGACGTCGTGCTCGCGCGTTTCGCCGACTATCTGGCTGGTGAGCGGGGGCTGGCGACGTCCACGGTCGAGATCAGGGTGCAGCTGGTCCGGCGATTCCTGACGGGGCTCGCCAAGGGTGGTGAGCTGGACTTGTGGTCCTTGACCGCTGAGGAGGTGGCCGCGTTCGTCGTGGGTGAGTCGCGGGAGCGGCCCGCGTCGCTGCCGCCGACGGTGACCGCGTTGCGGTCTTTGCTGCGGTTTCTGCATATCGACGGCGCGATCGCCGCCGGGCTCGCTGACGCGGTGCCGACGGCCAGCGGGCGGAGGCTGGCCGGTCTGCCCAAGGCGCTGACCGGGGACCAGGTCGCTGCCATGCTGGCGACCTGCGACAGGGCGTCCGCGGTCGGAGTCCGCAACGCGGCCATCTTGACGGTGTTGTCTCGTCTGGCCCTGCGGGCCGGTGAGGTCGCCGCTCTCCGGTTGGAGGGTGTCGACTGGCGGCGCGGAGAGATCAGTATCATCGGCAAAGGCAGCAGGCACGAGCGGTTGCCGCTCCCCGACGACGTCGGCAGTGCGATCGTCTCCTACTTGCAGGACGGCAGGCCCGAGACGGATCAGCGGGCGCTGTTCCTTTGCGCCAGAGGGCCGTTCCGGCCGATGAGCCCGGACACCGTCAGCAACGTCGCGGCGCTCGCCGCCCGCAAGGCGGGGCTGGGGATCATCCGCGCGCACCGGCTGCGGCACACCGCCGCGACCGCGATGCTGGAGGCGGGCGGGTCGCTCGCCGAGATCGGGCAGGTCCTCCGCCACCAGCACGCGGCGACGACCGCCATCTACGCGAAGGTCGACATCACGGGGTTGCGCAAGGTCGCCCGGTCGTGGCCCGGATCGGAGGCCGCCGCGTGACCGCCCTGCGCGAAGCCCTCGCCGACTATCTCGCCGTCCGCCGCGCCCTTGGTTACAAACTGGAGCGGGCGGAGAAGCTCATCGGCCAGTTCCTGGACTACCTGGACGAGCGGGACACCGACACCGTCACCATCGAACACGCCCTCGGCTGGGCGACCGAGCCGTCCAGCGCTGACCCTTGGTGGTGGGCACTGAGGCTGAACGCGGTCCGCCCCTTCGCCACCTACCTGCACACGCGAGACGCACGCAACGAGGTCCCGCCGAAGGGCCTGATCGCATACCAGCAGCCACGAGCGACACCATATTTGTATTCGCAAACCGAGATCGGTGCCCTGATGGAGGCAGCCGCTCACCGGCCCCACCCCATGAGCGCAGCCACCTACCCCGCCCTGATCGGAACCCTTGCCGTCACCGGGATGCGGATCGGTGAAGCGCTCGCCCTGGAAGTCCAGGACCTCGACTCCGACCAGGCCATCTTGACGGTCCGGGACGGCAAGTTCGGCAAGTCCCGGCTCCTGCCCCTGCACCCCACCGGCCTCCACGCGCTGCTGGACTACCAGCGGACCCGAGACCGGCTCCTGCCGGTCAGAGCCTGCGACAGGCTGTTCGTCTCCTCGGTCGGCACCCCGCTGGACTACTCCTGGGTCCGTCGCGCGTTCCGGGCGATCACCCAGGACGCCGGCATCGCGGTCCGCTCCGCGTCCTGCCGACCCAGAATCCACGATCTTCGGCATTCCTTCGCGGTCGCGACGCTGCTGGACGCCTACCGGCGTGGCGACGACGTCCAGGCGCTCCTGCCTCGCCTCTCCACCTATATGGGACACACCAACCCGAAGAACACCTACTGGTATCTGTCGGCGGCTCCAGAACTCCTCGCCCTGGCCGGTGAACGCCTGGAACACCATCTGACGATCGGAGACGCCGCATGAGCACCCTCGCTCCGGCCCTGCAAGCGTTCTTCACCGACCGGCTGATCCGGCAACGCCACGCCAGCGACCACACCATCGCCGCCTACCGCGACACCTTCAAACTCCTGCTGGCCTTCGCCGAACCCAGAACCGGCCACGCGCCCTCCGAACTACGCATCGCCGATCTGGACGCGCCCGTGATCGGCGCGTTCCTCGACCACCTGGAAACCGAACGAGGCAATGGCGCCCGCACCCGCAACGCCCGCCTCGCCGCCATCCACTCCCTGTTCCGCTACGCCGCCCTCCGGCACCCCGAAGACTCCGCCGTCATCCAGCGCGTCCTGGCTATCCCCACCAAACGGTTCGACCGCGCCATCGTCACCTACCTCACTGACCCCGAGATCGACGCCCTGCTCGCAGCCCCCGACCAGACCACGTGGACCGGACGCCGCGATCACGCACTGCTCGCCCTCGCGATCCAAACCGGCCTGCGCGCCACCGAACTCACCACTCTGACCAACAGCGACGTCCACCTCGGCACCGGAGCGCACGTCAGCTGCACCGGCAAAGGCCGGAAACAGCGCGTCACCCCCCTCACCAACGCCACCGCCACCACGCTGAAAAGCTGGATGAACGAACGCGAAGGGCCCCCCACCGACCCGTTGTTCCCCACCCGGACCGGCACACCCATGAGCCGCGACGCCTTCGAACGGCGAGTCGCCAAACACGCCGCAACCGCCGCCTTCTCCTGCCCCGCCCTCGCCGAAAAGAAGATCTCCCCGCACACACTCCGCCACACCGCAGCCATGCGACTGCTACACGCCGGAGTCGACACCACCGTCATCGCCCTCTGGCTCGGCCACGAAAGCGTCGCCACCACCCAGATCTATGTTCACGCAGACCTCGCCCTCAAAGAACGCGCACTCGCCCGCACCACCCCAACCGGCACCACGCCCGGCCGCTACCAACCCACCGACACCATCATCGCCTTCCTCAACAGCCTGTGATTACGCGGCTCTTGTGACGCTTCTGTGGGTCTGGGCGCCTGAAAAGGCTCTTCACAGTTGGGGTGTGATGAAGGTCAGCGCGGCGTTGGCCCGGGATGGGAGACTTCGACCACCCCGACTAACCTCACCTGCGAAGAGCCATTTTGGGAGCCGACGATGGATAGCGAGATTCAGTTGATCAGCGACGGCGACGGCCTGGTGGTCACCGGCGATCCGACGGCTGTCAAAGAATTCCTCGTCTCGGAGGGCCTGTGGTCGTCGTCGAAGGACCTCGGACAGCGACTCAAGTCCGTCCTCGGTACAGGGGCCGTAGTAGCGCAGGCAGGTTCCGAGGTTGCCGCCAACTCAGGCCGCTGGCTGAAGACGACTAAGGAGTCAGCACACCTGATCAACAAATGCGGGCTGAGGAAAGCCATGAAGACGGGGAACCCCACAGGTGTGGTCCTGGGAAAGAAGGGCGGCCAGATCGGGACATTCGTCGAATTCGTGAAGGGTCCCAGCTCGCTGCTGAACCCGGCGATGCTTTCTGGTGTCGCGGGGATCATGGCGCAGGCTGCGCTGCAACAGTCCATGGCCGAGATCACCGCCTATCTCGCCAGGATCGACGAGAAAGTCGACGACGTGCTGCGCAAGGTCGATGGCACCGTGCTGAAAGACATGCGCGGAGCGCGCACACTGATCGGGCGTGCCACGACCATGCGGGAGTACGAGGGCCGGGTCACCGACGACTCGTGGTCGACGGTGCAGGATGCGCTGGGGAAGATCGCGGGCGTCCAGGAGTATGCGTTGCTTCAACTGGAAGCGATCGCGGAAAAGATGGAGGGCAAGACCAAGATTCGCGGCCTTGCCAAGGCGGCCGAGGAGGCGGAGCGCGAGGTCAAGAAGTGGCTCGCGGTCCTGGCTGAATGCTTCCAACTGCAGGACGCGTTCGATGAACTCAACCTCGACCGGGCGCTGGACAAGTCTCCGGAGGAGCTGGACGCGCGTCGGTGGGGACTGAAGGCTGACCGCCAGAACCGGCTGGAAGTCATCTCGCAGAGCACAGAGTCTCTCTTGGCCCGCATGGATGTGGCTGTCGGCACGGCCAACGCGAAGGTGCTGCTGCAGCCGGCTCCGTCCCGGGCTGTGGTGGATTCAAGCAACCAGGTTGCGACCGGCGTCCATGACTTCCGCGGGCTACTCGGGATCGAGTCCGGCCGCCAGTCATTTGAGAAGAGACGATGGATGGACGCGGCCGCGGAGGCGAGGGACAAGGCGCTCGAGAAGGCGGGACCCGCGGCGGCCGCCATCGCCGTCGTGAGCGTCGCGATTACCCTCAAGGTCTTCCAAGACCGGGGGGAGGAAAGCTGAGTGAGGGCTCCGGCCCACGGATCAGTGTCAGGAGAGCAGATTATGCCGACAACGATCCACCCCCAACAGCGCCCCTCAAGGCCGCCAGCTCCGACATCGGCGTAACGCCACGATCCCCATAAGTGCCCTTATGCCGACATCGGCATAACTTGACGAACCCGCATACCTCGGCGGAGGCGACCTCCAGCGACGTGTCGGCCGGAGCCAACTCGTGCCGCGGCACTACGCGGAAGGCCTGTTCCACGACCGAGGTGATCACGCCGGTCGCGTGCGGCTTGTCGGTCAGGGCGTCGCGGATCTTCCCGCTTGGTCGCAGTCTTGGGACATCTCAACCGTCTGGGTCATGAGGTACTCCTTGTCTGGTGTCTGCTGGTTTGGCTGGCTTCCCAGGGTGAAGTTTGCCCGCCGCCGTGACGCCCGGCCGCATGAGCGACTCGGGTTCACAGGGGAGCCTTCCACCAGTCAGCTCCGACCGCAGGCGGCTCGTTGTTTGACGAACGGTTGTCGCTGGACACCTCTGATCCAACTGTCGCTGCCGAGGATCTAACCAGCACGAATCCGAGCGGAGGGCCATGTTGCGACGGATACTCAGAAGTGTGAGCAGGGGTGCTGCTTCTCGGTCCATGGACTGTCGCTGACTTGCCGGTATCGCTCATAGAAGCCCTTGGCATGCGAATATTGACCGGTGGTGTACCAGGTCAGGCCTGGGTGGCGGAGCTCCATCTGGCGGAGGGCAAGGGTGCCGAGCCCGCAGAACTGCCAGTCAAGCGAAGAGCTGATCTTGTTGAGAAGGCCGACACTGCAGGGCTCGCAGATCTTATACCGGACGCGCCCGACAGGCACGCGGACCGGGTCATGACCCATGACACCGACGGCCCAAGCCTGCCCCACATCACTGATGCGACTGCTCGCCAGGTCGTGCCGCCGAAGGTGGACCCAGATCCCATGGATGCCGTCGAGCGCCCGACCTTCCGCGGACTCGTCGCGATCGCGGAATTCCGCGCGCTGATCATCGGCTTCCTGCTCCACCTGGCGTCGGGTACCGTCGCCACTCTCGCCATTTCCGTCCTGGTGTACGAGCGCACCCACTCCGCGCTCCTCAGTGCAATCTCGCTGGCATCGAGCTACCTGCCGCACATCATCGGCGCTGTACTCCTGCTCAGCCTCGCCGACCGCCTGCCGGCCCGGCGTGGCCTTACCTTCGTGAGCTTCGTCCAGGTGCTGACGCTGGGCGTGGTGGTCCTTGGGGTACTGCCGGTGGGCGCCATTCTGCTCGTCATCCTTCTCGGTGGCGTCGCGCAGCCGATCGGCACGGCGATCCGCTCGGCCGCGCTACCGGACATCCTCGGCAGCGGGGCGCAGTACGTGCTCGGTCGGGCGGTAGTCAACATGACAAGCTACAGCGCGCAGGCGCTGGGCTTCGCCGTCGGCGGAGTCTTCGTGGCGACCGTGGGTACGCACGGAGCACTGTGGATGGCGACCGCCGTGTCCCTCGTCGTTATAGGCGTCAACTGGTTTGGCCTGAAGAACCGTCCGGCCCGCGCCACCGCGACCGGATCCGCTCTGCGCCAGACCTGGAAGACCAACGGGTTCCTCCTTCGTACGCGTGCTATTCGCGGGTTACTGCTGTCTCTGTGGCTGCCTCTCACGCTGGCGGGCGGCGCGGAGGCGCTCTTCGTTCCGTTCGCCGCGCGGCACGGGAGTACGTCTTTGGCGAGCGCGTTCTTCTGGGCGATCACGGCCGGTAACTTCGCCGGCGATCTGCTCGTGGGGCGCCTGGTCAGCCCGGCGCGCCAGGCACGCCTGTCGTTTCCGCTGGCTTTGCTGCTCGCCGCGCCGCTCATCTGCTTCGTCGCCCAGCCCCCCGTGATAATCGCCGTTGGGCTGTGTTTTGTGAGCGCCATCGGCGCGTCGTACCACCTTGGTCTCCAACATCGGTTTCTCGACGTGGTCCCATTGCAGGTAAGGGCTCAGGCCTTCGGCCTGATATATAGCGGAATCCCTGCCCTGCAAGGGATCATGTTCACGCTTGCGGGGGCTGTCGTCGCGGTGGGGACACCGAGTGGAGTCATCGCCCTTTTCGGACTCGCCTCCGGCATCTCTACTGTCGCGCTCGCGTCACATATCCACGCGAAGAGTAAAACATGATCCAAAGCAGCCTCTCCAGCGTATCTGCGCCATACCGCACTGCAAATGACAGCTGCGATGGCCGCTGAGTGGGCTCAGAAGTCACCGCCGACCAGGCGTGCGGGTACGCGATCCAGCCAGGCCGCGATGCTGCGGGCCAGGGGCGGCATGGGGAGCGAACCATGATCTAGGACGGCAGCGTGGAAGGCGGGCAGGGAGAAGCAGGGCCGAGGCGCCGACAAGCCTCCTCCCGGATGCGTAGCATCTCCAACTTGCCGGTGAGGTAGGCGAGCGCCTGCCCAGGCATCACGACGTAGCGGTCAATCTCGTCGATCAAGAAGTCTCGTGTAAGCGGAGCGGTGCTCGACCGCGATCACGTTGTACGTGAAGTTCCAGGGCCAAATGATCAAGGGTGGCCTGGCCGAACTCAAGCTCGTGGGCCTCGCCAGGCCGAGGCCTCCCGGTACGCGCCCGGAGCGTCACGCCGGTCGGCGTGCGAGGCCGAGATGGTCGAGGTGGTAGGAGATCGCGGTCGTCGCGTTCTCGGCGGTCGTTGGCCGAGCAGGACGCCGGTGCCGAGTCCTGCGGAGAGGGCGAGCAGGATGGCGGCCTCGGTGCGGGGGTCGCGGTTGGGGGGGGCAGGGTTCCGTCGCGCTGGGCGTGGCGGAGCTGGTCGGCGAGGAAGTGCTCCATGGCGTCGGGGGCGCGCAGGAAGGGCTGGGCGGCCAGTGCGGGGTCGGTATCGCAGGCGGAAGGGTAATCCATGCGCATCGGCAAACGGGCAATCGTTACCTTACTGGCGGCCACCCTGACCCTCGGCGCCGCGGCGTCGTACGGCACTCCCGCCGTCGCTGACGAGGACCCCGCTCTCGCGGCACTCACCCAGGTCGTCCCCGACATCATCGAGGAGGCCAAGGCCGAGCCGCCCACCGAGATCCCCGACGGCAACGTGCAGCGGGTGTTCTCCGCGGTCACCGACCATACCCTGCGGGTCGACGTCAGTGACATCGAGGTCGGCATCGGGCTGCCCGAGGCCACCGGCGCGGGCAACCGGCCGCTGCCGGGCCTGGTGACATACAGTGCCACCCGGTCGGACGTGGCGTTCGCCCACCAGCGCACCGGCCAGATCGGCCGCGTGCTGACCGTCATCAAGGGCGCCTCCGCGCCCACGGAGTACCGCTTCCCGATCACCGCTCCCGAGGGCAGCACACTCGAGGTCGAGGAAGACGACCAGACCGTCATCATCTACAACAACGACATCTACCTTGCCGAGATCGACTAAGAGCTGGTGGCCCGAGTGGCGGTTGCCGGGCGTCATCGCGTCGCTGCCGGGATGCGGCTTCTTTGCAGGTCGGCGAGCACCAGCGGGTGGGGCGGTTTCTTTGTCCGGCGGTTGGGCGTAGCGGTCTGGAGCAGCGTTGGCAGGTTGGCTCGCCGTCTGGATATCGGCGTGCTCGTCCGCGGGCTGCGAGTGTGGCCGCCTCTCTTTCGCGGTATTCGGCACCGGCGGCATGGGCCGCGCCCGCGTCCCGAAACCAGGAACCTTGCCCGCCTTGGGGCAGTGCGTCGCCTATCTTCCCGACCCCGGCTGGCGCCCGACATCGGTGTTCCCGGATCCTGATCAGATCCCGTGGACACACGTCGCCGCGCCTGACGCGCCGGATAACGACACGGCCGAATCCGATGAAGCCGCTGTAGAGGAGTGGGGCGATGGGGACTGACAACGACGACAACGGCACGACGACGCTGTCGGTGAACTCAAGACAGACGACGCCCTCGCCGAGGAATAGGAACTGTTTAAAGTCGGCTGAACCTGTCCGGGGATTGATGCAGGATTCTGTGGGTGGAAAGGATGAGACTCATGTCTGACCGACCGTGGTCCTCGTATTCCTCTCAAGAGCCGCCCCCAGTGGACTATCATGAGGCCCTATCCAGTCGTAACGCTCAGATTGTCGTGCTCCTTGCAGGCAAGTGGCCCGAATGGGAACCTGAAGGTATTGGCCCGGATGAGGCGTCGATTACGTCGGCTGCCGCTGTAGGGTTGGTCCTTGAGGTCTGGCGTAACTCGCCGCTTGAGGATATGCACGCGGGTGGCGGGATGCGAGGGAAGGGACCCCGCGACCCCGAGATGTTCGCCGAAAGCGTCGCGCTTCACCGCCGTGCTGTCAATGCCCTGACTTCCAAGGACAGGTTCGCCCTTCTGGAGTTCGAGGACCATGTGCTCAACCGGGCCCGACCGTGGGCTGTTGGCGGGCGCACCCTTCAGGAGATGGGCTATGGGTACTTGGGAGCCTTCACCAAGCACGTCAGGGGCCGCACCGACGCGCTCATGAGCCTGGAGGAGGGACATGGGCGCCGCGCACTGCTCGCTTATCTGGTGAACAGGGCTGTGATGTTCGGATCCTTTCATAAGGGGATGCCGATATGGCCGGCGGTTGTGTCCACTGTCTGTGAGATGATCGCCGACCCGCGCCACGAGGCATGGCGAGACGCAGATCAAGCTAGGAAGGCTATGGCGGCCCAGCCGATAGAAATGCCTCCTGTCGAGAGCCTGCGTCGGGCGTTGCTGGAGGCACCCGATAGCTTGTCTTTACCAGTGTTGGAGTGGCTGTGCCGTTGGAGGTCAGGCCCGATGTTGGATGCGATCAGCTGGGCACGAGGAACGTGACCGGACGGTTCAGCTTGTGCAGTTGAGGTGGCCCACCGGAGCTTCATTACTTGCTGTCACGGCGATGACGGGGCCGTGTGGGGTCGTTGTGGGCTCTTTGTCGCGACCGGGTCTTTTCCATGATCATCCATCCCGCTCGACGATCACGCTGTGTAGCAGTCGTCTGGTGTGGGGGCCGATCGGTTGGTGTGACGGTGGGTAATCGGTGCGGGTCGGTGCAGGCTCTCGGGGCTGAACAAGCAGTGGGGTCCCGGCCTGATGGCTGGGACCCCACTGGTCAAAGATCACGAGTCAGCCCCCTGCCCAAAGGTTCAACGACCTTTTCAGGAGCAAGTAGCTAGTATCGCTCGCCGGTGTCTCAGGGGCGGGGGCCCAGGTGTGCCCGGATGGCCTTCATGACGGCCTGCGGGGAGGCCGAGCGGTTGAAGGTGGCGACGATAATCTGGTCACTGTCGTCCTGTGGCCGTTCCAGGTGGCGGAAGGTTGCGATCACGTACCCGAGGGCGTGGTCGAGGTGGCCGGAGGGGTCGTAGGTGCCGCCGGCGCGCAGCCAGCCGCGCAGGACCTGGTTGTGCGCCGCGACCACCGAGGCGGCCATCAGCTCGGCGCGCAGGTCGGCGTCCGGGGAGCCGGTCAGCCACGTGCCGATGAATTCGCGGAACAGCCGCTGGTAGCGGGCGACGCTGGCGATCTCGCGGTCACGCAGGGCCGATACGCGTCTGACGAGGTGGTAGCGGCGCAGTGACACCTCTGCGTCCTCCACATAGTGCGCAAGCACTATCCGGACCGCGTCGGTCACGGCGACGATCGCGGTGTCCGCGGTCGAGGTGCGCAGGCGGGCGTCCACCTTGGCGAGCAAGGTGTCGTGGTTGGGGAAGATCGCGTCTTCTTTCGACCGGTAGTAGCGGAAGAACGTGCTGCGGCTCACCCCCGCGCGGGCTGCGATGTCGTCGACGGTGGTCTCCTCGTAGCCGTTCTCGTCGAAGAGTGTCACCGCCGCTTCGGCGAGGCGGTGACTGATGGACGGTGTGACCATGCGGTCCATTCTCGCCGATCCCGGGGTTGTGGAGGATTGTGAGACTGAGTATCGTCCTCGTGAAACTGAGTTTTATACCCCGAATGTGGTGATCAATGGAACTCCGCGGCACGGCTGTCAGCCTCGCCCGTCTTGACGAGCGCTTGGACGAAGCGGTCCATGGCGGTGAGGCCCGGGCGGCGGCCAGGCAGCACGCGAAGGGGAGACTCACCGCTCGTGAGCGGATCGAGCGCCTGCTCGACCCCGGATCGTTCACCGAGATGGACGCCTTGGCCCTTCACCGCAGCACGTCCTTCGGCATGAAGGAGACCCGTGTCTACGGCGACGGGGTGGTGATCGGTTATGGAACGGTCGGCGGCTGTCCGGTCTGTGTCTTCTCCCAGGACTTCACGGTTTTCGGTGGCAGCCTCGGCGAGGTGTACGGCGAGAAGATCTGCAAGGTCATGGATCTGGCCATCAAGATCGGAGCGCCGATCGTCGGCATCAACGAGGGCGCGGGCGCGCGCATTCAGGAAGGCGTTGCCTCGCTGGGGTTGTACGGCGAGATCTTCCGCCGCAACGTACGCGCCTCCGGTGTGATCCCGCAGATCTCCCTGATCATGGGCGCCTGCGCGGGCGGCCACGTCTACTCGCCGGCCCTCACCGACTTCACGATCATGGTGGATGAGACGTCCCACATGTTCGTCACCGGCCCCGACGTCATCAAGACGGTCACGGGAGAGAACGTCACCTTCGAGGAACTGGGCGGCGCCCGCGTCCACAACAGCCGCAGCGGCAACGCCCACTACCTCGCCCAGGACGAGGACGACGCGCTGGACTACGCGAGGGCGTTGCTGTCCTACCTGCCGCAGAACAACCTTGATGACGCGACGCCTTTCGAGGGCCCTGCGGACCTGGAGATCGGTGACGGCGACCGGGCCCTCGACACGCTCATCCCCGACTCCGCGAACCGGCCGTACGACATGCACGCCGTCATCGCCGCGCTTGTGGATGACGGGGAGTTCCTGGAGGTGCAGTCGCTGTTCGCGCCCAACATCGTGGTCGGCTTTGGCCGCGTGGAGGGCCGGCCGGTCGGTGTGGTCGCCAACCAGCCCATGCGACTGGCCGGCACGCTGGACATCGACGCCTCGGAGAAGGCCGCCCGCTTCGTGCGCACCTGCGACGCGTTCGGCGTCCCGGTGCTGACGCTGGTGGACGTGCCCGGCTTCCTGCCCGGCACCGAGCAGGAGTGGAACGGCATCATCCGGCGCGGCGCCAAGCTGTTGTACGCCTACGCGGAGGCCACCGTCCCGCTGGTCACGGTGATCACCCGCAAGGCGTACGGCGGGGCTTACGACGTCATGGGTTCCAAACATCTCGGAGCGGACGTCAACCTCGCCTGGCCGACCGCGCAGATCGCCGTGATGGGCGCCCAAGGCGCGGTCAACATCCTGCACCGGAAACGGCTGGCCGCGGCCGCCGACCCCGACGAGCTGCGGGCCGGGCTGGTGCGTGAGTACGAGGAAACTCTCGCCACGCCGTACCTGGCGGCCGAACGCGGGTACGTCGACGCGGTGATCGCGCCACGGGAGACTCGGCGCGAGGTCGTCCGCGCGCTTCGTATGCTGCGCGGCAAACGCGACGCCCTGCCGCCCAAGAAGCACGGGAACATCCCGCTGTGAACGGGCTCCGGGTGACGAAGGGCGCCCCGCTGCCCGAGGAACTGGCCGCGCTCGCCGTGGCGCTGCTCGCGGCGCGGCGAACCGGCCCCGCCACACGGCCCGCTCCCGCGGGCTGGTGCGATGCGGCCCGCCGCCACGGCCTGCGCCGCCCCCTTCCGACCGGCCGGCACGGGTGGCGGGAGTCGAACTGGAACCTTGGAGGACTCCTGTGAGCACTTCCCTGCGGAAGGTGCTGGTGGCCAACCGCGGCGAGATCGCCGTCCGGGTCATCCGGGCCTGCCGGGACGCCGGCATCGCCAGCGTGGCGGTGTACGCCGACCAGGACCGCGACGCACTGCACGCGCGCATGGCCGACGAGGCGTACGCACTCGGCGGCGCCACGCCAGGGGAGACGTACCTGGCGATCGAGAAGATCATCGAGGTGGCCGCGCGGTCCGGCGCCGATGCGGTCCATCCCGGATACGGCTTCCTTGCAGAGAACGCCGACTTCGCCCAGGCCGTCATCGACGCCGGGCTGACCTGGATAGGGCCGCCACCTTCAGCCATCACCGCACTCGGCGACAAGGTCCAGGCGCGGCACATCGCCCAGAAGGTCGGCGCCCCTCTCGTGGCCGGCACCCCCGATCCCGTCTCCGGTGTCGACGAGGTGATCGCCTTCGCCGCCCTGCACGGCCTGCCGGTCGCCATCAAAGCAGCGTTCGGCGGGGGCGGACGCGGGCTCAAGGTCGCCCGCACGATGGAGGAGATCCCCGGCCTGTACGACAGCGCCGTACGCGAGGCCGTGACGGCGTTCGGCAGGGGGGAGTGCTTCGTGGAGCGCTACCTCGACAGGCCCCGGCACGTGGAGACCCAGTGCCTGGCCGACGCGCACGGCAACGTCGTCGTGATCTCAACCCGGGACTGCTCGCTACAGCGCCGTCACCAGAAGCTCGTCGAGGAGGCGCCCGCGCCGTTCCTCACCGCCGAGCAGGAGACCCTGCTCCGTGCGAGTTCCAAGGCGATCCTGCGCGAGGCCGGTTACGTCGGCGCCGGGACGTGTGAGTTCCTTGTCGGCCAGCACGGCACGATCTCCTTCCTTGAGGTGAACACCCGGCTCCAGGTCGAGCACCCGGTCACCGAGGAGGTCACCGGCGTCGATCTGGTGCGGGAGATGTTCCGGATCGCCGCGGGAGAGGAGATCGGCTACGACGATCCGGGGCCGCGCGGCCATTCCATCGAGTTCCGCGTCAACGCCGAGGACCCGGGGCGCGGATTCCTGCCCGCCCCCGGCACCATCACCCGCTGGCACGCCCCCTCCGGCCCCGGCGTCCGGGTCGACTCCGGCTATGAGCAGGGCGAGACCGTGCCGGGCTCCTTCGACTCCCTGGTGGCCAAGCTCGTCGTCACCGGCGCCACCCGGGCCCAGGCGCTCCAGCGTGCCCGCCGGGCGCTGGCCGAGTTCGAGGTCGAGGGCATGCCCACGGTGCTGCCGTTCCATCGGGCCGTGGTTGAGGAGCCGTCCTTCACCGGCGAGCCCTTCGCCGTGCACACCCGTTGGATCGAGACAGAGTTCGACAATCGGATCGCCCCCTACGACGGCCAGGCGTCCACCGGCGCCGAGCCGGCCGAGGGGGAGCGGATCACCGTCGAAGTGGCGGGCAAGCGCCTGGAGGTCGTGCTGCCCGCCGGTCTCGGCGCCGGGACGCGCGGCGGCGGCGCGAACCGGACCGTGGCCCCGAGCGCCCGCCGCCGCGGCGGGACGGGCACGGCGAAGGCCCCGGCGAACGGCGACTCCCTGGTCAGCCCCATGCAGGGGACCATCGTCAAGGTCATGGCAGGCGACGGCGACCAGGTCGCCGCCGGCGACCCCATCATCGTTCTGGAGGCCATGAAGATGGAGCAGCCGCTCACCGCCCACCGGGCGGGAACCGTGGCCGGGATGTCCGCCCAAGTGGGGACGACGGTCGCCGCGGGCGCCGTCATCTGCGAGATCAAGGACATGCCGTGACCGGCGCCGGGTTCCCTGTCGCCACCCGGGAGCAGTGGCGTGAGCTGGCACGGGAGGTCCTGTACAGGTCGGGCCGGAAGGCCGAGTCGCCGGAGCGGGCGCTGGCGAGCACCACCTATGACGGCATCACCATCGCCCCGCTCCACGACGCCACGGACCTGCCCGAGACGCCCGGGCTCCCGCCCCACGCCCCTGGGGGCCGCGGACTCGGCGCTTCGTGGGAGGTGCGGCAGCGGTATGAGATCCCCGACCCGCAGGCCCTGCGGACCGACCTGGAGAACGGCGCCGACTCGGTCTGGCTCGCCGTCGCCCCCGAGGAACTGCCCCGGCTCCTTGACGGTGCCCACCTGGACATGATCTCGATCGTGCTCGACGCGGGCCACCGGAGTGGGGAGGCGGCGGACACGCTCCTGGCGTTGGCCGCCGGGCGCGGCGTCCCCACTTCGTCCCTGAGGGGCTGCTTCGGCGTCGACCCCCTTGCCCAGCCGGCCCTTGGCGATGTGGCATCCGGCCTGTCGCAGATGGCCGAACTGGCGCGCCGCTGCGCCGCTGAGCTGCCCGGCATGCGTGCGATCGTCGTCGACGCCACGCCGTACCACGAGGCCGGCGGGAGTGACGCGGAGGAGCTCGGCTGCTCCATCGCGACGGGCCTCGCCTACCTGCGGACGCTCACCGACCACGGGCTCGACGTGCCGGGGGCCTTCGGCCAACTGGAGTTCCGGTACGCGGCGACCGCCGACCAGTTCGCCACGATCGCCAAGCTGCGCGCGGCCCGGATGCTCTGGGCACGGGTGGCCGAGGTCTGCGGCGGGCCGCCCGGCCAGCTCCAGCACGCGGTCACCTCGGCGGCGATGATGACCCGGCGCGACCCCTGGACGAACATGCTGCGTACCACCCTGGCGGGCTTCGCGGCGGGTGTGGCCGGGGCCGACGCGCTGACCGTACGGCCGTACGATGACGCGCTCGGCCCGCCCGGCGGCTTCTCCCGCAGGATCGCCCGCAACACCTCGGCTCTGCTGGTCGAGGAGGCCCAGGTGGCGAGGGTGGCCGACCCGGGGGCCGGGTCTTGGTACCTCGAACGCCGTACCGCCGACCTCGCCGGCCGGGCATGGCGGTGGTTCCAGGACATCGAGGAGGCCGGCGGGATGGTCGAAGCGCTCGCCTCGGGGTTCGTGGCCGGCAGGATCGCCGCCACCCGGGTGAGCAGATCCGGCGACATCGCCCGCCGGCGGAAGCCGATCGTCGGCATCAGCGATTTCCCCGACCTGTCCGAGACGCTGCCCGCGGGCACCCCCGCGCTGCCGGTATCCGAGGGCGCGCTGCCGAGGATCCGCTACGCCCAGGAGTTCGAGGAGTTGCGCGACCTGACCGACGCCCTGCCGTCTCGGCCGCGGGTGTTCCTGGCCGCCATCGGCCCGGTGGGCGAGCACGGAGGGCGGGTGTCGTTCGCGGCGGGCCTGTTCAACTCCGGCGGCGTCGAGACCGTCACATCGAGCCCGGCGCGCGATCCGGACGGGATCGCGGAGGAGTTCGCCGCGAGCGGTACGCCGGTGGCCTGCCTGTGCGCCAGCGACCGCATGTACGACGAGCACGCCGCCGCGGTGGCCGGGGCCTTGCGAAGGGCGGGCGCGGCCAGGATCTGGCTGGCCGGCAAGGGCCGGTACGACGGCGTGGACGACAACCTGTACGCGGGGTGCGACGTGATCGACGTGCTGCGCGCGACCCTCGCCGATCTGGAGGTGAGCGAATGATTCCGGACTTCCGAGGTGTCGGCCTGACCGGATCAGGGGGACGAGACATACCGCCGGCGACCGGCGAAAGCGCGTGGGAGAGCCCAGAGGGCATCCCGATCGCGCCGATCTACACGCCCGCGGATCTGGCGGCGCTCGCGGCGGCGGGGGATTACGACCCGCGAACCTATCCCGGCATCGCGCCGTACGTGCGCGGGCCGTACCCGACGATGTACGTGACGCGGCCCTGGACGATCCGCCAGTACGCCGGGTTCTCCACCGCGGAGGAGTCCAACGCGTTCTACCGGCGCAACCTCGCCGCGGGGCAGAAGGGCCTGTCGGTCGCGTTCGACCTGGCCACTCATCGCGGGTACGACTCCGACCACCCCCGTGTGGCGGGCGACGTGGGCATGGCGGGCGTGGCGATCGACTCGATCGCCGACATGCGGCTCCTGTTCGACGGCATACCGCTGGACCGGATGTCGGTGTCGATGACGATGAACGGCGCGGTCCTGCCCATCCTGGCGCTGTACGTCGTGGCCGCCGAGGAGCAGGGGGTGAAGCCGGACCAGCTCAGCGGCACCATCCAGAACGACATCCTCAAGGAGTTCATGGTCCGCAACACCTACATCTACCCGCCGGGGCCATCGATGCGGATCATCTCCGACATCTTCGCCTATACCTCGGCCCACATGCCGCGCTTCAACTCCATCTCGATCTCTGGCTACCACCTACAGGAGGCGGGGGCCACGTGCGACCTTGAGCTGGCCTACACCCTGGCCGACGGGCTGGAGTACCTGCGCGCCGGGACCGCCGCCGGCCTCGACATCGATGACTTCGCCCCGCGGCTGTCGTTCTTCTGGTGCATCGGGATGAACTTCTTCATGGAGGTGGCCAAGCTGCGCGCGGCCAGGCTGCTGTGGGCGGGCCTGGTGAAGGACTTCGAGGCGAAGGACCCCAGGTCGCTGGCGCTGCGCACCCACTGCCAGACCTCCGGCTGGTCCCTGACCGCCCAGGACGTCTACAACAACGTGGCGCGCACCTGCGTCGAGGCCATGGCCGCCACCCAGGGACACACCCAGTCGCTGCACACCAACGCCCTGGACGAGGCCCTGGCGCTGCCGACCGACTTCTCCGCCAGGATCGCCCGCAACACCCAACTGGTACTCCAGCACGAGTCGGGAACCACCCAGGTGATCGACCCCTGGGGCGGGTCCTACTACGTCGAGACCCTCACCCGGCGGCTGGCGCGCAGGGCGCGGGAGCACATCGCCGAGGTGGAGCAGGCGGGCGGGATGGCCAGGGCGATCGAAGCCGGGCTGCCCAAGCTCCGCATCGAAGAGGCCGCCGCCCGCGCCCAGGCCCGCATCGACTCCGGCGCCCAGCCCGTGATCGGTGTCAACAAGTACCGCACCGCGGACGAACCGGAGGTGGAGGTGCTCAAAGTCGACAACAGCGCCGTACGCGCCCGGCAGATCGAGCGGCTGCGCAGGCTTCGGGCCGAGCGCCACCCGGAGGCCGTACGCGCCGCGCTGGACGCACTTACCCGAGGAGCCGCCTCGGATGGCAACCTGCTGGGACTCGCGGTGGACGCGGCCCGGGCGCACGCCACCGTAGGGGAGATCTCCGACGCGCTGGAGAAGGTGTTCGGACGGCACCAGGCGAACGTCCGCACCATCTCCGGGGTGTACCGCCAGGAGATGGGCTCCGGGGCCGACACCGTCCGCGACGCCTGCGCCCGCTTCGCCGAGGCCGAGGGCCGGCGCCCGCGGATCCTGGTGGCCAAGATGGGCCAGGACGGCCATGACCGGGGCCAGAAGGTGATCGCCACCGCATTCGCCGACTTCGGGTTCGACGTGGACGTGGGCCCGCTGTTCCAGAGCCCCGCCGAGGTCGCCCGCCAGGCGGTCGAGGCCGACGTGCACGTGGTGGGCGTCTCGTCCCAGGCTGCCGGGCACCTCACGCTCGTGCCCGCCCTGCGCCGGGAACTGGCCAACGCGGGGCGCGACGACATCATGATCGTGATAGGAGGGGTCATCCCACCCGGCGATGTGCCGGCGCTGCGTCAAGCCGGCGTCACGGCCGTCTTCCTGCCCGGCACCGTCATCACCGACGCCGCCCTGGACCTGCTGCGGCGGCTGTCGGCCCGGCTGGGCCACGACCTGGCCTGATGCTCTTGTCAGCGGCTGCCCGCAGCGACTGAGCGCTCACCCTCCGCGGGAGCCTGGCCGTCTTCGGCGCTGGGCCATGTCTGTGTGCATCGAGCCCTCCTCACCCGCGCACACGAACGGATGCCGCCGCTCACCAGGCGATGACGACATCCGATTAGATCGCAAGTATAACTAGTTACACTTGTGATTCCTTGACATACGCCATGCTCTCGCGAGTCTGGGCCGCCCGTCGCCTCAGCTGTGCAACCCAGAAAGGGCACCCGTGCCAGATCAACGCCCGCAGAGAAGTCCCATGCCGAAGGTCGTCTGGCTGCTCGCCATCATCGGGTTCACGACCATGGTCGGCTCGGGAGTCGTCGCGCCTTCACTGCCTGCCCTGGCTGTCGAGTTCGGCATCACGGCTGGTGTCGCAAGCCTGGCGGTGAGTGTCTTCGCGGCCATGCGGCTCGTCGGGGGCATTGCCACCCCGGGACTGCTCCGTGTGTGGACATTTCGGGCCCTTCTCTCGGGTGGACTACTCGTACAGGGACTTTCGGCGCTGGGCGCCGGCCTGGCCCCGGAGGTCATCAGCTTTCTTGCGGCGCGGGCCGTGGGCGGCCTCGGCTCGGCCGCCTTCACGGCCGCGGCAACGGGCCTGCTCATCGCCACAGTGCCGGGAGACGTACGCGGCCGGGCGATGAGCACGTTCATGACGGGCATCTCGCTCGGCACCGTCGCGGGGCCCGCCCTGGGCGGTGTGCTCGCGACATCGAGTGCCCGGCTGCCACTCTTGGGGTACGGCGTCGCGACCGTCCTCGCCGCGGTACTCGCGTTCGTTCTGTTGCGCCCCCACCGGTCGCTCCGGGCGACGGGATCGGCCCCGACGCAAGACGCGACAAATGTCTCGAAGTGGGCCATGGCCCACGTCCTCATCACCGACAAGGTCTTCGTCGCGGTCCTGATGTGCCAGTTGGTCGCAGGCTGGGTCTTCTATGGCATGCGGTCGGGGTTCATCCCCCTGCACCTGGCCGCCGCGGCGTACTCGACCGCGTTCATCGGCCTCATGGTGTCGCTCACTGCGCTGTCGCAGGTCGCGAGCTCCGCGATAGCGGGGCCGTTGTCCGACTCGCGTGGCCGCTACGGGCCGTTGCTGGCCGGTATCACGTTCACTGTGCTCGCGCTGGTGCTTATCGCGTACCCCGGGCACATGCTGCTGGTCGTTGCCGGATTCGTGCTGCTGGGTCTTGCCGCGGGCGGGGTCAACTCCGTCACCTCCGCCCTTTTGGCCGATTCCGGCCGTGGTACGAACCCGACCGCCCTCGCCGCTTACATGGTCGCCATGGACCTTGCCGCCGTCGTGGGTTCCCTGGTCAGCGGTTTCCTCGCCGACGCGGTGGGGTTCGCCGCCGCCTTCTGGCTCGCCTGCGCGCTCACGGTGACGGCGGGAGCGTTCGTGCTGCGCGCGAGGAGATGATCGATCGCGGTCGAGCCGCCGCCGGCGTTCCAGGCGGAGCGAAATTCACTCTTGTGTAACACGTTATATAACCGGTTATACTACAGGTGCAGCGGCAGACAGCCCGCGTCCTGGAAGCAATAGCCAGGCCGACGGGCGCGCCACCGACAGGGGCGCCGGCTCGTTACCACACCCCGCTCACGCCTGCCTGACGGCCCATGCCGTCGAATTCGTCTCGAAGCCGAGACCGGGAGATCTCATGCTGATCCATGCCACCGAGCACCCTCCTACCACTGACAAGGACATCTCCAGCCGCGCCTTCTGGGCCCAGCCGATGGCGGAGCGGGAGAAGACCTTCGCATGGCTTCGCAAGCACGCGCCCGTAAGCTGGCATGCTCCCATCGAAGTGCCCGGCCTGCCTCGGGAGGTCCACGGCCAGGCCGGGTTCTGGGCGGTCGTACGCGCGGAGGACATCACGATCGTCAGCCAGAACCACGATCTGTTCAGCTCGGCTCTGGGCACCGCGACCCTCCGCCCCATGGACCCGGCGCAGCGGCAGCCTCCGACCTTCCTGCATATGGACCCCCCCGAGCACACCGCCTACCGGAAGGTGATGAGCGCCGCGTTCACGCCGAAGGCGGTGGCGAAGCTCAGCCGGAAGATCGAGGAGCGGGCGCGGGAGATCGTCGATCGCGTCGTCGGGGCGGGCGAGTTCGACTTCGTCGCGGAAGTCTCGTGCAAGCTGCCGATGTTGACGGTCGCGGACCTTCTCGGCGTTCCCTCCGAGCTTGCCGAGGATTTCGCGCGGGCCGGCAACGAGGTCATCACCATCATGACGGCCCCCGAGGAGCTTCCGCCCGGCGTCTCGTTCCAGGAGTACGCAGCCGAGCGTATGCAATTTCTCTTCGCGATGGGCGCGGAGCTCGCCGCGCATCGTCGCAGGCACCCGGCCGACGACATCATGACCAACCTCGTCCAGGCCGATTTCGACGGGCGCAGGCTCACCGATGGCGACATCGGCTCGATGATGATGCTGCTGAGCGTCGCCGGCAACGACACCACCAAGCAGACGACATCTCAGACCGCGGTCCAGCTCGATCGCAATCCGGACCAGCGCGCCTGGCTCATGGAGGATTTCGACGGCCGCATCGCGGGAGCGGTCGAGGAGTTCGTCCGGCACGCCTCGCCGGTCATCGCCTTCGCGCGGACCGCCGCCACAGATGTCGAGCTCGGTGGCGTCACGATCCAGGCCGGCGACAGGGTTGCGATCTTCTACGCCTCGGGAAACCGGGACGAGACCGTCTTCGACCACCCGGAGCGCTTCGACCTCTCCCGGGGGCGTAGCCCGCATGTCGGATTCGGTGGCGGCGGCGTCCACTACTGCCTGGGCAACGGGGTGGCCAAGGCGCAACTGCGCGCCCTGTTCAAGGAGATTCTCACCAAGCTGCCCAACCTCGAGGTCGGCGAGCCCGAGTACCTGCGCAGCGAGTTCATCAACGGGGTCCGCCGACTGCCCGTTCGAGTGTCCTAGGAAGCCGAAATGAAGATCGTTGTAGACCGCGGCCGTTGCACGGGCATCGGCATCTGCGAGTCGGTGGCCCCGGATCGCTTCGAGGTCGATGAGGACGGGGTGCTGCACCTCATCGGTCCCGACATCGGCGATGATGAACGGCCGCTGCTGGCGGAAGCCGTTCGGTCCTGCCCTGCGCGCGCGCTGAGCATCGAGAACCGGGAAGCGGCGAAATGACGAGCAGTGATGTCGGCGCACGAACGTTCGTCGCGACCGTCGCCGGCCGCGATCTCGTCACGAGCAGCCGGTTCGACGTCATCAACCCGGCGACGGGTCAGGTGCTCGCCACCGCCCCGTCGGTGCTTCCCGAGCAGCTCGACGAGGTTTTCGGCGCGGCGGCCGCGGCCGCCCCGAAGTGGGCACGAGACGAGGACGGTCGCCGGGCGGCGATGCGCCAGGCCGCCGCCTTGATCGAGGCGCACGCGGCCGAGCTCGCGGTGATCCTCACGTCGGAGCAGGGCAAACCCCTCAACGATGCCAGGGGGGAGATCGGCCGGGCCGCGTCATGGTTGCGCTACTACGCGGAACTGGAGATCCCACGCGAGATCATCCGTGACGACGACCAGGCGTTCCAGGAGGTCGTGCGCAGGCCGATGGGCGTCGTCGCCGCGATCACGCCGTGGAACGTCCCGGTCGGCCTGGCGATGTGGAAGATCGCCCCGGCGCTGCGGGCAGGGAACACCATCGTCGTCAAGCCCTCGCCGTACACGCCCCTCACCACCCTTGAGATCGGCCGCATGCTGCGTGAGGTGCTGCCCCCCGGCGTGCTCAACGTCGTGGCCGGGCCGGAACCGCTGGGCGCGGCACTCGTGTCCCATCCGGTGCCGCGCAAGGTCAGCTTCACCGGCTCCACGGCGGTGGGGCGCCTGGTCTCCCGCGCCGCGGCGGAGGATCTGAAGAGGATCACCCTGGAGCTCGGAGGCAACGACCCGGCGATCATCCTGCCCGACATCGACGTGGCCAAGGTCGCTCCCGCGCTGTTCTGGGGTTCCTTCATGAACAACGGACAGGTCTGCCTCGCCGCGAAGCGCATCTACGCGCACCGGGACGTTCACGACGACCTCGCCGACGCCGTGGCCGAGATCGCTGTGTCGGTACGTGTGGGGAACGGCCTCGACGAGGGCACGCAGCTCGGTCCGATCAACAACGAGCCGCAGTTCAGGCGCGTTGAGATGCTGGTCGACGACGCGACGCGGAACGGAGCCACCGCGCGCGCCGGCGGTCGAGCCCTCGACCGGGCGGGCTACTTCTTCGCGCCCACTGTCCTGACCGGCGTCCGCGAGGGGGTGAAGGTCGTGGACGAGGAGCAGTTCGGACCCGTCATGCCGTTCATTCCCTTCGACGACGATGACGACGTCGTCGAACGCGCGAACGCCAGCGAGTACGGACTGACCGCCTCCGTGTGGTCAGCGGACGTTGAGCGGGCGTACGCGATAGCCGACCGGATCGACAGCGGTCAGGTCTCCATCAACATCCACGGAGGCGGGGTGCTGCCCACCCTGCCGTTCGGTGGTCACAAGTCCAGCGGCGTCGGAGTCGAGAACGGGCCCTGGGGCCTGTACGGCTTCACCGAGCTCCAGGTGATCAGCGGGCCACCCCGGTCACGAGCGTAGATTGCCGGGCCGCGCCGCCACCGCCGGCGGTCGCGGTCTCCGACGCCTGCCATAGCCGGCGGCCGTCCAGCACTTCACATCGGGGCCAGTTCGCATCGGGGTTTCGCCACTCGACAGGGAGTACCCGAATGACCACAGCCGCATCCCGTCCGGTAGCCGCAGACAACAAACAGAGATCACCATGGTGGGTCATCGTCGGCGCGGGCATCGCCGGCATGTGCGCGCCGGGACCGGTATCGCTTGGCACCCTCGGCCTCTTCATGCTTCCGATGACCGACGAACTCGGATGGACCCGGACGCAGGTGTCCGCGAGCTTCACCGTCGCCGCAGTGGGCATGGCCATCGGCCTCGTCGTCGTCGGCCGCCTGCTCGATCGCTTCGCCGTCCGGTGGATCGTCATCCCGGGCTTCATCGGCTACACGACCGTGTTCGCCCTCATCGGGACGGTCGGCAGCGACTCGCTTCCGGTCTACTACACGCTGCACTTCATGATCGGCCTGCTCGGATCGAGCACCAGCATCCCGTTCAGCAAGGCCCTGGTGAGCTGGTTCGACAACAAGCGTGGCATGGCGATCGGTGTGATGACGGGCTTCTGGGGACTCGGTTCGTCGATCATGCCCCTCATCGCCGGCTCCTTCATCGCCCTCTTCGGGTGGAGAGGCGCCTACGCGGCGCTCGCCGTGCTCTCGATGATCATCGCGACCTCGGCCGTGAGCGTTCTGGTGCGCGTCAGGGCCGAGCGGAGCGTGCGAGGACGGCTGGTCAAGGAGGTCACCGACGCGCGTTCCGAGAGCGTGGTCAGTCTGGAGGTCCCCGGTCTCACGTTCAGGCAGGCGCTTCATAGCCGTCACTTCTGGATGATCACGCTTGGCCTGGGCGCCGCTGGTCTGACGATCACCGGCATTCAGGTGAACCTGGTTCCCATGATGGTGGACCGCGGCCTCGAGCCGGCCCAGGCCGCGTTGCTGCTCACCATCCTGGGCCTATCCGGCCTCATCGGACGGTTGGCGGGCGGCTTCATCATCGACCGGCTTCCCGGCCGGATCATCGGCGCCGTCGTCGTCTTGATCCCCATCGCCGGCTTGCTGTTCCTCCAACCGCCGCTCGGCGTCGTCGCGGCCGCCGTGGCGCTGATCGGCCTGGCTCTGGGCATCGAGAACGACCTGGTCATCTTCTTCATCACGCGCTACCTGGGAACACGCGAGTACGGCCGCATCGTGGGCGTGATTCAGGCCGCCTTCCTGGTCATCTCCGCGTTCGGCCCGGTGGTCTTCAGCGCGGCCTATGACGCGTCCGGCTCCTACAACACGATCATCCCGGTCTTCATCGCGACCCTGGCCGTGGCGGCGATCGTCATTCTGCTGCTCGGCGAGTACCGCTACCCGGCGGTGCACGGTTTCGACCGACTCGCCGCCAAGGACGAACTGGCCGCCGCGGAGATCCTCAGCGAACAGGCCGCCGGCGAAGAGCACGACACCATGCCCGCGAAGGCCTCGCCCGCGACCGGGGGAGTACAGCGATGAGCGAGCCCGTCTCCCCGGCACGGCGCCCGCTGCCCAATGTCGTCCCAGCGCACCACGCCATGGCCTGGGGAGTCCGCGCGTCGTTCCGGGCGTACGTCGAGGAGGCGGGCGAGATCCGGATCGAAGCCCCGGCGTCGGCAGCCGGCCGGGAGTTCCGTTTCCGCCGTGCGGCCTGCGACGGCGATGTCGTCCGGTACGAGGGCGCCGTTCTCTTCACCGCCCATGGAGGGCTGCTGCGCCTGGAGGTGCGTGACCCCTCGATCCACCGGGAGGGGGAGCGGCTCGTCCTCAGCGTGGCGGACACGACCGCTCCCGGCCGGCGCCTGATCCTCGCCGATCTCGAGCCGGCCACAGACGGAAGCGGCTTACACGCCACGCTCGCCCCGGAAGGGGCCGTCGCGTTCGACTTCCGTTACCCGGCGGGATCTCCCCTGGAGCCGGTACACCTCGAACCCCCATCCGACCATCACGAAACCACGAGGAGAACATGATCACCCCGCTGACACCGCAGGCGTCGTCTCTCACGGCGCCGTTCTGGGAGGCAACCAGGGAGGGCGAGCTGCGCATCCAGCACTGCGACGCCTGCGCACGGTTCTACTTCTACCCCAGGACGTCCTGCCGCTACTGCCAATCCCTGGACGTCCGATGGCGGCCGGTCTCGGGCAGGGCGACACTGGCGTCGTACGTGATCAACCGCAGACCCATGTGGGGTACGGGGCCGCAGGTGATCGCCCTCGTCGACCTGGACGAAGGCCCACGGCTGATGACCAACATCGTCGACGTGGCGGCGGACCCCGAAGCGCTCACCCTGGGGATGCGGCTCGAGGTTCGCTTCGAAGAGCGCGGGGAGATGTTCCTGCCGATGTTCGCTCCTGCCGGAGGCGAGGCCTGATGGGATCCATGCACAAGGGCGGCGTCGTCATCTGCGGTGCGGCCGAGACCACCGATCTGGGCGTGCTCCCGACCATCCCAGAGCTCGAACTGCACCTCGACGCGGCACGTAACGCGCTCGCCGACGCGGGCCTGACCACGGCGGACATCGACGGGATCGCCTCCGACCGGTCCCCGGTCTACGAGATCTCCGACGCCCTCGGGGTCCGTCCACGCTGGTTCGACGGCACCGCCGTCGGCGGCTGCAGCTTCATGGTGCACGTGCGCCACGCGGCGGCGGCCATCGCGGCGGGCGCCGCCGACACGGTGCTCATCACGCACGGACAGTCCGGCCGGTCCCGTCTCGACGCTCCGCCCTACGTGCGTGACCCGTCGAGCATGGCGGCTCAGTTCGAGCACCCGTACGGCGCCCTGATGCCGTTCTCCAGCTTCACGCTGCCGGTGCTGGCCTTCCTGGAGTCCCGTGGCCTGACACGCCGCGATCTCGCCCAGGTCGTGGCGGCGCAGCGCGAATGGGCCGTGCCCAACCCGCGCGCGCTGCGCCGCAAGCCCATCACGGTCGACGAGGTGCTGGACGCGCCGGAGGTCGCCTACCCGTTCACGAAGGACATGTGCTGCGTCGTCACCGACGGCGGCGGCGCGCTGGTCCTCACGAGCGCCGAACGTGCCCGGGACCTCGACAGCGCCGATCGGCACGTCTACCTTCTCGGGTCCGGAGAGGGAGCCGCGGGGCCGCTGGTCTCGCAGATGGACGACCTCACCTCCTTCGGGCCGTTCCAGACGGCGAGCCAGGAGGCGTTCCAAACGGCGGGCATCACCCATGCCGACGTCGACCACGTGATGTTCTACGACGCGTTCGCCCACCTCCCGCTGTACATGCTGGAGGACACCGGGTTCGTCGGTCCCGGTGAGTCCGGAGAGTTCATCCGCGCAGGGCACACGCTTCCCGGCGGTTCGCTTCCGATGAATACCAACGGCGGCGGGCTGTCGTACACCCACACGGGGAAATACGGGATGTTCGCCATCCAGGAGGCGGTCCGCCAGTTGCGCGGCGAGGCCGTCGTGCAGGTCCCCGACGCGCGGATCAGCTTCGTCCAGGGCGTCGGCCACATGTTCGCCGCCGCCGGCAGTCTCGTGCTCTCCAACGTCCCTGGCTGAGCGCGGCGCCGGACATCCATCGAACCCAACCGAAGGAGAGGAACACCCATGACCGTCGACCCCACGAAGGTCGGTACTCCGCTGGAGGGGTCTCCCACGAGCTGGGATTCCAAGGACGCCCTGCTCTACGCGCTCGGAGTGGGCGCGGGCGCCGAGGACCCCCTCAAGGACCTGAAGTACACCACGGAGAACAGCGAGGGGGTGGCGCAGGAGGTGCTGCCGACGTTCGTGACGGTCATGACCGGCAGCGTCGGTAAGCATCCCACCGAACTCGTCGGCTCCGTCCCGCGTTCCAGCATCCTGCACGGCGAGCAGAAGGTCATCCTGCATCGGACCATCCCGACGGCGGGGACCGTCGTCTCCGAAGGAAAGATCGCCGGCATCTACGACAAGGGCAAGCACGCGAACCTCGTCACCTCGTCGGTGCTGAAGGATCCCACGTCGGGGGCGAGCTACGCCGAGGTCCAGGTGACGCTCGTCCTGCGGGGGGAGGGAGGTTTCGGGGGTGATCCGGGACCGGCCGCACACTGGGAGGTACCTGCCAGGAAGCCGGACGAGATCGTGAGTTACCCGACCAAGGTCGATCAGGCGCTGCTCTATCGCCTGAACGGGGACCGCAACCCGCTGCACTCCGACCCCGCCTTCGCGGCGAAGGCGGGGATGAAGCGGCCGATCCTGCATGGCCTGTGCACGTACGGATTCGCCGGCAGGGCCCTGCTGGCAGCCGTGGCCGACGATGACCCGTCTCAGTTCGGCGAGTTCTCCGTCCGCTTCGCCTCGACCGTCAACCCGGGGGACTTGCTGGACACGTTGATCTGGCGCACCGACGATGGGGCGATCTTCCAGACCAAGGTGGGCGAGACCGTCGTGCTGGACCGTGGGGTGTTCCATCTCCGGTAGTCCCGCGCTCCGGCCGCGTGCTCCACGAACCCGGGGCGCCGCGCGTCGTCAGCCGGTGATCACCGTTCCTGCGATCGGGACGGGAGACCCTGCGTCGCCGCGTCAAGTTGAGCGCACGCGAGATCGATCATTTCGTAGACCACGTCGATGTCCATCGTTTCGCTCAGCCATTGGCCCACGGCGGCCCCCCAGACCAGGCGGACCATCTGTAGTAGCCGACGCTCGCTCGCCGTCGCCGGGACGCCGTCCGACTCGAGCGCCTGCAGTGCGACATCGATCAGGGACTTCTCCGGCTCGCCGGGCAGTCTTTCGACGGCCTCGATCCTGTGAATACCGGAGAAGACCGAAAAGATCGCCCGGCCCAGGTTCGGTTCGCGGGTCACCACAACGAACGCACGTTTGAAAACGCGGCCTACCCGGTCGCCTCGGGTGCCTCCCTCGATCGGGTGAGCCTCGTTGTAGGCCGCATAGCGTCGGACCTGATCCGTGCCGAGGAGGCCGAGCAGGGCGATCTTCGATGGCACGAGCCGGTACAGCGTGACGGTCGTCATGCCCGCCCGCTCGGCGACGGCACGCATCTGGACGGCATCGGGACCGCCTTCGAGCGCCAGCTCGCGAGCTGCCTCGACGGCCCGGCGTCTCCGCAAGACGGCGTCCTCAGCCGACCTGCCTCGTATGCGTGTTGTCATGCTCTCGCCTTCGTGGGATATGGATCATCCGCTCATCACCTTATCAACGAAACCCATAAGTAGAACGTGTTGTACATACGTATGACCTGTTCTACTATCGACGCACTCCCCCCAGTTACGCCGCATTTGCGACTTTCCACAGAGAGAAATCACCATGAGCAGTGAAGCCATTCTCGATGGGCGCGTGGCCATCATCACCGGAGCCGGCCGGGGCATCGGCGCGGCGGTGGCCCGCCTCTTCGCCGAGCAGGGCGCAAAGGTCGTTCTCAACGACCTCGGGGCGAACCCGGACGGTACCGGAAGCGACGAAGGCCCGGCCCACGCGGTCGCCGAGGAGATCGTCGCGGCGGGCGGCAAGGCCATCGCCAACGGCGGCGACATCGCCGACACCGCGACGGGCGAGGAACTCGTCAAGCTCGCGGTCGAGCGGTTCGGCGGCCTGGACGTGGTCGTCAATGTCGCCGGCATCCTCCGCGACAAGATGATCTTCAATCTCGGGCCCGCGGACTGGGACGCGGTGATCCGGGTGCACCTTCGCGGCACCTACAGCACCGTCAAACCCGCGAGCGCCTACTGGCGTCAGCAGCGCAACCCCGGGGGCCAGTACAGGATCATCAACTTCGCCTCCAACTCCGGCCTGAACGGGGCCGCCGGCCAGCCCAACTACGCGGCGGCGAAGATGGGAATCGTCGGGTTCACCTACTCGCTCGCCCAGGCGCTCGGCCGTTACGGAGTGACGGCGAACGCGGTCTCCCCCTCGGCGATGACCCGCCTCGTCGCAGCCGTCGTGGACCCATCGCACGAGGCGATGGCCGAACTGCTTCCCGAGAACATCGCCCCCGTCGTCGCCTATCTCGCGAGCAAGGAGTCGGGATGGCTGAGCGGCCGCGTGATCGGCGCGGCCGGCCGGACACTGAGCCTGTACAACAACCCGAGTGTGATCTCGACCGTCGAGAGCCCTGGCAGCTGGGACCTCGACTGGCTGGCGGAGAACGTCGAGGCCGCGTTCCGCCCGCTCGCCGACGGCGTGCCGCAGATCCGTTACGCCGGGTAGCGACCGTGGCAGCCACCAGATCCGACCTGCTCGTCGTGGGTGCGTCCCTCGCCGGGCTGCGGGCGGTCGAGGCGGCTCGCCGGGAGGGGTTCGGCGGGTCGATCACCCTCATCGGTGACGAGCCCCATCTCCCCTACGACCGGCCGCCGCTGTCCAAGCAGTATCTGAAAGCCGACGGGTCAGCGGACTTCTTCCGTTCCGAGCACGAGCTCCGCGTCGAACTCTCGATCGACCTTCGCCTCTCGACGCGCGCGACCAGGCTCGATCCCATCACCCACGAAGTCCACACAGCCGACGGCGACGTGCTCGGCTACGGGCGGCTCCTGGTGGCGACGGGCGCGAGCCCCCGCTCGATCCCGCAACTCGGGGGCAGGGCCGGCGCGTACACATTGCGGACGGTGGACGACGCGGCGCGACTTCGTGCGGCGATCATTCCGGACCGCAACGTCGTGATCATCGGAGCGGGCTTCATCGGCTCGGAGATCGCATCCTCGGCCCGCGAGAAAGGAGCCCGGGTCACGATCGTCGAGGCGGCGCCGATCCCGCTCGTACGCGCGGTCGGCGACGAGGTCGGTCGCGCCCTCGCGGGCATCCACGGCCGCCACGGGACCCGGCTCCTGTGCGGAACCTCGGTCGATGAGGTCATCGGCGGGGACCGTGTCACCGACCTTCGCCTGAGCAACGGCGAGACGGTGCTCGCCGATGTCGTGGTCGTCGGGATTGGTGCGGCGCCCGCGACGGAGTGGCTGCGGGACTCGGGTCTCGCACTGCATCCGGTCGACGGCGGCGTCGTCTGCGACGAGTATCTGCGTTCCTCCGTGGCCGACGTGTACGCGGCCGGGGACGTCACGCACTGGCCGAACGGTGTCATGGACCTCACGATGAGGCTGGAGAACTGGACGAATGCGGCGGACCAGGGAGACCGCGCTGCGATCAACGCGCTCTTCCCGCACCGCGCCGCGCCCTTCGTCACCGTGCCGTACTTCTGGAGTGACTGGTACGGGAATCGCATCCAGTTCGTGGGAACGGCCCAGGCCGACGAGGTCGTGTTCGCCCGCGGCGGCAAGGACGAGTCCACGTTCGTCGCGCTCTACCGGGTGGGAAACCGGCTCGCCGGCGCCGCCACCGTCAACGAACCACACATGACCATGAAGCTCCGGCGGCTCATCGCCAGCCGTGGTTCATGGGAAAGCGCCCACGAATTGGTCCGGGCGGTCCGCGCGCCCGCCGGACAGAGGTGATGAACATGGCTGTTTCCGCTGTAGCGGCAGTACTGCACGGGCCCGGGGCCCGCTTCTCCCTGGAGACGATCCGCCTGGGTGACCTGCGCCCGCACGAGCTGCTCGTCGAGGTGCGCGCCGCCGGACTGTGTCACACGGATCTGATGCCGCGAGTGCCCTTCCTGGGAGAGCGGCTGGTACCGATCGTGCTCGGCCACGAGGGCGCCGGTGTGGTGATCGAGGTGGGCTCGGCCGTGACCACCATCCGGCCGGGGGATCACGTGCTGCTGAGCTTCGACTCCTGCGGCGACTGTGAACGGTGCCGAGCCGACGACCCCGCGTATTGTCTCCACTTCAGGGCGATGAACACGTCCGGGCAGCGTCTGGACGGCTCCGTCGCCGCGGTGGACGAGCACGGCATCCCGGTGGCGAACCGTTGGTTCGGCCAGTCGAGTTTCGCCACGCTGGCGATCGCCACAGAGCGCAACGCCGTCGTGATCGATCCATCGCTTCCCCTCGACGTGCTCGCGCCCCTGGGGTGTGGTCTGCAGACCGGGGCGGGGGCCGTCCTCAACGAGATGAAGCTCCGGCCGGGGCAGTCGGTCGCCGTCCTGGGCGCGGGTGCGGTCGGGTTGGCCGCGGTCATGGCGGCGAAGATCGCCGGGGCCTCCGACATCGTCGCGATCGACCTCCACGCGTCGCGACTGGAACTGGCGAAGCAACTCGGAGCGACGCGGCGCGTGCTCGGGGAGGTCGACGACCTGCGTAAGGCGATCGTCGGTGACGGGCCTGGGCTCGACTTCGTGCTGGACACGACCGGAGTACCCGAGGTGATCAAGGCCGGTGTCGCCGCGCTCAGACCCCATGGGCGAGCCCTCCTCGTGGGCGCGGGAGCCAGCCCGGTGAGCTTTCACCCGAGCGAGCTCACCGGCGTCAACGTCGGATACATCCTCGAGGGCAGCGCGAATCCGAAGCGGTTCCTGCCCGAGCTGGTGGCGCACTGGCGTGCGGGCCGATTCCCCATCGAGCGTCTGACCGCCACCTACCCGCTCTCTGACATCGACACGGCCGAAGCCGACATGCTCGCGGGACAGGTGGTGAAGCCCGTGCTCGTCATCGGGTGACCTCATCCCCCAAACCGGCATTCTTCGCAAAGGAGCAATCATGACCACCATGGGCAAAGCCCTCGTCCCGCGGACAGAGCATGCACGCCACGTGCCCGAGAGGCGGGCCGCAGTATGAGTGCGCTGCAGGGGGTGCGCGTCCTTGACCTCTCGTCGGGGATCGCCGGTCCCGTCGTCGGCATGCTGCTCGCCGACTTCGGCGCCGACGTGATCAAGGTGGAGGGCGCCGGCGACGATCCGGCCCGCCAGCTTCCCGGCCTCGTGGTCTGGAACAGGAACAAGCGGAGCGTCGAGGTGGACCCTGCTGATCAAGAGCACGTCGACTGGCTGACGGAGAGCGTCCGCGGCGCCGACGTGTGCATCCTGGGGTCGGGCTGGGAACTGTCCGACTGGGGGGAGCAGGTAGCCCTGGCAGGCGTGGATAACCAGGGTTTGGTGATCCTCCGGCTGCCGGCCTACCTCGACGGGTCGGCACCCTGGCAGGATGGCAGGGAGTCCCACGGGCTCCTGGCCGCGGCGGGAGCGCAGGCGATGCGGCAGTCGTCGGACACCGGTGGGCCGATCGAGTCCCTTTCACCGTATCTTCTCTACGTTCACGCGGTCTGGGCGGCGACGTGCGTCGTCGCCGCGCTCGTGGAGCGAACGATATCCACCCACGGTCAGAATGTGACCGTCAGCGGTGTGAACGCAATCATGATCGCGATGGCCGGACTGCTCGGCACCGACCCTTCCCTGCCGGACCCGCCGACGAATCTCGGCCCGACCGGACGACACCCGACGTACCGGCACTTCCAGTGCGGTGACGGGAACTGGGTCGCATGTGGCGCCCTCGGCGCAAAGTTCGAACAGTCCGCGCTGGAAGGCCTCGGCCTCCAGGATATCCTGCGGGACCCGCGCATCAACGGCGTCACGGCTCGCCTCCTCTTTCTGGACAACATGCGATGGGTGCAGCCCCTGATCAACGCGGCGTTCGCGGCCCGGAGCAGCGACGAGATCCTCAAGATGTTGTCCGACCGGGGCATTCCCTGCGGGCCCGTGCTGTCCCGCGAGGAGTGGTTCGATCATCCGCAGACGACCGCGATCGGCATGCGCGTCAGCGTCGACGACCCCGAGCGCGGCACCGTGGCGATGCCGGGCGTGGTCCTGTCCCTCTCCAAGACGCCCGGCAGCGTGCGTACCCCGGCGCCCCGCCGAGGCGAGCACAATGGCGCTCGACCCTGGCCGGCGAAGGAAATGTCCGAGCCGCGTCCGCCGCGGTTTACTGAGGGACCGCTGGTCGGATTCAGGGTGCTGAACACCGGCACGTTCGTCGCCACTCCGTACGCGGGTTTCCTGCTTCGCGAACTCGGCGCCGACGTCATCAAGGTGGAGCCCCTCGGCGGTGACCCGTTCCGCGCCACGGGATATCCCTTCAACCGTGGGATGCGAAGCATCGCGCTCAACCTCGGATCCGCCGAGGGCCAGGCCGTGTTCCACCGCATGGTGGCCTCGAGCGACGTCGTGATCGACGGCATGCGGCCAGGTGTCATGGCCAAGCTCAACATCGACTACGACTCGCTGACGAAGTCGAATGAGCAGATCATCACGGTGTCATTGTCGGCATTCGGCGAGGGCGGTCCATTGAGCCACCAGCCTGGCGTCGACATGGTCGTCCAGGCGATGAGCGGAATGATGTCATCCTGGGGCGGGAATGACGTACCGATCGCGAACACCATCGCGATCAACGACGTCACCGCCGCTGCGATCTCCGCGCTCACGACCGTGCTCGCGCTCTACCACCGCCAAGTCAGCGGCGAAGGACAGCGGGCTTGGGACTCGCTCGCGGGAACATCCGTCTACCTGCAGATGAATGACCTCGTGCGGTACGAAGGCCGCCCCCGCCCAGCGGTAGGCGGGGCGGATCTGCGAAGGCTCGATCCGTCGCGGGGCTACTACGCGACCCTGGACGGCTGGATCTACCTCGAAGGAGGCGGTGACAAGGAGAAGGCGCTGACGGCACTGCGGTCCGTGGGTCTGTTCGAGCCCGGTGACGACTCCTCTATCGAGCGACTGATGGGGGCCCGTACTTCGGCGGAGGTGATCCGGGCCGTGGAATCAACCGGCCTTCAGGCCACTCTCGCGCGAACCGTCTCCGAGGTTCTTCGCGACCCCGAACTTCTCGCGGCGGAGGCATTCCACATCCGCACATCGCAGACCGGGTCCAGCTTCATGATGACGGGCCGGCACGCGGAGTTCAGCCGCACACAGCGGAGAGGGCCGCTGGATCCGCCGGGCACGGGGCAGTACACGGTCGACGTACTCTCCGAGAGCGGCTTCGAGCGGACGGAGATCGACGCCCTTCTCTCCGCCGACGTCGTGCGCAGCGGTGGCGCCATGCGCCGCGCCCTGGCGACGCCGTATCGCTGATGGAGCGCCGGCTGATCGTCCCCGTCCCGGACGCCCGTCGCGGATCGAAGGCCGGCAGCGAATGGGGTCTCGCTGGATTTGGCCCCTGTCTGAAATGCACCGATTAGGTGGAGCGTGACGTATCGAGGTGTGACAGCGGAAGCCGTCGTCCCGGCGTTCGTCTGATGAGCGGCCTCGTACCCATCTGATCTCGCGATGAAGTGGAAACGCCCAAGTCCAGAGATACCGGTTCCCGGACCCAGCTTTGCTACCACGGTGCCATAACCCCCCACCGCCCCTACCCCTCGGACCTGTCCGATGCCCGCTGGGCGTTGATCGAGCCGACCCTGACCGCCTGGCGCGCAGCACGTCTCCAAGCCCGCGCACAGGCCGGTATCACCGTTCCCCGCCCACCGACCAGCCTGCGCGACATCTTCGACGCGATCCTCTACGTCAACCGCATCGCCTGGAAGTACCTGCCCCACGACTTCCCGCCGCACACGACCGTCTACTACTACTTCTCCGCCTGGGCCAAGGAAGGCATCTTCGAGCGACTGGGCATCGACCTGACCAGCACCGCCCGCGCCAAGGAGGGACGCAAGCCCGAGCCGAGCGCCTGCGTCATCGACAGTCAAAGCGTCAAGACCTCGACAAACGTCCCGCTCGGCACCCAGGGCGTCGACGCAGGCAAGAAGATCGTCGGACGCAAACGAGGCATCCTCACCGACACCCTCGGCTTGCTAGATTGCCATCACCCTCGCCGCCGCCGACCTGTCCGACAACGCCATCGGCAAGACCCTGCTCACCCAGGCCGGCACCACCTACCCGACGATCACGAAAACGTGGGTGGACACCGGCTTCAAGAACGCCGCCATCGAACACGGCGCTTCCTTGGGCATCGACGTCGAAGTCGTCCCGCGCCGCTCCGACCGGCCCGGCTTCCACGTCGTCAAACGCCGCTGGGTCGTCGAACGCACCCTGGGCTGGCTCATGCCCACCGCCGGTTGGCCCGTGACTACGAGACTCGGACCGACCACGCCTCAGCCATGATCCGCATCGCGTCGATAGACAACCTCACTCGACGCATTACCGGCGAAACCACCCCAACCTGGCGAGATGCATAACCGGCAATCAGCCACGAATTTCGCTTTTCGGACGCCCTCTTAGATATGGACTACAGAGTGTGATGTCGCGCTGATGGTGCGCTGGGGTCGTTGTGGGATCGGAGGTCATGACACCATCCGCCACCATCCGGCATAGTCCGGCATCAAAACACCAGAGTCAGGGACTAAACGGCACGAATTGACACGTCCAGTCTTGGTACGGCACGCAGCGAAGCGGTCGGCAGCTGACTCTTAAACAGCGTGTCTGTCCGCCGAGCTCCTGAGCCCACCATGGGTCTATCGGTTGCGCGCCAGGGCTTCATCATGGCAAAAGCCAGGTCCGTGCGCTCGTCGAGCGTAGGCGGCTTCGAACGTGGTAGAGGGTACCGCGGCTGTCCTCATCAGGCTGTGGGGTCCTTTTGTATCGGTTTTGAGATCGAGCATTGATTTTGTCCCCCCTGATCGCCTCGGCGTGTCTTGGTAGGTGTCGGGGGGTGAAAGTGGTCGTCGGTGGCGCATCGTTATGCAGGGATCTCGACAGGTGCGCTGCGGCGGGATGCTCGCCGCCGGCGATCGGTGTGTCGCCTCGGATCGTCCAGCGGACACGGGCGGGATCGGCACATTGATCGTCCAGTCACCGGGAGTGGGTCTGGTCGCGGATGGTGTGGTCGGGCACGACGGTGGGGGAGTGGTGGGCTGGTCGACTCCGCCAAGAACTGGGCGTTTTCGAAATCGGCAGGGGCTGATCTTTGCGTGTGCTCGAAGGCCGGGGGAGGGGCCAGCGCCGCTGAGGAAGTGCGTACGGCGCCTTGCTGGGCGTGGAGGTTCTATGCGCAGCATGCCCTCCGTAGGTCCGTGTCAACAATTGAGTGCCCGATGACACCGGGCGAGGTCCACCAGGAACCGGCAGCGATGCCCTCCCTGCCAAACTAGACAGAGGTAGCAAACAGGCATAAAACTCTGTGCTGAGGGCGGGGAAGGAGACATCCCTTCGTGGGAGCAGGCAAATCGGATCCGCAGATCCCTGACCCGCAGGTGCGTGAGCGTGCAGCGGTCCGCCGGTACTCGGCGGCGTACAAGGCCCGGATCCTGGAGGAGTACGACCAGCTCGACAAGGCCGGCAAAGGCGCGCTGATGCGCAGGGAGGGCCTGTACTCATCGCTGATCTCCAGCTGGAGGACGGCCCGAGACCACGGCGCGGCCGAGGCGCTGGCCCGGCCGGTCGGTCGCCCCAAAGCCGACCCGCGCGATAAGAAGATCGGGGAGCTGGAGGGGGAGGTCGAGCGGCTGCGTGCCGAACTCGGCAAGACCCGCCAGGTGATCGAGGTGCAGGGAAAGCTCTTCGCGCTGCTGGATCAGCTCGCCACCGGCAGCGAGAGTTCGACGAGTCGGGGCGAGCAGTGACCGAGCTCATCGACGCCGCCCAAGCCGAGGCGATCGAGGAGTTGACCCCGCTGCTCGGGCGTCGCAAGGCATGTGCGGCGGCCGGGGTGCCACAGGCCAACTGGTACCGCAAGAACCGCAGGAGCCCCGCTCCCACGCGCCCGCTCACCCCACGCAAGCCACATCCCGCGGCGCTATCGCAGGGCGAGCGCGACCACGTCCGCACCGTACTCAACGAGCGGTTCGCCGACGCGGCGCCGGCCACGGCGTACTTCACGTTGCTGGACGAGGGCACCTACCTGGCCTCTGAGTCCACGATGTACCGGATCTTGCGCGAGCACGGCGAGGTCGGCCGTGATCGGCGACGTCACGCCACCCATCCGCCCAAGACGATTCCCGAGCTGTTCGCTGAGGCGCCCAACCGGGTGTGGGCCTGGGACATCACCAAGCTGCGCGGCCCGGGCAAAGGCGTCTGGTACCACCTGTACACGATCATCGACATCTACAGTCGCTGCGTCGTCGGCTGGATGGTCGCCTCTCGCGAGTCGGCCGAGCTGGCCAAGCGGCTCATCAAGGCCACGGCGGCCAAGCAGGCCATCGACCCCGGCACGCTCACCCTGCACGCCGACCGCGGCTCGTCGATGAAGTCCAAGACCGTCGCCGAATTGCTCATCGACCTGGGCGTGGCCAAGTCGCACAGCCGTCCCAAGACAAGCAACGACAACCCGCACGTCGAAGCGAGCTTCAAGACACTGAAGTACTGCCCGGCCATCCCCGGCCACTTCGGCTCGATCCAGGACGCTCGCGTCTTCTGCCAGGAGTTCTACGCCTGGTACAACCACGATCACTACCACTCCGGGATCGGCTACCACCATCCCGCCGACGTGCACTACGGCCAGGCCGACATCGTCCGCGATCGGCGCGCCCGCATCCTGGTCGCCGCCCAGGCCACCCATCCCGAGCGGTTCGCCTCCGGCGGCATGCCCACCCCGCCCGACCTTCCCGGACCGGCATGGATCAACAAGCCCAACAACCTCGACCACAAGGACGAACAAGAAAAGCTGACACAGAATTAGACCATCTCAGCTGCCTTGATCAAATTGACAGGTTCCGGGGCAAGACCAGAACCTCCTGCCGCGTCGCGCGATCGTGGCCTTGGCGATGAGGTTATCTGGACGGCCCGACACAACGCGCTCAGCATGAATCAGGGCGATGATATGCGGGGGCGGTTAACCGGACGCAGCGGGCAGGTGGGGTATTTGGTCGTGAACTGCTGGCCAAGTTGGCGGTTCTCCGTCGGTAGTTGATGCAGCGTGCCCGAGTGTCTGTTTCATTTCGGCAGGGATGAGCGCTGGTTATCGGTGCGCTGTGCGTTGCTGATGAACCGGCATCGGAGCGGCTGTGGCAAATTCTGTCCACAATTCCGAGTGCTGGCGTAGGGCTTTGAGGCCGAGTCGTTCTTGCGGAATGCGGTGGCGAGCGTGCAGCAGGTCAAGTCCTTGCTGACGCAACGCCGCGGGCAGCCACCGGCAGGTCGCGTCGTAGTCGGATCCTGTGTGCAGGTTGCTGCGGTCGCTGCTTCTCCATCGGGACGGTCCGTCCAATAGGAATTGGTAACAGGATGAGGCCGGGCGTAGTTCTGGTAGTCCTGCCGCACTGGCTTGCGCTGCCGCGTTGGTGGCGGTGAGGAGTCCGGCGAGGTCGAGATCGCCGAAGTAGTACACGGCTGTAGGGGCCGGATCGAGCATCGGGATGCTGAGGATGCTTTGAGAGAAGCCATTGCCGTGTCCCCAGCCGAGGTGCAGGTCGGGCCTGAATCCTGGCTGGAGGTCACGGAGGGCGGTGAGGAAGGAGGTGTAGGTGGCTCTGTTCTCCAGGACAAGCAGGGTGGTGGGTCCGTTGCCTGGCACGTGCTGGGAGACGAACGGCAGGGGAGGCGTGAAGCAGGCCAGCAGATCCAAGGTGAGAGCTCCGGAGGTGAAGAGCCTGGTCTTCATGTAGCCGTCGATGGCCTTTTCGTCGTCGAACAACTCGAGGGATCGTTCCTGGACCGGGACGTACTCCGGGGAAGGGTCGTCGCGCATCCAGGTGGCGATCCGGTCGAGGATCTGCTGCTCGTCTGCCCGGGTGGCAACTGACCCGGCGGCTTCGAGCGCCCGCGGCCACACGCGCTGGGCGAGCTGCGGGCGTGGTGCTGGGAGCGGTTCGACGCGTATGACCCAGACGGGGAGCGCGGGGAAGATGCGGGAGTCCCAGCCGGTACGTGATCGTGCCGCGGGCAGGGTGAGCTTCCCTGCGTCCTGGAGCTCATCGAGGGCGTTGCGGAACCTGGCCGGCCCTTCGGCGTCGCCTACCAGACTAGGTGCGAAACGGCTGGCCTGGTTGAACAGTTCCTCGACCGGGATCCGCTTGCCTCGGTACCCGGCCACGATCCGAGCGAGTTCCGAGGCGAGCGGTGACAGCGGCGGGCTCATCGGGCCTGCTCGTGCGGAGCCGGAACGGCCGGGGCTCCGCTGTCCCACGGGTGATCGGCGTGCGCGGTACGGATGCCGGTGACCACGCTGGTCTTGTCCGTGTCGGTACGGGCTTCGAGGACGATGTAGCGACGGCTGCGGGTGCGGCCTTCGCGGTTGTCGAGGCGGATGACGTTGGGGAACTGGACGACTGCCGCCGGGTCTTTAACACCTGTGGTGTAGACGAGCTGGACGCCGTGGGAGGCGGCCACGTCTCGCTGGAGCCGCACCAGCGATGCGGACGAGGCTCTGCCGATCGGGTTGTCTAGCAGCAGGACACCACCCGAGCGGCCTCTGCGCCCGGTATGCGCAGCGCGCAGCGCAGCGAGTGTGCAGTACAGCGCCACGCACACGGTCAGTTTCTCTCCGCCACTCCATTTGGCGAGTCGGCTGATGTCCTCTGTGGTCCCGGCGGTGTCGTCGGTGGGCTTGAGGACCTTGACGGTGAAGCCGCGCGGTCCCGCCGCCTCGTGGACGGCGGCCTTAAGCAGGGGCATGCCCTCGGGTTTGAGTCCCTTCTCGACGAGCCGGTCGATGACTCGCTCGGCGTAGACAACCAGGTCGGCGTCGGCGGGCCGGTCGAAATTGATCCGCAGCACCTTCTTGTCGGCCCAGGACCCGGATGCTGTCTTCATATGGGAGGCGCGCTCGGCCTTGCCGAGCATGTCGAGGCTCTCCTTCACCAGATGCGCGAGCGCCTCGCTGATAATTGTCTGATCCTGGGCGATTGAGCTGAGTTCACCGACCAGGGTTTGCGCGCGCAGCTGTAGCTTGTCGGCCAAGTTGTGGGCGTGCGGGCCGAGCGAGACCGGTGGGTCGTTGGCGACCCGGTCCTTCATCGGCCCAGAGATCCCAGGGAAGCGGGCTGCCGTCCGCCGGATCCGGTCCACGGACAGGTTGAGATCCGTCTCGGTAGCGTTGAGCGTCTTCGCCGCGGCGGTAACCGCGTCTCGGATCTCCCGGGCGCGGGTCCGGGCGGTGGCCTCATCATCGGTGAACGGCTCCGCGATGGTCGTCCCCGTGTCGGGGAGTGATTCCAGGAGCGTGCCGAGAAGGGTCTTGCGGCTCTCGGCCTGCCCAGCCTGGTCCTCGACTCCCTTGATGAGGCCTTCGGCTTGGGTGAGCCGCTCCTGCGCCCCGTGGTAGCGAGTCTCCTGCTCGGCGGCGAGCGCGTCGGCCTCCTCAGAGTCAGCCGGGACGACGGGCAGGGTACGGCGTGGTGGCTGTCGGTGCTGTCGCTCGACCGTCTGGAGTTCCGTGCGGCGCTGCTTCATCTGGTTACGGGCCGCGCCGCGCTCGTCGGTCGCTGCTTCGGAGTCCTGCCGTGCCTGCGCCAGGGCGGCGGACCGTAGCTGCGGTTCCTGCCCGTCGGGTGACGCCAGCAGCCTGCCGGCAGCGGCGCGGTCGATGGCCGGCAGTCGGCCGAGCTCCTGTTCGGTCGCTGCGACCTGTTGGATGAGGTTCTGTACCCGGTCGGCCAGCACCGACTGGGCGGCGCGGACATCCAGCGCTTTGAGGGCGTCCTGCTGGCGGCGGCGCAGCGCGTCCAGCGGTGTGGACGGGTTCTCGGGAACCTCGTCCGAGCCGGTTACGGTATCGGGGATGCCATCGCGCTCCGACCGATAGTCCCCTGCCCGGCGCCGCTCGGTTCCTGCTGTGGCCTCCCATTGTTTGGCCTCGATGAGCGCTTGCCGAGCGTTCGCGTTATGTGCCCGTGTGCGCTGGTCGGCGTCATCGCCGCGCTCTTGCGCCTCTTTGAGGCGCTCGCGCCAGGCGTCCTCGGCAGCGAGCGCTGGGATCAGCTCTTCGAGCCAGTCAATGGTGGTATCGGCCGTCCGGAGCTGGGAACCCAGAGCGTCCCGGCGGGCACCGTCCAGCCGGTCGGCGTCGTCGAAGCCCCGCAGCTCTGCTCTGTTGTCCGCCTGTTCTTCTTCGATGCTCTGGAGCCTGCGGTCGAGCCGTTCGATCTCCTCGTCCAAGGTAGCAAGATGGCCGGCCGGGCAATCACGGAGGAATTGGGTGATCTGGCGGGCCAGCTCGTCGTCCGCTGCGCGCTGCCGGGCCAGGTCCTGGTCCCTAAGTGTGTGGGCGTGGGCGCGTTCTTTCAGCAGCCGGACTGCTGCCTGGGCCTCGGCCGGGTCTGCCTGGTTGGAGCCGGATCCAGGCCGCTGCGGCCCCCGCGGAAGACGTCAACGCCTCAGCACCGCCGCGGAGCAGAACGTCGGCGGCTTGCGCGGAGTAGACCCCGACCAGGGAGGTGGTCATGGCGGAGCGGGAGTCCAGGAGCCGCACCGCGTCGGTGATCTGGCCGGTCGGTACGATCACACCGCAGCCGAGCCGGGCGATCTCGGGGACCTTCAACGCGATCACCAGCTCGCCGGCGGGCAGGACCGACCGCAGGTGAGCCCAGCCTGTCTGCGCGGGGACACCGGCATCGATGAGCTGTCGTTCGATCCGTTCGGCATCCAGACTGGAGGGCAGGATGTGGTTGCGTTCCTGCGCCTCGATGGTCCGCTGATCGGTGTGCTGCTCCGCCCTCCGCAAGATCCGCTCGTCGTCCGCGGCGATCACTGCGTCACTCAGACGGCGCAGCAGGATCGGGCCCTCGGCCCACAGGTCCACGATCTCGCCGTCGGCTGTCTCGGCCAGGCCGCGTAACCTTTCCGAAACGGCGAGCTCGCTCAGCCGCGCGCCTAGGGCGGTCCGCCGTGTCACCGCGTCGGTGCGTGTCGCGTCGGCGGTGCTGTGCTCGCTCGCCAGAATGGTGTCCCTGCCGGTGATCTGTGCGCGGCGGCTTCGGCGGTCCTCGGCTCGCTCTGTGAGTTCTCTGAGCTGCCGCTCGAGTTCCCCCCGCTCAGCGAGCACGGCATGGAGGTGCGCTTGGGGTGCGGTGCTGTGGCTGGGCAGATGCCCGCGGGTGACGCCATCACGGCGACGCTGGTCGAGCATGTCAAGCTGGGTAGCGGCTTGGGACTCGTCGGTGGCCGCTTGCGTCTTGTCGGCGTGTGCCCGTCTCTCCAGCTCCTCGTTGTCCGCGAGGGTCCCTTCGGCGTTCTCCCGCTGTTCGTCGGCGAGCTCTGCCGCGAAATCGGCCTCCTCGGCGAGCGCCTTTAGCCGTCGGCGCAGTAGAGCGGCATGCCGCGCGTGCTCCTCACGCAGCGGTGCGAGCTCCTCCTCTTCGGCTGCGGCCTCCAATATGGCCTGGTCCAGGCGAGACTGCAGTTCGGCGAGCTCCGCCAGCCGCAGGGTGGTTTCCCATGCCGTGACCAGGTTGCGCGCGTCTTCAGCATGCTCATTGACCTGCCGTTCGTGAGCTTCTGCCTCACCCAGGCGCAGCCGGGCGGCCTCCCGCCGGTACAGGTAGGCCAGGTCGCTTGCCGTCGACCGGTCGGTGTTGGCCGCGGTGCGGGCCTCCCCGAAGGCGGCGAGTTGCTGCTTCAGGCTCTGTTGAAGCTCTTCGGCGGCGGTGATTGCGGATGAGAAGGACGCGGCCAGCGCCTCGGCTGCACCAGTGATGCTGGTTAGCTCGGCGGCGGCGGATTGTACGCGGTCGTAGCAGGCGGCGACGTTGTTCAGGTCGTCGGCGGCGGCGTTACAGAAGTCCCGTTCCTCGATCTTCCGCGGTTTGGCGGCCAGCAGTGCGGTGACGCTCGACAGCCGGGTGGCGATGCTGGTGGCTGCGTCCGGCTGGGTGGCCAGATCCAGCAAGAAGTTGATGAAGTCCTTGGCAGCCGGGAACTTGAACAGATCCTCCACACCGCCCTCCACGTGGTTCATCTGCTTCTGCGTCCGGAAGATCTCCGGATCCAGATGCCGGTCCAGCAGCGCCTTCGCCCATACGTGCTGCTTGTCGGTCACCACCAGGTTCGCGGGCCGGACGTGCGGCTTGGCCAGCTCGCGGAGTTCCTCGAGGAAGCCGGCCAGGCGCCGCTGCCGCCCCGAATCGTCGGCGAACGGCAGCGCGTCGAGCTCCAGGACTCCAGGGACGACGTGGAAAGCGTAGAAGCAGCTGTTCAGCTTGTCCCTGGACTCGGCTGCCTTCGCGGGCCGCCGCAGGTCCGCCCATTCGTGCACGACACCGGTGACGAGGACGTCCTCAGCGTCGCCCAGCAGTGTCCGGCCGGCGTCGTGCGGCTGCCACACCGCGATTACGTGGGAGGTGTCACCCGAGTCGACGTAGTCGGTGAGGCTGCGCTGCACGCTCTTGCCCATGAAGTCGTTCGCGTGCGGCAACAGCAGCGCGTACGTCAGCGACAGGATGCTGGACTTGCCCCCGCCGTTGCGCAGCCACACCACCGAGTCCTGCGGCGCGGCCAGCCCGTCGGTGGGCGCGGTGAAGTCCAACGACAGGTCGGTGAAGCGGGCGGAGCGCTCGCCGACGGTGCGGAACCGGAGCGCGGCGAGCTGATACATCATCGGAGGGTCTCCTTCGTACGGTGCAGCTCGGCGATGAAGGTAAAGGCCCGCTCGAGAGCGATCTCCTTCGCGTGCACCCGGAACCGTTCGGTCAACGTCCAGGTGTCCTCGGTCGAACCGTCGACGCGGGCCATTCCCTGCCCGGTCAGCCACGTCAGGATCGATTGGACCCAGTAGCGGGTGCAGCGGCTGGTCAATTTTCCCGAACCGCGACCGGCGTCCCCGAAATGGACCGATGGCAGGCGCAGATAAGCCCGCCATGCCTCGTCCAGGCCCTCTTCAGGGATGATGTCACCGGCCGCGTCATGGGAGCGCAACTGCTCGCACAGCTCCCGCAGCCAGGCGTCGAAGTCCCGGGCCGAGATGTGCCGGACCCGGTCATCGTCGAGCTCCTCGGTGCTGGGATAGGCGAACGCGACCAGTCCGGTGAGGACCAGACCGGCCAGGAGCCTGTTCTCCGGTTTGCCGGTGAAGGGCATGTCGGAGATCCGGAACGCCAGCGGAGACTCGGGGGTGACCGCCAGGATGAGCCCGAAGTCGCCGTCGGACAGCACCTGCGCGCCCAGACCATGCAGGATCGCGTTGGTGGCCGTCTTGAAGTCCGGCTCGGTCCGGTAGCGGCCAAGGACCCGCTGGTACTCAGGGTTGCGGCCCGGCCGCTGGGTGGGCCGGATCGCGAAGGCCACCAGGCTGCCGATGTCGGTGTGATCAGTGTGACTGAGACTCACGGCGCTTCCTTGGATGCGAGCGTGCGGGCACCAGCGCGCACGATGATCGGGACCGGGTCCGCCTCGGCGAGGGCATCGGCGTCGGGGGCGACGATGACGTCGTCGCCGTCCCATCCGGGCAGCCGCAGCGGCTTGCCGTCGGTGTCAACGGCCGTGCGCACGCCCAGGATGCGGGCCATCAGATCGTCGGCCATCCGTCCGCCGTCGTCGTCGGCGTCCTCGGGCGAGAACGCCCACAACACGGCCAGATTCAGCACTTCAGCGCCCTGCTGACGGACATTCTGCGAAGGAGCGTGGGCGTCGTTCAGACATGCATGCAGGAGGCGAGACAACCGGGCGGGCAGACCGACGTTCTGCACAGCGCGGATCGCCACATCGACGATCTCCCGACGGATGAGCGGCGCCGGAGGGTCGGCGAGGCTCGTGTCCTCGTCCGCCCTGTCAGCGGCGGCGCCGTTCAGGTTGCGCGCCCACAGGTCATTGACCAGCCGATACAGACGCGGCAGCCGAGGTACGCGAGGCCCCCACATGTCGATCAGGAACCGCTCGGTCAAGACGCTCGCCTCAACGCTGCCGAGCGCCAGCACCGGCAGGAGCACCTGCCGCTGCGGGTCCGGCACGTTGATCAAAGCGGGAGGGCGGAACGCCTGGCGCTCCTGTTCCTCCAGGAACACCCCCCGCGCCGCGATGACCCGCTGGTGCAGCGACTCATGTCGGCGCTGACACTCCTCCAACAGCTGGGCGATCCGCAGTGCGGCCGCTAGCAGCTTCGCGTCGGCACTCACCAGCGCTTCCCGGACCTTCCCGAGCAGATGCCGTTCAGCGTTCAGCCGTTCCCGGATGTGCTGACGCGCCGCCTCAAGCCTGTCCGGCACCGCGACGGCCCACTCCTCCTCCACGATCCGCAGGTCACGGCGCGTCTGCTTGAGCAGCCGATCCAGGCCCTCGGCCAAGCCGACCGACAGCAGCCGGGCCCGCTCTGCGGATCTCAACGCGGCGTCGAAGGCATTGCGGGCCAGCTGCCGCTCCAGCACCAGTTCAGTGGCGACCTGCTCGTCTTCGACATCGAAGTCCAAGCCGCCGATCAGGGCGTTGATCGCGTCTTTCGTGGCCCGCAGCACGTTCTCGTCCCGGGCCGCGTGGTCGTGTTCGACCAGCAATGAGAAGGGAACCTCACGCTGTCGGTGACCGCCTTTCTGGCTGGAGTAGTCGCTGGTCACGTACCGGAACGGGGCCTGGCGTCCCGAGCGGTTCAGCAGCGCGTCCACCACGAACACCGCGACGTCCTGATGCTCAGCAGCCGGCCGGTCAGGCGCTGCCAGGGCGGCCAGCTCGGATAAGGCGGCGACCACGTCCGGCCGGGTCGCCTCGAATTCGAAGCCCTGCCGGGCCACGACCAGGTCGATGGCCGTCAACGCCAATGTGACGACGTCGTAGGCGTCATCCGGCCAGTCTCTGCGGCGGGCGGACTGAGCGGCCTCGATCACCGGGCTGAATCTCAGGAACGCCGCCACCCTCGCGGGAAATGAGGATTCGTGCACGCTGAGCCCGTCGGGTCTGATCGCGAGCGCATCGGCTGGGACGGTCGCTGGACGTCCATTGTCGGTGCTGCAGCCTCCTCGAACAGGGGCTCCATCTGTCCGCCTTTCGCAGCGATGCTCCAATGAACCGAGATGGTAGGACTTGGCTAGGACAATATTGCTGACACGCTGTCACCGGGCGGCGACTAATTTTTCGGTAGGCCAATTACCATCCTGGCCGCCGGTGGCAGCAGACGAATCTGGATATTGCGCCGTCGATCATGCAGGAGTTCGCGACAGGTACGCGGCGGCGAGATGCTCGCCGCCGCGGGCTTTGGGTCGTCCGGCGGAGACAAGTCGGATCGGCACATTCAACGTCCAGACGCCAAGGCTGGTCACTCGCGTCATGCCACCAGGCATGGCGGTGGGGGAGTGGTGGACTGGTCTACTCCGCCGAGGTCGGGACGCGTTCCAAACCCACAGGAGCTGATTTTGAAGCGCTCGGGGCCCGAGAGTAATGCCGGTGCCGCTGTAGGTGTGTATTCGGCGGATCGTCGCTGTCGGCACCTAGTCTGGAGTTGCCCGCGGTGGGAGCGAGACAGAGTTTATTGTGCCTGAGCACGGTCAGATCGAGATGCTTGCCGTGGATCTGCCGCCGGACTGGGCAGCGACCGTGTGGCTGATGCACAGATGTGGGTTACGGATCGGCGAGGCAGCGGCGGTAAATATGAAGTCTCGCATCGCCGGTGGGGGCTTTGCGGGTGTGTGAACATGTTAACCCAACCGCGTTGCTGCGGACGTTGAAGTTTCACAAGAAGGGCGAACTGCGATATCCCGTTTCCGCCGTATGTCGCCGACGCGATGGACAAGCACATCGCCGATCACGGCGCTACCGCTGGCGGCTGTCCCGCCGCGAGGGGCGACCCGTGGTGGCGGATGCGTGCCGTCCTACGGCGTGTGGGGCGTTGTCGAGCCTGGGTCGCGATGTTGGATTGCCGTGGCACGGGTCGGGCCACACGTGGCGATGTGAGGCATACCGGTACGGGGAGGAGGGGTGGGAGAGGGTGTATTCGACGATGTGCGGCGTTGCCGATCAGTATTCTCTATCGGCTGGGGGCCAATAATGGGTCGGTGGACGATCATTGAATGCTGGTGCTGACTCGGTGCTGGCCCTATTGGCCGCGTTGCTGCTCTGACCTGCGAGAACTGGGTGTCGATCGACGAGCTACACCATCTTCGAAGGCACCAGCGAAATCCAGAGACTCCTCATCGGCCGCGCGGTAACCGGCCTGCCCGTGCAGTGACGTTTCCGCACGTCTAAGCAGATCGTGCCGACCACCCGCGAAGGCCATTGCACCCTCGATGAGCTGCTCGGGAACGAGACAGACCTGCCGATCCGCGAGCACGCCACCGACACCCACGGTGCGACCCTGGTGAACTTCGGGCTGTTCGACCTGGTCGGCGGCGTCCCGGCAGAACACCCTCGCGGCCGCCCTCAAGGAATGGGGGCGGATGCGCCGCACCATCCACGCAGCCCGCTACCTGTCCGACTCGGTCTACCAGGAAGATCTCCCGGCAGCTCAACAAGGGCGAATCGTTGCACGCGCTGCGCCGTGACCTGCACTACGCCCAGTAGGGCACCATCGTCCGCCCCACCTGCAAGACCAGACCGAGCAGGCCTGGTGCCTCACCCTGCTGACCAACTCAGTGATCTGCTGAACGACCGAGTCCTACGGAACTCGCCAAGCTCGACGGCGGGTGGCGGCCGCTGCGCCCCACCCAGATGACCGAGTCCGGCACGACGTTCATGCTGCAGCCCTAGCCCAGGCCCCTGCCCTCAGTGCTCTTGTCGCAGATTTACTGTAGTGGCGGCGCATCAATTCCCTGATTCTTCACCTGCCGGTGTGCGGGGCTGTCGCGGGTAGTTCCACAGTGATGCGGATCCCGCCGGCAGAGCGCGGGGTGAGGGTGAGCGTTCCGTCGTGTGCCTGGGTGATGGTTTTGACGATTGCCAGGCCGAGGCCGACGCCTGCGTGGTCGGTGTGTATGCGCTCGGTGCCGCGCTGGAATGGTTCGGTGAGCGTCGAGACCAGCTGTGGGGTTAGCTTCTCGCCGGTGTTTTCGACAGTGAGCACCACAGTCTTGGGGCAGACGCTGGCATTCACCCACACGGTGCCCTGTTCAGGCAGGTTGTGGACGATCGCGTTCTGCACGAGGTTCATGGTCAGCTGCAGCAGGAGCGCTTGCGATCCGATGGCGGGGGTGATGTCACCGGAGGTCTCGATGGTGACGCCGCGCTTTTCTGCCAGGGGGAGGAGCGTCTCGGCGGCTTCTTCCGCTAGGAGAGACAGGTCGACGTATTCCCGGGTGAAGGACCGCTGGTCGGCGCGGCTGAGCAGGAGTAATGCTTCAGTGAGGTCGATCGCCCGGGTGTTGACGGCGTGGAGGCGTTCGATGACTTCGCCAGTGTCGCGGTTCGGATCGGTGCGGGCCACGTCGAGAAGTGCCTTCGAGATCGCCAGCGGGGTGCGCAACTCGTGAGAGGCGTTGGCTGCGAATCTCCGCTGTCCGGCGACGTGCGCTTCGAGCCGCTCGAGCATGCCGTCGAAGGCGTCGGCGAGTTCGCGGAACTCGTCTTTGCGGCCCGGTAGCCGGATTCGGTGGGAGAGTGACCCGTTCGTGGCCATGCGTGTGGCGTCCGTGATGCGGGTCAGCGGGGCGAGCATCCGGCCGGCGAGGATCCACCCTCCAACGAGGCCGAACATCAGCAGGAAGAACAGCACCGCGCCCGCGGCCGACGCGAAGTCGCGCATGAGGGTCGAGCGGCTCAGCACTCCCCCGGGGACACTCGTGTAGTCGGGCAGATGGCGCAGGATGAAGATCCACACCGCCGCGAGCGGCAGGGCGCCGGCGAGTATGAGGAATCCGGCGTAGCTGAGGGTGAGTTTGAGGCGAACGCTCAACCCAGGCGCTCTATCCACGGTCTCCTCCCTCGTCTCCGGCCTCTGGTTGCGTGTCGATGCGGTAGCCGACGCCGGGAACGGTGGCGATGATCCAAGGTTCGCCGAGACGCTTGCGCAGTGCCGAGACCGTGAGGCGCACGGCGTTGGTGAACGGGTCGGCGTTCTCATCCCACGCCCGCTCCAGGAGTTCTTCGGCGCTGACGACACCGCCTTCGGCAGCGACGAGGACTTCGAGCACGGCGAACTGCTTCCTGGTCAGCGCGACATAGCGGCCGTCCCGGTAGACCTCTCTGCGGAACGGGTCCAGCCGCAGACCGGCGATCTCTCGCACAGGCGGCCTGTTGTGGGCACGTCTACGGTCGAGTGCTCTGAGCCTGAGGACGAGCTCCCGGAGCTCGAAAGGCTTGGTGAGGTAGTCGTCGGCGCCGAGCTCGAACCCGGAGGCCTTGTCGTCGAGCCGGTCGGCAGCGGTGAGCATGAGGATCGGCATGCCGCTGCCGGAGGCGATGACGCGTTTGGCGATCTCGTCACCGGACGGCCCGGGGATGTCACGGTCGAGGACGGCGATGTCGTAGGCGTTGACGCTCAGCAGTTCCAGAGCGGTGTCACCGTCGCCTGCGATGTCGGACGCGATCGCTTCCAGGCGCAGGCCGGCCCGGATGGCTTCCGCGAGAAAGGGTTCGTCCTCGACGATCAACACACGCATACGATCGATGCTACGGGCCGGCGCATATCGTCGGCGTATCGAAAATTCCATACGTGCTGGCAACTTCACGCTGCCTTGACTAGCCGTATGTCTCAAATACCAGCCTCGACGCGAAAAGTGTCCCGCAAGATTTACTGGATTCTCGGCGTTGGCCTGATATTCGTCATTGCGATGATCAGCGCGGCCCTTGGCTATCAGTCGCAGAATTCCTCGCCCTCCTTGGCCGCGTCGTGGTCCTTCCCCACCGCATCGCCCTCGAATGTTCCTCGCAGTGCGCAACGTGGTTCGCCCGGCGAGAATGTTCCTCGCAGTGAACACCGTGGTCCGCTCGGCGAGGCCGACGGTGTCGTCCCCGACGGTGTCACGGTTTTCGACGACGCAATTCCGGCCGTGGCCAACCTCGATCCCGATCTCCTCAAGGCGCTCCGCCGGGCCGCGACGGACGCCGCGAATGACAGAATCAAATTCTACGTCAATAGCGGCTGGCGTTCCCCGGCGTACCAGAATCAGCTTCTTCGCGAAGCGGTCTCCAAGTACGGCTCTGAGAAAGAGGCCGCCCGATGGGTGGCAACCGCGGCGACCTCGCTTCACGTGAAAGGAGAGGCGGTCGACATCGGGCACTCCGATACCACGGTGTGGCTGTCGAAACACGGGGCCGAGTACGGGCTGTGCCAGATCTACAGGAACGAAACCTGGCACTACGAACTGCGTCCCGAAGCGATCGATCACGGCTGCCCGCGCATGTACGCCGACCCCACCCAGGACCCTAGGATGCGGAAGTGACTGACAGTATGCGAGGACAGGCGCTGGTGGACAGGGCAGAGTCCGGACAGGGCGGCGTCGGCCGCTGGCGCGCGGGCGTCCGCCGGGCGATCCTGATCGACTCCCGGCCGGAGCCCTGGAGGCGTGGCCTGGTGCTCGCAGCGCTGGCGCTGCTGCTTGGCCTGCTCATGCTGCTGCACGCGAAGATTCCGAACCGGCCCGGGAACCTCGGCAGCCTGGTGGAGACCTTCCTGCCGTGGTTCGGCCTGGGCATCCCGGTGCTGCTCGCCGGGGCGCTGTGGCGCCGCTCCGCCTCTGCGGTGGCCGCGCTGCTGCTGCCGGTCGTGGTGTGGGTGTACCTCTTCGGCGGGCAGCTCATCGACAAGTCCCACCCGGGTGCCGATCTCACTGTGGCCAGCCACAACGTCGGCGCCGCCAACCCCGACCCCGCCGGCACCGCCCGCGACCTGGCCGCCTCCGGGGCGGACGTGCTGGCGCTGGAGGAGCTGATCCCGCAGACCACGGGCACGTACGAGAAGGAACTGGCGAATACCTACCCGTACCACACGATGCTGGGCACGGTCGGGCTGTGGAGCAAGCTGCCGCTATCGGGCACTCAGCCGATCGACATCATGAACTACGGGCCGCTGGCGGACACCATACCGGCCGACAAAAAGATGGCCCCGAACCGGGCGCTGCGCACCACGGTGGCCACAGACTACGGGCCACTGACGGTGTATGTGGCCCACCTGGGGTCCGTGCGAGTGAATCCCAAGGCAGGCTTTTGGACGGCCTCGCGGAACATAGGCGTGCAGGCGCTCGGCAAGGGCATCGCCGCCGAGAAGAACAAGCGGGTGGTGTTGCTCGGCGACCTGAACGGCACCATGGACGACCGCGCGTTCAACGACATCACCTCACAGATGCACTCGGCCCAGGACGCGGCCGGGGACGGCTTCGGCTTCACCTGGCCGGCATCCTTCCCCGTGGTACGGGCCGACGAGATCCTGGTCCGCGGCGTGGAGCTGGAGAGCTCGTGGTCGCTGCCGGCCACCGGCAGCGACCACCTGCCGGTGGCGGCCGGAATCAGCTGGTGAACACCGCGCCACACCGGAACCGGAGCCCGCCCCGGCCTATGCACCCCAGAAGCTACTGGTGAGCTACCTGGCACCTGGTCGGCCGCTCGTTAACGCTCACCCTCTACCCGCCACAGGGAACGGCCTTCGACAAGCTGTTCACCGACAACCGGCACGACCTGCGCGAGCGGGTCCTGTGGAGAATGCTCTACTAGACCGCCGCCCCCGCCGAGGAACTGCTGTTGCTAAACATCGAGGACCTGGACCTGGAGTTCCGGCGCGGCGGCGTCACCTCCAAGTGCGGCGCGATCGAGTACGTCCACTGGGCCATCGGGACCGCCCGGCTCCTTCCCCGGTTGCTGCGCGGCCGTACCTCCGGGCCGGTGTTCCTCGCCGACCGGCGCGCTCCAGCTCGGCACGGTCGGGGTCGAGTCGTTGGCCGGTGACCTCGAGTCCGAGTTCGTCGGGTCGGCAGAAGGTGGTCGGATCAGCGCAGGCGAAGCCCGCGCCGACGGTAGCGTCGGGCACGTCGAGGTCTTCCGGATGGGCGGCGTAGGAACCTCCATCCTTGGGAGACCTCGACCTCTATCCGGCTCTCGACGCGCTGAACCACGACCGCCCGGCTCGACGTCACACTCCGTCCACCCCAAGTGTGAAGAGCCGGACAGGTGATCACCCCGGGGTAAACAAACGTCGCCCGGATTCTCGAGCCTCGGGCGCAACCGCGGTCTTCGGGGGCCGGTGATCGTCCGGTGGCGTTTGGCCTATCAGGCGCGGTCGTGGAGAGTGACCTGGTAGCCGTCGGGGTCGGCGAAGGTGAATGTCCGACCGAAGGGGCCGTCGATCGGTGCGGAGACGATGGTGTGACCGTCGGCGACGAGAGCATCGTGAATGGCCTGGACGTCTGTGGCGTGGAGCCAGATCGCGGCACCGATGCCGGGCTGAGCAACGGATGCGAGATCGGTGCCGGGAACGACGTCGCGGAGTGCGAACGCGATCGGCTTCGTCTCGAAGACGACGGCGTGCGGAGGCCCGGCCTTCGAGCGGACGAGGCCGAGGTACTGCTCGTAGAACGCCTGCGAAGCGTTGAGGTCGCGCGCTTGGAGCGAGATGAAGTCGGGGCCGGTGGCGGGCATGATGATGCTCCTTCTTTACGTGTCAGCTTCCTGACACAGGTCAAATCTATGTCAGAATACTGACATGAGTCAAAACGGTGTCGGCGTCGACCTGGAGACGTCACTGGGCTACCTGCTGAAAGAGGCGTCGAGCGCGCTCCGCGTAGCCATGGAGGAGGTGCTGCGGCCGCTCGGGATGAGCGTGACGCACTACTCCTGCCTTGAGCTGCTGGCTCAACGACCGGGATTGTCGAACTCCGAGCTCGCGCGGGGCGCGTTCGTGACACGGCAGACGATGAACGTGCTGCTCCAGGCCCTGGAGCGAGACGGCTACGTGACCAGGCCTGCGGAGGCACCCGTCGGGAAGGTTCTTCCCACGCGGCTCACGCCTCGCGGCCGACGGAGCCTCGAGAAGGCGACCGTAGCGGTCCGGTCCGTCGAGGTCAGAATGCTGGCCGGCATGACCGAGACCGAGCAGTCAGGCGCGTTCCGGATCCTGCAGAGCATGATCTATTCCCTGCGCGATGGCAACGACGGTGCATAGCTCGTTCCCCGGCGCACGTCTCGTCGCGCCCGGATAGGAGTGCAGGGTGGCCGAGGGACTGCTTGATGGTCAGGGCGCAGTCACGGGGGCTGGCGGTGGTGGTGTCGCATTCGATGTCGTAGCTGCCGTAGGAGTGGACCTGCCGGAGCTGCGCTGCTGCCTGCCCGGGCTGCCGGTCGCCGCGAGCTTTCTCCCGCCGTGCCAGTTCCTGTTCTGAGCAGCGGACGCCGATGAAGACGACGTCTAGGCCGCTGAGGACGGTGAGGCAGTCCAGCAGGCGCCACTGCTCGCTGAGGACGTGGTCGACGACGAGGTCGTTGCCGGCTTGGGCCATGCCCGCGACCGCACGGTGGAAGCCGGCCCGGGTCCGGGCCAGGACGGTGGCCAGCTCGCCGGGGTCCAGCTCCAGCGTGCGCTGGCGGGCGCGCATTGCGTTGATCGCATCGACGGGCATGTGGAAGAAGGGGCGGTCCAGGACGAGCAGGAGCTGCTCGGCGATGCCCGATTTACCCGAGCTGGATGTCCCGTTGAGGAAGAGGATCTGCCCGGTCCGGGGTGCTGCGGAACTCATGGCTTCATTCTGGCGGGCTCGAAGAGGCGCTCGCCGTCGCTGCCGCCAAGGAGGAAGGTGAAGCGGTCCAGGTCGGCGCGGAGTGCGTCCAGGCCGTAGGCGGGGTGCGCTCTCTCATCACGAAGCGCATCCAGCATGTCACCATAAGGCATATCGTGCGGTCAAAACTCATGAACAACGACTTCGCTGGAACAGGTCCGCGGTCACACTCGGCGAGCAACTGCGGTCAACTCTCATGAGCGGAACCAGCTGGCTGTGTGAGATATCACTCTCCCGTCGTCGTGGCGCTGGTGGTCTAGGGAGGTGACCATGTAGTGATGACCTCCTCGCCCCGCCCGCCGCACGTCGGTGACCGACCGGATCCGATAGGCGGGACTACCGCGCTCGGTGGAGAGCCCGCTCCCGCCCGCGGGTACCTGCTGGACAACGCGCGCGCCGAGGCGGGCGAGCGATTCGTTTGGCTGGCCGAGCTGTTCGACGGTGTGACGCGGGGGCACTTCGATCGACTGGGGGTCAGGGTTGGCTCGCGCTGCTGGGAGGTGGGGGCCGGTGGCCGCAGTATCCCGGAAGCGCTCGCGGCGGCCGTCGGTCCGACCGGGCACGTGCTGGCCACGGACATCGACCCGTCGTGGCTGAAGGCAGGCGGCGGGTACGAGGTGCGCCGGCACGACGTCGCCGCTGATCCGCCCCCGGAGCCGGGGACGTTCGATCTGGTGCACGCCCGGCTCGTGCTGGTCCATGTACCCGACCGGGCTCGGGCGTTGGCCACGATGGCGGCGGCGCTGCGGCCCGGCGGCTGGCTGCTGGTCGAGGACGCCGATACCGCTCTGCAGCCACTGGCATGCCTGGACGACAGCGGCCCGGCGCAGCGGCGGGCCAACCGGCTGCGCGACGCGGTCCGGGAGCTGCTGACGCGCCGCGGCGCGGACCTGCGCTACGGCCGGACGCTGCCGCGGGCATTGCGTGAGGCCGGCTTGGTAGATGTCGCCGCGGCGGGCTGTTTCCCGGTCGGGGGGCTAGCCTGCGACCGGCTGGAGGCGGCGACCATCCGGCACGTGCGCGGCGAGCTGCTCGCGGCCGGCCTGGCCGACGACGCCGAGATCGACGCGCACTTGGCCGCCATCCACGCGGGCAAACTCGACCTGACACTCGCGCCGCTGATCTCGGCCTGGGGACGCCGTCCAGCCGAGCACCCGCCGGCACTCGATTAGGTGCGGATCCAGGCGTTGTCCGACCTGCCCACAGCGCTGTTCGTCGAGGAGATTTTCGGGCCGCAGGAGTAGCCCCCTTACGGGGGCGGTCGTCATGCCGAGCATCGTCTCGGAAACGTCCCGCAACCCCCGTGCCGACACACCGGTCGGGTACGCCCGGGTATCCACCCGCGGCCAAGACCACCAGTCCCAGCTCGACGCCCTCGCCGGAGCGCACTGCCGCGAGGTGGTGGTGGTGGAGACGGCGAGCACCCGCGGCGAGCAGCCGAAGCTGCGCGCCGCCCTGGACCGGCTGCAGCCCGGCGACACGTTGGTGATCTACAAACCGGATCGGGTGGCCCGATCGATGAAGGAGCTGCTGGTCTTCGTCGAGGACGAGCTGCACGCCCGCGGCATCGTGCTGGAGATCCTAACCGGGGTGTGCGCCGGCGGTGCACCGCCCCGACGGCGCTGGGCTGGCCGACCGGCTGCTGTTCGCCCGCCAGCCAAAGTGCGGTCACTTCTCGCGAACATCGATCATGCTTACGGCGACCAAGCGCGGTCAAAACTCACGAGCAAGTGCGGTCAGTTCCCACGAACAAAATCACGCCGTCCTCTACCCGAGCGCGAGCATCGCCTCGGCGACCTCGCCGGCCGCCGCATCGGGGATCGCAGTGGCGGCCTCCTCGAGGACGAGCAGCCGCGCCCCGGGGATCTCGCGCGCGATCGCCTCGCCGTTGCCGACGGGGAAGAACTGGTCGCGGCGGCCGTGGACGACGAGCGTGGGGACCTCGATCTCGGGCAGGCGCTCGCGCCAGCGGGGTTTGCAGTCGAGCTTGGAGAACACCATGCCCATCTGGTTGGCCATCTGGACCGGGGGTGCGGTGCCGGGCGTGCGGTCCCAGATGCGCGCGGCGATCGCGCGCGCGGCGACGGGGTCGTCGCCGAGGATCTCCGCGCCGGCGGCGGCGAACTCCGCCACCGCCTCGCGGTCGGTCCAGTCGGGCATCGGATGCGCGAACAGCCGGCTCATCGTCGCCTGGTCATGGTCGGGGAGGTCATCGTCGGGCGGGCCGGGCGCGACCGCGCGGGTGCCGGCCAGGGTGAGCGCCGAGAACGAGCCCGGATGGTCGAGCGCGGCCACCTGGGCGACCATACCGCCGACGCCGATCCCCGCGAGGTGCGCGGGCCCGCCGCCGAGCGCGTCGGCAAGGGCCGCCGCGTCGGCGGCGAGGTCGCGCAGGGTGTAGGCGGGCGCCTCCGGGTCCGCCGTCGTCGACTCGCCGCTATCGCGCAGGTCGTAGCGCACCACGCGGTGCCCGCCGGCGGCGAGGCGCTCGCAGAGCGCGTCGGGCCAGGAGAGCATCGTCGTCCCGCCCGCGAGCAGGATGAGTGGTGCGTCGTCGTCACCGAAGGACTCGATGCCCAGGGCGACCTCATTGGCGTTGACGGTGGTCATCGGATCACCGTACCGGAGCCATGGGCCGGGATGGATTCGCACCAGCCACTACCGCCGACGAGGAGACCCAATCCCTCCACATCTACGGATGTAGTACTGGTAACCGCCCGCGTCGTGATCGCCGAGGCGAAGTCTCTCGCTTGGACGGCAGGATGATCTGGACTTTGTGCGTGACCTGGGCGGGCTCGGCTTTGCACCGAGCCCGCTGATCCAGCTCGACCCGGTCCTGATCGCGTGCCGTGATAACGCTCACCCGATTCGGCATACGCCTTTGGCGTGAACGTCTGGAACGCCCGGGCCGGGCCCGCGTCACGCTGTTAGCGCTGCAGTGTTAGCACGCCTGGCCGGTAGGGCAGGAGGCCGTAGTCGCCGCCGGAGCTGGGGCTACGTCCTTGGTAGAGCAGCTGCAGGTTGCAGGGGTCAATGGTTTTGGTCTGATCGGGGTTGTTGCGGACCAGATCGCCGTGGCTGATGTCGTTGGTCCAGGTGGCGCCGCTGTTGGCTTTGCCGGCGAAGGGATTGTTCTCGGTCGCGGCCTGCGGTGTCCACGAACCGCCCAGGCTGGTGGAGGTGAATGAGCGGAAGTAGCGGCCCTGGGAGCCGATCGCCTCGACGAGCATGAGGTATTGGTTCTGGCCCTGGACCTTGTAGACCTCAACCCCTTCGAACAGATTGTTCGTCGAGTCGCTCATGACCTCCGTCGAGGTGGAGCCGAAACTGCCCGGGAAATTCCCGATGGGCATGCTGGCCCGGTAGATCTTGCCGTTGTCTCCGGCGAAGAAGAGATACATGTTCGTGCCGTCACCGATGAGCGTCTGGTCGATGGGTCCTGTTCCGGAGCCGGAGATGGTTCCGGTGAAGAGCACCTGCTGGGATGACCAGCCATTCGGATTGGTGGGGTCGTTCGAGGTCCGGTAGGAGAAGGCGGTCCCACCCCACTGGTAGGCGAGGACCCAGATGTTCTTGGGGGCGAAGTAGAAGAGCGTGGGTGCGACAGTGCCGGTAGACATCGTGTTCTGGCTGGCCGAGGCCATGTCGGACCAGTTCGTGAAGAGGCCGAAGTTCATCGAACCCCAGCTGCTTCCGTTGTCGTGCGTCGTCGCGTAGACGAGATGCTTGCCGTTGTAGACGACGTTGGTGAAGTCCTTGAGCGAGGCCCACCCTGACTTCGGGTTCGCCAGCGCGCCCGTCGATGTCCAGCGGTACGTCGACGGAAGAGCGCACGTGCCGGTCGGAGTCGGCGTGGGGGTGGGGTTGGTGCCGCCGCCCATCTTGACGAGTTGCCATTGCTGGTTGGTGCCGTTCCAGTTGGTGTACTGGACGATGTTGGCGTTGTCGGCGGTGGAGGCGTTTTGCACTTCGAGTGCTTTGTTGCTGTTGCGGTTGATGAAGCGGACGTAGCCGCCGGAGCTGTCGGCCAGGCTCCATTGCTGGTTGGTGCTGTTGCCGTCGGTCCATTGGACGACGGCTGCGCCGTCGGCGGTGGAGTAGTTGTAGTCGTCCAGCACCTTGCCGGAGCTCTTGGATTTCAGCCGGTAGTAGCCGCCGCCGGAGTCGACGAACTGCCACTGCTGGTTGGCGCTGTCGCCGCGGGTCCATTGGGTGATTCGCGCGCCGTCGTTGGTGGCGTTGTTGTAGACGTCCAGGGCCTTGCCGCTGTTGTGGTTGACCAGCACGTACCAGGCGCTGGTGTCGACCGTCGCGGCCTCGGCGGGGATGGTCATGAGGCCGCCGGCGAGTAACAGGGCCAACGCGGCCGCCCACCGGCGCCATTGTCGAGTGCTGAGCGCTGTAGATCCTCCATGGGACAGGGGAGAAACTGCGGCTGTTAGCGCTAACATTTATCCCTTATTTGCCCCCGTATGTGGCCGAAGGGACGATGCTGCGGAGTACATAGGACTGACCTCAGCGTGTCAATCAGAGCGTTCGACTCAGGAGGAGGCGCATGCGCTTCACCAGGGAGTTTCGCGCGGTACCGAGGGAATGTCGCGTGAAAGCTTCACGAGAGTTCCTTGTCGCGCACGCTGGGGGTCGTCAGCTTCGACACGACGCTGTATGGCCCGGCGAGCACGGTGTACGGCATCGAGCAGGCCGCCAGGGGCGCCGGTTACTTCGTCAGCATCGTGAGCCTGCGGACCATCGACAAAGCGGGAGTGCGCGACGCCATCGGCTGGGGCGCGATGTTGGATTGCCGTGGCACGGGTCGGGCCACACGTGGCGATGTAACGCGCTTCTACCGGTGGGTTGTGAGCTCGTCTGCCTTGTTCGCTGTCCAGCGAATCGCGTCCTGGCTTGGTGGTGCGCCGAAGAGGCGGCGATATTCGCGGCTGAACTGGGACGGGCTGTCGTAGCCGACGCGGTAGCCAATATGTGCGATGTCTTTGGGGTGAGTCGCCAGTAGAAGCCGGGCCTCATGGAGTCGTATCTTCTTTTGGAACTGGATGGGGCTCATTCCTGTGACAGCCTGGAAATTACGGAAGAAGGCAGAGGAACTCATGCCGATGAGTTCTGCCACTTCCTCCACCCGGAACGACGTTCTGTAATTCTCCCGAATCCACTGTACGGCTTTGGCGATGTGGGAGAGGTTGCTGTCGGCGAGACCGATCTGACGGACCGTCGCGCCCTGCTCGCTGGTGATCAGCCGCCACAGGATCTCCCGTTTGATGAGCGGTACGAGCATGTCCATGTCGCGAGGGTGATCGAGCAGGCGCAGCAGCCGTACGACGGCATCGAGGAGTTCGTCGGAGGCGTTGCTGACGGCGAGGGCGGGAGGTGCGGTGTCGTTGTGTGGAAGGGTGCCGGGAGCCGCTTGCATGAGCACGTCGGCGACGGCCGACGGCTGAAGCAGCAGGCCGAAACCCAGGGCCGGCTGTTCCGGGTCGCCCTCCGTGAAGTGGCCGGTGACGGGCAGATCGACCGATGCGACGAGGTACTGCCCGGCGCGGTACTCGTACACGTACTCGCCCAGGGCGAGGCGTTTGGCGCCCTGGGCGATCAGCGCCATGAGCGTTCCAGTCATCGACGCCGACGGCGAGTCGGACTTCTCCGCGCGCCCGATCAGTACGCCCTCGATGGCGGTGGTTCCGTCGGTCTGAGCGTGACGGGCCAGTAGGGCACGAAGTTCATCTAGCAGCATGGCTTGGTTTAACCTTTTCAGGCGGAAGTCGGGCCCAGCAATCCATCCCCAGGAAAGACTGCCGGAGAGGAAAAGCAAGGGAGCGATGCAGAACTCGGCTGCGGGTACGTCGGACCGTCCCCCTGCCCATGTGTCGGCGAATACGTACGAGTCGCCCCCGAGAGTCGGGGATACGGACGCCCCGGCAGCTGGCGATCCCGGCGCCGGCGAGAGAAGTGAAGCTGGTCGGAGCGAAGGGATGGCAGAGTGGGAGCTTGGTCAGGAATATTGAATTCTGCAACCGATCGGGAATGGGGAGTAGTGCAATGGTTCCGCAATTTTACCCCTGTGTCCGATTGGCGGTTCCGTGAGTGAAGCTTTTTCATCCTGATGGCCTGGTACGGCTGACAACTACAGGCCAGCGGCGAATGGTGCTCCCCCGTGGAGCCCGGAGGAGCTTACAGCGCAGTGACCACCGTCTGCGCCCAACCAGCCGGGGGCCGCGGACGGATGGTCCTGCTCACCTCGGCCCGGGAACGACTCCGCACAGGTAAGTGGACTCCTCCAGCAGCTGCGGTGTCAGCGTGATCCCGGTGAGGCGCTCGGCCAAGAGGAACACCCGTCCTTCGTGAACGGCGAGTGGAGGATAGCTGGAGTGGATCCGCTCCATGGTCTCCACGAGTTCGTCCGGCACCTCCTCTGACTCACCCTCGTGCCAGGACTCGAACTGGACCGTTGCCGTCTTCGACCCAGTAGAAGTGGTACAGGAGCTTGGCCTCGAGGAAAAAGTGGGAGACGAGGCGGGTGCCCGCCGACAGCGGCATGATGATCTCTTAGCCGTAGGCCTCGACCATGAGCACCCAGTCTCCGACGGCGACGGCACCGAACATGCCCCTATTGATCACTGCCGCGCCGCCTGGGCGTTCTGGGAGGGTTTGGATCGATCGCAGCCCATGCCACTGAGCCCTTTCAATCCTGAGTAGCGGTCCTCTTCAATGCCTTGGAGGACGAGGATGGCCTGCACGATCGCCGTTGTACGGCGGGGGCAGCAGCGCAGCTTCGCGAGCACCTTCCACGCTTTCAAGATGGCGGCGGCGCGTTCACCGAGGGCTCGGATGCGGGCATGGGCGCGATTGACCTCTTTCTGCGCCCGTGACAGCCGCGGCCGGTGACGCTTGAACGGGGTGCGGATCATGCCGCCCGCGTCTTGGTATCGCTTGCCGGCCCGCATCCAGGCGCCGCCACCGGCATCGACGTTGTGCACGCTGAGCACGGATGAGATCGGCCAGGCGGGCGAGCGTGCGGTTCGATCCGGATTGCCGGCCTATTACGGCTTCTGGCTGCAACACACCGGAGCCCGGGCCGTGCCTACCTGGCCCCCACTACTCGCGCCAGAGCCAGGTGACCCGCTCGTACAGCGGCTCGAAGCCGGTGCGCAGCATGTTGTGGAGGGATGTGTTGTGGTCGCCGGAGTTTTCCGCTCCGGACTCGGCGACGAGCCATCGGCAGCCTGCCGCCTTGGCTGCCCGGACGCGGGCGGTGAGCAGTGCTGAGTGGGCACCGCGGCGACGGCCTTCCGGGAGCGTTGCTCCGCCGAACATGTCGGCGCACTCACCGTTGATGAAGATGCTCCCGACCGCGATGATCCGCTCGCCGTCCCAGACGGCGTACTGTCGCCAGTTCGGCTTGCCCACGCACGACGCGGCCATGTCGACCATGCCCGGCGTGTTGAAATCGAAGGCAGTCATCATGACAGTGGCCCACTCGTTCGCCTGGTGTGGCTCGACCATGCCGACGCGCAGGCCGGGATCGAGCGGCGCGATGCCGTCGCCTGCGGACAGCGTGGTCTCGGTGTCGCAGCCCAGCTTGACGTAACGACGTCCGGTTGTGAGGTCCAGTTGGGCGACGGCCGAGGCCCAGTCCGGTGGCAGCAGCGGCGGCGCGATCATGAACGCGCCTTGGGACACGCCCTGCTTGCGGCAGAAGTCGCAGACCCGTGCCATGACGTCGGCTGTGATCGGCTCGCCCTCGCCGAACCCGCCGGCCCGGTTGAAGAAGTGGCTCGGGTCCTCGCGGACCGCCAGTGCGAGCGCCGAGCCGACGCTCAGCGAGCCGATGCCCAGCGCCTCCCGTACCGGTGTCGGCGCGCCGGTCACGAAGTCAACGTACGCCGCGATCTCGGTCTGCTCGGCCAGGCTGAGCGGCACGGTGGTTTTCACTTCCGGTTTCCCATCTCTTGGTCGTGTATGAAGTCCAGCACGGCGGAGGCGAACTCGTCGGCCTGCTCGATGTGCCCGAAGTGGCCGCTCTCCCGCAGCTCGCACAGCCGTGCGTCCGGCATTGCTGCGTGCATCTCGTACGCCAAGCGGGGTGGGCAGATGAAGTCGTAGGTGCCGACGATCACCAGTGTTGGCACGTTGATCGCGCCGAGCCGGCCCCGTACGTCCCAGCTGACCGGGAGCCGGTTCGGGTCGTGGATGACCACCAGGGCAAGCTCACCCAGCCGTTCCACCGTCTTGCGGTAATCGGCGAAGTAGGCGGGCAGGATGCCGTTTATGTAGCGCCCGAACGACTCGTCGTCGGTGACTTCCATCGTCCGGGACAGATTGACCGCGTCCCACATCCGGCCTGCCTCGACCGCCTCCGGCCGATCCGCCCAGCGCTGGACGAAGGACGCCATCTCCTTGGTCGCGGCCTCTCTCTCCCGCCGCCCGTTCGCAGGCGCGGTGTCGTAGAGGATCAGCCCGTCGAGACGGTCAGGGTGGTCGAGGCCGAACTGGAGGGCGACGAAGCCGCCGTGTGAGTGGCCGAGGAAGTACCCGGTGGGAGCACCGATGTCGTCGAGTACGGCTTCGGCGAAGCGCGCGTAGCGGGACACGGAGTAATCCCCGTCCGTTAGCAGGTCGCTGTCGCCGGAACCGACCGGGTCCAGGTGGACCAGGGTCAGCCCGCGTTCCAACCCGGGTATCCGCAGGTACTCCGGGTGCACGCCCGGGCCTCCGGAGTGCACGAGGCACACGGGGCCCTCACCCGCGATGCGGTAGACCTGGCGTATGCCGTCGACGACGGCGGTCCGTGCCTCACCCACGGCGGCTCCCGTAGGCCGCCCCGGTACTCGGGACTGCGGTTTGCGATTCGTTTCAGCGGCGGCGTGGGTGGTGAAGGCGCAGCTTGCTGACACGGCCACGGTCCAGGAAGTGCACCCACACGACACCGGGCGGGCAGTGGAACGGGTCCTCCAACGGGTTGAGCAGGGCAGCCTCCCAGATGACCACCTCGCGGCTGGCCACGACGTTCAGCAGCTTCTGGCGTACGCCAGCGGACACATCACGATCGAACGCGGCGGGCAGGTAGTCGATGCCCGTGCGTTTGCCGGTCGGCCATATCACATCCGCCTGTGGTGACCACCGGTCGGACAATGCCGAGGCGAGTTCGCCACGGTACGCGGACACCATGGTTTCCTCGGCCAGCCTGCGGTGCAGTGCGCTCAGGGCGGTGGCATCGTCGTGCACCCGATCGGCCGAGCTCAGCAGAGCACCGGCCAGCTTTGTGCGCGCCTGGTTGAGCCTGCTGCGCACAGTGCCGACCGGCGTGGCACACAGCGTCGCGATGTCCTCATAGGACGTGACGTCGGTGAAGTAACGCAGCATCGTCACCAGCCGCAGCCCGGGAGACAGATCCTCCAGCGCGCTCCAGACCCAGTCCCGCAACGCGTGCCGGTCGAGAACCTCCGCCGGGTCCGGTGGACCGCCCGACCGGTCCATCGCGACGGCCTTCGCGGGTTCGGCCATCGGAACCGCCGACATCTTGCGCAGCTGTGCACGACACACGTTGCGCACCACCATCCGCAGCCACGGACCGACCGAGTCCGGATCCCGTACATCCCCTATACGGCGCAGCGCGATGAGCGCCGCCTCCTGCACAGCATCCTCGGCGTCCTGACTATGGCCCAGCAAGCCCAGTGCGACCGCTCGCATACCCGCTCGGTGTCTGGCGAGGAGCAGGCCAAGACAACTGGCGTCGCCCAAGTGTGCGGCGCGCACCAGTTCGGAGTCTTGAGGCGCTCCACCCACCAGAAGGTCGTCCACCCCACGATAGTACGCAAAGACTTTACTAAGGCGGCCTCGACTCGATGTGACCGTAGAGCTTGTCTTTGCCCAGGTCGTAGGCGGCGAACAGGTGCCGGACTCTGTGTGGGGGCGGGTGTAGGTCGCCCGCCGCCGGGGCCTGATACAGGGAAGCATGATCCGCCGCTACATCATCTGGCGCAACCACCACGCTGACGACCAGCGGCTACGAGCCGTGGTCGGCAAGGCGAACGTTGCCTGATGCGGCACTAATGGGCAACGCGGCGGTGCACGCCGACTGCCAGACCATCTGCGTAACTGTCACACGGCATACCGAGGACCGCGTGCGCATCGGAGTCATCGACAGCTCCGGCAGACAGCCGACCCGGCGAACGGCAGAAGCCCGGTGCGTGTTTCGACGATGTCGGCCAATCGGTGACGGCGGGCGCTGGAGAGTGGTGGCCGCGAGGCCCTGGTCTCCAAAGGAGCGGGTGGGGCGGTGTGCAAGCTTGATGAGGCTCAACTGGCGCACCTGGAGGAGGTACTGGCGCGCGGCCCGGTGGCGTACGGCTGGCCGGATCAGTGGGGAACCTGTGCGGGCTGGGGCACCCAGTAACCACCTGCAGGCGCGACCGGTGCCGCCGGTACAGGTGCGGCCGGCGCGGGGACCGGCGGCTGCGGCGTGGCCGTCTGCCACTCCTGAGGAGCGCGGGTGCTCTTGGTCCGCTTGGTCACCTGAGCGGTGGCGTTGCGCAGCGAAGCGCCGACCTGCTCGACCTCGATCTCGTTGACCGTGACGGTCTGGCCTTCCTTGGCCTCGAAGGTGCGCTGCACCAACCTGCCGACCACGATGACCCGCATTCCCTTGGCCAAGGTCTCCTGGGCGTACTCGGCCGCCTCCCGCCGAACATTGCAGCTCAGGAACAGCTTGTTGCCGTCCTTGTACTGGCCCGCCTCCTTGTCGAAGACGCGGGAGCTGGAGCCGACGCGGAACCGCGCGACGGCCACCCCGGAGGGGGGATTCGGCCGGCGGTCGATCCGCCGCCGGCCTGCCGATAGCTGCGGTACGGGGCTATCGAGCCCCCACGTCAGTCCTTCTCGGTCCCGCTGGCGGGAGCCGGGGTCAGGACTCGGGTGAGCCAGTCGTTGCGCGTCCGGCGCGCCCCGGCGGAGACTGCGGCCTGCGGGAACAGGGCGTCGAATCCGTGGAAGCCTCCCGCCCAGATGTGCAGTTCCGCCTGGCCGCCGGCTGCCCAGATCCTGGTGGCGTAGTCGACGTCCTCGTCGCGGAAGACCTCGGCCGCGCCTGCGTCGATGTAGGTAGTCGGTAGGCCCGAGAGGTCGTCGGCCACCGAGGGTGAGACATAGCCGGGCACTTGCTCGTCCTCGATGTCGCCGAGGACCGATCGCCAGCCGAACTCGTTCATCTCGCGGGTCCAGACGCCGGGTGTGCCGGAGTACTGCCGGCTGGAGGTGGTGATGTTGCGGTGGTCGAGCATGGGGCCGATCAGGACCTGGGCGGCGATCGCCGGGGTGCTGCGGTCGCGTGCCATCAGGGTGACGCCGGCGGTGAGGCCGCCGCCGGCGCTGGCGCCCGCGACGATAATGCGGGCGGGGTCGATGCCCAGTTCGGTGGCGTGTTCGGCGATCCAGAGCAGTCCCTGGTAGCAGTCGGCGACCAGGGTCGTGCCGGTGGCCTCCGGTGCCAGCCGGTAGTCGACGGAGACCACGACGGCGCCGAACAGGTCGAGCCACTCCAGCGGGATGTCGATCTGTGAGAAGCGGTCGCCCATGACCATCCCGCCGCCGTGCATCCAGTAGATGCACGGCGCCCCAGTGGAGCTCTCGACTCCGGCGGGGCTGAAGACCGACAGTGGAATTTGCGCACCGTCCGCGGCGGGTACGGTGACCTCACGCCGTTCGACTGCGCGACCTGCGAGAAGAGGCTCGACCGGCATTGATGAGAAGGGGCGGATCTGTGCGAGCGCCTCGGAGTCGAGTTCGGACCGGAGGGGCATGTCGGTGAGCAGCGCGCGCAGCTCGGGGTCTAGGTCGGGTCGGGCCGGGGTCACGGTGGGCACCTTTCGTCGGGTTGTGCCGGGTGATCGGGGAAGGAGTGGGCCGGTCAACAGGCGCTGTCGCCGGTTGACCGTGCCTGCGAGGCAGGCGGGGATGTGAGACGGATGCGGAGCCGCCAGACCTGAGGGGCGCTCAGACCCGCGGTGCCGCCAGGCCGGATTGCGAGGATTGAGGAAGGACCGGCCGACTGGCCGGCAGTCCTCAGAAGGCGGCTTTGCCGCGGACCGGTACGTAGTCGGTGTGCTCGGATTCCTTGGCCAGCAGTCCGTCGATCTGCGCCACGATGGCCTGGGCGGCTTCGCCGGCGAAGATCCGGTGGTGGTCCTCCTCGCTGGTCCAGCCTTCGGTGACGTGGACGACGTCGGGGTCGGAGGCGGAGCGGGAGACGAGGTAGACGATGCAGTATTCGCTCGCGCCGGGGCTGCCCTCATCCAGTCCGGTCAGCAGCAGGTCGACCAGCTGATCGCCCAATCCGGGCTTGGCGGTCAGGGTGGCGTTAAATCCATAGTTGGCGGTCATGTCTACCTTCTTCTGCGGGCGGAGGAATGTGGATGCGTGTCCTGGAGGGAGAGCCCAGTGGCTTGTTCCTGGATTCCAGTGATTCCATTCAACCTGTGTGACCTGCGGGAATGGTAGACCGATGCTCGCTGACCCTTGCACGATCCTCTCTAGTCCGAGAGTGAGTGCCGGTTGCGTGCGGCAAAGGAGGCATGCATCTCCGCCACCGTGTGGTCCCGGGTCGGGACTAAGGTGCCGTCCACGATGAGCACGGTGCCCTTGGCGAACCGCTTACGGGGTTGGAGCGCGAGCATCGGCCCGAGGTGGTCGATGATGCGGTCCGCTGCTGATGAACGGGTCGAGCTGGCGCATCGTCAAGTTAGTGCGCCAGTACGCCGCGACCAGCAGAGCCCGGTCCTCCAGCGGGAGGCTCCACGGCCGGCCCTTGCGGACCGCATCCGCACCCTCACGCCGCAGTACGGTCACCAGCTTGCCGAACAGGCGGGGGCTCAGCCCGGTGAACGGGCTATCCAGGACGGCTCCGACGCCGTGATCACACCAGCCACATCAAGATCATCTCACTCGTGGCCAGCAGTTACGGGACAACCTTTGGGTTCGGGATAGGCTCCGAGAATCCTCCGCCCCGCGTACGTTCAACCCCCGGATGACTTCGAGTACCGACCACTGAGCAAGCGGAGCCCTCCGTAACCGGTGCGATGAGTGAGATCACCACGCCAATGACGAGGGCTCCGCCGCGTCACCACCTCTGCTGCATCAAAGGGGTTCGTTTCCGAATCATGGACTCAGAACTGCTGACCGGGAGATCCCGGAGGGTGGATCTAAGCCGATCCCAAGGCTATCCCCAGGTAGGCGCGCGCATCGGCGGTGGTGCGCAACGTTCCAACGTTCGGGATCGTGAGCGTGCCGGTGCTCCCGTTGACCCGCGCATAGAGGAACCTGGATATATCCTGCCAGTGGGTCTCCAACTCGTGTTGGCGCAACGGCGTGGGCGCCTGGGAATAGCCAGTCATCGCTGTGCGCCATATTCCCTCAACATCGTTGAGGCGCGAAGCCTCGACGGTTGACTGAATGATCGTCTGAAGGGCCCGGGCCACCAAGGTGCGCTGCTCAGCGCCAGTGGGAGCCGTCACCGTGGCGAGTCGCTGAATAGATGCCCGCATGTCGAAGAAACCGACTTGGATATCCGTCACCGACCGTTGGGCGACCTGCGAGAGAGCCGTGTAGCCACCGGCGTAGCCGAGCGAGATCGCGTTTCGGTTAATGTCGGAGGGGAGGATGGTCGTGCTACTGCCACGAACGGGACTCTCCATCAACCCCTGGGTAAGGGACGGGGTATGGTCAGAGAATGACCACGTCGTGCCCGCCTGGTTCGAGAATCCCCAGACATAAAGGTTCGAAGGGTTCACCCAAACCCGGGCCGTATTTACCCCACCCTGGTCGTTAGGAGTGCTGAGGTTCAGCATAATGAGGCCGTTGGAGGTGAACGGGATGCCGGCGTTTTGCGTCCGCATTCCCACGTTGGGATTGGGATCCAGATGACCTGCGGCGTTCCTGAGCGACCCCAGGAAGGATGAATAGCTGATGCGATTCGCGTCGCTGGCCGTATCACCCAGGCGGAAGTTAACCCACGTAAGGTGTCCCCGAGGCGTGTCAGCGAAGGCAGGCCCGCCTGTGCCGATGACCCCGAAGAGAACGGCTGTAATGCCGAGGAACGCAGTGAGCGCGAGTCTCACTCCGCGACGAGTTCTTCTCATTTTCTGCTTTCTTTTCGTGCGACACCAAGCTTTATAATGTGAGATCTGTTCGATCTCACAAATTAGGCCATGGCGATTCTGACTCACTCGCCCGCCACCACTCATTAGCTGACAGAGGGGATGGCGTATCTCGCCAGCGTCAGACGTGCAACGTCTACGCCCGCATTTCCGAGAAGGCAACGCAATAAATGCCGAACTCGGATGCGGACTAGCCTTTTGAGGGATCCCTCAAATTCTACGATGACGGTATAGAACTCGGCTACCCCGTCAAAGTGGCAGCAAGCATGCGGTGAGCACCATACGTTTCAACCCGCGAATACGGTCACTGAACGTAGGAACAGAAGAAGACTACCCCGTCCGAGGCGGGAAAGTGTTGCATAAAACTGGCGAATGCTTGCCTAATCCCGTGACCTATCCTTCACCCTCCGCACGACGTTCGTACTGAATTGTGGTCAAACGCCCTGCAAAGCTCCCGACTATCAGCCCCCAACATCCGCTGCCGCCGCTGGCTGACGGCTACGGCGGCCTTCGCGACGTCGATCGCCAACCGCTTGGGCCGCAACTCGTGGCCCTCCGGCGAACTGGATCGGGCACCGCCGAGGCCGCCGCGGCCCTGCTCGCCACGGGTGTTCCCGTCGGCCTGCTCGACCCGGCGCTCCGGGAGGCCGCCTCCCGGGCGGCCGTGCTCGGCGGGGACATGCCCCACCGACGCGTGTTCGACGGGCGCGTGTCGAACACGGGCGTATCCAAGGCGGGCCTGCTCGACGCCGGGGAAGAGCTCGCCGCGGCGCCGGACGCGTTCGAGCTGCCGGACCTCGGACCGGATGACCTGGTCAACCTGCAGTACACGTCGGGCACTGGTAGACGCTGGCCAATTTGGCCTTTGGTCTTGCCGGTGGGATGACCGGTTCGCGGGCTATATCGGGAATGGCCACGCCCCGAGCGTGCAGGGTCCACTCATAGGCGATCATGTCGTCGTTGAACACCTTTGGCTGGCCAGATCCCGACCCCGGCGGCGAGCAGGCCGGTCAGGGCGAGCACGCGCAGGGGTGAACAGGAGCCCGGCCACGCGTCAGGAACCGTCGAGGCTCGACAGCCCGTTGACCGCGATCTCGATCCCCCGCCGTCCGGCGGCCAGGACGTCCTCGTTGGAGCCGCCTTGCTGCTGGGCGATGAGCCCCGCCACGGTCAGTGCGCCCATGAAGCTGCCGACCCCCGCGCCTGCCGCCACGGGATCCAGCTCGGGGTAGACCTCGCACAGGGCCTCGGCCAGCAGGGGCTGCCCCTCGAGCATGAGCGTCAGCCCGCGTGCCCGCAGCGCGGGCTCGGTGAACATCAGCCGCGTCCGCAGCGGCGACAGCGCGAAGTCCAACTCGTCGTCCTCGGCCAGGCTGCGCACCAGGGCCTCGAACATCCGGCTCAGCAGATCCCCCAGGGGCTCTCCCGGTTTCCGCCCGGCGATCACGTCGAGCATGACCTGCCAGCGATCCTCGGCGTGCAGGAAGAGCACATCCTCCTTGCTGGCGAAGTACGCGAAGAAGGTCCTGGGCGCCACGTCGGCCGCCGCGGCGATCTCGGCGATGGTGGTCTGCTCGTAGCCTTGCTCGCCGAACAGCCGCACCGCGGCCTCCAGCAGCGCGCGGCGGGTGCGGACCTTCTTGCGTTCGCGATGACCTTCCACGACGCCACCCTACCGCACACCCTCTGCGTTTATGCATAGGTTGCAATTTCGCAATCTGTGCGCTTTTCTGGGAGGTATGGAAACCCTTGGGACGCTGCCGCTCGAGCGGGAGGACCCGTTCGAGCCGCCTGCCGTATTGAAAGAGCTCCACGGACCGCTGCACCCGATGATCTACGCCGACGGGCGGCTCGGCTGGCTGGTCACCGGTTACGCCGAGGCCCGCGCGGTGCTCGATGACCCGCACTTCAGCAACACCTCGCAGGGCGCCGCGCCGCCGATCAAGGAGTTGGTGCCGCCCGAGGGGTTGGCGGATCTGGTGATCCCGCCGGGCTTCTTCATCGCGATGGACGACCCTGAGCACTCCCGATATCGCAGGCTGCTGACCGGGCACTTCAGCATGCGGAAGATGCGCCGGCTGGAGCCCAGGACCCAGGAGGTCATCGACGGTCAGCTCGATGAGATGGCCCGTGCGGGCGCGCCTGCGGACCTGGTCAAGGCGTTCGCGCTGCCGATCCCGTCGCTGGTGATCTGCGAGCTGCTTGGCGTGCCGTACGGCGAGCGTTCGCGCTTCCAGGACACTACCGCGCAGGCGGTGAACCTCGACAACTCCATCGAGCAACGGGGCGCCGCGGGCGCGGAGCTGATGGGCTACCTCTCCGAGCTGGTCGGGCGCAAGCGAGCCGAGCCCGGCGAGGACCTGCTCAGCGAGCTGGTCGCCAGCGGCCAGCTCAACCACGAGGAGCTCACCGGGGTGGCCACGCTGCTGCTGACCGCCGGGCACGAGACGACCGCGAACATGCTGAGCCTGGGCACGTTCCTGCTACTGTGCCGCCCCGAACAGGCGGACCTCGTACGCACCGATCCCAGCGTCGCCGAGACCGCGGTCGAGGAGCTGATGCGCTACCTCAGCATCACGCACATCGGCCCGATCCGGGTCGCCAGGGCCGACGTGCCCCTCGCCGGGCGGACGATCAAAGCCGGCGAGACCGTGACGATCTCCCTCCCGGCCGTCAACCGCGACGCGACCCGCTTCCCGGACCCCGACCGCTTCGACGTCACCCGCCAGGCCGGCCAGCAGCTGGGCTTCAGCCACGGCATCCGCCAGTGCCTGGGCCAGCAGCTGGCCCGGCTGGAGATGCGGCTGGCCTATCCGGCGCTGCTGCGCCGCTTCCCCGGGCTGCGACTGGCCGTACCCGCGAAGGACGTGCCGCTGCGCCCCCGCGCCACCATCTACGGCGTGGCCGCCCTGCCGGTCACCTGGTAGTGGCGCCCACGGGCACGACTTCCATCTGGTTCGTGCCACCCGGGTACAAGGTGCCCGCCGCGGAGGGGTGCGGTGTCATGACCGTGGACGGCGGGTGGACCAGGGCCGGTCGGCGAGCGCGGAGCAGGCGACACCACCGGCAGCTTCCTCCGTCGCGCACCGGTTCCGTGCCGGCAACCGCATCCGGTTGCTGGTCGCCGACGCTCGCACCCGTCGGTAACGCAATCTCGACCCGGCCCGCGGCGTCGACCTCGCCGCGTCCCGGCTGCATCAGTACTGAACACACAACACCAGAAGGGTGTGAACGATGAAGGTATGTCTGGTCACCGGAGCCTCGTCCGGGATCGGTATGACGACCGCACTCGACCTGCTGCGTGCGGGTCACGTGGTTGACTTCGTCGGTGGCAAGCGACAGCGTTTGTAGGTGACTTCGGGCAGCGCTAGGCGATCATCAGGGCCAGAAATGTTTATGAGAATCGGCAGCGCATGGTTGTCTGGGCTGGCCGTTCCGCACGTTCTCGGCTGTGATGAGACCGGTCGTTATCGGCTCCAGCGGTGTTGAAGCCATCTGATTGTTGTTTTTCGGGACTCCTCGCGCCTTCGCCGTAGATGAGGTGCGTGTGCAGGGCCAGGCAGTGTTGCTGTGTGGGTCCAGTAGCTTGCCAGAGCGGTAAGGAACGCATCGACGGCCTGCGTTTCGGCGGTGCGGCCGAGCGGATGGCCGAGGAACAATCCCTGGGGGTCGAGATCGCCCAGGTTGGACTGCAGAAGCAGGCAGACGAGGTCGACCCAGGCAGGGCCGGTGCATGCTCGGCCCCAGTCGACCAGCAGCGCGGTGCCATCCTCGCCGATCATGCAGTTGTCGAAGCGCAGGTCGAAGTGGAGCAGGGTGTCACCTTTGACCATGTCGGCCCAGTCAGCTTCGATCCTGGCCAGTCTGTCCAGGTGTTGCCGCTCCCAGTCATCGAGGTCGTCGATGGTCAATGTGTCCAGGGCTTCGCCGCGTTCCAGCGCTCGCCAGGTCTGGCAGCGTCCTGCCATCCGGTCGGTCACCGTAGGCAGGCCGGTGATCGGGGTGGGCGTCAGCGCGTGTGCGGAGGCAGTCAGTGCCCGTAGCACCATGGCCAGTTCGCCGGGGTGCCATGGCTCATGTGGCATCTGGCCGGGTGCGACGTCGAAGCACAAAAGGATCCATCCGGCCTGCTCGACGACGAACCGTAACCGGGGACTTGGAATCTCCGGGGGCAGTCGCGATCCGATGTGCGCCTCAGTGCGGTAGTCCTCAGCATGAAGATCGTCGGCCGGGGCCGCCTTGACGAAGACCTGGTCACCATCGGATAGGAGCAATACGCCAAGTACGCCCCCGGAGAAGCCGCCGGGTCGGGGGGTGAAGCCCACCACAGGCGCGCTGAGACGGTGCGCCACCTGCTCACGCAGCTTCTGCGGCAGTGCCTGCCACGTCCGCCACAAAGTGGTCTGTGGCGCGTCTTCATCACCTGTGAGGTTGTCGCCCATGGCATAAGCGAATCAGAAGCCCTGTGTGAGCGTGGAGAGATCATCCTGCGATGTGCTGCTCGACACGGGCTTGGGTCAGGGCGAGGTGGTAAGACTCGGTGCCGGTTTCGATGATGTTGCCGCCGTAGGTGAGCCGATCGACGATGGCGGCGCAGAGGCGAGGGTCGGTGAAGGTCTTGGTCCAGCCGCCGAAGCTCTCGTTGGAGGCGATGGCGACGCGGGCCTTCTCTTCGCGTTCGGGGAGGACCTGGAAGAGCAGTCCGTTGGCCAACCAAGGGGAGAGCGGCTACGAGGTCGACTTCTACGATCGCCGCGAGGTCGACGATGATGACCTCCTCGAGGAGGCGGACGAACTGGCCATGCTCGCCGACCGCCTCAAGGCCTTGGGGGAGATGCTCCGCGACCACGTCCAAGGTGGCGCTGTCAGCGCCAGCGGTGCTCTTGTCTAGCTGTGTGTTGCCTCCGTCGCCTCGCCCGGCCAGACGGTAAGTTACTCCTGAGTGCAGGTGCGACCTGCGGTTTCCTCGCGCTGGGTATGGCCTTAAGCATGGACGAAAGCCAGCAGCGGCAGGTTGGCCGACACTCCGGACACCGAGCTGCTGCGCGAGCGCTTGACCGCCGCCGGCCCGCTGCTCCCCGACGTCCACGAGTGGCCTACGCCCGCACCGCCGATCGGGTCAACGCCATGTGGACGCTCGGTGATCCGCTGCAACGGTTGCGGTATTGACCGAAGCCGTGGGCTGCGAGGGAATCATGGTTTACCGTGCCCTTACGGCTGACGCTCCAGCCCACCCCGAGTCGCTTCCGCTCACCCGGGAAGCGGCGCTGACGGGGAAGTGTCGTTCGACGGCGAGCGGCATCCCACTCCTTGATCTTCGATGCGTCCCTCGTTGCGCCCCAGGGCTCGACCCGACAGCAGAAGACGGCTCCCCAGGGGCTGCGGCCGCCGACGACGACATCTTCGCAATGACCCCCAGTGCTCTGTACCGGCCGGGCCAACTGCCAGGCGGCCACGCCGTCCCCGAGCCGAACCCTGTGGGTGCCAGAAAGTCAGCCACCCTACGCGGCCTGCGTATACTCACGGATCAGTCCACCGAGGCGATCGCGGCGGGTGACCTTGATATCGGCTGCGACTGGGGCTGGCAGGGCTCGTAGCGGAGCAGCCTGGTCCAGGGATCGGTGCCGCGTGAACACTTCGCCCTGGGCCGCGTGAAGAAAGACGAACTCGACACCCGGATCGCCGCCGCCAACGACGCCGTGACCTGGGGCGTGTTCATTTGTCGGTGGGGCGATCTAATGTCCCGGCCATGACTTCAGCGACGCAGGCGTACACGTACGCCGCGCCCTCCTCCCTTGTCGACGGTCGTCTCGGACTGGCGACCTCCGGCGGGCGGGCCCTGTCCGGCCCGGCCGTGGCCCCCCGGTTCTTCAGCGGCGTGGTGACCCAGGCGGCCTCCGCCGCGGCGGGCCTGCTCGGCGTCGCCGATGTGGCGCTGGCCCACTACCACCAGCCGCAGGCGCGACCCGGCTGGGTGCGGGATCCGGTGGTGACGTGCAACGGAGACCGGTTGCGGTTCGAGTCGTTCTCGGCCTGTGGCGGCGTGTATGCCCGGCTTGATCTGCTGAACGGCACGCTCGACGGCGAGGTGTTCGACCGGGGCACCACCAACGTCGACGTGAACGCGCCGCTCCGGGAGGCGCTGGCGCGCATCGGCGCGCGTGACCCGTTGCACCTGGGGGTAGGCCTCGACGAGCTGGTCGTGACCACGATGGACGGCGCGGTGGTGGAGAAGAAGGTGCCGCTGCCCGAGCGCTGGTTACGCGGATTCGCCGAGGTGCAGGTCATCGCCTCGGGCATGGACCAGCGCGGTGAGCTGACCGGCATGGCGGCGGTGCGGTTCCTGCGCGGGCTGCCCAAGAAGGGCACGGTGTGGGTGGCGCAGGCGGGGCGTGAGCTGAAGGTCTCCGACCGTCAGGTTCCGGGCTCGGTCCAGCTCGCCGGCCCCAACCGGCTCGGCACCCTCCTGCCACTGCTGCGCTTCGCGAAGTCCCTCCGGGTGTACGGCCCGGCCGACGCCGCCTCCAGCGCCTGGGAGCTGGAGCTTCCCGGCATGCGCTACACGCTCACCCTCTCGCCCGAGCGGTGGCGCGGCTTCTCCGGCGAGGGCGCGGTGCTCGACGACCTGGCCACCGACGAGGCCGAGAACGACGCCGACGTAGTGGGCATGCTGCTCAACTTCGAGCCCGAGGTCGAGATCGGCCTGCTAGCCGACCGCGCGGGTATCCCCGCCGACCGGGTGCGGGCCGCGCTGACGCAGCTCGGCGTCGCCGGCCGGGTCGGCTACGACCTGTCGGAGGCCGCCCACTTCCACCGTGAGCTGCCCTATGACAAGGACAACGTGATCCTGCTCAACCCGCGGCTGGCCAAGGCGCGCAAGCTCGTCGACGCGGGCGCCGTGCACCTCGAAGGCGAGCTGGCCACCGTCCACACCTCGGGCGGCGCGCGCCGGGTCTCGCTGGCCGACGACTCCTGCACCTGCGAGTGGTGGTGGGACCATCGCGGCTCCCGTGGGCCGTGCAAACACGTCCTGGCCGCCCGCATCGTCGCCCGCGCCGCCGTGGCGGTCTCCCGATGACCCTCTGGACGGAGATCTGCGACCTGGTCACCCGCAACCAGGTCACCCGCCTGGCCGACCGGCTGGTCACGCTCACCGAGGAGGAGCGCGCCGAGCTGGGCGGGCGGTTGCCCGGCCTCGTCAAGGAGCTGCGCCGCGCCCGCACCGAGCAGGTGCGAGCCCAGCATCCCGACGACTTCGAGGAGATGGCCTCCTGGGAGGTCGGCGACCTGCTCGACGAACTGGCCAACGGGCTGCTGCTGACCGGTGTCGGCGTCATCACCGGCCCGGCGGCCGCCGTGACGTGGATGACCGCCCGCGACGTCAACCGCCGCTGGGCCGAGGACCCCAACGTCGCCCAGGTGTGCCGGGTGGCGGCCACCCGCCCCTGGGAGTGGCGTCGCGATGTCGCGGTCCGGCTGGCCCAGCGGGTGCGCCGTCCCGCCGACCGCATCGCGCCGCTGGCCGTGGCGCTGCTGCGTGAGTCCGGCGCCGTGCCGCCCGACCACGACCCGCTGGTGGCCGCCTGGCTGGCCGCGCCGAGCGTGGCCGATGACCAACTGACCCCCGTGCTGCTGCCTCGTGTCTTCGACGCCGACGGCGCGGGCCGTGCCCTCCGTGACGAGCGGCTGGAGCCCCAGCCAACCCGCTGGCTGGCCGCCGCCGCCCGCGACCTGCCCAAGGAGCAGGTGCTCGACGGTTGCGTGAGCCGTTTCCTGCGCGGCGGCGAGGCGCAGGACCTGCGGTTCTTCGTCCGGCTGCACATGCTCCTCGACCCCACACCCGCGGAGTCCGCGCCCCGCCTGCGCGACTACCTGCGGTTGTTGCCGTCGGCTCCGGGCACGGTCGCCGAGCTGGCCGCCGGGCAGGTGCGCGGGGCGATGCCGCTCGACCACGCCGACCTGGTCGAGGCGGTCGACGCGCTCACCTTCCGGGACGAGGCCAAGCTCGCCGCCACGGGCCTGCGCTGGCTCGACCAGGCGATCCGGGCCACGCCCGAGGCGGCCGCCGATTTCGTGACCGCGCTGACCACGGCGTACGCGCACAAGTCCTTCGACGTGCGCAACCGCGCGGCCGAGCTGACCCTGAAATACGCCGACCTGTTCGCCGACCACACCGGGGCGATCCTCGACGGCGTCGGCCACCTCCCCGCCGGCCTGGGCGCGAAGCTGGCCGAGCAGTTCGGCGGGGAGACCCCGGTCGAGGAACCGCTGGAGCAGAAGGAGTTCCCGCCGCTGCCCGAGCTGCCGGAGCCGCTGCGGTTCCCCGAGCCGTCGATCTCCCCCAACTACCACGAGCGTTGGATCGGCCAGGAGCGCTGGCTGGCGGCCTTCGTCGCCGGGATCGCCGACGACCGGGCGAAACTGCGCCGCAAGCTCAAGCCCCACGTCGAGCAGGACCAGGGTTACTGGCGGTCCAGGGAGGTGCGCCTCGACCCCGACGACTGGCAGTCGGCGCTGTCCGCCGAGCTCGTCACTCCCGGGAGTGTGCCGGAGCTGCCGCCGATCGAACCGGAGAAGTTCTGGGACGGCGCGAACCACTCCGTGGGAGTACGCGCCCTCACCCGTGGCGAGGAGCCCGACCCGGAGCCGAGGCCCCGGCGGATCATGGTGGGCGGCGCCTACCGGCCTGGCCGCTACCTCGACGACGACACCCCGCTGCGCGCCTTCTTCATCACCTGGACCAGCGACGACGGCCCGGACGGGGCGGTGGCACACGAGGGCGACCGGCAGATCCCCTTCGCCAGGGGCCGGATCCACCTGTACGGCTTCCCCACCGACGTCGAGCAGCCAAGGTATTTCGGCGCCGACGACGAGGACGTGGAGATCTACGACGACAGACTGCCGGATCGCCTCCGTCCGGTGCGGACGAGGCCTGGCGTCTTGTACGACGACTCCGTGGAGGCCATGCCGTCCTTCATCCTCGACCGCGCCTACGAGCGTATGGCCGAGCTCGGCGTGGACCCCGCCCGGATCGCGGCGATGCGGGCAGAGGAGCAGGTGCCCCCGCCGAGCCCGGGCGAGCCGCTCGTGCAGGTGACCGTCGTCTTCGTCCCGCCCCGGCTGCGTTCCTTCATGCCCGAGGAGTTGCCCGAGCATGACGAGTGGCGGCGGCGCAACCAGCTGCCCCACCCCAATCGCGTCTCCCCGCCCCACGATTTCCTGCTGCACCGCTACGCGGAACTCGCCGAGGCCCTCCGAAACGGCACCCTGCCGCCTGTGCTGCTGGCCACGCCGACCTGGATGAGCGGCCACCTCGACCCCGACGTGCTGGTCGACCGGCTGGAGACCTGCGCCGCCGCCGGGGTGGAGCCGCCCCCGGCCGACCTGGCGCAGGCGCTGCTGCGGTTGCCCCGGGGCAGCCACCAGACTGCGGCCGACCGGACCGCCAAGGTCGACTCGGAGGCGGCGCGCTCGGCCGCCCGCTGGCTCGCCGGTGACGGCATGGCCGACCCCGAGTGCGGCCACGTGTGGCGCCACATGGTGGACGCGTCCATGGTCGAGTTCGGCGACGGCGAACCGGAGCACTTCACCGAGGTCGGGCTGCAGCCGGTGTTGCGGGTGACGGCCCCGACCGGCCATCGGCTGATCGACGAGGTGCTGCTGCGTCAGCCGTTCGATTGGACGGTCGACGAGTCCGGCAGCACGCTCCGGGCGTGGCCCGCCATGCTGCCCTCGCACCGCGAGGTCGTGGCCGTCAACTTCCTGCCCCTCCTGCTGCGCGGCCGCTGGGGCGCGTGGGTGACGCCGACGGAGATCACCGGCCTGGAGATCTCCCAGGGCCCGATGGGCGAGTCCACGGCGGTGATCCTCGCCTTTCTCCTGGCCGACAGCGTGCCCGGCATGATCCCGCTGGTCCTGAGCATGGCCGCCAGGGGCGAGCTGCCCGCCGAGGCGATCGGCCGCCAGCTCGCGCTGGTGCTGCGCCGCACCTGGCGGGAGACCCGCCCCGCCATCGCGGCCCTGACCGAGCTGGCCCACGCCGGCGGCCACCACGAGGTGTGGCGCATCCTGCGCGCCCTGCTGCCCGGGATGCTGCCGGGCGAGGGGCAGCGCATCACCGTGACCCACGCCGAACTCGTCGCCTTCGCCGGCGACGTGGCACGCTGGACCGGCGCGCACGGGGAGATCCCGGTTGTCGCCGAGTTCGCGCGCAGCCGCCGGACGATCCGCTTCGTCCACGAGTGCAAGCGCCTTCACGCCCAGCTCACCGGAGCCACGTCATGACCTCTGACGACATCCGTACCGAGATCAGGAATCTCGTGCTCAACCGCGACGCCGAGGGCCTGGCGTTGCGGTTGCCCAAGCTCACCGACGCCGAGCGGGCCACCGTCGCCGCCGGGTTGCCGGGCCTGCTCGCCGAGCTCCGCGAGAGCCTGCTGCCGGCCACCACCGTCGACGGGAACGCCTTCGGCTGGACCGCCGACGACCCGGTCACCGGCCGGTCCGAGGTGCTGATGATGGTGGGCGCGGCGACCATCCCCGGCCCGGCCGGGGTGGTCACCTGGCTGATGAAGCGCGACCTCAATCCCCGCTGGACCGGCGCGCCGAGCCCGCACCGGCTGGTGAAGGCGGTCTCCGGTCGCCCGGTGGCCTGGCGTGCCGATCTGGCGGTACGGCTCGCGCGCCGCATCCGCCGTCCCGACGACCGGATCGTGCCGCTGGCCTTGGAACTGCTGCGCGACGGCGAGGCCACCCCACCCGACCACGAGCCGCTGGTGGCGGCCTGGTTGTCGGCCGTGGGGGTGGCCAAGGACCCGCTCACGCCCCACCTGCTTCCGAAGATCTTCGAGGCGGCCGGCGCGGGCCGGGCGCTGGTCAACGAGACGCTCACCCCGAAGCCGTCCCGCTGGCTGGCCCTGGCCGTCCGCACGCTGCCGCGCGAGCAGATCATCACCGGCTGCGTGAGCCGTTTCCTGCTCGGCGGCGACGCGCGGGACCTGCGTTTCTTCGTCCGGCTGCACACGCTCGTGGCGCCCACGCGAGAGGAGTCGGCCGGGCGGCTGCGCGACTACCTGCGTCTGCTGCCCGCCGCGCCGGGCCCGGTAGCCGAGCTGGCCTGGCAGCAGGTGCGCCAGGCGCGGCTCGACCCGGCGGACGTCGCCGAGGCCATCGAGGCGATGACCTTCCGCCAAGAGGCCAAGCTCGCCGTGAAGGGCCTGACCTGGCTCGACCGCGACCTCGCCACCACACCGGAACGTGTGGCCGACCACGTCACCGCGCTGACCAACGCGTACGCGCACGCCTCTCACGAGGTGCGCGACCGCGCGGTCACCCTCACCCTCAAGCACGCCGACCACCTCACCGACCACGCCCCGATCCTGGAGGCGGCCGAACTGCTGCCCCCGGCCTCAGCGCGGCAGCTCTTCGAGCGCTTCACCGAAGGCTGGACCAGCGACTTCACCCCCGGCCGCCTACCCGAGGCCACCATCCCCGGCCCGTTCCCCACCTCCGGCCTGGAGAGCGGCCCGCCGGAGGAGATCGGCTGGATCGACGTCGAGGCGTGGCTGGCGGCGGTCACGCGGGAGGCACATACGAACCCGGACTCCCTGAAGGAAACGCTGGCCCGGCGGTTCGGCGAACACCTGCGGCCGGTGCTCTACGACGCGCCGACGTGGCAGTCCCCGCGTGACTGGTGCACCGCGCTGGCCAGGGAACTCGTCAACCCCGGCGAAGATCCGGGGCCGCCCATGTCCCGTCCGCCGAGGCAGCGCCCGTCGTACCGGAAGACGATCTCCGAGGAGCAGCGGGCCGACGCGGAGCAGGCCTTCCCCGGCCTGTCCGGCGACCTCGGGCAGGCCCTGTACGACGGCATGGTGAACGTCGCGGCCACGGCCCTCCAGCTGTTCCCCGGCCTCCGCACGGTCGTCCCGCTCCACGAGATGCCCGACTACGTACAGGAGGAGATCCTGCGGACGATCGACGTCCAGACCGACCTCTACGACCCGAAGGCGCGACCTGCGCCCGCCCCCACGCCTTCCTCCTGTCCCGCCTCGACGAACTCCTGCGCGCGGCGAAGGCCGGAGCCCTGCCCCCGGTACTGCTGGCCACCCCCACCCGCGCCGACGGCCACCTCGACCCCGAGACCTTGCTCGACCGCCTGGCCGTGTGCGCGGAATCCGGCTGCGAACCGCTCCCGCTTGACCTGGAACAGGCCCTGTTACGGCTCCCGCCCAGTCCCGCCCCCGACCTGGCCGAACGCGCGAAGGGCATCGGCTCGGCGGCCGCTGCGGTGGTGGCCCGCTGGTTCGAGCGCGGCGCGCCCCCACCCCCGGAGGTGGAGCTGACCTGGACCCTCGACCTCGGCTCCCGCGTCGTGCCCTACGACGACCACGTCCTCGACCAGCGCGGCATCGCCAACGTGAGCTGGCAACCCGTGGAGCCCACCGGTCTCGCCCACCTCGACGCCCTGCTGACCGCGCCTGGGATGCGCCCGTTCCGGCGCGTGTCACGTCACTTCTGGCCCGGCATGACGCCCCACCACCGAGAGCTCGCGGCGGCCCATCTGGCGATCGGCCTGATCGACCGTTTCGACCCGCCCGACATCGCGATCGACGACCTCCGCAACCTGACCCTGGCCGAAGGCGCGTCCGGCCCGGCGACGGCCCTGGTCCTGGCCTACTTCCTTACCCTGGAGGGCGACGACGCGGTGCCCCCACTGCTTCAGCTGGCGGCCAAGGGCGCGCTCCCCGCCGCCGAGACGGGCCGCCTGCTGGGCCTGTTCGGCCGCCGCACCCGCTACGAGGTCGACCCCGCGTTGCCCTCACTGGAGCTGGCCGCCAAGCAGGGCGCGCACGCGGAGGTATGGACGATCTTGCGCCACTTCCTGGCCGCCTTCCTCCCGAGGGAGGGCGAGCGGGCCCAGCCTCTGCACACCGACGCCGTCGTGCTGGCCACCGACATCGCCACGTGGGTCGGCGCGCGGGGCGAGATCCCCGAGGTGGCCGCCCACACGAAGAAGCGCGGTTCGACCTCGCTGATCCGGGCCTGCCGGAGCCTCCACCAGTTCCTGACCCGGGAGGCCTGATCGGCTCAGCGGCGGCGGAAGGGGGCGACGGCCTGACGGACCTGGTCGGCCGCGCCCCGGTCGTCGTCGCCGTGGGCCACGATGCTGAGGAGTTCGCGCAGGTGGAGGATGGGCATGCGGTCCTGCCAGCCGTGTGCCGTGCCAAAACTCGCGCACCGGCTCCACCCTGGTGTTTCACTAAGCCGTGTCTTGAAAGCTCGCCGCCCTTCGTGATGATGGGGCGGGGAGATCTGAGGGGATCCCGCGAGCCGTGATGAGTCCTGCGGCGTCCGGCGGTCGTACTGTCGAACCGGTTACCGAGGAGGACTTCTGGTGCGCAGCGTGACCTATTCGATGAGCGTCTCACTTGACGGCTACGTCGTCGGGCCGGACGGCGGCTTCGACTGGACGGCACCCGACGAGGACGTCTTTCGCTTCAACACCGACCAGATACAAGAAGTCGGCGTCCACCTGTTGGGACGACGGCTGTACGAGACGATGCTGTACTGGGAGACCGCCGACCAGGATCCATCGCTCGACGACTCAAGGCTCGTGTGGGGCGCGATCTGGAAGTCGCTCCCGAAGGTGGTGTTCTCCACCACTCTGTCGGCGGTGCAGGGCAATGCGCGCCTGGCCTCTAGCGGCCTGGTGGAGGAGATCGAGCGGTTGTGAGCCGAGCCGGGGGAGGGCGACATCGCGATCGGCGGCGCGACTCTCGCCGCCGAGGCCGCCGCGTTGGGTCTGATCGACGAGTACCGGGCCAGGGTCTACCCGGTGCTGGTTGGCGGTGGCATTCCATTCTTTCCCCAGCGCGAGCGCCGGGTGGATCTCGAACTCGTCGAGACCCGCACCTTCAGCTCAAGAGTCGTCTACCTCCGCTACCGCGTGGCGCGCCAGGCCGTGTCTTAAGAACGCTGCCGCCTCAGCTTGTTGGCCTGGGGCGGCTCCGGCCCTTGAGCCACGAGACGATCTCGTGCGCGATTTCGCTGATGTCGTCGTCCATGGTGACATCGTGCTCGCGGCTACGGGTCTCACGGCGGACTACTTCGTAGCCCTCGCCCGTGTCGAGGACGACCCCTGAGACGTACCAAGCGGGGTCGTCCTCGTCGGGCTGGATGACGACCAACTTGTTGTCGCTGTCGTTCAGGTCGTTGATCAACATGTAGATGGCGTCTTCGGACGGGTCGTCGATATGGTCACCGTTCTCGCTGTCGGCACGGTGGTAGGTGGCGGCCACGTAACCTCCGAAAGACCCGCTGAACCGCCGCCGGCGGCACCGACCAGATGTATTCCGGCACGAACCCCAGCCACGGCAAGGTGCACGGCCATGGGTCACGCGCGAAAGGTGTCGCCGCAAGCCGCATGACCGGGAAACATGCTCTCCATCTCGGAGGCTCGACGCCAGGCGCAGAGCAAAGATCTATCCGTGCAGCGGAACGTACGGCTCCCACAGGGCAGCGAGCGCCGCCACGGCCGTGAGGGCCGTGAGCTGCATGATCACGATGCCATTGCGTCGGCGCCGCCAGGCAATGACCGCACTGACGATCAGGACCAAGGCCATGACCGCGTAGGAGCCGTACGCGACGGTGGAGCGGAAGGTCATCTCCGCCTGCCACTGCGCGGGAGTGGGGTCTCCGCCCGAGCAGAGCACGGTGGCGCCGTCGCACAGCACGCCGCGGTTGCGTGCCCAGTTGATGGCGAACCCCGTGGCCATCAACAGGGCCAAGTTCATCATCAGCACTGCGACGGCGGCGACGGTGCGCCCGGGTAAGTCGTCCCTCTTCACGGGCTGAAGCCTAAAGGTCGCGCGGGCCCGACGGGCCAGCCTGCGTATCCATGATCAAGTCCGGATCCATGGAGTTCGAAGACACCTTCTCTCACCCATGAGGTGGTGAGACGGGGAGGGTGGCCGCGGTCATCATCGGCGCGTCCGCCGGTTGGGTTGGAGCGCGATCTGCGCCTTGCTGCAGGAACCGCCACTCCCTCGCCCGCACGATCTGCCACGGCCGCAAGTGCGAGCTCTGTCATCACCGCTACGAACGCGGCCTGGAGAACCAGCCGGCGGGTCGACGGTGATCAAGTCGCCGGCCTGGCAGCCCGGGACGTGGCAGATACCGGTGAGGGTGCTGAAATGGATGGCCTTAGCTTGGATGGAGCTCGTCCCGAACGCCGGCCGTAGTCAGCGCAGGTCGGCGACTACATCGCTGGATTCACGGCTGTCGCTACCGGAACTCTGGGTCCGTTGCCGCGGACCTCGCGCGAGAACGTAGACGAACAGGACCGCCATGACTACCGCGCCTGCCCACATGGCCTGCTGCCAGCCGTCGACGAAGGACTCTTGGGCGGCTCGGGTCAGCGCCTGCGCCTGGGGGCCGACCCCGTCGGCGGCCGCGAGGGCGTTGGCGACGCCCTCGCGGGCGGTGTCGGCGGCGTCGTCCGGCACTCCGTCGAGCCGGGAGTCGATGGCGCCGCGGTAGCCGGCGGTCAGGACCGCTCCGAGCAGCGCGACACCGAGCGCGGTGCCGAACTCCCGGGTGACGTCGTTGAGCGCGGACGCGACACCTTGACGCTCACGCGGCAAGGCGGTGGTGATGGCCTCGGTGGAGGGCGTCATCGTCAAACCCATACCGAGTCCCATGGCGAGCATGCCGGGGAGGATCGAGAGGTAGCCGCCGTCGACGGAGACGAAGGTGGCCATGAGGACCAGCCCCGCGCCGCCCAGGAAGATCCCTGAGGCCATCGTCGAGCGGCTGCCGATGCGCGCGGCTACCTGCGGGGCGAGGCCGGAGGCGAACATCATCAGCAGCGCCATCGGCATGAGCGCCAGGGTGGAGCGAAGGCCGGACCAGCCGAGCACCGCCTGGAAGTACGGGAAGAGGACCACGAAGATCCCTGCCTGCACGCCGAAGACCGTCAAGAGCGACACGGAACCGCTCGCGAGACCTCGCTCGCGGAACAGGCGGACGTCGAGGAGTGGAGCCTGTCGGCGCAACTCCCATGCCACGAAGCCGACAGCGGCGATGACGCCGACGAGGAGGCTCAGTAGCGTCGCGGGCGCGGTCCAGCCTCGTTCGGGGCCCTCGTGGAGGAAGAAGACGAGCCCGACCACCGCGACCACGGACGACAGCGAACCGACGGCGTCGAACCCGTGCCCTGACGCCTCACGCGAGCTAGGGATGGATCGCAGCGCCATGACGATGGCGACGACGACGAGCACGACCGGCAGGACGAAGAGCCACCGCCAGCTCGCCAGGTCGACCAGGACGGCCGACAGGTACATCCCCAAGATGCCTCCACCGCCGGCGACGCCGGTCCACACGCCGATCGCCTTGGAGCGCTCCTCGTCCGGGAAGGTCGAGGTGATGACGGCGAGGGTGACCGGCATGATCATCGCTGCGCCTACGCCGCTCAGGAAACGCGCGGCGAGCATGATCTCGGACGACGTGGCGAGGCCGGCCGCCGCACTCGCCATTCCGAAGACGAGCAGGCCTGCGAGCAGCACCGGCCTGCGGCCCCACCGGTCGCCCATGGCGCCGAGCGGCAGGAGCAACGCGGCCAGACTGATGGTGTAGATGTTGATGAACCACAGGACCTCGGTTTGCGAGGCGTCGAACGCGACGGTGAGCTCCGGCTGGGCGACGTTCAGCCCGGACACCGAAGCGATGACCGCCATGAGCGCGATGCAGACCCCGACCAAGATCGTACGTCGTTGTCGTGGGTCTTGGATGGTCGGGTCGGGGGCTCCCGCGTCTGGGGACCGGTTCGTACTCATGGGATTCCTTTCAAGAAGGCAAGGAGAATCGGCGCCGGCGCAACGGGCTCTGGCGCTGTCGGATGGTGTGATCACCGGCGTCGGGTGGCGCGCACGACGACATCGTGGAGGGGGGCCGCTCGGCCCCCGTGGCCGGTGAGCGTGCGGAGGTGCTCTTCGGCGGTGACGATCTCCCACTCCATGCCGTCCATGCGCGCGGTGATGGCCGCGGAGGTGGCCGACGCTTCGGCAGGGGGGTGGTGCCCGTGGCCGGTAGAGCCCGGGGTGTGCAGGTGCCCCACGATGAGCAGCGTGCCGCCGGGAGCCACCCATCCGGCGATGCGGTCGTAGAACTCCAGCTGGGGCATCGCCGGGTGGGCGTAGTGGGTCATGACCAGGTCGAACTGCGCGCCCGGGCTCCAGACGCTCAGATCCGCCTCAACCCACTGCAAGCGCTCGGGGGCCCCGCTCGTCGCCGCGCGCTCGGCAGCGCGGCCAAGGGCCTCGGACGAGATGTCGGCTGCGGTGACGTGCCAGCCGTGGGAGGCAAGCCAGATCGCCTCGGCACCGCCGCCGCACCCCGCATCCAGTGCCGTGCCCGGTGTCAGGCCGCTGGTCTCACGAGCGAGGTACGGGTTCGGCGGGTTGCCGCCCATGGATCCGGGGTCCCCAGCTCGCCCCTGTTGCCAGTGCCGCTCCCAGTAGTCCTTGTCGAATCCGTGCGTCATAGGTCGTCCTCCTCGTTCGCGATGATCGCTCCGCCGTAGCCGGTGACCTCGTCGCGGCCACGTGCCAGCAGCTCCGCCGGGCTCACCCGCGCCGGCAGATCGTGCACCCCCCTATGCGGGTGCGTTCCTCGGTTCGTTCTTTATGGTGCTGATAGAGAAGGCGGATGTGCAAACGTTGTTGCCGAATGGCAAAATGGCGGGATGGATGAAGCCATTGACCGCACTCTTGACGCTGTCGGACCGAGGTTGAAACGCCTTCGGCTGCATCGAGACGTCACGCTCGCCGACCTCGCGGAGGAGACCGGCATCTCCACCAGCACCTTGTCCCGGCTCGAGGCGGGCCTGCGACGTCCCACGCTCGAGCAGCTGCTTCCGCTCGCTCGCGCCCACGGGGTCACACTCGACGAGCTCGTCGATGCGCCGCCGACCGGCGACCCCCGCATCAATCTGCGTCCCATCCCCTGCGGCGACGGCTCGGTCATCCTGCCGCTGACCCGTAGGCCCGGAGGAATCCAGGCCTACAAGTTCGTCCTCCCGACCGGAGGCGACGACGCAGAACCCGACCTGCGCACCCACGAGGGCTACGACTGGGTCTATGTCCTCAACGGAACGCTCCGCCTTGTACTCGGGGAACACGACCTCATCCTCAAGCCCGGGGAGGCCGCGGAGTTCGACACGCGCACCCCGCACTGGTTCGGGGCCACCAGCGCTGGTCCCGTCGAGTACCTGAGTCTCATCGGGAAGCAAGGCGAACGCGCGCACGTCCGTGCGGCACCGAGACATGGCCTGGCCGTGTAAGAAAGGTCATGGGACCTCACGATCCTGGGCACCGCCCGCTCTGCCTTGAGAGGTCGACGCGAGCTGGGCCGGAGCCGTCCGGCGCGAACCGTTCGATTCTTGGCAACTCGGCGAATGGGAGCGGCGACGTGGATCCGGTGATCGTCGAACAGCTCGGCCGTGATCATCCGCTTGCTCGAAATATCCAGGTCAAGGATGCCTCGAACGAGTTTCAATCCTTGCGGACAGAGCAGGGGAACCGGCGAACGGGCCTCATAGGATGAATATTTACCATGACTACAGCACGTGATTTCATGCACCCGGGCTGTGAGTGCTTGGGGATCAACGAGAACCTCACCGACGCGTCCCGGCGGATGGCCGAACTGAAGGTCGGTGCCTTACCGATCTGCGGCGAGGACAACCGGCTCAAGGGGATCATCACCGACCGCGACATCGTGGTGAAGTGCATCGCCAAGGGCAAGAACCCAGCCGAAGTCAAGGCCGGCGACCTCATCGAACAAGCCCATGTGTGGTGTATCGATGTCGACGCGGACATCGACGAGGTACTGCACCAGATGGCCGAGCACAAGATCCGTCGCTTGCCTGTGCTGGAGAACAAGGAACTGGTCGGCATCATCAGCCAGGCCGATCTCGCGACGCAGCTGCTCGAGTTGGTGGAAGCCATCTCCGGTTCCTCCCAGTGAAAGACGCGGCAACGACCCACCAGCTACCACGAGCACAACGGAAGGGAGGTGAGACCGGCCGTCGAGGAACCGGCCGGCGAATCGGAAACGCAGGGCGAGGGGAAGTCCACCGGGTCAAGGCCGACCGAACTCGACGGGATCCTGCCAGCAAGGGCAGGACCCCGTCCCGCGTCGGGGCTGGGGAGCGAAAACGACCTGTGCGAAAGCGCGCGCGAGGATACAGCGACCAACCCGCTCGGCGTTCGGGTAGGAGTTGACCGGGTGCTGTTCAGCGGAAGCTTGCCGGAGGAAGCCACTCGAGCCCCGGGTGCTGATGATGGGAAGCCCTGCTGTTCCAGCGCCGTTCCTGGACCGGGAGCCGGAGAGGGGCGCAACCAGTGGTCATCGCGGTATCCCTGGGCGCGGCGTGCCTTCTCGGTCTGGGCTACGTCGCCCAGCAGCACGCGGCGTATCGCGAGCCGCTTGGGGAGATGCTGCGCCCGCGCCTGCTGCTGGACCTCGTCCGCACGCCACTGTGGCTGGCCGGGATCGGCCTGATGCTGTGCGGTCAGATCCTCGGCGCGGTCGCGCTGCGGGTAGAGGGGCTGGCACAGGTGGAGCCCCTTCTCGCGACGAACCTGCTGTTCGCCTTGACCGCCGCGCACGTGATCTACCAGGAACGTTTCGGTCTCATGGAATGTATGGGCGCGGTGCTGGTGAGCGGAGGAGTGGCGCTCTTCCTGTTCTCCGGGCAACCGTACGGAGGGCATCTGCCTCATCCGAGTTCCATGCGGTGGCTCGCGGTGCTCGTGGCGGTCGTGGTCGCCGCGGGGTTCGTCCTGTTCGGACTCCGGCGTTCTCTCCCGAGCAAGGCGATGTCGCTGGCGTCCGCCGCCGGAGTCTTGTACGGACTTCAGGATGTGCTCACCCGCAGTTCACTGCTCACGATGCGCGAGGGACTGCACGCCGTCGTCGCGACCTGGCAACCGTACGTCCTGCCCTGTGTCGCCGTGGTGGGGCTGTTCCTCAACCAGAGCGCGTTCGACGCCGCACCGCTTCGGATCTCGCTGCCGGCCACCACCGCCGCGGAACCGATCACCGGGATCGCGCTGGGCGTCGCGATCTTCGCCGAGCACCTGCGGGTCACCCCGGGGGCGCTCGCGGGGGAGGCGGCCGGCCTGGTCGCGATGGTGACGGGCATCGTCATCCTGGGGCGGTCCCCGTTCTTGGCCAAGTCGGAGCAGGACGTTGTGCGGCACCCTGATGGGGACGGCACGTGATCGCCGTGGGCCCGCGCGTACTGGCGTCGCTCGCCCGGGCATCGGTCTGATCATCTGTGGCGGCTTCCCGCTCGCCCGGTCGCCGGCCCTGCCGGCGCAGGTGGAAGGTCCGCTGGAGCGGACATGAGAGCGGCCACGGCCGGTAGCGAGGTGAACAGAGCCGACGCCCGGGCGATCTGGAGGTCGCGTTGCCGTTCGTCCCGCAGCCGGTCCAGAGCGTCGAGCAGAGCCGCGGCGTCGGGGGCGTGAACGCTGAACCCCGCCCGTGCCATCGCCAGCGCGCCGTCGCGACCGTGACCTGGGATGGGCCGGTAGGAGACGACGGGCAGCCCCGCCGCGAAAGCCTCCACGCAGGTCAGCCCCGCGGCGTTGTCCACCAGCGCGTGAGCCGCCGACATGAGCTCGGGCACGTCGTCCCGCCAGCCGAGCGCCAGCACCGTCCCACCACCGCCCAGACGGTTCCGGAGCCGGGCATTGTGCCCGCACAGGACGACCGGCCTGTAGCGGCCGGAACTCACTAAAATGCGCGCGGTCTCCCGCACGGCACCCACTCCCCACGATCCCGCGGAGACCAGGACCAGCAGGTCACCGGGGTGGGCGCCGATCCGGGCCCGTGTCCTCGCGCACTCGGCGACACGTGGCCGGAACCTCGGTCGTACGACGGGGGCCGTGCACAAGGCCGGCCGTCCGGTCATGGCGGTGATCTGCCCGGTCATGGCGGGGTTCGGGCAGAGGTAGCGATCATTGCCCGGATGCAGCCACAGGCGGTGCACAGCGAAGTCGGTCACCAGCACCGTGCTCCGCGCCCGGATTCGGCCGCGCCGTCTGAGCCACCCGGTCACCTGGGCGGCCAGGTGGAAGGTCGAGACGACCTCGTCGGGCCGGTGGCGGCGCGCCAGACGGCCAAGGGGAGCCGCCGCCAGCAGCGTCAGCGGCGATGTCGACGGCGCTCGTTTGGCGACGAAGAAGAGCTGGTAGGTGGCCTCATAGAGCCACGGCGCGTGCCTGATCACCCATTGGTACCCCGAGCGCAGCATCGGGCCGAGCCGGAGCGGGAGCAACTGGAGGACATCGATGATCTCGGCCTCGGCGCCATCGGCGACCAGCCGCCGGGCCAGCTCGGCGGCGACCCTGTCATGGCCGGCGCCCATGCCCGCGCTCAGGATCAGCACGCGCCGGCCCGCCGTCACCAGCGGTCTCCGTCGGGCCTGAGACGATGCGACCCGCCGCGCTGCCGACGGCCCTGGTGGGGCTGGCACTGCTGCACACCGCCCCTGCGGGGACCTGGCTGCCCGCCGTACGGCGCCGGCTGCCCGGCCTGGCGGGCGTGGGAAGCGCCGATCACGTGGCGCTGACCTTCGACGACGGACCCGACCCCTGTTCCACCCCGCGCTTCCTCGACGAGCTCGAACGGCTCGGGTGCCGGGCCACGTTCTTCGTTCTCGGTGAGATGCTCGAACGCCACCCCGAGCTTGGGCAGCGCATCGTCGCGGACGGGCACGAGATGGCCGTGCACGGCTGGCGGCACGTCAACGCCCTGGTGATGTGCCCGGGCCGTGTCACCAACGAGATCGGCCGGGCGTCCGCCCTCGTGCGCGCGGTCACCGGCGCGCACCCGGCGTGGTACCGGCCGCCGTACGGCGTGCTGAGCGCCGAGACGCTGGTCGCCGCCCCCGCGCGAGGGCTGCGCCCGGTGCTGTGGACCGCGTGGGGCAAGGACTGGACCGCCACCGCGAGCCCGGCCTCGGTGCTGGCGGCCATGGCGCCCGGACTGCGCGGCGGCGCGACCCTGCTGCTCCACGACTCCGACCACACCTCGGCCCCCGGCTCCTGGCGATCGGGGCTCGGCGCTCTGCCCGCGCTGGTGGACCGTTGCCGTTCCATGGGACTGCGCGTCGGGCCGTTGCGTGACCATGGCGTCACAGGGACGGCCGCCAGGGGCCGTCGTGACCCGGGAACGCTGCGACAGGCTGACCACGGCGCTCCTCCTTGATACGGCTCGAAATCACCCATCTCCGCCGGCCCGTGCCGTCAAACCGCCGTTCGGCCTCATGGACACGAAGACGTTGGCCGGTCGTCGCGGGTGACGTAGAAGGCTCCGGGCGGTATAAATTCCCCGCCAACGCGGTGCAATGAATGCCGTCGGACGGCGCCTTTCTTGTTTGCGACATGGGCCGATGGAAATCGCATAGGAATGTCATCGCGGCAGGATTTCGGGAACGACGTCATATCGAAGGCCGGTCGCGAGAATTTCCCGGTGGCCCTACGGGTGCTGCCGCGCCGGCAACGCGAGCATCTTTGGGCGGCGTACGGGTTCGCGCGATTCGTGGACGACATCGGCGACGAGGCCGAGCCGGAAGACCGGCCGCGGCTGCTCGACGCCGTCGAATCCGACCTGCTTCGCCTGTACGCCGGGTCGGCTCCGCGTCTGCCGGCCGTCGGGGCGCTCGTGCGGAGCGTCGAGGCGTGCGCGATCCCGGCCGAGCCGTTCCACCGGCTGGTGGAGGCCAACCGGCGCGACCAGACGGTCACCCGTTACGGCACCTTCGACGATCTGCTCGGCTACTGCGAGCTCTCGGCGAACCCCGTCGGGCACATCGTGCTGCACATCTTCGGCGTGGCGGTTCCCCAGCGGCTCGTGCTGTCGGACCGGGTGTGCTCCGCGTTGCAGATCATCGAACACTGCCAGGACGTCGGTGCGGACTACCGGCGGGGCCGTGTCTACCTACCGGGGAAGGACCTGCGCGAATTCGGCTGCGAGGAGGGCGACCTGGCCGGTCGCGTCACCTCGGCGGGGCTGCGCCGCGCGGTGGCCCTGCAGGTCTCGCGAGCCGCGCGGCTGCTGGACGACGGCCGTCCGCTCGTCGCCTCGCTGACCGGGTACGCCCGCATGGCGGTCGCGGGCTACATCGCGGGAGGCCACGCCACCGTGACCGCGATGGAGCGGTCCGCTCATGACGTGCTCGGGCGTATCGTCCGCCCCCGCCGTGGCCGATGGCTGGCCGCCTGGCTCCAGGTTCTCACCGCAAGGCAGGTGACCCGGTGACCGCCTCTCACGCGTACCGGCGCTGCGAGCGGATCGTCCGTGTCCGGGCGCGCAACTTCTCCTATGGCATCCGGCTGCTGCCCGCCCCCAAGCGCCGGGCGCTCAGTGCCGTGTACGCCTTCGCCCGCCGGATCGACGACATCGGCGACATGGACGGGCCCGCCGACCAGCGGCTGGCCCGCCTGTCCGACGCGCGTGCCGCGCTTCGCGCGGGACATCCCGATCACGACGATCTCGTCATGGTCGCCCTCATCGACGCGGCGCGGCGCTATCCGATCCCGCTCCTCGCCTTCGAGGAGCTGATCGACGGGTGCGTCGCGGACGTGCGCGGTGCGACGTACGAGAGCTTCGACGACCTGCTGGCGTACTGCCGGTGCGTCGCCGGATCGGTCGGGCGCCTTTCACTCGGCGTCTTCGGAGCCCAGGACCGTAGGACCGCGGCGCCGCTGGCCGACGCCCTGGGAGTGGCGCTACAGATCACCAACATCCTTCGCGACGTGCGCGAGGACCGGCTGGCCGGACGCGTCTACCTGCCGTCGGAGGACCTGGAACGGTTCGGATGCACACTGGACGTCGACACCAGCGGCAGGTTCACCGATCCACCGCACCGTCTCGTCAGGCTCGTCCGGTTCGAGGCCGACCGGGCGCGTGAATGGTACGGGCGGGGTGCAGAGCTGCTGCCCATGCTCGACCGGCGCAGCGCGGCGTGCACCGCGGCGATGGCCGGCATCTACCGGTCCCTGCTCGACCGCATCGCCGCCCACCCCGTCCAGGCGCTCAGCGTCAGATCGTCGCTGCCCGCGTGGGAGAAGGCCATGGTGGCGGCGCGCGCGCTGGCGGGAGCCGGAAGCTGAGCGGCTCCCCGGCGGCGCCGGTCGCGATCGTGGGCGGCGGGCTCGCGGGCATCGCCGCCGCCGTCGCCCTTGGAGAGGCCGGGTACGCCACGACGCTGTACGAGGCTCGTCCCCGGCTGGGCGGCGCGACCTACTCGTTCGAGCGCGACGGGCTGGTCGTGGACAACGGCCAGCATGTCTTCCTGCGATGCTGCACTGCTTACCGGGGTCTGCTCGACAGGATCGGCGGCGCCGGGCGGGTGTGCCTCCAGGACCGGTTCGACATGCGGGTCCTCACCCCGGCGGGACGGTCGGGACGCCTGCGCCGGTCCGCGCTGCCCGGGCCGTTCCACCTGATGCCCGCTCTCGCGACCTACTCCCTGCTTCGACCGGCCGATCGGCTACGCGCGGTACGCGCCTCCCTCGCACTTGCCAGGCTGGACCCCGGAGACCCCGCGCTCGACCGGACCGATCTCGGGAGCTGGCTGGCCTCACACGGGCAGCGTGACTCCGCCCGGCGGGCCCTGTGGGAGCTGTTCGCGGTGGCGGCCCTCAACGTCGGCGTCGACGAGGCGGCCCTCGGACCGGCGGTGAAGGTGTTCAGAACCGCCCTGCTCGGCCGGGCCGATGCCGGCGACATCGGCATTCCCGCCGCGCCTCTGGGCGACCTGCACGGGACCGCCGCCCAGGCAGCCATCCGGCGACGCGGCGGTGAGGTGCGCTTGTCGGCGAAGGTCACCGCCATCGAGCCGGGCCCGGCGGTCGTCGTGGACGGCATCCGGATCGCGGCCTCCGCCGTCATCGTGGCGATACCCCACGAACGGGCCGCCAGGCTCGTCCCCCGAGACGCCGCGCCCGACCGGGACCGCTGGAGCGGTCTGGATGCGAGTCCGATCGTCAACGTGCACGCCGTGTACGACCGGCCGGTCACCGATGTGCCGTTCGCGGCCGTCGTGGACTCGCCTGTGCAGTGGGTCTTCGACAAGACCCGCGTCGCGGGGCTGGGCCGGGGCCAGTACCTCGCCGTCTCGGTGTCGGCCGCGGGCCGATGGATCGACATGCCGGCCGAGAAGATCCAGGCCGAGTTCGTCCCCGAACTCCAGCGGCTGTTTCCCTCCCGGGCACGGCTCACCGACTTCTTCGTCACCAGGGAGCGTCGCGCCACCTTCCGCCAGGGCCCCGGAAGCGGCGCGCTTCGCCCCGCGGCGGCCACCCGGTGGCCCTGCCTGTACCTTGCCGGCGCGTGGACCGACACGGGCTGGCCCGACACCATGGAGGGAGCCGTGCGCAGCGGACTCCACGCGGCCCGCCTGGCCGGGCGGCACCTGCGGCAGGAGGCCGCGCGGACGACCGAGCCGGCGCCGGCCGCGCCGGAGACCATGCCGGGACAGCTGACATGACCACACTCGACGCCTCCAGGCCCAAGTCGGCGTCCAGCGCCGATCTGGCCCTCGGCGCGGCGTGTGACCACCTGATCGGCCTGCGCTCTCCGCAGGGATGGTGGAAGGGAGAACTGCAGACGAACGTGACGATGGACGCCGAGGACCTGCTCCTGCGCGAGTTCCTCGGCATCCGGGGCCGGCAGGACACCGCCGAGGCGGCCCGCTGGATCCGATCCGAGCAACACGTGGACGGGACCTGGGCCAACTTCCACGGCGGCCCACCCGACCTGTCCACCACCGTCGAGGCCTATACCGCGCTGCGGCTCGCCGGCGACCCGGCCGATGCCCCGCACATGCGCGCCGCCGCCGCGTTCGTCCGGCAGGCCGGCGGCCTCGAGGCGGCACGGGTCTTCACCCGGATCTGGCTGGCCATGTTCGGTCAGTGGCCGTGGGACGAACTTCCCGTCCTTCCCCCGGAGATGATGTTCCTGCCGTCGTGGTTCCCGCTCAACGTCTACGACTGGGCGTGCTGGGCCCGCCAGACGATCGTCCCGCTCACCGTGGTCAGCGCCCACCGGCCCGTGCGCCCGCTCCCATTCGACCTCGCCGAGCTGCGCACCGGACGAACCATACGCCCGCGTGCAAGCCTTGGGTGGGACGGAGCGTTCCGCGCCCTGGACCGGCTTCTGCACCGCTACGAGCGCAACCCGGTGAAAGGCCCGCGAGACGCGGCGCTCAGGCGCGCCGCCGAGTGGATCGTGGCGCGGCAGGAGGCCGACGGCTCCTGGGGCGGCATCCAGCCGCCATGGGTCTACTCCCTGATAGCGCTCAACCTGTCCGGGTACCACGTCGACCATCCCGTCATGCGCAGGGGAATCCAGGGGCTGGACCGGTTCACGATCCGGGACGACGGAGGCCGCAGGCTGGAGGCCTGCCAGTCACCGGTGTGGGACACCGCGCTGGCGGTCAACGCGCTTCTCGACGCGGGCATCGCCCCCGATCACCCGGCCGTCGCCGAGGCCGCCGACTGGCTGCTCGGCCAGGAGGTCAGGGGGCCGGGCGACTGGGCAGTGCGGCGGCCCTCGCTGCCGCCGGGTGGCTGGGCGTTCGAGTTCGACAACGACGGCTACCCCGACACCGACGACACGGCCGAGGTGATCCTCGCGCTTCGCCGGGCGCACCGCCCCGGCGCGCGGCCGGCGATCGACCGCGCTGTGCGCTGGATGACCGCGATGGCCTCGCGCGACGGCGGTTTCGCCGCCTTCGACGCCGACAACACCCGCGCACTGTGCGCCAAGCTGCCGTTCTGCGATTTCGGCGCGGTCATCGACCCGCCGTCGGCCGACGTCACCGCCCATGTCGTCGAGGCGCTCGCCCACGAACGACCGGCCGGATCGAAGACCCTGCGGCGCGCCGTCGTCTGGCTGCTCAAGGCGCAGGAGGCGAACGGATCGTGGTTCGGCCGCTGGGGCGCCAACCATGTCTACGGCACAGGGGCGGTGGTTCCCGCCCTGGTCGCGGCCGGTGTACGACCGGAGGCGGCCTGCGTACGGCGGGCCGTCGCCTGGCTGCGCGACCAGCAGAACGACGACGGCGGCTGGGGCGAGGACCTGCGTTCCTACACCGACCCTGCCTGGATCGGACGCGGGGAGTCCACGCCGTCGCAAACCTCATGGGCACTGCTGGCCCTGCTCGCCGCCGGGGACCGCTCGGCCGCCGTGGACAGGGGCGTCGGGTGGCTGGTCGAGCACCAGCGCCCGGACGGCACCTGGGACGAGCTCTACTACACCGGAACCGGATTTCCCGGCGACTTCTACATCAACTACCACCTCTATCGCCTCGTTTTCCCGATCAGCGCCCTCGGCCGTTACGTGCGTGCCCGCGCCGCCGACGCGGCCGGGGCACCGCAGGTGCCGTCGTGACCGGCCTGCTGATCTGCACCGCGCTGGGAATCGAGGCGCGGGCCGTCCAGCGCGGCCTCGCCGCCGCGTCCAAGGAGGTCCAGGTGATGCGTACCGGTCCCGGACCGCGCCGGGCCGCCCGCGCGGCGGCCGATCTGCCGGTGTACGGCGCCCTGGCCGTGGTGGGGTTCGGAGGCGCGCTCGACCCGAGTCTGCGCCCGGGGGACGTGCTGGTGGCGAGCGAGGTGCGCTTCGGGGACCGCGTGTTCGCCTGCGCGTCGGCGCCGCCACTGGCCGAGGAACTGGCGCGCGCCGGCCTGCCCGCTCGAACCGGGCGGCTGCTGACCTGCGACCACGTGGTCACCGGGGCCGAGCGCGCCCGCCTCGCCGCCGGTGGCGCGCATGCCGTGGACATGGAGACCGGGCCGCTGGTGGCCGCCTCCGCCGGTCGCCCGCTGGCGGCGGTACGCGTCATCGTCGACACCCCCGACGCGCCGCTGCTGAGCCTGGCCACCCTACGTGGCGGCGCTTCGGCCCGCCGCGCGCTGCGGCGCATCGGCCCGGTCCTCACGCGCTGGGCCGCAGGCATCGATCCCCGGATGGTGCGGGGGATCCGGTTCTCGGACGGGAAGGAAGTGCTGTTATGACGATTCCGGTTCGCCAGAGCCTGCGCGTCGGCGGCTACGTCCTCTACCAGAGGCTACGGCGACGGGCGAAGTTCCCACTGCTGGTCGAGCTCGAACCGCTGTTCGCCTGCAACCTCAAGTGCGCCGGCTGCGGCAAGATCCAGCACCCCGCCGACGTCCTGAGGCAGCGCATGCCCGTGGACCAGGCCGTGGCCGCCATCGAGGAGAGCGGCGCCCCCATGGTGTCGATCGCGGGCGGCGAGCCGCTCATGCACCCGCAGATCGCGGACATCGTCCGGGAGCTCGTCGCCCGCAAGAAGTACGTCTACCTCTGCACCAACGCCTTGCTGATCCCCAAGAAGATCGACGAATTCACGCCATCACGGTACTTCGCGTGGACGGTGCACATCGACGGGTTGCGCGAGCGCCATGACGCATCCGTGTGCAAGGAAGGCGTGTTCGACGAGGCGGTCGCCGCCGTCCGCGAATGCCGGCGGCGTGGCTTCCGCGTCACCACCAACACCACCTTCTTCAGCACCGACAGCCCGCAGACGGTCATCGACGTGCTCAACTACCTCAACGACGACCTGGCCGTGGACCAGATGATGATCTCTCCCGCGTATGCCTACGAGAAGGCACCGGATCAGGAGCATTTCCTCGGGGTGCGAGAGATACGCGAGTTGTTCCGCCAGGCCTTCGCCGGTGGGAACCGCCGCAGGTGGCGGTTCAACCACTCTCCCCTCTTCCTCGACTTCCTCGAAGGACGGATCGACTTCCCGTGCACGGCCTGGGCGATCCCGTCGTACTCGATGTTCGGATGGCAACGGCCGTGCTACCTGATGGCCGACGGATACGCCCGGACGTACAAGGAACTGGTCGAGGAGACCGAGTGGGACTCCTATGGTCGCGGGCGCGATCCACGGTGCGCCAACTGCATGGCGCACTGCGGATACGAGCCCACCGCCATCTTCGCCACTCTCGGCTCCCTCAAAGAGTCCTTACGAGCGATACGCGACGGCTGACCCTCACGGAGGCGGGCAGGCAGCTCATCCGAAACGCCGGACGAGGCGGCGGAAGGGCCCCGGCGCGGCACCACGCAGCCGGGCGGGCACGCGCAGCCACCCCGGCACGTACGACTCGGCCCGCTCGTGCCGGATCGCAGCGACGATCGCGCGCGCCACTCGCTCCGGTGGGATGGGCGCGGGCCGGCGACGATCGTAGGGGGCGCCGCGCCGATCGAAGAAGGGCGTGTCCACCACACCCGGCAGCACCACCGACACGCCGATCCCGGGAGAACCGCGGAGCTCGTGGCGGAGCGCCTCGGCGAAGACGAGAAGCCCCGCCTTGGTCGCCGAGTACACCGCCTCGTGCGCCACCCCGACCGCGCCGGCGATCGAGGCCACGAAGACGATGTGTCCCCGGCCCGACTCGACCATGCCGGGAACAAGCAGGCCGGTGAGCCGGATCGGGGCCGTCAGGTTCACTCCCACCAGCCGGTCGAGCGCGTCGTGCGGCATCCGCGCGAAGGGCCCGGCCCAGCCGGCCCCGGCGTTGTTGATCAATACATCCACGGGTCCCGCACGCTCGGCGAGCAGGTGGGCGTCCGTCACCAGGTCGCATGCGACGGCGACTCCGCCGGTCTCGGCGGCGACACGCTCCAAGCGCGTCCGGTCGCGTCCCGTCAGAACCAAACGCGCACCGGTTCTGGCCATGGTCCGCGCGGTCGCCGCGCCCACGCCCGAAGAAGCACCCGTGATCAACACGCTCGCACCGGAAAGTCTCATGAGGTGCCGAGCCCCTTGACGTGCGACCATCCGCTTCCGCGGAAGACACCGGCCCCCACGGCAGCGGCGCTCCCCCCGCGCTCCCTGCCGGATATAGCGCTTTTCATAGTCGGCTTACTTTCCACCTTCGTCGGTTCTCATGTCCAGGTCGTATATCCCGCCCATGCCACCGTCAGAAGATTACGGAACTCGGAGCGACTTGATAGATCTGGCGGGTATGCCGGAAATAGGAATTTCCGGAATCGGGTGGCCAGGCGAACGACGATCGTTCTGCGTGCCTCTCTGCGCACCCGAGGCTGAAGGGAGCCGACACGTGGCAACCCAAGATGGACGTCGTGTCGTGGTGATCACCGGAGCCAGCGCGGGCATCGGCCGGGCCGCCGCACGCCGTTTCGCGGAACGGGGGGACGCCGTGGCCTTGCTGGCCCGTGGTGCCGACGGTCTGGAAGGCGCGGTACGCGATGTACGCCAGGCGGGTGGGGAGGCGCTGGCCATCGAGGTCGACACCGCCGATCATGAGCAGGTGGACGCCGCGGCCGGCAAGGTCGAGACCGAACTCGGCCCGATCGACGTGTGGGTGAACGTCGCCTTCTCCTCGGTTTTCGCGCCCTTCATGAAGATCACGCCGGACGAGTTCCGCCGTGCGACCGAGGTGACCTACCTCGGCTACGTGAACGGCACGCGAGCCGCGCTGGGCAGGATGATTCCTCGCGATCACGGCGTGGTGGTGCAGGTCGGCTCGGCACTGGCCTACCGGGGAATCCCCCTGCAGAGCGTCTACTGCGGAGCCAAGCACGCCATCCAGGGGTTCAACGAGTCCGTGCGCTGCGAACTGCTCCACGACAAGAGCAAGGTGCGGGTCACCATGGTGCAGATGCCGGCGGTCAACACCCCGCAGTTCGACTGGGTGTTGTCGCGTCTGCCCGGCCATCCTCAGCCTGTTCCTCCGATCTACCAGCCCGAGATCCCCGCCGACGCGGTCGTCTACGCGGCGGACCACCCGCGGCGGCGTGAGTACTGGGTGGGCGGCTCGACCGCGGCGACACTCCTTGCCAACGCGGTGGTGCCCGGCATCCTCGACCGGTATCTGGCCTGGACCGGATACCGCTCTCAGCAGACCAAGGATGTGACGCATCGAGACCCTCCCAACCTGTGGCGGCCGGCCGACGCCGAGCCGGGTACCGACGAGGGAGCTCACGGCTCCTTCGATGACAGAGCCAAGTCCCGAAGTATCCAGCTCTGGGCCTCCCAGCACCACGGACTGCTCACCGCGGTGTCGACGACCCTCGCGACGGGACTGGGCGCCCTTGCCTGGGCCCATCGGCTCAAGGCGACCAGGACGACGCGGCATCGGCCAGCTGCTGATCATTTTCGCGGGCGGACCCAGGCGGTAAGGGCGATCGAGGCCGGTCGCGCGGCGTGGGGGCTGGCACTGCTCACGATGCCCTCGCGGGTGGTCCGTGTCCTCGGGGGAAGACGGGACCGCTCCACGGAGGTCGTTGCCCGCCTGCTGGGAGCCCGGCAGTTGGGCCAGGCGGCCTGGTCAGGCCTTCGTCCCAGCAGACCAGTGCTCGCCGGCGGCGCCGTGATCGACCTGGTGCACGCGGGCACCGCCCTGGCACTCGGGGTCGTGGACGACCGGTGGCGGCACGTCGCCCTGGCCGACGCGGGTGTCGCCCTCGGCTGGAGCCTGACCGGACTGCGCGACAGCGCCAAGCCATCGAGTGTCGCGGCGACAGCGTCGAGATAGCGCTCCAGGAGGCGGCAACGCTCACGGCTGAACAGCTCAGCGAGCTGACCCGGCGGCCGGCCACCGGCTGACCCCGGATGTCCGTCCTTTCGGCCGGGTGCGCCAGGTGGTCAGCAGGGTGTCGGCCGCCGTGTACGGGTCGGTGGTTCCGAGGGCGACGGCCTGGGCGAGCTCGTCGAGCGCGGCGACGCCAGGAAGGGCTTCCCAGGACAAGGCCCTGGCCGCCGGTGACGTCGACGAGGTCGTCCGGCTGTTCGAGGAGTTCGACCGGCTGATCTACAGCCAGTCGGGCAACAGGTGGATCAATGACCTGATCGAGAACCTCGAAGGCCACCAGCGGCGCATCGGGCGCCTCACGGTCGGCATCCCCGGCCGCCTCGCTCAGTCGGCCGAGGAGCACACGCAGATCTGCGGTGCCGTTGGCCGGGGCGACGCCGAGGACGCCGAGAAACTGATGCGGTCGCACATCGCCTCGGTGATGGCCGACCAACTGGAGAACTTCAACGAGGACAGCAACTGAGCGCCTCGCCCCACCCGGTAACGGTACGAAATGCCGCATCCAATCACCGCATCGCACCCAGTGGAGCTCTGATGCCCCTGAAGGCCGGCAAGGGGGGATGATGGCGGTTATGGCGTTGTCGACGGCGTTCACGGAGTTGTTCGGTGTGCAGCACCCGATTGCGCTGGCGCCGATGGGCGGGTCGGCCGGTGGTGCGCTGGCGGCGGCCGTCTCTCGTGGCGGAGGGCTCGGGTTGCTGGGTGCAGGGAACGGAGATCGCGACTGGCTGGCCCGCGAGTTGCCGATCGTCGCGGAGGGCACCGGGAAGCCGTGGGGTGTCGGGTTTCTGACCTGGGCGATAGATGTCGGCGCGGTCGAGCGTGCGCTGGAGCACAACCCCAGGGCGGTGATGTTGTCTTTTGGTGATCCGAGCCCGTTCGCCGGCCGCATCCGCGAAGCCGGTGCGGCGCTGATCATTCAGGTCACCGACTTGGACGAGGCCAGGCACGCAGTGGACCTGGGCGCCGACGTCATCGTGGCGCAAGGCACAGAGAGCGGTGGGCATGGGGCCCGGTACGGGCGATCCACCTTGCCGTTCGTGCCCGTCGTGGTGGATCTGGCGGCACCGGTACCGGTGTTGGCGGCCGGCGGGATCGCCGATGGCCGCGGCGTGGCCGCGGCCCTGGCTCTTGGCGCCGCCGGGGCACTCATCGGCACCCGCTTCCGAGTCACGACCGAGGCTCTTGCCGACCCCTCGATCACCAAGACGATCATCGAGGGAGGCGGGGAGGACACCGAGCGCAGCAGCGTGCTGGATATCGCCCGAGGCTCCCGTTGGCCGTCGAAATACACCGCCCGCACTCTCGGCCACCCCTACCTTGACCAATGGCGGGGCCGGGAAGCCGAACTCGCCGCCGACCCCCAGGCCAAGCAGGCCTATCGCGATGCCGTGGCAGGAGGCGATGTGCCTCCGCTGCCGGTGTGGGCCAGCGAGGCCATCGACCTCATCAACGACCTGCCATCCGCAGCCGATCTTGTCACCACCCTGGCCGTGCAGGCTGAGGACGCGCTAGCCCGAGCGGGAAGACGTTGACGGGAACGGTCCGCCCAGGCCAGCCAGGGCCGGGCCTGGCAGTACTGACCATCCGCCAGTCAAGATCCCAGGCTCCGGACGCCTACTGATGGAGACGGTGTTCCGACGACGCCGGATATGGTTTCGACCGCCCGTACACTGATGTCCATGGGTCGCACAAGCGTCATGAGACGCTGCCTGCAGCAGGCAGTCTTCGCGCTGTGCCCGACCATTGCGGGCCCGACAGGTGTCCGCCCGGCGACCGCAGCCGACGCTGAGGCACCGGAGGCTGGTCACCGCGTGTTGCACGGCCGCGGCTAGCGATCTTCCACGCTCTCACCGGGGTCTGTCCCCGGCGCGCTCCTCTTCGAGAACCAAGTAGGACTCCGCCTACCAAGCTGAGCCGTCACATCTAGCTCGCATCGGAGTCCCCACTCCCCGTAATCTCCCCAGTTTCCGGCAAGCCGTCAGCGCTGACGGCCACGCGACCGGCCCAAGCCCATCTTCGAAGGAATCGCCGTGAGGCTGAGCGAACTACTGGCCGGGCACGACCACCAGGTGCTCCAGGGCGACCCGGAGACGCCGATCACCGCCGGCGCATGCTTCGACGTCGATCGGGTGACGCCGGGTTCGCTGTTCATCGCGGTACCCGGCCACCGTGAAGGCGGTCCCGAGTCCATCGGACCGGCCCTTGCACGCGGAGCGGTCGCGGTGATCGTCGATGGCGAGGCGCCGGCGCTTCTGGCATCGGCCGCAGGTGTATGTGTCGTCCAGGTGCTGGACACCCGTACGACGGCCGCGATCCTGACCTCCCGCTACTACGGCGAGCCCGGACGAGGGATGGACATGATCGCGGTCACCGGCACCAACGGGAAGACCTCGGTGTCGTACACGGTCGAGTCGGTGCTCCGGATCTCCGAGGGCGCGAGGGTGGGGGTCATCGGGACGTCCGGCAGCCGGATCGGCGACGAGCTGATCCCGATGCCGAGGTCGGTGCTGACCACGCCGGAGTCACCGGACCTTCAGTACCTGCTGGGACGCATGCGCGATAGCGGGGTCGCGAGCGTGGTGCTGGAGGCCACGTCGATGGCTCTGCTGACGCACCGGGTGGACTGTTCCTTCATCGACGTCGGGATCTTCACCAATCTGTCCCAGGACCACTTGGACGACCACGGGACGATGGAGAACTACCGGGACGCCAAGTTGCGCTTGTTCCAGGGACTGTGCCGCCGCGCGGTGGTCAACGCCGACGACCCGGTGAGCGCCCGCATCCAGGCGCTCATGCCAGGCGCGGTGACCACGTACGCTCTCGACACCGAGGCGGACTATCGGGCCACCGACTTGACCGTGGACGCCCACGGCACGCGTTTCACCTTGCACCACGACGGCCGCAAGTACCCGGCGGCGATCCCCGTACCGGGCCGGTACTCGGTGGCCAACGCCCTGGCCACCGTGGCCGCCTGCCACATCTTGGGACACGACCTGAACGGTCTGATCGCCGCGCTTCTGCGGATGCCGCCGATCCCCGGCCGGTTCGAACGCTTCGAGACCCCGCGCGGCACGTGCGTGATCGTCGACTACGCCCACTCCCCGGACTCTCTGGAGCAGGTCCTGACGACCATCCGAAGCTTTGCCTCCGGCCAGGTCATCACCGTTTTCGGGTGCGGTGGAGACCGTGACACCACCAAGCGAGCCGAGATGGGGGAGATTGTCGGAACCTACTCCGATCTGTGCGTCCTCACCTCCGACAACCCGCGCCACGAAAACCCCGAGGCGATCCTGGATCAGATCACCCCGGGCCTCGCGATCACCGGTACACCGTTCAAACGCTTCGTCGACCGTCGCCAGGCGATCGCCTTCGCCCTGTCCGCCGCAGGACCGGACGACGTCGTCCTGGTCGCCGGAAAGGGTAGCGAGCCCCACCAGATCGTCGGCGAGGAACTGCTCCCCTTCAGCGACATGGCCACCGTTCGTGAACTCGCCGGAACGTGACAACCGCCGTCTTTGTGAGTGCGCCCGGTACGTAGCGAAGATCGCGAGCCCGGTACGACTGTGAGGCAATGTGGTCCAGGGCCTCATGCTTCTCGACTGCGCCAGGGGCAAACGGAGTCACAGAGGGTTCCGAGGGAACGCGGCGTGATCTTGCGGTAGTGACCTTCAGTTACGGAAGTAACGTGGCGGATCACGACTTGGCCGTGGGAGCAGTTTCGGCAACCCGTTTGACGTGCTGGTTCCGGGCTCGGATCAGCCTGGACAGGTAGCATGCGCGAACCGCGCGCATCGTGACACCCGTGCCCTGCGTCGCCTGTAGGAGGGACCCCGGGCCTGTGGCGTACGTCACATCTCCCTTGGATCGAGAACCTGACCGCAGCTTGCGGGAGACAGCAGGGTGACCGACCGACCTCACTAAGGAGGGCCGTTGACCATTGAGACGGCCGAACTCGACGACGCTGAGCTGATCAGGCGATCCGCGGACGACCCGGAGCAGTTCGCCACGTTGTTCGACCGCTACGCCCGGCAGATCCACCTGTACGCCGCGCGGCGGATCGGCACACAGGCCGCCGACGACATTGTGGCCGAGACATTCCTGGCCGCGTTCCGGCGACGCGGCTCGTACGACCCGTCGTTCCCGCTGGCGCGCCCCTGGCTGTACGGCATCGCCACCACGCTCATCGCCCGGCACCGGCGCCAGGAGGAGCGGATGCTGCGGGCGCTCGGCCGCACCGGCGTGGATCCGCTGCCGGAGCCGGTGGCCGACACCGTGGTCAGCAGGGTCGCGGCACGGGACAAGGAGCGCGAGCTGGCGGCGGCGCTGGCGTCACTGTCACGCGGCGACCGTGACGTGCTGCTGCTGGTGGCGTGGGAGGACCTCAGCTACGAGGAGGTCGCGCAGGCGCTCGGCATTCCGATGGGGACCGTGCGGTCGAGGCTGCACCGGGCCAGGAAGAAGGCGCGGGCCGCGCTGACAGACGAGGAGGAGCTGTGATGAGCACGATCAAGGAATTCCGGCGGGACACCCCGCCGATGACGGCGCAGGTGGAGAGCGCCGCCCGGGCGCGGCTGCTGGCGGCGGCGCGGGAGCCCGCGCCGCGCCGCGAGCCCCGCCGCGGGCCGCGGTTCGGCTGGCGGATCGCGGTCGCGGCCGCATTGGCGGTGGCCGTCGGCGCCGGTGTGGGCGTGGCACGCGACCAGCCCCGCGTGGTCCCGGTGGCGAGTGTGCGGGAGCTGGCCGAGCGGGCCGCGCAGGCCGCCTACGACGACCGCGGGCAGGTGCCGAACCCCGGTCAGTGGCTGTACATCAGGGAGCTCCAGGCGCCGCAGTCCAAGGACGGGTCCTACGGTGTGGACGTGTCCGGTCGCGTCGTCTGGGAGCAGTGGACCAGCGTGGACGGCAAGCAGGTGGCGGCCCTGTACCCCAATGGAAGGCTGCTCGTGCAGGGCAACCATCCGGGGCTCGGCGCGGCCGATCTGGCCCAGCAGCCGGTCACCCCGGAGGGGGTGCTCGCGAAGATCCGCCAGAAGCTGGAGGACATGCACATGGTTTGGGGGGGAGCCGAGCCGCCTCCCTCGATGGATGAGCAGCTCTTCCAGGCTGTCTACCAGCTTATGGGCACCCAGGTGCTTCCGCCGGAGGTGCGGGCGGCGCTGTTTCGCGGCCTGGCCACGATTCCCGGCGTGAGTTTCACCGAGGACGTCGCGGACGCCGAGGGCAGGCGGGGGGTCGCGTTCAGCCACGCCGGCTGGTCGGCCCGCTACGACCTCATCCTGGACCCCGTCGACTTCCGCTTCCTCGGCACGTACGGCGTCCAGACCAGAGAGTACAGCGACCCCCCGATCAAGGCGGGTACGCCGCTCACACTGACGGCCCGGCTGGAGACCAAGGTGGTGGACGGCCCCGGGCAGAAATGACTCTCCACCGGTAGTGCCAGGCTGCGATATGGGTCGGAAGGGGCATGCGCGGACCCACAGCACATGCCCCCTCTGGCCTACTGGAACGGCTAGCCGCGTGAGCGCCGGAACCCGGCGACGCCGATGCCGGCCCCGAGCAGACCCACGATGATTCCCAGAGCCGCCAAGAGCCTGGCCGTGCCGTCGGAATCACCGGCTGCGGTCGGCGCGGTGTCCTTCATCGCGGCGACCGACGGAGTAGCCGCCGGTGTGGTGCTCGCCATGTCGGAGTGCCCGCTGTCCCCGCCGTCTGTGGCGGCGTCCACCAGCTTGAGAACCGGCGCCGGGTGCTCGGGCTCGGACCCGTCGGCCTTGGGCGCGTCGGCCCACTTGACGACCTCACCGCCCGAGTAGGTCTGGCTGGTGGGGAAGGTCAGCTCGTCCGCGTCCTTGGGCAGCGGGCCGACGGAGACCTCGAACTCCTGGAACTGCCCCGGCTCGATCTTCCCGCCCGTCCAGGTGATCTTCAGTACGGACTCGGTGACCTTGTCGCCGTCGTCGGAGACCACGGGCTTGGGCAGCTTTCCCTTGGTCAGCTTCACGTCCCAGCCGGGAACCGGCCTGACCGAGACGAAGGGAAGCGGGTGATCGGTGGGGAACTGGACTTCCAGCTTGGTCGTCTGGGCCTTGTCCCGCTCGTTCGGAACGCGGAAGGCGATCTTGGTCCAGGCGCCCTTCTCGGCGGTGCCGGGGTTGATCGTGACGTGGGCGAGCGCGGGCAGGGCCAGGCCGAGGGTGAGGGCGAGCGCACCGGCGGTGACGGTGACGGCGCGACGGCAGATGGCGGTCAGTGCCATGGGGGATTCTCCGATTGTCTGCGTGAATGCCGAAGAGGCGCGAGCGGTACGAGCTGCGTACCTGCGCGCGCGGGGGACTCAGAGGACAGAGAGAACCGGGGGGCCGCGCCTGACGACCACGTGCCGCAGAACGCGGTCGCGCGCGGGACGGATGGCGCGCTCGGCGCGCCCGAACGGCGCGCGAGGAAGTGCGGGGGTGACGTCCTGCCGCAGGAGGTGGAGAAGCGCCACTAGGCGCCGCGTCGCGTAGGTTCCGGCCCTTCGCAGGACCGACCACAGCGCCGCGTCGCCGCGAGAGACCCACCAGCCGGTGAGCAGCGCGGCGGTGAGGTGGGCGAGGAGCATGCCCGCGCTCACGCCCAGGCCATGGCCCAGCGGCAGGCCGCCCGGGCCGTGTCCATGAGACGGCGGGCCTGCCGGCGTGTCGGCCGTGCCGAGCAACTCGTGCAGGAACGCCTGGGCGAGGAGAAGCAGCCCGGTCACGGTCGCCGGCGAGCGTTCCCGCCCGGCCGGCGCGGCCGTGACCATCATGACGACCAGCCCGCCGCACACCAGCGCCTGAGACGTGGGCCGGGCCCCGCCAGCGAACCGGTGCGCCACCACGGCAAGCGTCAGGCACACGACCGCGAAGACCGCCGACCGCGCAAGTCTCAAAGGCAGGTTGGCATGCATGACGCCACGCATCGTCTCACAAGCCGCGAATATCCGGTCGTGCCGAGGTGCTCGACCACTTGGTGGCGACTTACCTGCCGATCGAACGCAGGTAGGCGCCGAACTGCTCTGCCGCCGTGACATTGCGCGGGCCGCTGACCACCGCCCCGTAGTCCAGCACGAAGTAGCGGTCGTTTGTACGGCCGGCACCGATCGCAATGCGGGGGCCGGGCGTAGAACGAATTCGTGACTGAGCCAGAGATGCTCACCGGAGCACCCGGCGGGCCACGGTGGTGATGTGCAGTTCGTCGGGTCCGTCGAGGAGGCGAGCCATCCGGCCGACGCGGAACAGTGCCGGCAGCGCGGTGTCGGGGCCGAGGCCCGCGGCGCCGTGGACCTGGATGGCCGCGTCGGTGACCTGCTGCAACATGCGTGCCGCGGCCACTTTCGCCAGGCCCGTCTCGACTCGGGTGTCCAGCCCGGCCTCGGCCAGGGCGACGGCCTCGAAGACCAGCGGCCGGGTGGTTCTGATCGCCAGCAGCGCGTCGAAGACGAGACCTTGGACGAGTTGCAGGTCGGCCAGCCGCCCGGCGGACGTCGAGCGCTCGCGGGCTCGCTCTCGCATCAGGGTGAAGGCACGCTCGGCCTGACCGAGCCAGCGCAAGCAGCGCAGCAGGCGGCCGAGTCGTACCCGCTCGGCGACCAGGCGTAGTCCTCCGCCTTCCTCGCCGATGAGGTGGTCGGACGGGACCGTGACCCCTTCCAGGGAGATCTCCCACTGGCCGCCGGCGCCGAGGACCGTCAGCTCGCGCACCACCCGGAATCCGGGTGTCGAGGTGGGGACGAGCAGCAGGGAGAGGCCGGCCTTGTCGGGCGGTGCGCCCGAGGTGCGGGCGAGTACGGCGGCCAGGTCGGCGGTGCCGGCGCCGCTGACGAACCATTTGCGGCCGTGGATCCTCCAGGACCCGTCGGGTCCGCGCGCCGCCCGGGTGGCGGTCAGAGCGGGGTCGGACCCCGGCGTCTCCGGTTCGGTGATCGCGTTGCACATGGTCATCCGCCCGGCCGTGACCTCGCGCAGGTGGGCGTCCCGTCCGGCGAGGGTCTTCACGTCCAGCAGCACGGTGGACCCCAGGATGGCGGGAGCGTGGTCGCTCGCGCCTTCGGCCTCCGCGATGTGCGCGTACTCGGTGAGCGACAGGCCCGCGCCGCCCAGTTCGGCCGGGAGCGCAAGCCCCCAGAGTCTCTCGGCGCGGGCCTGGTGCCTGAGCCGTTCGACGAGCGCCCGCGCGGTCGCGCCGCCCGCGTCGAGCGCGGCTTCATGTGGCATCACCCGCTCGCTGACGAATCCGGCGACCCGGTCCCGCAACTCGGCCACATGGGCTGGGCAGGGGGGCGCGCCCCATGCGGATCGTTCGCCGTCGACCTGCTGTGACATTCCAACTCCAGACATGCCGGGAACTGAATGAAATTTCCGTCCGACTCCCCTGCTGTGGAACAGGTCGTGCGACCACGCGGCCGAGTTCCCATTCGCGTTGGGCACGACTCGCGGTCACCGCCGCGGGAGAGGAGAGCCATGGCACACCCCGTCACGGTCCGGGCGGCACGCCCGCTCGACACCATCGGGTTGCGGACGGCCGGGCCAACCGCCCTCACCGCCGTCGCGGCCCGCCACCTCACGCTCCTGGGCGCCGCCGACCTCGGAACCACGACGTCCGGCGGTCCCGGGATCGTGGCGCTCACACCGGAGGGCGGGCGTCCCCTGACCGCCGAAGTCGCCTGGGCCCGGGTCGCCCCGCCGGAGGAGGTGAGCGACGAGGCCACCGCCCAGGCCGCCACCGGGGTCGCCCATGTTCACGGCCGTCGCGGCGGTGATCCGCAGGGCCTGGCCGTCGACTACCTGGCCACGGCCTGCGCGGTCCTGACCGTTCAGGGACTGCTGGCGGGACTGATCGGACGTGCTCGCGGCGCGGCGGTCGAGACCGTCCTGACGGGCGTCGACCTGGCCGGACTGCTGGCGGTCGGGCAGTACCTCGCCGCCGCGACCGCACAGGAGGACGAGGCGGTGCCGTTCGCTCCCGGCGGCCCGCCGTTCACCACGGCCGACGGCGTGTGCTTCGAGGTGGAGGCGCTTGACCCTAGCGTGTGGGTGGCCTTCTGGCGGTCGCTCGGCGTGCCGGACCGGGTCGCGGCGTCCGCGTGGCGATCCTTCCAGTTCCGGTACGCCACCGCGTGCTCCCCGCTGCCCGGAGAGCTGCACGTACGGGCCCAAGCCGCCGGCTGGTCCGCCGTACGGCGGGCGGCGGAGGACTCCGGCGCCTCGCTCTGTGCTCTGCGTTCCCTCGCCGACCGCCTGGGAGAGCCGCGTGCACAGGCGCCCTGGGAGTTGACGCCCCGCCAGGCGCGTTCTCTCGATTCAGCCCGGCCCGGACCGGCCGAGGCCGCCCGCCCGCTGGCCGAGTTCACGGTCCTGGAAGCCGGGCGACGGATCCAGGCGCCGCTGACCGCCTACATCCTTGGCCTGCTCGGAGCGGACGTGATCCGCGTCGAGCCCCCCGGCGGCGATCCGTTACGGGGCATGCCGCCCACCTGTGGAGACCTGTCCGCCCGCTGGCTGGCGCTCAACCGGGGCAAGCGCGCGGTGGAGATCGACATCAAATCCGCCGCGGGACGCGACGAGTTGCGGGACCTGGTCGCCGACGCCGACGTGTTCGTGCACAACTGGGCTCCGGGCACGGCCGAGCGTCTTGGCCTGGATGACCGGGACCTGTCGCCGGTCAGCCCCGGCCTGGTCTACGCCTACACCAGCGGCTGGGCCGGCCGGCTGCCCGGCGCCCCATTGGGCACCGACTTCATGGTCCAGGCCCGTACCGGTGTCGGGGAGGCGGTACGTCCCGTGGGCGAGCCCCCGGGCCCGTCGCTGATGACCTTGCTGGACGTCCTCGGCGGCCTGCTCGGGGCCGAGGCGGTGCTCGCCGGGCTGCTCCTGCGCGAGCGCGAAGGGCATGGCGTGCGGGTGGACTCCTCGCTACTGGGCGCGGCCGAGTCGCTCACCGAGCCCGCTCTGCGCAGAGTCGCCGCCGGCGCGGACCCTCGCGCCCCGAAGGGCTTCCGGCGCCCGTTGCCCACAGCGGACGGCTGGGTGGCCGTCGCCGACGACAGCCCCGTGACCCATGCCGTTCAGCTGAGCGGCATGACCACGGCCGCGGCCCTCGCCGCGCTCCGCCGCGACGGACTGCGGGCCACCGCCGTGACGACCGCCCTCGACGCCCTGCCCGTCGATCCCCGCTTCGCCGCCGCACTCACCCGTGACGAGCACGGAGCCTTGGCCGTTCCTGCCCCCTGGAGGTTCAGATGACCCCCCGCCTGGACGATCTGGTACCCGCCGCGCTCCGCCGTGAGTGGGCGGCCGACGGCATCTGCCCCGACCTCGACCTGTACGCGCTGTTCCGCTCGCACCGCCTCACCAACCCCGGCCAGGTCGCCGTCTTGGACGCCGCCGGTGCGCTGACCTACGCCGACCTCGACCGGCTGGCTCGCGCCGCGGCGGCGGGGCTCCGGCGGCTCGGCGTGTGCGAGGGCGATGTCGTCGGCGTCCAGTTGCCCAACGGCCGCGACGCGGTCATCGCCGACCTGGCCCTGGCGGCCCTCGGCGCGGTGGCACTGCCGTTCCCCGTGGGCAGGCGCGTGACCGAGGCGATTTCGCTGCTGGGCCGCTCCGGCGCCCGGGCCGTCATCGCGGCCGTCGGCCACCGGGGGACGGCGCACGCCGCAGACCTGGTGGCTGCCGCGGACCGGTTGCCGGGGCTGCGGGTGGTGATCGCCGCCGGCCCGGAGGAGTTTCCGGCCGGCAGCGTGCCGTGGGACGACGTGCTCGCCGCGGACGGCCGCGCGTTCGTCCCGGTCAGACCGGATCCCGACAGCGCCGCCCGCATCCTGGTCTCCTCGGGGTCGGAGACCGAACCCAAGATGGTCGCCTACTCCCACAATGCGCTCGCGGGCGGCCGTGGCAACTTCATGGCCACGCTGATCACCGGCGACGGTCCGCCTCGCTGCCTGTTCCTGGTCCCTTTGGCCTCGGCCTTCGGCAGCAACGGCACCGCCGTCACCCTGGCCAGGCATGGCGGCTGCCTGGTGCTGCTCGACCGCTTCGCTCCCGAGGCCGCGCTCGCCGCGATCCGTGAGCACAGGCCCACACATGTGCTGGCCGTGCCCACCATGATCCGCATGATGCTCGACCAGCCGGGAGGCGGCCCCACGCCGCCGATGACCGCGCTGGTGCTCGGCGGCGCCGAGCTGGACGCCGCCACGGCCGCCGAGGCGGGCCAGGTGTTCGGCTGTCCGGTGGTCAACCTGTACGGGTCGGCTGACGGGGTGAACTGCCACAGCGGTCTTGTGCAGAGACCGGCGAGCGATCCAGGGCCCGGTGTCGTGGTGGGCATGCCGGATCCCCGGGTGGCGGAGATCCGTATCGCCCCGACGGCCGGCGAGGAGGAGTTCGGGGAGATCATCGCTCGCGGCCCGATGACCCCGATGTGTTACGTCGGGGCACCGGAGCTGAACCAGCGCTACCGCACCGCCGAGGGCTGGGTGCGTACCGGCGACCTTGGCGTGATCGATGAGAACGGGAGGCTGCGCCTGGTGGGCAGGCTCAAGCAGGTCGTCATCCGCGGCGGCGTCAACATCAGCCTGGCCGAGGTCGAGCACGGGCTGGCCGCCCATCCCGGCGTTCGGGAGGCGGTCTGCCTGGGCGTACCCGACCAGGTGATGGGCGAGCGGCTGGCGGCCTGTGTCGTGCCACGTCCCGGCCGGGCGCTCGAACTGGCGGACCTCTGCTCCCACCTGTCCGGGCAAGGGGTGGACCGGGCCAAGCATCCGGAACACCTGCTGCTGCTGGAGGCGCTGCCCCTCACCCCGGCGGGCAAGCCGGACCGCGACGCCCTGCGTGACCTGCTGCCGCGACCACGTTCGGCATCGGCCTGAGACCCCGGGGCCGGAGACGACCTCCGGCCCCCCCTCGCTCAGGCGACCTGTTCGGCCTCGAGTACCGACGCCCTGAGCTGGTCACGAGCCCGGGCCACGCGAGAGCGCACCGTGCCCACCGGGCATCCGATCAGTTCGGCCGCCTCGGCATACGGCAGGCCCACCAGCTGGGTGAGCACGAAGGCCCTACGTCGTTCACGCGGCACCCTGGCCAGCAACTCGGCCAGGGCGACCCCATCCTCCGAGCCCGGCAGGCCGCGCGGCTGGCATCGTTCGGCAGCGGTCTGCCAGTCGGCCAGTTCGGCGATGACCGGGCGCGCGGCCGCCGCGCGGAACCGGTCGACGACGACCCGGCGGGCGATGGACAGCAGCCACGTGCGGGCCGAGGACCGACCGGCGAACCTCGGCAGGCTGCCGAGGACCCGTACGAACGTCTCCTGGGTGAGGTCCTCCGCGGACTGCTGATCGCTCAGATAGGCGACGAACCGCCGCACGTCCGTGTACACCGCACGGGTGAAGGCCTCGACGTCCGCGGGCGCTCCATCGCGTGCGGCCAGGGCGAGCACCGTCAGCCACTGGTCGTCGGTCGTCCGGGGGTCGCTGATGACAGAACTCATGGTGATCGTTCCTTGCGGTCGCAGGACAGAACGGGCGCGCGGTCTGAGGTGCCGCACGGTCTTCGGCGGGAGAGGGCATGGATCGTGGCGCGGGCCACAGGCACAGCCGGCGCACTCCACCGGCTCCGGTGGGAACCCGGCCAGGCTCGCGAGCGACTGTCTGGTTCGCGGTCGTCGCATGGACCCCGCGGACGGAAGGAGACGGCGATGCGGCTGGATCGGCGAGGGGGCCCGGCGAACGGGACGACCCGGCGACAAGGGGTCACGGTGCTGCTCGTCGCCGTCATGGGCGTCTCGATGGCACAGCTCTTCCTGATCGGAGCTCTCGGCCCCCGCCTGGTCGAGGAGGCGGGCATCTCCCGGTCCGTGCTCGGCCTGACCACGACCGCCGGATTCGGTGTCGCCGCGCTCCTGTCGCTGAGCGCCGGCCGGTGGGTGGATCGGCTGGGCGCCCGCCGCTGCCTGGTCACCCTGCTGCTGCTCGCCGCGGCGGCCCTGGCGCTGATCGGTTCCGCCTCGGGCGCGCCGATGCTGCTGGCGGCGGTGGCGCTCGGCGGCCTCCCGCAGGCGCTGGCCAACCCCGCCACCAACAAGGTCATCCTGGCCGTGGTCGAACCGGCACGCCGGGGCGCGGTCACCGGCTGGAAGCAGTCGGGCGTCCAGCTCGGCGCCTTCGCGGCCGGTCTTCCCCTGGCGACGCTCGCCGTATGGGCCGGGTGGCGCGGCGCGGTATGGACAGCGGCGGTGATCGCCCTGCTCATCGCCGCCTGGGCCGCCCGTGCGCTGCCGCCCGACCCCCTCCCCGCTGACGGCGGGCCGCCGGCCGGCCTGCCGCGGGCCCGGGTGGAACGGCTGGCGCTCTTCTCCTTCCTGCTCGGCTGCGGGATCGCCGCCGTCAACACCTACCTGGCGCTCTTCGGCACCCAAAGCCTGGGGTTGAGCCCGGTCGTGGCGGCGTGGCTGGTGGCCGTTCTGGGACTCACCGGGGTGGCCGGCCGGGTCGGCTGGTCTCGGCGGGCGGGCCGGCTCGGGCAGGCGGAGGCGCTTCTCGCGCCGCTCGCGGCGGGGGCGTGCGGAGCGGCCCTGCTGTTCGGGGCCGCCTTCTGGGCGCCGATCCTGATCTGGGCGGCAGCGGCGGCCGTCGGGGCCTTCGCCGTCGCGGCCAACGCCGTCACGATGGTCACCGTGATCAAACGGGCCGACCCGCGCACCGCCGGACGCGACTCCGCGCTCGTCTCGTCCGGGTTCTTCGCCGGTTTCGCCGTCGGCCCTCCATTGTTCGGGTTCCTGGTCGACGCCGCGGGCTACGGGCCCGGCTGGCTGCTGGTCGCCGCCGAGTTCGCCGTCGCGGCCTCCGTGGCGACGTCGCTCAGGTTCCGGACGAGGACACGCGGGTGAGCTGGGCGGAGCGGGCCCTGGGCGAGGTCCTGAGCCGGGCGGCGGAGACGGAGTCCCTGGTGGGCGAGCGGTGGCCGCTGCACGCGGACCCCCTCTCCGGTCGCTGGACGACCACCGCGCGCGGCTCATGGACCGGTGGTTTCTGGGCCGGCCTGCTCTGGCTGCGGGCGATCGTGAGCGGGGAACTCGCCGATCAGGCCGCGGCGAGCATCCGCACCATGTCCCTCGCTCCGTGGGTCGGCGCCGACACCGCGACCCGGGGGCTGATCTTCTGGTACGGCACGGCCCTGGCCGAGTGCGGCGCCGGCGCGGCCACCCTTCGCGACCGCGCGGCGCGCGCATGCCTGGACGCCTACGATCCCCGTCTCGGGCTGGTGCCCTGGGGCGCCGCGTTCGGAGGCCCACGCGAACTGGCCAGAGTCGACGCCCTTCCCGGCCTGGTACGGCTGCTCGCCTACGCCGGCCCGCACGGCAGGAACGCGGCCCAGGCCCAGCTGGACCTGCAGCTGAAGCTGAGCGCCGGGGGCGGTGAGCCGCACCCGGCGTGGGCGGCCCTGCCCGACGGAAGCTGGGTGCCCCATCCCGAACCTCCGGTGGGCTGGAGTCGTACGGTGGCCTGGCTGGCGCTCGCGATCGCCGACTCCGCCCACGCCGGCCAGGCACCACGGGCAGGCGGACCGCCCTTCCAGCCCACCGATCACCCGGCTCTCGAGGAGAGGCTCGCTCCCGGCTCGCCTGCGATCCCTCCCGCGTCGGCGCTCAGACCTGGTGGTCCGCCGGACACCTCCGCCGCCGCGATCGAGGCGGTCGCGGCGCTGAAGCTGTCCGCGCTCGCCGGACGGCGGACGTCCGGAGCACTGCGCGACCGAGCCGCCGATGTGCTCGGCGAACTCGTGGCGGCGCATCTGCGAGACGGCCGGCTGCTCGACGGCTGCTATGACCTGGACCACGGAGTCGCCACTCGCCACGAGCTGGTGTGGGGTGATTTCTTCCTGGCGGTGGGCCTTGCGATACTCACCGACGCAATCGCTCCCTTCGCCTGCTGAGACGCTCGACCAGAGGCCACGCCGAAACGTGACGGCGCGATCGACGCGCACAGGCCGACAGGCCCACCGCCGACGATCAGTACGGGGAAGTCCATTGAGATCCTCCGGCAGAGGGGCGGCCCGGAGACCGCCCCGCGAGTGGTCAGCCCAGGGCGGTGACGATGGCGTCGGCGTTGGCCGTGTACACCGCCTTCAGGTCGAATGCCTGGCCGGGGAAGTTGTTGATCACTACGCGCTTGGCGTTCACGTTGGACAGCGCGTCGCCACCGGGCATCGCCGAGTTGTCCAGGATCAGCTGTGGCTTCTTGGCGGCCAGCTCGGAGATCTGGCCCGCGGTGGGCGGCTGGGGGCCGTACACGCCGGCGGGCTGGACGCCTGCGAGGTCGGCCGCCCAGGCCACGAACGCCTGTGCCACGATCACCGGCCGGGCGCCCTTGGCCGCGCCGGTGACCTTCTGCTTGAGTGAGGCGTACTCGGTGTCGAAGCTCGCGGTCCACGCCTTGGCCGCGTCGGCGGTGCCGAACTCGCCGCCCAGCCTCAGCACCTCGGCCTTGACCTTGTCAGGGGCGTTGTCCAGGGACACCTCGATCAGCTTGGCCGTTGACCCCGCAGCCTCTTTGATCTTGCCGGCGAACCCCTCGAAAGCGGCGTAGAGGACGATGTCCGCCTCGGCCACCTTGGCCAGGTCGGACGGCTTGGGATCGTAGTCGGGCGCGTGCCGCACTCCCGGCGGCACGATCACCGTGATGTCGGTGGCGCCCGCGGCCTTGGCGAATCCGGCCTCCCAGCTGGAGGCGGCGACCACCTTCGGGCCCTTGGCCGTCGACGCGGGGCCCGAGGAGGTGGCGTTCTGCGCGCTGCCACAGGCGGTCACGGCCAGGGCGGCCAGGACAGCGACGGCGGCCATGCGCAGGCGGCGGTTGAGCGCGTTCATCTAGTGAAAACCCTTTCTGGAGTGGAACGAGGAGGAGGGGATGGCATGGAGGAGGAGGGTGCAGACCCCTCCGACGAGCACGAGCGTCGGACCCGGCGGAAGATCGAAGAGCAGGGCGAGGAAGAAGCCGCCCACGTTGAACACGAGCCCGAAGATCACCGCCCAACGGACCATGGCCGACAGCGACCGGCCGGCCCGGCGTGCCGCCAGCGCGGGCAGCAAGGTGAGCGCGTCCACCAGCAGGGCACCGGTGAGCCTGATCGCCGAGGCGATCGCCACGGCGATCACCATCAGCAGGATCAGGGTCAGCCGCTCCACCGCGACGCCCGAGCACAGCGCGAGCTCGCGGTCGTGCAACAGCAGCGCCAGATCACGACGGCGCAGGCCGTACAGCAGCGGGACGATCACCGCCAGCACGGCCAGGGAGACCACATCCTGGGTGCGGGTGGCCAGGATCGATCCCCACAGCAGCTCGAACGCCCCGTTGGCGTTCACCCCCGAGATCGACAGCACCAGCAGCGCGGCGGCGATGGCCAGCGTCATGAGCAGCCCCATCGCACCGGACAGGCCCGCGCTGCTGCGGGCCATCGGGGTGAGCGCGCCTCCGGTCAGCGCGCACAGGACCAGCGCGCACAACAGCGGGTCCAGGCCGGTCAGCAGGCCGATCGCGATGCCCAGCAACGCGACGTGCATCATCGCGAAGCGGACCGGCATGATGTCCAGCCCCACGATGAACACCCCGACGATCGGGAGCGCCACCGCTCCGAGGAGCAGCGCCAGAACGGCGAGCCGCACCGAAGGCAGCTCCATGAGCGCGCCGATCGAGTTCACCGGACCTCCCGCAGCCGCCCGGCGGCCATCTCGGCCACCCGCCCGCAGGCCTCGGCGACCACCCGGTCGTGGGTGACCACCACCACGCTCACGGGCAGGCTGGCCAGTACGGCCGCGACCTGCTCCTGCCCGGCGAAGTCCAGCGCCGCCGTCGGCTCGTCGGCCAGCACCAGCCCCGACCCCGCCGCCACCTGGCCAAGGGCCCTTGCGAGGTAGGCCCGTTGGAGCTGGCCCCCTGAAAGGGTGTCCAGCGGGCGGTCCAGGAGGCCGCCGATGCCGAGATCTCCAGCGGCCCGCACAGCCTGCGCGGTGTGGCCGCTGCTGGCCAGCAGTTCGCCTACCAGCAGCGGGAAGCGTCCGGCCGCCTGCCGCTGAGGGATCCAGGCCACCTCCGAGCGGCGCCGGGTCCAGTCGGCGGTGCCGCGGGCCGGGGCGCCCGCGACCTCGATCAGGCCGCTGGTGTCGCGGTGCAGGCCGAGGATGGCACGCAGCAGCGTGCTCTTGCCCGAGCCGTTGGTGCCGGTGACGGCCAGGTGCTCGCCGGGCGACAGATCGAGATGCACCCTGTCGACCGCGAGGAGCCTGCCGTGCCGGCAGGTCACCTCCGACAGCCGTAGCGCCGCGGCGCGTGACGGGGGGGCTGGTTCGGGCATGGTGATACTCCCGGCCTGGGGGATGGGCGTACGACGGCAGCCGGGCGGAGGTACTCCGTCCGGTAGAGCGGGATGAAGGAAACGGCCTGCCGTGAAAGGTCAGGCGGAAACGAGCGCGGGCGGAGGAGCGCGACCGCTCACCGCATGCCGCAGGAGCGCCGACCGGGGGATCGCGGGAGCGGGCGAACCGGCGTGACCGGTACGAGGCGGGCCGTACCTGCCACTGACGAAGATCACCAGCAGGCGAAGACGAACGGCGAGGCGGCGCAGCACCGCCCACAGGGCGGCCTCACCACGTGACAGCCACAGCGCTGTCAGCCCCACAGCCCACCCGTGCGTCACCAGCATGCCGACACCGGGGACCAGCCCCGTATGCACGTGACCGCCCACCTCGACCAGCGGCTCGAGGACGGGCGCGGTGGAGAAGAGCAGATGCAGCGCCACCTGCACACCCGCCAGCAGCGGAAGGATCACGCTCATCCCGCGCTCGCGGCCCGTAGCAGGCAGCACAACCAGCGAAGCCACCACCAGCCCGAAGACCGCGGCGCGGCCGGAGACCGTGCCCCCGCCGGCTACGTGCGCGACGACGCCCAGCACCAGGCACACCACGGCGAAGGCCGCGGCGCGGGCAAGGCGGAACGTCAGCCCGGCGGTCGTCATGTCCAGGCGATCGTGTAGCCACCCGCCGTCAGTGGCTCGGAGACATCGGCCATGACCTTCGGACCGTCGAGGCGGGGCTTGCCCACCCCGATGGCCCTGCCCGACCCGTCGTGCGGGACGGCCACGGGGAAACCGACCCGTGCGCTGTATTCCAGCCGGATCTCTTCCAGGCCGGAGACATGGGCATTCGCAGCGAGCGAGCTGCTTTTGCGACTGCCATGGGCGAACGCGACGGGACCGGCGAGCGTGCGGAACAATCCACAGCCGAGCGCCGCCACAAAGGTGTTGAGAACGAACCGTGGCGAAGAAGCCAACGCGGACTCCGTTGGGAAACCCCGGACCGTCGCCGGGCAGGACCGGAACGACGCTTCCACGGCAATGTGGAGCGCCTTGTCACCGGGTATGCCGGCCTTCGGATTCCGAGGAACCCTCAGCCGGCGACGGTCGGCGCGGGCGGGCCACGCCGGTGAATCGCCGCCGCGATTTCCCAGACGACGTGCGGCACGGGCTCGGGCGCCGGCACAGCCTGGCGTACCGGCGTGAAGGTTCCGGTCGCGACGGCGAACAGCCGGCGCAGCACCGGGAGCGGGGCCATGGCGTACAGCCGCAGCATGAGCCACACCGCGCTCTCACCGCGGTACATCCACCACCCGGTCAGCATCGCGACCACGAGGTGGACAAGAGTCATGCCGAAGGTGAGGTGACCATGATGCTGCCCCAGCTGCGCGACCATGCCCGGCGCGCTCCGGGCGAACAACTCGTGCAGCAGGAGCTGGGCCACGGTCGTCGTCGCGAGGACGACCTCCGCCGCCCGCTCGCGTCCGTTGAGCGCGAAGGCCAGGGCGAAGGCGCCCAAGGCCCCTACAGCGAACGCCGTCGGCCCCACCTGCCCACCGCCGGCGAAGCCGTGGCCGGCCGCCGAGACGACGAGGCACACCATCGCGAAGATGGCGGCTCGTGCCAGGCGCAGGGCCGGCTCCTTGGCGGACACACCCGACATACTGTCAGCCGGAGGGCCCTGCGAGAAGACCGATCAAGGACGTTGCTCCCCGCCGTCTTCGGACGGACGGGTCCGACCTCGTGCTCTCGGACTGCTGCTCGATACCGGCGAAACAGGCAGACAGGTCGCGATCTTCCAGGTCATCGCCTTCGCCGGCCTCGGCTGGTTCTATCTCGAAGCCTTGTCGGCCGGCTCGGGCTGTCCCAGACCGCACTTGAGGTCTCCACCTGGGATATCGGACGCAGCGTGCTGATCATCGGTGAGACTCTCTCGGTGAGATAAATACCCCGCTCTCGCCAAGTTTCGCCGGCCGGGTCGAGGCGGCCTGGTGATCTCATGTACAGCGCGATGCTGACCATTGTCGTCACCCAGGCGGCCGCTCGGCATCGGGGCCACCCTCAGATTGTGATCGACATTCTTTGGGTCGTGGCGATTCCGGTCGGCCATTCAGAACATCTTCACTCAAAGTCGATTTCAATCGACCTCGCGGGTTCGTTCCATCAAAGTGGCAATTCAACTGATCCTGGGACCGGCGATGACTCGGCCGGACGGCGGGGTAGACGAGGGCGGCCACTGATGACCTGCGGCCGGCCTCGTCCACGGCGAGGGCGAAGGGCTGCCGGTGATATGACATGCCGGTCTCTGGCAGCAAGTTGCCGAGGCAAGTTGCTGCCTTGGCTACCTACTTTCGTGAGACGGCCGGGAATATGAGAGTGAAAAGCGCGCGACAGCAGCCGGGCACATGTGATCGCCCTCCGGCTTGTTGATCTTATGTCGAGTCGAATGTCAATGACTCCAGAATAGGCCGTGAGGGCTCTCTCACGGTCATCAAATGTCGCCGTCATCTTATTAGGAGATCGTGATGGAGTTCGATCGCGCAGCCGTCGACAACGTTCTGGCCGAAGCGGGAGCACTCGGTCTCATCAGCGAAGTGGAACGAGCCGAGATCCTGTCGGTCCTCACCCCTGAGTTCCCGTACGCCGACGCGCTGAGGTTCACCGACTCGGTGCACGCGCATGTCAAGGTCGAAGACGTGGAGGCGCTCCCGCACGCCCAGCTCAAGGAGCTCGGATATCGAGCCGAAAACGCCGAGCCCGGCTACATAAAGTACGCGACCGACGCGGCGCTGAACCTCATCTTCTCATCGATCCCGATCGCGAAGGACGACCAGGTGCCGGGCGCCGTCACGCTTCCCAAGCCGTTCATGGATCACGTCGGGATCGACATGCGCGACGAGGCCCCACCGACCTTCGAGGCATTCGAGGGAGTGCCGGAGCAGGCGGTGAAGCTGGGCTGGCGCGAAGTACCGCAAGGCGGTTCTGACCCGGTCCACTGCTGCCACACGCAGGTCAAGTCCAAGCACTGGGTGTACCCCCCTGAGGGCTGGCAGGGCTGGCGGCGGCCGATCGAGTTCGCCTTCGGGACGCTGGTCGTCTTCGACAAGCAGATGGGATGCGACCTTCGCCCCATGGATCCCGCCCACCCGCTCGCGCAGCCCGAAGCGTCCGCGTGCTGTGGGGCGCCGGCTGAGGAGAAGGCCGACACCTCGACGGCCCCGTAACATCCGGCTGCCGGGGAGGAGCGGATGAGGATCGCGGTCTGCGGGGGCGTCTACTCCAACCCATGGGCGCTACGCGCGTTCATCGAGGACGCCCACCGCAATCACGCCGAACGCCTGTACTGCCTTGGAGACCTGGGCGGCTACGGTGCGGCGCCCGAAGCCGTCTGGTCGTTGCTGACCGACAATGACGTCGTCTGCGTTGCCGGAAACTACGACGTCGCCATCGCTTCGGGTGCCGATGACTGCGGCTGCGGCTATCCAGATCCACGCGACCAGGAATACGCCCAGGTGATGTACGACTACACCCTGGCCAACACAAGCCGGTCGTTCGCTGAATGGATGGGCACGCTGCCCACGGAACGCCGGGAGACCCTTGCCGGCTGTGACGTCCATTTCGTACACGGGTCGACGGTCGGGTTGAACGACTTCTGGTGGGAGTCACTGCCCGCGCAAGAGCATCGCCGGCGCGTCGATGCGAGCGGTGCGGATGTCATCCTGTGCACCCATTCCGGCCTGCCGTGGACACGCCGCATTGAGGACACCCTGGTCGTCAACGTCGGCGTGATCGGGCGACCCGCCAACGATGGAGACCGTCGCGTTCGTTACGCGTTGATCGATCTCGAAGACGGGAACCCCCGAGCGCGGATAGTCCGCCTGCACTATGACTGGCGGGCTCACTCGGAGGCTCTTCGCGACGCGGGAATGCCTGAGGCGTTCGCGCACACCAGCAGTACCGGATGGTGGACGACGTGTCTGGAGGCGCTACCGAGCGCGGAGCGCGCCAGGGGGCGCTTCCACGTCTATGACTCGAGCGTACCGACGCTGCTCGAAGCACTGGGCCTTCCGTCAGGGGCATGGCCGGATCCCGATCCCTCCATTCCCGTCCGCTCTCTATGGGGATCGCCGCTGTTTCCTGACCGGATCTGGTGTTACGACTCTCCGATCGAGATCGAAGAACTGGCCGAGTCGTCGGGCTGTGAGGTCACGCGGGTGCGGGCCGACGAGAGGGCTCCGGCCGCTCGACGGATCGGCCGGGGGAGGACCGTGCTGCCCGAATTGACCCTCACCCGTGACGGATGGTTCTGGCATCCCCGGTCGGTGGGCGAACAACCTGTGCTGCCCCATCCCCTCGAACTGCCAATGGCGAAGGCGTTCGTGGACGCCGCCAGGATCGCGGTGGCGCGACGGCTCCTGGAAGAACTGCAATCAAATCGCCTCCTGGCGCCGGCCCGTTACTGCGCCGCCTGAGCAGATCAGATTCAACCCTGCCCTGACCGCACGGTGAATCGCCGCCGTGCGGTCAGGGCCAGCGCAAGGGGAGCAGATGACCAGCACACCCGAAGCCCTCACCACCGACTCGATCGGTTCGCGGCTGGATCGGCTCCGCTGGAGCGGCACGCATGTGACCATCTTGATGGCGCTCGGTGCCGGCTGGCTGTTCGACTCGCTGGAAGTCAACCTGGTGGGCAGCGTCATCAACCCGCTGAGCGAGCACTTCCACGCCACCACGGACCAGTCCTCGCGAATCTATTGGGTATGGCTGCTGGGAATCCTGTTCGGTGCGATGGCGGGCGGTCAGCTCGCCGACAGGTTCGGCAGGCGCCGGCTCTTCGTCGCCACGCTCCTGTGGTACTGCGGGTTCACCGTCCTCACGGCGGCGAGCCCCTCCTTGGACGTGCTCTATGTACTTCGATTCCTCACTGCTCTGGGAGTGGGGGCAGAGTACGCGATCATCAATGCGGCCATCATGGAGTTCATGCCGGCCCGGGTCCGCGGCAGGGCGGCCGCGGCGGTGATGAACTTCTGGCCGGTGGGCGCCATCGCCAGCGGGCTGATCGCCTACCTGATGCTGAACACGTTCGCGCTGGCCAACGCGGTGTCCTGGCGTTACGGCTTCGCGCTCGGCGGGATCCTCGCCTTGATCGTTCTGGTGTTCCGCCGCCGTCTTCCCGAGTCGCCGCGTTGGCTCGCCGCTCAGGGCCGCCTGCAGGAGGCCGACGCCGTTCTTCGCCGTCTGGAAGAGAAAGCGGGAATAGACCCGCACGCCCCTGAGGGGAGCGACGAGCACGAGCTTCGCGCGCCGCCGTTCCGTTATGCCCTGGTCGAACTGGTCCGTCGCTACCCGGCACGCCTCGCGCTCGGCTGCACGCTCGACCTGTCCGAGGCGTTCGGCTACTACGGTATCTTCGCCGTGCTGTCGATAGTCGTGCTGAAGCAGGTCGACTACACCGACGCGGAGATCCCGTTCTTCTTCATCCTCGGCAACGTCGGCGCGGTGATCGGCGGCATCTGTATGACGTTGGCGTTCGACCGCATCGGGCGCCGCTGGACCGTCGGAGCCTATTACGCTCTGGCCGGTGCCAGCGTTGGCGGGCTCGCGGCCGCCACCGCGTCGGGGAGCAAGACCTGGGTGCTGCTCGCCTTCATGGTGTCGAACGCCTTCGCGACGGGGGCTTGGACGGCGGCGTATCCCACGTTCACAGAGCTGTTCCCCACGCATCTGCGGGCCGCGGGGATCGGCACCAGTGTCGCTGTGGGCCGGTTGGGCGCCGCGTACGGAACCCTCTATCTTCCCAGCCTGGCCAGCCAGATCGGTCCCACTCCCAGCTACCTCCTCATCGTGGCGTTCTGGGGTCTCGGGGTGGCGGCCATCGTGATCTGGACGCTGTGCGGTGGCGTCGACGGAGCTCGGAAACCCCTGTCCGCCGTCAGCGCCGCCGCCGGACGTCGTGCGGACCGACCCCCGGCCCCCGCGAGCCAATGAACATCTGAACGGTACGACGCGGCATCCACCTCTTGTGCCGGACGTGACCAGGATTAGACGTATGTCTAATTTGACAACCATCTAAGTCATGCCCCAGACTGATGGCTGTTTAGACGACTGTTTATCCAAGGGATCCACGTATAGGAGAAGAGGCATGAGCGGTGGATGTTGCGGCCCGTCGGCCGTCGAGCCGGCGCAGGCGGTATCACCTGTGAGCGCGACCGAGCCTCCGGTCGTGGTGATCGGCGCGGGCCCGGTCGGCATGGCCGCGGCGGCGCACCTTGCCGAGCAGGGCCTCGACTTCCTGCTTGTGGAGGCCGGACCGCAGGCCAGCGCCTCGGTGGCGCAATGGGGTCACGTGCGGGTCTTCAGCCCGTGGCGCTACAACATCGACTCCGCCGCTCGCCGCCTGCTCGAAGCCGAAGGCTGGGTCCCGCCGGATCCTGAGTGGCTGCCGACCGGCGCCGAGCTGGTCGATCAGTACCTCGCGCCGCTGGCGAAGCATCCCGCCATCGCTTCCCGGCTGCGGCTGGGCGCGCGAGTGACCGGGATCAGCCGACTGGGGTACGACCGGCTTCGTACGGCGGGCCGCGAGAACGTGCCGTTCCTCATCCGCCTCGCCGACGGAGGGGAACTCCTGGCGAAGGCGGTCATCGATGCCTCCGGCACCTACGCCGGCCCCAATGTGCTGGGTGCCAGCGGCCTGCCCGCGCATGGTGAGCACGCCGCCGGCGAGCTGATCGACCACGCGCTCCCCGACGTGCTCGGCGCCGAGCGCGAGCTGTACGCGGGCAGGCACACGCTGGTCGTCGGCGCCGGTCACTCGGCGGCGACCACCCTGCTCGGTCTCGCGCGGCTCGCCCAGGATGTCCCAGGCACACAGATCACCTGGGCGGTCCGAGCCGGGAACCCGAGCCGCACCTACGGCGGTGGCGCCGCCGACGCCCTGCCCGCTCGCGGCTCACTCGGCACTCGCGTGCGCGCTCTCGTCGAAGCGGGCAGCGTCCGCCTGCTCACCGGCTTCTACACGCACACGGTCAAGGCGACGGCAGGCGGCGTCGAGGTGACCAGCCTTGACCCTTCCGGTGCGGAACAACGCGTCGTCGCCGACCGGATCATCGCCGCGACCGGCTACCGGCCCGACCACTCCATCGCCGCCGAGCTGCGGCTGGACCTGGACCCGATCGTCGGCTCGACGCGGCGGCTCGCCCCGCTGATCGACCCCAACCATCACTCCTGTGGCACCGTGCCTCCGCACGGGGTGGACGAGCTCTCCCATCCCGAGACGGGCTACTACGCCGTCGGCGTCAAGAGCTACGGCCGCGCGCCGACGTTCCTGATGGCCACGGGCTACGAGCAGGTCCGTTCCGTGGTGGCCGCCCTCGCCGGCGACTGGGACGCCGCTCGTGACGTCCAGCTCGACCTGCCGGAGACCGGGGTCTGCTCCTCCGACCTCGCCGAGGCCCAGGACGCCAAGGTCGGACTCGGCACCGGGATACGCGGCGGCCTGCTCGCCACGTCCCTGCCTCTCGTGTCCACCGGCGCCGGCGGCGGCTGCTGCGGTTGATGACCGCGCCCGAGAGGGTCGCCACTCCCGCGTCCGGGGGCGGCGACCCTTCACGGTGGTACGGGTGGCGCATGGTGGGAGCCTTGGCCGTCACTCAGACCATCGGCTACGGCGTGCTGTACTACGCGTTCTCGGTGTTCCTCACGCCGATGCAACACGATCTCCACGCCGGCGGCACGGAGATCGCCGCGGCGCTCACCATCGCCGTGCTGGTGACCGCCTTGGCGGCGCCGTGGGTCGGCCGGCGGCTGGACCGCCACGGCGGGCGCGGGGTGATGACCACCGGTTCGGTCCTCGGCACGCTGGCGGTGCTGGCGTGGTCACGTGCCGAAACCCTGCCCCAGCTGTACGCGGTCTTCGTCGCCATCGGGCTGGCGTCGGCGATGGTGCTCTACGAACCCGCCTTCGCGGTCGTGGTGGCCTGGTTCGGGTCCCGTCGACGCGACACAGCATTGCTCGTGCTCACCATCGTGGCCGGCTTCGCCTCCTCGATCTTCTTGCCGCTGACCGGCCTCCTCGTGGAGCGGTACGGCTGGCGCGGCGCCTTGGTCGTTCTCGCCCTCGTCTACGGCATCGCGGCGGTGCCGCTGCACGGCCTGGTACTGCGCCGTCGTGTTCGTGCCCATGAGGCTCCCCGGCAGGCCGACCAGGCCGGGGTCGTGCGGGCGGCACGACGTGAGCCGAGCTTCTGGCTGCTCGCGACGGCCTTCACCGCCAACAGCGGGGTGATCGCCGTGATCGCCGTCCACCTGGTCGCCTACCTCGTGCGGCTTGGACACGCACCTGCCTTCGCCGCGACGGTGGCGGGGCTGCTCGGCGTGCTGTCGGTCACCGGGCGGTTGATCACCTCGGCACTGCGGCGCCGCGGCCCCACGGCCCTCATCACCGCCGGGGTGTTCGTCCTGCAGGGAGTCGCGGTGGTGTCGCTTCCGTTGCTCGGTGGCAGCGTGACGGGCGCGGTGGGTTGTGTGCTGCTGTTCGGTCTCGGCTTCGGTGTGGGAACCATCGCCCGCCCCGCCCTGCTGGCCGATCGGTACGGCACCGAGGTTTACGCGACGCTGGCCGGGAACGTCGCACTCCCGGCGACGGTGGCGAAAGCGGCGGCGCCCCTTGGGGCCGCGGCCATCGCCACCAAGGCCGGCTACACACCCGTCATGATCGCGTCGGCGGTGTGCTGTCTCCTCGCGGGCGCCTGCCTGGTGGCATATCAACGTGGTGCCCATAAAGTTAGAGGTCCCTCGAACTAAGGTGCCGGTCGTGTTGCGCGCGGAGTTGTTGTCAGTGAGTGGGGCGCTCCGAGTCCTGATGTGGGGGCCGCTCGGCCGGCACCTCAGCCCTTGATGAACCGCCCTGGTGCCGCGAACGCATGATCATGAGGTGGGGAGGCCGCTTCACCGCCACCCCGCAGGAAATCGACCACCTCTACGCCCTGGCCGAGGACCTGTTCATCACCGCCATCGAGCGCTACGCCGCACGCGGCTGAGACCTAGTTCCAGCGGCGACATCCTCGGGCTGATCCGGCGGTCCCTGTGCGCTCAGGCACTGGCCTTATGGGCTACGAAAAGGACGCGATCCTCGTCCTCGGGGTGTTCGGCCGGGGTGAGCGGGTGGTCGGGCGTTCCGATGTGGAAGCCGGACCAGCCGGCATCCTCAACCAGCTTCGCCACGTCCGCGACGGCATGGGCGGTGTTGACGATCGTGGACTCGAAACGGTCGTAGCGGCCGTCGTCCGCACGTACCACTCCCGAGATCCGGAAGAACCCACGGCCCTCCTCTTGGTTCATGGCGCCACGGAAAAGGAACATCGCGGACTTCTCATCCTTGATCCAGATCCGGTTCATGGCGTCGAGTCCCTTGGCGGTGGTCAGGTCGAAGGCGAACATGCCGCCGGGCTCCACCGCGCGGTAGACGGCTCGTAAATAGGACGCGACCTGGTCAAGGTTCCTGAGGTGGTTCGGAATGTCGTACGTGGAGAAGGCGAACGGGACCTGTTCCGGCAAGGTGAAGTCGGTGGCGTCGGCATGGATCAGCGTGACCTGGTCTCCGGCGTCGTGGAAGCGCGCCCGCGCCCGCGCCAGCATCGCCTTCGAGATGTCCAAACCGATGATCTGATAGCCCTCTTTGCGGAAACGTCCAGCGACGATACCGGTGCCACAACCGACATCAAGGACTCGGCGCGGGGCGTCGGGCATCACCGTGAGGTGCAGTCGCAGAAGCGCCCTCGCGATCCGCGTCGGATAGAAGCTCCAGAACTCGTCGTAGATCTTGGCGTGCAGGTCGACGTATGCCTCGGTCGTCACAGTGTGATCCCTTCAGGGCCGGCGTCTTGTGAGATGTGCACGTAGCCTCTTGATTCGAAAACACCCTATTTATATGATCATCGAATTATTCGACAGTGTCAATGACCACGAGTGAGGGCGGCCGGTTCGCCTTCGAGGCGTCCGAGGGGTGGCGCTTTGGAGCAGGCATGGCCGGCTCGGGGCGGTGAGAAGGATGGGCGCGTAGGCGTTCCTCGCCGCGGACCTGCCGATGGATCACGGTCTTGCAAGGAAGAATGATCCACCAGCTACCGCGTCGAAGGCATGACCTGCGGCCACTGTGTCTCCACCGTCACGGCCGAGGTCGGCTCGCTTGCGCCTTGCGGCAAAACCGGCGCAGGTCAGGTTGCCCAATAGTTAGACGGGTGTCAATATAGAGCTATGTCAAAGACGGGAGTGACACCGGAACCCGCAGGTGTCTCGCCATCCAAGGGTTGCTGCGCTCCGATCGAGTCCGTTCCGCTGGACCCCGCTCACGCGGTCGACATGGCCAAGGTGTTCAAGGCCCTGGGTGATCCGGTCCGGCTGCGGCTGCTGTCTTTGATCGCGGCTCATCCTGACGGGGAGGTCTGCGTATGCGATCTGACCGATCTGTTCGACGTCGCGGCCCCCACCGTCTCCTATCACTTGAAGCTGCTGCGTGAGGCCGGCCTGGTGGATCATGACCGCCGGGGGACCTGGGTGTACTACCGGCCGATCCGTGAACGCCTTCGCCAGCTCTCCGCGCTGCTGGCCGCGTCCGACCTGGCGGGAGCCGCCAGATAGCGACCGGTCGGGATATCCGCTCAGGTTCTACTGGCGGGCACCGTCAGCACTTCACTCAATCGCTCCAGGGCCGTGGGCACCACCCAGTAGAACACCCATGTGCCCCGTCGCTGGCAGTCGATGAGCCCGGCTTTCCGCAGCACTCTGAGATGGTGTGAGATCGTCGGGCCGGTGAGGTCGAACGCCGAGGTGAGGGTGTTCACGTACGCTTCGCCGCCGGGGTGCGAGGCGATCAGCGACAACAGCCGCACCCGTACCGGATCGGACAGTGCCTTGAACGCCGCCGCGACTTCCGCTGCCTGGTCCACGTCCACCGGCGCTGCCGCGAGCGGCGGACAACAGATCTCCGCTCCTGAGCAACCCTGCTTAGACACCTGCCTATCTTGACAGTCTTCTAGACGGGCGGCAATGGCGATATGTGGACACGTCTGGGCAGTTCATACTGTGAGCCATCCCTTTTCCACGGCCTTCACGCCGGCCTCGAACCGGCTTCTCGCGCCCAGCCGATCCATCAGGTCGGCCACCATGCGGCGGTGGGTGCGGAGCCCGATTCCCAGCTTCTTGCTCGCGGCCTCGTCGGTGAAGCCCTGACCGAGGAGCCGGAGCAATTCCCGCTCCTGCATCGTCACACTGTTCTCGCACCGGCGCTGGTCCGTGCCGAACGGCGCTGCCGAGTCCCAGATGTGCTCGAACAGGGCGACGAGCGCCGTGATGATCCCCTCGCCGCAGACCTCGACGGCCCCTTTCTTGCTGGACTCGGGGTCGAGGGGGATCAGCGCCACTTCACGATCGAAGATGACGATACGCAGGGGAAGGGTCGGTATCGTGCGCACCTCGCCTCCCCGCTCGCTCAACCAGCGTGCGTAGGTGAGCGTCGGAGCGTCGTTGCAGGCGCTGTCCAGATACACCGTGCGCACGCGTAGCCCACGTTCCAGGAGCGCGTCGTCCAGAGGCCGGCTCGCTTCCAGGCTCTCGGGTGACTGCGCGCCGCCTGGCATGAACGACAGGCACTCGGAACTCGCCCAGTGGGCCAGGGTCTCGATACGGGCGCGAACCGCCTCCACGCTCTGGAGTGAGTCGCACTCGTGACGCGCGCCGACCGCGCACAACTCGCTGTACTCACTGATCAGGCGATTGACCGCATGCTCCGCCGCGACGAACTCCTCCTGGCGGCGCATCAGGTCCGCCCGCTGACGCTGCAGCAGAGAGTGGAACGCGACGCTCGGACTGCCGGGACGCAACGTACCGGAGGATCGACGTAACAGCGAGAGCTCCACCAGCCTGTCGATGGTGCTCCGGACATACGTCTCGGAGATGCCCAGCTGTGTGGCGATCTCTGTGATGCCCCACTCCTTCTGGGTCAGCACCAAGCGGTAGATGGCATCGGCATGGACATCCAAGCCCCATTGCTGAAGCACACTATCCCCCATAGCACCCAATGCACGACGAGGATCATTAAATAGCACGGAACTACGACTGTCTATGTCATATCACTTGGACGGTCGATGCCCCTCCGTTCGAGGCGTTAGGGCCACGTCCTATGCGGGAGGGGTATGGACTTGCGCTCGCCCGGCAGCCCGACATCCGCGACCAGAACTCAGCGAGTGACCGATGGTCACCGATCGTGTTTCCGTCCACGCGATCCTGGCTGCCGTTCACCGATGATTCACCTTGGTCCGTAGATATGGCGATAGGACTACTTGACTTTCTGGCCGAAGCTCAACGCCGTTGGCTCGCCCATTTCGCCGTCACGTCGCCGATCGGCCGTGTACCTGCGTCGCTGTCATGCGGCCTGATGCCTGGCCGGCGTAGACCTCGCCGCCCGCAGCGAGATCGGTCGCCAAGAGAAGGGCCGACGGCCACCCCTCGCCTGGCACCAAGTTGCCGGGCAACTTGCTGCCTGGTCCGACCACTTTCATGAGACGGCGGTAAACATAAGAGTAGTGCCGTGCGACGGCATCGGTTCCTGAACGGGAATTCCATTGGCAATGGTCTACGGCGGGCGTCGAATCTGCCGCGATTTCCGGACGACCGACGAAGAATTTCCCCCCAATTCGGCATCCGCTTTCGGCTGCGACTCGACATGAGGACGCCGAAGAAGATCTGATGTATATGGCCACGCTAACGCTGACCGCGACCGAGACGGCCGCCCGGCGTTGGCTCGAAGCCGAGCTTGTGACCGACATTCTGTGGGCCACGGCCGTTCCGGCCGACTATCTGGAACATCTCCATTCCGAGGCGAGCCCGGATCGAGTCGACCTCACGTTCTTTCACCGGAGTCCGGGCCCGGCCCAGGCCAACGCCGCGGCCGTCCGCCTCTGCCGGCGGGCCCTGGACAACTCACCGGCCCTTCGTGGCTGGGTGCTGTGCAAGCACCCGTAGCGCGGCAATCCAATCTCCTGCTCAGCGCCAGAAGGACATTTCTCGAGGAGAGCACAATGGCTTCAGCCACCCCTGACCCCCGTCGTAAGGCAGCCGAACTCACCGTGCGGCCATTGCCCGCCGTCGACGCCGACGTGAAGGTCCTCGGCTCCAAGAGCTACACGAACCGGTATCTCGCGATCGCGTCACTGTCCGGGCAGGAGACGACGCTGGAGAACGCGCTCGTCTCCGACGACACCGTGTACTTCTCCCGGGGGATCGAGGCCCTGGGGCACGTGCGCGTGGACATCGATGAGGTGGGGGAGGTCATCCACGTCACGCCGACGGGCGAACCCATGCGGGCTCCGTCGCGAGAGATCTTCATGGGCGGGGCGGGGACCCCGCTCCGCTTCCTGATCTCCATGGCCGGCCACGCCTCCGGCGTGACCACGATCACCGGCAACAAGCGGATGCAGGAGCGCCCGATGGGCGACCTGCTGGCCGCGCTGCCCGCCCTCGGGGTCCAGGCGGTCAGCGTCCGGGGTAACGGATCACCTCCGATCGCGGTCACGGGTGGCTCGTTCCGCGGCGGCGCGACGCAGATCAGTGGTGCGGTGAGCAGCCAGTTCACCTCCAGCCTGCTGATCAACTCCGTGCGTGCCGCCGGCGACGTGGAGATCACCATCGTCGACGACCTCATCTCCAAGCCGTACGTCGAGATGACCATCGCCGCGCTGGCCGAGATGGGCGTGCAGATCAAGCGGGACGGGTACACCCGCTTCACCGTCCCCTCCGGGCAGAGCTTCCGCGGCGGCGCGGTCACCGTCGAGCCGGACGCCTCCGGTATGTCCTACCTCCTGGCGGCGGCGGCCGTACTCGGTGGCCGGGTCACGATCCCGGGCATCGGCGCGGATTCCCATCAGGGCGACGTCGGCCTGGTCGACGCGCTGGTGCGCATGGGATGCACGGCGTCCTTCGGCGACAACGCGATCACTCTCAGGGGCGGCGAGCTGCGCGGCATCGAGATCGACATGGAGAGCATGCCCGACGTGGTGCCGACCCTGGCGGTGGTCGCGGCCTTCGCCCGAGGTACGACGCACATCAGCAACATCGCGAGCCTGCGGGTCAAGGAATGCGACCGCATCGCGGCCGTCACCACCGAGCTCCGCAAGATGGGCATCGCCGTCGAGGAGCACCCGGACGCGATGACCATCACCGGCGGCACGCCGACCGGCGCGGTCATCGACACCTACGACGACCACCGCATCGCGATGTGCTTCGCGATCGCGGGACTCCGGACCGAAGGCGTGGTGATCCGGGATCCCGGGTGCGTCGCCAAGTCGTTCCCGACCTTCTGGCAGACCCTCGACACGCTCTACCCCGATGGGATGTCGACCCGATGAGCACGGCCACCCGGGGGATCCTGCTGGTGCTGGACGGGTGGGGGCACGCGCCGCCCGCGCCGGGCAACGCGCTCAGCCAGGCGGTGACGCCCCACCTCGACGCGCTGGCCGCCGAGTACCCCGCGACCCTGGTGCAGGCGTCCGGCGAAGCCGTCGGACTGCTGCCCGGAACGGTCGGCAACTCCGAGATAGGCCACATGGTGATCGGCGCCGGCCGCCCGCTGCCGTACGACAGCCTGCTGGTGCGGCAGGCGATCGACAGCGGCGCCCTTGCGGCCAACCCGTTGCTGACGGGCGTGTGCGCCGAGCTCGCCGTGAGCGGGCGAGCGCTCCACCTCATCGGGCTCTGCTCGGACGGCCAGATCCATGCCCATGTCGACCACCTGCGCGAGTTGCTGAGGGTGGCGGCCGCGGGCGGTGTGCGCGACGTATGGGTACACGCGATCACCGATGGCCGTGACGTCGCGGACGGGACCGCCGCCGCCGGCCTGGATCGGGTGGAGAAGTTCGCGGCGGAGGCCGGCGTCGGCCGCGTAGCCAGCGTGGTCGGGCGCGGCTATGCGCTGGACAAGAGCGGGGACCTGGAGCTGACCCGGGCGGCCGCGCTGGCGATGGCCGACGGTGCCGGCATCAGAGTGGCGCACGCGCGTGACGCCCTCGACGGGCCCGAGCAGAGCGATGTCTGGACCCGGCCGAGCGTCGTCACCGATGCCGGCGACGTGCCACTCGGCACCGTGCGCGATGGCGACGCGGTGCTGTTCACCAACTTCCGCAGCGACCGCATCCAGCAGCTCGCCGACTTCCTGGTGACACACCTGGAACCGCGCGGGGTCACCGTACTGAGCCTCGCCCGGTACGACACCCGGGCGACCATCCCGCCGCTCGTGGACCGCGCGGACGCGTCGGGAGGCCTCGCGGACGAGCTTGAGCGGCATGGGCTGCGGTCGGTCCGTATCGCGGAAAGCGAGAAGTTCGAGCACGTCACCTACTACCTCAACGGCCGCGACGATCGGGTCCGCGCCGTGGAGGAGCACGTGAGGATCGCCGGCGACGCTCCACCGGACTACCAGTCCCGCCCGCAGATGAATCTGCCCCGCGTCGTGGACGCCGTGGCGGACGCCGCCCGCCGCACCGATGTGGCCCTGGTCGTGGCCAACCTCGCCAACATCGACGTGGTCGGGCACACCGGCGACAACAGGGCCACCGTGCTGGCCGTCGAGCACACCGATGACGCGGTGGGGCGGATCTGCGCCGTCGCCCGCGACACCGGCCGCTGGGTTCTTCTGGTCGGTGACCACGGGAACGCCGAGCAGATGCTGCGGCCCGGTTCCGACGGCAGTCCACGGCCCTACGGCGGCCACACCACCAATCCCGTACCGCTTCTCCTGGTGGCTCCCCAGGGGAGAACGGACCGGCTACCTGCCGACGGCACCCTCGCCGACGTCGCACCCACCGTCCTGGCCTTGCTCGGGCATCCCCCCGGCGACGTGATGACAGGCAGACCCCTTGTGCGACCACGAGGCTCCGCGCCTGGAGCCGGCATTCAGGAGGAGAACGCCCAATGACCGAGCGGCCCCGCATCGCGCTGATCGGAGATCGTAGCTCCAAGGTGCCGGCCCATCCCCGTCTGGAAGCTCTCATTCCCCATCTGGCCGCCCAGGTCGACTGGGTTCCCAGCGAAAGCATCAGCGGCTCGGAGGCCCTCGCCGGGTACTCGGGGCTCTGGGTGATTCCCGGCTCGCCATACGCCTCCAAGGACGGTGTACTGCTGGCCGTCCGGCTCGCCCGAGAGACCGGCATCCCGTATCTGGGTACGTGCGGCGGCTTCCAGCACGCCTTGATCGAGTACGCGCGTAACGTGCTGGGCCTGGCCCACGCCGACGACGTGCAGTACGACCCCGACGCCGAAACCCCACTGATCACGGCCCTGTGTTGTTCGCTGGCGGGGGAGCGGTCGTCGCTTCACCTCGGGGACGGTAGCCGGCTCGCGTCCGTCTACGCGCACGCGGAACAGACGGTCGAGACCTTCCACTGCAAGTACGGCCTCAATCCCGACTATGTCGACCTCATCGAGCAGAGCTCTCTGGTGATCAGCGGCTGGGACGCCGAGAAGGCGCCCCGAGCGATCGAACTCGCCGATCATCCCTTCTTCATCGGCACCCTGTTCCAGCCGGAGCTCTCCTCGACGCCCGATTCGGTTCACCCCCTCATCGAGGCCTTCGTCGCCGCCGCGACCCGGCACGGCGAGACCACCGCCCCCAACCCCCCGACAACGCTGGAGGCTGCTGCCACATGGAAGTCCTCGTCCTGATCCTCGTCGTGGCGCTCGCCGCGGCCAACGGCGCGAACGACGTGCCCAAGGGGGTCGCCACGCTCGCCGGCGCGGGCGTCACCAAGGTCCGTACGGCCATCGTGTGGGGAACCATCGCCACCGCGCTCGGCTGTCTGGTGTCACTGACGCTCGCCTCGAAGATGACCGCCCTGTTCTCCAAGGGCATCGTCTCCGCCAGCCCGACTCCGGCCTTCGCGGTCGCGGTGCTCACCGGCACGGTGTTCTGGGTCGTCGTCGCGACCATACTCAAACTCCCGGTGTCCACCACCCACGCGCTGGTCGGGGCGCTCCTTGGAGCGGGCAGCCTGTTCGCGAGCAGCGCCGTCCAGTGGAACGGGCTGGTCATGAAGGTCGTGGTACCGCTGCTTCTCAGCATTCTCGTGGCGTACGCGATCTCGGCGGTACTCGGCATGATCACACGCAAGGTCGTGGCGATGTCGGCCGCCAGGAAGGCCCACGTCGGCGAGCACGGGGAAGGGGGAGCCGCGACGCTCACGGCGCCGAGCGAGGTGACCACGGCGCAGAAGGCGATCGGCGTGGCTCACTGGACCACCAGCGGCCTCGCCAGCTTCGCCCGCGGGCTCAACGACGCGCCGAAGATCGTGGCGATCGGCTCCTTCGCCCTGGTGGGCGGTATGACGCCGACCACTCTGCTCTTCGCCGTCACCGCCGCCATGGCGATCGGCGGCCTCGTCGCCGGGTCCCGCATCGCCGATCGGCTCGCCTACTCGGTGATCAAGATTCCACACGTGGAAGGGTTCACCGCGAACCTCACCACGGCGGCCCTGGTCGGGCTGGGTGCGACCCTGGGTCTGCCCATGTCCACTACGCAGGTGTCGGCGGGCGCCATTTCCGGCATCGCGGCCAACGACCTGTCCCGCCTCAACAAGAAGACGGTCCGCGATCTCCTGATCGCCTGGCTCTGCACGCCACCCGTCGGTGCCGCCGTCGCAGCGGGCGCGTATCTGCTGCTCACCTGATGCCTGGGCCGCCGGAGGACTCCGGCGGCCTTCCGAGTGGAACCTCTTGCTTTCACCCCATTGACAGCCGTCATGATTCGATGATCTCCTAAATAAGGATTTATCAAATCAACATCCACCACGGAGGGGCAGAAGCCATGGGTGAGCGACAGAGCACGGGTGGATTCATTTCCGGCACCGCGCAGGACGCGGCCGCGGTCGCCACCGGGTGCTGTGGCGAACCGGCCTCCGGACCGGCCGCCGCCCCGGCCGAGCTGGTCCTGCTCAAGCCGGCCGAGGAGGAGGACAGCGGCAGCGGCTGCTGCGGTGAGCCCGCCGAGACCGGTAGTAGCTGCTGCGGCTAGGCGAGCGGCGAACCCACAGCCCGGTGCACCGGCCACGACAGCGCGAGGAAGGCCCGAACCTCATGTCCAAGACCGCCCAGCCCGAGATGGACGAACGGCTCAGGGCACTGGCCGACGCGTTCGACGAGTCACGGGCGATGGCGGTCCTGCGGGCGCTCTGCGCGGAGACGCTTTCCGGCCGTGGGGTCGGTACGCCGGGCCACGACCTGGCCACCGAGCTGGTCCTCACCGAGCTGCGCGCTCTCGGACTGGAGCCGAGCCGGCAGACGTTCCCGGTGGCCGGGGTGTTCGGACTGGACTCTCCGCCCGTGTTCACCGTCAAAGGCCCGCGGCTGCCGGGCTCGCTCGAACACCGGCGCGACTACGCCGAACACCCTCGCTCGGCTCCCATGTACGCCGCCGTGGAGGGTCCGGTCGTACGGTGGGACGGAACCCCCCGGACCGGGACCTGGACCAGTATCGACCGTGTTCCCCAGGGCGACGCCTTCGCCAGGCTCGCCGCCTCGCTGCACGCCGCCGGTGGGCTCGGCCTGCTGACGCCGCAGACACCCGACGCGTCCGGTTTCCTGACCAAGCGGGTGATCGGTGACGCGCCGGTGGAGCTGCCTGTCATCGCCGTCCGGTCCGACCACCTGGCAGAAATGGACGGAAGCACGCTGAGGGCGCTCGTCCCCCTGCGGCGCGGAGCCGTGACGGGAACCAACGTCATCGTCGTCCTGCCAGGCAGCGAGCCGGCTCTTTCCAACCGGCCGGTCCTGGTCACCGCACACTACGACGGTGTCGGCGCCGATCCCGAGCGGCACTTTCCCTGCGCGGGTGACAACGCCAGCGGGACGGCCGTGCTGCTGGAGGCCGCCCGGACGCTGGTCGCCCAGCGTTTCGGGGCCGCACGTCCCATCGTCTTCGCCGCGCTCGACGCGGAAGAGGTCGGTGCCCGAGGTTCCCGGCACCACGCGATGAGCCTCGTCGCCGCCGGCTATAGGCCCGATGTCGTCAACCTGGACATGGCGGGGAAGTTCAACGGCGCGGTGGCCGCCGACCTCGGGCCGGAGACGGGCACGATCAGGGACGTCCTGGACCAGGCGGGACGCATGCTGGGGATCCCGCTGGCCGCCGGACCGGTGGCGTCCGACAACCGGCAGTACGCGTCGGCCGGACTGCCCGCGGTCGGGCTCGGCCTGGGAGCGGCCCATTACCACTCCCCGCTGGACACCCCTGACCGCATCGAGCCGAGCGCTCTGCGCATGGCAGGTCGCCTGCTGCTGGTCACCGTCGCCCGCCTGGCCACCGATGCCACGCGGGAGACCGGCCACCAGAAGAACCTGGGCCATCCGGGCTCACAACACAACGCCCACATCGCATAAGGAGGAACGATGGCGACCGCAGCGCCGAACATTTCCACCCAGCTCATCCAGCTCGCCCCCGAGGTGCGGGACAGCCACGCCGACTTCTCCGCCAGCTACCAGAGCTTCTTCAACTCGGTCTTCGACGGCGGAGCCCTGGACCCCAAGGCCCGAGCCGCGGTGGCGCTGGCCGCCGCCTTGTTGCTCGGCCGGGAGGAGACGGTGCGTTCGTTCCTCGCGGCGGCCAAGCAGATAGGCCTGGGCAACGAGGAGATCGGCCAGGTCGCCGGCATCGTGGAAGTCCTGAAGCTCGACGCGCTCCAGCGTCCCGCTCAGACCGCCGCGGCCGCGCCCGCCAAGAAGGCGAACACCTGCTGCTAGCCGCCGTCCGCACCATCGTCAAGGAACGGAGCGCCGATGACAGGCGACGGCAAGACCCCGGCGGACACCGTCGTCCTCATCGGCGGCCGTGCCGAACGGGAGTTCGCCCTGCTGCGCGAGCTCGGCTACCGGATCCTCCACCTGGACCGGCGCGTGCCGCTGCACTGCATGCCCTGGGCCGATGTGCCCATCGACGTGGACGTCGACGACTGGGACCTCGTGTCCAAAGTGATCAGGGACCGACTCGACGGGGCTCCACCTGCCGCCGTCCTGACACATGTGGAGCCCCGGATCCCGTTGATGGCTCACCTCTCCGGGCAACTGCTGCCCGACCCGAGAGGGCTGACCGTGGAAGCGGCGTGGAACTGCCGTGACAAGTGGCGCACCAGGAACCGGCTACGCGAGGCAGGACTTCCCGTACCAGGATTCGGGCTCGCCGGCGATGTGGACGGCGCGGTCCGGGTCGCCTCCGAGGTCGGGCTGCCAGTGGTGGTCAAGCCGAGGGACGGGGCCGGTGCCTTCGGCGTGCGGCGCTGTCTCACCCTGGACGAGGTCCGGCGGGCGGCGGACGCCATCCTGGAGGATCCCGGGCCGGGAACGCAGGTAGGCGTGCTGATCGAGGAGTACATGGACGGGCCCGAGTACGCCGTGCAGACTCTGACGCAGAATGGGCGGACGCGCGTGCTGAGCGTCTTCCGGCAGCACATGACCGAGCCGCCGATCTTCGTAGAGATCGGTTACGAGCATCCAAGCGGCCTCGGCGACAGCGACCGTACGGCGCTGACCGAAGTCGTCACGTCAGCACTGGCGGCACTCGGGGTCACCGACTGGATCAGCCACACCCAGGTGCGCCTGGGCCCGGCTGGATTCCGCATCGTCGAGGTCAACGCGCGACGTCCGGGCGGCCGGCTGGTGGAGATGACCACAGCGGTGTCCGGGGTCGACATGACCAGGGCGGTCTCGCAGCTCGCGCTCGGGCTGCCGGTCACCGTCGAGCAGCCGCGGGCCACCCACGCCCTGTACAGCAGCGTCGTCTTCGACGAGCCGGGGTTCGTGACGTACCGGACGGGAATCGACGTCTCCGGTTTCCGGGGCACACCGCCGCCGATCGTCGAGATCGAGGTCTCGCCGGGCGAGCCCGTGCTGCCGATGGACCATCCGGAAGGCGGGGTGTACGGCCGGATCGTCGTCTTCGGACACTCGTCGGGAGAGGTCGCCGACGGGGTCCACCGGATCCGGGAGGCGCTCGGGCTCCAGGTGAACCGCCTTGATGACCTCAGCTGGTCGGGATCGGACAGCCGTGAATTCAAGTCGTGCTGCTGAGGTGACCATGACAAGTCGTACGACCACACTGATGGGCCCCAGGGTACTCGGCGAACCGGCCGACGAATATCGCGTGGAGCTGGCCCGCGGGGTAGCCGAGATCGACCGGGATCTCTGGAACGACGTGGTGCGCCGCGGTGACGGTGCCGTCTTCCACGCCTGGGAATGGCTCGCCGCCTTCGAGGAGGCGCCCCCGGGGGTGTTCGAACCCGCGCATCTGCTGGCGTACTCGGGCGATGAGCTGGTGGGCGTATGCCCGGCCTACCTGGTGCACGAGTGCCCGCGCCTGGACTACGCGCTGTCCCTCGGAGCACCCGCCGCCCTGCGGGGGACCGGCCCTGTCCTGCTCGCGCACAGCCTCGCGGGACTGCGCGGCGGGCCCCTGGCGCTACCTGGCCATCGGAACGCCGCGCGGGCGCTGGTCGCCGGTCTCGAACGTGCCGCGTCCGCACTGGACGCGTGGGCCTGGGGAATCGCGAACGCCCCCGCCGACGGCCTGGCCGGATGGCTGCTGGGCCAGGGATACGCGGCGGCGCACATGACCACGGCCTACCAGCTCGACACGACCTTCTCGACCCCGGGGGAGTACTGGAACACGTTGCCGGGCCGCCGCCGGCGCAAGCTGTGGCGTGAGCAGCGTCAGCGCGCGGAGGGCCTGGTCATCGCCGAGAGCCCACCGGACGCCGACACGATGGTGCGGCTCACGCATGCCCTGCTCCAGGAGCATGGCACGCCGGTCGACGTGTTCCCCGAAGGCTATCTCCGTGCCCTTCGCCGGCATCTCCGGGCTTACGAGAGGACCATTGTCGCCGCCGACGAGACGGGTGAGGTCCTGGCCATGTTCGCCGGATGGCAGTTCGGTTCGGAGTGGTCGTTGTGGATCGCCGGGCTCCAGACCGCGCGTTACTCCTCGTTCGAGCCCTACCACTCGATGCTGGCGCACACCATCGAAGCCGCGATCACGTCCGACACCCGCGTGCTCAACCTCGGCCGGGGCAATGCGCCGATCAAACGCCGGTACGGCACCGTGGGCACACCGCTGTTCCTGGTGGTGAAGGCGGCGGACCGGCGTCACGACGCGCTGCTGCACGCGTGGTGCCGGGTGCTGGAGGTCCGCGGCCAGGGTTCGCCGGACGGGCTCGAAGTAGTGAGCAGGTGCTGCTGATGCCCGAACCGATCAGTGACGGCCGGCCGAGCGTCGTGTGCGTATCGGGACGCAGGGTCGTGGACGTGATGGCGGCGATGGACGTCCGTACGGTCCTCCTCGGGGATCCCACGCCGATCGACCTCGCCTGTGCCGTGGACGTGCCGATGGACCTCGACCTCGACGACTGGCCGGGAACCGAGGCGGCGGTCCGGTGGCTCCACGACGCGCGGCCTCTCGACGCGGTGCTCAGCGTCTACGATCCCTACCTTCCCCTGGCCAGCTATCTCGCCGCTCGCCTCGAGGTGGCAGGACTCGCGTTGCCGGCGGCACTGAACTGCGACAACAAGCTCCGGATGCGGCTGACCCTCGAAGGAGGCGGCATCGCCGGGCCGGCGTACGCCGTCGTCGGGGACCCGGACGAGGCTGAAGCCGCAGCACGGCGGCTGGGATACCCCGTCCTGGTGAAGAAGATCACCGCCGCCGGAGGCCGCGGCACCCTGCTGTGCCGGGCCCCAGGTGAGGTCGCGGGAGCGGTGACCGCGTTGCACGGGGAGGCGAACCCGAACCTGCTGGTCGAGGAGTTCGTCGACGGCCCGGAGTACGCCGTGCAGACGGTCACGAGCGCCGGAGTCACCGAGGTGATCGGCATACTCGCGCAGCACTCGGCGACCGGGGCGCGACCGGTCGAGACCGGTTACGACTTCCCAAGCGGGCTGGGCGATCAGGGCGAAGAGGCCTTGGGCCGGTTCGTGGGAGAGGCCCTGCGGGTGCTCGGTTTCGACAGCGGCATCGCGCACACGCAGGTCCGGTTCGGCCTATCGGGCCCAATCGTGATCAATGTCAGCGCACGCCCGCCCGGTGGACTGCTGTGCGCGGTCACCGAAGCCGTCTCCGGCGTGGACATGGTGCGGGCCGCGGTCGAGGTGGTACTCGGCCGGCCCGTGACCCGGCGGGCGCCGGTGGCCGGCTATGCGAGGTACCGCTGCGTGACCTTCGACGTGGCCGGCGCCGTCGGGTACGACGCCCGGGCGCTCGCGGAGGCCGATGACGCCACTGCGTCTCCCGTCGTCTCGATGGACGTCGAGCCGGGGGATGAGGTGCTTCCCGTCGATCATCTCGACGGCGGAGTGTACGGCCGGATCGTGATCTATGCCGACTCGGAGGCCGAGTTGGCGCCCGCGTACCAGCGTGTCGCCGACGCACTGCGGCTGCGCGTCGACCAGACCAGCACATAGGGCACGTGGTGCCCACATGAGGATGGTGACCTACACGTGTCAGACAACGCGGTATCGCACGAGAGGGCGGAGCGGACGCGCGTGCTCGTCCTGGGCGGACAGCGCACCGTCAGGATGCTCAAGGAACGGACCGGCTACGAGGTGGGGTTCGCCGACGAGTCCATGCCGTTCGAGCTCATGGCGGCGGCGGATATCCCGATCGAGGTCGACTTCGACGACTGGGACGCGGTGGTGGACCAGGTCCGGCGGGTGCACGCGATCCGGCCGTTCGACGCGGTGGTCACCCAGGTCGACCGCCTCGTCCCGCTGGCAGGCGTGCTCCGCGAGCGGCTGGGACTGACCACCGGCATCACGGCCGAAGCCGCCCGGAACTGTAACGACAAGGCGGCCACGCACATCCGGCTGGCCGAGGCCGGCATCGCGGTCACGCGGCACCTGATCGTCTACAGCCCCGAGCAGGGGATCACGGCCGCGAAGGAGATCGGCCTGCCCGTCATCGTCAAGCCCAGGGACGCATCAAGCGCCGCGGGACTGATGCACTGTGCCACCACCGACGAGGTCTCCCAGGCCGTCGCGGACATCATCGACGGCGGCCGTGACAGCGCGCTGGTCGAGGAGTACCTGATCGGCCGTGAGATCGGCGTGTTCGCCAGCCGCACGGCCGGTGAGACGAAGGTCCTGTTCGTGTTCGACGGCGAGGTCGGCCCGCCGCCGAAGTTCGTCAAGCTGGGAGGGTGGTTCCCCAGTGTCCTGGACCAGAGCGAGCTCTCGCGGCTCGACGAGCTGACGAAGCTGACTCTGGCCGCCGTCGGCCTGGACGACTGGGTGGCGTTGCTGCAGTTCATCCTCACCGAGTCCGGACCCAGGATCGTCGAGATCAACCCGCGGGTGGCCGGAGGGCAGGGTGTCGCGCTGATCGCGGCGACCACCGGGTACGAGCCGACGCTGGTGGCGGTGGAGGCCGCTCTCGGCCGCCAGATGGAGCCGGACGAGCCGAGTGCCGCGATCGGCCTGTATCGCAGCGTCGTCTTCGAGGAGGAAGGGAGGCTGTGGTACCGGGAGCAGGCGCTCCATGACGTCACCGGACTGGAGTCGCCGGTGGCGCCTCTGGTCGAGATCGACGTGCGGCCGGGAGAGGCCGTCCTGGCGATCAACCACCCACGGGGCGGGGCGTTCGGCCGCGTCGTCGTGGTGGGTGGCAGCCAGGAAGAGGTCTCCCGCGACTATGAACGGATCATGGAGCGGCTGGACCTCCGCGTGGAACCGCTGGAGAACGCCGAGGACGAGGTAGCGAAACCGCACACCTCCTGCTGCTGAGACTTCAGGGCGTGACCGCGTCCGCACGACCTCTTGACTGAGGTCAGCCGATCTGATTCGATAATCTTGGAATTACCAAATCAGCGAGGAGGGTGTCATGGCGGAAGACATGATCGGCTCGGGCTGCTGCGAGACCAGCGGTATCGAGGACGCCGCCGAAGACGGCGCCGAATGCAGCTGCGCGTGTGCCTGCTGCGACTAGCCAGGGCCAGTACGGGTAACCAGGCGCGGTCCGCGTCCTGATGGGCGCGACCGTGCCGCACGTCAGGGGTAGGCCGGAAGGAAGAGGGAAGTGAAAGAGTCACTTCACGCGCTCCGTTTCATCTACGGATATCCGCTTCGCTACCGCGGTGCGATGATCCTGGCCACGGCCACCATGCTGGCCGGGCTGCTGAGCAGCATCGCCGTACCCCTGATCATCCGTGTGGCGATCGACACCGGTGTCCTCGGTGGTGACCCCGGCCTGCTGCTCATGATCGCTCTTGGTGTCCTCGCCGTCGGCGCGGCCTCCGCGGCCCTGCTCCACCTCGGCAAGCAGCTTCGCTTCAACGTCGCCAGCAGGGCCGTCAACGATCTGCGCCACGATCTGTTCCGTAAGCTCCTCCAGCTGGGTCCCGCCGACACGGCGGAGGCGTCCGGAGGCCGGGCGCTGACCCGCCTGGTCTCCGACGCGGTCTTCGTCCGCGGGCTGACGAACGGCGGACTGCTGGAGCTGTTCAACCAGCTCCTGGTCACCTCGGTGATGTACGTGGTGGCGCTGTTCATCGACGTTCGCACCACGATCGTGGCCTCGCTTCCGCTGGTGATCGTGATTCTCGGCAACCTGACCGTGCAGGGACGCCTTCAGAAGGTGTTCGTCGACGTCAAGGGCCAGTTCACGAACCTGCTGTCCGGTGTCGGGGAGTCCCTGTCGAACATCGGCGTGGTGAAGTCGTTCGGCCGCGAGGACGCCGCCTCCGACCGGCTCCACAAGATCAACGAAGAGCTCTCCGCCCGCAGGGGCAGCATGAAGACCACCTACAGCCGGTGGGAGGCGGCGCTCAACGTCGTCGGCGCCCTGCCGACGCCGATCGCCCTGTGGCTGGGCGGTAGCGCGGTGGTCGATGGCCAGCTCACCGTGGGCAGCCTGGTGGCCCTGACCGCACTGATCATGATGGTCCAGATGAGCATGCACATGGTGACCATGCACGCGAACGGGATCTTTCGCTCGGTGGTGATCGCTCAGCGACTGCTGCGGATCGTCGACGCGCCCTCCGTGCTGACGCTACGACCCGGCACCCGTCCCATGCCGGCTCCCACCGGGGCGCTGTCCGCCACCAACCTCGTCGTCCAGATCGGTGAACGGCCGGTCGTCAACGACGTGAGCCTGGTCGTGAAGGCCGGTGAGGCGATCGCCCTGGTTGGACCCACCGGTGGCGGCAAGACGACCCTGCTGCACGCCCTCGCCCGCCTGCGCGACGCCCATTCGGGAGTCGTCACCTACGACGGCACCGACATCCGGGAGTACGACCTGGAGTCGGTCCGGCGGCAGGTGGTGTGCCTGCCGCAACGGCAGTGGATCTTCGAGGGAACGCTCGAGGACAACATCCGCTTCGCCCGGCCCGACGCCACCGCCGAAGAGGTCGCCGAAGCGGCGACCGCGGCAGGCCTGGGGGAGTTCCCCCTCTCACGCGAGCTGGCCGCCAACGCCGTGGACCTCTCCGCGGGGGAGCGACAGCGCGTCGGCCTCGCGCGAGTGCTGCTCGTCGACCCGGCGGTCCTGTTCCTGGACAACCCCACCGCGAACCTCGACGCCGAGACCGAGGCGGAACTGCTCGACACCATCGTGCGGGTCCAGCGAGGCAGAACCCTCATCATCGCGACCCAGCAGCTCGCGGTCGCCCGATACGTCGACCGCGTCATCGCGCTCAAAAACGGCCTGCTCGTGGCTCCGGAGACCCTGCCGCCGGAAGAGACGGCCGGTGACGCCGATCCGGCCGTACGGCCGCTCGCGCCCGCGGGCATGCCGGAAGGGGGCCAGGGCAATGGCTGAGTCGGCTTCGGTTGAGACGGTCCTTGAGCCGGGCGAGGTCAACCAGACGCTACGCCGGGCGGTCCGGCGGTTCCTCCCCTACCTGCGCCCCCACGTGGGCTGGCTCGCGGTGGCGACCCTGGTCACCATCCTCAGCTCCGTTCTGACGATCGCGCAGATGTACACCGTCATGATCGGTGTGGGTCACATCGTCACCGGCAACATGCGGGCCGTCGCCGGAACGGCGATCAACCTGATCGTCCTCGCCGTGCTGGACAACATCATCCGCATCACCTACAACATCGCGATGATCCGCGTCAACGAGCGGATCACCGTGACCCTCCGGAACGACCTCGTCGCGCGGCTGCACAACGTCCAGCTGTCGCGTCATGTCTCCCAGGCCAGCGGGACCTGGGTCACCCGGGTCCTGTTCGAGGCCGAGCGGTTCCGCGGATTCCTCACCAAGACCGGCATGGAGCTCGTGCAGAGCATCGTCTGGTTCATCGCCTTCGCGGTGTTCCTGCTCGCGCTCAGTCCCGGCGTGGCCCTGCCGACGCTCGTCGTCATCCCGATCATGGTGTTCGTCGCCCTGCGCTGGACCCGGTATCTCAAGTCCGACACCCGGCGCCAGCGCGAGGGGTGGGACAGCATGGTCGGCTACCTGAACCAGCGCATCGACGGGCTCGCCGACGTCCGCGCCTTCGGCCAGGAAGACAGCGTCATGGCCGACCTGGAGCGGCGGTCCGCCGAGTACACCGTCATCCACAACAGGCTGTCGACGAAGCGGCTGTGGCTCACGTCGTACCTCGGCTTCACCGTCCACATCGCCCTGGCACTGCTGATCTTCTTCGGCGGACTCCAGATCATCAACGGCCATCAGCTCGGGTCGGGCTTCTTCTTCGACATGGCCGCCGGCATGATGCCCATGACCTGGATGCTGCTGGGCACCAACACGATGATGGCCTCGATGGGCATGGCCCAGGGCGCGGCGCTGGCCGCCGGCACGCTGGCCGCGTTCGCGCTGTTCTCCAAGCGGATGCTCAACCCGGTGAGGGACGTCGCGAACCAGCTGGGCCAGGCCTCCGATATGGCCGTGTCGGCACAGCGCATCCTCGAAGTGCTCGACCTGCCAGAAGAGGAGGACACCGGCGAGCCGCTGCCCGAGGTCCAGGGCCACCTGGAGATCGACCATGTGAGCTTCGCCTACGGCGATGGGACCGAGGTTCTGCACGACGTGTCGCTGGAGGCTCGCGCCGGGGAGCACATCGGAGTCGTCGGCGCCAGCGGCGCGGGCAAGAGCACGCTCATGCAACTCCTGGTCAGGTTCTACACGCCGACCTCAGGCGCGATACGCATCGATGGCCACGACCTGTCACAGGCGACCAAGTCGTCCGTACGTACCCAGGTCCTGCTGGTCACCCAGGAGGCCCAGCTCTTCGAGGGGACCGTGGCGGAGAACATCAGGTTCGGCCGCCCGGACGCGACGGACGACCAGGTCATCGAGGCCGCTCGTGCGGTCGGCGCCGATGAGGTGATCAACGAGCTCGGTGACGGCTACCAGACCAAGGTTGGGGAGCGCGGAGCACGGCTCTCCGTCGGGGAGCGGCAGCTCATCGCCCTCGCACGAGCCATGCTGGCCGACCCGAGAGTGATCATCCTCGACGAGGCCGTGTCCAGCGTCGACCCGGCCCGTCAGCGAATCGTGCTCGCGGCGATCCGGCGGCTGCTGGAAGGCCGCACCGCCGTGGTCGTCGCGCACTGGCTCTCTCTCGTCGAAGACCTCGACCGCGTGTTCGTCGTCGAAGAGGGCCGGATCGTCGAGTCCGGCAGACCCGTGGAGCTTCTCACGGGTGACAGCAGGCTCGCCGAGCTGTGCAAAGTCCAAACCGGAGAAACCGTCGTACAACCCGCTGGAAGGAAGTAACCCCATGTCTGTCACCGAACAGAGCCTCGGTCAGCTGTTCTGGTCCGCCGCCCAGAGCGAGCCGCTGCCCACCGCCAAGGCGGAGGCGAAGAGTTCGTGCTGTGGCCCCAAGCCCGCCGCCGAGACCAAGGCCGCCCCGGCCGCGAAGAGCTCCTGCTGCGGACCCAAGCCCGCCGAGGACGCCGCCAAGGACGCCGAATCCGCCCCCGTCGCCAAGAGCTCATGCTGCGGATAGCACCGCGCCGATGGACGAGGAGGGAACCGATGAGCAGGCGCTCACTTCACGCTGTGGCGGCCACGATCGTCCTGGCCGCGACCGTGGCGGGCTGCGCACAGAGCAGGGCTGACGACACCACGTCACCCGCCGCGTGCCTGGCCCAGAAGCAGAGCGCCGGTCTCACGGTGCAGTTCACCACGAGTCCGTGCCCCGCCCAGGGAGGGACGGCCACCACCGCACAGGTCACCATCAAGGACTCCGCGGGTGCCCTCGTCCAGGACGCCGCTGTGAAGGTCAACTACGACATGCCGAGCATGAACATGCACGGCGGGGAACAGTCGGCCACCCGCAACGGCGACGCGTACGAGTCCAGGCTCGTGCTCGGCATGTCAGGGGTCTGGGTGGTTAACGTCCAGGTCAGCCGAGGGTCGGGCGCACCGGCCGCCGTGCGGTTCGACGTCAAGGCCAAGTAGGGGGACACCATGCTCAGTCGTCGCGCGGCGCGGTTGCCGCCATCAAGCACAGCGGCGCTGGATGCGCATGCCAAGCAGCTCGCCGAGGACGGGGTCGACGTCATCAATCTCACCAGTGGTGAGGTCGACTTCCCGACGCCGGACCAGGCATGCGAGGGCGGCATCAACGCGATAACGAGTGGTTTCACCAGATATACGGCCGTAGCCGGTATCTCGCCGCTCCGCCAGGCCGTCGCCGCACGGCTGACCCAGGCGTGGAATGCTCCCTACCTCGGCGAGGAAGTCGTCATCACCAACGGCGCCAAGCAGGCCCTCGCGAACGCGTTCATGACACTTCTCGACCCGGGCGACGAAGTCCTCATCCAGGCGCCCCACTGGGTCAGCTTCCCTCACATGGTCACGCTCGCCGGCGGCACTCCCGTGATCATCCCGACCGGGCCTGACACCGGCTTCAAGATGATGCCACAGGCGGTCGCCGAGCGGATCACGCCGCGCACCAGGGTGCTGCTCGTCAACAGCCCGTCGAATCCAACGGGCGTGGTGTACGAGCGAGCGGAGTTGGAGGCACTGGCCGAGGTGGCCCTACGCGCCGGCCTCACCATCGTCAGCGACGAGATCTACGGGGATCTGGTCTACGAGGACGCACGGTTCACCAGCGTCGCTTCGCTCGGCCACGATGTCCGGGCCCGGACCGTCACGGTCGGTGGCCTGTCGAAGACCTTCGCGATGACGGGATGGCGGGTGGGGTTCGCCGCCGGACCCGAACCCGTGGTCTCCGCGATGGCCGCGCTGCAGGGGCACACGACCTCAGCCGCGTCGTCGATCTCCCAGCATGCCGCGCTCGCGGTGCTGCACGACGAGCCTGTGGCAGAGCTCCGGTGGCGGAGGTCCGCGCTGGACGAGCGCCGGCGACTGCTCTGTGAAGGCCTGTCCGAACTCCCGGGGTTGCGACTCGCCGTCGAGCCCAAGGGGGCGTTCTTCGCCTTTGCCGACGTGACCGGCACGTACGGGCTGGACGCGCACGGCGAGACGATCAGCAGCGCCGCCACCTTCGCGGATCAGCTCCTGCGGACCGCTCGGGTAGCGGTCGTGCCCGGCGCCGACTTCGGCGCCCCTCACCACATCCGGATCTCCTACGTCGCCGCCCCCGGCGTACTGGGAGAGGCATTGAGTCGCATCCAGAACTTCCTGACGGCCGCTTCTGAGAACACGGTCACCACAGGCAGCCGGTAAACCCGCTCAACATCGCGATCCCGCCGGGCACCCCGGCCGGAAAGGAACAACGCTATGAGCCTCGTCACCACTTACGCGGTCGAAGGCATGACGTGCGGCGGATGCGCCAGGCGCGTGCGAACCGCGCTCGACGACGCGATCCCGGGACTCGACGGCATCGACATCGACCCCAAGGCCGGCCGGGTACAGATCACCACCGATGTCCCGGTCTCCGAGGAGGCCATCCAGGCGGCGGTGGAGAAGAGCGGATACCGGTTCGCCGGAGTCCTGTCGTGAGGAGCAGCGTCAAGGTCGCGGGATTCCTGGCGCTGCTGGCCGTGGTCTTCGTGCTCGCTTACTTACTGGGAACCCTTGTGCCTCCCGTGGAGCTGTAGGCGCGGTCGAGAGGAGACAAGCCTGTGTCCGGATCAGCTCCGACGCTCGCGGCGCGGTCAGAGGTGACGCTGTTGATCGGCGGCATGACCTGCGGTTCGTGTTCGGCCCGTATCGAACGCAAGCTCAACCGCATGGAGGGCGTGCGGGCAGAGGTGAACCTGGCCATCGAGCAGGCGCACGTCGAGTACGACGACAGCGTGTCGGTGGACGAATTGATCGCCGTGGTGGAACGCCTCGGCTACACCGCCGCTCTCCCCGATCCCGAGCCCGTGGCTGAGGAGAGCACGGTGCCCGAGGAGCGCTCCGACGAGGAGGCGCTTGCCGTCAAGCGCCGGCGGCTCGTGATATCGGCGGCGCTCACCGTGCCGATCATCGCGATGGCGATGATCACACCGCTTCAGTTCAACTACTGGCAGTGGCTCTCGTTGACGCTGGCCGCACCCGTGGCGGTCTGGGGCGCGTGGCCGTTCCACGTCGCGGCCTGGAAGAACCTGCGGTACGGGTCCGCCACGATGGACACCCTCATATCGCTCGGCGTGATCGCGTCGTTCGGCTGGTCGGTCTACGCGCTGTTCTTCGGCTACGCGGGGCTTCCCGGCATGCGAATGCCGTTCGTGATGCGGCCCTCAGCAGGTGAAGGACTGCATCACATCTACCTCGAGGTCGCCGCCAGCCTCACCGTCTTCATCCTCGCGGGGCGTTACGCCGAGCACCGATCCAAGCGTCAGGCAGGAGCGGCGCTGCGTGCCCTGCTGGAGCTCGGCGCCAAGGACGTCGCGGTGTTCAGGAACGGCCGCGAGGTACGCGTGCCCGTCGAGCGCCTCGCGGCCGGAGAGCTCTTCATCGTCCGGCCGGGCGAGAAGATCGCCACCGACGGGATCGTCGTCGAAGGCACCTCCGCCGTGGACGCCTCCATGCTGACCGGTGAGAGCGTGCCGGTCGAGGTGGCTCCGGAGGACCCGGTCGTCGGCGCCACCGTGAACACCAGCGGACGTTTGATCGTCCGGGCGACCCGAGTCGGTGCCGACACCCAGCTCGCGCAGATAACCCGGCTGGTCACCGAGGCGCAGGCCGGCAAGGCCCCCGTCCAGCGACTGGCCGACCGGGTGGCCGCGGTGTTCGTCCCCATCGTGGTTGCGGTGGCCATGGCCGCCTTCGGGTTCTGGCTCGGCAACGGCCTCGACGTCGCCGGCGCGCTGACCGCCGCCGTGTCGGTCCTGGTCGTGGCCTGCCCGTGCGCGCTCGGACTGGCGACGCCGACCGCGCTGCTGGTGGGTACCGGTCGCGGAGCCCAGCTGGGCATTCTCATCCGCGGCCCGGAGATCCTGGAGTCGACCAGGCGGATCGACACCATCGTCCTCGACAAGACGGGAACGGTCACCACCGGTTCCATGCGACTGTCGGACGTCGTCGCGGGACCCGGCGAGGACGCCGACGAGGTGCTCCGGCTCGCCGGTGCGCTGGAGAACGCCTCGGAGCATCCGATAGCGAAGGCCATCGCAGCAGGCGCCTGGGATCGCTTCGGAGCGCTGCCCGCCATCGCCGGCTTCGAAGGCAGCGCCGGGCTGGGCGTCCGAGGCGAAGTGGACGGGAAGGCCGTACTCGTCGGCCGGGCGCACTGGCTGGAGGCCGAGATGCCGGCGCCGCCGGAGTTGAGACGAGGTCACGACGACGCGGAGAGTCTCGGTCTGACACCTGTCCTCGTCAGCTGGGACGGGCGGGTGCGAGGCATGCTCGTCGTCGCCGACACCGTCAAACCGACCAGCGCGGAAGCCGTGGAACAGCTGCGGCGGCTCGGGCTCAAGCCGATCCTGCTGACCGGTGACAACAAGCGGGCAGCGCAGACGGTGGCCGGGCAGGTCGGGATCGCCGACGTGGAATCCGAAGTGCTGCCGGCCGACAAGGTCGCCGTGATCAAGCGGCTTCAGCGGGACGGGCGGGTGGTCGCGATGGTCGGGGACGGAGTGAACGACGCCGCCGCCCTCGCTCAGGCCGACCTGGGAATCGCCATGGGCACGGGCACGGACGCCGCCATCGAGGCCGGGGACATCACCCTTGTCCGGGGGGACCTGCGCGCGGCGGCGGACGCGGTTCGGCTCTCCAGACGTACGCTCGGAACGATCAAGGGCAACCTCTTCTGGGCCTTCGCCTACAACGTCGCCGCCGTTCCCCTGGCCGTGCTCGGCCTGCTGAACCCGATGATCGCCGGGGCCGCGATGGCGGCGTCGAGCCTGTTCGTGCTCACCAACAGCCTGCGACTGCGCCGGTTCCGGGCCTCCGCGGCGACACCGGCGCCGGGCGGGACCGTGGCGGCGGCGTCTCCCGGTGAGCCGAAGCCGGATCGGGAACTCCAGGTGGTCACGGCGAGCGGGGACGGCTAGCTGGGACCCGTCGCAGTGATCACGCCGTGGACGGGCGATATCTCCGAGCCAGGAGCTCTACATGAATTCGGCGGGTTTCGATGGGTGCACGCCATTGACGCGTGAGCCGCTGGCCATCTCCCAGGCGGAGGACCTGGCCAAGGTGTTCAAGGCGCTCGGCGATCCGGTGCGTTTGCGGCTGCTCTCGGTGATCGCCTCGCACCCCACGCGCGAGGTGTGCGTCTGCGACATGTCCGGGGACTTCGACCTGTCATCGCCCACGATCTCGTACCACCTGAAGGTGCTGCGTGGGGCCGGTCTCATCGCCGCGGAGCGACGGGGGACCTGGATCTACTACAGCGTCGTGTCCCAGGCGTTGAACGGCCTGTCGCAGTCGCTGGAGACCCCCGCGGCGTTGTCGATGACGGCTCCGGCCGAGATGAACGGCGAGGACCGATGATACGGAAGAAGGCCTTCGGCGTCCCGATAGCCGTGGTCAGCGTCGACGAGGCGCTCGACGGCGACTGGGAAGCGCACCGGCACGAGGTGGACATCGTCCGGGTGCCGAATCCGCCCGTCGAACGGTGGGCGGAGCTGGTGTCCGCGGGATTCTTCCCGAAACCTCAGGTGGTCGTCTGGCGCGCCGCTACGGCGGGCAGTGAGAAGGAGTTCCTCGACGGCCTTCCCAGCAAGGACAGGCGGAACGTCTTCGCGGCACGCCGCCGTGTCGTCGCCGGCGGACTGCGGTTCGAGGTCCTTCCGGTGTCCCCGGCGTTGCTGGACGCGTTTCTTCCGCTGTACGAGAGCCAGGTCGCCAGGATGCGGCACGGATGGGCTGTCGCCACCGAGCATCGCGCACGGATCCTGGACTCGGCCGACCAGTATTTCGCCGTCTGCGTGTGGGACGGCGACGACCTGGCGGGCGCGTGTCTCAATCTCCAGTCCCGTGACAAGGACGAGGTACGGGCGCGGTTCTCCGCCGTGGTTCCTGATCATCGTGAGGCCGGTCTGCCGCGCCTGCTGTATATGGAGGTCGTCGAGGAGGCTCGCCGGCGGGGGTTCGGCTGGGTGAGTCTCGGCAGTGACCCCAACCTGTACGGCCACATCGTCAAACCGGGACTGTTCGGATTCAAGAGCCGACTCGGTTTCGTCGCCGTGCCTTCGCACTTCGTGGATCCCGGCTCCGGGTCCGACCAAGCCGATCGCATCGTCGGTCTCAGCGCTCTCACCGACCCGTCCTTCGTACTCGCCTACGCCGAGGGAGCCGACGGCCGGCCCCGGCGTGGATCGGCCCTGCGGCTGGAGATGTTCAGCTCAGCCGATCAGCTCGATCTGCGTCCTTACAGCCCTGCCTACCTGACCAGCGTGCGGCTGCACCACCTGGACGCCCTGTCGCTCGAAAACCCCCGATAATCCGTCAGAACGGGAAGAACCATGCGCGACCTGCTTACCTCTGCGAACTCCAACACGCTTACGGTTACCATCCAGCCCGCTACCGTCTCCATTGCCTGGTCGGATGGCCCGGAGTACACCGCCGCTCCGGCACGAGGCGCCGGCTGGGACGCTCTGGAGCCGCTGCCCGTCCCCGCCGGAGCCGGTTGGGACGTCCTGGTTTCGCAATGATGCCTCTGGCAGGTCATTTCTTCCGGACGCTACACGCGAAGCATTTGTAGGCCTGCTGGCCGGAGAGATTGTCGTAGAGCCGGTCATCGATCAAGGTGTTCGCCGCCTCGTACCGAGGGTCGCCGTAATCATCACCGACTCGCTGAGCGGGGCCGAAGGTGTTCGGAAGGTAGATGGTGTCCGTGCGGATGTCGTGGTCCAGCGACGCGGTTCCGGTCACCGCGCCGCGGGGGCTTTCGACGATGACGGAGTCGCCGTCGGCGATACCGAGCGCCCGGGCGGTACTCGGGTGGATCTGCACCAGGCGGATCCCGTTGAGCCGTTCCCCGGTGGGAGTCCAGTGGGTGACGGAAGCGAAGTGCACCACGCTGGGCCGGCCGGTCATGCCCATGAGCGGATACTTCTTGTGGACGGCGTCGGAGCCGGGAACTCCGAGGCGTACGGGATGCGTGAGCGCCTGAGGGTTGATCGGGTTGGTGATGTACCGGTCCTCGTAGGCGAGGGTCGGATGTGCGCCCGTCACCTCGGGGTGGGTGTAGAAGGCCGGCAACGCGTGATGCCCGCTGGGGGCGAGCCGGCGCTCCAGCTCGGGGGTGGAGATCTCGATCTTTCCGCTGGGCGTCAGGAACCGCTTGCCACGGTTGGCCGGGTCGAGCGATTCGGCGGCCTTGTACCAGCTCGGGTGGTCGAGATAGAGGGTGCTGACCCCCGGATGGTCCGTACTGGGACACGGCCAGCGTAGAGGTTCAGCGCGCGCACGCAGGCGCCGGCGCGTCATGCCGGCCATGCCCGGAGTGTTGACCACGAACGTGTCCCACAGCTTGGAGTAGTCCTTCCACTCGACGGGGAAGGCGTCCGTCCAGTACGAGCCGGCATGGCGGCGGTCGTTCCGTCCGAGGGCGTGGGCCAGGCCGATCCAGATCTCTGTGTCGGAACGGGCCTCGCCGACCCGGGCCACGGCGGCGTCCTGCCAGCGTATGGCTCGATCGTCGCGACGCATGTAGACGCCCTCGAACTCCAGGCCGCTGCAGACCGGCAGGATGATGTCGGCGTAGTAGGCGGCCTCCTCCATGAACAGGCCGGTGTAGACGTAGAAGTCCAGCTTGGAGAACGCCTCCCGTACCCGGCTGGTATTGGCGGAGCTGATGAGGGGATTCCCCTCGGTCATGACCGCCTTGAGGCGATACGGCCGGCCGGTGAGGATCGACTCGGCGAAGGTGTCGGGCCCGACGGGCAGAGCCGGGCCGCGGGCGGGAGTCGTCACCTTCAGCGGCGGAAGGTTCAGGCCACCAGGCCAGGTGTTGTGCATGAAGTTGCACCCGCCACCGGGAACGCCGATGTTGCCGGTGACCGCGGCGAGCATCGCGAGCGTCCGGTAAGTGTCGAACGCTCCGAGCTGGTGGGAGATGCCGGCATTACAGAAGATGGCGGCAGGTCGAGTGGTCGCGTAGTCGACGGCCAGCTGCTTGATGGTCGCGGCAGGCACGCCGGTGACGCCGGCGGCCCACTCAGGGGTGTAGCCCTTGGCCACGAGATGGCTGCGCAACTCGTCGAAGCCGAGCACCCAGCGGTCGACGAAAGCCTTGTCGTGGCGGTTGGTGGTGATGATGTGGTGCAGCATGCCGAGGGCGAGTGCGAAGTCGGTATGCGGCTTGGGCGCCACCCACTGGTCCGCCTGCCTGGTGGTGGGGGTGCTTCGCGGATCGACCACCACGAGCCGCGCACCGGTGCGCTCCCGGTTTCGCAGCAGGTGGGCGAAGGTGACCGGGTGGGTCTCCCCTTGGTTGGTGCCGAGGAAGAGGAAGAACTCAGCCGACCCGAGGTCTTCCTTGCCGGTCGCTCCATCGACGCCGTAGCCGTTGGTGAAGTTGCCCAGTCCGAAGGTCGTGGCGAGCGCGTTGCCTCCGGCGTCGTTGCACACGGGGCCGACGTCGGTGTCGTTGGGGCTGCCCAGCAGCGCGAAGACGCGTCCGACGAGCGAGCCGGTGCCACGGGGGAGACGGCCGGTGGTCCGGTTGGCGATGGCCCTGGCCTCTCCGGCGTCGCGGAGGGCAAGCCAGCGGCGGGCGATGACGTCCAGCGCGTCGTCCCACGAGATGGGCTCGAAGCGGCTGTCCGGGTCGCCCTTGCGGCCGGAGATCCGGCGCAGCGGCGTCTTCAGACGCAGGGGGTTGTAGACCAGCTCGGTCATCATGGGCGCCTTGACGCACAGGTTCCCGTTCTGCACGGGATCTTTTTCCTCACCCCGGATTTCGAGGACCCGCCCCAATTTGAGGGACACCTGGAGCCGGCAGTTGCTGTTGCAGAACTGGCAGGCACTCTGAACCACACGATCGGGAGTCAGTGCGGCCGACCCCACGGTGAAGTCCGGCATGGTGGACCCAGCCATATCGCCCATTGGCGAAGCGGCGGCGAAGGCGGCCTGACCCGCCGGAGGAACGAGGCCAGGGACGCCCGCTGCGGCGGTACCGGCACTCGCGAGTATCGCGCCGCGCAGGACACCGCGCCGCGTGAAACCTCTGTGATCTTCTGGCGATATGCTCTCCTGCGCCACCATGCAGCCTCTCCTGTCGCAATGGAATTCCTGCGCATATATGGCAGCCGCCGCGGCTTCCCGCGTATGCCATCGTGAGAAGTCGAGAAATTTGCGATGCCCGTGGTCCGCTGAATTCTTTGCTTCATCCGGAATTCGCTGGATAAGCCAATTCGCATGCAGGCGGTGGTCTGTCCGTCTCCGAATCCAGGGTCTCCCTGTGTCGCACAGCCCTACTCTTGTGTTCGCCGCCGCATCGTGAAAGTGGTCTGACCAGGCAGCAAGTTGCCCGGCAACTTGGTGCCAAGGATGACCTTGTCCGGGCGGACGGTCGACGCCCTCGTTCACCAGGGCTTGCGGTCAGCTCGCTGATCTGCTGGACGTCCCGCTTCGCTTCCGCCTCCCGCATGCCGGCGATGGCGACCTGACTGGCGTCCCGCCGGCGACGTCGACGTAGGGACGGGAAGGAGGCGGATCCACCTGGCGGGCCGCCGTAGATGCCTCATGTCCTGACTCGACCTGTAGTGGGAGTGACTGCTACGGTTGGAACTGAAAATCGTTATCATTTACGAAAGGCCTGGTGTGCGTACCCTCCGTCGCGTACCGCTCGCAAGTCTGGCGGCCGGTCTGGCCATCGTCGCCCTGACCTCCTGCGCTTCCTCCCAAAACGGTTCCTCCGGGGCCGCGCCGTCCGCCGCCGCCCCCTCGCCTGCCTCGTCGTCGGCACGCGTATCGGTGGTGGCGTCCACCAACGTGTACGGCGACATCGTCAGCCAGATCGGCGGTGACAGGGTCGACGTGGTGTCGATCATCAGCGACCCCTCGCAGGATCCGCATTCCTTCGAGGCGAACGCGCAGACACAACTGCGCCTGTCCACCGCCAAGGTCATCGTCGAGAACGGTGGTGGTTACGACGATTTCGTCGACACGATGCTCAAGGCGTCGGGGAACCCCGGCGCTCAGGTGCTCAACGCCGTCACCGTCTCCGGTAAGACCGCGGAGCCGGGCGCGGAGCTCAACGAGCACATTTGGTACGACATCCCGAGCGTCGGCAAGCTTGCCGACCAGCTGGCGGCCGCGTTGAGCAAGGCCGACGCGGCCGGTGCCTCGCAGTTCACCGCCAACGCGTCGGCGTTCAAGACCAAGCTCCAGGTTCTGGAGAAGGAAGAGGCGGAGGTGGCGGCGACCGCCAAGGGCGAGGGAGTCGCGATCACCGAGCCGGTCCCGCTCTATCTGCTCGACGCCTGCGGGCTGGTCAACCGTACCCCTGCGGAGTTCAGCGAGGCGATCGAAGCGGGCGCCGACATCCCTCCGCGTGTACTGCAGGAGACGCTTACCCTGCTGACGGGCAAGCGTGTCGCGGCCCTGGTCTACAACGAGCAGACCGCCGGGCCGGAGACCGAGAAGGTGAAGCAGGCCGCGGAACAGAGCGACGTGGCGGTCGTGCCGGTCACCGAGACCCTGCCTTCGGGCAAGGACTACATCGGCTGGATGACCGACAACATCGCCGCGGTCCGCGCCGCCGTATCCCGATAGGTCCGGTCACCATGATCAGCTTGCGGGAAGCCGGCCTGTCCTACGGAGAGCGCCTGCTGTGGCGGGACCTCACTCTCGACATCGAACCAGGGGAGTTCCTGGTCGTACTCGGTCCCAACGGCTCCGGTAAGACGAGCCTGCTGCGGGCCCTGCTCGGTGAGGTCCCGCTGTCGGCGGGGACACTGACGGTCGGCGGGCAGCCGCCGCGGCGCGGCAGCCCGCTGATCGGCTACATCCCCCAGCAGAAGACGATGGCCCCGGCCATGCCATTGCGCTCACGCGACCTGGTGCGGCTCGGCATCGACGGGCATCGCTGGGGCATGGGCCGGGCCGGGCGGGCGGTCCGCACACGTGTCGACGAGCTGCTCGCCGAGGTGGGTGCGGAATCGTATGCCGACGTCCCGATCGGGACGCTGTCGGGCGGCGAGCAGCAGCGTGTGCGGATCGCCCAGGCGCTGGCGACCGATCCGCGCATCCTGCTGTGCGACGAACCGCTGCTGTCGCTGGACCCGCACCACCAGCGGGCGGTCACCGAGTTGATCGACCGGCGCCGGCGCCGGCACGACTCCGCGGTGGTGTTCGTCACCCATGAGATCAATCCCGTCCTGCCGATGGTGGACCGGGTGCTCTATTTCGTCGGTGGCCGGTTCCGCGTCGGCACGGTCCGCGAGGTCATGACCTCGCGGACCTTGTCGGAGCTGTATGGGACCCCTGTCGAGGTGATCAGGACCGGTGGCCGGATCGTGATGGCCGGCGGCCTGGACACCTCGAGCCACCATCACTCCAACGGCACCACAGAGGAGTTCGGACGGTGAACGACCTGTGGAACCAGATCTTCAACTTCTCCGACTACGGAGCCCTGCTGGTCCTGGTGAAGAACTCGCTGGTCGCAGGCGCGATCCTCGGTGTCGTCGGCGGCGTGGTCGGCGTCTTCGTGATGATGCGAGACCTGCCGTTCGCCGTGCACGGCATCAGCGAACTCTCCTTCGCCGGCGCGTCCGCGGCATTGCTGATCGGCGCCAACGTGGTCGCCGGGTCCCTTGTCGGCTCTTTGGTGGCCGCCTCCGTCATCGGCGCCCTCGGCATGCGGGCACGGGACCGCAACTCCATCATCGGGGTGCTGATGCCGTTCGGGCTCGGACTCGGCGTGCTCTTCCTTGCTCTCTACAAAGGACGGTCGGCCAACAAATTCGGCCTGCTCACCGGGCAGATCATCGCTGTGGACACGCCTCAACTGTCATGGCTGGCCGCTACCTCGGCCGTCGTTCTCATCGCGCTCGCCGTCCTGTGGCGGCCGCTCACCTTCGCCAGCGTCGACCCGGAGGTCGCCGCCGCACGGGGCGTGCCGGTCCGTGCGCTGGCACCGATCTTCACCATCGTGCTCGGCCTGGCCGTCGCGATCTCCATCCAGATCGTGGGTGCTCTGCTCGTGCTCGCCCTGCTGTGCACGCCGGCCGCCGCCGCGATGCGGGTCACCGCCTCGCAGGTGCGGGTTCCCCTGCTCAGCGTGCTCTTCGCCACCGTCTCCATGCTCGGCGGCACCCTGCTGGCGCTCGGTAGCAGCGTCCCCATCAGCCCATACGTCACCACCATCTCGTTTCTGATCTATCTCGTCTGCCGGTGCGCCGGAGCGGTCCGCAGCCGGGGCGACTGGACCCGCCGCCGGCCCACCTCCCGCGTCCACCCTGCCGGAGTCCCGTGAGTACGGCCGGGCGGCCTGGTGCCGCCGACGGCGTGCCCTAACGGACCCGGCCCTCTCCTCGAAACGACTCATGTACGGATAAGGAGATCCGCATGAAGCCACGTCGCCGCCGCCGGCACGCCGCCACGTGAGGAACTCGCGGCTGACTCGCCCTAGTGGAGGCGCAGTCCTGCGATGACGAGTTCGACCATGCGACGCGCGTCGTAGCGGGGGTTGTTGCCCGCGCCGATACAGAGATTGCCGACGCCACGCAGCAGTTCGTAGGCATCCATGTCGGGGAGAATCTCGCCCGCCGTGGCAGCAGCGTCGAGCAGCTGGGCGCACACGGGGACGAGGCGGTCGAGGAAATAGGCGTGCAGAGTCTCGAAGGCGGCATCGTCGGACTGCAACGCCTCGGCGAGGCCGTGTTTGGTGACCAGGAAGTCGACGAAGAGGTTGATCCAATGCGCCAGGGCGGCGTGCGGCGTGCTGCTGTTCGCCAGCAGTGTCGGACCGGCCTCAGCGCATGCCTCGACCTGGTGCCGGTAGACGGCGACGATGAGATCGGCTCGCGTCGGGAAGTGGCGGTAGATCGTGCCAACGCCAACGCCGGCCTTGGCGGCGATGTCGCGCACGGGCACATCGACGCCGGAAGTGATGAACGCCGCGGCGGCCGCGTCCAGCAGTGTCTTCTCGTTACGCCGGGCGTCGGCCCGCTTTCGCGGGGCTGACGACCCTGATCCGCTGTCGATGTCGACCACTGCGCCGCTACCTCCGTCGCCCTGCTTGGCAAACGGAACCGTGTTCCGTATGTTGGTTAGCGGAACAAGGCTCCGCTTGTTCAGGATGCCAGAACAGGCGAGCCAACACCAAGCCACGCATCGCAGACTCGCTGCACCTCTCAAGGAGGAACAGTCATGCAGTACCGCACCTTGGGCCGCACCGGTGTGCAGGTCAGCACCCTCGTACTCGGCGCGATGAACTTCGGCGGTTTGGGACGTACCACCCAGGACGAGGTCACCGCCATGGTCGACGCCGCCCTGGAGGGCGGGATCAACCTCATCGACACCGCCGACATGTACAGCCAGGGCGAGTCGGAGGAGATGGTCGGCAAGGCCATCGCCGGCCGCCGCGACGACATCGTGCTGGCCACGAAGGCGAGCATGCCGATGGGCGACGAGCGCAACCATCAAGGCAGTTCGCGCCGCTGGTTGGTCACCGAGTTGGACAACAGCCTGCGCCGTCTAGGCGTCGACCATGTCGATCTCTACCAGATCCACCGGTGGGACCCTGGCACCAGCGACGAGGAGACGCTGTCGGCCCTGACCGACCTGCAGCGCGCGGGAAAGATTCGCTACTTCGGCTCCTCGACGTTCCCCGCGTACCGCATCGTGCAGGCCGAGTGGGCCGCCCGGGAGAACCACCTGAGCCGATACGTCACCGAACAGCCCAGCTACTCGATCCTGCAGCGCGGGATCGAGACCCACGTCCTGCCCGTGACCGAGCAGTACGGACTCGGCGTGCTGGTGTGGAGCCCGTTGGCCTCGGGCTGGCTGTCGGGCGCGATCCGCGAGGGCCGGGAAATCGCCACCAGCCGCTCGACGTTCATGCCGCAACGCTTCGACACCGCCATCCCCGCCAACCGGGCCAGGCTCGATGCCGTCGAGCGGCTGGCCGAAGTCGCCGACGAGGCCGGTCTGACGATGATCCAGCTCGCGCTCGGATTCGTCACCGCGCACCCCGCCGTGACCAGCGCGATCATCGGCCCCCGCACTATGGACCACTTGCACTCTCAGCTCGCCGCCGCGGACACCGTGCTCTCCGCCGACGTGCTCGACGCGATCGACGCGATCGTCGCTCCCGGCGTCGACCTCGCCGCACACGAGAAGTACGACACGCCGCCCGCCCTGCTGGACGCGGCGCTGCGACGTCGCTGATCGCTCGTCGCGTCAGCCACCAGGCGGCAGGCGGGCAGCAGCTTGCGCACCCCCTGCCGCCTGGCGCGTCGCTGAAAGGCTCTCGCGGTGGATGATCTTGATCGAGTAAGCGGAGAATCTCTCCGTTTACGAACGGACGCGTATCCCACCCCGTGTTGAAAGGACGAACGGACCCATGCCGCAAACACCCCGGCCCCGTTTCGGGATCATGACCGCCCCATCACAGGTCGACTACCTCGACGTCCTGCGGGTCTGGCGCGAAGCGGACACAATCCCGGAGATCGAGCACGCGTGGCTGTTCGATCACCTCATGCCGATCGGCGGCGACCCGAGCGGACCGACCTACGAAGGCTGGACACGGCGCGAACCCGACGGCGTTCATCGAGGACTCGGGGACCTCGCCCAGTGGGCTCCGTTCGGCTGGGCGTACCTGGACGCGCTGGAACTCATTCGTACCAAGGGGGTTCGGGTGGCACTGCGCGAGCTGACGCGGCGCGGCGATCTGTAGCGTCGGTGGTGGACCACTGCAGGAGGAAGCGCAATGCATCGTTGGAGGGGGAGTCGGGTTCCGCGGTGTAGGCGACGAGCAGCTGGTCGGGGTGGGTGTCCACAGTGAACTGCTGGACGTCGAGGGTGAGGGCGCCCACCACGGGGTGCAGGTAGGTCTTGGTGAGCTGCCGCGGCCCGCGGACCTGGTGACCGGCCCACCAGGCGCGGAAGTCCGCGTCGCGGACGCTCAGCTCGCCGACCAGCGCGCTCAGCGCCTGGTCGTGCGGGTTCCGGCCGGCCTCCATCCGCAGGACCGCGACGCATTCGCGCGCGGCGCGCGGCCAGTCCGCGTACAGGGCGCGGAAGTCCTCGTCGAGGAAGGTCAGCCGGATCAGGTTGCGCTCGGCCGGGGGCAGCGCGCCGAAGTCGGTCAGCAGGGCGGCGGCCCCCCGGTTCCAGGCCAGCACGTCCATGGCGCGGCGCAGCACCATGGCGGGGACGTCGTGCATCGTGTCCAGCAGCCGCCGCAGTTGCGGGGCGACACCTGGCCGGCCCGGCTGCCGCGGGGGAGCGGCGGGGGCGACTTCGGCCACCGTGAACAGGTAGTCCCGTTCGTCCGGCGCTAGCCGCAGTGCGTCGGCGAGCCCGTCGAGGACCGGGCGGGAGACCCGCCGGGTGCGCCCCTGCTCCAGCCGGACGATGTAGTCGACGCTGATGTGCGCGAGCTGGGCCAGCTCCTCCCGGCGCAGGCCCGGCACGCGGCGCAGCCTGCCGTCGTCCGGCATGCCCGCCCGCTGCGGGTCGAGCGCCGCGCGGCGGGAGCGCAGGAAGTCGCCCAGCTCGTTGCCGCCGGAGGTGTCAGCGTGTGCCATGACTCCAGTATCGGCAAGATCCGCGCCGCGCGCCTGGTACCGGTCTGCATAGGCAGGGCTCTCCCTGGTACCCCGCGCCGGGCGCCGCGATTCTGCGGATGTGGCCACTTCGGACGGTCACCGAGAACCCCTTCCTGCGACGGGAGATCATCACCGTGAAGACGGACGTCACCTTTCTCAGCGCCGGCCTGAAGATCGCCGGCCACCTCTACACCCCGGACGCCGCGGGCCCGCACCCGGCGATCGTCGTCAGCCACCCCGCCGGCGGCGTGAAGGAGCAGACCGCGGGCCTCTACGCGCGGCGGCTGGCCGAGCAGGGCTTCGTCACGCTCGCGTTCGACACCGCCTACCAGGGCGAGAGCGAAGGCGAGCCGCGCGGCCTGGAGGACCCGTCCCAGCGGGTCGAGGACATCAAGTCCGCGGTCTCGTTCCTCACCACGCGCGAGGACGTCGACGCCGACCACATTGGCACGCTGGGCATCTGCGCCTCCGGCGGGTACGTGCTGGCCGCCGCCGCGACCGACCACCGCATCAAGGCCGTCGGCACGGTCAGCGGCGTCGACGTCGCCCAGATGTTCCGCCTGGGCGCCGACGGCGCGCAGGACCCCGCGGTCATCCAGGGCATGCTCGACGCGGCCGCCGCGGCGCGGACCGCCGAGGCTCGCGGCGACGGTACCGGGAGCTTTCCAATCTTCCCGGACACCGCCGAGCAGGCTCTCGCCCTGGGCGGCCGACACGGCCTCGAGGGCTTCGAGTACTACTGCACCGACCGCGCCCGGCACCCCCGCTCGGCGAAGACCCTTACCTGGTCCAGCATTGACCGGATGGAGTTCTTCGACGCCTTCCGGTTCGTCGACCTGATCGCGCCCCGGCCGCTGCTGGTGATCGTCGGACGGGAGGCGGTGACCTCGTGGATGGGTGTGGAGGCGTTCCAGAACGCCCGTGGTCCCAAGGAACTGCACTGGATCGAGGGCGCCAGCCATGTCGACCTGTACGACAAGGAGGAGTACCTCGGCCCGGCGGTCGCGAAGCTGACCGATTTCTTCGAGGGCAACTTGGCCGAGACGGCGTAGCGAGAGCAGGCCGAGGCCGCGTGGGTGCGCGGCCTCGGCCTCGGTCAGGGGCGGTGCTGCTCGACGGCGGCGGCACCGGCCAGGTCGCCGGACTCCCGGAGGCCGTCGATCACCCCGTCGATGTCGACGGCCGGACGGTTCTGAAACGGGACGCCGATTGTCCGCTGTGCCACCGGGTCGCCGGAGACTCCTCATCCGTTCGGGGCCGTGGTCTCCACCGCGGACAGCAGGAGGTCGATGCCGAAGGAGTAGTAGGCGTCGAGGTCGGGTGGGGTGGAGAGGGTGGCGGCGAAGGCGGCCAGGTGGGGGTAACGACCGGGAGGCAGGCGTTCCAGGTCGAGGCGATGTTGCCGTCTGAGCTCCGCGGCCTCCTCCTCGTCGTTTCCCACGCCGCCGGGCTGGCAGGACACCATCACCGCGGCCCCCAGGAGCAGGTAGGTGGCCACCTGGTCGGCTTTCTGGAGCGTGAACCCGGCCTCGGTGAGCAGCCCGATCGCGGTGTCGGTGGCCCGGCGATATTCCTCGGCCGCACTCTTGTCGATCATCGGCAGCAGGGTGGACAGGTACGGGTGCGCGCGCATCTGCGCCAACAGCGCGGTGACCATCGCGCGGAGACGCTGGTTCCAGGGCAGGTTCGGGTCCACGTCGGCGACGAGCGCCGCGAGCAGATGGTCGGCGAGCGCGGAGAGCAGCTCGTCCTTGTTCTTGACATGCCAGTACAACGCCGTGGGCGTGACGCCGAGCTCGGCGGCGAGCCGGCGGATGGTGACCGCTTGGAGCCCGTCGGTGTCAGCAAGCCTCAACGCCCGTTCAATGACGGCCTGGCGGGTCAGTTTCTCCGGAGTCACTTGACAACCATACGCGGTACAGGATCTCCTAAGCAACGTACATGTACATTGTTCATGAACGATGTACAGGGGAGGTCAGTCGCTGAAAGGCGACCGTCGCCCCTCGGGAGGCGCGCGTTGCGGTCATCCCAGCAGACAAGATTTCAAGGAGGCGTCAGACATGAGACACAACGGGACGGATGGATCCACGCGCCTGCACCGCTTGGACCGCTGGCTGTACCGCGGCGGCCGGCCCAACCGCCTGGCGCGGGCGATCAACCGAGCCTGGGCCACCGTGTTCGCGACCGGGGTCCTATGGCCGGACCGGATGGTGACCCTGCGGGTATCGGGCCGGCGTACCGGCCGCGTCATCTCCTTCCCGCTGGTCGTCGCGGACTACCAGGGCGAGCGCTACCTGGTGGCGATGCTCGGCCAGGGCACCAACTGGGTGCACAACGTCCGCGCGGCCGAGGGGCGGGCGGTTCTGCGGCACGGCCGCAGCGAGGCGGTGCGCCTGGACGAAGTCGACCCCGGTGCCCGTGCGCCCATCCTGCGCCGCTACCTGGCCTGCTCGCCGGGAGGCCGCACCCACATCCCGGTGGACCCGCAGGCACCGCTGGAGGACTTCGAGCAGATCGCCGTGCAGTACCCGGTCTTCCGCATCACGCCCGACCGGTCGGCGTCCCCGCCCGGTTCTGGCTGACCTGCCCCATAAGGCCTCTCTAAGGCTCTGAGGTGGGAGAAGTCGACCGCGGCCCAGGAGAGGTCGGGGGAGTCGGCCTCGATGTGAGGTCAGATCGGGTGAGCCGGCTGGGCGAGGCGAGGGCCGCGATCACTCCGGCGAGCACGGGAAGTCCGACGACCAGAACGGCGATCGGCGTCCATGGAGTCTCGAAGGGTGCCCGTGGGGGCGGATCCCAGTCGATCGAGGTGGTCATGGGCCACACCAGGAGCAGGCCGATGACGCACCCGGCGGACGCACCCATCGCCATTCCGCAGGCCGCGCTGAAGGCCGCTCGGCAGGCGACGAAGAACCGTAGGGTCAGGGCTGAGCCGCCGCTGACCCGTCGCAGGATGCGCATGGAGCCGGCCGAGCCGGCCGTGGTCAGTGCGCCGGCGAGGGCGATGAGGGCCACCAGCGCGACGATGTACAGCCAATTGGTCGGAGCCTGGAATCCTCGTTCAAGGTAGGTGACTGCGCTCTTGTCCAGTCGCCGTTCGAGCCGCTCCTGCTCGATCGCCGAGGTTCGATGAAGAGAAGGATCAATGATCAGCTGCTCGGGCTCCAGGTGGAAACCGAGATCTTGCGCGACCTTCGCGGGGATGAAGATTCCCCCCACTCGGGGATCGGCAGGTCTGACGGTGATCGCCGGGATGGTTTTGATGGATGGTGACCGGTCGATCGCGGAGAAGATGAACCGGATTCGCGTTGAGTCGGCTACTTCGTCGCCTGCCGTGACCACGACGGCTGTGCCCTCGTCGTAGGGAGTTGATGGATCTCCGGTGAGGTAGCGGAGCAGGGCCTGGTCACCGATGTGGGTCACATCCAGCCAGTAAGAGTCGGACGTCTCCACACTGAAGTAGCCGAGCTCGCGCTGACGATTGTTCTGTGCGATGGGTGCGCCGGATAACGCGTCCTGGACGGCCGCCCGCACGGTGGCCGCCCGGTCTGCGGAGAACCCCTCCACGACGAGCGCGCCTGGCCGGGCCTCGGGTTGATAGGTGACCCTGGCCTGCGCCGTTACGGCAACCGCGATGATCGTCACCGCGATTGCGACGGCGGTCGCGCTCACCGTTGTCGCTACTCCAGGAGCAGTTCGGGCAGGTTTGTCGGCCATGTGACGGGCTGCCAGTCGAAATGCCGGAGGTAGTCGTACGGCGTTTCGCCCGAGCACTCCGAGCAGCCATGGGGTGAAGGGGCCTAACCCGAGGATCAGCAGCCCTCCGCCCATCATGCCTGCCAGGGCGGTCATTGCTGACCCGAAGTCGTCATAGTGCTGGTCGTCATGCGTGGACCACGCGGTGAGCGCCATGACCACGATGCCGGCCGTTGACAGACTCGCCCCCAAGATCAGGTGATGTCCATGCATGTGGTCGTATCGGCCGCGAGGGGCTGCGCGCGCCGCCAACAATACGGAACCGCACCCCCACGCTGCGCAGATGCTCAGCAACACTACATAAACCATGATCACCTCGAGCACCGGAAATGGGGGCAGGAGTGCATCAACCCGTCCAGGCGGAGCATATGGCTGGACGATCACGCAGTCATGCCGTTCTTGGTCTGCTCGAGCATCCGAGCCGTTTGGGCATACTCCCGTCACGGATTCGTGGTGTCCCCTCGGCTGCGTGAGTAGCCGTACGTCTGGTGTCCCCCGCGAAGGGCCTTGTTGCCCAGGATGCGGGGGGCGATGTGGACGGGCAGGCCGCCGGTGACCGCCTCGGTGGAGTCCCGCGCGACGACCATCACCGAAGACGCCAGCATCGTCGACCTGCCCGTGAGCCTGCGGCCCAGGCGCGCCCACGATCTGAAGACGCCGCGATGGAAGGCCGCCACGGTCAACGCCCTGGTCGATCGCCGCGCCGCACTGGACGAGAGTGCTTTGCTCACCGAGAACGAGCTGATCGCTCTGCTGGAGCCGGAGTACGGCTTCGCTAGGCCGGAATGGCGCCGAGTTGTCGCATCTGTGAAAAGACGTCGACGACCCCCCAGATCTCAGCGATTCGGCCGCCGGCGAAGCGGACGATGAAGATCTCGTTGTACGTGATGGATTTGCCGGTCGGTGGGAGGCCCCTGTACTCGCCCTGGTGAGTCCCGGTAACCGTGTTCCTGCTGACGATCTTGTCCCCCTCCTCGATCACATCCTCGACCGTGACGTGAATGTCGGGGAACGCGCGAATGAGTACCGCCCACACTTGCTTGAGTGCCTGCGCCCCCGTCGCGCCAGTCGGCACTGGCGCGTGGAACAGCACGTTCGGCTCGACGAGCTCGTCGATCGTCTTCGAGATGACCTCCGCATCGCCGGTGTTCGTGGCGTCATGGAAGCGGCTGAACGTCGCCTTGTTGCTTGTCGCCTGGGCTGCCGACATGTGGCTTCTCCTCGGGTCGATATGAACATTCGGGTGGTCATCGCTGCTCACAGCGGGGGACTTGGCTCCCGGTGTGCGGCAGCCCGTCCGGGTCGGGTCACTTCTGGAGGACGGCCTCGATCTCGAGGCTGATCGACACCTTGTCGCCGACCACGACGCCGCCGCCGTCCATCAGGATGGTGCTGTCGATGCCGAAGTCGCGCCGGTTGATCTGCGCTGTCGCGGAGAAGCCGGCCCGCTGCCCGCCGAACGGGTCCGGGCCGAACCCGTTCACCTCGACGGCCAGCGGCACCTGCCGGGTGACGCCGTGCAACGTCAGCTCACCGTCGATGACCCAGCCGTCGTCGGCCCGGCGAATGCCGGTGGAGCGGTAGCTCATCGTCGGGTACTTCTCCACCTCCAAGTAGTCGGCGGAGCGGAGGTGGTTGTCACGCGGTTCGTTGCCGGTGTCGATGGACGCGAGGTCGATCGTCGCGGCAACCGACGAGCCCAGTGGGTCCTCGCTGGTGACGATCGTGACGTCGTAGCTGGTGAACCGGCCACGCGCCTTGCTGAGCATGAGGTGCCGGACAGAGAAGGCGATCTCGCAGTGCACCGGGTCGGCCTTCCAGGTGCCGGCCAGATAGCCCGGGATCGCGACGGTCGCGGAGGCGGCGTTCATGGCTTCCTCCATGGATGTGGTGCCGCGGCTGAGCGGCGCGGGCGGTGGTGGGGACGCCGCGGCGGGCGGCGCAGGCGTACGGGCGCGGCTGTGCGGCTCGCGCGGAAGGCAGGAAAGGTCGTCGCTCACACCCAGGCGACGAACGAGCACCCGCCCGGGGGACAGCCCGGGTCAGAGCTGTTCGACCCGCCGGGTCAGGAACCGCCGCTCAGGGGTCGAGGTGGCCAGCTCGAGCGCCCGACGGTACGCCGCTCGGGCCTCGGCGTCACGGCCGAGACGCCGCAGCAACTCGCCGCGGGTCGAGTGGAAGTAGAGGTAGCCGTCCAGGTCAAGGCGGTCGACGGCGCGCAGCGCCGCGGCGGGGTCGCCGGCTTGGGCGACCGCCACGGCGCGGTTGAGCTCGACCACCGGCGAGCCGGTGAGTTCGACCAGCCGCCGGTACATCTCGGCGACCTGCGGCCAGTCGATCCGCTCCCGCGTCTGCAGCGACGCGATCGCGGCCTGGACGACGTAGGCGCCGCGCCCGCCCAGCGCGATCGCCCGGTCGAGCACCGCCCGTCCCGCCGCGATCTGGCGCGTGTCCCACAGCGACCGGTCCTGATCGTCGAGCAGCACGAGATCCTCGCCGGAGAACCGGGCCCGCCGCCGGGCGTGGTGGATCATCATCAGCGCCAGCAGCCCGTGCGCCTCCGGCTCGTCCGGCATGAGCGCGGTGAGCACTCGCCCCAACTGGATGGCTTCGGCGCCGAGGTCGACCCGGCCGCTGTAACCCTCGTTGTAGATCAGGTAGATGACGGCCAGCACTGCGTCGAGGCGCTCCGCAAGCAGAGACGCACCGGGAACCGCGAACGGGATCCCGGTCGCCTTGATCTTGGCCTTGGTGCGGGACAGGCGCCGCTTCATGGTCTCCTCGGAGACCAGGAACGCCCGGGCGATATCGGCGGTCTCCAGGCCGCCGAGGGCCCGCAGCGTGAGCGCCACCTGTCCCTCCAGCGGCAGCGCCGGGTGGCAGCAAGTGAAGATCAGCTCGAGCCGTTCGTCCTTGATCACGGTGTCGTCCAATTCGTCCATGACGGCCTCCGGCACCGGCAGCAAGTGGATCTTCTCGGCCAGGGTGCGCTCCCGGCGGATCCGGTCGATCGCCCGGTTGCGGGCCGTCGTCACCAGCCACGCACCCGGGTTGGCCGGCACCCCTGAGGCGGGCCAGCGCTCCGCCGCGATCGCGAACGCCTCCTGTGCCGCTTCCTCGGCCTTGTCGAAGTCACCGAGGAACCCGACCAGCGAGGCCAGCACCCGGCCCCACTCGTCCCGGAAGACCTCCTCAAGCACGGTCAGCGCTGCACCACCGGCCTGACCTCCACCGCGCCGCCGAGCCGGGCGGCCGGGATGCGCGCCGCCAGCTCGATCGCCTCGTCCAGGTTGGCCGCCTCGACCAGGCAGAAGCCGCCGAGCACCTCCTTGGTGTCCGCGAACGGGCCGTCGGTCATCAGCGTCCGGCCACCGACCACCCGCACACTGGTCGCCGTCTCGGCGGGCTGCAACTGCGCAGCCCCGACGCACCGCGCGTCATCGGCCAACGCCGAATACTCGGCATACGCCGCCTCATATTCCGCGTCCGACAGCGCCTCGCCATGGCCGGGCTCGGCGTAGATCATCAGGGCGTACTGCATCGCAAACCTCCGGGGCAGTGGGCTCTCACCTGTACGACGAACGAGCGGTTGCGCAAGGGACACCACCGGTTTGCCCAATTTCAGGACAGCCGAGACGTTAGTCGTGCCAGAGAGCCGACACCAGCGCGGCCTCATCAAGCCTGAGCGACCACAGCAACGCGCCTACCGGGCATGTTCGCCGCCGTCACCGTCGAGCCGGTCCTCGCGGCGTCTGAGCCCGAGGGGGTATGAGCAGGTCGTAGGGGAAGCCAGCCTGCAGCCCGCCGGGTTGCGGACCCGGGTCCACAGGGACCGTCCCCGGTCGGCCCACCGATGCCCCGTGCTGCCTTGGGGGTCCTTCGAGTGGTGCACGTAGACTGGCCGGTAGGGCGATGGATTCCGCCCGGGGCCGGCTCACCCGCATGTTGTGAGCGCTGCCCGATCCGCCACCCGGCTGATGGTTCCTGACTTCGTGTCAGGCCCGTTCAGGGAGGCCGGATATGTGGGTTTCATCGCAGATCGCGCTCCCGGTGGCCCGTGTCCTGGCCGCGCCGATGCCCGCCGGCCCCGTCAGAGCGATCGCGGGGCTGAGCGAGCTGTCGGTGCCGAATCGCGGCAAGGCGGCTGAGCACGTCTCCGGCTTGCCGGTGGGTGCCGCTGGGGGGTGAACGCTCTCACGCGGAGTGTCGAGGACGTTGATCGGTGTCTTGGCTGCTGAGGGAACGAGCCCGTCCGCCGGGGGTGCGTGAGCATCGGTACGCGCCCTGGTTCGCGGTGGGCTCGGTGTGCATCGGCGCGTTCATGGGGCAGTTGGACGCCAGCATCGTCACGCTGATATTCCCGGCGCTTCAGCACAGCTTCCATGCCCGGCTGGCGGCGGTGCAGTGGGTGGCCCTGGCGTATCTGCTCACGTTGGTGGCTCTGCTGATCGGTGCGGGACGTCTGGCCGATGTCGCGGGCCGCAAGCTGGTCTACCTGTACGGGTTCATCGTGTTCACCGCGGCGTCGGCGGCCTGCGGGTTCGCATCGTCGCTGCCGGTCCTGGTGGCGTGCAGGGTGGTGCAGGCGGCGGGCGCGGCGATGCTGCAGTCCAACAGCGTGGCCCTGGCGGTGACCAGCGTCCGCCGGTCGCGGATGCGGACCGCGCTGGGGATGCAGGCCGCCGCTCAGTCGCTGGGATTGGCCGTAGGTCCCACGGTGGGCGGGCTGCTGGTCGGCTCGGTCGGCTGGCGGTGGGTGTTCTGGATCAACGTGCCGGTCGGGCTGGTGGCCGTCGCCGCCGGACGGTATCTGTTGCCCCGCACCCGCGAACGCAGCCGGGGCGGCTCCTTCGACGGGGCAGGGCTGGTGCTGTTCGCCGCGGCCACGACGGGCCTGCTGCTGGCCATCTCAGCGGCGTCCGGCCTGGGATGGCCGTCCTGGTCGATCGCGGCCCTGCTGGCCATGGCCCTGGCGTCGGCGGCCGGTTTGCGGGCTCGGGAACGACGATCCCCATCGCCGCTCATCGATCCCATCGTGGTGCGGGGCACCGTGGTGGCGGCCGGGCTCACCGGGGCGTTGTGCGGCTATCTCGTCCTGTTCGGCCCGCTGGTGCTGATCCCGCAGGTGCTCATCGCGGCCGGCCTGAGTGAGCTGCACGCCGGTCTGGTGCTCAGCGCGCTGCCCGCCGGATTCGCCCTGGCCGCCCTCACCGGCGACCATGTGCTGCCCCGCCGCTGGGGCAACCGGCCGCGCTGCGTGAGCGGCGCCCTGACGGCGGCTGCGGCGACCGCGCTGCTGGCGATCGCTCCCACCGCGCCGGTCCTGCTCGCGTGCTTCCTTACGCTGCTCGGCCTGGGTCTTGGGATGTTCGTCCCAGCCAACAACACCACTGTCATGGCAGCCCTGCCGACGCGGATGTCGGCGACCGCCGGAGCGCTGATCAACATGGCGCGCGGCATCGGGACCGCGCTGGGCATCGCCGTGGTGACCCTCGCCCTCTACTTCGCAGGAGGGCCGACGACCACCGGGGCCCGGGCCGCCTTGGTCGTCATCGGCGCCGTAGCCCTCGCCGCCGCGCTCACCGCGGTCCCCGCCCGCACCGCCCCCTGATCCGCGCCCCGCCGACAGCGGCTGTACTACCCGCAGCCTCCGGAACCCGCCGACGATCCGTCGCCAGTGGGTTCCGTTCGCCCGCGGGCGATCGTCCTACGTTGTCAGTGCCCCGCTCACGCGTTGAACGCCTTCACGGGGCCCCGTCCGGCACTCGGGCCGAGGACCTGCAGCGCCTGCTCCAGGCCCTCATAGACACCGCCTCCTAAAGATCCCCGGGCTGCAGCGGCCCGGCGAAGACCACGATCTCGTCGATGTCGCCGGCGGCCGTGAGGTGCACCATGTCGGTGCCCGACAGCACGGTGCCGCCGTCGGCCGCCTCGAAGCGCCAGCCGAACCGGGCCCACTCGTGCGGCGCGTCGACCGAGGTGGTACGCACCAGCCGGCACCCGCCCGCCCGATAGTTCTGCACCACTTCGGTGATGAAGTCCTCCACTGCACTGCGGCCGACGCCGCGGCCGAGCGGGCCCCAGAACACCACGCCTGGCGCGAGCGCGCGGCTGAGCAGATCGGCCCGCCGCGCCGGGTCGTCGGAGTTGGCTGCGGCGATGAAGGCGTCGACCGCGTCCGCATGCGCCTGGTCCTGTGGCTCCGTCCGGGAGTTCGCCGTCACGCCGTCCTCCTGATGTCTCATGGAGACGATCGTCCCAGAGCCGAGGGCCGACAGGCCCGGGCGAAGGTGAACGGGTCCTCGGCTGCGCCGCCGCGTCATCACGGTAAACCCCCGCAGAGCGCGCGAGGCCCGTGGCTAGGCGCGCCCCACCGTTCGTTCCGCCGCCGTGATGGCGTTGCGGAACAGCATCGCGACCGTGGTGGGCCCGACGCCCCCTACGCGCGGCGTGATCGCGCCCGCCACGCTCTCGACCGACTCGTCCACATCCGGCAGCAGGCGGCGGCCCTCGTAGCGGACCCCGCCACCGACTACGACCGCGCCGGGCTTGACGTGCCCGGGCTGGATGATGCCGGGCACGCCCGCTGCGGCTATGAGGATGTCGGCTCGCTGGGTGTAGCGCGCCCAGTCGGGCACACCGGTGTGGACCACGGTGACCGCGGCGTTGGCGGTCGGGCGCTTTTGGCTGAGCAGCATGGCGAGGGGCCTTCCGAGGGTGGCGCCGCGGCCCAGGATGACGACCTCACGCCCGGACACCGGAATGTCGTAGTACGCGAGCAGGGCCTCGATGCCCGCGGGCGTGCACGGCAGGGGGCCGGGCATGCCGAGGGCCAGGCGGCCCATGTTGAGCGGGTGCATACCATCGACGTCCTTATCCGGGTCCATGGCCTGCAACGCGGCGTCGTAGTCGAGGTGCTTCGGCACCGGGTACTGCACCAGCAGCCCATGCACCACCGGGTCGTCGTTGTAGGCGGCGATAGCGGCGTGCAGGTCGGCCTGGGTGGCGTCGGCGGGCAGGTGCGTGTGCGGCGAATCGAAGCCGAGTTCGGCGGCCTGACGCTGCTTGATACGGATGTACCCGGTGCTCGCGTCATCGTCGCCGACGAGGATCGTGGCCAAAGACGGGGTGACGCCCTTTTCGGTGAGTACGGCGGCGCGGGCGGCTACGTCGTTGAGTACGCTCTCGGCGACCGGGCCGCCGGGCAGCATGCGTGTGCTGGACATACGTCTCCTCGAGGAGTGGTCGCCCAGGCGGTCGGCTTCCACGACGAGCTCCCCGATGGTCGATTCCATCCTCTTGCCGCCAGTCGCTTCCTCTAGCATGCCCGCTTCCGAGGAAACGCGATGCAAGGAATGGGCGCTACCTCCGGCACCGGGGCCAGGTTACCGGTTCGTTCCGCTTGTGCCCGGCCGCCTTGGGTGTGACTGCCTGACGAGCCGAGCGGCACACGTCAGCCGGTACTCCCGGGGGCCGGGGTGGCCTTTCCCAGCGGGCTCAGGTGTCCAGGTCCGAGGGAGTGGGCTCGTCCGGTGCGTGACCATCGATGGCTGGTGGAGCCGGGGTGGTGAGAACCCGCGCGATGACGTCGTCGACGAGGTCTGGGGGGATGGGCCGGTGCGCGATGAGGCGGCGGTAGAAGAACGGGCCGGTGAGCAGGTCGGTGACCACCTCGGGGTCGAGGTCGCCGGGCAGTTGGCCGCGCTCGCGGGCGCGGGCCAGTACGAGCAGGAGCGGTTCGCGGCGGCGCCGGGTCAGGTCCGCGTGGAGGGCCGCCAGTGCCGGGTCGCGTTCGGCGGCATCGATGAAGGCGGCGAGCAGGCGCGGGAAGCGGGTGTGCTCAAGCAGGGTGACGAAGGCGGTGAGGATCTGTGCGACGTCGGAGTCCACCCGGCCGGTGTCGGGCACGGGGAAGGGCTGGAATGTGGCGTCCATGGCGTCGATCATGAGTGCGCCCGAGGTGGCCCAGTGCCGGTACAGGGTCGCCTTGCTCGCGCCGGCGCGCCGGGCGACGGCCTCCATGGTGAAGCCGGCCAGGCCGTCCTCGTCGAGCACCTCAAGAGCGGCCCGCAGCACCCGCTGACGCGCGCCGGCCCCGCGTGAGATCGGTTCCCGGGGATCGGTGGAGGCGTGCTGGGAGCCGGCCGAGGCGACGCCAGGGCGTTCGGCGGCGGGAGGGACCAGGGGACGCTCGCCGCCTTGCCGGGGACCGCCGGCCATTGACTCACCTCCATCGAACCGACCATTGCGTCACCTCCATCGAAACGGTACCGTACATATATTAAGAGAACGGACCCGTATCGATACGAGGTGGTCCGATGACACGAGCGACACGCCCGTCCGAGCGCGAAGCCCGAGTGCGGGCACCGATGGTCTTCCGCATCGGCCCGGCGGGGCTGTGGCCGGCCCGGCGCAGGGCCGGCGGCCATGACCGCGGCACCGGCCGCCACTGTCCGGCGTCATCGCCGGACCGGCGCCTACTGGGTGCTCACCGCGATCGTGGTCGGTGAGTGCGCCGTCGGCGGCACGATGGACCTGTTCCGGATGCCACCCTTCTACCCGATGATGATCGACCTCGGGTACCCGGGATACCTGGCCACGATCCTGGGAACCGCGAAGATCCTCGCCGCGGTGGTGCTGTCGGTACCCGGGCTGCCACGGCTGAAGGAATGGGCCTACGCCGGCGTCGTGATCAACATGACCGGCGCGGCCGCCTCACAGGCCGCCATGAACCACCGATCCATCGGCGACCTCATCGCACCGGCCGCGTTCGCGGGGCTGGCGATCCTTTCCTGGGCGTTGCGTCCCCCCACCCGCCGGCTCTAGTACTGACGCAGGGGATGACATGCTCACCGCTCATCCGCTGCCAGGAGGTCGATGTTCGGCGGCCGCATGATCCGTGGCGACGGATTTCCGGTCATACGTCCCGCGGACCTCGTCAAGGTGCCGGCGTTGTCTCCGCCAGTTCGCTCAGGGCCGTCCGGTTGGGGAGGCCGGTCTTGGTGAGGAGGGACGCGACGTGTTTCTCGACGGTGCGCGGCGACAGGTGCAGCCGCGTCGCGATCTCCCGGTTTCCGAGGCGCCGGGCGAGCAACCGCAGGACCTCGTACTCGCGCACGGTGACGCCGGCGGCGCGCAGCGGAGAGGGGATGTTGTCGACGCCGGGGCGACGCTGGGTGACGCGCACGCCGGCCCGGCGCATCAGCGCCCGGCAGGCGCCGGCGACCGCGGTCACCCCGCCGGAGTGGAAGTACTCCTCGGAGCGGCGCAGCCACTCGACCGGGGTGCCCCAGCCGTCGGCGATCGCGGCCTCGGCCACCAGGCGTAGCCCGATATTGCGGCCGGTGTCGAACAATTCGCCGGCCAGTACCGCCTGGTCGACGGCGTCCACGGCGTCGCGGCCGCGTCCCGCCCGGCCGTGCAGCACGGCGCTCGCGAACAGCGCGAACTGCCGGTCCCAGCGCAGCCGGCTGGCCGGCGCCGTGACCACCGCCTCGTATTCCGGCCGGTCCAGCTCACCGGCCAGCGACCGCAGGAGGAGATCCAGGCCGTAGCGGCCGGTCAGCGGGTAGACCGTCGGGTTCTGGTCCTCGGCGGCCAGCGCGCGGGACTGCTCCGCCATGGCCAGCGCCCGGTCCTCCTCAAGCAGCGCGCACCATGCCCGCGCCAGCCCGTGCGCCCGGGGCGTGAGCTGCGCGTGTTCGGGCACCTGGTGGCGGAGTTCGGCGAAGGCGGTCTCCATTTCCTGCCGCCGGCCCTGGTGGGCGGCGAGGATGGCCCGCTGCAGCAGCGCGTACCGGGCGGCCTCCAGGAGCCGCAGCCGCGAGGCCGACTCCAGCACCTGGTCGAGGATCTCCCCGGCGGCGCTGAAATCGGCGCGTAAGATCGCCTGGAAGGAGAGGCAGGTCTCGGCCTGAAAGCGGGCCGTGACCGCGCCGACCCGCGATGCCTCCTGCCGGACGTGCTCCAGCCGGCTGACGCCGCCGTCGCGCAGCGCCTCGTCGTTGCCGAGCCGGATCAGCGTGTGGATCTCCTCTATCGGCAGGTTGTACCGCACGGCGAGGCTGCGCGCGTGTTCAAGGCACGCCGTTGCCTCCTGCGGGTCGCGGGGGCGGTTCAGCGCCCCCAGTAACTGCCACGCCTGGCAGGCGACCATGGGAAGCCGGGCTCTCTCCGCCACTTCGGCGGCGCGCCGCGCGAGCTGTTCCGCCAGTCGTACCTGGTCCGGGCCCGGCAGGTCGAGTACGAGATGCGCGGCGACGACGTCGATCGGCGCGGTGTCCCGGTCGGCGGCATCCGGGCCCAGCAGCCGGCGCGCGATCTCCACCTGGGCGAGGCCGTCGGCGGACCGGCCGCCTACCGCGGCGGCCCAGGCCAGGCGGGTGTGCAATTTGGCGCGGGAACCGCGGCTGATCAGGCCGGTGAACTCGTCGAGCCGGCCGGCCGCGGTGACCGCTCGCTCCACCAGGCCGGCCTCGGCGAGCGCGAGTAGCAGCGCGGCGAGCGCGTCGGCCCGCGCCTGCACGTCGGTGCCGTGCCCGAGCAGGTCGAGGGCCTTCTCCAGCAGGCTGACCGCCGTGTTCGCCGCGCCTTGGGCCAGCGCCCTTCGGCCGGCCTCCGCGAGCAGCCGGCCGGCGACGGCGGGTTCGCCTGCCTGCAGCCGCAGGGTGGCCGAGGTCTGGCACCATTCGTCGGGCAGTTCGGGGAACACGGCCTGGACCGCGTCGGCGGCGCGCCGCGCGAGCACACCGCGCTCGTCCGGGGTCAGCAGGGTGAGCAGCGCCTCTACGACGAGGGGGTGCTGGAAGGCGTACCAGTCGGGGGTCTCCTCGTCCGGGGCGACGAATTCGGCGGTCAGCTCGGCGTGCAACTGCCTGAGCAACTCGCGGTATCCGAGGCCGGTGGCCGACTGCAGGACCGACACCGGGAAGCGCGGGCCGAGCACCGCCGCCACCGAGAGCAGATCCCTTCCCTGCGGGCCGAGCTTGTCGAGCCGCGTGGCCATGGTGCGGGTGAGCGAGCCGGTCACCCTGGTGTGCAGCTTGCCGGTGACCCGCCAGCGCCCGCCGTCGCGTTCACGTGCCACGAGCCCGCTGCGCAGCATCTCGCCGAGCATCTCCTCGACCATCAGCGGGACGCCGCCGCTGTCGGCCCACAACTGCTCGGCCAGCTCGTCGGGGACGTCGGGCGCGTCGCACTCCAGGTAGCCACCGGCCAGCCGGCGCACCTCGTCGCCGTCGAGCCGGCGCAGTTCGAGCAGGCCGGCGGAGCCGCGCTGTGCCGCTGAGCGGGCCAGGTCGAGGGCGGGGCACGGCTCGCTGGAGGCCGCGCCGAGCAGCATGGCGGGTTGCCCGGCGAGGTTCTCGACGAGGTAGTCGACCACGGCCAGGCTCTCGGCGTCGGAGTTCTGCAAGTCGTCCAGGATCATCAGGCAGCCGCGCTCCCGCCCGGCGAGCGCGGCCAGCCGCAGCACCGCCTCGGCGAGGATCACCAGTGATCCGCCCTCGTGCGCGGGCGCCGGGGTGCCCCAGTCGGGAACCAGCCTGGCGAGGACCGGCTGGTACGGGCCCAGTTGCGCGACATCGATGGGGGTGCCGGACCGCTGCAAGGACATCAGCGCCTCGGTCAGCAGCCGGAACGGGGCCATCGGGCCGATCGGGCTGGCCCTGCCGCGGAGGGTGCACATGTCGGCCGCCAGGCCGAGGTCGGCTGCCGCCGTGGACAGGCGTGACTTGCCGATCCCGCCTTCGCCGATCACGAACAGCGCGCCGCCCCGTCCGGACCGGGCGCTGGCCAACGCACGGTCGATCGTGCGGAGCTCTTCATCGCGGCATACCACGGCCGATACGGGGAACAGGGTCATTCGAGGTTAATAGCCAAATTGGGCGGGTTTACGCGGCCTGTCAGGTGGCAAAGCGGCACCCGGTGGGAAACCGTGCCCGGATGGGGTCACGGAGAAACCGGATGCCGCGCTGTGACGCTCACCGCAGGCGGTCAGACGGCCGGCGGAGATTGCCAGGAAGTGCCGCTTCGCCGGCGGGATGTCACACCATTCTGCTGATGGATGTCTCGCCGCCGCAGCAGGTGGTGTCCGCCGGGCCGGCCAAGCTGTTGATCGCGCTGCCGAGCCCCGTCGTGGTACCGCCCGTCGTGGCGATGACGCCGGCGAGCACGGCGACCCGCAGGCCGAACTGCACTCCCGGCCGGCCCAGTCTGCTGACGCTTGTCGCGGGCGTGGATTCCCGTGCCTCGTCGCGGGAGTCGGTGCGTGGGGTGCGCGTGCTCGTCAACTCGAACCTCATTTTCCTCAGCCTTCCTCTCGAGTTCGTCGTGCGCGTGGGTCATCTGTCGGTCGGGTGCCGCGGTGCCTCGGGCCGGGGTCGCGGCACTGGTCAGGGGGTGGGCTCAAGGAGCAGTACCGAAGGGACCGTCCGCGGGAAGCCGAGCCGTAGCAGCCCGTATCCGATGCCCGCGAGCCCGTGCAGCAGCCCGGGCGTGGCGATCCCGCCGGGCGTGGCGCAGGTCGGTCCGTGCCGGTGGACCGCGTCGAGGACGAGGTCGGCGCGGTGGTGCAGGGCCGGCGCGGCACCCTGGTCCGGTCTGATGGCGGTCAGCACGAGGAGCGCGTCGGCGATGCCGAGTTCGCCGTGGCACAGGCTCAGGTCGCCGAGCACGGGGCGCTCGGTCAGCGAGAGCAGAGCCGCCTCGGTTTCGGCCGTCGCGGCGTCCCCCGCCAGACACGCGCGAGCCATGAGCAGGCCGGCGGTCCCGCGGCACCAGCCGTGCCCCTGGGGCCCACCCGGGACGATCTGCTCGCCTGCTCGCCGTAGCGCGCGCCGGCCCGCGAGGGTATGGCGCGAATCCGGTGCGTGGACGGCGAACCGGGTGAGTGCCCAGCCGATCCCGGCGGCGCCGGCGGCGAAGCCCGGCGGCATGCCTTCCCCGTCCGGAACGCACCGCCCTGTGGTCCGCTCCACGAGGTCGGCGAGCCGGTCGGCGCACGTGACGGCCAGCCTCGCGGCCGCCCCGGAACCGATCTCGCGGTGCACCGCGCTCATCGCGGCCAGGCATCCGGCGGTGCCGTCCGTCCACCCGGGCGGCTCAGGCGGCCCGCCCAGGCCGGCCGCGCGGTCCGCCAGCGCCACGCTCGTCTCGGCCCAGTCGCGTAGTTCGGGGTCGTCGAGCAGGGTGGCCAGCCGGGCCAGCGCGTAGCTCATGCCGCCGAGTCCCGCGCTGCTGCCGCAGGCGACCGCGCCGAGCAGGTCGGCCCGATCGGCGAGGGTGGCCAGCAGTTGGGGGATCGGGCCCACCGCCCGGCGCGCCGCCTGACCGTAGCGGGCGATGCCGGTCAACCGGGCGAGCTGGGCCAGGAACAGCGCGACCCCGAGGTAGCCGTCCGCCAGGCCGGCGCCCATCGGGAGCACCATCCAGCGCGTGTCGTCGACCAGTTGCAGTCCGAGCCAGTTGATCCGGCCCCGATCGTCCTCGGCACGCATGATCTTGCTGCGCGCGAGGATCTCGTCGGCCAGCCCGGCCGCGGCGGCGAGCAGCCTGCCGGGTTTGGCGCCCGCGGGTCTGCGCGCCATGGCCGGGAGGGTGCTGTGGTGGCCGCCGGCCGGCCGTCGGGCGGCCAGGCCGGCGCGGATCACCCACTCCTGCTCGCCCCGGTCGATCTCGCCCATGGCCGCGATCTTCTCCAGGGCGCATTCCAGGCCTGAGCGCTCCAGCAGGCCGGGCAGGTGCGCTCCGGCGCAGGTCCACAGGTCCCTGGCCGCGGGCCGGCTGGTGATCAGCGGGATGTCGCCGGCCCATAGCGCGGCGCGTTCGTACGGAGCCAGCCGCTGCCACAGGTGATGGCGAGCAGAGGCCTCGTCGAGCAGATCCAGGATCCTGTCCCGGTCGAGCGCGTCCCGTAGCAGGTCAGGGTGTGTGGACTCGTCCAGCAGGTGCGCGTAGCCGCGGCTCGGCCGGACGACGACGCGGGTCTGGACCTCGGAGAAGGATTCGACGAGCCGGGTGAACTCCGCTCGGCAGCGCACGACCTCGTCGTAGCCGAGCCGGAAACCGTCCAGTACGTCGGCCTGGTGGTCGGCCGGCTCGATCGTCCGCCCGCCGAAGCGGGGGCGGTTGCCGGCGCCGGCGTAGGGGACCGGCCGCCGGACGAGGCGCGATCCGGCGCCGGCCGGCGGATCCCAGTCCAGGACGCCTTCGGGACAGGTCGCACCCGGATCGCCGCCCATGCCGGACTGGTCGAGCAGGCCGTTCTCGCCGACGGTGACGTACGGCAGGAGCCCGGTGCGCTGCACCGAGCCGGCCAGCGCGTGGGCGGCGGGGTCGGCGATGGTGATGGTGTCCGGCATGGGCAGGTCAGGGTGGAAGATGGTCTCCACGTCGATCAGAACCGGCTGGTCACCGCACGCGATGACGTTCTCGCAGTGCATGTCGGTCGCGTGCACCGCGTGCAGGGCGGCGAGCAGCACTCCCGCGCGCCGGTAGAACCGCCGCGCGTCTTCGGGTCGCTTCAGCGGCCGGGCCTGGACGAATTCCATCCAGCCGTACCCCGGCCGGGCGACCGCCCGGGCGGTGCGCAGACCGCACCCGGGCAGCCGCCGGTCGAGCCAGGCGACGACCTCGTTGAACCGCAGGTGCGCGGCGAGGCAGCGCGGCTTGTAGACGACGGTGCGGCCGTCGGCGAAGCGGACGAGGCTCACCGAGCGGCCCTGCTCGTGCGGGTCGCCGAGCCCGGGCTCGACCGCCGTGACCGGCCCCGGGTCCACACCGCCGAGGAGGGGCCCGACCAGGGCCGCGCGGTCGGCGCCGAGGCGGGCCAGCAGTTCGGCGCCCGCGTCGGCGGCCGACATGGCGGTCGTGCCCAGTTGCCGGGCCAGCACCGGGTACCGCGTGAAGAGCGCGGCGAGCCCGGCGGACGTGCACTGGCGGTGCAGGAAGTCCGCGAATCGTTCCCGGTCGTCCGCGCCGGTCAGCAGGCCACCGGCGTGCGCCGTGCCCAGCTCCGCCATCAGGGTGTACAGGGCGATGCGCGCCAGCCTCCTGGCCAGGACGTCGGTGAACGTCCGCGCGACGGAGCGGGCGTCGGACTCGCCAGGCGCGAGATGCCGCCCGGCCGCGTCGGTCAGCCGGTCGCGCACGAGGGCCAGGAAAGGCCGGAACGGGACGGCGAACGCCTCGTGCCACTCGTCCGTGTCCGGCGGTTCGCCGGGCGGCAGGGCCGTGGCTACGGCCTGCTCCACGAAGTCGCACCAGGCCGGGCGGACGGCGGCGCCGTCGCCGGGCACGGCGGCCTCCGGCCGCTCATGCCGCGCCAGCGCCCGGGCCCACCAGTCGGTGCCAGGCAGCACGGCAGCGGTGCTCTCGCCTAGTGTCGCCGGTTGCGTCATAGCTTCGAAGCTGTCACAGCCCCGTCTCCCGGTGATGGGTAGAAGACCCCCATGTTTCTCCCGCGGTCACCCGCTCCGGGGGCGCCGGGTACGTAGACGGTCCGTAGCCCGGCGGCACGGCGCCACGGTGGTGCGGCGGCGCGGCGACGCACGCTGGGCATGGACGGTGACGCGGCGGACAGGGGGTCGCGTGGAGAATCTGGGGGTCGCGACCCCATGCGAGTGGGGCCGGTCCTGGCGGATGTTGGGGGCGAGAGATTCCTCATGTCTGGCCGAGGAGGTCCGATGGGTGACCCGGTCAGGGCCAACGTCGTCGCGTTGGACCCGATGCTGGAAGCGGGCGCCACGAGCGCTTTGCTCGGCTGTCCCGATGTCGCCGTGGTGCGGCCGCAGGAAGCGGCGGAGGTCACGGTGGTGGTCGTCGACCGAATACAGGACCAGGTGTTCGACCTGCTGCGCGCGCGGCGAGATCTGGCCGACCGGCCCGGGGTGGTGCTCGTCGCCGGTGACTTCGCGCCCTCTCAGGCGTTGCACGCGATCGCGGCGGGTGCGCGTGGCCTGGTGCGCCGCTGCGAGGCCGACGCGGGCCGCCTGGCGCGCGCGGTGCTCGCCGCGGCCTGTGGCGACTGCACCGTCCCGCCGGACATGCTCACGTGCCTGCTCGATCACGAGGCGGGCGCCGGCCCCGCGGGCGGGACACCGCGCGGGGCCTGGCGAGGCGCGGGCCTGAGCGAGCGAGAGCTGGCCGTGCTCACGCTCATCGCCGATGGCCGCGAGACCGATGAGATCGCGCGGGAACTGTGTTACTCGTCTCGCACCGTCGTCGGGGTGGTGCATGACATCACCCACCGCTTCCGGCTGCGCAACCGCGCTCATGCGGTGGCGTACGCGCTCCGGACGGGGCTGTTGTGACCGGGGCGGCCGCGGGCACGCTGGAGCGTCCCCGCGTGCATGTCAACGCGGCCGACGCGGCGGCGCGGAGCAAGGTGCTCTCGCTGCTCGGGCCGTGCGGGTTCCCGCTGGCCGCGGAACCCGACGGGTCCGCGGACACGGTGGTGATAGCCGTGGCGGCCACGGTGGACGAGGCGTTGGAGGCGTGGCCAGGAGCGGACCTGCCCGGCGAGCACGCGCTCCTGCTCGTCGCCGACACCTTCTCCCCGCCCGGCGTGCTGCGGGCCGTGCGGGCGGGGGTGCGCACCATGCTGCGGTCCGCCGACGCGACCTCGGTACGGCTGGGCGCGGCGGTGCGCTCGGCGCACCGCGGCGACGGCCGCCTGCCGCATGAGGTGCTGGTGCGGCTGCTCGGCGGCCCGGCCCCCGCGCCGCCGCCGTCGCGCCCGGTGCCGTCGCTGACGGCCCGGCAGAAGGCGGTGCTCGCGCTGATGGCGGACGGGCTGGGGAACGCCGCCATCGCCCAGGTGCTGTGCTGCTCGGAGCATACGGTCAAGAACGTCATCTACGACCTGACGGCCCGGTTGCAGGTGCGCAACCGGGCGCATGCGGTGGCGTGTGCGGTGCGGAGGGGGTTGGTCTAGTACTGCATAGCTAGATCTGTAGGACCTGTAGGCGCAGGTGCCGCTTGAAGTGGTGCCTGCGCGCTCGGGCTTGGTGGCTCCGGCGCTGTTCCGACCAGTAAAGCCCCAGCTCAATGATGTGATCGTCACTGCCGATCAGGTTGAACAGCCGGCGGACCTCACCGATGGACAAGGCGATCAGGCGGTTGGCGGGTCTGGTCCGGTCGCGGTCGGCAGCCTGGGACGGTTCGCGTGGGTTCGCCGGTGTCGTCCTCGCGGGCGGCCGCGGTTGTCCACAGGGTATGGGTCCCCTTTTTAGCGGTGGCTCGTAAAACAGCGAGAAACACCAAGGCCAACATGGCCAACGTGATGTGCCGGTACCAGGCGTGATAGAGCCGGAACTGATACTGATCCAGCCCCGCCTCCTGCTTGGCCGCCTCGAAACACTCCTCGATCGGCCACCGCGAACCAATGACCCGCACCAACTCCGGCAGTCCTTCACCGCGCGGATCGAAGCAGTGGAAGTAGGCCAGCTCGCCGTCGGCGATATTGCGGCGGATCACATAGCGGTGGTGTGGGATGGGCGTGTCGATCACGGCCCAGTCGTAGACCCGGAACCCTTTGGCGCCGATGCCGCAGGCGCGCCGCTGCCAATCGTGGGGTTTCAGGCGCGCGGCCAGGTGTGCCACGCGCATGCAGTTGTCCTTTGCGGTGGAGACGTTTCCTGTGGTGATGTCGGTGGTCTTCGGGACGGCCATGCAGTAGGCGATCTGCTCGCGTTCCAGATACGCGCGCAGGTGCGGGTTTTGGCCGAACTCCTCGTCGGCGGCGAACCAGGCGAACGGCACCCCGGCCGCCACCGTCCTGCCGATCATGACCTGGACCTGCTGCGGGCGGGTGGCGAAGGTCACCTGTTCGGGCACATGCGCCTCGGCCCGCCGAACGGGATCGGCGCACCAGGACTCCTGCGGCAGATACAACTCGCGGTCGATCAGCACCCGGTCCCCGCGGGTGTTGGTGTAGGCCAAGAACACGCCGATCTGGCAGTTGTCGATCCGGCCCAGCGTGCCGGAGTACTGCCGCTGCACGCCCGCCGATTTCCTGCCCTTCTTGGCGAACCCGGTCGGGTCGGCGATCAGTACCGCGCGTTCGTCGGCGAAGTGCTCCATCGCGTAGGCGCGCACCTCATCGCGCAGCCCATCGGCATCCCACGGGGTCAAATTGATGAACCGCTGAATCGCGGTGGGCCTGCGCTCGCCGGTGAACTCCGAGATCGTCCAGGAGTTCTTACGCGCCAGCGGCGCCAGCAGTCCCCGCAGATACTGCCGGAAATGCTCACGCGACTCCGTCCGGAACCATCGGCACTCGAACCGCGCACGCACCCGCTCGAATTCCGACTGCCAGGCATCCAAATCCGCGAAGGTCACCGCGCCTGTGCTCTTGTGAGGCTGGGGCATGCCGATACCGTTACACACCCCAGGCCTATCACGCAGAGAAACCAGACGATCGCCAAGCGCGATCTAGGCATGTAGTACTAGCCGGTGTGGCCGGCCGGCGCGCGTCCGGGAAGGAAGTCCGGCAGGTCGACGCCGAGCCCGTCCCGCCGGGCGGCGCGCAGCACCATGTCCGCGACCGCGAGGTCGAGCACCCCGAGCCCGAACGGGGAGAACAGCGTCACCCGCCGCGGATCGCGACCGTGGTCGCCACCGCTGAGCAGGAGTTCGCCGATGGTGGCCTGGATGAACCCGCGGTGACCGACATGCTGCTCGGCCAGGTGCATGGAGGTCGCGGCGCGCAGGACGTGGTCACGGTCGTCGACGATGTTCACCGCGTCCAGCACCCCGCCGATGGTCACGTCCCGCAACGAGATGTGCAGGACGAGCGAGCCGGGACGGCAGGCGTGCAGATCGAGATGGGGGACGGTGGCCGTGGTCGCGAGACTGACCAGCGGGTGCGCGGCGAGTGCCTCGTCCGGGTGGCCGGCCACGGACGCCCTCACGTCCAGCTCCGCCGAGCAGCGCCGCGCGAACGCCTCTGCCCGGCCGGGGTCGAGGTCGAACACGGTGACCTCGCGCAGCTCCGGATGGACCACCGTGAGGAACCGCAGGATCTCGGCGTTGATGACGCCACACCCGATCACCGAGACCCCGTCGGCGGGCTCCGCGCCCTGCAAGGTCGCCGACGCGAGGGCGGCGCTCGCGGCGGTGCGCCGCGCGGAGATCACCGAGCCCTCCATCACGCACAGCGGGTGGCCGGTGCTCGTCGAGTTCAGGATGATCGCGGCCGAGGCGCGGTCCATCCCGGCCGCCACGTTCCCCGGGAACGACGCTATCCACTTCACTCCGGCGACCGGCTCGTCGCCGCCCAGGTATGCCGGCAGCGCGATGATGCGGTCGCGGGCGCTGTGGGGGAAGCGCAGGAACACCGATTCGGGCACGGCCGTCTCGCCGCGGGCGTGTTCCACATACGCGTGCCGCACGGCGGTGAGCACCTCTACATCCTTGCCGTCCAGTACGTGCCGGACGTCCGCGTTGCCGAGGATCAGCATCGCTTGTCGCAGATGGTGCGGTCCATGTACCGGCGCAGGCTGGCCGGCCGCATGTCGGTCCAGATCACCCCGATGTAGTCGAGGCATTCGGGCTGGGTGCCCTGGGTGCCCTCGGCGTGCCAGCCGGGCGGTGGTTCCTGGTCGGCCGGCCAGACCGAGTACTGCTCCTCGTCGTTGCGCACGACGTGGTAGACGCCCTCATCCACGGAGTCGTTCATCGGCGGTTCCCTTCTGTGCCGGCCGCCCCGGTGTGCGGCGGTCAGGCAACTGTGCCCGCCGCACGCGGTCCGGCGGCAGAGACGAACGCGCGACAGGAGCGGCGGTCGAGCGGTGCTGTTCCTTCCCTGGCGGGCGGCCGCCGCGGCGGGCGATGGTCGGATCGCCATACCCCGACGATCTGAGGAGACATCCCATGGACGATGGCGACGGCAGGGAGACCGGTGTGGCCCGAACGCGCTCGTTGCGCGGCCTCATCGGTGTGCTCGGCGCGGACTTCGCCGCCCTTTCGGCGAACCGCCTGCTGTCCATCGCGGTGCCGTGGCTCGTGCTCACCACGACCGGGAGCCCCGCCAAGACCGGTCTGGTCGCCTTCTGCCAGATCACCCCGTTCGTCATAGCGCAGGCGCTCGCCGGCCCGCTCATCGACCGCATCGGGCCCCGGCGTGTCGCCATCACCGGCGACCTGGTGTCGATGGCCGCCATGATCGTCGCGCCCCTGCTGTTCGCGGCCGGAGGGCTGAACCTGTGGGCGCTGATGGCGCTCATGGCCGTGGTGGGCGCCGCGGACGGCCCCGCCATCGCCGCCAAATCCGTCTTCGTCCCATCGGTCACCCGGGCGGCCCGCGCGCCCATCGAACGCGGCACCGGGCTCATCGCCGCTGTGGAACGCACCGCCACGGTGGCGGGGCCCGCCATCGCCGGCGTCCTGGTGGCGATGTTCGGCGGTGCCCAGTCGCTCTGGCTCTCGGCGGCCCTGTTCGGCCTGGCGGCCGTGGTCACCACCGCCACGCTCGCCGATCCGGCGCCCGATCCCGCCGCGCCCACGACGGCCGAGGCGGGCGGATACGTCGCCCAGCTGCGGCAGGGCGCCGCGTTCCTCCGCCAGGACGGCCTGCTGCGCGCCATCGTCGGGATGCTGGTCGCGACCAACCTGCTCGACCAGGCCTTCATGGCGGTCCTGCTCCCGGTGTGGGCGCTGGAGTCGGGGTACGGAGCCGAGACGGTGGGCCTGGTGGTCAGCGTCTTCGCGGGCACGTCCATCCTGGCCGCGCTCCTCGCCGCCACGCTCGCCGCCCGGCTGCCCCGCCATATCGTCTACATGGTCGGCTTCGTGATCGGCGGAGTTCCCCGCTTCCTGGCCATGGCCCTGAGCATCCCGCTGTGGGGCGTGCTCGCGGTCTTCGCCGTCGGCGGCCTCGGCTCCGGATTCGTCAACCCGATCATCGGCGCCGTGAGCTACGAGCGGATTCCGGCGCGGCTGCTCGGGCGGGTCCGGACGCTCACCAGCGCGCTCGCGTGGGCCGGCATCCCCTTCGGCGGCCCGTTCGCGGCGGCCGTTCTCGCGGTGTCGGGGCTGAACGGCGCTTTGCTGATCGTCGGCGGCTGCTACCTGGTCGCCATCGTCGTGCCCGGGCTGCGGCCCGAGTGGTCACAGATGCGCCGGGTCGCGCCGGCGATCGATATCTCCGCTGAGAGTGCTCTTACGGACGCAGAGCCAGAGAAAGGCGCCAAGAATGGTCGCGCTGCCTGAACTGTCGGTACGCCGGACGAGACCCGAGCCGTTCAACAGAGTGTCACCCGATTGGCGACAGGGGTTCGAGCTCGACACGACCGCGGAATCGGTCTACCAGAATGTCGTGGAGAATCCCAACGTGAGCACGGAGAAGCTCGCCGAGCTCATGGCGCTCAGCGAGGTGACCGTCCAGTTCGCCCTTGAGCATCTGGCCCGGTTGGAGCTGATCACGCGCGTGGCGGGATGCGACGGCTGGACGGCGATCGAGCCGGAGGTCGGCCTGGCCGCCCTGCTGGCCCGGCAGCAGGCCGAGCTGGCACGACATCAGCAGCAGGTGGAGGACAGCCGGCTGACGGTCGCCCGCCTGCTGGCGTCGTGCGGCCAGCGGGGCGCCCAGGACGCCGCCGGTGTCGAGTGGGTCATCGGCGGATCCGCGGTACGGGCCCGCACGGCCCGGCTGGCCGCCGACTGCCGGGAGGAATACCTGTCGTTCCGGCTCGCCGGCCAGCCGTCGACCAGGGCTCTCGACAGCGCCCGCACGATCGATGAGGACATCCTGGCCCGTGGCGTCCTGTCGCGCTCGATCGTCCTGGACAGTGTGCGCAACGACAAGCCCACCATGGCCTACCTGCGATGGGAGATCGGGGCGGGCGCGGACGTGCGCACCCTGCCGACGTTGCCCGCCAGGGTGCGGATATTCGACCGGCGCCACGCGGTGGTCTCGGTCAGCAACCTCACCGGAATGGCCGGGGCGCTCACCGTCGGGTGCGACGCGGTCGTCGACTCGTTCGTCACGCTGTTCTCGAAGCTGTGGGCGGAGGCCGAGCCGCTGGGAGACTGCCGGCCGCGCCGCGGCGACAGTTTGTCATCGCAGGAGGTGCACATCCTGAAGTTGTGGGCGCAGGGGCACACCGATGCCTCGGCCGCCCGCCGGATGGAGGTGTCCCTGCGCACCGTGCGCCGGCTGTCGGACCGGCTGGCCGAACGCCTCGGGACACGCAGCCGCTTTCAGCTCGGCGCGGTGGCCATCGCGAAGAGGCTCATCGACCCGGCAGAGCTCTGAACCGGTGTCATCCCGGATCCGCGGTCCCTCCGTCCGGCGGTGACCCGGAAACGATCACCTCGAACCCGATGGTGATCGTTTCCGGTCGACCGCAACGGCTCCGAGCGGTCCGCCTCACCCTGCCTCCGGAGCACCCACGAGGCCGAGGGTCCCGGCGGTGCGGACGCCGCCGAACCGGTCGTTCACCCAGTCGTCGTCGTACACGGTCTTCAGGTAACGGTCACCGAGGTCGGGCGAGATGGCCGCGACGCGCGGCCGGTCGCGGAATCCTTCTTCGCGCCCCGCGATCGCCGCGAGCACCGATCCGGTCGAGCCCCCGACCAGCAGCCCGGTGTTGCGCGCGACCCGGCGGCACTCCCGGATCGCGTCCTCCTCCGGCACGTGGACGACCTCGTCGGCCAGTTCCGGCCGGCACAGCTCGGGACGGCGGCTGGCACCGAGCCCGGGGATCCAGCGGCGGCCCGGCTCGGCGCCGAACGTCACCGATCCCAGCGAGTCCACCGCGATGATCCGGGTGTGCGGCGAGTGCTCGCGCAGGTAGCACGCGCAGCCGACGAAGGTTCCCGTCGAGCCGGTTCCCACGAACAGGTAGTCGATGTGCCGCAGCCCGGCGAGCAGGTTCCTGGCCGTCCGCTCGTAGTGCGCCCTCGGGTTGGCGGGATTGGCGTACTGGTTGAGCCACACCATCTCGGGCTGCCGCCGGAGCCGCTCGCGGACGTAGGTGATGCGCGAGTGCAGGTAACCGCCGTTGGCGTCGGTCTCCCGCACGGTCACGACCTCGGCGCCCAGCGCCCGCATGTGCGCGATGGCCGACTCCGAGGTGTTCGGATCCACCACGCAGGTGAACGGGTATCCCTTGGCCGCGCAGATGGAGCTCAGCGCGATGCCGAGATTTCCCGACGACGACTCGATCACCGGCACGCCCACGGACACGCTGCCGCTGCGTTCCGCGTCCTCGATCAGCCCGATGGCGGTCTTCAGCTTGATGGAGCCGGCCGGGTTGAACCCCTCGATCTTCAGGTAGACGTCGGCGCGCCGCGACAGGTAGGGCAGGGCGACGAACACGTCATCCATGACGGCGTCATAAGCGTTGGCGTATATCACGCGAAGACCTCTCGCTTGTCATGGCGGATCGGTGACTCGCCGGCCCCCCTGGGCGCGTCATGGCTCGCCGCGCCGCGGGACTCCGGCGGGCCCCACAGGTCCTCCGGGCCCGGCTCGCCGGCGGCGTACTTGCCAAGGGCGCTGATCAGGAGCCTCATCTCCAGGGCGAGGGACTCCATGAACCGGATCAGCCCGTGCTCAGGGTCCTCGTCGACGGCGACCAGCGCCGCCCGGCCGAAACCGACCGCCCGGGCGCCCAGTGCCAGGACCTTGACCGCCCGCGCGCCGTCGTACACGCGGCCGCTGGCGAGCAGCGTGCCCGCGGGCGCGCCGAGCCGCCGCAGGCATTCGTGCAGCGGCAGGCCCACGTGATCCAGGAAGGCGCCCGGCGCCCATCCTGTGCCCCCTTCGGCGCCGTCGACCGTGACCGCGTCCGCGCCCGCCCGCCACGCCACGGCCGAGGCTTCGGCCACGTCGCGCGCCGGTGGCAGCTTGACCCAGCACCGCGCCCGCGGATAGTTGTTGCGCATCAGATGGATCTGCTGGCGCAGGATCTCGTCGGTGAACGTGCCCGGGCTGCTGCAGCGCAGCACCGGCCCGCCGGCCAGGAGCCGCTCCATGGCGTACTGGCCGCCGAGACGCCGCGAGGTCTCCTCGTCCACCATGGTCAGGCCGCCCAGCCCCGGCTTGGCGCCCTGGCCGACCTTCAGCTCGAAGGCCAGCCGTCCCGAGTCCATCAGCTCCCGCACCGAGGGGTCGGTGTAGACGTGGTTCCAGACCTCGGCGTTGGCGTCCTCGGTGCTCTGCTGGACGACCACTCCTCCGGTGGCCTCGGGCGCCGCCTCGGTGTAGGCGCTGATCCGTTCCAGCAGGGCGCGGTGCTTCCCGTCGGAACGGAATCCGCTCACCGGGGCCACGTTCTCGCCGATCACCATCGGCAGGCCGAGCCTGCCGGCCTGCCGGGCCAGGGCGCACCCGGCGGCAGCCACCCGCGTCGACCCCAAGGCGGTGAGGAAGAGCGGGAGCGGCGCGTCGAACCCGCCGAACGACGACTCCAGCGACACGTCCGCGTACAAGGGCTCCCTGCCCAGCTCGATCAGCTTCTCCAGCCGCCGTGGCATGAACACCGGCGGTACCAGGCGGTATGCGTCGATCTCGTCCTGCGGCACGGTGGCGCCCGCGCCGAAGACCGTCACGCCGTACTGCTCCATGGCCGGGAACACCGCCGCGCCGCCCTCGCGCGCCCGCCGCCGTACGTCCTGCTCCGGGAATCCCGGCGCTCGCAGTGCGCTCACGGGGACACCACCCCAGGAAGCTTCGGGTAGGCGCTCGCCTGCCAGACCGAGTCCAGCCCGGCCACCCAGCGGGTCAGCCGCTCCAGGCCGATGCCGAAGCCGGCGCTGCCCGGGATGCCCTGCCGCACGACGTCCAGGTACCAGCCGTACTTCGCGGGGTTCTCGCCGGTCTCCCGCATGCGGGTGACGATCTTGGCGTACTCGGATTCGCGTTCGCCGCCGCTGCAGATCTCCCCGCAGTACTCGGGCGCGATCAGGTCGAAACTCATCAGCGTGGACGGCCGCGCCGGATCCTCCTTGTCGTAGAACCCGCGCGAGCCCTTCGGGTAGTCGACGATGAAGAACGGCGCCTCGGCGTGGCCGGAGATGAGTTCCTCGGCCTCCCAGCCGATCTCCGTGCCCGGATCGTGCGGGTGGCCGAGCCGGTCGAGGACCTCGGCGTGGGTAAGCACCTCGAACGGCTGCTCGACGAGCGCCGACAGCTTCGCCGTGTCGCGGCCGACCAGCCGCAACGCGTCCTCCTGGGTGGCCAGGGCCTTACGCACCGCCTGGCGCACCACCCTCTCTGCCAGGGCGATCGCGTCGTCGCGTGACGCGCCGGCGAACTCGACGTCGATCTGGTGGAACTCCGCCAGGTGCCGGTGGGTGGAGCTGGTCTCCAGCGGCTCCAGGCGTACGTTCGGCGCGATGAAGAACACCTTGTCGAACGCGACCAGGGAGGTCTGTTTGTACAGGATGGCGCTGGCCATCAGCTTGTACTGGTGGCCGTAGTAGTCCACGTCCACCTGCTTCGCGCCGCGTGCCCCCGGATCGGTCACCGGGCCGATGAGCGGCTGGAACAGCTCGGCGGCGCCCTCCGATGACAGCAACTCGCGCGCCCCTGCCACCAGCGCCTGCTGGATCTTGAGCACCGCCTGGGTCCTCGGCGATGTCAGATGTTCCCGGGGACCGGGCACGCCATCCGCCGTCAGCCCCGTGGCGCGCGCCGCGGGCGTGGGCATGGTGCGAAAGTCCTGCTGTGTGGTCATCGTTGAACCTCCCTTAGTGGTGGGCGAAAGCGCCGGTGTCGTAGCGATCCCTGACGTAGGACAGGGCGTGCAGCAGTTCCGCGGATGTCAGCCCGCCCGCCTTCGGCCGGCCGCCCGCGTTCGTGATCGGCAGCGCACCGGTCGCCGCCCACTGCAGGCGGCCGTCGTCGGTGATGTAACTGCGGGTACGTCCGGCGTTGTCCGGGTGCAGGCAGTACGGGACGTCCAGGTATCCCAGGGCGAAGGCGGACGTGAGCGCTCTGCCGAGATCGGCGTGCAGGTCGAGCACCCGATCGATGATCGAACGGGCCTCCGCCTCGATGCCGGTCGTCGCAGGGTTGAGGAGGCTTCGCTCGGCTGCCCGCCCGGCCCGCGCGGCGACCCGCAAGGCCGTCACATTGTCGGAGATGGACGGTATCCGGCTGGCCTCCGAGGCGGTCTTCACGATCAGGCGGGCCGCCCCGCTGCGCTTCGCCAGCCGTGCGGCGGCCGCCAGCAGGCTCAGCGCTCCGTCGTGCGTGGCCGGGTACCGGCCCATGTAGGCGTAGATCACTACGTGCCAGGCGACCGAGGGCAGCAGGTCGGCCGCGATGTCGTGCAGCGCCCGGACGGCCTCCTCGTCCTGGCCGGGGTGCGTCTGCTGGGCGTAGCTCAAAGAGACGCTCGGGATGCCCTGCTGGACGAAGAACATGCCTTCCAGGACGCTGATCGCGATCAGCAGCGAGGGCGGGCACAACTGCCCGAGCATGCATCCGCCGAAGCTCTCCAGGTGCGGCACGGCGCCTGTCTCCGCCAGGGCGGCGAACCGCCTGGCGGCCTCCCGCCAGGCCTGGACCGACCGGTTTATGGGCGTCCTGCTGTAGGGCAGGCAGTACGAGATCGGTCCCCCCTCGGTGGCGTCCAGCCCGGCCGCCATGAGCGCGCTGAAGATCGGGCCGGGCGACGCGGAGCCGTGGCGTACCTGCACCGGGAAACCGCTGTCGCGGACGCCGTCGAGCATGCCCCTGGTGGCCTGCGGGCCCAGCGTCACGATCGGATAGCCGTTGAGCTCGTCACCCGCGCGCAGCGCGCGCTCGGCCGCCGCGAAGTCGCCGACGCGGGTGTAGCTGTCGAGCGTCACGGTCCCCACGGTGGCGGCGTCCGCGTTCTTCGTGGCGATCAGCCCGGCGCGCATCCGCTCGACGGTGCCGAATCCCATGCGTGGCTGGACCACCAGCGTCCCCGTCCGCCGGGCGCGCTCCATGAACTCGTGGAACGTCCCGGCGGGCGCCGTCGCCCGCGTCATGCCCGCCGCCTCGCGTGCCGTCCCGGCGTGGCAGCCGCCCCGGCCAGCAGGGACCGGAACGCCGGCACGGCGGTGTCGCCGACCAGCACCGCGTCGTAGCCGGCGGCGGCCAGCTCGTCCACGACGGCGCGTTCCCGGTCCTCGCTGACGCAGAGCTTGCCGCCGAGGGCGACCGGCACCCGGGACAGGGAGGGCTCGGCGCGCAACGCCGCGATCACCTGCCGGGCCTCCTGGGCGCCGTGACCGTTCACCGTGCTGATCACGATCAGGTCGGGTACGCGGCGCAGCGATTCGTCCAGGAGCATCGCGACGGGCACACAGGCACCGAGGTTGGCGACCGACCAGCCGATTTCTTCCATCAACAGCTGGACGAACAGCAGATTCCAGGTGTGTGAATCCGATGGAGTGCTGCTGAGCACCGCATACGGCTTCGGTCGCTTCTCGGCGATACAGCTTGGGGACATTCCAGTCACTGGCCTTTCTTGAGAATTGCTATTGCCGTCCGAACCGGGGGTACCGATGTATTGATTATTTCTCGATCCGGATCCGGCCATTACTGGATAGTTATGTCCCCGAATTCGCGGGCATTTCCTGCCGCCGGTCGGTGCTGAGCGCCGAGGCTATTTCTGACACCGATTCCCTGGCGCTGATCATGTCGTGATGGCCGCCGGCGAGATCGATGATCCGCAGCCCGCGGGGGTAGAGCCGCTTCCAGTGGGCCACGTACCGCGCGCGGTCCCCGGCCGGCATCAGTTCCTGTCCCGCCCGGTGGATCTCGTCGCTCACGACGAGAGTGGCCCTGGCCCGCGAGGTGGCGGCGCGATGATCGGCCAGCGCGCGCGATTCCGCGCGAAGGACGTTGTACGGCAGCCATTCGTCGAGATCGACCGCGTCCTCGTCGATGTTCATCGGACCGGCCAGGAGCTTCAGCGCCTGTCGCGTCCGCTCCCGCGCCTGGCCGGTCTCGGACTGCCCGCGGCGCCACAGCGACTCGGCGCGCCCGAAGATCTCCGCCAGCCCATTGAACCGTTCCCTTCGATGCGGCCCGGTGACGGCGGGCTCCAGCAGGAACGCCGAGCCGACCTCATCGGGGCGCATGGCGGCCATCTCATGCAGGATCACCGCACCGGCCGACCAGCCGAGGAGCCGGTAGGGGCCCTCGGGCTGCAGGTTCACGATCTCCTTCCAGTAGCGCTCGGCCATCGCGCGGATGTCATCGAGCGGTGCCTCGCCCTCGGCGAGGCCGGCGGCCTGCACGCCGAGGACACGGAACTCCCCGCGCAGCTCGTCGGCCAGTGCCTGGTAGGAGTGGATCTGGCCGCCCCCGGGATGGATGCAGAAGAGATTGGGCCGCTCTGTGGCCGCCGGCCGCCCCGGCCGCACCTCGGCGATCAGCCCGCTCTGCACGGGCACGGCCTCACTGAGCGCCTGCGCCAGATCGTGGATGGTGGGATGCGCCATGACCTGCTGCAATGTCGCCGGACAGCCGGCGCGGCGTAGGCGGGTGATGACCTTGAAGGCGAGGAGCGAGTGGCCGCCGAGGTCGAAGAAGCTGTCGTGGATACCGGGGTCGGCGGTGCCGAGGACGTCCTGCCAGATGGTGGCGATGAGGTGCTGGGTGGCGGTCGTGGGTGCAGTGCGGGTGGTGTGGTGGGTGGTGGCCGGGGCGGGGAGGGCTTTGCGGTCGGTCTTGCCGTTGGGGGTGAGGGGGAGAGCGGGCAGGGTGATGTAGGTGGCGGGGATCATGTAGGGGGGGAGGGTGCGGGCGGTGTGGGTTTTGAGCTCGTGGGGTGTGGGCGGGGTGGCGTTGGGAGCGGTGACGAGGTAGGCGGTGAGCCGCTGGACGCCGGGGGTGTCCTCGCGAAGGGTGACCGCGGCGGCGGTGATGGCGGGGTGGTCGGTGAGAGTGGTTTCGATTTCGCCGAGTTCGATGCGATATCCGCGGAGTTTGACCTGGGTGTCGATGCGGCCGATGAATTCGAGCCGTCCGTCGGGGAGCCAGCGGCACAGGTCGCCGGTGTGGTAAAGGCGCTGAGGGCGTCCGGTGAGGTGGTGATGGGTGAATTTCTTGTCGGTGAGCTGGGGCTGGTTGAGATATCCACGGGCGACGCATATGCCGCCGAGGAGGCATTCTCCGGGGACGCCGATCGGTACGGGCCGGCCGTCGGGGTCGACGACGTAGGCCTGGGTGTTGGTGATGGGGGTGCCGACGGAGACCGGTCCGGTGGCGTCGTCGCCGACGTGGTGGGTGGCGGACATGACGTTGGCGACGGAGCATTCCGTGGCGCCGTATTCGTTGTAGATGACGGTGCCGGGTTGGCAGACGGCGAGTATCCGGCGGGCGAGGTCGGTGGTGAGTTCCTCGCCGCCGAGCACCATGGTGCGCACGGCGAGTTCGGCTCCGGCCGCTTCGGCTGTGGAGACCAGGAGTTCGGCGTGCGAGGGGGTCATTTTGAGAAAGCTGACCGATGTGCCGGACAGGAGTTGTTCGGTTGCGGCGGCGAACGCCGATTCTCCTGGCTGGGGCACCGGTATGGCGATCGGCAGCCCTTGCATCAGTGGCAGGAACAGCGCGGTCACGGTGAGGTCGAAGGCGACGGGTGAGTAGAGCAGTGTGCCCAGCTCACCGGTGGGCGGGTAGGCCTGGGCGCACCAGTGGAGGTAGTTGACCACGCCCTCGTGCTCGATCATCACGCCTTTGGGTTTTCCGGTGGAGCCGGAGGTGTAGATGACGTAGGCGAGGTTGTGTGGTCCGGCCAGTGGTTCGGGGTCGGTGGTGGGGTGGGTTTCGATTTGGGGCCAGTGGGTGTCGATGAGCAGGTGGGTGGCGTGGCCGGGGAGTTGCTTGGCGAGGTTGTGTTGGGTGATGACCAGGGGTGCGGCGGTGTCGTGGAGCATGTAGGTGAGGCGTTCGGTGGGGTATTCGGGGTCGAGGGGGACGTAGGCGGCGCCGGCTTTGAGGATGGCCAGGAGGGTGATGATGAGGTCGGGGGTGCGGTCGAGGTATACGGCGATGAGGTCTTCGGGGCCGATTCCGTGTGAGCGCAGGTGGTGGGCGAGTTGGTTGGCGCGGGCGTTGAGTTGCCCGTGGGTGAGTACCTGGTCCCCGTGGATGACGGCGGGCTCGTCGGGACGGGCCGTGGCATGTGCGGCGACCAGTTGGTGGATGGTCTGGTCGGCGGGGAACGGTCCTGCGGTGTCGTTCCACTCGACCAGCATCTGCCGCTGCTCGGCCTCGGTGAGCATGCTGATCTGGGACAGCGGGGACTGCGGGGCCGAGACGAATCCGGTCACCAGGGCCTGGAAGTGGCCCGCGAGGCGTTCGATCGTCTCCGCGTCGAACAGGGCACGGTCGTAGGCGAACTTGACGTCCACGACCTCGTCGGCCGAGACGACCACGGTGAGCGGAAAGCCGGTGCGCTCCACGCAGTGCACGGGCCGGTAATCGACCCCGTCCGGCAGGCTGTCGGAGCCGCGCAGCTCCGGATAGTTCTCGAACACGAGGATGGACTGGAACAGCGGCTTGCCCCGCGGGACATCGCTGCACTCCTGCACGTCCACGAGGTGGCAGTGCTCCCACTGCCGGAGCTCGATCTGCTGCTCCTGCAGTTCCCGCAGCCATGCGGCGACCGTGGCCTGGCCGTCGACCCGGGCGCGCACCGGCAGGGTGTTGATGAACAGTCCCACCATCGACTCGATGCCGGCCAGCGATACGGACCGGCCGGAGGTCGTGGCGCCGAACAGCACGTCGTCGTGACCGCTGTAGCGGGAAAGCAGGGCCGACCACACGCCCTGGATCACGGTGTTGACCGTTATCCGCTGCTCCCTGGCGAACCGGCGTACCGCGCCCGACAGCTCCGCGCTGAGGGAGATCTCGAATTCGGCCACCCCGGACCCCGCGCGGGGGCGGCTCGCGACCAGCTCGGTGGGCGCGCTGATGCCCTGCAGGTAGCCGCGCCAGAACTCCCGCGCGCGGGACGAGGGCTGTTCGTGCAGCCACTTCGCGTACCGGACATAGGGGATGGCCGGCGGCAGGCCGGGCTCCCTGCCTTCGACTGCGGCCCGGTAGATCGCGAACAGCTCCTTCTTGAGGAGCTGGATGCTCCACCCGTCCAGCAGGATGTGGTGGAACGACCACATGACCAGACGGCATTCGTCGGCGGTCCTGATGACCCGCACCCGCAGCAGCGGCGGCCGGGACAGGTCGAAGCCCTGGTTCCAGTCGTCGGCCGCCAGCCGCTTCAGGCGCGCGTCCTGCTCGGCCGGATCGCAGTCACGCCAGTCGAGCGTCTCGCGCGGCAGCTCGGCCGTACGCTGCACGACCTGCACGGGCGTCGACACGTCCTGCCAGACGAACGCGCTGCGCAGGATGGAGTGCCGGTCCACGACGTGCTGCCAGGCGTCCAGGAAGCGCTCGTCGTCGAGCGGCCCGACGATCTTCTCGATCATCTGCACCTGGTACGGGTTGATGCCGTGGCTGTCCTGCACCGAATGGAACAGCATGCCGAACTGCATGGGCGACAGGCCGTAGATGTCTTCCACGTTGGGGGTGCTCATGCGCCGAACTTCCTCATGATCGCGGCCATCTCATCCTCGTTGAGTTCCGCCAGTGGGAGATGCGCCGGGGCGGCGCCGATTCCTTCGCTCTGCTCGGCGGCGATGCCGAGCAACGCGCGAAGGTTGTGGACGATGTTCTCGGCGAAGCGCTCGACCGTGGTCACGTCGTGGATCGCCGTGGAGTAGGAGATCTCGATGCTCAGCCGGCCGTTCTCCACGGCCGCCAGGATGTCCAGGAGATGACGGCGCATCCCGGCCGCGCCGATGGAACGGCCCCTCGGCTCGCGGGGGTCGGCGTACCGGCCGAGGCCCGTGACGCCGGCGGCGAACTGCCCCAGATAGTTGAAGTTGATCTCCGGAGAGGGGTGCGCCAGGGACCGCCGCGCGTGCTCGTCGCCCAGGTACCGCAGGATGCCGTAGCCGACGCCCCGGCGGGGTATCTCCCCGAGCTGCTCGCTGACGTGCTTGAGGAGGATGGCCGGGTCGGTCTCCGACAGGCCGTGCAGGTTGATGGGGAAGACGCTGGTGAACCATCCCACCGTCCGCGACGTGTCCACGTCGGGGAACAGGTCCTCCCGTCCGTGGCCCTCCAGGCTGACGCAGGCGGCATCGTCCCCGGTCCAGGCGTGCACCGCGGCGCCCACCGCGCTCAGCAGCGCGTCGTTGATCTGGGTGTGGAAGGCCCGCGGCACGTCCTGCAGCAGGGAGGCCGTCTCGCTCTCGCTCAGCGCGACCGTGACGGCGGCCGAGGAACGCGTGGTGTTCGGCCCGTCGTGGTCACGAGGGAGCGTCCGCCGCGTGCCCTGCGATGTCCAGTAGCCGAGTTCGGCGAGCGCGCCGGCCGACCTCGCGTACGTCCCGAGCTTCTCCGCCCAGGTCCGTACGGACGTCGTCTTGGCCGGCAGCAGTGGGTCCCGCCCTTCGGCCGCCTGCCGGTAGGCGGTGCCGAGATCCTCCAGCAGGATCCGCCAGGAGACGCCGTCGACCGCCAGGTGGTGGATCGCGATGAGCAGCCGCTGGCCCCCGCCGGGGCCCAGGTCCATCAGGGCGGCACGGATCACCGGCCCGCCGTCCAGGTCCATCCCGCGCTGCGCCTCGTCGGCGATTCGCGCGATCCGCGGCCACAGCCCGTCGTCGTCCAGCGCCGACAGGTCGTGGCAGGCGAGGATGCCGGGGCCGGCGTCGTCGTCGATGTACTGGCGCCACCGGTCGCCGTCCTTCCTCATCCGCAGGCGCAGCGCGTCGTGGTGGTCGACGAGGGTCAGCAGCGCACGCCGCAGGACCGCGCCGTCCAGGCCGTTGGTCTCCAGCAGCTCGGCCTGGTTGAAGTGGGCCGGGTCGGGCAGCTTCAGCCCGAAGAACCAGTGCTGGATCGGCGTGAGCGGCACCTCTCCCACGAGCTTGGCCTGGTCGGCCAGGATGGGGCTGGTGGACCGGGCGTTCGCGGCGATGGCCGCGACCGTCTGATGCTGGAAGAACATCCTCGGCGTGAGCTGGATGCCGAACTTCTTCGCCCGCGCGATCACCTGCAGGCTGATGATCGAGTCTCCGCCGAGCGCGAAGAAGTTGTCGGTCACGCCGACGTGGGCGACGCCCAGGACCTCCCGCCAGATACCGGCGATGACCTTCTCGGCCGCGCTGTGCGGCGCCGGCCCCGGTCGCGCGTCGGGCGCCGGCAGGGCCTGCCGGTCGACGGTGCCCGCCGCCGTGCGCGGCAGCCGGGGCAGTACGACATAGGCCGACGGCACCTTGAAGGCCGGCAGTCGCTCGCTGAGGAACTGCCGCAGCTCCCGCGCCTCCGGCGGCGCCGGGCCGGCCGGCACCACATAGCCGACCAGTTCCCCGTCGCGCACGGCGGCCGCGGCGTCCGCCACGGCGTCGTGGGCGGCCAGCGCCGTCCCGATCTCGCCCAGCGCGACGCGGTCCCCGCGCACGATCACCTGGTCTTCGCCGCGGCCCAGGAACCGCAGCTCGCCCGACGGCGACCAGCTCACCAGGTCACCGGTGCGGTACGGGTTCTCGCCGCCGAGCAGCAGCTCTCCGGGTACGCCGACCGGCACCGGCCGCTCGTGCCGGTCGACGACACGGACGACGGCGGACGGGTCCGGGACGCCGCAGACCTCGGCGGGGATCGTGGCCGTGGCCCCCCAGGCCGCGAGGGCGTCGTGCTCGGCGTCGGTGAGCATGCTGATCTGGGAGAGGGGGGTTGTGGGGTGGTCGGTGAGTCGTTGTAGCAGGGTCGTGTAGTGGCCGGCCATCCGCTCGATGGTGGTCCTGTCGTACAGGTCGGTGGGGTAGTCGATGTGTGCGGTGAGGCCGTGGTCGGTTTCGTGGAGTGTGAGGTTGAGGTCGAATTTGGCGAGGCCGCCGGTGATGGGGGTGGGGTGGACTTCTATGCCGGGGAGGTTCCAGGTCTGGGTTTCTGTGGTGGTTTGCAGGACGAGCATGGTCTGGAAGAGGGGGTTGCGGGTGAGGTCGCGTTGGGGGGCGAGTTCTTCGACGATGCGTTCGAAGGGGAGGTCTTGGTGGTCGTAGGCGGCGAGGGCGGTGTTTTTGACCTGGTGGAGGAGTTCGGTGAAGGTGGGGTCGCCGGTGAGGTCGGTGCGGAGGACCAGGCTGTTGACGAACAGGCCGATGAGGTTCTCGGTTTCGGTGTGGGTGCGGCCGGCGGTGGGGGTGCCGACGGCGATGTCGTTCTGGCCGGTGTAGCGGGAGAGCATGGTCTGGAATCCGGCGAGCAGGGTCATGAAGAGGCTGGCTTGTGCCTGGGTGGCGATGCGGCGCAGGGCGGTAACCGTTCGGGTGGGGATGGTGAAGGTGACCGCGTCGCCGTGTCCGCTGCGGGCTGGTCGGCGGGGCCGGTCGGTGGGCAGGTTGAGGGGTTGGAGACCGGCGAGTTGGGTGCGCCAGTAGTCGAGTTGGGTTTGCTGGCGGTCGGTGGTGAGTTGCTGGTGCTGCCAGGTGGCGTAGTCGGCGTACTGGATGGGCGTTGCGGGCAGCGCGGCGGGCGTGTGGCCGATGGCGGCGGCGTAGAGGTGGTGGAGTTCGCGGGCGAGGATGGCTTCTGACCAGCCGTCGAAGATGATGTGGTGCAGGCAGATGACCAGGATGGCTTGGTCGGGTGCGGTGCGCAGCAGCGTGGTGCGGATCATCGGGTCGGTGGTCAGGTCGAACGGGGTGGCGGCGACGGCGTTGACCTGGGTGGTGACGCTGGTCTGGTCGTGGCCGGTGAGGTCGGTGACCGTCACCACGATCGGTGCCGGGGGGTCGATGATCTGGTAGGGCTGGCCGGTGTCGTCGGCGGCGAACCGGGTGCGCAGCGCTTCGTGCCGGGCGACGAGTTGTGTGAGTGCTTCTTGCAGTGCCGCCATGTCGATCGTCCCCGTCAGGTGCAGGGCGATCGGGACGATGTAGTCGGATCGGCCGGGTTCCAGTTGGTCCAGGAACCACAGTCCCCGCTGGGCGGAGGACAACGGGACCGGCTTCGAACGATCCCGCGGCACCGGCCGCGACTCCTCCTGGCCGGCGGCGCGCATGCCGGGCAGCAGGGCACTCAGCCCGGCGATGGTGGGGGCTTGGAACAGCGCCCGCAGGGGGACTTCCACGTCCAGTTCGCGGCGCAGGCGGGCGATGACCTTGAAGGCGAGCAGCGAGTGGCCGCCGAGGTCGAAGAAGTTGTCGTGGACGCCCGGGTCGGTAGTGCCGAGGACGTCGCGCCAGATGCCGGCGATGAGCTGCTCGGTGGCTGTGCGGGGTTGGGCGCGGGTGGTGTCGTGCATGGTGGCCGGGGCGGGCAGGGCTTTGTGGTCGGTTTTGCCGTTGGGGGTCAGCGGCAGGGCGGAAAGGGTCATGAACCCGGTGGGGATCATGTACGGGGGCAGGGTGCGGGCGGTGTGGGCCTTGAGGTCGTGAGGGCTGGGCGGAGTGGCGCCGGGAGCCGGCACAAGGTAGGCGATCAGCCGCTGGACGCCGGGGGAGTCTTCGCGGACGGTGACCGCGGCGGCGGTGACGGCGGGGTGGCTGATCAGGGTGGCTTCGATCTCGCCGAGCTCGATCCGGTATCCGCGTAGTTTGACCTGGGTGTCGATGCGGCCGATGAATTCGAGCTGTCCGTCGGGGAGCCAGCGGCACAGGTCGCCGGTGCGGTACAGGCGTCGCCGGTGTCCGCCGAGATGGTGCTCGACGAACCTCTCCTCGGTCAGCTGGGGCCGGTTGAGGTAGCCTCGCGCCACGCATATGCCGCCCAGCAGGCATTCTCCGGCCACTCCGACCGGTACCGGCCGGCCGTCGGGGTCCACCACGTAGGCCTGGGTGTTGGTGATGGGTGCGCCGACCGGGATCGCGCCGGCGGTGTCGTCGTCATCGACCTGGCGGGTCAGTGACATCACGTTGGCCACAGAGCATTCGGTGGCGCCGTACTCGTTGTAGATGACGGTGCCGGGCTCGCACACCGCCAGGATTCGCCGGGCCAGGTCGGTGGTGAGTTCCTCACCGCCCAGGACCATCGTGCGTACGGCGAGTTTCGCTTCGGCCGCCTGGGCCGAGGTGACCAGCAACTCGGCATGGGAGGGGGTCATCTTCAGGAAGCTGACCGACGCTCCCGACAGCAGCTCCTCCACCGCGGCCGCGAACGCTGATTCTCCTGGCTGGGGCACCGGAACCGCGATCGGCAGCCCTTGCATGAGGGGGAGGAACAGTGCGGTGACGGTGAGGTCGAAGGCGACGGGTGAGTAGAGCAGTGTGCCCAGTTCACCGGTGGGCGGGTAGGCCTGGGCGCACCAGTGGAGGTAGTTGACCACGCCCTCGTGCTCGATCATCACGCCTTTGGGCTTGCCGGTGGAGCCGGAGGTGTAGATGACGTAGGCCAGGTTCCGCGGCCCTGCCAGCGGCGGGGGGTCGGTGGCCGGGCAGGCCTCCACCTGGGGCCACTGGGTGTCGATGAGCAGGCGGGCGGCGTGGCCGGGGAGCTGCACGGCGAGGCTGTCCTGGGTGATGACCAGCGGCGCGGCGGCGTCGTCCAGCATGAAGGTCAGCCGCTCGGTGGGGTATTCGGGGTCCAGGGGGAGGTAGGCGCCGCCGGCCTTCAAAATCGCCAACAGTGCGACGATCAGGTCCGGGCCACGCTCCAGGAACACCCCCACCAGGACCTCCGGGCCGACTCCATGGGAGCGCAGGTGGTGCGCCAGTTGGTTGGCCCGGGCGTTGAGCTGCCCGTGGGTCAGTACCTGGTCCCCGTGGATGACGGCGGGCTCGTCGGGGCGGGTGGCGGCTTGTTCGGCCACCAGTTCGTGGATGGTCCGCGCGGCGGGGAACGGTCCTGCGGTGTCGTTCCACTCGACCAGCATCTGCCGCTGCTCGGCCTCGGTGAGCATGCTGATCTGGGACAGCGGGGTCGTCGGGTGGTCGGCGAGTCCCTGGAGCAAGGTCTGGTAGTGGCCGGCCATCCGCTCGATGGTGGACTTGTCGTACAGGTCGGTCGGGTAGTCGAAGTGCCCGGACAGGCCGTCGTCGACCTCATACAGGGTGAGGTTGAGGTCGAATTTGGCGAGGCCGCCGGTGATGGGGGCGGGGTGGACTTCTATGCCGGGGAGGTTCCAGGTCTGGGTTTCTGTGGTGGTTTGCAGGACGAGCATGGTCTGGAAGAGGGGGTTGCGGGTGAGGTCGCGTTGGGGGGCGAGTTCTTCGACGATGCGTTCGAAGGGGAGGTCTTGGTGGTCGTAGGCGGTGAGGGCGGTGTTTTTGACCTGGTGGAGGAGTTCGGTGAAGGTGGGGTCGCCGGTGAGGTCGGTGCGTAGGACGAGGCTGTTGACGAACAGGCCGATGAGGTTTTCGGTTTCGGTGTGGGTGCGTCCTGCGGTGGGGGTGCCGACGGCGATGTCGTTCTGGCCGGTGTAGCGGGAGAGCATGATCTGGAATCCGGCCAGCACGGTCATGAGGAGACTTGCCTGCGCCTCGGCGGCGAGGCCGCGCAGGGCGGTGACCGTTCGGGTGGGGATGGTGAATTTGACCGCGTCGCCATGACCGCTGCGGGTGGGGCGGCGGGGTCGGTCGGTGGGGAGGTGGAGGGGTTGGAGGCCGGCCAGGTGGGTGCGCCAGTAGTCGAGTTGGGTGCCAAGCCGGTCGGTGGTGAGTTGCTGGTGTTGCCAAGCCGCGTAATCGGCGTACTGGATGGGCGTTGCGGGCAGGGTGGCGGGGGTGTGGGTGGTGGCGGCGGTGTAGAGCTCGCGTAGTTCGCGGGCGAGGATGGCTTCTGACCAGCCGTCGAAGATGATGTGGTGCAGGCAGATGACCAGAACGGCCTCGTCTAGTGCGGTGCGCAGCAGTGTGGTGCGCAGCAGCGGGCCGGTGGCCAGGTCGAACGGGGTGGCGGCGGCGTTCACGTGGGCGGTGATGGTGCTCTGGTCGTGGCCGGTCAGGTCGGTGACGGTCACCGCGACCGGTGCGGGGGGGTCGATGATCTGGTAGGGCTCGCCGGTGTCGTCGGCCGCGAACCGGGTGCGCAGCACCTCGTGCCGGGCGACCAGTTGTGTAAGTGCTTCTTGCAGTGCCGCCATGTCGATCGTCCCGGTCAGGTGCAGGGCGATCGGGACGATGTAGTCGGCTCGGCCGGGTTCCAGCTGGTCCAGGAACCACAGTCCCCGCTGGGCGGAGGACAACGGGACCGGCTTCGAACGATCCCGGACAGGCAGGTGACGGGCCTGCTGGTGCCGGATGCGGGAGAGCAGGCGCGCCTGCGTCGAGCCATTTTCCATGACTATTCCTCACCTTGGGCGTCGATCAGCTCAAGCAACTGGGTCTTGATGCCGGCGATCGACGGCGAAAGAAACAGGCCCCTGAGGCTGATGCGGATGCCGGTCAGCCGCTCCACCTGGTTGACCAGCTGGACCGCCCGGAGCGAGTGGCCGCCGACCTCGAAGAAGTTGTCGTGGACGCCGACGCGGTCCACGCCCAGCAGACCGGCCCACACCTCGGCGAGCGCCTGCTCGATCTCGTCTCGTGGGGCCACGTGGGCCGCGCTGGGCGCGAGGTCCGCGGCGTCGGGCGCGGGCAGCCTATTGCGGTCCACCTTGCTGTTGGCGGACAGGGGTAGTGCCGGCAGCATCATGAACATGGCCGGGACCATGGCCGGCGGCAGCGCCTCCCGGCACAGAGCGCGGAGTCCGGCGACGTCCGGCTCACCGGCGGCCGGAACGCAGTACGCGACCAGGTGCTTGTCGCCGGTGCCGTCCTCCCACGCCACGACGGCACAGGCCGCGACCTCGCGGTGCGACAGCAGAACCGCCTCGATCTCACCCGGCTCGATGCGCACGCCGCGCAGCTTGACCTGGCTGTCGATGCGACCGAGGAGGTCGAGTTCACCGTCGGCGGTGAACCGGCCGAGGTCCCCGGTCTTGTACATGCGGGCGCCGGGATCGCCGGTGAAGGGGTCGGCGGGAAAGCGTTCGGCGGTCAGCCCGGGCCGGCGCAGGTAGCCGCGGCCGACGGACCGCCCCCCGAGATAGACCTCCCCCACCGCGCCGACGGGCACCGGCCGCAGCGAACCGTCCAGCACGTACACCGTCTGGTTCATCATCGGGCGTCCGGCGAGGACGGGGGAGTCCGGCGAGGCGCGCCAGAAGGTCGTGTCCACCGACACCTCGGTGGCGCCGTAGAGGTTGATCAGATCGCCGTCGAACCGGTCGGCGAACCGCCGCACCAGCACCTCCGGCAGTGCTTCGCCGCTGCAGAACGCGTACCGCAGTCCGGTGCAGTCCGCCGGGTCGGCCTGAGCGACGAACATGTGCATCAGGCTGGGGACGAAATGCAGTCCGACGATGCGGTGACGGCGCATGAGCGAACCCACGTGCGCCATGTCCAGGCGAGAGGCCCCCGGCACCAGGACGACCGTGCCCCCCTGCCAGAGCGGCCACAGGATCTCGTACGCCGAGACGTCGAAGGTCACCGGCGTGGCCTGCAGGAAGCTCTCGCCCGGGTGAATCGGGAACGCGTCCTGCATGCCCGCCATGTAGCTCACGACGCCCTGGTGTTCGATCATCACGCCTTTGGGTTTTCCGGTGGAGCCGGAGGTGTAGATGACGTAGGCGAGGTTGTGTGGTCCGGCCAGTGGTTCGGGGTCGGTGGTGGGGTGGGTTTCGATTTGGGGCCAGTGGGTGTCGATGAGCAGGTGGGTGGCGTGGCCGGGGAGTTGGCGGGCGAGGTTGTGTTGGGTGATGACCAGGGGTGCGGCGGTGTCGTGGAGCATGTAGGTGAGGCGTTCGGTGGGGTATTCGGGGTCGAGGGGGACGTAGGCGGCGCCGGCTTTGAGGATGGCCAGGAGGGTGATGATGAGGTCGGGGGTGCGGTCGAGGTATACGGCGATGAGGTCTTCGGGGCCGATTCCGTGTGAGCGCAGGTGGTGGGCGAGTTGGTTGGCGCGGGCGTTGAGCTGCCCGTGGGTGAGCACCTGGTCCCCGTGGATGACGGCGGGCTCGTCGGGACGGGCCGTGGCATGTGCGGCGACCAGTTCGTGGATGGTCCGCTCGGCGGGGAACGGTCCTGCGGTGTCGTTCCACTCGACCAGCATCTGCCGCTGCTCGGCCTCGGTGAGCATGCTGATCTGGGACAGCGGGGTCGTCGGGTGGTCGGCGAGTCGCTGTAGCAGGGTCGTGTAGTGGCCGGCCATCCGCTCGATGGTGGTCCTGTCGAACAGATCGCTGCTGAAGTAGATGAAGCCTTTGGCGCTGTGGTCGTCCTGCAGGGTGAGGTCGAAGGTGAGGTCCAGCTGGGAGTCGGTGGCCTGGAGCGGGACGTGGCGAACCTCGATGCCGGGCAGCGTCCAGATCTTGCGGCCTGAGGTGGTCTGCAGGACGAGCATGGTCTGGAAGAGGGGGTTGCGGGTGAGGTCGCGTTGGGGTGCGAGTTCTTCGACGATGCGTTCGAAGGGGAGGTCTTGGTGGTCGTAGGCGGCGAGGGCGGTGTTTTTGACCTGGTGGAGGAGGTCGGTGAAGGTGGGGTCGCCGGTGAGGTCGGTGCGGAGGACCAGGCTGTTGACGAACAGGCCGATGAGGTTTTCGGTTTCGGTGTGGGTGCGTCCTGCGGTGGGGGTGCCGACGGCGATGTCGTTTTGGCCGGTGTAGCGGGAGAGCATGGTCTGGAATCCGGCCAGTAAAGCCATGAAGAGGCTGGCGTGCGCCTGGGCGGCGTTGCGGCGCAGGGCGGTGAGGGTGGCGGCGGGGATGGTGAAGGTGACGGCGTCGCCGTGGCGGTTTGTGCTGGGTCGGCGGGGCCGGTCGGTGGGCAGGTTGAGGGGTTGGAGGCCGGCGAGTTGGGTGCGCCAGTAGTCGAGTTGGGTGCCAAGCCGGTCGGTGGTGAGTTGCTGGTGCTGCCAGGTGGCGTAGTCGGCGTACTGGACGGGCAGTGCGGGCAGCGCGGCGGGCGTGCGGGTGGTGGCGGCGGCGTAGAGGTGGCGCAGCTCGCGGGCGAGGATGGCTTCTGACCAGCCGTCGAAGATGATGTGGTGCAGGCAGATGACCAGGATGGCTTCACCGGGTGCGGTGTGCAGCAGTGTGGTGCGCAGGAGGGGGCCGTCGGCGAGGTTGAAGGGGGTCGCGGCGGCGGTGTTGACGTGGGTGGTGACGCTGGTCTGGTCGTGGCCGGTCAGGTCGGTGACCGTCACCACGACCGGTGCCGGGGGGTCGATGACCTGGTAGGGCCGGCCGGTGTCGTCGGCGGCGAACCGGGTGCGGAGCGCTTCGTGCCGGGCGACCAGTTGTGTCAGTGCTTCTTGCAGCGCCGGCACGTCGACCGTTCCGGTCAGGTGCAGGGCGACCCGGATCAGATACTCGTTGCCGCCGGGCTCCAGCTGGTCCAGGAACCACAGGCGCCGCTGGGCGGACGACAACGGGACCCGGCCGTCCCGCGGCAGCGGCCGAGGCCCCTGCCCGCCGGCGGTGCGGTTCACCTGCCGGAGCGGCCCCCGGGCGCGGCCGGCCGCCGGAGGCGACGTCCGCCGGGCGCGCGCCACGGCCAGCTCACCCACATGGGCGCTCAGCAGCCGCGCCGTGGGGTTCTCATAAACGGCCTCCGGCGAAATGGCGACGCCGAACTCCTCGGCGATCGCCTTTGTAATCCGCGAGGCGGTCTCGTCGCCGCCGCCCAGCGTGCCGAATTCGCTGTCTCCCTCGATCAGATCCATGGCGAAGACGTCTCGCCAGATGCGAAGGATTCGCGCTTCATCCGCGTACTTGACATTCGTCATCGGGCCCTACCCATCATCTCCACAGGGTGCGGCTTTAATATCGACCATTCGCCAGCCTGTCAGCCCGTACGCCCCCTGCCACCTGGGCGGTTCCAACCGCCCGGGCCAGGGGCACTTCTGTCCAGCGAATGCGTCGGACCGTGGATGACCTCGATGAACACGCCGCACAGGAATGCGGCGGCCGTCATTTCCCGCCATCGGGCGATTGCGTTAATCGCCATTGCCGCCTTACGTTCGGCGGCATGAAAAGGCTCCTTTCGGCGCACCAGGCCACTCAGGGAACCATCGTCGATGACATCCGCGGTCACGCCGCCCGTGAACCGCACGCACCCGCGATCGTGACGCCGCAGGCCGTCATCGGTTACCGGGACCTCGCCGACCGGATCGAGCACCTGGCCCGGGCGCTGGCCGCCGCCGGAGTCGGCGCCGAGAGCCGCTGCGCCGTCGTCGCCGAGGACGGTGTCCACACCGTGATCGCGATGGCCGCCGTGATGCGCGCCGGCGGAGCGTTCCTCACCCTCGACCCCGGGCAGCCGGTCCAGCGCCTGCACGCGATGGTCCGCAGCGTGGACGCCCGTTTCCAGATCACCACCGCCGAGCTCGCCGGGCGGTTCGCTCTGCCCGTCGGCGGCCCCACCATCATGATCGACCGCCTGGGCGACGTGGCGGGGGACGCGCTCCCGGCTCACGTCGCACCGCGTTCCCTCGCCTACATCAGCCACACCTCGGGGTCGACGGGAACCCCCAACCCCGTCATGATCGAGTACGGCGGGCTGGGCGCCTACCTGCGGTTCATCGTCACCGCCGGCGGGCTGGGCCCGCACACCGTGGCGCTGCAGCTCGCCCCGTTCGGCTATGACGCCTCGATCCGGGGCGTCTTCGCGCCGCTGGCCGCGGGGGGCCGCCTGGTCCTGCTGCCCCGATCCACCCTGCTGCGTCCCGCCGCCCTGGCCGACGCGGTGCGGGACTTCGGCGCCAACGCCATCTTGAGCAGCACCCCGACATTGCTGACCGCCCTGGCCCAGGACGAAGACGTCGCCGCACGGCTGAGCGGCCTCCACCTGATCCTCTGCAGTGGAGAGTCGCTGCGCCCCTTCCTGACGGCCGGGGGCAGGCGGCTGGCCGCGGGCCGGCTGGTCAACCACTACGGGCCGACCGAATGCACGATCACCTCGACCTGCTACGAGGTTCCCGATCAACCGGACACCGAGGCCGACCTGATCGGCACGCCGATCGACGGTGTGACGGTACGCCTGCTCGACCAGAGCATGCGCGCCGTGCCCGACGGCGCGGTCGGCGAGATCTACATCGGTGGCGCGGGCGTGGCACGCGGCTACGGCGGCCGACCGGCCCTGACCGCCCACCGGTTCGTCCCGGATCCCTGCGGTCCACCCGGCGCACGCTTGTACCGGACCGGTGACCTGGCTCGGCGCGGACCCACCGGCATCCTGGAATTCCTCGGCCGCAACGACAGGCAGGTCAAGATCCGGGGCTACCGCGTGGAGCCGGCCGAGGTCGAAGGCGCCCTGCTCCGCCATCCTGCCGTGACCGGGGCGGTGGTCACCTCCGCCGCCGACGAGCGCGGCCGGGTCCACCTCGTCGCCCACGTCACAGGCGCGCCGGCCGAGATCACGGACGCCGCGCTGCGCGCGTACCTGGCGGAGACCCTGCCGCCCCACCTGATGCCGCGGCGGTTCCACCGCGTCGAAAGCATCCCCACCACGCACAGCGGCAAGACCGACCGGGCCGCCCTCGTGGCGCACGCCCCGGCCCACGGCGGCCCGGCCGCCTGACCCGCGGCCGTCCTCCCGAACAGGACGTCCAGTTCCACCAGCTCACCTCCCCGTCTCAGCTCGCCGGCCTTGGAAGGGCGAAACCCATGACGACAACGAACGACGACCGGACGTACACCGCCGACCTGACCGAGCTGGTCGTGGCCGTGTACCGGGAAACCCTGCGCCACGACGGTCTCGGACCTGACAGCGACTTCTACGAGGAGGGCGGGGACTCCATGACCGCCTTCCAGATCATCGCGCGGCTGCGTGCCGCACTCGACGTCGAGATCCCCGTCGCGCTGGTGTTCGCCTGTCCCACGCCCATCGACCTCGCCGCCGCCGTCGCCGACCTCGCCGACGGCCAGGCGGGCGACGCCGCCGGCCTCAACTGAACGGAGAGTCCCGACATGAAGGACGCATCGGCGCCGCACGTCGGCCAATGGCGGTTGTGGACCCAGCTCTCAGTGCGGGGACCGGGCTTTCCGGCATCGGGGGTGCTGCGCCTGGCACCGGAAGGCCTGGCGGCCGCCGCGGACAAGTTCGGCGCGGGGGAGGAACTGGCGGGTGCCCAGTGGGACGATTTCGAAAAGCGGTTCGGGGCCACGGCGCTGTCGGTTTCGGGGGTGCTGCAGGAGATCGCCGGGCTGCCGTTGTTCCAGTCGGCGGTGGCGTGGCAGAACCGTACGGTCCTGGCATCGGGGATCGGCCCGTTCCTGCGGTGGACGCCGGAGGCGGGCAAGCGGCCGAGCATGGCGCGGCAGCGCGAGGAACTGGTGGCGCACTACTGGCAGCGGTTCTGCGTGAAGAACGACACGATCGGGTTCTTCGGCCCGGTGGGCTGGGGCACGTGGGACCGGTCGGTGCGGGGTGTGGCGGTCGAGCCGGGTGTGGGGCTGGTCGCCGAGTCGGGCGTGTACTTCTCAAGCTGGGCGGTCGACGCGCTGGCACGCTGCGTCAGCGAGGACGCGGCCGTCCGGGAATGGCTGGCGCCACGGCGGATGCCGTTCGTGCGGATGGCCGGCACCGAGGTGAGCGTTCCGGGCCTGCCCCCGGTGCGGGTCGGCCCGGTCGAGCGGGAGGTGCTCCGGCTCTGCGACGGCACCCGGCCGGCCCGCGCCATCCAGCGGGAACTCGGCGCCCACGTCGACGTGCGCGGCGTGCTCGAGACGCTGGTCAGACGCCGCTGGATCGTGTGGCGGCTCGACGTGCCCGCGGACACCTATCCGGAACGCCGGCTGCGTGAGCTCCTCGGCCAGATCGGCGACCCCGGCGTCCGGGATCGGGCCCTGGCCAAGCTGCGGGTCCTCGAACGCGGCCGGGACCGGGTCCGCGACGCGGCCGGCGATCCCGAGGCGCTCGTGGCCGCCCTCGAGGCGCTCGAAACCGAGTTCACCGAGCTCACCCAGGTCGCCGCGCAGCGCCAGAAGGGCGGGGGCGCCGCTCCGTGCCGGGCGCTGATCTACTCCGACAGCATGCGCGCCGCCCGGGTCCGGGTCGGCACCGAGCTGCTCGACGCCCTGGCCCCGCTGGACCTGCTGCTGTCCGGGGGAGCCTGGCTGACCTCCACCCTGGCGCAGCGGGTCATGGCCCGCGCCCGCCAGGTTCACGCCGAGCAGACCAAGGGCCGCGGCGAGGCCCCACTCGACCTGGCCACCTTCTGGTTCGCGTGCATCCCCCTTCTGCACAGCGGCGCCGTCGCCGACGCGGCGGACCTCAAGCGGGAGTTCGCGAAGTGCTGGGAGGACATCCTGCGTCTGCCGCCCGGCGCGCGACACGTGCGGCTGACCCGCGCGGACATCGCCGACCGGGTCCGCGAGGCCTTCGGCGAGCCCGCCGAGGGGTGGGCCACAGCCCGGTATGCCTGCCCGGATGTGCTGGTCGTGGCGGACGACGCGGACGCGGTGAACCGCGGGGAGTTCGAACTCGCTCTCGGGGAGCTGCACCTGGCCATCAACACGCTGGGCGCGTCGCTCTTCGTCAACCAGCATCCCGACCGCGAGGAGCTGATCGAGCTCACCGACCTCGATCATCCTGGGCCACGCCTGATGCCGCTGCAGCCCAAGGAGCACCGCGCGCGGCTGTCCGCTCGCACCAGATACTCGCTCATCCGGGACCAGGACTACTGCGTCGCGCTGGCCGACTCCAGCGCCGATCCGCGCCGCCCGCGCACGATTCCGAGCGCCGACGTCCTCGTGCGGGACCACGACGGCCGGCTCGTCGCCGTGCTGCCCGACGGGGGCGAGTTCGACCTCGTGGACATCTTCTCGCAGGCCCTGACCATGCTGGTGCTCGACATGTTCCGGATCGTGCCGGAGGACGCCGACCACTTCCCGCGGGTGACCATCGACCGGATGATGGTGGCGCGGGAGACCTGGCGGTTCGATCCGGCGACGATGGAGTTCGCCAACGAGAAGAACGAGGCGAAGCGGTTCGTGCGGGCCGGCCAGTGGCGCGCGGCGCGGGAACTTCCGCGCTTCGTGTTCGTGGTGTCGCCCACCGAGCCGCGGCCGTTCTACGTGGACTTCCACAGCCCCGTGTACGTGAACATCTTCGCCAAGGCGGTGCGCCGGCTGCTGCGCGATGACCCGCAGGGCCGGATCACCATCAGCGAGATGCAGCCCACTCCCGAACAGACCTGGCTGACCGATGACCGGGGCAACCGCTACACGTCGGAGCTGCGCTTCGTAGCCGTCGACGACACCCGGGCCAGGGCCGGTGGCTCGCGTGCGCACCTCTCCAGGCCGCTGCCGCAGCACACGGTCGTCGATCAGGATGCGCTGGTGCGGATTCCCTGAACCGCGGGCCCGCCTCAAGACCGAGTTCGATAAGCAACGCTACTTATCGGGCTCTCCGCCCGGCTTTCAGTATCCAGAACCTTCCACTGAAAGCCGGGCGGATGTCGCTTGACGGCGGGTCTGTCCGTCGAGCCCCTGGGCCTGACCTGGGGGAACGGCGGGCCCGAGGTCGGCCTCCGCCTCCGCCTGGCCGCGATCTAGGCGAAGATGCGCACCGGGTTCTCGATCAGTGCCACGAACTCGGACATCCATCGCGCGGCCACCGTCCCGTCGATCGGCCGGTGGTCGACCGACAGCACGAAGCGGACGGTCGTGCCCGCGACCACGGCGCCGTCGGTGACCACGGGTTCCGCCCTGGCGGTACCGACCGCGAGGATCGACGACTGGGGCGGGTTGATGATGGCCGCGAACTCCTCGACGCCGAACATGCCGAGGTTGGTGACGGTGATGGTGCCGCCCTCCAGCTCGTTCTGGCGCAGCCGGCCCTCGCGCGCCGCCGCCGCGTACCGCCGCGTCGTCTCGGCGACGGCCGCGATCGGCATGGTGTCGACCTCGCGCAGCACCGGTGTGAGCAGGCCGGTGCCGGTCGCGATGGCGACCGAGACGTCCACGTGCGCGTGGCGGCGGACGGCGTCCGGCGTCCACACCACGTTCATCTCGGGCACGAGCAGGTGCGCGCGGGCGACGGCCTTGACCACCATGTCGTTCACGGACACCTTGGGCGCCCCGTCCCGGTTGAGCTGCGCCCGCGCGGCCAGCAGCGCCTCCACGCGGGCGGTTCCCCGGACGTAGAAGTGGGGAGCGGTCTGCTTGCTCTCCACCAGCCGGGCGGCGATCGCCCTGCGGATACGGCTGTGCGGGATCTCGTCGTGGGTGGCGGAGGGGGACGGCGCGGGCGCCGTGTACGGGGGTGGCGCGGCGACGACCGGCGCGGCCGGGGGACCTGCCGGCGAGGGCGGGGTGGCGGATGTGGACGTGGACGACCGCCGGGCCAGGGCCGCCTCGGCCGCCGCCTCGACGTCGCGCCTGACGATCCTGCCTCCAGGCCCTGTCCCCGGGATCTGGTCGATCGTCAGGCCCGCCTCGCGGGCGAGCCGGCGGGCGAGCGGGCTGGCGAAGACGCGTCCCCGGGCCGGGTCCACGTTCGGCGGCGGGTCCGCCTCGACGGCGCCGGGCGGGGCGCCGGTGTCCTGGGACGGGGCGCCCGCGTCCTGAGGCGGGGTGTTCTGGGATGGGCCGGAGGGGGCGGCGCCGAGCTCGGCGAGCAGCGAGTCGATGTCCCCGGCCTGTTCGCCGGGCGACCCGAGCAGCGCGATCGGGGCGCCGACGTCCACCTCGGTGCCGGCGGGGACGAGCGCCCTGAGGATGATCCCCTCGGACTCCGCCTCGATCTCGATGATCGCCTTGTCGGTCTCGATGACGGCGATGGCGGCGTTGACGGGGAAGGGGGTGTGCTCGGCGATCGGCCATTCGGACACGGTGGCACTGGTGGCGCCGGCCGCCGGCTCTGGCATGCGAAGGAGTGTGGCCATGTTCGTCAGTCCTGGTCCAGGGATCGGCGCTCGGACGCGAGCGGGCCGTCGGCGGTCATGTCCAAAAGCTTGGTGACTACTTCCTCGGTGCGGGCGATGGCGGCGCGTTCGAGGACCTTGCTGATGCTCGGCGACGCCTCGCCGCCGGTCACGCGCTGGACGGGCTGGTCGAGCCAGTCGAAGTAGCGGCGCTGGATCTCGTCGGCGAGCCAGCCTCCGTAGGAGGTGCCGATGGCCCCCTGCTCGACGATGAGGACGTTGTTGGTCTTCCTGACGCTGGCGCCGATCGTGTCCCAGTCGATGCTGGCGCGGTCGAGCCACCGCAGGTCGATGATCTCGGGGTCGAGCCCTTCGAGCTGCTCGGCCGCCTCCAGGCAGTGGGCGACCATCGACAGGTAGGACAGCACGGTGACGTCGGAGCCCGGCCTGCGCACGGCCGCCTTGCCGACCGGGATGTGGTAGTCGAGGTCGTCGGCCGGACCGTCGCCGACGCTCGCGTAGAGGTCGACGTGCTCGATGACCACCACCGGGTCGTCGCACCGCAGGGCGGTGTTGAGCAGGCCCACGTAGTCGAAGGGCGTGCTCGGCGCGACGATGCGCCATCCGGGGGCGGTGGCGAAGATCCCGGCGGGGTCCATCGAGTGCTGGGAGCCGTACCCGGTGCCGGTGCCGACCTTGCTGCGCAGCACGAGAGGCACCGCGTTGTCGCCGCCGAACATGTGCCGCGCCTTGCCGATCTGGTTGAAGAGCTGGTCGGCGGCCACCCAGAGGAAGTCGGCGTACATGAACTCGACGACCGGCCGGTAGCGCAGATCGAGCGCCATGCCCCCGGCGAGGCCCGCGAAGGCGTTCTCGCTGATCGGCGTGCCGAGCACCCGGTCGGGGTAGGCGTCCGCGAGGCCCTTGGTCGCGCCGTTGGTCCCGCCCCTGAGGCGATGGACGTCCTCACCCATCACGACGATGGAGGAGTCGGTGGACATGCGCCGTGCCATCACCTCCGAGACGACGTCGATGAACCTGCGCTGGGCCATGGTTCCGGAGAAGGTGTCCGCCTCCTCGTAGCGGACGCCGGTGCCGAGCTCCGAGAGGTCGCCTCGCACTCCGACGTCGCTGAAGGTGGGCTCCGGCCATTCCTCCGGCCTGATGCGGCGCTGCCCGGGCTTGCCGGCGGGGTCGGGTTCGAGGAGCCCGTCGCCGATGCTCCGCATCGCGGTGTCGGCCCGTTCGGTGGCCCGCTCGACCTCGTCGGAGCTCAGGATGCCACGGCGCGCGAGGCGCTCGGTCATCAGCGTGATGGGGTCGCGCTCCCGCCACCGCTTCTCCTCCTCCTTGGAGCGGTACCCGAAGGCGCTGCCCGGGAAGGGGCCGTTCTGGTGGAAGTACCGGTAAAGGTCGGCCTCGATGACCGTCGGGCCGTTGCCGGCGCGCATGTGCGCCAGGGCCTCCTGCGTGGCCAGGTGGACCGCGAGCGGGTCCATGCCGTCCACGCGCCAGCTCGGGATGGCGAAGCCGAGGCCGCGCACCGAGAGGCGCGGCTCGGCGGTCACCTCGCTGACGTGCGTGGACACCGCGTACTGGTTGTTCTCGATGAAGAAGCACACCGGGAGCGACCAGGCGGCGGCCAGGTTGAGCGTCTCCAGGACGGAACCGATGTTCGCCGCCCCGTCGCCGAAGTAGGCGACCGACACGGCGTCGGTGCGGGCGTGGCGGTGCGCCCAGGCGAACCCGGCGGCCTGCGGAACGCCGCCGCCGACGATGGCGTTGGTCCCCATGGCGCCGGCCTCGCGCCACTGAAGGTGCATCGAGCCGCCACGGCCCCTGCAGAAACCGCGTGACAGCCCGCAGATCTCGGCCAGGGTGCGCGTCAGCACGTCCGTGACGCCCGCCGGCAGCTCCTCCCGTGGATCCCATCCCGCGGGAACGGCGTGCCCGAGCGCCTTGGCGAGGAACTGGTGGTGGCCACGGTGCGAGCCGGTGATGGTGTCCGAGGACGTCAGGGAGACGATCGATCCGACCGCGCCTGCCTCCTGGCCGATGCTCGAATGCGCCGGGCCGTGCACGAGGCCGGCCGAGGCCAGTTCGAGCACGTACTGCTCGAAGGATCGGATCAGCACGAGCTGGCCGAGCATCGTGCGCAGGAGGCCGGGGTCGGCCGCGTCCCAGTCCGCTTCGGTGGTGGTGAGCTCCACCCAGGGAGAGGGGGCGGCGAGGTCCTGGTGTGAGGTCATGAGGTCTCTCTAGGTAGACAGGCCGTGGCCGGGCGGTTCCGGCTGCGAGAGCGCGAGGGGGGTTGGCCGAGGACCAGGGTTGACGACCGGTCTGCGCGCCCTTCGCCGCTTCTGCGGCTGGTTACAGACCATGACACAAAATGGATCCGATCTCATATGGGCGTTATCTGTTTGTAACGCAGGATTGGGTACTTACCATTGACTTCGTCCACTTTGCGCGACCAAGCTACCGATCCAACGGAGCCGATTGGATCCATAAGGCGGATCAGGGCTTCGGATGCGACAGGGTCCGTAACTTCGAAGAAACGGGCCCGCAACAGAGTGGAGGTGGATGGGATGGCTGAGCCGGGTACCGCGGGACTTCCGGGGCTCGTCGGCCTGGACCACGTCGGCCTGACCGTGCCCGACCTCGACCAGGCCACCTCTTTCCTCGTCGACGTGCTCGGATGCGAGTACCTCTACTCGCTCGCCCCGCTGTCCGACGACGCCGACTGGATGACCGCTCACCTGAACGTGGACGCTCGCGCCGAGGTGCGCAAGCTGCGGTTCTTCCGCTGCGGCACCCAGCCGGTCTTCGAGGTGTTCGAGTACACGGCCCCCGACCAGAGGCGCACGCCGCCTCGCAACAGCGACGTCGGCGGGCACCACTTCGCCCTCTACGTCCACGACATCGACGCGGCGGTGGACTACCTGCGGTCACGCGGAGTGACCGTGCTCGGCGAGCCGACGGCGAGCAGCGGGCCGCACAAGGGCCAGCGCTGGGTCTACTTCCTGGCGCCGTGGGGCGCCCAGTTCGAGCTTGTGACCTATCCGCACGGCCGGGCCTGGTACCTGGAACACGAAGGCGAGGAAGTGACCTGATGACAGACGACGCGTCATCGTCCCCCGGCACCGAGCCGGCGCCTGAGGCGGAGGCGGGCGTGGCCAGCCACCGGATCGCCGAGCACCTGCGCGAGCGCATCCTGTCCGGCGCGCTCGGGCCCGGCGCGCGGATCCGGCAGGAGGAGGTCGCCCGCGAGTTCGGCGCGAGCCGGCTGCCCGTACGCGAGGCGCTGCGGATACTGCACTCCCAGGGCCTGGTCACCCTGAAGGCCAACAGCGGCGCGTGGGTCTCGCAGATGGACATGGAGGAGTGCGAGCTCACCTACAAGATCCGCGAGCGTCTCGAACCGCTCGCCCTGGCCGAGAGCATCCCCCACCTGTCCGCCGCCGTGATCGACCGGCTCGACGAGATCCAGGACGAGATCGAGGCGAACAGAAGCATCGACCATTTTCTGCAACTCGACCGTGAGCTGCACCTTCTGTCCTACTCCGGTAATCCGTACCGGGAGCTCCGGGACATGGTGGAGCGGCTGTGGAACATCACCCAGCCCTACCGGCGCGCCTATGTCGAACGGGCGGGCCACCAGCGGGACTGGGTCATCAACGCCGAGCACCGGTTACTCATCGATGCCATCCGGCGTGCCGACACCACCGACGCCGAGCGGGTGCTGGCCGGCCACATACGCCGTACCCGCATGGCGCTCGTACCGGTCATCGAACCGGGCTCCGCGACCGGTGTGTCTGAACCGCCCGGACGAGCGAACGGCGGCGCATCCGCCCCGTCCTTTCGGCCCGGGTCCGTCCGCGACAACTGATCGCAAGGATCACAAGTCCCCCCAGTGCACAGGCAGCGGCGAACCAACGCGCGACCGGCACCCGAACAATGATCTCTTCGAGCAACAGAGCAGGATGAAATGTCACACCACAGCAAGCAGGCCGGTCGTGTGCTGGCCCTTTTCGCGGCGGCCGTCAGCGTAACGGTGACCTCGTGTTCCAGTGGTTCGGCGTCGGGGGGCGCGACCGGGGACACCAAGGCGCAGGTCGGGTACTCCGAATCCTTCCTGACCGACGCGTTCCAGGTTCAGCTCGTCAAGCAGCTCGGTGACCAGGCCAAGGCGCAGGGTGTCGACCTGCTCCCGGCCGTCAACGCCGACGGCGCGGCGGCCAAGCAGAACGCCGACATCTCGACCCTGCTCGGCCGGGGCGTCAAGGGGCTCATCGTGGTCCCCGTCGACAGCAAGGCCATCGCGCCGGCGATCCAGCGGGCCAACAGCAAGAACGTGCCGGTCGTCTCCGTCGACCTCGGGTCGGACAGCGGCAAGATCACGATGATCGTCCGCGCCGACAACGTCTACATGGGCAAGGCCGCCTGCGAGTACATGGGCAAGCAGCTCGGCGGCGAGGGCAGCGTGCTGAACCTCCAGGGCGACCTCGCCACCCAGAACGGCCAGGACCGCAGCAAGGGCTTCACCGACTGCATGGCCGAGCAGTTCCCCAAGGTCAAGGTCGTCTCCAAGCCGATGAACTGGAAGCCCGACGAGTGCGCGACCCAGGCGCAGACGGTCCTGAGCACCCAGAAGATCACCGGCCTGTTCATGGGCAGCGAGTCGGTCTGCCTCGCCGGCGTGCAGAAGGTGCTGCAGAACCAGGGCAAGCTCACCAAGGCCGGCGACGCCGGCCACATCGTGAGCGTGGGCATCGACGGGTCGAAGGCCGCCCTGGACGCCGTCCGGGCCGGCACGCTCGACGCCGTCATCTCCCAGCCGCTGGACCTCTACGCGAAGTACGGCATCCAGTACATCAAGGACGCCATGGCCGGCAAGACGTTCCAGCCGGGCCCGACCGACCACGACAGCACCATCGTCCAGCTTGGCGACTCCCTGCAGGACCTGCTCCCCTCGCCCACGGTCACCAAGGACAACGCCGACGACGCGGCCCTGTGGGGCAACGGCTGATCCCGGCCCGGCACGGGCGTGCCCGCAGCGGGGAGTGGCACGCCTTCGCCGGACGACCGGCGAACCCCTGGAACCCGCGGAAGGAAGGCGCGTAAGCCATGCCACAGGCCATCGTGGTCGACAACGTCTCCAAGGCGTTCGGCCCCACGCAGGCGTTGTCGCAGGTGTCCCTCACCGTCGATCAGGGCGAGTCCCGCGCCCTGATCGGCAAGAACGGGGCCGGCAAGTCGACGCTCATGTCGATCCTCACCGGCCTCACCCAGCCCGACACCGGTTCGATCAAGGTGCTGGCCGGGGACGCGATCGGTGACGCCTCGACGATCGGCTGCGTGTACCAGCGGAGCACGTTGATCCCCGCGGCGACGGCGGCGGAGAACATCGCGCTCATGCGGTACCCGCGCTCGGCGGGCGGGCTCATCCGCTGGCCGGAGGTCATGCGGCGGGCCGTCGCGCTGCTGGACGAGTGGGAGTGCGGGCATCTCGCGGGCACTCCGGTCGAGCAGCTGGAGCCGCTCGAACGCAAGGTCGTCGAGATCTGCCGGGTCCTGTCCCTCGGCCCGAAGGTGCTGCTCCTCGACGAGCCGACCGCGGGCCTGGACCGGGGCGCCTCGCAACGCCTGTTCGACCACATCGAGAGGGCCCGCGCCCGGGGCGTCACCATCATCTACGTCTCCCACCACCTGCACGAGATCTTCGAGGTCTGCGACTCCGTCACCGTCCTGCGGGACGGCGCGGTCGTCGTCACCGGGCGGCTCGACCGGATGACCATGCCCGACCTGGTCGAGGCGATGGTGGGGGAGGCGGCCGTCCCCGGCGCCGCCCCGGGCGCGGTGCGGCGCGACGAGGCCGGGCCGGTGGAGGACGGCCGTCCGCCCGTGCTCGTCGCCTCCGGCGTGAGCGTCGCCCCCAAGATCAAGCAGGTCGACCTAGAACTGCGGCCGGGCGAGTGCGTGGGGCTCACCGGGCTCGACGGGGCCGGCCACATGCAGTTCGCCGAGGTCCTCACCGGGCAGCGCCGCGTCGACGCCGGCACCGTCACCCTGGACGGCAGGCCGCTGCCCCTCGGCGACATCCGAGGCTGCATCCTCGCCGGGGTCGGGTTCACCCCGGAGGACCGGCACATCAGCGGCTACGTGCCCGCGATGAGCGTGGCCGAGAACGCGACGCTCGGGATCATGCCGAGGTTCGTCAACCGCTTCCGGCTGATCAGCTCCAAGCGGCGGGACGCGTTCTACCGCCGGCTCGCGGACGAGTGGAGCATCAAGGCCCACGGAGCGTCGCAGGCCACCGAGGAGCTCAGCGGCGGCAACCAGCAGAAGGTCGTGCTGGCCCGTTCGGTCGCCGCCGAGCCGAGGGTCCTGGTCCTCACCAACCCCACGGCGGGCGTCGACGTGTCCGCCAAGAAGTCGATCTACACGACGATCGACGAGCTGAAGCGCAAGGGACAGGCCGTGCTGATCGTGACCTCCGACGACGGTGACCTGGAGGTCTGCGACCGCGTCGTCGCAATGCTCCAGGGAGAGGTGTCCGCCGAACTGCGCCCGCCGTTCAACGAGAGCATGATCGCCGCCGCCGTCCAGGGCAGCGGAACGGCCGCCGAGGCGGACCGACGTCTCTCCTCCGGAGAAGGAGATCAACAGTGAGTACACCGGCACCGAAGAAGCTGCTCCAGGAGAGAGCGCCCGTCCGCGCCGAACCGGCCGAGCGACCACGGACGGCCGCACGGCGCACCCGCCGGGCCGTCGACCCGGTGGTGCTCGCGCTCATCCCCATCATCGTCGTCGCGATGATCGTGGGCACGGTCGTGAGCCCCGCGTTCCTCACCACCACCAACATCATCGACAACATCATCACGACCTCCGCCGTGCTGGGCGTGCTCGTCATCGCCGAGAGCCTGATCCTGATCAGCGGCTACTTCGACCTGTCGCTGCAGTCGACGGTGGGCTTCGCGCCGATGCTGCTCGCCGTCCTGGTCTCCAGCACCGCCGACAACGGCCTCGGCCTGCCGTTCGCTGTGGCGATCCTCATCGCGATCCCCGCCGTGCTGCTGATCGGGCTGGCCAACGGGTTCATGATCGCCAAGCTGAAGCTCAACGCGTTCATCGTGACGCTGGCGATGCTGATCCTGCTGCAGGGCCTGACCATCGGGCTGTCCGGCGGGCAGACCTACGCGGTGCTTCCCCGGGCCATGACCTACCTCGGCGACGGCGTCATCCTCGGCCTTCCCGTCCAGGCATGGATCTTCGTGCTCGCCTTCGCCGCCGCGTTCGTGTTCATGGAGTACACCCCGACCGGCCGCAGCCTGTACGCCATGGGCGGCAACCACGAGGCGGCCCGCGCCGCCGGCATCCGCACCACCCGGCTGACGATCGGCGTCGTGCTGGCCGGCAGCATCCTCGCGGCGGTCGCGGGGCTGATGCTGACCGGCCGCATCGCGTCGGTCACGGCCAACCAGGGCGACAACCTGATCTTCACGGTGTTCGCCGCGGCGGTCATCGGCGGCATCAGCCTCAACGGCGGCCGGGGCAACCTGATCGGCGCCGGGCTCGGCGTGATCCTGCTCGGCATCATCCAGAACATCCTCACGCTGTCGAACGTCCCGTCGTTCTGGATCAACGCCGCCTACGGCGCGATCATCCTCGCGGCGCTGCTCATCGGCTGGCTGTCCTCGCACCGCTTCTCCGGCCCGAGGCGTGCCGGATGAGCGCCACGGCCCCGAACGGCGACTGGCCGACCGGCACGATGTCGGCCCTGGTGTTCAGCGCGCCGGGCGTCCTCACGGTCGAGGGCGTGCCGGTGCCGGCCCCGGCCGAGGGGCAGGTCCTGGTACGCGTCCAGTACCTCGGGATCTGCGGCACCGACGTCCACCTGCTCGACGGCACCAGCGCGTACGTGGTCGGCGGCCTCACCAGCTTCCCGATCCGCTTCGGCCACGAGTGGGCCGGCGAGGTCGTGGCGGCCGGGCCGTCCGCCCCGTCCGACCTGGTCGGCCGGCGGGTGGTCGGCGAGCCGTTCCTCTCGTGCGGGCAGTGCCTGACCTGCCGGGGCGGCCACTACAACCTCTGCCCGAACCGGTACGAGCTCGGCGTGCGGGGCGGCGTGCCCGGCGCGGCGGCGCACTTCCTGCGCATCCCCGCGGCGAACGTCCACGTCATCCCGCCGGAGGTCGAGACCGCGCACGCGCTCCTCGGCGAGCCGCTGGTGACGGTGCTCAACGCCTACGAGCGGGCCGCCGTACAGCCGGGGGAGGTCGTCGCCGTGCTCGGCACGGGCACCCTCGGCCTGCTCGCGGTGCAGGTCGGCGCGGCGATGAACTGCCCGGTCGACGTCATCGGCATCGACCCCGAAGGGCTCGCAGCCGCGCGCGAGTGCGGCGCCCGCGCCGTCATGACGCCGGACCAGGCTCCCGGCGACGCCTATCCGGTGGTGATCGAGGCGACCGGCGCGGCGAGCATCGGCCCGCTGCTGACGCGGATCGCCGGGATCGCCGGCCGCATCCTGCAGGTCGGGATCCCCGGCCGGCCGGTGGACGGCGTCGACCTCGCGGCCTTCGTCAGCAAGGGACTCCAGCTCTCCGGCGTCCTCGGCGGGGTCCACCTGATGCCCCGGGCGCTGCACATGATCGCCACCGGGGCGGTACGCCCGGCGGCGCTCATCGAGCAGGTGCTGCCCGTCGCGGAAGCGCGGCACGCCTTCGACCGTATGCGCGAGCCCGGACGGCCCCGGCCCAAGCTCGTCGTCGACCTGTCGGACCTGCGCGCGTCGACCTCCCCAACTGAGGAACCGGCGGCGTCATGAGCATCGGATGGATCGGAACAGGCCGGATGGGCGGCGCCATGGTGCGGCGGCTCCTGCGGGCCGGGCAGCACGTGACGGTCTGGAACCGCACACCGGAACGGGCCGAGCCGCTGTGGGCCGCCGGCGCGGACGTCGCCGCCGACCCCAGGGACCTGGCCGGACGCGACGTGGTCATCACGAGCCTCGCGGCCTCCGCCGACCTCGAAGAGATCGCCGAGCGGATCCTCGCCGGCCCGTCGCGCCCGCCCCTTCTGGTCGACACCTCCACGGTCTCGCTGGAGGCATCACGCCGGGTACGGGAGGCGGCGGCGCTGGCCGGCGTGCCGTTCCTGTCCGCCCCCGTCAGCGGCAACCCCACCGCCGTCGAGGCGGGCACGGCGTCGTTCGTGTGCTCCGGCTCCCGCGAGGCCTTCGAACGGGCGCGGGGCGTGCTGGAGACCATCGGCCGCAAGGCCACCTACGTCGGCGGGCAGGACGAGGCGCGGCTGCTGAAGATCTGCCACAACCTGCTGCTCGGCGTGACGACGCAGGGCCTCGCCGAGGTCGTCGTGCTGTGCGAGAGCCTCGGCGTCGACCGGGACGTCTTCATGGAGTTCGTCAACGACAGCGTCGTGGGCTCGACCTTCACCCGCTACAAGACCGACGCCATCAACCGCCTGGACATGACGCCGACGTTCACCTCCCGCCTTCTGCTGAAGGACCTCGACCTCGGCCTGCACGAGGCGTCGTCCCGGCAGGTGCCCATGCCGGTCATCGGCCTGGTCCGCACGCTGCTGCTGTCAGCCATCGCCCAGGGATACGGCGAGCTGGACTTCCTGTCGCTGCTCACCGTCCAGGCCCGGGCCGCGGGCCTCGAACCGTCCGAGGGACCCCGGCCCGCCACAGGTCCGACCGATCAGATCGAGGAGCCTTCATGACAACGACGACGAACCCCCACACGATCGACCCGCGTGCCATCGGCGCGCCCGGTCACATGTCGGTGGACTTCGAGACACGCGTCGACTTCACCCGGCTGCGCGACTACCGCCTCGCACGCGCCCGCGCCGCCCTGGAGAACTCCGACCTCGGCGCCATGCTCGTCTTCGACGTGAACAACATCCGCTACCTGACCGGCTCGGTCATCGGCGAGTGGTCGCGCGACAAGATGACCCGCTACGCGCTGCTGGTACGCGGGCGCGAGCCGGTGCTGTGGGACTTCGGCTCGGCCGCCAAGCACCACAGGCTCTACGCTCCGTGGCTGCTGCCCGAGAACTGCCGCGCCGGCATGGTGGGCCTGCGCGGCGCGGTGGCCCCCGAGGTCGGCCTGTTCACCCGGGCCGTGCAGGAGATCCGTGACCTGCTCGTCGAGGCCGGGCAGCAGGACGCCCCCGTCGGCGTCGACATCGCCGAGCCGCCGATGATGCTGGCCATGCAGCAGGCGGGCCTCACCGTGGCCGACGGCCAGCAGGTGATGCTGGAGGCCCGGCAGATCAAGAGCATGGACGAGATCCTGCTGCTGTCGCAGGCCGCCGCGATGGTAGACGGCGTCTACCAGAAGATCTCGGACGCGCTCAAGCCGGGCATCCGGGAGAACGACCTGGTGGCCCTCGCCAACGCCTACCTCTACGAGATGGGCTCCGACGACGTCGAGGCGATCAACGCGGTGTCGGGGGAGCGGTGCAACCCGCACCCGCACAACTTCACCGACCGCATCATCCGCCCGGGCGACACCTGCTTCTTCGACATCATCCAGTCCTACAACGGCTACCGGACCTGCTACTACCGCACGCTGAACGTCGGCTCATCGACCCCCTCGCAGCGCGACGCGTACACCAAGGCCCGCGAGTGGATCGATGCCGCGATCGAGCTGGTCAAGCCGGGCACCTGGACCGACGAGATCGCCAAGGCGTGGCCCACCGCCCAGGAGTTCGGCTTCGCCTCCGAGATGGAGGCGTTCGGGCTCCAGTTCGGCCACGGGCTCGGGCTCGGCCTGCACGAGCGGCCGATCATCTCGCGCCTCAACTCGATCGAGCACCCGGTCAGGATCGAGGAGGGGATGGTCTTCGCACTGGAGACCTACTGCCCGGCCTCCGACGGCGCGTCCGCGGCGCGCATCGAGGAGGAGGTCGTCGTGACCTCGCAGGGGGCCAAGGTCATCACGCTGTTCCCCGCGCAGGAACTGTTCGTCGCGAACCCGTACTGACACCGGGCCGCCACACCCTTCCCGAGGAGCCAACCCCGATGACGCACCATGACCTGCTGGCCACCTGCTGGACGACGGCCGGCGACGCCGTCCCCCTGCCCGGCCGGGACGCCAGCCCGCTACCGCTGCCCGCCCGCGTCGAGCAGGCGGCCCGAGCGGGGTTCACCGGCTTCGGGCTGATGCACGTCGACCTTGAGGCCTTCCTTCGCACGTCGGACCTGCCGACGCTGCGTAAGGTACTCGACGACAACGGCATCACGACGCTCGAGCTGGAGTTCCTCACCGACTGGTGGAAGGACGAGCCCGAACGCCACGAGTCCGACCGCACGCTGAAACTCCTGGTGGAGGCCTCGGAGGCGCTGTCCCCGCACCACGTCAAGGTCGGGCCGGACATCACGGGCGGCCCGTTCGAGCGCGACCGCTGGGCGGCGGGATTCCACCGGGTCTGCGAGGCGTTCGCGGCGGCCGGGACCACCGTCGCGCTGGAGTTCATGCCGTTCTCCAACGTCGACACCCTCGCGCGGGGCCTCGACCTCGTGAGGACCGCCGGCCACCCGGCGGGCGGCCTGATGGTCGACCTGTGGCACGTCGAGCGCGGCGGCGCGACCCTGGAGGAGCTCGCCCAGGTGCCGCTCGCGCTCATCAAGGGCGTGGAGCTCGACGACGGCGACGCCCAGCAGGTCGGGGACGGCTACACCGACACCGTCCTGCGGCGGCGGCTGTGCGGCCAGGGCTCCTTCCGGGTCGCCGAGTTCATCAACGTCATGCGCGACATCGGGTGGACCGGGCCCTGGGGCGTCGAGATCCTCTCCGAAACCTACCGGGCGCGCCCCCTGGAATCCGCCGTCGCCGAGGCGTACACCACGGCGGCCGGGCGGTTCGACGCCGCCGACGCGGCACGCGAGACCAACGGAAAGGAATAGGCAATGCGGCTGGCGGACAAGATCTGCATCGTCACCGGCGCCGCGAGCGGCATCGGCAGGGCCACGGCGGAACGGTTCGCGCGGGAGGGGGCCCTGGTCTACGCCGCCGACATCGCGGCCGGCCCCCGCGACGAGGACCGCGTCTTCCACAGGAAGCTCGACGTCTCCGACCTTCCCGCCTGGGCGGGCCTGGTCGAGGAGATCGACGGCAGGCACGGGCGCGTCGACGTGCTGTTCAACTGCGCCGGCTTCGTCGGCTCCTACGACTCGCTGACCGAGATCCCGCTGGACGACTGGCACCGCATCGTCGCCACCAACCAGACCGGCGTCTTCTACGGCATGCGCTCGGTCATCCCCGTCATGCGGCGGGCCGGAGCGGGGGCGATCGTCAACATGTCCTCCGCGTGGGGCCTCATCGGCTCGGCCGGCGTCGCGGCGTACCAGGCGTCCAAGGGCGCCGTGACGGTCATGACCAAGAACGCGGCGATCTCCTACGCGGCCGACGGCATCCGGGTCAACTCGGTGCACCCTGGCCTGATCACCACGCCGATGACCGACGCCCAGGACCCGGAGATCTCGGCGGAGCTGGTGCGGCAGACGCCGCTCGGCAGGGCCGGCAGCGCCGCCGAGGTCGCCAACGCCGTGCTGTTCCTCGCCTCGGACGAGGCGTCCTTCATCACCGGGGCGCAACTCGTTGTCGACGGCGGCCTGATCGTCCACTGAGGAGGGCTGATGACGACGACCTACGACGCGGGCGCCGCGCGCCGGGCCGTGGTGGTCCACCAGGGCGCGGGCGGCATCACGGTCAGCTGCGACCTGCTGCCGACGCCACCGCTGGCCGCCGACGCCGTGCGCGTCCGCCCCGACTACGTCGGCATCTGCGGGTCGGACCTGGAACAGATCTTCGGAGTGATGGACCCGGGCTTCGAGGTGGAGTTCCCGCACGTGCTCGGCCACGAGTGGTCCGGCGTGGTCGTCGAGGCCGGCGCGTGCGTCTCCCGGTTCCGCCCCGGCGACCGCGTGATCGGCCACGGCTCGCTCGGCGGCAACGTCTGGTTCGGCGTGTCCACCGACGGCGCCATGGCGGACACCTTCACCGTGCCCGAGGCGATGTGCTTCGCGGTGCCACCCGCGGTCTCGTCGCTGCGCGCCGCCCTGGTCGAACCGCTCGCCTGCTGCCTGCAGGGGCTGCGCACCGCCGGGGGAGCCGACGCCGGGCACACCGTCGCGGTCCTCGGATGCGGCGCGATCGGGCTGTCCATGGTCGGCCTGGTCCGGAGCCTGGGCGCGCGGGTCGTCGCCGTCGATCCCAGCGGCGAGCGGCTCAGGATCGCCGATGCGCTCGGCGCGGACCACTGTGTCCAGGTCGCCGAGGGGGAGGACACCGCGGCGCGCGTCCTGCGGGCCCTCGGCGGGCGGGGCGCGGACCTGGTCGTCGAGGCGTCGGGCGCGCCCTCGGCGCAGGCCGCGGCCTTCGACGTCACCGCGCGGGACGCCCGGCTGCTGTTCATGGGCCTGTCGCACCGGCGCTCGGCCCAGGTCTCCCTGCACCAGATCCAGAACCACAATCTGCGAGTGCTCTCGTCCACCGGAGCCCCGCCGCACATCTGGGAGCCGGCGCTGCGGCTGCTCGACCGCACCGGGCTCGACCTCGAACCGCTGGTGTCCGACGTGTTCGCGTTCGAGGACTGCGCCGCCGCCCTTTCGGCCGCGCGGGACTCGGCCGGGCACGCCAAGGTGATGCTCAGCCCGGACGGCGGGCGGCGTCCGTGAGCACCTCGCACCTGTTCACGCCGCTGACCGTCCGGGGCGCGACCTTCCGCAACCGTGCCTGGGTGTCGCCGATGTGCCAGTACTCGGCCGTGGACGGCGTCGTGGGCGACTGGCACCTCGTGCACCTGGGATCGCTCGCGAGCGGCGGCGCCGGCCTGATCGTCGCGGAGTCGACCGGCGTCACCCCGGCGGGACGGATCAGCCCCCACTGCGCCGGACTGTGGTCCGACGAGCAGGCCGAGGCGTGGGCGCGCGTCGTGCGGTACGCGCACAGCCAGAAGACGCCGCTGGGTATCCAGCTCTCCCACGCCGGGCGCAAGGGGTCGACCTCGACGCCGTGGACGGGCGAGGTGTGGGTGCCGCCCGCGGAGGGCGGCTGGCCCACGCTGGCGCCCTCCGCCGTTCCCTACGGCGACCTGCCCGCGCCGGCGGCCATGACCCTCGGCGACATCGACGCCACCCGGCGAGCCTTCGCCGCCTCCGCCGTACGGGCCCTGCACGCGGGGTTCGACGTCGTGGAACTGCACGCCGCCCACGGATACCTGCTGCACGAGTTCCTCTCCCCGTTGAGCAACCGGCGGCAGGACCGGTACGGCGGGTCCTACGAGAACCGGATGCGGTTCCCCCTCGAAGTCGCCGCCGCGGTGCGCGAGGAATGGCCCGCGGACCGCCCGCTGTTCGTCCGCGTCTCGGTCACCGACTGGGTGCCGGGCGGGTGGGACCTGGAGTCGTCGATCGGGTTCGCCCGCAGGCTGGCCGGCCTGGGCGTCGACCTCGTCGACTGCTCCTCGGGCGGGCTGGTGCCCGACGCCGAGATCCCCGCCGACGGGGCGTACCAGAGCGACCTGGCCCACGCGGTGCGCGAGGGCGCGGGGGTGCGTACGGCGGCCGTCGGCAGGATCACCGAGCCGGAACAGGCGGAGGAGATCATCGGCTCGGCCAAGGCCGACGCGGTCCTGCTCGGCAGGGCCATGCTCCGCGACCCCCGCTGGGCCTTGCGGGCTGCGAGCGCGGTGGGGGCCGCCGTGCCGTGGCCAGTGCAGTACGAGCGTGCCAAGCCGGGGCACCGGCGCATCGATTCACAAGAGCTGGAGGCGTCGTGAAGTACAGGTCCGAGCTGTTCATCGGTGGCGAATGGGTCGAGGGGACCTCGACCATACCTGTGAGAGACCCGGCGCTCGACGAGACCATCGCCGAGGTGGCCGTCGCGGGCGAGAAGGAGTGCGCCCAGGCGGTCGACGCCGCCTCCTCGGCGCTCGGGCCCTGGGCCGCGCGCGCCCCGAGGGAACGAGCCGAGATCCTGCGGCGGGCCTTCGAGCTGATGACCGCGGAGGCCGATCAGATCGCCGAGCTCATCGTCCGCGAGAACGGCAAGGTGCTCGCCGACGCCAAGGCCGAGGTGACCTACGCCGCCGAGTTCTTCCGCTGGTTCGCCGAGGAGGCCGTCCGGATCCAGGGCGACTACCGCCTCGCGCCGGGAGGCGACAAGCGCATCATCGTCACCCACCAGCCGGTCGGCGTCTCGCTGCTCATCACCCCGTGGAACTTCCCCGCCGCGATGGCCACCCGCAAGATCGGGCCGGCGCTCGCGGCCGGATGCTCGGTCGTGCTCAAGCCCGCCACCGAGACCCCCCTCACCGCGTTGGCGATCGCCGACGTCCTGCGGCGCGCGGGGGTCCCCGACGGCGTGGTCAACGTCGTCGTCGCCGCCCCGACCGCCCAGCGCGTCCGCGAGATGCTGCACGACCCGCGCGTCACCAACCTGTCGTTCACGGGATCGACCGAGGTGGGGAGGGTCCTGCTGCGCGAGGCGGCCGACCAGGTCGTGCGGACGTCGATGGAACTCGGCGGCAACGCGCCGTTCCTGGTGCTGGCCGGGGCGGACGTCACCGCCGCCGTCCAGGGCGCGATGGTGGCCAAGCTGCGCAACGGCGGCGCGGCCTGCACGGCGGCCAACCGCTTCTATGTCCACCGTTCCGTCGCGGAGGAGTTCACCTCGGCCCTCGCGCACGCGATGGCGGGGCTGAAGGTCGGACCCGGGCTCGACCCGTCCAGCGAGATCGGCTCGCTGGTGTCCACCGCCGAGCGCGGGAAGGTCGCCGAGCTGGTCGACCGCGCCACCGGAGCGGGCGCGCGGCCCGTGGCCGGCGGCTCGGTCCCGGCCGGGCCGGGCGCGTTCTACCCTCCGACGGTCCTCGCGGACGTCGCGCCGGACGCGGACATCCTCGACGTCGAGATCTTCGGGCCGGTCGCCCCGATCGTGACGTTCGACGACGACGAGGAGGCGGTGGCCCGCGCCAACGGCACCCCCTTCGGGCTCATCAGCTACGTCTACTCCGGCGACCTGCGCCGAGGGCTTCAGGTCGCCGACCGGCTCGAATCCGGCATGGTCGCCGTCAACCGGGGCGTGCTGTCCGACCCGGCCGCCCCGTTCGGCGGATACAAGCAGAGCGGCCTCGGACGCGAGGGCGGATTCGACGGCATCCACGAGTTCCTGGAGACCAAGTACATCGCCGCCGATGTGTGACGCACGACCCCATAACACCCGAATGGAGCGACAATGCAGGTGAACCTCGAAGGACGCAAGGTCCTCGTGACCGGAGGCGCCTCCGGCATCGGCGCGGCCGTCGTCCGCGCCATGCTCGCCGAAGGCGCCGACGTGGTCGCCGCCGACCATGACGAGAAGCTGCTGGCCGAGCTGGCGAGCGAGACAGAGGCGCTCGGCGGCGCCTTCAGCCCGGCCCCTGCCGACCTGTCCACCCTGACCGGCTGCGAGACGGCCGTCGGAGCCGCGCTCGACATCCTCGGCGGCCTCGACATCCTGGTCAACAATGTGGGCTCCGGCGCGGTCCGGACCTTCGACCAGCTCACCGATGACGAGTGGCTGCACACCATGAACCTCAACTTCATGAGCTACGTGCGAGTCAGCCGGGCCGCGCTGCCACACCTGCGCGCCTCGCGGAACTCCCCGGCGATCATCAACAACGCCTCCGACCTGGCCCGGCAGCCCGAGACCCAGCCCATCGACTACGCCGCTTCCAAGGCCGCCGTCCTCGCGGTCACCAAGGGGCTGGCCCGCGCCGAGGGCCCGCACATCCGCGTCAACGCCGTGGCCCCCGGACCCATCTGGACGCCGTTCTGGACCAAGCCGGGAGGCTTCGCCGACACCCTGTCCGAGCTGCACGGCCTGGAGCCGATGGCGGCCGTCGAGCACGAGATGCGGCTACGGCAGCTCCCCCTCCACCGGCTCGGCACGCCCGAGGAGGTGGCCAACGTGATGGTGTTCCTGGCCAGCCCGCTGTCGTCGTTCGTGACCGGCTCGGTATGGGGCGTCGACGGCGGCAGCGTCCGCGCCCTCTACTGAGCACCGGCTTCGCGGCGCCTTCGCAGGCGCGCCACCGTGCCACCTGCCCGGAGAGAGTCAGGGGTTCTTCCGCCAGATGAGGACGGCGGCGACGGCCAGCAACACGGTCGCCGCTATGTCGATCCGCGCCACGCGCGTCGTCGCGCTGTTGAGACCCGACGTGGAGTACGCGAGCAGCAGGAACGATCCCATGCTGATCGCGCCGGCCGTAACGGCGGGGATGCGCAGTGACGGGATGAACGCCGCGCAGATCAGGGAGAGTCCGACGAGCCCCAGCAGGACGGCCCGGTGGCGCAGGAGCATCGCCAAGTCGGCGGAGCCGGGGCCGTCGACCGACACTCCGTACGCCGTCGTGATCTGGGACGGCGCGAACGCGACGAAGCCGGGCAGGAGGTTCACCGCCCCGACGAGGAGAAGCAGAGCGGTCGCGACGCGGTTGAGCCACATGTCAGTCCTTCTGTGGGCGGGAAGGGGCGATCGGAGTGCTGGGCCAGCATGTCCGCATGCGACCGGCGCCGCTTTCAGAAACATGTCGCGATCAGGCTTCGCTGTGTTCATGAGGTGCGAGGGCGCGCCGGGTTCCGGCCGCCTCAATCTGGGCTGGGCTCAGAGTCCGTGGACCGTGGTGACGTCCGCGAGCCCGGAGATGGACAGCACGGGGGCCAGGAGAGAGTTGGCGACGAGTTCGATGCCAGAGGCATGGGCGAACAGCACGGTCAGACCGGCGCTGTCGACGTACTCGGACCGGCGCCACCGCGCCCACGCGACCCAATACCGCAGGTCCCGGCCGCGTTACACCGGCGCGGACGGGCCAGGCGGTGAGGGCGTGCACCGACGCGGGAGCGATGTCGGCGGTGATCAGGGCCCCGGCTGGCCGACCGGCGGCGAGGCGCCCGGTCGTCAGGGGGTGAAGATCTCCTGGAACTTCACGATCTTGCCTTTGTACACGGTGATGAGCGCCGGACGCCGGCCGGACTTCAGGCGGGAGGTGACCACCTTGCTCGAACAGCGCTTGTCGCCCAAGCCCTTGTGGTCCACGGTCACCTCCGTGCCCTTGCACCCGGTGGCGCTGTAGTACGCGAGCTTCGCCGAGACGGGGGAGGCGTAGGCGGTGACGTCGCCCTCGGGCGGGCCGGTGAACCATCCTTCGGTGTTGCCGGTCTTGTCCTTCACCCACTTGATCGGCGTGTACTCGGCCACCCCGGCCTTGTAGTACGTGACCCAACCGCGCAGGATGCCGTCGTGCCGCGTGCTGATCCGCTTGGTGAAGTCGTGGCGCGGATCGGTCTGGAAGGACGTCCCGAATATCTTGGGCTGCTTGAACTTCGGGATGGTGGCGGCGTCGGCGGCGACCGCCCCGGCGACCAGCGTGGCGGCGACCGTGGCGGCGACCGTCGTGGTCCGGAAGAGAACGCTGAGAGACGCCGAGGGCTTCGCGGAAGGCTTCATGACAGATGAGACTGTCAGAGCCGGCATTTGGTTGGCACATCCGATGATCGTTCGAAATCCGCGTGGGGGAGGCAAGGCCGCGACTCCCGACGCGAGGCGCACCGTCTGCGGCGCGGACGCTCAGTAGCGGACGGAGCTCTGCGTCAGCGGGGGATAGACGGTCGACGGGTCACCGTCCACCGTGGCTCCGGCGAACTGCAACATCGCGCGCGACGCGCCGTGCATCGGTGCCGGGTAGTTCAGGGTCGGGGCCGACACCTCGTCCAGTACCCGGAGGTGCTCCGGGCTGAGGGGCACTTCCAGGGCGGTGAGGTTGTCCTTGAGATGTTCCATGCGCCTGGCGCCGAGGATGGGCACGACGGTGCCTTCACGGGCGCGCAGCCAGGCCAGCGCCACCGCCGCGGACGTGGTCCCGAGTTCGCCGGCGATCGCGGCGACGGCGTCGATGACCGTGAACTCCTCCTCGCTGGGGCCGCCGACGAAGGCCGTGCGGGCGGAGTCGGTGACCTGTGTACCGCGCCGGTACTTGCCCGACAGGAAACCGTTCTTCAGCGGGCTCCAGGGAACCAGCGCCATGCCCTGGTCGAGCGCGAGTGGCGCGAGTTCGCCCTCGACGGTGCGGGCCAACAGCGAGTACTCGACCTGCAGCGCGATCAGCGGCGTCCAGCCCTTCAGCAGCGCCGTCGTCTGGGCCTGTGCGGTGACCCAGCCCGGGGTGTTGGAGAACCCGATGTAGCGGATCTTTCCGGCCCGGACGAGGTCGTCGAGGGTGCGCAACGTTTCCTCGATCGGAGTGTGCCGGTCCCAGTTGTGCAGCCAATACAGGTCCAAGTAGTCGGTGCGCATCCGGCGCAGGGACTCGTCGAGCTGGGCAATGATCGACGACCGGCCCGCACCGCCACCGTTCGGGTCACCGGGGAAGAGGTTGGCGAAGAATTTCGACGCCAGCACCACACGCTCACGCCGGCCGGGGTGGGCGGCGAACCAGTCCCCGAGGATCTTCTCGGAGTGGCCGTTGGTGTAGAAGTTCGCGGTGTCGATGAAGTTCCCTCCCAGATCGAGGTAGGTCGCCAAGATCTTCTCTGACTCCTCGACGCTGCACCCGGCAGCCCCCGGATCCTCTCCGAAGGTCATGGCTCCGAGCGCGAACGGGCTGACCCGCAGCCCCGACCTGCCGAGGGTGACGTAGTGATCGAGCGGCATGAACGCTCCTCCTTTGTGTCGGAATGTCCCCGCCATGTAAGCGCGATCCGCGTGGTCCGCGGTAGACCGATCCGCGCCGGAGCTTGCACAATCCTCTCGAATTCGCCTGGATCGGGCTTGCCGCGGCGAGGTCGCGGATGCCTCCGCGACCGAGCCCCTGGGCCGGGATCGCGATCCCGGCCACGAGTACCGGCGCCCGCGGCGGCGAGACGTACGATCTTCGTCCCCCGGCTGGGCCTCAGAGCTTGCCGAGTCCGCGGGCCAGGATGGTGGCGGTCTTCGCGATGGCCTTGTTGTCGGTGGCGAGGCCCGCGGAGCGGTTGGTGTAGATCGCCATGATGATGGGAGCGGCGCCCTTCTCGGGCCAGATGACGGCGATGTCGTTCCCACCGCCGAACCCCGAGGAGTTGGTGCCGGTCTTGTCGCCGATCGTCCAGGTCTTGGGCAGGCCGGCGCGGATGCGCTCGTCGCCGGTCTTGTTCGCGATCAGCCAGGCGTTGAGCTGCTCCCGGTCCTTGGCGTGCAGCGCCTTCCCGGTCGTGAGCACGCGCAGGTCGCGGCCGATGGCCGCGGGCGTGGTGGTGTCGCGCTTCTCCTTGGGGGTCCAGTCGTTGAGTTCGGGGTGCCGGCGGTCCATACGGGAGATCGGGTCCTTCAGCGTGCGGAAGTACTTCGTCAGGCCGGCGGCCCCGCCGATCTGCTTGATCAGCAGGTTGGACGCGGTGCCGTCGCTCATCGTGACGGCCGCCTCGCACAACTGGGCGACGCTCAGGCCGTCCTCGACGTGCTTCTCGGTGATCGGCGAGTTGGGCTTCAGGTCGGCGGCCGTCCACTTGACGACCTTGCTCATCAGGCCGGGCTCGGAGGTGCGCGCCTTGTGCAGCACGGCCGCGCAGAGGGGCGCCTTGAAGGTGGACAGCAACGGGAAGCGCTCGCCCGCCCGATACGTCACCGTCTTGCCGGTGGCCGTGTCGATGGCGTACGCGCCGATGCGGCCCTTGAAGGACACCTCCAGCTTGCGCAGGTCCTTCCTGACCTGGACCTCTCCCGAAACCGCCGCCGGCGCCGCTGCCGCTGCCGCCGCCGGGGTCGCCGGCGCCGTTGCCGCCGCCGCCGGGGTCGCCGGCGCCGTTGCCGCTGCCGGCGCGGCCGAGGCTGTTTCCGCGCCGGGGCCGCAACCGGACAGGAGGGAGATCGCCAAGGCGGTCGCGGGCAGCGCGGCCGCGAGCCGGCGGGCGCGGAAGTATCGCATGTCAAATCCTTTGCTTGCCGTATGTCAGAGATCAGGAGCAAAGCAGATGTGATCAGGAGATGTCTAATATCGGTCTTAGAAATCAATCGATATCGATTTCCATATCGCCAACACCGGCCGCGCGTTCATCGTCGAACGTTTCCCGATCTTCCACGCCATATGATCACCCGGATCGTCCGGGATCACTAGTTGGGAATCCCCTGTGGCTGATAGGTCGGATGAGTGGAAGGGCAGCATCGACAAGACCAGGCCGAGCATCGCGAGGGCCTACGACGTCGTCCTCAACGGCAAGGACAACTTCGAGGTCGACCGCGCCTTCGTCGCCGAGATCGTGAAGGTCGTACCCGAGATCTACGACGTGGCGACCTGCAACCGGGAGATCCTCGGCCGAGGGGTGCGGTTCCTGTCCGGCCAGGGCATCGCCCAGTTCATCGACCTGGGCTCCGGGCTGCCGACCGTGGAGAACACCCACCACGTCGCGCAGCGCGCGAACCCCGGGTCACGGGTCGTCTACGTCGACAACGATCCGATGGTGCTGGCCCACGGCCGGGCGCTGCTGGCGGAGAACGACGGTACGGCGGTCGTCACCTCCGACCTGCGCGACCCGGCCGTCAAGAAGCTCATCGACTTCGACCAGCCGGTGGGTGTGATGCTGGTCGGCATCCTGGCACGACGACGAGGACCCCCGCGGGATCGTCGAGGCCTACATGGCGGCCGTCCCGTCGGGCAGCCACCTCTTCATCACTCACTTCTGCGCCTCCACCCAGGACGCCTGACGGTGGGTCAGCGGCTCATGTACGGCGGGATCGCCCGCAAGCCCTAGGAGTGTCCTGAAGATCTTGGTGGTCTTTTCAGATCGGGATCGAGGATTCACACTCGGGTCATGATGGGCCGTCGGATGGCTCCGGCCGGGCCTGAGGTGTGGGTCGTGTGCCGGGAGTTGATCCCGGCCGGGAGCGTATTCGCGTTCCTGGCCGAACACCGGCGGGTGTTGTTCCCGCCGGAGTCTTTTGCGGACATGTACGCGCCGGTCAACGGGCGGCCGTCGGTCCCGCCGGATCTGCTGGCGACGGTGGTGGTGCTGCAAGCACTGCACGGCCTGTCGGACGCAGAAGCGGTTGCAGCGCTGCGGTTCGATCTGCGGTGGAAGGCCGCCTGCGGGCTGGGGTTATACGACCAGGGGTTCGATCCGTCGCTGTTGATCTATTTCCGGCGCCGCCTGGCCCGCTCTGCCGACCCGGACCGGATCTTCCAGACCGTCCGCGCCGTGATCGCACAGACCGGGGTGCTGGCAGGCCGGATACGGCGGGCGCTGGACTCGACAGTGCTCACCGACGCGGTCGCCACCCAGGACACCATCACCCAGCTCATCGCCGCGATCCGCCGGGTGGCCCGCCAGGTGCCCGGGGCCGCCGCGATCGTCGCGACACACTGCCACGCCCACGATTACACCGACCCGGGCAAGCCGAAGATCGCCTGGGACGATGAGCAGGCCAAGACCGCCCTGGTCAGCGGCCTGGTCACCGACGCGCTCACCCTGCTGGACCAGGTGGCCGGACAGGACCTGGACGAACCTGCGGCTGGCGCGGTCGGCCTGCTGGCACTGATCGCCGGCCAAGACGTCGAGCCCGCCGACGGCTCCGACGGCACCGACGGACGGTGGCGGATCGCCCGCCGCACCTCTCCAGACCGGATCATCTCCACCGTCGATCCCGAGGCCCGCCACATCCACAAGAGCGCGCAGCAGCGACAGGACGGCTACAAGGCCCACCTGGCCGTCGAACCGGAGACCGGCCTGTTCACCGCGGTCGCCCTGCGCCCCGGCGCCGGAGCCGACCACCACGAAGCCGCCCTCACCCCCCAACTGCTCTGCGGTGAGAGCGGCCCGCTGCAGATCCTGGCCGATGCCGCCTACGCCGCGGCCGATCTACGCGCCGCCCTGACAGCCGCCGGGCACCGGCTGCTGATCAAGCCACCCGCGCTCAAGCCCGCCGTCCCCGGCGGGTTCACCCTGGACGACTTCCACATCGACACCACCGCCGGCATGGTCACCTGTCCCGCCGGGCACATCGTCGCACTCGCTGCTCCCGCAGGCCGCTACCAGCAGCGCCGCGCCACCTTCACCGGCCTGTGCGCCGCCTGCCCTCTGCGCGATCAGTGCACCACCGCCAAGACCGGTCGCATCCTCACCATCCGCCCCCACCACGACCTGCAAGCCGCCGCCCGCCACCAGGCCGCCACCGACCCTGACTGGCAGGACGACTACCGACGCTGGCGGCCCATGGTCGAACGCGCCGTCGCCTGGCTGGTCGCTCGCGGCAACCGCCGCCTGCCCTACCGCGGCACCCACGGCAACGACCGCTGGCTCCACCACCGCGCCGCCGCTCTCAACCTCCGCCGCCTGGTCAACTTAGGACTCGCCTACCTCAACAACACCTGGATGCTCACACCCACCACCCCATAGTCGGCCGACGGGCCAGGTCATACCAACCCACCACACCAAGATCTTCAGGACACTCCTAGGAGCTGTTTCTTAGATCTCCTGACAGCGGGCGCCGGGTTGGTGACGCTTGGTGTATGGGTCGTGGTGATCTAACGAACGCGGAGTGGGAGCGGCTGGAGCCTTTGTTACCGCCGGGCGGGGCACGCGGAGGCCGGTGGAACGATCATCGGATGGTGCTCAACGGGGTGTTCTACCGGGCGCGTACGGGGGTACCGTGGCGCGATCTTCCTGAGCGGTTCGGGTCGTGGGTGACGGTTTACAAGCGGCATCGCCGCTGGTCGGCGGATGGCACGTGGGAGCGGCTGCTGGCCGTGGTCCAGGCGGCCGAGGATGCTGCGGGCCGGGTGGATTGGGATGTGTCGGTGGATTCCACGATCACGCGGGCGCACCAGCACGCGGCTGGTGCCCCGCGTACGCCGCCGCCGGTTTCGGCGTTAAAGGGGGGATCGGCCGGGACAAAGCGGGGCGATCCGGTGTGGCGGGGGCTGCGCGTCCAGTTGGAAGAGGTGGTCAGACAGGCGAGTGCTTAGGACGCTCGCGGGGTGGATTCTCCACCAAGATCCACTTGTCCGCCGATGGGCGGTGCCGTCCGCTGTCGATGTTGATAACCCCTGGGCAGCACGGGGACAGTCCGCAGTTTCGGCCGGTGCTGGAGGCGATCGGCATCCCGCGTATCGGTCCGGGCCGGCCGCGTACCCGCCCTGACAGTGTGAGTGCCGACAAGGCCTATAGTTCCCGCGCCAACCGGGCCTACCTGCGCCGCCGCAAGATCCGGCACACCATTCCCGAGCCGCGTGATCAGCGGGCCAACCGGCGCAGGCGCGGCTCGGCCGGCGGGCGTCCGACCGGGTTTGACGCCGACCGCTACAAGAAACGCAACGTTGTCGAGCGGGCGATCAACCGGCTGAAGAACTTCCGGGCCGTAGCCACCCGCTACGACAAGCGCGCCTACATCTACCTCGGGACCATCACTGTCGCCACCTTGGTCATATGGCTCCGCACGTGATCCAGGAAACAGGCCCTAGCTGTGTTGATCTCGCGGAGTGCCCGCCTGCGCGCGCAGTGCGGCGGCCCGCTCCTCCAGGAGCCGGGCTTGCTCCTCCAGAGATGGTTCTGGTGCGGCCGCGATCTGCTCGGCCGGCAGTGAGGTCTCGGCCGGTCGCTGGGCCTGGCCGGCGGGATTCTGCTCGTCCATCTTGGTGGTCTCCGCCTTGAAGATCCGCAGCGACTGTCCCAGGGCGCGAGCGGTGTCGGGCAGTTTCTTCGCGCCGAACAGGACCACGAACGCCAACGCCACGATCACCCAATGCATCGGGCTAAGTGAACCCATGGCACCTGTTCCCTTCTTGTTGTTCCCGTTGGACAACAGCGTACGGTGCCATCCGTTCGCTTACGTCGCCGCACTGCTGTAGGCGATGACCGGGCCGGTCACGGTGAGGTGGACGGGGGTGCCGGGGCGGGGGGTGCGCGTGCCGCTGACGCGAGCCGTCACCTGCGGGCCGTCCGGCTGGAGGGTCAGCGCCACGGTGGCATCGTGGCCGAAGTAGGTGATCGCGTCGATGACGGCCGGCACGCCGGTGCCTTCCGACAGGATCTCTATCTGCTCGGGGCGGATCAGCACCTGCGCCTCGCCCTGTACGGTGCCCGGGCGGGTGGCCAGCTCGCCGAGCGCGCACCGGGCCGTCGTGCCGCTGATGACGGCGGGGATGAGTACCGCGGCGCCGACGAAGTTGGCGACGGCGGGATCAGCGGGGGTGGTGTAGACGTCGTCGGGGGTTCCGACTTGCACCAGGCGCCCCTGGCGCATGACCGCCACCTGGTCGGCGAGTGACAGGGCCTCGTTCTGGTCGTGCGTCACCAGGATCGCCGTGGCCTTGGCCGATTGCAGTGCCTGGGCAACGGCCTGGCCCGTGGACAGCCGCAGACTCGCGTCCAGAGAGGAGAAGGGCTCGTCCAGCAGGACGATCGAGGGCCGGGGAGCCAGCGCACGGGCGAGGGCGACACGCTGCTGCTGCCCTCCGGACAGTTCGTGCGGTTGCCGCTTGGCGGTCGCGGCGTCGAGTTCGACCAGGTCGAGCAGCTCGTCCAGCTGCCGGCGGGAGCGGCGGTCCGCTCGGGGGAGGCCGAAGGTGATGTTGTCGGCGACGCTGAGGTGCGGAAACAGCGCCCCTTCCTGCGGGACGTAACCGACCTTGCGTCGCTGGGGCGGGACCGCCGTACCGGGCCCGGAGACCATGGAGTCGCCGAAGGCGATGGTGCCCCCGTCAGGGGTGGCGAAGCCCGCGACCAGGCGCAGCAGGGTGGTCTTGCCGCAGCCTGAGGGCCCGAGCACGGCGGTGATGCCGTGCTCGGGCACGTCGAGGTCGACGCCGGCCAGTGCCTGTACGGATCCGAAGCTCTTGGTGAGCCGCCGGATGGTCAGGGCGGTCACGCGGACCTCCTCGTGGCGATGGTGAGCAGGTAGGTGGCCGGTGCGGAGATCAGCACCATCAGTGCCGCGTACGGGGCACCCGCCCCGTAGTCGACGTCACGGACCGAGCCCCAGAACTGGGTGGCCAGAGTCTGGGTGCCGGTGGGGGAGAGCAGCAGCGTCGCGGTGAGCTCGGTGAGGACGGCGAGGAACACCAGCGCGGCACCGGCGCCGATCCCCGGGGCGATCAGCGGCAGGATCACCCGGCGCATCGTCGCCGTGCCGCGGGCCCCCAGCGAGTGGGCGACGTCGTCGAGGACGGGGGGAACCTGGGCGATCGCCGTTCGGGCGCTGACCATCGCACGCGGCAGGAACATGATCACGTAGGCCACCAGCAGCAGCCCGGTCGTCTGGTACGCGGGCTGTGCGAACCGGATCGACACGGTGATCAGCGCCAGCGCGACCACGATGCCCGGGAGGGCGTTTCCCACATATGTGCTGCGCTCGACAAGGCTGCTCACCCGGCCACGATGGCGTACCGCCAGCCACGCGACCGGCAGTGCGCATCCGGCCGTGAGCAGGGCGGCCATCAGCGCCAGCCCGATCGTGGTGCCCGCGGTGAGCGCCAGGGTGGCCAGCGGGAACGCCGTCGAGGCGCCCACGACGAGCCAGTACACGAGGCTGCCCAACGGCACGCCGAGCGCGAGGATCACCACGGCGAGCACCGCGAGGGTGGACGGCACGGCGAGGAGGCCAAGGCGTACGGGCTGGGCCTTTCTGGCCGCACCGGAGCCGACGCGTGCGTAGCGCCGGCGCCCTCGCAGGCGGAGCTCGGCGACCAGTAGCAGTGCGCAGAACACCACCAGCACGCTCGCCAGCATGTTGGCGGACTGGTCGTCGTACGCGGAGCGGTACTGGTCGTAGATCGCGGTGGTGAACGTCGGGAAGCGCAACATCTGCAGGGCGCCGAACTCGGCGAGCAGGTGCAGTCCGATGAGCAGGACTCCCCCGAGTAGCGCCGGGCGTAGCTGAGGGAGGACCACCCGGGCGAGCGTACGCCACGGCCCAAGGCCGAGCGAGCGGGCGGTCTCCTCCAGCGCGGGGTCGAGGCCGCGCAGGGCCGCGGCCACCGGCAGGTACACCAGCGGGTAGTAGGCCAGGGTCACGACGAGCATGGCGCCGCCCGGGCCTTCGACAGCACCGGTGATCGAGACCCAGCCGAAGCTGGTGACGAACGCGGGAACCGCGAGTGGCGCCGCCAGCAGCACGTGCCAGACCTTGCGTCCCGGCAGGTTCGTACGCTCCACCAGCCACGCCGCGCCGGTGCCGACCACCGCGCTCGCGACCATGCAGCCCACCATCAGTTCGGTGGTGTTCAGCAGCAGCTCGCCGACGCGCGGCCGGACGATCAGCCGCCAGGCCTGGTCCCAGCCGATGCCGATGGTGTAGGCGACGACGAAGACCAGCGGGATGGCGGCGACGAGGCCCACGACTGCGCACAGGACGAGCAGCAGCGGAGGGTACGCCCCATCGCGGCGTACCCTCCTGTTCGCACTCCGGGAGAGTGGGACGGTGCTCAGAGCAGACCTGCCTGCCGCATGAGCTCGGTGACCTTCGGCCCGTTGAGCGATGAGATCTCGACGTCCGGCGGGCTCAGCTCGCTGAGCGGCTTGAGCTTGGGATTGGTCGGCACGTCAGCGGAGATGGAGTATTCCATGGCATTGCTGTCGGCCAGCACCTGCTGGCCGTTCTTGCCGGTGAGGTACTTCACCAGCGCCTGAGCCTCGGCCTGGTGCTTGCTGGCCTTGAGCACGCCTGCCCCGGAGACGCCGAGGAACGCGCCGGGGTCCTTGCCGCCGAAGAAGTGGAGCTCGACGTTCTTGCTGTTGGTGCCCGCCTCGGCGCGGTCCTGGTACCAGTAGTAGTGGTAGATCACGGCTGCCGCGATCTCCCCGGCGTTCACCGCACGCATCGCGGCGCCGTTGCCCTGGTAGATCTTCGCGTTCGCCTTGAGTCCCTTGAGCCATTCGGCGGTGGCGGCCTCGCCCTTCAGCGCGAGCACCGCGCTGACGATGGCCTGGAAGTCGGCACCGGCGGCCGCGACGCCGAACTTCCCCTTCCACTGCGGCTGCGCCAGGTCCATGACCGACGCGGGCAGTTGCGCGGGCGTGAGCTGCTGGGAGTTGTACGCCAGCACCGTGGAGCGCGCCGCGAACCCGACCCAGTTCCCCGTGGTGGGCGCGTACTGCTTGCCCACCTGGGACAGCGTGGCCGGGTCGAGATTGGCCAGCCCGCCCTTACTGTCCACCAGCGTCATCGCGGGGGAGTTCTCGGTCGCGAAGACGTCCCCTGGTGAAGCGGGCCCCTCCTGGACGATCTGGTTTGCCATGTCGGGGTCTTCCCCGGACCGGATGTCCACCTTGATCCCGGTCTCCTTGGTGAACCCCGCGACCATCAGTTTCATGAGGTCTTCGTGCTGGGCGTTGTAGAGCGTGATCGTCGGCTTGTCCGTGGAAGCCGACGAACCCGGCGAAGCCGTACCCGCCGAACTTCCACACCCCGCTGTGACCATGGCGACGGCCAGTGAACCCACCACGGCCAGCACTCTGCCGACGTTCCGCATTTCTCATCCTTAAGTAAGCCTTAGCTAACTTAGGGGAGCCTAAGGCAGTCTGCGGTTCCTGTCCATCGCAGGCCGCTGTTGGCGGCTCTGGCTCAGGACTCCCCGAACCCGGAGAAGGAGATGCTGGAGGAGGCGCCTCCGGGGAAGCCGTGGCGGGGCTCGTCGAAGCCGGGCGGCCCGTCGTACTCCTCATCGTTCTCATGGACCTGCTCGCCAGAGCCGAGCAGAGATCTGGTCAGCGCCTCGCGCTCGCCGAGCATGTCCTGCAGCGCCCCGCCCAGGTGCTGGTCGGTGAGCGTCGGCACGGTGTCGCCGTTCCGCAGCGCTGCGAGCACCGCGCGGCGCAGCAGCTCCTTGAAGAACGACGCCGTGGCGCCCTCGGTCTTGGCCACGATCGGCTCGATGTCGGCCTCCAACCGCAGGTCGCGGGCATAGAGCCGGAGCAGCGCGGCCCGCCCGGCGGCATCCGGTTTGGGGATCTCCACGGCCAGATCGACCCGGCCGGGACGGTCGGCGAGCGCCCGCTCCAGCACGTCTGCCCGGTTGGTGGTGAGGACGAACGTGACGTCGGCGTCGGCGCCGACCCCGTCCATCGCGTCGAGCAGCGCGAACAGCAGCGGGTTGCCGTCCTCGGTGTAGGAGCGGTCGCGGGCGACCAGGTCAACGTCCTCCAGGATGACGATCGCCGGCTGCAGCCGCCGGGCGAGCCCCGCGGCCTGGGTGACGTAGCGGATCGCCGAGCCGGTCATCACGATCACCGTGCAGTCGCGCATCCGGCCCATGAGGTAGCGGACACTGTGGGTCTTGCCGGTGCCAGGGGGGCCGTGCAGCAGCAGGCCGCGCTTGAGGTGCTGGCCGTGCTCCCGCAGCCGTACCGCGTGCTCGGCGATCCCCACGATGTGCCGCTCGATGGTGGCCAGTACGCCGTCGGGGAGGATCACCTGGTCGGCGGTCAGCTCCGGACGCGGGAGGAACGTCACCAGGTCGTTGCCGCGGTGCTCGCTCCACACGAACGACAGGATCTGACCCTGGTAGACGTCGTGCTCGCGCATCAGGCGCTCGATCTCGTCGCGGGTGCGCTTGGCGCCGTGCCGGTCCGGGGCCAGCACGACCACCTGACAATGCGGCATGTGCTCGTGCCCCGCCCGCACCCCGACCACCACCGGAGTGCCGTCGGGGGAGCGGGTCAGGACCAGGCCGAGGGAGACCACTTCGGTGGTCTGGTCGGGGCCGGTCGCGGCTGTGGCGTAGTCGACCGCGCCGGGCTCGAACCGCTCCCAGCCGCGGTCCGCGCTGGCCAGCATGTTGACGAAGTCGTTGTGCTCGCGGCCGTGTCCGGCGATCCCGAACCACTCGGCCCCGGAGCTGTGCGCGGCCAGGTAGGCGTCCACGCCGCGCTGCAGGTTGACGTGCTCCCAGGCGGGGAAGGTCTCGACCACGTTGACGACGTTCTTCAGATCGCATCCGAGGTGCCCGGTCACCCGCGCCACCAGCTCGGGCCTTTCCCGTGCCGCGTCCAGCTGTTGGTGCGCGTCTTTGAGAATCTCGCTCAGAGCCTGGGCCAGCCCTTGGGCGTCACTGAGGTCCATGCGTCCACATTGGCAGACCTCCCAGACAGTTCCACCCCGCTGCGAAGGCGGGCCGAAGCTGTTGACGGGTGGCACGGCGTTTCGTACGTTCCACGAGGGGGCCGTCTCCTGTCGCCCGGGCTGGAAGGGGTTGCGATGACCGCCGAGCCGGATCCGAACGGGAGTTGGCCGGACATCGTCCCGGGACCGCTCGCCACGCCGCCGCCGGAGTTCGCCCACAGGCGCGAGTCGGGGCCGCTGGAGCCGGCGGCCATGCCCAGCGGCGACCGAGTCCCGCTGGCCGTCAGGTACGAGGACGTCCGCGCTCTGCTGGCCTCGCCCACGTGCAGCCGCAACCTGCGCATACCAGGGCTGCCGCGGCTGGTGAGCGGCATAGGCATCGACGACGACCCGGACGCGCTGATCAATCAGGACCCGCCTGAGCACACCCGCTACCGCCGGATCATGCAGGGCACCTTCACTCCGCGCCAGATCGAACCGTGGCGCCCCCGCATCGCGAACATCGCCAGAGAACTCCTCGACGCGCTGGGCGACGAATTCGACCTGGTCCAGGGATACGCGCTGCGGCTACCGGGCCATGTCATCTGTGAGATGCTCGGCGTGCCGATGGACCACTACGAGCAGTTCGTCCGGTGGACGGACATGTTCCTGACCACCTCCACGGCCAACGAGCAGGCACGTTACGAGGGCTACACCGAATTCATGGCCTATGCCGCCGAGCTGGTCGCCCAGCATCGGGCCAAGCCCGGCGATGACCTTGTCGACCTGCTCATCCAGGCCAGGGACGAGGACGACCGGCTGTCGGAAGGAGAGCTGGTCAACACCGTCTTCTCTCTCATCACGGCCGGTCACGAGACGACGGCCTCAATGATCGCCCGCGGTGTCTTCAGGTTGCTCCTCCACCCCGGCCAGTGGGCCGAGCTGGTAGCGGACCCGGCCCTCACGGCCACCGCGGTCGAGGAGATCCTCCGCTTTGACGGGCCGCCCGCCAGCGCCTTCATGCGCCGGGTCACCGAAGACATCGACCTTCCCAGTGGCTCGCTGGGCGCCGGGACGGTCGTCATGCCGAACCTGAACGCTGCCAACCACGATCCGCAGGCGTTTCCCGAGCCGGGACGGTTCGACATCCACCGCTTCGTCCACCACCCCCCGAACCCGCATGTGGCATTCGGTTACGGCCCGCATCGCTGCCTGGCCGCCAGCCTCGCCAGGGTCGAGCTCACCGAGGCGATCAGAGCCTTGGTCACCCGGCGACCCGCCCTCCGCCTGACCGCGTCACCCGAATCGGTGACCTGGACCGATGGCCTGGTCTACCGGCCCGTCGCCATGAACGTGACCACGGGCGGATGACCTCATCCGTGTGAGCCGCTCGTTCATGATCGGAAATGCGCCGAGGCCGTGTGCGATGCTTCCGCAACGCCACCGGCGCCCCCCGGTCAGAGTCGATCGGGGGGCGCCGGCCGTGTGTCACCGCTGGGACGGAGCGGGTGTGGGGATCACGGGTAGGAGGTGACGGTGGACGGGACGGTGGCGGTGCCGGACGCCGGGGCGCCGGTGTCGTTGATGACGTGGTTGTACTTGCCCATGCCGCCGAGGGAGACGACGAGCACGCTGTGGAACTTCACGTTCGGCTTCACCGGAACCTCGAAGCCGTGGTCGGCCTCGATGGCGGGGTCGCTGGTGAAGTTGCAGTAGCTGCCCAGGCCCCAGCCCTCGTGGGTGGTGACCGCGTTGTCCACCTTGTAGGCGGCCCAGCCCTTGATGCCGCCGTTCATGTACGAAGCCTGGTTCGGCGGGTCGTAGGGGAGCTCGTTCTGGAAGAAGATGGTGCGGCCACGCTCGCCGAGCCACTCCACGTTGTATTTCTGGTAGTGCTCGACGAAAAGACCCGTGGCGAGCACGTCGTCGCCGTACACCCGCAGTCCGTAGTCGGCGGTGTTGACGGTCCAGCCGACGCCGCTGCCGTGGTCGGCACGCCAGAGCCAGGTGTGGTCGATGATCACGTCATCGCTGTAGACGGCCACGCTGGTCGTCGCCTTGCCGGCGAACTGCCCGCCGATGCGGACGAACACGTCCTGCATCGACGTCGGGTTGGCGGAGTGGTCGGTGTGGACGCCCTGCCGCCCGATCTCCAGCAGCGTGGGCGAGTTGACCGTGCCGGCGTCGATCAGGAAGCCGTTGAGCTTCACCCCGTCCACGTCGGCGACCTTGATCGCGGTGACGCCGTTGTCGGGGACCAGCGTCGCGAGTCCCAGACCCATGACGATGGTGTCCGCCCTGTTCACGTTGAGCGTCTGGCTCAGGTGGTAGATGCCCGGAGTGAACAGCAGGTGCAGCCCCTGGGTGAGCGCCTGGTTGAGGGTCGCGGCGGTGACGCCCGGCTTGGCGACGTAGAACTGGTCGAGCCCGATGGACGTGCCCGGGGTCGCGCCGCCCGCCCAGGTGGTGCCACGCGCGTTGACGCGCTTGCTGGGGACGAACACCTTGTAGGTGTTGCCCTCCAGGTACAGGTACGGCTTCTCGCGGCTGACCGGCGTGTTGTTCAGCGTCGTGTACCGCGGCTCGGGGAAGCCGTTGGCCGGAGCGCCCTCGACGCCGGAGAAGACCATGTTCCAGACGCCGTTGGTCCAGCCGCCGATGGTGCTCTCGCGGGTGTACCACTGCTGCTGCGAGTACGGCCCGACGGTGCCGTCGATCTTGCTGTCGGCGATGTAGCCGCCGCTGGCCCAGCCGTAGCCCGACGGGGCCAGGTTCAGCCCGCCCTTGATGTGCATGCGGCGGAACGGCGCGGCCTGGGCGACCGCCCAGCGGTTGGTGCCGTCGTAGGGGGCGACGGACAGGTTCTCGGTCGACCGCCAGAAGTTCTGGGTGGCGTTGCCGTTGAACCAGCCCGCGTCGACGCTGACACCCTTCACCGTGACGTCGTCGGGGTTGCGCCCGAGGCCGTAGACCGAGGTGTAGAAGCCGGTGTCGACGTTGACGTCGTAGCTTCCCGGCTTGAACATCAGCGCGTACCGTCCGTTGCCGAACTGCGCCGCCTCCTGCTGGGTGAAGATCTGGGTGATCTGCGACTGGATGGTGGCGGCCGACATGGAGGGGTCGAAGACCTTCACGTTCGGGCCGAGGTCACCGCCACCCGGCAGCTGCGGCCCGCCGCCCCCGGTCGTGGTGTGGACGGCGACCTCCCACAGGGAGTAGCCGTAGCCGGTCCCGCGGGCGGTGCCGTAGATGCGGACGTACCGGCCCGAGCCCGTCACGTCGTAGGACGCCACGCCGCCGGTGGCGCCGGTGACCTTCTTCAGGTCGGTCCAGGTCGTGCCGTTGGCGGATGCCTGGATCGCGAAGTCCTTGCCGTACGCGGCCTCCCAGTTCAGGTCGATCTTGCAGATGTCCTGAGCCGAGCCGAGGTCGACCTGCACCCACTGCGGGTCGCTGGACAGGCTGGACCAGCGGGTGCCGGTGTTCCCGTCGAAGGCGTACTTCGCGGCGTTGCCGGCGCCCTGCTCCGACGACGCGCTCGCGGGCTTGTTCAGGGCGGCGTTGCCGGCGTCGCACGGGCCGGTGGTGCCGCCGCCGGTGTCGCCGTACACCTGGAACTCCCACAGGGAGTATCCGTAGCCGGTGGCACGGGTGCTGCCGAGCATCCGGACGTAACGGCCGTTGCCCGTCACCGTCAGGGTGTCGATGCCACCGTCACCGCCGGTGACCGTCTGCAGGTCGGTCCAGGTCGTGCCGTTCAGCGAGGACTGGATCTTGTACCCGGTGGCGTAGGCGGCTTCCCAGTTCAGCACGACCTTGCTGATGGGGGCCGCGGCGCCCAGGTCCACCTGGAGCCACTGCGGGTCGCTGGCGGCACTGGACCAGCGGGTGGCGGTGTTGCCGTCCACCGCGTAGGCCGCGGGGGTGCCGGCGTTCTCCGTCGACGAGGCCGTCGCGGTTTTGCCCTGCGAGAGCAGGGTCTCGGCGGCGTGCGCCGGGGCGACGACCGCGGGTACGGCGAGCAGGCCGCCCAGGACCGCGAGTGCGGCCCCGATGGGTCTTAGTCTCATGTCATTCCGTTTCCACTTTTCGAAGGTACGGGGGGGTACGGGGGCGCCTCCCGCCCACGGATGCGCTCGGTGCTCGGCCATGGCCGGTGGATCGAGCACCGCTCGCGAGGGCGGGGTGTCCGGCAGCTAGCACTAGATGCCGGAATCGTGAAGCGAGTGGCCGTAGGAGTTGCCGCGCGGGGTGAGTGCGAGCCGGGGTTCGGGGAGGTCGAGGTCGTCGGACCCTCGGTCGCCGGTCGTGGTGGCCTGGGCGCTGGTCCAGGCGGTGCCGTTGGTGGAGGTCGGGATCTCGTACGCGTTGCGGAACTCATCCCCGTCGAAGTCGGCGGCGGACCTGCCGGCGGCGGGTGCCGCGGTCCGCGAGCCGACCTTCATGGCGGTGATCGGACCGCGTTCCAGCTCGCCGAATCGGAACCGGCCCGGACGTCGACCTGGATGCACGATCTCTCCTCGTGAAAGGGGATGCCTGTCGCACGGGGCGACAAGAATGTGGGAGAGCGCTCTCCGACATGAGAGTGCCCTTGGCGAGTGATCGGTGTCAAGGCTCATCTTTCAACACGGAAGAAACGTGCTGCTTACCAGCCGGAAACCTGACCGCCCGAATCTCGTCCCCTTCGGGTGCCGCGGTCGCATGATGTCCGGGTCGCAGGTTTCCGCCCAGGTGGCCGCGGGGGTCGGCGAACCTGCCTCGCCAAAGGCATTGACCGTCGGATCTGATTAGGCGCGCTTCGGCCCTTGACAACCCGTGACAGCGCGGATCACTCTCATGGAGAGCGCTCTCCTCTCCATCGACGCCACGGCTCCCCCCTCGAACCGAGGAAGAAGCCGTGCACTCATCCGGAAGGCAGCCGAACCGTATGCCAGGAGATCAAATGGGCAGGGAGGCGAGCCAGGTGGTCAGGATGTCGTTGACCTCCTCGGGGCGCTCCTGCTGAATCCAGTGGCCGCAGCCGTCGAGAAGGTGGGAGGAGACCAGGCCGGGCAGGGTGGCCGGGTATGCCTCGATGGCGTCGGCCATCCAGGTGGTCGAGGCGTCCAGCGTGCCGCCGATGAACAAGGACGGCCGGGTGATGGGGGAGCCGTCGAAGCCGGCGAGGTCTTCCCAGTCCCGGTCCATGTTCCGGTAGCGGTTGAGCGCCCCTCTCATGCCGGTCCGCTCGAACTCCGCGGCGTAGACGTCGAGGTCGTCCTCGCTGAGCCAGCCGGGCAGCCGTCCGGCGGGGAACCGGTCGCGCAGCGTCCCGCCTCGGGAGGCGAAGTGCGGGTCCGGGGCGCCGGCGGCCGGCATGGTGTCGGCGGACAGGGCGGCGTAGAAGCCGGCGAGCCAGCCGCGGACGTCTGGTTCGATCTCGGCTTCGGCCCGGCCGGGCTCCTGGAAGTAGCTGACATAGAACTCCTCCTCTCCGCCCATCCGCGCGAACATCTCGCTGGGCCGCGGCCCGCCGCGCGGGGCGTACGGCACGCTCAGCAGCCCGACCGCGCGGAACACGTCGGGCCTGACGAGAGCGGAGTTGGCGGCGATGGTCGCGCCCCAGTCGTGGCCCACCACCACGGCCGTCCGCTCGCCCAGGGCTTCCACCACGGCGACGTTGTCCTCGACCAGGTCGAGCATCCGGTACGCGGTCGTGCCCTCAGGCTTGGAGGATCGGCCGTAGCCCCGGACATCGACGGCCACGGCCCGGTAGCCGGCCGAGGCCAGTACCGGCATCTGGTGGCGCCAGGAGTACCAGAACTCCGGAAACCCGTGCACCAGCAGCACAAGCGGCCCGGATCCCTGCTCCACCAGATGGATGCGGCCCGCCGGCGAAGAGACCATACGATGCGTGGTCTCCGTGACCTTAAGGGATTGCGACATCAATCCTCCCCACTCGCGATCCTCGTGTGCCGGGATCACATCATCGGCGGTCCGCCGGTCGTCCAGCGGCCGTTGCCCTCATCGTGGCTCGGACGGCGAGGCCGTAGCGAATCACGTTGCCGCTCCGGCAAACCGGCCCGGGATGTGTTCAGCCACCGTAGAGATCGACGCCGTCATGGGCATCTAGCGGTCGCTGAGGGCGCGCACGGTGACGTCCAGCCGGGAGGCGAGCTCTCTCACGGTCGTGCCGTACGTCTCGGCCACGGTCACACCGTCCGCACCGATGTGGAAGACCGCCTGATCGGTGTAGAGGCGGCTCACGCAGGCCAGGCCCGTGACCGGGTAGGTGCACCGGGGGACGAGCTTGGGCGTGCCGTCCTTGGTGAACAGCGTCATCATGACGAACACGTCCTTGGCACCGATGGCCAGGTCCATGGCGCCGCCGACGGCGGGGATCGCGTCCGGGGCGCCGGTGTGCCAGTTGGCGAGGTCGCCGCGTTCGGAGACCTGGTAGGCGCCGAGCACGCAGACGTCGAGGTGGCCGCCGCGCATCATCGCGAAGGAGTCGGCGTGGTGGAAGTAAGACGCGCCGGGCAGCTCGGTGACCGGGATCTTGCCGGCGTTGATGAGGTCGGGGTCGATCTCGTCGCCGTGCGCGGCGGGCCCCATGCCGAGCATGCCGTTCTCGGTGTGCAGGACGACCCCCGAATCGGCGGGGAGGTGGTCGGCGACCATCGTCGGCTGGCCGATGCCAAGGTTCACGAACGAGCCGGCCGGGATGTCGCGGGCAACGAGGGCGGCGAGCTCGTCACGGCCGAGCGGGCCGCGGTCGAGGTGCTCGACCGTACGGCCGGCGGGGTGCGAGAAGACGGTCATGAGGCAGCCTCCGCCGCGCTCAGGTCCAGGATCCGGTCGACGTAGACGCAGGGGGTGACCACGGCCTCGGGATCGAGCTCGCCGGTCTCGACGACCATGCTCACCTGCGCGATCGTCACGGTCGCGGCGGTCGCCATGACGGGCCCGAAGTTGCGGGCGGTCTTGCGGTAGACGAGGTTGCCCATCCGGTCGCCGGCATGGGCGCCGATGAGCGCGACATCGCCCTTGATGGGGTATTCCAGCACGTAGTCGCGACCGTCGATGGTGCGCGTCTCCTTGCCCTCGGCCAGCGGCGTGCCGACGCCCGTGGGACAGTAGAAGCCGCCGATCCCCGCCCCGGCCGCGCGCATGCGCTCGGCGAGGGTGCCCTGCGGGACGACCTCCAGCTCGATCCTCCCCTGCCGGTAGAGGCCGTCGAACACCCAGGAGTCGCTCTGGCGCGGGAACGAGCAGATCATCTTGCGTACGCGCCCGGCGGCGAGCAGCGCCGCCAGGCCGGTGTCGCCGTTGCCCGCGTTGTTGCTGACCACGGTCAGGCCCGTGGGGCCCTGCCGGATCAGCGCGTCGATGAGCGTGACCGGCATGCCGGCCATCCCGAAGCCCCCGATCAGGACGGTGGAGCCGTCCTCGATTCCCGTGACGGCCTCGTCGGGGTCGCCGACGATGGCGGTCATGACGCGCTCACGTTCTCGAGGACGACGGCCAGGCCCTGGCCGACGCCGATGCAGATGGCGGCGACGCCCCACCGCTCGCGCCGTTCGCGCAGGACATGGGCGAGCGTGCCGAGGATGCGCCCGCCGGAGGCGCCGAGCGGATGGCCGACGGCGATGGCGCCGCCCTTGGCGTTGACGATGCCGGGGTCGATCCGCCACGCGTCCAGGCAGGCCAGCGCCTGTACGGCGAACGCCTCGTTCAGCTCCACGGCGCCGACGTCGTCCCAGCCGATGCCCGCCCGGCGCAGCGCCTGGTTCGCGGCCTCGACCGGCGCGTACCCGAACATCTGGGGCTCCAGCGCCGCGGCCCCGCGTCCCGCGACACGGGCGATCGGATCGGCGCCGAGACGGCCCGCGGCGGCCTCGGAGCCGAGCACCACAGCGGAGGCGCCGTCGCTGAGCGGCGAGGCGTTGCCGGCCGTGATGGTGCCGTCGGGGCGAAAGGCCGGCTTCAGCCCGGCGAGTACCTCCGGCGTCGTGCCCGCCCGGATCCCCTCATCGCGCGCGATGTCGGCGCCCTCCACCGGCACGACCAGGTCGTCGTAGAACCCGGCGTCCCACGCCGCGTCGGCCAGCACGTGCGAACGCGCCGCGAAAGCGTCCTGCCGCTCGCGGGAGATGGGGAACTTCTCCCGTAGCCGCTCGTTGGCCTCGCCGAGGGAGACCGTCCAGTCCTTGGGCATCCCCGGATTCACCAGCCGCCAGCCGAGCGTGGTGGAAACAGCGGTCGTATCGCCGGCCGGGAAGGCCCGCGAGGGTTTGGGCAGCACCCACGGGGCCCGCGTCATCGACTCCACGCCGCCGGTCACGACGACGTCGGCGTCACCGCTCTCGATGTCCCGTGAGCCGATCATGGCCGCGTCCAGGCTCGACCCGCACAGCCGGTTCACCGTGGTGGCCGGCACGGTCACCGGCAGCCCCGCCAGCAGCACGGCCATCCGGCCCACGTTGCGGTTGTCCTCACCCGCGCCGTTGGCGTTGCCCCACACCACGTCGCCGATCTGCGCTGGATCCAGCTCCGGGACCTTGGCCAGGACGCCGCGCAACGCCGTGGCCGCCAGATCGTCCGGGCGAACACCCGCGAGCGCCCCGTTGAACCTGCCGAACGGTGTGCGCGCCGCGGCGTAGACGAAGGCCGAACCCATGGCGTCCTCTCCTTCCACGCGACTGTTCGCTATGCGAACTCGCGTTCTCCTTACGAACAGGACGACCCTATTCCATAGCCGATCGGCACAACAGGCAGGTGGCGGCCGACCTGCGGCCGGTCCCAGCCCTCGGCGCCTCGTCTAGCCAGGCAGCACGCGAACCTCGGCGCTGGGCAGGGTGGCCCACCAGCGGTCGTAGCGGCGGTAGGCCCGCGGTTCGCGGTCGGTCAGGAGCGCCACGAGCGACCTGGCTTCGGCGGCGAGCCCATCCCATGCCTCGCCGGAAAGCCGGTGGAACGCGGTGGCCTCGATTCCTCCCTCGACCGGGCGCCACACCCCGGCGACGTAGCCGTCGACGAGCAGCGTCGGCAGCACGTCGCCGTTCGACCGGGCGATCAGCTTTCGGTAGTCGGGCGGGATGACCCGGCTCCGGTCGGCGTAGGCGAGCAGGATGCTGTCCCACATGGCCAGCAGCCTTGGCGGGGCCGGCGTGTCCTCATGGGGGCGCGGTGCGCCGGAGACGTCGAAGAGCTCGGTGCCGCCGGGCCCTTCCAGCCGCTCCAGCGCGCCGGAGACGGCATGCACGGCGTCCCGTGCTCTGGAACGCTGAACCAGGGCGAACTGCGCGACGTCCGCCACCGATGCGGGGCCGAACCCCTCCAGATAGCGCTGAACCAATGCCCGCAGGCACTCGTCAGGCGTGCCTTCAGGCGTGGGCGTCCCGGCCGTGACGTACGAGGGCCGGGAACCGAACGACCACGGCGCGCCGGTGGGGGCGTGCAGCAGCGGCGCGAACGACCGCAGCGCCCACCACACGCCCTTCGGGAGGACCGCGAGCCGCGTGTGAAGCCAATCCTCCACCTCGGCCGCCGTACGGGGCCGGCCCGCGAACTCCAGCAGGTGCGGGACCAGCATGTCGGCGTCGGCGGCGGAGAGCCCGCTCGCCGTGAAGCGACGGTCGCCGAGCCTGGCGCCGCGTAGCGTCGGCCGCATGGCCGTGTGCATGGCCGGATGGTCGTCCGCGTGCACGACGTGCAAGGTGATCCGCATCAAGGTCGCCTTCACGAGCGTACGGTCGCCGAAGGCGGCGTCGAGGTCGACCGGGTCGAAGTCGGTGAGCCGGTTCCAGAGCGCGACGTAGGGCGAGGCGGGCTGCTGCGCCTGCAGGGCGACCACGCGGCGCACCGCGTCGCCGACCTCGAGCGCCTCCCGGCGCAGGAGCAGCTGCCGGCCGAGCGTGGCCCGGTTGAGTTCTCGTGCACTCATACGCATGCCGAAGAGTGTCTCGCGACAGCCCCGTAGCGCCGAACCGTCGGATCACCTGCCGCGCATCGGCAACCGGGTCCAGATGGAAAGGAACCCGGGCGGAGCGCCGGAAAGCCTGTCGGAAACACCGTGATCGAGACGAAATCGAGACAAAACAGCCATCGTAAGACATTGCGGGAACGTAGATCATTCGTGGGAACGCCTTTCCGGTCACTTGACCTGCTAGGCGGTGTTTTTCCGCTCCTAAGGTGATCGTTCGGGAAGGTTTGCCGATGTCTTTGCCGCGCCAGGGGACGGGCCATGTGCCCCCAACCGCTTTCCGTAGTCCGGGATCAGTACGCCGCGGCGCCGCGGCCCTGGGTCTCGCCGCCACCATGACCCTCACGGGGGTCGCCACGACCTCGGCCACCGCCGACGCGGCGGCCTCCGTCGGACCGGTCATCCAGGACGGCATGGCCCAGCCGGTGTTCTCGGCCAACCGCAACGACTGGATCCGCGAGGAGGTGTGGATCGAGACCCCGGTCGACAGTGACGGCGACGGACGGAACGACCGGGTGCACGCCGAGGTCACCCGCCTCCGGGAGACCGAGACGGCCGGCCTGAAGTCGCCCGTCGTGTACGAGGTCAGCCCCTACTACGCCGGCGGCAACCCGATCACGAACCACAACGTCGACCACGACCTCAACGAGGCGGTCCGCCCGGGCAAGGGCTGGCAGAACCGCGGTGGTTCTGTGCGGAACCCGGCGACCGACGAGCGGCTGGCCGTCGCGGCCGACGCCGACGAGGCCGTGACCGGTGCCGGCCCGCAGCCCGCCATCAGCACCAGCCACGAGTCCAACTGGCTGCCTCGCGGTTTCGCGGTGGTCCACGCCGAGTCGCTGGGCAGCGGCAAGTCCGACGGCTGCCCGACCACCGGTGGGCGCAACGAGACCATCGGCGCGAAGTCCGTCGTGGACTGGCTGAACGGTCGCGCGAAGGCTTACAACGCCACCGGCGGGGAGGTCAAGGCGCCCTGGACGACCGGCAAGGTCGGCATGATCGGCACCTCCTACAACGGCACCCTGCCCAACGCGGTCGCGAGCACCGGCGTCGACGGCCTGGAGGCCATCGTGCCGATCTCGGCGATCTCCAGCTGGTACGACTACTACCGCGCGAACGGCGCCGTGGTCGCGCCCGGCGGTTACCAGGGCGAGGACACCGACGTGCTCGCGGAGTACGTCTACACCCGCGCGGACAGGCAGGTCTGCCGGAGCGTCATCGAGGAGCTCGCGAAGGCGCAGGACCGGGTCACCGGCGACTACAACGCCTTCTGGGACGAGCGCAACTACATGAACGACGTCGGCAAGGTCCACGCCGCGGTGCTGGTCGCGCACGGGCTCAACGACTGGAACGTCAAGACCAAGCACGCCGCGCAGTGGTACGAGGCGCTCAAGGCGCGCGGAGTGCCGCACAAGATCTATCTCCACCAGGGCGGGCACGGCGGCTCGCCCAGCGTCAACGTGCTCAACCGCTGGTTCACCCGCTACCTCCTGGGTTACCAGAACGGGGTGGAGAACGACCCGCGTGCGCTGATCCAGCGCGAGGACAGGACGCTGGTGGAGTACCCGGAGTGGCCGGAACCGGCCGCGGCGGCCGCCGAGCTCAACCTGGCGCCCAGCACGGACGGGACTCCCGGTGTGCTCACCGGCGACAAGACGCGTCAGGGCAAGCCGGTGACCGAGACGATCGTCGACGACGCGTCCAAGCGGGCGCAGGCCCTCGCCGACGCCGTGACCTCCCCGAACCGCCTTGCCTACAAGTCCGGGGCGCTGACCGGCGCGGTACGGCTCAGCGGCACGCCGCAGGTGTCGCTGCGGATGAGCTTCGGACGGCCGGCCGCGAACGTCACGGCGCTGCTCGTCGACTACGACCAGAACGGCAAGGCGAAGATCATCACCCGGGGCTGGGCGGATCCGCAGAACCGCAAGTCGATCTCGGAGACCGAGCCGGTCAAGCCGGGCAGCCCGTACCGCCTCGACTTCGACATGCAGCCGCATGACTACGTGTTCCAGGCGGGACACCGGGTCGGCATCGTGGTGCTGTCGAGCGACTACGAGTACACCATCCGGCCCACCCCCGGCACGACGCTGTACCTCGACACGACGAAGAGCACGGTCATGCTGCCGCTCGTCGGCGGGGCGGCCGCGTTCACCGCGGCGAACGGCTGACCAGGGGTCCTAAAAGGCTGAGCGGGCCGCCAGGTGGCGGCCCGCTCAGCCTTTTGCTGCCGGCGCCGGCCCGTGGATCCACGGCCTGAGCAGGGAGATCTTTGGCAGCCCGGCTTGACGGGGCGGACGGCAGGGGGTGTCCTGGAGGGGACGGCACCTCGTTCGGTGAGGCGTCTGCGCGGACACAGGCCACTGACCCCACGACATCGAGAGATGCCCAGGGTCAGGACAGGTCTCCCCGGCTTAAGGGGTGACCCCAAGTGGCTTCCCGGGTTCGGGATCAAGCCGCGCAGTGCCAAAGCTCTTACATGAGGGGTGCCGGCGATCGAGATGACCATCCGCCCTTGGACGGCGAGTGCCACGGCGCTCGCGCACGCGTCGTGGGCGGCGAAGGTAAGGAGGTGGGCGCGTTGGACGGTGATTGCCATAGTCACTGGTCCCGTTCCATGACACCCCGCACCCGCCACCGGCGGCACCGCGGACGGCGCGGCCTCTAGGGCGCCGAGCCCCGTCCGCCTTCGCGCCGAAGCGGTGCCCTTGCGGGGCGTCCTCTCGCGTAGGTGGAGGAGGTCCGCCATGACCATCACGATCAAACTGCTGCCGAGCGGTGACCTGGGCCGGGCGCTGCGCGCGCTGTGGCCTCTGGCCCTCATCGCGCTGCCCGCGGTCGCGGAAGCCGCCGGCGTGTCCCTGCTCGTGCGCCTGATGCTGGAGGTCTCCATGCGGATGGCCGACCGCGCCGTACGCCCCGAGCGGGCATAGGCGCCCTGGTGAAGTGACCGACGGCCGGCCCGGGGGAGTGGCTCCGGCGGGCCGGCCGCCGGTCACTTGCCGAAACCGGCGGTCAGGCCGCTGAGCAGCTGGCGGCGGCCGATCACGTACAGGATCAGGATGGGGAGCGTGGTCAGCACGACGGAGGCGAGCACGGCGGGCACGTTCACGCTGTACTGCCCCTGGAAGCTCCACAGCGCGAGTGGCAGCGTGCGCTTGTCGGGGCTCTGGGTGAGGATCAGCGGCAGCAGGAACCCGTTCCAGATCGTCAGCGCGTTGTAGATCGTCACCGTCACCACGGCCGGCCGGGTGAGCGGGAAGGCAAGGCGCCAGAGCGTCATGATCTCGCCCGCGCCGTCCAGCCGCATCGACTCGAACAGCTCCTTGGGCACGTCGCGGATGAAGTTGGCGAGGACCAGCACCGACAGCGGGATCGCGAAGGCGATCGACGGGAGGATCAGCGCCGTCAGTGAGTCGTAGAGGCGCAGCCGGATGATGATCAGGTAGATCGGGATGATGGTCGCCTGCAACGGGATGGCGAGGCCCATGAGGAAGAGCGAGTTCACCCCGCGCAGGAAGCGACCGGTGCCGCCCCGGACGATCGCGTACGCCGCCATGAACGCGAACGCGACCGCCGGGACGACCGCGCCGATGGTGACGATGAGGCTGTTGAGGAAGTACAGCGGGAAGTCCGATTCGATGACCATCTTGTAGTTGGCCAGGGTCGGCTCCCCGGGCGGCGCCAGCGGGTTGGTCGCGTAGTAGGTGCTCTGCGACTTGAAGCTGGTGACGACGATCCAGTAGATCGGCACGATCACGACCGCCAGCCACAGCCAGCCGACCGCCCCGCCCAGCCAGTTGGGGCGCTCGCCGGTCGTGCCCGGCCGCCGCCGCGTGCGCGTTCCGGACGCGGTGGCCCGCTCGACTCCCGTCGTGTGGGTCATGCCCATGGTCAGGCCCCTTCCAGCTGGCTGGCGTTGGCGTTGCCGCCGCCGAGCCGGCGCAGGAACAGCGCCAGGGCGAGGCCCACGAGGACGAGGATGACGGCGATCGCGCTGGCCGGTCCCATGAGGTTGGCCTGGAACCCGCGCTTGTACATGTCCAGGGCGAGCACCCGGGTGGCGTCGCCGGGGCCGCCCGCGGTCAGCACGAAGATCAGGTCGAAGAAGGTCAGGGAGCCGACGACCATGAGGGTGGAGGAGGTGAGGATCGTGTACTTGAGCTGCGGCAGCGTGATGCTGAAGAACTTGCGGATCCGGCCCGCGCCGTCCAGTTCGGCGGCCTCGTACATGGAGCGCGGGATCTGCCGCACGCCGCCCTGGTAGATCAGCGAGTGGAACGGGATGAACTGCCACGACACCACGAAGATCACGACGCTGAAGGCGAGGACGGGCTCGCCGAGCCAGTCCTGCGTGAGCAGCCCGATGTGCAGCCCGGCGCCGAGCCCGAAGTTCGGGTCCAGCAGCGCCTTGTACGTGATGGCGATGGCGGCCGAGCTGAGCAGCAGCGGGATGAAGTACAGCACCGCCAGCACCGCGCGGTAGCGCTGGTGCCCGGCCAGGAACACCCCGATCAGGATGCTGGCCGGCGTCTGGACCGCCCAGGAGGCGGCCATCACCAGGAACGTCACCCACAGCGCGTGCGGCAGGCCGGGGTCACTGAGCACGGCCCGCCAGCTCGTGAGCCCGGACATCTGTATCTCGCCGAGCCCGTCCCAGGAGGTGAAGCTGAGCAGCAGGACCCCGATGAGCGGGATGATCCCGAAGGCGAGGAAGGCCGCGAGGGCCGGCACGGCCAGCCACGGGAGGACGCCGCCGCGGGCCCCTCGCGTGGCGGCCGGCGGCGTCTCTCTCCGGGCAGGGGTGGCGAACGCGCTCAACTGCCGATGACCGCGTTCATGTTCGACACGAACTGCTGCGGCGTGATCGAGAGCTGGAACAGCTTGGCGATGTTGTCCAGCAGCACCTCGGCCGCGGTGGGGCTGAGCGCCTGGTCCCAGGACTGGGCGAACGTCTTGGCCTGGCTGGCGACGCCGTAGACGAACTTCAGCCAGTCGGCGTCCTTGGAGGAGGCGAACGAGCTGTCAGCGCCCTTGACGATCGGCACGGAGCCGATGCCCACCCATTCCTTGGCTTCCTGGTCGCTGAGCACGCCGGTGGCGAAGAACTTCTTGGCGATCTCCTTCTGCTCGGCGGTGGCCTTGGAGGAGATCGACAGGTACTGGCCGGGGTTGCCGACGGTGTTGCTCGGGTCGCCCTTGCCCCCCTCGACCGGAGGGAAGTTCATGTAGCCGAGGTGGCCGCCGGAGACGAAGTCGCCGCCGTCGGTCGACATGCTGCCGTACGTCCAGCTGCCGTGCAGCATCATCGCGGCCTTGCCGGTGTACAGCAGCGCCTGGTCGGCGTTGGAGTCGGCAGTGATCGAGGAGAAGCCCTTGATGAACCCGTCGGCCTTGATGAGCTCCTGCATCTTGGTCAGGGCATCGAGGGCGGCGGGGTGGGACCAGGCGTCCTTCTTGGCGTCGAACACGGCCTGGAACACCTCGGGGCCGCCGATGCGGTCGAAGAGGAACTCCAGCCACATCATGTTCGTCCAGCGGGACTGGCCGCCGAGGGAGAACGGGGCGATGCCGGCGGCGTTGAACTTGGGGACCAGGTCCATGATGTCGCCCCACGACTCCGGCGGCTTCGCGCCGATCTTGTCGAAGAGCTTCTTGTTGTAGAACAGGACGATGGGCTGCACGGTCTCGCACGGCATCGCGTAGATCTTGCCGTCGATCGTCGCGGCCCCGAAGGAGGAGGGGAACAGCCGGTCCTTCACGGCGGCGTTCTGGTCGAACCACGAGGTGAGGTCCTCCACCTGGCCGGCCTGTACATAGGTGCGCAGGGTCCCGCCGCCCCAGCCCCAGATGATGGTGGGCGCCTGGCCCGCGCCGATCGCCGTCTTGATCTTCGTCTTGTACGCGTCATTCTGGAAGACCGTCCCCGTGATCTGGCCGTTGGGGTTGGCCTTGTTGAACTGCTCCACGGCCCTGGTGCGCACACCTTCCTGCGGCTGGACCGACAGGTACCAGTAGGTGGCCTTGCTCCCGCCGCCACCCCCACTACTGGCCCCGCCACCGGCGCCGGCCCCGGTCGGGCCGGAGGTGCCGCAGGCCGCTAACGCGGCCCCGAGGGGGAGCCCCATGGAGAGGATGAGGAAGTTGCGGCGAGATGGTGTCCTGGAATCCACGCTGATCTCCGTACGTCGAATGCCTGGGCGGGGCGCGGCTCCATGCGAAACATCAGATGCGGTGGCCGGCGGTCGTGGATCAGCACCTCCGGTGCCACGTGTCCGCTCCTCCTTGAGCTCAGCTTGTCGAAACATTTTCGAAACAGGCCGCGTGGCACGCCAATTTAGATTTCCGCTACTTGCCTGTCAAGGGTGAACTCACACCCTCGCCAGCTCCCGATGAGGCGTGTGTAAGGTACTCTCGCACGGGTGTTCACCTGGTGATCTCCCGTGAACCACGTATTCGGGCGGAGCTGTCACGGAGTCTCGAAAAGTTTCGGACAGTTGCGGGAACAAGTTCTTTCTTGAGGAGAGCAGATGACGGCGCTAGATCGGACTTCTGCGGCGGACCAGATCCTCCGGCCATGGCAGGACCCGTCACTCCCCGTCGCCGACCGGGTCGACGCCCTCCTCGAGGAGCTGACCCTGGAGGAGAAGGTCGGCCAGCTCGGCAGCCGGTGGATCGGCAACGACATGCAGCACGACCAGGGCGGGGAGCCCGAGGACGATGGCGCAGGCCCGCTGAACGTGGCCCCGATGCAGGACGTCTTCACGGCCTCGGGAACCGTGCCCTTCGAGGAGGCGATCCGCCACGGGCTCGGCCACCTCACGCGGGTGTTCGGCAGCGCTCCGGTGACCGCGGCGGAGGGCGCCGCCGAGGTGGTGCGGCTGCAGCGCGAGGTGGTGGAGAGCTCCCGGCTCGGCATCCCGGCACTGGTCCACGAGGAGTGCCTGACCGGTTTCACCACCTACGGCGCGACGGTCTACCCGGCGGCCATCGCCTGGGGCGCGACGTTCGACCCGGACCTGGTCGAGCGGATGGCCGCCGCCATCGGGCGGGACATGCGCGCCGTCGGCGTCCACCAGGGGCTGTCGCCGGTGCTGGACGTGGTGCGCGACTACCGCTGGGGCCGGGTCGAGGAGACCATGGGCGAGGACCCGTACCTCGTCGCGATGCTCGGCGCGGCCTATGTGCGCGGCCTGGAGAGCGCCGGGATCATCGCCACGCTCAAGCACTTCGCCGGATACTCCGCCGCCCGGGCGGCCCGCAACCACGGCCCGGTGCCGATGGGCCGGCGCGAGCTGATGGACATGATCCTGCCGACGTTCGAGACCGCCATCGTCGAGGGCGGCGCGCGTTCGGTCATGAACTCCTACTGCGACGTGGACGGCGTTCCCGCCGCGGCCGACTCGTGGCTGCTGACCGACCTGCTGCGGGGCGAGTGGGGGTTCACCGGGACGGTCGTGTCGGACTACTGGGCGGTCCCGTTCCTCGCGACGACGCACCAGGTCGCCGCGGACACCGACGAGGCCGGGGTGCAGGCGCTGACCGCGGGCATCGACGTCGAGCTGCCCGACACGCTCGGCTACGGTCAGCACCTGACCGAGCGGGTGCGGCGGGGCGAGCTGCCGGAGTCCCTGGTGGACCGGGCCGCCCGCCGCCTGCTCACGCAGAAGGTGGAGCTCGGGCTGCTGGACCCCGGCTGGACGCCGGAGAAGTCGGTGGCCGGGGCGGAGGCCGTGGACCTGGACTCGCCGGCCAACCGCGCTCTGGCCCGTGAACTGGCCGAGCGGTCGATCGTGCTGCTCGACGCGGGCACCGCGCTGCCACTGCTCGGCGAGGGGCGTCCGGAGCCGCGCCGGGTCTCCGTGGTCGGGCCCTGCGCCGACGACCCGCGCACGTTCATGGGCTGCTACGCCTTCCCCAACCACGTGCTGCCCCGTCATCCGGGGCTCGGGCTCGGCGTGGACGCGCCCAGCCTGATCGACGCGCTGCGCGCCGAACTGCCGGGCGCCGAGCTCGTCCACGAGCGAGGCTGCGACGTGCGGAGCGAGGATCGGTCCGGCTTCGCCGCCGCGCTGCGGGCGGCCCGCGAGTCCGACCTGTGCGTGGCCGTCGTCGGCGACCTGGCCGGGCTGTTCGGGCAGGGAACCTCGGGCGAGGGCTGCGACGCCGAGGACCTGCGGCTGCCCGGGGTGCAGGAGGACCTGCTGGTCGAGCTGGCCGCCACCGGCACGCCGGTCGTGGTGGTCGTGGTGTCCGGCCGCCCGTACGCGCTGGGTGCGGTGTCCGGCACGGCCGCCGCGCTCGTACAGGCGTTCATGCCGGGCGAGGAGGGCGGGGCGGCCATCGCGGGCGTCCTGTCCGGCCGGGTGCAGCCCGGCGGGAAGCTGCCGGTGCAGATCCCCCGGAGCCCGGGCGGGCAGCCGGGCACCTACCTGCAGCCGCCGCTGGGCTCCAACAGCCACGGCATCAGCAACCTCGACCCCACCCCGCTGTTCCCGTTCGGCCACGGCGCCTCGTACACCACCTTCGAGATCGACGACCTGCGGATCAGCGACGCCGAGGTGCCCACCGACGGCGAGTTCACCGCGTCCGTGCGCGTGCGCAACACCGGGGGCCGGGCGGGCGAGGAGGTCGTCCAGCTCTATCTGCACGACGTGATCGCCCAGGTCACCCGGCCGGTGCTGCAGCTCGCCGGGTTCGCCAGGGTTCGCCTGGAGCCGGGCGCGAGCGCGCGGGCGACCTTCACCGTGAGCGCCGACCGCACCGCCTTCACCGGGCGCGACCTGCGGCGCGTCGTAGAGCCCGGCGACATCGAGGTCTTCGCGGGCGCGTCGGCCTCCGACCTGCCCTGCCGGGGCCGCGTACGGTTGACCGGCCCACCGCGTCACGTCGGCCGCGGCCGCCGCCTGGTCACGCCCGTGGACGTCGAGCCGACACCGGGCTCCGGCGCCGCACTACAGGGGGGAACAGATGCCGGCCAGTCGTAGACGGGCCACGCTGGCCACGGTCGCGGCCTCGGCGGGCGTGTCGGTCGCGACCGTGTCGAAGGTGCTCAACGGCCGCAGCGACGTCGCCCCGGCGACCCGCTCGCTCGTGCAGTCGTTGCTGGAGCAGCACGACTACGTCGCGCTGCCGCAGCGCCGGGGCGAGACGGCAGTGCTCGACACGATCGAGGTGGAGTTCGACACCGATCTCAACGCGTACTCGACCGAGATCGTCCAGGGCGCGGTGGAGGCCGGGGCGGAACTCGACGTGGCGATCGTGGTGAGCATCCGGACCAACGCCGACCGCGCCGGAACGTGGGCGCGCGACCTGGCAGCGACCGGGCGGCGGGCGCTGATCGCCGTCACCAGCGAGCTGACCACCGGGCAGCTCGCCGCCCTTTCCCGCGCGCAGTTGCCACTGGTCGTGATCGACCCGCTGAACCTGCCGCAGACCGAGGTGACCAGCGTCGGCTCGACGAACTTCGCCGGGGGCCTGGCCGCGACGCAGCACCTGCTCGGGCTCGGGCACCGTCGCATCGCCTACCTCGGCGGGCCGGCCACCGCCGCCTGCAACCAGGCCCGGCTGCACGGCTACCGCGCCGCCATGGAGGCGGCGGGCGCTCCTGTTCCGCCGAGTTACGTGCGGACGAGGCACTTCCACTACCAGGACGGCGTGGCGGGCGGCGCGGCCCTGTTCGACCTGATCGAGCCCCCCACGGCCATCTTCGCGGGCTGCGACGAGATCGCGCTCGGCGTGCTGGAGGCCGCCAGGGCGCGGGGGTTGCGAGTGCCCGAGGACCTCAGCATCGTGGGCTTCGACGACACCCAGATCGCCCGGATGGGCTCGCCGCCGCTGACCACCGTGCGCCAGCCGCTGCGGAAGATGGGCGGCGTCGCGGTGCGCACGGCGCTGCGCCTGGCGGCCGGGGAACGCGTCGACTCCCACCACGTCGAACTCGCCACCGAACTCGTGGTACGCGGCTCCACCGCCTCGCCCCCGGGCCCGCCCGGCCCCACCTGACCCGCAGCCCCGGTGCGGCTTACACGATGGCGTACCCATGGGTCGCGATGAATGGTGCGAGGTCGGGAATGCCGAAGCTTTCGCACATCGACTTGAAGGCTATGACCTTGTCTTCGCCGAAGCGCCGGACATGAGCGGCATAGGACGCGGCGGACACAAAAGTCGGAGGGTCGGTTTTGCTGTGGAACTTGTCCGCGTACATGATGAGTTCTTCCTCGGCCGACTCTGCCGAATAGTCGGCCAACGGCAGCGGGAGGCTCTGTTTCCGCACGTCATCCTGGCTGATGCCCATCCCCGTATGATGAGAGCAGAAACGACAGATCGCTTCCGGGAACCCTTCCTGGAGGAGCAGTTCGTAGCCGAGTATCCCGTGGCGCACGTAGCGCGCCTGATCGAGCTTTCCGTCGTTGTCGTACAGGCGATAGACCCCGATGTCGTGGAGCAGGCTGCCGGCACGCACCAGATCCACGTCGAGGCCGATGTCAGTGCGAGCCAGGAGCTGTTCCGCGATTCCACAGACGATTTCGCAGTGCGTGTAGACCAGATCGAACGCTTCCCGCGTGGGCGCGTGCTTTTCATGTAGCGCGCGAATCTCCTTGTCCGGTGGAATCCGCATGCCGGGAGTCTAAAACGTGAACAAAGCGCTTCGCACCGTCGCCGCATAGCTCGGGACCACGGTCGCGGCCGTCGACAGCGCTCTGCAACGGGCCCGCGGGCATACCGTCCTGACGCGCCGCCGGGTGTCAGCCGCCGAAGGGGGGCAGGGTCTTGCGGGCCGCCTCCAGGTCGGCCGCGGAGCCGGCCCCGCCGTCCGCGGCGAGTCGCTCGTACAGGCGGACGCGGTTGCGCATGCAGCGGAGTCCTTCGGTCTGCTTGCCGTCATCCCAGTACGCGTAGGCGAGGAAGTAGAAGGCGCCGGCGAGCTGGGGCCAGTAGGCGTTCGGGGTCAGGCCGGACAGGTCGGGATAGCCTGGCACGGCGGGGACCCCGGCGAGCTCCTGGTAGATGGCGACGGCCCGCTCACCGGCCCGCTGGGCGCCGGGCAGGTCCGGCGTGCGGAACATCGTCTCCTCGACCAGCACCTGGGCCAGCATGGCCTTGTACCCACCCGGGTCCGAGGCGGCCAGCTCGTCCAAGATCTGCACTCTCTCTCGCATGGTCTTCAGTCCATCCTCGTGTCGGTTGGCGTTCCATAGGTCCCAGGCGAGCTCGTAGAGCGCCTGAGCGCGGTCCAGCAGCGGCCGCGGGCACTGGACATCGTTGTCGTGGCGCACGGGGTTCAGCGGGTCGCGGAAATCCAGCACCAGCGGGGTGTCGCACCCCGTGGTGCGGATCTCGACGTACCCGTCGTGGCCGTGCGGCGCCTTCAGGTACGGGCCGTCGACCAGCGGCAGGCCGCGGAAGTCCTCCACGACGGGCTGCCCGTCCATGTGGTGCACGATCGGCAGGTACGCCACCCCCGCGGGCCAGAGGCGGTAGGTGAAGCTATGGTCGTCGGCCGAGTTGAACACGTAGTGGTCGCCGATGGCGAGGCTGGCCGGCAGCGTGGAATTGCGGTCCCTGGTCCGCTTCGCGAACTCGTCGAAGCCCATCGGCGAGGCTTCCATCGCGTAGAAGAACCCGACGTTCTCGGGAACGGTGACCAGTGAACCGGGGTTCGCGGCCGGCGTCCGGTACGCGGCCACCCAGAAACCCAGCCGTCCGTAGCCCGGCAGGTCCTGGTCGAGGTTCAGGATCACCCAGGGGCCGTCCTTGGGCGTGTGGGTGAGGTCGCACCACTTGTCCAGCCCGCGCAGATTGGCGCCGCACGCGAAGCCGCGATGCACGCCGTAGTTGGTGGCCCCCCGGTTGTCGGGGTAGACGTCCAGCCGGATCACGTCCTCGAACCGCACGTCGGCGCGGGTGGGCAGCAGCGTGGTCGACTGCACGGCGCCGACGTTCTTGAACGACATCAGCTCGTCGTGTCCGTAGCCGCTGTTGACGAACATGCCGCCGGCCGTCAGCAGGAACGAGGGGGAGCTGTAGTAGATCTCGATGCCACCGGCGGGCGGTTCCGGTGACGCGAGCAGCGGCGTGCCGCCGAAGCCGCGGACCGCCGGTCGTTCCCCGTGGTAGAGCCAGTGCTGCACGGCCTCGGTCTTGGTCAGGGCGTGCACGTACGCCGCGGCGGGCGGGCGGTAGGACGACAGGCCGGCGATCAGCCCTTCGGTGGACCACTGGAACTGGATCCACTCGCCTCCGGTCCCGTCCGGGTTGACCGGGCCGGTGTAGGCGAGGAAGAAACCGAACTGCGGGTCGGCGGAGAGCACGAGGTCGTTGTGCGGGGCACCGGGACCGTTGACGTCCGACACAAGTCTCCTGAACGGTCCCATCCGGCGGAGCCTGTTGCTCGACACGGCGAACTTCACCGTCGTGTAGTCGAGCACGATCCGCGCCGCCGTCCTCACCCGTGGGTCGGAGGAGAACTCGAACAGGTTGATCAGCGCGTTCAGTGAGTAGCGCTGGTAGGGCCGGGCGTTGTACTCGTGGAAGTCGTGCTTGGCGATGGTGTGCAGGTAGCCGAGCAGCCAGTTCGCCAGCCCGTTCGCCTGGTTGTCGTACCTCGGGTCCTGTGTCCGCGAGAACAGGAACTGGTTGGTGAGGTACCGGCTCGACTCGATCAGGAGGATGTGGTTCTCCGACTCGGGCGGGTCGAGGCATTCGAGGAGGCTGAGCGGGGGAGGCAGCAGCGACTCGAAGTCGCAGCACACCTCCTTGGTCTCGATGCCCACGTCATGGCCCCCGCTGAGCGTGAGAAGCTCGTGCGTCACGTGGTCGTCCACCTCGGGCGTGAGCAGGTCGCCGTACCGATGGACGATGGTGATGAGACCCTTCAGGAAGGTGTCGTACTCACCCTTCGTCTTGCAGACCCACACTCCGACGAACTCCGTGGCGTCGGTGCCCACCTGTCCGGGCGTCAGGTCTTTCAGCACCTCGTTCACGAGGACGTAGCTGGGCAGTTCCCCGGGTGTGCGGTGGCCGGCGTCCAGGCTCAGGGCGTGGCAGCGGGCGATCAGGGCCGTGGCGAGGTCCTCTCCGGCCTTGGTGTCGCCCGGGACCAGCGTGCGCGAGGTGGCCGTGTAGTTCACCAGCGCGTTGACGCGGGCCTTGTGCGTCGCGAAGGCCCGCCCGGGCGTCCCGCCCCGCTCGAGCGGCTCCAGGTGGAGGTCCCGCAGGATGACATTGACGTGGACACCGAACTTGCGGCCGACGAAGTCGGTGACGCGCACCATGTACGAGCCTGCCTGCCCGGGCGTGTAGCGGATCTGTCCCGAGCTGGCGCTCTGCCGGGCGCACTCCAGCGTCGCGAAGGCCGACAGGGGCACCCGCTCGGTGTACACCGGCTGGGGGTCGCCCCCGTCGAGGTAGAACACCTCGACGATGGACTCCGCCGAGATGGCGCCTTCGATGAACCCCCAGTTGATCACGAGGGTCCGGCCCTGCTGGTAGGCCAGTACCGTCATGTGCGGCCCGAACTCCGGGTACGCCGCGACGGTGCCGCGCTCGAAGCGCTGGATGTGGTAGTCGCCTCCGCCCACCTCCTCCTCGGCCAGAGGATGGCCGAGGGCTCCGGCCCCGGCGCCCAGCTCGCTCCAGCGCTCCGCGATCACCCCTTGGACGGGGAAGGGCTCACCGGCGGACGACTCCGGGGCGAGCCGGATCCGTACCGGGACCGTCCATCCTTGGATGCTCTCCTCCGGCCCGGAGTCGTCGCAGCCCTTGACGGTGAAGGCGTACTCCCCGTAGCCCTGCAGCCGGATCCTGCGCCTCCCGCGATCCGGCCGCCCGTGGATCGCGAAGTTCGCCTGACCCTGGCCCTGCCCGTCGAAGGCGACATCCATCCGGAAGTAGTCGTAGGTGTACCGCTCGGCGATCACCCAGTCGAAGACCGCGTCCTTCCACAACCGGTACGCCATGACGACGGCCTTCTGGTGCTCGGACCAGCAGATCTCACCGTGCTCGAAGGTCTGGCGCCGCCCGCGCCCCTCCGCGTCCGTCTCCGGGCCGGTCGCGCGCCCGAGAGGCCCTCTCTCCGCGCCCGTCGCCCGCCAGCGGTCACCGATCCTCCCGCTCACCACGAACTCGTCGGCCATGACGGCGCTCTCCTCCAAGCCGCCCCGGGAACCCGCCGGCGTCGGGGGCGCGCGCCGGTGGCCGGCGGCGGTGCCAGCGCCGGATCACTCCCGAAGCTAGGGCCGGTGAACGCGAGGCACATGAGTATCCCCCTACCTAAGTCCCGGTGCCTGGACGCCGAAGGCGGGCTGACCCGCGTCGAGACGGAGCGGGGCAAGCGAACCGGGCGGGCATGGGATACGTCTATACGGACGTGCGTCGCACCGTCATGATCTCCGTCCTCGCCGTTGTCGCCTGCCTGGCGGGATGCGGCGGCATCGTGCCTTCCACGAACGTCTGCACCCAGATCGGCATGCCGGTCGGGCTGGCCTTGCGCGTCGAGGCGCCGCTGGCCGCCAGGGTGAAGCGGGCCACGATGCGGGTCTGCTGGGACGGCTCCTGCCGCGATGCCAGGCTCGTGCTCACCCCCTCGACCACGAGCGTCCCCGCGCGGAAGACCTGCGGACCCGGCCCCGAAGACACCTGCGGCGCGGTCGCTACGCCCGATGGCGAGCTGGTCGCCTTCAACGACCTTCCCGGGCTCCCCAAGAAGGCGGTGCGGGTCGGCGTGGCGCTGTTCGACGGCGAGGGCGCGTCCGTACTCGACCGGGAGATCGAGGTGACCCCCAAGGGCGCCTTCCCGAACGGCCCCGACTGCGGCGAGGCCGGCCCGCAGGCCGGCGTCGTCGCCGGCGAGACCGGCCTGCGCGAACGCGCCTGAGCGCCACCGCGCCGCGTGCTTGTCCTATCCGGCGGCACGGTCATGGCGTCGTAAATCGGGGTGATCACAGGCGTGGCACTCATTGCCATAAGTGCTCGCAGGGTTACTTTGTGTACGCATTCTCTGCCGAGGCGTGAATTTCAGTCCACTCGACATTGGAAGAAGGACATGTACACCACCCGCCTGCCCGGGCCATTCGCCATGCTCGCATCAGCATTGGCCATCGCCGCCGCGTTCGCGTTCGCCCCTGGGGAGGCGACGTCCGCCGCCTCCGCCAGTGAGGGCATCGAGACCCCGGCTTCGAATCCGACCCCGAGTACTTCCTCGACCGTTCCTCCGGAGGAGGAGCCCTGTCCCGGTGGTGAGCCCAAGCCGTGCGGCGCGCCGGCGAAGGAGCGCGAGAGCGTCGAGTCCGGCCGTGAGGAGGTCGGCAAGGAAGTCGCCGAGGCCAAGAAGGACATCGCCACGGCCAAGGAGAAGGCCGAGCAGTGCCCCCCGGAGTCCAAGCAGTGCATGGAGAAGCTCGCCGGTGATGGTGCCGAGCAGCGTAAGGGCATGGAGGAGGTCAGGCAGGCGCTGCAGAACTTCCAGCCCGCGCCGTCGGACAACGCCGCCTCGGTCCTGGACGGGACGTGCGCCGCGTTCGCCGCGGATCTGCCCTCCGTGCTCACCGCCTCGGGCGGCCTGGCACAGCTGACCGGTGTCTGCGAGCTGATGAAGCCATGATCGCCCTCAACTCCCGGTGCGGCCGGATGTCGCTGCTTCCGGCGGCCGCCCTCCTCGCCCTGGTGCCGATGGCCGCGTTCGCCTCTCCTCAGCCCGAGGTGCCCACCGCGCAGGCGTTCGACGGCGACAAGCCGCTGTCGTCGGTGCGACAGGCGACCGAGCGTTGCGCCGCCGACCCCGGCGACTGCCGCTTCCACATCGACAGGCGTCTGTCCATGGAGTACCACACGACCGTCAAGTCCTTGGGCAACGCGGCGATCAACTGCACCAAGGACGCGATCCAGGTGGTCCGCCAGATCACTCTGAAGACCGGCAGTACCGACAACCTCGGCGGGGAGATCACCGGCAACATCACGGCGGAGGGGAACATCAGCGCCTCAGGTGAGGTGTCCGCCGGAGTGAACGGCGAAGCCGGCGGGACGTTCACGATGCCCAACATGCAGCAGGGCCCCTCGGCGTCGGTCACGGCCAAGGCCGGCGCCACCGGCAACGGCAAGGTGACGGGCTCGCTCGGGGTCAAGGGCGCCTTCCAGGGGGCCTTCAAACTCCAGTACTCGCGCAACTGGACCACCGAGCAGACCGAGTCCACCAGCTACACCACCACTGTGCGCCCTGGTGACGCCCTGGTGTTCGGGGCCAGTTCCGCCATGCAGCGGGTGGCGGGGAAGATCACCGTCGGCGGGGGACTGTCGGTGCGCAACGTCGCCGTCGACGGCCCCTCCAGCGTCAACACCAGCACCTTCATAGCCGACACCTATACCGTGCCCGGCACCGCCTGCGAGCGGCTGCGCCCCGGAGGCAAGACCGCCGTGGACGACACCGGCAGTCGCCTGGCCGGCGGCACCGATCCTCTGACCGCCGTCCCTGCGCTGCCGCCGGGCGCACGGCTGACCCACCGCACCGTGCTCGCCGCCGAGCGTTCCTGACCGACCCGTTCCCGTGGAGATCATCGTGAAGACACCGCACACCCGCGACCGGACCGGTGCGGTCCGGTCCGCCGGCACCACGGCCATCTTGTGCCTGGTCATGTCCGCGGCCGCGCAGCCCTCATATGCCGGACGGGCCGCCCCCCAGCCGGTCGCCGTCATCAACGGCGACTTCGCCCTTCCCGCCTTCACCGGCTCCGACGTCAACTGGTCGGCCGTCCGGGGCTGGTCGGTGGGCTCGACCAACGGAGCCGGTACGGCGTCCGGCGTCGGGCGCTACTCCAGTACCGCCTCGGGGCATCCGGACGGGAAGGCGGCCGTCATGCTCCGTATCCCGGCTCCCGCCTACGCCTTCAAGCAGCGGCTGCGCGGTGTGCGCGCCGGCGCGCAGGTCTCCGTGACCTTTGACGACAGCCCCAGCGTCGCCACCGTCTGCACCCCGGCAAGCCTCGCCACGGGCCAGCCCTACACCGTGGAGGGTGCCGGCGGCCCGGTCAGCGATCGGACCACCGCTCCCGACCCGGACAAGAAGGCCGGCGTCCTCGGCAAGGGCGTCTGGCGTCTCGGACAGACCTACACCTTCACCGCCGGCGAGAACGAGCCGCTGATCACCTTCACCTCCCAGGTTCCGCAGACCGGTGCCAACGCCGGCGCGGCCTGCGGTCCCTTGATCGCTGATGTGCGGGCGGTCCAGATCCCGCCACCGGTGGACAAGACCATTCCCAAGACCGCCCTGCCGCCGTCGGAGGCCTTCTACGGCAACGACCGCAGGCCGGTGGCCGACATGGTGAACTACTGCGCCGGCGCGCTGGGAAGGTGCCTCTTCACCCCGGACAAGGCCTACTCCTACGCCTACTACGAGCCTGCCCAGCTCAACAGCGACACCTACATCAACTGCACGCGCAACACCCTGAACCGCACCCGCCCGGTCGACTTCGGCGGGCGCTCCTACGGCGACCTGCCCGCCAACGCCGGGCTACCCGGCAGCGGGACCACGGTCAGCGTCATGGCCCAGCAGTTCACCGCCGGGACCGGCAGGGCCCCTGACTGGGCTCCCTCCACGACCCGCACGGTCACCGAGATCGTCCAGCCCGCCGAGGCGTCCTGGATCGAGACCCAGGCCGGCCGCCGCCGCACCGAGGGCTGGTTCACCATGAACCCGGCTCCGGCCGACCCCAACGCCGAATGGCGCCTGTACACCGTCCTGGACTACCCCACCACCGAACTGTCCGACCGCGTCTACCAGCGCACCGGACCGATGACCCCGTCAGAGAAGCAACGCTGCCAGTCCGACCGTCCCGCCGCGCCCGCCCCGGTCGGAGCCGGTACCCCCGCGGTCGGCCTGCGGCTCTCCCGCCCGTCCATCACGCCGGCTCCCTCCGACGACCTCGGCCCGGTCTTCGGGACCGCGGAGGAGCGGACCGTCAGATAGATCGAGCGTCGTCCAGCGGACTGAGCGACCACAGGCGCCGCATCTCCGGGCAGGACTCCAGCAGTTCGTTCAGCCGCCCCACGCCGACCAGCCGGCCCCGATCGAGGACGAGGATCTGGTCGGCCCGCGCCAGTACGGCGGGCCGGTGGGAGACGACCAGGAGCGTGGAGACGCCGGTGATCCGCTCCCACAACCGCTGTTCGGTCTCCACGTCCAACGCCGAGGACAGGTCGTCCACCACGAGCAGGTCCGGCGAGCGGACCAGGGCCCGCGCGGCGGTCACCCGCTGCGCCTGCCCGCCCGACAGCCGCACACCCCGGGAGCCGACCTCCGTGTCCAGGCCCTCGGGCATCCCGCCCAGATCACGGTCGAACGCCGCCAGCTCCACCGCCCGGTCCAGCTGGTCGGAAGGCCAGCCGAGCAGCAGGTTCTCCCGCAGGGTGGCGGAGAACAGCCTCGGCACCTGCCCGACGTAGGCGACCCGGCCGGGCACCAGGAAGCGGCCGGGATCGGCCACCGGCCCGCCGTTCCAGCGGATCGTGCCGGCGTCCAGCGGTTCCAGCCCGAGCAGGGCACGTACCAGCGTCGTCTTGCCCGCGCCGACCGCGCCGGTGACGACCGTGAACGATCCCCGCCTGACCTCAAGGTCCACCCCGTGCAAGCCGTACCCGACGGTGAGGTTCCGCGCCCGCAGCACCTCCAGCGGGTCGCTGTGAGCAGGGCGAACCGCGGCGGGGTACTCCCGGCGGAACCAGACACCGGTGTCGCGCGACAGCTCCTCTCCCGCGCCCGTCATCTGGGTGAGCCGCTCGGTGGAGACGCCCGCCTGGGGCATTCGCGAAAGGATCACACCGATGGCGCGCGGCAACGCGGTGAGCCAGCCGACATAGGTGGTGAACAGCACCAGGTCGCCCACCGTGAAGTCGCCACGGCGCATGGCGGGGGCGGCCAGCAGCAGCACCAGGCCGATACTGATCTCGACGGTCGCGCCGGTCGCGGTGCTCAGCAGGTCGGTCGCCAGCCGGTCCTTCACCGCGGCCTCGCGACGCAGGCGGTTGTGCTGACGCAGACGCTCCAGCGCCGCCTCCTCGGCACCGGCGGTCTTGATCGCCAGCACTCCGCCGAAGATCTCGCCCAGGTGGCCGGTGACGGCCGCGCCGAGCACGCGGGCCCGCTGGTGCAGCCGCCTGATCAGCCCGTTCATCAGACGGCTCAGCAACGCGATCGCGACCGTCGGAACGACCAGGACCAGCGTGATGACCGGGTCGATGGACGCCATGATCGCCAGCGCGGCGGTGCTGAAGAGCGTGGCCCCGGCCAGCGGCACGGACTCGTCCACGAACTCCACCACGTCGCTCACGTCGTCACGCAGCCGGGCGAGCGCCTCGCCGGAGGAGTGCGGCACCCGTCCCCGGCCGGTCAGGATCGAGCGCAGCACGTTGGCTCGCAGCAGGGTCGCCGCCGCGATCCACCAGTAGTCCCCGTAGGTCCAGGCGACGGTGATCATGAGGCCGCGGACCACCTCCACCCCGACGAACGCCGCGCACAGCAACAGCGGAAGCCGGCGAACGGTGAGGTCGTCGAACAGCTGCCGCAGGATCAGCCCGCTGCCCAGCGGCAGGACGCTGACCGGCAGCCACAGCAGGCCGCCGATGAGGTAGCGGCGCAGGTCGAAGCGGGCCAGCGCGGTGGCCACCACCATGACGGGCTTCACCGGCCCACCCCGGAGAGCATGCGCGCGAACCGGCTGGCCGGGTCGGCGAGGAGATCCCGCCGCCTGCCGTACTCGACGATCTCGCCGCCGGACACGACGGCGATCTGGTCCACCTGGGACAGCGACGCGAGGCGGTGGGCGATCAGCACGCCGGTCCTGCCGGACAGCAGCCGCGTCATGCTGCCTTCGATGCGGCCTTCGGTGGCCGGGTCGAGCCGGCTGGACGCCTCGTCGAGCACCACGAGCCCGGGGTCGGCGAGGAAGGCCCGCGCGAAGGCCAGTAGCTGCGCCTGCCCTGCCGAGACCTTGCCGAGCCGGGCGTCGAGGTCCCAGTCGGGGAGCCCGACTTCGGAAAGGATGGCCCGCAGGCGCTCGTCGTCGGCACAAGGCCGGAACAGGGTGAGATTGTCCCGGACGCTGGCGGCGAACAGCTGCACGTCCTGGCTGACCACCCCGATCCTCCTGCGGACCGACGCGGCGTCCACCTCACGCAGGTCCAGGCCGCCGACCCGGACGACGCCCGCCGTCGGGTCGTACAGGCGCGCCACCAAGCGGGCGATGGTGGTCTTGCCGCTGCCGGTGCGGCCCACCAGGCCGAGCGTCTCGCCTGGCGCCAGGCTGAGCGCGACGCCCTTGAGCACCGGCTCGCCGTCGTAGGCGAAGTCGACGGCGTCGAGCTCCAGGCGCAGCGGTCCGGTCTCGGGCAGGCTCTTGACCGTGGCGGGCACGGGCAGCGTGCGCCGTTCGGCGAGCAGGTCGCCGATGCGTCCCAGTCCGGCAAGGGCCGTCTGGTACTGGCGAAGCTGGTCGATCAGCCGCTCGAACGGCGTGCGAACCATGAGCGTGTACTGGAACAGCAGCACCGCGGTGCCGACGCTGAGCGTGCCCGACAGAGCCAGCATGAGCGCCGTGCCCGTCGCGAACGCGACGCTCGTCCCGGCCAGGATGCCGCTGCCCACCGCGTCCCTGCGCCGCTCGGTCCGCCACAGCGCGGCGCTGACCTGATAGAGGCGGCGCACAGCGTGCTCGCCCGCGCCGTTGGCGCGCAGATCGTCCACCCCCGCCAGCCGCTCCTCCAGGTAGCCCAACAGGGCGGCGCCCTCCGCCCGCGCACGCGTGGCGGAGGGCACGGCGAGGCGCTGCGCACGGATCATTCCCAAGCCGATCAATACGCAGTAGGCCAGCAGCACCATGCCGATGCCGGGATCGATGGTGAACACCACCACGATCACCCCGCACAGCAGCAGCACGCTGACCACCACGTCCAGCAGGAGTGCCACGACGAAGTCGGCGACGGCGACCACGTCGCCGTCCACCCGTTCGATCATCTCGCCGGGTGTGTGCCTGCCGTGGAACGCCATGTCCAGGCTGAGCGCGTGCTCGGCCAGCCGTTCGCGCAGCCGGTTGGTCCCGTCCCAGGCCACCCTGCTGCCCAGCCAGGCGGTGACCATCCGGGCGGCCTGCCCGGCGACCGACAGGCCGAGATAGCTCAGCGCGATGAGGACGAGCGGGTAGATGCCCGCGCCGCCGACCGCGTCATCGACGAACCGGCGGGTGAACTGCGGCGCCGCGAGCGGCAGAGCCGTCGCGGCCGTGACGGCGAGAGCCAGGAGTACGGCGGAGCCGGGCCCGGGCAGGAGAGTGCGGAGAACCCGCCTACCGTGGGCCGCCCTCCCCGAGGTCAACGAGGTCGACAAGCGTCATGTCCTTTGTATGGGTGACTGTGGCGTTCTGGATGGACATGAACGCGTGCCTCATTCCGCCTCCTCGGGTGACGGGTCCGTCGATCGCGAGTACAGCAGGCGGCGCACCCGGCGGGCAACGGGTTATTCGACGGGGCGGCGTCCAAGAGCACCTACGTCCCCGGCCCCGGCCGGTGGCCGGCGTCGCGCACGCGCTGGCGCGACAACGGGAGGGCCCGCGCCGGGTGACGGCGCGGGCCCCTGGGGTCGAAGGTCAGTGGTGGGGGCGGGTCGTGAGGAGGCGGTCGCCGGGGTTGCACAGCTCCCCGGTGAAGAACGTGCTGCCGGGCACGCACCGCCACATGCTCGGGTTGGTGTAGCTCGGGGCGAGGCGGACGTGCGTCGCCTGTTCGAGGGCGTAGCCGCCGGCGAGGAGGTTCGCCTCGCTGAAGGCCGTGCCGACGAAGGTGACGCCGATCGGGTTGTGGCCCGCGGAGCTGGCGGTGGCGCCGTACCCCGCGGGGAGCGTCAGCGCCGGGTAGCCCGCGCGGTCGGCGTAACCGACGAGCGCGCTGCCGCTCGGCACCATGACGGCGTCGAAGTCGTCGGACTTGTCGCCGGGCGTCCCGTTGGTGAGGATGCCGTCGATCAGCGCGCGGTTGGACGCCTTGCCCGCCTCCAGGTCGGCCTGGTACGCCGCGCCGGTGGCGGGGTCGGACAGGTCGACGGCCTGGGCGGCGAGGAGCCGGCCCTGCTGGTACTTCAGTCCCTCCACGGGGTTGGCATCGTTGTAGTCGATGATGGCCTGCAGTGACCGGGCTCCGGAGCCGCGCCGGACGCCGGACAGGTAGGTGTTCAGGTCGCGCTTGAACTCGCTCGGCACGACGCTCGCCGGGTCGGGGCTCGGCGTGCCCGGCGTCACCTGGGTCGTCGTGGCCCCGAGCGACTGCAGGGCCGTCACCATCGCGGGGTACGGCGCGGCCGTGCTCGCCACGACGGCGATCTTCTTGCCCTTGAGGGCGGTCGGGGACAGCCCCGCGGTGTAGTCCTTGACCGGCGCGCCGGCCGTCGCCGGGTCGGACCGGTCGGGTCCGGCGATCGCCGTGAGCGCGCTCGCGGCGTCGTACACCGTGCGGGTGATCGGCCCGGGCGCGTCCTGCGACCGGGCGACCGGCAGGACGCCGGTACGGCTGACCAGCCCGACCGTCGGCTTCAGGCCGACGACGCCCGCCGCGTCGGCGGGGGCCACCAGCTGGGCCGAGTCGGTCGACGTCTCCATCCCGATGGTGAACGCGGCGAGCCCGGACGCCGTCGCCGCCGCGGAACCGCCGGACGAACCCGCCGGGGTCTTGTCGGTGTCGGACGGCAGGAGCACCTGACCGGCGAGCGAGGAGTACCCCTTCGGCATGTTCGAGTCGAAGACGCCGTTCAGCTCGGAGACGTTCGTCTTGCCGAGGATGATCGCCCCGGCGGCCTTGAGCTTGGCCGCCACCGTCGAGTCGCCGGCCGGCCGGAGGTCCTGCAGGGCGATCGAGCCGCCCGTCGTCGCCAGCGAGTCCACGTCGAACCCGTCGTTGAGCAGCACGGGAAGGCCGTACAGCGGACCGCGTGGCGGCTTGTGACCCTTCTTATCCTTCTTGTCCTTGTCGCGCTCCCGGTCGAGCTCCCGGGCCTCCTTGATGGCGTCGGTGTTGATCGAGCGGACCGCCTGCGTGGCCGGTCCCTCGGCGTTGGTCAGCGCGATCCGGTAGAGGTACGCCTTGACGAGCTCCTCCGAGGTGAGCGTGCCCGCGGCGAGCCGGGCGCCCAGGCTCTGCGCCGACTCGGTCTCCAGCGAGAACCGCAGCGGCTGGGGCGCGCGGCCGAGCAGGTCCATGATCGTGTCGTAGTCGGGGTTGCAGTGCCCGCGCTTGGCGAAGGGCGGCGCCGGGACGGTGTGCGCGCAGCGGTACATGCTCGGGTTCACCGAAGCGGCCGTCTGGCGCAGGCGGGTGGCCTGCTCGATGACGTACCCGACGCCGATCAGGTTGTACTCGTCGTACGCGTTGCCGTGGACCTGCACGTTGACCGCGCGGCGGGTCGTGGCGGCGTACCCCATGGGGATCGTCATCGTGGGGTACCCGGCCTGCGGCCCGTTCGGGACGCTGCCGAGGATCGCGATCACCGGGTCGGCGGGCTGGGCCGGGTCGGAGTTGGTGTAGCCCATCATGTCGTCGATGGCCTTGTGCCAGGCGGCCTTGCGGATGGGCAGGTTCGTCCGGTACGCGGTCTCGTTGGCCCCGCCGGGGGTGATGTCGGCGAGCGACGCGTTGAGGTGGTTGTTGTTGCCGAACTTCAGCGCCTGCTGCTCGTTGGCCTGGTTGTCGGCCACCTCCTGCACCAGCGACTGGATCGGCGCCTTCGAACCGAGGCGCTTGTAGTACTCGTCGATGGTCTTGTGCTGCTCGTAGCCGCTGGGCAGGTTCGGCAGCGTCCCGATGGTCGCCGCCGGCCGCGGCACCATGATCGCGCCCGCGGCGGTCAGCGCGTCGTACGCGATCTTGAGCGGGCTGCCGTCGGTGAGCGTGCCGTTGTAGCCGATCTTCTTGCCCTTGACGAAGCCGGCGTCCAGGGCCGCCATGTAGTCCGGCAGCTTCGCGGGCGGGGTGGGGATGACGCCGGTGGCGAGGTAGTCGGGTCCGAAGATCGCGCTGTACTCCGCGTCGCTGTCAGGATCGGGCCCGGCGATCGAGGCCAGCGTCATCGCCGCGTCCGACACGCTGCGCACCATCGGCCCCGCGGTGTCCTGCGAGGCGCTGATGGGCGCGATGCCGTACCCCGGCACCAGCCCGACGGTCGGCCGCAGCCCGACGAGGCTCTGCGTGCTCGACGGGCTGATGATCGACCCCGACGTCTCCGTGCCGATCCCGAGCGTGGACAGCGCCGCCGCCATGGCCGTGCCGGTTCCGGACGAGGAGCCGCTGGGGTTCTGGTCGGCGTCGATGCCGTTGATGACCTGCCCGGTGAGGTTGCTGAAACCGGACGGCTGGTTGCCGAAGCTGTTGGCGAACTCCGAGAGCCCGAGCTTGCCGAGGATCACGACCCCGCGCTCGCGCAGCTTCTTGGTGATGCCCGCGTCCGTCGCCGGGTACGACTTGCGCAGCGAGTAGTTGCCGGCCGAGGTGTACATGCCGGTGACGTCGATGAGGTCTTTCAGGAGGATCGGCAGCCCGTGCGCGGGCCCGAGGACCTGGCCCGCCTTCCGCTGGCGGTCGGCCAGCGCCGCCTGCTTCAGCGCGTCCGCGTTGATCTGGGTCACGGCGTTCAGCCCCGGACCGCGCTTGTTCAGCGCCGCGATGCGGTCGAGGTAGGCCTGGGTGAGCTCGACGGAGGTGAGCTGTCCCTTGGCCATCATGGCCTCGGCCTGGGCGCCGGTGAGCGTCTCCAGGTCGAGTGCGCGCGGCCGGTGGTCCTTGGCCATGGCCGTCGGTGTGAGCGTAAGGGTGAGCGAGAGGGTGAGGAGAGTTGTGAGGGTGAAGCGGATTCTGGGCACCACACGCTCCTTGAGGAACCTGGTAATGCCCGTGACCGTATAGACGATCAGTTACGGCTAAATGTCCGGAATGTTCCTGAGCCGAAACCAAGTAACAGGAGTCCGATTCGCTGGTGAGAGTGCGGACTCAGGTCGCAAGGTGACGGCCGGGTCGTGAAGGGCACGATATGCGCGATGATCTACATCTCCCCACAGACCACCCAGGTCAATGTGGCGCACCGCCCAGGGTTTGCGTGAGCTCATTGCGGTTCGCGGTGTACACCACCCGGCCGTGCGCGCCGTTGACGATGGGCAGGTACGGCGGCACGTGACCGCAGTCGACATCGGCGATGACCGGCACGCCAAGGCCGCCGAGGGCGTCGAGCACCGCTTCGCGCTGGGTGAGGGAACCGGTGCCCGGGGCCTGCGTACGCCCGACGAGCACCGCGTTGGCTCCGGTGAAGAACCCGGCGAGCCGCATCCCGTGCAGGTTCCCGCAGATGGTGGCCGCGTCGTGGCCGGCGGCCTCGACGTAGACGAGCAGCCCTTCGGGCGCCGCCGCCCGCGCGAAGGCCGCCATGTCGCCGTAGGGCGTGCCGGTGAGGTTGCACAGGGTCTCGACGCAGCCTCCGATCAGCCGCCCCTCGGCCCGTACGTCACCGTCACCGTCCAGCCGCGTCCACCGCCCCGGGGTGTCGAGCGTGAACTCGCTCACCTCGGGAGAGGTCTGGTAATCGTCCCACCCCCGCGCCCGGTGGCGATTCGGCGGAGTCTGGGTGAACGTCGCGCCCGGCTCCATCGTCACGATGTCCAGCCAGGTGAGCAGCCCTTCGGGCGCGCGGTACGGCGTGTCCATCAGGTTGTTGCCGTGCACGGTCGCGACCCCGGTCAGCATCGTCAACGGCGTGATGATCGTCGACATGTCGGAGAAGCCCACGACCCACGTCGGGTCGGCCGCACGAAGTGCGTCCCAGTCGAGCAGCGGCAACAGGTCGATCGCGGTCTCCCCGCCCCACGGCGGCACGACGGCCCTGATGCCCGGATCGGTGAGCATCTCCATCAGCTCGCGCGCCCGCTTCGCCGCTGGGGCGCTGACGTGCGCGGAGCCGTCCATGCACTCCCCGACGACCACCTCGTACCCGCGCTCCTCCACCGTGCGGATCGCCACCTGAAGGCGTTCGCGCAACTGCTCACCGACTCCGCTGGAAGGGGCGGTGACACCGACACGGTCACCGGGACGTAACGGGGCGGGGTACCGGATCCTCACGCCCATGATCCTCCCGTGACCACCGGCTCCTTGGGAAACCGATTTCGTAGATGGGTTCGCACGAGGGGCTCCGGCTCAGCTGATCCGCCTCGCGGAGTGAAGCGCTATGTAGTCTCGTTCGCATGAGCGCAGAGACAAGCCGGGGCACCGGTCCCGGCGCAATCACCCCCGATGGCTCGCCCGTGGAGTTCTACGCGTTGCTCGAAGCCGGTGACGAACCGGAGATCATCCGAGCGGTGGTCCCCGAGTCGGGTTCCATCCTGGAACTCGGCTCCGGCAGCGGCCGGGTCACCCATCCTCTCGTCGGGCTCGGCTACCACGTCGTGGCCGTCGACGAGTCGCCCGAGATGCTGGCGCGGGTCCACGGCGCCGAGACGGTCTGCTCGTCCATCCAGGACCTGCGGCTCGATCGGCGCTTCGACGCCGTACTGCTGGCCTCGTATTTCGTCAACCTCCCCGACGACGCCCTGCGAGGCGAGCTCCTCGCCGCCTGCCGTCGCCACGTCCGCGACGACGGTTCCGTACTCATCCAGTGGCAGCCTCCGGAAGCGCACGACGCGTGGCGTGTGGGCGACGGCCGTACCTTCGAGGGGGGCTCCATCACCCTGGCCGAGCTCAGCCGGCCCGCTCCGGACGTCTTCTCGGGGACCACGCGATACGAGCTGGACGGCAAGGTCTGGACCCAGTCGTTCAACTCGCGCCGGATGACGAACGAGGAACTGGCGGCGGAACTGGCCTCGGCCGGCCTCGCCTTCGCCGGGTTCCTCACCGGCGACCACGCCTGGATCCGCGCCACTCCCCGCACGCCATGACCGGCGCTCATCGTGGCTTCACCAGATCTTCGTGAGGTCGATGATCACGCCATTCACCATGCGTGCCGTCACTCGCGCCGTCTTACCGGCCGTGATGATCGCGATCGTGGCCACCGCCGGCTGCGCGAGTGAGGGCCCGCGGCTGACCGTCGTGAACCACGATGACGAGGACGACGTCACCATCGGCGTCACCCTGCCCAACACCGTCGCCCACCGGCCCTACTCGCTGGGAGGCTGGAGCATGTGCCTGGACCGACCCGGGGCCGTGAGCATCGAGAAAGCCGAACTGATACGCCCGGAAGGCGACATCCGCCTGGCGGCATTCTCCTCTCGCCTTCACGGCGATCACCCATTTCTGGGCAGCGAGAAAAAGCCGCTGACCTCGCTCGGGTTCCCCGCGCACAGCCCGGCCGTCACCACCCCCTGCCCCGAACGCGGCCAGCACCCTGGTCAATGGGGGCCCACCACAGAACTCGGTCTGCAGTACACCAAGGACAGCGACGCCACCGCCCGCGCAGAGGGCGTCCGCCTCACCTACACCTCGGCAGGCGAGCGCCGCGTCGTCGACTTCTCCCTGATAGTCGAACTGTGCGCCCCCAAGGACACCACCACGACCAGTTGCAAAGAGATGTACAAAAGCCTGAACGACTCAAGGCCGGCCATGTCCCCTTCGGAGGGAGGTACGCCGGGCGTCCCTCCACTCCCGAAGATCACAAAGTGAGTGAATGGCCGGCGCTCTCTGATCCAAATCGGTGCTGGGCCTGGGGAAAGGAGTGACCAGGTCCGGGGAGTGCCGGTGATCATCCTGCTTGGCTGGCGCGCATGATCCACAGTCGACTGAGCAGAATCCTGGCCACGATGGTGGCGGCGGCCACCATGACCACATCGCCGGCGCCGGCGAACGCCGCGGGCGACGCGGTCTCCAGGGTCGAGGCGTACCTGAACAGCATCAGGAAGGAGCCGGGAAGGCTCCGTGAGTTCGCCTTCGACCTGCCGAAGGGCGCCGACGTGCACGCGCACCTGTCGGGCAGCGTGCCGACCCGGGGGCTCCTCGGCTCCGCCATGCGCGACGGCCTGTGCGTCGACACCACCTCCTTCGTCGCCTCGGCCCCGCCGTGCCGCGCCGGGCAGCGCCCGGCCCGTGACGCGGCCACGAACCTCTCGTTCGGCGACGACGTCGTGCGGGCGTGGTCGATGCAGGGCTTCACCCCGGGTAGCGAGTCGGGACACGACCATTTCTTCGCGGCGTTCGGCAAGTTCGGCGCCGCGTCCGCGCACAAGGGCGAGATGCTGGCCGCCTACGCCTCCCAGGCGGCGGCGGAGAACCAGTTCGCCCTGGAGGTCATGCTGTCCCGCCAGTCGGGGAAGATCGCGGAACTCGCCAAGAAGGTCGGGTTCAACCCCGATCCGGCGCGGCTGCGCGAGCGGCTGCTTGCCGGCGGCGCGATGGCCGCGATCGTCAAGGCGGCGCGTGAGGACGCGGACGCGGACCTGAAGGAGATGCGCGCCGCCCTTCAGTGCGGCAAGGAAGGCGCCGACCCGGGCTGTGCGCTGCCGCTGCGCTTCATCCTCCAGGTCACCCGCACGAGCGCTCCCGAAGTCGTCTTCGCCCAGATGGTGCTCGGGTTCGAGCTGGCCGAGGCCGACCAGCGCTACGTCGGCGTCAACCTGGTCGCCCCGGAGGACGACCCGGTCGCGCTGCGCGACTACCGGCTGCACATGAGCATGCTCGGGTACCTGCGCGGCGTCTACTCGAAGGCCCACATCTCCCTGCACGCGGGCGAGCTCGCCTCTGGCCTGGCTCCGGCCGCGGACCTGCGGTTCCACATCGGCGAGGCCGTACGCACGGGCAAGGCCGAGCGCATCGGGCACGGCGTCGACGTCGCCGGCGAGGACGGGTCGGCGGGCCTGCTGGCCGAGATGGCGCGCAAGCACGTGCTCGTCGAGATCGCCCTCACCAGCAACTGCCAGATCCTGCTGGTGTGCGGCGACCGGCATCCGTTCGCGGCGTACCGCCAGGCGGGGGTTCCCGTCACCCTCGTGACCGATGACGCGGGTATCGAGCACACCGACCTGAGCAGCGAGTACGTACAGGCGATCACGACCTACGGGCTTCGCTACGCCGATGTGAAGAGCATGGCGCGCGCCGCGCTCGACCACGGTTTCCTCCAGGGCCGCGGCCTCTGGCGCGCGCCCGACGACTACACTCCCGCGCCGGAGTGCGCGGGGACGCCCCTCGGTGGCGCGTCGCCCCCGGCCGCGTGCAAGGCCCTGCTGAAGGCCAGCCCCAAGGCGGGCGCCGAGTGGAACCAGGAGGCGGCCTTCACCGCCTTCGAGGACCGCTACGACGGCTGACACCCTCCCGGCGCCCCCGCCGGACATGAACGTGAGCGGCGGGGGTTGGAGGACGGCACAAGGGATCGGATCGGATTCGTCGTGGAGACCGAAGTAGCCGCGACGAGCGGTGCCTAGTGTTCGGGCATGCCTCGCCTCTCCCTCAGCGACCTCTACCGCATCGCGATGCCGGGGGACCCCCGGCTGTGCCCGGACGGGAGCGTCGTGGCCTACACGGTCACGACCGCCGACGAGCAGTCTGACGAGAACCGTTCCGAGATCTGGCTCGCCGCCCCCGGCGCCGAGCCGAGGCGCCTGACGGGCGGCCCGCGCGACTCCTCCCCGCGCTGGTCGCCCGGCGGGCGCTCTATCGCCTTCCTCAGGGCGGTGGACGGAAAGCCGCAGATCCACCTGCTGCCGATGGACGGGGGCGAGGCTCGCGTCCTCACCTCGGCGCCGCTCGGCGCGGGCACGGCAGTGTGGTCCCCGGACGGGACCATGATCGCCTACAGTGCGCCGCACGGCGACCTGAACCCGCACGCCCCCGTCGTGGCCGACCACCTGGAGTACAAGGCCGACGGCATGGGCCTGCTGCGCGGCCTGACCATGCACCTGTTCGTGACCACCGTGGACTCGGGTGAGACCCGGCAGGTCACCTCGGGCGACTTCCACGCGGGGGAGCCGTCCTGGTCGCCGGACGGCAAGCGGCTCGCCTTCACCACGAGCATGGAGGCCGACCGCGACCTGGCCGTCGGCGGCGCGGTCTACTCGGTGGACGTCTCGGGCGGCGAGCCCGAACGGCTCACCAAGGCCGACGTGATCTGCGCGGGCGCGTGGTGGCTGGGCGAACGGCTGCTGGTCGCCGCGTTCGGCGGTGGCCCGGTGGGCCACATCCGCCTGTACGACCTCGGGACCGGCGGGCTCGTGGAGGTCGAGACGGGACTCGACCGCAACATCATGATGGGAGCCCCCGGCTATCCCGGTGCCGCGCCCCAGCTCGCGGGGGACGACCTGATCTTCTGCGCCAGGGACGGCGGCTTCACCCACCTCTACCGCGCACCCGGCGAGAAGATCGTCGGCGGCGACCAGGTGGTCTCCGGCGTCAGCGCGGCGAACGGCAGGATCGCCTACGTCGCGGCGACCCCGCACAGCGCGGGGGAGGTCTACCTCACGGACCTCACAGACCTCCCGGGCGACCGGGCGGATGACGCGGGCACGACGCGGCTCACCGCCCACGGGCTCACCGGGGTCGAGCTGTTCACCCCCAGGGCCCGTACCTTCACCGCACCCGACGGCACGCCGGTCGAGGGGTTCGTGCTGCGGGACGAGACGCTCACCGGGCCGGGCCCGCTCCTGCTGGACGCGCACGGCGGCCCGCACAACGCCTGGGCGCCGGTCTTCGACGGCGTCCACCTCTACCACCAGGTGCTCGCCGCGCGGGGCTGGACCGTGCTGACCCTGAACCCGCGCGGCAGCGACGGGTACGGCGAGGCGTTCTTCACCGCCGCGCTCGGCGCCTGGGGCATCGCCGACACCGGTGACTTCCTCGGCCCGATCGACGAGCTGGTCGCCGAGGGGGTCGCCGACCCCGAGCGGCTCGCGGTCACCGGCTACAGCTACGGCGGCTACATCTCCTGCTGGCTGCCCACCCAGACCGGCCGGTTCAAGGCGGCGATTCCCGGCGGGTGCGTCAGCGACCTGACCAGCATGGCCGGCACCTCCGACGCGGGTCATTACCTCAAGACGCACGAGTGCCACGGCGACCTCGCGGCGCAGTCCCCGCTGACCCACGTCGCCCGGGTGACCACGCCTACGCTGATCCTCCAGGGGGAGGAGGACCACCGGTGCCCCGTCGGCCAGGCCGAGCAGTGGTTCGCCGCACTGCGCGAGCAGGGCGTGCCGGTGCGGCTGGTCCGCTATCCCGGCGGCTCTCACCTGTTCATCCTCAACGGCCGCCCGTCCCATCGGGTGGACTACAACGAAAGGATCGTCGAGTGGCTGGAGCAGTGGATACCGGTCGTTGGCACGCCCGTCTCGAAGGGCTGATCGCCGAATACGACGTCCCCGGCGCGAGCCTGGCCTTCCTGCACGAGGGGGAGGTGCACGAGTTCGCCGCGGGAGTGCTGAACACCGACACCGGGGTGGAGGTCACCACCGACTCCCTCTTCCAGATCGGCTCGGTCACCAAGGTGTGGACCGCCACGCAGATCATGCTCCTGGTCGAGCGGGGTGAGCTGACGCTCGACACCCCGGTCGCCGAGGTGCTGCCGGACTTCCGGGTGGCCGACCCGGAGGTGAGCAAGACCGTCACGATCAGGCACCTGCTCACGCACACCTCCGGCATCGACGGGGACCTGTTCCTCGACACGGGACGCGGCGACGACTGCGTGGACAACTACGTGCAGGCGTGCGCCGACCTCGCCCAGAACCACCCTCTCGGCGTCACCCACTCGTACTGCAACTCCGGGTTCATCATCGCCGGGCGCGTCGTCGAGCGGCTCACCGGCAAGGTCTGGGACGCCGCGCTGCGCGAGCAGATCATCGAGCCGCTCGGCCTGACCCACACCTGGACCCTGCCGGAGGACGTCCTGCGCTACCGCGCCGCCATGGGCCACATGGACGGCCGGCCGGCCCCCGCCTGGGGCCTGATGCGCTCCTGCGGCCCGGCCGGGCTGATCTGCGCGAGGCCCGCCGACGTCGTGGCGTTCGCCCGCGCGCACCTCGGCACCGGCCTGCTCGCGGACCCCCGGGCGATGTGGGAGCCGCAGGTGGACGTCCCCAACCCGTACGCCATCGGCAAGCAGTGGGGCATCGGCTGGATCCTGGACGAGTGGGACGGGCGGCGGGTCGTCTCCCACGGCGGCAACACCATCGGCCAGGCGGCCATGCTCTGGATGGTGCCCGACTCCGAGACGGTGGTCTGCGTGCTGGCCAACGGCGGCCACACCGGGGCCTTCCATCACGCCGTGGCCACCGAGCTCTTCGACGACCTGCTCGGCCTGGCCGTGCCGCCCGTGCTCGGGCCCCCGTCGGAGCCGTTCGAGACCGACGTCGAGCGGTACGCCGGGGTGTACGAGCGGGCGGGCGCCCGGATGACGCTCACGGCCCGCGACGGCCGGCTCTCGCTGTACGCCGAGCCGACCGGCGCCCTGGCCGGGCTGCAGCCTCCGATGGAGTTCGACCTCGTCCCGGTGGACGACACCACCTTCGTCGGCCGCCCGGACGGCGAGCCGCAGTGGGTGTCGGCCGTCTTCTACGAGCTCGCCGACGGTTCCCCGTACGTCCACCTCGGCGTGCGCGCCACCCCGAAGATCGCCTGAGGAGCCCGGCATGTTCGAGGACCTGCGAAAGCGTTTCGACGAGGCGGCCCGGCTCCACGGTGTGCCGGGCGCCGCCCTCGCGGTGTGGAAGGGCGGCGAGCTCGTCGAGGTCGCCACCGGCGTGGTGAACAGGAACACCGGCGTGGAGACCACGCCCGACAGCGTGTTCCAGGTCGGCTCCACCACCAAGGTCTGGACCGCCGCCCTTGTCATGCAGCTTGTGGAGGAGGGGCTGGTCGAGCTGGACCGGCCGGTCCGTGAGTACCTGCCGGAGTTCGCCGTCGCCGACGGCGCGGAGAAGGTCATCACGGTCAGGCACCTGCTCACCCACACGGGCGGCTTCGACGGCGACCTGTTCGAGGACACCGGGCGCGGCGACGACTGCCTCGACAAGTACGTGGACTACCTGCACGGCGCCGGTCACGTGCACGCGCCCGGGGTCCTGTTCTCGTACTGCAACGCCGGCTTCTGCGTCCTCGGCGCGCTGGTCGCGCGGCTGCGGGGCGTCACGTGGGAGACGGCGATGCGCGAGCGCCTGCTGGAGCCGCTCGGCGCCACGCACTGGGCGCTGCTCGCCGAGGAGGCCGTACTCTTCCGGGCGGCGGCCGGGCACGTCGGGCCCGAGGGGACGGTCCACCCGTCCTGGCAGATGCCGCGCTCCAATGCCCCCGCGGGCTCCACCATGTGCCTGGCCCCGCGCGAGCTGGTCCGTTTCGGCCGGATGTTCACGGCGGGCGGCCTGGCCGAGGACGGCACCCGGCTGCTGTCGGAGGAGTCGGTGGCCGCCATGCGCACCAGGCAGGTCGGCGTGCCCGGGGTCTCGGGGCTGCCGGCCGACCGCTGGGGGCTCGGATTCGAGCTGTTCGACTGGGGCGGCGAGGTCTTCGGTCACGACGGCGGGACGATCGGGCAGAGCACGTTCTGGCGGGTCGTTCCTGAAGCGGACTTCGTCGTCGCGATGAGCGTCAACGGCGCCGGGTTCGCGGGGCTGCTCGCCGACGTGGTGCTGCCGCTGATACGCGAGGCCACCGGGCTCGCCGTGCCGGGCTTCCCGGTGCCGGCCGGAGCGCCCGTGGCCGTGGACCTCACCCCCTACACCGGCAGGTACGAGGGGCCGGTGATCGCCTACGAGGTGGGCGAGGCGGACGGCGGCCTGGAGGTCGTCATGATCCCCGGCGAGTTCATGGCCAGTGTCGGGACCCCGCGCACCACCACGCGCTTCGTCCACGACGGCGAGCACTCCTTCATCGCGGCGGAGCCGGAGGAGGGCAGGCACGAGACGCTCACCTTCGTGGTGGAGGACGGCCGCGCGGCCTACATCCACAACGGGCGGGCGCTGCGCCGTGTGCTCGGTGACTGAACACCTTCACCAATGATGTCCGTCTATGTCCACTATCGTACGAAAATGAGGGATCAGCCACGCGCCAGCCTGCGGCGCATCCTGGAGGATCTGGGGAGCACCGTGCTGGACGTGGCGGCCTCCCCCGGCGAGCTCGACGCCGAGGTCACCGGCGTGCACATCTACGACCCCCTCGACGAGCTGCTCCTGCCGGCGGGGGGCATCCTCCTCGCCGTCGGAGTCGACCGCGCCGAGCAGATCTGCGCCCTGCTCGACGCGGTGGGCCCGGCGGTGGGCATCGTCGTCAAGCAACCGGTGGACGCCGACGACCTCGTCCGCGCGAAGGTACTCGAGACCGGGGTGGCGGTGCTGGGCCTCACCAGGGCCGCCTCCTGGGCGCAGGTGGCCGCGCTGCTGCGCTCGCTACTGGCCGAGGGCGAGCTCACCGGTGAGGGGGAGCCCCCGCTCGACGACCTGTTCGCGCTGGCCAACGCCGTGTGCGCGCTGCTGGACGCGCCGGTCACCATCGAGGACCGGTCCTCGCGGGTGCTGGCGTACTCCGGCCGGCAGGACGAGGCCGACCCGGGCAGGGTGGAGACCGTGCTCGGCCGCCAGGTGCCGGAGCGGTACCGGCGGATGCTGGAGCAGCGTGGATTCTTCCGGCAGCTCTACCAGAGCCGCGAGCCGATCTACATCGAGCTGGACGCCGACAGCATCAACCGGGCGGCGGTGGCCGTGCGGTCGGGGGACGAGATCCTCGGCTCCATCTGGGCGGCGGTGCGCGAACCGCTGAGCGGTCAGCGCCGGCAGGCACTCGCCGACGCCGCCAAGATCGTCGCGCTGCACGTGCTGCGGCAGCGTGCCGGGGCGGACACCCGGCGACGGCTCCAGGCCGACCTGCTGTCCACCGTGCTGGCGGGCGGCGGGGACGCCGCCGAGGCCGCCGGCCGGCTCGGCGTCGCGAGCGAGCGATTGTGCGTGCTCGCCGCCCAGCTCAGCGGCGGCCCCGACCTCGACGCCGCGCGCAGGGAGAGCGACAGGCAGCGGTTCTGCGACGCGCTCGGCCTGCACGTCGGCGCCATCCACCCCAAGGCCGCCGCCGCGATGATCGGCTCGGTGGCCTACGCCGTGCTGCCGGTGCACGCGGGCGGTGAGGAGGAGGCGCGGGCCGTCCGGGTCGCCGAGAGCTTCCTGGCCCGCGTCGGTCCCCGGCACGCGGCCAACATCGGAGTCGGGCGCATGGCCCGCGACCTGGCCGAGGTGGCCAGGTCGCGGGCCGACGCCGACCGGGCGCTGCGGGTGCTGCGCTCCCGCGACGCCTCCGGCGCGGTCGCGGGCTACACCCGCGTGCACTTCGAGTCGCTGCTGCTCCAGCTCTCGGACCTGGTGCGGGCCGAGGAGCAGACGCCCACCGGGCCCTACCAGCGGCTCCTGGCACACGACGCCGAGCACGGCAGCGAGCTGGTCGCCACCCTGCGGGCCTACCTGGACGCCTTCGGCGACGTCAACGCCGCCTCGGCCAAGGTGCACGTGCACGCCAACACCTTCCGCTACCGGTTGAAACGGCTCATCGAGATCAGCGGCCTCGACATGGCCGACCCCGAGGCCCGGCTGGCCGTGACGCTCCAGATGCGGATCTTCGGGCGATAGCACGACGAGCCTCCCGCTTTTCGTGGACGGGGACGAAGAAGGATGGCGCCGAACCGGCGAATGTGGGGCATCACCCCCAGCTTCCTGGAGCCCCGATGAGAAACACAGCAGCGGCGGCCGTGCTCGGCGCCCTCAGCCTGTTCGCGGCCGCGTGCGGTGGCACCGCGGGCACCGAATCAGGCGGACCCGCCGGCGGCGGCACGTTCACCTTCGCGATCAACAGCGACCCCGGTGCGCTGGATCCGGCCATGGGCGTGCTCTCGGTCACCAACACCGTGCTGTCGTTCGCCTACGACACGCTGGTCTACAACGGGCCCGATGGAAAGATCCTCCCCGGGCTGGCCGAGAAGTGGGACGTCAAGCCCGACTCGGTGACCTTCACCCTCCGCAAGGACGTCACCTGCTCCGACGGCTCCAAGCTCACCCCCGCCGACGTGGCCGCGAACGTGAACCACATCGCCGACCCCGCCACCAAGTCGCCCGTCTACGGCGTGTTCATCCCCATCGGGATGAAGGCCGTGGCGGACGACGCGGCCGGGACGGTGACACTGTCGACCCCCAAGCCGTTCGGCTTCATCCTGGAGAGCACCCCGCAGGTCTTCGTCGTCTGCGGCAAGGGGGTCAAGGACCGTTCGGTGCTGGCCCACGCCACCTCGGGTTCCGGGCCCTACAAGCTCACCGAGGCGGTGCCGAGCGACCACTACACGTTCGAGGTGCGCGAGGACTACACCTGGGGACCCGGTGGCGCCACCACCAAGGAGTCCGGCCAGCCCGCCAAGATCGTGCTGAAGGTCGTGCCGAACGAGCAGACGGCGGCCAACCTGCTGATCTCCGGTGGCCTCAACGGCGCGGTGGTGTACGGCGCCGACCGTGCGCGGCTTGAGGCGCTTCCGGGGATGGGCAAGATGGTCCTGGCGGCGGGCAACGGGCAGTTCCTGTACCACCAGGGCGACGACCGTCCCGCCAAGGACCCGGCGGTGCGCAGGGCGCTCACCCAGGCGGTCGACCTCAAGGAGCTCGCCGGCATCGCCTCCGGCGGCACCGGCCGTCCGGCCACCGGGCTGGTGCTGGACCCGCGGCCCTGCCAGGGCGACACCGTCACCGGTCACGTCCCGGCCTTCGACGCGGCCGGCGCGGCCGCCGCGCTGGACGCCGCGGGCTGGAAGGCCGGCCCCGACGGCGTCCGCGCCAAGGACGGGAAGAAGCTGACCCTGCGCCTGCTGTATGGCACCACCCGAGGGGCGGGCGTCCAGGCCGCGGTCGAATACCTCGCGGCGGCGTGGAAGAAGGCGGGTGCCGACGTCACGCTGAACGGTGTCATCGACACCAAGCTGTCGGAGTCGCTCAACGTCACCCAGGACTACGACGTCGTCTGGCTGCCGATCGGCGTCACGCTGCCCTCGCAGCTCGTCGGGTTCATGTCGGGCCCGGCCGCCCCGAAGGGCGGCAACTTCGCCCACATCGCCAACACCCGCTACGAGAAGCTGGCGGCCGAGGCCGTGCTCAAGCCGGGGGCGGAGGGCTGCAAGCTCTGGCTGGAGGCGGAGTACGCGCTGTTCGAGAACGCCGACCTGGTGCCGGTCGTGGAGAACACCGTGCTCGTCGCCATGAAGAACGCGAAGTTCGAGCTGCTGGCGGGCCAGTTCTCGCCGACGTCCATCCGGATGACCGAGGCGGGCTGAGTGGCCGGAACCCCAAGCTCCCTCGTGTCAGGCCCGTCCGGCGGGCGGGCCGGCCGGATGCTCGCCGGCCGGGCGCGCGGCGCGTTCGTGCTGCGGCGCGTCGTCCGGTTCGCCGTCTCGCTGGCCGTGCTACTCGTCGCGTCCTTCGCGATGATCCACCTCATCCCGGGCGATCCCGTGCGCGCCTCGCTCGGCCCGGCCGCGCCGGTCGAGCTGATCGCCGCCAGGCGTGCGGCGCTCGGGCTGGACCTGCCGATCCTGGACCAGCTGCTGACCTACGTCCGCAACGTGCTCGGTGGCGATTTCGGCACGTCGTTCCTCACCGGGGAGCAGGTCGGCGACGTCATCGCCGCCCGGCTGCCCAGCACCCTCGCGCTCGCCCTGAGCGCCACCGTCGCGGCGCTGCTCGCCGCGGTGCCGCTCGGCATGTGGGCCGCGATCCGCACCGAGAACGGCCGCAACAGGGGCACCGAGGCGAGTTTCACCTCGGTGACCGGCGCGGCCGTCGCCGTGCCCGAGTTCTTCTACTCGATCGCCCTGGTGACCGTGTTCGCGATCGGGCTCGGCTGGTTCCCGCCCGCGGGCAGGGCGGGGCCCGAGTCGTACGTGCTGCCGATCGTCGCCCTGGCCGTCGCGCCCACCGCGATGATCGCCCGCATCTCCCGGGTGGAGACCCTGCGCGCGCTCGGCACCGACTACATCCGGCTGGCGCGCGCCAAGCGGCTGCCCGCCTCCCGGCTGTACGTGCGGCACGTCCTGCCCAACACGCTGACCGCGACGCTGACCGTGGGCGGGCTGCTGCTCAGCAGCCTGATCGCAGGGAGCGTGCTCGTCGAGTACGTCTTCGCCTGGCCGGGCCTCGGCATGCGGGTCGTGGAGTCCATCACCCAGAAGGACTATCCGGTCGCCCAGGGCGTGATCCTCGTCTACGGCGCGGTCGTGCTGGTGGTGAACCTCCTGGTCGACCTGCTGCTCGGTGTGGTCGACCCCACCTCCGCGCTGAAGGAGATTTGATGCGGCAGCTGCTGCGGACCCCCGCCGGGCTCGCCGGGACCATCCTGGTCGCGCTCATGGTGATCCTGGCGATCGCCGGGCCGCCGATCTGGGGCGCCGGAGCCGAGCGCATCGACTCCTCGGCCATCCTCCAGGGGGCCTCGGCCGCACACCCGCTCGGCACCGACAACCTGGGCCGCGACATCCTCTCCCGGGTGCTGGTCGCCGGGCGGCTCTCGCTCACCCTCGCCCTGCTGGCCACGATCATCGGCGCGGCGGCGGGCACCGTGCTCGGCGCGCTTCCCTCGGTGCTGCCCCGCGCCGCCGCCCGCCTGCTCACCGGCGCGGTGAACGCGCTGGTCGCCTTCCCCGGCCTGCTGCTCGCGATGTTCACCGCGGTGATCGCGGGGCTCGGCGCGCGAGGGGCCGTGCTCGGCATCGGCGCCGCCGTCGTCCCCGGCTTCGCCCGGCTCACCCAGACGCTCGCGGCCTCCGTCACCAGAGCCGACTACGTGTCCGCCGCCCGCATGCTCGGCGTCTCCCGGTGGCGGGTCATGACCAGGCACATCATCCCCAACATCGCGGAGCCGCTGATCCTCAACGTCACCCAGGCGCTGGGCGCCGCGCTTCTCGGGCTGGCCGGGATGTCCTTCCTCGGCCTCGGCGTGCAGCCGCCGTCGTTCGACTGGGGACGGCTGCTCTTCGACGGCTTCAGCCGGATCTACACCACCCCGGCGGTCGCCCTCGGCCCCGCGGTCGCCGTCGCGCTCGCGGGCATCGGCTTCAACCTGCTGGGAGACACCCTGGCGAACGCGGCGTCACGGCGTTCCGCGCCGGGCGGGAAGGCCGTACGCCCGCCCGTCCCCGATGCCGGCGGCCTCGGCGAACCCGACCCGGACGCGGCCCTTGAGGTGCGGGACCTGACCGTCTCCTTCCCGGGCGGGGTGACCCCGGTGCGCGGGCTGTCGCTGACCATCGCGCCCGGCGAGATCGTCGGCCTGGTGGGGGAGTCGGGCAGCGGGAAGAGCCTGACCGCCTCGGCGATCGGCGGGCTGGTGCCCTATCCGGGCGAGGTGAGCGTGGGACGGCTGCGGCTGTGCGGCGCCGACCTCGGCGAGCTGTCGGCGCCGGAGCGCCGCAAGCTGCTCGGCACGTCGCTCGCGATGGTCTTCCAGGACCCGATGGCCTCGCTCAACCCGGCGCTGAGGGTCGGCGGGCAGCTCGCTGAAGTGGCGACGGTCCACCAGGGCGCGAGCCGCGCCGAGGCCTGGACCAGGGCACTGGACCGGCTCGGACACGTGCGCATCCCGGAGCCGGGCAAGCGCGCCCGGCAGCACCCGCACGAGCTGTCCGGCGGCATGCGGCAGCGCGTGGTGATCGCGATGGGCCTGATGGGCGCGCCCCGGCTGATCATCGCCGACGAGCCGACCACCGCCCTGGATGTGACCGTGCAGCGGCAGATCCTCAGGCTGCTGCGCGAGGTGACCGACGAGACCGGCGCGGCGACGCTGTTCATCTCCCACGACATCGCCGTGGTCGGAGAGCTGTGCCACCGCGTCGTGGTGATGTACGCCGGGCGCGTGGTCGAGGAGCTGCCGGTCGAGGAGCTGGCCACCGGCGCCGCGCATCCCTACACCCGCGCGCTGGTCGCCTCGCTGCCCGACATGGAGACCGACAGGTCGCTGCCGCTGGCGAGCATTCCCGGCCGTCAGCCCTCGCCCGCCGACGTCGCCGAGGGCTGCGCCTTCGCGGCCCGCTGCGCCCTGGCGACCGCCAGGTGCGCCGAGCGCCCACCACTGGCCGAGTACGGCAAGGCGCACCGCGTCGCCTGCTGGGAGGCATGATGATCATCAGGAACCTGACCGTGCGGTTCGGCGCGTTCACCGCCGTGGACGACGTCACGCTGGAGATCCCCGCCGGGGCGACCGTCGGCCTCGTGGGGGAGTCGGGGTCGGGCAAGTCCACGCTCGCCAGGGCGGTGGCCGGCCTCGTGCCGTACACCGGCGGCATCGACGGCGGCGATCCCCGGCGGATACAGATGGTCTTCCAGGACCCGCAGGCCTCACTCGACCCGCGCATGACCGTCGGCGCGTCGGTGGCCGAGGGGCTGCGCCTGCCCAGGGCCGCGCGCGGGGCGGAGGTGGAGCGGCTGCTGTCGCTGGTGTCGCTCCCCGCCGCGCTGGCGGGACGCTACCCGCGCGAGCTGTCCGGGGGACAGCGCCAGCGGGTGGCGATCGCCCGCGCGCTCGGCGCCCGTCCCGAGCTGCTCATCGCGGACGAGATCACCGCCGCCCTGGACGTGTCCGTCCAGGGCGCGGTGCTGAACCTGGTGCGCTCGCTGCGCGAGGAGCTCGGGTTCTCGATGCTGTTCATATCGCACAACCTCGCCGTGGTGCGGTACGTCTCCGACGTCGTCGCGGTGATGCACCAGGGCAGGCTGGTCGAGTACGGGCCGACGGAGCAGGTGGTGGGCACGCCCGGGGACGGCTACACCCGCTCGCTCATCGAGGCGGTTCCCCGCCTCGGCCGGAGCTGAGAGCCCCCCGGGGGATGTCTACCTGGTGATGGGGGCGGAGAGCCCGCCCCCGGGGGTTCTAGGTGGTGATCCACTCGGTGGAGGTCGTGACCTCTTCGAGGATGTCCCGGACCGGCTCGACGCCGATGCCGGGCCCCGTGGGGACGTCCAGGTGGCCGTCGCGCAGCTCGAACGGCGGGGTGATGTCGGTGGCGAAGTAGCGGCTCGACCCCGAGGTGTCGCCGGGCAGGGTGAAGCCCGGCAGCGCGGCCAGGGCGACGTTCGCGGCGCGGCCGATGCCCGTCTCCAGCATGCCGCCGCACCACAGGGCGACGCCGTGGGCGCGGGCCAGGTCGTGGACCCGGCGGGCCTCGAGGTAGCCGCCGATGCGGCCGGGCTTGACGTTGATGATCGAGCAGGCGCCGAGGGTGATGGCGGCGGCGGCGTGCTCGGCGGACTCGATCGACTCGTCCAGGCAGATCGGGGTGGCGATCTTACGGGCGAGCGCGGCGTGCTGCACCATGTCGTCGTTCGCCAGGGGCTGCTCGATGAGCAGCAGGTCGAAGGCGTCGAGCTTGGCCAGGTGGGGGGCGTCGGCCAGGGTGTAGGCGGCGTTGGCGTCCACCTGGAGCGGCAGGTCGGGGCCGAAGCGCTCGCGGACGGCGCGGACGGGCGCCAGGTCCCAGCCGGGCTCGATCTTCAGCTTGATCCTGATGTAGCCCTCGGACAGGTAGCCCTCGACGGCGTCGAGCAGCTCGGGAACGGAGTTCATGATGCCGACCGACACCCCGCAGGGCACCCGGTCGCCCGCCGCGCCGAGGAAGGACGCGAACGACTGGCCGCCTGCGCGGAGCCGGGCGTCCAGCACCGCCGTCTCCAGGGCGGCCTTGGCCATCCGGTGCCCCTTGAACGGGGCCATGGCCCGGTTCACCCCGTAGGCGTCGGCGCCGGCGGGCAGGGCGGGGATGAGGAAGCGGCGCAGCGCCTCGGCGGCGCCGTCGGCGTACTCGGAGGAGTAGAGCGGCGCCGACATGGCGACGCACTCGCCCCAGCCCTCGGCGTCGGGCGTGACGACCCGCACGAGCAGCACGTCACGCTCGGTCTCGGTGCCGAACGAGGTACGGAACGGCGCGACCAGCGGCATCGCGATCCGCCGCAGTTCGATACCAGTGATCTTCATGATGATGTGCCCCCGGCGATCAGGTAGTGCGTTCCACGACATAGCAGGACTTGGAATGGAACCCGGTGATCCGGGCGCCCTCGCGCAACAGGCCTTCCAGCACGTCGCGCACGGCGTGCCGCCACGCCTTGGCGGCGCCGGGATCGGTGCGGCGCAGGCCCTCGATGTCGCCGGGCACCGCCACGAGCACCGTCGCGGCGTCGGTACGGCCGGGGACCGGCCGTCCGTCCCGGTCGGCCAGCCCGATCACCGCGTCCGGCGGGACCTGCGGCGCGTACGGCTCCCGCCGGGCGGCGGCCAGCACCTGCGGCTCGGACAGCCGCCAGATGGCGAGCATCCGGTCCGACTCGTCCCCGGCGTTGATCGCGTCCTCCATGGCGCCGTAGAACGACGGCAGGTACTCCTCGGGACGCGCGCCGAGCTTGGCCAGGTTGAAGTGGGCGTTGCGGCGCACCAGCGGGTCGAAGGTCCAGGTGATCCGGTCCAGGCCACGGCTGAGCGCCCAGGCGCGCTGGTGCAGCTTGAGCGCGAACCCGATCCCCCTGCCGTCCGAGGCGCCGGTGATGTGCGAGTGCAGCACCTGCCCGGCCGGGGCCGCCAGGAAGGCGACCGAGGCGCCGGCGAGGCGGTCGCCCTCGTAGGCTCCGACCACGTAGTTGCCCGCGTGCGACAGTGCCCGCATGAGCTCCACGGTGATGGGCGCGCCGCCCGGGTCGGGGTGCCAGATGCCGTCGAAGAGCCGGTAGACCTCCTCGAACTCCTCGATGAAGTGCAGCTCGCGCAGCACCACGCCGGTCATCCGAGCACCGCCCCGACCAGTCCGGCGAGCAGCGTCGCGCGCACGGGCATCTCGGCGACCAGCGTGTGCTCGTGGGCCGCGTGCGCGCCGCCGCCGACCGCGCCCAGCCCGTCCAGGGTGGGACACCCGACGCCCGCGGTGAGGTTGCCGTCGGAGCCGCCGCCCACGGCCACCCCGCGCAACGGCGGCATGCCGAGGTCCCCGGCGATCCGGCGGGCCAGCTCGAACAGGCCGGCCGAGGAGGCCTCCTCCAGCGGCGGCCGGTTCGGCCCTCCACTCACCCGCAGCCGGGTTCCGGCGAGCCGCGGGGTCAGCGCCCGCACCAGCTCGTCCACCCGCTTCTGCTCCTCGCCGGTCGGGACCCGCACGTCCACCGACACCGAGGCCAGCTCGGGCACGGTGTTGACCGTCGCCCCGCCGGACAGCACGGTCGGGGTGACCGTGGTCGCCCCGTCGCCCATCGCCGCGAGCGCGATGATCTGGTGGGCCAGCTCGACGCCGGCGTTCGCCCCCGCCTGCGGCTCCAGGCCCGCGTGCGCGGACTTCCCGTGCGCGGTGATCTCGTAGGTGGAGACGCCCTTGCGGGCGGTCTTGAGCGCGCCGCCGTCCGCGGCGGCCTCCGGCACGAACGCGGCCGCGCACCCGCACGCGGAGTCCTCGACCAGCGCGCGCGAGGTGGGAGAGCCGAGCTCCTCGTCCCCGGTGACCAGCACGCACACCCCCGAAAGGGAGGGCAGCGCGGCCAGCGCGTGGAAGGTCTGCACCAGCCCGGCCTTCATGTCGAACACGCCCGGCCCCCGGGCGACCCCGTCCTCCACCGACCAGGGGTGCTCGCGAAGCGTCCCGATCGGCCAGACCGTGTCGTGGTGGCCCACCAGCAGCACCCGGGGCGTGCCGAAGGTCCACCGCAGATGGCTGACCCCGGCGATCACGATCGTCTCCGGACGCGCGCCGAGCATTCTGGTCCCCTGGTCGGCGACCACCCCGGCGCTGCGGGCCACCGCGTGGTGGTCGGCCGAGAAGGACTCGCAGACGACGAGCTCCTCGAGATCCTGGAGCATCAGGCCGAGGTTCACCGTGGCCGTCCCAGCTCCGCGCGGAACAGCCGCAGCACGTTGCCGCCCACGATCTTGACGATGTCGTCCTCGGGAAGGCCCCTCTTGGCCAGGGCCTCGGTCACCAGGGGCAGGCCGCGCGGCCCGTCGAGCCCCGGCAGGACGGCCAGGGGGTCGATGTCGCCGTAGCCGAAGTCCTCGCAGCAGGGAGGGGTGGTCTCGCTCATGACCTCGCGGACGAAGTCGGGGCCGAGGCCCACGTGGTCGATCCCGCCGACCCTCGCGACGTGCTCGATGTGGTCGGCCAGGCGGTCCACGGTGTGCTCGGCCGGGTCATCCGACAGGAAGGAGGGGACGAAGTTGACGCAGACCACGCCGCCGGTCGCGGCGACGCCGCGGATCTGGTCGTCGGTGAGGTTGCGGTGGTGGTCGCGCAGCGCGCGTGCGGAGGAGTGGGTCGCCATCACCGGCCTGGTGGCCAGCTCCAGCACGTGGGCCACCCCGGAGGCGCCCAGGTGCGAGACGTCGAAGATCATGCCGAGGCGTTCCATCTCCCGCAGCGCCTCCACTCCGGCGGCGGTGAGCCTGCTGCCGGTGGCGTCCTCACCGCTGCCGTCGGCCAGGGCCGTACGGCCCCAGTGCGCGATCGAGGCGACCCGCACGCCCAGCCGGTGCACGGTGGACAGCAGCTCGACGTCGGCGTCCAGGCCGGGGGCGCTCTCCATCGCCAGCACCAGGGCGATCTTGTCCTGCGCGAGCGCCTCGTCGATCTGGTCGCCGTCCACGCACAGCCGTACCGCGCCGGGGTTGCCCTCGGCGAGCGTGTGCGCGCACTCGATCATGCGCAGGGTCTGCCTGAGCGCGCCCTCGGGGCGGTACTGGTCGTCGATGAAGACCGGCAGGACCTGCACGTTGACCCCGCCCTCGCGCAGCTGGGGCAGCCAGCGCTCGCGGAAGAACGACGCCCACCGACGCGGTGGCCTGGCCGTGACGGCCATCAGCAGGTCGTTGTGGGTGTCGGCGACCACGGCGCGGTGATGAAGATCAACGAACACGGACCAGCCCTCCGGTGGATGTTTGCCGCAACGGTATGACAAGGGAGGGTCACGGAATTCGTCCGCTTCACCTAAGCGGAACGGGCTGTTCGTCCATTCGGCCAAGGGCGCTCCGCTGATCCCGCGCCGCGGCTGCGGATGTACGCCCGCAACGTGAACCTGCCTCGTCAGACGGTCACCGGCAGCGGCCCGTCGTGAGGCCGGAGACCTTCCAGCCCGCTCCGGCGAAGGGGGACATGAACTGTGACAGCAGGTCGAGGGCGTACCCCTGAACCCGGCCGCCGGGGTCGAGCAGGCTCACCATCTGGGGGCCGTCCGCGCCGCGCAGCGTGATCGAGCCGGCCCGCCGCGCGGCGGCGAACCCCGGCCTGGTGTCGATCGACAGGCAGGCGATCGGGGTGGCGCCGACCTTGAGCGCCTGCCTGGCGCTGATCGGCCGCGTGCGCTGGTCATAGCGCCGGAACTCCAGCGACGTCGCCGGGCCGAGCCTCAGCGTGTCCTTGAAGACGTCCTTGCCGACGCTGCGCGCGATGCGGACGTCCAGCTTCACGTCCGGCCTGAGGTCGATGCCGCCCGCGCGGATGTCGACGTGGTCGTACGCGCCCTCGAAGCCGGGGGAGATGTACCCGAGCTCGCTCGGCGCCCGCATCCCGAAGGGAATCCTGCCCGGCCGGATCCTCAGCCACGACATGCCGTGGACGCCCAGCGAGACGTCCTCGATCCTGCTCTGGCCGAGCGCGAAGTCACCGTCCAGCCGCAGGGCGAAGAATCCGGTCGTGTACGGGATGTCCTTCCGCACCGCCACCCGCTGCCGCTCCACCGGAGCCACGGACAGGCCCGCGTGCACCTCCAGCAGCCTTGTCGCCACCGGCCGTGAAGCCAAATCCACCGATAAATCGGGATTTATCTTGGCAGTGGTGTCGGAGGCCAGGTCCTTGACGACGAACGAGGCGTCGAGCAGCTCACCCCGCTCCGGCCGGTACACCTGTGACACCAGCGCCCCCTCGACCGCGAAGAGCCCGTCGAGCGTGTTCTCCCCGCCGTCCGCCTTGTACGCGAGCGCCGGCATCCGCAGGCCGGTCCGCGACGCGCCGTCGGCGTCGATCGTGAACGCGGCAGGCACGTCGGTGAACCGCGCGACGCCCGTGCCCGGCTTGGCCGCGCGGGGCGTGAGCGTGACCTCGGCGGTGAGCCGCCTGACCGCCGCTGAGTTCTGGACGCGGAGATGCGTCTTCTTGCCGTACGTGCCGTCGATCGCCACCACCGCGGGGACCGGGTCCACGAGGACCCGGCCCCGCACGACGCCGTACCGGTCACCGGTGTCGGCCTCCGCGAGCGCCTTCAGCGAGGTGATCGTCGCCGCCGGCTCGACCCGGTAGTTCACCTTGATCACGTTGGCGTCGCGCCCGTCGGCGTCCTTGCCCCTGCCGGCCTCGAACGGGCCGACCGACATGCCGGTGATGGAGCGCGGCAGCCCGTCCAGCGTGGCGAGCGCCCTGATCGGCACCGGCGCGAGGACCTCGCTGGCCAGGTACACCTCCAGCTTCCTGACCGCGGGCCGGTACCCGGAGAAGGAGAACGTCCTGCGGGCGGGGTCCACGGTCACCTTGGACGGGAGGCCCGCCAGGCTCACGAACCCCCGGACGCCGAAGCATCCCCGCCCCGCCGCCTCGCCCTTGGCCGCGTCCGTTGAGGCGCCCGTGCCCGTTCCCTTGTCCGCGGGAGTGCTCGCGCCCGCGCAGAACGGGCCCTGGTCCCCGGCGCAGCCCGCCGAGCCGGGGACGCAGCCGCCGTCGGCCAGCGCCACGCCGCTCGCCACCCCCGGCACGCCGGAGATGCCGTTGATCGCGGCCACCTTGCCCAGCCAGACCTGCGCTTTGAGGTCCATCCGCGCGCCACTGGCGCTGTAGGTGACCGGCCCGCCGCCGGCCGCGGACACCTCGATGCCGCCGGGGATCGGGCCGAGGGTGCCGAGCGCGCCGAACCGCAGGTCACCGGCCAGGTACACGTCGGCGTCGAGCGCGACGGACTGCCGGGCCGCCTGGAAGGCCGCCTTGAACCCGGCGTCGCTCCCGCCGAACTCCACGCTGGTCAGGCCGTCCACCCGGACGCTGGCGTCCAGATCGCCGGTGGCCGCGCGATAGTGCGCGGCCAGGTGAGGCCCGGACGGAGCCCGCGCGCCGTCATGGTTGGTCACGGCCAGCGTCACCGAGCCCACCGGCCCGGAGACGCCACGGAAGCGGTACGTCCCGTCGCCCCACGCGGCCTCGAACCGCGCGGGCACGCCGGTCGCCTTGGCCGCGACGCTGAAGCGGCGACCCTGGTAGTCCGCCCGGGCGAAGGCGAGTACCGAGGCCACCGGCCTGTCGGCGGTCCAGTCCAGGCGCCTGCCCGCGAGGTCGGCCACCACCGCGACGTGCCGGTGGACGTCACGTACCGTCGCGTGGACGTCCTCGCCGCCGGTCGGGCCGATCTCCGTCACGTACGCCCGGCTGGCGTACAGCTCGGCCTTCTTCAGGCTCGACGCCGTCGTGACCTCCGCCGACGACCGGTCGCCGAGCCGCCATGACCCGTCGACCCTGGACCGCACCCCGTACAGGCTGCTGTCGATGGTCGGCCCGGCCTTCACGTTGGCGTACGACGCGCGGAGCTTGCCGATCACTCCGCTCGCGCGGTACCGCGCCTTCTTCGCCGCGGGGTCCAGATCGACCTCGACCTCGCGCGGCGCGTTCGAGATGTCCATGCGGAGCAGGTGGGTGCGGTCCACGCTGGCGGCGGCCAGGAACGGCTGTCTCCCCGAGGCCAGCCTGAGCGTGGCGTGCGGCCTGGCTCCGTAGGTCACGTCGAACCCGGCCAGCGCCGACAGCCGGCCGGAGAGGCCCACCTGCCCGCCGTTCTTGATCATCGTGAGGTGGCTCCCGGCCGGCGTCGAGACGGCGCCCCCGTCGCGCTGGAGGACCATCTCGACGCCGCCGATCTTCGAGCTGGCGGTATGCGTAACCCTGTTTCCAGCTATGTCGTAATAAATCCGCATGTGGGCTGGCAGGTCGGTCAGCGCCATCCGGAACACCGTCTTGGCCGCCGCCCGGTCGAAATAGACGACGTCCACCGCCCTGGCCCGGGGCGCGGTGTCGACCGTGAAGGTCTCGGACCGGCCGTCCACCGACTCGTACCGCGCGCGGAAGTCGGCGGGGACCCCGGTCAGCGAGCCCTCGATCACCCTGCTGAGCCGCCCGTCGCCGTAGACGAAGTCGTGCAGCTCGGCCCGGCCCATGGGCGCCGTGCCCGCGAAGTGAACCTCCGCGCCGCCCTCGGACGGCCGGGTCAGCTCCACGCTGACCTGAGACCTCACCTTGTCCATCACGACCTGGGTGAACCGTTCCTCGTACGGCTTCGCCGACCGCCCGGCGTCCAGCACCAGCGCGTCGAGCGCCGACGGCCCCGAGGAAGCGATCTTCATCGTGCCCTCGCGCCTGTCCCCGTCGAACCGCGCGCTCACGGTGAGCCGCTCGGGCACCGGGGACTGCCGCAGGCTGACCACCTTGGGATCGACGGGCTCCCTGCCGTCCAGCCCCGCGATGCCCGCCACCGTCGCGACGGACGCGCCCGGCCGCGACCGTCGCACGCTCACCCGTACGTCCGTGACCGCGCCCTGCCCTGCCGCCGCGCCGAGGCGGTAGAGACCCCAGTCCGTGCCGGACAGCGACGCCCCGCGGTGGAACCCGTCGAAGCCGATCGACAGCCGCCTGGCCGTGGAGCCGTTCGAGGCGGGGATGTCGTACTGCGCCCACACCTGTGCCCTCAACGCCCTGCCGTGGGTCTCGCTGGTCGCCAGCCGCGTGGTCGCCAGGCCGAGCCTCGCCGCCAGCCGGGCCGTCAGGTCGTCCCGCTGGCGGTCACGCCGGCTCTCGACCTGCGCGCTGGAGGAGTCCTTCGCGCCGGACGGGCCGAGCAGCCCGCCCGTCGTCCTGCCGAGCAGGGAGTCCAGCTCGCGCTGCGTGCTCGCGAGGGCCCTGGCCCTGCTCGCCACGTCGGCGGCGCTCAGCGATGGGACCACACTCGCCACCAGGTCGGGCGTGCCGTCCCCGGTCACATCGGCCGCCACCGGCTTGACCAGCGGCTGCGGCGCCGAGCACGACACCGGCAGGGAGGGCGTCTCCGCGCACAGCCGGTAGGTGACCAGCGGGATGCCCTCCGGCAGCGCGCGGTAGAGCCCCGCGAGGTCCACGCCGGCCGGCGACCTGACCTTCGCGGCCGTCTCGCCGACCGCGTTCGCAGGGGGTTTGGACACGCTCAGGACCCCGGCCCGCTCGGTCGCGGGCAGCAGCCTGCTCGCGTCGGGACCAGGGCGACCGGCCGCAACCAGCCCCTCGGACCTCAGGCGCGCGGTGGCGTTCGCCGCCACCTCGCCGGCCAGTGCGGGCCCGGCCGGAGTGGTCACCGGCGGTGGCTCAGGCCCGATGGGCCGTGCCTGTACGGGCCGGGCGGCCAAGGACGGCCCGTCCGGCACGCTCACCTTGGCCTCCGGCGGGACCACGATCGCCGGCACGGGCTCGATCTTGGGCTTGCCCCCCGTGGCCGGTCCCGCACTGGTGGCGGCGGGAACGCTGGGCGACGAGGCGCCGGCGTGGGCGGCCGCAGGGGGAGCCAGGGCCACGGAACCGGCCAGGGACAGGGACGCGGAGATCACCCGCACCAGCGAGTGCCGTTGGAAAAGCGGCATGACAAGCTCTCCCCGTCGTCCGGATCGCCCACCGATAAACACGGAAGGAAAGAGCCGACCACAGGGTGACACTTACCGTCAAACTCATCAAATTCATCTGAAAACTTGGCACGTTCCCGAGGCCAGGGGCCTTGGGCCGTTCACGTGGCCTGGCCCGGCCGCCCGAAGGCCGCCGCTCCGCCGCGCGTGAGAGGCGGGGCAAGGTGGTGTTCCCGGCCCCGCCGTGTTCTCCCCTTCTGGGGCCGTCTAGGGCAGGGTCCACTTCTGGTTGGGGCCGGTGCCGCAGTCCCAGATGGTGACGGGGGTGGCGTCGGCGGGGTTGTTTCCTGTGACGTTGAGGTATCTGCCGGAGTTGGGGTTGCGCAGGAAGATCGATCTACCTGAGGAAGGGCGGGACGGCCGGCGCGGGGCCGGAGGCTCGGCGCTTGACCTCAACCATGGTTCAGGTTTCAGACTGTCGTGGGTGGCGCGTCCCTCGCGCCCATCGCCGCGGTGTGACCACTTGGAGGGCCATGATGTCGTTGACACAGGTTGAGGTCGGTTACCTGGGCACGCAGATGCTCGGCCGGCTGGCGACCGTTCAGCCGGACGGGACGCTGCAGGTCAGCCCGGTCGGGTTCTCGTACAACGCCGACCTCGGGACGATCGACATCGCCGGCCGGAACATGGCGGCCAGCAGGAAGTACCGCAACGTGGCCGCCAACGGCCGGGTCGCGTTCGTCGTCGACGACATCGCTTCGGTGAACCCGTGGCGGGTCCGGTGCCTGGAGATCCGCGGCTCGGGGGAGGCGATCGCGCGCCCGCTGGACTCCGCGACCGGAGGAGACGGACCTATCATCCGCATCCACCCCGGCCGGATCATCAGTTTCGGCCTCGACGATCCCGCCCTCGACCGCACCGGCCGACCCTGACCGAGGGCGACAGGACCCGGGTGACGGCATCCCACTCCTGCGTGCGGTCGGTGGTCCCGTCGTCTCGGGTGGCGTGCTCGGCCGCGGTCGCGGTGGCGTACTGCAGCAGCACGTTCACGCCCCAGGCCGCCTGCCCGCCCGGGACGCCGCCCTCGTCCGTCAGCAGCGCCTCGATGGGCGTCAGGTAGTGCTGGGGCCGGCGACCAGCGCCGACGAAAATATTCGTTCACCGTCGGCGTGCTCCGGAGTTAGGCTCGGCGGATGGTGACAGAGCTTGATCTCAAGTTGGACGACGGTCGCACGCTGCACGTCTACGACACGGGCGGTGATGGTCGGCTCGCCGTGTTCTGGCACCACGGCACGCCGAACATCGGCGCCCCTCCCGAGCCTCTCTTCCCGGCCGCCGCCGAGCTGGGCATCCGCTGGGTGTCGTACGACCGGCCAGGATACGGCGGCTCCACCCCCCGCCCGGGCCGGGATCTGGCGTCGGCGGCGGCCTGCGCCTCCGGCGTCGCCGACGCGCTCGGCATCGGCCGGTTCGCGGTCATGGGCCATTCCGGCGGCGGCCCGCATGCCCTCGCGTGCGGCGCGCTGCTGCCCGATCGCGTGCTCGGCGTGGTCAGCGTGGCCGGCCTCGCCCCGTTCGGCGCGGAGGGGCTCGACTGGTTCGCGGGCATGACGCCCTCAGGCGCGGCGTCCCTGCGCGCCGCCGCCGAGGGGTGCGCGGCGAAGGAGAGGTACGAGGCGGGCGCCGAGTACGACCCGGAGATGTTCACCCCGGCGGATCACGCCGCGCTCGCCGGTGAGTGGTCCTGGTTCGGCGATGTCGTCGGCCCGGCCGTGGCCGCCGGCCCTGGCGGGCTGATCGACGACGACCTCGCCTACGTCGCCCCCTGGGGATTCGACCCCGCGCGGGTGACCGCGCCGGCCCTGCTGCTGCACGGCGGCCTGGACCGGGTCGTGCCCGGCCCGCACGGCGAGTGGCTGGCGCGCCACTGCCCATCGGCGGAACTGCGGTCGTCCCCGGACGACGGGCACATCTCGATCCTCCACTCGGCTACGGCCGCCTTGAGCTGGCTCCGTGACCATGCCGAGTAGTACCTGACCTGCGGTCATGTGCGAATCGGTATGGATCTCATCCAGATATCGATATTAGACATCAACTGATTCGGTCTGCTTTGCTCCTGCTCTCTGCTGGACGAGAGCAAGGACGGCATCACATGGGGGGCCAGGAGCGGCCGGGGGCCGTGTCGAAGGTCGTGCGTCTTGCCGCCGTGGGGACGGCGGCGGGCGTGCTGGTCGCGGGGATCGCGTTGCCGACGGTGGGGGGTGCGGGCTTCGGGCTCATGCAGGCGGCCAACGAGGTGAACCTCAGGCCGAAGGACCTCGCCGAGCCTCCACCGGCCGAGGTCACGATCGTGCAGGACGTCAAGGGCGACGAGATCGCGCGGTTCTACGAGGAGTACCGCCAGGCCGTCACGCTCGACGAGATCGCCGAGGTCATGAAGACGGCGATCATCTCGATCGAGGACTACCGGTTCTACGAGCACGGCGCGATCGACATCGAGGGCACGATCCGCGCGCTGGCCAAGAACCTGCAGTCCGGCGGGGTGAGCCAGGGCGGGTCGAGCATCACCCAGCAGTACGTCAAGCAGGTGCTGCTCAACTCCGCGGACACCGACAGGGAGAAGAACAAGGCGCTGGAGACGAGCTACGCGCGCAAGCTCAACGAGCTGCGGTACGCGATGGCGGTCGAGAAGAAGTACACCAAGGACCAGATCCTGGAGAAGTACCTCAACATCGCCTACTTCGGCGCCGGCGCCTACGGGGTGGAGGCGGCCGCCCGGCGGTTCTTCGGCGTCAGGGCGAGCGAACTCACCCTGCCGCAGGCGGCGACGCTGGCGGGCGCGGTGCAGGACCCCAACGCCACCGACCCCAACCTGGGCAGGAAGCAGCGCGAGCGGCTGCTGAACCGGCGCAACGTCGTGCTGCACCGGATGGCCGAGCTGGACAAGATCACCCCGGCCGCGGCGGCCAAGGCGAAGGCCACCAAGCTCGGCTACAAGGGTACGAAGCTGCCCGGCGGCTGCGAGGCGAGCGACTATCCGTACTTCTGCGTCTACGTCCGCAGCGAGATCCTGAACAACCCCGACTTCGGCGAGACGGCCAAGGCCCGCGAGCGGTTCCTCAATCGCGGCGGCCTGACGATCAGGACCACGATCGACCCGGCCATGCAGGCGGCGGCGGACAAGGCGATCAGGGAGTGGGTCCGCCCCTCAGACCACCCGGTCGCGGCCGAGGCCCTGGTCCAGCCGGGCACCGGGGCGATCAAGGCGATGGCGGCCAGCCGGGCGTACGGCAGGCGCGGGTCCAAGAACCAGATCTCCTACAACCTCGTCGCCGACGCCGCGCACGGGGGCGGCGTCGGCTTCCAGGCGGGCTCGACCTTCAAGACGTTCACGCTGCTCAACGCCCTGCAGAAGGGCATGAAGCTCGACGACGGCTTCTCCGCGAGCGCCGGCTACCGGGCCTCCGGCTACTCGGCGTTCGAGAACTGCAAGGGCGAGAACATCGGCGACCCGACCCACACCGTCACCAACGACGAGGGCGGCCCCGGCTGGAAGACCCTGCGGACCGGCACCTGGGAGTCGGTGAACACCTTCTTCATGATGCTGGAGCAGCAGGTCGGGCTCTGCGGCACGGTCGAGACCGCGAAGTCGTTGGGCATCCACCGCTCCGACGGGCGCAAGCTCCAGGAGTACGAGACGTTCACGCTCGGCATCAACGAGATGGACCCCGTCACGGTGGCCAACGCGTACGCCGCGATCGGCGCCCGGGGCAAGTACTGCACGCCGATGGCGATCAGCCAGATCACCGACAGGTACGGCAGAACGACGAAGTACCGGCCCAAGTGCCGGCAGGCGCTCGACCCCGAGGTCGCAGACGCGGCGGCCGACGTGCTGTCCGGGGTGTTCACCAAGGGCACGATGCGGGCCGTGGGCGGCATCGGCCGCGACGCGGCGGGCAAGACCGGCACCACCGACGACTACGCCACCGCCTGGTTCGCCGGGTTCACCCCGGACCTGGCCGGCGCGGTCAGCATCGGCGACCCGCGAGGCTCGGGGAACCACAGGCTGAGCGGCGTCACGATCGGCGGCCGCTACTACGGCTCGGTCTTCGGCGCCACGATCCCGGGCCCCATCTGGAAGCGGACGATGCTGGCGGCACTGAAGAACGTCGATCCGACGCCGTTCACCCCGGTCGATCCGGTCAGGTTCGGCGGCTGCGACCGCAACTGCCGCCCCGCCGCGCCCCCCTCGGCCGGCGACGTCACCGAGACGGGCCCGTGAGGTCAGGACGTTCGCCGGCGGAACCAGTGGCGGTGCCCTCGGACGAACGTCACGAGGAACAGCACCTGTATGCCGCCCTCGACCAGCAGGAGCAGCGTGGCGTCGAGGGCGGTGAGGGCGGAACCGCCGTGGAACCCGCCCCAGATCGCCGCGAGCGAGTGGGCCAGCGCGCTTACGACGATGGGGGCGCCGTAGAACGCGAAGACGGTGAGGGTGATGGAGCTGCCCAGGCCGAGGGCGAGGGCGTAGATCCTGACCGCGCGCCGCTCGTGCGCGGCCAGGTCGATGGTGGGGTCGGCCGGCGGCGAGCCCCGGTGCCTCCTGACCGGGGCGATCGCCCTGGCGAGCAGGTACCGGACGTAGCCGATGCCGTCCCCGAACAGGTCCTTGCAGCGGAGCAGGTCGCGTAGCACGAAGTAGAGGTCGGTGCGCATGTAGATCTGAGCCTGGAGGGGCAGGCTCAGCAGAGCGGTCAGCGTGAACGCCTGGAGCAGCGCCACGGTCGGCTCCGGCAGGGGCAGGTACGCGACGAGCAGCAGCATCGTCGCGATGAGGAAGACGTCGGAGGCCATGCCCGCCAGGTACACGCGGTACCTGTTACGCCGGGGGACTCCCCAGATCGCGGTGACGTCGGTCTGCGCGACGAGGTAGTGCAGCCTGGTGCTGAACCCGATGCGGGCCGGCGCGCCGAGCGAGCGGGCGGCCACCAGGTGCATCATCTCGTGGACGCTGGCGAGGACGGAGAAGAAGGCCGTGTTGACCAGCACGGAAAGCCCGACGTAGTCGCTCCAGAAGAAGTCCTGATGCCCCGGGAACAGCTCGGCCCGGGTGAGGAGGGTCAGCAGCGCGGCTCCGACGACGGCGAGCCAGAGCGCCTTCATCGGCCTGGTGAAGACCCATCCGACGTGTCGCTCGGTGAGGCGGGCGAAGTGGCCGCCCACGGGCGCGGACTCCGGGCCGGGCAGGGGGCGTCCATCGACGTCGGACACGAAGGAGAGGTCGGCCAGGGACTCCACGAACCCGGCCACATCCAGCTCGATGTCATGCTCGGAGGCGAGGGCGGCCTCGACGTCCTCGACCCGCCGTCCCTCGCCGAGCAGCCGGATCACCTCCCCGCACACCGAAGGCAGCTCGACGAACTCCCCGAGGTCCGGCCGGCCGACGATGATCGCGTCCGGGTCGTCGTCGTCGGGGCGGATCACCAGGCGGTGGAACCGTACGGTGCTGTCCGCGCCGACCTCGACCGCCTGAACGCTCACGGGACCGCCGGCCCGCAGACCGGGCACTGGTCGTCGCGCGGAACGTCGATGTAGTACTGGTGCTCCCAGACGGCGAGGTTCCAGTGGAAGACCCTGCCGCGGGTCTGCGCCGGCAGGCCACCCAGCTGGTACAGCACCTCCAGCGCGCACAGGTGGCCGCTGATGTTCGCGCTGGCCGCGATCACCGCGTTCGGGCGCCCCTCGTCGAGCAGCCGCCCGAGCTCCGGCTCCTTACGCCTCTCCTCCTGCCGGTCCAGGCAGGTCCAGCAGCCGGTGTCACCCGGGACGAAGGAGCCCACGACGACCATCGGCCCGGTGTACAGGCTCATGAACCACGGGGTGCCGGTGCGCAGGGCCGCTTCGTTGGTCCACTCGACGATCTCGGGGTGCGGCTCGTCGGCGCACAGGACGAACATGTCGCAGCCGGTCATCAGCTCGGCGACGTCGTCAGGACCGGTCACTTTGGTGTCGGTCCCGGTCACCTGGACCGAGCCGTTCATCGCCCGCAGCCGGGCGATCGCCTGGTCGATCTTGGGCTTTCCGAGGTCCCCCTCGGCGTACAGGAGCTGGCGGGTCAGGTTCGACTCCTCGACGCTGTCGAAATCGGCGACCTTCAGTGCCCCGATGCCGCTCGACACCAGGCCTGCCGCGACCGCCGATCCGGTGCCGCCCACGCCGAGCAGGCTCACCCTGGCGTCCTTGATCCTGGACTGGATCTCGTACGGTGAGGTGCGCGGGGACGTGTCGATCCAGCTGAAGAAGTGGCGCGCCGACTCGTGACGGGCCACCTCCCGTTCGGTGAGGTTCGCCGGCACCGGTGCCCCGGCGTCCTCGACGAAGCCGCCCTCCACGAGCTCGTCGATGACCCCTCGTACGCTGTCGCCGTCCACATCGGGGTGGGTCCTCGCGAAGTCGGCGCAGACCTCCTCGACGGTGCGGGTGCCGTCCAGCAGGGCCAGGATCCTGGCGACGCCGCCGTCTTCGTCGTCGGTGATCTCGGCGGCCACCCCGAATTGCGACAGGCCGATCACAATACGATTTCCGGGCAGGGTGAACGGCTGGTGGACACGTTTCACCCTTGGAATGCGCAACCCATCGCCTTTCTCCCCCAATACATACAGGTGGAGCCGGCCGGACGAGGGCCGGCCGGCTCCGAACGCGTGCTGATCAGCCGCTGGCCCCGCCACGATTGATCGTGGTCTCGATCTTCTCCAGCTTCCTGATCTTGACTTCGAGCTTCTTCTTGGCCATGTGAATCTCCTCGCTCTCCGTACTCGTCCGGCTCCGGTTCCGGTCCCCAGGGAGATGTCCCGAAGCCGATCGGCGAAGGACGGACAGCCGGCCTGTAGCCAGCTCGCCACCCGTTTCAGGCAAGATCATGACACCCGCGGAGTATGCCGTCAATAAAGGATGCAAAGGGCTACAGTCTGATCACGTAGGGCTTCTAGCTGGGCTTGTGCGCGAGTCCCGTTCGATCAGAGCCGGATGAGGAAGGGCGCGCGAATTCCGCGGAGCGCTGGGGAGATTCTGGCCGGTGCGCCGGAATGGTATTTCCTCGGCATTGGCCCGGCCGTTTGAAAGCCTGCCGCTTCGATGTTCGCCGACGCCATCGGTGGGAATGCGGGTCACGATGGTCTTTGATCGGCCCGGCAGTGCTCAATTGCAAGTCGTGCAGCTCGGATAATTCAATTCTGGCGATCTGTGCGGGGTCTTTGTTCTGTCAGTCCCAGGTGGTTCCCGGGGTGCGGGAGTAGCCGTCCCAGGTGGTGCCGGCGGCGCGGGAGTACGCGTCCCAGGTGGTTCCGGCGGAACGGGTGGTGCTGACCGGGGAGAAAGCGGGGTTCGTCATTTCTTCGTCTCTTTCCTGGCGGGCTGTTTGTTTGTTCTCGCACAAACAACTCTGCGGGAATCACAGCCTGCGGACCAGACGAACGGACGGCAGCAAGCTGCCCTCCCGTGACCGCTTCCTGCCACCCGGACGCCGCCGTGCCGGCACCGGCCGGTGGCGGCCGGCGCGATCATCCGCGCACTCGGCCGGACCGGCCGGCCCGCGCGACGCCGTCGTCACCGTGGAAAGCGGCCTGTCCACCCGGCGCTTGGTGAAGTTATTGCCTGGTCGGGAAGCCTTGATTGGTTCTGCTCGACGGTTGTGCGGGGAGTGGCCTCCGTTGGGAGGTAATGCCATGGCTGACAGCAGAACGATGCCGGAGCTCCTCGACGAGAACGATGTAGTCGGGCTGTTGCTCCACCAGCACGCCATGATCCGCGACCTGTTCGCCGAGGTGGAACAGGCGACAGGAGGGGCGAGGGCAGAGTCGTTCGAGCGGCTGGTGCGACTGCTGGCCGTACACGAGACGGCCGAGGAGGAGATCGTCCATCCCTACGCCCGGCACAAGATCGACGGGGGAGAGGCCATCGTCGACGAGCGGCTCCGTGAGGAGAACGAGGCCAAGCAGTTGCTCACCCTCATGGAGAAGCGCGGTACCGACGACCCATCCTTCGAGCCGAACCTGAAGAAACTCCGCCGCGCGGTGACCGAGCACGCGGAGGCGGAGGAGCGCTACGAGTTCACCCAGCTGGTCAAGGAGACGACCGAGGCCGAGCGGCGGGCCATGGCCCTCGGGGTCAGGGCCGCCGAGGCCATCGCTCCGACGCACCCGCATCCCGGGGTGGAGACGGCGACGGAGAACGTCGTGATCGGCACTCCGGCCGCCATCATGGACCGGGCTCGCGACCTGATCCGCCAGGCGATGGGCAAGAAGTAGCAAGACGGCCGACCCGCTACCGGGGGCGTATGGCTCACGGGCCGTACGTCCCTGAGGCGTGCCCGCACCATCGCGCGCGGCCGAGATGCCGTTCGACCGTGGTTGAGGCCATCGGACCGCCACTGGACGGCGGCTACACACGCGTGTAGTTTTCTTCATGAGTGAGTAGTCGGTTGTATCCACGTACAGGACGGATTCTCGGTGGCGACGAACGGACGGGACCCCGAAGACCTCACCGGTCGTGCCCGGATCAGGGACGCGGCGATGCGCCTCTTCGGCGAGCTGGGCTTCGAGCGCACGACGATCCGCGGGATCGCCGAGGCCGCCGGGGTGTCCTCGGGGCTGGTGCGCCACCATTTCGGCTCCAAGCAGGAGCTGCGCGAGGTCTGCGACGCGCACCTGGTCAAGGTGGTCCGCCGGCTGAACGCCGAGGCCCGGGCCGCAGGGGGCACGATGAACCCCGTCGCGGCGATGGGCCCTTACCAGCGGTATCTGGCGCGCGCCCTGGCAGAGGGATGGGCCGCGCCGCTGTTCGACGAGATGGTCGAGATGGGCGCGCGGTGGCTCGCGGACGCGGACAGGCGCCGCCCCGACCCGCCCGACGTCGATCCGAGGGCCCGGGCGGCGGTGATCGCCGCGATGGCGCTGGGCGTCGGCGTCCTCCACCGGCACGTGTCCCGGGGGCTGGGCGTCGACGTGTCGAGCCCCGAGGGCGAGCGGCTGCTCTACCGCGCCCTGATCGACATCTACTCCCACCCCGTGCTCACCCCCGAGGAGGCCGCCTCGGCACGGGAAGCCCTCGACAAGGCCACCCAGGCGGACCGCGAAGCGCGCGAGGAGCATCACGATGACTGACGCCATCTCGGTGGACCACGAGCGCGACGGCGCGGCGAACGCCGAGGTGCCGCGATGAACACGCTGACCGGCACCGGCGGGCTGGTCCGCCTCGCACTGCGGCGTGACCGCGTGCTGCTGCCGCTGTGCGTCCTGCTCCCCGCAGTGTTCCCGCCGGTGTACCAGCCGGCCGGCTGACGCGATCTTCCAGGAGGACCACATGGACAGGATCCCGATCGACTTCACCGGCGTGCGGGTCACCGCGCTCGTCGAGCTGTACCTCCGGTGGCTGGACGCCAAGGACCCGCACCCCATCCTCGGCGACACATGGGCGGACGGGGTCGTACAGCGGCTGGGGTTCGACTTCTCCCAGTTCACGGCCCTGGACATCGGCCGTTACGCCGTCGGCGTCCGGTCACGGGTGATGGACGAGTGGACCGCGGAGTATCTGTCGGGCAATCCGGACGCGGTGGTGCTGGACCTCGGCTCCGGACTCGACAGCCGGGTCTTCCGCGTCGATCCGGCCCCGGGGCATCACTGGTACGACGTGGATTTCCCGGACGTCATCGCGATCAGGGACCGGCTGTACCCCCCGCGCGCGGAGCACACCAGCGTCGGCGCGTCCGTCGTCGACCAGGACTGGCTCGCCCGCATACCGCGCGACAGGCCCGTGATGGTGGTGGCAGACGGCCTCTTCCAGTTCCTCGGCGAGGACGAGGTGCGGCGGGTCTTCCGGCAGATCATCGACCACTTCCCGAGTGGGCGGTTCGTCTTCAACATAGGCGCGGCGCTCGTCAAGAAGCGCTACGAGAGCCGGCCTGAGCCGGTCTTCGCGAAGCACGGAGTCACCTTCGGGTGGACCATCGAAGGCCCGCGAGAGGCCGAGAAGCTCGACGACCGGCTCCGCTACGTGGACCAGCGGAGCCTGGCGGAGCCGTCTTTGATCAAGCACGCCTCGCTGTACTACCGGATGCTGGTCGCCCTGGTCAGAGCGGTGCCGGCCTGGCGGAACAGCGGCTTCCTCCTCCGCTACCGCTTCTGACGAGCCCGGCGCGTCCGTGAGCGGCGGGACGTACGTGACGGTCCTCTCGCTCTACGTCCCGGACGCCCACGATTCTCCGCGTACGGCCGGTGCGCGCCGGCGTCGGTCAGGAGGCCGGGGTCAGGCCAGGCCGGCGTCGTGGGCCAGGAGGGCGATCTGGGTCCGGTTGTCGAGGGCGAGCTTGGTGAGGATGTGGGAGACGTGGGCCTTGACCGTGGCCACGCTCATGAACAGCTCGGCCGCGATCTCGGCGTTGCTCCGGCCCTGCGCCACGGCGAGGACCACGTCGTTCTCGCGGGGGCTGAGGGTGGCCAGCGCGGCGCGCGCCCGCTGGTAGGCGCCGGCCTGGACGGCCGCGCGGTCCATGAGGCGGCGGGTGACGCGGGGGGACAGCATCGGGTCTCCGGCGGCGACCCGGCGGACCGCCTCGACGATCAGCGGCGGCGGGGTGTCCTTGATCAGGAAGCCGCTGGCGCCGGCGCGCAGCGCGTGCAGGATGTTCTCGTCGGTGTCGAAGGTGGTCAGCACGATGACCTCGGGCGGGTGCCGCCGGCTTCGCAGCCTGCGGGTGGCGGTGATGCCGTCCACGCGCGGCATCCGCAGGTCCATGAGCACGACGTCGGGGGCGTGCGCGTCGGCGGCCGCGAGCACCTCGTCGCCGTCGGCGGCCTCACCGACCACGGTGATGCCGTGGATGCCGTCGAGCATCATGGACAGCCCCGCGCGGACGAGGGCGTCGTCGTCGACCAGGAGTACGCGCAGCGGACGGCTCACGCCGGCCATGGTAGCCAGGCGCGCAGACGGAACTCGGCGGCGGTCGCCTCGTGGTCGAGCCGCCCGCCGGCGAGCTGCACCCGCTCGGTCAGCCCGACCAGACCGGTGCCCGCGCCGGGTGCGATGGGCGCCGCGGCCCCACCGGCGGGCAGCGGGTTGCGGATGTCGATCACGAGCCGGTCGCCGGGACGGCCCTCCAGCACCACTTGGACCGGCTGGCCGGCGGCGTGCTTCCTGGCGTTGGTCAGTCCCTCCTGCACGACACGGTAGGCGGTGCGGCCCGCGGCGGCGGGCAGGGCGGCCGCGTCCACCACCCCGTCGCGCAACCGCACCTGCCCTCCGGCGTCGCGGGACTCGTCGACCAGCCGGGGGAGGTCGGCCAGTGCGGGCTGCGGCCATCCGCCGGAGTCGTGGTCCTCGGCGGGGTCCTCGTCGCGCAGCAGGCTGATCACCTCGCGGAGCTCGTCGAGGGCCTGGTGCGCTCCGGCGCGGACCACTCCGGCGGCGCGGGAGAGCTGCTCGGGCGGGGAGTCCGGGCGGTACTCCAGCGCACCCGCGTACGTGGCCAGCAGGGACAGCCGGTGGGCCAGCACGTCGTGCATCTCCCTGGCGATGCGGGTGCGTTCCAGCATGCGGGCCTCCGCCACCCGCCGGCCCTGCTCGGCCTCGGCGCGGCGGGCGCGTTCGCGCAGCGAGTCGACCAGCGCGCGGCGCGCCTGGGCCAGCGTGCCCCAGCCGAGCAGCGCGCCGTACCCGACGGTGACCAGGGCCAGCCACCAGCCGAACGAGATGCCCTCGTTGGGCCGCGACAGGCCCTGCACCACGTGCGCCGCGATCCCCGCCGCCGCCGTCGTGGCCGCGACGGGGAAACCGCGCCGCTGGGCGACCTGCAGCGCGCCCAGGGTGGCCGGCGGGGTCGCCGCGGGCGACAGCGCGGCCAGCACGGTGAGCGCCAGCGCGCCGGTGACCGGCCGCCACAGCAGGACGGGGGACAGGAGGCATCCCAGCACCCCTGACACGATGTCGAGGACCGGCAGCCCCCGCGCCGGGCGCGCGTCGAGCAGGCCCCAGATCGTCGGCGCGACCAGGGCGGCCATGCCGGCGATCACGCCGGCCACGACCACGGCACGGGGGACGCGCCGCCGCACGGACTCCGCCTCCGCGTCGCAGTGGTTCTCGCCGTTCACCGGCCAAGGGTAGCTCCGGGCATCGGGACGCCGACACCTACCAAAGTCGGTGCCCGGCCCGACCGCGGTCGCACTCGCCGCCGCCGCACGCCCGATGCCGCGACCGGGCCGCGACGGGGACGCTGGGCGTGAACCAGACGGGACCGGCCGTGGCCGCCATCAGCGGATGCCCGGCCCGCCCGTCGTCGAAAGGGGAAGCGCAGTGTTGGGCGAAACCACTCCTGCTCATGCCACACCCGGTCGCACCGGCCGTACCGCCGCGCGGCGGCCGCTGACGGTGGCCGGTGCGACGGTCGCGGCGCTCGCCGTCTGGGCGCTGGCCGACCCGGTGGCGGGAATCGATCTGGCCGTCCGGGCCGGCGGGGCGGTGCAGTCCGTGGGTCCGGCTTCGGTCGCGATGGCGAGCCTGGTCGCGGGGCTGGCGGCCTGGGCGCTGCTCGCGTCGCTGGAACGGTTGACGAGCCGGCCGGGGCTGATCTGGACGATCATCGCGTTCGCGGTGCTCGTGCTGTCGCTGCTCGGGCCGCTCGGCGCGGTCGGCACCGCGAGCACGCTGGCGCTGGCAGGCATGCACCTGGTCGTCGCCGCGGTGCTCATCCCGGGCCTCGGACGTTCGGCGCGCGGCTGACCGTACGTCGATGACGACGCCTCCCAGGCCGCACGGGGGCGGGCCTGGGAGGCGTTCGCGGTGGTGACTAGTAGCGTTCCGCCACGCCTGAGTTGATCTCGGTGAGGGCCAGGGTGGCATCGGTGTAGCGGACGAGGCTGGACAGGGTCGGCGGCTGGGCCAGGGTGGTCTGCGCGTAGCGGACGGCGTCGCCGACCGTGTTCAGGTGCAGCCGCTGGACGGCGGTGCCCGCGTTGATCCGGCGGGAGGCCATGTTGAACGTCGTGGCCAGCAGTTCCGCGCGCAAGGTGCGCGGCTGCGTCGCCGGGAGGAACAGGACGGCCGAGGCCTCCTGCTGGGACAGCGCGCCGTCGGCGGCGGAGCCGTCGGCCCCGTCGAAACGGGTGTCGGTCGCCTGCGTGCGGGCCAGCACCTCGGGCGTCCGCAGGTCCTGCCGCAGTCCCCACAGCGCCGAGAGCATCGGCAGCCTGCTGGGCGCGACCGCACTGATCGAGGTCCGCGCCGATCCCGTCGCCGGGGTGAACGTGCAGCCGTTCGCCCCGCCGTAGGACAGGCTCGCCGTCCCGGTCGCCGTGGCGCCCGCCTCCATCAGCAGGGTGGGCCGCGCGGTGAACGTGATGGTGCCCGACGCCCCGGCGGCGACCGTGGCGAGGTTCCAGGTCAGCGTCGTGGTGCCGTCGGCGTTCCTGGTCACGGTGGCCGGACGCGGCCCTGTTCCCTGGTCGAGTGCCTGGCTGTAGTAGACGCCGGCGGGCAGCGTGTACTTCAGCGTGGCCCCGGTCGCCGGGGCGCTGCCGGTGTTGCGGTGGCCGACCGTGTACGTGATCGCCTCGCCCGCGTTCACCGAGGAGGTCGCCGTGGCGGTCACCGCCATGACGGGCGCGTGCACCTTGGTGGCGGCCGTGGCCGTGTTGTCGGCCAGCGTCTCGTCCAGCTCCGGCTCCCCTTCGGCGTTCCTGCCGGTGACCTTGGCGGTGCTGGTCAGCGTGCTGCCGTCGATGGCCGTACAGGGCACCGTGTACGTGAACGTCTCGGTGGCCGTCTGGCCGTGTGCCAGGTCGCTCAGCTGCCGGGTGACCGGGTCGCCCACGGGTGGCGTGAACGTGACCGAGGTCGCGGTGGACCTGCTTGCCCCCTTGTTCCCGATCGTCACGGTGGCGGGCACCGTGTCGCCGCCGGCGGCGTCGGGCTTGTCGACCGTCATGCCCGCGGTCAGGTCGACCGCCTTGACGCGGAGCACCGCGTCCCCGGTCAGTTCGGGCACGGCCGGGCCGTGCACGCCGTCGGAGAAGTAGCGGCTGCTGGTGAAGTCGTAGACCAGGCGGTCCCAGTCGGGGTTGCTGAGCAGGGTCTCATCACTGGCGGCCTTGTCGCAGTCCGGGCCGAGGGCCGTGATGCGGTTGATGTTGGCGGAGGCGCTGCTGGAGAACGGCGGCCCGTCGCCGGTCCAGTCGATCGGGTCGTCCGCCGGACCCTTGGCCACCACGCCGCCGACGCCGTAGATCACCGGGCGGACGACGCCCGGGAGGCCCGGGTCGTTGGTCTCGTCGAGGTCGGTCTCCTTCAGGGTCGCCTTGCCGAACCGCTGGTAGTCGAGGGGGCGGCCGGGATCGATGCCCGCGAACTGCCAGGAGTAGCTCATGACGCTCTGGTAGTTCGGCTTGCAGTTGACCAGGTCGACGGTCCCGTTGTCGTAGCGCCCGCCGTGGCCGAGGCCGAAGGTGTGGCCGAGCTCGTGCAGCAGCGTCGCCTGCTCCGCGGCGGCGCGCCCGCCGACCTCGCCGAACATCTTCGTGGTCCAGCGGCCGAGGGACACGACGAAGTCGTTGGAGCCCCGGTCGTCCAGCTCCGCCCGGCCCGAGGTGGTCCCGCTGTCCGTCAGGCCGTTGATGAAGATCCCGTAGCGGAAGTGCAGCCGCTTGTACAGCATGATCTTGTCGCAAAGCGGGCCGGCCCGGTCGGCGTCGGTGCCGAAGTTGCCGGTGGCGTCCGGGCCGCAGGCCTTGGCCGGGTTGCCCTGCTTGAGGTCGTCGAAGTCGTCGTACGTGCCGGGGGCGCGAGTGTCGCCGAAGTCGATCGCCTCGGCGAACGGCAGCTCCTCATCGGGTATCAGATGGAGTGCCAGGCCGTCGGCAGATGTCTGGGGGTTGGTCACCAGGGCGTTCGAGAACACCTGCTCGACCCTGGACAGCACGCCGTCCTGTGGCTTCTCGCCGCGCATCCAGTCGATCTCGGCGTAGATGTCGCGCCGGGTGGGGTCGGCGCCGAGGTCGGGCAGCGACAGGTCGATGACGTTGTCGTCGTTGAAGTCGACGCCGCGGTACTCCTCGTAGTCGGTGTAGCCGTCCCCGTCGGAGTCGGTGACGCTGTTAGGGGTGATCTCGATGCAGACCTCCACGGCGGGCTGCGGGTCGCTCCCGAAGATCCCGCCGCCCGGCTCGCCGTTGCCGGTGACGCACTGGACGGACGAGGTCATGTCGCCCGAGACGGTGCCGTGGATCATGTTGACCTTGAACCGGGTGTAGGGATCGCCTGCCCGGGGGGAGGTGTCGGCCCAGTCGTCGCCCGACGTGGAGTCGTGGTCCTTGATCAGGACGGAGATCTCCTGGTCGACGACCGTGGTCGGGACCTGCTGGGTCAGCGTCCAGAACGGCGCGACCTGCACCTGGTCCTCGGCCGCTCTCGGGGTGGTGAACGTGGGGAAGCCGGCGAAGGTGATCTCCCCGTAGAAGTCGGGGGCGCTCTCTCCGGCGCTTTCGAGTCCTTCGTTGCGGCAGGGATCGACGCAGCTCACCAGGAGGATGCGCACGGTGAGCGGCTGAGTGCTCGCCGCTCCTGCGGGTGTGGCGGTGGCGACGGTCAGGCCCAGGGTGATCATAAGGAGGGCGAGGGCCGTGCGTAGGGGGCCGGTAGACATACCGCCACCATCCGACCCTTTGGACCGATCCAGCATGAGTATCCCCCTACTCATCCCGCCCCCCAGACCACGCCTTGCGTCCGGTCGCCCGCTCGAACGTGCGGCACCCGGGGGCGAAGGCTCCTTCATCCCCGCGAGGGGGTGCGACGGCGTAGGAGGAGGCCGGTGGTGGCCGCCAGGAGGAGCACGAGGCCGGCCAGCACGAATATGCGCCCGTCCGGGCCCGCGTCGCCGCCACCCCCGGTCTCGGCGGCCCCCGCCGGGGTCTTCGTCACCCTGGTGTTGCCGACCCTTGCGACCTCGCTCTCCGTTTCGGTCGCGGTGGCCGTGGCAGTGGCGGTGCGGGTCGGTGTCGGGCTCGTGGTCGTCGGGGTGGGGCTGCTCGTCTGGCCGTCCGCGGTGACATGTGCTCGGTTGTCGGCGTTTGCTGCTCCGTACGGGCCGTCCGAGTCGCGGTTCGGGTGCCGGTGTCGTCCGGTCCGCGGGTGCATATTGGGTCGAAGGGGATGGCGGCCGGATGGAACGATGAGCGCATGCCGGGCATCGGGCGGTGGTTTCGGGGGGTGGCGGGGGTGCGCGAGGCGTTCGATGAGCCGGGAGTGGACTCGATTCGCCGGCTGGTGCTCGAGAGTGCCCGCGGTGGCGCGCACGCCCTCGACGAGCTCGCGAGCGCCCTGTTCGACGTCGTCGCCGATGCCGAGCGCGCCGATCAGGCCCTGGACCTCCTCGCCGCGGCGGGGCCGAAGATGTGGATCGACCTGGACTCCGCGCTGCGCCCGTCGCTGTACGGCCGGCACGACCCGCGTGTCACGCGGGCGCGGCTCGTACGCGGGATGCCGAACCCCCTCGCCGTAGCGCTGGCCGCCTGCGGCCACGATGGCCGGGTGCGGCAGAGGGCGATCGGGCACCCTGCCATGCGCGCCGACGTCCGCCTGTATCCGGTGCTGGCCATCAGGGCCGCCGACTGGGTCGGCGCCGTCCAGGACCGGGCCCTGCGCGTCCTTGAGGACGTCCTGCCCGGTGCGGATCCGGCGGCGCTGCTCGCGGTCGTGCCGGTGGTCGTGCGGCTCACCGATCGCCGGCGCGGGCAGGGCGCCGCTGCGCTGGTCCGCGACGCCCTCCTGCGGGCCGGCGACGACACGCTCGCCGCCGTGCGCGGGTGTGACGATCCACGCGGGCGGAGGTTCGCCTTCGAGGTCTCGCTGGACGCCGGACGGATGGACCACGGGCGGCTTGCGAAGGCGGCGCTCCACGAGTCCGACATCGTGGCGAGAACCCGCTGCGCCGAAGCGCTGGCCGCCGAGGCCGTCGCGCGCGATCGGCCCGAGATGCTCGTGGAACTCCTGGACAGCGCCTCGGCGCGGGTCCGCGTCGAGGCGCTCACCGGCCTGGTACGGCTCGGCCATACCGAGTACGGGCCGCGCTTCCTGGCCGAGGAGGCGTCGATGATGCGGCTGACCGCGCAGTGGGCGGTTCGCCGGGCGGGTGGCGACCCCGCCGAGTCGTACCGCCGGTTACTGGGAGCGTCCCCCAGGAAGGGCGCGCGTGGACTGCTGGGCGGGCTCGGCGACTGCGGCACCCGCGACGACGCCGGCCTGGTCGTGCCCTATCTCGGTGACCCGCGGCCCCGGGTCCGCGCCGAGGCGGTGCGCGTGCTACGCCGCCTCGGCGCGGACGTCGAGGTCGCCGCGATGCTGGAGGATCCCGCGCCCGTGGTGGTGCGGAATGTGGTCGCCACCCTGCGGGCGTCCGGCCCGGGCGTGCCTGTCGAGCGGCTGTGGACGCTGCTCGGCCCCGATAGCCCACCTCACGTGCGGCAAGGCGCGTTCCGGCTCCTCGCCGGCGGGGACGTCTGGACGCGGATCACGACGGACCTCGTCCTGGTCGGCCGCCGGGACGAGGCCCTGAGCGGGCGCGCCCGCGGCGATCTCGGCGCCTGGTACGCGCGCGACTCGGCCAGGACGTTCCCAGACTGCCCCGAGCGGCTCCGCGGTGAGCTGGATGACCTGCTGCGGGAAGCGGAGGGGGCCGTGCCGGTGGAGATCACTCGGCTGCTTCGCTGGCTCATCCGGAGCAGCCCGGGAACGGCCTGAACGATTCCCGGGGGATCAAAGGTGGATCAGGCTGCCCATGTGGTCGATGCCGTCGGCGGTCTCGTCGTCGAACCACAGGCCGCCGGTGCCGAGATAGCGGAACCGGTGGACGCCCGGGGGGAGGATCACCGAGACGGTGCGGGTGCTGTTGCTGCGGCGCCGCAGTTCATGGCGCCCGGGGCACCAGTCGTTGAAGTCGCCCACGACGCTGACGACGCCCGAGGGATCGTAGGCGGGCAACGCGAAGGTGATGCGGGTCTTACGGCCGAACAGGGGGGTGCGCTTGAGCATCGAGGATCCTCCCGGGTGGTGACGGTTCCCACCCTTTCGCAACGCCACCCAGGGGAGATATACGGACGCCGGTGATGTAACACAGTTTTCACGCCCCCTTCCGATTCCCGCCCGGCCCGGCGAGCCGTCGAGCCGTCCGGCCGGGTGGCGTGGGACGCGTCCCATGCCACCCGGCCCAGGGTCGGACGACGAGCCAGAGCACCAGCGCGGCCACCGCAACGAATGCGAGATGCCCGTAGAGTCAGGGAGGTGTCAGGTCAGCGCCTCGCCGGCGGGCCGCAGTTCCCGCTCGTCGGCCTTGGGGGCGTCCGGCAGGTCCAGGCTGTCGCGCAGCTTGGTCGGCTTGAGGAAGAGCGTGGCGACGACGCCGACCACACTGATCCCGGCGGAGACGAGGAAGATGTGCCCCGTGGCGTCGCCGTACGCCGCGCGGACGACCGTCCTCGCGGCCTCGGGCAGCGCGGCGAGGTTGAGGGTGCCGCCCGACGAGCCGGACGGCTGGATGCCCGCCTTCGCGAAGCCCTCCGCGATGCCGGCGGCCACCCGGTTGGCCAGGACCGCGCCGAGGACCGAGACCCCGAAGGTGCCGCCCAGTGAGCGGAAGAACGTGATGGCGCCACTGGCGGCGCCCAGCTCCCGCAGCGGGACGGTGTTCTGGATGGCCAGCACGAGGTTCTGCATGGACATGCCGACGCCGATGCCGACCAGCAGCATCCCGCCCGACACGAGCACCAGCGAGGTCTCGTGGTCGATGAAGGACAGCCCGAGGAAACCGAGCGTGAGCACGATCGCGCCCGTCACGATGTACGGCTTGACGTGGCCGCTCCTGGATACGAGCCGCCCGGAGATGGTGGAGGAGAGCAGCACCCCGAGCATCAGCGGGATGGTCAGCAGCCCGGCCTCGGTGGGGCTGTAGCCCCGGCCGATCTGGAAGTACTGGCCCAGGAACACCGCTCCGCCGAACATCGCCATGCCCACCGCGAGGCTGGCGAGGATCGCCAGGGCGGGGGTGCGCCTGCGGACGATGTGCAGCGGCACCACCGGTTCCTTGACCCGCGACTCCACCCAGGTGGCGGCCGCCAGCACCAGCACCCCGCCGCCGGCGATGACCGCGGTCTGCCAGGAGATCCAGTCGAAGGAGTTGCCGACGAAGGTGATCCAGATGAGCAGGATGCTGACGCCCGCGGCGATCAGCGTGGCGCCGGCGTAGTCGACGCTGGTGTCCGGGCGGCGGACGGTGACGACGTGGAGCGTCTTGTGCAGCAGGACGAAGGCGATCGCGGTGAACGGCACGGCGATGAAGAAGCACCAGCGCCAGCCCAGCCACGAGGTGTCGGCTATGAGGCCGCCGAGCAGCGGCCCTGCCACAGTGGCCACGGCCATCACGGCGCCGAGGTAGCCGTTGTAGCGTCCCCGCTGCTTGGGGGTGATCATCGCGGCCAGGACGACCTGGACCAGGATCTGCAGGGCGCCCATGCCGAGGCCCTGCAGGGCGCGGAAGGCGATGAGCTGGCCGGTGTTCTGCGCGAACCCGCAGGCCAGCGAGCTGACCATGAAGATCACGATGGAGATCTGGAGGAGCAGCTTCTTGCTGAACAGGTCGGCCAGCTTGCCCCAGATCGGGGTGGACGCGGTCGCGGCGAGCAGCGACGCGGTGATCACCCAGGTGTACTGCGACTGGGTGCCGTCCAGCGCGCCGATGATCTGCGGCAGCGCCACCGACACGATCGTGCCGCTGATCATCGCCACGAACAGCACGAGGAGCAGCCCGCTCAGCGCTTCGAGGATCTGCCGGTGGCTCATCGGCTCCGCGTCGTGCGCGGTGACCGGTTGTGCGCTCACGCGCGACCTCCGATTCGGTCATTCAGGAAGGGGACTCGAACACCATACATGCGCATTGGGCAAGTTTGCGCACCAGGCATGTTTGAAGCAACGGTAAGCTGTCCGTGTCATGACGACCACAGTCGGGTTGCGCGAGCGCAAGAAGGCCGAGACGCGGCAGGCGGTTCACGAGGCGGCGCTGCGGCTGGCCGTGGAGCACGGACTCGACCACGTCACCGTCGAGGCGATCGCCGACGCCGCCAACGTCTCGCGGCGCACCTTCTCCAACTACTTCGCCAGCAAGGAGGACGCCCTCCTCTACGGCGACGAGCAGCGCATCCGCCTCATGGTCGAGCGGGTTCGCGCCCGCCCGGCCGAGGAGCCGGCCTGGCAGGCGCTGCGCGAGGCCGTCGGCGACATCTACCGCGAGACGGGCGGTCCCGAAAGGGAATGGGCGGTCCGCACCTCGCTCGCCAAGAGGCACCCCTCCCTCCTGGCGCGGCAGCTCGCCAACCACGCGAACCTCGAGCGCGAGCTCGCCGAGGCCATCGCCCGGCGCGGCGACGGCGACTCCGGCACGCGGCCCCGGGTGCTGGCGGCCGCGTTCCTGCTGGCCATGCGCATCGCCACGCACATGTGGACCGACGAGAACGAGTCGCGCACCCTGGGCGAGGTCATGGACGAGGTCTTCGGCGAGATGGCCCGGCCCTTCGACCGGTAGCGGGCGTCCCCCCGGCGATCGCGGACGAAAGCAGATTTTTTTCAACTTTCGTAACCTTACGGTGACCTGCTAAAAGCCTCCCCCGCTGAGGATGATCGGCTGATTTGCCCGCTTGGGCGCCGAGAAAGCGGGCAGGCTTTCCCGCGCCATTGCAGCCGGACTCAGCGGCCGGGGGTGATCGTCGTCCGCACGGGCAAGCGAACGACTCTGTCATGCCGCGGTCGCTTCGGCGCGAGTTCGATCAGATCAGCCAGTTGGAGGACATGGTGACGCCAGCAACCCCTGACAAGCCAAACGAAGAAGTGCCGACCGAACCGGGCGGGCCACGCTGGCGCATCCCACGCCCACTGTTCTTCGCCGCAGCTCTCGTGCTGGCGGCGTCGGGCGGCGTCGAAGCGGCCGCGGCGTCGGCGTCATCGCCTACCATTCCCCCGACGGGGACGCCGACTCCCACGGCGACGATCAGCGAGACCCCGACCGAGACCCCCACGGAAACGCCCACCGGGACCCCGACCGAAACTCCGTCCGAAACCCCCACGGAAACGCCGGCGCCGGCTCCCACCGTCACGGTGTCCGCCGCGGACGCCTGGCGCTTCATCGGCACCCCGCACGGCGAGTTCGTCGTGCCGGCGAAGGGCTGCGTCTTCCCGGTGCTGTTCACCCAGACCGGGCAGGCCACCGTCGTGGCCGAGGACGCGATCACCGTGAAGAGCCAGGACGGCTTCGAGAGGGTGTACGCGATCGGCGACGCCACCCGGACCGTGTCGGGACGGCGGGGCGACACCAAGGTCAAGCAGGGCGACTGGGTGTCGGTGACCTCCGTGGCCCAAGGCGACTCGACTCCGGTCCCGCCCCAGGATGCGCCGACTCCGGTCCCGCCTGAGGACGCGCCGACTCCGGTCCCGCCCCAGGATGCGCCGACGCCGGTCCCGCCCCAGGATGCGCCGACGCCGGTTCCGCCTGAGGATGCGCCGACGCCGGTCCCGTCCCAGAGCGTGCCGACGACCGCGCCGCCTCAGGACTCCCCGACGGCCGTCCCGCCCCAGAGCGTGCCGACGCCGGTCGCGCCTCAGGTGGAGCCGACGACCGCCGCGCCCCAGGGGGAGACGACGACGGCCGCCTGGGTCTTCGATCTGACGCGGCCCAGCAAGAACTTCTGGCGCGGCAAGGGCTGGTGGGCTCCCAAGCACTGGCAGCCGGGCAACCTCCAGTGGCGTGCCCCCAAGCCGTGCCCCACCGAGACGTCGACCCCCACCCCGACGGAGACCCCCACCGAGACCCCCACCGCGACTCCCACTGAGACCCCGACCGGAACCCCCACCGAGACACCGACCGAGACCTCCACGGCCGAGCCGACGGTGACCCAGACCGTGACCGTGCCCCCGAGCCCGGCCCCCTGACCCTCAGCGCCGGTCTTCCGCCAGTGGCCGCGGGCGCGCGCCCGCGGCCACCTGGCCCGGCCGTCCGCGGTGCAGGCCGGGAGCCAGCGTGAGCGTGACGGCGACGGAGGCCGCCGCCAGCAGGGTCATCGCCGTCGAGGGCGAGGTGAGCTGGGCGAGGCTTCCCGCCAGGGCGGCGCCCACGCCCTGCATGGTCAGCATGCCGGCGGAGTGCAGGCCGAGCGCGTGCCCGCTCAGCTCGTCCGGCGTCAGCGACATCAGGCGCTCCTGGAGCAGCAGACTGGCCGAGTACCCGACGGCGGCGAGCGTGACGGCCGCGACGGCGAGGGGCAGCGCCGGGCGCAGTACGAAGACCAGGTACGGGACGGCGAGCAGCAGGTACAGCGGGATGGGGAGCCGCTCTCTCCACCGGGTGGGGACGAACCGGCCGGTCAGGGTGTCCCCGGCCAGCATGCCGAGCGCGCCGCAGGCGAACAGCAGTCCCGCGTGCCGGGGCGCGTAGGAGACGTACAGGGACTCGCAGCCGACGACCAGCCCGTTGGGCACCCAGAGGGCGAGGTAGACGCGGCGGCGGGGGACCGAGGACCACAGCCGGGCGTTGTTCCGCCAGGTCCCGGCGATCGACGGGCGTCCGGCGGCGCGCGGTGGTCGCCCGCTGAGGCCGAACCGGGAGACGGCCGCGCCCGCGAGGTACAGGGCGGCGCCGACGAGCAGTGTGCCGCGCGGCGACAGGGTGGTCACGAGCACGCCTCCGGTCGCGAACCCGCAGATCTGCATGGTCCCGACGGACATGTTGAGCACCGAGCGGCCGAGCAGGTAGCCCTCCCTGGCGAGGATCTCGTTGAGCAGCCCGTAGCGCACCCCGCCGCCCAGCGAGGCGATCATCCCTTGGCCCAGGAGCACGGCGAAGACGGCCCACACGGGCAGGCCGGGGATGGCCAGAGCGGCGGTGGCGAGCCCGAAGACCAGTGCCAGGCCCGTCATCGCGGCGCGCGGCGGCAGCCGGTCGGCCGCCGAGAGCAGCGTCGTCGCACCGACCACCTGCATGAGGGAGGGCCCGAACATGGCGAGGGCGGACAGCAGCGGCGATCCGGTCGCCGTGTAGACCAGGGTGCCCAGGGCAAGGCCGCTCACCGTCTGGGCCGCCACCTGCCCGGCGGACGCGAGGAAGAACGGCGTGAACTCCGGCGTCCGGAAGAGGTCTCGATAGGTGCGCATGGCCGGAGTCTCGGAGATCCACCCGCGGGGACGTTATTGTTTCGCGGGGAGGCGAAACTTGGGCTGGTGGCAGGTCAACGCGGACACACTCGCGGGCAGCCGGTTCGTCGTCTCCCCGCTGGCCGAGGCCATCGCGAGCCTGAAGACCCTGAAGCGGGGGACGGCCGCGCACCCGGGGGAGCGTGCCTGGCTCGACTCCCACCGGCCCGCCTACCAGGAGCGGCTGGCCCGTGATCCGATCACCGCGATGCTCATACGGGCCGCGTTCGCGCCTACCTGGAACGCCGACTTCCTCACCCCCACGCCCACGGGTGAGACCACGTTCGCGCGGGAGCTGGCGCGCGTACGGGAGACTGCGCCCGAGAGCGCCCGGGCCGACCTGACCGTGTCGCTGGGCGGCCCGCTTCCCGCCCGGCTGAACCGCTCCGACCTGCCGGAACGCGCGGCCGACCTGCTGGAGTGGGTGTGGACGCGGACCGTGCTGCCGTACTGGCCGCGGCGCCGGCGGATCATCGAGGCCGACGTCGTCGCGCGTACGGCACAGCTGAGCCAGGGCGGGTGGGCCGCGGCCCTGGATGACATGCGCCCAGGGATGCGCTGGCTCGGGGAGAGCCGGCTGCAGATCAACACCCACGCCAACCCGCCGCGAGAGCTCGCCGGGGCGCCGTTGATGTTCGTCCCCGTCACCTCACGCGAGAGCTGGGTCTCGTGGGACGCGCACCGGTACGCCGTGGTGTACCCGTGCTCGGGCGCGCTGGCCGAGGCGGGCCGGGCCCCGGTGCCCGAGGCTCTGGGTGCGTTGCTCGGTCCCGCGCGTGCGGGCGTCCTGGTGCTGCTCGGCACGCCGAAGAGCACCACACAGCTCGTGGCGCTGACCGGCCAGGGGCTCGGGTCGGTGGGCCGCCACCTCAAGGTGCTGCTCGACGCCCGCCTGGTGCGGCGGCGGCGTGCCGGGCGCTCCGTGCTCTACTTCCGGACGGACGCGGGCGACGCCCTGGTGGAGGCCCAGGCCTCCTCGTGACCAGGTGTCCTGAGGCGGGTGTCCTCAGGCTCAGGCCGCGCTGGCGTCGCGTCGCGGGCGGGCGCCGGGGCCGTGCAGGCCGTCTAGGGCCGAGGTCAGCGACACCTCCAGGTAGGTGATGCGGTCGGTCGCCTGCAGCATGGCCGCGCCGCCGGTGACGGCGGTCAGGATGGCGGTGGCGGCCTGGTCGGCGTCGATGCTCGCGTCGATCTCGCCGGCCTCCACCAGGGCCCGCACGCCGGTGGCGAGGTAGGCGTGCCACCGGTCGAGCAGGTCGGTGACGATGGCCCGCGTCGCGGGGTTCCCCTCGCCGAGCTGGGAAGTGAGGGCCGACAGCGGGCAGCTCTGGCGCTGCGCGTCGTAGTTCTCGATCACCCGCTCGCGCCAGGCCTGCCACTTGCCCCAGGTGGTCAGGTCGCCGAGCATCGGCTGCTGGTCGGCCAGTACCTGCTCGGCCTCGTGACCGGCCACGGCCAGCATCAGGTCGGCCCTGCCCTCGGGGAAGTAGTGGAACAGCTGGCTCTTGCTCGTCGAGGTCGCCGCCCGGATGTCGTCCAGGCTCACGTTCGCGAGGCCCCGCTCACGCATCAGCGTGGCCGCGCCCTCGACGATGCGCTGCCGGGTGGCAGCCCCCTTGGAAGTCAGCACTCGCTCCATGGACACCACGATAGAAGGCGCGCGGACCCTCGGGCGCGGCCGAAGCATTGGACCGTGCGGTCCAGATGCGTGCTAGCGTACTGGACTATTCGGTCCATTCGGTGGGCCGCCGGCACGTATGACCTGCGGATAAGGGGAGACAGCGGCATGGGCACACGCCTTTCGAACAAGACGGCGCTCGTCACGGGAGCCACCAGCAACATCGGGCGGGCCATCGCGGTCGCGTTCGCCGCCGAGGGGGCGCACGTCGTCGTGTCGGGCCGCAGCGAGGAGCGCGGCGCCGAGGTGGTCGAGCGGATCAGGGCCGCGGGGGGCCGCGCGGACTTCGTCGCGGTGGAGCTCGACGGCACCGCGAGGACCAGCGAGGCCCTGGCCGACGAGGCGACGCGCGTGCTCGGCGGGCGCATCGACGTCCTGGTCAACAACGCCGGAATCTACCCCGGCTCGACCACCACGGACACCGACGAGGCGACCTTCGACCGGGTGTACGCGGTCAACGTCAAGGCGCCGTTCTTCCTCACCGCGGCGGTCGCGCCCGCCATGGTCAAGGCGGGCGGCGGCACGATCATCAACCTCGGCTCGTGGGTCGCCCGCCTCGGCATCCCGGTCGGCGCGCTGTACAGCTCCACCAAGGGCGCGGTGGAGACGCTGACGAAGGCGTGGGCGGCCGAGTTCGGCCCCGCGGGCGTGCGCGTCAACGCCATCTCGCCCGGGGTGGTCCACACGCCCGTACCGGACGCCACGCACCCGGGCGACGTCATGATGAAGGGCACTCCCGCCGGCGCCTCGGGCACGCCGGACGCCGTCGCGCACGCCGCGGTGTACCTCGCCAGTGACGAGTCGGCCTTCGTGCACGGCACGGTGATCGACGTCGACGGCGGCCGCGTGGGCGTGGCCGTCATCGCCGCCTGAGGCCTGGCGGTCCCGCCCGAGGCGCGGCCGTCATGGCCGTCTGAGGCAGGGGCGCGACGAGCGCAGGCGCACCGGGCCGAACAGGCCCGTCACGCGCTGGCCGGGGAAGACGAAGTGCGTGGGGCTCACGGCGTCGAGGTACGGCGCCAGGGTCCCGAGCACCAGGATCTCCAGCAGGTTCTCCCCCTCGGCCAGTTCGAGGTCGAACACGTACGGAGAGCACACCCGGATGCCGGCCCGCCCGCCGTTCAGGGTCACCTCGGCGGTGCCGCGCACGCGGCCGAGGTCCAGCACGGCCGAGCCGCCGGACGGGGCGCTGAGGCCGGTCCGGTAGAGGACGCCGCCGCTGTACTCCGCGAGGCCGAGCCCTTCCCAGTCGCCGAGCCCGATCGTGCCCGGGCCGCAGGCGAAGCGGATCGGCCCGGTCAGCGCGGCGCCGCCCTCGAATCCCGGGGAGGTGGAGATCCGCAGCTCGACGCGGGACGCCGAGCCGTCCAGCTCGACGACCGGGCCCTCGCCCAGCCGCACGCCGCCGGCGAAGGCGGTGACCTGGCCGTGCGCGGGGATCTCCATGGTGACGGCCCCCGGAGGGACGTCCACCCACAACCGCTCGACGCGGTCCTCGCCGTACCCGGAGCCGAGGGGCGGCACGGCGAGGACCGCGGGCAGGGCCGTCGGGCAGGACTCGATCCAGCCCGCGCCGGGAAGCGGGTGCGGGCGCCTGCGCAGGTGCAGGGCGGCCGGGTCGCCGTGCTGCCGCCTCCGCACCCGGGCGGAGGCGACCTCGCCGCCGGGCCCCCGGACGGTCCAGCCGGGCCCGGACACGGCGAGGCCGTCGACCAGCACGGACCCCTCCGTCTCCACCGAGACGGTGTTGGGGCCGGGACGCAGCAGGTGGGAGACGTCGTAGCGGCGCACCCTCGGGATCTCGGCCTCCGCGTAGGGGTCGAAACCGCCCTGCCTGCCGGCCTCCTCGCCGTTGACCCGCACCAGGCAGGGGGACGCCGAGGCGACCTGCAACGGCTCGTACGGCGGTCCCGCCACCTCGACCACCGTCTCAAGGACGGAACCGGTGATCCACTCAGGACGCCGGGCCGTGGACGGATCGCGCACCAGCGAGACGTGCGCCCGGAGCGTGAGGTCCTCGTCGGGGGCGAGCCTGAGCAGCAGCAGGTGGGTGCCAGGTGCCAGCGGCGCCCGGCTCATGGCGAGATAGCCGGAATCGTCCAGCGGGACCTCGTCGCCGTCGACCCACGCGGCCTTCGCGGCGGGCGCGCCGACCACCAGCGTGGCCTCCGAGGGGACGTCCACGCGGGCGTGGAACCAGGTGACCTCGCCCGGGGCGACGGTGCCGAAGTCCAGGAACTCCTCCGGCACGTGGCCCTTGGGGCCGAGGGTGTCCCGGTGGACGGGGTCGTCGTGGATGCCGCGCGCCGTGGAGTAGACCGCCGGACGCCAGCCCGCACCCGGGCCGGGCGGCGGGGCGGAGGCCGGAAGCGCGCACCACAGCCCGTGCGGCCCGAACGTCGCGTGGACCGGCTCGCCGTCCGCGTCCTGAAGCGTCCAGCGTTCGAGCTCGGAGGGGCCCGCGACGCGGCCGAAGTCCCCCCAGGTGTCGTCGAGCGTCGGGACGAGCTCCATCTCGAAGGTGTCGCCGAGATCCAGCTCGTGCGGGCGCGGCTCGTCCGGGGGGTCCGCCGGGACGTCCTCGCCGGTGAAGAGCAGCAGCGCGGCGGGCCCGTCGTCGAACGGCACGACCACCTCGACGGCGTCGCCGTCCGCCGTGTACGGCAGCGGGCGCGTCCGCCCGCCGAAGGGGCTCGCCAGCAGCGGGGTTCCCGAGACGCCCCGCACCGTGACGCGCATCTCGCGCCGGTACCGTCCGGGGTCGAAGTCGTAGGAGGCGTCCAGCCAGCCGAGCTCGACGCCGCGCTCGTCCGGCCTGCCGACGCCGACCCGGCTGGCCATCGGGGACGCGGCGGTGAGGAAGACGACCGTGACGCCGTCCACCTCACGCACCAGGGGAGGCACGGGAGCCGCGACACGCGGGACGAAACCGGCGAGGGCCGCGCCGAGGTCCCCGGGGGAGGCGGCGAACGTGGCCTGGCCGGTCGCGAACCGCTCACGAAGGCGGGCGACGGGCGATCCGGCGGCGAGACGCTCCTGCCCAGCTCCGACCGGTCCGCCCGGGCCCGGCGAAGGGGATACGGGCAGGGTGTCCTCGGACGGCGTGCCCACCGAGATCTCCGGGAGCGCGCCGACGGCGATCAGGAGGCCACCGGCCGCCGCGAACTCGTCGAGCCGCCCGGCGGTCCGCTCGTCCAGGACCGTGCAGGCGGGAAGGACGATCACCTCGTAGGACTCGCCGGAGACGGCCAGCCGGCCGCCGTCCACCTCGGCCCGCTGGACGGACTCGTCGTCGATCACGTCCGCGTCCAGGCACAGCAGGTCGAGCGCCCCCGGCACGGTCTGGAACCATGCCATGTCCCCGACCAGCTCGCGGTACACCCGCTGCGACCGTGCCGCCTCCTCCGTCGAACCCCCGGCCGAACCCGGCCGCACGCCCGCCTGCGCGGTGGCGGTGGGGAACAGGACGGCGATGTCGCACAGGTGGCGGCCGAGGGAGAGGGCCGCGCAGAGCCTGGCCACCGCGTCGGCGAAGACGCGGTGGTGACGCCAGTACGGCTGACGCCAGTCGGTCGACGGCGGGGCCCACTCCCACCATCCCGCCTTGGTCGTGTAGTAGACGGCGTGCGGGTTGTAGAGGTTGGCCCCGGCGCGCAGCCACGGGAGCAGCCAGTCGAAGGTCTCCTCCAGCGTGCCGCCCCAGCCGCTGGAATGGAACGCCTCGATCCACGTCCGCGGCCTGCCGTACAGGTGGGCCAGCGAGGAGTGCAGGCGGGCGTCGCCGTGGTGGTCTGAGCCCGGGGCGCCGAACCAGCGGTGGGTGCGGGTGTAGTCGGCGTAGAGCTGGACGCCCTCGACGGGGTGCCCGGCGCGGGCGGGGTCCTGCTGGTCGCAGCCGTGCAGCAGGCCGTGCCTGTCGTGCCACTCAGCCAGCGGCCGGAAGAAGGCCTCCTCGGCCAGCTCGGCCCGGGTGCGGTGGTAGTCGCGCCAGAGCGCCGGCTCGTCCGCGTGTGCGCTCAGGCCGGAGGGGCCGCGCGGGAACTCGTAGCCGCGCCGGGCCGCGAACTCGCCGGCGAACGACTCCGACCAGGTGGGCACCGAGGGCAGCTCGTCCTGGAAGGACCCTGCGATCACACTGCCGAACCGGTGGCCGAGGCGGCGCTCGAACTCGCCGTGCACCCGGTCGATGAGCGCGGCGCACGCCGTACGGGACAGATAGTCGAAGCCCCGGCGGGACACGCTGCCGTCGGCGGCCAGCCACTGGCCGGCGAAGGAGGGGTTCTCCTGCACCAGCCGCGCCTGGAGGTCGGCGCCGGAGAAGCCGAGCTGGTCGTAGAACCACAGCAGGACGCCGAGCTCGGCCGCGTCCTCGCACACGCCGTCGAGCAGTTCCCACCAGGGCTCGGAGAAGAACGGCGGGTCGTCGGCGTCCGAGCCGAACAGCGGGCCGGACGGCGCGAGGTTGAGGATGACCAGGTTGTGCACCCCACCCTCGGTCAGCCGCTCCATCTGCCACCGGAGCCGGTCGCGCCGCAGGGGCTCCCCGCTCCACCACCAGATGGCGGCGGGGGAGTGGCTGCGCGGAGGGTGCCGCAGCACGTCGAAGAGGTTCATCCCTTGAGCCCGCTGGAGAAGCCCTTGATCACGTAGCGCTGGAGCACCAGGAAGACCACGACGATCGGCAGGGCGCCGAGCACCAGGCCCGCGAACACCAGCCCGTAGTCCGACACGTACTGCCCGACGAAGCTGAAGACGCTCACCGGCACGGTCTCGAAGCCGGAGCCGCCGAGGTACAGCAACGGCGTGAAGAAGTCGTTCCAGATGAACACCGCGTTGAGGATCAGGACGGTGCCGGTGATGGGCCGCAGCAGCGGGAAGACGACCTTGGTGAACGCCGTGAGGTGCGAGGCGCCGTCGATCTGGGCGGCGTTGGCGTAGTCGCGGGGGAGCGCCCGGATGAACCCGGTGTAGAGGAACACCGTGAACGGGAGCTGCACGCCGGTGTAGAACACGATCATGCCGAGGTGGGTGCCGATCAGGCCGAGGTCGGTCACCAGCCGGTAGAGCGGGATCATGCCGAGCTGGAACGGCAGCACGATGCCGAGCAGGAACAGGATGTACAGCCCGTAGCCCAGGCGCGACTGGGCGCGCGCCAGGAAGTACGCGGCGAACGACCCGAGGGCGATCAGCGCCACCAGGCTGACCACGGTGATCAGGGTGCTGTTGACCAGCGAGGGGCCGAGCGCCGCCGACGACCACGCGGAGGAGAAGTTGTCCGTGGTCGGCGGCGCGGGCGGCGCCAGCGGCGCCCTGGAGATCTGCTCGGGGTCCTTCAGCGACAGCGTGACGAGCGCGTAGACGGGGAAGAGGAACGCCACCGCCACCGCGATCATGACGAGCTCCAGCAGGAAGGTCCTGGCCTTCACTGGGACACCTCCCGGGAGCGCAGGTAGTAGATCTGGACGAACGACACCGCGGCCACGAACAGCGCGAGCACCAGCGCGATGGCCGTGCTGTAGCCGAACTTGCCGTACACGAAGGCCTGCTTGTACAGGACCGTCGACAGCGTCTCGGTGGCGTACCCGGGACCGCCGTTGGTCGCCGCGAAGACCTGGTCGAACAGCTTCAGCCCGCCGATCGTCGACAGCATCAGGTTGATCGTCACGGCCGGGGCCAGCAGCGGCCAGGTGACGTACCTGAACCGCTGGAACGTCCCCGCGCCGTCGATCATCGCGGCCTCGTGCAGCTCCTTGGGCACGCCCTCCAGCCCCGCCAGGAAGATCACCATGGAGTATCCCGCGTACTGCCACACGACCATGCCGGCGACCGACCACAGCGCGACCGACGGGTCGCCGAGCCAGTCGACCCGCAGCCCGAGCAGGCCGTTGAGCCCGGTGCCCGGGTCGGGGTTGTAGATGTACTTCCACAGGAAGGCCACCATGACCGGGCTGACGACCACGGGCGAGAAGAAGACGACCCTGAGCAGCGCCCTGCTCCTGATCTTCGTGTTCACGCCGAGCGCGAGCAGCAGCCCCACGCCGTTCTGCACGACGACGACCGCGACGGTCAGCAGCAGGGTGTTGCCGAGCGAGCCGAGCGCCTGCTCGTCGTCCAGGATGGCGCGGAAGTTGGACAGGCCGACGAACGACATGTCCCCGCCGATGCCGCTCCAGTCGGTGAAGGCGTAGACCACCCCGGCGATGCTCGGGTAGAGCACCACCGCCGCGTACACCAGCAACGCCGGGGCGGCGAACAGCCACGGCGGGGACAGGGCGCCGAGACGCCTTCCGCGCTTGGCCGCCGTGACGGTGGACGCCCCGGTGGGCTTGGTGATGACGCTCATCGTTACCGCTCCCTCGGCGGCCCGGCCGCCCAAGGGCCGGGCTGGGGGCCGCCGTCGTGCCTGATCGCTCGCCCGCTCACTTCGCGTAGGCCTCGTCCATCTTCTTCAGCGCCTGGTCGACCTTGATCTTTCCGGCGAGCAGGTCCTGGACCACCGCGAAGTGGGTGGGCTGCACCTCGGCGTTGGGCCAGCGCTGGTCCATGAACGGCACCGCGCGGTCCTTGGTGAAGGGCAGGAACGACTCCACCGCCGGGTCGATGGTGGAGCCGGCGTCCTGGGTCAGGGGGATCGCCGCGATGGCCTTGGCCCAGCGGTTGATGCTGTCCTGCCTGCCGAGGAAGTCGATGAACGCCTTGGCCTCCTCGACGTTCTGGGACTTGGCGCCCGCGCCGAGGCCCACGACCACGCCGGCCGGGATCCAGACCTGCGCGGGGTCGTCGGCGCCGGGCACCGGGAACATCGACAGGTCGTCCGGCGTCTTGGCCGCGTCGCGGAAGGCGGGGAGCACGGCCGAGACCTGGATGGCCATCCCCGCCTTGCCGGTCGCCACCATGGAGGTCTGCTGCTCGAACGTCGTCCCGTTGGGCTTGTCGTTGAAGAAGCCCCGCTGCTGCAGCTCCCGGTACATCTCCATGGCCTGGCGCCACCCGGACTCGGCGAAAGTGGCCTGCCCGGCGCTCTGCCTGTCGTCGAAGCCCGGGTCCTTGGCGTACACCGTGGACGGCACCAGCGCGTAGGTGATCAGCTGGGTCACCCAGGGGGTCTGCGCGCCGAGCGCGATCGGGGCCACCCCCGACTTCTTGAGCTTCTCGCAGACCTGGAGGAACTCGCTCCACGTGGTCGGCAGCCGGTCGATCCCGGCCTTCTCGAAGACCTTCTTGTTGTAGATGGCCCCGATGACCGAGGAGCCGGCCGAGTAGATGTAGGTCTTGCCCTGGAGCTGGAAGGCCGGTTTGAACCCGGCAGGGATGGTGCTCGTCCACGACTGGGCGGACAGGTCGGCCAGCAGCCCGGCGCCGGCGATCTGCGACATCGACATCGCGCTGCCGCTTCCGGGGTACACCACGTGCAGGTCGGGGGCGTTGCCCGCGCCGAGCTGGGTGCGCAGCGAGGTCTGCACCTGGTCGGTCGGGGCGTAGGAGGCCGCGATCGACACGTTGGACCTGACCTGCTTGTAGGCGGCCAGCAGATCCTCCATGGGGGCCTTCTGGTCGGCCACGCCCACGAACTTCAGGCTGGTGGCCCCCGCGGCGCCGGTGCCCGGCGTCCCGCCGTTCGAGGGCCTGGTGGAGCACGCGGCCAGCAGCGCGGCCGACGCCGCGCCGCCCATCACGCGGAAGAACTGGGCACGGCTGATCTTGGCCTGGATCAGCCGGTCGGTCTCACGGGTCATGCTTTCTCTCCTCGGACTAGCGTGAAACGGTGGTCCCCCGAGGGCACCCCGCGGGTGTCGCCGCCGGGCAGGTGGATCGTGGCGCGGGCCCCGGGCGGGATGCTCGCGTGCAGGTGAAAGGCCTCCGGCGAGCGCTCCCAGCGCACGCGGACCGTGCCGCGCGCCGACTCGTGGCTCGCCTCGGCCCAGTCGAGGTCGCCCGGCCTCGGCCGGATCACCACCTCGCTGTACGCGGTCGAGGAGGGCGCCTGGTCGATGCCGGCGACGCCGGTGTACAGCCATTCGCCCACCGAGCCGAGGGCGTAGTGGTTGAAGGAGTTCATGGACGGGGCCCCGACCCCGTCCCACCGCTCCCAGACGGTGGTCGCGCCGCTTCTGACCTGGTGAAGCCAGGAGGGCGCCCCCGTACGGCGCAGCAGCGCGTGCGCCAGGTCCTCCCGGCCCCAGGCGGACAGCACCGGGCACAGCAGGCCGACGCCCAGGAAGCCGGTCGCGAGCCCCGCCGCGGCCACCAGCTCGGCGAGCCGGTCCGCCGCCCGCCTGGCCAGCACCGACGGCAGCAGGTCGAAGGCCAGCGCGAGCAGGTACCCCGTCTGCGTGTCGCCCGCCACCCGGCCGCGCGAGTCCACGAACGTCTTGATGAAGGCGTCCCTGATGTCCTCGGCCAGCGCCTGGTACTGGTCGGCCTCCCTGAGCCTGCCGAGCACCCGGGCGGCGCGTGCGGTGAGCGCGGCGCTGCGGTGGAAGTAGGCGGTGGCGAGCAGCGGCCGAGGGGTCGGGGGACCCGGGGACAGCCAGTCGGCGAAGTGCGGCCCGACCTTGTCCCGCCAGATCAGGTCCGGGTTGTGCTCCCTGACGAAGTCGACCCACCGGGCCATCGCCGCCACGTTCAGGAAGCCCGGGTCGCCGTAGACCCGGTAGAGGTGCCACGGCACCAGCACCCCCGCGTCCGCCCACCCGGGCGCGCCCTCGTCGGCGACCCCGGTGAGCAGCGGCGCGACGTTGGGGAACCCTCCTTCGGGCGACTGCGCGTCGGCCACGTCGTCCAGCCACTTGGCGAAGAACGCCGCGACGTCGGCGTTCAGGCACGCGGTCGGCAGGAAGACCTGCGCGTCGGCGAGCCAGCCCAGCCGCTCGTCGCGCTGCGGGCAGTCGGTGGGCACGCTCACGAAGTTGCCGCGCTGCCCCCAGCCGATGTTGGCGTGCAGCCGGTTCACCTCCGGATCGGAGCACGCGAAGTGGCCGGTCCACGGGGTGTCGCTGTGCAGCACCACGGCGTGGACGTCCCCGAGCTCGGCGAGGCCGGTCACCTCCGCGTAGCGGAAGCCGTGGTAGGTGAAACGGGGTTCGAAGACCTCGGCGTGCCCCGCGGAGACGAAGACGTCGGTCGCGTCGGCCGTCCTGAGGTTCGCGGTGTGCAGGCGGTCGCCGTACGCCGGGTCCCCGTGCGGCGCCGGGCCGTCCAGCGTCTCGCCGTGACGTATCGCCACGCGCCGCCCGCTCGGCAGCGGCGGCACGGCCAGGCGCACCCGGCCCGCGATGTTCTGCCCGAAGTCCACCAGATGGGTGTCCGGCGCGACGCGGGTCACCGAGCGCGGGGCGAGCCGCTCGAAGGCACGCACCGGTTCGTCCCGGGAGGCCGTGAGCGTCGCGTGGTCGTCGCCGGTGACCGTCGCCGGGCGCCAGCCGGAGTCGTCGAAGCCCGGCAGGTCCCAGCCCGGAGTCTCCAGCCGGGCGTCGTGGCACTCGCCCTTGAGCAGGTCGGCGTACCTGATCGGGCCCCGGGTGGTGCGCCACGAGGAGTCGGTGGGCACCACGCGGGTCGACCCGTCCTCGTAGCGGAGGTGGAGCTCGGCGACGAACTCGGGGAAGAGGCCGTAGTGCTGGCCCGCGCGGCGGGGCGCGAAGCCGACGAAGCCGCTCCACCACCCGTCGGCGACGGTCGCCGCCAGCGCGTTGTCCCCGTCGCGTACGAGCCCGGTCACGTCGTACACCTGGTAGTGGACACGTCTGCGGTAGTCGGTCCATCCTGGGGCGAGCTCCGCGTCGCCCACCCGCTCGCCGTTGAGCCGCGCCTCGTACAGGCCCCTGGCGCTGACGTAGAGCCGGGCGCTCGCGGGCACCCGGGAGGAGAACGCGCGGCGCAACCGGGGGCAGGGCAGCAGCCCGTGGTCGTCCAGCGCCTGCTCGCCCCGCGTCGGCGGGTCGACGGGCAGCACCTCGGAGGGGTCGTGCGTGATCCACGAGGCCACCCACGTGTCGTGTCCCGTCTCGAACCACGACTCCGCGCCGCCGCTCACGCCGTCGCGCGCCCACACCGTGACGCGCCATTCGTACCTGGTGCGCGGGCGCGGCGGCGGCCCGGCGTACCTGACGCTCACGGACGTTGCGTCCTCCACGCGGCCGGTGGACCAGACGGGCGCCCCCGCGTGGGTGACCTCGACGCGGTACGCCACGGGGTCGTCGGCCTCCCGCCGCGAGGCGAGCCGCCAGGACAGCAGGGGGGTGGGGGACTCCACGCCCATCGGCTCGGTGCGGTGCTCGCAGCGGAGCCCGTACGGCGTCAGCCTGTCCGGCCGTCCGGGCACGTCGGGCATCGGCACAGGGGCACCGGGGACGCGGGCGTCCGGTGCGGGCACGTCGCCGGGCATCAACTCGCTCCTCGCTACACCTTTGTTAAATCTAACGGACTATGGTGTGATTTTGTGATCGGTGGGTGGAGACTATGAGTCGCCCCCGCGAGTGTCAAGAGCGTGAGAGGACCACCGTCGCACATGGGTTCTGAGAACTTCGCAGGCGATCCGGCATGGGCCGGGATCGACATCGGCACGCAGGGAGTGCGGGTGACGATCGTGGACGACAGTGGCGTGCCGCTCGCCACGGGATCGGCCCCGCTGTACAGCTCGCGCGGGCCGGGGCGCCGCCACGAGCAGGACCCGGAGAACTGGTGGCGGGCCACGCTCGCCGCGTGCGCGCAGGCGACGGCCACGGTCGACGCGCGCCGGATCCGCGCGCTCGCGGTGTGCAGCACCTCCGGCACGGTCCTGCTGGCCGACACCGCCCTGCGGCCGGTCTCGCCCGCGCTGATGTACGACGACGCCCGGGGCGCCCCACATGTCGAGCGGGTGACCGAGGCGGGGCGCCGGGTGTGGGACGAGCTGAGCGTGCGCACCCAGGCGTCGTGGGCGCTGCCCAAGCTGCTCTGGCTGGCCGAGCACCACGGGCTGCCCTCGGGCGCCAGGCTGATGCACTCCGCCGACTTCGTGGTCTCCCGGCTGGCGGGTGAGCTCGTCGCCACCGACTCCAGCCACGCGCTGAAGAGCGGCTACGACTCCCTGGCCGAGCGCTGGCCCGAGGAGGTGCTGAGCCGCCTCGGCCTGCCCGTCTCCATGTTCGGGCCCGTGGTGCGGCCGGGCAGCCCGATCGGCCAGGTCGGGGTGGCGGCGGCGGAGCTCACCGGCCTGCCGGCCGGGTGCCTGATCGTCGCGGGCATGACCGACGGGTGCGCGGGGCAGATCGCGGCGGGGGCGCTCACGCTCGGGCAGGGGGTGTCGGTGCTCGGCACGACGCTGGTGCTGAAGGGGGTCAGCGAGCGGCTGCTGCACGACCCGCAGGGCGCCGTCTACAGCCACCGGCACCCCGACGGCGGCTGGCTCCCCGGCGGGGCGTCCAACATCGGGGCGGGGGTGCTCACGGCCGCCTTCCCCGGGCGCGACCTGGCGGAGCTCGACGCCCGCGCGGCCGGCTACGAGCCCTCGGGCGAGATCGTCTACCCGCTCACGGCCAGGGGCGAGCGGTTCCCGTTCTACCGGCCGGACGCCGAGCCGGTCACCGTGGGGCGAGCGGGGAGCGAGGAGGAGCACTACGCCGCGCTGCTCCAGGGCGTCGCGTACGGCGAGCGCCTCGGCCTCGCCGCGCTGGCGCTGCTCGGCGCGCCGGTCACCGGCACGCTGGCGCTCACCGGCGGCGCCACGCGCAGCCGCTACTGGTGCCAGCTCCGCGCCGACGTCCTCGGGATGACCGTGGAGATCCCGAGATACCCGCAGGCGTCGGTCGGCATGGCCGTGCTCGCGGCCTCGGCGGGCGGGTCGCTGAGCGGCACGGCGGGCCGCATGGTGCCGCCGGGGGAGCGGATGCGCCCGAGGCCCGACCGCGCGGAGCGGTTCGACAAGAGCTTCCGGCGCCTCGTCGAGGCGCTGGCGGAACGCGATTACCTGACTTCGGAACTCGCTGAGAAGGCGGTGGCATGACGACGATCTTCCTGGCCAGGCACGGCCGTACGGCCTGGAGCGTGGCGGGGCTGTACACGGGCGTGAGCGACGTGGAGCTCGACGAGAAGGGGCTGCGCCAGGCGGGGATGCTCGCCTCCTGGGCGGCGAAGGCCGAGCTCGGGGAGGTGGTCTCCTCGCCGCTGGTGCGCGCGGTGAGCACGGCCTCCGGGGCGGCGGAGGCCGCCGGGGTGCGCCCGCGCATCGATCCGCGCCTGCGCGAGGTCGACTTCGGCCAGGCAGAGGGGCGGCGGCGCTCCGACCTCGACCCCGAGGTGGTCAGGCGCTTCGAGGCCGATCCCGCGGCCCACCCGTTCCCGGGCGGGGAGGACCCGGTCGCCGCCGCGGTACGGGTCACCGGATGCCTGGCGGAGCTGGCCGGGCGCGGCTCGGGCAGGATCCTGGTGGTCGCGCACAACACCATCCTGCGGCTCGCGCTCTGCCGGCTGCTGGGCATACCGCTGGCCGACTACCGCAGGCGGCTGCCCCGGATCGAGCACGGGTCGGTGACCGAGCTGGGCTTCGGGGCGGAAGGCGCCGCACTCCGTAGTCTCAACGTGCCCTTGAGTGGTTAAGATGCGTGATCCACGAAGTCTTGGAGCGCGAGCGGTGAACTCCCGTCAGCACACGGCCACAGGGGCGACCCGCCGGCAGGCGATGGCCGAGCACATCATGCGGCAGGGCTCGGCCTCGGTCACCGAGCTGGCGGAGACCTTCGCCGTCAGCGTCATGACGGTGCACCGCGACCTGGACGAGCTGGAGCGCCAGGGCATGGTCCGCAAGTTCCGCGGCGGCGCCACCGCGCAGGCGTCCACGGTCTTCGAGAGCAACATCGTCTACCGGCTCACCGCCCACCAGGCGGAGAAGGAGGCGATCGCCAGGCACGTCGCCGGGCTCGTCGAGCCGGGCAACTCCATCATGCTCGACGACTCCACCACCGCCCTGGCGGTCGCCCGCCACCTCGGGGAGGTCACCCCGCTCACGGTCGTCACCAACTTCCTGGAGGCGATCAAGCTGCTCACCGGGGTCCCCGGCGTCCGGCTGATGGCACTCGGCGGCGAGTACCACCCAACACACGACTCCTTCCTCGGGGTGGCGTGCGTGGACGCGGTCGAGGCGATGAACACCGACCTGGTGATCGTGTCGACCTCGGCGGTCTCCGACCGCTACGCCTTCCACCAGGAGCAGGAGATCGTCCTGGTGAAGCGCGCGATGCTCAACTCCGGCACCCGGCGCATCCTCGCGATCGACCACAGCAAGCTCGGCAGGGTGGCGCTGCACAGGGTCGCCCCGCTCGACCTGTTCGACACGATCGTCGTCGACTCCCTGGCGCCCGCCGAGGCCATCGACCGGCTGCGCGAGCGGCATCTCAACGTCCAGGTGGCAGAGATATAACAGGTCGCCTGTTAATTTTCACAGGCCTCCGGTAGCGTTTCCCGACATGTCAGGACTTAATGTGCTGGTGGCCGGCGACCACTTCATCCGGCCCCACGCCGTCTCCGAGGCGCTTAAGACCGCCCTGGGCGACCGCGTCTCGGTCACCGAGCTGGCCGGCCCCTGGCCCATCGAGCCGTTCGGCGAGGTGGGCGAGGTCACCGAGGCCTCCGGGGACGAGGACGAGCTGATCGCCGCGCTGCGCGGCGCGGAGGTCGCGATCACCCAGATGGCCCCGTTCACCGAGCGGGTCCTGGCCGCCGCCCCCGGCTTGCGGCTGCTCGTCGTCACCCGGGGCGGGCCGGTCAACGTCAACCTGGAGCAGGCGGCGGCGCGCGGTGTCGCGGTCTCCTGCACTCCCGGGCGCAACGCCCCGGCGGCGGCCGAGCTCGCCGTCGCGCTGACGCTCGCCGTCCTGCGCCGGCTGAACGACGTGCACGCCACCATGGCCGTGGGCCAGTGGCGCTCCGACCTGTACGCCTACGACCGCTGCGGCGGCGAGCTGGACGGCACCGAGGTCGGGGTCGTCGGGTTCGGCGCCATCGGCAGGCGCGTCGCCACCGTGTTCCAGGCGCTCGGCGCCAAGGTGCTCGTGGCCGACCCGTTCGCCGCGGCCGTGCCCGAGGGCATGGCCCTGGTCGGCCTGCGTGAGCTGCTGTCGCGGTCGCGGGTGGTCAGCCTGCACGCGCGGCTGGCCCCCAGTACGCGCGGCATGATCGGCGCGGCCGAGCTGGCCCTGATGCCCGAGGGCGCCGTGCTGGTCAACACCGCGCGCGGCGCGCTGGTGGACACCGGCGCGCTGACCTCCGCGCTCGCGTCCGGCCACCTCGGCGGCGCGGGCCTGGACGTGTACGACCCCGAGCCGCTCCCCGCCGATCACCCGCTGAGAGGCCTGCCGAACGTCCTGCTCGTCCCCCACCTGGCCGGGGCTACCCGCCAGACGGCCGACCGGGCGATCGGCATGGCCGTCCAGGAGGTGGTCCGCTGGACCCGCGGTGAGCCCCTCGCCTACGAGGTGACCAGGTGATCGTCGGAGTCGACGTCGGCACCTCCGTCACCAAGGCCGTCGCCTTCACGCTCGACGGCGAGGTCACCGCCGTCGCGACCCGCCCCACGGTCCTCCGCCATCCCGCGTCCGGGCAGGTCGAGCAGGACGCCGAGCAGGTGTTCCGGTCGGTCGAGGGCGTCCTCGCGAACCTCGCCGTCGAGGGGCCGCTGGCGATGGGGATCACCGGCCAGGGGGACGGGCTGTGGCCGCTGGACGCCGCCGGGAGGCCCGCCGCGCCCGCCATCTCCTGGATGGACGGCCGCGCGGCCGGCTTCGTGGACGCGTGGATGGCGGACGGCACCTTCGAGACGCTGTTCCGCCGCACCGGCAACGCGCCCTTCCCGGGGGCGGGCGCGCCGCTGCTGGCCTGGCTCGACCGGTTCAGGCCCGGCCTGCTCGACCGCACGGCCACCGTCGCGCGCTGCAAGGACATGGTCATGCAGCGGCTCACCGGGGTGCGCGTGACCGACATGTCGGACGCCTCCAACCTGTTCACGGACCCCCGCACGGGACGGAGGGATCTCGCGCTGCTGGATGTGTGCGGACTCGGCCACCGGGCCGGCCTGCTGCCCCCCATAGCCGATTCCGGGCCCGCGACTCCAGGGCCGCCCGTCGGCGAGCTGCTCGCCCCGGTCGGCGGCCTGCCACCGGGCCTGCCGGTCTCCGCCGGACCGTACGACCTGCCGGCCTGCGCGGCCGGGGCGGGTGTGGCCGGGCCGGGGGAGGGCCTGCTCATCATCGGCACCACGCTGGCCTGCCAGGTCCACGTGGACCGGCTCGACCTCGGCGGGGAGCCCGCGGGCCAGACCCTGCTGTACGGCGGGTCCGGCGGGCCGGGCGGATGGCTTCGCGCCATGCCCGCGATGACCGGCACGGCCGCGCTCGACTGGGTGCTCCGCCTGGTCGGGGCGGGCCACGACGAGCTGGACGGGCTGCTCGCGGCAAGCCCGCCGGGGGCGCACGGCGTGCGGTTCCTGCCCTTCCTGTCCGCGGGAGGCGAGCGGGCGCCGTTCGTGGACCCCGGCGTGCGCGGGCGTCTCGACGGGCTGGAGCTGGCCAGGAGCAGGGCGGACGTCGTCAGGGCCGCGTGCGAGGGCCTGGCCTTCGCGGCCAGGCACTGCTTCGAGGCGGCGGGGCTCACCGGCGAGGTCGCCGTGTGCGGGGGAGGAACGGCCTCCGAGGCCTGGCTCCAGATCTTCGCCGACGCGCTCGGCCGGCCGCTGCGGCTGGCCAGGGGCCCGGAGGTGGGGGCGCGGGGCGCGGCGCTGGTGGCGGCCCGGCGGTTCGGCCTCACGCTGGACGAGGCCGCCTGGACGCGGGGCACCCGATGGTACGAGCCGCGCCACGACCGCGAGGACGGCTACCACCGCTACCTGGCCGACGTCGCCGCGCTCCGCGCCATGTGATTGCCCGTGCACAATTTAAAGTTAGGTCTTGTTAAAAACACATAAATCTTGATAAAAAGTGTGAGCTGCAGCAGATCGACTCCCGCCCATCCCCCCTCTGGGAGACCCATGGACGACGATCGGCGGCTCGCCGACACGCTCGGCGGCACGTCTCGCCGCGACTTCTTCGGCTTCACCGGTGCCGCGCTGGCACTGGCCTTCACCACCCGCCTGGCCGACCCGTGGACGCCTCGCTCCACGCCCGCCCGGTCGGCGGACTACCCCTTCCAGCTCGGCGTCGCGTCGGGCGACCCGCTGCCCGACGGCGTCATGCTCTGGACCCGCCTGGCCTCCCGGCCGCTCGAACCCCTCGGCGGCATGCCCTACGGCAGGCTGAAGGTCGAGTGGGAGCTGGCCGAGGACGAGGCGTTCACCCGCCGAGTCCGCCGCGGCTCCACATGGGCCACCCCCGAGTACGGGCACTCGGTGCACGTCGACGTGCGCGGCCTCAAGCCCGCCCGGGAGTACTTCTACCGCTTCCGCTCCGGCACGGAGGTCAGCCCCGTCGGCCGTACCAAGACGGCGCCGGAGGCGGAGGCGAACCCCGGCCACCTGCTCATGGCGTTCGCCTCGTGCGCGTCCTGGCAGGACGGCTTCTACACCGCCTACCGCCACCTCGCCGCCGAGAGCCCCGACGTGGTGTTCCACCTGGGCGACTACATCTACGAGTACGGCATCGTCCAGTCGGGCGGCAACCGGGCCACCCCGGTGCCCGACCAGTTCCGGGTTCAGTGCGACACCCTCGACCGCTACCGCATCCAGTACGGCCTCTACAAGAGCGACCCGGACCTGCAGGCGGCCCACCAGGCCGCTCCGTGGATCGTCACCTGGGACGACCACGAGGTGCTCGACAACTGGGCGGGGCGCTACGGCCCCGGCGGCGAGGTCACCGAGCAGGACTTCCTCGTCATCAGGGCCAACGCCTTCCGCGCCTACTGGGAGAACCTGCCGATCCGGCTGCCGGAGACGCCGCAGGGTCCGGACGTGCGGATCTACCGCCGCTTCCGCTTCGGCAGGCTCGCCGAGTTCAACGTCCTCGACACGCGCCAGTACCGCGACGACCAGGTCTGCGGCGACGGCCAGCAGGTCGACTGCCTGCCGCGGCTCGACCCCGCACGCACGATGCTCGGCGACGCGCAGGAGAAGTGGCTGCTGGACGGGCTGGGGAGGTCGCGCGCCAGGTGGAACGTGCTCGCCCAGCAGATCGCGATGTGCCAGCTCGACTACGACCCGGGGCCCGCGCAGAAGCTCAGCATGGATCTGTGGGACGGCTACAAGGCCGCCAAGGACCGGGTGCTCACCGGGATCGCCCAGCGGCGGGTGAGCAACCCCGTCGTGCTCGCGGGCGACCTTCACAACAACTTCGCCGGTGAGCTGAAGGCCGACTTCAACGACCCGTCCTCCGCGACGCTCGGCGTGGAGTTCGTCGGCACGTCGGTCACCAGCGGCGGCAACGGCAACGCCGCGACCGGCCTGCCGGCGGGCGGCCGTGACCCGGTCAACCAGCACATCAGGTTCTCCAGCTACCAGCGGGGCTACGTCACCTGCGACATCACGCCCGGCCAGTGGCGGACCGACTTCAAGGTGGTCCCGTACGTGGACCGGCCGGACGCCCCGGTGTCGACGCGGGGCAGCCTCGTCGCCCTCGACGGCGTCCCCGGCCTGAACACTCCGTGAAAGGGGGCTCCGTGAAGGCGAAGTCTGTGAAGGGAAAAGCGACCATGCGCCGTCCACGTCTCGCCGCCGCGACGGCGGCCGCCACGCTGGGCCTGCTCACCGGGCCCGCCGCCGCCGCGGCAGGAGAGGGCGATCCCGGGCCCGCGGTGCGCTCACCGGAACCCGCGCTCGGGACGTCCGCCCAGGGGCCCGTCCTGCGCGTCCGCCCTGGGCAGCCGGACGGGCGCGGCGGGCTGGTGCCCGTCTCCGGCGCGTCGTCGCTGGTCGCTCCGCTGGGGGTGGACCCGGCCTGTCCCGCGAAGATCGAGCTCGGGGCGCGCAACGAGTCGCGCAAGGCCGTCTACGCCGACCTGTTCGTCGAGGCGTCCCCGCCGCTCACCGCCTCCCGTCCGATGATCTCCAGCTACCTGCCCGCGGGGTACGAGCTGGGCGCCAAGGTGCTGGTCGGGGTCCCGCCCGGCACCCCCGCCGGCCAGTACGGCCTGAGCCTGAAGGCGGGCGGCCGGGAGCTGAAGGTGCCGGTCTCCGTCGTGTCGGTGGACGACCTCGACAACGGGGGGAACCTCGCGCTCAGACGGCCCGTCACGGCGTCGTCTCAGCACACCAACGCCAACTACCCGGCATGCAGCGTCGTCGACGGCGACCGGGGCTCCAACGGGTGGGCGGGAGGCAACGGCTGGAACGACGCCACCTCGAAGAAGTGGCCCGACACCGTGGACGTCGACCTCGGCGGGGCGCGGCCGGTGTCCCGCGTGGACCTCTACACGCTGAACACCGAGCGCTACCCCGCCGCCTCGGTCGGCCTGCGCGACTGGGACGTGCAGGCCAGGGTGGGCGGGGCCTGGCAGACCGTCGCCCAGGTGCGCGGCAACACCGGCGGGGTCGTCCGCTCCGACTTCGCGGCCGTCACCGCCGACGCCGTCCGAATCAACGCGCTCGCGTCGAACGGCGCCAACGACTACACCCGGATCATCGAGGTCGAGGTGTACGGCCCCTAGGCGTGGAGTGAGGCAGGTCAGGTGAGCGCGGGCTCCTCTATGAGGGCGACGCGGACGGCCGACGGGTCGCCGCCGGAGAGGGGCACCGCGAAGACCGCGGTCCGCCCGTGGGCCGCGTAGACCACGAACCGCAGGCCGTCCTCGTCCCAAACGTCCTGGACGTCCGAGGTCAGCCGCGCGGACGCCGAGCAGTACGCGGGACTGCCGTAGAGCAGGCGCAGGGTGACCTCCAGCGGGACGTCCTTCGGTGACACCACGGCGAGCGGCCTGCGCAGCCGTACGAGGAGGCGGCGCAGGGGCGTCAGCCAGTGGCGGTCCAGCTCGGCCGAGAGCGCCAGCAGGGCGGCGGCCTCCGCCAGGCCCACGACCGCGAGCGGCGCGTCCAGCGGGTACGGGCCCGCCCAGATCGCCGCGACGCTCATGGCGAGCAGCAGTCCGGCCCGGCCGAAGCCGCGCCAGTTGACCGGGCGGGCGTGCGCGCCCAGGCAGCCGCATGACGACGCGGGCGCGGCCAGGCGGGAGTAGGTGAGGTAGAGGAGGAATCCGGCGGAGACCCCCGTGGCGGCCAGGCCCGCGAGCGGCGAGGGCGGAAGCAGCAGCAACGCCGCCGCCACCGCGAGCTCCAGCACCGCGACGAGCCGGAGCGCCGGGACCGCGCGCGCCGAGCCGACCAGGCGGGCCAGGGCGGTCCGCCCCGCCTGCGCCCGCGTCCGCCGGCTGAGCAGTTTCATCAGGGCGGCCCAGAGCAGGAAGGGGCCGATCACGTACGGCTGCAGTGCGGCGATCCCGTGCATCTGCGGCTCCTAGTGGGGGGAGAAGACGGTGGCGATGTCGACTTCGTTGGTGTCCGGCCGCCAGGCGCCCAGGACCTGCACGTGCTGGCCCACCCGCAGCTGCGACAGGTCGGCGGAGGGCGGCGCGTCGGAGTAGACGGCGACCGACTTGCCGGCCACGAGATGGCAGAGGATCTGCTTCCCGTTGTGGTCGAGGTGGACCTTCTCACTGGTGATGTTCTGGATGTGGCCCTTGACGTTGACGATGTTGAACCACACCGACTCGGCGGCGAGCACGCCGTCCGGCATGCGAACGCCCCGGGCGTAGAGGCCGTCACCCGGCTTGGCCTGGTCGAAGGCGACGGGCCCCAGCTTCCACAGGCTCGTGCCGTCGACGACCCTGATGCGATGGAACACCCAGTTCGACCCGAGGACGAACAGTGTGTTGTCCTTGATGGAGCGGATCCGGCCCTCGGCGAAGTTCGGGTCGGGCGTGCCGGGCTCGACCTCGGGCGCCGCGTGGGCGAAGGCCGCCTCAGGGCCGAGCGACCCGAGCGCGGTGGCGGCGATGACGCCGGCCCCGCCGCCGAGCACGGCGGACTTGAGCAGTTGTCTCCTGCTGGTCATCGGACGCCTCCTAGGGGACCGAGATCTCGCACGGCCGCAGGCCGGTCGAAAGGCTGGCGATCCGGCTGTAGGCGGCCGGGGTGAGGTCGATCAGCCGGTTGCTGGCGCAGGTCGCGCCGCAGCAGCTGCGCTCGCCGCAGAACAGGTCGGTCTGCGGGCCGCAGTCGGCGATGGTGGTGACGACGCTGGTGCCGCTGCACAGGGCCGTGGTCCTGTGGCTGAACCCGCAGGTCCTCCGGGACATCGAGACGCCGCAGCTGTCGGGCCGGGTGATGGCCCAGCAGGCGTCGGAGGTGTTGGGCCAGGCGTGTTGCAGGCTTCCTGAGTTGCAGGTGCCGCAGGCTCCCTTGCCGGTGGTGCTGCACGGGCCCCAGGCCGCGCCGCAGCAGAACCAGGAGACCTCTCCTTGGACGGGTCCGAGTAAGTCGACGGGTGGGTCGGTGGACTGGCTGCGCGCCATGCGCGTTCTCCTTGGGGGGTGAGGTGGGGGGTGAGGTCCGGAGTTCCCCGATCTGGTGGGGCAGTTGGTATGAAATTTCCTGACTTTTCCCATGAATAACATGTAATGAAATTTCGTCAATGCCCAAACTTGGGACGCTTCGACCCCTGCAGGGCGACCAGGGAACAGGGACGCGCGCCCGGCGGGTACGAGGGGACACACGCCGGGCGGGTACGAAGGGACGTGCGCCCGGCGCCCTCGGGGGGCTGCTCCGCGTGGCCGGGGTGTCGCGGTGCCATCGCGGCGGGGGAATGGCAACATAACTGTTCGGCTGGTATTCACCCCGTTCCACCGGAGGGGTAGGTCATTCCCGATTTAGCCTGACATGGCTTACCACCCCCCGTACGAAGGGCAGTCATGGCCGTTTCCGCCGGCAAGGCACGCTCCCGCAGGGTGCTCCTCTCGATCGCGTCCGCCTTCGGCCTCACCGCCGGCCTGGGCCTGTGGTCAGGCACAGGGACGAGCTCCGCGGCCTCCGTGCCGTCGCCGAGCCACGTGGTCGTCGTCGTCATGGAGAACCACGCCTACTCGCAGGTCATCGGCAGCTCCAGCGCCCCCTACATCAACTCGCTGAAGACCGGCGGCGCCAACCTCACCCAGTTCTACGCCGAGACCCACCCCAGCCAGCCCAACTACTACGCCATGTTCTCCGGAGCCACCCAGGGCATCACCGGCGACGGCTGCGTCACGATCGGCTTCAGCTCCGCCGCGAACCTCGGCTCCGAGCTGATCGCGGCGGGGAAGACCTGGGCGAGCTACAACGAGGGCCTGCCCAGCCAGGGCTCCACGGCCTGCACCAGCAGCAGCGGGAAGTACGCGCAGAAGCACAACCCCTGGTTCGGGTTCCGCAACGTGCCCACCTCCACGGCCTACACGATGGCGCAGTTCCCGACGGACTACACCAAGCTGCCGACGGTCTCCTTCGTGGTGCCGAACCTCTGCAACGACATGCACGACTGCTCGGTGTCGACCGGCGACGGCTGGGTGAAGAGCAAGCTCGGCGCGTACGCGACCTGGGCGAAGTCCAACAACAGCCTCCTCGTGGTCACCTTCGACGAGGACGACAGGCTCAGCGGCAACCGCATCGCGGCCGTCGTCTACGGCCAGCCCGTCATCCCGGGCAGCACGTCCGCCACCACCTACAACCACTACAACCTGCTCCGGACCCTTGAGGACATGGCCGGCCTGACCGCGCACGCGGGCAACGCCGCCTCGGCCTCGGACATCACCGGAATCTGGAGCTGAGCTTGTACCTGGCTGAACGCGGCCCGGCCCCCGGCGCCACGTCCGAGGACGCGCCCCCACCCCGGGCCGGTCGGGCCGTTCAGCCGGGCCGGGCCGCCAGGGCGATGCAAGGGGCCGAGGCCCGATGACGACCCGGGCGCGCCTGGTCACGCTGCTGGTCGCGGTGGCGCTGCTGGCATCCCTCGCCTTCGCCTCGGTGTGGCACGCGGCGCGGCGGGCGGGGGAGCGCGACCGGGCACGGCCGGGCGGCCCGAGCGTCGCCCCCGGCGCCGTCACCCTCGACGGCGAGGGGCGGATGATCTTCCGCAACATGGCGTGGGGGGCGCACCGGGACGAGCTGGTCTCCGTGGCGGCCGCGGACCCGGGAGGGGCGCGCACCTCGGCCCCGATCCGCTGCCTGCGCTTCCACGCGGCGGCCGGCACCGGGGTCTGCCTGCGCAAGGTGGACGGCCCCATGCAGGAGACCTACTTCGCGTCGGTCCTCGACGCCCGGCTGCGGACGCTGCGCGACTACCCGATCGCGGGCATCCCGTCCCGCACGCGGGTCTCGCCGTCCGGGCACCTGGTCGCCTGGACGGTGTTCGTGGGCGGGGACTCCTACGCCGGGAGTGACTTCTCCACCCGCACCTCGATCGTCGACACCCGGACCTGGACGCCGACGCCGACCCTGGAGGCCTACGCGATCGTCAAGGACGGCAGGCCGTACCACGCCTCTGACGCGAACTTCTGGGGCGTCACCTTCGCCGACGACGGGCACTTCTACGCGACCCTCGCCACCAAGGGCGAGACCTACCTCGTGCGCGGCGACATCGCCGCCCGCACGGTCACCACGCTGCGTCCCAACGTCGAGTGCCCGTCGCTCTCGCCCGACGGTACGCGCCTGGTCTTCAAGAAGCGGGTGCCCGGTCTCAGCCCGGACGAGCCCTGGCGGCTGTACGCGCTGGAGCTGCGCACCATGCGCGAGACGCCGCTGGCCGAGCCGCGCAGCGTCGACGACCAGGTGGTCTGGGCGGGCGACCACACCGTGATGTACGCCCTGGCGGGCGACTTCGGCGCCGACCTGTGGTCGGTGCCCGCCGACGGGACGGGCGCGTCCAGGCGGGTGGCCCTCGCCGCGCTCAACCCGGCCTTCGTCGGCTGAGGCCGGCCGGAGCCCGGCGGGCGAGCAGGCGCGCGCGGTCCGGCCAGCGCACGGCGTACGCCCAGCCCGCCCGCTCGAACCAGCGGATCAGCCGGGCGCTCGGGTCGAGCTGCCCTCTGAGCACGCCGTGGCGGGCGCACGTCGGCTCGACGTGATGCCAGTTGTGCCAGCCCTCGCCGAGGGTCAGCAACGCCACCCACCGGACGTTGGACGAGCGGTCCCTGGTCATGAAGGGCCGCTCGCCGAAGGTGTGGGCGACGGAGTTCACCGACCAGGTCACATGGTGCACCACGGCGTAGCGGACCAGGCCGCCCCAGAACAGGGCGGTCCACATGCCCGCCCACGACATCGCCCACAGTCCTCCCGCCGCCGCCGGTAGCAGGAAGGACAGCACCGCGACGGCCGGATAGGCGGAGTCGAACCGCCGGACGTCCGGATCGGCCATCAGGTCGGGCACCCAGTGCTCGCGGCTGGAGCGCCGGCGCGCGGTGAAGAACCACCCGACATGGGCGTGCGCCATGCCCCGCAGCAGGGCGGGGCCGCTGTCGCCGTAGCGCCACGGCGAGTGCGGATCGCCGGGCCGGTCGGCGTACTTGTGGTGGCGGCGGTGCTCGGCCGTCCACAGCGTGACCGGGCCTTCGAGCGCCATGCCGCCGGCCAGCATGAGCGCGACGCGCAGCGGCCTGCGGCACTTGAACGCCCGGTGGGTGAAGTGCCGGTGGTAGCCGATCGCGATGCCGAAGATGCTGATCAGGTACATGACGACGGCGATGACCACGTCGCGCGGGCCGACGCCCCACCCCCAGGCGGCGGGCACGGCCATGGCCAGGATCAGCACCGGCAGGACGACCAGGGCGATGAGGTAGGCGGTGCGGCGCCCGGCCGTGACCGCCACCGTCTCGGCCGTGCCTCGCTCCGGATGGGCCGGCGGGAAGGCCGACATGGTCATGCTCGCTCCCTGCGGTCGTCGGGTCACGTCTGGTGCGCGGTGCGGCCACCCATTCAACGGCCGGACGGCCGGGCGGCGGGAGTTGCCTGGAAGTGACGCATCAATCACGTACGGCAGGCAAGGGAACGCAATCTGTAGCTATTCTAGGGTCGATGTGACTCGGCGTTCCATCGCGAATACGCAAAGTGGCGGTCTCGGCCGGGTCGCGGGTCCGGTGGCGGTTCACACGTGAGACGGAGGGTCCTACGGCATGGGTGCTGTCGATCAGGCGACCGCGGGCGACCATCTGGAGCGGTACGACGCGGCCATGGCCCGCGATCCGATGTCCGCGTTCGCCCTCGTACGGGAGTGGATGCGCACCGACTGGCGCGCCTTCTTCGCGGTGCTGCGCGAGCAGAGGCCCATCTTCGTCACCCCGGCCTTCACCGTCGTGACCCGGTTCGCCGACGTCACCGAGGTGCTCTCCCGGGAGGAGGTCTTCTCGGTACGGGCGTTCGGGCCGCGCCTGGACGCCGCGCTGGGCGGTCCGTTCATGCTCGCCAGGGACGCGACCCCGATGAACTGGCGCGAGAAGGGCCTGATGCAGGTCATGCTCCCTCACGAGGACGCCGTGCGCCTGCGCGGGCTGGCCGGGCGCCTCGCGGACGAGGCCCTGGACGCCGCGTCGGGGCGAGGGCGCGTCGAAGCCGTCGGCGAACTGTTCCGGCACGTCGCCCTGCGCGTGTGCGCCGAGTACTTCGGCCTGCCCGGGCCCACTCCCGAGACCCTGTCGAGGTGGACCAGGGCCATGGTCACCGACGGCTTCGCCAACTACCAGGGCGACCCCGAGATCCGGGCCGCGTCGGTCCTCGCGGGCGAGGAGATGATGGACTACCTGCGCGGGCTGCTCGCCGAACGCCGCGCCGCCCTCGACGCGGGGCGGGTGCCGCCACCCGAGGACGTCTTCTCGCGCCTCATCCGCACGACGCTTCCCGCCGAACTCGACGCCGGCGACGAGCGCATGCTGATCAACATGGCGGGGCTGCCCCTGGGGTTCCTGGAGAGCGGGCCAGGAGCCATGGTGGAGGCGGTCGAGCAGATCATGATCCGCCCCCACGTGCTGGCGCAGGCCGTGGAGGCCGCCGCCGACCCCGATCCGGCCCGGTTCGACGGCCATGTCTGGGAGGCGCTGCGGTTCAGCCCGTTCTTCAAGCTGCTTCCCCGCGTGTGCGAGCGCGACCACGTGCTCGCCGCCGGCACCCCGCGCCGCACGGTCGTCCCCGCGGGCACGTTCGTGCTCGCCGCCCCTGCCTCGGCCATGTTCGACGCCGACGCGGTGGAGGAGCCCGAGGAGTTCCGCCTCGACCGTCCGGGGCACGTCCGGCTGTTCTTCGGCCACGGCCACCACGCCTGCCTCGGAGTGCACCCCGCGAGGGCCGTCATCTGCGAGGTGGTGCGCCGCCTGCTCCGGCGCCCCGGCGTGCGCCTGCTCACGCCGCCGGACGGCGCGGTGGTCCGCGCCCACGGCATCTTCCCCGACCGGTTCGTCCTCGGGCTCGGCCCGCAGGGGAAGGGAGAGTGACGGTGGAGCCCAGCACGGCCAGAAGCATCGCGACCGACGGCGCCGCCAACCGTCTCAGGTTCCTGGCCCTGACGCGCGGACGCCCGTTGTGGGATCTCGCGCAGCGCGTCCAGCCCGTGCGGCGGCGCCTCAACGCCTCGTTGATCGACCACGCGGTGCGCGAGATGCCGCCACGGCCCGAGCCGCTGAGCACCATGGCCGACTACACCTCGTGGGCCTCGCTGACCGATCGCACGTTCAGCGGGCGTCACGTGCCCCCGGTCGCGGGGGCCGGCGGCGGGCGGCCCACGCCGGAGCGCGCCGCCGACCTGTTCACCCGCGGCGACACCATGATCCCGTGTCCCCGGTCGACCGTGCTGTTCGCGTACTTCGCCCAGTGGTTCACCGACGGTTTCCTGCGCGGCGACACCAACGTCCCGAGGGACCCGCGCAAGAACAGCTCGAACCACCACATCGACCTGAACCAGCTCTACGGGCTCGACGCCAGAGCCACCGCCGCCCTGCGCACCTTCGAGGGCGGGCTGCTCAAGAGCCAGACGCTCGACGGCGCCGAGTTCCCTCCCTACCTCTGCGAGAACGGCGCCATCAAGCCGGAGTTCTCCGCGCTGAGCGTGATCCGCTTCGCCGAGCTCACCGTCGCGCGGCGCGACACGCTGTTCGCCACCGGCAGCGACCGGGGCAACATCCAGATCGGCTTCACCATGCTCACCGTGCTGTTCCTTCGCGAGCACAACAGGGTGGCGCGCCTCCTGGCCCGCCACTATCCGCGCTGGGACGACGAGCGGCTGTTCCAGACCACCCGCAACATCCTCATCGTGCTGCTGATCAAGCTGGTGGTCGAGGAGTACATCAACCACATCACCCCGTACCACTTCCGCTTCACTCTCGACCCTCGGCTGTCCACCATGCTGGCCCGTGCTCCCTGGCACCGCGAGAACTGGGCCTCGGCGGAGTTCAACCTGGTGTACCGCTGGCACAGCCTGATCCCCTCCACCCTGTGCGTGGGCGGCAGGGAGCTGCCGATGGCGGACACCCTGGCCGGCGGAGCGCTGATCCCCGGTCCCGGTCTCGGCCGGCTGTTCGAGGAGGCGTCCCTGCAACGGGCCGGTCGCATCGGCCTGTTCAACACCGACCCCGTGCTGCGTGAGGTCGACATCGCCAGCGTCGCCGAGTCGCGCGCGCTGAACCTCGCCCCCTACAACAGCTACCGCGAGCACTGCCGCTTCCCCCGCGTGCGCCGCTTCGAGCAGGTCTCCGGCGACGCGCGGGTGAGCGAGGCGCTCCGCGAGCTGTACCGAGGGGTGGACGACCTTGATCTGTACGTCGGCCTGTTCGCCGAGGAGCCGGGGGACGCCAACGCCATGCTGCCGCCGCTCCTCACGAAGATCATCGCCATCGACGCCTTCTCGCAGGCGCTGACCAATCCGCTGCTGGCCTCCCGGGTGTTCACCACCGCGACCTTCTCCCCGTACGGCATGAAGATCATCGCCACCACGCGCACGCTGTCCGACGTGCTCCACCGCAACGTCCCCGAGGACCCTCGGCCGCGCTTCGTGAGCCTGACCAGGCGGGAGGAGCGGTGAGCGACTGCGGCGCCCCGGCGGCGAAGCCGCTGCGCACGGCGGCCCGCGAGCTGGCCGAGATCGGGGCGGCGATCCAGGAGACCTCCGCCCACGCCACGGCGGCGCTCGCCGACGGCGCCGTGCTCGGCGCGCTGTGGCGCGCCCCGGCCGAGGGCTACCGCGCGCAGCGTGCCCTGCTGCGCGCGGTGACCGATCGCCGAGGGCTCGGGTACGCGGTCGCGGGCGGCCGGCTGGGCGGGCTCGCGGCCAGGGCGGGCGGCATGGTCGGCGCCGAGAGCCTGGCCGTGCTCATCCTGGCGACCTCGCTGCGGCTCCGCATCGCCGCCGTCACCGAGGACCACCCCGAGCTGGCCGGCGACCCTCTGATGGGCAGGCTCATCGAGGCGGTCGGCGCCGCACGCGACATCCAGTCGCTCAGGGCGCTGCGCGCCCTGCTGAAGGACCGCGGCGCGGTGCGCACCCTCAGCGGGCTCGCCCCGGTCTTCGGCGAGGTTCTCGCCCTGCGGGCCCTGCTGGACGAGAACCCCCTCAACGACACCGCCGCGTGGCTGATCGCGACCGGGGGAGGGTACGCCACCGCCGATCCCATAACCGGCATGAGCAACAGGGCCATAGCGGTGCTCGACACCGGGGAGGGGGCCGCCCGGCGCGTGGAGCTGGACGCCTCCGAGGCCGCGCGGCTGACCTCCCACGGGTCGCTGCTCGGCTTCCTGCGCAACATCGGCGTCGTCGGCACGACCGGGCGCATGCTGATCCAGAGCCTCACCGGCCCGGACGGGGTGGTGCGCCACGTCGTCCAGGTGCCCGGCATGAGGCCGGGGCGGCCCGACAACGACACCCCGCAGGATCTTCTCGGCGCCTTCAGCAGCGCCGTGCTCGACAGCGGGCCCTACAGCCGCGCGCTGGTCAAGGCCATCGACGACTCCGGCATCCCGAGCGGAGCCGAGATCGCCCTGATCGGGCACAGCGCCGGCGGCGCGGCCATCATGAACCTCGCGCAGGACCCGGCGTTCTGCGCCCGTTACACCGTCACCCACGCCGTGGCCATCGGGTCGCCGGTCGACTTCAAGAGACCCGCCGACCCGCGCACCTGGGTGGCCAGCGTCACCAACCAGCACGACATCATCCCCACCCTCGACGGGCAGGGCGCGGGCGGCTGCTTCGACCTGCACCCCGGCTGGTACGTCGTGGACTACTCCGACGCGACCCACCTGTTCCCGATCTGCCACAGCATCGAGCACTACACCGCCAACATCGCCGACGACCTGCCCGAGGCCCGCGACCGCATCGACCAGGCTCTCACCCCCTACCGGGGACCGGTCACCCGCTCACAGGCCTACCTCCTGTTCGACCATGTCCCCTATCCCGAGGGCTTTCCCTTCCTCACCGTGCCCACCTACCGGGCCGCCACGCCGGACGGGGAGATCGAGCTGCCGATCAGATGCCAGGACGGAGCCGCCCTCACGGCGTACTTCGCGGTGGATCCCGGTGCGGCGGCGGCCCTGCTGGAGGGCACCGGGCTCGGGCCCGCCGTCCAGGTCGCGGGGCGCGCCCTGGTCGCCGTCCACGCGTCATCCAACCGGCGCACCAGCATCGGGGCCTACCGCGAGGTGAGCCTCGGCATCGTCGTGCACGACCCGTGGCGGGCCACGTCGCTCAGGGTGTGGCCCGACCTGTTCAGGAGGGCACGCCGCCGGCGCTCCGGCAGTGGGCTGCTCGGCTCCGTGGTGGACACCGAGGCGGTGTCGGCCGTGCCACCGGAGGTCTGGGGGTGCGAGCCGGCTCTGGCCGACCTTCGGATCGAGCTCACCGCGAGGTCCTTCCGCATCGCGGCGGGCGGTCCGGACGGCGGGTTCCTGTCCTTCCGTGGCCGGCTGGGCCCGGGAATCCCGGTGAGGGCCCCCGATCTGGTCGGCTATTCGCGCCACGAGGGCACCACGCTGCGGTCGTGCGTCGAGACCCGGGGCCGGGGCCGGGTGCATCCGGCGCCACGGGGCCGCCTGGTCGTCGGGCAGGCGGCTCACCCCATGGCCGGGCACCTGCGGGCGCTGGGCCTCGACGGCGCCCGCCCGCTGCTGTGCCTGTCCGCCCTCGCCAACCAGACGCTGCGGGGCGCCGGTGTCCCGGTGCGCACCACCTGACCGAAGGAGCATTCCGGATGCCCGCCGTTCCAGAAGCGATCGCCGTCCACGCCGGGGTCCTGCGGTCCGACGCCCTCGTGCTCGCCGACTGCGCCGAACGTCTGCGCGACATCGAGGCCCGGCTGGAGGCCGAAGGCGCCGCGCCCGCGTGGCTGAGGGAGACCGTGAACGCCCACGTCGCCGCCTGCCTCACGGCCTCCGCCGATCTGGCCGAGGCGGCGACGCGACTGGACGTCTACGCCGACCGCACCCGCCGCTGACCCGCCCGCGCGGCTCGGACGGACGCTTCCCGGCATCCGGCCACTCGGGCGCGGGGCCCGTCAGCGGCGGACGAGGGTGTTGTGGAAGGACCTGACGAGCCACTGGCCCGACTGCTTGACGACGATGCTGGTGTTCCAGGAGAGGGTGTTCGGGTGGCAGGTCCGCTCCGAACCGAAGAACACGCAGCCCTTCCTGATGATGAAGGCCGTCGAGGGGTTCAGCAGGTGGATCTTCTCTTCGACGGTGTGGATGCGGCTGTTCTTGAGCTGGTTGCCGAGGTAGCGCTGGAACTTGGTCCCGATCTCGTCGCGGGTGCGCAGGTGATCGCCCGTGACGTTCACGAAGTCGGCGTCCGCGGTGTACGTCGCGGCGTACGCCTTGCCGTTGCCTCGGGCCCAGGCGTCGGCCTGCTGCTGCCAGAGCCGGGCCAGAGCGGCGAGCTCGGTGTCGTAGGGAACCGCCGGCCGCGAGCCGGCCGGTGCCGAGCGCGCGTGGCTCGCCGGCGTCGTGGTCCCGGTGGGTGTGACGGCGGCGCTCAGCGCCAGACCGAGCCCGCCCGCGAGAGCCAGGCCGATCGTTCTCCTCGCGTATCGATGAATGCCCATCTGTGCCCCGTTCGAAGATGGTGAGGGAGGCGTTTCCCCTGTGACTCGGGCCGTGTGGCGGCTCGCGGTCAGTCTCTGGAGAATTTCCTGAACGACGGGAGCGGCGCGTTCTGCTGCCGCATGAGGGTGTTGTGGAATGACGTGACCATCCAGCGGCCCGAATACTTGACGGCGAGGCTGGTGTTGATCGATCGCGTGTCCGGGCGGCAGGCCTTCTCGGCGCCGTAAAGCACGCAGTCCTTCCGGAGGATGATCGCCATCGTGGGAGACACGAAGCGCACCTCTTCCTCCATTCGGAGGATATGAGTGTTCTTGAGGTGATTATTAAAGTAGTACTGGATTCTCGTGGCTATCGAGTCACGGGTGTGGAAGTGCTCGCCCCTGATGTTGATCAGGTCGGCATCGGTGGTGTAACTCCTGGCGTACGCTCCGGCGTCCCCCCGGGCCCAGGCGTCCGCCTGCTGCTCCCAGATGCGGCGCAGAGCCGCGCGGTCTGTGTCGGTCTGGTCCTTCCGCGGCACCCCTGATACGGCCGGTGCCGCCGCGTCCACGGCCGGCGTCGTGGCCTCCCGCGGCGTGGCGGCGCCGATCAGCGCCATCCCGAGCCCGCCGATGAGAGCCAGGCGGATACTTCTCACCTTGCATCGATGAATGTCCATCCATGCCCCCGTTTGAAGTCCGTGCGTAAACCTATAAGCGGTTCACCTTCCTTAAGGGCGGCGTCGTGCGAGTCCTCTACCGGTATTCCCCTATGTGTCCGATTTAGTACATCAGGTGGGATATGCCCTATCGCTCGGTGCACGGAAGGGGCCGAAATGAACCATGTCCCGGGAGGTGTGGCGCCACCCTGGCGAGGAGAGCATCTCTAGCGAGCCTCCGTTGCCGGGGGCGGGGGCCGCGACAATGCGGCAAGGGGGGATGACCTATGCGGATAGCTGTACTTGGGATGGGTCACATGGGCCGCGCGGTGGCCGGCCGGCTGCTCGCGCAGGGGTACGACGTGGCGGTCTGGAACCGTACGCCCGGCAGGGCCGCCGAGGTCACCGGCGCCGGGGCGGCCGAGGCGTCCTCGCCGGCGGAGGCCGCGAGGGGCGCGGAGGCGGTGCTGATGTCGCTGGCCGACGACCGCGCCGTCCTCGACGTCATGGAGGGGCTGACCGGGCTCGACGCCGATCCCGACGGGCCGATCGTGGTCGACATGAGCACCGTCTCCCCGGAGACCTCCCGCAGGCTTCGCGACATGGTCCCCGGGCGGCGCTTCCTGGCGGCGCCGATCATCGGAGCGCCGCAGACCGTCTTCGCGAACATGGCCTCCAGCCTGGTCGGCGGCGACCGCAGGCTCCTGGACCGGCTGGAGCCCGTCTGGTCGCGGGTCTTCTCCGTCCACTGGTACTGCGGCGAGGACCCCGGGAGCGCGACGGCCTTCAAGCTGCTCAACAACTTCCTGCTGATGTCAGGAGTCGCCGCGGTCGCCGAGGTCGTGGCCACGGCCGAGGCCGCCGCGCTGGACATGAAGCTGCTGCGCGAGGTGCTCTACCAGTGGCCCACCATCCCGCCCGCGATCCTCAACCGCGTCGACGACGTCATCGCCGGTGAGCACAAGGGGTGGTTCCCCACCCGGCTCGGCGCCAAGGACGTGCGGCTGCTCAACGAGCTCGCGGAGTCGAACGGGCTCTCGCTGCCCATCGCCCGTGTGGTCGAGCGGCGCTACGAGCAGGCGGGAGAGCGCGGCTGGACCGAGGCCGACATCGCCGCCGTCGTGGAGGTGGTCCGCGCGGAACGCCGCCAGGAACCGGGCGTCCCCACAGCGGCGCCGGGCCGGGCATGAACGGGAGGCGGCACCCGGTCATGACCGGGGACACCACCGCCAGGCCGGCGACGGCGCTGGTCACCGGTGCGAACCAGGGCATCGGACGCGAGATCGTCGCGCAGCTCGCGGAGCTGGGCATGACCGTGCTGCTGGCCGCCAGGGACCCGCGCCGCGGTGAGGAGGCGGCCGCGGAGCTGCGATCGGACAAGGCCGACGTGCGGGCGATCCAGCTCGACGTCACCGACCGCGCGTCCGTCATGGCGGCCGCGCGGCACGTCGGCGATCACTTCGGCGTGCTCGACGTCCTGGTCAACAACGCGGGGATCCTCGGCGACCTGCCCGGGCAGGATCCCGGCGGCGCCGAGGTGGACGTCGTCAGGGAGGTGTTCGAGACCAACGTCTTCGGTGTCATCAGCGTGACGACCGCGATGATCCCTCTGCTGCTGCGCTCGGCGGCGGGACGCGTCGTCAACGTCACCAGCGGCCTCGGCTCGCTCACGCTGATGTCCGACCCGGACGGCCACTTCGCCCGGCGGCCACCCTCGCTGGCCTACGTGCCGTCCAAGACCGCGCTCAACTCGCTGACCGTCCAGTACGCCAAGGCGCTTAGCGAGCACGGCATCCTGGTAAACGCGGCGGACCCCGGCCCGTGCGCGACCGCCTTCACCAGGGCCGTCCCCGGCCTAACCCGCACCGCCGCCGAGGGAGCCGCGGTCGCGGTGCGGCTCGCCACCCTCGGCCCGGACGGCCCGACCGGCGGCTGCTTCGGCGAGGGAGGCCCGCTTCCCTGGTGAGCCGAGCCGCCGGCCCGCCCCGCCATGGAGGCGGGACGGGCCGGCGCGGGTTCAGGCCACTACGGGGTGGCCTTGTCGGGACGTTCGGAGATGCGGATGGCGTTGACGATGGGATCGCCGACCCGCTCGGCGAACCGCACGTTGAGCTGGCCGTCGGTGACCTTCACCGTGTACTGCCGGTTGACGGCGGTGTACGTGCCGGCCTCCAGGGCCAGGTCCAGCGCGGGGATCGCGAGCTGGCCCTCGACGATGACGTCGAAGACGCGCTTGCCCTCGCGCACGTTGCGCGTCTCGGCGAAGCCCAGCTCGACGGTGTACGTGCCGTTGGGCACCTGGTCGAACCGGTACTCCAGCATCTTCTCGCGGGCATGCTTGAACAGCTCCTGCTCGGTGGTGCCCTGGATCGGCTTGCTGCTCGTGCTGGTGCTCGTACTCGTGCCCACGTAGCCCGACCCGCCCGCGACGTACTTGCGGTCGGCGGTCCAGCGGTCGCCGGCGGCGTCGAGGAGGTCCTTGGTGGCGCCCACGTCGATGGCCACCTGGTGCTTGGGCACCACGACGGTCACGAGGACCTCGATCTGCGGGTTCCTGCCGCTCGCCGAGCGCACCAGCAGCCTGCCGGTGCGCACGGTGCCCGGCTGCACGCCCGCGCTGGAGGCGGTGACCTTCAGCGTCACCGACTTGCCCGTGGCCAGATCGCCACCGGCGGGTGTCACGGCCAGCCAGCTCTGCGCGGGATCGGTCACGACGGTGTAGGCCGTGGCCGTGCCCAGGTTGGACAGCTCGACCGTGCCCGTCCTGGTGGACCCGGCCGGCATCACCAGGGTCAGCTCGCCGACCGAGGCCGTCACGCGGCCGGTGGCCAGGGCGGTGTCGACGCGGGTCACGGCCCCGGCGGTGATCGTGACCTCCTGGCTGAAGGTCCCGTAGTCGGCCTTGGAGACCTGGACCGTGTAGTCGCCCACGAGGATCTGCCCGAGGAACGTGCCGTCCTCCCCGGTGGTGTAGGTCGCCACCTCGCCGACCTTCACCGTCGCGCCCGGCACCGGCCTGCCGTCGTTGGCGTCGGTGACCGTGCCCCTCAGCAGCCCGTGCCGGCTCGCGGCGAAGGTCAGGCTCTGGCCGTCGGTCAGAGCGGCGCTGTTGTAGGAGTACTGCAGCGCGTCGGTGCCCCCCGCGTTCTCGACGCCGATCGTGGCGCTGGTGCCGGAGGCGCGCTCGTTGGTGACGCCCCGGTAGCGGTACCCGATGGAGCCGTCCTCGCCGAGCAGCGCCGAGAACGAGATGCGCTGGCTCGCGTCGGAGTAGAACCGGGCGCCGCGCCATTCGACGACGAAGGTGCGCTTGGGCGCGGTCCCGATGGTGGCGGTGTAGACGCCGGACTGGTCGTCCAGCACCAGGTCGTCCCAGTAGGGGTAGACCGCCCCGTTGGGCGCGGCGGTGGAGGGCAGGGACGTGTTGTTCGCCGTGGTGCTGGAGGCGGTGAAGCTCAGGAACCCGTTGCTGCTGATCCACCCGCCGGTGTAGCCGGTGCCGTAGAAGGGGAAGGTGAACGGCAGCGTGATCGGCTGGGCCGCGTCGTCTCCGGTGAGCGCCTGCTTGGCGGTGCCCGCGACGTAGGTCTCCGAGCCGGACGTGCAGGTGTAGCCGAAGGTGTCGGCGCGGCGCGGGAGTTCGATGTCCTTGGTCAGGTCGCCGTTCACGGTGATCGGCACGGTGAGGCCGCCCGCGCACCGGGACAGCGGCGTCGTCTTCAGGTCGTAGGCGCCGTTCGGCAGGGTGAGCCGGTAGTGGCCCGCGGTGTCGGTGACCGCGCTGACCGGGGTGCCCACCGCGGCGACCGTGGCGCCCACCTCGGGCGCGCCCCCGGCCGTGACCGTTCCCGACACCGTGCCCGAGGGTCGCGGCGCCATCGTCACGTCCTCGGTGGCCGTCTGGTCGGCCACGACGGTGACGGTCGCGGTGGCGTCGTCGTACCCGAACTTCTGGGCGGTGAGCCGGTAGTCGCCCTCCAGCAGGCGGGGCAGCGCGTACGTCCCGTCCTGCGCGGTGGTGATCGTACGGCTCAGCGGACCGGTGACGGTGAGGGTGGCGCCGGCGACCGGCGAGCCCGCCGCGGTGACCGTTCCCTTCAGGCCGCCGAGCGCCCCGGCCGGCGCGGCCTGGACCGCCGCGAGGGCGTCGAGCCTTCCCTCGCCCCAGACGTTGTTGTCGGCGGCCGTGCCGCCGCAGCGGGTGTCGTCGACGTCGATGGCGGTACGGTCGAGCAGCGCCCTGGTGCCGGCGATGTCGCCCTGCAGGGCGGGGGAGGCCGACCACATCAGCGCCACCGTGGCCGCGAGGTGCGGGCTGGCCATCGACGTGCCGGAGAAGCTGTCGTAACCGCCGGGAATGGACGAGCGGACGTTGACGCCGGGCGCCGCGAGGTTGGGCTTGATCTCGCCGTTCTCGCCGGAGCCCCGGGTGGAGAAGCTGGCTATGGCGTTGTTGACGTCGAACGCGCCCGCGCTGTAGCTGGAGATGTACTGGCCGGGGGAGCCGCTGGAGTTGCAGCCCGCGTTGGTGACGTTGCCGTTGGCGAAGGCGGGGAAGATGCCCGCCGCGACCCACGCCTCGACGATCTCCTTGTACCAGGGGTCGAAGCCCGCGCCGCCCCAGGAGTTGTTGACGATGTCGGGCGCCAGGTCGGGGCGCGGGTTGCGGCCGTTCAGGTCGGTGGGGGCGAGCATCCACTGGCCGGCGGCGAGCAGGGAGGCGTCGGTGCAGCTGTTGGTCTCGCACCCCTTGGCGGCGATCCACTTCGCGCCGGGCGCCACGCCGATGGTGTTGGCGCCGCCGTCGCTTCCCACCATGGTGCCCATGGTGTGGGTGCCGTGGTCGTTGTTGTCGCACGGCGCGGCGCTCGGGCACACGCCCGCGGGGTCGAACCAGTTGTAGTTGTGGTCGAGGGTCCCGTCGGCGTTCCTGCCGCGATACTGGGCGGCCAGCGCGGGGTGGTCGAACTGCACGCCGCTGTCGATGCTGGCGACCACGATGCCCTCGCCGCGCACGCCGAGCTCGTTCCACACCTTGGGCGCGTTGACGCGGTCGATGTTCCACTCGGTCGCCTGGACCTTCGCGACCGCCTTGCCGGGCAGCGGCTCGGGCAGCTTGGTGACGCGGGTGGGCTCGATGCGCTCCACCTCGGGCAGCTTCGCGATCTCCGAGGCCAGCTTGGCGCCGCCGGTCACCTGGACGGCGTTGGCGATCCAGAACGGGGTGAAGTCGGCGCGCTCGGCGGTGAGGAGCGCGCGCAGGCCCGCCTGGGACGAGGCGGCCAGCTCGGTCTTGGCCCGGAAGACCTGCTCGGCCTTCTCGGTCTTGGTCTTCGCCCGGCGGGCCGAGCTGAGGTCGGCGTCGCTCTTCAGGCGGACCCAGAAGGTGGCCTTGTCGTCCGCCGCCAGCTTCGCGAGGACGGTTTTGTCGATCTTGTCCGGGTCGGGCGCGGCCTGGGCCACTCCCTGGGGTAACAAGAGGGTGAGAGCCGTGAGGGTCCCGATCAGGACCGCTCGCAGTCGTCGTGGGGCGATGGACACACGATCTCCTTCACGCCGGGCGGGGGTTTCCCGCCGGGGAAAGTGACGTGGGCGGCGCGACGTGATCTTTACCGCCCACGTGGAGAATCGTGAATCGATCATGTCGACTTTTCAAGGACTTGACTCGCCGAAATGCGATTTGTCATAAAAATTAACGCGAACCCCCCGCCGGTCCGTACGGACCGGCCCTCGTCAGAACCCCTGGGCGAGCCGGTAGTACGCCTGGTTCCAGCGCAGCTCCTGGGCGAACCGGCGGGAGGTGGTGGCGGCGTCGATCAGGACCAGCTCGACGCCGAGCATGTCGGCGAAGTCGGCCAGCTCCTCGGCCCCGACCGCCGCGGAGAGCACGGTGTGGTGCGGAGCCCCGGCGGTCAGCCACGACTCGGCCGAGACGCGCAGGCTGGGACGGGGCCTCCATACGGCCCGGGCGACCGGCAGGCTCGGCAGCGGCTCGGCGGGGGCGACCACGTCGATCTCGTTGGCCACCAGCCGGAACCGATCCCCCATGTCGGCCAGGCCCGCCACGATCGCGGGCCCGGGCCGGGCGTCGAACACCAGCCGCACGGGGTCCTCGCGCCCGCCGATGCTCAGCGGGTGGATCTCGCACGAGGGCGTTCCCGAGGCGACGGACGGGCAGACCTCCAGCATGTGCGCCCCGAGGATGACCTCCTCGCCCGGCGTCAGGTGGTAGGTGTAGTCCTCCATGAAGGACGTGCCGCCCGCGAGCCCCGCCGACATGACCTTCATCGTGCGCAGCAGCACCGAGGTCTTCCAGTCGCCCTCGCCGCCGAACCCGTAGCCGTCGGCCATCAGCCGCTGGACCGCGAGCCCCGGAAGCTGCCGCAGCCCGCCGAGGTCCTCGAAGTTGGTGGTGAACGCCTTGAAGCCGCCGTCCGCGAGGAAGTGGCGCAGGCCCAGCTCGATGCGCGCCGCGTACCGCAGCGACTCGTGCCGCTCACCGCCCGCCCGCAGCTCCGGGGCGACGAGATAGCCGTCCTCGTACTCCTTGACCAGCGTGGTCACCTCCGCGTCGGAGGCCGCCGCGACCGCGCCGACCAGGTCGTTGACGCCGTAGGTGTTGACCGAGACGCCGAACCGCAGCTGCGCCTCGACCTTGTCCCCCTCGGTGACCGCGACGTCGCGCATGTTGTCGCCGAACCTCGCCACCCTGAGCGAGCCCACCTCGGCGCGTCCCGCCGCGGCCCGTGCCCAGGCGCCGACGCGCGCCACCACCGCCGGGTCGCTCACGTGCCCCGCCACGGTCTTGCGCGGCACGCCGAGCCTGGACTGGATGTAGCCGAACTCGCGGTCGCCGTGCGCGGCCTGGTTGAGGTTCATGAAGTCCATGTCGATGGAGCTCCACGGCAGTTCCCTGTTGGCCTGGGTGTGCAGGTGCAGCAGCGGCCTGCGCAGCGCGTCCAGCCCGGCGATCCACATCTTGGCCGGTGAGAAGGTGTGCATCCACGCGATCAGGCCGCCGCAGTCCTCGTCGGCGTTGGCCTCGAGGCACACCCTGCGGATGGCCGCCGCGTCGGTCAGCACGGGCTTCCACACGACCTCGAAGGGCAGCGACCGGCCGAGGGCGGCGGAGATCTCCTGGGACTGGCCGGCCACCTGCCGCAACGTCTCCTCGCCGTACAGGCCCTGGCTGCCGGTCAGGAACCAAAGCTTCACAGGTGACTCCTCTGTCCATAGACGTTCTGGTAGCGGTCGTGCAGACGGTCGATGTCGGCGGGCGCGATCGGCAGCGGCTCGCCGAGCTGCCGCGCCACGTGCACGGTGCGGGCGACGTCCTCGCACATCACAGCCGCCTTGACGGCGGCCTCCGGCGAGTCGCCGATGGTGAACACGCCGTGGTTCCGCATGAGCACGGCGGGGGAGCGGTGGCCGGACAGCGTGGTCACGATGCCCTTGCCGATGTCGTCGCCGCCGATCAGGGCGAACGGCCCGACGGGGATCTCGCCGCCGAACTCGTCGGCCATCGCGGTGAGCACGCAGGGGATCGCCTCGCCGCGCGCGGCCCAGGCCGAGGCGTAGGTGGAGTGGGTGTGCACCACGCCGTTCACCTGCGGCAGGTGGCGGTAGGCGTAGGCGTGCGCCGCCGTGTCGCTGGAGGGGGAGAAGCCGCCCTCGACCAGGTGGCCGTCCAAATCGCACACGACCATCGACTCGGGGGTCAGGTGGTCGTAGGAGACCCCGCTCGGCTTGATGACGAACAGGTCGCCGCCGGGCGCCCGCCCGGAGACGTTGCCCGCGGTCCAGGCGACGAGGCCGTAGCGCACCAGTTCGGCGTGCAGCCGGCAGACCGTCTCGCGCAGCTCCTCCAGCATCATGCTCTCGCCTCGTCCCTGATCGCGCGGAGCCGGTGCATGAGCTCCCCGCCGGCGAAGTGGTCGTGCAGGCGGCGGTACTCGGCGTACAGCCGGTCGTACGCGCCGGCGCGCGCGGCGTCCGGCACGTACGCGGCCGTCGTGCGCCTGCCCATCGCGGCGGCGGCCCCGGTGATGTCGTCGTACGCCCCGGCCGCGACGGCGGCGTGGATGGCGGAGCCGAGCGCGGGCCCCTGCTCGGAGCCGATGGCCGACAGCGGGCGGCGTAGCACGTCGGCGTAGAGCTGCATGAGGAAGGGGTTCCTGAGCAGCCCGCCGGCGACGACGAACTCCTCCACCGGCACCCCTGAGCTCTCGAACGCCTCCACGATGACGCGGGCGCCGAACGCGGTGGCCTCGATGAGCGCCCGGTAGAGGTCCTCCGGCCTGGTGGCGAGCGTCTGGCCGACGACCACGCCAGAGAGGTTGTGGTCCACCAGCACCGAGCGGTTGCCGTTGTGCCAGTCGAGCGCGACCAGCCCGTGCGCGCCGACCGCCTGCGCGGCGGCCAGCGAGGTCAGGTACTCGTGGACGCCGAGCCCGAGCCCTTCGGCCCGCTCGGTGTAGGAGGCGGGCACCGAGGTCTCGGCGAACCAGGCGAAGATGTCCCCGACGCCCGACTGGCCCGCCTCGTACCCCCAAAGGCCCGGGACGATCCCGTCACGCACCACCCCGCACATGCCCGGCACCTCCGCGAGCCGGTCGGAGGACATGACGTGGCAGGTGGAGGTGCCCATGATGGCGACCATCTGGCCCGGCCGCACGGCGTCCGCGGCGGCGGCGGTGACGTGCGCGTCGACGTTGCCGACCGCCACCGCGACGCCCTCGGGCAGGCCGGTCCACTCCGCCGCCCTGGCGGTCAGCCGCCCGGCCAGGCCGCCGAGCGGGGACAGGTCGTGGCCGAGCTTGCCGGTGAAGTCGGCGAACCCCGGGTCGAGCGCGGCCAGGAAGTCCTCGGAGGGGTAGCCGCCGTCCTGGTGGATGCCCTTGTACCCGGCGGTGCAGACGTTGCGGGTCTCCACTCCGGTGAGCTGCCAGACGATCCAGTCGGCGGCCTCGATCCACCGTTCCGCCAGGTGGTAGACCTCGATGTCCTCCTGGAAGACCTGCAGGCCCTTGGCGAACTCCCACTCGGAGGAGATCTTCCCGCCGTAGCGCGGCAGCCAGGGCTCGCCGCGCTCGGCCGCGAGCGCGTTGATCCGGTCGGCGTGCGGCTGGGCGGCGTGGTGCTTCCACAGCTTGGGCCAGGCGTGCGGGCGGCCGGGCAGCAGCTCGCACAGCGGCGTGCCGTCGGCGGTGGCGGGCAGCACGGTGCACGCCGTGAAGTCGGTGCCGATGCCGATGACGCGCGAGGCGGGCACCCCGGCCACGGCCAGCGCCTCCGGCACGGCGGTGCGGAGCACGTCGATCCAGTCCCTCGGCGACTGCAGCGCCCAGTCGGGGCCGAGGCGCACCCCGCCGCCGGGCAGGGTGTCCTCCATGACCCGGTGGGCGTACTCGTGGACCGCCGAGCCCAGCTCGGCGCCGTCCTCGACCCGCACCACGACGGCGCGGCCGGACAGGGTGCCGAAGTCCACGCCGATCACATAGCGATTTTCGTTAACGCTCACATTGACTCTCAGGATCGGGGTCATGGTCAGTGCCGCTCCTTGCGGGCGCCGATCAGGCGCTGCAGGAGGATGAACGCGAACAGGAGCAGGCCGATGAAGATCTTGGTCCACCAGGAGCTGAGGGTGCCCTCGAAGCTGATGATCGTCTGGATCAGCCCGAGCACGAGCACGCCCAGCACGGTGCCGAGCAGGTAGCCCGAGCCGCCGGTCAGCAGCGTGCCGCCGATGACCACGGCGGCGATGGCGTCCAGCTCCATGCCGACAGCGTGCAGGCCGTACCCGGACAGCATGTAGAACGAGAGCAGCACCCCGCCGAGCGCCGAGCAGAAACCGCTGATCGTGTACACCGCGATCTTGGTCCGGGCCACGGGGAGCCCCATGAGCAGGGCCGACTGCTCGCTGCCGCCGACCGCGTAGACGTTCCTGCCGAGCCGGGTGTAGTGCAGCACGTACGCCCCCACCAGCACGGTGACCACCGCGATCACCACGCTGGGGGAGACCCAGACGCCGGCGCCCAGGGGCACCTTGGTCTGCGCGAACGCCGTGAAGGTCGGGTCGGTGATGGAGATGGACTCGGTGCTGATCGTGTAGCACAGGCCCCGGGCGAGGAACATCCCGGCGAGCGTCACGATGAACGGCTGGATCTCGAAGTAGTGGATGATCGCGCCCATCCCCAGGCCGAGCGCCGCGCCGATCGCCAGCACCAGCGCGATCACCGCCGGGGCGGGCCAGCCGTGGTGCGTGACGAGGCTCGCCGAGATCATGGTGGACAGGGCGACCATCGAGCCGACCGACAGGTCGATGCCCCCCGTCAGGATCACGAACGTCATGCCGGCCGCGACCACGAGCAGGAAGGCGTTGTCGACGAAGACGTTGAGCACGACCTGGCCGCCGGCGAAGCCCCTGTACCGGATGCCTCCTGCGGCGAACATCGCCGCGAGCAGGCCGGTGGTCACAAGGACGGGCACGTACTTGCGCGGCAGCGCGCGGCCGGCCGCCAGGATGCCGGCGGTCGTCATGCCGGGACCCTCACCTTCTCCTTGGGCGCCGACGGCGCGCGCGGGGGACGCCGGCGGCGGCGGAACGCCTTCTCCCGGAAGGCCGGGGACTGCAGCAGGCACACCAGGGTCACCACCAGCGCCTTGAACAGCAGTGTCGTCTCCGGCGGCACGCCGATCGAGTAGATGGTGGTGGTCAGCGTCTGGATGACGAGCGCGCCGAGCACGGTGCCGGACAGCGAGAAACGGCCGCCCGCCAGCGAGGTGCCGCCGATGACCACGGCGAGGATGGCGTCCAGCTCGATCCACAGCCCGGCGTTGTTGCCGTCCGCGCTGGAGACGTTCGAGCTGACCATCAGCCCGGCGACGCCCGCGCACAGCGCGCAGAAGGTGTAGACCATGATGATCACCCCGCGCGAGCGGATGCCGGCCAGGCGGCTGGCCTCGGCGTTGCCGCCTACCGACTCGATCAGCAGGCCGAGGGCCAGGCGGCGGGTGAGGAAGGCGGTGAGCGCGAGCACGGCGAGCACGACGATGATGCAGAACGGCAGCGTGAGCCAGTACCCGCCGCCGATGAGCTTGTAGGTGGTGCTGTTGACCGTGATGATCTGGCCGTCGGTGACGAGCTGCGCCAGGCCGCGTCCCGCGACCATGAGGATCAGCGTCGCGATGATCGGCTGCATGCCGGCCCCGGCCACCAGGAAGCCGTTCCACGCGCCGAGCAGCGAGCAGAGCGCGAGGGTGACCCCGGCGGCGGCCAGCACGCCGCCCGCGGAGTTCTGGTCGGGCAGGTCGCTGATCCGCAGGCACGCCAGCGCTCCCGCGATCGCGACGACCGAGCCGACCGACAGGTCGATGCCGCCGGTCGCGATGACGAGGGTCATGCCGAGCGCGACGAGGATCAGGGGCGCGCCGAACCTGGCGATGTCCACCAGGCTGCCGTACAGGTGGCCGTCCTTGATCTGGACGGACAGGAAGCCGTCGGTGAAGGCCAGGTTGAGCAGCAGCAGCGCGACCAGGACGACCACGGGCCACAGCAGCCGGTGCCGCAGCAGGGTCGTCATGAGGGGCCTCCGCTCGCGATGGTCTCCATCAGCGCCTCGCTGGTCAGGTTCCCGCCGTTGGAAAGCTCCGCCACCAGCCGGCGGTCGCGCAGCACGCCGACCCGGTGGCTGAGCCGCAGCACCTCCTCCAGCTCGGCGGAGATGAACAGGACGGCCGTGCCGCCGTCGGACAGCTCGGCCACCAGGCGCTGGATCTCCGCCTTCGCGCCGACGTCGATGCCGCGAGTGGGCTCGTCCAGGATGAGCAGGCGCGGCCGCAGGATCAGCCAGCGCGCGAGCAGCACCTTCTGCTGGTTTCCGCCGCTGAGGTTCCTGACGAGCCGCCCGGGGTCGGCCGGGCGGATGCTCAGCGCTGCGATGTACCTGCCGACCAGCTCCTCCTGCCTGCCCCGCGGGATCGGCCTGGTCCAGCCACGCGTCGCCTGCAGGGCGAGGAGGAGGTTCTCGCCCACGGTCAGGTCGGGAATGAGCCCCTCGGCGCGCCGGTCCTCCGAGCAGAAGGCGATGCCGTGGCCCATGGCGGCCCGGGGGGTGCGCAGGGCGGCCTGCTCGCCGTCGACGCGCACCGAGCCGGTGCTCGCGTGGTCGGCGCCGAACAGCAGCCTGGCGATCTCGGTGCGGCCCGAGCCGAGCAGCCCGGCCAGGCCGACGACCTCGCCCTTTCCGATGGTGAGGGTGAAGGGCTCGATCGCCCCGGCCCTGCCCAGCTCCCTGGCCTCCACCAGCGGCGGGCCCTCCCGCGCCGGCGGCCTGCCCTCCAGCTTCTCGAGGTCGGCAAGCTCGCGGCCGATCATCTTGGCGACCAGCTCCACCTGCGGCAGCTCACCGGTCGGGTACTCGCCGACCAGCCTGCCGTTGCGCAGGATCGTCATGCGATCGGCGATCTCGTAGACCTGGTCGAGGAAGTGGGAGACGAACAGGATCGCGATGCCCTGGTCCTTCAGGCGCCGCATCACCCTGAACAGCTGGGCGACCTCGCCCGCGTCGAGGCTGGACGTGGGCTCGTCCAGGATCAGCACCCTGGCCTCGACGTCCACGGCCCTCGCGATCGCCACCATCTGCTGGACGGCGAGCGAGTAGGAGGAGAGGGGCGCCGCCACGTCGATGTCGAGCTCCAGGCGCGCCAGCAGCTCGGCGGCCCGGCGGCGCGTCTCCCGCCACCTGATGCGGCCGTACCGGCGTGGTTCGCGGCCGATGAAGACGTTCTCCGCGACCGAGAGGTTGGGGCAGAGGTTGACCTCCTGGTAGACCGTGCTGATCCCCGCCCGCTGGGCCGCGAGCGGGCTCGCGAAGGCGACGCGGCGGCCGTCCAGCTCGATCTCGCCCGCGTCGATGTCGTGGACACCGGTCAGCACCTTGATCAGCGTCGACTTGCCCGCGCCGTTCTCTCCCATGAGCGCGTGGACCTCGCCCGGCAGCAGCCGGAAGTCGACGCCGTCCAGCGCCGTCACGCCGGGGAACCGCTTGCCGATCCCGCTCATCCGCAGGATCGGGTCGGGTGTGGCCATGGCGCCCTCTCCTCTTCCTCGTCGTCGTGCGAGGCGGGCCGGCTGTGGCGGCCCGCCTCCCGGGATCAGTACTTGCGGCTGGGGAGGGCCTGCTTGGCCTGCTCCTGGGTGAAGGCGGTCTCCTCGGTCACCACGCGGGCGGGCACCTGCTCACCCTTGACGACCTTCTTGGACAGGTCCATGAGCTGCGGGCCGAGCAGCGGGCTGCACTCGACGATGTAGTTGATCTTTCCGTCCGCCAGGGCCTGCATGCCGTCGTGGACGGCGTCGATCGTGATGATCTTGATGTCCTTACCGGGCACCTTGCCGGCGCCCTCGATGGCCTCGATGGCGCCGAGGCCCATGTCGTCGTTGTGGGCGAACAGGACGTCGATCTTGGGGTTGGCCTTCAGGAAGGCGTCCATGACCTCCTTGCCCTTGGCCCGGGTGAAGTCGCCCGTCTGCGAAGCGATGATCTTGAACTTGGGGTCGGCGGCGATGACCTGGCCGAAGCCGGCCTTGCGATCGTTGGCGGGAGCCGAGCCGGTGGTGCCCTGCAGCTCGACGATGTTCACCGGGTCCTTGACGTCCTTGTACTGGTCGACCAGCCACTGGCCGGCCTTCTTCCCCTCCTCGATGAAGTCCGAGCCGAGGAAGGTCTTGTAGAGGCTGGTGTCCTTGGAGTCCACGGCCCGGTCGGTCAGGATGACCGGGATCTTGGCGTCCTTGGCCTCCTTCAGCACGGTGTCCCAGCCCGACTCCACCACCGGCGAGAAGGCGATGACGTCGACCTTCTGCTGTATGTAGGAGCGGATGGCCTTGATCTGGTTCTCCTGCTTCTGCTGGGCGTCGGAGAACTTCAGCTCGACGCCCGCCGCCTTGGCCGACTCCTGGACCGACTTGGTGTTGGCGGTGCGCCAGCCGCTCTCCGCGCCGACCTGGGCGAAGCCCATGGTGATCGTGCCGTCGCCGCCGGAGGTGGCGCCGCCGCTCCCGCAACCGGCCAGAGCCGCCGCCATGGCGGCGGACAGTAACAGCGTCGTGATTCTCTTCACCACTGTGGGGGTCCTTCCTGCTGTGAGTGCCCGGTCCGCCGTCCGGACCGGGCACCCTGGTCTGTCGTGGACGGTCAGCGCGGAGTGGATGCCGGCCCTGGGATGGTTCCCCCTTCCGTCATCTGGGCAGAACTGTGAACGCTAACAACAATGTCGGTCAAGCGATTTCGGGGTCACGGTATGGTTACGTCGAAACGTGCCGTTAACCGTCCCCGACCGCCGGAGCCCCCGTGATTGTGCGCGTTAACAGCGCAGGGTCGTCCGTGTCAACCGCCCACCGGGGCGTGGGTGTCACGCGGCCCGACCGGCCCTGGGACACTGGCACTGCGCCGTGGGCCGCACGGCCGCCGCGCGCGGCCGGCTTGTACAACGACCGAGTGAGGTAGCCAGTGAGCACAAGGAGCGTTCGCGAGCCGGCCATGACGGACGTCGCACGCCTCGCCGGAGTCTCGCACCAGACGGTGTCACGGGTGCTCAACGGTCACCCGAACGTCCGTGAGCAGACCCGGCTCCGCGTGCGCGCCGCGATCGCCGAGCTGGGCTACCGCCCGAACCGCGCGGCGCGCATCCTGGTCACCGGGAAGTCCCAGGTGATCGGCGTCATCGCGCAGAGCTCCACGCTGTACGGGCCGATGTCGATGCTGTCGGCGTTCGAGCAGGCCACCGGCGCCTCGGGGTTCGCCGTGAGCGTCGGCAGCGTCCGGAGTCTCGATCGCCGCTCCGTGGCCGAGGCCGTCGAGCGGCACCTGGACCAGCGGGTGGCCGGCATTGTGATCATTGCGCCGGTGGTCGCCGCCAACGAGGCCCTGGACGACCTGCCGGCCGACGTCCCGCTCGTCACCATCGACGGCGATCCCGAGCGGTCGATCCCGCTGGTCACCGTCGACCAGGAGGCCGGCGCCCGCGACGCGACCCGGTTCCTGCTCGAAGCCGGCCACCGGACGGTGTGGCACGTGTCCGGGCCGGCCGACTGGTTCGACAGCGCCGGGCGGGTCAGGGGGTGGCGGCGGGCGCTCGAGGAGGCGGGCGCCGAGGTGCCGCCGCTGGTGTCCGCCGACTGGACGGCCGCCTCCGGTTACCAGGCCGGGCAGATGCTGGCCCGGATGGACGAGGTCACGGCGGTCTTCACAGCGAACGACCACATCGCCCTCGGCCTGCTGCGGGCGCTGAGCGAGCGCGGCCGTCGAGTCCCGGACGACGTGAGCGTGGTGGGCTTCGACGACGTGCCGGAGGCCGGCTACTTCATCCCGCCGCTGACCACCGTCCGCCCGGACTTCAACGCCGTCGCGACGGCGAGTCTCAGCGTGCTGCTGCGGCAGATCGACGAGGGGGAGCGCGGGTGCGAGCGGCGCACCATCGCGCCGGAGCTCGTCGTGCGCGACAGCGTCGCGCCGCCGCGCGGGTGATCGGGCCCCGCCCGCCGCTGGTGACGCCCACCTGCCATTGGTAACGCTCACTCGGACCGGCGCCTATTGGGAATTCCTGGCCCGCGAGGGTTTCCGCCTTGTTACAGCGAAGTTATCGGACGCTATTGACAGGCAAATTGTTAGCGATAACACTAACCGCTCAGGCGTAGGGCGCAGAACGCTCGCCTGACAGGGATACGGGAGGTCGCCGTCCATTCCGGCCGGGCGCGCTCTGGGCCCGGCCCCCGGTCGCGGGCCGCCTCGCCTCGGCCGATCCAGCGCGGGCCGTGCCCGAGGTCTCCGCCGGGCGCCCGGTTCCACCCCCGCATCGGGCCACCCCACCTCAAGGAGCAGAACGATGAGATTCGGAAGACTGGCGACGGTGGTCTCCGCCCTCGCGCTGGCCTCGGTCACGACGGCGTGCGGCTCCACGCAGAAGACCGCCGACATCCAGGCCTCGTCCGGCACGGCGGGCAACGCCGGCGCCCTGGTGGGCGTCACCATGCCGACCAAGTCGTCGGAGCGCTGGATCCACGACGGCGACAACGTCAAGGCGAGCCTTGAGAAGCTCGGCTACAAGGTCGACCTGCAGTACGCGGAGAACGACATCCCGACCCAGGTCAACCAGCTGGAGAACCAGATCACCAAGGGCGCCAAACTGCTCGTCATCGCCTCGATCGACGGCACGGCCATCACCACGCAGCTCCAGGAGGCGGCCGACAAGCACATCCCGGTCATCGCCTACGACCGGCTGATCCGCAACAGCCCGAACGTCGACTACTACGCCACCTTCGACAACTTCAAGGTCGGCGTCCAGCAGGCCACGTCGCTGCTCGTCGGCCTGAAGCTCAAGACCGCCGACGGCGCGGACGGCTCGGCCAAGGGCCCGTTCAATGTCGAGCTGTTCGCCGGCTCGCCCGACGACAACAACGCCACCTTCTTCTTCAACGGCGCGATGTCGGTGCTGCGGCCGTACATCGACAAGGGCACCCTGAAGGTCAAGAGCGGGCAGACGGACTTCAAGACCGTCGCCATCCTGCGCTGGGACCCGGCCACCGCGCAGAAGCGCATGGAGGACCTGCTGACCAAGACCTACAGCGGCGGCGCGAAGGTCGACGGCGTCCTGTCGCCGTACGACGGGCTGTCGATCGGCATCCTGTCGGCGCTCAAGAGCAACGGTTACGGCACCTCCGGCCAGCCCTACCCGATCGTGACCGGTCAGGACGCCGAGCTGGCCTCGGTGAAGTCGATCATCGCCGGTGAGCAGTACTCCACCATCTACAAGGACACCCGCCAGCTCGCGGACGTCACCGTGAAGATGGCCGACACCGTGCTCAAGGGCGGCAAGCCCGAGGTGAACAACACCAAGGACTACGACAACGGCAACAAGGTCGTCCCGTCCTACCTGCTGGAGCCGGTGATCGTCGACAAGACCAACTACCAGAAGAACCTCGTCGACACCGGCTACTACACCCAGTCGCAGCTGGGCTGACCCACCGGGGTGCGGCGCGGGGCCGACGGCGCCGCACCCCCGCCGTGACATCACGAGAGACGTGAGCGAGATGACCGACGACATTCTGCGGATGCGTGGAATCACCAAGACATTTCCCGGAGTCAAGGCACTTCAGGACGTGAGCCTGTCCGTGCGCCGAGGGGAGATCCACGCCATCTGCGGTGAGAACGGCGCGGGCAAGTCGACCCTGATGAAGGTGCTGTCGGGGGTCTACCCCCACGGCTCGTACGACGGTGAGATCTCCTTCGGCGGGGAGCCGTGCCACTTCTCCGGCATCAGGGACAGCGAGCAGCGCGGGATCGTCATCATCCACCAGGAGCTGGCGCTCTGCCCCCAGCTGTCGATCGCCGAGAACATCTTCCTCGGCAACGAGCGGGCCACGCGCGGCCTGATCGACTGGAACCGCACCAACCACGAGGCGCGCGTACTGCTGGATCGGGTCGGGCTGCCGGAGAACCCCGTGACCCCGGTGGCCGACATCGGCGTCGGCAGGCAGCAGCTTGTGGAGATCGCCAAGGCGCTGTCCAAGGAGGTGCGGCTGCTGATCCTGGACGAGCCGACGGCCGCGCTGAACGATGAGGACTCCGCCCACCTGCTCGAACTGCTGCGCGGCCTGCGCGACGGCGGCATCACCTGCGTGATCATCTCGCACAAGCTGAACGAGATCGCGGCCATCGCCGACTCCATCAGCATCCTGCGCGACGGCCGCATGATCGAGACCCTCGACATGAAGGCCGGCCAGGTCACCGAGGACCGCATCATCGCGGGCATGGTGGGCCGTGACCTTTCGCACCGCTTCCCGCCGCACGAGCCGAACATCGGCGAGGAGGCGCTGCGCATCGAGGACTGGACGGTCCACAGCCCCACCCAGCGCGGCAGGGTCGTGGTCTCCGGGGTCGGCCTGACCGTGCACCGGGGCGAGATCGTCGGGCTCGCGGGCCTGATGGGCGCCGGGCGCACGGAGCTGGCCATGAGCGTCTTCGGCCGCTCCTACGGCACCGGCATCACGGGCCGTGTCTACCGGGACGGGCGCGAGGTCCAGATCCGGTCGGTGCGCGACGCCATCAGGCACGGCATCGCCTACGCCACCGAGGACCGTAAGCGCTACGGGCTGAACCTGATCGACGACATCAAGCGCAACATCTCGGCGGCCGAGCTGTCCAAGCTGGCCCGCCGGGGGTGGGTCAACGAGAACGAGGAGTACCGGGTCGCCGAGGAGTTCCGCGGGAGCATGAACATCAAGGCGCCCAGCGTGCTCAGCGTCACCGGGAAGCTCAGCGGCGGCAACCAGCAGAAGGTCGTCCTGTCCAAGTGGATCTTCACGGACGCCGACGTGCTCATCCTGGACGAGCCGACCCGCGGCATCGACGTGGGCGCCAAGTACGAGATCTACTCGATCATCAACCGCCTGGCCGACCAGGGTAAGGCGGTCCTGGTCATCTCCTCTGAACTGCCGGAGCTGCTGGGGCTGTGCGATCGCATCTACGCGCTCTCGGCCGGCCGCGTCACCGGCGAGGTCCGGCGCGAGGACGCGACGCAGGAACGCCTGATGCACTACATGACGAAGGGACAGGAGTAGATCCGATGAGCGGCATCTCCCACTCCGGCGCCGAGGTCGTCCCGGGCGGGGACACCGGTCCGGCGCAGCCGCCGAGCCGCGCGTCGCTGCTCGGCATCTCGCTCAACGTGCGGCAGAGCGGCATCTACATCGCGTTCGCGCTGATCGTCGTGCTGTTCTCCGTGCTGACCGACGGCGCCCTGCTGGAACCGCAGAACATCTCCAACATCATCGTCCAGAACTCCTACATCCTGATCCTCTCCATCGGCATGATCCTCATCATCATCGCCGGGCACATCGACCTGTCGGTGGGCTCGGTGGTCGCCGTCACCGGCGCCGTCGCGGCGGTGCTGATGGTCAACTACGGCGTCCCCTGGCCGCTCGCGCTGCTCCTCACCCTCGTCGCGGGCGGGGTCATCGGCGCCTGGCAGGGCTTCTGGATCGCCTACTACGGCATTCCGGCGTTCATCGTCACCCTGGCCGGCATGCTGCTGTTCCGCGCCCTCACCCTCACCGTGCTGGGCAACCAGGGCATCGGCCCCTTCCCCGACCCGGTCCGCACCCTGTCCAACGGGTTCACCGACGGCTACCTCGGCAACATCGGGCTCGGCCCGCTGGGCGGTGCCGACCTGTTCAGCCTCCTGCTCGGCGTCGTCGCGGTCGCGGGCATGGTGGCGGCCCAGTGGCGCACCCGCGCCGCGCGGCTGCGCTACGGCCAGGGCGTCGACCCGCTGCCGCTCTTCCTGCTTAAGATCGTCGGTGCGGGTGCGGTGGTCATCGCCATCGTGGTGCAGCTCGCCCGCTTCAAGAACCTGCCATGGGTGCTCGTGCTGCTGGCGCTGCTGGTGCTGGGTTACTCCCTGGTCACCACCCGCGCGGTGTTCGGCAGGCGCATCTACGCCATCGGCGGCAACCTGCAGGCGGCGGTACTTTCCGGCGTCAAGGTCAAGTCGGTGGTCTTCTGGATCTTCGTCAACATGGGCGTGCTCTCGGCCCTGGCCGGCGTGATCTTCGCGGGCCGGCTCAACCAGGCGGGGCCCACGGCGGGCAACGCGTTCGAGCTGGACGCGATCGCTGCGGCGTTCATCGGCGGCGCGGCCGTACAGGGCGGCGTGGGCAAGGTGGTCGGCGCCATCACCGGCGGCCTCATCATGGGTGTGATCAACAACGGCATGTCGCTGATCGGGTCGCCCAGCGAGCGGGTCATGCTGGTCAAGGGCGTCGTCCTGCTCGCCGCGGTCGCCTTCGACGTGTGGACCAAGCGCCGCGCCGGGGCGGCCCGCCAGTGACACCCGCGCCGAGGCGCTTGACCTGCGCGCCTCGGCCGGCCCGGACCTAGAAGCGGAGCCCTCGTGGACTCCGATACACCATCACGCAGCGTCCTTGACGCCGTAACGCAGATAGACCACACCGGGGCGTCTGGGCGAAGCCCCACGTGATCAGGCCGGCGCCATGAATGCGAAGTGATGGTGTCGCGTTCCTATATTCATGGTCTGATTACCGGCCTTTCCTGCCCGACAAGGCAGAGGTCTGCTCTGGGAGTCGTTTCGGCCTTGAGGAAAGGCGGCGGGCGTACCGGCGGAAGCGGCTTTCTCGGAGGAGGTAGTGGTGTCAGTTCGTCTGCGTGTACGCGGACGTGACCGGTGAGGCGGTGGTATTCGGCAACCAGATCAAGCTGATCGGGGTGTTGAACAACCTGCTGGTCAACGCCCAGCGGCACGCCGGATCGCGGGTGGACGTCACCGCGGGCCGGTCGGGCGACCAGGCCGTCGTGACGGTGACCGACGACGGTGACGGCATCGCGCCCGAGGACCGCGGATCAGACCTCCACCCCCGGGTGAACGCGGGCCGGGGTCACTCGTCGGACTTGAACTGGTAGGTGGCGGGAGGCGCGAACGACGGGTCCGGCTCGCCGTACACCAGGGCGATCTGCAGGTGCGGCTTCAGCACGATCGCGGCCGGGTCGCCGTCGAGCTTCTGGCCGTTCACGTAGGTGGTCAGCGTCTTGCCGTTGCCGGCCTTCAGCGTGCCGATCTGGCCGGCCTTCAGCGTGACGCCCCACTCCGTGAAGATCTGGCCGAGGGTGTAGGCCGTGCCCTTGACATCGGTCTCGATGTGGATCACGCCACGGGTGTCGTGGGTGTGGACGGCCGCCATCTCCTCTGACCCGGGGTCGATGCCGATGTCGGCGGCGACGGGGACCGGCTTGCCGTCGACGTAGACGTCGAGGTGGGAGTGGTAGTGCTCGGCCATGCCCATGGGCCCGAACTTCAGGCCCGCGGCCAGCACCAGCGGCTTGGGGTTCGAGGGCGCCTCCCACGGCGGGGGCCCGCCGTCCGGAGGCGGCGTGCGGTCGGCGAGGAGGCCGTATCCGAGCCCGCCCAGCGCCAGCACGGCTACGGCCGCGCCGATCACGGCCGCCGTCATGCGGCGCCGGGGCCGGGCCGGCTCCTCGGCGGGCATCTCGGCCGGCTCATCGGACGGCACCGGCGCCACGTACTCCGGGGTCTGCTTGGTCTCGTTCAGGGACATCGGCCGCCTCCACCACACCTGAATGCTTTAGCTTTACCCATGCGTCATACATTGCCGTTTTCGCGGCGGCTTCCATTCACCCGCATATCCACCGCATAATCGATGGGCGCGTGAACACACCATTGCACCGGTCGAATTCCGTTGCCCGGCGAATTGAGATTACCGCGACGATCGCGCTATGGGTGGGGCGCGGCGCTGGCAGGAAGTAGCCGGATATAAAGCGTCATCGGGCGCAGAGGAGGCCCCTCCTCGCGGAGCACGCCATGCCGATCGGCAGCGGCCATGACCGGCCGGCCTCGTTTCAGCCCGCGTATCCGGTGAAGTACGACCACAGGGCGTGCTCCAGAAAGCGCGCGAGGATCTTGACGGCGGACCACCAGGCGCGTGGAGGCGCCGGGCGGGTGCCCGCCCGGCGCCTTCTGTTCAGACCAGGTCGAACTGCTCCCAGGTGCCGATCGCGGCGCGGTTGGCGATCAGCGGCTGGGCGCCGCCGCCCTCGGCGCACACGTACTGGCCGTTGGCCTGTGCCCTGAGGCTGATCGAGCCGTTCGGGTTGGTGACCAGTTGGAAGGTCTCCCACGGGCCGATCGCGGTGCGGTTGGCGATGAGCGGCTGAGCTCCGGCGTTCTCGGCGGTCACGTACATGTTGTTGACCTTCGCCCGTAGCGCCACGTTGCCGTTGCCGAGGTCGACGCGCTCGAACTGCTGCCCGGTTCCGACGGACGTCCCGTTCGCGATCAGCGCCGAGCCGTTGGCGGCGGTCACGTACCGGCTGTTGGCCCTCGCGCGCAGGGCGACCACCGAGGAGGCCGGGGAGGTGGTCACGCTCACGGCGTTCGACGCGGCGGAGGTGTTGCCGGCCGCGTCACGGGCGGTGACGGTGAAGCTGTACGCCGTCGAGGGGGTCAGCCCGGTCACCGTGTACGGCGTGCCGGGGGCGGTGGCCACGACCGTGCCGCTGCGGAGCACCTGGTAGCCGGTCACTCCCACGTTGTCGGTGGAGGCCGTCCACGAGAGCGACACGGTGGTGGCCGTCTTCCCGGTCACCGTGAGGTTGCCCGGCGTGCTCGGCGGCTGCTTGTCCCCTCCGCCGTTGACCGTTGGTTGGGTGGGGCGGGTGGGGGTGAGGGCGATCTGGCCTTTGAGCATCCGGCCGCCGTCTCCGGTGAGGCGCAGGTAGTAGTCCGAGGAGCATGGGGTGCCGTCTTCGTCCAGGGCCAGCATGCCGGAGTTGGTGGGGACCATGGCCAGGGTTTCGGCGCTTTTGGCGATCTGGTTGCCCTCGTTGTATTCGTCGAACATGGAGATGTAGATGCCTTGGGCGCCGGTGCGGACCATGTTGTAGAACTGGCGCCACATGAAGTCGCCGTGGGCGCGCTGGCGGCTTTTGACGTCTCCGGGCAGGACGCAGGGCTGGTAGTCGATGCCGTGGGCGTTGCAGTCGGCTTGGTCGGGCACGTTGATGTTGGTGTAGAACCTGTCGGTGTCGGCGATGTTGCCGATGCGTCCGACCATCCAGGGTGAGATCATGTTGAACGCGCGGTATACGTCGCCGAATCCTGGGCGTGAGTCGTTGATGCCTTCGCGCCAGTAGGTGGGGACTCCGCCCATGACGTAGTAGCCCTGGTTTTTGAACCAGTTGACGACCTCCAGGCAGGGGGCGGGCGCGAAGGGGCGTTGTGGGTCGTTGAAGCCGAATCCCCAGATGCCGACCACCGGCTTGCCGTTCTGCCTGGCGTAGGCGGGGGAGGCGGTCATGGCGGCCATTTTGTTGGTCCAGTCGGTTTTGATCTCCGGTTGCATGTTGGTCCAGTCGGAGACGTCGTACATGATGTAGAACTTGCGGCCGTTGGTCTCGGCGGCGGTGCGGACTTTGGTCGCCATGGCGTCGCGGGTGGGGCCTTCGCCGCCCATGGGGTTGAAGCGTTGCAGGGCGGCGGTGTCGATGTTGTTCTCGCGCATCCAGCGGAAGTGGGTGTCGACGGTCTGCTGGTCGTAGGAGGAGAACAGGGTGGCCGGTTGCCCGTTGCCGAGGTTGGCGTAGGCGGTGGGGTAGGTGCGCTGGTATTCGCGGGTGTCGGGCCAGGCCACGATCGTGGTGTTGGACGGGGAGGGGGGCTGGCCCATGTTGGCGCTCCAGTGCCACCATCCGTTGATCGGCGCGGTGTCGCCGGGGCAGGCGAACCATCCCTGGTATCCCACGGTGATCTTCCCGACCACATCACCCACCGGGCTGGCCGCGCTGGCCGCGCTGGTCAGCGCGGACGCCAGCTGCGACGACGACACCGCCGCCAGAGCGGACCCGGACACCACGGAAGTCATGAACCTCCGACGCGAGACGGCCACGTGAACTCCTTCGGGTAAGAGCGACTGTTCGTGCACGCCGCGCCCGCTGGAGGAGGTGTCGGTGAGAGCCCGGACGCCCGGATCGGCGGTCGTCGCTGATCGCGATCGGAGCCGGACGGGCCGGACGGCGATGAGCGCGTGCCGCGTCAGCAGGGAGAGCTCCGCGGCCCTCTCCGTGCGGATCGGGCTCTTCGACAGAACGCCACCAGAAGACACGAAGCGGTGAATGTCATCGCCGAATTAACATCGGACCGCTTGCGAGCATCCTGACAGGATCTGACATGTGAACGCAATACTTGAATAATGCGCTGGAAACGCGTTCGGGCGTCCCGGGAGGGAATGCGCAGCTCACGGTCCTGGAATGGATCGGTCCACGGTGAGGCCGGGGTCTGTCGCCGTTCGGGTGGCTCGCGCGAGTCATCGGATCTCTCCGTACCTGGCCGGGCGACGTCGAAACGGATCAGGCTCAGGCAGAGGAGGGCTCAGCCCGCCATGCCCAGGGCGAGGCGGGCGGCCAGGCCGGTGTTCCTGCGGTGGCCGAGCTGCCGCACCGCCATCTCCAGCGCGTCCCGCCGGCCGACGAGCACCACCCACGACCTGGCCCTGGTGACCAGGGTGTACAGCAGCCTGCGCCGCAGCATGACGCCCCTGGCCTCGGCCACGATCGGCGCCACCACGAAGGGATACTCGCTGCCCTGGGAGCGGTGCACGCTGATCGCGTAGGCGTGGGTCAGCTCGTCCAGCTCGTCGAAGGAGTACTCGACGGTCTCGCCGTCGTCGGTGCGGATCTCGACCAGCCGCTCCTGGGCGCTCACCGCCGTGACCGTGGCGGTCTCCCCGTTGAACACGCCCTTGTCGTAGTTGTTGCGGACCGGCATGACGCGGTCGCCCGCCCTGAAGACCGACGGGCCCGACCAGTGCTCGGCCGCGCCCTCGCGCGGGGGGTTCAGCCGCTCCTGCAGCCTGCGGCCGAGCTCGGCGGTGCCCGTGGCGCCCTTGCGCGTCGGGCACAGCACCTGGACCTGGTCGGCGCCGATGTTCTGCTTGCGGGGGATCGCCTCCGTGGCCAGATGGACCACCCGCTCGGCCACCCGCTCCGGATCGTCGAGCTCCTCGAACCAGAAGCCGCCCCGGCCCGGCAGCGCCGGCAGCTCGCCCGCCCGGATGCGGTGGGCGGCCTGGACGATGCCGCTGTCGCCCGCCTGCCGGAAGACGCGGGTCAGCCGGATGCGCGGCACCTCCTCCACGCGCAGCAGGTCGGACAGCACGCTGCCCGGGCCGATGCTGGGAAGCTGGTCGCTGTCGCCGACCAGCAGCAGGTGGCTGCCCGAGGGGATCGCGGCCGTCAGCCGGGTGGCCAGCTGCAGGTCGAGCATCGAGGCCTCGTCCACCACGATGAGGTCGGCCTCCGCGGGGGACTGCTGGAACAGCGTGCCCTCCTCGGGCTCCGGCTGCCGGGCGAGCAGCCGGTGCACGGTCATCGCCGGCAGGCCGGTGAGCTCCGACAGGCGCTTGGCCGCCTTGCCCGTCGGCGCGGTCAGCGTCACCGTGCCGCCCATCGCCCGCACCGTCGCCGCGACCACCTTCAGCGTGTGGCTCTTGCCGCAGCCCGGACCGCCCGTCAGGACGCACAGAGTGCTGGTCAGGGCGAGGTTCACCGCCACCCGCTGGTCTTCGTCCAGCCCCTCGTCCTCCGCGAACGGGCGCAGCGGCAGCGTGGAGCGGGCCCGCCACAGCCTGGTCAGCTGGGCCGCCAGCGCGACCTCGCGGCCGTGCTGCTCCTTGGAGTACACCACCACCTGCCCGGGATCGGACGGCGAGGGCTCGGCGACGACCCGCCGCTCGGCCACCAGCGCGTCGACCGCCCGGTGGACCGGCTCGTCCTCCTGCTCGACCAGGCTCGCCGCCTGGGCGACGAGAACGGGCAGCGGCAGGAAGCAGTGCCCGTCGCGCGCGGCCGCGGCCTCCAGCCGGTCGAGGACCGCCGCCTCGACGCGCCGCGGGCTGTTCTCCGGCACGCCCGACCGCAGCGCGATGCGGTCGGCGGTGTGGAAGGCGATGCCCCTGACCTGGCCGATCAGCCGGTAGGGGTCGGAGACCAGGACGTCGTTCGCGTCGTCGCCGTACACCTGGTAGATCTTGGCGGCGAGCAGCGGGCTGACGCCGAAGCCCTGCAGGACGACCATCAGCGAGGCGACGGCCTTCTGCTCGGCCCATGCCTGGACGATCTGCGCCTGCCGCGCGGCGCCGATGTTGACGACCTCCGTGAGGCGCTCTGGCTCGGTGTCGATGACGGTGAGCGTCTCGTCGCCGAAATGGCTGACGACGGCGTGGGCGAGCCTCGGCCCGATGCCGCGGATCAGGCCCGAGCCGAGGTACAGCCTGATGGCGCGCACGGTGGAGGGGACCACCCGCTCGCACCGGGTGACCAGCAGGCGGGTGCCGTGGCGCGGGTGCTCGTCCCAGTCGCCGGCCAGGCGCAGCGTCTCGCCCGGCTGGACCCCGGCGAGCGCACGGCCCGAGGCGACGAACCCGCTCAGCCCCTCGGCGCTCATGCGCGCGACCGTGTACTCGTCCTCGCGGACGAACACCAGCTGCTCGACGGAGGCCTCGACCTCCGCCAGGCGCGGCTTCGCGAGCACGGTCACCGTACGCTCCCCGGGATGATGTGCGGGTGCTTCTCCGCAGGACCCTAGCGCGCGCCTGCGACAGTCCAGGCCGTGTCCTCGGCCGGCGGGAGACGAGCGGGGTGGTTCACCGCCGGCTGATGACCGAGTCGCCGACGGCGGCCTCGGTCTGGGCGACGAGTTCCCGCAGGGGCAGTGGAAGGGCGGACATCGCGCCGGACAAGTACGCGGGGTCCTCTTCCCAGAGGACGAGCCGGCCGCCGCCGGTCGCGGCGAGCAGTCCGAGCAGGACGCCGTCCTGGGCGTCGAGCGGCTGGCGGCGCTGGATGGCCAGGTTGAGGCGGCCGACGGGCCACGCCGCGATGTTCGGGTCGACCGGCGCCCGTCTCCGGGTCAGCCGCCCCCTCGGCGGGCCCAGCAGCCCTTCGGCGGCCATCCGGGCCTCCACGTCGGCATGCGCCGTACGCGCGAGGAACTGCAGCCAGGTCCGGAATCGATGCGAGGGCTCCGCGACGATGTGCTCCAGGGCGCTCTGGGTGACCGCGTCGCCGGTCGGCGCCGTGTCGAGGGGGGCGAGCCGTATCTGCCCCGCCGCCAGCCCTACGGTGACCCGTCCGGCGAGCATGAGCTCGCCCACGAGGGCGGCGGCCAGCCCGAGCCCGGTCAGCCGGGGGGCCAGCCGCATTCGACCGGTTATGTCGTCGTGCATAACAAAGAACAGGTCGTTGGCCAGCCGGAGGCCTGAATGATCGACTTCAACCACGAATGGCGATCGTATAGGTGAATTATCAATTCTGTCATTACATGAATGAAGTTCTAGTTCGAGGGCCCGGTGAGGGCCATGGGAATTCGGCCACCCGGCCGCCTGGGACCTTCGGCGGTGGGGCGGCGCGCGGCGTGCCACCTGCTGGGGGTCCGGCGAGCGGACGCGCGAATTCGGCCCGACCCAAATCCATGACCTGCATGGCGCCGAATACCTGATAGGGGGTGCCCGGCCTGGCGCCGATCCGCCAATCGACGGCCAAGAATGCGTACCTCCCGGAATGCGGACGGCCCACCGGACCCCGGCACCGTCAAAGCGTTAAGAGGTGGTAACGAAATGAACTCAACTGTTCTTGACGAACCGAATCGGCGTGCCCACAGCCATTGTGTGCTAAGGACGGCGACGCCCTCGCCGAAGGCCGGCCCGGCCCGGGAAGGGACGCGTTCGCCCGAGCATGGGCCGCCGGAGGCGGTCACCTAAATGGGAGGTGAACGCCCTGCGGAGTGCGGATCATGGGTGTTATGGAGAACACCCCGAGTCCCTGCGTCTTCTGCGACATCGTGGCGGGCCGCGGCGAGGCGAGCGTCGCGTACGAGGACGACACCGTGGTGGCCGTGATGGACATCAACCCGGTCACCGCGGGTCACACGCTGGTGATCCCGCGCGTCCACGTGGTGGGGCTGGACGACATCGACGAGGAGACCGGCGCCCAGGTCTGGCGGGCCGGGCAGCGGGTCGCCCGGGCGCTTCGCGGGTCGGGGGTGCGTTGCGAGGGGGTGAACCTCTTCCTCGCCGACGGCGAGGCGGCGTTCCAGGAGGTCTTCCACCTGCACCTGCACGTCATCCCCCGATACGCGGAGGACGGCTTCGAGATCAAGGCCCGGTGGAAACCCCGTGACCGAGATCTGCTCGACCAGGACGCCGCGGCCGTACGGCAAGCACTGCGGTAGGGGACCGGACGCCGCGGCCGTACGGGAAGCACTGCGGTAGGGGACCGGTCTCGACGGCCGATGATCGAGACCGGTTCCCTTGTTCGAGGTGGTCGGTCCTTGGTCAGTTCTGCCCTGCGGCGATGGCCTCGAACTGGTCGGCGGCGGCGACGGTGAGCTCGTCGGCCAGCAGTGCCTCGCACAGCGGGGCGCTCAGCGCGAAGTCGGGTACCCCCGCGGCGGCGAGCGCCGCGACGTCCTCCCGGGAGCGCAGGCTCGCCGCGAGCACCCGCGTTCCCGGCCCGGACAGGGTCCCCGGCTCCGGCACTTCCCGCGTCCCCGGCCCGGTCGGCTCCTGGGTGCGCGGTTCCGACAGGATTCGGTGCAACAGGATGGTCTCGGCGACGCCGTCGTGGCCCTGATCCGTCATGCGGCCGACGTACGGGGCGATGAAGCGCGCGCCGGCGGCGTCCGCGAGCAGCGCCTGGGTCGCGTGGTGGACGGCGGTGACCAGTACGGGCACGTCCTCGTCCGCCAGGACGCGCGCGGCGGTCAGTCCCTCCCGCGTGGCGGGGATCTTCACGACCGCCTCCGGTCCGAGGCCCCGGATCCGCCTGCCCGCGGTGACGATCTCCCCGGCGGTGGTGCCCAGCGTCTGCATGAAGACCTGCCTGGCACCCGCGCCCGTCGCCCAGGCGAAGACGGCGGGAAGGTCGGCCTGGGTCAGCCCGGCGCGGGCGAGCAGCGCCGGGTTGGTGGTGACGCCGGCGAACAGGCCGGTGGCCAGCAGGGGCTCGACGGCCGAGCGCTCCGCGGAGTCGACGTAGAGGGTCATGGGTCCATTCCTTTGCACGGATCGGTGGCGGCGGGTCAGGCGTTGTGGGCCTGTACGTGTTCGGCGAGTCGCAGGTAGCGCTCCATCAGCGCGGATGAGCCGCCCGGCCGGGGGTCGACGGTCGCGGCCGGAGGCGGGCACCACGCGTCGCGTACGTCCGTGATGGCGGAACCGGAGAACACCGCCGCCGCCTGGACGCAGGCGCCCCGGGCGCTCGCCTCGGGCGCGTCGCGGGTGATCACCGGGCGGCCGAGCACGTCCGCGAGCACCTGCCGGTAGGCGAGGGAGCGGGCGCCTCCTCCGGCGGCGACGACCTCGCCGGAGGTCGGCACGCCGGCGGCGTCGATCGCCCGGTGCCCGCGCACCAGCCCGAAGATCACGCTCTCGAACACGCTGAGCGCCAGGCCCTCACGCGTCGAGGCGGTCGTCAGGCCCGCCATCACCCCCTGGGCGTTCGGCAGGTCGGGGCTGCGCTCGCCGTCCAGGTAGGCGACCAGCGTGGGCCGTGCCCCGTCGGGGTCGGCGGCCAGCGCGAGGTCGCCCAGCGCCTGGACGTCGACCCCCAGCAGGCGGGCGAAGGTGTCGGTGACCTTGGTGGCGTTGAGCGTGCACACCAGCGGCAGGTAGCCCCCCGCCGCGTCCGCGACGCCGTCCACCCAGCCGGTGGGGTCGAAGACGGGATCGGCGCTGACCGACAGCACCACCCCCGAGGTGCCGAGGCTGTAGGCGACGTCGCCGGTCCGGAGGCCGAGACCGACGGCGCCGAGATGCTGGTCGCCGCCGCCCGGCCCCACCGGCAGACCGGGCCGCAGCCCGAGCTCCGCGGCCACCTCGGGAAGCACGCGCCCCGCGGGTTCTTCGGGGCCCAGCACCCGGGGCACCGCCGCGTCCCAGTCGACGTCCGGAGACACCAGCTCGGCGAGCAGGTCGGTGCGCCACCGGTTCTCGAACGCCGCGTAGTAGCCGGTGCCGGAGGCGTCGGACCGGTCCGTGACGCGCTCGCCGGTCAGCCGGTACGTCAGCCAGTCGTGCGGCACCAGCACGGTGGCGAGGCGTCGCAGGTTGGCGGGCTCGTGCTCGGCGAGCCAGGCGAGCTTGGTGACGGTCAGCGCGGCGGTCGGGGTCAGGCCGGTCGCGCGCACCCAGTTCCCGGCCCCGTAGCGCGCGACCAGGGCGGACGCCTGCGGCGCGGACGTGGTGTCGTTCCACAGCTTGGCGGGCCGCAGTACCCGGCCGGCGGCGTCGAGGGCCACCAGGCCGTGACACTGGGCGGTCACGCTCACGGCGTCGATGGAGCCCGGCCGCACGCCCGCGTCCCGGCAGGCCAGGTCGAGCGCGGCGGCGAAGGCGCCCCACCAAGCCGCGGGGTCCTGTTCGCTGAGCGGCGGGTGCGTCACCGGGTGCGGGGCGCGGCCGGTCCCGAGCAGCGCGCCGCCGTCGGCGTCGCGGAGCTCCACGGTGCAGGACTGCGTCGAGCTGTCGACGCCTGCGACGACGGGCATGGTCAGACCGTGCCCCTCGGAACGTCCCCGCGAACCGCCGCGCCGGCGTCGAAGGTCAGCGCGGGCAGCGGGTCGGGGGCGTCGCCGATCTGCCCCACCGCCCCCGACGGGTGGCTGTGCAGCACCTGCTCCCACCCGTAGCCGCGCAGCCTCATCAGCACGTACGCGAGCGCGTCGCCCCACACGGCGGTGACCAGCGTCGAGCCCATGGCGATCACCTCGCCGGGGTCGACGCCGGGCGGGCTCTCCAGCTTGACCACCAGGTCGGCGCGGTTCCCGAGCTCGGAGTCCGTGACCGCGGTCAGGGCGATCGCCCGCGCGCCGCGCTCCTGCACGCGCGTGGTCAGGTCGTTGATCTCCTTGGACCCGCCGCCGCGCGAGATCGCGATCAGGACGTCGCCCGCCGTGACGGCTCCCATCGTGCCGTGCAGGGCGTCGGCAGCCTGGATGAACAGCGCCGGGGTGCCGCAGACCGACAGCAGGTGGGCCATGCGCCTGGCCACCGCCCCGGAGGTTCCCGCCCCCGTGACGAACACCTTGCCCTCGCAGTCGTAGAGCAGGCGGGCCGCCGCCACGAAGCTGTCGTCGAGCTGGTCGGCGACCGACAGCACGCCGCCCGCTTCCCGCCGTACGGCTTCGCGGCCCTCGGACAGCACATCATTCGCAGCGGCGGCCATCACTGTTCTCTGTTGCCTTTCCTGGGGGGCGGGTCCGGGGTGAGGGATCATGCCGCACCCCACGCGACCTGCCGGAGTTTGACCAGCGAGAGTTCGGAGGCGAGCCGGGTGCCGCCGTCGCACCGCCCGTGCGAGAACGTCACGACGTCGTCGGAGACGTCGAGGATCTCCTCCTCCTCGCTCGACACGACCACGACGGTCATGCCCTGCTCGGAGGCGAGGCGGCGCAGCAGGCGATGGATCTCGGTCTTCACGCCGATGTCCACGCCCTTGGTGGGCTCGTCCAGGAGCAGCAGCCGGGGCTCCTGCGCCAGGGCGCGCGCCAGCAGGACCTTCTGCTGGTTGCCGCCGGACAGGCTGACGACCGGGGCGTCCCGGTCGCCGCGCACGTGGAGCTGGTCCATGAACCGGGTGGCGCTCCGCGCCATGGCACGGCGGTCCAGCACGCCGTACCTGGAGAAGCCGTGCAGCACGGGCAGGACGACGTTGGTGGCGGAGTCGAGCCCGGGCACGATCCCGTCGACCTTGCGCTCCTCGGTGAGGTAGACGACGCCGGCCCGCCGCGCGTGGGAGGGGTTGCGCGGCCGGTACGGCTCGCCGAACAGCTCCACTCGCCCGGCGTCGATCCCGTCCAGCCCGACCAGGGCGCGCAGGAACTCCGTGCGCCCCGACCCGATCAGGCCGTACACGCCGAGGACCCGCCCCGGGTAGGCGTCCAGGGAGACGTCGCTGAGACCGGGCCCCCGGAGGCCGCGCACCCGCAGGCTCGGCCGGGCCCCGTCGGGCGGGGGAGAGACCGGACGCCGTCCCTGGGGGCGCCCTCCGGCCAGGTCGACCAGCTCCTCCGCCGGGAGCTGGTCGTACTGCCCGGCCTCGGCCAGGTGGACGGCGGCCTCCTCGCCGGCGATCGCGCGGACGACGTCGGCGCGGTCGACCTCCTCGACCGGCCCGGCGATCCTGACCTGGCCGTCGACCAGGGCGACGACGGAGTCGGCCACGGCGTACAGCTCGTCGAGCTTGTGGTCGACGAGCAGCACGCCGAGCCCCGACTCCCTGGTCAGGGACTTGATCAGTTCGAGCAGGCGGTCGACCTGCTCGCCCTCCAGGCTCGTCGTCGGCTCGTCCAGGAGCAGGAAACGGGTGTCGCGCTCGGTGGCGACCGCGATCTCCAGGAGCTGGCGGGTGGCCACCGGGTAGTGGCCCAGCGGCCGGTCCACGTCGACCCGCAGGCCGAAGCGGCCGACCAGGTCGCGTGCCGCCCGGCGCATGCCCTCGCCGTCGAGCGTCCGCGTGCCGCGCCGCCGCTCGCGGCCGAGGAACACGTTCTGGGTGATCGTGAGGTTCGGCAGGAGCGACAGCTCCTGGTAGACGGTGGAGATGCCCGCCTTCAGGGCGACCGCGGGGCCGGTGAGCGCTATCCGGCCGCCGTTGACGCTGATCGTCCCCTCATCCGGCCTGATCGCCCCGGAGAGAGTTCTGAGCAGGGTGGACTTGCCGGCGCCGTTGTGCCCGACCAGCCCGACGACCTCGCCGGGCCGGACGGTGACGGTCACGCCGGAGAGCACGGGGACGCCGGCGTACCGCTTGACGATCCCCTCGGCGCGCAGGCCCTCCGCCGGTACGGGGGGCGCTCCTCCGGCCGGGGTGGCCGTCGCCGTCGGCCCGTTCACTCAGCCCACCTCGCCCGGCGCGGGAGTCTGGCCCTTGGTGTAGAGCTTGAGCGGGCGGAGGATCTGCGCCTCGGGCTTGGTGCCGCCCAGCCAGGCGGAGATCTGCTCGATCACGCGCTTGCCGTAGTCCTCGGGCTCCTGGGCCACGCACGCCGGGTACTGGTCGGTCAGCGGCTCGTCGGCCGCGCAGAAGCCGTAGACCTTGACCTTCTTGCCGCCGCTCTGGATGGCCTGGAGCGCTCCATAGGAGGCGGGTCCCGTGCTGGTGAACAGGACGTTCACGTCCGGGTTGCCCTGGAGGAGCTCGGTGGTCGCGGCGAGGCTGTCGTCGGGCTTGACGTTGCCGTCCACCTTGGCCACGACCTTGGCGTTGGCGTCGGAGGCGATGGTGTCCTCGAAGCCCTTGTCCCGGGCGACGACCGGGCCCTCGTCGGGCTCGGTGATGAAGCCGACCTTGAGGTCGGCGTCGGCGCCGAGGTCCTTGAGCACCTGCTCGGCGACCTGCTTGCCGCCCGCGGCGTTGTCGGCGCCGAGGTACTGGACGATGCTCGCGCCCTGGGCCTTGAGCGCGGCGTCGTCCACGGTGACGTTCACGGTGAACACCGGCACGCCCGCGTCGTTGGCCAGCTTCACGATCGCCGCGGCGGGCTCGGACTTCACGGGGTTGAGCGCGAGCGCGCACGGCTTCTTCTGGAGCATCGACTGGACCTGGGCGAGCTGGGCCGCGTCGTCGTCGTTGGCGATCTGGACCTCGGTCTTGAAGCCCGCCGCCTGGCCGGCCGTCTCGAAGCCCTTCTTCATGGCCACGTAGTAGGGGTTGGTCAGGTTGGGGAGCGCGACCGCCACGTACTTGGACTCGGCGGAGCACGCCTCGGGCCGGGGGATGCCGCCCTCGGGTGTGCCGGCGCCGGCCTGGGCGCCGGTGTCGACCCCCGTGCTGCATCCGGCGAGGGTCAGCGCGGCGAGCGCCGCGCCGGCGGCGAGGGAGAAACGTCGCTGCATGGGGAATTACCTCCGGTTTTCGAGAGAAACAGCGCCTTCGCCAGGCGAGAGGGATTCGAGCGGTTCATGCGCTGTCGGGCCCGGGGGACCGGAACGGCTGAACAGCCGGGAGAAGTCTGAGAGTGAGAGCCTGCGGCGGTAGGTGTCGAGGCTGACGCCGAGCAGGATGATGACGCCGATGACGAGCGGCTGCCAGAAGCTGTCCACGCCGATGACGTTCATGCCGTTGGACACGGTCGCGATCAGCACCGCGCCGAGGAAGGCGCCAGGGATGGAGCCGATGCCGCCGAACAGGCTGACGCCTCCCACGACGGCCGCCGCGATGGAGAAGAACAGCTCGTTGCCCGAGCCGGCGGTGGGGTAGCCGACCATGAGCCGGCTGGTGGTGATCAGGCCGCCGAACGACGCGCACAGGCCGCTGACCGCGTAGACCAGCATGGTGGTGCGCCCGATCCCGATGCCGGCGAGGCGGCTGGTCTCGGTGTTGCCGCCGACGGCGTAGATGTGCACGCCCGTCGCGGTCCTGCGCAGGAAGAAGGTGAGGACGCAGGCGGCGACGATGACCAGCACGACGGGCATCGGGATGCCCAGCAGGGCGCCCCGGCCGATGACCGCGAACATCGGGTCGGTGACCGAGACCGACTTCGCGCCGGTCATGATCTGCGGGATGCTCGCGGCGATGCCGAAGGTGGAGAAGGTCACGATGAACGGCGGGAGCTTCAGGTAGTGGATCACCGCGCCGTTGAACAGGCCGACCGCGATTCCTGCGAGAATGGCCACCAGCGCGGCGATCGGCCACCCGGCCCCTGCCTTCATGACGACCGCCGCCAGCATCCCCGTCATGGCGACGTTCGACCCCGTGGACAGGTCGATGCCTCCCGTCAGGAGCACGAAGGTCTGCCCCAGGGCGAGGAAGGCGATGACCGCGCCGTTGAGTAGCAGGATCTGCAGGTTGTCGACGGTCCGGAAGTTCCCGGACAGCAGGCTCATGACGAGGGCGACCAGGATCAGGATCCCGAAGATCCCGATCTCGTCCGGCATACGGCGTGATCTCACAACTGCCCCTCCCGGGCTTCGCTCATATGAGCGCCATAGACGCTCGTTTGTGTACTATAGGGTCCATCAAAGTCCGCTAACAAGGCGCACGCGGTCGCAGTGAGGTAACGAATGAGCAATCCAAGCGCTCATATGAGCGCCATTGCCAAGGTGACTCCCGCCGAAAGGAGGCTCATGGCGACCGTCGCGAGACGCTTCTACATCGATGACGTCTCGAAGGTGGAGATCGCCAAGGAGCTCGGGCTCTCGCGGTTCAAGATCGCCCGGCTCCTTGAGCAGGCGAAGAGCACCGGAATTGTGACCATCACTCTAAGGGACGCCGGATATGTCGACGACGTCATGTCCGCCCAGCTCAGCGCGCATATGCGGCTCCGCGAGGCGATCGTCGTCGAGACCCTCGGCACCGACGCGCAGGTGCGCGGCCAGGTAGGTGCCGCCGCCGCGACCCTGCTCACCGAGACCCTCCACGCCGGCGACGTCCTCGGCCTGGCGTGGGGCAGAACCCTCACCGCGATGACCGAGGGCCTCACCTCCCTGCCGCCGGTCTCGGTCGTCCAGCTCACCGGGGCCGTCGGCTCCGACCTCGCCGAGTCACCGGTCGAGGTCGTGCGCAAGGCGTCGCTGAGCGCGGGCGGCAAGGCGCACCCCATCTTCGCGCCGCTGGTCGTCGAGGACGCGGCGACCGCCGCGGCCCTGCGGCGGCAGACCGACGTCGCCGCGGCGATGCGGCTGTTCGCCCGGGTGACCGTCGCCGTGGTCGCCGTCGGCTCGTGGAACCCGCCGATCTCGCAGCTCCGCGAGGTCATGTCCGAGGCCGACCGCGCCGAGCTCGCGACCAGGGGAGTGCAGGCCGAGGTCGCCGGCATCCTCATCGACCGCCACGGACGCCTCGTCGGAGAGGACTTCGCCGAGCGGTGCCTGTCCATCAGCGCCCAGGAGCTCCGGCGGGTGCCGCGCGTCATCGCGGTCGCCGCGGGCGCCGACAAGGCCCAGGCCGTGCTCGCGGTGGCCCGTTCGGGGCTGCTGTCCTCCCTGGTGACCGACCGCGCCCTCGCCGAGGCCGTGCTCCGCGAGCCCTACGACCACCCCGCCGGTGGCTGAGCGCATGCGCGTCGCGGGTTCGATGTGGTCGGTCCCCCCGGCCGCGCGGGCCGGTGAGGCGCACCGGCTACGCGACGCCGGCCTGGAGGTGCTGCACTGGGACACCACCGACGGCGTCTTCGCGCGCGAGGGCGGGTTCTCGGTCGAGGCGGCCGCCGCGATGACCGCGGAGACCGGGCTGCGCGCCGAGGCCCACCTCATGGTCACCGACCCGCTCGCCCGCCTCGACGCGTGGACCGGCTTCTGCGAGCTCGTCGTCGTCCACGCCGAGGCCGAGGGGTGGCGGGCGGCGCTCGACCGCATCGAGCGACGCGGTTCCCGGCCCGCCCTGGCCCTGTCCCCTGGCACCCCCGCGACGTCCGTGCCCTCGCGCGAGCTGGCCGTCCTCACCATGTCGGTCGTCCCGGGTGAGGCCGGCGCGACGTTCGACGAGTCGGCCCTCGCCACCGTGCGGGCCCTGCGGGAGGACGCCTCGGGAGCCCCCCGCCTGCTCGGGCTCGACGGCGGGGTGACCCGCGACATCGGCATCCGCGCCGCGGCGACCGGCGCCGGGTGGCTGGTCAGCGGCACCGACCTGTTCCGCTCCCCGGCCCCCCGAGCCTGGCTCTCCGACGTACGCGACGCCCATGGCCCGCCCCATGACTGATCGCGAGCGCGGCCGGTCGAGAGAGCCTTCAGCGGCGGCGCGGACGGCCGGTCAGATCTCCACCAGCACCTGGTTGAGTGACTTGCGCACCAGGTCGGGGACCTCGCAGTCGTCCGCGGGGTAGCCGACGGGGATCACCGCGAAGGGCTTCTCGTTGCGGGGCCTGCCCAGCACCTCGCACAGGAACCGCATGGGGCTCGGGGTGTGCACGAGCGCCGCGAGCCCCGAGAGGTGCAGCGCGCTGATCAGCATTCCCACCGCGATGCCGACGGATTCGTCCACGTAGTAATGCTTGCGAGTGGTCCCGTCGGCGGCCAGGTAGAAGCGCTGCTGGAACACGACGATGAGGAACGGGGCGTCCGTGAGATGCGGTTTGTGGTCGTCGGTGCCCAGGGGGCGCAACGCGTTGAGCCATTCCTCGCCCAGCCGCCCGGCGTAGGAGACGCGTTCCTCCTCCTCGGCCGCCTCACGGATCCGCCGCCGTATGCCGGGGTCCTTCACCAGGACGAACGTCCAGGGCTGCTGGTGGGCACCGGACGGCGCGCTCGACGCCACCGCGATCGCGTCGCGGACGATCTGCTCGGGTACCAGGTCCTCCGAGAAACGGCGGACCGACCGGCGCTCGTCCATCCGGCGGCGCAGGTCGGCGGCCGTGGCCAGCCCTTCCGTCGCCGGTATGCGTCGGGGGCGGTAGGAGACCCCCCTGTACTCCTGCCCGTGGGTAGGTTCCCACGCTGGTGTCGACATGATTTGACAATGACAGAATCTCCCCTTCTGTCCACCCACCGCGATGCCCGAGGTCAGGAGCGGAGGGCGCCGGCGGTTTCGTGCTCTCTGGCCGCGGGGGTGGCGTCCCTTCTGGTGAAGGCGAGGTAGATGACGAGGGCCAGGATCGTGACGAGGAAGAGGGCGCTGGTAGCGATGGTCCCGAGACCGAGGCCGCCGTCGTCGTGGGACTGTGACAGGTAGTCGCCGATGGAGGCGCCCAGCGGGCGGGTGAGGATGTAGGCGATCCAGAAGGCGAGCACGGCGTTCAGCTTGAGGCCGAAGCGCGCGACGGCCACGACCGCGATCAGCACGCCGAAGCCGACCGCCGACAGGGCGTACCCCAGGTCGAGGCTCTCCGCGACGAGGTCGCCGGCCGCGGTGCCGAGGGCGAAGGTGAACAGGATGGCCAGCCAGTAGAAGGCCTCCCGCCGGGTCGTGTAGATGGTGTGGATGGACAGGGTCCGCTCGCTGGCGTACCAGGCCGCGAAGGTGGCCGCCAGCGCGACGGCGAACGCGAGGGTGGTCGTCTCCAGCGAGACGCCGAGGTTGTCGGTGAGGTTGTCGGTGATCAGCGTGCCGACGACACTGATCAGGACGACCGCGAGCCAGTAGATCCCCGGCCCGTACTTCCTCGCCCTGAACTGGAAGAACAGCGCGATGATCAGAAGAACGCCCATGACGTAGGTCGTGCTGGTCAGCCCCAGGTTCAGCTTCCCGTTCAGGAAGTCCGCCGCGGTCTCGCCCACGGTCGTGCAAAGGATCTTGATGATCCAGAAGTAGATCGTGATCTCGGGAACCTTGTTGAGCGTCTGGCGGGCCGCTGACCTGGCCCCCGGCCGCCTGTTCGTGGTCATCATGGGCGCCAGGCTGGCACAGCTCACCTGAACGCAACCTGACTGCGTCACCCGGCCCCGTCAGGCGCGCGGCAGCCGTACCTGGAACAGCCCTCCGGCCGTGGAGGGGACGGCGACGACGTCGCCCCCGGCGGCGCGGGCCAGCCTGCGCGACAGCGCCAGCCCCAGCCCCGAGCCCTGGCGGAGGTGGGCGGCGCTGCCCCGGTGGGCGGGCTCGAAGATCGTCTCCTCCTCGCCCGCCCGCACGCCGGGACCGTCGTCGGCGACCGTGAAGACCACCGCGCCGTCGTCCCCGGCCACCGAGAGGGTGGCGCGCGCCCGGCCGTACGCGACGGCGTTCTGCAGGAGCGGGGCGAGCATGCGCGACACCAGCTCCTCCTCGCAGCCCACCCGCAGCGCGGGGTCGGCGGGGGCCTCGACGCGGACCCGGCCGTCCACCGCCGCGAGCACGTCGCCGACCTGGCATCCGGCGGTCTCGATCTCGGTGCGGGAGAACTCCAGCAGCGTGTCCACCACCCGGGTGAGATCGCCGGCGTCGGCCACGACCGCCTGGAGGGCGGTGCGCAGCTCGGCGGGCGGGCGCTCCCGAAGCAGCGCGATCTCCGCCTCGGCGCGCAGTCTGGCCAGCGGGGTCCGCAGCTCGTGGGCGATCTCCGCGCTCAGCCGCCGCTCGTGCCGGAGCGTCGCGGCCATCCGGTCGAGCAGGACGTCCAGGTTCGCGGCGAGCTCGGTGAGCTCGTCGTGCGGTGGCCCGAGCGCGAACCGGTGGTCCAGGTCCCGCTCGCTCCACTCCAGTGCCTGCTGGGTCATCGCCGCCACCACCCTGAGCGCCGCCGTGACCACCCGCCGGGTCAGCACCAGCACCATGAGCAGCACGACGGCGTCCAGCAGGAGGGCGGCCAGCAGGGCGATCCACTCGCTGTGCTCGTACGGCACGCGTGACACGCTCACCACGACGGTGCCCCGGCCGAGCCCGGGACGGGCGAGCAGCCGCACGTCGCCCGCGTCACGGAAGACGGCCGCCTTGGTGCCCCGCAGGCCCGCCGCCGCGGCGGCGACCTCCGGCGCCGCGTGCGGCTCGACCACGACCCGGCCAGAGGCGTCGAAGACCCACGCGTTGGTGTCGACCACCTCGTCCAGCGGCAGGTCCTCGACGACGAGGCCGCCGCCGGTGAACTCCAGGGTGGCGAGGACGGCCTCGGCCCGCGAGCGCAGCACGAGGTCGGCGTCGCGGTCGAGGCCGTGCGACAGGACCAGCAGGAACCCGGACGTGAGCACGAGCAGCGCGACGGCGACGGACGCGGTGGTGAGGAGCACGAGGCGGCGCCGCATCACGAGATCCGGTAGCCGACGCCTCGGACCGTGGTGATCGCGTCCTCCCTGCCGAGCCGGTCGAGCTTGCGCCGCAGCCTGGTCAGATAGGCGTCCAGGGTGTTGTCGTGCACGATCGCCCCGTCCGGCCACGCCGCCGCGGTGAGCGCGCGCCGCCGGACGACCACGCCGGGCTGCGCGACCAGCGTGGCCAGCAGGCGGAACTCGGTGGGCGTGAGCTGTACCGAGCGGTCGCCCTCGGCGACGGCGTGCCGGGCGGGGTCCAGGCGCATCCCCGAGGCGGGGGAGCGGGGGGCGCCGCGCCGGGCCAGCGCGCGGAGCCGTACGACCAGCTCGGCGAAGGCGAACGGCTTGGCGAGATAGTCGTCGGCGCCCGCGTGGAAGCCCGAGAGCAGGTCGTGCAGGTCGCCCCGGGCGGTGAGCAGCAGCACCGGAGCCCGCACGCCCCGCGCGCGCAACGCCATCACCACATCGCGCCCGTCGGCGTCCGGCAACCCGATGTCCACCACCAGCAGGTCGGGCGGCTCGTCCTCCACGTTCCGCAGCAGCTCCGCCCCGCTCGACACGCTCGTGCCCACCTGGAAGCCCTCTTCCGCCAGCCCTCTGGCCACCAGCGCCCGGAGCTGGGCGTCGTCCTCCAGGATCGCGACGGTGCAGCTCACCCCATCACCGCCCGGCCGCCGGGACGCGGGCGGTCACCGTGGTCTCCGGGCGTCACAGGTCGCGCAGGACGGTCAGCGGGGAGCGGCTCGCGGCCCGTACGGCTCCCGCCCCGGCGGCCAGCAGGGCGGCCAGGCCCAGCCCGGCCACGCCGCCGACGTAGGTCCACGGCACGGCGAGGTGGCTCGGGGCCGGGTCGAAGACCCCGGTGAGGACGGCGACGAGCATCTGCGACAGCGCCCATCCGGTCGCGGCGCCGAGGACCGCCGCTCCCAGGCCCACGAGGCCGACCTCGGCCCAGATGAACGCGCCGAGCTGGCGCGGCCGGGCGCCGAGCACCCGTGCGAGGGCGAAGGTGCGGCGGCGTTCGGTGAAGCCGAGGATCAGCAGCAGGCCGGTGGCCGCGGCGGCCAGCGCCAGGCCGTACCCGAGCTCGATCGCGGTGAGGCCGGTCAGGTCCACCGCCGTGAGGCTCGATCCGATGACGCGGCGGGTGGTCTCCAGATCGGAGATCTTCGGTGTGGGGCCGAGCATCGCGCGGAGCCGGTCGGCGACCACGTGCGGCGCCGTGCCGTCGGTGCTGACCAGGAACGTCGTGTCGGAGGCGCCGTTCGCCGCCAGGTAGGAGGAATTGGCGACCAGGAAGCTGTCACGGGGAGCGGTGGGGAACTCGGTGACGATCCCGGCGTAGTGGAAGGGGATGACGCGCCCGTCCTCGGTCCGGAGCCGGAGCAGGTCGCCGGGGCGGAGCTGGAAGTCGTTGACGGTCTCCTGGCTGACCAGGATGGCGTCCGGCCGCAGGGCCAGCCGCTGGACGACCTCGGCGGCGGTGTGGCCGGGGAAGTAGGCGTCCTGGAGGTGGGTGGCGGGCAGGATGGTCTCCGGGCGCACACCGTACAGATCCTGCAGGTCCGCCCCGACGTAGGCGAAGCGGTGCTGGAGCGGCTCCACGCGCGACACGCCAGGCACGGCGGCGAGCTGCCGCTCGGTCGCCGACGACCGGGTGACGGTCACCTCGGCGCCGTTGGTCAGCTCGGCGTCCACCTGGGCCTGCTGCCGGTAGGTGGCGCCGAAGACGGCGGTGGAGACCGCGAAGGCCACCGCGAGCGCGGCCAGGGTCACGGTACGGGCCAGGGGCCCGCGCTGCCGGGCCAGCGTGGCGGACACCGTGCCCGCGAGGCCCGACGCCAGGGGCCGGGACAGGCGCGTGACGACCGGCCGTCCCGGGCCGAGCAGCAGGCGGGTGAGGCGCCAGATGAGCAGGCCCGCGCCCGCCCACAGCAGGGCCGGGCCCGCGAACGCCCAGTAGTCGACCGAGATCTGCGGCAGCCCCTCCGGGACCAGGACGAGCTGGTAGCCCTTCCGGCTGGTCGCCCAGAACACCAGCAGGGACGCGGCGATCAGCCACAGGTCGAGCCCGTAGCGCAGCCACGCGGGGGAGCGCGTGACCGGGGCGACAGGACGGCGGGCGGCGGCCACGGTGGTGGACCGGAGCGCCGGAAGCAGGACCGTGCCGCAGGCGACGAGCAGCCCCATCACGGACGCCGCCAGAGCCCACCCACCGGCTCCGCCGAAGCCGGGCGACCCGTACAGCGCCCATCCCGTCAGCGCGGTCACGGCGAGACCGGCCAGCGCCCCCGCCACGCCGATCACCAGCGCCTCGGCCAGGGCCAGCCGTACGAACGTGGCGCGCGAGGCTCCCCGGGTGCGCAGCAGCGCCTGCTCGGCCGCGCGCCGTACGGCCCCCGACCGGGTGACCAGCGCGGTGAGCAGGATGGCGAGGACGACCCCCGGCACGCCGAGGAACAGGAACAGCACCTGCGAGTACAGCGCGTCCTCGCGGGCGGCGCCGAGCGCGGCGCCCAGGTTGTCGCCGACCAGCCCCGCGCCGGCCAGGCGGACAGAAAGGTTGCGGGCCGCGCCGGTGACCCGGGTGTAGGCCTCGGCCGGGTCGGCGGGAAGCCGGTGGTCGACGCGCACGTGGAACTGGGTCCTGACGTGGCCGGGGGGAAGCGCGTCGAACAGCCGGTGCCAGTCGGCGGCCGGGAGCAGGAGCACGTTGTCGGGCGGCGCCTGCGGCTGGGCGGTGGGCGGCGCGCCGACGCGCTGGAACAGCGAGTCCGCCTCGGGCAGTTCCACGACGCCCGAGACCTTCACCTGCGCGTCGGGCAGCCCGGGCCTGCGCACGATGACGGTGGACCCCGGGGCGGCGTGCAGGTTGGCGGCGGTCTGCTGGGCGAGCAGCGCGCCGGTGGGCGCGCCGGTGAGCAGGCGCAGCTCGCCGGGGAAGGTGGCGGCGTAGTCGTCGGGCAGGCCGAGGACCTGCCCGGCCCCGGTGGTCAGGGTCTGGCCGGCCTGATGGGCCTCGAACCCGCCGACCCCGGCGAAGTCCACCCGCCGCGAGGTGCCGGGAAGCGGCCCGGGCAGGGTCGCCCCTGACCGGGTCTCGACCTGCCAGTCGACCGGCACCCGCTGGATGGAGCGGGCGGTCATGGTGGCCTTGGCCGTGCTGAGGAACACCCCCAGCGAGGCCGGCAGGGCCACGGCCATCGCGATGCCCGCCGCGGCGGCGGCGAGCCGGCCCGTACGGCGGGCCAGCAGGCCGCGCAGCCAGATCAGGATGAGCATGTGAGGTCTCCTCGCAGCACGCCGGCGCGCATCTCCCAGCGCCGCGGCAGCCGATCGGCGATGAGCGGGTCGTGGGTGGCCACCACCAGGGCGGCGCCGAGTTCCTCGGTGACGCCGGCGAGCAGGTCGATGACATGGAGGGCGAGGGCGGAGTCGAGCTGCCCGGTCGGCTCGTCGGCGATCACCAGACGCGGGGACGAGGCCAGCACGCGGGCCACCGCCACCCGCTGCGCCTGCCCGCCCGACAACTCCTCGGGCAGCTTGCCCGACAGGTCGTGAACACCGACGGCCTCCAAGGCGCGCAGAGCCTTGCGCCTCGCCTCGGCCTCCGGGTATCCGGCGATGAGCAGCGGCAGCGCCACGTTCTCCACGGCGTCCAGCGGCGGCAGCAGGCTCGGCCCCTGGAAGACCACGCCGATCCGCCCCTGCGGGCGGTCGTCCAGGGCGGGCCAGCGGATCGTCCCCGCGGTGGGCCGGTCGAGCCCGGCGAGCAGGTGGAGCAGCGTGGTCTTGCCGGAACCGGAGGCGCCGGTCACCGCGACCCGGTCGCCGGGCCGCAGCGCGCAGGTCACGCCGTGCACGGCGACCAGCGCCCCGGTGCCCCTGCCGTACGTACGCGCCACGTCCTCGCAGCGCACGAGCTCGTTCATGTCACCCGTCCGTCCTTCAGCGTGATCACCCGGTCGGCCAGCCGCCGTACGGCGGGGCTGTGCGAGGCGATGACCACAGCGGTGTTCTGGGCCGCCCGCTCGCGGATCAGCTTCAGCACCGGGGTCTCGCTGCGCTGATCCAGCTCGCCGGTGGGTTCGTCGGCGAGCAGCAGGGCCGGCCGGTTGGCCAGTGCGACGGCCAGCCCGGCGCGCGCCGCCTCGCCGCCGGAGAGCCTGCTCGGCCGGTTACGGGCCCTGCCGGACAGCCCAAGGCCGCCGAGCAGCTCGTCACGCCAGCCGGGGGCGGTCCGCCCGGCCAGCCGCTGCGCGAGGTCCACGTTCTGTGCCACGGTGAGGTGCTCGATCAGGTTGCCGCTCTGGAACAGCACCCCGACCAGCCGCGCCCGCAGGGCGGCCCTCTCGGCATCGGGCCGGTGGCTGATCCGGTGGCCGTCGATCCGCACCGTGCCCCCGTCGGGGTCGTCGAGCCCCGCCAGGCAGGCCAGCAGCGTGGACTTGCCCGAGCCGGACGGGCCGGTGACCGCCACCACCTCTCCTGGCGCCACCTCCAGCGAGACGCCGCGCAGGGCTCGGGTCTCCTCCTCGGCCGCCCGGTAGAAGCGGTAGAGCTCCTCGGCCCGCAGGATCACGGCGTCCACCGGAAGGAGTCGGATATGGTGCGCCACGGATCGACGTTGTCCGCGCCGACCGGCCCCGACAGGGTGAGCACGGCTACGCCGCCGTTCCGGCTGAACTCGTAGCGCTCCACCTCGTCCCTGACGACCTTGCCGGTTACCGGATCCGGCGCGCTGTCGGCCCGGTAGACGATCCTCGTGGCCGTGCCCCCCTTCCTGGTCACCTGCTCGGTCTTCCGGATGTCGGCGCTCGCGATCGGGCTAGGGGACGCCTTGAGGAACTCGACGCGGACGCTGTTCAGCTTGTCGGTGAAGCTCGCCCCGGTCGCCAGGTCCATGCGTGCCCACCCTTCCGGCACCTTGACCTCGTACGACCCGTCCGGGGGCCGGTAGGCGAGGAAGACCGTGTCGTCGGGAATGTCACCTGGGGGGCTGGACTCGGTGGGATGCGAGGTCGGTGCGGCCGAGGCCGGAGGCGAGGGGGCCGGCGGCGACGAGGGGGCGGCGGCCGGCGTTCCGCCTCCGCACCCGCCCAGCACGCCTGCGACGGCGATCGCCAGAACATAGTGCCGTACTCTCATGCGCCCCAAGGTAGGAAAAGCCAGGACAGCGCCCGCTCAGCCCTCGGTTAGCGAGATGCTCACCCTTGCTCGGCTCGGCACGGACCGGCCGCCGCGACCAGGCGAACCGGCCGGCCACACGTGGGCCTCCGAATCGTCGATCATCGGCTTGCCATCGGCCTGACCTGGTCATTTCTCGGAAACGAGTCACCATCCCATAAGGCTTGGGAGCTTCGGTTCCCTAGCGTTGAAGCATGGAGATCGACGTGGTGCTGCCCTGCCTGGACGAGGAGGCGGCCCTGCCGTGGGTGCTCGCGCGGATGCCGCGCGGCTTCCGCGCGATCGTGGTGGACAACGGCTCGACCGACGCGTCCGCGCGGATCGCCGCCGAGCACGGGGCGAGGGTGGTGTACGAGCCCCGTCGGGGGTTCGGCGCCGCCTGCCACGCCGGGCTGATCGCCGCGACCACGGACATCGTGTGCTTCATGGACGCCGACGCGACCCTGGACCCCGAGCAACTACCGAGGGTCGCCGCGCCGATCGTGGCCGGCGAGGATGATCTGGTCCTCGGCCGCCGCGTGCCCCACCTGGGTGCGGCGTGGCCGGTGCACGCCCGCCTGGGCAACGCCGTACTGGCCGGGAAACTGCGCCGCACGACCGGCGCCCCCCTGCACGACCTCGGCCCGATGCGGGCGTGCCGTCGCGCCGAACTGCTGGCGCTCGGGGTGGCCGACCGGCGCTTCGGGTACCCGCTGGAGATGGTCCTGCGCGCGGCGGCGGCGGGCTGGCGGATCGGTGAGGCCGAGGTGGACTATCTGCCCCGGGTGGGCCACTCGAAGGTCACCGGCACCGTACGAGGGATGTTGCGGGCGATGGGCGACATGCGCCGGGTGATGGCCGGCCGGGACAGCGTCTCCTGAGACCGGGGCGCGCACCGGATGAAGGCCATGGTCAGGACGCCTTCCGGCGCCGTCGATCGATATCGGGCAGAGCTGAGGGGAGATTGGGAGAGCGCTCTCCATGTCCGAGACTGCCTGGGGGGATCGACGATGTCAAGACTCTTTCCTCGCCGGCTCGAAAACGGCTGCTCAGGCGCGGGTGGCTTCTCCTGATAAGGCGTATCCCCTGCAAGGCACCCCCTTGAGTGGCCTCCGGCTGTCGCCGCCCGGCGGATGATCGCGGGACGATGCCGTTTCACGGGTGTGAACAGGACGTTTCAGATTGGTGGAGCCGGGTGTCTTGACAAGCATTGACATGGGCGGCCAATCTCGTTGGAGAGCGCTCTCCCGCCTGCCGTGCCCGTCGGCAGGACACCCCCCATCAGAAGGAGAGGCCGTGCATTCGTCTCGAAGTCCCGTCCGGTTCCGCCTGGGACTGGTCACCGCCACGCTGATCGCGCTCGTCGCGGCCGGCCTGGCGATCGTCGCCCCTGCCATGGCGGCGGACAGTCTGCTGTCGCAGGGCAGGCCCGCGACGGCGTCCTCCGTCGAGGCAGGAGGCACCCCCGCCGGAGCCGCCGTCGACGGCCTCGCCACCACCCGCTGGGCCAGCGCGTACAGCGACCCGCAGTGGCTCCAGGTCGACCTCGGCGCCACGGCGACGGTCTCCCAGGTCGTGCTGAACTGGGAAGGCGCGTACGGCAAGGCCTTCAAGATCCAGACCTCCGCCAACGGCACGACGTGGACCGACATCTACTCGACCACCACCGGCACCGGCGGCAACCAGACCCTCAATGTGTCCGGCAGCGGCCGCTACGTCCGGATGTACGGCACCGCGCGCGGCACCGGGTACGGCTACTCCCTCTGGGAGTTCAAGGTCTACGGCACGGGCGGCAGCGGCTCCACGCCCATCCCCAGCCCGACGTTCACCGACCTGGTGACCCACCACGAGTTCCAGGCCAACTGCTCGTTCACGCAGAACCGGCCCGACGACCCGATCGTCTTCCCGGGGCTCCCCGGCGCCTCCCACATGCACACCTTCGTCGGCAACACCACGACCAACGCGAGCAGCAACCTCACATCACTGCTGGCGGGCGGCACGTCGTGCACCAACCCGCACGACAAGTCGGCCTACTGGTTCCCGAGCTTCTACAACGGCAACACGCTGGTCCAGCCGACGGGACTGCAGGTCATCTACTACAAGTCCGGCATCCTGGAGTACTGGCGGGTGCAGAACTTCCCGCAGGGCCTGCGCTTCGTCGTCGGAAGCCCCAGCGCCACGCTGGAGCAGTTCCGCGACTCGCCCGGCGCGGTCGAGGGCTTCGAGTGCGGGAACATCTCCAAGGTCTGGGACATCCCCACGTCCTGCCCGGCCGGCAGCCAGGTGAACGTCCGCTTCCAGGCGCCGAGCTGCTGGAACGGTGTCGACCTCGACAGCGCCGACCACAAGAGCCACATGGCGTACCCCGTCAACGGCTACTGCCCGGCCACCCACCCGGTGGCGGTGCCGATGCTCGAGTTCAAGATCGCATTCCCGGCGAGCGGTGACCTGTCGCAGGCGCGGCTGGCCAGCGGTCGCGGATACTCGTGGCACTACGACTTCTTCAACGCGTGGGACAACATGGCCATCCTCAACGCCCTGGTCACCCACTGCATCAACGGTGGCCTCCAGTGCGACCCGCGCGGTTACGACCTGTACCACCCGAACCGCGGCGCCGCCCTGACGCCGAACTTCGAGCTTCCCTGACCATCCCTCCTGTTCGGCCCCGGCCCGGCATGGCCGGGGCCGAACCCGTCCCGATCGTCCTAGCGTCCGTCCAGGGCGGAATGGGGAAAATACGCGGGGCGGGAACATCGGCGACACCGCGAGCGGTTCGGCAGGATAGAAGCTGATCTGGGGGTGTGAGCGGATGGCAAGAAGCCGAACGCTGAAGCGGGTTCTCACTGGCGGTGCCGCCGTGGCCGCGGGATGGGCGTTGCACGACATTCCGGCGGAGCTGGGCGCGCGGCCCCTCCGGTCGGGTGAGGAACGGGCCGCCCGCATCCTGCGGTCGCCGCAGTTCAAGGACGGCGCCTTCCGCAATCCCATGCCGGGGGAGACGGGCGTGCCCTCCGGGCCTCCTCCCGGCCTCGTCCGCGAGATGCTCACCGGGCGCGACAAGCGCCGCCCGTCCGCCCCCGTGCCGCTGGTGGTGCCGTCGCTGGCGGTCCCCTCACCGGACGGGCTGGGCGTCGTGTGGTTCGGTCACGCGTCGACGCTGGTCGAGATCGAGGGACGCCGCGTGCTGTTCGATCCGGTGTGGAGCAAGCGGGTCTCGCCTTCGCAGCTCGTCGGGCCCAAGCGGTTGCACCCGGTCCCGGCCGGCCTCGGCGCGCTGCCCGAGGTGGACGCGATCGTGATCTCGCACGACCACTACGACCATCTCGACCTGGCGACGGTGCGCACGCTCACCCGCGTCCAGTCGGCGCCGTTCCTCGTGCCGCTGGGCATCGGCGCGCACCTGGAGAAGTGGGGAGTGCCGAGCGAGCGCGTCATCGAGCTCGACTGGGAAGAGGAGGCGCAGGTCGCGGGCCTGCGGTTCACCGCGACCGCGGCCAGGCACTTCTCGGGACGCACCCTGTCCCGCAACGACACGCTGTGGGGATCCTGGGCGGTCGCGGGCGCCGGGCGCAGGGTCTTCTACGCCGGAGACTCCGGTTACTTCGACGGCTACGCCCGCATCGGCGCCGAGCACGGCCCGTTCGACCTGACGCTGATGCCGATCGGCGCGTACAGCCCGGCCTGGCCCGACATCCACATGAACCCGGAGGAGGCGGTCAACGCCCACATCGACCTCGGCGGCGAACTGCTGCTGCCGGTGCACTGGGCCACGTTCACGCTCGCCCTGCATCCGTGGGCCGAGCCGGTCGACCGGCTGTGGCGGGAGGCCAAGGCGCGCGACGCCCGCATCGTGGTGCCACGGCCGGGCGAGCACGTCGACGTCGACGCGTCGCCCGCCGTGGACGGCTGGTGGGAGACCGTGATCTGAGCCGTGCCGGGTGAGTCCGGGCCTGGCCGGACTCACCCGGCGGCGTCGTTCAGCCGTCGATGCGGTGGGTGGTCCAGAACGACGACAGGTTCACCGAGGTCGCGGCCTGGGCGGCGGCCTTGAACTCGGCGGTGGTCGAGACGCCGTACCAGTGGGACGCGGCGTAGTTCCTCAGCAGGTTCTCCATCGCCGTGGTGCCGATCGTGCGCCGCAGGTCGTGCAGCGCGCACTTGCCGTAGGTGTACACCACGGTTCCGTACCGGCTCGAATGGGCGTCCCAGTAGGCCATCGAGTTGCTGATCTTCTCGGCGGACGACTGCCAGGAGACGTTGTTCCAGCAGTTGGTCCCCGAGATGTTGTTGTACAGGTCGGTCGCGTAGTCGGTGAACGACTCGTCGAGCCACGGGCTGGTGTACTCGTCGTCGCCGACGATGCCGTACCACCACTGGTGGGCCAGCTCGTGCGCCAGCGCCGTGGAGCTGACGATGTCCAGCACGAAGCCGGGATACTCCATGCCGCCGAACCAGAAGTTGTTGTCCAGCACCACGTCCGCCTCGCCGTACGGGTAGGCACCGAACCGCCCCGCGTGGGCGACCAGCGAGTTCTTCGCGGTGGTCATCATCGAGCCGGCGTTGGTGGCGCTGATCGAGCTCACCCGGTAGACGTTCACCACCACGCCCGTGGTCGTGGTGCTGGTCGTCTTGACGAACGGCCCGGCCGCCCAGGCGAACTCGCGCACCTTCTTGGCGGTGGCCGTGGTGACCGTACGGCCCGACGTGCCGGGCGTGTCGACGGACGTGCCGGTGGCCGGCACCAGCAGCGAGGTCGGGTGGTCGAGCGTGACCGAGTAGTCGCTGATCAGCCCGTAGAAGGACTCACCGTTGTTGGAGTACGGGTCGAGGTGCCAGCCGCTGCCGTCGCGGACCGCCAGCACCGGCAGCGCGTTGCCGATGAAGTTGTAGGAGCCGTCGCGGCCGAACCGGTCGGCGCCCGCGGGCACCACGATGCTCAGGTCGAACCCGACCGAGGCGCTCTGGTTCTGGTTGAGCGGCGCGGGCAGCGCGATCTTCAGCGCGGTGCAGGAGACCGACAGCGGGGACGGTGTGCCCCCGGTCACGTTGGTCACGGTGATCGGCGTGGACGGGCAGCTTCCGTGGTAGTTGTCCCACAACCGCAGGTAGACCTCGGTCAGTGGGTCCGCGGAGGGGTTGGAGAAGGTGACGCTCTCGTGCCCGGTCCAGGTGCTGCCGGCGGCGTTGCTGGTCAGGGTGACCGTGTAGGAGGGAGACGACGGAGTTCGGGTGCCGTCCACCGCGAAGGCGGCCGGTGGAACACCCCAAACGACGAAGAGTACGGCTGCCGCCGTAGAAATCAGGACTCGTCGCATCATTAGGACGGTTCTCCCTTCGAGCACCGGGACCCCCGATCTGCCGACGTAATGTAACTTTTTGTCAAATGCCGGTCAATGATCGCTTTTCAGCGGTTCTAGTGCGGAACTGTCCCCGTCCGCGGCGGGCGCCGCCGGGGCGGCTCTGACCGAACGGTTCAAGGTCGCCACGACCGCTGTGACGAGCATGGCGGCGGAGAGCACCAGCACGGCGGCGACGGGGCCGGCCTCGGCGAGCAGGTAGCCGGCACCCAGAGAGCCCAGCGGCATCACGCCCCAGCCCACCGTCATGGACGCGCTGCCGACCCGGCCCAGCAGCTCGTTGGGCACCAGCGTCAGCTGGAAGGTCCCTATCACCACGTTCCACATCGGGCCGATGAACGCCGTGGCGGCGCCGATCGCGCCCAGCGCCCACCAGTTCGGCGCCACCGCGAGCAGGGGCAGCAGCGCGGCCCAGATCCAGTTGACGCCGATCACGACGGACCTGGGCGTGAACAGGTGGTGAAGCCACCCGGCCGCGAACGCCCCGAGCAGCCCGCCGCCGCCGTAGATACCGAGCATCAGGCCGATCTCGGTGGACGAGGCGCCCTGCTCCCGCGCCAGGACGACCAGCACCAGGCTGAGCCCGGCGAAGATCAGGTTACTCGCGGCGACCAGAACGACCGCGGCCCGTATCAACGAGTGACCCCACAGCCAGCGCAGCCCCGCGATGGTGTCCCGCCACAGTGACCCGGGGGGCACCGCCCTCCTGTCCTGCAGGTCGCGCCGGACGAACAGCAGGGCCACCGAGGCGACCAGGTAGGAGATCGCGTGGGCGACGAACGGCAGCGCGTGGCCGATCCCGAACAGCAGGCCCCCCAGCGGCGGCCCCGCCAGGGCGGCACCCCGGCCCTTGGCCTCGTTCTGCGCGATCGCGGCGGGCAGCAGTGGCGCCTGCACGATCTTGGGGAGGGCGGCCTCCTCGGCGACGCCGAAGAACACGAAACAGGTTCCCTGGACGAACACGGCGATCGCCAGATGGGTCAGGGTCAGCGCCCCCAGCCAGAAGGCGACCGGGATGCTCGCGATGGCGGCGCACGCGGTCAGCTGGGCGGCCAGCATGATGCGGCGGCGGTTCCAGCGGTCCACGAGCGTGCCCGCCGGCAGGTGCGCGACCAGGTAGGGCACGGTCGCGGCGGCGCCGATCAGCCCGGCGTCCGCCGGGGAGCCCGTCATGGCGAGAACCAGCAGCGGCGCCGCCGTCGCGCTGATCCGGGTGCCAAGGGTGGACACGATCTGACCGCTCCACAGGGCCATGAAGTCCCGGTTGCGCCAGAGCGACTGCCTTCGTGCGGCGGGGGGTGTCATGTGGTCTCTTCCTGGTCGGGGGTGGGGAAGGCATGGAAGACGACGGTGATGTGCCGTGCTTCCGGTGGCGCCTCGTCGGGGTCCCTGCGCCAGCGGCTGAGCAGGGCGATGTACTCCTCGGTGAAACCGGCCAGTTCCTCGGCGGTCAGCGTGGTGCCGCCCAGAGAGGTCATCGCGGCGTCGCCGAACGCGCCGTAGGCGTCCTCGCCGGCGCGGAAGGCCGCCAGCTCGGCCTCGGCGCGGTGCTGCCACTGGCGGCCGACCTCACGCGCCGCGACCTCTGCCTCGGCCTGCAAACCCCGGGGCAGGCGCAGGTCAAGGGGAACGGAGCGCCAGTACTTGCGGCGCCCGGACGAGCGTGCCGTGTCCTGTTCGATGAAGCCGTACCGCGCGAGCTGCCGCAGGTGGTAGCTCGTGGCGCCGCGGTCCTCGCCGAACTCGGCCGCCAGGATGGCCGAGGTGGCCGCCCCGCGATGCTGGAGCCGCGTGAGCAGCCGCTGCCGCAGCGGATGCGCGAGCGCCTTCAACGCCTCCACATCAGACAGCTCGCGACGTCGTATCTCGTTCATGATGAGAAGATATCAATGCAAAGACTTCTTCTCATAGTCCCGAATCTCACGATTGATACAACCGACATTTTAGGTAGAAATAGTGGGTTTTTCGAGTAGCATGCAGTCATGGCCGCCCTGTTGGACCTCGTGCAGTTGCGAACGTTCGTGACCATCGCGGATAGCGGGGGCTTCGGGCGGGCGGCGTCCGTGCTGCGGACGAGCCAGCCCACCGTGAGCCAGCATGTCCGCGCGCTGGAGCGTGTGGTGGGCCAGCCCCTGGTCGAGCGCACCGGGCGCGGGACTCGCTTCACCGCCGCCGGGGAGGTCCTCCTGGCGGAGGCGAGGCGGCTCCTCGCCGCGCATGACGAGGCGATGGGCCGGCTCGGCGTCGAACGGGCGGCGACGCTGACCGTCGGCGCGACCGAGCACGCGGCCGACCAGGTGCTGCCCGAGCTCCTCACCGAGCTGCGGTCGGCCTTCCCGGGGCACAACATGGTCTTCCGGCTCGACCGCACCACCGAGCTGGCCGAGGCCACCGTGCGCGGCACGGTCGACATCGCGCTCATCCTCGGCGCCACGGCCACGGTTACCGGCGTGGAGGTGGGGTCGCTCCCGCTGCGCTGGTTCGCCGCGCCCGGCTGGGCGCCGCCCTCCTCGGGCAACCTGCTGCGCCTGGTGGCCTTCCAGGAGCCGTGCAGCCTGCGTCAGCAGGCCCTGCGAGCCCTCGAGGACGCGGGCTGGGCGGTGACGATCACCGCCGAGGCGACCAACCTGGACGGCATTCTCGCGGGAGTCAGGGCCGGGCTCGGGGTGGCCCTGCTTCCGACCACGGGCAGCGCCCCGCCCGGGCTGGAGGAGATCATCGAGCTGCCCGGGCAGGGATCGGTCGCCGTGCGCCTCGCGAGCAGGCGAGGGCTCGACCCGAGGATCGTGGAGAGCGCCCGCGCGACGCTCGGCAAGTTCTTCGCCTCCCTGATCCCGGCGCGCACCGTTCTGCTCTGATCGGTCCGCTTCCGCCTCCGTGCCGGCCCGTACGCCGGGCGCGTCTCGATGCCACGCGCCCGATGCGGGCCGTTCTCCATGTCCGGGGCGGGTATCCCATTACCTTTTCAAATGGACATTCATCGGGAAATTAAATTACTCCGAAGATTTCCCGCCTATCGATAGGAGAAAGTCGCAAGTCGCGTTGACGGAAACCGGTGATTATGGTGTGATCGGCCTATGTCACTGAAAGATTGGTTCGGGCGATGTACGCCCACGCCGGCGCGGCGCCCGTCCCTCCCCGCGCGGGTGAACAAGCCCTTCCACCAGTGACGATTCACGCCATCCAGGCTTTCCGTGATGGCTCGGGAAGTCGACATAAAGCCCGGAGCCGGGCCACGATAACGCTTTATTCGACGGCCCTGGCCGTTCGGCTGCGCCGTGCCTGAAATGGTGCGCGATCGTCCCCGCATACCGCCCTCGCCTGCCCCACCGCGACAGAAACGGCCGCACGATGTCATCCACGGAAAGCCCGGCAACCCGTACCGAAGAAGACAGGCCGCTGAGGGCGCGGCGCCGGCTGCGCTCCCGGCGTCCCGCGCTGCTCGTCATCCTGGCGGTCGCCGTCCTGGTCGCGCTCGTCGCCGTGATCGCGCTGCGCGGCCGTACGGAGCCGGCGGCGACGGGGACCGCCGCGGGCGGCCCGGTGCCCGGCGGCACGCTGCGCTACGCGGTCGCGGGCACCCAGGTCACGCTCGACCCCGCCGTGGCGGCGACCGCGGTCACCGGGCTGATCGACCGGAACATCTTCGACTCGCTCGTGGTGCAGACCGGCGCCGACCGCTTCGGCCCGTGGCTCGCCAAGGAGTGGAAGGTCTCCGATGACGGCAGGACCTACACCTTCACCCTGCGCGAAGGGGTGAGGTTCCACGACGGCACCCCGCTCACGGCCGATGCCGTCAAGGCGTCGCTCGACCACGTGGTCGACCCCGCGACCAAGTCCGCGTACGCGGCCTCGCTGATCGCTCCCTACCGGAAGGCCAGGGTGGTGAGCGACCTGGTCGTGGAGGTGACGCTTTCCCGGCCGTTCACGCCCTTCCTGCAGGCGCTCTCGGTCCCGTACCTCGGCATCCAGAGCCCCGCCGCGCTGCGGAAGCCGGTCGCGGACTACCTGCCGGTCGGCACCGGTCCCTTCTCGTACGTCTCCTGGGAGAAGGACAAGCGCGTCACGCTGAAGAAGTACGCGGCCTACACCTCGCCCCCCGCAGGCGCGTCCCACCAGGGAGCCGCCTATCTGGACGGCCTGAACTTCGAGTTCGTGTCCGAGGACGCCACCCGCTACGGGGCGCTGACCAGCGGGCAGGTGCAGGGCGTCGCCGGCGTGCCGCCGGTCGACGCGGGGGCGCTGAAGTCGCTCTCCGGGTTCAGCCTGGGGGTGCGCGAGACACCGGGCCTCAACTACAACCTCTACCTGAACCAGACGCGGGGACCGCTCCGCGACCTCGGCGTCCGCCGGGCGCTCTCGGCGTCCGTCAACGTCGAGCAACTGGTCCAGAACATCTACTTCGGCTACTACAAGGCGGTGAAGAACCCGCTCAGCGCGACCACGGCCGGGTACGATCCGGGCGCCGAGCAGGCCCTCTCTTCCTACGACCCCGCGAAGGCCGGGCAACTGCTGGACGAGGCCGGCTGGAAGCAGACCGGCAAGGACGGCTACCGCGTCAAGGACGGCAAAGAGCTGACCCTGACCTGGCCGTACTGGGCCGAGGGTAACAAGGAGCAGCGCGACGTCCTCGCCGAGGGCATCCAGGCCCAGGCCAAGCTCGTCGGCATCAAGATCGACCGACCGGCCGTCGACACCGGCGCCTTCGTCAGCAAGTACCTCATCGGAGGGGAGTACGACCTGGTCGACGTGAGCTTCGCCAGGCCCACCCCCGACGTCCTGCGCTTCGCGTTCGCCTCCGGCAACACCTACGCGAAGGCCGGCGGCAACGTCGCGCTGGTGGACTCGCCCGAGATCGACCACTGGGTGCAGGAGGCCGCGGAGACTTCGGACCCCGCGACGGCGGCCCGCGACTACGCCGCCGTCCAGCGCGAGGTGCTCGACAAGGCGTACGTGCTGCCGCTCTACACGCCGGTGCAGCTGAACGGGTTCTCCGACAAGGTCGGCGGCGTCACCTTCGACGTGCAGACCTATCCCACGTTCCACGGCGCCTGGCTGAAGGCGTAGCGCCGATGCCACCACTGGCACGCTGGCTGCTGCGCAGGCTGGCGCAGATCGTGTTCGTCCTGTGGGGCGCGGCGACGCTGGCCTTCGCCGGCATGCGGCTGGTGCCGGGGGACCCCGCCCGCGTGATCGCCGGAGGGGTCCAGGCCACCGCCACACCGGCCGTGCTCGACGCGATCCGCGCCCAGTACGGCCTGGACCAGCCGCTCGTGGTGCAGTACGCCATCTTCGCCGGCAGGCTGCTCCGTGCCGACCTCGGCCGGTCCTACCAGCTCAACCAGGCGGTGGGCGGCGTCATCCTGGACCAGCTCGGGGCGACCGCGGCTCTGGCCGGCGGCGCCATGGTCCTCGGGTTCGCGCTCGCGGTGACGCTGGCCGTGCTCACCGCGGGGCGTCCGCGAACCCGCGCGGTGTCCCGGGTCTTCGAGTTCTGCTCGATCTCCACGCCGAACTTCTGGATCGGCACGCTGCTGCTCATCGCGTTCTCCTTCCACCTGCGCTGGTTCCCCGTGCTCGGCGACGACGGCCTCCCGGCGCTCGTGCTGCCGTGGCTGACCCTGACGCTGTCGATCGCCGGGGTGCTCTCCCAGGTCACCCGCGAGGGCGTCGAGCACGCGCTGGAGCAGCCGTTCGCCCTCACCGCCCGGTCGAGGGGCGCGACGGAGAACCGCATCCGGCTGCGCCACGCACTGCGCCACGCGGCCCTGCCGGTCCTGACCCTTTCGGGGTGGGCACTCGGCGAACTGCTCGGCGGGGTCGTCGTGGTGGAGACGGTCTTCGCCCGGCAGGGCATCGGCCAGGTGGTCGTGTCGGCGGTCCAGGGGCGGGACTTCCCGGTCGTCACGGGGGTCGTCGTGCTCGCCGCGGCGGCCTTCTCGCTGATCAACATGGGTCTCGACCTGCTCTACCGTGTGGTCGATCCCCGCATGCGGCAGGTCGCGCTGTGACCGCTCCCGCGCCGGTCCCGCCGCCCGTCGCTTCGGCGACCTCGGGTGCCTTGGGGGCTTCGGCGGACCCAGCGGCTTCGGGGGCCTCGACGGCTCCGGCGGCCTCGGCGGGTGGGTTCGTTCCCCACCGTACGGCCGGCGCGCGGCTGGTGAGCCGGACGTCGCGCCGCTTGCCCGTCCTGCCCGGCCTGATCGTCGCCGGGGCGTGCCTCGCACTGGTCTGCGTGGCCGCCGCCTTCCCCGGCCTACTCGCGGGCGACCCCAACCAGGTGGACCCCTCCGTCGCGCTGCGCCCGCCCGGGCACGGACACCCGTTCGGCACCGACCAACTGGGGCGCGACGTCCTCGCCCGCGTCGTCCACGGCGCGCGATCCTCGTTGCTGGTCGGGGTGGGCTCCACCCTGCTGGCCGGGCTCGCCGGTTCTGCCTGGGGACTGCTGTCCGCGCTGGGCGGCAAGCTCGTCGACGAGGCGGCCATGCGCGTCGCCGACGTCCTGCTCTCCTTCCCCAGCATCCTGATGGCACTGCTCGTGGTGGCCGTGCTCGGACCGGGCACCGGCAACGTCATGGTGGCGATCACCATCTCCCTGGCACCGGGGTTCGCCCGCATCGTCCGCGTACGTGCCGTCGTCGTGCGCGACTCGGCCTATGTACGGGCGGCCGTCAACCTGGGGGTCGGCAGGTGGCTGATCGTCGCCCGGCACATCGCCCCGAACGTGCTCGCGCCGCTGCTCGTGCTGGCGACGATGAACGTCGGGACGGCGATCATCGCGGGCGCGTCGCTCAGCTTCCTCGGGCTGGGCCCGCAGCCGCCCGACCCCGAATGGGGATCGATGCTGGCCCAGGCCCGCGACTACCTCGGCGCCGCGTGGACGCTCGGGATCTTCCCCGGCGCGGCCATCACGCTGACCGTCATGTCCGTGACGGTGGTCGGCCGGGCAGTGCGCGACCGCTACGAGGGCGGGGAGCGCGGATGAGCGGCCGGCCGCTGGTCGAGATCGCGGGGCTGTCGGTCGACTTCACCACCCGCCACGGGGTCGTCCATGCCGTACACGACGTGAGCCTTTCGGTACGGGCGGGCGAATGCGTGGCCCTGGTGGGCGAGTCGGGGTCCGGCAAGAGCGTCACCGCCCGCACCCTGCTGGGGCTCGCGGGCGAAACGGCCGCCGTGCGCGCGGAGAACCTCGCCTTCGAGGGGCGCGACCTGCGCGGGCTGAGCCGCCGGGAGTGGCGGCGGCTGCGCGGGCGTCACATCGGGTACGTCCTGCAGGACGCGCTGAGCTCGCTCGACCCGCTGCGGCGGGTCGGGGACGAGGTGGCCGAACCGCTTGAGGTGCACGGCCTCGCCACCCGGGACGGCCTGGAGGAACGGGTGCTCGGGCTGCTCGCCGACGTGGGCATCCCGCACCCGGAGGAACGCCTCCTGCAGTACGCGCACGAGCTGTCGGGCGGGCTGCGGCAACGGGCGCTCATCGCCTCGGCCATCGCCGCGCGGCCGTCCCTGCTGATCGCCGACGAGCCGACCACCGCCCTGGACGTGACGGTCCAGGCCCAGGTGCTCGAGCTGCTGCGGGCGATGAAGGACGCGGGCACGGCGATGCTCCTGATCAGCCACGACCTCGCGGTGGTGGCCCGCTTGGCCGATCGCGTCACCATCCTGTACGCGGGTCTGGTGATGGAGGAGGGGCCCGCTTCCCGCCTGCTCTCCGAGCCCGCGCACCCGTACACCGCCGGGCTGCTCGCGGCGGTGCCCAGCGTGGACGGGCCGCGGGTGGCCTCCGAGGCGCCGGGGCCGGCCGGGCCCGCGGGGACCGGCTGCCCGTACGCCCCCCACTGCCCGCTCGCCGACGACCGCTGCCGGGCGGAGACGCCGCCCTCGGTGGACCTGGAGCCGGGCCACCGGGCCCGCTGCTGGCACCCCGGCGTACGTCCCGCCCCCGCCCGCGCCCCGGCGCCGCCCCGGACCCCGCCCGTGACCGGCGGGCCGGTCGTGGAGGTGCGGGGGGTCACCAAGCGGTTCCGGTCCCTCGACGGCCGCAGGCGTACCGCCGTCGACGACGTGTCCTTCGACCTGATGGCCGGGGAGGCGCTCGGGCTCGTCGGCGAGTCCGGATCGGGCAAGAGCACCACCGCCCGCCTCGTCCTCGCCGAGCTCGACCCCGACGCCGGAACGGTGCGGCTGGCCGGTGAGGCGTGGAGCGGCCTGCGCGAGCGCGAGCGGCGGGACCGGCGGCCACGGATCCAGCTCGTCGACCAGGATCCGCTCGGCTCCTTCGACCCGCGCTACACCGTCGAACGCGTCGTCGCCGAGGCGATCGGCCCCGAGCACACGGGGTCCCGCAGGCGCGACCGGGTCGTAGAGCTGCTCGCCGGCGTCGGCCTGGACGCGGGCTTCCTCGGGCGGCGGCCGAGCCGGCTCTCCGGTGGGCAGCGGCAGCGCGTGGCCATCGCGCGTGCGCTCGCCCCCCGGCCCGACGTGCTCGTCTGCGACGAGCCCGTGTCCGCCCTGGACGTGACGGTCCAGGCCCAGATTCTCGGCCTGCTCGCCCGGCTGCGGCGGGAGGCCGGGGTGTCACTGCTGTTCATCTCGCACGACCTCGGCGTCATCCGCCAGGTCTGCGACCGGGTGGCGGTGATGAAGGACGGGGCGGTGGTCGAGATCGGAGAGGTCGACACCGTGTTCGACGCACCGCGCCATCCGTACACCGCCGCCCTCCTCGCGGCCGTCCCGCGCCTCGGCACGGGTACGGCGGCACCGCTACCGACCTGAAAGGCCTCAGATGACCTCTGCCACTTCCGCGCCCGGCACCGAAGGGCGGCTCCGGGCCGTCCTGGTGACCGGCGCCGCGTCCGGGATAGGCCGGGCCACCGTCGAGCTGTTCGCCGAGCGCGGCGCCGGGGTCGTCGCGGTCGACCACGACGAGGCCGGTCTCAAGGCGCTGGCCGACATCGAGCGGGTGGTCACCCTGGCCGGTGACGTGTCGGCCGAGGACACCAACCAGGCCGCGGTGGCGCTCGCCGTCGAGCGGTTCGGCCGGCTCGACGGCGCGATCCTCAACGCGGGGATCGGAGGCACGCTGCCCTTCGAGTACCCCGGCGCGGTGGAGGCCGCCGACCGCATCATCTCGGTCAACCTTCGCGGACCCATCCTCGGCATCCGGGCCGCGGCGCCCGCCCTGCGCGCCGCCGGCGGCGGCTCGATCGTCGTCACCGCGTCGGTCGCGGGGATACGCGCCGACCCGGGCAACTGGGCGTACAACGCGACCAAGGGCGCCCTGATCAACCTGGTGAAGGCCGCCGCCCTCGACTACGCGGTGCAGGGGATCCGGGTCAATGCCGTCGCCCCTGGACTGACCCGCACCCGCATCAACGCGGGCGTCCACCAGAACCCGGCCCTGCTGGCCCTGATCGAGCGCAACATCCCGCTCCAGCGGTTCGCCGAGCCGCGCGAGCAGGCCGAGGCGATCTGGTTCCTCGCGTCCCCGGCCGCGTCCTACATCACAGGGACGTCGCTGGTGGTCGACGGCGGCCTGGACGCCAACCTCGGCCTGCTTCCCCTTCCCGAGATCCGGTGACCACGCACCACCACGACAAGCCGACTGACAAGGAGCCATCAATGAGCACGGAGACGAACAAGGCCGTGGCGCGGCGCTTCTACGAGGAGGTGGTCTCGCAGGGGAAGCTGGAGGTCCTCGACGAGATCATCGCCGAGGACGGCCAGGACAGCGCCACCCCGACCGGAGGAGGGCTGGGCGCCGGGCGGGCGGGCTTCGTCGAGCACGTCACCTGGCTGCGCTCGGCCGTGGAGGGTGTGACGGCCACGGTGACCGACACCGTGGCCGAGGATGACCGGGTGGTCGTCTACTGGACCATCGAGGGCGTGCAGCGCGGAGAGGTGTTCGGCGCCCCGCCGAGCGGCCGGCGCTTCACCGGCGAGAGCATCAGCACGATCAGGTTCCGTGACGGGCGCATCGTCGAGTACGCCGTCCTGCCCGACAGGCTGGGCATCCTCCGCCAGCTCACCGCCGCGACCGTCTGAGCCCGTACGGCACTGATCCTGTGAGCGGGGCCACCGGCCGGCGTCGTGAGGCGCCGGCCGGTGGTGCGTACCTCTGCCGTCAATGGCCGGGTGGGGGGTTCAGGCCCTCGACCCAGGTCCTGATGGCCTCGGCCGTACTGCCGGAGTGCTCCTCCAGGGTCGTGAAGTGGTCGCCGGGGATGTCGACCACGTCATGGGCCACCGGCCAGAACGCCCGCCAGTCCCGGCCGCCCTCGGCCTGCACGGTGGTGCCGCGCAGCGGCTCCTGGGCCCTCAGCATCAGGATGGGAGTCTGGACCGGCTTGGGCTGCCAGCCGACGAAGAGCCGGTTGTAGGCGCCCATCGTGGTCAGCCTGCTGTCGTGCACGTTCAGGTCGAACCGGTCGATCCGTTCGAGCATTCCGCCGATCATCGCGCCCAGCCACCAGTCCATGCCCTCCTGCGCCGCGGCGTCGATCGGGTAGCTGTCGATCAGCGCGAGGCCGGCCGGGAAGAGTCCCTCGTCCTCCAGGGCCACGGTCACCGCGTGCGCGACGCAGCCTCCCATCGAGCGGCCGACGATCACGAACGGCCCCTCGCCGACGCTCTCGCGCAGTCCCTCCACGTTCATCCTGATCAGCGTTTCCAGCGAGTCGGGGAGCGCCTCGTCCTCGTCGGAGGTGAACCCGGGGGAGGGCACCACGTGCACGTCCCTTTCGTCCCGGAAGAGCTGACCGAACCGGGAGTACTCGTGGGGTCCGGAGATCGCGCTCAGCGCCGGGAAGCACACGAGCGAGATGCGTCCGGGGCCGGTGGCCAGCGTGGTCGGCCCGAGCGCGTGCTCGTGCCGATCCGCCGCGCCGAACCGGGTGCGCACGGGCGAGACCGCCAGCAGCAGTTCCGCGGCCTCGACGTGCCTGCCGGTCTCGTGCATCCGCCGGTGGATGGCCGCCAGCCCGCCGGTGGCCTGCTTGGCACCCGCCTTCGCGGGGCCCGCCTGCCGTCGACCGCTGATCTCGATCTCGCCCAGTTGCCGTCCGATGAAGCCGGCGATCGCCTGTGGTGTGGGGTGGTCGAAGGTGAGGGTGGCGGGGAGCCTGAGCGTGGTGGCGGTGTTGAGGCGGTTGCGGAGTTCGACGGCGGTGAGGGAGTCCAGGCCGAGTTCGATGATCGGCCGGTCGGCGGGGATGGAGGCGGGGTCCGGGTGCGCGAGCACCGTGCCCGTCTCGGTACGGACCAGGTCGAGCAGGACCGCCTCGCGCTCGTCCTCGCCGAGCCCGGCCAGCCGGGTGAACAGGGCGGGTGCGCTGCCGGTGGCCGCCGCCTCCGCGGTGGCGCGGCGGCCCGGGCGGACCAGACCCCGCAGCACGGGGGGTACGGCCTCGGCGGGGTCCCGCCGTGGGGTGAGGTCGATGGAGGCCGGGAAGAGGACGGGCACGTCGCGTGGCCCGTACACCGTGGTGTCGAAGAGGGCGAGTGCTTCGGTGGTGGGGAGGGGGCGGAGGCCGGTGCGGGTGATGCGGGCTCGGTCGGTGTTGGTGAGGTGTGCGGTGATGCCGCTGGTGTGTTCCCAGAGTCCCCAGGCGAGGGAGAGTGCGGGGAGTCCTTGGGTGGTGCGGTGTGTGGCGAGGGCGTCCAGGAAGGTGTTGGCGGCGGCGTAGCCGGCTTGGCCTGCTCCGCCGAGGGTGGCGGAGATGGAGGAGAAGAGGATGAAGGCGGTGAGGTCGTGGTGGCGGGTGAGGTCGTGCAGGTGCCAGGCTCCGTCGATCTTGGGGGCGAGGACGGCGCTGAGCCGGTCGGGGGTGAGGGATCCGATGACGCCGTCGTCCGTGGTGCCGGCGGCGTGGACGACGGCGGTGAGTGGGTATTCGGCGGGGATCTGGGCCAGGAGGGTGGCTAGCTCGTCCCGGTTGGTGACGTCGGTGGCGGTGATGGTGACCTGAGCTCCCAGGGCGGTGAGCTCTGTTCGCAGGTCGTGTGCTCCGGGGGTGCTGGAGCCTTGGCGGCCGGTGAGGTGGAGGTGGCGTACGCGGTGGTTCTGGACGAGGTGGCGGGCGATGAGGGTCCCGAGCCCGCCCAGGCCCCCTGTGATGAGTACGGTGCCGTCGGGGTTCCACGCCTTCGGTGACAGCGGTGCGGCTTCGGGTTGTGCGGCGCGGGTGATGCGGGGGAGGAACGCTCGTCCTGCGCGTAGCGCGAGCTGGCTTTCCTGGGCGTTGAGCGCGGTGGCGACGGCCGAGGGCAGGGCTGTGCGGGAGGCGGGGTCGGTGTCCAGGTCGATGAGCAGGATGCGGTCGGGTTGCTCGGTCTGTGCCGAGCGGATCAGGCCCCAGATGGGAGCGGAGGCCAGGTCGGGGGTGTCGTCGCCGGTCACGGAGACCGCGTTCCGGGTCAGCACCACCAGCCGTGACGACACCCACCGAGGGTCGGCGAACCAACCCTGGAGTACCGCGAGCACGCGCGCGGCACCGTTGTGCGCCTCGGGGACCGGGCCCGCCCAAGGGTGCGCGGGGAAGAGGTCGACCTCGGTGTGCGCGGTGGGGATCGGTTCGATCCTGGTATGGGTGGCGGTGACTGGGTCGGCTTCGCTGGCAGGTGTGTGTACCGGCAGCAGGACGAGGTCTGGGGTGGGCTCGCCGGCGTCCAGTGCTTCGCTGAGTGCGGCCAGGTCGGTGAAGAGCGAGGTCGTCGCACCGCTGTCGCGCAATGCGTCGTGCGAGGCGCGGCCGTTCTCACCGAGCACCGCCCACGAATCGCGCCGGGGAGCGTCCAGCGCCGGCTCGGTCCAGTGGAGCTGGAACAGGGAGTCCTGGTGGGCCGGACGGGCCTCCGCCAGTTGCCGCTCCGAGACCAGCCGGGCGAGGAGTGAGCCGATCTCGATGACCGGTGCGCCGGAGGGGTCTGCGGCCTGCAGGGTCAGCGAGTCCGGGCCGGACGTCACCACGCGTACTCGCAGGCTGGTGGCTCCGGAGGCGTGCAGCCGTACTCCGTTCCACGCGAACGGCAGCCGGTTGTGCCCCTCGGGCACGTCCGCCAGTCCGAGCAGCGCGGGCAGGTGTACGGCCGCGTCCAGCAGGGCGGGATGCACCCCGAACCCGGCCGCCTCCGCGTGGCGATCCTCGGGCAGGCTCACCTCGGCGAAGAGCTCGTCCCCGCGCTCCCAGGCCGCTCGCAGCCCCTGGAACGCGGGGCCGTACCGCAGCCCCGCCCGGTCCAGCGTCGCGTAGGCGTCCTCCAGTGCCACCGGCTCTGCCGCCTCCGGTGGCCAGGCCGCGAGGTCGAAGCCGGGAGCGGTCGTCCGCTCGACCAGCATCGCCGTCGCGTGGCGGGTCCATCCTGCGTCGGTGGGGGCGCCTTCGGGGCGGGAGTGGATCTCGACAGAACGGTGATCGCCGTCGGGTGCGCCGACGCGTACCTGGATGTGGGTGTCCGTGGACAACACGAGGGGTGTTTCGACGATGAGTTCTTCGACGGTGTCGAGGCCTGCTTCGTCGCCTGCGCGCAGGGCGAGTTCGAGAAACGCGGTGCCGGGGACGATGACGGTTCCCTGCACGGTGTGGTCGGCGAGCCAGGGGTGGGTGGCAAGGGAGAGGCGGCCGGTGAGCAGCACCCCGCCGTCCCCGCCGGCCAAGGTGGTGGCGGCGCCGAGCAGGGGATGGCCGGCCGCCCCGAGTCCCAGCCCGCGAGCGTCGCCGGGCCCGGACGAGGGGGAGTCCACCCAGAAGCGTTCGTGTTGGAAGGCGTAGGTGGGGAGGTCTGTGGTGGGGGTTTGGGGGAGGAGTTCGGTCCAGTCGGTGGGGGTTCCGTGGGTGAAGGTGGTGGCGGCGGCGGTGAGGGCGGTGGTGATGTCGGGGCGGTCTTTGCGGAGGACGGGTGCGGCGGTGACGTCGCCGTCCAGGGTGTCGTGGAGGAACGTGGTGAGGACACCGTCGGGACCGAGTTCGAGGTAGGCGGTGGTCTCCTCGCCGGGGGTGGTTCCCCGGCCGACGCTGCGTATGGCGTCGTGAAAGCGGACGGGGTTGCGTAGGTGGTCGGCCCAGTAGTCGGGGGTGGTGATGTGGCCGGGGTCGGCGGGTTGGCCGGTGAGGTCGGAGATGTAGTCGATGGTGGGCGGGGTGAAGGTCAAAGCTGAGATGGCGTCACGGAAGTCACTCAGGATGGGGTCCATGTGAGCTGAGTGGAATGCGTGGCTGACGGTGAGGTGTTTGGCCTTCCGGCCTTGTGCCCTGAAGGCTTCGGTAACGGAATGTATGCCGTGGTGGTCGCCGGAGATGACGGTGGAGTTTGGGGTGTTGAGTGCGGCGATGGTGACGTCGTCGTGGTCGTGTAGGGCGGTGTGGATTTCTTGTTCGGTGGCTTGGATGGCTGCCATGGCGCCGTGTCCGGTGGGGAGGGATTGCATGAGGTGGGCGCGGGTGGCGATCAGGGTGGTGGCGTCGTTCAGGGTGAGGATTCCGGCGATGTGGGCGGCGCTGATGGCGCCGATGGAGTGTCCGGTGACGATGTCGGGGGTGATGCCCCAGCTGTTCAGCAGGTGGGTGAGGGAGATTTGCAGGGTGAACAGCGCCGGTTGGGTGTAGAGGGTCTGGTTGAGCAGTTGGGCGTGCCTGGTGGTGAGGATGACCTCGCGCAGTGGAACGGGTAACCGCAGGTGGGTGTCGAAGGCGGTGGTGAGCTGGTCGAAGGTGGTGGCGTAAGCGGGGAAGGTTTGGTGGAGTTCGCGGCTCATGCCTGCGTGCTGGCTGCCTTGCCCGGTGAACAGGAACGCGGTCCGCGGGGTGGGGGCGGCGGCTCCAACGGTGACGGCCGGGTGGGATCGTCCGTCGGCCAGGGCGTGTAGTCCTTCGGTCAGTTGCTCGCCGGTGCCGAGGAGGACGGCTCGGTGGTTGAAGAGGGTCCGGGTGGTGACCAGCGAGCGTCCGATGGAGGCCGGGTCCAGCTCGGGGTCGCCGTCCAGGTGATCGGCGAGCTTACGTGCTTGGTCGCGCAGCGCACCAGGAGTCCGAGCAGAAAGCACCCACGGCAGCACCCCGCTCCCTGGGACTCCGTTCTCCGTCACGTGCCTTCCGGGCACGTGGGTCTCGCGTAGGCCGCTCTCTGGCACATGGCTTCCGGGCACGCGGCTCCCGGGCATGGGGTTCTCGGTTGAGGGGGTGAGTTTCGTCGGGTGGGTGGTTTCTCGCGATGACGAGGGCTTTTGGCTGGGGGTGGGTGTGGGCTCGGTTTCCTGCCGTGTCTGTGGGGGTTCTTCGATGATGATGTGGGCGTTGGTGCCGCTGACGCCGAAGGCGGAGATGGCGGCGCGTCGGGGGTGGGTGGTTTGTGGCCAGGGTTGGGGGGTGGTGAGGAGTTGGACGGTGGGGGTCCAGTTGGCGTGGGGGGTGGGTTGGTCGATGTGGAGGGTTTGGGGGTGGGTGTGGTGGTGGAGGGCTTGGATGAGTTTGATGAGTCCGGCGGTTCCGGCGGCGGCTTGGGTGTGGCCGATGTTGGATTTGAGGGAGCCGAGCCAGAGGGGTTGGTTTGGGGGGCGTTGGCCGTAGGTGTTGATGATGGCTTGGGCTTCGATGGGGTCGCCGAGGGTGGTTCCGGTGCCGTGGGCTTCTACGACGTCGATGTCTGCTGGTTGGAGGCCTGCGTTGGTGAGGGCGTCGTGGATGACGCGTTGCTGGGCGGGTCCGTTGGGTGCGGTGAGTCCGTTGGAGGCGCCGTCCTGGTTGATCGCGGTGCCGCGTACGAGGGCCAGCACTTTGTGGCCCAGGCGTTCGGCGTCCGACAACCGCTCGACCAGCAGTAATCCCGCGCCTTCGGCCCACGCGGTGCCGTCGGCCGCCGCCGCGAAGGCCTTGCAGCGCCCGTCGACCGACAACCCGCGCTGCCGGGAGAACTCAACGAACCCCGAAGGCGAGGACAGCACCGCGACCCCGCCCACCAGCGCCAGGTCGGACTCCCCGCCGCGCAGTGATTGGACGGCCAGGTGCAGCGCGACCAGGGAGGATGAGCAGGCGGTGTCCACGGTCACCGCGGGCCCCTCGAAACCGAAGGTGTACGCGATCCGCCCGGAGACCACGCTCCCGAGGTTGGCGACACCGATGTAGCCCTCGAGGTCCTCGGGCACCTGCTTCAGCCGGGAGCCGTAGTCGCGGTCCGAGAGCCCCGCGTAGACGGCGGTGCGGCTGCCCCTGAGCGACTCCGGCTTGATGCCGGCGCGTTCGATGGCTTCCCAGGCGGTTTCGAGGAGGAGGCGTTGCTGGGGGTCGCTGGCGAGTGCTTCGCGGCGGGAGATGCCGAAGAAGTCGGCGTCGAAGTCGGCTGCGTTGTGGAGGAATCCGCCGTGGCGGGTATAGGTGGTTCCGGGGTGGTCGGGGTCGGGGTGGTAGAGGTGTCGCAGGTCCCAGCCTCGGTCGGTGGGGAATTCGGAGATGGCTTCTTGTCCGTTGGCGACCAGTTCCCAGAGTTGTTCGGGTGTGGTGATGCCGCCGGGCAGCCGGCAGGCCATCCCCACGATCGCGATCGGCTCCCGCGATCTGGACTCCACCTCGCGCAGGCGCCTCTCGGCCCGCTTGGTCTCCGCGATCGAACGCTTGAGATACTCGCGCAGCTTCTCGTCAGTCGCCATCTGGTTCAGTTCCTGTCCACGAGGTCGAAGAGGTCGTCGTCGGTGGCGGAGTCGAGGTCGAACTCCTCGTCCCCATCCCCTCCGCCCGGTAAGGCCAGGTCGAAGCGGGCCACGAGCGTGCGCAGCCGGATGAGGACCCCGTCCGGATCCCCGGAACGCGTGTCGCCCGACAGGGCCGCCTCAAGCAAGGTCAGAGCGGTCAGCGCGTCGGCGGGCTCGCCACCGGTTCCCGCGCCGCCGCCGGGGAGGGCCGCGAGGATGTACTCGGTCACCGCCGCGGGCGTCGGATAGTCGAAGATCAAGGTGGTCGGCAGCGGCAGACCGGTGGCCGTCCGCAGCCGGTTGCGCAGATCGACCGCGGTGAGCGAGTCCAGGCCGAGTTCGCGGAACGCCCGGGTGGTCCCGACCGTGTCCGACTCGGAGTGCCGCAGCACCGCCGCGACCTCGGTACGGACCAGATCGAGCACGGCTTCACGGCGCTCCGCGGTGCCCAGCCCGGCGAGCCGTCCGGCCTGCGATACCGGAGCCGCCTCGGCCGGCAAGGTGACGCCGCCCGTGGCCCGGGCCGCCGGCGACCGGCCGGCGTCGAGCCAGTAACGCGACCGCTGGAAGGCGTAGGTGGGCAGCTCGACGCGCCTCGGATCGGACCCCGCGAGCGCCCCGGTCCAGTCGACGGCCACCCCCCGGACGAACGCCGACGCGAGCGAAACGAGGAACCTGCCCAGACCGCCCTCGTCGCGGCGCAGCGTCCCGGTGATGACCGTGGGCGGTCCGTCGATCGTGTCGATCGTCTCGTCCACGCTCGCCGTGAGCACCGGATGCGGACTGATCTCGATGAAGGCGTGGTGGCCCCGCTCGGCCAGCGCCCGGGTGGCCGCCTCGAACCGCACCGTCTGTCGCAGGTTGGTGAACCAGTACTCCGCGTCCAGCTCCGCGGTGTCGATCCAGTCGCCGGTCACGGTGGACAGCAGCGGCACCGTCCCGGTACGCGGGCGGATCCGGGCCAGCGCCTTGGCCAGGTCGTCACGGATCTGCTCCACCTGCGCGGAGTGCGAGGCGTAGTCGACCGGGATGCGCCGGTTGCGCACGCCGTCGGCGTCCAGTTCGGCGAGCAGCTCCGACAGGGCCTCCACCTCACCGGACACCACCACGCTCGACGGACCGTTCACGACCGCCACCGACAGCCGGTCGCCCCACCGCGCCAGCCGTGCCCGCGCCTGGCCGGCGGGAAGCGACACCGAGGCCATTCCACCCTGGCCGGACAGGGCCAGGATCGCCCGGCTGCGCAGCGCCACCACCCGCGCGCCGTCCCGCAGCGACAGCCCGCCGGCCACCACGGCGGCGGCGATCTCGCCCTGGGAGTGCCCGACCACCGCGTCCGGACGTACCCCGTGGGACTGCCACAGCTCGGCGAGGGAGACCATCACCGCCCACAGCATCGGCTGGACCACGTCCACCCGGTCAAGGCCGGGCGCCCCGGGTACGCCGCGCACCACGTCCAGCAGCGAACAGTCGATGAACTCCTCCAGCGCGGCGGCGCACTCGGCCAGCCGGGCGGCGAACACCGGCGCGGTGTCCAGCAGCTCCGCCGCCATGCCCGGCCACTGGCCGCCCTGTCCGGGGAAGACGAAGACGACCTTGCCCCCGGTGTCGGCCGTACCGCGTACCACGTTGCCGGGGAGCGCGCCCTCACCCGCGAGCGCGTCCAGGCCGGCCAGGAGCCCGTCCCTGCCACTGGCGACCACCACGGCACGCTCGGCGAGCACGGCACGGGTCGTGACCAGCGAGTACGCGACGTCCGCCGGGTCGAGCCCGTCCCTGCCGCCGGCGAAGGTCGCCAGGCTGACGACCTGTCCGCGCAGCCCTTCGGGCACGTGGCCGGAGAGCACCCAGGGCAGCGCCTCCCGCGGTGCCGCCGGGCTCCGCTCGGGCTCTTCCCGAGGCGGCGGCTCTTCGAGGATCACGTGCGCGTTGGTGCCGCTCACGCCGAACGAGGACACCCCGGCCCGTCTCGGCCTGCCGGTGTCCGGCCAGGGACGGGCTTCGGTGAGCAGCTCCACCCCGCCGCCGGACCAGTCCACGTGCGGGGACGGCTCGTCGACGTGCAGGGTCTTCGGCAGCACGCCGTTCCCCATCGCCATCACCATCTTGATCACCCCCGCGCCTCCGGCCGCGGCCTGGGTGTGCGCGATGTTCGACTTCAGCGAGCCGAGCAGCAGCGGACGGCCGTCCGGGCGGTCCTGCCCGTACGTGGCGATCAGCGCCTGCGCCTCGATCGGGTCGCCGAGGGTGGTGCCGGTGCCGTGGCCCTCCACGGCGTCCACCTCGGCGGCGGAGAGCCCGGCGTTGGCCAGTGCCTGCCGGATCACCCGCTGCTGCGACGGCCCGTTGGGCGCGGTCAGGCCGTTGCTCGCCCCGTCCTGGTTGACCGCCGAGCCGCGTACCACGGCCAGCACCGCGTGACCGTGCCGTCGCGCGTCCGAGAGCCGTTCCAGCAGCAGCAGGCTCACCCCCTCGCCCCAGCCGGTCCCGTCGGCGGCCGCCGAGAACGCCTTGCACCGCCCGTCGGCGGCCAGCCCGCGCTGGCGGGAGAACTCCACGAACACGGTGGGCGAGGCCATCACCGCCACCCCGCCCGCCAGCGCGAGATCCGACTCGCCGGTACGCAGCGACTGGGCCGCCAGGTGCAGGGCGACCAGAGAGGACGAGCAGGCGGTGTCCACGGTCACGGCCGGTCCCTCGAGCCCGAAGGTGTAGGACACGCGACCGCTGGCGATGCTGCCCGCGCTGCCGTTGGAGAGGTAGCCCTCCAGGCCCTCGGGTGCCTCGTCCAGCCGGGGGGCGTAGTCGTGGTACATCATCCCGGCGAACACACCGGTACGGCTGCCGCGCAACGAGAGCGGATCGAGGCCGGCCCGTTCGAAGGTCTCCCACGCCGTCTCCAGCAGCAGCCGTTGCTGCGGGTCCGTGGCGAGCGCCTCGCGGGGCGAGATGCCGAAGAGCGCCGGGTCGAAGTCCGCGACGTCACGCAGAAAGCCGCCCTGCCTGGTGTAGGACTTCCCCGGCCGGTCGGGGTCCTCGTCGTACAGCTCCTCGACCTCCCACCCACGGTCGTCGGGGAACTCCGAGACGGCGTCGCCGCCGGATTCCACCAGCCGCCAGAGCGCCTCCGGCGAGTCCAGGCCGCCCGGCAGCCGGCACGCCATCCCGATGATCACGATCGGGTCGTCGGCGACCGGACCGGTGGTCACCGCCGCGAGTCCGGCAGGCGCCTTGTCCGGCGCATCGCCGATCAGCTCCGAACGGAGGTAGTCGCTGATCGCCTGTGGTGTGGGGTGGTCGAAGGTGAGGGTGGCGGGGAGCCTGAGCGTGGTGGCGGTGTTGAGGCGGTTGCGGAGTTCGACGGCGGTGAGGGAGTCCAGGCCGAGTTCGACGAGCGGGCGGTCGGCGGGGATGGAGGCGGGGCTGGGATGAGCCAGGACGGTGCCCGTCTCGGCACGGACGAGGTCGAGCAGGAACGTCCGGCGTTCGGCCGTGCTGAGGGCGGCCAGGCGCGCGGTCAGGGACAGAGGTGCGCTGCCCGCCGGGGCGCCCGTCTTGGCGAGGGTGCGGCGGGGGCGGACCAGGCCGCGTAGCAGCGGGGGTACGAGCTCGCCGTCGTCGCGCCGGGCCGTGAGGTCGATGGGTGACGGGACGAGGACGGGGGGCTGTCCGTTCTGGAAGACCGTGGTGTCGAAGAGGGCGAGTGCTTCGGTGGTGGGGAGGGGGCGGAGGCCGGTGCGGGTGATGCGGGCTCGGTCGGTGTTGGTGAGGTGTGCGGTGATGCCGCTGGTGTGTTCCCAGAGTCCCCAGGCGAGGGAGAGTGCGGGGAGTCCTTGGGTGGTGCGGTGTGTGGCGAGGGTGTCCAGGAAGGTGTTGGCGGCGGCGTAGCCGGCTTGGCCTGCTCCGCCGAGGGTGGCGGAGATGGAGGAGAAGAGGATGAAGGCGGTGAGGTCGTGGTGGCGGGTGAGGTCGTGCAGGTGCCAGGCTCCGTCGATCTTGGGGGCGAGGACGGCGCTGAGCCGGTCGGGGGTGAGGGATCCGATGACGCCGTCGTCCGTGGTGCCGGCGGCGTGGACGACGGCGGTGAGGGGGTGTTCGGCGGGGATCTGGGCCAGGAGGGTGGTTAGTTCGTTCCGGTTGGTGACGTCGGTGGCGGTGATGGTGACCTGAGCTCCCAGGGCGGTGAGCTCTGTTCGCAGGTCGTGTGCTCCGGGGGTGGCGTGGCCTTGGCGGCCGGTGAGGTGGAGGTGGCGTACGCGGTGGTTCTGGACGAGGTGGCGGGCGATGAGGGTCCCGAGCCCGCCCAGGCCCCCTGTGATGAGTACGGTGCCGTCGGGGTTCCACGCCTTCCCCGGCTGGAGTGTGGGTTCGGGTTGTCTGGCGCGGGCGAGGCGGGGGAGGAACGCCGTGCCGGAGCGGACGGCGATCTGTGGTTCCCCGGCCGCTGACGCCGCCGCGAGGGCGGCCGGCAGGGCTGTGCGGGAGGCGGGGTCGGTGTCCAGGTCGATGAGCAGGATGCGGTCGGGTTGCTCGGTCTGTGCCGAGCGGATCAGGCCCCAGATGGGAGCGGAGGCCAGGTCGGGGGTGTCGTCGCCGGTCACGGAGACCGCGTTCCGGGTCAGCACCACCAGGCGCGAGGGAGCCGGGCGTTCCACCACCAGCCACTGCCGCGACTCCTCAAGCGCACGGTGCGTCGCCGCGTACGCACCGGACACGGGGTCGGGGCCGAACCCGGCTGTGAGGTCCAGCACCACCAGATCCTCGGACACGGGAGGGTCGTGGTCGCCGGAGTCGGTCCGCGCCGTGGGCAGCTCGACCCAGTCGAGCTGGAAGAGCGAGTCCCGATGCGCGGAGCGGGCGGTGCTCACCTGCTCGGCGGTCACGGGGCGCAGCAGGAGCGAGCCGATCTCGATGACAGGGGTGCCGGTGGAGTCGGTGGCCCGCAGGGTCAGCGAGTCGCGGCCGGAGGTCACCACGTGCACGCGCAGGCCGGTGGCTCCGGAGGCGCACAGCCGCACTCCGTTCCACGCGAAAGGAAGACGGGTCTGGCCTGGCTCAAGCTCGTCGATGCCGGTCAGTGCGGCAACGTGCAGTGCGGCGTCCAGCAGCGCGGGATGCACCCCGTACGGCGCGGCCTCGGACTGCTGTTCCCGCGCCAGGGATACCTCGGCGAACAGCTCGTCCCCGCGCCGCCAGGCCGCGACCAGGCCGCGGAACGCCGGGCCGTACTCCAGGCCGGCCGCGCGTAGCCGGTCGTAGGCGTCCCCGAGGTCGAGAGGCGTGGCTCCCTCTGGCGGCCATACCGCGCCCTCGATCGGGGCGCCGCGCCCTGTGGAGAGCACTCCGGTCGCGTGACGGGTCCACTCGGTGCCGGCGGGGGCGTCTTGGGGCCGGGAGTGGATCTCGACCGTACGGCGTCCGTCTCGCGGGGTGTCGACGGCTACCTGGATGTGCACGTCTTGGGTGAGCACGAGGGGTGTTTCGACGATGAGTTCTTCGACGGTGTCGAGGCCTGCTTCGTCGCCTGCGCGCAGGGCGAGTTCGAGGAATGCGGTGCCGGGGACGATGACGGTTCCGCGGACGGTGTGGTCGGCGAGCCAGGGGTGGGTGGCAAGGGAGAGGCGGCCGGTGAGCAGCACTCCGTCCCCACTGGCCAGGGTCACCGTGGCGCTCAGCAGGGGATGGCCGGCCGCCCCAAGGCCGAGCCCCGACGGGTCGCCGGCAGTGGTCGAGGGCTCCACCCAGAAGCGTTCGTGTTGGAAGGCGTAGGTGGGGAGGTCTGTGGTGGGGGTTTGGGGGAGGAGTTCGGTCCAGTCGGTGGGGGTTCCGTGGGTGAAGGTGGTGGCGGCGGCGGTGAGGGCGGTGGTGATGTCGGGGCGGTCTTTGCGGAGGACGGGTGCGGCGGTGACGTCGCCGTCCAGGGTGTCGTGGAGGAACGCGGTGAGGACACCGTCGGGACCGAGTTCGAGGTAGGCGGTGGTCTCCTCGCCGGGGGTGGTTCCCCGGCCGACGCTGCGTATGGCGTCGTGAAAGCGGACGGGGTTGCGTAGGTGGTCGGCCCAGTAGTCGGGGGTGGTGATGTGGCCGGGGTCGGCGGGTTGGCCGGTGAGGTCGGAGATGTAGTCGATGGTGGGCGGGGTGAAGGTCAAAGCTGAGATGGCGTCACGGAAGTCACTCAGGATGGGGTCCATGTGAGCTGAGTGGAATGCGTGGCTGACGGTGAGGTGTTTGGCCTTCCGGCCTTGTGCCCTGAAGGCTTCGGTAACGGAATGTATGCCGTGGTAATCGCCGGAGATGACGGTGGAGTTTGGGGTGTTGAGTGCGGCGATGGTGACGTCGTCGTGGTCGTGTAGGGCGGTGTGGATTTCTTGTTCGGTGGCTTGGATGGCTGCCATGGCGCCGTGTCCGGTGGGGAGGGATTGCATGAGGTGGGCGCGGGTGGCGATCAGGGTGGTGGCGTCGTTCAGGGTGAGGATTCCGGCGATGTGGGCGGCGCTGATGGCGCCGATGGAGTGTCCGGTGACGATGTCGGGGGTGATGCCCCAGCTGTTCAGCAGGTGGGTGAGGGAGATTTGCAGGGTGAACAGCGCCGGTTGGGTGTAGAGGGTCTGGTTGAGCAGTTCGGCGTGCCTGGTGGTGAGGATGACCTCGCGCAGTGGAACGGGTAACCGCAGGTGGGTGTCGAAGGCGGTGGTGAGCTGGTCGAAGGTGGTGGCGTAAACCGGGAAGGCTTGGTGGAGTTCGCGGCTCATGCCTGCGTGCTGGCTGCCTTGGCCGGTGAACAGGAACGCCGTGCGCGGTATGGGGGCGGCGGCTCCCACGGTGAGACCCGGATGAGCCCGCCCCTCGGCTAAGGCACGCAACCCCTCGTTGAGCTGCTCGGGAGCGGCGACGACCGTGGCGCGATGGTCGAACAGGGTCCTGGTGGTGACCAGGGATCGTCCGACCTGAGCGGGGTCCAGACCGGGATTGCCGTCCAGATGGCTGACGAGCCTACGGGCTTGATCGCGAAGCGCGGCAGGGGTACGTGCGGAAAGCACCCAGGGAAGCACTCCGATCTCGGGCACGCGGCTCCCCGAGGCACGGTTCTCCGGCACTCCACTCCGGGGTACGGAGTTCTTCGACCCGTGGATCTCGGACGCTCCGCTCTCCCGTACTCCGCTTTGCGGTGCGGGGGAGGAGGTCGCTTCAGCGGATGGTGCCGGGCCAGGGGAGACGTGCCGGCTTGGGGATGGGCGGGCGGTGTCTTTGGGGGCCGGGGGTTCTTCGATGATGATGTGGGCGTTGGTGCCGCTGACGCCGAAGGCGGAGATGGCGGCGCGTCGGGGGTGGGTGGTTTGTGGCCAGGGTTGGGGGGTGGTGAGGAGTTGGACGGTGGGGGTCCAGTTGGCGTGGGGGGTGGGTTGGTCGATGTGGAGGGTTTGGGGGTGGGTGTGGTGGTGGAGGGCTTGGATGAGTTTGATGAGTCCGGCGGTTCCGGCGGCGGCTTGGGTGTGGCCGATGTTGGATTTGAGGGAGCCGAGGTAGAGGGGTTGGTTTGGGGGGCGTTGGCCGTAGGTGTTGATGATGGCTTGGGCTTCGATGGGGTCGCCGAGGGTGGTTCCGGTGCCGTGGGCTTCTACGACGTCGATGTCTGCTGGGTGGAGGCCTGCGTTGGTGAGGGCGTCGTGGATGACGCGTTGCTGGGCGGGTCCGTTGGGTGCGGTGAGTCCGTTGGAGGCGCCGTCCTGGTTGATCGCGGTGCCGCGTACGAGGGCCAGCACTTTGTGGCCCAGGCGTTCGGCGTCCGACAACCGCTCGACCAGCAGTAATCCCGCGCCTTCGGCCCATGCGGTGCCGTCGGCCGCCGCCGCGAAGGCCTTGCAGCGCCCGTCGACCGACAGCCCCCGCTGCCGGGAGAACTCCACGAAGGTGGCCGGAGACGCCATGACGGTCACCCCGCCCGCCAGCGCCAGGTCGGACTCCCCGCCGCGCAGTGACTGCACGGCCAGGTGCAGTGCCACCAGGGACGATGAGCAGGCGGTGTCCACGGTGACGGCGGGCCCCTCAAGGCCCAGGGTGTAGGCGATCCGCCCGGAGACCACGCTGGCCGCCGTTCCCGTGATCAGGTATCCCTCGACGCCGTCCGGCGCCCTCCCGGACGCGCTCACGTAGTCCTGCGCGCTGGTGCCGGCGAACACGCCCGTACGGCTGCCCTTGAGCGTGGACGGGTCGATGCCGGCGCGTTCGATGGCTTCCCAGGCGGTTTCGAGGAGGAGGCGTTGCTGGGGGTCGCTGGCGAGTGCTTCGCGGCGGGAGATGCCGAAGAAGTCGGCGTCGAAGTCGGCTGCGTTGTGGAGGAATCCGCCGTGGCGGGTGTAGGTGGTTCCGGGGTGGTCGGGGTCGGGGTGGTAGAGGTGTGGCAGGTCCCAGCCTCGGTCGGTGGGGAATTCGGAGATGGCTTCTTGTCCGTTGGCGACCAGTTCCCAGAGTTGTTCGGGTGTGGTGATGCCGCCGGGCAGCCGGCAGGCCATCCCCACGATCGCGATCGGCTCCCGCTGTCCCTCTCGTACCTCCTGGAGCTCTTCACGCGTCTTGTGCAGCTCCTGGGTCACCCGTCGGAGAAGGTGCCGTATCTGGTCGTCACTCACTGGCATGCCTTTCAGAGCACGGTCTGTACGGGAGAAACGGTCTGTACGGGAGAAGAGGTCAGGAGATGCCGAGCTCGTCGCTGATGAAGCTGATCAGCTCGTCGTCGGACGCCGTGGACAGGTCCCCGGCCGCGCCGCCGGACCCGTTGTCGACGGCCGGGGCGGTGCCGGACGGGAGGCCCGCCAGCACCTGCCGCAGCCTGGCGCTGGTGGCCTCGCGGTCGGACGGCGGGACGCCGGGCCCGGACAGCAGCGCCTCCAGCTCCTCGATCTTGGCCAGCACCGCGCCGAGCGGGGTCTCCACTTCGGAAGCCAGCACGTCGTGCAGATGCTCCGCGAGCGCCGCAGGAGTGGGGTAGTCGAACACCAGGGTGCTGGGCAGCGCCAGCCCGGTGACCTTGGCGAGGCGGTTGCGCAGTTCGACGCCGCTGAGCGAGCTGAATCCCTGGTCGCGGAAGCCCTGCCGCTCGTCCACGGCGGCGACGGAGGCGTGCCCGAGTACGGCGGCGACCTCGGTGCGTACGAGCCTCCGGACCGCCTGCCGCCGCTCGGCGTCGGGCAGTACGGCGATCCTTCCTACCATGCCGGGACCATCGCCGGAGGTCTCGCCCGGCTCGGCGGCACCGGGGGCGGCGGCCTGGGCTTCGGGGATCTCGCCCAGCAGCGGGACCTGGCGGGACCCCGCGATGGCGGCCCAGTCCGCCCGCGCGATGACCAGGCGGGTCTCCCCGTGGCCGATGGCCTCCTCCATCGCTGTGACGGCGAGGTCGGCGTCCATCGGCAGCAGTCCGTTACGGCGCAGCTCCCGGGCGGCTGCCGGGCCCGCGATGCCCTCGCCGTCCCAGTGCCCCCACGCGATCGATGTGGCGGGCAGCCCGGCCGCCCGGCGATGCTCGGCGAGCGCGTCCAGTACGGCGTTGCCGGGACCGTAGTTGCCCTGCCCCGCCGTACCGATCGTTCCGGTGATCGAGGAGAAGAGCACGAACGCCGAGAGGTCGAGATGGCGGGTCAGCTCGTGCAGGTGCAACGCGCCACCGACCTTGACCCGTTGCACCAGATGCATGCGCTCGGCGGTCAGCGAGTCGATCAGCGAGTCGTCCAGTACGGCGGCGGTGTGGATCACCGCGCTGAGCGGGTGCCGTCCGTCGATCCCGTCGAGCAGCGCGGCCAGCGCCGCGCGGTCGCTGACGTCCACGGCCGCGATGGTGACCTCCGCGCCCAGGGCGGTCAGCTCGTCCCGCAGCTCGGCGGCGCCGGGCGCGTCCGGGCCGCGACGGCTGGTGAGCAGGAGGTGGCCGGCGCCGCGCTCGGCGAGCCTGCGCGCGATCCGAGCGCCGAGCGCGCCGGTGCCCCCGGTGATCAGTGTGGTGCCACCAGGGGTCCACGCTGCTGGTGCGACCGTGTCACCCAGAGGCGCGGGTACGAGGCGGCGGGCATGGATCCCTGAGGTACGGACCGCCAGCTCGGACTCGCCGTGCGCTCCCGTGACCGCGCTGACGGCGAGGGCGGCGAAGCGGCCGTCCGGCGTCCCGGGAAGGTCGAGCAGCCCGCCCCACCGCTCGGGTCTCTCCGCCGCGAGGGTCCCGCCGAACCCCCAGGCCAGCGCCTGGAGGGGATGCTTCACAGGGTCCGGCATACCTGTCGAGACGGCTTCCCGGGTGGCGCTCCAGAGTCGCCCGGCGATCCCCGCGGTGTCCAGGGCCTGGATGAGCGCCACCTCGGCGGCGCCCCCGCAGGGGAGCGACGCATACCGGGGATGCGGAGTGTCGTCGAAGGAGAGCAGGGACAGGATCCCGGCGAGCGGTCCGTCATCCGGCCTGTCGGTCAGGACGGCAGCGAGGGTGTGGCGGTCGGCCGTCGCCGCGTTCACCGTGACCGGTACCGCCTCGCCGCCCTGCGTGGCGAACGCGCGGATGAGCGCGTCGGACCAGGCCGCGGCCGGGCTGGTGGCCGGCCGGACCAGGAGCCACCGTCCGGTGTGCCTGGCCGGTGCGACCTCGCTCAGGGGACGCCAGGCGATGCGGTGGCACCACGAGTCGATCGCCGATCGAGCGCCGCGCCCGGCGTGCGCGTCTCTCGTGATCTGCGGACCGGTCCGGCCGTTGGCGGGGCGCGGGGCGTCGAGCCAGTGCCTGCGGCGCTGGAAGGCGTAGGTGGGGAGGTCTGTGGTGGGGGTTTGGGGGAGGAGTTCGGTCCAGTCGGTGGGGGTTCCGTGGGTGAAGGTGGTGGCGGCGGCGGTGAGGGCGGTGGTGATGTCGCGGCGGTCTTTGCGGAGGACGGGTGCGGCGGTGACGTCGCTGTCCAGGGTGTCGTGGAGGAACGTGGTGAGGACACCGTCGGGACCGAGTTCCAGGTGTGCGGTGGCGTGAAGGGACCGGACGGCGTCATGGAACCGGACAGGGCTCCTTAGATGGTCGGCCCAGTAGCCGGGGGTGGTGATGTGGCCGGGGTCGGCGAGTTCACCGGTGAGGTCGGAGACAAAGTCGATGGTGGGCGGGGTGAAGGTCAACGCTGAGAGGGCGTCACGGAAGTCACTCAGGATGGGGTCCATGTGAGCTGAGTGGAATGCGTGGCTGACGGTGAGGTGTTTGGCCTTCCGGCCTTGTGCCCTGAAGGCTTCGGTAACGGAATGTATGCCGTGGTAATCGCCGGAGATGACGGTGGAGTTTGGGGTGTTGAGTGCGGCGATGGTGACGTCGTCGCGGTCGTGTAGGGCGGCTTGCACCTCTTGTTCGGTGGCTTGGATGGCTGCCATGGCGCCGTGTCCGGTGGGGAGGGATTGCATGAGGTGGGCGCGGGTGGCGATCAGGGTGGTGGCGTCGTTCAGGGTGAGGATTCCGGCGATGTGGGCGGCGCTGATGGCGCCGATGGAGTGTCCGGTGACGATGTCGGGGGTGATGCCCCAGCTGTTCAGCAGGTGGGTGAGGGAGATTTGCAGGGTGAACAGCGCCGGTTGGGTGTAGAGGGTCTGGTTGAGCAGTTCGGCGTGCCTGGTGGTGAGGATGACCTCGCGCAGTGGAACGGGTAACCGCAGGTGGGTGTCGAAGGCGGTGGTGAGCTGGTCGAAGGTGGTGGCGTAAACCGGGAAGGCTTGGTGGAGTTCGCGGCTCATGCCTGCGTGCTGGCTGCCTTGCCCGGTGAACAGGAACGCGGTCCGCGGGGTGGGGGCGGCGGCTCCAACGGTGACGGTGGGATGGGACCGTCCGTCGGCCAGGGCGTGTAGTCCTTCGGTGAGCTGGTCGCCGGTGCCGAGGAGGACGGCTCGGTGGTTGAACAGGGTCCGGGTGGTGACCAGCGAGAGCCCGACGGAGGCCGGGTCCAGCTCGGGGTCGCCGTCCAGGTGATCGGCGAGCTTGCGGGCTTGACCGCGCAGCGCCTCAGGAGTCCGAGCGGAAAGAACCCATGGGACTACCCCAAGCTCGGGCACGCCGTTTTCGGGCACGCGACTGTCTCGCGTGAGGCTCCCGGGCACGTCGCTTTCAGGTACACGGCTCCCGGGCACGCCGCTTTCGGTTGCGAGGCTCCCGGGCACGTCGCTTTTGGTTGCGAGGCTTCCGGGCACGCTGTTCGCCGGCGCGGGGCTCGCGGGCACGTCGCTTTCCGGTGCGCCGGTCTCGGGCGTGTGGCTCTCGGGGCCGCCGGTCTGAGGTTCGGGTGAGGGGGGTGCCGGGTGGGTTGGTTTCGTGGGCGGTGCGGCTGTCATGGAGGCGTGTTCGGTCGGGGAAGTGGTTCGCATCAGGTCGGCGGTGGCTCTTGACGGCGGGGTCTCTTGCGATGATGCGGACGTGGGCGTGGGGGCGAGGTCGGGTCGCCGCCGTGTCGTGGGGGGCTGCTCGATGATCACGTGGGCGTTGGTGCCGCTGATCCCGAACGAGGACAGGGCCGCGCGCCGGGGGCGTCCGGTTTCGGGCCATGGGCGGGTGTCGGTGAGCAGCTCGACCGATCCGGCGCTCCAGTTCACATGCCCGGACGGTTCGTCCACGTGCAGCGTCTTGGGAACCACCCCGTGTTCCAGCGCGGACACGAGCTTGATCATGCTCGCCACCCCGGCGGCGGCCTGGGCGTGGCCGATGTTCGACTTCACCGAGCCGATGAGCAGCGGCCGGTCGGCCGGACGATCCTGACCGTAGGTGTTGATGATGGCTTGGGCTTCGATGGGGTCGCCCAGCGTGGTCCCGGTGCCGTGGGCCTCCACCACGTCGACGTCGGCCGCCCGCAACCCCGCGGACGTGAGCGCGTCCTGTATCACCCGCTGCTGGGCGGGTCCGTTGGGTGCGGTCAGGCCGTTGGAGGCGCCGTCCTGGTTGATGGCGGTGCCCCGGATGACCGCCAGAACCCGATGCCCCAGGCGCTCCGCGTCCGACAGCCGTTCGACGAGCAGCAATCCCACGCCCTCGGCCCACGCCGTGCCGTCGGCCGCCGCCGCGAACGGCTTGCACCGCCCGTCCCGGGCGAGGCCCCGCTGGCGGGAGAACTCGGTGAACATGCCAGGGGCGGACATCACCGCCACCCCGCCCGCCAGCGCCAGATCGGTATCTCCGCTGCGCAGCGACTGAACGGCCAGGTGCAGCGCGACCAGCGAGGATGAGCAGGCGGTGTCCACGGTGACCGCCGGCCCCTCGAAGCCGAAGGTGTACGCGATCCGCCCGGAGACCACACTGGTCGTGGTGCCGGTCAGCGCGTATCCCTCGGCGTCCTCGGAGGTCTCGTGCAGCCGGGGGCCGTAGTCCTGCGGCGTGGCTCCGACGAAGACGCCGGTGCGGCTGCCCCTGAGGGACCCGGGCGTGATTCCGGCACGTTCGAGCAGCTCCCAGGACGCTTCCAGCAGCAGCCGCTGCTGGGGGTCCATCGCGGCGGCCTCCCGAGGGCTGATGCCGAAGAAATCGGCGTCGAACCGGTCGGCGTCGTGCAGGAAGCCGCCCTCCCGGGTGTACGAGGTGCCGGGCCGGGTCGAGCCGGGGTCGTAGAGCGCGTCGAGGTCCCAGCCTCGGTTGGCGGGGAAGCCGCTGATCGCGTCGGCTCCGGCCAGCAGCAGGTCCCAGAGCCGTTCCGGGGTGTCGGCTCCTCCCGGCCATCGGCCGCTCATCGCGACCAGCGCGACCGGCTCGTCGTACGGCGCCGCCCCGGTGCGGTCCCGGGCGGTCCCGGCGGGCCGTTCTGTACGACCTCCAGTCTCGGCCAGCAGGAACCGTGCGACCGCGAGCGGCGTGGGATGGTCGAAGGTGACGGTGGCCGGCACCGGGAGTCCCGTCACGGCCGACAGCCTGTCGCGCAGCTCCACCGCGCCGAGGGAGTCGAGCCCGAGGTCCCGGAACGGGAGGTCGGCGGCCACGGCGACCCCGTCGGCATACCCGAGGACGGTCGCCGTCGCGGAGAGCACGAGGTCGAGCACCCAGCGGCCCCGCTCCTCATCGGCAAGCCCGGCGAGCCGCGCGCCCAGCGTGCTGGTGGGCTGAGGCTCCGGCTCGGGTATCGAGGCCGGCGTCGCGAGGGGATCGTGAGGGGGGACACGTGACGGGGTGGCCGTCGCCCGGTCGAGCCAGTGGCGGCGGCGCTGGAAGGCGTACGTGGGCAGCGGCACGCGCCGGGCGTCGGGGGGTAGCGCTCCCGTCCAGTCGACCGGCACTCCGTGTACGTGCAGCCGGGCCGCCGAGCGCAGGAAGTGGCCGAGGTCGCCACCACCCCGCCGCAGGGTCCCGGTCACCACCCCCGCGTGGGCGGTGCCGGTCGAACTTCCCGCCTGGACGGTGCCGGCCACGTCGGCCTGGGTGGTGCGGGTGTCCGCAGGGGCGGTGTCGAGGATCTGGCGGAGTCCTACGACCAGGATCGGATGCGGGCTCGACTCGACGAAGACATCGTGCCCGTCGGCCAGCGCGGCGCGTACGGCGCGCTCGAACTCGACGGTGTGCCGGAGGTTGCGGTACCAGTAGCCGGCATCGAGCTCGGCGGTGTCGAGAAGTCCTCCGGTGACGCTGGAGTAGAAGGCGGTGTCCGTGCTCCGCGGGACGAACCCCGGCAGCAGCTCCAGCAGCTGGTCGCGGACGACCTCGACGTGCGCGGAGTGCGAGGCGTAGTCGATCCGCACGCCGCGCACCGGGACGTCCTCGGCCTCGTACGCGGCCACCAGCTCGTCGAGGGCGTCGCCGTCACCGGAGACCACGGTGGCGGAGGGCCCGTTGACCGCGCCGACGTTCAACCGGCCCGCCCAGCGGGCCAGCCGGGCGCGTACCTGATCGGCGGGCAGCGGGATCGACACCATCCCCCCGCCGTGGCCGGAGATCGCGGCGATCGCCCGGCTGCGCAGCACGACGATCGCGGCCGCGTCCTCAAGGGACAACGCGCCCGCGATGTGCGCCGCGGCGATCTCGCCCTGCGAGTGCCCGATGACGGCGTCGGGGACCACTCCGAACGACTCCCAGAGCCGGGCGAGCGCGACCATGACGGCGAACAGGGCCGGCTGTACCACCTCGACCCGGTCGAACGAGGCCGCGCCGGGAAGCCCCCAGAGCACCTCGGCGGGCGACCAGTCGACATGCGGGTCCAGGGCGCTCGCGACGGCGCTCAGGTGCTCGGCGTACACGGGGGAGAGGCGGGCCAGCTCGCGGCCCATGCCGATCCACTGGCTGCCCTGGCCCGGAAAGACGAAGACGACGCCACCGCTGCCGCTCCGTGTCTCACCCAGGACCGTGCCGGCGGTGGGGTCGCCGGCGGTAAGCGCCTTCAGCCCGTCCAGGAGCTCGCGCCGGCCCGGCTCCACCAGCACGGCACGGTGCCTGAAGGACGTACGCGTGGTGGCCAGGGAGAACGCGAGATCGGACAGGTCTTCGTCGGCGCCGGCCACCGCGTCGAGCAGCCGCCCGGCCTGCTCCCGCAACGCGCCCGGCGTCCGTCCGGACAGGACGAAGGGAACAAGCGGCGACGTGGCCGACCCGGTCGATCGGGTCCCGGGCCGGGTGACAGGTCGTCCGGGATCTCCGCCCCGAGGGGTTCGGAGGTTCGCGGCCGCCCGGCCGGGGCTTTCGGTCAGGATGAGGTGGCAGTTGGTGCCGCCTATCCCGAACGAGCTGACGCCGGCGACGAGCGGCTCGTCCGGCCGTGGCCAGGGGCCTGACGCGGCGGCCACGCGAAGGTTCAGCGCCTCCAGGTCGATGTGCGGGTTCGGCGTCTCGAAGTTGAGGCTCGGCGGGATCTCGCGGTGACGGATGCTGAGGACGGCCTTGAGCAGTCCGGCGATGCCGGCCGCGCCCTCCAGGTGCCCGACGTTCGTCTTCACCGAGCCGACGATCAGCGGCCGGCCGGCCGGGCGGGCCGTGCCCAGCGCCGCCCCGAGCGCGCGGGCCTCGATCGGATCGCCCACCTTCGTGCCCGTGCCGTGCAGCTCGACGAACTGCACGGCTCCCGGGTCGATCCCCGACCTGCTCACCGCCAGGCGCACGACCTCCTCCTGCGCCCGGTCGCTCGGCACGGTGAGGCCGTCCGTGGCCCCGTCGCTGTTCACCGCGCTGCCACGGACGACGGCGTGCACGGTGTCGCCGTCGGCGAGGGCCCGCGACAACGGCTTGAGCAGTACCAGCCCGCCGCCCTCACCGCGCACGTACCCGTTGGCGCGGGCGTCGAAGGTGAAGCAGCGCCCATCGGGCGAGAGCCCTCCGAACCGCTCGGCGGTGAGGGTGCTCTCGGGGACCAGGTTGAGGTTGACGCCACCGGCGATCGCGAGCGCGGACTCGCCGCTCCGCAGGCTCTCGCAGGCCAGGTGCACGGCCACCAGCGCGGACGACTGGGCGGTGTCCACCGTCAGGCTCGGGCCGCGCAGGCCGAGGAAGTAGGAGATGCGGTTCGCCAGCATCCCCTTGTTCAGCCCGGCGAGCGTGTGACGGGTGATGGCCGCGTCGCCGCTGCGGGCGGCCAGGGCGGCGTAGTCGGAGCCGATCGCGCCGAGGAACACCCCGGCGCGGACGCCTGCCAGGTCGGAGGGGAGCACCCCGGCGTCCTCCAGGACCTCCCAGCCCAGCTCCAGCATGAGCCGCTGCTGGGGGTCCATGGCCACGGCCTCGCGTGGCGAGATCCCGAAGAAGCCGGCGTCGAACCGGTCCACCTGGTCGAGGAAGCCGCCAGGACGACCTACGATCTGCGGCTCGGCGAGCAGCCGCTCGGGCGAGGGCTCGGCGATCGCGTCGCCTCCGGAGCGCAGCAGCCGCCACAGGGCCTCGGGGCCCGGCGCGCCGGGCAACCGGCACGCCAGGCCGATCACCGCGACCGCGTCGCCGCCTTCGAATCCCGCCGCGTTCACCTGATCTGCCATATCCAACTTCCGCCTCTTGTCGTGATCTACGGGCTTCCTGCGAACCGGTGACGTCGACGATCCGGCGTGTTCGGATATCCGCGACGGGCGCGGATCGTCCCCCGGTGCCTCACCCCCGTGACGGAGTGGGGCCGGCCCGGCGTTTATCGGCCCGATCGGACGAGAAACCAGCGGACGGTTTCATCCGGCGTTACGCGTGCATTTCCCGTCGCATTCGGTGCGCCCGGTCGTCCCTCTTTCCGGATCGTCGCCGCTGTAAAGTTGCTCGCCCGGGGCCGGGGCGGCGATGCCTTGTGGCGTGCGGTGATTCACGCATTCGACGGTCGCATGAATTTCCCGAAACCGTCAAGAGCGCACCATTAAGCCGCTGTCATAGGCGTTTCCTTACCTGATTCATCAAGAAACATAATTGGACGCGAACGCCGGCCGCCCCATATCCTGGCGACAGGTTCACGGAGTAAATGGAATCCGCGGGACGGTGCCGTGACGCCCGCCCCGCCATCCGTGGACAGACGCACCCTTCCTCCGACGCCCCCGCCCCGCACGCTCACGCCGGCGTCCCACGACCTCCGCCCCGGACGGTCACCGGACGCGCGAAGCGAACTCCTACGCGCGAAGTGACTCCGGCGCGCTGAGCAAGTCGCACGGCGGCGCCTGCCTGGCGATGAACTCCCGGTCCCTCGGTGGCCGAGGTGACCTGACGTACGGTCCTTGGCCGGAGCCGGGTGTGGAAACCGGGCTACAACGGTCCTCTTCCGGCGCGTCACCCCGCCGTGGGCGGCGAAGTAGAGGCTCCAGCCCGTCACGGTGAGTTGCGGTTCGGCTACGCATGGGTATCGTTTCGGCACGCGCGAGATCTCGACGTTGTGCACGCGCTCAGCGGTGCGGGCCTGACCGGGCCGCTGAAGCGGGCACCCGACTCTTACCTGATGATCCGGGGAAGCCCCCCGGCGGAGCTGGGCGAAACGAGACCGGAGCGGCTCGTACGGACCGCTCGCCGGGCCGGCGTCGGCCGTGCTCGCGTCCCCCGTCCATCTCCCCGAGTGCTGAGGTGTCGTCGTGATCGGTTTGTGGCGGAAGATACGAAAGACGGGCCGGATGGCCGAGCCGTCGCCCGAGCGGGCCGGTGGCGACACCGTGCCGGCGGCGGCCGAGCTCGGCGGTTCCGTGCAGATACGGCATGTCGACGCGGGCTCGTGCAACGGGTGCGAGGTGGAGATCGCCTCGGCGTTCGGGCCGGTCTACGACGCCGACCGCTACGGGGCACGCCTGGTGGCCTCGCCGCGGCACGCGGACGCGCTGCTGGTGACCGGCCCGGTGACGCGCAACATGGAGGTCGCCCTGCGGCGCAGCCACGAGGCCGTCCCCGAGCCGCGCCTGGTGATCGCGCTAGGCGACTGCGCCAGGAACTGCGGGGTGTTCGCCGGGGCGTACGGAGTGGTCGGCGCGGTCAAGGACGTGCTGCCCGTGGACGTCGAGGTGCCGGGATGCCCGCCGGAGCCCGGAGCCATCGTCGAGGCGCTGCGCGGGCTGACCGGCCGGTGAACGCCGCTGGAACGTTCCTGACCTCCGCGCTGGCCCTGTGCCTGGCCTCGGCGCTGGCCGGGGTGGTGACCCCCCGCCGCGCCAGGCCGCTGGTGGCGGGGGTGACGATGGCCTGCGCGGGCGCGGCGGGGGCCTTGGCCGGCGTCGCGGCGCTCGCCGGGCAGACCTGGACGGCCTGGCTCCCCGGCGTGCTCCCGCTGGCGGGCGCGCGTCTCGCGCTCGACCCGCTGGCCGGGACGTTCGTCGCCGTCACCGGCGCGGTGGCCGTGTGCGCCGCGATCTACGGCATCGGCTACACCCGGCACGGGCTGGACGGCCGCGTGGCCCAGGCGACGCCGCCGCTGTTCCTGGCGGCCATGCTGCTGGTGCCCGTGGCGGCCAGCGTGGGCACGCTGCTGGCGGCCTGGGAGCTGATGGCGATCACCTCGCTGCTGCTGGTGCTGGCCGAGCACGCCCGCCGGGCCGCCGTGGGCGAGGCCGCGCTGTGGTACGCCGTGATGACCCACCTCGGCTTCGTGGCGATCCTGGCCGGGCTGGCCGCCTTCGCCGCCGGGGCGGGGGGTGACTCGTTCGTGCGGCTCCGGGCGGCCGAGCCGTCTCCCGCCCTGTCCGGGGTGGTGTTCCTCGCGACGCTGGTGGGCTTCGCCTCCAAAGCCGGCATCGTGCCGCTGCACGTCTGGCTGGCGCGGGCCCATCCGGAGGCGCCGAGCCAGGTGTCGGCCATGATGAGCGCGGCCATGGTCAACATGGGCGTCTACGGCATCGTGCGGGTCGGCATGGACCTGCTGCACGGCGGCCCGGCCTGGTGGTGGCTGCTCGTGCTCGCGATCGGCGCCCTGTCGGCGCTGTTCGGCGTCCTGCAGGCGACGGTCGCCTCCGACCTCAAGCGGCTGCTGGGCTACTCCACCACCGAGAACATGGGCTTGGTCCTGATCGGCGTGGGCGCGGCCGGGTTCCTCGCCGCCTGCGGGAACCCCATGCTCGCGGGCCTCGCGCTGGCCGCCGCGCTTTTGCACGTCGTGAACCATTCGGCGTTCAAGACGCTGCTGTTCCTCTCGGCGGGCTCCGTCCTGCGCGCCACCGGCACCCGCGACCTGGACGCGCTCGGGGGGCTGCGCGGCCGCATGCCGTACACCACAGCCCTGTTCGCGGTGGGCGCCCTGGCGGCCTCGGCGCTGCCGCCCGGCAACGGGTTCGTCAGTGAGTGGCTGCTGCTGCAGAGCCTCATCCATTCCCTGCCCAGCTCGGGCGTGACGGGGGCGGTGACGATGCCGGCGGCCGTGGGGGTGATCGCGCTGACGGCGGGCCTCGGGGTCGCCACCTTCGTCAAGGCATTCGGCGTGGGGTTCCTCGCCCGTCCGCGCACCCGCGAGGCCGGGCGCGCGGCCGAGAGCCCGCCCGTCATGCTCGGCGGCATGGCGCTCGCGGCGGCGTGCTGCGCGGGCCTGGCGCTCGCGCCCACCGCCGTCCTGCCCGCCCTCTGCCGCACGGTCGCCACCTTGCTTCCCGGATCGGGCGCGGTCGGGGGAGAGGTGACGCTGCGGCTCACCAGCACCGCGGGGACGATGTCGCCGCTGCTGCTGGCCGCCGCGCTCGTGATCGCCGTGGTCGGCGCGCTCGGCACGGTACGGACGCTGGCCCGGCGGCGGGCGCGGCGGCCCGCGCGGCTGTGGGACTGCGGGGCGGGGCCCATGTCACCGCGCATGGAGTACACCGCCACCTCGTTCGCCCAGCCGTTGCAGCGGGTCTTCGACAACGTGCTCGCGCCCGAGAGCGACCTCGACGTCACCCCGACGAAGGAGTCGGCGTACATCGTGGAGAGCGTCCAGTTCCGCGCCCGCGTGCACGACCGCGTCGAGCGGCGCCTGTACGACCCGGTGCTGGCCGCCGCGGCCTCGATCGGCCGCCGTGCCACGAGGCTCGCGGACGGCAGCGTCCACCGCTACCTGGCCTACGGGTTCTACGCGCTCACCGGCATGCTCATCGTGCTGGCGGTGGTCTGGTGACCGCCCCGGGCGGCCTGGTGGGCCTGGTGGGCGCGGTGGCGCAGGTCGTGCTCGTGGCCGTCGGATCCCCGCTGCTGGCCGGGCTGATGCGGCAGGTGCGCGCCCGGCTGGAGGGGCGGGCGGGCGCCGGGGTGGGTCAGGCGTGGCGTGACCTGCGCAAGCTGTCCAGGAAGGAGGCCATCACCCCGCACGGCACCGGGTGGGTGTTCCGGATGGCGCCCCTGGTGCTCGCCGGGACCGCCCTGGTGGTGGCCGCGGTGGTGCCCCTGGTGACCACCCGCTCACCGTTCGACGGGGTGGCCGACCTGTTCGCGGTGGCCGCCCTGCTGGCCCTCGGGTCGGTGGCGCTGGCCCTCGGCGGGCTGGACACCGGCACGGCGTTCGGCGGGATGGGCGCCAGCCGCGAGGTCACCGTGCTGGCGCTGGTCGAGCCGACCATCCTGCTGTCGGTGTTCGCGCTGTCGGTGCGGGCGGGGTCCACGAACCTCGGCGTGATCGTCACCTCGGCCCTGCGGAACCCGCTGGCGGTGATCTCTCCGGTCAGCCTGCTCGCCGCCGTCGCCCTGGTGGTGGTCACCATGGCCGAGACCGGGCGCATCCCGGTGGACAACCCCTCGACGCATCTTGAGCTGACGATGATCCACGAGGCGATGATCCTGGAGTACGCGGGGCCCGACCTGGCGCTGATCGAGTGGGCGTCGGCGATGCGGCTGTCGGTGCTGCTCGGGCTGCTGGGCAGCCTCTTCGTCCCCTGGGGCATCGCCCCCGCCGGGGCGGGGCCGGGCTCCGTGGCCCTGGCCATGGGCCTGCTGGTGGTCAAGGTCGCCGTGCTCGGCACGGTGCTCGCCGCCGCCGAGGTGTTCATGGCCAAGTTGCGCCTGTTCCGCATCCCCGAGCTCCTGGCCGGTTCTTTCATGCTGGCGCTGCTGGCCGTCGCCGCTTCCTGCTTCCTCACGTGAGATGACATGAACGAATCGATGTACGTGCCCTTACTGGATCTCGCCTGCGGGGCGTTCCTCCTCGCGGGGGTGCTGGTGCTGGGGCGGCACGACCTCGCCGCCATCGTCCGGCTGTTCGCCTGGCAGGGCGTCGCCCTGGCCGCCATGGTGCTCGTGCTCGCGGCGCACGAGGGGTCCGCCGAGCTCGCCGTGGCGGGCGTCGCGGTGGGCGGGCTGCGCGCCGGGCTGCTGCCGCACCTCATGCGCCGCGCGCTGGTGGCCGGGGGAGAGGACCGCGAGAGCAGGCCGCTGGTCAACGTGGCCACCTCGTTGCTGGTGGCGGCCGTGCTGGCGATGGTGGCCTACGACATCTCCCAGCCGCTGGTGCGGCTCACGCCCACCCCGTCCACCAGGGCGGTGCCCGTCGCCCTCACCGTGCTGCTGGTCGGGTTCTTCGTCCTGGTCAGCAGGCGCAGGGCCCTGTCACAGGTGGTCGGGTTCCTGCTGATGGACAACGCCATCACCGCGACCGCGTTCCTCACCACCAGCGGGGTGCCGGCCGTGGTCGAGCTGGGCGTCTCGCTGGACGTGCTGCTCGCCGTGCTGGTGCTGCAGGTCCTCACCACCCGCATGCGCGCCGCGTTCGGCGGCACCGACCTGGACGAGCTACGGGAGCTGCGCGACTGATGGACATCCCTCAGGACAAGCAAGAGACGGTGTCCGGCCGTACGTCTCGCCGGCCGCTGTGCGGGGAGGTCGCGTGAGCCTGCTCGTGATCACGCCGATCCTGTTCCCGCTGCTGGCGGCCTGCGGCTACGCCGTGTTCGGCTGGCGGGGCGCGACGGCCTGGCTGGGCGCCGGGGCGGCGGCCGGTTCGCTGGGCGGCGCGGTGGCGCTGGCCGTGGCCACCTCCGCCCAGCCCAGGACGGCCCTGTCGGGGCTGCTGCGGGCCGACGCGCTGAGCGCCTTCATGCTGATCGTGATCGGCGTGGTGGCCCTGCTAGCGGCGCTCGCCGGCCCCGCGTACCTGGCCGCCGAGCTCGCCGCCGGGCGCACCGGGCCCCGTGCCACCCGCCGGTACGGCGTCCTCACCCAGGCCTTCGTCGCGGCCATGGCGGTCGCGGTGCTGGCCGCGAGCCTCGGGGTGCTGTGGGTCGCGGTGGAGGCCACCACGATCCTCACCGCGTTCCTGGTCGGGCACCGCCGTACGCGGCAGGCCGTGGAGGCCGCCTGGAAGTACGTCGTGATCTGCTCGGTCGGCATCACGCTGGCTCTGCTCGGCGTGGTGCTCACGCACTACGCGGCCCTGCACGCCGGAGTGCCGTCGGCCGGCGGGCTCGACTGGGCGGTGCTGTCGGGCGCCGCGGCCGATCTGGACCCCGGGGTGATGCGCACCGCCGTGGTCCTGCTCGTGCTGGGGTTCGGCACCAAGGCGGGGCTGGCGCCGATGCACGCCTGGCTGCCCGACGCCTACGGCCAGACCCCGGCGCCGGTGTCGGCGCTCATGTCAGGGGTGCTGCTGTCGGTGGCGTTCTACGCCATCCTGCGGGTGAAGGTGATCGCCGACGTCGCCCTCGGCGCGGGGTTCACCCGCACGCTGCTCATCATCGCGGCCCTGGCCTCCCTGTCGGTCTCGGCGGCGCTGCTGCTGGCCCAGCGCGACTACATACGCATGATCGCCTACTCCAGCATCGAGCACATGGGCCTGGTGGCGCTCGGAGCCGCCGTCGGCAGCCGGCTCGCCATGGTGGCCGTGCTGCTGCACATCCTCGGGCACGGGCTCGGCAAGTCGGTGCTGTTCCTGTCCTCCGGCCACATCCAGCAGGCCTTCGGGAGCAGCAGGATCGCGGCGGTGAGCGGCCTGGCCTCCCGGGCTCCGGTCCTCGCGGGCGCCTTCGGCCTCGGACTGCTCGCCCTGCTCGGCATGCCCCCGTTCAGCCTGTTCGCCAGCGAACTCGGCATCGCCCGGGCCGGGTTCACCGCCGGGTTCGGCTGGGCGGTGGCCACGGCGCTGGCGTTGATGCTGGTCATCGGGGCCGGCGTCCTGTCGGGCGGGCGGCGCATGCTGCTCGGCGCGCCCCCGCCGGGAGGCGCGGCGATACGGCTGACCCGCGCCTCCGCCGTGCCGCTGGTCGCGGGCCTGCTCGCCTGCGCCGTGCTCGGCGTCGTGGCGGGCCCGCTGCGCCCGCTGCTGGAGGCCGCCGCGACCATGGCCGGAGCGACCCCGTGACCGGCCGTCTCATCGTGAACGTGCGGGCCGGCGAGCTGGCCGACCGGACGGCACGGCTGCTCGCCGGCGGCTACCGCCTGGCTCTGGTGGCCGCCCACGAGGACCCAGGGGCCCTGCGCGTGGTGTACCTGTACACCGCGGGGGCGCCGGACCGGCGCGCCGAGCTGCACGTGCACCTCGACCCGTACGAGCCGGCGATCCCTAGCCTCGCGGGGCTGTCCTTCCCGGCGGGCCGGTTCGAACGGGAGATGCGCGACCTGTACGGCATCGTCCCGATGCGCCATCCGCTGCCTCATCGCCTGGTCCGCCACCACCACTGGCCGAGGGGCTGGTACCCCATGCGCGCCGACGCCGGGCCGCCGCCGGAGTTCGGCGACCCCGAGGGCCCCTACCCCTTCCTCACGGTGGGGGGCCCGGGCGTGTACGAGATCCCCGTCGGCCCGGTCCACGCGGGGCTGATCGAGCCGGGCCACTTCCGGTTCTCGGTGGTGGGGGAGACGATCCTCAAGCTCAAGGCCCGGCTGTGGTTCGTGCACCGGGGCATCGAGAGGCTGTTCACCGGGCGCGACCCGGCCGAGGGCCTGGCGCTCGCCGAACGGGTCAGCGGCGACACCTCCGTCGGGCACGCCCTCGCCTACTGCCTCGCGGTGGAGGAGGCGACCGGGTGCGTCGTCGAGGCCGCGGCGCAGCGCGGGCGGGCCGTCCTGCTCGAACTGGAACGCCTCTACAACCACGTCACCGACATCGGCGCACTGTGCAACGACGTGGGCCACGGCATCCTCAACGCGCACTGCGGGCGCGTACGCGAGCGGCTGCTCAGGCTCAACGCCGAGGTGACCGGCCACCGGCTGCTGCGCGGCGGGGTGAGGCCCGGCGGCGCCGCGCTGCGCGCCCTGCCCGACCTCGCCACGCTGCGTGCCGTCGGCGCGGAAGTGGCCGAGATCGCCGGGCTGGCGCTCGGTCACACCGTCGTGACCGACCGGTTCGCGGGCACGGCCGTGCTGTCTGCGGAGGCCGCCGGGGACCTCGGCGCCCTCGGGTACGTCGCGCGTGCCAGCGGCCTGGCGGTGGACGCCCGCCAGGACCATCCCTTCACCGACCTCGGGCCGTTCTCGGCGGCCACCCGTTCCGGCGGGGACGTGCTGGCCCGGTTCCAGGTCCGCGCGGAGGAGATCGCCACCTCCGTGGAGCTGATCGCCCGGCTGTGCGAGGGGTCGGCGCCGGGGGAGACGGGCGGCCGGCCGCCCCGCGCTGGGCGGGCGAGCTCGGGTGTCGGCATCGTCGAAGGCTGGCGGGGGACGATCACGCACCGGGTGGAGCTGGCCGCCGGCGGCACGCTCAGCCGGGTCAAGATCGTGGATCCGTCGTTCTTCAACTGGCCGGCGCTGCCCGTGGCGCTCGGCGGCGCGATCGTCCCCGACTTTCCCCTGGTGAACAAGAGCTTCAACCTGTCGTACGCGGGCAATGATCTGTGACCGGGCGGGGTCCGCGCGAGGGGCGGGCCCCGCCCGGCGGCCGGTCAGAGGTCGCCGTTCTCGATCGCTTTCTTCAGGCCCGCCTGCGTCTCCTGGTGGGAGGAGACGCCGTTGGTCACGGTGAAGTCGATGAGCAGGATGCTCGCCTCGAAGGTGAGGTGCTCGGTGACCCTCGTCCGGCCGTCGCCCAGGTCCGCGAAGACGATCTTCTGGTGCGTGACGACGTTGGGCAGCGACCAGCTGTCGGTCTCGTAGTAGTAGCCGCTGTGGTGGATGCGCTGCTGTGCGTGCGTTTTGCTGGTGATGGGCAGGCCCGCGACGACCGGGATCTCCTCGATGGCGGTGAAGTCGATGTAACGCGTGTCGTCCTGGACCCGGTCCTTGTGGGTGACCACGCGCTTGAGGAACGAATGCAGGCCGACATGGTTGTTGACGTTCGAGTACGCGGTGAACACGTGCTCGATCGGCGCGGCGATTTCAATGGATATATCGCGCTTTACCTGGCTTCTTCCCGTGATCGGGAGGGGGGCGCTCGCGCACTGGTAGAACTTGTAGAAGTCCCACGCGGCCTGCCATTCGGCGGCGAGCTGGGCGTCGGTCTCGGGTGTCCCGGCGCGGGCGGGGCCAGAGAACGCGGTCGCGACGAGGGCTGCGGCGAGGAGGGGGGCGGTGAAAAGCCGGAGGAGCTTCTTCATGGAACCTCATGCCAAAAGGGGCGAACGGGGCGAATGCTTTATATCCGATGTGATCGTGGTTGATAAAGCACCGCCCTCCCCGGGCATCCCCGTGGCGGGCCAGAAGAAGGAGACCGGATCACCGCCGTGCTCGGGTGACGGCGGGCCCTCCGCCCGGAGGCGGGGGCGGCCGTCACGGGTCGCGGAGAGGTCCGATCGGCGGGGTCAGGCCCGCGTCATCGCGTCGAGGGTCTCGGTCATGTGCTCGCGCAGCTCGTTCAGGCGCACCTCGATGATGAGGGAGGCGATCTCGGGGTTGGCGGCGATCATGTCGCGCAGGCCGCTGCCGCCGGGACCGTGCTCGAAGCTGTGGCGGACGATGGTCTTGTCCGGCGAGTCGGCGGGCTCCAGGTCGTAGCGCCAGCGTGACGAGGGGAGCTCGGGGCCGTGCTCGCCGTCCAGCACCACCCAGGCGAACGAGCGGGGGCGCTCGGCCTCGGTGACCACGCAGGTCACCGTCCACACGCGGCCCTCTCTGCGGTTGCGTCCCTCGAACCGCGTGCCCGCCACCGCCGCCGAGTCGTCGCCGTCGAGCCAGGCCCCGTACTCGCACTCGGGGCTCCAGTCCCCGATGCGGGACACGGTCGTGACGAGGTCCCAGAGCTGCGCCGGCGGGACGCCGACGATGGTCTCCAGGTCCACCCGTATACCCGTGACGCCGTAGTCCTCCATGCTGACCTCCGCACTCTCGTGGCACCTCACGCGGCGCCGTCCGTCTCGACCGGCTCGTGACTCCTACGATGAACCAGCGGCCCGTAAGGGGCCAGTTCGACGCGGAAAGCAGGGGTCTAAGGGGTAGCGGCCGCGAAGCCCCGAGCCGCGGTCCTGAGCTCTTTACTCTTAGGAAACTTTCCTTTATATTCCTGGCATTCCCCCAGCAAAGGAGTGTCGGCATGCGAAAAACGATCATGGTGGTGGCCACGGCGTTACTAACCGCCGGGATCACGGTGTTCGCCGCCTCACCAGCCCTGGCCCACGGTTACATATCCTCACCGCCGAGCCGCCAGGCCATGTGCGCCCAAGGGCGCGTCGCCAACTGCGGCGACATCATCTACGAGCCGCAGAGCGTGGAAGGGCCCAAGGGGCAGCGGAACTGCCACGGCGGTGTAGCCCGGTTCGCCCAGCTCAGCGACGAGAGCAAGCCGTGGCCCGCCACCTCCGTCGGAACCACGGTCACCTTCAACTGGGTGCTCACCGCCCGGCACGCGACCAGCACCTGGGAGTACTACATCGGCGGCACCCGCGTCGCGGTGTTCGACGACCAGGGCCGCCAGCCCGGCGCGACGGTCTCGCACACCGTGAACCTGGCCGGCTTCAGCGGCAGGCAGAAGGTCCTCGCGATCTGGAACATCGCCGACACGGTGAACGCCTTCTACTCGTGCGTCGACCTGCAGATCGGCGGCGGCGGGAACCCGACTCCCACGCCCACCCCGACCCCCACGCCGACCCGCACCCCGACGCCCACGCCCACCCCGACGCCCACCACGACCGCTCCGGGCGGAACCTGGGCCGCCGGCACCGCCTACGCGGTGGGTGACCAGGTCACCTACAACGGCGTGCGCTACCGCTGCCTCCAGGCCCACACCGCGCTCGCGGGCTGGGAGCCGCCGAACGTGCCGGCCCTGTGGCAGAAGGTCTGACCCGCTGATGTCCTGCCGGGCGCCGCGTCCCCAGACGCGGCGCCCACCGGGAGACCCGCGGTCCTCCCGGTGCTCCACGGGGTCTCCACGCTGGAGGTATCTGATGAGACGCGCTGCCCTCGCCCTCGCCGCAGCCGTGAGCCTGCTGGCGCTTCCCGCCTGCGCGGCCGCCACCGCCACACCCGGATCGCCGCCGGCGGACGCCACCTCGGCACCGGCACCAGCACCAGCACCGGCCGCGACCGGGCCGGTCAACGACGCCGACGTGATGTTCCTGCAGATGATGATCCCGCATCACCGCCAGGGAATGGCGATGGCCGACCTGGCGAGGACCCGTGCCGTACGGGGCGAGGTGCGGACACTGGCGATGGCGGTCGAGACCACCCAGGGCGACGAGGTGCGCGCCATGACCGCGTGGCTGCTCGGCTGGGGCCGTCCCCTGACGGCGGATGCCCGCGCGCACGACGCCCACGGCGGCCTGCACGCCACCAGCCCCGAGGAGATCACCACGCTCGCGAAGATGACCGGCGCCGAGTTCGAGCGAAGGTTCCTCAACGTGATGATCGCCCACCAGACCAACGCCATGGAGATGGCGCGCGCAGAGGTCGGCGCGGGGATGAACGCCCAGGTGAAGAGCTTCGCCCACCGGATCGACCAGTCGCGCCTGGCCCAGGTCAGGCAGATGCTCGGCGAACTGAACTGACCGGTGACCGCTGGTCTATCTCGGTCACGATGGAGTACGGGGCGGGGTGTCCCGCGGTCCATCGTGCCCTCGAAACCAGTACCGCAGGCGATTAAGCAATCTCATCCGCACCGCTGAAGTCCCTCCGCCCGCCGCCGGGACCCGGGAGCCGCCGGGTCACGCTCGTCGAATCCTTTCAGCGTGGAGACCCCGGCCTCAGGCCGGGGAGGAATCGCGGTACGGTGCCACTCGGCTCGTCCGTGAGAACCAAACGGTCGTGATCGAGGACCTCACCGTGCGCAACATGGTGAAGAACCACAGCCTGGCCCGCGCCATCTCCGACGCCTCCTGGCGGGAACTGCGGATCGCGACCTCGCAATCGGTAAGGATGTGACGCCCGGCGCGGGATCCCGGGAGCGCCGCGCTAGAGGACGCCGGCGAGGGGCAGCCGGAGCTCGAACCGCGCGCCCCCGGCGGCGGAGGTCCCGACGTTGATGGACCCGGAGTGGGCGTGGGCCACATCGCTGGCGATGGCGAGGCCGAGGCCAGTGCCGCCGCGGTCGCGGCTGCGGGACGCGTCCAGCCGGGTGAACCGTTCGAAGATCCTCTCGCGGTCGGCGTGGGCGACCCCGGCGCCGTCGTCGGAGACCGTCAGCACGGCGGTGTCCGCGTCCTGGTACACCTCCACCGCCACGCTGTGCTCGCCGTGCCGCTGGGCGTTGTCCAGCAGGTTGGCCAGCGCCCGGTTGAGCTGGCTCGGCACGGCGTTGACGATGACCCCGTTCTGGAGCGAGACCTTGGTGGGAAGCTGGTCGGTGCGGTGGTCCAGGGCCATGCGGACCAGCTCGCCTAGATCGACCTGTTTTCGCAGGGTCCCCGCGGTGGCGTCGACACCGGCCAGGTAGAGCAGATCGGTCACGATCTGCTGCAGGCGCTCCACGTCACCGAGCATGCGGTCGAGCAGCTCCTCCAACTGGGTGTCCTCGGGATGCATCTGCGCCTCCTCCAGTTGCAGGCGCAGCCCGGCGAGCGGGGTGCGCAGCTCGTGGGAGGCGTCGGTGACGAACTGCCGTCGCACCTGCACGGCCTGCTCCAGCCTGCCCAGCGTGCGGTTGGCGGTACGGGCCAGCTTGGCGACCTCGTCGTCCCCGGGAGGCTCGGGGACCCGGCCGCTGAGGTTCTTGAAGGTGATTTGGGCGAGCTGGGACCGGATGCTGTCGACGGGCCGCAGCGTGTGGCCGACGACCTTCCAGCTGGTCCAGCCGGCCAGGGCGACCAACGCGGCCGTCTGGGCGCCCACAAGGGTGGCGATGAAGCCGGTGGACTGGATGTTGGCCGCCCGCTGCCCGGCGTAGACGACCGAGGAGCTGGGCGTCTCCCCGACTCGCAGCGCGCTGAGGCGCAGGCAGCCCGGCTGCGGATTGCCGCAGGTCTGCAGGTCCTTGATCGGGTCATCGGGGGCGGGCCAGACCATGCTCATCGGAGGCTGGCCCTTGGCGGCGTGGGAGGTGGCGATGACCTGCCGACTCGGCCCCACGACCTGCACCAGGTCGATGCCGGGGACGACGGGCACGATGACCTTGGACAGGTGCCCGGCGTGGATGGCGGCCGCGACCGCGCTCACCTCCTCCCTGGTGTCGTGCCAGACCGAGTCGGCGAACATCTGCTGGATCACCGTGCTGATGATGAGCGCCATCGGCACCAGCACCAGGGCGGTGATCAACATGGTCAAGAGCGTGATCCGTCCGCGGATCGACCGTGGGCGCAGCCTCAGAGGCGGGAAACCCATATATCTAACCTACGTGAGCTGGTCAAACGTTCCCGAATCGGTCCCACCCGTGCCACCCTCGCGGGCTCGGGGCGATCAGTGGAGCAGGCCGGACCGGCGCGCGTCGAAGGCCAGCCTCTCGCGGTGTTCGGGGTGGGCGATGGCGATCAGCCGTCGCGCCCGCTCCGCGATCGACCTGCCGCGCAGCTCGGCCACTCCGTACTCGGTGACCACGTTGTCGACCATGTTCTTGATCGTCGTCACGACGGACCCCAGGGTCAGCTCGGTGCGGATCCGCCCGAGGCCCTTGCTGGTGGTGGACTTCAGGACGATGAACGCCTGCCCGCCCTGCGACCACATCGCGCCCCGCGCGAAGTCGGCCTGCCCCCCGCTGGAGGAGTAGTACCTGCCGGCGATCGTCTCCGAGGCGCACTGCCCCATCAGGTCGACCTCGGTGGTGGCGTTGATGGACACGAAGTTCGGCTCGCGGGCGATCACCATCGGATGGTTGACCTGGTCGACCGGCAGCAGCGCCACCGACCCGTTCTCGTCCAGGAAGTCGAACAGGCGTCTGGTGCCGACGCAGAACGTGGTCACGTGCTTGTTGCGGTAGTGGCGCTTGCGCGTCCCGGTGATCACTCCCCGCTGGATCAGCTCCATGATCCCGTCCGAGAGCGCCTCGGTGTGCAGGCCGAGGTCGCGGTGGTCCCTGAGGGCGGCCGGCAGCGCGCCGGGCGTCCTGCCCACCCCCACCTGCAGGCAGGATCCGTCGCGGATCCGCTCGGCGATGTGGCCGGCGATCCGGCGGTCGGCCTCGTCGGGCTGGTGGACGGGCAGCTCCTGCAGCTCCCGGTCGGCGCGGATCCACCCGGCGACCTGGCTGACGTGCACCTGGTTCTGCCCGAAGGTGTGCGGCATCCGGGCGTTGACCTCCAGGAAGAACGGCACCTCGCCGATGAACGCCGCCGTGTAGTCGGCGTTCGTGCCCAGGCTGAAGTACCCGTGGCGGTCCGGCAGGCTGGCGGCCGCCAGCACCAGCGAGCACCTGGTCGACTCGCGCAGCAGCTTGGGCATCTCGGAGAAGTTGTTGGGCACCAGGTCGCAGGTGCCGTTCCAGTAGGCCTGCCTGGATCCCGGGCCGAGGTAGTAGTCGACGTGGCGCAGGTGGTCCCCGCACTCGCCGCGGATGTACGCGCGCTCGCGGAAGGGGTCCATGCGGTGGACGCGCACCCCGTCCAGCTCCCGGTAGTGGGCCTCCAGGGTGTCCAGCAGGACCACCGGCTCGCCGTTGGCGATCGGCACGATCAGATCGGCACCCGGCGGGACGTGCGCCAGCACGTCCTCTGGCCGGCCGGCGTGCTTCCAGCCGGTCTGGGCCGTCGCGGCGGGGTGGGCCTCCTCCTCCACCGCGGTCAGCCCTCCCCGCGCGGGCGGTGACCGCCGGTGCGTGGCACGTAGAAGCGCCCGTTCCAGCCCGGACGGACGCGGCCCCGCGCCCCGGGCTCCGGTTCGCGCGCGCCCTCGGCCCGCGTGCCAGGCTCGGGGACGGGCTGCTTCATGGCGGGCTCCCCATCGGCTCTGCGATGCGCCGGCGAACGCGGTCAGGTGTCCATCCGCCGATTCCGCCAGTTTATGGAGGCGTCCCTCCCGATTGGCCAAAATGTCGTTATCGGTGAGCCAATATCAAGGCCGCCGCGCGGGATCGCCTCAGCTTGCGGCCCGCGTGCCGGCCAGGCGCGCCAGCTCGGGAAGGACCACGCCGAGCGGCGCGTCGAGGGTGAGCGCGGCGTAGCCGTCACCCCGGGTCGGGCCCTGGTTGACGATCGCCACCGGGATGCCGAGCTTGGCCGCGCGCAGCACGAAGCGGCGGCCCGACATGACGGTCAGCGACGACCCCAGCACCAGCAGCAGGCGCGCGCTCTCCACGAGGGCGAAGCACTCCTGCACGCGCTCCGCGGGGACGGTCTCGCCGAAGAAGACGACGTCCGGCTTGAGCATGCCGTCGCACGCCCGGCATCCGACGGTGCGGAAGCCGTCGACCTCGTCTTCCCGCAGGTCGGCGTCGCCGTCGGGGTTGACGGCGGTCACCCGGGCGTCGAACCACGGGTTGGTCTCCCGCAGGCGGAGGTCCAGCTCCTCGCGCGAGCTGAGATCGCCGCAGTCCAGGCAGACCACCTGGCCCAGGCTGCCGTGCAGCTCGACGACCCCCCGCGCGCCGCCCGCCTGGTGCAGCCCGTCGACGTTCTGCGTGACGATGCCGCCCACCAGGCCCTCCCGCTGGAGGCGGGCGACGGCGAGGTGGCCCTGGTTCGGCGTGGCCCGCGCCACGGCCCGCCAACCGACGTGGCTGCGGGCCCAGTAGCGCCGCCTCGCCGCCGGGTCGCCGACGAACGTCTGGTACGTCATCGGGGTGTGCCGGACGAGGGCCCCGCTCGGCCCCCGGTAGTCGGGGATGCCCGACTCGGTGGATATGCCCGCCCCGCTGAGCACCACGACATCGCCCGCCGCGAGCAGCCTCGCCAGCACGTCGGTAGCTTCGGTCACCTCCCCATGCTGCCGCACCGGCCGGGGTGCGCGGAATCCGGATCCCGCGGGTTCGGGCCTGCCCCTGAAGGTCCGGTGGTTCCCGCTCCCGGGGACGGGAGCGGGAACCCGAGGTCACCCGGCTAGGCGGGGGTGACGGTGTAGGTCACTCCCGTCTGCGTGGCGAAGGTGATCACGTCGTTGGAGACGGTCTGGCCGACGCTGCCGCCGCCCGTCCTCGTGACCGCGATCGGGCGGCCGGGCCACGGGTTGGCCAGGCGCACGGTGCGGCCCGCGTCGCTGGTGATGTCGACGTAGGCAGCCTGGCCGCCGCTTCGCGCGCTGGACACCACGAAGCCGTCCTTCGCGCGGAGCTTCACGAACGAGCCGTTCTTGCCCGAGGGCCAGACGGGGAAGACCCGCATGACGCCCCCGTCGCTCTGCAGGAGCATGTCGTTGAGCGCCTCGACGGCGCCGGACTTCTCCAGCCCGTGGGAGGGGTCGGTCATGCGCAGGTTCGGGGCCATCCTTCCGTTGATCTGGGCCTTGAGCTTGTCGATGAGGCTCTGGGCCGGGTAGCCCACCCGCGCGGCCTGCGTGAACACCTTCGGGAAGCTGTTGTCCTGTCCCCAGGAGTTCATCACGTCGAGCGTGGTGATGCCGATCTGCCGGTCGGCGGCGGGGGAGTTGACGCCGAGCGTCTCGCCGGGGTGGACGAACTCCAGGTTGATGGTGTTGTCGCCCGGGTGGATGTCACGGGTGTCGCCGCCGGTGATGGTGCCCGGGTCGGCGAGCGCGTACACCGTCTGGCCGTTGTAGGTGGTCTTCGGGGTCGGCGCCAGGTGTTGCAGGATGTTCTGCCAGGTCGAGCGGAGCCCCGAGTCCACGTTCAGCTCGGTGCTCGCGCTGATCAGCGAGCTGAGCAGGTGCTTCAGCATGCCCACGTCGGCGCTGGAGTTCCTGCCCCACAGGCCCTCGTGGGGGCCGGTGTAGAGGTTGTACCGCTGCGCCCCGGCGTCCCATTCGAGGTAGGACTCGAAGAACGCGGCCACCTCCTTCATGAAGGGGTACGCCTTGCCCGACAGGAAGGCACGGTCCTGGGTGTACTCGTAGTACGAGATGTACTGCGTGACGGTGAACAGCGAGTTGCCCACCTGCTGGTGGTAGTTGTCGTCGGCGGTGGCGCCGAACGGCGCGATGCCGACGGGGAACAGCACGCCGCTCGGCACCCCTCCGCTGGGGAAGCGCCGGCCGATGTAGTCGGGCTTGACGCGGTTGAGGTCCTGCTGGGCCCGCCGCCTGGCCTCGGGCAGGTAGGCCGCCACCAGGTCGTAGTACGGCAGCGCCAGCTCGGGCCGGTTGCTGGAGTAGGCGCCGTAGAAGTTGGCCATCCAGTTGTAGTTGAGGTGCATGTCCCCGTTGAACGAGGGGAAGTCGGTGGTCGCCCACAGACCGTAGAGCCCGGGCGCGGTCTTGCCCGCCCGGCTGGCCGACCCCAGCAGGTAGAGCGCCCCGTAGTAGTACCTCTCCAGCGTGTCGTCGTCGAGGTCGACGTAGGACTTGAGCCAGTACTGCTTCCACCAGTCGACGTGCGCGTTGTAGAGGCCGTCGATCGAGCCCGCGCTCTGGGCGTCGGCCAGCGAGCGGGCCGCGGGCGCCGGGTCGGCGGGGTTCTGCCCGCCTCCGGCGACGGCGGTGACGATGGTCGCGGTCTGGCCCGCGGGCAGGTCGAACAGGATCTTGCCCGCCGCCCCGCTCGCCGTCGGGGCGCCGGCGAGGGTGCCGCCGATGACGCGGGTGGCGAGCGACGCCCGGGAGACCCAGCGCGAGCCGGACGCCGTCTGGCGCGTCGCCCACACGGTGTCGCCCGAGACGCCGGAGGTGCTGGTGAAGCCCGAGCGCGGGTCCGGGGAGCCCGTGGAGGTCTGCGCCTGGAGCCGCACGGTGGAGGAGCCGAGGGACTGGACGCGCGTCACCACGAGGTTGTCGTTCGCGGCGGTCCAGGTCCTCATCGACACCGGGGTGCCGCCGATGGTCATCGTGGTGTCGACGTCACCCTTGAGGATGTTCTGCTCCTCGGTGAACGGGCCGGACTGCGGCGGGGAGCCGGGACCGGAGTACAGCTCGAACTGGCCGATGCGGGCGCGCGGGTTGGCGGCCGAGTCCGGGGTGGTGCCCTGGGTGGGCTCGGTGATGTTCAGGCGGACGTACCGGGCGCTGACCGAGGCGATGGTCCTGTCGGTGACGGCGGCGGTGTTGTTGGTCACCGTGTCGGCGGTCGTCCAGGTCGACCCGTTGGGGCTGGTCGCGAGGGTGAAGTTCTTGGTGTTGTTGGCCGTCTCGGCCGGGCGGGCCGCCGAGTCGTGGCGCAGGACGTAGCGGGTGAAGGTCTTGGTGGTGCCGAGGTCCAGGGTGAGGGTCTGGGGCTTGCCGATCTCCGAGACCCACCCTTCGTACCCCGGCCCCCACTGGCCGCTGACGGCCCGGTTCGGGGGGAAGCTCGGGTGGGAGCTGGAGGCGGTCGCGGTGGCCCCGAGGGCGAGGTTCGGCGAGCCCGACACCGCGGCTGGCGTGATCGTCACCGCGCCGAGCGAGACCAGGGACGGGCCGGGGTTGCCGGTCCAGAAGTTCCCCTTGGACACGTAGAACGTCTTGTAGCCGTCGCCGCCGCCGGAGGTGACGCCGACGTCGCCGTTGCCGAGCAGCGCCGTGTCGGGCATCGTCCGGCTGACGGAGTTGGAGTACGCCTGGGTGGTCCAGCGGCCCTTGATCGCGCCGACGATCTGCTGTACCTGGGTCCATTGCTGGTCCGGCGCAGGGGTGGCAGCGTGGGCCGGTCCGGCGGCCGGCACCGTGGTGGCGAGAGCGATGGCGAGCGCTGCGGGTAACAGGATGCGCCGTGATCTTCGCATGCGCGGTCCTTTCAGTGGCGGTGGGTGTGATCGGTGTGCCGGATGTCTCCTGGGTGTTCGAAGCCGGGCATGAGGATCGCCCGCGCGCAGCGGGCCTCGGCCCACAGCGCGAAATGGCGCCGCCGCCGCGCGTCCAGCAGGAGCGCGCGGATGCCCGGCGCGGCCCGCTCGAAGGGGACCTCGCGGGACTGGAACGGCCCCGTGGTGAAGGTGTGGCCGCCGAAAGGCCCCACGACGGCGCCCTCGGGGGCGGCGAAGACCGCGCGGGCGGCCGGTTCGGCGAGCTCGCCGGCCGTCACGGCGTACCACCGGCCGCCGTTGACCGGGCGGCCCTCGTGCCGGTGGGTCACCAGGCGCGCCGGCCGCGGCCGGTACCTGTCCTGGTTGGCGGCGTAGTAGCGGCGCACCTCAGCCTCGTCGGCGGTCACGCGGGCGGTGAGGTCGCGGTAGAGCGCCTGGGCGAGCCGGTCGCCGGAGAGTACGGCCGCCATGACGCTGCCGAGTTCGAGCCTGGCGGTGGCGTCCAGCTCCAGCGGCGGGCCCGCGCCGGGGGTGAGCCCGCGCGCGGCGGCCTCCCCGGCCACGACGCGCTCGGCCACGAGGATCTGGGTCACCCACCTGCGCAGCTGGCGGCCCTCGGTGGTCCCCTCCAGGGGCAGCAGGCCGCCGCGCGGCCCCCGGCGCAGCAGGCGGACCCGCAGGTCGACCTCCTCGACCGTGATCGGCGTCTCGCCGACGACGGCGGCGATCACCGGGGGGCCCGGATCCGCACCGGCACGGCGGGGGAGTAGGACACCCGGCCGAACCACATGCACTTGACCAGGAGCCACCACGCCCCCGGCCTCGCCCCGGGCGGGACGTCGAGCGCCACGCGCAGCTCGCCGTCCGATCCGGCAGGCACGTCGACCGGGTGGACGGCGGGCCCGGCCAGGTGCCACGTCCCCCACGGGCTGATCACCTGGGCCTCGCCCCTGATGTCGAACCCGGCGGTGTTCCTCAGCCGTACGGTCCACAGGCCCTTGTCCCCCGGAGCCAGCTCCAGGGCGTCCTCGGCGAACTCCACCGCGAGCAGCCCCGGGTCCACCCCGCCGGCGGGGCGGCCCCGGCCGTCCACGAAGACGACGTCCTCGTGAACCTGGCCGCCGTGGGCGAGCCGCACCGCGACCGGCCACGGCCCCGGCCCGGCGCCGGGCGGCGGGGTGAGAGCGACGTCGAACGAGGTCCAGGCCCCGGGGGCCAGCCGCACCGGGCGGTCGGAGAGGGAGGCGTCCCAGCCGGGCGGCGGGACGACGCGCACCTCGCCCTCGACGGGCGCGTCGGCGAAGTCGCTGGCGAGCGTGACCCGCAGCCGCGCCGGGGCGCCGGGATCCGCCGTGAGGCGGGCGTGGACGCTCATCGGCTGGTAGCCGAGCGGCGCCGAACCCCTGTTGTGCAGCCAGAAGCGGGAGAACACCGGCTGGGCGGGCTCGGCCGTACGGCCCAGCGTCTCGCCGGGCTCGGCGGGATCGGTCGAATCGGCGTCGCGGGTGCGCAGCACGTACGTCGCGATCTCGCCGGGGCCGAGGCGGGCGTGCAGCAGGCCGTCGCGGATCTTGGCCTCGCCGCTCTCCACCTCCAGCACGTCGGCGGTAACGGCTCCCGCGAAGGACAGCAGCGAGCCGAGCCGGAAGCCGGCCTCCCGGCCGTGCGGCTCGTACAGGCGGGCGCTGACGCCGCGGCGCGGGTCGGCGGGCTCCCGCCGGCCGTGCGCGGTGGGGTTGCCCGCCGCCTTGAACGCCGCCAGCACGGCCGCGCCCGCCGGCTCGACCGTCAGCAGCGACGCCGACGGCGGCAGCGGGCCGTCGTGCGCCTCCTCCAGCAGCGCCCGCAGCGGGTGGTTGAAGTCCTGCGCGCGCGCCACGATCCCGGCGTCGCGCCAGTCGCCCGCCCCGGAGGCCACCGCGTAGTCGAAGGAGTGGCTCCAGTGCTGGAGCTGGAAGCCGCTGCCGTCGGGGGCGGTCCGCCTCGGTGGGTCGATCCACACCCCCGAGGGCCAGCCGGTGCACGACCGCATGAGCGACAGGTGCAGGCGTCCCGCCGTGTCCACGGCGAACCCGGGAATGCCCCGGTTGAGCACGGCGACGGTCCGGTGGTCCAGCCCGGTGTCCTCGTACGGCGCGGCGCCGCCGTCCGCACCGGCGTGGTCGCCCCGCGCGGGGTCGTACGGCCGCACGGCCTCGATCACGTGCCCGGCCAGGCCGGCCAGCACGGGCGCGATCGCCGCCTGGATGTCACCGTCGGCGGCGATCACCAGCACCGGCAGGTCGGCGGGCGCGCGCAGGTCGGCCTCCGGGTGGAAGGTCTCCGCCACGCTCCGCGCCGGCGGGATCCACAGGGACGCCACCCCGTCGGCGGCCAGAAGGCGGCCCAGCTCCTCCCGGTAGCACGGGTCCGCGGCGTCCAGGACCGAGGCCGTGAACGCGTTCTCGCCGGGGCCGCCGACGGCGATGCGGATGTCCGGCAGGTTGGAGTCGAAGGAGAGCAGCCCGTAGCGGGTCCCCCCGGCGTGGGTGCAGGTCGCGGTGACGCCCGCCTGCGCGAGCCGTACGGCCAGCTCGCGGCCGAGCTCGGCGGTGTCGTCCTCGCGGGGGACGACGATCTCGGCCACGCCGAAGGCGTGGAGTCCTTGGGCGGCGCCGCCGGGGGAGCGCGGGGCGATCCGCGCGGCCGAGCTCAGGCCGAACCACTGGTGGGCCGGGTTGTCCAGCGTCCAGGGGTGGCGGGCGGCGTCGACGTCGGGGTGGGCGAACGACCGCCCGACGACGGCGTGCCCGACCTCCGAGACCGGCTTGGCACCGGTGACGGCGCACGGCCACCGCAGCCGCAGCAGCTTGTCGGCGCCGTCGAAGCCGTCGATGTGGGTGGCGCAGTCCACCCGTGCCACGCCGTGCCACAGGGTGATCACCTGGGTGTAGGCGATCGGGCCCAGCGTGCCGGTGACGGTGACGCGCTGGCCGAGGGGCGAGGTCTCGGCGAGGACGGAGCGCGCGGGGGCCGCCGCCGACCCCACCGAGGTCCCGGTGGGCAGCAGGTGCCAGGGGCCTTCGTGGAACACCGGGTGCTCGGTGTACTCGTCGTACAGCACGATCTCGTTGCCCACCTCGCCCGGGGTGACCAGCTCGTGGCCGGTGGCGAGGTCGACCAGGCCGCTGACGGCGCCGCCCCGCCCGGGGTCGACGGTCAGCCGGTGGTGGTCGTTGGCGATGGTGAGCGTGTCCAGGCGCCGCCACCGCCCGGGCTCTCCGTCCGGACAGGACGCCAGGTGGTAGGTGCGGTAGCCGGCCGAGGGGACGCCGGCCGCCAGGAACGCCAGCTCGGCGCGGACGCCGTCGGAGTGCTCGACCACGACGGGAACGGGGGCGCCGCTCTCGTCGGTGAGGCCGTGGAACGGCAGGGGGACGGTCACGCGCGCCACGTCGGTGCGCTGCCACCCCATGGCGTTGAACACGGTGACGGACGCCCCCTCGCCGCGGGTGTCGACGCGGGCCGACAGGTGGCGCAGCGCGGCGTCGTGCACCTCCCTGGCCAGGTCGTACGCCTCGCGCCAGCCGGCCAGCAGGTCGAGGTACACCTGGTCGGACTCGGTGCCGGTGATCGCGTCGTGGTGCGCCCCGTACATGAGCTGCCGCCAGGCCTTGTCGAGCGCCGCCTCGGGGTAGCCCGCGTCGCCGTGCAGGCAGGCCAGCGCGGCGAACCTCTCCGCGTCGAGCAGCTCGTTCTCGACGGCGCGCTGGGCGAGCTTGGTGTCGATGTAGGAGACGTCCTTGCCGGTGTAGACCGGGTTCATGTCCCTGGTCTGCGGCGACAGGCGGGCGCCGGTGGCCGCCAGCTCGGCGGAGACGGCCGCGAAGAAGTCGCGGGGCAGCGCGCACACGAACCGGGGCCAGGCGTAGCGGGCGTTCCAGTCGCGGTGGATCTCGGTCAGCCACTTGTTGGGCGGACTGTAGTCGGTGCCGACGGGCACGAGCACGTTGCGCGTGGCCGCCACCTTCTTCATGCGCAGGTACAGCCCGTACACCGACTCCTCGGCGTCGGCGAGCGTCTGCGCGGAGTCCATCGACCAGCCGGCGCTGTAGTGGGCCGCCATGTAATGGGTGAGCAGCCCGCGCCCGCTGGGGGAGATCCACTCGAACTCGCTGCGGAACTGCATGCCGGAGGGGTCGCCGTGCGGGGTGTCGTAGGTGCCGATCTCCAGGGTGGGGCCCCACTGGTGGAAGGGGCCGCGTGCCCACGCGCTGGAGGTCAGCCCGGCGTCGGCCATCAGGCCGGGGAACTGCGGGTCGTGCCCGAAGGCGTCGAGCTGCCAGGCGGTGGCCGGCTCGCCGCCGAGGATGTCGCGCTGGAAGCCGATGCCGTACACCGCGTTGCGGATCGTGGTCTCGGCGCCGGTGAGGTTGGTGTTCGGCTCGTTGTACGTGCCGCCCATGATCTCCAGGCGTCCCTGGGCGACGAGGTCGCGGATGATCTCACGGTTCTCCGGGAAGGCGTCCCAGTAGGGCTTGAGGTAGTCCACCTCGGCGAGCACGAAACGGTAGTCGCCGTCGCGGCGGGCCAGCTCCAGGTGCGCGTCGATGAGCTGGAAGGCGGTGAACTGGAAGCTCATCCGGATGTCCTGCGCCTCTGGCTGCGCGTCCCACTCGCTGGCGTAGCCCGCCTGGGTGTTCCACCACACCGGGTCGTAGTGGAAGTGGGACACCAGGAAGACCGTCCAGCCCGGCTCGGCGACCGTGACGGTGCCGGAGGCGGTGGCCGTCCCCCCGCCGCCGGCGGCCTCTACCAGGACGTCGAGCACGGTGCCCGCGGGGGCGTCGGTGGAGATGGGCACCTCGTGCACGCCCGAGCCCGCCACCCCCCGCAGGTGCCCCCGGGCGCCGCCGGACACCCGCACGTCGATCGGCTCGGAGGAGGTCGCGGAGGTCCTGACGCGGAGGACCTGGCGGGGGGCGTCGTCGGGTCCGACGAACAGCTCGGTGGACTCGACGGCGTCGATCGTCAGCATGGCGGCCCTTCGCATGGTGGGGGACGGGCGGGAGGGGCGAGCGGGCGGCTATCCCTTGACCGCTCCTCCGGTCAGGCCCTTCACGAAGTTCTTCTGCAGGGCGAGGTAGAACACGAGGATCGGCAGCGTGGCGAGGAACATGAAGGCGAACACCGCGCCGAAGTCCGACTGGTGCTGGCCGATGGCCCGGTAGACGCCGACCGTGACGGTGGTGCCGCTGTCGGGCCCGAGGATCACCAGCGGGGTCAGGAAGTCGTTCCAGATCCACACGCCGAGGAAGATCAGCACGCTGGCGGAGGCCGGGCGCAGCAGGGGGAACACCACCTGCCAGAACACCCGCACCTTGCTCGCGCCGTCGAGCTCGGCGGCCTCCTCCAGCTCCAGCGGGACGCTCCTGACGAACCCCATGAACAGCAGGACGCCGAACGGCACGTAGTAGCCGACGTTGACCAGCACGAGGCCCTGCAGCGTCGACATCAGGTCGAAGGCCTTGAGCACCGTGGTCACCGGAGCGAGGATCACCGGCGCCGGGATCATCAGCCCGCACAGCAGCGTCACCAGCACGACCTTCGCCAGTACGTGCCGCGACCTGGCCAGGTAGTGGCCGAGCATGGCGGACAGCACCGTCAGGATCGTGATCGACAGGGCGGTCACCGCGATGCTGTTGATCAGGCCGTAGGTGAACAGGTGGTCGGGCCGCGACAGGACGGCGGTGATGTTGTCCAGCGTCGGGGGCAGGGGAAGGCCCGCCGGGTCGGGCACGATGTCGGCGCCCGGCTTGAAGACGTTGACCAGCATCAGGTACAGCGGGAGGAAGAAGGCCGCGCCGACGAACAGGGCGACCAGGGGCCGCAGCCAGGCGTGCGTCCGTGCGTCGATCACTGCGTCACCTCGCGTCGCTGGAGCACCCTGAGCACGATCACCGAGACGGTCGCGACCAGGGCGAGCATGACGGCGGCCATCGCCGAGGAGTAGCCGATGTGGTTGCCGGAGAAGGCGGTCTGCACGACCTGGAAGGCCATGGTGGCGGTGGTGCCGGTGCCGGGGCCGCCGTTGGTGATGACCTGGATCTGGTCGTAGGCCTTGAACCCCGTGATGAGCAGCATCACCGTGTTGATCGTCAGGGCGGGGGCGAGCATGGGCCAGGTGACGTTGCGGAAGCGGGCCATCGGGCCGCACCCGTCGATGGCCGCGGCCTCCCGCAGCTCGCGCGGCACGCCCTGCAATCCCGCGAGGTAGACCACGACGCAGAAGCCGAGCATCTGCCAGGTGATGATCCAGGCGATGGAGTACAGCGCGATGTCCGGGTCGGACAGCCAGCCGGGCGGGTGGTCTGCCCCGAGGCCGCGCAGCGCGGAGTTCAGCAGGCCGTCGTCGGTGAGGACGGCCTGCCAGATGACGCTGATCACGACCGAGCTGAGCACGACGGGCGTGAAGAACACGCTGCGCAGGGCGAGGTAGAGCTCGGTCGGGCGGTCGAGCAGCATCGCGATCAGCAGTCCGCCGGCATTGGCCAGCAGCGTCACGATCACGGTGATGATCACCGTGTTGCGCAGCGCCTGGAGGAACTCCGGGTCGCCGAACAGGTCGGTGTAGTTGCGCAACCCCACCCAGAGCGTGGGCGGGTTGAACGGGTTGCGGTTGGTGAAGCTGTAGTAACCCGTCATGCCGATGGGCACCAGGACGAACAGCACGTAGGCCAGCAGTCCCGGGAGGGCGAACAGGCCGAAGCGTCCCAGCTGCGGGGTGAGGCGGGAGCGCTTTGAGGGACGCCCCCGCCGGGCGGCCGGCCGACTTCCGGCCGGGCCGCCGCCAGGTGATGGACGGGACGCCGCGAGGGGTGCCCCGCCGCGCGCCGCGTGCTCGATGTCTGTCATGTGTTCGGTGCCCGGTCCTACTGGGTGGCCTTGGCCCACTGGTCGTCGAGGTAGGCCGCGAACTCCTCGGCCGACTTCTTGCCGGTGACCAGGTCCTGCACGGCCAGCGCGGCCTTGTCGGCGAGGCCGGGCGGCAGCGAGCCGTCCCCGGCCTCCTGCGAGAAGGCGTTCACGATGGAGGAGTCCTTCATGCCCTGCTGGTAGATGTCGACGGTGGCCTGGTAGACCGGGCCCATGTCGGACGGCGGGGTGTAGCCCTTGATCGCGGGGATCGACCCGTCGGCCTTGACGAACGCGTCGTTGTTCTCCTTGTCCTCGTCGAAGGCCAGCGCCCACTTCTTGGCGAGGCCGACGTTGGGGGCCGAGGAGCTGACCAGGGTGCCGCCGCCGGTGAAGGTGGGCGTGACGGGGGAGCCGTCGTCGGACGGCCAGGGGAACGCGCCGATCTCGAAGTCCGGCTTGGTGTTGTCGGCCGAGGTCGCGAACCACGAGCCCATGGGGTACATGGCGCCCTTGGCGTCGCGGAACGCCTGCTCGGTGTCGGCGTAGGAACGGCTCAGTCCGGCGGGGTCGATGTACTTCCGCTTCGCGAGGTCGGCGATCTTCTTCGCGGCCTTGGTGAAGTCGGGGTCGGTGAACTTCACCTTGCCGGCGGCCCGCTGCGTCAGCCAGTCGGGGGTCTTGCTGTAGACGTCGGTGGCCACGGTGCCGGTCAGCGGGTACATGTCGGCCCAGGTGTCCGCGCCGCCGCCGCCGACCACGAACGGGGTGATGCCCTTGGCCCCGAGCTTGGCGCTCGCGTCCAGCAGCTCCTGGTAGGTCTTGGGCGTCGAGGTGATCCCCGCCTTGGTGAAGGCGTCCTTGTTGTAGTAGATCACCGGGATGACCTGCGTGTTGTACGGAAGCTGGTAGACCTTGCCGTCGATGGCGCCGGCCTTGGGCGCGACGAAGTTCGTCAGCTCGGCGTCGGTGAACGCCGCGAGCTTGCCCGCCTGCGCGAACCCCGCCGGGTTGACCGACTGCAGGATGTCGGGAAGGTGGCCCGAGGCGTCGAGCTGCTTGGCGTAGCCCGTGCGGTCGACGTTGGGCGACACCAGCTTCTTGATCGTGACGCCGGGCACCTTGGCCGAGGCTCTCGCGATCGCGGCGTCCCAGAACTTCGCGTCCAGGTTGGGGGTCTCGAAGACCAGGAACGACAGGGTGACCTTCCCGTCCGAAGAAGGGGTTTCCGCCGGCTGGTTCCCCACCCCGCATCCGGCCACCGCGAACGTCGCGGCCACGCACAGAACAACGGATCTGCGCACTGCACAGCCCTCCTTGCACGAGTTCCGGCTCCCCGAAGCCCGGTCGGGATAACGTTATCCCGAAAGGTAGAGTGTTACTACGAGGTTTCAAAGAGCGAGGGCGGCAACAAGTTGGTCACAGCAGCACGCGTCCGGTCGTCCCGATGATGGCCAAGAGCGGCGATCATCAACATGATGGCCTCATGCAGGCAGAGGGAAACAGCGGGCGCCGCCCCCGGAGACCGACCATGGTGGACGTCGCCCGCGAGGCCGGGGTCGCGCTGCGCACCGTCTCGCGCGTCGTCAACCAGGACCCCACCGTCGGGCCCGAGCTCGTCGAGCGCGTGCACGCCGCCATCGCGGCCCTCGGCTACCGGCCCGACGAGCGCGCCCGCCACCTGCGCCTCGGCGTCACCGGCACCCTGGGCGCCGCCGTCCGGCAGCTTTCCCACGTCAACCCGGTGCTGCGGGCCGTCGAGCGCGCCGCCCGGGAGGCGGGCCTCATGGTGCTCGCCGCCTCGACCGAGGACGACGAGCGGCTCGAACGCCGCGTCGTCGAGTCGATGTGCCGCCGCAGGTTCGACGGCATCATCCTGGAACCGATCGGCGTCGACCACGGCTACCTGCTTCCCGAGCTGGCGGCAGGCCTCTCGCTGGTCGCGGTCGACCGGCCCGTCCTCGGGCTCGACGTCGACTCGGTGATCTCCGACAACGTCGCGGGCATCGAGGCCGCGTACGCCCACCTCGCCGCCTTCGGCCACAGCCGCGTCGCCTACATCGGCGACGACGAGCGCATATACACCGCCCTGGAGCGCGCGAAGGCGTTCCGGGCGTGCGTCGCGGCGCGCGGCGGGGCGCTCGACGGCATGGCGTACACCGGCAGGATCGAGCGGGACCGCATCCGCTCCGCCGTCGCCGCCGTGCTCGAAGGCCCCTCGCCGGCGACCGCGATCATCACCGGCAACGCCACCATCAGCGTCGAGGTGCTGCGCAGCCTGGCCACCGTCCCCGAGAAGGTCGCCATCGTCGGGTTCGACGACTCCGAGCTGGCCACCCTCCTGCGTCCTGACCTGACCGTGGTCGCGCAGGACACCACGGCGATCGGCAGCACGGCGATCGACATGCTGCGCGCCCGCATCGCCGACCCCGCCCGCCCGGTCCACCGGGTGACCGTGCCGGTGGAGCTCGTGCGGCGTGGATCGGGGGAGATCTCCCCGGCCTCGTGAACGCCCGTACAGGTGGTCGAGCGCGCCGACGCGGTTGATGTCCACCACCAGGCCAGGGCGGCATCGCCGGTAGTGCAGGTCGAGCATCAGGCTCTGCCCGCCCGCGGGCACCCGCGCGTGGCGGCTGGCGCCGGCGAGCGCGTCCACGACCTCACCGACCGTGTGCGGCGCGAGGTAGTCGAAGGCGGCCGGCTTCACCGCCTCCCCCCGGCCACCCGGCTCCGAACCCCCGTAAATACCCCCGAAACTCGACAAAAGCCCTCTGACCTCGGCAAATGCCGCATAAAGCCACCCGCGTTCCCCGGCCGTGCGGATCCCGCCGGAGAACGCGGTGTGTCTCAGGAGGTGCGGCGCCGGGCTCAGGACGCGTAGGCCTCCAGTTCGTAGATCCTCGCCGCGGTGTCGCTGTCGCTCGTCGGGGTGAGGACGTTCAACCGGACATACCTGGCGGTGACCGGCGAGAAGGTGTGGGTGGTGACGTCGGCCGTGTTGCCGCGCGCCGACGCCACCGTGGTCCAGTTCGTCCCGTCCGTGCTCACCTGGAGGTCGAAGTCGCGGGTGTTCCAGCTCGCCTTCTCGCCGCCCGCGCCGGAGTGGCGCACGACGAAACGCCGCAGCGTCTGGGCCGACTGCAGGTCGACGCGCAGCCACTTGCTCGCCCCGAGGGAGCACCACTTGTCCGCCGGGCCGCCCGACACGGTGCCGTTGACGGCCTTGGCCGGAGCCTCGTTCGCCGCGCACTGGCTGTCGGCGGTGGCCGGCTTGTTCAGCGCGAGGTTGGTCCCGCCGATCTGGCCGGGCACGTAGAGGCGGATGTCGGTGAGGCTCGCGCTGCCCTCGTACACGTTGGTGTACAGGTCACCGATGACGAAGTAGTCGGGGTAGGCCGAGCCCGAGGGCCACTGGTTCGGCCAGGTGGTGCTGCCGTGGGCGTCGTTCTGCACCAGGTTCCCGTTGAACCGGCCGTCGTACTCACTGGCCTTGACGTTGTAGTGCCAGATCGGGTCGTTGCCCACCACGAAGTTGCGGTGGAAGCGCAGCGTCTTCTGGCCCGCGCGGGCGAAGTTGCCGCTGGCCTCCAGCGTGTAGCCGGTGGCGTCGCGCTCGATCGCGAAGGTGTAGAACTGGTTCGGCATGAGCTCGGGCTGAAGTTCCGCCGCCGACGAGAGCTGCTGCTCGGCGACGCCGCCGGAGCAGCTCGTCATGAACCACTGGGAGTTGCCGGGCAGCCCGCCGGGGCCCGGGGTCCAGTTGGGCATCCCGCTGATCCACATGTTGACGGTGTTGAAGCTGCTGTCGCGGTAGTTGTAGTACTGGTTGGTGGCCGAGTTGCACACCCGGCCGCCCGTGCCGGTGCCCACCCGGTCGGGGTGCTGGGAGAAGGCGTCCATCAGCACCTTGCGGTGGTAGTGCCAGAAGTGGTTGTTGCGCGGCGCCGGGTTGGCGAAGTCGACGATCGACAGGAAGTGGTAGCCGTTGTAGCCGTACGGCCCCTGCCGCACGTCCTGCCACTGGCAGTAGGGCACCGACGCGTCCCCGCTCCAGCCGGGTGACTTCGAGCCCTCTCCCCACGGGTGCTGCGTCTTGCAGCCCGCGGTGCTGTAGCCGTTGGTCCGCCCGCCGTAGTCGATCGTGCCGTTGCGCTTGCCGCCGAAGTCCAGGGTCTTCAGCTTGTATTCGATGCGGTACTGATCGGGCAGCTTGTCGGTGGGCCTGAAGATGGCGCCGCCGGTGGACTCCGGCACGTTCAGCACCGCCACGTGCTCGCTGCCGAGCGCCTGGGTGGTGATCGACGGCGGGGACTCGATGACGCCGTCCTTGTTGAAGTCGCGCGCCGACAGCGAGGCCGTCAGCCAGCCGTCCTTCCCGACCTTGAAGTCCTTGCGGTAGGTGGTGAAGGAGTTGAAGGCGGTCGTCCACGGCGGCCCGTAGTCGTTCTTGTACCACTGGCCCGCGTCGTCGGTGATGGTGTCGAAGGGAGAGCTGTAGGTCTCCTTGACCCACGGGGTGCTCGCCCCGGTGAGAGGCGTCGAGAAGTCCTCGTTGTAGAGCAGGGTCCAGCCGGGGCGGGTCGGGTCGTCGGCCGCCACGCCCTTGACGGCCGGGCCGGGGGCGGTGGCGCCCGTGGCGGGCGCGCCCGAGGTGAGCGAGCCTGCGATCACGAGGCTCGAGGTGACCGCGGCGATGGCCGCCCCGTGCACGACTCGTCTGACGGTTTGTCGCATGAGTGGTGTCCTTATGTAGACGGGGTGAAGCGCTGGTCGTCCCGCGCGCGACGCGGACGGCGTCCCGCGCGGCGGTCGTGGTGGCGTCGCCGCCCGCCACCTGACCTGGGCGTCGGTTCGAGACCTCCCTAGAAGGCGCCGTTGGGGTCGTAGTACTGTGCCGCGTTCTCCTTGGTGACCCTGGGGGAGGGGACCACCGTGTCCTTCTCCACGGTGGCGCCGCTCAGGATCTCCACCGCCCGGTCCAGCCCCATGCCGCCGATGATGTCGGCGTCGTTGAGGCCCGTGACGGCGTAGTTGGTGCCGTCGAGGATGGCCTTGAGCGCCTCGGCCTGCCCGTCGACGCCCGCGATGATGACCTGCTTGGACTTCCCGGCGTCGGCGATGGCCCGCTGGGCGCCCAGGCACATCGCGTCGTTCTCGCAGAACACCGCGTCGACGTCGGCGTTGGTCGCCAGCAGGCTCTCCATCACCGACAGCCCGCCGTCCGATCCCCAGTTGCCGAAGTCGGGGGCCTCGACGAGGGTGATCGACGGCTTGCCCTGCAGGACCGACTTGACCCCGTTGGTACGGGCCAGGCCGATGCTGTTGTCGGCGGGGCCGCCCTTGATGATGGCGACCTTGCCTCCGCTCGGGAGCTTCTCGGCGATGAACTCGCCGTCCTGCCTGCCGATCGCCTCGTTGTCGGGGCCGATCCAGCTGGTGTACTCGCCGGTCTGGAACTTGCGGTCGACCAGGACCACCGGCTTGCCGGCCGCCTTGATGGCGTTCAGCGCGGCCGGCGCGGACTCCAGCGGGCCGCCGGAGATGATGACGGCGTCGACGTTCTTGCTCAGCAGGTCCTCCACGTTGGACGCGAGCTTGGCCGCGTCGCCGTTGGCGTCGGTGCTGATGACGTCGATGTTGCCCTTCTTCTTGGCCTGGGCCGCGATGGCCTTGTCCATGCCGCTGAAGTAGGGGCCGCTCAGCAGGAAGTTGGCGACGCCGATCGTGTAACGCCCGTCGCCGGTGGCCGTGCCTGGCTTGCCCGGCTCGGACGAGCAGGCGGCCAGGCCGGCGGCGAGGACGCCGGTGACCAGCACGCCGCACAGCCTCTTCATGTACATGCGGGGACCTCCGATGGTGTGAGGTGTCAGGAACGCACCCGATTGGTGCGCTGGACGAGGATCACGGCGATGATGATCAATCCTTTGAGCACCTGCTGCCAGAAGCTCTGCACGCCGTAGAGGTTGAGCAGGTTGTTGATCAGTACGAGGACCAGCACCCCGCCGAAGGTCGCCCGTGTGGAGCCGCGCCCGCCCGCCAGGCTCGCGCCGCCGATCACGCACGCGGCGATCGCGTCGAGCTCGAACGCCACCCCCACGCTCGGCTGGGCGATGCCGACCCGGCTGCTCAGGATGACGCCCGCCAGGCCGGCGCAGGCGCCGCTGATGGTGTAGGCGAGGATCACGTGGCGGCGCACGTTGATGCCGGCGAGCCGCACGGTCTCCGCGTTGCCGCCGATGGCCACGATCGAACGGCCCGCCGGGGTGCGCGTGAGGAAGACCCCTCCGGCCAGGAACACCGCGAGCATGATGAGCGTGCTCAGCGGGAGGGGGCCGGCCATGGCGGAGCCGAGCGTGAAGAACGCCGGGTCCTCGGGGGCGATGGGCACCTCGGAGTACACGAACGCCAGGCCCCGTACGGTGGTCAGCGCGGCCAGCGTCACCACGAACGGCGCGAGCCCGAACCTCGCCACCAGCGTGCCGTTGACCAGCCCGAAACCCACGCCGGACGCCACGCCCACCAGCATGGCCAACGGGATGGGGATCCCGGCGACCAGGCCCGCGGTGACGATGCCGGAGAAGGCCACCACCGACCCGACCGACAGGTCGATGCCGCCGGTGAGGATGACCACGAGCATGCCGAACGCGAGCAGGCCCGTGGTGACCATCTGCTTGAGCAGGTTGGTGAGGTTGGCCGGGGTCAGGAACGTGTCGGAGGTGAGCGCCGCCGTCCCGGCCATCAGCACGATGAGCGCGACGAAGGCGGCCTGCACGGTGACGTCACGGCCCCCCAGGACGAGCCGGGGGAGCCTCCTGCCCGTGGCGGCGGCCGGAGCGGGCCCGGCGAGCTGGTCGGTCATGCGGCCCTTCCGATCGCGTACGTGAGGACCTCGTCCTCGGTGGCCGTGTCCGAGCGGGCCTCGCCGCTGATACGGCCCTGGTTCATCACGAGGACCCGGTCGGTGGCACCCAGGACCTCGGTGAGGTCGGAGGAGATGAGCAGGACGCTGAGGCCCTCGCGGGCGAGGCCGTCGATCATGCGGTAGATCTCGACCCTGGTGGCCATGTCCACGCCGCGGGTCGGCTCGTCCAGGATCAGCACGCGGGGCCCGGCCAGCAGCCACTTGGCCAGCACGGCCTTCTGCTGGTTGCCGCCGCTGAGGTTCACGGCCGGCATGGAGGCGCACCTCGGCGGCTGGATGTCCAGCCGGTCGATCATCTCGGCCACCTTGCGGCGCCGGAGCGCCACGTCGATCAGCGGGCCGCGCGTGGTGGCGCGCAGCGTCGTGAGCATGATGTTGTCCGAGACGCTCATGCCGAGCACCAGGCCGCTGCCCTTGCGGTCCTCGGTGACCAGCGCCAGCCCGGCCGCGATGGCCTCGCCCGGCGTGCGGAAGTCGCCGGAGCCGTCCGCGGCGCGCACCTGGCCGGAGGTCGCGGGCTCGGCGCCGAACAGGCACCGGGCCAGCTCGCTGCGGCCCGAGCCCACCAGGCCGAACAGCCCCACGATCTCCCCGCTGTGCAGCGTGAACGAGATGTCCTCGAACTCCCCGGCCCGGCCGAGCCGCGACACGGTGAGCGCCGCCTCGCCGGGCCCGGCCCGGCGGCCCGGGTAGATCTGCTCCAGGCGGCGGCCGGCCATCATGCCGATCAGCTCGCCCTCGCTGGTGCGCGCGGGCTCGGTGGTGCCGATCACCAGGCCGTCCTTGATGACCACGATCGAGGTGGCCAGCTCCAGCACCTCGGCGAGCCGGTGGGAGACGTAGACGACGAGCACGCCTCGCTCCCGCAGCCGCCGGATCAGCGCGAACAGCGCCGCGAGGTCGGTGCCGGCCAGCACGGCGGACGGCTCGTCCAGCACCAGCACGCGGGGCTCGTCCACCAGCGCCTTGGCGATCTCGACCATCTGCTGCCGTGCCACCGACAACCGGCCCGCGGCCGTACGCGGGTCGATCGCGCCGAAGCCGATGCCCTCCAGCAGCTCCTTCGCCCGCGCGTGCGCCGCCGGCCAGTCGATGAGCCCGGAACGGCGGCGCGGGAAGTTGCCCATCAGCAGGTTCTCGGTGACCGAGAGCTGGGGCACCAGCGTCAGCTCCTGGTAGACGGTCCGTATGCCCCGCGCGTGGGCGTCGTGGGGCGAGCGCAGCTCGACGCGCTCGCCGTCCATCCACATCTCGCCCTGGCTCATGGGCTGCGCGCCGGCGAGGATCTTGATCAGGGTGGACTTGCCGGCACCGTTCGCGCCCACCACGGCGAGCACCTCGCCGCGGCGGCCCGCGAGGTCCACCCCGTGGAGCACCCGCACGCCGCCGTAGTCCTTACGCACGCCCCGGAGTTCCAGCATCATCCGAAGGCCCCCATCAGCACCATCGTCTTCTGCCGGGTGAAGTCCAGGACGGTCTCGTGCAGGCCCTCGCGGTAGCCCCCGGTGTCCTTGGTGCCGCCGAAGGGGAGGTTCTCCGCGCGCAGGGCGGTGGAGCCGTTGATCACCACTCCGCCGACGTCCAGCAGCCGCGCGAGCGTGAACGCCCGCGACACGTCCCGCGTGAAGACCGCGGCGTGCAGCCCGTACGGGGACTCGTTGGCCAGGCGCACGGCCTCCAGGGGGTCGGTGAAGCGGGCGACCGGCGCCACCGGGCCGAAGATCTCCTCGGCGAAGGCCTCGCTGCTCACCGGGACGTCCACGAGCACCGCCGGGTCGACGAACGCCCCGCGCCTGCCGCCCCCGGCGACCAGCCGGGCGCCGTCCCGCACGAGCCTGCCGACGGCCGCCTCGACGCGCTCCGCGGCCTCCTCGGCGATCAGCGGGCCGACGTCGGTGGACTCCAGCAACTGGTCGCCCACGCTCAGCTTGGCGGTCTGGCCGAGCAGGGACTCCACGAACGCGTCGTGGACGCCGTCCTGCACGTAGACCCGCTTGACCGCGCAGCAGATCTGCCCGTTGCCGCGCGCCAGCCGCCCGAGCACCACGGCCTGGGCGGCGGCCTCGACGTCGGCGTCGTCGCACACGATCAGCGCGTCGTTCCCGCCGAGCTCCAGGAAGACCTTCTTCAGCGTCGCGGACCCGAGGCGCGCGATCTCGCGGCCGGCCGCGGTGCTCCCGGTGAGGCTGACCGCGGCGATCCCCGGCGACTCGGCGAGCGCCTTGGACACCGCCACGCCGCCGGTGACGACCTGGTGCGCGTGGCTGGGCGCGCCCGCGAGCTCGACCAGCTCGGCGACCCGCGTCAGGGCGAGCGGGCAGCGCGACGGCGGCTGCACGATGACGGCGTTGCCCGCGGCGAGCGCGGCGGCGGCCTTGTGCGCGTACAGCTCGACCGGGTAGTTGAACGGGACGAGCGCCGCGACGACGCCGAGCGGCTCGCGCGTCGTGACGGCGAGGTGCCGCTCCAGGCCGGGCACGGCGTCCAGCGGGATCTGCCGGCCGAAGAGCCTCGTGGCCTCCCCCGCGTACCCGCGGAAGATGCGGATCGCCGCCTCGACCTCGCCGCGGGTCTGCGGCAGGGGCTTGCCGTTCTCCCCGGCGAGCAGCACGGCCAGGCTCTCGGCCTCGTCCTCCATCAGGCCGGCCACCCGGCGCAGCAGATCGGCGCGCTGGTGGGCGGGCATGGCGGCCATGGCGCGCTGGCCCTCTCGCGCGGCGTCGACCACCGATGCCACGCGCGCGGCGTCCATGGCCTCCACCTCCCCGAGGGGCTCTCCCGTGCCGGGGTTGCGGACGACGATGACGTGACCGGCTGGCGATATGGCGGCGGACATCCGTTTCACTCCTCGGGTGTATCGGCTTCTCGGTCGGGGGCTGCCGGGGGACCGGCGGAGGTCAGGGGTCCCTGGCCTCGGCGTACGGCGCCCGCCCCGCCGCGGGCTCCCCGCGCGCGGGGGAGTTCCCGTTCTTCGCCACGTAGCCGATCCGGCGGCTGATCTCGGCGGCCATCGCGAGCGCGGAGGGCGCCAGGCGATGGCAGTCCTCGACGCTGAAGCGGTTGGCCGGCGCGGAGACGCTGAAGGCCGCGACCGGCTGGCCCGAGGCGTTCATGATCGGGAGCCCGAAGCAGCGGACGCCCTCCTCGTTCTCCTCGTCGTCGATCGCGAACCCCCGCGCCCGTACGGCGTCGAGCTCGTCCAGCAGCGCGCCGCCGGTGAGGGTGCGCGGCGTGCGGCGGTCGAGGGGACCGGCCGTGATCTCCGCACGGCGCCGCTCGTCCAGCAGCGCGAGCACGGCCTTGCCCATCGCCGTGCAGTGCAGGGGGACGCGGCTGCCGATGCGCGAGACGAGGCGCACCGACTTGGCGCTCTCGACCTTGTCGATGTAGACGATCCGGTTCCCGGCGAGGATGCCGAGGTGGACCGTCTCGCCACTGAGCTCGACCAGCGCGACCAGGTACGGCCGCGCCGCGGCCCGCAGCCCGTCCTCCTCCAGGTACTGCCCGGCGAGCGTCACCAGGGTGACGCCGAGGTGGTACGAGCCGGCGGCGTCCCTGTCGAGCACGCCGAGTTCGAGCAGCGAGGTGACGTACCGGTGCGCGGTGCTGACGGCGACGCCCGCGTGGCGGGCCAATTCGCCCAGCGTGATACCGGCCCTGCCCGTTTCGGACACGGCTTGGATGAGTTCGAACGCCTTGTCGACGCTCGACGACTTCCGGCCACCTTGCATTCGAGTTACTCGAATCTATTTTCATAGCGCTGCAATTTTTTGCGATGGTTACATCGGATGTGCTTGGTGTCAAGTCCCCCTCTTGTGTTGCGATTCCGGGGGTTTTGAGGGGTATATGACGGATATATAGCGCTATGTCCGCTAGTGTCGTCCGGGATTGGTTGGATGAGACACCCGAGGTGTGGGATGGCACGTGCTCTCGCCTGCGAGATCACGTCTCCGCAGGCTCGCTATGAGCATCGCTAGTTGCTCGATGCCATCCGGTTCTTGCGGTCACTGTCGTCGCCGACGGACAGCAGCATCGCCTGCGCGCGATGGTCGGAAAGCCCCTGCGGGTCGAGGAGGCGGTAGCCGTGGATGCGCGCCGAGGAGGTGAAGGTCCAGTCGAGCCGCCACAGGGCCGGGCCGGTCGCGGGCCACGAGGCGGGATAGAGACGACGATCGTCGTCCGCGCGGGAAAGCCGGTCGGACAGCCATTGGATATCTCCCATGGCGCCCGTGGTGTTGAAATCGCCGGACACCAGGATCGCGTTGCGGTTGGCCTCCACATCGGCCGCCAGACCGCGGAACTGCGCCTTGCGGGCGGCGTCACGGCCGTGCAACTCCGAGTAGAACTTCGATGTCAGGGGATTCTCGTCCAGCATGTACTGAGTGGGAATGTGCACGTTGTAGACCGAGATTATCGACGTGCCTATTCGCAGGTCGGTGCGCAGCGTCTTGGCCAGCAGGAATGCCGAATTCCACGTCGCCCCCGGGCCGAGGGCCACGGCCGGTCCGACCGGTGGAGAGGCCGCGACGGGAAAACGCGACAGCGTCACCAGCTCGCCTTCCGCGGCGATGTGGTAACCGGGAAACTCCCGCCGCAGCCGGGCCAGATCGTCGACCTGCCGGGGCGTGCCGTCCGTCCAGTGCAAATACTCCTGGAGAAGGTAGACGTCGGCGCGCTGGGCCTTCAGGAAACCGTAGAACCGCTCAGGATCGTCGTCCTGATCCCAGTACTCGGTGTTCCACGACATCACGCGCACCGCTCCCGCCGGAGCGGCGGGCCCGCCGGGGCCCAGCGGGCCGAGGTGGAGCCCGCTCTGGCCGGCGCCGAGGGCGAGGGAGGCGGCGGCCAGAGCGGAGCACCACCACCGCCGCGACCGGCCCGCCAGCGGCGCGGCGGCCAGCAGCAGGAGCGGGCCTGCGAGATAGACCAGCGGGGGCACCAGATCGGGGAGCAGCCACAGCCAGAACCGGCCGGACAGCACGCGGTGCAGCACGACGAACAGCAGCCACGCCACGGTGACCCCGATGACCAGCCGGACCCGCCACCGAGGGGCGCCTCCCACGCCGGGCTCCACCGTGCTCAGCCTCGGGCCCCGAGGGCGGCCGGCGCCGGGGTCTCGTACAGCCTGCGGAACCGCGTTGACACCAGCCACTGCACGGCGCCGGCCGCCACGCCGCCGATGATCACCAGGTTCACCAGGAAGTGCACGCCGACGAAGAACAGGCCGAACAGCGGGCAGCGCCTGGAGAACACGAACCTGTACATCCCCGCGTCGCAGGCCAGCGACACGGCCAGCAGGAGCGCCGGCACGGCCGCGGCCACCGGGCCGAGCACCAGCGGAAGCGGCAGGGCGGCGACCGCGAGCAGCGCCGCCACCGACGCCCAGGCCCGTGAGGCGGTCTCGTACCCCCGCGCGAACCGCCGCCTGCTCGCGTACAGGGGAACGCGGGTGCGGCCGCGGTGGAAGAGCTTGCGCAGCAGGGCGGGCAGCTCGCGGTCGTGGCCCATGCGCCCGTGGATGGCCGAGGTGATGAGCACGGTGTGCCGCCGGCTGAGCCGATGGCCGTAGTCGACCTCCTCGGTGTGCTTCAGCAGCGGGTTGAACGGCCCGGTCTCGGCGAACACCTCCGCCCGGATGGCGAACATCGCCGACCACAGGAAGGACACCTCGCCCTCCGAGCCGATCGACCAGTAATGGTGCTGGAGCGAGCGGTAGTCCTCGACCCTGGTGGAGCGGATCAGCGGCTCGGGGTCCTCGATGCCGCACGCCGCGCCGAGGCCGGGATCGGCGCGCAGCAGCGCCACCCCGGTGGCGACGGCGTCGGGCGCCAGCGCGACGTCGGAGTCCACGAAGAACAGTATTTCGCCGCTCGCCCACCCCGCGCCGGTGTTCCTGGCGACGGCGGGACCGCTGTTGACCGGAGTGCGTATGACGGTCACCCCCATGGACTCCGCGATGCGCACCGACTCGTCGGTGCTGTGGTCGTCCACCATGACGATTTCCAGGGGGGCGTAGGACTGTTCCTGTACGGCCTTGAGGCACAGAGGCAGGAATCGCGCGTGATTGTAGTTGGGAACGATCACGGTGACCAGCGGAGGGCGCGGTTCCACGGTTTACCTCACCTTCGGTTTCGGGTTCGGGGGCGTTGACGCGGCGGCGTTCTCGTTCGCGGCCAGGGAGACGGCCATGTCCTGGAGGTGGTGGCTCGACAGGCCCTCGGGGGAGCGCAGGGCGTACCGGTGGACGTCGACGCCGGGGGAGGTGAAGGTCCAGTCCATCCGCCACAGCCGCAGGCCGGCGAACGTCAGCGTCGCCGGATAGAGCGGCCCTCCGGCGCGCGCCGCGTCGTTCAGGTGGCCGAGCCGGCGCGTGTATCCCATGCCGGGCAGCAGGTTGAAGTTCCCCGAGGCCAGAACGGGGTTGGCGTTGCCGTCGACGTCGGTGACGAGCTCGCGGAGCTGGGTCGCCCGCGCGGCGTCGAGCAGCCTCATCGACCGGTAGAAGTCCCCCGTCAGCGGGCTGGAGCTCAGATAGAGCATGTCGTAGAGATGCACGTTGTAGACCGACAGGACACGCCCGCCGACGCGTAGATCGGTGCGCAGCGCCGCGCGTCTCCAGTTCGTCGCGACCGGGTTCGGGACCGTCCCCAGCGCCAGGTCGCGCACGATGGGGAACCGCGAGATCGTGAGGAGCCCGTCGGCGGTCGCGAAATAGCGGGAGGGGAACTCCCGGCGTAGCTGCGCCCCATCGTCGATCGGCGTCGGCGCCCCCGGCCCGCATCCGGAGTGCTCCTGGAGCAGGTAGACGTCGGCACTCCACTTCTTCAGATAGCGCAGGAAACGGGCGGGGTCGTCGGTGGTGTCCCAGCAGAAGGTGTCCCAGGACACGACGCGAAGCGCGCCGGGCGGCACGGGCCCGTCCAGGCCACCGCCCCACGGCGCCCGCAGCCCCGCCTGGTCCAGGCCGAGGACGAGCGCGGCCGAGGCGAGCAGCGCCGTCCACCACCGGGCCCGCCCGGCCACCCGCGCCCGGCTCAGCGCGAGCACCCCGACGGCGGCGACCAGGGCCACCGGCAGCAGCGCGAACAGCAGCGGCGGCACCATCAGGTCGGGGATGACCCACACCCAGGTACGGCCGCTGAGCAGCCGGTGCAGCACGACGAGCGCCGCCTCCGCCGCCGCAAGGCCGACCAGCGCCCGTTCGAGGCGGGACAGCCGCGCGCGGGCGAGCAGGAGCACCGCCACCGCCCAGAGCACCGCGAGCGGCGCGGCGAAGAACACCACGAGCGGCGCCGCGCCCCCCCACCACCAGAACCGGCCGGTCAGCCAGTTGGCCAGGGTGAAGGCCGCCCACAGCGCCAGGATCCCGAGCGCCACCAGGCCCGCCCGGCGCGGCACGCTCATGCCGTCGCCCGGTCCCTGACGCGCAGCCAGAACGACGCGGGAAGGTAGGTCTCGGTGAGTGCCACCCGGTGCCACAGCGGGTCCACCAGGCCGCGCAGGCGCTCGTCCCCCTGGATGAACGCGTTGGGCAGCTCGACCTCGAACAGGGCCGGGTTCGCCAGCAGGAAGGCCGCGAGCAGGTACTGCTCGGAGTAGTGGCGCCAGCGCCACTCGGGCGGATAGTCGCTGGGCAGCAGGATGTCGTGGAGCTGCACGAGCACGCCCGGCCGCAGGAGCGGCAGGATCTCGAAGAAGAACACCGTCACGTCCGAGCCCATGAACACCCGGTGCGAGCCGTCCAGGAAGACGACATCGCCGGCGTCGAGGCCGGCGAAGACCGCGGGGTCGACGTGTTCCAGCGGGCTGCGGACCACCGTGTCGCACAGCGCGTCGATGTTCGCGCGCGGCGCCGGGTCGATCGAGGTGACGTGCGTGCGGAGGCCATGGTCCTCGATGGCGCGCCGGGCGAACTTCGTCGAGTTGCCCGACCCGATCTCGACGTACCGCCGAGGGCCGGTCTCGGCGAGGAAGCCGTAGAGGGCGAGGGCGTCCAGCGGCGGCAGCCATCCGTTGTCCCAGTACGGCGTGGTGCCGTCCGCGCGGTCCCGCAGGGGGATGGCGGCGAGGTCGGGGCCGAAGGCGAGGAAGCGGGCGAGCCGGTCGGCGTAGCGCTCGCGGCCCGCGTCGAGCAGGGCCGCGATCTCCGGGTGGTCCGGCTTGCCGTAGCCGAACCTCGGCTCAGGGCGAACGGGGTGGTCGAGGAAGATCGGCCGGCGCATGCCGAAGGCGGACAGCACCACGCCGTGCACGGCCGGATGCCGCTCCAGCCACTCCAGCGGCCGGTCGGCGAAGGGCAGGGCCGCGAGCATCCTGAGCACGGCGCCGGTCACCGGCCCCGAGGGGAGCTGCCGTACGAGGTGGCGGGTCTGCCCGCGGCGCGGGGTGAGCGGAACGGGGCCGCTGTGCGAGGTCATGAGGGCGAGGCTCCTTCTGCGCGCTGGTCGGTGAGGGGGGAGGGGCGGGCGCGTCGCCGGCCCGCCCAGGCGAGCAGGCCGAGGACGGCCGCCGTGGACGCGACGTCGCCCACGGTGATCAGCACCCGGCTGAGGGCCACGAGCGTGACCAGTCCGGGGCCGGTGAGCAGGGTGGCGACGGTCAGCCCGAGCACGGCCTCGCGCACGCCGAGGCCGGACGGCATGACCAGGGTGAGGATCCCGGCCACGGTGGACAGCGCGAAGCCGCCGATGCCCACGGTCATGGCCCCGGAGACCGGCGCGCCGAGCGCGACCGCGAGCACCGTCACGTGCAGGCCGCTGACCAGCCAGCCCACCGCCATGAGCCCGGTGACCGCGAGCAGGGTGCGCCGCCGGGGCAGCACGAGGGTCCGCTCGCCCCGGCGCAGGATCCGCTGGGCGAGCCCGAGCAGCGTGCTCAGCAGCCGGGGAGCGGCCAGCGGTACGAGCGCGGCGGCCAGCATCGGCAGCAGCGCCCACCAGATCGGGTCGGACGCCACGAGCCAGGGCAGGGCGACGAGCCCGGCCGCGAGCCCCGCGACGACCGCGAGGCCCTGGCTGGCGACGAACGCCCCGGCCAGCCGGGCGGGGGGCTCGCCGAGCGGCCGGGCCTGCGCCGCGTGCGCCACCGCCGGCCAGACGCCGCCGGGAAGGTAGCGGGTGAGCCCGGCCAGGAAGAAGACGCGGACCGCGACCGGCAGGGACAGGCGGGTGCCCAGCCCGGCCAGCAGCATGCGCCAGCCGAAGAACCCGGGCACTCCGCCCACCGCCGCCAGCGCCGCGGCGAGCAGGGCGTTCTCCCAGCCCACCAGCCGCAGGCTCTCGCCGAGCCCGTCGCGCACGCGCCACAGCTGGTAGCAGAGGAACCCGAGCACGAGCAGGTAGGCGGCCATGCGCAGCCCGGCGAACACCCTCTGCCGGGTGGTGCGGCGCACGGCCGTCACGCGGGCGCCTTGGCGTACAGGCGCCGGTACGACCGCGACGTCAGCCACTGCAGGATCCCGACGCCGGCCCCGGCGGCGATGGTCAGGTTGACCAGGAAGTGCATGCCGACGAAGAACAGCCCGAACCCGGCCTTCCGGCGGGCGAACACGAACCGGTACATCCGCCGGTCGATGGCCAGGCAGGCGGCGAACATCAGCACCGGCAGCGCCGCGGTCCAGGCGGCCCCGGTCAGCAGCGGCACGGGCAGGGTCGCGGCCGTCAGCGCGGCGGCCAGGCTCGCCGCCGACTCCGGCGAGCCGACCACGCCTGGGGCGTACTGCCGTTGCAGGAAGAACGGCACGTGCAGGCGGGTGCGGGTGAAGACCTTCCGCAGCGCGACGCGCACCGTGGCGTCGTCGTCGTGCCGGCCGCGCACGGCCGAGGTGAGCCGCACCTCGTACCGGTCGGTGAGCCGCTCGCCCACGTCGGCGCCCTCGGTCTGCAGGAGCTCGGGGTTCCACGGCCCGACCTCCGCCCACACGGCGGCGGGTATGGCGATGATGGCCACGGGCAGGAACCCCTTGATCGGGCCCTCGGCGACCCGGTACCAGTAGTGGCGGTACAGGGTGCGGTACTCCTTGACCAGGCTGTCGCGGTTGAGCGGGACGGGCTCGTAGTTGCCGCAGACCGCGCCGATCCCGGGGTCGGACCCGAGCAGCGCCACGGCCTCGGCGACCGCGTCGGGGGCGAGGCCCACGTCGGAGTCCAGGAAGAACAGCACCTCACCCCGCGCGTGGTCCGCGCCGAGGTTCCGCGCGACGCTCACTCCGCTGTTGCGCGGCGTGCTGAGCACCCGCACCCCGAGCGACCTGGCCACCTCCACGGAGTCGTCGGTGCTGCAGTCGTCGACGTAGATGATCTCCAGCGGGGAGTACGTCTGCGCCTTGACGGCCTTGAGGCACTGCGCGAGCACGTTCCCGTAGTTGTAGTTGGGGACGATGACAGAGACGAGCGGCGCGGAGGCCATGGTTCACCAGCCTTTCGATGGATCGACCGCGCGCCGGCGTGCGGCGGCGCGATGGGAGGGCCCGAAGGAGGAGTCGAGCGCGGCGCGCACCCATCCCACGGCGGCCCCGCCGACCAGCGCCGCGTGGGCGAGGAGGTGCACGGCGGTGAAGTAGGCCAGGAACCCCGGCCCCCTCTCCCGCAGGACGAAGCGCGACAGCGACGGGTCGGACACCGCGAACAGGACGAGGAAGGCCGCCGGCAGGGGAAGCGCGGGCGGCCACGCCAGGCCGAGGGGGAGCGTGGCCATGGTCAGCGCGGCGGCGAGCACGCCGCCCGCGCGGTTGACCACCAGGGCGTCGCGCCGCAGCCGGTTCCGCGCGGAGAAGCGGAGCAGCTGCGCGCGCCGGTACTGCTCGGCGAGCAGGGGCAGCAGCCGGTCGGCCTCGTCGTGGCGGCCGGTGACCTCGGCGGCCAGCCGGATGCGGTGGCGCGCCAGCAGGCGCTCGCTGTACTCGTCGTCCTCGGCGCAGCGCAGGTTGTCGTCGAACGGCCCCACCTGCTCGAACACCGCGCGCGGTACGGCCGCGAGGGCGAAGACGGCGGTCGAGGTCAGGCCCACCGCCCGGCTGAGCGCGTGGTGCAGGTGCAGCGTCCGGTAGGTCTCCACGGGGCCGTCGTCGATGAGCGGCTCCTTGGCGTAGACGCCGTACACGCAGCCGCAGCCGGGATCCTCACCCAGCAGCCGCACCGCGTTCGCCACCGCGTCGGGGGCCAGGCCGACGTCGGAGTCGAGGAAGAACAGGATCTCGCCCCTGCTCGACGCCACACCGGCGTTGCGGGCCGCCGACACCCCCCGGTTGTACGGGTGCCGGACCAGCGTGCAGGGGAACTCACCCGCGATGACCCGCGAGCGGTCCGTGCTGGCGTCGTCGACCACGACCACCTCGATGTCGCGGTAGGTCTGCGCCAGCGCCGCCGCGAGGCAGGCGCGCAGCGTCTTCTCGGAATTGTGGGCCGGGACGATGACCGACACCAGGGGGGAGGTCCTGGGCACGACTGCCGCCTTTCGCGTTGCCGGGGTTCATCGGAGGATCGCCTCGGCCAGCGCCGGATGCCGGGCGAGCACAAGGGTCGTGCCGAGCACGACCGCCAGCGCCAGGCCCGTGGCCGCCAGGCCGCGGTCGCGCAGCACCGCCCGCACCGGGTCGCCCCCGCCGCCCTGGACGAGCACCACCTGCAGATAGCGGAACAGGGCGAACAGCGCGAAGGGCGTGCACAGCAGCATCGCCGCCTGGCCGTACGGCCCGAGGGGCGCCTCGGTGCTCAGGTAGATCAGCCCGGCGACCGCCGTGAGCACGCAGGTGAGCTGGAGGAGCTGGTTGGCCAGCTCCACCGAGTAGCCGCGCAGCGCCGGCCGGTGCGCCGCCCCCGTCTCCAGCAGTTCCTGGCGCCGCTTGCCGATGACCAGCAGCAGCGACACCGAGAACACCGTGACGAGCAGCCAGCCTGAGACGCGTTCCCCGATGGCCACCGACCCCTGGACGACGCGCAGGGCGAAACCCAGCGCGACGGCGCACACGTCGATGAGGGGGATGTGCTTGAGCGAGCGGCTGTAGGCCACGTTGAGCACCAGGTAGGCCAGCAGCGGCCAGTACGGCCTGCCCGGCCCGAACCCGACCAGCACGCCGAGCAGGGCGAGCAGGGCGGTGCAGTACAGGTAGCCGGCCCGTACCGAGACGTGCCCCGCGGCGATGGGACGGTGGCGCTTGGTGGGATGGGCGCGGTCCCGGTCCCGGTCCGCGATGTCGTTGCCGACATAGACGCATGCGCCGGCCAGGACGAACCCGGCGACGGCCCACCCGACCTCGCCGAGCGCCGTGAGGGTCCAGGTGCCCGCGTCGGCGAGCGCGATGGGGACGAGCAGGAGGCTCTTGGCCGCGTGCAGCGGCCGGATCAGGGCGACCAGGCTCGCGAGCGTCCCCGGCCGGCCGCCCGCCGTCCCGCCCGCGGGCGGCTCCGGCCTCTGCGCCATTCCCTGGGGACCGGGAGGGTCGATGACACGCATGTGGACCTCCGGCCCGGGTCAGAAGAAGACCTTCGCGAGCGACAGCGCGCCCTGCCGCCAGGCGTCGCGGCTGGTACGCCCGCCGCGCGCCGCCGGCTCCGCGTTCTCCCGCCACCAGGCGTACGTGCGCAGGATCGCGTCCTGGTTGGAGAGCCCCGGCTCGAAGCCCAGCCGCTCGCGGGCCTTGTCGATGCTGACGTAGGAGTCCGCGAGCAGCTTGTACAGGAGCCGCTCGTACACCGGCGACAGCCGCGTCCTGCCGAGGAGCCGCAGGACGGCGAGGGTGGGTTTGGCCGGGAGCGGCACCACCCGCCCGCCGTGTCCGGCGGCGTCGAGCACCGCCTGGAAGTCCTCGCGCAGGGTGGCGAACACCGCCGCGGCGATGTTGTAGGTGTCGCCGGCGACCTCGGCGGGCGCCTCCAGGGCGCGGACGACCGCGTCCACGAGGTCGTCGATCGCCAGCATCTGGATGCGCACGTCGCCGCGTCCGAGCATGGGGAAGTGGCGCCCCTCCTCGGCCCACTCGAACAGCATCGCGAACAGCCCCATGCGTCCCGGCCCGAGGAAGGTCTTGGGGCGCAGGATCGGCACGCACATCCCCTCCGCCCGGAACTTCTCCGCCACCTCCTCCGCCGCCGCCTTGGCGGCGCTGTAGTGGTCGACCGGCTCGCGGGGATGGTCCTCCGGCGTGGGCACCAGCTTCGGCAGGCCGTACACGGCCGTGGAGGAGATGTGCACGACACGCGGCACGCCCGCCCGGTGACCGGCCCGCAGCACGCTGCGGGTGCCCCCGACGATCACGTCGCGGATCTGGTCGGGCGAGTAGCTCGGCAGCGCGGCGGCGCAGTGCACCACGGCGTCCGCCCCTGTCACGAGCTCGGTCATCAGCGCGGTGTCCCGGATGTCCCCGGTCGCGTACCCGGCCGCCGGGCACTGGCCCGGACGGGGGCGCAGGTCGACACCCAGCACGTCGTACCCCGCGCCCGCCAGGCGCTGGACCAGGTTCGCCCCGAGCATGCCCGAGCTGCCTGTCACTACGACCCGGACGGCCATCGCGGCGCCACCTTCTCCCGTACGAACCTGGCCAGCAGCCGGGGAAGGCCCTGGGCCAGCGTCTTGTCCAGGCTGTCGAGGAAGTACTCGACGTCCGCGGGCTCGACGACCAGCGGCGGCGCGGCCACCAGCGGGTTGTCGCCGTTCAGCGTGTAGTAGGTGTAGACGCCGTGGTCGCGGTACAGGGCGTCGATGACCGAGCAGGTGATGAGCTTGACGCGGATGTGCGGGTCCCTGAGGAGTCCTCCGGGGGCGAGCTTGGCGGCCAGGTCGAGGATCTTCGGCCCCCCGTCCAGGAAGATCCCGTACAGCGCGCCCGAGCCGCGTACGCCGGCCACCGTGTCCGGGTGCTCCTTGCGGATCCGCTCCAGGCCGGGCGCCAGGACGCGCTCGATCTCGCGTGCGCGTCCGGGGTAGTCGTCCTCGACGACGATGTTGAGCGCCTCGATCGCGGTGGCGGTCTCCTCGCCGAACCCGTAGTAGGTCGTGCTGGTGCTGTGCACGAGGGAGTCGGCGAGGTTGTCGTAGGCCTTGCGGAAGACCCGTTCACGCGCGACGTACGCGGAGATGGAGGACTTGCCGCCGCCGAACGACTTGGAGGTGGTGAGGACGTCCGGGATCAGGCCGGGGTAGCGCATGAAGTAGAAGAGGCTGCCGGTCTTGCCCCACCCCGTGTAGATCTCGTCGAAGATCAGCACGATGCCGTGGGCGTCGCAGAGCTCCCGCAGGCCGCGGAGGAACTCCTCGGAGCAGGAGCGCATGGTGGACGCGCTGAACGGCTCGACGATGATCGCGTACACGTCGCAGCCGCCGTCGCGCGCACGCGCCGAGGCCGTCGCGGCGCGCACGGCGTCGAGGTCGCCGTAGGGGAAGGCGACCACTCCGGGGATCCCGGGAAAGCGGAAGCGCTCCTGCGTGCCGGTGAGGGTGCCCGAGCCCAGCAGCTTGCCGTGGAAGCCGATGTCGGCGCGCAGGATCGTCTGTCTGCGCCCGCCGTGGTACTTGTAGGCCAGCTTGACCGCGCCCTCGACCGCCTCGGCGCCGGAGTTGGGGAAGAACGACATGGTGAGGTCGCCGGGCAGCAGCTGGGCGAGGTTGTGGCCGAGCGCCGCCACGTACGGCGAGAAGTACGTCTTGTGCACCTCCATCCGCCGCTCCTCCTGGAAGCGTCTGCGGGCGGCCAGGATGCGCGGGTGGTTGTGGCCGTGGTTGAGCACGCCCACGCCGCCGGTGAAGTCGAGGATCCGCCGGCCGCCGCGGGTCCAGATCCAGGCTCCCTCGGCGCGCTCGACCAGCTCCCTGCCGAAGCCGAGGGATGTCATGAGCGAGACCTGGCTGCGGCTGACGTGTTTCCGGTACAGATCGTGAACGTCCTTCGCGGTCAACCGCTCGCATTCGTCGAGGCTGATCAATTCGGACACGCGCACTCTCTTTCTGTGTCGTCGGACACGAGATTCGACGGGACCGGAAACTCGGGCGGCGAAATGGCCAGACCTGAAAGGGGTTTTCTGTTCGGCGGTCGCGCGTTCACGGGCGATCCTCCTCGGCCGGCTCCGGCGTGACCCCTAATGGGCCCCACGCTTGGTGCTCATCGACCACGTCTGGAACGGAGTCGGATTGACAATGCGGCCCGGCCGTCAAGGCGGGGTAAGGCCGCGGCTTGACATGAGGGGTGCGCACATTTCATGGAGTGAGACGGGACGGTCACCAGGTGGACGGAGCGGGCGGCGCGCGGCCAGGCCGATCGCGGCGCCCGCGTGTTCCACGGGGCCTTTCACCTGCTGATCCACCACTCAGGCCCGCCGGTCTCGCTGGCGCGGCGCGCGGGTCTCAGGATCCGAGAAACACTCACAACCGACGTGACACGCGAGGAAACACGGAGAAATGCGGGGTGATGTGGCGAACGATGACCTTGGAACGGGTCGCGATGTGGCGAACGATGACCTGGGACCGATCGCGAAGTGCCGGACGATGACCGGGGAACGCGTTACGCGAGCCTCCATCGCCATCATTCGTAATGGGGCCGGAAGGCCAGGTCTCAAATCGCGGGAGAGGCGAATATATGACGTCGAAGAACAGGACGACCCCGGCCGCAGCTGTTTGTGAGGACTGTGTGATAGTGCCGGGCCATGCGGTTTCGTGTCCTCGGCACGCTTGAGGCCCGCTCCGGCAGCAATCGGCTGGTCCGGCTCGGCGCGGCCAAGCAGCGCGCGCTGCTGGCGGTCCTGTTGCTGAACGTCAATCGGCCCGTGCACGTCGACCGGCTGGTCGAGGCGCTGTGGCCGCAGCGGCCACCTCGTACGGCGGCGGTCGCGCTGCGCACCTACGTGTCCGCCCTCAGGCGGGTGCTCGGGCTCACCGACCCCGCCGATGCCCCGCTTCTGTCCACCGTGCCAGGCGGCTATCAGATGCGGCTCTCCCCGGCCGACCTCGACCTGCTGACCTTCGAGGAGCTCGTGGCCCAGGGGCAGCAGGCCATGGCCGGCGGGCGGCCGGTGCTCGCGGCGGAACGGCTGCGGCGGGCGCTCGGGCTGTGGCGCGGCCGGCCGTTCGAGGACGTCGCGCTGGATCCCCGGCTGGGAGCCGAGCTGATCCGGCTGGAGGAGCGCAAGGCCGCCGCGCAGGAGACCTGGATCGACGCCCAGCTCGCACTCGGCAACCACGGCGACCTGCTCGCCGAGCTGGGGGAGCTGGTGGCGGAGCAGCCGCTCAGGGAGCGGCTGCGGGCCCAGTGGATGCTCGCCCTGTACCGCTCCGGCCGCCAGGCAGAGGCCCTGCGCGCCTACCGCGACCTGCGCGGGCAGCTGGTGCGGGAGCTGGGCGTCGAGCCGAGCCCGCCGTTGCAGCGGCTGCACCGCCAAATACTGACCGGTCACCCCGACCTGGCCCCGCCCGCGGGCGTGGCCGGCGCCCGGCCCGGCCCGCCCGCGGTGCCGCGGCAGCTTCCCCGGGACATCCCGAGCTTCACCGGCAGGGCGGCGGAGCTGGCCCGCCTGCGCGCGCTCGTCCACCAGGCAGACCGGCCGGGCGCCCCGGTGATCGGCGCCATCGACGGCATGGCCGGGGTCGGCAAGACCACCCTCGCGGTGCACGCCGCGCACCGGCTGGCCGGGGGGTTCGCCGACGGGCAGGTGTTCGTCGACCTGCACGGCTTCACGCAGGGGGTGTCGCCGGTCTACCCGGCCGACGCCCTGGAACAGCTCCTGCGCTCCCTGGGCGTGCCGGGCGAGCAGATCCCCCACGACCTGGACGCCCGCGCCGCGCTGTACCGCAGCCGGCTGGCCGGCAAGCGCGTGCTCATCCTGCTGGACAACGCGGCCGAGGAGGCCCAGGTGCGTCCGCTGCTGCCCGGCGCGCCCGGCTGCCTGACGCTGGTGACCAGCCGCAGGCGCCTGACCGGGCTGGAGGACGTGCGGCCGCTGTCCCTGGACGTCCTGCCGCGTGGCGACGCGCTCGCCCTGTTCACCAGCAGCGCGGGGGAGCGGCGCGTGGCCGGGCAGCCGCCCGAGCTGCTCACCGAGATCGTCGAGCTGTGCGGCCGGCTGCCGCTGGCGATCCGCATCGCCGCCGCCCGGTTGCGGGGCCGGCCCGGCTGGACGCCGGCGCACCTGGCCGACCGGCTGCGCGACCACCAGCACCGGCTCGGCGAGCTGGAGGTCGGCCGGCTCAGCGTCACGGCCACCATGGACCTGTCGTACCACCACCTCAGCCCCGGCAGGCAGGGCATGTACCGGCTGCTCGGCCTGCACCCGGGGCCCGACATCGAGCGCCACGCCGCGGCCGCCCTGGCCGGCACCACCCCCCAGCACGCGAGCCGGCTCCTGGACGACCTCGTCGACGCCCACCTGCTGCACGAGCCGGTGCCGGGCCGGTACTGCTTCCACGACCTGCTACGCGCGCACGCGACCGCCACGCTGGCTGACGAGGACACCGACGCCGACCGGCGCACCGCGCTCACCCGGCTGTTCGACCACTACATCCACACCGCCTCGGCCGCGATGGGCCTGGCCCATCCGCACGAGCCCGGCCACCCGCCTCCCGTACGCACCCCCGCCGGGCCCGCGCAGGCCCTCCACGACCAGGCACGCGCGGTGGAATGGCTGGACGCCGAGCTGACCAACCTGCTCGCCACCGTCGTCCACGCCGCCAGGTACGGCTGGCCCGCCCACGCCCTGCACCTGTCGGCGACCCTGGACCGTCACCTGCGCACCCGCGCCCACTACACCTACGCCCGCACCCTGCACAGCAACGCCCTGCAGGCGGTGGCGTGCGCACACCGCGACCTCGGCCGCCACGAGCAGGCCAGGAAGCTGTGGCAGCGCGCCCTGGACCTCCTCACCGACCTCGGCGTCCCGGACGCGGACCCCGAACGGTTCCCGTAGCCGCGTTTGAGTAGGGGCCTACTCATGCGCCGCCCCCCGCCCGCGGCGCAAGATCGGGATGACCGGGAGGACGCCGCGACATGCCGGCGTGCTCCCGCATGGCGGCATGCGAGGGCGACCGCGTCGGCGGTCGCCGGGATGGGGAAGCGCGGTGAACGTCCTGCTGGTGATGGTCTTCGTGGCCGTCGGACTCGTCCTGCTCGGCCGGTGGCTGCGCGGGAGGAGGACCGGGCGTCCGCTGACCGTGGAGGAGAAGGCCCCCACCTTCCAGGTGGTGACGCTGGGCCTGCAGGGTTCCGGCAAGACGCTGCTCCTCGCGAGCATGTACCACCGGCTCAAGGCGCCCGCGGGCCAGTGCTACTTCCTCACCGCTCCGCACGACGACGTGCTGCTGCTCAACCAGTGGTACGCCCAGATGGTGGACACGGCGGCCTCCGGCGACTGGCCGCGCGGCACCGCCAAGGGGGAGAGCCGGCAGTTCACCTTCACCGTGAAGACCCACATGGCGGGCACGGCACTCACGATCCTGCGTCTGAAGTACCTGGAGTACGCGGGCGAGCTGCTCACCGAGATCCAGGACGCGGGCTCCACCAGGCAGAAGGAGCTGTTCGCCCAGATCGACTCGGCGGACGCGCTGATCGGCGTGATCGACGGATACCGGATCAGGCAGCACCTGGACGGGCATCCCGCCGGGCCGCTGTACCTGGAGCGGACGCTCAACGCACTGCTTCCGGTGATGATCGAGGCGACGGCTCCGATCAGCTTCGTCATCACCAAATGGGATCTGCTGACAGAGCTCCATCCCGATGAGAGCACTCGGCTCGGCATCGTGCACAACCTGCTGACCTCCAACGACCTGTTCCGGTCGCTGGTGAGCCTGCACAGCGCAGAAAGGGTGGTCCGGCTGATCCCGGTGAGCGCGGTGGGCCCCGGCTTCGCCGAGGTCGACGCGCGGGGTGAGATCGTCAAGGTCTCCCGGGCCCCGGCGCACCCGGCCAACGTGGACGTCCCGCTGTCCGCGGTGGTCCCCGACATGTTCGACCAGGTCGAGAGCCGGCTCAACAGCGAGGCGCGGGCGGCTCTGAGCGCCGAGGTGCGCAGGCGGAGCCGGCAGGGCGCCCTGGAGGCGCTGGCCTCCGCGAGCCTGTTCGCCGGGCAGATGGCGGGGCGCGCGCTGCTGGCCGCCTTCGGCCCCTCGGCGGCGGTCATCGGCGAGTCCATGCTGGGGCTGTTCCTGGACTCCCGGCTGGGCGGGCGCGGGGACGACGGGATCCGCCTCGACCAGGAGCTGAGCGAGGCCGAGCGGCGCGTCGAGACCCTCCGCCTGGCACGGCGCAGGGTCCTGTACGACATGCGGCGCAAAGTGGACATGATGGAAGGCCGGCTGCCGTACTCCAGGCTCTCGGACGGCCACATCCGGGACGGGAGCTGACATGGGCGACCGCTCCTCCGCCCGGGGCTGGCCGTTCCTGGTCGCCCGGGGCCGCCACCGCGGGTACCGGACCCTGCTGGCCCCGGGCTTCCTCATCGCCGAGCGGGACCACGGTGTGCTGGACGACTCGGTGGTGCCGAGCACCCACCAGGACCGGGCCACCGTCATCGAGGTCGTGACCGGCGCGGGACGCCGGCTGGCCGTCGCGCACGCCACCCATCTGGTCACCTCGGCCGACATCGCGGAGCCGGGCGCCCCGCCCTCCGAGCAGGAGCCGCGCGACCAGCACAGCCGCCCGCTGCAGCTGATCTACGGGTTCGTCTGCCTGGACGGGCCGGTCGGCGAGCCAGACCGGGAGGATCTGCGGGTGTGCCGCCAGGCGTCGCTGGGCGCGTACCGCCGGTTCCTCGGCGACGAGGAGGGATTCACGGTGGAGCCCAGCGAGGACTTCCCGCTGCGGTCGCCGGTCGTCCGGCGCCCCACCGCGCCCGTGCTGCGGCCCGCGCGGGTGTCGCCGATGAGCGGCTACGACGACCGCGTACGGCCGCGGGCCGGCCGGGGGACGGTCCTGGCCGCCGCCGGAGTGCTGCTGGTCGCGGTGATCCTGGCGGTCGTGTGGTTCACCCGCCCGGAACCGCGCGTGGAATGTCCGAGGCCCGAGCAGAAGATCGCCTCAGAGCCGCAGTGGCCGTCCGGCACGCCGGCCGCCACCTGCCTGCAGGACGGACGTCCGAAGGGCGGTGAACCGGCCGGACCCCCGAGGTGAGACAGGCCGCGCGCGGCGCGCGGTCTCACCGAAGGGTCATGTGCGTACTCCACGGATTCCCGATGCGCCGGGTGCGGAAAGTTTACCGGGAGAGCCCCGGGGGAGTCCTTCCTCCGCGTGCGAGCGCCGACCGCTCGGTTCGCTCCGTCGCCTGCGCGTCCCGAATACGCGCGCCTGAAGGAGGGACGCCCGGCCAGAATTCGGTGTGCGCGTTTCCCGGGAGCCGAGGCGACAGGAGAGCCGATTCGATGAGCAGCCAGGCAGGGCCCGCACCCACCCACCCGTTACGACAGCCGACCTTCTCGCGGCTCTGGGCGGCCAGCTTCTTCACCGAGGTCACCCGGTGGGGCCTGCTCATCGCGGTGCCGCTGTACGCACTGAGCCTGACCGGGTCGGCGCTGATCACCTCCACCGTGGCCATGCTCGGGCTGCTGCCGAGCCTGGTGCTCACGCCCCTGGCAGGCATCTTCGCCGACCGGTGGAACCCCGCGCGGTTCCTGGCCGGGCTCGCGATCACTCGCGCCGTCCTGCTGCTGCCGCTGCTTCTCGTGCAGGACACGCGGCACCTGTGGATCCTCTACCTGGTCGCGGCGGCCGAGGCGGGGCTCACCGCGATGTTCGAGTCGGTGAAGAACGCCCTGCTGCCGACGGTGGTCGCGCCGGCCCAGCTCGTGACCGCCAACGCGACGATCAGCCTCAACTCCAACCTCGGACGCCTGGTCGGCAGCCCGCTCGGCGGGCTGATGCTCACCTGGGCCGGGATCAACGGCGTGGTGGCCGCGGTCGTGGCGCCGCTCGTCCTGACCGTGCCGCTGGTGATGACGATCTCGGGCACCCGGTCCGCGAGCGCCCCGCCCGGCCCCGGCACCGCGTTCTGGCGGGAGTCGGTGGCCGGCCTGCGGACGATCTGGGCGTCGGGCCGGCTGCGCGCGGTCACCATCGTCGTCAGCCTCATGTCCGTCGCCCAGGGAATGTTCGTCATCCTCTTCCTGCTGTTCGTCACCGACCTGCTGGGCGGGGGCGAGTCCGAGGCGGGCCTGCTCCGCGGCGTGCAGGCGGTCGGCGGGCTGATCGGCGGCGCGCTGGCCGGGGTCATCGCCCGCAGGCTGAACATGAACCAGTTCGTCAGCCACGGCCTGATGATCTTCGCGTTGATCAGCCTGGTCATCTGGAACTCCGCGCTGCTGACCACCGCGCTGTGGGTCTACGTTGGGCTGTTCGTCCTGGCGGGAGCGCCGGGAGTGTGGATCATGGCGGGCTGGCTGTCCGTGGTGCAGCGCGCCACGCCCGCCGGCCTGCGCGGCAGGGTGATGAGCAGCTTCCTGGCCCTGTCCGACGGCCTGCAGGCCCTCGGCATGCTGCTCGCCGGCGTGCTCGTCAGCTTCATCCCGACCCTCGGCCTGCTCAACCTGCAGGCGGCGGTCCTTCTCCTCGCCTCCGTGCTCGCGTGGCGGATGCTCACCGACGATCGGACGGACGTGCCCGCCGCGGTCGTCCTGCCGAGTGAGGAATCCCGCGCGTCCGAGGAATCCCGCTCGTCCTGACGCCGGGGGCAGGCGGGGCCGGTCCGGCCGATCACGAACCCGTAGGGGCGGTCAGGCCGCCCGGACCCGGCCCCGCCCGCTCACCTGGACGTCCTCTGCGACGACACCGCGAGGGGAACGCGCGTGGGGTACGAGCCGGTGAAGCATCCGGTGCAGAGCGACCTGTCGCTTCCGACTGCGTCCGTCATCGACTCGACCGACAGGAACTCCAGCGTGTTGGCCCCGACGAACGCGGCGATCTCTCCGGTCGTCATGACGTGGCCGGCCAGCTCCTCGCGGGAGCTGATGTCCACCCCGAAGAAGCACGGCCACGCGATCTTCGCGGAGGCCACCCCAGCGCCTGCCGCCGCGCCGTGTCGTCAGGACGGAGGAAGGTGCGACCGAGATAGTGCCTCCTGACCCCTTCGGGCCTGCGGGGGCCCGGCTCTACCGCACGGGCGCCCTCGGACGCTGGCTGCCGAACGGAGAGCTGGAGTTCCTCGGCCGGGCCAACCAGCAGGTGAAGGTCCGGGGCCGCGCTGACCGCGCAACCTGACGTGCGCCAGGCGCTGGTGACCGTGTCGCGCACCCCGGTCTCGACTGCCGTAAGGCGCCTGGGAAGCGGAAACGCTCCGTCTCTCCTCCGGAAGGGGCGGGGCGTTTCGCTGTATGGCTCTTGCCGTCTTCGGCCGACGGGAGCTCTTCGCCCGGTAGGAACGTGCCAAACCCGCCAATTTCCTGCAAAAGATCAGTGGCGGATGGGACGCTATCCGTCATGAGTGACTATTAGAACGATCGAGACTTACCCGTCCTGACCGCAATCGTGCAGTTGTACGGCGACAACCCCGGGGTCGTCTCCACGGTGGCGATCCAGCAGGCGAGCGGCCTGGACGAGCAGAGCGTGCAAAGGCGCTTGGCTCCCTGAGGCACAGCGGGTATTTCGAGGTCAGCGGCGAGACCCTTGTGGGCAACATCGACGGAGTCTCCCGGGTCACCGATAAAGCCCGGCACGCCGTCAAGAGCTGAACCCCGTGCCGTTCTCCGTAGCACAGTTCGCGCAAGACTCCGGCTTCGAGCGCTACGCCCTCGACGTCCTCGCCCCTGCCATCATCCCTTCCCACGGACTCCAGATCATCGACTATCTGGACCAGGACAGGGAGCGGCCGCGCATCGACGCCCACGTCAGTCCCGCCCCGGTCAGGACCGTCGTCCGCTTCGGGGGGGAGCCCGCCAACATCGACGTCAGCCCTCTCGTCTTCGGCATGGCATGGAAGATCCTCGACCTCATCGTTGAGCCCCTCCTATCCCCTCGCGCCGACGGCAAGCCGCCGACCATCGAGGCGAAGGTGCGGACGGCGCTCAACGGGCTCGGGGCCACGGGGACCAAGCCCTTCCACAACGAGCCAGAGCTGTGGAAGCGGGTCATGCAGCTCTACGGCAAAACCGTGGACCTGCGTCACTCCATCGTCCATCGCCACCTCATCGTGAATGACGACGGATCTCTTGAAGCGAGCCATGACCCGGCCCCGCTGGTGCCTCCGACCGTTATGACCCCTGGGCAGCTGGCGTACTTCGTCCGTGCGGTCCAAGGGTTCTACACCGCCCTTCTCAAGGAGCGGCTGCCAGTTCGTGAACGCGGAAACCTGGGCTTCCTGCTCGACCAGTTGGATGATCACCATTCTTGCGGTCCCCTCGGGGGACGAGAGGTGCGCCGGTCAGTTCTTGTGCGTGTCCGGCCAAAGCCGCTGCCCTCGGGGAAGTTCCTGTTCGACGCGCGGCCATACCTCGCCGAGGCACTTGATCGGTTCCCCGGTGCTGGGTGTGACGTGCAGCTGTACTTCCCCGATGGCTTCGTGCTCGGCGGTCACCTGGAGGACGCGCCCACCGAGGGCCCCTGTGAAATTCGGCTGGACGACCCGCCCAAGTGGCTTGAGCACCTTCGGTAGTGCGGGCCCGCCCTCCTACTCCGGGAGGGCGGCCTGCTCTTTGCGTACGGCTACGGCTCGAGCTGGTCGCTGTCGTCGCGGGGCTTGCGGCTGTCCCGGTGGTCCAGCCAGGCCAGCGCAGAAGACGATGAACAGCCCGGCAAGCACGAGCGCCGCAACATCGCCATTGATGAAATCTTGCTGTGAATGCATCGGGTTCTCCGTGGTGGCTGGAATGGATGACGCGGCGGCACACCCCGACGCCTGGCGAGGGGAGGTGTGCGCCGCCGCGTCGTACCCGCCCATGCCCCACGACAGGGAAGGACAGGGACGGGGGATTGGCGCGGACCGGATGTCTAAGGGTCCTTTCCGGGCCGCATGTCGTGGAGCTTTACGGCCATTCGCGTGGCAAGCACGTAGGGATGCAGGGCGAACTCGTCGAACCCCACGAACACGTTGTGACCAGTGCGACGCGCGGCCCCGCCCACGCCTGGCTCGAACACGTCAGCCAGCACTCCCGCCGGTTCGGAGTAGGCGGCCGTGTAGACCGCCGCGGACTTACGCAGCTGTGGGCAGTAGGCCAGCGACTCGGGGATGCATGCCCGGCAGGTGGGAGGGGCGTTGGTGAGGCCGCCGTCCTTGCCGGTCGCGCGGAAGGCGGTCTCAGTGATCACCCACCAGACTCTGCCGGTCTCCGGATCGGTCCCCGGCTCGCCGCAGACCTGGCACAGGTCGCGTTCCATGCACCGCCACTGCCTTCGGACGTTGAGCATCCGCCACATGGGTTCTCCACGCCGGTTCTGCCGGATGCGGGCACGCAGTACCCCGTTCACCCAGTCGGACCGGCGCGAGTCGGGATAGGTGAGCCGCACTCCACCGGAGGAGCGGTGATCGGCGAACAGCAACGGATGTTGCACAGCCTCGTCGGACCAGGCGATGACATATGGGACCCGCAACGCGGCGGCCATGGCGACATCGGGGGTAGTGGACATCAGTCGCGGCTGGTGTCCCTTGAGGTGCTGGACGTCGTACCGCGGCCCGGCGGGGTCCGCCTGGGAAGCGGGACAGCCGCCGGGCCTGCTCATGGCCGCACCGTGCCATCCGGAGATACGACAGGCGGGGACCCGAGGATGGACGCATCCCGGACGCGGCCTACGGCGTAGCCGGTCTGGCGGGCGATCTCGTCTTGCGCGGCGAGCGCCATCACCAGGGCCGGAGCGTCGTCGCGGACGAGATTGGGCAGGAGGCCGGCGGCACGCTGGGAATGAGTCAGCGGCTTACGCCTGGTGGCCTGCCACCCGCCCGGATTACCGTTGGGCTCGGTGATTCGAGTGAAGCACCATCCCGGGTAGCTCTGTTCGAGCGTAGCGATCTGTTGCTCGATCAGCGCGGTGACCTCCTCGGGCATGGGAGGTGGCTCGGCAGGCCGAGTGGAGGTGCTGGGGAAGTAGCCACCCACGCCGATCCCCGCGGTCGGGGGAAAGCCGTACGGGTCGCGCAGCTCGCCGTCACCCTCCTTGGGGTCGCTTGCGTGCTTACTGCGGCCGGTCATGCCGCCCTCACCGAGAGACGAAACGGTGCCATCGCGTCGAACTCGACATCCCGCATCACTTCGCGCAGCTCCTCGGCGGTATGCGCGTAGACCATCGGCGACTCGCAGGACCAGAGGGCGATGGCATAAAATCGACGGCTCCCGACGCCATAGAAGATGTGCCAGGCGGGTTCCATCTGGTCGAGCTGGGCGGCTGCGGCCTTCTTTGCCAGATCCCAGCGGCGGGGGATTACCTGGCCGGGCTGCAGACCGGGCGCATGCCGTCCTGGTGCCCGGCTCACGCCGCCGCCTCGCGGGGGTACGGCTCACGCCGACCGGGCGAGGGCTTATCCGGGTAGCGGCCACGGCTGTGCTGGGCGGGGGACACTGGCCGAGCGTGCTGGCCGGGGCGCGAGGCGGGCGCCGGGGGGTGAAGCCTCAGCGGGCGCGCCGGGGCCGCAGCGGGCAGCCGGTCGCATAGGCCGAGGTGTCGCCGGGCGTCCAGTCGGGCGCGCATCTGCGCGGCGGTCGGCTGCTTCCACTGGTGGTGACGGCGATGCGGGAGGCTGGAGGCGTTGTGCGCGTAGGGGGCGTGGCCGCACCATCGGTAGCCGAGCGGCAACGGCGGGTGGTCGGCGTGCCAGCGGATCCGGATAGCTCTAGCCTTGACCATGGTTCAGGACCTCGATTCCTGAGCAAGGGACCCGTTCGGCGTGGCATCGCCTGCGGGTCCCGCTTTATTTGCCGGGCTTATCAGTCTCCGGGAGAGCCCGCCGGTAGATAGAGCCCCAGAAGAGTTAGCGCTGCCCGTCGTCCTGACCTGGACTTAAGCGTCAGGTGAATCTTCTCGGTTAGCTCTGATGCGGCGAATATGGCGCGTACACTGCGAGTGCCCGATGTCTCATCACTCCCGAGACGAAACGAGTTATGGACAAATCCGCCGAACCCGGTCGTCGGCAACGCGCCTACCGCTCGCAGCGGCTTCGGGCTCGCGGGCTGACGTGGGAGCAGATCGCATGTGTCTGGGAAACCGACTTCCCGGAGATCGGCCCACGCGTGGCGTTACGTTGGGCGCACAACCTCAGCCATCAGGAGGTCGCTGACCGGTGGAACGCAGCCGACGCTGGCGAGTCCACGATGGTGAAGGCGCGGATCTACCAGTTCGAGCATTGGCCCGTCAAGGGGCGTCGGCCGAGCGTGGCAGCACTGCATTCTCTCGCTCGGATCTACCAGGTCACGGCACGACGTCTGCTTACCGACGCGGAGTATGCGCTCTACAACACCGGCGACCGGGCTGAGATCGACCGGATCGACTATCAGCAGGTTGACTCGAATTTCAACGGCAGTTCCTATTCCCCGCCAGGTGGTGCACCCGCATTTCCCGGAACGGCTGAAGTGGCTTTACCGACGCTTTCGCAGATACGTGATAGGAGACCGTTTTCCGCCGGTGAGCAGTTGACCCTTTACGCACGGGAGTCTGATCTCATATTGTCCGAGGCCGAAACCACCAACGTCGGTGGATCCACAATCGAACGTCTGAGCCGTGATCTACGGCGCATTGCTGACAGCTACCTGAAGACGCCCACGGGGCCACTGCTGGCCGACCTGCGGCGCATCCGCGATGAGACGCTACGACTACTTGAGGGACACCAGCCGCTGCGTCATCGGCGGGACCTGTATCTCATCGTCGGGTGGGCGATGACCTTCCTGGGATGGGTCTCGACTGACCTTGGCCGCTCAGACGCCGCCGAGAGCCAGGCCCAGGCCGCGCAGCACTTCGCCGAGGAAGCCGGGCACGAGGGACTGCTCGCCTGGACATGCAAGACACGGCAGGTCGCCGCCTACTGGGACGACCGCAAGGCGGAGGCCCACGTATGGGCCGAGCGTGGCCTGCGCTTCGCCGCGCGAGCCGGCGGAGAGACCGAGGTGATGCTGGCGAGCACTCTCGCCCTCGACTACGCGCGGCTCGGCCGAGTTCAGGACGCTCACGCCATGCTCCACCACGCCCAGGAAGTCGGGCCTGGACGGACAGACCATCCCGGCGGGCCGCTGAGCTGCGCCGCAGAGCGGGCACTCAGCTACTGGGCCGATGCCTACCTGGTACTGAACGACCCGGCTCGGGCACTGGAGATGGCCACCCGATCTGTGGAGATCTCCCAAGGTAGACCGGAACGGACCCGGAACTTCGGGACAGAGCGGATGACCACCCTGCACATCGCCCGCGCACACATCGACACGGGAGCCCTGGACGGTGCCGCTGAGGCACTTGCCCCAATCTTGCAGACCCCTGTGGAGCTTCGCGCGGCGCCGCTGCTGCTCCAACTGGGCGAGGTCGCGGGGCGCGTGCCACCCGCGTTCCGCAGCGGCGGGCAAGGGAAAGTGATCAGGGAGGCCATCGGCGTGTTCCGCGCCGAGACCAGGCCGCACGCGGAAGGGTGACCCGTTGGCTGGAAATGACACTGAGACTCGTGATCACTGGTGGTGGCGGCCAGGCTGGCGCCTCGGCCGGAGTTTCTACACCTGGCACTTCGTCATGGACGGACAGCCGGAGCTGCACGAGTTCGTAGGAAGAATGCGTTCCGAACTGGACAAGTTCCCCATGCTAGATCCGATCCCTATCCAGTGGCTGCACATGACGACTCAGGGTGTCGGTTTCAGCGACGAGACCACCGAGGAGGATGTGGCGGCCATCGGCGCGCGGGTAGCCGGTCGGATGGCCGGCCACGGGCCGCTTGAGGTCCAGCTCGGCCCTCTCGTTGCCGACGCCGAGGGCCTTCACCTCCCGGTCAGGCCAACTGAGGCCGTGGCTGAAGTCCGCCGCACCATCCGAGATGCCATCGGCGAGGTATGGGGAGAGGACCAGGTACCCGAAGCGGCCGAGGGTTTCTATCCGCATGTCAGCCTCGCCTATGCCAATACCAGCGGTTCGCCACTTGCTCCGATCCGGGAGATTCTCAACCGCTATGCCGATGTGCTACCTGTCACCCTCACGCAAGTGGCCCTGATCGACTTGAACCGGGATGAGGGCATGTATCGCTGGAGGACCGTTCTGTCGCCGTCGATGGGGCGGAGCCTGAGCGACCAAACTCCTGTTCCTGAGTGACGCTCGCGCCCGCCAGGCGACCCACGCGCCCGCTTGGGGGGGACGGTCCCGAAACAGCGGAAGCCCCGCCGACCTGAGATCGGCGGGGCGTCGGGCGGTCCATATGGACCAGTCGGTCAGCGGCTACGGCATGGGCTCCGGCGTGTGCGTCCCGGTCTCAGCAGCCGCAGGCGATCGCGCCGACGGGCGCGGTCAGCGGGTCGGCGGGCCGGATCACCCGCCCGGCCCCGCTCTCGACGGCGAAGCCCTCGCGCACCCAGTACTCGTAGCCGCCGATCATCTCCTTGACCCGATGGCCCAGACGGGCGAGTGCCAGGGCGGCCCTGGTCGCGCCGTTGCATCCCGGGCCCCAGCAGTACGTCACCACCACCGCGTCCCGGGGGATCAGGGCCGGCGCCCGTTCGGGGATCCGGGCGGTGGGCAGGTGCACGGCGCCGGGGAGGTGGCCCTGTTCCCAGGACTCGGCGCTCCGCGAGTCGATCACGATCAGCCCGGGGACCCCGGCCTCGAGATCGGCGTGCACGTCGGACACGTCGGCCTCGAAGCTCAGGCGGGCGGCGAAGTGGGCGGCGGCCTCGTCTGGGCGGGCCGGAGCGGTGGAGAGGACAGCGGACATGCCGACGATCCTTCCCGCCCGCGCGCCGGGCCGACAGTGGCATGAACGGCCACCATCGATAGGATCCCGCCATGCTGATCCGGCGGGAACGCGGCCCGTCCGTCGCCGTCCTCGCGTACGAGGGCATGTCGCCGTTCGAGACCGGCATCGTCACCGAGGTCTTCGGGCTGCCCCGTCCCGAGCTGGACGTGCCCTGGTACGACCTGAAGGTGTGCGCGGAGCGGCCGGGCCCGCTGCGCATCGTCGGCGGCGCGACCATCGGCACCGAGCACGGCCTGGACGTCTTCGCCTCGGCGGGCACCGTGATCGTCCCGGGGGTCGGCGACGTGCGGGGCGAGTGCTCACCCGAGCTCGTCGCGGCGCTGCGCCTGGCGCACGACCGGGGCGCGCGCATCGTGTCCATCTGCTCGGGGGCGTTCGCGCTGGCCGCCGCCGGCCTGCTGGACCACCGCCCCGCGACCACCCACTGGCAGTACGCCGACCTGCTGCGACGCCGGTTCCCCCTGGTGAAGGTGAACGCCGACGTCCTGTACGTCGACGACGGCGACGTGCTCACCAGCGCGGGCAGCGCCGCGGGCCTCGACCTGTGCCTGCACCTGGTGCGCCTCGACCACGGCCCGGCCGTGGCGAACACGGTGGCGCGGCGGCTCGTCGTCCCGCCGCATCGCGAGGGCGGGCAGGCCCAGTTCATCGAGGCGCCGGTGCCGCGCGACCTGGAGGACGACCGCATCGCCCGGAGCATGACCTGGGCCCTCGCCAACCTGGGGCAGGAGATCACCGTGGAGACCCTCGCCGGCCGGGCTCACATGTCCGCCCGTACCTACCTGCGGCACTTCGCGCGCCGCGCCGGCACCAGCCCGATCCGCTGGCTCATCGCCCAGCGGATCCAGGCCAGCCTTCCGCTGCTGGAGAAGACCTCCGCGCCGATCGAGGAGATCACCCGCACGGTCGGGTTCGCCAGCCCGGTGACCTTCCGGTCGCACTTCGTACGGGCGATGCGCACGTCCCCGTCGGCCTACAGGCGCGCCTTCCGCACGGCCGCGCCCTAAAGCGGCGCGTCACCCGGCGAGGTGGCGGGCCAGGCGGTGGCCGGCGCGTTGCATCGGCCTCTCGACGAAGCGGTAGGTCAGCCAGCTCGCGGGCAGCACCACGGCCACGAAGAGCGTGGCCATGAGGAGCTGCACGGGGAGCGGAGACCAGCGCAGGTCCCCGGTCAGCGCGACGTAGTACTTCAGCAGCGGGTGGTGCAGCAGGTAGAGCGAGTAGCTGATCAGCCCGAGCCAGGTGAGGAATCGGGGGACCCGCCGGTGCCTCAGGGCCATCGCCCCCGCGAACGTCGCGCCCGCCAGCGCGATCGTGGTGATCCAGACGTCGGGCCGGATCCACCACCAGCCACCCTGGACCGCCCACACCGGCGTGAGCGCCACGAGCACCACGGTCGTGATCACCGGCCAGAAGGCGCCCGCGCCGCGCTCCCACCGGTAGATCGCCGTGCCGGCGAACATGACCGCGATGATGACCACGCCGAACCAGGGCACCCTGCTGCTGAGCAGCAGCAGGACGAGTGCCGTCACGCCCAGCACGCAGGCGGCGGCCGTACGGAGGCGGCCGGAGATCACGCAGGCCAGCCCCGCCGCGAACACCGCGCCCGAGGCCCAGGCCAGCCAGCCGCCCGCGAGCGGCGGGCCGGGCAGCACCAGCGCGGTGGCCAGCGCCGTCAGGCCGAACAGCAGGGCGAGCACGCCGCTGCGCTGGTGCGCCCGGCTCACGAACAGCGCGGTCACCAGCAGGTAGAACACCATCTCGTACGACAGCGTCCACATGGTGTCCACGACGCCGCCGACGCCGATCACGTCCAGCAGCATCGTCGCGTGGGCGACCACCGTGGACGGCTCGCGCGGTACGGCCCCGCGTACCGGTATCCACCAGGCCAGGGCGAGGACCAGGCCGATGACGACGAGGTAGATCGGGTAGAGGCGGAAGACCCGGCTGATCCAGAAGGCCCTGACGTCCCCGTGCCGCTCCAGAGACGCGGGGATGATGTACCCGCTGACCAGGAAGAAGACGAGGATGCCGTAGAGCCCGGCGTTGAACCAGTAGGGGCGCAGCGACGGGACGACCCAGGGCAGCATGTGCTCGGCCAGCACGGCTATCGCCCCGATGCCCCGTAGCGCGTCAAGCCAGGCGAGACGGGTCGAAGAGGACGTCATTGCGGGTGTGGTCACGGTCCTGGCGATCGACACCCGCACCAACTTACCGAACGGGCTCGGCTCGAACCCGATCAGGAGTCAACATAGCGGGCGTCACAGGCCGGTGACCGGCTCTCCGCGAGCGACGCCACCCCGAACCTCGTCGCGGGGAACACCATCCTGCTCAAGCACGCCAGCGACTGCCCGCAGTCGGCGATCATGCTCGAACGCCTGTTCCGCGACGCCGGCGCCCGGCACGGCGTCTACAGCCGGGGATGCGGGCCTGCCCGCGCCGCTGTCTCGCCACCTGACGCCGCGTCGCTGTGGCCCCTGCACAACGCCGACCTCGGCATGAGCTCGCCGGGATGGCCCGAGTCGTCGCAAGTTCTTGCACGTCATTTGCTTGTTATTTCAGCAGTATTTCCGTCTATTGCAATGATGTATCGAGTAATGCCAGGATGATGCAAGCGGTTCGCTGTTGCGTCGGGGACGACTCGTGCCGCTGCGTGCCTTCTGGCGTGCGGTTCCCGCCTCGTCGCGTCACCCAGACGGCGCGTTGAAGCACGGATGTCCGCACCGCAACGAAAAGGAGTTCACGTGGCCGTCTCGCGTCGGAGGTTCATGACTTCCGTGGTGTCCGGGTCCGCTCTGGCGGCGGTGTCGTCGTCGCAGCTGGCGTCCGCGCTGACCAGCGCGGCCAGCGCGGCCAGCCCGGTGGGTGATGTGGTCGGGAAGATCACCGTGGGATACCAGGGATGGTTCGCCTGCCCCGGCGACACCGCGCCGATCAACGGGTGGTGGCACTGGAGCGCCAACATGGGCCAGCCCCCCTCCCCGTCCAACACCACGATCGTGGCCTGGCCCGACACCCGCGAATACCAGCGCACCTACCCCACCGCCTACGCCAACCTCGGCAACGGGCAACCGGCCACCCTGTTCTCCTCCTACGACCAGCAGACCGTCGACACCCACTTCCGCTGGATGCGCGAGAACAACATCGACACCGCCGCCCTGCAACGCTTCAACCCCATGGGCGGCGAAGGCCCCACCCGCGACGCCATGGCGACCAAAGTCCGCACCGCCGCCGAGACCAACGGCCGCAAGTTCTACATCATGTACGACGTCTCCGACTGGACCAACATGCAACCGGAGATCAAAACCGACTGGACCAACAAAATGGCCGCCATGACCGCCTCCCCCGCCTACGCCAAACAGAACGGCAAGCCGGTGGTCGGCATCTGGGGGTTCGGCTTCAACGACCCGCAACGCCCCTTCGCGCCCGCCCCGTGCCTGGAAGTGCTCAACTGGTTCAAAAACCAGGGCTACTACGTCATGGGCGGGGTCCCCACCTACTGGCGCGAAGGCATCAACGACTCACGCCCAGGGTTCGGCGACGTGTACCGCGCGTTCAACATGATCTCACCCTGGATGGTCGGACGCATCGGCAACATCGCCGACACCGACAGGTTCTACACCAACGTCAACGTGCCCGACCAAGCCGACTGCAACGCCCACGGCATCGACTACCAGCCCTGCGTCCTGCCCGGAGACGTCAAAAGCCGCCAGCGCGCCCACGGCGACTTCATGTGGCGCCAGTTCTACAACATGGTCCGCGCCGGCGCCCAAGGCATCTACATCTCCATGTTCGACGAGTACAACGAGGGCAACCAGATCGCCAAAAGCGCCGAGACCCTGGCCATGGTCCCCACCAACTCCGGCATGCTGGCCCTGGACGAGGACGGCACCCCATGCTCCTCGGACTACTACCTGCGCCTCACCGGAGACGGCGGCCGGATGCTCAAAGGCCAGATCGCCCTCACCCCCACCCGCCCCACCCAACCAACGGTCAACGGCGGAGGCGGAGGCGACACCAACCTGGCCCGTGGGAAGGCGACGTCCGAGAGCGGCCACGTGCAGAGCTTCGGCTCCTCCAACGTGGTGGACGGTGACCCGAACAGCTATTGGGAGAGCGTGAACAACGCGTTCCCGCAGTGGGTGCAGGTGGATCTGGGGGCGGCGGCGTCGGTCGGCCGGGTGGTGCTGAAGCTGCCGCCGTCCTCGGCGTGGCAGGCGCGTACGCAGACGTTGTCGGTGCAGGGCAGTTCGAACGGTTCGTCGTTCACGACGATCGTGGGTTCCGCCGGGTACAGCTTCAGTCCGTCGTCGGGGAACTCGGTGACGATCTCGTTCGCGCAGACCTCGGCCCGGTACGTGCGGCTGAACTTCACCGCCAACACCGGCTGGCCCGCGGCCCAGCTGTCGGAGTTCGAGGTCTACGGCACCACCGGCAACGGTGGCGGTGACACGCAGCCGCCGACCGCGCCGGGCAACCTCACGGTGACCGGGAAGACGGCCACCACCGTGTCGCTCTCGTGGACGGCCTCCACCGACAACGTGGGAGTGACCGGCTACCAGGTGCTCCGCAGCGGCACGGTCGTCAACGCCACGGGCACCTCGTACACGGTGACCGGGCTCAACCCGGCGACCGCGTACAGCTTCACCGTCACGGCGCAGGACGCCGCGGGCAACACCTCGGCCGCGTCGAACGCCGTGAGCGTGACCACGGACGCGGCGCCGAACACCAACCTGGCCCGTGGGAAGGCGACGTCCGAGAGCGGCCACGTGCAGAGCTTCGGCTCCTCCAACGTGGTGGACGGAGACTCCAACAGCTATTGGGAGAGCGTGAACAACGCGTTCCCGCAGTGGGTGCAGGTGGATCTGGGGGCGGCGGCGTCGGTCGGCCGGGTGGTGCTGAAGCTGCCGCCGTCCTCGGCGTGGCAGGCGCGTACGCAGACGTTGTCGGTGCAGGGCAGTTCGAACGGTTCGTCGTTCACGACGATCGTGGGTTCCGCCGGGTACAGCTTCAGTCCGTCGTCGGGGAACTCGGTGACGATCTCGTTCGCGCAGACCTCGGCCCGGTACGTGCGGCTGAACTTCACCGCCAACACCGGCTGGCCCGCGGCCCAGCTGTCGGAGTTCGAGGTCTACGGGGCTTGACGCGACGCCGGCTCCGGGCACGCGGCTCCTGCGACCTCGTGGGGCCGGAGCCGGTGTGATACGACTCGGCGGCGGCATCCGGTGACGCCGCCGCCGAGGTCCGCGTCCGGCTCGGCTCCCGGACGCCGCCCCTCACTGGTGAAGGCTGGTCCAGACGGCGAGCGCCGTCCGCCACGCGACCAGCGTGATCTCGAGTCCCAGCCGCAGCCATTCCCGTCGTTCACGGTCCGAGTGCCTGCGGTCGTGTCTTTTCCGCCTCTCGCCCATCTGGTCCCCCTCTGTCGTACAGGGCCGGTTCGCAGGCGGACATCCGGGCCGGGCTCCGCCTTGTGTGCCGCTCTGGATCGAGCGTCCCGCGCGGGGGAGGGCGAACCCTGGCCGAAACCGGGGGGCTGGTCTGCGAGCCGTTTTCGGGTGCGGCCATGCCGGGCGCGGCGATAGGTGTCATCTCAGGTGCTCGCGCCGGCGACAGGAGTAGGGCTTCGGCCGCGGTGCGGGAATGTCGCACCTCACGCGCGCGAGTGTTATTGACATGATCGTACCCAGGGGTAACAGGCCTATAACCTGCGGAGATCGGCTACCTCGCCGCCGGAGCCGATCACCTTGCCGCGGCTCGGCCCGCTCTCGTGGCGCGTCCGGTCCAGGGCCGTCACGTAGTAGGTGTACGTGCCGCCGGGCGAGGCGGTGGCGTCGGTGAAGGAGGTCCCGCGCGCGGTGCCGAGCAGGTTCCGCGCGTCGGCGAGAAGACACGGGTCCGCCGGAGGCGAGCCGTCGACCCGGTAGACGGCGTACGAGGCCGCGCCGTGCGAGCCGCCCCGCCGCCACGCCACCGCGACCCCTTCGGGGACGCGGGTCACCGACTTGATCGAGGGCGGGTGCGGCGCGGTCGCGGTGCCGTACGCCGGTGTCAGCGCGGGCCTCGCGTAGTGGTCGGCCGCCATGCGCCCGATGGCGCCGATCCGGTCGGCGCGGACGTCCTTGGCGCTGAAGAAGACGTCGCCGAGCACCTCGGGAAGACCCCGGTTGTAGTACAGGTGGTCGCTGAGCTCGCCGGGCCGCTGCCACGCCGGGTCCTGGCCGGCCACTCCCGCGCGGTAGGCGGCCTGCCCGACGAACAACCGCACGCCGGTGTCCCGCACCACGCCGGCCCACCAGGCGGTGAGCGCCTTGTAGTCGGCGACGGGGAACCCGATGTGCCAGTAGACCTGCGGCGTGATGTAGTCGATCCAGCCCTGCTTCACCCAGAGCCGGGTGTCGGCGTAGATGGCGTCGTAGGACTGCAGCCCGGAGGTCGCCGAGCCGAGCGGGTCGGTGGAGGCGTTGCGCCAGATGCCGAAGGGGCTGATGCCGAACCTCACCCAGGGCTTGGCGGCGTGGATCCGGCGGTCCATCTCGCTCACCAGCAGATTCACGTTGTTCCGCCGCCAGTCGCCGATGTCGGTGAAACCGCCACCGAACTCCGCGAACGTCGACGCGTCGGGAATGGTCTCGCCGCTGACCGGATACGGATAGAAGTAATCGTCCAGGTGCACGCCGTCGATGTCATAACGGGTGACCGCGTCCATGATGGCGTCCTCGATGAAGGCGCGCACCGAGGGGATTCCCGGGTTGTAGTAGAGCTTGCCGCCGTAGGCGAAACGCCAGCCGGGGTTCCGCCGGGCGGGGTGGCCCGGCACCAGCAGGTCCGGGTCGGCATTGTTGGCGACGCGATACGGGTTGAACCACGCGTGCAGCTCGATGTCGCGCGCGTGCGCCTCCCTGACCATGAAGGCCAGCGGGTCGTATCCCGGGTTCGCGCCCTGGGTGCCCGTGAGCCACTGCGACCACGGCTCGTACCGTGACGGCCAGAATGCGTCGGCCGTCGGCCTGACCTGGACCACGACGGCGTTCATGTTCCGCTGCTCCGCGAGGTCGAGCCAGGAGCGGAACTCGGCCTGCTGCGCCGCCACGTCCAGGCCCGGCCTGCTCGGCCAGTCGATGTTTGCCACGCTGGAGACCCACATGGCGCGGAACTGCCGCTTCGGGGTCGCCGGGTCGGTGGGGCAGCCGCCCGGTCCCGCCGGAGGGTCGCCGGGCGCCGTCATCGAGGGCGCGGGACCGCCGGCCGCTCGCGCGGGGGCCGCCGGGGCGAGGGCGCCGGCGAGGAGGAGGGCGAGGGTCATCGCCGCCGCGGCGCCGGTGGCGGCGAGCCGCCCGGCGATGCCGCGATCGGGACCTGTCGTGGTGAACCGCTCATGGCTCGCTCGATACGTGGTCACAGAAGGAAAGTTTCAGTGCCTTCTAAGGGAAGTGCAATAGTCTTCAGTGCGATTTCCTTCCGGCGAATGGCCGCCCTTCTCCGCGCCGATTCCTGGACCGTGCCATCGCGGCCGAGGGCCCTGAGGTGGGGCGAGAATTTTCGTCTACTGGGTAAGTAATGTCAATTATCGACATTTGTCAGAAATGCTCTTAATGTGCAGCCGTCGGCACCCCCCGAGCAAGGAGCACCAATGACGGCGCCTTCGTCCCGATTAGCCGTATTCGTCACCTGTGTCCTGGCAGCTTTCCTGGTCGCCGCCGGCGGCCCGGCGCTCGCCGCGCCGGAAGCCCCCCTGGCCGCCGCCTTCGCCCGGGCCGCGGCCGCCCAGGATGTGCCCCGCGACCTGCTCGTCGCGCTGGCCTACTCCGAGACCCACCTGGACGGACACGGCGGCAAGCCCAGCGCGAGCGGCGGCTACGGCGTGATGCACCTGGTGGCCAACCGCACCACGCACACGCTCGAACGGGCGGCCGAGCTGGCACGCCTGCCGGTTGCCACCCTGCGCGCCGACACCGGCGCGAACATCCTCGGCGGCGCGGCACTCCTGCGGTCGTACGCCGACGAGGCCGGGCTGGACGCCGCCGCGAGGAAGGACGCGGGCCGGTGGTACGCCGCCGTGGCCAGGTACGGCAACGCCACGACGCCCGAGGTCGCCCGGCTCTACGCCGACACCGTCTACGAGCTCCTCGGCCAGGGGGTCCGGGCCGCCGGGGTGACGGTCGCCCCTCAGGAGGTCACGGCCGACCGGGGCGCCTACGCCCAGACGCTGGACCTCAACGCGCAGGACGCGAGCCCGGACTACCCGGCCGCGAGCTGGGTGGCCGCGAGCTCCTCCAACTACACCGCCTCCAGCCGCCCGTCGAGCTACGCGATCGACCGGGTCGTCGTCCACGTGACCCAGGGCTCGTACGCGGGCACGATCTCGTGGTTCCAGAACCCCAGCGCCCAGGTCTCGGCGCACTACGTCGTCCGGTCGTCCGACGGCGCCGTCACGCAGATGGTGCGCGACAAGGACATCGCCTGGCACGCCGGGAACTGGGACTACAACACCAGGTCCATCGGGATCGAGCACGAGGGCTACGTCAGCGACGCCTCGTGGTTCACCGACGCCATGTACCGCTCCTCGGCCGCGCTGACCCGCGCCATCTGCGACAAGTACGGCATCCCCAAGGACCGCTCGCACATCATCGGGCACAGCCAGGTGCCCGGCGCGACGCACACCGACCCCGGCCAGTACTGGGACTGGACCAAGTACATGCAGTACGTCACCGGGGGCGGCGGCACCGAGTGGTCGGTCACCGTCGACAACGCCACCGCCGGGAAGTTCACCGCCGGCGTGAACTGGGGCACCTCCACCTACTCCGCCCAGCGTTACGGCGCCGACTACCGCTACGCCACCCCCGTGGCGGCGAGCGACCCGGCCTGGTACCGGGCCGCCCTCCCTGCCTCGGGCGCCTACCGCGTGGAGGTCTGGTATCCGGCCGACCCCGGTTACAACAGCTCCGCGCCGTACATCGTCGCCACCTCCGGCGGCAACCAGACGGTGTACGTCGACCAGCGCGCGGGTGGAGGCGGCTGGCGAAGCCTCGGCACGTTCTCGCTCAACGCGGGCGACTACAACGTCGTCGGGCTGAGCAGGTGGACCTCCGGCACCGGCTACGTCGTCGCGGACGCCGTGCGCATCGTCCGGCTCTGAGGCCAGGGACGAGGGTCCTTCGCACAAGGGGACTTGGACCCTGTGCCGCGCCACCGCACCGGAGGAGCCTTGGAGCGAGAGACGATCTCGCCCCGGGACTTCGCCACGTGCCGCCGGCCAGGTGCGACGCCACAGAAAGAGGATCCTCATGAACGACCGCATGGCCCCTCCCGTACTGGAAGAGCTCGACGCCGACGAGTGCCTGAGGCTCATCTCCCCGGGCGGTGTCGGCCGGGTCGGCTTCAACACGCCCACCGGGCCCGTCGTGCTCCCGGTCAACTACACGATGCACGACGGGGCGGTGCTCTTCCGCACCGCGTTCGGCGGGCCGATGGACGAGGCCCTGAGCACCGGGGTCAAGGGCGTCGAGTTCAAGATCGCGTTCGAGGTGGACCACATCGACACCGCTTCCCGCGAGGGCTGGAGCGTCCTCATCCAGGGAGCGGCTCACCACGTCTCCTCGGAGGAGGAACTGGCCGCCGTGAGCGGTTCCGTGGAGCCCTGGGTCGGTGGCGAGCGGCGGCTGTACATCCGGGTCACCCCCGTGCAGCTCACCGGCCGCCGCATCCACCGCTGACCGGCCCCGCCCGTTCGCCTGCCCCGGCCCACTACCGCTGGAGGACTCAGGGGGAATAGCGTCCAAGGCATGATTCGCGTGTTCCTGGTGGATGACCATGAAGTCGTACGGCGTGGCGTCGCGGCGCTGCTGGAGATCGAGGACGACATCGAGGTCGTGGGGGAGGCCGGGACGGCCGAGTCCGCGGTCGCGCGCATACCGGCGCTGCGGCCGGACGTCGCGGTGCTCGACGTCCGGCTTCCCGACGGCAGCGGCGTGGACGTCTGCCGTGAGGTCCGCTCACGCGTGCCCGGGCTGGCCTGCCTCATGCTCACGTCGTTCGCCGACGAGGAGGCGCTGTTCAACGCGGTGATGGCGGGCGCCTCCGGGTACGTGCTCAAGCAGATCCACGGCTCCGACCTGGTCGGCGCCGTACGGACGGTGGCGGCCGGCCAGTCGCTGCTCGATCCGGAGACCACCGCGACCATGCTGCGGCGGCTGCGCGACCAGGCGGGCCAGAAGGACCCGCTCGCCGCCCTCACCGCCCAGGAGCGGCACATTCTGGAGCTGATCGGCGAGGGCCTGACCAACCGCCAGATCGGCGACCGGCTCTACCTGGCCGAGAAGACCGTCAAGAACTACGTGTCCAACCTCCTGGCCAAGCTCAACATGCAACGCCGCACCCAGGTCGCCGCCCTCGCGGCCCGCCTGAAGTCCACCCACCCGGCCCCCAGGAACGACACGGCCGACTGAGGCACGGGGGACGGCATGCCTCGGCGCCCCGCGAAGACAGCCGCATGTCCCACTTCGCAGCGCTCGGCCCCGCCGCGTTACGAACGCGGCGGGGCCGATTCGCCGACACCGTCCTTGGTGAGGGACGGGTGCCGCCGGGTGCCATCAGGGGCCTACTTGAGGATGGGGTGCCGGCGAACGATCGGGGTGTCACCCCACCACCTGCCGATGCCGAGCGTGTCACCGGCGCCGACCAGGGCCAGCCCCGCGAGCACGAGGGCGTAGATCAGATGATCGTCCAAGAACGGGTTGGTGGCCAGCGGGAGCTCGGCCGCCCACATGAACACCAGGAGCACGCCGCCCGTCGCCGCGGCGATCCTCATCCCGGCCCCCAGCACGAGGGCGGCGCCGATGCCGAGCAGGCCGATCATGAACAGCCAGTCGACCCATGCCTGGCCGGCCAGGCCGCCGAAGAACCCGCCGAGCGCATGGCCGCTGGTGCCCTTGAGGAACCCGGTCGTCGGGCTGCCCCCGTGGATCCAGGCGCGGTCGGCGGGGGTGGCGAAGCCCCAGCCGAAGGCCTTGTCGAGGAAGGCCCAGAGGAAGATCCATCCGATGGCGATACGGGTGACGGCCCAGACGTGATCGGCGGCGCGCGACCTCGCCTGCGGAGGGGCGGCGTTCACGACGGGAGTGCGTGGGGCGGCGTCACTGGGGTGGCGTCCTTCGGTGAATGCCATGGCTGGCCCTTTCAGCGCGGGGGTCACTGTTTTCTTCCACCCCAAGCACACCGTTTCCACGCCCTGGCAGGCAGTGCCATACGACTCACCCCCTCCCGCAGGACTTCCCCCCGAATAGGGACCTTCGCCCCTGTCCCGAGGCCCTGACGCGATCCCCGAGCCGTCAGCTTGAGCCGGCGAAGAGGCCGGCTCTTGGCCTTAACCAATGTTGAGGAGAAGTTAGGCTCGGGGCATGCCTCGTGCACGTACCACGTTCCACGAACTGACCGTCGGCCAGCTCTCGGGCCGCAGCGGCGTAGCGGTGTCCGCGCTGCACTTCTACGAGCGCCACGGTCTGATCACCAGCACCAGGACGGCGAGCAACCAGCGCCGCTACGCCCGCGACGCCCTGCGCCGCGTCGCCTTCATCCGGGCCTCCCAGCGCGTCGGCATCCCTCTGGCCAAGATCCGCGAAGCGCTCGACGAGCTCCCGCACGAGCGCACCCCCACCCGCGACGACTGGGCGCGGCTGTCCACCGTCTGGCGGGCCGAGCTCGACACCCGCATCGCCCGGCTGCTGGCGCTTCGCGACAACCTCACCGACTGCATCGGCTGCGGCTGCCTGTCTCTGCGCACCTGCCACCTCGCCAACCCCCGCGACGTCCTGGCCGGCGAGGGCCCCGGCGCGCGGCGCCTCCTCGACTGCTCCGGCGACCGTCCGGCCGGCTCATCGCCGGACGCCGTCGGCCAGCCACCGGCGGACGACGGCGTAGGCGAGCGGCAGCGGAACGGTGCCCGCGCCGAGGCCCACGTCGACGAGCAGGTCGAAGACCTCCCCGCGCCGGGCCGCGGTGGCGATCGCGGCGTCGATGAAGCCGGGTGACTGGGCGGCGCGGGCGAGCACGTCGGTGGTGCGCAGGTGGCGCCCGAGTGCCTTCCTGACCCCGCGCCGGTACGCGGGCAGCGGGTCCCCGGCCGCCAGCACGGCCGCCTCGCCCGCGAGCCGGCCGGACAGCAGGGCGTAGTAGATGCCTTCGCCCGTGAGCGGGTTGATGAGGCTGGCGGCGTCCCCGGCGAGCATCACGCGGCCGGCGCCGAGCCTCGGGCGGCCGGGCGACAAGGGCAGGTGGTGGGCGCGCAGGTCGCGGGCGGGCAGATGGGGCAGCAGCTCGGCGAGCCGTCCGTGCAGCACCTCCCGGCCGGGCAGTCCCGTGGCGCGCAGCCGGGGCAGGAGCATCCCGAAGCCGACGTTGGCGGTGCCGTCGCCGACCGGGAACGACCACGCGTACGCGGGCCATCCCTCCTTCTGCATGGCGATGAGCTGGACGTCGTCGTCCGGGGGCACGTCGGCGTAGCCTCGGACGGCGATCGCGACGTGCTTTTCCGGAGTGGCGGGGACGCCGATGATGCGCCGCACGGCCGAGTTGGCTCCGTCGGCGGCGACGACGGCCCGCGCGGCGATGACCCCGTCGAGGACGACGTGACCGTCTCCGCCGTCGCCTGGGTCCAGCGCCCGTACGCGGTGACGGCGCACCTCGACGCCCAGCGCCCGGGCGGCGTCGACCAGGCGCGCGTCGAAGACCTCGCGGGGGACGACGTGGTTGGGCCGGGCGACGGTGGCGGTGACCCGCGCGCCGCCGGGCGAGATCACCGTGAGGCGCCGAGTCGGCCGGTAGTCGGCTATCAGGTCGGGTACCCCGAGCAGGGCGAGCTCGTCGCGGCCGTGGGCGGCGATGCCGTCGCCGCAGGCCTTGTCGCGCGGGAAGTCCGCCTTGTCGAGCAGGAGCACCCGCGCGTCCGGCCGGAGCCGTTTCGCGCCGAGGGCGGCCGCGCTCCCGGCGGGGCCGCCGCCGACTACCACCAGGTCCCACATGTCGTCCACCCTGGACAGCCTGCCACCTCGCGTACGGGCGAAACCGGCGCGGCCCGGTCAGCGCGCGGCGCGCAGCGCGTCGCGGGCGTCCATGAGGGCGAAGCCGAGCAGGTTGAGGCCCTGCCAGGCGGCGGGGGAGGCGGCGCGCTCGTCGTCGGCGGCGAGCCCGATGCCCCAGACGCGATCGACCGGGCTGGCCTCGACCAGGACGCGGGCACCGGTGCCCAGCAGGAAGTCCCCCAGCTCGGCATGCTGCCCGAACTTGGCGATGTTGCCGCGCACCACGATCTGGTAGCGGTGCTCGTCCCAGACGGCCTCGTCGAAGCCGCGGACCTCCCGGCCGAGCTTCTTGGCCTCGCCGGGGTGCCCGGCGGCGAGGATGCTCGCGGCGGTGCCGCCGTCGCCGAACAGCCAGGCCTTGTGCGCCATCATGTAGTGCTCGGCCGACCGGAAGACGTGCCCGTCGTCGGTGAAGGCGATCTCCCACCACTGGCTGAGGCATCCGGCGCCGACACCGCCGTCACGCGGTGGATGGTGGCCCCAGAAGAGCAGGTAACGCAGGCGCGTGCCATGCCGCTCGGCGGTGACGGCCTCGGCGACCGAGCGCGGGAGGGTGGTGAGGTCGGACACCCCCTTACCGTGCCATGTGAGGCCGCTCCCGGCCAGCCGATCGTGCCGGCGAGGTCAGGCGGGGCCGCCGAAGTCGCCGGCGTGGTCGGTGGCCCACTGGCGGAAGGTGGTCGCAGGGACTCCGGTGACCTCCTCGACGGTGGAGGTGACCGGCTCCGGCGGCGACGCCACCATCTGGGCGTGCGCGCCGAGGACCCCCTCCGCCAGCGAGGCCGGCCAGCCCTGGGCGACCATCTCCCGGCGTGCCGCCTCCGGCGTGATCTCCTCCCACCGCACCGGACGGCCGATCGCCTCGCCGATCGCGCGCACCTGCTCGACCTGCGTCAGCGTCTCGGGACCCGTCAGCACGTATCGGGCTCCGCCGTGCCCCTCGCCGGTGAGCGCGCTCACGCCCACGGCCGCGATGTCGCGCTCGTGGATCAGCGCCCTGGAAGCCGCTCCGTGGACCCAGCGGACGACGCCCGTGTCGCGGATCTGCGACGCCCACATCAGGGTGTTGGTCGCGAACCCACCCGGACGCAGGAACGTCCACTCCTGCCCTGACCGCTCGACCAGCTCCTCGAGGCGCGCGTGCGACCCGGGGATCGTGTCCGGATCCGCCTCGGCGGACGCGCCCTTCGCCGACAGGTAGACGATGTGGCCGGCGCGCTTGGCGATCGCCTCGACGGCCGCGGGCGCGGCGTGGCCGGCCGACAGGGTGGGCCATACCAGGAACACCGATTCGACCCCGTCCAGGGCGGCGTCCAGGGTCGTGGGGTCGGCCAGGTCGCCGCCCGCTATCTCCGCGCCCGCAGGGACGCGGGCCGAGGCGGGGTCCCGGCTCAGCACACGTACGCCGGCGCCCCGCTCCAGCAGCTGGGACACGACGTGCCGGCCCACGTTTCCGGTGCCCCCGGTAACCAGGATCATCAGGATGCCTCTTTCCTCGTCCGCCGCGCGTGATGTCCCGATCAGCATCTGACATCAACTTTGGTTGAGGTCAAGCCGCGGCGTTCGGTGAGCGAGATTCGCATCGAGGCGAAGTCTGTTCGCCGGGTCAGGTTCCGTGGAGAAGACCTCGACGGAACCCCGCCGGGCGTGGTCAGGGGCGCAGCGCCGCGAGCTGCTGGTCGAACGGCACCACGGCGCCGGCCCGCTCCGTGGTGGCCGGCCGGTGCGGTACCAGATCGGCCAGCTCCTCAGACGCTCGGACGATCCGGCCTGCGAGGTCGTCGCCGGTGCCCGCGCCCGCACCCCAGTCCTCCGAGGAGGCGTACACCGCGGTGGGCACGACGATGGCGCGCAGGTAGGCGAACAAGGGGCGCAGCGCGTGTTCGAGCGCGAGCGAGTGGCGGGCCGTGCCGCCGGTCGCGGCGATGAGCACGGGCTTCCCGGTGAGCGCGGTGTTGTCCATCACGTCGAAGAACGACTTGAACAGCCCGCTGTACGAGGCGGTGAAGATCGGGGTCACGGCGATGAGGCCGTCGGCCTCCGTGACCGCCTCCAGCGCCTCGCGCAGCCTGGCGCCGGGGAACCCCGTCACCAGGTTGTTGGCGATGTCGGTCGCCAGGTCGCGCAGCTCGACCACGCGCACCTCCACGGCGTGCTCCTCGGCGAGGCGTCGCCTGGCCGCCTCCAGCAGGCGGTCGGCCAGCAGGCGCGTCGAGGAGGGCCGGCTGAGTCCCGCCGAGACGGCCACGAGCTTCAGGGGCGTCATCTGCTCCTCCATGGGGTGCTGGCGCGTCAGGAGGGGGAGCCGGCGGCGACCGGCTCCTCGCTCGCCTCGGCGTCGCGGCGGGCGACGAGGGCTTCGTGGGTGGGCCCGTCCGGCACCTGGGCCGGTCGCCCTGAGGCGAACTCCCTGCGCAGCACGGGGATGACCTCCTCGCCGAGGATGTCGAGCTGCTCCAGCACGGTCTTCAGCGGCAGGCCCGCGTGGTCCATCAGGAACAGCTGCCGCTGGTAGTCGCCGAAGGACTCCCTGAAGGTCAGCGTCTTGTCGATGACCTCCTGCGGGCTGCCCACCGTGAGCGGCGTCTGGTCGGTGAACTCCTCCAGCGAGGGGCCGTGGCCGTACACGGGCGCGTTGTCGAAGTACGGGCGGAACTCCCGCACGGCGTCCTGGGAGTTCTTGCGCATGAACACCTGCCCGCCGAGCCCGACGTACGCCTGCTCGGGGGAGCCGTGGCCGTAGTGGGCGAAACGCTCCCTGTACAGCCGGATCAGGCGGATGAAGTGCTCCTTGGGCCAGAAGATGTTGTTGGCGAAGAACCCGTCCCCGTAGTACGCCGCCTGCTCGGCGATCTCCGGGCTGCGGATCGACCCGTGCCAGACGAACGGCGCGACCCCGTCGAGCGGCCGGGGCGTGGAGGTGAAGCCCTGCAGGGGCGTGCGGAAGTTGCCCTGCCAGTCCACGACGTCCTCGCGCCACAGGCGGTGCAGCAGGGCGTAGTTCTCGATGGCCAGCGGGATGCCCTGGCGGATGTCCTGCCCGAACCACGGGTACACCGGCCCGGTGTTGCCCCGGCCGAGCATCAGGTCGACGCGCCCGCCCGCCAGGTGCTGCAGCATCGCGAAGTCCTCGGCGATCTTCACCGGGTCGTTGGTGGTGATGAGCGTCGTGGCCGTGGAGAGGATGAGCCGCTCGGTGCGCGCGGCGATGTAGCCCAGCATGGTCGTGGGCGACGACGGCACGAACGGCGGGTTGTGGTGCTCGCCGGTCGCGAAGACGTCGAGGCCGACCTCCTCGGCCTTGAGCGCGATGGCGACCATGGACTTGATCCGCTCGTGCTCACTCGGTGCCTTGCCCGTGGTGGGGTCCGTGGTGACGTCACCCACGGTGAAGATCCCGAACTGCATCGCGCTCATCCATCCCTCATGTCGTTGAAGTTTCAACCGTCCTAAGCGTATCGGCGCAGTGACTTATTCCGGCCAGGACGGCCTGACGGCGGTCATCGGCGGAGCGGCTTGAGAGTCACGGAGACCGCCGTACGGCCGCCACGGGCGACCGCAGACCCACCCTTACTCTGATCTACTAAGTAAAGGCGAGGAGGAAGGGCGGCCGGGCCTGACGATCCACACGCCCATGCCGTACATCGCCAGTCCCAGCAGGATGAAGGCCGCGGCGACCGGGTAGCGCAGGCCGGGCGGCATGTAGGTGGCCAGGAACCAGGTGTGGCGCAGCATGTCGTTGGCCACGAAGACGGCGGCGAGGATGCCCTGGGGGACCAGGGGGATGGCGCCGAAGCCGAAGCACCACCACGCGATTGTCTTCTGGGTCTTGGACAGCTGATCGACGCGGAACTTCATCGTCGTCTCCGGCTTGCGGCCGGTCCGCATCATGTGCAGCAGTTCGGGACCGTGCGAGCGCAGCCGGCGCTCGGCCAGCAGGCCGAAGCCCCAGTAGCACAGCACGCCGGTAATGACGCCGACGGCCACACCGGCCCAGCCGTACCAGATCGCCACCAGCGCCGCGGGCGCGCCCGTGACGAGCACCAGCGCGAGCGTCAGATAGGCCAGTCCGGTCAGGCCGCCGTCGTCCTCGCTGGTACGCAGCGGGTTGCCCGCCCTGCGGTGCGGGTCGGTGCCGGGCACGAGCCCGTACACCGAGATCAGTGGCACCAGCCCGGCCGCGCCGCCCAGCAGGGCGGGCAGCAGCGCCGCGATCAGCGGCCACGGGCCGCCGGTGACCGCGGTGAACGCCACGGTCAGCGCGACCGCGACCGGTGCGTGCGCCGACAACCAGGCCAGCTGCCTGCCGCGGACGTCGCTCGCGCCCGGTGTCATCAGTGTCAGCCAAAGCGCCGTGCCGTCGGTCCCGTAGACGTTCGAGGCCATGGCCGCGGCCATCACGATGAAGATCGGGCCGGCGTAGGGCAGCATGCCGTTCCAGCCGAGGATCAACGGGCTGGCCGCGAAGCAGACGCCGTAGGACAGTGCGAACGTCAGTTGGTAGGTGCGTACCAGGTCGCGCGACCAGGTACGCAGTTCCTTGGCGACGATCGCGCCGCGTGCGGTGGTCGTCGTCATCGGGCGCCTGCCCCGCGTGGAGGGCCGCGTCGCGCCGGCACGCATGTTGAGCAGCGCCGCCCACGCGCCGAGGAGCAGCAGCACCAGGACGGCCAGCGCCACCAGCGCCCACCAGTGGCCCTCGACGGCCAGCAGGCCCCAGCCGGAGGGCAGGTACCACACCGCGGAGGGCACGCCGGTTTGGCCGAAGGCCCAGAAGAAGACCCAAATCTGCCCCAGTGCCGCCAGGATGGCGCCGTTGAGCAGCCCCGAGGCGACCGCGCCCGGCCGGGTACGCAGCGCCAGCCCGACCACCGCGACCGAGACCTTCGACAGCAGGACGAACACGGCCAGCTGCAACACCATCGCGGGTACGGCCACCAAGGCGCCTGCGACGCCGAGTCGTACTCCCGCGACCAGCAGGCCGAGCAGGGCGCTCAGGCTGACCAGCGGCGCGACGCCGACGAAGGCCGCGGCCAGCAGCCCGGCGGCCAGGCGGCGCGGCGGCAGGCCGAGCAGCGAGAAGTACTCCGGCCGCAGCGTCTCATCGCCGCCGCCCATGAAGATGGGACCGAGCATCCAGCCCAGCAGCCAGACCGCATATCCGGCCGCCAGCAGGTCCGGGCTGCCGAAGGCCAGGTAGATCGTTGCGGCTGAGGCCAGCGCGCCCAGGGCGGCACCCGTGCCGGCCGTCTGCGCCCGCGGGCCGTGGAAAGCGTGGCGCAGCACCGCGAGTTTCATCTGGGCCATGGTCAGCGCGACAGCCACGACAGCTCCTTGACCCCGTTGCCCTGGCCGCCGACGAGCTCGACGAAGGTGTCCTCCAGCGAGCCCGCGCCGCGCACCTCGTCCAGCGTGCCGACGGCGGCCACCCGCCCCTTGTCGATGATCGCCACGTGGTCGCAGAGCTGCTCGACCAGCGCCATGACGTGGCTGGAGAGCACGATCGAGCCTCCGCCCGCGACGAAACCGCGCAGGATCGTCTTGATCGTGGCGGCCGACACCGGGTCCACCGCCTCGAACGGCTCGTCCAGCACCAGCAGCCGCGGCGCGTGCAGCAGCGCGGTGGCCAGCCCGATCTTCTTGCGCATGCCGGTCGAGTACTCGATGACCAGCGTCTTGTCCGCGCCGTCGAGCTCCAGCACGGCCAGCAACTCCTCGGCCCGCTGGGCCACCACGTCCTTGGCCAGGCCGCGTAGCAGGCCCAGGTAGGTGAGTACCTCGCGGCCGGTCAGCCGCTCGGGCATGGCCAGTCCGTCGGGCAGTACCCCGACCTTGGCCTTGGCCTGCCCGGGGGCCGACCAGACGTCCTCGCCGAAGATCCGGGCGCTGCCGCTGTCGGGTCGCAGCAGGCCGACGGCCATGGACAGGGTGGTGGTCTTGCCGGCGCCGTTCTGGCCGACGAGCCCGAAGAAGGAGCCTTGGGGAACGCTGAGGTCGATGGCATCGACGGCGAGGTTGTCGCCGAATGCCTTGGTCAGCCCGCTGATGTCCAGCGCTGGCGTCATGGTGTTCTCCGGGTGGCGAGGGTGAAGATGGTGGCCAGTTCGGCGGCCAGGCCGATGAGGATCAGCCCAGGAGTGATCTCGGCCAGTTTGGCGATCTTTGCCAGCGACGCCTGCTGGTACCCGAGCGTCGGGAGGGCCTCGATGGCGCGGTCGATGATCTGGACCCGCCGGGCTTCCTCAATGAACGTCCGGCTTCCTGATGTCACGTTCAGGAACTTAAACGGTTATTCAAAGATCCACCACTCGCCGAAAGCAGGAGGATGAGCGATCATGTCGACGCCGGTCATCGAGGTCCAGGCTGCGGACTTCGGCGGCGTGTGCTCCGCAGACGTAGATCGTCTCGAACAGCACTCGGTCGCGGAGCCGGTCGAGGGGGACGTCCTTGCGCGGCCGTGCGATATGGGCGGGCTTGAGTTCGGGGACGCACGTGTCAATATGGAGCGACTCATGCCGAGCAGGCGGACGATGGAGGAGGGGGTGTTCTGAGGTCGGGTGAGCAGGTCACGCGCGTGGCGGACCGGCTCTGGATCATTGTCCGGGCGCGGATCCGGATGTGATGGTCCACGGGATCTCTTGGTTCTTCGGTTGGTCGGGGTTGAGTGCTAGATGCGCGCAGCGGCGACCTTGGTCTCGTAGCGGGTTCGTGACGGACGTGATGCCGAGCCGTTGGCCGGCTGGTGATGCGTCCCAACCGAGGTAGGCGGCCTCCGGGTAGGTCTTTCTGAGGGCCTGGTGGGCTCCCAGGGCGAGTTCGTCGCTCATGGCGATGATGAGCGCATCGGGGGTGAGTTGGGGGGCGAGTTCTCGCGCTGCCTCGACGCCATCTCGTTGAGTGTTGCGAGCCACGACGGCGATCGGTGTACTCGTCCAGCTGAGCCCGGTCTGTTCGATGGCAGCGCGGTAGCCACGCAGGCGGGCGTCGGTGACGGGAAATGGTGCGCGTGGGGGCAGATTCGCGCCGATCGTCAACATGTGCTCGCGGTTGCGATCGAGAGGGAATGAGATCACTACGGGCGTCCGGCCGTCACGGAGTCCCTGGGAGGCGGCCGCGAGGGCGGCCCGGTAGTCGTCCTGGGTGACACACGCGATCCCCTGGCGTTGTGGACCGCCCTGGATGACAGCGGGGCGGGGGTCGCCGGCGACCGCCGCCAGCACCGGATCGTCCTCTGCGGTGGTCCACAACACGAAGCCATCGACTGGCGCGGACAGCACACGACCAGCATCGGCGGCGTCGCCCCGCGTTGGGATGAAAGTGAGGCCCCGGCCTTCCTCGACGCAGACCTCTGCGACCCCGGCCAGGAACTGTGCCGCTTGGGGATCGTCGAAGGCGTACGCCAGGTGCTCGCTGAAAACCACCCCGATCTGATGCGTTCGACCGGATTTCAGCGCGCGACCCACGGCGTCGGGGCGATACCCCAGTTCGCTGGCCGCGCGGTGCACGCGATCGCGGGTGGCAGGTGCGACCCGCGCAGGCCGGTTGAAGGCGTAGGAGGCGGTCATGGGTGACACCCCCGCACGAGCCGCCACATCCTTCAGCGTCACGCGTCTACGGCTAGTCGGCACGGAACCATCCTACTTGTGTAGCGTTACACATATGTCGACTGTGATCGCCCGCTCCGCCGTGATGTTCCGTGCGGCGCCGTTCCTCGGCTTCGCCGGATTCGGCGCTTTCTGGGGTGTGTGGGGTGCTACCCTACCCCTGCTGCGAGCCCACGCCGGTGTGAGCGATGCGGAGTTCGGGGTTGTGCTGCTCTTTGTAGCCGCCGGAGCTCTGCCCGCCATGCTGCTGACCGGGCGGATCGTCGACGCGCTTGGGCTGCGTGTCGCCGGCGTACTGCTCGCACTGCTGGGCGTTATGGGCGTCGTGGTTTCCGTCGCGTCGGTGAGCTATGCCGCGTTGTGCGTCGGCATCCTGTTGGCGGGAGCCGGTTCCGGAGCGTCGGATGTGGCGATCAACACACTCGCGGCGACGGTCGAGAGGCGGACTGGACGCCCCGTCGTGGCCCGTTCGCACGCGGCGTTCTCCGCCACGGTCGCGGTCTCGAGCCTGGGTGCCGGTGCGCTTACCGGAGTGGCGGACAGCCTGCTTGTGAACTTTGCCGCGGGTGCCATAGTCACCGTGGCTCTCGGTCTGGCCGTTGTCGCCGCGACGCGCTCGGCCCCCGCTCAGGACACTGTCGCACCTGAGGGCCAGGATGCGCCGACGCACGCTGGTCACGTGTCGGGGCGGATCGCCCTGCTCGTGATCGGCGCGATCGGCGCGTTGGCGTTCGCGTCGGAGAATGCCTACCAGTCCTGGGGTGCTGTCCTGCTGACCGACGAGTTCACAGCCTCGCCGCCGCTGGCCGCCGTCGCGCCGGCGGCGTTCGCCACGACGGCGGCACTGGCCCGCTTCGCCACCGCCACGATCACGTTGCGCCGCCCGATCGCCGCGCTGGTCGGCGGAAGCGTGATCGCCACGACCGGAGGCGTCTTAACGACGTTCGCACCCACCCTGCCGCTCGCACTGGTGGGCATCGTCGCCGCCGCCGCAGGCACCTCGGTGCTCTTTCCCACCTTGCTGTCCTACGGGCTTCGACCGGTCCCCGACGAGTCACGGGGACGAGCCACATCCTCCATCTCCACGGTTGCCTATCTCGGCTACCTCGCCGGCCCGGCATATTTCGGCCTGCTCGCTGACGCCACCGGAGTGCAGAAGGCGTTTCTCGGTATCGCCGCACTGACCGCCGTGCTCCTCACGACGATCCCGGCACTGTCAGCGCTCAAGCAGCAGAGGCCGTCCGCTCACTCGCGCAAGATCGATAAGGGAGCCGGAGGTGTCAAAGACACCGTGCGCCACGAGCGTGGGAAGGAGATCCACATGTAGGCAAATGATCACCGGCACCTCTGTGGGCCTGCACGGGCGAATTATCGGCACCGCATCCATGGCGCCGCCCCCATGAAATCAAGTTTGCCGCTGTCCGGCACGCAGGCGGGGGAGGCTCCGCGTCAGGCCGGGCCGAGGACGCAGAACTCGTTGCCTTCCGGGTCGGCCAGAACCTTCCACGGGACGTCGCCCTGGCCTATGTCGGCGAGCGTCGCGCCGAGGGCCTCAAGCCGGGCCACCTCCGCCGCTTGACCGTCAACGGGGTAGGGCAGCAGGTCGAGATGGACGCGGTTCCACACGTCCTTCCTGTCGGGCGTGCGGAGGAACTCCAGATACGGCCCGACACCCTTGGCGGAGCGCAGCAGCGCATGATCGTCGGTCACCTCGTGCAGGGTCCAGTCGATCGCCTCGCCCCAGAACCGGGCCATGGCCCGCGGGTCAGCGCAGTCGACGACCACCGCGGCGATCGGTCCGGTGTCCCGGTAGATCTCCCGAGGCTCCAGCACGCAGAACATGTTGCCCTCCGGGTCGGCCAGGACCGTCCACGGCACGTCGCCCTGGCCCGCATCGGCAGGCGTCGCACCGAGCTCCTTCAGGCGCGCGACCAACTCCGCCTGATGGGCCGCAGAGGTGGTGGCGAGTTCGATGTGCACGCGGTACTTCACCGTTTCGGGGTCCGGGACGGTGACGACATCGACGCAGACGGCGACGGGGTCCGGCCAGACGAAACCCACGGGTCCAACGTTGGTCACACCGGGCCCCTCGCTGGAAGCGCCCCAGCCGAGCGCCTCCGCCCAGAACCGGCCGAGCGCCGAGTCATCCCGAGCCTTGAAATTCACCTGAACAAGTCGCAGCGCCATGCCGCCAACCCTATGCCCAACGGATGAACCAGGCTGAACCACGCACCTTCGGCTCAACTGGCGGTAATGGGCAGGTCGGGGACTTCGCCGAGCTGCCGAAGGCCTTGGGCGGTGCGGAGGCGGTGATGGCGTAGCGGCCCAGGATAGCGGCTCCAGTTCGGGCACCTCCGCCGGCCACACGTTGCCGGGGATCTCATCGGTCCTCTCCGATGTCCTCGTTCCACAGGGCCGGGTTCCCGGCGATGAAGGCGGTCATGAGATCGGCGCACTCCTCGGAGTCCAGGACGAGCACGTTCACGCCGTTGGCGGCGAGCCACTCGTGCTGGCCCGTGAACGTACGGCTCTCGCCGACGACGAGCCCGGTGATGCCGAACTGGCGGATCAGGCCGCTGCAGTACCAGCAGGGCGACAGCGTCGTCACCATGGTGGTACCCCGGTACGTCCGCTGGCGGCCCGCGTCGCGGAAGGCGGCGGTCTCGCCGTGCACCGACGGGTCGCCGTCCTGGACGCGGCGATTGCGGCCCCGGCCGAGCAGCCGGCCGTCCGCCGCGAACAGCGCGGCGCCGATCGGGATGCCACCCTCGGCGTACCCCTCCCTGGCCTCCTCGAGCGCTACCCGCAGCATCTCGGCCGGGCTGACAACGTTGCTGGTCATGGGCCAACTATCCCCCAGGGAAGGGGCTTCGAGAACGGACAGATCGTCCGTACTATGGCTACGTTCCACGGACATTACGTAAAGGCTGATGTAGGCCGCTGACGTTGCGCGAACTGCTGTCCTTCGAGGCGCTCCGCGACGCCCGGCCGGAGGTCCTCTTGCTGCACCTCGGCCCCGCCCGACCGTCAGGTGCGGGTCCACTTCTGGTTGGCGCCGCCGGTGCAGGTCCACAGTTCTACGGGTGTGCCGTTGGTGGTCGCCTCGCCGGTGACGTCCAGGCACAGGCCGGACTGTACGCCGGTGATCGTGCCGTCGGGGTTGAGGTTCCACTGCTGGTTGGCGCCGCTGCCGCAGTCCCAGATGATGACCCTGGTGCCGGGAGCGGTGCCGCCGGCCTCGGCGTCCAGGCATTTGTTCCCGTACACCTGGAGTTGCTTGCCCGGGGTGAGGTTCCACTGCTGGTTGGGACCGCCGTTGCAGTCCCAGATCGCCATCTGTGTGCCGTTGGCCTGCGATTGGGCGGGGACGTCGAGGCAGCGGTTCGACGCCGCGCTGCGCAGCACGCCGGAGGAGCCGTTGCCCGGGCCGGGGGTGATGGACAGGTTGTCGAACTGTGCCGTCTGGGTCGCGCCGGTGCCGATGCCGGCCTGGCCGGCGCCCCACATCGCGTCGGTGGCCGTGCCCACTGTCACGCCGTCGATCTTGGCGGTGATCGTGGGGCCGGAGAAGCCGAGCGACAGGGTGTGCCACCGGTTGGTGCCGAGGGCGGTCACGGTGCCGCTGCGTAGCGTCGTGACGGTGTTGTCGGCGGTGTTGCGCTGGATCGACCAGGCGCCGGCGTCGGTGACTCGCAGGTAGTAGGCGTTCTGCCCGGCCGGGCCGTAGTGCTGGGTGCCTCCGCGTCCGATGAGCTTGACGTAGCCCGCTTGCTCCAGCAGGACGTCGGAGGAGAGGGTGTAGTTGTTCCAGTTCACGTCGCCGAGCAGGGCGTAGGGGTCGTAGTCCCCGTCCCATGTGATCGGCATGCGGGGGGCCATCTGGCGCACGCACCTGCCTGCGCGGCCCGCGCCGCAGGCGGTCACCTCGAAGGCGCCCTGCTGGTCCATGAGGTACCTGGGTTCCTTGCCGGCCGCGTATCCGTCGTAGTTGTCGGAGTAGGGCAGCGTCATCGACCCGGGCGGCGGGCTGGTGGCGGTGCCCTTGCCCTGGCCTGTGGTGGTCGTGACCGTGTACACGCGGCCGGGCTGGACGGTCAGCGAGTACGCGCCGCCCGAGGGCGTGAGGTCACTGCCGCGTACCAGATGGTCGGCGGGGTTGGCGGAGTTGAGGTCGGTGGACCACACGTGCACGGTGCCGGTGGACAGGCCGCCGGTGACGGTGAAGTTCAGCGTCTGGGCCGCGCTCGCGTCCACGGTCTCGATGATCGTGCTGTAGCCGGAGTTGTCGGGGGACTTCAGCGAGACGTAGCTGCCGTTGGTGCGGACCCCGCCGATGTAGCCGCTGGAGGAGTCCAGGTAACGCCAGCCGGGTGCGGTGAACTGCGTGGTCTGCGCCATCGTCCAGGCGTTCTTGCCGACCGCGTAGTAGCCCGACCACGGCTGGGGCGCGATGGCGACGCCCATCGTGGGCCACGGGATGTTCGGGGTGATGGCGGCGACGATCGGCCAGTTGAGGTAGGCGGTCATCTTGCCGTCGATGTAGTCGCGGTTGATCCCGCGAGCGAGGGCCTTGGCGCCGTCGTTGTAGTCGTCGGAGCCGTTCTCGCTGGCCCACAGCTGCTTGCCGGAGTTGACGGCGTTGGTGGAGCTCGGGCAGTTGGTCTGGGCGCTGCGGTAGCCGCACACGTAGTGCGATCCGAAGATGTCCACGGCGTTGCGGAAGGCCGTGTTGTTCACCGCGTCGTCGGCCGCGCCCCACCCGGTGTCGTCGGCCACGATCTTGACGTTGCCGAAGCCGTTGGCCTCCAGGGCGGTGTTCAGGTTGATGTACCAGTTGAGGTCACGGCCCCGCTCGTTCCAGCCGCCCAGGTAGTCGATGGTCAGCCCGTGGCTGTTCTTCGCGCACTTCAGCCAGTCGACCAGATAGTTCACCATGTCCTGCGACCAGAAGTTCCCGTTGCCGATCCACCCCGGGGCGCCCCACGACAGGCCCGCCAGCTTGATGTTCGGATTGCGCGCCTTGGCCTGCTCCATCAGCCACCACTCATAACCCCGCCCGCAGTCCAGGTCCGCGGCGGTGTGCCGGTGGCTCGGCTCCGCGCCGCTGGTGGAGTTGGTGTCGCCGCCGATCTCCACCTTCAGGATCTGCACGGCCGCGCCGTAGCCGGGCTTGAACATGTAGTCCAGGATCTGCCCACGCTGGGGCTCGGGGTAATCGATGAGCAGGCGGCTGTTGCCTCCGCCGCCGCTGATCGCGCCCACGCCGTCGAGCGTACGGCCACCGGAACCGCCGTTGATCGTGATGGACGTCGCCGCCCTTGCGGGCGTCTGGACGACGAGGACGGTCACGAAGGACACCATGGTGAGCAGGGCGAGCGCCATGGAGCGAAGGCCGCCTGCTCTGTGGTTCCTGAAGGCCGGGCGAGGAACGGATCCTTGAGCCATGGGGGGTCCCTTCAGAAGGGTCTGTTTCAGCGCGGTGGCACCCTCGGCCGGGTGCCACATAAAGCACCAGATTCACACTTGATTGAACACCGGCGCCCCCTACTGAATAGCGGACCATCGGTCAAGTCAAGCGGTTGCGTGTGGGCAAATGTACGAACATGATGAAAGCTGTGCGGGCGGAAGTGCGCGCCGTGCCGGGCTCAACGTGCTGACGCCGCCATCGTGTTCGCCTTGTCCCTGGAGATGTCGTAGGACGCCCCGCAGAAGGTGCACTGCGTCTCGTACTTCGTCCGTACGGGAAACAGCGGGATGAAGAACAGGGTGAACTTGGTCACGCGCTTGGACAGGACCTGCGCCGCCACGTTGCCGCAGTGGCGGCAGGCGCCCGTCAGCACGCCGAGCCGGTGGATCAGGGTACGGAAGCCGAAGAGGATGAGCATCACCCACACCTACCCGACGCGACCCGTCCGGCACCTCGCGCATCGGCCCCCGCCTTGGGGCGTCATCCCTTCCCGTCGCATCCGCGACTCGCCGTTCCGTCCAGTTGGGCGGCGGAGGTTCCGGGCGGGGGCGTGGTTCGCCGCACCCAGGGTGTTCCCGGGTCCGGCAGCTCCGGCCATGGCGATACGGCCTCGAACAGGTGCCGCCATGGAGGCACCGGGCCCGCGTGCCTCAGATAGTGGCGCAGGAGCCCGGCCGCGGCGCGCGCGTCGACCAGGGCGTCGTGCCGGCCGTTCAGCGGGACGCCGGCCGCGGCGCAGCAGCTCGCGAGGGTGCGGGGATCGCCGGGCAGGAAGTGGGCGGCCCAGGTCATCGTGCAGACTCCGAGCCGGTGGTCTAGGGGCACGTCGACGCCCAGGAGGGCGAACTCGTAGGCGACGAACCGGGCGTCGAACGGGAGGTTGTGCGCCGCCACGACGCGCCCGCGCAGCAGCGTGGCGACGGTGCCGGCGATCTCCCTGAAAGTTGGGGCTTTTTCCGCCTCGGCGACCGTTATGCCGTGAACATGCTCGGGGCCGAGGTCGCGTTCCGGATTCACCAGGGTGGCCCACTCGCCCGTGACCTCGCCCGCCGGGTCGAGATGTACGAGACCGATTTCAATGAGCCTTTTTCAACCTGCCTGCGCTTCGCGGTTGTGAAGGACATGGATGGCTTTGGCGAGGTGGCCGGCCCGGTTGGGGCTGCAGCGTAGTTTCCGGAGGATTCGCCAGGTCTTGAGCTGGGCGTTTGCTCGTTCGCCGGGCCCTCTGAGCTTGGCGTGGGATCGATTCGCGATCTTCTGGGACTCCGGTTTGCCCTTGCCCTTGTACGGCGTCAATACGTGCTCACCGGCGCCTTGGTACCCCTTGTCGGCCAGGACGATGAGGCCGGCCTTGGCGAGGGCTCGCAGGATGCCCCACAGCCGGGCCGCGGTGAGATCGTGAGTGGAGCCGGGCAGTGGTCCGGATACCCACAAGATCGTGCCGGTCGGGCTGGAGATGACCTGCAGGTTCATACCGTGGATCTTGTGTTTCCCGGAGTAGTAAGGACGGTCGGCCTTGACGCGGTCGATCGGAATCAGGGTGCCGTCCAGCACCACGTACAGCTCGGTGGCCTTCGCCTTCTTCAGCGCCTGGTCGAGCTTGGGGGATCGTGCGGACAGGAGTTTCACGGTCTCCTGGATATAGCGCCACGCGGTCGTGGTCGACACCGCAAACCCGGCTGCGACCTCGGCGAAGGTATCGCCTTTGCGCAGGTAGACCAGTACGAGCAGGGCCTGCTGGCCCGGGTTGAGAAGTCGCCACGTCGACCCGATGCTCTTGCGGTGCCGGCGGATCACCCCGGCGACGTAGTTCAGGGTTGAACGCGACAAAGCGACCGCAGCACGATAGAAAAGCATCTGAAGCCCTTGGTGGAGACGGTTGTTCTTGGTCGTTCAACTCATCTACCAGGGGCTTCCCTACGTCCGGGACCAGACGCTCAACTCGCGATCATGCTGTGACCAGCCAGCCCTCAGACCGGGATGAAAATGGCTCAATGATTCGGTCATTCTCCGAGGTCCGAAATCCCGTTGTCTCCACATCGACGACCGCATAACCAGGCGACTTCGATATCGGCCCCATGAGCGGACTTTACGACGAACATCGTCTGGGTGAAACCGGCATTTCGCTGGCATGAATTCGCGTATGCCCGTCTTCGCCGCCCCCGTCCGCCGTACCGATCGGAGCGCCGTCGCCCACCGGCCGGCCCGTCGGCGCGGTGAGGGAGCCGACGAATATAGCACCGACAACTTGAGTAGTCTTGACAACTCAGCTTGTCGGTGAGAACGTTGAGTCATGTTCGAAGTGGCGGTGATCGAAGACCCGGCGGCGGCCGAGGCCTCGCTGGACCCGGTGCGGTCCCGGTTGCTGGCCGAGCTGGCCCGGCCGGCCTCGGCCACGATGCTGGCCGCCAAGATCGGCATGCCTCGGCAGAAGGTGAACTACCACCTCAAGGCGCTGGAACGGCACGGCCTCATCGAGCTGGTGGAGGAGCGCCGCAAGGGCAACACCATCGAGCGGGTGATGGCCGCCACCGCGGCCTCGTACGTCATCTCGCCGGTCGCGCTGGCCGCGGTGGCCCCCGACCCCACCCGCTCGCCCGACCAGTTGTCGGCGCGCTGGATGCTGGCCGTCGCCTCCCGGCTCGTACGAGACGTGGGCGAGCTGGTCACCGGCGCCGCCAAGGCCCGCAAGAAGGTGGCCACGTTCGCGATCGACGGCCAGGTGCGGTTCGCCTCCGCCGCCGACCGCGCCGCCTTCGCCGAGAAGCTGGCCGAGGTCGTCACCGCGCTGGCCGGCGAATACCACGACGAGACCGCCGAAGGTGGCCGCGTCCACCGCGTGATCGTCGCGCTTCACCCGCAGGTGCGACCGGAGATATCCGAGATATCCGGGGTCGCGGGAATAAAGGAGTCGTAATATGACCCACCCATTCGAGTTGCGCAAGGAAATCGAGCTGCGGGCGACTGCGGAACAGGTGTGGGAGGCGGTGGCCACCGGGCCGGGCCTGGACTCATGGTTCATGGGGCGCAACGAGATCGAGCCCGGCGAGGGCGGCAAGACCAGGCAGTTCTTCGGCGACTACCCGGCCGAGGCCACCATCACCGCCTGGGAACCGAACAGTCGCTTCGCCTTTCGCAGTGGCGAGGGCGAGGACGGCACGTTCATGGCGTTCGAGTACCTCATCGAGGGGCGTGACCAGGGCGGCACGGTGCTGCGGATCGTACAGAGCGGCATCCTCGGCGACGGCTGGGAGGATGAGTTGGACGCATTGCACAAGGGCTGGGACATGTACCTGCACACCCTTGACCAGTACCTCACCCACTTCCCCGGCAAGTTCGCGCTCGTGGTCTTCGGCGCCCGTCCCCAGGCGGGTGGCGGCGAACCGGTCTGGCAGGTGCTCCAGCGCGGCCTCGGGATCAGCGGCGAAGTGGTGCAGGGCGACCGGGTGCGGCTGACCCCCGAAGGGTTCGAGCCCATCGAGGGTGTCGCCGACTACGTGGCACCCCGTTTCCTCGGGGTGCGCACCGGTGACGGGCTGTACCGGTTCATCCTGGGAATGCACGACACGGTAGTGGTCGGTCACCATCTCTTCGCCGACGACGCCGACCCCAAGGAGGCCGAGCTGGCCTGGCAGGACTGGCTCGCCAAGCTGTTCGCCTAGAACCACCTCCGCTTCACCGACGAGGGCGGCGCTCAGCCGACCTACCAGAGCCACCGAGATACGTGCCACCGAAGGTCACCATGGCAATGGATGAGAGCACGAACCCACAGAGTGTCGACGAGGGTGAGCCCTTCGACGTCGACTCCCAGGCGGCCGAGCCGCGCGGCCGCCTGGGCTGGTCCGGAGACGACAACGCCTCTGGAGAGCACGGCGGTGCCGCCGGGGACGACGGCGCCGCCGACAGCCGGGGCGCTTCCGACAGCCGGGGCGCTTCCGACAGCCGGGGCGCTTCCGAGAGCCGGGGCGCTTCCGAGAGCCGGGGCGCCGACGGCGCCAACGGCAGCGCCGGAGCCGCCGAGAACCACGACTCCGGTGACGGCCCGGCCGCCGACCAGGGCGACCTTGCCGGCGGCCACGGCGAACCCGCCACCGATCGGGGCGAGCACGCTACCGATCAGGGTGGTCCCGCCGCCGAAGGCCGGACCGACGAAGGTGGCCCGGAGGACCGGCGGCTCCCTGGCGAGGACGACATCGGCGGCGATTCCCAGGGCTCCAACCGGTCGTTCCTCCTGGGCCTGGCCTGGTGGCCGTGAGCCGCCGCCACGCCCGCGGTGGGTTGTAGCGCGGGACGAACCTCCCGCACTACCGCACGTCCGAAGTCCCGCCCGTCTGAACCACCGCACCTCCGCACCTCCGCACCTCCGCACCTCCGAACCTCCGAACCACCGAACCACCGAACCACCGAACCACCGAACCTCCGAACCACCGCACGGCCGAAATACGTGCGTCTGAAGTACCGCTCTCCTGAACTACCGCACGTCTGCACTACCGCACGTCTGAGCTGCCGGCCCAACGCGTCGCCGCATCGCGGTCATGCTTGGCCGGCGGGCCGGCACCGCCGGCCCGCCGCCGGAGTGGAACCCCGACGCGCCGGTGCCCACCGCATGGTGCGGTGTCGGTGGGCACCGGCCGTCGGCCCACGTCCGTACGCCCGCCTCCGTTCGCGCCTTCCCCCGCGCGCCCCTGCGCGTGCCCCCTGCCGCGCGCTCCCCACCGCGTGCCCGTGCTGCGTGCCGAGTGCCCCGTGCCGAGTGCCCCGTGCCGAGTGCCCCGTGCCGCGCGCGCTTCTGTAGCGGGCGGCCTTCGGCCGGAGCGGTGACCGGAGCGCCGGAATTCCCTCGTAAACCGGCCTTGGTGGGCGAGAAGCGTATCGATAACGAGTGGATAGTGACCCCTAATACCTTCGTTATTGCGAGCAGGAAAACGGCACGGACGTGAGCCGCCGCCACAAACGAGGGGTCAGCTGAAATGAGCAAGTTCGTGAAGAACATCGCCGCCCGGGTCATCGTTTGCACCGTTCTCGGCATCGGCGGTGTCGCGGTTGTCAGCTCCATGGCGATGGCCGAGACCGCGTCCACGGCCACGGATTCCACCCCCACGCTCACCCCGTCGCCGACCCCCACCCCGACCCCGCCCACCACCGACAACACGCCTTGGGGCTGATCGTCCCCCTGCGGGCGGGCTTGAATGCGACCGGAGCGAAATCGCTCCGGCCGCATTTCGCATTTCCGGCGGACTGGCTATTTGGAGTGACGTTTCGAACGCTTCGGGCCCCGGGCGTCCGACCGCGCCTTCTTCGTCCGGGCCGATGAATAGGGGGAAATTCCTCCGCTATCGCCGTCCTCCGGACCGTACGGGTTCGCGTTGGGTCCGCACGGTCAGGCGGTACGCGCCGGGGTGGTGAACCGCGACCGGTAGCGCCCGCGTCCGAACTCGGTCCAGGCGGTACCCACGGCCCCGCGCCGGACTCGGTCAGGGGTGCCCATGGCCGAGACGCGGGACGCCGTGTCCCAGGTGGTGCCGGCTGCCCAGCGGGCGCCGGCGTCCCAGGTCGTGGCGGCTGTGCGGATGGTCGAGCCGCCGATGGCGAGACCACACGCGACGGATGCCGTGGCGGCGGCGGACGTCTTCGCGGCGAAGTCGGGATTCACCGGGGAGGCGGCGGAGTTCGGCATTCTTTTCCCTTTTCCTGACGGCTGTGCGTCCGTTCCAGCGCGATGTGCCGCCAGGTGCGGTGTCGCCGCAGGTCACACACTCGAATCGCTCCGCCGCCACCTCACCCGGCGCACACCGACTTCCCCTGGCCGGTGTGGTGAATCCCTTTTCGCTGCCAGCCGGGTGTTCACGGCCGTCTGGAAGAAACGTGCGCGGGCCGTCACACCACCGCCGCGCGTACGCACAGCACGTCGGGAAGGTGGGCCGCCACCAGCGCCCATGAATCCCCTTCGTCCCGGCTGGCGTAGACCTCGCCCGACCGGGTGCCGAAGTAGACCCCGGCGAGGTCGGCGTCGTCGGTGCACATGGCGTCGCGGAGCACCACGGGATAGAACGGCCCGGTGGGCAGCCCTTCGGACAGGGCCTCCCAGGTCTTGCCCGCGTCCTGCGAACGGTAGACGCGGCAGCGCAGCTCCGGGGGGAACCGCATCGAGTCGGCCACGAGCGGGAAGTTGTAGATCACATCGGCACGCCGGGGATGGGCCACGATGGAGAAGCCGAAGTCGCTCGGCAGGCCGTCCGCGATCGACTCCCAGTGGGCTCCGTCGTCGTCGGAGCGGTAGACCCCGTGGTGGTTCTGCGCGTACAGCCGGTCGGGGTCGACGGCGTCCCGGCTCACCTTGTGGACGCACTGCCCGAACTCGGGGAACCGCTCGGGCAGGAACGTCGCCTGGATGCCGGAGTTGCCGGCCGTCCAGGAGGCGCCGCCGTCGGCGCTGCGGTAGACGCCGCCGGCCGACATGGCGACCAGCAGCGCCTCAGGGTCGAGAGGGTGGGGCAGGACGGTGTGCACGGCCTGGCCGCCGAACCCGGCGTCCCACCGAGGGCGGTGCGGGTGATCCCAGAGGGCCCGCACCAGCTCGAACGTGACGCCGCCGTCGTCGGACACGAACAGGGCGGAGGGCTGGGTGCCCGCGTAGACGCGGTCGGGGTGGCCGGCGGGGTCGGGCGTGAGCTGCCAGACGCGCTCGAGCGCCGTGTCGGTGTCCTCGGGGAACGCGATCGGCCGCCGGGCGGGCTCCTGCCAGGAGGCGCCGAGGTCGTCGCTGAAGGCCACGCTCGGCCCGAAGTGCGAGCTGGTCACCCCGGCCAGCAGGCGAGGCGTGGCCCGCCGCTTGTCGACGCACAGGCCGTAGACCCCCGTCATCGGGAAGTGCGGGCCGCTGATGTCCCACGATCGGCGGTCGTCGTCACTGCGGGCCAGGAACAGCCCCTTCGCGGTTCCTACTGCCAGAAGGACGGTCATCGCGATCTCTTCTCGTTCCGGTGGCACGGTGACTGCGCGTAAGTATTCACCGCACGAGACTGCCACCGGAAGTGCCGACGCGCCACTTTTTCTGGAACATCTGTTTGGATCTCGATGGCGTGTGGGGGTGCTCGTACCGGAAGATCCGATTTTCGGGGGCTTTCAGGGAGCCGTAGGCCTCAGCCCGCCGGCATGGCCTCGCGTACGAGATCGGCGTCGGTCCTGGGCCGCACGCGCCGCCGGACGACGAGGCCGAAGGCGACGACCAGCAGGCCGAAGACGCCGGAGGCAGTCGTGGTGCCGGAACGGCAAGCCGGTTCCCGTCTGTCCGGTCCCGCGCCGTCCGTGCCGGCCCCGTCCGGTTCTGCCCGGACGGGGCCGGGCCTCCGCGTCCGGCCGGCTCCTAGCTGACCTGGAGGTCGACGCAGGAGTAGAAGGCGTTCGCGGTGTCGGCGATGTTCCAGACGGCGAGGACCTTCTGGCGGCCGGTCCTGTTGCCGAGGTTCACCGTGTGGGACACCGTGGCGCCGGGCTGCCGTCCCTGGTCGTTGAACTGCGCGATCCGGGTGCTGCCGATGTAGTAGTCCCAGGTGCTGGTGGCGTGGCGGGCGGTCAGCACCCAGTTGAAGGTGACGGTCTTCCCGACGTTCGTGGCGGGCCAGTTCTTGCTCTCGTCGGCGAGCTGGGCGAAGCGGGCGACGCCGCCGTTGCAGCTCCGCAGGCCCTTGGGCCCTTCCACGCTCTGCGGCTCGTAGATGATGTCACCGCAGTTGGGGACGCGGCCCTGGGCGCACATGGCCTGTCGGCTCGCCGGCGAGGAGATGTAGCCGTGGGCGAGGGCGGGGGAAGCGACGAACACCGAAGCCCCGATGGCGAGAACTGCGGCCGCGAGGAAAGTGATCGTTCTTCGCATGTCCTGCTCCTTCTGTGGGGGGTGAGGACAATTGTGTAAGAAAGTTTCCTAAGAGTAAATCCTGGCATGACAAGATTTTCTGAGGTCAGTCATGTCGTGATGCCCTTCCCGGAGGGCGTCAGTGGTTCACTGATGACCGCTCCACCCCGGGACCGCCGACCGATCGGGCCGCCCGCATCGCCGGGCTCTGGGACTCCGCTCACGGGGGGATGTTCTCCGAATTGCGGCGTATGTCTACATTGTGAGCAAAGCCATCGCCTGACGGCCGTGGCCCATGCCAGGCGGAGGGGTTCCCATGCGTGTTGTCCCGGCCGGATCCGACCGGCCCTCGGCCTCCGTCGTGCCCTCGGCCTCCGTCGTGCCCTCGGCCTCCGTCGTGCCCTCGGCCTCCGTCGTGCCCCCGGCGCGCCGGCGATGAGGGCCCTCGTACTGCGCGGCCCCCGCGTGGCCGGGGTCGAGGAGGTCGAGGTCCCCGTGCCAGGCGCGGGGCAGGTCGTCGTGGATGTGCACCGCGTCGGGGTGTGCGGCACCGACGTCGAGCTCTTCACCGGGAAGATGGCCTACTACGCCCAGGGCAAGGCGGTCTACCCCTTGCGCCCCGGCCACGAGTGGTCAGGCGTCGTGTCCGCCGTGGGGGACGGTGTCGAGGAGGGCTGGCTCGGAGCCCGCGTCATCGGGGACACCATGCTCGGCTGCGGCGACTGCCCGCGCTGCCGTACCGGGCACGGGTACGTGTGCCCCGCCCGGTACGAGGTCGGGATCCTCGGCGGCTGGCCGGGCGCGCTGGCGGAGAAGGTGCGCGTGCCCGCCGCGAGCCTGCACCGCCTGCCGGACTCGGTGGACGACCAGACCGGCGCCCTGGTGGAGCCGGGAGGCAACGCCTGGCGCGCCGCGACGGCCGCGAACGCCGGGCCGGGCTCCCGCGTGCTGGTCTGGGGTCCGGGGACCATCGGCCTGCTGACGGCCGCGTTCGCGCGGGCGGCGGGCGCCGAGGTCCACGTGCTCGGGCTCGACCGCCGCAACCAGGACCTCGCGCTGAAGCTCGGCGTCGAGAGCTTCTGGACGCGCGACGAGCCGCCCGGCGTCACGTTCGACGCGATCGTGGACTGCACGGACGACCCCGGCACCCCGCCCGCCGCCCTGGACCTCGTACGGCCGGCCGGGCGCGTCGTCCACATCGGCCTGTCCAGCACGCCCAGCCTGATCGACACCCGCGACCTGGTGCTGAAGGACGTCACCGCCGTGGGCATCCTGGGGGGATCGCCCGGCCTCGCGCCCGCCATCGAGCACTACGCCGAGGGCCGGGTGACGCCCGGCATCCTGGTCGCGGACACCGTCGGGCTCGACCGGGCGGCCGGCGTGCTCGCGGGCGCGTACGAGGGGGGTCACGGCACCAAGATCCACATCGACCCCCGGCTCTGACCCGGCATGCGATAGTTGTCCGGCCGGCCACGACGGAACCAGGGGAGCCATGCCGCGTCCGAGTGTCGAGGTGGAGCGCCGGGAGCAGATCCTGCTGGCGGCGTGCCAGGTGATGGCCGAGGTGGGCCTGCGGTCCCTGCGCGTCGGCGACGTGGCCAGGCGCGCCGGTACCAGCCACGGCACGGTGCACTACTACTTCGACACCAAGCGCGAGCTGGTCCTTTCGGCCTTCGACTTCAACTTCCGGCGCTCGCTCGCCCGGCGCCGCCCGATCCTGGACGCGGCGGGCGATCCCCTTTCGCGCCTGCGCGCCTTCGTGGACTCCTACCTTCCCGGCGACGACCCCGAGACGGTGCTCGCGTGGCGGGTCTGGATCGAGCTGTGGAACGAGGCGCTGCGCGAGCCCGACCTGCGGGAACTCAACGAGCGCGTGTACGGCGAGTGGCGGCGGCTGGTCGCGGCCATCCTGCTTGACGGCCAGCAGCGGGGACAGTTCCGCGGTGGCGACGCGGTGGACACGGCGAACCTGCTCATCAGCATGATCGACGGCCTCGCCATCCAGGTGCTGCTCGGGTCGCGCGACATGACCGGCGATCGGATGCGCGCGACCTGCGAGACGTTCCTGCGCGGCCTTTCGGCCTAGGCGCGGTCCGCGATCGCGCGAGCCCCCATTGACAGCCGCGAGGTGCACCGTCCAGAGTCCGATTAATAACTGACCCATCAGTCAATTTACGCGCCCGGCCGGTGAGCCGGGAACGCCGGACGGCAGGAGACGGCATGAAGATCATCGGGTGCCGCGCGGAGACGAGCCCGGCGGGGGACGCATGACACTGCGCGTGTTCTCCGATCCCGCCTCCGTGGCCGTCGTCGGCGCGTCGGCCGACCGGGCCAAGTGGGGGTACTGGCTGGCGCGAGGGGCGTTGCGCGGCGCTCACCGCCGCCGGGTCCACCTGGTGAGCAGGTCAGGAGCCGTCGTCGAGGGGGTGACCAGCGTCCCCGGGCTCGCCGCCCTCCCGGAAGTGCCCGAGCTCGTGGTGCTCAGCGTGCCGCCGGACTCGGCCGGCCGGATCGTCGCCGAGGCGCTCGACCTGGGCGTGCGCGGCTTCCTCGCGATCACCGCCGGGGTGGACGAGGCCGGGCTCGCCGAGCGCGTGCGCGCGGCGGGAGCCCGTCTGGTCGGGCCGAACTGTCTCGGGATCTACGACGCCGCGACGGAGCTCGATCTGGCCTGGGGCAACTTCGTCCCCGGCTCGCTCGGGATCGTGTCGCAGTCCGGGCAGCTCGGGCTGGAGCTGGCGGGGCTCGCGCGTGAAGCGGGCATCGGAGTCTCGCGGTTCGTCTCGGTGGGCAACCAGGCCGACGTCTCGGCGCGGGAGATCCTCGCCGACCTCTCCGGCCATGAGCCCACGGCCGCGGTCGTGCTGTACCTGGAGGCCTTCCCCGACGGCCGCGAGCTGGTCGGGACGCTCCGCCGCCTCCGCGAGCGCGGCAGGCCCGTCATCGTGCTCACCGTGGGGGCGAGCGAGGCCTCCCGGGCCGCCGCCCGCTCCCACACCGGCGCGCTGACCGCCGGGCGGGACGTCGTCGAGGCGGCGTGCCGCGCGGCGGGAGCCGTCCTGGTCGAGACCCCCGCCCAGGCCGTCGACCTGGCGCAGCTGCTGATCCGGGCACCGTGCCTGGCCGGGCGGCGGGTCGCGGTCATCGGCGACAGCGGCGGCCAGGGCGCCGTCGCCGCCGACGTGATCACGCGCGCCGGGCTCGACCTGCCCGAGCTGGCCGGCGCCGCACGCGAGATGGCCGAGGCGCTGCCCGACGGGGCCGCGGTGCGCAACCCCGTGGACCTCGCCGGCGCCGGCGAGCGCGACCTCGGGGTCTACGCGCGCCTCACCCGGCGGCTCGTGGACGGCGGCGAGGTGGACGCGGTCGTGCTCACCGGCTACTTCGGCTCCTACGGCGCGGACGAGCCGTCGCTCGCCGTCGCGGAGCAACGGGTCGTCGCCCGGCTCGGCGAGGCCGTACGTGCCGGCGGGCGGCCCGTCGTCGTCCACGGCATGACCCGCGAGTGCCCGGCGGTCGACGCGCTGCGCGAGCACGGCGTTCCCGTCTATCACACCATCGACGCCGCGGCGCGTGCCCTGGCGTACGCGGCCAGGCTCGCCCTCCACCCGGTACGGCCGTTGCCGCCCACGCCCGCCGATGGCCACGTCGCCCCTCCACCACAGGCCTCCGCCTACCTGGCGGCCCGCGACGCGCTCGCGGCCTGCGGGGTCCCCTTCACGGGCGCTCTGCCCGTACACGACGCGGCGTCCGTGGCCGCCGCCGCGGGGAGGCTGCGCGCGCCGTACGCCCTCAAGGCGGCCTGGCTGGAGCACAAGAGCGACCTCGGCGGAGTGGTGCTCGGGCTGGCGGACGCCGGGGCGGCGGCCGAGGCTCTTGCGGCCCTGGTGGCACGGCTGGGCCAGGGGGAGTACGTGCTGGAGGAGATGGACGCGCGGCCGGGGGTGGTGGAGCTGATCGTCGGCGGGCGGCAGGACCCGTCGTTCGGGCCGGTCGTGCTCGCCGGGCTCGGCGGCGTCCAGGCGGAGCTCTATCGCGACGTCGCGGTGGAGCTCGCCCCCGTCACGCCCGCCCAGGCTCTGGAGATGCTGCGCGGGCTGCGTGGCCACGCCCTGCTGACGGGGTGGCGCGGCCGGCGGCCGGTCGCGCTGGAGGCGGTCGCCGAGGCGATCGCGGCGGTGTCCCGGCTGGTGGCCGGCCGTCCGGACGTCGTCGAATGCGAGGTGAACCCGTTGCGGGCCGCCCCGGACGGCGTGCTCGCCGTGGACGCCCTGGCCGTGTTCGAGCCGGGGCCTGGAGTGTTCGAGCCCGAGCCTGAGGCGTGAGCGGTGTTCGAGTCCGGGGAGGGAGCGGTCCTTGATTCCGCGCCCGGGAAGTGAACGGTGGCCGCCGGTTCTGAAACCGGCGGCCACCTGGCCATTCTGGGTCGAGTCCACCGACCCGGTGTCACCGCTCGCCGTGGGACCTCGCGGTCTCACGGCCCGCGGCTACCGGACCTTGCGGACCTCGACCTTCTCCTTCATGTAGTTGTTGCCATTGCCGTCGGGGCGATAGTTCTTCTCGACGTTGCCGGCGATGTCCACGGCGAACCAGTGCACCTCGGTGGTCTTGCCCACCGTGATCTGCTGGGATCCCTCGCGCATGCCGGATGACGTGAGCTTCTGGGAGGTCAGCGTCGGGCGGCTGCCGTCCAGCGTGTAGTAGACGTTCGCCGGTTCGTCGATCTTGAAGGTGAACGTCGTCGTGGTGTCGGTGCGTCCCGTCACGTCGAGCTTGGAGCTGGGGTTCTGCTTGTCGTCGGCGAAGGCCCTGGCGACCTCCAGGATGGCGATCTGGCCGCTGGCGAACTCCATCGCCTCCTCATGGCCCTCATCGAAGGTCGGCTGGAAGCCCACCGCGTCGAACCGCTTGGTGGTGGGGTTGTAGACGTCCGCGCCCACCTCGAAGTCCCAGCCGATGATGCCGCGGTTGAACCAGTGCTCGTCGGCGCTGTTGCCCGCCGCCGAGTACAGGACGTCCGGGACAGGACCGGTGCGACCGGGCCAGATCGCCGTGCCGCGCCAGCCCTGCACCGAGGACAGGATGTGGCCGGAGGCGTCCCAGAAGAAGTTCTCCGTGCCGAAGTCGACGCGGGGCAGCAGCTCGCGGCCCTCGTTCTTGTACGCGCCGGGAGGCCACATGAAGTAGCCGCCGTAGGAGTGGGTGTTCATCGCGAACTTGATGTTCGGGAACTGGTTGGTGAGCCACACCTCGTTGCGCGCCTCGGGCTCCGACAGCTCGGCCGGACCGGCGTACGTTCCGCTGGTGCAGCTCGACGAGGCTCCGCTGTACCCGTCGAAGAGCGAACCGACGGAGAAGTTCCGGTTCAGGTCCACGCCCCAGGAGTTCCGCGACGCGGGGTCCGACGCGGTGGCGTTGCAGTGGTTCGTCATGTTCTTGCGCTGCATGTTGTAGTCGTACATCGAGTAGTGCGCGCCGTCGGGGTTGATGGTCGGCACCACGAAGATTTCGAGGTTGTCCACCAGCTTCTTGGTGCGCTCGTCGAGCGAGTAGTTCCGCAGCAGGCGCTCGGCGGCCTCCACGCAGACCAGCGGGGTCACCCACTCGCGTGCGTGCTCCTGGCAGTAGAGGAACACGCCCACCTTGGAGCCGTCCCGCTTCTTGCCGATGCGCAGGGCCTTCATCTGGAACGGCTCGCGCTTGACGGTCGCCGGAGCCTTGAGGTTGTCGGTCAGCTTGGTGGCCGGGGCGGCGGCGACCAGGCCGGCGCCCGCGTTGCCCCGGTAGGTGCTCGCGCCGAGCAGCGCCGACGCGGCGGCGTCGCCGTTGAGAGCGGCCACCACCTGGGCGGCGGTGCTGGTGATCGCGTTGGATCCGTCCGTGGCGAGCCTGACCACCACGTCCTTGCCGGTGACCGACACGCCGAGCGCGCTGGAGGCCGTGTCCGGCTTCACCAGCGCGACGCTGATGTCGTTGCCGCCTTCGGACCCGAAGGCCTTGGAGGTCACGTACAGCGTGCTCGCCGCGACGGTGCCGAACTGCGCCTGCGCGGCGCGCCGGTAGCCGTTCGTCTTGTACGGCAGGTCGATGATCTGCGAGATCTTCGGGAACTGCGACGCCAGGGAGGTGAACCGGCCGGTGATCTCGGTCGGGTCCATGTAGTGGTCGACGAAGTCCTGGACGTAGTGCTTGTTCGGGGCCTTGCGCTTGTCACCGAGCCACTTGGTCACCGGGACCGTGATGGTGCCGCCGCGGTTGCTGGTGATGGTCACCTTGGTCGGCGCCTGCGTGATGGGCAGCGGCGAGTTGAACCGGTGGTACATGTACTGGCCGGCGTCGGTGAACCGCGACATCGTCGCCGTGCCGCCGGAGTCGGGGGCGGTCTTGGGGCCGCTGTCCCAGGTGGCGGTGAGCACGGTCTCCGCGTCGGTGGCGCTCGACTTCACCTCAACGGAGATGAAGCGCTGGTCGTCGATGCTGGTGAACCACTCGGCGCGCAGCGCGGTGAGCTTGTCGGTCGTCGCCTCCGCCGCGTCCGCCGACTTGATGGCGGACTGGCGCTCGGACAGGTTCGCGACGGCGTCCGCCTGGTCGGAGATGGCGCCCTGCACGTCGAACCCCTTGGCGCGGAGGTCGTCGGCCTCCTCGGGGCTGAGTACGGCGTGCACCTCGATGCCGTTGTCGAGGGGCTTCTTGTATTCGGCCAGGTCGACGTCCAGGTCGTTGAGTTCGTCCACGCCGGCCTGGTCGGGGACGACGATGCGCAACAGGGCGACGCCGTCCTGGACGGTGCTGGACTGGTGGTCGGGAGCCACCGAGGTGGGGGAGGGGGTGGGTGCGGCGAGAACGGGGATTGCGGTGAAGGTCAGTGCGACGGGCAGCGCGAGCCCGGCCGCCAGGCGGCCGGCTCGTCTTCCGCTGAAAGAACTCCTCAAGAGATTCCTCCTGTTGGCATGCTGGCCCGGGCAGGGGGTCGTCCCGGGTCTGAGCACGCAGGTGGTGAGGAGTCTTTGCCAAATAAAGATCTTTCGTCAAGACCCAAAGGCGACATTTCTGGCTATCGGGTGTGGTTAAAGAGCTTGAAGGCAAATTTCGTGACATATCGCCCAGGGTTTCTGGTCACGCTGGGTGCGGGGCGGGCGCGGGATCGGTGACCGCCCGGCGTGGCCCCGGCCGTTCGGCGTCGTTCGCCTTTCACGCGGCCGGTCCCCGCCGGGCGCGGGCCGGGAATTGTCGGTGGCGGGCGCTATCAATTGGGCGGTGAGGTGCGACGACGGCCGTTCACGAGCAAGATTGTGCGCGGTCTGTGGAGCACTCCGCGTTCGTCCACAGGTGCGGTCCGTGCCGATCCGGAGGGTGAGATCTTCGTGTATCCATGAGTGTGATCGGCTCTGTGCTTCGCACAGGGGGCTCGCCGCGTGCGAGGTGAGGTGCCGGGGAGAGGGCCGTCCTCTCTCCGCGGTGAGGGTTGCTGTTCGCCGCCAGAGGTCGTTTCTCCGAGCGACCTCACGGCCGGCCGGGGGAGTGGGGATGACGGAGAGAGCTGTCACGGGCGCGTCGCGCGCCTTCGACCTGGATGCGTTCGCCGTGAGCGACCGCTTCCGCCTGTTCAACTTCACCCGGCGCGACGACCACCTGGTCTACCTCTGGGTGCTCCGCGCCATGGACCGTCTCCGGGCCGTCCACCAGCTCCAGGCCCATCCCGACGACGTCGCCCGCGTGCTCGCCGAGCTGGGCGCCGCCTACGACGACGCGCCGCCGGCCGACGACAACCTCCGGTCCCGGCTCGACGCGCTCGCCGACGACGGCGTCGTCCACCGGCTCGAAGACGCCTCCAGGGCCGGCAGCCTCGTCCGCTACCGCAACCGCCAGTCGGTCTACCAGTTCAGCGAGCTGGGCTACCAGGCGTTCGCGGCCGTCGAGGAGGTCCTCGCCGCCCGGCTGCAGGACGCCAACCTGTCGCGGCTGGTCTTCTCCGACATCCTGGAGGATCTCAAGGCGCTCGCCGAGGCCAACCTCTCGGGCCACGGCGAGCAGGTCTGGCGGCGGCTCTCCCGTCTCGACGCGGTCATGGAGGACATGGCACGCCGCTCCGCCCGCTTCCACCTCACGCTCGCCGAGATCACCCGGTCCACCGACGCCTCCCCCGAGGCCTTCCTCCGCTACAAGAACACCTTGCTGACCCACATGACCGACTTCATGGCCGAGCTCGACCGCTACCTGCCCCGCCTCGACGGCGCCGTCCGCGACGTCGAGCGAACAGGCGTCGAGACCATGCTCGGCCGGGCCGCCGCGGCCGACGAGCGGCTCTTCATGGGCTACGGCGACCGGCTTGACGACTGGCGCCGCCGCTGGGCGGTGCTGCGCGCCTGGTTCGCCGCCGACGGAGCCGAGTCCTCGCGCGCGGCCGAGTTGCGCGCCGCGACCCGCACCGGCGTGTCGAGCGTCATCGCGCTGCTCCGGCAGATCGCCGAGGCCCAGCGGGGCGGCGTCAACCGGTCGACCCAGCTCCGGCATCTGGCCGAGTGGGTCTTCAACGTGCCCGACGAGGGAGCCGCCCACGCCCTGATGACGGCGGCGTTCAACTCCCGCACGTCGCGGCACCTCGGAGGGGCCCACGACGACGCCGAGGTCATCTCCGTCCGCTCCACCTGGTGGGACGCCCCGGGTGTGGAGATCTCCGTGCCCCTGTTCCGCCGGGGCAAGGCCCCGGCTCCCGGCGTTCCGCAGCCGGTCCGGGGGCGGGCCGGCATCCGTGGGGAGCTGCGCCGGCGGCAGGCCTCCGGCCGCGCCGCCGAGCGGGAGGCCGCCGAGGGTCTGGTGAAGGCCGGAGTCCACGGGCGCGTCCTCGACGAGGCGGAGACCCGCGTGGTCCTGCGGCTCCTGACCCGGGCGCTGGAGGCCCGCACCGTCGTCGCCGGCCGCCTGCGATCCGCCTCCGGGGGCAACGAGTCGATGACGATCCGCCTGGTCCCCGAGCCGGGCGGAAGCACGGTTCGCACCGTCCACGGAGTCCTCCACCTGCCCGGCCTCCGGCTCGACCTCGAACCTGCCGCGCACACCGCGGGAGCGCTCCGCGAGCGCGCGCGGGCCGCCGCCCGGGGACCGCTCGCAGGCGATAGGGGAGAGCACCCGCGGGCCGATGGAGCACTCCGATGAGGGCATGTGTTCCTGGATCGGCCGTCGGGAAGCTCCAGGGGCCCGGCGCCGGGGTGTCCCGATGAGGGCGCGCGGCGCGGCGGCCGGGGTCCTGCCGAGCGAGCTGGGCTCCTACCAGCAGGCCGTGCGTCTCGCCCTGACCAACGACCTGATCACCGCCTCCCGTCCGCGCCCCGGCGCCCTGGAGCAGGTGCTCCACTGGGCCGACCAGCTCACCCGCGACCTCCGCGAGCTCTTCGGCTACACCCTGATCGCGACGACCACGCAGGTCCGGGTCGTGCGCAGGCTCGACGCGTTCGACGAGACGCAACGGCTGCTGTTCGCCAAGAAGGGCAAGCCGTTCGACCGGCGCCGCCTGGCCTACCTGTGCCTGGTGCTGGCGCTGTTCCAGCGGTCCCGCGTCGAGATCAGCCTGGCCGACCTCGTACGGGCCTTCGCCCCGGCGGCCAACACGATCGAGGGGCTCGGGTTCGATCCCACCGTCGGCGCGCACAAGGCCGCGGTGGTCGACTGCCTCGACTGGCTGGTCGAGCGCGGCGCCCTGCGGCTCTCGGACGGGTCGCTGGACGCCTGGGCGCACGACACCGAGCGGGGCGACGCCCTGTTCGACATCGACCACGACATCTGCGCGATCCTGTTCAAGCCCGCGCGCCCGGTGCAGCACCTCACCAGCGCGGCGGGCCTGCTGGAGGGCTCCGGCGGCCACGGCACGGCGCGCCCCGAGGACACGGCGCGCCGTGCCCGCCGGCTCCTCGTCGAGCACCCGGTCCTCTACTTCGCCCAGGTCGAGCCCGAGGTCGCCGGCTTCCTGCGGGAACCCGGCCTCGCCGCCGACCTGGCCCGCCTCACCGGCCTGGCCGTGGAGTGCCGGGCCGAGGGCGTCATGCTCGCGGACGCGGGGGGTCGCTTCACCGACAAGCCGTTCCCCGGGCGGGGCGGGGCGGTCAACCGCGCGGCGGGCCTCCTCCTCGCGAAGATCGCCGACCTGCTCGAAGACCCTGGCGAGCGTTCCTCGGTGAAGTTCCTCGACCTGCCGAGCGACGCCGACGACCAGAGCGACCTCCTCGCGCGCATCGACTCCGCCCTGCCCCGGGCAGGTGTCGTCCGCGAGCTCGCGTGGGCCCCGCCCCCCGCATCGGAGCCGGGCGCCGTGACTCCGCCCTCGGCCGAGGTGGCGCTGGTCGAGCGGGCACGGCTCACCGCGATGGTGGGCGAGCTGTACGAAGAGCTGGGCGCCGCCTCGTTCTCCATTGTGTGGCAGCACGATCCTGAGGGCCTGCTCGACGCCGCGGTCACGCTCCTCACCGAGCTGCGGCTGGTCAGGCGGCATCCCGGAGGCGTGCTGCTGCTGCCCGCGTTCGCCCGCTACCGCAACATCACGCTGGCGCTGCCCGACAGGCGCCACAACCAGGGCCAGCTCGGCCTGCACCTCTCGCCGTCTCTTCCGGAGGAATCCCGTTCATGACACCCGCATCCGGCCGCTTCAAACCGTCCCGCGCAGGTGTGATCAATATCTGGGACTACATCGACGAGGAGTTCGTCTTCGCTGACGGGCGCCTGGTGCTGCGCGGGCACAACGGCTCGGGCAAGACCAAGGCCCTGGAGGTGCTGTTCCCGTTCGTGCTCGACGGCGTGAGCGACGCCAGACGCCTCGACCCCTTCAGCGGCGAGAACCGCACCATGAAGTCCAACCTGCTCTACCGAGGCCAGGAAGCCGAGTACGGCTACGTCTGGATGGAGTTCACCCGAGACCCCGACGACACACCTGAGATGAGCCACACAGGCTCAAGCCACCCTGACCGCGAGCACCGGGAGAACCCGCACGACCGGGAGACCCAGGACGAGCAAGATGAACGGGACGGGCAGGAGGGCCGGCACGACCGGGAGGGCCGGGAGGACCGGCACGACCCGTACAACCGGCACGACCCGTACAACCGGGGTGACGGGAACGACCGGCGCGACCCGCACGACCCGGAGGACGGGGGCGACCCGCACGACCGGGGCGGCCCGGAGGACGGGGGCGACTCGCACGACCGGGGCGACTCGCACAGCCAGGAGCGTCGGAACGGCAGGGGCCACCGGGACGACCCGTACAACTGGCACGACCAGGGCTCGGGGGCTGAGGCCGGGCCGGGTGGCGCGGACGCGGTCACGCTGATCATCGGGCTGCGGGCTCACCGGCACCGCGACGGAGTCACGCCGTCGTTCTTCGTGACCGGCAGGCGCGTCGGCGTGGACTTCGGGCTGCTGTCCGCCGATTCGCGGCCCCTCACCGAGAAGCAGCTCAAGGCGGTCCTTGAGCCCGGTGCCAGGCACAGAACCGCCACCGACTACCGGGCCGCGGTCGACGCCCGCCTGTTCGGGCTCGGCAAGGAGCGTTACGCCCAGCTCCTCGACCTCCTCCTGGCGCTGCGGCGCCCGCTGCTCGCCAAGGATCTCGACCCGATGAAGGTCTCCGACACCCTCAGCGCCGGGCTCAGCCCCGTCGACCCCGTTCTGGTCGAGCAGGCCGCCCGCGACTTCGAGAACCTCGCTGCGGTGCAGCGCCTCTTCGACGATCTCACCCTCGCCGACGGGGCCGTCAAGGAGTTCCTCGGCCACTACACCGCGTACCTGCGGGCCCATGTCCGGCACCACCTCGACCGCATTCACGAGCGGCTCGACGGGGCGGCGGGCTGCGCCGCCCGCATCGCCCGGGCCGCGTCCGAGCTGCGCCGCGCCCGCACGGCTCGCGCCGCCGCCACGGCCGGGCGCGAGGCCGCCGAAGCCGAGCTGGCGAGGTATGACGGCAGGCTCGCCGTGCTCAAGCAGCACGAGGCGTACAAGGCCAGGGGAGAGCTCGACGGGCTGCGCCGCCAGATCGCCGACGACGGCGCGGGCATCGCCGGGGAGCGCCGGCGCCTCGACCAGGTGCGTGGTCACATCGCCAAGCTGGGCACCGAGGCCGGCAAGGTCGCCGAGCGGCTGAGGGACGCTCACGACAAAGCCGACCGGCACCTCAACGAACTGGCCGACGCCGCCGCCCGCGCCGGCGTCCCCGATCCCGCCACCCTCACCGACCCTCGCGCACTCAAAAAGGCCGGCGCCCTCACGGACGCCACGCTCACCGATTCCGGTGCTCTCACCGACCCTGGTGCTCTCACCGCCGGGGACCCCACGACCAACGGCGGTGCGACCTCCGGCGGCGGTCACACGGCGGGGGGTGGCGGAGTTGCCGAGGTGCCTGCGCGCGAGAGCCTCGCGCTGGCCAGGGCGAGGGCCACAGCCCGGCGTGGTGACGTGGAGACGATCCGTGGTCACCTGGCCCTGCTGTCCGAGGCCGAGGCCAAGCGGAGGCGCGCCGAGACAGCGGTGGAAGAGGCCGGCCAGGCCGTCACCTCGGGCGAGACCGAGCTGGCCGGCGCCCAGGACAAGCTCGACCACTCACGCCGCACGGCCAAGGACGCCCTCACCCAATGGGCGGAACGCTGGGTCGTCGTCAATGACCCGGCGATGGCCACGGCCGGCGACGTGGGGTCACCCCGAGGCGGCGCCCTCGATCCGGCGGTAGTCGCGGTCGGTGGCATGGGGCCGGCCGGTGGTGGTGCTCTCGATCCGGCGGTGGTCGCGGTCGGTGGCATGGGGCTGGCCGGTGGTGGTGCTCTCGATCCGGCGGTGGTCGCGGTCGGTGGCATGGGGCTGGCCGGTGGTGGTGCTCTCGATCCGGCGGTGGTCGCGGTCGGTGGCATGGGGCTGGCCGGTGGTGGTGCTCTCGATCCGGCGGTGGTCGCGGTCGGTGGCATGGGGCTGGCCGGTGGTGGTGCTCTCGATCCGGCGGTGGTCGCGGTCGGTGGCATGGGGCTGGCCGGTGGTGGTGCTCTCGATCCGGCGGTGGTCGCGGTCGGTGGCATGGGGCTGGCCGGTGGTGGTGCTCTCGATCCGGCGGTGGTCGCGGTCGGTGGCATGGGGCTGGCCGGTGGTGGTGCTCTCGATCCGGCGGTGGTCGCGGTCGGCGGGGTTGGGCCGGGTGGGGGCGGAGCGTCGGACAGCGATGTCGCAGTGGTCGGTGTTGGTGATCTCGCGGCGTTGGAGGAGACGCTGGAGGCGGTCGGTGAGGCGGGGGCGCGGCGGCTGCCGGAGGTCTTCGGCGAGCTGACAGAGGAACGCCGGGCCGCGGTGATCGAGGCCAGGGCTCACGTGACCGCCGAGGAGGCGCGCGTCGCGACGCTCCTGCGAGACCTGCGGTCTGAACGGGAGGCGGTGGCGGCCGAGCGCGACGACGCGCCTCCCACCGACCACCTGCGCACGGCCGCCCGTGACGGGCGTCCGGGCGCGCCGCTCTGGCGGCTGGTGCGCTTCGCCGAGGGAGTGGACGAACGTGCCGCCGCCGGCATCGAGGGCGCCCTGTACGCGGCCGGGCTGCTCACGGCCTGGATCCACCCCGATCCGGAGCTCACCGTCGCGGCGCTGGCCGGGGGCGAGGCCGACGCATACCTGGTCCCCCTGCCCGAGGAGCGGCGGACCCAGGGGCAGACCCTCGCCGACGTCCTCCTCGCCGAGCGGCAGAGCATGGTGCCCGTCGCCGTCATCGAAGCCGTCCTGCACTCGATCGCCCTCGACGAGGCTCTGGTACGAGCAGCCCCGGCAGACGGTGCCAACGGCACGTCGGAGGACGGCGACGGCCCCGCTCCGGGCTCGGCTCCGGAGGTCGGATCCACGTCGGCCGGTGGCGATGGCCTCGGGTCGGGGTCGGGGGGCGGCTTCCCTTCGGATGGTGACGGTTCGGGGGCGGGCCGGGTGGAAGGCGGAGGGGCTCAGTTCACGTCGAATGCTGATGGTTCGAGACCGGACCGGATGATTCGCGAGGGGGCCCGGTTCACGGCGAGTGGTGATGGTTCGAGGGCGGGCCGGGTGATTCGCGAGGGGGCTCGGTTCACGGCGAGTGGTGATGGCTCGGGGGCGGGCCGGGTGGGCGGCGGGGGGGCTCGGTTCGCGGCGGGTGGTGGTGATGGGGCTGGTTCGTGGGTGGGTTTGGCGGTTGGCAGGGGGGGTCACTTTGGGGTGGGTCCCTACGTTGGGGCGCGGCCCAAGGAGTCGGCGGAGTACATCGGGGCCACCAACCGGGCGGCCCGCCGCCTGTCGCGCCTCGCCGAGTACGACCGGCTCATCACGGCGCACCTCGAGACCCAGAAGGGCCTGAGCGAGAAGTCCGAGCGTCTCAACGGGCTCGTGGCCGATTTCAGCCGTGCCAGGAAGGAACTGCCCGAGACCGGGCCGATCGTCACGGCCGCGGGCGGGGTCGCCGATCGGGCCACCCGCCTGGCGGTGGCGCGGGCACGGCTCGGCGAGGCCGCGAAGCGCGTCGACGGCGCGGTCGCCGAGGTGGGCGCGGCGACCAGGCGGCTCAGGCAGGCCGCCGCCGAGCTGGCGATGCCGCGCGACCCGCGCGAGGTCGACGCCGTCGCCCAGGCGCTCGACGACCTGACGCGCGCGGCGGAGGCGCTGTGCGCCGAGCGGGAGAAGATCGCCACGGCGCGGGGCGACCTCGCGGAGCGCGAGGAGACCATCGAGCGGCTGAGCCAGGAACAGGCCGAGGGGGCGATGGCTCTCGGCACGCGCGAGGCGGCGCACGCCGTCCTGGTCGAACGGCTCGAAACGCTGGAACGCACGTTCGACGCCGACCTGAAGGAAGTGCTCGGCCAGATCACCGAGACCGAGGGCCTGATCGCCCGGGCGCGTGCGGCCCGCGGCGAGCACGAGCTGGTGGCGACCCGCGAGCGGGAGGCCGAGGTGCTCGCGGGAGCCGAGCTCGAACACGGGCGTGAGGCTCTCGCCGGCGCCTTCCAGAGCATGGCCGGGCAGGTCGCCGAGTTCGTCCCCTACACCCAGGCCGACCTCCGCTCGCTCGCCGGGGTCGCCGATCCCACACCCTGGCCCCTGGAGAGCCGTCCGCAGGGCCCCGAGCGGGCGGGCGAGGGCGTCGCCGAGCTGATGATGGCCGATCCGCCGCCCGACCCGCTGGAGGCGGTCCGCGCGACCCTGCCTGCCGATGCCCTGACCCTGATCGACGCCTACGACGCGGCGACCCAGGGAGGGCGCGCGGTCACCGACGCCACGCTGAAGAACACGCTCGACCGCGTCTCCAACGCCCTGCGCGACTTCCAGGCGGCCCTGGAGAACTGCCAGGAGGACTACCGGCTCGACTGGGAGCCCGGCGCGGTGCTGACCGTCCACGTCATCGACGCCGACGGGCGGGGCCCGGTGTCGGCGTTCGCCCGCAGTATGGCCGAGCGTGCGGAGGAGCAGGGCGTGCTCCTTGAGCAACGCGAGCGCACCGTCCTGGAGGACGAGCTGCTGACCGGCCTGGCACAGCAGATCCACGCGCGCGTCGCCGCCGCCAAGGACCTGGTGCGTGGCATGAACGCCGACACCCGTTCCAAGCCCATGTCGTCCGGGACCACGATCGGCATCCGCTGGGTCCAGTCCGACAAGATCGACGACAGGCAGCGTGCCGTGGCGGCGCTGCTGGTGCGCGATGCGGCGGGGCTCGGGCACCAGGGGCTCGTCACGCTCCGCGGGCACCTCCGGCAGATGATCAGGGACTACCGCGCGAGGAACTCCCGCGCGACCTACAAGGAGGCGCTCGCCGGCGTCCTCGACTACCGCTCCTGGTACACCTTCGAGCTGCTGATGGCGCGGCGGGGCGAGCCCGAGGTGAGGCTGACCCGGGCGAAGCACTCGCAGATGTCGGGCGGCGAGAAGTCCGCCTCGATCCACCTGCCGCTGTTCGCCGCCGCCAACGCGCTCTACTCCTCAGGACGGGCGTCGTGCCCGCGCGTGATCGCCCTCGACGAGGCGTTCGCCGGCATCGACGACAACTACAAGCCCGAGCTTCTCGGGCTCACCGTGCAGTTCGACCTCGACCTCTTCATGACCGGCCACGACCTGTGGTGCACGTACCCCACCGTGCCGATGATCGCGCACTACGACCTGCTGCACGACAGCGAGCTGCGCACCGTGTCGACCATCCTGGCGCTCTGGGACGGGGCCCAGGTCTTCGACGCCGACGCCGGATACGCGGGCAACGACGAGCTGGTCAAGGAGCTTCTCGGGTTCACCCCCCGGCGGCACTCCCCGGCCGGCTCGCCGGGGGACACCCTCTACACCGACGACGAGGACGACCTGGAGGAGCAGGAGGCTCTGGTGTGACGGGCGAGCCGAGTACGGGCGGCAGAAACGCGTGAATACGTTTGGACCGAAACAGCCGAATTGGCTTGGTGCATTTATCCCTAAAAAGAGGTGTCAACGCCTTCGGAGCGGGCACGCGACTTCTCGGGCTGAGCCGGCGGCCCGTTACGTCCACTCACTCGTATGGGATAGCCATGGTCATCCAGGACACCGTCATACCTGCTGTTTCGTGGCTGCGTCGTGCCGCCTGCCGCGGCGAGGATCCGGAGCTGTTCTTCCCGATATCGGCGAAGGGCCCCGGCCACATGCAGCACGAGCGGGCCAAGGCCGTCTGCCGCCGCTGCCCCGTACGCACCCCCTGCCTGGACTACGCCGTGACCAGCCGCGAGGAGCACGGCATCTGGGGAGGCACCGATCCCGACGAGCGCAGGGCCAAGGCCGCCCGGAGCCAGAATTGGCGCGTCCGCGCGGGGTAGTGATCACCTCATGAGCGATGATCTCCCAGATCCGGGCCACCGGCGGCCCGCCGGGATGGACGACACCACGGTCGAGGCTCTCGGCAAGCTGTCGGAGGCCCTGGAGACCGCCGAGCGGGCGCGGGGTCACCTGTACGCCTTCCACCAGCTCACCGGGCGTGCCCACCTGATGCTGGAGGACGCCGTGAGCCTGCTTCGCGAGGCGGGGCACGGCGATCACGCCGACGCGGTGTGCGCCGACCTGCTCGGCCGCGACGTGCTCGCCGGCAGGTGGACCTTCCAGATCGTCGAGGAGTACGAGGACGGCTACCGCCGCTGCTTCGTCGAGCTGGAGAAGCGCATCAGGAACGAGCTGGCGGGGGGCCGGCGGCACATCTACGAGGCCGAGATGAAACAGCGCCTCCACGGCTGACCGCCGTCCTGGCCTCGTGGAGCCGGGCTACTTGAGCGCCCCGGCGGTGAGCCCCGCCTGGATCTGGCGCTGGAAGATCGTGTACACGATCAGCATGGGCAGGATGGCCATGCTGAGCGCGGCGAACAGCGCCGACCAGTCGGCGTCGTAGCCCGCCGCCGTGGAGATGTCCGCGATGCCCTGGGTGATCACCCACTTGTCCCTCGACTGGCCGCTGAGCAGGACCAGCGGTATCTGGTACTGGTTCCACTGCCCGAGGATGTTGAAGATCGTGATGCTGACGATGCCCGGCCGGGCCATGGGCAGCATGATCTGGAAGAACACCCGGCTGTGCGACGCCCCGTCCACGAACGCCGCCTCCGCCACCGCGTGGGGGAGCGTGCGGAAGAACGCCGACAGGAAGAACACCGTGAACGGCAGCGAGTACGCGATGTACACGAGCACCAGCCCGCCACGTGAGTCCAGCCCGATGAACTGGCCGATCAGTGGGATGTTCCCCATGTTCTGCACCACGAAGAACAGCGGCGTGAGCGCCAGGTAGACCGGGAAGGCCAGGCCCGAGACGAACAGCAGGTATATCGCCCGGTTGCCGCGGAAACGGTAGCGCGCGAGCACGTACGCCGCCATCGACCCGAACAGCATGGTGCCGAACGTGCCGAACGCCACGGTGACGACGCTGTTGACCAGGTACTGGCCGACGTGGGCGTTGTCCCAGGCGCGGGCCCAGTTGTCCCAGCGCATGGTCGCGGGAAGCGACCACGCGCTGCCGAAGATCTCGTCCTCGCTCTTCACCGAGGCGAGGAACGTCCACACGATCGGCACCACCACGAGCACGGTCCACACGATCAGCGCGAGGTGGGACAGCCCCGACAGCGGGCCGAGGCGGATCCTGCGCCGCTCGCGCGCCGCGCTCCTGCTGAGCGTCACCTTCTCCGCCCGCGAAACCATTGTCAGGCCCCCTCAGAACTCGATCCGCTCGCGACGCGACAGGCGCATCGCCAGCACCGCGAAGGCGACCGTGAAGAAGAACAGCACCACGCCCATGGCCGAGGCGTAGCCGAACTTGAAGTACTGGAACGCGTTGCGGTAGATCTCGGCGGCCATCACCGTCGTGGAGTGGTCGGGCCCGCCGTGCTCGGCCGTCATCACCCACACGATGGCGAACACGTCGAGCGCGGCGATGCCCAGATAGATCAATCCGACCTGCACGGTGTCCCAGAGCAGGGGCAGCGTGACCCGGGCGAACAACTGGACGCGTCCCGCCCCGTCGATCTGGGCGGCCTCGTACATCTCGCGCGGGATGGACGCCATGCCGGCCGAGAAGAGCACGACGTAGAACCCCACGGCCTGCCAGACGAGAACCCCAAGGATCGACCAGAACGCCACATCGGGGTTGGACAGGAACCCGACCGGCTCCAGCCCGAGGGCCATCAGCGGCGCGTTCAGCATGCCGCTCCGGTCGGGCCGGAACACCTGCTGGAACAGGACGGCGACGATCGCGACGGCCAGCACCTGGGGGAAGAAGAACACCACACGGTAGAACCTCGAACCCCAGATGCCGGACACCCCGCCGCCCGTCCCGCCCGCGTTGAGCAGGAAGGCGAAGAACAGGGCGATCACGATGGTGAGCAGGGGCAGCAGCACGAGCAGCAGGCCGTTGTGGCCGACCGCCGTCCAGAAGGTGCCGTCGCCGAGCAGTCGCTGGAAGTTCTCCAGCCCGACGAACCGCGGGCTCGCGCTCACGCCACGCCAGTTGGTCATCGCGATGTAGAAGGCCTGCGCGTACGGGGAGATCACGTAGACCAGGTAGAGCAGCACCGGGACCGCCAGGAAGCCCGCGATGAACCGCGCCCTGGTGAAGTCGGCCCTGCCGAACAGGCGCGTCCTCGTGGTGGCCATCCTGCTCACCGCCTTTCCCGCCGGTCCCTGAACCGCCGTGCCCGCCGGTCAGCGGGTGAACTTCTTGACGGACGAGTCGTTCTTGATCTCGTCCGACTTCTTCTGGATGCGGTCGGCCCACTCCGCGACCTTCAGCCGGCCCGACATCAGCTGGCCGGTGGCCGCGGCCACCTCGTCGTGCAGTTCCTTGTACCACTGGCGGAACCTGAAGTAGGTGACGTTGGTCCCCGCCTCCTTCAGCGCCGAGGCGGCGCTCTCCAGGCCGGGCTTGAGCGTGCGCCCGTCGGCCGCGCCGTTCACCACGGTCAGCGTGCTGACCAGCTCGGTGAACTTGCCCGCGCCCTCCTTGGAGAGCATCGCCCGCATGTACTCCACGCCGGCGAGCGGGTTGGCCGACTTGGCGGCCACGAAGTACTCCTCACCCGGCCGGGAGTGCAGCGTGCCGTACGGCAGGGCGTCCGACCCGGTGAACGAGGGGAGCGGGAACATGGCGTAGCCGAAGTCCGCCGGGGTGGTGTCCTTCTGCTCGTTCTCCAGCCACGACCCGCAGGGCAGCATGGCCACCTCGTACTTGTTCTGCGCCGTCTGGGTCTGGATGTGGTCCAGCCCCTCGGTGCCCTGGAGCAGGTACTTCGCGCCGATCTCGGCGAAGGCGCCGGCGGCCTTCGCGACCGGCTCGGCCTTCCACGCGCCGTCCGCCAGGTTGTCGATGTTCTTCAGGACATCGGCGCCCCCGATCTTGGCGGAGAGCGTGAGGATCGTCTCGTAGATGTAGAACGGGTGCTTTCCCGCGTAGGTGAACGGCGCGGCCTTGCCGGACTTCTTGATCTTCTCGCACAGCGCGGTGAACTCGTCCCAGGTCTTGGGCACCTCCCAGCCGTTGTCGCCGAAGAGCTTCTTGGAGTACCAGATGCCCCACACCGTGCTGGCGTAGTTCAGCACGGAGAAGGTGCCGTCGTAGGTGCCGAGCTCGATGGCCGACGGCAGGATCGTGTCCCGCACCTTCACGCTCGGGTCGTCCCAGCTCGGAGCGTCCAGCAGCGCGCCGAGATCCTGCAGCTGGCCGTCCTGGGCGAGCGCGCCGAAGTCCATCGCGTTGTCGCCGGAGTTGTTGATGAACTCCGGAGGGTTGCCCCCGGCGAACCGGGGCTGCAGCGTCTTGGCGATCTCCTTGGTGGCCGTGTGCTTGATCTCGACCTTGGCGTGCTTGCTCTTGAACAGCGGCTCGTGGATGTCCTTGGCGTAGGCGTCGCCGAAGCCGCCGTCGAAGATCACTACCTCGAACGGCCTGTCCTCCGCGATGCCGAGCGGGTTGGTCGCCGTCTTGGCCCCGGTGGCGGGGGCCTGCGACCCGCCGGGGTTGCCGCCGCCGGCCGGGGACGCGCACGCCGACAGCGCGCCCGCCGCGGGAAGAAGCAGGCCGGCGAGGGCGGCGCTGCGCAGTAGTTCACGCCGGGAAAAGGAGCTGTCCGCCATAAGTCCTCCTGGGGGGCTGGAGCGTCCGCCGCGGCCTCGCGTTCGGCGGAGGGCCTCGTACGGGTGCGGGGGTTCTCTGGTCAAACCTGGTGTCAAAGCATTGGATGAGGAACCGCGACTCTCCGGGGAGAGTCGCGACCGGTCAGCCGCCGCGGCGGATGCGCCCGGCGTAGCGGCTCTCGAGCGCCCGGTTGTGCTCGTCACCCCCGACGACGTTGGCCGAACGGTAGATCGGTGGCACCTCACCGGCCTCCAGCAGCTCCCGCACCACCTCGGCGACGACCATCTGCGCGAGCAGGGCCGAAGTGATCGTGGACACCGCTCCGAAGGTGCCGCCCTCCGGAAGCGGCATGACCGCGTCGCCGTACGGAGCGCCGTTGTCGAGCACGACGTCGGCGAGGTCGAGCAGCTTGAGCCCGGAGGCGTGGCGGGACTTCATCTCGGTGCTGTGCCGCACCGAGGTCAGCGCGACCAGCCCGTGGCCGCGTTCCTTGACGATCGACGCCAGCTCGACCACCGAGCCGTTGACCCCGGAGCTGGAGATCATGACGAAGGCGTCCTGCGGCTGTACGGGCGCGAGGTCGTAGATGCGGTGGGCGATCGAGGGGTCCCGCTCCAGCTCGGCCGAGCGGAGTACGTCGGGAGACTCCCCGCCGTACAGCACGAGGTCACGCAGTGCCAGCCGGTTCGTCGGGACGAGCCCGCCGGCGCGTCCCGCGATCTCCATCGCGATCGCCTCGGAATGCCCGGAGCCGAACGCCTGGATCACCCCGCCACCGCGCAGGCAGGCGCAGAGCAGGCTCGCGGCCTCGCCCACGGCCCGCGCCTGGCTCGCCGCGACGTCGTGCACCAGCCTCTCGATCTTCTGGACGTAAGCGGCGGCACTGATGTCCAATCGTCTCAGCTCCCTTCCACGCGGTGGCCTTCGACGGCCCTGAGCTCGAACGTCCGGCGGGCGCGCTCGTACGCGAGCCGTGCGCAATCATTCCTTTCACTCACAGGCGATTGGATGAAAATAATTGCCCACGGCCCGCTTAGCAAGAGCGTCCCCGCAACATTCCGGACAGCACCCGGGCGCGGTCACGACATCGCGGTATCCGGGCCCAGGCAGGCGCCCGTACGGGCGCCTCGGTCACCGGAGGACGCTGTGCTCGCTCTTGGGAAGGGCCTCGACCATGGAACGCGGGATGTTGAGCGTGTCGGCGCTGACCTGCGGCGGGGTGTTGGCCATCCACTGGGCCAGCGAGATGTCCTCGAAGCGCGGGTTACGGAACATCTCCAGGAACACCAGAGGCTCCGAATCCGGAAATGTAGCTGATCTCCTCGAATGGGTCGGATTCCGGCGGTCTCAGAACAGGAGGGACAGCGGGAGGCAGCATCCGAGGACGGCCACCGCGCCCCCCGCGCAGGCCGCGATCCGCGTGGTGAGCGGCGCGTTGACCAGCGGGCCCATGACGGAGCGGTCGCGGCAGAAATAGACGAGCAGGAACAGCGCCACGGGCACGCCGAGGGAGATGACCACCTGACTCAGGATCAGTAGGCTGGTCAGGGGCACACCGAGCATCAGGGCGACGACGGCCGGCGTCATCGTGACAAGACGCCGCAGGTAGACCGGTACGCGGCGGCCGACGAAGCCCTCCATCACCACATCGCCCGCCAGAGTCCCGACCCCGCAGGACGAGATCCCCGACGACAGCAGCGTGACGGCGAACGCCAGCGCGGCGGCGCCGCCTGCCCGGCTCAGCAGCTCCGCGTGGGCGGCGGACAGGTCGCCGGTCCAGGACCCGCCCGTCCAGGTGCCGAGTCCCGCGCCCAGGGCGAGCATCGCCACGTTGACGATCGTGGCCGCGCCGAGGCCGAGCAGGCAGTCCGTACGCAGCGCCCGCCGTACGAGCGCGGGACGCTGCCACGCCGCACCCGGCGGCCATCCCCGTCCCTGCACGAGCGCGGAGTGCAGGTAGATGGCATGCGGCATGACGGTGGCGCCGACGATCCCCATGGCGAGCACCACCGAGCCCCCGCCGTCCAGGCGCGGTACGAGCCCGCCCGCCAGCCCGGCGACGGACTGGTGCCCCACGCGCACGATGTCGTAGGCCACGCCCGCGCCGACGAGCAGCAGGCTCGCGGCGCTCACGAGCTCGAACCGCCGCGCACGGCCGCGCCGCCGCATGCGCAGCATCAGCAGCGCCACGACGGCGGTGATCAGCGCCGACACCCCCGGTGGCATGCCGAAGAGCAGCTGCATCCCGATGGCCGCGCCGACGAACTCGGCCAGGTCCGTGGCGAGCACGACGACCTCGGCCTGGACCCACAGCAGCAGGCCGCCGCGTCGGGAGAACCGCTCGCGGCACAGCCGGGGCAGGCTCTTGCCGGTCACCATGCCGAGCTTGGCGGCCTGGAACTGCACGAGGATCGCCACCAGGCTCGCCAGCACGACCACCCAGACGAGCATGTAACCCGAGGTCGCGCCCGCCATGAGGTTCGTGGCGACGTTGCCGGGATCCACGTAGGCGATCGCCGCGACGAAGGCCGGTCCGAGCACCGGCGCCATCCGCGAACCGCCGGGTCTCAGGGAGCCCCGTGGCGCCGCCGGAAACCGAGCGGGGGACCGCCCCAGCACCAGCGTGCCGTCGTCGTTCATCCTGCCTCCCGATGTGTGTCCTGGTCGCCGCCACCCGTGACGGCGAGCGTTCACCGGCCGGCGGGTACGGAGCTCCGCCTCGACGGAACCGCGAACCATCCCAGTAGCAATGAGTTCCGGAAAGGCCGGAAATAGAGGGATGTCGCGGTCGTGGTGCCGTGAATCAGGAATTACCCATTCAAGGGATGAAGACGCAGGGATGAAGCCTCGGTGAAGCAAATAAACAGCACGCTCTAGTAATTCGACCCTCTGCCTTTAAAGCATCTAAAGTCGTATAGATAACGACTTTCCGGGAAGGGGGTGTGGTGAAATATCCACTTTCTTCACTCCGAAGGGGCCTGGCGTTCTGGCCCATGTTGACGCGCCTCGGGGTGACCGGGACCTGAGAGCGGCCGCGCTCTCGCGGTCTGCGGCGAAGTTGTCCTTTCCCGCAGCCAGTAGTCGTACATGCGGGCGATGTTCGCGGTGGTCGCCCCCACGCTCCGCGGGGTCATCTCGTCCGGCGGCACGTCCTCCCTGAGTCGAAGGCGAAGATCGACTCTACGGCCAGGGCCCGAGTGAAGGCCAGACCAAGTTGGGACCCGCGCAGCCTCGGGGGACCGCAATGATGGGGGAGAGGATCGGCGAGCCCGCTGGGGGTCAATATGTGTGGAGGTCTGGTCGCGCCCGGCGGATCCGGGCCGTGCGGCACATCATCGCCTGAGTCGATTGGCTGGAGATCATGAGCGAGGAAGAGATCAGGCGCGTCCTTGGACTGCTCTATCAGGACGACACGCTGCGGGTTCTCTCCGCTCTCGTCCTGAACGGCGGGACTGACGCCGCAGGCCTCGACCAGGACGCCGTACGGCGGGCACTCGACCGGCTCGAACGCGGCGGCCTCGCCGAGAAGTCCGAGGACGGCTGGCGGGTGCGGCGGGAGAGGTTCCGCGAGCTGCTGCACGCCACCGCGAAGCCCGTCGCCCCGGTCTCCGCCGAGGACAGGGTCGTGCAGAAGTTCCTGGTCGAAGGCCGGTTGCGGGCGATTCCGACGCGGCATGAGAAACGGCTGGTCGTGCTCGACTACATCGCCCGCGTCTTCGAGCCCGGCGTCCGCTACGCGGAGAAGGACGTGAACATCGCCCTGCGCGCCTTCCACGACGACTTCGCGGCCCTGCGCCGCTACCTCGTCGAGGAGGGCATGCTCTCCAGAGAAAACAACATCTACTGGCGCAGCGGCGGCACCGTAGAAACCTGACCCCCCAACACGAACGTCTGCCCCCCCCCACCCGACCGCTGGACACCTGAACCACGGACCCGATGACCAGGGCCGCACGTGGCGCGTCGCGAGGAATCGGGCTAGTTCGGCGGAGGTCGGTGCCGTGGCGGGGCCGTACGACGTCACGGCCAGTGCCGCAGCGGCGTTCGCCGTACGGGCCGCGTCGACCACCTCCGCGCCGGAGCGGTCATGTGTCGCTCTGGCTGAAGGTGAGGTGGAGCTGGAAGTGCTCGGGGTCGAGGAGGCTGCTCACGTGTTCGGCGAAGCGTCCGTCGGCCGTCCAGCTCGTGCGTTCGGTGCGGAGGAACCACTCGCCCGGCTCGCGTTCGAGCAGAGCCGCCTCGCGGTCGTCGATCCGGCGCCCGCAGAGCCGCTGCTCGCCGTGGTCGGCGTGCAGCCCGGCGCGGACGAGGGTCTCGATCAGCGACCCGCCTTCCAGCCCCCGGGTGGGCAGCTCCTTCAGCTCGTCGATCGCCGGGACGCAGCTGCGCTCGTACGAGATCACGGCTCCCGGAACGATCTCCCGCACGCGTTCGACGGCGATCACCTCGGGCGAGTCGAGGTTCAGGCGCGCGGCCAGCCGGTCGTCTCTGGTGGCGGTGATGCCGAGCACCCGCACCCTCGTCTCGACACCCTGGTCGGCCAGCGCGCGTGCCCACCCGAGCCGGGAGTCCAGCGGGCGGCCGTCGAACAGGACGAAGGACCCCTTGCCCGTCCGCGTGGCGATCAGGCCGGCCTGGTTCAGCTCGGCGAGCGCGGTGCGGACGGTGTTGCGGCTGACCCCGAACCGCCGGGCGAGCGAGACCTCCCCCGGAAGCCGGGCCCCGCGGGGCACCCGGCCGGACCGGATCTCCCTCTCAAGCTCGACGAGGATCCGCTGGTGCTTGAGCGCCACGCTCACGCGGTCGTCCTTTCAGTACGCCCCTCCGCCGGGGCGGCGGCGGAGCGCGGGGGAGCGGGCGGGGTGGTGCAGTGCGGGGGGGTGGTCATGGGTTGGCCGTGGGGGTTGGGGCTGCGTCGGCGGGTGTGGGGGCGAGGTGTTCCTGAGTGCGGATCTTCGAGCGGGTGAGCGCCCAGGTCGCGGCGAAGCCGAGGACCAGGGCGACCAGGACGCCGAGGTTGGCGAACGCCCATGAGCCCGACCTGCCGCCGAGCCCGAGCGGCTCCAGGAGGTAGCCCTGCCAGCCGAGCCAGCTCGCGGCGGTGTTGGTGACCAGGCCCCACCCGATGGCCGTGCCGGCGACGATGACCGCGATGGGCACCGGCCGGATGTCGCCGTAACGCCCGGACGGACGGTAGAGGTCGGCCTCGTCGTAGTCGCGGCGGCGCAGCGCGACGTCGGCCAGCATGATGCCGCACCACGCCGCGATCGGGACGCCGAGCGTGGTGAGGAAGCCGCTGAACTGGCCGAGGAAGTCGTCGGCGACGAAGACGATGTAGACGGTGCCCGCCACCATGAGGATGCCGTCGATCAGGGCGGCGAGGTAGCGGGGCGCCCGCAGCCCGGTGGCCAGCAGCGCCAGCCCGGAGGAGTAGATGTCGAGCACGGCGCCGCCCACCAGCCCGAGGACGGCCACGGCCGCGAAGGGGACGAGGAACCAGGTCGGGAGGATGGTGGTCAGCGCCCCGATCGGGTCGCCCGCGATCGCGGTGCTGAGCGAGGCGGAGGAACCGGCCAGCAGCAGGCCGAACACGAGCAGCACCAGCGGCGCCACCGACGCGCCGAAGGTGGTCCAGCCTACGACGCCCGCGCTCGACGACCTCCGCGGCAGGTAACGCGAGTAGTCGGCCGCGGCGTTCACCCAGCCGAGGCCGAACCCCGTCAGCATGAAGACCAGCGCCCCGATGAACTCCTGACCCGAGCCGCTCGGAGTCGCCGCGACGGTGTCCCAGTGGATGTGGCCGGTGACCAGGAAGATGTAGACCACGGTCAGCACTCCGGTCACGACCGTGATGACGGTCTGCATGCGCATGATGAGGTCGAAGCCCATGACGCCGCCGGCGACGATCAGCAGGGTCACGACGACCAGGGCGATGCCCTTGGTCGAGGTGCCGCCTCCCCAGCCGAGCCGGTCGAAGACGGTCGCGGTCGCCAGGGTCGCCAGCGCGGTGAGCACGGTCTCCCAGCCGACCGTGAGCACCCACGAGATCGCGGACGGCAGGCGGTTGCCGCGCACGCCGAAGGCGGCCCGGCTCAGGACCATGGTCGGGGCGGACCCGCGCTTGCCCGCCAGGGCGACGAACCCGCACAGCAGGAACGAGAGCAGGATCCCGACGACGCCGGCCGCGAGCGCCTGCCAGAAGGAGATGCCGAAGCCGAGCACGAAGGAGCCGTAGCTCAGCCCGAGCACCGAGACGTTCGCACCGAACCACGGCCAGAACAGCTGTCTCGGCCGGCCCTTGCGCTCGGCGTCACCGATCACGTCGAGCCCGTGCACCTCGACCTTGAGCTGTCGCCCGCTCGCGGCCCCGGGTGCCTCGCCCGCGTCTTTGCCCTGTGCACCGGCCATGGAACCTACCTGTCTAGACTTGTTCAAAGAAATGTAAGGCCCGGCCCGGCGAACGGTCAAGCGGGCGAACGCGGGAGCCTCAGAGCCCGAGCAGGGGGAGCCGCGGCTCAGCCGGCATGAGTCAGTCGCTGAGGCCGTGCGGCCTCTCCGGTGCGCCGGAGGTGAGGGGCACCGCCGCTCCGCGCACGAGGTCCAGTTGCACGGTCTGGCGGGGCAGCACGGCGTCCAGGAGCCAGTTGCCCGCGATGCGCGTACGGCCCGCGGGAACGGCCAGCAGGTGGTAGCCGCGCGTGACCGCCTTGGCGACCACGCCGGACAGCGGGACGCCGAGCGGGTTGGCGGCGGCCTTGGCGCCCCCGAGGTCGACCACGAAGCCCAGGTCGTTGTGCCGGTACGGGCGGCGCTCCGCGCGGCCGTAGGACGCGGCGACATTGTGGGCGACGCGCTTGCCCTGACGGCTCGCGTGCTGCGCGGTCATGGCCGTGTACTCGCCCGGGCGGGTCAGGTCCGGCACCGCCGCCGCGTCGCCGCAGGCGAAGATCTCCGGGTGCCCCGGCACGTTCAGGTATTCGTCGACGAGGAGGCGGCCCTTCTCGGTCGGCAGCCCCAGCGACTCCACGAGCGGATCGGGGCCGACTCCGACGCACCAGATCAGCGAGCGGGTCGCCACGAACTCCCCGTCGGAGAGCTTGACCCCTTCGGCGGTGGCCTCGGTCACGGTCGTACCGGTGCGGATCTCGACGCCCCGCTCGGCCAGGGTCTGGTGGGCGGTGCGGGAGAGGCGCTCGTCCAGCTCGGGAAGGATGTGAGGGGCCTTGTCGACGAGGATCCAGCGGACGGGCTGCTCGCGCAGGCCGGGCCGGTGCCGCTTGGCGTCCAGGGTGAGCAGCTGGCCCTGGGCCGCCACCTCGGTGCCGGTGTAGCCCGCGCCCACGACGACGAACGTGCAGCGTGCGGTCCTGTCCTTGGCGTCGTCGGCCGCGTCGGCGAGCTCGACCTGCCGGATGAGATGGTCGCGCAGGTACAGCGCCTCGGCGATGCTGCGGAAACCGTGCGCGTGCTCCGACACGCCGGGGATGGGCAGCAGCTTGTTGACGCTGCCGACCGCGATGACCAGCCGGTCGTAGCCGAGGTCGCGGTGGTTGCCTTCGGCGTCCGTGCACTCCACCCGGCGTCCCTCGATGTTCACCTTGTCCACGCTCGCGAGGAGGTGGCGTACACCGGGGCAGTTGCCCGAGAGCGGTATGGCCACCTTGCGCGGATCCAGGATGCCCGCCGCCACCTCGGGCAGCAGGGGGAGGTAGAGGAAGTAGTCGGTCGGGTTGATCAGGACGATCTCGACCGCGCCCTTGGCGAGACGGGAGAGTCGCCGCGCCGCGGTGAAGCCCGCGAATCCTGCGCCTGCGATGACGACGCGCCGGCGGTTGGCCATGGAGACGTTCCTTTCAGCTCGGCTGCGGGCATGCTCAGTCCTCTCGCGTACCCGTCTCGGCATCCCGGAATCCATATGTCCCGCACAAGACGAAAGCGCCCCGGCTCCTGTGGGAGACGAGGCGCTCTGTTCGGTAGCCGGGGAGGCTACACGTCCATGCACCACATCCAGCCGTAGCCGCTGATGTAGCAGCGGTACCACTCGGGCGGCATGGCGTTGGCCGGGGCGCTGGTGGCGGCGAAGGTGGTGCCGACGATGGCGATCGCGGCGATGGTCGTGGCGGCGCGGCGGGCAAGAGTGCGCATCTGTCGCTCCTGAAGTCGTTTCGAGGGCCTTCAGGTAATCGCGTGCGTCTTGAATCCGTCTTGCCCGTGACTGCCCGCCGGCTTGAAGAAGCCTTGGGCGCCACGAGCGGGAGGCGGCAAGTCAAGATTTCCCTACCGCTTGGCTGGGTTATCATTTTCTCCGGACCAAGAAGAGTCCGGCGGGATGACACTTTTCGGTCAGGCGCACTCCGTGTGCCATGGGGCAGGGAGTGGCGAGGACACATGAAGATCAGAAAGCAGGGCGTGATCGCGCTCGGCCTCGCGCTCGCCGTCGCCGCGTGCGGCGGTCCGGGTGATCCGAGCGCTTCCGGCGGCGCGTCCGGCTCCGACGGCGGCACGTTCACGTACTGGACGAGCGGCTGGCAGCCCGACCAGATCGCCGAGATCGACGCCGCCTTCGACAAGGCCCATCCCGGAATGCACGCCAAGGGTCAGTACATCGCGAGCTCCGACCAGTTCCTGCCCAAGGTGATCTCGGCGCTGAAGAACGGCACCCAGCCCACGGTGCTGCTCACCCAGAACCCCTCCGACCTCCCGGTGATCGCGCAGAGCGGGAAGCTCGTCCCGCTCGACGGCAAGCTGGCCGCCGAGACCGACGCCTTGTATCCCGGCATCAAGGAATCGCTGTTCTACAAGGGACACCAGCTCGGCATCGCCCTGGCCGGCGTGGGCGACATCGTGCTGTTCTACAACAAGAAGGCCTTCGCAGGCGCGGGCATCAAGAACCCGCCCGCGACGTGGTCCGAGCTGGCCGAGGACGCCAGGAGACTCTCCGACCCCGCCAAGAACAAGTACGGCTTCTACGTGCCGCTCGGCGAGGCCGAGTGGATCACCTTCGCCTGGACGCCGATGCTGTACGCCGAAGGGGGGTCCTTCCTCAACGCCGACGGCACGGCGACCGCCTTCAACAGCCCGGCGGGGGTCAAGGCGCTCACCACATGGGTCGACCTGGTCAAGGCCGGGTCGGCGCCGAGCACCAGCTATGCCCAGGCGGGCAGCTTCGACGGGGCGCCCGCGTTCGCCAGCGGCACCGTCGCGATGATCGTGAACGGCCAGTGGGCGGTGCCGACCTTCGGCAAGGCCGGCGTGGACTTCGGCGTCGCCCCGATGCCGAAGGGGGCCGCCGGCACCTCGACCAGCATGGGCATCGGCGTGGCCGCGCTGCTGAAGACCGGCGCCGGCGCCGAGAAGGCCGGCCTCGCGTTCCTGAAGTTCCTGACGACGCCCGAGCGGGGCGCCTACCTCGCGGCCAAGAACGGCGGCCTGCCCTCGGATCCCGCCCAGCTGGAGCAGCAGGCGCTCAAGGACCACATCGCCGGGGACCCGACGTACACCGTCTTCGCCGAGGCGGAGAAGACCGGCAAGGTCCGCCCGATCACCCCCGCCTACAACGCGATCTCCCAGAGCCTCTGGACCGAGATCAACGCGGCTCTGAAGGGGCGGAAGACCCCGGCCGAGGCCCTGGCCAAGGCGGCGCGAGACGGAGACGCGGCGCTGAAGAAACTCGGCTGATGAGGCAGCGGCACCGCACCTGGGCCCTCGCCTACGGGTTCGTGGCACCGACGGTGGTGCTCACCGTGGTCTTCTCGCTCATCCCGCTGGCGATGCTCCTGTGGCGCAGCCTGTACAGCGGCGGGGTGTTCGACACCTCGCCGGAGTTCGTCGGCCTCGGCAACTACGGGCAGATGCTCCAGAAGGGCGGCGGCCACGCCCTCGGCGTGACCGGCGTCTACACCGCCGGATTCATCCTGCTGACGATGGGCGTCGGCCTCGGGCTGGCGCTGCTGCTCAACTCCGGTGCGCCCGGCGTCGCCCGGGTGCGGGCGCCGTTCGTCATCCCGCTCGTCGTGCCCGTCGTCGCCACCGCGCTGATCTGGGCCAACATGTTCGCGCCGCGGTTCGGGCCGATCAACAGGCTGCTCGGCGCCCTCCACCTTCCTCAGGCGGACTTCCTGTCCTCCCCGGGGCCCGCCCTGGTCGCGGTGCTGACCTTCGGCGCGTGGCAGTTCTTCGGGCAGAACGTCATCCTCTACGTGGCTGCCCTGAAGTCCGTCCCCGGCGACGTGCTCGACGCGGCCAGCGTCGACGGGGCGGGGGCGTGGCGCAGGTTCGCCCACGTCCAGTGGCCGATGATGCGCCGCCACACCCTGCTGATCTGGGTGGTCACCACGCTCACCGGGCTGCAGACGTTCACCCAGATCTACGTGCTGACGCAGGGCGGCCCGGACGGCGCGACCCAGACCGCGCTGTACTACGTCTACAACGAGGGGTTCGTCCAGTTCGACACCGGCCGTGCCAACGCCATGGGCGTCGCGCTGTTCCTGCTGTCCCTGCTGGTCACCCTCACGCAGATCTGGCTGCTCGGGCGGGTGGACCGTGCCCGCTAGCCTGATCGCCCGCCGCTCGGTGGTCTACCTGCTGCTCGGCCTGGCCGTCGTCATCGTGGCGTTCCCGCTCGGCTGGATGGCGGTGAGCGCCCTGAAGACCGACGCCGAGATCATCAACCCGGCGGCGCCCCTGCTGCCGGCGCATCCCCAGTGGTCCAACATCGGGCGCGCCCTGTCGCAGGCGCCGTTCGGCCGGTGGTACCTCAACACCGCGATCTTCGGCGTGGCGGCCACCGGCGGGCAGCTCGCGAGCGGGCTGCTCGCCGGCTACGCGTTCGCCATGCTCGACTTCCCGGCCAAACGGCTGCTCTTCGTCGTCGCGCTGAGCGGGCTGATGGTGCCGTTCAGCGCGATCATCGTCCCCATGTCGCAGCTCCTCGGCGAGCTGGGCTGGCTGAACACCTACCAGGGCCTGATCGTGCCGAACATCGCCTCCGCCCTCGGCGCCTTCCTGTTCCGCCAGTTCTTCCTCGGCACGCCGCGGGAGCTCGGGGAGGCCGCGCGCATCGACGGGGCGTCGGAGCTGCGGGTGTTCCTCAACGTGTACGCCCCGCTGGCGCGCCCGGTGGTCGCCGCGCTGGCCATCATCCTGTTCCTGCAGAACTGGAACAACTTCCTGTTCCCGCTGATCGTGGTGAACACCACCGAGATGTCGGTCCTGTCGCAGGGGCTGTCGGTGTTCCAGAGCCAGTTCACCACCCAGTACAACCTGATCATGGCCGCGTCGCTCATCACGATCGTCCCGGTGCTCCTCGTCGCGGTGGCGGCGCAGCGCCACATCATCGAGGGCATCACGCTCGGCGCCCTCGACTGACCCGCCGGGGAGCCCGTCAGGCGCGAGCCAGGACCTCGGTGACCGTGTCCCGCAGGGGAGTGGTGGGACGGCCGATGAGCCTGCTGAGATCGTCCGTGGTGCCGGCGAGGGCTCCCCCGGCGATGTCCAGCTCGATGTCGGCGAACATGGCGGCGACCGGCCCGGGCAGGCCCGCCCCGGCGAGGACCCGCTCGTACTCGTCGCGGGGCAGGTCCTGGTAGGCGACCGGCTTGCCCGTGACCGCGGCGACCTCCGCGGCCAGCTCGGCCTTGGTCCACGCGACGTCGCCCGCCAGCTCGTACACCGTGTTCTCGTGGTTCTCGCCGGTGAGCACGGCCACTGCCGCGCGGGCGTACTCCTCACGGGTGGCGGTGGAGACGCGGCCCTCGCCGGAGGCGCCGGCGAACGTGCCCTGCTCGGCGGCCTGGGTGATCGTGCTGACGTAGTTCTCGACGTACCAGCCGTTGCGCAGGAAGGAGAACGGAACGCCCGAGGCGCTGATGTGCTCCTCCGTGCCCTTGTGCTCCGCGGCCAGCGCCACCGTGGTCGTGTCGGAGTGCAGGATGCCGGTGTAGGCGAGCAGCGCCACCCCGGCCTCGGCGGCGGCGTCGACGACGGCCTTGTGCTGGGTGAGGCGGGTGCCCACGGTGTCGCTGGAGATGAGCAGGACGCGGTCGCCGGCCGCGAACGCCTGCTTCAGCGTCTCGGGCCTGTCGTAGTCGGCCTCCCTCACCTGCACTCCGCGCGCGGCCAGGTCGGCGGCCTTCTCGGGGTTCCGAACGGCGGCCACGATCTGGCCGGCCGGGGTGGTCTCCAGCAGGCCTTCGACGACGAGGCGGCCGAGCTGGCCGGTCGCACCGGTTACGACGATCATCTTCACTTCTCCTCGTTCTTGGGGTCGGCGACAGGTTAGTACTAACTTCTAGAAAGTGCCAACCCTCAGTTAGTACCATAAGAACGCGCAGTGCGGTGAGAACGTAAGCTTGGGGCATGGAAGACCAGGCCACCCTCGCCCGCGACGAGCACGGGCAGGTCATCTTCGACGTGTTCGCACGCGGATGCCCCTCCCGCGAGACGATGGAGCACATCACCAGCCGGTGGGGCATCCTCGCCCTGGCCGCCCTCAGCGAGGGCGCCTACCGCTTCAACGCCCTGCGCCGCCGCGTCGACGGCGTGAGCGAGAAGATGCTCGCCCAGACCCTGCAGGCACTTGAGCGCGACGGCATGGTCCACCGCGAGGCCCAGGCGACCATCCCGCCCAAGGTCGAGTACAGCCTGACCCCCCTCGGCCACGAGGCGGCCCGGCGCCTGCTCGGCCTCATCGAATGGCTTGAGGGAGAGATGCCCCGCGTTCTGGAGGCACGCGACCGCCACGCCGGCGCCTGAGCGACGGCTCGCGGTCGCGCTGCCATTCGCCCTCGCCCGTCGTGCGCGCCGCCGCCGACCGGCACCTCGCGCTGTACAAGTCCCTGTGAGAGCTGTCGGAGTCTCTGCGAGACCGACGGGGGACCTGGGGGTGACGGGTCGGACCTGGAGTGACTGGTCGGACCTGGAGTGACGGGTTGGCCGAACGCTGGGAACGCCCCTGATCGTGCGAGACAGTGAACCCGTGATGCGACGAGTGATCTCTCTCTCGCTCCTCGGAGTCCTGTCGGGCTGCGGAGCCGGCGTGACGCTCAGCCGGGCACAGCTCGACGACCTCAGGTCCGAGGGGGTGGCGCCCGACATGGTCTACCTGGTCGACTTGCCGGGGTACGAGCTGGCCGAGCAGTCCATGAGCGTCTACAACGAGGAGGGCTTCCAGACGTACTACTTCTCGGCCGAGGGCAGGCAGGTGTGGTTCGGGGTCGATCGAGGCACCTTCAGCGACGCCATATGCGCGGCCAAGCCCCTCCACGACGCGGAGCCCCTGATCCCTCCGGACTCCTGCGAGTACGACGAGGCGGGCTGGTACCGCACGAGCGGGAGGCAGCACGAGTACGCGGCCGTCGACGAGGGCCACGTCATCCGGCTCAGCGGTCTCAAGGCCGACGTGGACCGCGCGTCCCTCAAGGAGGCCATCTCCGGTGCCCGGCACGCGAGCGGAGCGGGCGACCCGGCGGCGGCGTCCTAGGGCGCGTGGGAGATCTAGATCATTCGCCCGCCCGCCGAGCGGTCGGGTGGTGATCCGGGGCCGGTTCGGTTCCGGGGGTGATTCGCTTCAGCGGACTCCGCGCGGGCGGAACTGGATGCTGATGCGGGGGCCGGTGACCCGGGTGCTCTTGGGGATGGCGTGCTCCCAGGTGCGCTGGCAGCTGCCGCCCATCACGATGAGGTCGCCGTGGCCGAGGTCGTGGCGCAGGGCAGGGCCGCCGCCGCGCGGGCGGAGCAGCAGGCCACGGGGCGTGCCGACCGAGATGATCGCGACCATGGTGTCCTCGGCGCTGCCGCGCCCGATGCGGTCACCGTGCCAGGCGACGCTGTCGCGCCCGTCGCGGTAAAGGCACAGCCCGGCGGTGCGGAACGGCTCGCCGAGCTCCTCGGCGTAGTGCGCGTCGAGGGCCTCCTTGGCCTGTTCGAGGACGGGGTCGGGAAGGGGCTCGCCCTCGTCGTAGAACTTCAGCAGCCGGGGCACGTCGACCATGTGGTCGTACATATGGCGCCTCTCGGCGTGCCACGGCACGGACCGCGCCAGCCGCTCGAACAGCGCGTCGGCGCCGGCGATCCAGCCGGGCCGTAAGTCGATCCAGGCCCCGTGGCCGAGGGTCGTGCGCCTGACCGTGGACCCGAGGGGGCCCGGGCCGGCCTCCTCGCACAGGTCGAGCAGAGATGCCTGGAACGCGGCGGTCATTCGCCCAGTATATGGCAGATATTCAAACACCCATTCGATCAAGCTCCGGGGTGTTCTCAAGCCCGAAGGGTCAGGGCCTCTCCTGCAGGACGGACAGGACGTTGCCGGCGGGGTCGGTGAACCAGGCGATGAAAGGACCGCCGCCGCGGAAGACGCCCTTCTGGTCCGCCTCGATGCCGTCGTACCTCTCGAACCTCACCCCGCGCTCGGTGAGCGTGTCGACGGCCTGGTCGATGTCGTCGACGGGGAAGTTGAGGATGGTGAACGACGCGGGGGTGTGGCCGGGCTTGGGGTAGACCAGGACCTCTGTGCCGCCGGCGAGGTGGAGGCGCAGCATGCCGTGCTCCTCGGACACATCGAGGCCGAGGACGTCGCCGTAGAACTCCTTGGCCTTCGGCACATCGTCCACCGCGAATCCGCTGAACGCCCTCGTGTTCCTGAACATGGGTCCTCCTGCGTGTTCTCCGAGGTCAGCCGTGCCAGGACAGCGTACTGAGCCGGTACGACATTCTCAGAGCCCCGCCGGACCGTCCGCTCGGAGCCGCGCCACGCGCCTCGGCGCGAGTCAGCGGACGGGTGCGACGGAGGCCTGCGGGAGCCGGCCGTGGCCGGCGGGCCGCTGGGCGCCGTGTCTCGGCGGGCCGGACCGCCCGGGGCTGGGCACGACGATCGCGGTGAGGATCAGGCCGGCCTCGACCACCCAGCGGCCGGAGAAGGCGGTGATGCGCTGCCCGCGCACCCTCGGCCCCGTCACCCGCAGCCAGGCCGAGAAGTTGCCGTTCACCGGATCGATGTTGATCAGCACGTCCTCGAAGTCGAGCCAGCGCTTGGTGAGCGGGAACCAGGCCTTGTACACCGACTCCTTGGCGCTGAACAGCAGGCGGTCCCAGTGGACGCGGGGATGGCGGGCAGCGAGCCTGCGCAGGCTCTCGCGCTCCTCGGGCAGGGAGATGGCGTCGAGGACGCCCGGGACCAGCGCCTCGTTGGGCTCGGCGTCGATGCCGATGGTGGTCACCTTGGAGGCGATGCCGAGGACGGCCCCCCGGTAGCCGGCGCAGTGGGTGATGCTGCCGACGACGCCCGGCGGCCACTGGGGCTCCCCGCGCAGGCCGGGAAGCACGGGGCTCGGGCGCATGCCGAGCTTGCGCAGCGCGTCATGGGCGCACACCCGCGCCGTGCTGAACTCCTTGCGCCGTTTGTCGTCGGCGTGGATGATCGCCAGCTCCTCCTCGGGGAAGAGCACGGGCTCGGGCGCGTCGGCGAAGACGTCGGCCGCCACCACGCAGTCGGGCAGTATCGACTTGATCATGGCCGCTCGCGGCCCGGGAGGGACTGCCAGGGCGAGCCCGCGTTCCGTACGCACCCGCGCCCAGGCGGGGAGGGCGGGCTCTCGGCCGTCTCCCGGCTGACGGAAACGGCGAAATCGAGAACGCCGGCCCCTGGGGGCCTTTTGTTGCTCACTCGCGTAGCGGTCACGTCCCAAGCGTAGCGACGACGCTGTTCCGCGAGGAATCAACGCCAATCTTTCTCGGGACCGGTTCACGCCCGGCTAGGGCACGGCACGGGGTGGTAAGGGTGCGCGCGGGGAGGACGGCGGGAATTGCGTCACGGGCGCCGAGATCCATCATAGGCGCAGGTGGCGATGGGCGGAAGTTCCCGTACGGACGGCGCGGGCGGGCCCGGCGAATCCGTTTCCAAGGGGGAAGGCTCTTTGCGAGATGCGGTGGCGGCCGATCGGGTGTTCCATGCCGCATAAGGCCCGCAAGGAATCGGCGCGGTGAATGTCTCCCGCCGGAAACAATTGGGGAGCCCCGGCCCGCGCAGCGGAAATTGCGCGACGGGTAAAGCCCGCCGTGCGCACCGCAGAGCTTATCGTATCGGCGAGGAGCGCCCGGCTCAGCCGACCAGCTCGCCGGACTCGCCCATGCGCCCGCCGGAGCCGAGCATGGCCCGCGCCTCGGTGAGCATGGCAAGGGCCCGCGCCTCGTAGGCCGGCGTCTGGATCGACTGGAACAGGCTGAGCGCCTGCTCGAAGTGGACGACGGCATGCTGGGCGTCGTCGCACGCCAGGGCCAGCTCTCCGAGCCCGAGCAGGGAACGCGCCTCGGGCAGCCGGTCGCCGGTGGTCCTGGCCAGCCGGACGGCGTGGCGCAGGGCCTCCTCGGCCGGCGCGGTCTCGCCCTGCCGGAGCCGGGCGATGCCGAGGCCGTTGAGGATGTACGCCTCTCCGATGGGGTCGCCGATGTCGCGCACCATCGTGAGCGCCGTATCGAAGATCTCGGCCGCGAGGGCCGGCTCGTCCCACGCCAGGTAGGTGTCGCCCATGCGGTGGAGCACCTGGGTCTCGACCCTCCTGCTGCCGCCGTCGCGGCTGAGCGCCAGCGCCTCCGACAGCAGGGTGCTGGCCCCCTCGGGGTCGCCGGTCTCCAACCTGAGCTGCGCCAGGTTGTGCAGCACGTACGCGGAGGACACCTGGTCGCCCGTGCCCGCGAACATCGCGAGGGCGCGCTCGTAGTGGGCCGTGGCCTGCTCGTAGCTCCCGCTCATCCTGTCGAGGAAGGCGATGTTGCGCAGCACCAGAGCGGTGCCCTGGTCGTCGCCGATGTCGGCGAAGAGCCTGATCGCCTCCTCGAAGTCGCGCCGCGCCTCAAGGAAACGCTTCTCTGTGATGTGGAGGGAGCCCCGCGAGTACAGCATCGCCGCCTGGCCGCGCACGTTGACGGCGAGGCGGACGGCCGCCAGCGCGGTCTCGTGGGTCTCGCGCCAGTCGTCGAGGTAGACGCGCGACTCGAACAGCGTCACCGCGCTGACCGCGAGGTCCCACGAGAGGTCGACGAACCCGGCCTGCGCCGCCTGGCGGATGCCGGACACCAGCAGCGGCCGCTCGCGCTCGTACCAGGAGAGCGGGTCGGCGACGAGCTGGCCGACCAGCCTCTCGGGGAGCGGCCAGCGTGGGGCGTCGCTGTGGATCTGGGCGTAGTCGCCGCCGTACGCCCGGCGGTGGGCGGCCTCGGCGAGGAAGAGCAGCGCGCCGAGCACGCGTTCGAGGGCCGCCTTGCGCTCGGCCGGGGTCTCCTCGCTTGCCAGGCACTCGCGGGCGAACACGCGGATGAGGTCGTGGAAGCGGTAGAGGCTGTGCACGCCGTACCCGCCGGCGGTCTCGATGAGCTGGGCGTCGGCCAGCTCGTCGAACAGGTCGGCGGCGTCGGCGAAGGGGACGTCGAGCAGCGCGGCCCCGATCCAGACCGAGAACATGCCGGTGTCCAGGATGACCAGCCGCCTGAACAGCCGCCTGGCCTCCTCGCCGACGCTCTCGTAGGTGAAGGAGATGCTGGCCCTGATGCCCATGTCGCCGTGGTTGAGCTCGTCGAGCCTGCGCGTCTCGTCCTCGAGACGGCTCACGAGCTGCTCGATGCGCCAGTGGGGACGGGCGGAGAGCCGGGCGCCGGCGATGCGGAGTGCCAGCGGGAGCTGCCCGCACAGCTCGGCCAGCGCCTTGGCCGACTCGGTCTCCGAACGCACGCGCGCGGTGCCCGCGATGCGCGCGAGCAGCTCCATCGACTGGTCGGTGTCGAAGATGTCCATGTCGACATGGATGGCCCCCGCCAGCCCGGCCAGCCGGCTGCGGCTCGTGATGAGCACGGCGGACATGCGGGTGCCGGGAAGCAGTGGCAGCACCTGGCTCTCTGTGGCCGCGTCGTCCAGGACGACCAGGGTCCTGCGGTCGGCGAGCAGGGCGCGGTACATCTCGGCGCGCTCTTCGAGCCCGTCGGGCATGGCGCTGCCCGGCACGCCGAGCGCCCGTAGGAACCGTTCGAGCACGTGCATGGGGCTGACCTGCCGGGAGGCTCCGCCGTGCAGGTCGGCGAAGAGCTGACCGTCGGGGAAGCGCTCGGCCACCATGTGCGCGGCGTGCACGGCGACGGTGGTCTTGCCGATGCCGCCCTTGCCCGCGACGATGATGATCGGCACGGCGAAGCGGGTGGGGTCCTCGGAGGCGAGCGCCAGCTCTCTTTCGATGGCGTCGATCTGCTTGGTGCGGCCGGTGAAGTCGGCGATCGCGCTCGGGAGCAGGAACGGCACCGGCGCCGCGGGTGCGGGGGCCGGGGGTTCGACGGGGATTATGGTCGCCTTGACCGGCATGTCGAGGCTCTCGTCGGCGGTCAGGATGGCGTGTTCGAGGCGCTGGAGCTGCTCGTTGGGCTCGATGCCCAGCTCCTCGATCATGGTCTCCCTGGCGAGGCGGTACACCTGGAGGGCCTCGGCCCTGCGGCCCGATCGGTAGAGCGCCAGCATGAGCTGGCCGCGCATGCGCTCGCGCAGGGGATACTGCTCGATGAGGCGGGTCAGCTCGCCGATCAGCTCCTGGTGGCGGCCGAGGTCGAGCTCCAGCTGGATGCAGTCCTCGTTGGTCATGATGCGCTCTTCTGTGAGCCTGGCCGCCGCCGACTGCACCGGCCTGCTCTCGATGCCCTGCAGGGCCTCCTCGCCCTGCCACAGCTTGAGGGCGTCGCGGTAGCTCCTCACGGCCTCTTCGAGGTCGCCGGCGTTGCGCGCGCGGCGTGCCTCGACGGTCAGGGCCTCGAACCGCTGCGCGTCGAGGCGGCCTTCCTCGACGCGGATGATGTAGCCCCGGGGGTGGGTGGAGATGATGTCCGCGCCCTCGTGCGCGGCGAACAGCCGCCGCAGCGAGGAGATGCAGATCTGGACCTGGGCGCGTGCCGTGGGAGGCAGGCCCTCGCCGTAGATGGCCTCGGCGAGGCGGTCGACGGTGACCAGCCGGTTGGCGTCGAGCAGGAGGTTGGCGAGGGTGATGCGCTGCCGCGACCCCCCGATGTCCAGGCGGTCGGTGCCTGCGATCACTTCAAGCGGTCCCAGAATCCGGAACTCCACCCGTTGACTCCTTGCCAGAAAACTTGCGGACCCATCCCCGGAAGTCTTCGCGCTCTCAGCCCTCCTGAGACAAGTATCAGGTACGCCACCCCCGGCGGGCCGGGCTTTGCGGCCGTCCGGGGTAAGTCGCCTGCTGAGACGTGCAGTGGAGCCAGGTGGTACCGATCATCCCTCCTCGAACCCCTACCGCTAATGCCCATATCGTACAACTAAGTGGCTACAGGAACCAGACGGGTATTTACCTACCGAAAAGCCCATATGTGAAGCCCGTTATGTCGTGGGAAAAGATCGCCTTATGTCCTCCAATGGGCTATTAACCAGCGCGAACTCCACCACGGCCGCCGCTCGGGGTCGCGCGCCCGGCCCGCCACGGGTGTCCGCGATCTTCCACGGGTGCCGCGCCGGCTCCGCCGGACCGTCCCGCGCCGCCGCCGGGCACGGGGAGCCGGCGGCGGCGGCTCGCGCCCGGCACGGGTATTCGGGCCGGAGTTCACCGATGACGGCGCCCGCCAATCACCTCTCCGGCGCGATAACAGGGCTATCCGCCCGCCCCGGGCTGTAGGGGTTCCGCAGGGGTTTCTGCGCGCTTCCGGCCCCGTCTAGCATCGAATCAATCGAGCTTGGAACGGATTTTTAGCCGCATGATGAGGTGGTGTCTCTGGTCGGTGGTTTCCTTCGCAGTAAGTCCCCACGCGGGCAAGGGCCATCGCGCGAGCGCCACTCGCACGGTGGCTCTTGCTTTGCACGCGCGATCACCGGCCGCCGGGGGAGAAGGGCCGTGACCAGCAGTTCGACGAGCGCCGACCAGAGGAGGGACATGGCCGACGAATCGGCGGAGGCATTTCCTTCCGCCAGGCCCGGAAGTGTCGTGCGGAACGGCGTCGTCGGCGGAAATTCAGGGATGAACACGTTCGTCGTAAAGGTGCTCGGGGGCACGGTTCCCGATTCGCCCGCGCGATCGAAGGCACCTATTGAAAGCAGGTCGGCGTTCGCCGTGAAACGGGCGGCGGCGACCTCGTTCAGGCGGCCGGAGTCGGGTGCCCGCCCCCGCTCCGGTGCAGGCGCTTCAGGCGGATTCACCGCGTACGCGCTGGGCCGGCCGAACCGCGCCGGCCGATTCTTGAGCGTGGCCGCCGACAATCGCTTCCGAGATGAAGCTCCCCACGACGCGAGGCCGAGAGCCCGCGCCCATGATTCCGAGGAGTGAAGATGTCCCGCCGCCTGTTCACGTCCGAGTCCGTCACCGAGGGCCATCCCGACAAGATCGCCGACCAGGTCAGCGACGCCATCCTCGACGCCATGCTCAAGGGCGACCCCAAGAGCCGCGTGGCCGTCGAGACGATGATCACCACCGGTCAGGTGCACGTCGCCGGTGAGGTGACGACGGAGACGTACGTCGACATCCCCGGCCTCATCCGGGAGAAGATCCTCGAGATCGGTTACGACGCCTCGCACAAGGGCTTCGACGGCGCCTCGTGCGGCGTGTCGGTGTCCATCGGCGCGCAGTCGCCCGACATCGCCCAGGGCGTCGACGACGCCTACGAGATCCGCGAGGGCGAGGGCGCCGACGAGCTCGACCGCCAGGGCGCGGGCGACCAGGGGCTGATGTTCGGCTACGCGACCCGCGAGACCCCTGAGCTGATGCCGCTGCCGATCACGCTGGCGCACCGCATGGCCCGCCGGCTGTCGGAGGTCCGCAAGGACGGCACGGTTCCCTACCTGCGTCCCGACGGCAAGACCCAGGTCACCATCGAGTACGACGGTGACCGCCCGGTCCGCCTCGACACCGTCGTGCTCTCGACCCAGCACGCCGCGGGCATCGACCTGGCCGACATGCTGGCCCCCGACATCAAGGAGCAGGTGGTCGACCCGATCCTGGCCGGCCTCGACCTCGACATCGAGGGCTACCGCCTGCTGGTCAACCCGACGGGCCGGTTCGAGATCGGCGGCCCGATGGGCGACGCGGGCCTGACCGGCCGCAAGATCATCGTGGACACCTACGGCGGCATGGCCCGTCACGGTGGCGGCGCGTTCTCCGGCAAGGACCCCTCCAAGGTCGACCGCTCGGCGGCGTACGCCATGCGGTGGGTGGCCAAGAACGTCGTGGCCGCCGGGCTGGCCGACCGCGCCGAGGTGCAGGTGGCGTACGCCATCGGCAAGGCGCAGCCGGTCGGGGTGTTCGTGGAGACCTTCGGCACCGAGAAGGTCGACGTGGACAAGATCCAGCAGGCGATCCTGGAGGTCTTCGACCTCCGTCCGGCCGCGATCATCCGCGACCTCGACCTGCTCCGCCCGATTTACTCCGCCACCGCCGCGTACGGCCACTTCGGCCGTGAGGGATTCTCCTGGGAGTCCACCGACCGCGCCGACGCGCTCCGCCAAGCCCTCTAGGAGGCGCCATGACGACCTTCCGCGAACTTCTGGCCCAGCGTGTCCTGGTCGCGGACGGGGCCATGGGGACGATGCTGCAGGCCTATGACCCGGCCCTTGACGACTTCGAGGGTCACGAGGGCTGCAACGAGGTGCTCAACGTGACCCGCCCCGACATCGTGCGGGGGGTGCATGACGCCTACTTCGAGGTGGGCGTCGACTGCGTGGAGACCAACACCTTCGGTGCGAACCTCGCCGCGCTGGGGGAGTATGACATCCCCGGCCGTGTCTTCGAGTTCTCCGAGGCGGGTGCCCGGCTGGCTCGTGAGCGGGCCGATCACTGGTCGACGCCCGAGCGGCCCCGCTTCGTCCTGGGCTCGATGGGTCCTGGTACGAAGCTCCCCACCCTTGGGCACAAGCCGTATGAGGCGCTGCGCGATGCCTACCGTGACAATGCGGCTGGGCTGATCGCGGGTGGTGCCGACGCGCTGATCATCGAGACGTGTCAGGACCTGCTGCAGGTCAAGGCGGCGGTCGTCGGAGCGCGGCGTGCGATCGAGGCGGCCGGGCGGGATGTGCCGATCATCGCGCAGGTGACGATCGAGACCAACGGCGCGATGCTGCTGGGCTCTGAGATCGGCGCGGCGCTGACCGCGATCGAGCCTCTGGGCGTCGACGTGATCGGGCTGAACTGCGCGACCGGTCCGGCCGAGATGAGCGAGCACCTCCGCTACCTCGCCAGGCACAGCCGCGCGCGGCTGTCCTGCATGCCCAACGCGGGCCTGCCGGTGCTGACCGCCGACGGCGCCTACTACCCCCTGGCCCCGGAGGAGCTGGCCGCCGCGCACGACGGCTTCACCCGCGAGTACGGGCTCTCGCTGGTCGGTGGCTGCTGTGGCACCACCCCCGAGCACCTGCGGCGGGTGGTCGAGCGGGTCCGCGGCCGTGAGCAGGCAGAGCGCCGTCCCCGTCCCGAGGCCGGCGCGGCCTCGCTGTACCAGCACGTGCCGTTCCGGCAGGACACCTCGTATCTGGCGATCGGCGAGCGCTGCAACACCAACGGATCGAAGGCGTTCCGCGAGGCGATGCTGGCCGAGCAGTGGGACGAGTGCGTGGAGATGGCGCGCGACCAGGCCCGTGGCGGTGCGCACATGCTCGACCTGTGCGTGGACTATGTGGGCCGTGACGGCGTGGCCGATATGAAGGAGCTGGCGTTCCGTTTCGCGACGGCCTCGACGCTGCCGGTCGTGCTGGACTCCACCGAGCCCGCCGTCCTTGAGGCCGGGCTGGAGATGCTCGGCGGCCGTGCTGTGGTGAACTCGGTGAACTACGAGGACGGCGACGGCCCGGGCTCCCGCTTCCAGCGGATCATGAAGCTGGTCAAGGAGCATGGCGCGGGGGTCGTGGCCCTGACGATCGACGAGGAGGGCCAGGCCCGTACGGCCGAGTGGAAGGTGCGGGTGGCCGTACGGCTGATCGAGGACCTGACCGTCAACTGGGGCATGAAGGTCGAGGACATCCTCGTCGACGTGCTCACGTTCCCGATCGCGACCGGGCAGGAGGAGACCCGCCGCGACGCGCTGGAGTCGATCGAGGCGATACGGGAGCTCAAGCGCCTCTATCCGGCCGTCCAGACGACCTCGGGCCTGTCGAACGTATCGTTCGGGCTGAATCCGGCGGCGCGGATTGTGTTGAATTCGGTGTTTTTGAATGAGTGTGTGAATGCGGGGTTGGATTCGGCGATCGTGCATGCGTCGAAGATTTTGCCGATGGCGCGGATTCCTGATGAGCAGCGTCAGGTGGCGTTGGACATGGTGTATGACCGGCGGCGGGAGGGTTATGACCCGTTGCAGCGGTTCATGGAGTTGTTCGAGGGGGTCGATGCCGCGTCGATGCGGCAGGATCGGGCGGCTGAGCTGTTGGGTCTGCCGTTGTGGGAGCGGTTGAAGCGGCGGATCGTGGATGGGGAGAAGAAGGGCCTGGAGGCCGATCTGGAGGAGGGTCTGGGGCGGCGTCCTGCTTTGGAGATCATCAATGAGGTGCTGCTGGACGGTATGAAGACCGTGGGTGAGTTGTTCGGCTCGGGTCAGATGCAGTTGCCGTTTGTGTTGCAGTCGGCTGAGGTGATGAAGACCGCGGTGGCGTATCTGGAGCCGCATATGGATCGGGTGGAGGGGGAGACCAAGGGGCGGATCGTGCTGGCCACGGTCAAGGGTGATGTGCATGACATCGGGAAGAACCTGGTGGACATCATTTTGTCCAACAATGGTTATGAGGTGGTGAACCTCGGGATCAAGCAGCCGGTGTCGACGATTTTGGAGGCGGCCGAGGACAGCAAGGCCGATGTGATCGGCATGTCGGGGTTGCTGGTGAAGTCCACGGTGATCATGCGGGAGAACCTGGAGGAGATGAACGTCCGGGGGATCTCTGATCGGTTCCCGGTGCTGCTGGGCGGGGCGGCGTTGACCCGGGCGTATGTGGAGCAGGATCTGGCCGATGTGTTCCAGGGTCAGGTGCGGTACGCGCGGGACGCGTTCGAGGGGCTACGTCTGATGGACGCGTTCATGGCGGTGAAACGCGGGGTCGCGGGGGCGGTGTTGCCGCCGTTGCGGGAACGCCGGGTCAAGACCGGCGCGACCCTGGTGCGCACCCCTGAGCAGGATCTGCCGGCGCGTTCGGATGTGGCGGCCGGCAACCCGGTTCCGCGGGCGCCGTTCTTGGGGGAGCGGGTGGTGAAGGGCATCTCGCTGGGGGAGTACGCGGCGTTCTTGGATGAGCGGGCGACGTTCATGGGGCAGTGGGGGCTGAAGGCGGCCCGTGGTGGTGGTGGGCCCTCGTATGAGGAGCTGGTGGAGACCGAGGGGCGTCCGCGGTTGCGGATGTGGCTGGAGCGGATGCAGACCGAGGGGTTGCTGGAGGCGGCGGTGGTGTACGGGTACTTCCCGTGTGTCAGCGACGGCGACAGCCTGATCGTCCTGAACGAGGCGGGGGAGGAGCGGACCCGGTTCACCTTCCCGCGGCAGCGGCGTGACCGGCATCTGTGCCTGTCGGACTTCTTCCGGTCCCGGGAGTCGGGTGAGGTGGACGTGGTGGCGTTCCAGGTGGCCACGATGGGGAGCAAGGTGTCGCGGGCGACGGCGGAGTTGTTCGCCAAGGACGCCTACCGCGATTATCTGGAGTTGCACGGGTTGTCGGTGCAGCTGACCGAGGCGCTGGCGGAGTACTGGCACGCCCGGGTGCGCTCGGAGCTGGGGATCGGTGGCCGGGAGTCGCTGGAGGACATGCTGAAGGTGAACGTGACCGGGTGCCGGTACTCGTTCGGGTATCCGGCGTGCCCGAACCTGGAGGATCAGGTGCAGTTGTTCGAGTTGCTGGATCCGGCGCGGATCGGGGTGTCGTTGTCGGAGGAGTTCCAGTTGCATCCCGAGCAGGCGACCTCGGCCCTGATCGTGCATCACCCCGAGGCCAGCTACTTCAACGTCTGAGGACGCCGGACGGGTGCCGTACGGCGTACGGCACCCGTGGGTGAGCGGCTCCTGACCGCGCGCCGCCCGGTCAAACCGAGGTCGAGCTCTGCCCGAAGAGGACGAGGGCCCAGGTGAGGCAGCCGAACGCGGCGGTGCAGGCCACAGCGCGTACGACGTTCCACCGCACCCACCGTGCCTCGAACCGCTCGCGCACGGTCGCGAGGTCCATCACGCGGCCGGGTCCCCCCGCGGCCTCCAGTTGGTCGTTCAGCGGCACGTTGACGGCGAAGGTGACGAGGAGCACCACGGTGTACAGCACCAGCGCGGCGACGATCCAGAACAGCGCGGCACCGGCGCCCGCACGCAGGTGGAGCACCGCGGCGAGCGCGATCAGGACCGGCGCTCCGAGGAACGCGAGCAGGAACCAGCCGTTCAGGATGGCCACGTTGATCGACCGCATGGCGCCGACGAACGTGCGGTCGTCCGTCCGGTTGAGGCCGAGCATGACCGAGATGGCGTAGGCGTAGAACAGGCCCGCGATGAGCCCGGTGGTGATCGTGGCGGTGACCAGGGTGGCGCCTCGTGCCAGATCCGTCATCGCGTCCTCCTTGGTTGTGTGGTCAGCGTGGTGCGCTCCCACGGGCGACAGGTGGCCCCGCCGCCCGTGGGGGTGCCGGGCCCCCGGCGAGGCCCCGGATCTCGCCGGAGGCCCCGTCGGTGGGCTAGCCGTTCCAGACACCGGTGGCGGCGGTGTCCCGCGCGTAGTCGGCGAAGTCGCGCGGCTCACGCCCGAGGGCGCGCCGCACGCCGTCGGTGAGGTGGGCGTTGCGCCCGTCCAGCACTCTGGTGAACAGGTCGGTCAACAGCATGACGTACTCGGGCGGAACGCCCTGCCCGGCGAGCAGGGAGGCGTACTGCCCCGGGGCCACCGGCTCGTAGCGGACCTCGCGCCCGGCCGCCTTGGCGATCTCCGCCGCGGCGTCGGCGAAGGTCAGCAGCCGGGGACCGGTCAGCTCGTACAGCTCGCCCGCGTGGCCGGGCTCGGTCAGCGCCGCCACCGCGACGTCGGCGATGTCGTCGGCGTCGACGAACGGCTCGCCCACGTTTCCGGCGGGCAGGGCGATCTCGCCGCCCAGCACCGGCTCAAGCAGGTAGTCCTCGCTGAAGTTCTGGCTGAACCAGCTCGCCCGCAGGATCGTCCACTCGGCGCCGGACTCCCTGACGCCCTTCTCGCTGATCTCCGCCTCTTCCTCTCCCCGGCCCGACAGCAGCACCAGCCGCCGCGTGCCGCTCGCCGCCGCCAGCTCGGCGAACGCGCGGACCGACGGGGCGGCCTCCGGGGAGGCCAGGTCGGGGTAGTACACCACGTACACCGCCCCCACGTCCTCCAGCACGGGCGCCCACGTCGCCTGGTCGTTCCAGTCGAACGGGGGCGTGCCGGCGCGCGAGCCGATCCTCACCGGCAGGCCACGCGCGGCGAGCCGCTCCGCCACGCGGCGGCCGGTCTTGCCGGTGCCGCCCAGGACCAAGATTGTCTTCTTCTCTTCCATGCCGACAGTCAATCGCCCGCACCATGAGACGGGCCATGGTTGAGAAGCGCGATTCCATGTTCAGGCGTCTATAGTGAGGCGCATGGACACTCTCGCCAGCATGCTCGACGGGCCGAGGGCCCGAGGCGCCTTCCTGCTGCGCTCGATCCTCACCCCGCCGTGGTCCCTGCGCATCCAGGACGGGGCGCCGCTGACCCTGGTGGCCATGGTGCGGGGCGAGGCATGGGTGGTGCCCGACGGCGAGGAGGCGGTGCGGCTGGGCGCGGGGGACGTCGCGATCATCCGGGGCCCCGAGCCGTACACGGTGGCCGACGACCCCGCCACGCCGCCCCAGGTCGTGATCCACCCGGGCCAGCACTGCGCGTCCCCCGAGGGGGAGCCCCTGGCCCAGGCGATGGACCTCGGCGTCCGCACCTGGGGCAACAGCCCGTCCGGGTCGGCGGTGATGCTCACCGGCACCTACCAGATGCGCGGAGAGATCAACCGGCGGCTGCTCGCGGCGCTGCCCACGCTGCTGGTCCTCCCGGACGACGCCTGGGACTGTCCCTTCATCGCCCTGCTCGGCGACGAGATCGTGAAGGACGAGCCGGGACAGGAGGCCGTTCTCGACCGGCTGCTCGACCTGCTGCTCATCGCCGTGCTGCGCGCCTGGTTCTCCCGGCCGGAGGCCGAGGCGCCCGCCTGGTACCGCGCCCACAGCGACCCCGTGGTGGGCAAGGCCCTGCGCATGCTGCACAACAACCCCGACCATCCCTGGACGGTCGCCATGCTGGCCGAGGGCACCGGCGTGTCCCGCGCGGCGCTGGCGCGCCGCTTCACCGAGCTGGTCGGGGAGTCGCCCATGGCCTACCTCACCGGCTGGCGGCTCGCTCTGGCCGCCGACATGCTGCGCGAGTCCGACGCCACCGTCGGCGCGGTGGCGCGGCAGGTGGGGTACGGCAGCTCCTTCGCGCTGAGCACCGCCTTCAAGCGCGTGCACGGCGTCAGCCCGCAGGACCACCGCAGGCGCCGCGTCCACGAGGAGGCCAACGCGTAGGCCGACGCCCGTCCGGTCCCGCGCCCCCGCCCCGCCCCGCGCCGGGCCTGTCGCGGGGGACGAAAATGGATGGCAGGCCGCCGTCCATGGACAGCACACTTGCCGCATGGAGCAACCCCCGGGCCGGCTCGTCAGCGCGCTCGTGACCGCGGGCGGCCGGCTGATCGGCACCGTCGGCCCGTTCCCCGTGCGCGGTCCCAGGTGGGCCGACGTGGAACCGGTCGTCGCGCACCTGCGCCGGGCGCTCGGCGTGCCCGTCGTGGTGTTGCGCCTGGTCACGGTCGACGGCGGCGGGGGCGCCCGGGACGGTCACGTCACCTACCACGTCGAAGCCCTCCAGCCCCCCGGCCCGCTGTCCCAGGCGGACGGCGGGTTGCCGCCCGGACCGGGCGCGGGTGCCTTCCCGCAGTGGGAACCCGGCGCGTCGTACCAGGCCCGGCCGGGATACGCCGAGCTGACGGCGCCGGTGGCGGGGCGCGCGGCGTGGGCCACGGCCGCCGGGGTGCGGGAGGCCCTGGGCTGGGCCGCCGCGGCCCTCCGGGACGCGGGACGGCAGCCCGTGGGGCCTGTGGAGCAGGTGAAGACCTGGAACCTCGCCGGGCTCTTCCGCGTGCCCACCTCGGCCGGCCCGGCCTGGCTGAAGACCACCCCGCCGTTCGCCACCTGCGAGGCGACCGCGATCGAGGTGGTGGGGCAGGCCGACCCCGGGCTCGTCCCCGTCGTCCTCGCCGCGGACCCCGCGCGAGGATGGGTGCTGCTGGAGCACATCCCCGGGGCCGACTGCTGGAACGCCTCCGAGGAGGTCATCCGTGAGGCGGTGAGCCGTATGGCCACCGCCCAGGCGGCGATCGCACGGCGGGGCACGGTGCCGCACGGCCTGCCCGACCGCCGCCCTCGCGCCCTGGCCCGCCAGGTGAACGACCTTTTGGACGGCGAGGCCGCGGGGAGCCTGACCACCGGCGAGCTGTCGGAGGCGTGGCGCCTCGCGGAGCGGCTCCCGGCGCTGATCACAGCGCTGGAGGAGTGCGGGCTGCCGGACACCCTCGTGCACGGCGACTTCCACCCCGGCAACTGGAGGTCCGGCGGGCGCGGCACGGTCGTGCTCGACTTCGCCGACGGCCACTACGGGCATCCGGCCGTGGACGGCCTGCGTCCGCGCGACTTCCTGCCCGAGGCCAGGTGGGCGAGCGCGGCCGATGCCTGGGCCGGCGCCTGGTCGGCGCTGGTGCCCGGGTCAGACCCGGTACGGGCGCTGGCCCTCGCCGAGCCGCTCTCACACCTGTCGTACGCCGTGAGGTACCAGGAGTTCCTCGACAACATCGAGGACAGCGAGCGCCGCTACCACGAGGGCGACCCCGCAGCGGAGATCCGCGCCGCCCTGGCAGCCATGGCCGCGACACCGCTCTGAGGTGCCCGGGCCGGGGGATGGCGGCGGCACGCACCCCTGACCGGTCAGGCGTCCGCCTGGTGATCAGCCGCCCGGGCCGCGGCTCATGGCCAGGTGGGCTGGACCTGGATGCTGTGGGTGCCGGTGAGGGTGCGCTCGCCGACGGTGCCCGCCGGTACGCGGGTCGTGGCGCGCAGGAAGCCCGGCCTGCAGTTCTCCCCGGAGTAGAGGATGACGTCCGCGTTGGTCTGGTTGATCACCCGGACCCGGCTCAGAAGGCGGAACGAGGGGAGCCCGTAGCAGCCGGGCGCCGGGTCGAAGAACTGGTTGCGCGCGACACCCCCGGTCATGATGATCAGCTTTCCGGTGGCCGCGACGGCCTGGCCGGGGGCCGTGAGGGTCAGCGGCACGGTGGCGAGCAGGGCGCCGAGGGTGGACAGGACACGTCGCATGGCTCTCTCCTCAACCGCGGGACTCCAGTTCGATCATCGTAACCGAGAGTGACGACAAGCTCACTGAAGCACCACGCGCGCCCGCTCCGGACGTCCTGCCGCTCAGGCGGCTCCGCCGGAGCGGCCCGGTGTCCGGAGGAGGCGCTGGGCGAGCCGTTCGACGTGGTCGCGCCAGGTGGCCAGAGCGGTCGCCCGGTCCTCCGGTGGGCAGGTGTGGGTCAGGACCAGGCGTGCGCCCTGGCCGGTGCCCTCGCGCAGCTCCCAGCGGACCCGCCCGCCCCGCGTGCCGTACTCCAGCAGGTGGGGCGCCTTGGCGTGGGCGGGCGACAGCGGCGGGAACTCCGCCACGGCGAACCCCTCGGGCACCCGCTCGCCGGCGGGGTCCCCGCCCAGCGTGGCCCACACGACGGGAATCGGGCGGCTGAGCTGCCGCTCGAAGCGCACGCCCGTCTCCTCCTCGACGCCCTGGTCCAGCTCGAAGGCCTTGGTGTAGTCCTCCAGCAGCTCGTCCATGCCGCTGGTCTCCGTGGGCCGGCCCGCGCCGGAGAGGGCTCCGTCCAGCGCCGCGACGCAGGTGTGCCATCCGGCGGCGAAGCTCGGCGCGCCGTACCGGTCGTCGAAGGTCTGGGTGAGGATCAGCAGCGAGCCCTCGGCGATGGGCCGGATCTCCCAGTGGAGGACGTCGCGGTCCCAGGTGAAGGCGAAGACCCTCGGCGGGTCGAGCGCGGTGATGACGCCGGGGCTGTCCGGGGGGAAGTCGAACTCGATCCTGCCGCCCACCCGGAGCTCCAGCCGTACCGAGCTCGGGAACCACTTGGCGAGCTGGGCCGGCTCGGTCAGCGCGCGCCACACCTTCTCCGGCGGGTGCGCCAGCCGCCGCTCCATCCGCAGGACGCTGCGGCCCTCGGCGGTACTCAGGGTCTCGTTCATGCGCTGCTCCTCAAGCTCGTACGGACGGGCCACTCCCGGGTGACCCAGCTGAACATACTACTTGAGTTATATGCCGGTAAACGCATACATGGGTTGCCGGCGAAAAACGAAATCGCCGACCCGCCAGAAGGCGGATCGGCGATCGCGAGGCGCGCTCCGCCGGCTCGGGACCGTGCGCTCCCTAGTCGCCGAACTCGTTCTGCACTCCGGGCGGGGTCAGCGCGGAGATGTAGTGCTGCGGAAGATGGTCGTCGACCGAGTAGACGGCGGGCAGCGAGCGGGTCGCCTCGAACTTGCGGGCGATGAAGGCCATGGCCGACATCGGGATGCCGAGCAGGCCCGCCATCTGCGGCGTCGGGTGCTTCCTCGTCTCCCAGTGGCCCTTCCTCGACTGCGAGGCGCAACGCGGGTAGGTCAACAGGTTCGCCACGCTGTTGCGCAGGTGCGGCACCCGGTAGTGGAACTCGCGGCCGAAGTGCCGGAACGGTCCCGACGCGGTGGACGGGAGGTGCGGAACGACGTCGCTGTCGTAGACGTAGCGGATGACGTTCTCGCGGAGGAACTCGTCGGTCTCGCAGGCCTCGGCGAAGCTCGGGTCGCCGATCATGGGCTGGCCGTAGGTGTAGACCGCCCTGAGCCGGTCGGCGAACGCTTCCCTGTACTTGCGCTCGTGCCTGATCATCACGCCCATGAGCGCGGCCATGGCCCCGCCCATGCTGTGCCCGGTGATGTACAGCGCCTCCAGGTTCCCGTCCAGCCGGGAGGGGTCGGCGCTGTAGCCGCCCTCGGACTGCGACGAGCCGTTGGGCTGCGAACCGCCGTCGTTGCCCATGGCGCGGATCGCCCGGCGTTCGCAGGCGTGCCGCAGGGCGTCCATGACCTCGTACCGGGTCGCGCGTACGTTGCGGTAGACCCCGGCGTGCACGGTCGCGCACGGGTCGCTGATCTGGTAGCCGATCCGCTCGGGCTCCACGTCGATGTTGCTGAGCCAGTTCACGAAATTCAGCGGGTCGGTTCCCCGGTAACACAGGATGCCGACTTTGCCGTTCCTGCTCTGGATGAGGTAGGCCGTCGAGCTGATCAGCATCGCGTCGACGGACGTCTGGATCATGCGGACCTGATTGTCCTCCAGGCCCATTCTCGCCATGATCATGGAAAGGGTTCTGGGGTCCGAGTAAGAATAGGCCGCGCACGTCGCCATGAGATGCGCGATTTCGGGATCCGGATGATCGACGGCGTTCAGCAGCCGCGTCTCCAGGTTCTTGTAGACCGGGAATCCGGACGTCTCGCGGTGCCCGTACGGGCGGAGCTCGTCGTAGGTCGGTGCCTTGGCGTCCCGGTTCCACAGGCCGCTCATCTCGAGGATGTCCCGCATCCTCTGGTCCCACTCCCTGCTGAGATCCCCGGCCATCTCGGGTTTCCTGGTGCCGCTCACCACCTTTCCGGCGCTCGGCTGGCCGACCGTGGCCCCGACTGGTTTATCCGACTGGCGATTGTTCCTGGTGGTATCCACGCTTGCCACGCCACACACCTTCCGTCATTGACGGTGCTATCGATTGGTACGCGGTCTCCGTGATGAGCAGGACAGCGTCGCCACTCGCGCTTGACGCGCGCCCGAGATCCGCCTGTCCCTCACAATTTCCTAGACATCCCGGGTCAAATCTCATGCGCTCGCAAACTCATTTCCAGAGCGGCGCGGCGCGCGTCGTACTAGCCGAGCCGCCGGTGCGCGCGGTCGGCGATATGGGGCGGCGGGGTCAGGCCTCCGGGAAGGAGGGGATCGGGTTCCGCCTCGCCCCAGAAGGCGCGCAGCGGCAGGACGCCCGCCCAGATGCCGAGCCCGGCGTCGGGCCCGTCGCCGTCGTCCGGCGGGCCCGTGCGCACCTTCACCGACGCCTCTTCGAGGGAGAGCGCCAGGAGCGTCGTGGCGGCGAGCTCCTTACGGCTGGGGCGGCGCGCGTACTCCCACTGGCCCGGGGCGGCGTGCTCGGTGAGGAGACGGAGGCCGGCGAGCTTCTCCTCCGGGTCGGTCACCACGCGGGGGACACCGTAGATCATCGCGCTGCGGTAGTTGACCCCGTGCTCGAATACGGAGCGGGCGAGCACCAGTCCGTCGACGTGGGTCACGGTGACGCAGACGGACGTCCGCGGTGAGGAGACCAGGCTGCGGCTCGCGACCGAGCCGTGGAGGTACAGGGTGTCGCCGTCGGCCCCGTAGACCGTCGGGACGACCATGACCTGCCCCTCGACGGTCACTCCCAGGTGGCAGAGGAAGCCGGCCGCGAGGATGGCGTCGAGGACGTCCCGGTCGAGGCTGCCCTGCTCCCGCAGGCGGCGGTGCAGGGTCCTGTCCGTCTGGGGCAGGCTCCGGCGCGGTGGGGACTCGGTCATGCCGGCTCTTTCCCTGGGGTGGGGCCGGTCGGCGCCCGGCCGGGCACGAGGACCGGCCACGGGTTCGCACGCCGTCGGCGTTTTCCAGCCGATGCTACCGATTCAGTGGCGTTGGTACGAGATATGGCACTGAATCCGTTGTCGCGGGCCCAGACCTCACCGGGCGGAGAAGGCCGCCAGCGTCAGCGAGGCGTCGCGGGCCAGGGTCGGAAGGTGCTCGACGATCGGCAGCCGCAGGACGAACCGGGCGCCGCCGGCCTCCGACTCGCCGACCTCGATCGTGCCGCCGTGGGCGCGGGCGATGTCGCGGACGATCGCGAGGCCGAGGCCCGTGCCTCCCCGGTCGCGGCAGCGCGAGGCGTCCAGCCTGGTGAAGCGCTCGAAGATCCGCTCGCGGTCCGCCTCGGCGACGCCGTCCCCGTCGTCGGCGACGACCAGCTCGGCCGTCTTCCCGTCGCGGCGCACCTCGACGAGCACGACGCACTTGGCGTGCCGCTGGGCGTTGTCCAGCAGGTTGGTCAGGACGCGCGCGATCTGGGTGTCGACGGCCCTGACCATCACGCCGGGGGTGAGCCGCAGCCGTACGGGGAGCCGGTCGTCGCGCCGGGAGACCTCCATGCGGGCCGACTCCGCCAGGTCCACCTCTGTCAGCGCGCTGGGCGCGCCCGCGCCGACCTTCGCCAGGAGCAGCAGGTCGGTGATGATGGCCTGGAGCCGGTCGACGTCCCCGAGCGCGCGGTCGAGCAGCTCGACGAGGTCGGTGTCCTCCGGATGCAGGCGTGCCTCCTCGAGCTGGGCGCGAAGGCCCGCGATGGGCGTGCGGAGCTCGTGCGAGGCGTCCGAGGTGAACTGCCGTTGCGCGGCGAGCACGTGGTCCATCCGCTCCTTGGCGTGCTCCAGGCGCTCAAGCGTGCTGTTGACGGTCCTGGCGAGGCGGGAGATCTCGTCGTCGCCCGCCGGCTCGGGGACGCGGCTGCTGAGGTCGTTGACGTTGGTCGAGGCCAGCTCGGTGCGGATGGCCTCGACGGGCCGCAGCGTCCTGCCGGTGATCTTCCAGGTCGCCCATATCGCGAGGGAGATCAGCGCCGCGACCTGCACCGCGAAGAGGGCGTCGAAGAGGCCCTCGGAGACGACCCCGCGAACCGGGCCGCCCGCGTAGATGATGTTGGAGTCCGGGCCGGGGCCGACGCGGAGGGCCGAGATGCGGACGCAGCCGAGCTCCGCGATCGCGCAGGTCTCCACGTCGTGCTGCGGGTCCTGCGGCGAGGGCCGCGCGGTGCTCAACGGCGCGAGCCCGCGCGCGGCGGGAGAGGAGGCGATGACCCGGTGATCGGGCCCGACGAGCTGCAGCAGATCGACGCCTGGGACGCTGCTGGTGATGACGGGGTCGGTCAGCTTGCCCGCCCGGTCGGCCGCCGCCATCAGACCGGCCGCGCGCCGGGCGTCCAGCCAGCCGGCGTTCGACAGTTGCTGGCGCGCGACGATGCCCGCCAGCACCCCCGACGGCACGAGCAGGAGCATTGCCAGGATGGCCACCAGGGCGGTCACCCGTCCGCGAATGGACCGGGGCCGCCACAACGTCAGAGCCCGCCGCAGCGGGGGTGACAAGGACGGGAATCGGACATGCACGCGGAGTTCTCCTCATAACGTGATCATCGGAGCTGACCACGGTGGCGATGTGGTTCAGGTGCGGAGGTCCGCGCCTTGGCTTTTGGGGCTCCCGTGCGGGGGAGCAGTCGGGCGGATCATCGCCGGGACACCTGGAGGCGGCGGTCACGACTGCCCCGGACTCCGGGTGCGGACCATGCGATCGCGGTCTGCGCACCAACGGGCGACTCGCCAGGCAACAGCAACTTAGCATAAGCCCCAAGAGGGTGCAAATCGGGCAAAAGCCTAACGTGATCAGGTCACATCGGGGTCAAGCGTCAGCGAAGTCACCCGTACCGCAAAATGCCGGATGACCGCCCGGCGGGAAGGCCGGACGGTCATCTGACGCGCACGAGGGGCCGGCCCGTCAGGCCGCGCCTCGATCGGCGGCCTTCAGGGCGTGGGGGCCGCTACACGCTGTAGACCTGGAACTCGGAGATCTGCGCGGCGGGCCAGCCGGTGTTGCCGGTGAACTTGAGCTGGATCTGGCGCAGGGGGGTGGCGGGGAAGGTGATCGTCACGGTGTTGCCGGTCGCCGGGTTGAAGGTGTAGCCCCGTGACCCCACCAGCGTTCCGTACGGGGGGCCGCTCGTGCCGCCCAGCACCGTCAGGGTCTGGGTCCTGGTCCCCCAGGTCGCCGGCGGCGGCAGGGTGAGCACGATCTTGCTGACGCTCGTGGGGAACCCGAGGTCGACGGTGAGCGTCTGCGGCCAGGCGTTGTTGGCGCTCTCCCAGTAGGAGAGGGCGTTGCCGTCGTTGGCGTAGTACTGCCAGAATCCCGGTGTGGAGCTGCTCGCGGTGATCGGCTTGCCCGCGGCGAGGTTCGGCTCGGCGGGCGGCGGCGGGGTCGTGCCGGTGAACTGCTCCACCCAGTACCTGGTCCGGTCCAGGTAAGCGGTCTCGGCGGCGGCGCCCGTCTTGCCGTAGGCGCCGTTGAAGGTCTGGTAGCCGAACCCGGCGGGCGGGGCGGAGGACGCCGGCTCCAGCACCGAGCCCTCGTGCCACTCGTTGAACGAGGTGACAGAGACCCAGCTCGGCGGCCCGCCATTGGCCGCGGCCAGGGCGTTCTGCCACTCGGTGTCGTAGGTGGCGCCGTTGTTCCGCGCGAGCGTCGGGGTGGTGTTTCCGGGCACGGCGCGGTCGTCGATGTACCCGGGGCCGACCGAAGGCGCCCAAACCAGGCCGTTCGCCGTGCAGAAGTCGCTCGCGCCCTTCCAGCCGGGCGCGGTCGCGCCGGCGATGGCGTCGTAGGTGTACATGCCGCCGAAGTGCGCGACCTTGGAGGTGTCGGTGGTCTGCGCGAGCACGATGCTGCTCGACTTCACCTGGTCCAGCGCGGTCCAGTCGGTGATCCGCAGGCTCTCGAAGACGTAGAACGCGCCGCGGTTGCCGTGCGCGCCGTCACGGTAGAACGCCGGGCTGCTCCCGTACTTGGAGTTGATGTAGTTGATGTCGGCGACCGTCGACGCGGCCGTGCGCCCGCTGTACGGCTCCAGGTGCCAGGCCACCTTGATCCCGAACCGCGCGGCCGTGGCGAGCACCCCCGCCGCGAGCTGGTCCTCGTAGGAGCCCTGCCCCCACCAGCTGAAGACGATGACGCCCGCGCCCGACTGCTGGATCCACCGCATGTGCTGGCTGACCGCGCCGGCGAGGTCGCCGGAGTCGTACGCGCCGAGCTTCGGGTAGAGGTCCGCGCCGATGTCGCCGGGCGGGTTGTGGCCGCCCTGCGGCCAGTGCCGGTAGCTCCCCGCCACGGCGGGGGAGCCGTACCAGGGGTAGTAGAACAGATGGACGTCGGTGTTGGTGTGCGCCGCCGCGGCGGCCGCGGCTCCGGAGGCGGCTTGGGGGGCGGCTCCAGAGGCGAGGGCCGGCTGGGCCGGCACCGACATCAGACCGGACGCCATGAGCAGGACGGCAGCGGCTGTCACGCTGCGCCAGTTGGGCATGGTGTTGACTCCTCGCGTCGATGGGGGGCCGCCGGTGCCGCGTCGACGGGCGTTCCGCGTGTCCGCGCCTACTTCCGCGCTCACTTCCGCATTGATGCCGGCCGGCCATGGCAGGTCCTGGCCTTCCATGGCCGGCCGGAGAGAGTCCCGTCCATCCGCCCGATTCGAGCGGCACCACCGCGGCGAAGCCGAAGTCGGCGGGAACGGCTCCGTCACGGGTCTGGTCGGCCGGACGGACGGGAGTTCAGGGGGCGATCACCGCAACTCTCCTCGTGAAATTTCACAGATCGACGAGCAACTTGCGGGACTACGGAACTTATTTGCAGGACTTGTCGAATTAAAGAGCGCCATTCGGTCACGTGCAAGTGTCGAAGCGCTTCGCCTTCCGTAACGCTTCTGTAACGTGAGTCGCCGCGTCGCGCCGACCTCGGGGTGTCCGGGGGATGCGAAGTCGTTACCACCTGTGGGGATTTACGGCAGCGTCTCTTCGTGTTAGAACTCGGTTAATTGTTCTTGGATACATACAAACTGGGCGTGGTGATGGCGTGGCGCAGAGGCAACCTCCGACTCGCGCGGCAGGAGTCCGCGCGCAGGCGGCGGGTCACGCCTCGCTCCGCCGTGCCAACCTCGCCCTCGTGCTGCGCCACCTGCGCGACGAGGGATCCTGCTCCCGCTCCGACATCGCGGACGCGACCGGCCTGCACCGGGCGACCGTATCGAGCCTGATGGCGGAGCTGCTCGACCGGGGCCTGGTCCGCGAGGTCGGCATCGAGCACGTGGGCGCCGTCGGCCGTCCCCGGCGGGCCGTGGCGCTGGACGGCTCGCACGTCGGCATCCTCGGCACCGAGATCAACGTCGACTACGTCGCCGTCTACGGCACCGACCTCGGCGGCCGGGTCCTGGTCGAGCGGCGCGTCGGCTTCGACGCCATGGGCATGGGCCCCGACCGCTCGCTCAAGGAGCTGGGCCGGGTGGCCAAGGACGCCATCGACGACCTCGTCCGCGCCGGGGCCTCCCCCGCGGGCATTGGGGTGGCGGTCCCCGGCCTGGTCGACGTCGCCCGTGGTCACGTGGCCTTCGCGCCCAACCTCGGCTGGCGCGACCTGCCCCTGGCCGAGCGGCTGCGCTCCGAGATCGGCGACGTGCGGGCACCGGTCATGGTGGACAACGACGCCAATCTCGCGGCCCTGGCCGAGTACACCGGCGGCGTCGCCGCGGGCACGGCCGACATGGTCTACCTCACCGGGGAGGTCGGGGTCGGCGGCGGCATCGTCGTCGGCGGCCGGCTGCTCCGCGGCGCCGACGGGTTCTCCGGGGAGGTCGGGCACCTGCCCGTCGACCCGACGGGCAGCCGCTGCGGCTGCGGGCGCACCGGCTGCTGGGAGACCAAGGTCGGGCTGGCCACGCTGGTGAGGGCGGTCACGCCCGAGCTGGCGTACGAGCTCGGCACCGCGCCGATGCCCGACCCCGAGGAGAGGGTGGCCGACATCGCCCGTGGCCTGGCCCTGGGCGACCCGCGCATGCTGTCCGCGGTGGCGGAAGTCGGGCGATGGCTGGGGCTCGGCGGCTCCATCCTGGTCAACCTCTTCAACCCGAGGGCCATCGTGCTCGGTGGCTACTTCGCGAAGCTCGCCGAGCGGCTGATCCCGCCCGCCCAGGCGGAGCTGGAGCGCCTGGTGATCGCCGGACCCGCGGCCCGCTGCCGGTTCCTGGCGTCCGGCCTCGGCTTCGGCGCCGCCTCGCGCGGCGCCGCGAGCATGGTGGTCGACCAGGTGATCAATGACCCAGCCGCGATCGGCCTGGCCCCGGTCGCGACCCCAACAAATCTGGCAGGGAGATGACGATTTCTTTCATGATTTGATACGCTTTTTGCAGCACTTCTCGTGGCCGGGCGGAACGCAGGCCCGGCGGTACACGACCTGGAGGCGGCACCCCTCCAGGGGCACAGCGGCACAGCACACTGCACCCCCCAACCGCAGTACCCGGCAACAAGCGCGGCGGCGCGCGCCTTGCCTGACTGACCCCCCAAGTCAGGAAAGGACCCCCCATGTCACCACGTCCTCGGTCGTGGACACGACTACTCGCCTCGGTCACGCTGGTAATCTCCGGCGGCTTGGCGACGGTCTCGGCCACCGGCCCGGCGGCGAACGCCTCCGTGATCCCGGCCTCCGACTACCAGCAGGTCAACCTGGCCACCGGAGGCGCGGCGCTCGGCGAGGCCATGTCCCTCGCGGTGCTCCCCAACCGCTCGGTGATCCACACCGCTCGTGACGGCACAGTGCGGGTCACCACCTCGGCCGGCAGCACCAAGCAGGCCGGCAAGCTCAACGTCTACACCCACGACGAAGAGGGCCTGCAGGGCGTCGCGGTCGACCCGGGCTTCGCGACCAACCGCTACGTCTGGCTGTACTACTCGCCCAGGCTGAGCACGCCGGACGGCGACGCGCCGACCAGCGGCACGCAGGCGCAGTTCGACGCGTGGAAGGGCAACCTGAACCTGTCGCGCTTCACCCTGAACGCCGACGACACGCTCAACATGGCCAGCGAGAAGGTCGTGCTCCAGGTCGCCAACGACCGCGGCCAGTGCTGCCACGTCGGCGGCGACATCGACTTCGACGCGGCGGGCAACCTGTACCTCACCACGGGTGACGACACCAACCCGTTCGAGTCCAACTCGTACTCGCCGCTCGACGAGCGCACCGACCGCAACCCGCAGTTCGACGCGCAGCGCACCTCAGCCAACAGCAACGACCTGCGCGGCAAGCTCCTGCGCATCCACCCGGAGGCCAACGGCACCTACACCATCCCCTCGGGCAACCTGTTCCCGCCGGGGACGGCCAAGACGCGGCCCGAGATCTACGGCATGGGTTTCCGCAACCCGTTCCGCATGTCGGTCGACAAGGCCACCGGCATCGTCTACCTGGGTGACTACGGCCCGGACGCCGGCGGTCCCGACCCGAACCGAGGCCCGGGCGGCCAGGTGGAGTTCGACCGGATCACCAGCGCGGGCAACTTCGGCTGGCCGTACTGCACCGGCACGAACACCACCGCGGAGACCTACAACAAGTACACCTTCCCCAGCGGCCCCTCGGGGGCGAAGTTCGACTGCGCGGGCGGGGCGACCAACGCGTCCTTCCGCAACACCGGCGTGGCCAAGCTGCCCGCGGCCAAGCCGAGCTGGATCAGGTACGGCGGCGAGGCCGGGTCCCCGCCGGAGTTCGGCGGCGGGTCCGAGTCGCCGATGGGCGGTCCGGTCTACCGGTACGACGCCTCGCTGAACTCCGCGATCAAGTTCCCGCAGTCCCTGGACGGCAGGTTCTTCGCCGGCGAGTACGGCCGCAGGTGGATCAAGGCCATCGAGGTCAAGGCCGACGGCACCTACGGTGACATCGGCGCCTTCCCCTGGACCGGCACGCAGGTCATGGACATGGCCTTCGGCCCGGACGGCGCGCTGTACGTGCTCGACTACGGCACCGGCAGCAACAACCAGGCGCTCTGGCGGATCGAGTACATCGGCGGGACCAACCGCAACCCGATCGCCAAGGCCTCTGCCAACAAGACCTCGGGTCCGAGCCCGCTCGCGGTGACCTTCTCCTCGGCCGGCAGCTCCGACCCCGAGGGCGGCGCGCTGACCTACTCGTGGAACTTCGGCAACGGCGCCACCTCCACCGCGGCCAACCCCACGTACACCTACACCACCAACGGCACCTACACGGCGACGCTGACCGTCAAGGACCCCCAGGGGCTGACCGGGACCGCCAGCGTCATCGTGAGCGTCGGCAACACCGCGCCGACGGTGACGCTGGCACAGCCGGTGGACGGCCAGCTGTTCTCCTTCGGTGACACCGTGCCCTTCCAGGTCAACGTCAGCGACCCGGAGGACGGCACGATCGACTGCTCCAAGGTGACGGTGACCTACAGCCTCGGTCACGACAGCCACGCCCACCAGATCACCTCCAAGACCGGCTGCAGTGGATCCATCGCGGTCCCGGTCGACGGTGAGCACGACGCCGCGGCGAACATCTTCGGCGTCTTCACCGCCTCCTACACCGACAAGGGCGGCCTGACCTCGACCAGCACCCGCACGCTGCAGCCGAGGCACCGCCAGGCCGAGCACTTCGGCGCGCAGAACGGCATCCAGACCGCCGACCACGCCGGGGCCGAGGGCGCCAAGACCGTCGGCTTCACCGACAACGGCGACTGGATCTCCTTCACCCCGTACAACGTCTCCAACGCCCAGAGCATCACCGCGAGGGTCTCCTCCGGCGGCGCCGGCGGCACGCTGGAGGTGCGGGCGGGTTCGGCGACCGGCACCCTGCTCGGGTCGGTCAACGTCGCCAACACCGGCGGCTGGGACACCTTCGTGAACGTCACCGGGAACCTCAGCAACGTCCCGGCGGGCGCCACGACGTTGTACCTGGTGTTCAAGGGCGTGACCGGCCAGGGCAACCTGTTCGACCTCGACGCCTACACCCTCAACACCGGCACCGGCACCTCCACCACGACCGAGGGCGAGGCCTTCACCTCGCAGTCGGGCGTGCAGACGGCCGGCCACGCGGGCGCCAGCGGCGGCCTGACGCTCGGGTACATCGACAACGGCGACTGGGCCGGGTACTCGCAGGTGAACACCCAGGGCGCGAAGACCTTCTCGGCCCGGGTGTCCTCCGGCGGCCCCGGCGGCACCATCCAGATCCGCTCCGGCTCGCAGACCGGCACCCTCCTCGGTTCGGTCAACGTCGCCAACACCGGCAGCTTCGACAACTTCACGACGGTGTCGACCACGCTGACCGGCACGGCGACCGGACCGCTGTTCCTGTCGTTCACCGGCGGCAGCGGCTCGCTGTTCGACATCGACACCTTCACCATCACCCGCTAGCGGCACTGCCGGAACGGCGCGGGCTCCCCGAAGGGGCCCGCGCCGCCCGGATCGGCGAGCCCGGCGCGGGGGTCACCTCGCGCCGGGCGATCCGTAGACGAAAGGACAGCCATGCTCCGCGCCCTACGGGGTGGTCTGGCAGTGATCGCCGCCACCCTGATCGTCACCCAGTTCGCGCCCACTGCCGCCCACGCGGCGGACCCCGCCTACAAGGTGCTGGTCTTCTCCAAGACCGCCGGGTTCCGGCACGACTCCATCCCCACCGGAATCCAGACGATCCGCGACCTCGGCACCGCGAACAACTTCACCGTCACCGCCACCGAGGACGCCACGGCCTTCACCACGGCCAACCTCGCGCAGTTCAAGACGGTCGTCTTCCTCAGCACGACCGGCGACGTGCTCAACGACGCCCAGCAGACGGCCTTCACCTCGTACGTCAACGGTGGCGGCGGCTACGTCGGCATCCACGCCGCCGCCGACACCGAGTACGACTGGCCGTACTACGGCCAGCTGGTCGGCGCCTGGTTCAAGAGCCACCCGGCGATCCAGCAGGCGACGGTCAAGAACGAGGACCGCACGCACCCCGCCACCTCGGGCCTCGCGGCCACGTGGTCGCGGACCGACGAGTGGTACAACTACCGCACCAACCCCCGGTCGACCGTCCACGTGCTGCAGAGCCTGGACGAGGGCAGCTACACCGGCGGCGAGATGAGCGGGGATCATCCGATCACCTGGTGTCACCCGCAGGCGTCCGGCCGGTCGTTCTACACCGGTCTCGGGCACACGATCGAGTCCTACGCGGACCCGGCCTACCGGGCGCTGCTGCTCGGCGGCATCAGGTACACGGCGGGCATGGTCACGGCCAACTGCGCCCCGCCGACCGGTCCCCCTCCGGGCGGCACGATCGAGGCGGAGTCGTTCACGTCGCAGTCGGGCGTGCAGGTGGCGGGCCACGCGGGCGCGAGCGGCGGTAACACGCTCGGCTTCATCGACAACGGCGACTGGGCCGGGTACGCGTCGGTGAGCACGGCCGGGGCGACCGGGTTCACGGCCCGCATCTCCTCGGGCGGGCCGGGCGGCACGATCCAGATCCGCTCGGGCTCGCAGACCGGGCCCGTGCTCGGCTCGGTGAACGTTCCCTCGACCGGCGGCTGGGAGAACTTCCAGAACGTGACGACGACGCTGAACGGTGCGGGGACGGGGCCGCTGTTCCTGACCTTCACTGGCGGCGCCGGCTCGCTGTTCGACGTGGACACCTTCTCGCTGACCAAGACCACCGCCCCCACCCCGGTGGAGGGCGAGTCGTACACCTCGCAGTCGGGCGTGCAGATCGCGAACCACGCGGGCGCCAGCGGCGGCAAGACGGTCGGCTACATCGACAACGGCGACTGGGCCGGGTACGCGTCGGTGAGCACGGCGGGGGCGACCGGGTTCACGGCCCGTATTTCCTCGGGCGGCGCGGGCGGGGCGATCCAGGTCCGCTCGGGCTCGCAGACGGGCACGCTGCTGGGCACGGTCACGGTTCCGTCGACCGGCAGCTTCGACACCTTCCAGAACGTGTCCACGACGCTGAGCGGTTCGGCGTCGGGACCGGTGTTCCTGGTCTTCACCGGTAACGGGGGATCCCTGTTCGACGTGGACACCTTCACGATCACCAAGTAGAACGTAGAGGTGATTTCTGCCCGGAACGCCCTCATTTGGGTGTTCCGGGCATCGGTGGTGTTCCGGACATACGGATGTCCGGGTCCCACGGGCGTCCCGGCGATGGGAGCCGGGGCGGAGACCCTCTCTGCTCCACCGCAAGAGGCCGGCCAGTCGGCGGCCGGCTCGTGAGAAGAAGGAGAAGCTGATGGACGTCGGAGTCTGGCTGGTCGGGGCACGGGGATCGGTGGCCACCACGGTCGTCACCGGGGCGGCGGCGTTACGGTCCGGGCTCGCGGCGCCCATCGGATGCGTGACAGAGGGGCCCGACTTCGCGGCGGCGGGACTGCCGCCGCTGGACCGGCTGGTCTTCGGCGGCCACGACATCGCGAGCACGCCGCTGCCCAAGAGGGCCGAGGAGCTCAGCCGCGCCGGGGTCATCCCCCCGCCGCTCGCCGAGCTCGTACGCCAGGACCTCGAGGCGGCGGACGCGGAGGTCCGGCCCGGCATCGCCGCCGGAGAGCGGCACGGCTCCATGGCGGGCACGGAGATCGGCGAGGAGGCCGGGGAGGAGACCCAGGCCGCCATCGCTCGCAGGCTCGTCCGCGACATCAGTGACTTCCGCGAGCGCCGGGACCTCGCCCGGGTGGTCGTGATCCACGTCGCCTCCACCGAGCCGCCCGCCCGGCCGCACCCGGCGCACCAGAGCCTCGCGGCGCTGACCAGCGCCCTGGAACTCCCGGGGAACGTGCTGCCGCCCAGCTCGCTGTACGCCTTCGCCGCGCTCAGCGCGGGTTGCGCGTACATCGACTTCACCCCCTCCACCGGCGTCTCACTCCCCGCGCTGGACGAGCTGGCCCGCGCGCAGGGCGTCCCGTACGCCGGCCGTGACGCCAAGACGGGGGAGACCCTGGTCAAGACGGCGCTGGCCCCGATGTTCGCCGACCGCGCTCTCGCCGTGCGGTCGTGGTCGGGGACGAACCTGCTCGGCGGGGGTGACGGCGCCACCCTGGCCGACCCCGCCGCCGGGGAGAGCAAGCGGATCTCCAAGGACCGGGCGCTGCCCGGCATACTCGGCCACCAGGTCGAGGGCCAGACCCACATCGACCACGTGCCGCACCTCGGCGACTGGAAGACCGCCTGGGACCACATCACCTTCGAGGGCTTCCTCGGCGTGCGGATGACGCTGCAGTTCACCTGGCAGGGCTGCGACTCGGCGCTCGCCGCGCCCCTGGTGCTGGACCTCGCCAGGCTGATGGCCCGTGCGCACGAGCGCGGCCGCTCGGGGGCCGTCAAGGAGCTGGGCTTCTTCTTCAAGGACCCCATCGCCCTGGACGAGCACCGCCTCCAGAGCCAGTACGAGCTGCTCCGCGCCTTCGCGGGGGGACTCGCGTGACCGTCGACCTCGCGACGCTGGCCGAACTTGTCCGGGCCCCCGCCGCGCTCACCGTGCCCGGCGACGTCTCCGCCGGAGGGTCGGTCAGGCCGGGCCTCGCGCTGTCGTCGGTCTGCCTGTACTGGGCGGGCATGGCGCTGAACGACTACGCCGACCGCGACCTGGACGCCGTCGAACGGCCCGAGCGGCCGATCCCGTCGGGGCGCGTGCGGCCGGGCCAGGCGCTCGGCCTCGCCGCAGGGCTGACCGCGCTGGGCCTGGTGGCCGCCGCCAGGACCGGCGGGCGCGGAGCCCTCGGCGTCGCCACCGGGCTGGCCGCCGTCGTGTGGGCCTACGACCTCGCCCTGAAGGACACGGCCGCCGGCCCGCTGGCGATGGCCGCCGCGCGCGGGCTGGACGTGGTCCTCGGAGGCACGTCGGGCGCCTCTCCCGGAGAGGGGAAGGCGCGCATGCTCGCGGCGGGCGCCGTGGCCGCGCACACCTACGGCGTCACCGCGCTGAGCCGGGGCGAGGTCGGGGGAGGATCGAAGGCCAGGTCCGCCACCGCCCTCACCGCGACGGCCGTCGCCACCGGCCTCGCGGCCGTCCACGTCTCCACCGTCACCGCATCCGCCGTCGCCCCCGTGCGACCGGGCGCGCTCGCATTGCGCAAGCTGGCCGGGTTCGGGCTCACGGCGGCGTACGCGGGGCTGGTGGGCCGGGCGCAGCTCGACGCCGCCCGCCACCCCGACGCGGGACGCACCCGGGCGGCCGTGGGCCAGAGCATCCTCGGGTTGCTGCCCCTGCAGGCCGCGCTCACCGCCGGACGCGGGGGGCTCGCCACGGCCGTCGCGCTCGCGGCGGCCCACCCCCTGGCCAGGAAGCTGTCGAGAAAGGTCTCCCCGACGTGAGATTCGGCTACGGCACCAACGGCTTCAGCAACCACCGCCTGGACGAGGCTCTCGTCGTGCTGGCCGACATGGGATACGACGGCGTCGCGCTGACCCTGGACGCCGGGCACCTGGACCCCTACGCGGCCGACATCGGCCACCAGGTGGACCGGGTCGCCAAGCGGCTGCGCGACCTCGACCTGTCCGTGGTGATCGAGACGGGCGGGCGCTACGTCATCGACCCGCTCCGCAAGCACCATCCGACGCTGCTCCACCCCCCGGAGGCGGCGGCGGCCCGCGTCGACCTGCTGCTGCGCGCCGTGCGCATCGGCGCCGACCTCGGCGCGGAGGCCGTCTCCTTCTGGAGTGGGATCCGCCCTCCCGAGGTGGGCGAGGAGGAGGCCTGGCGCAACCTGGTCGCCGGGGTCGCGGCCGTGCTGGGCGAGGCGGGCGCCCGCGACGTCACGCTCGGCTTCGAACCGGAGCCCGGCATGCTCGTCGACACCATCGCCGGGTTCGAGCGCCTGCACGAGCTGGCGGGAAGACCCGAACGGCTCGGCCTGACCCTGGACATCGGCCACTGCCGCTGCCTTGAGCCCGACCCGGTGCCCGACTGCGTGCGCAGGGCGGGGCCGCACCTGGTCAACGTGCAGATCGAGGACATGCGGCGCGGCGTGCACGAGCACCTGGAGTTCGGCGAGGGGGAGATCGACTTTCCGCCGGTCCTCGCCGCGCTGGACGAGACCGGGTACCGGGGCCTGGTGAGCGTGGAGCTGCCGCGGCACAGCCACGCCGCGCCCCTGGTCGCCGCGCATTCCCTGCGCTTCCTGCGCGAGCTGGAGCCACCCGGCCTGGGAGCGGCGCAGTGAAGGAAAGCCGAGCCGTGAGAGGTGGGAGACCATGATGACCACGTCATACGTACCCGGGCCTGACCTGGGTGAGGCGGGCGCCCGCTGGCTGAAGGCGTCCACGGAACGCGTCCGCGAGGACGAGGCGGCGCTCGCCGCGCTGTTCCCCGCGGCCGGGCGGGCCTGCGGCCGGGGCCCGATCCCCGGCGAGCCCGGCTGGACGGTCGACCAGGCGGTGCGGGCCGAGCTGCTGCTCGCGCTGCCCTCGACAGGGGCACCGCTCGGGCGCACCCTGTTCGAGCTGTACGCCCACGGGGACGCCGCCGAGCGGCTCGCCGTGCTCAAGGCGCTGCCCGCGCTCGCCGCCGGGCGGGCGCTCGGCGACGCGGGGCTGCCGATCGTGCGGGACGCGCTGCGCACCAACGACGCCCGGCTCGTGGCGGCCGCCCTCGGCCTCTACGCGGCGGAGCACCTGCCCGATCACTCCTACAGGCAGGCCGTGCTGAAGTGCGTGTTCATCGGGGTGCCGCTCAGCGCCGTCGCCGGGCTCGACCGGCGGGCGGACGAGGAGCTGGCCAGGATGCTGGCCGACTACGCGCAGGAGCGCCTGATGGCCGGGCGCGAGGTGCCCCCGGACGTGTGGCCGCTGGTGGAACGCCACCCGGCCGTGCTGACCAAGGTCCGCGCCCTGCTCGCCGAAGGCCACCCGCACGCTTCAGCCTGATCGAAGAGGAACCACCATGCGAATTTTCGACCCGCACATCCATATGACCTCACGCACGACCGACGACTACGAGCGCATGTACGCGGCCGGGGTGCGCGCCGTGGTCGAGCCGGCCTTCTGGCTGGGCCAGCCGCGCACGTCGCCCGACACGTTCGCCGACTACTTCGACGGGCTCCTCGGCTGGGAGCCCTACCGCGCCGCGCAGTTCGGCATCGTCCACCACTGCACGATCGCGCTGAACCCCAAGGAGGCCAACGACCCGCGCCTGCGGCCGGTGCTCGACCTGCTCCCGCGCTACCTCGCCAAGGACCGCGTCGTCGCGGTCGGCGAGATCGGCTACGACGACATCACCCCGGCCGAGGACGAGGCCCTGGCCCGGCAGCTCGCCCTGGCCATCGAGCACGACCTCCCGGTGCTCGTCCACACCCCGCACCGCGACAAGGCCTCCGGCACCAGGCGCACGCTCGACGTCGTCCGCGAGTCCGGCCTGCCGCCCGAGCGGGTGCTGGTCGACCACCTCAACGAGATGACGGTCGGCATGGTGAAGGAGAGCGGCTGCTGGATGGGCTTCTCCGTCTACCCCGACACCAAGATGGACGAGGCCAGGATGGTCGCGATCCTCAAGGAGTACGGCCCGGAGCGGGCGCTGGTCAACTCGGCCGCCGACTGGGGCCGCAGCGATCCGCTGAAGACCCGGGCCGTGGCCGACGCCATGCTCGGCGCCGGGTTCGCGGAGGCCGAGGCGGAGGCCCTCCTGTGGGACAACCCCGTCGCCTTCTACGGCCAGAGCGGCCGCCTGGACCTCACGGACGTGACCGCCGGCCAGGAGTACGCGGGCAACAGCATCCTCCGCGGGGCGCCCCGTGACTAGGCGCGCGGCCGATCACGCGAGGGGGGCTTCGTCATGAGGTTCCGGCATCCGGACGGTTCGGTGGTCCACGTGGCCTACTGCACCAACGTCCATCCCGCCGAGGACGTGGCCGGAGTGCTCGACCAGCTCCGCCGCTACGCGGGGCCGGTGCGCGAGAGGCTCGGCGTGCCGAGGCTCGGGCTCGGGCTGTGGCTGTCGCGGCCGGTCTGCGACGCGCTGACCGCCGAGCCCGGTGAGGCCGTACGGCTGCGGGAGGCGCTCGCCGGGCACGGGCTGGAGGTCGTCACCCTCAACGGGTTCCCCTACCAGGGATTCCACGACTACGAGGGCGAGAGCGACGCCGGGTCGGCCGTGCCGGGGTCGCCCAAGCTGCGCGTCTACCACCCCGACTGGACCACGGAGGCGAGGCTCGGCTACACGCTGGCGCTGGCCCGAGTGCTCGCGGGCCTGCTACCCGACGACGTGCGGTCGGGCAGCATCTCGACCCTGCCGCTCGCCTGGCGCACACCCTGGACGCCCGAGCGTTCCGGCACGGCGGCGCGCATGCTCGACCGGCTCGCCGAGGGACTCGCCGAGGTGGCCGCCACGACGGGCCGTACGATCCGGGTCGGCTTCGAGCCCGAGCCCGGCTGCGTCGTGGAGAACACGACGCAGGCGGCGCACCACCTGGGCGGGGCCGACCACGACTACCTCGGCGTCTGCCTGGACGCCTGCCACCTCGCCGTGCAGTTCGAGGAGCCGGGCGAGGCCGTGGCGCGGCTGGCCGCGGCGGGCCTGCCGGTGGTGAAGCTCCAGGCGTCGTGCGCGCTCCAGGTCGACCACCCCTCGGACGTGGAGTCCCGGGAGGCGCTCGCGGCCTTCGCCGAGCCGCGCTTCATCCACCAGACCCGCGAGCCGGGCGGGGCCCCCGGCGGCGGTCTGCTTCAGGCCGACGACCTCGGCGAGGCGCTCGGCGGGGAACTGCCGGGCGACGCGCCCTGGCGGGTCCACTTCCACGTCCCGCTGCACGCCACCCCGGCCCCGCCGCTCGCCTCGACGCAGGGCGTGCTGGACCAGACCCTGCGCACGCTGCTCGCGGGGCCCTCGGCGCTGACCCGCCACGTCGAGGTGGAGACCTACACCTGGCAGGCGCTGCCAGAAGACCGACGACCCAAGACCGACGAGGCCCTGGTGGAGGGGATCGCGCTGGAGCTCGCCTGGATGCGCGACCGCCTCATCGACCTCGGACTGAAAGAGGAGACCCCGTGACGATCGGAACGAACGGCGCCGTGAGGCCGCTGGTGGTCATCGACGTGGTCGGCCTGACCCCCCGCCTGCTCGAATCCATGCCCAACCTGTCGCGGCTCGGCCGCCCCGCCCCGCTCGGGACGGTGCTCCCGGCCGTGACCTGCTCGGTGCAGTCGACCCTGCTCACCGGTGCCCTGCCGCGCGACCACGGGATCGTCGGCAACGGCTGGTACTTCCGCGACCTCGGCGAGGTCCTGCTGTGGCGCCAGCACAACGCCCTGGTCGAGGGGCCCAAGATCTGGGACGACGCCCGCAGGGTCCACCCCGGCTACCGCGTCGCCAACATCTGCTGGTGGTACGCCATGGGCGCCGCCACCGACTTCACGGTGACACCCCGGCCCATCTACCACGCCGACGGCCGCAAGGGCCCCGACTGCTACACCACCCCGCCGTCGCTGCGCGTGGACCTCACCCGGGAGCTCGGCCGTTTCCCGCTGTTCTCGTACTGGGGGCCCAAGGCGGGCATCGCGTCCAGCCAGTGGATCGTGGACGCCTCCCGGATCATGCTCGCCCGGGAGAACCCGGACCTGACCCTCGTCTACATCCCCCACCTCGACTACGACCTGCAGCGGTTCGGCCCGTCGGGGCCGGAGGCCGTGGCCGCCGCCCGCGAGATCGACGCCGCGCTGAAGCCGCTGCTGGACGACGCGGACGCCATGGGGGCGGTGACGGTCGTGCTGTCGGAGTACGGCATCACCGACGTCTCCCGCCCGGTCGACATCAACCGGGTCCTGCGCCAGGAGGGCCTGCTGTCGGTCTACCGGCAGGCCGGGATGGAGTACCTCGACCCCTGGACCTCGCGCGCGTTCGCCGTCGCCGACCACCAGCTCGCCCACATCTACGTGAAGGACCCCGCCGACGTGGCCAAGGTGCGGTCCATCCTGTCCGCGCTGCCGGGCGTGGACGAGGTGCTGGACGAGGCGGGCAAGGCGGCGCACGGCCTCGACCACGCTAGGGCCGGTGAGCTGGTGGCGGTCGCCACGCCCGAGTCGTGGTTCACTTACTACTACTGGCTGGACGACGACCTGGCCCCGGACTTCGCCCGGCTGGTCGACATCCACCGCAAGCCCGGCTACGACCCCGCCGAGCTGTTCCTCAACCCCGAGGACCCGTTCGTGAAGGCCAAGGCCGGGATGGCGCTCGCCCGCAAGACCCTGGGCTTCCGCTACACGATGCCGGTCGTCCCGCTGGACCCGGCCCCCGTACGCGGCAGCCACGGGCGCCTGCCCAGCGACCTCCGCGACGCCCCGGTGCTGCTGTGCAGTGAGCCGCTCGACCAGGAGTCGTACGCCGCCACCGAGGTGAAGTCCCTCTGCCTCCGCCTGGCGGGGATCACCGCGTAGCCCGTCGTGAACACCGGCCCGGAAGCCATCGCCTCGGCGTGGCTTCCGGGCCGCTTCCTGCTCCGGGCCCGCCGGTGACGTCCGCGACTTCTTCCGCCGCGTCCGCCGATCGCCGGCGAGGTGTCACGCGCATGGGCCGCCTCACGGGTGCGGGGGCAGGTGGCCCAGGCCGTTCTCCAGGAGGGAGAACGCGTGCTCGGCGTCGCTCACCGCGCCCGGGTAACGCGCCTCGGCGGTCTCGCCCGACGCCAGCCGCTCGGCGTTGTCGAGCGCCAGCGACCATTGCACCGCGACGAGCTGGGCGGACGCCAGCCGGGCGGTGAGCCGCGGGACCTCCGCCGTCTCGCGCAACGCCTCGGCGAGGGTGTGCTCGGCGGTGGCCTTGAACCGCTCCATGCGGGAGACCAGGGCGGGGCTGTTGAGGATCATGCGCAGGAGCGCGCGCACCGCAGGGTGGTCGTTGAGCCCGGTGATCGGGTCGCGCCTGCGCAGCCCGTCGAGGAAGTGCTCGCGCAGCGCGGCCAGCGGCGTGCTGCCCGCCGGGCGGCCCCGTACCACGCGCGCGGCCTCGGTCTCGTGGTCGGCGAGGCGGTGGACCACGAGGTCCTCCTTGGCCGGGAAGTACGCGAAGAGGGTGCGCCTCGACACCTCGGCCGCCTCGGCCACCTGGGACACCGAGACCTGGTCGAAGCCGTGCTCAAGGAACAGCGCGATCGCCGCCTCGGAGATCGCCGCATGAGTCCGCCGCTTCTTGCGCTCACGCAGTCCGGGTTCGTCGCTCACGGCGGCCATGGTAACAGCGAACTGCACTTGGGCTCTTTCTGCACCTGGTATACATTTGCACTCAGTCGAGACGAGGGGTGCGTAAGAATGCTGACGGAGATCGAGACCGAAGTCGTCATCGCGGGCGCCGGCCCGACCGGGCTGATGCTCGCGTTCGAGCTGGCCTTGGCGGGGGTCGACACCCTGGTGCTGGAGAAGCTGCCACGGCGCGCCGAGCAGGTGAAAGGCGGCGCGATCCAGCCTCGCACCGCCGAGCTGCTGGAGCTGCGCGGCCTGGTGGAGCCGTTGCGGGCCCGGGCCACGACGCGCGATCCGGTGGGCGGGCATTTCGCGATGCTTCCGGTGCCGCTGGACTGCACCCCATGGCGCACCAGGCACCCGTACCCCATCGTGATCCCGCAGTGGGTGATCGAGGAGGTGCTGGAGGAGCGCGCCGTGGCCCGTGGCGCGCGGATACTCCGCGACACCGAGGTCACCGCGGTCGAGCCCGGTGACGGCCTGAATGCGGGGGAGCCGGGGGAGCCGGGGGAGCCCTGCACCGTGACCTCGGGCGGGGCGGGTGTCACCGTGACCGCGGGCGGATTCCGGGTACGGGCGCGTTACCTGGTCGGGTGCGACGGGGGCCGCAGCACGGTCCGCAAGCTGCTCGGGCTGCCGTTTCCGGGCAGACCCGGCACCTATCTGGCGGTGCTGGCCGACATCCGGCTGTCCGCCGCGTCATCGCTGGTGCCGGAGCGGATCGGGCACATCAGCGGCCTCACCCGCCAGGCGAACGGCTACTGGAGCATGCTGGCCCCAATCGGCGGCGACCGCTACAGGTTCACCTTCGGCCGCGAGGACCAGACGGACCTCACCCGCGACACTCCGGTCGGCGAGGAGGAGATCGCCGCCGCGCTGCGGGCCCTGTACGGCGAGGAGACCGTGCTGAGCGGGGTGGACAACTCCTCGCGTTTCACCGACGCCACCCGCCAGTTGGAGCGCTACCGCGCGGGCCGCGTGCTGTTCGCCGGGGACGCCGCGCACATCCACCCGCCGCTCGGCGGCCAGGGCCTGAACCTCGGCGTGCAGGACGCGATCAACCTCGGCTGGAAGCTGGCCGCGACCGTCCAGGGCCGCGCGCCGGACGGCCTGCTGGACACCTACGACACCGAACGGCATCCGGTGGGCGCCCAGGTGCTGCACCACACGTCGGCGCAGCGGGTCCTGGCCGATCCCCGGCCGAGCGAGGACGTGGCCGCGCTGCGCGACATCTTCGTCGACCTGCTGCGGCTGCCGGACGCCAACCGTCACCTCGCGGGCCTGATGTCCGGCCTGTCGCTCGGCTACGACCTGCCCGGCGGGCACCCGGTCGCCGGGCGGCGGGTGCCGGACGCCGACCTGGTCACCGACGCCGGGCCCACTCGGCTCTCGGCCCTGTTCGGTGCCGGGCAGGCCGTCCTGCTCGACCTCGCCGGGATCATCCCAGCCGATATCCGGCTCCCCAGCCGGATCGACCTGGTCCACGCCAAGTGCACCGAGGACCTCGGCGCCGCCGCCCTGCTGTTCCGCCCCGACGGTTACCCCTGCTGGGCCGCCGACGACTCCGCCACCTGCCGCGCCACCCTGCCGGCCGCCGTCACCCAGCACCTGGCCCCCCTACCCTGACCGCGAGCAACGTCCTCCGTGCCCCGCCACAGCGACGCTTCGCGTCCGGCCACGTCGCCTTCTTTCTCCGTCACAGTGGTGCTTGGTGTCCGGCCGCCCTTCTTTCCCAGTCACAGTGGTGCTTGGTGTCTGGTCGCGCCGTCCTCCCTTGCCCTGCCACGGTGGTGCTTCGTGTTCGGCCGCCGTCCTCCCTTTCTCCGTCACTGTGGTGCTTGGTGTCTGGTCGCGCCGTCCTCCCTTGCCCTGCCACGGTGGTGCTTCGTGTTCGGCCGCCGTCCTCCCTTTCTCCGTCACTGTGGTGCTTGGTGTCTGGTCGCGCCGTCCTCCCTTGCCCTGCCACGGTGGTGCTTCGTGTTCGGCCGCCGTCCTCCCTTTCTCCGTCACTGTGGTGCTTGGCGTCTGGTCGCGCCGTCCTCCCTTGCCCTGCCACGGTGGTGCTTCGTGTTCGGCCGCCGCCCTTCTATCTCCGCCACAGCGGTGCTTTGTGTTCGGCGCCGATGCGGTGGGGCGTGGTACGGCGATCTCGGCGCCGCCGTGCGGCGGCCGACCCCGTGAACGTTCGTGGACACCGCCTAAGGCCGGAGATGGGCTCGGTGGCGGCCTAGGTGTAGGAGGGGTGGGCAGGTCAGGCGGGTGCCCGAGCGGCTTGGGAGGGCGAAGGCGATGGCCTTGGCCGGGGCGTCGGTGGCGAAGGTTGTTGTGAGGTAGGCGCGGCAGTGTCCCTGGGAGAGTTCGCGGACGAGAAGCAGGCCGCGACCGTCCTCGGTTAGGAGGGTGCTGTTGCTCTCCGAGAACAGGTCCAGGGCGGTCTGCACTAGGGGGCGGTCGAGGACCGCGGGGATCCAGCAAAGGTCGGGGTCGCTGTCGACGACCTCGCACCAGGTGGGGACGCCACCCAGAATGAAGACGCGCATTTCGTACGACGGGCGGCCGTGGCGCTCGCAGTTGGCGGCGAGCTCGGCCGCGATCATCTCGGCGTCCGCGATGTCGTCGCCGGGTATGCCTTCCCTCTGGAGTACCTCGCGTACGAATGCACGGGCGCGGCGTGCGGCCGAGCCCGGGTGCAGCGGCGTGACCAGCATGCTGACATCGGCGTAGGCGTCTCCTGGAGATCCCTCTACGACGCCGGTGGCTCCTCGACCGGCGACCGGCAGGCGTCCAGAGGGCGTGGCCGGGTCCTCCGGGCGTCGGGAGGGCGTAGCGGCCGGGTGCGCCGGGCGTCCGGGGCGCGTACCGGCCGGGTCCTCCGGGCGTCGGGGGGTCAGGCACATGCGTGTGCTCCTCGCTCTCGATGAATGTGATGAGCAGGAGACGCCATCGGTTACCTGGAGGGGCAGGGCCTGACACGGGCGTCGCGGTTCGCCCCGCCGGTCACCGAACCCGGATGATCCCTGCCGCCGGCCGTACGGATCACCGCGCCGGGTGGTCGTTTTCTGGTCGTTTCCGTCGGTGGGTGGGGAATCAGCACTACGAATGTTGACAATGAGTCGCTGATCGGTCACCCATTGTGTCGGGAGGTGGTCATGGGCATGCAGGGGCAGGGTGAGGGGCGTCCGGAGCTGGCGCGGGCGCGCAGGCGGATGGGCATGAGCCAGGACGCGATCGCGGAGGCGCTGTGGGTCTCACCGACGACGTGGAGCCGTTGGGAGCGGGGGAGACAGGAGATCCGGCCGGTGTATCGGGCGTGGATGGCCGAGGTGTTCGGGGTCGACCCGATCGAGGTCGAGCGGTGGGTGGAGGGCGGGGAGCCGGTCGATACGGAAGCCTGGCTGTGCCCGGACTTCAGTGACTTGTCGCTCGCGGCTACCGTCGAGGCGGCCGGGCGACTGTGGAGGTGCGACGTGGATCCGGAACGGCGCCATCTTCTCGCCGCGCTGCCGTTCGTTCCTGCCGCCCTCGGCAGCTGGCTGTCGGCGTGGAGCTACGGCGCTACGGCCGCGTCGGCGGCGCATCACGGATCCGGACGGGCTGTCGGACTCTCCGACGTCCAGCGGATCGTCGAAGCCCGGCAGGCGTTCGGTCAGATGGACCACCAGTTCGGCGCGGGACTGGTGCGCCCCGCCGTGGTCGACTACCTGAACACCGTTGTCGCACCGCTCCTACGTGGCCGCTACAACGACAAGGTCGGGGCCGAGTTGATGACGGCAGCGGCTGCGATGACCCAAATGGCCGGTTGGACCGCTTTCGATCTTGATCACCATGGGCTGGCTCAGCAGTACTTCGGACAAGCGCTCAGGTTGGCGAAAAGCGGAGACGACTCTCTGACGGGTGCCTGGGTGCTGGCCAACATGGCGAATCAAGCGCTACATCTCAACCAGCCCGCTCAGGCCGTCTGGTTGACTCGGGCCGCGATGGACAGCGCCCGCCGCGTGCAGGCTCCGCCACGTGTCCTGGCGATGCTTCTGGTCAAGGAAGCGTGGGCGACAGCCATGCAGGCCCGACCGGACAAGACCCACGACACGCACAGCACTCATGGGGTGGAGCGGCTGCTCACTGAAGCGGAGCGGATGCACTCCAGGGGCAAGAGCGATCGCGATCCGGTCTGGGCCGCCGCCTGGATCGATGAGTCAGAGCTGACCGCCCAGATGGGCATGTGCTGGGACTTGCTGGGCGAGCACAAGCGGGCGGCCGATTGCGCGGAGTCTGCGGTGCGCGAGTTCGCGAGAAAGCGACCTCGGTCGGCCCAGCTCAACCGCGTGAACGCCGCTGAGGCCTACCTCGGCATGGGTGAGGTGGAGCAGGCCGTCGAGTCGGCGCGGGCGGCGATCCCGATGGCCAGGTCGCTCACATCCGTCCGATCCGTCGAACGCATCCGGAAGTTCTCCGACCGCCTTGAGTCGTATGCCGAGACCATCCAGGTCAAAGAGTTCCGCTCCTACCTGAACAGCCAGCTCGCCTCCTGAAACCTGAACCGCGCTCCAGCATGGTCTCGTAGTCGGCGATGGCAGAGACATCCCATGGCCAAGACCCACGGCAGCCCAGTTGACCGGCCGTCGCCAGGGTCGTACAGCCGCCTCCTAAGATCGGATCCTCGACCACGATAAGTACTTCCTAACATTACAGTAAGTCACCTTCGATGGGGTGCTCTTAAAAGCCTGTACGGCGAGAGGGCACCCCATCGCCTATCTCAGAGGCGGAAAATGGCAAACGAAGCCTACCAGAATGTTCTCGACTACTATCGACAGATTCTTGCTGATGAGCCTTGGCTTGAGACAAGCATATGCTGGACCGTTGTTGAATCCCGGACGGCATCTAGCATAGAAGCCGTGGCCCAAAAGGTTGCGGGACGCACTCGGCTCGAACTACGGGAGCCCGTCATGATAGACGCTATTCCGCGAGGAGCCGATCCGGTCACGTCGATCAGTATTTCGAACAGATTGGCGCAGCTCTTCGAATATAGCGGGTTCCTGGGAAGCCTCCCACAAGTACTTGAACGATTGAGCGCCGACGGGCGAGTCTGCAGCATCTATTGGGACGTAGATGGAAATAATCGGCTCAGCTACGCCGTCAATGGTCGCGTCCTCGTGGCTGTGGACGCGATGGAACCCGAGGAGTCAGTGGTTGATCAGTACCCTGCACTCGCCGCAGAGCTCCAGACGCTTGCAGAGGCTGTAGCTGCCGACGAAGAGGATTGGCAAGCAGCTGCCATGGCTGTCGTCGAGATCGTCACAGGCATCCGTCTCACACGGGAGTGGCTGGGGGAACCGCACACCTACGTCACCATCCGCTGGCCACTCGCGGAGGAAGTCAGGCCCGCTCCCGCTTCTCTCCCCGACTCCGACACCGCGCTGCGCACGGCGTTCAGTTCGTCATCAGCACAGACTCAGATAGACGTACTCGTACGCCTGAGTGATCGGTTGATCAGAGAATTTGAGCTTGCCGCTTTCCCTGTGAGCAGTCAGGCGCGTGCCGATCTGGCGACTGGCCGGTACGCCAATGCTGACCGCGTGCGTCAGTTGAGAGAGCAACTGATGGTTCCCCTAAGTCAGGCTCGTGAGGGACACGAAGAGATAGAGCATCTTGAGCAAGATCCGCGTTGGCGTCGCTATCAGGCGGGTAATGCGCTACAAATCGCAGTTCAAGGACCTGGAACCCGAACTCGTGGGTTCGATACCTTCCATCACGCCAAGCTGGCTTTCGGAGATGAATGGAGCACCGTACGTTTCGAACTATTAGATATGCTCTAATGTTGCCACGGTTGTCTAGACAGGCAGGGTTTGTTGCTACGCAATAGCGTTACCAGGTAGTCGAGCGTGTCTGCTTTCGAATTCGACCGGCTGAGCATCTGGTTGGCCGGGGGTGGCGGCGCGGGTCGTAGAGCCGGGCCGGGGCGCCCGTCGCGCGGAGCGAGCGCCAGCAGGACGGCACCCCGAGCGCGCCGCCACCGCCCCAGAGGTCCGCCTATGTGATAGTCCATGTGCGATCCGGTGCTTCCTCAACACGCGGCAATCCACCTGGTGGAGGAGGGCGGGTGGGGGAGTTCTAGGGTAAGGAGCGTCGCGGGTAATTGCAGGTGGGGAGTGGCGATGGGGGAGTACAGCGTGCGGGTCGCGGGGGACGCGGACATGCCGGGCGTGCGGGAGGTGGCCACTCACTTCGAGCTTCTGGACGACTGGGCAGGCATGCCGGACTTCCTCGACGCCGAGCGGGCGTTCGGCACGCTGCTCGTCGGGGAGGTCGACGGGCGCGTGGTGGGGTTCGGCGGGGTGCTCCGCCGGGGGGAGGTCTCTCACCTGGGCGACCTGTTCGTCCTGCCCGAGCACCAGTCGTCCGGGATAGGCCGGACGATCCTGAGTCGGCTGCTGCCGTCCGACACGCCACGGGTCACGTTCGCGTCGGACGACCCGAGGGCCCTCGGGCTGTACATAAGGCAGGGAATGCGTCCGGTGTGCCCGCTGATCTACCTGACCTTCTCTCCGCCGGAGGACTCCGGGCCGCGAGGGCCCGAGGCGCGGGACGCGGAGGCCTCGGCCGGGCTAGCCGTCCGAGATGCGGAGGCGCCGGGCGGGCGGGGGCCGGTGGATGGGACCCGGGCGGAGGTGGGGGAGCCGTCCGGCATGCGGGAGGTCGTGAAGCTGGACGCCCGGATCTCCGGTGGCGACCGGGCCGGGGCCCTGTCCTGGTACGCGGGCCTGCCCGGGGTGACGCTGCACGTCACCGGCGGCGGGTACGCGTTCGCGAGGGAGACCGGCGAGGACCTGGAGGTGGGGCCGGTGGGGGGTGACACCCCGCAGGACTGCGCCGACGCGCTGTTCGCGGCGGTCGCCGCGCATCCGGGGGTCGACGAGGTCCAGGTGGCGGTGCCGGGCGTGCACCCGCTCCTGCCCCAGCTGCTGGAGGCCGGCTGGGAGATCGACGACATGGACACGTTCATGTCGACCGATCCGGGCCTGGTGCGGCTGGACCGCTACCTCCCGCATACCGACCTGGGGTAGAGCGCAGGCCCCCGCTCGGACGACGGCGGCCCCGGGACGACTCGCTCCCGGGGCGACCTGATCGCGTTGGGCACCGAGGCGGCGATGCACGAGTACCGGGTGAAGTACGTGCTGGCCACCAAGCTCGTCAACGAGCTGGTGGAGGCGGCTGACGGGAAGATACTGGCCAAGACCATCGCCCTCAGCCCAGCGCGTCCATCAGGGCGGTGACATAGGCATCCAGCCGCTCCTCCACGGCTCGCGTCGTCAGCTCTGTCCTCCCTGCTTCCCGCCATGGCTGCGCCACCGAATGCACTTCTTCTGAGCACGCCAGCCCGTCCCGGACCTGCCAGTACAGCCGCTCGCTCGCGGCTGCGGCCAGCAGCCCGCCTGCCTCCTGATACGCCTCAGCGAACCGCAGACCCCACGCAGGGCCGTGCAGCAGCGCGAGATTGGTGGAGCAGTGCGCCACATCGAGATCCGCCGGGCCCCAGGAGGTAGCCGCCCAGTCGACGACGCCGGTGATCCGGGCACCTGCCGGCTGTGGGGGCGGCACGTCGAACAGCACGTTGCCGGGTTGGAAGTCCCGGTGCAGGAATCGCCCTTCATAGGGCGGCGCGGGCTTGCGGATCACGTCGATCGCCGCGGCCCATGCCGCCGCGTCTGCGCCCTTTGGAGTCACGACGGTGTCGGCGGTCGTCAACGCCACATACTCCCGGGGCCGCTCGGCGGGTCGCAACGCGTGGATCGCCACGAGTTGACGGGCCAGCAGAGGGACGCGCGCTTCCAATCCCTCATCGTCGAGGACCGTCCGGCCCGCCAGATGTGTCATGAGGAGCGACGGATACTCGCAATGCGCGGCGGTCGGATCAACAGCGACCAGTCCAGGAGCCGGCACGCCGGTCCCCGGGAGCAGGGTCAGGGCGCCTGCCTCCCTGTTCAGCCAGTCCTCGGCGTGCTCCACGTTGACGAAAGTCCGTAGCACCAGGTCACGGGTGCCTCCGCCCCGTGTGCCGATGGTCAGCCTCCGCATTTCGGCAGTGATGCCGCCGTGCAGTGCCTCAGCTCTGACGATCCGTTCGCCGACCTCCAGGTGCCGGCTCACCCAAGCCAGTGTCAACGGTCCGACAGTCGCCGCCTCATCGTGGTTGGTCACCGTGCTACCTCATCATCCGAACGGCGGCACGCGCGAAGGCCCGATGATCCACATCCGGAGCCTACCCAGAGCCGCTCCGACCGCGTGTCCGACGCAACAGGTGGAGTCAAATCTCACCTACACAACGAGGCGCCCACGGCAGCAAGTGGAGTCAGAACTGACTGATAAGTGGAGTCCGACTTCACATACATCTTCAACGAGAGCACGCCGACAAGGATCTCAGCTGGGAGTCTGGCGTGATGCTCGTCGAAGCGCTTGGGTGGTTACCGGGCCCAGCCGATGACCTGGTCGATCTGAAGGTCACGGGTGATGGCGTCGTCGAACTTGGCGCCGGTGACGTCGGTCAGGCCGTGCGGTGGTGCGCCGGTGTTGACCAGCCCGAACTGCCCTGCGGTCAGGTCGGTGTCGCGCAGATCAGCGTCCCGAAGATCACATCCGGCCCAGCTCACGGTCCTCAGCGATGAGCCTCGCAGATCGGCTCCCCGTAGGTCGCACAGCATGAAGGAGCAGCCATCCAGGGTGGCATGGCGAAGGTCGGCTCCGGCCAAGGAGCACCGCTTGAACCACAGATGCATCGCCTGTAGCGAGGTCAGGTCCTGGCCGTCGAACACCTGGCGGGTGACGGTGGTGTAGGGCGGAAGCGCACTGAGCGTCTGCCTCGACGGCCCATCATCAGCCATGGACGCAATTGTGTCACCTCTGCCGACGGTCCGGCCTCTTGATCAACTGGTGGAGACCGGCGATCGGTACGAGCCCTATCGGCCTACCGGACGCCGGTGCACCTCAGGCTCGTGTGAGTCGTTTACGTCGTGAGCGGCTTGTGGGAGCCGGCTACATGGCGACCAGCCAGCCGCCGTCGACCGTGAGGGTGTGGCCGGTGACGTAGGCCGACGCGTCGGAGGCGAGGAAGACCACGGCTCCGGCCAGGTCGGCGGGCTCTCCGACGCGCCCGAGCGGGATATGCGTCCTGACCAGCGAATCCTCGACGTCCTTGGTGGGCAGCAGGTCCGAGGTCATCGCGGTGCGCATGTACCCGGGGGCGATGGAGTTGACCCTGATCCCGTGCTTGCCCCATTCGTAGGCCATGTTCTTGGTGACCTGGACGACGGCGGCCTTGGAGGCGTCGTACACGGAGGACCGCTCGCCGTCCACCACGAGGCCGCCGATGGACGAGACGTTGATGATGCGCCCGCCGCCGCGCTCGCTCATCCGCCGAGCGGCGCGCTGGGCGACGAAGTACGTGCCGCGCAGGTTGATGGACAGCGTGGTGTCGAACTCCTCCGGCGTGGCGCTCAGCGCGTCGTTGCGCAGGGAGACGCCCGCGTTGTTGACCACGATGCCGGGGAACTCGTCTGCGGCGTCGAGCGCGTCGAAGGCGTTGTCGATGCTTTCAAGCGAACTGGCGTCCATCTCCAGCGGCAGGCATTCGACGCCGTTCTCCTCCAGGTACGCGCAGCACCGCCGGGCGGCGTCGAGGCTGACGTCCGAGGCGATGATCCGCGCGCCGGCCGAGCCGAGCGCGCGGCACTGCGCGCGGCCGAGCCCGCCGGCCGCGCCGGTGACCAGGGCCGTCAGGCCGTCCAGGGAGAAGAGCCTGTCCAGGGAGAAGAGGTCGTGCGAGGTGGAAGTGGTGGTGGCCGGCATTCGGTGGAACTCTCCTTCAAGGTGCCTGGCAGGACCGCCGTGAACGGGCTTACAGCCCGTAGTTGGTGAGGATGTCGGCGATCTGCTGAGAGTCGTGCAGCACGTGCTTGCGGATGTGCTCGCTGGCGGACTCCGGGTCTCCCTCGGCGATCGCGGCGGCCAGCGGGCGGTGGTCGACACCGGTCCAGTCGGGGGTCTCCACCACCTTGGAGCAGAAGTACCACTGCCGCAGCGCGAGGTTGAAGTGGATCTCCGCCGTGGCGGCGAGGTAGTCGTTGCGCGTCATCCGGTACATGCTGCGGTGGAACGCCGCGTCGAGGTCGATGCACTGCTGCAGGTCGTCGGTCTCGAACTGCCGCTCGGAGATCTCGGTGAGCCGCTCCTTCTCCGTGCGCGACCCCCGGGTGCACGCGAGCGCGGCGGAGAGCCCTTCGAGCTGGAGCCGGAGCTCCATGACGGACCGGGAGTCCTTCAGCGCGATGTCCGTGGCGAACGTGCCGCTACGCGGATAGATCACGACCAGCTTCTCGAACTCCAGCCTTCTGATCGCCTCGCGCACCGGGGACGTGCCGACCCCGAGGCTGGCCCGCAGCTCGGGCTCGCTGAGCCGCTCACCAGGCATGATCTCCACTCGTACCAGCCGCGACCGTAACCTGGCGCCGGCGGACTCGCTCAGCAGGCTGCCGGCCGACTGCTCGCCGGCGCCCGTCCCGGCGTTGCCGTCGACGTGGGCAGAACTCACTTTTGCGACCTCTCCGCACGAGGTCGCCCCGTCGGGCGGGCCACCGCGTGCACGACTCTCAGCGACCGGTGATCAGAGGTAGCGGGCCTCGCCGGGGCCGCCCGCAGTGGCCGCCAGCACGTCGTCGATGACGGTGGAGATGCCGTTCTCCACGGTGCAGGCGTAGTCACCCAGGGAGTACTCGCCGCCCAGGACCTCCACCACCTTGAGCTCCACGCCGTTGACCGACAGCGCCGGGCCCAGCTCGACCTCGGCGGGCCCGAACGCCTTGTGCCGGAGCGCGAAGTCCTTGGAGGTGTCGCGGGAGATGATCTCGAAGGTGGTGAAGCCGGGGCCGTTGGCCTCGGGGAGAGCGTGGACCTGCAGGTGGGGGTACATCGTCATGTCTGCCCAGGCCTCGTTCGAGTAGCCGTCGTCGGAGGTCATCGAAATGCCGAAGATCAGGTTACCGGCTCTTCTGACCGTCCCCGCAATGGCGTTCCCATCCTGGGTGAGCTCTATCTCGCCGTACTGCTTGGGATAGCCCCACACCTCACGGCCGAACGCGACGCTCCACGGCTGGTCCTCGAACTCGAAGTAGTAGTTGACGCCCACGTGGTCGCGGTACCGGACGGGGATCACCACGCCGGAGTCGTAGAAGGCACCCGGGGTCGCGTTCGCGAAGTCCGCGATCTGCACGACGAAGCGGTCGTCGGCGAGCTCGAACGGGGTCGGCTCGAGCAGCGCTTCGAGGTTCGCCCGGTCGCCCCGGCAGTAGACCGACAGGGTGCGCAGATCCTTGGCCCAGTACGGCTGGTCGCCACTCGGGTAGCCGAGGTAGGCGAAGAAGTCCTTGACGTCGTAGTTCTGCTTCATGATTGGTAGTCCCGTTGTCGTGATGTGTAGAAGAGGCCCGCCAGGAGGGGTCAGTTGCGGCCGGCCTCGTGGATCTTCCGGAGGAACGTCCGGAGTTCGGGCGCGCGAGGAGCGTCGAAGATCTCCTCGGGAGGGCCCTGTTCGAGGATCCTGCCCTTGTGCAGGAAGCAGATCTTGGAGGAGATCTCGCGGGCGAAGGGCATCTCGTGGGTGGTCATCATCATGGTGATGCCGTCCCCGGCCAGCTCGCGTACCAGGTTGAGCACCTCGATCACCAGCTCGGGGTCCAGGGCCGAGGTGATCTCGTCCAGCAGCAGCACCTCCGGGCGCATCAGCATCGCCCGGGCGATGGCCACGCGCTGCTGCTGCCCGCCGGACAGCTGGTCGGGGTAGGCGCCGACCTTCTCCTTCAGTCCCACGCGTTCGAGCATGACCCGGGCGTCCGCCTCGGCCTGCTCCTTGGTCGCCACCCCGGCGCGCACCGGAGTGAGCGTGCAGTTGCGCAGCACGCTCATGTGCGGGAAGAGGTTGAAGCTCTGGAAGACGATGCCGACGCGGCGGCGGAGTCTGACGAGGTCGACGCCCTCGCCGGAGATGACGTCGCCGCCGAGCGAGATCAGCCCGCCCTGGATCGTCTCCAGCCCGTTGACGCATCGCAGCAGCGTGGACTTTCCCGACCCTGAGGCGCCGATCAGGGTGACCACCTCGTGCCGGTCGACGGCGAGGTCGACGCGGTCGAGCACCGTGTTCTCGCCGTACTTCTTGATGACCTGGTCGAGCTCGACGAATGCGGTCCGCACCGGCTCAGCCCCCCTGCTTCTTGCTGCTCGACCGGGCGAGCATGTAGTCGACGAGCCGGGTCTGCGGGATCGTGATGAGCACGAACAGGAAACACACCGCCGTCACCGCGGACAGGTTGAAGTCGTTCGCCGAGTAGATCTTCGCCTGGCTGAACGCGTCGATGATGCCGACCACGATGACCAGCGAGGTGTCCTTCTGCAGCCCGATGAACGTGCTCAGCATCGGCGCCGCGATGTTCCGCGACATCTGCGGCAGGATGACGAACCTCAGCACGTCGGGCTGGGAGAGTCCCATCGACAGCGCCGCCGAGGTCTGCCCCTTGTTGATGGACTCGATGCCCGAACGGTAGAGCTCGGCGTTGTAGGCGCTGTAGGTCAGGGCCAGCGCGACGATCGCGTAGAGGATCGGGCCGCCCTCGCTGAGGACCGGCACCTCGGTGATCGGGAGCCCGAAGCACACCAGGTAGATCAGCACCACCGACGGGATGCCGCGGAAGACGTCGATGTAGGCGACGCACAGCGCGCGGACCGGCCAGAACCCCTTGCCCGGGAGCAGCCTGCCGACGGCGAGCACGAGCCCGAACACCATCGCCAGGACCTGCGCGCCGAGGGCGATCTCGACGTTGACGAGCAGCGCCCTGCTCATGTCCGCCATGCTCTTGGCCATGAACCCGGGGTTGAAGAACGTCTTCTGCACCGCGCCGTCGTTGGTGAAGATGAGCAGGCCCACCAGCGAGACCAGCACGACGAAGCCGGTCAGCCCCAGTGAGGCGATCGACGCGTTCCTCGACCGCGCGGCCGCCTCGCGCGCGGCGACGTACCGCCTGCCCTCCCACTCCTGTTCGGAGAGCTTGCCGCGCCGGTACGCCGTCAGCAGCGGGCCGCCCACGATCGCGGCCGGCAGCACGAGCCCGAGCACCACGCGCAGCGGCTGGGCGGTGGTGACGGTCGCGCCGACCAGCTGGTAGCAGAGCACGAGGGCGAGCAGGGCCAGGACCGCGGCTCCGTTGAGGTACCCGCGCGTGCTCAACGGGCGGGCGTACGCCACGGCCTGGCCGCGGGGGACGTCGCTGCCGGACGTCCGCGCGTGGGAGCCCCGGACGCTCACGGTCACGCCGTCCAGTCGGGCAGCGCGTTGGGGTCGCCGCCGAGGATCGGGTTGAGCCACTTGTTCATGATCGCGTCCAGGGTGCCGTCCTGCTTCATGTCCGCGATGATCTGGTCGACGACCTGGACGTTCGGCGAACCCTTGGGGAAGAGCGGGGCGACGTCGCCGCCGACCGGGTACTGGCCGATCACCTTGAGCTTGCCGCCGGAGCTCGCGGCCCTCGGCATCACGGTGGCCGTGTCGTTCAGGGCGGCGTCGATCTGCCCGGCGAGCACGGCGTTGAAGAGGTCGTCGTTGGAGTTGAACACCCGCACCTGCTTGGGCTTGAGTGTCTCCTGGACGTACTTCAGCTGCACCGAGCCGGCGAGCACGCCGACGGTCGAGCCCTTGATGGTCGCCGCCGTGAGGGCCGAGTCCGGCTTGACCAGCACCCCCGAGTTGTAGGTGTTGTACGGGGCGGAGAAGTCCACCACCTTGCGACGCGCCGGGGTGTCGTAGATGTCCCACACCGCGAAGTCGAAGTCAGAGGACTTGGCGGTGACCAGGGCCTCGAACGAGGCGTTGACCAGCTTGATCTTCTTCAGTCCCGCGCGGTTGGCGATCTCGGCGTCGAGACAGTACATGTACCCGCCGTCCACGCTCTCCAGCGTGTTGCCCCGGTAGCCCGCCGGGTAGGGCAGCGACGCGGCGACGGTGAGCGTGCCCTCCTGCATGGTGGTCAGCTTGTGGACGGTCGGGTTCGCGGTGATCTCGCACTCTCCGAAGGAGGACCCGCTCTTCCCGGCGGCGGAGGTCTCCTGGCCGCCGCAGCCCGCGAGCACAAAGAGCGCGGCCGCCGCGGCCGCCGCACTGCCGATCTTGAACGGCTTGTTCACGCCGCACCTTCCCTGGTTCGTCTGACCGCGCAGCGCCGCACAAGCCGGCTCTACGCTCCGCCCACGTTGATATTTAACTGAAATGTCAGTGATGTGCGGGTGACATTACACAGACGTTGTTGGTTGTGCCAGTGTGGGCGGAGTGTCCGTTATGGAAATGAGGTCTATCGCCGGTCGGCGCGTTCGGGACCGCCTGACCTGCGGGAGACCGCCCCGATGGCAGGGAGCCGGCGCGGGGGGCACGGTGGATCCGACGTGGGAAGGCGTGCCCCTATGGTGGAGGTGGTCGGCGCGGCGATTCGGGCCTGGCGTCAGGGCGGCTTCGACGCCCTGGTCCAGCTTCACGCGGACGGTCGTGCTCAAATGCGATGGTGTGGGCGGTACGCCGTCATTGAACCCCTGAGCGCTTTCGCCCGTCTCAGTGGGCATGAGAGGCATCTGGCTCGTGGCCATGCTCGTGACGCTCGCCGCCTGCGGGACCGAGCCGGCGGCGACCGCTCCCGTGATGCGGTATCAGGCCGACGGGACCGTACTCGCCAACGCCCAGCACGGCCCTCAGCTCTGCGCCGGCGTCGCCGAATCTCTGCCGCCCCAGTGCGGCGGGCCCGACATCATCGGGTGGGACTGGAACGCGGTCGAGCACTCGGCCCAGGGCGGCGTGCGCTGGGGCGAATATCACGTGGTCGGCACTTGGGATGGTGAAAGGCTGACGCTGACCGAGTCTCCGCGCCCCGCCGGGCGCCGCGACGCCCGAGGTGACCGGTCGGCCTTCACCTCACCGTGCCCGAGGCCCGCGGGCGGCTGGCGTCCGGTCGACCCGGCGAAGGCCACCGAGGAGGCGATGGCCGCCGCGATCGCCAGGGCCGAGAAGCTCCCCGGGTACGGGGGCAGCTGGTTGGACCAGAGCTATCTCGAGGAGATCGACGGCTTCGACCCCGGCGACCCTCGATCGGTGGAGCGGCTCGCCAACGATCCCAAGCGGCTGGTGCTGAACCTGCGGTTCACCGGCGATCCGGCAGTCCACGAGCCCGCGATCCGCGAGGTCTGGGGTGGCGGGCTGTGCCTGAGCCGCGCCCAGCGCAGCGCGGCGGAGCTGCGGTCGCTCCAGGAAAGGGCGCAGAAAGAGATCAAGGGCATGTACTCCGCTTCGGCGGACGAGCGGGCGGGCCACGTCACCATCGGAGTCTGGGTGGCCACGCCCGAGCTCCAGCGCGAGGTCGACGATAAGTACGGCAAGGGCCTGGTGGTCCTCGAAGGCTTCCTCACACCGGTGGGCTCGTGAACCCGCATGCGACATCGTCGCGGCCTCATCGCAGAGGTCCCTGAGGCCGGTCCTGCCTTCCCTTCCAGAGCCGAGCCGGTGATCTGTACCGCCGGCCGGTTGTGCGGGCAGGAGGTCAGATGCCCCCGGAGAGGCGGCGGGCTGGGGACAAAGTTCTTCAGACGTTCTTCCGGGCCACCACACGAGATCGCAGGTTGGCAGGATGCTTGCCGACGACAAGGCCACATCGGCCGGGCTTCACGGGCATGCCGGAGGTCCGTCGCAGGTCGCCCGTCCGAGTGCCAGGCTGGTTGACGCAGTGTTGCGCGGCCCAAGCCTGCGGCCAACCTCTCTGATCTATCTCTGGTCCCCCTCGGCGATAATGACCGAGTGGGGAGATGAGGCTTATGTCCCCAGAGCCGGGAAGCCAGCGGTACACGCAGGGTGACGGTTTCGTGCGCGCGGCGTGTTGCTCACCGGGAGCTCGCGGACGAACCCACGCAGGGCTCCGGGTACAGGCGCAAGAACAGGGGGGATCCCCTGTTCTTGCGCCTGTGCTGTTGAACCGGACATCGGAGAGGGGCGCCTCTGGTGATCATCGTGATCTGCCTGGGTGCGGCGTGCCTTCTCGGGCTGGGCTTCGTCGCCCAGCAACACGTCGCGTATCGGGAGCCGTTGGAAGAGATACTGCATCCCCGCCTGCTGCTGGACCTCATCCGCACACCGCTGTGGCTCATCGGGATCGGCCTGATGCTCTGCGGCCAGATCCTCAGTGCGACCGCGCTCCGGGAAACGGAACTGGTACGGGTGGAACCGCTCCTGGCGACGAATCTGCTGTTCGCCCTCACCGCCGCCCACGTGATCTACCAAGAGCACTTCGGCCCCATGGAATGGGTGGGCGCGGTGCTGGTGAGCGGAGGAGTGGCGCTCTTCCTGCTTTTCGGGGAACCCCGCGCGGGCCATCTGCCTGATCCGGTTTCCCCGCGGTTGCTGACGCTGATTCTGGTGGTCATGGTCGCGGCAGGACTCGTCCTTCACGGGCTGCGGTGTTCCCTGCAAACCAAGGCGACGCTGCTGGCCGCCGCCGGACTGCTGTACGGAATCCAGGACGTGCTGACTCGCAGCTCACTGCTCACGCTGGGCAAAGGGCTCGATGCGGTGGCCGAAACCTGGCAGCCGTACGCCATCTTCGCCGAGCGCCTTCGAGTCAGCCAAGTGGCGCTTGCGGGCATGGTGACCGGCTTGATCGCGATGGTTGTGGGCATCGTCATCCTTGGGCGGTCTCCGTTCCTGGCCAAGTCGCAGCAGGACGCTGTCCAACGCCGGGACGAGGGGGCTCAATGATCTCTGTGGTGCTGGCGTTGCTCGCCGCGGCCTGCAATGCGACCGCCTCGGTGCTGCAACGGCGCGCGGTACGGTCGGTGCCCCAGTACAAGGCGTTCCGGCCGGCCCTCGTCCTGGCCTTGATCCGCAACCGGGTATGGCTCGCCGGGATCGCCGCGCTCATCGGAGGCTTCGTCTTCCAGGCCGCCGCGCTGTCGGCCGGAGCCCTGGCCCTCGTGCAACCTGTTCTGGTCATCGAACTCCCGTTCACCATGGTTCTGCTGTCACGGATGTCGGGTGTGAAACTCGATCGGCGATCCTGGCTGGCGGTGGGGACGATGACCCTCGGAGTCAGTATGTTCCTCGCCAGCGCCGCGCCCGGCCCCGGACGGCAGACCCCCACCTCGGCGGAATGGGTGATGGCCACCGTCGTGACCATCGGCACCGCCATCGGGCTGGTGATGGTGGCACGACTGTTCACGAGTGCCGGCCGGGCCGCCGCCCTCGGGGTGGCCGCTGGTGTCGGGTTCGCCTTCACCGCCACCTTCATCAAGGAGAGCACCTCGATCTTCCAGAGTGATCCGGCCGCACTGCTCGCCTCCTGGCAGTTGTACGCGATGGTGGTCGCGGGTCTGTGCAGCCTGTTCCTGCTGCAGAACGCGCTACAGAGCGGCCCCTTGGTCGCCGCACAGCCGGCACTGACCGTCAGCGATCCTGTGGCCAGCATCCTCTACGGCACCACGATGTTCGGAGAGCATGTCCGTACGGGCACCTGGATCCTGCTCGAAGCCACAGGCATCGCTTTGATCATCTATGGCAGCTTCCTGCTCGCCAAGTCGGCCCCATCCGGGCTCGGTCGAAAGCCGCCCCGACGCGGGCATGAGAGCCGTCTCGGACGGTCCCGAGGTGAACGAGGTCGATGACCGGCGACCGAGCAGGCCGCCAAGCTCGTCCCCCATGAGGCGGTGCCCGAACGGGACAGCTGGAGAGGTCTGTGGTCCAGCCCGATCGTCAACGTGCACGCCACCTACGACCGTCGCGTCGAAGGGCCGGGCAGCGGCGCGCTGCGCCCTGCGGATTGCCCGCTTGTCCTACCGCCGCGCCGCCGAGTGTTCCGAGCTGGCGACCCAGCGGAAGTAGCGGAGAGAAAAGGCCGATCGGTTTCGGACCGTCCCCCGACGTCCACGACCCGAGCCGCCACCCACGCGCGGAACTCCGCGTCGACCTCGGCGAAGTCCTTCCACTGGTAGACCCGGCGGATCTCACGCTGATGATCGAACGGCGACTCCCTCCGCTCGGTGTACCGCTTCACTGTCTGAATTCCTCAGACAACCACAGGGAATCTAAGACGCTTCCGCCCGATCAGCTCGGGGTCGGCCGAGGACGCTGTCGGCTCAGCGGGGTGACCTGGACGCGTGGTCCCCATCGGAGGGCGCATTCCCGCCGGTACGGCTTGGCGAAGGCGTGCAGCAGGATGAAGCGGGGCACCGCCGGCACGACCCGCACGACCACCTCATAGCCCTCCGGATCGAGGCTGTCGATCAGCCAGTGGCCCTCCCGGCCGAGTTCCCTCTTGGACTTCGTCGCCACATGATGGGTGTTCGTGTAGCCGTCCCACTGTGCCCGGGTGATGCTGCGCGAGACGATCGGCATCATCTCCTCTTCTTCCCGTCGCAGATGCGGGTCGAGAACGGATCGCAGTGACTCGATCACACCGACGAGACCTTCCCGGGCCGTGCTGGAGCCGTCGGCCGCGTAGGCAGCGGCGGCCTTCTCCACCCGGTCGATCTCCGGAGCGATCCGAGCATGATCGGCATCCATCTGGTCCAGCAGGTCGCCGGCAGCGGGATTGCGCGCCCGCACGATGGGCCACAGACCCCGATCTTCGCCGATGTGGTGGCTGTGCAGGAATTTCATCAACCACTCGACATGGGCCGCGATGGCCACCCGCTGCCGCTCAAGCGGGGGCGGCGTCGACGAGAGCGCCCTCGTGGTCCGCTCGAGGTCGCGGCGTAACGCGCCGTGGATGATGCCCATTATTCGCGTATCGGCCGGTCGGTCATTGTTCGCCGTCATCGAGGCGGCTCCCTTCTGGATGGTCAGGGTTCCCTGGATGATCTCCATCAGCCCGTCCGCCGGACGGCGCTCCAGCCCGGCCGCCGGATCGAATTCTTGGCACCCGTACGTTCTAGAAGACGACTTTGGCTTGGCGGACGACGGTGAGGGCGGCCTCTGTGCCGGATACAAGTTCCAGCGGCACGTCGTCGTCGCGACCGGACAACGCACGCATGTATGCCACAGTGTCCGTTCGGACGACCGCCGTCGGCTCGCCCGAGCCGATCAGCCACGAGCCACCCCCTGGGCCGGCGAGCTCCAACACGACCGGTGCCGCGGACCAGGCCAGGGCCAGGTCGCGGATGACCTGCTCGACGATCTGCCGGTCGTGGTCCCCGATGGTGATCTGCAGCCCCGCCGCCCGGGCCAGGTCGATGCGATGCATCCACAGGTCACGGTTGTAGATGACGTCGAGCAGGTAGCCGACGGCCAGCGGCGGTACACCGGGTATGCCGGCGTTGATCTTGATGCGGCGCATCGGGCTCGGCCTCTGCCGGCGGGCGCGTACGGCACGAGGCCACAGCAGCGCGAAGCGTTCGACCAGTGCCGGTCCGGCTTCGGCGGCGTGGTCGTCGATCTGCACGGCCATATGAGCGTCCAAAGCGATCTTGCCGGGGTACCGGCGTCGTCCCACCAGTTCCCGGCGCAGCATCGTGCCGAGGTGGATGTTGTCTTCGCACTGGGCGACGAGGTGGGCGACCATGGTGCGCACGTCCCATTCGCCGCAGTCGGTGGGACGCCTCCAGTCGCCGTCGCCAAGCGCTCCGAGCAACGCGAGGGTGGCGCGGCCCTCGGCCTCGGCGATCACGGCCGACTGGTCGCGGTCGGTCTGCGGCAGGTGCGCGGCTTCCGTGAAGGATTCACTCATCGGGCTCGCCCTTCTCAGCGGCGTAGTAACGGAAGAACATATCCAGTGCCGTAGGCGTGAGCCGGGTGAAGCGTCCCTTTCCGGCCGGCGCGGACGGTTCGTTGGAGAGTTGCTGGCTGATCACACCGGACATGAGCACCGTGAAGAGGGCGACGCCCTCCTCGCTCGCGGCGGCAGGCGCCAGTTGTCCGGCGTCCACAGCCGCCCTCAGCGCCTCACCCAGGACCTCCAGCTGACGTACGGCGGGCCCGAACGCCTGAGGGGAAGGCTCGAATCCGGGCACCGGTCGCCAGTACAGGAGCTGCGCGAGCACCGGGTTGGCCACCACCCACGCGATGGTCGCCTCCTGGCCCGCGGCGATGGCCCTTCGCGGATCCTCGGCGAGCCTCGGCAGGTACGGGTCCAGGACTTCGACCATCTGTCGCGTCCCGCGCTCGAACAACGCGTCGTAGATGGCCAGCTTCGACGGGAAGTACTGATAGAGCGACGGTGGACGCATGCCTACGCGCCGTGCGACCTCCGCGAGGCTGAGCGCGGCCACGCCCTCTTCGCCCATGACCTCGATCGCGGTGTCGAGGATCTCCTGAACGGTCTCGTTGCGCCGACGGAGCCTACGATCTTCCCTCATGCCACTAGTAAAACCTAACGGCATTAGGCAGGTCAACTCCTGTTTGGAGATTGGAAGACGCCCTCCAGCGTCGGTCACGCTGGCCAAGCCAAGGCCGCGGTTCTGCACTGTGCCGCAAATCATCACTAAGATCGTGCGAGCTGATCAACCCGCCCCTCCCCCGGAAACCAGTGCGCAGATTTCCGGGGGAGGGAGCACTGGATGGGCCGACCGGGGTGTGCCTAGTTCCCTAGAATCCTATGTGCTTCGGTCAAGGCTCGATCGTTCATCTTTCGCAGACTAGCGATGTTCGACTTATGTTTCACAAGCGCCGCCGTATAGTATTCATCTTCGATCTTACGGCGACTTTTTGAATAACCGAGAGTTGAATCACACTTGGCATCGGATGTCGCCAGCTCGATTTCTTTGCTGTGTGCCTCCTCGGAGCTGAGCCTGTGGAGCGCATGTCCGCTCGCGGCTAGTTCGCGGGCAGATTCTGGATCTTTGATTCCCTTATAGCCGGACTTGTCCATGCAGTCCGACCATCGCCGATTTAAATCAGCAATTCGGGGGTCCGAACTTGCGTGCTGACGTGCTTCGATAGCGAAGAACCCGGCGAATGCGCCCCACTTCAGCCAGTCCGCTAGGGATCCGTATAGCAGCGAGCGCGCTTGAGAGAGGCATCCATCGCTCGAAGTATCGGTAGTGCCTCCTTGTGGCAGGGTCACACTGACGACAGGGGCATCCTCTTTCCCGAAGAAAGCCTCTCCCCACCTCTGCTGATCAGTTGCGGAGAGTTCACCGAAGCCCGATGTATCGGTGTCCTCGGAAGTTTGGAGGCGTTCCTTGGAGCGATATCCAACTCTGCTAGCCTCACTGAGAGGAGTGCCATAGGTGTCGGACCCCAGGGTCGGATTCACGTCGTGCGCCGGAGCCTTGCGCTTGACGTATGGCAGTCCTTTGCCAGTCATGCAGCGATAGATAAGTTCCTCTGTTACGGCATGACGAATGCCAGCCCCGGCGAAGAGGTCCTCAACTGCCTGCATTATCTCGGGATCATGGCCAGGTAGGCGATCGGAGACCTGTAATGGGGGAGGTTCTTCGTCGCGAGTTTGGGCAATGGATGATGTGATGATGGACGCTGCGCCAACTGCACCCAACGTGCCCAGAATGCATCCAGTCAACAGCCACTTCTTACTGCTAGTCATTAACTTGCTTCTCCTTGGTTACAACTGGAACTAACGCCCTTATGGCTATTTCCTGCCCCGGATGTCATCCCTGGTCCAGTAGAGGCAAGATTTTGATTTTCGCATGAGCGCGTCATATTCGTCGTGAGACTCGGCGGGAAGACCTTCGCGGTACTTCTCGGCGGGGATCACGGCCTCAAGCGTTCCACCTTGGTTGAGCACCCAGCTCCGTCAGCCAAGCAGGACGCGCCGGTTACATCGGGGCCGTACTCGGCAAGAGCCTCCGCGATGGCGGCCTGAATCAACGTGGAAGTCTCGGCGGAAAGTCCGCGATGACCTGAGGTGGCGATATAAACCATGATCCACCTTAGAGAAGGGTTGCCCGGAGCCGGTCATCAAAAGTACGGACATGGCTGGTGAGAGGACCGGCGTAGTCACGTCGGACTGCTCCTATCGCCGGGCCAATTGTGGCTCTGCGGCGATCTGCGCCACGCTACGGAAATCGCGCCCGGAAGTCTCCTTGTCGGTCCTTTACCGCGGCGGCGCGCCAGGTCAGAGCCGGCGGAAGGCCGGCGGCTCTCCGGGTGAGGAGCACCCGGGCAGGGGCCGGTCGCGGAGGAAGGCATAGCTTTGGGCGAGAACGCATCAACCCGCGACTGTTCAGGTGGTGAACTGATTGATCCGCGACCCGCGCCGGATCCTGGTGACCGGCGCGGCGGGCAGGCTCGGGCGTGCCACGCTCGGCCTGCTCGCCCATGAAGGCGTTCCGGCGACCGCACTGGACCTCGACGACCCCGGGAACCTTCCGGCCGACCGGGTGGTGACCGGCAGCGCGGGGGACGTGGAGGCCGTGCGCGCCGCCCTGGACGGGGTGGACACCGTGATCCACTGCGCCGCGCTTGCGGCGCCGAGCCTCGGCACGGCGGAGCAGGTGTTCGCCGGGAACACCCGGGCCACCTTCGTCGTCCTTGAGGAGGCGGCCCAGGCGGGCGTGCGGCGGGCCGTGATCGCCAGCAGCTTCTCGGTACTCGGCCTGCCCTGGTCGCCGCGCGAGCTGCATCCGGCGTACGTGCCGATCGACGAGAACCTGCCGCTCCAGGTGGAGGATCCGTACGCGCTGTCGAAGCAGGTGGACGAGGCGACCGCCGCGATGATGGCCCGCCGCTACGGCATGGACTCGGTGGCGCTGCGCTTCCCCCTGCTCGGCGGACCGGCCGACCAGCTTCCCGGCCGGGCGGCGAACTACGCCGCCGATCCTCGGTCGGGCGCGCACGAGCTGTGGACCTATCTCGACACCAGGGACGCCGCCCGGGCGAACTGGCTCGCCGCGACCCGCCCGGTGACGGGCGCCCAGGTGCTGTTCGTCGCCGCGCCGACGACCCTGGCCCCGCAGCCCACCGAGGAGCTCCTCGACCGGTTCCACCCCGGCGCCGAACGACGGGCACCCCTGCCGGGCCGTACGGCGCCCATCGACGTGAGCGCCGCCGCCGCCCTGCTCGGCTTCCGCGCCGAGCACCTGTACCCGGTCGAGCCGGCCTCCGACCTGGTGATCCCGTGAGCGCGCCCGCGGACGGCGTGATGCCGCAGACCCAGGCGCCCTGGCCGGCGCGCGACGGCCTCCGCGTCACCGGCGTGCGGCCGATCGTGACCGCGCCGGAAGGCGTCCCGCTCGTCGTGGTGCGGATCGACACCAACGACCCCGGGCTGTACGGCCTCGGGTGCGCCACCTTCACCCAGCGGTTCCACGCCGTCGCGACGACCGTCGAGCGGCACGTCGCGCCCATGCTGATCGGCCGGCACCCGGCCGACATCGAGGACATCACCCGCATGGTGCACCTGTCGTCCTACTGGCGGGGCGGCCCGGTGCTCAACAGCGCGCTGTCCGGCGTGGACCAGGCGCTGTGGGACATCGCGGGCAAGCGTGCGGGCATGCCCGTCTACGAGCTGCTGGGCGGGCGGGTGCGGGCGGCGGCCGAGCTGTACCTGCACGCGGGCGGCGCCTCGATGTCCGAGACCATCGCCGAGGCCCACAGGATCGTCGCCGACGGGTTCCGGCACGTCCGGGTGCAGGTCGGGCAGCCGGGGCTCGGCAGTTACGGCGCGCCGGGGAAAGGGGGCGGCTACCCCGGCCGCCCCAACCCCGACGGCTGGGACGTCCAGCACTACCTGCGCACCACGCCAGAGCTGATGGCGAGGGCACGGGCCGAGCTGGGGGAGGAGATCGAGCTGCTGCACGACGTGCACCACCGGCTCACGGTGAAGCAGGCCTTCGGCCTGGTGCGCGCGCTGGAGCCCTACCGGCTGTTCTTCCTGGAGGACCCGATCCCGCTCGAGCTGTACGACCGGCTTCCCGAGGTACGGGCCGCCGCGCCGATGCCGATCGCGGTCGGCGAGCAGGTCTCCTCGGTCGCCGACGCCGCCCGCCTCGTCACCGGGGGCGGCGTCGACCTGCTGCGCGTGCACGTGTCGGCGGTGGGCGGGCTCACTCCCGTACGCAAGCTGGTGGCGCTGTGCGAGCTGATGGGCGTGGGCACCGCCTGGCACGCGCCCGCCGACGTCTCGCCGGTCGGCGCGGCGGCCAACGTGGCGCTCGACGTGACGACCCCGGCGTTCGCGATCCAGGAGGGGCACGTCTACAACGACGCGACCCTGGAGGTCTTCCCCGGCACGCTCGTACCGCGCGGCGGCTACCTGTACCCGAGCGACGCGCCCGGCTGGGGCGTCGACCTCGACGAGGCGGCGGCGGCCGCCCATCCGCCGGTGACGCACCTGTTCGAGCGCTGGGCAGCCACGGTCCGCCGTCCCGACGGCGGGATCGAGGCGCCATGAGGAAGGGCCGGGCGCCCTCCGCTGGGGAGGGCGCCCGGCCCCGCATATCGGTGTCACCGCTCGCCGTGGGCCCGGCGCCTTCGCCGGCCGGGCGAGCGGTCAGGGACCGGCGATTCCTGGGTGATCCGCTGGGCACGGTCTCCCGTGCCTAGACATTGAAGATGCTCACTCCTCCGGGCCCGACCAGCAGGCCGACCACGATCAGTACCACGCCCCACAGGATGTCACGGCGGGCCAGGAGGACGTAGATGCCAGAGATGACGAGGACGACTGCGAGGATCCACAACAAGGTAGCCATGACCAGGCCGCTGCCCGGGCGCCGGACCGGTAAACGGGACCGGCCCGCCCAGGCGGTCACGTCAGTCGTCGTCGCATTCCTCGTCGTCGTCATGCTCCGACGCGTCCTCCTGCGCCTTCTCCTTCTTGGAGCTCGGCTTCCTGTGCTTCTTCGGGATGATGACGATGACCTTGAGGGTGATGTTGCAGATCTTGGCGTGCTTGCACAGCGCGTTCTGGACGGTGGTCGCCCCGCCCGCGGTGCTGGCCGAGGTGTGCTGGAAGCCGTGGTTGCTCGAGGGGCTGTTGACGGAGAAGATGTTGCGGTTGCGGGTGCCGTTCCCGTCGTGGCTGCGCACCCCGCCGCGGTCGTCATCGTCGCCGCCGCCGTCTCTCGCGGTGTGCTGGGTGGAGGGGCGTTCCGCGCGTGCGCTCGCCGGGGACGGCGTGATCACCCCGATCAGCGTCGTCAAAGCGGCTACACCCGCAAGAAAGCACACAGCGACGGTTCTCCGGGCGAGACTAATCCGGTAATGCTGACAAATCATTCTTTGTCGCCCCCTGCTGGATCGGACTGAGTCCAGGCAGGGAGTTCCCTCGATCCAGACCCGATCGCCAACATACCGGCCATCGGGGCGTAGGTCGCGTTCCCGGTGATTCACCCCCAGATTATTACCGCATCATTGCCCTGGGTAATGGTTAAATCCGACAAGCTACCTGAAAACCTATTGAATACCGAAATAGACCACGTGCCGGAATGGGCCTTCCGGGCGGCGCACTACCGATGCTTCCGGAGGTTCAACCGGGCCTTCTGGACGATCTTGCAGATACGCACCTTCTTCTTGCAGATGGCCGACTCGGTGTGGCTGTTTCCACCCAGGGTGGTGTTCGACACGTTCTGCAGGCCGGTGATGACCGTGGGGCTGAGGATCTCCGAATAGCTCTTGTTGCCCCGGCCGTTTCCGTTACGCATGTGGATGGGGCCGTGGTCGTCGGTCACGAGGGCCGCCAGGGAGCGCCGGGGAGCCGCCCCCGTCCCCGCGCTCGCCTGTGACGGTGACGCGACGGCCGCCGCCGCCGCGATCACCAGCGCGGCCAGCGCCAGCCGCCGTACGTGGACGGGCACATCGGTAAGCGGGCTCTCCGCGCGGTGACGAGTCATCTCGCTGGGCACCTGCCCCTTCAGGTCTTATGGCGGCGGGTACTTGGATTGGTCGGCATTTGGGCGATGTCAACTCCATACCCGCGCCCACAGGCCGAGTGATCCACGACGAAGATGATTACCTGGGCTTTGTCATAAAACGCCGGAACTCGTCAGCCTCGGACGAGGGCCCGCGAGGCCGCGAGGGGCGATCAGATCCCGCCCGCGGCCGGGGGTGTAAGAACAAAACAGGCATCAACCAGACGTATTCGCGTCGTCACCTTATGCTGTGGCCTATCGGGGATGCCCCCTCTCGGCGTGACCGTGATCACTGCCCGGCGATGACCCGGCCCGGGCTCTGAAGGGGTGTGCAGCCGGGTCGCCATCGTCCGCACGGACGACGAATCGAACGCGAGGGACGGCAATGGCAGTTAAGGGCGGCCAGTGCGGCAGATGTCGCGGAGTTCTCACCGCTATCGATCCCGGCCGCTACACCCTGGTCCGGGCGCGGCTCATCCTCACCCACGGCTACTGCCAGTGCGCCGGTGAGCGGGCCGACTTCACGACTGCTCAGGCAGGCGCTCCCGCGGAGGCTCCCGCCGCCGTGCGGCACATCAGGGCGAGGCCGTACGCGAGCGCCTCCCGCACTGCCGAGCCGCCGCGGAACGGCGACGGCAGGGCGGAAGGCCCCGAGGGGCAGGCCGACCGGCGAGCGCAGGGGGCCGGAGTGGCGCGCTGACCGCCTGAGGGCATCCGGGGGTGGCCCGCCCTCAGGCGCCGGGCGCTCCCGGCCGTTCCCCCGCGAACACCGCGGCGCGCCGGCGGATCTGCTCGGCCCTGGCGTGATGGGAATGGTCGTCTTCGCGGGCGGGGGCTCCGGTGCGCGGGACCGCTCCTGCTTCCAGGGCGGCGTGGGAGACGGCCAGTCGCTCGTGGACCTCGGCGAGGGTCGCCCAGGTGACCTGGATGCGCGCGTGCAGCGTCTCCAGCCGCTGCCCGGCCTCCTTGCGCAGCCGCTCGGACCTTTCGAGCACCGGTCGCATGGCATCCCTTGCGACCGGGCCGCCCTGCCCGGCGGCCTCCGGCCACGTCGTGCCCGCAGGCGTGGGCACCGCGTCCGTACGGGCCGGGGCGCCGGTGCGGGCCCGGGTGGCGCGCTCGGGCCCGAGGCGGCGGAAGACCCCGACGTGCCGGCCCGGCGCCACGGGGTCGCCCGCGTCCATCCCGGTCTGCTCGCGGGCGATGACCTGGGGGAAGCCGGGGTCGTCCGGCGGCCAGAGCATGCCGAGCAGCCTGGCGACGGTCGGGGAGGCGGCGATCACCAGCTTGCCCCCGGCCGCGAGGAGGTCGGAATGGGTGCGGGCCAGCGCCCTGGCTCCTGCGATGTCGCAGAACCGCAGCTCGCCGGCGTTGACCAGGATGTGCAGGACCCCGCCGGCCACCAGGCGCCGCAGCGCGGAGTCCAGGCGGTCGCAGTTGGCGGCGTCCACCTCACCCGTCAGCGTCACCACAGCCGTGTCCGCATGACGGTGAACAAGATGGACGGACATCTCCATTGAGCCTCAAATCATCTAAAAGACGCTTGCTCGGTCCCGCGATTCAATGTTAGGCGCACGACGACCGGATATCGGCCTGATGTGGCCGACGCGACCGACGTCATGGCCGAGGAGGCCGAGCAGGCCAGGGAGGCGCCGCGCACCAGGCGGAGGCGTCAATCGCGTATCGGCGGGGCGGGGAGCGGCGCAGTCCCCCCGGGACGGTCGCCGGCGGGCCTAGGCTAGAGCACCGTGACGCCGGGCCAGGACCGCGAGTTCCACGATCTCCTTTTCATGCTGAGGGAGACTCGGGGATTTGATTTCTCGGGATATAAGCGCACCACTCTCATGCGCCGCATCGGCCGGCGGCTCGAGGCGCTCAACCTCCGCGACTACGGGGAGTACCGCGACCATCTGGAGCTTGAGCCCGATGAGTACAACAGGCTGTTCGACAGCCTGCTGATCAACGTCACCGGCTTCTTCCGCGACCCCACCGCCTGGCAGACCCTGCGCGAGGTCGTGGTCCCGTCCCTGCTGGCCGGCAAGGGAGAGAGCTCGGCGATCCGTGTCTGGAGCGCCGGGTGCGCCACCGGCGAGGAGGCCTATAGCCTGGCGATGTTACTGGCCGAGGAGCTCGGCATGGAGCAGTTCCGCCGGCGGGTCAAGATCTATGCCACCGACCTGGACGAGAAGGCCCTGCAGGTCGCCCGCTCCGCCCTGTACAGCGAGCGCAGCCTGGACGAGGTCCCCTCCGAGCTGCGCGCCTCCTACTTCGAACCGGTGGAGGAGGGCTTCGCCTTCCGGCGTGACCTGCGGCGCCAGCTGATCTTCGGGCGCAACGACCTGACGCGCGACGCGCCGATCTCCCGGGTCGACCTGCTGCTGGCCCGCAACACCCTGATGTACTTCAACTCCGAGACGCAGCGCGGCATCGTCCGGCGGTTCCACTTCGCGCTGTCCGATCCCGGCTACCTGTTCCTCGGCAAGGCCGAGATGCTGCTGAACCACGGCGACAAGTTCGCGCCCGTGGAGCTGCGCATGCGGGTGTTCAAGAAGGTCGGAGCGTCACCGATCGGTGCGCGGGCACCATGGGGAGGCGGCACGATGTCGCCGCATCGGCAACCACACGACTTGGCGCTCCAGGCGGCGGCGCTCGCCTCCGGCCCGGTCGCCCAGATCATCATTGACCGCTCGGGGAACGTCGCGATGGTGAACTCTCTCGCCGAGATCTTGTTCACCCTGAACCCGCGTGACATCGGGAAGCCGTTCCAGGACCTGGAGGTCTCCTACCGGCCCGCCGAGCTGCGTTCGGTGATCGAGCAGGTGCGGCTGGAGATGCGGCCCGCCGACCTCCAGGACATCAGCTGGTACCGCCCGAGCGACAAGGAGGCGAGGGTCTTCGACATCTCCGTCGTCCCCCTCCTCGACCGGCCGGGCGGAGAGCTGGCGGGCGTCGGCATCAACTTCCACGACGTGACGCACTACCGCAGGCTCCGCGACGAGCTCCAGCAGGCGAACAGGGAGCGGGAGCACGCCTACGCGGAGCTGCAGTCGCTGAACGAGGAGCTGGAGACCACCAACGAGGAGCTCCAGTCGACCAACGAGGAGCTGGAGACCACCAACGAGGAGCTCCAGTCCACGAACGAGGAGCTGGAGACCATAAACGAGGAGCTCCAGTCGACCAACGACGAGCTCCAGCAGATCAACGACGCGCTGAACTCCCGCAGCGAGCAGCTCGACCAGGCCAAGGACTTCGTCTCCTCCGTCGTGCGCAGCCTCGGCGACGCGGTCACGGTGGTGGACGCCGACCTGCGGGTGCTGGTCTGGAGCCCGGGCGCCGAGGATCTCTGGGGCCTGCGGCACGACGAGGCGGTCGGCCGTCAGCTGACCGAGCTGGACATCGGCCTGCCGGTCGCGACGTTCCTGCCCCAGCTGCGCCGGCCCCCGGGCGCCCCGCCCCCCGCGAGCCAGGGCACCACCGAGATCGTCGTGGACGCCGTCAACCGGCGCGGGCGGCCCGCCCGCATCGAGGTCGAGCTCTCGTGGCTGTACGCCGAGGACGCCTCGCCGAGGGGGGTCATCCTCGTGATGAACCTTCTCCCCGGCGAGTGAGCCGCGTCGTTCACTCCGGCTTCTCCGGCTTCTCCGGCGGCTCCTCCTCGGCGGGCAGGGTGAGGATGAAGCGCGTGCCGCCCGTGTAGCCGGTGTCCAGCTCGATCTGGCCGCCGTGATAGGCCATGATCTTGCGGCACAGCGCGAGCCCGATGCCCGTACCCCCGTACTGGTCGCGGTTGTGCAGCCGCTGGAAGATGAGGAAGATCTTCTCGGCGAAGCGCGGCTCGATGCCGATGCCGTTGTCCGTCACGGTGATGCGCCACACGTCCTCGGCGCGCTCGGCCTCGATGACGACCACGGGCTCGCGGTCGGGGTGGCGGAACTTCAGCGCGTTGCCGATGAGGTTCTGCCACAGCATCACCCACTGGGTGGGGTCGCCGCTGATCACCGGCAGGTCGCCCACGTCGACCCTGCCGCCGGAGTCCTCCAGCCGGGCACCGAGATTGCGCAGGGCCAGGTCCACGGCGTCGTTGAGGTCCAGCCGCACCGACTCGGCGTTGAGCCTGCCGATGCGCGAGAAGTTGAGCAGGTCGTTGATGAGCACCTGCATCCGCTTGGCGCCGTCGACGGCGAAGTGGATGTACTGCTTGGCCCGCTCGTCGAGGCTCTCGCCGTAACGCTGCTCCAGCATCTGGGTGAAGCTCGCGACCTTGCGGAGCGGCTCCTGCAGGTCGTGGCTCGCCACGTAGGCGAACTGCTCCAGCTCGCTGTTGGATCGCCTGAGCTCCTCGGCCTGCTGGGTGAGCAGCTCGCGCGACTGGCGGGTCTCCTCCAGTTCGGTGACGATCCGCCGCCGCATCGCCTCCATGTCGCGGGCCAGCGCCGCGACGTCGGCGGGACCGCCGGTGTCCACGTGGTGGCCGAAGTCGCCCGCGGTGACCCTGCGCGAGGCGACGCTCAGCCGGGTCAGCGGCCGGAACACCACCAGCCGCAGCAGCACGGCGAGCGCGAGGATGGTCAGCAGGAAGGCCACCACGATGGTGACGAAGCTGAGATCCCTGGAGGTTCTCGCCGAGGCCAGGTCGGCGCGGGCGTCCTCGCGGGCCCGCTCCCACGCCGACTCCTGTGCGGTCAGCGCGGCCCGCAGTGCGTCGAAGGCGTGCCTGCCGGCCTCGGTCTGGCCGGCGGGCACGCTCTCGGCGCCCTGGCGGCGGACGCGTTCGATCATCGGCTCGGCGTGCCGCGTGCGCCAGTCGGCGCTCAGCCGCTCGATCTGGTCGAGGCCACGCAGCATCGGCGCGCCGGGCGCCAGGTCGCGGATGGCCGTGGCGGCCTGCTTCTCGGTCACCTGCCCGCGCCGGTATGGATCGAGGAACTCCTCCTTGCCCGACAGGAGGAAGCCGCGCAGGCCGGTCTCCTGGTCGAGCAGGGCGGTCTGGACGCGCTCGGCCTGGAGCCTGGCGGGGGAGATGACATCGGTCAGCCGGTTGGAGACCTGCGTGGTGTGCCGGAGGACCGCCGAGCCCGCCACCGTGGACACCCCCAGCACGACGACCATCACGACGAGCACCAGGTTGAACCAGGCCTGAGCGCTCCAGCGCACGCTCACACCGTGCCCGGCGCGATCTCAACGGTGGGGAGCATGCCCGGAATCGTAGCGACACAGGGAGCCGGCGGCCCAATCGGCCTGGGCGGGCGGCGACGCACGTACGCCCACCAGGCCGGAAGATCTCAACCTGTGGGGTGACCGCGGCTCAGCCGCGTGGGGGATCGCGCCGGAACCCTGCGGGATTACTCACCGAATGATCCATTTGTCCACGTGTGACGGTTATCTGAAACCGTTTCCACACGTGCCCGAATCCACCCGCTCGCCGGGCCACGGCGTCCCGGGGCCGCTCTCCTGTCATGCCGTGGGGACACGGCCGGGCTTTCCGCTGCCCGGAACTCCCCGGCAGGCCGGGGCGGCACCGGTCGCGAAGCCCCGAAACGCGGGCTTCCCGCCGAGAGAGATGATCGATGAGACCGAGTCGAAGAGGTGAAGGCCGCCGCCGCAGGAGAGCGGCCCGGCTGTCCCGGGCGCTAGCGGCGATGCTGACGCTCGTGGTGACCGCGACCCTGCTCCACGGGGTCCCCGCCTCCGCCTACAGCGAGCCGGAGGCCCAGGACCCCGACGCGATCAACCAGCAGTTGCACGCCATCAGCCTCAGCCTGAACGACCCGCACTACTACAGGGACGTCATCCTCGGCCTGGTGCTCCCGGCCCGGGCGCAGGCGGCGCCGGGCAGGCCGGAGGCCGAGGTCGCCGCCGAGTTCCAGAGCCTGTCGGACTACCTCGACGCACGGCTCAAGGACGTCGGGAAGTCCCCGTGGGAGAACAAGGTCGCCGTCCTGACGACGATCAACCGCGCCGTCTCCGGGGATGCCCGGCTCGCGCCCGCCGCGGCGGCGCTCAAGGAGGCGTTCGCCGGGTTCGGCGCGACGCCCGGCCACGAGTACGACAACTGGCAGAACGCCGTGGCCGCGAACCAGTCCCTCGGGGACTCGGCCGGCGTCGCCCTCTCGGCGCTGAACCAGGCCTCCGCCAAGGCGACGCGGGGCATGGGCGCCGCACTCGGCGACGACAACGCCTACGTCAAGATCTGGGACGCGCGCGTCGGGGACGCCTCCGGCGCCAGCGCGGGCGCCACGACCGAAGAGCTGGTCGCCAAGTCCCCGTTGAAGGATCAGGTGAACTTCGACGCGATCTGGGCCTACGGCAAGGACGACCCCCGGTAGAAGGAGGAGATCCTCAAGCAGTTCCATCAACTCGTCGACAAGGCCAACTGGGAGGTGAAGAACGCGGTCCTGTCGATTGACGACCTGCAGCTCAAGTACGAAGGCGCCTACAAGTGGTCGAGCACCGCGCCGAGCGCCCCCACCGCCGAGAAGGAGCGCATCCTTAAGGAGTCGCAGGCGCGCCAGCGGGTGATCAGCGGCGTCGACGTGGGCGTGACCATCCTCGCCAAGCTGGTGGGCCTGGCCGATCCGCCCATGGCCAAGCGGATCGAGATCGTCGGGAAGACGGCCGTGAAGATCGCCTCGGCGATCAACGAGTACCTTCCCAAGATCGCGGGCCTGGGCGCCGTCGAGGCGATCTTCTCGGCGGGTACCGCCGCGTTCACCGGGAACATCGTCGGCGCGATCAGCGGCCTGCTGCCCCTGTTCCAGGCCGGTCAGCCGAGCCCCGAGCAGATGATGCTCGAACAGCTCGGCAAGCTCCGCCAGGAGGTCGCCGACCTGCACAAGGCCATGGACGAGCAGTTCGCCCGCGTGAACCAGAACCTCAACGTCATCTACGACGGCCTGATGGGCAGGTTCGACGAGGTGCTCAAGCTCCAGCAGGCGTCGGCGGCCCAGCTGACGGCGATCCAGGGGCAGTTGCAGGGCATCCAGCAGAGCGTGGACGTCTGGGCGGCCGAGATCATCAAGTCCCTCCAGAACGGCGAGCTCAAGGACGCCCGCGCCGGGATGAACGAGTACATCGGCTATGAGACGACGCACTCGCAGCCGATCCCGACGTTCGAGGAGTACGCCCACGTGGTGAACGACCTGCACTTCGCGGCCGTCACGCAGGCGCGCGAGGAGCCGTTCGTCCCCAGCCCCACCTCCTACCAGCAGCATGCCGGCGCTCCGGTCGCGGTGGTCGACACCTACGGGAGCTCCGGCGGGGCCAACGGCTTCCTGAGCTGGTACGGCAGGCAGAACTACGGCTGGCCCAAGCAGGCGTCCGGCTCTCCGAACCTGGCCGCCTGGCTCACCATGGCCAACGGCTTCACGCGGCTGGCCTCGGAGAACCCCGGCTACGCGAAGCGCATCAACGCCCAGCGCACCGCGGACATCGTCGCCGCGAGCCTGGACATCGACAAGGCGGCCCAGAAGCTGAGCGAGCCCCTGAACCCGCCCGCGGCGGACGGCACGTACACCAACCCGCTGTTCAAGGGGCTCACCAGGGACTACAAGGACGCCGTCGCCGGCCTGTCGGCGAAGCTCGTCCCGCTCCAGAAGGAGTACACCGACGCGAAGGGCTACAAGCTCTTCGGCACGCCCGACCAGGCGCCGCCGGCCGGCACGTCGCCCGCTACTTCCGAGAACCTCTCGACGTGCCCAGGGACCACTGTGACCAAGGACATCCGGACCCCGGGCGTCGTCTCCCTGGCCCAGATGCCGAACGCGGTGCTCATGGCGAACTACGCCCTGCCCGAGGCCGACCGTCCCGCGCTGTCGCTCTGCTACCAGGCGTTGCTGACGAACAAGGGCGGGCGCGGGGAGGGCCAGATCCTGGAGCAGTGGGCCGATCTCGCGGTCACCGTGAAGATGCGGCTCACCTGGCCCGACGGCAAGGTGGAGACGTTCCGCACCTGGACGCAGACCCAGCCTCTCGGCGTGATCTGCCGCACCCGCCTCGGGGTGCCGCTCCCCGGTGACCCCACCGTCTACTTCTGCCACGACCTCGCGTACTACCTCGACACGTGGGTGACCGGCGGCTACCGGCAGGTCTTCGACGCCAAGGCGACGTTCACCAGCGACGACGCGGTGCTCGCCGCCGCGCGGGACAAGGTGGCCAGGTTCCTCACCGGGCGCCAGAAGGCCTACTACGACAGGGTGGTCGCCGAGCTGACCGCCCCCGGCCGGCCCCTGTCCGACGCCAACGCCCAGGTGACCAAGAGCATGCGGCTGCTCCAGGCCTACACCGAGTCCGGCTGGGCGACCGCGCTCCGCCAGGACGAGATCATGCAGCTGATGCTGGGCGGGACCGAGCGGCTGCCTTCGGACCTCGGCGGCGACCCGCTGATCACCGACGTGTTCCGCAGGGCGCAGCAGAGCTACGCGGGGTGCGACCCCGTGGGCGGGGCCGGCTCGGCCTGCGCGAGCCCCGTCTCGTTCGACCCGTTCGTGGGGCAGTCGCACGAATGGCTGCGCGACTGTCTGAGCTGGTACGACAGGAGCCCGCTGCCAGCGGAGCTGTGGACCGGCGACCCGCTCGCCAACACCGTCCTCGGCTTCTCGCGGCACGCCGCGGACGTCCTGCTCTCACGGTACGAGAAGCACTCCAAGGAACTCGCCTCCGGCGTCTACGCCGAGGGCGTCCCCGAGGTCAAGAACATGATCGCGGTGGTGGAGAGCTTCGACGCCGTCCTGCGCGCCCCGGCGGCGTAGGAACCGGTATCCGAGAGGCGCGCGGGCCGGCCGTACGGCACGCGCGCCTCGTCACCGGCCCCCGCTCGCACAATCCACCGCCCGCGAAGGGCAACCAGAGGAAGACCTATGCGAAGAAGAACCGCGGCAGGCCTGGCCACGGGCCTGCTGTCCCCCCTGCTGCTGGCCATGGCGGTCCTCCCGGCCCAGGCCGGCACGTCCGCCCGTACGGCGGCACCGTCCGCGACCGCTCCCGTCAACGTGGTCCGGGCCGCCGGGAAGGACCCGGGCGGCAAGCCCGGGGGAGCCGGCGAGACCAAGGGATCGGGAAAGACCAAGCCGTACACGCCCACCGAGGCCGACCGCAGGGCGCTGCCGTCGCTCGCCGCCCAGAAGGCCGCCGGCCCGGCGACGACCAGGCTGGACAGGCCCCCGGCCGGCTTCTCCTCGGCCGAGCCGCCGAAATCCGCGGCTCCCGGGCAGAACTCCCTGGCCGCCACCGTCGTCGGGTACTTCGACGAGATCAGGTTCGAGCCCGGACTGGCCAGGCTCAGGGGGTGGGCGCTCAATCAGTCGGCTCCCGCCGGCGCCGTCCAGGTCGTCGCGAGAAAGGAGACCGGGGAGCAGAACTGGGGCGTGGCCAACGCCTACCGGCCCGACGTCGGGAACGGCGACTACCACGGCTTCGACTTCACCGTCCCCCTCCCGGCGGCCAGGGGAGCGCACACGATCTGCGTGCAGGCGTACGTCAACTACACGTACACGAACCTGGGCTGCATCGGCTATGACACGCGCCCGTTCGGCGCGATCGAGCGGGAGGACACGGTGGCCGTCTCCAGCGGGCGGTTCTCCGTCCTGCGCGGGTGGCTGATCGACCCCTACACCTACGGCCCGGCGCAGGTCGACGTCATCAGGGACACGACGCAGGTGCTCACGGTGCCCGCCCAGCTCACGCACCAGGGTGCGGCTCAGGCCTATCCGGCCTACGGGCCGAGCCACGGCTTCGAGGTGTGGGTGCGGCACGACCTGCCGAACGGGAAGCACACGATCTGCCTGAACGGCTCCGCGGCGGGCGTGAGGACCTCCCTGGGCTGCAGGGACCATGACGAGGACCACGGCGTCCAGGGGGCCCTGGACGAGGTGACCTGGCAGGGCGAGAACGTGCTGGTCAGGGGCTGGACGCTCGACCTCGACACCACCGATCCCCTCTGGGTGTCGATCAGCGCGGGCGGTAAGATCGTCAAGACCGTCCCCGCGAACGTCTCCCGTCCGGACATCGGCGCCGCCTTCCCGCAGTACGGGGCGCACCACGGCTTCGAGACCACCGTTCCCGCCGCCCTGGACGAGCAGGAGATCACCGTCACGGCGAAGAACATCGCCATGGGCGCCGACGTGACGTGGAGCAAACTCTACGACGGCTCGTCGGGGCCGTGCCGCTGCCTCAGGGAGAACTTCGAGTCGGGCTCGCTGGGCAAGTCGCTGTACTTCCGGGCGCAGGGGCAGCTCACGGCGGACCCGGCCAGGCTGGTTTCGGGCAAGTACTCCTCGTACGGCGAGGCCCCGGCGACGCAGGAGTGGCAGGAGTTCCTGTGGTCGGACCCGGCCAAGCTGAAGCTCGCGCCGCTGACCTCCTACACGGTGACCTTCAAGTACCGGCTGCTCGGGCCGGACGGATCCCCGGCCCACCCGTACGTCCTCGCGCGCACCGCGAGCGGCGGGATCGCGCAGGACGCCGGGTTCACCAAGTGGGACGAGACCTCTGACGGTGATGTGAAGACGGCTTCGGTGACGTTCACGACCAAGAACTTCGCCGACTACTACCTGATCTGGGGGCTGAACAAGGGCGGCGCCATCGCCGTCGACGACATCGTGCTGAACGGCTCGACCAGGCGCGGCTGACGCAGCCCGGGGACGGCCGAGGGACATGGCCGTGACGGGCGGGTGCCATCACCGGCGCCCGCCCGTCACGGCCGCCGTCCGGGCCCGGCGGCCCGGTGCAAGCGGTGATCAAGCGCCGGGCGCTACGGTCGCGGGGTGTCGGACAACGCGGCGTTCATCGTGGGGACCATCGGTGCGATCATGGCCGTTCTCGGAGGCGCGGTCATCTTGAACGCGCGCGACTTCCGCAGGCGGGGCCGGCGCGGGCGCGCCCAGGTGGTGCGGCTGCACGCGGTCGGGGCCGGCGGCACCCGGAGGGAGAGGCGGCTCAATTCGGTCTACCACCCGGTTCTGCGGTTCACGACCGAGGATGGCGAGCAGATCGAGGCCGAGTCCCCTGTGGGCAGCAACCCGCCGCCCGCCAGGCCCGGCGACCGGGTTCCGATCATCTACGACCCGGCGGACCCCACGCAGGTGCGCATCGACAGCGTGCTCGGCGGCGGGGCCCTGCTCGGAGCGCTCCTCGCCGGCTTCGGCCTGCTGCTCCTCGTACTCGGAGTGCGTGCGGGCGTCGCCTTCCTCTAGACGCGTCAGGGGGTGTGGGAGACGCGGTCGGCGGTGCGCCGCGGGTGCGCGCGCATGATCTCGCTGGCCGCCCCGGCGTCGCGCCGCTCGACCGCCTCGGCGAACTCGCGGTGCTCGGAGCTGCCGCGGCGTCCCATCAGAGGCGCCGCGACCTTGGCCTCCTCAGGACGGGCTTGATCCGGAGGTGAGCGCGGCGCTAACCGCCGCCTGCGCGGCCGTTCACCTATCTCTCTGTAGTTTCACGACTACTCAGAGTGATAGGAGAGACGTCCGTTGACCAATGCCTGGCGACGGCTGGCCGGCTTCAACGGGCGGGTCCGGCTGCTTCTGCTCAACCAGTTCACCGTCAAGCTCGGCTTCAACCTGCTGATGCCGTACCTGGCGAGCCACCTCACCCAGGGGCTCGGGTACGCGGCGTGGGTGGTGGGCCTGGTGCTCAGCGTGCGCAACATCAGCCAGCGGGGGATGTGCCTGGCCGGAGGGCACCTCGCCGACCGGCTCGGCTGCAAGCGGGCCATCGTGGCCGGCTGCGCGCTGCGCACGGCGGGCTTCGCGCTGCTCGGGGTGGCCTGCACCATTCCGACCCTGCTTGCCGCCTCCGCGCTGACCGGGTTCGCCGGGGCGCTGTTCGACCCCGGCGTGCGGGCGTACCTGGCGCAGGAGGCGGGCGACCGCAGGGTGGAGGCGTTCGGGCTGTTCAACATCGCCGGGCAGGCCGGCCTGCTGCTCGGCCCGCTGGCCGGGCTCGCCCTCGCGGGCCTGGACTTCCGCGCCGTCTCGGTCGTGGCGGCGGCGCTGTTCGCGGTGCTCACCGTGCTCCAGGCGCGGGCGCTTCCCGCGCGGGCGGGCGGCGCGCCCGCTCAGGGACAAGCCTGGCGGACGGTGCTCACCAACCGCCTGTTCCTGGCGTTCTCCCTCGCCATGACCACGTCGTACGTGCTGTCCTTCCAGGTCTACCTGGCGCTGCCGCTGGTGATGGGGGACGCGCTCGGCGAGGAGCAGGACATCGGCATGGGCCAGATGTTCGCGCTGTCCGCCCTCGTCGTCATCGTCGGCCAGCCGAGGGTCACCGCCTGGGCGCGCCGGCGCTGGTCCTCCACCCAGAGCCTGGTGCGCGGCCTCGCGGTGACCGGGGCCGCGTTCGTCCCGCTGGTGGTCGTCGGCTCGCCCGCCGCCCTCCGCACCGGCCCCGAGGAGCTGGGGGAACTGGTCGGGATCACGCCGATCCTGCTCACCGCGGTGCTGCTCGCGCTCGGCACGATGCTGATCTGCCCGTTCGAGATGGACGTGATCGTCGTCCTGGCCCGGGGCCGGCTGGTGGCCACCCACTATGGCCTGTACGCCACCGTGTCCGGCGTCTGCATCACGCTCGGCGGCCTCGCGACGGGGGCGATGTGGGACTTCGCGGGCGGGCACGGGGTCCACCGGCTGCCCTGGATCGCCATGGCCGTGGTCGGCCTGTGCGGCGCGGCCGGCCTCGCCAGGCTGGAGAGCACCGGCCGCCTGCCGCAGCCGGCGTCTCCCTCGGCATGACGCCCCGGCCGGGGTTCTACAGCGGCTTGTCCACCAAGGAGTCGGTTACTCCATTTCCTCACGTTATGACACGTTCGTGTCGAATGACTGGTTGTGGTACACCCACCCTGAATCCGCGGGCGCCCGTGGCCGGTGGCTCCGGTTGGGACCATGCCGTGACCACTTGGACGGCGAAACGGGCTCAGGGGGGACTACCGTTTACGGAGTGGAGGAGATCGATCGCCAAATCGTGACGCTGCTGGCCGCGGACGGGCGCATGAGCTTCACCGACCTCGCCAAGGAGACCGGCCTGTCGGTGTCGGCCGTGCACCAGCGGGTGCGCAGGCTGGAGAAGCGCGGCGTCATCAGGAGCTACGCCGCCCTGGTCGACCACGACGCGATCGGCCTGCCGCTCACCGCGTTCGTGTCGATCAAGCCCATCGACCCCTCCGCCCCGGACGACGCCCCCGAGAAGCTGGAGCACCTGACCGCCATCGAGGCCTGTCACAGTGTCGCGGGCGACGAGAGCTACATCCTCAAGGTGCGGGTGAGGTCCCCGATCGCGCTGGAGCACCTGCTCCAGCAGATCAGGGCCTCGGCCAACGTCTCCACCCGCACCACCATCGTGCTGAGCACCCCGTACGAGCACCGCACGCCCGACCTCACGGCCGGCACCTCCTAGCGGTCGCGCGGCGGCGGGGTCCCCGCCGCCGCTCACTCCCCGGAACGGGTTCAGACCGGCGTGGACACGGCCCCGGTGAAGGCCGCCCTCAGGCGCTCCGCCGCGGCCCGCCCGGCGCCGAGCCGGTCCAGGCCGAGCAGCGCGGCGCCGACGATGGGCGGCACGTCGGCGACCACCAGCGTGGCCCGGGGGGCCTGCGCGGCGTACCTGGCCCCGACCAGCTCCATCAGCAGCGGGTCGCGGGCGGTCAGCACGCCGCCGCCGAGCACGACCTCGCAGGGCTCGGCGAGCAGGCCGAGGCGGCGCAGCGCCACCACCCCCATGACGGCCACCTCGTCGGCCTGGCGTTCCACCAGCGCCCTCGCGACGGCGTCCCCCTCGGACGCCGCCGCGAACAGGTCGGGCACGAGGCCGTGGAGCCGCTCCGAGGACAGGTCGCCGAAGTGCAGCCCGAGGACCACCTCCTCGGCCCGCCGTGCGCCGAAGAACAGGCGGACCGCGTCCAGCAGGAGGGTCGCCGGGCCCCGGCCGTCCTCGGCGCGCACGGCGTGCCAGAGCACCTCCTCGCCCAGCCCGAGGCCGCCGCCCCAGTCCCCGCTGATCTTGCCGAGAGCCGGGTACCTGGCCACCTCGCCGGTGGGGGAGACCCCGACCGCGTTGATACCGGCGCCGCAGACCACCGCCACGCCCCACGGCTCCGACGCCCCCGCGCGCAGCAGCGCGAACGTGTCGTTGCCGACGACGACCTCGCGGCCGTACCCACGGCTGAGGATCTCCTCCCGGAGCAGATCCTCCTCGATCGGAAGGTCCGCCCCGGCCACGTAGGCGGCGACGTGGTCGGCGTACGGGGGCGGGGTGCCCGCGCCGAGCGCGAGCCGCACGGCCTCCCCGATCACGTCGATCGCGGCGGGCACTCCCGCGCTCTGCGGGACGAACCCCGCGCCCCGGCCCCGGGCGAGGACGGTGCCGTCCTCGCCGACCAGGGCCACGTCGGTCTTGCTGTTCCCGCCGTCGACGGCGAGCACGGTCCTCACGCCCGCACCGCCCCGTCGCCGGCCCAGGGGAGGAACGAGCGGTTGGCCGCGACCAGCCGCTCGGCCAGGTCCGCCGACAGGGACGCCTGCCCGATCAGCGGGTTGGCGAGCAGGGCGTCGGTGACCCGGTCCACGCCGCCGTGCAGCGCCGCTTCGAGGGCGAGCGCCTCGTAGGCGGTGACGTGGGCGATGAGCCCCGCGTACAGCGGCTCGACCGGGTCGACGGGCAGTGCCACGGCTCCGGAGGCCCCGACGCGCGCCGGCACCTCGATCACCGCGTCGTCGGGGAGGAACGGCAGCGTGCCGTCGTTGCGCAGGTTGACGACCTGGGTGTCCCCCCGGTCGTTGACCAGTGAGGCGATCAGCGCGACCGCCGACTCCGAGTAGAAGGCGCCGCCCCGCTTCTCCAGCAGCTCGGGCTTGGTGTCCACGGCCGGGTCGGCGTACATCGCGAGCAGCGACTCCTCCATGGCCGCGACCTCGGCCGCCCGCGAGGGCTTGGACCTCTGCTCGGCCACCACGGCGTCGTGCTCGTAGAAGTAGCGCAGGTAGTACGACGGCACGACGCCGAGCCTGCGGATGAGCGGCGCGGGCAGGCCGACGTCGGCGGCGATCTCCTCGCCGTGCTCGGCGAGCACCTGGGGGAGCACGTCCTTTCCGTCCAGGTAGACGGCCCGCTCCCAGGTCAGGTGGTTGAGCCCGACGTGGCCCAGCGAGATGCGGTCCGGCGTGACCCCGAGGCCGGCGGCGAAGCGCCGCTGGAAGCCGATCGCCACGTTGCACAGGCCGATGGCCCGGTGCCCCGCCCGCAGCAGCGCCCGCGTGACGATGCCCACCGGGTTGGTGAAGTCCACGATCCACGCGTCCGGGGCGGCCTTGGCCACCCGTTCGGCGATGTCGAGCACGATCGGCACGGTGCGCAGCGCCTTCGCCAGGCCCCCCACCCCCGTGGTCTCCTGCCCGACGCAGCCGCACGCGAGGGGCAGCGTCTCGTCGACGGCGCGCGCCGCCTGTCCGCCGACCCGCAGCTGGAGCAGTACGGCCTGCGCTCCCGCGACCCCGTCCTCGATGGTGGTGGCCGTGCTCACCGTGGCCGGATGACCGGCCCGCAGCAGCATCCGCGACGCCATCGCCGACACCAGGGACAGGCGCCGCTCGTCGGGATCGATGAGCACGATCTCCGACAGCGGCAGCTCGTCGCGCAGGCGGGCGAACCCGTCGATCAGCTCCGGCGTGTAGGTGGAGCCGCCCCCGACAACGGCCAGTTTCATCACTTGACTCCCGTCAGCTTTACGCCTTCGATGAATGCCTTCTGGGCGAAGAAGAAAACGACGATCACCGGTGCCATGGCGAGCAGGGTGGCGGCCATGGTCAGGTTCCACTGGACGCGGTGCACGGCTCTGAAGGATGCGAGGCCGAGCGACAGCGTCCAGTGCGAGGTGTCGGTCCCCGCGTACAGCAGGGGCCCGTAGTAGTCGTTCCAGCAGTAGAAGAACTGGAACAGCGCGACGGCGGCGATCGCGGGCCGCGCCATCGGCAGGATGACCCGTATCAGGGTGCGGAACTCGCCGCAGCCGTCCACGCGCGCGGCGTCGGAGTACTCCTTCGGGATCGTCACCAGGAACTGCCGGAGCAGGAAGATGGAGAACGCGTCGCCGAGCAGCATGGGAATGATCAGCGGCCACAGCGTCCCCGTGAGGTGGAACCGTGCCCAGATCAGGTAGATCGGCACGGCCACGACCTGCGGCGGCAGCATCATGGTGGTGATCACCAGCAGGAACGCCAGCTTGCGCCCCCGGAAGCGGAACCGCGCCAGCGCGTACGCCACCGGGATCGACGAGACCAGCATGAACACGGTGGCGAGCACCGAGTACATCAGCGTGTTGAGGATCCAGGTGAGCAGGGGCGCCTTCACGAAGATGTCGCCGAAGTTGCCCCACTCCCAGTCCGCGGGCCACAGCTGCGAGGTGAGGGCCTGGTGGTCGGTCATGACGGCGGTCAGGCCGATGAAGACCAGCGGGCCGAGGAACATGATCGCGAGCGCGAGGGCGAGCGCGTGGGTGGCGATCCACCCCAGCGCGGCGCGCCTGCGGTGGTCGCGCGGCCGGCGCGCGCCGGCCGCGCGGGCCGTCGGAGACGGCGTGAGGGCAACGGTCATGCCTCCTCCTCGGCGAGGCCACGGAACTGGCGCAGCAGGAAGATCGTGAACACCATCGACACCGCGAAGAGGATCAGCGCCAGAACGCAGGCGTAACCCATCGCGAAGTCACGGAAACCCTCCTGGAAGAGCCACTCGGGGAAGGTCAGGGTGGACTGGTCGGGATAGCCGGGGGTGAAGACCGACCCGGCGGAGTCGGTGGACCCCGACGCCACCCGGGCGGCCACCATGGCCTGGGTGAAGTACTGAAGCGTCTGGATCACCCCGGTGATGGTGGCGAACATCAGCACCGGCCTGATCACCGGCAGGGTGATGTGGAAGAACTGCCGCCACCCGCCGGCCCCGTCCAGGGCCGCGGCCTCGTAGAGCTGCTTGGGCACGTCCAGCAGAGCAGCCAGGAAGATGACCATGAGGTCGCCCACCGACCACAGCGCCAGCAGCGTCAGCCCCGGCTTGGACCAGGCGGGGTCGCCGAACCAGTCGGGAGAGGGGATGCCGACCGCGTTGAGGATCGTCGGCACCGGCCCCGTGCCCGGGTTGAGCAGGAACACGAAGCCCAGCGTCCCGGCGACCAGCGGCACCAGCGAGGGAAGGTAGAAGATCGTCCGGAAGAACCCGACGCCCGCCTTCAGCTTGGTCACCAGCTGTGCCACGCCGAGGCCGAACAGCACCCGCAGCGGCACCATGACCGCGACGAGCCACAGCGTGTTCCTGATGGACGTCCAGGCCGCCTCGTCCTGCCAGAAGTACTTGTAGTTCAGGAACCCGACCGGTTCGAGGGTGAACAGGTCGTAGCGCTGGAAGGAGAAGTAGACGGTCGCGATCAGCGGGTACGCGAAGAAGACCGTGAACCCGACCAGCCAGGGGGACAGGTAGAGCAGCGCCATGAGGCCCCCGCGGTACCGGCCCTTGTGCCTGGCCGGCACCGCGGTCCCCCCGCGCCCGAGCGTCGTCGTGGCCATGTGATCAGTTGCCCGCGGTCAGCTTGAGCTTGTCGTTGATCTTCTTGTCCGCCTCGGTCAGTACCGCGCCCAGATCGGGCGCCCGGCCGGACTCCCACTTGATCTGCGCCTCCTGCAGGGTCTGCTGGTTGAACACCGAGTTGATGTGCGCGGGCAGCGTGCTGCTGTTGGGGTTGGCGAAGATGTCGAGGAAGGTCTGGAAGTTGGCGTCCTTGTCCAGCTTCGGCGACTGGAGCGCGGGCAGCGTGCTCGGCACGTTGCGGAGCGCGTTGGACAGGCTCACCACGGCGTCGGTGTCGGTGGTCAGGTACTTCACCAGGTCCCAGGCCGCCTCGGGGTGCTCGGCGCCGCGCGGGATGCCGATGACCGTGCCCGCGATGAAGCCGCCACCGTAAAGCTGGGGCTTGTCGTCGGCCACCGGGAGCGGGGCGGTGCCGTAGTCGAGGTCCTTGGCGTCGGCGGCGATCATGGCGTTGCGCCACTCTCCGTCGATCGCCATGGCGACCTTGCCCTTGTTGAACGGGTTGTCCGCCGACCACTCGTCGCCCAGGCTCTTGCGGAACTTCTCCAGCTTGTCGTACCCGAACCAGTCGACCAGGTCCTTCTGCCAGGTCATGAGCTGCTTCCACGCCGGGTCGGAGCCGATCGCCGAGGTGCCGTCGGGGTTGGTCCACTTGGCGCCGACCATCGTGCCGGTGTGGATCGGGGCGTTCTCGTACATCTGACTGCTGGGGACGAAGCCGGCGACCTTGATGTTCCCCTGCGCGTCGCGCACGGTGAGCTTCTTGGCCAGGGCCGTCAGCTCGCTGAGCGTCTTCGGCGGCTCGGCGCCCTTCATCAGCTTCTTGTTGTAGTACAGGCCGTAGGTGTCGGCGAGCATGGGCATCACGCAGCGCTTGCCCTCGTACTGGGTGTACTCCGCGATCACCTTGGGGAAGATCGATTCGTCGATCTTGCTAGCGGCCAGGTACGGCTTGAGGTCCTGGAAGATCCCGGTCTTGCAGAAGGTCGCCACGCTGTCGGTGGTGAACGACAGCGCCACGTCCGGCGGGTTGCCGCCGCGGGCCGACTGGATGATCTGGTCGTCCTGGATCGCCTTGGTCGTGTTGACCGTGATCCACGGATACTTCTGCTTGAACCCGGCCAGGGCGTCGTCGAACGCCTTGAGCTCGTTGTCGGCGCTGAAGCCGTGCCACATGGTGATCGTGACGGGCTGCCGGTCCGGCGTGCTTCCCGCGGCCGGGGGCTTCGGCGCGTTCTCGGTGCCCGCCGTGCAGGCGGCCGACGCGAGCACGGCGAGACCCGCCGCCGCGACGAGCAGCAGAGGTGATTTCACGGGGGATGCCTCCCATGGGGTGGTGGATGATCAGGAGGGTCGGGCTAGGAGGGGACGGTCGAGCTGAAGATCTCGTCACGGGCCGTGGCGAGGGCGAGGCCGAGGGCGCCGGTCAGCACCGGGTTGGTCTCGACGGTGGACATCCGCACGGGCGGGCGCGGGAAGGTCAGCGCGTGCAGCTCCTGCTCGACGAGCTCGGACAGCACGTCCCCACCGGCGAGCAGCATGCCGCCGGTCAGCACGACCAGCTCGGGATCGACCACCGCGGTGATCGGCGCGAGGCCCATGGCCAGGCGCGCCGCGATCTCGCGCAGCGCCCGCCCGGCGCGCTCGCCCCGGACGCCGCCCAGCGCGGCGTCCCGTACGGCGTTGCGTATGGCGTGCGCGGGGTCCTGGCCGCGCAGGCCGTGGGAGCGCATGAGCTTCAGCACGGCGGGGCCGCCCGCGAGGGCCTGGAAGCCGTGGTCGCCGCGCTTGCCGGTCTCCCTGGACGTCGGCGCGCCCACGGTGGGCATGTAGCCGACCTCCCCGGCGCCGCCGGTGGCCCCCCGGTGGAGCCTCCCGCCGAGCACCAGCGCGGCTCCTATGCCCTCGTCGGCCCACAGCAGCACGAAGTCGTCGTGGCCGCGCGCGATGCCGTGGGCCTGCTCGGTCAGGGCGACGAGGTTCACGTCGTTCTCCACGTCGACCGGCACGCCGAGCCCGTCGCGCAGCGTGCCCACGAGGTCGGGGATGTGCCAGCCCGGGATGTGGGCGGCGTAGCCCAGCCTGGCCGTGACGGGGTTGACGGCTCCCTGGATGCCGATCACGACGCGGTGCAGGGCGGCCGGGTCGACCCCCGCCTGGAGGCAGGCCCCGTTGACGGCGTTGCGCACCTTCTCGACCACGTCGCCGGCGCTCCTGCCGGGGGTGGGCAGGCGGTACTCCGCCATCACGGCGCCGGTGATGTCGGCGACCGAGGCCGCGATGCGCGCGGGGGTCACGTCGAGCGCGACCACGAACGCGGCCAGGGGGTTGATGCGGTACAGCTCCGCCGTGCGGCCGGGCAGGCCCTCCCGGATGCCGTCCAGCACGACCAGGCCGGCGTCCTGCAGCCGCGAGAGCAACTGGGAGGCGGTGGGCTTGGAAAGGCCCGTGAGCGCTCCGAGCTCGGGACGGGTGAGCGGCCCGCGTTCGAGCAGAACCTGGAGGGCGGCGCGATCGTTGATCGCCCGCAACAGACTCGGCGTTCCCGGCTGCGTGTTCACCGTACCGCTCCTCGTTCCAGCCGCCGGCGCGCCCTATACACGGGACCGTTCCGGCAGAAGTTAGGAAAGGTTCCTAACTTGTAAGGAACGTACAGGCACGGCCCCGAGCAGGGTCAATAGCCGCTACCAACCTGTGACCAGGTTGGTAGCGGGCGAGGGCGGGCTGACGTGCCGTGATCCCGCCGGCGAGCCTGGCGGGGAAACGAAAAAGCCGCCTCGGAGGGCGGCGGAGTGAACGGAATGTCCTCGGATCGATCTGCTATTCTGAGGCCTTGTCGTCACATTAAACATAAATAGCATAAAAGGCCCGGAGTTTCACATTACTACCAATAATAATGAAGCAGGGGCTACCCGTCAAATCGAGCTCGCCAAGGAGCAGGAATACGTCACCGGGCTCTACGAGCGGCTCGACCTGCTGCGGGCGCGCACGCGGAAGCAGCTTGACGGCGTACTCGCCCAGGGCGGTGGCGGCACCCACCAGAACCGCTCCGAGCGCGACTCGTTCGCCGGGATGTACTCCGAGCGCCTCGCGCGGCTGTGGGCCGTCGAGAACGGCCTGTGTTTCGGGCGCCTCGACCTTACGGGGGAGAAACCCCTCTATATCGGCCGCCTGGGCCTGTCGGACGACGACCAGGCACGGCTGCTCATCGACTGGCGCGCCCCGGTGGCCCAGCCGTTCTACCGCGCCACGCCCGCCGTCCCGATGGGCGTGACCCGCAGGCGCCATCTGCAGACCAGGGGACGGCGCGTCATCGGCGTCGACGACGACCTGCTCGACCTCGACCGGCTGACCGAGGCCGACCGCGCCACGCTCAACGGCGAGGCGGCCCTGCTGGCCGCCCTGGACGAGAAGCGCACCGGGCGCATGCGCGACATCGTGGCCACCATCCAGGGCGAGCAGGACCGCGTCATCCGCAGCGACCTCAACGGCATGCTGGTGGTGCAGGGGGGTCCTGGCACAGGCAAGACCGTCGTCGCCCTGCACCGCGCCGCCTACCTGCTCTACACCCACCGCGAGCGGCTGGCGCGCCGGGGCGTGCTGATCGTCGGCCCGAACCTCACCTTCCTGCGCTACATCGAGCAGGTGCTGCCCTCCCTGGGCGAGACCGACGTCCTGCTGTCCACGGTCGCCGAGCTGTACCCCGGGATCACCGCCACGGCGCGCGAGTCCGCCCGGGCCGCCGAGATCAAGGGCTCCATCCGGATGGCCGACGTGGTGGCGAAGGCCGTGCACGACCGCCAGCGGGTGCCGAGGCGGCCGATCGACATCGACCTCGGCAGGTACACCCTCCGGCTGGACCAGCGCACCTGCGACGCGGCCAGGAACCGCGCCGCGCGCAGCCGTCGCCCGCACAACCAGGCCAGGGCCGTCTTCGTCCGTCACATCCTGAACGCGCTGGCCAAACAGGCCGCCAAGGCGCTCGGCCGTGGCATGCTCGACGAGGGCGACCTCGCCGACCTGCGCGAGGACCTGCGCACCGAGCCCGCCGTGAAGACGGCGCTCAACCGTCTGTGGCCCTACCTCACCCCCCAGCGGCTCCTCATCGGCCTGTTCGGCTCCCGCGAGCGCATGGCGTACGCCGGGCTCACCCCCGCCGAGCAGGACGCGCTGTACCGCGAGGTCCCGCGCGGCGGCGGCGACCACTGGACCGAGGCCGACGTGCCGCTGCTGGACGAGGCCGCCGAGTTGCTCGGCGACATCGACGCCGGGGTGCTCCGCGCCGCCGCGATGCACGCCGAGGAGGAGCTCGCCGCCGCCCGGCGCGCCGAGGAGGCCGAACGCGACTCCGAGCTGACCTACGCCCGCGAGGTCCTCGAACTGACCGGCATGTCGGACATCATGGACGCCGAGCGGTTCGCCGCCAGGCACCGGGGCGACGACATCCACCTGACGACCGCCGAGCGCGCCGCCGCCGACCGCACGTGGGCGTACGGGCACATCATCGTGGACGAGGCGCAGGAGCTGTCGGCCATGGCCTGGCGCATGCTGATGCGCCACAGCCCGAACCGGTCGATGACCATCGTCGGGGACATCGCCCAGACCGGCTCGGTCGCGGGAACCGCCTCCTGGGGGCAGGTCCTCGACTCCTACGCGGGCGGGCGCTGGCGCGAGGAGACCCTCACCGTCAACTACCGCACCCCTGTGGAGCTGATGGCCGTCGCCGCCGACGTGCTCAAGCTGGTCGGCCCGGACCTCAGGGCTCCCGAGTCGGTCCGCGAGACCGGCGTACGGCCCTGGGCGCGCCGCGTCGGCGGCACCGGCGAGCTGGGCCCGATCGTGCGCGGCGAGATCGTCGAGGGCGGCCGGCTCGTCGTGATCGTCCCCGAGACCCGCGCGGCCGAGCTCGGCGAGGCCGTGACCTCGTCGGTCCCCGGCGCGGTGGCCGGGCCGGGAGCCGACGCGCTGGAGGCCCCGGTCGCCGTGCTGACCGTCGCGGACGCCAAGGGCCTGGAATTCGACGGAGTCGTCGTCGTGGAACCCGGCGAGATCCTGGCCGAGTCGCCACGCGGGGCCAGCGATCTTTACGTCGCCCTGACCCGGGCGACCCGGAGGCTTGGGGTCGTCCACACCGGGGAACTGCCCGCCGTGCTGTCCAGGTGCGCCGGCACGTGACCGGCGGGGGCCCGCGTCACGCCGCGCGAGTGGAGCGAGCGCCATAAATACGCCTCCCCGAGTGCGGACATCGGTACACATGACGGCATTGACGGCACTCACGTCTCCTGTCCTAGCTGCGAAAACTTGGTGTTTCCGCTGATCGGGACACGGTTGACATCTGAGCTGAGGTCGGTAGTTTGCTGGACAGTCCAGCACGGGACTACCGGTTGGCCGTCTTCAGACATCGTCGGATTCTGCGTCATGACGGAGCACGACTCCGTCTGCTCAGCCAGGCGCAGCGCTGGCGTTCCGTCGAGTCGGGGCACCCCAGCCGGATGGGGGGTTGGACCCGGGAGGGGCCTGGACACCCAGTAGACAACGGAACTCCGCGCTCGCCGCCGACGGGACGGATCCGGTCCGAAGGGTCGTCCAGGCCCTCTTCCCGTCCCGTGCCGCAACCGCAGTGTGGTTCCTGGGTTCCCCGCGCAAGCAGGGGGAGACCCAGGGATCACCATGCGTGATCTTTCGCCGCCGCGCCAGCCCGGCGGTTGGAGCCGGGTCCGCTGGGCGGTAGCGTTCGGTGGTTACCGATGGACCCGTGAGAGAAGACCCCGCCCCTGTGGCCCAGCGAACGGTGCAGGACGACCAGCGGGCGCCGGCCGTTTCCGGCGCTCCGTCTCGTTCGCGCGTCCTGTGGCGGCTCGCGTCCTGCCTGGTGGGCGGGGTGCTGCTGTTCCTGGCCTTCCCCCCGGCGGGGCTGTGGTTCCTCGCGCCCCCCGGTGTCGCGCTGCTCACGCTCGCGGTCCGCGGCGTCCGCGCCCGCCGGGCCGCCTGGCTCGGGTACCTCGGCGGCGCCGCCTTCCTGTTCCCCGCGCTCGCCTGGGTGCGGCCGATCGGCGACGACGCGTGGCTGATCCTGGTGGCGGTCGAGAGCCTGTTCTTCGCCGCGATGTCCGCCGGGGTCGCCCTGGTCGCCCGGCTGCGCGCCTGGCCCCTGTGGGTCGCCGCCCTGTGGGTCGCGCAGGAGTGGGCCAGGGGGTTGTTCCCGGTGGGCGGCTTCCCCTGGGTGCGCGTCGCGTTCAGCCAGGGCCGCTCGGCGTTCACCCCGTACGCGGCGCTCGGCGGCGCGCCGCTGGTCACCTTCGCGGTGGTGCTCTGCGGGGCCCTGCTGGCCCTGCTCGCCGTACGGCTCGCGCCCCGGCGGTGGACCAGGGAGATCGCGTTCCTGCTGGCCGGTGCGGTGGCGGTGCCCCTGCTCGGGTACGCCGTGCCGCGCCCCGGCGCCGAGGCGGGGAGCGTGCGGGTCGGCGTGATCCAGGGCGACGTTCCGGGCCAGGGCATGGGCTTCCTCGGCGACGAGCCCTCCGTCGTGCTGCGCAACCACGCCGACAAGACCCACGAGCTGGCGCGGGCGGTCCGGGCGGGGAAGGTCCAAAGGCCCGACATCGTGGTGTGGCCTGAAAATTCCACGGACATCGACCCCTATCGCAGCTCCTTCGCCTACGGGATCATCGACTCGGCCGTACGCGACATCGGGGTGCCGGTGCTGGTGGGCGCGGTGGTGCGATCAGCGGACGGGCAGCACAGGTACACGCGAGGCATCGTGTGGGACCCGGCGAGCGGTCCCGGCGCCTACTATGACAAGCGAAAGCTTGTGCCGTTCGGCGAGTTCGTCCCCTTCAAGGACCTTCTCGCGAAGTTCATCAAACGCATCAACCTCGTCGGCCTGCAGTCGCTGGCCGGCACCCGCGACGGTGATCTGAGGATGGGGCCGGTGACGGTGGGCGCGGTCGAGTGCTACGAGGTGGCCTTCGACGACATCGTGCGGAGCACCGTGCGCGCCGGCGGCACCCCGATCGTGGTGCAGACCAACAACGCCACCTACGCCCTCACCAACCTCCCGCCCCAGCAGCTCGCCATGTCGCAGCTGCGGGCCGTGGAGCACAACCGGGCGGTGATCACCGCCGCCACGACGGGCATCTCGGCCTACGTCGACCCGGGCGGCCAGGTGCACTGGCGGACCGCCGAGCGGGTCGCGGACATGGCCGTGGTGACCGTCCCGGCCCGTACGGGTGAGACCCTCGCGACCCGAGTCGGGGCCCTGCCTGAGTGGGCCCTGCTGCTGGCCGGGGCAGGCGCCCTTGCAGCCGCCCTCCGGCGGCGCCCGGCGCCACAACAGGACCGAACCGATGAAACCGATGAAGAGGACGGGTGATGGAGCGGATCCTCGGGCGGGTACTTGTCATCGTTCCCACGTACAACGAGCGCGAGAACCTGCCGATGATCGCGGGACGGCTGCGGGCGGCGGTGCCCGACGCCCACCTGCTGGTCGCCGACGACAACAGCCCCGACGGCACCGGGGCCGTGGCCGACGAGCTCGCCGCCGGCGACGACCACGTCCACGTGCTCCACCGCACCAGCAAGCAGGGGCTCGGCGCCGCCTACATCGCCGGGTTCCGCTGGGGCCTCTCCCAGGGCTTCGACGTGCTGGTCGAGATGGACGCCGACGGCTCCCACAAGCCCGAGGAGCTCCCCCTGCTGCTCGACGCGCTGTCGAACGGCGCCGACCTCGTGATCGGGTCGCGCTGGGTGCCCGGGGGCAAGGTGGTCAACTGGCCGGCCCGGCGGGAGTTCCTGTCGCGTGGGGCCAACACCTACGCCCGCCTCATGCTGGGCCTGCCGGTGCGCGACACCACGGCGGGCTTCCGCGCCTACCGCGCCTCGACGCTGGAGAAGATCGGGCTGGACGACGTGGAGTCCCAGGGCTACTGCTTCCAGGTCGACCTGACCCTGCGCACCATCCGCAACGGCCTGCGGGTCGTCGAGGTGCCGATCACGTTCGTCGACCGCATCGTCGGGGCGAGCAAGATGAGCCGCTCGGTCGTCGCCGAGGCCCTGTGGCGGGTCACCCTGTGGGGTGTCGCCGGGCTGCCGCGCCGCATCAGCAGGGCCCGCTGACCTCTCGCCGCCCACCGCGCAGCGGGGCCGGGCCCCACTGCGCCGGCGGGTCGCCAGAGGTGACCGTCTTGAGCAGGTGAGGGGCGAGAGCCGCCGCCTGGGCCCGGATCTCGGGGATCGCGGTGGTCTCGTAGCGCGTTCCGCGAAGTGTCGGCCCGAGCGTGACGATCCGGTCGTCCGGCCGTCCCGCCGCGTCCAGCACCCTGCCGCCCGCATCGGCGTCCAGCCCGAGCCCCAGCGGGTCGAGCCGCACCAGGCCGTCGCCGAGCAGGCGAGCCACCAGAGGGTCCCGGGCGATGCCGAACGCGGGGCCGGTGCCGTTCACCAGCCGGCCGACGCGCAGCTCGCGAGCCGTGATCCCGTCGTCCACCTGGACGGCCAGCCCTCCGTGCCCGGGCGCGGCGCCGGTCACCCGGCCGCGGAGCACCCGCAGGCGGCCGGTCGCCCGCAACTCGGCGACGCGGTCGGCGGTCGCGGGCGGGACGCGGTGGCGGTGGACCTCCCAGTAGCGGGCGGCCAGGCTCAGGAACCGCCGCTGCTCGCCCGTGGGAAGCCGCGACCACAGCTCCGGTACGCGGGGTCGCAGGCCGTCGACCACGCCGTACCAGTCGCCGTCGTTGTCCCGGACGGCGGCGCGGACCGCTCGCAGCAGAGCCGCGAGGCCCAGGGGGCCGTCCGGTATCGGTGTCTCGACGCAGGGCGGGGAGGGGCGCCGGTGCGGCCGGGGGAGCAGCCCGTGCCGGGACACCGCGTACACCACCGCCTCGGGGGACGCCCGGGTCACGGTGACCGCGATGTCCACCATGGTCAGGCCGGTGCCCACCACCAGCACGTCGCCATGCTCGCCGATCCCGGCGAGGGCGCCGGGGGCCCAGGGGTCGGGGACGTAGCGGTCGTCGCCCGCGAGGTGGGGCCAGGCCGTGCCCGCGGGGTCGCCGGTGGGGTTCCCGGTGGCCAGCACGGCGGCGTCGGCCTCGACGGACCGCCCGTCCGACAGGTGCACGCACAGCGACCCCTGCCGGGTGATCGCCCGCGCCGTGCCGGTCACCCGGGTCACCCGGTGGCCGGGCCCGGTCGCGGCGTCCAGGACATGGCGCAGGTAGCGGCCGTAGGCCTCACGGGGGAAGAAGTCGGACGCGGCCACGTCGAGGCCGCTCTCGCGGGCCCACGTCAGCAGATGGCCGCGGTCGTCCTCCAGCGCGCTCATCTTGTCGACGCAGGCGTTGAGGAGATGGTGCGGGTCGGTCGTGGAGTAGGCCTGCCCGAGCGCGTGCCTGCCGTACCGGTCGATCAGCGTCACGCGCAGCGGCGTCCCTCGCGCCCGGGCGAGGTGGAGCAGGTGGATCGCCGCCAGCGTGCCGCTGGCGCCGCCGCCCACGACCGCGACCACAGGAGAGCTCGCCACGCGGCCAGCTTAGCAGAGTTTTCCTACATGTTAAGTAGGTAATATCCGAGTTGCCTGGGTCACGCCATAACGCTTGCCTGTGAATCATGGTCCCGGTTCGCCGGCACGCCGCCGCCCGTGGAACGCTCTAGCCAGGCGAGCGGTGAGGATCAGGTGAGGATCAGGTGTCATCGGGTAGCGGGGGATCGGCATGGCGGCGCGCCGCCCGGAAGATCGCCTCAGCCGCGGGGGCTCTCGCGGTGGCGCTGGTCCTGGCGAGCTGCGCCTCCGGCGGCACCGCGGGCGACGCGGCTCCCGCCCAGCCGGCGCCGACGCCCGGCGCCGGGGTGAGCAAACCGCCGGGAGCCGACCCCGCGTGGCCACGCTGGGGGTTCACCCACACAGGGGTCAGCGCCAACAACGTCACCGATCGCTTCGAGCAGGACGTGGCGCGGACGCTCGCCCAGACCCCGATGCTGCAGAACCAGCACATCATGGGGTTCGGGGCGCTCAACCCCGAGCCGCGGCCGCAGGAGTTCTTCTGGGAGGACCTCGACAGCCGCACGAACCTCATGAGGCAGTCCGGCGGCACGCAGATCATCACGCTCTGCTGCGCCCCCGACTGGATGAAGGGCGGCCCCGAGGGTCCGACCCAGGAGTCCGCCTGGAAGGAGCACCTGGAGGACGCCCCCTACCCCGAGCACTTCGACGACTTCGCCAAGCTGTCGGCGGCCGTCGCCGCGAAGTACCCCGACGTCGGGTACTTCATGGTGTGGAACGAGCTCAAGGGCTTCTGGAAGGACCACTCCAAGCCCGCGGACATCAAGGGCTACACCGAGCTCTACAACAAGGTCTACGACGCGGTGAAGGCCGTACGGCCCGACGCCAAGATCGGCGGCCCCTACATCGGCTTCGACAGCAACAAGACCGGGAACTCCGAGCTGCGGGGCCCGTGGGGGGTCGTCAACCAGAACGCCCTGGACGCCTTCGAGTACTGGTTCAAGAACAAGAAGGGCGCCGACTTCGTCGTGGTCGACGGCGCCTCGCTGACCGACGCGCACCAGATGCTCCCCGACGCGTTCGGGGCGCTGGGCAAGTTCAGCGCGGTCACCACCTGGCTGCGCCAGAAGACCGGTGACCTGCCGGTCTGGTGGTCGGAGTGGTACTTCGTCCCCGAGGACGGCACCACGTGGTCCGAGCCCATGCGGCTCGCCGTCCAGGCCGCCTCCATGATGGAGTTCGCCAGGAGCGGCGCCACCACGGCGCTGTACTGGAACCCGCAGGCCAAGCAGGGCGCCTGCCAGGGCTGCATGTGGGACCCCCTCACCGGCGCCGCGCTCCCGACCGGCCGGCTGGTGAGCGACTTCGCCAGGTGGTTCCCCGCCGGAGCCGACGTGGAGCAGGTCACCACCTCCGATCCCAAGGTGCGGGCCCTGGCGCAGCCCCGGCAACTGGTGATGGTCAACACCGCGGGCGCCCAGATCACCGCGACCGTGGACGGCGAGCAGTTCACTCTGCGGCCCTACGAGATCAGGTGGAGCGACCGCTAGCCCCCGGACGACGGCGAAGCGCGGCGGCCGGGTGCGCCTCGCCGTCGGCCAGGCCGGGCGGGCCGGATGTTGTGCGGCCAGGGTGAATGGGCTTGAGTCTCCTCTAAGGGGAGGCGCGAGGGTGGGGGCATGGACGGCGGCACGCTCTACTCGATCGGTGATCTGGCCCGGCGGACCGGGCTGACGGTCAAGGCCATCCGGTTCTACTCGAACCTTGGAATCGTGCCGCCGGCCGGCCGAAGCCCGGCCGGCTACCGCCTCTACGGCATCGACGCCGTCGCACGCCTGGACCTCGTACGGACGCTGCGCGACCTGGGACTGGACCTTCTCACGATCCGGAAGGTCGTGGACCGGGAGATCTCGCTACCCGAGGTCGCCGCGGCGCACGCCGAGGCACTCGCGGTGCAGATCCGAACGCTGCGCCTGCGGCGCGCGGTGCTGACGGCGGTGGCCAGGCGCGGGTGCACCCCTGAGGAGATGGATCTCATGCACAAGCTCGCCAAGCTCTCCGAGGAAGAACGTCGACGTCTGATCGGCGAGTTCCTCGACACCGCCTTCGGCAGCCTGGACGCCGACCACGAATTCGTGGGGATCATGCGCTCGCTGACCCCGGAGCTGCCCGACAACCCCGAGGCCGAGCAGGTCGAGGCATGGGTGGAGCTGGCCGGACTGTCCCAGGACCCGGACTTTCGCGCCAGTGTGCGGCGTATGGCCGAGCACCATGCGGCCGACCGGGCCGAGGGCGGCACCACGCGCCCGCGCCGGGACCCTGCCGCGATGGTCCGTGACCAGGTCGGCCCGGCGCTGGCAGCCGGTCTCGACCCTGCCTCGTCCCAGGCCGATCCGGTGGTCGCGGCGGTCATGGCTCAATACGCGCGCGTCTTCGGGGGCCCCGACGACGCCGGCCTCCGGCGCAGGCTCCTGACCCGGCTGGAGACCGCTAACGACCCCCGCAGGGACCGCTACCTCCAGTTGCTCGCTGTGATCAACGGCTGGCCGCCCCCGGAAAGCCTGGCGCCGGCGCTCGACTGGTTCATCCAGACCCTGCGACCCCGGCGTACCGCGACGCCGTGAGGTCGAGGACGTCCACCGGCCCGTCGACGATCAGTGAGCGCGCGCCTTCACCGGCCGCGCTCGGTGCCTCGCCTCCCGTGGGGAACCACCGGGGCGGGTCCGGGCGTTGTACATCGCGAGGTGATGGTGAAGCGATGCTGCGTGTGCTGCTGTTCATAGCGTTCTTGGTCGTGCCGGTGCTGGAGATCTGGGTGCTCATCCAGATCGGCCAGGCGATCGGTGGCTGGCAGACCGTCGGCCTGCTCATTCTCGACACCGTGCTCGGGGTCTGGCTGGTGCGGCTGGAGGGCCGGCGCGCCTGGCGGGCGCTGCGTGAGGCCCTCAACTCCGGCCGGACGCCCGATCGCGAGCTCACCGACGGCGCCCTGGTGGTAGTGGGCGGCACCCTGCTGGTGGCCCCCGGCTTCCTCAGCGACGTCGCGGGGCTCTTCCTCATCCTGCCGTTCACCCGCCCGATCGCCCGGCGCTGGCTGAGCTGGTTCCTCGGCCGCCGCGTGCGCGTCATGGCCGCGGGGTCGCCCTTCGGCATGATGTTCCCGAAGGGGCCGGGCGCGGCCGGCGAGCCGCGGCGGGACGGTGCCCGGGTCGTCGCCGGGCAGGTGCTCGACGACGAGACGCCCGGCGACCGGGGCCAGGGCGCGTACGGTGCCCCGCCCGCACAGCCGTCCCTGCGCCCGCACGGCGGATCCCCGGACAACGGCTAGGCCCCCTGGCGGGGGCTTGGGAAGAGACGCGTTCATGAGGCACCGGGCGCCGAGACGCGCCGCCCGGTGCCGGGCAAAGTAATGGCGCCTCCGGTGCCACCCTGAGGTGGACCGAAGGCGCCGCTAGGTTTGGTTCAGGCGCTCTTACGCCGCTGTGCCCGGAGGATCGCCAGACGCTCGTTGAGCACCTCTTCGAGGTCCTCGATCGTCCGGCGCTCCAGTAGCATGTCCCAGTGGGTGCGCGGCGGCTTGGCCTTCTTCTGCTGAGGCTGCTCGGCATCCACCCTTAGGGCGGTGGCGCCGCAACTGCGGCACTCCCATGTAGCCGGGATCTCCGCCTCCGCGGCAAGGGGCACGTCGAAGCGATGGCCCTTCGGGCAGGTGTAAGGCACCTCCTGGCGCGGGGCCAGATCGGTGTTGCGGTCGTTCTCGTAGCTGGTGGCTCCGAGCCGGGTACCGCGAAGTGCACGCTCGCCCATGTTTCAATGCCTCCTGAGGGCCCCATTTTGAGGGGTGGGTCTCCACGGCTTACAACGCTTGATACCGTGGATGGATTCCCACCCTTGGGGTGATCCAATCGCGCTTTTCGCCGCGGGCCCTCGGCGACGCAAAGCTGATCTTCGTGGCGTTACGGGCGGGCGCGTCTCCAGGCTAGACCCGCGCGGGCACCTCGTTGCCCGCCTCGCGGATGGCCCTGGGCAGGTTGACCAGCGTGAGCAGCGCGAAGCCGATCACGAAGAAGATCACCAGCGACAAGATCGCCAGGCGGTAGCTGTCGGTGAGCTGGAGGGCCAGAGTAAGGGTCAGCGATCCGAGGAAGGCCGACCCCTTGTCGCTGATCTCGAAGAGGCTGAAGTACTCCGCCTCCTTGCCCGCCGGGATCACCAGCGAGTAGAGCGACCGCGAGAGGGCCTGCGTGCCGCCCAGCACGATCGCGATCAGGAACGCGATCGCGTAGAACTGGATCGCCGCCCCCTTCTGCAGGAAGTACGCGACCCCCACCACGGCCGTCCAGACCACCAGGCTGGCCAGCACCGTGCGCTTGGTGCCGAACCGTGACGCGAGCCACCCGAGCAGCAGTGCCCCGCAGAAGGCCACGAGCTGCACCATCAGGATCGCCGTGATCTGCACGCTCTTGCCGAGCCCGAGCTCCTGGTCGGCGTAGGTCGCCGAGAACGAGATCACGGTCTGCACGCCGTCGTTGTAGATCAGGTAGGCGAGCAGGAACAGCAGGCTGCGGGGGTAGCGGCGCAGGTCCGCGACCGTGCGGCCGAGCTGGCGGAAGCTGCCGCCGACGGCCCGGGCGGGCGTGGTGTCGTGGGAGGCGACCCGGCGGTTGCGCAGGCGCAGCAGCGGGATCACGGTGAACACCGCCCACCACAGGCCCGCCGAGGCCAGGCTGATCCGCACCGCGAGTCCCTGGTCGATGCCGCTGCCCTCGTAGAGGAACAGGTTCACCGCGAGCAGTAGGAAGCCGCCGAGGTAGCCGAACCCCCAGCCGCGCGAGGAGACCGCGTCCCGCTCGTCCGGGCGGGAGATCTGGGGCAGGAACGAGTTGTAGACGACCATGGCCGCGCCGAACGCCACGTTCGCGACGATGAACAGCACCCCGCCCAGCAGGTAGGCGTCGCCCGAGACGAAGTAGAAGCCGAGGGTCGCCGCCGCGCCCAGGTAGGCGAAGAGGGCGAGCAGCTCCTTCTTGCGGCCGGTGTGGTCGGCCAGGGCGCCGGCCACCGGCATGATCACGATCTGCAGGACCACCGAGATCGTCACGATGGCCGAGAAGTACGCCTTGGCGCGGAAGTCGAAGCCGAGGAAGCCGACGAACCCCTCCTCGCCGCCCGCGGCCTTCTCGGCGAGCGTCGTGAGGTACGGGCCGAGGAAGACGGTGATGACCGTCGTCTGGAAGCCCGAGTTGGCGAAGTCGTACCAGTACCAGCCCCGTTGCTCGCGCTTGCGCGTCTCAGGCAGTTCTTCGGCGGCGATGGAGGTGGTCATGGGGGATGCTCCTGGCCTCGTCGGGGGCACGGCGGAATGGGGGGAAGGTAACGGCGTCGGCGCGGGGTCACGCGTGCGCGTCGGGCCCGGGCGGGTGAGCGGGTCAGGCGTGCGCGGCGGGGCGGCGTGGATGCCACTGGCCCCGGGCGCTGAGGACGTCCCGCAGACCGGAGATGTTGTCGGTCATGATGCCGTCCACCCCCAGGTCGAGGAGGTCCTCCATCACGTGGGGGTCGTCGACGGTCCACACGTGCACCTGCATCCCGAGGGCGTGGGCCGTACGGACCAGGGCCCGGGTGGTGACCCGCATCCCGCGGAAGCCGACGGGCACCTGCGCGCACGGGATGCGCTCCTTGGCCAGGCCGCCCAGCAGGCGGCCGTACCCGGAGCCGACGGCGGCGGCGCGCAGCCTGGCGACGCCGCGCGGGCCGAGCGCCGAGCAGACGGGGCGGCCCATGGCCATGCGCGCCCTCGCCAGCCGCACGTCGGAGAACGAGGTCAGGCAGACGCGGTCGTAGGCCCCGGTGCGGCGGACGGCCTCCGCCAGCGGGCCGATCGCCTGCGCCTCCTTGACGTCGATGTTGACCCGCACGTCCGGCCAGGTGCCGAGCAGATCCTCCAGCAGCGGGATCTCCTCCACGCCCCCGATGCGGGCCCGCCGCACCTCGCGGTACGGCAGGGTGGCGAGGCGGCCGTGGCGGTCGGTCACACGGTCGAGGGTGTGGTCGTGGAACGCGAGCAGCACGCCGTCGGCCGTCGCGTGGGCATCGGTCTCAAGGTAGGTGTACCCCAGCTCGACGGCCCTGGAGAAGGCGGCCATGGTGTTCTCCCGGCCCTCTGCCGCCCCGCCGCGATGGGCGAAGGCGAGCGGGCCCGGATGATCGAGAAACGGGAAGCGCTGCTGCACGAGCAGGAGTATCCCCCCTAAAGGTTGCCACGTCAGCCTACGCCCATGAACATTTGGGTCACAAAGGCATCTGTACCCGCCCATGCCCCCAGCGGCCCCACTGACCGCCCGCCCCGGCGTGCCGTTGGGTGGTCAGGAGTCGGTGGGGGCCGGGTGGGACGCCCATTCCTGGCGGCGGGCCTCGGCGAGGACTATGGCGGCGGCGACGCCGACGTTGAAGGAGCCGACGCGGCCGATCTGGGGGATGTAGAGCACCTCGTCGGCGGCGTCCAGCACGGCGGGGGAGCAGCCGTGGTCCTCGCTGCCGAGCACCAGGCACACGTCGCGGTCGAGCCTCGCCTCGTGGAGCGGCACCGCGTCGCCGGTCAGCTCGACCGCGATCACGGTGTAGCCCTCCTCCTTGGCCGCCCGCACCGCCTCGACGGCGGGGACCGGCTCGTGCCAGGGGACCAGCCGGTCGGTGCCGAGCGCGGTCTTCTGCGCCTTGGGGTTGGTGGGCGGCGTGGCGTTGCCGCCCAGCCACAGCTCGTCGGCGCCGAAGGCGGCGGCCGTGCGGAAGATGGAGCCGACGTTGAACGGGCCCGTCACGGACTCCAGGATCAGCGACAGGCGGTTCTCCGTGCCCCGGCGCCAGGTGCGGTTGAGCCGCTTGACGTCGGTGGGGCGTAGCTGCCTGCGGGTGCCTGTGCTCATCGGGCGTTCATCGCTCCTGGTCGTCGGTGGCACCGCCACCTGGGGAAACGTCATCTGTCGAATGGCCGGTCGCGTCCGGTGCGGGGCGGGCGGCGACCCGGAGCACGCGGTAGGCCGACCGGGACGCCACCCGGGTGGTGGCCCAGCCCTGATCCCCGAGCCATCGCTGCAGGGAGTCGGAGCCGAGGTGCTTCTGCACCACCAGGTAGGCCGCGCCGTCGGGGGTGAGCCGGTCGAGCCAGCGGGTGAGCATGGCGTGCAGCGCGGGCTTGCCGATGCGGATCGCCGGGTTCGACCAGATCGCCGAGAAGCGGACGCCGGGCGGGACGTCGTCCACGTGCAGCGACCTTACTTTGTCAAGGCCGGCGGCCCGTGCGTTGCGGTCGCACAGCTCCACCGAGCGCCGGTTGACGTCCACCGCCCACACCGTCGCCTCCGGCGCCCGGGACGCCATGGTCAGCGCGATCGGGCCGTACCCGCAGCCGAGGTCGAGCAGGTCGCCCCGCTGAGGAGGGGCGGGCACGCTCTCGAGCAGCACCCGCGTGCCCGCGTCGAGCCGGTTGGGGGAGAAGACGCCACTGTCGGTGGCGAGGCGCAGATGCAGGTCGGGCAGGACCACGTCGACCGTGCCCGGCCGGGCGGCCGCGCCCGGCCGCTCCTCGAAGTAATGTGCCCCCTTGGACGTCACGTGGAGACGTTACCAACCGCGGGGCTGTGGTCGTGATCGGGCGGCCCCGCCGGCGCCCGCCTTCTTAAGGCGCCCGCCCGCCGGTCAGGGGAGGCGGGAGCCCAGGAGCATGGCGGCGGCGGCCACCAGGAGGCCGGCGAGGATGCCGGCGATGGTGAACCACTGGCCGATCTCCTGGTGCACGACGCGGTATCCCAGGGAGCTTCCGATCTGGCTGTAGACGTCGCGCAGCTCGTCCCCCGACTCGGCGGTGTAGGCGCGCCCGCTGGTGCCGTCGGCCAGGGACTGCAGCGTGGCCTTGTTGACCGGGACCTGCACGTCGCGGCCGTCGATGCTGACCGTGCCCTCCGGCGTGCCGTAGGCGATCGTGGAGACCGGGATGTGGAACCCGGCCGCCGCCTGGATCGCCTCGTTGACCGACCGGCCCGAGGTGTTGTCGCCGTCCGACAGCAGCACGATCGCCGACGGCGGCGGGTCGGTCACGGCCCGCTGGTCGAAGGAGCGCACGGAGTCCAGCGAGTTGAACACCGCCTCGCCGATGGCGGTGCCGGGGCGGGTGGACAGGTTGCCGATCGCGCTGATCACCGCCAGGTGGTCGGTGGTCGGCGAGATCACCACCGACGCGGAGCGCGCGAAGGACACCAGGCCCACGTTGAACCGTTCGGGGAGATCCTTGACGAACTGCTGCGCGGCCTGCTGGGCGGCGACCAGCCGGGTTGGGGAGACGTCGGCGGCCTCCATCGACAGCGAGATGTCCACCGCGACGATGATCGTCGCGCGGTCGCGCGGCACCCGCGTGGCGTCGGCCGGCCGCGCGGCGCCCAGCACCAGCAGGCTCATCATCAGCAGGAACAGCGCGGCGGGCAGGTGGCGCCGCCATCCCGGCCGTTCGGGGGCGACGAGGCTGAGCAGGGCGAGGTTGGTGAACCGCACGGCGTACCGGCGGCGGGCGAACTGCAGGTAGACGTACGCGCCCACGATCAGGGCGAGCGCCGCGAACAGCCACAGCCAGCCCGGAGAGAGAAAGATCACGCGCCTGCCCTCCTGGTGGGGTGCCGCCCGGCGAGGTGGGCGGTGCGACGGTGCCTGAGCGTGTACTGGGCGATGTCGTAGACCCAGTCGCGGTCGGTGCGCAGCACCATGTGACCGGCGCCGCACCGGCGCAGCGCGAGCCGGGTCACCTCCCGCTGCGCCGCCGCCGCCTCGGCGTAGTCGCGGCGGATCTTCGGGGACAGGTGGATCTCGCGCGTCCGCCCGGTCTCCGGGTCGGTGAGGGCGACCAGGCCCACGTCGGGCAGATCGAGCTCGCGGGGGTCGATCACCTCCACGGCGAGCACCTGGTGGCGGGCGACCAGGCGGCGCAGCGGCCGCTCCCACTCGCGCTCGGCGCCCGGGTCGCCGCCCTGGCCGAGGTCGAGGAAGTCGGACACGATCACGCGCAGCCCCCGCTTGCGCCGCGCGGCGCCGAGCAGCTGGATGGCCTCGCCCAGGCGCGTCGGCCCGGGCGCGGGCATCCCCCGTGGCGCGTCCAGGAGCGTCTGCAGCAGCGCGTACATCGCGGGACGCCCGGTGCGGGCCGGCAGGCGGTGCACCTGGTCGCCGTGGATGACGTACGCGCCGAAGCGGTCGCCGATGCGGCTGGTCAGGAAGCCCATCGCGGCGACCGCCGCGACCACCAGGTCGCGCTTCTCCATCGCGGCGGTGCCGAAGTCCATGCTGGGCGACAGGTCGGCCAGCACCCACGTCTCCAGCTCGCGGTCGGCGACCAGGTCGCGGACGTGCGGGATCGTCGTGCGGGCCGTCACCGACCAGTCCATGCGGCGCACGTCGTCCTCTCCCGGCACGTACACCCTGCTGTCGCCGATCTCGCTGCCGGCACCCGGCACGAGGCCCTGGTGCTGCCCGTGGAGCAGCCCGTCGAGGCGGCGCACCACCGTCAGCTCCAGGCGGCGCAGGGCGTGCTCGGGGCTCACCTCGCGCCCGGCGCCGGGACCCTCCGGAGCGGTCACCGCTGGGCCTGGTTCCAGACGACGAGCGGGGGCGGCACGGCGGCCAGGACCTGGCGCACCACGTCCTCGGGGTCGACCCCGTCGGCCAGAGCGTCGAAGGTGAGCATGAGGCGGTGCCCCATGACGTCCACCGCGACGTCGCGCACGTCGTCGGGGAGCAGGTAGTCGCGCCCGCGCAGCAGCGCCAGCGCGCGGCCCGCCGCGACCAGGCCGAGCGTCGCGCGGGGGCTGACCCCGATCTCGATGGCCTCCTCCAGCTCGCGCAGCCCGTACTCGGCGGGGGAGCGGGTGGCCATCACCAGCCGTACGACGTAGTCGGCGACGAGCTGGTGGACCGACACCTGGTCGGCGAGCTTCTGCAGCGCGAGCAGCCGCGACGGGTCGAGCACCCGGCCGGGCAGCGGCGGCGAGACGCTCATGCGGTGGAGGATCTCCAGCTCCTCCCCGGCGGTGGGGTGGACCACCCGCACCTTGAACAGGAACCTGTCGCGCTGCACCTCGGGAAGGGGGTACACGCCCTCGGACTCGATGGGGTTCTGCGTGGCCAGCACGATGAACGGCCGGGGCAGCGGATGGGTGCGCCCCGCCAGGCTGACCTGGCGCTCGGCCATGACCTCCAGCAGGGCCGACTGCACCTTGGCGGGCGCCCTGTTGACCTCGTCGGCGAGCAGGAAGTTGACGAACACCGGCCCGAGCTCGACGTCGAAGCTCTCGCTGGACGGGTGGTACACCCGGGTGCCGACGATGTCGCTCGGCACGAGGTCGGGGGTGAACTGGATGCGGGCGAAGGTGCCGCCCACCACGGTGGCGAGCGTGGAGGCCGCGAGCGTCTTGGCGACGCCCGGCACCCCTTCGAGAAGGCAGTGACCGCGGGCGAGCAGCGCCACCAGCAGTCGTTCGATCATGTGGTCCTGGCCGACGATGACGCGCCGGACCTCTGTGAGGGACTGCTGGAGGAGACGGAGGTCCGCGTCGGCACCTTCGTCCGGTCCGGATCCGTCACTGCGTTCTTCCGCAACGGTCATGCGGCCATTCCATCAAACACGGCGCAAAGGTGCACGGCACCGTCGCGGTGAGCCGGGTGTCGAGGTGTGCTTTCATGGCAACCGTGGCCACTCCGCTCCAGTACGGCGACCCGCCCCGGCTGGGCGCCTTCGTCGTGCAGGCGCGGCTCCAGGCGCTCGCCACGGGGTTCGTCTACCTCGCGCAGGACGCCGGCGGGCGCGCGGTGTCGATCGCGCTGCTGACCCGGGGCGCCGCCCTCGACGCGGCGGCCCGCGAGCGGTTCCTCACCTCGATCCGCCAGGCCGGTCCCGCGCGCGGCGGCGTCCGGGGCTGGGTCGCGCGTGCCCGCGGGCGGGGCGTGGCCGCCGCCCCGCAGGTCATCGCCATGGACGACGGGCCCGCGCCGTGGGTCGCGGTGCCCTACACGCCGGGCGGCGTGGGCGCCGAGTGGTTCCTTGAGTCGGTGCTGGTGAGCGGCACCCTGATCGGCGAGTCCCACGGGCCCGACTTCGTGCCGTACTGGCTGGGCGACCGCGCCCCGGCCGTCCCGCTGCCGCCGCCGCCCGCGCCACCGGCGACCGAGACCCGCCGGGCCGTGCTGGTGGCCATGTCGGCGCTCGTGGTGCTGCTGACGCTGACCGGGGCGATCGCGTGGCTGCTGCTCGGACGGGGTGACGAGCTCCCGCCGCCCTCCAGGCCGCTGCCGCCGACGATGTTCGTGCCGACGCCGCCGCCCCTTCCCTCGCCCGACGACACCCGGAAGCCCTCGCCGAGCCCCTCCCCGGGGGACAGCGGCAGCGCCTCGCCCGGCCCGAGCCTCCCCGGCGACGACCCGGGCCAGGCGATCTGACGACGGTAAGCGCCGGAGGCTCCGCGCCCGCCATGGTGGTCGAGCTTGGCTCGACTAGCCCGCGCGGTCGGGGGCCTTCCCGGCCGGGGCCGCGGCCGGCGCGGGCTTGCGTACGGCCGGGGCCGCCAGGGCGACGAAGAGCGCGAGCAGGGCGGGGATGGCGAGCGCGCGGGGCAGGTCCAGCACCTCGGAGGCTGCGCCGATCAGCACGGGCCCGGTGAGGAAGCCCAGGTAGCTGAGGCTGGCCACCCGGGCGAGCGCCTGCCCCGCCCGGGCCGGGTCGCGCGAGCCGGCCGCCGAGAACACCTGCGGGACGATGCACGACAGGCCCGCGCCGAAGCAGCCGAAACCGATCACTCCGGCCAGCGGGTGACCGATCAGCAGGGCCGCCGACAGCCCCGCCCCGGCCAGGAGCCCGCAGCACCGCACCAGCGCGACCGGGCCGAACCGAGCCGACAGGCGGTCGCCGACCAGGCGCCCGGCGGTCATCATGATCGAGAACGCCGCGTACGCGGCGGCGGCGAACCCCGCCGAGCTGCCGAGGTTCTCCCGCAGGTACACCGACCCCCAGTCGGCGGAGGCGCCCTCGCCCACCATGCAGCAGAAGCCGAGCACGCCGAGGAACAGCGCCCCCTGGACCTTGACCCGGGAGGCGGGGCGGCGGCCCTCTCCCGGCTCTGGAGCCGTCGGGCGTTCCGAGGGGGCGGAGGGGATGAGGTGCGCCCAGCGGGCGGTGAGGAGCGCCGCCGCCGCGAGCACGACGCCGGTGGCGGAGAGCGTCGGCCAGGCCCCGACCCCCGTGTGGGCGAGGACGCCGCCAACGGCGGCGCCCGCGAAGCCTCCGATGCTGAACACCGCGTGGAAGGACGACATGAGCGGCCGTCCCCAGGCCCGCTCGACCTCCACCGCGCCGGCGTTCATGGCCACGTCGAGGCTGCCGTGGGCGGCGCCGAACAGCGCCAGCGAGGCCGCCAGCGTCAGCAGGTCCGGCATGGCGGCCGGGAGCAGCAGCACCGCGCTCTGGGCCACCGCCAGCGGGATCATGACGCGGGCGCTGCCGTACCGGTCGACCAGGCGCCCGACGACCTGCATCCCGGCGAGCGCTCCGGCCGCGATGGCGAGCAGGGCGAGGCTGAGCTGCCCGTCGCCGAGCGCCAGCCGTTCCTTCAGCGCCGGGATGCGGGCCGTCCACACGCCGACGGCGACTCCGGGGATCAGGAACATGACGTACACCGCGAGGCGGGCCCTGCGCAGGGCGGGGCCGCGTTCTGCCAGGACGGTCATGCGGCGACGCGAACGGTGACGCCGGCGGCGGTGAGCGCCTCGTGCTGGTCGCGGGGGATCGAGGCGTCGGTGACCAGCACGTCGACGCGGCCGGGCGGGCAGACCGTGGCGAACGCGGTCTGGCGGAACTTCGAGGAGTCGGCCGCCACGACCACCCGCCGGGCGGAGCCGATCGCGGCCTGCTTGACCGCGACCTCCGAAAGGTCGTGGGCGGTCAGCCCCTGCTCGGCCGACAGGCCGCAGCAGCCGATCACCGCGGTGTCGAAGCGCAGGGAGCCGATGGTGTTCACCGCCAGGGGCCCGGTGATGTTCAGCTCACCGTGCCGCACCTCGCCGCCGGGGAGCACCAGCCGTACGCGCGGGGCGTCGCTGAGGACCTGGATCGACTGGACCGACAGCGGGAGCACGGTGAGCCTGCGGTCGTGGATCTCCCTGGCGACCGCCAGCGCCGTGGTGCCGCCGTCCAGCACGACCGCCTCCCCGTCGGCGAGCAGGCGCGCCACCTCGGCGGCGATGCGGCGCTTGGCCTCCGGCGCCTCGTGCTCGCGCACGCCGAACGGCGGCTCCTCGCCGCGCAGCAGCAGGCTCTGGGCCCCGCCCCTGATCCTGCGGACGACGCCCTGCTGGGCCAGCTCGTCGAGGTCCCGGCGGATGGTCATCTCAGACACGCCGTGCTCGGCGGCGAGCTCCGCGACCGACACGCTGTCCGACGTCATCAGGGCATCCATGATTGCCCGCAAGCGATCCATGCGTTCATATGAACATTTTTGGTGTTAGTTTGGCAAATCAGGGAGACTGGGCGGTATGCGCGCAAGCAGGCTCCTGTCCCTCCTCCTGCTGCTCCAGACGCGCGGCCGGATGACGGCCGCCGAGCTCTCGGAGGAGCTGGAGGTCTCGGTGCGCACCGTGTACCGCGACGTGGAGGCCCTTTCGTCCTCCGGCGTCCCGGTCTACGCCGACCGCGGACCGGCGGGCGGCTACCAGCTCCTCGACGGCTACCGCACCCGGCTCAACGGCCTGACCGCCGAGGAGGCCTCCTCGCTGTTCCTGGCGGGGCTGCCCGGCCCGGCCGCGGAGCTGGGCCTCGGCGAGGTGGCCGCCGCCGCCGAGCTGAAACTGCTGGCCGCCCTGCCGCCCGAGCCCCGCTCGCACGCCTCGCGCATGCGCGACCGGTTCCTGCTGGACGTGCCCGGCTGGTACCGCGACGCCGACGACGTCCCGCACCTCGGCACCGTCGCCGACGCCGTGTGGGAGGGGCGCAAGATCCGCATGGTCTACCGCCGCTGGGGCCCGTCCGAGGTCGTGCGGCAGGTGCGCCCGTACGGCCTGGTGCTGAAGGGGGGCTCGTGGTACATGGTCGCGGCTCCGGACGACGCGCCGGCGCGCACGTATCGCGTCGCGCGCGTGATCTCGGTGGAGGTGCTGGCCGAGCGCTTCGCCCGCCCGGATGACTTCGACCTGGCGGACTTCTGGCAGGCCTACTCGGCCGACTTCCGCGACCGCATGTACACCGCCGAGGCCACCGTACGGCTGGCGCCCGGCGCGGAGGGCCTGCTGCGGGTGACCATGGGCACCCGGCCGGTGGACACCGCGCTGGCGGACGCCGGCCCGCCCGGCGAGGACGGCTGGAGGGTGCTGCGGCTGCCCGTCGAGTCGGTCAGGCACGCCTGCTGGCTCCTGCTCAGGATGGGCGCGAGCCTGGAGGTGCTCGGCCCGCCCGAGCTGCGCGAGATGATGGCCTCGACCGTGTCGGAGCTGGCGGCGGTGTACGGCGCGGGCGTCCCCGCGTCTCTCACCCGGCCCGCACCGCGCTGAGGCCCGCGTCGTACGGCCGGGATCTCACCCGGCCCGCACCGCGCTGAGGCCCGCGTCGTACGGCCGGGATCTCACCCGGCCCGCACCGCGCTGAGGCTCTCGTCGTACGACTGGAACGCCGGCACGCCGACCGCGTGGGGAGAGACCACCACGACCGGGCACCGGGCCCCCATGACGCACGCGGCGAGCACCGGGGCGGCGGTCACGGGCGTGCCCGGCTCGGGCCTGCGGATGCCGAGCACGAGCATCTCGGCGTCCTCGCAGTGGTTGAGCAGCACCTGGGCGGGAGGGCCCTGCGCCACGATGGGCTCGATCGAGGGGGCCACCTGGGCCACGATGGCGCGCGTCTGCGCCCTGGCCGCCTCGTACTCGTCGTCATGGGAGCGCCAGGAGCCCATCGGCGCGTACGAGGCGCGATGCTGCCCGGACCACTGCCAGGCGTGCACGGGCTGGAGCACCGCGTCTCGCAGCCGGGCCTCACCGAGCGCCCAGAGCAGTGCGGCGGTCGCGGCGGGGGAGTGGCTCACGCCCACGACGATGCGTGGCCGGGTCGTGTTGTGCGTCACGGGAACCTCCTCCTCATCGAGCATCGCCTGCCCGGAGTGACGTCCCGCCAAAGCGCTGGGAAAATCACCACTAAATGTCACATTTTCTGCACAGGACGTGACGGCTCTCTGTGAGGGTCCGGAAGCCCGTGCCCGGCGGGGATCCCGGCTCTCAATCTACAAAGTAAAGGCGTCAGGAACGTGGCCCGGCTCCCTTCACGGCCGCCTCGATGCCGTCGAGGACGACGGCGAGGCCGGCCTCGAAGGTCTTCCTCGCCTCCCGCTCCAGATAGGGCACCGTGTCGTCCCCCGCCGCGTGCTCGTCCTCGGCGGCCTTGAGCTGCAGCCAGGTCACCATCGGGAACCGCTCGGCGAAGTCGGGCGCGACCTGCTCCAGAAGGGACGAGCGGGTGAACCACCACTCCTCGTCGGACACCCCGGTCGCCGCCGCGGCCTGCCGTGACTCCGCGATCGTCTGCGCCGCGCCGCGCACGAAGTGGAACAGCGTCCCGACGAGGCGCCGCAGCACCCCGGCGCCCAGCCCGGTCTCGCGCAGGACGCGCAGCAGCGTCTCGAGCGAGACGTACTCGTTGGGGCCGAGCACCGGGCGCGCCTGCGACACCTGCAGCACCCAGGGATGGCGCAGGTAGAACGCCCAGGTGTCCTCGGCCCAGGCCGTCGTGGCCGGCCGCCAGCCCGTGCCCGCCTCGTACCCGGTGGGCAGCTCGGCCAGCGCCCGGTCGTACATCAGGTCGACCAGCTCGCTCTTGCTGGGGACGTAGGTGTACAGGGCCATGGCCGTGCGCCCGAGCCGCTCGCCCACCGCGCGCATGGACAGCGCCGCCATGCCCTCGGCGTCGGCGACGGCGATGGCGGTGTCCACGATCAGGTCCACGCTCAGCCCCGGCTTGGGGCCCGGGCCGGTGCGGACCGGCCCGGATCCCGCCGCGCGCCACAGCAGGGCCATCGAACGGTGCGTATCGCCCTGTCCCGCGTAGACGACCACTTGCAACTCCTTATGGCATAAAGTAACTTTGCCAGGCTATCTCTTTATGGCGTAAGGATATCAGGAGCGACATATGGATCCCGATCAGCCCAGCGGGTACGGGCGGGACGCCGCGGACGGCCACGACGTGATCGAGGTGCGCGGGGCCAGGGAGAACAACCTGGCGGACATCTCGCTGGACATCCCGAAGCGGCGGCTCACGGTCTTCACCGGCGTCTCGGGGTCGGGTAAGTCGTCTCTGGTCTTCGGCACCATCGCCGCCGAGTCGCAACGCCTGATCAACGAGACCTACACGGCGTTCGTCCAGTCGTTCATGCCGAGCCTCGGCCGGCCCGACGTCGACGCCCTGCGCAACCTCAGCGCCGCGATCGTCGTCGACCAGGAGCGCATGGGGGCCAACTCCCGCTCCACGGTCGGCACGGCGACCGACGCCCACACCATGCTGCGCATCATGTTCAGCCGGCTCGGCACCCCGCACGCCGGCACCTCGTCCGCCTTCAGCTTCAACAGCGCGGAAGGCATGTGCCCCGAGTGCGAGGGGCTCGGCCGGGTGTCCGACATCGACGTGACCCAGCTCGTGGACGTCGGCCTCTCGCTCAACGAGGGGGCGATCACCGTCCCAGGCTTCGCGGTCGGCTCGTGGTACTGGCAGATCGTGGCCCAGTCGGGGTTCTTCGACCCCGACGTCAAGCTGAGGGACTACAGCCCCACCCAGTGGGAGGACCTCCTGCAGTACAAGCCCGTCACCAAGATCAAGGTGGGCGGCGTCAACACCACCTACGAGGGGCTCGTCGTCAAGGTGCGGCGGGTCTTCCTCGACAAGGACCGCGAGTCGGCGCAGCCGCACATCCGGGCGTTCCTCGACCGGGCCGTGAAGTTCACCGGCTGCCCCGCGTGCGGCGGCACCAGGCTCAACCCCGCCGCGCTGGCCGCCACGATCGGCGGGCTCAACATCGCCCAGTGCTCGGCCATGCAGATCGGCGACCTGGCGGCCTTCCTCAGGGACATCGAGGACGAGTCGGTCGCGCCGCTGCTCGGCACGTTGCTCAACACGCTGGACTCACTGGTCGAGATCGGCCTCGGCTACCTGAGCCTCGACCGCGAGTCGGGCACCCTGTCCGGGGGAGAGGCCCAGCGGGTGAAGATGGTCCGCCACCTCGGTTCCAGCCTCACCGACGTCACCTACGTCTTCGACGAGCCCACGGTGGGGCTGCACCCGCACGACATCCAGCGGATGAACGACCTGCTGCTCCGCCTGCGCGACAAGGGCAACACCGTCCTGGTCGTCGAGCACAAGCCCGAGGTGATCGAGATCGCCGACCACGTGGTCGACCTCGGCCCGGGGGCGGGCCCGTCCGGGGGGCAGGTGTGCTTCACCGGTGACCTGGCCGGGCTCCGGGGCTCGGGCACCCTGACCGGGCGCCACCTGGACAACCGGGCCCGGCTTCGCGAGCACGTGCGCACCTCTCACGCGCGGCTGCCGATCACCGGCGCGAGCCTGCACAACCTCAAGGACGTGAGCGTCGACATCCCGCTCGGCGTGCTCACCGTGGTCACCGGCGTGGCCGGATCGGGCAAGAGCTCGCTGATCCACGGCTCGCTTCGCGGCAGGGCGGGCGTGGTCGTGGTCGACCAGTCCGCGATCCGCGGCTCCCGCCGCAGCAACCCGGCCACCTACACCGGCCTGCTCGACCCGATCAGAACCGCCTTCGCCAGGGCCAACGGGGTCAAGGCCGCCCTGTTCAGCGCGAACTCCGAAGGCGCGTGCCCCACCTGCAAGGGCATCGGCCTGGTCTACACCGACCTCGCCATGATGGCCGGGGTGGCCTCGGTCTGCGAGCAGTGCGAGGGCAAGCGGTTCACCCCCCAGGTGCTCACCTACAAGCTGCGCGGCAAGGACATCAGCGAGGTGCTCGGCATGCCGGTGGCCGAGGCCCTCGGGTTCTTCCCCTCGGGTCCCGCCAGGGTCATCCTCGACCGGCTCGACTCCGTGGGCCTGGGCTACCTTGGTCTCGGGCAGCCGCTCACGACCCTGTCCGGGGGCGAGCGGCAGCGGCTCAAGCTGGCCATCCACATGGCCGAGAAGATCACGACGTACGTGCTGGACGAGCCGACCACCGGCCTGCATCTGGCCGACGTGGGCCGGCTGCTGGCCCTGCTCGACCGGCTCGTCGACGACGGCGGCACCGTCATCGTGATCGAGCACCACCAGGCCGTGATGGCCCACGCCGACTGGCTGATCGACCTCGGCCCCGGCGCCGGTCACGACGGCGGCCGGGTGGTGTTCACCGGCACCCCCGCCGACCTCGTCGCCCATGGGGACTCGCTCACCGCCCGGCACCTGCGCGCCTATCTCAAGGGCGCCGGAGCATAGCGGACCCCACCTTTGTCTTATGGAGGATTCGATGGACCTGGCCGTCTCGTTGATCACGGTCACCGATGTGAGGCGCGTCACCCCGCACATGGCGCGGGTCACCTTCGACGCGGGTGATCTCGCCGCCGCGATCGGCGACGAGCCCGACCAGCAGGTGAAGCTCTACTTCCCGAAGCCGGGCCAGGCGGTGCCGAAGCTGCCGGAGCCCGGCGGTGACTTCATGCGCTGGTATGAGGCCTTCAACGCGATCCCCGAGGACGAGCGGCCGTGGATGCGCAGCTTCACCATCCGGGCCGCCGACCGCGAGCGCAAGACGGTCGACATCGACTTCGTGCTGCACGGGGACGCCGGCCCGGCGGCGCGGTGGGCGGAGTCGGCGCGGCCCGGTGACGTCCTCGGCAGGTTCGGCCCGTCGGCGATGTTCGCCCGGCCCGTCCCGCTCAGCGCCGCCATCGGCGCGAGCGACTGGCTGCTGCTGGCCGGGGACCAGGCGGCCCTGCCGGCGATCGGCACGCTGGTCGAGTCGCTGCCCGAGGGTTTCCGGGCCGTGGCCTACGTTGAGGTCGGCGGCGCGGCCGAGGAGCAGTCGTTCGCCTCGCGCGGCCGGGTGAGCGTCCACTGGGTGCACCGCGGGCACGTGCCCCCCGGTCACGGCGACGCGCTGCTCCAGGCCGTGCGCGGTGCGGAGTTCCCCTCGGGGCGGGTGTTCGCGTGGCTCGCCGGCGAGGCGGGCACGGTACGCGCGCTGCGCCGGCACCTGGTCGGCGACCGCGGCGTGGACAAGCGGTCGATCGACTTCACCGGCTACTGGCGGCTCAGGCTGACCCAGGACGACGCCCCCACCGAGCAGGACCTCACCGACGCGGCGGAGCTGCTGGCACGCGCGCGGGAACTGTCGGCGGACGCCCAGGCCCGCGAGAACGGCTGACATTGAGGAGGCAGGTGAGCCCGCACGGTGGGGTTCGACCCCACTTCTGACGCCGGGCTCGCCGGCCGATCGAGCGGACGGCGCGAGCCGTCCTGGACGGAGGATCCTTTGATCATCGAGGCGCGTGGGCTGCGCAAGACGTTCACCGCCCGGCGGGGCCGTGGCAGGACCGAGCAGGTGGAGGCGGTCAGGGGCGTCGACCTTGAGGTGGAGGCCGGGCAGATCTTCGCCGTGCTCGGGCCCAACGGCGCGGGCAAGACCACGACCATCAGGATGCTGGCCACCCTCATCCCGCCGACGGCGGGCACCGCCAGGGTCGCGGGCCACGACGTGGCCAGGGAGCCGGGCAAGGTGCGCAGGAGCATCGGTTACGTCGGCCAGGCCGGGGGCCTGGACGAGAACTCGCCCGGGCGCGCCGGGCTGGTGTTCGCCGGGCGGCTCGGCGGCATGTCGCGCAGGCAGGCGGAGGCCAGGAGCGAGGAGCTCCTGGCCGCGTTCGGCCTCGCCGAGTTCGCCGACCGGCCGGTCAGGACGCTGTCCGGCGGCCAGAAGCGCCGGTTCTCCCTCGCCGTCGGCCTGGTCGACCGCCCGCCGCTGTTCTTCCTGGACGAGCCGACCACCGGGCTGGACCCGCAGAACCGCGCGAACCTGTGGGACGAGGTGCGCTCCCTGCGCAGGCAGGGCACCAGCGTGCTGCTGACCACCCACTACCTGGAGGAGGCCGACGCGCTCTGCGACCGGCTGGTCATCATCGACCACGGCCTGGTGGTGGCGGAGGGCAGCCCGGCCGAGCTCAAGAAGGAGGTGGCGGGCGACGTCGTCACCCTCAAGCTGGGAGACAGCGCAGAGGACGTCGCCTCCGGGCCCGGCGGGGTGCTCTCGGCGGGAGGGCCCGGCGTGAACGAGTCCGCCCGGGCGCTGCTGTCCGCGCAGCCGTACGTGCGAGAGGTCCGCACCGAGGACGAGACGTTGCGCGCCTACGTCGACGACGGCGAGCACCACCTCCCGCATCTGCTGCGGGCCCTTGAGGACGGCGGCCTCGCCATCCGGTCGATCTCCCTGGACCGGGCCACGCTCGACGACGTCTTCCTGCGCCACACCGGACGATCGCTCCGCGACGCGGACTGACCGATAGGACCCCCCGTGTTCCGACAGACCCTGCTGTTCCTCGACTACGAGCTCAGGCTCACCCTGCGCAACCCCGTGTGGCCGCTGTTCGGGCTCCTGCAGCCGGTGATGTACCTGCTGCTGTTCGCCCCGCTGGTGGCCAACACGACCGTCGGCGGCACCATGGCCGACACGCTCAAGCTCTTCACCCCGGGCGTGATGATGATGATCGCGCTGTTCGGCTCGCTGTTCGTGGGCTTCGGCATGATCAACGAGATCCGCAACGGCTATCTGGAACGGCTCGCGGTCAGCCCTGCCTGGCGTCCCGCGATCGTGCTCGGCCGTACCCTGCGCGACATGCTGGTGCTGGTCGTGCAGGCGCTGCTGGTGGTCGGCCTGGCGTGGCTGATGGGCATGCGGGCCAGCGTGCCGGGCCTCGCGGTGATGCTGCTGCTCATGGCGGCCACCGGCCTGCTCGCCTCCGGTCTTTCGTACGGCATGGCGCTCGCGCTGCGCGACGAGAACGGCATGGGGCAGATCATGCAGTTCTTCGCGCTGCCGCTGATCTTGCTGACCGGCATCATGCTGCCCATGTCGCTCGCGCCGGAGTGGATGCGCACCCTGGCCAATTTCAACCCGCTCTACCACGCGGTCGAGGCGGGCAGGTCGCTGTTCGACGGCGACTTCACCGACTCCTCGATCCCGCTGGCCTTCGGCCTCACCCTGGTCCTGGGCGCCCTCACCATGACCTGGTCGGTCTCCTCGATGAAGAAGCTGGCCGGCTAGCGCTGGCCGTGGGCTAGCCGGCCTGAGGCTCGTCTGTCAGCCGTTTTGGGGCGGGGCCTCGGTGCTGTCGACCAGCACGCAGTCGGCCACGGGTCCGTTGGAGACGCGCGCGGAGCCCTGGGCGATCGTCATGTCCGGCCCTTCGTAGACGCTGAACTCCAGCACCGCGGTCTGGCCGTGCTTGACGACCTTGGGGTTGATCGTGAAGTCCTGGCCCTTCTGCGGAGGCAAGACGGCGAGGGGAGCTTCCTGATCGGACACGAAGTCCTGGCTGCGTGGCTGCGGGCTGCACTCCTTGCCCGTGGGGATGTAGTCCACGACCGCGTTGAGGCCCATGGCCCGCAGGTCCGCCTGAAGGTCCTTGGGCTTCTTGGCCTCGTTGATCATGATGTTGATGAGGCCGTCGTCCGTTCTGGAGATGGCGTAGGCCTGGGCACCGCCGCCGAAGGCGAGCGGCACGGCGATCGCCATGATGGTGGCGGTGGCCAGGACCGGGACCAGGACGGCGGGGCGCGAAAGGCGCCACTTCGGCTTGGCAGGTCGGTCGTGCTGATGGATCTCGGTCATGACGAACTCCTTGAGTTGCCGGTGCCGGCCCTGGGGGAGCTCCGGCTCGACCTGAAACGGCAGAAGCCTGGCCAGCTCGTCTCGCTCGCCTGCGTTCATCGGTGCTCCTCCTTCGTGGACCGGACCGCGATGTCGCGGTCACCTCTTTCCTGTCGGGACGGCGGTGGCGGTTCCACTCCGGCCGAAAGGTTCTCCAGCTTCTTCCGAGCCCTGGAGAGCCGGGAGCGGACCGTGCCCACCGGGATGCCCAGTGCCTCGGCCGCCTCGGAGTAGTCGAGGCCCGACCAGACGACGAGCGCGAAGACCTCCCGCTCCTGGCGGCGCAGCGAGCCGTACGCCTGCCGGATCGCGGCCAGCCGCTCGGCGTCGTCGATGCGCCCGACGACCTCGTCGGCGAAGTCGGGAACGTCCTCACCTCTGGGCATGCGGGACAGGGCGTCATCCGACCTGCGGGCGGCGCGGCGGGCGTTGCGCGCGACGTTGGTGGCGATGCCCAGCAGCCACGGACGCAGTGAGCCGCCCTCGGCGTCGATCCGTTGCCGCAGCCGCCAGGCCTCGAGGAACGTCAGCGACATCACGTCCTCGGCGGCCGACCAGTTTCCCGTCAGCCTGAAGGCGTGGCCGTACACCGACCGGGAGAACTCATCGAAGAGGCGCTCGAACGCCTCGCTGTCCCCATCACGTATCCGGACGCGTATCGACATATCCACATAGAGGTACTGTCCGCGGCTTCCGCCGGGTTCCGACAAGTTCACCGGAAAGTGCGATGGCGCCGGCGGCGGTGGCCCGTCGGCGCCATGGTCGCCGCGAGCGCGGCGGTGTGGTGTGGTCCGTCAGGACTTGATCTGCGGGACGCTGCCCGCCGCGTAGCGTTCGCCGGCGACGGCGTCCCTCGGGGCGGCCTTCTCCAGGGCGGCCAGCTCGTCCTGCGTCAGCGCGATGTCGAGGGCGGCGACGTTCTGCTCCAGGTAGGTGCGGCGCTTGGTGCCGGGGATGGCCACCACGTCCTCGCCCTGGGCGAGCACCCAGGCCAGGGCCAGCTGTGCCGGGGTGACCCCCTTGGCCTCGGCCACCTCCTGGATCTGGGTGACCAGCCGGCGGTTGGCGGCGAAGTTCTCGCCCTGGAAGCGGGGGTTGTGCGCGCGGAAGTCGGTGGCGTCGAACTGCTCCGTGCTGGTGATCGCGCCGGTGAGGAGCCCCCGGCCGAGCGGGCTGTAGGCGACGAGCCCGATGCCGAGCTCCCGGAAGGTGCCGAGGATCTGGTCCTCGGGGTCGCGGGTGAACAGGGAGTACTCGTACTGGCCTGCGGTGATCGGGTGCACGGCGTGAGCGCGGCGCACGACGTCCGGCGACGCCTCCGAGATGCCGAGGTGGCGCACCTTGCCCGCGGCGACCAGCTCGGCGAGCGCGCCCCAGGTCTCCTCGACGGGGACCGTGGTGTCGACGCGGTGCTGGTAGTACAGGTCGATGTGGTCGACGCCCAGCCGATCGAGGGAGGCGTCGCACGCCTGGCGGAGGTAGTCGGGCCGGCCGTTGACGCCGATGCGGGTGCCGTCCTCGGCGCGCTGGATGCCGAACTTCGTGGCCAGCACGACCTCGTCCCTGCGTCCGGCGATCGCCCTGCCGACGAGCCGCTCGTTGGTGAACGGCCCGTACATGTCGGCGGTGTCGAGGAAGGTGACGCCGAGGTCGAGGGCCCGGTGGAGGGTCGCCATGGACTCGGCCTCGTCGCCCGGGCCGTAGAACTCGCTCATGCCCATGCATCCGAGGCCGAGGGAGGAGACGGTCAGGCCCTGTCCGAGGGTTCGCTGCTTCATGCGTGATTCTCCTCGATGCTCTTGCGGTAGATCTCGATTTTGTGGTCGATGAGCGTCAGGTCGTCCCGGAGCTGTTCGATGCGGGAGGTGACCTGCGCGCGGTGGGCGAGGAGGAGTTCCAGGCGTTCGCCCGAGGTCGGGACGCCACTGCCGGCGAGCTCGGCGTAGCGCCGCATGCCGGCGATCGACATGCCCGTCGCGCGGAGCCGGGAGAGCAGGACCACCCAGTCGAGGTGGCGCTGGGTGTAGCACCGGTGGCCGTTGACCCCGCGCGGGGGCGGGGAGGGCAGCAGGCCCGCGCGCTCGTAGTAGCGCAGCGTGTGGGCGGTCAGTCCGGTGCGGCGCGCGACTTCGGCGATGGTCATCCCCTCGTCCATGTCCTCCAGTCTCGGTGTTGGAGCGCACTCCAAGTCAAGTCGATCAAGATGACTTACTTTGTAAAGGCGTCGTGCCGATGAACGTGATGGCCGAGGACCTGGGCGCGTTCACCGGCTCGTCCCCTTCTGGTCGACGGGATCGGCTCGATCTGGTGCTAGTGGACGGAGAAGCCGCCGTCGACGCAGATCGTCTGGCCGGTGATGTAGGCCGCCGCGTCGCCGGCCAGCAGGACGGCGGCTCCGGTGAAGTCGGCGGGCAGCCCGTTGCGCCCGGTCATGGAACGGGCCGCGAGGGCCTCGACGCAGCCGGGGATGGCCTGTGCGGGCTCGGTGAGCGGGGTGAGCACGAACCCGGGCACGATGGTGTTGCTGCACACCCCGTGCGGTGACCACGCCTCGGCCTGCGAGCGGGAGAGGCCGGTGATCGCGGCCTTGCTGACGCCGTACGCGCCGCTGTCGCCGAACGCGCTGATCGACTGCTGCGAGCCGACGTTGATGATGCGGCCCCAGCCGCGCGCGGCCATGCGGGGGCCGAAGTACTGGCCGAGCAGGTACGGGGCGGTGATGTTGACCCGCATGGTGGCGTCGTAGTCGCCGGGGGTGAGCTCGCTCATGGGGCGGCGGATGTTGTTGGCGGCGACGTTCACCAGGATGTCGATCTCGCCGAAGAACGTGGCGGCCTGGTCGCACACGCGCTGGACGGCCTCGGGGTCGCCGAGGTCGGCGCTGATGGCGGCGGCGCGCACCCCGTGGTCGCGCAGGCGTTCGGTGGCGTCGGCCAGCTCGCGTTCCCTGCGGGCGACGATGACGACGGCGGCCCCGGCGCGGCCGATCGCCTCGGCGATGGCGTGCCCGATGCCGGAGCTGCCGCCGGTGATCAGGGCCGTGCGGCCGGACAGGGAGAACAGCTCCTTGAGGTAGCCTTCCGGGCCTGGCGCGTCGGGTGGGGAGATCATGGGGCCAGAAGTTATCACCAGGTGCCGTACAGCTCGGCGGCGGCCGTGCGGAGCTTGCGCATGACGTCTTCGAGCTGCCGGAGGGTGTCGAGGTCGAGGCGGTCGAGCAGGCGGCGGTAGCTGGCGAGGCCCGCGTCGGCGAGCTCCTCGGTCATGCGCCGCCCCGCGTCGGTGAGCTCGACCCTGCGGATGCGGCGGTCGCTCGGGTCCTCGCGGCGGGTGACGAGCCCCTGGGCGACGAGGCGGTCGACGATGCCGGTGACGGTGCCGAGGCCGGTGCCGAGGGTGTGGGCGAGCTCCTGGCCGGAGACTGAGCCGCGGTTGGCGAGGATGAGGGCGACCTTGAGCTGCTGCATGGTCAGGTTGAGGGCGAGCAGCGGCATGGAGCGGTCGTGGGAGAAGACTCGCGCGAGGGCGTCCTGCGACTCGCCGATCCGAGCGATCAGCTCTTCTCTCTCGTCCACTTCTACCTCTCGCCCGGGCTTGATCAGGTTACCAGGAGTTCACGGCGGAGCTAAATATTCGTGCAAGGCGAAGTGTTAGCATTGCCCAAAACTCCTGTCTTTCGCAAAGTCCCGGAAGGTCCACGTCTATGACTGCTTTGGCAAGGCTGAGCCTCGCCAGCCGCAGCCTGGTCATAATGATCGCGGTTGTGGTCAGCGCGTTCGGTGCCTTCGCGATCCCCTCGCTGAAGCAGCAACTGCTGCCCTCGCTGTCGTTCCCGGGGGCGTTCGTCGTGGCGCCCTACCCCGGCGCCTCTCCCGACATCGTCGAGGAGCAGGTCACCAAGCCTGTCGAGAGCAGCCTGCAGGGCATCGCCGGTGTCACCGAGATCACCTCGACCTCCCGGGAGGGCTCGGCCCAGATCCAGGTGTCGTTCGAGTACGGCACCGACGTCGAGGCCGCGGTCGGCAAGCTGCAGCAGGCGGTCGCGCGGCTCGGTGCCCAGCTGCCGAGCGGCGTGGAGCCGACGGTGGTGGCGGGCAACACCGACGACATCCCGGTGATGGTGCTGGCGGTGAGCGACGGCGGCGACCAGCGCGGCATGCTGGACAAGCTCGAGCGCATCGCGGTCCCCGACCTGCAGGGCGTCACCGGGGTGCGCGAGGTCGCGGTCACCGGGGCGAGCAAGCAGACGGTCGTCATCACGCCGAACCTTCTGAAGATGGCGTTCCTCGGGCTGTCGCCGGCCTCGATCCCCGAGGTTTTGCGGGCCAACGGTACGCCGATCCCGGCGGGCACGCTCACCGAGGGCGGCAAGGCGCTGACCGTGCAGATCGGGCGGCGCATCTCCTCCATCGACGACCTGAAGAACCTGTACCTGACGCCGCAGGCCCCGGCCGCGCAGCCCCAGACCCCTTCGCGGGCCCAGGGCCGGTCGGGCGGCCAGGGGCAGGCGGCGGCGGGCGCCTCGCGGACCGGTGCGGCTCAGCCGGCCCCGGCTCAGGCGGCCCCGGCTCAGGCGGCCCCGGCCGCACCCAAGCCGGTCAAGCTGGGCGACGTCGCGACGATCGAGGAGAAGCCCGCCGACGCGACGACGGTCACCCGCACCGACGGCAAGCCGAGCCTCGGCATGTCGATCACCATGACGCCCGACGGCAACGCCGTTCAGATCTCCCACGACGTGAACGGCAAGCTGGCCGGGCTGACGCGGGCGCTGGGCGACGCCTCCGAGATCACGGTGGTGTTCGACCAGGCCCCGTACGTCGAGCGGTCGATCGAGGACCTGTCGACCGAGGGCCTGCTCGGCCTGGTGTTCGCGGTGATCGTCATCCTGCTGTTCCTGCTCTCGCTGCGCTCGACGATCGTGACGGCGGTGTCGATCCCGCTGTCGGTGGTGATCGCGCTGATCGCGCTGTGGGTGGGGGACTACTCGCTGAACCTGCTGACGCTGGGCGCGCTGACGATCGCGATCGGCCGGGTGGTGGACGACTCGATCGTGGTGCTGGAGAACATCAAGCGGCACCTGGCGTACGGCGAGGAGAAGCGCCAGGCGGTCCTGACGGCCGTGCGCGAGGTGAGCGGCGCGGTGACCGCGTCCACGCTCACCACGGTGGCGGTGTTCCTGCCGATCGCGTTCGTGGGCGGCATGATCGGCCAGTTGTTCGCGCCGTTCGCGATCACGGTGACGGTGGCGCTGCTCGCGTCGCTGCTGGTCGCGCTGACGGTGATCCCGGTGCTGGCGTACTGGTTCCTCAGGGCGCCGAGGCTCTCCGCGGAGGAGGCACGGGCCGTACGGGCGCGGGCGGAGGCCAAGGAGCTGCGCAGTCCTCTTCAGAGGATGTACCTGCCGGTGCTGAGGTTCGCGACGCGGCGGCGGTTCGTGACGCTGCTCGTCGGGTTCGCGATCTTCGTGGGGACGCTGGCGCTGGCGCCCGGGTTGAAGACGAACTTCATCGACTCCTCGGGCAACGACACGATCTCGGTGACGCAGAAGATGCCGCCCGGCACCGATCTGGCGACCACCGACGCGGCGGCCAAGAAGGTGGAGGAAGTGCTCTCCGCCATCAGGGACATCGCGTCGTACCAGGTCAACGTGGGCACGGGCGGCGCGTTCTCCGGTGGCGTCGGCGGTTCGGCCGACAGGGCGTCGTTCTCTGTGACGGTCGCGGAGGGCGTCGACACCCCGGTGCTCGAGCAGACGCTGCGCGACCGGCTGGCCGCGCTGCGGGACGTCGGCCAGGTCACCGTCGGCGGCCAGGGCGGCGGCGGGTTCGCCTCCGACCGGGCCGAGGTGATCCTTCAGGGTCCCGACCAGTCGTCGCTGCAGTCGGGTTCCGACACCGTGGTGGCGGCCATGAAGCGCATCGACGGGCTGCGTGACGTGAGCTCCAACCTGGAGGCGAGCGCGCCGCGCGTCGAGGTCAGGGTCGACAGGCGGAAGGCGGCGGCCAAGGGGCTCACCGAGGCGGGCATCGGGCAGGCCGTCGCGCAGGCGTTCCGTGGCGCGCCGATCGGCCAGGTCACGCTGGACGGCCGGGCGAACGACATCATCCTGCGGGCCGGCGGCAACGCCCCAGGCGACCTGGCCGCGATACGGGCGCTGACGCTGCCGTCCGCGTCCGGCATGGTCAAGCTGTCCAGCGTGGCGGAGGTGCGGCAGGTCGCCGGCCCGACGCAGATCACGCGCAAGGACGGCGACCGCACGGCGTCGGTCTCGGCGGCGGCGACGGCGAGCGACCTGGGCAGCGTGACGGCGAAGATCACCGACAGGATGAAGTCGCTGACGCTGCCCGCCGGGGTGACCTACACCATCGGCGGGGTGAGCGCCGACCAGAACGAGGCGTTCGCGCAGCTGGGCCTGGCGATGCTGGCGGCGATCGCGATCGTCTTCATGATCATGGTGGCGACGTTCCGCAGCTTCGTGCAGCCGCTGATCCTGCTGGTGTCGATCCCGTTCGCGGCGACCGGCGCGATCGGGCTGCTACGCCTGACCGACACCCCGATGGGCGTCCCCGCGCTGATCGGCATGCTGATGCTGATCGGCATCGTGGTGACCAACGCGATCGTGCTGATCGACCTGATCAACCAGTACCGCGAGCAGGGCATGGGCGTGGTCGACGCGGTGGTGGAGGGCGGCAGGCGCCGCCTGCGGCCGATCCTGATGACCGCGATCGCGACGATCTGCGCGCTGACGCCGATGGCGATCGGGCTGACCGGGTCGGGCGGGTTCATCTCCCAGCCGCTGGCGATCGTGGTGATCGGGGGCCTGGTGTCCTCGACGCTGCTGACGCTGGTGCTGGTGCCGACGCTGTACACGATCGTCGAGCGCACCAAGGAGCGCTTCCGCGGCCGTTCCGGCGGGACTCAGGACCCGGAGGTGACGGTGTACGACAAGGAGGCCCTCGCCTCCCGGTAGGTCGTACGCGGGCCCCGTCCCCTCCGCTCGCGGGGAGGACGGGGCCCGCCGTCGTTCCCGGGCGGGACGGCGGGAGGTGGTGGGCCGGTCGCCGCCACCAGCGGCCGGGCCCCATAGACTGAGGCAACGTGACCGCCAAGCCGCGTATCCCCAATGTCCTCGCCGCCCGTTACGCCTCGCCGGAGCTGGCCCATGTGTGGTCGCCCGAGCACAAGGTGCTGGCCGAGCGGCAGTTGTGGCTGGCCGTGCTGAGAGCGCAGGCCGAGCTGGGCGTCGAGGTGCCCCCCGGTGTCGTCGACGACTACGAGGCCGTGGCCGCGAAGGTCGACCTGGGCTCCATCGCCGAGCGCGAGCGCCTGACCCGCCACGACGTGAAGGCGCGCATCGAGGAGTTCAACGACCTCGCCGGCCACGAGCACGTGCACAAGGGCATGACCTCGCGCGACCTCACCGAGAACGTCGAGCAGCTGCAGATCCGCGACAGCCTCGTCCTGGTGAGGGACCGCTGCGTGGCGCTGCTCGCCCACCTGGCGGACCTCGCGGCCGGGCACGCCGATCTGGTGATGGCGGGCCGCTCGCACAACGTGGCGGCGCAGGCGACGACGCTCGGCAAGCGGTTCGCCACGGCGGCCGACGAGATGCTGGTGGCGTTCGCCCGGCTTGAGGAGCTCATCGCCCGTTATCCGCTGCGCGGCGTCAAGGGCCCGGTGGGCACCGCGCAGGACATGCTCGACCTGCTCGGCGGCGACCAGGCCAAGCTGGCCGCCCTGGAGGAGCGGGTGGCGCGGCACCTGGGGTTCGCCACCGGCCTCACCAGCGTCGGGCAGGTGTACCCCCGGTCGCTGGACTACGAGGTGCTGACGACGCTGGTGCAGCTGGCGGCGGCGCCGTCCAGCCTGGCCAAGACGATCAGGCTGATGGCCGGGCACGAGCTGGTCACCGAGGGCTTCAAGGAGGGCCAGGTCGGCTCCAGCGCGATGCCGCACAAGATGAACACCCGGTCCTGCGAACGGGTCAACGGCCTGACGGTGGTGCTGCGCGGCTATGCCTCGATGGCGGGCGAGCTGGCCGGCGACCAGTGGAACGAGGGCGACGTGTCGTGCTCGGTGGTGCGCAGGGTGGCGCTTCCCGACGCGTTCTTCGCCTTCGACGGGCTGGTGGAGACCATGCTGACGGTGCTGTCGGAGTTCGGGGCGTTCCCCGCCGTGATCGCGGCCGAGCTCGACCGCTACCTGCCGTTCCTGGCCACGACCAAGATGCTCATGGCGGCGGTGCGTGCCGGAGTGGGCAGGGAGACCGCGCACGAGCTGATCAAGGAGCACGCGGTGTCGTCCGCGCTGGCGATGCGCGAGAGCGGCGCGCCGAACCTCCTGCTGGATCGCCTGGCGGCGGACGATCGTTTCCCGCTGGACCGTCCCGCCCTGGACGCGCTGCTGGCCGACCCGGCGCCGTTCACCGGTGCGGCGGCCGGGCAGGTGGCCGAGGTCGTGTCGCGGGTCGGCGCCGTGACCGCCCGCTACCCGGAGGCCGCCGCCTACCGTCCGGGCGCCATCCTGTGATCCGAGAGCTCACCGAGGCCGGCGACGTCGTCTCGGCCTCCGGGGACGACTTCATGACGGTGTGGGCGGCGCAGGGGATGGGCCCCGGGGTGCGGGTGTTCGCGTCCGGCGAGGCGATCGCCGTCGTGAGCCCCGGGTTGTCGCGCCGGGACCGGATGCTCGTCACCGGGCCGCTCGATGACGCGGTCCCGCTCGTACGGCATGCCCTGGCCGAGTCGGGGCCCTCGTTCCGCCCGCTGGGGGAGGAGTCCCTGGTGCGCGGCCTGGCCGAGCGGGTCGGCGGGCTGCGGCTGGCGGGCGTGTTCGACTGGATGGACACCGGCGGCCCGCCGCCGGTCGACCCTGGCAAGGCGAGCTGGCTGGCCGAGGAGGAGTCGCCGGAGGTCGCCGCGCTGCTCGCCGACGCCAACCCCGGCTCCTACGCGGCGCCCGGCGTCCCGGGCGTACGGAGGTGGGCGGGCGTCCGTACGGACGCGGGGGCCCTCGCCTCCGTGGGGGCGGACGCCTGGACGGCGCCGGGGGCGGGGTTCATCGCGGGGGTGGCGACGGCCGTACGGGAGCGCGGCAGGGGGCACGCCGAGTCGGTCTGCCGGTTCCTGCTCGGCACGCTGCTGGCCGAGCATGGCCGGGTGGCCCTGATCGTGGACTCCTGGAACCACACGGCCATCGGCGTCTACGAACGCCTCGGCATGCGCCGCCGAAGCGTCGCCGCCGCCCACACCACCTGACGCACCAACCCTTGAGACATTCGGTCCGGCGGCACTTCGGTGAACCGGTACACCAGCCGGGGCACCCACACGGCCTCCGGCGTTACGAGGTGACGAGCATGGACCTGGTCCACGTACGCGACGGCAGGGTCGTAGGACACTGGGCCCTCCGCGACAACACCGCCATGGACCGGCGACTCGCCCTGCACCAGGACCCCTGACACCTTCCCGACGTGGACCGCACCGGGGTTTGCCGGGGCGGCTGATGTGGGCCGGGACCCAGGGGCGATGGGCGGGCGGGGAGACCTGGGGGAAGCGGTGGAGCTTCGTGGCTCTGGCCGGTTGATCTGGCTGACGCTTTTGGCCGGGGGATCGGGTGCCGCAAGAGGGCGTGGGAAAACCAGGTGAAGCTTGAAGGTTCGCCATGCACAGTTATTGAGTGATGTCCGATTTCGTTCCTGGCTTCGTTCCCGGCCGAGAGTTGTCGCGTGCGTTCTACGCGGAGGTGGTCCAACCGCTCATCGGCGAGGTGCCCCATGGCGCCGCGCTGATCGGCCCCGGTTCGGAGGTGCTCGCCTTCGACACCGAACGTTCGACCGACCACGACTGGGGCCCACGGGTCCTGGTGTTCGTGGAACCATCCCTGGTGGCCGGGCTGTCGGCCCGGCTGGACGGCGGGCTGCCCGAACGGTTCGGGGGATATCCGACGGCGTTCGGGTCCGACCGCAACCCGGTGCGGCACGGCGTCCTCGTCACCGGGTTCGGGTCATGGGCGCGCGCACGGCTCGGCTTCGACCCGCGCGGCGAGATCACCACGGCGGACTGGCTGGGGGTGTCCTGGCAGCGCCTGGCGGAGATGACCAGCGGCGAGGTCTTCCACGACGGGCTCGGCGAGCTGGGCAGGGCACGGGCGAACCTGCGCTGGTATCCCGGCGAGATCTGGCGGTACGTGCTGGCCTGCCAATGGCGGCGCGTCGCCCAGATCGAGAGCTTCCCCGGCCGGTGCGGCGAGGTGGGCGACGACCTCGGGTCGGTGGTGGTCACCGCCCGGCTCATCGAGGATCTGATGCGGCTGTGCCTGCTCATGCGCCGCCGCTACCCTCCGTACGCCAAGTGGCTGGGCAGCGCGTTCGCCCGTATGTCCGGGTCGGCGGAGCTGGAGGAGATGTTCGCGTCGGCGCTGTCCGCGCGGGGGTGGCGCGAACGCGAGGAGCATCTGAGCCGCGCGTACCAGCGGGTCGCCGCGCTGCACAACCGGCTGGCGCTGACCGAGCCGCTGGACGCCTCTGTACGGCCGTACTTCGACCGGCCGTTCCGCGTGATCGGCGCGGGCCGGTTCGCCGACGCGCTGCTGGGCACGGTCGGCCCGTCGGTGCGGTCCCTGTCACCGGCGGGATCGGTGGACCAGTTCTGCGACAGCACCGACGTGCTCAGCGACCCCACCCGATCGCTGGCCCTGACCCGAGCCGTCCACGCCCCCGCCTGACCTGGTGAATCGCCTGAGTGTCCGGTGTCGCGAGAGGCACGTGTCGCCGAGGCTCGGGGACACCACCGGTGCCCGGCTGACCTCGTCCCGGTCCTGGTGCGTTCAGCGGAACGCGGGTCCAGGCGGGGACGCGCCTCCGGTCTGGGAGCCGGGTGCACCGGGGTCTACCAGCGGTGGTGGACCTGGGGGCGGATCAGGTCGTCGTACACTTCGGCGACCGCGGCGCGGGTGGCGTCGTCCAGCGGGGGCAGGTCCGCGGCGGCGGCGTTGCCCATGGCCTGACGCTCGTTGCGCGCACCGGGGATCACCACGCTCACGCCGGGCTGGTCGATGATCCAGCGCAGCGCGAACTGGGCGGTCGTCATGCCTTCCGGCACCAGCGGCCTGAGACGGTCCACGGCCTTGAGACCGGTGGCGTAGTCGACCCCCGAGAACGTCTCGCCGACGTCGAAGGCCTCGCCGTGGCGGTTGAACGCCCGGTGGTCGTCGTCGGCGAACCGCGTGTGCTCGTCGTAGCGGCCCGACAGCAGCCCGCTGGCCAGCGGCACCCGCGCGATGATGCCGACCCCGGCCTCGATCGCGGCGGGAAGGACGCGCTCCAGCGGCTTGAGGCGGAAGGCGTTGAGGATGATCTGCACGGTGGCGACGTTCGGCCGCGCGATCGCGGTGAGAGCCTCCTCGCAGGTCTCCACGCTGACCCCGTAGGCGGCGATCCTGCCTTCTTCGACGAGGCTGTCGAGGGCGTCGTACACGGCCGGGTCTGAGTACACCGCCGTCGGCGGGCAGTGCAGCTGCACCAGGTCGATGGTGTCGACGCCGAGGTTGTGCCGCGACCGGTCGTTCCAGGCGCGGAAGTTGTCCAGGGTGTAGGCCGAGGGCTCCTGCGGCACGCGGCGGCCCATCTTGGTGGCCACGGTCAGACCCGGCCGCTCCTTGAGCAACCGGCCGACGATCTGCTCGCTGCGGCCGTCGCCGTACACGTCGGCGGTGTCGACGAACGTCACCCCGGCGTCGACGGCGGCGTTCAGCGTCGCGAGCGCCTCGTCCTCACCGACCTCGCCCCAGTCGGCGCCCAGCTGCCACGCGCCGAGGCCGACGACCCCGACCTGCCTGCCCGTTCTGCCCAGTTCACGGTTTTCCACAACCCCGATCGTAAAGGCCCCGCCGAGGCGCTCGTGCCGCCGGTGAGCGGGCCGGGCGGCCTCTCCAGGTCCGGCTGGATCTCCCGCCGGGGGAGAGGACATGCTGGGCCCATGAACGACCTGATGCCGATCGGAAGGTTCGCGCGGCTGTGCAGGCTCAGCGTCAAGCAGCTGCGGTACTACGCCGACCTCGGGCTGCTGGCCCCGGCCTTCGTGGACCCGGCCAGCGGTTACCGCTACTACCACGCGGGGCAGGCGCGCGAGGCGCTGTCCATCGGGCTGCTGCGCTCGCTGGACGTGCCGCTCGCCGCGATCGGGGACGTCCTGTCGGGCGCGTCCCCGGCCGAGGCGCTCGGCAGGGTCCGGGAGGACCTGGAGGCGGAGCTCGCCCGGCGCAGGAGGGCGCTCGCCACCCTGGAACGGGTCCTCACCGGTGGGCTGCCCGCCGCCGAGGTGAGCGTGGTACGCGAACCCGCGCACCGCGTCGCCACGGTGGAGGGCGTCGCCGATGGGCCCGAGGACATCGGCCGGGTCACCTCGGCGTGCGTGGCCAGGCTGGCGGCGGTCCTCCGGGCGCCGTTGATCGGGCTGTTCCCGGTCGACTTCGGCGACCACATCCCCGTCACCGTGGCGGCGGTCGTCGAGGGAAGGGAGGAGCCGCCGCCGGGGGTGGCCCTCGGGCTGCTGCCCGGTGGCGTGTTCGCCCGCGCGGTGCACACAGGCCCGTACGACCAGATCGGCCTGACCGCGCACGCCCTGCTCGCCTGGTGCGCCGAACGCGGGCACGGGGCGCCCGGCCCGATTCGCGAGGTCTACATCTCCGACCCCGTGACCACCGCGCCCGAAGATCTGATCACCCACCTGATGATCCAACTGGAGGATTCATGACGAACTGGTCCGCCGCATTTAATACCGGTATAATAATCACGCTACTATGGGTCTCATGGTGCGCATCCCCTTGACCGGGCCCGAACGACGCCGCGGTGAGCTGCTCGGCTCCCTCATCCGCCAGGCGCGTGGCGACCGAAGCATGGCCGAGGTCGCGACCGCCGCGGGGATCTCCGCCGAGACCCTGCGGAAGATCGAGACGGGCCGGATCCCGACGCCCGCGTTCTTCACCGTCTCGGCCCTCGCCGAGGCGCTCGGCATCTCCCTGGACACCCTGGCCGCGGTCTGCGCCGAGCACACGACGCGGTACGGCTCCGGCAGGCTGGCCGGGTAGACGGGCGGTGGCCGCCTAAATCGTTTGCGAGAGGCTTTCCGCGTATGCGAGCCTCAGCGAGCCCGCACGCGCTGCCTGCGCCGTCCCCACGCGGCCTGGCCCGGTTCGCGCTCCGTACGCTCGGTCCGGTTCGTTCCGCGCACGGAACGTGGCGTTGCGGCGTGGAAACGATGAACCTCGGGGAGTGGCATGGCAATCGCGAATGATCTCGACACACCTGATCCGCTGGTCGAATCGCTGTCCCGGTACCGGCCCCTGACCCCAGGGGAGGCGGCCGACCTGGAGCGGACCCTCGCGCTGCCTGCGGCCGGTGATCCGTGGCACCGCTCGACGGCCCTGCACGTCACCGCGTCCGCGCTGATCGTCCACCCGCCGACCCGCAGAGTGCTGCTGCGCTGGCACGCGCGCCAGCAGGCATGGCTCCAGGTCGGCGGGCACGGCGATCCGGGCGAGGCCGACCCTCTGGCCGTCGCGCTCCGCGAAGGCAGGGAGGAGACCGGTCTGGCGGATCTCGCACCCTGGCCGGGCGCGGAGATCGTGCACGTCGTCATCGTCCCGGTGCCCGCGGCCCCGCACGAGGCCGCCCACGAGCACGCCGACCTGCGGTTCGTCCTCACGACCGGCACGCCAGAGGCGGTCCGGCCGGAGAACCCGTCGGCGCTCCTGCGGTGGCTGTCCATCGAAGAGGCGTACGCCCTGACGACGGAGGAGAACGTGCGCGAGACCCTGTCCCGGGTGGCCCGCCTACTCGCCTGACCCCCGCCGAGGCCCCCGTACGGCCCGCCGAGGCGACGGCGGGCCATGCCGGCGATGTATCGCAGGGCCAGGGGACGGGCTGCGCTGCGTGGTCGATCGGCTCAGGAAGCCGGTGCTCACGAGGCTATGACAGCCGCGCGGGCCTCCTCGGCGGTGGGGTAGATCGAGAAGGCCCGGGCCAGCCCGGTGAGATGGAAGATCCTCTCGATGCGAGGGTTGAGGCCGGCGAGCGCGACGCTCCCCTCGCGGGCGGTCATGGCCCGGCGCGCGCCGAGGAAGACGCTGATGCCGGTGGAGTCGCAGAAGGCCAGGCCGGTGACGTCGATGACCAGGTGGCGGCAGCGTTCGGCGTAAGCGTCCTCGAGAGCCCGTTGCAGATGGGGTGCGCTGCCGTGATCCAGCTCCCCGGTGAGCACCAGGGTGCGCACCTTGGAAGGGCCGGCGTCCGCGGCCCCGGCGTCGATGTGCACGGTGAAGTTCATTGGTGACCCATTCACGAGGCGGTCGCGGATCTGGCAGAGGATGGCGGGCTCACGACACTGCGCGCCGCGCCGTCACCGCCCGGACCCGGCCCGGTTCCCGGCAGCAGATGTTCCACGTCGGTGACGATATGCGAAGCGGGCACGCCTGCCCACTCATAGACGATCTCGGGCAGGCGACCGCGCGCCGAGGCCACGGGATGCCATGCCACCCCTCCTCGTGCGTGGTCGTGGGTGAACCCCAGGGGCCTTCCGGCCAGCTCGCGCGCGAGACGACGCCGCGACACCCGTTCTTGCGAGCGGTGGGCGCGATGACCATGAAAGTCTCGTGCGGATCGCGGGCCGGTGGAAGTGGTGCCTGCGCCCCGTGCTCGAGGTGCGTCACCGATGTGCTCCTGGCTCATCGGCGGGTCAGTCGTGGGTGGGGACGTCGCCGAGCGCCTGCCGCAACAGCACCGCCGACCCCTGGGCGTCCCTGGTGATCCGGACCTCGTCGCAGAGCTGCCGCATGAGCCAGAGGCCCCGGCCGCGTAAGGTGGCCACTCCAGGATTGCCCGCGTCGGCATGCGCGGGGACCAGCCGCCCGAGGCAGTCGCGCACCTCCACCGTGACGAACCGGTCGTCGTACCAGGCCTGGACATCTCCCTCGCCATCGGCGTGGTCGAGCACGTTCGCGGCGGCCTCGTTCACTGCCAGCACCAGATCTTGCAGGCGGACACCGGACAGCCCGGCCTCCACGGCATAGTTCCGCACCAGCCCCCGCAACACACTCAGATCATCGGTGATCGGCCAGTACGCGGAAACACGCCCACTGCCATCCACCGGCACCCTCCAACGCCGCTCGTCGTCCACCCTGGCAAGACTCGCCACCGCGATGACCATAACGCCTGCGAGGCATTGCTCACGCCCTGGCCACCCCTACCATCCTCATCCATTGCCCGAGTGGTCCCTTCACCCGGCCATGGCGCCGGGGGTCCCGCAAGACCGCGCGGAGATCTTTGAGGACCGTCCGCCCAGCTCGCGGGGCGGTGGGGAACCGTACGCGCTCGGCGAGGTATCACGCCGTGACTGGTTAAGGGGATTCGGGGGTGGAGGTGCGGGTGTCGATCAAGGTTTCTATGCCGTCGAGGATGCGAGAGAGGCCGAACTCGAAGGCCTGGCCGGGGTCGTAGGCGGCGCCGTAGGCCTCGCCGGCGGCGGTCCCCACCCGGGCGGACAGGGGGAAGCGCCTCGCGTCCATGACCTTGCTGAGGTAGGGGGCGTGGGCCCACCACCACTGCTCGTCGGTCATGCCGCTTCTCTGCTCGACCTGCTCGGCTTCGACCGCCCCCCGCGCCGCGCCGTGGACGTAACCGGACACCAGGGTGACGACCGAATCCATCTCCAGGTCGGTGAGGCCGATGCCGTCAACGGCGCCCAGCTCGTACTCGTAGGCGGCGACGGCGTTGGGACCCAATAGCGGGCGGCTCGTGGCGACGTGCAGCATCCACGGATGGCGCTGGTAGAGCGCCCACCTCTCGCGGGCGATGAGCTCGAGCCGGACGCGCCATCCGCCTTCGACGACGGCGGGTCTGGCGGGCTCGCCGTAGACCAGGTCGAGCATGAGATCGAGAAGCTCGGCCTTGCCGGGGACGTACGTGTACAGCGACATGGTGCCGACACCGAGGTGTTCGGCCACGCGGCGCATCGAGAGGGCGGCGAGGCCTTGGGCGTCGGCGACCTCGATCGCGGCACGGACGATGCGGTCGACGCTTAGGTCGGGCTTGCCCTTTCTGCTGGACTTCTCCCGGGTGCGCCACAGCAGGGCCAGGCTGCGTGCGGGATCTCCCGCGCCGGTGTGCTCGGTCGTCATCGTGGGCCGATCCTATCGTCCACGCCGGCCATCCTCCCGAGCCGGTCTGGTGGTCTCGCTGTTCTGCTCGGCGTGCTCATGCGGCTCTCCGTGTGCGGCTTCGTGCCTCCTTTCGCCTTGCCGTCCCTTCGCGTTCGCCACATGAACCGTATGCTGTACGGTACGTCGTACGGAACGGTGAACGGGAGGGCGAAGTGGGTTCTTCGGGTTATGCGGTCCTGGGCGAGGGGCTGCGTAAGCGGTATGGCGACACCGAGGCTCTGGCGGGGTTCGATCTGGCCGTGCCGGAGGGCACGGTGTGCGGGCTGCTGGGCCCCAACGGTGCGGGCAAGACCACAGCCGTGCGCATCCTCACCACGCTGCTGCGGCCCGACGGCGGCCGTGCCGAGGTCGCCGGGTTCGACGTCGTACGGCAGGCGGCGCAGGCGCGCCGCCGCTTCGGGCTGGTAGGCCAGCACGCCGCCCTCGATGAGGTGCTGAGCGGCCGGCAGAACCTGGTGATGTTCGGCAGGCTCTACCACCTTTCCGTGGCCCGCGCCCGCCGCAGGGCCGATGAGCTGCTGGAGCGGTTCGGGCTGGCGGACACGGGGAGCAAGCCGGTCGGGCGGTATTCCGGCGGCATGCGCCGCAGGCTCGACCTCGCGGCCGGCCTGATCCTCTCCCCGCCGGTGCTGTTCCTCGACGAGCCCACCACGGGTCTGGATCCGCGTGGGCGCAACGAGGTCTGGACGGCGGTCGGCTCGCTGGTGGCCGAGGGCGCCACCGTGCTGCTGACCACGCAGTACCTGGAGGAGGCCGACCAGCTCGCGGGGAAGATCTGCGTGATCGACTCAGGGCGCGTGATCGCCGAGGGCAGCCCCGGCGAGCTGAGGTCGGCGATCGGCGGCGACCGGATCGACGTCGTGTTGCGCACCGCCGGGGAACTCCCCGCCGCCGCGGCGATCGTCGCGCGGGTGGCGGGAACCGAGGCGGAGACCGACCGGGACACCCGCCGGATCAGCGCCCCCGTGCGCGACCGCGTGGCCGCGCTGACCGAGATCGTCAGGGCGCTGGACGACGCGGGGATCACCCCCGAGGACGTCGTGCTGCGCCGCCCCACGCTGGACGAGGTGTTCCTGCGCCTCATCGGGCACCGCTCCGAGCACGCCGAACCGGGACAGGAGGTGCAGGCGTGACGATCACCACCAGTGAGGTCCCCGCGATGCCGCGGGATCGGCTGAGCAGGGTGCGGTGGGCCCTCGCCGACGGCTGGACGATCACGCTCCGCGACCTGTCGCACTGGGCCCGCCAGCCGTCCCAGGTCATCGTCGGACTGCTGTTTCCCGTCATGGTCGTCCTGATGTTCGGCTACCTGTTCGGCGGCGGGATGACGGTCCCCGGCGGCGGGGACTACCGCGAGTTCCTGATGCCCGGCATGTTCGCCATGACCATGGTCTTCGGCATCGAGACGACGTTCACCTCGGTAAGCACCGACGCGGCCAGGGGGGTCACCGACCGGTTCCGCTCGATGCCGATGGCCGCCTCGGCCGTGGTCGTCGGGCGCGCCGTCGCCGACATGCTCAACTCCGTCCTCGGCCTGGCCGTCATGGTCGCCTGCGGGCTCGCGGTCGGCTGGCGCTGGCACGACGGCCCCGGGGCGGCGCTGGCGGCGGTCGGGCTGCTGTTGCTGCTGCGCTTCGCCCTGCTGTGGATCGGCATCCACCTCGGGCTGGTGATCAAGAGCCCGGAGGCCGTCATGGCGGTGCAGATCCTGGTGTGGCCCCTCGGGTTCCTGTCCAACACCTTCGCCTCGCCCGCCACGATGCCGGGGTGGCTCGGCGCGGTCGCCGAGTGGAATCCGATGTCGGCGACGGTCGCGGCGACCCGGGAGCTGTTCGGCAACCCGGGCTGGGGCGGTGACTCCTGGGCCGCGCAGCACGCGCCGCTCATGGCGGTCGTCTGGCCGGTGCTGCTCCTGGCGGTCTTCTTCCCGCTGTCGGCCCGCCGTTATCGTCTCCTGAGCCGCTGACGGTCACCGGTCGGTCCTCCGCTCGGTGCCCGAGGCGGGGCCGGTCCGTGCGTGAGTCGGGACAGCATGGCCGGTCGTATTGCGTCAGCGTTGCCGGTCGGCCAGGGACGACGCGAGCTTCAGCCAGTTCTCGAGGGTGGTGGTGGCGTCGCCGCTGTCGATGGCGTGGCGCGCTTCCTCCAGACCGGTCGCGAAGGCGTCATGGAGGCCGCCGCCGAAGCCGCGGTGGGCGGCGAGGGCTCCGGCCGCGTTGGCGAGGACGGCGTCGCGGGCGGCGCCCGGCTCACCGGCCAGGACCCGGTGGACGACCGAGGCGTTGTACGCGGCGTCACCGCCGCGGAGCGCGTCCGGTGTGCTGCGCGCGAGTCCGAAGTCGGCGGCGTCCAGCGTCTCCTGCCGGACGCCGCCGCTGCCGGCGATCCAGACGCTGGTGGGTGCGGCGGTAGTGATCTCGTCGAGGCCGTCCTCTCCGCGCACGACCAGGGCGTCGGCGCCCCGTTCGGCGAGCACGCTCGCGAGGACGGGGGCGAGGGCGGAGTTGGAGCAGCCGACGAGGGCGGCACGGGGACCGGCGGGGTTGGTCAGCGGCGCCAGGTAGTTGATGGCGGTGGGGACGCCGAGCGCCTTGCGCACCGGACCGGCGTGCCGCAGCCCGTGGTGGAAACGCGGGGCGAAGGTGAAGCCGATGCCGACTTCGCGCAGGCACTGGGTGATGTCGTCGGGCGTGAGGTCGAGCGGCAGGCCGAGGGCTTCGAGTACGTCGGCGGATCCGGCCTTGCTGGACGCCGATCGGCCGCCGTTCTTGACGACCGGGGCGCCGGCGGCGGCGACCACGATCGCCGCCATGGTGCTGACGTTCACGGTGTGGGCGCCGTCGCCGCCGGTGCCGACGACGTCGACGACGTCCGCGCCGTCGATGGGCAGGGGGACGACCCGCTCCATGAGGGCGTCGAGCATTCCGCGGAGCTCCGCGGTGCTCTCACCCTTGGCGCGCAGGGCGATCAGGAACCCGGCGAGCTGGGCGGGGCCGGCCGCGTCGTCCATGACCTGCCGCATGGCCCATCGGGTGTCGTCCGCATGGAGGTCCTGCCCGCGCAGGAGCGCTGCGAGCAGGCGTGGCCAGGAGCGGGCGGGCTCAGTCACTTAGATCCTCTCGATAGACCGCGGCGGGCCGGGCGGTGTCTCCGAGCGTAGCCACCGGCAGGCGCCGCCTCCAAGGGGCCCTGTGCCGATCACTGGTTGCGGAGGTCATCATCACGAACGGCACTCCGGATCCGTGCCGAGGACGCACACGGCGCCTGGGCGGAGGCGGGTGCCGTTGCTTCTCGTCGACGTCGCTTGTTGATCATCAATCAACCGTGTCGCCCGCCGACCGGCCCCGGTTACCTGTGGCGTAATCGACTCTCGCGCCCGGTACCGCCATCGTTGACGGTACGGGGGCGATTCGCCCCGCTCTATCCCACCGACAACGCCGGTTCCATCCGGCCCTTTCTTAGGAGCCATGACGATGAGCGACGTCAACGAGTTGCTGAACCAGTACATCGCTGCCTGGAACGAGACCGACCCGGCGGCACGCCGCGCGGCGGTCGACCGCCTCTGGGCCGAGGACGGCACCTACGTCGACCCGCTCGCGGTCGCCGAGGGGCGTGCGGCCATCGACGCCACCATCGCGGCCGTACAGGGCCAGTTCCCGGGGTTCGTGTTCCGCCTCGGTGGGCTGGCCGACGCCCACCACAACCTGGTCCGGTTCACCTGGGAGCTGGCCCCGGCGGCCGACGCCGAGTCGCTCGTGGACGGTTTCGATGTCGCGGTGCTGACCGAGGACGGCCACCTGCGCGACGTTCACGGCTTCCTCGACAAGGTGCCGGCCGCCTGAACGTCCGCGTACGCCCTGCTGCCAGGGCGAGCACCAGAGTGGGTCAGGGGCGGGCAGGAGCCGGACGTCGTGGGACTCGGCGTCCGGCGCGGCGAATTCGAGCAGCCGGGCGCCCTCCTCGGTCACCGCCGCGGCGTCCGGTCCTGACAGGGGCCGATAGGGGCGGACGGTGAGCACGGCCGCGCCCCGCTGACCGGTGATCTTCCAGTCGCCCCCGGTGAACCCGTCGACGAGCAGGAGCTGGGGGACCGGCCCGTGCCGGTCGTACGCCTGCCGGTGGTAGTCCTCGGTGACCACGCGGCGGCGGTCGGCATGGGAGAGCAGCAGGTTGTCGAAGTCGTAGAGGAACCTCGGCGGCGCGGGGGTGTCAGGCCCGGGGCGAGGGGCCTCCGGCAGGTCGAACAGCTCCCGTCCCTCCTCGTCGCGGAAGGTGAGCAACTCGGACCGCAGCGCTTCGACCACCTCGCTCAGCCGCGTCAGCCCGGACCACGTCTGGATGTCCATCACCGTCGCGGGCCCGAACGCGGCCAGATAGCGCAGGACCATACGCCGCGGCGACGGCTCGGCGGTGACGCCGGCGCCGAGCCAGGACTCGGCGGTGGTGTGGGCGATCGGCCCGCTGCGGCCCCACAATCCGCGCGGCGGCACCTGCACCAGCGGCACCCAGGCGCGCATGGCCTGCGCCAGCGAGCCCGGGTCGCGGCCGGGCCACCGCTCGGCGAGCAGCCTCCCGAGCGCCCCGAACGTCAGCGGGCGCTCCTCGACCAGCGCCCGGCCCGCCGCGGCCAGTTCCTCGCGGTCGACTCCGGCCAGGTCCCTGCCGAAGTTGGCGTTCAGGCCGCGTTCCATCACCGGCTGGACGACCGGCCGGAGCGCGAGGCAGTCGGCCGCGCTGACCAGGTGGATCGTCGAGCGCATGAGCGGGATGCGTACCAGGCGGCGGCCGGTGAGCAGGTCGGCGGCGTGCTCGGGGCGGAACCCGGCGAGGCGGGTCCACAGGCCGGTGTACCAGGTGTGCGGCGTCTGGGCCTGCATGCCGACCAGGTGCTCGACGGCCTCGGTCACCGGCATGGCGGAGCGGCTGAGCAGCGACTGCCGCTCCAGTGTCGCGCGGTTGAGCGCCCTCCGGCTGAGCAGCGGGGCCGGGGAGGAGGTGGTCACGGGGCGGCGCCGGGCCTGGGTGTCTGCCATGTCCCTGACGCTAGACCTCCATTAGGACGGGCTGGTTCCTAATTGGCTGGCAGGATGTCGGTCATGCTGGAAACCTCGGCGCGGCTGCTCCGCCTGCTGTCACTGCTGCAGACCCCCCGCGACTGGACCGGGTCCGAGCTGTCCGAACGGCTCGGCGTGAGCACCCGCACGGTGCGCAATGACGTCGAGCGGCTGCGCAGCCTCGGCTACCCGGTGAACGCGACCCGGGGCTCGGTGGGCGGCTACCGGCTCGGCGCGGGCTCGGCCCTGCCGCCGCTGCTGCTGGACGACGAGGAGGCCGTCGCGGTGACCGTGGGGCTGCGCACCGCGGCGGGCGGCGCGATCGCGGGCATCGAGGAGACCTCGCTGCGCGCCCTGGCCAAGCTGGAACAGGTGCTGCCGTCACGGCTGCGCCGCCGCGTCAACGCCCTGCAGGCCTACACGGTGAGGGTCCCGGCCGACCGTACCGGCCCGACGGTGGACCCCGCCGTGCTGACCGTGCTGACGGCGGCCTGCCGCGACCACGAGCGGCTGCGCTTCGACTATCGCGACCACGGCGGCACGGCCGGCCTCCGCGTGGTCGAGCCGTACCGCGTGGTCAACTGGGGGCGCCGCTGGTACCTCGTCGCCTGGGACACCGGCCGCGACGACTGGCGGTCGTTCCGCGTCGACAGGATCGAGCCGCGTACGCCCACCGGGCCCCGCTTCGCCCCGCGCGAGCCGCCGGACGGCGACGTCGCGGCGTACGTGTCGCGGCGCGTCTCGGCGGCGGCGTGGCGCCACCGGGCCAGGGTCACCGTGCACGCGCAGGCCCAGGCGGTCGCGGCGCGGATCAACCCCGCCGTCGGCACGGTCGAGCCGGTCGACGAGCACACCTGCGTCCTGGATACCGGGGCCGACAGCGTCGAGACGCTCGCTGTCTACCTCGGGATGCTCGGCTACGACTTCACCATCACAGATCCGCCCGAACTGGTCGCCTGCCTCCGCGAGCTCTCGGCCAGATACGCCCGCGCCACAGAATGAACCGGACCAGCCCCGTACGACCCCGCCGGAAAAACGGTTGCCGGCGGCGGTGGGATGCCGTAGAGCTTGCGCCTGGACCCCCGGCGACCGCGGCGGGGGCGGCGAGACGAGAGGAGGTATGAGCTGTGAACGCCATGATCACCGCGCTTGTGTCCTCCCGGGGTGCGCAGCTCGGCTGAATCCCGGAGCGGACGGGCGCGCCTTCGCAGGAGAGTGCCTTGACCGCAGTACAGCATGACCTGACCATGCGTCCGATCACCGGACGCGCAGAACTCGACCTGTTCCGCCGGCTGCCCTACGGGCTCAACGACGAGCTCGCCGCCGACCTCGACTCCGGCCGCAGGCATCCCCACTGGATGTGGGTGGCGCTGCGCGGTGACCGCCTGGTCGCCCGGGTCGCGTGGTGGAGCAGATCCGGCGACGCGACGCCGTTCCTGCTCGACGTCTTCGACCTCGCCGACGACCCCGACCGGGTGGACATCGGCGTCCGGTTGCTCACGGCCGCGATGGCCGAGGTCGTCCCGGAGGGCACCCGCCCGCCCGAGTACGGCCGGTACGTCCCGCCGGACTGGCGCGACGACGCGGTGGCCAGGCGAGCGGTCGAGGACCGCGCCGCGGCGGTCGAGCGTACCGGCGCCCGGCTGTTCGTGGAGCGGCTGCGCCTCGAATGGCGGCCGGGAACGCCCGTCCAGGCTCCGAGCGGGCGGCTGGAGTTCCGCCGGGTGCGCGGCCGCGACGAACTCGTGGCGCTGATGGCCCAGGTCCTCGAAGGAACCCTGGACGCCCACAGCCGCGACGACATGACCAGGATGCCGGCCGGGCAGGCGGCGGCCCAGCAGTACGAGGACGAGCTCATGGGCTATGCGAGCCCGCGAGACTGGTGGCGGATCGCCACGCTGCCGGGCGGTGAACCCGTGGGCTTTGTCATCCCCGCGCACAATTCCTACAACCCGATCATCGCCTACATCGGAGTCGTGCCGGCCCATCGGGGGAACGGCTACGTCGGCGAGATCCTCGCCGAGGGCACGCGCGTCCTCGCGGCCGAGGACGTCCCCCGGATCAGGGCGTCGACCGACACCGGCAACGTCCCGATGGCCCGGGCGTTCGAGCGGGCCGGCTACGTCAACTTCGAACGCGAACTCAACTTCACCTGGCCCTGACCGAAGCCCCGGGTGGAGCGGCCGCACGCCGCTCCACCCGGCTCGGAACGTGCCCGCTGTTTCGTCACGAGCCGTCGGATGTTTCGGTGCACGTCGAAATGACGCGGTTCTAACGTCGGAGGCATGAAGCCCTCTTCGGATCACGGTCTCACCGTGACCGGTCATGCCGAGGTGTGCGCCGTCCTGGACGACCCGCGCTTCATCGTTCCGCCGGCTCCCGGCCGCGCCGGGGACGAGGAACCGCCGGGGACCTTGGGATGGCTGCGACGGCATGTGTCACGGTTCAGTTCCGGGCGTGCGCACGAACGCCGCCGGGCCCTGGTACGGGCTGAGCTGCACCGCGTGCACCCCGGGTCCCTGCGCTCCGCCGCCCGGGACAGGACGGTCGCCGAGCTGGAGCGAGCCGGTGAGGAGCCGCTCGACGTCATGACGAGGCTGGCTCGCGCGGTCCCCGTCGCCGTCCTCGGGAGCGCGCTCGGCGTGGCGGAAGCCGACCTGGAGGCCCTGGTCAGAGCCGTGACGGCGGTCGCGGCGGCCTACCATCCGGGGGCCGGCGCGGAGCGGGTCGCGCGTGCGGACACCTCGGTGGGGGAGCTGGCCGCCCTGCTGGGGCCCGGCGACCCGGAGATGGTGGCCAACCGGATCGGGCTGCTCGTGCAGGCCTGCGACGCGACGGCCGGGTTGATCGGCAACACCCTCAACGCCGCCCTCCGGCCGCCACCCGCCCTGCGGGCCGAATGGCCGGTCGACGCGTTCGCGGCCGAGACCCTGCGCCTCGACCCTCCCGTGCGGTCGACCAGGCGTACGTCCCGCGAAGGCGCCGAGCTGGGAGGACGGGAGGTCCCGCCCGGCACGCTGGTGGTCCTCGACTTCGCCGCCGCCAACCGGGACCCGCGCGTGTTCCCCGATCCGGACCGATTCGACCCCTCCCGGCCGGGACCCCGGCACCTGACCTTCGGGTACGGGCGGCGTCCGTGCCCGGGCGACGGCCACGGCCTGGCGCTGGCCTGTGGCGTCCTTGAGCCACTGCTGGCGGGCTACGAGCCGGCCGACCGCGAGGTCGCGTACGAGCCGTCGGCCAACCTGCGCATTCCGCTACGACTGGAGGTCCAGCTCCGATGACCACGATGACGGACCGGTTCGAGCGGTTCCGCGCCCTGCACCACGGGGACCGGCCCCTGTTCCTGCCCAACGCCTGGGACCACGCCTCCGCCGCCGCGCTGGTGGCCAGGGGGTTCACCGCCGTCGGCACCACCAGCCTCGGTGTGGCGGCGGCGGCCGGGAAGCCCGACGGGGAAGCCGCCACCCGGGAGGAGACCGTGCGGCTGGCCCGGGGGCTCTCCCGGCTGCCCGCTCTGATCAGTGTGGACATCGAGGGAGGCTTCAGCGAGGACCCCGGGCGGGTCGCCGAACTCGCGGCCGAACTCGCCGAGGCCGGGGTCGCGGGGGTGAACATCGAGGACGGGCGCGCCGACGGCACCCTGACCGCGCCGGGTCGCCAGTGCGCGCTGATCACGGCGATCAAGGGGGCCGCGCCACGGCTGTTCGTCAACGCCAGGACCGACACCTACTGGCTGAGCGGCGGCGAGCCGCCACCCCTGCGGGTCACCATGGACAGGGCCGAGGCGTACGTGCGGGCGGGGGCCGACGGGGTCTTCGTACCGGGCCTGGACGACGAGCGGGTGATCACCGCGCTGGTCGGCGGGCTGGAGGCTCCGCTGAACATCCTGTTCACGCCGGGCGGCCGCTCCTTCCGGCGGCTCGCGGACCTCGGGGTACGGCGCGTCAGCTGCGGCTCCCTGCTCTTCCGGGCGGCCGTGCACAACGCCGTGGAACTCGCCTGGGCCGTCGAGCACGACGACGTCGCTCTGGCGGGCCTGCCCTCCTACGCCGAGACCCAGGCCCTGGCATCCGCTTTCGACCCCGCACCCCTCGCCTCAGGCCGGCCGTCCTGATCGGGCCTGCCGTCCGAGGTGCCGAAGGCCGGTGTTCACCAGGCCCGGGCCGTGGTCAGGTCTCGTGGCGGGGGATGCCGGACACCTCGTGGTCGGCATGGAACAGCGCTTCGGCGATCAGGCGGCGCACGTGGGCGTCGCGGGCCCGATAAAGGACGCGGCGGCCGTCCCTGCGGGCTTCGACCAGCCCGGCCAGGCGCAGCTTGGCCAGGTGCTGCGACACCGAGGGCCGTGCGGCCCCGATGGCCCCGGCGAGCGAGGAGACGTCGTACTCGCCCGAGGCGAGCAGCCACATCAGCCGCAACCGTGTGCCGTCGCTGAGCATGCGGAAGGCCTCCACGGCCGTCTCCACCTGGGCGGTAGTCGGTTGCTCCTGCAACGGATGCGCACCTGATTCGTTGTCGCGTGCGTACATGACTACATATAATCCCCGCGAGGGTCAACGTCCGCAAGCGAGGAAGCCCATGTCCGAACAGAAGCGGTCCGATTCGACGTCCCCTGACGAACCCCACGGTCACGGCCATGGTCATGAGGATGGTCATGGGCACGGCCACGGGCACGGTCACGGGGAGCCGGTCAGGCGGGGCAAGGCCGGGGGGTTGGCCGCGCGCGTGGCGCATGTCCTCACCCCGCACAGTCATGACAGCGCCGGCAGGACCGACACGGCGCTGGAGTCCAGCAGCCGGGGGATGCGGGTGCTCGGCCTGTCCTTCGTGGTGCTGGTCGTCACCGCCGTCGCCCAGGCGGTGGTCGTCACCTTCTCCGGATCGGTCGCCCTGCTGGGCGACACGCTGCACAACGTCGCCGACGCCCTCACCGCCGTCCCGCTGGCCATCGCCTTCTGGGTCGGGCGGCGCGCCGCGAACCGCCGCTTCACCTACGGGTACGGCAAGGCGGAGGACCTCGCGGGGCTGCTCATCGTGGGCATCATCACCGCCTCCGCGGCATTCGCCGGGTACGAGGCGGTCCAACGGCTGATCACCCCGAAGGACGTCCACGCGCTGGGCTGGGTGGCCGCGGCCGGGCTCATCGGGTTCGCGGGGAACGAGTGGGTGGCCCGCTACCGGATCAGAGTCGGCCGCGAGATCGGCTCGGCCGCTCTGGTGGCCGACGGCCTGCACGCCCGTACCGACGGGTTCACCTCCCTGGCCGTGCTCCTCGGAGCCGGTGGGGCGGCGCTCGGCTTCCCGCTCGCCGACCCGCTCGTCGGCCTGCTGATCACGGTGGCGATCTGCCTGGTGCTGCGCGACGCCGCCCGGGAGATCTACCACCGGCTGATGGACGCGGTCGACCCCGCCCTGCTGGACCAGGCCGAGCGGGTCCTCGCCGCCACCCCCGGAGTGCGGGCGGTGGGCTCGGTGCGGATGCGCTGGGTGGGCCATGTCCTGCGTGCCGAGGTCGAGATCGCGGTCGGCCACCGCCTGTCCCTCATCGAGGCTCACGCGGTGGCCGTCGAGGCCGAGCACCGGCTCATCCACCAGGTGGCCCGCCTGCGCGCGGCCACCGTGCACGCCGACCCCGACGGCCCGCGCGACGCCGACCACCACGCCTCCCTGAGCGACCACCGCGAGCCCAGCCCAGCCTGATCCACCGGGCCCATGCCTGTTGGACGTCCGGGTCGGGGATCAAAGGGCGTTGCGCCGGGCCGCGGCCGGGCTCGTCCTGTGGCTGTGATCCATGATCTTTTGTATGCTTGTCCTGTGCATCGTTCGTCATGTCCGAGCTGGTGGCGCTCCTCGTAGGAGCGGCCACATCTTCGACATGACGAGGCCGTTCGGATGGACGGCCCTTCGTGTTCTCCCTGGATGAAGCGGGCCCGGCCGTCCCCGGCGGCGTATCCCTCTCTCACCGTCACAGGAGAACCACCATGAACGCCGTGTCCACCACCGAGGTCGCCGGAGCGTCCGGCGGCCGGGACCTGCTCGGACTGTCCGCGGCCCGGCGCCGCAGCGCCGAGCTCGAAGCGATGATCCGCGAGGAGCCCGGGCGCTTCCGCGTGCTGACCGGTGACCGTCCCACGGGCCGGCTGCACCTCGGGCACTACTTCGGCACCCTCCACAACCGGGTCCGCCTGCAGGACCTCGGGGCCGAGATGTTCGTGATCATCGCCGACTACCAGGTGCTGACCGACCGCGACGTCGCCGACCAGGTGAGTGATCATGTCGAGAGCCTGGTGCTGGACCACCTGGCCATCGGCATGGACCCGGACCGCACCACGATCTTCGCCCACAGCGCGGTCCCGGCCCTCAACCAGCTGCTGTTGCCCTTCCTCAGCCTTGTGACCGTCGCCGAGCTGGGCCGCAACCCCACCGTGAAGGACGAGATCGCCCACTCCCGCCAGGCGTCGGTGAGCGGCCTGATGTTCACCTACCCCGCCCACCAGGCCGCCGACATCCTGTTCTGCAAGGCCAACCTGGTGCCGGTCGGCCAGGACCAGCTCCCCCATCTGGAGGTGACCCGCACCATCGCCCGGCGCTTCAACGACCGCTACGGCACGGGCGGCCCCGCGGTGTTCCCCGAGCCGGACGCGCTGCTGTCGGCCGCGCCGCTGCTCCTCGGCACCGACGGCGGCAAGATGAGCAAGAGCCGGGGCAACGCCATCGCCCTGGCGGCGACGGCGGACGAGACCGCCGCGCTGATCCGCGGCGCCAGGACCGACGCCGAACGGCGCATCACCTACGACCCCGCCACCCGGCCCGAGGTGTCCAACCTCGTCCTGCTGGCCGCCCTCTGCCAGGGACGGGATCCGCACCGCGTCGCCGAGGAGGTCGGCGCCGGGGGAGCGGCCGTACTGAAGAGGACCGTCACGGAGGCGGTCAACGAGTACCTGGCCCCGATCAGGGCTCGCCGCGCCGAGCTGGTGCGGGACCGCTCCCACATCCGCCGGGTCCTGCGCGCGGGCAACGAGCGCGCGAACGTCGTCGCCGAGGCGACCCTGGCGGAGGTGCGGGTGGCCATGAACGGTCTCTACTGAGATTCAGGCGCCGCCGGCCCGCCAGGGGGCCAGCAGGGCGCCGAGCTCGCGGCGCAGCCAGCTCTCCAGCGGCTCCTCCCGGTGGATCGCCCAGGTGATCAGCGCGCCGTTGTAGGTGGTCTGCACCGAGCGGGCGAGCTGGGTGAGGTCCACCGGCCGCAGCTCGGCGGCGTCCACGGCCCTGCCGAGCAGGGCCCGGATCTCCTCCAGCATCGCCCGCGCGTGCCTTCGCGCCTGGGCGTGGAACTCCGGATCGCTGAGATCCTGGTGCAGGACGGCGAGATGGTTGGAGAAGGCCACGGGGTCGGCCACCGGTGCGGACAGCCCGACCAGGTTCGTCACCAGCGAGTCCAGGGCGGAGGCCCCTTCGTCGCGGGTCTCGCGCAGCCGCTCGCGGACGAGCCCCGCGTCGTCCTGGTGGAGGCTGAGCATCAGGGCGCGCTTGGAGCCGAAGCGCTGCACCAGGGTCGCAGCGGCGATGCCCGCCTCCTCGGCGACGGTGGCGAGCGTCAGCCTGGCGGGGCCGACCCGGCCGACGACGCGCGAGACCGCCGCGAGGATCTCCTCGTCGCTGATCGTCCGTGGCCGTGGCATCGAGCAGCAGAGTAGCAATGTGAACGAGCGAACGGTTACTTACCCGCCATTCGCTTCCCGGGCAGGTACAGGCATCGTCGACCAAGGTGCGGGCATGGGAGGGTAAAACCTCTATTTCCTACGTATTGAGTAGGTATAATGCACGCTGATGTCGACTGTGCCGAGGAGATCGGATGGCCCTACCGGATTTCCTGGTGATCGGAGCGCCCAAGACGGGGACGACCGCCCTGCACGCCGCGCTCGCACGACACCCCTCCTTGTTCATGTCCGCGGTCAAGGAGCCCAAGTTCTTCCTCAGCGACGGGCCCCCGCCGGCACGGGGCGGTCCCGGCGACGCGCTGACCTTCAAGGAGCACGTCTGGCGCCGGGCGGAGTACGAGGCGCTGTTCGACGACGCGCCTCCGGGAACGCTGAAAGGCGAGTCCACACCGTTCTACCTGTACGACCGCGACGCCCAGCGCCGCATCCACGCGCTGCTCCCGCACGCCAAGCTGATCGTCATCCTGCGTGACCCGGTCGAGCGCGCGCATTCGAACTGGACGCACCTGTGGTCGGCGGGGCTCGAACCCGTCGGCGACGTCGTCCGCGCCTGCGCGGAGGAGGCGCGCCGCGTCGCCGCGGGCTGGTCGGCCTTCTGGCACTACGTCGGTCTCGGCCGGTACGGCGAGCAGTTGCAGCACCTTTTCGGACTGTTCCCCCGGGAGAACGTCCTGCTGTTCCGCTACCGTGAGCTGGTCGACGAGCCCGTGGCCACGCTCGATCGCATCTGCGCGTTCCTCGGCGTGGAGAAGGGCCTGATCACCGAGGTGCCTCGCGAGAACGTCACGGCGCATCCCGATCCGACGCTGCGCCATCAGGCGCTGTCACGCGTGCTCCGGGTGGGCGCGACGGTGGGACGCCACCTGCCGGGCTCGCTGGCCGCGCGCCTGACCGAGCCCCTCGAAAAGGCGCTCCAGGACCAGGGCCGCCCGCGCCGCCCGCTGAGCTGGGAGGAGCGTCAGGCCCTCATCCCGAGGTTCGAGGACGACGTCACCCTGCTGGAGCGGGTGACCGGGGAGGTCTTCGGCGACTGGCTCGGACCCCGCGACAAGTCGGGCGGGCTGATGGGGGACAGGCCCGCCGGTCAACGGCAGGCCAGGAACGGCCGCCCGCGCCTCCCCTGAACGGGCGCGGCCCCGTGGACGGTGGCCCGCGCCACCCGGTCAGCGGAGTTCGGTGCGGAGTTCGTGCGCGCCGTCCTGCCTGGTGAGCTCGTAGTAGACGCGCTGCCCGCCGCCGGGCAGGTCGAGGATGTCCAGGTAGCGCAGCCCCCCGTACGGTGACTGGGCGACCGGCTCGGTGCCGACGGGAGCCAGGGTGGAGAACTCGGCCCCGGCGGCGAGCCCGGTGCGCTCCTCGTAGTTCTCGGCGGCGCTGGCCCGCCCGTCGTAGGTGGCGAGGATCGTGCCGCCGGTGCGGACCACCGCGGTGACCCGGGCGCCGCGCGAGTCCCAGCAGCCCGGCCGCCCGCTGAGGGCGGTGCCCTGCCAGGTCCACTCGAGGCCGTCGGGGCTGGTGGCGTAGTCGGTGACCATCTGGTCCTCCTCGCCCGCGTCCGCCAGCGGGTGGCAGGAGGCCCACAGGTGCCAGAGGCCGTCGTGGTGCACGATCACGGGGTCCTTCACCCCGGTCTTCGGGTCGCCGGGCAGCACGACCGCGCGCCGCGTGGCGTCGAACCGCGAGGGGTCGTCGGCTTCGAGCACCTCGACCCGCCAGTGCTTGGTGTTGTAGGTGGCGCAGCTGATGTACAGCCGCCAGGTGCCCTCGGGGGTGCGCACGAGGGCGGGCCGCTCAAGGGACTCGGTGTCGACCTCCTCGCGGCCCAGCGTGTAGATCGTCTCGAAGCGCTCGCCGTCGAGGGAGCGCGCGACGACGATGGCGTAGCCGCGTCCCTCGCCGACCGGCCGGCGGAGGCGGTAGGCGAGGTAGATCACACCGTCGCTGAGCACGGAGCTCGGCGCGCCCGCCCAGTGGCCCGGCGCGTCTTCCGGGGGTGCCACGACCAGCACCGAGCGGTCCGGCTGGAGCGGCGGCATGGCGACCTGGAAGTCGTTCTCTTTCATCGGCACGTCGAAACAATAGACAACAATGAGCCACGATGCCGAAAGACCGGCCGGTCGGAGGCCGTTCGGCCCCCCTAATCTGACCCCCCTTCCCCTTGGGCGCGGTGCGAAGGGGTCAGGAGATGACCGTGCCGACGAGGTGGCCGATCCCGTACGTGACGGCGGCGGCCGCCGCGCCGAGCAGCAGCTGCCTGGCGCCGCCGAACACCGAGGACCTGCGGGTGAGCCGGGCGACGAGCGCTCCGGTGCCGAACAGCCCGGCGGCCGTCAGCGCCGCCGCCGCTACCACCGAGCCGAAGCCGAGCAGGAACGGCAGCAGCGGGATGAGCGCTCCCAGCGCGAAGGCCAGGAAGGACGACCCGGCCGCCACCCACGGCGAGGGCAGGTCGTCGGGGTCGACGCCGAGCTCCTCGCGGGCGTGGACCCGCCAGGCGACCTCGTCGTGGGCGTGCAGCTGGCGGGCCACCTCGCCGGCCAGCTCGGGCGTCAGGCCGCGGGACTCGTACAGCAGGGCAAGCTCCCGCTCCTCGGCCTCGGGGTTCCTGGCGATCTCCCGGCGCTCGACCGCGATCTCGGCCAGGGTCATCTCGGTCTGCGAGCGTACGGAGGTGTACTCGCCGGTGGCCATGGAGAAGGCTCCGGCGGCCAGCCCCGCCAGCCCGGCGATCGCGACGGCCGGGGTGCTCGCGCCGCTGCCCACCACACCCGCGATCAGCGAGGCGTTGGAGACCAGCCCGTCCATGACGCCGAACACCGCCGGCCGCAGCCAGCCGCCGGTCACGTCCCTGTGGTTGTGGTGCACCTCGGCGGCGTGCAGGGAAATGGAGGTCATCGGGGGTTCCTTTCAGGCCGGGGCCGCCGTGCCCGCTGCGGCCCGGCGGCGTCCGTGCCGGTTCTCAACTGTTACGGCAACGCGCCCGTGGCCGGGACCACGTCACGATCGCCTGACGTCGACGACGACGCTGATGACGAAGAAGCCGGCCAGCAGCACCCCGCCGAGCACGGCGGCGGCCGTGCCGCTGAGCCCGGCCAGCAGCAGCGCGGCCAGCGCCAACGCCAGGGCCGAGACCACCGCGACCGCGATCTTCCAGTCGTCGCCGATGATGAAGTCATACCAGAACCGTGCAAATGCCTTGAGGAACCTCATTGGGCGGCCTCCAGCTTGAGACGGGGAAGCGCCAGGACGAGCGCGCGCGAGACCAGCAGCCAGCAGACGACCAGGACGGGGATGGCCCACTCGCCGCCCGGCCAGGACAGGCTCTCGCCTTCGGTGAACACGCCGAGCCCCTCGACGGCCCAGAACGTGCCGAAGCCGGCCAGCAGCAGGCCCACGCCGTACTTCAGGGTGTTCTCGGGGATCATCGCCAACGGCCGGTGAAGGACGGCACCGGCGATCAGCACCAGGACCCCGGCGACCGCCGCGCCGCCCACCGCCGCCCCCATGTTCGCGGCGCCGGTGCCGAAGGTGATCACGATGAAGACGACCTCGACGCCTTCGAGGAAGACCCCCTTGAACGACACCACGAAGGCGAAGGCGTCGACGCCGAAGCGGCTGTCCGCGGCCGCCCGCCGCGCCGCGGCGGTCTGCGCGGCGAACTCCTCGGCCTCGTCGTGCCTGGCCTTCAGGCCCGAGGAGCGCAGCACGGCCTTGCGCAGCCACTGGAGGCCGAAGATGAGAAGCAGGGTGCCGACGACGAGTTGCAGGACGGCGGGGGGAAGCCACGTGCTCAGGGCGTACCCGGCCGCGGCGGTGAAGGCGGCGAGGGCCACGAGCGCGGCGGCGGTGCCCGCCAGCGCCGATCGCCACCCCCGGGTGACGCCCATGGCCAGGACGATGGTGAGGGCCTCGACGAACTCCACGAACGAGGCCGTGAAGGTGGAGGCCGTCAGGCCCCATGTCGCGCCCGGCACCTGGACTCCCGGAATGTAGCAGCTGTTGTTTATAGCAAGTGTTTCTCCCGCCAAGGTAATCGGGCGAATCGGGTGTGTCAAAGGAAGTCTGGCCTTATTCGGCCGCCTTCCCCGCCGTGTCGGCGGACCTCGCAACGCTGGGCGACGGCGCGCTCGACGCCGGGCCACCCGGCAGGGCTGAAGGCCCTTGGTGACCGGTTCAGTCGGCGGCGGCGTCCTCGGGAGTGCCGCGGGCGAGCCGGGCCAGCGCCTCCAGGGCCCGGGACAGCACGTCCACCGGCGGGGAGGCCAGCCCGACCCGCACCGCCGCCGGCGCGCTCCGGGTCGCGACGGCGAACGAGGCGGCAGGGGTGACCGCGATGCCCTCCCGGGCGGCGGCGGCCACGAAGGTCTCGGCGCGCCACGGCTCGGGCAGCTCCCACCAGCAGTAGTAGGAATGCGGGTCGGCGAGCACGGTGAAGCCGGAAAGGTGGCGGCGGGCGACCTCCTGGCGGGCGGCGGCGTCGTGACGCTTGGCACGGGCGATGGCGGTCACCGTGCCGTCGCCCATCCAGCGGGTCGCGGCGTCGAGCGCGAATCCCGCCGCCGTCCACGCCCCCGATCGCAGGGCGGCGGTGACGGGCGCGGTGCGGGACGGCGGCGTCACCGCGAACCCGAGGGTCAGGCCGGGGGCCAGCCGCTTGGACAGGCTGTCCAGGAGGATCGTGTGCTCGGGCGCCAGGGCCGCGAGCGGGGGTTCGTCCCCTTCGTGGAGGAAGGCCCAGATGGTGTCCTCGATCGCGCACAGGCCGAGGTCGTGCAGCGTTGCGGCCAGCTCGGCGCGCCGCCACAGGGGCATGGTGACGGCGAGCGGGTTGTGCAGGGTCGGTTGCAGGTAGACCGCCGCGAGCGGGGCGCGCCGGTGCGCGGCGGCGAGCGCGTCGGGCCGTAGCCCCGCCTCGTCGGTGGCGAGGGGGACCAGGGTGACGCCGAGCCTGCCCGCGATGGCCTTGACCACCGGGTAGGTGAGCGCCTCGACGCCGAGCCGCCCTCCCGCGGGGACGAGCGCGGCGACCGCGGCCGCGATGGCCTGGCGGCCGTTCCCGGCGAACAGCACGCGCGCCGGGTCGGGCTCCCAGCCGCCGCGGGCCAGGAGCCGGGCCGTCGCGTCGCGGGCCCCGGGCGTGCCGGACGCGCCGACCGGCCGCAGGGCCGAGGCCAGCACGTCGGGACGCAGCAGGCGGCCGAGCCCCTCGGCGAGCAGGGCGTGCTGCTCGGGCACGATCGGGTAGTTAAGCTCCAGGTCGACGCGGGCGCCTCCCGGCTCGACCAGCGCGGGCCCGGGTGACCGCTCGCCCGCCCGTACGAACGTGCCGCGCCCCACCTCGCCGACCACGAGCCCGCGCCCGGCCAGCTCGCGGTACACGCGGGCGGCCGTGGAGCCGGCGATGCCCCGCCGCCGGGCGAACGCGCGCTGCGGCGGGAGCCGGTCTCCCGGGCGCAGCCGCCCGGCGGCGATGTCGGCGGCCACGGCGTCGGCGATCAGCCGGTAGTCCTCCATCAGGCACCTCATCGATTGCAAAGTGCTGGATTGCACCGAGAGCAATGATTGTATTGCACTGACCTGAGTGCCCGGCCTAGCATCGCCGTCAGCGCGGGACCGCGCGGGCGCCGACGCGGGAGGAAGTGGGCATCGTGAGCAGGGCCTCGGTGAACGGGATCACCGTCGGGTACGACGACCAGGGCCGGGGTGCGCCGCTGGTGCTGGTCCACGGCCACCCGTTCGACCGTTCGATGTGGGCGCCGCAGGTCGCCGCCCTCGCCGGCCCGGAGCTGCGGGTGATCGCGCCGGACCTGCGCGGCTACGGCGAGAGCACCGTGGTACCCGGGAAGACCCCGCTGGAGACGTTCGCCCGCGACATCGCCGCGCTGCTCGATCACCTGGGGCTGGGTGAGGTGGTGATCGGAGGGCTGTCGATGGGCGGCCAGATCGTGATGGAGTTCTACCGCCTGTTCCCCGGCCGGGTACGCGGGCTGCTGCTCGCCGACACCTTCGCCCAGGCCGAGACCGGGGAGGGCAGGAAGCTGCGCGCCGCCCAGGCCGACCGCCTCCTTCGCGAGGGCATGCGGCCCTACGCCGAGGAGGTGCTGCCGAAGATGGTCGCCCCGTACAACATCGAGGCGCTGCCCGAGGTGGCCGCGCACGTGCTCGGCATGATGCGCGGCGCGCCCGCGGAAGGCGCGGCGGCGGCGCTGCGCGGGCGCGCCGAGCGTCCCGACTACCGCGATCTGCTCGCCGAGGTCTCGGTGCCCGCGCTCGTCGTGGTCGGACGGGACGACGAGTTCACCCCGGTGGCCGACGCGGAGTTCATGAGCCGGCGCATCCCCGGGGCGACGCTGGCCGTGGTCGAGGGCGCCGCGCACATGCCGAACCTGGAGCGGCCCGCGGAGTTCGACGGTGCCCTGCGGGGTCTGCTCGCCGCCGTCGGCCGCGCGGCCGTCCCCGGCGGGTGAGGAGACCGCCCCCGCGCCCCCCGGCGCACGGGGACACGCTCACGGCTGGGCGACGCGCTCGCCATGGTGAGCGGCCTGCGGGGCCGGTGCCTGGCCGGCCGGCAGGCGGCGCAGGACGACGACGGCGAGAACGGCGGCCAGGGCCATCACGACGGCGCCGACGCCTGCGGTGACGTTCAGACCCTGGGTGAAGGCCTCCCTTCCCGCGTCCAGCAGCGCCGTGCCCGCGGGACCGGGCAGCCGCGCCGCCACGGCGGTCGCCCCGCCGAGGGTCTCGCCCGCCGCCCTCAGCGCCTCGGCCGGCAGGCCCGGCCCGGCCAGGAGCGGTTCGGCCATCCGGTGGTGGTAGACCGCGGCGCCGACGCTGCCCAGGATCGCCAGGCCGAGGGCCCCGCCCAGCTCGCTGCCGGTCTCCGACAGGGCGGAGGCGGCACCGGCCCGCTCCGGGGGAGCGGCGGTGAGGATCAGGTCCGACGTCAGGGTCACGACCATCAGGATGCCGGCGGCCACCGCCCCGGCGGCGACGAGCACGATCCACAGCGGCGAGTCCACCCGCACCCACGCCAGCACCAGGAACCCCGAGGTGGTGACGAGCAGGCCGGCGCCGACGACGTAGGCGGGGCGGGCACGGTTCGCCAGGATGCCGGAGACGGCGATGGCCGCCGCGACGGCGGGCATCACGATGAGCGACCACAGCGCGGCGGTGAAGGGACGCAGGCCGAGCACGAGCTGCATGAACTGGTTGGTGTACAGCGTGATCCCGATGAAGCCGAACATCGTGACCACGTTCACGGCCAGCGAGGCGCTGAACGTCCGGTGCCGGAAGAGCGCGACGTCGATCAGCGGGGCGGCGTGGGTGCGCTGCCTGCGGACGAACACCGCGCCCGCCGCCAGGCCCGCGACGACGGCGAGCGCCGGGAGCGGCCGGATCCCGTCCACGGCCGTCTGCTTGATCCCGTAGATCACCGGCAGCACGGCGGCCAGCGAGAGCACCGCGCTGACCAGGTCGAACCTGCCTGAGGCGGCGGCGCGGAACTCCGGAAGCAGGATCGGGCCGAGAACCAGGAGCAGGACCATGGCCGGCACGTTGACCAGGAAGGCCGAACCCCACCAGAAGTGGTCCAGCAGGAACCCTCCGACGATCGGGCCGATCACCGCGCCCCCGGTCATGCCCCCGGTCCAGAGCGCGATCGCGGTCTTGCGCTGGCCGCCGTCGTGGAACATGTTGCGGATCAGCGCGAGGGTGGAGGGCATCAGCGTCGCCCCGGCCAGCCCGAGCAGCGCGCGGGTGGCGATCAGCACCTCGGCGCCGGTGGAGTACGCGGCGACGACCGAGGCGACGCCGAACGCTCCCGCCCCGATCATCAGCAGCCTGCGGCGTCCGATCCTGTCGCCGAGGGACCCCATCGTGATCAGCATCCCGGCCAGCACGAACCCGTAGACGTCCATGATCCATAGCTGCTGGGCGCCGGTCGGCGCGAGGTCGGCGCTGATGAACGGCAGCGCGAAGAACAGCACGCTGATGTCCATCGACACCAGCAGGCAGGGCAGCACGAGCACGGCCAGCCCGATCCACTCCTTACGCCCGGCTTTGGGGTTGATGTCGGTCATGTCGAGCTCCTTGTGCGTCAGGTGCGGGGATCTCCCTGCTCGCAGCCTCGGCCAGGGCGCTGACCGTCCACGCACCATCCGCTGACCGGTCTTCTACGCGCCGCCGGGCGGAGGGCCTCCTGGAGTCGCGTCGAGCGCGTCCGCGACGCGACCGGTCTCCCGGCGGCGGGAGGGCAGCCGGCCGCCGCCCGACAGCCACGAGCCCAGGAGGATCAGCACGGATCCCGGGATCGCCCCCACCCCTGGCCGCTCACCGAGGACCACCATGCCCAGCGCCACCGCCACGACCGGGTTCACGTACGTGATCAGGACCGCGCGACCGGCTCCCGCCTCGGCGATGAGCACGCTGTACAGGACGAGCGGGGCGGCCGTGCAGAGCAGCCCGAGGACCAGCAGCGCGGCGATCGCCGGCGGGGTTGGCATGGTGGCGGGCGGCGTCAGCACGGCGGCCGGGGACAGCAGCAGCGACGCCACGATCAGGGTCGCGCCCATGGACGCCCGCGAGTCGACGCCCGACAGGTGGCGCTTCAGCACCATCGGGCCGGTGGCGTAGAAGAGGGCGGCGGTGAGGATGGCCAGGGCACCGAAGAGTTCGGCCGCGCGCCCCGCGACGTCGACCCCCATCAGCGCCACCACCCCGGCCCGCCCGATGACGAGCCCGGCCAGCCGCCTGCCCCGCACCCGCTCGCTCGCGTCGAAGCGCAGGGCCAGCAGGGCGACGAACAGCGGCGCGGCGGCGATGAGGACGGCGGTGAGGGACGATGACACGTGCTGCTCCCCGATCGCGATCAGGGGGAACGGGACGACGATCTCGCTCAGCGCGAACACGCCGACCCAGCGCGTCCTGCCGCGCAACACGCCCAGAACCCCGGCACGCGGCGCGAACACCAGCAGCGCGACCGCACCCAGCACGACACGCACCCACGCCACGAACCCGGGCGGCACGCCCTCGTCGACCGCGACCTTTATCAGCAGGTACGGGATCCCCCACAGCACCGAGACCACCGCGAACGCCACCCAGGCACGCGCACTCATCAACCCCCCCGCGATCCGGAACCTCGGCCCCGATTCCCGCACGCACTACGCGACCCGGCCCGGGACGCGCACCCATCAACAGCCCCCGCGATCCCGGAACCTCGGCCCGTCTCCCGATCCAGCACGCACTACGGTCCGGCCCGGGGACGCGCGGCCGTCGCCACCTCCCGCGATCCAGGTCGCCGGGGGAGGGCGTCCTGGCGCCCGTCCCGGTCAGGGGCCCGTTCCCCGCTCACCCCCTGGTGCCGTACCCCGGCCCGTACCCCGGCGCACCGCCGCCGAGGCCTTGCCACGAGGGCGGAGATGACGCGGACGTTCCCCAAGAGCGCCCGGCTGTGGCCGCTAGAGCGCCCGGCTGTGGCCGCGCGCGTTCGCGGAAGGGCTCGCGAGGGTGTCAGTCGAGGCCGAACGTCTCCGCCAGGGTGTCGACCTCGGCGTCGAGGAGTGCTCGCGGGTCGTGTCCCATGCCGGTGAACTGGCCTTCGACCTCCAGGCTGATCACACCGTGCATGCGCGTCCAGGACATCACGGCTCCGGCGAGCGCGCACCCGGCCGTGCTCGCCGCGTCCTTGACGTACTCCGCCACCCAGTCGGCGACCTGCGCGTCGCGTCCTGCCCAGGCCTCCATCTGCCGGACCACCGGCAGCACCGCGGGGCCGGGCCGCCCGCCCTCGAAGACTCGCAGTAAGGGCCCGAGGGCCGCGCGCGACCGCTGCAGGGTGTCGGGCGGAGCGGTGTAACCGGGGAGCGGCGAGCCGAAGAGCAGCAGGTAGCGCTGGGGCTGGTCCAGGGCCCAGGCGCGGTAGGCGCCTCCCAGCGCGCGCAGCAGCTCGCGGGGAGGCAGCCCGGCGGAGGACTCCGCGGCCCGGCCGATGGCCGCGGCGAGGTCGTCGTACGCGTCGCGGATCAGGGCGCTGGCCAGATCGTCGCGGCTGGCGAAGTAGCGGTACAGGGCTGGGCCCGACAGGCCGAGCTCCTTGGCGATGCGGGTGAGCGCGATGGCCGCGAGGCCGCCCTCGGCGAGCTGCCTCAGGGCGATCTCCTTGATCTCCCCGCGCGTCTGCTCGCGGTAGCGGGCCCGGGGCCCTCCGTCCGTCGGCGTCACGACCGTCTCCCTCCGCCGCCCAGACTCGCGCCCGCCGGTTCCCGGCGGACGAGCCGTACGCAAGCCACTCTAGCAAAAGTGATGAATGATAACTTCCGCGACGAGGCGAAATTAAGGGTCAGGTGGCCGTGGCCGACTCGGGCGCCCTGGAGACCTGGTGGCGCCCCAGCACCCCCGCGCTCATCAGCACCGCCACCATGAGGGCCGTGACCAGTATGAACGAGACCGACAGGCTGCTGAGCGCCGCGATGCCGCCGATCGCGCTGGGCGCGACGAAGCCCGACGTATAACTGATCGTCGCCGCGCCCGCCACCCCCTCGCCCGGCGTCGGCGCCGCGTTGCCCGCCGCCCCGAAGACCAGCGGCACGACCACCGCCACCCCGAGCCCGATGAGCATGAACCCGGTGATCGCCGGCAGGGGCGTGCGGGCGAACACGACCAGGGCTCCGCCGAGCGTGGCGAGCAGCCCGCTGATCCGCACGGTCGTCACCGCGCCGAGCCGTCGCACCACCATGTCCCCGCAGAGCCGCCCGGCGGCCATGGTGAACGCGAACGCGGTGTAGCTCGTGGCCGCCACCCCGGCCGAGGTCCCGGTGACCTGCCTCAGGTAGACGGCGCACCAGTCCTGGCTGGCCGCCTCGGCGAACACCGCGCAGAAGCCGATCAGGCCGAGGACGAGCACGTGCCGGGACGGCAGCACGAACCTCGGGGGAGCCGCCTCGCCTTCCTCGGCCCGGATGTCCAGCAGGAGAGGCCCCATCGCACCCCCCACCGCCAGCAGCACCACGGCCATGGCGCCAAGGTGGACGCGGGCGTCCAGCCCGTACTGGGCGGCCAGCACGCCGACGCCGCCCGCCGCCAGCCCGCCGACGCTCCACATCCCGTGCAGCCCCGACATGATCGAACGTCCCAGCCGCTGCTCGACCACCACTCCCTGGGCGTTCATGGCGACGTCGCTCATGCCCGCCACCGCCCCGTACAGCAGGAGCGTGAACCACAGCACGGCGAGGTTCGGCGCGAGGGCGGGCAGGGCCAGCGCGGCCGACCACATCGCGATGAGCCACCGGGTGGCCGTCCGCCCGCCGAACCGGTGGATGATCCGCCCGGCCATCGGCATCGCCACCAGGGACCCGACCGCCGGGGCCAGCAGCGCGAGGCCCAGCTCGCCCGGTCCCGCGTGCAGGTGGTCCTGGAACCAGGGGATGCGGGTGGCGAAGCTGCCCGTCACCGCCCCGTGGACCGCGAAGGTGACCGAGACCGCCACCCGGGCCCTGCTCACCGCGCGAGAGTCCACCCGAGAAAGCTAACAGACAGGTTTCTTTCCTGAAAGGACGTGATCAGATGCCGGACCGCGGAGGGTGGTGTTGACTCTCCCATCGTGGGAGACAGGAGGCTGGGACATGTGCACGACGACACCGTCCTGTTGAGCATCGGAGAGCTGGCGGAGCGAACCGGGATGTCGGTGAAGCTGATCCGCCACTGGTCCGACATCGGCGTGGTCCCCCCGGCCGGCCGCACCCCGGCCGGCTACCGCCTCTACGACACCGAGGCGGTGGCCAGGCTCCAGCTCGCGCGGACGTTGCGCGAGCTCGGCATGGGCATGGCGGCGATCCGCGATGTCGTCAACCGGGAGCGCGGCCTCGCCGAGGTCGCGGCGGCCCACGCCGACGCGCTCGAGGTACGGATCCGCACGCTCCGGTTGCAGCAGGCGGTGCTGCGATCGGTCACCGGCCGAAGGCCCACCACAGAGGAGCTCACCCTGATGACCAACCTGGCGCGACTGTCCGCCGCCGAGCGCAACGCGATCATCCAAGATTTCGTGGCGGAGACGATGGGCGATCTCGACCACTCCACCTACCGGCAGGGACTTCTCGCCGTGACCCCCGACCTGCCGGAGGATCCCACGGCCGAGCAGGTCGACGCCTGGATCGAGCTGGGCGGGCTGATCCGCGACCCCGCCCTGCGCGCCGCGATGCGCCGCATGGCCGCCTACGCCGCCGAGCACGCGCCGGGCGGTCCCGACACGGCCGGCGAGCACGACGCGGCGGACCTCACCGACCTGTGGGTGCGGCGGGTCACCGAGGCGATCGACGCGGGGATCGCCGCGGACTCCCCGGCGGCCGACCCGGTCGTGGCCGGCGTCGTCGAGGCCTGGCTGCCGTCGCAGGCGCCCACCGGCTTCCGGCCGGGCGGCGACGGCGCGGCGGCCCGCCGGCGGCTGCTGGAGCAGCTGGAGATCGCGGCCGACGCCCGCGCCGAGCGGTACTGGCAGCTGATGTGCGTCATCAACGGCCGGCCGGTGCGCCCGAGCATCGCGGGGCCCGCCCAGTGGCTGATCACCGCGCTGCGGACGAACCCCGAGCCGGGCGCCCGGGCCGACGGCATCGCCGAGACGCTCGACGCGGACACGTCCGCGAGCGGCCCGGCCTGGCTTCTGGACGGCTGCGCCCGGATCCTCGCCGAGGTGGACGCGCTCGTCGCCGCCGTGACCCCCGGGCAGATGGGCGACCCGACCCCCTGCGAGGGCTGGGACGTGCGGGCACTGCTGAACCACCTGGTGTACGAGAACCTGATGTGGACGAGCCTCGCCGAGGGGAGCCCGCGTTCCGACTTCACGGCCGACCACCTCGGCGACGACCACGTGGCCGCCTTCCGCGCAGCCGCGGGGGCGGCGATGGCGGCGTTCGGCAGGCCGGGGATGCTGGAGGAGCGGTTCGGGCCCGCGCCCGGCTGGCGGCTGGTGGAGCAGGTGGTCATCGAGATGCTCGTGCACGGCTGGGACCTGGCCACGGCGACAGGACGGCCTGCCGACCTCGCGCCGGACATCGCCGAGGCGATCTTGCCCGCCGTGCGGGCGATCTACGGGGAACTGCCCCGGACCCCCGGCGGCTCGTTCGCCCCGGAGCGGCAGGCGCCTCCCGGCGCCACCGCCGCCGACCGCCTCGCCGCCTACCTCGGGCGCGCCGTCGGCTGATCTCTCACGTCACCGGCCGCCGGCCGGGCCTTCCTGGGTGTACCGCCACCGGTCGCCATGCCGACGATTTCGATCACCTTGACGAACAATATTGTCGCTGAGAGTGTTGCGGCATGTTGGATGTGGCGGTGATTGAGGATCCGGCCGCGGCCGAGGTCTCGCTGGACCCCGTGCGGTCGCGGCTGCTGGCCGAGTTGTCCGAGCCCAGGTCGGCCACGATGCTGGCGGCCAGGGTGGGCCTGCCTCGGCAGAAGGTGAACTACCATCTCAAGGCCCTGGAGCGTCATGGCCTGGTCGAGCTGGTGGAGGAGCGGCGTAAGGGCAATGTCACCGAGCGGGTGATGCGCGCCACCGCCGCGTCGTACGTCATCTCGCCGGTCGCGCTGGCCGACGTGCAGCCCGATCCGTCGCGGTCGCCCGACCAGTTGTCGGCGCGCTGGCTGCTCGCGGTCGCGGCCCGGCTCGTACGCGACGTCGGCGAGCTCATCACGGGGGCGGCCAAGGCCCGCAAGAAGGTGGCGACCTTCGCGATCGACGGCGAGATCCGGTTCGCCACCGCCGCCGACCGCGCCGCCTTCGCCCAGGAGCTGGCCGGCGCGGTGACCGCTCTGGTGAGCAAGTATCACGACGAGACGGCCGAAGGCGGGCGCGACCACCGTGTCATCGTCGCCGTCCACCCGAGCATCACGGCCAAAAAGGTCGAAAACGACGGACACGAGACACCGACCAAGGAGTTGTAATATGCGGCGCGAATTCGAGGTGCGTGCGGAGATCGCGATTGAGGCGACCCCCGATCAGGTGTGGGAGGCCATCTCCACCGGTCCGGGCATCGACTCGTGGTTCATGGGTCGCAACGACGTCCAGCGGCGTGACGGCGGCACGGTGACCCAGAGCATCGGGGGCACCACCTACACCTCCACCGTGACCGCCTGGGAGCCCTCCAAGCGGTTCACCTACCAGAGCGACGAGCTGCCGGACGGCACGTTCATGGCGTTCGACTACCTCATCGAGGGCCGCGAGGGGGGGAGCACCGCGCTCCGCCTGGTGCACAGCGGGTTCCTCAGTGACGACTGGGAGGCCCAGTACGACGCCCTCAAGAAGGGCGACGGCATGTACCTGCAGAAGCTGGCCGCCTACCTCAAGCACTTCCCCGGCCGCACCTCGACGTTCAACACGCTCATCCCGGGCCCGCAGGTGCCCGACCAGGACCGCGTGTGGGAGGCGTTCAAGAGCGCGCTCGGCCTGACCGGCGAGGTCACCCGGGGCGACCGGGTGATGCTCTCCGTCGACGGGCTCCCCAAGGCCGAGGGCGTCGTGGAGAGCGCCGACTACCCGAGCATCCCGAGCGTCTGCACCGGCGACGCGCTGTACACGTTCATGCACGGCTACCGCGACACGGTGGTCGTGGAGCAGCACAGCTTCGTGCCCGGCGTGGACGAGAAGGCCACGGAGGGCGCCTGGAAGTCCTGGCTCGCCACGACGTTCGCCTAGCCGGCACGGCGGGCCCGCCCCGTGCAGGGGTGGGCGCCGCCCCGCCGGGGCAGGGAAGGGGCATGCCTGCCGCAAACGAGTGCTGCTCACCACCTGATGGTCATCTTTCCCTGATAGGCCCCACGAGCATCGGGCGGCCGAGCATGTCCGGCGTGAACGGCACCCCGGTGACCTTCTCCGCCAGGGCGAAGCCCCTTGGCACGGCGGTATAGGAGTTGTCCTCCCAGGCGGCGTCCCACGCGGCCTCGTCCTCCGGCTTGCCCAGCCCCATGCCCAGCTCCAGCATGAAACCGTTGAGCCGGTCAGGGTCGGAGCCGTAACGCTCGTATGGGTGCCGCAGCGGGTAGCCGGTGACGATCGTGCCATCGATCGCGTACTCGAAGCTGTGCTCGGCGGCGTAGTCGTGCCGGGTGACCGCCAGCACCTCGCAGCCCCGCGACAGCTTGGTCACCACCTCGTGGAGCGTGACCATCCAGCCGTGGGGCTCAATGGCCACGCACCATTCGCCGGTCTGGAAGACGCCCACGTAGCCGCCGCCATCACCGCCTTCCGTCTCGTTGACGAACTCGTAGGCCTTGTCGTCGAGTCCGCCGAAGTCTGACTCCTGGCCGGAGTCCTCGTCGCGGCTGAAGCGGCGCACCACCTCCGCCGGGTCGAGCCCGCGGAAGAAGGCCACGCTGAAGATCACGCCAAGTGGGCCGCCGCCCTTGTTCTCGGACACGTTGAGCCACTGGAACGGGGCCAGGGGGTCGGTTGTCGTCATGCGGGCCATGGTGGCAGGCCGTGCCGACAATCAGCCGAGATCGGCCACCAAGATGGTTAGTCACCTGTACGACGAACGGGAACCCGCCGGACGGACCGCTCGCCCTTGGCGCGTCGCTCACGCTTCCCGAGGGGGCGTCGTAGACTCGCCGCCTGCTCGAACCTATCTCCGAAGGTGCCCGCTCCGGGGCCTCGACCGTGAGGGTGGAACCCGTGAAGTACATGCTGATGATCTACAACAACCCGGCGATCCTGGGGGCCATGCCCGAGGAGGAACGCGACGGGCTGATGGGTGAGGTGGACACGCTCATCGAGGAGCTCACCAGGTCGGGGGAGTTCGCGGGCGGCGCGGCGCTGGCCGACGCCTCCCAGGCCCACACGGTACGGGTGCGCAGCGGCATCCCGGCGACCACCGACGGGCCGTACGCGGAGGCCAAGGAGCAGTTCGCGGGTTACCTGATCGTCGACTGCGAGAGCGCTGAGCGGGCGATCGAGATCGCCGCTCGCTGGCCGGACGCCAAGTACTGGGCGATGGAGGTTCGTCCGATCATCAACACGGTCGACACGGAGGTCTGACCGCGCGAAGCGTTCGACCTGCGCATAGCGTTCGACCTGCGCATATGGAAGGAGCTGGGCGGCCACGGGTGGTTCCGTGGGCGCCCAGCTCCGGTTTTTGCGGGGTTGGGGGGTCAGTCGATGGTGGCCAGGACGGGGTGGTCGTCTTTGGCGGGGTGGTGGGTGGGGGTGTGGTCGTGCTGGGTGTGGTCGGTGGTGGCGGTCTGGCTCGGCTGCTGGTCGGCGGTCTGGTCTGTGTGGTCGGTGTGGGGGGTCTGGTCGGTGTGGTCGGTTTGGGGGGTGGTGGGTTGGTGGCTGTTGCGCAGGATGGTGGCGGAGATGAGGGCCAGGAGGATGAAGATGGTGGCGCCGACGGCGGCGACGGTGTTGAGGCCGGTGGTGAAGGCGGTGCGGGCGGTGGTGATGAGGTCGGTGGCGGTGGTGCCGGTGAGGTGGTGGGCGGTGGTGAGGGCGGCGGTGATGGATTCGGTTGCGGTGTGGGCGGCGGTGGTGGGCAGGCCGGTGGGCAGGTGGGTGGTGAGGTCGGTGCGGTAGATGAGGGTGGCCAGGCTGCCCAGGGAGGCGATGCCCATGGCGATGCCGAATTCGCCGCTGGTCTGGCTGATGGAGGCGGCTGAGCCTGCTTTGTGGGGGGGTACGGAGGCCATGATGAGGTTCATGGTGAGGGACATGGGGAAGGCGATGCCCAGGGAGGCGAGGATGAGGCCGGTGACCAGGTAGGGCAGGCCGCCGGTGGGGGCGAGTTGGGTGTGGATGAGTAGTCCGGTGGCGGCCAGGAGCAGGCCGGCGGTGATGACGTAGGCGGGGCGGATGGTGCGGGCCAGGGCGGGGGCGGCCATGGAGCCGATGACCATGGCGATGTTCTGGGGCAGGAGCCACAGGCCGGCGTTCATGGGGCTGAGGTCTTGGACGGTTTGCAGGTAGAGGCTGGACAGCAGGCTGGCGCCGGCCATGACGATGCCGGCCATCAGGCCGATGCCCATGGCGGCGCTGAAGGAGCGGTTGGCGAACAGGCGCAGGTCGAGCAGGGGGTTGGTCAGGGTGCGCTGGCGCAGGGTGAAGATGATGCCAAGGGTGATGCCGGTGGCCAGGGCGGCCAGGGGGGTGGGGTGGATGCCGGTGCGGGCGAGTTCTTTGAGGCCGTAGATGGCGGGCAGGATCGCGCCGAGGGACAGGGCGACGCTGGCCAGATCGAGGCGTCCGGCGTTTGGGTCGCGGTATTCGGGGAGCAGGCGGGGGCCGACGATGAGCAGCAGGATCATGACCGGGACGCCGAGCAGGAAGGCCGAGCCCCACCAGAAGTGCTCCAGGAGCAGGCCGCCGACCAGGGGGCCCAGGGTCATGCCGCCCATGAAGCAGGCGAACCAGACGCCGATGGCCGAGCCCATTTGCTTGGGGTCTTTGAACATGTTGCGGATCAGGGCCATGGTGGAGGGCATCAGGGTGGCGCCGGCGATGCCGAGCAGGGCGCGGGAGGCGATGAGCATCTGCGGGTTGACCGAGTAGGCGGCCAGGATGGAGGCCACGCCGAACGCGGCGGCGCCGGTGAGCAGGAGTTTGCGGCGGCCGATCCGGTCGCCCAGGGTGCCCATGGTGACCAGGAACCCGGCCAGCATGAACGAGTAGATGTCCAGGATCCATAGTTGCTGGGTGGAGTCGGCGCCCAGTCCGGCGCTCAGGTGTGGCAGGGCCAGGTAGAGCACGCTGATGTCCAGCGACAGCAGCAGGGTGGGCAGGGCCAGCACCGCCAGCCCGATCCATTCACGCCGCCCGGCCCGTGAACCCGGGCCGGTCTCGAGGTTCGCATTCATCGCACATTCCTTCGTGATCGGTGGTCCGCGACACGGCGGACCGCGCCTGCGACAGGCGCATGTATGGGGGGTGGATCCCGGGCGCGAACGGGCCGGGGGGAGGTGCGGCAGGGGCGTCAGGGGAGCAGCCTGCCGAGCCATTCCTGCCAGGCTCGCTCGGTCTCCTTGGGGTCCACACCGGCGAAGACGTGGTGCCCGACGACCAGCGTCTCGTCCATTCCCTGGATGAAGCGGTAGAGACCGTCACCGGTGCGAACGCCGAGGAAGCCGGGCTTGGCGTAGTCGACGACCCCCTCGATCGGTTCGAGACCCTCCGGGGTGAGCCTGACCGGTTCGCCCTGGGTCACGGGAGCGGTCAGGCCGAGCCCGCGTTCGAGCACCCGCGACACGGGTTCGCCGCCGCCCGTCTTCGGCCGCGCGCCGAAGACCACGACCGCGGACCGGCCGGGGAAGTGCCGGAGGTACTGGTCCAGGGTGTGCAGGTACATGTCCCAGCCGCGGTTCAGCGCGTCGTACTCGGAGTCCCAGTCGTCGCCGAGGATGCCGCTCTGCACCATCCGCAGCACGGTGCTGCCCTGGTCGCGTCCCTCGATGAGGTACTCGAAGGCCATGAACGATCCGTCGGGGTTCTTGTCGCTCCTGAACGCGAACCGCTTGGACGGCTCCCAGGCGGTGACGGTGGCCTCCACGGGGAAGTCCCCGAAGTACTGCCGGGTGGCGCCGCCCTCGCGGGGCTCGATCTCGTTGCGTCCCATGAACCACGAGTCGATTCCCGGGCCAGTGGCGATCGCCTCCCACACCTGCTCGGGCGTCGCCTCCAGCGTCACCTGCTTGCGCAGCTCGAAGTCGTGCGGCATCTCAAAGCTCCCTTGTCTCGGTGTCGACCACGCGGGTGTCGATCGTTTCTGTCTCTTCGGGCCGGTCGCCGCCCCATGGGTGGACCGCGACGATGACGCGGTGGTCGCGGCCGGTGCCGGCGGTCTCGTCGTGATAGGCGCGCACCAGGGCGGCGAACGCGTCGGCCAGGTCGTCGGCGAAGGCGGCGCTGTCGGCGGCGGAGGCGAACCGCACCTGGCCGTCGATCGCGAACGTCGCCGTCTTCCTGCGGGCCTTGGCGGCGCCGGTGACCAGCTCGCCCACGTCGCGCACCAGCCGGGAGGCGACGGCCAGCAGCCAGCGCGGCGAGAGCCGGTCGGGTGAGCGGGCGGGGTCGGGGGCGACGGCGGCCAGCGCCACGGGCGAGATGACGTAGGACGCCGCGGTGGCGGCCATCACCCGCTCGATGGTGTTGCCCTTGCGGCGCTCCTCGACCAGCTCGATGAGGCCGTGCCGTTCCAGCGCCTTCAGGTGGTAGTTCACCTTCTGCCGAGACATGCCCATCTTGGCCGCCAGCGTCGCGGCGGAGGCCGGCCGGGCCAGCTCGGCCAGGAGCCGGCACCGCACCGGGTCCAGCGAGGCCTCGGCCGCCGCCGGGTCTTCGATCACCGCCACTTCGAACATGACTCAACGTTCCCACCGAACATTTTTTTTGTCAAGGCGATTGGAGTTGTCGGCTGTGGCGAAGGCATGACGGAGGCCGCCGTGATCGCTGAGCCGATCCGGCGGGGGGTGAGTCAGGAGGTCAGGCGGTGGAAGGAGGGCGCCGCCACTCCTCGGCCAGCAGCCCGTAGAGGAGGTCGTCGGTCCACTCGCCCTTGCTCCAGGTGTGGGCGCGGCGGAGGCCTTCCCTGCGGAAGCCGAGGCGCTCCAGCAGCCGGGCCGAGCGCAGGTTGCGCGCGTCGCATTCGGCCGACACCCGGTGCAGGCCCTCGTCCTCGAACAGGTGCTCCAGCACGCGCCCCACGGCCTCGGTGGCGTACCCGTGCCCCTGGTAGCGGGGGGCCAGGGTGAACCCGATCTCCGCCTGCATGAGGTTGGCGTGCAGGTTGACGCCGATGTCGCCGATCAGCACGCCCTCCAGGTCTATGGCGTACTGGAACCATCCAGGCCTGAGAGATCCCCGGGTCTGCGACGACGCGATCAGTGCCCTGGCCTGCTCCACGGCCACCGGGGCGTCCCACGACTGGTAGCGGGCCACACCGGGGTCCGAGCGGTAGGCGGCCAGCGCGACGGCGTCGCCCGCGCGGAAGCGCCGCAGGGTCAGACGGGCCGTCGACAGGAGCATTCACGAATTATCGCCCACGCCCGCCGGGAGCCCGCGCGGCGGCCGGGACGGACGCGGGACGCCGGGTTCGGCGGTCGCGCACGGGCGCCCAGTCGGTTCGGCGGTCGCCGGCGGGCACCCAGGTGGTTCAGTGGTCGCCTGCGGGCACCCAGGTGGTGTGCCCGGCGTCCGGGAGCGTGCCCGGGAGGTGGACGACGGCCTCCGGGCGGCCGGTGAGGTTCAGGGCGTCGAGCACCAGCAGCTCGGCGCGCCGCAGCGCGGCGTTCCGCACCAGGACCAGGATCCAGCCGTCGCCCTCGGCGATCCCGCGCGGGACGAAGACGGGACGGCCCGCGCGCCACCCGGGGGCGAGCGCCCGTACCTGGGTGGTGTCGGCCGCGAGGTCGTTGCCGACCAGCGCCCGGCCGCCGGGGGCGCGGCCGAAGATCAGCTGGTGCCTGCTCCCGGCCCGCCGGGAGTCCACCGACGCCTGGTCGAGGGCGCCGGTCAGCTCGCGCTCGTGGGCCGTGCCGCTCGCTAGGTCGAGCGTCCACCTGTGCACCCGCGAGGAGCCGGCGGCGTCGCCGGGGGTCCACGAGGGGGTGTCGTAGGCCCGCGCGATGCGCACGGCGTCGACGACCACGCGGCCGCCGTCGTCGTGGGCGTTCACCGACTCCGTCACGAAGCAGGGGTCGATCGGGAACCACAGCGGCTCGGCCTCGCCGCCCGCCCGGCGCGGCAGCAGCCCGATGCGCGCCCGCCGGCCGTGCTGCCAGCGGTACGGAGACCCCTCGCCGATCATGGCCGCCGCCCGCCGGTACGTCACGGGCAGGTCGAACACCACGACGAACCGGTCGGTGAGCGCGACCGCCCGCATGAGCGGGGCGCCGTCGAGCGCGAACGGCCGGGAGCCGAGCACGCGGCCGTCCGGCCCGATGACCAGGTGCTCGGCGAGGTCGAGGCCCGGATAGGTGGCGACGGTGTGCCACTCGGCCGCGGCGTGGTCCCGGACCGGCGGCGCGACGCTCGCGCGGCACGGCCCGTCTGGCGGGGGCTCGGCGGGCCCGGTGGGACGGATCCAGATCGCCGGGCCGGGCGGCCGGCCGCCCGGCTCCCCGGTGGCCCGGTGCCACCGGGCGGTGCCTCCGCCGAGCCGCACGCCGGAGAGCAGCGCGCCGGCCGAGACGTGAGAGCCGGCGGGGGGCGCGCAGGCCGACAGGAAGGTGCCGTCGAGGCCGAGGGGTAGGACGCCGTCGACGGGCAGCGGCTCGTCGTCGGGCAGGCGGCCGGAGTTGAGCGGGTCCACGTGCTCCGTGACAGTCATTTTCGAGCACCTCCTCGTGAGGCCTGACAAGCTGGCATAACAGCGTTATGTAAAAAATAACGGTGTTATGCCATACTGTCAAGGTGAGTCCACGCCGATCGAACCCGCAGACACGTTCCACCCTGGTCGACATCGCGGCACGGCTGCTCGCCGACGAGGGTCCCCAGGCGCTGTCGGCCCGCCGCATCGCCGCCGAGGCGGGCAGCTCGACCATGGCCGTCTACACGAACTTCGGCGGGATGAGCGGGCTGGTGCGGGAGATGGTGTACGAGGGGTTCGCCCGCCTCGAGGCCTACTTCTCCCACGTCGCCACGACCTCCGACCCCGTCGCCGACATGACGCTGTTCGGGCGGGCGTACCGGCACAACGCCCTCACCAACCCGCACCTGTACGCCGTCATGTTCGGTGGGGCGTCGCTGGCCGGCTTCTGTCTCACCGCGGAGGACCGCCAGTACGGCCGGTACACCCTGACCACCGTGGTGGAGTGCGCGAACCGGTGCATCGCGGCCGACCGGTTCCGCACCGGGGACGCCGAGCTGGTCGCCCACCAGCTGTGGACCGCGATCCACGGGCTGGTGACCCTCGAACTGGGCGACTACCTCATCGACCCCTGCAACGCCGACGTGGTGTTCGAGGCCCAGCTGACCACCCTGATGGTCGGCGTCGGCGACACCGTGGAGTCCGCCACCCGGTCGGTGGCCTCGTCCCGCCGCCGGCTGAAGAAGGAGATCGAGGACGTGAGCCCGCACCCGTCCGTGGGGGAGAGGTTTCCGCGCGAGCGCACCGTCTGACCGCGAAACAAGGTGGTGCCCGCCATGCCCAGCCCTCGCCCTCTGGCCGACGACCTGGCACGCTCGCTCTCCTGCGACGCCTTGCGGCACCTGCCGTGGCCCGGATCACCCGGCGAGCCGAGCTGACCGCACCCGAGGAAGCGTCGCGGGCCCTTCTGGCGACGAGGTTTCCCGGTCCATGAGGCGCTCATCGACCGTCAGGGGCCGAGGCGCAGGAGCTTGCCGAGGAGCGCGCCCAGTTGGCCGCGCTCCTCAGGGGTGAGGGCCTGAAAGGTGTCATCGAGGAAGGGCGCGATCGACGTCTGGGCCTGGGCGAGCCGCTGCCGTCCCGAGTCGGTGATGGTGACGGCGTAGGAGCGCCGGTCATGGGGATTGCGTTCCCTGCGCACGTAGCCCGCCTGCTCCAGGTCGTCGCAGACGCTGACCATGACGCTGCGGTCGATGCGCAGCTCCTCGCTGATCCTCTGCTGAGAGCAAGGGCCGACGGCGTCGAGCATCCGCAGCACCAGGTGCGGCCCGACGCCCAGCCCTTCCTCGGCGGCGTGCGCGTCGGCGGCCCGTGCCACGGCGGCGGAGGCCCGGCACAGGGCGATGTCCAGGCGCTCGGCCGCGAGCCGCGGGAAGTAGGACGGCCGCGCCTGGTCGGCTGTCTTGGTCGACATGGATCTCCTTTTCCGGTGGATGGCCAGCCTACCAGGCATAGTCTGTATGCCAATCGTTTGACAGCAGACAATTGGAGCTCGTACGGTGCGCATCGTCTGTCAACAGATTGTTCACGCTCAGATGGAGGGTGATCGTGACACGAACCGACGGCCGCGAACGCGTGGCCCTGGTGTCGTTGTGCGCCGGGGTGTTCCTGGGCTCGATGGACCTGTCATCGGCGGGGTGGCCGCTGGCGCCACCCGGGTGGTCAAGGGGTGGCGGCCGGACTCGGGATCGTCCCTATGGGCCTGGCCATCGTCTCATCGCGCACTTCGGCCCGCGCGCCCGTCATGCCGTGTCGACCGCCACCGCGTAAGGAACAGATCATGACGTTGGATCTCACCCCCGACGAACTGCTGAGCACGACCCGGGCCGTGCGTAAGCGGCTCGACCTCACCCGACCGGTGCCGCGCGAGCTGATCGAGCAATGCGTGGACCTGGCCACCCAGGCCCCCACCGGCCGGAATCGGCAGCGCTGGCACTTCCTGGTGGTCACAGAAGAGGCACAGCGGCAGGTCGTGGCGGACATCTTCCGCCGCGCGCTCGCCACCGGCGGCCGTCCTCCGAACGAGAGGGATCTGCCCCGCATGTACGCCCACCCCGGCTCCATGGAGCGGATCGCCGATGGCCTGCGGCACCTGTACGACAACATCCACCGCGTGCCCGCCTTCGTCATCCCCGCGGTGGAGGGCCGCACGGACGGGGCCTCGGTGCTCGACCAGTCCATGACCTGGGGCTCGATCCTGCCGGCGGTGTGGAGCTTCATGCTCGCCGCCCGCGCCAGGGGGCTCGGCACCGTATGGACAACGGCGCAGGCCCCGCTCGAGCGCGAGCTGTCCAGGGCGCTGGGCGTGCCGTACCACGAGGTCATGCTGGCCGCGTTCACGCCGCTGGCCTTCACCGTCGGCACCGATTTCAAGCCCGCCAGGCGGATCCCGCGCGAGCAGGTCCTGCACTGGCAACGGTGGTGAGGGGCGGCCAGGATGTATCAGCCGGAGGCCATCCGGGTCCTACTCGGCGACGAAGGCCGGATGGCGGCCGCACACCTGAACGGAACCACGATGGAACCAGACCGCTTCGGCGAGCAGATCTCCCAGATCGTCAAGGCCATGGGAACCCCGCTCGCCATCGGGAAGTCCGACGACGGCTATCCCCTCAACGCCTACGAGAAGGGCTTCATCCTAGCCCGGAGGTCCGACGCCGAAGGCGTGGCCGCGCACGTCCGCTCGGCCGGCCTGGCCGCGGCGGTGGCGTCCGCCGGCGACCCGGCCACCGACGCCTCCCTCCCCAGGTCCGGCGTCGTCCGCATCCAGGTCGGGGACCCCCGGGACCCCGGCCCCGGCGACGCGGGGGTGACCACGGCGCTGGAGGCCCTCAGGAAGCTGAACGACCGGCCGGAAGGGCCGATCGCGACGCGCAACCACATCGTCTCGATCACGACAGGCGGCGTGAACTCGTGCCCGGGGGACGAGCCGGTGCCGGTGGACGATCCGCCCAACCCGGCCCTGGCCGAGGTCGCCTACGACCCGGGCACGGCGGTTCCCGTGCTGGTGATCGACACCGGGCTCGTCCACGACTACACCGGGCACACCTGGATGGCCGCCCACGTCTCGGGCGGCGGGCGCTACGCCCAGCTCGACGAGGACGGGTACGTCCAGCAGTACGTCGGGCACGGCACCTTCATCGGCGGCCTGATCAACACGGTCGCGCCCAACACCGATGTGGAGGTCTCCCGGACGCTGACCCACGCGGGCGCCATCCTGGAGGACGAGTTCGGCGAGAGGGTCCTCGCGGCGCTGGAGGACTACGAGAGGGCGCACGGGCGCTGGCCGGCGATCATCAGTCTCTCCGCGGGCGTGGCCAACGGGGAGACCCACACCCTCCTCGGGCTGGAGGAGTTCATGAGGAGGCTGGCGGACCACCCGCGGACGCTGCTGGTGGCCGCCGCGGGCAACAACGGCAGCGACACGCCGTTCTGGCCGGCCGCGTCCGCGCTCTGCCCGTGCCCGACGACGGGGTGGTCTCCGTGGGGGCGCTCAGGATGGACGGCGCCGAGGGCGCCTGCTTCACCGATCACGGTGACTGGGTCAAGGTCTACGCGCCCGGTGAGCGCATCGTGGGGGCCTTCACCGGCATCGACGACCCCGCCAGGTACAGGTACCAGCACTCCACCTTCGACCGGTGCCGTTACACCGAGCAGGTGCCTCCGGCGTTCGACTACGACTGCACCTGCGGGTTCCCGCGTCATGTGGGCCGGCTCAGCATCCCTGAGGGAAGCCCGGCCGACGAGACCGGCTTCCACGGGTGGGCTCGGTGGAGCGGCACCTCGTTCGCCACGCCGATCGTGGCCGCCATGGTCGCCGCCCACATGACGGCGCGCGAGGAGGCCGATCCCCGGGTGGCCGCCGCGGACCTCCTCGCGCAAGCCGTCCCCACCGCCAGGGTGCGGGGCCGTGACCGCGCGGCCCTGCGGCCGGGCACCTGGAGGTCCCAGGAGGTGGAGCTGGACCCCCGCCTGCCCTGATCCTCAGCCCAGCTGCTCGGGTTCCGGCGGGAGTGCCGCATCGCCCCCGCCGGGCTCGGTGGAGACGAGCGGGAGGCACAGGACGAACCGCGCGCCGCGCGGGCTGTCCTGGATGGTCAGGGTGCCGCCCGCCATCTCGGCGATCTGCCGGGCGATCGGCAGGCCGAGGCCGGTGCCGCCGGAGTCCCTGCTGCGCGCGGCGTCCAGCCGGGCGAACCGCTGGAACACCAGCTCGTGCTTGTCGGGGGCGATGCCGGCGCCGTCGTCGAGGACCTCCAGCACCGCCGCCCCGTCGGCGAAGGGCCCCGCGCCCGTGCCCGGGGCCCGGCACACCGTGACGGTGATCGTGGTGTCGGCGTGCCGCTCGGCGTTGTCGACCAGGTTGGTGACCAGCCGGGCGAGCCGGATCCGGTCACCCATCACCAGCACGTCCTTTCCCAGCACGCATTCGAGCCGCTTGACCGGGTGGCGCGCCTCCATCTCCGCGGTGACCAGCTCGGCCAGATCGATCGGGTCGCGGGAGCCGGGCGTGCCGGCGTCCAGCCGGGCGAGGGTGAGCAGGTCGGCCACGATCGCCTGGAGCCGGTCCAGGCCGCCGAGTACGGCCCGGCCGGTCGCGGGCCAGTTGTGGCTCTGGGAGGCCATCAGCGCGTCCTCCACCTCGGCGCGGATGGCGGTGATCGGGCTGCGCAGGTCGTGGGAGGCGTCGGAGGCGAGCCTGCGCTGCTGCTCCATCGCCGCCTGGAGCCTCCCCAGGGTGTGGTTGACGCTCTGCGCCAGGTCGTGGATCTCGTCCTCGCCCTTGGGAACGGGGACCCGGCGGCCAGGGCAGGTGGCGTTGATCTCGTCCAGCTCCGACCGGATGGCGTACACCGGGTCCAGGGACGCGCCGACGACCCGGTGGGTGCCGTACGTGATGCCGGCGGTCAGCAGCAGCGCGCTGCCGATCACGAGCGCGGAGATCATCGGATGGACCAGGGGAGGGATGACCGGGGCGGCGCTGTAGACGGTCCAGATCTCGCCGGAGCGCTCCACCTGCCGGGCGGCCACGATGTCGCACTCCCCTCGGGGAAAGGCGTGGCCGCACACGATCGAGGTGCCGCTGTCGTGCTCGTCCATCAACTCGAGGCGCGCCATGGCGGGCTTGCCGCGCATCTCCTCGGACGCGGCCACCACCCTGCCCGCAGGATCGATCACCTGGTGCTTGCGGACCACGCCGTGCCGTATCGGGCTGCGGAGATGACCCCTATCGGTGTCGGCGGCGATCCGTCCGGCCGAGCCGACGACCTCCTCGGTGAGGTACTCGGTGGCAAGGCGCTGGATTGCCACGAGCAGGACGGTGGCGAGCACGGCGGAAAACAGTGCCGCGACCGCGCCGGCGTACAGCGTGAGCCGGGTCCTGACCGGCAGTCGATGGCGAAAATTCATCCCAAACCCCCAATAGCAGTCGACCACACCAGGGAGAGGCAGGTGGCCGTGGGGGGCGGGCACGAGGGTAGATACGGTTACGCCCTGCGAGAAGTGCCGCACAATGCGTATCAGAACCGGCCGGGCTGGTGACCCTGGTCGGGGCCCGGCACGGCGGCCAGCCAGGCGCGGCCGGCGCGCAGCGCGTCCTCCAGGGGCGTCGGCGCGGGGTGCCACTTGTGCTCCCACTCCAGGCTCAGCCACCCACCGTAACCGGCGTCACGCAGGGTGGTGAGCACCGGCCGCAGCGGCAGCATGCCGTCGCCGAGCGGCACGGGCGTGGGGTCCTCGGCCGAGGCCCGGTCCTTCACCTGCACGTGGGCGAGCCACGGCGCCAGAGCCGCCGCCGTCCCCGCGACCGTCTCCCCGGCCATCCACGGGTGGGCGACGTCCCAGATGGCGCGCACCTCCGGGCTGCCCACCTCGGACAGCACGCGGGCGACGTCCCGGCCCCTCGGGTGGGAGTCGTGCGTCTCCAGCCAGATCTCGACGCCCCGCGGCAGCCCGCGCGCCGCGGCGCGGAGCCGGCGTACCGCGCGCGCATCGTCATCACCTTCACCAAGGCCTCCGGGGAACACGCGAACCGCGCCCGCGCCGAGGTCGCGCGCCAGTTCCGCCTCGGCGAGCAGGGCGGTCACGACCTCGTCGTCCTCGACGCCGGACGCCGCCACCTTCACGTAGGAGGCGACGCACAGGACGGTCGCGCCCGCCAGCGCGGACCGCGCCGCCCTCCTGCCCTCGGGGGAGAGCCCCCGGTGGACGGGTTCGTCCGGTGCGGAACGCAACTCCAGGCCCGGCCAGCCGGTGCGCGCGGCCATCGCGGCGACCTCGGCCAGCGGGAGCCCGGAGCAGCCGAGGGTGGAGAAGCTCAGTTTGCTCATACCGCAGACGGTACAGATGCGAGATCTCCGCGTGCCGCGCGTTCGCAACCCGTTGCCCTCGGAGCCGCGGGCGCGGTCGTGTACGGCGCCGACGCGACCGTCGCCCCGGGTCTCGGTTGAGCGCGCGACCCCCCCTGCCCTAAGATCGTGAGCTGTGACGTTCACGTTCTTCTTCCACCTGCGTTAGTCCCCGCCGGCGAAGCGAGGCAGGACCCGTCGTCGGCGAGGCGGGGCGGCGGAGCGCTGCCCCGGGCTGACGTGGGAGAAGAACGATCACTATGCGCATTCGCGCGTTTTTTCTCACCGCCCCGCGTCCCAGTGTCCCCGCCGTCTCGTGACGGCGGCGAACCTGGTGGCGCGGTGCGTTCACGGGCTGGAGCCGACGGTCGCGGCCGAAGTACTCCAGCGTGGACTCGGCGTGATCACCCATCTCGGGCATCGCGAGGTCCATTTCCGCACGTGCCGGTCGGAGTCGCGGGCCGTCGAACTGCGCACCGCCGACGACGTGTTCCTGCTGGCCGCGCGGTGCGCCGACGTCGGCGCGGCCAAGGAGGGCGCCGCGGCGCTCGCCCGGCTCGCCGACCTCGCCGATCTCGGCTCGCTGCCGCGGCAGCGCGAGAGCCATGGAGGGCCGGGCGCGCTCACCGGCGTCGAGGTGTCGGCGTCGTTCCTGGGCAGGCGCAACTTCAACCGCCACGACGTCGAGGACGCCGTCGGGCACGCCCTGGCGCGCCGGCTGGGGATCGGCTACCACTCGCGGCGGGAGGGGGCCGTGCCCCCGTCCGCCCACAGTGGCTGGCGGGTGACCCTCGACGGCACGCGGGCCACCCTCATGCTGCGGATCGCCGGCCGGCCCCTGCATCGACGCGACTACAAACGGTGTTCGGTGCCGGGGACCCTGCATCCTCCGCTGGCCGCCGCCATGGCGGGGATGGCCGACATCCGCGCAGGTCAGACCGTTCTCGACCCCTGCTGCGGGGCAGGGACCCTGCTGATCGAGGCCTGGCGGCAACAGCCGGAGGCCCGGTTCCGCGGCTTCGACCTGGCCTCGGAGGCGTTGCGGGCGGCGGGAGAGAACCTCGCCGGGCTGCCCATCACCGTCGGCCGGGCCGACGCCGGCCGCCTGCCGGTGCCGGACGGGAGTGCCGACCGGGTGCTGAGCAATCCGCCCTGGGGTGGTCAGGTCGCCGCCCGAGGCCTGCTCGCCGCGTCCTCCTCACCCTGGTGGGCGGAGCTCCGCCGCGTCCTCGCGCCCGGTGGGACGGCCGTGGTCCTGCTGCCGGGCGTCGGTGATCTGCCCATGGGGATCCGGCACCAGCTCGTCCCCGTGCACGTCCAGCGAGTACGGGTCTCCGGGGCGCAGTCGTTCCTCGTCCGGCTGACGGCGCCCGGCGGGCGGGAGCGTACGCGAGGGGGCGCCCAGGGGTACTGACGGGTCTATGGGCTGGTGGCCCCGACCTCCCAGCGCCGGCTCCGAGTGATCATCCGTCAAGGGGCCTTGCGCGGGCTCATCGCGGTCAGGGCCACCAGGAGGGGGACGGTGACGAGGAAGGCGAGGCGGAGGTCGGCCACCTGGCTGAGGGCGGCCAGGGCGGCCGGCGCGAGCAGGACGGCCGTACCCGAGGCCAGGGCGCCCAGGGAGGCCGAGTGCGAGCCACGCAGGTTCGGGGTCGCGACGAGGTCGGCGAGGGTCACGGGGTAGAGGGGCGCGACGCCGAGGCCCGCGAGCGCGAGGCCGGCGGCGACCGGTACGGGTCCGTTCGTGGCGACGACCAGCAGCGCCCCGGCGGCGATCGTCACCGTGCAGAGGGGGACGATGCGGACGCGCTGGATCAGGCGGGGCGCGCCGATGCGTCCCAGTGCCATGCCGATGGCGAACGCGCCGCCCAGCCCGGCCGCCTCACCGGGCGTCACGCCGGTCTCCTGAAGCCGGGCCACCGCCCACACGGCGAAGCAGAACTCCACCGACACGGCCAGTGTCACGCGCGTCCACCGCCTGGCCACCTCCCGCCGCGACACCGACTCCCGACGCCCACTCCTCAAATTCACACCGGCCGTACCGGCACCCCTCGAACCCGCACCAGTCGTGCCGTGGCGTGTGGTGAGTGACGCGGCGATCAGCAGGGGCGGGACGGCCGCGAGAAGTACGAGGCGCCCGCTGGGGCCGAGGGAGTCGAGCGCGCCCAGGGCCAAGGGGGCGAGGACGCCTGCGGTGCTGGACGCGGCGTTGACCCTGGTCAGCCGCACCGCCACCCCGGGGCCGTCCAGCAGCGCCGGGGTGACCAGGACGAGCCCGGCGCCGCCGAGGCCGAGGAGCAGCGCGCCGCCGACGGCCAGAGCGGGGGAGGGGGCGAGGGCGAGCAGCGCGGCACCGGAGGCGAGGACCAGCGCGCCGGCGCGAAGGGTGGGCCGCGGGCCGCGCCGCAGGAGGACGGGCCCCGCGGCGGCGGCCACCAGCAGGCCGGCGCCGAAGGCGGAGGCGAGCCACGCGATGCTCCCCACCGGGACGCTCAGGTCGCGCGACAGCATGACCAGGGTGGCGCCCAGACTGGTCACACAGAAACCCAGCGCGGCCTGCGCGATCCCGACCTGCAGGTCGCCGCGCGCGTCACGGGCCGTCCCCGTCCCGCTCGCCGGTGCCTCGGGAGTGGGCGAAGCGGGCATGCCCTTCATGCCGTCACCACCGCCGCTGCGGCGGCCCATGCCGTCCACGCGCGCTCGACGGCGGCGTCGGAGTCCACCGGCGTGCCGTCCATGCCGAGGAGGATGGCGTCCACGTCTCTCAGGTCCATTCGGCCCTCCCGCTTGTACCCGTCGCACGAGCATAAGACGATGGCTGCCACCGGATCATCGGCCAGTGCCACCGCTGGTTCCTCTCTTCCAGGTTGTGCTCGGGGTGCGGGGGCGATCGCCACGTCGATGCCGCTTGACGTGCGCGAGTGGTCCTGCGTCTGTGGCGCGGTGCATGACCGGGACGTGAAGGCCGCTGTGAGCGGAGCGGCGCCCCGGTGAACTGCTTCGAGTCAGGCGTGGCCGCCCACGGTGACCTGGCCGATCGTCAGCCGGGGAGTGCCTTCGAGGATCTCCCCGACGCGTCGCACCTGGTCGTCCAGCTCGTCGCGCTGTGCGGAGGTGAGTGAGACGAGAGGCTCCACGGTGATGTGCAGCGTGCGGCCGGAGCGGCGCTGGTGCCACAGCCCGGCCACCACCCCGTCGACGAGCATCGCCTGGAAGTTGCCGGGCAGCACGCGTTGTGCGGCCCGTCCGGGATAGAGCAGCTCGGGGGGCTGGTTGCCCACCCGGTAGGCGTATCCATCGAAGTAGGGCAGCAGCCGTACGCCCTGGGGCGGATCGGACGGAGCCTCGGTGTCCCCGGCCGTCACCCAGGCGCGGGCGCCCTCCACCTCCACCTCCCGTAGCTCCCCGGACAGGGAGTCGAACAGGTCACCCGCCCACCGCGCCGGCGCGGCCAGCCAGTGCGCGAACCGCTTCGGCGTGGACGGGCCGTACGCGTGCAGGTAGCCGTGCACGACGTGGGCCAGGGCCGCCCGAGGCTCGGCGGGCCGGAAGCCGGGCAGATGGCGGCGCGGGCTGGTGTAGGTGACCTTGCGCCCGCGGCCGGGCCCGAAGCACAGCACGCCCCGTATCCCCGCCAGGTGAATGACCTGGCGCCACCGTGGCCACATCCCCTGGAACGCGGGCATGACCAGGTCGCCCGCCCACGGGCCAGTGCGATGGACCACCGCGTCGCCGAGCTCGTCCACCGTCAGCTCGGTGTCCTCCAGCGCGTCCGCGATCGCCCGCACGACCTGCTCGGCCTGCTCGGGCGTCAGCCGCACGCCGTCCGGAAAGGGGCTGGGGGAGAGCGGGATCGCGGACAGCGCGCCGACCCACAGGGGCAGGTCGCGGGCGGGCAGCAGGTGCACGGTGCCGCGCGGCCCGAAGGTCTTGACCAGGCTGTGCTCGCTCCACAGCGCTTCGCGGACGTCGCGTCGCGTGGCGCCGGCGATGCGCAGCCCGATCGACAGCTCGGCGGCCGGCATCACCTGGGCGTGAGTGCCCGCCATGGCGGCGGCGATGTCGGCGGGCTCGGCGTCCTTGCCGGGGGCCGCCAGGGCGTGCCGCGCGAGGCGCCGCGCGCACACCTCGGCCCATGACAGGCGCGGCACCCTCACCGGACGGTCGGTCGTCATGCGGAACTCCCTGGTGTGGCCGGACGGCGTTCGCCACCCGTACCCGGGCGGCGACCCACGACGTGGCCGACGCTAGGCCGCATTTAGGCCAGTTGCCGTCCTCATTGGCCGAGCCGCGCTACCTGCTGCGGCGCAGGAGCATCGGGCCGAACCTCGACCGGGCGTGCTTCTGGAAGTCGTCGGCGTCGTTGACCCTCGGGAAGGGCTCGTCCGGCACCGGCACCTCCAGGAACTCGCACAGCGGCTCCCACCCCTGGCGGACCTCGAAGACGAGCAGCCGCTCAGGCGGGATCGCCGCCGTGACCTCCTCGATGTGCGCCTGGAAGGTCTTCAGCGCGTGCTCGGGGTCGCTCATGCGCCCGCCGAACACCCGCCGGTCGACGGTCAGCCCGCTCATCTTGGTGAACGCCGCGAAGTCGGTGCCCAGCAGGGAGGACAGCCGCAGCACCGTCTTTCCCATCAGCGTGCCGCCACGACCCCGCTGTTTGAGGATGGTGGCGTTCATGCTGGCCAGCCAGCGCTGGGGGTCCCGCACGGTCAGGACGACCTTCGCCTCGGGGTAGTGCTCGGCCAGTTCGCGCCAGTAGGCGGCGGCGGGCCAGTCGACGCAGGAGCGGTAGCCGCCCATGAGCGCGTCCCAGTCGGCCGGCCGGCCCTGGGCGATCGCGAGCCAGTCATGGATCTGCCCGGGGTTCTCGAAGACCTCCGTCATGTGGTAGCACGGCCCGAAGCCAAGCCGCTCCAGGGCGGTCTTGAGGGACAGCGTTCCTGTACGGCCGAACCCCGCGCCGATGACCCGCATATTTCCCACCATTCCGATCGGGAACTGCCACAACTGGCACGCAATCATGTTCCACCGACGCGGCAGGACGGGCAAGCGGACGCCTCTCAGGCGGACTTCTCGCGGTGGCCTTCTGGGCCGGGGTGGTCGCGGGGGACCAGGGTCGGGTTGACGTTGTGGAGCACGGTGTCGCGGTCGATCACGACGCGGGCGACGTCGTCCCGGCTCGGCACCTCGTACATCACGTTGAGCAGGATCTCCTCCAGGATCGCGCGGGTCGCCCGGGCGCCGGTGCGGCGGAGCAGCGCCTGCTCGGCGATCGCGCCGACGGCGTCCTCGGTGAACTCCAGCTCCACGCCGTCGAGCTCGAAGAGCCGCTGATACTGCTTGATGAGCGCGTTGCGCGGCTCGGTGAGGATCCGCGCCAGCGTCGTACGGTCCAGCGGCTGGAAGGTCGACACCACGGGGAGCCGGCCGGTGAGCTCCGGGATCAGCCCGAACCTGACCAGGTCCGCGGGCATGACCTCGGCGAAGGGGTCCGCCCTCTCGCGGTCCTGCCCGGTGCGGAGCGCGGCGCCGAACCCGGCGCCCTTGTGGCCGGTCCGCCGCTCGATGATCCGCTCCAGGCCGGCGAACGCGCCGCCGACGATGAAAAGCACGTTGGTGGTGTCGATCTGGATGAACTCCTGGTGCGGGTGTTTGCGGCCGCCCTGCGGCGGGACCGAGGCGGTCGTGCCTTCGAGGATCTTCAGCAGCGTCTGCTGCACGCCCTCGCCGGAGACGTCGCGGGTGATGGAGGGGTTCTCGCTCCTGCGGGCTATCTTGTCGATCTCGTCGATGTAGACGATGCCCCTCTCGGCCTTCCTGACGTCGTGGCCGGCGGCCTGGAGCAGCTTGAGCAGGATGTTCTCGACGTCCTCACCGACGTACCCGGCCTCGGTCAGCGCGGTGGCGTCGGCGATCGCGAACGGGACGTCGAGCATGCGGGCGAGCGTCTGGACCAGGTAGGTCTTGCCGGAGCCGGTGGGGCCGACCAGCAGGATGTTGGACTTGCCCAGCTCGACCGGCTCCTCCCTTTCCGCTCCGGCCTGGATGCGCTTGTAGTGGTTGTAGACCGCCACCGAGAGCGTCTTCTTGGCGTTCTCCTGCCCGACGACGTACTGCTCCAGGAACGCGTGGATCTCCCTCGGCTTGGGCAGGTCCCGTGGCCCGGCCTCGGAGTGCTCGTCGAGCTCCTCCTCGATGAGCTCGTTGCACAGTTCGACGCACTCGTCGCAGATGCAGATGTGGCCGGGGCCCGCGATGAGCCTCCTGACCTGCTTCTGGCTCTTCCCGCAGAAGGTGCACTTCAGCGGGTCGCCGTCACCGGTGCGTGGCACGCGAGAAGTCTCCTTGAGGTCGTGGGGCCCGGCTGTCAGAGGGTCACGGGCAGGGCGGTCAGCCGCCAGGTGCCAGGATCGGGCGCGCGCAGCCCGTCCGGGGGGACCGCGAGCGCGAGGCCGGGGAAGCGGCGCAGCAGTGCCGTGAGCGCGACCTCGGTCTGCACGCGGGCCAGCGACGCCCCGAGGCAGAAGTGCGGGCCGTGGGCGAAGCCCAGGTGGCCCGCGGGCCCGGCGGTGCGGCCGACGTCGAACCTGCCGGGATCGGCGAACGCGCGCGGGTCGCGGTTGGCGGCGGCGACCGCGGCGGTGACGGCCTCTCCCTTGCGCACCTGCGTGCCGTGGAGCTCGACGTCCTCCCGCGCGTAGCGGGGGATCGACAGCAGCGTCGGCCCGCACCAGCGCACCAGCTCCTCGACGGCGAGCGGCATCAGCCCGGGATCCGCACGCAGCGCGGCGAGCTGCGCGGGGTGGGAGAGCAGGGCCACCACGGCGTTGGCGATGAGGTTCGTGGGGGTCTGTCCCGCCAGGACGAGGTGCCAGACGAGCGTGACCATCTCGGTGTCGTCGAGCCGGTCCCCGTCCTCGGCCTGCGCGCGGATCAGGTCGGAGAGCAGGTCGTCGCCGGGCTCCGCGCGCCGTCGCGCCGTCGCGGCCTTGGCGCCTTCCATGATCCCTGGCACGGCCTCGGCGAACCCCTGGCCCGACCCCGCCGCCACGATGGCCCCGTACGCGCGCCAACTCGGGCGGTCGGGCTCGGGGATGCCGACCAGCTCGCAGATGACCTCCATCGGCAACGGCCGCGCCAGATGCCGTAGCAGGTCGACCGAGCCGTTCTCGGCATGGCCGGGCAGGCCGTCGAGCAGTCTCCCGGCGATCGGCTCGATCCGCGGCCGGAACTCGGCGGCGCGGCGCGCGGTGAAGGCGGGGGACACCAGCCTGCGCAGCCGGGCGTGCTCCGGCGCGGCCATCTCGGTCATCGTCCGCATGTACGGCAGGCAGTCCTCGGGCACGTCAGGCCGCATGAAGCTGTCGGCGTTGAGCTCGAAGCGAGGGTCGCCGAGCATCGCCCTGGCGTCCTCGTGCCGGGTGAGGGCCCACATGGGGGCTAGACCGGGGATCAGCAGTCGCGCCAGCGGTGAGCGCTCGCGGGCGTCCCCGTACGCCGTGAAGGGGTCGCGCAGGACCTCGGGGTCGGTGAGGTCGATCTCGGGAACGCCGCTCATGGATCCTCCTTTGAAATGGCATGAACACATGATCCCATCATCTGGATGGTCACGGTATCTTGGTTCGGCGCGCGCGGCAATCGGCGGACGCCACCGGAGATGTCACGAAATGTCGCGAAATGTCACGAGGTCATTGAGGGGGAAGGGGAGGCGATGGGCCGGCTCACCAGGGCCGAGATGCGCGAGCTCAACCGCGCCAAGGTGCTGGCCGCCGCGAGGGACGAGTTCACCGAGAGCGGCTTCCGCGAGGCCAAGATCGACGGCATCGCCGAGCGCGCGGGGCTCACCCGCGGCGCGGTCTACTCCAACTTCCCCGGGAAGCGAGCCCTCTACTTCGCCGTCCTGGCCGACCTCGCCGAACACCCGCCCGACGCGCCCTTCCCAGGCTCCGAGCACGAGCTTGCCCGGCGCACGCCCGAGGTGCCTTACCCGGACCGCGACCTCGCCGGGCATGCCTCCAAGGGGTCCCTCTCCGATCCCGGCCGCAGTGCCCGTGAGGCGCTCGGGGCGTTCGCGCGTGCCTGGGTCGCCAGGCTTCCTCTCGCCAGCGACGAGTGGAACGGCCCGGCGAGGCTCGGCATGGACCTGATGCCGGAGATCCTCGCCGACGAGCAGACCCGGCGGCCGTTCGCGCAGCTGATGAAGCTGGACGCGATCCTGCTAGGGCTCGCCCTGGAACGCCTGAGCCCAACCGGCGGACCGTCCGGCGCGGCGGCCGGGCGGCGGGTGCGTGTCGCGGAGGCCGTGCTCACGGCCCTGCACGGCACGAGCCAGATGGCGGCCGCCGCGCCCGGCTTCGGCGATCCCTTCGACGTCGTCAGCGTCTGCGAGCGGCTCGCCGGCCTTGAGCTCGACGACGTGTGGGCGCCCCCGCACCTGCCCTGGATCCCTGAGGCGCGGCCCGCCGACGAGCCGTGGTCACCGCCACCGATGCTGGACGCGGTGCGCGGCGAGCCCGCGCGGCCGGCCGTGGACGGTGTCGTGGCGATCCTCGGGCTGCACCGGCTCGAAGCGGTCGAGGAGGCGGTGCGTGCCGCGCCGCCCGGGGCGGAGGTCACCGCCGTCCTGGTCACCGGCGACCCCGACGAGCTCATGCCGCTGGCCCGGCTGGCCGTCGCGGAAATCCGCACCTGCCTGCGCGCGGCCTTCCCTCCGTCGGCGTGGCCCCACCTGCGGGTGGTGTACGACGAGACCGGATCCCTCGCCGCGAGGGCCGGCGTGCCCGCCGTCGGGGACGCTACCGAGGCCGCGATCCGCGTCGAGGGTGGCCGCGTCGTCGCCCGGGCGGACGGCCGGGGCGCGTGCCACGCGGCGGCGACCGCCGGTCGTCATCGTCCCTAGCCATCACCGACATCGTCAACGCGCACGCCTGCGGGCCCTGATCACCGTCGCCGGGCGCCGCCGGCCCGTGGAGGAGGATTTCCATGGCACACCCGGCGACGACGCCACCAAGCCCGGGCCCGCTGGTTCCACCAACGAATCCGCCTCACCCGGCGATGACGAAATCACCATCTCCGAGTGCCTAATAGGTGGGCCAGCAGCATATCCAGCGGCCGCGGCACGCGATCGAGATCGAGTGCCGCGACGAGCGGGCCAGAGTAGCGGATCTTGCGGCCACCGCCTGATCCCATGAACCGGCGTAGCTGGTCGTGAGTGGCGCGCCCGCGCCATGCGGGTTGCTTCTGGAGCGTGCGAAATGAGCTGAGCTCGCCCTCGGCATCGACAACGCGCTCAACCGTGGCGGTGCCGAGGGCGCGGATCAGCTCGTCTTCCAGGTCAGCGACGCACACGAAGAATCCGAGCGCCTCCAGATCGCTTCGGCTGAGATCGGATCCAAGGCCGGCGCGCTCGAGACCCCTCCGGAAGGCGCCTTCCTCCCCGACGTCGCACAGACCGGCCAGCCGGAGATCGCGACCGGGAGGGCCGAACCTGCCGATATACGTCCCGATGTTCGTGGCACCGCCCATCGCCACAAGGGAGATGCCTTCGGCCGCCAGGTTCCGGCCACGGCGCTCGGCCAACGCTTCGATGGCCGACTTGTCACTGGCTCCCTCGACCAGGACCACGGTTCGCGTGTCGCTCACGAGCCCAGCCTTGCACCGAACCTGGAGAGGTTCATCCCCTTTACGCGTTGGCAGGTCACCAGCCGCCGGTCCGAAACAGTCCCGGACGAATTGGCGCTGACGTCCGCTGCCGCGTGCCCAGGGAATGTCTGATCTTCGGATCAGGAGGGCTCGCAGGCCGGCAGGGTGACAATCACGGTGAGGCCGCCGCCTTCGCGTGGGCGGGCGTTGATATGACCATCGTGGGCTCTGACGACCGAGCGGACGATGGACAGGCCCAAGCCGGCGCCCTTGGCGGTGACCAGCCGTTCGTCGCCCAACCGGCGAAACGGTTCGAACAGAGAAGGGATCTCGTACGGCGGCACCGTGGGCCCGGTGTTGCTCACCTCCACCTCCACAGTGGCGTCGGGGTGGGTGCGGCTGAGGACGCTCACCCAGCCGCCGACCTTGACGTTGTGCCTGACGGCGTTCTCCACCAGATTGTGCACCAGTCTTTCCAGCAGCAGCGCGTCGCCCAGGGTGAACGCCTCGCCCGCCTGCTCCTTCACGATCACCCCTGCGTGTTGGGCCTCGGTGGCGGTCTCGGCGACCACGTGGCCGACCACGTCCGCCAAGTCGACGGGAAGCCGTTCGATGATCTCCCTCTCCGAGCCGGCGAGGAGCAGCAGGCCGTTGATCAGCCGCTCGTGCCTGGTGTTGATCTCCAGGAGGCTCTCGCCCAGTTGTTTGACGTCCTCGGAGGCGGATTTTCGATGCATGGCCAGCTCGACCAGGGCTCGGCCGATGGTCAGCGGTGTGCGCAGTTCGTGGGAGGCACTGGCGACGACGCGTTTCCTCGGCGTTTCCAACGTCCGTCGCGTGCCGCTGCTACGGGGCACTGAGCGCTGCGAGCAATCGGCTCCAGCACTTCAAGCTGCTCAGCACGGGTGAGGGCGGGCTCGTGGCCACCGCCGCCCCCGCCCTGTGCGTGCGGGCGGTCTACAGCCACGACGCGGCGGGGAGCACCCCTACTAAAGAGACGCTTTGCCGCATCGATTGCAGGATGTGATCGTGCCATCCGTGATCCAGGGTGGTCGTCATGCCACAAACAGACACGGCTGCCCGACGAAGCGGCACATGGAAGACCCCTCCTCTCATTCATCGCAACGCCTGGTTCCCAGGCCGGATCATCGGAGGGGCGGCGCTTATCCTTGCCCCCCTCGTATGGTCGGCCGGGTTGCTTCTTCGGTACCTGGCGCTGAACTCGGTGGCCTTCACGCCCGGGCAGTTGGAGGAGTTCGCCAGGCAGCCGTTCGCCGCCCCGATGCAGCTGGCCGTGTATGTGGAGAATCCCGCACTGGTCACCGCCGGCTACGCGTGCTTCGCCCTCGGCACCATCCTGCTGTGTCCCGCCGTCATCACGCTCGCCCGGATCGTCGCCGCGAGATCTCCGTGGTCCGCCCTCATGGGCGGCACGCTCCTCGTCCTGGGCCTCTTCTCGCGCCTGTATTGGGCGGGCGTCGATCAGACCGCCTTCCAGCTGATCGGGCAGCTGGGCCTTGAACAGACAACCAAGATCGTGATGGACACGTATGTGGACGTCTCTTACGGGCCGTGGAGGGTTCCCGTCACGGCTGCCTTCGGCCTGTACATCGGAACCCTTGTGCTGGCCATCGGGGCCTACCGGTCGGGCACGTTCGGTGTGGGGCGTCTCCTGCTGTTCCTCTGGTCGGGAACACTGTGGACCGGCCATCTCAAGGAGAGCAGCTTCATCGATGTCGTCTCGACAGGCGTCCTGTGTCTGGTACTGGTGCCGCTCGGCATCCAGGTGCTGCGCAAGGCCGTTCCCGAGCTGCGCACCGAGCGGCTTCCCGTCCCCGACCGCAAACCCCTGCGGCTGGTGAGCTGGTGAGCTGGTGAGCTGCACGCGCACCGGATACGGCTGTCTAGGCTGATCAGGTGAGGATCGAGGAGATACGTGATCGGCTGGTGACGGTGGCGCTTCCCGCCGCCGCATTCTGCGCCGCCTTCGTACCGGGCGCGAGGCCGTACACCTTCTTCGGCCTCGCCTCGGTGCCCGTGCACATCCAAGGCGCGGCGATCGGTCTCCTGGCCGCCGCCGCGGCTTGGACGGCACCGCGGCGGCTCTGGCCGCTGTTGCTCGTCGCGGCCGTCGACTCGGTGGCGCGGTCGCCAGGGTTCCTGCTGTCCGTGGCGTCATACGTCGCGGCGACCACGTATCGGCGGCCCCTGCACCTGACGGTCTTCACGGTGGTCGCGAGCCTTCTGGCGGTGGTGCCCCGGCCCGGGGCCGACATTTCCTCCTCTCTGGGCGGCGCGCCGCTGTTCGTCTGGTTTCCGCTGGTGATCGGGCTGTGGGTGGGCGCGCGCCGGCAGGTGGTGGCCGGGCTGCGTGAGCGCGCCGAACGGCTGGAGCGGGAGGAGGCCGCCCGTACCGAGCGGGCTCGCGCGCAGGAACGTGCCCGCATCGCGCGGGACATGCACGACGTGGTGGCGCACCGGGTATCGCTGATGGTCCTGCGCGCGGGAGCGCTGGAGATCAACGCTGTGGACGAGAAGATCGCGGCGGAGGCGGAGCTCATCCGGGTCACGGGCAAGGAAGCCCTCGAGCAGCTGCGAGCGGTTCTCGGAATCCTCACCGAAGTTCCCCGGCGACGGCCGATGATCGGGGAGGAAGTCCTCGAACCTCAGCCGACGCTGGCCGATCTCGACTGGCTGCTCGATCAGTCGAGGTCTGTCGGAGTCCCGGTGGAGCGGCGCGATGAGGGGACGGCGCAGGAGGTGCCCGTCATGGTGCAGCACACCGCCTACCGGATGGTGCAGGAGGCCCTCACCAACATCCACAAGCATGCGGGCATGGCCGCGACCCAGGTCGTGGTGCGCTACCTGCCCTCGGCACTGGAGGTCACCATCAAGAACTCCGTCCCATCGGATCGCACGCCGGCCCTGCCCGGCAGCGGGCTCGGCCTGATCAGCCTGAGAGAGCGCATCGAACTGCTGGGCGGCGGGTTCACCGCCAGACGGGAGCCGGACGGCGGTTTCCTTGTGTCCGCGAGGTTGCCGACGTGATCCGGGTGCTCATCGTCGACGATGAGGCCTTGGTGCGGACCGGGCTGCGCATGATCCTGGAGGCCGCCGATGACCTCGAGGTGGTTGCCGAGGCGGCGAACGGAGTGGAGGCAGTGACTGCGGTCGCGCGCCACGGGCCGCACGTCGTGCTCATGGACGTGCAGATGCCCCGCATGGACGGCGTGGCCGCGCTCAAGGAGATGAACCGGTCCCCGAACCCGCCGAAGGTGGTCATGCTCACCACCTTCGACCGCGACGAGTACGTCTACAGCGCCCTGCGCGCCAAGGCCGCGGGATTCCTGCTGAAGGACACCGCGCCCCGTGACCTGATCGCTGCCGTCCGCACGGTGGCCGACGGCAGCGCCATGCTCGCGCCTACGGTGACCAAGCGGATGATCGACGCCTTCGCCGGGCAGCAGGCACCGGACGCCCGCGCCGCGCGCGAACGCCTGGCCGCCCTCACCGACCGCGAACGGCAGGTCGTCCAGGCAGTGGCCCGAGGGCTGGCCAACGCCGAGATCGCCCGCGAACTCACCATGAGCGAGACCACGGTCAAGGCCCACGTCAGTCGCTCGCTCGCGAAACTCGGGCTGGTCAACCGGGTGCAGATCGCGCTCCTCGTCCGAGATGCCGGCTGGCCACGCTTCTGATCTACAAAGTAAAGGGCGCCGTAGTGGGTATTGAACACTGACTACAGATCGGAATACATCCGCGGTCGCCGAGGCTCAACATACGACGGTCAACCGGCAGCACACCTGTGTCAGTGAACCGACCAGACGCTCGTCGCCGCCGGCCGAGTGACCGCGGCCAGACACGAGGGAAAGGCACATCATATGAAGATCGGCATCATCGGAGCCGGCCACATCGGCGGCAACCTCACCCGCCGTCTCACCGCCCTCGGGCACGAGGTGGCCGTCGCCAATTCGCGCGGCCCCGAGACCCTCACCGAGCTCGCCGAGGAGACCGGTGCCACGCCCGTCCACGTCGAGCAGGCCACGCGTGGTGCCGAGGTGGTCGTCGTGGCCATCCCGGTCAAGAGCGTCCCCAAGCTGCCCGCCGGCCTCTTCGACGGGGTGCCGGACAGCGTCGCCGTCATCGACACCGGCAACTACTACCCGCAGCGGGACGGCCTGATCACCCCCATCGAGGAGGGCGTGACCGAGAGCCGCTGGACCGAGCAGCACCTCGGCCACCCCGTGATCAAGGCGTTCAACGGCACCTACGCCCAGCACATCCTCGACCTGCCGCGGCCCAAGGGCACTCCCGGCCGCGTCGCCCTGCCGGTGGCCGGCGACGACGAGGCGGCCAAGCGGGTCGTCCGTGACCTCATCGACGAGCTGGGCTTCGACACCGTCGACGCCGGGGGGCTCGACGAGTCGTGGCGCCAGCAGCCCGGATCGCCCGTGTACGGCCAGTCGGTGGAGGCCGACGCGATCCGTGACCTCCTGGCCAAGGCCACCCCGGAACGCCCCGACGACTTCCGCGCCTGACCCGGACGCACCACTGGTACCTGGTCCGGTGGTGCGAATCGCCTGAGGGCTTGGTTCCGCGGGGTGAGTCTCATCGGTTCGGGAGGAGGTCTCAGCCTCGTGGGGTGAGTCGCATCGCCTGGTTCAGGATGGAGTCGTCGACGTCCGCCTGGAGCAGTCCGTTGTCGAGGCCGGGGACGCAGCCGATCCAGACGACGACGCTGGCGGGTGGCCCGTCCGCGTAGCCGAACAGGTAGTGAAATACCCGGCTATGCGTGCTTTCGCCACCCTGGCACGTGTGGTCAGTTGGCCGGGTGTCCGGAGAGTTCAGCGCCGCCGCCAGGCTCGTGGCCGCCTGGCGGCCGTGCTGCGCCCGGGGACGCCGCGCGCCGGAGGAGCCGGCCTCCCCGCACACCAGGACCGAGACGGGCCGGCCGGGCACCATCCACTCGTTCTGGCCGCGGCGCTGGGTCGGCCCGTCGCAGGGGTCGTCGGGGCGTATGACCTTCCACGTTCCGGTCCGGTAGGCGGCGGTGATGCTCGGCCCCAGGTACGCCTCGCTGGTGGTCGTGCCGTTGGTGGTCGTCACGCACGCGTTGACCTCCTCGGCGGTGCCCACCCAGATCGCCTGGCCGCCGGGGTAGGCGAACCGGATGAGGTAGTTCGTCATGGGCCCGCCCACCGCTGTGCAGGGGCTGTCGCGATTCCCTGTGGTCACCGGGAGGTAGGCGAGGTCGCGGGCCATCGCCGTGGCCTGGCCCGTCAGGGTACGGGCGCCGGCGAGCCGCTCGCCTCCCGGGCGGAAGTTCTCCCCCGGGTAGGCGCAGATCGTCGCGGCGACGGGCTCGCCGGGTACCAGTGACGCCTCGGCTCCGTCGATTCCGGTGGCCTGGGGCACCCAGTCGCCGATCCCGGCGCCGCCCCATCGTTGCGGGCACGACGCCGGTGCGGACGTCGCCCCGCTGGGCGAGCGCGAGATGAGTACGGCCGACGCGCATATCGCGATCGAGGCCAGGGCGATGCCGGCCGCGTTGAGAAGAAGCCTCACAACGCTGAGACGCCGCTGGAGGCCGATCGGTTCGCTCGGCCCTTGGTATGGCCGTCCGGGAAGGCGGTGCCGCCCTAGAAGAGGCTTCGTTTCTGGGGCAGGTCGATGACGCCGAGGAGGGCGAGCAGGACGAACCCGGCGAGGGCGGCGATGAGGAGCCAGGCGACCGGGTGGCCGAGGTTGATCGTCCAGGAGGAGCCGAGCCGGGCGTGCAGGAGGAGCGCGGGGTCGCGGCGGTTGGCGTAGACGGTGCCCGCGAGGAACCAGTGCCGGTCGTCGTCGCGTTGCGCGACCCCGGAGTCCTCCTGGTCCTCGCCGGGGAGGGCGGGCAGGCGGTGCCCCGCCTGGCCCACCTTCGTCTCCCAGACCAGCCATCCGGCGACCATCGCGGCGAGCGGGAGGCAGGTGGCCGCCTGCCAGGCGATCGTGGGCGGGATGACCTCCCAGAGCAGCAGGGCGGAGATGAGCAGGCCCAGGTTCAGGCAGGCGGCCGAGAGCAGCGACAGTGCGGCGATGCCGCGCAGGTAGACGCGGTAGCGGCGGGCCGAGCCCGTGGGCCTGGCCGCGTCGAGGTCGGGCCGGGCGCGCAGCACCACCAGGACCGGCACGAGGACCAGGAGGGTGGTCGCGGCCTGGTAGGCGACCGGCTCGAAGGCGTTCAGGAACGTGGTGGGCTCGCGCGGTGCGGGGGATGTGCCGTACGCGAGGAACGGCGGCAGCGTGGGAGGCAGCCCGCCGTACCGTGACCAGCCGATGGAGGCGGTGAGCAGCGTGATCGCCAGGGCGGGCAGGCTCCAGAGCCAGGGCACGCGGACGGGGTCGGTGCGGAAGGTGGTGTCGGCGGTGACGGCCTGACGCCGCTCGGCCTGCCAGCGCCCGGCGTCCTTGGCGGCGCGGACGTTGCGGTGGGCGCGGTGGTAGAGCAGCAGGTCGGCCGCGGCCAGGGCGGTGGCGGTGGCGCCGGTCACGGCCGGTTCACCCGTGGCGAGCAGCACGGCGGTCGAGATCGTCGCGGCGATCGCGGCCGCCGTGACGGTCAGGCGGGCGTAGCTCCGGCGCTGGGCGATGACGTCGGGGTCGGCCACGCGTCCGGCGCTCACGCGGACGCCGAACGGCAGCGTCGGCCTGGCCAGCGCGGGCAGGGCCAGGGCGAGGCAGGTGACCAGCGCGAGGAGGGCCAGGTGGGCGGCGATGAGCGGGGTCATGGCGTTTCCTTGAATTCGGTCAGCATGGTCTCGCAGCGTCGCATCACGTCCTCCAGGCCCAGGCCGTGGACGGTGGCCTCCGCCAGCAGCACGCGCATTCGCTCTTCCCAGTCGTCGGTGAACCCGGCTTCGGGCGGGCCGGTGGCGGGGTCGCGTCTGACGACCGCGCCGCTCTTGCGGTTGACGCGGATGACGCCCTGCTGTCGTAGCAGGTCGTAGGCCTTGTTCACGGTGTGGAAGTTGATGCCGAAGTCGGCGGCGAGCTGCCGGGTCGAGGGCAGCGGGTCGCCTTCCCTGGCCTGTCCGCGGGCGATCGCCTCCACGATGCGGTCCCGGATCTGCTGGTAGATCGGGACCTCGCTGTCGAGGTCAAGGGTCAGCTGCACACCGACAGACTATCTGATATACAACTTATAGAACAGATGTCACTCGCCAACACGACACAGGAGGACATCGTGATCGAGGTAGGGATCCACGAGGGGACGCTGACCGTGTTCTTCGCCCCGTGGACACGGCCGTTCACCAGGACCGACGCGGTGCGCGTGCCGCTGGAGGCCATCGCCGAGGCGCACCACCTCGACCGGCCGCTCACGGCGGCCACGGGGGTGCACTCCGGCCTGCTCGTCAGCGGCTTCGCCAAGGTCGGCACCTGGACGTCCCTGAAGGGCGTCAGGCGGCTGGTGGCCGCCCGCCGCGGCGTGCCCGGCCTGCGCATCGTCCTGAAGGGCAGGGTGGCGGGCTACGACGAGCTGATCCTGAGCGTCCGGGACGCCGGTGAGATCCGGCGCCACCTGGCGGCGGTGCTGACATGAGCGAGGGCTCCTGGGGCATCGAGGTGCGCGGCCTGACCAAGACCTTCGGGCCCGTGGCCGCCGTCACCGACCTCAGCTTCGGCGTCGCGCCCGGCACGGTCGCAGGTTTCCTCGGGCCGAACGGCGCGGGCAAGACCACCACCATGCGGATGCTGCTGGGCCTGGTCGCGCCGACCTCCGGCACGGCCACCATCGGCGGCAGGCGTTACGCCGACCTTGCCCGGCCGACCGCGACGGTCGGCGCGGTGCTGGACGGCTCGGGCTTCCACCCCGGCCACACCGCGCTGGACCATCTGCGCGTGTACGCCCGCATGGGCCGGTACGGCACGGCCCGTGCCGCGCGGGTCGCCGAGCTGACGGGGGTGTCGGCGTTCGCGGGGAGGGCTACGCGCACTCTGTCCACCGGGATGCGGCAGCGCCTCAACCTGGCCACCGCCCTGCTGGGCGATCCGCGCGTGCTGCTGCTGGACGAGCCGGGCAACGGCCTCGACCCCGAGGGCATCGCCTGGCTGCGCCGGTTCCTGCGCGACCTGGCGGCCGAGGGGCGCACCGTCCTGGTCTCCAGCCATGTGCTCGGCGAGATCGAGCAGGTGGCCGACCAGGTCGTGGTGATCCGCGAGGGCCGGCTGGTCGCCACCGGGCCCATCACCGGGCTGTACGGCGCGGCGGCCGTGCTCGTCCGGTCGCCGGAGGCGGACCTGCTCAGGGCCCGCCTGCTGGACAGCGAGGGCGAGGCCGGGGGGGTGATCCGCGTGGAGGCTCCGGGACCGGGTGTCCTGCGCGTTCACGGCATGACCACCGCACAGGTCGCGGCCGTCGCGGCGGCGCACGGCATTCCGCTGCACGAGATCACCCTTGAACGTCCCACTCTCGAGGAGGCGTTCCTGAACATGACCGGAGGTGCCCGATGACCGCGCTCGTCTCGGCGGAGTGGACGCGCCTGACCTCGTCCAGGCTGTGGCTGTGGGGCCTGCTGGCCGCGCTCGGCAGCGGAGCCCTCGTCGGCCTGCTCGCGCTCGTGGGCCCGGAGAACTTCACCCCTCCACTGCCGGGCTTGGCCAGCGAGGAGGGTACCCGGGTGCTGCTCGGGCTGCTGGGTTTCACCATGTTCGTCCCCGCGCTGATCGGCACCGCGGCCGTGGCCTCGGAGTACCGCCACGGGACCGTCACCACCACGGCGCTGTTCGCCCCGAGGCGCTGGACCTGGCTCGCGGCCAAGCTGGTGGCCTACGCCGGTGGCGGGCTCGCCTACGGCGTGGTCGCGGCGGGGGTGGCGGCGGGCGCGCTGTTCGCGGTGGCCGCCCTCAAGGGGATCGCCCTCGGCCTGCCCGCGGGCACGGTGCTGGCGCTGCTGGGCCGCGTCGCGCTGACCATGGCGGTCTACACGCTGCTGGGCGTGGCCGTGGGGGCCCTCCTGCGCAACCAGGTGACCGCGCTGGTGGTCGTCGGCGCCTACTTCTACATGGTCGAGACCGCCCTGATGCTCGTACCTGGGATCAAGGCGGTCTACCCCTACCTGCCCGGCGGCGCCACCGCCGCGCTCACCGGGTTCACCTACCTGGCCGAGGCCGTCGCCGGTCAGACGGGCACGGAGGCCGCCCGGCTGCTCCCCGCGCCGGTCGGCGGCGCCGTGCTGCTGGCGTACGCCCTGGTGGCGGCCGTGATCGCCGTGGCGGCTCCGCTGCGGCGGGACATCGGCTGACCCGCACCCCTGGTCCCGCCGCCGCGGCGGGACATCCCTGCCCTCGCCCGCTGGGCTGTCAGGCGAGCATGTCCAGCACGCGCTGCTCCTTGGCCGGGTCGATGCCGTGCCGGGGCCTGTCGGACCGTGGCACGGGGTCTCCTTCGGCCTGGAGCCAGGCCCAGGTGTCGGCGACCGTCTCGTGGAGCGGGCGGCAGGTGAGCCCCGCGTCGTGGGCGGCCGTGACGTCGGAGTCGTGCATGCCGCCGTACTCGGCGTCCTCGGGCAGCCAGATCGGCATCTCGGTCCAGGGGCTGACGCCCGCCTCGACGAGCACCTCGGGGGAGGCCCAGACCAGCTCGGCGTCCGACGCGGTGACCTTCACCGCGGTTTCGAGCAGCTCGCCCATGGTGGTGTACCCGGCGCGGCTCACGGTGTTGAACGTGCCGCCGAGGCCCCGCCCGGCGGCGGCGAGCATCCACGCCGCCAGGTCCCTGGCGTCGATGTACTGGAGCGGGCGGGCGGGGCGGCCGGGCGCGAGGACCCGGCCGCCGCGCTCAAGCCGGCGAAGCCACCAGGGCAGCCGTCCGATGTTCTCGTACGGCCCGAGGATCAGCCCGGCGCGGGCGAGCAGGGCCCGATCGCCGAAGGCGCCGAGGACGGCGAGCTCGCCACCGCGTTTCATGGCGGCGTAGTCCTCGCTGTCGCCGCCGGGATCGCCCTCCACCACAGGGGCGTGCTCGTCGGCGCCGAGCGGGACCGGCCAGTGGTAGACCGACCGGCTGGACACGTATCCGTAGTGACCGGTGCGGCCGGCGAGCAGCTCGCAGGAGTCGCGGACCACGCGCGGGGCGCCGCTCCAGGCGTCCACGACCGCGTCCCACTCCCGGTCTCCAAGGGCGCGGCGCAGCGCGCCGGGGTCGGTGCGGTCCGCGATGAGCGGTTCGACGCCCGGGGCGGGGGACCTGCTCACACCGCGGTTCAGCGTGGTGACGTCGTGGCCGGCCGCCAATGCGGTCTCGACGACGGCCCGTCCCACGAAATGCGTTCCACCAAGAACAAGAAGCCTCATAGCGGCCATCCTGGTTCCATCGGGATAAGCAGCGTCTCGAATTCACCACGGGCGTAGCCGTGAGCGAGGGCGCGCCGTGCTTCCTCCGCTTGGCCGGCGAGGTGCCGGTTCGGCGACTACAAGGCGATCAGCCCGGCGCTTGTGGGCGCGAATCCGCAGGCGTCGAGGTAGAAACCGCGCAGGTGGTCCTCGAAGTCGACGTGCAGCCACTCGCACCCCGCGGCGCGCGCCTCCTGGGTCGCGATCGCGACGAGCCGGGTGGCCACGCCGTGGCGGCGATGGCGCGCGGTGACCAGGGTGTCGAGGAGGAAGGCGTGGACGCCGCCGTCCCAGGCCACGTTGACGAAACCGGCGAGCGCACCGAGGCCTGCCGCCTCGCGACCGGTGGCGGCGCCGTCCTGCCGGGCGCAGACCCATCCCAGGCTGTGGCGATTCACCTGTGCCCACCAGTCGTCGTCCAGCGGCGGATGCTGGAAGCCCTCCGCGTGCAGGGCGTTGACCTCGGTGTTGCCGAAGGTGCCGCGCCATTCGAACGTGATCGTCATACGGGCGATCGTGGGCGTGCCCGGGCCGGGCCCGCAACCGGTTTTCCGGGCCGTGGCGAGGGTGTCTTCGCCCCGGAACCACACCCCGGAACCACGCTCGGCGCCGTCCATGCCTGAGGCCGGAGGCTGGAGAGATGGGCACCCGCGACGCCGCGCGAGTGCCCGTCGGCCGGGATGCGGGGTGTCAGGCTTCGAGGGCTTCGGCGGCGAGCCTGGTGCCCTCCACCCGGGCGGCGATCTTGCCGAACGCGATCTCGCGCGAGGTGGAGGTGTCGTCGGCGAACGGGGCGAATCCGCAGTCGTCGCAGCTGCCCAGCTGGTCGACCGGTATGTACTGGGCGGCCCGCAGCAGCAGGTCGCGTACCTGCTCGGGTGTCTCGATGCGCGGGTCGATCGGATCGGTCACCCCGATGAAGACCCGCACCCCTGAGGGCAGGTTGTCGCGGATGATGGCCAGCACCCGGTCGGGGTCGGGCTCGCTGGCCAGCTGGATGTAGAAGTTGCCGGCCCGCAGCCGGAAGAGCTTCGGCAGCAGGCCCGCGTAGTCGACGTCCAGGCTGTGGGTGGAGTCCTGGTCGCCGCCCGGGCAGGTGTGCACGCCGATGCGGGCCCGTTCGGCCGGGCTGAAGCGCTCCAGCACCTGGTTGTTGAGGGTGACGAAGTCGTCGAGCAGGCCCCCGCTCGGGTCGAGCTTGAGCGACAGCCTGCCTTCGGTGAAGTCGAGTTGTACGACGTGGGCGCCGGCGTCCAGGCAGCCGCGGATGTCCGTCTCGGCCTCGGCGGTCAGGTCGTCCAGGAAGGATTTGCGGGGGTAGTCGGCGATGCCGTCGGCCGGGTAGAGCAGGCTCAGCGCCGACGGTGCGATGACCGCCTGCTTCACCGGGAGGCCGGTGTGGCGCTGTGCTTCCCGCAGGTAGGTCTCGGCGTGCACCTGGTATCGGAACGGGCCTGAGGTCAGGCGCGGGAGCTGCCGTGTGTGGCCGTCTGCGAACGGGATGACCGCGCCGTCGGGGCTGAGCCCGTCCAGCCCGGTGATGGGGTAGGTGGCGAAGCTCGGCTTGGACTGCTCTCCGTCGACGAGGACCGGGCAGCCGAGTCGCTCCAGGCGTGCGACGGTGTCGGCGACGGCCTCGGCCTGCCGTGCGGCCAGCTCGGCGTCGCCGGTACGGCCTTCGGAGTGACCGGCGAGCGCGGCCAGCAGAGCGGGGGGTCGGGGGATGCTGCCGATAGGTTCGGTAGGAATGCCCATGAGGCGAGCCTAGATAACGATCTGTGCTTCATCAATCACCGATCCAGACCCCCGGCGTGTCAGCGGTGGGGCAGGGTCGGATGCGGGCTGTCGCCGGCCGTGGTGCTGGTGATGGCCCAGCGCTCGTGGTCCCGCCAGGCGCCGTCGATGAACAGCAGGTCGGGGGAGAGGCCCTCGTAGCGGAAGCCGGCGCGCCGGACCAGCTTCAGCGAGGCGTGGTTGCCGGGCTGGATCTGGGCTTCCAGCCGGTGGAGCCGCAGTTCCTCGAAGGCGTAGCGCAGCACCAGGGCGAGGCCTTCGGACATGTACCCCTGGCCGGCGCTGGGGGCGAAGGCCGCGTAGGCGAGGGAGCCGTTCTGGAAGCGTCCGCGGATGATGCTGTTGATGTTGATGGTGCCGGCGATGGCACCGGTCTCCCGCACGTGGACCAGCAGGCCTTCGGCGGACAGCGGGTCGTCGAACCGCGCGAGGTAGGTCTGGAACTCCTGCGGTGTGGTGGGCAGTGACATGTACGGGTGGTGCAGGCCGGTGCTGGCGCGGACCAGTTCGACGAACCGGTCCTGGTCGTGGAGGGTGAGCCGGCGCAGGGCCACGCGGGAGGAGCCCGCCGCGTGACCGGCCAGGGGCGTCGCCACAGCCGTTCCTTCGCCTTCGTGGTTGTGCGTCACGAGTGGAACGGTATCGCGGCTGGTGTCCCGGCCGTCGTCATCCCGGGGTCACTTGCTCACGGCGAGCTTGCTGACCTCCCGGTGTTCGGCGGTCCTGGTGTCGACGATGGTCTTGATGACGTCCTTGGGCGCCCCGGACTCCAGTAGCGAGGCCTGGGCCACCAGCCGGGCGGCAGTGGTGCTCACGCCCTTGAGCAGGGCCTTGTCGGCGCCCCAGTCCTCGCCTTGCAGGGCCTTCGCCGCGTCGCGCAGGGCGGCGGCGGTCGCCAGCCGGGTGTCGCGGTCGTTGAGCGCGTCCTGCTGGAGCGAGGCCGCGTCGTAGAGGGAGTCGCCGTCGAAGTTCTTCACCGACCTGCCCGTGGAGCGCTCGCCGTGGCCGCCGCGGTCGCCCGCGTCGACGGTGGCGAACGGCAGCAGGTTGCGGAAGCACAGGTAGGCGGTGGCGGCCTCGGAGGCGTCCGTGGCCTCCAGCACCGTCCTCGCCGCGTTGAAGATGTCGTAGATCTGGCCGCCCTCGATCTGGTCGGCGGGCAGGAGCCGGTCGAGTGCCATCAACTGCGACTGGAGGTCGATCTTCACGGCGCGGCCCAGGGCCGTGATCGCCTCCGCGTCGGTCCTGGTGTCGGCGACCAGCGCGTTGACGGCCATCGTCTCCACGACCCATGCCGTGGTGTGCGATCCCATGCCCGCGACGCCGGTGGGCGCGGGTGCCCTGCCGTTGATGGTGAGACGTGGCGTGCCGGTGGAGTTGTAGCCGACCACCAGTTCGTCGCTCCTGGCGTTCTCGATCCAGCCGTTCCGGGTCGCCGGAGCGGGCGTGGGCTTGAACTTGTCGTACGCCGCGCTGAAGGCGTCGAGGAACGGCTCGAGCGCGGTCTCGACGCTGACGTCCGGGTTGAAGAAGGAGTAGGTCCTGCCGATCACGTCCTGGAGGCGCTCGGTTACCGTGACCTCGGGTTCGTCGCCGAGGAAGCCGGAGACGATGACGGCTCTGGGGTAGGCGGCCGCCATGGTCTGCTGGTGGTCGTGCAGCAGGTGGGCGAGGATCAGGGCGGCCCGGGGCACCGCCCCCTCGACCCGGTCGCCGATCTCCCTGACGGCGTTCCTGGCGATCTTCATCGCGTCGACGACCAGGGGCTTCTGCCGTCTCGTGCGCGGTGAACCCGGCCGCGCGCCATGGCTGTCGGAATGTGAAGTGGATTTCCGTTCCGCCGGCCCTGCGGATGTCCCCGGCCGGTATTGCCGGCTCCCCGCCGCCTTGACCGCCCCCGTTTTCGCCCATGGCGACGTGACGCCGGGGTGCCGGTGTTCACGCGGCTCACATTCACCGCCTGGCCAAAGTGGCCATCGGTGAGATGGGGCAGTGCAAGAATGCGGCGGCGTCTAACCGGCGTCAAGATGGGCGACGAAATGGGTAAACGCCTGGAATTTCGGCTGATAACTATCAGCATGGAGTGGAGTTCGCCTACCGCAGGGCGCCTCAGCGGCGGCGCGTCCGTACGGAGTCGTCCCCCCGGGTGGCGCGCCACCACTCTCCGGCCACCAGGGCGTACCCCGAGGCGATCGCCGCCAGCGCGACGGGTTCGGATGGCCTGGTCGGAGAGGGTGCGGCCGGGTAGGGGTAGGGCGTCGGCCTTGGCACACAGGACGGGGGTGCGGCTGTGCTTCGCTACCTGGACAGGGACCGCCTCGCGATCGTGGCGGCACTGGTGGCCCCGCTGGCCGTCTCGGCGGTGCTCGTGCCGTTCCGCGCGGGCCTGTCGAACACCAACGTGGCCCTCGCGCTGGTCGTCGTCGTGGTCGCGGTGGCCGCCAACGGGGACCGCCTGGCGGGCGCGCTCGCGGCGGTGTCGGCCGCCCTGTGGTTCGACTTCTTCTTCGCCCCGCCCTACCAGCGGTTCACCGTCACCAGCCCCGCGGACATCCAGACCGCCGCCCTGCTGCTCATCGTGGGCCTGGCCGTGTCCCAGCTGGCCGCCCGGGCGCGGCGCCTGCGGGTGGTCGCGGTCACCGACGCCGGCTACCTGGCCCAGATCCACGACACCGCCGAGCTGGCCCAGTCGTCCAGGTCACCCGAGGTGGTGGTCGACCACGTCAGGGCCCAGCTCACCGACCTGCTGCAGCTGCGCGGCTGCCGCTTCCAGTACGGGATCCTGATCGGCCACCCGCCCCGGCTCGAGCAGGACGGCTCGGTGGTCTGGGGACGCAGGCGCTGGGACGTCGACCGGCTGGGTCTACCGGACGAGGAGGTCGAGCTGCGCACGCTCGGCAACGGCCATTTCTACGGCCGGTTCCTGCTCGACCCCACACCCGGGGCCGTCCCGCCCCTGCAGGCGCGCCTGGTGGCGGTAACCCTGGCCGACCAGGTGGGCGCCGCGCTCGACACGGCCGCCAACGGCTAGGCCAGGCACCCTGCTGGTCATATGATCGCGTGTTCTCAATGCAGTCACATGACTGATGGCATTTAGCAGCAGGGCAACCCGGCCAACCGGCACCGGGCGGTACCGCTGACCCTACGACCAGTTCCGGTACGCCTGCGCCAACGCCGTCAGCGAGGAGGAGGCCAGGGAGCTGTACGACGCCTTCGCCGTGCCCCCCGGCGCGCCGCTGTTCCAGGCGCCAGAAGGACAACCAGGCGATCACGGAGATCGTCGAGATCCCCGGCCGGGGCCACGCGCTGACCATCGAGCTGGCGCGAGGTCGCCGACACCGCACTCGGGTTCGTCAAGCGCTTCGTGTGACCGGCGCCGGACGAGACCAGGCGAACGCGCCTCCAGGGCACCGGGATGCCCTGGAGGCGCGCGGGTCCTAGAGTGATCGGGTGCCTGTCGAGCGGCTGACCCACAACCGGTCCAACGGGGTGACCGGTGGCATCTGGCGCGAGGGCGGCGTCGTCCACAAGATCCTCACCCACCGCCGCGACGACGCCCCCGGACACTGGTCCTCCTCCGCCGACCCGAGGCACTGGAACTACTGGCGCAGGGAAGCCCTCGCCTACCGGTCGGAACTTCCCGGGCGGCTCGGCCTAGGCGCGCCGGCCGTGCTCGACATCAGGGAGACCGGCGAAGGCGACATAGAACTGCTGCTGGAGGACGTCGAAGGCCGGCACTCGTCGGCGTTGTCCGTGGCGGACGTCGTCGCGACCGCCCGAGCCCTCGGGCGGAGCCAGGGACGCGCGGACCTTCCCCGGGACCCCTGGCTCAGCACGGGCTTCCTCCGGGACTACAGCACCTCACGCCCTGCCGAGTGGCACCTGCTCGACGACGATCGGGCGTGGTCCCAGCGACTGATCGAGGACCACTTCCCGCGGGAACTCCGCGAGGGCCTGCTGCGCCTGCACCGTGACCGTGAACGCCTGCTGTCGACCATGGAGGCGCTGCCCCGCACGGTCTGCCACCTCGACGTCTGGCCCAACAACATCGTGCGGCGCCCGAACGGTGAGGTGGTTCTGCTCGACTGGGCCTTCGCCGGGGACGGGGCTCTCGGGGAGGACATCGGCAACCTCGTCCCCGACTGCGTCTTCGACCTGCTCCTGCCCCACGACGTGCTCGACGAGCTCGACGTCCGGGCCACGCGGGCCTACCTCGAAGGACTTCGCGAGGCCGGCTGGTCCGGCGACGAACGCGTGGTGCGGCTGGGCATCTGCGCCGGCGCGGTGAAGTACGACTGGCTCACGGTCAGGAGCCTCGAAACGGCCTCGGCCGACCGGCACCGTGGCTACGGCGACGTCACCACCGCCGACCCGGACGCCGGCTACGCCGCCCGAGCGGCCGGCCTCTCCCTCTGCGCCCGCTGGACCCGCGAAGCCACCGACCTCGCCCACACTCTCGGCCTCCACTGACCCAATCCCTTGTTGCCGGGTACACGGCAAAGGGCTCTCCCGCCCGCATTGGGATTTTCGTGGCGTAATTTACAGAAATATCCCCATTAAACGCCACTAAAACGATGTCGATGGAGTTAAGGCGGCATGGAGCACGTTTTAGGGCATGTCGCCCAGGGCGTTGGGTGGGGATGGGAACCGTACGGCGAGAATGGGAGTGTCACCGTCTGCGGGGGCCGTGCCGTGAACGACTCGTTGCGCCAGGTGGCCTTTCAAAGAGCGCAAAAGGGGACAGGCACATGAACACTCGTCTTCTCACCCTTCCGGTCGTGGCGGCTCTGTCGCTCACGACCGCCTACGGCACCTCGGCCGGCGCCGCCACCGGCGCGAGCGGGGCCGCGGTGACGGCGGGCGTCGTCCAGGCGCCGAAGCCCACGCCGGCCTCCTCACCGGTCGGCCCGGGGTGCTCGTCCCTGCCGCAGTCGGGCCCCGGGAGCGTCGCCGACCTGGGGAGGCTGCGGGTGGTCACCGCCGCCGCGCACAGCCCGGACCTGTCCACCTTCTACTCGGCCGTCAACAAGGCGGGTCTGGTGAACAAGCTGAACACCACCAAGGACATCACCGTGTTCGCGCCGACCAACGACGCCTTCAAGAAGCTCGGGAAGCGGAAGCTCGACAAGCTCCTCGCGGACAAGAACGCGCTGACCAAGGTGCTCACCTACCACGTCGTACAGGGCAGGAAGACGCCCGACGACCTCAAGAGGGGCAGCTTCACCACCCTGGAAGGCGGCAAGATCACCACTAGGAACTCCCGTAACAAGATCAAGGTCAACGACGCCCAGGCGGTCTGCGGCAACCTGCAGACCCGGAACGCCACCCTCTACCTGATCGACGGGGTCCTGACGCCCAAGAAGTGAGCTAGGGCCCCTGGGGGCCGCGGTAGGAGAGTGTCTGGCTGTACACGATGCTGGTGGTCGTGCTGCCGAGCTGCGCCAGCTCGTTGACCAGCTGTTCGAGGTGGGCCATCGAGGCGGCGGCCACCTTCAGCGTGTAGCAGTCGTCGCCGGTGGTCCGCAGGCACTCCAGGATCTCGAAGCGCTCGGCGAGCAGCCGGTGCAGGGGCTCGTGCCGGCTCCCCGGGTACTTGAGGCGCACCACGGCGAGCACGGCCAGACCGACCTTCACCAAGGGTCAACCTCAGCGCCTCCGCCGGCCGAGCTCGGTGAGCGGGATGCGGCCGTCCCGCTGCACCTCGACCAGGATCGACCAGTCGGTGGCGTCAAGACTCTCGGTCATCGGGCAAAGATACCGGCAGATCCACGGCTGATCGGCCGGTACGCCGGGAGAAGCCCCTTCCGGCCGCAAGTGATCACTCGATAGCCTTGACCAGTGCAAATAGGGGTGAACGTTCCGAACTTCGGGCCTGGCACCGACCCTGACGTGCTGCGGAGCTGGGCGCAGACGGTCGAGGGCCTGGGCTTCGACCTGCTGATGGTCTCCGACCACGTCGCGGTGACGCCCGACGTCGCCGAGCAGTACCCGGCGCCGTTCTACGAGCCCTTCACCACGCTGGCGTGGCTGGCCGGCGTCACCCACCGGATCCGGCTCGGGACCACCGTGCTCGTCGTGCCGTACCGGCACCCGCTGCTCATCGCCCGCATGGCCGCCAACCTCAACCGGCTCAGCGGTGATCGGCTGGTCCTCGGCGTGGGCGTCGGCTGGGCCCGGCAGGAGTTCGAGGCCCTCGGAGTCCCCTTCGAGCGGCGCGGGAGGCTGACCGACGACCACCTCCGCGCGGTGCGCGCCGCCTGGGAGGACGACAAGGACTACCGAAGCGGGCACATACCGATCTGGGTGGGCGGCAACAGCGACGCGGCCCTGCGCCGGGCGGTACGCCTCGGAGACGCCTGGCACCCCCTGCGGTTCACCCCCGGCTGGCTGGCCGAGTCCGTGGACCGGCTGAAGGCCGTCGCGGCCGAGCTCGGACGGCCCGTCCCGGCGCTGGCCCCCCGCATCGCCCTGCGGCTCACCGAGTCGCAGGTCACCGGCCCGGAACGGCTCGCCGGCGAGGGCACGATCGACCAGATCGCCGACGACCTCGAACGGCTGCGCCTTCTCGGCGCCGGAACCGTCGTGCTCGACCCCTTCAACGGCGACCCGCGCGAGACCTGCCACCCGCGGACGGCGTGGCAGGCGCTCGCGGCCGTGTCCGCCCGCTGGGACCTCGGCGCGCGAAACCCACGAACGGAGCGACAGTGACACACGACGACGAACGCCTTCTCCGCAGGGCCATCGAGCTCGCGAGCGCGGCCAGGGCGGGCGGGAACCCGCCGTTCGGGTCGCTGCTGGCGGGCCCGGACGGCACCGTGCTCGTAGAAGACCACAACACGGTGCTCACCGACGGCGACATCACCGCCCACCCCGAGCTGAAGCTGGCCAGGTGGGCGGCCCGCGAGCTCGACCCCGCGACCGCCGCCGCCACCACGATGTACACCAGCTGCCAGCCGTGCGGCATGTGCGCGGGCGCGATCGAACGGTCCGGCCTCGGCCGCGTCGTCTTCGCGCTCTCCACCGAGCAGCTCACCGGCCTCAAGCCGGCCGCCGCCGCCGCGGGCGCGCGCCAGGAGGGCCCGGCGCTGTTCGACGAGGCGCGAGTGCCGGTCGAGGGCTACTACACCTGACCCGCCGCGGGGGAGCCGATCTCCCAGTGCGCCGGGTGGGTGAGCGGGGGAGGGAGCCTCGTGCCCGCGTCGCCCCTGGCGGCGTGGAGCTGGGACTGGATGAGGAAGATGCTCCCGGTGAGGTCGGCGCCGCTGAGGTTCGCGTCCCGGAGGTCGGCCCCGATGAGGTCGGCCATCCTCAGGTCGGCGCCCGTGAGATCGGCTCCGATGAGGTAGGCCCCGCGCAGGCTGGCGCCTCTGAGGTCGGCGCCTCGGAGGTCGGCCCCGATGAGGTCGGCTCCTCTGCGATCCTTCCTCCTGCGGCCGGCTCCGGCCCGCACCAGCTCGCTCGCGCGCAGCAGCAGGGCGTTGACCTCCTGCCGGTGCGCGGCCACGTCCAGCTCCGCGAGCGCGCCGGGCTCGTCGAGGGTGAGGCGTTCTGTGCGGTCGTACGCGAGGCTCAGCTCGCCGTGGATCGGCCTGGCCGGCTCCAGCGTCAGCGCCTCCGCCAGGTACCAGAGCAGCTCGTGGAGGTGCCGCATGACCGTGAACACCTCGAACATCCGCCTGGCGGTTCCCGGGGCCCGCCGCCAGTCGCGCCCGCCGAAGGTGACCTGGGCGACCTTCTGCCCCGCGCCGAAGCAGTCGTAGACGGTGCACCCCGGAAAGCCCCGCTGCCTGAGGCCGTCGTGGATGCCGCAGCGGAAGTCAGGGCGCAGGTTCGGGCAGGCCTGCCCGGCCGCCTTGTCGATCGCGAAGTCCGCCGAGGCCGAGAAGGCCGGCGCGACGCAGCACAGCGCGAAGCAGCGCTCGCAGTCGGCTCGCAGGTCGAGGCGGCCCCTGTCGGCGAGGGCTTCGGCGTGATCGCGTTTCTCGGACAATGTGCGTGGTCTCCTGGTGGGTCGAGAGCACCGTTTCCGGGCGTTCTAGGCTGGGACTTTACTCTGGTGGACGGGGTCGGCCGGGCGATGGCGGGACCGGTGCGGCGTATCCTCCGGCCGCGGCGGGCCGCCCGCAGTGGGTCCGCCCAAAACCTTCCTCGCGGCCGCCGTACGACCGCGCCGAGGACCTGAGGCGCCGGCCGGCGCGGCAGGTCCTCGACCTCGGTGTCGGGCACGAAAGGGTCAGAGGTCCAGCTCGGCCTGGGATTCCGCGATCGGCCGTACGTCCGCGTAGGCCCTCGCGGCCACGTGGTCAGGAGCCGGGCAGCGCTCCAGCCGGGCGGCGATCTCGGTCGCCCGATCGAAGCTCTCACATTCCACGATCCAGTAACCGGCCAGGACCTCCTGGGTCTCGGCGTACGGACCGTCCGTCACGACCGGAACGCCGCCCCGCGACCCGAGCCTCCTGGTGTGGACCGGAGCGGCCAGCGCTCGCGTCTCGACGAGCTCGCCGGACTCCTCCAGGTCCTTGTTGAACGACTCCATGAACGCGCCCATCGCCGCGAAGTCCTCCGCGGACCAGGCCGGCGTCCCTGTGGTCTTCCCCGCCATGCCGTCGTAGTCCTGCTGCGACCCGTAAGTCAAGATCATGTACTTCACGATCTCTCCTCTCCGCCGGCACCCGTTCGGTGCCTCTCACCAGAGACGTCGAGACTACGGCCCCGCCCCGGACATCCCCCCGCGAACAATTCATGATTTTCCTCCTGCGCCCGCGCGCGGGGCCGCCTGGGGCCAGGTCGCCTGGTCCGGGGGCCCGCGTACGGCCGTGGTGGCCTCACCATGCGTTCATGGGCGGACTGGCCGGGTCGGCGTCGAACCCTGCTTTCACGGGTGGGCGATGACGGCGTACCTCTCGTCGTGGATCGGGCGACCCCACAGGCGGGGATCGGTGAGCGGCTCGACGCGGGAGTGCGCGGCGATCGGCAGCAGCGCCCGCAGGAGACGCTCGGCCCCCACCCCGCCCATCCACGGCAGTGACGTGGCCTCCCCGTAGACGGGCCGGTCGCCGTGCTCGGCAGGGGCGGCCCAGCGGCCCTCGATGAGGACCAGGCGCCCGCCCGGCCGCAGCAGGCCGGCCCAGCGGCGCAGGGCCCCCTCGGGATCGGGCAGGGTCCACAGCAGGTGGCGGGAAAGGATCACATCGTATGACGCCCCCGCCCCCGCCCCCGCCTCCGCGGGCGGGTCGCGCGCGTCGCCCACCAGCGTCGTCACCTCGAAGCCCGCCGCGGTGAGCTTGCGCCTGGCATGCTCGGCCATGAGCGGCGACAGATCGACCCCCACCGGCCGGTGCCCCTGCTCGGCCAGCAACAGGGTCAGGGAACCGGTGCCGCAGCCGAGGTCGAGGACGTCGGCCGGGGACGGAGGCAGCCACGAACGCAGCCGCTCCGCCCACGCGGCCCTGACCTCGGGATCACGAAGACCGTGGTCGGCCTCGTCGTCGAAGGAGGAGGCGGCGGCATCCCAGAAGGACGCGATCGACGCGGTGTTGTCTTCCAGCATCCGCGCATCGTGTCACCCGGCACCGACAAGAACGGCGCCGGGCTCGGTGGACGCCGGTCAGCGGCCCGCTGGGGTGATCAGGGAGACCTGCGGGGCGAGTGCGGCGAGGTGGGCCAGTGAGGTGTCGGCGGCGGCGTCGCCGAAGGCCACGATGACGTGGTCGACGCCGAGGGCCGCCAGCTCGCCGCAGCGCTGGACGCTCTCGTCGACGCTCTGCCCGTCGGCCACGCGCATGTGGAGCGTCTTCTCGATGGCCTCGAAGGGCCGTCCGAGGCGCTCGCAGTGCGCGCGCAGCACGCCGAGCTTGTGCGGCACGTCGGCGCCGAAGAACAGGTTGCAGGCGTCGGCGTACTCGGCGACGAGACGGAGTGTCTTCTTCTCCCCGCTGCCGCCGACCAGGATCTGGGGGTGCGGCCTGGAGAGGGCCTGCGGCGAGTTGAGGGTCCGCTCCAGCGTGTGGTGCCGTCCCTGGTAGGGCTTGTCCTCGTCGCTCCACATCTGCCGGGCGATCTGGAGCGTCTCCTCCAGTCGCTCGAAGCGCTCGGCCAGTGGCGGGAAGCGGTAGCCCAGGCCGCGGGCCTCCTGCTCGTACCAGCCGGCGCCGATCCCGAGGACGGCGCGACCGCCGGACAGCGTGTCCAGGGTGGTGACCTGCTTCACCAGCATGCCGGGCTCGCGGTAGGTGGCGCCGGTGACGAGCGTGCCGAGCGTGACCCGGCTGGTGAGGGCGGCGGCGTAGGCCAGGGCGGTGTACGCCTCCAGCATCGGGTCCTCCGTGGCGCCGAAGTTGGGGATCTGGAAGTGGTGGTCCATCACCCAGAGGCTGTGCAGGCCGGCTTCGTCCGCGCCGCGCGCGACGGCCGCGAACTTCCCGGCGATGGCGGCGTCGCCGCCGGGCCAGCTGAAGCGGGGGCAGGTGAGACCGAGTTTCATCGAGTGCTCCTTTTCGAGGCATGCCGAGCTTCAGGGCATGCCGGAGCGGCCCGCCCTGTCGCGAGGGTTGCCAGGGTGCGACCAGCGCTGTGTCGCGCTGGTTCGTCGAGGGGGACCATCCCCGCGGGTCGCCGAAGGAGCCTGCGGGCATGGTCGAGGGCTGCCCGGGGGAGGGACGTACCTGCCGCTCGCCCAGGTCGGTGGAAGGGACGCCTGGGTGGGCGGGCATGGCGACCGGTGTGGTCGCGAAGGACGCGGGACCCGGTGGAAGACGCGGTGGAGGTGAACCTCACCGCGAGACGGCACCCTGGCGAAGCACGCGCGGCGGTGGACGGTGAAGGGGTCCAGACGGGCCGCGGTGGCGTGGTTCAGCCGGTACCACCGGGAGATCCTATCGTATCCAGCGAGGCACCTGCGCGCCCTCGCCGCCCGCCCGCCTCACCCGAGCCGCGGGCCCAGAACCGCCCCGGCGGTAGACTGCCTGCTACGGCGATGGATCCCGCCGGGACGGTGCCGCTGCCCGCACAGCCGCCGCCCGAACCGCCTCCCGGCTGATGGTTCCTGACGATCCGTCAGGCATTGAGTGGGGGCACTTCATGAGACCTCCTGACGGCCACATCATGGTGCCCGCGCGCCGCCGCACCCGTAACGTGCCGGCCGACGCGTGCGGGAGCATGGTCCATCACGGAAGGGAGTGGCGTGTGACAGCGCATCCGTCTGGGGAGCCGTCCGAGGCGGACGCCCCGAGCGGGAGTGACCTGCCGATCGACTCGGACGTCGACGTCGCCGACGAGCGGGCGCATCCGGAGCGCGACGTCTTCGAGGCCCGTCCCGGGAGGCGTACGGGAGGGGCCGCGAGCGTGCTCCTGGTGATCGCCCTGGGCGGTGGGCTCGGCAGCGTCGCCCGCTATCTGGTGGGCCGGGCGATCCCGACCCCCGCCGGGGGGTTCCCGTGGGCGACCTTCCTGATCAACGTGACCGGCTGCTTCGCGCTGGGCCTGCTGATGGTGTTCGTCCTGGACGTGTGGCCGCCGAGCCGTTATGTGCGGCCCTTTCTCGGGGTCGGCTTCCTCGGGGGCTACACGACGTTCTCCACCTTCACCACCGAGATCCTGCAGCTCGCCCGTGGCGGACACTGGGCCGTGGCCGATTCGTACGCGGCCGGCAGCCTGCTGGCCGGGCTGGTGGCGGTCTGGTGCGGGATGGCGCTGGCCCGCGCCCTGGCCGGCAGCCCGATACGACGCTCTGGCGAGAGGAGTTCCCGATGAGACTGCACGGCAGGGCCGTCCGCCTGACGATCTTCATCGGTGAGACGGACCAGTACCGGCACCGGCCGCTGTACACCGAGATCGTGCACCGCGCTCACCGGCATGGCCTGGCCGGTGCCAGCGTGTTCCGCGGGGTCGAGGGCTTCGGCGCGTCCTCGCTGATCCACACCACCAGGCTGCTGTCGCTCAGTGAGGACCTGCCGGTGGCGATCGTCATCGTGGACGCCGAGCACAAGATCAACGAATTCATGGCGGAGCTGGACGCGCTCGTGACCGAAGGCCTGGTGATCGTGGATCCGGTGGACGTCTACCGCTACGTCGGCAGGAATGCCGAGAGCGAGGCCGGCGGATGACGGTGCTGCTCGTCTTCGCCGGGGGAGCCCTCGGCGCGCCCGCCCGGTACCTCCTTGACCGCTTCATCCAGAAGCGCCACGACACCGTCTTCCCCTGGGGCACGTTCACCGTCAACCTCGTCGGCTCGCTCGTCCTAGGATTCCTCATCGGCCTGGGAACAAGGCTTCACATCCCCCAGGAGGTCCCGATCTTCGTCGGCCCCGGCGTCTGCGGGGCACTCACCACCTTCAGCACCTTCGGCTTCGAGACGACGCGCCTGCTGGAGGAGGGTTCGTTCCTCGCGGCCGGGCTCAACGCCGTGGGCGGCATCCTCCTCGGAGTCCTGGCCGCCGCCGCGGGCTACGCGCTCGCCGTGCTCGCCTGACCGGCATCAGGGTGTCCTCCCGGACATCGCGGGCGCGTCCTGGACGGCGGGCGCCCCGGGCCGGCCGGGCAGGAGCGGGATGGCGGCCAGCACGACCGCGATCATGGCGACGGCGAACCAGTAGATGCCGTGGAAGCCGCGCATCAGGTCGTCGCTGGTCTGCAGGATGAGCGTGACGACGGCGATGCCGATCGCGGCGCCGAGCTGGTTGAGCATGTAGAGCACCGAGCTGCCCTGTGCCACCAGCGGCGCGGGCAGCGTCCTGTACAGCGATCCCATCGTGGGCGCGCCGACGAAGCCGAGGCCGAGGCCCATGACGAGGGCGGCCAGCACGGGCCACGGCACCGCGGTCTCCGCTCCGATCAGGGTGAGGCCCAGCCCGCTGAGTACGGCCGCGAGCGCGCCGCCGCAGGCCGGCCCGCGGGCGCCGAGCCGGTCTGACACCCGTCCGGCCAGGGGCATGGCGATGGCGCCGCCGAGGCCCACCGGCGCCATCAGCAGCCCGGCGGCGAGCGCGCCGTACCCGTGCGCCCGCTGGTAGTACAGCGGCAGCGCGAACAGGGTGGCGAAGGTCGCGAGGCCGACGAGGGCCATGATGGCGACGCTCGCCGTGAAGCCGCGGTTGGCGAACAGCCGCAGGTCGATCAGGGGCCGCGTACGCCGGGCGCGGAGCGCGTGCGCGGTGTAGCCGATCAGCAGCGCGGCGCCGGCGGCCAGGGGGGAGAGCACCTGCCAGGCGGAGAACGTCCCGTGCTCGGCCGTCCGCGACAGGGCCAGGACGAGGGCCGCGAAGCCCGGGCCGATCAAGGTCAGGCCGATGACGTCGAGCCGGGCACGCGGCTGCCGCTCTGGCGGCGGGTCGGCGGGCACCACCCGTATGGCGAGCACGATGGCGATGAGGGCGACGGGCACGCTGAGCAGGAACATCCAGCGCCACGGCAGGACGTTGAGGGTGAGCCCGCCCGCGATCGGGCCGAGGACCGGGCCGAGGGAGAGGACCACGCCCATCAGGCCCATCACCCGCCCGGCGCGGTGGGGGCCGGCGGCGCGCGCCAGCAGGATCAGGACGAGCGGGTCGAGGATGCCGGCGCCGGCGCCCTGCACCACACGGAAGACGATCAGGCTGCCGACGTCCCAGGCGAGCCCCGCGGCGAGCGATCCGGCCAGGAACACGGTCAGGCCGTACAGCCACAGCCTCTTGCCGCCGAACCGGTCGACGGCCCAGGTGGTGAAGGGGATGGTGGCCGTGACGGCCAGCAGGAAGCCGGTGGAGGCCCAGCCGATCGTGCTCAGCGAGGTGCCGAACGCGGTGGCCAGGGTGCCGGTGCCGACGGCGACCATCGTGCTGTTGAGGATGCCGAGCAGCCCGCCGAGGAGGATCACGGCGATCATCCGCGACAGCGGCGCATCGAGACGGTCATCCGGAGCAGTTGAACTCATACGTTCAATCTAGTTATCTAATTGGTTCATACGCAACCAGCCTGTCCGGTCAGTTGAACCGGTCAGTACAATCGGCGTATGACCGGAGCCAGAACCACGGCCGCCTCGCACGGACGGATCGACAAGCGTCACGCCATCGTGGAGGCCGCGTTCACCGTGTTCGCCCGGCAGGGGTACGCCCAGGCGTGCGTGCAGGAGATCGCCGACGAGGCGGGCGTGGCCAAGCCCACCGTGTACAACCACCTCACCGACAAGGCCACCCTGTTCAGGCACGCGATGGAGGCCGCGGCGCGCACCGCGCTGGAGGAGAGGCTGGCGGCGCTGGAGCCACTCTTCGAGCCTGGCGACGACCTGCGCGCGACGCTGGAGGAGGTGGGCCTCACCCTCCTCCGCCACCACTGCGGCGACCGCTCGTGCGCGCTGCGGCGGTTGCTCTACGCGGAGGTCGCGAGGCTTCCCGAGGTGCTCGACATCGTCCGCGAGCACGGAGCGCACCGTCTCAGCCAGGCGCTGGCCGACCGGCTGGCCCGGCTCACGCTCGCCGGGCGCCTGCGCGCCGCCGACCCCGCGCAGGCGGCCGAGCAGTTCCTGGCCCTGCTCACCGGCCCGATGGAGGCACGCTCCAAGATGGGCACCCGCGAGATCGGCGACGCCGAACTACGCGAGGTGACCCGCGGCGCCGTCGACACGTTCCTCCGGGCCTTCGGCCCCGCCGCCCAGAGCGCCTAGGCCGGCTCGCGGCGTCGAGTGCCTGGAGCATGCCGCAGCGAGCGGGCGGGAATGCGGCCGGTGCGTTGCCCGACGCGTCCACCGGTCGCCTCCGCTCTCCCGCCCGTTCGCGTACTACCGGGTGGGGCCCGAAAACTGCGACTTACGGCAACCGGTGTCACACTCCTGGGGCCGCCGGCGCTCTGAAGATGTGACGGTAGCGACCGCGGCAGGAGGGACCCAGGATGTCCGACACCCCGGAGGAGACGGCGACGCGGGTCTTCGTCGGCCATCGAGAGCTGCTGTTCTCCGTTGTGTACAACATGCTGGGCAGCGTCGCCGACACCGAGGACGTGCTGCAGGAGACGTGGCTGGCGTGGGCACGGAGGAGCCGGTCGGCGTCCGGTGAGCGCATCGACAACGCGCGCGCCTATCTGGTGCGCATCGCGGTCAACCGGGCGCTGGCCCGCCAGGCGAGCATCAGCCGCCGCCGGGAGGAGTACGTCGGGCCCTGGCTGCCCGAGCCGCTCGTCACCCCGCCGGACGGCGCTCCGCCGGCGGCCGGCGGCGGTGACGCCTCCGAGCCGGCGGTACGGGCCGAGTCGGTGTCGATGGCACTTCTGGTGGTGCTGGAGACGCTCACCCCGCTGGAGCGCGCGGTGTTCGTGCTGAACGAGGTGTTCGGCTACGCCCATACCGAGATCGCCGGGATCCTGGACCGCAGCCCCTCGGCGATCCGCCAGCTCGCCCACCGCGCCCGCGAGCACGTGCACGCCCGGCGCCCCCGCTACCAGGCGGATCCGCGGGTCCGGCGGCAGGTGACAGAACGCTTCCTCGACGCCGTGGTCGGCGGCGACCTCAACGCGCTGATGGAGGTCCTGGCGCCCGAGGTCACCTTGTGGGCCGACGGCGGCGGCAAGGCGCGCGCGGCGGGCCTGCGGCCGGTCCACGGCCGCGACAAGGTCGCCCGCCTGATCATCGGCGACGCTGCCCGGCGTCCCATCCCCGACCTCGGCGTCCGCCACCGCAGGGTCAACGGTGACCCGTCGGCGCTGCTGATGTCGGGCGACGTGGTCTTCGCGGTCATCGTCCTCGACCTCACCCCCGACGGCGGCCAGGTGCGCGGTGTCTACGCCGTGACCAACCCCGACAAGCTCGCCCGTGTCGGATGAGATGAACTCCTGGCCACCGGCGATGCCGGCCCGGGGGCGTTATTTCGCCTTGGGGCGTGCGCGGACGTGGGCGCGCTCGCCCTGCCTGCCGAACAGGCACAGGAACTCGACGGGTTCGCTGCCGACGCTGCCGAACCAGTGGGGCACACGGGTGTCGAACTCGGCGGCCTCGCCGGGGGAGAGCACCAGGTCCTGCTCGCCGAGGACCAGCCGCAGCCGCCCGTTCAGGACATAGAGCCATTCATAGCCCTCGTGCACCTTGGGCTCGGGTACCTGCGGGCGCGGGCTCGCGGGGATGACCTGCTTGTACGCCTGGACGCCTCCGGCCCGGCGCGTCAGGGGCACCATCGTCCGCCCGAAGCGGGTGATCGGCCGCATGTGGATGCGCGGATCTCCGGTGGGAGGCGCGCCGACGAGCTCGTCCAGTGGGACGCCATGGGCCTTGGCCAGCGGCAACAGCAGTTCGAGGTTCGGCCGGCGCCGGCCGGACTCCAACCGCGACAGCGTGCTGACCGAGATGCCGGTCTCCGCGGACAGGTCGGCCAGCGTGACGTCGCGCTGCTGGCGGAGCGCGCGCAGACGGGGCCCGACCGCGGTCAGGACCTTGTCCAGTTCGTCTTCCATCCTCTCAGCTTGCCAGATCGGCAAGCCTGCTTGCTCCGACGGCTCATGCCGGCGCGCTCTCACCCGCCCCGGCGAGACCTCCCAGGCGCGCCGGCCCGTTGGAGCCGAGGGGTCCGCGGCTTGACACCGATCTAGTTCGTGATAGGAACTATTCGTAACACGAACTAATTAGGAGGCGTGCCATGACGGCGGACGGGAAAGTTCTGTTCGGTTTCGGGCTCGAGACGGGGGTCGGCGAGGTGGACGCGCTGCTCCGGCAAGCGGTGCGAGCGGATCGCGAGGGGCTCGACCTCGTCAGCGTGTCCGACCATCCGTACTTCGCCGAAAGGCTGGACGCGTACGCGGCGCTGGGCGTCGTCCTCGGCCGGACGACCGGCATCGCCGGGGCCGTGAACGTCACCAACCTGCCGAGCCGTCCCGCGCCCATGCTGGCCCGGACGGTCACCGCGTTGTCGGCGCTGTCGGGCGGACGCGTCGTGCTCGGGATGGGCGCGGGCGGGCTGTGGCAGGAGATCGCCAAGCTGGGCGTGGAACCGCTTTCGCCGGCGGCGGCCGTCCGGGCGCTGGAGGAGGCGATCACCGTGGTGAGGGCTCTGTCGGGCGGTGGCGGCCCGGTCACCTTCGACGGGGAGTTCTACCAGGTCGCGGGCCTGGTTCCCGCGCAGGTCCCGACCCCGCCGATCTGGACGGGCTCGCTCGGGCCGAAGTCACTGGCGGTCACGGGGCGGCTCGCCGACGGCTGGATCCCCGGTCACGCCGCCGACTGGCGGAGCTCGCGGTTCGCCCAGTCGCGACCCCTCATCGACGAGGCGGCCGCGGCCGTGGGCAGGGACCCTTCGGAGATCGCGACCGTCTACAACCTCCCCGGCCGCATCACGACCTCGCCGCTGCCGGCCACGCGCGACGACTCCGGACGCTGGATCGGCGGCTCGCCCGAGCAGTGGGCCGACGAGCTCACCACGGCGGTCCTTGAGCACGGGGCGGCGGGATTCACCTACTTCCCGGTCGCCGACGGCACGCCGCCCGACGTCGCGCTCGGCCGGTGGGCGCGCGAGATCGCGCCGGCGGTTCGCGAGGCGGTCCGGCAGGCCCGGCCGCCTGCCGGGAAGGCCGCCGGCACCGATGGGCCCGCGAACGCGTAGGAGCCGTCTCAGCGCGACTCCGGCGTACAGGTGGCCCAGGCGATCTGCGCCGTGGCGTCACTCCGGGTAGCGAGGTCCAACGCCTCAACTGCTTACCGCAGCGTGGTCTCCAGGGCGGCGGGCGGCACCAGATGAACCCAGGCCAGATAGTTCAGTTGAGTGGCATGCTGCGCCGAGGTTGTTCGTTAACGGCACCCCGTCGTGGTCGTGGTCGTTCTCGTTCTTGTCCGCGGCTGACTGCGCTCGCCGGTGGGTGCGACGCGCCGCAGGAGCAGGAGCGCGAGCGCGAGCAGCGCCGCGGCCAGGCTGCCGCTGATGATCGCGGCAGCGTGTAGTCCGGAGGCGAAAGCGTTGCGCACGGTTGCAGCCATCGCCTCGCCGAGCTCGCCGGGGAGGCGTTCGGCGATGGCCAGGCCGCCGCCGAGGTTGCCGGCCGCCTCCCTCACCACGTCTGCGGGCGCACCTACTGGGGAGGCGGCCCGCACGTGGTTGCGGTACACGGCTGCCATCACGCTGCCGGTGGCGGCGATGCCGAAGGCGAGGCCGAGCTCGTAGGCGGTCTGCCCGACTGAGGAGGCCTGGCCGGCCTTGCCCGGCGGGGCGGCCTCGGCCGCGATGGCAGTGCCGAGCACGGTGACTGGTGCCAGGCCCAGCATCATGGCGGTCGCCGCGCCGATCGCCAGGACCGCTCCCGAGGCGTCGCTGGGGAGTGCGGCCATCATGGCGAAGGCCGCGCCGGCCAGGGCCGCGCCCACGGCGATCACGTACGCGGGCCGTACCCGCCGGGTCAGCACGGGGGTGAGCTGCGATCCGGCGGCCAGGCCGAGCGCGGGCAGCACCATGAGCAGGCCGGCCTGGACCGGCGGCAGGCCGCTGACCAGCTGGAGGTACTGCGGCATCAGGTACTCCACGCCGTTCATCGCTGCCAGGCCGATGAACATCAGAGCCAAGGCGGCGGCAAAGGTGCGATGAGCGAACAGCCGCACGTCCAGCAGCGGTGTCGCAGCCCGCCGCTGGCGGCGCAGGAACAGCGCGCCGAAGGCCAGCCCCACGGCCAGCGCCGCGAAGGTCACCGGGGCGAAGCCATTCTCGCCCAGGCTCTTGATCGCGTACACGAGAGGCATCAGGGCCGGCAGGAGCAGCGAAGCGCCGACCCAGTCGAGTCGCCCGGCCTGCGGATTCGCGTGCCGGGGCACCAGTAGCGGCACGACGGCCAGGACGACCAGCATGACCGGCACGGCGACCAGGAACACCGAGCCCCACCAGAAGCGCTCCAGCATCACCCCGCTGACCACGGGCCCGATGGCGATGCCGCTCGACAGCGCCGTCACCCACAGCGCGATCGCCCGGGCCCGCCGGACCGGATCGGTGAACATGTGGCTGATCAGCGACAGCGTTGCCGGGACGATGGCTGCGCCCGCCGCGCCCAGGATCGCCCGGGCCGCGATCAGCACGCCCGGGCCGGGAGCGTAGGCGGCCATGATCGAGGCGAGCGTGAAGACCGCGATGCCGAACAGCAGGAGCCTGCGGTGCCCGTACCGGTCGCCGAGGTTGCCCGACAGGACCAGTAGGGAGGCGACGGCGAAGCCGTACACATCGTTGATCCACAGCAGTTGAGTGCTGGACGGGCCGAGATCGGCGGCCAGCGCGGGTGTGGCCAGCCAGAGGACTCCGAGGTCGACGGTCATCAGCAGGGTCGGGAAGAGCAGTACGGCCAAGCCGAGCCAGGGGCGGCGAGAGTGGTCAGACATCGGCTGCCTGCGCCAGGCGTCGGGCGTAGGAGGCGAAGTCGGCGGGTTCGCGACCAAGGGCGCGTCGCACGCCGTCCGACAGCGCAGCGCCGCGCCCGTGGCGGATGTGGGCGAACAGCGCCGAGGTGATCTCGGCGTAGTCGTCTGGGTGTCCGGCCGCGGCCAGTTCGGTGCGGTACTGCTCATCGCTGATCGGTGTGAAGCGTACGGCGCGGCCGGTCGTGCGGGCGATCTCGGCTACGGCCTGTCCCCAGGTCAGTGCTCTGGGGCCGGACAGCTCGTAGATCTCTCCGGCGTGACCGTCGCCGGTCAGGGCGGCGACCGCGACCTCGGCGATGTCCTCGGCGTCGATGAACGGTTCGCGTCCCTCACCGGTGGGTATCCGCAGATCCCCCCGGGCTATCGCGGTAGCGATAAGCGGGTCCTCGCCGAAGTTCTGGGCAAACCAGGACGGCCGCAGAATCGTCCAGGCCACTCCCGCTTCGCGTACCGCGTTCTCTACGGCGAGCCCGGCCGGGTCGCCCATCTCGGCCCAGACCCTGGCCGACAGCAGGACCAGCCGGTCCACACCGTGCGCGACGGCCCGCTTGGTGAAGGCACGCGCCTCGGCCTCGGCGCCCGCGTCCTGGGAATCGATCAGGTAGACGGCGCGGACTCCGGCCAGCGCCGGTTCCCAGGTCGTCTCGTCCACCCAGTCGAATCGCACTGGGCCCGATCGAGACGCCACCCGTGCGGGCACGCCACGCCGATCCAGCAGGGCGGCCACCCGCCGCCCCGTCTTGCCGGTGCCACCGGTGACAAGTGTCGATGAAATAGACATGTCGCCCAGTCAACCGGCGCCAGGCTGGACGGACGATGGCCTATCGTCTGCTCTTGATGTTTGAGCGTCTAAGCTGTCTGACATGGGAGACGCTCTGACGAGCCTGCTGCGTGACATCCGTCCGGTGGGGGCACTGTTCGACCAGTCGATCGTCAGCCCGCCGTGGTCGCTGCGATTCGCCGAGGAGGCACCGCTCACGCTACTGACCATGCTCAGTGGCGAGGCCTGGATCGTGCCTGATCATGGCGATGTCGTACTCCTGAGCACCGGAGACGTGGCGCTCGTTCTCGGCCCCGATTCCTTCACCGTCGCCGACGACCCGGCCACCGCGCCGCTGGCCGTGGTCGACGCGTCCAGATCCTGCACCACGCCTGACGGAGACGAGGTCACCGGCGAGCTGCCGATGTGCCGCCCAGGGGGGCTCACCGGCGGGTCCACCGTGCTGCTCAAGGTCACCTATCAGGTGAGCGGCCAGGTCGGGCAGCGCGTGCTCGACGCGCTGCCCCGGCTCGCCCCCATCCCCGCACTCCCCGGCGGCTGCCCCACGCTGGACATGATCTCCAGCGAGATCCGCGAGGACTCCCCCGGGCAGGAGGCCATCCTCGACCGGCTCCTCGACCTCCTGCTCATCTCCAGCCTGCGCGAGTGGTTCAAGCTCTCCACGACAGACGCACCCGCGTGGTATCGCGCGCATGGCGACCCCATGATCGGCCCCGCCCTCAGGGCCATCCACGATCATCCCGCACGCCCCTGGACGGTCGCCCGGCTGGCCGCGCAGGCCGGTATCTCCCGAGCGGCTTTCGCGCAGCGCTTCACCAGCCTCGTCGGCCGCCCACCGATGGCCTACCTCACCGAGTGGCGCATCTGCCAGGCCGCCGACCTGCTTGCCAACAGCGACGCCACCGTCGATGCCGTCGCCCGCCAGGTCGGCTACTCCAGCTCCTACGCTCTCAGCGTCGCCTTCAAACGCACTCTCGGCATCCGCCCCACCGAACACCGCGACCGATCCCGCGGCATGATGGCGCGCAGCTGATCGGCGAGGTAGTCGAGCACCGCGTCGAAGCCGAGGCGGCCGGTGAGGACGTCCCGCTTCTCCTCTGTGCTGGTGAGCCCGATCACGCGGGAGCCGAGGATCTTGGCTGTCGACTTCGGTGGACGCAGGTGGCGACTTTCGAGGACTGCGACGCGATGGCCCCGGTCCCTAGCGTGAACCACGTGATCGAAGTGGAGAACCTCAGCAAGAGATACGGGGACACGGTGGCGGTCGACGGCCTGACCTTCACCGTGCGGCCCGGCCAGGTCACCGGATTCCTCGGGCCCAACGGCGCAGGCAAGTCGACCACGATGCGGATGATCCTGGGCCTCGACCGCCCCACCGGAGGCCGGGTTCGCATAGACGGCAGGAGCTACCGGGCACTGCCCGAGCCGCTGCGACGAGTTGGGGCGCTGCTGGACACCGGAGCGGTGCACGGGAGACGCAGCGCGTACCACCACCTGCTCTGGCTCGCGCAGAGCAACCGGATCCCGAAGGCGCGGGTGCGGGAGGTCCTGCGGCTCACCGGGCTGGAGGGCGTGGCGGGGAAGCGGGCGGGCGGCTTCTCGCTCGGCATGGCGCAGCGGCTGGGCATCGCGGCGGCGCTGCTCGGAGACCCGCCCGTCCTGCTCTTCGACGAGCCGGTGAACGGGCTGGACCCCGAGGGCGTGCTGTGGATCCGGACCCTGATGCACAGGCTGGCCGAGGAGGGCCGGACGGTGCTCGTCTCCAGCCACCTGATGAGCGAGATGGCACTGACCGCGCGGCACCTCATCGTGATCGGCCGGGGCCGGCTGCTCGCCGACACCTCCGTGCGGGAGTTCGTCGAGGCGGGCGCCCGCTCGCACGTGCGGATCCGCACGCCCGAGCCCGAACGGATGCGCGACGTGCTCGCCGCGGCGGGGCTCGAGGTGGGGCAGGCGGCCGACGGGGCGCTGGAGGTCTACGAGGCGGAGGAGACGCGCATCGGCGAGCTGGCCGAGGCCCACGGCCTGACGCTGTACGAGGCCGGCACGCGGCCGGGCTCGCTGGAGGAGGCGTTCATGCGGCTCACCAGGGACGCCGTCGATCACCGGGGAGACGTGCGATGACCGCGAAGAGTGTGGACGAGGGGGTGGGCGTCGCGACCGTACGAGCCGTCCTGGTCTCCGAGTGGACCAAGATCAGGACCGTGCCGTCGACGGTCTGGACGCCGGTGCTGGCCCTGGCGCTCAGCGCCGGGCTCGGCCGCCTGCTGGCTGGCATGCTGCGCGACTCCTACGCCACCGGCTTGCCCGGGCGTCAGGAGGCGCTCGATCCGATCTTCGCCACCTTCTACAGCCTGACCCTGGGCCAGCTCGCGCTGGTGGTGTTCGGGGTGCTCGTCGTGGGCGGCGAGTACGGCTCGGGGACGATCCGGGCCTCGCTGCTGGCGGTGCCGCGGCGCGGCCTGTTCTACGGCTGCAAGATGCTAGCCGGGACGGTGCCGGTCCTCGCGGTCTCGGTGGTCACGGTGACGGCCACCTTCTTCGCGGCGCAGGCGGGCCTCGGCCCGTACGGCACCTCCCTGTTGGCGGACGGTATGCCGGCCGCCTTCGCCGGCGCGTGCCTGTACCTGACGCTGATCAGCCTGTTCGCCATGGGAGTGACGGCGATGCTGCGCGGCTCCACGCTCTCGCTCGGCATCCTGCTGCCGCTGTTCTTCCTCGGTTCGCAGGGGCTCGGCAACGTCCCGGCGATCAAGGCCGTCACCCAGTACCTCCCGGACCAGGCGGGCATGGTGATCATGCATATCGCCGGCCCGCAGGACGACCCGCGCTGGGCGCGCGACTACGGTCCGTGGACGGGGCTCGGCATCCTCGCGCTCTGGGCCGCCGCCGCCCTGGTCGGCGGCTACCTGGTGATGCGGCGTCGCGACGCCTGAGCGGCATTCCCCCGGCGGGCGGGCGGCGCCCGCCGGTCAGACGGTGCGCGCGTCCCGGACCAGCAGCGCGGCCTGGACGCGGTTGGCGCAGCCGAGCTTGGCGAGGACGCGGCTGACGTAGGTCTTGATGCTGGTCTCGCTCATGTGCAGCCGCCGGCCGATGTCGGCGTTTGACAGCCCTTCGGCCACCAGATCGAGGACCTCGGACTCGCGGGAGGTCAGCGCCGCCATGCGCCGCCGAGCCTCCTGCCATCGCCCCGCCGCCAGCGGGGTGACCATCCCGAGCACGACGCGGGTCACCGCCGGGGAGAGGTAGGCGTCTCCGGCCTCCGCCGCGCGGACCGCGCGGATCAGCTCGTCGGGGGTGCAGTTCTTGAGCACGAACCCGGCGACGCCGTTGCGCAGCGCGCGCAGCACGTTCGACTCCTCGCCGAAGGCCGTCAGCATCACGGCCCGGATGCCGGGGGCGTGCCGCCGCAGCTCGTCCACCGCGCTCAGCCCGTCGAGCACGGGCATGCTGATGTCCAGCAGCGCCACGTCGACGCGGTGCGCGAGCGCCTTCTCGACGGCCGCTCTGCCGTCCCGCGCCTCGGCGACGACCTCGATGTCCGGCGTGGACTCCAGCACCGTCCTGATGCCGGCGGTGATGAGCGGCTCGTCGTCGGCGACGAGGACCCGGATCACGTGATCATCCTCCTGGAACGCCCGCGGGGCCGGTGACGAGCACGAGGACCGCCGCGGTGAGCGCGAGCGCGACCACCCAGAGGCGGTCGCGGCCCGGGGCCGCCGCCGGGGGCCCGGTCTCCTCGACGGCCTCGGCGAGCGGCAGCATGGCGACGAGCCGGAACTCCGCGTCCGAGGTTCTGGTGTGGAAGACGCCGCCGGCGAGCCGCACCCGCTCGTCCAGCCCGGCCAGCCCGTGCCCGGTGCGCCCGGACGAGGCGGCCGGGTGCGCTGGAAGGGGGTTGCGGACGCTCACCAGGAGGGTGTCGCCCTCCCCGCGCAGCGCCACCGTGACCGGCTGACCCGGCGCGTGCCTGGCCGCGTTGGTCAGCCCTTCCTCCACCACCCGGTACGCGGCGTGCTCGGCGACCGGGGCCGGCACGCCGGCGGTCCCCTCGCGCAGCACCGTCACCGGGGTGCCCGCGGCGCGGAACTCGGCCGCCAGCCCGTCGAGCGCGCCGAGCGAGCGCGTGCCGGGCTCCGCGCGTCCACGGAGCGCGCCGACCAGCGTGTGCAGCTCGTCCAGCGAGTGCCGGGCGGTGGCGGCGAGCTCCTGGACGGCCTCTCGCTGGCGCGGCGGCAGGTGCGTCACCTCCAGCGCGGCGGCCTGGATCGAGATCAGGCTGAGCCGGTGGCCAAGGGAGTCGTGGACGTCCCTGGCGATCCGCAGCCGCTCGCGCAGCCGTTCCTGGTCGGCCAGGAGGGCGTGCTCCCTGCGCTGCTGCCGCCTGTGGGCGTCCCGGGCCGACCGCAGGCTGCGATGCTGGGCCAGATAGCGCCCGAGCACCACGGGCAACGCCACGAAGACCACGTATCCGCTCACCACGGGACCCGGCGGCGCGGACAGCAGGAGCAGCTGCCAGGCCAGGCCGCAGACGACGCCCACCGCGGCGACGGCGATGCCCGATCGCGACACGACCAGCCGCCCGGTCTGGTAGGCGGTCCACACGAGCAGCGCGCTCGGCCCGCCGGGCGGCGCGAGCGCCAGCGCCGCCAGGAAAGCGGGCACGGGCAGCCGCGACGCCATCGCCGCGACCACGGCGATGCCCGTCACCCGGGCGGCCGTCACCCAGCCGTGCGGGCCTCCGGGGTAGAGCAGGACGGCGTCGGCGACCGCGACGAGGAGGGCGGCGACGGCCCATCTCAGGGCCCGGTCGGACCCGCGTGCGGTGTCCATGGCGGCGACGGCCCATCTCAGAGCCCGGTCGGACCCGCGTGCGGTGCCCATGGCGACGACTTTACCCGCCGCTCCTTCAGCGCGGCTCACGCCGGCTCGGCCTGGTAGGCCTCCAGTCGATCGGCCAGCTCCTTGGGGCGGCTGAGGGCGACGCAGTGGCCGCCGTCGATCTCGTCCGGCGGGATGCCGAGGCGTTGCCCGACGACCCGGCGCATGAATTCCGCCGGGAAGAAGCGGTCGTCGCGGCAGAGCAGGAATCTCGTCGGCACCGCGGGCCACGCTTGAAGCGGCCATGGCTTCAGGAAAGGTGTGGCCGACTGATCACGGCGCCTCTCGGCCGCCTCCGCCGCCAGCGCGGGTGGCACGTCGTGGAGGAACAGGGCGGTGTCGTCGCCGGGTGCCCTGCCGTCGCGTTCGTCCTGCTCGTGCCTGGCCTGTTCCCAGCCGGTGTTGGTCCACCACTGGCCGGGCGACTCGCCCGGCGCGGGGATCATCGCCGTCAGCAGCACCAGCAGATCGACCGGTACTCGTTCGCACACCAGGGGTGCGGTGAATCCACCGAAGGACTGAGCGACCACGACGAGACCGGTGCGGTCGCCGATGGCGTCGATCACCGAGTCGGTGTACTCGGCCAGCCCGGCCGAGTCATCGTCGCAGGGCAGGTCGGGCGCGACCACGTCGTGGCCCCGCGCACGCAGTTCGGCGTTCAGCAGATGCCAGTACCAGGAGTCGGACGCGGCGCCGGGGATCAGGACATAGGTGCTCATGACGGGTCGGCCTCCTGGCAGTGGTGACGGTCAGGGCGGATTCCGGTCCCGGTCGTCACAGTCGGCCCCGGCGCTCGAAGTCCTTCATGCCGGTGCCGCCGGGCGGCCTGGTCTGGAAATCCAGCGCCGTCACATCTTCGCGATCGTCGGGCCCCATCAGCGTTCCTCACCGTCGTCGACCTCGCGGATCGAGGTCGTCCGCTGTTGAGACGGTGAGGCGGCCGGAAAGGAATCACCGCCCCCGCCCGGGCCGGGGAGCTGGGACAGCGTCAGCGGCAGATCGAACGCGGGGAACAAGTGCGGCTCGAAGACGGTGATCTCGGCGATCTTCCCGTCCTCCACCCGCAGCACGTTGAGCACCTGAGCCCGATACTCGGTTTCTCCCGGCAGCCGGACGTACCCCGCCACCGCCGGCTGCCGGTTCGCCCGGGTGGGCACGCTCCGCCACTGTGCTTGGTACAGCGGCGAGCCAGGTCCGAAGACATGTGCGGTGAAGTCCGCGACCGCCTTGCGACCGGAGAACCAGAACGGAAGCGGAGGCATCGTCACCCGTACGTCCTCGCTCAGCAACCGTGCGAAGGCGGCCGTGTCGGCTCGCTCGTGGGCGTCCATGAAGCGCCGCAGCAATGCCCGCTCCTGCGCGGTCGCGGGCGTTGACGGCGCCCACTCCTCCCGGCGCCGCGGAAGGTGCGTCCGCAAGGTCGGTCGCGCCCGCTGCAGGGCACTCTTCACCGAGGCGACGCTCAACCCCAGCGCCGCGGAAGACTCCTTGGCCGACCAGCCGAGCACGTCCCGCAGGATCAGCACCGCACGTTGCCTGGGAGGCAGGTGCTGGATGGCGACCAGGAAGGCCAGTTCGATGGTCTCCTTGCCGACCGCGGCGGCGTCCGGCTCCACGTCGCCCGCTGCCGCCGGCTCCAGCAGCCGGTCCGGGAAGGGCTGCAGCCACCGGATCTCGTCCGGCGGCGCCCCGGGTGCGTCGCTCGCCTGCGCGGCCTCCCGCGGGAGCGGGCGGCGCGGGTGCCGGTCGAGGAAGTCGATACAGGCGTTCGTCGCGATCCGGTAGAGCCACGCGCGGAAGCTGGAACGGCCCTGAAAGCCTTCGCGTTTGCGCCACGCCCGCAGGAACGTCTCCTGCACCAGATCTTCGGACTCCTCGAACGAGCCGACCATCCGGTAGCAGTGCACCCGCAGCTCCCGCCGATATCGCTCGACAAGCCCGGCGAACGCCGACTCGTCGCCACCCTGGACCGCGGCGACGGTCGCGGCCTCGTCATTCAGGCTCGCCCCATCTCCCTCGGCTACCGCGAGCCGCCGGCCGCGGCTGCTCACGCCGGCGGTCCGACCCCTGCCGGCCGGAGGGACGACATCGGAGAGGTAGCGGTGCAGGGATGTCTTGGGGATGCCGGTCTCGGCCGCGATCCGGCCGAGGGAGTCGCCCTGGGCCTTCAGCGACCGGGCGTATTCGATCTTGTCGGCGGGGTGGGCGACGGGCCGGCCGACGTGCCGGCCGCCCGCTTCGGCGACGGCGCGGGCGTGGGCGGCGCGCTCAGCGGCGAAGGTCCGTTCCATCTCGGCGAACAGCGCGAGCAGCAGGGAGGCGATGCGGCCCACGCCCTCGTCGGCGCTGTCGATGGGGAGCGGGTCGGCCAGCGAGCGGACACCGATGCCGCGCTCGGACAGCTCGTGCACGAGGTTCAGCACCTCGCGGAGGTTGCGGCCGATCCGGTCCAGGGTGTGCACGACGATCGTGTCCCCGGCACGCGCGCGGGCCAGGAGCCGGTCTAGGCCCGCACGTCCGGGGGCGGTTCCGGTCCTGTCGTCGGTGTAGATCCGCCCAGCGGGGATGCCGGCGGCGGTCAGCGCGTCGAGTTGCCGGTCCAGGGACCGCTTGGTGGCGGACACGCGAGCGTAGCCGAGGTCGAGCCCACGCTGCGGGTGATCGGTGCCGGTTCCCACGACGGCGAATGTACCGGAATTCACCCTCGTACGGTTTTTCTGGAACGAATTCTGGAATGCGTCCGGCTCGGCGAGCTCTCTGGACCCGGTCCTACGTGGACGCCGCCGACTGGTGACGGTCAGCCGCCCTCCCCCCGTCCGGTGACGCGCCGCTGCACCTGAAGGAGGTACTCCTCGCGGTTGAGCGGATTGTGGTCCGACCTGGGCCGGGCCGGGGGAGTGCCGCGGACCGGCTCGTAGTGGTCGAAGGCGCATTCCAGCACGCCCTCGCCGCGGGTCAGCGCCGGGAGCCGCTGCTCCAGCTCGTGCACGGAGGCGGCGGGGATCTCACCCTCGATCACGCACGACGAGTCGCGCATCGCCGGCGTCCGCGGGACGGCGCGCAACCGTGCGAGCACGGGCAGCACCGAGCCGAAGGTGTCCGCCGGGATCTCCAGGCTGAGGCGGTGCATGGGCTCGTACACCGTGGTGCCGGCCCGCCTGAGAGCGTCGACCACCACCAGCGGCGTCAGGTTGCGGAAGTCCCCGCCTGTGCTGGACATGCTCTTGTCGAAGCTGGCGTGGGCGTGGCTCTGCCGTGGCGCGTACCCGGAGTGCGTCAGGGTGACCATGCAGTCGGTGACCTGCCAGCCGTGGAGCCCCTGGCGCAGCGTCTCGTGCACGGTCTCCTGCACCGCCTTGAGGAACGCGGGCGGGAGAGCCCCGAGCTCGATCTCCAGCCCGAACCGCACTCCGGAGCCCACCGGAGCCGGTTCGACGCGCAGCCCGATGGTCGCGAGGAAGGGGTTCGGCTCCTTGCCCATGACCTCGACGGCCGCGCCGGTGCCGGCCGGCCGCTCGACGCAGATGGTGGTCGTCTCGCGGAATGTGACCTCCACCCCGAAGTCGTTCGCCAGCGTCGCCTGGATGACCTCCTTCTGGACCTCGCCGTAGAGCGAGACGGAGATCTCCTGCCGGACGTCGTCCTGCCGCAGGTCGATCAGCGGGTCCTGCTCGGCGAGCTGGACGAGCGCCGCGTGCAGCGCGCCCTTGTCGGCGGGGCGGGAGACGACGACCGTCTCCAGCGTCGGCGGGGCGAAACGGTGGCGCGCCGAGGTCGTCCGCGGCACGCCGATCGTGTCTCCGACGCGCACCCCGACGAGCCCCCAGAGCATGCCGATCTCTCCTGCGGAGACCGACGGGCGCGGGACGGCGGAGCCCCGGTCGAAGACGCTGATCGCGGTGACCTTCCCCTCCTGGTCCCGGCGGAACCGCAGCCGGTCGCGCACCCGGACGGTTCCGGAGAACACGCGAACGTACGCGATCTTCTCCCCGGCCGGGCCGCGCTCGATCTTGAAGACGGCGCCCGAGAGCGGGCCCGCGGCGTCGCCCTCGGTCGCGGGCAGGAGCTCGCTGATGCCGGTCATCAGCGAGTCCACGCCCGCACCCGTGATCGCCGAGCCGAAGAACACCGGATGCACCAGCGCCCGCCTGGCCTGCGCCTCCAGCTCGTCCCTGAGCCGCTCGCGGGACACCGGCTTCTCGTCGTCGAGGTACGCGGCGAGGAACGCGTCGTCGTGGTCGGCGAGCAGCTCGGCCAGCCTGGCCGTGAAGTCCGCCGCGTCGGCGCCGTGCGGCGTGAAGGACGGACAGCGCGTGCCGAGGCCGCGCACCGATCCCATCGGGATGATCGACGGCGTCAGCCTGTCGGATATTTCCCGCAGCACCTTCTCGTACTGCGCGCCACCGCGGTCGATCTTGTTCACGAAGACGAGCGTGGGCGTGCCCAGCCGCAGCAGCGTGCGCATCAGCACGCGGGTCTGGGCCTGCACGCCCTCCACGGCCGAGACGACCAGCACGGCGCCGTCGAGCACGTCCAGCACCCGCTCGACCTCGGCGATGAAGTCCGGGTGGCCGGGCGTGTCGATCAGGTTGACGGTGACGTCGCCGATGACGAACGACACGACGGCGGACTTGATCGTGATGCCGCGCTCCCGTTCGAGCGCCAGGGAGTCGGTCTGGGTGCTGCCGTCGTCGACGCTGCCGATCTCGTCGATGACGCCGGCGGCGTGGAGCAGCCGCTCGGTCAGGCTGGTCTTACCGGCGTCTACGTGTGCCAGAATCCCCAGGTTCAAAGTGCGCACTAAACGTCATGTCCTCTAGGTAGATGGAAACTTCCTTTCTGGTGGACATCGACGTTTCACGCATTTCGGTCTCCTTGGTTGATCGGCTCTGTGGGTCAGTGCAGCAGACGGCGGCCACGGAGAGCAACCGGTTTACCGATTCACCCGGCCAGGCGCCGGATCTTGAGCGTGTTGTCCGTGCGGGTGGTCGGCTTCCCGTCGGGGTCGTTCTGGATCCGCTCGTGCTCGTCGCTGAGCAGCACCTCCCACTCCCCGTCCCGCAGGTCGAGGGATTCGAGGACCTCTTCCGGGGTGGGGAAGTGGATGTCGGGATGGTGGTCGTGCTCCCAGGCGGGGAACCCCGCGTGCCCGACGACGAGGAGGACCCCGCCCGGCGCGACGGCCGAGGCCGCGTTACGCAGGATCTTCTCCCGCGGCATGTCGCCATGGGAGTGCAGGAACTGCGCGGAGACCAGGTCGAAGACCCCGGCGGGGAAGGACGACGCGAGGTCGTGCCGCTGCCACTCGATGCGGCCGGCCACGCCGGCCTCGGCCGCGTGCCCGGCCGCGCGGTCGAGGGCGACGCGGGAGATGTCGACGGCGGTGACCTGCCACCCCTGCCGGGCCAGCCAGATCGCGTCGGCTCCCTCGCCGCATCCGAGGTCCAGGGCTCTGCCCGGTTCCATGCCGGTGACCTCGTGGACCAGCACGGTGTTGGGGTTCCCGCTCCAGATCTGGTCGCTCTGGCTGTAGCGGTCGTCCCAGAACTCCGCGTCCGAGGTGATGTCGGTCATGTGTGCGTTCTCCTTGCTGGTTTCGGGCCGGGGCGGGGTCACAGGCCGTGCCGGCGGTCGCCGAGCACGCGCTCGCATGCTTCGCGTTCCATCTGGGCGGAGAAGGGGGCGAGGCGGGCGGCGACGGCCCGGCGGGTCTCCTCGCCCACCAGGTCCATGTTGATCGCCGCGCCGGCGCGCACACCCGCGCCGGCGGCGCCGACGACCTGCTCGGTGAGGTTGGCGACGTTGCCGGCCACCCACACCCCGGGGAGCTCCGTGGCCCCGGAGCCGTCGGCGGCGACGTAGCTGCCGATCACCTGTCCTCCGATCTCCTGCTCGGTGGTGCCGAGGCCCAGGCTGGTGAGGACATCGGCGCGGGCGGTCAGGCGTGGCAGGACAACCAGAGCCTGGCAGAAGATCACCCTGCCGTCGTCCAGGCGTACGCCGGTGAGCCGGTCGCCCGCTACCTCCAGATTCGTCACCTGTCCACGGGCCACGGCGATGTCGCGGGCGGCCAGTTGCGCGTGCTCCTCCTCGCCTGGCTCGGGCGCGGTGTGGAGGAAGAGGGTGACGTCCTTGCTCCACTGCCGCCACAGCAGGGCCTGGTGGACGGCCATCGGCCCGGTGGCCAGGATGCCGATCGCCTGGTCGCGCACCTCCCAGCCGTGGCAGTACGGGCAGTGCAGCACGTCGCGGCCCCATCGCTCTGCCATGCCCGGCACCTCGGGCAGCTCGTCGACCAGGCCGGTGGTCACCAGCAGCCGGTCCGCCGCGACCATGGACCCGTCGCGAAGCACGACGTTGAAGCCACCCGCGTCCAGGCGCTCGGCGGCCACGACGTCCCCCGTGACGATCTCGCCGCCGTAGCCGGTCACCTCGGCGCGGCCGTCGGCCAGGAGCCGCGAGGGCGCGATCCCCTCGCGTGCCAGGTAGGTGTGGACGTGGGCCGCCGGGGCGTTGCGCGGCCGGCCCGCGTCGATCACCAGCACCGAGCGGCGTGCCCTGGCCAGGGTCAGCGCCCCGCTCAGCCCGGCGGCGCCACCGCCGACCACCACCACGTCGTAGTGGCGTTCCTCGCTTATCGGAATATCGGGCAATGTCTGTTCGGTCATGTGCGGTACCTCCGTTCACTGGAGATGATCCGCCCATGCCCGCGCGTATGACAACATTCGTTGCCAAGGCGGCAAACGGGTGATCAGACGGGTGAGGGGCGGGGACCGGGGGCGGGAAGCCGCCGGGCGATGCCGTCGAGGAGGAATTCGAGCCCGAGACCGAACTGCTCGTCCATGGTCGGGCCGCTGGGGCGGGCGAGCCAGGACGCCAGGTGCGGGAGGCGCCCGTCCGCGGCGGCCAGGTCGTGCACCGCCGTCATCGCGGCGTGCAGCCTCGCGCCGTCGTCCAGGCCGTGGCGCCGGGTGATCCTTGCCTCTTCGGCCTCCTGCATCCCGCTGCCGAAGATGTGCCGGTCGACGAGTGCCGCGTAGGTCATCGCCTCGGCGACGGTCGCGCCCTGCCCGGTGAGCACGGTGAGCATGAACTCCAGGCGGAGCATCATGCTCGGACCGGCAGGAGGGCGGGTGTGGATCAGCAGCGCGTACCAGGGGTGCCTCCGGTTCATCTCCCTGGTGGCCGTGGCCAGGCCGAGCAGGTCGGCACGCCAGTCGCCGCTCGGCCGCGCCGGGATCGGGATCTCGGCGGTGGCCGTGTCGAGCATCAGGTCGACGAGGCCTTCCTTGCTGTGCACGTAGCGGTACAGCGCCATCGGCGAGTACGGCCCGAGGCGGGCGGCCACCGCCTTCATGGTGAGCGCGGCCGGTCCGGCCTCGTCGGCGAGGGCGATCGCGGCGGCCACGATCTCCTCCCGCCCGAGGGTGCGCTGCCGCGGCGGCGGCGGTGGCTGGTTCCAGACCAGCGGGACCGGGCTCTCGGTGGACTCTCCCATATTCGAAGTGTACGGTATAAACCCTAGTTTATTACGTAAACTCTCCTCCAAGGAGGTCCGCCGATGACAACCGGTCCCTTCGACCCATCCGGCATCCGGCTGGGGGTCGTGCGCGGCATCAGCTACGGGCTGTTCGGCAAGCCCGACGAGTTCGCCCCCCAGGCCAGAGCGCTCGGGGCCACGCTGGTGCGGGCGTACGTGTACTGGGGCCAGGTCGAGCCGAGCCCCGGCGACTACGTGTGGGACACGGTCGACGCACTGCTGGACCAGCTGGACGGCGACGAGGAGGTCTGGATCACCCTGTGCTCCAGCTCGCCGTGGGCGACCCGGGAGCCGACCGACTTCCTGCCTCCGTCCCCCGCGCTCGACCTCGGCGCGTACGGCCGGTTCGTCCGCGAGGTGGTGGGCCACTGCGCGGGACGGGTGCACTACTGGCAGTGTGACAACGAGCCGAGCAACACCGGCCTGCTGTGGGCGGGCGCCGCGGCCGAGTACGTCACGCAGCTCCGGGTGATGTACGCGGCGGTGAAGGAGGCCGACCCCGCCGCGGCGGTGGTGCTCGGCGGCTGCGGCTACGACGTCTTCAGCGAAGGCGACGACGGCGAGCCCCGGCGGTTCTTCGACCACCTGGTGTCCGAGGGCCGAGACGCGTTCGACCTGTTCGACGTGCACCTGTACGGCGACCCCGCGACGGCTCCGGCCCGCATCGACACGGCCCGGCGGATGATGCGCGCCCACGGGTACGCCAAGCCTGTCGTGGTCGGCGAGTACGCGGGGCCGGTGCCGTTCGACATCCCCGAGGTCGAGGCGGTCATGAGGCAGGTGTTCACCGAGGTGTTCACCGAGGCCCCCGCCACCCAGAGCACCGCGGAGCTCACGGCGCGGGCGAGCCAGGACACCCCGGAGAAGCGCGCGATGACCGCGCTGTACGAGCGGATGCCACAGCTGCCGCGGAAACTCCAGATGTTCATGGCCGGCTGCCCCGACGAGCTGGAGGCCAGGCGGCACCGGATCAACTGCCGCCGGCTCGTCATGTGCAACCTGCTGGCCCTCGCCGCGGGTGTGCGCCGCACCGCGTACTGGAACCTCGCGCACGAGGTGCCCGGGCCGGTCGACCACCTTCAGATGATGCACCTGATGTTCGGCAAGCTGCCGCTGATGGACTACCGGGGCACCGCGCTCGCCGCCCGCAATCCGGCGGGCGACACCTTCGCCCTGACGGCCGGGCAGCTCGCCGGGGTGCGGAACGTGACCCGCGTGGAGGTGGCCGACCGGCCGGCGCTGTACGCGTTCGAGGTCGACCGCGCCGGACGGGAACCGCTGCTCGTGCTCTGGGACGACCGCGACATGTTCGACGGGGAGGACGACCCGCCCGTCACCGTCTCGTGGCCGTGGTCCGCGCCCGCCGCGACCGCGGTCGACGCGCTCGGCGGGACCCCCGCCGTCGAGGTCGGCGGGGGGATGCTGCGGCTGCCGGTGTCGGTCACGCCCGTCTTCGTCACCGCGGCGACGCCCGGGCGGCCGTCCTGAACGCGTTTCTGGAACGGGAAAGGGAGTGCCGGAGGAGGCGTGCACGCCCCCTCCGGCACTCCCGGGCCTGGTACGAGGACTACGAGGCGTAGACCTCGAACTCCGACAGCTGGCCGGCGGGCCAGCCGCTGTTGGCGGTGAAGGTCAGGCGCAGGTGGCGCCTGCTGGTGGCCGGGAAGGTGATCGTGGCCGTGTTGCCGGTGGCCGGGTCGAAGGTGTACGCCGCCGAGCCGACGACGTTGGTGAAGTTCGTCCCGTCGGTGCTGCCGAGGACGGTGAGCGTCTGGGTGCGGGTGGCCCAGGCGGTGGCCGGGGGCAGCTTGAGCACGATCCGGCCGACGCTGACGGCGGACCCGAGGTCGACGGTGATCGACTGCGGGAAGGCGTTGTTGGCCGACTCCCAGTAGGTGCTCGCGTTGCCGTCGACGGCGTTGCCCGAGCCGTACACCTGGGAGTGGCTGGTCTCGGTGGTCGGCCTGCCCTGCGCCAGGTTGGTGACAGGAGCGGTGCCGCCGGTGCCGGTGAGGGCGACGGTCAGCGGGCCGTTCGGGTCGTTGCTGGCCACGCTCAGGGTGCCCGTGCGGGTGCCCGTCGCGGTCGGGGTGAAGGTGACGTTGACCGTGCAGGACGCGCCGGCGGCCAGCGTGGCGCCGCAGGTCTTGGTCTGCGCGTAGTCACCGGTGGTGGCGACCGTGCCGAGCGTGGCCGATCCGGTGCCGTTGTTGGTGACCGTCACGGCCTGCGCCGGGCTGGTGCTGCCGACCGTCCTCGCGTCGAACGCCAGGCTGGCCGGGGAGGCCGCCAGTGACACGGTCGGGGCGGGGCCGCCGCCGGGGAAGATCTGGAACTCGGCCATCTGCGCCGCGGGCCAGCCGGAGTTGGCGGTGAAGTTCAGCCGGACCTGCCGCGCGGTGGTGGTGGTCAGGGGGATGGTGACGGTGTTGCCGCTCGCGGGGTTGAAGGTGTAGGCGGCGGAGGCCTTCAGGGTCGTCCAGGTCGTGCCGTCGGTGCTGCCCTGGACGGACAGGGTCTGCGTCCTGGTCGCCCACGCCGCGGGCGGCGGGAGCTTGAGGGTGACAGAGCCGATGCTCTGCGCGCTGCCGAGGTCGGCCTGCAGCCACTGCGGGAAGGCGTTGCTGTTGGACTCCCAGTAGGTGCCGGTGTTGTCGTCGTTGGCGTTGCCGGGCGGGAACCCGCCGTTGGAGCTGCTCGCCGTCATCGTCGCGCCGAGGGCGAGGTTGGTGGTCGAGGTGATGCCGCTGCCGGAGAGGTTCACCGTCAGGGGGCTGTTCACGTCGTTGCTCGCCACCTTGACGGTGCCGGGCCGGCTGCCGGAGGCGGTCGGGGTGAAGGTGACGCTGACCGTGCAGGACGCGCCCGCGGCCAGCGAGCTGCCGCAGGTGGTGGTCTGGGCGTAGTCACCGGTGGTGGTGACGCCGCTCAGGGTCGCCGCCGCGGTGCCGCTGTTGGTGACGGTGACGGCCTGCGCCGGGCTGGTCGTGCCGGACTGCCGCGCCCCGAAGGACAGGCTGCCGGGGGAGGCGGTCAGCGCGACGCCGTTGGTGCCGCTTCCGGTGAGGCTGACGGTCACGGGACCGCCGGGGGCGCTGCTGGCGACAGTGAGCGTGCCGGTGCGGGTGCCGGTCGCGGTCGGCTTGAAGGTGACGTTGACCGTGCAGGACGCGCCCGCGGCAAGCGAGCTGCCGCAGTTGTTGGTCTGGGCGTAGTCGCCGCTGACGGTCACCGAGCCGATCGGGGCCGCCGTGGTGGCTCCGTTCGAGATGGTGACGGCCTGCGCGGGGCTGGTGCTGCCGACCTGGCGCGCCTCGAAGGAGACGAGGCCGGGGGAGCCGGACAGGCCGCCCGTGGTGCCGCCGCCGCCGGGGTAGATGTAGTTCGGGTCGGGCCAGGTGCCGGTGCAGGTGGTGGAGGTGGGGCTCCAGCCGGTGTTGCCCGTGCCGACGGTCGGCGTGAAGCTCGTGCCGACGCAGTTGTGGATGGCGACGCCCGCGCCGATGTGGTTGGCCTTGACGTTGGTGAACGTCGTCGTGGCCCCCGACTGCGCCTGGATCATGTACGTGCCGGTGCCGTCGATGTTGACGTTGTTGAAGTTGACGGTCTTGGTGCTGCCCTCGATGAAGTGGATGGCGGCGTACGAGCTGTCCAGGATGTCGGTGTCGGTGACGTTGATCGTCGCGTTCACCGGCTCGTTGAGCCCGCTGAACCAGATGGCGCCGACGCCGAAGTGCCAGTTGTAGTCGTTGTTGCCCGCCCGGAGCAGGGTGTTGCGCGCGGCGGTGATCGTGCCGGCGACCGCGGTGCCCTGGCCGGAGTTGACGCCCGGGTAGCGGTTGGCGATGTGGATCCCGCCGCCGTTGCTGATGGTGTCGCTGACCACGTTGTCGGTGATCTTGATGTCCCTGCCGCCGTAGGTGACGATGTTGTTCGCCAGGATCGGCAGGATCACCGTGTTGTGCGTGAACGAGTCGTTGACGTTCGGCACCCGCTCCGGCCACATGGCCAGGCCGTCGTCGCCGGTGTTGCGCACGAAGGTGTTGGTCACCGTGGAGTTGGTCACGCCGGTGTGGAAGTTCACGCCGTCGGCGGTCTGGTCCAGGATGCGGCTGTTCTTGATGGTGAAGTTGTCCATCGGGCCGTCCATCCAGGCGCCGACCTTGGTGTGCTGCATCCAGACGTTGTCGACGACCGAGTCGGTCATCGCGCCGCCCATGGCGTTGACCTGGTCGTTGTCCTCACGCTCTGTGATCTCGCCGATGATGGCGAAGTCCTTGAGCGTGACGTTGCGGCTCGGGCCGCCGGCCTCCTGCGGCCGGATCTCGCCTCCGTAGCCGCCGCCCTGGACGTACTTGCCGTAGACGCCGACGCCCCGGTTGCGCTGGGTGGGGTGGCGCCCGGTCAGCACGCTGTACCAGGGGCCCGCTCCGGCCAGGGTCACGCCGTCCACGACGACGTGGTCCCACAGGGTGTAGGTGCCCTCGGGGATGTAGACGACCTTGCCCTGGGCCTTGCCGGCGTCCACCGCGGCCTGGAAGGCGGCCGTGGAGTCGGTGGTGCCGTTGCGCGCGGCGCCGAAGTCGTCGACCGACAGCGACCCGGCGGGCCGGGCGATCGGGCCGGGGACGACCTCGAAGTCCGCCAGGTCGACGGTGATCGGGATGCCGCCGTTGGACTGCACGCGGACCTTGGCGCCAGCGGCGAGCGTGGAGCCGAACATGGTCCGCGTCTCGTCGTAGAAGTGGTGGGGGTTGGTGTCGCCGGGGTTGTTGTTGAACGGGTAGCCGCCGTAGTACCAGCCGTACCGCGAGGTGAGGGTTAGGTCCTTCAGGTGCGTGCCGTTGACCCGCAGGTCGGCGGTGGTGTTCTGGCCGGTTCCTGCGGCGTTGTCCGGCACGCTGTAGCGCAGCGACATCGCGTTGGCCGGTCTGGTGAGGGTGAACTCCACGTACTGGCCGGACCCGCTGAGCGTCACCGCCCTGCGGCCCGACGCCTCGGAGGGGAGATGACCGTATATGCGGTCGGGGCCGATCACCTGGCCTGAGGTGACGGCGTCTTCTGCTTCGATCTCCGCGAAGGGCACGGTGGCGCCGCGTCCCGGGAAGTCGAACGGGGAGTCGGCTCGTGTGGCCGCCGAGGCGGAGGTGCCCGGCACGAAGGCCAGCCCTCCCGCCGTCAGCGCCACGACCGTGGCGATCGTCCAGGCCTTCAGCCTGCCGGACTTGTTCATCGACTGACCCTTCATCCAACGAAGAGCCGGACGCTTCGCGGCCAGTGACACAGACCGGTGGTGCCCGGGGGGTACCCACACCTTAAAATGACGAACAGATGTCTGCAAGATTTCAGCGGTTCCCTGCAATGTAACGACTAGATTGCGCTGTTTCCGCTACGAGGCCGGTGGTGGCCCCTGGGGGCGATCCGCGCACACCGGCGGCGGGTGCCCGAGACGGGTGAAGTGGGCGTACTCAGCGTGATGTGATGCAGGTCACAAGGCTTCGTGAAATTTCCGGGGAGGGTGTCCCCGTTTGCACCTACGTTCGGGAAACGGGGAACAAGTCCCCGATTCGTACGGCAGGTGAACAGAAAGGGTTGCCGCCATGGGCACCGTGAACACGACCGCCGAGCGGAGCCACGGTCCCCGGATGCGGGCGGACGCGTCGCGCAACCGGGAGCGGATCGTGGCCGCCGCGCGCGAGGCGTTCGTGGAGTACGGCGCCGAGGTGACCCTCGACCAGATCGCACGGCGGGCCGGGGTGGGCAACGCGACCATCTACCGGCACTTCACCGACCGCCCGGAGCTGATCCGCCAGGTGACCCTGGAGGTCATGGACCGCATAGTGGAGCTGGCCGAATCGGCGCTCGCCGAGGCGCCGGACGCGTTCGAGGCGCTTCGGCGTTTCGTGCACGGCGCGGCCGGCGAGCGGATCGGGGCCCTCTGCCCGATGCTGTCCGACGGTTGCGAGCCGATCGCCGCCGAGCTCGCCGAGAAACGCGTTCGCCTCGAAAGGGCCCTGGAGGACATCATGGAGCAGGCGCGCGACTCCGGCCTGCTCCGGTCCGACGTGGGCGCCGGTGACATCCTGATCGCACTGCCACAGCTCACCCGGCCGCTGCCGGGCACCACGTGCCTGCGTCTCGACAGGTTCGTGGAGCGTCATCTGCAGCTCTTCCTCGACGGCCTGCGCGCTCCCGCGCGGTCCACGCTGCCCGGAGCCCCCGCCACCTTCGAGGACCTCAAGGGACGCGGCTGACCAGGATCACGCCGACCGTCTGAGTCCCCCTACCACTGATCACTTCTCTTACGCCATTTTTCGCTTTCACCGATAGTGAGTTGACCCATGCCTGAAACGGCCCAGGTCCCCTTGGACCCCCGCCGCTGGAAAGCCCTCGCAATCATCGCCATAGCCCAGCTGATGGTCGTGCTCGACGCGACGATCGTGAACATCGCGCTTCCCTCCGCCCAGGCGGATCTCGGCATCTCCGACGCCAACCGCCAGTGGGTGATCACGGCCTACGCCCTGGCGTTCGGCGGGCTGCTGCTCTTCGGCGGCCGCATCGCGGACCTGTGGGGCCGCAAGCGCGCCTTCACCGCCGGCCTGATCGGCTTCGCGGGAGCCTCCGCGCTCGGCGGCGCGGCGGCCAACGAGGCCATGCTGCTCGGTGCCCGCGCGCTCCAGGGCGCCTTCGGCGCGCTGCTGGCCCCGGCCGCGTTGTCGCTGCTCGCGGTCATGTTCACCGAGTCAAGGGAACGTGCCAAAGCGTTCGGCATCTACGGCGCCATCGCGGGCGGCGGCGGCGCCGTCGGCCTGATCCTCGGAGGCTTCCTCACCGAGTACCTCGACTGGCGCTGGACCTTCTTCGTCAACATCCCCTTCGCCGCCGTCGCCGCGACGGGCGCCTTCCTCCTCATCCGCGAGCCCGCCGGCGCCCGCAACGGCAGCAGCCTCGACATCCCCGGCGTCGTCCTCGCCACCCTCGGCCTGGTCTCCCTGGTCTACGCCTTCACCCGCGCCGAGTCCGACGGCTGGACCGCGGGCGTAACCATCGGCCTGTTCGTCGCGGCCGTCGTGCTGCTCGCCGCGTTCGTGCTGGTCGAGACCAAGGTACGGGCGCCGCTGCTGCCGCTGCGCGTGCTGACCGACCGGAACCGCGCCGGCGTGTACCTGTCGCTCGGCCTGGCCACCATCGCGATGTTCGGACTGTTCCTCTTCCTCACCTACTACCTGCAGATCGTCAAGGGTTTCACGCCGGTGCAGTCGGGGTTCGCCTTCCTGCCGATGGTCGCGGGCATGATCACCGGCTCGACGCAGATCGGCGCCCGCCTGATGACCCGCGTCCCACCGAGGCTGCTGATGGCACCGGGCTTCCTCCTCGCGGCGCTCGGCATGCTGATCCTCACCCAGATGGCGACCGACAGCTCGTACGTCGGCCTGGTGCTGCCCGCGCAGCTCCTGCTCGGCCTCGGCATGGGCACCGCGTTCATGCCGGCGATGAGCCTGGCCACCTACGGCGTCAAGCCGCGCGACGCGGGTGTGGCCTCCGCGATGGTCAACACCTCACAGCAGGTCGGTGGCGCCATCGGCACCGCCCTGCTGAACACCATCGCCGCCGGCGCCGCCACCACCTGGGTCACCTCGCACGCCGCCGAGGCGCGCGGCCTCGGCACGGTCGCCTTCGCCAACCAGGCGGCGGTGCACGGCTACGCCGCGGCGATCTGGTGGGCGGTCGGCATCCTGGTGCTGTCCGCCGCCATCGTGCTCACGCTCGTCACCACCGGCCACCAGGGCGGCAACCCCGCCGCGTCCGCCGAGGGCGAGCAGGACGACACCCCAGCGATCCCGGTGCTCGCGCACTGATTCCACTGGCACATGGGAAGGGGCCCGGCATGAGCCGGGCCCCTTCTTCATGCCCGGCGCACGGGGTCGCGCGAAGGCTTCCGGTGTTACCGAAACGTTTCCGGCCGCTGTCTGGACGGCTTGTCGACCTGTGTCCTAACTTCGGTGATACGTATCACAAGTAATACGTATAGATGCTGATACGTATCACCGAAGGGAGGCGCGCCCATGAGCGAGCACCTACCGGGCAATCCGGCACCGGGGCGGCGCAGGCGGCCGCCGACGCAGGTCGACCTGGCGCGTCACGCGGGGGTTTCCCAGGCCACGGTCTCGCAGGTCATCAACGAGACGCCGGAGCGACCTGCCAGGCTGAGCCCCGAGACCCGGGCCAGGGTGCTCGACGCCGTGCGGGAGCTCGGCTACCGGGTCAACGCCGCCGCGCGCAGCCTCAAGGGCGCGCGGAACCAGCTGCTCGGGCTCTTCACGTTCGAGGCGGTCTTCCCGACCGACCAGCGCGACTTCTACTTCCCCTTCCTCCTCGGCGTCGAGGAGGAGGTGGCCGACCAGGGCTACGACCTGGTGCTCTTCAGCTCGGCGGGCGCTTCGGGACCTCGCAGGATCTACGTCGACGGCGTCAACCGGCTGAAGCTGGCCGACGGCGCCGTGCTGCTCGGGCGGCACGTGCGCAGGGCCGAGCTGGCCGAGCTCGTACGGGAGGACTACCCGTTCGTCTTCATCGGGCGCAGGGCGGTGCCCGGCGCGCAACTGTCGTACGTGGCCGCCGACTACGCCTCCGCCACCCGTGACCTGGTGTGCCGCCTCGCCGAGCTCGGCCACCGGCGCATCCTGTTCGTCCGGGAACGCGGTGGCGCCGAGCCCACGCGCGACCGCGAGCGCGGCTACCGGCAGGGCCTCAAGGCGTCTGGCCTGGGCGCGGACGCCGCCGTCGTCCACCGGCTGCCCGCGTCAGGCGCCGTCACCGAGGCCGATCTGCGGGCGTGGGCCGACAGCGGAGTGACGGCGATCGTCGCCGAGCCGAGCGAGGACGACTCCGTCGCCGCCGGCATAGAGGCCGCCGCGGCGGCGGCAGGGCTGTCGATTCCGGACGACCTGTCGGTCGCCCTGCTCGGCGACCCGTCCCTCGCCGGCAGGGCGCACGACTGGACCAGGTTCGCCATCCCCCGGCCGGAGATGGGGCGGCAGGCCGTACGCCTGCTGATCCAGCTCCTCGACGCCGACGACGGCGAGGCACGGCAGGTGCTGCTGGACTGCGTCCAGATCCCCGGCCAGACGGTCGCGGCTCCGCGACGCCCGGGAGGCCGGCGGTGAGCTCCCTCGTCACCCGCCGCCTGGCCGTCGGCGTCTTCGTGCTGTGGGGCGCGGTGACGCTGATGTTCACCCTGATCCGGCTGGCGCCCGGCGACCCCGCCTCGCTCCTGCTGGGGCCGGACGCGGGCGCGGACGAGGTCGCGGCGCTGCGGGAGCGCATGGGGCTCGACCAGGGCCTGGTGGCGCAGTACCTGTCGTACCTGGGCCGGCTCGCGCACCTGGACTTCGGGCAGTCGTACCGGTTCGGCATGCCCGCCATGGACGTCGTGCTGGACCGCGTCCCGGCGACCGCCGAGCTGACGGCGGCCGCCACCCTGATCGCCACGGTCTCCGGCCTCGCGCTCGGGATGCTCGCGGGCTACCGCCCGAACAGCCGTCTCGACCGGCTGGTCTCCGCCATCACGATCCTGCTGCAGGGCATGCCGACCTTCTGGGCCGGCATCATGCTGGTGCTGCTGTTCACCGCGACGCTCGGCCTGCTGCCCAGCTCGGGGGTCGGGTCGCCGCAGCACCTGATCCTGCCCTCGGTCACCCTCGCGCTGCCGTTCACCGCCATCGTCGCGCGCATCACCCGTACGAGCGTCGCCGACGCGATGCAGGAGCCGTACATCCAGACGGCCCGGTCGAAGGGGCTGACCAGCGCGCAGGCCCTCACCGGGCACGCGCTGCGCAACTCGCTGGTCCCTGTGGTCACCATCGTCGGCCTGCAGATGGGCGCGCTGCTCGGCGGCGCGGTCATCGTCGAGAACGTCTTCGCGTGGCCCGGCCTCGGCTCGCTGGTGGTCGAGTCGGTGAGCACCCGTGACTACGCCGTCGTCCAGGCGGCCGCGCTGCTCGTCGCGGGCATCGTCGTCGTGCTCAACCTGCTGGCCGACCTGTCGTACGCCCTGCTGGACCCGCGCATCCGCACCGGAGCGAGATCATGACGAGCGCCCTCGCCAAGCCGTCACCCGGCCTGCCCGCGACCCCGGCCCGCACGGCGAGGCCCAGGCGCGGCGGGTGGGCGCGCTGGATCCCCGCCGTGATCGTCGGTCTCTACGCCGCCGTCGCGCTGGCCGGTCCGCTGCTGGTCAGCTACGACCCGGTGGCCACGTCCCTGGCCGACCGGCTCCTCGGGCCCGGCTCGGTGACCGGCCACGGCACGACCGCCTGGCTCGGCACCGATCCGCTCGGCCGCGACGTGCTCGGCCAGGTGATCCACGGGGCCCGGACCTCGGTGCTCATCGGCGCCCTGACCGTGGCGCTGTCCGCCGTCGTCGGGGTCGCCGTCGGGGTCGTCGCCGGCTACACGGGCGGCCTCGTCGACGCGCTGCTCAGCCGGTCGGTGGACGTGCTGCTGGCGTTCCCCGGCATCGTGCTGGCCATCGTCGTCGCCGGCCTGTTCAGCCGGAGCGTCTTGGTCGTCGTGGTGGCGCTCGCCCTCACCGGGTGGATCTCGTTCGCCCGGCTGTCGCGCGGCTCGGCCCTGGCCCTGCGCGACCGCGAGTGGGTGGCGGCGGCCCGGGTCATGGGACTGCCGCGGCGCACGATCATGACCCGCCACGTCCTTCCCTTCGTCGTCGGGCCGGTGGTCGCCCTGACCACCATCGAGTTCGGCCTCGTCGTGCTCGCCGAGGCCGGGCTGAGCTTCCTCGGCATCGGCCTTCCGCCCTCGTCGGTCTCGTGGGGCCAGACGATCGCGACCGGCAAGGAGTACCTGTCCACCGCCTGGTGGATCTCGCTGTTCCCCGGGCTCGCGCTGGCGCTCCTGGTCGTGAGCGTCGGCCTGCTGGGCGACCAGTTCAACGCCTTCTTCCGGACCGGCGCCCGCCGTGGCGCCCCCAGCTTCACCCTCACCACCGCGAGCGACAGCGCTCACGGCCCCCGTAAGGAGTAACCGATGGCAGTGCGCCGACGCGCGCAGGCGACCCTCGCAGTGGTCGTCGCGTTGAGCCTTTCCGCCGCATGTTCCACCACGTCCACCCCCGAGGCCGGAGCCGGTGGCGGCACGCTGACCGTCGCGAGCCCGTACCCCACCGAGGCGCTCGACCCGCACGGCGCCGCGGGCGCCGCCACCGGCACGCAGATCGCCGGCCAGGCCATCTACAGCCGGCTGGTGCGGGCGTCCACCAGCGGTGAGCTCGCCGGCGACCTCGCGACGAAGTGGCAGCCCAACGCCGACGCCACGGAGTGGACCTTCACGCTGCGTGGCGGCGCGGCGTTCTCCGACGGGTCCGCGCTGGACTCCGAGGACGTCGTCGCGTCCTTCAACCGGATGATCGACCTCAAGGGGCCCAACGCGGGCAACTTCCCCGGGGTGAGCGTCAAGGCGAGCGGGCCGGACACCGTCGTGTTCACGGTGGCCGCTCCCGAGCCCGCGCTGCCCGGCAAGCTCACGCTCTTCTTCATCACCCCCTCCGGCGTCGCCGACACCTCGTTCGCCAAGCCCGTCGGCTCGGGGCCGTTCGTGGTCGACCGGTTCACGCCTGGTCAGGTCGTCGAGCTCGTCCCGAACACGCGGTACTACGGCAGCGTCCCGAAGGTGGGCCGGCTGGTGCTCCGGGTCATCCCGGAGATCTCCGCGCGGATGACCGCCCTGCGCACCGGCGAGATCCAGGCCACCTGGGGCATCCCGGACGACCAGCTCGGCCAGCTCTCGGGCGACGGGAACGTCACCGTGAAGACGGTCCCCGCCACGTCGGTGTACACCATGTGGTTCAACTCGTCGCGGCCCGCGCTGGAACGGCCCGAGGTGCGCCGCGCGCTGTGGCAGGCGGTCGACTTCGAGGCCATCATCAAGGCGCTGTACCCGCAGACCGGTGAGCCGTCCAAGTCCGTCGTCGCCCCCTCCGTGCTCGGCTACGCGCCGCAGGACCCGGTGCGGTACGACCCGGACGCCGCTCGCGCGGCGCTGAAGGCCGCCGGGTTCGACTTCGCGAAGCCGCTCAAGCTGCAGTTCAGCGGCGCGGAGTTCCGCCAGTTCACCCAGGCGGTCGCCGCCGACCTGGCGAAGATCGGCGTCAAGGCGGAGCCGGCCGAGAAGGAGAGCGCCGTCTTCCTCAAGGACCTGCTCGCCATGAACTGGGACATCAACTTCCAGTCGCTGTCGACGCCGACGTTCGACGCGGCGACCAACCTCGGGCGGCTGTACACCTGCGCGGCCAAGCGCAACGGCTACTGCAATCCCGAGCTCGACCGCGTACTCGGCGGGGCGGGCTCGACCAGCGACGTCGGCGAGCGCAAGGCCCTGTACGCCAAGGCGGCGCAGATCATCTGGTCCGACGCGGTCGGCATGTACCCGATGTCGCTGAAGATCGCCTACGCCTGGCGGTCGAACGTGCACGGCCTTGAGCCCAGCCCCAGCTACCTGCCGGACTTCTCCACCGTGACGCTTTCATGAGCTCGCCCGCGAGCGTGCCCCTGATGCCCGGGGCGGCGCCGGCCGAGCCGGTGGACCTGCTGCGGGTGGAGCGCCTCAGCGTGTTCCTCCCGGCTGGGGGGAACGCGGCTCCGATCCTCCACGACGTGACCTTCACCGTCCGGTCCGGCCGTACCACCGGCCTCATCGGCGAGTCGGGCAGCGGCAAGACGATGCTCGCGATGGCGGTCATCGGCCTGCTGCCGCCGAGGGCGGCCACGACCGGGAGCATCCACCTGCGACAGGAGGACCTGCTCGCCGCCGGCGACCGCCGGCGCAGGCAGGTGCGCGGCCGCGAGATCTCCATGATCTTCCAGGACCCGCTGTCCGCGCTCAACCCGAGCCAGCGCATCGGCCGCCAGGTCGGTGAGTTCCTGCGGCGTAACGGCGCGTCCCGCCGCCGGGCGGCGAGGGCGGCGGTCGAGCTGCTGAGCCTCGCGGGCATCCCGGACGCGGGCAGGCGGGCACGCGACTACCCGCACCAGTTCTCGGGCGGCATGCGGCAGCGGGCGATGATCGCGCTGGCGCTGGCCGGCGAGCCGTCGCTGGTGCTCGCGGACGAGCCGACCACCGCGCTGGACGTCACCGTGCAGGCCCGCATCCTGCGGCTGCTGCGCACCCTGCAGGACGAGCGCCACATGTCCATGCTGCTGGTCAGCCATGACCTGCGGGTCATGTCCCATGTGTCGCACGACCTGGTGGTGCTCTACGCCGGCCGGGTCTGTGAGCGCGGCCCCACGCGCGAGCTCCTGCGCGCGCCACGGCATCCGTACACCAAGGCGCTGGCCGCCAGCGTGCCGGCGGTGCGGGCCACGAGCCCGCTCGTCGCCCCGCTGCCCGGCGCGCCCGCCAGTCCGCTGGCCCGGCCCGGCGGGTGCGCCTTCCACCCGCGCTGCCCGATGGCGCGCGAGCGCTGCGCGACCGAGGTGCCGGCCGTGCGGGAGGTCGCGCCGGGCCGCTGGAGCGCCTGCCACTTCGCCGAGGAGGTCGCGGCGTGACACCCCTGTGGGCGTCCTCTGACCCCTTGCTGGAGGTGCGGGGCCTGCGGGCCGCCTTCGGGCGGGCGCGGCGGCCCTGGCGTCCGAACGGCACCAGGGTCGAGGCGGTGGCGGGCGTCGACCTGCGAATAGGCAGGAACGAGACGCTGGCGCTGGTCGGCGAGTCCGGCTCGGGGAAGACGACGGTGGCCCGGTGCGTCGTCGGCCTCACCCGGCCGAGCGCCGGTGGGCTCACCTTCGACGGCCGGCGGCTGGAGGCCCGCCGGCCGCCCGCGCTGCGCCGTTCGATCCAGATGGTGTTCCAGGACCCCAGGTCGTCGCTGAACCCCCGGCTGACCGTGGGGCGGATCGTCGCCGAGGGCTGGGAGGCGCACCCCTCGGCGGCGCCGGACGGAGACCGCGCCGCCGCGGTCCGCACCCTGCTCGACCAGGTCGGCCTGGACGCCACCGTCATCGGCCGGCGCCCCGCCGAGCTGTCGGGCGGGCAGTGCCAGCGGGTCAGCATCGCCAGGGCGCTGGCGCTGAGGCCGAGGCTGCTGGTCTGCGACGAGGCGGTGTCGGCGCTGGACGTCTCGGTGCAGGCGCAGATCCTGCGGCTGCTCGTGGACCTGCGGGAACGCCACGACCTGTCCATCCTGTTCATCACCCACGACCTCGGCGTCGTGCGGCAGATCGCCCACCGGGTGGCGGTCATGCGGCGCGGAGAGCTGGTCGAGACCGGGGACACCGAAACGCTGTTCGCCGAACCCCGGCACCCGTACACCAGGGAGCTGCTCGACGCGGCTCTCGACATCGAAGGAGCGGAGGGCTGATGGCCGCCACCATTCCCGAGCCGAGGGGGTGGAACACCTGGGACGTCGAGCACCACACCGCCTGGGTGCACCTGCCCACCGGCCTGCGCGCCCGGTTCGCGCTCCGCTCCCCGCGGGGAGAGGTCTTCGACGGGTTCACCTGGCGCCGCGGCCTGGTCCGGCTCGGCCACCACACGCCGGACGGCGGGTACTGCGCCGTCACCGTCCACGCCCACGGCACCGAGCTGCGTCTCCAGGCGCGCGGCGGCGACGACGAGCTGGACGTCCTCGCGGACCGGGGCCCGGGCGCGGCGGAACTCGTCCTCCTCCTCGACGAGGCCCCGGGGTTCGGCGGCGCCGCCGTCGCCGTCCGCGAGGAGCCGGGCAAGGGCATCGTCGTGGAGCACGGCGGCGGCGTCTGGCTGCTGGAGTGCTCTTCCGCGCCCGGCGTGCTCCCCGAGGGGCTGGTGTTCCGCGGCGACGCCGCCGAGATCCGCCTGAGCAGGACGGGCGCCGCCGGGAGCGTACGCGCCCGGGTCGGCAGGGCGATGGAGGAGGCCGACGCCGCCCGCCTGCGCACCTCCGGCTGGCTGGGGGACGCCGGCGACGCCATGACCCGGGCGCTGACCTGGAACACCATCTTCGCCCCCGACCTCGGCAGGGTGCTCACACCGACCTCGCGGGACTTCGTCTGCCGCGCGAGGGAGGGGTTCTACGGCCGGTGGGCGCTGCACACGTGGGACACGTTCTTCACCGGGCTCGTCGCCGCGTGGGCCGATCCCGCCTACGCCGAGGGGATCTTCGCGCAGATCCTGGACCAGGCGGGCGCGGACGGCATGCTGCCGAACCGCGTCAGCGACGACCTCGGGCGCACCGACGACCGTTCCCAGCCCCCGGTGGGCGCCTACACCGTGCTGAAGGCCTACCTCGGCAGCGGCCTGTCCGGCGAGTCCCGCCGCCGCGAACTGCTCCAGCGGGCGTACCCGGTGCTGCGTGACTGGCACGCCTGGTGGGCGTCCGCCCGGCGCGGCCCGCACGGGCTGCTGGCCTGGGGGTCCGACCCGGTCGAAGGCGACCCGGGGTCGGCCACGATCGACCGGGCGCGCAGGGAGTCCGGGCTGGACGACTCTCCGATGTACGACGACGCGGTGCTCGACGAGGCCACGCACACCATGAACCTGGCCGACGCCGGGCTCAACGCCCTGTACGTCGCCGACGCGGAGGCGCTGGCCCGGATCGCGGGACTCCTCGGCCACGCGGAGGCGGCCGAGACGCTCGCACGGGACGGCGACCGCCTCGCGGAGCGCACCCGCGACCTGCTCTGGGACACCGAGCGCGGCCGGTACGGCAACCGGTGGGCGGACGGCCGCTTCTCCGGGCACACCTCGCCGACGCTGCTGTACCCGCTGCTGGCGGGCCTGCCCGACCCGGAGCGGGCCGAGGCGCTGGTGAACGACCTGCTGTCGCCCGGCACGCTCGGCGGCGACCCGCCGCTGCCCAGCACCGCCCGCGACGACCCCGGGTTCAGCACCCGCTACTGGCGAGGCCGGGTGTGGGCGCCCATGGCGTTCCTAGCCGTCGAGGGGCTGCGCCGGTACGGGCTCGACGGGCACAGCGGGCCGATCGTCGACGCACTGCTCCGGCTGTTCCTCCGCGAGTGGACCGAGCACAGCCACGTCCGGGAGAACTACCCGATCGTGCCGGGGGAGGACGTGCGGGCGCTCGAGGCCCGTTCCGACGGGCTGATGGGCTGGGGAGGCCTGCTCGGCTACCTGGCCGTCCAGGAGCTCGCCGACCCCCGGCCGGAGGGGTGGCGGTTCGCCCACCCCCGCAGGCGCGCGTCGGTCGAAGGCCTCGCGCTGTCGGAGGGCCGCCTCGCCGTACGGGCCGGGGACCGGCTCGCCGTCGAGCTCGACAGCCGCCCGCTGCTCGACCTGCCCGCCGGTGCCGAGGTGACGGGGTACGAGCGCGCCTCCCGCCGCGTGCGGGGGGTGGTCACGCTCCCCGAGCCGGGCGACTTCCTCGCCGGGGTCCCGTCGGACGCCGCTCCGGGCGCGGTGGTCGAGGTACGGGTGGGCGACGCCGCATGGCGGGCGGAGGCCGACGCCCGGGGACTGGTGCGCCTCGGCGTGCCGAGCCCGGAGGCCACCGCGTTCAGTCTGAGTATTCGATCATGAGGAGTGATGGACGAGTGGCCGGCCAAACGGCTGTGTGGAGTGACGTCCTGGTAGTGGGCGGCGGGCTGGGCGGCGTCGCCGCGGCGCTGGCGGCGCTGCGGCGCGGGCGGCGCGTACTGCTCTCGGAGGAGACCGACTGGCTCGGCGGGCAGCTCACCAGCCAGGGAGTGCCGCCGGACGAGCACCCCTGGATCGAGCAGTTCGGCGCCACCCGGTCCTACCGGGCGCTACGCGAGTCCATCAGGGACCACTACCGCGCCTGGTACCCGCTCACCCCGGACGCCCGCGCGCTGCCCGACCTCAACCCGGGCCTCGGCAGGGTGAGCAGGCTCTGCCACGAGCCGAGGGTCGCGGCGGCCGTGCTGGAGGCGATGGTGGGCCGCCACCTCGCCGCGGGCCGGCTGCGGATCCTCTACCGGCACCGCCCCGTCGCCGCGGAGGTGGACGGCGACCGGATCAGCGGCGTGTCCCTCGAAGGACCGGACGGCGAGGTGGTCCACGCCACCGCCCCGTACATCCTGGACGCGACCGAACTGGGCGACCTGCTGCCGCTCGCGAACGTCGAGCACGTGACCGGCTTCGAGTCCAGGTCCGACACCGGCGAGCCGAGCGCTCCTGTGGTCGCGCAGCCGGACAACATGCAGGCGTTCTCCTGGACTTTCGCGATCGAGCACCGCGAGGGGGAGGACCACACCATCGACCGGCCGGACCAGTACGGCTTCTGGCGGGACTACCGGCCGCCGTTCTGGCCGGACCGCCTGCTCAGCCTGGTCGCCCCGGACCCCCGGACTCTGGTGCCGATCGGCCGGACCTTCGTGCCCCACGCGCCCACCGGGCCGGTGACCGCCGACCAGAGCCTCGACGCGGGCGACCGCGATCTGTGGGTCTTCCGGCGCATCCTGGCCAAGGAGCTGTTCGAGCCCGGCGCCCTGGACAGCGACGTCGTCACCGTCAACTGGCCGATGATCGACTACCTCCCCGGCCCGCTGATCGGGGTGTCCGGCGCGGAGCGGGACAAGCACCTCGACGGGGCGCGGCAGCTCTCGCTGAGCATGCTCTACTGGCTGCAGACCGAGGCCCCGAGGCCCGACGGCGGCACGGGATGGCCGGGCCTGCGCCTGCGCCCCGACGTCATGGGCACCTCCGACGGGCTGGCCAAGGCGCCGTACATCCGCGAGTCGCGGCGGATCCGCGCCCGGCGCACCGTCGTCGAGCAGGACCTGTCCCTGGCGGTCCGAGGCGAGCACGGCGCGGTGTCCTACGCGGACTCGGTCGGCGTCGGCATGTACCGCATCGACCTGCATCCCTCCACGGGAGGCGACAACTACATCGACGTCGGAAGCTGCCCGTTCCAGATCCCGCTCGGGGCGCTGCTGCCGGTGCGCGTGCGCAACCTGCTCGCCGCCGGGAAGAACATCGGCACCACGCACATCACCAACGGCTGCTACCGGCTGCACCCGGTCGAGTGGAACGCCGGGGAGGTCGCCGGAGCCCTGGCGGCGCACTGCCTGGAACACCGGCTGGAACCCGGCCAGGTGTACGAGGACACCGCGGCCCTCGAACGGTTCCGGGCCGAGCTGGTCAGGGACGGCGTCGAGCTGTCCTGGCCCCAGGTAAGGGGGTACTAGCCATGACCGGACCGCTGGACGGCGTCGTGGTGCCGCTGGTGACGCCGATGTCCCGGCCGGGCGTGCCCTCCGCCCCGGAAGCGGCCCCGCTGCTGGACGCGCTCGCGGCCACGGGCGTGCGCCGGCTGATGCTGCTGGGCAGCAACGGCGAGGGCCCGCTGGTGCGCGCCGGCCTGACCGGGGACTTCGTCGCCGAGACTGCCGCGCTCTGGCGTGCCCGGGTGCCCGGGGGAGTGATCCTGGTCAACGTCACGGCCCCCGGCACCGACGAGGCGCTGTACCGCGCGAAGCTGGCCGCCGAGGCGTCACCCGACGCGCTCGTCCTCAGCCCGCCCATCTACTTCCGGCACTCCGAGAGCGAGGTCCTGTCGCACTACCGGGCCGTGGCCGGGCTCGGCCTGCCGGTGGTGGCCTACAACGCGCCCCGCTACGCCACCCCGCTCACACCGGCCTGCGTGGACGCGCTCATCGAGATGCCGGGCGTGGCCGGCGTCAAGGACTCCTCCGGCGACGGGCCGCTGCTGGCGTACGTCATCGAGGCCGCGCGGCGCAGGCCGGACTTCGCGGTCAGCCAGGGGTACGAGCAGGGCCTCGCCGACGCGCTGCGCGCGGGCGCGAGGGGCATCGTGCCGGGCATCGCGAACCTCGCGCCGAGGCTGGCCCTGGACCTGGTGGCTGCCCACGACTCGGGGGACCGGGCCGAGACCGGCCGCCTGCAGTCGCTGGTCACCGAGCTCACCGGCCTGCACTCGGTACGGCCCGGCGTGCCCTCGGTCAAGGCGCTCCTCGCCTCATGGGGGTTGTGCCCGCCGCACGCGGCCCCGCCTCTGGCCCCCTGCACCCCGGACGAGCTTCGCCGGCTGACCGCCGTCGTCAGGCCGCTCGGCCGCTACCTGCTCGGCGGCGAACACGGATGACACCCCCGCCCGACCCGGCGCCTGTGCTCACCCCGGGGTGCGGTCGCTCAGCTTCAGGTCGAGCGCGGAGGCCAGGTGCCGGCGGCTGCGGATGCCGAGCTTCTCGTAGGCCCTCCCCAGGAGGTTGGCCACGGTGCGCACGGATACGCCGAGATCCGCCGCGATCGCCGGGTTGCTCAGGCCCGAGGCCGCCAGCTCGCAGACCTCACGCTCCCGGCTGGTCAGCCGGGGAAAGGCGCGCGGCACCGCGTCCAGCCACGGACTGTGGAACCCGTCGCAAAGCTCGGCGAGGTCCGCGAGCCGCCGGTCCGCGGGCTGCTCAGGGAGCCGTGCCTTCGCGGCGAGGGACGCTTCGAGAGCCAGGCCGAGGTAGCCGAGGGCGGTGAACTCGGCGGCGACCGCGCGCAGCGATCCGGCGTCCCGCCTGGCCAGCGCGCCGGCGTGGCGGGCGAAGAGCTCGAACAGGGGGCTGTCGCATCGGCCCGCGACCGCGCGGAGCCGCTCGGCGGCCTGGGAGGTGGGGCGGAGCCGGGCGTGGAAGTAGGCGCACTCGACGGCGGTGGTCAGCCGCGCCTCGGACAGGTACTGATCCGCGAGCCGATCGGCGAGGTCGGCCGCGTAGGCCAGCCTGCCGGAGTACGCGAGCAGGCGGATCCGGCTGAACTCGACCCGGTCACGCACGCCCAGGTCATCCGGGATCCGCTCGCGGAGCCGGTCGAGCTCCTGGTACGCCTCGTCCAGGTGCCCGAGGGTGGCCACGCAGACGGCGTACTCGCAGCCGATGAACACCCGGACCGGAAACGGCGTGTGGTCGTCCACCAGCGCCCGCGCCTCGCGGAGCGGGGCGAGGGCGCGTCTCGGCTGACCGGCCCACATCGCGCACAGGCCCCGCTGGTGGCTCAGGAGGACGGCCTCGGTGGGCTCCCCGCGCCGCACGGCCTCCTCGTAGTAGCGCTCGGCGAGCGGGACCGCCTCGCGGAGCCTGCCCGCCAGCACGAGCGCGTACACGTGGCAGGCGGCGGCGGACCCGCGCATGGCGGGCCACCGCAGGGGCAGCGGCGTCTCGCCGTCGAACGCGCTGGCCGCCCGCGCGGGACTGCCGCCGAAGGTGAGGTGGTACGCCCGCAGCGCCACGGCCGCCTCGGCCACTAGCGGGTCGAGCCGGCGATCGCGGGGCGGGGCGAGGGGCGAAATGTCGAGCGAGCGCCGGGTGCCTCGCCTGGTGAAGATCGCGAGCGACAGGTCCGCCACGTCGAGGTCCTCGCCGGCCCCCGACTGTGACTCCCTTGCCCGGCTCAGCTCGGCCCGCGCGTCGGCCGCCCTGTTCAGCCCCCAGAACAGGCTGAGCGACCGCAGGGCGCTGGTCTCGCCGCCGGGGCAGTGCTCGGCGAGCAGGCGCTCGCCTTCCTCCGGCCGCCCCCGCGCGATCAGCGACTGCCCGCGCAGGGCCGCGCCGCGCGGGCCGGGAATGTGGTCGGAGAGGTCCCCGGCCAGCGTGACGTCCCCGGCGTCCAGGGCGGCCTCACCCGCCGCGACGGTCGCGTGGACAGGTACGGGCAGGTCGGCCCGGAGGCGCCACAGCACGAGCCGCGGGTCGTGAGGCCCGGGAACGCCGGCCTGCCCGGCGGCCGTCACCAGGTCCCGGTACGCCTGGCGGCGGCGGAGGGTGCCGAGCCCGGTCAGCAGGGCCTGCCCGTAGAAGGGGTGCGCCATCGTGACCTGGCGGACGCGCCCGGCCGCGGGGGCGATGACGGCGCGGTCCAGCAGCCGGGTCGTGACCTCCCGGCCGACCAGGAAGTCCAGGACCTCCAGGGGGAGGGATCCGCTGAGCGCGACGTATTCCAGCGCCCTGGACTGGTCCTCCTCGAACGTCCCGAGGTCGGCGGTGGCCAGCTCGCGCACGCGAGGATGGCCGAGTTCCCGCCCGCGCCACGACCAGACCTCGCGATCACGCGCGAGGCGGCCCGTTTCGAGGCCGATCTCGACGGCGCGCCGGAGCAGCCTCGGATTGCCCCGGGTGAGCCGCCACAGCATGTGCGCGGTGAGCCCGTCGACCTGCCCGCCGAGCACGCGGGTGAGCAGGTCGGAGAGGGCGTCCCGGGAGAGCCTGCCGAGGGGGAGTACGGCCGGCCGCCCGCCCCCGCCCACGTCGGGGATCGTGCCCTGCCGTGCGGTGAGCACCAGCTTGAGGCGCATGGTCTCGGAGAGGCCCGAGATGGCCGCGGCCGATGACGCGTCGAGATGGTCGGCGTCGTCGATCCCGATGACGACCTGGCGTCCCTGGGCGGCGGCGTCCGCGAGTCGTCCGGCGGCGGGCTCGCGGACGTCACCGTGGACGTGCAGGCTGGCGAGGCCCATGCCGGGGATGCCCGTGGTCGCCTCGGTGGCGGCCCCGCGCAGGACGAGCGCCCCTGTGCCGGCGAGCCGGGTCAGGACGAGGTCCGCGAGCCGGGTCTTGCCCACCCCGGCCTCGCCGACGAGAAGCACCCCCGGCCCCGAGGCGAGCGCCAGCACACGGTGGATCTCCCGCACGATCTCGTCGCGGCCCACGGCCGGCCATTCCCCGATATGTGTCGGCATGGTCGGTGCTCGCCTCCCGGCCTTCGCTTCGGCGCTCCCACCGGCGTCCCCCGGCCGATGGGGGATCTCGGTTCGGCTCTCGTTGCTTTCCCATATTCGATGGAGGAGATTGACGCGGATGGGTTTCCTGCCCGGCGAGGAGGGTCACATGCGGCTGTGCGGCGACGTGCGGGACGAGAGGCCCTCTGGAGGCGGCACGCCCCCGCCGCGTCTCCTCTGGCCCTTCGTCGGAAGGACGGCCGAGACCCGGGCCGTGGTGAAGCAGCTCGGAGCGCACGGCGTGCCCGGTGTGCTGCTGGTGGGGCAGGCGGGGATCGGCAAGTCACGGCTGCTGGACTCGATCGTGGCCCGCTGTCGCGACGAGGGGATGCACGTCGTCGTGGTGGCGGGAGCCGAGGCGTCGAGCGGCCTGCCGTTCGCGGCGGTGACCGCGCTGCTGCCCGACGGCGAACACCACGGCATGGCCAACATCTTCGGCGCGGCCAGGAGCGCGCTGCTCGAGGCGGCCGGTGACCGGGCGTGCGTGCTGGCCATCGACGACGCGCACCATCTCGACGAGGCGTCCATCGTGCTGGCGCAGCACCTGGCGGCCACCGCGGGCGTGCGGATCGTCGCCGCGGCCAGGACCGGCGCCATGCGGACGCCCGCCGTCCTCGGCCTGCTCCGACGGCCGTACGTCCAGACCTTCGCGGTGCAGGCGCTGAGCCGGGAGGCCGTCACCGCGCTGCTGGGCGAGGCGCTGGAGGGACCGGTCGACGGGCTGACCGTCGACAAGCTGTGGCGCGCCACCCAGGGCAACCCGCTCTTCCTGCGGCACCTGCTGGAGGCGTGCCTCGCCTCGGGTGGCCTGCGCAGGGTCAGCGCGGTGTGGCGATGGGAGGGCCGGATGCCGGCGCACCGGGGGCTGCGCGACCTGGTGGCGGCGTTGCTCGACGGGCTCACCGCCGAGGAGGCGCACGCCCTGGCGTGCGTGGCCCACGCCGAGCCCGTGCCGCTGGAGGTGGTGGAGACGCTCGTCGGCACGCCCGTGCTGGAGGAGCTCGAACGGCGCTCCCTCATCGCCGTCGAACGGGTCCGCCGCGACCTGGTCGTACGGGTCGGGCATCCGCTGTACGGCGAGGTCGTGAGGGCGGAGACCGGCGAGGGCCGCCGCAGGGACATCTACCGCTCGCTCGCCCGCGCGGTGACGCGGGGGCGGCCGGCGCCGGACGACGCGGAGTCGCGCGCGGTGACCTCGCAGCCGGGGGCGGCGGGTGACGCGGGGTTGCGGGCGGTGACCTGGCGGCTCGCGGCGGGCGACCCGGTGCCCGACGAGGAGGTGCTCGGCGCCGCCCGCGACGCGCTGGCCCGCCGCGACGCGCCCCTGTCCGAACGGCTGGCCCGCCGTGCGCGTCCGGAGGCAGGCGCCGACGCACTGGCACGGGCGCTGGTCGCCCAGGACAAGGCGGCCGAGGCCGAGGATCTGCTCGCCGGGCGGATGGCCGAGGGAGAGGGCGTGGACGCGCCGGGCGAGCGGGCGCGCGTCGCCGCCCTGAGGGCGCTCAACCTCTTCTGGAACCTGCGACGCCCCGCCGAGGCGCAGGCGGTCGTACGGCGTGCCCGCACCTTCGGGCCCCTGGAGGGGGCGGCCGCGGCCGAGCTGCGGGTCGCGGAGCTGGCGCTGGACACCTTCGGCGCCGACGGGAACGAGCGCGCCCCGACCGGCCTGCGGGAGCTGTCCTCGCTGGTGGGGGACCCCGTGATCGCGAGCGTGTGCGAGCCGCTCCGCGCCTACCTGGACCTCTACCTCGGCCGCCCGGCACGGGTGGCCGACGACTACGCGAACGGCCGGCTGGGCGTCCCGTCCGTCTGGGGCGCGATGGAGGCGGCCACGACGGCCTGCCGCGTCCAGGCGCTCGTCCTCGCCGGGCGGCTCGGCGAGGCCTTCGCCGCCGCCGGGTCGGGCTACCGGACGGCCGTTGAGCACGCCGCCTCGGCCGAGGTCACCTTGCTGGCCTTCGAGCTGGGCATCTGCGAGACGTGGGCCGGGCGTCCCGCCCGCGCCCTGCCGCACTTCCAGGAGGCTCGCGCGCTGCTGGAGGATCACATCCCCTTTCCGATCCAGGTCTACGTGTTCGCCGAATACGCCGCCTGCCTGGCTTCCCTCGGCCGCGCGCAGGAAGGCCGCCGGGTGCTCGGCGAGATCACGCGCCGCCTGCCGGCGGAGTCGAGCCTGCATGATCACCTCCACCTGGCGAGAATCCGCATCAGGGCCCACACCGGCGCCTGGCGGGCCTCGGCCTCGGATGCGGCTCTGCTGGCCCACCGGTACGAGTCGGCGGGGTGGCTCACCAAGGCCTCGGAGACCCTGTACTACTCCGCGCGGCTGCGGCCCTCCTCCCGCGTCGCGCAGGCGCTTCACGACGTCGCCGAGCGCGGCGACAGCGAGCTGTTCCGGCTGTTCGCCCGGCACGCCCGTGCCGCCTCCAGGGCCGACGTCGAAGGGCTGGAGGCGGCGTCCGGCGCGCTGGAGCATCGCGGGTACAACAGCCTGGCGGCCGAGGCCGCGTCCACCGCCGCGGGCGTCGCCGAGGCGCGGGGCGACGCCCGCCGCGCGGCCCGGCTGCGGACACGGAGCCGCCGGCTCGTAGAGCTGTGCGAGGGGTACCGCCCGCCCTGGGACAGCGCGGCGCCGGCGGCGGTGCTCAGCGGTCGCGAGCGGGAGGCGTGCGAGCTGGCCGCCGCCGGCCTGGCGAACGACGCCATCGCCGCCCGGCTCGGCCTGTCCCGGCGGACCGTGGCCAACCACCTGCACCGGGCCTACGGCAAGCTGGGCATCCGGGGCAGGGACGAGCTGCCGGACGCACTTGGGCTGCCCCGGATGGTCACGCCGGTCGGACCGGTCTGGGGACGGCCCGTCTGACGTCCCCGATCACGTCGGACCGAGTACGGCGGCCTCGGTGATGCTGGCCCAGTCGTTCTCGGGGTTCTGCCAGAAGGAGATCTTGACGTAGCGGGCGTCGTGGGGGCCGTTGGTGAACAGCCTGGTCTCGGGTGCGGCGGTGGTTCCGGAGCTCCGGCCTTCCCAGGTCTTGGTGTAGGTGGTCCCGTCTGATGAGACGTACACGGTGTAGTCGTTCCAGCGGACCTCGCCCCGGTGCCAGGCCACCTTGGTTCCGCACAGGCGGCGGAGCGATCCGAGGTCGAGGATCAGTGAGGCGCCGAACCCCTGTCCCGACCATCGGGTGGCCAGGTTCCCGTCGACCGCGTTCGCCGGCGGGTTGACCGGCTCGTAGGTGGTGGCCGACACCCCGGCAGGGCTGAGCATGGTGCCGCAGGAGCCCCCACTCGGGTCGATCTCGCGGACGCTCAGCCTGGCGACGTCGACGTCCGTGGCCGCGTCCCACCGGAACGCCGCCTTGGGGCCGCCCCAGGTGATCGTCTCGGAGTTCCCGCCGCCGCAGCGGTTGGCGGTGTCAATGGGCCAGGTGCCCGTGTCGTCCCGGGTGGAGACCCTGGTCCAGCGGCCGTCGCCGCCGCGGTCAAGGTAGGCCTCCATGCGCACCCCGCCGGGAATGTTGTACATGACCACCTTGAAGCCGGTCATCCTGCCCTTGAGGGAGGCGCCGCCGTTCTGGTACGGATCCTGCGCGTAACCCGCGCCCCCGTCGTGGTACAGCTCCTTCTCGAACCTCACCGCCCCGTCGCGGTAGCGCAGGTTGCCCTTGTAAGCCGTCCCCCAGCACGCCTGCGGAGGCCCGCCCGTACCCGTGTGCCGGCCGCCACGCGCGTACCAGGTGAAGGCGTCGCCGTCGTCGCCGGAGAGGTAGCGGACGTAGCCGGTGATCTCGACGTCCCGCCAGTCGTTGGCGTCGTGCATGTAGCCGCGTGAGCGCAGGGCGGGCTGGGACCACACGAGGGCGTTCTCCTGCGTGCCCTCGTCGTAGGTCGTCGTGGACACGCCGATCCGGGTCTTGACGTCGCGGACCTTGAAGGTGCCGTCCGGGTTCGGCTTCAGGGCGGTCCCGTCGAGGCGGGGATCGCGGGACGGGCCGGGGGACAGGTGCCAGGTCTGCCCGCCCGCCTTGCTGGGATAGATCATGGCCACGCCGTCGACCGGATCCGTCCCGGCGGTGGGGGCGGCGGCCCGCGCCGCCGTCGCCGGGCCGTACGTCACGCAGGTGAGCAGGGAGGAGCACAACGGGACCAGGGCCATCAGGGAGAGAACGCGAGAGCTTCGCATAAGGAGTCGCCTTTTCAGCGCGGGGGAACCTCGTGTGCGGCCGGGCGGGGAGACGGAGCCCCCGCGCCCGGCCGGGTATCGCCGCTCAGGAGCCGAGTACGGCGGCCTCGGTGATGCTGGCCCAGTCGTTCTCGGGGTTCTGCCAGAAGGAGATCTTGACGTAGCGGGCGTCGTGGGGGCCGTTGGTGAACAGCCTGGTCTCGGGTGCGGCGGTGGTTCCGGAGCTCCGGCCTTCCCAGGTCTTGGTGTAGGTGGTCCCGTCTGATGAGACGTACACGGTGTAGTCGTTCCAGCGGGCCTCGCCCCGGTGCCAGGCCACCTTGGTTCCGCACAGGCGGCGGAGCGATCCGAGGTCGAGGATCAGTGAGGCGCCGAACCCCTGTCCCGACCATCGGGTGGCCAGGTTCCCGTCGACCGCGTTCGCCGGCGGGTTGACCGGCTCGTAAGTGGACGCGGAGGCGCCCGCCACGGGCACGGTGGCTCCGCAGTTCGAGCCGGGAGCGACGTCGGCGAGGCCCGCGCGCTCGTCGCCCAGCCGCAGTGAGTCGTAGAACATGACCCGCTGGGAGATGGTGGACTTCGGCTTCGAGGCCGCCCAGTCCCACTTGTAGATGCCGAACTTGAAGTACGGCGAGCGCGGCCCGCCGGCGAACGTGGCCCCGGTGCGGCTCAGGACCGCCGCGCCGTTGCGCCACACCTCCAGCACCCCGCTGGTGTCGGTGCGCCACTTCACGTGGAAGGCCCAGTCCGTCCACGTGCCCGTGCTGTAGGCGCCCAGGTCGATGATGGTTCCCCGGAAGTCGATCTTCCAGTGGCCGTCCTGGGTGAGCAGGGCCAGGGGCGGCGAGCCGCCACCGCAGGCACGGTCGTCGCACTGGTGCCACTGGCTGACGATCTCGGCGGCGACGTCGCTGACCCAGCTCGACGGCAGGTTGACGCTGAAGCCGTACCAGCGGTCCGCGTTGAGCGGCTGCGAGTCGAGCTGCGTGATCTCGGCACGCTTGCTGCTGGAGGTGATGGGGTCGGTCCTGTCGAGCTGGAACCGCGCCGCGTACGAGCCGTCCCGCACCGGGCTCCCCACCACGCCGACGCCGTGGGCGATGCCGATGTGCGTGCGGAACCCGCTGGGCGGGGTGCCGGGAACGGTGCGGTCGGCCGGGTTCTCCCAGTCGAGCGTCCTGAAGACGCCCGCCGGGTCGGCGCTCGCCGGTCGCGCGGGCAATGTGGAGGCGGTGAGGCAGGCCGCGAACGCCGCGACCGTCACTGCCATGGCTCTCTTCCAGGTCACTGGTGTCGTTCCTTCCCTGTGGTGTGTCCGGGCCAGTGCGAGGCACGCTCGGGCCCGGGTCAGGTCTCCATCACCTCGAAGCGTCGTGGAGCCCACGGGAAGCGTCATGAGTAAGCGATGCTCAACCGGGCGACGGGCGAGCTGATCCGCGGCACAAGCAAGATCTTTGTGAGCTCCCAGCCGATTGCAAGTCGGCCCGGACATGCTGTGGCCGTGAGAGCCGCCCGGCTCTTCAGAAAGGGGGACCCAGATGGGCAGTAAGCAGCGCACCGAGCTGCGTGACATCTCCGATGCCGGTGCCGAACTGGACGAAAGCCAGCTCCAGGGCGTGAACGGCGGGATGCAACCCGAAAGCGCGTTCACCGGGACCGGGTGGAACTCCACCCGCGACGACATGGTGTGCTGAGGAAAGTAACCAATCATAACCGCACGAACGAGGCTCACCGACATCGCGCGGTGGGCGCGGAGCTGAACGCAGAGCAGCTGAGCGGCGGATTCGGCGCGATGTGGCCGGAGTACAACACCGGCAGCTACGGCGGGAACATGTGCTCCTGGGACGACATCGCCCTGTAGGGCACTGAGGGCGGGGGCCGCACCGGGGTGCGGTCCCCGCCCCTTCGAACACCATGAAAGGGGCGAGGTGTCCCACCCGCACGTACTGATTCTCACCGGTGACGACGACCCGCACGCCGACCGCGTCGGCGACCTGCTCACCGAGCGCGGCGCACGCGTCACCGTCTTCAACCCCGGCGACTTCCCCGTCTCCGCGCGGGTCGACCTGACGTACGCGGCGGGCGGTCCCATCCGGCGTACGCTGCGCACCGGGAAGCGGGACATCGACCTGGACGCGGTCACCGCCCTGTGGTGGCGTCGCCCGACGCGGCCCGCGCCGCACCCCGAGATCCTCGATCCGGCCGTCGCCGCGCACGTTGCCAGGGAATGCGAAAGCCTGGTCACCGACCTGTGGGAGAGCCTGCCCTGCCCCCACCTGCCGGCCCGTGAGTCGGTCTTCCGGCGGGCCGGGCACAAGGCCTCCCAGCTCGCCCACGCGGCCGAGCTCGGGTTCCCCATCCCGGAGACGGTGATCACCACGGACGCGGAGTCGTTCCTCGACTTCCACGACCGGCATGACGGGCTCGTCATCACCAAGCCGCTCTACGTCCCCTGGATCGAAGACGTCGCGGGCGAGGTCACACTGAACCGGTTCTGCGAGCCGGTGTCGGCCAGGGACCTGGCCCACGCCCAGGGGCTGCGGTTCTGCCCGGTCATCGTTCAGGAACGGGTCCCCAAGCGTGTCGAGCTGCGCGTCACCATCGTCGGGCGCCGGATCTTCGCCGCGGAGATCCACTCCCAGGTGTCCAACCGTTCCAGCCTCGACTGGCGGCGCTACGACACCAAGGTCACCCCGTACCGCCCGCACCACCTGTCCGGCGAGGTCGCGGCGCGCTGCCTGGCCCTGATGGACCGGCTCGGCCTGAGGTACGGGGCGATCGACCTGATCCTCACGCCGGACGGCCGCCACGTCTTCCTGGAGATCAACCCGAACGCCCAATGGCTGTGGGTCCAGAACCTCACGGGCCTGCCGATCAGCGAGGCCATCCGTGACTTCCTGCTCGAAGGAGCCTGACCGTGTCTCTCCCGTCCGACCGCCTGCTGCCCGACGTCCTCGCGTACCTGCGCCGGATCGCCGACCTCGAACCCGCCCAGGCCAGGGAGCTGCTGGCCGAGCTCCGCGAGCGCCACGGCGTCCCGATGCGCCTGGTGTGGCAGCGGGACTTCCCCGGCGGCAGCCGCCACTACGACGTGCTGATCACGGCCGAGGACGGCACCGTGTCCGTGGCCTTCGCCCCCGACCGTGCCCTGCCCTGGCCGCTGCGCGGCAGCCGTCACGCCGGTGAGCAGGTGGTCCTCCGCCTCAACGGCATGGACATCACGATGGAGCACGCCATGGCCGTGCTGGACGTGCTGTGGACCGACGCCCGCATGGCGACACGCCTGGTCGACGCCGGCCTCGTGGAACAGGAGCTGGCCCGCGACCCGATCGAGCTGCCGTCCGCCGAGCTGCAGGAGGCCCTTGAGGCCTTCCGCCGGGCGCGCGGCCTGCTCACCGTCCAGGCCACCCGGGAGTGGATGGCGGAGCGCGGGCTCGACCACGCCCACCTTGAGGAGATCGTCGCCGGCGAGGCCGCGATCGCCCGCCTGCGCCGCCGCGTCGTCGGCGACACCGCACCGGAGGTGTTCGCGGCGGATCCGGGTGGATACGACCGGCTCTGCGTGGTGCGACTGCGCTACCCGCGCCCGGAGGCCGCCCGCGCGGCGGCCGTACGGCTCGGTGAGGCCGGCCCGTGCCAGGCGTCCGGCCTGCTCGGCCCGGCCTCGGCCGAGGTGCTCGACCACGGCGCGGACGGGCGGATGGCACGAGCGTTCCGGCGTGATCTCGGCCCCTCCGCGGCCACCGCCGTCGCGGGAGACGTACTCTGCCCGCAGGAGCAGGGTGCCGAGGTGACCTGCGTTCTCGAGGTACGGACCGCCGTGCTCGACGACGCCACCCGGCGCGGCATCGAGGAGTCGGTCTTCGACCACTGGCTGGCCGGCAGGCGCCGGGAGGCGGAGCTGGAGTGGCTGTGGGGCACCGCGCCGCGTACCGGCTCCGTCACCAAGGCGCTGCGCGAGCCGATCCCCGGACCCCGGCCGGCCGGGGTGTGACCCCCGGGCGTCGCAGAGTCCGTCGCGACCGTCCACAGCCGCTCGGCGATCCGAGCCGGTCAGTCGCGGTCGAGCAGCGCCATGGCCATCCGCTGCACAGAACGGGTGAAGTGGCGGGGGTCCCCTGATGGGGTCAGGTGGCGGATCAGGCCGCCGTCGAAGAGCGCGAGCAGGCCGTGGGCCAGGAAGCCGGCGTCGAGATCGGGGCGCTCCGCGGCGAGCAGGGCGCTGAGATGCCGGTGCCAGAACCTGTAGCTGGGGTCGCCGTACTTGTCGTCGGCGCAGGCCTGCCCGTGCGCGGACAGCAGCACGGCGTTGCGCTCGGCGATCAGCCCGAGCTCGTCGAGGAAGGCCAGCAACCGCTCGCGGGCGGGCGCGCCGGGGCCGAGCGGCGGTGGACCGTTCGTGACCGCTTCGCGCAGGTCGCCGGACCGCTCCTCCAGCAGGGCCCGCAGCAACCCGGCGCGGCTGCCGAAGCGGCGGAACACGGTGCCCTTCCCGACCTCGGCGAGGGCGGCGACGCGGTCGAGTGACACATGGTCGCCACCGCCCTCGGCCAGAAGCCGCTCGGTCGCGCGCAGAACCGCGCGGCGGTTGCGCGCCGCGTCGGCGCGTTCGGCGCGCTGTTCGGCCATCATGAGCGCCCTTCCCTTGCAAACGGTCTGCCGGTCCGGTTATGTTACCGTGCACCAACCGGACCGCTGGTCCGAATCTGCCTCGTCCGGCAAGGAGACCTTCATGGACATGCGCGCGCTCATCGTCGACCCCGGTGTGCCCGGCGCACTGCGCCTCGGCGAGGCCCCGGAGCCCCGGCCCGAGCCGCATCAGCTCGTGCTGGACGTCAAGCACATCTCGCTCAACCGCGGCGAGGTGGCGTTCGCCGGCCGGCGGCCACCGGGGACCGTGCACGGCTACGACGCCGCCGGTGTCGTCGTGCGCGCCGCGGCCGACGGCACCGGGCCGGCCGAGGGCGCAAGGGTGGCGGCTTTCGGCGCGGGCGCGTGGGCGCAGAGGATGGCCGTGGACACCACCGCGGTGGCCGAGGTCCCCGGCCAGGTCGACCTCGCCGACGCCGCCGCGCTGCCGATGGCCGGCATCACGGCGCTGCGCACGTTGCGCTCCCGCTCCATCCTGGGCAGGCGGGTGCTCATCACCGGGGCCGCCGGCGGCGTCGGCCGTTACGCGGTCCAGCTCGCGGCACTGGGCGGCGCGCACGTCATCGCGTCGGTGGGGTCGGCCGCCCGCGCCGGCGGCCTGGCCGGGCTGGGCGCCCACGAGGTGGTGGTGGGCCTGGAGGGCATCGACCGGCCCGTCGACCTCGTCCTCGACACCGTGGGCGGGCCGCAGCTCGCCGCCGCCTGGGCCCTCCTGGCCCCCGGTGGCCACGTGCAGAACATCGGCTGGGCGTCGGACGAACCGGCGGTGTTCGCGCCGTACTCGCTGTTCTCCATCGGCCCGGCCAAGACGATGAGCACGTTCGGCGACGTCACCGAGGTCGGGCCCGACCTCGCCACCCTCCTCGCGTTCCTCGCGGCCGGCCGCCTCTCGCCGGAGGTCGACTGGCGCGGCCCCTGGGACCGCGTCACCGAGGCCGCCCAGGCCCTCCTCGCCCGCCGCATCGCCGGCAAGGCCGTCCTGGACGTGGAACCCGCCTGACCGATGACGATCCATGCCTGTCCGCATCGGCGTAATCTGGCGGACCGTGGCCGTGCCGTCCGGTCTGCGGTTCCTCGCCCGCTATGCCCAGGACTACGCCTACGCCGGCGTCCCTACGGCCTGCGTCGTCTGGAATTCCGCCATCCGGCGAAGGCTAGGACGAGGACTGCCATGGCCGTCGCGGCGTAGATCCAGAGCGGGGCCGGCCGACCGGCGGAATCGCCGGAACGCGGGATGGCGGCGGTCACCGGAGGGCGTGTCGCCGCCCCGAGAGCGGTGATGAGCCCGGTCGCCAGAGGTTCCCCGCTCTGCGTCCCGTCCTCTGGGCGCAGGGGGTCCCCACCGGGACGGACCATGCGGTTCCCGGCGCACAGGGAGGTGTGCAGGGCCACGCCGGGATCGACCGCCAGAAGGCCGGACTCGCCCGTGGAGGCGAACACCAGGTACCGCGACCCGGTGAGGAAGTGGTACCCGCACGAGGCCTCGTCCGCGTTGGTGGCCACCTCGAACCCGGCGCTCGCCTGCCCCTTGTAGACCTGGTCGGCACGGAAGGTGTAGATGATCGGCGGCCTGGGACCGAGAGGATCGCCTTCGAGCTGCCGGGCGGACACCAGCGTCCCGGTGAAGACGGCGGCCGACGTCCTGACCAGCTCCGCCGGCTCCCGGGTAGCGCAGTCGCAGGCGCACGCCGTGCCCGGAGCGGTCACCAGGGTCGCGGTGACGAAGAGCAGGACGAAAAGCAGCCGGAGTCTCATGCCCTCATGACGTACACCTCCCTGGATGGGTTCGACGGGGGAGTGGCGGACGTTGAAGAGCGGGCCTCGGGCGTCACGCCCGTACCGCTTCCGGCCCGGCGCTCGCGGTGGCGCCGCGCAGGGGCTTGAGCGCCTGTGACCAGGCGATGACCTCGTCCAGCATCTCGACCAGGGCCGGCTCCTGGTGCTCGCCGGGGGTGATCACGCCGGGCTCGGCCGGATCGGTGATCTCGAAGTCGGTGAACGCCGACAGCGCGACCTGCGTGCGCACGTTGGCCACCCGCAGTTCGGTCATCGTCAGCCGCAGGTGCTCCACGGCGCGGACGCCGCCGGCCACGCCGTGACTGACGAACCCGGCCGCCTTGTCGTTCCACTCCGCGAACAGGAAGTCGATCGCATTCTTCAGCGCGGCCGGGGTGGAGTGGTTGTACTCCGGGGTGACGAAGACGAACCCGTCGAACGAGCCGATCGTCGCGGCCCATCGCGCGGTGTGCGCGTTGCGGTAGTCGCCGAACAGCGCGGGCGTGGGCTCGTCCAGCATCGGTGGAGGCCCGAGGTGCCCAGGAACGAGACGGCGGGGACGCGCCCGCGCGGGGGGCTGGCGGACAAACGCAGGGCGATCCTCGCCGGGGCTCTGACGGTGTTCGCGCGCGACGGCTACACCCGCGCGACCACCGAGGCGATCTCGGCCCAGGCCGGCGTGTCGTCGCGCACCCTCTACAACCACTTCCAGGACAAGGCGCGGCTCTTCAAACCGTCATCCAGGAGAGCGCCACCAGGGTCGCCTAGGCCCAGGTCGCCATCATCGACCGCCATCTGCGCAAGGTCACCGACCTCGAACCCGACCTCATCGAGTTCGGCCGGGCCTTCGCCACGCCGATGACCGCCGAGCACGCCGAGCACTTCGCCCTGGTCCGGCAGATCAACGCCGAATCCGGGCACATCCCGCAGGCGGCGATCGAGGCGTGGCAGGAGACCGGCCCGCTACGGGTCCGCCGCGAGCTGGCCGGCCGCATACGAGAGCTGGCCGATCGGGGACTGCTCCGGGCCGAGAACCCCGATCGGGCGGCCGTCCACCTCATGCTGCTGATCTCGGTGGCCAACCCCTCCTACCTGGGCGCGGTCCCCGGAGAAAAGGAGATCGACGAGATGGTGACCTCCGGCGTCCGCGCCTTCCTGCACGGCTATCTGCACTGAGACGACAAGGACCGGCGAATGCGCTACAGACTGCTGGGGCAGACCGGACTACGGGTCTCCGAGCTGTTCCTCGGGACGATGACCTTCGGCGAGCAGGGAGGCGGCACGCCGCTGGGGGAGTGCCGCCGCATCCTCGACCTGTACGCCGACGCCGGCGGCAACGTCGTCGACACGGCGAACTTCTACGGCGGCGGTCAGAGCGAGACCGTCCTCGGTGAGCTTCTTACGGGCCGCCGCGATCGCTTCGTCGTCGCGACCAAGTACTCCGTGTCGCGCGACGGTGGCGACCTGAACGCCGCGGGCAACCACAGGAAGAACCTCACCCTGTCGCTGGAGGCGAGCCTGCGGCGACTGCGCACCGACTACATCGACCTGTTCTGGGTCCACCTGTGGGATCGGCACACCCCGGTGGAGGAGACGATGCGGGCGCTGGACGACGCCGTGCGCGGACGCGCGCGAGCAGGCCGCCGTACGGGCCGTGCGGGAGGTCGCCGACGAGATGGGGGTCACGCCCGCGCAGGTGGCCATCGCCTGGACCCGGGCACGCTCGCGGGTGGTCCACCCGATCATGGGCCCGAGGACCCCCGAGCAGCTCAAGGACAACCTCGGCGCCCTCGACGTCACGCTTCCCGAGGACGCCGTACGGCGCCTGGAGGCGGCCACGGAGTTCACCCTCGGATTCCCCGGCGACTTCATCGCCACGGTGAGCCCGGAGGTGTTCGGCGACGCCTACGACAGGCTCGACGGCAGGTGAGAGACCTCCGCCGCGCGCGGCCCGGGCCACGCGCGGCGGCCGGGGAGCTCTGGCGGAAGTCGTCCGCGTGCTCCCTGGCCCACGAGCGGAACGTCCGGGCCGGTCGCCCGAGCAGGTGTTCCACGGTGCCGGCCACCCGCTCGGGCGAGTCCGGCCTGGCCGTCACCGCTGTACCCGCTCGGCCTCCGCCCGGGTCTCGGTCAGAGTCTTGTGCACGACGCCGGCCGAGACCTTCACCCCGGCGGCAATGGTGTCGCGGATGTGCGACGGCGCCTCCAGCAGCGCGGGCCGGTCGTCAGTTGGCGGGCTTGCCGAACCAGCGGGAGAGGTGGTCGTCCAGATCCTGCTGATCGTCGCCGATCCAGGCGACGTGGCCGTCGGGGCGTAGCAGGACGCACGGAACATCCAGTTCCGCAGTGGGATCCGCGAGGTAGTCGACCCGGTCTGACCAGCCGCCGATGGTCAGGCGTTCGGTGCGGTCCAGCAGCAGGCCGCGGCCGCGATGCAGCAGACCGTAGAGGTGGCCCTGTTTCACGTCGATGTCGCGCAGGCGGCGGCCGAGCAGGTCGGGGCCTTCGCCGAAGTCGTAGCGGATGCCGATCGCGGCGATCTTCTCGATCAGATAGCGGTTCACCTCGTCGAAGTCCATCAGTTCGGTGAGCAGCCTGCGCACGGCCTGCGGGCCCGGTTCGGTGGACAGCAGTTCCATCTGGGCGCGGGTGTTGTCCAGCACGTCCTCGGCGACCGGATGACGTTCGGCCTGGTAGGTGTCCAGCAGTGTCTCCGGCGCCCAGCCGCGGATCTGTGCGGCCAGTTTCCAGCCGAGGTTGAATGCGTCCTGAACGCCCAGGTTGAGGCCCTGTCCGCCGATGGGTGGATGGATGTGTGCCGCATCGCCGGCCAGCAGCACCCGTCCGACCCGATAACGTTCGGCCAGCCGGGTGGCATCCCCGAAGCGGGACAACCAGCGCGGGGAGTGCACGCCGAAATCGGTTCCGGCGATGGTACGCAGCTGTTGTTTGAAATCCTCGAGGGTGGGCGGTTCCGCGCGGTCGCTGACTCCCGCGGCGGGGACCACGACGCTGTGGACTCCACCGCCGAAGGGCCGGAGCCAGAATGGCTGATGGGTCTCGCGGATTTCGGTCACCTTGGCGGTGATCTCCTCCTGCGGTGCACCCACTTCCATCTCGCCCATCAGCGTCTCGGTTCGCGAGGGCTCGCCAGGGAAGCCGACGCCGAGCAGTTTGCGCACCGTACTGCGCCCGCCGTCACAGCCGACGAGATAGCGCGAACGCAGCTGTTCCCCGTCGGCCAGTTCGACGGTCACACCCTCGTCGTCCTGCTCGAAACCGGCGACCGCGCAACCGCGCCGGACCTGCGCACCAAGTTCGATCGCATGTTCTTCGAGCAGATGCTCGATGACCGGCTGCGGGATGCCCAGCAGATAGGCGTGCGCGGAATCCAGGCCCTCGGGCGCGGGTTTGGGGATGGCGGCGAAGAAACCGCCGGCCGGACGCTGTCTTCCGTGTTCGAGAATGCGATCCAGCAGTCCGCGCATCGCCATCAGCTCGAGACTGCGAATATGCAGACCGACTATGCGGACGAACGACTTGGGCTCGGTTTCCTTCTCCAGAACGAGTACCCGCACGTCGTGCAGTCGCAGTTCGGCGGCCAGCATCGCGCCAGTCGGCCCGCACCCGGCAATGATCACATCGAAGATGAGGGGCGCGCGATCGGCGCCGGAGGCCGGCGACCAGAGAACTCCGGGGACGTCGCCCACCGTGGAGTCACGCTCGACCCTGTCGTTCGACGGCGGCTCGGCGGTGACCTGCTGAGAATGCATAGGTGTTGCCTTTCGGGAGTGCCTTGTTGGCGAGGCGCTCCCGGCGACACCTACGTCAATCGCCCGACCATGACGGGAAGGGGGAGCACCCACATCGATACAGCGTTCATGGGTCTCACCTCCTAGAGCGGTGTCACGGTCAACTGCAAGCTACAAGCCCGAACATCATCCCGTCCAATCCTTTCCCAGCCACGTGATCACGACTGCCCGTGCGGTTGCAGGGCGAATCGGGAGTGGCGGCCCGGCTGATCCTGGCCGCCCCCGAGGCGGACCGGATCTCGGCAGGCGCACGACACCCTGCCTGACCGTGGTTGAGGGCCAAATCGCGCCATACGCCCGAATTTGAAGGTTATGATCTACTTTGTAAAGGGCGTGACTTTTGTGACCTCATACAGAAACGAACACCCAAAACCAGCGCCCGCAGGGGAGCCAGCCGCAAGTCCGGCTCTCGCGTAGGGGCGTAACCTCCCAGCAGAGACACCGTGAGGTAGGGAGTTACCGATGGCCGACGACCGCAACCCCTTATCCGAGCCCGATGATTCCGCGCGGACATCGGACGCCGCGAACAGGTTGAACGCGGCACGCATCAACACCGCCGTGCCGCATTCGGCGCGCATCTGGAACTACTTGCTGGGTGGGAAGGACAACTACCCCGTCGACCGCCTGGCGGGTGACAAGGTAAGCGAAGTCTTCCCCGGCATGGTGGACATCGCCCGACATTCCCGGCACATGCTCGCTCGTACCGTGCGCTTCCTGGCCGGTGAGGCGGGCATCCGCCAGTTCCTGGACATCGGCACCGGACTGCCGACCGTGGACAACACCCATGAGGTCGCCCAGCGGGTGGCGCCGGAGTCGCGCATCGTCTATGTGGACAACGACCCCTTGGTTCTCGTGCACGCCCAGGCGCTGCTCACCAGCACGCCTGAGGGTGCCACCGACTACATCGAAGCGGACGTACGCGATCCCGAGCTCATCCTGGAGGCGGCCGGGAAGACGCTGGACTTCAGCCGGCCGACCGCGCTCATGCTGATGGGGATTCTGGGCCTGGTCAGCGACTACGACGAGACGCGTTCGATTGTGAACCGGTTGATGAGCGCTCTGCCCTCGGGCAGCTACCTGGCGCTCTACGACGGCGCCGACACCGACCCCGCGTACGTCCAGGCCATGCGACGTCACAACTCGGGAAGCGGCGTGGTTCCGTACACTCCCCGCAGCCCGGAGCTCATCGCCGGGTACTTCGAGGGTCTTGAGCTGCTGGAGCCCGGGATCGTGTCGGTGACGCGGTGGCGGCCGGACCCCAACCCGTGGGGCGCTCCCGAGGTGGCCTGCGCCGGCGGGGTCGCGCGCAAGCCCTAGCCAGAGCGTCCCGCATGTCGGGCCGAGGCGATCTTTTCGGGCCGAGGCGATGCCCCGCGGAGTCGAGACCGCGGGGCATCGCCTCGGCCCGAGCGTCAGGCCGCGACGGTGAGTGCGAACGGCGCCATTCCCGGCGCCGCAGAAGGGTGGGCACGAGCAGGGTCACTTAGGTGGCCGGGGCAGTGTCACGGCGGACACGACGCCGAAAGCCGCTCCGCATAGGGCCGCGATGAGCAGTCCGTCGACGAACTGGTACATGACGGCGGCCCAGATGACCGCTGCGATGGCTGCCCAGATCAGACGGTGGTTCGCGGACCACTGCCACACGGCGAGCAGGCGACCGATCATGGCAGTCTCCGTTCGGCCGCTCGGGCGGTGAGTTTCGGGCGCGGCTGGAATGCTCAAGGAGATCATCCTTCCGGTAGGGCCTCGAGATGTGTCGTTGACCGTAGGGCTGGCCGCCGTGCCTGCGGTCTGTCCTGGAGTGGTTGGTCGACGCCAAGGTCTTGGAGTCCGCGGGGCACAGGCATGGCGTTATTCCTGTGGGGGGTGGATGGCCGAGGCCAGGCGGTCGACCCGGCTGTCGAGATCGGCGAAGGCGCGTTCGAAGGCGTCGGGGGTGCCGGCGAGAACGGGGTCGGGCACCGACCAGTGCAGGTGATCGTCGTGCCCGAGCTGCTCGTGGGCGTTGTCGCAGACGGCGATCACGAGATCTCCGGGACGCGCGACCTGTTCGAGATGGACGGGCCGGGCCTTGTGCAGCCTCAGCCCGTGGCGGCGGGCGACGGCGATCGCGTCCGGGTGCACCGCGTCGGCGGGCTGGGTGCCGGCGGACGCTGCGGGCACCGTGCTCTTTCGGGCCCATAGCGCGGCGGCGATCTGTGAGCGTGCCGAGTTGTGCGTGCACAGGAACACCACCCGGGGTGCCTGCCGCTCGCTGACCGGCAGCAGGCCGTCGAGCGTGCCGGGGACCAGGCGCAGGTAGGTGCGCCGCCGGTCACCTTCCGAGCGGCACCGCTCCACCAGGCCGGCCTCCTGCAGGATGTTCAGGTGGTGGGCGAGCAGGTTGGTGGGCAGACCGAAATCTCGCCCGATCTCCCCGGGAGAGGCGTCGGCCAGGGTCAGCCGCTCGACGATCGACAACCGGGCCGGGTCGCCGAGTGCCGCGTGCACGCGGGCTCGCGTCCGCACCGAGGAAGACCAATCAATGTTCATTGACTCAATACTCTTTGACACGGTTTGCCGCGTCAAGTGGCCGGCGTGCATGGGTATCCGCGGCAGGTGCACGCCCGTAGTTCAACGGCGGGACCCGGAATGTGCCGTCGGCACGAGCTCGGCGAGGAGTTCCTCGACCCGGGTGTGGATCTCGTCGCGGATGGGGCGTACGGCGTCGATGTCTTGGCCTGCCGGGTCGTCCAGCTTCCAGTCCTCATACCGTTTGCCGGGGAAGATGGGGCAGGCGTCGCCGCATCCCATGGTGATGACCACGTCGGAGGCCTGGACAGTCTCAGGGGTGAGGACTTTGGGCTGCTCGCCGGTGATGTCGATACCGATCTCGGCCATCGCCTCGACGGCGATCGGGTTGATCGTCTCAGCGGGTGCGGAGCCGGCGGACCGCACCTCGATCCGGTCACCGGCAAGGTGGGTGAGCCATCCGGCGGCCATCTGGGAGCGCCCGGCGTTGTGGACGCAGACGAACAGAACGCTGGGCTTGGTGGTGCTCAATCGAAATCCCTTCCGCGGGCGTGGGCATGTGGCCCTCCCGGGCCTCGCACCCTCACCCAGAAATCCACTCATCATTCATTGACTCAAAATCTATTGAGTCGTCCGGCTACTGTCAACTTATGGCCGAGTCCTAGGGGTGGCCCCAGATGCCCAGCCGCCCAGATGCCGCTCGTGCCTTGTGGTGGCGCTGTGACCGGACGGTCTCGGAGCAACTCGAACGGCCGGCCTGCGGACCGGTCCCATGGCGGGCGATACCTAGGGGGCCGGCGGCTGGCAGGTGTCGGCAGCCGTGGGGCAACGTATCATTGTGGCGTGATATCAGTTGTGAGTGATACGTTGCGGGTCCTGGCCGATCCCTTGCGTCTGCAGATCATCACTCTGCTGGCCACGGAGTCGCTGTGCGTCTGCCATCTCGCCGAAGAGACCGGCGCCAAGCAGACCAACCTCTCCAACCACCTGAGGGTGCTACGTCGGGCCGGATTGGTGGAGACCGAGCCGTGCGGTCGCTTCACCTACTACAAGCTCCGCCCCGCCACCGTGGAAGCCCTCGCCGCCTCACTGGGCGAACTGGCCGCAGCTGCCTATGAGACCGCTACCGCTGAGAAGAAGAGGCCCTGTACGTGATCGTCGAACCGACCACCGCCTCCCAGCCCGGCCTGGTGGGCAGGTTGTCCACCTTGGACCGCTTCCTGCCGGTGTGGATCATCGCCGCCATGGCCATCGGCCTCGGGCTTGGGCGAGCCATCCCCGGCCTCAATGACGTGCTGAGCAAGGTCGAGATCGGCGGAGTCTCCCTGCCCATCGGCCTCGGCCTGCTGGTGATGATGTATCCGGTGCTGGCCAAGGTCCGGTATGACCGCCTGGACACCGTCACCGGGGACCGGCGCCTCATGGTCTCCTCGCTGGTGCTCAACTGGGTCGTCGGCCCGGCGCTGATGTTCGCCCTCGCCTGGATCTTCCTCCCCGATCTGCCCGAATACCGCACCGGACTGATCATCGTCGGCCTGGCTCGCTGTATCGCGATGGTCATCATCTGGAACGATCTGGCCTGCGGCGACCGCGAGGCGGCCGCCGTCCTGGTCGCGCTGAACTCGGTGTTCCAGGTTCTCGCCTTCGGCGTGCTCGGCTGGTTCTACCTTGACGTCCTGCCGGGATGGCTGGGCCTGCAGACCGATAACCTGCACTTCTCGGTCACCAAGATCGTCATCAATGTGCTGGTCTTCCTCGGCGTCCCGCTCCTGGCGGGCTACCTCACCCGCCGTACCGGTGAGAAGGCCAAGGGCCGCGACTGGTACGAGACCAGATTCCTGCCGAAGATCGGCCCCGCGGCACTGTACGGGCTGCTGTTCACCATCGTCATCCTGTTCGCCCTGCAGGGGAAGACGATCACGAACCAGCCCGCAGACGTGGTACGCATCGCCCTGCCGCTGCTGGTGTACTTCGCCGTGATGTGGGGTGGCTCCTTCGCCCTCGGCCGAGTCATCGGTCTGCCCTACGATCGCACCGCCACCCTGGCCTTCACCGCGGCCGGCAACAACTTCGAACTCGCCATCGCGGTCGCCATCGCCACCTTCGGCGTCACCTCCGGGCAGGCGCTCTCAGGTGTTGTCGGGCCTCTGATCGAGGTCCCCGTCCTGGTGGCCCTGGTCTACGTCTCCCTGGCCTGGCGCAAGAAGTTCACCTCGTCGGTGGCGGAGGCGGCCCGCTGACGTCGTGGCCTGGGAATCGGCGGTAGGCCCGAGGCTTCGGTGAGGAGAGTCGAGGCGCCCCTCGGTCGCCTCGCGCAGGGCTTCCTTCACCGCGTACCCGTGCAACGGCCCATGCGCTGAGCGCTGCTGCCGACGCCTGCTGAGCGGGGCCGATCACGCTGTTTCGGCGCTGAGGGCCTGCGCCACGGGCCGGCGGGCCGCCAGGCGTGCGGGCAGGGCGGTGAGTGCCGCCGTCGCCAGGAGAGTCGCGAGTGCGGCGCCGAGCAGCCAGGAGGAGGGGGGTTCGGTCCACTTCCCGAGAGCGAACATCGAGCACAGGCCGATGCCCAGGGGAACGCCGATGATGGCGCCGGGCAGGCTGGGCAGGAGCTGGGCGGTGGACAGCCCTGCGGAGATCTGCCCTGGGGTGGCGCCGAGCGTACGTGCGATGGCCATGTTCGCCCGGGCCTCTATGGCAGTGGTCCAGGTGAACGTGATGGTGTTCACGACGGCGAGTGCGATCAGCAGGATGGTGACGGCGAGCATCAGCCGGCGGTCGTGCTCGCCCCGCAGGTTGGGCAGGGCGGAGGAGCCATCCAGGCCGTAGCCCCTCTCCGGCTGGGCGTAGAGGGTCAGCACGGCGACGATCGCGATCACTGTGGTGGCGGTGGAGCACGCTTGCAGTACGGCGCGGCCCGGTCGGCGGGCGGTCAGCCGCAGCCCGAGCAGCAGCGGCGTGGGCAGCAGCGCGGACAGCGCGGTGAGCCAGGGGCGGTGACGGGGCTGGTGCGCGGTGGCGGCCAGCGCCGTGACGGTCGCCGTACGCATGGCCCGCAGCGTGGGACGCAGCGTGGACAGCACCGCCACCGCCACGGCGAGGACGGTCGCCGTGGCAACGGTGGCGCCCCCGGGCCCGACCGCGTCGCCGATCCGGCTGGCGGTGGGGCTGGCGATGGCGGGCACGGTCAGGCGGGCGATCACCAGCCCCAGCGCGTCGCCGACCAGCGCCAGCGCCAGGTACTCGGTGAGCAGGACGGTGGCGATCAGACCCGGGGCGGCGCCGACGGCCTTGAGCAGCCCGGCCCGGCGCGTCTGCTCGACGGCGCGTCCCGCGGCCAGCGCCGCCACTCCGGTGATGGCCAGGAGGCTGAGCAGCCAGCTGCCGACGACCAGGATCGGCTGGCTGTCCCTGAGGATGACCATGTCCTGTTTGGCGGTGAACTGCCAGGAGTGGAAGTTGATCCTGATGGGGGAGACGTGGTGGGCGTCGCGGAATACCTCGGTGGCGGCGGGGTCGCGCAGCTTGAGGTCCAGGGCCATGGCCACCGGGAGATCTTGGGACGACGCCAGGGCCCGGGCATCTGATCGGGTCATCCAGGCCAGGCCGCTGTAGTCGCTGGGGCCGCCGTACGGGCCGATCTGCGCCGCCCAGGGGTAGATGGAGGTGGCCGCGGTGACGGCGATCCCGACGACGGGGTACGACCGGCCGGCGATGGTGACGTGGTCGCCGACGCCGACGCCCAGCGCGGTGGCGAAGCCGCGTTCGAGGACCGCGCCGCCGGAGCGTACCCAACGCCCCGAGGTCACCAGCGGCCGGTTGACCGCGCCGGGCTTCTCGGCGAAGCCGTGCACCACCACTGGGGACGAGGTGGAATCGCGCGTGGTGAGGTCGGCGTAGACGATGCGATAGGGGCCATGGCGGGCGATCACTTCGGGAGCGTCCGCCAGCGAGGCCAGGGCCGAGGTCACGGCGGGGCCCGTGTCGCCGGAGAGTGCCACCACGTCCGGCCCGGCGGTGGCCGCGCGGGTCTGCTCGTACAGCGCGTCGTTCACGCCGTGCAGGGATAGGCCCAGGACCATCGTGGCGGTGGCTATGGTGACCGCGAGCAGGAGCATCGCGGCCTGGACCTTGTGCCGGCGCACGTCAGCCAGCACCAGGCGCACGACGAGCACGATTGAGCCCATGACGTTCAGCCCTCCAGCCCGATCAGCCCGCCGAGCCCGCGCGTGTGGGAGCCGGTCAGCCGGGTGTCGTCGACGAACATCCCGTCGCGCATCGAGACCAGCCGGTCCGCGGTGGCCGCCACCCGCTCGTCATGCGTGACGATCACGAAGGTCTGTCCCGCGGCACGCAGTTCCTCGAAGATTCGCAGCACGTCGAGGGTTGCCGCGGTGTCGAGGTTGCCGGTGGGCTCGTCGGCCAGGACGATCAGTGGGTCGTTGGCCAGGGCGCGGGCGATGGCGATCCGCTGGCGCTGCCCGCCCGACAGTTGCGACGGCAGGTGCCGGGCGCGCGCGGCGAGCCCGACCCGTTCCAGCAGCAGGCTCGCGCGCCGCCTGGCCTGGCGGCGTGAGCGCCCGGCCAGCAGCGCGGGCAGCTCCACGTTCTCGGCCGCCGACAACTCCTCCACCAGATGGAAGGCCTGGAAGATGAACCCCACCGACCGGCGCCGCATGCGCGCCAGAGCTCGCTCGCTCAGTGTGTCGATGCGCCGCCCGGCCATCCACACCTCTCCATCGGTAGGCCGCTCCAGGCCACCCAGCAGGTGCAGCAGAGTGGATTTCCCGCAGCCGCTGGGCCCCATCACCGCCAGCATCTGTCCCTGAGGCACCTCCAGGTTGACCTCGTCCACCGCGCGGACCCGGCTCTGCCCCTGACCATGCGTCTTCACCAGGCCGCAGGCCCGGACCGCACTTGACACGTTCATTCACCCTCGACTTCGTCATCGACCTTGGACCAGGCCCGCTCACAGGCATCCAGCCAGCGCAGGTCCGCCTGCAGCCGCAGCACGACCCCTTCCAGCAGCAGGCCGGCGGGTGATCCCGCCGGCTCGGCCAGAGCCGCGTGTTGCGCCTCACGCAAGCGGCGCAGCAACTCACGGCGCTGCGCCGCCACGAGCTCCACCGGGTCGGCCAGCCGGGCCGCGGCGGCCGCGGCGAGCTTGAGATGGAACTCCGCCAGGTCCGGTTTCGGCCAGCCCACCTCGGCCAGCCAGGCGGCCACCCGCTGCTGCCCGGCCGGCGTCAGCGCATACACCTTGCGCTCCGGCCGCTCAGGCAGGCCATCCGCCCGCTCGCAGACCACGAGCTCCGCTCTTTCCAGTCGGGCCAGGGTCACATAGATCTGACCGGGGTTCATCGACTCGCCCAACGGGCCAAGACTCCGCCGCAGCCGAGCGCGTAGACCGTATCCATGCGTCGGCTCTTTGGCGAGCATCGCCAGCACTGCGTCCTGCACTCCATCCCCCTAACGGCTAGCCAATAGATAGCGGTTAGCCATAAGAGGTGTCAAAACGCTACACCTGGCGGTCTCCTGGACTGGCCCGCCGCCAACTGAGGGATGGCGGGAAAGGCAGACGTAATGGGACGGACCGGTCGACCCGTCCCGGCGATGACGGTGAACCCGCGTGGAATGCTCCATGGTTCTCATGAACCGGGGGGAGCGATTCCGAGAGCAGACCGCTGGTCGGCCTGCTGCTTGCCCCGGTCACGCCCACCCCTGAACAGGAGACGTGTTGCGTGCGGAGTCGTTGTCAGTAGTTCGCGCGGAGCGTCACGGGGTTCGTGCTTGTCATGGCATGTCGCTGTCTGGGACCACGATCAGTTCCAGTGGGTAGTGCCCGTTGTAGCCGAGGCCGTGCTGGTTCCATACGACGTCCTCCGGGCGGGGCTGGACGTTGCCGGCCTTGTCCTTCGCGCGCGACATCACGCGGTACTGTCCCGGTTTGACCGCTGGCCACGGCACCTCGAAGCGTACCCACATGTAGGGTTCGGGCGTGCTGAGCAGTCTCGCCGCACGCCATGGCATCTCGGTGACCCATCGCCCGGGTGAGGCCAGTTTCTGTACCGAGACGTCGACGCGGTCGATCGCGCCGGATCCGGACCAGGCCCGTCCGCGCAGGGTGATGTCGCCGGGATACAGGGTGATCTCCGGGTCGTGCTCGATGGCGCTGCGGATGGGGCTGACGATCAGGGGGACCGGCTTGGGATAGGCGGGACCGGTGAGCACGTGTCTTGTCTGCAGGCCTGTCGGCGGAATGTGATGCTTCGACACCTCGATCTCGCCGAGCCACTTGACGTAAGTGACAGCGCTCCATCCCGACAGCAGCAGGCGGAGCGGGTAGCCGTGGTCGACGGGCAGCTCCCGTCCGTTCATGCGGTACACCAGCAGGGTGTCGTCCCTGAGCACCTTGTCGGCGGGGGCGACCTGGGAGTAGTGGATCCTGCCGCCGGGGAAGCTCCGGTTGACGATGACGTCCAGGCCGATGAACTTCACGTCCACCGGCGATTCGGCTCCGGCCGCCGCCAGTACGTCCTTGGCCCGAACCCCCGTCCACTCGGCGGCCCCCACCGCACCGAAGTGCCATTGGGTGTAGCCGACCGGAAGCCAGCGATTGTCGGCTCCGCCGGGCGGCAGCTTGGGGAAGAAGGCGGCGCAGTTGGCGCCGCAGTCGATCGTACGCTTCAGCGTCACCGACGGCATTGCCAGCAGCTCGTCGTAGGTGAACGACCGGGGGTGGGTGAGCGCGTCGCCGGTGAGCTTGAGCCGCCAGGTCCGGCGGTCGATCTGTGGAGGGCGGGCCCTGTTGTGGATGTACAGCCGGTCGTTGGGTGTCAGCTCTCCGTGTCCCTCGGGTTGGCCGCTGAGGGGCGCCCGGCCGACCGGACCCCACTTCATCTCCTCCGAGCCGTTCTCCCGGTGAACGAAGTACCAGGACGGCGTCGGCTGAACGACGAAGTTCGTCGCCTCCGTGGACGGAGGCGCGGCCGTGCCGGCGGCGGAGGACCCTTCGCCGACGAGGAACGGCGCCGTGGCGCCTGCCACCGAGCAGGCCAGGAACCGCCGCCGCGAGCACTGTGCCGTCGATGGGCTCTCCTGGAGGGCGTCGTCCTCGCCGCGGTCCGGTCGGTTCGTCACCATGAGCACCTACCTGATCAGTACAGATGCGGCCATTGGCTAACTATTGGGATATTTACTCTCCTGTGGAGTCCGCGAGTCAGCTCAACAGGGCGCGGGCGTAGTAGTCCTGGTCGTTGGTCACGCCCGGGAGGGCGAAGAAATAGCCGCCACCGGTCGGGGTGATGTAGGGGACGAGCATCTCGTTCTCCAGCCGCCGCTGCATCTCGACGTAGGTGCGCAGTTCGCGCTGGAAGCAGCAGAAGGCGTGCCCGGCGTCCATGTGCCCGTTGACGTCGGGGGCGCGCATGTACTGGTAGCTGCGGCGCCAGATGTGCACCGGCGGCACCTTGGCCGGGACGTACGGGTTGGGCGCTGCGAAGCGGGAGTCGGTGGTCTGCGGGTTGGCGAGGCGGACGTGGGAGTTGAACGGCATCACCGCGCCCGCAGGGTCATAGACCACCGGCGAGTTCTCGTCGGTGCCGCCGTTCAGCGGTACGCCGGTGGCCTTGTGCCGGCCGATGATCCGCTGCTGCTGTTCGATCGGCACCCGGTTCCATTTGTCCAGGTCGAACCGGACGATGCGGACCACTTGGTAGGTGCCGCCGGTCGTCCAGGACGGCTCGGGGGACGGCGGGTGGACCCAGACGAACTTGTCGATCCGCCCCTTGACGTCGGTCAGGAAGTGATTGGCCACGTCGTCGTGGAATCCGAGCAGATCACGTGGAGTGCCGCTCGGCCGCTGCGGGCTGCGGAATCCGTCGATGCGCCACCGCTGCCGCATCAGGCCCTCGGTACGCGTGTGCAAGTCGATCAGCGCGTTCACCAGCGAGTCGGAGTGGTTGGCGCAAAGTTGCAGCAGGAGATCGCCGTGGCATTCGGCCGGGTTGAGGGCGTCGTGGGCGAATGCGGTCATGGGGACCAGTTCGACGGGTTTGCGGCCGGACAGCCCGTAGCGATCGTCGAACAGCGAGGACCCGACGGCGACGGTCATGGTCAGCCCGTCGGGTACCAGGGTGCTGCCGAGAAGACCGGAACCCGAGGAGCCCTCGGCGGGTCGCGCGGGGCCGCCGCTGGTCAGGAAGCGGGCGCGAGCGGTCAGGACGCGGAACAGTTCGGTGAGCTCCCGGCGGTTGCCGGCCGTCACGTCGTAGGTGACGAAGATCCCTTGCTGCTGCGGCGCGCGCGGCGGAGTCGTGATCCCGGACTGGTGGACCCCGTGGAAGGGTACGACGTCACCGGCGATCGGAGAGCGCTCCCGGGCGTCCCGGACCGGCTTGCCGGCCGCCGCGCCGATCAGCCCGGTGGCCAGCGTCCCTCCCATGAATGAGCGCCGAGAATATGAGTGGGACATGCCCTCACGCTAAGAAGCTCACGATCACCACGCAAGACGCGGACCTGCGATTTTGGTGGCCAATTGCCGTGTATGGGGGGTCCTGGTAGCGAGGGATGATGGGCATGGGGCGCCGATATGACCCCTTTGGGTGGCGCATCACCGGCTGTGACGGGAGTGCCGCCCTCAGCTGGACAGCCCATGTCCTCTGCGTCGAGTTCGCCATGTTCCTGGGGGCGCCAGCACGGGTGCGGGCCCGGCGGCCAAGTCGGTCACCAGCGTGGTAATCGGGTCCAGCCGAGATACGGGTAACACCGGCCATGAGTCGATCTTGACGCCCGTTTCCGCAGGCAGGCGTACGGTTAGCGGTCAACCGTGATCAGCTTGAGGGCGTCTTCCTTGTCCTTGTCGGACGGCAGGCTGTACCGGCGGGTGGTCTCCTACCGGTTGTCGAAGAAGGTGAAGGTCTCGCGATAGGTGTGTTCGTCGCCGGTGCCGGTGAAGGGGGCGCGCTCGAGGATCGCCGCGAGCTGGTCGACAGGACGCACGAACACGGCGTCGTCGTAGCCGCTGACCGTCAGCAGCAACGGTCCCGCCCGGTTCACCACCTCGCGGGGCGAGGTGTCGCCGACCTCGATCAGGACCGTCCCGTTCGTCTGAAACGACCGTGCCGACGACGCCCCGGCGGCGCGCAGCGTGTCTTCGAGCATCGCCCGGGTGGGGCTGTTCGGGTGGCCCAGGTTCATGTTCCGGTAGAAGGCGACGAACGCGGCCGGCATGCGCTTGTTCCCATTTGTGTTCCCAATCGGGTGAAGACCACCGGTGCTGCGGCCGGTGCGCTTGCGGGCGACGTCATCGGCGGAGGGTGAAGAACATGCGGAGGTCGTCGGCGAGGAGTTGGGGTTCCTCTTGCGCGGCATGGTGTCCGCCTTTGTCGTAGGTGTTCCAATGCACGATGGCGCTGTGGTCGCGTTCGGCGAGCGGGCGGATGGAGGGGAAGAAGTCGTCGGCAAAGCAGGCAAGGCCCAGCGGGATCGATGACGGTCCGGCAGGCGGCCTGTTGCCGTGGTAGCCGGTCAGGGCCGAGCTGCCAGCGGTGTCGGTCAGCCAGTAGATGGCGGCGTTGGTGAGGATGTAGTCGTCGCTCACCGCGTCGCCGAACAGCTGCAGGTTCCAGGCCAGCTGGCCGGCCGGGGAGTCGGCGAGCGCGTGCGCCAGGGTCTGCGGCTGGGTGGCCTGGAGGGCGAGGTAGGCGCTCCGGCCGGCCATGAAGCGTTCCAGGGCGGCCAGTTTCGCCCGGTCGTCCGGTCCCAGCAGGGCGCGCTCCGCCGGATCGGCGGAGGGAAGGGAGAAGATCTGGGTGACGTGCACCCCGACGACGCGGTGCGGATCCAGGCGTCCGAGCTCGATGGAGATCATAGAGCCGACGTCGTTGCCGTGCGCGCCGTAACGCTCGTAACCGAGCCGGCGCATCAGCTCCGCCCACGCCGCGGCGACGCGGCGGCGGTTCCAGCCCGGCTCACGCGGTACGCCGGAGAACCCGAAGCCAGGCACTGAGGGGATTACAAGGTGGAAGGCGTCGCTCAGCCGGTCGATCAGCGGAAGGAACTCCACGACCGACATGGGCCAGCCGTGAGTGAATGAGCGGCAGGGCGTCCGGCCGGGCCGAACGGATGTGCAGGAAGTGCACGTCAAGCCCGTCGATCTCGGTCAGGAACTGCGGATGGGCGTTGATCCGCCGCTCCCAGGCGCGCCAGTCGTAGCCGTCGCGCCAGTACTCGACCAGGTGCCGGACGCGGTCGGCGGGCACGCCGAGGCCGCGCCCGGGCAGCGGGCGGGTGAAGCGGGTCGCGGCCAGTCGGGCGGCCAGGTCGTCCAGGGTCCCTTGCGGAATCTTCACCCGGTACGGCTGCATCATGACCGGGCCACCTCGTCCAGCACCCGGGCTAGCGACTCCGGTTCGGTGATCATCGGCCAGTGCCCGGCGTCCAGCGTGATCACGTCGAGGCCCGGCAGGCGCGGCGGTCCGCCCGGGTCGGCCGCGCAGGCGATGTAGGTGCGGGGCAGCCTCCGCGCCGCGCTGAGGTCGGCCCGTGCCGGATCTTGGTAGGTGCCGATCGGCTGGCCGGCGCCGCGTGCCCGCAGCCAGGCCCGGTCCTCGGGGGTGAGCCCATGCTCGCCGAAATCGGCGTCGATGACCTCGTCGCTCATCACCGGGATCCACCCGTCCCGGACGGTTTCCATGATCGCTTCGACGATGGGCGCGGGCGTGCTGTCGAACAGGCTCTTGCCCGCCTCGGGCAGGAGCGCAGCGAGGTAGACCACGTGGGAGATCCGTTCGGGAATCGTGTTGGCGGCGATCGTGGCGGGGGCTCCGCCGTAGGAGTGCGCCACGAGTACCACCTCGCGCAGCCCGGCGTACTTGATCGCGGCCGTGATGTCCCGGGCATGCGTGGTGAGCGTGGTGTCCGACGAGCCCAGATGCGCGCGGTCGCCGAAACCGGTGAGCGTCAGCGGGTGCACCTGGTGGCCGTACGCGGTCAGCAGCGGTGTGACGCGCTCCCAGGCCCATGCGCCGAGGAACGAACCGCCGACAAGAACGATGGTCGACACCGGGTCGACTCCTTTCGATCGATCTCTTACCGGCGCAAGGCTAGGGAGGATTGTGGACGCTTTCTGCCCTCATTAGGATCGCGACCGTGTCCCGTCCCGCGACCCGCGTCCTGGCACTGCTGGAGATCCTGCAAGACCGCGGCCTGGTGCCCGCCGACGAACTGGCCCGGCGCCTGGACGTCGACGCCCGTGCCGTCCGCCGCTACATCACCGCCCTGCGCGACATGGACATCCCCGTCGAGTCCGTCCGCGGACGCTATGGCGGCTACCGGCTGGCCCGCGGCGGACGCCTGCCGCCCCTGATGCTCGCCGACGACGAAGCGGTCGCCGTCGCGGTCGCGCTGGCCACCGGCAAGCAGCACGAACAGGTGGGGGAGCCCGGCCCGACCGACCGGGCGCTGGTCAAACTCAACCGCGTCCTGCCCGCGCCGCTGCGCTGGCGCGTCACCGCGTTGATCGCCGCCACCTCGGCGACGGCAGGCCCGCTGACCCCCGAACCGCACCTGGCGCTGACGCTGGCCGCGGCCGTCCACACGCGGCACACCGTCCGGATCGAGCGCACCCGCGGCGCACGCGAGGTGGACCCGTACGGGCTCGTCGTGCACGCACGCCGCTGGTACCTGGTCGGACACGACCATCTCCGCGCCGCCATCCGCATGTACCGCCTGGACAGGATCAGCGACGCCGCTGAACTGCCCGGCAAATTCGCCCCGCCCGAGGGTTTCGACCCCGTCACCCACGTGCTGCACACGTTGACGCTCGGCGCCTGGACCCACCGCACCGAGGTATGGCTCGACACCGACCTGCGGACCGCCCGCGACCATCTGTCGGCCACCTTCGGCAACCTGCACGCCTGCCCCGACGGCGGCGTGCTCCTGGTCAGCGGCGCGGAAAACCTGCCCGCCATGGCGCGCATCCTCACCGGCCTGCCCTGGCCCTTCACCGTCCGCAATCCGCCCGCGCTGGTCACGGCGCTCGCCGAGCACATCACCGCGCTCACCCTGGCCGTCGCCCGCTCCCATCCCGCACCGTAGCCGTCGGCGCCTCTCACCCCGCTGCGCGGCGGCGTCGGCCCCTGAGCAGCAACCAATCGGCCAGTGGCGTTAGCGAGCCGTCGGGGTGTGATTTACCGCCAATGGCGGTGCCGATGCGGGTGGTCGTCCACGTCGTCGGAGATCCTCGAACCCCTCCACCGGCAACCTCGACCGCCCGCTGCCGGCTTGCTCGGGCACCCAGAACGTACGCCACTCAGACGCCAGATCTCCCGCTGAATCACCGTCAACACGTTGGTCCGCGACCCGGCACTATGGCGGGATCAGGCGATGAGCAGGCGCAGGCCGAGCTCTGCCGCGTCGATGCCGGAGAGGTCGCGGTTGCGCGCGGCCCACCGGCCGGATGCGAGGTCATCACGGAGGCTGCGCACTGCCCGCTGCTCGGCATCCGGGCCGACCCTGGCCCAGATCGACATTCCGCGGCGGACATGCTCGTCCAGGTATGCCTCGGGCCGGCGCCAGAAGGCGTGGTAGAAGCCGTCAGCGCAGTCCCACGGAACGAGCACCGGCTCGGTCCGAGCTCCGATCGCACCGACCAGCTCGGTCAGCGAAGGCCGGCCAGCCCAGAGGCCGGCGAACTCCGGCAGGTAGTCACGATTCAGCCAGAAGAGATCGGCGTCACTGGCGTCACAGGTGAACACGACCACGCGGCGAGCGACACGCCGCATCTCGCGCAGGCCCGCGATCGGGTCCTGCCAGTGATCGATGGTAGCGAAAGCCATTGCGGCGTCGAAGGACTGGTCCTCGAACGGGAGACTCTCCGCGGTGGCATCGACGCACGGCGCTGCGCCCGCGGGGCGCTGCGCCCGCATGACCGCCGATGGCTCTACCGCAGTCACGTCGAGGCCGGGAGGCTCGTAGGACCCGGTGCCGGCCCCAACGTTCAGCACGGTCCGCGCATCGCCGAGCGCGGTCCAGATCTGCTCGGCGATCCGCGGCTCGGTGCGCCGCGTCACGGTGTAGGTAGCGCCGATGGCGTCATACAACTGTCCGCTGGACATCAGACTGCCTCCATCTCCGTCAGCAGATCATGTGACAGCCTGCCAACCTGATGTATTGAGTCGATATATCGAGAAGATATGATGCTACGCCATTCAGACACCAGATCTTCCGCTGAATCACCGTCAACACGTTGATCCAACAGGGGAGACCGCTCCCCAGGCGGGCGCTCCACCGAGCTGGTCGACGGCGACCACCGGCCCTAGCACCGTGACGCCGGCGGCCCACAGCGTGGAGGAGACCGCCGACTGGACGGCCACCCACCGGATCGAGACGAAGACCCGCCACCCCTGCAGGACCTCGCGCAGGAACCCGGTCCGCGGGCCGGTCGGCACGGCGCGGACGGGCAGCCGGAACAGCGTCCCACGCCAGGATCCATCCCGGCCCGATCCATACGATCAGGAACCCAGCCAGGGCCGGCAAACCGCTGCGGATCAGCGAGATCGCCGAGCAGATGCAGGTCGTCCACCCTCGTCCTCACCCGCAGCGGTCGCGGCGGCGCCCTCCGGCGCGGCACCTTCCGGTCCGGCGGCCTGGTCGACGTCTGCGGGATCCGGCCGTAGGCCAGGGTGAAGATGCCGCCGTTGACCTCCGCGCGCACCTGAGAGGCCAGGTCATCCAAGGTGGAGAAGGCCGGGAACTCGCAGCTGTTCTTGGCCAGATCCTCCAGCGCCACATTGATCAGATCGGCCGGATGATCCTTGGTCTTGGCCGCCAGCCTGATCGCCTGCTCAGCCAGCTTGCGCGCGGCGGCCTGATCGCCGTCCAGCCCCAGCCGGGCCCCGTACCAGCGCCTTGTGATTGCGTCCCGTCCGCTCGGCCATGCCCGTCATGCCGACCTGCTCCGGCATGCCTAACTCGTTCCGTACGTGCTCGATCACCTGGGCCGGAATCTCGGTCAGCCGCGGGAACCGGCCCAGCCGCTGACAGCACTTCAGCCACACCATCAGCGACAGCCGGTTCTCGTCGCTGTCGGTCATCTCCCGCGCCCAGTCCATCTCCGCCAGGCTCGGCGAGTACGCCTCGCGCAGTTCGCGCTCGGAGATGGTCCGCTTGAACCGCGGGTAGGCGGTCTTATCGATCGAGGCCATCAGGCACAGCCTTCCCAGCAGCCCCGATAACCACAGAAGGAGTCATAATGTAGCCGAGTGAACACAGCCCGCGAGACGGAAACGCAGAAACTAGGGCCGACCCTCGCGGTCTACGGGAGGACGACTTCCGAGATTACGCGCCACCCTTCGCGGAGAGCCTGCTCCCGCATCGAGTACCTCACCAACCCAGACCCGCAGCGGGCATGACTTACGTTCTCAAGATCGGCTCATGGCGGGTTTACCCGTATCTCGGGTGCCACCGGAATACGGCGGAAACGGGCCGCGCTCTTGATCACCGGTCGTTAAACTCCTTCCTTCACGCTGGTTAGTGATGGTTCCGGGGGTTTGGGTGGCGTCGATCGATCGGACGGCGTACCCGAGGTTTGCGCGGGCGTTGTCGGCGCGGGAGTTGGCGGAGGTGTTCACTCCGTCGGCGGTCGAGGTGGAGTGGGCGCGCGGCAAGACGCAGGATGATCAGCATCTGCTGGCATTGCTGGTGTGGTTGAAGGCCTATCAGCGCTTGGGATATTTCCCGAAGCTCAAGGACGTCCCTGCGGTGGTCTTCGAGCACATCCGAGAGGTGATCGGCCTGCCGGAGGGGGTGGTGCTGGAGGATGCCGCGGAGCGGTCGGCCAAGCGGCATCGGCCGTTCGTGCGTCAGCGGATGGGTGTCACCTATGACGCGGCCCGGGTCCGGGAGGTGGCCGATGAGGCGATCCGCAAGGCGGCCCAGGCCAAGGACAACCCCGCTGACTTGATCAATGTGGCGCTGGAGGAGCTGGTTCGCGCGGAGTGCGAGCTGCCCGGCTACACGACGCTGGATGAGATGACCAAGAAGATCCGCACCGAGGTGAACCGCGGGTTCTTCACGCTGGTGTCCGGCCGGGTCGACGCCGGAGCCCGGGTGAGGCTGGCCCGGCTGCTGCTAGTCGACCCCATCACCCGGCGCAGCGAGTACGACGGGTTGAAGGACGTGGCGCAGGCGGCATCGCTCAACAAGTTCAAGGGGCGTCTGGCGTTCCTGCGGGGACTGGATGCCCTCGGACCGACTGAGGCGTGGCTGGAGGGGATTCCGCCGGGGAAGATCGCGCATTTCGCGGGAGAGGCGAGGGTCACCGATGTCGCGGACCTGCGGAAGGTGCTGGATGAGGATAAGCGCCTCACGTTGATCGTGAGCCTGTTGCACACGGTGCGGACCGGGGTGCGGGACGACGTGGTGACGATGTTCTGCAAGCGGATCGCGACGATCCACAAGAAGGGGCGAGACCAGCTGGAAGCCCTGCGGGAGGGCATCGGGCCGAGTCCGAACGCCTGCTGGGCGTGTTCGGCGATGTTCTGGACGGCGTCCGCGAGGCGGTCACACCCGCCGAACCCGGCGCGGTCGGCCCGCTGCCGGACGGCGCGTGCGCCGATCCCGCCGCGAGCGCGGGCTCCGGATCCGGGGATGTTGCCGAGCGAGCGGGCCGGCTGGTGTTGAAGGCGCTGGAGGAGGCCGGCGGCCTGGACGCTCTGGCGGCCGCGCACGAGGCGGTGTCGGCCTATCACGGCAACAACTACCTGCCGCTGCTCGACCAGCACTACCGGTCCCACCGCTCGGCGCTGTTCACCCTGGTTGACTCGATCGACCTGGAGTCGACCAACGCCGAGCGCAGCGTGCTGGACGCGGTGGAGTACCTGCAAGCCCAGCGGAACGCGCGGGCGGCGTTCGTCCCAGACCGGATCAGCGTGAAGCGCGCGGGCCCGGACGGCGCCCCGGTCGCGGTGGAGCTGGTGGTGGACGTGGACGCGTTCGCCGGAAGATCCTCAAGGATCCGGACCGGCAGGGCATGCTGGTGCGCCGTCACCTGGAGGTGTGCGTGTTCTCCTATCTGGCTTCGGAGCTGAAGTCGGGGGACATTGCGGTGGCCGGATCGGACTCTTATGCCAACCTGCACGATCAGCTGATGAGTTGGGAAAAGTGCGAGCCGCTCGTGGAGGAGTTCTGCGCCGAGGCCGGCCTGCCGACCGACCCGCGCGAGTTGACCCGCCACTACAGGCAACTCCTGGCCGACACGGCGGCCGGAGTCGACGCCGGGTACCCGGCCAACACCGACCTGACCCTTGAGGGCGGACGGCCGGTGCTCAAGCGGCGCAAGGGCGCCGAGCGGAGCAAGGAGGCGCTCAAGCTGGAGGAGGCCGTGCACGAACGGCTCCCGCGGCGGGACCTGCTCGACATCCTCACCCGCACCGCCTACCAGACCGGCTGGACCCGGCACCTCGGCCCGGCTTCGGGCTCTGACCCGAAGATCAAGGAAGCGCTCGGCCGGTACGTGCTGATGGTGTTCACCTACGGGACGCTGCTCGGCCCGGCCCAGGTTGCCGCGCACATGCACGGCAAGGTCAGCGCCGCCGAGATCGCCATGACCGCGAACAAGCACTCCACCAGCGACAAGATCTCCAAAGCTTCGACTGACGTCATCAACGAGTTCAACAAGCTCGACATCGCCTCGGTCTGGGGTGATGGCAAGGCCGTGGCCGCCGACGGCTCCCAGATCGAGACGTGGGAGAACAATCTCCTTGCGGAGAGCCACATTAGGTATGGAGGTTATGGAGGTCTGGCCTACAGACACATCTCCAATACCTATGTGGCGCTTTTCTCCCATTTCATCCCATGTGGCGTGTGGGAGGCGGTCTACATCATCGAAGGGCTGTTGAAGAACGCCTCGGAGATCCAGCCCGACACCATCCATGCGGATACTCAAGGCCAGTCGCTGCCGGTCTTCGGGCTCGCCGCGCTCATGGGGTTCGACCTGCTGCCCCCGTATCCGCAACTGGCACGACCGGATCTTCTACCGGCCCACCCCGGGCACCCGGTACCAGCACATCGATTCGCTGTTCGGCGATGAGGTGATCGATTGGGCTCTCATAGAGACCCACTGGACGGACCTACTCCGTACCGCGATCTCGATCCGGGAGAACCAGCTGTCCTCAGTGACTCTGCTGCGCCGCCTGGGCAACCATTCTCGCAAGAACCGGCTCTACCGGGCCTTTCGCGAGCTCGGCCGCGCGGTCAGGACGATCACGCTCTTGCGGTACCTGTCGGATCCAGACCTTCGCGAGCAGATCACCCAGGTCACCAACCGCAACGAGTCCTTCCATAATTTCGCCGACTGGCTGATGTTCGGCGGCAAGCTCATCGGCCACAACGACCCCGAGTACCAAGAGAAGATCATCAAGTTCAACGAGCTGCTGGCCAACTGCGTCATTTACTCGACCGCTCAGGACATCACGGACGCGGCCAACGCCATCGCCGCCGACGGCCACCCCGTCGACCTCGATGACCTGGCCACCGTCTCGCCCTACATCACCCACGTCATCCGCCGGTTCGGCAACTGGATCCTCAACCTGACCCCGCCGGCCGCCAACCCCACCACCCGACTCGACCTCGAGTCCCAAGTCCTCTTCGCCCCATAACCGGCGGCTCGCTCGCCGCTGCGGGTGTTCTTCGGCACCGAAGGGCTGCGGATGACCCAGCAGGCCTACGCCGAGCGGCTCAAGACGTGGGCCGACTGGGAGGAGCTGTCAGCGGCGGCTCACTGACTGCTTGGCCTTCTGACTGTTCGGCCGGACGCCCCTCGGCGTCCGGGCCGCGGTCAGCCACAGGCCGGTGAATACGGCGCAGGCCAGCGTCACGGCACCCGCCGCGAGGAAGGCGCTGTTGAGGCCGGATTCGAAGGAGGCGCCGCCGGACTCCCGCGTGTGGACGATGGCTCCGAGCACCGCCACGCCGAGCACCGCGCCGATCTGCCGGGTGGTGCTGCTGATGCCCGAGGCGAGGCCTCCCTCCTGCGGGCTGACCGCCTGGATGGCGGCCCCGGTCAGCGGCGACATGGTGAGAGCGAACCCGATGCCGACGACCGCCAGCCGCCACCACACGTTCCCGTAGCCGGTATCGGCGTGGACGAAGCCCAGCGCCAGCAGCCCCAGCCCGGCCAGCGCCAGGCCGATGCTGACCACGATCCGGAAGCCGTGCTTGGCGGCGAGCCGGCCCGCGAACGGGCTGACGATGACCATGCCGAGCGAAACTGGCAAGGTCTGCAGGCCGGCCACCAGGATCGAAGTGCCCTGGACGTAGACGAAGAACTGGGAGAAGAAGAACGACGACCCCATCAGCGCGAACCCGACCACGACCATCGCCGTGTTGGACACCGTGAACAGTCGCTGACGGAACAGCCGGAGCGGCAGCATCGGCGTCGACACACGACCCTCGACCACGACGAACGCGGCCAGGAGCACCAGTCCGGCGGCGAAGCTGCCCAGGATCACCGGCGAGGTCCAGCCACGGGAACCGCCCTCGATCAGCCCGTACGTCAGCGCTCCCACACCCAGGACGGACAGGACCGTCCCCGGGATGTCGATCGCCGGCGCGCCGGGATTGCGGGACTCGCTCAGGATGCGCAGACCGGCCAGCAGCAGGACCGCGCCGATGGGCACGTTGACGAGGAAGATGGCGGGCCAGCCGAAGGCGTCCACCAGAATGCCGCCGGCCAACGGTCCGGCGGCCAGGCCCATTCCGCTGAATCCGGCCCACAGCCCGATCGCCTTGATCCGTTCCTGTGGGACGGGGTAGGCGGCGGCGAGGAGGGCCAGTGAGGCGGGGCTCAGCGCCGCGGCCCCGATGCCCTGCAGCACCCGTCCGGTGATCAGCCAGCCGATCGAGGGTGCGACAGCGCACAGCACGGATGCGATGGTGAACACCGCGACGCCGGCCAGGAACACCCGCTTGCGGCCGAAGCGGTCGGCGAAGACGCCGCCGGACAGCAACAGCATGGCGACCAGCAGCACGTAGGCGTCGACGATCCATTGCAGACCGGCCATGTCGGTGTGCAATCGCTGCTGCATGTCGGGTAGCGCCGCGCCGACGATCGTGTTGTCGAGCAGCACCATGAACTGACCTGCGCAGGTCAGGGTGAGCAACGCTTTCACGCACATCCCTCCTAAAAGCAGTTAATGACTGCGTTAACATAGACCCTCATAGGCTCTAACGCAAGTCTCGACTGCCTTAAGGTGGGGGTATGGATGAGCAGGGGCGGGCCAGGCGGCCCGGCGGGCGCAGCGCCCGGGTCCGCGCGGCAGTGCACCAGGCCGTTACCGAGCTGGTCAGGGAGCGCGGCTACGGAAACTTCACAGTCGGCGACATCGCGGCCCGCGCGGGCGTGGCCGACACCAGCCTCTACCGCCGGTGGGGCAACCTCCAAGCCCTGCTCAGCGATGTGCTGCTGACCCGGCTCAACGCGCAGTCGCCGATGCCTGACACCGGCAGCCTGGCCGGCGACCTGCGGACCCACGCCGCCAACGTGGCCCGCGAGGTCACCGGACCCGACGGCCTGGCGCTGGTGCGGCTGACCATCGCGCTGTCAGGCGAGGGTCAGCAGGGCCTTCAGGCGCGCGACGAGCTCCTGGCCGACCGCACCAGGCAGTTGCAGGCCATGCTCGACCGCGCCCGCGGCCGCGGCGAGGACCCGCCTGACGTACTGGAGGTGCTGGACCATCTCCTGGCGCCGATCTACATGCGCGTCCTGTTCGGCGCGGGCCCGCTCACCCCTGACTACCTCGACGGGTTGGTCGACCGGTTGCTCGCCTGATCCAGTCCGTCGCGCTGTGGAACAGCCGCTACCTGTCGACCGCCGTCGGCGAGCTACGCCTCCATCACTACTTGTGGCTGGGGGTCAGTTTCGGGAATAGGATGCCGAGTTGGTTGCGGGATAACGTTCGTTATCTGGCAAGATAGCGATCAACGACGTAGCGCGAGCTGGGCGACCACCGTCCGGCGCGCACGCTTCGTATCCCGGTTATCTGGCAACTCGGCGGGTACCGCATGGATCCGGTCATCGCCGAGCAGCTCGGCCGTGCCCACCCGCTCGCCCGCCATCTCGACGACTTCCTCACCGACCTGGCCAACGCCGGTACCTCACTGCACACCCGGCGCGCCTACCGCAGCGACCTGATCGCTTTTGCCGCCCACCACGGCGAGGAGATCGGCGAGCTGACCGCGACGCCGATCCGCGCCTACCTGGCCGAGCTCGCCGAGCTGTCGCCGGCCAGCCGCAAGCGCAAGCGCGCCGCGATCGCCTCCTTCACCAGATGGGCGGTTCGCCACGACCTCCTGGGTGCCAACCCGATGGATCGGATCGACACCGTCAAGGTCCCGAAGGCCCTGCCACGCCCGGCCGCGGCCGCCGACGTGGCCAAGGTCCTCGCGGTGATCTGCTCGCGGCGGCCGCGCAAGGACGTGCCGTTGGACCGGTTGCGCGACCGGGTGCTGTTCGAGACCGCCTACGTGTGCGGCGCCCGCGCCTCGGAGGTCTGCGGGCTGTACGTCGAAGACCTGGACCTGCGCCTGGACGACGAACACGTCCGCATCCACGGCAAGGGCGGCAGCGTGCGCACCGTGCTGCTGGACGATCGCGGCTACGTCGCTCTGCTCAAGCTCTACCTGGCCCGCGCCGGCTACACCGCCGGGCCGCTGTTTCGCGCCTCCATCAACGGCCGCGGTGGTCCGCTGTCCTACGACGCCGCCCACCACCGCTGGCAGAGCTCCTGCGCCGCCGCACGTGTCGAGATCGACATTCACCAGCTGCGCCACGCCCACGCCACCGAGCTCATCAACGCCGGCGTCTCCATCGAGGCCCTGCGCCGTCGTCTCGGCCACGCTTCTGCCGAGACCACCCAGCTGTACGCGCTGCTGGACGACAAGGTCACCGACGCCGAGATCCGCGCAGCCCGACGACGCCGAACCGCCGGGCGATGAACCGACGGATCACCAATACCCACGACCAAGATCATTCTCAGCGATAATCGCCGTCCGCAGGTTCCCCAGCCCCGTGGAAGTCGCCGACGGCGAGTCGGTCACTGAGGCCGCCCGCACGCTCAAGATCGGTCGCTCCACTGCGTACGAAGCTCTGGCTCAACGCTGACCTGCGGTTATATCGTCCCGCGGCCCGTTTCCGCCGTATTCCGGTGGCACCCGTATCTCGGCTGGACCCGGGTAATGGCCATGACGATGGCGGCCGCGCTGAGGGTCCATTCCCAGACGGGGCGGCGCCGGGCCGTTCTGCCGGCTGGTGGCGGACAGCCGGGCGCGGGCGTTCTCGACCCAACCTTCGCCGAGGGCGGGGGAGCGTCGGGCAGCGCACCGGCCGCCTGCGGGCGTCTCCGCTGGGTCGGGTGAACGAGGTCGCTCCTTCTTGCCCGACCCGACTTCACCGGTGAGAACTCACTGGTCGGCTCCGGTCGGCGTAGGGGCGCCGGGTCCCCGCTGGGCGGCCGCGTGGAGTTCGGCGGTGACCGCCCGCTCGCGTAGCTGGGCGGATTCGGTGCGAAGGGTCTCGGTCTGCGCTCGCAGGTCCGCCACCCGGGCTCGTTCCACCTCGAGCAGCGCGGCCAGCCGGTCGCGCTCGGCGATCACGGAACGCTCGCGTTCCCGCGCTTCGGACGTCTCCGCCGCCGCTTTCTGCTCGGCGGCCTGGACGCGGGTGGCGGCCTGGCGTTCGGCATCCACGGCTCGCGCGGCGGCCTGGGCGGCGTCGGCTGCGGAACGGGCGGCCTCGCCCATCGCCTCCGCGCGGGCCTGCTCGGCGGCCTCGGCGCGGGCCTGCGCCCGCCCGCGTTCGGCGTCGGCCGCCTGCGCTCGCGCGATCGCCCCGGCCGCGGCCTGCTCGGCCTCGACCCGGGCGCGCCGGGCCAGCTCGGCCTCGGTACGCGCGGTGTCCCGCTCGGCCGAGGCCTGTTCGGCGGCCTGCCGGGCCTGCTGGGCCTCGGCACGCGCGTCCTTGGCCTCGGCGACGGCGGCCTCCACGCGCTCGTTCATCTCGCGTGTCGCCTGGTCACGGGCGGCTTCGGCTCTGGTGGCGCGCCGGTTCGCCTCCTCGGCCGCCTGCTTGGCGTGCCGCTCGGTGGTGGCCGCCTCCCGCAGGGCCGCCAGCGCCTGCTCGCGCGCGTTCTCGGCGTCCGACAGGGCGGTGTCGCGTTCGGCGAGGGCGTCGCGCACCTGCTCGCGCATGCTCTCGCGCTGCCTGCGCGCGTGCTCGGTGGCCTCGCGCGCCAGCCGTACCTGCTCGAAGGCCTGCTCCCGCTCGGTGCGGGCGATCGCCACACGGGTGTGCGCCTCGGCCTGAACCGCGCTCAGCTTGGCCTCCACCCCCGCCGGGCTGAGCTCGTCGGCGAGCACCTGCGCCAGGGGAGCGATGGCCGCCGCCAGGCCCTTCTCCATTCGGTCGTAAAGATCCTCGGCGCGGGCGAGCGTGCCTTCGAGGCCCGGGGTGGCGCGGCGCAGTTCCCGCGCGCGTTTGGCCGCCGCCTGGCAGTCGTTCTGCGGGCAGTACTCCTTCGGCCGGCCGCGACCGGGCCGCCGCTCGATCGCCGCGCCGCAGTGCTTGCACGGCGTCACTCCCGCCGTCTCGCCGCCCTCGGCCGCATCCTCCGCGCCGCCACCGCGCGCGCCTTGCCCGCCACTCCGCGCCTTCACCGCCACAGCCGGACTCTAACAGATTTATAATTTCCAGAAATTCAAAATCAGAAAAGAAGATCTGTTGCGTGTCCGTGAGCCTGAGCAACTCACGAGAAGGAGACTTCCCGCAAGTTACTCCACCACGCCTCACCGACCGCACCGCGTTACTGAGTGTCCTGTCCAGGCGAACCTTGGAGTTCCGGGTGTTGAGCGCAGTGAGCCTGTCGGCCGTGCCAGTGGAGTTTCTGACTGATGAGCTGTTGAGCGCAGTGTGCCTGTCAGTGGAAACGCAAAGTTTTGTCAGCGTGAACGACGGGTTTTGCAGTGGAGGCGCACGGTTTTGTCAGTGGAGCCTAGCGAGGGGGCCGGTGACCTGGGGGTTCGTATGGCGCAGCGCCGGTGACTGTCTTCTGTCGACTCGCGGACTGCGACGTCTCCGGGAGTCGACAGAGGCGCTGAGCGGCCGGTACGGCTCCTGTTTTGACAGCGGCATCGCTGGCAGGGCACCCCTGGAGATTGTGCGGTCTACCAGCGGAAACGCAGAGGCTTGTCGGTACCGGCGCAAGGTTTTGGCAGTGGCGTCCGGCCATGGGCCTGTTGCCCCGCTGCTGCGGGGGCCGGGGAAGGTCTCATGCCTGGAGGCACTCCGCGCAGCGCCCCACATGGCCAAGTGATGGAGGAACGCCGTTGCTCTGCGGTGATGCGTCGTTGACCGCTGTCGGTGTCGGTGTCTTCGAGATTAGACCGCTGAGCGGCGTTGCCTTCACGGTCCGGCGGTCTTCAGATGTCGGTGTCGATGGTGGCGACGAAGGAGACCAGGCGGGTGGCGGGGTGGCGGTCGAGGGCGTAGCGGGCGCGGTCGTAGGCGCGGGTGGTTCGGGGGTCGGCGTGGCCCATGGCGTCTTGGACGTCACGCAGGGCGGCGCCGGCGTCCAGGGACAGGGTGGCGAAGGAGTGCCGCAGCGAGTGCGGGGTGAGTTTGGCCGCTGAGGGGATGGCCGCAGCCTGGGCGATGCGGCGGATGAGTTTGGTGATGGCCCAGCGGTCCAGGCGCTTTCCGCCCTGGTGGGGGCCGGATGCTCCGGTGACGAACAGCGGCCCCTGTAGCCGGCCTTGATGCGGCTGGCTGCTGTCGGCCCTGCTGGCGAGGTAGTGATCGAGGGCGTCGGCGACGGGCGGGGCCAGGGGGAGTGCCTGGCGTTTGCCGCCCTTGCGGGTGACGGTGAGGGTGCGCCAGCCGCGGTTGTAGCCGAGGTCCGCGATGTCGGCGTTGCAGATCTCCGAAACGCGGACGCCTTCGGTGAGCATGATGGCCAGCAGGGCGGCGGTGCGCAGTCGTACCGGACGGGTGTCGGCGGCGGCCGCGGCCAGGAACCGGCCGGCTTCGGTGCGGGACAGGCCGATGGTGGCTGAGTTGTCCCGGTCGGGCCGGGGGCGGTCGACGGCGGCGACCGGGTTGCGGTCGCAGGCTTCGTTGCTGATCAGGTAGCGGTACCAGGAGGACACCGCGGATAGCTTGCGGGCGACGGTGGAGGCCGCGCGGCGGGTGGCCAGGTCGGTTTTGTACAGGTCGGCGTCGGCGCGGCGGACGGTGAGGGGGTCCAGGCCGCGTTCGGCGCACCAGGTCAGCCATTCGGTCAGGTCGGTGTGGTAGGCGGCGGTGGTGGCCGATCGGCACGGGCCACGACCTCGCCGGTCTCCTGCACGACCGCGGTGAAGAACGCGGGCTGGCCGGTGAGCTGGCCGAGTTCACCGAGGAAGCGGCCCGGGCCGTGCACACGGACGATCTCACCGCCCTCCTGCTCGGCCACCATGCCCTGGCTGATCACGTGGAAGTCGTAGTTGCGGTCACCCTCGTTGAAGAGGATCTCGCCGCGCCGGACCGGGCGCCGCTCACCGTACGCCGCGACTAGGGCGACCTGGTCCCTGTCGAGACGCGGGTACGCGCCGTGTAGGTCGGGTGTCTCCTGCAAGGGCCGTCTCCGCCCATCGTCGGGTGCATCAGAACGACACTCGCCGACCATCCGGACCGCCGCATCCTCACACTTGGTAGGGCGGTCCCGCCGGCGTTCGAGGCCGTGCCGGGTCCGGTCACAGGAGCAGGTCGAAGATGGCGATGGCCCGCTCCCAGTGCTCGGTATGCGGGTTCTTCTGCCGTGGATCGATGATCTTGAAAGTGCAGGCGAGCACGAGCGTCAGTCCACCGACGATCTCCGGTAGAGACCGCTCGGTCTCCTCCGCGATGGTCAGATCGAGCGGCGGCCGTTTCGCGAGTTGCTCGAGAACGGGCTCCAGCGCGATCTCCTCGTCGAGTGCGCGGAAGGTATGGATGGACTCCTGCAGCCCCTTGGTCACCGGCAGATCCGACGGGTGAATGACGTCGCGAGCGTTCGACTTGGCATGGGCCTGGCCGATCAGGAGCAGGTCGTAGATCTTGTGGTCGATGAAGTCCTCGTAGCGCTTGAGGTCGTCCTTGTCGACGTCCAGGCCTCCGGCCACTCTGAAGAGCCGCTGGAAACCGTGCTACGGCGCTCGGGCGCATCTGCACCACCTCCTCGGTCGAGCCTTACTCACCCGCGCTCCACCGGCATCACACAACCGGACGGGATCGGTGCGCCTCAGCGGCCCTGCTCGGCCATGCCGGCGGATCCGCCCGGCGAGAGCGGCGACGGGAGGCCCAGACGGGAAAGGATCTCGGCGTGGACCGTGCCCTGATCACGGCTCGCGTCGATCACGAAGACGCGCACCTTGCGCCCGAGCAGCTCCAGCACGACGTCGATGTCCTTGTGGTAGTCAAAGAGCCGCGCGGTGAGCGCCTCCGGCGTGTCGTCTTCGCGTGTCACCAGCGGATCGTCGCAGACGTCGCAGACGTCCTCCTGCTCCGGCCGGCTCTCGATGAGGCTGTAGTCGACGCCGCAGCGCTCGCACAGCCGCCTCGACAGCACCCGGTGGCGTACCTGGGAATCGGGGATGTCGAGGTAGATGACCGCATCGAGGTCACAGCTCTCCAGGAAGAACTCGGCCTGGCGGCGGTTCCGCGGGAACCCGTCGATGACGAACCCGTAGTTCCAGTCGTGCTCGTCCAGGCGATCGCGCATGATCGTTTCGACCAGAACGTCACCGACGAGCTGACCGGCCGTCATGACCCGTCGTACGCGCGCGCCGATCTTGGTGTGGTGTCGCACGTGCCACCGGAAGATGTCGCCGGTACTGATCCGTACGAGGTCGAAGTCACGGGCCAGCATGGTGCTCTGCGTGCTCTTACCACTGCCTGGTATCCCGACCACCACGTACTTACGCATCGTGAGAATGATGACACACCTGGTGCCGCACTGTCAGTCGGCGGTGGTCGTGTTCGTGTCCCGCGCCACGGAGCATGGCCGGTGGCCGCACGTCCTTGTCCGGCCGCGGCGACGGCGGCTCCTTGGGGGACTGTGGTCGCCGGTCCAGGCGCCCACTCGAACGAAATATTGGGGGATGTCATGACACTGCCGATGAGGCGCACCAGAGGTGCCCGACTGCACGGAATAGAGCCGACCGCGATACTGCGGCGAGATCCCTTCGCGGATGTGCAGGAACTGCTCAACCGCATGACAGGGCTCAACCAGCTGGCGGTCGAAGCCGAGGCCGAACGCCCATGGATGCCGATCGCGGAGATCGACGAGGCGACGATGGCTACGTCGTCAGGCTCGAGCTGCCCGGCATTTCACCGGATGACATCGACATCGGCATCCGGGACCGCGAACTGTGTGTGAACGGTGAGGTCCGCGAGGAGGAAGAACGCTCGAACGCGCTGCGCGTACGGGCGGGGCGGTTCCACTACCACTCCTCGCTGCCCTCCGACGTCGATGCGGACGACGTCGAGGCGTCCATGGACCAGGGGGTCCTGACACTGCGTATCCCCAAGGCCCAGCGAGCCCAGGGCCACCGCATCGAGATCACCGGCAAGCGGGCCGGAGGCAAGCGATCCGAGCCCCCGCGCTGAAGCCGGCCCCGGCGCGGTCGCACAGAGTCGCACGGATCGGAGAGAGAACGCAGCGGACCCGGTGAGCTCAGGTCCAGCCACTTATGCTGGGTTCCCTTCAGGCAGCCGTAATACAGGTTGAAGCCGTCCACGTCTCCGGCGCGCTGGTCATGCTGGACGGCGGCGATCGCCTGTGCGTGCGCGTGCCTGCGCGGCGGCGAACCCACCGTCGCCGAGGACACGCCCGACGGCGAGTGGCTTTTCACGGCGTTCGACGCGATGAACATCCCGGCGAAGCGCAAGCTCGAGATCCTCCTCGCCCTTCAGGCCCGGGTCTTGCGTGAACTTCCTGACGGAAATGGCGAAACGACAAACGAGACATAAACGCTTAGTGCGCCCTCCCTGCCCATAAACGGGCGTGAGATTTCTACCTCTACCCACACACCCGCACGGAGGTGACGGGTGGGCTGGGATCACGTGCTCCTGGTGAGCGGGGTGTCCGGGCGGTAGGTGTAAGCCGCCTCGCGCACGGCGTCGTCGCTCTCCAGCCCGGCGCCGAGCGCGCCACCGAGGGTCGCGATCGAAGCCGCCAGCCAGGCCAGATCGAGGTAGTCCGAGAAGTCGACCGGGTGGCGGAGCACGCTCGCGAAGAACCCGTCCGGTACGAGCACCGCCGTCCCGGCAAGCGCGATCAGGAAGAGCGCGATGTAGAAGACCACCACCCCTATGATCACCGTGACGATGTTGAACAACATGACCTGCTCGCGCACATTCGCGCTGGGATGCCGTTCCCAGAGGTTCGCGCCTATGACGATGGTGAGGGTCATGGCGAGCGCCGATCCGACGGTGAGCACGCTCAGCCGCACATGTCCGAGGTGGTCGGTGAGCCGCCAGATGTCGCTGGTGACCAGCGCCGCGGCCACCAGCACGCGTGAGAGTCGTATCGCGAGCCGCCAGGGCCTGTTGGCACGCAGCATGCCCAGCAACAGCCACACGTTGCCGGTGATCACCCGGGCCACGAGATGCACGCCTCGGTCGTCGATTTCTACCTGACCGCCGGGCTCCCGTGCCCGCCGGACGACGGCGGCGGACCGCCGCCGTCCTGCCGTCCCGCCGCCCGCCTCCTTGCCGCCCGCCGCGCTCGCTGCTCCGAGCATGGCTTCGACCAGCCGCACGCTGGCGGAGATGGCACGCCGACGGACCCCCACCGGGCCGAGCGCGGGCAGAGACAGCACCGCCACGCCGTGCGCGGCGCTGGCATGGGCGATCACGGGTCGCCTGGCCGTCTGCAGCGGAAGATCGGTGACACAGACCGCGAGGTGCCATCCGCGATCGAGCATGGCTCTGCGCCCGGCGGCGATCAGCTCGCTGAGCTCGACCGGCGGGTCGACGAGCCGCTCCTCGACGACCTCGATGCTCCATCGAAGGTCCGGCAGGCGCGCCGAAAGCTCTTCCGCGAGCTCAGGCAGGAAGGTCGCGGCCAGCTCGGCGACCACGCCGGGTGACGCCAGTATGCCGACACGCACCTCGGTCTGAGCTGCTTGTTCGCCGATCGCCCCCTCCTCGCCCGAGAGTACCTCTCCGTACCCGGGGGATCACGTAGGCGGCTGTCGTTCGGCACGGGCGGGCCGAACCCGCCAGAGCGTGAGCAGGCTTGCGGTGAGGGGTCGGGTAGAGGCGGAGCAGGTCCTCCTCGGACTCGCGCCGTACGATCATGCGGACCGACCCGTCCCCTACGGCGGCCACCGGCGGGCGGATAACGTGGTGGTAGTTGCCCGCCATGGCCCGCTGGCCATGCTCTCCATGAGTCGGGCCGCCGGTAACAGCGGTGGCAAACTTGGCAGTTCGAGTCGGGGCCGCAGGCGGGCGGCTGAATACTCACGGAGACGTGCGCGCATCGGGGACGGTAGCCCTCGCGGTAGAACTGGTCCTTGAACTCATCCCCGCGGAGCACCGGTCCGGTCACGACACGCCTGCTGCGGGAGCGCCAGGACGCCGGAACCGTCCAGCCGTCCTACACCGCCACGGTGCCCAAGCACGGCGTCGTCCTTCTCAAGCTCACCGGGCCGCGGTGAGCTGTTCCAGAATCGGGGACACGATCTTGCACGGACCACACCATACCTGGATGGACGCCGCCTCGACGACCTCGGCGAAGTCGTCGTCACCCGCCTCGGCGACCCACGGCAGCGGCTCGTGGCAGTCACCGCAGCGCGGTGTCCCGCCGGACGCCGCGGGTACACGGTTCCCGCGCCCGCACTCGCGGCACTTCACGATGGACGAGGATGACTTCGGCGTCTGCTCCCTTCTCCAGGCGGCGTTCCGCGCGGTTCCCCGCGCCTGCTCCCGGCCGCCTGCGGTGTCCTCGTACGAGACATACTGTCGACCCTTGCCAGCCGAGGAGCCCCACATCCTCCCAACCTGACAGTCGTTGACCTCGCGGCGCCCTTCGCCCGGGGTGAGATGGCCGAGAGCCTTCCGCATCAGGAAACACCGCCGAGGGGTAGCTGCACTTCGAAGGTCGCACCGCCAGTGGGAGATTCCTGCACGCGTATGGTCCCTCCGTGGGCGCGCACCACAACGGCGGCGATCGCCAGGCCCAGGCCGCTGCCGCCACGGTCGCGGCTTCGGGCGGCGTCCAGCCGGATGAAACGCTCGAAGATCTTGTCGCGGTCGGGCTCGGCGATCCCCGAGCCGTCATCGAAGACCACCAGCAAGGCGGTGTCCCCCTCAGCTCGCACCTCCACTCCCACCGTTTGATCGGCGTGTCGTTGGGCGTTGTCCAGCAGGTTGCCCAGCGCCCGGCCGAGCTGATCAGGTACGGCGTCCACGGTGACTCCCTCCTGCAGGAAGAGCTGAGTCGGAAGAGGATCGCGGCGGTGGTTCAGCCCCCTGCGCACGAACTCGGCCAGGTCCACGTGTTCCCGGCCGACGGCGCCGGTGGCCTCGACGCCTGCCAGATAGAGCACGTCCATCACGATCTGCTGCAGCCGGTCGACGTCGCCCAGCAGGCGGTCCAGCAGCTCCAGCAGTTCGGTCTCGCCGGGATGCAGCCGGGCCTCCTCCAGTTGGAGGCGTAACCCGGCCAGGGGAGTACGCAGCTCGTGCGTGGCGTCGGCGACGGTCTGCCGTCGTACATGCACGGCTTCCTCCAGCCGGCCGAGGGTCTGGTTGGCGGTGCGGGCGAGCCTGGCCACCTCGTCATCGCCGGACGGCTGGGGGATGCGATCGCTGAGGTCGTTGAAGGTGATCTCGGCGAGCTGAGCCCGGATGGCGTCGACCGGCTCCAGTGCCTGGCCGACGAGCATCCAGGTGGCCGCGCCCGTGAGCGTGATCAGCGTGACTGTCTCGGCGCCGATGGCGGTATCGACCCATCCGGTTCGGTGGATGGCCATGCTTGTGATCACTGCCATGGGCACCAGGACCAGCGTGGTGATCACAACGGTCAGCAGGGTGATCCGTGCGCGGATCGACCGTGGGCGCAGTCTCAACGACCATGAACCCATACCCCCAAGCTATGTGAGCTGCTGAAACGGCTCGACGTCGGCCTCCGGGGCGCAGGCCGGTGTGGGCTCCTCGGCGGGCGCGACCGCGGCGATCCGATGGGTACATCCCCAAAGTAAAGAGGCGGATGCTCAGCACTGGGGACAGGGGAAGAGCCATGGCGGTGAAGCTGAACCAGCGGGGGTTCGACAACGCTAAGAGCCTGGTCAAGGAGAAGCGGGTCGTGCTCGATGTGATGGACGACTGGAGTGAGCATCAGCCGTCGGCCGCGCAGGAGAACGAGTTCATCGAGAAGCACGGGCTCGATGAGTACGGGAAGTGGCATCTCGGCGTGGACGACGAGATGGGTGAGGACACCAAGGGGAGGTACAAATTCCCTTACGGTGACTTCGAGAACGTGCACCGGTGCGGCGTCATCGCGGCGGAGGTCCGGGCCGCGCAGCGGAAGTACACCGACGTCGAGGTGGCCGCCGCCCATCTGCACGGCATGCTGGACGAACTGATGTGACGGGTGCCGGCGGCGCAGAGCCGCCGGTTCCTCGATGACGCGAAGCCCTTGCGTCCGCTACGGAAGGACCTCGGCCAGCTCTTTCGGCATGCTCGATTTGATGTCGTCCCACTCGCCCTCGGTGACATAGATCCTAAGAGCGTTGAGGACCGTCTCGATCAGGTGTTCGGCACCGCCCTTGACCGTGTACGGAAACTCTTTCCGCACGCGGGCCAGGAAATCTTCCCTGTCCATCTTGACGGGGACATCGGTGGGGTCCCAGCCTTCGTAGTAGATGCCGCGGACCAGCATCGGCAGCTGGGCGGCCTCTTCGACGGTCAGGCGGTCACGCAACGCATGTAGAACCGCCCTCAAAGCGGCATATGACTGATTTCGCCGCTCCTTGGGCCATCCGTACGCCTGCTCGATCTGCTTCAGCAGGTGGTTGGTCTTGCCGACGGTGGTGTTGAAAGACGAGTATCCCGTTTCCGCCATCAGCTCTGCCTCCTTGCTGATGTACGCCGGCTGCGGCCGGGTGACGCGGGCTCGGGCAGGCGAGAGCCGGCTGACCCGGCGCCGCGTATCCCCCGATGCCTCAAACGGCGAATGGGTAGGTTTCTGGTACTTCTCCCTTTTCCCACTGGGCGGTGCGTTCGAGAGGCTCGACGGCCCGCGTCTCGTCGATGTGGATCACCGCGTCAAACTGCTCGGACACCCGAGCCCGGAAATAATGGCTCTGCCGCTCGGTCTGCGGCCGGTAGATGACGCCGATCGCCCGTTCCAGGCGTGCCTTGCGCAACGCCTCGGCGGTCCTCGGGGCCACGCCGAACGAGAGCAGGAACTCCTTCTGCCCGGCCTCGTGGTGCAACTCCTCGATCGAATCGGCGAGCGCCGCCCTCACTCGCTTGCGCTCGGCCGCACCGCCCCAGTCATCGGCGGCGGTCACCGTCCCTGTGTAGGTGGTGAATCCGATCAGGCGGCAGTCGTCGGGGTGCCGCTCGCGCACGAGTTGACCGATGGTGAACTCGCCACGGGTCGCCGCCTCGGTCGTCCGGGCGTCACCGACGTGGGAGTTGTGCGCCCACACGACGATCTTCGCCGGACGGCCCCGCTGGCGGCTCAGGTGGTCGGCCAGCGCCTCCAGGGTCTCCGTCATGTGACGATCACGCAGGTTCCAGGAGGAGACCCGCCCGCCGAACATCGTGCGGTAGTACTCCTCCGCCGCCCTGACCACCCGGGCGTTCTGCTCGGCGTAGAACAGTTCGTCCTCGGCGAGCAACCCATCACGCCGCGCGTAGTCCATCGCGTGGCGCTGCAGGTCGACCAGTTGCTCGACCACCTCCCGCTGACACGACTCGCCCGCCCCGAAGGCCGCGGCGAAGCCGTACGCCTGGCCGTCGTCACCCGAGTGGTGATCGAAGCAGGCGTAACGCTCGCGCGCCCGGGCCGCGGCCGCCGGGTCGACCCGCTCGAGGTAGGAGACGACCTCGTGGATGGACCGGTTGAGGCTGTAGACGTCCAGGCCGTAGAACCTCGCCTTCGCCCGCTCCTCCCCGACGTCGTCGTTGTGATCGCGCAGCCACCCGACGAAGTCGAGCACCACCGCGTTGCGCCACATCCACGTCGGGAAGCGCTCGAAGCCGCGCAGCGACTCCTCGGCGGTTGCGTCGTCGCCGCGGCCGCGAACGTACCGGTTCACTCGGTAGGCGTCCGGCCAGTCCGCCTCCGCGGCCACGGCGCAGAACCCTTTCTCCTCGATGAGCCGGCGGGTCATCCGCGCGCGGGCCGCGTAGAACTCGTGGGTACCGTGGGACGCTTCGCCGATCAGGACGAAGCCAGCGTCCCCGATCAGCTCGAACAGCGTACGATCGTCCGGCGTGCCGTCCTCGGTGGGAAGCGCCTCGGATCGGATGACGGCCACGTCGCTGACCGCCCGGGTGTCCGTCGTCACCGGGCGCGACCTGGACGCGGCGCGCAGCAGATCGCGCACTTCCTCGTCGGTGGTCTGGTCGAAGTCCCAGTACGACCGCCCGACCGCCAGGAAGGGCGACGGCGTGGTGGCGCAGATCATCTCGTCCACGATGGTGGCGAAGTCCTGGCAGGTCGATTCGGGAGCGGCCGGCACGGCGACGACGATCGCGGCGGGCCGCTGGCGGCGCAGGGCGTGGATGGCGGCACGCATGCTCGCCCCCGTCGCGAGGCCGTCGTCCACCACGATGACCGTCTTGCCCGCGACATCCACCGGCGGGCGTCCCTCCCGGTAGACCCGTTCACGACGCAGCAGTTCCTGGCCCTCGCGCTGGGCCACCTGCTGGAGTGTCTCCGGCGGGATGTCCAGGCCCCTGATGACGTCGTCGTTGAGAACGACCACTCCCCCGCTCGCGATCGCTCCCATCGCGAGCTCTTCTCGTCCGGGAACGCCAAGCTTGCGGACGAGGAAGACGTCGAGCGGGGTGTCCAGTGCCATGGCGATCTCGTACGCCACCGGCACACCGCCCCGCGGCAGCCCCAGAACGACGACGTCTGACCGGCCTCGGTACTTTTCAAGGAGCCCGGCGAGAACCCGGCCCGCGTCGCGCCGGTTCTGGAACAAGCGGTTCGACATGGCTACCGCCCCTCGAGAGGACGCGCATGCCCTACCCCCGCTAAAACCCCACAAACCGGTCCATATCCAATGAAACCGCTTACATGCCTATCGTTTGAGCATGCGGACCGGGCCGCCTAGCGGGGCTGCGACGCCTCCCGGACACCCGTCGGAGGGGAGACCGAGATCCTGAAGCGGCGGACTAAGGTTGTTGTGTGCACTCCCCCTGAATTCTGGTCAAGGGGGCCGTCATGCCGGACGAACCGCAGGCGCGGGACGCGCCACCGCTAGCACCACCACCGCCGAACACCATGAGCACACCTAGCAGGCGGGCTCTGCAACTTCTCGCGAACGCCGAGCACGCGATTCTCTACGCGGTCTGCGTCTTCCTGCTGATCCTGGCGACGGGCGTCCTGGTGCAGCTCGGCTTCAGCATCGTGCAAAGCCACTCCTCCTGGCCGGAGGCCATCATCATCACCATCGAGGAGCTCCTCCTGGTGCTGATAGTGCTCGAGATCTTCGTCACGGTGCTCACCCACCTCCAAGGCGGGCACCTCCTGCTGGAGCCCTTCATCATCGTGGGCATAATCGCGCTGGTCCGGCATATCTTGTCGGTGGTCGTCAGGCATACCGTCACCCAGACGCCGCAGCTCGGCCGCGAACAGCTCATCGAGCTCACCACCTATGCCGGGGCGGCCTTCCTGCTCGTGGCCGGGCTCGCTCTCGCCCGGTGGTCACGGCGCTGGCCCAGCGAAACGGCCTCACCCAGGTTGTGAGACGCGCTTTCACCGATGATCGCGACTACGGTTTGCCTGGTTTGCGGGCAAGGATGTGGGCGGCTTGCTGGGCACACGCCCACACTGAGGCAGTCAGATCACCCACCCCACCCGGCTCGTGCCCAGGCGCGGGGGCGGGCTCGCCGGTGAGGCGGTGCGACTGTTCAGGCATGCGGGCCTTCTTTCTCGGGTCGCTTAGGGGTCGTCGGGGGCCAAGCGCGATGACCCCTGGCTGCGGACATGGAGCCAACTCACCACCATGGCGGCCGGGTGTGGACGAACAGCTGGCAGGCCACCAGGCGCAGCCCCGGCACACTGATCACCGGAAGGGTTGACTCCTGCTCCGGTACGGGAGGCGGCCCACACGGGGGACGACGACCAGCCGCCCGCCGGAGCGGCGAGCGGGCCGAGTCGGCGTCTTGCCCCAAGGGCTGGGGCAGATACGGCAGCGCCGACGCCGATGACCGCGACCCCAATGACAGGGCTCCGGAGCCTCTGGGCCAGATCACGGTGCCGGTGGTCGCCAAACAGGCGTGGTGGCCACCTTCACCCGTCCGACACTCACCAATACCGATCAGAAACCCCCGCATGGGACAAACGATCTTTTGATGAGCTACTGCGGGTACCGACCTGCCGCCCGAGCGGTGCCCGCCGTCGGCGCCTGAGCTTCGAGGCCGAGGACCATGCCAGATGTACGGGGTTGAGGAACCTGCGGACAGTACTTATCGTTGAGATTGATCTTGGTCGTGGCTGGCGAGGTGTGGAGCGTTTGGGGGCAGGTCAGCGGTGGTCGCGGCGGCGTCTTGCGACGCGGATCTCGGCGTGACGGGGCGGAGCTGGCCGCGAAGCTTCTGCTCGACATGATCGGCCGGAGCGAGTCCGCAGGCTGATCCACCCCAAGCGGCTGGTGCTGAACCTGCGGTTCACCGGCGATCCGACAGTCCACGAGCCCGCGATCCGCGAGGTCTGGGGTGGCGGGCTGAGGCTCGGGTGCCCGGAAAGCCCGCGCGGGGGGGGGTTGACGGGCGCGGCGAATCGCTCGGGCGGGGGAAGGAGGGCGGCGTGAGGGGGCGAGGTAGAGGAATCCAGCCGAGGCGGTGAACCGCAGGCCTCTCTCGGGCCCAGCGCCTGGGCCAGCTCCCACTGCGGGCCTTGGCCACGCCCCGTGGATCCACCGGTGTCCGGGCGGGGAACCTGTAGGTGTATCCAGGAAGGGTGAGAGGTCAGCAGGGGCCGGAAGATTGGTACCGGGCGCGGCGGTCGGGGCCTGCGCTGGTGGCGACCCCGCTCGCTCTGATCGTGGCGATCACCATGACGGAGGTCCTGACTCCGAGCGAGATCCACCTGAGTCCGCTGCTGGTGGCGGCCCCCGCGATCACCGCCTCATACGCCGGCCCGAAGTTCACCGCCGTGGTGGCCTCGATCACCGTCATCGACCAGGTGCTGATCGGCCTGCACTTCCACACGCTGGGCACCGTCGTCATCCAGGGGCAGTTGGCGGCGCTGGCGGTGGTCTCGGCGTTCCTGGTGTCGTTCTCCTTCATCCGGGACCGAAACCGGCAGCAACTGGTCCAGGCCCGTTCGGTCTCGGAGGCCACGCAACAGGCTCTGCTGCGGCCTTTGCCGGCAGTCCTTGGGCCGCTGAGGCTCGCCTGCATGTACCTGGCCGCCGAACAAGCCGCCCACATCGGCGGCGACCTGTATGCCGCTGTCCATACCCCGTCAGGGTCCCGGATCGTCATCGGCGACGTGCGTGGCAAGGGCCTGCCCGCGATCTCCGACGCCGCGCTGCTGCTGGGGGCCTTCCGGCAGGCGGCCCGCCGCCGTGCAATCCTGCTGGACGTGGTGACCTACCTGGACGAAAGCGTTCGGGCCGGCCTGGAGGAACGCGACTGGGAACCGCCCGAGGCCTGGGACAGCTTCATCACGGCGGTGGTGCTGGAGATCCCTGACGACAAGCCGGTCGTCTACGTGATCGACTGCGGGCACCCGCCACCCCTGCTGATCCGCGACCACCACGTCACGGCTCTGCGGGTCTCCCAGCCCGCGCCACCCCTGGGTCTGGGCGAGCTTTGCGAACCGGCCTACCACGTCGAGACCTTCGACTTCAGGGCCGGCGACACCCTGCTGCTCTACACCGACGGCATCGCCAGGGCCCGCTGTCCCTCCGGCGTGTTCTACCCGCTGGCCGAGCGGGTCACCACCTGCCCCGGAGAGGACCCCGACGCGGTGGTCACCCGCGTGCACGATGACCTTCTGGCCCACGTCGGCGGGCACCTGGGCGACGATGCCGCCATGGTCGCCATCCACCGCCTGCCCGATTGAGGCGTCCCCGTTCACGCCGACCCACGATCGCGGGTTCCCCTGGCCTCACCCATTCGGCAGCCCCGCGCTGGTCCGTCAGGGAACCTCAGCGCCGGCCGTCAAAGGCCGAAGGTGTCACCTTGGATGAGCAGGCCGATCGTGATCAGGACTAGGGAAGCAGGATGCCCGGGCTTTCGCCCGGAGCCCCCCTTTTGTCCGGGTTCGCGCAGCGGTCGTCCTGCCCGTTAGGTTCGGCGGCCATGGACCAAATCATGGGCACTATCGCGGCGGCCGCCGGGATGTGGGCCGGAACCAACGTGGATGACATCATCGTGCTCACGGTGTTGTTCCTGTCCTTCCGGGCCGGTGGGACGCCCATGGCGTGGCAGATCTGGGCCGGGCAGTACGCCGGGATCGCGGTGCTGGTGGCCGTGTCGGTGATCGCGGCGCTCGGCTTGACGATCATTCCTGACGGCTGGGTGGGCCTGCTCGGTCTGGTCCCCTTCGCGCTCGGCGTGCGTGGCCTCATCATGGCGATCCGCGCCCGCAACGGCGGCGAGCAAGCCTCGGTGGCGGTCGCCTCCGGCCTGGTGTCGGTGGCCGGTGTGACCATTGCCAACGGCGCCGACAACATCTCGGTCTACACGCCGGTGTTCCGCACCATCGGTGCCGGGCCCACCGTGGTGACGATCGCGGTGTTCTTCGTCGCAGTGGCCGTGTGGTGCCTGGCCGGGTCCTTGCTCAGCTCGCACAAGAAGATCATCGATGTTGTGGAACGCTACGGGCACTGGATCGTCCCGGTGCTGTTCATGCTGATCGGCGGGCTCATCGTCGCCGAAACCGGCGTCCTGGCCAGAATCTTCTAAGCCTCAGCGCAGGAGGCAAGGCGCGGGCCTGGCTTGTAGCCCAACGCCACGGTCGCCGTCGCCACCCCCACGGCCAGCACGTGCACCGCACCGCTCACGTACCGCCCGGCGGTGCCTGCCATCAAAACAGCGATCACCAGCAGGCAGGACGCCCCCAGGGCGGCATGACCAGAGGGAGAAGACTGCCCGGCACCGGCCAGCACATCCACGCCCGCCCCCGGAGGCGTCCGCCCGATCACCTGCTTCAGCACCCAGACCACCGCGTTGGTCACCACGAGCCATCCGCCGACGACCAGCACCAGATCGCGCCGCCACCAAGCCGCCACGGCAGCCGCGATCATCACCAGGGAAGGGCGTTCAGCGACGATGCGGTCAAGCTGACCGCGTTCCTGCAGTGACAGACGTTGCGGGTGGCAGGGCCGCTGCGGTTGATCGCGCAGGATGTGAGTACCGGCCCGATTTCACCTTCCGAGCGATCAGTGACCACGAGGGACGGGCCTACACCGTGTCCGAGGCACCCAGCGGGTGCCACCCCAGCGCGGTCCCTTGGCGCCCTCGCCGGAGCTGTAGCGCTGTCAGGCGCCGGGACTCTCAACGAAGCGCTGCGTAGGATCGGGCTGTGAGAGTCGGCCGGTGGGCGACGGGGGGCACGTTTATCGTGCTCGTCGCCGCCGGGTGCGCGGTCCCGAGTCTGGACCGCTCCGGCGAGGCGCGCGACGCGGCGATCCAGGCAGCCGAGCGGGAGGGCGCCGACATCGAACTCCGCATCTCACGGGAACTGCAGTTCCGCGAAGGGGGATCCTGAGGCCGTCCTTCGGGCCCTTCGGCTCTCCTTCGGCCACTACAGCGGCGCGTCGTCCGGGTGGTCCGGGCTGGTGGCAGACCGCGTGCTGCCCCGCGCGGGCGCAGAGGCCGAGGTCGAGGCGGACATCGTGATGACGGTCCAGGCCGATAGGGGCGGCGGTCTCTTCTCCGCGCAGGCGCTCGCCGCGATCTGCAGGCGCTTCACCGGAACGCCCGGGCCGGAGGCACGCGTCCGGGTCACGGACTTCGACTGCCCGGCGGACCTGCGGAGCATCTCGAACATAATCATCGTGAGGCCGGCGGGCTGAACCTACAGGACGGGGGCTGATGACGCGTTTCTTAACGGCACCTCTTCTTCAGCTTGCGCCGGTGCCCCCGCAAGCCAGGCCTCGGGCGAGGGCATCGCAGATGGGGGGGCTGTCAGGGGCGCTGCAGGTTGATCCAGGCGTGGTGGACGGCGGCGATCAGGTCGGTGACGGCGGCCTTGCGGGTGGCGGGGTGGGTGCCACCGCCGCGTACGCCGGTGCCCAGGTGCCAGGCCATGCCGCCGCCGCGGCGGCGTGCCTCCCAGCCCGAGCGTCCGCCGGTGGCGCCGTGGTGCGGCTGGACCAGGCCCAGCCGTTCGCCGGCGACGATGACCCAGTACGCGCCGTCCCCGGTGGCCACCAGCTGGACGGCCTGCAGCTCGGCGTCGGTGTACCAGCGGGGCCGGCGGACCGGGTCGGCATCGCTCGTCCATGGCCCGGCGTTCTGGTCGTCCTCGCCGGCGGGCTGCGCTGCGACGGCCGGGACCGGCGGCGCGGTCTCCTGGGTCGGGCTGCCGGGCCGGGCGCAGGGGGCTGGTACGGCCGGCGCCTGCACGGCGGGCACCGGTGGTTCGTCGTCCTACAGTGCCCGGTACAGGGTGGAGCGGCCGACGCCGAGGTGCTTGGCGATCGCGGTGACCGACTCGCCGCGGGCCCGGCGGGCGCGGGCGATGGCCATGACGTCGGCGTCGACGGCGGCGGGCCGGCCGCCCTTGCGGCCGTGGGCGGCGGCCGCCAGGCCATCCAAAGTGCGCTCTGAGATCAGGTCGCGTTCCATCTCGGCGGCCATCGCCGCGACCAGGAACAGCATCCGGGATCGGGACATGATCGTGGTCTATTCGGGGAAACTTCGGGCGGCTCCTGGGCGTCTGTTTTACGGTGAGTGATTCCGTGATGACGTCATCTGCGTGGGGCTGGGTCGCGGGCGGAGCCGGAGCGGTGAAGGGGCTTGGGTGGAGATCGAGCTGGCGGATGCGGTGCAGGCGGTCCGTGATGAGCTGCTGGAGGCCGCGGTGCGCGGGCTGGGCAGCGAGATCGCGTTCACTGTGGGGCCGATCGAGTTGGAGTTCACCGTGGAGTTGAAGGCCGACGCCAAGGCCAAGTTCGGGTTCAAGGCGTGGGTGGTGACCGGCGATGCCGAGGCCGGTGTCAGCCGGGGCCGTACCCACAAGGTGAAGCTCACCCTGACGCCCAAGCATGCCGACGGCACCGATCTGCTGATCGCCGGCGATCCCGCCGTGGCCGATGGCCCGGGCGAGGTCTCCGGCACCTTCCACCGGTGACCGCCGTGAGCCGACCACGCTGACCGGCCAAGGCCTGCGCGACAGCCCGGCGGCGAATAGAGGAAGCAGGTGGGGCGGGTGGTCGGCGTGACGTGTTCGTCCGGCCGGGGGTCGGGGTATGTGATCGCGCCACGGCTGGTGCTGACCTCGGCGCACGTGACCGGCCCCGTGGTCCCGGCAGGTCGGGCGGGCGGCGAGGTTCGGGTGTTTCGCCCGGGGCGGCCGGGTGTCTGCGCCGGGCGGGTGGTGTGGGCGGGAACCGTGGGCGGCCGTGATGATGCGGCGCTGGTGGTCCTTGAGGATCCGTCCTGGGAACCGCCGCAGGGCGGGGTGGTGCGGTGGGGGAGCACCGTCACCTACCGGCCCGGTATCCGATGTGAGAGCTGGGGGCTGCCCGCACTGGCCCAGCGCGAGGACCGCCCGGCAGAGCTCTGGCAGCCCTCGGGCACGCTGAATCCCGGGGACCGGTATGTCGGGGACCGGTATGTGATGAACGTGGACGGCCACCCACCCAGCGACCGTGATGGTTCGCCGTGGGGGGGCATGTCGGGGGCGGCGTTGTTCTGCGGGGATCTGCTGGCCGGGGTGATCGCCTCCGATCCGGCGGGGCTGGGACATTCCCGGCTGGAGGCGGTGCCCGCGTACGTGCTGCTGGCCGATCCGGGTTTTCGGGCGGTGCTGGCCGAACACACCGGGCAGACCAGCGCGGTCCTGGAACCCATCGAATACCAGCAACTGACCGAACCCGCCGACCCCATCACCGCGACGCAGGGGGCTTCCCCGGCGGCGCTGCTGCGGGCGCGCCGGCAGGTGGTGCCCTTCCACGGCCGCGACCCCATCCTGCGGGATCTGCACGCCTGGGCGGGGCGGCCGGGGTTCGGCGCGCATCTGCTGCATGCCGCCGGCGGGCAGGGTAAGACCCGGCTGGCCTTGCATCTGGCTGGGCAGCTGGCGGCTGCCGGGTGGGCGGTGGTCTGGCTGGACGCCCGGGCCGGCGCCGACCAGCTGGCCGGCATCAAGGACGCCGCGACGCCGTTGCTGGTCGTCATCGACTACGCCGAGTCCCGCACGCGGCAGGTGAGCGCGCTGCTGGAGGAGTGCGCCCGCCACGAGGGGGGTTCGCCGTTGAAGGTGGTGTTGCTGGCGCGGACCGCCGGATCCTGGTGGCAGACCCTGCGAGAGGAGTCACCGGCGGCTGAGGCCCTGCTGGAGGGCGCGGCGGTGCTTGATCTGCCGGCCCTGGAACCCGGCCCCGGTGCCCAGGCCGATGCCTACCAGCAGGCCGCGACCGCGTTCGCCGCCGCGCTGGCTGTTCTTCCTGGCTGGCAGCAGCGGCCCTGGAGGCAGATGGCCGCCGCGTTGCCCGGCCCGCCGGCCCGCCGGGCGGGGCTGGACAACGCGCTGACGTTGCACATGACCGCGCTGGCCGACCTGCTCGACCGCGCCGTCGGCCCGCCGGCCGACGACCGGCCAGGCGACAGTGATGACGGCGGCGATGGCGACGGGCAGGGTGGCGCGAGGAAGGTGGAGGACCGGCTGCTGGTTCATGAACGCCGGTACTGGCGGGCCACCGCGACCGGGAACGACCTGTACCCGGCGGTGAGCATGGCCACGCTGGCCGATGCGCTGGCCGCCGCCGTCGGCCTTGGCGCCGCCGATCGCCGGCAGGCTGACGCGCTGCTGGCTCGCGTGCCGGGCCTGTCCGATCAGCCCCGGGACCGGCGCGACCGCGTCCGCGCATGGATCACCGGGCTGTACCCGCCGGCCGTGCAGCAAGCACCCTGGGGCGGGTTGCAGCCCGACCGGCTCGCCGAGCGCTTCCTCGGCCGCCACCTCACCGACCACCCCGACCTGGCCGACCACCTGATCATCGACGCCACCAGCGCGCAGGTCACTCAGTTGCTGACGGTGTACGCGCGAGCCGCCGCCCACCCGGTCTTCGAGCACCGCCTGGACGAGGCGCTGACCGGCCTGTGCGCGCGCCATCCACAGGTCACTACCGAGCCGGCGATCCAGGTGGTCACCCAGATCGAGGCTCCCGGCCCACTGCTGGCCGCACTACAACGCATGATCGATGACCCCGCCACCACCCCGGCCGACCTGGTCCGTTGGTCCGGTGAACTTCCCCGCACCAGTTACGCGCTGGCCGGATGGGCCGCCGATCTGAGCACCCGCCTGGTCGACCACCAGCGGAGACAAACCGATCCATCCAGCCTGCCCGACCTCGCCACCAGCCTGAACAACCAGTCAGTCCAGCTGGGGGATCTGGGGCGGGGGGAGGAGGCACTGGAGGCGATCACCGAAGCCGTCACCATCCGCCGTACCCTGGCTCAAATTCGTCCAGCGGTGCATCAGCAAGAGCTGGAGCATTCCTTGGCCGTCATGGAATGGCTGAACATCAGCGCTGATGATGCTGCGGAGCCAAGCTGACGGGCCGTCATCGTGGCGGGCTGGACCGCTGTATCCGGTGCCGGATCGAGACACGACTGTCGAGCACTTCAGTGCAGCTATCGCCGATCGCGGGGTGTCTGGTCTTCAATAAACGATCGTTAATTGAAGACCCTCAGCCAGGTGCCCTGAGACCCCCGAAAGCCCTTCAACAACTCCTTCAAAAACCCCAGGTGTCAACAACCCTCGGAAGCCGTTTTCTGACATGATCCCAGGGTGACCACGCCTCCAGCGACGCCCGCTCAGCCGTCACAGGACCTGCTCCCCGCCGAGCCCGCCGCCCCGACCGGCATCAAGATCGGATACGCGCGCGTGTCGACCGGCGGGCAGAACCTCGAGCGGCAGCTCGACGCCCTCAAGGCCGCCGGGTGCCGGCGCAGCTTCGCCGAGAAGAAGTCCGGCAAGGACACCGACCGGCCCGAGCTCGCCGCGGCGCTAGCGTTCATGCAGCCCGGCGACACCCTCGTCGTCCCGTCGCTGGACCGGCTGTCGCGCTCCCTGCAAGACCTCATCACCACGGTGGCCGAACTACGCCGGCGCGAAGTCGGCTTCACCTCCCTGCACGAGAACCTCGACACCACCACCCCCGGCGGGCGCCTGGTCTTCCACGTCTTCGCCGCCCTGGCGGAGTTCATCCGCGAGCTCATCATCTCCGGCACCCGCGAAGGCCTGGCCGCCGCTCGCGCCCGCGGCCGCGTCGGTGGCCGCCCCACCGTCATGTCTCCAGACCTCATCCGCGCGGCCCGTGACCTGCTGCCCAACCCCGACCACAGCATCACCGCGATCGCCAAGCTGCTCGGGGTCAGCCCCGGGACGCTCTACAACCACATCCCCGACCTCCGCGAACTACGCAACAGCCGAACCAGGCAACAGACCGGCAATACGGACTGAGACCGCACCGGCGGCCGAATCAGCGAGACCCGGTGTCCCGCAAACGAACCGTTTCCGGGACGGCCGCTCCCGGGGGAGACCGGGCCGGGCGAGGCCTCGATCGGGCCCGGGACCGCCGCCGGCTGCTCGGCTCTCGCCTGGTCGGCGGCGCGCTGCGCCCACCGCCCGGCCAGCGCGGCGAGCTCGGCGTTCACCTCCGCCTTGTCCCACGCGGCGCCGTCCCACCTGCCCGATCCGAAGACCTCGCGCGCCTGGGCGTACTTCCAGCCCTTGCGGTGCCCAAGCGCCCACAGATGCGCGGCGAACCCTTCGGGGCCGCCGCTGTCTTCGGGTGGGCAGGCCCGGCCACCGGCAGGGCACCGCGGGTGGGTGGTGTTCTTGGCGGCCTGGTGGACCTTCTCCACCTCGACGTCGTGGTCCCAGCAGTCGCCGAAGTCGTAGCGGTAGGCCAGCCGACCGCCCGGCCGGGGCAGCACACCGGCCAGCGTCACCGCCGTCTCATCCTTGGCGTTGTCGCCGTACTCCTCCCACCCGCAGGCGAACAGGTGCAGGAAGCGGAACTGGTCAGGTGCTCTCGTGGCGCCGGCGGGCCTTCGGCCGCCATAGCTGAGCCCAGCCGCACGGCTGGCCGCCGGATGCCCCGGCGATCACGCTCGGCCGTCTGAACGGCCCGCCGATGCGCCGAGCCGGGGACGTGGGTCGACGTGGCGGGCGGTACGCCGTGATGATGAGGCGTGACAACGATCGGGAGCATCCGGGCGGTCCTGTTGTCCGCCCTTGTGGTCGCCGGGTTGAGCGGGGCGGACACCGTCCAGGTCGTGCCGGCTCTGGTAGAACCGGGCGACACCAGTGGGTTCGGCACCGGCATGTGGAAGAGCACTCCGCGGCAGCCGTACCTGTTCGGCGACATGCCGGTATGCCTGGACAGGCCGGGCAGGGTCATGGTGACGAACGTCGGCTTCGAACGCCCGCGGGGAGGGATCAGGCTGGAGGCGTTCGCGCTGCGCCCCCGCTACACGCCGGCCTACAGTAACGGGACCGGGGGAGGAGAGCCCACCACCCTGCGTCGCAAGGGAATCGCGACCGGGCCCCAGCCGATCACGGAGGTCTGCCCACCGCCGGAGGAGGAGATCCCGCGGTTCGCCGAACTGGTGGTGCAGGTATCCCGAACCGGAGAGGCCACCGCGTCCGGCACGGCGCTGAACCTCACGTACACCAGTGCCGGGCACGTCCGGACCCTGCGCATACCCGTCGAGTTCGTCATCTGTGGCCAGGACAAAGCCATGGACTGCGATTGATCGGATGGCGATGTCGCGGTAGGTGTGGTACGTCACGCGTGTCCGGTTGCCTGCCTCAGGCGCATCTCATCCGCCTTGAGCGGGACGGCGGGGATTCCCTCGGACTGGCACCCCTGCCCTTCCGCAGCTTTATCCGGCGCCTGTCCGCGTCCTCGGAACGTGGACAGGTGGCCGGGAAAAGGTGAAGTCCGGCCGGAACGGCCGGCAATTAGACCTTCAGGGTGGACTCGCAACTTGTGGCTCCCTGTTCGCGTGATCGGTGGCGCGTATTAGAAGCGCTACCCGGCGGCCAGCCCTTGCGAGGTCAGCCCTCCTTGCCTGCGGATTCGTGGGCGTGTTGGGTGCGCAGCGTCTGCAGTTCCTGGGCGGCGGCATCGGCCTGGGTCTCGGCTCGCCGGGCGCGTTCGATGGCGTCGTCGGCCCGGGCGGTGATCGCGGCGACCTGGGCATGGTGCGCGGTGGTGAGCGTGGCCAGTTGCCGCTCGGCGTCTGCACGTAGCTGTTGGACTTCCTGCCGGGCCACCTCGGTGGCCTGTTCGGCCTGCCGGGCTCGCTGCTCGGCGGCCTGCACGCGCCGGTCGGCCTGCTCGCCGGCGCGGTCCCAGTCGGCTCGAGCGGCTTGCGCGCGCTCTGCTGCGGCGCGGGCCTTCTCCTGGGCCACGGCGAGTTCGCCGTCCCGGGCGGCCAGCAAGCGCTGAAGCTCGGCGGTCTGCCAACTGCTGCCCGATCAGCCGTGCAGCCGGGCGATCCCCGCGATGCCCTCCTCCAGACGAGCCTTGGCCAGCCGTCGCCCCTGCTTGTCCTGCAGCTCAACGTCATGATGATCCTCAGCCCAGTCGTCCCCGACGAACAGCAACTCGGTCTCCCATCCTCGACAGCCACGTTCAGCAGCCCGCGGGAGAACCTCCGCAACCTAATGATCAAGTGCTCACGCCATCACACGACGGCGGGCACGACATCCCATCAGCGGTCCATCTTCCCGACCCACCGGCAGGGGCACGATCTGTCAATGGGACTCAAAGTCCAGGTTCCGAGAGTGCTCACCCACCGGCGGCAACCGGACCCGAGTCTGCCCGAAGGCGCGACCCGGTAGTTCTCATTAGGTGTGGCACTCGGCGGAGTCGAGCACGCGGGCTCGCTAGCTGCTCAGTCCTGAAGTCGCCGCAAGATGTTGGCCAGGAGGATGACGGTGTCGGCGGCCACGCCTGCCTCGCGTCGTGAGGAGGTGGGGCTGTGTTTCACCCGTTGGGCGAATTCGATGGCAGCTCTGGCGAATTTGCGCAGCTCGGCGTTGTCTGGTCCTGGAGCGGCATGCTCGATGTAGGGGTCTGAGGAACATCGGAACCGGATCGTGCGCTAAGCGTTTGACCTGGTGAGCATCGGTTTGACCGCCGATGATGGCGACCGGGAGCCTTCGAGGGTCTTGTCGTAGACCTATGGGAGGTTCACGGCGCCGGTCGAGTTCTTGTCCGATGAACACCGTCGAGCACCATTGCTCGGCCGCCAGCGTCAACCGCAAGCTCGCAGCTCTCACCTCGTTCTGCGAGTTCCATGATCGGCATGGAGTTGAGCCGGCCTACCGGCACGAGATCAAAGCCCAGTCCAACCTGCAGGAAGGCCGCCACGCCCTGGCCCGGCGCATCTTCCACGGCCCTTCATCCATACACACGTGAACATGCTGGGCCGATACTCCTTCGCCCTGCCTGAGCTGCCTGGAGGGTTACGGCCGCTGGGGGAATCCGGGGGACGTCCATGACGATGACCTCAGCAGCTGACAGCTTTGGCCTGGCTGGTGTGGGTCGCAGACTCCGTCTCACTCGGGCGTGACGGGTCATCGGCCTGGGGGGAAGTCCACGGAGCGGGAGACGTTCTCGTGGGCGCGGATCTCAGTGATCATGGACTCCAGCTCGCTGATCACCGCGTCGTACCCCGCGCCCCCAAGCACCAGACGGTGGGGCGGATCGTCCTGGTCGATCGCGGCCACGACGGCCCGCGCGCCCTGAAGGGGGTTTCCGGGCTGGTTGCCGTCCTGCTCGATCATGGTCGTCCGGACGCTCTCCAGCATCGGCCGGTAGTCCTCGACGCTCTCTCGCACCGGCTCGCCGGCAAATCCGGCGTAGGCGCGGGTGCGGAAGGCCCCCGGCTGCACGGCCAGCACCTTGACGCCCAGCGGTGCCACCTCCTGGCGCAGGACGTCGGTCATGCCCTCGACGGCGTGCTTGGCCGCGGTGTAGTAACCGAAGCCGAGCACCCCTCTCAGTCCGGCGACGGATGAGACGTTGATGATCCACCCGCTGCGCCGGGCGCGCATGCCGGGCAGGACGGCGCGGGTGACCGCCAGGACACTGAAGAAGTTCAGCTCGAACAGCTGTCTGACGGCCGCATCGTCCATGCCCTCCACCGAGCCGTACCAGCCGCGTCCGGCGTTGTTGATCAGGACGTCGATGCCGCCGAAGTGCGCCTCGGCGGTGGCGACGGCCTGGTGGACCTGCCGGGTGTCGGTGACGTCGAGCCGGAGCGTCAGCACCCTGTCGCCGTAAGGCTCGGCCCAGTTGCGCAGCTCCTCGGGCCTGCGTGCGGTCAGGGCGACGCGGTCGCCGGCCTCCAGGGCGGCGTCGGCGAAGGCCACGCCAAACCCGCCGGGGGTGCCTCCGGTGATGAACCAGGTCCTGTTCATGGCTCGATGACCAGGTGCCGGATGAGGCCGTCGCCCAGGGCGAAGCGGAAGCGCAGGTCCACGGTGCCCCCGGGGAAGTCGCCGGCCAGGTGCTGGGTGATGGTGTAGTCGCCCTCACCGGACTGCTCGGCGGCGATCGGCGTGATCGTGTACGTGTAGGCGCCGGCGGAACGCTTCATCCACGCGGCGATGGCGATGGTCCCGGCATGGCTGTGGCCTTCGTCGACCACTGTGGCGTCGGCGGCGAACAGGCCGAGCTGAGCCGCGATGTCACGGTCGCGGTGGGCCGTGAGGTAGGCGGTGATAACGCCGGGCAGCGCGCCAAAGGCGATCGCCTGGTTTTGGGGCATGGCATGTTCCTCGCACGTAGATAGTGGGTGTCGCGCACGCACATCAGTCACTGCTAAAATGAGAGTGACTTACTTTGATAATAGCAGTGACTGTGGGAGGGGTGTCCATGCCGGCCCGGACCAGGAAAGAAGACCGCGAGTGCCCGCTGTCCGACACGATCGAGCACATCGGCGAGTGGTGGACCCTGTTGCTCCTGCACGACGCGTTCGACGGCTACACCCGCTTCGACCAGTTCCAGGAGAACCTGCGCATCTCCTCCAGCATGCTCACCAGCCGGCTCAAGTCCCTGGTCACCGACGGCCTCCTGGAGCGCCGCCCCTACCAGACGAACCCTGTGCGTCACGAGTACGTGCTGACCGAACTGGGCCATTCATTGCGCCCGGTCATCGTCGCGATGGCCGCCTGGGGCAACGCCCGCCTGGCACCCGAGGAGCGCAGCATGATCCTGGTCGACGCGGCCACCGGAGAGGAGGTCGAGCCCGTCGTGATCGACGCCAGGACCGGCCGCCGCCTGGACGACAGCCGCGCGTTCGTCTTCACCGCCGGCCCGGCCGCCGGCCTCGCCATGCGCGCCCGCTACATCCCGCAGCATGACGGACCCGCATAGGAGGACATCGACGCTGTCGCAGATAATCATCAAGTATCTGCGGTTAACTGCTCTCCAAGGGGTCCGGCGAGGAGCTGTACAGCGCTGACCTGCTCTGAGAGGGCTTAGCGCACGATCCGGTTCCGATGTTCCTCAGACCCCGAGCACCCGCGCGGACTGGTATGGCCCGAGCCGACAGTGGCCATGACGAAGCCCCCGGGCTACGACCCCCAGGGGCTTGTCGGTGCATGCGGGTCCGGCTCGGCGAAAGGCTCGGAACGTACCGCCCTGCGAGTCGAAACATATAGGGGCGCGCACGACGGGAACGTGTCGAACTGCGGGTTCGGACGGACATCTTGTGTAACCGCTCGGAGGCTTGGCCTCATCGCGCCCCAGGCATACGGTCCGGACCATCGCGGCCTTCTACGACCCTGGGCCGCGAGAACGGCTCGGCGAAGTTCTCAAGGCTCTGGGAGGCGTCCTTCATGCAGGCATTCTTTGGCGTGTTCGTCACGCTGGCGTTCATCGGGCTGGCCGGCTACGTAGTCACCGTCATGTCAGACAAGGCTCCGGACCGGCTGGCCCGAGTCTTCCTGGCCCTGGCCGCCTTTTTCGGGGCGGTTCCCGCCGTGCTGTACGCGATCTGGACGCTGAAGGCGTAACGACCGCCATGAGCGACACTGACTCCCACTACCTAGGTGGGTATGAGGTCACCCATGCCGGCGACTGGGTTCTCCTGGGGGGCAGCGACCGTGAAGAGCCGCCGCCCCCGCCGATGGCGCCCACCTTCTGGGACGGCCTGACCGAATCGGCCCGCGACTGGTTCCTGGCCAACGGGCAGGAACGGCGGGTGGCGGACGGGCATCAGCTCCTACGGCAGGGAGCCCGGCCAACGAAAGTCGTGCTGCTACTCGACGGTGCCACCATCAGCGACACCATCACCGAGCGGGGCGAACGCGGCTACGTCGACCTCGCCCGCTCCGGTGATCTCCTGGGCGCCGCCGAAGCCATCAGTGGAGACTTCCACCCCGCGACCGTCCGCACCATCACCGCCCACAACCGGGTGCTCTCTGTCCCGCTTACCTTCTTACACCGGGCCTTGCGTGCCCAACCCGACATCACGATCGCGTTCGTGCACGCCCTGACCGCGCAGCTCGCCCGCACCGATCAGCTTCGCGCCGCCCTCATCGGGCCGGCGCACCCCCGGATCGCCTACATACTGCTTTACCTCGCCGAACGGATCGGCACCATGTCCCCAGCCGGTCTGGTCATCACCATGGCCCGGGCCGACATCGCAGCATGGACCGGACTGTCCATCCGCACCGTCGAGCACGTCCTAAGCAATCTGCAATGTGCCAGCTGCATCACCTGCGCCCGAAGAAAGATCACCATCACCGACGCGGGATTCATCCTGGCCATGGCAAGTGCGGAGAGGTGATCCGGCGGGGGGCTCACACCCGCGATGCGGGACGGGTGCCGAGGCCACGGCGGCCAGGCGCTGGCCGAGCTCGACGGTCGCCGCCGCGGGCGGACTCCACCCCTATCTCGGCCCCCCGCTCGGGTCCGTGTCACCAGCCGCAGTGCGCCACGAGGCGCTGTTTTGTCCGGATGAAGGTGGAAGACCGTCCATCTCTCCGCCGTCGTAGCGGTGGGGTGAAGCTGGAGGCAGCCGTAGCCGGGGATTGTCGGTGAGGGTGGGAGATGTAAGTTTCGGCGGTAAATGGCCGGGATCTCCGGCGCTATTCGGCCAGACGTGATCTCTTGACGGCACGAGGACGGCCCCGCCGTGGCGGGGCCGGAGGTTGTCGATGTGGTGGGTCGCGGGTTCGAGGCGGAAGCCTCACAGGACTCCGATGATCAGGTTCTCGCGGGCGGCTTCATTGGTCGCGTCGGCGAAGATGGCCGAGAGTGGTCTCGGTAGGGCGCGCATCGGGCTATATCGACGATTCCTTCTCGATCCGGCGCCGATGCTTGGCCGTCAGATCGGACTGCTCGGGATCTGCCGTGTTTTGCCTCGTTAGCAGGAGTGCGGCCGAGGCGAGCAGGGTGCAAAGGGTCATTCCGGCGAACAGGGGTACGGCGGTGTGCTCGCCAGCGACGCCCATCAAGGGGGCCACAGCCGCGCCGAGGGCGTTCTGCAGCATGCCCAGCACCGCCGAGCCCGTTCCGGCAGCGTGCGGAACTCGTTCGAGGGCGAGCCCGGTGGCGGTGGCGAAGACCTGGCCGAGCCCGAGGAAGGCGGCGCCGATGAGGCCCAGGGGTGAGGTGTCCATTGAGGGTGAGGAGGAGGGCGGCGATGCTGGAGGCGAGCATGAGGGCCAGCCCGGCGCGGAGCAGGAGCCGAGGGCTGTGGCGGCCGACGAGACGGCTGCCGGCCAGGGTGGACACAGTGGCGGTGAGGGCACCGATGGAGAAGACAGGCGATGCCGCGCCGACGCTGAAGCCCAAGACGTTCTGCAGGAGGAAGGGGGAGGCGGCGATCTAGCAGAAGAGCGCGGCAGTGGCGAGGCAGAAGGCGAGCGTGTAGCCGAGGTAGGGGCGGTCGGTGAGGACGGAGGCGGCCGCCTTCGCCAGAGCGCCGGCACCATCGGTGTGGCGCCGCTCGGCGGGCAGGGTTTCGGGTACGCGGGCCAGCGCGGCCACGAACATGAGCGCCGATGCCCCCGCCAGCACCCAGAACACCGCGCGCCAGTTTCCTGCCCCGCCCACCACGACTCCGCCTGCCAGCGGCGCGAGGATGGGCGCGATACCGCCGAGCGCCATGAGCAGGCCGAACAGTCTGGCCGCGACCGCACCGGTCGCGAGGTCGGTCACCACGGCACGGCCTACGACGACTCCTGCCGCGCCGGCGAATCCCATGACGAAGCGCAGTGCGATCAGCATGCTCAGCGTGGGAGCCACGGCGCACAACGCCGCGGCCAGCGTGCAGACGCCAGCGCCGAAGCAGAATTTAGATATAGATTTATATCTATAACTATATATACTGGTAAGATCGAGGAGTGCGCAAGACCGATGCCGCTCCCGGCCGTGAAGACCTGCTGCGCGAGGCCAGGCAGCTCGCCCCGGCGCTTTATGCGCTCGCACGCGTTCTGCGGTGGGGTGGCATAACGGAGGCAGGCCTGCCGCCCTTGCCTCCGTCGGAGCTGGACGTGCTGCGCTACGTGCTGGACTCGCCCGGCACGGGCACCAAGGCGCTCGCCCACGAACTGGGACTGCACAGCAGCAACGTCAGCACGGCCGTACGCGGCCTGCTCGCCCGCGACCTCATCCGCCGCGAGCCCGATCCGCACGACCGCCGCGCCGTACGCTTGTACCCGACCATGAGCGCCCAGCACGGCATGGCCCTGATCGAGGACGCCCGGGCGGCGATATTCGCCGATGCCCTGGCCACACTGCCCCCCGGCGAACGCAGCGCCCTGACGGCCGCCGTGCCCGCACTCCACGCCCTCGGCGCGCCCCTCAGGGAACGACGCGCCCCCGCCCGCGACTGATCAGCCGGTATGGCCCGCCGCTCGAACGTAGCGGCAGTGATCACCAACCGCCACAGGCAGTCAAACACCTCCGTTATCGCAGTTCAGAGGCTACTTCGTTGGAAATTTCTTCATTACTACCGGGACCCCTGCAGGCGACGCAACTCCTCGAGGTCGGCGCCGGGTTTGGTCGTGGCGGCCGCCGCCGAGTTCGGCGCCGCCAAACGCTCGGCCAGGCGCTCACGCAGCGCGGCCACCTGCTCGGCCTGCTCAGAGGGCGACCGGCCGGCGCGGCGGGCCGCTGCGGGGCGCGGGAGGTCCTGCGACTGGTGGCCGTCGGCCAGCGCGGCCGAGCGAGCCTCCAGCGGGGTGCGCCGGGCCGGGGCCGATGGGCGCGGGTCCGGGCCGGGATGCGAGGCGGGGCGGGATGCGGGGCGGGGCGGGTGCCGGTGGCCAGGGCGGCCAGGCGGTCGCCGAGTTCGCCGGTCACGGCCTGGCGCGGGGTCGGCCCAGCCAGAGTGGCGGGGCTCTCCTGCACGCGGGTGGCGCGTTCGGCGGCGGCCCGGGCCAGGGCGCGGGCGCGGCTGGCCTGTCCCGGCGAGGCGTGCTGCTGCTCGGTCTGGGTGACCGGCCCGGCGATCTCGCGCTGGAAGACCTCTTCCGGCTCTGTGAGCGGCCCTTCAGGGGGTGTCGGTAAGAGTCGTGCAACCAGGTACAGGGGATCAAGTTCGCCCAGGTTGGCGATGCCGCTGACGGACCGTTAAGGGATCTTTCTCGGATCGTCCGACGTCGGCGATCGTGTGTGGCCAGTATTGATCCGAATTCGTGGGGTATGCGGCGGCTTGGCTGACCGCTTCGCGAGAGAGCCGGATGCCGCGTGGCGCGTGTGCTGGACGAGAACGAGCTCGTTGGGAACTGGACGCTGGTCGGGGACGAGCTGGAGCAGCTGTCGGGCCGGCGGGGCGCGACGAAGCTCGGGTTCGCGCTGCTACTGCGGTTCTACGCGCTGAACTGCCGGTTCCCGACAGGCCGGGCGGAGTTCCCTGATCAGGCCGTTGCCTACGTCGCCCCGGCTGGTGGAGGTGTCCGCCGCAGAGCTGGGGCTGTATGAGTGGGACGGCCGGACGAAAAAGCTTCGGTCAGCGGTCGTTCTCGTTCTTATCTGCGGCTGATTGGGGGTCCCAGTAGCAATGAAGAAATTTTCAACACATATACCTCTGACCTGCGGTGATGTCCCGACTTGCCCGCCTGTGGCGGGTTGGTGATCACTGCCGCTAGGCGCTACCAGGTGCGGCTGGACAGCGCCCTGCTGGGTGTGCGCCTCGAACAGGTCGGGGCGGGCCGGCGCCTCGGGCCAGGGGGCCGTGTCGGCCGCCTGGTGGACGTCGGCGGGCGCGCGTTCGTCGGTGGGGGCGTCCCAGGAGTCCAGGAGTTCCCACCAGATCCGCCGGTGCTCGCGGTAGCGGGCGAGCCGTTCGGCGCGGTCGACGTCGGCGCCGGTCTCCACGGCGACCTCGTCCAGGTCCCGGTCGCCACGCCGCCACCCGTCCGGGCCGCGTTCGGCCAGCCCAGGCCTACCGATGTAGCCCCCTGGGACAGGCTTGGGGTGATCGTCCGAAATACCCGCTGTGGCCAGAGTGTCCCCATACCTGGGGTTTGCTGTGAATAGTTGATGATCGTCATGTGCTCGACAGGCGATCGTTTCTGGTGTTGGGGCTGGCATCGGGGGTGCCGACCTTGCGGGTCTCTTATGGCGACCCGTTCACGCTCGGTGTGGCCTGTGGCGACCCGGCGCCCGACGGCTTCGTCATGTGGACGCGCCTGGCTCCGGCGCCGCTCGCCGAGGACGGGTTCGGGGGGATGCCGCCCGCGTCGGTGCCGGTCTACTGGGAGGTCGCCACCGACCCCGCCTGCGTCAACGTCGTGCGGCGCGGCACCGAGGAGGCCGTGCGCGAGTGGGCGCACGGCCTGCACGCCGAAGTCACCGGGCTCGATCCCGGACGCGAATACTGGTACCGCTTCAAGGCCGGGACCTACATCTCGCCCATCGGGCGCGCGATCACCGCCCCCGCCCCCGGCTCGCTGGTCAAATCGCTCACCATGGCCGTGACCTCGTGCGCCAACTATCAGCACGGGCACTTCACCGCCTACACCAGGGTCGCCCAGGAACGGCCCGACCTGGTCCTGAACCTCGGCGACTACACCTACGAGTACGGCACGGGGCAGATGCCGTGCCCCGGCGGCAACGCCCGCGAGCACAAGGGACCCGAGGCACGCACGCTGACCGAGTACCGGCGCAGGCACGCGCTGTACAGACCGACCCCGATCTTCGCGCGGCCCACGCCGCGGCGCCATGGGTGGCGATCATGGACGACCACGAGGTCCGCAACAACTGGACGAACCGCCTTCCCGCCGGCCGACGCGAGGCCGCGTTCCGGGCCTACTACAAGCACATGCCGCTGCGCCGGACCGCCGTCCCGAGCGGCCCAGCGATCAAGCTCTATCGGCGGCTGCGGTGGGGACGCTGGCGACCATCCACCTACTCGACACACGCCAGTACCGTGACGGATACATCTGTGGTTCCTCCGGGTTCATAGAATGCGAGAAGTCCCGGGATCCGGCGCGTACGATCACCGGAGCCGAGCAGGAGCGCTGGCTGCTTGACGGGTTCCGCGAGTCCAAAGCGCTGTGGGACATCATCGGCCAGCAGGTCTTCTTCGGCCAGCGCAACAAGCGTCCCGACTCGGGCCTGGTGGTCAGGCAGGACGCCTGGGACGGCTTCTCCGGGTCGCGGACCAGGGTGACCCACGGCTGGATCGACGCGGGGGTGCGCAACGCCGTCGTGCTGACCGGGGATGTGCACTCGCACTGGGCCGACGACCTCGCCCTGGACTACGACGACCCCTCCGCGCGGCTGGTCGGCACCGAGCTCGCCGTGACCTCGATCAGCAGCGGCGGCGACGGTCACGACACCGACCGCGCCAGGGACTCGCTGCTGGCCAAGAACCCGCACCTGAAGTTCCACCTGCGGCGCCGCGGCTACCTCATGCTCAAGGTGGAGCCCACCGCGCTCACCGCCGACTTCAAGGTCGTCAGATACGTCAGCACCCCCGGCGCCCCCGCGACCTTCGTCATCGCCGACAAGCTCCCCGGGCTGCTCCGGCAGACCTGACCGGTCAGTCCCCGCAATGGGTGAGGACCTTGGGATCTGCGGTGTGTGATGCCAGTGACCGAGACCACCACGCCACCCTGTCGGCATTTCTTTGGGGTATAGTCCAACGACTGAAGGGGAGTAGTCCTCCGCCGGTCGTCGACATGCTGGAATCCCACGGGATTCCCGGTGGCCGGGCCCCATGTAGGGGTGGACGAGACCTTCGACCCATAGCGACGTTTTGCGTTGCGGCGGGGTCGAGGTCTCGGGACATTACTCCGGGTGCGGCTTCCTCGCGGTGACGCGGGAAGGAAAACCGTCCCCCTAATGATCCATTTCGTATTACTCATCGCGTGTGCCGCGGTGATCTACTTGTCCTGCGAGTGGTTCGTCAACGCGGTGGAGTGGCTGGGCCAGCGACTCAAAGTCGGCCCGATGGCCGTTGGTACGATTCTCGCCGCGTTCGGAACCGCGCTGCCCGAGAGCGTCGTCACGTTCGTGGCGGTCGTGTTCGGCACCGGCGAGGAGCAGAAGGACATCGGTGTCGGAGCGGCCATGGGCGGCCCTTTGGCCTTGGCGACGGTGGCCTATGGCGTCACCGGCTGGATGATGTGGACCCGGCGCCGTAACAAGGCCCTGGTGGCGGCCGGCGCTCCGCAGCCGGGTACGAGCGCCGGTGGACCCGCAGTGGTGGACCCGGCGAGCGATGACATCGGCGACACCAGGAAGCTGACCCGAGACCAGACCTGGTTTTTGGCGATCTTCGTGGTGAAGGTCGCCCTCGGGCTGGTCGCCTTCGCCTTCAAACCCTGGCTGGGGTTGCTGTTCTTCGCCGCCTACGCGGTGTACTTCTGGCGGGAGATCCGCGCCGACGCAGACCACGGCGACGGCGCCGACCTTGAGCCGTTGCTGCTTCAGCGGCGCAGGGAGACCCCGGCCACCTGGGCGGTCATCGTCCAGACTCTGGCCACGCTGGCCATCATCTTCCTGGCGTCTCACACGTTCGTGGGTCAGCTGGACGCGATCGGGCCGATGCTCGGGCTCTCCGCGGCGGTGACGGCGTTGCTGCTGTCCCCGGTCGCCACCGAACTACCAGAGATCATGAACGCCATCATCTGGGTTCGCCAGGGCAAGACGCGCCTCGCGCTGGCCAACATCTCGGGCGCCATGATGATCCAAGCCACCGTGCCCAGCGGCCTCGGCCTGCTGTTCACCCCCTGGCGATTCAACTCCCCGCTCCTGCTGTCGGGCATCGCGACGATGGTCGCGATCATCTACCTGCTGGTGCTGCTGAAGACCGGCCGGTTCAACGCCAAGACCCTGTCGTTCGCCGCGGTGTTCTACCTCATCTTCGCCGCCTGCCTCATCCCCCTTCTGGCCTGACCGCCCGCACCCCACGCCGTCGGCCCAAGGCAGGTTCACCGCCTGCCGCGAGTGGGCCGACCGGCTGCGGGGGCCAAGGCGCAGCGCCGCCACGCCGGTGTGGATCACCACCGGCCCTCGTCACCACCCCAGCGAAAGGATCCCCCGACATGACGATCATCGATCGTATCCGTAGCTTCCTGCGCAGCCCCAAGGGACAACGACTCACCCAGCAGGCCCGCGAGCAGCTGAACAAGCCGGAGAACAAGCGGCGGCTGAACGATCTCGTCCGGCGACTTCGCCACCGCCGCTGACCAGCGGCCCAGAAGATGGGGGTCTCGCGGTGAACGCTTCGCTTCGCCTGCGCCCGGCAGGCGGCCATGATCTGCGGAAGCACCACGTCGCGGAGCTGTGTTACCCGCGCGAGTGTGTGCTGGTGGTCGCCGGCATACCCGGCGCGGGGAAGACCACACTGCTGCGTCGGCTGTTCGCCGTGACCGGGCAGGAGTCCACCACCGCACGCACCGATGACGGAACCCTGGTGCTGGATTCGGCGCAGGCACGCACCTGGTGGCGCCGCTACCTCCACCGGCTGCCGTACGCGTGGTGGCGTCCGCTGATCCACCTCACCTACTACGGCCGCCTGGTGCTCACCATGCGCGCCCACAACGGCCCGGTGGTACTGCACGACTGCGCCACCAGCCCCTGGAACCGGCGCCTCATCATGAACGCGGCCCGCAGAGCCCGCAAGCAAGTGCACCTGCTCATGCTCGACGTCGCCCCGCCGACCGCGCGTGCGGCCCAGCATGCCCGAGGCCGCCGAGTGCCGGCCTCGTCGTTCGCACGGCACTGCGATCGGTGGCAGCGCATGCGCGACGCCGTCCTGGACGGCCCCGGCGCCGTCCACCCCGACATCACCTCAGCAGTGATCATCAACCGTGCCGGTGCTCAACGGCTCACGACCATCCATTTCCAGGAGTCACCATGAACGGTGGACAACAGCCGGACAAGGTGACACGCCACCAGCGAAAAGGCAGCACAGTTCCCCGGCGCCAGTCCCCCGAGGTGTCGCGGCGTCGGTGGCGGCGCAGGATGTGGTGGCTGGCCGCCATCGTGCTGACCGTCGTGCTGGTGATCGTAGGCTCCCTGGTCGCGGTTTACGTCAAGCTGACCGGAAACGTCAAGCACATCGAGGTGACCCGCGAGGACCTCGGGACCACCCGCCCGCCCAAGGCCCCCACCGCGGCGATCAACGTGCTGATCGTGGGTTCTGACCAGCGCGACGGAAAGAACGCCAAATACGGTCACCGGATCAGCGGCGAACGCACCGACACCATCATGCTGGCGCACCTGTCTCCCAAGCGGGACAACGCCATGATCATCAGCTTTCCCCGCGACTCGCTGGTGCAGCTGCCCGCCTGCCGCGCCCAACCGGCCCAGCACCTGACCGGCCAGCGACCACACCTCGGGATGATCAATGAGTCGTTCAACTTCGGCGGCATCGGCTGCACCTGGAACACCATCGAGACCCTCACCGGGATCCACATCGACCACTTCGTGAAGGTCGACTTCACCGGGTTCAAAGGCATGGTCGACGCGGTCGGCGGGGTGAATGTGTGCCTGCCCGAATCCATCAACGACGACCACGCGCTGCTCCACCTGGCCGCCGGCGAGCAGACACTCAAGGGCGAGCAGGCACTGGGCTACATACGCGCCCGCTACAGCCTGGGCGATGGCTCCGACATCGGCCGCATCCAGCGGCAGCAGATGTTCATCGCCTCCATGGCCAAAAAGGTGATGAGCGGGCAGACGCTGACCGACCCGGCCCGCTTACTCCGCTTCCTGGACGCGGCGACCAAGTCGGTCACCACCGACCCCGAGCTCACCCCGGGAGTCATGAAAGACCTCGCCATCAGCGCCCAGGGCCTGGGCGCCGGCCAGATCCACTTCATCACCACCCCCTGGCGCTACTCCATCACCCACCCCGGCCGAGTCGAATGGGTACAGCCGCAGGCCAGGACACTGTTCCAGATCGTCGCCGGCGACAAGAACATCAACGGCTCCGGCGTCAAAGGCGGCCAGACCAAAATCTCGCGCTCCAAGGTGCAGATCCAGATCCGCAACGGCACCGGTCGCGCCGGCCTCGGCAGGGACGTGGCCGCCGCCCTGGAGCAGCGTGGCTACCACATCGCCAAGATCGGCGACGCCCCACATAAGCGGTATCCCAAGACCACGATCCTGTACTCGCCCAACGGCCAGACCCGTGTCCCCACCCTGACCAAGGACGTCATGACCGCCGTCCCCACCCTGGTCCCCGGCGCTGCCACCACCACCCTGGTCCTGACCCTCGGCGACGACTGGAAAGGCCTGAAACCCGCGCCGGCCGGCGACACCCAGGCACTGAAGGGCTTCGATGCCACCCACGACTCCTGCTCCACCGTCTGAGGCGCGCCACGATAACGCCATCACCTCATCCGGTGGTGGCACCCGCGGCCTCGACACCCCTGGGATTACTACCCCTCACCCCTGTGTTGACCGGCGCCGACACCAGCACTGCCGACCCAGCCCAGGCCCTCCGTCGGCCTCGACACCCGGAGCCTCCCCTGAACGACACAGACCTGCCTCAGGCTCGCCTCCGGGTTCGGCAAGCCGCCGACCGACTGACCCACGACGCACCCGCTCTGACAGCGGCCTCCGCCCAGGCGTACCAGGTCGGACTCGCCGTCCGCCTGGCCGACCTGCGCCAAGCCGTGACCGCCGCCTGGCGCGCCGGCATCCCCCTCCATGACATCGCCGAGGACTCCGGGCTGAACCCGGCCACCATCGACGAATGGGTCGCCCTGGACTACCTGCGCCACACAACTTCGGTGAGGCGATTCTTGAACCAGTACCTGAACCCTTGAACGGTGCAATCAGTCGATAGGGCTCCCACACCTCGACGGTATGCTCCAGATGGCCCGCCCTGGGTATTGCAAGCGCCGATAAATCCCTGTTCTCACCGTCCGCTCGATCATGCACTTACCGACACCCCCTCATGGACGAACTCGCCACCGACGCCGACATCCTCGACGACGCGGGCGCCCTCGCCCTTTCCGCCCACATCCTGCGGCACACCTTGGCGACCAACCTGCTGCGCGCGGGCGTCGACATCGTCGTCGTCGCCGAACTCCTCGGCCACACCCGATTCGACACCACCCGCCGGTACACCCTGCCCACCCACGCCGACCTCGAAGACGCCGTCAGCCACCTCCCCACCGACCAGTAGGGCACCGCTGAACTGGGCGGACTCAATCGTGTGTACCTGGTTGCACGACTCTTACCGACACCCCGGGTTCGCGGAGAGCTCGCCGGACGGGCGTCGGTGCTGGTTACGGGGCTTGATGCACCAACGGAACGGCCAGTGGCGCTACGGAGCCCCGAGACGGAAACCGGGCGTTGCCCCCCTACAGCAGGCGGGGGCCGAGAGCCTGGAAGGCTTTCAAGAGGGCGTGAACGGCGCCACGCCGGTCGGTGCGCCGGCGTGCGACGTGGAAGACCACCGGGGCAGCGCCGGTCAGCGTCACCGCCCGCAAGCGAGAGCCCAGGAGCGGAGTGACCTCCGCGCAGGTGGCTATCACGGCTGTGCCATCGGCGGTTTGGCGCAGGACGCGGGTGAGGTGCCCGGCGTCGGTCTCGACCAGGCGCGCCTCGCGGCGTGGCCGTACGTCGCCGAGCCAGAACTGGTTCATCCACTCGTCGGCGACGGCCGGGTTGTACAGGATCGGGTGCTCGCTGAAGTCTTCCACGTTCATCGTTTCGGCGTTGGCGAGGGGATGCCGGGCGGCGACCACGCCGATGCGCTCGCTGGTGGTGGCCAGGGGGTACGAGTTCACGGCGGGATGTTGCACGGGCGCGGTGGTCCACAGGACGTCTATCTGATGCTCGGGCAGGCAGCGGGTGAGCGCGGGAAAGGTGATGTCCTGGCGCACCAGCCGGGTCTCGGGGTAGCTGCGGCGGACCTCTCGTGCGATGCGGGTCATGTCGGTTTGTCCAAGGATCGCGCCGAGGCCGGCGGGGACACCGACCCGCAGTGTGTACCGGACGGGTGTGGCCCGGGCGTTTTCGCGGGCGGCGTTGGCCTGAGCGATCAAAGGTTCGGCGGCGATCGCGAACCGCCGGCCTGCGGAGGTCACGGCGAGCACACCCGCAGGGCCCCGCTCGACGAGGGCGACCCCGAGCTGTCCTTCCAGACGTTGGATGCGCTTGGTCAACGCCGATGAGGTCAGGTGCAGCCGCACGGCCGCACGCCCATAGTGCCGCTCCTCCACGAGAACCAAGAAGTCGGCGACCAAACCGAGATCCAGATCCATACGCGCTCCCGCATTGCGGATGAACCGGGCGACCGATTCAAGATGCCGAGTCAGGAACAACGACTCCGCAGTCTCTACTCCTAAGTCTCCGCCAGTTGTCAATACCCGATTCCGCATTGGAAGGAGGGGGGTGTCACGCCCCGCCGATGCGCGTAGAACAAAGCCACCAGTACGGCAATCCAGACACGCCCGCGTGCAGACTCCATGTTCGCAGGCTCTGCTACCTGTACCCCACTCACTACGGAGGCATCATGCCGAGGCGACGAGCCTTAAATCTCGGGCTATTATCCATCTTTGCGCTGTTGCTGACGGTGGCGATGCCCCAGTCGGTCAACGCGTACACCAGGAACATGTGGGTCACCGTGGCCGCGAACTCGAACTACTGCATCGTGGGTAACGCGTACATCGACCATCTCGTCCCCGGCACCTGGTCCAACAACAGCGCGTGGGTCGATTCGTACGTGTACATGGGGGACTGCCGGACCCCGCGGCTGAGCGACCAGATCAGGGTGAAGGCGCAGCTGCAGAAATGGGACGGTGTCCAGTGGGTGAGCGTCGCCAGTACTAACTGGTCGTATGGGTATATGAGAAGCGTCGGCGACCTCGGCCCTTGGGGACCCGGGGCGAGCCTCGACTATGGCGGGTCGGCTCAATGGGGGCCAGGTTGGTACCAAACGCTAGGGTCCATCGAGGTCTATCGGATGGACGTCTTGTGCCTCCCGGGAACTGGAACCTCCTGCAAGTGGTGGGGGGGCACGATCTCGTCAGGCTTTGAGTTCGTGCCGTAGCCGGCCGCCTCATCATCAGTCAGGAACTCCACCGGCATACGCCGCAAAATAGGACCGACCCATCGGTAATCAACACACAGCGATCGAACCGTTACAGAATCTCTGCTGGCCCGCCATCCACCGACATCGGAACGCCTGGACGCCGTCGAGGACGACGAGGACAACGGCCAGCACACCACCCCTTCCGAGCACGAGCTCAAGCAGACGGCGTGACCGAGGAGCACACGCCGAACCACTGCTCAGCGCCGTACTCCTCAAACCGCTCCACGTCGGTGAACCCAGCTTCGCCGCGAGGCGCATCGACCGGTCGTTGGCGGTCTGGGTGCAGAGCACTACCGGCTCGCTGGGAAGCGCGCCGGCGAACCAGTCGAGTGCCGCCGCACACGACTCGGCGGCGTACCCGCATCCCCACGCCTCCGGCATGAACATGTAGCCGAGCTCGGCCTCACCGCCATCCGGACGGACGTGACCCGGACGCTCCGCGTCGCGCCGGTCGAACGTGATGATGCCGATCATCGCTCCGTCCAGATCGACCACGAAAAGGCCGGGACGCCGCCTGGGCACCTCAGGCACCGCACGCTCGAACTCATCACGCGGTCGAGGGCCACCAATGTAGGTGCCCACCTCGGACGAGGTGAACAGCTCGATGAGCGCCGCACGGTCCCGGGCCTCGGGCTCACGGAGCACGAGCCGCTCGGTCCGTATCGGGGCAGGTGGCCAGGCAACGGGTCCAAGCTCAGTCATGGCGGGCAACCTATCGCACGCCCGCCGAGCAACACGCGCTCTCACAACTCACGAACAAAGCCACGGATCCTCAAGAAGGCATGAGGGATACCGAGGGGCCAGCAAGAAGCACCCTGGCCCCTCGGTATGTGATCCTCAGGTGGCCATGGCGGCGCCCCGCCGACCACTGTCTGAGTGCGGGATCCTTCAAAAGACGATCGTTTACCGACAGCGACAGAGTGCGGCAGCTGCGCTCGAAGTGCTGTGCGTGCGGGGTGTCCGAGGTGTCGGTTCGCCAGTCGTCGACCGAGGGCAAGGGTGCCGGAGGTCCGGTGGAAGTCCCCGGACCGCACTCGGCTGCGGTGCGGCCGAGGAGCTACTGCCGCCGCTGGTCTACCGGACCTTCGCATGGGCGCGCATCTGTTCGGCCAGCCGTCCGAGTTCGGCGACCGTTGCCGGGGAGGCGTTGCTGAGCCCGCTGTTTACGGCGGTCGGGCTGCGCAGGAAGCGCCGCAGCAGGGCCACGAGCAGCCCTTCCGGCAGGGTCTGCAGTGCAGCGAACGTGCGGGGGACCGGCGACGTCGGCATGGCGGCCAGGTTCTGCCGCACGAGGTGGAGCATGCCGCGGACCGCGTCGGGGTCGTCGGCCAGCGCCACCGGGCCGCCCGCCGCGTGCACCTCCTGCCCGAGTGGCACCTCGAACGCGGCGTGTGTCTTGAGCCAGGCATCCATCCGCGGCTCGGCCTTGGCGTTGATCCCGGCGGTGCGGAACTCCCGGACGATCCGTTCCAGTCGCGGGGTGGTCCGGCCGTCGGGTTCGCCGATCGGCATCGGGACCCGGCTGGTCATGAAGGTGGTCGCGCGGGGGCGGACCACGTCGCCGTCCATCGTGCCGGCGGCCAGTGCCGGGGGGAAGCCGAGCAGTACTCGCTCGTGGCCGATCGCCTCGCCCAGCGGCTCCGCGCCGGCCGCCCAGTTGTGCAGGAACAGCACGTCGCCTTCGAGGCCGGCGAGCGACTCCAGCACCGCGTCGACCTGATGGGTGCGCACGAGGACGGCGGTCAGGTCGTACCCGCCTGCCGGGTGCTCGACCACCGGTACCGGTACCCGCCTGACGGCAGTGCCGTCTCCGTCGGCGAGCTGCACGCCGTGCCGGCGCAGGGAGGCCAGGCGCTCGCCCCGGGCGAGGAGCGAGACGTCGAGCCCGGCTTCGTGCAGGCGGGCGGAGAACAGGCTGCCGCAGACCCCGGCGCCGTATACGAGCAGTTTCATGACAGCCTCTTCCATGAGTCAAACGTTCGTTTCAATCGAACGTCTGTATAGTACGGCACATGGCGCTACCCGATACCCGGACCAAGATCCTCGACGCGGCCGAACACCTCTTCGCCGAGCACGGCTACCGCGGCACCTCGGTCCGCGCGGTCACCGACCTCGCCGGAGCGAACCTGGCCGCCGTCGGCTATCACTTCGGCTCGAAGGCGGAACTCCTGGCCGCGGTCGCCCGCCGCGTGACCGAGCCCATCACCGCCGCCCAGAGCGCCGGGCTCGACGAACTACTCGCCCGGACTCCGGACCCGCCGGTCGCCGAACTGGTGGAAGCATTCGCAGGGCCGCTCTTCGACGAGATGCCCGCTGGCAGTGAGAGCGGAGCCCGGACGTCCCGGCTGATCGTGACGATCCTCAGCGACCCGGCCGAGGAGGCGCGCAGCTGGACCGGCCCGGACGAGGACACGGTCCGTGAGCGCTACCTGGCGGCTTTCGCGCGCGCACTGCCCGGCCTTGCCCCACAGGAGCTGTTGTTCCGGATGCGGGGGATCTTCGCCGTGACGGCCGTGGACCGCGTCGAGGTCTACCACCGGCCCTCCCCCGCCTGCCCGACGGTGACAGCGGGCGAGGAGGCTCGGCGCTGGGCGATCACGTTCCTGACGGCAGCAATGAGCGCACCACCGACCCGGGCCCGTCGGTAGGTCTGGGACTTTGCACCGTGGGTCAAAGACAGGACACCGGAGGCCGGCCAAGGCGAGGGCCCGCAAGCTCTTCACCGCCCTGGTCGGCCACGACTAGTCCGGCCCGTCCCCGTCCCCGTCGTCATCCTCGTCCAGCTCCGGCGCGTCCGGGTCGCGCAACGGGCGCAGGGCGCCGGCGGCCGGGACGCTGGCGGTGAAGCTGTAGCGGCCGAGCAGGTTCAGGTTGCGGTGCTTGAGCGGGGAGAGCCGGGCGATGTCCTCGTCGCGGATCTCGTGGCCCTCGGCGCGGAGCTGGGCGACGGCGGCGTCGATGTACTTCGTGGTCCAGAGCACGATGGCGTTGAGGACCAGGCCGAGCGCGCCGAGCTGGTCCTCCATCCCGTCGCGGTACGCCTGGTGGATGGTGCCGCGCTTGCCGTGGCACACGTCCCTCGCCAGCTTGTGGCGGGACTCCTGCACGGTGAGCGGCCGGTTCATCTGACGACGGTAGGTGTCGTCCACCGGGTCGACCACCCGCAGCAGGTGCTCGGTCTTCGCGATCCGCCCGTATTCCGCGAACGCCGCACCCAGCGGGGTCGGGCGGCCGTCCCGGCCGAACATGCGCAGCAGGTCGTAAGCGCGGACCTGGTTGGTGACCAGGGACCCGACGACCTTCAGCATGTCCGGCCAGTGCGTGATCACCTTGTTCAGGTTCACGCGGTTGCGGGCCAGGTCCTCCACCGCGCCGTAGCTGCCCGTCTCGACGCCGGGCATCGTGGCCCGCCAGAACCTCTGGTCGTCCAGGTCGCGGAACCTGGGTGAGAAGTTGTAGCCGAGGATCTTGAACAGGCCGAACACCATGTCGGAGTACGAGGCGTTGTCAGTCGCCACCATCTCCGGCCTCACGCCGCCGTCCAGGTTCAGCAGCGCGTCCAGGATGTGCAGGGAGTCGCGCGGGGCGCCGGGCACGACCATCTGCCCGATACCCGCGACCTGGTCGTTGACGGCGTTCAGCCAGGTGATGCCACGCTTGAACCCGAAGTACCTCGGCGACGGCGCCGCGCTGACCGTGCGGACGGGCACGACGAACCGCAGCCCGTCCACAGAGGCGAGCAGGCCCTCGCCCCAGAACTTCACGATGGGCACGGCGGCCTGGGCCTCGATCAGCCGCGCGTTCGCCGCGGCGATGGTGTCGGCGCGCAGGTAGACACTGAAGTTCTGGAAGTCCGATCGGCGGGGCCGCTCGGCGGGGCACGTGCTGACTACGGTCAACGAGCTCCGCGACCGTGGCATCACCGTGGTGTCGCTGACTGAGAACTTCGATCTGGGCACCAAGAAGGGCCGGTTCATGTTCGCGGTTCTTGCCGCGGCCGCAGAATACGAGCTGGAGCTGCGCACCGAGCGCCAGGCCGAGGGGATCGCCGCCGCCAAGCACCGTGAGGCCACCGGTGCCATGCTGCCCGGCAAGAAGAAGACCGGCCGGCCGCGCGTGATCGGCCCGCCGAGTTGGCCACACTTCGCCGTCTGGTCGACGAGGGTGTCTCGATCACCGAGGCTGCCCGCACCCTCAAGATTGGCCGCTCCACCGCCTACGCGGCATTGGTGGGACGCTGACCAGCAGCTATCCCACCCGCATCCCGCTTCTGCCCTTCGGGGGCACTAGCAAGATCGTTCTCATCGATAACGGCTGTCCGCCGGTTCCTCACCCCCGGTGAAAGCCCCATTGGGCAGGTGACGCCCGTCCCGGCGGTTTACCGTGTTCGCAGTGCCGCCTTGCGCTCATGCCAGCGGCGCATCATTGCGCGGGTCTCGTCTCTGAGGAACTGGATGAGCTCGAGCGTCTCGTTCAGCCGGTCGGCCGCTGGTGAGTCACCCAGGATGGCGATGCCTTCTCGCAGGTCGGCCTCGCCTCTTTCGAGGAACGGGTTCGCGAGGAACGTGGACTCGTACCACGAGCCGTCCACGACGTAGGCGTGGCGGCGCGTTCCCGGGTCCCGTTCTGTGCGGATGAGGCGGATCTGGACCAGGTAGCGGACGGCGCCCGAGACCCCGCCGGTGCTGGCGTGCAGCCATTCCGCGAGTTCGGCCGCGGTCATCCGCCCGTTCTCGCTGGCCAGGAGTGTCGCGAAGACGCGGGCGGCGAGGCGTGGGAAGCCGGCATCGGTGAGGGTGGAGGCGAAGCGCTCGACGAATTTGCCGAGCTCGTCCATCTCGTCTTCGCGCACGGCGCTCCCTTCAGCCATCTCGTCACAAGGGTATCGCAGTAACACGAACTTTCAGTAATTATTGAAATCTGGTGTTACTGTACTAGACGGCGCACAAGGGACACCGCTCGGCGGCAGACGGGGACCCGGGGTCGAGCGTCCGCGGGCCGATGCGGGCGACGGGAGACGGGCATCGCCAGGCACGCGTTGTGATGGAGAGAGAGATGAACCAAGGAGCCAAGGATCGGACGCTCGGGCAACGGCTCGCTGACCTGCTGTGGACGAAGTACGCTCGGCTGCCCGCTTCGACGAGCGACTACAGCGTGACCCGCAACGTGCGGATCCCGATGAGAGACGGCGTCGAGCTGTTAGCGAATCTCTTGGAGCCGAAAGGGCCGGCGTCGGGAACGATTCTCGTCAGCTCCCCTTACGGCTACAACGTGATGGGGTCGGCCATAACCGGCGGAATGTTCGCCTGCCGTGGCTATCGGGTCGTGCTGGTCCGGTGGCGGGGCACGTTCGGATCGGGGGGAACCTTCGAACCGCACATGCGGGAAGTCGACGATGCGGCCGACATCGTCGCTTGGATGCGCGAGCAGCCGTGGTTTGACGGGCGCTTCGCCACGCACGGCTTTTCATCTGTCGGCTTCGCCGCGTGGGCGTTGCTGATGGATCCGCCTGCAGAGCTGGTAACCGCGGTCATCGCGTGCGCGCCGCACAACTTCGGCGCATTCGTCTACACCGGCGGGGCGTTTTTGCTGAGCATGGTGTTCGAATGGTCGTTCGTCACGACCAAGCAGGAGGAGCCGATCCTGCCTCGCATCTTTGCGGTTCTCTCTTCCCGGGGCCGTATCAAGAAGGCCCTGGCAGCGCTTCCGCTGGCCGACGCCGCCGAGGAGCTGATGGACGGGAAGGCGCCTTGGTACCGCGAGTGGGTCAGTCGGCGGGATCTGGGCGACCCATGGTGGAAGCGCGCCGACCTGACGGAAGCGCTGGATCGGGTGCACGTCCCCGTGTTGATTCAGGGCGGCTGGCAGGACGGTTTTCTTCGCCAGACGCTGGCGGGGTACGCGCGGCTGGCCGAGCGGGGCGTCGATGTCGGACTCACCATGGGCCCGTGGACGCATGCTCAGGGGGGCGCCGAGGGTGCCCGCATCCTGCTCCCCGAAGCCCTCGCCTGGTTCGACGAGCATCTGGCCGGATCAAGCGACCGGCACCGCGCCACGCCGGTCAAGGTGTTCCTCAGTGGCCCCGGCGAGGGGTGGCGCGACCTTCCGGCCTGGCCGCCGGCGACGGTCGAGCAGATCCTGTATCCCCGCTCCGGCGAACTCCTGGCCGCTCAACCGGCCGACGCGGGAGAAGTGAGCGAGTTCATCTACGACCCAGCCCAGCCGACCCCCACGTACGGTGGCGCGTTCGTCACGCAAGTTTCCCCGGGAGTGACCGCGGGCTACACGGATGACAGCGCGCTCGCCTCGCGTTCCGATGTGCTGGCATTCACGTCAGACCCGTTGACCACGGAGCTCGAGGTCGTCGGCAGCCCAGTTGTAGAACTGGGCCACAGTTCCGACAATCCCTTCGCCGACCTGTTCGTTCGCGTGTCGGAAGTGGATGCCCAAGGCCGCTCACGCAACGTCAGCGACGGGTTCGTCCGACTCGACCCTTCGGCGCCCCAGGGCCTGATTCGTATGGAGCTCGACGCCGTCGCGCACCGGTTCGCGCGGAACAACCGGATTCGGCTGGTCGTTGCGGGCGGGTCGCATCCGCGCTGGGAGCGGAATCTGGGAACAGGCGACGACCCGGCCACCTCAACGAGGATGCTGCCGTCACACCGGACGATCGACCTGTCGATCTCACGGGTCGTGGTTTCGGTCATCCAATCGCCCGGGGCATGAAGGCACCTCTGCCAAAGCCTTCAACCCGGCCCACTTTTCCCCCGCCTCGATAGCTGCCAGACTCCCGGACGTTGGCGCCCAGGCCGAAAAGGACGCCGCGTCCGCACAGGTCGGTCAGGATCTCGTTGGCCTCGGCCATGTTGCGGGCGAACCGGTCGAACTTGGTCACCGTGAGGACGCTGCCGTCCCACATAGCGGCGAGGGCCTGGTCGAGGCCACCGCGGTTGCGGCAGATCTACCGCCTACGCTGCACTCACAGGCCACTGACCAGCAGTTACCTCAATTCGCGGCCCGTATTTCGCAGTGGGGCAAGTACAGTACCGACACCCACCAGAGCCCCTACGGCGACTATCAGGTGCATTACTACATGAATCGCACATCGGGTGAGGTCATGTACGGGTTTGACTACAAGGTCGTCATGAATCGCCGCTGGGAGGTCGCGCGAAGGTGAGATTCGTCGGTGCCGAAGGGGTTGACCGCAGCGTTCGTCAAGGTTCACACGTCCTGCGTCCTGGTCGCGAGTATGTAGTTCTGGGCGTTGAATGCCAAGCAGAGGGTCCGAATTTTTCCGGATTGAGTCCAGGCGGGACGAATTGCCTCCGCTGCTTGACTCTCGCCTCTTCGAGGTGGTCGATGCGCAAATTAGCACGGTCTGGACCGTTCGTATCGGATGGGACGGCTCGGTGTCGATGGAGCCGGACGAGTGGCAAAGAGAGGGCTTCTGGGAAGAATTCACCAATCATGATTTGCGCGCTATAGAGATTTACGAACGCTGCAGAGATCGTCTGCAGGAAAGTGGGGGCAAATAGCGCAATCCTCGGTCGGATTCACGCCGAACTTTGGGCAGGTAGATGAAATCGACAGAGATTCGCATATGCGAACCTCTGTCGATTTGGCCTGGGTGTTTTAGGTTGGTTCGTTCCTGTCTGGCGGCAATAGTTGACGGCAACGTCAGCGGACAAGGGCCGCGCAGGGCGGCGGTTCGTCACCGTCGGCGCTGACCGTCTCGGCGATCGCCGGGCTGCCGAACGCGGAGCCGAGGGCGTCGATGGCGTCGCGCTGGAGGCGGAGCCCGTGGGCGTAGACGGTGGCGGTTACGCCGATGTGGGCGTGGCCGAGGAGTTCCTTGATCACGACCAGTTCGACGCTCTGCTCCAGGAGGAGGGTGGCGGTGGAGTGCCGGCAGCGCCGACGGGACAACGACCTCTGGGCCCTGCCCGGCGGAGGCATGGACCTCACCGATTCCCTACCCGGCACGGCCGTCCGCGAGATCAAAGAGGAGACCGGCCTGGACGTCGAGATCACTGGCCTGGTCGGCACCTACACCGACCCGAAACACATCATCGCCTACACCGACGGCGAGGTGCGGCGACAGTTCAACGTCTGCTTCACCGCCCGCATCACCGGCGGCCGGCTGGAGATCTCCGACGAGTCCACCGAGCTCCGATTCGTGCCGCCCGAAGAGATCGAGCAGTTGCCGATGCACCACACCCAACGGCTCAGGCTCCAGCACTTCATGGAGCGGCGCGCGGCTGATCCACGAGGCTGGTGAACCTCGTGCGGACAACCCGGCGCCCCGGACAACCGTGCGCAAGCCGACCCCACCGAATCTGCGGAGAGGCCAGCGTGGCTGACGGCAACGGTGACGGCAACAACCCCGCCCAACGACGCACGTCCACGTACCTCACCGGACCCAGCAAATCGCACCTGACCTGCTAAAACGCAAGTAGAGGGGGGCCGCATAGCAAACGTACTATGCGCTGGCGGGGGCCACGCCTGTACTCGTTCACAACAGCAACTGTGATCTTCCTGAGGGATACACCTCTTCTCCTGCGCTCAAGGGTGATCCCTACCACCCCTTCACTCTGGTCTGGCACGCCGCCGACATCTCACGCCAGGCGCTAGCCGAGGTCGTCCTCGGCCCCGCGGGGCAGCTCTCCTGCTTCGAGGAGATCGTGCAGCTCCTCGAACGCTTCGGAGCCACGGTCGTCCTGCAGTGACGCGGGCTACCCGCTGTATCGCGGCCGAAGGCGTTGACGCGGTCAATCCTGCGTGATCGAGAACGGCCTGGCGTCAGCCCATTCCCAGAAGGCCCCTGCCTCGTCCACTTCCCTCTTCATCAGTGTGAACAGTCCGTGTGGGTCGGCCCCCGGCGGTATGTCAACTGCAATTAACCGCTCTCCGTGCCACTCGCTGAGCAGTCCGGGGTTGCGTCCACGGGGGTGGTGTACGAGTTTCCGCTGTTAGTCAGCGTGGCGTCGTGAAATGAAGACGGCCATCACGTGATCCTTCAGGTTGCTACACCAAGATCGAAGGAGAACAGGTGATGGCCGTGAACGACAGTGTGGACCCTGTGAGCTGGCTGGCGAAGCAGATGGAGACCCAGGATCCGGATCTGTTGCGATCCATGGTGCAGACCATGGCCGAGACGTTGATGTCGGCCGAGGCCGACGGGTTGTGCGGTGCCGGATACGGCGAACGCAGCAGCGAGCGGACCAACCGGCGCAACGGCTACCGCACCCGCCAGTGGGACACCCGCGCGGGGACCGTGGAGCTTGCCATTCCCAAGCTGCGCTCGGGCTCCTACTTTCCTGACTGGCTGCTGGAGCGGCGGCGCCGGGCCGAGCAGGCGCTGGTCAGCGTGGTAGCCACCTCCTATCTGCTGGGCGTCTCCACCCGGCGGGTGGACAAGCTGGTGGAGCAACTGGGCATCAAGCACATCTCCAAAAGCCAAGTCTCGGAGATGGCCAAGGTGCTGGACGATCAGGTGGAGGCGTTCCGTACCCGGGCCCTGGACGCCGGCCCGTACGCGTTCCTGTGGCTGGACGCCCTCACCCAGAAGGTCCGCGAGGGCGGGCGGATCATCAACGTGCACGTGCTGGTCGCCACGGCGGTCAACGCCGACGGACGCCGCGAGATTCTTGGCGTGGAGGTCACCTCGGCTGAAGACGGCGCCGCCTGGCTGGGGCTTCTTCGCAGCCTGGTCGCCCGCGGCCTTTCCGGCGTGCAGCTGGTGATCTCCGATGCGCACACCGGGCTGGTGGCCGCGGTCGCCGCCGCGTTGCCGGGTGCGTGCTGGCAAAGGTGCCGGACCCATTGGAGCCGAAAGGAATCAACTTGTCGTGTCGCGGCTTGACGGGGCTGTGGCGAGGAGGTCGGCGGCAGTGCGGTAGCGGGTGAGGGCTCGGTCTGGGGTGTGGCCTTCTTGTTGGAGAAGGGGACGGGTTTCGCGGATGACGTTGCCGATGGCGGACCTGCTGACGTCGCCGAGAGCATCGGCGAGAACGTCGATGGTGCATAGTTTCCGCTCGTAGAGGATGGTGAGCAGGACGCGTTCACTGTTGCTGATCTTCTGGGGGAAGACACCGCCCCGGGTTCCTGGTTGGCGGGGGCCGCCGCGTCGTTGGTAGCCGAGACGTTCGTTCTGGGCTGCTTGCCGGGCGGCGAGCCGCTCGGTGAGGTGGTTGAGTTCGCTGCGGGTCAGCCCGGCCAGGGCCGGGTCGCGCAGCCGTTCGATGATCTCGGTTCGTGCGGGTCGCAGATCGCCGTCCAGGAAGGCGAGCAGCGCAGCGGCGGTGGCGAAGCGGCTCGGCGCGGCGCCGGGGTGATAGCTGTCGTCTTCCAGGACTCGGCGGGTCTCGCGCACGAGGTCGCTGATGCACACATCGGTGACTTCCAGCAGGTCGGCCAGCACTTTCATGGAGCAGACCTGCCGCTGGTAGATGAGTGTTAGCAGGAGGCGGGCGGCGTCGTCGAACAGTGGTGCGACGCGGAGTTTGCCGGTGGCGCGGCGGGCTCGGCCACCGCGCTGCGCGCTGTGTCGCTCCTGGGTGCGGGCGGCCTGGGCGGGGGCAAGCCGAGCAGCCAGTTGCTGGAGTTGTGCGGTGCTCAAGCCGGTCAGCCGCGGGTCGACCAGGCGCTGGAGCATGCTCTGGCGGCGTTGTGCGGGACCGGCCGCTTCACCGACGGCAGTGGTCTGCGGGATTCCGGCGGCGGACCGGGCGTGGAGGGTGTAGTTCCAGGTGCCGTGCACGGGATGCCGTTCGAGCGGCAGAGCGGCGAAGCGTTCTTTGCTGATCGCGATGCCGGTCGGGTAGTCGCCGGAGTCCAGGGCGGCCTCGACCCGCAGCCCGCCGCTTGAGCGGGTCGCCGCGATCGTCTGGACGACCACCTCGTGCCTGGTTAAGGGCCGGCCCCGCCAGTTGAAGGTGATGTGGGAGAACAATCGATGCTCGATCTTGTTCCACTTCGAAGTGCCGGGCGGGAAGTGGCCGACCGTGATGGACAGGCCGGTCTCGGCGGCCAGGGCGGCTAGTTCACTCTTCCAGACTCGGTAGCGGTGGCCGTTGGAGCCACCCGAGTCCGCGGTGATCAGCAGCCGGGTGGCGTGGGGGTAGTCGAGGCTCCCGCGGGCCTTCCACCAGCGGCGGATCGACTCGACCGCGAACACTGGGGTGTCATGGTCGACGCCGACGTTCACCCAGCCGGTATTCGCGGTGATGTCGTAGATCCCGTACGGGATCGCCTGCTCCACGTCTGGGCCGGTGAAGAAGAAATGGTGGTCCTCGACCCGCACCGGGTCTCCCTTGGGCCGCCACTCCCGCCCGGCCATCGGCAGCCGACCGAGCTGCTCACGTTTCTTGGTATCCACGCTGATCACCGGCTGGCCGTCGACCTGATGCCGTTTGACCTGCTCGTTGATGTAGCGGAACTGGGCATCCCGATCGGGATGCTGGGCGCCCTCGAGTGTCTTGGCATTCGCCTGGAGACTGAAACCCGCCTCCCGCAGTAGACGCCCCACCGTCGGCGCCGAAACCGGATGCCCCTGTCTGGTCAGTTCCTCAGCCAGATGCCGCAGCGACTTCGTCGTCCACCGCAGTGGCGACTCGGGATCACCCCGTTCATCCGGCTCGACCAGCGCCAGCAACGTCGGCACCAGCCCCGCGTCCAGTTCCTCGGCGCCCTTGCGGCCACCGCCCTCCCGCCGCACCCGGCCGTCCGGATACGGGTCCTGGCCGTCCTCCAGTTCGAACACGCCCCTGCGGACGGTCGTCTCGCTCACCCCGCCCAGCCGGGCGACCGCCCGCACCCCGCCATGCCCCAGCAGGCGGGCCTCGGCCGCCAACAACAACCGCCGCTGCCGCTCGTTCAGATGCGGCAACAGCACCTCGAACTTCAACGCCAGTTGCTCGAGCACCTCGGGCAAGATCGCCATAGCAGCACATCAAACCCCAAACCAGGAACCACCGTGTTATTTCCTTACGGTTTCATTACCTGCGCAACCTGTTGACCTGCGTCCCGAAGTCCGCCCAGCCGTGGGTGGCCACCTTGGTGCGCACCATCTTCGACCAGCCCACCGCCGAGCAGGTTCGCACCCAGCACGGCTGGGTGATCGACGCCCTGTCGGCCAAATACCCCGCCGCGTGCGATCACCTGGACGCGGCCCGCGACGAACTGCTCGCCTTCGCCGCCTTTCCCCGCGAAATCTGGAAGCAGATCTGGTCGAATAATCCCCAGGAACGGCTGAACAAAGAGATCCGCCGCCGCACCGACGTCGCCGGCATCTTCCCCGACCGCACCTCGATCATCCGCCTGATCGGCGCGGTACTGACCGAGCAGACCGACGAATGGACCGAAGCCCGCCGCTACATGGGCCTGGACGTGCTGGCCAAGACCAGACTCCGACTCATCCCCGGCGACACACCCCAGCAAAACCCGAAGCCGCAGACACTAACCGCTTAACCTGCAGAAACAGGATCACGCAGAGATCAACTCATACACCACTCCGCTGGACGTGACCCGCTCCAACGCAGATCATCAGCCAATCGTTGCGTTTCACGACCTCCGGTCGCCTCCTCTTGGTCGAGTCCTATCCAGCCCGATCATGCGTCGATTCCCCTGGTAAGGGGGAATGGCCTCTTGGTAGGAGAGGCCATAAGCACGGCTGAGCGAATTCCACAGCCAACGGTAGTGGGCCTCTTAAAGAAGGTGGAGGGCCCCGGATCGGCGCTGGGAGCGCGGTGGTCATACGTTCAAAGATCAAAAAAAGGGCAGGGCCTCCGGGCTACCACCCCCGGAGGGCTCCTGCCTGCGGCAATGGAATCGGACTCGACCAAGAGGCTCGACCACGCCAACTCCAATGTAGGGGCACATCGATTGCGACCGGCCCGTCAAATGCCGGATTCTCCATGATCAGACTTAATTTCAACCCGGAAGGTGGGTAGGCGCACCCCGGCTGAGTGATCCTACGATTATTACGAGATCACCATTTCCCCAGATCAGAGCCATCAGGCATCGGGATCGAGACGCTTCTCAACATCACATTTCAACGCTGAGTTATCGACCCTATACGCAAAGCGATCTGGCAACGGGACACCGAGAGCTCACGAGGTAGCTCAGACGGCAGGGCACGGCAGCCATCCGACCGAAACGGTGAGTGCTCGTCGGTGTCGGGCTGCGACGCAAGCTCGCGGCGGCGTAGCTGGTCGACGGTGACGGCCAGCCGCTCGGACTCCACGGCCAGGCGGTGCTGCGCGGACAGCGCGTCGGTGCGGGCACGTTTGGCGCGAGGACCGGACCGGAGGAAGCGGGGCGATGCGGCAGGAGGGGGATCTCATCGGAAGACCCCACTGCGGCCGCGCGCGGTTCGCCGCAAGGGGATCTCAGCTCGTCGCAGCCCAGGACCGCGCTGCCGGGTGTAGCAGCGCGGACAGGTCACCGTGGCCGCAATGCCGGTCGCCGTCCAGGAGTAGCGGCACAGGAACGTGCGCCGGCAGCGCACCGAAGTGTCGTTGCTCAACAGTTCCCCCGTCTCTAATGGGCCCGTCCGGCCACACGACGGGCACGTCCACTCCGGCGGCATCACGTAGCCCTCAGAGGGTCGTCCCCGCGACACGGTGAAGGATGACCGGGTCCGCATCGGCGCCTCAAACGAGGCGGTGATGTGCCTACAGCGGGCGCACTGCACGTACTCCGGGTCACCTGCCAGGTCCCGGTTGAGCAAGATGGACAACAGCATCCGCACCATGGCCACGCCCTCCACCGGTCGACATCGCCCTACCGGTGTCCCACAACGCACCGTCTCTGTCGATCCCTCCCGCGCCGCGCGCTGCCGGGCCGGCGCAGCCGTAAGCGCGCGCCTGTCCAAGGGAGGCCGTCGCAAAAGGACAACCTCCCAATGTGCCCCGGCGTCCCAGGAGAACCAGGACGACCCGAGGAGCGAGATGCCCTTATCCGAACGATGGCGCGACCAGTACGAGCGGATGCTCCGCAGCCACCGGGCGCTGACGGCCGCCGCCGGCCCCAGTGCGATCGGCCCCGACGAAGCCCGCGACACCCTGTACCGGTTCTTCCAGGAGGCTTACCACCTGAAGGACTGGGTCAAGAACTCACCCACGAGCCACGTGCACACCGCGAAAGCTGGCGCGGTCGTGGAAGACATCTTCGACTCCGCTGCCGGGCTACCGCACATGCAAATCACCGCTGACATCTGCAACGGTATCAAGCACCTGGTCCTCACCAAGAGAACCAAAACGGGGGACAACGCGACTGCCGTCGACAGTCAGAGCGTGGCCGTGGGTCTCCCAACGTTCGTCACGAGAGTCGTCTACCCGGGCAGCCCCGCCGAGCGCAACCCACAGCCGGAGCCGACCGAGACCCCGTCCGTCGAATACCGGTGGACGATCTCATCGAATGGCCAAACGTTCGACGCCATCGACATCGCGAACAAAGTCGTCGCCGAGTGGCAAGACTGGCTCCAGGCCAAGAAGCTGCTGTAGCCGCACCGGAACACCGTCACTCTCCCGAGAGCCGTTCTGCGCCAATGCGGAACCCGGCGACGGCGAGGGCCTGGGCGTCGAGCGGCTCCCCGAGCAGTAGGCGGCGGTCAGGGCTAGCGCCAGTCGAGTGTGATGGTGCGGCGTACCCCGGCCTCGAGCATCGCCTGCGCGCGGTGCTAGCCGTTGCTGTAGAAGGTGCGCCATCGTCCCGCGCGGCCCAGCACGATGGGGTCGGCCAGCAGCGAGAAGAGCGCGGCCAACTCCCACTCCGACACGCCTTCCAGGCGGGCGCCATCGAGGACGGCCTGGCGGATGTCGGCGAATGGGACCCCGGCGCGTTTGGCCCGGTGGACCAGGCGGATCGCAATCGCCGAGGCACGGCGCCAGTCGCCGCCGTGGTACCAGCAGCATGCGCGCACCCGGGCGCGGGGGACCAACTGGCGGGCCAGGCGTTGCCAGCGGTTCAGTGCCAGCGTGCATTCGACGCGGAACGGCTCGGGCTGGGGGAAGGCTGCGACCCACATCACCCGGTAGAAATGCTGCGGTTCGGGCTCGGGCGGCCGGGGCTGGTAGCCCTCGCCGCGCCCGGGGTCGACGGGCGCGCCGATCAGCTCGGCCACCTGCAGGTCGGTGATCGTCTTCCAGCTCGGCTCCTCGAGCTGGAAGGGGCCGGTCTGCGTGAAGGTGACCAGGAGCATCTCCTCCATCTGCTTGTCGGGCAGCAGCTGGTGCTCGATCCAGATGGGCGGCTCTTGCGGTAGGCGGCCTCAGCGGCGGCGCGCGCGGCCAGCAGCCCGGCGGGCAGCTCTCCGGGGTTCGTCGTCGCGGCCGCCGTCGAACTCGGCGCGACGGAACGTAGTACTTGCGCGACCGGAGGAGGACCGGACGGGTGAAACCGATGCGCTGAGATCGTCTGTGAGCGCGTCAACGGTCTTAGTCGGTGTGAGGAGACCACTCGACAGCTGGTGATCGTCGGTCTGCGATGCGCTCAGACGCATCTGTGCGATCTCGTGACTGACGTGTGCACAAGCTCCGCACGGGTCGACCGGTCTCCAGACGCACGTGGTCCTCACACCGAGGGTCGATGCAGTCGTAGCCGCGGCGGGTGATGGTGATGGCCACGCCGGTGGGGTCGGTGACCTCAGCCAGCCGGTAGCGCCAGTGCTCGAAGCGGGCGGTCATCCGCTCGGCCAGCTCGGCGGGCGTGCGGTGCTCCAGCTCGGCGGCCACCCAGCACGCGGCGGCGGCCGTGCTCGGGGATCCGCCCGGCCAGCGCGGCCGGGAGGGCCTGGCGGCAGAGCTCGACGGCCCGCCGGTCCAGGGTGCGGCGCCGCTGACGAGGCGTAGGCTGGCCCTTCGGTGGGGTGTTCACGAGTGCTCATGACCTGGGGCGCAGCAGACCTTTCTAAGATCGCTTCCCGGACAGGAATTGATCGTTTCCCGGGCAGTCGGTACGGACGGGTATCATCGGCGGGTCCTGCATGAGGGTTTCGCCCGGGCCGCCGCAGGCCAGGCCGCAACCGACGTGCCGCATTCCGGACACCTTTCCGATCAAACAGTCAGGACCGCAAAGGCCCAGCTCAGGTGCCCACTAGGACGAGGTGCACCTATCCAGTCATCCCAGCCAGCGTTGGATCGCCGCCCGGAGCGATGCGCCGGACGCCGCGTCCGGCTGCGGGACGTCGGTGGCCCACGCCACGTATCCGTCGGGCCTCAGCAGCAGCGCCGTGCACGGCACGGCGGAGCCGGGCAGCCCCGCGGTTGCGGGGTATCCCCAGTCCCCGCCAGTGAAGTCGATCAGGTGCGGGCGGCCGTCCCTGGTCAGCTCGGCGAGCCGGACACCGTCTTTGAGGTCCAGGTCGGGAGCCCACCGACCGGCCAGCGGATGGTCGCTGCCCACCTCGTAGCGGACGTCGGCGCCCGACATCAGGTCGGCGATACGGCGGACGTTGCGCGGGTCGCCGAGCAGTTCGGTGAACAGCGCGCGCAGGCCGGTGACCTCGCTGCCAGGGGCGATCAGTGCGGATTGGGCGCGCGAGGACATCACCACCCGCTCAGCGACCGGGCGTCGTTCGGACTCGTAGGTGTCGAGGAGACCTGCGGGGGCCGTACCGCGCGCTTCGGCCGCGAGTTTCCAGCCAAGGTTGACCGCGTCCTGGAGGCCAAGGTTGAGCCCGGGCCCGCCGATCGCCGAGTGCACGTGAGCGGCATCGCCGACCAGCAGCACCCGGCCGTCTCGGAAACGCTCGGCCAGGCGGGTGTTGCCGCCGTTGAGCTTGCGCATCAAGTGCGGCCCTTGGCCGTCGGGCGGGCCGAAAGCGATGTTCACGCCGAGCACGCGGTGGGCGCTGGCCTGCAGTTCCGCGAGCGTGAGCGGCCCCTCGGCGTCCTGTCCGTTCCACTCCATGGTGGAGATCAACGGTGCGGGGGTGCCCGGCAGGGGCGCGTACACGAACAACCCGCGCTCGGTCCGGTGGTGCAGGAACGGCGGGATGGGTCCGTACCCGGGGATGTCGAGGCCGCCGGTGGCCGGATCGACGAACTCGGCCGGCACGACGGCGTGCGCGGTGCGCGCGATCGTGTCGTCGGTCGTCACGCCGGGGAAGGCGATCCCGGCCAGCTTGCGTACGATGCTGTGCCCGCCGTCGGCACCGATCAGGTAGCGCGTTTCGATCGTGTACGGCGCGGCTGGCCCGCTGACCTGGAGGGTCACGCCATCCGCGTCCTGGGTGAATCCGGTGAGCTCGTGGCCGCGCCGGATCTCGACGGCGAGTTCGACGGCCCGTTCCTCCAGCATCTGCTCGATCCTGCGTTGCGGAACCTGGAGGATGTAGAAGGGGTTGTCGTCCAGCACACTCAGGTCGATGGGCAGCGCGCCGAAGACGAATCCGGGAGTGGGCCGCGGTGGGTCCTGGTTACCAGCGAGCCGCTCGTACAGGCCTCGCCGGTCTAGCATCCGTACCACCTGGCCGACCAGGCCGTTGGCGCGGTTGTCCTGGGTGCGCTCCGGCAGGCGCTCCAGGACCAGGGGGCGGATTCCGGCTAGGCTGAGCTCGCAGGCCAGCATCAGGCCGTTGGGCCCGGCTCCGGATATGACGATATCGGCGATCATGGTGGTCCTTCCGGGCATGACGGATCGACCGGCGGCAGGCCGGCCTATCTTCGATAGGGAAGATGGGAGAGGTCTGGAAGGGTCAGGGCGTGGGCAAGCCAGCGGCGACCTGACCGAGGGCGTCGCGCAGCAGTTCCTCGAACGGTGCCGGCGCATCGCCGTGGAGCCACAGATGGATGGCCGCGAGTATGGCGGCGCCGACCGCCCCGGCGACCAGGTGCGGATACAGATCTCGATCGGCATTGGTGCCGGTGCGCTCGGCGACCGCCGCGGCCAGCGCATCCTGCGCGGCCGTGTGGGCCTTGAGGAACTCGCCCCGGTGCTCCGGATGCTGGCTCATCAGCTTGACACCGGCGATCCAGCGCTCGTCGGCCGGACGCTCGGCCTCTTGCATGCCAAGCGCGAACCGGGCGAACACGGCATTAGTGATGGCCTCCCACAGGGGTTCGCCGTCCGGCCTGGACCTCAACTCGTCGGCGATCTGCACCGCTCGGTCGAAGTGCCTGGCCGCGATCGCCTCGCCCTTGCTGGAGAAGTAGTTGTTGAACGTGCGGTGCGAGACACCCGCCTCGGCGGCGATGTCCTCCATCTTGACGTTGTCGAAGCCACGCTCGACGGTCAGTTTGATCGCCGCCCAGCTCAGCGCGATCCGGGTTTCTTCCTTCTTGCGCTCTCTCAGCCCCATGCGAATACTCTACGCAAATTTTGCGAGCCACGCAAAGATGCGAGCCACGCAAAGATGCGCGGCTCGCATCTATGCGGCGGCCTTGCTCGATTTCTCTTCCTCGGGCCACCACATCGAGCGGCTCGGCCGCGCGCACTCGCCCGCCCGGCACCTTGATGGCTTCCTCACCGATCTGGTCACTGGTGCCTCCGGGCACACGGGGTCCCCGTAGTTCTCAGGAAATTTCGGGCGGATATGCCTGACCTGCGGTGATTCTGGTCAGTGCGTGGCCATGCGGGCGGCGAGTTCCTCCGCGCTGGGCGTTTAGGTACCGCGTTGAGCGTCGATCTCGTCCAGCCGTCGGTGGGTGCCCTCCTTGGACGGCTTGAGGTACCGCTGTAGCGTGCGGCGGTCTTCGTGACCGGAGAGGTTCATCAGGTCGGCCTCGGTGGCGCCGTCCTCTCCGGCGTGGGTGAGCTGGGAGTGGCGTAGATCGTGCGGGTCCCAGCCACTGGTAGCGGTGCCAAGGTGTCGTTCGGCGGTGCGGTAGGTCATCCGGCGCCGTCGACTGCTCTTGTCGAACTCCCCGGAGCGCGCGGTGCCGTCCTCGGGTGCGCGGCGGGTGGACAGGAACACCGGCCCGGTGCGGCGGCGGCCGAGGAGCTGGCCGAGCATCCGGGCGGTGCGGATGTCGTAGAGCAGGTCGTCTTCCTTGCCGCCCTTGCGGATCGTGCGGGCACGGCGGTTGGCGCGGTCCAGGTCCTCGACGCCCAGGCGCAGCACCTCGTCGGCGCGGGCGGCCGTGGAGTACAGCATCGACCACAGCGTCCGGTCCTCCAGCGACTGGCGCTTGTCGGTGATCAGCCGGTCGATCTGTTCGCGGGTGCGGACGCGGTTGTCGGTCGGCTTGGGCTGGTGTTCCCGGTCGAGTCCGGCCAGGACCGCGGTCGGGTCGCCGATCCAGTCCTGTTCGTGGAAGTAGGCCAGGGCGGAGCCGACGGCGGCACGCTTGGCGTTGAACGTCGATGGCGCCTTGCCGCCCCAGGCGGCGCGGATGTTGGCGTGCAACTGGTCGCAGCCGGCGTCGGCCAGTTCGCCGAGGTCGGTGATCCCGGCGAACGCGGTCGGCAGGGCCGAGGTGTAGGAGCGGACGGTCTCTGGCGAGGTGATCCGGCCCGACCGGCCGCGCCGGTCGGGCAGGTGCCGCAGGAACGAGGCGAGCGCCTCGGAGGTCGGCACGCCGCTCGGCGGCGCCTGTCGGTCGGCGGTTGCGCGACGGCGGCCAGGTGCCGTTCGGTGGCCATCGGGACCCCGCTCCCCTCAGCTGTCAGATAACACGCATAAAGGGGTGTCGCCGCCGGGGACGTCGTCCCAGGAGCGATCCTCCAATTTGTCAGATAATGCGGGATTATCTGACACGCCGAGGCCCGTCGACAGGAAACGTGATCACTATGACCTCAGCGTACGACGGCGCCAGTGCGAAGAACCATCGACGCACGGCTGCACGAACAGGCGCTCGCGCACCTGAAGGCGCCGCCGGAGCCGCTGACGCTGAACAGCAGGCCGCGGACTTCGTCGAGCGGGTGCGGGACCGGCCGGGCAAACACGCCACCGGACAACGACGCGAAGCTGTGGGGTGCTACGGGGACCCCACCTCGACATCGAGGGTGTGCCCGACCCGGAGCACGTCCCCTGGATCGACCCGACCCATCCGGCCTGACGAACGGCCTGGTGTCAGCGGCTTCACCGATCAGAAATCCTCCGCCACGTCGTCAGTTCTGGTAGCCCCTCGCCACCCGCGGAAGGATTGACGACCATGACCGACGCCAGACTGCTGGGCGACGACGAGGCCGCGTTCATCGCGGCGGCCCGCTCAAATGACGCAGCACAGTTCGCGCTCATCACGGAGCGCTACCGGCGTGAGCTGCAGGTGCACTGCTACCGGATGCTCGCGAACTACGAGGACGCCCAGGACCTGACGCAGGAGACGTTCCTGCGAGCTTGGAACAAGCGGGAGTCGTTCAAGGGCCACGCGGCCCTGCGGACCTGGCTGTACCGTATCGCGACGAACGCCTGCCTCGACTTCCTGGAGAAGCGCAACGACCGCACACCCGTACCGTCCGAGCTGCCGGACCCCGGCTCCGAGGTGCTGTACCTGCAGCCCTACCCCGACCGGATGCTCCCCGAGGACCCGCAGGAATCGGTGGTGGCGCGGGAGACGATCGAGCTGGCGTTCATCGTCGCCGTCCAGCACCTGCCGCCGCGGCAGCGGGCGGTGTTCATCCTGCGCGACGTCGTCGGCTGGCCGGCGTCGAAGGCCGCCGACGCCCTCGAGCTGACCGTCGCATCGGTGACCAGTGCACTGCAGCGGGCGCGTGTGACGATGCGCGAGCAGCTGCCCGACCGCCGCCTCGATTGGCGGAGCCCCGCCACCCACGAGCTGTCGAATGACGAGCGGGGCGTGGTGAAGTCGTATATCGACGCCCATGAGCGCAACGACCTGGACGGGCTGATGTCCCTGCTGCGCGACGACCTGCGCTTCGCGATGCTGCCCGAGCCGGGAACCTCGGTCATCACGGCCAAGGACGCGGTGGACGGCTGGGTCTCCGGTGGGCTCTTCCAGCGCGGCCACGACGACTGGCGCTGTATCACCACGACGGTCAACCGCATGCCTGCCGCCGCGCTGTACCTCCGCACCCCCGACGACCCGGAGTACCGGCTATTTACCATCGCGGTCCTGCACATCGTCGACGGGAAGATCGCCGAGCTCACCGGATTCGACGCCACCGACAAACCATGGCTGGGCCTGCCCCCGACACTGTCATCAGACGAAGGCCCCATCGTCGACGAGTCCAGCGCACGGGCCGCCGTCACCGAAGTCACCGCGGAATGAGCACCCCGACCAGCTGAACACCCACGCGACAACGCGAACACCACCGCCCCGCCGGCGCTGCCGGCGGGGCATCTTCATGCCCGAAGAACATCGTCACAATCAACGACGCCGTCGCCCTCATCTCCAGCAAGTCGGTCAACAGCTCACTCGGAACGCAAGGAAGGGGCCGGGGAAGGTTCCCTCATAGCCGAGGGTCACGGTGAGCACGCCAGGAAGGATTTCGACCTGGCCTCACGAGCCCAGGACCTGGCCTCACGAGCCGAGCATCTGGCCCGTGCTCATCGCCTCGTCTCGTATCGGGTCAGCACCACGCCGCCGGGAAACGTCCGCGTCTCCACCAGGGTCAGGTTCACCCAGCTGTCCAGGGCCGTGAAGAACGGCGTGCCGCCGCCCACCAGGACCGGGTGGGTGACCAGCACGTACTCGTCGATCAGCCCGGCCCGCATGGCCGCTGCGGCAAGTGTGGCGCCGCCGATGTCCATGGGGCCGCCGTCTTCGGCCTTGAGCCGGGTGATCTCGGCGACCGCGTCGCCGGTGACCAGGCGGGTGTTCCAGTCGACCGTGCTGGTCGTCGAGGAGAACACCACCTTCGGCATGTCCCGCCAGCGGCGGGCGTACTCGATCTCAGCCGGGGTAGCGCCAGGCTGCTGGTCAGCGGTCGGCCAGTGGGAGCTCATCGTCTCCCACAGTTTGCGCCCGTACAGCGCCATGCCGGTCGCCCCCACCCGGTCGGACCACCACTGGAACAGCTCGTCGCTCGGTACGCTCCAGCCGAGGTCGTCGCCGGGCGCGGCGATGTAGCCGTCCAGGCTCAGGTTCATGCCGAAGATCAGTTTCCGCATCGTGCCAGCCTCTCGTGAGTCGATCTCACACGTACAGACGGGCACGGCGCGGAAACCTAATCGGTGCGCGATCTGCGTCCGCAGGTAGTCCTCGCGTTCCGGACTCGGCACGGCGTACTCGGCTGGGCTCGAGCACTACCCACCGGATCTCGACTTCACCCTCGTACGGGCAGCGGCGCACCCATGGCCAGCTCTCCCCGACCGCTGCTGCCGTCTGCCCGGACGGGAAGGCCTTCCACGGCCACCTGCAACAGAGGCTGTCTACTTTCGCAGACGCGTTGCGATCGCGCTCGACGCGCTCGCTGCGCGAGCAGGAGTGTGAGCGATCTGGGTCCCCAAACGCCTGATCACACAGCTACAGCGCCAGCCAGGCCCCCTCACCGCGCTGGAGATCGCCAACCAGTTCCCGACGCTTAAGCATCTCGCTCGGCGACCAGCGGCCGCACGTGCCCGGCAAGATCCGCGAGCACCTACATCCAGCAGCGCCGACGCAGCTAAGCGTTGTTTTTCGGCGCCTACTGCTGAAGGGCCGACAGCGCCAGATGGCTTCGCCGCAGGCCGTGGCGAGACCATCGCCCCAACACCTCGGCCGGTACGCCGAGCCATCGCCAGGCCCTCGGCTCAGAACAGGGTGTCGCGCACCCGCAGCGGCCGGTATCCGGTCGGGCCGAGCTACGCGAGTTCGCCTTCGATGTCGACCTCGATGGCGCCGAAGAAGTTGATGTTCTCGCTGTGCGCCGGGGAGATATGGGCCAAGACCTCGTCGTCGATGCGGCGGCCTGCCGCGCGCATCGAGTCCACGGCCAGGCCGTAGTACTCCGTCGACCAGGTCACCACCGCGTTGGTGACCAGCGTGAGGCACCATGCCTGCTCGGTCTGCGCTTCGATGTGGCGGGCCCGCACGATTCCTTCGTGGGCGTAGAGCAGATCGCGCTTGAGGGCGTGCAGGGACTCGCCCTAGTTCAGTTGCCGCGAGATCTTCCGCCTGTACGCCGGGTCAGCCAAGTACCTATTAGTTACGTGGAATCTCGCCTCAGGGATGATCCTTGCTCTGGGGCGTCGCCACGAGCTGAGGAAATCTGTTGAGCATCTCGAAGGTGTTGGAAGGCAAGTGGCCAGTACTGCTGCGGCACGAGCTGGCCGTCGGCTGGTTGCAGGTGTGGGCGGACCTGGGCCGGGCGCCTCGGACGATCGATGCGTACGCCCGGGGGCTGGCCGAGTACCTGGAGGCGTGCGAGCGGGAGGGCGTCGACCCGGTGTCGGCGAACCGGGCGCACGTCGCCGTCTACGTCCGGGAGTTGACGAGTCGGCCGAGCAAGCGCGGCGTCAACGTCGTGTCGATCGACTCCGGGGCGGGGCTGGCGAACGCGACGTTGCAGCAGCGGCTGGTGCCGGTCCGCTTGTTCTATGACTTCCTGATGGAAGACGGGTTGCGGGACTCCAACCCGGTCGGGCGGGGCCGCTACACGCCCGGCCGTGACTTCGGTGGACACGATCGGGGTCTGATTCCGCGGTTGACGAAGTTGCCGTGGATCCCGGACGAGCGGCAGTGGCTGGATGTGTTGGCGGTCGCGGCGCTTGAGCCAGCCCGTAACCGGGTGATGCTCGCGCTGGCCTACGACGCGGCGCTGCGCCGCGAGGAGCTGTGCTCGCTGCGCACCGACGATCTGGATCCGGGGCACCGGACACTGCGGGTACGAGCGGAGACCACGAAGAACAGGCTCGAGCGGATCGTCCCGTACTCGGCTGCGACCGGAGTACTGCTGTCGGGCTACTTGGTGCGTCGGGCGGCGATCAGCCGGGCGAGGGGGCCGTTGTTCTTGTCGGAGTCGCGCCGCAACTTCGGTGAGCCGTTGAGCTTGTGGACCTGGTCGAAGGTGGTCCGCCGGATCGCCCTGGCCGCCGGAGTTCCGCGGTTCGCCACGCACACCACCCGCCATCTCTGCCTGACTGATCTGGCCCGGATGGGCTGGGAACTGCACGCCATCTCTACGTTCGCCGGGCACAGGTCGACCGAGTCGACGATGCGCTACATCCACCTGTCCGGCCGGGACCTGGCCGACAAGCTCGCCCGCGGGATGGAGCATATCCACGCTTGGCGAATCGGCATGCTCGCCCAGCTCGCCGCCGACGGCATCCCGGTTGGAGCGGGCCGGTGACCGCCGCGTCGCGGCGGCCCGCCGAGCTCGGATCGGCAGGCTCGTGGGTCTGGCCGGTGGACGTGACCTGCTACGACCGCCGGACTACTCTCAGCCATCTTGAGCTGGCTGTCATGCAGCGCCTCGACACGAGGTTGCGCCACCGCACCAGCCGAATCGATGACCTGGCCGAATGGAACATGCTCGGACGGTTGACCCGGCCGCTCGACGACGCGGCAGCGGCCCTGCACCACGCGGACACGGAGCTGCACCGGCGGGCGGTCGCTGACGCGATCGGCCTGGTGCTGCTGCGCTGCGCCGAGGAGAAGACCTCGTTCTGGGCCTGGTCAGCGCAGGGCTGGCTCCGGCTGATCGGCGTCAGCATCGCCGAGTTCCAGCGCCCGTGGCCGGACACCATCGACCCAACCGCACGCCCTCACCTCGTCGCCCTGGCCTACCTGCTCGGCGGGTTCACCGACTTCGACCGGATGGGGCCGTTCGGACGGCTGAACCTCGCCCGGCGCATCTTCGGCATCGAACTCGTCGACCACGCCTATCAGCAGGTGTCGGAGACCCTCGGCGGTTGGGGCTACCGCATCGGCGATTCCGAACGCGAGCGGATGACCACCGTGCTCAGTCAACTGCTGCTCCTCAACGGCAGCCCACTGCTGGCGGACCTGACCACCGAAGCGTTCATCCAGCTCCGTCCGAGGATGCGGCGTCGCTGGCAGGTCGCCGAGATCCACGGCATCCAACGCGCCGCCGCCAGCCTCGGGTTCTGCGACCCGCCGTCGTCGATCCACGCTGGCCTGCCCGCCATCGAGGGCACCGCGGAGTCATGGGCGACCTGGGTCGACCGATGGCATTCGACCTCGACGCTGACGCCGAAGGTCCGGGCGATCTTCCGAAGCGTGATAGCCAAGGCCGGCCGCTGGCTGGCCGCCGAGCACCCGGAGATCACCGAACCCAGCGAGTGGACCCGCCAGACCTGCGCTGCCTGGGTCGCGACTATCGACCGGCTGACCGTCGGCGAACACGTCCAACGCCACGCGGGTCTGGACAAGAGGAAAGGCGACCCGATCTCCCCTCGGACGAAGGCCGGCTACCTCACCGCCACCAGGACCTTCTTCCGCGACTGTCAGGAATGGGAGTGGTTCCCACGCCGCTTCGATCCCGCCCGGGCGCTGGCGACCCCGCGCACCATCCAGGCACTCATCGGCCCGAACCCCCGGGTGATCGCCGACGACATCTGGGCCAAGCTCCTCTGGGCCGGTCTCAACATCGAAGCCGACGACCTCCCGGCCAACGCCAGCGGTCCCTGTTACCCGATGGAACTCATCCGCGCCATCACGCTGACCTGGCTGTTCAGCGGCCAGCGCAGCGACGAGATCGCCCGGCTTCGCATCGGCTGCATCCGCTGGCAACACGACGGGACATCGATCCCCGGCGACTCCCGCGATGTCCTCGCTGAGGATGCCGTATGTCTGCTCGACATCCCCACCCACAAGACCGGCACCGCGTTCACCAAGCCGGTCGACCCGCTCCTCGGACAGGCCATCGAGGCATGGCAGGCCGTCCGGCCCGACCAGCCGAAGATGCTCGACCGCAAGACTGGCGAGCCGGTCGACCTGCTGTTCGCGACTCGGGCACGACGGGTCGCCAAGGCATACATCAACGACACGATCATCCCGACGCTCTGCCGCAAGGCCGGCGTCCCGACCGCTGACCTCCGCGGCAACATCACCAGCCACCGGGCCCGGGCGACCATCGCGACCCAGCTCTACAACGCCAAGGAACCTATGACGCTGTTCGAGCTGCAGGAATGGCTCGGCCACCGTTCGCCCGAGACCACCCAGCACTACGCCAAGATCACCCCGAACAAGCTCGCGCAGGCATACAAGGACGCCGGGTACTTCGCCCGCAACGTCCGCACCATCGAAGTCCTCGTCGACCGCGACGCCGTCACCAGCGGTGCGGTGGCGGCCGGCGAGCCCTGGCAGTACTACGACATGGGCCACGGCTACTGCACATACACGTTCTTCGAACAGTGCCCGCACCGCATGGCCTGCGCCCGCTGCGACTTCTACACCCCGAAGGCCTCGTCCAAAGCGCTGCTGCTGGAAGCCAAGGACAACCTGCAGCGCATGCTCGCCAACATCCCGCTCACCGACGACGAACGCGCCGCGGTCGACGACGGCCAGGCGGCCCTAGACCGGCTGCTCGGCCAACTTGCCGATGTCCCTACCCCCGCCGGGCCCACACCCCGGGAAATCAGCACACCGGCCCAGGCGACCCTGCTGCCGGTCATCGAGATCAACCGGAGGCCGACCTAGTGCCACGTCAGGCAACGTTTGCCCTGTCCGCTACCGGCACCTCAGGGCGATGTCCCCCCGTCGATATGTCCGCGCGTTCGGGGGCACGGCCAGCGCGGCCAACGCGACCCCGGGCCGTCGTTCCGTCGCGAGGGAGCGGCCAACGTGCCAGGATAAATCACGTCAAGCCGTAACTCGCGTGGGCCGGTATCGCAGGGCGACCGCCCCCGACCGGAACTCACGGCGGTCCACGGGCTCGAGCTGGATGCGCTCGCGCAGACCGGCGAGCAACGTCGGCCCGTGTCCGGCAAGGACCGGCTGCACAAGGAACTCGTACTCGTCGATCAGTCCCAGATCTGCCAACGCCAGGGGGAGCGTCACGCCACCCACCCACAGGCCCTCGCCTGACTCCTGCTTGAGCCGCTGAACCGCTTGCCCGAAGTCGCCTCGCACCAGCTCGGCATTCCAATCGACCGCGCTCAGCGTGCTCGACACGACGTACTTCTTCGCCCGGTCGATGGTCTCGGCGAACGGGATCTGCCACTCATCCATCCAGTCAGGCCACGTGTCCGTGGCCGGCTTCCGCCACGCCGACTCCATCATCTCGTAGGTCACCCGGCCGAATAGCAGGGCATCGGCTCGCTCCATCTCAGCGGTCCAGTAACGCATCGACTCCTCGTCCGGGGGGAGCCCTGCCTCGTGATGGCAGCAGCCGTCGAGCGTGACGTTGATCGAGTATCGAAGTGGTCTCATCTCGTTGCTCTCTCTTGATGCGCGCAGCGCGTTTTCACCGGACGTCTACTTAGACGGCTGTCGGCGCCATTTCTCATCGGCGCCCGATCCCACCTGCTCAACACCGTCGTGATGCGAACCAGACCGCAGACCGAGCGCGCGACCGATTCGGGCGCTCGGGGCGTTCAGGTTCGCAACGGGACGGCGCCCATAACGCTCGACTTCGATGCACGGTGCCACGTCACCTACCGTCGGCTCAGGGCCAACGACGAACGTCGCAAACGTTGCCTGACGCGGCACTGGTCAGGCTGCGCCACAGCCGAGTGGATGCCGCACGAACTCTGGATGGGCGTCGCCGAGGTCGATGCTGTTCTCATCAAGAGCATTGGCGATGTGGAAGCGGCCCGTGTCGAAGACAAATTCGACAGCGAGGGTGCCGGCCGCCACGTCGCGACGTGATGGCCGCCACTCGAGTAGAGCCACCTCGCACAGTTCCTGGCCGATGAACGGCTTAAGCGGCTCTTCGATCTTGAGGGGGAAGTTCCTGGGCGTGCCCTGACAGGCGAGAGCCCGTAGCCCCGCAACACTGGCTGTTGATCAAGGACAGTTAGTGACGGGGGCCACGGGCTGTGAACGACAGTACTTCGATCCTGTTCGGCATGCCGGGAATAGCGGTGGTGGAGGTCGAACGCGTCGCCGATGACGACGGGAAAACGGGACGGTTGGTGCATATCGAACGCCCCGAGGATTGGGCCGCCTGCCCCGAATGCGGGGTCATCTCGACCTTGGTTCGGCAACGGCGTACGACCCGTCCGCGAGACGTCCCCCATGGCGAGGAGCCGATCGAGGTGCGCTGGCACAAACGGCAGTTCGCCTGCACCGAGCAGTTGTGCCCCCGCAAGGCGTTCACCGAATCCACCGCGGAGATCCCGCCCAGGGCTCGGGTGACCGGCCGATTGTGCCGGGCGGTCGCACGCCAGGTCGCCACGGGCCGGTCGGTCGCGGCGGTGAGCCGGGAGTATCGGCTGGGCTGGCCGCTGGTGCACCGCCACTTCAGCGTTCACGCCGATGCGGTCCTGATCGAGCCCGAACCACCCCGAGTGCTGGGCATCGACGAGACCCGCCGGGGCAGGCCCAAGTGGTTCAAGGACCAGGTAAGCGGGACATGGACGCGCACCGAGCCCTTCGAGACCAACTTCGTCGACCTGTCTGGGGCCGGTGGGCTGCTCGGCCAGGCGGCCGGCCGCACCGGCAAGGCCGTGCTGGACTGGCTGAACACCCGCGGCCGGGACTGGAAGAGCCACGTGCAGATCGTGGCGATCGACCCGGCCGCCTGCTACCGCACCGCGGTCAAGCAGGCTCTGCCGCACGCCACGATCGTTGTCGATCACTTCCACCTGGTCGCGCTGGCCAACAAGGCGCTGACCGCGGTGCGCCAGCGGGTCACCCGCGAGGAACGCGGACGCCGGGGCCGTGCCACCGATCCGGAATGGGCCAACCGGCGCAGGCTGCTACGCGCCCGCGAGCACCTGTCGGAACGCACCTTCACGGCGATGTGGAACACCTTGATCGACCACGAACCCACCGGGCAGATCCTCACCGCCTGGATCGCCAAGGAAGAACTGCGTGCCCTGCTGGCCTGCGCCCGCACCCAGGCGCCCCGGTCGGTGATCTCTCACCGGCTGTTCCGGTTCTTCTCCTGGTGCGCCGACTCGGGCATCCCCGAGCTGACCACACTCGCTGAGACGATCGCAGAATGGTGGCCAGAGACGCTGGCGTTCATTACTACGCGTGTCACCAACGCCCGAACCGAGGGAACGAACCGGCTTATCAAGGACGCCGCCCGCGTGGCGTTCGGCTTCCGAAACCTGGACAACCAACGCCGCCGCGTACGGTTGGCGTGCACATGATCAACCCAGCGGCGTGAGGGTGAGCACCCCCTCAAAGTTGAAGAGCCGCTTAAGCCGTTCATCGGCGCTGGACCACGCCGGAGTCAGCTCGAACCAGTCCCAGCCGGTGATCGCAGCCGTCGTGTCGATGGTGTTCCAGCTGATCGACAGCTCATCGAACTTCGAGTGGCTGATCTCTACCCGGACGCCGTCGAAGTCCAAGACGACGGGGCATTCGGCATACCAGTCCCCGTCCTCGATGAAACGTACGATCGCGAAGCCAGTCAGACGCCGACCACCAAGCGCGGCCAGGCCCGGTCCGCGTTCATCGCGGATGGCTTCAAGTCCGACAAGAAAGGTCGGCTCGAAGCCGGAGATACCCATCACGACAGGCGATTGTCCAGTTTCATCGCGAAACTGGCCAGTCGATATCCACCGCCGAGCCGTAGTGCCACGCTTGACAAATTAGATTCCACATAAGGGCCGCATAGATCGTTCTCCTCAGCGCGCCGTACTCCTTCAGCGCCGCAGCCAGGGCGTTCTGCCGTCCCGAGGCCGAGAGCTTGCCGACCAGCAGGGAGGCGGTGGCCCGCCCGAACTTCAACGACCCGGCCACACGGAGCAGGTCGTCGTAGTGATCGGCGATCAGGTCGGTGTTGAGCTTGCGGGTCAGCAGCGGTTCGGTGTGCGGGAACTCTGCCTCGACCTGCGCTCGCGACCCGGTGCGGTACAGGGTGATCTTGCCCAGGTCCCGGATGCCGATCGCCAGGTTCGCCGCCCGCAGCGTCTCCTCCCGCACGTACCACTCCGCGGTCCACGCCAGGATGTCGTAGGAGATCCCGCAGGCGTCGGCCATGCGGGTGAGCCCGAGGTTGGTGGAGTGGCTGATCAGCACCGCGATCAGGTTCCGCTTGAGCTCCGGGCTGCGGGACTGCTTGCCGCCGGCGTGGGTGAAGCAGTCCAGGAACCCGGTGCGCTTGTCCAGCTCGATCAGCAGCGACACGATCGGCGCGAACGGCAGCATCTCGGTCAGTTCCGCCTTGAGCGCTACCGCCTCGGCCGGGATGTCCTCGGCGGTCAGCGGCGAGATCACCAGGTCGCCGCCATCGTCCAAGCGCACCGGGCCGTCACCGGCGGCCAGCACTCCCTCCAGCTCCCCGAGTGCCTCGCCCAGCTCGTCCTCGGCGGCGGCCAGGGCGCGGGCGGGGTCGGCGGATTTGCCCACGAGCTGGCAGAACTCCATGCGCTGCGCCGACCACTTGTCCGAGGTCAGCAGGTAGGTGGCGGGTCGGAGTAGCGCCGCGAGCCGGGCACGTACACATCGCCGGTGCGCAGTCCGTCGCGCAACCCGAGCAGGGTGCACAGCTCCCAGTAGTGCCGGTAAGCGCTGGTGTTTCCGGACTTGCGCGCGGTGTCGAGGTAGCCGCGCCACCGCGTGGGCACGAACCCGTCCGGCGCCTCGTCGGGGACGCGCCGGTCGCTCGGCCTTGCCTTCCCGCGCCGAGATGGCCTGGTCGAACAGGTCCACGACCTCGTCGAGCACGTCGGTCGCCGACTGCGCCAGCAGCGTGAGCAGGATCGGGTAGCGGCGCTGAGGATCTCGCCGCTCCAGCGCCTGGGCGGTCAGCCGACCGCTGACGGTGGCCAGGAACCGGTGCCGCTCGGCCGGGAGCACCGACAGGTCCAGGGCATCGGCGCCCAGGCCGCGTAGGAACGCCAGCTTCGCGACCTCCGCCTTCACCGCGGCCGGGGACGCCTCGACCGGGCCGGTGGCCAGCCACCGCAGTCGTGTGGTCTTGACCTCGGGGTCGGTGACCAGCAGCCCGTCCAGCGCGGCGCACCGAACGTCGGTGAACTCGTGCGCCAGCCGGGCGAACGTCTCCCGCTGCGCTTCCTCGCGGGCGTGCGCGACCCGCTTGACCACGATCACCGGTCCAGGCCGGATCACCCGCGCGGAGATCAGGTACTCGCACGCCAGCCGGAACAGCAGAGTCGGCGAGTCGTGCTCCATCGCTCGCGCGAGCAGGAACTCGTCGAGCTCCTTGAGCTCCAGCGTCGACGGCGGGCGCCACCCCAGGTACTGCGCGACCAGACGCAGGTGCTCGGTGCGGGTCTTCGCCCGCCGGCCGTAGGACCGCAGCTCGACGGGGTCGCCACCCAACTGGTCGGCCAACCGAGCCACCGCCACCGGCGGTGCGGTGGACACCTTGTCCGGCACGAATCCCAGCCACGACAGCGTGCACAGCGCCACCGCGAGGCCCAGCCGGTCCGCCGGTCCGCCGGGCCTCGGCCCCGACCGGGGTCCACGAAGGCGATGTCCGCCGGGGTGAGGGTGAAGAACCGGAACAGCTCGTCCCGGCCGATCTCCGGGAAGCCCCGCAGGCGCTCCAGTTCCTCGTCCGCGAACACCCGCGCCTCCAGCCAGCACCCCAAGATCCCCAGCTCAGAAGCCTACTCAGCCATATCCGCCCGAAATTTCCTGAGAACTACGGGAACCCCGGATGCTTCGATGCCACGGCCGCGGTTGGCCCCTTGGCATGGGCGGACTGATCCGAGCTGGAGCGGTCCGTGGCCGTGGTCAATGTGGCGACGGTCAGCAGGCCGCCGGCGATCCGCATTCCGAGGATGGTCTCCTGCTCAGTTGTCCGTGACGCGGATGATCGTCTTGCCCGGGGTGGGCTTCCCGGAGGTGAATGCGGCGGGCGCCTCGGCGAGCGGCCATACGGCGCCGACGGCGGGCTTGAGTCGGCCGTCCCTCACTCGCTGGGCGAGGTCGGTGAGCCGGGTGCGGTCGGGTTCGACGATGAAGAAGACCGCCCGCCCGTCCTTGGGCTGGACCTTGGGCGGCATGGCGATGGTGACGAGCGTGCCGCCGGCGCGCACCAGGGCGGCCGAGCGGTTGAGGATGTCGCCGCCGATCACGTCGAACACGACGTCGGCCTCGCCGGCGTCCTCCAGCTTCTCGGCTTCCAAGTCGATGAAGGTGTCGACGCCGAGAGCGAGTGCCCTGTCCCGGTCGGAGGCGCGGCCGGTGCCGATGACGCGGGCGCCGGCCTCGCGGGCGAGCTGTACCGCGATCGAGCCGACGCCGCCCGCGGCACCGTGGATCAGGACGGTCTGGCCTGTGGTGAGGCGGCCGTGGTCGAACAGGCCCTGCCAGGCGGTCAGCCCGGAGATGGGCAGCGCGGCGGCCAGGATGTGGTCGATGTCTGCCGGCAACGGGGCGAGGTTGCGGGCCTCCACCGCGGTGTACTCGGCGAGCGTGCCGTTGCGCGTCCAGTCGGCCAGGCCGAACACCTGCTGCCCGACGCTCAGGCCGGTGGTGCCGTACCCCAGCTCTACGACGACACCCGAGAGCTCGTGCCCGGGCACGCTCGGCGTCCGGTCGCGGCCTGCGCGATCGGTCCACGTGCCGGGCCAGTCCAGCTCTCCAGGGGTGAAGCCCGAGGCGTGCACCCGCACGATGACGTCGTTCTCGGCCGCATGGGGGTAGGGCATGTCTGTCAGGGACATCCCGGCAAGACCGGCGTCACGGTCTCGAACAGTGATGGCTTGCATACAGGTCCTTACTGGGAGGGGCGACTCGAGCGCGCAGTCCGTTCACACGAAGGGCTCATAGCGGCTCGTCGTCGGGAAGACGCAGCAGGTGGATGTATGCCATTCCGCACGATCGATCTCACCTGCCGGCGCGTATTCCTTCGTCGCCCGTTCTTGCGTTCTCATCAGGGAGACGAGGTAGCCCTTCCGGGTGTGACAGCTCAGACGCGCACGAGTTTGTCGGGATTGATGACCCTGCGGTACGCGGTGATCAGACCGTCTGTGATCTGGACCGTGTCGACGGAGTAGACCCGGCCTTCCCGGTGGAACACGAGGGCGAGCTCGCCACCGACCTCGGCGAAGTCGATGCGGTCCGGACGCCGCTGGCGCCCCACACGCACCATGACCTCGGCGACACGCTCGCCGCCGTGGATGAGTTTGCGTGCCGCGGAGACCTTGCCGCCGCCGTCGGTGACGTAGACGGCGTCCGGGTGCAGGAGCCTGACCAAGCCGGCCAGGTCCCCTGCCTCGTACGCGGCGCGGAAAACCGCGAGGACGCGTTCGCGCTCCGCCTTCGACGCCTGCGGCATGGACTTCGCCTTGGCCACCCGCCGTCGCGCCCGCGAGGCGAGCTGCCGGGCACCCGGCACGGAGACGTCCAGCACTTCGGCAATCCGGCCGAACTCAAGACCGAAGACATCGTGTAGGACGAAGGCCACCCGCTCCGGCGGGGACAGCTCCTCCATGATCAGCAGCATCGCCGAACTGACGGACTCATCGACGAGTACCGGCTGCGACGCGTCCGGCCCCGTCAGCAGCGGCTCAGGCAGCCACGGCCCGACATAGGTCTCCCGACGGACCCGGGCACTCTTGAGAATGTCGTACGACCGCCGCGCGGCCACCGTCACCAGCCAGGCCCGCAGATCACCGATGCCCTGCAGATCCGCTCCGGCCGCCCGCAGCCACACATCCTGGGTCACGTCCTCGGCATCGGCCACACTCCCCAGCAGCCGGTAGGCCACACCGAAAACCGCGGGCCGGTGCCTCTCCCATCCGGCTCCGAGCGAGTCCTCCTGCTCAGACTGTCCGGGCCCGTGCCCGTCACCCATACAGATCGCAACCTCCTCCAGCTTGCGGATCCAGCGTAGCCATCCGAACTCGGGATCTTCGCAGACAGCTCCGCCGGCCCGGACACTCGGACCCACGACGTAGGGCGGTGTTTCATAGGTGGTCCCCTATGAAACACCCGCCCGCCCGGCAGTTCACCTGCGGCGGCTCATCCACCACGCAGGGGCGCGTATGGATCTGGATCTCGGTTTGGTCGCCGACTTCTTGGTTCTCGTGGAGGAGCGGCACTATGGGCGTGCGGCCGTGCGGCTGCACCTGACCTCATCGGCGTTGACCAAGCGCATCCAACGTCTGGAAGGACAGCTCGGGGTCGCCCTCGTCGAGCGTGGCCCTGCGGGTGTGCTCGCCGTGACCTCCGCAGGCCGGCGGTTCGCGATCGCCGCCGAACCTTTGATCGCTCAGGCCAACGCCGCCCGCGAAAACGTCCGGGCCACACCCGCCGGCCGAGCCGCGTAGTGACGGCCGGCAAACGCCCTATCGGGGGCATCCCGTATTCGTCGCGCAGCACGCCACGGCAACCTGCTGCCGCACCTGCCTGGAACGCTGGCACGGCATCGCCGCTGGTCATGCGCTCGATGAGGCCGAACAGGCCTACGTCGTAGAGGCGATTTGCCGATGGATTCTCGACCAGTACGTCCCGGATCAGCCGCCTCCGTAACCGGAGCGCGGCGTCTGCGACGGCGCCCGCCGGGCTCATGGCGCTCCGGGACGGTCCGTCTGTGTCCTGTCAGGCTGGCCAAGGCATGGCAACCCGCGCAAGGGACTACGCGCGCTGTGCCTGCTGGCGGTGATCACGGTGCGAGCTACGCACCCGCCGAGAACTCTCCGCCGAGTGCCCCTGCTACACGGTTGAGATTCTGAACCACGCCGACTTCCCCGTCTATCGTGAGAGAACCGCGGCAAGACGACCGAGCGCTTCCTTGACATCGGCGACTGACTGCTTCCGCACGTGCCGTTGATATTGGTAGACCTCGGGGGCGAGTGGAGCGAGCAGCACGTCGGGGAGCGTGTCGTCGCGTACGCCGGCCTCTCGAACCTGTGAGGCGACGAAGGTTCGCCAGAACCCGTAGGCGCCGGTGCTGAAACGGGCGGCGCCTAGTTCGGCTCCCAGCGCGAGCGGCAGATGCTGCTCCAACAAGTCGACCATGGCCGCATAGAAGGCCACCAACCGTTCATGGGGTGGGACGCCTGGACCGAGCGGGGGCGGTCCGGACAGAAGCTGTTGCTGCAATGCCCGCTCGTGGACGTCGAGCAGGGCGACCGCGACCGAGGCTACGTCGGGATACCGCCGATAGAGCGTGCCTCGTCCTACGCCGGCAGCGGTGGCTAGATCCGACATGGTGATCCGTGGCCCCTGAGCAGCGAAGAGCTGTTCGGCCGCAGCCAGGATGCGCTGGCGATTCGCGGCAGCGTCGGCTCGCTCCGGCGGTGACGTGTCGAGCAGCTTCTTCCTCACCCCACCATCCTAACTGGACGCCTCGTCCACTTCGTGTACTGTAAGTATCCGGACACGTCGTCCACTTAGTTGAGGAGGAACGATGCAGAACGCGACGATCGCCATCGCCGGCTACGAGGTGGGACGCGTCGGTTACGGCACGATGCAGCTCACCGGACCGATGGCGTTGGGCAGCCCCGTCGATCCCGAGGCCTGCAAGGACCTCGTTCGGAGTGCGGTTGAACAGGGCGTGCGGCTCATCGACACGTCCGCCTACTACGGTCCCGAGATCGCGAACCGTCTGCTCGCCGAAGCGCTCGCCCCCTACCCCGACGACCTCCTGATCGCGACGAAGGTGGGCGCTCGACGAACCCCTGACGGTGGCTTCGCTGCCGACGCGACGCCGGAGGCGATCCGCGGCGCCGTGCACGACAACCTGCGCCAGCTCCGCATCGACAGGCTGCCGCTGGTCCACGCGCGGTACATGCCGGACACCACGATCCCGTTCGAGGACACCGTCGGCGCGCTCGCCGAGCTGAAAGACGAAGGGCTGATCGCCCATGTCGGAGTGTCGAACGTCACCCTCGACCTGTTCGAGCGCGCTCGGACGGTCACGCCCATCGCGTCGATAGAGAACGAGTTCCGCCTCGGACTCGATGCCGGACGAGATGTCCTCGACGCCGCGACACAACTGGGCATCCCGTACCTGGCGTTCCGCCCGCTCGGGAACGGCGCCCTAGTCAGGCCAGACTCGCCGCTGCAGGAGACCGCCCAGGCCGCTGGCGTATCGCCGGCAACGATCGCCTTGGCCTGGATTCTCGACCAAAGCCCGACAACGGCGGTCATTCCCGGCTCGTCGCTGCCTGAACATCTGGCAGCCAACCTTGCCGCGCAGTCGTTCGAGTTCACCGTCGACCTGCGAGCGGAAATCGCCCGGCTGGACCTGCGGTGAGCATCGGCTGGATCGCCGTCATCGCGGCCGGGCTTCTGGAGATCGCATGGGCGCACAGCATTCGCCTAACCGAGGGCTTCACCAAACTGCTCCCGACGATCGTCTGCGGCGCGCTGACCATCGCAGTCCTACTGATTCTCAACGTCGCGATGAAGACCGTTCCCGTTGGCACCGCCTACGCGGTCTTTGTCGGCATCGGAGCGCTCGGCACCGCAATCGTCGGAATGATCTGGCTCCACGAACCCGTCAGCCTTCTCAGGGCGCTCGCGCTTGCGCTCATCGTGGGCGGCGTCGTCTTGCTCCGACTAAACCGACATCAACGCAGCGACCGCATGACGCGACCGCCGGAACGAGCGCGCCCGTGCATGAACGCCTCGACAAGATTCAGCGGATCATCAAGGGGCGAAGTGAGTGTCGCCGTCGTATCCTGCGGAGTCCGGTCTCGTCGCTTGTGTGGGATGACCGAGGACCTGCGGTCTTGACCGTGATTGACATGTCATGCTTGCGGCACCGCCGGAAGGACCCTCGGAAGTCCCAGGCTTATCGCCTATTTGACGATGTTGCGTACCGAGCGGATGGCGAGTCTCCTCCGTACAACAGAGGCGCCGATCGCCCGGGATGTGGGTTGGGGCGATCCCGATTTCGCGGCCCGGCAGTTCCGGCGCAGCGTCGGCGTCACGCCGAGTAGGTACCGGGCAATCAGTCACCGACACACTGCACAGCAGGCCGGATGAAGTCGTCGGCGTCGCGCGAATGCTGCCGGTGGGCTACAGGCCCGGCGCGGGTCGTGTTGCGGCGGTTCCGTCGGGACGGCCGTCCTGCCGTCCTCGTTGGCGATGGTCTGGGCGCGACCGAGGGCGGCGCGGGCTCGTGCGGCGTCGATCTTCTGCCGGGTGCTCTGGGGCTCGGGGCCGAGCGGGGTACGGTCGTCGGCGATCTGGTAGCGGTCACGGTACGCGGCAACGACTGCGGCGGCTCGTCGCCATGCCGCGCGCTGCTTCTCCTTCTTCGGTGCTGGGCCGAGCTTGGCTGTCCATGCGTCCTTGTCGGCGAGGGCGACAGTGAGCACGGCTTCGGCGCGGGTCTCGATGAGGTCGCGGCGCTCGTCCAGGGCGTGGCGCATGTCGTCGGCCATCGGCCCGCCCGCATCCGGGATCAAGCCGGCGATGAGTCGGGCTGGTTTGCGAGTACGGCCGGAACCTGCGGGCCGGACGGTGGCGCGTGCGAGGCGGGCGTGGATCACGGAGGCGATGTCGTCGGCGTCATCCAGCCCGCGTGCCGCGATCAGTCTTTGTTCAGGACTACAACTGATCGCGCAATACCCGGTCGGAGTCCGACGCAGGGTGCCGTGATAACGCAGTAGACGACGTTTTCCAGGTCGCACTGCCCGGTAAGGAACTTTATTTCAAGCCACCCGGGGCTCCCGGCCACGCGCCCGTCGCTTTGGGCCGGCGTCCTCCTCCCGAACGCCTTCCCAGCCCCAAAGTATGTCCAGCTCAAGCCGCCCAGGTGGGCCGTTACAAGTCGCCATGACCAGACGCCCACGGCTTCCGAGAACACGCACAACGCAAGGGTGAAAGCCCAGCTCGGCACTTCCGAAACAGAACCGCGCCGCTACTTGGCGGCCGGGGACACGTTCGGGAGGAGGAGGCCGAGACCGAGTAGCCGACAAGATCAATCTCAGCGCCAACGGCTGTACCGATGTTCCCCGAGGCCGAACACGGTCGCCGGCCGCCTGCGGGGACGGCCCGGCTCCGGCGCACAACTCCGAGGGATCTGCTTCATGGACGGCGGTAGGTAACCACATCCGCCAGGCAGATCACGGGCCCTTCAACGCTCTTACCGGACGTGAAGGACACCCTTCGGGCGGCTCAAGATAACGATCGTTTGCCGACGCTCAGGGGTCCCTAGGCCGTCGTCGTTGCACGGCGTCGGCGATGACCGCTGTCACGAGCTTGTTGACGACTGCCGGGGCCGGCGGGCCGGGGTCGCGGTCTGCAAACAGGAGATGCCCGCCACCGACCAGGGAGAGGGTGAGTGAGTCGACGTCGGCGTCGGCCGCGATGCGGCCCAGTTCACGCTCGTCGGCCAGATAGGCCGAGATCGCGGTCGTGGCCTGGGCGAGGATCGCGATGCCGCCTCCGGGTCTGGCTTGCCGTAGCCGTGCGCGCAGCTCGTCCCGGAAGGTGATGAGCGGGATGATTGCCACGGGAATCGGTCCGAACAGGGTGATCAGCGCGCTGGTGAGGTTGTTGGCCACCGTGCCGGTACCGGCGGACTCGCGCAGCGCACTCGCCTGCGTCTCGAGCTGCGCGGCCCGGTCGAGCACGAGGTCGGTGAGGAAGGCGTCGAAGTCGGTGAAGTGCCGGTGCAGGACACCTTTGGCGCAGCCCGCCTCGTCGGTGACGGCCCGGCTGGTCAGCCCGTTCGGCCCGTCCCGCAGAAGCACGCGTTCGGCAGCGTCGAATAGCTGCTGCCGTGCGTCGCGAAGGTGTACCCCAGTCGGCACTTAAGAGATCCTTTCGTGCGTCAACCCGCTGGCATCCATTGCCCAGTGGGCGCACGCCCACTAAGGTGGGCACATGCCCATACTACCGCGAGAGCAGCCAGAACCGTCCCCAGCGGAGCCGCACAAGGCCCGGCGGATGGCTGAGTCGTTCGGCGTGGACGCGCAACGCTACGACCAAGCCCGGCCCGGCTACCCCGATGCATTGGTGGCGCGGATCGTCGCCGGGAGCCCCGGGCCTGACGTGCTCGACGTCGGCTGCGGTACCGGCATCGCAGCCTGCCAGTTCCAGGCCGCCGGCTGCGCCGTGCTCGGCGTCGAGCCCGATGCGCGGATGGCCGACTTCGCGCGATCACGTGGCCTGCAGGTCGAGGTGGCGGCCTTCGAAGCCTGGCAGCCAGTCGGCCGGACGTTTGACGCGGTCATCGCCGCCCAGTCGTGGCACTGGGTGGATCCGGTCGCCGGCGCCGTGAAGGCGGCACGTGTGCTGCGTCCAGGGGGACGGCTGGCGATCTTCGGGCACGTGTACGAGCCGCCTGCCGAGGTGGCCGAACCGTTCGCCGCTGCCTATCGGCGGGCGGCGCCCGACTCCCCGCTCAACGGCCAACCGGCCCGACGTCCGCTCGACCTCTACCAGGCGGCATACGCGAAGTTCGCCGACAAGATCCGCGAGACCGAACAGTTCAACGATCCAGAACAGTGGCGATTCGACTGGGAGCAGTCCTACACGCGCGACCAATGGCTGGACCTGCTACCCACCACCGGCGGCCTCACCCAACTCCGTCCCGATCAGCTGGCCGAGATACTGGACGCGGTCGGGGGCGCCATCGACTCCCTGGGTGGACGCTTCACGATGAACTACACGACCCTTGCCGCGACCGCCGTACGCGCCGGCAACTCCTGAGTCCATCCGCCAAATCGCCGCAGACCGCGAGCGAGTTCGTTGCGGAGTTGAAGGAGCGCCACCGCCAGGCCGCTGACCATCTGGACGCCGGCTACGCCGACAACGAAGACCTGACCTTCGCCAAGGACGGCACCCCGACGCTCAAGCGGTTGGCCGGGGGAGCCGTACCGGCTGCTCGATCCGTCTGTCATGCCGATTACCGGGGCTCCGGCTGGGCGGGCGCGGGGACTACACGAACGGCGGCGACTGCTATGCGCTCCTGGCGATGTTCGGTTGGCCGATCAGGAGAGCCGATCGATGATCGGCACTGTCGTTTTCAGGGGTGTGCCGAACCAGCCGGAGAGCGCTTCTCGCAGCGCGAGCGCGGCGGTGTCGGCAGGTTCGTCGATGGTTGCGGCCCAGGCGATCTGGGCGTCCGGGCGGATCAGTGGGGCGTCGGCTGGTCGGTGCTCGGTCTTGGCGGTGTGGATGCCGACGCGATGCTGCCAGTCTCGGGCGGTCTCGCGGAGGTCCGGGCGGTCGGCGAGGTCGAGGAGGATGGGCCATGCAGTGTGCATGAGTTCCGCGACGCTCGTTGTGCCCTGGTCGGTGTGCAGAGTGAGGTCGGGTGCGAAGGTGCCGGTCAAGGCGTGTTGGTTGGGGTTGGGTATCGGGTAGTGGATGTCGGTGCCGGCGATGAGGGCCCCTATGCGGCGCAATGGCTGCTCGTCGGCGAACAGTTCCAGGAAGACTTCCCGCAGCGCCTCGGCGGCTGGGTCGTCTCCGCGCCGCAGTGCCACCTGAGCTTGGGTGTGGAGCACTGTACGTGCGCCGGCCGGGCCGGCACCCACGATGATCACGTCGGCGTCCATCACTGGCCACTCCCCGCGCGGTCTTTCGTCGCGTCCCCGCGCGACCCGGTCGTCGACAACAACACACGCACTTCGCTACTCCCATTTCCGCAGGTTCTGGCCTCGGCCGAGGATTCTGCAGCACGACCCGGGTCTTGCCGCAAGCCCCCCGGTGCGCTATACGTTGCCGAGGCACCGGGACCGGGTGTGGGGTGGGGCTTGCCTGGCTGGCATCAGGCGCCCGGCTAGGGACCCGGTTGGTCAGCGTTGAACTGGATGCTGATCGGGCGGCGCTGGCCGCTCAGGTGTTCTGCGGTCACCCACAGGTGTCGGTGATTCAAGGTGACTGGCGGGAGATTTACCGGGACGGGCCGTATGACCTGCTCGTGCTCGATGGAGGTGGGCAGGGCAAGCGCGGTGAGCAACCGGCCGATCCGCACCGGCTGCTCAGGCCTGGGGGGATGGTGGTCATCGACGACCTGGCCCCGGCTCGGCACTGGCCGCCGTGGTTTGACGGCGCTGTCGATCAGGCTCGGATGCACTGGCTGGATCACCCCGGTCTGGACACGGCGGAACTTCGGCTCGCGCCCGATCTGGCCGCGCTGGTGGCCACCCGCCGTTTCGCTGACGCGCCCAGCTCGGTAGATCACTGAACGGGTCGCGGAGCCAGATCCTGATCGAGGCAACGTCCACGGTGCCCCGATAGACGCGCGACCGCCTTGGCCCCGTCGCCTGGTGACCACCGCGCAACCAAACCTGCGGTCGACGGTGGAGACCAGGCAAGTCACAACAAGATCAACGCCATTTGGGGCTCATGACACGTTTCTGCACCCCAGAATCCAACGAACCCGCCACTGACCTGCGGTGATGATGGCTGGTCAGGTCGTGTCGGGACACGCTGGTGAGCGGGGTTCGTGGCGGGCGGCTGAATCTGCGTTGGCGGTGACCTGGGCGGAGGTCTGTTCGCCTAGGTCGTTCCGGCCTCAGCGGCTCAGCGCGGTCTCCCTCTCCACTCGCGACAGCTTCTCGGGATTGCGTACGGCGTAGAGCCCGGTGAAGAGGCCGTCGTCGATGCGCACCGCCATGAGGGTGTCGATCTCGCCGTTGAGCCGGAGGACCAACGCCGGGTAGCCGTTGACCTGCACCGGCTCGACCGACGTCCCGCCGCCAATCCTGGGCATACCGACAGCCAGCAAGCGAGCCACCCGGTCGGCCCCTACGATGGGCGACAGCGCGGCCCGCTTGACTCCGCCACCGTCACCCAGGAAGACGACGTCCGGCGCGAGCATGTCGAGCAGGCGTTGCAGATCGCCCGTTTCGATCGCCCGTTGGAACGCCTCGAGCGCGCCGCGGGTCTCGGCTGCAGAAACGACCCCGCGCGGTCGGCGCGCGGCGACGTGTACTCGTGCCCGGTGGGCGATCTGGCGGACCGCGGCCGGGCGCTTGTCGACGGCTTCCGCGATCTCGTCGTACTCCAGATCGAACACCTCGCGCAGCACGAACACCGCCCGCTCGGTCGGCGTGAGCGTTTCCAGCACCAGCAGCATCGCCATCGAGACGCTGTCGGCCAACTCGACGTCCTCGGCCACGTCGGGCGCGGTCAGCAGCGGCTCGGGCAACCAGGGGCCGACGTAGGACTCCTTGCGCCGGCCGAGCGTACGCAGCCGGCTCAGCGCCTGCCGGGTGGTGATCCGGACCAGGTATGCACGCTGATCCCGCACGATGTCGAGATCGACGCCCGCCCACCGCAACCAGGTCTCCTGCAGGACGTCCTCCGCGTCGGTGGCCGAGCCGAGCATCTCGTAGGCGACGGTGAACAGCAGGTTGCGGTGGGCGACGAACGCCTCGGTGGCGCAGTCCATGCGGTCGCCACGAGCGGGCGGTTCTGCTGTGTCCGTTGTTCGCTCGCCGCGGTCGTTCATAGCCGGCTCCTGCCTGTTGCCTCTCGACTGTGCCACACGCACAAGACGCCGGTCCCTATCGCCTTGTGACATCCACGGTCGGTGGCGCACGTCACTTAGCCGCGCTGTCACAGGGATCGGGTCGCCGGCATCTCATGTTCGTCAGGACGCCGCGCGAACGATCCGCGCGGCACGCAACTCCACGAGACGGACTCGCTCGGACAGGAGCTTGGTCATGAACGAGCACACCACACACCAGCAAGTGGCATTGATCACCGGGGCGAACAAGGGGATCGGCCGCGCGGCCGCCGAGCGGCTCGCCGCGCTGGGCATGACGGTCCTGATCGGCGCCAGAAACCCGCGGCGCGGCGAGGACGCCGCCGCGGCCCTGCGCGCAGCAGGCGACGACGCGCACGCGGTCACCCTGGATGTCACCGACCCGACCATAATCCAGCAGGCCGCAAGGCGGGTCGAGGAGCGCTTCGGCCACCTTGACGTGCTGGTCAACAACGCCGGTATCACTGGCTCCGGGCAGGTCTCGCCCGAAGACGCCCGCGATCAAGTACCAAGCTCCGTCGACCTGGACATGGTCCGGGCGGTGTTCGAGACCAACGTCTTCGGGGTGATCGCGGTGACCAATGCCGTGCTCCCGCTGCTGCGGCGCTCGCCGGCGCCGCGCATCGTCAACGTCAGCAGCGCCGCTGGGTCGCTGACCATTGCGAGCGACCCGGACGGTCCGCTGGCGGGTCTGCTGACGTCGGCCGCGTACACGCCCTCCAAGACCGCGCTCAACGCGCTGACCGTGCAGTACGCCAATGAGTTGCGGAAGGACGGCATCCTGGTCAACGCCGCCGACCCCGGCTTCGTCGACACGGAAATCAACAACCACAGCGGGCACCTCACCCCCGCGCAGGGCGCCGCGGTCCTGGTGCGCCTGGCCACGCTCGGCGCGGACGGACCGACCGGCGGGTTCTTCAGCGAGGACGGCCCGGTGCCCTGGTAGCGGTCAGGTGAGTAGGTCGACCTGGCCGGCTCAGCCTGCGCGGGAGCGAATCCCCAGGTGGCTGTGCCGGCTGCTGGCCGGGGACGTGGCGGCAGGGCTTCAAGGAAGGGTTGGCGTGACCCGAACCGAGGAGTTCGAACGGCCTCCGTCGGCGTGCGGGTCGAGCGTGGTGGAGGCTGTCATGAACAGGTACTCCGCCAGCGCACATACTCGATCGCGCCGCCCTTGGAGACCACGCGGGCGCGGCGGAGCTCGATATCCAGGTCCTCGATGTTCAGCGACAGGATCTCCTCGGCTCGCGCAGTCTCATACGAGCAGTGCGGCTCATGCGAGGCCGTCGTCGCGGCCTGGGCGAGTACTTCTGTGACGGATGGGAGAGTTTCCACCCGAACCCGGCCTGCCCGATCCCGACACTGCCTCACCAATTCATAGATATTCCTTGACACGAATATTCTCTGTGAAGAATACTAACGTCCATGGACGCACTCCTCACCGCACTGGCCGACCCGGCCCGCTGGCGGCTCGTGAGCCTGTTGGCCGAGCGGCCGCGCTCGGTCGGTGTCCTCGCCCAGCTCGCCGAGGCGCGCCAGCCGCAGACGACCAAGCACCTGCAGGCCCTTGAGCGCGCCGGCGTCGTCGTCTCCCAGCGCACCGGCCAGCGCCGCATCTACGCGCTCCGGCCCGCTCCCCTGCGGGACCTGGCGGCTGCGCTCAGCCGGCTCGCCGACACCGCGGACCAGGCCGGTGGCCCGCGCGAGACCTACGATCGCTACGGGCTCAGCCTCCACACAGAGCGGCTCGCCGCGAAGGAGCCGGGGTGGGCCGACGACCGCTCATTCAGGTTCCTCCGGTCGATGACAGGACGTCCCGAGCTGGTCTGGCGCCACCTGACCGAGGCCTCCCTGCTCGCCCGATGGTGGACGCCGGACGACCTGCGGGTCTCCGAGCTCGTCTTCGAGGCGCGACCGGGCGGGCGGATCGTCCACGAGTACCGCGACGCCGAGGACGCCGACGGCTCCGACCTGGTCGCCGGGCGCGCGCAGGGAGTCGTCGTCGACGTACGCCCCGGTGAGCGCCTCGCCTACCGGCTCTCCCCGCTGCTTCCCGATGGTGGCTTCGCCTTCACCTCCCACCTCGACCTCGGCCTCCGGCCCACCGACACCGGCACAGACCTCGACGTCCACTTCCGGATCACCGACAGCACAGTCGACTCCGCGGACTTCATCGCAGGCATCGAGATCGGCTTCGGCCAGAGCCTCGACAAGCTCGCGGCGACCCTCGTCGCGGATTCCGACAGCACCGACAGCACCGGGCACGACACCGACACAAGGAGCACGAAATGACCGACTCGACCGGCCGCAGGGTGACCGCGAACCTGAGCCTCACCCTCGACGGGCGTTACAACGGTCCCGGCGGGCCCGGCGATTTCGGGGCGTTCGCCCCGTATGTAACCACCGAGGTCGCGCGAGACCACATGACCCGCATCTGGGAGGACGCGACGACGGCGCTCCTCGGCCGGCTCAACGCCGAGGGGTTCATGGGGTACTGGCCGTCGGTCGCCGAAGACGAGGACGCCGATCCGCGTGATCGCGGATACGCGAAGTGGCTGGTCGACACGGAAAAGGTGGTCCTCTCAACCACCTTGACCCAAGCGCCGTGGGAACGCATCCGCGTGGTGAACGCCCCCGCCGCGGACGTCGTCGCCGAACTCAAGGCCACCGGCAAGGGCGACATCCTCGTCAACAGCAGCGCGAGCGTCATCAAGGCGCTTCTCTCGGCAGACCTGCTCGACCGGCTTTATCTCATGATCTTCCCCGAGATCGCCGGGGGTGGGCAGCGACTGTTCGACGACGGCCTGCCGGCGTCGAAGTGGACGCTCACACACCAGGAGACCGGCGAGCTGGGGGAGATCGCCATGGTCTACGACCGAGTCCGCTGAGCTGGCCGATCTAGCGCACTCAGCCGGCCAGGTGACCCCAGCTCGAAGCCCCGATAGCTGCGTCACGGCGCTCGCGCCGGGTCTGCGGTCCGTGGCCGAGCGGGCGGAGTGTGAGCGGCGTACGCAGGATCGGGCCCGGCAGGCCGCAGCTCCCTTGCGGCGGTGGCGACGGTGTGCTGGGTCAGGGCGATACCGGTCGGGTGGCTGACAGCGTGCTGTGTGCGGTTTGTGAGCGGCGGGTTGGAGGGTGAGGTCGTTCGCGTCACCTATCAACCTGAGGAACGGGTCAATGTCCCAACGTGATTTTTCGTCTGATCGTTCGGTGCGGCCACGTTGGCTGCGCACGCTCACAGCTTCCGCGCTGGCCGTGAGTCTGGCCGTGGCCACGGCGTTCCCGGCTGCCGCCGCGGCCACGCCGTCCGCGACCTGGAGCGGCACCAAGGCGCAGCGCGCTCAGCTACAGCAGTTGGCGCGGAAGCTGGTGGAGGCCGGGGCGCCCGGCGTGATCGTGCGGGTCGACGACGGACGCGGCCGGCCGGTCGAGATCGCCGAGCAGGCAACCTGGACCAGACGGGATCACCTGCTCAAGGTGGGGGACGAGTTCCGGATGGGGTCCAACACCAAGACCATGGTGGCCACGCTCGTGCTGCAACTGGTCGCCGAGGGCAAGCTCGCCCTGGCTGACCCGGTGGAGAAGTGGCTGCCGGGCAAGGTGCCCAACGGCAAGGCGATCACGTTGCGCATGCTGCTGAACCACACCAGCGGCCTGTTCGACTACACCGAGGACGCCGCGGTCCGGCCGTCGATTCTCGGCAAAGATCGGCGGCGGTGGACCTCGGCGAAGCTGCTCGCTGTGGGGGTGAAGCACGATCCACTGTTCGCGCCGGGCACGAAATGGTCGTACAGCAACACCGGCTACGCCGCCATCGGCGCCGTCCTGGAGCGGGTCACCGGGGCGAGCCTGGCCGATCTGGTCCGGGGCCGGATCGCCCGACCACTCCGTCTCAAACACACCTACTACGCCACGGGCTCCACCTGGCGTGGCCCCCAGGCCCACGGCTACGAACTGGATGCCGCCCGCATGCCACCGAGTGTGCCGGCCGAGTTCAGGCACTTCGCCGGGCCGCGCCACCACGGTCACGTGAACGTCTCCGACAACGACCCCGGGTGGGGAGGGGCGGCCGGGGCGGTGGTGTCCACCACGCAGGACTGGTCCCGGTTCTACACCGCGTTGATGTCCGGCAAGCTGCTGCCCACCGCCCAGATGGCACAGATGCGCACCACGGTGCCGGTGGACTCACGGCAGCCGGACGGGCCCGGCTACGGGCTGGGCATCCAGACCGGTTCCACCCGGTGCGGCACGTTCTGGGGTCACGACGGCGGCATGCCCGGCTACCTGACCACCAACCTCACTGACCGCACCGGCAGCCGCACGGCGACCGTCCTCATCTCGACGGAGTTCTGGGCCGAGTTCGAGGGCGACCCGAAGATCGCCAAGGCCGCCCACGCGCTCCAGACCGCCGTGACCTGCACGATGTTCGGCAAGCCCGTGCCGACCGCGGCTCACACTGACTGACCGATGCGGCCGGCCGAGGGTGTGGTGATGACCGCGGACACCAGGCCTTCGGCCTCGGCCCGCGACATCGCCGCACCCGCGGCGTGCGCGGCCGCGAACCCGTCAGCGCCCAGGGCAGCCGTGGTCCGCTGTGTGATCATCCGCACGTCGACGTAGCCGAGGTCGTCGCAGCCCCGCAGCACGGTGGCGACCCCGAGCAGCCGTCCCGCCCGCTCCGGCCGATCGCGGCGACCACGACCGCGATCGAGGCCGCGACCGGCGTATGCCAGGTCAGCGTCAGGTGCACCGCCGGGTGGTCGAGCCGGCGTGCCGCCTTGTCCGGGAAACCCTCCGCGACACTCGTCCGGTCGGCTGATGGCCTCAGTGGTGGCGAGCGCGTGCGCGGCGACCACCAGCGCGCGTGCCTGCGGCTCGGTCGAGCCGCGAGCCTGGAGCACCCGGCCGAGCAGGTCCAGCGACTCCGGCGGGTGGTCCCGCAGGAACCAGAACCAGCACAGCGCGACGCCGAACCGGACCGCCAGGTCGGCGTCGCCGGACTCGGCCGCCCAGCGGATCGCGGCCGACAGGTTGTCCCGTTCTGCGGACAGGCGGACCAGCCAGCGCAGTTGGTCGGACGTGCGCAGGTACGGGTCCGCGGTCTCGGCCAGCCGAAGGAAGAACCTGGCGTGCCGCCCGCGTACGACGTCGACTTCGTCACGCCGGGCCAGCTGCTCGAGGCCGTACTCCCGGATGGTCTCCAGCACGCGGTAGCGCGGCTCGAGCGGGTCGGCGGGCTCCACCGGGTGCAGCAGGGACTTGTCGGCCAACGCCGTCAGCAGCTCCCGGACGTCGCCCGACCGGCCGATCGCCTCCGCCGCGTCCTCGGTGAAGGTGCCGGTCACGACTGCCAGCCGTTCCAGCAGCGCTCGCTCGTCGGTGTCGAGCAGGTCCCAGCTCCAGGCCACCGCCGCGCTCAAGGTCCGGTGTCGCGGCAATGCGGTGCGGCTGCCCCCGGTGAGCAGCCGGAAGCGGTCGTCCAGCCGTGCCGCGACCACCTCGACCGGCAGGGCACGCAACCGTGCCGCGGCCAGCTCGATCGCCAGCGGCAGGCCGTCCAGGCGGAGACAGATCTCCACCGCCGCCGTCAGCGCGCTGCCTTCCAGAGTGAAGCCCGGCCGCACCGCGGCGGCCCGGTCGTGGAACAGCCGGACCGCCGCGCAGGCACGGGCCCGCTCGACCGTCGACCCCGGTTCTGGCAGCTCCAGCGGGAGCACCGGGTGCAAGGTCTCACCGTCGATCCGCAGGGGTTCCCGACTGGTAGCCAGCACCCGCAGCCCTGGGCACCGGCCGAGCAGGGACCCGGCGAGCGCCGCGGCGGCCTCGATCACGTGCTCGCAGTTGTCCAGCACCAGCACCAGGTCGTCGTCCGCGAGTGTCTCGACCAGGTGCTCCACGACCTCGTCCGGGGTGACAGGCCGCGGCTGCGCGCCCTCTTCGCGCACCCGCAACAGGTCGAGCACCACGCGGGGCACATCGTCCGCGCTGACCGGGGCCAGCGGGAGGAACCACACCCCGCCGGACGGCGTGAGCTGCCGGCCGATGGTGTTGGCCAGCCGGGTTTTGCCCGCTCCTCCGGGACCGACCAGGGTGACCAGCCGAACTCGACCGAGTAGTTCGACCACGCGGCGAACGTCGTCGTCGCGGCCCACGAAGCTGGTGAGCGGGATGTCCAGGTTGCCGGGCGATCGCCGGGATCGGGGAAGTTCACCGCGCAACACCGCCAGGTGGGCCTCCTGGAGCTGCGGCCCGGGATCGCTGCCGAAACTGTCCGCCAGCAGGCCGCGGATCCGCTGGTAGGCGGCCAGCGCCTCGGCGCCGCGACCGTTCAGCGCCAGGGCTCGGATCAGCTGGGCGTGCAGCCGTTCGCGCAACGGGTGCGCGGCGGTCAGCGACTCGAGCTCGGAGACCAGGTCGAGGTCGGCGCCCAGCGCGAGCTCGGCTTCGACCCGGTCCTCCAGGGCGGCCAACCGGGCCAGCTCAAGCCGTTCGGCCTCAGCGGCGGCGAACGGCGCCTCCCGCACGTCCGCCAAGGCGGGGCCGCGCCACAGGCTCAGGGCCTCGCGCAAGATGGCGGCAGCCTCGGCAGGCCGGGACTCCGCGTGGGAGCGCCGACCCGCGCGGACCAGCCGCTCGAACCGGACAGCGTCGACTGCGTCCGGCTCGACGGCCAGCCGGTACCCGGCCGGGCCCGAGGTGAGCAGCCCTGGGTCGCCCAGGACGCGCCGCAACCGGGACACCAGCGACTGCAGCGCGTGCAGGGGTGCGTCCGGTGCCGCCTCGCCCCACAGTGCCTCGACCAAGGTCGCCGGCCGGACGGCACGCCCGGCGTCCAGCGCCAGCCGGGCCAGCAACACCCGCAGCCGCGCGCCCCCGACCCGCGTCGGGCCGGTAGCGGTGTCCAGCACCAGGGAACCGAGGACTCCGACGCGCACCCGTCCGCTAGTGCCGCGCGACTCGGTCGCATTCGCCATGGCCAGGAGTCTGTCAGATAGCAACGTATTACCTGACAATCAAGGTTCGAGCCCCGCCCACCCCTGGACCCTGCGGGAAATCGAGTCTGGAGCAGTGAACGGCGGTCTGCGTTTCTTCGATTTTCGTGTCTATCACGAACTCAACCGCGACCAAGGAAGCTCCTGACTCGATCAACACTCAGGCGCAAGTTCAGAGAACGAATCGGAGCTCGAACGGGCGGTGGGCCCTGATCATGAGTCGACGCCTGGAGCCTGACGGCTCCCCGTCCGGCAGGTTGGATGTGTTCGGTCAGACAGCCCCTGCCTAGGCTTTGCGGGCGAGCAGTTGAATCTCCTGGAACTGCCGTCGGTCGGTGGGCTGAGGCTCGCGAACCATCCGGGCTACCTCGGCCAACCCGGACTTGCGCAGCATCGCGGCGAGGTGATCAGGCCACCACCGATAGGCCGGCGCGACTGTGTGATCAAAGACCTGCGTCGGGTGAGACGGATCATCGGTTGCCGAAAAGCCGACCAGAAGGTGGCCGCCAAGTGCCAGCACACGATGGAACTCCGCCAAGATGACGGGGAGTTCCTGCGGCGGAGTGTGGATGATGGACCAACGTGAGAGTACGCCGCCCAGCACGCCGTCAGCGATGTTCAACGCGGCCATCGAGCCCACGTCGAACCGCAGGCCCGGATAGGCCTGTCGAGCCAACTTGATCATCGCAGGAGAGGCATCAACACCAAACGCCGCCAGCCCCAACTCGTCCAGATAAGCGGTGATATGGCCAGGCCCACACCCCAGGTCCGCGACCTGACCGTCCCCACTCGCACTTACGACCTCGGCGAAGGCACCCAAGATCGCGCGGTCCAGGGGACTGTCACGCAGCGTGTCGCGGAACAGCTGCGCATAGGTGGGGGCAGCAGCGTCGTAAGCCTCGCGGGTGGCACTGAGGGCATCGTGTTCGACCATGCTCGCGACAGTAGTTCCTGGCGCTGAGGCGAGCCGAGAGAATCACGATCTTCCCTCCCGTCCGTTCGCCCGGGCTATCCCTAGTTCAGAGCAGCGTCAGATGGCACTCCTCCGACCGGACCCGGCCCAGCGGGCACGGCTGGTGGAGATCCGCGACAACCTCATCGACCGGAACGCCGAGACCCTGTCAGGGTCGGGAAAGCCGCAAGTCGATCCAGGGGATGGTGTCTCCCGGCAGCAGGTAGCGCTCGGTCTCGACGAACCCGTGCTTATGCGCGAACCGCACACCGTCCTCGTTGGAGGACAGGACGACGGTCTCGATCACCTCGGCACCGAGCTCCCGCGCCCGCTTCAGTCCGCGTACATACAGTTCCTCGCCGAACCCCTGCCCACGGTGTTCGGCGAGCACACGGGCGATCACCGTGGCCGTCGACGTATCACCCGTCGGCGGGCGCACGGTGCTGCAGCCCACGAGAACGTCACCGAGATATGCGACCTCCAAGTGGTGCCGCTGACCGCGTTCCCGTACCTCGTCCAGAGACAGGACGTGGGTAGGGATGATCACGTTGTGGACGTACCGCCAGTCTTCGAACTCGGTGTCGTCGTCCGGCCGTTCGATGCGAATGTCAGACATCGCAGAAGGAAACCCGAGCACACCTCGGAGCGTCAACTCCGTTTGCCTGCGGCCCCTGCGCGACCCGGCCACCGACGAGGACGAGGAGGGATGAGCCCAGGTGTGTTCAGCTGGCGGCGGCATCGCCGTACGCGGCGCGTCACCGCTTCGCGAGGAGCTTGTCCGTCCACAGCGGACGGCAAAAGGCAAAGGCAAGGAGGTTACACACTCCTTGCCACTCTCAACGTATAGCGCACAGGGGGGCTTGCGGCAAGACCCCGGTCGTGCTGCAGAATCTCCGACCGAAGCCAGAACCTGCGGAAATCAGGGGTTCGCGAAGTAGGTGCGCTTTTGTCGACGTGTGGGTCTCGCGGGACGTCGAACCGCCGGTGGGACTCGCGGTGCGGTTGCCGGCACTCGGCGCGGAGGTGCGGGTGTGCCCGCCGCGCGACTGCGCGGAGCAGCTGGCCGAAATGCACCTTGTTGAATGGGGGGTTCTCATGATTGACGTGATCGTTGCCGGTGGCGGACCGACCGGCTTGATGCTGGCCAGCGAGTTGCGGCTGCACGGCGTGCACGTGCTCGTGCTGGAGAAGGACGCGGAGCCGGCCAGAATTGTCCGCTCGCTCGGCCTGCACGTGCGCAGCATCGAGGTGATGGACCAGCGGGGTTTGCTGGAGCGGTTCCTCGCGCACGGCCAAAAGCACGCGCTCGGTGGTTACTTCGCCGGTATCGACAAGCCGCGGCCTGACAGGCTGGACACCGCGCATTCGTACATCCTCGGTATCCCACAGACCGTCACCGATCGCCTGCTGGCCGAGCGCGCCACCGAGGTCGGCGTCGAGATCCGGCGTGGCTGCGAGCTGGTCGGGCTGAGCCAGGATGACCACGGGGTGACCGCCGAGCTGGCCGACGGCACGCGGCTGCGCTCGCGCTACCTCGTCGGTTGCGACGGTGGCCGCAGCACGGTGCGCAAGCTGCTCGGTGTCGGCTTCCCCGGCGAGCCCGCCGGCGCCGAGTGGCTGCTGGGCGAGATGGAGGTGACCGAGGAGTCTGCGACGGTTGCCGTCATCGTCGCGGAAGTCCGCAAGACCCATCGTGGGTTCGGCGCCGGGCCCCTCGGGGACGGGGTGTACCGCATCGTCGTGCCCGCCGAGAAGGTGGCCGAGGACCGCACGGTCCCGCCGGCCCTTGAGGAGTTCAAGCAGCGGCTGCGAGTGTTCGCCGGCACCGACTTCGGCGCGCACTCACCGCGCTGGCTCTCCCGGTTCGGCGACGCCACCCGGCTGGCCGAGCGCTACCGGGTCGGCCGGGTGCTACTGGCCGGCGACGCGGCGCACGTCCACCCGCCGCTGGGCGGGCAGGGGCTCAACCTCGGCATCCAGGACGCGTTCAACCTCGGCTGGAAACTGGCCGCCGAGGTCGGCGGCTGGGCACCGGAGGGGCTGCTGGACAGCTACCAGACCGAACGGCACCCGGTGGCCGCCGACGTGCTCAACAACACCCGCGTGCAGTCCGAGCTGCTGTCTCTCGAGCCGGGCCCCCGGGCAGTGCGCCGGCTGATAGCGGAACTGATGGACTTCGAGGAGGTGAACCGGTACCTGATCGAGAAGACCACCGCGATCGGGGTCCACTACGACTTCGGCGAGGGACATGAGCTGCTCGGCCGGCGGATGCGGGACGTGGGGCTGAAGCGGGGTCGCCTCTACGAGCTGATGCACGGCGGCCGCGGGCTACTGCTCGACCAGACCGGCCGGCTCTCGGTGGCGGGCTGGGCGGACCGGGTCGACCACGTCGTCGACGGCAGCGAGGAACTGGACGTGCCCGCGGCGCTGCTGCGGCCGGACGGCCACGTGGCATGGGTTGGTGAAGATCAGCAGGATCTGCTCAGCCGGCTGCCCAGGTGGTTCGGCGCTGCCGTCAGCTGAGCGCACAGTTGTGGCTCGAAGGGCGGAACCTATCTCCGGCCGCGTTCGGCGCGGTCCGGTGCCGTACCCCGCCGGCTCAAAACCCCCGCGAAGTACGCCGACCCCAGCAAGATCAATCTCATCGAAATGTGGTCTTGGGTGGATTGCGATCAGCCGCCGTCGCCGGCAGCGGGAACGCCGCGACAGAGAGCCTTGACGCCGGTGACGATCAATTCGAGGCCGTCGTGGAAGGCGCGGTCGCGAACCTCTCTGGGCCGGGCGTCTGCGCCGGTCGCGCGGGCCTGTTCCTCGGTCGTGTAGCCGTTGACGTACGCCATGACGGTGTCCACGGCGACGGCGGCCGTGTCCGCGGGGACGCCCGCGGCCGCCAGGGTGGCGATGAGGCCGTGGTAGAAGGTGACGGCCTCGCTGCCCGGATCGTGAAAGGTGGACATGAGGCGCGCGCCGTCGCGGTAGGCCAGCATGAGCTCGCGCGTGCCGATCGCGAGGCCGCGCAGTTGCTCGTCCCAGGGGCCGTCGAGTGGCGGGACGGCGTCGGCCGGTGGGGTGACCAGGTGCGCGACCATGGCGTCCAGCAGGGCCTGCTTGCTGGGGTAATGCCGATAGAGCGCGCCTGCGCGCACGCCGAGCCGGCTGGCCAGGAGTCGCATGGTCAGACCGTCCAGGCCGACCTCGTCGAGCAACTCGATCGCCGCCTGAAGCACCTGGGCGCGTCGCTGCCCCATCGAATCCTCCCAGTCGCGGTTGACAATCCGACTCCGCGTACGTGAACAATGTACACGTGAACGTTGTTCACGTAGGAGATGGAGGGTGTCATGACCGAGCTGGGCGTCAAGCAGGCACAGAAGCGGTTCGTCCCGGCCGCGGATGAGGTGACACGGTGAAGGGCTCGCCACAGTTCGTGCGCGACTACAGCAAAGGCCAGGTTCGTTCCGCCGACGGGACGACGATCGGCTACCGGCAACGCGGTCGCGGCCCCGCATTGATCCTCGTGCACGGTGGGATGCAGGCATCGCAACACTTCACGAGGCTCGCTGCCGCGCTGTCGACCGACTTCACGGTCTATGTGCCCGACCGGCGTGGACGCGGGCTGAGCGGACCCCACGGTGACCGCTTCGGTGTCCTGCGGGAGGTCGACGACCTGCGGGCGCTGGTCGCGGCGACCGGGGCTTCGCGGATCTTCGGCCTGAGCTCGGGTGCACTCGTCACCCTGCGCACGGCCCTGGCCACCCCGGCACTCGATCGGGTCGTCCTGTATGAACCTCCGTTGTCTGTCGACGGCTCGGTACCGATGGACTGGGTGCCGCGTTTCGATCGCGAGACCGCCGCGGGCAAGCTCGCCTCCGCACTGGTCACGGCGCTGAAGGGCCTGGGCACCGAACCGGTGCTCGGTCGAATTCCGCGATTCGTTCTTGTGCCGCTCATGGCGGTCGGCTCGCGCCTGCAACGCGATGTGCCCGAAGACGAGGTACCGATCGAAGCGCTCGTCCCCACTCTGCACTTCGACCTGCGGATAGTCCGGGAGATGGCTGACACGGTGAAGGACTACGCGGCGCTCGACGCGCAGGTTCTGCTGCTCAACGGCGCAAGGAGCCCGGCATACTTCCGCGTTGCGCTGGACGCGCTCTCCGCCGTGCTCCCGCATTCGCGACGTGTCTCGTTCTCGGGCCTGGGGCACTCGGGTCCGGACAACGACGGAGATCCGCCGCGCGTGGGGGAGGCTTTGCGTGATTTCTTCCTGGACACCGCCCACTCCGCCGCCGACGGCGAGCGCCTCCTCGGCCGCTGACCGTCCGGCCTCACCACTCCTGATCCGCGCTCGCCAGAGACACCTGGCAGGTCACCGCGCCATCGACGACGAACAGGCCGAGCTCGTCGTCACCCGAGTCATCGATGCGATGAGTCAGCACGACCTCGTCGTTCACGTACACCTCCACGACGCTTCCGTCGACGAGGATCGCGCATTCCGCGCGGACGGGGCCCTCGGCGAGCGCGACACGGGCTTCGGCGGCGAGTGCCCCGTCCACCTCGCGCCGTTCGGCGCCCCGTCCGACGAGATCGGCCCAGAAGTCGTCCAGCGGATACGGCGATCGCGAGAGGTGAACGCTCCCGCGTATCCGGTCGAACGTGACGTACCAGCCGGCGAGGTCAGCGTCGGTGCGCAGCATCAGGCCGAACGCGGCGGGGGAGTCGTCACCGGAGAACGCACAGCGGACGAGGTAGGCGGACGGAACGGTGGCGGGCGTCAGAATGTGGTCCGCCGACGATCCGACGGCATCCAGCGTGATCGTTGCCGTGTCGGCTCCGTCAAGGGGAACCGGGCGGTCGAAGCGCCGGGCGACCGACTCCGCGAGGCGGACGTGGAGCATACCGTCGCCGTCCGCGCGGACCTCGCGCGGCGCGGCGAAGTCACCTCCCCAGCACCAGCGTCCGGTCGCGGCGCGGTCGTGGACCCAGCCGAAGAACACCCGGCCGTTCCGGTCCCGCGACGGTGCCGACTTGGCCGCGTACCACCGCCGGCCGCCCAGTTCGTCGTCGGCCGGCGCGCGGAACGGACCGCGCGGGTCGTCCGCGACGCGGTAGATCGTGCCCACGTGTTCGGAGAAGCGGGAGTAGACCAGGTACCAGCGGCCGTCCAGCTCCCACATCTCCGGGCATTCGGGACAATACGTGGAGCCGGGAACGTAGAGCGGTTCCTGCTCGACCGTCCAGGTGAGCAGGTCGTCGAAGGTCGCGAGCATCAGGCAGCCGCGTCGCCAGCGCGGTCCCTCGGCGAGACGCGCCGCTATGACCATCCAGTAGCGGGACTCGGCCTCGTTGAAGAAGACGTACGGGTCGCGCCAGTCGACGGGCTCGCAGCCGGGAGGCGGCAACAGGATCGGATTGCCCTCGTGTTTGGTGAACGTGACGAGGTCGGTGCTGGTGGCGAGGCAGATGCTCTGCGGGTTGCGCACCCCGACGCGGTGGCCGGTGTAGAAGAGGTGGAACGTGCCGTCGCGTTCGATGACGGAGCCCGTCCAGACACCGTCACCGTCCACGCTGCCTGGTGGGCCGGGTTCCAGCGCCGGCGGTAGCTCCCGCCAGGTGGCCAGGTCCTCGCTCGCGACATGCTGCCACGTCGTACGTACCCGGTCGGGGTAGTCCAACGTGTCCGGCGGCGAGGACAGGAAGAACAGATGGGTGGTTCCCTGGTGTTCGAACGGGATGGCGTCACCGGTGGGGACGCCGGAAGACGAACGACGGAATACCCCCATTGTGGTCCTCCGATGGTGCGCTAGGCGGAGACGCCGGTGGCGTCTCCGGAGTCGATCTCGGTCTGGGACAGGTCGATGCGGAGGTCGGCGCTGTCACGCGTCGCCGCGATGAGGCGGGCGTTGGCCTCGTCGACTTCCTCCACCCACCGCCGCGCGGCGTCCGGAGTCTTGCCGTACCTGACATGACGTGCGCTGAGTCGAGTCCGGCGGAGGTCGTCGTCGACGTCGACGTACCAGACCTCGGTCAGCTGCGCGCGGATCCGCGGCCACGGCTCCGTACGGCCCAGCAGGTAGTTCCCCTCGGTGATGACGAGGCGGGTCGCCGGTTCGACGGCGATGCTGCCGGCGATCGGCTGCTCGATCTCGCGGTCGAAGTCCGGCGCGTAGACGGGGTGATCGAGCTCGTCGCGCAGACGCCGCAGCGTGGCGAGGTAGCCATGGCCGTCGAACGTGTCGATCGCGCCTTTGCGGCTGCGCGCGCCGAGCCGGTCAAGCGCCGCGTCCGCGAGATGGAAGCCGTCCATGGGAACGCACACGGCCGGGAAACCGTCGCCGCTGAGAGCTTGGACGAGGTGGTGGGCGAGGGTGGACTTCCCCGCCCCGGGACAACCGGTGATCCCGAGGATCGCCCGCCCGTCGCCGCCGCTCAGTCCGCGGGCCCGGGCGATGAGTTCGTCAAGCATGGGCGGCCAGCGTGGCGGAGTCGAGGTGAGCGGCGAGGAACTGCCGCGCGTGCGCCGCGAGGGGGGCGCCGTCGTCCCACAGGTCGCGCCAGACGGCGAGGTCGTGTGAGAGGCCGGGAGCCAGGACCGCGGAGGAGAACGACTCGAAGGTGATCGGCCCGCGGTAGTCGATGTCGGCGAGGGCGTGGAAGAACCCGGTGAAGTCGAGGTGACCGGAGCCGAGGAAGCCGCGGTGGTTCTCGCCGATGTGGACGTAGCCGAGCCGGTCACCGACGTCGCGTACCGGCCTGACCAGGTCGTCCTCCTCGATGTTCATGTGGTACGTGTCGAGGTGGATCATCACGTTGTCCTCGGCGATGGCGTCGGCGAGGGCCAGCGCCTGCCGCGCGGTGTTCACCACGTTCGTCTCGTACCGGTTGCAGATCTCCAGCCCGAGCGTGATGCCGTGGCCCTGCGCCTCGCGGGCCAGCGAGGTCAGCACGGAGACCGCGTTGGCGCGGCCACGCTCGGTGACGGGCTGGGCGTACTTTCCGAGGGCGCTGTAGAGCGCACCGGTGAGGATGCGACCCCCCAGTGAGGCGGTCGCCGCGAGCGAGTCCGCGAGCAGCCGCGCGCCACGCTCGACGACGGCGGTGTCGTCACTGGAGACGTCCGCGTCAAAGGCGAGACCACGGGAGCAGGCCACGACGACGCCCTCGGACTCCAGAAGGTGCCGTGCGTGCGCGACGTCGAGGTTGTCGAGGTCGTGCAGCGAGAGCTCAAGCAGGTCGAAGCCGGCGGCAGCGGTCTCGGCGACGGCTCGCTTGACCGATTCCCTTGATGTGTCACCGGCCCAGACCAGGGCGTGGACGCCGAGGGGGTTGGGTGCGCGTTCGATCATGTCATTCCTATCGTCGGATCCCCGGCGTCCCGCCGTACCTTCGCGGCAGGGACGAACGCATCGGGGCGGAGATGTCAGGCGGAGAGAATGGTGCGGAGGATGTCCTCGACAACGCGCGACCCGTCGACGTCGACGCAGACCTGGACGTTCGGTTCTTCACGGCGGACGGGCACGGTCTGCCCGATGGTGAGTTCACCGCGCGTCTCAACGCCGAGCGGCATCGCCTCGAAGTCGGCGATGGAGCGGCCACGGCCACGGCGACGGCGAGCGGGTCGTACAGCACGCAGCCGGCGTGGTCGGCCCAGTCGAACATCGGCGCCTCCATGTAGGTGGCGCAGATGTCCAGCAGCAGCGGCGCGAGCCGGGAGGCACCGCGATCGACCGACCGCAGCAGCGTGTCGGTCAGGACGACGCCCTTGTTCGGGTTGGTCACGTCGAGGCTGACCATCGTGAGGTCGACGCCCGAGCCGAACACGATGTCGGCGGCGTGCGGATCGAACCACATGTTGCACTCGGCGACGGGGGTGATGTTGCCGCGTCCGTACTGCTGGTCGAGGCCCAGCGCGCCGCCCATGAACACGATCTCGGCGATCAGCTCGGCGAGGTCGGGTGCCTTGAGCAACGCCATCGCGAGGTTGGTCTGCGGCCCGATGGCGACGACCGTCACCTCTCCCGGGTTGGCGCGAACGGTGTCGATCAGGAAGTCGACGGCGTGTCGCCCGGCTTCGCCGAGCTCCGGGAGCGGGATCCGGCCGGGCGCGCCGCGCGCGCCGGCGTAGGCGTCGACGAGCTGCGCCGGGAGCCGTCCACTGAGCGGTCGCGCCATACCGACGGCGACCGGGACGTCACACCGGCCCGCGGCCCGCAGGACGGCGGCCGCGCCGCGGGCGCCGAGATCGGGAGGGCAGTTGCCGAACACGGTGGTCACGCCGACGAGTTCGACACGCGGATCGGCGAGAGCCAGCATCAGCGCGAGCGGGTCGTCGGCGTCGGTGCCCGGGATCCCCACGCCCGGGTCGGTGTCGAGGATGACCTTTCGGCGTGTCATGGCCTCTTCCTTTCCGCGCGCGTCACAGGATCGGGCGGGTTCGTCGCGTCCGTCGCGTCCGTCGCGTTCGTTGCGGAGTGCGCTTCCAGCGCCATCGCGCCGGTCATGATGGCGACGGCCTGCTCCATTGTGTGGGACCGCGGCGTCACCACGCCCACGCACCGGCCGAGCCGCTGGATCTGGACGCGGTCGGCCACCTGGAAGACGTTGGGCATGTTGTGGCTGATCATGATGACCCCGAGTCCGCGGCTGCGCAGCTCCTCGACGAGGCGCAGCACCTGGCCGGTCTCGCGCACCCCCAGGGCGGCGGTCGGCTCGTCGAGGACCACCACCTTGCTGCCGAAGGCGACCGCGCGCGCGACCGCGACTGCTTGGCGCTGGCCGCCGGAGAGCGTCTCGACGATCTGGCCGATGTCCTGGATCGTGCTGATGCCGAGACCGCTGACCATGTCGTGCGCGTCGCGACGCATCCCGCGGTAGTCGAGCATCCGGAACACCCGGCCCAGGGGACCGGCGCGGCGGCGTTCCCGGCCGAGGTAGAGGTTGGATGCGATGTCGAGCGCGGGCGTGAGCGAGAGGGTCTGGTAGACGGTCTCGATGCCCGCCTCGCGCGCGTCCTGCGGCCGCCGGAAGTGCGCCCCTGCGCCGTCGACGTAGATCCTGCCGGCATCGGGGATCTCGGCGCCGGTCAGACACTTGATCAGCGTTGACTTGCCGGCGCCGTTGTCCCCGATGATCGCGAGTACCTCACCGGGGAACAGGTCGAGGTCGACGCCGTCGAGGGCGACCACCGGGCCGAACGTCTTGACCAGCCCACGGGCCGACAGGATCGGCTTTCCTTTGTCGTGATGGTCGGTGATCATGCCGTCTTTCCTGTTCTCCGAATCCACTGGTCGAGCGAGACGGCGACGATGATCAGGATGCCGATCGCCAGTGTCTGGTAGAGCACGTCGACGCGGGCCAGGGCCAGACCGTTGCGGAACACCCCGACGATCAGAGCGCCGAGCAGCGAGCCGAGGAGCCGGCCGCGGCCACCGAACAGGCTGGTGCCGCCGATGACCACGGCGGTGATCGAGTCGAGGTTCGCGTCGACGGCCGCGTTCGGGGTCGCGGCGCCGACGCGGCCGATCAGCACCCAGGCGCTGAGCGCGAAGACGACACCAGCGGTGACATAGACGCTGAGCAGCAACCGCCGCGTCCGGATGCCGCTAAGGCGCGCGGCGGCGGCGTCGTTGCCGACGGCATAGACGTGGCGGCCCCATGCGGTCTGCGTCAGCGCGAACCCGATCACGAGGTACATGAGCAGAACGAGCGCGACGCCTGTCGTCAGCTGGAAGGGACCGACCGCGAAGGAGGTCGACGTCCAGGTCAGGAGCGACCCGAGCTCGCTGCCGGGGATCGAGCGCCCGCCGCTGATCAGCAGCGCGACGGCGGTGAACACGTTGAGCGTGCCGAGCGTGACGATGAACGGCGGAAGATTCACCTTCGCCACGAGCAGGCCGTTGAGCAGGCCCGCCCCGGCGCCGACCGCGAGCCCGATCGCCAGGGCGATCGCGGCCGGCACCCCGAGCGGGCCCGCTAGCTCGCCCATCACCAGTGCCGTGAAGATCATGACCGCGCCGACGGACAGGTCGATTCCCGCGGTCAGGACGATCAGCGTCTGGCCGACCGCCAGCGCGCCGATGATCGCGACCTGTTGGAGCACGAGTGACAGGTTCGACGGCTGAAGGAACCGGTCGTTGGCGCAACCGGCCAGCAGAACCGCGACCGCGAGCACGGCCAGGGGGCTGATCGTCGGGTGCCGGTGGAGGAGGTGCTGCAGGCGCTCCAGCGGGGTCCGCGATCGCCGCCGGAACACCTCCGCCGCACTTTCAATGGTTGTCACTGTCCTGCCCGTTTCCTTCCGCTGCCGCGATTCGAGGGGTTACCAGCAGAGCTTGAGGCCCTGATCTGCGGGGATGCTCTCGACGCCGGTCACATTCTGGTTCGTGACCAATTGGATGCCGGTGTTGAGGAAATCCAGCCCAGGCGAGGTCGTCGGCTTGGTCCCGTCGCGGAGGTGGTCGACGATGGCCCGGACGCCCATGTCGCCCATCCGGCTCGGGTACTGTTGCGCGACGGCGCCGAACTGGCCGTCCGCCACCGCCTGGACCCCGCGGCAGCTGCCGTCGATCGACGTGACCAGGGCGCCGTTGATCCCGGCGGACTTCAGCGCCTGCACGGCGCCCACACCGGACGTCTCGTTGGCGCTGAACACGACGTTGATGTTGGGATTGCTGGACAGGCAGTTCTCCATCGCCGTACGGCCGCCGTCCTCGGCGCCGTTGGTCGCCTGGTTGCAGGCGATTTCGTACGTGCCTCCGGAGTAGTTGCCGGTCTTCGCCTCGTCACCGTTCTTCTTCGGGTCCTTGACGTCGATCCCCATGCCGGTGAGGAAGCCTTGGTCGCGCTGGTAGTCGATGGTCACGACCTTGTCGGCGAACAGGTCCAGCATCGCGATCACCGCGGGCTTGCCCTGCAGGGCCTGGGCCGTCCACTGGCCGATCTGCTTACCGGCCTCGAAGTTGTCCGACGCGAACGTGGCGTCCACGACGTTCGTCGGGTCCGTCGGCGTATCGAGGGCGATCACGTAGATCCCGGCGTCGCGCGCCTTCTTGATCGCGTCGTTGACGGCGGGCCCGTTGTTCGCGATCAGGATGCCGTCGTCGCGCCGGGAGATCGCGTCTTCGATCGCCTGGATCTGGCTGTCGGAGTCGGTCTGGTCGCGGCCGGCGGCGACCGTGATGTCGGCGTTCACTTCCTTCGCCGCGGTCTTCGCCCCATCCATCATCGCGGTCCAGAAGTGGTTACTCGGGTCCTTGGTGACGAGAAGGACGTGCGCCTTGCCCGTCTTGCCGTCCGAGCCCGAGGACGCGTTGTCGTCGCCGTTCGACGAACACCCGCCGGCGGCGAGCGCCGCGACGGTCAGGCCGGCGGCGATTCGACGGAGACCCTGGCTCCGCGACTTCATGGGGGTGGGACTCATCACAGCTCCTTGCAGAGTGGCACTGGTCAGCGACCTGTACACAGCGCCACCGACCTGTCCGAAGTTGGAGCGAGCCTAAACACTTCCGTAACCTCCGTGCAATACTTATGACTAAAACCGTCATAACAAGGCCATTCTTCTGAAGCCCAGTGACGGAACCCTACTGACGGGGAGCGAAGTGATCGCTAGTGTTAGCGGCATGGCAGACGTGCATGCCCCCACGCTGAGCACAGCCGGAGGGGCCAGCGCGATCTTCGCGCTGTTCAGGGCTCATCCCCACGGGCTCACCAAGACCGAGCTGGCCCGGCTGGCCGGGGTGTCGCGGACGACCATCAATCAGCGGCTTGAGCCGCTCCTCGCGGCGGGGTTGCTCGCTCCGGCGGAGGAGGAGGCCCGGACCGGAGGCCGCCCGGCGGACCGCTTCGTCGTCAACCGCGCGCACGCCGTCGTGCTGCTCGCCGACATGGGAGCCACGGCCATGCGGGCCGCGGTGTGCGACATGAACGCCATGGTCCTCGCCGAGCGATCGGCGCTGTACGACATCGCCACCGGGCCGATCCCCGTGCTGACGCACGTCGCCGGACTCTTCGCCGAGCTACTCCAGGAGGTCGGCAAGACACCCCTGGACGTGTGTGGCATCGGCATCGACGTCCCGGGACCGGTCGACCACGGCTCCGGCCGTGTCATCAGTCCGCCGATCATGGTGGGCTGGCACGACTTCGACATCCCCCAGTTCTTCAGGGCCTCGTTCGAGTGTCCCGTGCTCGTGGCGAAGGACGTCAACGCGATGGCCTTCGGCGAGCATCGGATGGCCCATCCGGACACCGAGAACCTCGTCTTCGTCAAGATCGGCACCGGTATCGGCACCGGCATCATCATCGGCGGCTCCATCTACCGCGGCTCGGACGGCGCCGCGGGGGACGTGGGGCACATTCAGATCGCCCCCGAGGCAAGCAGTGATCCGCCCGTCTGCCGATGCGGAAAGGTCGGGTGCGTCGAGGCGTACGCCGGCGGCTGGGCCCTGCAACGGGACCTGCGCGAGCTCGGACACCACGTTCCCACCATGGGCGACGTCGTACAGCTGACACGCGAGGGACACCCGGACGCGACCCGGCTGTTCAGGCGTGCGATGAACATCCTCGGAACCGCGATCTCGGACCTGGTCAACGTGCTCAATCCACGGATCGTGGTACTCGGCGGCCGGCTCGCCGCCGTCGACGACTTCCTGTTCGCCGGCATACGAGAGGTCGTCTACCGGCGCTCCCTCCCTCTCGCGACGCGCAAGCTCGAGATCGTCCCCAGCACCCTCGCCGAGCACGCGGGTGTGTACGGCCTGGCAAGGCTCGTGCTCGACGACGTGTACTCGCCCGCGCGCATCACCCGCCTGCTCGACACCCGCTGAATCTTCCTATTCGGGGCGGAAGTCGCGACGGCTGGATGTGGACGACCAAGCCCCTAACGTGCATGCGTCCTTGACGAGACATGTGCGCCGGTTTAGCCTCGATCACGGATTCACCTGGATGACGCGACTCACCCGGAGTCGGCGCCGGAAACGCGTCATCCCTGGCTTTGAGCGGCTCCGCTCGTTGACCGTACTCGTACATCATCTCGTCCGCCGACCCCTCAGGAGTGCTCGCCCCACGTCACGTGCGCGGACCCACGTCGACGTGTCAGAAAACCTGCTGCTCCGCCACGCCCTTGGCCGCTGTGTTAGCGCTAACATCACGACCGGCGGGGGGCCTCACCCCCAGTGAAAGGTTTCCATGCACGAGAACAGCCCTCGGTGCCTTGCCCGCACGCTGGTGGCCGTGGCGGCGCTCCTCACCGCGGTCCTCGGTGGTCCCCCCGCTGCGGCGGCAGACCGGCCCGCCTCCTCGACGGCGCACGCGCCGACCACGTCCGCCGCCGCGGCACCGGACCTCAACGGCTTCACCGCGGGCAACGCCGCGATCACCTCCGTCGACCTCGCCGGGACGTGGGGTTTCACCCCGGCGGGCCGAGCGGCCACCTCGATCACCATGCCCGGCGGCGGCTGGTACAAGCAGGGATTCACCGACGTGACCGAGGCGGTGTACTCGCGCAGCGTGACAGTGCCGAACTCGGGGCAGCCGCAGTCCACCTGGATCGAGTTCGGGGCCGTCAACCACCAGGTGACGCTGTCGGTGGACGGCCAGGTGGTCGCGACCCGCACCACGGCCTTCACGCCCTCGAACTTCGACATCAGCGCCTACGCCGCGCCTGGGACCACTCACACGATCACGGTGCGCGTGAAGGGCCGGGGCGCCCTGAAGAATCCGGCGAATGGCAAGTACGTCGTTCCCACGGCCGCCGAGTGGTCCGAGGCGGTTCCCCAGGGCATCTTCCGCTCGGCGTTCCTGCGCGTGTATCCGGCCGTGTACATCAGTGACGCGTTCGTCCGCACGTCCGTGGCGGATCGGACCCTCGCCTACGACGTGTACGTGACGAACACCTCGGGCAGCGCCCGGTCGGTGACACTGAGCGGCGCGCTCTCGCCGGACGGCGGTGGCTCGTTCGCCTACCCGGCGCTGCCCGGCCGGACGGTCACGGTGGCGGCGCGTACGACGGCCAAGGTCACGGTCGGTCCCCTCGCCTGGAACCTGGGCACCGACTCGTACTGGTGGCCGAACGTCCCCTATCGGCCGGGGTACCACGCCCAGTTGCATCGCCTGGCGGTTCACGCCACGACCGATGACGGACGGACCAGTGACGCCACCTACCGGTTCGGGTTCCGGCAGAGCACCCAGAACGGTGAGTACTACTACCTCAACGGCGTGCGGCTGAACGTGCGCGGCGACAACCTGCAGGGCGCGGATTACGACCGGATCGACAACGGCGGCAAGGGGGACGCCTACGACACGCTGCCGGGCTTCCTTCCGCCGTCGGCGGGCAACGGCGGCTGGCCCCTGGCCGTGGACAACTACCAGCGGCTGAACTACAACGTGGTCCGGGTGCACCAGGAGCCCGCCAGCCCGTACATGCTCGACACGGCCGACGAGCTGGGCTTGATGATCATCGACGAGACGGCCATCCGCGGCTCCAACGGCGGAGAGGACTTCTACGCCGGGCACGACAACATGGTCGACCACGCCAGCGCGCTGACCCTGCGCGACCGTAACCACCCGGCGGTGATCCGGTGGAGCCAGAGCAACGAACCCGGCCTCAGCGGAGACTACGAGCAGTTCGAACAGGACCTGTACGCGGCCATGAACGGCAATGACGGCACCCGGCCCATCCACGTGGACGGCGAGCCGGCCAACAAGTACCCGAACATGAGCTACCCCAACTTCAACGTTCTGCCGCACTACCTCGACGGCCTCGGCGCGTACAGCGAGAAGGTCGAGGTGGTGGCCGGCCGCCCCGACGGCGAGGGCGAGTTCATCTGGCCGAAGTGCAACACCAAGCAGGGCTTCGAATGGTTCGCCACGTTGGTCGCCGCCAAGCGCGGCAAGGACGCCAGTGACCTGCGGCCCTACACTCTGCTGTCCGGCTGGGCGGGCTTCGTGCCCGGCGTGCGCACCACCGACTTCATCCCGGAGGAGGGCGGCCACCCCGTCTACGGAGCGGACAACCTGCCCGATCCCTGGAGTAACCCACAGATCCAGCGGATACAGACCGCCTTCCATCCGGTGGCCGCGATCGACCTGCCCTACTGGTCGGCGTCCGGCCCCTCCGACGCCAACGGGAGTTTCCCGCTGCCGCAGGCCGTGGACAACTACGCCCACAACACCCCCGTCACCCGGAACATCACCGTCTTCAACGACGACCTCCGCGACACCTCCGTCGCCTTCAACTGGACGGCCCGGCTCGACCGGCCCGACGGCTCCGTCATCGCGTCCGGGAACACCGATCTCACCATCCCGCTCGGCTCGCGGGTGACCCGCCCGATCTCGTTCACCACACCGGCGAGCGGCGCGAAGGTGTACCTGGTCCTGTCCACCACCAAGCCGGGCGGGACGACCTTCACCGACACGGCGGAGTACTTCACCTTGGGGCAGGGCTCGACGAGCGTCGATGACGCCGACCCCGCCGTGGCCTACGCCGGGTCCTGGGGTCACGCCACCGGCGAGCAGGGCGTCTTCGCCGGCACCAACTCCTACAGCGACGTCGCGGGGGCCACGGCGACGCTGAACTTCGCCGGCACCGGAGTCACCCTGCGCGCGGTGACGGCGCCCGGCCATGGCATCGTGGGCGTCTCCGTGGACGGGGGGCCCGAGGCGCTGGTGGACGAGTACTCCGCGGCGCGGACCGGCGACGTCGCGGTGTGGAGCAGCCCCCGGCTGGCCTCCGGCACGCACACGATCCGCGTGCGCGCCACCGGCGACAAGAGAGCACAGGCGACGCACAACTGGGCCACCATCGACCGGTTCGAGGTGACCAACGCACCCGTCTCCGGCACGGTGTACAACATCGTCAACCGCAACAGCGCCAAGCCCCTCGCCGTGGCGGGGAACTCGTCCGCGGACGGCGCGGGGATCGTCCAGCAGACCGGGAACGCCGCCTGGAGGATCAACTCCGCCCCGGGGAACACCTTCACCCTGACCAACACCGGCACCGGCAAGGTGCTCGACGTCAACGGCGGCGACCCCACCGTGGGGCTGCAGCTCCAGCAGTGGTCGGCCAACGGCGGCAACAACCAGTTGTGGTACCTGCGGCCCACCGGTGACGGATACTTCACCATCGTCAGCCGCGACAGCGGCCTGGTGGCGGACGTGTACGGCCTGGCGACGGAGGACGGCGCCCGAGTCGTCCAGTGGACGGCCACCGGGGGTATCAACCAGCAATGGCGGCTGGTGCCTGCCTGAGACGACGCCGACACCCGGCGGGGCGCGAATGTGAAGCACGATCTAGCCATCGTCCACCCGAGCGCCCCATACCCCTGCCCGCCCCGCCGAGAACCGCAACGGGCAGCCGGCGCGGCTACAGGTCGCCGTGCCCGGCACATTCCGAGCACGGGCGAACAGCGGCCAGTGCCGACGTTCGGCTGCGGGTGTGCCGGCACCGGCCATCCGTCGGGTTTCGGCATCGGCGCGGAACAGGGCTCAGCTGGAACCCTCTGGCGGCCGGGTGTTCGCGGGGACCGGCAGGGCGGCCGTCAGCCGGTCGACCCTTTCGTTGAGCGCCCGGATCTCGTTCATCACCGCGAGGTGCTGCTCCAACTCGAGTGCCTGGTCCGCCTTCCAGTGCGAGGCGTTGACCTCGGCCTCCATCGCGGAAACGATCACGCCTATGAGCAGGTTGAGGATGAAGAACGCCGTGATCACGATGAAGGCGGCGAAGAAGATCCAGGCCAATGGCTCCGTGGCCATCACATCCTGGGCGACCTGCGGCCAGTTCTCCACCGTGAGCACAGTGAACATCGTGAACAGTGACGTGCTGAAATCTCCGAAGTGCTGCGGGGCCGCCTGGTGGAAGAGCCGCTCGCCGATCACGGAGGCGATGTAAAGCGCCAGCAGCAGCAGGACCAGAATCGAGGCCAGGCCGGGAATCGCGGTGAACAGCGCCGAGACCACCCGCCGCATCCCCGGCACCACGGAGATCAGCCGCAGGATGCGCAGGAACCGGAACAGGCGCAAGATCGACAGCGATTCCGAGGCCGGCACGAGGGCGACACCGACGATGATCAGGTCGAACCAGTTCCACGGGTCACGGAAGAATGCCTTTCCATGCGCGGCGATCCGCAGAAGGATCTCGACAACGAAGATCGCGATGATGAGGCGGTCTGTCACGAGGAGGGCCGTGGCGTGTTGGTCGGCAAACTCAGGCGAGGTCTCCAGTCCGAGCGCGATCGCGTTCAGCGTGATGACGGCGATGACCGCACGCTGAAACGCCGGGGCGTCCACGAAGACACGGAGTCGTTCGCGAGAGATTGAGGGCAAGCCGACACTCCAGGGGCTGAGGCGCTGTGACCGCCCGAAATCCTACAGTTCCCCGTACATCCGGCCCCGTGCCGCCCTCAGCGGGTTCCCGCTCGGCATGGGCGAGGGCGGCGTCCCAACCCGGCGGGGCGGATCGGCCGACCCGGGTGAGCGGGCGCATGACCTGGCACGTAATCGCGCCGGTGCGGCCGGGATGCCATGGTTCTCATGCCGACAGACATCGAGGAGCGTGAGATGACCACCCTGACCGTCACCACCGACCACACCAGATTCCTCCGCATCGCGCTGACCCTCGACGCCGCCGTCACCGGTGTGAACGGGCTGGTCTATCTCGCCGCCACCGCCCCTGTGAGCGATCTGCTCGGGCCCGGGGCGGGCCCGCTGCGGGGGATCGGCGCCTTCCTCCTGGTGTACGGCGCGGCGGTCGGCGTCCTCGCCCGCCGCAAGGCGATCAGCGCCGGCACCGTCAAGGCGGTGATCACGCTCAACTTCGCATGGGCGCTGGGCAGCGTCATCGCCGTCGTCACGGGCTCTGCCGGGTTCACCACCCTCGGCGCCGTCTGGGCCGTCCTCCAGGCCATCGTGGTCGGGATCTTCGCCGAACTGCAGATCATGGGACTGCGCAAGGCCCGTTGACCTCCCAATGGGCCTCGCCCGCGCGCCGGGCGCATCTCCGCGGCGGCCCGGTCGGCGCCCAGGCGGATGGCGGCGCCGGCCCTGCGTCGACCGCATGGAGGCGTCACACTGGGCCCGACGCACAGAGCACCCCAGGAAGGATCCGTTATCGTGCGTTGCGTATCCCGAGAATGTATGTCGCGGTAAGCGCAACGGCACGGTCTTCGTCATGTGACAGATCTGCGAGGGCACGTGACGCTGTGATTCCCGGGATATCGGCGAGCGCCTGTGTCAGCCGTCGACGTGCAGACGATTCAACGGTGCCGTGGGCGAGGCGATCAACGAGCCTGGTAGCGATCTGATCCGCCAACGCGGGACGACTCGCCAGCGCGCTCAGTGCATCGGCTGCATCGGCTGCATCGACGTCATTCGTCCCCTCGACGACCATATCGATGAGCGTCGGGACCGCGTCGGCTACTCCACGTGCCCCGAGCGCCAGAGCCGCATACCTGCGGACCACGATGTCGGGGTTCGCGAAGGCGTCCTGCAGCAGTGCGGTCGCCTCACCGTTCGGAATCTCAGCGATGGCCTGGACGGCACGTTTCCGCACCTCGGCTACTGGTGAGCCGAGGCCCTCGGCCAGCAGCGCCAATCCGCCATCGCCCAATTGCGCCAAAGCCCATCGAAGGGCTCCGGCGACGTTCGGGTCCGTCTCGCTCAGCGCTGCCTCGACCAGTGCTTCCACTGGCACCGGAACCTCTTCGACTGAGGACAAGGCCGCGCGCTGGCGCTTCCCAGCGCTCTTTGACCCCAACGCCTGGAGGAGTGCGACGATCTGGAGGACGTCCTCCCAGCCGGCGGGTTTTGCGGCACCGATCCGACGGAGTCGCGTGAGCAGCTCCGTCTCATCTGCAATGCGTTCTCGCGTCTGGCGGATGAGGTCGTCGACGAGCTCTGAGGGCGTGAAGCCGGGATCATCGAGCGCGCGCCTGACTTCACGCAGCGACAGCCCCAATGACCGCAGGCTCTCGATATGGAAGATCCGCTGGATGTCCTCGCTGGAGTACTCTCGATAGCCACCACCGGTACGACCCGTTGGCCGCACCAGGCCGAGCGAGTCGTAATGCCTGAGCATGCGGGCGCTGACCCCGGACCGTCGTGCCACATCACCGATCAACACTGCCTATCACCCCTCCTGGCTGGTTCTGCCGAGGGCTACGACGCGCTTCGCCTCCTCGATCGCGAACTCGAATCCGGCATCCGGGTCGCGCAACAGCCGTTCCGTGGCGATCGCGTGCGCGCGCACGCGAGGGTCGAGATCCGTCATCGCAGCGTGCAGCGTTGGCAAAATCACCTCGCCGAGCGCGATCAGCGCCCGGCTGAGGCTCAGCTGCATCTCACGTTCGCCGCGCCCGAGCTGCGTCGACAACGCTACGGCCAACTCGGGCTCTTCGCCTTCGGGCACGAGCACGACCGCTGCCCGCCAAGCGCTCCGCGCCACCTCATCGTCGGCGTCGGACAGAAGCGCCCGTGTGACCGCCGGCCACGCTTGCCGATCCCCGATCTTGGACAGCGTGTGCAACGCCTGGCTTCGTGCCTGCGCACGCTCCGAGCGGACTTCATTGAGAAGCTCTGGGACCGTCATTGATGCTGAGTGGCGGGTGAGTGCCCACGTAAGCATGTCGCGCACGTAGAATTCGGGCTCGATCGCGCATCGCTCGAGGAGCTTGTCGATGAACCGCGGGTCAGGGGTCGTGCCGACCGCTAGCGCTGCCCGCAGCCGCACTGACGGGCGGCTGTCCTCCAGCCCCTGGAAAGCTCGAATCGTATCCGTGTCCTGTTTCGGCATGGCCATCGGGACCACCTCCTTGGCTACAGTGAAGACCTTGTCACTGTGTCAAGGTCAAGCGGAGTCACGCCGCGAGATCACCAGGCACCCTCTGTCTGGCTCGCCGTCAGGCCGACGGCACATGGTTGTGGGTGATCGACCAGCCCGGCCTTCTGGGGGGGGTCAGAGTCATTCGTTGATGGCCGCGATGTGGACGGCGACCTCATAGCGACGGCGAGCTTGTCGCACCGGGTGGCTACGGCGCGATGGCGTTCGAGCCGGTTGATACCGCACTCCACGGCGTGCCGGTCGCGGTAGTCGGCCGGGTCGAACTTGGGCGGGCGGCCTCCGGCTCGATCAACGCGTTGACCAGAGGAGCCAGCCGCCGGAGCTCTTGCAGGTGGGTGGCGCCGAGCAGGGCCAGCTTGCCCTCGCCGGCTCTGGTGAGCTTCAGGCGCACGACGCGGCGATCCTTGCCTTCCCCGCGGTTGCGGGCGACGAGACCGAGCTGCTCGACGCGATCGATCAGCTGCACAGTGCTGTGATGCCGGGTGCACAGGTAGTCGGCGAGTTCTCCGATGGTGGGCCCACGCGAGTCGTCGTGGCCGCGGATCGCCAGCAGCAGCTGGTGCTGGGTGCCCGTCAAGCCCACTTCGGCCGCCCGCTCCTCGCTCCACCGCAGGAAGCGGCGCACCCCCACCCGGACCGCGAGCAACCTCGCATACTCCCGGTCGTCGAGGCCTTTGAACGGTGGCACCATGGGCCTACACCTCCTGACGTGATATTATCACAATATGATATATGAGTAAGGCGAACTGCGGGACCGCGCTTCACCGCGCCCCTGGAAGCGGCCGTCTTGCTCGAAGAGCCACACGCACATACTGCGTTCGAGAAGGTGGTGGAAGACATGGCGGGTCAAGCCATGAAGCTGCACCCCGACATCGAGGAGTTGCGGGCGAAGTACGAGCTCGCCGCGGAGGCACCGGCCGCCAAGGCGGTCGCCGGCCTCACGTTCCTGACCGGGCTCTACCTCGCGATCTCTCCCTTCGTGGTCGGGTTCAATCGATTCGCGACCTTGACCGGGAACAACCTGATCGTCGGGATCGCCTTGGCGATGCTGGCCCTCGGGTTCGCCTCGGCCTACGGCCGGACTCACGGCATCACCTGGGTAGCACCGCTGATCGGCGTCTGGACGATCATCGCTCCCTGGGTCGTCAGCGGCGACGTCGCCTCCACGGCAACGATCTGGAACAACGTGGTGACCGGCGCGGTGGCCGTGCTGCTCGGGCTGGGCGCGATGTTCCTTGGGGGAAGCCGGGCCCGGTGACTCGCGGGACGACGCCCCTTTCCCGGCTGGAAGCCGGACCTGGCAGCCCGGCTTCCAGCCGAGGCCGGATCTCCCGGAGGTGAGGTGATGAAAGCGTTCGTCTTGTGGGGCGCGGGCAGCCTCGGCGCCGCTCAGGTGGGGATGTTGCGAGCGCTGACCGAGAATGGGATCCGGGCCGATCTCGTCGTCGGCGCGTCGGTCGGGGCGCTCAACGCGGCGCACTACGCGACCCACCCGAGCCCCGCAGGCGTCGAGGAGCAATCCGCTCACCATCGAGGCCGTGGCCACCGGTCGGCGCAACTACCTTTTCGACAACCAGGCGCTGGCGCGTTTCCTGGACAGGGTCCTCCCCGTCGACCGCCTGGAGAACACGAAGATCCGGTTGGCTGTACTGGCGGCCGACGCGAGCAACGGGGACCCGGTGCTGCTGTCCAGCGGCCCAGCGCTGCCCGCCCTGCTGGCCAGTACGGCGATCCCTGGCCTTTACCCGGCCGTGGAGGTCGACGGCCAGGTGCTCATGGACGGGGGCGTCGCCAGAGACACCACACTGGACGCCGCGGTCAAGTGCGGCGCCGACGAGGTGTACGTGCTCAGCCCGGGATTCTCCTGCCGGCTACCGAACCTGCCGTCCAACGTGATCGGCATGGTGCTGCATGCGTACAACCTCCTGGCCGAGCAGCGCATGGCGGCCTCCATCGCCCGAGTCGAGCACCACACCAGGCTGCACCTGCTCCCGCCGCTGTGTCCGATCGAGGTACTGCCGATCGACTTCCGGCAGACCGCTGACCTGATCACCATGGCCACAGAAGCGACGAGTCGCTGGCTGGAAGGCGACCGAGATTCGCGACCCGCCCGTGCCCGACTGCTCGGCGACTTCCACCCCGCCCACGACGATCCTGACAGACGGCGGCTAATGACGGCGTGAGAACTGGTGGGCGACCAGGTCAGAGTGGGTATAAACCCAATACGTGTTCATCGATCTTTTCGGGGAGGCTGCGATGACCACAGAGGGAGACGGCAAGCGGGCCCGGGACATAATGCGCCAAGGGGCCGAGTGCATCGGCGAGCACGGCAGCCTGCGTGAGGCCGCGCGGATGATGCGCGATCTGGACGTCGGCGCGCTGCCGATCTGCGGAGATGACGATCGGCTCAAGGGCATCATCACCGACCGGGACATCGTGATCAAATGCTGTGCCGAGGGCAAGGACCTCGACCAGACCACAGCCGGCGATCTGGCGCATGGGCTGGTGTGGGTGGACGCCGATACCAGCGCCGAGGAAGCGCTGAACATGATGGAGGAGCACCGGATCAAGCGTCTACCCGTGATCGGCAATCACCGTATCGTGGGCATGATCAGCGAGGCTGACATCGCCAAGGAGCTGCCCGACAGCAAGCTCGCTGAGTTCGTCCACCGCGTCTACGCGAGCGCCTGACTCACTGCCAGGGATCATTCGCGGCTCTTGCTCAGGGCCCCTGTCCGGTCGGCGCAGTGATCGGCGGCGGCCTTGAGCGGATGCCGCCCGACCGACCGTCCTGACCGCGAGTCACCCGACGCCCAGAGGAGGCCTTGGCCGCGTCAGGAGCTCGTGAGGATGACGAGTCGCTGGGTCGCTCGGGTCATCGCGACATAGCGGTCGACCGCTCCTTCGACGCCCTTGCCGAACGCCTCTGGGTCGATGAGGACGACCAGGTCGAACTCAAGCCCCTTCGACAGCTCCGGGGTCAGCGACCGGACGCGGGACGTCGCCCGGAACGTGGGATCGCCGATGACGCAGGCGATCCCTTCGGCATGCGTGGCGAGCCAGGTGTCGAGGATCGAGCCCAGATCCGAAGCGGATCCGTGTACGACGGGGACGTCGCTGCTGCGGATGGAGGTCGGCACGTTGGCGTCCGGTAGCACGGCCCGGATGACCGGCTCGGCTTCCGCCATGATTTCTTCCGGTGTCCGGTAGTTGATGCTCAGGGAGGCCAGGTTGATCCGGTCGAGCCCGATCCGCTCGAGCCGTTCCTGCCACGACTCCGTGAACCCGTGCCTGGCCTGGGCACGATCCCCGACGATGGTGAAGCTCCGGGACGGGCACCGGAGCAGCAACATCTGCCACTCTGCGTCGGTCAGTTCCTGAGCCTCGTCCACGACGATGTGCGCGAACGGGCCAGCGAGCAGGTCCGGTTCGGTGCTGGGCGGTGCGGTCTCGTCGACCAGGGTGTCCTGTAGGTCCTGTCCGCGCAGCATCGTCACCGCACCTTCACCGTCGTCATCGGCCTCAAGCAGGTCGCCGATGACCTTGGCCATGTGCTCGCGCTCGGCCGCGACAGAGGCGTTGTGCCGACGCTTACGTCGCGACGCCTCCGGGTCGCCGAGCCGCTGCCGTGCTGCGTCCAGGAGCGGCAGGTCGGACACCGTCCAGGCCTGGGCGTCCCCGCGCTGCAGTTGCCGAACGTCATCGGGGCTGAGCCAGGGAGCGCACTTCCGCAGGTAGGCGGGTACCGACCACAGGTCTCCGACGAGGTCAGTGGCTTCGAGCAGCGGCCACGCGCGGTTGAAGGTCGTGAGCAGCTCCCTGTTCTGCAGCAGCGACTTGCGGAGCAGGTCAGCCGAGGCGTCGCCGTCGTGTTTGTCCACCAGGATCGTGAGCAGCTCCTCCCAGATCTGGTCGCGCGCCTCGTTGTGCGGAGTACCGGGTTCTGGTGCTTCGAACGCCTCGGCCCAATCGTCGGCGCTCAGCCAGATGTCGGACCAATGGGTCGTGACCGTCATCCCCTTGGTGGGCGGGTTCTCGTAGAACCTGACGGCCGTCTCGATGGTCTCCTTCACCAGGTTCGCGGACGACTTCAGGAGGGCCACGTTCGGGTCGGCCTCGATCGCTGCCGCGGCTCCCTCGGCGACGAGGTCCCGCAGGGTGCAGGTCTGCACCCCCTCCTCTCCGAGGCTGGGGAGGACGTCGGCGACGTAGGCCAGGTAGGGCTGGTGCGGACCGACGAACAGCACGCCGCCCCGGCGGTGACCGAGGCGAGGGTCGGAGTAGAGGAGGTAGGCGGAGCGGTGCAGAGCGACGACGGTCTTCCCCGTACCCGGACCGCCGTCGACGACGAGAGCGCCGCGGGATCCCGCGCGGATGATGGCGTCCTGGTCGGCCTGGATGGTGCTGAGCACGTCTCGCATCCGTGCCGACCGGTTGCCGCCCAGGCTGGCGATGAAGGCGGACTGGTCGTCGAGCGCGGCGTGCCCGACCAACCCGTCCGAGGTGAACACCTCGTCCCAGTAGTCGCTGATCCGGCCGCGGGTCCAGCGATACCTGCGGCGGCTTGCCAGACCCATCGGGTTGGCGTGAGTGGCTCCGAAGAACGGCTCAGCCGCGGGGGAGCGCCAGTCGAGCAGCAGCCGACGACCCGCGCTGTCCGTGAGGCCAAGTCGTCCGACGTACACGGGCTCGGGGTTGTCCGCGGTGACCATGTGTCCGAGGCACAGGTCCAAACCGAAGCGACGCAGTGCGCGCAGGCGAGCGGTCAGCCGGTGGATCTGCATGTCACGGTCCATCGCCTGCCGGCCTATGCCGCCGGGCGCCTTGCGCTCGGCATCGAGGCGGTCGGACAGGTCGGCGATCGACTGCTCGAGGCTCTCCGCGATGACCGCGAAGTGCTGCTCGTCGCCGGCGATCAGCGTCGGGTCGGCCTTGGGGGAGAGGTGGTCGGGAAGATCAAAGGCGCTGGTGGTCAGGGGGTTCACGTCATCGGCTCCGATCTGAGGTGGACGAGGCACTTTCCCGGCTCGACGATCTCCACGTTCCCGGTTTTCGTGGGTTCTGGCCTCGGCCAGCGATCAGGTGCTGGCCTCGGCCGACGATTCTGCGGCATGACCCGGGTCTTGCCGCAAGTCCCCCGGTGCGCTATACGTTGAGAGTGGCAAGGAGTGTGTAACCTCCTTGCCTTTGCTTTGCCGTCCGCTGTGGACGGACAAGCTCCTCGCGAAGCGGCGGAGCGCCGCGTACGCCGGTACCGTCGGCCCAGGCAGGGTCGTTCAGGACCGACCGGACCAGGCTGGTGTTGACGAACACCAGCGCCCAGCACCGCGCCAACAGCGCCGCCGGCACGCCCTCATCAGTCAGCGCCATCGGGGCCGCCCGCCACTCGATCAGCTCGTCCTCATCGGCCCGCGTCGACTCCCGGAAACCCAGCGCGGCGCGAATCTGCGCCCGGTGCCGCTCGATCGGCCAAGCCTCCGGGCTCGCCCACGCCCGCCGCCTCGTTCGGCAACGCGTCGGAGCCCCGTTCCACCGGCGGCATACCGAGTGCCGCGACCCGTGAATAGGAGGGATCAGCAGGCAGGCGCGCTAGATCGCGCCCCGCCCGTGGTGGCGCGGGTTTTCCCGGTTACCGAAATATTTCGGGTTTGCAACATGGGTCTTTTCTAGGATTGAGCGCTTGACTACCATCATGTTTCGCAATTGAGCCGAAAATTTCGGGGGCGGATCCCAAGGGAGTTCAATGAGACGTTTCTTCGCCATCGGCGCCGCCGTGCTCACGCTGGCCGGCGCGCTGACCGCCGTGCCGGTTTTCGCGGCTCAGCGGCACCCCACGGTCGCCGAGCAGAGCCTGCGCGCGCTCGCCGCCCGTCACGAGCTCGCCATCGGCACCGCGATCGACATGGACGCGCTGCGCGACGCGGCCGATCCGCAGTACCGGGCGCTCGCCGCGTCGCAGTTCTCCACCGTCACCGCCGAGAACGTCATGAAGTGGGAGGCGCTCGAACCCACCCGGGGCGTGTACAAGTGGGGTCCGGCCGACGAGTTGATCGACTTCGCCCGCAGGAACAAGCAGCAGGTCCGCGGTCATGTGCTGGTCTGGCAGAACCAGTTGCCCACCTGGCTCACCCAGGGCGTCAACGACGGGACGATCAGCGACGCGCAGCTGCGCGACATCCTGCGCGACCACATCACCACCGTCGTCAAGCACTTCAAGGGCAAGATCTGGCAGTGGGACGTCGTCAACGAGGCGGCCAGCGACCCGTGGGACAGCCCGTCATCGATCCACCTGAAAGGCTTCTGGGCCCAGCACCTCGGCCCCGGCTACATCGCCGACGCCTTCCGCTGGGCCCGCGCCGCCGACCCCGGCGCCCTGCTGTTCTACAACGACTACAACATCGAGGCGTTCGGCGACCGCGGCCCCTCCGACAAGACCTGGTACGTCTACACCATGGCCAGGCAACTGCGCGCGAGCGGCGTCCCCATCGACGGCGTAGGCAGCCAGGGGCACCTTGGCACCCAGTACGGCGATTACGACGCCTTCCAGGTGGGCGAAGTGCTGGGCGCCTTCTCCGACCTCGGGCTCGCCACGGCGTTCACCGAGGTGGACGTGCGCAGCCAGATGACCGACGGCGTGCGTGCGGGCGACTCCAACGAGATCAACCCCCGCCTCCAGGCGTCGGCGTCGAACTACAGCGTGCTCTTGCAGGCATGCCTGGCCAACCGGCACTGCCTGTCCTACACCGTCTGGGGATTCACCGACAGGCACTCCTGGGTGCCCGGCTGGTTCTCCGACCCCCCGGAGGGCATGGCCACCCTGTACGACGAGTCCTACCAGCCCAAGCGCGCCTACAACGCCGTCAAGGCCGACCTGGCGTACGCCGGCCCGCCGTACGTCCTGCCGAGGATCCCGCAGAAGCCCAGGCGATGAGCGGCGCCGCGGGGCGTCCATCGCTCGGACGCCCCGCGGCGGCGCTACGTGAAAGGGCGGGCCGGGCGCCGCGCGGCGCTCGGCCCGCCGTGGTGCTCAGCTTCCGTAGACCTCGAAGGTGAACAGGGAGTACCCGTACGCGGTGGCCCGGGTGGTGCCGTAGATGCGCACGTACCGGGTGGAGGCGCTCAGGCCGGTGTTGTCGTCCTCACCGCCATTGCCGCCGGTGACGGACCGGACGGTCGTCCACGTGGTCCCGTTGGGCGAGGTCTGGATCTGGTACGCCGATCCGTAGGCCGCCTCCCACGCCAGGCGCACCCGGTTGATGGTGTACGTGGCGCCCAGGTCGACCTGGATCCACTGCGGGTCGGAGAACGCGCTGGACCACCGGGTCGTCGCCGACGCGTCCACCGCGGCCGAGGCCGGGTAGGCGGCCGACTCCACGCTGGACGCCGTCGCCGGCTTGTTCAGCGCGAGGTTCGTCCCCGTGGGCGGCGGCTGCGTGCCGCTGGCGAACGTGAAGGAGTCGATGTCGAACAGCGAGCCCGCGCCACCGGTGAAGACCAGGAACAGGTTCGTCGTCCCGGACGGCGGCGTCACGGTGCCGGTGACGTTGGCCCAGGTCTCCCAGCCACCGGTCGGCGCGACCGTGGCCGTGCCGATCACCGTCCCGGTCGCAGAACCGGCCCGCAGGGTGATCGTGCCACCGACGCCGGCGGACGCGACCCGCGCCGTGAACGAGGTGACCCCGCTCAGGTTGTACGGCGTGAACGAGATCCAGTCCCCGTTCTCGATGTACCCGACCGCGTTGCCGCCGTTGGCCGACAGCTTGGCCACGACCGTCACGCCCTGCTGGGCGTTGTAGTGCTCGGCCTGGCGGGTCCGCGGCTGCAGGACGGCCTGCGGCGCGTGGACGGCCGTGGTCGAGCCGACGGGGGTGTACTCCGCGTCGAAGACGCCGAAGATGTTCGCGGCGGAGTCGTGCTCACCGTCCACGGTGGTCTGGATGGTGCCCGAGCAGCCGTTTGCGCTGGTGATCGGGTGGCCGTGGCTGTCGTGGCCGAGAATGTAGGTGATCTTCACCCGGCTGCAGTCGACGGTCGGGGCGTTCGGGTCGTTGACGGTGATCTGGAACGGGATCGCGTCGCCGAAGCTGAACACCCGCCCATTGACCGGTAGGTTCAGCGTGACCGTCGGCTTGCCGATGTCGATGGTGACGCTCGCCGTGGCGCTGCGGCCGGTGTTGTCACTCACCGTCAGCGTCGCCGTGTACGTGCCATTGGCCGTGTAGGTGAACGTCGGGTTGGCCGCGGTCGAGTCGGTGCTTCCGTCGGTCTGGAAGTCCCACGCGTAGGTGATCGGGTCGCCGTCAGGGTCGGTGGTCCCGGCCGAGCTGAACTGCACGGTGAGCGGCGCGTTCCCGGACGTCGGGTTGGCGCTGGCCACCGCGATCGGGGCCCGGCCGCCGCCCGTGTTGTACTCGATCCTGTACAGGGCCGAGTTGGCGTCGCCGCCGAACCAGCCGGTGCCGTAGTCGAGCACGTACAACGCGCCGTCCGGCCCGAACTCCATGTCCATCACCTGGGTGCCGGTGTAGGCCGGGAAGGCCTCGATAGTGCCCACCCCGCCCCCGGCGGCCAGGGTGACCGCCTTGATCCACCGTCGGCCGAACTCGCCGATGAACACCTTGCCGTTCATCGACGCCGGGAACTTCACGTCCGAGTTGAGCGCGGCGTCGTAGTTGTAAACCGGGCCGCCCATCGGAGACAGGCTGCCGCAGCACAGCTCCTGCCGGTCCTGGCCGCCGCCGTAGGGCAGCCAGGCCGCGCGCGAGGCCGGGAGCTGGGTGATGCCGGTGTTGTTGGGCGAGTTGTTCACCGGCCCGCCGGCGCAGTTGAACGCGGCGCCCGAGGGTCCGTTCGGGAAGGTGAAGTCGACGTACGGCGCGTTGTAGTTCGAGCAGTACGGCCAGCCGTAGAAGCCGGGCTGGGTGATGCGTTCGAACGCGACCGTCCCGGCGGGGCCACGGGTCGCGCTCGTGGTGCCCGCGTCGGGCCCGTAGTCACCGAGGTAGACCGTGCCGGTGGCCCTGTCCACGCTCATCCGGAACGGGTTGCGGAATCCCATCGCGTAGATCTCGGGCCGGGTGTTCGCGGTGCCGGGCGCGAACATGTTGCCCGCCGGGATGGTGTAGCCCCCCGCCGCGCTCGGCTTGATCCGCAGCACCTTGCCCCGCAGGTCGTTGCTGTTGCCGGCGGTGCGCTGCGCGTCGTAGGCGGGGTTGCGGTCGGTCCGCTCGTCGATCGGCGTGTAGCCGCTGGACTCGAACGGGTTCGTGTCGTCACCGGTGGAGAGGTAGAGGTTGCCGGCCGCGTCGAAGTCGATGTCGCCGCCGACGTGGCAGCACATGCCGCGGCTGGTGGCGACGTCGAGGACGGTGACCGCGGAGGCCGCGTTGAGGGTGTAGTCCGCGTTGACCGTGTACCGGGCCAGCCGGTTCACCCCGTTGAACGGCGCGAACTGGGCCGGGGTCCCCGAGGCCGGCGCGTCACCGCCCGGGGTGGACAGCGGCGGCGCGTAGTAGACGTACACCCACCGGTTCGACGCGAAGTTCGGGTCGGCCTTGATGCTCTGCAGGCCCTCTTCGTCGTGCGTGTACACCGGGATGGTGAGCGCCACCTTGGTGTTGCCGAGCACGTCGGTGTAGCGGATCGTGCCGTCACGCGACGTGTGCAGCACGCCCCGGTTGGGCAGGACGGTCAGGCCCATCGGCTCGCCGGTCTCCGCCACGCCCTTGGCCAGCGTCACCTGGGTGTAGCCGGGCGCCGCGAGCGCCGCGGAGTGTGCTGGAGGGGCCAGGCTGAGGGCGGCCGTGAGTACGGCGACGCATGAGGCTAGTTTTCGTAACATGATCGGTGGTCTCGCTTCCTGTCGTACGAGTCCAGACAGGCGTGCGCCGATCACGCCAACGACGCGGCGAGGTGGGAATCCGTCAGCGACGTCGTTCGGACAAACTGCTGCAGGTGGAACAGTCAACAGGTCTCTGTCAGGGGTTGTGAGTCACCTCGCCTTCGAGCGCTGTGGGGCCGGGGCAAGCGGCATGATCAGGTGCGGTGGTGCGGATACGGAGTGAGCCGGGGTCGCGGAACCCCGGTGATCGGTACGGCGCGCGCCTGCCCCGGCCGCCGCCGTACGGTGCCAAGCCCCATGGATGAGGTGGTTCGCTGACTTTCGCTAACTTTGCGGGTCATTCTGGTGCGAGCCTAGAATGTTACGTACAAACTGTCTAGATATTACGGTCGACTCCTCGACGCTTCTCTCATTCAGCGACGAAAGTCCACCGTCGTTAATCGAAACTCGGCCTTGACGGTCAGGCGACGAAGTCGGTCAACTCGTCAATGACGACCTGGGGCCGTTCCTCGGGGATGTAGTGACCGCAGTCGGCGACTTCGACCACGCCCACGTGGGTGCCCTTGGTGGGCAGGCTGTCGCGCAGGGTCGCATAGTTGCTCATGTCGCCGCCGAGGGCGAGGATCGGCAGGACGAACTCGCCGTGCGAGCGGGCGGACATCCGGTCGGGGCGGTGAATGCCTGGTGCCCCCGCTCAACTGCGCAGTTGGGCGTTGAGTCGTGCGGCCTGTCGCGTGAGGTGGTCGCGTTCGGGGAGGTTGGGTGCTGATCGGGCGGCTTGGGCGTAGAGCCGTGCCGCGGTGACTGGGTCGCCGTCACGCTCGTGCAGGTACGCCGCGGCGGCGGTGTGGCGGGGCAGGGCGGGGTCGAGCTCCGCCAGGGCGGCCAGGCCGGCCCGCGGGCCGTCGGCCTCGCCGACGGCGACGGCCCGGTTGAGGCGGGCCACCGGGTTGTCGGTGAGGCGCACCAGTTCGTCGTACCACTCGACGATCTGCACCCAGTCGGTCTCGGCGGCCGTCCTGGCGTCGGCGTGGAGCGCGGCGATGGCGGCTTGGGCCTGGAACTCGCCCAGCCGGTCGCGGGCGAGGGCCGCCTGGAGCACGTCGACGCCCTCGACGATCAGGCGGGTGTTCCACAGTCCGCGGTCCTGCTCGGCCAGAGGCACGAGCCTGCCGTCGGGAGCGGTCCGCGCCGGACGCCGCGCGTGGTGGAGCAGCATGAGCGCGAGCAGGCCCGCGACCTCCTCATGCTTGGTCATTGCGGCAAGCTGGCGAGTAAGCCGGATCGCCTCGCCTGCGAGGTCGACGTCACCGGAGTAGCCCTCGTTGAAGACCAGATAGAGCACGCGCAGCACCGTGGCGACGTCACCTGGCCGGTTGAACCGCACGCCCGAGACGGTTCGCTTGGCCCTGCTGATCCGCTGGGCCATGGTCGCCTCCGGCACGAGGTAGGCCTGCGCGATCTGACGTGTGGTCAGACCGCCGACCGCGCGCAGCGTGAGCGCGACGGCCGAAGCCGGTGTCAGGGACGGGTGCGCGCACAAGAAGTACAGCTGGAGCGTGTCATCGGCCGCCTCGCCCGGGCCGGGCTCGGGCTCACTCTCGACGCGTATCTCGCGGTGCCGTCGCGAGGCTTCGGCGCGGGCGGCGTCGAGGAACTTACGCCAGGCCACGGTGATCAGCCAGCCCTTGGGATCTCGCAGCGGGTCCTCCGGCCACACGCGTACGGCCTCGACCAGGGCGTCCTGCACGGCATCCTCGGCCGCCGCGAAGTCGGCTCCGCGACGGACGAGAACACCGATCACCACGGGCACCAGCTCCCGCAGCAGCGACTCCTTCACTCGATCACCGTTGGCGGCTCGGCCATGAACGGGCGCACCTCCAGCCACTCGTGGATCGGCTTGCCACCCGCGCCCGGAGCCGCGGACAGCTCGCCGGCCAGCTCGAGCGCCCGCTCGTAGGTCTCGACGTCGATCACCATCCAGCCGGCGATCAGGTCCTTGGTCTCCGCGAACGGGCCGTCAGTGACCGGCGGCCGCCCCTCGCCGTCGTAGCGGACGAACGTCCCCTCCGGGGAGAGCGCCTGACCGTCGACGAACTCGCCCGTGCCCTCGAGCCGAGCGGCGAAGTCCACCATGTACTGCACGTGGGCAGAAAGCTCCTCCGGCGTCCATTGGTCCATCGGCACGTCGTTGACCGGTGCCGGCGCGCCCCGGTAGTGCTTGAGCAGCAGGTACTTGGCCATCATATTTCTCCTTGGTGCGGTACAGCCCATTGTGGCCGTGTTCACTGCCGGGGACGGAGCCGCGCGCGGGTTCTCGACATGCCACCGCGACATTTCCTGGCGGACTTCACAGACTCCGCGTACCGCGGTGGGGTTGAGGCGTGGGCGATCCACCCAATGCGAGCGGCCGCCCGCCGCTCAGCCGCGCTGACGCTCCTCCCGCTGCCGGACCAGCTCCTCGACCGCGCTCGGCAGAGTCGTCTCGAAGTCGATCAGCTTCGCCCAGTTCGGGGTCACGACGATCCGGACCATGCCGTCGTGGTAGAGGGAACGCACCTCCGCCTCCCACTCGACCCGTTGCTCGGGCGTCATCTCGTAGGTGCTGGTCACCTGGAGATACTCGTTCGGGATGCCATCGACGAAGTCCAGCTCGGCCCGGCCGCGGATGAGCAAGATCTTGGGCGGGTGCGCCTCGGTGTCGATCGTCAGGGCGACCATCGGGTTCTCGCTCAGGGCCTGGAGCTTCGGAGCGTTCTTCGCAGTGCACATGACGATCTCCGAGCCGTTCCAGGTAAAGATGATCGGGACATTGCGGGGTGTGCCGTCGTTGGCGACGTAGGCCAAGCGGGTCACGTCGCGAGCCAACAGTTCCTGACTGATCGGTCGGTTCAGAACCTCGGTGATCTCGTTCGGTCGCACGGTTATTCCTCCCGTTGTCCTGCTCGGTCCATCCAGCGGATCGTTCTGGTTGATCACCGGTCGGCCGCGGCGGGCCGTTAGCTGAGCTGCTCGGCCAACGCGACGATGATCCCCTCGGGGCCGCGGACGTAGCAGAGCCGGTAGCTGTCCTCGTACTGCGCCAGCTCGCCGAGGAGTTCGGCGCCGTGGGCGCGCAGGCGGGCGACGACGTCGTCGATGTCGTCGACGGCGAACATGACACGATGCAGGCCCAGCGTGTTGGGCGGCGGGTTCTCCGGCTCGGCGCTGACCGCCGCGGGGGTGTGGTACTTCGTCAGCTCCAGCTTGCTGTGGCCGTCCGGGGTCCGCATCATCGCGATGTCGCTCCGGACGCCGTCGAGTCCGACGGTGCGGTCCGCGCAAAGGCCTTCGATCTGCGCCTTGCCTTCCAGCTCCATGCCGAGTTCTACGAAGAACGCAACCGCAGCCTCAAGATCGTCGACGACGATGCCGACGTTGTCCATCCGCTGAATCGTCATGGTGGTTCTCCTTCTTCGTCGCGCGGCCCGTCGTGGCCACTGGTGTACCTGGGACGGAGCCAGTGCCACATTCTCGACACCCGGGAACGTGCTGAGCCTGCCCAGCCAACGATTCTTCCCGTGTACTACGGCAACACCCATCCGTACGAGAATCACGTACAGTGGGCAGATGGCCGTGCTGCATCACCCCAACATCGATGACATTGAGCTCGTCGGTGTCCTGGCCGCCTTGGGGCACCCTCTCCGCCTGGAGATCGCTCAGGCGCTGGCGGACGGGAAGGAGAGATTCTGCGGCGAAATTCTTCCCGACGTCCCGAAGTCGAGCATGACCCACCACTGGCGCTCCCTCCGGGAGAACGGCGTCATCCGCCAGCGCCGCGCGGGCCGTAAGCTCTACCTCACCCTGCGCCGCGACGAACTCGACGCCCGCTTCCCCGGCCTGCTCGACATCGTCCTCGCCGACCCTGCGATCCACGCGATGGCCCAGCGCATCCATTGAGCCCACGCCTCCCGCCAGGAGTGCTGTGGTCGGCCGGCCGGCTGCGGCACCTGCGGTCTCGTCTTTCACCCTCGGCCGAGAGTCTTGTGCCCGTCCAGTGAGGTCAGGAAGTGGGCGAGGAGTGGGCTGATGTCGTCGGCCCGCCAGACCAGGTGGAGCGTGGTGACCGTGCCGGTGATCCGGCGTGGCGTCACGCCTTCTCGGTGCAGCACCCGGTAGGAATCGGCCATGACGGCCGCGCCGAAGCCGGCGGCCACCAGAGCCAGGATTGTCTGCACGCTGCGTCCTTGGGCGCCGACGCGGGGCACGATGCCGGCGCGGTGGCACATCGCGATGATCTCGTCGTGGGAGTGGGGTGCGGACTCTCTTGGCCACAGCACCAAGGGGATGTCGCCGAGCACCGATACCGGCACCGCCTCGCGCGTCATCGCGAGCGGGTGGGCGGTGGGAAGGAAAAGAGTGAGTGGTTCGCGGGTCCAGACTCGGGTGGCGAGCCTGGAGTCGCGCACGGGCAGCCGCTGCCCTGCCACATCGAGACGTCCGTCCAGGACACCGGCCGACATCTCGGCGTCGTCGAACAGCTCCACCAAGCGGAGATCGACGTCGGGCAGTTGTACCCGGAGGCGCCCGAGGGCTTCGCCCAGCGCGCCGTTGATGCCGGATCCGGCGAAGCCGATCGTGAGGCATCCGGTTTTGCCCTGGGCGGCCAGCCGTACCTCGTCCACGGCGGCTTCGGCCTCGGCCAGGACTTTCACGGCCCGGCGCAGCAACGCCTGACCTGCCGCTGTCGGGATGAGTCCGCGACCCGCCCGAGTGAACAAGTCGGTGCCCAGCCGCCGTTCCAGCTCTCGTAGTTGCCGGCTTACGGTCGGCTGGGTCACGTGGAGGCGACGGGCCGCGCCACTGATCGATCCCTCGTCGGCGATGGCGATCACATAACCGAGCAACCGGAGATCCATCCATACCTCCAAGGCATGGGCTCGATACCTATCGATACCTCAGAGTAAGGCTCGGCGGTTGATCGGTGCAGGATGGAGCCATCCGTCATCTCTATCGCGGGAGCCGTCTTGAGCCACCTCGGCATCGTTGCCCACAGCACTGAAGGGGCCGCGCTGTGCTTTCTCACCTTCTGCCAGGAAGGGTTCCTGCGGACGGGCCGCCACGAGCACCCTGACGTGACCCTCGACTACATCGCCTTCGGCTACAGCATGCCGGCGTGGGAGGCGGGGGATCACGCCTCGATCCGGACCACCCTGGCCACAAGCGTGCAGCGGCTCGCCGACGCGGGCGCGGACTTCTTCGTCTGCCCGGACAACACGGCGCACATGGCTCTCGAAGTGCCGGGAGCCGATCTTGCCCTGCCCGGCCTGAACATCGCCGACGTGGTCGCCGAGCGGGCAGCCCGCGACGGTCACCAGCGGGTCGGGGTGCTGGGCACCAAGTTCACCATGGATGGTCCGCTATACCCGCGAGCGCTGAATGCGCGGGGCATCGCCACCGAGGTGCCAGATGAGAAAGACCGCCGCATCGTCAACAGGATCATTTTCGATGAGCTGGTGAACGGCGTGGTGACCGAGGCGTCGCGTCAGGCGTACCTCCGCGTCATCGAACGCCTGGCGGCGCGAGGATGTGACGCGGTCGCCCTGGTCTGCACGGAGATTCCGCTGCTGGTCACGCCCGGCATCGCCCCTCTTCCGACACTCGATTCCACCCGCCTGGTGGCGCGTGCGGCCTACGACGTCGCCGTCGGCGAACAGCCCATGCCGACCTGGCGTGGCGGCCCGCTGCTACCCGGCGCGGTGTGAACCGCAGGCGCGCGGAGCGAGAGAGAACGGTCACCACCCACATCGTTTCAGGGCTGCCTGAGCTTCTTCGACGTCCGCGGCATGGCACCCTGCCCGCTTCACCTCGAGGTCGACCACCTGTGCGGGAACCTCTACACCGCCCGGATGCGAAACGGCGTCGAGCCGATCAGCGTCGCGGAGTACCAGCACGGCTTTGCCGCCGCCACGGATGTGGAGTACGCGCAGGCCGTGGAGTCCGCGGACATCGCCGTGCTGTACGTGCCGGGGATCTCGACGCTGACGGCGGGTGGGTCGTGTGCTGGTGATTGGTCTCGTTCGACGGGTGAAAACCTCGTCGTTGAGAAATGGCCGAGTAGGGGAGAAGCGGCCCGGCGCCTTCAGGTCGCGCGCTCCGCGATGAACACGAACTCGCGGCCTGGGCGATCAGGGGCTTCTCGCACGTCCAGCACTCGATAGCCGTTGGCGACCAGGCTTGTTTCCACCTCGTCGCGGCCGCGAAACCGGAGGGTCGAGTCCGAGGTGACGACGGCGCCGTCCGCCAGGAACCTGTAGGTATAGCGGAAGGTCACCAACGGAAGGCTCACGTCGGTGACCTCAAGACGCCGCTCCACTGATCCGATCCCTGGAACATCGCGAGTGATCTGGGCGGCGTTGACCGCCCATTCCTCCCATGCCCGACGTTCAGGACGCCTGGTCTCGAACACGAGGTAACCACCTGGGCGAAGTGCGGCGTGGATGCCCTGGAGAGTCCGTCTCCAGCCGTCATCGGTGAGAAAGACCTGCGCCACGTTCCCTGTCATCATCGCAAGCTCGGCACCGATCGCCGGCACCGTCGTGGCATCGCCGTGAACCCAGGTGATTCTTCCGGTGCGATCCTTCGACTTCGCGACCTCAAGCGATGCCCTGGCCGGGTCGACGCCCACAACCGTGCGGCCGCTGTCCGCGAGCAGGACCGCCAGGCATCCTGTCCCACAACCGACATCGAGCACACGGCCTGCCCTCAATTCATCGGCGATGTCGAGGTAGGCCATCAGATCGTCGCGATCTCCGTCAAAAGCGTCATAGACGGGTGCGAGGCGAGGGTGAGCGAAGATCGCGTCAGGCACCTGGCGACCATACCCATGGTCGAGCCCTCCGGCGACAGATTTTCCGGCCGCCACTGGTGCACCCCCACGCCGCACCGAGGGCGTTCGGGGTGTCGTGTTGCGCGAGAGATTCGAGCAGTGCCGACGCCGCCGAACAGCGGGACTGGGGCGACGCAGCGGAACGGCAGGCTGATTTGCCTAAAACCCTTAGGCAAATGCATAATGATTGTCGCTAGACGGGAGGAAGGCTATGGTTCGAGCAGGGCTGACCACGGAACGCCTGACCCAGGCGGGGGCGGAACTGGCCGACGAGGTCGGCTTCGACCAGGTGACCGTCTCGGCGCTCGCCCGGCGGTTCGACGTCAAGGTCGCGAGTCTGTACTCGCACCTGAAGAACTCCCAGGACCTCAAGACCAGGATCGCCCTGTTCGCCCTGGAGGAACTCGCCGACCGGGTCGCCGCCGCCCTGGCCGGGCGCGCCGGCAAGGATGCTCTGGCCGCTTTCGCCGATGCCTACCGCGACTACGCCCGGGAGCACCCCGGCCGCTACGCCGCCGCCCAGCTCAGGCTCGACCCCAAGACGGCGGCCGCCAGCGCCGGCGTCAGGCACGCACAGATGACGCGGGCGATCCTGCGCGGCTACGACCTGACGGAGCCGGACCAGACGCACGCGGTCCGGATGCTGGGCAGCGTCTTCCACGGCTACGTCAGCCTGGAGATGGGCGGAGGCTTCAGCCACACCGCCGTCGACCCGCAGGAGTCCTGGTCCTGGATCGTGGATTCCCTCGACGCCCTGCTGCGGAGCTGGACCACACCCCGACCATCGGGGGCCGCACCGCCGGACGCGGCCGGCCGCGCCGCGCACCGGCGCATCTGAACAATCCGTAAATCTTGATCAACAGGCTGAGGCAATGAACACCGAGCACGACTGGATCACCACACCCGTCACCGCGGACATCCTGCGCGGCTTCCTCGACGTGGAACGCACGGCGCACGGCCTGCTGCCGCACCGGCTGCCCGCGCGGGCTCGCCGGCAGATCCCTGACGACCAGCTGGCCGTGGCCGAGGCCCAGCCGTCCGGCGTGCGGTTGGCCTTCCGCACCCGGGCCACCACCATCGAACTGGACACACTGCCCACCAAGAGGGCCTACCGAGGTCTCCCGACCCCGGCGGACGGCGTATACGACCTGCTGGTCGACGGCCGTCTCGCTGCCCAGGCCACGGTGACCGGCGGCAAAGTCCGCACGATCGACATGGCCACCCAGTCCGTCGAACTGCGCGAAGGGCCTCCCGGCACCGCCCGGTTCACCGATCTGCCCGCGCGTGACAAGGACGTCGAGATCTGGCTTCCTCATACGGAGATCACCGAGCTGATCGCCCTGCGCACCGACGCCCCGGTCGAGCCGGCGCCGGACAGCGGGCGCAGGGTGTGGCTGCACCACGGCAGTTCCATCAGCCACGGCTCGAACGCCGCCCACCCGACCGCCATCTGGCCGGCCCTGGCCGCCGCCCAGGGCGGAGTGGAACTGGTCAATCTGGGCTTCGGCGGCAGCGCGCTGCTCGACCCGTTCACCGCCCGCGCGATGCGAGACACCCCCGCGGACCTGATCAGCGTCAAGATCGGCATCAATGTCGTCAACACCGACGTGATGCGCCTGCGCGCCTTCACCCCTGCGGTCCATGGCTTCCTCGACACCATCCGCGAGGGGCATCCGACCACGCCGCTGCTGGTCGCGTCCTCCATCCTGTGCCCGGTCCAGGAGGACACCCCCGGCCCCCTCGCACCCGACTTCGACGGCGGGACCTTGCGGTTCAAGGCCACGGGCGACCCAGCCGAACGCGCCGCCGGGCGCCTGACGCTCAACGTCATCCGCGACGAACTCGCCCGGATCGTCGAGCAGCGGGCGGCTGACGACCCGAACCTGCATTACCTTGACGGCCGTGACCTTTACGGCGAGACGGACTACGCCGAACTGCCGCTGCCCGACGAGGTCCACCCCGACCCCGCAGGACACCGCCGCATCGGCGAGAACTTCGCGCGGCTCGCGTTCGGCGCCGGCGGCCCATTCGCCGCCAAGACCGGCTGACCAGAATCGCGCTCGCGCGGGCCCATCCGCCTTCGCCGGCCCTGCCGCATACCTCGGCCCCGGCCTGCTGGACTACCCCGCCTGGCTGGACCAAGGCGGCGCCGACGCCATCGCCGCGCTCCTCGGCGACTGACAGTGGCTCCTGGAGTCATCCGCCGATCGGGTGGGATGCCACGCCGAGGTGGCGGGCGACCTGGGCCGGGTGGGTGAGCTGCGGGTAGTGCCCGGCCCCGGCGATCTCGGCCACTGGGTGGTCGACGCCCACGACCAGCGGGTCAGCCGAGCCCACGACGATCTCGACCGGAACGCTCACCCGGTCCAGCAGCGCCCGCGACCGCTCGCGCTCGGCGAAAGCCGTGCGCAGAGCCGTGATCACCCGGCGCGCCACCCCGGGACGGCGCAGGTCCGCTGCGGCGCTCGCCACCTCCGGCCCCTCTGGGAGGCCGAGCGCCCCGGCCAGGCGAGCGGCGGACATGCGGCGCATCATCGGCACGGCCAGGCCCGAGCGGAGGAGCCGTGGGCTGGGGGCCTGCAGGAACGCCGGGGAGACGAGTACGAGCTTGCTGATGCGTTCCGGATGTTCGACGGCGAAGCGGAGCGCGGGCCCGCAGGCCAGCGAGTGCGCGACCAGCGCAGGGCGGGTCCGCACCGGGCTCAGCAGGTCGGCCAGCCACGCGTCCACCGGCTGGACGGCGGCGGCCGAGCGTCCCAAGCCGGGCAGGTCGGGGGCCAGGATCGGGCCGGAGAGGCGGGCGGCCAGAGGCGCCCAGAGGTCGGCGTTCATCGGCAGCCCGTGCAGCAGGACGTGGGCGGGGCGGTGACGCTCTCCACTCACCCACGTACGGCTGCCCGCCACTGTGCGGAAGCCGTACGGGCTCAGCCAGGGCGACCCGGCGCCGAAGCGGGTGGCCACCAGGTCGTCGGCCCAGGCGCGCAGGGCGTCGGCGGCCGGGGGCATCTCCAGGCCGGCGGTCGCGGCGAAGGCGCGGGCGGAGGCCGTCGGGTAGCGGTCAGCCGACAAGAACGACAGCGTCTCGGGGTCGGCGCCGGTCATCTTGCGCGGCAGGCGCCGTACGAGGCCGACGGGGATGGTACGGCGAGGCGCCCGCACGCCCGTATGTTCGGCGATCGTGCTGATCAGTTCGGGCAGGAGGGGAGTTGTGTCGTCGAGCACCCAGTAGTGCTCACCCGCAGGTGATTCGGGAATCTCCGCCAGAAAACGCGCGAAGTAGTCGATCGTGACGATCGGCAGGAAGATGTCGGGGCCGCCGGGGATCGCGGGGAGCCGCCCGTTCCACAGGTCCTCGACGAGGGCGGCCAGGCCGATGTACTGGCCCGGCCCGATCACGGTGCTGGGATTGGCGATGGTCAGCGGGATTTCCAGCTCGCGGGCCCGGGCCCGCACCTCGAGATCGGCCTCGAGCTTCGACGCCTCGTACGCTCCAAGCCTGGCGTAGTCGGGGCGACCGCTGAACGCGCTCACCCGGTAGCCGCTGATGTGCACGAGCCGCCGCAGTCCGGGAAGCGCGGCGGCCCATTCGAGCACGTTGAGCGCTCCGGCCACGTTGGTCGCTCGCGCCTCCTCCACTCCGAGGCCGAACGCGAAGCGCGCGGCGGCGTTGTAGACGTCGCGCGCTTCGGGCAGGCCCGTGAGCGGTCGCGTGATGTCGGCGGCGATGATGAGCAGCCCGCCGGTGTCGACGCCTTGGGAGGTCAGCCAGGGGGTGAGGGTGTCGTTTCGTACGGCTGCCGCCACCCGCTGCCCCCTGCCAAGCAGCCCGGCGACGAGGGAACGGCCGATAAAACCGGTTGCGCCGAAGACGATCGCGTCCATTAGGCTCCAATAGATCGGTCTACATATTTTTAGGCTTGAAAAGAGGCCCGCCGGTTGCGGCGGGCCGTGTCAGCGCAGCAAGGCGGTGATCTGGCGGGCGACACGACTCAGCGGCTCCCTGCTGCGGTGCGCCCTGGCCAGCAGGAGCGCTCCCTCGACCAGGGCCAGGATCGTGACCGAGAGGTCGTCGGCGTCTGGATGGCCATCCAGACGCGCACGGAGGGCCCTCTCCCACGAGGTGTAGACCTCCGAGCAGGCCTCCTGCAGCGAGTCGCTGGTGGCGGCCATCTCGAGCGCCACGGTGGCCACCGGGCACCCCTTGCGCCAGCCCGACCCCTCCAGCCGGTCGCCCAGGTGCCGCAGTACTCCTTCGACGAACTCCGCCACGGACGGACTGGAGTCGGCCAGGCCCTCCAAGGCATCGCCGATCGCCCGGCCTGCCCGCCGTACGGACTCGCCGACCAGTTGGTCCTTGCCATCGGGGAAATGGAAGTAGAGCGAGCCGCGGGGCGCGCCACTGACCGCGATCACCTGGTTGAGCCCGGCACCGAAGTATCCCCCGGTCTCGACCAACGCCTGCGTCGCATCCAGTAGCCGGTCCCGCGTCTCGGCGCCCTTCTGTCCCATGACACAAAAATAGACCGATCTACCTATTTTTTCAATCTGTCCCTTGGTGCCGGACTGGACATCAACAAGGCGATCCCGCCCGGAATGAGGACCCGCATCGGCCGCGTGTCCGACAGGCGACCGCCGATGGTCACGACGGCGAACGATCCGAGACCGAACAGCGCCAGCATCACCGGCACCCAGCGCTCGGAGAATCCGCTGATGTTGATGACCAGCGGGGTCAGATAGGTGAAGGTGCAGAAGGTGGCGGCGTTCACCAGCGCGGCCAGCAGCAGTACGACCGGCCCTCCGCTCCCGAACATGTCCCTAGCCGCCAGGTAGCGGGGTGAGAGATCACGATTGCGGTTCGTAGTCGTTTCGGAGCGGTGAATGTAGCTGGTTGGGTGGAGTTCTACTTGATCGTGTTGGTGTCAGAGGCGGTCGGGTGGAGGGTGGGTTCGGGTGCGTCGGGAGTGGGAGCCGGAGGAGCTGATCGCGGCGTGGACGCTGCTGGACGGCGACTGGGAGCTGGTGGGGAACAGGACGGGGGCGACTCGTCTGGGGTTCGGCCTGATGCTGAAGTTTTTCGAGCAGGAGGGCCGGTTCCCGCAGCACGTGGGTGAGCTGCCCAAGGCTGCGGTGGACTATATGGCCGGCCAGGTGAAGGTTGAGCCGACGTTGCCGGCGGAGTACGACTGGTCGGGCCGGTCGATCGAGCGGCACCGGGCTCAGGTGCCGGACGCGCACCATCGACAGCCGACAGGTGCCGGCGGTCTCCTCGGTGGACCACCTCCCTGCAGAGGCCGGCCGGGCCATCCTCGCGGAGAACTACGCGGCATACGTCGCCGAATACGGCGAGCCCGCGTGGTCACGGGGGAGCTAATCGGCGGCTGGGGACATGTTCGGGAGCGGGGAGGGCCCTGACGCTCAGAGCGTCGAGGATCTCACCGCGCTGCTGACCTCGGCGGGGGAGCGCTGAGGTCGAGACAGTTACCGCTCCCGGACTGCGTAGGTCAGGTGGGTCACCCGCTGCGTCGGCTCCGCGCGGACCGGCTCCAGGGCCACGCGGCCCGCGTCCACGCCCTCGAACAGGCGGATTCCGGAGCCGAACAGCACGGGTGAGAGCGCGATCGAGAACTCGTCGACCAGGCCGGCGTTCACGTACTCCAGGATCGTCGCGCCGCCGCCCGCGATGCGGACGTCTCGGTCGCCGGCGGCCTCGCGGGCCTGGTCGAGCGCGGTCTCGATGCCGTCGTTGACGAAGTGGAAGGTGGTCCCGCCCGGCCGCTCCCAGGGGTCACGCTTCTCGTGCGTCACGACGAACACCGGCGTGTGGAACGGCGCCTCCTCCGGCCACATCTGCTCGCCGGCGTCGAACATGCGCTTGCCCATCACGCTCGCGCCGGTGCGCTCGAACGTCTCCCGCGCGATGTCGTTGTCGCGCCCTTCTTCGCCGCCCTTGCCGAGCTTCAGGTTCTCCCGGAAGAACCGCAGCGGGAATATCCACCGCTGCAGTTCCATCCACTGCTGCCCCATCAAATCCCCGAGGGACTCGGGTGCGATGAAACCGTCCAGCGACATCGACACGCTGAAGAACACCTTCCCGGCCATCAGCCCTCAACTCCCTTCCGAACGATCTCGGTGACGTAGGCAGCCAGGTTGCTCAGGGTCTGCTGGCCGCCCTCGATCGCGTGGTACTTCTCGACCGCTTCGTCGCGCAGCTCCTTGGTGGGGAACACCGTGCGCATCTCGATCCGGGTCGCCGCCCCGTCGGGCGCGAACGCGAGGACCGACTCGAAGGCGTTCGGGTCGCCGCGGTATTCGCCGTGCAACAGCGCGATCCCCTCCGGCGGGACGATCTCGGTCCAGGTGATCCACTCCTGGTAGTCCGTCCCGTCCGGCCCGTGCATCACGAAGTCCCACACCCCGCCGACGCGGAACTCGAAGGACCGCGTGGCGGTGGTGAACCCCTCCGGCCCCCACCACCGCGACAGGTGCCGCACCTCGGTGAACGCCTCGAACACCAGCTCCCGCGGGGCGTCGATGACCCGGGAGATCACAATCTCGCGGTCGGCCGTCGCGGACTGCGCCGGCGCTCCTTGTCCCGTCTCGCTCATCAGTTACTTTCTTCCTGTCTTGCCTGCTTGAGGTCCTGCACGTACGCGTCCAGCCGGTCGAAGCTCTCGTTCCAGAACAGCTCGAACCCGCCGGTCCACTCGTGGACCGGTCGCAGCCCGCGGGCGTCCAGGCCGTACAGGCGCTGCTTGCCCGCCTTGCGGTCCCGCACCAGCCCCACCTCCCGGAGCACCCGCAGGTGCTTGGACGCCCCCGGCTGGGTCATCCCCAGCTCCTGGGCCAACTCGGTCACCGGCCGCTCACCCGCCCGCAGCAGTGCCAGGATCTCCCGGCGCTGCGGCTCGGCGATCGCGTTGAAGACGTCCGACGTCGTCGCTGCTCGTGCCATGAGAGCCATCATATTCCGATATCGGCATGCGTCAAACCGGAGGAATCAGGCAGGTCTTGTCAGATGACGATCGTGACCCTTGTCAGCGGCTGCGGAAACGCGTATCCCGGAGACGGCACGCGCGACGGCGGCAGGCAGGGAAGGCGATAGGCGAGCAGCACGCCAACGGCTGGCGGGTGAGCCGCCACCGGCTGGTGGCCGACGCCACGGTCGGCGTCATCGCCAACCCGATGTCGGGCCGTGACCGCCCAACCAGCCACATTCACCGCTCCGAAACGATCACGAACCGCAATCGTGATCTCTCACCCCGCTACCTGGCGGCTGGGGACATTCTCGGGAGCGGAGGGCCGACCAGGGCCGAACGCCTGGCCGAGCACGGCACCGGCGGGCACACCGGCGATGCACGCGAGCGTGACGCCCCCGAGCAGGATGGAGGTCGCCCGCCCCTTGGCGTTCGGCGCGACCATGCTGGTCGCCGCCGCGAGCCCCACGGCCAGGAAACCGGCGTTGGCCAACGCCCCGAGGACCCGGGTCAGCGCGCCGGTGGCCGAGACGGACTGGGCATGCGCGAAACCGAGATGGAAGGTGGAGGAATTCTTCAGGTGGGGTCCACCAGTCATCCGCAACCGGTGCGCAGGGCCGCCGGTCTATTCATGGGGTTGAGAGTCCAGCCCATGCGGGGATGAGAGGAACGATCGTGACGGCGGGATCGCCAAAGGGGTATGCATGATCTCGCACGAGATCATAAGTGGGCTGCACACGCCAGCCCTGTCGCACGTCCCAGGCGACCCTGGAGCGCTGGCCGAGCTGGTGCGCGACCAGTACGGCGGCGACCGGCAGCTCAGCCGGATCCGTGACCTGGCCGCGCTGCTGGCGGAGCGGCGGCCGGTCCACCATCTCCTGCCCCTGCTGGAGCGCGTGCCCGCCGAGCCGGACGCGTGGGCGGAGCTGATCGCCTGCCTGACGCAGGAACTGGTGGTACGCCGCGTCAACCTGGCCCGGGTGCCCTCGGCGGTGCGGTGCGCGGCCGTCCTGCTGGAACTGGGGCATCCTCTGGCCGGGCTGCCCCTGAAGCGCACCCGGGCAGAGCGCTGGATCGACGCGGCCTTCCTCGATCCCGGCTGGACGCCTTACCGCCGGCTCCCCGCCCCGGAGCATCCGGAGATCGCGCGGCTCCTTCAGCGCCCGGCCGGTCCGGAAGGTCCGCCGACCGGGGGAGACGGGGATGGCCCCACCCCGTTGTGGGACGCCTGGCTCGCGCGCGGAGGGTCTGCGGGCCGCGGGCCCGAGATCGTGAGCACCCGGGAGGACGGGCGGCTCATCACCGCCGCGGTGCGACACTGGAGCTCGCCGGGGGAGGCGATGGTCATCGAGCTTCCCCGGTGTTTCGAGCCCCAGGGACTGGTGCCCCTGGGGGTGAACACGTTCCTACCGCACACCTTTCGCGCCCGTGTCGCGCTGAACGGCGAGCGGGTGAGCCTGAACGCGGTGGTGGACGAGCTGTTCACCATGGCCTACTGCGACGCGAGCCACTCCCAAGGGCTCCGCGGCGGGTACGGCAGACTGCGGGCGTGGCAGTCGGTCGCGGGCCTCGTGCGCGCCCCCGCCGAGGCGTCCGTCCACCGGGTCAACGAGCTCGCCGCCCGATGGCGATGGATGGCGTTCAGGACCACCAGGCGGCAGCCGTACTGGGTGCACCAAGAGCTCGCGATCGGCGCGCTCAGCCCACGCGGAAACGTGCTGACCCTGCTGATCTCCCACGACACCGACTAGAAGATCGATGAGCGTCTACGCGCTAGGCATGGTCGTCGGGTCGCCGCTCCTTACGATCCTCAGCGCCCGGATCGCGCGCAAGCGCATGCTGCTGTGCCTGGTCGGCTTGTTCATCACGGCCGTTCTGGTCAGCGCCCACGCACCGGGTTCGCCGTCCTGCTGACCGGGCGGGTGCTAAGCGCTTCATCAGGTTTCAGCACCGATGGGCGCCCTGCCTTAAACCAGGGATGGTGCGGTGCTGAGCGTCGAGCCGCGCAGGCGGGCGGCGTCCTGGCTGGGAGGCGCGCCGAACTGGCGGCGGTACTCGCGGGTGAACTGTGATGGGCTGTCGTAGCCGACGCGGTGGCTGACGCCGGTGACGTCGTTGGGGTGTGTGGCGAGCAGGAGCCGGGCCTCCTGCAGCCGGATCTGTTTCTGGAACTGGATGGGGCTCATCGCGGTGACGGCCTGGAAGTTGCGGTAGAAGGCGGACACGCTCATACCGGCAAGTTGCGCCACGTCCTCGACGCGGAAGGACCGCGTGTAGTGGTCGCGGATCCACCGGACCGCCCGGGCGATGTGGGTGAGGCTGCTGTCCGCGAGGCCCAGCTGGCGTACGACGGCGCCCTGTTCACCGATGATGAGCCGCCAGAGGATCTCCCGTTTGATCAGCGGTGCCAGCACGGTGATGTCGCGTGGCTGGTCGAGCAGGCGCAGCAGCCTGATCACCGCGTCGACGAGCGCGTCGGAGGCGTCGCTGACGGCCATGCCGGACGGCGCGCCGCCGCCGGCGGGTGGGAGGTCTCCGGGGGCCGCCTGCAGCAGCAGCTCGGCGACGGTGGCCGGGTGCAGGATCAGGCCGAAGCCCACTGCCGGCCGCTCGGGGCTGGCCTCGGTGAAGTGGCCGGTGATCGGCATGTCGACCGAGGCGAGCAGGTATTGCCCGGCGCGGTACTCGTAAACGCGGTCGCCCAGCGCGATCCGTTTCGCGCCCTGCGCGATGAGTGCCAGCACTGTGCCCGACATCGACGGCGACGGCGGAGTCGACTGCTCGACCTTCGAGATCAGGACACCGTCGATGGCGGTGGTCATGTCGGGCCGGGAATGGCGGACAAGCAAGGTACGCAGCTCATCAAGGTCCATGATCCGATTGAAGCACGAAACGATAATCGCCGCAACGATAGGATCAGGCAAGAGGTCGGGAGTATCTTTCTAGCATTTCCGCTGTTCACGATGCTTACATGGGCTGGTCGATATCCCAGGAGCGCACAACAGCTCCACGAATGAGGAGATGCCCCCATGGCCGTCAACCACGGTTTTCACGCCACCATGACCGCGCAGCCCGGAAAGGGTGACGAGCTGGTCGAGTTTCTGCTCAACGCGCCGTCCCTGCCGAACGAGGACTGCGTTGTCTTCCTGGTCAGCCGCTCGGCCGGCAACCGGGACATCGTCTACGTCACCGAAGGCTGGACCAGCGAAGAGGCCCACGGCAGGTTCTTCACGACCGAGGAGGCGAAGGCGCTGGTCGCGAAGCTCCAGCCGCTGCTCGCCGGCGAGCCTCAGTACATCGACGAGGTGCCGGTCGGCGGCAAGGCCGCCTTCTGAGATCGCTGGTGAACAGGTCAATCCTTCATCGATTCGGCCTGATGGCACCCAGCTCGGCGATGTCTTAAACGGCGGGCCTGCGCGTGCTGGTCACCGACCCCGCGGGCCTTCGGGCGGCGCTGCGGGCACGACGCAGGACAGGGCACTGCGCAGGACGGTGGCGAAGGATTCGGTGTTACCGGGTTCGAGCCAGCGCCGCCCCGCCACGCGGATGGCGCCGGCGACCGCGGCGGCCATGACGGTGGGGAACAAGTCGCGTCCTGGGTCAGTGCCGGTGCGCGCCCCGATCGCCTCGGCGAGCGGGCCCTCCGCCATGGTGAACGCCTTCAGCGCCTCGCCCTCCAGTTCCGGCGTCGACATGATCATGCGCAGGCCGGCCTTGTCAGGCTCGGGGGCGGTGTAGAGCTCGATCATGGCCGCGATGACGGCCTGGTCCAGCGGCTCGCCGGTGGGCCGGGAGCGCAGCGCCTGCCCCGCGCGCCTGGACTGGTCGGCCTGGAAGGCGCAGACTGCCTCCTCCCTGCTGGAGAAGTAGTTGTTGTAGGTGCGGGGTGATACTCCCGCGGCCGTGGCGATGTCGTGGACGCGCACAAGGGCCAGCCCGTTGGGGCCCTGCTCGATGGCCAGGCGCAGCGCGGCGTGGCTGATCGCCTCCCGGGTTGCCTGCCGGTTGCGCGCCCGGAGGTCCATAGCGTCGTCGTTCATGGGCCGACCCTACCCGTTATTGCGCGGCGCGCACTATATGCGTGCCGCGCAAGTTGTGGGTAGAGTGCGCTGGGACGCCTGGCACTCACGCCTGGAGAGTGCCAACCGCAAGGCGTGTGCCGGGACGGCGAGGTCCGCCCGCGGGTCATCCGCCCGCCGGCAGGCCGTCCGTCGCGGGCGCCGTCCCGGCAAGCCCCATCAAGAGCAGGAGCAGTAATGGCTTCGAAAATGATTGCGTTCAACGAGGACGCCCGGCGCGGTCTCGAGCGCGGGATGAACCAGCTCGCCGATGCCGTCAAGGTGACCTTGGGTCCCAAGGGCCGCAACGTCGTGCTGGAGAAGAAGTGGGGCGCTCCCACGATCACCAACGACGGCGTCTCGATCGCCAAGGAGATCGAGCTCGAGGACCCGTGGGAGAAGATCGGGGCCGAGCTCGTCAAGGAGGTCGCGAAGAAGACCGACGACGTCGCGGGTGACGGCACCACCACCGCCACCGTGCTCGCCCAGGCGCTGGTGCGCGAGGGCCTGCGCAACGTCGCCGCCGGCGCCAACCCGATGTCCCTGAAGAAGGGCATCGAGGCCGCCGTCGAGCGCGTCAGCGAGGAGCTCTCCAAGCTCGCGAAGGACGTGGAGACCAAGGAGCAGATCGCTTCGACCGCCTCCATCTCCGCCGGCGACACGCAGATCGGCGAGATGATCGCCGAGGCGATGGACAAGGTCGGCAAGGAAGGCGTCATCACCGTCGAGGAGAGCAACGCCTTCGGCCTGGAGCTTGAGCTCACCGAGGGCATGCGCTTCGACAAGGGCTACATCGCGCCGCTCTTCATCACCGACTCCGACCGGCTCGAAGCGGTCCTGGACGATCCGTACGTCCTGATCGTGGGCGGCAAGGTCTCCGCCAACAGGGACGTCCTTCCGCTGCTCGACAAGGTCGTGCAGGCCGGCAAGTCACTGCTGGTCATCGCCGAGGACGTCGAGGGCGAGGCCCTGGCCACCCTGATCGTCAACAAGATGAAGGGCGTCTTCCGGTCGGCCGCCGTCAAGGCCCCCGGGTTCGGCGACCGCCGCAAGGCCATGCTCGGTGACATCGCCATCCTCACCGGTGGCCAGGTCATCAGCGAGGACGTGGGCCTCAAGCTGGAGACCGCCACGCTCGACCTGCTCGGCCGCGCGCGCCAGGTCATCATCACCAAGGACGAGACCACCATCGTCGACGGCGCCGGTGACCCCGAGCAGATCTCCGGCCGGGTCAACCAGATCCGCGCCGAGATCGAGAACACCGACTCCGACTACGACCGCGAGAAGCTCCAGGAGCGCCTCGCCAAGCTGGCCGGCGGCGTCGCCGTCATCAAGGCCGGCGCGGCGACCGAGGTCGAGCTCAAGGAGCGCAAGCACCGCATCGAGGACGCCGTTCGCAACGCGAAGGCGGCCGTCGAGGAGGGCATCGTGCCCGGCGGTGGCGTGGCTCTGCTGCAGGCGGGCGCCAAGGCGTTCGACAAGCTGGAGCTGTTCAACGACGAGGCCACCGGTGCCGCGATCGTCCGCAAGGCGCTCGAGGAGCCGCTGAAGCAGATCGCCATCAACGCCGGCCTTGAGGGCGGCGTCGTGGTCGAGCGCGTGCGCAACATCGAGGTGGGCTTCGGCCTCAACGCCGCGACCGGCGAGTACGTCAACATGCTCGAGGCGGGCATCATCGACCCCGCCAAGGTCACCCGTTCGGCGCTGCAGAACGCCGCTTCCATCGCGGCGCTGTTCCTCACCACCGAGGCGGTCATCGCCGAGAAGCCCGAGAAGACCCCGGCCGCTCCCGCCATGCCCGGCGGCGACATGGACTTCTAGGTCGGGACACCCACGGGAGTCGGTCGGCCAGGAGCGCGGCGCCCGGGTGTCCTCGCGTGACGGGAGGTGGCATTTGTCCGCCTCCCGTCACGGTGATCGCCCGGCGCCAAGCACAACCGGCGCCCAGCGGCCCGACCGCGCCCGCTTCCCGCATGGCTCTGTCCATCAGTTGCTAAGATTAGCAATTGCATAGATAGCGACATCGACAGGAATGGCGAGGTCAATGGGACGCGGCAGGGCCAAGGCCAAGCAGACGAAGGTCGCCCGTGAGCTGAAGTACAGCGGCGGCGGCACCGACCTGGACCGTCTGAGGCACGAACTGGGAGTCGCGGACACGACCGCGCGCGAAGCCGAAGCCGAGCCCACCGAGCGACCGTGCTGAAACGGCTTCCCGGCTTGCTGCCCGTACGGGCGGACTGGCATCCCGCACGCCGCAACCCGGGCCGTGACCTGCTCGCCGGACTGATCGTCGCCGTCGTCGCCCTCCCGCTGGCGCTGGCGTTCGGCGTCAGCTCCGGACTCGGAGCCCAGGCGGGCCTGGTCACCGCGATCGTGGCAGGCGCGCTCGCCGCCGTCCTCGGCGGCAGCAACCTGCAGGTGTCCGGTCCGACCGGTGCGATGACCGTCGTCCTTGTCCCGATCGTCGCCCACTACGGCACCGGCGGGGTCCTCATGGTCGGCCTGATGGCCGGGCTGGTACTGGTGATCGCGGCAGCGCTGCGGGCCGGCCGCTACGCCCGCTACCTGCCCACCCCGGTCATCGAAGGATTCACCGCCGGCATCGCCGTGGTGATCGCCCTCCAACAGGTGCCGGCCGCCCTGGGGGTGACCGGCGCGCACGGTGACAAGGTGTGGCAGGTCGCCGCGGACGCACTGGCCCGCTATGTCGAACACCCGCGGGCCGCTCCGCTGATCATGGCGCTGGCGGTGGCCGCGCTCATGGTGGCCGGTGCCCGGGTCCGGCCCGCCATCCCCTTCTCCCTGGTGGGGATCGTCGGGGCGACCGTGGTCGCCACGGTGTGGCCGATCGACGTCGCCCGGATCGGGGCGCTACCCGCCGGGCTGCCCGCCCCGTCCCTGGGCTTCGTCGACATCGGATCGCTCGCGGCCCTGGTCCCCTCGGCGCTGGCCGTGGCCGCGTTGGCCGCGCTGGAGAGCCTGCTGTGCGCGAGCGTCGCCGACGGCATGAGCGTCGGTGAGAAACACGACCCCGACCGGGAACTGTTCGGTCAGGGCATCGCCAACCTCGTCGTCCCGTTGTTCGGCGGAGTCCCCGCGACCGCAGCGATCGCCCGGACCGCGGTGAACGTCCGCGCCGGGGGCCGTTCGCGCCTGGCCGCCCTCGCCCACGCCGCGGTGCTCGCCCTCATCGTGTACGCCGCCGCGAGCCTGGTCGGTCAGATTCCGCTGGCCGCGCTGGCCGGGGTGCTGCTGGCCACGACGATCCGCATGGTCGAGGTCGGCTCGCTGCGCGCCATCGCCCGCTCCACGCGCGGCGACGGCGTCGTCCTGGTCGTGACCTTCGCGGTCACCGTGGTCCTGGACCTGGTCACCGCGGTCGCCGTAGGCGTCGGTATGGCGATCGTGCTGGCACTGCGGGCGATCTCCCGGACTTCCCAGCTGGAGCAGGTGCCGCTCGAGGCCGGCGACCACAGCGAACAGGAGCAGCGACTGCTGGCCGAGCACATCGTCGCCTACCGGTTCGACGGGCCGTTGTTCTTCGCCGCCGCCCACCGGTTCCTGCTGGAGCTCACCGAGATCGCCGACGTCCGCGTGGTCATCCTGCGGATGTCCCGGGTGACCACCCTCGACGCCACCGGCGCCCAGGTCCTCGGCGACGCCATCACCCGCCTGGAACACCGCGGGATCATCGTGCTGCTGTCAGGCATCCGCCCAGCCCACGACCAGGTCCTGGCCACCCTCGGAGTAGCCGCCCACCTGCGCAGAGACGGCCTGATCTTTCCCGGCACCCCCGCGGCCATCACCCACGCCCGGAGCCTGCTCACTCCGGACCCCATCGGCGCCGAGCGGCAAGAACCGCTACTCCGCCGCTGAGCGTCGGTCCCCGCGAGGCCGCGCAAGGGCGGACGAGCGGCCGGGTCCCGCGATGCCGGGGCTAGCAGGGAGCCGGTTCCCCTCTGCCGCGCCGCTTCGCCGACGTCTCATCGGCCGGCGGCGGCCAGGTTGACGAGAACCTGCGTGCCCCGCCCTGTCAGGAACCAGAACATGCCTTCCTGTAGGTGAAGGGTGGGAGAGGCCTTGTCGCCCCGGCGTGACGGGGTGGGAAACAGCAGGCCGGTGCGTCCCGTGGCGATGTCGTGTACGGCGGCGTTCGCCTGGTTCCCGTCACGGTCCCTCTGGTGCAGCAGGACGAAGCGGCCCGAGTAGAGCTCCCCTCGGGCCGTCCCCGGCAGCTTGCGCAGGCCGGTTCCGTCGCGTCGCCACGCGTCGAGGTCGTTGAAGCACCACGTGACCCCGCAGTCGTTCCACGACGCTCGCCCGGTGGGAGGGGCCACGTTCCTGAGCTCGCCGGTGAGCACGTTCTTCAGGTGCTCCATGGGACGGGGGATGGGGTGGTCCGTCATCTCCAGCCGAGGCCACCCGGCCCACGGCCATTCGACCAGGTAGTGGCCCCTCGTGCCGGAGACCAGGGAAGCCTTCCCGCCCTTCAGCGGGACCCGGTAGACGCCGCCGTCGAACGGCGACCACACGGCCATGCCGCCCGCGATGGCCAGGTCGATCCCGTAGTAGCTGTTCTCACTGGTCAGCACGCCCGTGATCGAGGCGATCCGGCGCGGGACGCCGCCGGTGACCGGCACCGCCCAGATCTCCGTCAGGCGGTCGCGGAACGCCGACCACGCCAGGTACCCGTCGCCGAAGACCACCGGTTCGTTCATCACGCCCGGGTCCTTGAGCGGCGCGATGCCGGTGAACTTCCGCCGGTCCACGTCGTACGACCAGATCCCGTCGAGCCGGTTCCTGGTGAGCCCCCGGCCCACCACCACCCGGTCGGTGACGAACACGTCCGGCTTGAACGCCCTGCCGCCCGGCCCCGTGGCCGGGATCTCGTGCACCGCGGCCGGCCACACCTGCTTGACCGGCGGCGCGAAGGGGCCGATGTAGGGTGTCGGCCGTACCGCTGGAGCGGGCGACGTGACCGTATGCGTCCCGACGACGATACCCGCCACCACGACCACGAGTGCGGCCGCCACCGCCACCGGCGCCCACCACCTGAGCTCTCGCCCACGCGGCGCGGGCAGGGCGCGGGGCCGCCCATCGTCCCGCATGGTCTCGGCCTTGGCGGCCAGCGCGTCTCTGAGCCAGTCCTCGATGCCAGTCATGCCTTTCCTCCCAGTTCGCGCTGAAGCCGGTCCAGGGCCCTGGAGACGGTGGACCGCACGGTGCTCTCCCTGACGCGCGTCGCCCGCGCGATGTCGGCGTCGGACAGGTCGAGGTAGTAGCGCAGGACGAGGGCCTCGCGCTGCCGCCTGGGCAGCCGGCTCAGGGCGGTCAGCATCTCCTGCCGCGACTCTCCCAGGAGCGCGGCCGTCTCCGCGGAGTCCACCGGCTTGTCCGCCGTCCGCCCCAGCGCCGCCTTGGTGGCCACGCGGCGCCTGCGCAGGACCGAGCGGGAGGCGTTCAGCACGCAGACGCGAATGTACGCCGGCGTCAACGTCTCGGAGCGCTTGCCGTGCAGCCTGGAGAAGACATCCTGCACAATGTCCTCGGCGCTCTCCCTGTCGCCGACGAGCAGCATGGCCAGGCGCACCAGGGCGAGCCGGTACTCGCCATACAGGCTCGCGAGCACCGCGTCAGCCCGGGGCGGCGCGGACGCGCGAGCGACCGTCTCATGGTTCATGCCCTATGAACGCGCGCCGGCCCCGATCCGCTGCATCGCGGTGCGGGCGTAGCCGGGTCGCCGGTCCCGGTTCGAGGTCGCGCTCGCCCCGGCCCGTCAGATCGAGGTGCTCGGATGGCGGGGGGTCCGGCGCTCCCTGCCGCTGGGCGGGAGCGCCGGAAGCCGGCCTTACTTCAGGCGGATGACGCCCTTGGAGACCGTGATCCTCTTACGCGGAAGGGGTTTGCCGGCCGGGCCCTGCGCCACGGCTCCGGTCGAGAAGTTGAACTTGCTTCCATGGCAGGGACAGTTGATCGTGCCGCCGCTGACGCTCGCCACCGTGCAGCCCTGATGGGTGCATTTCGCGCTGAACGCCCGGAACACTCCCTTCTTCGGCTGGGTGATGACGTACTTACCCTTGATGATCTTTCCGCCGCGAACCGGGATGCTCCTGGTCTTGGCGAGAATCGGGCCAGCCGCCTCATCGGTCGCGTCCGACGCCGTGTCCACCGACGCCTGTGCCGGCCGGATGCCGACCAGACCCAGCATGGCGGCGAACCCGCCGGCAACGCTCCGGAAGAGCACCTTCCGGCGTGTCGTCCCTGTCTCATCGGCCGACATGCCAACCTCCGCTCCTGGGGGAAAGGGGAGACTTCCCTCCCGGAAACGTACGCCGAGTCGGGGTGGTTCAGGCGTCCCTTTGTGAAAGGGCCGTGACCCGTCGCCGGGCTCCGTACGGCCTGACGCGGGAGCCATCGTGCTTGTGACTCGCCCGGCGCGTGGCGGCGCCTGGGTGGTCGACCGCTGTCCGGCCTGGGCCATTCGTCCTGCTCGCCGTCCGGTCATGTGGGCCGCGTCCGCGCAGTGGGTATGCCAACTCGGAACACCTGCCGGGGCGTCGAGCATCCCAGCGCCCGAAAATCGGTCGATCGGGGAGCAACAGGCTTGGAAGGTGAAGGTAATCCCTGCGGCCGTGGCTGCCCACGCGCGCCCCCGAGGCAGCCGCGACACCTACGCCCTCCGCCCTGTCCATCGCGCCGATCGCGCCGACTCGTAAGGAATGCCCTGCTTCCTCATGCCTTCCGACGGTAAAGACTCCGGCCCTGCCCCCGACTCCCCAGACAAACCCCGTAGCGGGAGGTCCCGGTCGCTGCGACGGCTCACGCCGTACCTGCGCCCCTACATCCCCCGCCTGCTCCTCATCTGGCTCGCCACCATGGCGGGCATCGCCACCACCACCGCGATCCCGCTGGTGGGCAAGGAGATCATCGACGGCCCGGTCGGCCACGGCCGCAGCGCCGCCCTTCTCCCGCTCGGACTCCTAGCACTCGCCTTGGGCGTAACCGAGGCGTTCCTGACCTTCGTACGCCGGTGGATGCAGACCAAGGCCGTGCTCGGACTGGAGACGGCGATCCGCGACGATCTCTACCGGCACCTGCAGCGATTGCCGATGAGCTTCCACGGCGACTGGCAGTCGGGCCAATTACTGTCCCGCGCGACGACCGACCTGTCCACGATCCGCCGGTTCTCAGGGTTCGGCCTGCTGTTCCTCGTCATGAACATCCTGCAGCTCATCACGGTGACCGTGCTGCTGCTGCGGATGTACTGGCCCCTCGGCCTGCTCATCGTGGCGGCCGCGGTGCCGATCTTCGCCGTGTCGCTGCGGTTCGAGAAGAAGTACCGCCGCATCTCGCGTGAGGTCCAGGACATGCAAGGCGACATCGCCACCTACGTCGAGGAGGCGGCGGTCGGCATCCGCACCGTCAAGGCGTTCGGGCGCAGGCCGCATGTGTTCTCCGAGTTCGACGCCGTCGCGCGCAAGGTCCACCGGGTCTCGATGGACAAGGTGCGGCTGGCGTCCCGCTTCTTCACCTTCCTGGAGGTGATCCCGAACGTCACCCTGGCTATGGTGCTCCTGCTCGGCGCGCTGGCCGTCGGTGCGGGCTCGTTGACGCTCGGCACCCTGGTGGCCTTCACCACGCTGATGCTCCAACTGGTGTGGCCGATCGCGTCGCTCGGCTACATCCTGGCGATGGCGCAGGAGGCGATGACCTCCGCCGACCGGGTCATGGAGGTACTCGACACCGAGCCGGAGATCGTCGGCGGCGCGGAGGTGATCGAGCGGCCGCGCGGGCACCTGCGGTTCGAGGGCGTCGGCTTCCGCTTCCCCGGCGGCGAACGGCCGGTGCTGCGGGACGTCTGGCTGGACGTGCGGCCGGGCGAGACGGTCGCGATCGTGGGGGCCACCGGCTCGGGCAAGACGACGCTGACCGCCCTGGTGCCGAGGCTGGCCGACGTCACCGAGGGCCGGGTCACGATCGACGGGCGGGACATCCGTGACCTGGCGCTGCCGGCGCTGCGGTCGGTGGTCGCCACCGCCTTCGAGGAGCCGACGCTGTTCTCGATGAGCGTGCGGGAGAACCTCACACTCGGCCGGGGCGAGGCGACCGAGGAGGAACTGCGGGAGGCGCTCGAAATCGCCCAGGCCGCCTTCGCCTACGACCTTCCGTGGGGGCTCGACACCCGGATCGGCGAGCAGGGCATGTCGCTGTCCGGCGGCCAGCGGCAACGGCTCGCCCTGGCCCGCGCGGTGCTCAGCAAGCCGAGGATCCTCGTGCTGGACGACACCCTGTCGGCCCTCGACGTCGAGACCGAGGCTCTGGTCGAGCAAGCGCTGCGCGGGGTGCTCGCGGACGCGACCGGCCTCGTCGTGGCGCACCGCGCGTCCACCGTGCTGCTCGCCGACAAGGTCGCGCTGCTCCGCGACGGCACCATCACGCACGTCGGCCTGCATCGCGAGCTGCTGTCGAAGGTCCCCGAGTACCGGGAACTGCTCGCGCAGGACGCCGACCTCGACCACGAGGAGGCGCTGCGATGAGTCGCACGGTCACCGGCACGAAGGACGGCGAGCGACCGAGCACGGCCGTCGAACCGGGACGCTGGCGCGGCGTCGCCACGGAGAAGCAGGAGGAGCTGCCGGACAAGGTGTCGGTGCTGCTGCGAGCGCGGTCCCGGCGGCTGCTCGGCGACCTGCTGCGTCCGCACCGGCGGCCCATCGCCTTGCTGGTCGCGGTCATCGTGGTCTCCAACGCGGCGGGCCTCGCGATCCCGTACCTGGTGAAGGTCGGCATCGACACCGGCATCCCGCCGATACTGCGGCACGAGGACGCCGGGACGCTGCTCGTGACCGTCGCGGCGATCCTGGCCGCGACGCTGACCCAGGCGTTCACCCGTCGGGCGTTCCTCCAGATATCTGGACAGATCGGGCAAGACATTCTGCTGGAGCTGCGCCGCCGCGTCTTTGACCACTTCCAGCGACTGTCGCTCTCGTTCCACGAGCGATACACCTCGGGGCGGGTCATCGCCCGGCTCACCTCCGACATCGACGCGATCGCCGAGATGCTGCAGTCGGGCTTCGACAGCATCGTCACCGCCGTCCTCACGCTGTTCGGCACCGCCGTCCTGCTCCTCGTGCTCGACCTCCCGCTCGGCGCGGTCGCGCTGGTGCCGCTGCCGATCCTGTTCCTGTTCACCCGGTGGTTCCGGCGTGAGTCGAGCATCGTCTACCGCCGGACCCGTGAGGCGGTGGCGCTGGTCATCGTCCACTTCGTGGAGTCGATGACCGGGATCAGGGCGGTCCAGGCGTTCCGCAGAGAGCCACGCAACCAGGAGATCTTCGAGGAGCTCAACACCGGCTACCGGGACGCCAGCGCGAGCAGCATGCGCCTGGTCGCGGTGTTCATGCCGGGCATCAAGCTGATCGGCAACGTCACGGTCGCGGCGGTCCTGCTGTACGGCGGCTGGCTCGCGCTCCACCACGCGGTCACGGTCGGCGTGCTCGCCGCTTTCCTGCTGTACCTGCGGCAGTTCTACGAGCCGATGCAGGAGATCTCCCAGTTCTACAACACGCTCCAGTCGGCCGGCGCGGCGCTCTCCAACCTCTCCGGCGTTCTGGAGGAGCGGCCCGTGGTGGCCGAGCCCGAGAATCCGGTGCCGCTTCCGCGCCCGCGCGGCGCTGTGCGGTTCCAGGGGGCCGAGTTCTCCTACATCGACGGCGTGCCGGTCCTGCCCCGGCTGGACCTGGAGATCCCCCCGGGGCAGATCGTCGCGGTGGTCGGCGCGACCGGCGCGGGCAAGACGACCGTGGCGAAACTGATCGCCCGCTTCTACGACCCGACGGCGGGCAGCGTCCTGCTCGACGGCGTCGATCTGCGCGACCTCGACGAGGCCACGCTTCGGCGGGCCGTGGTGACGGTGACGCAGGAGAACTTTCTGTTCACCGGAACAGTGGCGGACAACATCAGGTTCGGCCGCCCGGCCGCCACCCCGGCCGAGATCGAGGAGGCGGCCCGCGCGATCGGCGCGCATGAGTTCATCGCGGCGCTGCCGGACGGTTACCGGACCGAGGTCGGCAAGCGCGGCGGCCGTATGTCGGCCGGGCAGCGGCAGCTGGTGGCGTTCGCCAGGGTCTTCCTCGCCGACCCGGCCGTGGTGATCCTCGACGAGGCGACTTCCAGCCTGGACGTCCCCAGCGAACGCCTCGTCCAGCGCGCCCTGCGCACCGTCCTCGCCGGCCGTACCGCCCTGATCATCGCCCATCGCCTGTCCACCATCGAGATCGCCGAACGGGTGCTCGTCATGGACGCCGGCCTTGTCGTCGAGGACGGCCCCCCGGACCGCCTCATCGCCGAAGCCGGCCGCTTCGCCGGCCTCCACCGCGCCTGGCTGGACAGCCTGGCATAAGGCAGCGGCCCTCCACACCGATCCAGTGGGCGGGGACGGCGGGGTGTGCGATGGCCGGCGGGCCGCCAAGGTCCGCCGGGGCCCGCTATTTCGCGTGGAGGTCCAGTAGCTCTGCCGTGATGTCCGCGAGGCGAGCCGCTGACTCCGGTGAGAAGAGCCTGCTTCGAACGCTCAGCTCGTCGTACATGTTGAACGCGCTGAGCGGCTCCTTGGGCGGGTCGTCGAGAAGCCGGAGGATCGGAGGCACGACGGCGGTGGCGGGTTTCGCCAGTGCCTTCTGCTGCTCGATGTACGCCGCCGTCGGCGGGTCGAACTCACCGGCGAAGCCCGTCGATGTCGTCCCCGGGTGGAACAGCACGTACTTGACCTGGCCCTTGCCGTGGCGCTCGGCGAAGGTGACCCCGAGCAGATCGTTGAGTCGCCCGGTCATGAACATCGCCCGCACGCCGTCGTACTGCCGGGCACTCTGCAGATCGTCCCAGTCGATCGGTGTGTCGTGGCCCGGGCCGGCCACGTTGACGACCACCGCGCCATGAGCTTTCTCGAAGGCGCCGAGCAACCCGTAGCCGAACAGGACGCGACTCAGGTAGAAGAGCGCGAAGTTGTCCTCGAAGCCATCGGGGGTCACCGACCGGTACGTCCGGAAGAAGCGCGCGCACATCACGAGGCCGTCGATTCTCGGGTAGGCCTCGAGCAGATCGCCGACGACGCGCCGGGTGTCCGACACCAGACTGAGGTTCGCCGGGAAGAAGGCCGCACTTCCTGGCGCATCGGCCGCCTCGCGGATGAGACGGTCGGCCTTCTTCGGGTCCGTTCCGATCACTACGGCGTGATCTCCCCGGGAGAACAGCGCGCGAGCAACAGCCGCCCCGATTCCATCGGTGCCACCCGTGATCACGAATGTCTTCGTCAAGTCAGTGTCCTTAGTCCGCGGTCGCAGGTGCGTTGATGGCCTGCGGGAAGGTCCGCACGACAGCGCGGGCAGGCCACGACTTGTGAACCAGTTGGTTGTCCGAACCGAACCAGATTAACAGTTCTACTGAACCAGCACGTTCAACCGAGCTCGACGGTCGCTTGCCGGCCGCCCCACGACTCCGCGTCGCTCGACCGCGTCCCCACGGAAGCCGATCCCGACTTTCATGGAATATGGCCATGAATGATGACATAAGATGATTTAGCCTTTTTCGCACAGATTTGCATGGCTTCTGATGACGAGAAAAGAACGGCGGGCCGACGCGGCCTTTCACCCGGGCACACGCGGCCAAGGCGAAAAGGGCATTGGACACGAGATGGAGCGCATGATATCGCCATCCGGGCCGTGAGCTGTGGGTTTGTAACGGTGAGCCGTGTGGCCGCGATTTCGGGTAGGCCGCCCGACCGCATACCCGCTCACCACACTCTGGAGCCCGTGTGTCAACTGCCCAAAAAGCGTCCCGCCCGATTTCCCGCGCCGCCTTGGAAGGAGAAATACGCGCCACTCACGGCCGCGGAAGCCTCTTACCGCACTGGCTGACGCGCCTGTTCTCGGCGTACTTCGGCGTCGACTTCTCGGCCGTCCGATACCATGCCGGTCCCGCCGCCGACCAGCTCGCGGGCGCGGCCGGTGCGAGGGCCTTCGCCGCCGGGGGCGAGATGTACTTCCGGTCCGGCGCCTACGACCCCGGCACGCTCGACGGGCTGCGGCTGCTGTGCCACGAGGCGACGCACGTCGCACAGCAGCACGCCGGCGCGCGCGCCCACCAGGCGGGGCGCGGGCTCGTCATCGGCCGTCCGGACGACCCGGACGAGACGATGGCCGACATCTGCGCGGGCGAACTGCTCGCCCTCGCCCGCGGGGAGCGAGCCGGCATCGGCACCGGCCGCGCACGCCTGGCGCGCCGGTCCGCCCACCGCCTCCGGGGCGGGGGCGCCCTCGTCCTCCAGCGGGCGATCGGCCTGGAGATCGAGGTGTCCATCCCCATCGACAAGCTCACCCCCGCCGAGGTGGCGCAGATCAAGGCCGAAGTCGCCAAGGAGTCCGTCGCGGGGCTTCCGAAGAAGCAGGGGCACCGCATCACCGCGGTCGGCATGCGGGACATGAACGGCAGGGTCAACTACGGGACCATACGTAATCCCGCCAACGGTTACCGGGTCGACGCCGACCACGACGACCGCGTGCTGCCGCCGGAGCCGATGGGGGCGGGGTGGCCGATCCGCCAGGGTAGCCGGGACTCGATCATCGAGATCGTCATGGACCCTCCGGCGGACGGCCAGGCCCAGCTCACCGCGGCCATGAACAACATCGACGCCTTCATCACCCAGATCGATGTTCAGACCAACCAGCTCACCACCCGTTGGGTCGGCGCGTTTCCGGCGCTCGGCGCCCCCGCGATGCCCCTCCCGGTCAGCTTGGGGCCTTTCGACTACACCGACACCGGCGCCTACCCGGCGATCCGGGTACCGCAGCACAACCTCGAGGGCAGCATCCAGGTCAACATCGGCATCGACCTGCGCGAATACCACAGCCTTCTGAAGTGGTACGCCGAATCGCAGTACGCCGTCGCGACCCGCGTGCCGACCCCTACCGAGCAGAGCATCTACCGCGACATCAAGGACCACATCCGGGAGGCGGTCGACATCGGGCGCAACCTCGCCGACCAGGCGTACAACGCCGCCACCACAGCTCAACGCGCGCAGGCGGGCAACTTCCGCGGGCTGCGCGGATGGCTCACCCACCTCGCTCTCTACCTCCGCCGCGGCACGCTGACGCTGGGCGATCTCAGCGGTTCCGCCAAGAACCTCGCGCCGGTGCTCATCAAGAGCCCGAACAGCGTCATCACCACCTATGGGATGACCCCCGCTGAGCAGGCTTATTTCACGGCCAACCAGGCCGCTCTGATGAACTTGCTCTTCACCGCCACAGGAAGAGCCGCCGACGTCGGCACGCCGCTCGCCGCGGTCGACGTCTTCGCCGCGGCACCAGGCGACACCGACGCCGCCACCTTGTCGAACATGGCGGCCGGCGTCGCCGGTGTCGCGCTGGCCGGTCAGCCCGTCGCCAATCCGACCGGAGTCGGCGGCAGGCGCATGGGCAACGCGGCGGTTCAGGGGCTGCCCACTGTCCCGGCCGGCAACGTGGGCGGCGGCGCGAACACGCGCGGCGGCCTGGTCGCCGAGTTCCGTACGCTGCCCGGCTTCTACGACGGCACGGCCCAGTGGCGGGCCGTCGCGCAGGCGTTCTTCGACGCGGCGGAGACCCGCAACGCCCGTGACGGGATCTCCGACAACTGAGGCGACCCCGGGCTTGAGCAGCAACCGAACGGCCAGTCACGTTAAGGAGCCCGGCGGACGCCTCTTATCGTCACTGGCCGTTCCGATGCGGATGGCGTCGGGTGGGACGTGGATCTTTACCACCCCACCCGTCGGTGAGGTCGCGAAGGTCCGCGACGACACGACCAAGCGGTTGTGGGGTGTGCTGGAGGGGCTGTTGACGATCGGGCAGCGGTACGTCCTGGACCAGCTGCTGGAGGTGCCGCCCGCTGGCCAAGTACGGGATGCGGGCGGACGCCTCGGCGTTGCGGCGGATCGCCGGCGGGGCGCCCCGTCGCGCTCGCTTCATTGGGCGAGGCGCTGGAGTTGCCCTTCGTGCACGTCGCTCACCCACTCCCAGCCAGGCTTGGCCGATGGGCCGACCCGTGGGTCGGCGGGAACTTGGCCGTTCCGCAACGCGAGTACGTACGCCCGATCCTGGTCGATCCGTGCCTGTACCTGGTCGGATCCGCCGACGGAACCGTGGCCCGGGACGACGACATCGACGTCGCTCGCCACGCCCTCGAGCAGCCGCAGCGCGGTGAGGTAGTCCTCGATCGGGTCCGCGGTGTCGTCCAAGTCGAGCATCGGAATCAGGACGTCAGAAAGCATGTCGCCGGCGACGAGAACCCCGCGTTCCTCGATCAACAGCGCCGCGTGGCCCGGGGCATGCGCTTGATGCTCGATGATCCGGACTTGAGGGCCATCCCAAGGAATCTGCGCAGTTTCGGCGGGCAGGCCGGTAATGAGGCCGAGTAGGTCCAGCGGTACCTGCCCGGCGATTTCCGTCTCGAGCAGGTGGGCGGCGATGCGAGCCTTCGCTCCTGCGTCCGACAGCTGATCTCGGACAGCGGCCGCGCAGCGCGCCGTGCCGTAACGGGGCGCCTCGCCGAGCCGGGCGTGCCAGAGCAGGTGATCCCAATCCGGATGCGTAGAAAACCCTGCCACAACGGGCTGACCCAACTCGTGAAGGTCGCTCGCGAGGCAGTCGATCTCGGAGCCGGTCACCCCGGGGTCGATGAGCAACACACCGGCCCGGCCCTGCACCACAACGGCGTTGCTCTGCACGAACTCGCTCTCGTGGACCAGCACACCCTCCGCGACCTGCCTCAGCACGAGCTCGCCTCCTTTACATCCAGGATGGCGTAGTGATGCATCGTGACGCCCTGCTCGAACGATCGCTGCTCGAGCAGGTCGAGCTCGACCGGCACATCGTAGTCGTCGAACAGCGGCCTGCCGAAGCCGAGGATCGCGGGATGGGTGAAGAGCAGCAGCTCGTCGAGAAGCCCCGCCCGGAGCAGCTGCGTCGCGAGCGCCGCGCCGCCCACACTGATGCTGCCGTCGGTCCCGGCCCGCAGGGCGGCGAGTTGCTCGATCGCGTCGTCTCCGCCGATGATCCGGGTGTTGTGATCGGCGCTGCGGCGGGTGCGGGAGACAAGCACCTTGGGCTTGGCGGTCCAGATCTCGCCGTACTCACGCATGAAATCCGGCAGCGACGCGTCCTCGTGCGCCCGTGGCCAGTACTCCTCCATGACCTCGTAGTAGACCCGGCCCTGGACCATGAGCGCGAGCGCCTGCGTCAGCGCGTTGCACTCGCGGTGCAGCTCCTCGTGGATACGCAGCCACTCGCCAGCACCGTTGTCCCCAGGAACTTGCTCGATCCGCAGGTCGAGGGACACCTGCATCGAATAGACGAAGCGGCCCATCAGCTCCTCTTCCCAAGAGTGATTGTATTCTGCAACTACTATAGGTAGGACGAAATACCTGTCAAGGAGGAATCGTGGAACCACGGTCCGGGTGTCCGATCAATGCCGCCGTCGAGGTGCTCGGAGATCGCTGGTCGTTGCTCGTGCTTCGTGACGTCATCTTCGGCGACCGCCGCTACTTTCGGGCGCTGCTCACCGGGTCGATCGAGGGCATCGCTTCGAACATCCTCGCCGACCGCCTCGTGCGGCTCGTCGACGCAGGGATCCTCACCCGCGGCACCGCCGCGCGGGGGCAGCGCGCTCGCTACAGTCTCACTGAAGCTGGTATCCAGACTCTTCCGATCATCTACGCCCTCGGCAACTGGAGCCTCGACTGGCGCCCGGGCAGCGACCAGCTCCGGAGCCGGCAGCAGCTCATGCGCGATGAGGGTCCGGCGTTCATCGAGGAGCTCATGGACGAGCTTCGTGTCCGCCACCTCGACGCCCCGCCGAAGCCGCACGACGGTCCAGGCCCGTTCGAGCGCCTCGACGCCGCCTACGCCGCGGCCGCCGAGCAAGAACACGTCGATCAACGGTGACGGAACGGCCCCCGCCCTGACCTTCTTGGGCTCCGGTAGCTTGCCGTCACCGCGCAAAAGCCCTCGCCGCGGCGCAGGCCTACGACGCGATCGGCAACGCCACCAAGGCGGCGGAGATGCGCGCGCTGGCCACCCGCGTGCAGAACGCGGTCGTCAACGTGCTGTGGAATCCGACCGCGCGCGTGCTGCAACACCGCCACGTGGCCACCAACACGCTCGACCCGTGGAAAGAGATCAACAACTTCTATCCGTACGCGGTGGGGCTCATGCCCAACACCGCGACCTACCGCGAGGCGCTGCGGCTGTTCGCCGACCCGGCCGAATACCCGGTCTTCCCCTTCTACACCGCCAACCAGAAGGACAAGGCCGCCGCCGCGGCGGCCGGCAACCCCGGCAGCAACAACTTCTCGACCATCAACTCCACCGTGCAGTTCCGGCTCTTCTCCTCGGCGCTTCGCAACTACCCCAGCTCGTACATCACCACAGACGACTACAAGAAGCTGCTCTACTGGAACACCTGGGCTCAGTACGTCGGCGGCAACACCCAGTGGCCGGACGCCAACGAGTTCTGGGCCAACTGGAACGGCTCGTCCATCACCTACCGGTCCTGGATCCACCACAACATCCTCGGCAGCAGCAACTGGACGCTGATCGAGGACGTCGCCGGGCTGCGCCCGCGCAACGACAACAAGGTGGAGCTCTCGCCGATCAACATCGGCTGGTCGAACTTCGCGGTCAACAACATCCGCTACCGCAACTCCGACCTGTCCATCGTCTGGGACGACCCCGCCGACGGCGTGGTCAAGTACCCCGGCGTGCCCCAGGGGTACTCCATCTACGTCAACGGCAGCCGGGCGGCCACGGTCAACCAGCTTGTGCCGTTCGTCTTCGACCCCGGCACCGGCGCGGTCACCTTCCCCGGCACCGCCGGCACGGTCGCCTTCAACACGGCGGTCCCGGGGATGCAGGCGCCGCAGCAGGTCGTCCAGTCCGACCCGCGCGTGGTCGACGAACTGGCCAAGGCCGGGGCCGACCTCACCGGCAACCTGACCAACCTCGCCCAGGGCGCCACCGTGTCGGCCTCCTACACCGGCTCGGGCACCAGCACCGGCTCCGCGGTCGACGGGTACCCGATCAACGAGCCCTTCTGGGGGGCGGGCGGCTCGCCCAACGCCCAGGACTGGTACGAGCTGAACCTGGGCAGCGCCAAGACGCTCGACGAGGTCCGGCTCTACTTCAAGGACAGCCGCCCGGCCAGCGGCACCTACCGGCCGCCGTCCTCCTACCAGATCCAGTACCTGAACGGCAGCACCTGGACCAACGCCGGCTCCCAGGCGCAGACGCCGAGCACCCCGCAGGGCAACTACAACCTGGTGCGGTTCACCCCGGTCACCGCGCAGCGGGTGCGCGTGCTGATGACCAACGCCTCCGGCGCGAAGAGCGGCCTCACCGAGGTGAAGATCTACAACCGGGGCGGGACGGCCCCGCCGGCCGGCGCCAACCTCGCCCTGTCGGCGACGCCGTCCGCCTCCACCACCTCGGCGTGGGAGTCGGTCGCGGCCCTCAACGACGGCATCGACCCGTCCTCCTCCAACGACACGGTCAACCCGCGCTGGGGCACCTGGCCTGAGCAGGGCGAGCAGTGGGGCGCCCTGACCTGGCCGTCGGCGGTGACGCTCAACAAGGCGCAGGTGTACTTCTTCGACGACGACCAGGGCATCGACCTGCCCGCGTCCTGGAAGCTGCAGTCCTGGAACGGCAGCGCCTACGTCGACGTCGCCGGCGCGAGCGGTTACCCCGTCTCCGCCGGCCAGTACAACACCGTGACCTTCACCGCGGTGAACACCACCCGGCTGCGCGTGCTGCTGCAGAGCGCCGCCGGCTTCTCGGTCGGAATGCTGGAGGTCAAGGCGTACGGCCCATAGCCCGTGTCACCGCGGCGGGGGAGACCGCCGGCCTCCCCCGCCGCTCCGACCCTGCCCCCTCCCGCGAGGGAAGAGGGGGGAGCCGAGGGGGAGGGGCGGGTGTGGGGATCCGCTGAGCCTGCCTTCCCCGAAGGGCATGGGCGAGATCACGCCGGGTGGTGACCCCGAGCTTGGTGTAGATCTTCTGCAGATGGTTGTCGACGGTGCGCACCGACAGGACCAGGGTCCGGGCGATGTCCTTGCTGGCCGTGCCGCCGGCGGCCAGCAGTGCGATGTCGCGCTCGCGCGCGGTCAGGGGAACGGCCTCGTGGCCGGTGGCCAGAAGGGGCGTGTCCGCGCCTTCGCAGCGCGTCCTCAGCTCCACGGCGCGTGCGGCCGCCGCGGCGGCCTGGCGGAGGGCGCCGTTCTGCCGCCAGGCCGCGGCGGCGGTGGTGGCGGCCTCGGCGGCCAGGAGGTCCGCGCCGATGTCCTGGAGCATGTCGGCGACCTCGACAAGCCTCTCCGGGTCGTTCGCGGCCAGGGCGCCCGCCATTCGCGCCCGGGCCGTCGTGAGGCGGCCGTCGCACATCCCGGCCAGTGTCGCGAGACGACCGGCCACCTGCCTGGCCCCTCCGAGGCGGGCCACGTCGGTGAGCAGCAGCGCCTCGCAGGTCAGCTGGCCGGTGTCCCGCGCCGTCGCGGCGGCGCGAACGAGGGTCTTCCGCGCCTCGGCCAGCTGCCCCCGAACCGCCAGCAGCCAGGCCTCCCCGAGCAGCTCTTCGCCGGCGAAGAGCTGCTGACCCGGGTAGGTGTGAAGTTCGTCCAGGGCCGCCTCGGCCACCTCGACGTCACCGAGCACCGCGCTGGTCGCGCACAGCCCGGAGAGGATGAGACGCAGGGGCCGGAGATGGTGCTGGGCTCGGGCCGGCGCCGCCGCCTCCGCATACCAGTGACGCGCCGTGGCCACCCTTCCGGCCAGCCACTCCACCCGTGCCCGGCTCAAGGCGTTCCACGTCGCCCCGTAACCTCCGCCGCGCCCGGTGAGCAGGTCGTCGGTGCCGCGCGCTCCGATCTCACGGGCCAGGGCCAGCCGGCCGTCCTCCGCCGCCGCGTGGGTGAGCGGGAGCACGTAGGTGAACGCCGGGGGAAGCAGGGCTTGCTCGTCCTGCGGATGTGCCCGGTGGGCCCGCTCGGCCGCCTCGGCCAGGGACCACGCCTCACGGGTACGGCCGAGCAGCGCCAGCCCTGTCGCCTTCGACGACGTACCCCACAGCCACCCGTTCACGTCCTGGGTCCTGAGTGCCTCCCGTGGAAGCGGGTCCAGCAGCTCCACCCCCTCGGCGGGCCTGCCGGACATCGTGATCATGGTTGCCCTGTCGATGAGCAGGAGTTCGCGATCGGCTCCATGGGGGACGCGGGCGAGTGCCTCGTCGTTGAGTTCAAGGGCCTCCTTCGTCCGCGCGCCCATCCAGAACAGGTTGTGGGTCCGCATCCTAATCGCCACCCGCCGTTCCCGGTCGGTGGACGCCTGCTCGTACACGCCGGCCAGCACCGCCTCGGCTTCGTGGCACCGGCCCGTCTCCATGAGCGCTTCGCCGTACAGGAGCCGGGATCCGGTCGTGTGGTGTTCGGCGGGCACCTTGCTCAGCACGGCGAGGACGCCGGCAGGGTCATGGGCGCGGCGAGCCGTGGCCGCGGCCCGGACGAGCAGGGCAGGGTCGGCGGTGCCGGTGGCCGCGAGCCGCCATGAGGCGACGCGCAGCGCGTCGTCACCGCGGCGGGCACCATGGGCCTCGATCCGCTCGGCCTGGCGTAGCAGCATGGCCCGGCGCCGGATCAGGGGCGTCTGTGCTCGCAGAACCTTCCCGTACAGCGGGTGGGCCAGAGTCAGGCTGACGCGCCGCCCATCGCCGGACGCGCGGATCAGCCCTGCCTGTTCCAGGTCGATGAGGGTTTGCGGGCGGGCGGCGACGTCGAGGGCTCCCAGCGGTTCGCATAGCGAGAGGAGCTCCAGCAGAGGGCGCCCCGTGCCGCCCGCGGACGCCAGCCGGGCGTTGATCAGCTCGGTCAGTCGTGGCGTGAGCGGCCGTGCGCCCTTGGCCAGCTCCCATAACGTCCCGTCGCTCGCCAGCGCCCCGGTCCGGAGGGCTCCGAGCACCAGTTCGCGCAGATAGAGCACGTTGCCGCCGGACATGCTGAACAGCTCGTGCAGTGTGCGCCGCCCGACGGGTCCGCCGAACACGGTACGGAGCAGCTCCTCGACCGTGTCCTGGTCGAATTCGGCCAGGTCGACCCGGTGTATCGAGTCCTCCCGCCGCATCACTTCCATGGCCTCGGTGACGGACCCGTCCGTACGGATCGTCCCGATGAGGAAGATCAGGCCCACGTCCATGAGCTGCCTCGTCAGTACCACGGAGGCCGCGTCCAGCAGATGCAGGTCGTCCACCAGCACCACGAGCCTGTTCCGCGCCGTTCCGGCGAGCGCCTTGGACACCGAGACGAATCCCGCCACGGGGTTGGCGGGGTCCACGTCGGGCGGGAGCAGGTGGGCTATCGCCCCGTACGGAACCGTCGACGCCGCCGCGCTCGCCGCCGCGCGCACGGCGTGGTATCCCTCGTCCACCGCCGAGATCAGGCACTCCTCCACCAGCCGTGATCTCCCGGCACCAGGCGGGCCGCACACCACGAAGCCCTGACTCCATCGGTCCGCGAGCACCTGGGAGAACCGCGTCAGCTCGGCGTGGCGGCCGACGAACGGCCAGCGCCCCGTCAGCGGGTACGGGTCCGCGGCCGTCTCGCCCGTGGCATCGCGGGCCCTTTGGCTCGTCGTTCCGCCCATCGACCCGCGGCCTGCCAGAGCGACCGGATGCCGAGGGTACGCGACCTTGGTCATTGCGCTTCGCCTTTCCGCGGTGGACGCTCCCAACGATGCGAGAGACGGATTGGCGATTACTTGCCGTCCGCTTGTTTCACCGGCCAAGAGAAGCCGCATTCGCCATGCTCTGCGGAGTCGCCCCGCTCCCGGCCTCCTCCGGCCGCTTGACGTCGGTGGGGAGCATCCGCCCCGGTGGGCACGGTCATGGAGCGGCTGACTCCAGGACGTCGACCTGCTCAGGTACCGGCTTCGTGAGCTGTCGAGTGGGACGCAAGGCGGCCACCAGCACGACTGCTCCGGCGAGTGCGATCAACGTGGTACAGACCGCGCTGCATTGCGTTGATGACGCAGCCGAACATACGTGAACGCCGTGAGTCCGGGGGATGATGCCGGGGTGCTGATCCGTATCGAGGCGTCCGACCTGCCAGGGCGGGAATGCGGGCAGACGCCCGGTTTCCCCGGCTACGGCAACATCCACGTGGGTGTGCAGCGGCGCGACCGCCGTGACGAGTTGCTCAACCCGCATCCGGGAGATGCCCCCTCGGCGGCCTGGGAGCTGGAGGTGACCGCGACCCGCGGGGAGACCGGATGGGATCTTCGGGGCCCGTTTGTGCAAGGCAGGCCGGGCGGCCGGTTCGTGTACCTGTCATGGGGCACAGTCGATGACGCCGGGATGTTCGCGATGTTCCGGCGGGCGAAGCTGTGGTTCGACGGCATCCCCGCGGCCGTGCTGGACGCCGCGGTGAAAGACGGGTTGCTGGTGGCCCGGCTGGGGCTGACGGATTCGCGCGGTCACCCGTTGTGCGCCGCGGTGCGCCCGCCGCTGGTGGAGTGGTCCGCCTCCACGGACTGATCCACTGGGGAACGTTACGCGCTGGCCGCCGGGCCGGTGAGGATGCTGCAGACCTCGTCGCTCGCGCATTGGGCGGTGTCGGTGGCGGCGGCGACAACCAAGGGTTGTCGCCGCCACTTTGCAGGCTCGATCCGTGGGTTCGTCCTATTCGGGGATGGTCGCTACTGCGTCGATCTCCACGAGCGCGCCTGGGCGGGCGTGTCCTGCGGTGGAAACGACCGTGATGGCTGTGCGGTGATCGCCCCACACTGATCGCGACGCCGCGTATCCCACCTGTGCGTCGACCCCATTGACGAGGTAGATGTTGAGTTTGACGACATGCTCGGGACCGGTGCCCGCGGCAGCAAGCACAGTCAGCACGTTTCGCATTGCCTGAGTGGCTTGCGCCTCAATACCGTCGAGCAGGTTTCCGGTGCTATCGGTGCCGAGCTGGCCACCAACATAGAGCGTCCGGGCAGCGGGTGCGATCACGCCCTGCGTGAAGGCAGGGTTGCTGTGGAGTTCCTCAGGGTCGAGGTGTGTCGTCCTTGCGGTCATGAGTCTTCCCCTGGAGGTGCCGGGTTTCGTGTGCAGGTAGAGGTCGCGCAGCAGGCAGACCTCGGACAGGTGGTGGATCAGCTCGCGGTGGATGTGCTGCACCAGATCGGCCATGGGCGCCTCGGGGAAGGGTTCCTTCGCGCCGACCGGGACCCGGAGCCCGGCCTCGCCGAGGCCGCGCACCCCGGCCAGCCAGAGGTCGAGCTGGGCCTCGAGCTGGTCGAGCGCGGTGGCCGCACTGCCGGCGTACTCCCAGGTCTCGTACGACGCCGCAGGCGCGCCGAAGTGCGCCGCGTTGCGCGCGGCGAGCACGCCGACGATGACGTGACCGAGTCGCCAGGCGATCGTGGTGAAGGCCGCGGGGACCGGGGCGGGGTAGGCGTAGTCCATCGTGAAGTCCCCGGCACCGAGCCGCACGGGCGCCGTCGAGCTGCCGCGCGGCCGCACGCTCCAGGCGTCCGGCACCGGCGACCAGAAGTACTCGTCGTCGGTGAGGCCGTCGAGCCGGGCTCGGAGCTGATGGTTCCAGTGGAACTCCCACTGCTCGCGCAGCGTCCGGTTCCAGTCGAGTTCGTCTGCATCCATGGAGTCACCCTGACACCTCTAGCGGACAGGATCGGTCCGCCATTCTGGCAGGGTGGGCGACATGGACGTGGCAAGGGGTGACGAGCGGGGTACGACGGAGCGGGTGCTCACCCTGCTCGGGCTGCTGCAGCAGCGCCAGATCTGGACCGGCCCCGAGCTCGCCGACCGGCTCGGGGTCACGCCGCGCACGGTACGGCGTGATGTCGAGCGGCTGCGCGCGCTCGGCTATCCGGTGCATGCCAGCCAGGGTGTCGGCGGCGGCTACCAACTCGGCCCGGGGCAGGACCTGCCGCCGCTGCTTCTCGACGACGAGGAGGCGATCGCCACAGTGGTCTCGCTGCTCGCCGGCGCGGGTGGCGCGGTCGCCGGCGCCGGCGACGCCGCCCTCCGGGCACTGACCAAGCTCGACCGGGTGCTGCCCACCCGGCTGCGGCACGAGGTGCGCGCGCTCTCCAGCTCGGTGGAGTCCTTCGGCGGAGGCCGCACGCCGGTCGACCCCGAGGTGCTCATGACGCTGGCCAGAGCCTGCCGCGACGAGGTCGAGGCCGGCTTCGACTACCCGACCGGGAGCGAGGTGCGACAGCGGCGGGTCGAGCCCTACCGCCTGGTCGCCTCCGACCGGCGCTGGTACCTCCTCGCCTACGACCTCGATCGCGACGACTGGCGCAGCTTCCGCGTCGACCGGATGACCGATGTGTCTGCACGGACCTGGCGCTTCCGCCCGCGCGCGGTGCCCGACGCGGCGACGTACGTGCAGGAGGGCGTGGCGAGTCGGGTCTACCCGCACCAGGCGCGCTTCCTCGTGCACGCGTCGGCCGACACGGTGCGCGCGCAGATTCCGGCGTCGGCGGCCGTCGTACGACGGCGAGGGAGCAAGCTCTGCGAGGTGCTCAGTGGCGCCGGCAGCCTCGACTTCGTGCTCATGCACGTGCTCCTGCTGGGGCACGACTTCGAGGTACTCGACCCTCCGGAGCTTGGGAGGCGCTGTCGCGCGCTGGCGGAGAGACTGCTGATGGCCGGTGCAACGATCTCACCGGTGCCGGACATGGAGGAGTCATGAGCCGCGACCACGCCAGCGCCGAGGAGCGTTTCCGCTGCCTCTATGCCGAGCACGTCGACCCGATCCAGTACCGGTGCACGCTAAGCGTCAGCGTGAACGGCGTGGTACGTGGCCAAGCGGCGGAGCTGCTTGCTCCGCCGCCGGACGCACATCGTTTCTCCAGGTCAGGCCCGAAATCGCCTCCCTTGTGTGTCAGATCCGGGCGGCGCCGAGTTCGGTGAGCAGGGCGTCGAGCACGTGCATGGCGCGCCATGCCTTGGTCATGCCGAACTGTGCGGAGAACCGTACGACGGCACGGGCCTCGTCCGGTGTGGCGCCGGCGCCGAGGGCGCGCGTCACGTGGGCGCGGAAGCTCTCCTGCAGGGTCTGGAAGAGCACGTCGACGGTCATCGTGATGAACGCGCGCTCACGGACCGACAGCAGCCGCATGTCGGCGCGCATCCGCGACTGCAGATCCATGTAGATGCCGAACGGCGCGTCGAGCGCGGCCACGGCCTGCCGCATCGGGTCGGGGATCGGGCTGCCCGTTCCGTTGGCGTTCACCTCGTGCCGTTGGCGTTCACCTCGTGGCCCTGGCCGGTGGGGCGGGTAGGGCGTGCTCCCGTTCCAGGTCGGTCAGGCGGGCGAGCGCCGCCAGGCTGGCGGGGTAGCCGCTGTCGTAGGCGACGAAGCGGAGCGCTTCGCGTAGGTCGTCGGCCGAGCGGCATCATGATGCCGCCGCGATGCCCTGGACGACGCGGAAGACGATGAGGCTGGTCGCGCTCCACGCCGAGGCGCACAGGACCGAGCCGAGCAGGAACATGCCCAGCGCGGCGATCCACAGGTGTTTGCCGCCGAGCAGTCCCGAGTCGACGTCCCCGACACCGGGAGCCTGCGCGAGGACGTCCTCACCCTCATGCGGACGATCAACGCCACCCGCGTCCAGCTCATCCCCGTCATGAGCGTGCACCTGGCCGACTACTACCAGGAGACCGGCACCCGCCCCGGCGACCTCCTCGCCACAGGACGCGGGAACACCGCCGGCGTGCTCTTCGACCGCGCCGTCGAACGCGGCGAGATCAAACCGGAACACCTCAGCGAACGCATCAAGTCCCTCCCCTTCGACCTGCTGCGCCACGAAATCCTCACGACCTTCGCCCCCGTGCCCGACCGCGTCCTCGAAGAGATCGTCGACACGATCTTCCTCCCCCTTGTGCGCCGACCGCGGCACCTCTCATAAGCGGCGACGTCGCGCCCGGATCGCCGCGCCGGTCCCGTTCCGGGGCGGTCGCCGGGATCTACCACACCGGCGTCGAGTCGGCGTCCTTCGGGGAGGCCAGGAGTTCGAAATGTTTCAGAACGAGGTCAGAACAGGCTTGACTGTCATTGTTCCGCTCCGAGCTTGCGAAACTTTCAAAGCCAAGCCTATTGATATGCCCTAGTCAAGGCCACTGAGAGTGGTATTGGTCCCGAAACGTTTCAGCGATATCGTTGACACATTCCGTGGCGTTTCTCACACTGAGTGCGGTCACCAAGTGATGGCCGGCGAGAAGAACCGACAGCGTTGGAGCGGTATTGACGCTCCGCAAGATCTTGCTCGACGCCTGACGTACTCGACATCCGTGATCATCGATCGCCGATCGTCGCTTCCATCGCCGTACCCGGAAGGAGAGCCCTAGTGATCATCAGCTCGGTCCGCTCTAAGATCCGTTCGACGGTCGCCGTGCTGGCGGCAGCGGCGACGGTCGCGGTCGGTGGAGCGGTAACGGTAGGAGCCGAGGCCGCCGCGCCTCTTGCAGCCGGTGTTGAAGACGAGGGTGCCGACTGCGCGGTGCCCGGCCTGCCCGACTCAGGATCTTTGCCTACCAACTCCCGCCTCCCCGATCCCTTCAAGAAGCTGGATGGTACGCGCATCTCCGCCAAGTCCGACTGGCGGTGCCGACGGGAAGAGATCAAGAAGCTGGCGGAGAAGTTCGTCTACGGCGAGAAGCCCGGAAAGCCGGCAAGTGTCACGGGGACGGTCTCGAGAACCGGCATCACTGTGAACGTGACGCACAACGGCAGGAGCTCCAGCTTCTCGGCTAGCGTCGAACTGCCGAGTGGTTCCGGACCTTTCCCGGCCGTCGTCGTCTTGGGAGGATTCGGAGCGGACACGGCCGCCATCAAGGCGGCTGGTGCTGCCGTCATCAACTACGACCCCTACGCGGTTGGAAAAGAGGGCACGCCACGAAATAACAAACAAGGCGCGTTCTACAGCATCTACGGCTCCTCGAGCAGCACAGGGCTGCTCCTCGCCTGGGCCTGGGGTGTGAGCCGAATCATCGACGTCATCGAGCAGTCGGGAGGCGGCATTCTCAAAGCGGATTCGACCGGCGTCACGGGATGCTCGCGGTTCGGAAAGGGCGCCTTCGTGATCGGTGCGTTCGATCAGCGCATCGCTTTGACCATGCCGATCGAGTCGGGTAGCGCTGGTGTTCCCATCTTCCGCGGGATTCCCGGAGAAGGCGCCCAGAGTCTGAGCAGCGCCTACGGTGAGCAGCCGTGGCTGGGCGACGCGTTCGGCTCCTTCACGAGCAGCCCGACCAGGCTGCCGGTGGACACGCATGAAATGGTGGCAATGGTCGCGCCGCGAGGACTATTCATCATGGATAATCCCCACATTGCCAATCTGGGCCCCAAGTCCGCGAGCGTGGCGGCCCTGGGCGGAGCGGAGGTCTACAAGGCGCTCGGCGCGGGAGACAATATCACCTACTGGTCCGACATCCAGGACGGTAATCACTGCGCCAACAGGCCTGAATGGAGGACCCCCCTGCAGCAGAACATCCAGAAGTTCTTGCTGAAGACGGGCAATACTCCCGGCGCGATCAGGATCTCGTCCAGGGCGCAGGGCAATTTGTCTGAGTGGAGAGACTGGCAGACTCCGACCCTCAACGACTCCAGCCCGTCGCCCACCCCGACCATCACCCCGACGCCGACGCCCACCCCGACCATCACGCCGACGCCCACCCCGACACCGGTGCCCGGTGGATGCGCGGCCACGATCCAGACGGTGAACGCCTGGTCCGGCGGCTTCCAGTCCACCGTCACCGTCCGCGCCGGCAACAGCGCCATCAACGGCTGGACGGTCAACTGGAGCTGGCCCGGATCCCAGGCCATCACCCAGTTGTGGAGCGGCGTCCGCTCTGGCTCGGGAGCAAGCGTCACCGTCCGCAACGAATCCTGGAACGGCAGCCTTACCGGCAACGCGACCACCACCTTCGGCTTCACCGCCAACGGCACCGCCGCCACACCGACCCTCACCTGCAGCGCCTCCTGACCCCGTGACGGCGCGGTGACGCGCCCGGGATCGCGGACCGGCGGCGGCACCCTCGTCACGAGCGAGGGTGCCGCCGCACAGCCCCCGGGGGCGAGGAACCGGTGAACAGCCGTCGGCGCTGAGAAGGATCTTGATTGCAGCGAGCGAGGCTCTCCTGGTCGTGCAGATCCCCTCAGCTCGTTACCCGGTCCCGGCGTCGGCGTGCGGCGCGGATCTCAGCGTCGGCGATCTTGTCGTAGGGCGTACAGCTGGGTGGTCTCGGTGGAGGCGTGGCCAAGGCGGCGGCGGACGGCTTCGATGCCGCGCAGCCAGTCCAGCGGCATTGCCGTGCTGCCCCGTGAAGCCGTGGCGAGCTGCTGGTGCTCTCGGGTTTGGCAGTCAGGATGGCTGAACTTCGTCGAAGAGGGCGAGGGCTTGGGTGGGGTCCGGGCTCACGAGGCGTTCCAGACCGGCCGTCGTGATCTTCGCCCACCTGCCGGCCCGTGCCCACATCTGTTCCTCGAAGGCGCGGACGGCCTCGTCCAGATCGCCAGGGCCGGGGGCGGCGGCGACGGACTCGGCGAGTTCGGCGCCTTCCAGCATCGCGAGGTTCGCGCCCACCCCCAATGGGGGCATCAGGTGGGCGGCGTCGCCCAGTAGCGTCACCCCGGTGACGTGGGCCCAGGTGTGGGACACGGGCAGGACGTAGAGGGGGCGGTGGACGAAAGCGGTGCCGTGGCGGAGGAGGTCGAGTACGGGAGCGGCCCAGCCGTCGAACAGAGCCAGCAGGCTTGATCGCACGGCCTCGCCGTCGGCCAGGTCCAGGCCCGCGTCCATGCCCGCGTCCATGCCCGCGCGCCGGTTCAGGCCCATATGCCGGTCCAGGTTCGTGTGCCAGTCCAGCGGCGCGCGGAACTGGGCGTACACCTTGACGTGGCCGCCGCTGTTGCGCTGGGCGACGAGGGCGCGGTTCACGCCGTACACAGCCATGGAACCGTCGCCGATCAGCCGGGCGAGGTCGGGGTGGCGGGTGTCGACGTCGTCCAGGGAGGTCTCGACCAAGGTGACGCCGGTGTAGTGCGGCGTCGCGGACGAGATTGCCGGGCGGACCCGGGACCAGGCGCCGTCCGCGCCGATCACGAGGTCGAACGTCTCCTGTCGCCCGTCCGCGAAACGGACCAGCACGCCGTCCCGGGTCCCCGGCACTACCTCCGTCACGCCCCGCCCCCACTGAACGTCCAGGGGGCCGAGCAGCAGGTCACGGAGTTGCCCGCGGTCGATCTCGGGATTGGCCCGGTCACCCGGACGGGGTTGCCAGTCGCGAAGCACGGTCCCGTCCACGTCCAGGATGCGCATGGCCTGCCCCTCGGGACGGGACAGCGCCTGGAACTCCTCCAGCAGCCCCGCCTTGCCCAGCGCGAGCTGGCCCAGGTTTTCGTGCAGGTCCAGCGTGCCGCCCGGAGGACGGGCGTCGGGGGCGGGATCGCGTTCGAGGACGGTGACGGGGTGATCGTGGCGGTGCAGGACGCGGGCGAAGGTAAGGCCGGCGGGGCCGCCTCCAATCACGGCGATACGATGTCTCATGTAGATACACTGTATTTTCCTGAGACGGTGTATCGCAACAGTACGATGTATCCATGACTGTGTGGGACCGGCCGGAGCCGCCGACTCGCCCCGCGCCGCTCGACCGGGAGCGAATCGTTGCCGCCGCCATCGCGCTGGCCGACGAGGGCGGGCTGGAGGCGGTGTCGTTGCGCAAGGTCGCCGCCCGGCTGGACGTCGGCCCGATGCGGCTGTACGGATACATCTCCACCAAGGAGGAACTGTTCGACCTCATGGTGGACGCGGTCCACGCCGAGATCCTCCCCGAGGAGCAGCCCGGCGACTGGCGGGAGGTGCTGCGCATCCGCGCCGACCGCACCAGGCAGGCCACTCTCCGTCACGAATGGCTGGCCGACCTGCTCGGCGGCCGTCCGACTCTGGGCCCAAACGCCCTCGCCGTGACCGAGGCCACGCTGGCCGCCCTCGACGGCCTCGCCGACCTCGACACCGTCATGCGCGCCGTGGAGACCGTCAGCGCCTACTTCACTGGCGCGATCAGGCGCGAGATCGCGAACCTGCGGGCCGAGCGCGCCACGGGCCTGTCCAAGCGCGACTGGCAGCGCGCCTCCGGCCCGCATGTGAGGAGGATGCTGGCCACGGGCCGCTTCCCGGCGCTGGCCAAGTTCGTGCACGACGGCACGGAGGTGGACGCCGAGGCGTCCTTCGCGACCGGCCTGGACTGGGTCCTCGACGCCGTGGCCGCCAAACTCGCCCAGCCGCCGGCATGACGCTCAGGCCAAGCGGTGCCGGGACTCCTGGATGGACAGTTGTGCGCGTCAACGGGCGGGCCTCGTCGGCGACACCGCGCCAAGATGCGCGGTCCCGCGAAGGATGCGAAAAGCCGCGCTCACCGTGGAGACCACTGTGAGCGCGGCATTCGGACCGCAGGCGTGGGCGGTGGGTCCTACCTGAGCGATTCAGAGGCCTTCCGGGCCCTGGCCCGCCATCCAGGACAGGCCCCAGAAGGAGCGCACCGTACGAAAGTCGGTGAAGAACAGCCTGCTGGAACAGCGGTTGGACTTGAAGGTGCAACCCGCCGGGCGGCTGTCATCCCCGCCGATGATCACTCCGGCCGCGAGAACGCTGCTGGAGTTGTCGGTGAGGGTGAACACGGGCCCACCGCTGTCGCCACTGCCAGAGGCGAGCCGACCTTGCAACTGGTCGCCGACGGACACCGCCCGGGAGACGTGGGTTCCCCAGTCGAGTGTCGAGTCGGTCTTGGTGATCTTGATGTCGCAGTGGACGCCGCTCCACGCGCCCGAGGCGCACACCAGCGAGCCCTTTCGCGGCGCCGAGGTCCCAACGACCGGCTTGGCGAACTCCGACCCGTCCTGCACGCCACCGTCCCACATCCAGCCGGTGACGAACTTGCCCGAGTCCACCGCGATGAGCGCGGAGTCCAGCGCGGGGTTGACCGCCTCGACATGGCCGATGACCACCGGGCCGCCCGTGGAGGAGTTCCCGGTGCGCACCTCGTCTCCGACGGAGTAGCAGTGCGCCGCCGTGATGAGCTTCGCGGGGTAGACCCAATCGGGACCCGCCGGGGACATCAGCCCGCCGAAGGACGTGCTGCATTCGTTGATCTGGATGCCGCCCTCGAACGGCGAGGCGCCGCCCCATCGGCCGTCATAGGGAGTCGGCGCCGGCTCCACTTCGGTGCTCACCACCAGGGGATCGGCCGGGGCCTTGGCGGCCGTTCCCGCCTCCCGGGTGACCCCCAGCTCCAGGCCGCTGCCGTCTGGGAGCGGCGTCACGCGATGGACGTCGCCGCCGGCGCTGAGCCCCCGCGTCCGGATGATCTCCTCCGCCCGCTCGCGCAGTTCGGCGGCCGAATGCGCCGCCTGGTGCACCCGCACGCGGATGCCACGCGGCGCCCTCGCCGCCACGGCGTCGACCGCCTTGGGCGCGGCGCCCTTCCAGTACAGGTGGACGATGCCGTCCGGCACGTCCAGGACCACACCGGCGAAGCCGGCTCCGCCGGAGGCCTCCAGGCCGTCGGCCAGGGCGAGCATCGGCGCCTGCCGGCGAGCCCATTCCGCATCGCGGGTGGAGGACGCCGGCCCGCCATGCCCCGGACCCGCGTTCGCCGGCGGCAGGGGGAGGAGGAGGGTGGTTCCGGCGGCGGCCAGCACCCCCATCGCCAGCCTCGTGCACCGGCCCAGCCAGGAAGTACGACGTAACATCTCTCTCGCCCATCGTGTGATATGGCGACACCCGAACGGTGTCGACGACGTGAAGAATCATCGCCGCCGGCCTGCCGCCTCCGGATGAGCAGTCACTACTCATCTCAGGTCCTGCCGGCACGGATGTCGTCGCGCACGCGGGAAAAGTGCGGGTCACCGGGGTTCGGGTTGATTTCGCTGGGGGGTGTCCGCACGTCTGCCTTGGGCGCACGGTGCAGCCGCTTCTCGTGGGCGGGGAACGCGCCGGGGTCACCGGCGCCGCGCAGCAGGATCAGCTCGGCCCCTGGAAGGGCCCGAAGGTGTGTGAGCGCCTCCTCTGGCGGCCGGCTGCGCAGCGCGTGCGCGTCGAGCGAGCCCTGGGCCGCGGCGCGGCCGAGCGTACCGGTGAGGTCTTCTGGCGTGAAAGCAGAGCCGCCGGCTGCGATGACCCTGTTCATCGCAGTCGGCCTTGCTCCGGGAGGGTCCTGCTGAACGTCTCTTCCGTGACGTCCAAGATTCTGTTTCCAAGATTCTCGGCCACGGCGATCCATGACCAGGAGCCTCATCCGCCGGCGAAGGAAACGAAGGGGAGCCGCAAGCGTGCACCGGCTGGGAGACCGCTGATGGCGCTGCTCACGGCGCCGGCGTGACCCCATGGAGGGCCGGGCTCACCCGGATGGTCGCTACCTGGAACTCTCCGCGTGGTGTTCCCCGGATATCGACCACGTACGTCTGCGTGCCGCGGGCATCCGCGTCATCGCCGACACAGCCGAGGAAGATCACCGCCTGCCGCGCACACTCTAACGCGCACCCCGAGACCATTGCCGTGTCGAAATGATCCCCACTCGGCCGAGAACGACCGGAAGGTCGCCGATGCTTACCTGCTTCCGACGGCGGTCCGCGAGTCGACCCGCAAACGGATCTACCTGAGGAACTGCGCATGACTCGTGCTGGTTGAGAGCCCCGCGACCCGTGGGTGCGTCCACGGGCGGCACCGGAACCGGCCCTCTGGTCGCGCACTGGATGACCGGGCGCTGCTTCGTGGACGGGGTTCCGTACGGGGCCACCTGACGGGCGCGCCACGGGTGTCGTACGCCCCCAGGGCAGGCCGTAGTCCGCGCTTCCACGCCGACCACCGCGAAACGCAGGTAAACGCGAAGATGATTGAGCCACTCGCGGAGCCGATGGCGACAGGGAAACGCAACCGACTCCTCGCCCTCTTACGGAAGGCACGAGGCGCGCGCCCGTCGCTGGAACCGGATTGAGACCTCCGGGCCTGCTGTGAGCGTGGTTGGCTTGGTCATCCTCGCGTGTACCTGGTCGTACCCGCCCTACCGATAGGCCCTGCTGTAGGGCATTAGTCGTTTGATCTGATCGTCCACGACCTGGCGCTGGATCAGCCGCAGGGGGACACGTAGTAGCCGGCGCCGCCGCCGCAGGCGGTGCCGTCGTTGACGACGACCACACCGCCGGTGGGGACCAGGCCCGTGGTCACCACGCCGGTGGGGACCACGCCGCCGCCCCAGTAACCACCGCCCCAGTAGCCGTTACCCCAGTAACCGCTACCCCAGTAGCCGCCGCCCCACGGACGGCCCCAGTAGCCGCCGCCCCACGGACGACCGCCCCAGCCGCCGCCCCAGCCGCCGCCCCAGCCTCCGCCGTGACCCCAGCCACCGCCGGGGCCGCGGTCGGCGCCGACCGCGGCGTTGACCGAGTGGTGCGGGGTGGACGTGTCCGCCGAGGCGGCGACCGGTGCCATGACGGCGAGAGCGGCACAGGCAGAACTGGCCAGAAGTAGTTGGCGAATCATGCTTGTGTATCCTCCTGTCCGATTGCAGTCACTGATTGTGACCGCTGCCACGTTATCCAGCCGTCGATCATGAATCTGGACTGAAACAGGTCAAGGGATGGCAATCAGGTGTGCCACGGCGGAGGCATAGCGGGCTGATCAGGGACAGATCACGCTCGCCGATGTGCTTGGCAGCGAAGATCCAGTCGAAGCCGTCGAAACCGATTCCGGCGCGATCATCCTCGACTGAGGCCCGGCCTTAGCGTTGTTTTTGCCGTTTACTACCGGCGGGCCTTCCAGGAATGCTTGGGCGCTTTCCCTGTCAGCGCCACGGCTCTTCGGGGGTGCCGGTTCGCCGGTTGTGGTGGTCCAACAGCCTGGACAGCAGCTCGGTCAACCGCTGTCGCTCCTCGGGTGACAGCGGAGCCAGCAGTTCGTCCTGGCATTCGGCCAGCTGCTTCTCCAGTCGCCGCAGCTGCCGCTTGCCCGCGGCGGTCAGCGAGATGATGTTGCGCCGCCGATCGGAGGGGTCCGGGGCGCGCTCGACCAGTTTGCGATCGGCGAGCTCGTTGATCGTCGCGACCATGTCGCTGAGGTGGATGCCGCTACGGCGGCCCAGCGCGGCCTGGCTGGCCGGGCCGGACTCCTCCAGTGTCGCCAGCAGGCGGTAGTGGTAGCCGCGGGCGCGGACGGACGAGAACCCGTCGGCCACCAGGCGGTGCGCGTGGTTGGCGGTCTGGGTGATCAGCCAGCTGGGCAGGCTCTCCCACCTGGCGGGCGTCTCCTCGGATGGGTTCTCCATGTGACAAGTCTAACGAATCGTTGGACGCACTAATGATCGTGCTATCGTTTGTGGAGTAAACGTTAGCCGACTGAACATTCGGCCGCCGAATGAATCCCCCTGGAGTCAGGACCATGATCAAGCCGTTCCGCATCGACATCCCCCAGGCCGACCTCGACGACCTGACCGACCGGCTCTCCCGCACCCGTTGGCCCAACGAGGTCGCCGACGCCGGTTGGGACTACGGCTTCCCGCTGGCGCGGCTCAAGGAACTGGCCGAATACTGGCGCACCGGCTACGACTGGCGCGAGCACGAAGCCAACCTCAACGAGCTTCCGCACTTCACCACCGAGATCGAAGGCCAGAACATCCACTTCGTCCACGTCCGGTCTTCGAAGCCGGACGCGCTCGCGCTGATCCTCACCCACGGCTGGCCCGGTTCGTTCCTGGAGTTCCTCGACGTGATCGAGCCGCTGTCGCGCGACTTCCACCTGGTGATTCCGTCCATCCCGGGTTACGGCTTCTCCGGGCCGACCCACGAGCGCGGCTGGGACATCGTCCGGGTCGCACGGGCCTGGGCCGAGCTGATGCGCCGTCTCGGGTACGAGCGCTATGGCGCGCAGGGCGGCGACTTCGGCTCGGGCATCTCAATGGCGCTCGGCGCGGTGGCACCCGAGCGGGTCGTCGGGGTGCACGTCAACTACCTGCCGACCCGGCCGGTCCCGGACGCCGACATTGAACTGTCCGAAACGGATGAAGCCCGGCTGGACAAGGTCCGGCAGATGATGGCGAATCGTCCGCCGTACCAGGCTCTGCAGGCCCTCACCCCTCAGACCATCGGCTACGCGCTGACCGACTCGCCGGTCGGCCAGCTGGTCTGGATCGCCGAGCGCTTCGCACAGTGGACCGACCCTCGCTCGCAGATCAGTGACGAGCGGATGCTCACCGACATCTCGCTGTACTGGCTGACCGCCACCGCGGCTTCCTCGGCGCGGCTGCACCACGATACTCCGCGGCGGATCGAGCCGTGCCCGGTACCGGTTGGCGTGGCGGTGTTCGCGCACGACATCACGCAGTCGGTGCGACCGCTGGCCGAGCGGCTGTACGACATCAGGCACTGGTCGGAGTTCGAGCGCGGCGGCCACTTCGCCGCGATGGAGGTGCCGGAGCTGCTCGCTGAGGATATCCGGGACTTCTTCCTCACCCACATCAAGTAGGACTACCGGGTCGCCACCCGCTCTGAAGGCAGTGCTTGAGAATCGCGGAACCCTCCAGTTGGTGACCGGCCACGAAGTCCACCGCCGATCCGCACCGAAGGTCGGAAGAAAATGAACTGTAACCACACGGCTACCGATCGGTATCACCCAAGTGTGATCGCTACGTGGCGAACCTGAAACGCTATAGAAGACCACGAGATGCGGGCGGGTGGCCCCGGGTCGTGTCACTCCTCGCCGGAGAACCGCTCCCATGCGGACTGGCGGGTGATCCCGAGAGCTTCGCCGATCCTGATCCAGGTGACGCCGCGTCGGCGCAGTTCCTGCACCCAGGAGCGCAGGTCGGCCTCGGCCTGGTCGATGTGCGCGGCGACGCGCGGAATGTGGCTCAGCATCTCGCCGTCTGTCAACGACTCCCAGACGGGCACGCGCGGTCTTGCGGGGCTACCGAGGCTCCCGTCGATGAGCGACGCGGCGAGAGCCACGCACTCGTTGCAGATATGCACTCCAGGGCCGGCGACCAGCTTGTCGACCTTGGTGTCCGGCTTGCTGCAGAAGGAACACCGAGCGAGTTCGGTCAGGGTGTCAGGCGGTGTCACAGCGCACTCCTAAGTTGTCAGGATGTCCCTGACACCTTAGCCCGTCAGGGAATCCCTGACAACTGATGTGCGTGTTGCACCTTTCTTGCCGCCTTTCCGCGCCCGCACGGCTACATCCTCAAGATTAGTTAGAGGCTATCACGAAAGCTATTGACACTCACTTCTTGTCTGCGTTACAACTTCTAACGAACGCGAAAACGCGTAACTCGATGCACGACGCAGTGGAGGTCGTCATGAACGCCGAAGGACTCGTCGAGGTCGTTCTGCCGGGCAAGGTGGAGCCGGAAGGGCTGGAGATCCGGCACGGAGCCGTCCCCGCCGCGGGCCCGGGCCAGGTCGTGATCAGGATGGAGGCGACCGGGGTCTCCTTCGCCGAGCAGCAGATGCGCCGCGGCCGCTACTACGACCAGCCGGCGTTCCCGTTCGTGCCCGGGTACGACCTGGTCGGCACGGTCCTCACAACTGGCGAGGGTGTCGAGCCTGGCCTGGCCGGCACCCGGGTGGCCGCGCTGGTCAAGGTCGGCGGCTGGGCCACCCACGTGCTCGTCGACGCGGCGGACGTGGTGCGGGTGCCCGACGGCATCGGCGCGGCGGAGGCGGAGACCCTGGTGGTCAACGGCATCACCGCCTGGCAGATGCTGCACCGCAAGGCACGGGTCCGCACGGGGCAGACCATTGTGGTGCACGGCGCCAACGGCGGCGTCGGCTCGGTCCTGATCCAGCTCGCCCGGGCCGCAGGCGTGAAGGTGATCGGCACAGCATCCGCGCGCCACCACGACGCCCTGCGCGAACGCGGCGTCATCCCCGTCGACTACCGGACCGAGGATGTCGCCACGCGCGTCCGCGAGCTCGCCCCCGGCGGGGTGGACGCCGTCTTCGACCACGTCGGCGGCCGCAGCGTCGTCGACTCCTGGCGCCTGCTAGCGCCCGGCGGCACGCTCGTCTCCTACGGCAGCGCCTCCACCCGGGACGACAAGGGGTCCAAGCAGTGGCCCATGCTCAAGCTGCTCGGCCGGGTGTGGCTGTGGAACGCGCTGCCCAACCGCCGCCGCGCCTACTTCTTCAACATCTGGGCCGGGCGAGCGCTGACAAAGAACCGGTTCCGCGCCCGGTTGCACGCCGACCTCACCCAGGTCTTCGCGGCCCTCCAGCGCGGTGATCTCACCGCCCAGATCGCCGCCCGGCTCCCGCTGACCCACATCGCCGACGCTCTGCGGCTGGCCGAATCCGGCACCGTCGCCGGAAAGATCGTTCTGACCCCGTAGCGCATCCCTTCCGCAGCCGCCGACCGCACGATCTTCTTCCTCCCGTACCTGAAACGCGAGGAACCGCCATGGCCACCACTACCAGGCGCCACCGGGCGCGGCTGCTCATCCCCGCGGCGATCGCCGGAACCGCTCGACCGCCTCGGCCGTGGTTTTCGCGCCGAAACTCCCGAGTGCCTGGATGGTCACAGGTCCAGGCCGGAGCCGCCGAACCGGTCCTGCAGGAACCTGCCCTGGTCGCGCAGGGCCTGCTCGTCGCCCCGGTAGACCGACTCGGCCACCTTGCTCAGCTGGGCGGCGAGCAGGTCGAGCTGGGCGAGCAGCTCCTCGTGGGCGCTGCGCTCCCGCTCGCCGCGCCGCGTGAGCGCGTACGAGCGGGGAAGGTTCGCGTACGCCTCCAGGCTGGACGGCAGGTAGTCCCTGATCGTCTGGGAGACGATGTGCAGGTGGTCGGGGGAGGAGGTGAGCGCGTCCGCGCGCCGCAGGATGTCGCGCAGCACCTCGGCGAGCGCGCCGACCCTCGCCACCACGTCCTCGGGAAACCGGGTGCCGCCGACCTTGACCAGCAGGGTGTCGAGGTCGGCGTACAGCCGCCGGGACTCCACCTCCGCGTGCGAGATCGTGAGCCGCACCCGGTCCGCCGGTGCCAGCAGCGCCCCGACGCCGTACAGCCCGGCGACCACGACGGGCCAGAACGCCCCGGCGACGCCGAAGAAGACCAGGACCACCCCGGCGAGCGCCAGGGCGCACCCGGTGATGTTCTTGGTCGACCCGGCGTAGGCGAGGATCCGGCCGCCGACGCTACTGGTAGCCACGGATCTCCTTGAAGGCGGCGGCCAGCGACCCCTTGCGGGCGTCGAAGGTCGCTCCACCGGTGAGCTGGGCGATCTGCCGCATCGCGGCGGCGTCGCTGTCGCCGAAGAGCACGACGAACGTCGGGAACTTCACGGGCAGTGACATGTAGAAGGTGGCGAAGTCGTCATACGAGCTGCCGTCCGTGTTCTCGCCGTCCGTCATCAGCACGATAGAGGTGAAGTCTCCCGATGCCGCCGACCCGGCCTGCTCGTAGGCGGCCCGCAGGCTGTCGAAGATGGCCGTGCCGCCGCTCGCCCGCAGCCCCTCGCCGTACGAGCGGATCTGCTGGAGCACCGGTTCGGGGTCGCGCTCGGGCAGCGCGAACGTCCGCGGGGCGTCGGGCGCGGTGCTGAACGGGATCATCGTGACCGTCTCGCGGTCACGGAAGCGCGAGAACGACCCGCTGGCGGAGGTGTCGGCACCGGACAGCGCGGTGAGCGCCTGCTTGAGGGCGTCGATCCGGTCGCCCGTCATCGAACCGGAGGTGTCCAGCACGAACAGCGTCCGCGACGGCTTGCGCACCTGGTTCAGGTAGACGCCGATCAGCTCGTCCGCCGCGCTGCGCCGGTTGGGGAACGGCAGCTCCACCAGCGGCGCGGTCCCGAAACGCTCGTCCGGCCTGACCTCGGGGACGATCGGCCGGCGGTAGGTCGTGGTCATGAGTTCCCGCTGGATCTCGGGCCTGCGCAGCCAGGCGGCGAGCTTCCCGTACAGCTCCTTCTTGCCGGGCGTCGCGGAGCTCAGGAGCGTGAGCGGGTAGTCGGCCGTCACCACCCCGTCGCTCGGGTAGATCAGCGTGAGCGGTTCCTTGAGCCTGCCGGAGGCGTTGAGGCCGAGCAGCACGGACTCGTAGTTCACGAGCCCGTCCACCGTGCCCTGCTTGGCGTACGCGTCCGCGAGCCATCCGGAGGAGCCGGCCGTGAGCGTCTGCGCCGAGAAGAACCGCTTCAGCTTGGGGGTGGCCGCGTCGATCTGGGCCTTGTCCACGGCCTCCCCGGCGTCGGAGAGCGCCGCCGTCACGCCGACCAGCGCCGAGAATCCGGAGTTGGACGCCGCGGGGCTGGTCATGCCGAAGGTGAACTTGTGGGCGCGGGCGGCTGAGGCGATGTCGTTCCAGGTCACGGGCTTGCCGTCCCACCCGAGCTCGCGAGCCTTGGACGCCTTCAGCCCGAGCAGCACGGGCGAGACCATGACCTTGGTCTGGGTCGAGAGCCGCGCGTTCGCCCCGTCGATCAGCGACAGATAGCGGTTGGAGGAGAACCAAGTCGCGTCGTACGTCCCATCCGCGCCGCCGCTCGCGACCTGGTCGGCCCCGTCGAGCGTTCCGGCGTACGACAGGATGACCCGCACGCCGACGGCGTCCTGGGCTCGCTTGAGCAGCGGTTCCAGGTCCTTGATCTCGCTTCCCGCGAGGACGCGCAGCGCGTCGGGAGCGTCCACGGGGGTGGCGGGCGTGTCCGTCCCGCCGCACGCGGCCGACGCGATCAGCATGGGCAGCACGGCCAGCAGGGCGAGCGCCCGCCTGGTGGGCCGCGAACCCGCCCGTACGCCGGGCGACGGTTCGCTCATCGGGGGAGCGCCTGTTCGTCGCCGCGCTGGGAGCGCTCCAGGTACGTGCGCGCGTGGTCGAGCTCGACGGTCAGGCTGTCCACGGTGATCGCCATGTTCTCCACCGCCTGGGCCTTGAACGTGTCGATCATGTCCATGGTGCTGTAGATGTTGTCGAACGCCTTGCGAAGCGCGTCCATGTTGACCGTGGTGGACGCCGCCTGGGTCTGGATGTCGGCCGCCTGCGTGCGCAGCATCTCGCTGGTCGCCACGATCAGGTCGGAGGTGGTGGCGTTCAGCGCCGTGATCTGGTCGAGCACGAGCTTCTGGTTGGCGAGGGCCTGGGCCACGGTCACGGCCGTGCGCAGCGCCGCGATCGTCGTCGTGGTCGCCCGGTCCACACCCTTGATCAGCTCTAGGTTGTTCTTGCGGATCAGGTCCAGGGCGAGGTACCCCTGGGCGGACACCGCGAGCTGGGTGAGCAGGTCCTGGTGCTTCTGCCGGATGCCGAACAACGCGTCCGAGCGGAGCGCGGTGGCCTTCTCCGGGTCGGCCGCCTCGACCTGCATGATCTTGTCTTCCACCGCGGAGTCGAGGGCGGCGGCCAGCAGGGCGTACTCCTGCAGGCGCTTCATCGACTCCCACAGGTTGGTCTTCTCGCCCTCGATGGCCGCGTTGTCCTTGAGGAGCTCGTCCTGCCCGGACTTGAGGGCGCGGATGATGTCGTCGATGTGCCGCTGCGCCGACTGATATTTCGCGAAATAGTCGCGCAGCTTATCGCCGAACGGAATCAGCCCTAGCAGCTTCTTCGCCGGGTTGGACGCCTGCTTGGGGTCGAGGTCGACGATCGTGCGGCGCAGCGCGACCAACTGCCCCGCCACCGCCGCCTGCGCGTCCTTGCCCTCGCCTCTGGCGGACGCCAGCGCGGCCACCGGGCGCTTCAGCATCCGGTTCGCCACCTGCGAGGACGCCCGGATCTCCGAGTCGCCCATGGAGGTGATGTCGCGCACCTTGCGGGTGAACTCCGGCGACCGGGGGTCCAGGCCACTCAGCTCCTCGGCGAAGCCCTCGGCCTTCTCGGCCAGCTCGGAGGTGCGTCCCTCCGGGACCGGCAGCATGGTGGCCGCCTTCTCCGTGGGCACCTTGGCCACGGGTTCGGGCGGGCTGAGCACGAGATCGCTCACGGTGGTCTCTCCTCGAAGCGGGGGAAGGTGAGGTCAGGGGGTGGGGGAGGGGACCGCGCCGGACCGGTAGAGCCGGTCGATCGCGGCGATCATGCCCTCCAGCCGCTCGTAGTCGGGCGGCTCCACCACGTCGATCAGGCCGGCCGGCAGCGGGGCCTTGACCTTGGCCGCCAGTTCGTCGAACGCCTTGGCCGCAGCGGTGCGGAAGCCGTACTGCGCGGCGAGGCGCCCGAGTTCCGGGTCCTCCTGCAGGAGCCGGCCGACCTCGGTGCCCTGCGGGCTGAGCGGTACGAGCGTGTGCTTGCTGAGGACCGTGGGCGAGGGGTAGATCAGCCGCATGTCGGGGCGGATCGCGCCGTCCCCGGCGAACAGCCGCGAGGCGTACTGCGCCTCGTAGACCATGACCATGGGCGTCTTCCCCATCCCCAGGGACAGGTAGTCCTCGAACGGGGCCTCGGTGGAGGTCTCGGAGTAACCCTGGTCGAGGAAGAGAGGAGCGACGGCTTCCGCGACCTTGGAGGCCTGCGCGTTCGAGGTGACCACGTCGTCGCCGTTGGCCACGTAGCCGGCGATCGAGAGGTACATCGCCGCGGAGTTGGAGGTGCGCACGTCGGTGGTGGTGAGCAGTACGCGCTTGCGCGCCGGGTAGGCGGTGTTGCCCGGGAGCTTGTCCCACCGGGTGCCCTTGGCCGCCAGATCCAGATATTTCCGGATATCTAGCACCTGATAGCCCTGGCCGGAATCTCGTACGACGCCCGCCTTGGCGAGCACGTCCACGATCGGGCCGAAGGTGGCGATCGCCATGGGGGAGGAGAAGGGCGCGAACGTGCGGGTGGCGCCCTGGTCGCGCCTGATCTTCTCGGCCGCCGGAGCGCTGGAGGGGAACGCGAAGCCGTACTTCTTCAGATCCACCGAGGCCGCGATCTGCCGCGAGCCGGCGGTGTCGACCTCCACCCGGAGGCCGTGCCGGGCGAAGAGGGCCCGCACCCTCTGGTCGTCGAAGAACGGCTTCTTCTCCGATCCGATCACCCCGCGGACCAGGGTGAGCTCCCGCGTTTCCGTGCCGCCGCGGTTGCCCATCACGATCGCCGCCACCACGGCCGCGCCGAGGAGAAGCGCCAGCCCGACGCCGATCCAACGCTTCATTTGATTCCTCGAAAGTTCGCCCCGTATCGCCATAAATCGGCGTCCCCCACCGAAGTATGTGAGCTATCACGACAGGGTGCAGCGAGGCTTCCAGGAAGTATTGATAATTCCGCTTCCGTTCACCGTTACGTCATAATCCAAAAGCACAAAAAGCCGATTATGCCTCACAAAAGTGGATAAAAGGGGCAACGGGCCTTCTATCCGCCGCGACATGGCCGGTGTAACCGGATGATCTTCGGGATGTCCGCCAATGTTCATCCTTGTCGATCTTCCCTGCGAGTCCGGCTCGCTAGCATCCCAAAAGTGGAGCAGGAGCTCAGGGCCGACGAGGGCTCGTACATCACGGCCGCGCGGGTCCTTGAGGACTCGGCCGAGCTGTTCGGCGGGCACACCGACGCCCTGCTCACCGCGATCTCCGGCGGCGGGCGCTCGCCGTGGGGAGCCGGTCTCATCGGCATGGCCATGGACGAGGTGAACGAGCTGCTCGCCCAGGCGTGCCGCCACGTCCATCACAACCTCGGCACGACCGGCGAGGCGCTTCAGGCGATGGCGGACCGGTACTCCGGCGCGCGGCACGCGACGACAGCGGCCGTACAGGCCGTCCACCAGGACCTGGAGGACGGCTAGGAGCTGTTTCTTAGATCTCCTGACAGCGGGCGCCGGGTTGGTGACGCTTGGTGTATGGGTCGTGGTGATCTAACGAACGCGGAGTGGGAGCGGCTGGAGCCTTTGTTACCGCCGGGCGGGGCACGCGGAGGCCGGTGGAACGATCATCGGATGGTGCTCAACGGGGTGTTCTACCGGGCGCGTACGGGGGTACCGTGGCGCGATCTTCCTGAGCGGTTCGGGTCGTGGGTGACGGTTTACAAGCGGCATCGCCGCTGGTCGGCGGATGGCACGTGGGAGCGGCTGCTGGCCGTGGTCCAGGCGGCCGAGGATGCTGCGGGCCGGGTGGATTGGGATGTGTCGGTGGATTCCACGATCACGCGGGCGCACCAGCACGCGGCTGGTGCCCCGCGTACGCCGCCGCCGGTTTCGGCGTTAAAGGGGGGATCGGCCGGGACAAAGCGGGGCGATCCGGTGTGGCGGGGGCTGCGCGTCCAGTTGGAAGAGGTGGTCAGACAGGCGAGTGCTTAGGACGCTCGCGGGGTGGATTCTCCACCAAGATCCACTTGTCCGCCGATGGGCGGTGCCGTCCGCTGTCGATGTTGATAACCCCTGGGCAGCACGGGGACAGTCCGCAGTTTCGGCCGGTGCTGGAGGCGATCGGCATCCCGCGTATCGGTCCGGGCCGGCCGCGTACCCGCCCTGACAGTGTGAGTGCCGACAAGGCCTATAGTTCCCGCGCCAACCGGGCCTACCTGCGCCGCCGCAAGATCCGGCACACCATTCCCGAGCCGCGTGATCAGCGGGCCAACCGGCGCAGGCGCGGCTCGGCCGGCGGGCGTCCGACCGGGTTTGACGCCGACCGCTACAAGAAACGCAACGTTGTCGAGCGGGCGATCAACCGGCTGAAGAACTTCCGGGCCGTAGCCACCCGCTACGACAAGCGCGCCTACATCTACCTCGGGACCATCACTGTCGCCACCTTGGTCATATGGCTCCGCACGTGATCCAGGAAACAGGCCCTAGCACGATGGCGCTGATGCTCCCGCCCGACTTGGAGACCGCGTTCGGCATGCTGGGCGTGCCCTGGCCGACCGAGGACGAGGACGGGCTGCGGGAGTGCGCCGCCGCCTACCGCGCCTGCGCGGAGGCGCTCGCCACCACCGTCACGCCGCTCGCGCGCCACGGCGTCCAGCACGCGCAGGCGCACAACCTCGGCGCCGGCGTTGAGGCGGTCACCGGCTTCTGGGCCGCCTACCACGCCCCCGGCGACGGCTCGGGACACCTGTCCGACCTGGGCGGCACCCTTGAGGTGCTCGCCGACGGGCACGAGGGGGCCGCCAAACTGGTCCTCGCCCTGAAGCTGACCCTGCTCATCCTGGCCGCCATCATGCTCAGCCTCCTGGCCTGGGCCCTTCTGGCCGCCACGCTGAGCGCGGGGATCGCGGCGGTCCAGTCCCGCACCCTCATGACGGCCCTGCGGGCGTCGGCGCGGCGCTTCGTCACGGTCTTCTACCGCGACTTCACGAGGTTCTTCGGGGAGTCGGTGATCCGCGCCGCGAGGCACGGCCTGGACGGTGTGCTCGGCGCCCGGTCGGCGCAGCGGACCGCGGTCAGGGTGTACGCCGACGCCAGGTACGTCGGCCGGTCGGAGCTGACGATGCTGGCCAGGCTCCGGTCGGCGCCGGAGCACCGCCTGTCCCGCCTGGACGGAGGAAGCTCGGAGGTCTTCCTGGTCGAGTTGCCCGACGGCACGCGCGTGGTCTACAAGCCCATCCCGAAGACCAGCTATCGGATCAGCGTCCCCGAGACCGGGATGCCGTTCAGAGAACTCGACGCCTACCGGTTCAGCGAGCGGCTCGGATGGGACCTCGTCCCGCCGACGGGGGTGTGGGACGGCCCGAGGGGCCTGGGCTCGGTGCAGCTGTATGTGGACGGCAGGGGCGGCTGGAGGCGATGGACCGAGGTCGAGCGGCAGCGGGGCGCCGCCTTCGACTACGTGATCGGCAATCTGGACCGGGGGAACAACTTCCTGACCGACCGGAATGAAGCGCTGAGGTTCTACGACCACGCCCTCAGCAGCCCGACCTCCTCCGAATCCGCCATCCGATCCCCGTTCGTGACCAATTATCTGAACAGGCCGCTCGACCCCGGCGTGCTCGCCGATCTGCGCGGGCTCGATCTGGAGGCCGAGGCCCGCCGCCTGCGCGCGTCGGGCCTCGGGATGGTGGAGATCGGCGGCCGGATCGAGCGCCTCAGGGAACTGCGGGAGCTGGGCATGATCACGGGCAGGAGCTGGCGCGGCCGGATCATCTCCGACGTGGGCTCCTAGGAGACGGGGCGACGCCCGATGACCGCGATCATCGGGCGTCGCGCGAGGGAGTCCGGGCGGGTGCTCAGGGGCCGACGTAGGCCGGAAGGTCGGCGGGGGAGTTCAGGGGCTGACGTAGGCCGGGAGGTTGGCCTTCACCACGTGCTGGCGGAAGGTGAACACCTGGGGGTCCTCCGGGTCGATCACGGCGCTCACCCAGTGGCTCTGGCCGCTGCCGAAGGTCTGCACCCGCGTGACGTTCTGGATGGTCTGGTCCTTGGCGTCGTTGAGCGGCTTGTCGACCCGCAGCACGTGACTGTCGCCGTTGACCAGCAGCACCTGGCCGGGGAACCCGATGGACAGCTGGGCCAGCTTGCGCTTGGTGTCGGCGAAGTGCGCGGTCGGCTCGGTGCTCCACATGTCGGCCTGCAGGACGATGACGATCGCCGCGGAGCGGGCGGCCCGGGCGGCGGCGAAACCCTGGTCCAGCCACTGCAGGTTGGCCGCGTTGCGCGCGGTGTACTCGGCGAGGTCGCCGTCGATCTGCTTGCCGGTGGCGTCGAACTGCGGCGCGTTGTTGTCGCTGCCGGGGACGTTGAGGCCGAGGTAGGTCACGCTGCCGTACTTCCAGCGGACGTTCTCGGGGTAGGCGGCGGACTGGCGCTGGAGCGCGAGCGTCTGCCGGCCGAAGGACCTCGGGGTCGCGGCGAACATGCGGCGCACCAGGGCCAGCCGCTCGTTCGGGTCGTAGCCGCCGGCGCTGGGCCGGTCGCAGTCGGTCCACTCGTTGTCACCGGGCACGTACACCAGGGGATTGCGGAAGGTCGCGAAGCTCTTCGCCGACAGGTCGTACAGCGGCTGGTCGCACCGCTCGCTGCCGTTCTTGATGTCCCCGTCGAAGATGGTGAAGGCGATGCGCTTGTCGGCGTTGATCTCCTCGATGACGCGCGGGTACTGGGTGCGTCCCAGGTCGCCGTACGGCATGTCGCCGATGAGCGCGATCTCGTACGTCTTGCCGCCGTCCCCGTGGCCGTCATGGTCGGAACCGCCACCGGCGTACGCGGCCACGGTCCCGCCGAATATCACCAGCGCGCTGGCGGCCGCCGTCAACAAGGTCCTGCGCATGATCGCTCTCCGAACGCCGAGCTGTAAGGTCAATGAATCCCAGACCCTCCGCATGACGCTCCGGCGACCTGTCACGGTACCCGGCATGAAACGCTGAAGAACCTCACTGATCGCCGGTTCACCTGTGACGCGACCGATCGCGGAGAGTGCGCGCCACCTGCGCCATGAGCGCCTCGGCTCCGGGCCGGCTCGGGTGGAGATCGTTGCCGGGACCGTTCGGCCCAGCACGCTAGAAGTTTCGTCCCACCGTTTGCTCTTATATCCTTGATCTCAAGCCGAGAGGCGCTGCGACGGGCCGAGGTCCGCCACGCTCGGCCAGCACAGTTCCCAAGGGCGCCTTCCATAACGGAAGGCGGTCCGGTGAGCAGGTTCGTGAACCACGGCGACGACCATGGGCGTGACACTGTCCGACGGGCACCCGACGCCGGAGCAGGCGGCGGGGCTCAAGCTCTGCGGAGGCTTCTGGACCAGCGGGTCGCGGTGCTCGACGGGGCCTGGGGGACGATGCTGCAAGGCGCGAGTCTGACTCCGGCCGACTATCGCGGGGAGCGCTTCCAGGACCATCCGCGTGATGTGACCGGCAACCCGGACCTGCTGAACCTGACACGGCCGGATGTCATCCTCGACGTGCACCGGCAGTACCTGGCGGCGGGCGCGGACATCACCACGACCAACACCTTCACGGCGACGAGCATCGGCCAGTCGGACTACCTGCTGCAGCCGCTGGTGCGTGAGATGAACCTGCGGGGCGCCCAACTGGCGCGGCAGGCCGCGGACGAGGCGGGCGGGCGTTTCGTCGCCGGCTCGATCGGGCCGCTGAACGTCACGCTCTCGCTGTCACCGCGTGTGGAGGACCCCGCGTACCGGGCGGTGTCGTTCGACGAGGTCCGCGCCGCGTACGCCGAGCAGATCCAGGCGCTGGCCGACGGCGGGGTCGACCTGCTGCTGATCGAGACGATCTTCGACACGCTCAACGCGAAGGCGGCGATCGCCGCCGCACGCGACGTGGCTCCGCACCTGCCGCTGTGGATTTCGGTGACGATCGTCGACCTGAGCGGGCGCACGCTGTCGGGGCAGACCGTCGAGGCGTTCTGGAACGCGATCGAACACGCCGAGCCTCTGGTGGTGGGCGTGAACTGTTCGCTGGGCGCTGAGGAGATGCGCCCGCACGTGGCCGAGTTGTCGCGGCTCGCCGGCGTCTACACGGCGTCTCATCCCAACGCCGGGCTGCCGAACGCGTTCGGCGGCTACGACCAGACGCCGCACGAGACCGCACAACTGCTCGGCGAGTTCGCCGCGGCGGGCATGGTCAACATCGTCGGCGGGTGCTGCGGCACGACACCGGGGCATATCAAGCAGATCGCGGCCACCGTGTCCGATCTCCGGCCGCGCCCGGTCCCGGCGCCTCCGGCGCGCACCCGGTTCAGCGGTCTGGAGCCCTTCGCGATCGGCCCGGACACGGGATTCGTCATGATCGGGGAGCGGACCAACGTAACGGGGTCGGCGCGGTTCCGGCGCCTGGTCGAAGCGGACGACTACCAGGCCGCCGTCGACGTCGCGCTGGAGCAGGTGCGCGGCGGGGCCAACCTGCTCGACGTCAACATGGACGCCGACCTGCTCGACAGCGAGCGGGCCATGACCACGTTCCTGAATCTGGTCGCGACCGAGCCGGAGGTCGCCCGCATCCCGATCATGGTCGACAGTTCGCGGTGGAGCGTGCTGGAGGCCGGGCTCAAGTGCGTGCAGGGCAAGGGCGTGGTCAACTCGATCAGCCTCAAGGAGGGCGAGGGCCCGTTCCTGGAGCAGGCCGCACGCATCCGGGACTACGGCGCCGGTGTGGTCGTCATGGCCTTCGACGAGCAGGGGCAGGCCGACACCGCCGAGCGCAAGGTGTCGATCTGCGCCCGCGCCTACGACCTGCTCACCCAGCGGGCCGGGTTCGCCCCTGAGGACATCGTGTTCGACCCCAACGTGCTCGCGGTCGCCACAGGCATCGCCGAGCACAACGGCTACGCGAAGGCGTTCATCGACGCGCTGCCGCTGATCAAGCAACGCTGCCCCGGAGCGCGCACCAGCGGCGGCATCTCCAACCTGTCGTTCTCCTTCCGCGGCAATGACATCGTGCGCGAGGCGATGCACTCGGCGTTCCTCTTCCACGCCGTACGAGCCGGGCTGGACATGGGCATCGTCAACGCGGGACAGCTCGCGGTCTACCAGGACATCCCCGCGGACCTGCTCGAACTCGTCGAGGACGTCCTGTTCGACCGTCGCGCCGACGCCACCGACCGGCTCGTCGCCTTCGCGGAGACGGTCAGCGGGACGGGCACCCGCCGTACGGTGGACCTGTCGTGGCGCGAGGCGCCGGTCGAGCAGCGCCTGGCATACGCGCTGGTCCACGGCATCGTGGACTTCATCGAGGCCGACACCGAAGAAGCCCGGGGGCTGGCGGCGCGCCCACTCCAGGTGATCGAGGGGCCGCTCATGGACGGCATGAAGACCGTGGGCGACCTGTTCGGCTCCGGGAAGATGTTCCTGCCCCAGGTGGTCAAGAGCGCGCGGGTGATGAAGCGCGCGGTCGCCTATCTGGAGCCGTACATGGAAGCCGAGAAGGAGCAGGCGCGACTGGAGGGCCGAGCCGAGGTCAGCCGCGGCAACGGGAAGGTGGTGCTCGCCACGGTCAAGGGCGACGTGCACGACATCGGCAAGAACATCGTGGGCGTCGTGCTCGGCTGCAACAACTACGAGGTCATCGACCTGGGTGTCATGGCCCCCGCCGCCGTCATCCTCGACACCGCGGTCGCCGAAGGCGCCGACGCCGTGGGCCTGTCAGGCCTGATCACCCCGTCGCTGGACGAGATGGTCACCGTCGCCGCCGAGATGAAGCGCCGCGGGCTGAAGCTGCCCCTGCTGATCGGCGGTGCCACGACGTCGCGCCAGCACACCGCCGTTCGCATCGCCCCGGCCTATGACGGCACGACGGTCCATGTGCTCGACGCCTCCCGCGTCGTCGGCGTGGTCTCGGACCTGCTCGATCCCGGACGGGCCGAGGAACTGGCCGTGAGCAACCACGCCGAGCAGGAGCGCCTGCGCGAGCAGCACGCGACCAGGGAGCGGAGTCCCATGCTGACCCTCGCGCGAGCCCGCGCGAACCGTGAGCAGGTACCGTTCGACGACCTGCCCGTTCCCGCCTTCACCGGCACCCGCTTCGTCCAGCCGGATCTCGCCACCCTCCGCGCGATGATCGACTGGCAGTTCTTCTTCGTCGCCTGGCAACTGAAGGGCAAGTACCCGGCGATCCTCGAACAGCCGGCGGCCCGCGAGCTCTACGACGAGGCGAACGCCCTGCTCGACCAGATCATCGCGGACGGATCATTCCAGGCCCGGGGCGTCTACGGCTTCTGGCCCGCGCACTCCGAGGGCGACGACATCCTGATCACCACGGGCCGGTCGGGTGCGGGTGACCGCGTTCTCCGGCTGCCGATGCTGCGCCAGCAGACGGCCAAGCCCGCGGGCCGGCCCAACCGGTGCCTGGCGGACTACGTGGCCCCGGCGGGGGATCACCTCGGCGGCTTCGCCGTGACCGTCCACGGCGCCGAGGAACTCGCTCGTACCTTCGAGGAGCGCCACGACGACTACCGGGCGATCATGGTGAAAGCCCTGGCCGACCGCTTCGCCGAGGCGTTCGCCGAGCACATCCACCTCCAGGCGCGGCGCGCCTGGTTCGAGCCGGACGCCGACCCCTCACTCGAGGACCTGCACGCTGAGCGCTTCCGCGGCATTCGTCCCGCCTCCGGCTACCCGGCGAGCCCGGACCACAGCCAGAAACAGGAGCTGTTCGACCTGCTTGACGCCGAACGACTCGGCATGGGCCTGACGGAATCCTTCGCGATGACCCCCGCGGCCAGCGTCAGCGGTCTGATCTTCGCTCACCCCTCGTCGCGGTACTTCAGTGTGGGACGTATCGGCAAAGACCAGGCCGAGGACTACGCCCTGCGGCGAGGCGTCGACCTTTCCGAAGTCGAGCGCTGGCTGCGCCCCAACCTCGCCTACGACCCCCGGTGACCGCACTTCGGCACCGTACGGCCGGCGGGGCTCCCGGCCTCAGCGGGTGAGGAGGTCCCGGAGGGACTCGGCGATGTCGGCCGGGGCCTCTTCGGCCATGAAGTGGCCGAAGCCGACGGTGGAGTGCCGCAGGTCCGGTGCCCAGGCGCTCCACAGGGCCGCCGCGTCGAAGCCCAGGGCGGCGCCCCAGTCCTGCTGGAGCACGGTGACCGGCATCCGCAGCCGGTTGCCGGCGTCCAGGTCGGCCTGGTCGTGTTCGACGTCGACGCCCGCGGAGGCGCGGTAGTCGGCCACGATCGAGGGCACCGCCTGGCGGCAGGCCTCCAGGTAGGCGGCGCGGACCTCGGCGGGGATCGCCTGCGGGTCGTTGGCCCAGAGGTCCAGGAAGTGCCCGAAGAAGGTGTCCGGGCTCGCGGCGATCAGCTGCTCGGGCAGGCCCGGGGGCTGGGCCATCAGGTACAGGTGGAAGCCGACCGAGGCGCCGACACCGTGCATCGCCGCCCACATGTCCAGCGTGGGCAGCACGTCCAGGCAGGCCAGGTGGGTGATCGTGCCGGGGTGGTCCAGGCCGGCGCGGAAGGCGACCAAGGCGCCACGGTCGTGCCCGGCCAGCGCGAACCGCTCATGCCCCAGCGCCCGGGCCAGGGCGACGATGTCGGCGGCCATGGTGCGCTTGGCGTAGACGGTGGGATCGGTTTCGGCGGGTTTGCCGCTTTCGCCGTAGCCGCGCAGGTCGGGGCAGATCACGGTGTGGTCGGCCGCCAGGTCGGCGGCGACGTGCCGCCACATCAGGTGGGTCTGCGGGAAGCCGTGCAGGAGCACGATCGGACTGCCCGACCCCCCGACGGCCGCGTTCAGGGACACCCCGTCGGCGACAGGGACCTGGTGGTAGGTGAAACCGGCGATGACGGGCGCCATGGTCTGGCCCTTCTCGGTAGGTGACTGGATGCCCTGAAGCCTGCCGGGCTCGAATGAGTATCCGATGAGCGCCCTACCGGGCAGTGCGGCACGAGAACTTCCGGATCAAGCTGAGCCCTCAGGATCCGTCGTACACCCTGTTCGCCAGTGCTCCAGCGTGAAGTGGAGGGCGTCGAGGGCCCGGCCCCAGGACGCCCGCACGTCGCGGGAGTGGCCGAACCCGCCGTTGGCCTCGAGGGTGATGTAACCGTGGAAGGCGCTGCGCAGCAGGCGGCCCGCGTCGGTCAGGTCCGGCTCGGCGAGGTCGTACGCGCGCAGCATCGCGTGGGTGAGCTCGATGTTGCGCGCGTAGGCGGTGGACTCGGCGAGGACGGCGGGGTCGAGCCGGACCTGGGTCGCCGCGTAACGGCCGGGGTGCGCCAGCGCGTACTCCCGGTAGGCGTTGGCGAAGGCGGCCATGGCGTCCCGCCCGGACCGGCCCGCGACCGCCGCGGCGATGTGGTCGGCGAGCTCGCCCGCGGCCAGCAAAGCGACCCGCTCGCGCAGATCCTTGAGGTTCCTGACGTGCGAGTACAGGCTCGCGTCCTTGACCCCGAAGCTCCGTGCCAGCGCGGACACGGTCATGTTCTCGAACCCGACGGTGTCCGCCAGGTCCGCGGCGGCCTCCGTCACACGCTGTGCCGTCAGTCCCGCACGAGCCATTCGCACCCCACATTTTTCCTACAGTCTAAAAGCATTTGCCTAGTGCATCTAGGAACTGTAGCGTTCCGCGCCATGCAAGCAGTGAGTGAGCGGGAGATCCGCGCGTCGTTCGTCAACTGCTCCAAGGGGGAGGCCACGCGGATGGCGCTCCCTCGGGGCCTGGCCGAGCAGCCCTGGGACGATCTGGACTTCCTGGGCTGGTGCGACCCCGGAGCGCCGGATCGCGGCTATCTCGTCACAGAACGCGGCGGCGAGGTCGTCGGCGTGACGCTCCGCCTGTCGGCCCAGCATCGCGGCGGGCTCCACCGCGGCATGTGCTCCCTGTGCCTGACCACGCACCCCGGCAGCGGCGTCTCGCTGATGACCGCCCGGCGAGCGGGTCAGGCCGGCCGGGACGGCAACTCGGTCGGCCTGTACGTGTGCACCGACCTCGCCTGTTCGCTGTACGTGCGAGGCAAGAAGATCCCGGACCTGGGAGGGCGTCTCGAGGAGTCCCTGACGGTCGAGGAGCAGATCGACCGCACCAGGACCAAGCTGTCCGCGTTCCTGAACAAGGTCATGGCGTGACGCGTCAGGAGAGGAAGAGACATGGTCAAGCACGGCGGATGGGCCGACGAACGGTTCGGAGCGGTCGCGGACGCCTTCTCCAGGAACTTCGCCGACTTCGATGAGCTAGGCGCGGCCGTCACCGTGTTCGCCGGCGGGCGCGAGGTCGTGGACCTGTGGGGCGGCGTCGCCGATGCGCGCAGCGGCCGGTCGTGGGAGCAGGACACCATCGTCCCGGTCTTCTCGTGCGCCAAGGGCGTCGTCAGCATATGTGCCCACCTGCTCGCGCAGCGGGGACGGCTGGACCTCGACGCGCCGGTAGCCCGCTACTGGCCGGAGTTCGCGCGGGGCGGCAAGGAGGCGATCACGACGCGCATGGTGCTCGGCCACCGCGCCGGGCTCCCCGTCCTGGACCGCGTGCTCAGCTTCGAGGAGATCATCCAGTGGACTCCGGTGATCCGGGCGATCGAGGAGCAGGAGCCGCTGTGGGAGCCGGGCACCGCCCACGAGTACCACGGGCACGTCTTCGGCTTCCTCGTCGGCGAGGTCATCCGGCGGATCACCGGGCTCACCCCGGGCGCGTACTTCCGCAAGGCCATCGCCGACGACCTGGGGCTCAGCACCTGGATCGGCCTGCCGCAGGACGAAGCCGGCCGGCTGGCCCGGCTCGCCGAGGCCGAGGGGCGCCCGCCGATGCCCGGCCCCGAGTCCCTGCCCGTGCGCATCGTCACGATGAACGGCGCGTTCGTCTTCCCCGGCCTTACGGAGCCGCACGGCTGGAACGACCTCGCCCTGCTCGGGGCCGAGATCCCCGGGGCGGGCGCGGTCTCCTCGGCGAGCGGCCTGGCCGGGTTGTACGCCGCCGCCGTGACCGGAGTCGACGGCTCGGCGCGGCTGCTCACGCCGGACACCGTCACCGACGCCGTGCGCGAACTGTCCTCCGGGGCGTCATGGTCGGGCTTCCCCGACCTGGGCGCCCGATGGGGGTCGGGTTTCCTTCTCGACGGGCCCCGCTTCCGGCCCATGCTCGGGGCGCGCAGCTTCGGCAACGACGGCGCGGGCGGCCAGTTCGCCTTCGGGGACGACGAGTTCGGGGTGGGCTTCGCCTATGTCGCCAACCGGATGATCGGCCACGGCGACGCCCGCGCCAACCGGCTCATCGCGGCGCTACGGGAGTGCCTGACCGCCGTCTGAGCCCCCGGGGCGTACGGCGGAGCGATCCTCTGACGTGCGCTTGGCTCGTTGGATCGGGGGCGGCGTGCCGGACCGGGACGGTCAGGGCCAGCAGCACGCCGGCCACGGTGGCGTAGTACACCCGAGGCGTGCACCAGCGCCCAGGTGGCGAACGCGAGCGGCCGCAGCAGCCGCACCTGCTGTCGCACCAGCAGATCCGCCATCCTGGCACCACGAACCGTTCTGCAGATCTGCTTCAACACGCGGACTTGGGCTCGTACCACCAGCCCGGTTCGTCGGCCGACGTCGGAGCCGCCTGGGGCCGGCGCTACCTTGGTCAGGAAATCCACGGGACCGACCCTGCGAGCCCGGCGCCCCCGAAAGCGCGCCGGGCGGTCCGTACAGCACGCGTCGGCCAGACCTGTCCCGGGCGTGCGGACGGCCTCCGATAGCCGTCCTGGATCGTTGATGCCGGTTACTGGTCGCCGGTGACCTTCAGGGGCCAGGAGACCAAGTCCACGAGCGTGTCATTCGCCGTCCTGTACAGCTTCTCGTAGGGCACGGGGCAGCGACTGGTCCTCCGCAGGCTTCCTGCAGCCGCCTAGCACGGCGACCGGCAACGACACCATCTCAAATCTCACGTTCTGCGGGCGGCGCACGTCTACCAGCCAGGAGAAGGGAAACGCAGATGAGTACTCGACACATCGTGATCGAGACCAGCCTTGGACCGATCACGCTCGTTGCAAAGGGCGAGACGATTGCCGGCCTGTACTTCAGCCACCACGTCCGCCGGCCCTCGCAGGAGACGTTCGGCCCCGAGGTGGCCGGCTCCACGGACCCGCTGCTGAACGAAGCTGCCCGACAGCTGCGCCACTACCTGGCGGGTCGGCGCAGGCAGTTCGATCTTCCGCTCGCCGCCGAGGGTGACGCGTTCCAGCACGCCGTCTGGGACATCGTGAAGAGCATTCAGTGTGGTGACACGACCACCTACGGTCGGATCGCCGAGCAGGTCGGAGACCGCAGTCTCGCACAACGGGTCGGACAGGCCGTGGGTGCGAACCCGCTGTGCGTCTTCGTGCCGTGCCACCGCGTCGTCGGCTCTAATGGTTCCCTCACCGGATACGCCGGCGGACTGGAACGCAAGCAGGCGCTGCTGGAGCTTGAGGAGCCGCCTGCGGTCAGCGCTGGACGGTTGTTCTGACCATAAACCTCACGTTTGTCACCGAAAGTACGTCGTCAATGGGATGGACATGAAACAACCGTTCGAGAACGTGGTCGCGCAGCACGGCGCAACCGTGCTGCGCGTCTGCCGGGTCGTCCTCGGCCCGCACGACGCGGACGACGCATGGTCGGAGACCTTCCTCTCCGCCCTGCGCGCCTATCCCGACCTGCCTGAGACGGCGAACGTGGAGGCATGGCTCGTGACGATCGCGCATCGCAAGGCGATCGACGTGCTGCGTGTCGCGAAAAGGAATCCCCTGCCCGTCGACGAGGTACCGGAAGCACCGACGGGGCGGGACATCCCGGACTCTGGGGACTCTGACCTGTGGGCCGCGGTGAAAGGGCTCCCGAGCAAACAACGCCAGGCTGTCGCCTACCGCTATGTGGCGGGGCTGGCATACGCCGAGATCGCGGAGATCCTCGGCGGCACCGTTGAGGCGGCCCGAAGAGCCGCCGCAGACGGGCTCAAGAATCTCAGGAAGAAATATCCGGGCGCGATCACGAGAGGAGCATCATCATGAACGACATCCGCCACGACGACATGGCCGCCCTGCTGTCGACGCCTGTGGACGCCGGCACTCTCAGTCGGCTCCACCGCCGTCTGGAGCAGGCGGCGGAGCGAGCCGATCTCGTCGATGTCGCTTACACCACCATCGACTCACCTGTCGGCAAGTTGCTGCTCGCCGCCACCCCGGAGGGGCTGGTCCGCGTGGCGTACGCCCGCGAAGACCACGATCGAGTCCTGGAAGCCCTCAGCCAGAAGCTCAGCCCGCGCATCCTGCGCGCCCCGAAGCGGCTGGACGAAGTGGCTCGCGAGATCGACGAGTACTTCGCCAAGCACCGCCAGGTCTTCGACCTGAAACTGGACCTGTCCCTGTCTCGCGGATTCCGGCGCCTCGTGCAGACGCATCTGCCCGAGATCGGGTACGGCCAGACCCGCAGCTACCGAGACATGGCCGAGCTCGTCGGCAACCCCAAGGCCGTCCGAGCGGTGGGCACCGCCTGTGCGACCAACCCGCTGCCGATCGTCGTCCCGTGCCACCGCGTGCTGCGTACCGACGGCACGCTCGGCGGTTACATCGGCGGACTCGAGGCCAAGACCATGCTGCTGAACCTGGAGGCCGCGGCATGAGCATCGCGAAGGCGACCGGGAGGAAGACGGATCGGTGGTACAGCCGCGTCGAGTCCGGCGACTGGGAGGCGATCACCACAGAGGTCAACGAGTATGGCGGCGCACTGCTGCCGCAACTGCTGACCCCGGAGGAGACCGTGGAGATCAGGGAGTTGTACGAGCAGGACGGCCTGTTCCGCAGCACCGTCAACATGGGCCGGCACCGCTTCGGTGAGGGCCGGTACCGATACTTCAACGCGCCGTACCCAGAACCGATCGAGCGGCTCAAGCAGGCGCTGTACCCGCGGCTGCTTCCCATCGCCCGCGACTGGTGGACCAAGCTCGGCCGGCCCGCACCGTGGCCGGACTCGCTTGATGAGTGGCTTCAGATGTGCCACGACGCCGGCCAGACGAAGTCTTCGGCGATCCTGCTCCACTACGGCGAGAAGGATTGGAACGCTCTGCATCGCGACCTGTACGGCGACCTCGTGTTCCCGTTGCAGGTCGTGATCAACCTCAACGAGCCCGGCGTGGATCACACGGGCGGCGAGTTCCTGCTGCTGGAACAGCGCCCGCGCGCCCAGTCGCGGGGCACGGCCACGCTGCTGCCGCACGGTCACGGATACCTCTTCACCACCCGTGACCGACCCGTCAAGTCCGCCCGCGGATGGTCCGCCGCGCCGGTTCGGCACGGCGTATCCGCCATCCGGTCCGGCGAACGTCACACCCTCGCTCTCGTCTTCCATGACGCCGCATGAGCGACGCAACGAAGACGTACACCCTTCTGGGGGCGGACGGCCGTCCCTATCGGTCTGCGGTCAAGGGGCTGTGGGGCGGCCATCGCGGCTCGAAGATCTACGGGCGACTCGATTGTCCCGCCGCGCTGCGCGCCATCGCTCGCGGCGGCTACGTGAAGCACCGGGTCTTCTTCGCTGACGAGGCCACGGCGGTCGCCGCCGGGTTCCGCCCCTGCAGAGCCTGCTGCAGGGGCCGTTATCAGACGTGGAAGACCACCCGGGAGAACGGCGAACGATGGAAGCCCTGACCAGCCCCTTAATGAAGGCGTCAGCGAGTTATGACGCGGACCTGACGGCTACGGATGCCGAGGTCGCGACCGTCATCAGAATTGCTCGCGACCGCCGTGCCCGCAATATCGTGATCGGCTCCGGCCGCACCCCTCACGCCCTTGCGACCTCACGCCTGATCGAATCGGCCTGGGATCGCACAGGAGGCGGAACTCTCGATACGATCACCTGGCCCGAGACCGGGGCCTCCTGGCTGCGTCACGCGTCACGGTTCGCCGCCGCCGACCCCGACCTGTGGGTGATGGTCGGGCCGGCAACCGGCTGGGCACAGATGACCCGGCGGCTGCTGTGGTCGACTCCCTGGAGCCCCGCACGCACCCTCGCGACCGCCGGAATCGGCGACCCGCGCACTCTCGCACTCGTCGGACTGACCAATCTGGACGGCCTGACCGGCGCAAACGCAGACGGTACCTCCTGGCTCGTTGCGCACGATTCCCTCGTGCACCTCACACACACGGAGGGCAGGCGATGACAGCGCTGTTCACTCCGGAGATCCCCGAGCGTGACGGAGGAGAGGTCGCCCCGGGCGCCACCCTGGTCCCTGATTGGCTGACTCGGGAACAGCAGAAGTGGATCGTGGATCAGTTCCGCGAGTGGGTGCAAGGCCCTGTCCCCATCCGCGCCGCGAAGGTCCGCGGACACGAGATGTCGGTGCGCACCGTATGTCTGGGCTGGCACTGGCAACCGTACAAGTACACGCGAGAGGCCACCGACGTGAACGGCGCCCGTGTCCTTCCGTTCCCCGACTGGATGATCCGCCTGGGACGGGATGCCCTCAAGGCCACTGGCCACGACGCAGCCGCGATCCGCTCCTATACGCCCGACACCGCGCTGGTGAACTACTACGACGCGGAGGCCCGGTTGGGCATGCACCAGGACAAGGACGAGATCTCCCGCGCCCCGGTCGTATCGCTGTCCATCGGCGACAGTTGCACGTTCCGATTCGGCAACACGGAAAGCCGCGGCAAACCGTACACCGACGTGCTGCTGGCCTCCGGCGACCTCTTCGTCTTCGGCGGACCCGCCCGACTGGCCTACCACGGTGTCACCAAGGTGCACGAGAGCACCGCCCCCGAGGGATGCGGACTCAGTCGCGGCCGGATCAACATCACGATGCGCATGACCGGGCTTGACGGGTGATCGAATGACACAGGATGCGGGCAGCACCACCGCCGACCCCGGCGTCGTCGTCGGGGACGACGGGCTCACCCGGCCCGCATGGGCAGCCGCTGCCCCTCTGCTGCGCGACTACTACGACACAGAGTGGGGCATGCCGGTCACGGACGAACGCGGCGTCTACGAGCGCGTCAGTCTCGAAGCATTTCAGGCGGGACTGTCCTGGGCAACGATCCTCCGCAAGCGACCCGCATTCCGTGCGGCATTCGACAACTTCCTCCCGGACGCGATCGCTGCGTACACCGAGAGCGATGTCGAGCGGTTGATGGCCGACGTCGGCATCGTGCGCAACCGGCAGAAGATCCAGGCGACCATCACCAATGCCCGCGCCACCATCACGCTGCGCGAGGAGATGGGCCTGGGCGAGCTGGTGTGGTCCTTCCGACCCGAGAGCACGCCCTGCCCCCAGACCTTTGCAGAGATCCCCACGAAGTCCGCCGAGTCGGTCGCGTTGTCAAAGGAGCTGCGCCGACGCGGATTCGCCTTCGTCGGCCCGACCACCATGTACGCGCTCATGGAGGCGATCGGCATCGTCGACACCCATCTGCTCGGCTCGCATCGACGGGGCAGCTCTGGAATCTGGACATCGTGACCCTCCTACACCTGATCCCGAACGGTCCCACTGACTTTGAGATCGCTCTACGGATGCTGGCTGCCCACGCGATCCCAGGAGCCGAAGAAGTCGACATCCCGGGCCGCACCTACACCCGGCTTCTGACCCACGCAGGAGGCCCTGCACGGTGAGTTCGAGGCGGTGGCCGCGACGGTCATCGGCCAGCAGGTCTCACTCGCCGCGGCCCGCACCTTCATGGGCAGGCTCGTGGCCGCCTATGGGACGCCGATAGCCGGTCTGCACGCTCTCCCGGCACCAAGGGATCTCGCGGCGATTCCCGACGCGGAACTGCAGGCGGCCGTCGGCCTCACCGGCGCGCGGACCCGCACGCTTCGGGCCGTCGCCGAGAAGTGGGCGAACGGATTCACGCTCGCGCAACTCACTGTCGACGAGGCGCGTTGTGCCCTGCTCGCGCTCCCCGGCATCGGCCCTTGGACCGCGGACTACCTCACAGTGCGCGCGATGCAGCATCCCGACACCTTCGCTCCCGGCGACTTGGTCGCCCGCAGGGCGCTTGGAGCCGTCACCGTTGACCAGGCGCGGACCATCGCTGCGGCGTGGGCACCGTGGCGCTCCTACGCGCTCATGCATCTGTGGGCGGACGTCGCCTACGGCGCGGCCAGGCCGGACTGACGCGATCCTGAAGCCAGGCCCCAATCTCACGTTCCTGTGCGACCCGGCGTCTTCCACGTGCCGGGAAGCAATCGCCCGGCATTGCTGACATCAGTCAGCTCAGCATGCCCGCGGCCGTCACGCGCCCGGCGGTCGCGGGCACCGCTGCTACAGCTGGGCGTGCAGGGGACAATGCGAATGACCAGTCGACAGGACAAGGAATACGACCTGACCGACTTCGACGCCGACAACTACTGGATCGAGACGCACCGCGCGACCGCTGCCACGTACTACTTCCCGAGTCTCGCGGACAAGAGCGCCCGATCGGCTCAGCTCGGCGTGCACCAGCCTCGCCATTCGACGCTCCAGCATCTCGCCCAAGCCGGCCGGACAGGGCCCGAACTGCAGGCCAAGAGGGGGGTCAGCCCACATAAGCCCAAAACCCACATTGGGATGATCTTGAAGGGTTGAGCGGTAGGCCTTCTTGCTGGTGAGGTCGGGTGCTGCCACGGATAATGCCCTATTATCTGTGGCAACGGGATTCGCCACCTGCGGCGGCGTCTCCCGTCCGCGACGTGAAGCGGTCCTGTTATCTGCGGTAACGGTAAGGGGAAGCGGTGCCCGCCGTCATACATCTACCGGTAGGCAAGACGCTCACCGTCCGGACCGCGGCCGACGTCTTCCTCGACTCGCTCGGCAACGCGAACACGATCCGCACCTACGGGATCGGGGTGGGCAAGACCGCGATGCGGCTCGGCGAGGACCGGCCACTGGCCTCGGTCGCCAACGACGAGGTCGGCGAGGCCCTGGAGGCGCTGTGGGGCACCGCGGCGGTCAACACCTGGAACGCCCGCCGTGCGTCGGTGCTGTCCTGGCTGGGATGGTGCCGCGAGCGCGGCCACGAGGCGCCGGTGATCCCGGCTTGGACCAAGCGGCTGACGGTTCCGGACTCTGACACCCCGGTCCGCTCGCGTGCCGCCATCGACCGGTTGATCGCCCGCCGGGAGGTGCACCTTCGGGAGAAGACGCTGTATCGGATGCTGTATGAGAGCGCCGGGCGGTCGGAAGAGGTCTTGGGCATCAACATCGAGGACCTGGACTTTGCGGGGCGCCGATGTCAGGTCAAGGCCAAGGGCGCCCGGAGCAAGGCCCGCCGTCGCGGCCAGGGGCGTGAGGACTTCGTGCTGGAGAGCCTTTACTGGGGTGCCGGCACCGCCCGGCTGCTGCCCCGCCTGCTCAAGGGCCGCACCCGTGGTCCGGTGTTCCTCACCCATCGCCGCCCCGGGCCCGGGAAGGTGGTCAGCGCGCGGGACGTGTGCCCCGACACCGGCTTGGCTCGGCTGTCGTATGGGCAGGCCCGCGCTCTGCTGGATGAGCACACTGCCATCGCCGGTCCGGGCACGGGCTGGGACCTGCACGAGTTCCGGCACTCGGCCCTGACTCATCTTGGGCAGGCCGGAGCGAGTCTGTTGATGCTGATGGCCAAGTCGCGGCACAAGAAGCCGGAGAATCTGCGCCGCTACTTCAAGCCCTCTCCAGAAGCGATCGCCGAGCTCACCAGTTTGCTTGCGCCCGGCAACAGCGGGCGCTGAGCGATGGGGTGGGACACCGTGGGGCTGGTCATCGCTCAGGAACGGGGCCAGGGCTTGCCGATCGAGCAGTTCCTCAAGCACCTGGCGGGCTTGGTCGGCCCCCTCGGACGGGGGTCATCTTCACAGGTGGCGAGGCGGTCGTCTCAGGTGAGGCGCAGGCTGCCCTGGGCTTCGGGACCAGATGACTGACAGCAGCATCAGATCGGGTCAGCGGTCGTGGTCGGCGTTGCGCCACCACGCGAGGGTTGCTGCCACTCCGGCTGCGCCGGTGGCCAGGACGAGCAGGATGCTGATCGGTCCGGGTGGGTCGTGGCCGGGGCCGGCGATGCCCGCGTACAGGCCGGGTACCGAGTAGGGGAACCAGGCGCCGAAGCCGAGCGCGGCGATGATCTGGGCGGCGAAGGCCAGCACGAACAGCACGCCGACCGCGGCCAGGTAGCCGCGGCCGATGCTGGCGGCCAGCGCCAGCGGTGCGGTCAGCACCGCGGACAGCGCGGCGGCGATCAGGATCTTCGTGACGCCGGACGCGATGGCCTGCGCCGACCAGCCGGGCAGGGCCAGTAGCGCGCCGAGCAGCAGGCCGCCGGCGGTCGTGCCCGCGGCGAGCAGCAGGGCCCAGGCGGCGGTGAAGGTGAACTTGGCGGCCACGATGGTGGTGCGGGAGGTGGGCAGGGCGAGCAGGTCTTTGGCGGTGTGGTCGCTGAACTCGCGGCCGAACACCCAGATGGCGATCATGCTGTAGACGAGCAGGCCACCGACGGCGACCGCTTGGGCCAGCAGGGCCAGGTAGCCGGGCCAGTCGGCGACGGCGCCGGACAGCTGGGCCTTGTCGCCAAGCAGTCCCAGCGCGCGGGCGCGGCCGGGGTCGGCCAGGATGAACATGAACAGCCCGCACACGAGGGTGATGAGGGTGAAGGCGAGCGCGGTGAGAGCGGGCAGGCGGCTGCGTCGCGCCTTGAGTAGTTCGCTCCACAGTGCCTCACGCATGGTCGTCTCCGACGATGCGCAGGAAGTAGGTTTCCAGATCCTCTTCCACCAGGTGCAGTTCGGTGGGCGGCACGCCCGCTTCGACCAGGATGGTGGCCACTTCTTCGGGCCGGGTCAGGGCGCGTTCGTCGGCCAGCAGCAGGCCGTGTTCGGGGTGGTAGCCGTGATCGCGTAGCACCCGGTCGGCTGTCGCGTTGTCGCGGGTGGAAACGTGTAGGTGGCGGCGCCGGTGTTGGTCCAGGCTGTCGGCATCGTGTTCGGCCAGCAGCCGGCCCTGGTGCAGGATGCCGATGCGTCCGTTCAGCCGGGCGACTTCGGCCAGCAGGTGGCTGGAGATCAGCACGGTGGTGCCGTGCTCGCGGGCCAGCCCGGTCAGCAGAGTGCGGATCTCCACCACACCCGCGGGATCCAGCCCGTTGACCGGCTCGTCGAGGATGAGCAGGTCGGGGCTGTGAATGAGGGCCTTGGCCAGGGCCAGGCGCTGCAGGTTGCCCATCGACAGGGTGCGGGCGCGCCGCCCGGCATAGGGGGTGAGGGCCAGCCGTTCGATGATGTCCTCGACGTGCTGGCCGGGGTGTTTGAGCCGACGTAGGCGGGCGTACAGGTGCAGGTTTTCGCGCACGGTCAGCTCGGGGTAGGCGACAGGGGCTTCGACCAGGTAGCCGGTGCGCGCCCAGGCCGAGCGCTCGCCGGCCGTCACGGCTGCGCCCAGCACGCTCACCGACCCGGCGGTGGGGGCGATCATGCCGAGCAGCATGCGGATCAGTGTGGTCTTGCCGGCGCCGTTGAGTCCGAGCAGGGCGTAGATCTGGCCCGCTTGCACGCTCAGGTCGACGTCGTCGACGGCCAGGGCGCCGGGATAGCGCTTGGTCAGGCCGGACACCTCGATGACCGGGGCCTGTGCGCTGTTCATCGGCGTCATGGCTGGGTGATGAGCATGACCAGCGCCCAGACGAGCAGCGCGCCCTGCAGGATGATGTCGCGCCAGGCGAGCCGGGGTTCTGCCTGGATGGCGTAGGACATGGTCTTGATCGGCGTGATGGGCGGGGGAGGCGCGCGGTCCGGCGCGAGCGGCCGGGTGAAGCGGTGGAAGAGCACCTGGGTCAAGGTGAGGCCGACCAGCAGGCCGGTGATGAAGCTGAGGTGCTCCAGCCCGACGGCGGCCAGCAGGGCGACCATGACGATCATGAGGAGCAGCAGGATGTCGTCGAACCAGCGCAGGAAGCCGCGGCCGTCGTGAACGGCGGCGATGCGCTTGATGCGGGTGGCGTACGGCACGGTGAGCAGGGTGACGAACTTGATCAGCGCTTGCAGGATGTACAGACCGAGCAGGATCTTCAGCGTGATCTCCATCGCTCACCCCTGCACGACGGTGTTGGGGCTGCGCAGGCAGAGGCCGGCGGCGATGATCCAGGCGAAGCCGACCAGCAGGGCGGCGTGTTCGAGCAGCCCGGCGGGCGCGGGGCGGAGCACGCCCTGCACATCCAGGCGGAAGGCGACCCCTGCGGCGATGGCGAAGGCGATGACCAGGGCGCCCGACCACCGCGAGTAGGCCACCCACCCTTGGTTGCTGCCGCGCAGGGGCCTGGCCAGCACGAACGGCGTGGCCGCCAGGGTGGCGAACAGCACCAGGCCGGCCAGGCCGTGGACGCGTCCGGCGGCGGTGATCACCTCGGGCTGGCCGGGCGGGTAGCCGAGGGCGGGATCGGTGGGCACGATCCCGGCCACGGCCAGCGCGAGGCCGGCGGCCGCGAGGAGGATCGGCCCCCACATGGCTTCGCGGCCGGGCTGCGGCGCGCGGCATAGCACGCGGCGCAGCCCGGCCGCGAAGGCGAGCAACAGCAGCCCGCCGATCACGAAGTTGACCGTCTGCAGCCAGCCGCGCTGGCCGGTGCCGAGTTGGCTGGCGCCGTGGTGCAGCAGGCTGTAGCCGGGCCGGGTGGCTCCGTCGGTGAGGATCAGGGCCGGGACGAGCAGGCCGGCGGCGATGCCGCAGGTGAGCAGGATGGTGGTCGGGCGCATCGGGCAGTGGCCTCCTAGCTCCGCGATCGTTGATCGCGGGCCGACCAGGCTTCCCGGCTCTCCGACACCCGCGCCCCACAGGAGGGGCGCGATCTCTTCAGTTGCCTAGAATGTAACACCTGGCCGCGCGCCCGGACAGGTGCCCCACAACCCTTAGCCCTTGATGAAGCGGCGGGTCATGTACCGGCGGACCGGCGGCAGAGAGGCCAAGCGCAGCGGTAGCAGGCTCAGCCACAGCAACACCGGGTTGGCGGGGGCGTAGACGCCTTTAACGCGGCGGCCGAGTTTCTGCTTGCGTTCAGCTTCGGGCCGGATGGCCGCCTCCCAGGCTGCCAGCGCCGCGGGGATGTCGCCGGGGTGGGCGTCCAGTTCGGTGCCGAGACGGTCAGCGCCGCCGACGGCCAGTGAGGAGCCGTACCCGGCGAACAGCGTGACGCACCAGGCGGCATCGCCGAGCAGGACCACGCGGCCTTTACTCCAGGACGGTGCGACGACCTGGCTGATGGTGTCGAAGTAGACCGAATCGGCCCGCGCCAGGCCGGCCAGGGCTTCGGGGATGACCCAGCCGAGGTCGCCGTAGACGCGCCGCAGTTCGGTGGTCACGTCCTCGCCTGGCCGGGCGTGGCTGGCGCGGTAGCCGAAGAAGGCGACGTTGCGGCCGTCGGGGATGCTGATGACCGCGGCGGTGCGACCACCGGAGGACAGGGTGCCGGTGGCGCCCGGCGCGATGGTGTCGGGCCGCCGGTCGAGCATGTAGACGGCCACCTTGTGATCCAGGTCGAGCAGGAAGCCCTCTTCCGGGCCGAACAGCAGGGCGCGGGTGGCCGAGTGCAGGCCGTCGGCGCCGATCAGCAGGTCGGCCTCCTCGATGGTGCCGTCGGTCAAGGTCACCCGGACGGCGTGCTCGTCCTGGTCGACGGCGGTGAGGGTGGCGCCGAAGCGGATCTCGGTGTGGTCGCGGACCTCCTCATACAGGACGGCTTCGAGGTCGCCGCGCAGGATGGTGATCGAGCGCGCGCCCGTGGTGGCGGCGATGGTGGCGCGGTCGAGGGAGAAACGGCGGGAGCCGTCGCCCTTGTGGTAGACGAGTTCGTTGGTGGTGAAGCCCTTCTTGAGCAGGTCGGGCAGGATGTCCATGTGTTCGGCGGCGTCGTAGCCGATGCCGCCGAAGGTGACCGCGTAGCCGCCGCCGCGGCGGGCGGGCGCGCGTTCGACGATGAGGGTGTCCCAGCCGATCTGGTGCAGGCGCAGGGCGGTGGCCAGGCCGGCGATGCCGGCTCCGATGATGATGGCGCGCATGATGAGGTGGTGCCTTCTTCTTTAGTGGGAGAGCTGGTCGAGCAGCCGCTGTTCCGCGGCGGCATCCAGCCAGGTGTCGGGTGAGGGTGCGTCCGCGCGGGGTGCCGGGTCGCCTTCGGCCTGGAGCCAGGTCCAGGTGTCGGCGAGGGTGTCGCGCAGCGGGCGCGCGGTCAGACCTTCGGCGCGGGCGGCGCTGACGTCGGCGTCGTGCATGCCGCTCGGCGCGCTGCCGTCGGGCAGCCGTAGCCCGAGCTCCATGCCGAGCGGCAGGCCGTGCCGCATGAGCAGCTCCGGCGGCGCCCACACCAGTTCGGTGTCGAAGCCGGTGACCGCCAGCATCGTGGTGAGCAGCTCGCCGAGGGTGATCGCGCCCGGCGGGCCGCTCACGGTGAACGCGTCGCTCAGGCCGCGCTCAGCCGACTGGAGCATCCAGGCGGCCAGATCCCGGACATCGAGGTATTGCAGAGGCGTCTGGGCCGGGGCGGGGGCCAGGACCCGGCCGCCCCTTTCCAAGCGGCGCAGCCACCAGGGGATGCGGCCGACGTCCTCGTACGGGCCGAGGATCATCCCTGCCCTGGCCAGCAGGGCCCGTCCGGCGAACGATTCTAGGACGGCGAGTTCGCCGCCGCGCTTGGCCGCGGCGTAGTCGGCGTCGTCCGTACTGCCGGGGTCGCCGTCGACCAGGGGTGCCCGCTCGTCGGCGCCGGCGGGCCAGGGCCAGTGGTGCACGCCGCGGCTGGAGACGTAGCCGTAGTGCCCTGCGCGATCGGCCAGCAGGCGGGCGCTGTCGCGCACCACGCGTGGGGCCCAGGCCCAGGTGTCGATGACGGCGTCCCATTCGGCGTCGCCCAGCGCCCGCCGTACGGACTCGGGGTCGGTGCGGTCGGCGATCAGCGCCCGTACTCCAGGGACGGGGTCGCGGCTGAGGCCGCGGTTGAGCGTGCTCACCTCATCGCCGCGCTCCAGCGCGGTCTCCACGAGGGCGCGGCCCACGTGGTGGGTGCCGCCGAGGACGAGGACTCTCATGATGCTCCTGAGGTAAAGGGCAGCCAGAGGGCTGACGGGTGCTGATGGTCGTGGAAGATCTCGTGTTCCGAGGGGCGCAGGCTCGTCCCGGTCGCGAGTGGTTCGCCGGTGCCGGGGTTGCGGCCGAAGCGCGGGTGGGCGCCGCTGGAGACCTGCAGCCGTACGCGGTGGCCGCGCTTGAAGCGGTGGGCCATCGGCCACAGGACGATGTCGGCCACCCGAACGTCGCCGGGGTCGCGTAGCCGGACGATGCCGTCGCACACGTTGATCGACCGGCCGCGCGCGTCCACGTCGCACAGCCGGGCGAAGTAGTCGACGTGCGGGTTGGCCGAGCGGGCGTGCAACGTCACGCGTACGGGGCCGACGGCCTCGACGGCCTCGGCCAGGGGCTCGGTGGTGAAGGTCAACACATCGGCTCGGCCTTCGATGGCACGGTTGTCCTTCGCCCCCGCCGACAGGCCCACCTGCGTGCCACCGACCGTAGGGGTCGGGTCGGTGGGGTCGTAGCGGTAGCGGCTGGGCGCGGCCTGGCCATCGTCCGGGGTACGGCTGAGGCCGCCACCCGGCCGCAGGTACCAGGGGGTCGGCTCGTGCGCGGGTGGCCAGGTTGGCGCGTCGATCCAGCGGCCCGCGCCGGTGACGAACAGTCGCACGCCCGAGGGCGCCTGCCGGTCGAGCAGCTCGGCATCCAGCATGGCGAGCGCGTCGGCCAGCCCTTCGCGGGTGTAGAGGCCGCGCCCGTGGCTCCACGGGCCGACCAGCAGCCGCACCTGACGCCCGGCGGCGGCCAGGGCGGCGTAGTCGGCCAGCATCCCCGGCAGGAAGAAGTCGTGCCAGCCGCCTTGCAGGTGCACCACCGGCGGCATGCGGGCGACGTTGGGGCGGTGGTCGGTGCTTGCCCAGTACGGCTCGCCGGGACTATGGCGGACCCAATCCCGGAACCAGGGCACGGGGTGCCCGGTCAGGGCCTGATCGGCCTCCTGCAGCGGGAGGGCGAGCGTGGCATGCGACAGCCGCCGCGCGGCGCCGACCAGTCCGGCCATTTGGCGGGTGATGCCGTAGCCGCCGGTGAACATCCGCTCCACCAGCTGCACCCAGCCCAGCGCGTTTCCCGTCGCGAAGCCCCCGCCGGGGTACATGAAGATGTCGGCGAAGCCGGACGGCGCGTCCTGAATCAGCGCGATCTTCCATTCGGGGATGTCGCGGGCGGCCAGCTCCCACTGCACGTAGCCGAGGTAGCTGGCGCCCCAGGTGGCCAGCTCGCTGCCGAACCACGGCTGGGCGCGCAGCCAGCTCAGCGTGCCGTCGCCGTCGGCGGGGTCGATGACGAACCCGTCGAAGCAGCCGCCGGATCCGGCCGTGCCGCGCAGGCTCTGATAGAGCACCTGGTAGCCGCGCTCGGCCAGCAGCGCCGGGAGCCGGTCCAGGGCGTTGCCGCGGCCGTAGGGGCTGCGCAGCAGCACCAGAGGCGGGCGGTGTTGGCCTGCCGGGTAGTAGTGCGTGGCCAGCAACCGCACACCGTCGGCGGCCGGGATCTCCACGTTGCGCCGCACCCGCACCCGGTGCCGTAGAGCGGGGCGCACGCCGTACAAACGGCTGAGCAGAGTCATGGCCGGTCCATTCCTGTCGATGCTGATGAGAGGTCACATCGCCGACCAGGCTTCCCGGCACACCATCGAACCCCCCGCGAGAGGCCGATGCGAGGGACTATACCGACTTTTCGGAAATTTCTGAAGAGTCGGGGTGTTCGGTATCCTGTGTCTCCTCAAGAGAGGCGAGCACGTGGACGATCGGTATGAGCAGTGGCAGGCGGCCGAACGGCTGGCCCTGACACTGATCGAGGGCGGCATGCAGCGCATGGCCGCGCGCACCCTGGCGGTCTTCCTGTTCACCGACCAGGAAAGCGTCACCGCCGGCGAGATTGCCGGCCAGCTGGAGGCCAGCGCCGGCTCGGTCTCCGGCGCCATCAAATCCCTGCTGACGGTCGGCCTGATCGAACGCCTGCCCGCCCCCGGCAGCCGCCGCGAGCACTACCGGCTCCGCGACGACGCCTGGGCCACCCTATTCACCAGCCAGAACACCGTCATCCAGGCCATGCTCCAAGCCGCGGCCGCCGGGATCGCCGCCACCGAAAACGGCGACCCCGCCCACCAGCGCCTGGCTCAGATGCACGCCTTCTACGAATTCCTGCTCGGCGAGCTCCCCGCCCTGCTGCACCGCTGGCACCAGCAAACCGGCTGAGCCCAGCCCGAGACTCGAGCAACGAGCATCAAGATCGGCGAGCGCGGCGTGCCCTTGTTCAAGCCTCGGCCTGCCGCCCGAAACGCCTCACCACGATCCCCAGCGCTCGTCAGTGGCCTGCTTGCCGTCTACGCCGCCTCGGCCAAGGCGGTGAAGTCGATCGCGGGTAGGTCGGGATCGAAGTCGTCGGGGCGCAGGCGCAGCACGTCGGTGGCATATAGGCCGAACCGGCTGATGTGGGCGGTCAGGTAGGGCGACAGCTGCGCGATGTCGGCGGCGGTGATGTCCTGGCCCTGTTCATGCTGCCAGCCCTCGGCCAGCAGTTGGCGCAGCACGTCGGTCATGTCGAGGGCGGTATGGAAGATCACGCAGTTGGCCAGCAGGGAGTTGAATTTGATCATCTTCTCCTGCTCGGCCGGGTCGTTGTCGGCGATGACGCCGTCGTTGCCGAAGCGCAGCCAGCCGGAGAAGCCGTTGAACCCTTCGACCTTGTTGGTGACCGCGGTGATGCGCCTGCGCAGTGCCGGGTCGGCGAGAAAACGAAGCAGCGCCACCGTGCGCACGCTACGCCCGACCTCGCGAAAGGCCCGGTAGATCTCGTTCTTGCGGGAGTGGGAGCCCAGCCGGCGCAGCAGGGTGACGGAATTGAGGCGGCCCTCGCGGATGGAGATCGCCACCCGCATGAGGTCGGGCCACATCTTCTCGATCAGCTTCCAGTCGATGACGTTGCGGTTCCCGCCCTCCCCGCGGAACAGGGAGTCGATGTGGTGGTAGGTGACCTGGTCGGTGTGCTGGAAGAAGGTCAGGCCCTTCCAGTTGCGGATACGCGGCATCAGATCGAACCCGAACAGATGCGCCAAAGTGAAGACCGGAAACGACTGACCTTGCGTATCGGCGTGCACGGTCTTGGGCTGGACTTCGGAGGCGTTGGCCAGCAGCCCGTCGATGATGTAGATCGCCTCCCACGCCCCGCACGGCACGAACCGGGAGAACAGCGCGATGTAGTTGTCGGAGACGTAGTGATAGGCGATCCCGCCGAACCCTCCATACCGGATCGAGGTCTCGGCCAGCAGGTTGTCGATATAGGTGTCGACCTGGGTGCCATCGGTGCCCACGCTGCTGCCATCGCCCCACGCCTTGACCACATCCAGCTGAGCGAAGGCGTTGACCACATCCGTGATCGCCTTGTTCAGCTTGGCCAGGCTGATGTGCCGGTTCTTGGCCAGCGAGATCTCGTGCGCGGTGATCCCCTCGATATGGCGGGCGGCCTCGGCCGGGCCCATGTTCGACCCGCACGCGAACGTGGTCAGCACATACCGGTCCTGCGGCTTCTTCAGCTTGTTGTCGTGGCCGGAAGCGGGCCCGAAGTGCCGATGCCAGCCCAGCCAATACGCGGTGCGCGAGACGATCTCGATCAACGTGCGCTCGGGCATCCGCGCCTTGATCTCCGCCCCCAGCTTGGTCGCGGCCACGCTCGTGCCGAGCCCGCCCAGCCGCTTGAGGGTCGGGGTGCCGTCCTTGGCGAAACTCAGGTCCTCATTGTCGGCGTAGCCGCCGTCCAGATGCTCGGCGGCCTGACGGTGGCGCTCCTTCAACTCGGCCACGAACTCGACCGCGCTGCCCGGCAGGCCCGCCTCGGCGCAGTAGGCGGCCAGCAGGGGCCGGCACTCCTCGAAGCTCAGCAGATGTGAGCTCCAATCGCCGTATTCGGCGGCCCCCTCCACCGCGATGTCGCCGGTGCGCAGCTCCTCGGCCAGGTAGGCGAACACCATCGCCTCGAAGTGCCGTTTGACCAGCATGCCCGGCTGCTTACGGTCGCGGATAGCGCGCTGCCAGTTGGCCGAGGCAAACCGAAGATCCAGCAGGCCGCCGTTCGCGTCGCGGCCGGGGATGAAGTCGCGGGTCTTGCCCCAGTAGGTGAGCGCGTGCTCCAGCGCGTCCAGCACGCTGCGATCGGCCGAGGTCGCCTTGAACCTCAACACCCCGGCCAAAGCGAGCATGATGGAGCGGTCGGCCTTGAAGAACTGCTGGATGAGCAGCTCGTGGTTGTCATGCTGATAGGCCGTCACTTCCTCGATATCGGCCAGCTGCGCGGCCGCGCCACCGGCCCGCTCCACCACCTGCCGGACCGACCCCACCCCGGCGGCCTGCATCCGCACCGCCTTGACCAGCACCTCGACCGCGGCCCCCAGATCAGCCCCGAGCCCGGGCCGCTGCTCTGACTCCGCGACAACCGCGCCGACCTCGGGATCTACTCCTGTGTTCCCGCCCGGGCCCCTCAGCGCTGCCAGCGCCATCATCACCATCTGCGCGGCCGCGATCTCAGCCATCTCGACCGGCCCGCCCGACACCAAGCCCTGCAGCACGCCCCGATAGGTTCCGATCAGGTTCTCCACCACCTGCCGCTGCCGCTGATGAATCTCCTCCAGCTTGGCCTTGGCCTTCTTGGCGGTGGCCGCCATCCGCTTGCACATCATCGCGGCCAGGTCATCGCGCGCCCGTGCCTGCGCGGTGTGCACCAGGCACACCAGCAGCGCGACCCGCTTGGCCTCCACGCTGTAGCTACGGGCCAGCACATCGGCATCGGCCGCATCCGCTTCCCCGGCGAAGTCGGCGATCTTCGAGGCGGCGATGCCCTCCAGCACCGCCCCAGTGTCACAGATCCCCTCCACCCAGGCCAGGTGCGCGGCCTGATCCTTGAACTTCGACCAGCTCGCCCGCCGCGCCGGCTTCTTCAACCTGTCGAGATCGCTCTTGCCGCCCGGCCCGACCACCAGCAACGCCGCGAGCCGGGCACGGTCCTCGGCGCTCAGCCGCTGCCAGATCGTCTGGAAGATCTGACCGTTGACCTGGCCGCGGATCGTCGACTCCATGCTGTCCAGCGTGGAGAACGCCGGCGGCTCCAGCCGCGCTTGGGCCAGCCGCTCCAACGCGACGTTGATCAGGTCCGCCGGGTGGTTCTTCACCCACGCCGCCCGGGTCATCGCCTTGGCCGCGATCTTGCGAGCCTTGCCCGGCGTGTAGCCCACCCCCTCCCGGCGCCGCACCAGCACCCGATGCGACTCTGCCGTACGCGGCGAGGCATACACCGGCATAACATCCTCGCCCAGTTCCAGGCACCGCCGTACGTGCTCCACCACCACGGGTGGTACCTCACGGGCCTTGGCGAATCGGCCCAACCGCTGAAAGCACTTCAGCGCGAGCGTCAGCGCCAGCAGGTGCTCATCGGTGTCGGTCGTCTCCCGCGCCCACACCATCTCCTCGACCGAGGGCGAGTAGAAGAGGTACAGCTCGCGCGTCATCACCAACCGCGGGAACACCCGGTAGGCGGTCCGTTCGACCGACGTCACCGCACACGCCTCCCGGCTCACCCCGCCAACGGATGGGACACACCGTAGCGAGACGAACACGCACATAAGAGGCGAAGAAGATCACAGCTTCATTAACCCCGCCACTCAACCCTTCAAGATCATCCTAATGTGGGTTTTGGGCTTATGTGGGCTGACCCCCAAGAGCCGCCACCAGCACCTGGCCAGCCTCGGCCGCTACGTGCGACTCAGCGAAGAGACCTCCGCGCGCATCACCGCCGAAACCGACCCCGCCCAACGTCGCCGCGCCCGCTGACCCTGAACCACTGGGGATAATCACGTCTACCACCGCACCCGCTGAGCTGCGACTACAGCAACCCGCGGCCCCTTTCTGGGGGTATTCCGGCCGCCCCCGCTGAGAAGCGGCCACTCCCTGGCCGCTTCTCCTGCGACTGTTGTCGCGTGCCAGTCAACGACAACAACCCGAAGGGCCCGCACGCCGTGACCACCATGCCTCCCTCAACCCTCGACGCCGAGCGGGGCGACCTGCTCGCCGCGCTCGCGACCACGCGATCCGCCCTGACCAGCACCATCCGCGGGCTCAGCGACGAGCGACTCGGCGAGCGAGCGGCACCACTCCCGCGAGCGGCCGACGAGCGCGCTGCGGGATGAGCCGATGACCGTTCTCGACACCCGGGCGCTCAACCGCGCGACGCTCGCCCGGCAGTTGCTGCTCGATCACGCCGACGTGCCGGTCCTCGACGCCGTGGCGCACCTGTGCGGCCTGCAGGCGCAGGAACCACAGGAACCGTTCGTCGGGCTCTGGTCGCGGCTGCGCGCGTTCGACCCGGCGGTGCTCTCGGACCTGCTGATCCGGCGGAGCGTGGTGCGGACCCACCTCATGCGCCGCACCGTCCACCTCCTGACCGCCGACGACACCCTGGCCTGGCGGGCCCGCCACGACATCATGCTGCGCCAACGGGTACTCGGGAACTACCGCCGCGAGCTCGCCGGGGTAGACCTCGACGAGCTCGCGACGGCAGGCCGGGCGGTGATGTCCGACGACGAGCCCCGCTCGATGACCGAGCTCGCGCGGGCGCTGGCCGAGCGCTGGCCGGCGCCGGAACCGCGGGCGCTGGGCGAAATGCTGATCGCCGCCCTCGTCCCGGTGGCGCAGCTGCCGCCGCGCGGGCTGTGGCGCACGAAGGCGGGAGTACGCAACGTCCTGCTCTCCTCCTGGCTGGGGCGCGAGATCGACCCGCCGGCCCCGAAGGGCTCCGATCCGGTCGGCGAAGCGCTGGTACGGCGCTATCTAGCCGCGTTCGGCCCCGCCGCCGCGGCGGACCTGCGCGCCTGGTGCGGCCTCGCCGGACTGCCGGCCGCGGTGGCCGCGATACGCGAGGAGCTGGTCACCTTTCGCGACGAGCGAGGCCGGGAACTGCTGGACCTCCCCGACGCGCCGCGCCCCGACCCCGACACACCCGCCCCGGTGCGGTTCCTGCCGGCGTTCGACAACGCGCTCCTCGGTTACCACGACCGCAGCCGGATCATCGACGACGCCCACCGCGGCCTGTCGGTCGCCGGCGCTCGCGTTGTCCTGGTCGACGGCCGGGTCGCCGCGACCTGGAGCGTCAAGGCCGGCACCGTGATCGTCTCCCCGCTGCGCCGCTTCTCTCGAGCCGACCGCACCACCGTGGCCGAGCAGGGGCGGGCGCTGGCGTCGTTCCTCTCCGGCAACGACAGCCACCGCGTACGGATCGCCGCGTCTCCCCGCTGAGCGACACACCCGCGAGCTGCTTCCCCTGAGCCGGATTTCGACTCCTACTATCCGGCGATGGAGGCTTAATTCGACGGGTTGACGACTGTCTGAAGACCCGGGGCCGTGGTCAGCCGATGCGGAGGGGGAGCGTGCGGGGGCCGCGCACCTGGCCCGCGGCCCAGGTCACCTCCGCCGGGTCCGCCAGGCTGAAGTCCGGGATCCGCTCCAGCCAGACGTCGAGCGCGACCCGCAGTTCCATGCGCGCCAGGTGCGAGCCGACGCAGCGGTGGATGCCGAGGCCGAACGCGGCGTGCCGGTTGACCTCGCGGTCGATGACGACCTCGTCCGCCCGGTCGAACTGCTCGGGGTCGCGGTTCGCCGCCGGGAACGACAGCAGGATCCAGTCGTCGGCCTTCATGTCGACGCCGTTCCAGTGCATGTCCTCCTTGACCAGCCGGGCCATCGTGACCGGCGCGTAGGCCCGGAGGAACTCCTCCATCGCGGTCGGCAGCAGCTCAGGCTCGGCGACCAGGCGCTCCCGGTCGCCCGGGGTCCTGGCCAGATGCCACAGTGACGCGCCGATCGCGCTCCAGGTGGTGTCGATGCCGGCGATGAGCAACAGCGCCATCGTGCCTGCCACGTGGGCCGGATCGAGCTTGCGGCCGTACAGCTCGGCGTTGATGAGGTACGTCGTGAGGTCCTCGCGCGGGTTGTCGAGGTGGTCGCGGATCTGCGCGAGCAGGTAGTCGAACAGCTGCCCCATGCGCGCGATGCGCTCCTCCGTCGGCAGGTTGACGCCTTCGAGCGCGTTCTCGATGAACTCAGCGAACCGCGGGCCGTCCTCAGGCGGGAACCCGAGCATGTCGGCGATGACCCGCATGGGGATGTACTGGGCGTAGTCGCGGGCGGCGTCGACGACATTCCGGCCCTCGAACGCGTCGATGAGGCTGTGGCACAACGCTCTGGTCGCGGCCTCTCGCTTGGCGACCGCGGCCTTGGTGAACGCGGGCAGCAGCAGCTTGCGCGCGTCGTGGTGGAACGGCGGATCGGAGGAGATCGGCGGCGTGCCGCCCACCGGCGCCAGCTCGCGGGGCGGCCGGAAGTTGCTCATGATGACCGACCGCGAGGAGAAGCGCTCGGTGTCGTAGGCGATCGCCGCGACGTCCTCGTAGCGGGTCGGGAGCCAGCCACCGCCGAAGCGGTCGGTGTGCGCGATGGGGCAGCGCTGCCGCAGGTCGTCCTGGATGGGGTACGGGTCGGCCGCCCATTCGGGTTCGAGGTGGGAGAAGCCGGTCGCCCAGTCGGAGACCGGACCGGTGATGACCTCATTGCGCGTGCCGAGAGGCGCGTCCGCGCGTGTCTCCCGGAAGTCCTGGGTGAAGCGGTCGTCGACGGTCATCTCACGCCTCCTCGCTGATGTCGATCGCTCGTTCCGGGCAGTTGGACACGGCAAGGCGGGCCGCCCGCTCCTCGCCCGGAGGCACGACGCCGTCGCCGATGACCTGCCCGTAGCCCTCGTCGTCCTCCTTGAACAGGCCGGGGGCCAGGTCGTAGCAGCGGCCGTGTCCCTGGCAGCGCTCAGGACCGATTCGTACTTTCACTGCGGGATGCTCCGCTCTTTGTGCGGGGATGTCGTCGGTGGGGCGAGGGCGCCCACGACACGGGTGAGCAACGCCGACCACTCCACATCGTCGACGGCGTGCAGGTCGGGCGTGATCAGCGCGCTGCCCATCGCCAGCAGCAGGCAGAAGTGGGCCAGCGCGTCCGGCGACAGCGCGGGATCCAGCTCGCCGCCGCCCTGGGCCGCGCGTACCAGCTCGGCGATCCAGTCGGCCCGCTCGCCGACGTAGTCGCGCATCGGACGGGCGACGTCCTCGTCGCGGCGGGCCGCGACGAGCGCCTCGACGATGAGGTAGCCGGGAGCGTCGCGACGGCGCGGCAGCCAGCGGCCGATGACGAGGAGCAGCTCCGTGATCGACCGGTTGGGATCGGTGGCGAACAGGGTGGCCAGCAGCTGCCGCCCGTGCGCCCGCAGCGCGGTCACGATCAGCTCGGCCTTCGAGCCGAAGTGCGCGTACAGCGCGCCGTTGCTCACTCCCGCGGCTGCGGCGATGTCGGCCACGCGCGTGCCGTCGTACCCGCGCTCGGCGAACACGTCGGCGGCCGCCCGCAGCAACCGCTCGCGCGTCTCAGCGGCGGTGACGCCGGCGATACGCCCCATGGGTAAATTAAAAGACCGTTCATTTGATTCGTCAAGCGGCCTGCCGAGCCGGGGGACTGTTTGTCTGACGGCCTTGCAGATGGAAGTGCGTCACCTCAGATGGAAGCGGACATGGAAGCGCGACATCGGGGTTGGCAGTAGGGGCGTGTACGGCAGGAGGTTCGGCCCAAGAAATGATGGCGATCTGGCCCCGGCGACTGGCGTTGGTGGTGGCACCGGCGTGCGGCGAGTCGTTCGCGTCGTGGGTTGATCGTATGGCCCTGCAGAACGGATGCCCGCCGTGGACGATGGTCGAGGCGTTAGGGCTGGATGTACGCGCGTCAAGTGACGTTCGTTCACTGGCGTACGGCATCGTTGCGACACAGAAGATGTGCAGAGCGATCGATGCTGCGACAGGCGTAAGCGCCGAGATCGTGCGTGGTACGCACCTGGAGGTGTTCGACGGCTCGGCCGTGGACCTGGCAGGCGTTCCCGTGGGGGATAGGGAGTCAGTCCGTCGGGCAGAGGGCCGTGAGTGGGTGCAGTTCTTCGGCAGCCGGGCATGCCCGAAGTGCCTAGCGGCTTCGGAGGGAGTGTGGCAGGTCTGGTGGAAGCTGGGCTGGGCCGCGGTTTGTCCCGCGCATCGGGTGCTGCTGGTGGATCACTGCCCGAGATGCCGCGTTCCCGTGCGACGGGGCCCGGCCGGTCAGCCGGGCCGTCTGTCTCGCTCACGGATGCCGGCTCCGTTGCAGTGCGGTGCGCTCCTCAGCGGGGCTGTATGCGACCAGCCGATCCCACAGATCAGCACGAGCACGGTGAGCAACGAACTCGCCGATCAGCAGCAGCTCGTGCTCAAGGTGGCGACGCGTCGCCAGCCTGCGCTGATCGCGGGCCAGGTGGTGAGTGCCGGTCAGTGGTTCGCGGCCTTGAAAGCGACGGCGATGCTGATTCGGTTAGGGGTGCCGGAGGTTCTACCCCTGTTGAATGTGACCCCGGATGGCCGGGGGGCGCTGGCCGCAGAGGCTACTGGGCAGCGGTGGAACAGGGCGGGGCCAGTGGGCCGCTTCGGGATGGTTCCGCGGACGACGTCGGTAGCTGCGGGACTGCTGGCGGTGGCCCTGGAGGTGGCCGTCGCGGAGGGGGAGTCGGAGTTGGTGGCCCGGTTGATGCCACTGGCCGCGGCCGCGCGGATTAGGTGGAAGGAGCGGCGGCCAGATCCGTTGGTGCAGGTGGATCTGCCATCGGTTTTCACAGCAGCCTTGGATGCTGTGCTCGGTGGGCAAGCTCGCAGGTCGTGAGCGAGGCGAGAAAAGTGGTAGATCGATGGTTCTGAGGCCAACGGGCTTGGCCTCAGATGCTTGGCCCGGAAAGTGATGACGAAGTCAACCACAGAGCGCTACCGTGACCTTCGTCACACGATTCTGCTCCGCGTGCCGACGCTCTGGATGAATGCGAGCAGCCGCTTCTTACGGTCTCGGGAGACGCGATGAAGGCTGCCGACCTGCAGCTACGCAGCGTCCAGGTCCGCTTTCTGCATCCGGACGGGCAGAAAGAGCAGTGTTCGCTGGCCGAGGCCGCCGAGGTGGCGTTCGAGAACTGCGGCGCGATCCGGCGGATCCCGCATCGGGCCGATCAGGCGCACACACCGAACACGCACTGGTCCTCCACGACGAATCGGATGATCGAATGCGAGTCGTATCTGGAGAGCGTCTGGATGACGCTGCTGGACTTCGAGCCCGAGGTGAGCGGCTTTTCCGGGCAGCCGATGCAGCTGTTCGGCGTGGATGATCTCGGCGCGTGGAAGGCCACGCCGGACCTGTTCGTCCGCCGGGTGGACGGCTCGGCGACGGTGATGGAGGTCAAGAACCCTGCCCGGCTGAACGACGCGAGGGTGAGGACGACTGCTGAGCGGGTGGCGGCCTGCTGCGAGGTGGCGGGCTGGGGTTATGAGCTGATCGGCGAGCCGCCCGGACGGCAGCGCACGATCAACGTGCTGGCGTTGGCGGGCTATCGCCGCGAGATGGTGGGGGTGAGCGACTACCGTGCGCAGTTGCTGGCCCTGGCCGGGGAGCCGGAGCCGCTGGGGCAGTTGGTCAGCTTCGCCGCCGAACCGCTGGTGGCTCGCGCGGTCGTGCTGCACCTGTGCTGGACCGGGGAACTGGCGGCGAACCTGACCCGGCCGCTGGAGGACACTACTAGGGTCTGGGCAGCTTCGGCGAACAGCGATGCCGGAGCACGGCCATGAGCGAGCCGGATGAGGCTGGTGGCCGTCGGCTGGCCATGGGCACGTGGGTGTGTTTCGGCGACGAACGCCACCAGGTGGTCGGTCAGAGCGGCAGCGAGGTTCACCTGCGGTCGGCCGGTGGAGAGTGGACGGCCATCTACATCGCGGCCTTGATGGCGGCGCCCGGGTTCCGGCTGCTGAGCGAAAGCCCCGTCGACCTGCTCCCCAGCAAGGTCGATAGGGGAGCGTTGCTGGACGGCCTAGCCGAGGACAAAGCGGCCTCAGTGCGGGATCTCGAAGCGCACCTGAACGAGATCAGGACCGGCTACCGCAGCGGCGATCCGGAGCGGGCGGAGCCGGGCGAGCCGCGGCCTGCCTACGATCCGAGGTTGAATCCCCGGGTGAGTGACCGGGTCAAGGCCAAGGCCGCCGAACTCGGCATGGGTCAGACGACGGTATGGCGCAAACTGCGACGTTACCGCGAAGAGCAGCGCAACGGCTTGATCGACGGGCGCGGAGCCGTCGTGCGTGATCCGCTGGCCCGCGCTGATCGCCGAGTGCTGGATGCGATCATCGCCCAGCACCGGGTCGGCGAACGGGAGGACTCCACCGGCGGTCTGGATCGGTTCTATCGGCGGCTGCAGGATCGGCTGGATCACGAGCATGGGCCGGAAGTGGTGACGCTGCCCTCGACCTCGACCATCGCCCGCTATATCGAGACGCTGCTGCCGGGTCAGTACACCTTCGGCCGGGCTACGTCGCGGCGCAGCGCGGCGGCGCGGCCGCAGCGTTCCTACCGGCCGGACGAGGCGGTGCGGCCGGGGCAGGTGGTGATGATCGACGCCACCCCGCTGGACGTGATCGCCTACGACCCGATCGGAGACGTCACCCATAAGGTGCACCTCGTGCTGGCGATCGACGTCGCGACCCGGACGCTGCTGGCCTGGCGGATGACGGTCGGCGACACCCGGGCGGTCGACGTGGTGATGCTGCTCAACGACGCGGTCACGCCGGAGCCGATGCGGCCGGGCTGGAAGCAGGCGCTGGCCTTCCGGATGCTGCGCCTGCCCATCACCCGTGAGGTGGACCTGGAGGAGCGGCTGGAGCTGGCCGCGGCCCGGCCGGTGATCTGGCCGGAGACGATCCTGGTCGACCACGCCAAGGTCAACCTGTCCGACGCGCTACGCGAGGCATGCCTCGACCTGGGGATCAACCTGGGCCTGGCCCGCAAGGCCAACCCGACCGGCAAGGCCAACATCGAACGGGCGTTTGGCACTGTCAATGAAGATTTCGCCAAGCATGTCGCCGGTTACAAGGGCTCCGACACCTCCAGTCGGGGCCGGCTGGTGGACCACGCCGCGCGGTGGAGCCTGGAGGACCTGGAGGAGTTCTTCGCCGAGTACGTGGTGGCCATCTACCAGCGGCGGACGCATTCCGGTCTGGTCGTCCCGGGGTTCCCCGAGCTGGAGATGTCACCGAACCAGGTCTACAGCCTGATGGTGGCCCGCTACGGCTACATCGTCTGCCCACCGGCCGCGCACCACTACTGCAAGAGGCTCCCCATCGAGTACCGGGTGATCCGCCCGGAGGGAGTGCAGCGCGACTACCTCATCTACGACGATCCGATCCTGGGCAACTACCGGCGGGCGATCTCGCCGGTCCCGGGCAAGGGCAGGAAATGGCCGATCCGCTACAACCCGGGCGACCCCAGCAGGATGTTCATCTTCCTCGAAGGCGCCTGGCACGTGCTGTTCTGGACGCATCTGCCGGATCCGGCCATCCCGTTCACCTCGCGGATGGTCGAGCAGGCCCGCAAACTGCTCCTCGACGGCGGGCTGCGGGAGCCGAGCCAGCAGGACATCGCTGATGCCCTGGTGGATCTGCAGCGCCGGATGGACGCGCCCGAGTCGGCGACCGCGCGCACCCGCCGCGAGCTGCTGCGGGCCCGCGAGGACGCGCGCGCCATCAAACGCGATCAAGCTCGCGCCCAGATCGGCGAGCAGGAGGAACCGCCACCGGCGCTCACCCTGGTCCCTCCCGCCGGCGAGGAGGAGCCGGTGGAGGAAGCTGTGGTGGACCTGGCCGACCTGGAGGAGTTTGAGATCTGGGATCCCGGGGCACCGCGGGGCCCGGCCGGCGCATGAGAAAGCGGGTCGCGCAGCCACGCACCAAGGAGCAGTGGCGCGAGTTCTGCGCTCGCCCGGCACCCGCACGGCCGGAGCCGGTCAGCCGCGGCGAGTACGAGAGCTGGGCCGCCGAACGGCAGGACCCCTTCGATGAGCAGCGCAAGATCTGCAACGCCAACCCGCCGTTCATCAAGCATCCGCAGGTCCTGCGCGTGCTGGCCGCGCTGAAGCCGAAGCTGACCCAGGGCCAATACAGCCAGGACGCCACCTTTCACAGCGCGATCATCAACGGGCCCGGGCACTGCGGCAAAACATCCCTGCTCAAATTGATCGGCAAGGAGTGCGAGCTGGACTGGCGTCGCCGCCACCCCGACTTGGCTCCCGACCCAGGAGTGTCACCGGCCGACTTCCGCGGAGACTTTCTCGGCGACCGGGTGCCGGTGATCTATATCAGCGCCAGCACCGGCGCGACCGCGGGCATGCTGTCGCAGGCCATCGGCAAGTTCCTGCACGTCCCGAACCCCGGCCGCACGGCGACGAAGTGGACTCTCACCGATCCCGTGCTGGACGCGATCGAGGCCTGCGGCGCCGAACTGCTGCTCCTGGATGACCTGCACATGCTGGACAAGATCCGCGACGGCGGGCAGGAAACCAACGACCACATCAAGAACCTGGCCAACCACGCCGCGGTCACCATCGTCGGCGCCGGGATCCTGCTGGATCAGGGCAACCTGTTCACCGACGGAGCCCCGCCCCGCACCCGCCCGGGCAAGGCCGGCACCGCCCCGGGCGGGCACGAGCGCGGCCGGGCCGGGCAGTTCGGCTCCCGCTTCGCCGACCTGCAGCACCTGGCCCCGCTTCAGATCGCCACCGAGCAGCAGCAACGCACCTGGATGTCGCTGGTGCGTCATTTCGAGAGCAATCTGATCCTGCTCGATCACCAGCCTGACGATCTGACCCGGCATCACTGGCGCTACCTGCATGAACGCACCTCCGGCTACATCGGCTCACTGGCCATGCTGTTCAAAGAGGCCGCTCACACGGCGATGGACACCGGCGTCGAAGCGCTCACCCGCGCCATCATGGACAGCGTGGTGCTCGGCCACGACGACGAGGTCGACTACGCCAAGACCCAAGCCCGCCGCCAAGCAGCCGCTCGGCGCAGCACCAAGAAGGCCCCGCCCGCTTCCGGCCAGAACACGGGCACCGGATGATCCGGCATCACCTCGAGCTCGAGGAGCGGCAACCGGACCGGCCGCCGATGCGCCGGCTGGCCCTGGTGCCCTCGCCGGCCGATGGCGAGGCCTTCCACTCCTGGTTCTTCCGCCTGGTCGAGACCCAGCACAGCCACCGCGACACCATCGCGCCCCTGCTCGGACTGCCCGCCTACACCCCGCAGCGTTACACCCTGGGCGAGGACTTCCTCACCATCTACGACGGCGAGTACATCTTCGAGAACCTGCGCGACGCCACCGGCCTACGCGCCCGCGCCATGATGCGCATGGCGCTGGTCGGTCAGGGCGGCCAGTTCATCACCTACAGCTGGACCGGCACCACCAACACCCGCCCCTGGCCCTGGCGCACCGACACCGCGGCCGTCTGCCCGCGCTGCCTGGCCGACCCCGACCCGATCTGGCGCATCACCTGGCACCTGCTGCCCTGCGTGGTCTGCCCCATCCACCGCGTCTATCTGATCGGCTGGTGCCCCAGCTGCCACACCAGGATCAGCGTCGGCGACACGCCCCGCTACCGGCGCGAATGCAACGGACCGTTCGGGCCGCAGGGGCGCATCGTCGGCGTCCGCAACTGCCGCCAGAAAACTGGCCGGCATCACCTGCCAGCCGCTCAAGAACGACAGACTGCTGCACGTCCAACGCGACCTTCTCACCCGCCTGCACTGCCCGCGCGAGGGCCCCGTCGAACCGGCCAAGCGCTACTGGGACCTCTACGAACTGCTGTTCCGGCTGACCATCTATCTGGGCACCCCCGAGATGCTGCCCACCGGCACCGATGCCCACCTGTGGTGGGCCTTCCACGAGTTCTGCCACCTCCGCGACCAGCTAGCGCTGACCGGCGGACCCGCCGCCCGGCAGCTCTGCGGTGATCTGCTCTCTTACCAGCCGGGGCCGCTGCTCAGCGCGGCCGCGATGCTCATCATCGATGAACTCTGCTTCACCGGCAGCCTGCTGGACGCGCTGCGCTACTTCATGGACCAACGCCGCTTCGATCCCTGGGCCGGAACCCTCTGGCACGAATTCTGCAGCGACTACCACCCCACCTCGGTCACCGACCGGGTCCTCAACCACCTCAAGATCAGAACCATCGACCCCGCTCTGCTCAAACCGCTCGCCCTCTGGGAACCAGGCGCACCCCACCACCTGCACCCATCCGAGACCGTCGAAGACCTGGACTTGCCTGAGGCAGCGCTGCTCCTGGCCGGCGAAGGATTACGCCCCTGGGAAAGGGTTACATCTCCCAGGCCGGGCCTGCCGGGAGAAGCGCAAGGCAGACAGGGCATCAAACCTATCGGTAGTTTCTGATCATGTCCGATACCGACTTCACCCCCCTCCGCATCACCTACCGGACGCCCAAGCTCGGTCGCACTCAAATCCAGGACTGGGCGAGAGCGAACGGCTACCTGGTCAGTGAGCGTGGCCCGGAGGCTCCAGAAATCACCGAGGCCTTCTTCGCCGCCCATCCCGAGATCCTCGAGCAGGCGAGAACGTTCGAGATGGTCCGCGCCACCGCGAGAACCCCCGGCGCATCGCCGGAGGATTACGAATGGCAGGGAAAGGATGACAGCCGGCTCGGGGACATCTACACGATCGTTTTCGTTCGCGAGCTCGACGAGCGCGAGGTGCTGCGCCGGCTCGGCGCCGCGGACGAGGACATTCGGCTGATCAAAGATGGGGACCACTCCATGCCGGAAGGACCGGAGGTCATCACCGTGAGGCGCATCGGAGGCTGGACCGTCGCGATCGAGGACTGCGGCCGGCGTGGCGCACAATGGGAGGTTTTGGGCGCCTTGTCACGCAATGGCGGAGAGGCCGTGGCAGTGCACCGGCATGACTACGCCCAGCACCACATCGCCTACGCCGTCGACGGCCAGCTCATCACCGACATCAACCCGGGATTCCCCATCGACAGGCAGGGCGCGGATCCCGACCGGCTCAATCATCACCTCCGTGAGCTGGGCATCGATCCGGCCGCCGACGACTCCATCGACAACCCCATCCCGGCGGCCCTGGCACTCGCCACCCGCGTCACCGGCGTCATGATCACTCCGCAACACCTTCACCGCCCCGTCCTCGGCGCCGCCATACCCGGTGCCTACTTGTGATCCGCCTTGACTGCCCTTCACAGTCTCGACACTATGCCCGGTATGAGTGTCGGCTTGATCATCGCGATGCCTTTTCACCAGTGGGGGCTCATCGACGGGTGCATGGACAACGACGTCAGCATCGAGACAGTGAGAGGCAATCGCCAGCGGGTCGATCTTGCGCGCAGCATTCGAAGGGCCGGTTGGGATCAGATCGCCCACTGGATACCCAGCGTTCCCGGCTCCGGCTCGTGGCCGCCATCGGACGAGGTTGTGAAACCCAAACTCACGATCGCGCAATGGCTTCTCACAGTCGAGGTCCTCGAGTGCTGGGCTGCATCCCCTCCCTCCTTTTTGTTGCCTCTGTCTAGTTTGGCAGGGAGGGCGATGATATTAAGGGATAACCCCACAGTTCCCTGAGCCCTCCATCGTGGCCATAGCTCCAGGACCTGGGCGTTCTCCGTACAGAGCACGCCGCTTTGACGGTTGAAGGGGTCTCGGGATCGGTGAAGCCTCTTCCTCTTCGTTGAGGTTTTTGTCGTGGTGGTGAAGCCGGGGAGCCGTGTGCCGGCCCCCGTCGAAGATGACTCGGTCCGGTGCTGGGCGCCGCCCTGGCAGAGGACGCCTGCTCACGCGGGGGTTGGCCCCGTACAGTAGCTCAGGCGCCTTGACTGCTCGCCGGGCCGGGGTGGTCTCGCGTCGCCGGGCCCTGAGCGCCGCCCGGTACCGCTCCGGGAACGGCTGACCGTAGACGGCCTTGGGGGCCGGCGAACCCAAGGGTGCACAACCCCCCAGACCACCCCAACAGCCTGGACTCGACCTTTGGGTTCGCGGGAACTCTGGGATTTCTCGGGGTAGCCGTAGTTGCCGCCGAAAATCGGGCGGATATCGCTGGCCAGCGATGATGCGGCCAGTTGGCCGTGCGATCAGGTGCTCGCCTGGAGCATGGCGAAGATCGATCTGACAGGGTGCGCGCATTGGCCGGTATCGCCCTGGCCTCCACCTGCAATAACGCAATCACGTGTACCTGGTGACGCGAGTCTTGCCGGAACCCCAGCTCGGCGCGGGGCTCGGCGTCGGCATGCCGGAAGATCCAGGTGATCGGCGGAAAGATCACGGTTCGTGACTTCCCATTCACCAACGGGGCGATCTTGCACACCGTGCGGCGCGGGACCATCTTCATGAGCTGCGCTCTTGTACGTCCCAACGAGTCCGGCTACTGGAGTAGGTTGCCGCGGGCGTCGGAGATTTCTGATGAGACAGGACTACGGGCGCGTTCGGGCCTGATCCTGCACCAGGGCGGCGAAACCGTCGAGATGGCGGGCAAGGCTGTACTCGAACAATCCGTCCACGTCCGACACCGTTTCCCCGGTAACCGTGGCCAGCAGCGGAAATCGTCCGGAGTGGAGGAGTTCGTCGGCCCGCTTTCGCTGGGTCAGCCACCACCGGTCGAGCGTCATACCGGTCTCCTGCTCGGCTTCGATCTCGTCCGCCGTGGACAGCGCAACGGTGTGGACCAGTGCGTGCAGCGTGAGCGCCTCGCGGATCCGTGTTGTCATGGGCAGTCCAAGCCCGTCGAGTGCGCGCAGGGTCCACTCGGTGTGCGCCATCATGTTGGGCACCAGCAACGGGCGCGTGAACGAGATGGCCCTGGGCAGCCAGAGGTGTCGCCGGCACAGCTCCCATTGCAGGCGGGAGATCAGTTCGAGCTTGGCTCGCCAACCGTCTGGTCCCGGGACGGGTAGCTCTGGTTCGCCGAAGACCTCGTCGGTCATCTGCGTCACCAATTCGTCCTTGCTCGACACGTGCCGGTACAGCGACATCGGACCGACACCGAGCTCGGCCGCGAGTCGCCGCATGGACACGGCGTCGAGTCCCTCGGTGTCGGCGATCGCGATGGCGGTGCGGAGAGTTCGCTTGCGGTTCAGTGCCTGCTTGGGGGCGCCGGCCCGCCGCGGTGTCGGTGACATGGTCGGGCCGACGGGCTGGGTCGGGCCCGTGCGGGTGCTGACCACCGTGCCGGCGCCGACCTTCGTCTCAACCAGCCCGTCGTCGCGGAGAGCGGCCATCGCTCTGGTCGCGGTCGCGACCGCGACGCCCCATCGCTGGGCGATCTCCCGGATGGACGGCACCCGGTCTCCGGGCCGCAGGTCGCCGGTCAGGATTCGGGCGCGGATCTCCGCGACGATCCGCAGGTATGGCGGTTCCGGTCGCTGCGTTGACGATGGCATAGGGCTCCCGATCCGTTGGTGAGGTTGCTGCCCGCCCAGAGTGTACTAGTCCAATTCTTTCAGTACTAGTTCACTTTATCGCGCTAGAACTGGAAATATGCCAGTTTTAACCTGCAGTATCAATACGATGTACGCATGACAGTTGATACACCGTACGCATCCGTGCGGCGGGCGGACGACGCAGACCGGCAGGCGGTGCTGGACGTCCTGATCGAGGCGTTCATGAACGATCCCCTCGTCTGCTGGCTCTTCCCCAAGGCCGACGAACGAGGTCGTCTCCAGGCGAACTTCTACCGCCCCCTGCTCACCCATCGCGCCGCCGAGGCCTATCTGACCGGCCGCCGCGAGGGCGCCTCGGTATGGCTGACGCTGGCCGCGGGCCAGACGCCCTATGAGGAGCGTCCGGACGCGCCCGAGGCGAGTCAGGAGACGGTCTTCGGTGAGAACGGCGCGCGGTTGCTGGCCCTGGGCCAGGCGCTGGCCCCACGGCATCCCGATCGCGAACCGCACCTCTACCTCCCCTGTATGGGGGTGATCAGCGGGCGGCAGGGCGCCGGACTCGGCTCGGCGATGTTGCGGCACCGACTGGAGCGAGCGGACGCCGACGGGCTCGCCGCGTATCTGGAGGCGAGTTCGCCCCGGAGTCGCGCCCTCTACCAGCGGCACGGATTCGAGGATCTCGGCGAGCCGGTTCGCGTGGCGGACAGCCCGCTCCTGTGGCCGATGTGGCGCCCACCACACCGTTGACCGCCCATTCACACCACCCGTCCACCAGACAAAAGGAGACAACGTCCATGACGACGAACCACGAAGCCGAGGCCCGCGAAGCCGATCGGCGACCGCCGACCCTGGTGTTCATCCACGGCACCAACTCCTCGTCGGCCTGGGCTTCGGGCCTGACCAGCGAACTCACCCTGCGCGGGCACCGATGCGTGGCCGTCGACCTTCCGGGACACGGCCGCGAGGCGTTCTACCCCCGTTCCTACCAGGCCCCGCAGGACCTCCAGGCGCTGGCAACCGAACCATCGCCACTCGCCAAGATCACTATCGACGACTACGTCGAACACGTCGTGGCCGTGGTGCGCCGAGCCCGCCGCCACGGCCCCGTGATCCTGGCCGGCATGAGCCAGGGCGGCGTCACCGTGAGCAGAGTCGGCAACGCCATCCCCGAACTGCTCGAACGCGTCGTCTACGTCGCGGCGTACTGCTGCGTGGACCTGCCGAACATGGCCGCCTATCTCGAAACGCCGGAAAACAGCGACAGCCTGCTCCCCCAGGTGACCGCGGCCATGGTTGCCGATCCGGCGGTCCTGGGAGTGAGCCGGCTCAACTGGCGCTCGGCCGACCCGGCGGTGTTCCAAGGAGTCAAGCAATGCCTTGCCGGAGACTTCACCGACGAAGAGGTGAGCCGGCTGCTCGCCATGCTCGAACCGGACGAGACCGCCAGCATTCCCCTGGCTGAAGCGCGGGGCGAAGCACACACCTGGGGCCGCATTCCCCGGACGTATGTGCGCCTCACCCTCGACCGGCTGATCCCGCCGGCGCTGCAGGACCGATTCATCGCTGAGGCCGACCGCCTCACTCCGGACAACCCCACTGACGTGCGAAGCGTCGCGGCACCCCATGTCGGCCCGGTCGACCGGCCCGAACTGGTGGAGATCTTCGCCGAGCTCGCCGGCCGCTGACCCAGCGCACTCCGAAACGGCCAGCCGGGCTGATCGTGCCGAGCCACCGGTCCAGTGCGGCCCACAGCCGTCCTGCCGGCGCAAGGTCAGCCCGCTGCCCCTTTCAGGGGTACTTGCCGCCCCCGACATCCAGACGCTGCGCTACTACGAGCGGCGCGGTCTCATCGCCGAGCCGCTGCGCAGCCTGGGCGGGCATCGCACCTACCCACCCCGAGACGACTGATCAGACCCGAGTACCGGAGGGCCTCTTGGCAACCGCGTCCATCACCCGAGCCCAGCGGGGCAGCGACTTCGCCAGTCTGTCGCGCCGCATCACGCAGGAGGGCCTGCTGGACCGGCGGCCCTGGTACTACGCGACCCGAGCCAGCCTCGTGGCGGGCCTGTTCGCCGGGAGCTGGGCGGCGTTCGCCGCCGTCGGCGATTCCTCGTGGCAGTTCCTCGTCGCAGCCCTGCTCGCCGTGGCGTTCGCCCAGGTCACATTACTGGCCCACGACCTGGCGCACGGCCAGGTATTCCGCAGCCGGCGGACCAGCCGGGTCGCAGGACTGTTCGTGGGCAACCTGTGCGTGGGACTCAGCTACGGCTGGTGGCAGGACAAGCACACCCGCCACCACGCCAATCCCAACCATGAAGACCACGACCCGGACGTCGCGCCGGACGTGCTGATCTGGTCGGCCAAGCAGGCCGAGGCCAGCCGAGGGCTGCCCCGATTCGTCGGCCGCTGGCAGGCCTTCCTGTTCTTCCCCCTGCTCACGCTGGAGGGCTGGAACCTGCACGTGTCCAGCCTCAGGGCGATGCGCCGCCGCACGCTGAAGAACCGCGGCGCCGAGGCGCTGCTGCTGCTCGCGCACTTCGCCGCCTACTTCGTAGCGGTCTTCGCGGTGCTGCCGCCCGGCAGGGCGGTGCTGTTCCTCCTCGTCCACCAGGCATGCTTCGGCCTCTACCTCGGCTGCACGTTCGCCCCCAACCACAAGGGCATGCCGATGATGACCGCCGAGGACGAGCTGGACTTCCTCCGCCGTCAGGTCCTCACCTCCCGCAACGTCCGGGGCGGCCGGGTGGTGAACACCGCGCTGGGCGGTCTCAACTACCAGATCGAGCACCACCTGTTCCCCAGCATGCCGACGTGCAACCTGCGCAGGGCACAGCCGATCGTACGCGAGCACTGCCGGGCGCTGGGCGTGGACTACGCCGAGTCCGGGCTGCTGGCCTCGTGGGGGCAGGCCCTGCGCCACCTGCACGCCGCGGGAGCCCCCCTGCGCGGCAAACAACAGACCGGGAGTGATGGACCGGGAGTGACGGACCAGTCATAGCGGAACGTACCGCCAGCCACGGCGCCGGTGTCGGCGGCAGTCCTGATGTGCGGTGGAGCCCTCTTCACGACCGCGGTCGCTCAAGCGGGATCAACGCAGCGAATTCAGGTCCAGACCTCGATGAAGCGGTGTGGGTGCCGTTCACGAACTACGCCACTCACGAAGCGTACAGGCAGCGCGGGCGAGACATGATGGGCGCGGGAATCGTCATCGACTTCAAGTGCGGCTGGGACAACCCCGCTTGGTTGCTACGGGTTCGCATGGAGTCGCCGTAGGCCTCGCTGGTGCAATCTCTACGGCGGCCGGGCGCGGGGTACTGCCGATGAAGGACGCCGCGCCGACGTCGAGCGCCCCGGCCACCAGCGCTCCCCCGGCCACCGCCACGGCCTCGGGTCAGGACACCCGAGGCCGTGGCCGAAACCCGCAGTACCATAACCGAGAACCCTCAAGGTCGAGGTCGTCGCCTCAACCGCGTCAAGGGCAAGCACCTCATCGCCCAGATCCGCCTGTCCGACACCGGCACCGAGAAGCACTTGTCCTGGGCCGGCGAGATGGGCGACCGCGCCCGCCCCCTCGGCGAGAACAGGTGGGCCTTCCAGCACCGTCAAGTCGAGGATGCACTCCGCGGCGACCGCGTTGATCGCGGCCCACTCGGTCGGGTAATCCGGCCGGACCTCGGCGACCATCCGCACTGCATGTTTGCGCAGTTCAGCTGGATAGGGAGACTTCGGTGCCATGAACTCGATCCTCTCAAGGAAACGAGTCTCCACCGAACCCGGGGCGATTCACTTTCACCCGCCCCGACCGCCCCGACCGCCCCGACCGCCCCGGCCGCCCCGGCCGCACCCCGGGTAAGGGTCGGCCCACGCCTAAGCGCCCCGGACGGCCCGTACGAAGCGTTCGGGGTGGGGCCGGGCTCTCTCCTCAGGCTTTCCGCCGTGTGCCGGAGTGGCGTACGGTTCCCGCCCCCACCGTGGTGGGACGGCGTCCGGCGGGACACGAACCCCAGAGCGGCCACCTTGCGGTGGTCCGGTCAGGTCGTGCACGCGATTTCCAGCACCGGACCGGTTTCCACCGCGCCCGCGCCACCCCCGTCCTGCGCCTCAGCGCGGACTATGGACCCCGCGCGGGAACGGCCACACCGACTCGACATGTCTGAAATGCTCAGACAACCACAGGAAATCGAAGACGCTCCCTCAATGACACCGGTGGCGATCGGCCAACCGGAGGCCAATGCCTGGTCATAGCGTAAGAACGCGGCGTTGCCCCTCAGGTAGCGGATGCAGGCATCCACGCCGCCGCGGCGATCACGGGTCAGGCCGACGGCGGTGGCCTGGGCGTCGATGACGGCCGCAGCGTCCTCGACGTGACCGGCCAGCACGGTGAGCGCATGAGTGGCGGCCCAGTCCTCGGCGGCCGGATCGTCAGCGGCGTGAGCAGAAGCAGAGCCTCACCATCCCAGGTCAACAGGTCCTTGAAAACGAGCTACACCCTTGTGATTTCTGCTCCAGCTCGGCGGCGACTTCTGGCGGCAGCAGCGACCAGGCATGGTTTGGATCGCCGCAGCCGACTCAGCGGCCGTGGGCCCAGATCAAACCGCTGCGGCCAGAAGGTGCCGCGCCGACCGCCCAGACGGAACCGCTCTCCGGCTGGATGGCGAGGTCATGGACGAACGCGTTCTGGTTCGGCGGAGCCGGAAAGGCGCCCGGCTCGACACTGTCGGCGCCGATGTGCAGAAACCCGCTGCCTCCGCCCTTGGCGTCGTAGACGACCCAGGCCCCACCTCTGCCGTCGGGCTCCGCCTGGGCGCGCGGCTGGATGCCCGGTTCACCACGGACCTCGAAGTTAAAGCCGCCCAGATAGCCCGACAGCAGCAAAGTCTCACCGCAGAAGGAGCGCTTCGCACTGCCGCACGGCCAGGCGACCCAGCCGACGGCCATCACCCGGCCGGTCTCACCGTCGACCGCGACATCCGTCAACTCCGAGATCTGGTCCGAGCGTGCGGACGGAATCGCGGGAAGCGTAACCGCGCGCCAGGCCGCGCCGGTCCAGCGGGCCAGAGCCGCCGTGCCCCGCACCGAGCCCGCCGCCCACTTGCCGTCGAGTCCTCTGACCACAATCGGCGTGTCGACCTTGCGCCGCACCGACCCGGCCAGGCGCCGCAGCGTGGACTGCGCCTTCCACCCGGCGTCACCGGCCGCGGGGAACGTATTTGAGTTCTCGATGACCCACAGGTTCTTGCCGATGGCGTACGCCCGATCCACCCGGCCATAGCGCCATCGCTTGACCTGCCAGCGCTTGCCGTCCCACCGGGCGTACCGCGACGCGCCGAACGCCCAGACCCTGGTGTCGGACGCCGACGTCAGCCGCTTCACTCGGAAGCCCGGCCCGGTGACCCGTTTGAAGGTGGACCGGCCGCCCTTGAGCAGGAGCGACTCGGTACGACTCGATCCGCGATCCGGGCGCCTCGTCCCGGCGACCCAGACCGCCCCACCCGGCGTCACCGTTACCGCGTCGTAGGAGTCACGGCGGTGGTCATGGACGATGCTCCACTGACCGGCCGGTGCCACGGCGTGGGCGGCGGCCGGCCCGGCAGCGACGAAAAAGGCGACGGCCGCAGCGGTGCCGCGAAGCAACATTCCCATAAGGGTGAGACGCACCTTTGAGAGGAAAAGTTTACATGCGGCAGGGCAGGAGGTGGCAAGATCCGGACCTGCCGCTCGACCGTCTCCGCTGGGCGCGAGGGTGATGGGGCGAAGTCCTGCTCATTGGGGTCGGCCGCGCGGTCACATGCACTGCAAGATCATCCGCTACTGCCAACTTCGATGACTCGCCCGGTGAGTGGTCACGCACAGCTATCTGACAGTGAGCAGGTCACAGCGTCGGTCACTGTCATCTTCGCTGACGCCAGACACCGACTGCCCGGCCGAGGTCGTGGCATACGTCCAGGCCCGTCATCGCGTGAAGAGCTCCACGCTTCGGCTGGATGCCTTGGACGTGCTGACGCTGACTCGTCATCTGCGGGCTCAGCTGGACGCGGCGGAACTGGCCATGATCAGTGTCTGTCGACAGGACAAGGAAGGCCGGTATTCATGGAGCCGGATCGCTGCGGCGCTCGGCCTGAGGACGCCTCAAGCGGGGGAGCAGTATGCCAAGCGGCTGCAGGCGGCCAGTCGACGCTTGCCACGCCGGCCTGAGGCACTGCGGCAGGAGAGCCATGGTCGGCGTCGGACCGTTACTTGGGCTGCTGGGCATGGTCGCCGAGTTATTGAGGTCGCTCGGTCGTTGGTGGTTGAGCGTGATGGGCTCGCACGGACCAGGGACGCGGAAGACTGGCTGGATGGGATCGAGGAATTGCTAGCCGCTTCAGAGCCAGGGGCTGCGCAGTGGGGGAGCCTGCTGGCTCATTTCCGGCTCCTGGCGGCGGCGTTGGATATGGAGTTCGGTGATACGCCGATGGCACCGGGGGATGAGGTGCTGCAACAAGCGTTGCGGCTGGCCAGTGAGCATGATGCGGCGACTCGGCGACCCACAGTGTGATTCGACGCGCGGACTCGTCGAACCGGCGATGAACGCGGCGATAGCTGGCGTACGCCCGTCGCCGGTGGAGCCGGGCGTGGTAACGGCATCCGCACAATGCTCGGTGTAACTGCCGGGATGACGCCACGCCATCAAACGGGGGAGAGGCATCATCCCTACCGACAGACCAGGGAAGAGCCGTACGCCGCGCGTATGGCCCTCCACTAGTTCTTCACTTTGACAACTCCAACGACGATCCATCCGTACTTCTGGCAATCGGCCCTGTTGTAGCCGCGGCGCCACCAGGGCTTGCTGTAGTTCACCATGCTCGTCCGGCCTGCGGGGCAGGACACCTGTACATGCACCCTGCTCCTGGCACCACCCGTACGCGCCGACAAACGCGACCGCCTCCAGGGCGTGACCCACATCGACGGGACCGCCCGCGTCCAAACCGTCGAGGCGGCCACCGCCCCCCGCCTCGCCGCGCTCCTTGAGCACCTGCGCCGGCTCACCGGAGTTCCGATCGTCCTCAACACCTCCTTCAACGACCGCGAGCCCATCGTGGAAACCCCGGCCCACGCCCTGGCCACCTTCCAGGCAGCCGATCTCGATGCCGCCTGCATCGGCGACTACCTGATTGAACGCAGCGCCCCCCGCGAGACAAACCCCGCGAGACAATGGAACGCATGACACCTGAGCTACGCGAGGCCGCGCGCGTCATCGTCCTGGACACCCGCGACCGGGTGCTGCTGCTGCGCTACGCCGAGAACGGCGGCTTCTGGGCCACCCCCGGCGGCTCGCTGGAGCCCGGGGAGGACCACCACACCGCGGCTTTGCGTGAACTGCACGAAGAGCTCGGCGTCACCAGCGTGGACCTCGGCCCTCAGGTCGCCACCCGAAGCAAGGACCACCTCGTTGCCGGACGACCGGCCCGCCAGGTCGAGCGGTACTTCATCGCCCGAATCCCCGCCGACGCCGTCGACCAGGCCAAAGCGACGCAACCGGACGAGATCCTGTCCTGGCGATGGTGGTCGCTGAGCGAACTGAGCCAGTCCCACGAGACGGTCTACCCCGTCGGGCTCGCCGACCTCGTCACCGGCTTCCTGCAGAACGGCGCTCCCCGGAAACCGGCCCGTCTGGCGGGGTGAGCACGACTTCGACGACGACCTCGGTCCTATCGGCCCGCAACTGGTGAGTACCTCCAGCACCTTGCGCTCTCGTGATACGCACAGCAAGGGGATCATTGTCCTCCGCGCTTGCAGCTCGCAGGAAGGGCAGGCCTGATCCCTTGGAGCTCCCCCCAAACCCACAGACCCGTTCGACTCCCACTGCTTCGCCGATCCCCCCGGCCGGCCCCGACGCCGTCGGCCTAGCCGGACTGGCGGTCGTCCGGCACGGCCAAAGCACTGCGAACGCCGCGTTCGCCGCAGCAGAGGCGCGCGGCGCCCTGGACACGGGGCTCACCATGCGGGACGCCGAGGTTCCGCTGTCGCCGCTGGGGCATCGGCAAGCCGCTCGGCTCGGCGCCTACCTGAAAGACCTGCCCGCCAACCAGCGCCCGCAGGTCGTCGTGTGCTCGCCGTACCTGCGTGCCCGGCAGACCCTCCAAGTTGCGTTGGCGGCTGCAGGCGACGCGGTGTCCCTGCCGTCCCCGCATTTCGATGATCGGCTGCGCGACCGGGTGATGGGCGAACTCGAACTGCTCACCACCGCGGCGATCGAGGCCCGCTTCCCCGCCGAAGCCCTGCGGCGACGCCGCGCAGGTGAATACCAGTACCGGCCGCCTGGCGGGGAGTCGTTCGCCGACATCGCCACGCGGTTGGGCACCCTGCTCCAAGAACTGCACGAGCGCCATCGAGGGCGCAGGGTTCTCATTGTGGCCCACGACGCCGTGGTCCTGATGCTCCGCCGCGTGATCGAGGGCTTGTCCTGGCAGGAGGTGGCCGGCATCGTGCGGTCCGGTCCGGTCGCCAACGCCTCCGTCACCTCTTGGCGGCAGGTCGACGGGCGGCTTCGGCTCGCCGGCTACAACCAGACCGAGCATCTATGACCCGAAAGCTGGACATGAACGCTGAAGATCACCACACACCCTCGCCTGCCGAGTCCATCCTGGGGCAGGTCCAGCCGGGCCCGTACGACCCCGGCGCCGTGGCCGCCTATGAGACTGCGATGAGCCTGTGAGGACATCGCCCGGCGCTTCCATGCCGGAGGCTTCCAAGTCGAGGTCGCCATCGTGGCAGTGCCGGCAGCTTTGAGCCGGCTGGGCATTCTCGATCGCTACTGGAGCGAGGTCCGGGAAGTCGGGCACGGCCGCCTGATCGACCCGGCGATCCACGACGCCTGCTACGCCGGCGTCGAACGCGGAGCGGCCGCCATCGACGCCGGAGGCCTCGCGCACAGCGCGTTCGTCTTCCGCCGCAACGGCGAGGTCGTCTACGCCAACCACGCCACCGCCGACGGCTCCTGGCAGACCCCAGCCCGGATGGCGGCGGCCGTCACCGCCGAGCGGCAGCGCCCCTGGACCGCTGCGGAACAGACATGGTTCTCCAGCCGCATCACCGCCCTGGTAACGGCATCTCTGCCGAATGGCGTGGGGAGATCACTCGGATCCAGACGCTCGCGGCACCCTTGATGCCCCCGGTCACCCGAGTGCAGGCGGCGCAGTTGCGCTCCGCTACCGCACCGAGCCGCGAGCCGACAAGGATTACCAGCACCGATCGGGCGCTCCCGCCAGGACGTTCCACCAGGGCCGTGACGACGCGGAGGAGAACAGAGCCGCCCGGCAGATGATCTCGGTGTTGACCGAGAGCACCCGTCAGCCCAGTAGCCGTCCAGTGTCGATTTTCAGATCCCATGGCTCCGGCAACACCAGGGAGTCTCCCAGCACGACGGCGACTTCGTGCAGGTAGCCGGTGTGTCCAGGGTCGCTGAGCAGCCGAGCTGTCTGCTGGTAGGAATCGATCACCAGGTAGAGCGGCACGCCGGCCAGGGCGCAGTTACGCGGCTTGAGAAGGTGATCATCGGCACGGGAGCTCGGAGACATGACCTCGACGACGAGCAGGGTGGCCTGGCCGTAGACGTTCGGTCACGTCCAGCGGAGTGGTGTATGAGTCAGCCTTCGCGGGATCCGTTTCTGCAGGTTAAGCGGTGAGGGTGTCGGGGAGTTGGTGCGCGGTCGGTGTGTCGCTGTTGATGAGTTTCAGGCGTGCTTTGGCCAGGACCTCCACGCCCATGTAGCGGCGGCCCTCGCTCCACTCGTCGGTCTGTTCCGACAGCACCGCACCCACCAGGCGGATGATGGCCGGCCGGTCGGGGAAGATCCCCACCACGTCGGTGCGGCGGCGGATCTCCTTGTTCAGTCGTTCTTGGGGATTGTTGGACCAGATCTGCTTCCAGATCTCTTTGGGGAAGGCGGCAAAGGCCAGCAGGTCCTCCCGGGAGATCTCCAGATGATCGGCGGCAGCCGGGAACTTGACGGCCAGAGCATCGATGACCCACTGGTGCTGGCTCAGCACCGACTCGGGAGTGTCTTGGTCGAAGACGGTGCGCACCAGGGTGGCCACCCACATCTGAGCCGACTTGGGGACGCAGGTCAAAAGGTTGCGCAGGTAGTGGGTGCGGCAGCGTTGCCAGGACGCCCCGGGCAGGCAGGCGCCGACGGCGTCGACCAGCCCGGCGTGCGCGTCGGAGATGACCAGTTGGACGCCGGTCAGGCCGCGGGCGACCAGGCTGCGCAGGAAGGCCAGCCAGCCCGCGCCGTCCTCGCGGCTGGTGACCTCCAGGCCGAGGATCTCCCGCTGCCCGCCTGCGTTGACGGCGGTGGCCACCAGGACGTGCACGTTGATGATCCGTCCGTCCTCGCGGACCTTCTGGGTCAGGGCGTCCAGCCAGAGGAAGGTGTAGGGGCCGGCGTCCAGGGTGCGGGTGCGGAACGCCTCCACTTGCGCATCCAGGGTCTTGGCCATCTGGCTGACCTGGCTTTTGGAGATACCGGCGATGCCGAGTTGCTCGACCAGCTTGTCAACCCGGCGGGTGGAGACTCCTAGCAGGTAGGAGGTGGCCACCACGCTGATCAGTGCCTGCTCGGCCCGGCGGCGGCGTTCCAGCAGCCAGTCGGGAAAGTAGGAGCCCTGCCGTAGTTTCGGGATGGCCAGCTCGATCGTCCCGGCCCGGGTGTCCCAGTCCCGGGCGCGGTAGCCGTTACGAGAGTTGGTGCGCTCGCTACTGCGTTCGCCGTAATCGGCTCCGCATCGGCTGTCGACCTCTGCCGACATCAACGCCTCGGCCATGGTCTTCACCATGGATCGCAACAGATCCGGATCTTGAGCCTCGATCTGCTTCGCCAGCCAGCTTGCGGGGTCCACACTGTCGTTCACGGCCATCGCTTTCTCTCCTTCGATCTTGATGTCGCAATCACGAAGGATCACGCGATGGCCGTCTTCATTTCACGACGCCACGCTGACTACCAGCGGAAACTCTTACACCACACCCGTGGACGCAACCAGACGTTCTCGGCGTCCCACATCCGCGGGTTTGCCGGCACGACGGTGAGGTCCGGCCGGTACCGGTCGATCTGGGCGCCGAGGAAGACTTTGATGTCGTTGCACGCGGTCCAGCCACGCTCATCGACGAAGATCAGGATCTGGCGGAGCAGCCGGAAGATCACCTGATTGTGATCAAGGGTGGGCATTTCCCTGATCACGATCCTGCCGTCGATGATCTCCACGCGTTGGTCGTCGAACTGCTCGCATGCCTGCTGATAGCGAAGCTCAAGCGCGCGCCGTCGTACCTGTTGCGGCGTGCCCACGGGTGGGGCCAGAACGGTTCCCATGTCGCCATCATCCCCTCCCTGCGATCATACGCAACGTACGCGCCCCAATACGAAAGGTAGTCGCCGAATGGTGTCGCCGTCCAGGAGCTCAGCGATGCCACAGCACTACGTAGGCATCATCGGCGAGGGGTGATGGTGGGCACCAGCGAGCCCTCCCGCGACTGCTCAGCCGGGGCAGGAGAGCGGTGAGCCGATGGACGATCGCCGAACAGGCGCAGGTGCCCAAGGGCACCGGCTGCGGTGAGGACCGGCTGGTAGTGACCGGCGATGAGCCGGGCACCTGGTGCGCGGCCGTCATCGACGGGGCCACCGACAAGTCAGGACGCACCTACGAAGGGCTGAGCGGCGGCGCGCTCGCCGCGGAATGTCTCGCGGCGACGCTGCGAAATCTGGCGCCGGGCACTACGTAATCGAGTGGCGTGGCGTGTGCGGTCACGGTCGCGGAACTGGATTGGCGCCGTTTCCGTCCGTCGCGCGTGACATCAGGTGTCGGCAGGTAGACCTCGCTCAGACGCGCGGGTCCCATCGCGGGCGTCAGCGCAGCGGCTGTGTTCCGATGACGGATAGCAGTTGCAGTTTTTCGTGGCTCTCACTGCCGGGAATGGCGGTGTAGACGAGCAGCGAATGGGACTGGTCCGGATCGACCAGCCGCTGGCAGTTCAGCTCGAGTGCGCCGAGTTCGGGGTGGATGAAGTGTTTCACCTCGTTGGGGTGAACGCCGACCTCGTGGTCGTTCCACACCTCCCGGAACTCTTCGCTGTGAGCGAGGAGCAGGTCGGCGAGGTGGGCCGCCCGGGAACCGGGACCGCGCAGGGTGAGGATCTGGCGCATGCCTGAGGCGAACATGCGCGTGAGGAGAGGATGGTCTTCGGGAGCGTACAGCTGTCGTGTCGCAGGGTCGGTGAACCATCGGTAGCCGATGCTGCGGGACGGCCCGCTGTAGCGGGTGGTGTCACCGGTGAGCGCGACACCGAGTGCGGTCTGTCGGAGCGTCTCCCCGAGTTCGGTGACGATCTCGGCGGGCGTGTCGTCCAGGCGGTCGAGGATGCGCAGCAGGCCGGGGCTGATGTGTTCACTGGCCACACCCCGGACGGGTGGGTTGTGACCGGCGAGGCGGAACAGGTGGTCGCGTTCGTCGAGGGAGAGGTGGAGTCCCTGCGCGATGGAGGCGAGCATCTGCTCGGATGGCCGGGGTCCGCGCTCCCGTTCGAGTCGCGCGTAGTAGTCGGCCGACATGTGGCAGAGCGCCGCCACCTCCTCCCGGCGCAGCCCGTCGGTTCGGCGGCGTTGTCCGCGCGGGAGGCCGACGTCTTCGGGTTGCAGCGCCTCCCGGCGGCGCCGGAGGAACTCCGCAAGTCCGGTCCGATCGATCATCATGCGTTCCCTCCCTGGTCCTGGGTCATTCCTACCGCCCACGCGTCTGCGCATCCACGGCCTGCCGATCCCCCCATTCTCGGCGCCGCGCAGTCCCGCTCGACGTCGCCCGTCATGCGTCCGAGCGCGCCGACCCGCCGAGAGGTGGATCGGCGATCCGTGGATAGGGCGGCCCTGAATCCGCTGGCAGCGAGGTTCGAGCATGGACTCGCACGCCGACCCGCGGCGGATTCGCCGCAGAACGACGGAGACCATTCATGGCTCGCACCATCGACATCGCCATCCCCGACCTGTCCGGAAAGCTCGCCGTCGTCACCGGGGCGAGCGATGGCATCGGGTTCGTCATCGCCACGCGCCTTGCCGGAGCGGGCGCCGAGGTGATCATGCCGGTCCGCAACCCGGCCAAGGGCGAGAAAGCCGCCGATCGCATCCGCGGTCTCGTGCCGGGTGCGAAGATCGCCACCCGGGGCCTCGACCTGTCCTTGCTCGACTCGGTGTCCACCCTCGCGGACCAGCTTGTGGGCGAAGGCCGCCCGATCGACATCCTCATCAACAACGCCGGCGTCATGAACCCGCCCAGCCGGCAGGTCACCAAGGACGGATTCGAGCTGCAGTTCGGCACCAACCACCTCGGTCACTTCGCCCTCACCCAGGGGCTGCTGCCCCTGCTGCGGCAGGGCAGGGCCCGGGTCACGCACCAGACGAGCGTCGCCGCACGCAGCGGTGCGATCAACTGGGGCGACCTGAACTGGGAGAACAGCTACGACGTCAGTATGGCCTACAGCCAGTCGAAGATCGCCGTCGGCCTGTTCGCCCGGGAGCTCGACGCGCGCAGCAAGGCGGCCGGGTGGGGCATCACCAGCAACCTCTCCCACCCAGGCGTATCCCCGACGAACCTGCTGTCCGCCCAGCCCGGGATGGGGCGGCAGAAAGACACCTTCGGGGTCCGAATGATCCGGGCGTTCTCCCGCATGGGCATCCTCGTCGGCACCGTCGACACCGCCGCCCTGCCGGCGCTGCTGGCCGCGACCGGCCCGGACGCCCAAGGCGGCCTGTACTACGGCCCCGAGGGACGCGGCAACCTCCGCGGCGCCCCGGCGCAGCAGGAGCTGTGGGCTCCGCTGCGCAACATGGACGACGCCCGCAGGCTCTGGGAGGCTTCCGAGCGGCTGGTCGGCGTGCGATTCCCCGCCTGACCTCCCAGAGAACGGATCACCGGTCGCCACTACAGCTGGATGCTCAGCACCGAACCCGGCTGCGTCTACGTCGAAGCGTACGTGCGGACGCCGTCGGGAAACGGACCCACCGCCCGCACCCAATGCCTCTGACAGGTGACCGGCAGGAGGGGCGCCCCCGGAAAGTCCGCGGGGAATCTCCCGCAGGCTGTAGGCGCATCCCGACATCCTGGCTGCCTGCTGAAAGGCCACCGCCGGGAGGTCCGCTCCGCCGGCAAGGGCTCGCCACCGCGATCGGCAGCAGCCCCAGCAGGTGCAGCTTCCCTGCCCGGGCTGTGGGGATCGCCTCGACGCTGAGCCGTCCCGCGAGCTTCGCATGCAGCTGGCCAGTGGCGGCTCCGCCCAGCCGGTCACGAAGCGGCTCGGGCATCGTCATCAGCATCTGGGTGACAAAGGCCAGGGTGTGTCTGGGGGCGGTCGAGCGGGCGAACAGGCGCTGGGCCAGCCAGTCGTGGCGGACGGCGGCGGCGGCCTTCCACGCCTTGTTTCCGGTGATGACGATCTTGCGCGCCTCCGGATCAGCTGTCTTGGGGGTCGAACTGGTCGCACTCGATTCGGCCGGCGTGTAGCCATGCGCCTGCGGCGTTGCGCAGTAGAACACCGGCCGCTGCTTGTTGTAGGACCAGAAGAAGGCGCCATGGCCAGGGCAGGTGTTGTGGGTCTCGGGGTCGAAGCCCTCGGCCATGCGGCTGAGGGTGTCGACCCGCTCCGCGCCCTCGGGCAGGTCGTCGGTGACCGGCACACCCGCCTGGGCGAGCTCGGCGAGCAGCGCGGTGTGCGCGGCGGCTTCCTGACGTTCGGTTTTGACGTACTCCACGGCGTACTTCACCTTGCGCCCGTGGTTGATCATGTTGGTGATCTGGTCCATGGCCGCCTGGTCGCCGTCGAACTCTGCCAGCAGAGCGAGTTCCTCGAAGTCCAGGTCGTACTGGGTGGCCTGGGCCGCCTGGCGGCCCTGCGCCGTCAAAGCGCCGGCCTTCAGCGCGGCGTTCACCGTCTCGCTGCTGAATCCGGTGCTCCGCCGAATCCCCGATTTGGAGGCGCCTGCCTTCATGGCCTCGAACAGCGCGTCGGCCTTCTCCTGCGGGGTCAGGTCTTCTCGCTGTTCGGCCGTGGTGACCTGGCCGATGTACTGCTCGGCCGGGTCCTCGGCCAGCTTCCGGTCGATCACGCAGGTCAGTGTCGGCCGGTTCTCCTCACGGGCCGCCAGAAGGCGCCGGTTGCCGTCATGCACCCAGTACGCCACACCGGCGTCCGGCGGTGCGGGGTACACGATCAGCGGATGCTTCAGCTTTTCCTTGACCGAACGCCGGAACCCCGCAGTGATCTTGTATTCCTTGCGCTTGTTGATCGGGCTGAGGTCCAGCTGCGCGAGCGGGATCTCTGCCAGGGTCTGGTGCTCGGGGGCGGCGAGGATGGTCGTCTCTTCACTGGTAGCCACGGACAACGGGGACTCCTTTCGTGAGCGTGAAATGGAAGAAGGGGAGACCGGCACGCGCCGGTCTCCCCTTTGTTCGCTGACGCCGCACCGCTGCAGATCGCGGGCAGGACGCTGACGTGCAGCCCCCCGGGGGCGCGTTGCGCAGGTGCCGGCCGCCCGGTCAGGCGTCCCAGGGGATGGAGCCGCGCGCGTCATGGGTGTCGACGAGCACGTCGCCAACGGTGATCGGTCCGGCGATCTGCTCCCACCCGGAAGAGGCGCAGGCCCATGCGACCTCACCGATGACGACAACATCGCCCTTGCTCAGCGACCGGTTACCGGCTGCCCGGTACTTCCGGGCCCGGTCGTCGTCGCCCTCGTTGAAGGTGACGAATGCGTCCTCCAGTACGGCGTGCGGGTCGCGTGCCTGCTCGGCGGGGATGTCGTAGGCGAACACCTTGACCATTGCGTGGGTGGGCTTCCAGCCCTGCAGGAAGTTGTCGGGGACGCAGATGTTGTGCCAGATGCCGACGGTCATCACCGGCGGTGCCAGAGCCTCCACCATGTGGGCCCTTTCGTATCCCGCGCTGGGGGTTGTTCCCCGGCGCCGGGACCGACTTCCCCACGGGTTCTCGGAGCGGAGGAAGGCTCGCCCGCAGGGCGACCGCGCGAAGCGCGGCTTGGCCTTCCTGCGCGCAGAGGTTCCGTGGGAAAGTCCCGAAGGCGTCGGGGCGACCCATCGGCGAAACACCTTGCCTGTGCGGTTACGGGCAGATCAGGTCCTCCAGTCCCGTAACCTCGCCCGCATTTCGGGGGTGCGCAGCCTCGCCAGGGTGTTCTTCTCGAGCTGGCGGATCCGCTCACGGCTCAGCTTGAACGCCTGGCCGACCTCCTCAAGGGAGTGCGGTCGGCCGTCGACGAGTCCGTACCGCAACGCGATGATCTTCGCTTCGCGGTCCGGAAGCACTGCGAGCACCTGGCGCAAGGCGTCGCCGAGTTGCTGGTCGGCGACGATGTTGACCGGGTCGGGGACGTCGATGTCCTCGATGGCATCGGCCAGCGGGATGCGCCCGGCGTCGTCGATCGGGATGTCCAGGCTGATCGGCTGCTGGCGGACCCGCAGAAGGTGTTCCACCTGCTGATGGGTCTTGCCCAGAGCGCCGGCGAGCTCGGCGGCGGTGGGCCTGCGGTTGAGGTGCTGCTCCAGGCCCCGTTCCGCGGTCCGCAGCGCGGAAAGCACTTCGCGCATGTGAGCCGGAAGACGGATCGTCCGGCCCTTGTCGGCGATCGCCCGCTGGATCGCCTGGACGATCCACCAGGTGGCATAGGTGGAGAACATGTACCCCTTGGCGTGGTCGAACTTCTCCACCGCGCGGATCAGCCCCACGTTGCCTTCACTGATCAGATCGGCGAACTCCAGGCCACGGCCGACATACCGGCGGGAGGTTGCGACCACCAGGCGCAGGTTGCCCTCGACCATGTGCTGCTTGGCCTGCTGGCCGTCGCGGACGATCTCCTCCAGCTCGGCGCGAAGCTGATCGGGAACCTCGCCCCCGCCGGCCGTTTCGGCGTGGTCCAGGCGGTGGCCGGCGAACAGCCCCGCTTCGATCCGCTTGGCCAGCTCCACCTGCTGGGCAGGGGTGAGCACCGCGACGCGGCCGATGCTCTTCAAATACTGGCCGACGCCTTGCCACAGTTCGTCTTGACGCTGGGAGGCGACGGCGGATGTGGTGGGCCTGCCGGTCATGACGGGCCTCCGGTGAGCAGGCCCAGGGCGGTCTGCGCTTCGGCGCGGCCGGGCCGCCGGGCTCCGCGCAGGTCGGCCACGGTCCAGGCCACTCGCAGCACCTGCGGCAGCATGGGCGCCGTCAGCACGCCGGTGTTGGCCGCGGCGGCGAGCACTTTGAGCGCCTGGTCATCGGCGCGGAACGTGGTACGCAGTTCGACGGCGGGCACCTCGGCGTTGATGACCCAGGGCAGGTGCGCCAGGCGGGCACTGGCACGCTGACGTGCCGCCCGCACCCGGTGGGCGACGACCGCGGTGGATTCCGGCGGCGCGGCCGGGCCCTCGGCCGGCGGGCACCGGTTCCACATGGGCGCGCACTCCGACCGCTTGCAGCAGGCGCGACAGCCGCGCCTTGTAGCGGCGTTTGGTTGCAGGGGTGCACGTGCAGCTCTGGGCCCCGTTGTTCTATCGCTGACCCATAGGCAAAGTGGCTGTCGGCACTCTGTTCCTCAGAACCCGTGTGCCTTGGGTCTCTGCTTGTAACTCACCGGTAGGCGCACCCACCAATGCGCCTTGGACCCGTCGCCAGGGATGGTCGGCCGGCCGCAGCTGCACGTCCAGTCGTCACCGTCGACCGCCGCGACCGGCGGCCAGAACTTGAACAGCACCTCGTCGGTTGCAGGTGCCTTGCGGTCGTCCGGCCACTGTTCGATGTGGAACCGGTATCCGCGTTTCGGCAGCAGCAGAACCGGCAGGCTGATCGGGGCCATGGCACCGTTAGCCAGGATGGCTGTGGCGTGCGCGCGTACCGGGCGGTCGACTTCAATGGTGCCGAACAGATTCTTCGCGCCCGTCGGGCCGTCGAGGGACGTGACGATGGCGGTCTGCTGCGTGGGGTGCAGGCTGCGGTGCGTTTCCTCGCGTTCGTCTTTCCGTCGTTCTCCTTCGATCTCAGAGAGGGCGGCTGCTTCGGTCGCTGATTTCTCTGCCGCGACCGCTGACCTGTCGGCGGCATTAGCAGAACGTCGTGCCTGCACCAACGCTCGCCAAGCCACGATCATGCCCACCGCGGCGATTACGGCGCCGCCGATCGCGATCCAGCGGTCCAGGTTCAACCCGAGCCATGTCCAATCTGGTGTTGCGCCCGGTGAAGGGGGATTCATGGACCGTTACCGTACCGGGCCGGACGACCAAGCGGCGTCCATGTGAGGCGGACCAGAGCTGGCGCCCGGGAGCCGCGTCCTTGGCTCACCGCGGCGTGTTGCTGTTGCCGGACGCGGCGGACTTCCCGGTGCAGGTGCTGAACGGGCTGCGTCAGCCGATGATGTCCGGCCAGGTCAGCCTCACCTCCTCGTCGATGACCATGCAACTGCCGGCCCGCTTCCAGCTCGCCGGGACCACTCGCCTGTGCCCGTGCGATTCGGCCGAGCAGGCCCAGAGCTGCACGTGCACCCCTGCAACCAAACGCCGCGTGCATGTCGAGCATCTCGGACTCTCCGTCGTCCCCCTACTGCATGCTCACGTCGTGCGGGTGATCGAACGAGACCGGACAGGTGAAGACCCACAGCGAGTACCCCCGGCCGATCGTGATCTCCGTCGGCTTCGATCGGCTCATGGGCTCGTGCCGCTCACCCTCCTTGGCATCCTCAAGAGGCCGCCAGATCTCCGTGCCACTCCACTCTCTACTGGCGATCTTCAAGAGCAGTTCCATGTCGGCGCCGCACTCGCAGACCATCGGCACCGGGCCGGTGAGATACCAGGCGGCGTGACCGCCCACCTTCCAGCCATCGGCAATCGGTAGCTGGCGGTAATAGCGATCCTCGCCGGATTCCTCCCACATCCGAATCCGCTCCCTGAGGTCGTCGGAGAGCACCTCGTCCCAGGGATACTCGACGACCTGCTCGGGGTGCAGGACGCAAGGCTCGGGCAGGTACTCGTACTCCATCACCTCGGGTTCGGGTTGCTCGCTGAGCACGTCGGTGACGTCGGCCGAGCGGCGCCAGCGCAGCATCAGCGCGGGGCAGTAGTGAGGGTCATGGTCGCGGGGACACCAGAGGATCTGCAGGACATCGGCCCCGGGCGGTCTCACCAGGTCAGGCACGTCCCGCAGGAAGAGCTGGGCGACGGCGAGCATGGTGGCGGGGGTGTTGGGGTCGGCGGCCTCTTCGTCGCGGTCGAGCTCGGCCTTTTCCCAAGGGGTGAACTTCCGGCCCCAGGCCGCCGAGATGATGCGCCTGCGGCGCCGCTCGGAGTCCAACCGGACGAAGTCGCCCTCGTTCTCGTGCGGCTCTTCGCACACCGGCCAGGGCTCGTCGGAGGGCCAAAGCAGGGGACCGCCGATCGAACTGGCGCGCACGTCGGGTGTTCCAGGCCGCGGATGAAGGCGCGTGGCGGTCCGGGCCAACGTCGCGAGCTCAGGAAAGACAGCGGTGATGTCAACCGGGCGCGGGGTGGTTCGAGTCATGCCACCAGAACCTACAAGCGGGCGCTGCCAGACATATCGCGCCTGATCCGCGGCTGCAGAGGAGACCAAGAGGAGCAGCAGCGTTGGGCCACCGCCTGGCGGCTACTCAACCAAGGCGCCAAGCCCTCCGCGATGGCCTCTCTCCATGTCGTGAGCAACAACGCCGTATAGCGCACCGCATCGGCAGGGTCCCCGCACCGTCAGGTGTTGGGGACCGGCATCACCGAGGCGGCGGACCTAGCTACCGCGACGCTGACGAAACCTGGCCGCACATCATCAGATGGCCGTGCACCTCCTGCACATCCGCCAGGCCACCTTGGCGTCCACCAACACGGTGGCGGCGATGGCCTGGGCGACCCCTTCGTGCTTGCCCCAGGCATCAGGCGCCGACGGCTGTAGGGAGGCCATGCGGTAGGCGCGTGGAGTGGACTCTGCGGCGGTGACGGTTACGCCTGGACCAGGCGTGAGCCTCAGAATGGCGGTTCGTCGGCAAGGGATAGCCCGTTGCCCCACGGATTGTTGCTCGGCGGCTTCGGTGGCGGAACCTTGATGCGCAGGGTTGGGTACAGCAGATCTGATGCCTCATCGTCGAAAGCGGCGCTCCATAGCCTCTTGAAGAGTTCCTTGTGGGTTATCTGGTCCGGATCGTTGTACCCGTTGCCCTCACCATCCCAGTACAAGACGTCGGGATCGATGTCGGCGAGTGCGCACAGCGGTGCATAAACCGCGTATGCCGTTTCCCAGCGCTGGGGAATGACCGCACCCTTGAGGACGCGGCGGATGGTCTCCTGGCTGGCGCTTCCTGGAAGGTCCATGCGATTGGCCTTGGCCACGATGTCGCGTAGCGGGGGCCGTCCGGCGGCCCGGTACTTCTGGAACACCTCTGCCAGGAATCTGCGGTGCGGCCCGTCGGGTAACACCTGCTCCGACGGCATCCTGATGCCCCTCATCGCCATTCCTCCCAGTCCCGACACACGATGGCGACAAAAGTCTAGGTTTGACAACTCCTGGCACGCCGCAACTTTCCGAGACATCACCTATCACCGCCTAGGCGACCTATGTCCTTTCTCAACCGAAGGGACCAACTGCTCTATCGAGGCCTGACGATGGTGTTTGAGCAGCTCACGACGTTGTCGAGCCGCGTTCGCCAGCGAGGGACGGTGGTCGTCCCCGCACATTCACTGGGAGAGTCGATGTACCTATTGACCATGCGCGCGGCCATCGTGCTCCTCGCGGCCTGCGTCATCGCTGTGATCGCAGTGGCTCTGCTCCTGGCCGCCGGAAACACCTGGCCGGTGGCGTTGTTGGGCGGTGGGGGAGCATTCGGTGCCGGACTGCCCATCTTCAACGGGATGATCCCGCCCTCGGACAACCACTCGTAACCGGCGACATCCTCAAGGCTCGCCGAACTCAGCGACCAGGGCGATGGCGTAGGAGCGGGCAGTCTTGCCGTAGTCGATGATCGCAACGAAGGCCTCGGTGACCGCACCGAGCGCGGGCGCCTGCGGACGCAAACCGATTCGGTGAACCGCCCCCCCACGAGCGGCCCTCCCCGAGCTATCGCAGAAGCCACTGGCTATCTGCGATAGGTAGTTGAAAAGTGTGGCCCTGAGGCCAGCTTCGCCTTACCAAGGTTGCGTTCACGCACGTCACCACCACTGACAACAGGACCCTTTGTAGCAGTGACTTAGCGTCTGACCTGGGCTTAAGCACCTAAACGCGCGCTCACCGACGCGCTGCGGCACTTAGGGTAGTTCCCAGCTTCCCGATTCCAGAAGTTGCCTGCACTCCGGCTGTCGATCCTCCGCGCGGGGACCGACCCCGAGGCCTCGAATATGGGGCCTTTGTGGCACCAAGGAGGTGGTAGCGATGGAGGACGAGAAGCGGCACAAGAGGAAGGTCTTGGCGGAGCTGGGGCTGCTCGCGGTACGCGTGTTACTGACGCTCGCGGAGATCATCCACGGCGGGAACGGGCTCAGCTGACCACCGGACCCGCTCCACGTCGCAGGTAGCGGAAGCCTCGCGCATCTGGTTGGTCGCCGGGCGCGAGGTTTTCTGCTGGTTAGCACGTTCAGACGAAGGTCTTAACGTGCAGGTACTTAGCACTCTACATCGGAATGTAGGAGTGCTTACGTGCGGCGAGCAATGTAGGCATCGCCGCGGTGGTGGCGGTCATCGGTCTTCACCGTCGTCCGCCGGGGAGGTGCGGCCGCCAGCTCCCCCGAGCGGTCAGCAGGTCGGCCTCGGCCCGCCGGCGCAGCTCCTCCCGAGTCACCTGCAGCGCGACGATACGAGCCTCGAAGGCCTCGCGCCTCCCGCTAACGAGCGGCATCGGCGCGGACGTCTTCGGCGTGCTGGGTCGCGGCTGCGGCGGAGGCCTTGGTCGCGGCGAGCTGCTTGTCCAGCGTGGTTGGTGGCCGCCAGCTGGTCGGCGCGCTCATGCTCGCGGCGCTTGGCCTCCAGGGCGCGTGGATGGCGGCGGCAGTCTGCTCGCTGGCGCGTTGCTCGGCGGCCTCGCGCCATGCGGCGCGGACCTGCCGCTCTTTGTCGGCTTCGGCGTCGCGGGCCATCTGCTCGGCGACCCGCCGGGCTTCGACGGCCTGATCGCGGTCGCGTACGGCGGCTTCGCCGGCCAGGCGCTCGGGGACCTCCTGCAGCGCGGCGGCGTGCTCGACCAGCGCCGGCATCACCGCGGTGAGCGGTGGCGGCGTACATCGACAGGGCGCCGTCGACCCCGGCGCTTTGAGCGGCCCGGCGCTCCTCGGCCGCCTTGGCCTTGCATGTCTTGCCGTCCGGGCACACCCGATCCGGCGGTCCGCAGTACTCGCGTGGCCAATCCGTCCCGGTGTAGGTGATGCGCCGGTCGCACTGCGAGGCTGTCGGCCTGCCCGTCCGGTCAGCGGCGCGCTACCAGGCGGTGAGCTGCTCCGGCCCGGGGCCGGAGTCTAGGTCGAACAGCTCCAGCTGATCCGTCGCCGGGTCGTGCTGGTTGAGTTTCAGACATCGCCTGCAGGTGACCTCGCCCCGGTCGGGGTGCGCGGCGCCTGGATCCCAGCCGCTGACGCCGACCATGCACGCCGGGCCCGGCATGAGCTCCCCGCCCAGCCAGCGCGTCATCGCGACCTGGTGGACGATGCCCGAGGAGCGGACCCGCAGGTGCGCGCCACCGGCGTAGGCGGCCCGGGCGGAGGCGGCGATGACGGCCAGGGCCTGCTGCACACCAGCCACCGGGGCCACCGGCGGGGCGGGAGACCGATTGCGGCTCGGTCGGTCTTGCCGTGCCTGTTCGGGCATCAGGCGCCGCCGACAAGAAGGGCGCCGGACATCGCGTGCCTCCTTCACTGCCTGGGAGCCTCATCAGGATGTGAGTTCGCTGTGTCGGTTCAGCGCCGCCACCGCGCATAGTGGCTGGCAAGCCTTGTCCAGGGGACCCGTGCCGTAGCTGCCCCACCCGAGGTGCAGTCCACACTCTCGTACATTAAGGCGCTGGCATTCGACCTGGAGTTGAGGTCTTTTGTGCAGCCGCTTGCCCGCCGGGAGGTCCCGGTCCTCGGGCAAGGCGATGATCGCCGACTCCGCGCCCCTGATGAACGTGGTGCGTACCTCGTCGACCTCCCTACGCGTAACGACACGATGCACAACCTTCTGGCCCCGGTGAACCTCGCTGAAGGCGATCAGACGGTGCGGGCTGATGGGCCACCACACGTACCTGCTGGTGAGCATCGACGGCGTCCCAGCAGAGCCATCCCGGGAGAACAAGACCGGCTGATCACAGGTGATGAATCGGTCCTGAGGGTCATCCCACAGCTCAAGTTGACGTAGGGAGATTTGGTCAGCCGCCTTGTACATCGCGCGGAACAGCACATCGACGTAGTAGTCCGTGGTCAGTTCCTGGGCGGGCTGACCGGCTCTGCGTGTCGACCAGTCCTCCATGCTGGCGATTTGGCGTCTAGCCTGCGGTGTCCGGTTGCGCTGCAGTCCCATCACCACTGATAGCGACATGAAGTCGCCGAACTGAACATCGTCACCGGGTTTCCAACTGCGGAGCTTCTCCAGTAGGACGGCCGTCTCATCGTCGATGACCCCGAGCATGGCCTCGACCTGGTTGTGCGGCCCAGTCTTGGGGTCGGTGACCCGGTAGAAGTTCTCCTGGACGCAGGTGTCGCGCAGGCCGCGCAGCTTGTCGATTCCGTTCCTTGTGTCCAGGACGCGGACGCGTTTGCCGTCTGGGCTCCATGCCCGCAGGTAGGACTGGGGCACGTAGTGGTGTCGGCGTGACACGCAGTCCCGCTTGGTCGCCACCTCCGCGATCCGGTCCATATATGCCTTGACCTTCGGGGTGATGCTCCTACCGTCGTCTGTCACCGCTACCTCACCCCAGGGGTTCGGCACGCGGCTGATGAGCTTCCACGCCATAACGGGATCTTTCCTGCTTCTCTCAGTCCGCCAGCAAGGATGGCGGCCATGCGGTAGGCGGCGTGGCCGTCGAGTTTGCGGTGGCCGCGGTTGTAGCGCTGGGTGGTGACCGGGGAGGCGTGGCCGAGCATCTCTTGGACGTCGGCGATCGGCACTCCGGCGTCCAGCAGCGCGGTGGCCGCGGTGGCGCGGGCGGTGTGCGGGGTGAGCCGGGATGGGTCGACGCCGGCGGCGGTGGCGGCGCGGCGCAGCGCGGTGGTCATCCGCCACCGGTCGAAGGGGCGGCCGTCGTCGCGGGTGAACAGCGGCTCGCCCGGGGCGCGGCCGTGCAAGAGGGCGTCGAGCAGGGCGCGGACCCGGGGCGGGACGGGCAGGCGGTCGGTCTTGCCGCCCTTGCGGCGGAACAGGATCACGGTGTGCCCGGCATCGAGGGCGACCGAGCCGACTGTGAGCGCCACCAGCTCGCCGACGCGCACGGCGCACACGGCCAGCAGCGCGACGGCGGCGGCGTCGACCGGGTGGCGGGTGGCGATTGCCTCGGCGCCGTCGACAAGCGCGGTCTGTTCGGTGACGGTGCGGGCCGGGGTGGTGCCGATGGTGGAGACCTCGGGCCGGTCGACGACGTCGGCGGGGTTGGCGGCCAGGACGCGGCGGCGCACCGCGTAGGCGTACAGGCTGGAGGCGTTGGACAGGCGGCGGGCGATGGTGGAGGGCGCGAGCGGCCGGCCAGGGCGGGCCAGGCCGGCGCGGGCGGTACCAGTGGCGATGGTATCGCGGTAGTGGGTCAGGTGGTCCTCGGTGACCTCCAGCAGACCGACGCCGAGGGCCTCGGCGGCCAGCCAGCGGACGAACGCGGCGGTGTCGGCCAGGCGGGCCTGGCGGGTGGTGGCGGCCTTGGCCGCGCGCAGCCACGCCGCGACCGTCGACCAGGCGGCGGCCGGGAGCGCGTCGATGGTGTCGACGTCGGCGCCGGCCACCTCCCCGCCGTCGCCGCAGGCCCGGCGCGGCGCCAGGCCCGGGACGTCGCCCACGGTGGCCACCATGGGCGCCGGGAACGCCAGGGCGCCCGGGCGGCCGGCGGGTGCGGTGGAGGAGGCGGCGGGCCGGATGACAGCCGTGGGGATGATCTCGCTCACGCGACCCAAGATCTCACATAATCAGCATTGTGTGAGAGCCGACATCGGCCCACGACACACACGAGCCGACCCTGGCACGCACAGGCGACCGGCCGCGGGTGCACTGGCGGACCCGCTCGCCCCTGGCCCCGACCGCCCGCCGGGTGAACGCCTCGCGCTCGCCCGGCGGGGTCCGCGGCGCCGGTCAGGGCAACGGGATGGGGCGCCCAGCGTCGGCGGCCTCGGCGAATGCGCGAAGCCGATCAGGAGCGGTGATGTTGACGTGCCGGGCCAGCATGGGGCGGGTCAGCTGCATGTTCCGCAGGTCGGACATGGCACGGACAACAGTCTTGCGGGAGTCGCCAATCCAGCTTCCCAAGTCCTGCTGGGAGAGGGCGGCATAGCTCGTGGGAACGCTGATGGTTCCGTCGTAATGGTGGATGGGGTCGTTTTCTGGTCGGCAGAGCTCTACGAGTAGCCCGGCTAGTCGCTGCGCGGCGGTGGGGTAGTCGCGGAGGGCGCGGAGCCGGTCGGCCTCCTCCAACCTCCACTGTTGCAGGCGATGCAGGGCAGTGGAGGCGTTGGGGGCCCGGCGCAGAAAGTCGGCGAAACTACGGGCCGGCAGGCTCATCGCGTGCAGCTCGAAGCAGGTGACGGTGACTGTCTCGGCGGGAGCCGTGCCAGTGAACGCAGCCGAAATGCCGATGGGTTCACCAGGCCCGTACAACCGCAGCAGAACCGGCCGGTCGGCCTTAATCACGGTGGCTTTGGCCCAGCCCGAACGGATGATGGTCACCCGGTTGGTGGCGGCGCCCTCAGCAACGATGACCGCGCCTGCTCTATGACGACTCGCGGTGCTACGAGTGCGCAGCGTGCTCTGTTCTTGCGGGGTGAGCATGCCCCAGAAGTTCCGAGGGTGGGGCTCTGGATGGCGATCGGGAAGCGGTACGGTCACCGTCCTCACCGCCCGTATAAGGCGAGCAACACGGCGGGCAGAGAGGCCATCAGAGTCGCGGTTGCGGTCAGGACCCGTGCCCGGGTACCGGCGGGGGTAGTGCGCACGATGTAGAGGGCCAGGCCAATAAAGGTGAGCGTGACCAGTGCGCCGACGAGAAGGGAGGGTGAGAGGTCAGAATGCATGACGCTGTTCCAAAGGTTCGTCTTCGGCTTGGGACGTGGACTTTTCGACCAGCGATCGGCCAAGTGCGGCGGCAGGATGAAACGTCCTGGAAGACCCCGCCCCGCACGGCCGACAGCCGACGATGGCCTGAACGGTATGCCTGCAGCACAAACGTGGGAAGGGGCACACCCCTGCAGACCCCCACGGAAAAGGGAGAAGCCCCGGCGCTTCCAGACGCCGAGGCCTTCTCTACCCTGGTCAGCGCCACATCCCAAGCCTTAGAACGCACGCTGCCTCACTTCTGAGTATCCCACTCGCCGACGCATCTTCTGAGCCAGATGACCCACGATGTCGCGTGCATGCACAGAGACTGAGCAAGCTGGCGGAGAACGCGCCCGAGATCCTCTACGTGGCCCGCTCGAACCGCAAGACGCCGCACAGGTTCTACGGCAACAACCACCCCGGCCCCTGAGCAGCAAGCGGCGATCAGGGCTAGCGCCAGTCGAGGGTGACGGTGCGGCGTACTCCGGCCTCGAGCATCGCCTGCGAGCGGTGCTGGCCGTTGATGTAGGAGGTCTTCCGCCAGCCGACGAAGCGGGTGATCTGGATGGCGTCGGCCAGGCCGGCCAGGCTGGCGACCGCGTCCACTTCCCACTGCGACATCCCTTCGGCTTCGGCGGCGTCGATGACGGACTGGTGGATGTCATCGACCGGGACGCCGTCACGTTCGGCGCGGCGGACCAGGCGGATCGCGGTCGCGGAGGCACGGTGCCAGTTGCCGCCGTGATACCAGCAGCAGTCACGCACGATGGTTCGCGGGGCGAGCTGGCGGGCCAGGCGCAGACGCCAGTCGATTCCGGCCGGCATGCATTCGTCCTCGCGGAACGGCTCGGGCCGGGGGAAGACGGCGACCCACATCACCCGGTAGTAGGGCCGCGGCTCGGGCTCGGGCGGCCGGGGCCGGTAGCCCTCACCGCGCTCGGGATCGACGGGCGCCCCGACGAGCTCGGCCAGCTGCAGGTCGCTCACCGGCCTCCATTTCGGGGCCTGCACCTGGAAGGGGCCAGTCTGGGTGAAGGTGACCAGGGACAGGTGATCGAGCCGCCCGCTGGGGGTGAGCTGGTGCTGGATCCAGATGGGCGGCTCGGCCGAGTCGGCGCAGTGCCGCCGCCACACCTCGCTCACGTACTGTTCGGCGGCGTTGACCAGCGTCAGGCCTTCCATGACGGTCTGGGTGGCCACGGCGACGCGCCGGGGGCGGTGAACAGCTGCAGCCGGAAGGTGGCCGGCGGCCGGCCGGGCTGGTCGACGGCGAACATGTGGTCATCGACGACCCGGGTGCGGACGGCGAGGAGCACCCGGAGAGCGGGGGAGGTCATCGGGCCATCCTGCGCCAAGCACGCTCCCGGCGGCAGCGTTCGCGCTATGCGATGTAGCGGGCTTTATGAAGTAAGGCAGGCACCGGGACGTGCCGGCTACTGCGGATGGTCGGCGGGCAGCCCGGTCTCCGGGTCGTGTCCAGTGGCGCGTCGCCAGGCGCGGAGAAACTCCGGGTCCTCATCGGGGTCGGCGTCGTGCTCGCTAGCCCATTGCCGGTACAGCTCGTTGAACACACGGTCAGAGTCGCGGCCGACCAACAGCGGCCGGGGCAACTTCTCGGCGTCGTCCGTGCCCGACGTCCTGGGGCACGGGTTGCGCGGCCGGGGCCGGGGGAACTCTTCGGGGTCGTCCATGTCGGTTGCTCACCCGCCGGCACGGGATGCGGCGGCGGCTCGGCGGCCGGGCGGCGGCTCGAAGTGAGCGGACGCCAGATCGCACCCGCGCACCCAGCGGGTGAACACCTCGCGCTCGCCCTCGCGGCGGTCCAGCGAATCGGCGGCGACGTTCACGTGCAGGGTGGTCACGTCGTCGCGGCGCCGCTGGTCGTAGCGCGTCTCTCGCGCGGCCTCGTACACGCCGTAGCCGCTGATGTCGTAGCTGGACATCCGCCCGGCACGACCGAACACCAGCGCGGGCTCCATGTGCTCGAAGAAAACCCACATCTGCGGGAGTTGGCCGCCCATGCCGACCGCGTAGCCGTGCACGACGATGTGGCTTTCGGTGTGCTGGGCGCGGGGCAGCGTCTCGGCGCGGTGGATGTGGTCGTAGTTCGGCGCCTTCTTGCGGGCGGTCCACAGCCCGCCGCACTGCGCGCAGTCCTCAGAAGTCATCCGCTCATCTTGCAGCAGCCCCGGCACCTCGAGGTCCCGGACGGTCACGACCGAGACGACGGCGAGAGGTAGGCGCCGGCGTGTTCGCGGACCTCGGCGAGCCAGTCACGGGGAGGGGCTGCGCTGGCCACCACCGCGGCGGCCGGGTAGCGCTCGCGCAGCTGCTAGTCGAGCACCCTGTGGACGTGGGAGCCGACGAACAGCACGCGGCCGACGCGGGCCCGCTGCACGCGCAGCACGCCGGGCGGGTCGTCTCCGGGCGCGCCGTCCTCAACGTGTCCCTCGCCGAGCACCTGGCCGATGACGTCGGGCAGGTGCGTGACGATCTCGGTCATCATCGACTCCAGGCTCAACGGTTGCCCAGCGCGGACTTGATGAACGCCAGCACGTTGAAGTCGTCGTCGTCCTCCTCGGCGGGTGTCTCGCTCGTGGGCTCCTGGTGGTCGCCGGCCATCTCGGCTACCGCGCGGGACTCCTCGTCGATGCCGACCAGCGCGTAGATCCGCTGCGTGGTCTCGGAACTCAACCGGGAGGCGATCCGCACCGACCAGGCGACCTCCGCGTTGTGCAGGGCCGAGGCCACGATCCGGGAGATCCGTCCAGGCGTCGGCGGTTCGATCCTCTCCTTCGCGCAGATGCTTGAGCAGTTCCTCCCGGACCCGCTCCGGCCGCCGCTCGGCGTGCGCGACGTTCTCGGCCAGCCAGCTGCGGGGCCATCGACGTCGCGGGGCGCGCGGCAAGGCCGTCATGTCCTGGCCGGTCCGCGGCCGGCTCTATGTCCTGCGCCCGCTGGGGCGGTTCCACGGGCCGCTCCATGGCGTCGCTGGCGTCCGGGACGCATGGAGTGCAGGCACGATGGGTCACCTCATGGCGGCGCCGGGCGGAGCGGCGGTGTAGATGGCCTTCACCACCGCGCGTACCCCGCTCGGCGTCGTCGGTCGTGGTGCCGAGATCGAGGCGAAACACAGTGCAAGAAAAGCGATATTTCCGGACATACCGGTAACGAAGATCGTTTCGCCAAACTGGAATCTCCCCGGCCTGGACTCGCCGTTCCCGACTATTAACCACGCGAGGTACTTGCGGCTGATCCGGATCGCGGCCTCCTGAGCTTGCACTGGTTTCTCAGTGGTTCTCGCATCGGGATTCGCATGGCTTCACATATACCCGCCCAGCCGCCAGTCAGCTAGCGATGTGGGTGTTTGTTATGAAGGCTGCAATGGTGTGTAGTGAGCACGTGAACGACATCGAACCGCAAGAGGAAGTCGCCGGTGTAAAGGACACCAGGGCGGCGATCCTGAAACGCGCTGGACGCACCGCGGCCCCACTGCGCCGCGCCTTCGTTCAGGTTCCGCGCACGCTGGTGACCGATCCCCACCAGGACCGCTCTGGTCCTCTTGCTTGGTTCGTTCACACCAAGAACCATCGAGCCCTGCAGTCCTACCTCATGATCCTCGCCGCGACGAGCAACGGTGACGGCCCGGATGGCTGGAGCACGACCCACCCGATCCGGGTCTGGGCGCGGGCGTTCGGCACCACCGAGACCGCCGCGCCGACGTCAGCCTCCAACGCCGTTTCCAAGTTGCTGCAGAAACTCGAAGAGCAGAAGCTCATCGAACGGCACCGCCGCGGCCGTTCCCGGAACATACAGGTGATCTTGAAGCGCGAGGACGGTTTGGGAGACCCCTACACCCGGCCGGACGGTAAGCACGCCGCCGATAGGTTCCTCAAGCTCCCTCACGTCTTCTGGCTGGACGGCTGGATCGACAAACTCAAGCTACCCGGCCTGGCCATGCTGCTGGTGGCCCTGTGTGAGAAGCACGGCTTCCAACTCCCCACCGAGAAGATGCCGACCTGGTACGGCTGGTCCGCCGATACCGCTGAGCGCGGCCTGGGTGAACTGGAGGATGTCGGAATCTTGGGCAAGATCCGCAACCGCCGCGTCGAACCGCTGAGCGCCTCCGGCTACGGCATCGTCAACACCTACTATCTGCAGCCACCGTTCGGCATCCCCGCGCCCCCCTTGGAGGAGGGCAAGTCGTCGAATCCCGCTCACACCCCCATGTCCGCCATCCTCGAGGAGCAGTCCTCGTGACCAGCACCCCTGATCTCACCTCCCCGGACACGATGCGGATGTTCTACATCGACGACTCCGGATCCGAATCCAGCGGCTGGATCGTGTACTCGTGGATCGAGTGCACGAGCAGCCGATGGAATGCGGGCTTGCGTGGCTGGCTGGACCTGCGTAAGCAGTTCTCTGCGCAGTTCGCCATCCCGACCTCGACCGAGATCCACTCGACGTCCTTCGCCGGCGGCCGGGGAAACCCCAGCATGGACGCTGACTGGAACCGTCACAAGCGCAACCGCGGTGAGGTTATGCGGATGGCGCTGACCCAGATCGGGAGCGCACCGGAACTACGGGTGGGCAGCCTCTACCGGCGCACCACCGAAACCCGCAAGGAATACGCCGCCCAGCGGGCCGATGTCTACGAGAAGCTGGTCGACCACGTCGACGCTCGCCTGGGCGCCGCTGGCGAGCACGGCATCATCTTCATGGACGGTGACGGTACGGACACGTCGTACGCCCGCGCCCACCGAGGCCTCAAGCTGGACCATCGCAACCTCATCGAAGATCCGCTGTTCCAGCACTCTAAGCGCAACCAGTGGATCCAGATGGCCGACATCGTGGCATGGTCCGCATTCCAGTATCTACAGCGATCACCGAGCAGGAGTTTCGCCTGGGACTGGTACCCCACCTACCTGCTGCCGCGCGATGTCAACGGCGCCCCCCTGGCGGTGTGATGCCAAAAACAAGCAGACCTGCTGATCCACATGTGTGGGGCAGGTCCGCATCAAAAACATACCCCGTCTATCCAGCCCAACACTAGAGAATGCCCAGCTCAAGACCCGTGTCCAGGGTCTCTCAATAACCCGCTGATCCTCTGGTTTTATAGCGCTGAGGTAGTTATTTTCGGGGTAGGCAACCAGCGCTTGCCGGAGTGCCGCGGCTGGTTCGAACGTCCCGGAGTCCTCCGCGCGGGCGCGTGTTGAAGCGCCTACACGCCGACGTCCCACCGCCGACGACGACTCCGGCACGACGGCGGGACGTGCTTACGTCAGCCGCCAACGTGACCTTGCCCGCGCAGGGTCGGGACCGCCCAGATCTGGTCCAGCAGGCCCGGCACCGGGGCGTGGGCCCGCGTGACGGCGCGCGCGGCATGCTGCGGCGAGGCGGGCGGCTCGCCCTCGTCGGCGGCCGGGGCCAGGGGAGTGCGGATATCCCAGCCCATGCCGTACACGGCCAGGGCTGGCAGAGACCCGCTACGCCGAAGGTGCGAGGGTCCGGCCGGGCAGCAGGCCCAGGGGCTGCAACTGGCTACGGACGCGAGCCACGCGCTCTGGCGGGAACTCATCCAGCGAGATCCAGCGCCCGATGTTCGGGTCCGGCGAGGGGATGAGCCACACCGGAACCCCGGCGAGCACGCCGCGCAGGCACATGTCGGAGGTGCCGCCGGAGCGGGGATCCAGCGCCTCATGGAAGGCGACGATCAGCCACGGATGCTGGGCGAGCATCCGGGTGTTGCGTTCCGGTCCGGCGGCACGCCAGCCGTTCGGGCGGGTACGGCGTTCAGCCTCCCAGTCGATGGGGAAGCAGCGGTGCCGGTCTTCGCCCAGCCCGTGGGCAAGACACCAGGTGTGCCCGGCCATGTCGGCGCCCCTGGCCCGCCCTTCGATGAAGACGGTGCGGTCGCCATGCCGCCGGCGCAGACGGTCGCATACCTGGTGCACGGTGGCCGGCCACCGCCAGAGACGACTACCGCAGAGCAACATCCGCGGCTCGGTAGGCAGCATGGAACCTCCAAGTTCGCTGATCCAGCTGGACATGGAAAGGACCTCGGGCCGCGCTGCGCGCGGCCAGAGGTCAGCAGAGGACTAGAACGGGGGCGTGCCCGCGCCGACACCCACCGGCTGGGGGGCGTGTGTGGGCTGGGGCACCCAGTAACCACCGGCGGGCGCGGCCGGAGCGGGCGCGGCCGGGGCGGCCAGGGCGGGGGCCGGCGGCTGCGGGGTGGCCGTCTGCCACTCCTGAGGAGCGCGGGTGTTCCTGGTCCGCTTGGTCACCTGGGCGGTGGCGTTGCGCAGCGACGCGCCGACCTCCTCGGCCTCGATCTCGTAGAGCGTGACGTTCTGGCCGTCCTTGCCCTCGAAACTGCGCTGCACCAGCCGGCCGACCACGATGACCCGCATTCCCTTGGTCAAGGTCTCCTGGGCGTACTCGGCGGCCTCCCGCCAAACATTGCAGGTGAGGAACAGCTTGTTGCCGTCCTTGTACTGGCCCGCCTCCTTGTCGAAGACGCGGGAGCTGGAGCCGACGCGGAACCGCGCGACGGCCACCCCGGAGGGGGTGAACCGCAGTTCGGGGTCATCGACCAGGTGCCCGACGAAGGTGATGCTGGTGTCTCCGTACGACATCGGATAGTCCTTTCACTTCATCGGGGGGTGCTGCCTGGGTGGCGGCGGGGGTTCCCGTCCCGAACGACTGCAGACAGCGGCGTCGGCGAGTTCGGGTGGCAAGCCGGGCCGGCCGCCCGTCAAGATGTTTTGCGCCCTGCGTCGCCGGGGTTGGATATGCAGGCGCAGGGCGCAAAAGATCTTGTAAGGGCGGGGTTTCCGGCCCGGCTTGCCACCCGTTCGCCGGTGCCGCATAGTGCAGGGAGTCGGGACGGGAACCCTCTCGCCATCCAGGTGGCACCCGGTTCTCACCGCCCTTACAAACGCTGGTGGCCCCGCCCGTACGGGCGGGGCCACCAGCGTTTGTGCTGCCGTGCTCGCGTTATCTGGTGCGCGGGTTTCGAGCCTGGTGTCTTGGCGGTTGGGCAGTGTCGGCGCGCTGCGACGATGTCGGGCGGGGCGGCCCCTCGGTGGTTGCTGATCGCAGCTGAGCCGCCCGTGTCCGGCTGTTCATCTTCATTGCTTCGGCACGCTTCTCTCCTGCGCGCTCGGCGAGTTGCTCGTCCCCTTCCCTGGTCTGCCGAAGCGGCTTTTCCGGCTTCAGCTCCTCTTCGCTCGTCATGTGGCGATTGGTTCCTTGCAGGTTGGCCTGCCAGGCAGCCGAGCGCATACGACTGCGATCGGCGACTGTCTGGGCTGCGTTGGGGTCGGGGTGAGGCAGCACTGCGGCGATGTGGATGATCGGCCGGGAATCGGGGATCCGCCGGCCCGCGACCAGGCGGTAGGTCTGTGGCTGCACCGTACGGAAGATGATCTGGTGAGTGGGCTGCTGCGGGTTCTCTCCGACGTAGCGGGGGCGAAACCCTCGGAAGTCGACATCGCGGGGGGTCGGCGCCGGGCGTGCGGCCTGGGTCGGGCGTGCGGCCGGGGCTGCGCGCCTGTCGGTGTCTCGTGGGCCGTTGACGGTCAGGTCGGCCAGGTTCCGGGCTACGGCGGTTTTGACGTTGGCGGGAAGGGTCTGCAGGTCGTTTTGGACGTCACGGGAGAGTCGCAGATCATAGGCGCGCTCGCTGGGCAGCCATCGGGCGAGCGCGCTTTCGAATGCCTCCGCCGAGCTCCTGGAGGAGGCTGCTGGGCGGGCCGGTGCAGCAGCGGCCTGGCCATCGCGGACGGCGGCCACCCGGCTCGCCACCGGTACGACGTCGGCGCCTTCGACGGTCTTCCCGCTGATCGTCGTGGCCACCGAGTAGCGCAGGCTTCTCTGGCCCTGCTGGTGGGGAGCGGCCTGGGTGCGGGTCTTGAGCGCCTGGACCCGTTCGGCGACCGCCGCGTCGTCGACCTGGTCGGGCCCTTGGACGGTCAGGATCTGCATGGCGCGGTGCCTGGTCGGAGATCGGTCAGCGTTCAAGACCCGGTACACCACGCGTCCCTCGGGGCGGTGCAGCCGCTTCGCCGCGGTGTCGGCCAGGGCGCTGTCCAGGTGTTCGGTCAGCGCCACCAGCTGGATCGCCGGCCGCCCCTGCCCCCAGGGGGAGACGACGTGCCGGTAGACCAGGGCTTGGTTGTCACCCAACCGGCAGGCCCGCAGGTCGTCCAGCTTCGTCCCCGCCACCTCGAACTCCGTATCACCCACCGCGGGACCGTTGGTGGCCAGCTCCTGGATGGCCGTCAGCGCGGACCGTTTGAGCTCGGCGGTCGGCAACGCCCGCAGTTCGGCCTCGACTCCGATGAGCGGCACGATGTCGTTACGCGCCTCCAGCGGCATCGACAGGCGCAGCCGCCGGGCGAATGCCGCACGGTCCAGGTCAGCGGCTCCTCGCGACCGGACGGCGAACGACGCTTCCAGCCAGCTTCCACCGATCTTGTCGGGGTCACCGATGAGCATGCCGCGCGCGCCGGGCAGGTCGTACACCACGCTGTGGATACGCCACATCGCCTGCTGCCGGTCCGCGTCGGGCAGGGCGTTGAGATCATCTAAGCTGCCTGGTTCCCAAACCAGGTCGTTGCGGGGAAGCGGCGGTGGCGACGGCGGGGGACGCACGTCCCGCACGGCCGAGACGGGGTTTTGCAGGGGGCCGAAGTCTCGGGCGTTCTCATCGTAGGTGGCCGGGTCGGGCCGGTTGTAGACGTTGGGTGCCCCGTCGGCCCAGGCTCGTTCTGGATTGTCGGTGCTGTCCCAGGCGCCGGCCGCACGGCCGCTGTCGGTGTCCGGAGCACCTGCGGCCAGGCGGCGGGCCTCGGCGGAGAGTTGTTCTCGGGTGGGTGGGACATAGGTGTCGGCGTCTTCAGCCACGGCTCACCCCGATCGTGCCGTCCGCGTCGAGCTCAAGGCCCAGAGAGTCGGCGAGGTCCTGCGATGATGGCTCCGGTTCGCCGGTGACGGAGTCATCCAGCGCGCGCTGCAGGATTTGGAGGAGTTCGGCAGAAACGACGAAAGCTTCCGTATCGCCGGCACCGGTAATACAGACCGGGCGGGCGAAGATGCCGTCGGAGGCGACAATGGCGACCGCTTCGGCGAGGTCGCCGGAGGTGGGCAACGGCTGTTCGGCAGAGATCATGTGCCAGTTATAACGCGCTTTCCCGCTGGGCGGCAGGTGGTATTGAAAAGCCTGCAAATAGGGCGTCAGTCGACGGGTCAAGGTATCGAGCCCAGGGTCCACCTGCGCCGACGTCCCCGCTAGGGGCTGCCGGTTCCGGTCGATGGCCCCCGGGGACAACACCCCCGGCAGCAAGGAGAAGACCGACTACTCGATCAACGGGTCTTGCCAGTCTGGAGGCCCATCTTCCCGGAACGTGTATCGCGGACGTATCGAAAAATGCATACGCCGCCGCAACAGCCTGGCGTCTTCAGTGGAGGAACGAACCGCGGCGCATCACTGTCAGCGCCAGATTTTCGACCGAGAAAGGACCGTGAGTATGGACTTGGAGTCGGTACGTGTTATCGGCCGGCGGCGGCTGGTCAAATGGGGCGGGTTGGCGGCCGCCGGCGCGGTGGCCGCCGTGCCGCTGGTGAGCGCCGGGATCAGCGACGCCGGCACCACCCCCGCCGCGCCTGGCAAGATTCCGCCGGACACCCTGCCCGGCGGTGCCTACGACCGGTACGTGGCGCAGCTGGCCGCCGCGGGCAAGTTCTCCGGTGTGGTGCTGCTGTCGCACCGGGGCCGGACGGTGCTGTCACGCAGCTACGGCATGGCCGACAAGGAGAGGGGAATCCGCAACCACGAGGGCATCGCGTTCACCCTCAGCTCGGCGGGCAAGCCGTTCAACGCTATAGCCATCCTGCAACTGGCGCAGCAGGGCAAGCTTCAGCTGACGGACACGGTCGGCAAACACCTGAAGGGCTTCGCCCACGACATCGCCGAGAAGGTGACCATCCACCACATGCTCTCCGGCACCTCCGGGATGAGCACCCCCGAAGAGGACATCCGACGGGTCTTCCAGAGCCGGAAAGAAGTCCACGAGTACCAGGAGCGGTGGGCCCGGCAGTCGAAGCTGGTGGGCACCCCCGGCCTTCCCAACGCATTTCACGCCGGCGCCGAGACCGCCATTCCCGCCCTGATCGTGGAGGCCGTGAGCGGCAAGACGTACTGGGACTACGTCGAGGAGAACATCTTCCGGCGCTGCGGCATGACCGGCTCGGCGTTCTACACCAGGCCGCAGTGGCTCACCGACAAGCACATCGCGCACCCGTACATGACAATGGCCGACGCCAGCCAGGTCGACGCCGTCCGCAACCTCGACAAGGGCAGCCCGTACGAGTACATCCTCGGCAGGAACCCCGGCCGTGCCTTCATCGACGCCATCGGGGACGGCGGCTTCGCCACCGCGCCGGACCTGGTCCGCTTCGCGAACGCGCTGCGCGACGGCACGCTGCTGGACCGGCCCTGGGCCGACGTACTCACCGCAGCCAAGATCCCCCTCGGCCCGGCGGGGTTCGGCACGTACGGGCCTGAGGCCTCCATCGTCGGCGGCCAGTGGGCGGTCCAGCGCGCCGGTGGCAACCCCGGTGTCTGCGCCAACTGGAGCATCTACCCGAACACCGACTGGGTCGGCGTCATCCTCGCCAACTGCGACGACGTGCCGTTGGTGGAGATGATCGGACGGGAGACGCACGCCATCACCGGAGTCTCGCCCGGCGACGGGGGTGGTGGCTGAACCGGTCCGGCGGCAGACACGAAGAGAAGGAATCTCCTGAGCCCGGCGTGCCGGGCACGTGCCCAGGCCGTCTTCTACCGCCAGCGTGTCTGCCGCTATGTGGTCGTCATCCCCGTCGGTGGGCAACGTGGCTGCCAGCACGCGGTCATGCGAGACCAGTGCGCCTCTCGGGGGTGGATTACTGTGCTGTTCAGCGGGGCTTCGTCGTTTGGTCCATCGGGGCTGGACGATTCAACGCCGTTCGATTGCGAGCCCGGTTGGGCGCAGCAGATCCTCGCCATGCATAGGGCCAACGAGTTGCAGGCAGATCGAGCCGCCGGCGGCGGAGCGGATCGACCGGATCATGCGCTCCGCACTGCACCAAGCCGAGCATCGCGTGTATCGCGAACGTATGGAAAATCGCATATGCCACCGCAACAGCCCTCCGGCTTCGATGGGGCATGAACCACAGCGAATCTCTGTCAGCACCGTCCCGCCGTACGCGCAGGATCGTGCTCCTGAGCCTGGCGATCCTCGGCCTGGCGTGCGCCGCGTTCGTCGTGCGGCGGCCGCTCATGATGTCCGCTCCGAGGTGCATGGCCGTTGGACCACTTCTTCACCCAGCTCGGACTCGGCCCCGCCGTCGTCCGCCGCGACGACGCCCTCAAGCTCGCGCCCCGCGCCCTGGACGCCCGCCAGCAGAAGCGCTACCTGCGCGCCGTCGAACGCCGCCCCCTCGCCCGCGACCGCGCCATCGGCCGGCTGCTGTTCTACTCCGGCGTCCGGATCGCCGAGCTCGTCGCTCTGGACGACGACGTCCCGCTCTCGGCGCGCAAAGGCAAGGTCATCGTCCGCTCCGGCAAGGGCGAGACCTCCCGCGAGATCCCGCTCCTGGACGGCACCGCGCGGACCTCCATCACCGAGTGGCGCACCGACCGCGCCTCCTGGCCCGGCGCCGACACCCCGGCGCTGTTCCTCAATCGCCGCGGCGGGCGTCTGTCGGCCCGGGCGGTCGACCAGCTCATGGACGAACTCGCCACCCACGCCGACCTCGAAGACGCAGTTCGCAGGCAGTGAGCGTGCAGGGTGAGGAGGATTCGGCGCCCTCAACTCAAGAGCTGTTGTTTACCCGCGATCCGATGGCGTGGGCCAGCGCCCTGAGACGCGGGTGAAGCGTGCCGGTTCAAAGGGCCTTGGGACAGGGTTTGGTGTAGGAGATGGTCACGCCGATGGTGCCTGAGCCTCCGGTGCCCTTGTTGTCGCCCGACCACGAGATCGTCATGGACGTGGACAAGGGCCTGTCGCAGTCGGAGGTGGTTCCCCTCCCGACGTTGAGATCGAAGGTGATGGTCCCGGTCTCGCCTTCTTGCAGGCTGCCGCTGACGGGGGAGGTGCTGACGGTGGAGTTCCCGGCCTGCCATCTGATCGTCCCGGTCTGGGACCGCACCGTCACCGATCCTCGCCGGCTGTATCCCATGTCGACTGAGCTGGTGGAGACCGAGGCCGATGGCGGCGGGGGAGGCGGCGGTGTCGGTGGCGCGCTGGAGCTCTGCTTGGCCTGAGGCTGGGAGCTCCGCGACGCCTTGGGTTGCGATGATTTGGGGGGCGGCGGAGGGGTGACCGGCCCGTTGTTCGCCGACGGCGGCCCAGTGCGCTTGGGCTTACTCGAGGGCGTCGCCGAGGGGTGCGTACGGCTGGACGGCGGCGGCACCGGTACTGATGCGCGTGGCTGGGCCGTTCCCGGGGTGGTGGCCGGCGCAGCGGTGCCACCAGGAGGTGGCGGGGGCGGGGAGTCGAGCATGGGCGGCAGCGAGTCGCCGGGAACCACCACGATCGTGCCACCGGCGGCCTCGACGTCAACCGGATGTTTGCCGGTGGGGCCGAAGACCAGGGACCAGATCGCCCCGGCCGACGCCACCGACACAACGGTCACCAGGGCCACCCGTCCCCACCGGATCCGGTTCTCGGGATCGTCGGCGTCGGGATCGAGCTCCCAGAACTCCTCGGGCACCTTCGGGTTCCGGCCCTCGGCGCGCTCGGGGGCGAAGCCTTCCTCGACCGTCAGCGGATCCTGCGGCGGGGGCGGGTCCTCCAGCGCGTCGGGCTGCACGGGGAACCCGTCGGGGTGCCAGCTCTCGGTGCGCGTCTCGGCCGCGGTGAACGACTCATCGGCGCCGGCCAAGAGCCGCTCGGAGGGGGCGGGGCCGGCCAGGATCGGCAGACGTGACAGCAGCACGCTGATCGAGGCCTTCGGCGGTACGCCTTCGCAGCCGGCGCAGGAACGCACGTGCCGGCTGATGTGGGCGCGCAGCAGCCGCGTCGGCGATTCGGCCCACGACTTCACCAGGCCCGGCAGCACCGAGCACCTCGGAGTGGCGCTCCTGGCGTCCATCACGGCCGCCAGCCACTGCTCGGCATGCCGCCTGCCCAGGCCCGCGGCCGACTCCGCAGCTTCCACCGAGATGTCCAGCACCCGGGCCACCTCCTCGGCCTTGAGGCCGTGGCGCAGCGTCAGGTCGAGGATCTCCCGCTCGCGCGGCTCCAAGCAGGCGAGCACCTCGACCGCCAGCTCCGGCGACCCGCCGCGCCCCTGCCTGGCGTACGCGCCGCTGTGCCTCACTCCGCCCTGCCGGGCCTGGCACTCCGCGCGCGCCAGGGCGTACAGCCACGCGCGCAGCCGCGTCGCGTCGTACAACCGGTCGGTATGGGCAACGGCTCCATGCAACGCTCCCACCGCCGCGGTGAGCGCTTCATCGTCATCCAGCGCAGACCGGCAGTAGTCGTAGAGATGATCGCCGTACTCCCGGCACAACCGCTCCAGCGCAGCGGGATCGTCCCTCCTTGGCACGGCGCTCCTGACGTAGATCGGGAGCACAAAGCTAGCAAAACCGCCTGGATCGTTAGGACGAAACGTAAGCCTCGCTGATCGACGCCGACGCGCACCTGGCCGCCATGCTGGGCTGAGAGAGCATTAAATTTGAGTAGATTGCGGGGCCAGTGCGGCGATCTTGCCGGGCGGTACCGCGCTCAGGTCCCAGGTGGTCCCGCCCAGGTCGCGCAGTTCCACATGCCGATCCAGGGCCTTGACCAGGCCGGTGCTGTTGACGTCGGTGGGGCTTTTGCGTAGTCGGTCCAGCCGGGAGACGCGCCGGCCCTCCTCGACCTTGACCAGGTTCTCCAGCACGACGGCCTGGTTCGGGCTGGGGGCGGTGGCCAGCAGCGCGTGCTGGCGGGCGGCGACGCGCTCGCGCAGCGCGGCGATCAGCCGCTCCAGGGTGGTGACGCCGGGCAGCAGGATCTTGGCCTCCACCAGGCGGTGGGTGGCCAGGTCGAACAGCACGATCGGGCGCTCGTTCGTGGTCCAGGCCCGTTTGTAGAGCCAGCAGGCCAGCGCGAACCACTGCTCGCCTTCAAAGGCGGTGAAGCCGTAGCCGGTGCGGATCTGCTCCTGGTGATCCCAGCGGGCCTCCTTCTCGCCGTACCCCTTCAGGTCGGCGGCCTGCAGGCCGAGCTGCTCGGCGACGTAGTCGACCACCGCGGCGGGAAGTCCTCGGGATTGTCCAGGAAGCAGTTCAAGAACCGTGCGGTGCCCAGTTGCAGGGACCAGCCGAGCTGGTTGCGGGCGCCGTTGGCGGCCATCGCCCGGCGCCGGTCGTCGGCATCCAGGTGGAAGAAGGCGCCCAGCTGAGCGATGTCGGGGATGCCGTTGGAAACGCCGTATCGGCTGCGTTGCTCGGCGGACAGGAAACTGACCGGCATGGGGGGGCCTCCAGGCACGCCAGGGCGCCCCCACCTCGCACGGCGCGGCAGGGGCGCCGTCGGCTATCAGCAGCGGTCAGGCCAGATAATCGACGTGACCGATTACGTGATGAATTGTGTCAGTCTCGCGCCAGCCATGATCGCCGCCGTCAGGCTCATGACGGTCGCCTTGCACGCGTGCCCGAAGTGCGTGCCTGTGCTCTGGCTCCGTGCAGAGCCCTCACCCGGCGGCCTGCATGTGCCTGTCCTGCGGGGAGTGGGTGGGAACAGGGGCCCGTTTTCAGCTACATGCCCGACTCTCTAAGCGTCGCGGCGCAGCGTGAACCAGAAGGTCGGCACCGAGTTGGTGCCCGGTGTGACGTCGAGTAGTTCCCAGCCGGCGAACCTGGCGCGGAGTTCGTCGGCTGTGACGCCTGCCGCCCACGACGTGACCTCGGGGATCGGGTTGCCGAGCGGCTCGGGGCCGTACCCGAACATCAGCAGCCGTGCTCCGGGAGCGGCGCGGTGGGTGAGTCCGGCGGCGTAGGCGTCGCGGCGGTGCAGCGGGATCCCGCAGTAGCAGCTCAGGTCGAAGAACAGGTCGAAGGGACCGGGCGCGTCCAGCTCGTCGAGGCGGGTGGCGTCTCCGTGCAGCAGCCGTACCACCGCTCCCGCCGCCTCGGCCTTCTCCCTGGCCTGGTCAACGGCGTGGTCGATCAGGTCGACGGCCGTCACCTCCCAGCCGTGCCGTGCGAGGTAGATGGCGTTGGTCCCCGTGCCGCACCCGAGTTCGAGGGCGCGGCCGGGCAGCAGCGCGCCGTGCCCCTCTACCAGGGCGACCAGCTCGGGCGGCGTCACGCCGGTGTCCCACGGCGGCTTGCCAGCGTGGTAATAGCCCTCCAGTGCGCGGTGGACGGACTCCTCCTCCTGGTCTCGCTGCGGTGAGGTCAGGTCCGGGTCCGGCTTCTGGGTGGTGATGGGCTGGTTCATCGTCTCCTCCAAGAAATTAGAGTTGAACTCTAGTGGCACACTCTAGAGATATACTCGCAACATGGATCGAGTCAAGCGGCCGGACAAGCGAGCCGAGCGCTCACGCCGTACCCGCGAAAAGGTCGTCAAGGCGGCTCGCGAGCTGTTCGTCGCGCAGGGCTACGGGGCGACGAGCCTGCAGGAGGTCGCGGACCGGGCGGGCGTGGCCGTCCAGACGGTCTACTTCGTCTTCCGCAACAAGCGCACGCTGTTCAAGGACGTCGTCGACACGTCCATCGCCGGGGACACCGAGCCTGTCGCCACCATGGATCGTGAGTGGTTTCGCGCCGCGTGCGCCGAGCCCACCGCGGCCGGGCAACTGCGCGCGCACGTCCGCGGCACCCGCCAGATCCTGGGCCGGGTCGCCCCGATCATGCCGCTGATCGCGGCTGCCGCGGCCACCGACCCCGAGATCGCCGCGCAATGGCCGGACGGCCCCGACCCGCGTTACACCGTGCAGTACGCAGCGGCCGAAGCCCTGACCGGCAAGCCCGACACCCGCCCCGGCCTCTCCGTCGAGATGGCGGCGGACCTGCTGTTCGGCCTGCTCAGCCCGCAGCTCTACCTGATCTTCGTCCGCGACCGCGACTGGTCACCGGACACGTGGGAAGCATGGGCCCGCACCGCCTTGATCTCCCAACTCTGCGCCGACCACGGGTAGGCGGACGAACGTCACCCCAACGGCCGGGCAAGGGGCCTCGGCCCACGGGCAGTCGCGTGGAACACGTGGTTCCACGGCTGCCCGCCACCGGTCTCGATACGTCGGCACCGACCGGCATCAGCCAGCCAGAAGCGCGGCGAGATACAACCAACGTCACCCGGCAAGGCCCCACCGCGCCCCAGCCCTGTCGTACGACTGACGCACCCCGCGGGTTCCGAGGAAGTGCCGCCAGCGAGGTCCGCCGACTCCTCTGGCCTGCATAGACAACAGGGCTCAGGTCTGGCCTATCAGCCTGAGACCTCTGCATAAGCGCAGGTGAAAGGCATATCCGTTGGATCCCGCGCCATTACTACCGGGACCCCTACTTGCCGGTCTGCTTTCCGTTGACCATGTTGCGTAGCCCCTCGTTAATCAGACACTGTACAAACTTCTCCACCGTCGCTACCCGGGAGAACACCCCTCGGGAGGTGATCCGCGAACGCCTGCCGCGATCGGCCCTGGTGTTCGTCAACACCGTGTTGGTTCAGTCGCTTCTGAAAGATCCCGCCTGGGCGGATCGGCTCACCGACGCCGACCGGCGCGCGCTCAGTCCTCTATTCTGGTCGCACGCCGATCTGTACGGCACCATCCAGATCGAAGTAGCGCTGTGTGACGACGGTGACGATGTGTGATTCGCAGAAATGACCACGGTAGCGTGAACGAGCTGAATCTCCTCAAGACGTTCGTCGATGCCACTAATGAGGATTTCACGCACTGGGGCGGGCTGACCGATTACGGGAACAACGCGTTCCTCAAAAGGGACAGCATCGACCCCGTGCCCGGGATCGAGGAAGACCCCGACGACCCCGATTAGTGTCTGCTCTTCGAGCACCACCCCGGACCCCATCGCTTCTAGCGGTCGCCGCGAGGAGCAGGCCGGCTGGCAATCTTGGAGCCGCCCGCGGCACAACACGACGAGGAACGACCCATCACCGCCCCATCCAGCTTCGCGGAGCTGCTGCGCCGGCATCGGCACGCGGCACGTCTGACGCTGGAACGACTCGCTGAGGCATCCGGGGTCAGTGCCCGGACCTTGTCGGACATGGAGCGTGGGCGCAGCAGCGGACCCCAGCACCGTACCGTCGCCGCTCTGGCGCAGGCGCTCTCGTTGGGGGAGGACGACCGTCAGCAGCTGATCGACCTGGCTCGAGAGGGCCGGTTGCGGGATCACTGGACGCGTGCTTCTGGTCTGCGCGAGCTGCCTCGATCGGTGGACGACTTCACTGGCCGTGCCGCCGAGCTGGCCTGGGCGGACGACTTCGTGCACGCCGGGGATGCGCCGGGAGCCGCCGGCGTCGTGCTCATCACCGGCGCGGCCGGTCTGGGCAAGACCACCTTCGCCGTTCGCGCCGCCCATGTGCTGCGGCCGAGTTTTCCGGACGGGGTGCTCTTCGTCGATCTGGCCGGCATGTCCGCCCAGCCGCTCACCGTCGGCGACGTCCTGACGCAGCTGCTGCGCGCGCTCGGCACCGCCGAGCGGCACATGCCCCACGACACGTTGGAGCGCGACTCGTTGTATCGGTCGCTGCTGCGGGATCGGCGCGTTCTCGTGGTGCTCGACAACGCCGGGTCGGAGGAGCAGATACGCCCGCTCCTCCCAGGTGGCGGCCCCAGCAGAGCGCTCGTGACAAGCCGTCGGCTGCTGGCCGGTTTGGAGGGCGTGCACCGGCTGAGCCTCGGCCCCCTGCCACCGGCGGAAGCGGCCGAGCTGCTGACCGGGATCTTGGGAAGGCGTGGGTCGGCCGACGGCGGAGCGGCGATCAGCAAGCTTGCCCAGTTCTGTGGGGGCCTGCCGCTGGCCTTGCGGATCGTGGGGAACCGGCTGGTCAGCAGGCCTGGCTGGCCAGCCGCCGAGTTCGTCAGCCGGTTGGCGGACGAGGAGCGGCGCCTGGAGCAGCTCAGAGCCGGCGACCTCAAGATCGCGACCGCGTTCGGGATGTCCTACGACCAACTGGCCGCATCCGCACGGCGGGTCTTCCGCCGGCTGGCTCTGGTGCCCGGCCGGGACTTCGACGCCGCCCTCGCCGCGGTGCTCGGCGGGACCTCGGTCGGGGACGCCTGGGACGCCCTCGATGAGCTCGTCGATCTCGGTTTGCTGGAGGACAGCACGTCGGGCCGTTACCGTTTCCACGACCTTGTACGGCTGTTCGCCCGTGATCGGCTTCACGAGGAGGAACCTGCGGCCGACCGTGACGCGATCACCGGGAGGATGACGTCGTGGCTGGTGCGGATGGCCACGACCGCCGGGCGGTGGTTCGAGCCCGCCCACGGCCGTCCCGACCGGCCTGACGCCGACCTCGCCGACCTGTCCTCCCCGGAGGAGGCCGACCACTGGCTGCGCGTGAATGCGGACAACTGGCTGGGTGCGTTGCGGACGGCAGCGAGCGGCGGCCAGCACTCCGCCGTCCTCGACTGCGCCGAGTCGATGCACTGGTTCTCCGACCGGTGGATGCACGCGCCGCACTGGCACGAGGTCTTCACCCTCGGTGCCGAGGCCGCCGCCGCCCTGGGCGATCCGGCCCGGCAGGCCACGCAGCTGAACTTGCTGGCCTGGGTCCATCTGGTGCCGCGAGACGACCCGGAGACCACACTGCGGTACACAGCCCAGGCGATGGACCTCTCCACCCGCAGTGGCGCCACGGCGCAGATCGCCTGGGCCCACCACAACGCGGGAGGCGCGCTTCGAAGGCTCGGACGGCTCGATGAGGCCACTGCGTCGGAAACCCAGGCTGCGGAGATGTTCAAGGCCAACGGGGACATCGATGCGTACTGCCAGTGTCTCGGCGCCCTCGGCACCTGCCTTCGCGACGCCGGACACTACGCCGAGGCACTGGAGCAGTACCTCGACTTGTGGGGCCTGCTGAACGACGACCAGTTGGGGATTACGCCGAGCATCGCGGCGTTCACCCGCCCAATCGCGCTTGCCCGCGTCGGTGAATGTCTGGGATCGCTCGGCCACCGGACCGAAGCGATCATCAAGCTCACCGAGGCGATCAGCCTCATGGAGCAGGCTCAGTTGCCCGTCCCGCAGGCCCGCTCCCTGGAGACCCTGGCGGCCCTGCTGGCCGACGAGGGCCGGACCGGCGAGAGCCGCCGAGCGTACGCGCGGGCGGCCGAGGTGTACGAGGCCATCGGCGACACCGACGCGAGCAGCCGCTGCCACGACCTGGCGACCGCTGCACCCTGAGATCAGGGGAGGGTCAGAATGACCGGTCCGTCGTCGGTGACGGCCACTGAGTGCTCGACGTGGACCGTGCGGCTGCCGTCTCCGCTGCACAGGGACCAGCCGTCCGCGGCCATCGCGTAGTCGTCCCCGCCTCCGGCCATCAGGCTGGGCTCGATGGCGATGACCATGCCGGGGCGGAGCCTCAGGCCGCGCCCTCGACGGCCCTCGTTGGGTACCCACGGGTCCTCGTGCATGGCCCGCCCGATGCCGTGGCCGGCGAAGTCGTTCTGGATGCCGTAACCGGCCGCGCGGCCGATGGGGGACATGGCCTGGCCGATATCGCCCAGCCGCGCGCCCGGCACGGCCTGCTTGATTCCGGCGGCCAGCATGCGCTCGGCCGTCGCGATCAGGTCGCCGTCGCCCTGGCGAGCCCGGCCGACGCAGAAGCTGACCGCGGCGTCGGCATGCCAGCCGTCGATGTGGGCGCCGCAGTCGATGCTCAGCAGGTCGCCGTCACGGAGCCGGTAGCCGGTGGGCAGGCCGTGCAGCATGACCTCGTTCACCGAGGTGCAGATCACGCCAGGGTAGGGAGTGGCACCGAACGCCGGGTGGTAGCCGAGAAAGGACGATCCGGCCCCGGCCTCGTGCATGATCTGGCGGGCCAGCTCGTCGAGCTCGCGCAGAGACACCCCGACGGTCGCGTGCGAGCGGACCTGCGTGTGTACCGCCGCGACGACCCGGCCGGCCTCACGCATCATCTCGATCTCGCCGGCGGTCTTGAGCTCGATCAACTTCTGCCTCCTTCTAGATTCCGATAACTATACCGGTATTAGTATTGGGCTCATGGTACGCGAACCGTTGTCGATCGCCGACCGCCTGCGCGGGGAACGGCTGGGCGACCTGCTGCGCGAGGCCAGGGGTTCACGCAGCATCACCGACGTGGCACTCCGGGCCGGGATCTCCCCGAGACGCTGCGGAAGATCGAGAGGGGTCGTGTCCCCACACCGGCCTTCTTCACGGCCGTCGCCGTCGCCGGGGGTTCTGGTAAGACAGCAAGCCCTCGCCGAGCTGATCAACCAGGAAACCGACCCCGAGCGGTAGCTGACAGCCTGGGAAACCCTGGGCCTCCTGACCTAAGGACATCGCTGCTCAAGCGTCCTGGAAGAAAGATCAACAGCTGGCTAGATCCGCGCCGACCTGGCCAAGGCAGAACACGGCACAGCCGTTTTCTGCCTTGGCCGAGCGTCGCACCGGACACCTGGACCTACTGAACCGACCACACCAGGACGAATGAGAAATCCAGTTTCGTCCTGCGGTTCAGCGGGATATCGATCTTGACTCTGTGAGCGATCTCATTGCGGCTGATGCCTAATCCATGAGCGATGAGCCGTTCGGGACGGACTGGCACGGGATCGTCGAAGGTGACCGTGATCTGAAGGGGCCACGGATCCTCGGGAACGGGAGGTGCGTGGAGTTCCCAGCACCCGTCCCAATCGAGCGCGAACCGGTTGCGCCGGGCGATCAACGGGTCGAGAAGGGTATCCACGACGAGGGAAGGCGAGTTGGCGGAGTAACCGTCCAGGAGATCAGCGGGCAGTGAGCGGACCGGGACGCGATCGTGGACGGTGAGCTTGCTGGTCCGGTCACAGGAAACGCAGTTGACCAGGAGCCAGACGTCGAGAAGTTTGCCGTTGGCGTTGACGCGGAACCTGCCGTTGCCGATGGTGGCGCGGCCGGAAGGGCAGGCCACGCACTGGAGCGCGAGCAGAGGCAGGCGGGTGCGCCGCACCGCCCAGGGCAGCACGATATGAGGATGTGAAGACATGATCTCTCTGAAGACCTGACGAAGAGCACGGGAAACAGCGCCGACGGCGTCGTCGGCGGACCGATGCGCAGGGAAGTGTCAGGTCTACAGAGCAGGCGGCGTCATGCGCGCGAAGTCCTCACGTTGGGGTCGTTTGCCAATGCGGGCCGATGCTCAGCTCAGGCGGGCTCGCAGGAGGCAGAATTCGTTGCCTTCGGGGTCGGCCAGGCAGTGCCAGGGTTCCTCGCCGGTCTGGCCGACGTCGGCCGGGCGCGCCCCGAGCTTCAGGAGGCGTTCGAGTTCGGCGTCCTGATCGCGGTCGGTGGCGTTGACGTCGAAGTGCAGCCGCAGCTTGCCCGCCTTGGGCTCGGTAGTGGGGCTGAAGACCAGAGTCGGCTGCAATCCGCCGAACCCTTCCCGTGGTCCGATCTCCACCGCGCCTTCGTCCTCGGTGTCGAGCACGATGAAGCCCAGCACCTCGCACCAGAACGCCGCCAGCCGTTGCGGATCCCGGCAAGGGATTATCAGCTCGGAAATGCGACAAGCCATGATCGGCACCCTACTGGGCATCAACCGCACGCAGCCAATCCTTAAACGGCCCAGGGTCGCGACGCAGTGGGCGCCCCGGAGCCGGCGGCGGCCCTGTCCGCGCCCGCGAGTAGGACCGGCAAGCCCTCGCCGAGCTGGAACCCGACCCTGAGCGGCAGCTGACGGCCTGGGAAGCGCCCGAAACTCTGGGTCTCCTGGCCTGAAAGCCTTGAACCGGGGGAGAAAACGGGCGGGCCGTCATTTGGCTACTGTTGCTCCGCATGACTCACACCGAGATCGAGATCAGCGCGGAGTTGGTGCGGGATCTGCTGCGCGACCAGCACCCCGACCTGGCCGATCGCCCGTTGCGGCTCGGCGCGCGTGGCTGGGACAACCAGCTTTGGCGGCTCGGCGACGACCTCGCCGTCCGGTTGCCCTGGGCGACGGAGTCTGCGGACGCGCTGCTGCGCAAGGAGCATACCTGGCTGCCCGCCCTCGCCCCGCGCCTTCCGCTGCCGGTTCCCGTCCCGCAGCGCCTCGGCGAGCCCTCCGCTCTGTTTCCACGACCCTGGATCGTCACCACCTGGGTGCCGGGCGAGCCGGCCGACCGCGCCCCCGTCACGCGCGGCGCGGAGGCGGCCGACGCCCTGGCCGCCTTCCTGACGGCACTGCACCAACCCGCCCCCGAACAGGCACCCGTCGGCCGGGACCGCGGAGGGCCGCTGGCCGACTACTCCGAGGGGTTCGTCAAGGGGCTCGCCTCGGCCACTGAGCTGGGGTTGATCCCCGACCCGGACGCCGTCCGCGCGGTCTGGGACGACGCCGTTGCCGCGCCCGACTGGACAGGCCCGGCGCTATGGCTCCACGGCGACCTGCATCCGGCCAACGTCCTCACCGCGGACGGCACCATCTGCGGCGTGATCGACTTCGGTGACCTCTTCGCGGGCGATCCGGCCGGCGACCTCGCCGCCGCCTGGAGCCTGCTGCCGGACGGCGCCGCCGACCGCTTTTATGACGCCTACCAGCCGGCCCCGGACGCCGCGACCCTGCGCCGCGCCCGCGGATGGGCAGTACGCCGCGCCCTCGGCGGCATCCATATCGGAGACGCCGGCGTCCACGGCCGGCCCGGCGGCAAGGCCACGTGGGGCCCACCCGCCCAGGCCGCACTGCGACGCCTCATCGCAACGGCCCATCGCTGATCGATCGCCTCTCCACACGCTCGAACACCTCATCATCACCAAAGGCAAGAAGACCGGCCGATGTTGTCGAGGAACCAGGCGCGCCAGTCGTCGTCGGGCGTGGGCAGCGGTGCGGAGCGGCCCGGCCGGATGCGAGGACGCTGACCCCGTGTGACCCCGCGTTTCCCGGCCGGGCCACATCCGGCCCGTCAGTTCTCAGTGGCGAGCGCCTTCGGGGCTGCGTCGCAGGCCGGCCATGGCCAGGACCGCGCCCACGATGCACAGTACGCCGGTGAGGAACACGGCTGAGTGGACACCGTTCATGAACGCGCTGCCGCTGCCCTCGACGACGGCGGCCTTCAAATGCGCGGCCATGCCGTCCGAGACCGGCGAAATGCCCATCGCCACCGCGTCCGCGGCCTTCTCGAAGCCGCCTGCCGCGGAGGCTGGAACCCCGGCGCGGGTCAGTTCACCCGTGAGTGTCGAGCCGACCCGGCTGCTGATCAGGGAGACCAGCACGGACGTGCCGAGCGCCCCGCCGATCTGCAGCGACGTGGCCTGAAGACCGCTCGCCACACCCCCGTCCCTGACCGGCGCGTTGCCGACGATCGCGTCGGAGGAGGCGGACATCACCATCCCGACGCCAAGACCGAGCGCGATGAACGGTGGCCACATGGCGGCGTACGGGGAATGCGCGTCCCATGTCAGCATCCAGAAGGACGCGACGGCCTGGAGCACCATGCCGGCCGGCATGGACAGGCGCGCGCCGAACCGCTCGGTCAGCGCCGCACCGAGTGGCGACGCGACCACGGTGGCCAGGCTCAGCGGCAGGGTGCGCACGCCCACCTCGACAGGCGTGAAGCCGCGTACGTTCTGCAGATACATCATCAGGAAGAAGATCACACCGAGCAGCACGAAGAAATTGATCGCGGTGACGATCGTGCCGATGGTGAGTGCCGGGCTGCGGAACAGCCGCAGCGGCATCGTTCAGCAACGTCGGAAACCGCCATCGGCCGACGGCTCGGTATGCGTACGCAGCACGCGGACCTGGCTCCTGTACGGAGACAGGGCGTGGAATCAGTCGGCGGTGGGGTGGAGATGCCGGGTCAGGGACGTCAGCGCACCCGTGGCCGCGCCGAGGGCGCCCAGCTCCCCGTCGGTGAGAGCGCAGAGAGCACGCGCGACGTGGGCTCCCTTGAGCTGCTGGGCCTCGGCGAGTCGCTGCCGGGCCGTGGCCGTCGGGTGCAGATGGGCGACCCGCTTGTCGACGGTGTCCTGCCTGCGTTCCAGCAGCCCCAGCTCGGTGAGCTGGGAGACCAGGGCACTGGCGTTGTTCGGCTTCATCAGAAGCGCGTCAGCAGCCTCGCGGACCGTGATCCCCTCGCGCTCCTCGACGAGCCACAGCAGCGCGAGCTGGCCCTCCGGGAGCCTGGGGTGAGCAAACTCCCGGGCGATCTGCCGCTCAAGAGCCCTGTTCAGTGCGGGCAGGATCGCCACGAGCACGGAGGCTACGCGGTCGGTGTCCTGGAAGGACGCACTAGAGGCGGGCATGTCCACACAATAGATACCTTCAGATACCTATGTCAACATACCTGGTTTTCGCGGGCGCCGGCCTCCGGGGGGCGGGGGTTCGGGTAGCACCGTCGCCCCCGGTCTGGCCGACCCCCGGCCCCGGGGCCCGGCGGGATCAGGACGCCGCCGCCAAGTCGGCCTCCAGGGCGCGCGCCGCCGCGTTGAGGGCGGCGACCAGCAACGGAAGCCGGCGCGGATCATGCCGCACACCTGGCATGGACACCGACAGGCCCGCCTGCGCGGTGCCGTCCCGGCCGTACACGGGGACGCCCACGGCGACGAGCCCGCGCTCGGAGCGCCCCTGGTTCACGGCGAACCCGCTGCGGCCAATCCGCGCCAGTTCGGCGCGCAGCCGGGCGAGGTCGGGGCGGTCCGCCGGGCGGTCTCGGTAGCGCTCGGCGGCGTACACCTCGTCCAGCTCGGATTCGCCGAGCCGGGCGAGGAGCAGCAGGCCGGCAGTGGTGCGGTGGGCGGGGAAGACCATGCCCTCCCGGGAGCCGATGCGCAGCGCCTGGGTGGACTCGACGCTGGCGATGAAACGGGCGGTGTCGCCGGTGCGGATGGTCAGGTTGGCGGTCTCGTTGAGGAGGTCGACCAGCCTGCCCAGGTGGGGAAGCGCGGCGGCCCGCAGCTGGGACACCTCGGACTGGGAATGCGCGGCGAGTTCCAGGACGGGGCCCGCGTGGTAGACCCGATGCTCGTCCTGCACGGCGAAGTCGCGGTAGACGAGCATGGCCAGCAGCCGGTGCGCGGTCGACCGGGCGACGCCCAGCCGTTCGGCGATCTCCGAGACGGTGTGCCCGCCTTCCAGCTGGAGCATGGCGGCCGCCCGGAGGGCGTGGTCGACGCTGGCGATCGCGTACGGCGGCGGCGTCTTGAGCGGCTTGTCGATGGCGGACCTCCTGATTCTGCTGTCCAGAATCTACATGTCTTCCTGGCGGACGAGACGCACACTGAGCGCTGTGACTGAGATCCCCATCGCCCCGGACATCGCCTCGGACTCTCCCATCCGGCTGCAGGCCGTTTCGGCGGAGGGCCAACCGGAGGTCACCCCGGCGCTCGAAGAGCTGTACCGGGAGTTCGAGAAGGAACTGCTCATCCCGCTGTGGACCGAGATCGGCGACCTGATGCCCGCCCGGCCGCACTCCCGAGCTGTGCCGCACCTGTGGCGCTGGGAGCAGCTCCGGGCGCTCGCCGCGCAGGCCGGCGATCTGGTCCCGGTGGGCCGCGGCGGTGAGCGCCGCGCCATCGCGCTGGCCAACCCGGGGCTGAGCGGCCGGCCGTTCGCCACGCCGACGCTGTGGGCCGCCATCCAGTACCTGATGCCCGGGGAGGACGCCCCGGAGCACCGGCACACCCAGCACGCCTTCCGGTTCGTCGTCGAGGGCGAGGGCGTGTGGACGGTCGTCGGCGGCGACCCGGTGGCGATGCGGCGCGGCGACTTCCTCCCACAGGCGGGCTGGAACTGGCACGCCCACCACAACGCCACCGCCGAGCCGATGGCGTGGATCGACGGCCTGGACATCCCATTCCAGTACGTCACCGAGACGCAGTTCTTCGCGTTCGGCCGGGACACGATCAGCGACGCCGAGCGGATCACCCCTGAGCGGTCGCGCGCCGAGCGCCTCTGGGGCCACCCGGGCCTGCGGCCGGTCTCGGCCGGGGCGCTGCCCCCCGGCTCGCCGCTGCTGGCGTACCGCTGGGAGCACACCGACCGCGCCCTCGCCGACCAACTCACCGTTGAGGCGGAGGGGTTCGGCGGCACAGTCGAGCCCGGCCACGCCGCCGTCCGGTTCACCGACCCGGCGACCGGCGCCGACGTGCTGCCCACCATCCGCGCCGAGATGCACCGCATCGTGCGCGGCGCGCAGAGCGCGCCGGTCCGCGAGACGGGCTCGTCGGTCTATCAGGTCTTCGACGGCTCCGGAACGGTCACGGTCGGCGACACGTCCTGGTCCGTGACGCGCGGCGACCTGTTCGTGGTGCCGTCCTGGCAGCCGTTCTCCGTCCGCTCCGAGGCCGGTGCCACCGACTCCGACTCCGGCGCCCTCGATCTGTTCCGCTTCAGCGACTCCCCGGTCTTCGAAGCTCTCAAGCTCAACCGCACCCATGTAGAGGGAACCGCCCGATGAAGCTCGCCGCCATCCGGACCAACGGCACGACCAGGGCCGTCAAGGTCGACGGCGACGTCCTGGTCGGCCTCGGCGCCACCGACGTGGCGCCCTGCTGACAGAGGAGGGCCGGGCGCCGGGCTCAACTACCGCACCCACCTCCAGGAGATGAATCGACGGCCTCGGCGAGGCGGGCGGCGAGGAACTCCCGTTCGGCCTTGTTGTCGGCGAGGTCCAACGCCGCGCGGTAGGCGACGGCGGCCTCGCGGGGGCGGCCGAGCCGGCGCAGCAGGTCGGCCCGAACGGCCGGAAGGTAGTGGTAGGCGGCGAGCCGGTCATCTCGTGCCAGGGCGTCGATCTCATCGAGGGCGGCCTGGAGACCGTACACCATCGAGATCGCCACAGCCCGGTTGAGCGCGACGACCGGAGAAGGCCAAACCTTGAGCAACTCGTCGTAGAGCCACAAGATCTGGCGCCAGTCGGTCGCGGCGTAACCGGCGGCGGTGGCGTGCAGGCAGGCGATGCCGGCCTGCAACGCGTACCGGCCGGCCCGGCCGGCACGGAACGCGCCCTCGACCAGGCGGCGTCCTTCGCCGATGGCGGCCCGGTCCCAGGCGGAGCGGTCCTGCTCTTCCAGCAGCAGGAGCCGGCCCTGAGTGTCGGTACGGGTGGCCCGGCGGGCATCGGTGAGCAGCAACAGCGCCAGCAGCCCGCGCACCTCCGCCTCATCGGGCATCAGGGCCATGAGCATGCGGGCCAGACCCAGCGCGCGCTCCACCAGATCGGCGCGGACCAGATCGGCGCCCGTGGAGGCGGTGTGCCCGGTGGTGTAGAGCAGGTGGATGACGGTCAGCACCGCGTCCACCCGCTCGGGCAGCTCGCCCGCGTCCGGTACCCGGTAGGGGATCGCCGCTGCGGAGATCTTCTTCTTGGCCCGGGTGACCCTCGCCGCCATGGTCGGCTCGGAGACCAGGAACGCCTTGGCGATGTCCCCGGTGCCGACCCCGCACACCAGGCGCAGGGTCAGCGCCACCTGGGCCTCCCGGGCCAGCGCGGGATGGCAACAGGTGAAGATGAGCCGCAGCCGGTCATCCGGGATCACCTCGTCGTCAGACTCATCCATGTCGACCTCGTCGGGTTCTGCCAGCAGCGGCATCTTCGCCCGGAACACCTGGTCCCGGCGCAGCACGTCCAGCGCTTTGCATTTGGCGGTGGTAGTGAGCCAGGCACCGGGCTTGCGGGGCACGCCGTCGCGCGCCCACGCCGCCAGCGCGGCGAGATAGGCGTCCTGTACGCACTCCTCGGCCAGATCGAGATCGCCGGCGACGCGCGCCGTCGCGGCGAGCACGAAGGCCCACTCGCGACGGTGCGCGTCCGCTACGGCGCGTTCGACCGCGGCCCTGCTGTCGTCGCTCACTCCGCCGGCGGGACGAACAGCGGCCGGACCTCCACGCCGCCGCCGTCCAGGTGAACCGGGTTGAGCTTGGCGATCTTCAGAGCGACGTCCAGGTCGGGCGCCTCCAGGATGAAGAACCCGGCGATGACCTCCTTGGCCTCGATGAACGGGCCGTCGGTGACGATGTCGCCGCCGCGCACGGACGTGGCCGTGACGCTGGGCTGCAACGCATACCCCGCGACACCGCGCCCGCCCAGCTCCTCGACCTGCGCCGGGTACTGTTCGAGCGCCGCTTCGTACTCGGGCGACAGCTTCATCGGGTCGGCCGGCACCGGCATGTAGATCAGGACTCCGTACTGGGGCATCAGGCTCTCCTCATTCTTGGTGATCGTCCTCTCTATCACCCGACGAACGAGAACAGCCGGCTTCGACAGCGGCACCCGGAGAAATTGCTCCGGTGCCGGTACCAGTTCAGGGCGGCGAGGTCGAGGAGGACCATGATGTTTAGCTGAATGACAGTGCCCAGCTCGGTCACAGGTTCCGCTGTCAAGCTCAGTGACGGCCAGACGTCAGGACGGAAGTGACGGGGCGGCCGGTGCCGCGGGCCTACCTGGTAGCCGGAATCCATTGGGTAACAGGAACTCGCAGGCCCGCACCGCCGCCCCGTACTTACTGGACAGGACGTCGACGTGCTCGCCGTTGACGTCGAAGTTGACCAGCCCGTCCGTGGAGAACGTGACCTCGGGAAAGCCGGGCAGCCTGTGCGAGCGCATGCAGGCGGTGAATTCCTTGCCGTCGCCGTTGGACCTCGTGGCCGAGACGGCCATCCCGCCCACGCTCACCGCGAGGATCACGGCGACGAGGATGGCGTTCCGCATCGATAAGCCGTACATGATGGTTCCTCCGCTTCTGTCGTGGGACCAGAAAAGCCGGAAGCCGGTAACAGGGCGGGAACGACGGCGGTTACCCCGCTGTAACCGGGGGCGGGGCATTCTGGGGAGATCATGAGGGTATTGATCGTCGAAGACCACGAGGAGCTGGCCCTGACGGTGGCCGGCGGGCTGCGCCGCGAGGGCATGGCCGTCGACGTGGTGCTGGACGGCCACGCCGCGCTCGACCGCACCTCGGTCAACCACTATGACGTGGTCGTCCTCGATCGGGACCTGCCCGGCCTGCACGGGGACGAGGTGTGCAGGGAGCTGGCCGGCATGGGCTACCCGGCGCGGGTGCTGATGCTCACCGCCGCCGGAACGATCGACGACAAGGTGACCGGGCTGGGCGTCGGCGCCGACGACTACCTTTCCAAGCCGTTCGCCTTCGCCGAGCTGGTCGCCCGGATCCGGGCGCTGGCCAGGCGGTCGCACCGCGCCCTCCCGCCGGTGCTGGTCCACGGCGACCTGCGTCTGGACCCGGCCACCCGCATCGCCACCCGTGACGGGCGCCGGCTGCCGCTGAGTCCCAAGGAGTTCGCCGTGCTGGAGCTGTTGCTGGCGGCCGGGGGCGCGGTGGTCTCGGCCGAGCAGCTGCTGGAACGCGGCTGGGACGAGTTCGCCGACCCGTTCACGCAGACCGTGAAGGTGACGATCAGCCGGCTGCGCCGCAAGCTCGGCGATCCGCCGCTGATCGAGACGGTCCCGCAGGCCGGATACCGCATATGAGGCAGACCGTACGGCTGCGCCTGACCCTGCTCTACAGCGGCCTGTTCCTGCTGGCCGGGGTGCTTCTGGTCGCCCTCATCTATGTACTGGTCGAGTACTCGCCCTTCCCCGGGCCACCGGCCGCTCCCATGGCGCCCGGCGGAGCCGGTCCGCACGTCCAGACCCCTCGGGTGGAGCAGTCGGAGCACCTGCGGCGGCTGCTGGTCAACTCCCTGATCGCGCTGGCGGTCATGGCGTTCGCGGCAATGCTGCTGGGCCTGTTCATGGCCGGGCGCGTGCTGCGGCCGCTGGACGAGATGACGGCCGCCGTCCGGCGTATCACGGCCGACCGGCTCGATCGGCGGCTGGCCGCCTCCGGGCCGGACGACGAGCTCAAGAAACTGGCCGACACCTTCGACGAGCTGCTGGACCGGCTGGAGGCCGCGTTCACCGCGCAGCGGCAGTTCGTCGCCAACGCCTCCCACGAGTTGCGCACCCCGCTGACGCTCCAGCGGGCCATGACCGAGGTCGCGCTCGCCGACCCGGCGGCCGATGCCCGGTCACTGCGGGCCGTACTGGAACGCATGCTGGCCGCGGGGAAGCACCAGGAGCGGCTCATCGAGGCCCTGCTCACGCTGGCCCGCAGTCAGCAGGGGCTGCACCACCGCCAGTCCCTCGACCTGGCCGCGATCACCGGTCAGGCCCTGGACCACCGTGGCGCCCTGGATGTGCGCGTCGAGTCCTCCCTTCGTCCGGCGCCCGCCTCCGGCGACCGGGCCCTGATCGAACGCCTGGTCGCGAACCTGCTGGACAACGCCCTTCGGTACAACGTGCCCGGCGGCCGGATCACCGTGGAAACCGCCGTATGGTCCGGGCGTCCCTCTCTGAGGGTCTCCAACAGCGGCCCGGTGATACCGCCTGACCGGGTCCCCATGCTCCTGCGACCCTTCCAGCGGCTGGAGACCGGCAGGAAGGCAAGCGGTGACGGTCTGGGACTCGGCCTGTCGATCGTGGCCGCCATCGTGGAGGCCCACCACGGCACGCTTGAGGCCCGGGCCCTCCCCGAAGGCGGCCTCGAAGTGACCGTCGCCTTCGGCCACCCGGGCACCGGCGGCCGTTGACGGACGCACCGGTCACTGAACGAGCTCGGGCAGGACCATTCGCATCAGGGGGGCGTACTGCTGGCCGGCGTAACAGTCGCCGTCTCGCAGGTCGCCCTGGACGGTGGGACGCGGCATGGAGACCTTGACGGCCAGGGCCGAGGGGTGGTGGACGACTCGTATGGCCTCTGGGTCGATGTGGAAGAGGCCGGCGAACAGCTCGGCGTTCAGTGCTCCGGTGGCGACCAGGGCACGGTAGGTGTGCTCGTCGTGGCACATGAAGTCGAAGGTCAGGGTGAACGGTCCGGCGTTCTTGGAGCGGACCAGGGAGCAGTAGTCCAGCAGGGTGGCCACCGGGGCTCAGACCTCCTCGATCGTGGTGCGGAACAGCTCCGTGGGGCCGATGCCCGTGGCGACGTGGTTGAGGGTGAAGCGGTAGAGCGGCCCGCGGTCGATCTCCGGCGGTGAGTAGGGATAGGCGAGCGTGCTGACCAGTCCGTCGTACTCGGGGATCGGCAGGTGTGAGCTGGCGTGCGCGACGAAGGTGGCGATCGCGTGCGCGGTCTCCTGGTCGCCGGCGGTGACGGTGATCAGCACTCCGACCTCGGCCGGGCGCAGGTCGTCCGGCTCGTGGAGGCCGAGGACGGCGCCCGCGCCGTAGAGGCGGTAGTCGATGTCCACCGTGTCCGGGTCCACCTCACCCCCGAACACATCGAGGATCTTCGCCGTGAAGTACTTCTCCGCGAGCGGCAGCAACTCCGGAAGCCGCTCGATGATGACGTGGTCGCGGATCCCGCCGATCACCACCGTCTGGTGGCCGGCGAGCTCGGCCCCCTCCAGCTTGACCGTGTGCTCGCCGGCCGGATGGTAGGCCGCGCCCGCGACGCGCACGGTGCGGTCGTCGACGGCTTCGTACGTGGCGCACGAGGTGTCGAGAATGCCGGACGGCTCTGTGACATGGAACGGGTCGGCGTTCTCGTACAGCGTGTGCGCGGCCACCGAGCGCGGGGTGAGACGCGAGCCTTCCACGAGCGCGTGCACGTCGAAGTGGTCCTCCCGCAGGCGCACGAGCAGCCCGTCGGCGGACGGGGGAACGGCGCAGGCGGCGCCGCATTCGATGGTCTTCGCGGCGTGCCAGGCCAGACCGGGGTCGGCGCCCCGCAGGTGGGGCAGGGCGGCGAAGAGCGCGGTGTCGCTGGCCCGGCCGGCCAGGATGACGTCGCAGCCTTCGAGCAGGGCCTGCTGGATCGGCTCGACGCCCATCATGGCCACGGTGTGGCCGCGGGCGAAGACGTCCCTGTCGATCGGCGGGGCATGGTCGAGGGCGCGGATCCGCCCCTCGTCCCACAGCCGCTGGAGCCGCTGGGCGGGCTGGTCGGAGTAGATCAGACCCAGCTTGAAACGCAGGCCCTCCGCCGCCGCGATGGTGCGAGCCAGACCGGCGATCCAGTCGACACCGGCATCGCGGCCGCTGGTGCCGCACGAACCGATGATCAGTGGCACGCGGAGCCCGTCGCGCCCTTTGAGCAGGAGTCGCAGGTCGCGGGTGACGGCCTGCCGGGAAAGCTTCGGGATGCCCGAGCCGAGGGCGGCCGGGCCGCTGTCGGTCGATCCGGCATCACACGCGATCACATGCGGGCGGGCGGCCAGGCCCCGCTGGAACGCCTCGGCATCGAACCCGGCGCCGAGCACTCCGGTGGGGGCGAGAATTCGGATCTCCATGCTGGTGTGTCTCCTTCTCGGTGATGAGGTCTTCACAAGGCGTCGCCGGTCAGGAGCCGGTCCGTGTGCTGGGGGAGGCGCGCTTGGCGAGCCAGGTGAGGACGACGAAGGTGACGCCGCTGAACGCCGCGGCGTTCAGCAGCATGAAGCGCCAGCCGGTGCCGTCCACGGCGGCGCCGAGCAGCGCCGGCCCGAGGGCCATGCCGGAGGCCGACGCGACGGTGTACAACCCGGTGTAGGTGCCGAGCACCCGGTCGCTGGGCGCCAGGTTCCACAGCGCGACCAGGCCGTTCACGGCGAACGCCGCGTACCCGACGGACGACAGGATCGTCGACGCCATCGTCATGGCGGTGGTGGGAACGGTGAAGCCGGCCAGCAGTCCCAGCGTGAACAGCGCCGCCCCGTAGCGGATCATCCGAATCTGGCCGACGCGTTCCGAGACGTAAGCGATCGGCATCACCGCGGCGAGGAACACAATCGCGCTCGGCAGGGCGAGTCCGCCCGCCGCGCCTCGGGAAAGGCCGAGGACCTCGGTGGCGTACGGCGTGAGCAGTGACCGCAGGGCCGACCACATCCCGGCGAAGCAGAAGATGCCGAGCATCAGGAGCACGCCCGTACGGCTGCGGTCGCGCACCAGGTCACGGATCACCACCCGCAGGGAGGAGAACTCGTGTACCTGGCCCGCCGGGCCGAGGGAGGTGGCGCGGACGGCATAGGTGTGCCGGCGGCCCAGGAACCACGCGGCCAGCCCGACCATGACCAGCATGAGCACCGGGGGGATGACGAAGGCGGCCTTCAGGCTGCGGTCGACCACCAGCAAGCTGATCAGGGAGGACACCACGATGGTGAGGCTCACGCCCGCCTTGACGAATCCCTGGGCCTTGCTGCGGTTCTCCGGGGCGACGTAGTCGGAGACGAGGGTCTCGGTGACCCCTTTGAAGCCGTTGGCGACCAAGGCGAAGCAGAAGACGCACGCCATCAGCGACGGCAGGCTCGTCGACCACGGGATGAGCGCGAAGGGCACGGCGGCCACGCAGGCGCCGATCAGGATGATCGGCCAGCGGCCCGTTCGCGCGTGTGCCCGCCGGTCGGAGAAGTTCCCCATCCACGGCTGGACGATGACTCCTAGCACGTTGTCCATCCCCATGATCAAGCCGATCAGGCCGGCCGAGGAGAGGTACTGGCGTAGCGAGGCGGGCACCTGGGCGTCGTAGAAGTTCCACACCGACTCCTGCGCGAAGATCGCGATCGCGACCCAGAACACGGCGCCGCGGCTCGTGGGGGGTGCGGCGTCCCGTAAGCCCGGCGGCTTGTCTGTCACGGATAGCTCCTTGCAATTTGCTATAGCAAATGAGTGAAAAAAAACGCGGCACAGCCAGGGCGTCAGCCGTCGGCCAGTTGCCGCAGGGCCGCCCGATGGTGGTGGAGCGCGACGGCTTCCGCCCGCTCCGCGTCGCGGTCGGCGATGGCCGCGAGGAGCTCGTGATGCTGGCGGTAGCGGCGCCTGAAGTCCGGCGCTCGCTCGCGCAGCAGCCGGACGGTCAAGTCGTAGCGCTCCTCGTCGCTGAACGCCCGGGTCTGCTGGAGCAGGCCGGACAGCACCGGGTTGCCGGCCGCGGACTCGATGAGATGGTGGAACCGGCGGAGCTGCCTGAACACCGTGGTGATCTGGTCCTCCGGCCAAGCCGCGGGATCATGCTCGGCGGCCGCCTGCTCGATGACCTCGACCAGCCGGTCGGTGCGGTCGAGGATCTCCCTCAGCTCGCCAATCAGGCGGTCGGACGCCTTGCGCGCGGCGAGCCCCGCCATGAGCCCGGACAGGCGTGCCTCGGCCTCCGCGATCTCCGACAGCACGTCGGGCGAATGATGCGAGACGCGCAGCGCGCGAGAGCCCACACGCTCGACGACCTTCTCGTGCACCAGTTGCCGCAACGCCTCGCGCACGGGGGTAGGGCTGACCCCCAGCCGGGCTGCCAGGTCGCGTTCGGTGATCTTCTCGCCGGGGCGGAGTGTGCCGTCTCGCACCGCTTCGCGCAGCCGTTCATAAGCCTGATCGGCCAGCGACGCCGCGTTCATCGGCCCGAGGGTGTCACTACTCACGGAGGAAGACTGCACGTTGTTATAGCAAATAGTCAATAGAAACCTCGCGGACCGTGCGGCATCTGTGGCGGCCTGAAATGATCTGTGGGAACTCGTCCGCATACCACCAGCACCCCGCTCACTGGTGGCATCCCCGACTCCACGACAAAGAGTGCTCCCATGACAGATGAACCGAAATTTGCGCACATCGACACCACCACCCCCCATTCGGCCAGGGTGTGGAACTACTGGCTGGGCGGCAAGGACAACTACGCCATCGACCGGCAGGTCGGCGACCAGGTTCGCGAGGTGTACCCGGGAATCGTGGACGTCGCCCGGCATTCGCGGGTCTTCCTGGGCCGGGCGGTGCGGCACCTTGCCGGTGAGGCCGGGATCACCCAGTTCCTGGACCTGGGCACCGGGCTGCCGACGGTCGACAACACCCACGAGGTCGCCCAGCGTGTCGACCCGGCCTGCAAGATCGTCTATGTGGACAACGACCCGCTGGTGCTGGTGCACGCCCGCGCCCTGCTGGCCAGCACGCCCGAGGGCGAGTGCGACTACGTGGACGCCGACGTCCGCGATCCCGAGTACGTCCTCCAGCAGGCGGCCCGCACCTTGGACTTCACCCGGCCGATCGCGTTGATGATGCTCGGCATCCTGGGCAACGTGTGGGACGACGCGCAGGCGACCGAGATCCGCGACCACCTGGTGGCCGCGCTGCCGCCGGGCAGCTATCTGGCCCTTGAGGACGGCACCAACGCCGTCGACCCCGAGGCCGCGGCCCAGGCGGAGAAGACCCGCGCCGAAGCGGGCGACCCCTACAAGTTGCGCACTCCCCAGCAGATCGCCGCCTACTTCGACGGCCTGCGGCTACTTGAGCCGGGCGTGGTCTCGGTGTCGCGCTGGCGGCCCGAACCCACCCCCTGGGGGCTGCCCGACGAGGTCACGGCGTTCTGCGGCGTCGCCGCCAAGCCGTAAGCCCGCGGGAAGAAGCTCGACGCGCTGGAAGGCATCGGCACCCAGGCTTGATGCCCTGGACGACCGTTTCACGAGCACAGGTCGCGTCCCACGTCGGGGATCCGTTCCAGGTGGCGATGATCTTTTGCGGGCCGCGGGTCAGCGGGACGGTGACGCGAGGCCCGCATCGTAGGCGATGATGACGAGCTGCACCCGGTCACGGGCGTCGAGCTTGGCGAGCAGCCGTGTCACGTACGCCTTGACGGTGGCGACGCTGATGACCAGCTCGGCGGCGATCTCGCTATTGGACATCCCACGCCCGATGAGGGTCAGCACCTCGCGCTCGCGCGCGGTGACGCCGTCGAGCCCGCGGTGGCGCGGGACGGGGGAGGGCCGTCCCGCGAACTCCCCGATCAGGCGGCGGGTGACGCCCGGCGCGATGAGGGCGTCACCGGCCGCGACCACGCGGACCGCCGCGAGGATGTCGTCCAGGGCCATGTCCTTGACGAGGAACCCGGACGCGCCGGCGCGCAGCGCGCCGTAGACGTAGTCGTCGTCGTCGAACGTGGTCAGGACGATGACGCGCGCCGTGCCGGGACCCGAGGTGATCAGCCGGGTGGCCTCGATGCCGTCCATGCCCGGCATGCGGATGTCCATCACCACCACGTCAGGGTGGAGCTCCTCGGTCAGCCGCACGGCTTCCGCGCCGGTCCCGGCCTCCCCGGCGAGTTCGAGGTCGGGGGCGTCCGCGATGACCATCCGCAGGGCGGCGCGGACCAGCGGCTGGTCGTCGGCGAGCACGACGCGGACCGTCATCGCACGACCGCCGGCACGGGCAGGCGGGCCGCCACTCGGAAGCCGCCTTCCGGACGCGGCCCGGCGGAGAAGGCGCCGTGCAGCAGGGCGACCCGCTCGCGCATCCCGACCAGGCCGTATCCTTCCCCGCCGCCGCGCCCGCGCCCCGGCCCGCCGTCGAGAACCTCGATGGACAGCTCCTCGTCCCGGTAGTCGACGGACACCAGGCAGGACGAGGCGCCGGCGTGACGCACCACGTTGGTGAGCGCCTCCTGGACGATGCGGTAGGCGGACATGTCGATGTCCGGGGGCAGTGGACGCCGCTCGCCAAGCCACCGCACGTCGACGCGGACACCGGCATCCGTCGTGGTCGCGGCCAGCCGGTCGACGTCCGCCAGGCCGGGCTCCGGGTCGAGCGGCGCCGCCTGTGGCGCCCGTCCCGGTTCGGGGGTACGGAGCGCGCCGAGCATGAGGCGCAGCCCCGACAGCGTCTCCCGGCCCACCGTCTCGATCTCGCCCAGCGCGTCGCGCGCCTGTACGGGCTGGGTGTCGATGACCCGCCGTGCCGCGCCGGCCTGCAGGGCGATGACGCCGATGCTGTGCGCGACCATGTCGTGCAGTTCGCGCGCGATGCGCAGCCGCTCGTCGGTGACCACCTGGGCGGCGGCCTGAGCGGCCAGCCTCTCGGCGTGCTCGTGCGCCTGGCGCACCGAGCCGCCGACCAGCCAGGCGATGACGGCCGTCATCGCGACGGCCAGCTCCGCCGAGGTCCCGACGTTCCACCCGGCCAGCAGCCGGGTGACCAGGTAGCCGGTGAGCACGGCGAGCGCCATGGCGACGGCGACGATCCCGGCGCGGCGCGGCCGGGTGGCCGCGATGACGTACAGCGCGACATCGACCGCCAGGAACTGAGCCAGGGGGATCTCTCCCACACCCAGGGGGACGCACGCGATGGCCGAGGCGGCGAGCAACAAGGCCAGAGCCGGCAGCGGCCGGCGGCGCAGCAGAGCGCTGCCGGCCAGCACCAGGGCAGTGGCCACCGCCAGGAACGCCAAACCGTCCCACCGGTAGAAGAATGACCCGGCATACACGGTGGGTTCCCACTCACCGGGCAGCCTGACGCGCACGAGGAAGGAGAACGCCAGGCCCGCACACCAGGCCAGAGCCGCCCAGGCCGCGGGCGGCACACGCTTCAGCAGAGGCAGCGGTGGTGTGACGTGCATGGTCAGAGGGTAACGGCGTGCCCCGCGCCCGGGCATCGGACCACGGGTGTACACCTGCGGTCCACCCGCGCCCGGGCGAATGTCACCGGCGGTCCGATGTGGCGCGGACGCGCCCTGCGGCACCTTCGGTCAGGTGATGGAAGTCAGCGAATCCCCTCCGCGCCGCGCCCTGCTCGCCGCACTCGTCGCCGCCTCGGTGGTGGTGCCGGTGGCGGGCGCGGCCCGCCCCTCGGCCGTCCCGGCGCCCGCCCCCGCCGCACTGGCCCCGCTGCGGGCCGCCACTCCCGCGGCTCTGGCCGGACGGTACGCCGCCAGCAGAGAGGACATGCGGGCGGCTGAGCTGATCGCGACAGGTCATGGTGACCGGTGGCGGGCCGCGATGCTGCGCGCCATGGCCGACCCGGCGCGCACCTTCCTGTCCTTCGACGGACGCGACGGCGGGCGCGCCACCGAGGTGTTCGGCGACCTGTCCCTGGCCGAGCGGATCGCCGTGGTGGTCCCCGGCGCCGACACCGACCTCGACAGGTACGGGCTCCTGCGGGGCGGCGCGATGAGGCTGTGGCAGGAGCTCGGCGACCGGTCCGCCGTCATCGCCTGGCTCGGCTACCGGACACCGAGCACCGTGAGCCTCCAGGCGCTGACGCCCGGCCGCGCCGACGAGGCCGCCCCAGCGCTGCGCCGGTTCGTGCGGGAACTGCGCGCGGTCAGGCCCGCGGCCCGGATCTCCCTCGTGTGTCACTCCTACGGGAGCGTGGTCTGCGGGCGGGCCGCGCCCGGGCTGGAGGTCGCCGACATCATCCTCTGTGCGAGCGCCGGCACCGGCGTCGGCACCGCCGCGCGACTGCGCACCCGGGCCACCGTCTGGGCCGGACGGGCCTCCGGTGACTGGATCGCCGGCGTGCCGCACGCGCGGCTCCGGCTTCCCTTCGCCACCTTCGGGTTCGGCGCCGATCCGGTCTCGCCGGAGTTCGGCGCCCGGGTCTTCGCGGCGGGCGACGGCGGCCACAGCGACTACCTGAGACCCGGCGTGGCCCTTGCGAACATCGCCAGGATCATCTCCGGACGGGCCCCCTCCGGTGCGTGACCTCGCCCGGCGCATCGACGCGGCGACTCCGCCCGACCGCGACCGTGCCGCCGACGCGTTACGGGCGGTGGCCATCCTGGGAGTAGTGCTCGGTCACTGGCTGGTGACGGCCCTGGTCGCCGACAGCGGCACGGTACGCGTCGGCAGCCCCCTCCGGCAGATGCTCCAGCTCGCGCCCGTCTCGTGGCTGTTGCAGACGATGGCGGTCTTCTTCCTGGTGGGCGGGCAGATGGCGGCGCGCAGCCACATCAACGCCCTCGGCCGTGGCCGGACCTACCGCCGGTGGCTCACTGCCCGCATGGCCCGGCTGTTCCGGCCGGTCATCGTCGTGGCGGCGGTGTGGAGCGTGGTGGCGGGCGCGATGCTCGCGTCGGGGGCCGACCCGAACACCGTGCGCGCCCTGGTCAAGCTGGTGCTGTCGCCGATGTGGTTCCTGCTGGTCTTCGCGGCGCTGACGGCGGCGACCCCGCTGGTCGCCAGGCTGCACCCGCTGTGGCCGCTCGCCGTCGTCGCGCTCGTCGACCTGGTCCGCTACGGCCTCGGCGGGCCCGCCTGGCTGGGCTGGACCAACGTGGCGACCGGCTGGCTGGTCCCGTACTGCCTGGGCGCGGCCTGGGCCCGCGGCGACCTGCGCGGCCGTACGACGGGGTGGGCGCTGCTGCTCGGCGGCGGCGCGGCCACCGCGGCGCTCGTCCTGTGGGCCGGCTACCCGGCCTCCATGGTCGGCGTGCCCGGCGCCCCCATCTCGAACCAGTCGCCGCCCACGCTGGCGGCGGTCGCCTTCGGCCTCACCCAGTGCGGGGCGGCCCTGCTCCTGCTCGGCCCGCTGCGGCGGGTGCTGACGCGCCACCCCGCCGCGTGGGCCGTCGTGGCGCTGGTCAACCTCTCCGCGATGACGATCTTCCTGTGGCACCAGACCGCCCTGATCGCGGTCACCGCGATCGGCCTGCTCGCCGACGGCCCGCTGCCCGGCCTGCACACCGTCCCTGACGATCCCGGCTGGCTGCTCGCCCGCCTGGCCTGGCTGCCGGTGTTCGCGCTGGCCCTGCTGGTGTGCTGGACCGCGTTCCACGCCTACGAGCGGTGCCCTCGGCCGCCAACGGAGCCTCCGGCGTCAAGCGTTTGCCGAACGTGCTCGGGCGATGATCGACTACCAAGCCCCCGGTGCTGCCAAGGTTCTGCGACGTTCTGATCCGGCAGGCGATGGGCGGGACGCGTAGGCATGATATGGCCATGACCTGGACCGCTCCGCAGATCACCCGTGTCAACCAACCGCTGGCCGCGCTGACAGGCGACGAGCGCACGCTCGCGGACGCGTGGCTCGACCTCCACCGGCAGACACTGCTGTGGAAGTGCGCCGGGCTCACCGCCGAGCAGCTCAAGCTGCGCTGCGTAGAGCCGTCGCGGCTGTCGCTGCTCGGCCTCGTCCGCCACATGTCCGAGGTCGAGCGCGACTGGTTCCGCACCCGCTTCGCCGGAGAGCGGGTCGGCTACCTGTACTGCAGCGACGACGACCTCGACGCCGAGTTCGACGTGGAGACCGCCGACGCGCCATCGGACCTCGCCGCCTACACCCGCGAGATCGAGCTCGTCCGCCAGACCACCTCGGGACGCTCACTGGACGAGACCTTCATCGACCCGCGCCGCGAGGCCGAGATGAGCCTGCGCTGGGTCTACTCCGCCATGATCCAGGAATACGCCCGCCACAACGGCCACGCCGACCTCCTACGCGAACGCATCGACGGCGCCACCGGGCACTGAGCCCGCCACGCCAGATACCGCGCCCTCGGCGCCCCCGGGCCGGTGGGCGGCGATCACCTGGCCGACCGGGAGGGCCGCCGCTGAACCGCTGTCGGCCACACGGCGCAGGCGATCTCCGTTGTCCGGGGTCCTTGCAGGTGTTAGCTTGCGATCGTGGAGCAGCGCGAAGGTGCGGGCGTCGCGGAACACGATCTCGACAGGTGGGCCGGCCTGACCAGCGTCGTCACGGTGGCCGCCGTCACAGCCCTCGGAGCCTTCGCTCTCGCCATGGCCGCCCTGCTGGTCTTCCTGGTCGTCGGCGGCCTGGACTGATCTCATCCTGCCGGCCAGCCCCGGGCTCCCGATCTGGCGCTCGATTCGCTCACCGGGGGTGCCGCAGGGCGGTGGCGAGGTCGTCGAGGTGCTCGGAGACCGGGCCCAGGGTGAGCAAGCCGCTACCCGCCCCGGCCAGCTCCGCCGCCGCGGGGGTGAGCCCGGTGCGGGCGCGCTCCATCGTCTCCCGGTCGCCGACGGCGATCGCCGCCCGTGCGACGAGGCACCACAGGGCCTCCGACAGCAGGTCGCGGGGCGGGTCCGGGAGCCGGCGCAGCGCGGCCGCGGCCTCGCCGGGGCGGTCCTGCTCCAGCAGCACCAGCGGGCGGGCCCACGGCTCGTACGGCCCCCAGTCGGTGTCCTCGGCGGCCTGTACGGGCAGCGTGTGCCGCAGGCGCAGGCACAGCAGGGCGAGGGGGAGCAGTCCGCGTTCGAGCCCGGGCATGCCCGCGCCGTCCAGCCGCGCGGCGGCGTCCCGATAGGCCGCCTCCACCTCGGCCACCGGTGCCCGCCCCGTAGCCGCGAGCCGCAGCGCCCGGTACCACTGGGTGAAGACGCCCACCAGCGGCAGCTCGTCGCGCTCGGCCAGGCGGTCGGCGGCGGTCGCGTGCCCGTCGGCTCCGGGGAAGTCGCCGAGGGCGCTGCGGGCCTGGAGCCGGATGAGGTGCCCGAGCACCTCGTAGGTGACCAGGCCGTGCCGGGCGGACAGGGCGACCAGCTCGGCGCCGATCTCGTCCCGGCGCGGGGCCAGCCCCGTACGGTCGAAGGTCTGCATGAACACGCCGTTGAGAGCGAACGCCAGCAGCGCGGGATCGTCCAGGCGGCGGGCGATCTCCTCCGCCTGCCTGGCCACCTGTGGCCCACGGGGTGAGCGGGTGCCGCGCGACTCCAGGGCGATCGTGGCCAGCAGGCGGGCCCGCGCCGCAGGGTGCGCGCCAGGCGGCAGCAGGGCCAGGGCGCGCTCGGCCGCCGCCACGACCCGCGCGGCCTGCGGCGGGTCGTCCACGCGGGTCCAGATCGCCGGGACGTCGTAGGCGCCGATCACGCGGGCCGTCAGCTCGGTGTCCTCCAGCTCCTCCGCCGCCGTGATGGCCGCCACGCGGTGCTCGCGGGCCGCCTGAAGGCCGCCACCTCCGGTCACCGCGAGATTGCGCAGCAGGCCCACCGTCGACTCCAGCCGGGCCCGGGCGCCGGATGCCACAGTGCGGTCGTAGGCGGCGGCCGCCCGCGCCCACACCCGTCCCGCCGCGCCGGCCGCCCCGGACGCGGGGTCGAGGTGGCGGGCCTGGTCGAGGATGTCGGCCTCCAGGCGGCGCAGCGCCGGGCCGGGATCCACCCCGAGCTGCTCGACCAGGAGAGTTCGCGCACGGCGCAGCACCGCGAGCGCGTCGCCCTGGCGGCCGGCGCGGTACAGCGCGAGGGCCAGCAGCCGCCAGGCGTCCTCGCGCCAGGGATGCTCGGCCACGTGCGCGTCCAGGTCGGGCACCGCCTCGGCGGCGAGGCCGAGGGCCAGCCGGGCCTCGGCCTGCCGCTCGACGGCGTGCAGCCGCAGCTCGCCCAAGCGGGAGCGCTCCGCGCGGGCCCAGGGCTCCTCGGTGAACTCGGCGTAGGCGGGGCCGCGCCACCATCCGAGCGCCTCCTCCAGCCGGGCGAGGGCGTCCTTGGGCGGCAGCGTCGCGGCGGCGGCCACCGCCTGCTCGAAACGCCAGGCGTCCACCGCGTCCGGCTCGGCGCGCAGCGCGTATCCGGGGCCCTGGGTGACCAGCAGCCGGGCCGGAGTGCGGGGTGGGCGCCGGGGTTCCAGCGCGCGGCGCAGCGCGGCGACGAAGGTGCGCACCGCGCTGACCGCCCCCGGCGGCGGATCGTCCCACAGGTCCTCGACGAGGTGGCCGACCGGTACGACGCGGCGGCGGGCGACGATCAGCCGGGCCAGCACCGCGCGGTGCCTCGGCCCTTTGAGCGCGATCGGGTCTCCGTCGTGGTCCCAGGCCTCTACCGGTCCCAGCACCCCGAACTCGACCCGCACCCTTGACCACCCTTTCCGAGGGCATCGCCCCTGGTCACGGTAGCGCGCTCGTCGGATGCCCCTCGCCCACGGGCCGCGATGATTGACATGTGACTATTTGGTCACCTATCTTCGGGGCGTGAACGACGACGACCGCGTCTTCAAGGCGCTGGCCGACCCGACCCGCAGGCGGCTGCTCGACAGGCTGTTCACGCGCGACGGCCGGACACTGTCCGACCTCGAGTCTGACGTGGACATGACGAGGTTCGGCGTGATGAAGCACCTCCGGCTGCTGGAGGACGCCGGTCTCGTCATCACGCGCAGGTCGGGCCGGGAGAAGCTGCACTTCCTGAACGTGGTGCCCATCCGGCTCATCCACGACCGCTGGATCGACAAGTACACCGAGCTCCAGGTGTCGGCGCTCGCCCATCTGAAGACCGAGTTGGAGAACACCATGATCACCACCGAGACCGGCACGACCGTCCAGGTGCACCGCGTCTACATCAAGGCGACCCCGCAGGCGATCTGGACCGCGATCGTCGACCCGGAGTGGACGCGGCGGTACGGCTACCGCAGCCCGGTCGACTACGACCTGCGTCCCGGCGGTGGCTTCCGGGCGCTCGCCGGCGACCACATGCCCGGCATGAACCCCACCGACTGCATCGTGGAGGGCGAGGTCGTCGACGCCGACCCGCCGCGCCGGCTCGTGCAGACCTGGCGGCCGACCTGGCTCGACGAGGTCCACACGCGGCTCACGTACGAGATCGAAGAGGGCGAGAACGGCGTGTGCTCGCTGACCCTGACCCACGACGTGCACGACGCGCCGCAGACGGGGGCGCAGGTCGCGGGCGCGGTCGAGAACGCCGGCGGCGGCTGGCCGGAGGTGCTCAGCGACCTGAAGACGCTGCTGGAGACCGGCACCGGCCTGTACGCCTGACCCGGCCGACGCTCACCGCACGGGCGCGGCCGCCCCGGCCCGCGGCGGCAGAGGTTGAGCCGGCCGGGCACGTACGGATCGGGTACGCCCGCGCCTCGACCGTCCCGCAGGAGGTCGACCTCGAACTCGGCGAACACGCGGCCAGGACCCGCCTCCGGCCACCTGACTCGCGCGAAGGGCCTGGCTCGCGCGCGAAGTCCGGCTCACCCGAGAAGCTCGCGCAGGCGGGCGGCGTAAGCGCGGGGGTGGCTGGTGTTGCCGTTGTGCCCGCCGGGGAACTCGGCGAGCTCCGTGCCCAGCAGTGCGGCCAGTTCCTGGGCGCAGTGGTAATCGAAGACGGTCCGCGGCGTGGTACGGCCGGCCGCGGGCACGATCCGCGTCGGGGAGGAGACCAGTTCGCCGGCCGGGAGCGTGTCCTGAAGGACCGCGGTGAAGTCGTGCTCGATGAAGAAGTCGAAGTTGGCGATCCGCCCCGGCGTCATCGGCTGCGGGGTCAGGCCGGGCTCGGCGTCGGGGTTGGCCGGATCGATGCCGAGCACGGCGGCGACGGCCTTGAGCGCGGGGGCCGGCCCGTCGCGGCGGTAGAGCTCCTGGATCTCGGCCAGCTCCGCCTCGTGGCGGGCACGCTCGCCGGCGGGCAGCAGGCGGGGCGCGACCGGTTCGTGCGCGATGAGCGTGCTGATCTGCCCGGGGTGGCGGACGGCCAGGTGCAGGCCGATGACCGCGCCCAGGCTGCAGCCGAGCATCGCCACCGGCGCGTCGGTCAGCCCGACCAGCAGGCGGTGCACGTCCTCCGCGTGCTCGGCCATCGCCACGCCCCGGCTCGACGGGCTGCGGGATAGGCCGCGGCGGTCGTAGGTGATGAGGGTGAAGGCGTCGGCGAGCTGGTTGACCAGGTCGACGGTACGGTCGGCGTCGCCTTCGCCGCTCTGGGAGATCAGGAGCATCGGACCGGTGCCACGCACCTCGTGGTGGAGGGAGGTCATGGCGCCGACCATATTCCATCAATTTTGATACATCAAATCAGATGTATAGTTGAGGCATGAACGGAGTGGACCTCTTCCTATTGGGGCGCACGCTGATGAAGATCGGCGAGGAGGCGCTGCCCACCGAGGGACTCGGCGGCCAGCCGGGCAGCGTCCGGGGCGTGCTGATCGTGGTCAGCGACATCCGCGCACATCCCGGCAGTGCGATCAGCGAGATCGTCACCCGCACCGGCTTGCCGCAAAGCGCCGTGTCGGCGGCGGTGGCCCGGCTCCGTGAGGCCGGCGCCGTGGTCACCGAACCCGATACGCGCGACCGCCGCCGTCTGCGTATCCTGCCCTCTCCTGAGATCTCCGGCCGGGTGGAACAGGTCCGCTCGACCTCCATCGACACCGCCCTGGCCAAAGCCCTGGGCGCCGCCGATCCTCACCTGGTCGCCGAGGTCGTTTCCCTGCTGGAGCAGCTCGCGCGACACCTGTCTCCCCAGGCGCTCACTCGTCTGCGCAACCGACATGCCGAGGACCCGGCAGCCGCAGTCAAGAAATAATCTCTGGGTTCCCGCCGAGGTGCTCGCAGTTGTCGACGACCAGGAGGGCCGCGCGGCCGGCGAGCGCGGCGACCAGCCGGCCGGCGGGCCCGCTCAGGGCCGGTGAGCGAGCGCGCCACGGGCGGCGGCGATCCCGCTGTGGAAGGACACCTCGCTGAGCAGGCCGGGCGCCGCGACCATGTCACCGGCGAGGAACACGCCGTCACCGCGTTCCACGGCCGGCCGGTCACGCCAGGTACGGCCGGGCAGGTCCAGCGCGCCGGTGCGGCGGTTGGCGATGCTGTGGCGCCGCCAGGTGACCCGCTCCTGCCAGCCGGGGAGCGCCTGGCCGACCAGGCCTTCCAGCCGGGCCAGCGCGCCGGCCCTGCCCTCACCCTCCCGCAGGGGTAGCTGTGCCTGGATCAGCGATTCGCCGGGCGGCGCGAGGCTCGGGTCGGGAAGGGTGTAGCGCTCCAGCCAGCCGGCGGCGTCCAGGTCCGACACGACGAAGGCGTCACGGCGGTCGGCGCGTACGGCCAGGTCCAGCAGCAGCGTCCGGCCGCTGTCCACTCCGGGCAGCGCCGTGCCGAGCAGGCGTCCGGCGGCGTCCAGCGAGGTCGCCACGATGACCGGCGAAGCGGGCAAGCCGGTCACACGGGCACCGGTCTCGATGACGACGCCGAGGGCACGGGCGCGGCCCGCGAGCCGGTCGACGAGACCCGTCCAGCCGCCCGTGAGGTAGCGGGCGGGCGGGTTCGGCGCGAACACCCGCAGCAGCCGCTCCCAGACGAACGCGGCCGAGAGCCGGCCCGGATCGGCGTCGAAGGTGGCGGCACCCATGAGGTTCGCCGCGGCGGACGCGGCCCGCTCACCGTGGTGGCGGCGGATCCAGGTATGGAAGTCGACGTCGGCCGGTGCGCCTCGACGGCGCCGCGCGAGCACCCGCAGCAGGGCCGCCGGTGGGGTACGCCGCAGCCGGCCGTCGTGGCGGAACCGGAATCCGGCCAGGCCGCGTAGCGGCACCCCGGAGAACGGGCCCAGCAGATCGCGTTCGGCGAGCCAGCGCCACCAGGGCCCGTCGCAGTAGAGCACATGCGGGCCCTCGTGGGCCACGTACGGCGGTGCGGTGGCGCGGGCTCGCCCGCCGAGAGAGTGGTGCGCCTCCAGAAGCCGGACCCGCGCTCCGGCCTCGGCGCAGGTTATGGCGGCGACCAGCCCGGCGAGCCCGCCGCCGGCAACGGTGATGATCCTCTGCATGACCGGGTGACGACGTAGGCCACAATCGTGTGACATGGACGACTGGAGCAAGCACCGCCGGTATCTGTTCGCGGTCGCCTACCGCCTGCTGGGCAGCGCCACGGACGCCGAGGATGCCGTCCAGGAGGCGTTCGTACGGCTGCGCACCTCCGCGCCCGTCGACCTGGAACACCCGCGGGCATGGCTCACAACGGTGACGTCTCGCATCTGCCTCGACATGCTCGGCTCGGCCCGCGCCCGCCGCGAGACCTACGTCGGCACCTGGCTGCCCGAACCGCTGGCGGGGTACGACGATTCGGATCTGGGCGAGGCCACCGCGTTACGGGAGTCGGTGCGCACCGCGGTGCTCTTGGTGCTGGAGAGCCTGACACCCGCCGAACGGGTCGCGTTCGTGCTGCACGACGTGTTCGGCATGGACTTCGACCGGCTCGCGACCGTGGTCGGCCGTACCCCCCAGGCATGCCGGCAGCTCGCGTCACGGGCGCGCCGGCGGGTACGCGGCGAGGCGCCGCCACGCGTACCGGTCTCCGCCGAGGAGCATCGGCACATCACCGCCATATTCCTCAAGGCCGCTGCGGACGGTGATCTGGCGGAGCTGCTCCCCCTGCTGGATCCCCAGGTCGTGCTGCGTTCCGACGGCGGGGGAGAGGTTCTCGCGGCGCGCGTGCCGGTGCACGGCCCGGAACGGGTCGCGACCCTGCTGGCCGGGCTCGTTCGCCGCTACGCCGGTGCGGAGGTACGGCCGGTGCGGCTGGCCGGCGGCGAGGGGTGCCTGCTGAGCCTGGACACGAAGGTGATCGGCGTGGTCGGCATCGAGATGTCCGCCGGCCAGATCACCGAGATGAACCTGGTGGTCAACCCGGCGAAGCTTCAACGGGTAGGCCTGATCGACCGGCCCTGGGATCCCGGTCCGCACATCACCTAGGAGGGCTAGGCTCGCTCCATGATCGCTGCTTGGGAGCCCACGATGGCGGGCGTGCTGCGGTTGCCCTCGGGCCGGCTCGTCCGCGGCCGGGGGCTCCGCCGCCCCCTGCCGTCAGGGCCGCAGCCCGCCTTCGCGCTGTATCTGCTGGGCCGCGAACCACCCCCGGTCCCGTGGGAGTCTCGCTGGCTTCGCTGGCCGGACTTCTGGCTGCCGTCCGACCGCACCGCCACCGGGGACGCGCTGCGCGAGGCATGGGCGTGCGCCGCGACCGAACGCGTCGAGATCGCCTGCGCCGGGGGATCGGGACGGACCGGCACGGCGCTGGCCTGCCTCGCCGTCCTGGACGGGGTGCCCAACCGCGAGGCGGTCGCCTACGTCAGGAGGCATTACTCCTCGCACGCGGTGGAGACCCCCTGGCAACGCCGTTTCGTCGCGCGCTTCCGGTAAGGGCCCGCCTCGTCGGCGGCCGATCGCGCCGCCCCGGCCGGCCGGGTCACGACACTAGGCTCGGCGTCATGATGCCTCGCCATATGACCATTGACTGCGCCGATCCTTTCGAGCTCGCGACTTTCTGGAGTGCCGTAACCGGGTGGCCGGTGTCCGGAGAGGACGCGCCGGGCGACCCCGAGGTCCTCGTCGAGGCTCCCTCGCCCGTGCCCGGCTTGCTGTTCATCCAGGTGCCCGAGGGCAAGACGGTGAAGAACCGGATGCACCTCGACTGGGTGCCCACCGAGCGCACCCGCGACGAGGAGGTGAAGCGCGCCATCGCCCTCGGCGCCAAGCTGTACGAGGACCACCGCACCGCCGAGGGGCCCGGCTGGGTCACGTTGCTCGACCCTGAGGGCAACGAGTTCTGCATCGAGCGCAGCCAGGCCGAGCGCGGCGTCTAGCACCGGCGGCGCCGGGTTTCTCACGGATGCTGGCGGTCCGGGCAGGTGTCGAGCATGCGGTCGAGCGCGGTCTTCTCCTTCGCGGTGACGGTCAGCCTGTAGTGGTGCTTCACGTGCGTCCACGCCCTGGCGTACACGCACCAGTACGAGCGCCGCGGACGCCACTGGGCCGGGCTCTGGTCGCCCTTGGCCCGGTTGGAGGCACTGGACACGGCGATGAGCTGCGGGTGCACCAGGTCGTTGGCGAACTCCTGCCGCCGGGTCATCGACCAGGCGTCCGCTCCAGAGCGCCACGCGTCGGCCAGGGGCACCATGTGCCCGACGTCCACCCGCCCCGCCGACCTCAGCGTCGTGCCGTCGTAGGGCGAGTGCCAGATTCCCGACACCACCCGGCAGTGGCGGCCCTCCTTGACGTTCTCGCCGTCGCGGCCGAGGACGACCTCCCGGGTGTCGCAGTTCCCGCCCTGCTCGACCCAGTGCGGGAACTGTGCGGGGGAGTACCCCTTCAGGGAGCCCGGCCGGCGGACCACCAGCTCGGCGAGCTCGGCCCGCGCGACCGAGGCCGGCGACGGCTCGGGCGGCGGCACCGGGGCCGCCGCCGGACCGGCGGCGGGCGCCAGCAACAGCGCCGGCAGGCTGGCGGCGGCGAGACCTTGCGGGAATGCGACACGCATACGCTACGGATATCGCCGGACGATCACCCACCGGGCCCGCTTTAACCACTCTTGAAGTGCGGCTTTCCCTCCCAGGTGAACAGACCGAGCGGAGGCCGCCCCGATCCGGGCCTGATATCGACGGGTCTGTTTTCAGGTGTCGTGACTGAATTGCCCTATTGACACGGCCGAAACAGCCCGCGAAACTCACCGGAAACCTCTTACCCAAGACGTGTCGGGCCGGAGCGTGACTGTAAACGTTTACAGCACCCCGGCCCTCAGACTGGGGACCCCCTCCGGCCCCGGTGAAGGAGTGGCCAGATGGTCGTTTCGCGATGGCGGGTGCTCGGCGTTCTGGCAGCCCTGGTGCTCGCGGTGTGCACGGCGTACACGGTGATGCCCGCCGAGGCGCGGGGAGGCAAGGCGAAGACCGGCACGATCACCGCCTCCTCGGCGTACTCCGCCGCACTCGGCGAGCCCGTCGCCTACAACGTGTACCTGCCCGACGGTTACGCGCGGGGCGGCCAGCGCTATCCGGTGCTGTACCTGCTGCACGGCAGAGGCGACTCGCTGCAGTCCTGGACCCAGGCCAAGGACACCCTGGACGAGATGATCCAGGACAAGCGGATCCCCCCGCTCATCGCGGTGATGCCCGACGCCCCCTGGAGCGAGCGCGGCAACTGGTACGTGGACTCGCGGTACACCGGGGGCGACATTCCCGGCAGGCCGGTGGAGACCGCGCTCACCCGCGACCTGGTGAACCACGTCGACGCCACCTACCGCACCGCGGCGACCCGCACGGCGCGGATCGTCGGCGGCTACTCCATGGGCGGCGCGGGCGCGCTGCGGTACACGCTGGCCCACCAGGACCTGTTCGGCGGCGCCCTGGTGCTGAGCCCGGCCGTCTACACCCCGCTGCCGCCGGGCGACTCCTCGGCCCGCGACTACGGCGCGTTCGGGCTCGGCGGCGAGAAGTTCGACGACGAGGTGTACCAGCGGCTCAACTACCCGCGGCTGCTGACCGAGGTCGACCCCGACCTACCCGTACGGCTGTTCATCGCGGTGGGCGACGACGAGTACGCCAACCCCGACCCCGCCGACGCCCGGCACGATCTCGACTTCGAGTCCGAGGCGCTCTACAACGCCGCGCGCCGGGTGCCCGGTATCTCGGCCCAGATGCGCATCCTCGACGGTGGCCACGACTGGAGCGTCTGGGGACCGGCGTTCGAGCAGGGCATGGCCGATCTCGGCCCCGCGCTGAGCGTCGTCCCCCCGGCGGGGCTGCCCGCTCCGCTGCACGGGACCCCCGGCACCGACTGGGCGGGCGGCGCCGCCTCCCACGCCGACGGCTCGACGACCCTCGGGTACGCGGCGAGCGGCGCGGTGAACGGCCAGAGCCACGCGGGCGGGCTGGACGTCGTGCTGTCCCGCCTGGGCCCCGACGGCGCGGCCCGATGGACCCGGCAGTTCGGCACGGCCGCCGACGAACGCCTGTACGGCGTGGCCGCGCTGCCCGACGGCGGCGTCCTCGCCGCCGGGTACACCAAGGGCGACCTGGACGGTCACCACCCGGGCAACACCACCGACGACGCCTTCGCGGTGCGCCTGGACGCGGACGGCAAGGTGCGGTGGCTGACCCAGTTCGGCGCGGCCGGCGCCGCGGACCGGGTCTACGGGCTGACGGCCGCCTCCGACGGAGGTGCGTACCTCGCCGGGTACACCAAGGGCGCGCTGTCCGGCGCGAACAGCGGCGACAAGGACGCCATTCTCGCCCGCGTCACGCCCGGCGGGCAGGTCGCCTGGGTACGCCAGCTCGGCGGCCCCGGCGAGGACAAGGCGTACGGCGTGGCGGCCGACGCCACCGGCGCGTACGTGGTCGGCGGCGGACCGGCGGGGCTGCCGGGCACCACGGCGCTCGGCGGCCAGGACGGCTGGATCGCGAGGTACGACGCCGACGGGACCAAGCGCTGGGTGACCACGGCGGGCGGCACCGGCGACGACCGCCTGAACGCCGTGACGGTCACGACCGGCGGGCTCGTGGTCGCGACCGGCGCCGTCGGCGGCGACCTGCTCGCCGTCGCCTACACCACCGCCGGCAAGCAGAAGTGGACCACCACCGTCGCGACCCCGGCCACGGACGCGGGAGCGGCCGTCGTGCCGCTGCCCGGCGGCGAGGCCGAGGTCATCGGGTACACCCGCGGCCGGGTCGGTGTGATGGCGGGGCAGGCCGACATCCTGACCGTGCGCCTGTCCGGCAAGGGCAAGCAGGTGGCGGCGGCGCAGTTCGGGTCGGCGCGCGACGACGGCGTGGACCCGTTCGCCGAGCCCGACCTGTTCGCCGCCCCCGGGCCGAACGGCAGGGTGCTCGTCACCGGCCTCACCTACGGGACACCGGCCGGCGCCACCGCACCGGGCAACGGCGACGTGTTCACCGCCTTGGTGGACCCGGCGACCGGCCTGCCCGCCTCTTGACCGTGCGAGTATTCAACGACGCCACCGCGCGACATTCTCCGGCACCACGTGCTCAAGGTTCGCGGGCGCGGAGGTACGCGTCCAGGTCGGCGGCGCCCTTGAGCATGGCGCGGCCCCGGGCGGACAGGCGGGCCTCCCAGTCGCGCAGGGTCGACTCCAGCGGGGCGACGCCTCCGGCGGAGCGGACCTGAGCGATCAGCGGGGCGATCTGCTCCAGCAGGTAGCCGCCCCGCCTGAGCTGGTGGGCCAGCCGGACGTCCCGTACGTCGGCCGCGCTGTAGATCCGGTAGCCCGTCTGCGGGTCGCGGCGCGGCCGGACCAGCCCGGCGTTCTCCCATTTACGCAGGGTGGCAGGGCGGATGCCGAGCCTCCTGGCCAGGGGGCCGATGAAGGTGTCGCCGCGTTCCTGCGGCACGGGCACCAGATCGCGGAGCGCGGCTTCGACGGCGTGGAGGGTGCGGCGGTCGTCGAGGAGTTGGCCGTGGCTCTCGTCGATGAGCCGCAGCGCGTCCTCGGTGGCACCCCGGTTGACCGCCTGCATGATCGACGCGGCCGTCTGGTGACCGTGCCCGGGCACGAGGGCGAGGAACGCGCGCAGGGCTTGCGCGTGCAGCGGCGTATAGGTGCGATAGCCGTGGACGGTGCGTGCGGCGGCGGACAGGATGCCGGCGTCCTCGTAGTTCCTGATCGCCTGAGTGGACAGGCCGTGCTCGCGCGCCAGGTCCACTGGCCTCATGGATGCATCACCGATTGAAGGTCCGTCACGACGAGGGCGGGCATTTCCCGGGAAAAGTTTACACCGAGTGTTCAGCGATACCGTTGAAGGTATGGATATCAAGGACACGGCCCGGCCGCTCGATGGCGCGGGCGTCTCGGCGTTCCTCCGGTCGCTTCCCGCCAAGCCCCTGCTGCTCGGCCTGGGCGAGGCCAGGCACTTCGTGGGGGAGCTGGGCGAGTTGCGCAACGAGATCTTCCGGAATCTGGTCGAGCACGAGGGCTACCGGTCCTTCGCCATCGAGAGCGACTGCCTCAGAAGCCTCGTGGTGGACGACTACATCACGACGGGCGCGGGCACGCTCGATGACGTCATGGAGCGCGGCTTCAGCCACGGCTTCGGCGCGTCCCCGGCCAACCGCGAGCTCGTGTGCTGGATGCGCGCGTACAACGAGGAGCATGACGAAAAGCTCCGGTTCTTCGGCTTCGACGGCCCGCTGGAGTATTGGGCCGAGAGCCCGCGCCAGGCGCTCACCGCCCTCTACGCCCTCCTCGACGGCCCGCTCCCGTGCACGATGGAAACCCTCGACGCGCTGCTCGGCCCGGACGACCGGTGGTCGAACGAGGCCACGGTCATGGATCCGTCCCAGTCGATCGGCCAGTCCGCCGACGCCCAGCGGCTGCGGCTGCTCGCCGACGACCTGGTGGCGCTGCTCGATACTCAGGCGCCGCGGCTGAGCGCGAAGGACAGGGAACAGGCGGCACTGTACGGGCGCACCGCCGTCGGCCTGCTCCGCTACCACTCCTGGCTGGCCGACACGTCCCCGGCGCGGATGATGCGGCTGTCGGCCCTGCGGGACGCGATGATGGCCGCCAACCTGCGTGCCGTCGCCGGGCAAGGCCCGGCCCTGGTCTTCTGTCACAACCTCCACCTGCAGCGGAACAAGAGCCTCATGCCGCTCGGCGACCAGCTGCTGGAGTGGTGGAGCGCGGGGGCGATCGCCGAAACGCACCTGGGTGACCGGTACGCCTTTCTGGCCTCGGCCTTCGGCACGGTCGGCGACGACATTCCGTCCCCGGACACCGTCGAGGGCATCCTGTCCACGCTCCCGTGGGACCACTCTCTCATCGACGCCCGCCGCCTGGCCGAGGCCGTCACGAAGCCCGCCCGGCGTACCTCCCACGATTTCGCCTATTTCCCGCTGGACCCGGCCCAGCTCGACACGATCGACGGCATCGTCTTCCTCAAGCAGGCTGTCAGGCTGAAAAAGCTGGGTTGACAAAGGCGCGGCTCGCCGTCGGCCCGGCATCGGGAACCTTGGCCGCCGCCGCGGGGCAACGCCTGGCGGGGCCCACGCGTATTAGAGGTCATGAAATTGGACGAACAGACGTGAGCGGCGGCGAGGACGACGGGTTCGCCGCGTTCGTCGCCGCACGTGGCACGAGCCTGCTGCGGGTGGCCTACCTCGCGTGCGGCGACGAGAGGGAGGCGGAGGACCTGCTGCAGACGGCACTGGAGCGCACGTACCAGAACTGGGACCGGGTGCGGTACGACAACCCCGAGCCCTACATCCGCCGCATCATCGTCAACGGCGCCATCAGCCGTGCCAGGCGCCGGGCGATCCTGCGGATCATCCCGATGCACACCCCTCCCGAACGGTCGGCGCAGGAGACCGATGTCGACCTGCGCCACATGCTCATGGACACCCTGCGCGCACTGCCTCCCCGGCAGCGTGCGGTGATCGTCCTGCGGTACTGGGAGGACCTCAGCGAGACACAGACCGCGGAGGTCCTCGGCTGCTCTGCGGGCACGGTGAAAAGCCAGGCGTCGAAGGCGCTCGCCAAGCTCCGCCTGGCGATCGGCGAGGAATCAGCGGAAGGAGTGATCAGGAATGTCCATGCTTAGTGAGGACGACCTTCGCCAGATGATGGCGGACGAGACCGCGCGGCTGCACGCAGCCCCTGACCTGGTGGACCGGGTCATGCGGTCCTCGCGTCGTAACAGGACCAAGCGGATCAGGCTCACCGCCGTGGCCACCGCGGTCGCCGTCGTCGGAACGGTGGCCCCCGCCTACCTGGTCCTCACCCCAGGCTCGGCGGCCGTACCGCAGGTTCTCGCGGGCGGGCCGGTGGCGGCCTCCGAGACCCCGCGGCCGGACCTCACCAGCCAGGCCGTGCCGGAACCGCCCGCCATCGACGACCCCGCGACGCCCATCCCGTCCGAGACTCCCAACCTCGGGGACCTTGGCGACGGAAAGGCGTTCGGGCGCGTCAAGGTCGGTTACCTGCCCGACGGCCTGCAGTGGTCCCACTGGTCGCTGGACTTCGGCGACAGGTACACGACCTCGTGGAACTACGACGGTGACGCGGGGGGCTTCTACTGCGTCCAGATCTACGTCTACGAAGGCGAGGCCGTCCAGGAGGTCGACGACCGCGTACGTTCCTACAGCGCCGAGGGAAAGGGCAAGGAGGTGCCCGTCGGCGACGCCACCGGTTTCCTGATCAGGCAGTGGGTCGGCGAGGACGGCATGAAGGGCACCCCGACCATCATCGTCGACGTCGGCGAGGGACGGCGAGCGGAGGTGATGTTCAGCCCCACCTACGCCAAGAAGCTCCACAGCGCCAAGGCCGTCGACCGCGAGCTGAAGAAGATCGCCAAGAGCCTCACCGCTACCGGCTGACCTAGGGCCCGGGCCAAGTGAGCCGCCCCGAACGCACAGCCGGAGATCACCGGCGGGCCGGCCACGGTACCCGGGCCGGCCAGCTGGAGCATGTCGGGCGCGCACGGGGTCCCGGTAGTAGGGGTGCCGGTAAGAACGTGTCATGAGCCCCAAACGGCGTTGATCTTGTTGTGACTTGCCTGGTCAATGCTGGGCGGACATGACGCACCCCCCCGATGCATATCGACGAGTTGGTCGAGCACTGGACGATCCTGGACGAAGAGCGCGACCTCATCGCTGGCAAGCGCGGCGCCACGCGCCTCGCCTTCTGCGATCTTGCTGAAGTTCTACACGCAGTACGGCCGGTTCCCGCGCGGACGCTCGGAGCTGCCCGACCAGGTTGTCGAGCACGTGGCCAAGCAGGTTCACGTACTCGCCTCGGAGCTCGGCTTCCCCTGCCGACGAGGACGACGACTTCGACCTGCTGGCCTTCATCAAGTCGGCGCCGGGCAACGTGAGCCTGGAATCGATGATGACCGAGATCCGCAAGCTGACGGCGGTGCGCTCGATCGAGCTACCACCCGGGTTGTTCGCCGACGTGGCGCCCAAGGTGCTAGCGGCCTGGCGTGCTCGCGCCGCGGTGGAGGCGCCCTCGCACATGCGTACGCACCCGCGGGAGCTCACAGTCCTGCTGCTGGCGGCGTGATCCACGAGCGCGAGCGGGAGATCACCGACACGCTCGTGGAGCTCAGGATGTCGGTGATGTGATGCCGTGGCCGGCTGTGGTTCTGGTGAATCGGCGGGCGAGGTGTTCGAAGGCGTCGGTGAGTTCGTCGGGGCCGATGACGTCGATGTCGGCGTCGTAGCGGGCGATGGCGGCGGCGAGGCTGGGCCAGGACCAGGATCCGAGGGTGAGCCGGCAGCGGGAGGGGCTGGTCTCCTCGACGAGTCCGTCGCGCGTGTAGAGGGCCACGGTGGCGGCGGGCAGGTCGAGGATCACTGTGCCTTGGCAGGGCCAGTTGCCCAAGGCGTCGCTGGAGCCGCGGAACGTGCTGGTGATGAAGGTGGCGGCGTCCCCTCCGGGCAGGACGCGGGGAGTGAACCGAGGCCCATTGGGGGTGCGCGGGGTGATCCGGTCGGCGCGGAAGGTGCGCCAGTCGTCGCGGTCGAGGTCCCAGGCGATGAGATACCAGCGTCCGTCCCAGGTGATGACGTGGTGGGGTTCGACGCGGCGCGGGGGTTTGTCCGTGGCCTCGCCGCCGTAGTCGAAGCGCAGGATCTCGCGGGCGTGGACGGCGACGCTGATGGTCAGGAGCACGTCGCCGTCGACCGGGGTGGCCGGCCGGGTGATGGGTCGTTCGACGGCGGTGACGCGCAGCGCGTTGATGCGATGCCGGAGCCGGGAGGGCATGACCTGCCGGATGGTGTTCAGTGCCCGTTCGGCGGGTTCGGCGAGGCCGTTGCCGGGGGTGGTGGCGGCGATCTGCAGGGCGATGGTGAGGGCGACGGCCTGTTCGTCGTCGAACAGCAGCGGCGGTAGGTCGGTGCCGGCGCCGAGCCGGTAGCCGCCGTCAGGGCCTTTGACGGCGGCGATGGGGTAGCCGAGCTCGCGGAGCCGGTCGACGTCGCGGCGCACGGTGCGCAGGCTGATGTCCAGGCGATCAGCCAGCACCGTGCCGGACCAGTCCCGGCGGGTCTGCAGCAGCGACAGCAGGGCCAGCAGTCGCGCAGAGGTTTTCGGCATGAACCGATTCTGCCCACAGTAGGTGCCACATCCTGTCACCTACCCCTGCGAATCTTCGTCTCGAACCGGTCAGCCACCCGATTCGGCCGTCCGACACCCCATTCCCCGGTTCTCTAAAACGAGACTTAACACCCCATATCGGGCGTACCGCGCCCGGAAAATCAACAAGGAGTCACCAGCATGGCCATCTCCACCACCACCCACCTGAACTTCCGCGGCGACGCCCGCGCGGCGCTGGAGTTCTACCAGACCGTGTTCGGCGGCCACCTCACCACCATCGCCTACGGCGACTTCGGCATGCCGAAGGAACTGCCCGACGCCGACAAGATCGTCTTCGGCCAGGTCACGGCCGACAACGGCTTCAGCATCATGGCCTACGACGTGCCCAGCCAGGCACCGGCCGCCGCCGCGCCCGCCGCCACCACCCGCGAGCACGGCATGACGCTGACCGGCGAGCGGTTCTTCGTGTCCGTCCGCGGCGAAACCGCCGAGGAAGTCGGCGCGCTGTGGGACAAGCTCGCCGACGGCGCCGACCTCATCGAGAAGTACGGCCCGTCGCAGTGGGCCCCGGGCTTCGGGATGCTGACCGACCGCTTCGGCGTCACCTGGATCCTCGACGTCGCCGCCCCGTACGCCGGCTGACCACCACCGCACTCATCCGGTCCGAGACGGCCTTCCCAGGCCGTCTCGGACCACCCGCCTTTCGAAGGAACAGATCATGCGCACTCGCCCCCTCGGCCGTACCGGCATCCAGGTCAGTCCCTACTGCCTGGGCACCATGATGTTCGGCCCGTTCGGCAACCCCGACCCCGACGACTGCGTCACCATCATCCACCGGGCCCTTGAGGCCGGCATCAACTTCATCGACACCGCCGACGTCTATGGCGGTGACGGCGAAACCGAACGAATCGTGGGCAAGGCGCTGCGCGGCCGACGCGACGACGTGGTGCTCGCCACCAAGTTCAACGGCCCCATGGGCACCGACCCCAACCAGCGCGGCAACTCCCGCCGCTGGATCGTCACCGCGGTCGAAAACTCGCTGCGGCGTCTCGGCGTCGACCACATCGACCTCTACCAGGTCCACCACCCCGAGCCCGGCACCGATATCGAGGAAACCCTCGCCGCCCTGACCGACCTGATGCAGGCGGGTAAGGTACGCGCGATCGGCCACTCCAGCCTGCCGGCCGCGGAGATCGTCGAGGCCCAGTGGGCTTCCGAACGGCGCAGGCTGGCCCGCTTCCGCACCGAACAGCCGCCGTACTCGATCCTGAACCGCGGTATCGAGCGCGACGTCCTGCCGGTCTGCGAGCGTTACGGGCTGGGCACGCTGGTCTGGAGCCCGCTGGCCTCGGGTCTGCTCACCGGCCGCTACCGCAAGGAGGGCAACGAACAGATCTCAAGCGCCCGCATGCACTGGGTGCCGAAACACATGACCGACAAGCGCAACCACGACGCCGTCGAAGAACTCGCCCCGATCGCCGAACAGGCCGGTCTGTCGCTCACCCATCTGGCCCTGGCCTTCGTCATCAGCCATCCTGCGGTCACCTCGGCGATCATCGGCCCCCGCACCATGGCGCAGCTCGACGACCTGCTCGCCGGCGCCGGCACCACCCTCGATGACGACACCCTCGACCAGATCGACAAGGTGGTCCCGCCCGGGGTGAACCCGGGCACGCTCGACATCGCCTACGTACCACCCGCACTCGTGCAAGCCGACCTACGCCGCCGCCGCACCGGCGACCGCGCCGCCGCCTGACGTGCCTGCCCACGACCACTGGTAGGAGCGCAAAGTCCCTGAGTACTGAGCTTCGGGTGGCGCGCGCTCCAGCCACTACGGAAGACCCGGAGGCGTTAGACGCAAGAGGTTCGGCACGTCGGCCACGAGGTCGAGGATGTAGGAGGAGAAACTCCTGAGGTTGAACGCGCTGTCCTTCTCCTTCACCGTGCCGCTGCCCAAGCGCTGATGACCACGACGTCGCGCCAGACGCCATGATGGCGGCCGGTCCGCTCGTGGGCGGGTAGCGCGACACGAAGCCTTCAGCCAAAGAGCGCGCCATCCGCCGCATCCCCGTCGACGAGTAGCGCGCCCGCACTGACACTCTCATGGCAGTTGACAGAACTGGACTGATGAGTCGCCCTTGGCCCGCGAGCCGGCAGCCTCACCTCTGGTCCCCTGCGCCCGCTGCGGTGAACGCCAGGGAGGCGTTGTGGCCGCCGAAGCCGAAGGAGTTGGCCACCGCCGCCGCCCACCGGCCCTGGCGGGGCCGCCCGGTGACGATGTCGAGCTTCACCTCGGGATCGAGGTCGTCCAGGTTCAAGGTGGCGGGGATGACCCCGTCGCGGACGGCGAGGATCGTGGCGATGGCGCCCAACGCCCCGGCGGCGCCGCACAGGTGGCCGGTCATCGACTTGACTGCGGTGACCGTGGGATGGGTCCCCAGCGCCTCGGTGATCGAACGGGCCTCCGTCAGGTCGCCGGTTGGGGTCGAGGTGGCATGGGCGTTCACGTGCCCGACGTCCAGCGGGTCCAGCCCCGCCGAGGCCAGGGCGAGCCGCATCGCGCGCACCTGCCCGCCCGCGTCGGCCGCGGTGATGTGGTGGGCGTCGGAGGTGGTGCCCGCACCGGCCAGCGTGGCGTGCGCCCGGGCTCCACGCGCCGCGGCGAATCCCGCCCGTTCCAGGACGACCAGGGCGGCCCCCTCGCCGAGCACGAAGCCGTCGCGCCCGGCGTCGAAGGGCCGTGAGGCCTCCTGAGGGGCGTCGTTGCGGGTGGACAGGGCTCTGGCCTGCGCGAACCCGGCCATGGTGAGCGGGTGCACGCACGCCTCGGCCCCGCCGGCGATCACCACGTCGGCGCGGCCGAGGCGGATGAGGTCCAGCCCCATGGCGATCGCCTCGGACCCGGAGGCGCAGGCGCTCACCGGCGTGTGGGCGCCGCCCCGCGCACCGAGCTCGATGCTGACCACGGCCGCGGGCCCGTTGGGCATCAGCATGGGCACCGTGTACGGCGAGACCCTCCGCGCCCCGGACGCCTCGAGCACGTCGTCCTGGGCGAGCGTGGTCAGCACCCCGCCGACTCCCGTTCCGATGACCACCGCCAGGCGCTCGGGGGCGACCTCGGGGGCCCCGGCGTCGGCCCATGCCTCGCGCGCGGCGATCAGGGCGGCCTGCTGGCAGCGGTCCAGCCGCCGGGCCTTCACCCGGCCCAGCACCTCGGCGGGGTCCACCCGCATCCGTCCGGCGATCCGTACCGGCAGGTCCTCCGCCCATTCCTCCTCTATGACGGTGATGCCGGACCGCCCTTCCAGCATCCCGGCCCATGTGGAGGCCACGTCCCCGCCCAGTGGCGTCGTGGCCCCGAGCCCCGTCACCGAGGCACCCACCTTCATCCCGTCCGCCATAACGACCCCTTCGTCCCCTGGAAAGCCCTCAGACCACCACCCAACGCTCCCAGCACACACCCGACCCGAACACCTGACCCACCCAACGAAAATCTCGCCGGAGATTTGTCGCTGACGCCTCGATCGCTCCGTCCGGTAGGCGATATCGGCCCAGGACGGCCCGTGATGGGGCCTGTACGGCGTCGATCGTGTCTGCAGCGAGGGCGACAGGGTCGGCCACGGCCTGAGCCTTTCAAGTGCTGTTGGGCCGCCGGATGTCGTGGAGGAGTTCGGCGGTGGCATCCCACAGCGCGCGTTGGATTGCTTCGCTGCGGCCGATCTCCGGGCACTCCAATGGCCTGGCGGTCTTGGCGGCGAAGTAGCCTCCCGTGATGCCGGCGAAGGCGGGGTCGGTCGCGAGCTTCACGATGATGTCGGCGCCGTGCTGGGGGTTGCCGATGTTCAGCCGGGTGAGGACCTTCTCCAGGGTTTCGGCGAGGGGGAGTTCACGCCCGAGCCCGGTGGCATTGAAGCCCGGGCACAGGCAGGTGACCGCGACGCCCGTTCCCTCAAGCCGCCGGCCGAGTTCCTGGGTGAACATGATGTCCATCAGCTTGGTCCGGCCGTACAGCAGGCTCGACTCGCGACGGGTGAAGTCCGCCGTGTCGGTCAGGTCTTTGGGCGGGTCGATGATGCCGGCCCGGAGTGAGGCCCGGGAGGCGACCGTGACGATCCGGGCGGGTGCCGAGGCCGTGATCTTGTCGCGCAGAGCGTTCGTGAGCGCCCACGGCGCGAGGTAGTTCACCGCGGTCATCTCGGCGAATCCCTCGGAGGTGACCCGCTGGGAGAAGGCATGCAGGCCCGCGTTGTTGATCAGTACGTCGATCCGCGGGTAGTGCGCATCGATCTGCTCTGCGGACCGTCGGACATCGGTGAGCAGGGACAGGTCGGCGAGGAAGACATCGACCGGGGTCTCGGGGGCGACCTGTTCGATCTCCTGCCGCAGCGCGTCTGCTTTGTGCCGGCTGCGGGCGACGATGCCGAGGCGGGCCCCGGTGCGGGCCAGGTCGAGAGCGGCCAGGCGGCCCAAGCCGTTCGTTGCGCCGGTCATGACGATGACGGGCCGAGTGTCCATGAGTTCCCCCTGGAGGCTAATGTTGAGGTACCTCATTAACGTAACATTCGATGAGGTACCTCACCAGTCGGGCGGAGGCGAGGAGTGATGACCATGGTTGATCGGATGGCGACGCCCGTAGAGATCGGACTGCGGTACCTGTCGCTCGGATACCGCCTGCGCAGAGTCGTCGACGACGGCATGACAGCCGGAGGGCTGTCGCTGGCCCGTACGAAGGTCTTGCAGGTGCTCGATCGACGCGGCGCCATGCGGCAGTCGTCACTGGCGGAAGAACTCGGTCACGCCCCTCGGTCGGTCACCCAGTCCGTCGAGGCGCTGGAGCGCGAGGGGCTGGTCCACCGGACGGCAGATCCCGAGGACGGGCGCTCCAAGCTCGTCAGCCTCACTACGGAGGGCGCCAAGGCACTGGCCGCCGGTACGGCAGCGGGCGAGCGCGTCCTGCGCGAGGTGTTCGGAATGCTGGAGCGCGAGCAACTGGTGGACCTGGGCAAACTCCTCGACGCCATTGACGCGGGCCTGGGCGTTTGACACGCAAGGGAACGACCGTCTGCCGGGCCCGTGATCACTACCCGCAGGACCAAAGAAGACCGCGGTCACGAAATCCTGACCGCCACTTCGCTGGGTCAGAGGTAGGAGTCCGGGGCCATATCGCGCCGCCGAGCGACAGGATGGACGCGAGCGAAACCACCTAAAGCCACTCTGGCTTGATCGCCGCAGGGGTGCATAGTGTGACCTTGTGGCCCAAGATTTCACGGTTTTCCTGGCTTCCGCGGGCGACGGGGAAGCGCTCGGTGAGATCCACGCCGAGTCCTGGAAGGTGGCCTACGCCGGCTTCTTCGCCCCCGAGTTCTTCGCCGAGGCGGTGGGACACCGGCGCGTCAAGTGGCACGACGTGCTCGCCAAGGGGGAGGACGTCGTCATGCTGGCCGCGCTGGACGGGCGGCCGCTGGCCCTCTCCTTCTTCGGTTCCTCGCCGGCTCGCCCCGGTTCGGCGCAGATCTTCAGCTTCTTCGGCCACCCGCGCGGCTGGGGCACCGGCGTCGCGGGCGCCCTGATGGCCGCCACCCTGCGCAGGCTGCGCGAGGACGGCTTCGCCCAGGTGCACCTGTGGACGCTGCGCGACACGCCCCAGTCGCGCCGGTTCTACGCCAAAAGCGGCTTCACCCAGTCGGGTGCGGCTCGCGGCTACGACTTCGGCGACGGCAACCTGATCGCCCAGGTCGAGTACGAGCTGTCCTTGAATCCTCGGTGAGCCGGGGTCCGAGGAACATCGGAAGCGGATCGTGAGCTAAGCGTTTGTCGTGGTGAGCATCGGTTTGACCGCTAATGATCGCTACCGGAAGCCTTCGAGGGTCTTGTCGTAACCCCAAGTACTTCGGCAGGGGCCGCGGCGCGACCCGGCTGAACATGCTGAACGACCAGGTGTCCGGCATGGGCGGCATGGTCGAACTCCGCGCGGCTCGCTGTAGGTCCTGGAGAGCCGGCCTACCGGCGCGAGTTCTCACCGACAGGCCCTTCGACTCGGGATCGAGAAACCATTTGTTACTGGCGCCGCTCCCTGGGAGGGTTGTGTCCCCATGAGCCGCCCCGCCATCTCCGAGATCCCGACCGGCCCCGTGACCGTTCCCGACGTCGTCACGGCGCTCGCCGGCGGCGACATCGTCACTCCGGTGTGGCGCAACGAGCTCGGCGGCCTGACGTTCCGCCTCCAGGACGGGCGCGACGGCACCAGGTACGTCAAATGGGTCGCCGCCGGCACCCCGGAGATCGACCTTCCCGGCGAGGCGGAGCGCCTGGCCTGGGCGCGGCGATGGGTGACCGTCCCGCGGGTCATCGAGCACGGTGCGGACGCCGACGGCGCGTGGCTGGTCACGGCAGCGGTCCCCGGCCTCTCGGCGGTGGACCCTCGGTGGACCGCCGACCCGGCGACCGCGGCGGCCGCGATCGGCCGAGGGCTGCGCCTGCTCCACGACACCCTGCCCGTGGAGCGGTGCCCGTACGACTGGAGCATCGATCGACGGCTCGCACGCGCCGACGAGCGCATCGCCGGCGGCGAGGGACCGGCTGACTGGTTCCCCGAGCACCGGCATCTGAAGCTTGAGGAGGCCCGGACGCGCATCGGCGAGCCGCCCGCGATCGACCGCCTCGTCGTCTGTCACGGCGACGCGTGCGTTCCTAACACCTTGCTGCACGACGACGGCACGTTCGCCGCGCACGTCGACCTCGGTTCGCTCGGGGTGGCCGACCGGTGGGCCGACCTCGCGGTCGCGGCGTGGAGCACAGACTGGAATTACGGCCCTGGATACGACGGCGTCCTGTACGACGCGTACGGGATCGCCCCGGACCCGGAGCGCATCGCCTACTACCGCCTGCTCTGGGACATGGCGTAACCGGTCCGGGAGCCGTCAGGCCTGAGGTCGCCGGTCGCCGACGACGGACAGGAGCCGGAGCTTCTCGTGGCTCCGCTCCAGCAGCGCGTCGACGACCTGGCCGGCGCGAGAGCCTGCTCCATGGCGCGAGTAGGCGTCGCGCAGCGAGGAGATTCTGGTCGGCGTCCATGCCGGGGTCGCGGCAGCACGCCTACTGCGGGGGGGACACGGTCGGAGTGCTAGTACTACATGCCTAGATCGCGCTTGGCGATCGTCTGGTTTCTCTGCGTGATAGGCCTGGGGTGTGTGACGGTATCGGCATGCCCCAGCCTCACAAGAGCACAGGCGCGGTGACCTTCGCGGATTTGGATGCCTGGCAGTCGGAATTCGAGCGGGTGCGTGCGCGGTTCGAGTGCCGATGGTTCCGGACGGAGTCGCGTGAGCATTTCCGGCAGTATCTGCGGGGACTGCTGGCGCCGCTGGCGCGTAAGAACTCCTGGACGATCTCGGAGTTCACCGGCGAGCGCAGGCCCACCGCGATTCAGCGGTTCATCAATTTGACCCCGTGGGATGCCGATGGGCTGCGCGATGAGGTGCGCGCCTACGCGATGGAGCACTTCGCCGACGAACGCGCGGTACTGATCGCCGACCCGACCGGGTTCGCCAAGAAGGGCAGGAAATCGGCGGGCGTGCAGCGGCAGTACTCCGGCACGCTGGGCCGGATCGACAACTGCCAGATCGGCGTGTTCTTGGCCTACACCAACACCCGCGGGGACCGGGTGCTGATCGACCGCGAGTTGTATCTGCCGCAGGAGTCCTGGTGCGCCGATCCCGTTCGGCGGGCCGAGGCGCATGTGCCCGAACAGGTGACCTTCGCCACCCGCCCGCAGCAGGTCCAGGTCATGATCGGCAGGACGGTGGCGGCCGGGGTGCCGTTCGCCTGGTTCGCCGCCGACGAGGAGTTCGGCCAAAACCCGCACCTGCGCGCGTATCTGGAACGCGAGCAGATCGCCTACTGCATGGCCGTCCCGAAGACCACCGACATCACCACAGGAAACGTCTCCACCGCAAAGGACAACTGCATGCGCGTGGCACACCTGGCCGCGCGCCTGAAACCCCACGATTGGCAGCGGCGCGCCTGCGGCATCGGCGCCAAAGGGTTCCGGGTCTACGACTGGGCCGTGATCGACACGCCCATCCCACACCACCGCTATGTGATCCGCCGCAATATCGCCGACGGCGAGCTGGCCTACTTCCACTGCTTCGATCCGCGCGGTGAAGGACTGCCGGAGTTGGTGCGGGTCATTGGTTCGCGGTGGCCGATCGAGGAGTGTTTCGAGGCGGCCAAGCAGGAGGCGGGGCTGGATCAGTATCAGTTCCGGCTCTATCACGCCTGGTACCGGCACATCACGTTGGCCATGTTGGCCTTGGTGTTTCTCGCTGTTTTACGAGCCACCGCTAAAAAGGGGACCCATACCCTGTGGACAACCGCGGCCGCCCGCGAGGACGACACCGGCGAACCCACGCGAACCGTCCCAGGCTGCCGACCGCGACCGGACCAGACCCGCCAACCGCCTGATCGCCTTGTCCATCGGTGAGGTCCGCCGGCTGTTCAACCTGATCGGCAGTGACGATCACATCATTGAGCTGGGGCTTTACTGGTCGGAACAGCGCCGGAGCCACCAAGCCCGAGCGCGCAGGCACCACTTCAAGCGGCACCTGCGCCTACAGGTCCTACAGATCTAGCTATGCAGTACTAGCCGCTTCGAGGGCGATGACCTGTTCCAGAGCGTGCCGCAGCATGGTGACCTGGTCCCTACCGAGAAGCCGAGACCATCGCTGCTCGACGTCCGCGAGGATCCGGGCGGCTGCGGCCTGGGCCGTCCTGCCTTGGTCAGTGAGCCGGATGATCTTCGCGCGGCGGTCGGCCTCGTCGGCGACCCGCTCGAGGTAACCGTGATCCTCTAGTTCGCCGACAAGTTCGCCGATCGCCTGCTTGGTGAGTCCGGAGCGTTCGGCGAGCGTGGTCAGCCGCGAACCTTCGGCGTCGATGAACCGGAAGACCGAGCCGTGGACGTACCGGATCCCCTCGAACCCTTCGTCGGCCAGCTGCTGGTGAAGTCCCTCGAGCGCAATGTCCCTGACCTGTGTGAGCAGGGTGGGGAGTGGCAGCTTCGGCTCGTGTCGCCGCTCCCGCGTTCCTGAACGCGTCGTCATAGTCGTGCGGTCCTTCTTCCAGGCGAGTTAGTCAGGCCGCTTGACAGTATCAGCCAGCGTGGTAAGGTCACCTGACTGTCAGGGAGCTTGACTAATTCCTGGAGGACGAAATGCCCAACATTGCCGAACGGCGCGAGCAGTTCGCGGCGATGTTCACCCGGCCCTTGCCTGCGGACGTCGACTCGACGGCGACGACACTCGGCGGGCGGCCGGCACTGGAGCTGCGGACCGCGACGCCCGGCACGGCGGGCGAGGACGTGCTGCTGTATCTCCACGGCGGTGGGTTCGTGGTCGGGTCGGCGCGTGTCACCGCCCACGTCTCCGCCACGCTGCTGCGGCACCTGGACGGCCGGGCGGTCTCGCTCGACTACCGGCTGGCGCCCGAGCATGCGTTCCCGGCCGCGCCCGATGACTGCCTGGCGGCCTACCGCGAGCTGCTGGACTCCGATGTCGACCCGCAGCGGTTGGTGATCGCGGGCGACTCGGCCGGTGCCGCGCTGGCCGTCGTCACCATGATGCGCGCCCGGGACGCGGGCCTGCCGATGCCGGCGGCGGCGGTCCTGTTCTCCCCGGCGGTCGATCTGACCCTCAGCGGCGCGAGCATGCGGTCCAAGGACGGGGTGGACCCGTTCTTCGCTCCGGCCGATCTCGAGTGGCTCTTCGATCAGTACCTCGCCGGCGGTGACGGTGCGGCGCCCGAGGCGAGCCCGGTCTTCGCCGATCTCACCGGGCTGCCGCCCCTGCTGATCCAGGTCGGCTCGAACGAGCTCCTGCTGGACGACGCCGTACGGCTGGCCGGACGCGCCGGGGCCGACGAGGTCGCGGTGACGTTGGAGGTGGTTCCGCGTCAACCACACGTGTTCCAGCTCGACGACGAATCGGCCGAGGCGGCAGCGGCGCTGGAGCGTGCCGGCCGGTTCCTGGCCACCCGGCTCGGCGGCGAGAAGGAGGAATCATGAACCGGCTGGCCGATCAGGTGATGGGGCCGGTACTCGCGCCCCGCGACGAGGGGTACGACGAGGAACGCGCCGGTTGGCAGACCGCCCGCCGGCATCGTCCCGACCTGGTGGTGGGCGCCGCCGGACCCGCCGACGTGCAGGCGGCGGTGACGTACGCGAGGGAACGCGGGCTCCCGGTGGGGGTGCAGGGCACCGGGCATGCCTCGGCCGCCGTCGCCGCCGAGGGCGGAGTGCTGATCACCACCGCGCGGATGAGCGCCGTCCGGGTGGACGCCGATGCCGGCACCGCGTGGGTGGCCGCGGGAACACGCTGGGATCAGGTGATCCACGAGGCGGCACCGGCCGGGCTGGCACCCCTGTCCGGCTCGGCCCCGCGCGTGGGCGCGGTCTCCTACACCCTCGGCGGTGGCCTGGCCCTGCTGTCCCGGAGCTTCGGTTACGCCGCCGACCACGTGCGCAGCCTCGACGTCGTCACGGCGGACGGCCGCCTGCGGCACGTCACCCGGGACTGCGAGCCGGACCTGTTCTGGGCTCTGCGCGGCGGCCGGGACAACTTCGGCGTGGTGACCGCAATGGAGATCGATCTGATGCCGGTCACCACGCTGTATGGCGGAGCACTGGTCTTTCCCGTTGAGAAGGCCGCGGATGTGTTCGGCACCTACCTGCAATGGGCCGCCACAGTGCCGGAGGCGATGAACTCCTCGGTCGCGCTGATCTCCCTGCCGGACGTTCCAGCGATCCCGGAGCCGTTGCGCGGCCGTCACACCATCCATATCCGCATCGCCTGCGCGGCCGTCGATCCCGGAGCCGGCGAGCGCCTGGTGGCGCCGCTGCGGGCCATCGGCCCGATGAGCGACACCCTCGGTGAGCTGGCCTACGCCGAAGCCGGGTCGATCTACAACGACCCCGTCGCCCCGGGTGCGGTCGAGTCGGGCACGGCCATGCTCGGCGAACTCGACGCCACTGCCGTGCAAGCCATCCTCGACCTGGCAGGCCCCCATGCGCCGGTGCCGCACATCGTCGAACTGCGCCACCTCGGCGGCAGGCTCGCCCACCCGCCCGCCGTGGACAATGCCGTCGGCAACCGCGATGCGCGATACCTGTTCAACGTGGTGTCCCGGCTGGAACGCGCCGACATCACCCAGATCCGGCCGGCGCACGCGCGCATGTTCGAGGCGATCGCGCCATGGAGCACCGGCGGCCGGTTCCTCAACTTCATGAACGGCGAGAACGCCGCCACTCAGGTGCGCTCCGCCTACAACGCCACGGACTACCGGCGGCTGACCGGCCTTAAAGCCGTCTACGACCCGGAGAACATCTTCCGTCTCAACCACAACATCCCGCCCGGCCGAGGGCCAATCCGGGATTGAGGGGACTACTCATGCTCAGCAACATCGCCACTGTGCTCGCCGGACTGATCGGCGCGGGCATCATCTTCATGGGCGCCAGCGCCTTCTGGGCGCCGCAGGCCGCGGTCGGCTTCGGGATCCCCGACACGCCGACCGAGGACCGGAGCTTCCAGGCCTGGCTATCCGTCAAGGGCGTGCGCGACATCGCCTCCGGGCTTTTCATCTTCATCGTGCTGGTCGGCGGGACAACCCATCTGCTGGGCTGGTTCTTGCTGGCCGCCAGCGCTATACCCGTCGGCGACGCGGTGATCGTGCTGCGCAGCAACGGGCCCAAGGCGGCCGTCTACGGCATCCACGGCGCTACTGCAGTGGTGATGCTGGCGATCAGCGTGCTCCTGCTCATCGCGTAACCACTTGTCAAGCCGCCTTGGCCGGGTATTCGGTCCGCTGACGGATCGGTAGGTCCGGACGCCGCGGGTTGCCACCGCTGCCCGCGGCGCCGACCGCGTTACCGTGCTGCCGGCCGCAGCGCTCTTCCACCCCAGATACTTCGCCGCCAGCGCCAGATGATCCGTACGGGTATGCGCCCGCCTCCCGTACCCCTGCAACACCCGCGGGTCCAACCCCGACTGTTCTGCCACCCGGGTCACCGCGGCCGACGGCGCCGCAGTGACCTCGTCGGGAACGAACCCCGACCACGGCAAACTCGCCAGCTGGACAGCAAGCCTATCCAGGGACCGGTGGCCCCCCGTTGCCCGCGTCCGGCCGCCTGGTAGCCTGCGAACAGGAGCCAGTTGAACGTGTTCAATCGGAGGCGCCGTGACCCCCTTGGTCGATGTCATCGTCATGACCGGCATGTTGGTCGTGGTGCCGGCCGGGCTGAGGCTGATCGACACGCCGCGCCTGGTGAGGCTGGTGTGGGTCGTGGGCGCGGTGCCGGGCGCGCTCTCGCTGTGGCTTCCCCGGGGTACGGCCGCGGCGGCGCTCGCCGTCGCGTACGCGGTGGCCACCGCGGTGCTCGCCTTCCACGCGGCCGTACGGGCGTGGCGGCACCGGTCTGTCGCCCCGCGCGAGGTGGCGGTGCTCACGGCACTGGTGACACCGGCGGTCGCGGGCCTGGCCCTGGTGTGGGAGCGCGCCGGTCACGCCCTGCTCGGCTTCAAGCCCGCCCTCCTCGCTCTCACCGTGGCGCACTTCCACTTCGCCGGATTCGCCGCCGCGCTGGTCGCCGGTCTGGTGTGCCGCGCCACCGGGGAGCGCGCCCTCTCCAGGGCCGCCGCGCTCACCGTGCCCTGCGGCACGGCGCTGGTGTTGCTCGGTTACTTCGCCGGCGACTGGGCAGAGCTGGCGGGTGCGGTGGTGCTCACAGCGGGAATGTGGCTCGTCGGGTGGCTGACGTGGACCCAGGTCCGGCGGGGCGTCGCCGACCGGCTGACCCGCGTCCTGCTGTGCGTCTCCGCCGCGACCCTCGCGGCGACCATGGTGCTGGCGCTGAGCTGGGCGCTGGGCGAGGCGACCGGGCTGCCCCACCCCACGGTGGAGTGGATGGCCGCCACCCACGGGGTCGGCAACGCCGCCGGGTTCGCGCTGTGCGGGGTGGCCGCCTGGCGCAGGCTGCGGCCACGGCCCCTGTGATCCGACGACTCATCAGGCAAGGAGCACGATGGACCTGAAACGGTACGACAATGCGGAGCTCACCTACCCCGAGGCGGGGGCGACCCGCGCGGGCGAGCTGCCGCAGGGGTACCGGCGCCTCAGGCGCCGCTATCCCATGGGCGACGGCGCCTCCCTCGCCCGAGCGGCCGACGCCCTGCTGACCTGGCGCATGCACGCCGCTCTCGGGCTGTCGCCGCAGGCCACCGCGCCGAGGGCCGCGCCGGGCGTCGTGGTGGTCTCCCACCTCGGTATCGGCCCGCTCGCGATCGTCGCGCCCTGCCGCGTCGTGTGGACCGTCGAGGAGGACCGCCGCGCGGGGTTCGCGTACGGCACGCTTCCCGGCCACCCGGAGTCCGGCGAGGAGTCCTTCCTCCTGGAGGTGGCGGGCGACGGGTCGATGTCGTTCACGGTCACCTCCTTCACCCGGCCCGGCCGCTGGTACACGCACCTCGCCTGGCCGATGGTCGCCCTGGCGCAGCGGTTCTTCGTCGACCGCTACGCCTCTGTGCTGCGCCGATACACCCGCTGACCCTGACCATGGTGGTGTGCCGCCTTTCCGCAGGAGCACTTGCCGGTAGATCGAGCGGCGGCCTGAACAGCAGGCCGGTGACCTCAGCGATCGCCTCCGGCGAGGGGTGGAAGTAGCGGCGCGGATTGTCGATGGCCGGGCGTATCCAGTGCCGGGGCAGATGCCGCGAGGGCCGACGAACTTGCCCCGGCCCGGTCAGGCGCCGGTGACGCCGTCGACGCGCTCGCGCACCATGTCGGCGTGCCCGTTGTGGCGCGCGTACTCACCGATCATGTGCAGGTAGACCATGCGCAGCGAGTAGACCTCGTCGCGGAAGGTGAAGGTGTCGTCCAGGGACGCGTCCGCCGCGGCGTCGTCGGCCAGCCGCATCTCCTCGACCAGCGACGCGTACTCCTCGGCTGCGCGCGCGGGGTCCAGGTCGTCGAAGTCGGCGTCCCTCCTTTCGGCGTGCAGCGGCTCCACCGGCTCGCCTGCGAACCGCTGACGGAACCAGGTGCGCTCGACCTTGGCCAGGTGGCGGATGAGCCCGAGCAGCGACAGGCCGGACGGCGGCGCGGCCCGCAGGGCGAGCTGCTCCGCGGTCAGGCCCGCGCACTTGAGCAGGAAGGTGCTGCGATGCCAGGCGAGATAGCCTTCGAGCATCTCGCGCTCACCGGCGACGAGAGAGCCGCCGGTGCGGGTGATTTCAGGTGCCGTCCAGGTCATCAGGGCATCATTTCGCGCCGCCCCGCCATCGCGCGAACCGCACGCCCGGCAGGTGGCCCGGTCACGCCGCCGGAGCGGGTTCCGGCCGGTTCCTCGCGACGCGGTTCTCGTGCACCCGCAGGTGCATGGCCGCCACCTCCAGCAGGGGGACAGTGACGCCGAGCCGCCGCGCCCGGGATACCAGGTCGCCGACGATGTGCTCGCCCTCGGTGGCCTTGCCGGCCACCAGGTCGCGGTACAGCGAGGAGACGAAGGGGGAGCCCGGTGTGCTCACCGTCTCGCGCGTGAACGCCAGCGCCCTCTCCGGCACGGCGTGACCGGCCGCCGCCGCGACCGCCGCGCACTCGGCGACCACCGCCTCGGCGAACACGGCGCCGCCGGGCACGGCCTCGACCTCACCGACCGTCCCGCGCATCAGGCACGTCACCGCGCCGGTCGCGGCGATGAGCACCCACTTGGCCCACATCTCGCCGGTGATGTCGCCGGACAGGTCCGTGTCGAACCCCGCGCCGTCGAGCACGCGTCCCACCTCGGCCAGAGGCTCGGGGGCGTACGCGCCGAGGGCGCCGTAGGTGAGGGTCTGCAGGTCGGCGAGGCGGACGATGTCGCCGTCGGCGTCGACGGTGGTGACCACCTTGACCGCGCCGCCCAGCACCGCGCGGTCGCCGAACCGCTCGGTCAGGGCGTCGATGTGCCGCATGCCGTTCAGGACGGGCAGGATCAGGGTGCCGGGACCGACCGCGGGCGCGAGGTCCACGATCGCCTGCCCGAGCCCGGTGGCCTTCACCGTCAGCAGCACCAGGTCGAAGGCCGAGCCGATCTCCCCGGCCACGACCAGGGGCGGGGTGAGCACGGTCTTCTCGCCCAGGCCCACGATGCGCAGCCCGCGCTCACGCAGCAGGCGCGCCCGCCCGGGCCGTACCAGGAACGTCACGTCCCGGCCGGCCTGGACCAGGCGGCCACCGAAGTAGCCGCCGGTCGCGCCGGCGCCCACGACCAGGATTCTCACGCCACCACTCCTCGGATGCGGGAACCGCCGGCGCTTCCGGTCACCGGGCACGCCATGCGGATCCTCTCTTGTCCACTCGAAGAAGACAGGTACCACACCTCCAGTTCGCCCTGGTGACCGCGGTGCGGGCGCTGGCCGGGACGTACGTCAGCCCGTGCCGGGGGACAGGTCGCGTTGCATGAGCAGCGTGTCGACCCACCGTCCGTGCTTGTGGCCCACCTGCCTGAGCAGCCCGGCGTCGGTGAAGCCGAAGCGCCGGTGCAGGGCCGCCGAGGCGGTCTCCCCGGTGTCGGCGATGACCGCGATCACCTGCCGGGCACCGGCCTCGGCGCACCCGGCCAGCAGGGCGGCAAGCAGCGCGCGGCCGAGCCCCCTGCCGGTCGAGCCGGGGGCGAGGTAGATCGAGTCCTCCACCGTGTGCCGGTAGGCCGGTTTGGGGCGGAACGGGCCCGCGTAGGCGTACCCGGCCACCTGGCCGGCCACGTCGGCGACCAGGAACGGCAGCCGCCGCCCGGCCAGGTCCGCCAGCCTGCGCTCCCAGTCGGGCACGGTGGGTGGGACCTCCTCGAAGGTGGCGAGGCTGCCGGTCACGTAGTGGGCGTAGATCGCCGCGACCGCCTCCAGGTCGGCGGGCACGGCCGGGCGGATGAGGGGTTCGTCGTTCGGCACCTGTCGTCTCCGTGGTCGGTTCAGCCGTCCCCGGCACCGGGATCCCCGGGCGCCGGCCGGGCGGCCATGGTCTCCAGGTAACGCCGCTCGGACATGCTGGTGGTGCCGCGCGCCGCGGCCCTGTATCGGTCGCGGGCCGCGTCGTGCTCACCGGCCATCTCCAGCAGGTGCGCGCGGACCGCGTCCAGACGGTGGTGCCCGGCGAGCCGCTCGTCGCCGTCGAGCGCGGCCAGCAGGTCCAGCCCGGCCTCCGGCCCCTTGACCATGGCCAGCGCGACGGAGCGGTTGAGCGTCACCATGGGGTTGGGCGCGACGCGGCCCAGCAGCTCGTACAGCGCCAGCACCTGCGCCCAGTCGGTGTCCTCGGCCCGTGGCGCCTCGGCGTGCACCGCGGCGATGGCCGCCTGCAGCTGGTAGGGGCCGAGCGCCCGGTGCGACAGCGCGCCGGTGATCAGCGCGATGCCGCTCTCGATCTGCTCGCGGTTCCACCGGCCGCGGTCCTGCTCGGCCAGCGGGACCAGCGTGCCGTCGGGTTCGGTGCGCGCCATGCGCCGCGCGTCGGTGAGCAGCATGAGCGCCAGCAGCCCGGCCACCTCGCCGTCGCCGGGAAGCAGCCGGTGGACGGCCCGGGTCAGCCGCATCGCCTCCCCGGTCAGATCGGCGCGGTGCAGGTCCGGGCCCGAGCTGGTGGTGTACCCCTCGTTGAAGATCAGGTACAGCACGTGCAGGACCACGCGCAGCCGTTCGGCCCGCTCGGGCTCGGGGGGCATGCGAAAGGGGATGCCGGTGGCCTTGATGCGCTGCTTGGCCCGGCTGATGCGCTGGGCCATGGTCGTCTCTGGCACCAGGAACGCGCGGGCGATCTGCGCGGTGGTCAGGCCGCCGACGGCGCGCAGGGTGAGCGCGAGCTGGGAGGCCGGCGACAGCGCGGGATGGCAGCACAGAAACAGCAGCGTCAAGGTGTCGTCCTGATCCGGCGGAGCGTCCTCTCCCGGGCCCGGTGTCGCGGCGTCGGCGTCCGGGACCATGGCCGCGACCGCGACCTCCCTGGCCCGGCGCGCGTGGTCGCTGCGCCACAGATCGGTCAGCCGGCGCGAGGCCACGGTGACCAGCCACGCCTTGGGGCTGTCGGGAATGCCCTGCTCCGGCCACTGCACCGCGGCCGCCAGCAGGGCCTCCTGCACGGCGTCCTCGGCGGTGTCGAAGTGCCCGTGCCGCCGTACCAGGACGCCGACGACCTGCGGCGCCAGCTCGCGCAGCAGGTTCTCGACCTGGGTGTCCGTACTCACATCTCCGTCCCGCGTGCTCGGTGGGCCGGCCGTGACCGGCCCGGTCGTGCGTCGTCCGGTCGACCAAGTCCTCGCGGTCGACCAGCCGGTCCTCGCAGTCAACCAGGTGAGGGCCACGGACGGTTCCCCATCCTCTCCCATGCGAGAGGGTGTCGAATTCCGCCCGCCCGCTCCGACCCAATAGCGTGAGGCGCCCGCACGGGGCGCCTCGCCGTCTCTCGAAACAGGAGCGGTCTTTCCATGGATACCAATACCGCGACCACGGCGGATCCGCGCGTCACCGGCTCTCGGGCCGGGCGGCGGGAGTGGGTGGGGCTCGGCGTGCTGGCACTGGCGGCCCTGCTGGTCTCGATCGATGTGTTCGTGCTGCTGCTGGCGCTGCCCCGGCTGAGCGAGGACCTCGGCGCGAGCGCCACCCAGCAACTGTGGATCATGGACGTGTACGGGTTCATGCTGGCGGGGCTGCTCATCACGATGGGCACCCTGGGCGACCGCATCGGGCGCCGCCGCCTGCTGCTGATCGGCGCCGCCGCGTTCGGGGCCGCCTCGGTGCTGGCGGCGTACTCCACCGGCCCGGGGATGCTGATCGCGGCCCGGGCGCTGCTGGGGGTCGCCGGGGCGACAATGACCCCCTCCACGATGGCGCTGATCGGCAACATGTTCCGCGACCCCCGGCAGCGGGCCGTGGCCATCAGCGTGTGGATGGTGTGCTTCATGTCAGGCGCCGCCGTCGGCCCGCTGGTGGGCGGGGCACTGCTTGAGCACTTCTGGTGGGGGTCGGTGTTCCTGCTGGGCGTGCCGGCGATGGGCCTGCTGCTGGTCTTCGGCCCGGTGCTGCTGCCCGAGTACCGCGACACCGCGGCGGGCCGGCTCGACCTGACCAGCGTGGCGCTGTCCCTGGCCGCGATCCTGCCGGCCATCTACGGCCTCAAGGAGCTGGCCAGGGACGGCCTGCAGGTCCTGCCCGTCGCGGCGGTGCTGGCCGGCGCGGCCTTCGGGGTGGCGTTCGCCCGCAGGCAGCGACGGCTGGCCGATCCGCTGCTGGACCTGAGGCTGTTCGGCAACCGGTCCTTCAGCGCCGCCATGGGCGGCATGATGGCGGGCACCCTGCTGATGGGCGCGATCATGCTGTTCATCACCCAGTACTTCCAGCTGGTCGCCGGGCTGTCGCCGCTGCGGGCCGGGCTCGCCATGCTGCCGGCGGTGGCCACCTCGATCGCCGGCGCCCTGCTGTCCCCGATCCTCGCCCGCCGCGTCCGCCCGGCCTACCTCATCAGCGGGGGCATGGCCGTCGGCGTGGCAGGCCTGCTGGCGATCACCCAGGCCGGGCCGCAGCACGGCCTGGTGGCGGTGGCGCTCGGGTTCGCCCTGACCAACCTCGGCGGCGGGCCGATGGTGGTGCTCAGCCTCGACCTGGTCATCGGCTCGGTCCCGCCCGCCAAGGCCGGCCTCGCCGCCGGGATGAACGAGACCGGCTCGGAGTTCGGCTACGCCCTGGGCATCGCCACGCTCGGCAGCCTCGGCACCGCCGTCTACCGTGCCCACATCGCCGGAGCCGTCCCCGAGGGTGTGCCCGCCCAGGCGGCCGCCGCCGCCCGCGACACCCTCGCGGGCGCCCTCACCGCCGCCTCTGACCTCGCCGGCCCGCTGGACGCCCGGCTGCTCGCCGCCGCGCGCGAGGCCTTCACCGCGGGGATGCACGTGGCCGCCTGGGGCAGCGCCGTGTTGCTGCTCGGCACCGCCGTCCTCACCCTGGCCCTGCTCCGGCACGTACCCCCAAGCGGCCGGGAGTCGCACGCGCGTACGCCCGGGTGAGCGCCGGGGGTCAGCGCCAGCCGGAGGTGTCCACGCCCCCGGGGACCGGCGCCGCCGGGTCGTACGGCTCGCGGGTGAACACGAAGGTGTTGAGGTCGAGGTGGCCGGGGGAGCCGTCGGGCCGGCGCACCAGGCGCAGGGTCTCCCCGGCGTAGTAGCCGTCGAGGCCGAGCCAGGTGCCGTCGGCCTGCGCGGCGAACCGGGAGGCCCGGCCTGGGCCGCCCACGGGGGTGAGTGACACGTCACGCCCGGGCAGCAGGCGCAGCAGGTAGGCGGCGGGCCCCCAGTACCAGGGGCCGGTGATCTCCAGCAGGTCGGCGTCGGCGGGGGAGGGCGCCCACTCGCGCGGCATGGGCGGCTCGTGGGTGTCCAGGATGTCGAGCAGGTCGGTGGCCACCGAGGCGCGCAGCCCCGAGGTGGCGTTGGCCATCGCCAGCACGCTGACCCGGTCGGCCGGGTCCGCCCAGACCACGGCGAGGAACCCCGGCATCGACCCGCCGTGCCCGACCAGGCGCCGCCCCCGGTGGCGCAGCAGCTGGACGCCCAGGCCGTGGCCGACGCTCCAGGTGTCGGCGTCCTCCACGGCGGCGGGTTCGCGCATCTCGGCGAGCGTGGCGCCGCGCAGGACCCTGTCGTCGCCGCCGGACAGGAACGCCGCCCACCTGGCGAGGTCCGCGGGGGTGGACCACAGCTGCCCCGCCGGGGCCATGGCGCCCGCGTCGTGCTCGGGCTCGGGCAGCAGCACGTCGGCCCACGGGTGCACGGCGTACCCCCGGGCGTGCGGCTCGCGGGGGCGGGTCGTGGTGTCGCGCATGCCCAGCGGCTCGAGGATCTCGGCCCGCACCGCCTCGGCCCAGCCGGCCCGGCGGTGCCGCGCGACCAGCTCGCCCAGCAGGGCGAAGCCGAGGTTGGAGTAGTGGAACCGGCGGCCGGGACGGTGGCGGGCGGTCTGGACGTCCAGGGCCCCGGCCAGGGCGTCCATCTCGACGCCGGGAGTGCGCTCCCACCACCCGCCGGGCGGCTCGGCGGTGAGCCCTCCGGTGTGCGAGAGCAACTGGGCGATGGTGACGTCGCCGACCGGGGTCGCGGCGACGTGCTTGGACAGCGGATCGTTGAGGTCGAGCAGGCCCTCGTCGCGCAGCCGCATCACCAGCACGGCGACCATGGTCTTGGTGATCGAGCCGATGCGGTACTGGGTGGCGGGGGTGGGGGCGGCGCCCTCGGCTTTGCCCCGGGCGCCGAACCAGACCGGCTCGCCGTCGCGCAGCACCATGGCGGCCAGCGAGGGCATCCGCGTCTCGGCCTGCTCGATGGCCACGCGGCGCAGCAGCGCGCGAGCCGTACCCTCCAGAACCGCCGGCATCCGGCCGCCCTCCCCGAATCGGTAAGCCGCTTGGAAACAGCTGACACATTACCGGGGATCGTCCAGGGCCTGCCCTCGCCCGGGTACGCGCGGGCTGCGGGAGAATACCGGCCATGACCACCCAGGAGGCAGGCCGTCCCCCCGGCGTCGAGCTGTCCGCCGTCCTCGAGCGCATCACCTACGCCAACGAGGAGACCGGGTACACCATCGCGCGGGTGGCCGTCGAGCGGGGCGGCGCCGACCTGGTGACCGCGGTGGGGCCGCTGCTCGGCGCGCAGGTGGGCGAGAGCCTGCGCCTGACCGGCCGGTGGGGTTCCCATCCCAAGTACGGCAGGCAGTTCGAGGTGTGGTCCTACACCACGGTCCTGCCGGCCACCGTGCAGGGCATCCAGCGGTACCTCGGGTCCGGGCTGGTCAAGGGCATCGGCCCCAAGATGGCCGAGCGCATCGTCGGCCATTTCGGGGTCCAGACGCTGGAGGTCATCGAGACCGCGCCCGCGCGGCTGGTGGAGGTGCCCGGGCTCGGCCCCAAGCGCACCAAGATGATCGCCGCCGCCTGGGAGGAACAGAAGATCATCAAAGAGGTGATGATCTTCCTGCAGGGCGTCGGGGTGTCCACCTCGATCGCGGTGCGCATCTTCAAGCAGTACGGCGACGGCTCCATCGCGGTGGTGCGGAACGAGCCGTACCGTCTGGCCGACGACGTGTGGGGCATCGGCTTCAAGACCGCCGACACCATCGCCCAGGCGGTCGGCATCCCGCACGACAGCCCCGAGCGGGTCAAGGCCGGCCTGCGGTACACCCTGTCGCAGGCGGCGGACGGGGGCCACTGCTACCTTCCCGCGCCCAACCTCGTCGGCGACGCGGTGAAGATCCTCGAGGTCCCGCCGGAGCTGGTGAGCAGCTGCCTCGAGGAGCTGGTCGCCGCCGAGGGCGTGGTCCGCGAGGACGTCCCGGCGGGCGACGGCGTGGTGCCCGCTGTCTACCTGGTGCCGTTCCACCGCGCCGAGCTGTCGCTGGCGGGCGGCCTGCGTCGCCTGCTGGACTCCGGTCACGACCGGCTCGCCGCCTTCCACAGGGTCGACTGGCCGGCCGCGCTGGACTGGCTGCGCACCCGCACCGGCGCCGACCTGGCCCCCGAGCAGTCCGAGGCGGTACGGCTGGCTCTCACCTCCAAGGTGGCCGTGCTGACCGGCGGGCCCGGCTGCGGCAAAAGCTTCACCGTGCGCTCCATCGTGACCCTGGCCCGCGCGAAGAAGGCCAAGGTCATCCTGGCCGCCCCGACCGGCAGGGCCGCCAAGCGGCTCGCCGAGCTGACCGGCCACGAGGCCACCACCGTGCACCGGCTGCTGCAACTGCGCCCCGGCGGCGAGGCCACCTTCGACCGCGACAACCCGCTGGACGCCGACCTGCTGGTGGTCGACGAGGCGTCCATGCTCGACCTGCTGCTCGCCAACAAGCTGGTCAAGGCGGTCGCGGCCGGAGCCCACCTGCTGTTCGTGGGCGACGTCGACCAGCTGCCCTCGGTCGGCGCGGGCGAGGTGCTGCGCGACCTGCTCGCCGCCGGCACCCTCCCCCGGGTACGGCTGACGCAGATCTTCCGCCAGGCCCAGCAGTCGGGGGTGGTGGTCAACGCCCACCGCATCAACAGCGGCCTGCATCCGGCCCTTTCGGGCATGGGCGACTTCTTCCTGTTCCCCTGCGAGGAGCCGGAGGAGATCGCCGCGCTCACCGTCGACGTGGTGGCCCGGCGCATCCCGCGCAAGTTCGGCCTCAACCCCCGCCGCGACGTGCAGGTGCTCGCCCCGATGCACCGCGGCGCGGCCGGGGCCGGAAACCTCAACAACGCGCTCCAGGAGGCGCTGACCCCCTCCCGGGAGGGCATGCCCGAACGCCGCTACGGCGGCCGGGTGTTCAGGATCGGCGACAAGGTCACCCAGCTGCGGAACAACTATGACAAGGGCGTCGCCGGGGTGTTCAACGGCACCGTCGGCGTCGTCACCGACCTGCGTCCTGAGGAAAGCAAACTCACCGTGCTCACCGACGAGGACGAGAGCGTCGAATACGCCTTCGACGAACTGGACGAGCTGGCGCACGCCTACGCCGTCTCCATCCATCGTTCGCAGGGCAGCGAATATCCCGCCGTGGTGATCCCCCTGGCGACCAGCGCGTGGATGATGTTGCAGCGCAATCTTCTCTACACCGCGGTCACCCGCGCCAGGAAACTCGTGGTGCTCGTCGGCTCGCGCCGCGCGCTGGCCCAGGCCGTACGGACGCGCGGGGCGGGGCGCCGGCACACCAGCCTCACCCACCGGCTCAGCCAGGGCTGACCGGGAGCGGGGTCTCCCACACCGGCCCGGTGGCGGGTCCGTGCCCGGCCGCCGGCCGGTTCACGAGACGGGGCGGTTTCCCGCGTGAACACCATCCGCGCACGCGCATGTGCACCCTTTGACCGGCTCATACGCTGACAATCCCATTGGATCTTCTTGACGGCCTCGGATGGCTTTCCTGGTCCGCATTCCCAGTTCAAGGTGACCGAAATGTGATCTATCTCGCCCAAAAGATGTACGTTCGGGTGGCAATCCCTATTAGGGTTTTTTCATTGCACTTTGCCGCCGTGGGGGAGAGGTCTGTGCGGGACTTTCGTCATCGTCTGAGGACTCCGATCGCCGGGCTGGCCGTGGTCACCGCCGGCCTGCTGATGGTGTCGTGCTCCAGCGGCGCGGGGCCCTCCTCGTCGGGCCCCGGCGGGGGCGGCACGAGCGCGCCGGCGACGCCCGCCCCTCTGATCAAGATCAGCCCGGCGAAGGGCGCCGGCAATGTCCGTCCCGACAAGCGCGTCGTGGTCACCGCCAGCAACGGGGAGCTGGAGGAGGTCACCGTCCAGGCCGGCGGCAAGACCCTCAAGGGCGAGTTCGACGCCGCGCGCACCAAGTGGGTCTCCAAGGGCCCGCTGAAGCCCTCCAGTGACTACACCGTCTCGGTCAAGGCCGGCGGCGACGGCGGCCCGGCCGAGGTGACCAGCACCTTCACCACGCTCAAGCCCGCCCAGGAGCTGCGGATCGCCGACATCACCCCGAACCTCAAGGGTGAGACCGTCGGCGTCGGCATGCCGATCATGGTGAGGTTCAGCCAGGCGGTCGGCGACAAGAAGGCCGTGGAGGAGTCGCTGGAGGTCACCGCCCAGAAGCCGGTCGACGGCGCCTGGCGCTGGATCGACGACTCGCTGGTCATCTACCGGCCCGCCAAGTACTGGCCCGCCCACCAGAAGGTGCGGTTCGCCGCCCGCCTGGAGGGCGTGCGCGCCGGCAAGGACATGTACGGCGTCAAGAACTACGCCACCACGATGAAGGTCGGCGCGGCGTGGATCAGCAGCGTCGACACGCGCAGCCACTCGATGGTCGTCCGCAAGGACGGCAAGGTCGTCCAGAAGATGGCGATCAGCGCGGGCAAGGCCACCTCCCGCGAGTACACCACCACCAACGGCGTCCACCTCACCATGGAACGCGGCAACCCGGTCACCATGATCTCCCCCGGGAAGAAGGAAGGCGACCCCGGCTACTACAAGGAGATCGTCGACCACGCCGTGCGCATCTCCAACAGCGGCGAGTACGTCCACAGCGCCCCGTGGTCGGTCGGCTCGCAGGGCCGCGCCAACGTCAGCCACGGTTGCGTCAACGCCCGCCCCGACCAGGCCAAGTGGTTCTACGACAACTTCCACCGCGGCGACGTCGTCAAGATCGTCGGCACGAACCGCGCGCTGGAGTGGAACAACGGCTGGGGCTACTGGCAGCTTCCGTTCAAGCAGTGGAAGAAGGGCAGCGCGCTCGACGCCTGAGGCCATCCGCGACCCAGCTCATGCGACGGCCCGCCGGCTCACTGCCGGCGGGCCGTCGTGGTCTGCGGGCCGGGCACGCCTAGGCGGCGGGGCGGAGCCCCCGCCTGGCGGCCAGTTCCAGGGGCGAGTACGCGCCGTCGGGCCGGTCGAGCCGCAGCGGCTCCTTCAGCAGCAGCGGGCACTGCGACATGAACCGCGGCACCGTACCGAGGTGGGCCTGGGCGGCGTGCACCAGGAACGGGTGGCACAGGAAGGCGTCTCCGGCGGAGCCGGTCGCCAGGGCCAGCGGGCGCGCGGCGCTCGCGTCCACCAGCGCGGGGTACAGACCGGCGAAGTCCGGCCCCGCCGCGCCGTACGGCTCCAGCACCCCGGGCACGTCCAGATGCGACCCCACCCGGATGCGGGTGGGCGCGTCATCGGGGCCGACGTCGGAGAACAGCAGCAGCAGGAGCATGGTGTGGGGGTACAGCGCGACCCCCCACGAGCCGTCGGCCCGGGGGACGCAGGAGTCCACATGCCAGCCGGTGTCGTCGGCCGGCGGCAGGCCGGGGAAGCGGATGGGGAAGTTGCCCACGGCGCCCCGGGGCAGCCAGCGGCCCGGCCCGGCGAGCTCGTCATAGGCGGCGCGCAGCCGGGGCGAGTCGATCGCCGGCCTGAACGGGCCCTCGCCGGTCTCGTCGGCCGCCCACATCACTGGTTGCGTCCATCCTGACCGGTCGTCGGGGCTCAGGCCGATCTTGTCCCAGAGGATCGCCCGCGCCTGGTCGGCGATCTCCCGCGGGAAGGCCTCGCGCAGCGGCAGGAACCCCTCCTCGATGAATCGCTCGATGTCGGCGTCGTCGAAAACCCGCACGCGGCCTCCCGGTCAGTGCCCTCGTCTACGGCGCCCGACGCTACCCGCCCTGCCGATGCCCGCTCCACCGAATTATCCGGCCGCATCCGGCGCGCCGCCCTCGGCTCGACGAAGAGGCGCGCGGCGCCGAACCGGACGGCCTCATGCCGCGCCGCCTGGAGACCGGTTGAGCGGTCCCCGCCGGGTACGGATGAGGTCCGCGAGGGAGGGGCCGCCGCGGAGGCACCACAGGGCGATGACCGGGTCGCAGATGGCGCAGCCGAGGGACGAGTCATGGGCGAAAGGGATGATCGGGTTGCCCTTGAGGTGGTGCAGGACGTCCCATGCGGTGTGCAGCAGCCAGCCGATGCCGATGAACGTCCACGACTCCAGCCCCCGGTAGGCGCAGTAGGTGGCGGCGGCGGTGAAGGCGAACTCCCAACCGCCCAGGCCGCCGCCGCTGAGGTAGGCGGCTCCCGCCCCGGCCACCATGACGGCGTTGAAGCGGCGCCGGTGCGGTTCGCGGATCAGCGACGTCACCACGGCGTAGAGCAGGCCGATCAGCACCGGCGGGACGACGTTCATGATCATCCGATCGCCCCCGCGCGCCGGAAGCCGATGCGTACCTGGGCCGGGCCGGTGCCGGGGGAGACGAACGGGTGCATGTTCCTTCTCTCGTCGATGTTGGAAAGCGCCACCGACGCTAACCGGCCGCCGACTCACCTCCCAGTGGCATTTCTGACACCTATCACCGGGATACCGCCATACGGCTGACCAGCAGACTCCTCCGTGGCAGCAGATCCAGAGCCTTGGCGGGATATACGCGGAGGGGTAACGTTCCGCCATGCACACTGTGGCCGTCCTCGCGCTCGACCAGGTGATTCCCTTCGATCTGTCCACCCCGATCGAGGTCTTCACCCGTACGCGATTGCCGGACGGCCGTCCCGGCTACCAGGTGCGCGTCTGCGCCGAGCGTCCGGAGGTGGACGCCGGCGCGTTCACCCTGCGCGCCCCCTGGGGGCTTGACGGGCTGGAGGGCGCCGACACGATCATCGTCCCCGGCACCGCGAGCCCGATGGGACCGCTGTCACCGGCCGTCCACCACGCCCTCACGGCCGCCGCCGCCCACGGCACCCGCATCGCTTCCATCTGTTCGGGCACCTTCCCTCTGGCCGCCACCGGACTGCTCGGCGGCCTGCGTGCCACCACCCACTGGGCCGCGGCCGACCTGCTGGCCGCCGCATACCCGGACATCGAGGTAGACCCCGGCGTCCTCTACGTCGACAACGGGCAGATCCTCACCTCCGCGGGTGCCGCGGCCGGGCTGGACCTGTGCCTGCACCTGATCCGCCGTGACTACGGCTCCGCCGTGGCGGCCGACGCCGCCCGGCTGTCGGTCATGCCGCTGGAGCGGGAAGGCGGGCAGGCCCAGTTCATCGTCCAGCCGCTCCCGTCCAGGACCCGAGGTTCCGCGCTCGAGCCCCTGCTCACCTGGCTGCAGGCCTCGCTGGCCCGCGACCTGACGGTGGCCGACATCGCCGCCCACGCCGGCATGAGCACCCGTACGCTGATGCGCCGCTTCCGGGAGCAGACCGGCACGACCCCGCTCCAATGGCTGCACCGCGCCCGCGTCCGCCAAGCCCAGCACCTGCTGGAGACCACCGGCCACACCGTCGAACGCATTGGCACTCAGGTCGGCTTCGCCTCCTCCACCGCCTTCCGTGACCGCTTCAAGCGCGTCACAGGCGTCAGCCCCCACACCTACCGGCGCACGTTCCGCTGAGCTCGCGTCGTCGCGGTGGGCCGGGCCCACGCCGCGAACCTGGTCAGGGCCGGCAGGGGAAGGCGACCGCGCATCGAGCCCTGCTTCGTGTCACCGTCGAAGTGCGGCGAAGCGCGCCGCTGCTCCGTTCGCACCTGCCTGGTCAGGCGCGGGCGGCCGACGGCTTTTGGTCGTTCTCCACAACTGGAGCAGCGTAGCCTGCACTGTCTGCGACATGCCGCTGCGAGCCGTTACAGGGAAAGGTGAACACTGCAGGGGCCGCCGTGTCGCGGCGCGCACATTGCTGGTCTACAGGAGGGCTCGGTCGGGTGTTCAAACGTGTCGCCATCGTCAACCGTGGTGAGGCCGCTATGCGGCTCATCCACGCCGTACGGGAAATCGCCGCGGAGACCGGGACACGGATCGAGACCGTCGCCCTGCACACCGACATCGACCGCACGGCCACCTTCGTCCGCGAAGCGGACCTGTCCTACGATCTCGGTCCCGCGTCCGCGCGCCCGTACCTCGACCTCAAGGTGCTGGAGCGCGCGCTGGTGGAGACCGGGGCCGACGCCGCGTGGGTCGGCTGGGGCTTCGTCGCGGAGGACCCGGCGTTCGCGGAGCTGTGCGAGCAGGTCGGAGTCACCTTCGTCGGACCGAGCGCGGAGGCCATGCGCAAGCTCGGCGACAAGATCGGCTCGAAGCTGATCGCCGAGGAGGTCGGCGTGCCGGTCGCACCGTGGAGCCGCGGTGCGGTCGAGACCCTGGACGCCGCCCTGACGGCGGCGGCCGAGATCGGCTACCCGCTGATGCTGAAGGCCACCGCGGGCGGCGGCGGGCGCGGCATCCGCGTGATCACCAACGAGGCCGAGCTCGCCGACGCCTACGAGCGCACCGGCCAGGAGGCCGCTCGGGCGTTCGGCAGCGGCATCCTGTTCCTGGAGCGCCTGGTCACCGGTGCCCGGCACGTCGAGGTCCAGGTGATCGCTGACGGCGAGGGCACCGCGTGGGCGCTCGGCGTCCGCGACTGCTCGGTGCAGCGGCGCAACCAGAAGGTCATCGAGGAGTCGGCGTCGCCGGTGCTCAGTCCTGTGCAGACAGCCGAGCTCAAGGCGTCGGCCGAACGGCTGGCCATCGCGGTCGGTTACCGCGGCGCGGCGACCGTCGAGTTCCTCTACCACCCCGGCGACAGGCTGTTCTCGTTCCTCGAGGTCAACACCCGCCTGCAGGTCGAGCACCCGATCACCGAGTCCACCACCGGGTTCGACCTGGTCAAGGCGCAGTTGCGGGTGGCGTCCGGCGGCAGGCTCGAAGGCGAGCCACCGGTGGAGCGCGGGCACGCCATCGAGGCCCGGCTGAACGCCGAAGACCCCGACCGCGACTTCGCGCCCTCCCCGGGCCGCATCGTGCGGCTGGACCTGCCCGCCGGGCCGGGCATCCGCGTGGACACCGGCGTCAGCGAGGGCGACATCATCCCCGCCGACTTCGACTCGATGATCGCGAAGATCATCGCCCATGGCCGAGACCGCGACGAGGCGCTCGGCAGGCTGCGCCGGGCGATGGCGCAGACCACGGTGATCATCGAGGGCGGCGCGACGAACAAGAGCTTCGTGCTCGACCTGCTCGACCAGCCCGAGGTGATCGACGCCAGCGCGGACACCGGCTGGATCGACCGCGTCCGCGGCGAGGGCAGGCTCGTCTCGCACCGGCACTCCGCCGTCGCGCTGACGGCCGCCGCCATCGAGGCGTACGAGGAGGAGGAACGCGTCGAGCGGCAGCGGCTGCTGTCGACGGCGTTCGGCGGACGCCCGCAGGTGCAGCACGAGAGCGGCCGACCGCTGGACCTCAAGCTGCGTGGCGTCGGCTACCGTGTGCGCGTCGCGCGGGTCGGCGCGCATCGGTTCCGCGTCGGCGTCGAAGCGGGTGACGTCGTCCGCACCGCCGAAGTCGAACTCGACCGCTTCGACCGGCACACCGGGCAGATCGTCGTCAACGGCACCCGGTACCGCCTGCTCACCGGCACGCACGGGCCGATCCACCTGGCCGAGGTGGACGGCGTGACGCACCGGGTCACCCGCGACGAGGGCGGCGTCGTCCGCTCGCCCGCGCCCGCGCTGGTCGTCGCCACGCCGCTGAAGGTCGGCGCCGAGGTCGAGGCGGGCGCGCCGGTGCTGGTGCTGGAGAGCATGAAGATGGAGACGGTGCTGCGGGCGCCGTTCAAGGCGCGGCTGAAGGAATGCGTCGTGTCCGTGGGCAGCCAGGTGGAGACCGGTTCGCCGCTGATGCGGCTGGAGCCGCTCGCCGACGACGACGCCGAGGCCGAGGACACCTCGGCCGCCGAGTCCGTCGAGCTGGACCTGCCCGCCGCGCCCGGGGAGATCCCGGCGCGGGAGCGCAGCACGCGCGGCCAGGAGGACCTGCGCAGCCTGCTGCTGGGCTTCGACGTCGACCCGCACGACGAACGCCGGGTGCTCGACGACTACCTCGCCGCGCGCCGGGCGGCCACCGAGGACGGCCACCGGCCGCTGGCCGAGGAGCTCGAACTCATCGACGTGTTCGCCGACCTCGCCGAGCTGAGCCGCAACCGGCCGGCGGGCGAGGACGGAGGCGGTGACGGCCACGTGCACAGCGCCCGCGAGTACTTCCACACCTACCTGCAGAGCCTGGACGTCGAGCGCGCCGGGCTGCCGGAGGCGTTCCAGGCCAAGCTCGCCAAGGCGCTCGGGCACTACGGTGTCACCGAGCTGGAGTCCTCCGCCGAGCTCGAAGCCGCGGTGTTCCGGATCTTCCTCGCCCAGCAACGCGCGTCCGCCGACGCAACGGTCGTCACGACGTTGCTGGGCGCGTGGCTGCGGGAGCCGCCGCCGGACGAGACACTGCGCGAGCCCGCCGGTCTCGCGCTGGAGCGGCTGGTGGCCGCGACACAGGTCCGCTTCCCCGTGGTCTCCGACCTCGCGCGCGGCGTGGTGTTCGCCTGGTTCGGTCAGCCGCTGCTGCGCCGCAACCGCGCCCGCGTCTACGCCGACGTCCGCAAGCACCTGCGCCACCTGGACGCGCACCCGGACGCGCTGGACCGCGCCGAGCGCATCGCCGAGATGGTGCGCAGCACCGAGCCGCTGGTGCGGCTGCTCGGCCAGCGGCTTGTCCGCGACGACCTGGACAACGCGATCATGCTGGAGGTGCTGACCCGGCGGTACTACGGCAACAAGGGTCTCACCGGCGTCCGCACCAGCGAGGTCGCGGGCTGCACGTTCGTGGTCGCCGAGCGCGCGGGCTCGCGCGTGGTCTCCTCCGCGGTGAGCTTCGAAGCGCTGGGCAGCGCGCTTCGCGGGCTCGCGGAGCTGGCGAGCGGCGAGGAGGCCATCGACGCCGACATCTATCTCGCCTGGGAGATGCAGCCGGGGGACTCCGACGCGATGGCGGCCGCGTTGCACGAGGTCGTGAGCGCGCACCCGCTGCCGAACCAGGTCCGCAGACTCACCGCCACCGTCGCGGGCAGCGGCGGCGCGGTGATGCACCACCACTTCACGTTCCGCCCGTCGACCACCGGGATGACCGAGGAGCGGCTGATCCGCGGCCTGCACCCGTACATCGCGCAGCGGATGCAGCTGGAGCGGCTGAGCGAGTTCGACCTCACCCGGCTGCCGTCGTCGGACGAGGAGGTCTACCTCTTCCAGTGCGTGGCGCGGGAGAACCCGTCGGACGACCGCCTCGTCGCCTTCGCACAGGTGCGCGACCTGACCGAGCTGCGCGAGCACGACGGCAGGCTGGTCGCGCTGCCGACGGCCGAGGACACCATCGCCACCTGCCTCGACTCGATCCGCCGCGCGCGGTCGCGGCGACCGTCGAAGAAACACTTCAACACCAACCGGATCGTGCTCTACGTGTGGCCGCCGAGCGGCATCACCCGCGCGGAGCTGGAGATGATCGCCGGGCGCGTGCTGCCGACGACCGCGGGCGCCGGGCTGGAGGAGATCCTGCTCATCGGGCGGCAGCGCGACCGGAGGACCGGCGAGCTGACCAAGATCGCCGTGCGCGTCTCCTTCGGCGCCGCCGGCGGCACCGAGCTGACCGTCGGCGAGCCGTCGGACGAGCCGGTCGAGCCGCTCGACGACTACCGGCAGAAGGTGCTGCGCGCGAGCAGCCGCAACACGGTGTACCCGTACGAGCTGACCGGCCTGCTCGGCGACTTCGTCGAACACGACCTCGACGACGGCCACGCGCTGGTGCCGGTCGACCGGCCGAAGGGGCGCAACACCGCGGCGATCGTCGCGGGCGTGGTCACCACGCCGACCCGGCGGCACCCACAGGGCGTCACCAGGGTCGTGCTGCTCGGCGACCCGACGAAGTCGCTCGGCGCGCTGTCGGAGCCGGAGTGCCGCCGCGTGATCGCCGCGCTGGACCTGGCCGAGCGGATGCGGGTGCCGCTGGAGTGGTACGCGCTGTCCGCAGGCGCCCGGATCTCCATGGAGTCGGGCACGGAGAACATGGACTGGGTGGCCGCGGCGCTCAAGCGAATCGTCGAGTTCACCCAGGACGGCGGCGAGATCAACATCGTGGTCGCGGGCATCAACGTCGGCGCGCAGCCGTACTGGAACGCCGAGGCGACGATGCTCATGCACACCAAGGGCATCCTGGTGATGACGCCGGACTCGGCGATGGTGCTCACCGGCAAGCAGTCGCTCGACTTCTCCGGTGGCGTGTCGGCCGAGGACAACTTCGGCATCGGCGGCTACGACCGGGTGATGGGCCCGAACGGGCAGGCGCAGTACTGGGCGCCGAACCTGACCGCCGCGCGGGGCGTGCTGATGTCGTACTACGACCACACGTACGTCGCACCCGGCGAGGAGGCGCCGAGGCGGGCGAAGACCACCGACCCCGTCGACCGCGACATCTCCGACTTCCCGCATGCCGTGGTGGGCAGTGACTTCACCACCGTCGGCGAGATCTTCTCCGCCGAGGCCAACCCGGACCGCAAGAAACCGTTCGACATCCGGACCGTGATGCGGGCGCTCTCCGACCAGGACCACCCGGTGCTGGAACGCTGGGCGGGCATGGCCGACGCGGAGACCGCAGTCGTGCAGGACGTGCATCTCGGTGGCATGCCGGTGTGCCTGCTCGGCATCGAGTCACGGGCGGTGCCGCGGCGCGGCTTCCCGCCCACCGACGGCCCGGACACCTACACCGCGGGCACGCTGTTCCCGCGGTCGTCGAAGAAGGCCGCGCGAGCGATCAACGCGGCCAGCGGCAACCGGCCGCTGGTGGTGCTGGCGAACCTGTCGGGCTTCGACGGCTCGCCGGAGTCGATGCGGAAGCTGCAGCTGGAGTACGGCGCCGAGATCGGCCGCGCGATCGTGAACTTCCGCGGGCCCATTGTGTTCTGCGTGATCTCGCGGTACCACGGCGGCGCGTTCGTGGTGTTCTCGAAGGCGCTGAACCCGAACATGACCGTGCTCGCGCTGGAAGGCTCGTTCGCCTCGGTGCTCGGCGGCGCCCCCGCCGCCGCGGTGGTGTTCTCCGGCGACGTCAACGCCCGCACCGCGGCCGACCCGCGCGTGCGGGAGCTGGAGGCCCGCGTGGCGGCCGCCTCCGGTGCCGTCCGCGCCGCGTTGACCGCGGAGCTCGACGAGCTCCGCTCGTCGGTCCGCGCGGAGAAGCTCGGCGAGGTGGCCACGGAGTTCGACCGCGTGCACAACATCCAGCGCGCGGTCGAGGTCGGCTCCGTCGACGCCGTCATCCGCACCGCGGAACTGCGCCCACGGATCATCGAGGCCATCGAGTCCCGCCTGCGCTGACCCCACCCCGGCACCGGCGTGTGCGGTGTTTGATCCGGCCCCCTGGTGGCGGCTCAACCGTCCTGGGGGTCGGCAGGCGGTTCCTCGATCGGGAACAGGATCGGGCTGAGCAGGTATTGCGTGTGGTCCGGCGTGGGGGGATTCGCCAGCCGGGGCGCGATCGCCGCACGCAGTTGGCCGATCATCTCCACTAGCTCGTCTCGGCTGAGCCAGACGGCGTGCTGGCGGTAACCGACGAGGTCCGCCGCGGGGGCGGCGTGATCTCGGTCCAGGTAGGCGTTGAACTCGGCGAGCAGGGCGGCCATCGCCACGGAGAATCCGGGGTAGAGGAACCTGCGGACAGCCGTTGGCGGTACCGGCGAGTAACTTAGCTGGATGCTTCGGGGGCACGTCCTGCGCCGCAAGTGCGCGGTAGGGAGTGGATCGGCCGATCTTCAGGTGGCGGGCGATGGCGAGGGTGTCGTGGTCGATTTGGCGGGGCGGCCATCGTAGCGGCCTTGGGTGTTGGCGGTGGCCAGGCCGTCCGTGGTGCGTTCGTTCACCCAGCGGCAGCACGACGCCCTCGATCCGATCTGCCTGAAGGTCTTCGAGGAGAAGATCAGCGGCAAGCTCGCCACCGACGACCGGCCCGTGCTGCTGAACGCGCTGTCCCACATCCGCGACGGCGACCTGCTGACCGTCAAGGAGGTCGACCGCGCCGGCCGCAACCTCCTCGAAGGACTCATCGTCCTCAACGACCTGTTCCAGCGCGGCGTCGGCGTCAAGGTGCTGGAGGGCATCGCGGCCGGCGAGCACACCGAACGCTCCCTGATCCTCGCCCTGGCCCTCGCCCTGGCTGAAGACCGCCGCCGCGACATCACCCGCAAGACCAAGAACGGCCTGGAAGCAGCCCGCAAACGCGGCAGGGTCGGCGGCCGCCGACCGGTCGTCGACGACGACAAACGCGCCGACATCCTCGCCCGCCGCGAACGCGGCGAATCCATCCGCACCATCGCCGCCGGAGTCAAAGTCTCCATCGGCGTCGTCCACAAAACCCTCGCAGACGCCAAGGCCCGGTAGACCGCCCCGGCGACCTGTTGTGGGATCTACCAGGGCTTGCCCCTTGGAAAGCTCGCAGCCGGATCCGGCGCGGTCAAGCGACCGGTACCGCGGCTCCCTCGGTGAGCCTGCCGTCGGTCATGGTCTTGATCGTGTCCACCATCGCCAGGGTGGCCAGGTCGTGCGTCACCATGACGGTGGCCAGATTGCTGCGCTTGGTGAGCTCGGCCAACAGTGAGACGATCTGCTCGCCGCGGTGATGGTCGAGCGCGCTGGTGGGCTCGTCGACCAGCAGGACCTCGGGAGAGTTCATCAGCGCGCGGGCGATGTTGACCCGCTGCCGCTCGCCACCGGAGAGCTGGTGCGGGCGCTTGTGCCCCTTGTCGGCGAGGTCCATGGCCAGGAGTAGTTCCCGGGCCCGCATGCCGGCGGCCCGGGGAGATCCCCCGGCCAGATGCGCCATGACCAGGAGCTGGTCGAGAGCGGTGAGGGAGGGCAGCAGATTGGCCTGCTGGAACACGATTCCGATGTGGTCCCGGCGCACCTTTGTTCGTTTAGCCTGGCCGGCTTGGGAGAGGTCCTGCCCGGCGATGCTGACGGTGCCGGAGTCGGGTGTGATGAGGGTGGCGGCGGCGGCGAGCAGGCTGGATTTGCCCGAGCCTGACGGGCCGACGACGGCGGCGAACTCGCCCGGGCCGACTGCCAGGCTGACGTGGTCGAGCGCGGTCAGTGTACGGTCCCCGTCGGGATAGGTCAGGACAATGTCGGTGAGCTTGAGGGTCATCGGGAAGCTCCCAGCGCGATCAGCGGGTCAACAGAGGTGATCTTGCGGATGGCCAGCGCGGCGCCGGCGGCGCCGAGCAGGATCATCACCGTCACCGGCACGACGGTGGTGGCCACGGACAACACGAACGGGACGGTGCCCTCGGCGAGCGCGCCGAGCGCCGCGCCGAGCGCTCCACCGACGCCCGCGCCCAGCAGCAGCACGATGACGGCCTGGGCGAGCGCGTCGCGCAGCAGGTAGCCGGAGCTAGCGCCGAGCGCCTTGAGCACGGCGACGTCGCCGCGGCGCTGGATCGTCCAGACGGTGAAGAAGGCGCCGATGACCAGGGCTGAGATCGCGAACAGGAAGCCGCGCATGAGCTGGAGCGAGCCGTTCTCGGAGGAGAAGGAGCCGATCGCGGCGAGTGCGTCGGACAACGGGACGGTCGTGGTGCCGAGCCTGCTATCGGTCGCGGCCAGGTCCGGGGCCCCGCTGCTGCGCAGAGCCAGGACGGTGGCCACCGTGTCAGCGCTGGCCTGCCGGCCCATCCACTCCCAGTCGCCGATGCTGATCCAGGCGACCGGGGTGTGGCTGTAGGAGGCCTCGCCCCCGGTTCCGGCGACGACGAAGTCCTTACCGGAGATCTGCACGGTGTCCCCGGACTTCAGCCCGCTGCCGGTCGCCAGCGCGGCGGACAGTACGACCTTGCCGGTGTCGACCGGCCGCCCGTCGGCTAGCTCGCCGTCTGGCTTGACGCCGAAGAGGGCCACCCCAGCGCTCTGATCGTCGCCGAAGGCGATCCTCGACATGGAGACGCCGAGCCGCTCGGCGGTGACGCCTGGCACGTTCTGCCAGTCCTGCCACGCGGCATCGGTGATGCGGCTGTCGGCGAAGGCGGGCTTTTCGCCGCTGTCGAAGACGATGTGATCGGCGGGAAGCTTCTCCACGGCCGAGATGTTCTCCTGCGCCAGGCCGGCGGTCAGGCCGGACAACATGGTCACCAGGAGGGTGATGAGAAAGACGACGGTGCCCATCAGGGCGAACCGTCCCTTGGCGAAGCGTAGGTCTCTGAGCGCCACGAACACGGCGCGTCCCCCGTCGCAGACGAAGTGGAAATCTGACTCCTCCAGCCTGCGCGTCATCGGCATTTCCACACATCGTGCACTCGGTCAGCCGAAATACTTCTTTTGAACGATGCGGTAGGCGATCGTTGTTGCATACGCTGAGTGAGACATGTCTGACTATCTGTTCCCGCCCGCTCTGCGGCTGCTTCGGTGGGCCATCCACGGCACCTTCGCGATTCTCCTGGTGATCGCGGTAGCTGGCGCTGCCCGGCAGGGCCAGGCCCTGCCGGTGATCGGGGGTACGCTGCTCGGCGTCCTGTACGCGGCCGGGATCTTCCTCGAGGGGCGGTTGCCGCACTTCGGCGGGCAGACGCACCTGCGGCTGGGACGGCTGTGGCTGGTCGTGATCACGCTCGGGTGGGCGGCGCTGGCCGTTGCCTCGCCGCAGTTCGTCTGGCTGGCCTTCCCGCTCTTCTTCGCCTACCTCCACCTTTTGCCGCTGGCGGTCGCGTTGCCGGGCGTGGCGCTGCTGACCGTCGCGGCCATCCTGGCCGCCGCCTGGCACGAGGGAGGGTTGACTCCCGCACAGGTCATCGGACCGACGATCGGCGCCGCCGTAGCAACGCTCATGGCGATGGTCTACAAGGCGCTCTACGCCGAGAGCGAGGAACGCCGCCTGCTCATCGACGACCTGGTCCGCACTCGCGGCAAGCTGGTTGAGGTGGAGAGCGACGCCGCCCGGCTGGCCGAACGCGAACGCCTGGCCCGCGAGATCCACGACACCCTGGCACAGGGCATGTCCAGCATCATCCTGCTCCTGCGCGCCGCCCGCCGCGACCTCGCCGATGATCCGGGCAAGGCCGAGCGCCGCATCGTCGAAGCGGAGGCGGCGGCCAAGGAGAACCTGGAGGAGGCGCGCAACTTCGTGCGAGCCCTGGCCCCGCCTGCCCTTCAACATTCCTCCCTGGTCGCGGCGCTGCGCAGGATCAGCGACACGGCCGTGGCCGGCACCTGCACCACGGTGCGCTTCGAGGTCTCGGGCGCCCCACTCCCGCTGCCCGCCGACTACGACGTCACGCTGCTGCGCGTCGCCCAGGGCGCGCTGGGCAACGTCAGCCGCCACGCCGGAGCCGAACATGCCGGAGTGACCCTCACCTACCTGGACGACATGGTCATGCTGGATGTCTACGACGACGGCCGCGGCTTCGATGTGAGCAATCCCGTCGGACAGGCGACGGGGACCGGGTACGGCCTGCGGGCCATGCGCGAGCGCGTGAGCGCCCTCGGGGGCACCCTGACCGTGGAGTCGTCTCCCGGGGACGGCACGGCCGTCGTGGCCACCCTGCCTCTGCCACGCGGGGAGGCGGCATGATCCGGCTCATCCTGGTCGACGATCACCCCGTCGTCCGCTCCGGCATCCGCGCGATGCTCACCGGGCAGCCCGACTTCGAGCTGATCGGCGAGGCCGCCACCGGAGAAGAAGGCGTCGAGCTCGCCCGCACGCTCGCCCCCGACGTCGTGCTGATGGATCTCCAACTGGGGCCGGGCATGCACGGCAGCCAGGCGACACGGCAGATCGTCGCGCTGAACGGTCCCCGGGTCCTGGTACTGACCACCTTCGACACCGACGCCGACATCGTGGCCGCCATCGAGGCCGGCGCGACGGGCTACCTGCTCAAAGACGCCCCATCGGACGACCTGCACGCCGCCATCCGCTCGGCCGCTACCGGAGCCAGCGCACTGACACCGAGCGTCGCTTCACGCCTGCTGGGCCGAGTCCGCACCCCCGACACCACGCTCTCCCCCCGCGAACTGGAGGTTCTCGGCCATGTCGCGGCGGGCCTGTCCAACCGGCAGATCAGCAAGGCGATGTTCCTCAGCGAGACCACGGTCAAGACCCACCTGGTGCGCATCTACACCAAACTCGGCGTGGACTCCCGCACCGCCGCCGTCGCTGCAGCCTCGAAGAGGGGCCTCATCCGCCCTCCGTGAGCTGAGGCCACGCGCCAGCCCCGAAGAGATTCCATCGCCCGGCTCATTGCACACCACGGGTTCGGGCCCGATAAAGGCGTCCGCGAGGCTGCGGTCGAGAGCGGCTATTGGGAGCGGTGCCCCGGGGCGGGCTGCAACTACCTCGGCGTTCCTGCCAGCATCCGCCACCGCAAGAAGGCCCAGCACTAAGAAACTCCAGGATGGGTCGTTCGGTCCGGTGGTCACGTGCGTCAGCCTCGAAGTCGACCAGAAGGGTGTGAACGTCGCGGCCCAGGCGCTCAACAAAGCGGGCCTGCCGGACCGCCTCGTACACCCCGTAGGTGGAGACATCGAAGCCCGACATCCGCCTTGCTCGGCCGAAGACCACCGCAGGCTCCAAGTTCTCGAAGAAGACCCACGACTGCGGGATTCCGCCGCCCAAGCCCACGACCCAACCCCGGACGATGATTCAGTCATCCCGCCGGCGCGGCCGGGGAAGCATCCCGGGTTCGACAACATGCAGGTGGTCGTAGTTCGGGACTGGCCCAGCCAGGCCGACACGCTGGCAGTCCCCGCAAGGCTCCGTTGCGCTCCTTACCGTCTGCCTCCGGTGGCGTCGGCTGGGACTCCTCTTTCACCAAGCTGGGAGGGTCGGCAGCTGGGACAAGGGGGACCGGTGCGGATCACATCGAACCCGAATCGATGGGGGCATCTATGGTTCTTGTAGAGGTGCCGTTAAGAAACGCGTCATCAGCCCCAAACAGCAACGTCTCCGCAGGTCAGGCAAGGTGTCTTCCGTAGAGGAATCGACTCCCAAGGACTGCCATGACTCTCAGATGCAAACCGCAGACCTGCGTCTTTTCGGCCGTTTGGGGCTGGTGACGCGCTTCTTAACGGGGGCGGCCAAAGGCCTCAGGGTTGGTACGGCAGGACCTGGTCGTACTCGACGAGGAGGTGACGCGGCCCGCGCAGTGTCGAGCTCGGGCGGTAGGGCGGCGGGTCGGTGACCAGGCGCGGGTTCACCAGCCGCTTCGCCAGCTCGTGCAGCGCGATCTGGGCCTCCAAGCGGGCCAGCGGCGCGCCGAAGCAGTGGTGGATTCCCCCGCCGAACCCGAGGTGCTGGATGTAGGGACGGTCGGGGTCGAACCGATCGGGATCGTGGACGTGCGCGGGGTCGCGGCTGCCCGACGCGAGTGCCACGATGATGTTCGCCCCCTTGGGAATGGTGACGCCCGCGATCGTGATGTCGTCGAGGGCGACGCGCTGAGGCAGGAAGTGCACGGGCGGCTCGAAACGCAGCAGCTCCTCGATGGTATGGATGATCAGGTCAGGCTCGTTGCGGATCCGTTCGATCAGCCCGGGGTTGCGCAGGAGGGTGAGCGTGCCGTTCGTGATGAGGTTGACCGTTGTCTCGTGCCCGGCGACCAGCAGCATCCTGGCGGTGGTGACCACCTCCACCTCCGACAGCGCTCCGTCGGGGCCTTCGTAGGTCACCAGTTGTGACAGCACGTCGTGGCCCGGGTTCTGGCGGCGGGCCTGGGCGAGCTCCCCCAGGTAGGTCGCCAGCGAGAGCACGGCGGCCGCGCGGCGCCGGGCTCGCTCGTCCTGGTCGCCCTCGCCGGGGCCGAGGGTCTCGGCGATCTCCTCGGCCCACGTGTGGAACTTGGGCTCGTCCTCGCGTGGCACGCCGAGCAGGTGGCAGATGACCGTGACGGGGAAGGGGTAGGCGATGTCCTCGACGATGTCGGCCTGCGTCCTGCCGGCGATGCCGTCGATCAGGTCTTTGACGATCTCGTGCAGTTGTCCGCGCATGCTCTCCACCACACGTGGGGAGTGGGGCGGCCCGAAGTGCCGCATCGTCAGCTGCCTGAGCCGGTCGTGCTCAGGCGGGTCGATGCCGATGAAGGAGGGTGGCAGCGGTTCGGCGGGCGGCGGGTGGGCCAGCTTCCGCCTGTCAGAGCTGACGCGCGGGTCGTGCAGCAGCGCGACGATCTCCTCGTAGGTGCTGACGACGTAGCTGCCGTCCTCCAGACGCACCACGGGGGTCTTGCGGAGCTCGGCGTACAGCGGGTAAGGGTCCGCCCGGTTGGCGAACTGGTGGATCTGCTCGTAGATGCTTGCCGGCTCCACGAAGGTGCCTCCCCTGTCTGGTCGTTCGAGGGTCCTACTGCCGATGACGTAGGAGAGAGACGCGGCGTTCGGCCGGGTCGTGACCGGTCACCACCACGGTGGCCCCCGCGGCGGGAGCCATGCGCTGCGGGACTTCGGCGGGAACGGGCCGCAGTTCGTCGGGCCTGCCGACCATGCGGTAGTCGGGCGGGAACGGTGTGGCCCGCTCGACAAGGTCCCGGTAGAAGTCCAGCCACATCGCCTGGTCGAAGGTGACCGCGGCGATGATCCTTCCCTGGTAGCCGTAGACGGCGACGAACCGGCGCTCCTTCACCGAGCCCTGCGCGATCACGACCTCGTCGGCGATGCCGGGCACGCCGACCGACTTGATGTTGACGTTGAACTGGTTGGACCAGAAGACCGGCAGCGACAGGTGCGGCCAGCGGTGGGCCTGGTCGCTAAGCATGTTGTGGGCGGCGATCTCGGCCTGAGCGACGGCGTTGCCCCAGTGCTCCAGCGACATGAACTGGTAGTGGTAGACCGGATGCGGGAAACGCGCCACGTCGCCCGCCACGAAGATGTCGTCGGTGACCAGGCCGTTGACGTCGACGGCGCGGCAGCCCGCATCGGTGGCCACCCCCCAGGGTCCTGCCGCGAGGCCCGAGCCTTCCAGCCATTCGACGTTGCGGATCGCGCCGAGCGCGACCACGGCCATGTCGGCCTCGACCCTGCTGCCGTCGGACAGCCGCGCGCCGGACAGCCGCCCTTGCGCGTCTCCTTCCAACGCGGTGACCGTGACCCCGCAGCGCAGGTCCACGCCCGCGGCGCGCTGCATGGTCGCAGCGATGTCGCCGATCACCTTACCGAGCGCGCCGACCAGCGGGGCGGGCCCTGCCTCAACGACGGTCACCTCCAGGCCCAGGCCGCGGCAGACCGACGCCACCTCCGAGCCGGTGAATCCCGCCCCGACGACCAGCGCCCTGTTGACGCCGGCGGCCAGCCGCTTGCGCATCCGGTCCGCCTGGTCGAGCGTGCGCAGCACGTACACGCCGTCGAGCTCCGCCTCCGCCTCCTTCGGCCACGGCCTGGCGCGCGCGCCGGTCGCGATCAGCACCTTGTCGAACCCGATCCGCCGGCCGTCGGCGAGGCTCACCTGCTTGGCGGCGATGTCCAACCCTGTCGCGGGCGTTCCCGCCAGCCATTCGACGTCGATCTCGCGCAGGTGGGGAAGCATGGTGTGCTCGGCGTCGACCATGCCTGTCAGCACCTGCTTGGACAGCGGCGGCCGGTCGTAAGGCTGGTACTTCTCGTCCCCGATGAGAGTGATCGTGCCCTTGAAGCCGTCCCTGCGCAGGACGCCGGCGGCCCGGCCACCGGCGAGGGAGGCGCCGACGATGACGATGTGGCCGTTGCGCTTGAACTCCCCCTCGCCGTCACTGGTCGGGTGGGACAGCTCGGGGTCCACGGTCCTGTGCTGGGTGACCATCCTGTCGACGTGGAGCGCTTGGACAGGACAGGCCGCGGCGGCTTGCAGGACGTGCTCGCGCTGGGCCTCGTCAGGGTCGGTGTCGTACATGAGCGCTTCCTGGCCGTGCATCGTGAAGACGTCCGGCGCCAGGAAGACGCACTGCCCGTAGCCCTGACAGCGCGTGAGATCAACGACAACTCTCACAGCCACCCCCCGCCGATCTGGGCCCGGGATACGCCGACAGGCCGATCTGACACCCCCTTACCCGTGCTCCTTCTCGGCGATAAACGAGGAAGAGCATGGATTGGGTATTTTCGCGGCCAGGCCGACCTCCACCGTCGCCGGTTCCGGCGCTCACAATCCGTCGGTACGGAACAAGCGGGCCAGCGTTTCTTGGTCTGGGCACCAGGTCAGCCAGGAGCCGATCGCCGCCCGGTTGCGGTTCCAGGTCGCCGGCGCGCACTTGCCCCACAGTTCGGTGAGCGCATCCGCAACCTCGGCATCAGCGACCTCGGCAAGCAGGCGGTCACCGCTTGGATCACATCAGCAAGACCGTCTGACAGAAATCCCAGCTCAGACGCGGTTTGGCGGCTCATCGCACGTTTCTTAACGGCACCCCACCGCCACACCGAGCCGATCGCAGGCCCGCGCCCCCGACCGGGATCAACCGCCGCACACCGGCGATCACCGCGTCCATCCGCGGCCGATCCGGCGCAAACGGCGCCGCCGTAAACGGCGCCGCACCCCTAGGGGTGGGCTCGCACGGCCGGGGCGGTCACAGCAGGGCGAGCTGGCGGTCGGCCGAACGGCGCGCTCGCCACGGCGCGCGCCGGGCCCCGATGCCGTACAGGCGGGCCAGCTCGGCCACCCGCCCGACCACCCGCCGGCGGTAGTCCTCGGCGGCCAGCGGCTCGCGCCCGTACAGCTCCTCGTAGCGCGGCACCAGACGTGGATGCTCCTCGGCCAGCCACCGCAGGTACCACTCGCGGGCCCCGGCGGGCAGTTGCAGCACCATCGGCGTCAGGCTCACGGCGCCGGCCTCGGCGACGCGCCGCACCACCGCCCGCAGCTGGTCCTCGGAATCGGTCAGGCACGGCAGGATGGGGCCCATCAGCACCCCGCACGGCACCCCGCGCTCGCCGAGCTCGGCGCACAGCTCCAGGCGCTTCTGCGCGCTCGGCGCCCCTGGCTCCACCGCGCGGCGCAGCCGGTCGTCGACGAAGCCGATGGAGACCCGGGCCTCGACCTCGGCCACCTCGGCCGCCTCGGCGAGCAGCTCGGCGTCACGAAGGATCAGCGCGCTCTTGGTCATCACCCGGAAGGGGTTGCCGGCGTCGCGCAGCGCGGCCACGATGCCGGGCATCAGCCGGTAGGTCCGCTCGGCCTCCTGGTAGCAGTCGCCGCTCAGCCCGATGCCCACCGCCTCGCCCGCCCAGCGGGGGGAGGCCAGCTCGATCCGCAGCCGCCTGGCGGCGTCGGTCTTGACCACGATGGCCGAGCCGAAGTCGCGCTCGCCGTCCAGCCCGAGGTAGCGGTGGGAGCGGCGGGCCGCGCAGTAGAGGCAGGCGTGGGCGCATCCCCGGTAGGGACTGACCGCCCAGGGGACGCCGAGCCCGATGGCCGCGGGCACCCGGTCGATGATCGTGCGCGCCCGCACCTCGTAGAAGGTCGTGTCACCAGATGCCCGGCGGACCGCCTGCCGCTCTATCTTCGGCCGCGCCGCGGGGGTGTTCTCGACAAGGGGAAGGGCGTCGAAACGCATGACCAACAGTGGAACACGCATTCGATACCCGTGGCAAGCGATCTCGCCACGCTCGGACGGGAAGCCGGCCGATCCGCGGGCGGCTAAAGTGGTACGTGTGTACCGGTCTGTGCCGCCGGTCGTGATGATGGGGGGCCCGTTCATGCCGTGGTTGCTGCTTGTCGGCGCGATCGCTTCCGAGGTGCTCGCGACCTCGGCGCTCAAGCTGAGTGACGGCTTCGCCAACAAGGGCTGGACGGTCGTGGTGATGATCGGCTACCTCGCCTCGTTCGTCCTGCTGGCCCGCGCCCTGAAGCTCCAGATGGAGGTCGGCGTCGCGTACGCCGTGTGGGCCGGGGCCGGGACCGCGGCCATCGCCGTGATCGGGGCGCTGTTCCTCGGCGAGGCGATGAGCCTGGTCAAGGTCGCCGGGATCCTGCTGATCATCGGCGGTGTCGTGCTGCTCAACCTGGCGGGCACGCATTGACCTCCCCCAGGACCGCTTCCGAGTCCCCGCAGGCGACCCGGCCGGCGCAGGAACGCGGACGGCGGCGTCGCGCCGCTCTGCTGGCGGCGGCGACGGGCCTGCTGGAGCAGGGCGGTTTCACCGCCGTCACCCACCGGGCGGTCGCCGCGCGGGCCGGTCTCCCGCTGGCCGCGACGACCTACTACTTCACCTCCCGCGACGAACTGGTGGCCGAGGCCTTCGCCATGCTGGTCGCCGGCGAGCTGGACGGCATGCGCGCCCGTGCCGAGGCCGCCACGGCCGCGGGCCGGCCCACTCCTGAGGACCTGGCCGCCGCGCTGGCGGCGGCGATGGGACCGCAGGCCGGCCCGGAAGGCGACCGGCTGCGCCAGCTCGGCCTGTGGGAGCTGTACCTGCAGGCCGGCCGCGACCCGGCGTTGCAGGCGATCGCCCGCGACTGGACCGACGGCTGCGACACGGTCGTCGCCGAGACGCTGCGCCGCGCGGGGTACCCGTCCGGGCGGCACGCGGCCCGGACGGTCGGCGTGCTGCTGGCCGGGCTGTGGATGGAGTACCTCGTCGAGGGCCGCCCCGAGGCCACCCACGAAGCCCACGCGCTCCTCGCCCGCACCCTGCGCGCCCTCCCCGGCGCGGAGTAACCGGTACGGCCGCTCTCGCCCAAGGCGCTACCCGATTCGTCCGCAGTGCTCCGGCCTTCAGCTTCAGGTCGGGGGTGCAGCGGCTGAATCCCCGGACTTTAGGCCGCGTCAGGTCAAGCAGTCCTCGTTCATGGCGGACGACATCGCCGGTGCCTTCTGTTCACGGGTGCACGGCGGGCCGCTCAGGAATGTGTCCCTGTGCCGCGATCTACGCGCCGGCTGTAGCGCATGGTGGTGCGGGGTTCTTGTGCCGGGTCTTGGCCATGATGAGCCGCAGGGGAACTTCGGCGTCGCCGTTGACGGCGTCGAAGGCGCCTGAGTCAATCGTCCACTGTCCTGATCGCGGTTCGTGCGCCGGAAACGTCGCCCTCTGACCCAAATGCGTTGGCGTCGCAGTCCTCGAGCGGGCTAGCGTTGGGCTCCGTCATGCGCAGGAGGACCTGCCCTGTCTGCGCCTGTGAGTCAGCAGATTGGAGATGCGGGATGACTTCTCAGCTCGTCGCGCTCTGCTTCGATGCGAACGACCCGCTCCGTCTCGCGCGCTTCTGGGCCGGAGTCCTGGACTGGGAGATGGCCGACGACCCCCGCGATGGCATCACGCTCCTGCCGAGCGATGACACCGGGTTCCGGATCCGATGTCTTCCGTCCCAGGAGAAGAAGACCGGCCAGAACCAGATGCACTTCGATCTGACGAGCACGTCCCTCGAGGACCAGCGGCAGACGGTGGCGAGGTCGCTCGAACTCGGTGCGCGGCACATCGACATCGGGCAACGCCCGGAGGAGGATCATGTGGTGCTCGCCGACCCCGAAGGCAACGAGTTCTGCGTCATCGGGCCGGACAACAAATTCCTCGCTGACTGCGGATTCATCGGCGCGCTCGCGTCCGACGGTTCGCAGGAGGTCGGGTACTTCTGGAGCGAAGCGCTGGGCTGGCCGTTGGTCTGGGACCAGGACCAGGAGACCGCGATCCGCTCGCCGCACGGCGGTCCGAAGATCACGTGGGGCGGTCCGCCAGTGGCGCCGAAGACCGGGAAGAACAGACTTCACTTCGACCTCGCCCCACCTACGCACGGTGATCAGCAAGCGGAGGTCGACCGTCTCATCTCCCTCGGAGCGACTCGAATCGACATCGGCCAGGGCGAGGTCAGTCAGGTGGTGATGGCCGATCCCGATGGCAATGAGTTCTGTGTGTTGACCCCCCGATAGCGTGACCAGACCCGGGGTGACGCGCCTCCAATCCACCCCGCGGCACGATGTGATGCCGGCGTCGCCGCGGTTCGTGACTCACGCTGCCCAGTAGCAGTTGGCAAGGGCCGACACGACGGTCGCAACCGAAGAACCGCCGGCGTGACTCGTGGCCAAGCCCGTTCAGCTCACTCACGTTTCTGAAATCGTCAAGACCGTCCGGATCTGCCGCAGTCCGAACGCTCGGAGGGTCAGGCCGTGTTTCCCGATAGCCGAGCCCCTTGCGTACACCAGACGCCGAGACCCGCAGACCGCCGGCGCCGCGACCTGCGGCGTTGCAGATGCCCCGTACGGTGAAAATCCCGATTGCCGGGGGCTGAACGTACACTCCCGGCCATGCCCGAGCCCCTGATCGGCTACGCCCACTGCTCCACCGACGACCAAGACCTCACCGCCCAGCAACGGGTGCGGCCTCCGAGAAGATACCGGTGAGCCCGGCTTTGGCGGGGGAGTCCAGCTGCGCGTCCAGGGACTGTCCGCCACGTTGCGCTGGCCGCTGACCTGTCGCGCTTCTCCATCCACACCACCCGGCACCTCTACCTGACCGACCTGGCCAGGACGGGCTGGGAACTGCACGCCATCGCGACGTTCGACGGCCGCCACCGCCACACCGGGTCGACCATGACCTACATCCACCTCTTACTCCGGTTACTCCGGTTGCTCCAGGGCGAACGCCACCCCCATCGCGCGGTCCAGGATCTCCGACAGCGCTCGCGGCTGATCGCTGGCGGTCCACGCGGTCAGAGCGGCCTCGACGCAGCCCAGGGCCGCGGCGATCACGGCGTCGGCGCGCGGGTCGGTGGTGTCGGCCGGGTCGGCTCCGAGGCGGCGGGCTATCTCGGGGCGGAGGAGTTCGTGCCAGCGGGCGTTCTTCTCGCGGTGCCATGCCGCCAGCGCCGGTGTGTTCATGATCAGGCGGGTGAGGCGCCGGGTGCGCCCGTCGTGGCCCTCGTACTGGTCGATCAGCGGATTGAGTGCGCGCCGCATGGCGGCCCAGGGTGCTTCGTCGGACGGGCGGGCGGTGAGCGCGTCCCGCAGGTACTCGCCGGCGTCGGCCGCCGGGCCGAAGAGGGCCTCTTCCTTGGAGTGGAAGTACCGGAAGAACGTGCTGCGGGAGATCTCGGCGGCCGTGCAGATGTCGTCGACCGTCGTCTCTTCGTAGCCGTGTTCGAGGACCAGATCCTGGACGGTCGCGGCCACCTCGGCACGCATGGCCTGGCGTGCTCGCTCTCGTGCGCCGCGCGCAGTCCGGTTCAGGATCATCTCCCCACGGTACTACAAGTCAATGGTGGTACTGTGTCCCACGAATGAGATTGAGTACCTCGATAGAGAGAGTGATGAGCGATGAGTGATAACAAGGTGATCGTCGTCACGGGCGCGAGCGACGGCATCGGGGCAGCCGCGGCGCGGAGGCTGCACGCGGACGGGCATTCCGTCGTCGTCGTGGGCCGCTCCGCCGAGAAGACCCGCGTCGTCGCCGCGGAACTCAGGGCCGACAGCTTCGTCGCCGACTTCACCCGCCTCGACGACGTCGAGCGGCTCGCCGCTGGACTCCGCGCCGCGTACCCGCGGATCGACGTGCTCGCCAACAACGCCGGCGGGGTGTTCGGCACCCGGACGAAGACCGTGGACGGCTTCGAGAAGACGTTCCAGGTCAACCATCTCGCGCCGTTCCTGCTCACGCGGCTGCTCCTAGACACGCTCATCGCCTCGCGGGCGTCGGTGCTCCAGACCTCCAGCACGGTGCGGTTCGCCAAAGAGATCCACCTGGACGACCTCGACCATGACCGCAACTACGACCCGGTCCACGCGTACGGCGCGTCGAAGCTGGAGAACATCCTGTTCACGACGGAACTCCACCGGCGCCACCACGCCGACGGCCTCTCGACGGCCTGCTTCTACCCGGGCAACGTCGTGACGAACTTCGCCTCCGACACCACTAGCCCGATCATGCGTACCGTCCGTTTCTTCGGCACCAAACCGGTGATCCGGAACATTCTGCTGTCCACGCCCGAGCAGGGTGCGGACCAGATCGTGTGGCTCGCCGAAGGCACACCGGGGAGGGACTGGCGGTCAGGGGCCTACTACTACAAGCGCAAGGACGTGGAGCCGAAGAACCCGCAGGCTGTCGACGTCGATCTCGCCCGCAGGCTGTGGGAACGCTCCGAGGAGCTCCTCGCGGGGCGACTGCCCGCATCGGCGTGACGGGCACGGCGAGGGCGCCCTTCGTGGCCGTTGAACACCGTCAGCACGGTGACCGCGGCCAGGCATGCGGCGACCAGGAGCCTGCGCGCCGACCAGGCGGAGGTGACGAACATGACGCGCTGTTCGGGGCCGAGCGCCATGGCGGGCGCCTGCCGCGGTGGCGCGGCGGTCACCTCGGGCGCCGCCGGGAGCGGGCCGGCCACCAGATGACCCAGCAGCGCCGCCACCAGGGCGACGGCGACGAAACAGTTTGCGGAAGGGATGGCACTCCAAGCCGTTGTGCCGGGGGCCCGGGGCTGATCTACGCTGGGGACGGTGACGATTCTTCATCTGGCGCTGGCCGGCGACTGGGCCGAGGCCGCGCGGGCCGGCGAGTACCGCGTGTCCACCTTGGGACGCACCCTCGCGGAGGAGGGGTTCATCCACGCGTGCGCCGACCTCGACCAGTTGCGCGGGGTCGCCGAGCGGTACTACACCGAGGTCACCGAGCCGCTGGTCGTGCTGACCGTCGACCAGGGCCGTCTGGGCTGCCCGGTGCTCTTGGAGGTGCCGCCGGGCGCCGAGGAGGCGTTCCCGCACATCTACGGCCCGCTGCCGGTGGAGGCGGTCGTCTCGGTGTCCCCCTTCGCCCGCTGACCCGCGACCGGCCGGGCGCCGCCGCCCAAGGGACGGGCCTGGCCGCCCGCTCGTGAGCTTGACATCTCAAGCGCTGCTTCGAGGTCAGGTCACCCGCTGCGGCTGAGGTCACATCACACGCACAGCACCCGCTGCAGCCGCCGCGCGGCGAACAGCAGGCCGCCGGCGACCATCGCCAGAAGGTAGGCGGCGTGCACGAGCAGGCCCCAGCCGGGGTCGCCGATGGCCAGGCCGCGCACCAGCTCGACCGCCTGGTAGAGCGGGGTGACCTGGATGAGGACCTGCATCGCCACCGGGTAGTCGCCGACCGGTGAGAAGGTGCCGGAGAACAGGAACAGCGCGAACTGGCCGGTGGACATCAGGTCGAAGTCCTGCCAGCCGCGCATCAGCGTGCTGACCGCCATGCCGAGTGACCCGAACGCCAGCCCGACCAGCATCGTGGCGGGGAACGCCGCCAGCGCCCACAGCGGTGCGGCCAGGCCGAGGACGACCATGACGATCACGAAGACCCCGGTGTACAGGGAGCCGCGCAACATGGCCCAGCCCAGCTCGCCGAGCGCGATCTCGAACGGCCGCACCGGCGTGGCCAGAATCGCGTCGAACGTCTTCATGTACTTCATCTTGAAAAAAAAGTTGTAGGTGGTTTCGGCCAGGGCGCCGGACATCGCGGCCACCGCCAGCATCGCCGGGGCCACGAACGTGGCGTACGGCAGGGTGCGCCCGCCGACCTGCAGGTCGCCGACCAGGGCGCCCACCCCGACGCCGATGGACAGCAGGTACAGCAGCGGCTCGAGCAGGCCCGACACCAGCACCAGCCAGTAGGACGGGCCCGAGCGCAGCGCCCCCAGGTTGCGGTTGATCACCGCGCCGACCCGGCGGGGGGAGATCCGGGTGGCGAGCATCGTGGTCACCATGTGTCAGTCCTGAAGTCGCTTGCGGAATGCGCGGACGGCCAAGGCCGCCCCGGCGGCGGCGAACACCACCAGGTAGGCCAGGTGCGCGGCGATCGGCCACGGGGGAGCGGTGCCCAGTGTCGCGGCCCGGTCGAGCTCGACCCCGTGCCACAGCGGCGACAGGTAGGCCAGCGGCCGGACGGCCACGGGGAGCTGCTCGACCGGGAAGAACACCCCGGCGAACAGGGTGGAGGGGATCAGGACGAACCGGAACAGCAGCGCGAAGTAGCTGTCGTGTTGGATGGTGGCGGCGAAGGCCATCGTCGGCGCCGCCGCGGCGAGCGCCACCAGCCCGCAGACCAGCGGCGTGACCAGGGCCCACGGTGAGTGCAGCGCGCCGAACAGGGCGGTGATCCCAAGGAACACCACCACGGAGATCTCGACGCGGAGCAGGATGTACAGCAGCCAGCCGGACACCATGTCGCCGGGCTCGACGGGGGTGGCGCGCATGGCGTGGTAGGCCCGCACCCACTTGAAGTCGCCGAGCACCGGATAGGTGCACTCGCCGACCGCCATCTGGAACGCCGTGGAGGCCATCACGCCCGGGACGATCCACGACAGGTAGTCGACCCCGCCGATGAGCCCGACGTGGCCGCCGACCCCGACGCCGATGCTCACCAGGAACAGCACCGGCAGGACGAAGGAGGAGAACGCCGAGGCCCGCCACAGCCGGCGGTACAGCGTGAGGGCCCGCTCGAGCACCGCCAGCGTCGAGCGCGCCGAGACCTGGGTGGTGAGGGCGGCCATCAGTCGACCAGGGTGCGGCCGGTGAGGTGCAGGAAGACATCCTCAAGGGTGGAGCGGCGCACGAGCACGCTGGAGGGGGTGAGCCCGCGCCGGTGGACCTCGGCGGTGGCCGCGTCGCCGTCCGCGGCGTACACCAGCAGGCGGTCGGGCAGCGGGTCGATGCGCTCGCCGATGCCGGCGAGCTTGTCCGCCAGCTCGGCGGGGCGCTCGTCGCCGAAGCGCAGCTCGACCACCTCGGGGGTGGAGTAGGTGGCGATGAGCGATCGGGGCGACCCCTCGGCGACGATGCGCCCGCCGTCCATGACCACCAGCCGGTCGCACAGCTGCTCGGCCTCGTCCATGTAGTGGGTGGTGAGCACCAGCGTGGTGCCGCGCCGCTTGAGCTGGAACAGCCGCTCCCACAGCAGGTGGCGGGCCTGCGGGTCGAGGCCGGTGGTGGGCTCGTCGAGCAGGACGATGTCGGGGTCGTTCACCATGGCCCTGGCGATGGTGAGCCGGCGTTTCATGCCCCCCGACAGTGGCTCGACGCTGCTGCCGGCGCGGTCGGCGAGCTGCACGAAGTCGAGCAGCTCGTCGGCCCTGCGGCGGGCCTCGGGCCGGGGGATGCCGAAGTAGCGGGCGTAGGTGGTGAGGTTCTCCCGGACTGTGAGGTCGGGGTCGAGGTTGTCCAGCTGCGGGCAGACGCCGAGCCGCCCGCGGATCTGGACGCCCTGGTGCACGGGGTCCATGCCGAGGATGCGCAGCTCACCGGCCGTGGGCAGCGACACGCAGCTGATCATGCGCATCGTTGAGGACTTGCCGGCGCCGTTGGGGCCGAGGAAGCCGAACGCCTCGCCGGGGGCCACGTCGATGTCGATGCCGTCGACCGCGGTGAAGTCGCCGAAGCGTTTCACCAGGCCACGCGCATGGATCAGAGGTTGCTCAGACACGGAGCAGAACCCTAACGAACTTCACCGACATTCTCGCAACAGGTTTTCGCCCGCCGCGCCGTGCGGGGGAGGCGAGCCCGGTGTCACTCGACGACCAGCTCGACCGGAATGTTGCCCCGGGTGGCGTTGGAGTAGGGGCACACCTGGTGGGCGGCATCGACCAGCGCCCGGCCCGGCTCGCCCTGCAGCTCGTCGGGCAGCTCGACCCGCAGGGTCACCGCGAGCCCGAAGGCGCCGCCCTCGCCGGGCACCAGGCTCACCTCGGCGGTGACCGAGGCGTTGGACACATCGTGCCTCATCCGGCGGGCGACCAGGCCGAGCGCGCTGGCGAAGCAGGCGGCGTATCCGGCGGCGAACAGCTGCTCGGGGTTGGTGCCCTGGCCGCTGCCACCCAGGGAGGCGGGCGGGGCGAGCGTGACGTCCAGCAGCCCGTCGGAGGAGACAGCGCGGCCCTCCCGGCCCGACGCGGTGGCGATCGCGGTGTACAGCGCGCTCATCAGGGGTCCTTCTTTCGTGGAAGACGACGTATTGATTGTGCACAATTCAATTGTGTGCAGTCAAGTTGTAGGATACGGGTATGGAGGACGAGTCGCTGCGGCTGGACAACCAGGTCTGCTTCGCCCTGCACGCCACCTCGCGCGCCATGGACGGCCTGTACCGCCGCGAGCTGCGCGAGCTCGGCCTCACCTACCCCCAGTACCTGGTGATGCTGGTGCTGTGGGAAAGGCGCCCTGGGGACCCGCCGGCCGTCAAGGAGCTCGGCGCGGCCCTGCGGCTGGACTCCGGCACCCTGTCGCCCCTGCTCAAGCGGCTCGAGGCGGCGGGCCTGGTGCGCCGCGAGCGCGACGGCGGCGACGAGCGGTCGGTGCGCGTACGGCTGACCCCGCAGGGGACGGCGCTGCGCCGGCGCGCCGCGCAGGTGCCCGCCCGGGTGTTCGCCGCCACGGGCCTGGACGAGGGTGAGCTGCGCCACCTGCGCCGCGTCCTCGGCCGGGTCACCGCCGCCCTGGACACCGCGGCCGAGGGAGCGTCCCAGCCGAGCTGAGGACCAAGGTCTCTGGCATATCCCCCGCCAGGCGGGAAGCCTCATAGACATGAATGAGCTGGAGCGAATCGACGCCTACTGGCGCGCGGCCAACTACCTGTCGGTCGGCCAGATCTACCTGCTCGGCAACCCGTTGCTGCGGGAGCCGCTACGGCCCGAGCACATCAAACCGCGCCTGCTCGGGCACTGGGGCACCACGCCGGGCCTGAACTTCTGCTTCGCCCACCTCAACCGGGTGATCGAACAGCGCGACCTGGACATGATCTACATCGCCGGGCCCGGGCACGGCGGCCCCGCCACGGTCGCGAACGCCTGGCTCGAGGGCACCTACTCGGAGATCTACCCCTACGTCTCGCGGGACGAGACGGGGATGGCGCACCTGTTCCGCCAGTTCTCCTTCCCGGGCGGCATCCCGAGCCACGCCGCCCCCGAGACCCCGGGGTCGATCAACGAGGGCGGCGAGCTCGGCTACTCACTGGCCCACGCCTACGGCGCCGCGTTCGACAACCCCGGCCTGGTGGTCTCCTGCGTCATCGGGGACGGCGAGGCGGAGACCGCCGCCCTGGCCACCAGCTGGCACTCCAACAAGTTTCTCAACCCGGCCAGGGACGGCGCGGTCCTGCCCATCCTGCACCTCAACGGGTACAAGATCGCCAACCCGGCGGTGCTGGCGCGGATCCCCGAGCCGGAGCTGCTCAAGCTCATGGAGGGGTACGGCTACCGGCCGCACGTGGTCGCCGGTGACGACCCGGCGCGGACCCACCGGCTGATGGCCGAGACCCTGGACACGGTGTTCGACCAGATCGCCGAGGTCAAGGCCGGGTCCGACGACCGCTGGCCCATGATCATCCTCCGTACGCCCAAGGGGTGGACCGGGCCCAAGGAGGTCGACGGCCACCCGGTGGAGGGCACCTGGCGCGCCCACCAGGTGCCGCTGACCGGGGTGCGCGACGACCCCGACCACCTGGTGGCCCTTGAGGAGTGGATGCGCTCCTACCGGCCCGAGGAGCTCTTCGACCGGGACGGCGCCCCGTCCGGGCAGATCGACGCCCTGGTGCCACAAGGGCCGCGCCGGATGAGCGCCAACCCGCACGCCAACGGCGGCGAGCTGCTCAAGCCGCTGGTGCTGCCCGACTTCCGCGACTACGCGACCGAGGTCAAGGCGCCGGCCACCGCCACCACCGAGCCGACCCGGGTGCTCGGCGGGTTCCTGCGTGACGTCATCGCCGCCAACCCGGTCAACTTCCGGCTGCTCGGACCCGACGAGACCGACTCCAACCGGCTGTCGGCGGTGTTCGAGGTCACCGACCGGGCGTGGATGGCCGAGCGGCTGCCGACCGACGAGAACCTCGCCCCCGACGGCCGGGTGATGGAGGTGCTCAGCGAGCACCTGTGCCAGGGCTGGCTTGAGGGCTACCTGCTCACCGGGCGCCACGGGCTGTTCAACTCCTACGAGGCGTTCATCCACGTCGTCGACTCGATGTTCAACCAGCACGCCAAGTGGCTGGAGGCCTGCAGGCACATCCCGTGGCGGCGCCCGGTCGCCTCGCTCAACTACCTGCTGAGCTCGCACGTGTGGCGCCAGGACCACAACGGGTTCAGCCACCAGGACCCCGGCTTCCTGGACGTGGTGGTCAACAAGAAGGCCACCGTGGTGCGGGTGTACCTGCCGCCGGACACCAACACGCTGCTGTCGGTGGCCGACCACTGCCTGCGCTCGCGGGACTACGTCAACGTCGTGGTCGCGGGCAAGCAGCCGGTGCTCGACCTGATGACGATGGAGGAGGCGGTGGCGCACTGCGCCCGGGGGCTCGGCATCCTGCCGTGGGCCTGCACCGATGAGGGAGGCGAACCCGACGTGGTGCTGGCCTGCGCCGGCGACGTGCCGACCCTGGAGACCCTGGCCGCCGCCGACCTGCTGCGCCGCCACCTGCCCGACCTGAAGGTGCGGGTGGTCAACGTCGTCGACCTCATGCGGCTGCAGCCCTCCACCGAGCACCCCCACGGGCTGCCCGACGCCGCCTACGACGCCCTGTTCACCACCGGCAAGCCCGTCATCTTCAACTTCCACGGCTACCCGTGGCTGATCCACCGCCTCACCTACCGGCGCACCGGCCACGACAACCTGCACGTGCGCGGGTACAAGGAGGAGGGCACCACCACCACGCCGTTCGACATGGCGATGATGAACGACATCGACCGGTTCCACCTGGTGATGGACGTCATCGACCGCGTGCCGGGGCTCGGGCAGCGGTGCGCCCACCTGCGGCAGGAGATGACCGACGCCCGGGAGCGCGCCCGCGCCTACACCCGCGAGCACGGCGAGGACGCCCCGGAGATCCGCGACTGGACCTGGCCCCACTAGGGGAGCCGCCGAGCCCTTCCCGCCGGGTGGGAAGGGCTCAGGAGCTGCCGCGCCCGCCGATCTGCGACGGGAGCCGGTCCAGCAGGTTGGCCAGGTCGTCGGCGTGGTCCTCCTCGTCGGCCAGCAGTTCCTCGAACACCCGGCGCGTGGTGGGGTCGCCGTCGCCGATCCACTGGGCGATCTCGGTGTAGGAGGCGATGGCGACGCGCTCGGCGACCAGGTCCTCTTTGATCATCTCGACGAGGTTCAGGCTCCCGTCGTACTGCGTGTGCGCCCGGGTGCTCAGCCTGGCCGGGTCGAAGTCGGGATCCCCGCCCAGCTGGGAGATGCGGTCGGCCAGCATGTCGGCGTGCCGCTGCTCGTCGGCGGCGTGCTCCAGGAACTCCTTGGCCACCGGCTCCGCGTGGATGCCCGTGGCGGTGTAGTAGTGCCGTTTGTACCGCAGGACGCAGACGATCTCGGTCGCCAGGGCCTCGTTGCACACCTGGATGACCCGTGGCAGGTCGGCGCCGTACGCCGCCGTCACGGGGCCCTTGTCGATCTCCGCCCGCGCGCGATCCCGCAAGGCCTGGATATCCGTCAGAAACTCGGCCATGTGGTCGGTGTACCCACGCCGAACGCCGGAAATGCGGTGCGGTGTCCGATTACCCGGGGACCGGCTTGACCTGGAGCCGAGTCCAGCTCCTAGGGTACGAGCCGCCGCCGGGCCCCGGCCGCCCCAGAAAGGCCGGGCCGGGCGGCGCCCGCGACGACCAGCAAGGGAGCATGACCATGCGCTACCGCGTCCTCGGCGGCACCGGCATCGAGGTGAGCGTCCACTGCCTCGGGACCATGATGTTCGGCGCCGTCGGCAACCCCGACCACGACGAGTGCGCCCGCATCATCCACGCCGCCCTCGACCAGGGGATCAACTTCGTCGACACCGCCGACATGTACTCGGCGGGGGAGTCCGAGCAGATCGTGGGCAAGGCGCTCCAGGGCCGCCGCGACGACGTCGTGCTGGCCACCAAGGTGCACTTCCCGATGGGCGAGGGACCCAACCGAGGCGGCAACTCCCGGCGCTGGATCGTCAAGGAGGTCGAGGAGAGCCTGCGGCGCCTGCGCACCGACTGGATCGACCTCTACCAGGTCCACCGCCCCGACCACACCACCGACATCGAGGAGACGCTGTCGGCCCTGGGTGACCTGACGCGCCAGGGGAAGATCCGCGCCTTCGGCTGCTCGACCTTCCCGGCCGAGGAGATCGCCGAGTCCCACCACGTCGCCGAGCGCCGCGGCCTGCCGCGCTTCAGGACCGAGCAACCCCCCTATTCGCTGCTCGCCCGGGGGGTGGAGTCCTCGGTGCTGCCGGTGTGCCGGCGCTACGGGATGGGGGTGCTGACCTGGAGCCCGCTGGCCTCGGGCTTCCTGACCGGCAAGTACCGCAAGGGCCGGCCCGTCGATCTGTCCACCGGCCGCGCCGCGCTCACCCCGGCCCGCTTCGACCCCTCCATCCCGCGCAACGCCGCCAAGCTGGAGGTGGTCGAGCGGCTGGTGGAGGTGGCCGAGGGCATCGGCCGCTCGCTGCCCGAGCTGGCGGTGGCGTTCGCGGCCGCGCATCCGGCCGTCACCTCGGTGATCGTCGGGCCGCGGACGATGGAGCAACTGGAGGACCTGCTGAAGGGCGCCTCGCTCACCCTGGACGACGCGACGCTCGACCTGATCGACGAGATCGTGCCGCCCGGCACCGATGTGTACAACCCCGACGGGGCCTGGCGCCCGCCGGCGCTGACCGATCCCGCCCAGCGGCGGCGCCCGGTGCCCGAGCGCGCCGCCGGCTAGGCGGGCGCGCCCCGGTCACCGGGTGTGCGCAGGGGTCAGGCCCGGCGGGCGACGGCCGTGATGAGCGGCTGCAGCAGCCGGGCCGCGAGCGGCCCGAACGCCGCCAGGATCAGCACGTACCCCGCGGCCAGCGGCCCGAGGTCCGGGTGCGCCCCGGCCGCCACGGCGAGCCCGGCGATGACGATGTTGAACTCGCCACGCGGGATCAGCGCGATGCCGGCCCGGGCCTGCCCGGCCTTGGCGATGCCCGCGCGGCGGGCGGCGTAGACGCCGGTGGCCAGCTTGGTGATCATGCTGATCAGGGCGAGCAGCGCGGCCGTACCGGCCATCGGCCAGATCGCCGCCGGGTCGGTCTGCAGCCCGAAGAACACGAAGAACACCGCGGCGAACAGGTCGCGCAGCGGGATCAGCAGCGCCCGGGCCTCGTGGGCGAGCTCGCCCGACAGGGCGATGCCGACCAGGAACGCGCCGACCGCGGCCGACACCTGCAGCTGCTGGGCCACGCCCGCCACCAGCAGTGCGAGGCCCATCACCTTCAGCAGCAGCACCTCGGAGTTGGGGCTGGCCACGAACGCCTCGATGAACCGGCCGTAGCGCAGCGCGACCAGCAGGACCACGCTGACGGTGGCCAGCGCGATCGCGACGGTGATCGCGCCGCCCATGAGGCTGACGCCGGCCAGGATCGCGGTGAGGATCGGCAGGTACAGCGCCATCGTGAGGTCTTCGAAGACCAGCAGCGACAGCACCACGGGGGTCTCGCGGTTGCCGATCCACCCGAGGTCGGACAGCACCTTGGCGGTGATGCCGGAGGAGGTCGCGTAGGTGACTCCGGCCATGGCCACGGCCGCGACCGGGCCCCAGCCGAGCACCAGGGCGGCGACCGCCCCGGGGGCGGCGTTGAGCACCAGGTCCACCAGGCCGCCGCGGGCGTTGCCGCGCAGGCTGGTGACCAGTTCGTCGGCGTTGTACTCAAGGCCGAGGGTCAGCAGCAGCAGTACGACCCCGAGTTCGGCGCCGACCGCGATGAAGTCCTCGCTGGTCGCCAGGGGCAGGATGCCGCCCTGGCCGAACGCGAGCCCGGCCAGCAGGTACAGAGGGATGGGGGAGATTCCGGCACGCAGCGCCAGCGCTCCGAGCACGCCGAGCGCGAGGACGATACCGCCGAGTTCGATGAAAAGTATTGCCGTGTGCACGCCGGCTTATCCGTGGGACAGGATGTCGGCGACAGCGGAGGTGCTCTCGGGGCTGCCCACCACCACGACCACGTCCCCGCTGGCGAGCGGGAAGTCGGGGTTGGGGCTGGCGTGGACCTGACCGCCCCGCACGACCGCCACGATGGAGGCGCCGGTACGGGTGCGCACGCGCGCGTCCCCCATCGGCCGCCCCGCGTACGGGGAGTCGTCGAGGATCGGCAGCTGGACGCTGACCAGCCCCTCGACCTCGCGGTGCAGGGCGTTGAGCCGCTGGACGATGCGAGGCGCGCCGAGCAATTCGACCAGCGCGTCGGCCTCCTCGTCGTTCAGCTGGACCGCCTCGCACGCCCGGTCGGGGTCGTGCCGGTCGTATATGACAAGGTCGCGCCGGCCTCCGCGGTGGGACACCACGGCGATCCTGCGGCCGGCCTGGGTGGTGAACTCATGTTTGAGCCCTATGCCCGGCAGCGCGGTCTGTTCGATCTCCACCGAGCTCTCGCCCCATTCAGCTGTACGACGGTCATTGCCTTGGCCCGACAACGGGATTTGTACCCATATACGGGACGACCAGTGAGATTAGCATGAAGCGAACAGAGGAAACCCCTGCCCGGCCGGTTGGTCACACCACCAGGCTCAGGGCGAGCACCAGCACCAGCCCGACCACCGAGATCACCGTCTCCATCGCCGACCAGGTCTTGAGGTTCTGGCCCACGCTCAGGCCGAAGTACTCCTTGACCAGCCAGAACCCCGCGTCGTTGACGTGGGAGAAGAACAGCGACCCCGCGCCGATGGCCAGCACCAGCAGCGAGGTCTGCCCGGTGTCCAGCGTGGTCACCAGCGGGGCCAGGATCCCCGAGGCGGTGACGGTGGCCACCGTGGCCGACCCGGTGGCCAGGCGGATGAGCACCGCGACCAGCCAGGCCAGCAGCAGCACCGAAAGCCCGCTGCTCTGCACCCAGTCGGCCACCAGCTTGCCGATGCCGGTGTCGACCAGCGTCTGCTTGAACCCGCCGCCCGCCGCCACGATCAGCAGGATGCCCGCGATCGGCGGCAGCGCCCGCTCCAGCGAGGTGGCCAGCGCCCGGCGGTCCATGCCCGCCCCGCGCCCCAGCGTGAAGATCGCGACCAGCACCGCGATGAGCAGCGCCACCAGCGGGGTGCCGAGGAAGTCCAGCGCCGAGCGGACAACGGTGCCCTTGGCGGCGAACAGGTCGGCCACCGCCTTGCCCATCATCAGCACCACCGGCAGCAGGACGGTGGCCACGGTGACGCCGAACGAGGGCCGCCGCACGTCGTCCTCATCGCGCCTGGCGTCGAACAGCTCCGGCGCCGGGACGTCCACCCACCGGGCGGCGAACCGGGCGAACAGCGGGCCGGCGATCGCCACCGTCGGCACCGCGATCAGCACGCCCAGGCCCAGGGTGATGCCGAGGTCGGCCTTGAGCGCGTCGATGGCCACCAGCGGCCCCGGGTGCGGGGGCACCAGCCCGTGCATGACCGACAGCCCGGCGAGCGCCGGGATGCCGACCCGCACCAGCGACAGCCCCGAGCGGCGCGACACCAGGAAGATCACCGGCATCAGCAGCACGAGCCCGATCTCGAAGAACATCGGCAGGCCGATCAGCGCGCCCACCGCCGCCATCGCCCACGGCAGGGAACGGGGGCTGGAGCGGCCGACGATGGTGTCCACGATCTCGTCGGCCCCGCCGGAGTCGGCCAGCAGCTTGCCGAACATCGCGCCGAGCGCGATCAGCGTGCCCACGCCCGCCGCCGTGCTGCCGAACCCGTTGGTGAAGCTCGTGATCACATCGGCCATCGGCAGTCCCGCGACGGCGCCCACGGCCAGCGAGCCGAGCGTCAGGCTGAGGAAGGGGTGCAGCCTGAACCGGGTGATCAGCAAGACGATCAGCGCGATGCCGATCAGCGCCGCGGGCAGCAGCCGCCCGGTGGGGATCGCCGCCTCCGGCGCGGCCAGGGCGAACAGCGCGGTGCTCACCTGACTGCTCATCTCACTCTCCTTCGCCCGCGAGGGGACGGGGGCCCGCCGGGGGCGGCGGGGTCTCGGGCAGGGTCTCGGCCGGGGTCTTGGGCGCAGTCTTGGGCGGGGGCGCGGCGGCCAGGTAGTCCTCCACCAGCTCGTCCACGGTGCGGCCGAGGTCCAGCACCACGCCGCGCTCGTCTTCCTCCAGGGGCTCCAGCGTCTGGAACTGCGAGGCCACCAGGGAGGCGGGCATGAAGTGGCCGGGACGGCCCGCCACCCGCCGCCGCACGACCTCCTGGTCGCCGTGCAGGTGGACGAAGCCCACCCCCGGCGCCGCTTCGCGCAGCACGTCGCGGTAGGAGCGCTTGAGGGCCGAGCAGCTCACCACACCCCCGCCGGCCACGTGGCCGGCCAGCCAGGCGCCGATCGAACGCAGCCACGGCAGCCGGTCGGCGTCGTCCAGCGGGACGCCCGCCGACATCTTGTCCACGTTGGCCTGGCTGTGGAAGTCGTCGGCGTCGGCGAACGGCACCCGCAGGCGCTGCGCCAGGGCCGCGCCGACGGTGGTCTTGCCGGAGCCGGTCACCCCCATGACGACCAGCAGCGGCGCCGCGAAGGTTTGACGCGGCGCGGCCGGGGGAGTCGGGGGCGGGGGATCGGTGGGGTTCATGGGCGCCTCTCGGGTGGAACTGCCCGACAGGGTGTCACGAATAATCATCCGTAATCAAGAGGTAACGCCCAATTAATCATATCTTTCAGGCCGCAGGGACACCGAAGCCGCGCGCCGTGGGAAGATTGGCGACCGTGGGAGCCAAAGACCAGACCAGTGCGGGCCTGCACGGCAGCGTCCTCGACGAGCTCGGCACCCTGATCACCTCCGGCGCGTTCCCCCCCGGTCACGTGCTGCGCATCGAGCAGCTCGAAGACCGCTTCGGGGTGTCGCGCTCGGTGATCCGCGAGGCCATCCGCGTCCTTGAGTCCATGGGCCTGGTCACCAGCCGCCGCCGCGTCGGGGTCACCGTCGCCCCGCGGCCGGAGTGGAACCTCTTCGACCCCCGCATCATCCGCTGGCGGCTGGACGGCGCCGACCGCGACGAGCTGCTGGCCTCACTCGGGCAGCTGCGGCGCGGTGTCGAGCCGGTGGCGGCCGCTCTGGCCGCCCGGCACGCCACCCCCGAGCAGTGCGGCGCGCTCACCGGCGCGGTCATGCAGATGGCCGTGCACGGCCGCTCGGGCGACCTTGACGCCTACCTGGCCGCCGACATCGCCTTCCACCGCACCCTGCTTGCGGCCTCGGGCAACGAGATGCTGGGGGCGCTCACCGACGTGGTCGCCGAGGTGCTGGCTGGCCGCACCCACCACGACCTGATGCCCGCCCACCCCGAGCCCGCGGCCATCCGCTGGCACGCCGAGGTGGCGCAGGCGGTGCAGGCGGGCGACGGCGAGGCCGCCGAGCGCGCCATGCGCGACATCGTCGAGGAGGCCAACCGCGCGATGCTCGCCGCCCCGTCCGCCAAGACCCCCTGACCGCCGGTCGGGTCAGAACGGGAGGTCGCCCGGCTTGGGGCCGTCGTCGCCCCGCCGCCACCGCTCGGCCTCCACGATCGTGAACGCCGAGGTGAGCGCGGTCAGCACGCAGCAGGCGAAGAACAGCGGCCAGACCTGGTGCACCGCCCCGTAGACCGCCAGGGTCACGAAGAAGAGCACACCGGCGCACGCGGCGATCAGCCGGGCGTTCGGCGGCCAGTGGCGCGTGCCGGTGCCGCCCGGGCCCGGTGAGGGCAGCCGGTCGTCCCGGCGGAGGCGGTCTCGGTGCTGTGGCGGGGCCCCGGGCTCGCGGCCGTGGCCCTCTGAACGATCCATGCTCCGAGCCGTACCCCTGGCCCCGGGACCTGTACCGGGACACGCGGGAGGCCATCGGGAGATTCACCATCCCATGGCAATGAAGATCCTGATATGTCGCACTATCGGGCGATCAGCACTCCGGACCACCGACGATTCAAATGTGCTTGCCGATAAAAACCGTCGGCAGGGCGTGGCCGCATGTTCCAGACGAGCCGGGACCGCCACGAGCCGCGGCCCACCCCCGACAGCGACATCCGGGCCGCCTCGACATCCCCCCGGCCTCCAAAAGACTCGGCTTCAAATGTCGGGCCTCTCGACGCCCCGTCGGTAGGCGGAGCACCTGGTGGTCTCGAACAGCCCGTCGCGGCGGCCCTTGACGCTCAGCGGACGTCCCGGCTAGCCGGCTACGGCTCTTCTTTCCCGTGATCTCACCCAGGCGGTGAAGCCCTCGATCGCCTCGATGACCGCCTCGAAGCGGACCGAGTGGTACAGGTCGAAGGCGTGGTTCCCGCCGCGCAGCTCGGCGTAGACGACGGGGGCGGCCGAGGTCTGGCGTAGGTGCTCGGCGAAGTGCCGGGCGTCTGCCGCGGGCACCAGCGGGTCCAGATCGCCGTGGGCCACGAGGAACGGCGGTGCGTCCGGTGCGATGTGGGCCAGCGGCGAGGACTCGGGGCCCTGGCCGAAGTAGGTGCCGTACCAGCCGTTCAAGTAGACGGCGCCGGTCACGGAGGTGTCGGCGGCCTCGAAGCCCGGCTGGAAGGCGGGGTCGTTCTGGGTGAGCGCGGCCAGCGCCGCCATATGCCCGCCCGCCGAACTGCCCGCGACGAACAGCGTCGACGGGTCCGCGCCGTACTCGTGGGCGTGCTCGCGTACCCAGGCGATGATCTTCTTGAGGTCGATCAGGTGGTCCGGGTGCTGGGCCTCGGGCCGTAGCCGGTAGTTGGCGCTGATGCACACCCATCCCTGGCCGGCGAGGTGGTAGAGCAGGGGAAGTGACTGGCTGTTCTTGTGGCCGCCGGAGTAGGTGCCGCCGTGCATGTGGATCATGACGGGCGCGCCTTCCGGGCGCGAGCGGTGATGGTAGAGGTCAAGCAGGTTGCGGCGACCCGCGTCGCCGTAGGCGAGGTTGGCCACGCGCCGGACGTCCAGGCGGCGCCGGAAGATGGGCAGGAGCAGGATGCGGGCCAACGGGGGACGGCGCCGCAGTCCAACGCTGAGGTCGGCGTCGATGGCGGCGCGCCACCCCGCGCCCAGCCCTTCGTCCATGACGCGCTCGATCCTGGCCCGCTCGCCCATCGCGCGGTAGGCGATGACCGCGAGCCCGATCGCGGTCACGGCGGCCAGGGCGACGGCCGCCCAGCCGCCCGCCGAGTCGATGTCACCTTCGGCGAACGCCAGCGACGTCGGGAGCAGCAGCATCCAGAAGAAGGCCGCGAACGGCAGTTCGTTGGCGGCCAGGCCGAAGTAGTAGCTCACGCGGCCGAGCGGGCGCGAGAACGGCACCGGCCGTAGCGCGAACAGCGTGCCGATAGCGACGAGCGCCACAGTGAACAGATACCCGAAGGGCACGGAACCTCCAAAGATCGCATCCTCGCGGATGATCCTAGAAGGACCGCTATATGCTGTCCAAGACTAGTTCTTCCATATATTCATAGCTTTAGAGGCATAATGGATCTGCTGTCGCTGCGCTATTTCCAGGCCGTGGCGCGCCACGAGCACATCAGCAGGGCGGCTGAGGAGCTCCGCGTCGCCCAGCCCTCGCTCAGCCGGACCATCGCGCGGCTGGAGGCCGACGTGGGCGTGCCGCTGTTCGACCGGCACGGCAGGCGGATCCGCCTCAACCAGTTCGGCGCCGCATTCCTGCGCCGGGTGAACAGGGCCCTGGCCGAGCTGGACGACGCCAGACGCGAACTCTCCGACGCCGCCGGCCTCGCCCGCGGCAGCGTCTCGCTCGCCTCGGAGACGCTGCTCACGATCACCGAACCGGTCAAGAGCTTCATCGCCGAGCATCCAGGTGTCGCCGTGCGTCTTTTTCAGGCGACACCGGAGGTCATGGCCGAGCGGCTGAGCGAGGGACAGGTCGACTTCTGCCTGGCCTCCGAGGTGCTTGACGGGCCGGGGCTGGGCCATGAGGTGCTGCTCCGCGAGGAAGTCCTGCTCGCCGTGCCGCTCGGGCACCGGCTCGCCGGCCGGCGGGAGGTGACCATGGCCGACCTCGCGGGCGAACCCGTTGTCACCACCCGGCCGGGGATTTGGCAGCGCACGCTGGCTGAGCGGCTGTTTTCCGAGGCCGGGTTGGAGCTGGTGGTCGCCTGTGAGATCGACGAGGCCACCACGGGCATCGAGATGGTCATCGCCGGGCTCGGCGTGGGGTTCGGGCCCGCGTGGTATCTCCACTCGCCGCTGGCGGCATCGCAGCTGCCGTTTTCTCCCGTACGGCTGGCGGCTCCCGGCGCCGAGCGGGTACTGCGGCTGTTCTGGCGGGAGGGGGCCTACGTGTCCGAGGCGGCCCGCCGCTTCCGCGACCACCTGACCGCCTCGCTGATGGCGACTTAAGGCCGAAATCTCGCCATTCAGCCCCTTATATCGATGAGGGTCGCGTTCGCGGCGACGTGGGTCTCAGCACGTACGTAGTTCTGATCGACGTGCGACAGGCGGCTTCGGGTCAGCGCCTCATCACCGTCCTTGATCACGGGGGTAAGTCCGACGTTGCAGGCCTCAGCCACCAGCGACTGCGGCAGGTCGTGCATCCGGGTGGAGATATCGGCCAGGTGCACGTAGGCGTCCAGGAACCCGGTCCAGGCGTGGACCTCCAGCAGGAGCTCGGGCAGGTCGACATGTGGCAGCATCGTCTGGCACGCGGCGCGCAGCCATTTCAGTGACGCGCTTTCGCCCACCGATCCGAGCTTCTCCACCGATAGCCGGGCATGCCCATCCGACGGGTCACCACCCGGAGGCCACCCGTTGTGCGCGGCTGTGCTGCCACCGCTGATCCAGTGGCCGGCGCCCGGGCACTGAGTCCCGCCGTCAGTCTTGGGACGCGACGGTGAGGATGCTGCACACCTGGTCCGCAGAGCAGCCGCCCGGGTCCGTGGCCGAGGCACGGCGTTGCAGGTCGCCCAGGACGGTGCGGGCCTGGGTGAGTTCGGCGAGACGTTGCTCCACCTGGGCCAGGTGCTGGTCGATCAGGTCGGTGACGTGCTGGCAGGGTGCCTGACCGCCGTCGCGGATCACAAGGACGCTCCGGATCTCCGCGAGGGTGAGTCCTGCCGCCTGCGCATCGCGGACGAACGCCAGCCGCGCAACGGCCTCGGCCGGGTAGTCCCGATAGCCGGCCGGAGTCCGGGGAGGGCTGGCCAGCAGCCCGGACTCTTCGTAGAACCGGATGGTCTTGGCGGTGAGACCCGCCTGAGCGGCCAGAACGCCGATACGCATGCTCCCAGCCTACGGTTGACCTTCCAGTGCGCTGGAACCTCTATGGTCGAGGTCGAGATTTCTGGACGAGCCACTGGGGAGGCGATCATGCTGGAGTTGACGGTCCTGACCGTGCCGGATTGCCCGAACGATCCGGTCATGCTGGAACGCCTCGCCGAGGCCCTGGCCGATCATCCGGACGCCCACCTGGTCCGCCATGTGGTCCAGAACGAGGCGGACGCCGCCCGACTTGAGATGCACGGGTCCCCGACCCTGCTCGTCAACGGCGTCGACCCGTTCGCCGCCCCGGGCGCCCTGACCAGCGTGTCCTGCCGGATCTACCGCGACGAGACCGGGAACACCGGGGGCGCTCCCTCGGTGGCGGCCCTGCGTCTCGCACTCAGCCAGGCCGCCGAGCCTTCCGGCCCGGTACTCCCGGACGCGGTGGGCCGTGCCGGACTGGGACGACTCGCGCCGGTCGAGGGCGGGCTGCGCGCGGTCCATCAGCGGGTGCTGCGGGCCTTCGCCGAGACCGGAAAGCCACCATCGACGGCCGAACTGGACGAGGCAGCCGCCTCGTTCGGCACTGACGGCCGAACAGTCCTGGCGCTGCTGCACGCCGCGGACTTCCTGCGCCTGGACTCCGGTGGAGCGATCAGCGCGGCCTACCCCTTCTCCGCCGCGCCCACCCCGCATGTTGTCCGGATCCAGGACGGCCCGACGGTGTTCTCGATGTGCGCGATCGACGCGCTCGGGATCGCTGCGATGCTCGGCACCGCCGTGACGATCTCCTCAGCCGAGCCCGGCACCGGCCAACCGATCACCGTGATCGTCCCCGCAAACGGCGGACGGGCGGTCTGGGAGCCGGCCGGCACCGTCGTCTTCACCGGCCAGCAGGACAGCCGCAGAGCCTGCGGCCAGCCCGATGCCGCGGTGCCGTCGGTCGCCGCGGATGTGTGCTGCGGCTTCATCAACTTCTTCACTAGCGGCACCAGTGCCGCCGCCTGGGCGGAAGACCACGCCGAGGTGACCGGGACGGTCCTCAACCAGGCAGAGGCCTTGGAGCTCGGACAGCGCATCTTCGGGCCCCTGCTGACCGCCACCGGCTGATATCCCGAAGGTCTCCCGGGACGATGTCGGGGTACCGCTTGGAGTGCAGAAGATCCACATGGCGACGGATCGACGTCGGCCGGATCGAGGACTGCCATCGTCCACCAGGACGGCTGCTTGATCTAACTACGTTCGGCCACCGCAGGACGGAGGGATGCGCGCGAATCGCGGTATGTGCGGACGTCCGCTGCCGGGGCTTGGATTGAGTGGGGTGTTGGTGGGTCTGGGCTACAGGTTGAAGGCGATCGAGCGAAGGATCAGCACCACGACGAACACCACGGTGAGCGTCACGTCGATTGACAGCCCGCCAGCTCGCACCAGCCGCAGCACCCGCCGCACCGGTGCGATCTGCCTCGCCGCGATCCGGCCGGTCTGCCAGCAGATCGGGGACTGACCACCGCCTGCACTACGGACCGGATTCGACGATGGATGCGGCGCGGTGGCGCGTTTACATATCGCGTCCCATAGCGCCTGCGGCTGCCAGGACGTTGACGTAGTCGCGCAGATGGGCGATCTGCCCGTTGCGGGCGGTGAGCACAACGATGTTGGGAAGCGCGAACTCGCCGGTCGATGCGCTGGTCCCGATGGCTTCCTGCTCGACGATGATCGTTTCCGGATCGTTGGTGTCGTGAAGGGCAAGGGTTCGGTAACGCTCATACTTCAGCGGGTGGGCTTTCCACCCTGCGGCTATCCAGTTCACGATTTCGTCCCGGCCCTCAAGCCGGGACGGCACGCCGGGGCGTGTGAACGGGAACTCATGAACCGCGTCGACTGCGTACACACGGCTCATGTCATCGGCGGACTGGCTGATAGCGGCTTGGCGGAAACGCTCCAGAACCTCACGCGCACCAACTTCTTGCTCGCCGAGTGCCGCTCGCCTGGCAGTCACCTTGCGGTAGCTGATCTTCCAGCCGTCAGGTTGGCGCGTGACGATGTCGTCGTAGACGACACTGCCGGCCGTTCCGTCGGCCTTGATGCCGATTCCTTTGGATTGGACCCGCGCCGAGCGATCGTCGATCCCAGTGACCACGATGTTGGTGACGTGATGGCCGACCGGGTTGGCGTCGCCCAATGCGAGGGCGGCCTCACGCATGGCCGCGGTCCCATGCAACGAGCCGCTGCCGAAGTCGTTCAGGTCATAGGTGGCATCTGGAGTGAACAGCTCACCCGCTTGGTCCAGCTTGCCCACGTCCGTGAGGTGACCGTGGAGATTGATCAGGTCGTTGATGTCGATTCGGTCTTGTTCCGACAGCGCCATTGGGGTGGCCCTCCATGAGTTGGGTGAGTGATGCCGGTAAGGTGAGGCATAGTCCGGTTAGATGGGCACGGTAACGGACTGTGTCCCCGGTTAGCAAGAGAGTGGTGATCGCACTGGTAGGTCACGAGTCGCGGTCGCGCGCCGGACGTCCGAGGCGTGCAGACGCCCGACGCAACTACGAGCAGTTGGTCGAGCAGGCGAAAATTGCGTTCGCGGAGTTCGGCGTGGACGCCTCCTTGGACGAGATCGCTCGGCGGGCAGGGGTGGCCAGCGGAACGCTGTATCGGCATTTCCCCACTCGGCTGGATCTCATAGAGGCGGTGCTCGCCGAGCAGATAGCCGAGTTGGTCGACCTTGGTCGCGCGCTGCTGACGGCTGGGGACGAATTCAACGCGTTGTCCACTTGGTTGCATGCTGCGCTAACGCATGCCTTGACCTATCGAGGTCTGGCGGCCGCGGTGATGAACTCGGCGCTCGACCGCGGGAATGACCTGGTATCGACCTGGCATGCGGAGATATTTGAAGTGGGGGCTGCGTTGCTGGCGCGGGCGCGCCAGTCAGGCGTGATCGTCGCCGATGCGGACGAAGCGGATGTGCTGAAGATGGTCGGTGCTATCGCCTGGGCCGCCCAGGACGCCCCGGACAGCTCAGCTCAAGCCGACCGCCTGCTCGCCCTCCTCATGAACGGACTACGTCACGGCGGCCTTCCGCAGCGAACTGGCGATTAACAAACACCCCATAGGTCTACAGATGGGACGGTTGGGGATCGTTCCTCTGGTAGCCGGACGGCCCGGAAGCAACGACATCGCGCCGGCCAGAATTCGGCAGATGCGGAAGCCGAGCGGCTCGCGGTACTCGGGGACATCTGCCACATACGGTTACCGACCGGGACCGTCGCCAGAGCCCACAGCCGGCAAGGTGGCCGATCACTGGAGGCAGGCCGACCTGGTGCAGGGTCTGCACTTCGAGCCGTACCTGGCTTTGTACTTGTGCCGGTACGCCGACAGACGGAGCTCAGGAGATCTCGACGGCGGATCTGCCGCCCCGTTCGCGCAGCCAGACGACGAGTCGGCTGTGCCGAGCCGGACGTGCGCCAGATTGGGATGGTCGGCCATCAGAGCCGTCAGGGCCGTGACGTCGCTGCTGGCGGGGACTACCACCCCGCGTACCGGCCGCTCATGCGCGCCGGCATCCACAGCGCCGTCACGTGGTACCCGATCGCGGACAGCACGAACAGAACGGTCGCCCACACCAGATCACTCACCGCGGGCTCCGGAGCGGACAGTCCGCAGGTTGGTCGACATGGGCTCCAGGCTGGCTGACCCGACCGGCCATGTCGTCGTGCCAGCGCAGGCACCGCTCCTACAGCAATGGCAGTAGGAGCGCAGGCTTACAGCCGGCTTTGGGGGAACCCAGGGCAGAGCTCGCCCAGGCCGACGTCCGCGATCCGGAGCAGGTCGCCGCCCTCATCCAAAGCCGCGACACCGTCGACGCGCTCGTCTGCAACGCCAACATCACCCCGCCGTTCGCACCGCTGGACACCATGACCTGGGAGGACTTCATCGGCAAGGTGGACGGCGAAATGGCTGCCATCTTCCACCTGACCAAGCGGGTCTTGGAGGTGATGCGCGGCCAGGGGAGCGGGCGGATCGTCTACGTCTCCAGCCTCAGCGCTGAGCTCACGCGCCCTGGCGCGCTCGCGCACGCCACCGCCAAGGCGGCGCTCGACACCTTCGCGCGGCACGTCGCCGCGGAGGCCGGGCCGTACGGGGTCGGGGTGAACGTCGTCGCACCCGGCGCGGTGCGCACAGACGCCACGGCCCACACGACGACGCCGGAGGTGGAGAAGGCGCGCGCCGAGCGTTCGGTGCTGCACCGGATGCTCGAGCCCGAGGACGTGGCGAAGGTGATCGCCGCGGCCGTGGGAGGAGACTTTCAGGCGACGACCGGCATCCGCATCCCCGTCGACGGCGGTTTCCGCGTGCTCTCCGCTTCCTGAACTTGCTCGCCGCGTTCCAGGAAGCGGGCGGCGAGCTACGGCAGATCAGAGAACGCGGTGATCTCACCCGAGGGATCCGCGCGGTGACCGCCTGCACGTGATCCACCACTGGAACCGGATCGGGCTCCCCGCCACGGAACAAGCCATGCTCGCCCAAGCCGCGAACAGCTCTGCGGCGCCGGTCATCGGTTGTGTGAGCCCCACGGGAGGTGGCATGCCGATTCGGATCCGGTCGCCACCGGGCGACCTTCTCGCCGCTGCCGCGCCGCCACGCTCCATCGCCCGATTTGGCTTGACACCGGCGTCAAGGTTCTAGCCTCGCGGGAGGTGGGCCGGTCTGTTCCGGGCGGGGCCAGGTCGCGGAGACGGCCGCTCCGCGAGGAGCGAGGCCCGCCGCTCGTATGGTCTCCTCTGAGGTAAGGGATTCGGGTGGAAGTCTTCATCGTCGGCGCCAGCGGATACATCGGTGGCGCGATCGCCGACAGGCTCGTCGGGCAGGGGCATGAGGTCGTCGGACTCGCCAGGTCGGCCAAGGCGGCGGAGGCCCTGGGCGGGAAGGGCGTGCGGGCTTATCTGGGTGAGGTCGGGGACATCGAGCGGTGGATCGACCGGGCCGTGGAAGCCGACGCGGTGGTCTTCGCCTGGCGGGCGTTCGACCTTGACGCGTTCCGCGCAACGGACACCGCCGCCGTCCGGGCGGTGCTCGCCCGTCTGGCTGGCAGTGAGAAGGCGTTCCTCTACGTGACGGGGTCGCTGGGCACCGGTGACACCGGCTCGGCCACCGAGGTCGACGTCGACACGCCTGATGACCCGCCGGTCTTCCTCGCTTGGCGCTCCGCCCTCGAAGCCGAGATCCGCCGCTCTTCCCAGGCAGGTGTCCGGTCGGTGGTCGTGCGCGCCCCCATGGTGTACGGACGCGCCAGCGGTTTCATCGCGGAATCGCTTCTCGCCGATGTCAGCGCCTCCGGACGGGTGCACCACGTCGGCGACGGCGACAACCTGCTGGCCTTCGTCCACGTCGACGACCTGGCGGAGCTGTGCGTCCGGGCGGTGCGGACGGCACCGGCCGGCGCACTGTACCTCGCGACGAACGGGGAGTCCCTGTCCTACCGCGACTTCGCCGTGCGGGCGAGCCATGCCCTCGGCGCCGGCGGGGCCGTCGCCTCCCTCCCCCTCCAGGCCGCCCTGGCCGCCATGGGGCCGTTCGCCGAGGCCCTCACCTACTCCCAGCGCCTGTCCGGCGCCGCCGCGGGCAGGGAACTCGGCTGGAGCCCTGCCATGCACGGCATCGACACGGAACTCCGCCTTATTAAGGAATAACCCCACAGTTCCCTGAGCCCTCCATCGTCGCCATAGCTCCAGGACCTGGGCGTTCTCCGTACAGAGCACGCCGCTTTGACGGTTGAAGGGGTCTCGGGATCGGTGAAGCTCCTTCCTCTTCGTTGAGGTTTTGTCGTGGTGGTGAAGCCGAGAAGTCGTGTGCCGGCCCCGGTCGGGGATGACTCGGTCCGGTGCTGGGCGCCGCTCTGGCAGAGGACGCCTGCTCACGCGGGGGTTGGCCCCGTACACCGGCTCAGGCGCCTTGACTGCTCGCCGGGCCGGGGTGGCCTCGCGTCGCCGGGCCCTGAGCGCCGCCCGGTACCGCTCCGGGAACGGCTGACCGTAGACGGCCTTGGGGGCCGGCGAACCCAAGGGTGCACAACCCCCCAGACCACCCCAACAGCCTGGACTCGACCTTTGGGTTCGCGGGAACTCTGGGATTTCTTAGGGTCCCCGTAGCTTCGGCCGAAAATCCAACAGATATGCCTCTGGCCTGCATTGATAGGCAGGGCTCAGGTCTGGCCCACCAGCTCGAAACCTCTGCATAAGCACAGGTCAGCGGCATATCCGTTGGATCCTGCGCCATTTCTACCGGGACCCCTACCCGCGGATCGGTCCCAACCGCCCAAGCAGCCACTTGAGAACTGGCCGATGTGCGCCTGTACCATGCCAAGGCATGCAGCCTTCGACGCGGCAACCCTCGCAATGGCACACCCGGGAGCAGCACCCGCCGCGGAAGCGGCGGAGGAACTCCGGCATGTTGGTCGGTCTGGCGGTGCTCGGTATCGCGATCTTGCTGACCGGCTTCGCCGCCGGCGTCACGGTTGCCAGGAAGGCGGCAGCACCCTCGGCAGCGTCGGCCCAGCCGACCACTGCGACTTCCGCCCTCCTGGAGATCCTCGAACCGAACCTGGAGCAGCGCGCCGCATTCCTCAAGACCCTTGAAGAGATGAACCGGCAGTTCGCCTCGAACCCTGACCGTGCGGTGCGCCTAGGACAGAACTTGTGCCTGGACATCGCCGAGGGCCTGCCCAAACCCAAGGTGGAAGACAACGCGTTGAAGCAGTTATCCAACGGGGTGATCGTGGGCCTGGATCAGGCGCAGGACATCGTGGCCGCGGCGAACAGGTTCATCTGCCCGAAGATCACCATGACGTCCTAGCGAGTCCTTCCAGAGGTCGCGCCTCCGTTGAACCAACTAGAGGGTGTCTGAAAAGCTGTCGTTCAGGTAGCTGGTCAAGCCGGTTGTGGCGTGAGGTGCTGGTGCGGGAGGTACCCCCGTGCCTGAGCATCGACGTTCTTACGCGGCGGATCTCACCGATCGGGAGTGGGCGCTGCTGGAGCCGTTGATCCCTTTCCCAAAAGTGGTGGCCGCCCTGCGCTGCATCCCCGACGGGAGATCGTGAACGCGATCGCCTACTGGTTGCGCGCCGGCTGTGCCTGGCGGTTGCTGCCGCATGACTTTCCGCCCTGGCAGACGGTGTACCACTACTGGCGGCAATGGCGGAACGAAGGCTGACGGTGCTGCGGGAGCGGGAACGCGTCCGCCAGGGCCGTGATCCCACCCCGAGTGCGGGGGTTGACGACCCAGCGGCCTCGACTGCGCGACGATAGACGGGTGAGCGGCCGCGCCCCGATGTCCGGGCGTGGCCGGTTCTCGTTTCCGCGTCCTGGAAACGGCCGTTTCAGGGACGCCCCTCCTACCGCTCAGTCCAGTAGGCGAGGTTGGACCGGGCGGTCAACGTGTCCGAGTGCTCAGGCCCCAACACCCGCTCCATCAGCGGCAACAGCGGGGCGTACAGGTCCCGCGCGGCCGCCGCCTGCCCCGCCTTCCCCGTCCACTGGGCGAGGAGGGACCGGGCGATCAACGTCAATGGGTGCTCCGGACCGTACAGCCGCTCACGCACTGGCACCAGCTCCGTGTACAGGTCCCGCGCGACCGCCGCATCGCCCGTCTCGTCCGCCCGCTGAGCAAGGCGGACGATCAACGTCAATGGGTGCTCCGGACCCCACATCCGGTCCATCAGCGGCACCAGCTCCGTGTACCCGTCTCGCATGGCCGCATGTCTCGTCCAGTGGGGGAGGTCGGACTGGGCGCGCAACGTCAATGGGTGCTCCGGACTCAACACCCGCTCCATCAGCGGCACCAGCTCCGTGTACAGGTCCCGTGCCCTGGCCGCATCGCCCGCCCGGCCCGTGAAGTTGGCGAGATTGGCCCGGGCGATCAACATGTCCGGGTGCTCCGGACCCCACGCCTGCTCCATCAGCGGCACCAGCTCCGCGAACAGGTCCCGCGCCCCGGCCACATCCCCCGCGTCCCCCGTCCACATGGCGAGGTTGGACCGGGCGATCAACGTCAATGGTTGCTGTGGGCCCGACGCCTGCTCCATCAGCGGCACCAATTTCGTGTACAGGTCCCGCGCCCTGGCCGCATCGCCCGCCCGGCCCGTGAAGTAGGCGAGATTGGCCCGGGCGATCAACGTGTTCGGGTGCTGTGGGCCAAACACCCGATCGATCAGCGGCACCAGCTCCGCGAACAGGGCCCGCGCCTCGGCCAAGTCCCCCGATTCGCCTGTGCAGTAGGCGAGGCTGGCCCGGTCGATCAATGTGCCCGGGTGTTCGGGACCAAGAGTGGTGCGCAGGGCGGTGGTGCGGTGCTGCTGCAGGGTTTTGGCGGTGCGATAGTCGCCGCTGGCCTTCAGGTAGTCGATGACGGCGCCCATGCCCGGTGAACCTGGGGGCAGGGCGGCGCGGGCGTGCGGCAGCAGCCGGGCGTAGGTGGGCCAGAAGGAGATGTCCTTCGGGTCTGAAGGGAGAGCGGCGTGCAGCAGGCCGGCCGCGGTGCGGCGGAGTTCGGCCCGTTGGTCGTCGGAAAGGTCGGCGAGGGTGACGGTTTGCACCAGGCGGTGGACCGTGACCGCCTGCCCATCCGGGGAGGGGGTGATCATGCTGTAGGAGGCCAGCAGGCCCAGGACGTCGGCGACCTCGGCGCTGTCCGCGCCGTCGATCCCCTCCAGAACGCTGCAGGGCAGGTCGTCAGGGGCGTAGCAGGCCAGGACCTGCAGCACGCGGATGGCCAGGGGGTTGAGCTGGGCGATGCGGTCGCAGGTGATGGCCCAGACCCGGGCTACCACCTCCTCACCTACGGCGGTGGGGGTGCGGCGGGGGTCGGCACTCAGCGCCCGGTGAGGATCGGTGCGCAGCAGGTCAAGGTAGGCAACGACGGTCATGCCGGGGGTGCGGGCGATATAGGCAGCGGCCTGCTTGAGCGCCAGCGGCAGCCCATCCAGCTCGCCGGCGAGCTCGCCCACCGCCTCCACCTCGCTGGCCGCACCCGGCCCCAGCACATCCAGCAGAAGTTCGACCGCGGCGGTGCGGGTGAGCACGTCGAGGCGGATGACGGTGGCGGCCAGGTCCTCCCACCCGATATCGCGTCGTGTGGTCACCAGCACATGCCCTGTGCCGAACCAGCCGAGCAACGGGTGGACGTGGTCGATGTCTTCGACATTGTCGAACACCACCAGCCAGCGTGCGGGTGTGCCGGCCAGCCACGCCCGCGCCCACGCGGCGGCCTCCTCCGTCGGCGCCTGCCTGGCGGCCGCCGCTGCCTGTCCGCCGTGCCTGCGGCACAGCTCCCGGCACAGGCCCGCCAGGCTCGCCTGGATCCGCTCGGCGTCCTCAGCCGTCACCCACCACACCAGGTCGTAGGCCTGCCGACGCCTGTGGGCGTACTGCAGCGCCAGTTCGCTCTTGCCGACCCCGCCCAGCCCGATCACCGCCTGCGCAATCACCCCCGCCCCCACCTGCAACGCCTCATCCAGTGCCCGGAGCCGGTCATCCCGGCCCACGAACACCCGCGCCGGCACTCGGGGCAACGCCACCATCCCGCCGGGCGGCAGCCCCACCGCGATGGTGGCCGGCAGCGGCGCGGGCGTTGGAGCGGCGGCCACAGTGGTCATGGTGAAAGACGCCCCGTCGCCGGTCATCACCACCCCGGCGCCCCCGCCGACCCCGACAGCGCGATCACCACTCGCCGACACCGCACCCGGGCCGATCACATGGCCGCCCGTGACCTGCCCCACGACCATGCCGCCGGACATGCACCCGCCCACCACCGGCGATCCCGGCCCGGACGACGAGGGGCCTGTCGCCGAGGGCGGCGACGGCTCCGCGACCCGGGCTGGGCGCAGACCCCAGACGCTGACCACCAACCCGGCCGCGCCCAACAGCATGCCGACGATGCCGGCCCGCTTGTCCAGCACATCCAACACGCCATTGCCGATGTGCAGCGGATCTGCGACCAACTCGACCACCCCGGCCGCGCCCAGCAAGACCGAGACGACCAACCCCGCTACCCACCATCCGCGTCCACGTCGGCTTCCTGAAGGGCTGGATGGGTGATTCGGCGTCGGTGAGGAAGGGGAGGGAGACGACACATCTCAAGATTGCCGTCATCGAGCCCGATATCCTCACGCAGTCACGAACCCGTGACCGAACCAGATCTGCGGAGTGTCCATTCCCAGTACTGACCTACGGGTTCCTGGTACGCGGCACGGCGGCGGTCAGCGGTTCCGTCGACCATTGCAGCGACCGCCGGCGGGCAAGGCCCGGCCGACGCCTGGCCCGCGCGATCTGTTCACGGCGGCCGGGGCCAGATCCGGCAGGCATACCGCTACCTGCTGGAGGACTGCGGAGTGCCGGGGCGCCGGTCGTAGGTGAGGAAGGCCGCTCCGCCCTTGAGGACGGTGTGGTCGATGAGCTCCCAGGCGTTGGGCGCGAAGACTGTGGTCCGTCCGAAAAGGGGTATGCCGGAGCCGATGGTGAGCGGGCTGAGTTTGACGATCATGCGGTCGATCTCGCCGTACAGCACGCCGGCCAGTTCCGCGCCGCCGACGAGCCAGATGTCCTTGCCGCCATCGCGCTTCAGCTCCCGTACCGTCGCCACCGGGTCGTCGGCGACGAGTTCGATGCCGGGGTCCGGGCTTTCGGTCAGTGTCTTGGAGAAGACCAGGTGCTTGAGGTGGGGGTAGGCGTCGGTCACGCCGGCCGCGAGGCCGATCTCATAGCTCTTGCGGCCTTCGACGACGGTGTCGAAGCGGATGCCTTCGGCGGTGACACCGAGCGCGGCCCGGGCAGGCCCCGGCAGGGTCTCGGGGTACTCCTCGATGAGGTGGTGGATGTAGTCCTCGGACGGGGACCAGAAGCCGCCGGGGCCGCTGGGGTCGGAGCCGTCGGGACCGGCGATGAAGCCGTCGAGCGTGGAGGCGATGAAGTACACAAGCTTGCGCAAAATGAGTCCTTTGTCGATCGGTCGCAGTGGACGGTGATGGGGTGCGCCGCCCGGGGCGGGGCGCCACCGGGTGTCACTTCGTGGCGGTGGAGAACGGAGCGACGATGCGCTCCACTGCCCGCGTGACCAGCTCGTCGCGCTCGGCGTCTGTGAAGACATCCGGCAGTGTGAGTTGCTCGACGATCAGCCAGTTCATGGCCAGGTACATCAGCAGGACGGCGGTTGCGCCGCCGGGCAGGCCCGCGGCCTCGTGCTGGGTGATGTTCTCGTCGATGTCGGCGCGGACCCGCTCGGTGAGCAGCGTACGCAGCTCCGGCCTTCTGGTGGCCTCCAACCGAAGCTCCAGCAGCGCCAGGTACCCGGATCGGAAGGCGGCGATCCTGCCGACGCTCTCCCGCATCATCGCGCCATACGACGCGGCGTCCCGCGCTTGGTCGAACATCTCGGTGAGCGCGTCCTCTCCGGGCCTGAGCCGCTCGTAGACGCGGGCGCCGGCCTGGACGAGCAGATCGTCTCGGTTGCGGAAGTAGTTGGACGCGGTGCCGATGGGCACCGCCGCCTCCTTGTCGACGGCGCGCTGGGTCAGGCCGCGCGCCCCCTCGCGGGCGAGAACCGCGATGGCGCCGTCGAGCAGCGCGGCCCGACGGTCCGGGTTCTGACGCATCTCGCACTTCCTTCCTTGAAGTACTTCAAGTAAAGCACTGTGTTTGAAGTACGTCAACTGAAGTGCTTACGGGTCGCGTGAATTCGGGCGCATCATCCTTCGCCTCAGAGGCCACCAGGGCGACGCCGGCGGCCGGGAGCAGGGAGACGGTGGCACATCTGTTCAGCGGGCAGCCGCTGACCGTGCGACCCCTGGCAACCGACTGTGAACGTGAGGAGTCAGACCAACGGAAGGCGGCGTATTCCCGTCATGGTCGGTGCGGGCATGAACTCCACGGGGTCGTCCGGATCGGTGCGCAGGGGGTCGAACCGGTCGAGCAGGATGTTCAGCGCGACGCGTCCCTCCAGCCGGGCCAGGGGTGCGCCGAGGCAGAAGTGGATGCCGTGGCCGAAGGCGAGATGCGGGTTGGGGGCGCGACCGGGATCGAAGGCGACGGGGTCGGGGAACTGCCGAGGATCTCTGTTGGCCGATCCGAGCCAGACCATGACCATTTGATCGGCCGGTATCGTCACGCCGCCGAGTTCGGCTTCGCGGGTGGTGGCGCGGCCGAGGAGGGCGAACGGGGTGAACAGGCGCAGGGATTCCTCGATGACGGCCGGGATCGAGGCGCGGTCGGCCCGTGCCCTGTCCTGCTGCTCGGGGTAGGCGTCCAGGCAGAGTACGGTGTTGCCGAGCAGCATCGTCGTGGTGATGTGTCCGGCGAGCAGGAGGACGATCGCGAAGTTGACCACCTGGTCGTCGGGCAGGCGCTCGCCGTCCACCTCGGCCTCGACCAGCCTGGTGAGCAGGTCGGTGCGCGGCTGCCGTTTGCGTTCCGTGGCGTGGGCGGCGAGATAGTCGGACATTTCCTTCCACGGTCGCAGCGTGGCCTGGATGTCCACCTTCTGTGCGTCGGCGGGCTCGGCGAGTGAGACCTTGGTGTCCCGCTGGAACAGCGCATCGGCCCACTGTTTGAACAGGGCGCGATCGCTACTGGGCACCCCCAGCAGTTCGGCGATGACGATGACGGGGAGCGGGTAGGCCAGATCGGTCACGAGTTCCAACCGGCCGCGATCGCGCGCCGCGTCGAGCAGTTCGTGGGTGAGGGCGGCGATCCTCGGCTCGAGATCCGCGACCACCTTGCGGGTGAAGGCGCTGCTGACCAGCTTGCGCAGCTTGCCGTGCCCCGGCGGGTCGATCTGGGTGATGAAACCGTCCAGCGAGAAATCCTCGCTGGACGGCTTCATGCTCTTGGGGACCACGCGCATGGTGTCGGAGGAGAACGTCGCGGGGTCGCCAAGGACCTCCTGCAGTTCGGGGTAGCCGTAGACGTTCCACATTCCGGCGCGGGCGTCGTACTCGACCGGCGGACCCGATCGCGGACCGCGCAGCCAGAAGAGCTGTTCGGGGACGTTGTAGCGCTTGACGATGTCGGTCATCGTCTCTCCTTGGTCGTGGTCTAACTGCGGCAGCGCACGCGCTCCGAACGTGAACCGCTATTCCGTGGCCATGTTCCGCAGCGCCTGCAGGGCGTGGATGAGCCGGTAGAGGACGCGGTAGCGCCGTACCGGGATCCTGCGGTAGTGCGTGCAGAAGGGCATGTGTTCCGTGCAGGTGAGGCGGGGATTCCATTGCTCTTTACCGCCTTGGGCAGAGATCGTTATCGTCCCGATGAGCCGCGAAGGTCAGTCGCGGATGCCCGGGTTGGCCGCCATCACGGCCCCCGCGACCTCCCGCAGGCTCGGCAGGAAACCCAGCACCTCCCGCCCGCGCTCGCGCAGGTCCCGCGGCGAGCCGACGCCCAGGTCGCCGAGCAGCCGCAGGAAACCGGGGGAGAACACCTCGACGGCCGCCGGGGCGTCACCGGCCATGATCTTCAGGCACCGGGCATAGGTCACCACGACCCAGAACACCGCCTCGCGATGCAGGCCCGCCTCGATCAGCTCACGGCCGCCGTCCACCGCGATCGGCCTGGCCGCCGCGGTGATGTCGGAGGAGAACGACAACGGCGTCCTTGCCATCGGCACCGTGGCGTCGAACACCCGCGCCATCGCCTCCAAATGGTGCGCCGCCCGCGCGGGCGTCATCTCCGCGCACCCCAGCAGCTCCAGCAACCGCTCGTGAACCTCCAGCAGCCCGTACTCGGCGAGCAGCCCCCGCACCGCCACATACCGCGACCGCACCGTGGGATTGCGCAACCCCGCGCTCAGCAGCACGTGCGTGGTCACCCCGGCGGGGAACACCCAGCCGATCACCTGGTCGTGCAGCGGCGCCGACGCCTCCACCGACCCGATCCCCGCCACGATCCTGCGCTCGGCGTCATCGCACCGCCGCCGGACCCACGCCCGCCGGGCGTACTCCGCGGACACCTGCGCCCGCAACCGGGCCAGCCGGCCGGTGGGGTCGGCGACGACGACCCCACCGCTGTCACCGCCGTCACCGCTGTCGCCGCGGAAGCTCCCCGCCAGGTGGTAGGACCCCAGCACCACCTCGGCCGACCGGATCCGGTCCCACGGCAGGTAGGTGACCTCCACCACCACCCCCTCGCGGAGGAACTTGCCCAGCTTGACCGGAGCCCGCTCCCCGGAGGTCACCACCATGACGTCCACGTCGGAGGTCGCGGGCAGCTCGGCCTGCGCCGGCAACCAGATCGCCGACCCGCTCAGGAACGCGCCCGCGAACCCCGGCGCCGCGGCGGCGTGCTCGGCCACCCACCGGGCCGCCACCCGCCGCGCCTGCCCGACCCTCACCACGGCCCCCGCCCTCTCACGCCGCCTCCTCACCCAGCCCGGCCATCTCGGCCATCTCGGCCTGGTGGATGCGCCGGTAGGCACGGTCGCGCACCCGGAGCACCACGACGGCGAGCAGCGCCGCCGCCAGGGAACCCGCCAGCACCGCGATCTTCACATGGTCGCCGCGCGCCCCGCCGTCACCGAAGGCCAGCTCCCCGATGAGCAGCGACACCGTGAACCCCATGCCCCCGAGCACCGCAAGGCCCAGCACGTCGACCCATCCCAGCCCCTCGTTCAGACTCGCACGGGTGAACCGGGCCACCAACCAAGTGGCGGCCATGATGCCCACCGGCTTGCCGACGACCAGCCCGGCGACCACGCCCACCGCCACCGGGTCGGTCAGGGCCTCCACCAGCCCGCCCGGCCCGCCCACGGCCACCCCCGCCGACAAGAACGCGAACACCGGCACCGCCACCCCCGCCGAGATCGGCCGCAACCGGTGCTCGAAGCGCTCCGCCGGCCCCTTGTCCCCGGCCCGGCAGCCCGCGACCGGCACCACGAACGCCAGCAGCACACCCGCCACCGTGGCATGCACCCCCGAGGCGTGCACCAGCCCCCAGGTCACAGCGGCCGGCGGCAGCAACACCCACCACGAACCCACCCCGCGCCGCACCAGCAACGCGAACACCCCCAGCGACACCAGGGCCGCCGCCAGCGCCACCACCGACAGGTGCGCCGTGTAGAACACGGCGATGATCACGATGGCGATCAGGTCGTCCACCACGGCCAAGGTGAGCAGGAACGTCCGCAGCGCCGAAGGCAGGAACCGGCCGGCCACCGCCAGCACCGCCAGCGCGAACGCGATGTCGGTCGCCGTCGGAATCGCCCACCCCCGCGCAGCGCCCCCACCCGCCCCCGCGGCGACCAGCAGGTACAGCACGGCGGGAACGACCACCCCGCCCGCCGCGGCGGCCACCGGCACCACGGCCCTGCGCACGTGCCGCAGGTCACCTGCCACGAACTCGCGTTTCAACTCCAGGCCGGCCACGAAGAAGAACACCGCCAGCAGCCCGTCGGCCGCCCACGCCGACAGGTTCAGATCAAGGTGCAGCGCGGCCGGCCCCACCCTGTACGAGCGCAACGCCTCATAGCCCTGCGACCACGGGGAGTTCGCCCACACCATCGCCAGCACCGCACCGGCCAGAAGCAACGCCCCGCCGACGGTCTCCTCACGCAGGATGCCGGCGATCCGCCGGGCCTCGGCCCACGACCCCCGGGTGAGCAGGGCGGGCATGCGTCGCGGGGCTTCGGTCATGGGTGCTCCAGTCCATAGGCGGATCCGTTGCCGACCAGACTTCCCGGCGCACCTGGCCCCACCATACCGGCCCCGCCACGCCCCTTCGCCCGGCGACGCCACCGGGGGAGGGGGCGCAGGTCAACCGGCGTACCGGGCGTGCACGTGACCCTCACGGGGGAACGGGGGACGGGCGGGCAGCACCTCCTCCAAGGCGTACCCGCACTTTTGCGCCACCCGGCACGAGGCGAGGTTGTCCACCTGGTGCAGCAACCGCACACACTCCAGCCCGTCATCACCGAACGTCTCGAAAGCCCAGGTGGTGACCCTGTCGACGGCCCGCGCCGCCACACCACGCCCCCGCGCCCACGCCGCCGTCCAGTAACCGACCTCAGCGCGCGGCCCGCCCCGGGTGACCCCTTTCAGCACCACGTTGGCGACCAGCCGGAGGGAACCGGCCACGGGCCCGGGCTCAAGGACCGCGAAGCTCAGCCGCCCGCCACCGCTCCACCCCGCCCGCTGGACCTCCACCCACCACCGGGCGTCCTGCTCATCGGTGACGTGCACCCGGGTCCACCGCAGCATCACCGGATCACGGTAGGCCTCGATCAGCTCGGGGATGTCCCGCTCCTCCCACGGCCGCAACAGCAGCGCAGGACCCCGCCCGCTCGCGGCGGCGCGCAGCACCACGCTCACCCCCGCCCCTCCCGCCCCGCACCGGCCAGCAACGCGTCCTCCTCCTGCGGCGACAGCCCGACCGCCAGCGGCGGCTCACCCCGCCCACGGTCCCAGGCCAGCACGTCCGCCGCCGTGACCTCCAGCGGCGTCGCCGGCATGCCCGCCGCCCGGGCACGCGCCGCGCTCCGCTGAAAGCTCAGCGCCCACACCGGATCGGCGCGCACCAGCGGGAACCCGCCCGGCACCGCGCCGGACGGCACCGGCACCACCCGCACCCAGCTGCCCGCCGCCGCCGCGCACGCCTGGATGAGCCCGCCCAGCGTGACCGGCTCGGCAGGCCCCACCGCGTTGAACACCCCCGGCCGGTCACCGGTCACCAGCAGCACCACCAGGCGGGCCAGGTCACGCGAGTCCAGCACCTGCACCGGCTGCCCGGGATCCCCCGGCAGCGCCACCCGCCCGCCCCGCGCGGCCCGCCGCACCCAGTAGGTGAAAAGGTCCTGCTGGTCGTACGGGCCGGCCACGATCCCCGGGCGCACGATCGTCGCCCGCCGCCCGTACCGGGACAGCACCTCCTCCTCGCAGGCCACCTTGAGCGGACCGTAGGTGTCGCGCCCGATCTCCTCGGTGCCCCGCTCGGGCGGCAGCCGCGGCGCGTCCTCATCGGCCCCCGGCCCGCCACCCGGCCGGTACACCGCGTTGCTGGAGATGAACACATAACGCCCGGCCCGCTCACCGAGCGCGCCCGCCGCCTGCGCCACGTGGCGCGGCACGTACGCGCTGACGTCCACGACCGCGTCCCAGGCGCCCTCGCGCAGCGAAGCGTAGTCCCCGGTGTCGCGGTCACCGGCCCGCCGCGGCACACCCGGGAACAGGCCGGAACCTGTCCTGCCCCGGCTGAACAGGGTCAGCTCGTGACCCTCACGCAGGAAGTCCTCCGCGATCGCCCGGCCGACGAATGACCCACCACCCAAAACCAGCACCCGCATGACGCCCGATGCTACGGGCCCCGAACGACAAGCCGGAACCCGCGATCCGGCCCTGACCGGGCGGACACCTCGCACCCGCCGCCACCCGCGACGTGGGCCACCTGCAGGAGATCGCCGTCGCCTACCCGGCCGGCCCCCTCGCCGACTACGTTGACGGCGCCACCATCCGCTCAGCCCGACGACCCACCCCGGGAGACCCACATGGGCGCCGCCGTCCGCAGCATCACCTTCGACTGCCACGACCCCGCCACCCTGGCCCGCTTCTGGAGCGCCGTCACCGGCGGCCGGCCCGCCGACGGCCCGCAAGGCGAGCAATGGTCGAGCGTACGCCTGCCGGACGACCACCACCCGCGGACCCTCACCTTCATCCGCGTCCCCGAGAGCAGAACGGTCAAGAACCGCGTCCACCTCGACCTACAGGCCGACACCACCCTCGACGAGGAGATCGCCAGAATCACCCGGCTCGGCGCCACCGTCCTGGACGACATCCGCGGCCCGCTGGGCATCGGATTCGCCGTACTCGCCGACCCCGAAGGCAACGAGTTCTGCGTGGAGTCCAGCCACGCCGAGACCACCGCCGCCCGAAGCCGGCCCACACCGCCACCTGGCGGATGAACGGCCACTCATCGCGGCCACCCTGCTGTTGTGAGACCACCACAAGACAGAAAGGATCGAACCAGCACAGCACGCTGACCTGCCGCGAAAGGCGGACCACATGGCCCACCACCCCAACCTCGACCCCGAACTCGCCGCCGCCCTCGACCAGGCCATACTCCCGGCGTTCGACCTGTCCACCCTGTCACCCGAAGACCTGCCCGGCGTACGCGCCCAGATGAACGCCGTACTGGCCGCCGCACCCCCCACCGACCCCCGCGTCACCATCGAAGACCGGCACGTACCCGGCCCCGACGGCGGACCCGACGTACGGCTGCGCCTCTACCGGCCCACCGGCGAAACCCGCGACCTGCCCTGCCTGTACTGGATCCACGGCGGCGGCATGATCATCGGAATGCCCGAAGCCGACGACACCAAAATGACCGAACTCGTCCTGCAGACCGGATGCGCCATCGTCTCCGCCGACTACCGCCTCGCCCCCGAACACCCCCACCCCGCCCCCGTCGAAGACTGCTACGCCGGACTGGTGTGGACCGCCAAGAACGCCACCGAACTCGGCATCCACGCCGACCGCATCGCCGTCGGCGGCGCGAGCGCCGGAGGCGGGCTCGCCGCCGCCACCGCGCTACTGGCCCGCGACCGCGGCGGCCCCGCGATCGCCTTCCAGCTGCTGGTCTACCCCATGCTCGACGACCGCAACATCACCCCCTCCAGCCACGAGTTCACCGACGCCGTCATCTGGAACCGCGCGGCCAACCTGTTCGGATGGAAGGCCCTGCTCGGCGACACCGCCGGCACCGAGGAAGTCTCACCGTACGCCGCACCCGCCCGCGCCACCGACCTGTCAGGACTCCCGCCCGCCTACATCAACGTCGGCGAACTGGAGGTCTTCCGCGACGAATGCATCGACTACGCCCACCGCCTCATCAGGGCCGGGGTGTCCACCGAACTCCACCTGTACCCCGGCGCCTTCCACGGCTTCGACACCCTCGTGCCCCAGGCCACCATCAGCCGCCGCTCCGCCGCCGAGCTCGCGGCCGCCCTGCGCCGGGCACTGGCCCGCTGACCCCACCGGCCCCGGCGGCCTCACCGCCCAGCCGTACCAACGCCAGCGCCAGCTGCGCGCGCAGCCGACCGGCCGAATCCGACAGCGAAAACCCCAAAGCCGCCTCCGCACGCGCAATGCGCGCCGCCATCGAACTGTGATGCAGATGCACCACCACCGCCGCCCGCCGCACCGAACCCTCCTCACACAGGGCCCGCACAGCCTCCAGCACCTCACCACCACGCGGCCGTGCGGCCAGCTCCCGGACCGCCCGCACATCGGCCAGACCCTCGATCGCCTCACCCGGCACATGCGCGGCGAACAACGCCAGCGCACCCAGCTCCGACCACCTCACCAGGTGATCGCCGGTGCCCTGCGCGGTGAACCGCAACGCCACCCGCGCCCCCGCCCACGACCCCGCGACCTCCGCACCCCCACCCAAAGGGCCAACGCCGGCGCGCAACGCACGCGGCACCGCCTCCACCTCCGGGGTCACGATCACCGCCGCCGTCTCACCCATCACCGCCGACCGCGCATGATGCCCCCCGGCCCGCAGGTGCGCCAGCAACGCCGCACCCTGACCCGCCGGCGCCGCCAGAACCTGCACCCGGGCCGCCGGAGCGAAACCCAGCAACCGCAACGCCCGCGCACGCTCGGCCTCACCGGTCCGCGCCGACAACACCAGCTCCACCAGCGCCGGGTCGTTCACCGCCTGGGCGCCCGCGACCGCCCGCTCCAGCGCCACCTCCGCCGCCGCCGCGAACCGCTCCAGCACGATCTCGTCCAGACCGTGGGCCGGCCCCTCCCGCTCCATCCACACCGTGCCCATCGCCGGGCTCAGCCCCCGGGCCAAAGCATGCGCGGCCGGCGCGGAAGGATGGTCGACCACCCCGGCCGCCGACACCCGCGTATGCTCCCCGGTCGCCGCGTCCAGCAACCCCACCGGGCACTGCGCCAGCCGCGCCGTCGCCCGCAACAGCACCGGCACACTGCCGTGGTCGCGCACCAGGGAATCGAAGTAGGCGATGACACGCACGGCGCTCTCGGCGTCGGCGTCCAGCGTCGACAGGCGCAGCAGAAGTCCCTGCACCGCTCCAGACTAGGCCAGCGGTTCAGAAGCCGAACATGAGTCCCGCGGCTTGCGCCAGATGACGCTGTAACGCAACAGGAGGTGCCGGCGATACTCGCAGCCGGGCAGGATCTCGGCGGCCAACGCTCGCATCCGCGGGTACGTCACCGGCGGCGGCCACACCGTGGGGGAGGGATGCTCCCAGTGGCCCTTCGTGGCGCGATGGAAGGTACCGGCGACAACGCCGGCCAGGTCGCGCGGCAGGTCGTTGGGCATGGCGCTACGGGCCAAGCCGACGATGGCCAGGACGCCGCCGGGGCACAGCAGGTCGCGCATGCGGGCGAGCCCAGCGGCGGCGTCCATGTGGTGCAGGGTGGCCACCGACGCGATGACGTCGAACGAGGCGGACTCGAAGGGGTGGGTGAGGAAATCGCCGAGGATGTAGCCGACGTCGTCCGGGTACTCGCGGGCTTGGCCGATGCTGAGCGCGTCAAGGTCGATGCCGGTGACATGCGGTACGGCCTGCCGGAGTTCGCGGGCGAGCATGCCCTCGCCGCAGCCGACATCCAGGGCGCGCTGGGCACCATCGGGGACCGCGCGCAGGATGCGGGGGTGGTAATGGATGTTGTGGTTCCACCGCTTGCCGTTCCTCACAGTCATGTGACCATCCTGCCGAACCCAGGCCCTGCCGCCCGGGCGGTCGGCAAGACCGGCCCCACCAGGCACACAGGATTGCGTTAGTGCTGGTCAGGGCTCAACCGGCAACCCGGCACGGGGCCGCGACCAGCGGCGGTACCTGAACGTGCGCACCCCGGACGCGCCAGAGCCGTGGGTGCGGGCCCCGCCGCGGTTCCCGGCCGGCCACAGCGTGCCGTTGGCTGCGTTCGCCGGACGGCTCAGCGAAGCTCGTTGATGCGGATCAGGTTGCCCGCGGGATCGCGGAAGGCGCAGTCGCGAATCCCGTACGGCCGCTCGGTCGGCTCCTGCGGTCAGGCTAGTTGCGGGCCGGTGACCTGCGCTTCTCGATTCCTGACCGGTCTGGTCACCTGTTTGGCCACGCACGACGGCAGCCCCGCCGCAGCGCCCGCCGCGCGGCGCCGGTAGGCGCTGGGCGGCATACCGGCCAGTTCGGTGAAACGGGTGCTGAAGGTGCCCAGCGACGAGCAGCCGACCGCGAAGCAGACCTCGGTGACACTGAGATCGCCACGGCGCAGCAGCGCCATCGCCCGCTCGATGCGCCGCGTCATCAGATAGGCGTACGGCGACTCACCGTAGGCGAGCCGGAACTGGCGGCTGAGATGCCCGGCCGACACGTTCACGCCGCGCGCCAGCGCCTCGACGTCCAGCGGCTGCGCGTACTCCCGGTCGATCCGATCACGAACGCGCCGCAGCCGCGCAAGGTCGTTCAGGTGCTGCGCCGCAGCGGGTCTGCTGGTCACCTGCGAGATCGTGCCACATCGCGAGGACCAGCGCGAGCGCCGGCCCGGAACCACGCAACCGCCGGCTTGACCGGCTCATCTCGAGCTGAGGACAGGCCAACCGAGGACCTCGGCCGCCACTGCCCGCACCGCGACGTCTGGCCCGGCTCGCCACTCGACGCCGACACCCGACCGGCCGCCGAGCCGCGCTGAGGGATCCGTCACAGCGGCCGCAGCCCGCGCGTGCGACGCCCGCCGACGATCCGGCCGCCGACCAAGCCCCCGGTACACCGAGCAGCAGCGGGGGAGACCATCCACCCGATCACTCCCACCGGCGATCCGGCAACGAACATCGTCCGCCGCACCTACCTGATCGAGCCCGCGACCGACCAGGGTCTTCACGGGGGCCGGCTGACAACCCCAGAAGCAACCCCAGGTCAGGACCCTGTTCTCGTAGCGAAATCGTCGGTGCGGCCCGGCATGATGAGGTCATGAGCGATGCGCCCCCGATCACCCTTCTCGCCGATCCCACCGCCTACGCCGAAGCCGTCCAGCTCGCCGTGGACGCTTCCGCCGCCTACTATCGCGACGGCACCTCCACGTTGGACGACGATGCCTATGACCGGCTGGTGCGCGGCATCGCCGCCTACGAACAGGCCCACCCCGACCATGTGCTGCCCACCTCGCCGACCGGCAAGGTGGCCGGGGGCGCCGTGATCGGCGACGTCCCGCACACCGTCCCCATGCTCAGTCTGGACAACGTCTTCGGCGCTGAGCAGCTGGACGACTGGGCCGCCGCGCTGGAGCGCAGACTCGGCCGCTCGATCACCGTCTGGAGCGTGGAGCCCAAACTGGACGGCCTGGCGATCTCCGCGCGTTACCGTCACGGCCGCCTGGTCCAGCTGGTCACGCGCGGGGATGGCACCGCGGGGGAGGAGGTGAGCCACGCCATCGGCACCATCGTCGGGCTTCCCGCCCGGCTGGCCGACCCGGTCACGGTGGAGCTGCGCGGCGAGGTGATGATGACCACCGCCCAATTCGAGGAGGCCTGCGCCAAGCGTCGCGCACACGACGGCACGACCTTCGCCAACCCCCGCAGCGCGGCCGCCGGGACGCTGCGCGCCCAGGACCGGCCGTATGTGTGCGAGCTGACGTTCTTCGGCTACGGGGCACTCCCGTTCCCATCGGAGGACACCTCCGAGCTCGCGGCAGGGCTGCGCACCTGGCCGCACAGCCAGATCATGGGCTGGGTCGCCGGGCAGGGCGTGCAGACCACTGCCGGCACGCCGGTCGCCGCGATCCTGGCCGGCACGCTGGAGCAGGTGCGGCAGCGCATCGAGCACATCGCCGCGGCCCGCGCGCAGTTGTCGTTCGGCATCGACGGCATCGTCGTCAAGGCCGACTCCGCCCTCGACCAGGAGCAGGCGGGGTTCAGCTCACGTGCGCCGCGGTGGGCGATCGCCTACAAGCTGCCGCCCACCGAGAAGATCACCAAGCTTGTCGCGGTGGAGTGGAACACCGGCCGTACCGGGATCATCGCCCCGCGCGCCGTGCTGGAACCCGTCGAGCTCGACGGCAGCACCGTCACCTACGCCACCTTGCACAACGTCGCCGACATCACCCGCCGCGGCCTTCTGCTGGGCGACTCGGTCACCGTCTACAAGGCGGGAGACGTGATCCCAAGGGTTCAGGCGCCGGTCGTGCACCTGCGGACCGGAGCCGAGCAGCCGATCGTCTTCCCCGAGGTCTGCCCGTCGTGCGGGGACGCGATCGACACCTCCCAGGAGCGGTGGCGGTGCGTGCGCGGCCGCGGGTGCCGGGCGATCGCGTCCATCAGCTACGCGGCAGGCCGTGGTCAACTCGACATCGAGGGCCTGGCCGACAACCGCATCCAGCAACTGCTGGACGCCGGGCTGATCGCCGACTTCGCCGACCTGTTCTTCCTCACCCGTGACCCCTTGCTGGGTCTGGAGCGGATGGGCGCGGTGAGCACCGACAACCTGCTGAACGCCATCGAGCGCGCCAAGTCCCAGCCGTTGAGCCGGGTGTTCTGCGCGCTGGGCGTGCGCGGCACCGGTCGTTCGATGAGCCGCCGGATCGCCAAGCACTTCGGCAGCATGGCCGAGATCCGCGCCGCCGATGCCGGGGCGATCCAGGCGGTGGACGGCATCGGCCCGGAGAAGGCGCCCGTGGTGGTGGCCGAGCTGGCCGAGCTGGCCGAGCTCATCGACAAGCTGATCACCGCCGGGGTCAACATGACCGAGCCCGGACACACCGGGGGCGCATCGAGCGGTGAACCGGACGGTGCGGCCGAGCAGCCGCTGGCAGGCATGTCCGTCGTGGTCACCGGCGCGATGACCGGGCCGCTGGAGACGCTGTCACGTAACCAGATGAACGAGCTGATCGAGCGCGCGGGCGGCAAAGCGTCTTCGAGCATCTCGGCCAAGACCTCCCTGCTGGTCGCGGGGGAGAAGGCCGGTTCCAAGCGAGCCAAGGCCGAGACCCTGGGCGTGCGGATCGCTACGCCACAAGAATTCGCCGAGCTCGTCGCCGCCGTCCTGTAGACGGCCCGACCGGTCGAAGGGCCTTGCGGGAATCGATATTCCAGGGGTGAATGAGCCGAACGCTGATTCCGCGGGTTTCTGTGCGCGCGGCAAAATCGATCCGATTGACAAAAAATCGCCGGCCGGAGCCGCGTATCGCCTCACTGAGCATTGGCAAAATCAGCCGCCTGATCAGCGCCGGGGGAGGACTGAGCCATGGTCATGACCTCCGCCTGGCCGCGTACACCCGAACGGCGGCTCGGCGTGCTGCCGCATCCACATCCACATCGTGCATCCGGCCGGGGGAGAGAGCGGACGTCGGCTGCGAGCATCACGGTGCGGGCCGAAGACCGTGCGTAGCGGCCACGTTGTCGAGGCAGGGACCAGTCCGGCCCCATACGACAGAACGCCCCTAGCAGTACATAAGCGCTTTTAACCATACAGAATGGAGCTTCTGAACGGTTAAAGAGGGAGAGTGGTTCGGGGCCCGGCAGGGGCGATGGCTGCGGCCCGCGGCGGCCGAGACGAACGGTGAATCGACGCATCAGGACGAAAGGCCGGCATCCTTCGCCCTTGGGCGACCTTCCATGGCGGCGGCACCAAGATCCACGGAGGCACCAAGATCCATGATCTCAGGGCTCGCCAAGATCCATTCGACAAAAGATCCACAAAAGCCTGTCGCCGGCCACGCATGATCGCCGGGCGAACCCGGGACGCCCAAGCCCGCCGGGCGCCGCGCGGCTGCTGCGGAACGCGGATCGCGGTGATCCATTGCGATACGGAACAACCGACGCCAGAGGGCCTCTCAAGATCCATCCACCACTGTTTGCTGCATAATCGCACTTATGCAGCAAACACCGAACGCCTCCCCGGCCGCCCGTTGAGCGGCCGGCAACTGTCCTGTCTCATTGAATCTGGTCCACGTCTCACTCAACGTGGCCCAACCGGGACTCGTGATGCCCCGGACCGCACGCATTGCAGGAGACAACCTGAGCATTTCACTGACGTGTCGCGGCCTTAGGCTTCGCGCATGCCGCGCTTCGAGGTCGTTACGCATGTCATCGCGTCGCCGGGTAGGGTTTTCGATCTCTCGCTGGATGTGGGCCTCCATACCGCCTCGATGGCGGGATCGTCGGAGAAGGTTGTCGGTGGAGTGACCGCCGGTCGCTTGAAACTCGGCGAGAGCGTCACTTGGCAGGCGCGGCACTTCGGTGTCCGTTGGCGGATGACGTGCGCGATCAGCGCTTACGACCGGCCGGGGTTTTTCGTCGACGAGCAGGTGTCCGGCCCTTTCAAACATTGGCACCACGCTCACCGATTCAAGTCGGATGGCCATGGCGGGACGGTGATGCGCGACGTCATCGACTTCGCCGCACCGCTTGGCCCTCTCGGGACCATCGCTGAAGTCCTGGCCCTCCGCCGCTACCTGCCTGGGCTGATCCGAGCCCGGAACCAGCACGTCAAACAGGTTGCCGAAACTGCTCCCACGGCCAAGTCATGATCCGCCACGTTACTTCCGTTGACTGAAGGTCGCTACCGCAAGATCACAGCTGCCTCTCCCCCGGAGCTCCCCTGGTGACTCCGATCGAGGCCCCCTCGGCTCTGGCGGCGGGCGCCTGGACGCACCTGGCCGTAACCGGCACCGGCGGTCTCAGGGCGCTCTACGTCAACGGGGCCGAGGTGGCGCGCAACGCGGCGATGACGTTGCGCCCGGCCGACCTCGGCAGCACCACCAGAACTGGGTCGGCCGATCGCAGTACAGCGGCGACCCCTACCTCGACGGCGCGGTGGACTCGCTGCGGGTCTACAGCCGCGTGCTGAGCGCAGCCTAGGTCGCGGACCTGTTCTCCACCGGCTTGCAGATCGCTCCTCCCTGAGGCACCGGCTGTGATCAGGGACTGTAGTGGGGGTTGTTCACGTAGTCCCCGAATGTCTCCGTCGCGGCGTCGTAGGGGCGTGCCCCTCTGATGAACCGTCCCTCGATCCCGCCGGGGAACGCCACCTCCCGCTGGTGCCCGGTGCGAAGGGCGCTTCCCATGGTCTCGACGATGTCGATGCCTCCCGGCGCGTCCACGTCGTACAGGTATCTCATGGGGAAGATGTCCATCGGGTTGTCGAGCCGGGTGGTGCCGACGAACGCCGACTCCTCGAACCGCAGATGGGACTCGAGATCGGTGTTGCCGGGGTTGCGCGGGTGGAAGCCCGGCCCGAAGACCTCGTCGGGGTGGCGGTCGTCGGCGCGTCTGACGATGAGCCGGTCGGTCCGCCACACCGGAGTGGGCGTGATCGCCTTGACGTCGACGTTCCGGTTGGCCGCCGCCCTCAGGGGGTCCGGGCGGCGGGCCAGCCGCATCCGCAGCTGGATGGGGGCCTTGGCCCCGAGGATACGGCGGAGGCGGGTCTCGACGCCTCGGATCAGGGTCTTGCCGAAGAACCGTTCGAGCTCACGGCGGAAGACGGCCACGGAGCGCTGGGCGAACACCCGCGAGCCGGTGATTGCCGTGCGCGCCTGGACAAGGGCCATACCGGCGGTGACCGTGGCCGCCGCGGCGGCCCACACCAGGATGGCGGCCACGATCCCAGCCGCGGCGATGAGGGCGACCTTGAGCGCCTCGACGAGGGTGGCGGCCGCGTCGTGGCTGTCAGCGAGGGCGTGCAGGGTGGTGGCGAGACTGGGCAGGTGTGCCGAATCGTCGCCGTCGCGGTGGTAGTCGGCCCAGAAGGAGGTGAGCGCGTCGATGTGGCCGCCAATGTTCTCCGTGGCGGCGAACGCGATCGCTCCCTGCGCGCCCGGGATGACGTCGGTGGCGAGCGCGGTGGCGCACGATCGGTACGCGGTGGCACACTCGCGCAGCCCGTCCTCGTCCTCGGTGGGCCACGGCGCACCGAGAATCTGGAACGCGGTCTCCAGTTCGGCCGGAAGCATCACCGCCACCGGGCCGTCCCCCGCCCACTACTCACGCCACCTCAGCGGTGTTCGCGATGAACAGCTCATACCGAGCGCTGCTGGGTGGAGGGGTCCAGATCGTGGCCGACGGCCTGGATGGCGGCCGTGTTGGCGAGCTCCGTGGCATGTCCCCGGTCGGCCATCTCCTGGATGCACGCGCCGGTCTCACCGAGATTCGCATGAAGGTGACCGCATGCCTGGCTGAGCGTCTCGTTGATCTGGTCCATGGCCATGCCGATGACACCGATGCCCCATGGCGAGCGCGCACCGCCGGCGACGGCTTTCAGCAACGCCTCCGTGTGCCGTCCGAACAGGTCAACCGGGTCTTGCATGCGCTGCCGGGCCCCGGTCAATGACACCTGATCGACTTCCAGTTCGAGTCCCACCCGTTAACCCCCAAACAGCTCAGCCAGAATCATAGATCATTGTCCGATATGCTCCCGAAGCTCCGGAACTTGCTCGGCCCCAGGCCGGTCTAGGCGAGCAGGCTCGTCACGGCCAGGGCGGGCTCGGGATGCCCGCCCTGGACCATATTGAGTGAGACGACCTGAGCATTCCCTTGAGATGGATTCGATGAGACAGCGCTCCACGAAGGCGTCTCAGTCAACCTGGTCCGCCGCAGGTCAGAGCGGCAGTGGATCACATCGGATGAGACAGGACAGAACTTGCAGGGCCCACCACGTGACCGCTCGCGTTCTTCATGGTCTCCACGGACCCGTCCAGGTCGGCGGAGTGGAACAGCACCAACGGGCCGCCCGCCCGCGCCTGCTGGTATGCGCGGAGACCGCCCACCTCGGGCGCGGCTTCACCCTGGGGCTCCGGATTGCTATGTGCCGCATTATGTGCGGTGGGTGCCACCGCCTTGTCCCCTACTGGGCTTGCGGGCAGGGCCGGCCGGATGGGCTTTGAGTGGCGGGGTTCGGCCGCGGCGGCGCGCTTTCAGGTCTTGTTACCGACCGGGTGTCAAAGCTACGATCACGGCAACTCTTAGGAAACTTTCCTAAGAGAAAGCGGGCCCAGGCGCGCGCGACCCATCCCCCCACAGGTTGAGGACCCCCCATGCGCCCCAGACGAAATCCCATCGCCCTGCTCCTCACGCTCTTGCTGTCCGCGGCGGCCGTGCTCCTCACGCCCGCGGCCGCCAGCGCGGCCTCCCCCACCGCGACCTTCGTCAAGACCTCCGAGTGGGGGTCGGCGTTCCAGGGCGCCTACACGATCAACAACGGCGGCGCCACCGCGATCAACGGCTGGTCGGTCGCCTTCGACCTGCCCTCAGGCGCCGCGGTCACCTCCTCCTGGGACGCCGCGATGTCCCGCAACGGCCAGCGGTTCACGTTCACCAACCTGGGCTGGAACGCCACGATCGCGCCGGGCGCCTCGGTCACGTTCGGGTTCATCGCCGCCCCCGGCTCGGCCGTGCCGGCGAACTGCACGCTCAACGGCGCGTCCTGCGGCGGGGTGACCACTCCCGCTGTTCCCGGCAAGCCGGGCACGCCCACCGCGACGGCCGCCGCCTCGTCGATCGCGCTGTCCTGGGCGGCCTCCACCGGCACCGTGACCGGCTACCGGGTGTACGAGGGCGCCACCGTGAAAGCCACGGTCACCGGCACCTCCGCGACGGTCGGCTCGCTGGGCACCTGCGAAAGCCACACCTACACCGTCAAGGCGTACAACGCGCAGGGTGAGTCCCCCGCCGGCGACCCGGTGACCGCCACGACCACCGGGTGCACCGGAGGCGGGCCTCTTCCCAAGCATTTCCTCACCGGCTACTGGCACAACTTCGTCAACCCGGCCGTCGAGCTCAAGCTCAGCGCGGTGCCGGCCGAGTACGACCTGATCGCGATCGCGTTCGCCGAGGCGACCGCCACCGCCGGTCAGCTCGCCTTCCACCTGGACCAGGGGCTGTCGACGGCGGTGGGCGGCTACACCGAGGACCAGTTCAAGGCCGACATCCAGGCCCTGCACGCCCGGGGCAAGAAGGTGATCCTGTCGGTGGGCGGTGAGCTGGGCCGGGTGCAGGTGTCCAGCTCGCAGGCCGCGACGTCGTTCGCCGACAGCGCGTACGCCCTGATGCAGAGCTACGGGTTCGACGGGGTGGACATCGACCTGGAGAACGGGCTGAACCCCACCTACATGGCGGACGCGCTGCGCAAGCTGCGGGCCAAGGCCGGGGCCGACCTGATCATCACGATGGCGCCGCAGACCATCGACATGCAGTCGACCGGGATGGGGTACTTCCAGCTCGCGCTGGCCATCAAGGACATCCTCACGGTGGTCCACACCCAGTTCTACAACTCCGGCGCGATGCTGGGCTGTGACCAGGCCCAGGCTTACGGCCAGGGCAGCGTCAACTTCATGACCGCGCTGGCGTGCATCCAGCTGGAGAACGGGCTGCGTCCCGACCAGGTGGCGCTGGGCCTGCCCGCGGGGCCCGGCGCGGCCGGCGGCGGGGTCGTGGCGCCGTCCCTGGTCAACAACGCCCTGGACTGCCTGGCCAAGCTGGTGAACTGCGGGACCTTCGTCCCGCCGCGCGCCTACCCGGGGATCCGTGGGGCGATGACCTGGTCGATCAACTGGGACGCGGCCAACAACTGGAACTTCTCCCGCACCGTCAAGCCGCACCTGGCCACCCTGCCGTAGCCCCCCGGCCGAGGCACTCGAGGCCGCGCCTGCTGTTGTGCGGGTGCGGCCTCGACACGTGCGCGGGAACGCTGACCGCGTGCGGCGCGGTGGCGGCGGGTCAGCCGGCGGCCGCGCGCGCCTCGGTGTGGTGGACGAGCTCGGCGATGTGGGTGGCGAACTCGGGCCACAGTTGCCGGGGCAGGCTGTGGCCCATGCCGTCGAAGATCACCAGTTTCGCGCCGGGGATGGCCGCGGCGGTGGCGCGCCCGCCGCTGAGGTCGCACATGACGTCGTCCGCGCCGTGCAGCACCAGGGTGGGCACCCGCAGTGTCCGCAGCCGTGCGGTGCGGTCGCCGGAGGCCAGGACCGCGACGGACTGGCGTGCCATGCCCAGGGGGTCGTGGTCGCGGTCGGATCACCTGCACGCCGTGGCCGACCAGTTCGGCGCAGAACCCCTCCGGCCAGTTGATCATCTGTGCGCCGCCGCCCATCATCAGCAGCACGGGCGGCGCGCCGGGATCACCGAAACGCTCATAGGGGGCAACGGCGGGGCCGTTCGGGCCGGGCTGCCGCTTTGCGGTGAAGGCCGGCACCCACAGCCCCGCGGGCGTCGCGGTCCCCGTCGCCTGTACGGCGTGTCAGCGGGCCGGTCTCATGGCTTTCATGCATAATCACAGGCACTTATGGCACGTTTTCGAGTTTGCTCCGCACACCAGGCGCGGAGGGCGTCATGAGGGACCGTGACCCCTTGGTGCTGATGCGCATGCCCGAAGCCGTCACCGAGTTCCTCTCCTCGCTGCGCACCAAGAAGCTCTCCCCCCACACCATCGCCGGGTACGAGCGCGACCTCCACCTCGTCTCCGGGATCGCCGCCAACCTGACCGGCGTACCCCAAGACGACCTGGAGGTACGCCACCTGAACGGGCGCCTGGTGCGTACCGCGTTCGCCGACTTCGCCGAACCCCGCTCACCTGCCAGCGTCAACCGCGCCTGGAGCGCCTGGAACCAGTTCCTCACCTTCTGCGTCGCCGAAGGAATGCTCGAGGGCAACCCGATGGCCGCGGTCCCCCGCCCCAAGCAGCCCCCCAAAGCCCCCAAACCCCTGCTCGGCGACGGCTCGGCGTCCGCCACCCTCCTGGAACGGATCGCCGAGGGCGCCCGCGAGGCCCGCGACCCCTGGGTAGAACGCGACCTGGTCGTCCTTGCGCTGGCCCTGGTCACCGGGATGCGGTCGGCCGAACTGCTGAGCGTGACCCTCGGCTCGATCGGCGGCGCCCCCGGCGACCGCAGGATCCAGGTCCTCGGCAAGGGCGGCAAAACCCGCTCCCTGCCGATCGAACCGCCCATCGAGCACCTCATCGGCGACTACCTGGAAAGCCGCCTGCGCCGGTTCGGGCTCACCACGCTCCCCCGCTCGGCCGCGCTGCTCGTCGACACCAGGAACGAGCCCCTGCGGCGCGGCGGCCTGCAGTACCTGGTGCGCCAGTGCTACCGGTACGCGGGGATCCACGACCAGGTGCAGAAGGGCACGCTCGTGCACGCGCTGCGGCACGAGTTCGCCACCCGGCTCGCCGAGCGCGGCGCCTCCGCGCACGAGCTGATGGAGTTGCTCGGCCACTCCTCGATCGTCACCGGCCAGGCGTACATCGCCTCGACGGCCCGTGAGGTGCGCAGCGCGGCGCGGGGCAATCCGGCGTACGGCGTGCTGGACCGGCTGCGCCCGCGCGGAGGCGACGACGCGACCGGGCCATGAGCCGCCCGGCCGCGCGCCTGGTTGAGGTCAAACCGCCGGCCGTACCCGCGGGGTCTCAGGGGACGATCGCGGTGGCGGTGATCTCCACCAGCTGCCCGGAGTACCCGAGGAAGGACACGCCGAGCAGCGTCGAGGTGTGCGGGCCGTCCGACAGCTCCGACGCCTCCACCACCTCCCACACCCGGATCAGATCCTGGTGCTCGGCCGTCGCGACGTACACGGTGCTCGCGACCACGTGCCGCAGGTCGCTCCCGACCGCGCGCAGGGCCGTGGTCAGGTTGGCGAGCACCTGCCGGGCCTGCGCGACAGGATCCCCCGCCCCCACCAGGTTGCCCTCGGCGTCGATGGGCACCGCGCCCGCCATGAACGCGAGCCTCTCCCCCGCCTCGACGACCGCGGCATGGGCGTAGCCGGGGGGCGAGAGCAGATTCGGCACGGTCGTCCGCTGGACCATCGGTCTCCTCCAGGGTGTGAAGCTCCTACGACCGGCCATCATCGACGGGCCACTCACCCGGTGTCACCTGGTTTTCCCGCCACCACGCGGCTCCACCCACACCTGATCCCGCTCACCGGCCACCACCGGCGGCGCGGAATGTCGGTGGGACCCGGTACGGTCGGCAGGATCATGGCCGAAAGGACTGAGCTGATCGATGCGCCCCGCTGAGCTGAAGCGACTCACCGTCGAGGAGTCCGCCGACCGTTACGTCGAGCTGGTCCGCGCCAAGACCGTGACCGGGGCCCTGTCCCCCGCCACGGCCGAGGTGTACGCGCGCGACGTGGCCACCTTCGTACGGCTGGCCGGCGCCCAGCAGGTGCTCGACGACCTCACCGGTGAGGACGTCGACGCGGTGCTGCTCGCGTTCGCCCGCAAACCCGACGGGCGCCGCTCCTCCCCCGGCGGCGAGTCGCAGAGCCCCTCCTCCCAGTCGCGCTTCCGCAGGTCGGTCTCGGCGTTCTTCAAGTACGCCACCGTGGCGGGCTGGGTCCAGGTCGACCCCATGACGGCCGCCACGGTCACCGCCAAGGAGCGCGGCGGCCTGCGGGCCGAGCGGCGGGCGCTGACCCGCGAGCAGGCCCAGGGGCTCGTCGGGGCCGCCCGGTCGCTCACCGTGGCCGAGCCCGAGGGCGGGCGGCGCGACCAGCGCACCGAGGTCCGTGACGCGCTGATCGTGCTGCTGCTGTCCACGCTCGGCCCGAGGGTGTCCGAGCTGGTGCGGGCCAACGTCGAGGACTTCTACACCAATGACGGCGTGCGCTACTGGCGCATCTTCGGCAAGGGCGGCAAGACCCGCGACGTGCCGCTGCCGAGCGATGTGGCCGAGGTCCTGGACGCCTACCTTTCCGGCAGCCGGCCCGCCACGGCCGAGAAGGCGCTGCTGCTGTCCTGGCGGGGCAGGCGGCTCGCCCGGGGCGACGTGCAGGCGGTGATCGACCGGGTTCAGCGTTGGGTCGATCCCGCGCAGCGGCGTTCGGTGACCCCGCACGGGCTGCGGCACACCACCGCCACCCACCTGCTGGCCGACGCGGTCGACATGGACGCCGTGCGCCGGGTGCTCGGGCACAGCGACCTGTCCACCCTGGGCCGCTACCGCGACGAGCTCCCAGGCGAGCTGGAAGTGGCGATGCGCACCCACCCCCTCCTGCGACGCCCCGCCTCCGGCGAGTAGGTGATTGTGCATGATGGGTGGGTGATTTCATCGATTGCGTCTTTCGCGGTGGTTGCCGGGCTGATGACGATCATCCCCGGGCTCGACACCGCCCTGGTGCTGCGGGCGGCGGTCACCGGCGGAAGACGGCAGGCCTTCGCCACCGCTCTCGGGATCAACACCGGCGTGCTCGTCTGGGGCGCCGCGGCGGCAGTGGGGATCTCCGCCCTGCTCACCGCCTCCGAACTCGCCTACACCCTCCTGCGATACGCCGGCGCCGCGTACATGCTCTGGTACGGAGCCGCCATGCTCTGGCGCGCCCGCCACACCGGCACCGGCTCCGAGCCCACGACCCAGGCGACCACCGAAGGCGGCGCCGCCCGCGCCTGGGCCCGTGGCCTGGCGACCAACCTGCTCAACCCGAAGGTCGGCGTCTTCTACGTCGCCCTGCTCCCCCAGTTCATCCCCGAAGGCGCCCCCCACCTGCTGACAGGCGTCCTGCTCGCGCTGGTGCACAACATCGAGGGCATGGCCTGGTTCACCCTGCTGATCCTCGGCACCGAGCTGGCGCGCGGCCGGCTCGCCGACGCGCGGGTGCGCCGGGCCGTGGACCGGCTCACCGGGGCGGTCCTGATCACCTTCGGCCTGCGCCTGGCCCTGTCCCAGGAGTAGCGCAGGCCGCCGCGCGATCGAGCAGCAACACCCGCTCGCGCTCGTTGCGCGTGAGCGACGCCGCGCGCTCGAACTCCGCGCGGGCCTCCTCCAGCCGCCCCAGCTTGGCCAGCAGATCACCCCGCACGCTCGGCAGCAGGTGGTACCCCTTCAGCGACGGCTCGGAGGTCAGCTCGTCCACCAGCCGCAGCCCCGCCTCGGGCCCGAACGCCATCCCCAGCGCCACCGCGCGGTTCAGCTCCACCACCGGCGAGGGCACCAGCCGGGCCAGCCCCTCGTACAGCGCCGCGATGCGCCCCCAGTCGGTCTCCTCCGGAGTGTGCGCCCGCGCGTGGCAGGCGGCGATCGCGGCCTGCACCTCGTACGGCCCGACCGGACGGCCCAGCGCCTGCGCACGCTCCAGCGCCGCCAGCCCCCGGCGGATGAGAAGCCGATCCCAGCGCGTGCGATCCTGGTCGAGTAGCAGCACCGGCTCTCCCGAGGGGCCGACCCGCGCGGCGGACCTCGACGCCTGGATCTCCAGCAGCGCCACCAGCCCGTGCACCTCGGGCTCCTTCGGCATCAGCCCGGCCAGGATTCGCCCCAGGCGCAGCGCCTCCTCACACAGCGCCGGTCGCATCCAGTCGTCGCCGGCGGTCGCGGTGTACCCCTCGTTGAACACCAGGTAGATGACTTCGAGCACCGACGACAGGCGGTCGGGCAGCTCGGCGGCCTGGGGGACCTCGAAGGGGACGCGCGCCTCGGCGAGCGTGCGCTTGGCCCGTACGATCCGCTGCGCGACGGTCGGCTCCCCGACCAGGAACGCCCGCGCGATCTCCTCGGTCTTCAGCCCCCCGAGCAGCCTCAGCGTGAGGGCGACCCGCGCCTCGGTGGAGAGCACCGGGTGGCACGCGGTGAACACCAGGCGCAGCAGGTCGTCCTCGATGTCTCCGTCCAGGGCGGCGTCCAGGTCGGGCTCGGCGCCCTCTCCCTCGGCCCGCAGCTCGTGGCCCAGCTCTTCGATCTTGCGTTCCAGCCGTTGTTCGCGGCGGATGAGGTCGATGGCGCGGCGCTTGCCGACGGCCATGAGCCAGGCGCCCGGATTGTGTGGGATGCCGGACTCGGGCCACTGCTCCAGCGCGGCGACCAGAGCGTCCTGCGCGAGTTCCTCGGCGAGGCCGACGTCTCGCACGATGCGTGCGAGGCCGGCGATCACTCTGGCCGACTCGATCCGCCAGACCGCGTCGATCGCGCTATGTGCATCGGTGGCCATCACGGCCACCTATCAGAGCATCTCCTCCGGTGAGCTCGCAAGACGCTGCCCGCGAGGTGACCCTCGGATGAGCGGCGACCGTTTGGACGTCCCTTCTTCGTGCGCGGGCGCGGTGGGCGGATGTGGGTTTTCACCTACCCATCGCCTTTACTTTGTAGATTTATAAGTTCGGACGGCCGGGGCCCAGGTCGCGGGGCCGGGTCAGGTGATCGGGGTGGGCATCATCTGGTCGACGAGCGAGGTGGTGTGCTTGGCGTACCGGAACAGCGGGTGGGTCAGCACCTCCTGCAGGAACGCCAGGTCGGTGCAGAGCCCCGCTCCCCTGATGGTGAACTCCTCCAGCGCGCGGTGCGCCCTGGCCAGGGCCTGGTCGCGGGACGGCGCCCAGACCGACACCTTCGCGATCAGCGGGTCGTAGTCGGCCGTGATGCGCAGCCCGGCGGAGGCATGGGTGTCCACGCGCGTGAACGGGCCTCCGGGCGGGACGAACTCCTCGACGAGCCCCGGCGTGGGCAGGAACCCCCGCGCGGGGTCCTCGGCGTTCACCCGGCACTCGATGGCCACGCCCGTGGACACGATGTCGGACTGCCGGTGGGACAGGTGCTGCCCGGCGGCGATGAGCAGCTGCTCGCGTACCAGGTCGATCCCGGTCACCATCTCGGTGATCGGGTGCTCGACCTGCAGCCGGCAGTTGACCTCGATGAAATGGCACGCGCCGCGCTCGTCCAGGACGTACTCGAACGTGCCCGCCCCGGCGTACCCCGCCTGAAGGGCCGCGCGCACGGTGATCTCGCCGAGGTGCTCGATGGTCGCCGCGGGAAGGTTGGGAGGAGGCGTCTCCTCGATCAGCTTCTGCCGGCGGCGCTGCACCGAGCAGTCGCGGGCGCCCAGGTGGACGACGTTGCCGTGGCCGTCCGCGAGGATCTGCACCTCGACGTGCCTGGCCGCGTCCAGGTACTTCTCCACATAGACCCGGGGGTCGCCGAACAGCGCGACCGCCTCGCGGCGGGTGGCGGCGAACGCGCGGGCGAAGTCGCCGGGCTCGTGCACGACGGTCATGGCCCGGCCGCCGCCGCCCGCGGAGGCCTTGATCACGACGGGGTAGCCGACGGCGCCGGCGGTCCGGGCGGCCTCGACCGGGCCGCGGGCGGGGCCCGATCCGCCGGGCAGCACGGGGAGCCCGGCCTCGACGGCGAACTCCCGCGCGGAGACCTTGTCGCCGAGCCGGGCGATCACGTGCGCCGGCGGGCCGATCAGGGTGAGCCCGTGGGCCTCGCAGATCTCGGCGAACTCCGCGTTCTCCGACAGGAAGCCGTAGCCGGGGTGGATGGCGTCGGCCCCGGTCTGCAGGGCGGCGGTGACGATCGCGGCCGGGTTGAGGTAGCTGTGCCTGGGTGCCGCCGGTCCGATCTGGATGGACTCGTCGGCCAGGCGCACCGCCGGGGAGTCGCGGTCCACCGTGGAGTGGGCGACGACCGTGCGGATTCCCATTTCGCGGCACGTCCGAAGCACGCGCAGGGCGATCTCGCCCCGGTTGGCGACCAGAACTGTGGTGAACATCGCGCCAGGCTCCAAGCTCCGAGGAAGAAAGGATCAGTGGCCGTCGCAGGGCACGAGCGCCAGCAGCGGCTCCTCGTACTGGACCGGCGAGCCGTCGGTGGCGACGATCTCGCTGACGCGGCCGGGGTGCTCGGCCTGGACGGCGTTCATGAGTTTCATCGCCTCGATGATGCCCACTTGCTGGCCGGCCTCGACGACGTCTCCGATCTCGACGAACGGCGGGGCGCCGGGCTCCTGTGCACGGTAGAAGGTGCCGACCATGGGCGCGGTGACGAGCACCGTGCCCGCCGTGCCCGCCGTGCCCGGCTCGATGCCGGGCTGGTCGTCGCGCCGCTGGAGCGCGGTGCCGGGCGTGCGGGGCTCCGGGTCGCGCGTCCCTGCAGGCGACCACTCGACCTCGACGGCCAGGGTGGCGGTCGAGACGGTGATCCTGCGCAGGGGCGCGGGGCAGGCCTGGCCGAGCTGGACGGCGTGCCGGGCGACCCAGTCGAGCACCTGCTCGCGCTCGCCGGGGTGTGCGGGTTCGGCTGTCATGCGGTTCCTCCTTCGGCGGCGGCTGTGCCGGGTGCGGTCGTACGAGGTCGCGGGAGCGGTGGCGGTGGCGGTGGCGGTGGCGGTGGCGGGCCCGCGAGGGCTAGGCGCGGGTCCCGAAGCGGCGGAAGCGCAGTTTGCGCTCGGCCACCAGTTGAGCGGGTTCGGTCCGCGCGAGCTCGTACAGCGTTCCGGTGACGGCCTGCCTGACCAGGCGGGCGGTGAGCGAGGGATCGCGGTGCGCGCCGCCGTCTGGTTCGGGGATGACGGCGTCGACGATGCCGTGGCGCAGCAGTTCGCGCGCACCGAGCCGCAGCGCGGCGGCGGCCCGCGGGGCGGCGGTGGCGTCGCGCCACAGGATGGCGGCGCATCCCTCCGGGCTGATCACCGAGTAGACGGCGTCGCCGAGGGCGAGCACCCGGTCGGCCACGCCCAGGGCGAGCGCTCCCCCGCTGCCGCCCTCGCCGGTGACGACGGCGACCACCGGTACGGGGAGGCGGGACATCAGGCGCAGGTTCTCGGCGATGGCGTGGGCCTGGCCGCCCGCCTCGGCCTCGACGCCGGCGTACGCGCCGGGGGTGTCGATGAGGGTGACGATCGGCAGGCCGAGCTTGCCGGCCAGGCGCATGAGCCTGGCGGCCTTGCGGAACCCTGCCGGGGAGCCCATGCCGAAGTCGTGGGCGACGAGCTCGCGGGTGTCGTGACCCTTCTGGTGGCCGATGAGCATGATGGGCACGTCGTCCAGGCGCCCGATGCCGGCCACGATCGCCGGGCAGTCCCCCGAGACGCGGTCGCCGTGCAGTTCGTGGAAGTCCTCCAGCAGGTAGCAGGCGTAGTCCAGGGTGGTGGGGCGTCCGGGGTCGCGGGCCAGGGCGACGGTCTGCCAGGCGTCGCGTTCGGGCAGCTCCTCGGGGCGCAGCACCAGCGGGGGCGCGCTCCCCCGCCAGGCGGCGGGTACGGCCCGGCCGCCGGTGGCCCAGGCGGCGGCCGACAGCAGGTGGGCCAGCAGCGGCCTGAGCTCTGCGCGCCGGCGTACGCCGTCGACCAGTCCTCCGGCGAGCAGGGTCTCGGCGGTCTGGAAGCCTTCGGGCAGTGTCTGCTTGATGGTGCCGGCGATGACCCTGGGCCCGGCGAACCCCATGTGCGCGCCGGCTTCGGCGACGATGACGTCGGCGAGGGTGGCGTAGGAGGCGGCGACGCCCCCGTAGGTGGGGTCGGTGACCAGCGAGACGGTGAGCAGGCCGGCGTCGTCCAGGTCGGCCAGCGCCTGGCTGGTCTTGGCCATCTGCATCAGGGCCAGGGCGCCCTCCTGCATGCGGGCGCCGCCGGAGGCGGTGACGATGGCAAGGGGGGTGCGGGTGGCCAGGGCGTGCTCGGCGGCGGCGGTGACGCGCTCGCCGACGGCGCAGCCGAGGCTGCCGCCCATGAACCCGAAGTCCATGACGGCGGCGACGACCGGGTGGCCGCGGACGGTGGCGGTCCCGCACACGACGGCCTCATCCAGGCCGGTGGCGCGGCGGGTCTGCTCCAGCCGGGTCAGGTAGGGGCGGGTGTCGGTGAACCCGAGCGGGTCGAGCACGGTGGGCGAGGCGCCGAGCGGGCTCATCGAGCCGGGGTCGAGGAGCTGGCGCACCCGTTCTGGGGCGCTGAGCCGGTCGTGGTGCCCGCAGCTGGGGCAGACCCGCAGTTTCCGCTGGTAGTGCTCGCCGTATGTCGGCCCCTCGCAGCCGGGACAGCGGATCCACAGCGAGGAGGAGGGGCCGGCGGTGGTCGCGGTCACGCGACGGCCTTACCGGTGGCCGCGTGGCAGGCGTCTGATCGCATGTGCATTCCTCCTGTGACTCCCGGGGGCGCGCCGGCCGTTGGCGTCGCGCGGCGGGCCTCCTGTCCGGAAACGATCCCTCGGGCCGCTGGTCGATCGGTCGAAGGGCGCTGGAGGCTGTCTGGTCCCGGCGGGGCGGCGGTGGCCGGAGGAGGGGCCGGTGGGGGTGCCCCCCACCACGAACTACCGCCTTTATGTCGAAATTATGTGCTATTTCATATCAAATCGGACGCGGGGTGGGCCGGGTTTACGCGGCCGCACTAGGTAACTCACTATTCGGGAATCCTACGCGAGGTAAAGAATATAGTACTAGACCAGGACTTTTTCGGAGATTTTGTCCTGAGGAGCCATTTTTCCGGAAGTTCCGATAAGCGGGTTCATCTAAATTCGAGAAGTCCACCAGGCGTCGAGGTCACGCCGACGCCGAGCGCCGGTCGGCTTGGACGACGTTGCCGATCATCTGCGGAGATCACATGGAATTCCGGGTTCTGGGTTCGCTGCAAGTCGTCGACGACACCACCGACCTGACACCGAGCGCCGCCAAAGTGCGGGCGGTCCTGGCGATGCTCGTCCTGCGCCACAACCAGATCGTGTCCACCCGCGAGCTGATCGACGAGCTGTGGGGCGAGCGCCCGCCCGCCACCGCGCTGCCCACCTTGCACACCTACGTCTACAAGCTGCGCAAGATGCTCGGCACCACCGGCCCCGCCACGGTCGTCACCAAGCCGTACGGGTACCTGCTGGCGACCTCGCCGGAGACCATCGACGTGTTCCGCTTCGAACGGCTGGTCGCCGACGGCTGGAGCGCGCTGGAGCGCGAGGACCCCGAGCGCGCCACCGAGACCCTCTCCCAGGCCCTGGCCCTGTGGCGGGGGCCCGCCCTGGTCAACCTGGCGGCGGGGGAACTGCTGTCGGCGCAGATCACCCGGCTGGAGGAGAGCCGCCTGCGCGCCCTGCAGCTGCGCCTTACGGCCGACCTGCGGCTGGGCCGCCACCGCGAGCTCATCAGCGAGCTCAAGGAGCTCATCGCCACCTACCCACTCAACGAGGACTTCTACGCCAAGCTCATGACCGCCCTCTACCAGGTGGGGCGGCGCGGCGAGGCGCTGGAGGTGTACCAGAACCTGCGCCAGGTGCTCGTCGGGCAGCTCGGCCTGGAGCCCTCCCCCGCCCTGTGCCGCCTGCAGCAGCGCCTGCTGTCGGCCGACCCCGGCCTGGAACAGCCGGGACTGGAGCAGCGCGACCTCGACCCCGGGCCCGAGACCATGCCCCGGCCCGCCGCGCGGGCGGGCGCGGTCAAGCCCGCGCAGCTTCCCGCCGACATCGCCGACTTCGTCGGGCGCGAGGAGGTGGGCGAGCGGATCGCCGCGGTGCTGTCGCGTCCCGCCGAGTCCGGCACCGCCGTACGGGTGATCTGCGTCAGCGGGATGCCCGGGGTCGGGGAGACGGCCCTGGCCGTCCACGCCGCGCACCGCGCCCGCGGCGGCTTCCCCTCGGGACAGTTCTTCGCCGAGCTGGGCGGCGCGGGCGCCCCTGCCGACCCCGGCGAGGTGCTCGCCGGGTTCCTGCGCGCCGCCGGGGTGCCCCCCGCGGACATCCCCGCGGACCGTGACGAGCGCAGCAAGCTGTTCCGCACCTGGTGCAGCGACCGCCAGGTGCTCATCGTGCTCGACGGCGCGAGCGGCGCCGCGCAGATCCAGCCGCTGCTGCCGGGGTCGGCCGGCTGCGCGGTGATCGTCACCAGCCGGTTCGGGCTGCACGGCTTCGCCGGCGCGCAGATGGTGGAGCTGGACCCGCTCAGCCCCGCCGAAGGCCTGGAGCTGCTGGCCAGGATCATCGGCCAGACCCGGCTGGAGAGCGAGCGCGCGGCGGGCGAGCGCATCGTCCGCCTGTGCGGGCGGCTGCCGCTGGCCCTGCGGTGCGCGGGCTCGCGGCTGGCCGCGAGCCAGGGGCTGACGCTGGCGAAGTTCGCCGAGCGGCTGGAGGACCCGCGCACCCGCCTGTCGGACCTGTCGGTCGCGGACCTGGACGTGCGCACGGCCTTCGCCGGCACCTACGACCGGCTGGGCGAGCCGGAGCGGAGCCTGTTCCGGCTGCTCGGCCTGCTGCAGACGCCGTACGTGACGGTGCGGCAGGCGTGCGCGCTGCTGGGGTGCGAGGTCGACCACGCCGAACGGCTGCTCGCCCGGCTCGCCGACTGTTCGCTGCTGAAGGCCCAGGCGGGGTCGCTCGGCGAGCTGCGGTACGCGATCCACGAGCTGGTCAGGCTGTACGCCAGGGAGTGCCTGGACAGGGAGCTGGACACCTACGGCGAGCCCGTGCCGGAACCGCCCGCGCAGGCCCATGTGCCCGCGCCGAGCTCCTCCGGCAACGGGGCCCCGGCGCCGGGCGGCGTCCTGGGAGACCAGGACGCGCAGGAGCGGTCCTTCTCGCTGCTGATGGCGCCCGCCGAGTGCGTCAACGGGAGCGCGGCCCGCGTGCTCGGCCCGTAGGCCCACGGCGCGGCCCGCCGGGGCTCCGCGGCGGGATCTGGTGGCGCGCTGTGGCGCGGGCTCATCCCGGCACTAGCGCTGCATCAGCGGCAATCCAGACGTTCCGGACACCATGGCGTCTACGGACGAAAGGAGACGTGTGGTGCATCGGACGCTAATCGTGGCGAGGATGGAACCCTCCGAGACGGAGGCGGTTGCCAAGATCTTCGCCGACTCGGACGCGAGCGACCTGCCGCATCTCATCGGGGTGTCGAGGCGCACGCTGTTCCGCTTCCACGACCTGTACTTCCACCTGGTCGAGGCGGACCACGACATCACGCCCAACCTGTACAAGGCGCGCAGCCACCCGCTGTACGGGGAGATCAACCAGCGGCTCAGCGAGCACATCCGGCCCTACGACCCGGGCTGGCGCGAGCCCAAGGACGCCATGGCCGAGCCGTTCTACACCTGGGAGGCGGACGGCCGTGACTGAGAACCGCCTCACCAAGGTCAACGTCGGCGAGGTCGCGCCCAACCGGCGCCGCGGCGGCGACATCCGCGTCCTGCTCAGCCCGAAGACCGTCGGCTCCACCTCCGGCTTCATGGGCGTCGCCTTCCTGCAGCCGGGAGAGCACTTCGTCGAGCACTACCACCCGTACTCCGAGGAGTTCATGTACGTCGTGCGCGGCACGGTCCTCGCGCGCGTCGACGGCGAGCAGGAGATCGTCCTGAACCCCGGCGACGGGCTCATGGTGCCGAAGACCGTCAGGCACCGGATCCAGAACACCGGCGCGGAGGAGGCCTGCATGGTCTTCCACGCCAGCCCTCTGGCCCCGAGGCCCGACCTCGGCCACGTGGACACCGAACCGGCAGCGAACGACGCCGCGGCAGGGAGCCCGCGGTGAACATCGTGGACACCCGTCCGACCACCCGGCGCCGCACCCGGGCGCGAGGTGGCGCGGGGCGCGTATCGCGCACGCGTCACGACCGCCGGGTCGTCATCACCGGGATCGGCGTCACGGCACCCGGCGGCATCGGGGTCGAGTCCTTCTGGGACCTGCTCACCGCCGGGCGCACCGCGACGCGCGCCATCACGCTGTTCGACGCCACCGGGTTCCGGTCCCGGATCGCCGCCGAATGCGACTTCGACCCGAGCGCGCACGGGCTGTCCCCGCAGGAGATCCGCCGCATGGACCGCGCCGCCCAGCTCGGCGTGGTCGCCGCGCGCGAGGCGCTGGCCGACAGCGGGCTGACCACGCAGGACGTGCCGCCCGAACGCCTCGGGGTCACCATCGGCAGCGCGGTCGGCTGCACCATGGGCCTGGAGGAGGAGTACGTCGTCCTCAGCGACGGCGGCAGGAACTGGCTCGTCGACCCGGCCTACGGCGTGCCGCAGCTGTACGGGTACATGGTGCCGAGCACCATCGCCACCGAGATCGCCTGGGCCGGCGGGGCCGAGGGCCCGGTGGCGCTCATCTCCACCGGGTGCACCGCCGGGCTGGACTCGGTCGGCCACGGCTACCAGCTCGTCAAGGAGGGCACGGCCCAGGCCGTGGTCGCCGGAGCCGCCGACGCGCCGATCTCACCGATCACCGTCGCCTGCTTCGACGCCATCAAGGCCACCTCGCCCAGCAACGACGAGCCCGAACACGCCTCACGCCCCTTCGACATGAACCGCAACGGCTTCGTGCTCGGCGAGGGCTCCGCGGTGCTGATCCTGGAGGAGCGCGAGGCCGCGCTCCGGCGCGGCGCGCAGGTGTACGCCGAGATCGTCGGGTTCGCCAGCCGCAGCAACGCCTACCACATGACCGGGCTGAAGCCCGACGGCCGCGAGATGGCCGAGGCCATCGGGGCCGCCATGCGCCAGGCGCGGCTGCGTCCCGAGGACGTCGACTACATCAACGCCCACGGGTCGGGCACCCGGCAGAACGACCGCCACGAGACCGCGGCGTTCAAGAGCGCCCTGGGCGAGCGCGCGTACCGGATACCCGTCAGCTCGATCAAATCCATGATCGGGCACTCGCTCGGCGCGATCGGCTCCATCGAGGTCGCCGCCTGCGCGCTGGCCATCAGGAACAACGTCATCCCCCCGACAGCGAACCTGCACACCGCCGACCCCGAATGCGACCTCGACTACGTGCCGCTCACCGCCAGGGAGCGCGACGTGGAGGTGGTCCTCAGCGTGGGCAGCGGGTTCGGCGGGTTCCAGACGGCCATGCTGCTCGCCCGCGACAGGGGCGGGCTCACCGGCCCGGGAGGTGACCGCCATGACTGAGCGGACCGGCGGGCACGGCGCCCGCCCGGTGGTGACCGGCATCGGCGTCGCGGCGCCCAACGGCCTCGGCACGCAGGCCTACTGGTCGGCCACGCTGGACGGCAAGAGCGGAATCGGCCGGATCACCCGCTTCGACTCCGAGCGCTACCCGGTGCGCGTGGCCGGCGAGGTGTCGGAGTTCGACGACACCGAGCACGTGCCGAGCCGCCTTGCCGTGCAGACCGACCACTGGAGCCACCTCGGCCTCACCGCCGCGGACATGGCACTGCGCGACGCGCGGATCGAACCCGGCGAGCTGCCCGAGTACGAGATGGCCGTCGTCACCGCCAGCTCCTCGGGCGGCACCGAGTTCGGCCAGCGCGAGATCGAGAAGCTGTGGAGCCAGGGCCCGGAGTACGTCGGGGTGTACCAGTCCATCGCCTGGTTCTACGCGGCCACCACCGGCCAGATCTCCATCCGGTACGGCATGCGCGGGCCGTGCGGGGTGGTGTGCACCGAGCAGGCCGGCGGGCTGGACGTGGTCGCGCAGGCCAGGCGGCTGCTCCGCCAGGACGCCACCGTGGTGGTGACCGGCGGCACCGACGCCTCGCTGTGCCCGTACGGGCTGGTCGCGCAGATCTCCACCGGCCTGCTCAGCCCGCGCGACGACCCCGAGCGGGCCTACCTGCCCTTCGACGCCGACGCGTGCGGGTATGTGCCGGGCGAGGGCGGGGCCATGCTCATCGTCGAGAGCCACGACGCGGCCCTGGCCCGGGGCGCCCGGCCCTACGGCGCGATCGCCGGGTACGGCGCGACCTTCGACCCCCGCCCCGTGCAGGGCGAGGAGAGCAGGTCCAACCTGCACCGGGCCATCACGCTGGCCCTCAGGGAGGCCGAGGTGACCCCCGACCAGGTGGACGTGGTGTTCGCCGACGCCCTCGGCGTACCCGAGCGCGACCTGGCCGAGGCGCGGGCGATCTCCGCGGTCTTCGGCCCGTACGGCGTGCCGGTCACCGCGCCCAAGACCATGACCGGGCGGCTGTACGCCGGCGGCGCGGCGCTCGACGTGGCCACCGCGCTGCTCGCCATCCGCGACGGCGTCATCCCGCCGACCGTGGGAGTACGCGCCGCCGCGCCCGCCTACGAGCTGGACCTGGTCCGCAGCGCGGCCAGGGACGGCCCCGTGCGCAGGGCGTTGGTGCTCGCACGCGGCCACGGAGGGTTCAACGCGGCCCTGCTCGTCACGGACGTCTAGCCCACCCCACCTCGCGACAACGGAGAACCGACATGACCACATTCACCCTCGACGACATGAGACGCATCATGGGCGGCTGCGCGGGCGTGCCCGACACCGTCGACCTGGCCGACGACATCGGCGAGATGTCGTTCGTCGACCTCGGCTACGACTCGCTCGCGGTGCTGGAGATGGCCGCGCGCATCCAGCAGCAGCTCGGCGTCCGCATCCCCGACGACGCCGTCGACGAGATGAAGACCCCGCAGGCCGCGGTCGACTACGTCAACCGCCGGCTCGCGGCCTGATACCGGAGGAACGTCATGGCAGGACACGCGGACAACGAGATCATCATCGCCAGTCCCATGGACCTTCTGTGGAACATGACCAACGACGTCGAGTCGTGGCCCACGCTGTTCAGCGAGTACTCCGCCTCGGAGATCCTCGAGCAGCGCGGGCCGACCATCAGGTTCCGGCTCACCATGCACCCGGACGCCGACGGCAACGAGTGGAGCTGGGTGTCGGAGCGCACGCCCGACCCGGCCACAAGGACCGTGCGCGCCCACCGGGTCGAGCCCGGCTGGTTCAAGTACATGAACCTGTTCTGGGAGTACACGCAGGTGCCCGACGCCGTGCGCATGCGCTGGGTCCAGGACTTCGAGATGAAGCCGGACGCGCCGCTCAGCGACAAGCAGATGACCAAGCGGCTCAACGACAACACCGTGATCCAGATGAACCGGATCCGGCAGCTCGTCGAGGAGGCCGCCGACCAGTCCCCCGTGCGCATGTGACCCCTCGCGACACGACCCCCTTCGACGCAAGAAAGTCCGACGGAAAGAAGAGAGTGGGCATGAACGAGAAGGACAGCGTGTACCGCGTCATGGTCAGGATGCGGATCCACCCGGGCATGGAACGGGACTTCGAGAAGACCTGGCGCGAAGTCGCCGCCACCATCGCCCGCCACCCGGCGAACGTCGGCCAGTCGATGGCCAAGAGCCCAGACGAGGACGGCATCTACTACATCGTCAGCGACTGGGAGAGCGAGGAACGGTTCCACGAGTTCGAGCACAGCGCCGAGCACGCCGCCAACCGCATGCGGCTGGACCCCTACCGCGACTCGGCCGGCACCTCGATGACCCCCATGGTGGTGGCCTCGCGGATGGGATCCCAGCCCGGCCCCGGCCGGGTGCGCGTCGCGCTCTACCTGAACGAGCCCGAGAACGACAGGGGCTCGATCGAGAACGCCTACCACCAGATCAGCACGACCCTGGCGGGCAGGACCGGGCTGCGCGGCAACGAGCTGCTGCGCTCGCTGCGCGACCCGCGCCGGTTCGCCGTGCTGAGCGAGTGGGACGACGTCCCCACCTACCGCGAGTGGGAGCGCAGCCCCGAGCACCTGCCGACCACCTCGCCGCTGGCCAGGTACCACGACAAGGGCCTTGGGATCTTCGGCTCCTACGAGGTCGTGGCCGCCTACTGACCGGCCCGCCCGCCTCCCCGGACGGCGCACGCCGTCCGGGGAGGCCGCTCGCGGCCCGGGGAGGTCCCGGCCGGCCGCGGGGACTCCTCCCCCGGCCGCGGGAACTCCCCCCGGCCACCCATCCGGTGCGCACGCGCCGGACCGACGACGGAGGTATCCGATGCCCTACGCGATGATCACTTTCCGCATCAAACCCGGACACGAGGAGGAGCTCACCGAGCTGTTCGGCGGCGCCCCGCCGCTGGAGTCGCCGGTCGTCACCGACGAGGACGGCGAGGAGACCGCCCGGCTGCTCGGGACCGGGGTGTTCGTCAAGGACGACGTGCTGGTGCGGCTGGTGCACTACGAGGGCGACTTCGCCGGCATCGCCCGGCACCTCGCCGGCCAGCGGCACGTCCACATCATCGAGGACAAGATCGTGCCGTTCCTGGCCGACGCGCGCGACACCGCCACCTCCGAGGGGTTCGCCGCGTTCTTCCGCAACTCGATGATGCGGTGCGTCACGCAGTCGTCCAGCGAGACCCACCCCACCCGGCTGTGACACCGGCCACGCAAGGCGGACCCGGCGGCGGGCCGGCGCTCGCCGCCGCGCCGGGCCGGGACCCGGGCACGCCACCCGCCGCCCCGGCCCCGCCGCCTGTGAACGGAGTGACCACCATGCCGCACGACGAGAACATCGACGTCCTGGAGGCGGTCGAACGCCAGACCGCCGCCCTGTTCGCGCAGGCCAACCGGCTCGTGGAGTCCCTCGCCGCGCGCGTTGGGCTGCAGGCCGCCCACTTCCGGTGCCTTTCTGTGCTGTGCCGCCAGGGCCCCATGTCGGTGCGCTGCCTGGCCGGGCTGGTGGGGCTCAGCGACGAGGAGGCCGCCGAGGTGGTCGACCACCTGGAGCACGACGGCTACGCCGAGCGCCGCCGCGAGGCCGACGGCCACCGGGTGCTGGTGCACCCCGACCGCGTCGCCCACCGCGCCCGCGTGGAACCCGCGCTCAGAGAGCTGCGCGAGGCCTGGTATCCCCTGGTCAGGGACAGGTGCGACGACCTCGGGCTCCTCGCGGGGTTGATGGCCGAGAGCCGCAGGCTGACCGACCTGTCGATGACGCTTCGCACCCAGCCCGACGCCTTTACAAAGTAGATTAACAACGGCCGGGGGAAGACCGGCCTAAGATCGCACCGTGGACGTGCCCGCCGTACCCGACCCCGGCCTGGGCGCCGTCACGCCCGCCGCCGACCCCTACGTGGTCTACCTCGACGCCCTGGCCGCCGCCGAGTCGCGGCGCACGATGCGCGGCTGCCTCGACCGGGTCGCCCGCGTCATCTCCGGCGACCCCGGCGCCACCGGCGCCGGGCAGCCCTGGCACCTGCTGCGCTACGAGCACACGGTGCGCATCCGCACGATCCTCACCGAGCAGGGATGGTCGCCCGCCTACGTCAACAAGCACCTGGTCGCGCTGCGCCGGGTGATGCGCGAGGCCTGGCGGCTCGGCAAGATGAGCGCCGAAGACTACCAGCGCGCCGCCGACCTGCCCACCCTCCAGCACACCCGGCTGCCGACCGGCCATCACGTCCCGCCGGAGGTGGTCGGCGCGGCCCTGGCCGTCTGCGACCGCGACGACTCCCCCGCCGGGGTGCGCGACGGCGCGCTGCTGGCCCTGCTGTACTCCACCGGCTGCCGCCGCGCCGAGGTCGCCGGGCTCGCGCTAGCCGACTACGACGTCGCCGCGCGGTCCCTGCGCGTGCGCGGCAAGCGCGACAAGGAACGCCTGGTCTACCTGACCGCGGAGGCGGTGGCCCGCACCGAGGCCTGGCTCGCCGTGCGCGGGCGGGCGGCGGGCGCGCTGTTCGCCCCCATCAGCAGGGCCGGACGGCTGCGGGCCCCGGGGGGAAGACCCGCCGCGATGACCGGGCAGGCGATCGCCGACATCCTGGCCCGGCGCCTGGCCGCCGCCGGGGCCACCAAGAGGACCCCGCACGACTTCCGGCGTACGTTCATCGGCGAGCTCCTGGACGCGGGAGTCGACCTGGCCACCACCCAGGCGCTGGTCGGCCACGCCTCCCCCGTCACCACCGCGCGCTACGACCGGCGCCCTGAGAGCCGCCGCAGGGAGGCCGTCGACCGGCTGCGGATGCCCGACGCCCGCCCCCTGCGCCCCGGCGGCCCCTGAGCCCCGCCCGGGCTTCCAGGGCCCGAGGCCGCCGCTACGAGCTGACGCGTCCCTACGAGCTGACGCCGCCTACGACCCGCGGCGGGCGCGCCAGGCGGCGGCGCTCAGGCGGTACAGCACGTGCGGGCGCAGCGGGCTGCCGGCCGGCGGGCCCGGGTGCTCGAAGTCGTCGCGCGGGTCGCGGGTCATGCCCAGCCGCCGCATGACGGCCTGCGAGCGCACGTTGGCGGGCACCGTCATGGAGACCACCTCCGCCAGCCCCGCCGTCCCGAACCCGTGGTCCAGGGCCGCGGTCGCCGCCTCGGTGGCGTAGCCGTGCCCCCACGCCTCGCGGGCCAGGCGCCAGCCGACCTCCACGGCGGGGGTGAAGTGGGCCTCGAACCTCTGCCACACCAGGCCGGTGAACCCGGCGAACAGCCCGCTCTCGCGCACCTCCACCGCCCACAGCCCGAACCCGTGCTCCTCCAGGCCCGCGGTGATGCGGCCCACCATCGCGTCGCTCTCGCCCCGGCTCAAAGTGGCCGGGAAGTGCTCCATGACCTCGGGGTCGGCGTTCATCTCGGCGAAGGGCGCAAGGTCATCCTCGCGCCAGGGGCGCAGGACGAGCCGCTCGGTCTCCAGCATGGTGCACCATTGTGCCCCCGATGCCCGGTCTCCGCGCGCCGGGAACGGCAGGTCTGGAATAAGAACCTCTGGGAGTGGGTTAGAGTCGAGTAGCCGATGTGGTTTGTGTCCCCCGGGCCGCAATTACCGCCTTCACGGAATACCGTTCGGCTGGAGCCGTGTTGTGCCTCTCGCCGAGGAGGCGACCGCCACATCGGCCTAAACGGAGCGCCCCGCAAGTCCGCTTGCGGGGCGCTTCGTTGTACGACGATGTAACACTTTGTGGGCTGCCGTAACACAAGGTTTCCACTCAGCGCCGTATGGTTGGCATTGGCCGTCCGCACACCGGGAGAGTCCGTGCTGTATCGCATCACGAAGATCATCAGCAGTCCTGTGCTGCGTCTGCTGTGGCGCCCCGAGGTGACCGGGGCACGCAACGTTCCAAGGACGGGAGCGGCGATCCTGGCCTCCAACCACCTGTCCATCCTGGACTCGGTGTTCCTGCCGCTGATGCTCCCGAGGCAGGTGACCTTCGTGGCCAAGTCGGAGTACTTCACGGGCAACCGGCTGATGGCCATGTTCATGCGCGGCACCGGCCAGGTCGCGATCGACAGGGAGAGCGCCTCGGCCGCGCAGGAGATGCTCGACTCGGCCCTGCAGGTGCTCAAGGGCGGCGAGCTGTTCGGCATCTACCCCGAGGGCACCCGCTCCCCCGACGGGCGGCTCTACCGCGGCAAGATCGGCGTCGCCTGGCTGGCGCTGACGGCGGGCGTGCCGGTGATCCCGGTCGCGATGGTCAACACCGAGCGCGTGCTGCCGCCCGGCGCCTCGGTCCCGCGCATCGCCAAGATCGGCGTCCACATCGGCGAGCCGATGAGCTTCACCGGCGACGCCGGCCGGGCCAGGGACCGGCGCGCGGTCACCGACGAGGTGATGCGGGCCATCCAGCGCCTGTCGGGCCAGGAGTACGTCCCGGCGTACGCCTCGAGCCAGAAGGAGCGGGCCAAGGAGGCCGCCTGAGCCGATCGCGCGGCGGCAAAGCGGCGAGCGGCACGGTTTTCCCCGCGCTAGGCTCGTGGCGACGTCGAGACACCCGGGGGTAACGCGTGCCGCGCGGCCGTATCATCGCGATCACGTCTGTCGCGACCGTGCTGGTGGCGGGGGCCGCCGCCGGTGGCGCCTACTACGTCCTGCACACCAGGGGCAGCGCGGCGCAGACCGCGGGCCACTTCGCCGGCGCCTGGAGCCGGGGCGACCTGGCCGCCATGCGGTCCGACCTCGCCTCCCCGGTGGCCGGGTTCGACGCCGCCTACGCCGAGCTGGCCGCAAACCTCGGCGCCCAGAAGACCTCGGTCAAGCTGGGCGCGGTCAGCCCGGCGGGCGACGACCGGGCCAAGGCCGCCTACACCGCCACCCTTACGCTGAAGAACATCGGCCAGTGGACCTACACCGGCTCCTTCGACCTGGTCGTCAAGGACCACTACTGGAAGGTCGCCTGGACTCCGGCGGCGGCCCACCCCTCGCTGAACGGCTCCACCCACCTGGCCCTGAAGGCCACCTGGCCGCAGCGGGCCGCGGTGGAGGACTCCTCGGGTGGCCGCATCGACCAGGGCGACGTGGGCGGGTCGGTGCAGCAGCTCGTCGGGTACCTCGACAAGGCGACCGCCAAGGACGTCGCCAAGCTGGGCTCGTCCTACAAGCCGGGTGACGCCGTCGGCAGGGGCGGGCTGCAGGAGACCTTCCAGAAGGACCTGGCCGGCGTGCCCGCCACCCAGATCATGGTCGTCGACGGCTCCAAGAAGGCCGTCAAGACGTTGAAGACCATCGAGGGGTCCCCCGGCACGGCCGTGCGCACCAGCCTGGACCCCCTGGTGCAGAAGGCCGCGGTCGAAGCGGTGCGCACCCTGGACAAGCCCACCTCCCTGGTGGCGATCCGCCCGGCCACCGGCGAGATCCTCGCCGTGGTCAACAACCGCGGCGGGTTCAACCGCGCGCTGGACGGCCGCTATCCTCCCGGGTCGACGTTCAAGACCGTCACCGCCGCCGGGCTGCTCGCCGAGGGGCTCACCCCCGAGCAGAAGGTCACCTGCCCCGCCAAGGCCACCATCGGCGGGCTGCCGATCCGCAACTCCGACCACGAGGCGTTCGGCTCGCTGTCGTTCCTCGACTCCTACGCCCACTCCTGCAACACGACCTTCGCGCCGCTGGCCGCCCAGCACCTCAGCGGCGGCAAGCTGTACGACATCGCCTCCAAGCTGGGCTTCAACCAGGCCCTGAACATCGGCGTCCCCGCCACCAAGGGCAGCATGCCGAAGCCCACCAGCGAGGCCGAACTGGCGGCCGAGTCCTTCGGCCAGGGGCGCATCACCGCCAGCCCGCTGGTGATGGCCTCGGTCGCCGCCGCGGTGGCCGACGGCACCTGGCGCCCGCCGACCCTGGTGCCCACCCTCAAGCAGAAGGCCCAGCCGCAGCAGCTCCCGGAGGAGGTCGCGCGGAACCTCCGCACGATGATGGCCGCCGTGGTCAGCAAGGGCACCGCCAAGGGGGCGGGGCTGCCCAAGGGCACGGCGGGCAAGACGGGCACCGCGGAGTTCGGCACCGGCCCGAAGCTCGACTCACACGCGTGGTTCATCGGCTTCCGTGGCGAGGTGGCGTTCGCCGTGGTCGTGGAGGCCGGAGGCATGGGCGGCGCGGTCGCCGCCCCGGTCGCCGCCGGCTTCCTGCGTGCCCTGGGCTGACCGGCCTCCCGGCACGCCGGACTCCACACGCCTGACCATGCTCCGGCCAGGGCGCGTGGCGGTTCGAACGTGACCCGTCCCCGGCCCGGACGCCCGCACAGCGGAGCCGGACCGTTCACAGGGACCGGACGCCGGCACGGCACAGCGGAGCCGGACCGTTCACAGGGACCGGACGCCGGCACGGCACGGCGGGGCCGGGCCGTTCACGAACCCGGACGCCTACACGGCGGGGCCGGGCCGTTCACGGGGGACCCGCCGCTCAGACGGCGCGGGACTCCGGCGGGGGCACGAGGCCCCGCCTCACATCGGCAGCGCCGCCGCCGCGTCGTGATGGAACACCATGATCAGCAGGGTCGCCACCAAAGTGGCGATCAGCAGCCAGCTCACCAGGATGATGATCGACGACCTGCTCAGACGCCGCCGGCCGCGGGCTTCACGGGCGGCGCGCTTCTGTTCTCCGGTCGCCTTGCGCTGCACGCGCTCGTTGAACGACTCAAGCCGGGCGGCGAGTCGTGGATCGGCATCGGTGAGATAACTCTCGATCTGGGCAAGCATTCGCTCCTCGTCCTGCGACCAAGGCACGCCGCACCTCCCGGCAACGCAAGCGGTGTGCCGACGTTCTGCCCACCCCCAAGATCTTTAGCCATACCATGCCGTCCTTTTTACCGCCAGTTTCGAAGTTGCGATCTTTATCGAACCCCTGTTCTAATCAAGCCATGCGCTGGGACAACCTGCGCCTGACCGACACCGGCCAGGGCACCCGAGCCGTGCCGCTGTTCGCCCGTGGCGCGGTGACCACGACGTTCGACACCCCGGAGTTCCGGGGCATGACCTTCTACGAGATCCACGCCCGCACGATCGTCAACCGCGTTCCGGCGGCCAGCCACGTCCCGTTCCAATGGACGATCAACCCCTACCGGGGGTGCACGCATTCGTGCACATATTGCTTCGCGCGCAAGACCCACGAATACCTCGACCTCGATGCCGGCCACGACTTCGACTCCAAGATCGTCGTCAAGGTCAACGCCCCCGAGCTGGCCCGCAAGGAGCTCGCCGCGCCGCGCTGGGGCGGCCACCACATCGCCATGGGCACCAACGTCGACTGCTACCAGCGGGCCGAGGGCCGCTACCGGCTGATGCGGGGCATCCTGTCCGCTCTCAGAGACGCCAGGAACCCGTTCTCCATCCTCACCAAGGGCTCGCTCATCCTGCGCGACCTCGACCTGCTGACCGAGGCCGCCGAGGTGACCGACGTCGGCACCTCGCTGTCCATCGGCTTCGCCGACGACGAGCTGTGGCGTTCGGTCGAGCCCGGTACCCCCAGGCCCGGCAGGCGGCTGGAGGTCTGCGCCACCCTCACCGGGCACGGGCTGCCGTGCTCGGTGCTGATGGCGCCGATCCTGCCCTACCTCACCGACTCGCCGCGGGCGCTGGCGCGCACGGTCGCGTTGATCGCCGAGGCCGGCGCCACCCACGTGGTGCCCATCGTGCTGCACCTGCGGCCGGGGGCGCGCGAGTGGTTCCTCGGCTGGCTGGGCCGCGAGCATCCCCGCCTGGTCCCGCGCTACCAGGAGCTGTACGGGCGCGGGGCCTACGCGCCGAAGGCCTACCAGGCGCGCGTCACCCGGCAGGTCCAGGAGCTGGCCGCCCGCAGCGGGGTGGGCAGGTCCTCCCCGGCCGCCGCCCGCCGCGTCCGGCCGCCCGTCCCGCCGCCGGGCGCCGGCGGTCCCGAGCAGCTCACGCTGCTGTAACCCCGGAAAGACACATATGGGTGATTGACTCCGCTGTTGGGTATTTAACGCGAGTGATGCGCGGAATATGGCGCATTGTCATCCAATGGTCGGCCCATGAGAATAGGGGGAATCATGGCGGGAACACGAAAGAAATCCACCAAGGCCACAGGAAAGGCCAAGAAAGCAGCCATAAAGGCTACGCGCGAGACCAAGCAGACCAAACGCGAAGACGACGACAAGCGGCCCGCGGAGCGCGAAGAGGCGCGGTGACGCCGGTCATCGCGCGGCGACCCCGGCGACCCGTGCGACCGGACCCGTACAGCCGTGCGACCGGACCCGTACAGCCGTGCGACCGGACCCGTACAGCCGTGCGACCGGACCCGTATAGCCGTGCGACCGGACCCGTATAGCCCCTGAAGGGGTTTCTGCGGTAATGATCAGCCACTCTCCCCCCGGCCACCGCGCGGAGCGGGCGGTTCCGGCCCGTCACGGACGGCGGCCGTGCCCCGTCACCGCCCGCACGACGGCCGTGCTCCGCCGCCGTCCGCACGACGGCCGTGCTCCGCCGCCGTCCGCACGACGGCCGTGCTCCGCCGCCGTCCGCACGACGGCCATGCTCCGCCGCCGCCCGTACGGCGGTCGCGCACTGCCCCGTCCGCTCGGCGGTCGTGCCCTGCGGCCGGCTCGGCGGTCGTGCGGCCCTCCCGGCGCCGAAGACGGGGCGTGCACGGTCTCGACGCGGAGGCCCGGGTGCCTGATCATGGAAACCCCCGGCCCGAACGCGAGGATCGATGCCCGCTTATCTCCGCTTCCCCACGATCTTCGGTGAGGTCGTCGTCTTCGCCGCCGAGGACGACCTGTGGATGGTCTCCGCCGACGGCGGCAGGGCCTTCCGGCTGACCGCCGGGGTCGCGGAGGCCGGGTACCCCCGCTTCTCCCTCGACGGCACCAAGATCGCCTTCGTCGGCCGGGAGGAGGGGCCAGAGGAGGTCTACGTCATGCCCGCCGAGGGCGGCGCCGGCACGCGGATGACCTACGACGGCGCCCTGTGCACCGTCACCGGATGGGACCCGGGCGGCGCGGTGGTCTACGCCAGCGACGAGGGCCAGCCCTTCGGCCGCCGCAGATGGCTGCACCGCGTCGACGCCGAGGGGATCTCCCAGCGCCTGCCCCACGGGCCGGCCAACTCCATCTCCTACGGTCCCGGCGGGGCGATCGTGCTCGGCCGCAACACCGCGGACCCGGCGCGCTGGAAGCGCTACCGGGGCGGCACCGTCGGCGACCTGTGGGTCGACCGGGAGGGCAGGGGCGAGTTCGCGCGGCTGATCTCCCTGGCGGGGAACCTCGCCTCGCCCTGCTGGGTGGGCGAGCGCATCTACTTCCTGTCCGACCACGAGGGCATCGGCAACGTCTACTCCTGCACGCCCTCCGGCGAGGACCTCCAGCGGCACACCGACCACGACGACTACTACGCCCGCAACCTCGCGAGCGACGGCAGGCGGCTGGTCTACCACGCGGCGGCCGAGCTGTACGTGCTCGACCCGGCCGAGGGCGAGGCGCGCGCGGTCGAGGTGCGCCTGGGAAGCTCGCACACCCAGCGCAACCGCCGGTTCGTCCCGGCCGCGCACTACCTGGACAGCGCCACCCTCACCCCCGACGGCAGCGGCCTGGCGATCACCACGCGCGGCAAGGCGTACTCCTTCGGCAACTGGGAGGGCCCGGTGCGCCAGCACGGCGAGCCGGACGGTGTGCGCTACCGCCTGCCGACCTGGCTCAAGGACGGCGAGCGGCTGGTGGCGGCGGCCAGCGACGACGGCGACCGAGAGGTCCTGGTCGTGCTGACCGCCGACGGCAGCGCCGCCCCGGTGCGCCTGCCCGGCCTGGACACCGGGCGGGCGATCGCCCTGACGGTCTCGCCTAGCGCCGACCGCCTCGCGGTGACCAACCACCGCAACGAACTGCTCATCGTCACCCTGCCCGGCCCGGGCGCCGGGGAAGGCGCCGATCAGGGCGGCGCTGACGGCGCCGGTGAGGGTGGGGGCGAGAGTGGGGGCGAGGCGACGCTGACGGTGGCCGACAGCAGCAGGTTCGGCCGCGTCGAGGACGCGGTCTGGTCCCCCGGGGGCGACTGGCTCGCCTATACCTTCCCCGACACCGCGCAGACCACGGCCATCAAGCTCCTCGAGGTCGCCACCGGGGAGACCCACCTGGTCACCCGCCCGGTGCTGCGCGACAGCAGGCCCGCCTTCGACCCCGAGGGCAGATACCTGTACTTCATCGGGCAGCGCGTGTTCAACCCGGTCTACGACTCGCTGCAGTTCGACCTGGGGTTCCCGCTCGGCACCCGGCCGTACGCCGTCGCGCTGCGGAACGACGTCGGCTCGCCGTTCGTGCCCGAGCCGAGGCCACTGTCCGGCGACGACCCCCCGGCCAAGGACTCCCACGGCGGCAACGGCCCCGGCGGCCAGGGCGTCACCGCCGGCACCGGCCCGGGCGCGGCGGACGGCGAGACCCCCGCCGCCGGCGGCGCCACACCCGGCGAGCCCGCCACCGGCGAGCACCCCGGGGGCGCGGATGACGAGGCGACCGGCGAGGGCCTGGAGATCCACTTCGAGGGCATCGAGCGCCGCGTCGTCGCTTTCCCGGTGCCCGAGGGCCGCTATGAGCGCGTCGCCGGCATGAGGGACAAGGTGCTGTTCACCTCATTCCCGGTCGAGGGCAGCCGCGGCGACGAGTTCGCCGAGTCCACCTCCGGCACCCTGCTCGCCTACGACTTCGTCAAGCGGAAGTCCGAGACCCTGGTCTCCGACGTCACCGACTTCCACCTGGGCAGGGACGCCACGACGCTGCTCTACCGCTCCGGGCAGCGGCTGCGGGTGATCAGGGCGGGTGAGCCGCCCTCCGAGGACGACTCCCCCGGCAGGGCCGGGGGGTGGATCGACCTCGACCGGGTGAAGGTGTCGGTGTGCCCGGCGGCCGAGTGGCGGCAGATGTTCCGCGAGGCGTGGCGGCTCCAGCGCGAGAACTTCTGGGTGCAGGACATGGCCGGCATCGACTGGGACGGCGTCTACGAGCGCTACCTGCCCCTGGTCGACCGGGTGGGCACCCGCGGCGAGTTCTCCGACCTGCTGTGGGAGCTGCTGGGCGAGCTCGGCACCTCGCACGCCTACGAGAGCGGCGGCGAGTACCGCACCAGGCCCCACTACCGGCAGGGCAAGCTCGGCGTCGACTGGTCCTACGCCGGCGGCGTCCACACGATCTCGCGCATCGTCGCCGGCGACCCCTGGGACCCGGACGCCACCTCCCCGCTCAACCGCCCGGGGCTCGACGTGCGGGCGGGCGACGCGGTGGTGGCGATCAACGGCCAGCCGGCGGGGGCGGTGGCCGGGCCGGCCAGGCTCCTGGTCAACCAGGCGGGCCAGGAGGTCGAGCTGACCGTCAGGCGCGGAGACGGCCCCGCGAGGACGGTGACGGTGAAGGCGCTGTCGGACGAGGAGCCCGGCCGCTACCGCGACTGGGTGGAGGCCAACCGCGCGCGCACCCACGAGCGCACCGGCGGCAGGATCGGCTACATCCACATCCCCGACATGGGCCCGGACGGCTACGCCGAGTTCCACCGGGGGTTCCTCGCCGAGTACGACCGGGAGGGGCTGGTGGTGGACGTCCGCTTCAACGGCGGCGGCCACGTCTCCGGGCTGCTGCTGCAGAAGCTCGCCCGGCGGCGCATCGGCTACGACTTCCCCCGCTGGGGGGTGCCCGAGCCCTACCCCGCCGAGTCGCCGCGCGGCGCCCTGGTGGCGATCACCAACGAGTGGGCCGGTTCCGACGGCGACATTTTCAGCCACACCTTCAAGCTGCTCGGGCTCGGCCCGCTGATCGGCAAGCGCACGTGGGGCGGGGTGATCGGCATCTGGCCGCGCCACCGGCTGGCCGACGGCACGGTGACCACCCAGCCGGAGTTCTCCTTCACCTTCGACGACGTGGGGTGGCGGGTGGAGAACTACGGCACCGATCCGGACATCGAGGTCGACATCACCCCGCAGGACTACGCGCGGGGCGTCGACACCCAGCTGGAGCGGGCGATCGACGTGGCGCTGGAGCGCCTGGCGCAGTATCCCGCGCACACGCCGAACCCTGCCGACCGTCCCCGGCTGGGCGCCCCGCTGCTCCCTCCGCGCCGGTGACCGCCCAGGTCAGCCGTCCGGGCGGTCGGGGTCGCGGGCGGCGTACGCGCGCAGCCGCGCCGCCAGGGCCATGACCTCCTCCCGCAGTTCGTCGGGCTCGATCACGGTGAACGGCCGGCCGAGGCCGGCCAGCAGCGCGGCCATGCCGTCCAGCCGCTCCGTGCGGGCCACCATGAGCACGCCGTCCTCGGTCTCGGTCAGCCGGGCGAACGAGGGCGGCAGCCGGCGCAGGGCCTCGGCGCGGGTGGTCTCCAGCAGCACGCGCACCTCGTACCGGTACGGCACCGAGGACAGCGAGGCCATCACGTGCGCCACCGGGTCGAACTCCCGCGGGCCGGGGAAGCCGTCCGCGAGGGTTTCGGCGGAGGCGACGCGGTCCAGGCGGAAGGTGCGCATCTGCCGCCTGAGCCGGTCCATGCCGGTGACGTACCACCGGCCCGAGTGGAAGACCAGGCCGTAGGGGTCCAGCTCGCGGTCGGTCTCCTCGCCCCGCCACGAGCGGTAGCGAAGGCGCACCCGCCTCCTGCGGCGGGCGGCGGCGGCCAGGGTCAGCAGGGTGTCGGCGGCCGGGCGCGGCGTCTCGGCGGCCCGGGAGGTGTGCCCGAGGGTGTCGGTGACGGCCTCGACCCGCTCGCGCAGCTCCGTGGGGAGCACCCGCTGAATCTTGGCCAGGGCGCTCTCGGTGGCGCTCTCCCCCACCGCGAGGCCGGTGCGGCGGCCGGCGAGCAGGCCGAGGACGACGGCGGCGGCCTCGTCCTCGGTGAGCATGAGCGGCGGCAGCTTGTATCCGGGCAGCAGGCGGTAACCGCCGTGGCGGCCGCGTTCGGCCTGGACCGGCACGCCGAGCTCGGCCAGGCGCAGCGCGTACCGCCGCACGGTGCGCTCGTCGACCTCCAGCCGCCGCGCCAGTTCGGCGCCGGTCAGCCCGGGGCGCGCCTGGAGCAGCTCCAGCAAGGTCAGCACCCGCGTCACCGGATGTGGCATGAAATTTCCCTTTTTATCCGGACTGGTTCTGCCCGGATTCGATCCTACGGTGAGGTCAACGGCAAAGGATCTCCAGGGAGATGAATATGAGCACCTTCGTACTGGTCCCGGGTCACTGGCTCGGCGCGTGGGCCTGGCAGGGCGTCACCGAGCCGCTCCGGGCGGCCGGCCACACGGTCCACCCGCTGACCCTGACCGGGCTCGCCGACCGCATCCACCTCGGCGGCCCGGGCACCGGGCTGGACACCCACATCGACGACATCGTCAACACGCTGGTGCACGAGGACCTGCGGGAGGTCGTGCTGGTCGCCCACAGCGGCGGCGGTGCCCCGGTCACCGGGGCGGCCGACCGCATCCCCGAGCGGATCGACAAGATCGTGTACCTGGACAGCGGCCCGCTCGCCGACGGGATGTCGCAGCTCGACCAGTACCCGCCGGAGAGGCTGGAGTCGATCCAGGAGCACCTGACCGGCGGCTGGCGGTACGAGCCCCCGGCATGGGAGCGGCAGGAGAGGCTCGGGGCGAGCACGGCCGGACTCGGCGAGGCGGACAAGGCGGAGATCATGGCGCGGATGACGCCCCAGCCGTACGGGACCCTCACCCAGCCCCTGCGGCTCACCGGAGAGGGCGGCGCGGACAAGCTTCCCAAGGCCCTGGTCAGCTGCTCGTTCCCGCTCGCCCAGGTCAGGGAGCTGATCGAGCAGGGCCATCCGTACTTCGCCGGGCTGAGCGGCCCCGAGTGGGAGCTGCACGAGCTGCCGACCGGCCACTGGCCGATGTTCTCCCGCCCAGGGGACACCGCGCGGCTGCTGGGTTCGCTGTAGGTAGCGGTTTCGCACGACAGGGGGTGAAGCCGGGCCGACGCCTTTACTTTGTAGATCAGAAGCATCCTCGACCGGGCCGCCGACATCTCCGCACTGCCGCACCTGTCGGAGAGCACCGTGCGCGAATACCTGTCGGCGGCCACCGGCAAGACCGGCACCCGCGACCGCATCGAAACGGCCCCCCCTCGCCCGCCACAACGGGTGGCTGTGACCCGCCGCCGTCACTGGTCGGCGGCGAGGGGCTCCGGCACCAGGGGCTGCGGTTCCCAGTGGAAGCCCATCCTGAACGTCACCTTGGCCAGCGCCCGCTGGCCGTCGGCGTTGGGGTGGAAGAAGTCCCACTTGCTGATGTGGTCGAGGGTGTAGGGGTAGGAGAAGACCGCGCCGCCGTCGGAGCGGCACGCCGGCCCGTACGCCGCGCACGCCTGCGCCATCTCGGCGTTGTAGTCCTGCACGCGCTCCCTGACGCGGTCCCTGCGTGCCTGGTCCTTCTTGGCGTCGGAGGCGGCGTCGGCCAGCATGGTCGGGCAGATGCGGCCGATCGTCCAGAACGACTTGGCCACCACGCTCTCCCTGCCGATGCGCCATAGCCGCTTGAGGTCGGGGATGCTGGCGGCGAAGATCTTCACGCCCGCCGAGGCGAGCACTGCGAAGGCCCGGTCGATGCGCGAGCGGTAGGTCGCCACCGGCGTCATGCGCGGCTCGCTGGCGACGCAGGCGTCCTGCGCGCCGATCAGGACCGTGACGTAGGAGGCCTTGGCGGCCACGGCCTTCTCGGCCTGGGCGGCCAGGTCGGCGCTGGTGGACCCCGGCACGGCGAAGTTGAGGTTGTGCCCCTTGACGGCCTGGCCGACGGCCAGCAGGCGGAGGTAGTGGCTGTCGACGTCCGCGGAGTCACCCGCCGACCACGACCGGGAGGTGCAGGAGACGTACCAGCCGCAGGCGTTGAAGCCCGCGCTGATCGAGTCGCCGAGCGCCGCCATCACCGCGGGCACCGGCTCGGCCGCCGCCGCGACGGCCGTGCCTGGCACGCACACCGCCGAGGCCGCGAGAACGAGCGCGATCTTCCTGACCATGGTCACCCCCACCTGGGACGATCGATCCCGGGTTGGAGATCGAGAACCCAAGGTAGAGATCAGGAAGGGTGGGCTCTATTACCTCCGGGCGAGGCGTTGCTACCGTTGACCAAGTTCCTATCGCGGCTTGACAGGGCACGGAGCGTGTGTAAGCGCCCATGACAGCGGATCACCCTGAGCGGGCTGTGTTGTGATAAGGCCACCCGATGTCGAACGCGTTCAGTTTCCGCATAAGGTGGGCAGAGTGAGTGTCGCGCTCGGGATAACCCGCCCCCCGCTGGTTCGCAGCATCCCCGTCCATCACCCAGAAGACCTGATCGCGCGACTGCCGCAGGGCCCGCCCTACGCCTGGGTCCACCAGGGCGAGGGCCTGGTGGCCTGGGGTGAGGCCGCGCGGGTGGCGGTCCCTCCGGGGCCGGGGCGCTTCGAGTGGGCCAGGCGGTGGCTGGCCACCGTGTTCGGCGAGGCCCACATCGACGACGACGTGCACGTGCCGGGCTCGGGCCCGGTGGCGTTCGGCTCGTTCACCTTCGACCCCGACGCGCACGGCTCGGTGCTGGTGGTCCCCCGGGTGCTGCTCGGCCGCAGGAACGGCCGCGCGTGGCTGACCACGGTGGGCGAGGCGCCCATCGAGCTGATGGCGCCCGCCGCCTCCCCCGGCCGCATCGTGTACGGTGACGGCTCGCTGACCGCGCCCGAGTGGCAGCACGCGGTGGCGCGCGCCGTGGGCGAGATCAGGTCGGGGCGGCTGGAGAAGGTCGTGCTCGCACGCGACCTGGTCGCCACGGCCGAGCGCGACATCGACGTGCGGGTCCTGCTCGACCGCCTGGCCCGCGCCTACCCCGACTGCTACACCTTCTCCTGCGCTGGCCTGGTCGGGGCCACGCCCGAGCTGCTGGTGCGCCACACCGGCGCCGCCATCGAGTCGCTGGTGCTGGCAGGCACCACCTACCGGGGGGCGAGCCCGGCCGACGACAAGGCCAAGGCCGCGGCCCTGTTCGCCTCGGCCAAGGACCGCCACGAGCACGCCTGCGCGGTGGCCTCGGTGCGCGAGGCGCTCACGCCGCTGTGCGCCTCGCTCTCGGTGCCCGGAGAGCCCGAGCTGCTGGTGCTGCCGAACGTCCAGCACCTCGCCAGCCGGGTGCGGGGGCGGCTGGCCGACGGCGCGTCGGTGCTCGACGTGGTCGCGGCCATGCATCCCACCGCGGCCGTCGGCGGCACGCCCACCGGGGTCGCGCTCGAGGTGATCCGCGAGCTCGAGGGCATGGACCGCGGCGGCTACGCCGGCCCGGTCGGCTGGATCGACGCGCGGGGCGACGGCGAGTGGGGCATCGCGCTGCGCTGCGCCCACATCGAGGGGCGGCGGGCCCGGCTGTTCGCCGGGTGCGGCATCATGGGCGGCTCCGACCCGGCGTCCGAGCTGGCAGAGGCCCAGGCGAAGTTCCGCGTCATGAGGTACGCCCTGGAGGGCTGACCCGCCGGTCAGCCCTCCCCGGGCGCGGGCGTCCCCGGCCCGATCCCGGCCGGAGGACCGCTCTCGCGGCCGGCTCCGGCCGGGCCGTCGGCATGCGACTCGGCCGGGATCCCCGTCGGGATCTCCCGGCCGAGCTCGTGGGCCAGCTGGTCGAGCTCCGCGCCGCCGGCCATCAGGGACGTCAGCTCGTCGCGGGTGATGTCGGCCTTGTCGAACTGACCGAGGCTGGCGCCCCGGTTGAGCAGCAGGAACCGGTCGCCGACCGGGAACGCGTGGTGGGGGTTGTGGGTGATGAAGACCACCCCGAGACCCCGGTCGCGCGCCCTTGCGATGTAGCGCAGCACCACGCCCGCCTGCCTGACGCCGAGCGCGGAGGTCGGCTCGTCCAGGATGAGCACCCGGGCGCCGAAGTACACGGCGCGGGCGATGGCCACCGACTGGCGCTCGCCGCCCGACAGCGTGCCCACCGGCTGGTCCACGTCGCGGATGTCGATGCCCATGGCGCGCAGCTCCTCGCGCGCGACCCGCTTGGCCCTGGCCACGTCGAAGCGGCGCAGCGGCCCGGTGACCGGCTCCGACCCGAGGAAGAAGTTCCGCCAGACCGACATCAGGGGGATCATCGCGAGGTCCTGGTACACGGTGGCGATCCCCCGGTCGAGGGCCTCGCGCGGGCCGCCGAGCCGCACCGGGACGCCGTCGAGGAGGTACTCGCCGCTGTCCTGGACGTGCACCCCCGCGAGGATCTTGATGAGCGTCGACTTGCCGGCGCCGTTGTCGCCGAGCACGCAGGCGACCTCGCCCTCGCGCACGAGCATCGAGACGCCCCGCAGGGCGATCACGCTGCCGAAGACCTTGCCCACGTCACGGGCTTCCAGAAGCGGCGGGGTCATCGCCGCACCTCCTCGGCGTAGCGGCGGACCAGGCGGTTGGCGAGGGTGGCCAGCAGGAGCATCGCGCCGAGGAAGAACTTGAACCAGTCGGCGTCCCATCCGGCGAACACGATGCCCTTGTCGGCCATCCCGAAGATCACCGCACCGATGGACGCGCCGATAGCCGAGCCGTACCCGCCGGTGAGCAGGCAGCCGCCGATCACGGCGGCGATGATGTAGATGAACTCCTGCCCGATGCCGGAGTTGGCCTGGACCGAGGTGAAGCGCAGCGCCATGATCGAGCCGACCAGCCAGGCGGCGGTGGCCGTGGTCATGAACAGCGCGATCTTCGTACGGGCGGCGGGCACGCCGACCGCGCGTGCCGCCTGCTCGTTCCCGCCGACCGCGAAGATCCAGTTGCCGGCCCTCGACCGCATCAGGACCCAGGTGGCCAGGGCCGTGACCCCGAGCCACCAGAAGATCGCCACGCGGAAGTCCACCCCGCCGGCCGTGACCGAGCCGGCCAGCACCGCCCGCGCGCCCTCGTATCCCTCGGCCCTCCTCAGGCCGCTGACCTGCACGGTGCCGGTCAGCGCCTTGGTGACGCCGAGGTTGAGTCCCTGCAGCATGAGGAACGTGCCGAGGGTGACGATGAAGCTCGGCAGCTTGGTGCGCACCACCAGCAGGCCGTTGGCGAAGCCGATCGCCAGGGCCAGGACGAGCCCGGCGAGCATGGCGGCCCACACGTTCCAGCCGTACTTGGTGGCGAGGGTGACCATCACCAGGCCCGTGGTGCCCGTGAGCACGCCGGCGGACAGGTCGAACTCTCCGCCGATCATGAGCAGGGCGATGGCGACGGCCATGATGCCGAGCGTGGAGGCCGGGTCGAGCCAGTTGGCCACGCCGTCCGCCGACCGGAAGACCTCCGACTGCGAGGAGAAGAACGCGAAGACCGCGACGGCGCCGACCACCGAGCCGAGCTCGGGGCGGATCAGCAGGCGCCGCGGCCACCCGGCGCCCGCGACGCGCTCGTCGGCGGCGACGCTGGTCACCGGGTGCCGCCCTGCGCGAGCTTGGCGACCTGCGCCGCGTTCTCCTTGGTCACGAACCCCGGGCCGGTGTTGACCGGCAGGCCGCCGCCGACGGTGTTGAGGTTGGCCTTGTACAGGTAGAGGAAGGTGATGGGCAGCCATCCCTGGAGGTACTGCTGCTGGTCGACCGCGAACAGGATCTCCCCCGCCTCGATCGCGTCGACGACGTCGGCTGACAGGTCGAAGGTGGCGAGCTTGGCCTTGGAGCCTCCGTCGGCGATCGCGTCGCGGGCCGCGACGGCGACCGCGGGGTTCAGGGTGAGCACGCCGTTGACCGAGGCGTCCGTCTGGAGCTTCGCCTTGATCTTGGAGGTCGCGTCGGCGAGGTTGCTGACGTCCACCTGCAGCCGTTCCACCGTGCCGCCGAGGGTCGCCGTGGCGCCGCCGCACCGCTCGTCCAGGCCGACGTTGCCCGCCTCGTGGATGACGCAGAGCAGCTTGGTGACGCCCGCGGCCTTGAGCTTCTCCCCCGCGCCGCGCCCGGCCACCTCCTCGGACTGGCCGACGTGGGTGATGGCCCCGAACTCCTTGGACTGGTCGCCGCCGGAGTTGATGGTGACGACCGGGATGCCGGCCGCCACGGCCTTGGTGACCGACTCCTTCAGCGCGTCGGGATTGGCCATCGAGACGACCACGCCGTCGACCTTCTCGCTGACCGCCTGGTCGATTAGCTGGGCCTGCTTGGCGGGGTCCCCGTCGCCCTGGTAGGTCACCTTGGCGCCGTACCGCCTGCCGGCCGCCTCCGCGCCGTTCTTGACGACGTCCCAGAAGGAGTCCCCCGGCGCGCCGTGGGTGATGACGGCGAAGGTGCCGCCGTCCTGGCCCCCGGCCGCCGGGGCCGCGGACGTGCCCGCCGAGGAGGTCGTGCCGTCTCCACCGGAACATCCGCTCAGCACCAGCGCTCCCAGCACCGTCGCCGTGACCAACCGTGTGACTCGCCTCATGGATACCTCCCGTACCGCCCCGAGGGACGAGATCGGCCGCATGCCAGGTTTGTAACCTCAGGTAACCTCCCTGTCAATTGTTTGTCGTGACATTCTGATGTACAGGCCACTGCACTCCCGGATGCGTCAGGGCACCTTGCAGGCGGCCGGGCAGGCCCTGACCTGCGGCCGCACACAGCGAAAAGCCCGGCAAGAGATCGCTCACCGGGCTCGGGGGGACGTCAGGGACTAGTTCAGCTTGCGCACGATCCGCAGGATCTCGTCCAACGCGACCGTGTGGCCGTTCAGGATGCCGGTGTGCTCGTCGAACTTCTTAGAGTGCTCGCCCAGTATCCTCGTATGCTGCTCCAGCGTGGCCGTGTGCCCTTCGACGGTGACCGCGAGACTCTCGACCTTCGTCTCCAGACCTTCGACCGTGACCGCCAGACTCCCGAACTTCGTCTCCAGACCCTCGACCGTGACCGCCAGATCCCCGAACTTCGTCTCCAGACCCTCGACCGTGACCGCCAGACTCCCGAACTTCGTCTCCAGACCATCCAGCTTCGCCGTCTGCCCCTCGACCGTGACCGCGAGACTCTCGACCTTCGTCTCCAGATCCCCGAACTTCGACTCCAAACCATCCAGCTTCGCCGACTGCCCCTCGACCTTCGTCTCCAGATCCCCGAACTTCGACTCCAAACCATCCAGCTTCGCCGTCTGCCCCTCGACCGTGACGGCCAGACTCCCGAACTTCGACTCCAGACCATCCAGCTTCGTCGTGAGACCACCCAGGAGTCGGGAATGGTCGCTCAGGATCGTCGTGTGCACGTCCTGCTGCGCGCGGATGCTCTTGAGGTCATCGAGCGCGTACTGGTAAAACCGCTTCCCCGTCTCGGACTCCTTCTTTGCTTCGCCGGCCACGTAGGTCGCCGCGATGGTCTGGTCCCGCAGCACGCCGAGCTTGTTCTCGAGCTCGGTCATACGTCCTTCAACGTCAGTTGTTGGCATCACCATTACCTCCTGGAGGAAGAATACTGCCCCCGGTAACGCTGAGTGCTACCTTCAACACGATACGTGAAACCGTTTCATCTGGCGGGCGGCGCGCCTCCGCCGCGAGGACCCGAGGTGGCCGTGCTCTTTGTACGGACATATTAATGTCCGCTACCCTGGACGCTTAGCGATCAGAACCGAGCCGGGAGAAGGCATTGGGCACTCGACTCGACATCGACCTCGATCGCTCCAGCCCCGTGCCCCTCTACTTCCAGGTGGCCGAGCAGATCTCCGAGGCGATCCGCAGGGGCGACCTCGCGCCCGGCGCCAGGCTCGACAACGAGATCCTGCTCGCCGACCGGCTCGGGCTGTCGCGCCCCACGATCCGCCAGGCCATCCAGTACCTCGTGGACAAGGGCCTGCTGGTGCGCAAGCGCGGCGTCGGCACCCAGGTGGTGCACGGCCAGGTCAAGCGCTCGGTCGAGCTGACCAGCCTGTACGACGACCTGCGCCGCGCGGGCCAGGAGCCCACCACCCGGGTGCTGTCCCTGCGGCCCGTGAGCGCCGACGAGGAGATCGCCGCGGTGCTCGGCGTCGCGGCGGGCACGGAGGTGCTGCACGTCGAGCGGGTGCGCTACGCCGCCGGCGAGCCCCTGGCCCTCCTGCACAACTGGCTGCCGGCCGGGCTCGGGGCGCTGACGCCGGAGTCCCTCGCGGAGCGCGGCCTGTATGAGCTGCTGAGGGCCGCCGGGGTGCGGATGCGCGTGGCGAACCAGCGCATCGGCGCGAGGTCGGCCACCCCGGCCGAGGCGCGGCTGCTGGACGAGCGCAGGGGCGCGCCGCTGCTCACGATGGTGCGCACGACCTACGACGACCAGGGCAGGGCCGTGGAGCACGGCTCCCATGTCTACCGGGCCTCGCACTACTCGCTGGAGGTCACGCTCATCGAGCGCTGACCCGCCGCCTCACCGGTCTCGGGCTCCTCGATCTTCGAGGCGCGGCGCTTGATCCACAGCGTGGTGCCGATGCCGAACAGCACCGCGGCGGCGAGGCCCACCCAGGAGAACCCCTTGAGCCACTTGTCCGCCACGATGCCGAGGTAGTAGATCACGGCGGTGGTGCCGCCCGCCCAGGCGATGCCGCCGAGCACGTTGGCGACCAGGAACCGCCAGTACGGCATGTGCAGGGCGCCGGCCAGCGGCCCGGCGAGGATGCGCAGCAGGGCGATGAACCGGCCGAAGAAGACGGCCCACATGCCCCACCGGTCGAAGACGTTCTTGGCCTTGGCGATGTGGGCGGGGCCGAAGTGCTTGGGGAAGCGCCTGCCGAGGCGGTCGAACATCGGCTGCCCGCCCTTGCGGCCGATGAGGTAGCCGATCGAGTCGCCGACGATGGCGCCCGCGCTCGCGCAGACCCCCACCCACAGCGGGCTCACCACGTGCTGTGCCGACAGCAGCGCGGCGCTGACAAGGACGACCTCACCCGGAAGCGGGATTCCGAGGCTCTCCAGGCCGATGACCACGCCCACGATCACGCAGATCCAGACAGGGGGGATCGCCTGGAGCCATTCCTCGACATGCATGGCCACACCCTATGTCGTGGCGTGGGCTTCGTTTTACGCAAGCCGGGATGCCTCTAGAGAGAGCGGACCGCTTCCTGGGCTGCTTCACGCATGGCCACGTGCACGCGGGCGTTCTCCTCGCGGTCGGTGCGGGCCTCCACGATGCGCACGCCCTCGCCCCTGATCGCCTTGGGCAGGTCGTCGATCGAGGACAGCAGGGTGTGCGGAGTGCCGGTGGCGGCGGCGACGTACGAAAGGTCCACCCCGTGCGGGGTGCCGAAGACCCGCTCGAAGGACTCGGGCAGCCCGGCCTGCGGGAGCAGGGAGAAGATGCCGCCGCCGTCGTTGTTGACCACGACCAGGCACAGGTCGGGCCTGGGCTCGCGCGGGCCGAGTATGAGCCCGTTCTGGTCGTGCAGCAGGGTCAGGTCGCCGAGCAGGGCGTAGGAGGGGCCGTTGTGGGCGAGCGCGGCGCCGATGGCGGTGGACACCAGTCCGTCGATGCCGGAGGCGCCCCGGTTGGCGAGCAGGCGCAGGCCGCGCCGTGGCCGCATGGCCTGGTCGAGGTCCCTGATGGGCATGGAGGAGCCGCAGAACAACAGGGTGTTGTTGGGCAGGACCTCGGTGAGGTCCCTGGCCAGGCGCGGCTCGCTCATGCCCGAGTCGTCCAGGACGGCGTCGACGGCCTCGCGCGCCGCGGAGTCGGCCGCGCGCCAGGACCGCAGCCAGGTGTCGTCCCCGGCCGCGACGGCGATCTCGACGGCCTCGGCGACCTGGGTGGCCGACCGGGTGGGGTCGGGCCAGCGGGACAGGTCGGGGGTGACGACGATGTGCTCGCCGGCCCGCTTGAGCCACGACAGCAGCGGCCGGGAGAGGCTCGGACGGCCCAGGGTGACCACGACGTCGGGGCGGTGGGCGTCGGCGAACTCGGGGGTGCCGAGCAGGAAGTGGTACGCCGAGACGGCGTGGTCGCCGTACCTGGCGCCGCCGGTGGGCTCGGAGAGAACCGGCCAGCCCGCCATGCCGGCGGCGGCGACGTACCGCCGCACGTTGACCGCGCCGTCGCCGACGACCAGCACACCGCGCCGGGTGGGGGCGACGTGCAGGCCGGCCGAGGGCGGGGCCACCCGGGCCCGCACCCAGGGGCCGCCGGCGTCCCCGTCGAGGGACTCGCACCAGGAGGTGTCGCCGTCGGGGATGAGCGGCTCGCGGAAGGCGAGGTTGAGGTGGACGGGGCCGGGGTCGCCGGGGCCGAGGGCACGCTGGTAGGCGCGGGCGGCGAGCGAGCGCCAGTAGGCGACCTGGCCGGGACGCTCCTCGGGCGTGCCGACCTCGGCGAACCAGCGGACCGACGAGCCGTACAGCTTGATCTGGTCGATGGTCTGGCTGGCCCCTGTGGCGCGCAGCTCGGGCGGCCGGTCGGCGGTCAGGACCAGCAGCGGCACGCCGGACTCGTGGGCCTCGATCACCGCGGGGTGGAAGTTGGCGGCGGCGGTGCCGGAGGTGCACACCAGCGCGACCGGGCGCTCGGACCTGCGTGCGAGGCCGAGCGCGAGGAAGGACGCCGAGCGCTCGTCGACCCGCACGTGCAGGCGGAGCCGCGAGTCGCCGTGGACGGCGATGGCCAGCGGGGCCGAGCGCGAGCCGGGGGCCAGCACCACGTCGGTGAGGCCGCAGCGCACCAGCTCGTCCACGAGCACGCCGGAGAGCGCGGTGGCGGGGTTCACCTGCCCTCCCGGGCGCGCGCGCTGGTCTGAACGTGAAGAGGCTTCATCTAGGGGCGGCGGGAGAGGCCGGGGAGGCGCAGCTCTTCGAAGGCCTCGCCCGTGAGAGCACTGTCACGGGCGTCGCGCGAATGCGTGGTGGGGCGGGAGCCGCCGCGCCGCCCGGGGCGGTTGATCGTGATCTTCACCATGCCGTCGGCGGTCTCGTAGTCACCCGACCGCTTCCAGTCGAGAGTGCTCACGGTCACACTCACTCCTCACTCACCTGCGCGTCGCCCGGTCGAGGCCACAGGCCGGGGGCGCCTGTCGACGGGACTAACCTTACGACCGTGAGTGAGCGTCCTGTGCACGCGGTGGTTCTACCTCCCGGTCCCGCCCTGTTCGACATGGTTCGCGAGGCGCTTTTCGGCGACGGTCCCGCGGTGCTTCCCCTCGCGCCCGATCTGCCCGATCCGGTCCTGCGGGCGACGCTGGAGGAGCTGCGCCCGACCCACGTGGTGACCGCCGAGGGCACCCGGCCACGGCCAGGCGGGGTCCCGGCGACCGGCGACACGGCCGTGATCATCGCGACCAGCGGCTCCACGGGCACGCCCAAGGGGGTGGAGCTGGCGGCCTCCGCCCTGCGGGCGTCGGCGTCGGCCTCGCTCCGGCGGCTCTCGGCCCGGCCTGGCGAGCGCTGGCTGTGCTGCCTGCCCCCCTCCCACGTCTCGGGCCTGCAGGTGCTGGTCCGGGCGTTGCTGAGCGGGTCCGCGCCGCTGATCCACGAGCGCTTCTCCCCCGGCGCGGTGGCCGGCAGCGGCGCCGAGCACGTGTCGCTGGTCCCCACCCAGCTCAGGCGCATGATCGACGCCGGCGCCGATCTGTCGCGGTTCCGTACGATCCTGCTCGGCGGCGCCGCCGCGCCGCCCCGCCTGCTGGCCGGGGCCAGGGAGCGCGGGGCGCGGGTCGTCACGACGTACGGCATGAGCGAGACGTGCGGCGGGTGCGTCTACGACGGCGTCCCGCTGGACGGGGTGGAGGTGAAGGTCGGGGCGGACGGGCGGGTCCGCCTGGCGGGGCCGGTGCTGTTCTCCGGTTACCGGCTGCGTCCCGATCTCACCGAGGCGGCCCTGGACGGCGGCTGGTACCTCACCTCCGATGTCGGCGTGCTCGGCGAGGGACGGCTGCGGGTGCTGGGCCGCGCGGACGATGTGATCAACACCGGGGGCGAGAAGGTCGTGGCCGGAGTGGTGGCCGAAATCCTGGCGGGCCATCCCGGTGTCCGCGAGGCGGTGGTCGTCGGCCGGCCCGATCCGGAGTGGGGCGAGGAGGTCGTCGCGGTGGTCGTCGCCGCCGACCCGGCCGCTCCCCCGGCCCTCGACGAGCTGCGCGCCCTGGTGAAGGGCCGGTTGCCGGGCCATGCCGCCCCGCGCGCGCTGGCGCTGCGGACCCGGCTCCCGCTGCTGCCGAACGGCAAGCACGATCTTGTGGCGGTACGCCGTGAAATTTCCGGCTTTGTTGGCATAAGGGATGCTTCTTGACCACAATGTCCCGTCAAGGGAACCGGAAGTCGCGTCCGGCGCGTCTTACAGGCAGCCGGATCTAGGAAGGACGCCTTGATGAACCCAACCCGCAAGATGTGGATCTCCGCCGGAGTGGTGGGCGTGGTCCTCGCCGGGGGTATCTCCGTCGCGGCGGCCGCCGCCTCGGGAGGGGTCGACAAGACCGCCAAGGTCAGCCAGGAGAGCGAAGGCTCCGCGCCCTACGGCCCAGGCGAGGCGCCGGGCCAGATCCCCGGCCCCGATGTCCCCCAGAACGCCGAGCCGACCAGGTCGCCTGAGGAGTTCGTCGTCACCAACGACGACGTCAACCCCGACCCGAAGAAGGTCGCGGAGTTCTGGACCGAAAAGCGCATGGAGAGCGCCGAGCCGCTCCCGATCCCGGTCATCACCCCCGAGAAGAAGCCGAAGTAACGGCGCGGGCTCGTGGAGGAGGCGGGTCGCCGGGAGGCGGCCCGCCTCTCCTCGTGCCGGGCCCCGGTTTCCCCGATCCCGTGTCGACTCCCCGATCTCGGGCAGAGGGGGGAGCTACCAGCGACGACGAGTGCGACGATCAGGAGGCGATCAGCGACGGCCACGCGCCCGGCGGGAACAAACCACGGCGTCTGACGTTATTGATACTGGTGCGCCGATCGCCGGACGCCGCGCCATCCCAGCGACCTAAAAGACGACTCCGTGACGGAGGAGGTGTGCTCATGCCCCGAACTGCCGTGGCGACCTCGACTGAGCGCGAGGCGACCCCGACGAATCTCGCTCAGGTCCTCGACCGAGGGCGAGCGCAAGGTCACCTTTCCCTCGCGGAGCTTCGCGAGGCGTTCTCGACGGCGCGGATCAGCCCTGCCAAGGGCCGCTCGATCCTGCGCGATCTCACCGAGGCCGGCGTGAGCCTGGCCGCAGAGAACGAGCCCCCCTTGGGGACCGGTAGCCCGGCGAGAAAGACCCGTAAGAGCACCACGATGAAGACTACCGCGAAGAGCGCAATGACAAGCACCACGATCACCACCGCGGAGACCGCCGAATCCCCCGAGGGGACCGTCGAGACCCGCCCCCGGCGCACCGCCCGCCGGACCACGCGCAAGACGGCCGAGGCGGCTCCCGCCGCCACCGTGCCGCAGGCGTCGCCCGCCAAGGACGAAGCCCCCGCCGAGCACGGGGACGGCTGGAACGAGCCGGAGGAGAGCGAGCTCCAGAGCGAGACGTTCGACCTGGACGACCAGTCCTCGGTCATGGGCGACTCGGTGCACACCTACCTGAAGTCGATCGGCCGGCGCACCCTGCTGACCGCGGCGGAGGAGGTCGAGCTGGCCAAGCGCATCGAGGCCGGCCTGTACGCCGAGCACAAGCTGGAGACCGAGACGCTGAGCGCCTCCCGGCGCGCCGACCTCGAGTGGATCGCCGAGGACGGCAGGCGCGCCAAGGACCACATGCTGGAGGCCAACCTCCGGCTGGTCGTCTCGGTGGCGAAGAAGTACACCGACCGCGGCATGGCGCTGCTCGACGTGGTCCAGGAGGGCAACCTCGGGCTGATCCGCGCCGTGGAGAAGTTCGACTACTCCAAGGGCTACAAGTTCTCGACGTACGCCATGTGGTGGATCCGCCAGGCGATCCAGCGGGGCTTCGCCGACTCGGCCCGTACGATCCGGCTTCCCGTGCACGTGCTGGAGCTGCTGTCGAAGCTCTCGCGCATCGAGCGCGACATGCACCAGCGGTTCGGCCGCGAGCCCACCCCCGAGGAGCTCGCGGTGGAGCTCGACAAGACGCCCGACCAGATCGAGGAGCTGCTGCGCACCAGCCGCCAGCCGATCAGCCTCAACGCCACCATCGGCGAGGACGGCGAGACGACCATCGGCGACCTGATCGAGGACGTCGACGCCCCCGAGGCCTCGGAGGTCGTCGACCGGCAGCTGCTCGGCGCGGAGCTGCGGGGCGTGCTGGGCAACCTGACCCCTCGCGAGGCCAAGATCATGGCACTGCGCTTCGGGCTGATCGACGGCAAGCCGCACACGCTCGACGAGATCGGCAAGCACCTCGGGCTGACCCGCGAGCGGATCCGCCAGCTGGAGAAGGAGTCGCTCTCCAAGCTGCGGCACCCGAGCAACACCCGCCCGCTGCTCGACTGGGCCAGCTGAGGGTCACGAACGGCTTCCGCCCTCCCGGACGGAAGCCGTTTCACTCTCCCCGGCGCGGAGGGTCAGCGCGCGGGCGCGAAGGGGCGCGGCACCCTGGCGATGCCCGTAAGCCGGTTCTCCTCGCGCAGCGTGCGCAGCCTGTTGACCTCGGCGGTCCACCTGGCACCGTCGGGGGTGGCGACGCCCTTGCGCCGCCTGATGCGGTCGTCGTACGCCTTGACGCCGAAGGTCGCCCGCTGGGCCGCCTCCGCCGCCCGCAGGGCGTCGGTCAGCGCGCGGTCGAAGGCCAGCCCCGCCGCCCGCAGCTCCGCGGCGCCGGCCCGGGAGGCCTGCGTGCGGCGAAGCTCGTGCTCCGCCCCGCGGGCCTTCTCCAGCAGCTCGCCGAAGCTCTTCCCGACCTCCTGGTCGGCGTGGTGCCTGACCTCCGCCTCCCGGCTCACACCGGGACGGAAAAACGCCATCGCTCGCCCTTTCTCGGCACATCGCCGGTGATCCGGCGTGGGTTGCTTGCCATAGCGTACGCGGCCCGCGAGGCAGGTCGGGCGCCGGTACGGCGTGGCGCCCTTTACAAAGTAAGCCATCATGCGGATCATGCCTCGTATGCCAGCGAAGCGACCTCCCGTCCCCCTGTCCCGCGAGCGCATCATCGACGCCGCCCTCCACATCGCCGACGGCCAGGGCCTGCGGCGGCTGACGATGCGGCGGCTCGGCGACTCCCTGCAGGTGGAGGCGATGGCGATCTACCACCACCTGCCCCGGGGCAAGGAGGCCCTGATGGACGCGCTCGCGGAGCACGTCACGACCGTCACCGTCCCGGACTCCGGCCCCGCCGGCTGGCAGGACATCGCCCGCGCCTGGGCCCGCGCGGCACGGGCCGCGCTGCTGGAACACCCAGGTGTGCTCGCGCTCGCGCTCACCAAGCCGCCGCAGGGCACCGCGCTCATGGCGATCCGGGAGCAGGCCGAGCAGCTGGCCGCCTCGGGCCTCGGCGACTCGGCGCGGGCGGTGCGCACCCTGCGGGCGTACGTGATGGGAAGCGTCGCCGTGGAGATCCAGCGGTCGGGCTGGGCGATCGGCCCGGCCGGCGACGGCGAGGAGCCCGGCGCCCCGCCCGGCCAGGCCTCCCGGCCGGAGTCGGACGAGGAGGCGGTGGCCGCGTTCGAGCGCGGCCTGGACGCCCTGCTCAGGGGCATCGCGCAGACGTAACCCTTCGTTTATCGGTTCGGCGGCGAGTCGTGCTTGGACCGTTATCTTCGGTGGGGCACGCTTGTGTCGCAGGTCACAGCGCCGAACCAGCCCGATGGACCCCCCCGGACCCCCTATTCGAAGGTTCGAAACCGTCCCAACGGGCTATGTCGCCCGCGTGTGACCCGCAGCACACTTACTCTGTAGGTGTGCGGCACCGCACACGTCAACCACACAGCGCTCGTCCCCGTCCAACGGGGGTGGGGGTAACCGTCCGGAGACAGACACCGGCGCGGGTTCCCCCGGCCGAGCACCAGATCGAGAGAGAAAACCGGAGGCACGCCGATGTGCCCGCATGAGCCGTCCTGTCCGAGCACCACCGCGCCGGACCGCGAAGCCGCCCGCACGATAGCGGCACACCCCGAGCAGGGGTGGAGCCTGCTGTGCAACGGCATCGTGCTTTTCGAGGACACCGGGGAGCTCCTGCCCGACGGCGCGGTCATCGCCCCGCACCGCCCCACCGACCTCGCCATCAGCGCCGCCTGAGATCAGCAGAACCGGGGGCAGAGCCAGTTCGCCACGACCTCGCCCACCCGGGCGGGGTTTTTGCTGAGGTCGTGTCCCTCACCGGCGAGCACGATCAGGCGTGTCGTATCCGCCTCTTCCGGCACGCCGAAACGGTCGCGGTCACCGCTGACCGCCAGCACGTCGACGCCCGCCTCGCGTAGCTCACCCGCTCGCGAGCGCTCGGGCCTGCCCGGCGGGTGCAGGGGGAAGGCCAGCGCGACGACCGCCTCGGCTCCGGCCGCGCGGGCCGTGCGACAGGCCACCCGGGCCCCGTTGCTCCGCCCGCCCTGCACGAGGGCGAGGCCGGGAAACCGCTCGCGCACCGCGCCCACCAGCGTGGTCCACGCCTCGTCCTGCCTGGCCGGCGACCCCGGCGCCCGGGCGCCCGCGACCCTGAAGGGCTGCAGCACCCGCGCGACCGTGCCTCCGATCGCGGACACCGCGTCGCGCACCGCCAGCAGGTCGGGCGCCTCGACCCCCCCGGCCGACCCGTGCGTGAGCACGAACAGGAACCTCGGGCGGGGCACCTCGTCGACCTCCACGATCGCCGGGCCGGCGGGCGTCACGATGCGCATGGCCGACACGGTACCCGCGGACGACCTCTCTCCTTCTCCGGGGGGATGCCCAGGCGGCGTGTCTGTGCCAGATTAGGAGGGTGCCCGACAACTCACTCCCCCGCGACGAGCTTCGCGCCACGGTCGAGGCCCGTCGTGACCTCGGCCCCGACTACGAGCACGCGCTGATCGAGTCCTTCCTGGAGAAGATCGACTCCACGATCGACGCGCGGGTGCGGGCCGAGGTCGCGGCCCAGAACGGCTACCAGGGCCATCCCGGCCCGCAGGGCTACGCTCCCGGCGCCCCTCCGGGCCAGGCCAAGCAGCACAAGCAGGGGGACGGCACGATCCCCATCGCCCTCGGGTCGCTCGGCATCGGCGTCCCGCTGACGGCGATCGCGGCCACGCAGGCGGGCCCCGCCGGGCTGTTCCTCGCCTGGACCGGCATCATCCTGGTCAACGTCGCCGCGGCGTTCGGCCGCCGCCGCCGCTGAGGCCACCTCCCCCCGCTGAGCCCGCCCTCCCCCGGTGAAGACCCCCGGTGCCGGCAGGGCGTTAAGCGTTTCCCCCGCTCCCGCCTAGTCGCCTTCCTCGCCCTCGGCGGGCTCCTCGTCGCGGTGCAGGCGCAGGCGCACCTGCTCGGCCACCCCCTCGTCGGGGTGCTCCAGGCCGTACGTCCACACCGTCTCCGCGTCCGCGTCGCGCCCGCGCAGCGGGAGGGTGCGGGCGAGGAGCTCGATGGCGAGCGCCGCGCTGTCGGTGTCCTCGCCGCCCTCGGCCGCGGCGGCGAACTCCCCGCAGGCCATGTCGAGGTGGGCGATGCCGAGCAGCACGCGCAGCCGGCCGGAGTCGGCGACACCCGGCACGTCGAGCGCCTCGATCAGCACGTCGGCGGCCTCCCCCGGCTCCCCCTCGGCGAGGAGGTACTCGGCGAGCCGCTGGGCGGCCAGGGAGCCGGTGGCGGGGTCGCGGGTGGCGAGCGCGGCGCGCAGCGACGCCTCGGCCTCCCGGTCGTCCCCCTGGCCCACTGCGATGCGCGCCAGCGCCATGTGCGCCGCGGGCAGGTAGGCCGGGGTGCCCACGCCGATCACGGCCTGCCAGGCGGCACGCGCCTGGTCGGCCATGTCGTCCCTCTCGAACCCGCGTGCCAGGTGGCAGGCCGCCTGGGCGGCGTACTCCGGATGGCCGGTGGCGAGGGCCGTGCGCGCCGCGGCCCTGGCCCCGGCCACGTCGCCGCGCTGCTCCAGCACGACGGCGAGGCCGACGGCCGCCTGGGCGCGGTCGGCCTCCTGCTCGTCGGCGGCCAGCTCGGCGAAGATCTCGGCCGCCGCGTCGAGCTCACCGCTCTCGGCCAGCCGCCGCGCGTCGTCGATACGCCGCCCGGACTGCACCTCGTGCGCCGCCATCGGGACCTCTTCTCGGGATAGGGGGTTCCCGGGCCTCGCGACGCGGGCGCGCCGTCGCGCGCGACATATTATGCCGATGCGGACGGGCGCCCGAGGCTGGTCGCCTAGTCTTCGTATGCCTCCAGCGGGGGGCAGGAGCACACGAGGTTGCGGTCGCCGTACGCCTGGTCGATGCGGCGCACCGGCGACCAGTACTTCGCCTCGCGGAGGGCCGCCACGGGGTAGGCCGCCTCGGTGCGGGTGTAGGGGTGGGCCCAGTCGTCGGCCACCACGCTGTCGGCCGTGTGCGGGGCGTTGCGCAGCGGGTTGTCGGCCCGGTCGTAGGCCCCGGAGGCGACCTTGGCGATCTCCTCCCTGATCGCGATCATGGCGTCGCAGAACCGGTCGAGCTCGGCGAGGTCCTCGCTCTCGGTCGGCTCGATCATCAGGGTGCCCGCCACGGGGAACGACATGGTGGGCGCGTGGAAGCCGTAGTCGACCAGCCGCTTGGCGACGTCGTCGACGGTGACGCCGGTCTCCTTGGTGATCTGGCGCAGGTCGACGATGCACTCGTGCGCCACCAGGCCCTCACGGCCGGTGTAGAGCACCGGGTAGTGCGGGGCGAGCCGCCGCGCGAGGTAGTTGGCCGACAGGATCGCCTGCTCGGTGGCCGCCTTGAGCCCGTCGGCGCCCATCATCCTGACGTAGGCCCACGAGATCGGCAGGATGCCGGCCGACCCGAAGGGGGCGGCCGAGACCGGGCCCACCGGGCCGTCCTCCAGCGGGTGGCCGGGCAGGTAGGGGGCGAGGTGGGAGCGGACCGCCACCGGGCCGACGCCCGGACCGCCGCCGCCGTGCGGGATGCAGAACGTCTTGTGGAGGTTCAGGTGGGAGACGTCCGCGCCGAACGACCCGGGCTTGGCCAGCCCGACCAGGGCGTTGAGGTTGGCGCCGTCGACGTAGACCTGGCCGCCGGCCTGGTGGACCCGCTCGCAGACCTCGGTGATCGTCTCCTCGAACACGCCGTGCGTGGAGGGGTAGGTCACCATGATGGCCGCCAGCCGGTCGCGGTGCTTGTCGATCTTGGCGTTGAGGTCGGGGACGTCGACGTTGCCCTCGTCGTCGCAGGCGACCACGACGACCCGCATGCCCGCCATGACGGCGCTGGCGGCGTTGGTGCCGTGGGCCGACGACGGGATGAGGCAGACGTCGCGCTCGGTGTCGCCGTTGGCCCGGTGGTAGGCGCGGATCGCGAGCAGGCCGGCGAACTCGCCCTGGGAGCCCGCGTTGGGCTGCAGCGAGACGGCGTCGTACCCGGTGACCTCGGCCAGCCAGCCCTCCAGGTCCTTGATGAGGCGCACGTAGCCCTCCACCTGGTCGGCGGGGGCGTAGGGGTGGATGCCGGCGAGCTCGGGCCAGCTGATCGGCTCCATCTCGGTCGTGGCGTTGAGCTTCATCGTGCAGGAGCCCAGCGGGATCATCGACCGGTCGAGCGCGATGTCCTTGTCCTGAAGCTTGCGCAGGTAGCGGAGCATCGCGGTCTCGGAACGGTGGGAGTGGAACACCGGGTGGGTGAGGAAGTCCGTGGTGCGCAGCAGCCCGGCGGGCAGCGCGTCGGAGGTGGCGGTGTCCAGGTCGTCCAGCACGATGCCGGTGAGGCCGAACGCCTCCCAGACCGCCCGCAGGTCGGCGGCGGTGGTCTTCTCGTCGCAGGAGACGCCCACGTGGTCGGCGTCGGCCAGGCGGAGGTTGACCCCCCTGTCCCTGGCCGCCGCGACGATCTCGGCGGCCCTGCCGGGGACACGGGCGAGCACGGTGTCGAAGAAGTCGTCGTGCACGACCTCGACGCCCGCGCCGCGCAGACCGGCCGCGAGCACCGCGGCGTGCCGGTGGGTGCGCTGGGCGATGCGCCTGAGCCCCTCGGGGCCGTGGTAGACGGCGTACATGCCGGCGATCACGGCGAGCAGCACCTGCGCCGTGCAGATGTTGCTGGTGGCCTTCTCGCGGCGGATGTGCTGCTCGCGGGTCTGCAGGGCGAGCCGGTACGCCGGGCGGCCGTCGGCGTCCTGCGAGACCCCGACCAGGCGCCCGGGCATCTGCCGCTGGAGCCCCTCGCGCACCGCCATGTAGGCGGCGTGCGGGCCGCCGAACCCGAAGGGGACGCCGAAGCGCTGGGAGGAGCCGACGGCGATGTCGGCGCCCATGGAGCCGGGGGCCTCCATCAGGGTCAGCGCCAGGAGGTCGGCGGCGGCGACCAGCAGGGCGCCGCGGGCGTGGGCCTGGTCGGCGACGGCGCGGAAGTCCTTGACCTCACCGCTGGCGCCCGGGTACTGGACGAGCACGCCGAACAGCTCGCCGTCGGGCAGGCCCCGGCCGAGGTCGGCCTCGACCAGCTCGATGCCGAGCGGCTCCGCGCGGGTGGCCAGCACGGCCTTGGTCTGCGGGAGCGCGTCGGCGTCCACGACGAACACCGGGGACTTCGCGCGGCCGGCGCGGCGGGCCAGCGTCATGGCCTCCGCCGCGGCCGTGGCCTCGTCGAGCAGCGAGGCGCCGGCGACGTCCAGCCCGGCCAGATCGCTGATCACGGTCTGGAAGTTCAGGAGGGCCTCGAGGCGTCCCTGCGAGATCTCGGGCTGGTAGGGCGTGTAGGCGGTGTACCAGCCGGGGTTCTCCAGCAGGTTGCGCCGGATGACCGCCGGGGTGATCGTGTCGTGGTAGCCGAGCCCGATCATCGAGGTCAGTACCTGGTTGCGGGAGGCGAGCGCCCGCAGCTCGGCGATGGCCTCGGTCTCGCTCGCCGCCTCGGGCAGGTCGAGCGGACCCTCCGCGCGGATCGCCCCGGGGACGGCCAGGGCGATGAGGTCGGCGACGGACTCGTAGCCCACGGCCTCCAGCATGCGCGCCTGGTCGGCGTCCGCCGGGCCGATGTGCCGGGTGGCGAAGGGCGGTGCGGACAGGTCGCGAAGCGGTGACCGATCGGTCATGAGGCCCTCCTGAGGGTGGTGGAGACCGGCGCTGGAGCGCGCGTGTATGCCGGGTCTCCCCCTCTGTCATCGCGACATCCTCATCGCGACCTGAGAGCTTCATCCGCATAAATGCGGATTTGCACCGTCGGTGAGACACGCCTGGCGGGCACGTCTACTTTCCAGAGTCGCCTCACCCGTGCGGTACGTGGGCCTGAGAGATTCCGGGGAGGTTGCTCCTTCGGCGCCCGGGTCACGCACCGGCACCGCGTGGAGCGCGGAACCGGCCCGTGCCAGGGACTCTCCCGCACAGGGTCGTAAGCCTTGCGCCAATCGTACCGTCCCACCCCGAGTTAGGGGCTACCCCTATCGCCCGGGTTTGCCGGACTTTACCCCTGACCTGCGGGTTTGCGAAGATCTAGCCCCGTCCCCACGGGATCTCCGCTCACGCGGGCCACCACCCCGCGCCGCAGGAGGTGACCTGGGTCACCCGGTCTTGCGGGCCTTCCTGCGCCGAGCCAGCTCGTCACCCGGGTGCTCCTCCGTGGAGTCCCGGTCGGCCGGCTCCGCCCGTTCCCCCGGCAGCTCCGCCAGGGATCCCTCGACCTCGCGCCAGACCCCGCCCAAGGCGATGCCGAACACGCCCTGGCCGCCTTCCAGCAGATCGATCACCTCGTCGGCCGAGGTGCACTCGTAGACGCTCACGCCGTCGCTCATCAGGGTGATCTGCGCGAGGTCGTTGACCCCGCGCTCCCGCAGATGCTGCACCGCCGTGCGTATCTGCTGGAGCGACACCCCGGTGTCGAGCAGGCGCTTGACCACCTTGAGAACGAGGATGTCACGGAAGCTGTAGAGCCGTTGCGACCCCGAGCCCTGCGCCGCCCGTACCGACGGCTCGACCAGCTGGGTTCGCGCCCAGTAGTCGAGCTGGCGGTAGGTGATGCCGGCCGCCGAGCACGCCGTCGGGCCGCGGTATCCCACGTCGGCGGGCAGCGACGCAGGCCGCTCGTCGAACAACAGGCCCTGCTCACCCGCGCGCTCCCGCGCCGACTGGCGCTGGGCCGGATCATGCTGGCCGGCCGTCTTTCCCTCGCCGCTGCTGACCGCCACTGCGGACCTCCGGCTTTCTCTCATCCCACGGTCTGATCTGGGGGTTCGTGAATTACAACCGTGGTTTCCCTTGCACCGTAGGACTGGCGCGATCCTCAGTCAACGATCCCGCCCGGCGCGTCGTGAAGCGTAAATGCCCGATATGGCTAACCCGCACGACCGAAGTCCTCGGGCGTGATCGTGTCCAGGAACTCGCGGAACTTCTCGACCTCGTCCTCCTGATCGTCGGGGATGATGACGCCGGCCTCGCGCACGACATCCTCGCTGGCGAAGATGCTGGCACCGGTGCGAAGAGCCAACGCGATCGAGTCGGATGGGCGTGCGCTCACCTCGACACCGTTGGAGAACACCAGGTCAGCGAAGAAGATCCCGTCGCGCAGCGCCACGATGTTGACCGTCTGCAACCGCACGCCGAGAGCTTCGATCACGTCCTTGAACAAGTCGTGGGTGAGCGGCCGGGGAGGCGGCTCCTCTGCCTGTGCCAGAGCGATGGCCGTGGCCTCGGTCATCCCAATCCAGATCGGCAGATAACGCTCACCCTTCGCCTCCTTGAGCAGGACGATGGGCTGGTTGGAGGGCATCTCGACGCGGACCCCCACGACCTCCATCTGCAACACAGGCTGCTCCGTCTCATTGGGTCGCCGGCCCGCTCCGGGCCCGTTCCCTTGCGGCTCTCGGCTCGCGGCGTGACCATCGCCGCAAAATTCAACGTAACATCCCCGCACCCCGAAATGTCCGGGCGGCTCCGTCAGCGGCCCAGAATGCCCCGCAGACCGCCCCGCACCAGGGCGGCGTGCAGCTCTTGGAGCAGGACGGAGAGCTCGCGGGCGGTCTCCTCGGCCTGGTCGACGGCGCCGGGGGCCCGGCGGCGCAGCAGCGGCGCCACGGCCTGCTCCACGAGCCCCGCCTCGCGCTCCGCGGCGGCCCTGAGCACCCGCAGATGGCGGGGGTGCAGCCCGAACCTTCCGAGCGCCCCCGAGGCCCTGGCGACGGTGAGGGCCTCGGCGTCGTACCACCGGGCGACCGGGGTCAGCAGGCCGTAGTCCTCCAGCTCCACGAGGGTCTCCTCGTCGAGCGCCGCGGCCTCCAGCAGCTCGGCGCGGCTCAGCCGGATCTCCGGCGACTCGGCCCCGACGGCGCGGGGCCGGGTGACGCCGTCGCGCTCGGCGGTGTCCAGATGGTCCTTGATCACGCGCAGCGGAAGGTAGCGGTCACGCTGGGCGGTGAGGATGTAGCGCAGGCGCTCGACGTCGGCGTGGGTGAACTTGCGGTATCCCGAGGGGGAGCGCTGGGGCTCGATGAGCCCCTCGCCCTCGAGAAAGCGGATCTTGGAGACGGTGACGTCGGGGAAGTCGCCCCGCAGGATCTCGAGGACTTCCCCGATGCTCATGAACGCCCTGGCCGCCTGCGCGCCCATCACCGCTCCTCCTCACCCACGCGTGAGGAACACCAGCCGGAACTTGCCGATCTGGACTTCGTCGCCCCCGGAGAGCGGTAGCTCCTCGATGCGCTCCCGGTTGACGTAGGTGCCATTGAGGCTGCCGACGTCCCTGGCGGTGAAGTAGTCGCCCCGCCGGTAGAACTCCGCGTGCCTGCGCGACACGGTCACGTCGTCCAGGAAGATGTCGCTCTCGGGGTGGCGGCCGGCCGTGGTCAGATCGCTGTCGAGAAGGAACCGGCTCCCGGCGTTGGGCCCGCGCATCACGACCAGCAGGGCCGTGCCGGCCGGCAGCTGCTCGACCGAAGCCCGATCTGGGATGAGCGTCTGTCCCGTCGCGTCGCCGTCCATCGCCTCGATCCCACTGAGTGAGATCGTGGAGGTGGTGTCCCCCGGCGTGTTTTCGACACGACTCAGCGGCGATCCGCACCGTGAGCAGAAACGGGCATCGTCAGGGTTGGCATGACCGCACTGCGTGCAGTAGACGCTCGGCATCGATCGGCTCGGCCTCCTACCGCGAAGTCGCGGCGACGGTGCTCTGGGCGGCGTGCCTCGGTTCTTCGCTTCTCATAGTTGCTCAGACTGCGAATGCCGCAACTTACGCTGATGAGTCGCAAAGGTCAAGATGAGGGCAGGCTCGCGGGTTCGGACATGCTGCTGGTGGGGCTCGCTCGGTCCTCGCTTACGGGGCTCGCGTATCTCCTGACGGCGCTCGCCCCTCGTTGCTTCCGACTCGGCTCGCCGCGCCGGTCCAAAGCTACCGCCCGCGCCGCCCTCCGGTCCATGCGGCGCGCCGTTCAAATGTGACTGGAAACGGGTGGTTCGGGGCAGAACGTACCCGTTCCCGGGCCACGTGCTCAGGTGCCCACGGCGTGCTCCACCACCCGGGCCCAGCGCTCCAGGAGGCCCTGGGCGACGTCCAGATCGTCGCCCTCCGCCCAGATATGGGTGACGGCCTCCGAGGGGTCGGGAAGGATCAGTGCCCAGCCTCCGTCCTCCTCGACCACGCGCACGCCGTCGGTGGTGTCCAGGTGGTACCCGTCGGCCGCCTCGACGACCGACCGCATGACCGCGCCCTTGGCGGCCCACGGGGTCGGCACGGTGCGTTTGAGCATCTTGGCCTGGGGGATGCGGGCGTCGATCTGGCTGAGCGACAACCGGGTGCGGGCCACCAGGCCGAGGATGCGCAGGAAGGCGGCCAGCCCGTCGACCGTGGGCGCGAACTCGGGGACGATGAAGCCGCCGCGCCCGTCCGCCGCGAAGATCAGCTCGGGGTCGGCCGCCGCGGAGGTGAGGGCGTCCAGGGCCGTGGAGGTCCACTGCACCTGGGCCCCGTGGAACCGGCACACCTGCTCGGCCACGCGGGTGGTGGTCACGGGCAGGGCGACCCGGCCGCCGCGGCGCTCGGCCGCCACCAGGTCGAGGACGACGAGCTGCGCCCGCTCCTCGCTGATCAGCTGGCCCATCTCGTCGACCAGGGAGACGCGCTCCCCGACCGGGTCGAAACGTACGCCGAAAGCGGCCCTGGAGGACCCCACGAGCTCCGCCAGGCGCTGGAGGTCCCTGCGGCGCTCGGCGAGCGTCTCGGTCGGCGAGGCGTCGTCCAGGCGGTTGTTGACGGTGAGCACGTCCACCCCGACCCGGCCGAGCAGGCTCGGGAGCACCAGGGAGGAGGTGCCGCCCGCGCAGTCGATGACGACCTTCATCTCGGCGTCCCGCACGCCGGACATGTCGACCCAGCGCAGCAGCTCGCGGGTGTAGTCCTCGACGGCACGGGCGGGGAAGCTCAGCTCGGCGATCTCCCCGGGGAAGGCGCGGCGGAACTCCTGCCGGGAGAAGACGCGCTCCAGCTTGCGCTGCGCGCCCTGGGAGAGGTCGGCGCCGTTCTCGTCCATGAAGACGATGTCGACGCTCTGGGGGTCACCCGGGGTGGTGCGCAGCGCGATGCCGCCCGAGGCGGTCTCGTTGGAGGTGTGGAAGCGCGCGACGGGCAGCGGGGTGGCCTCCAGGTCGAGCACGTTGATCGCGCTCGCGGTGAGCGCGCTGATGACCGCCCGCTTGAGGGCGCGGGCCGCGCGGGAGGAGTCGCGCGAGGTGATGACCGAGGCGCCCTTCTTCAGCGTGGTGGCGTACGCGCTGGCGAGGCGGACGCACAGCTCGGGGGTGATCTCGACGTTGACCAGGCCGGAGACCCCGCGCGGCCCGAACAGGCTGCGCTGGCCGCGCGACTCCCAGATCACGCTGGTGTTGACGACCGCGCCCGCCTCGATCGTCTTGAACGGGTAGATCTTGACCCCGGAGGAGACGTAGGCCTCGGACTCGATCACGCACTCGTCGCCGACGACGGCGTTCTCCTCGATGCGCGCGCCGGTCATCACGTCGGTGTTCTTGCCGACGACGCAGCCGCGCAGGTTGGCGCTCGGCCCGATGTAGACGTTGTCGTGGACCACGGCGCGGTGCAGGAAAGCGCCCTCCTTCACCACGACGTTGTCGCCGATGACGGTGTACTCCCGCAGCTCGGCGCCCGCCTCGACCTTGGCGTAGCCGCCGATGTACAGCGGGCCCTTCAAGATGGCGTCGGGGTCGACGGAGGCGCCCTCGGCGACCCACACCCCCGGGGAGAGCTCGAAGCCGTCGGCGTCGAGCCTCACCCGGCCCGACAGGGCGTCGGCCTGCGCCTTGAGGTAGCTCTCGTGGGTGCCGACGTCCTCCCAGTAGCCGCTGGTGATGTAGCCGTACAGCGGGGCTCCCTGGGCCAGCAGCTTGGGGAACACGTCGGCCGACCAGTCGACGGGCACCCCGGGGGCGACCTCGTCGAGGACCTCCGGCTCCATCACGTACACGCCGGTGTTGACGGTGTCGGAGAAGACCTGCCCCCAGGTGGGCTTCTCCAGGAAGCGCTGCACCCTGCCCTGCTCGTCGACGATGATGATGCCGAACTCCAGGGGGTTCGGGACGCGCTTGAGGCCGATGGTGACGAGGGCGCCGTTCTCCTCGTGGAACCGGATCAGGTCGGTCAGGTCGATGTCGGTCAGCGCGTCGCCGGAGATCACCAGGAAGCGCTCGTCGCGCAGCTTGTCGGCGGCGTTCTTCACACTGCCCGCCGTGCCGAGCGGGATCTCCTCCGTGGCGTAGTGGAGGCTCATGCCGAGCTCGTCGCCGTCGCCGAAGTAGTTGCGCACCAGGGCGGCCAGGAACTGGACGGTGACGACGGTCTCGGTGAAGCCGTGCCGCTTCAGCAGGCGGAGCACGTGCTCCATGATCGGCCGATTGACTACGGGAAGTAGGGGTTTGGGCTGGTTCGCGGTCATCGGCCGCAGCCGAGTCCCCTCCCCGCCCGCCATCACGACGGCCTTCACAGATCACCCTCCGTCTGTCTCATCACGGTGGGCACACGGCCACGCTCGCGCGGGCAGTAGCCGCGGGGACTCGCCGGGACGGGCCCCCACGATCGCTCATGCCCGGCTCGCCCCTCCGATGAGCCGGCGCCCCTGAACCACGTACAGCGCCCCCGCCCACCAATACAGACCTGTTCCCCAGATGGCAAAGGCCCATCCCAAGATCCGGGCTATGTCGGCGTACCAACCGTCGTGGGACGCCAGGAAAAGCAGCGGGAAGGCGTAGAGCAGGTTGGCGGTCGCCGCCTTGCCGAGGAAGTGGACCGGCAGCGCCGGGCCGAAACCGTGCCTGCGGAGGACCGGAACGCCGAGGAGCAGCAGGACGTCCCTGCCGACGATCACGGCGGTCAGCCACCAGGGGATGACCCCGCGCAACGTCAGCCCGATCAGCGTGGCCAGGATGTAGAGCCGGTCGGCGAGCGGGTCGAGCAGCCTGCCGAGCTTGCTGGTCTGGTTCCAGGCCCGGGCGAGCTTGCCGTCGAGCCAGTCGGAGAACCCCGCCGCCATGAGCAGGATGAGCGCCCACCCGTCGGCCTTGGGCCCCAGCACCAGCCACAGGAACACCGGCACGCCGAGCAACCGCAGCAGACTCAGCATGTTCGGAACCGTCCAGATCCGGTCCTCCGCCGATCTCACCCGTGACTCTCCCCTCGTGAACCTGGTGCCGACCCTAGCCGGTGCGAAGCGCCGGGCGGCGGTGGGGGCGAGTCTCGCCACGGGCCGTATCGTGAAAGGACGAAACCTCCGTGCCCGCCCACGCGGCCCATGACTCGAATTCCGCGGCGAAGACGGCATCCTCCTCAAGATGGAGAAGTCGTCTTCCAGAGGCGCACGAGATCGGCCGAACGGTGGAAGCGAGCAGACCCTTTTGTTCTTTAAGGTCGGTGCCATGGCCAATGACGCAGCCCTCTTCTTCGGGCAGTTCATGCGCTCGCCCGGCACCACCGGGGCGGTCGCGCCCAGCTCCCAGCGCCTGGCGAGGGTGGTCGCCTCGCCGGTGCCCGAGCGCGGGGACCCCGTCATCGTCGAACTCGGCCCGGGGACGGGCGTGTTCACCAAGGAGATCCAGCGGCGTCTCGGCGGGCGAGGGCACCATCTGGCCATCGAGATCAACCCCCGTCTCGCCGCGGGGCTGGCCGACCGGCACCCCGGCGCCAAGATCATCGTCGGCGACGCCGTGAACCTGCCCCAACTCCTGGCCGGCCATGGGCTCGAGCGGGCCGACGTGGTGGTCAGCGGGCTGCCCTGGGCGGCCTTCCCCGCCGGGCTCCAGGACAGGCTGCTCGGGGCGATCCGCGAGACGCTCACGCCCCAGGGCACCCTCACCACCTTCGCCTACGTGCACGCACGCACGCTGCCGCCCGCCATGCGCTTCCGCCGCCGCCTGATGGAGGCGTTCGAGGAGGTCGTGCCGAGCAGAACCATCTGGGGCAACGTGCCTCCGGCCTTCGTCTATCACGCCAGGCGCCCGCGTCACTGATCTCGCACGGCCACCGAACTTCGTTCTACCATTGCGCGGCAACGGGAATGGAGTGATCACGGTGGACTTCACGCTTCCGGAGAGCGCCCGCGACGTACAGCGCGGCGTCGCGGACATCTGCTCGCGCTACGACATGGACTACTGGCAGCGGTGCGAGGCGGAGAAGCGCTGGCCCGAGGAGGTGTGGGCGGAGCTGGCCAAGGGCGGCTGGCTCGGCCTCGCGGTGCCCGAGGAGTACGGCGGGGGCGGCCAGGGCCTGCTGGAGCTGACCGTGGCGACCGAGACCCTGTCGGCCTCGGGCTCGGCCGGCGGGTCCGCGTTCACGTACGTGCTGACACCCGGCTTCGGCGCGCTGACCATCGCCCGCCACGGCTCGGCCGAGCAGAAGGCGGCGCTGCTCCCCCGGCTCGCCGCCGGCGAGATCGAGACCTGCTTCGCGCTCACCGAGCCCGACGCCGGGTCCAACTCCCTGGCCATCTCCACCTCCGCCCGCCGCGACGGCGGCGAGTACGTCATCAACGGGCAGAAGATCTGGATCACCGGCGTCCAGCGGGCCACCTGGATGCTGCTGGTCACCCGCACCATCCCGGCGGCCGAGGCCAGGCCGCGCACCAACGGCCTCACCGTCTTCCTGGTGAACGTGCCGGAGGCGGTGGCGGCGGGACGGCTGTCCTACCGGCCGATCCCGAAGATGGGCGCCAACACCACCCCGTCGAACATGGTGTTCTTCGACGACCTGCGGGTGCCCGCCACCAGCGTGCTCGGCGAGGTGGACCAGGGGGCGGCCGTGCTGTGGGACATCCTCAACCCCGAGCGCATCCTGCTGGGCGCCAGCGCCCTCGGCGGCGCGGAGGTGGCGCTGCGGGTCGCGGTCTCCTACGCCAAGGAGCGGGAGGTGTTCGGCCGCCCGATCGGGGCCAACCAGGCCATCGCCTTCCCGCTCGCGCAGGTCAAGGCGAAGATCGAACTGGCGAGGCTGATGCTCTACAAGGCGGCCTGGCTGTTCGACCGGCACCTGCCCTGCGGCACGGAGGCCAACATCGCCAAGCTGACCGCCTCGCAGGTGGCCTGGGAGGCGGCCGACCACGCCTTCCAGACGCACGGCGGGATGGCGTACTCGCTGGAGTACCCCGTCGCCCGCCTGCTCGCGGACGCCCGCATCGGCAAGGTGGCGCCCGTCACCGAGGAGCTCCTGCTCAACTACCTGGCGACCCAGGTGCTCGGCCTGCCCCGGAGCTTCTGAGCCGCGGGGCCGCCGCGCCTCACGGCATGGCGGCCTCGACCAGCGCGTCCACCAGGCGGTTGTCCTCGCCGCGCTCGGGGTGCCACTGGACGCCCACGCAGAACCGGTGGCCCTGGAGCTCCACGCCCTCGACGATCTGGTCGTCGGCCCACGCCACGGCGAGCAGGCCCTCGCCGAGCCGCTTGAGCGCCTGGTGGTGGGGCACGGCGACCTCGATGCGGTCGCCGACGGCCTTGCCGACCTTGCTGGAGACGCTCACCTGGATGACGTGCGGCGTGCTTGCGGCGTGCCGCTCATGGTGGACCGCCTCGGGCAGCCACCGGATCAGGGTGCCGCCCAGCGCGACGTTCAGGATGTGCATGCCGCGCGCCACGCCGAGCACGGGGACGCCGGCCTGGACCGCGGCCCTGGCGAGCCCGAGCTCGAACCTGTCGCGCTGCGGCTGGGGCTCCTCGAGCCTCTCGTCCCGCTCCTCGCCGTAGGCGCCGGGGTCGACCTCCACGCCGCCGGCCAGGATGAGCCCCGACAGGCCTCGGATGTAGCCGTCGATCGCTCCCAGGCTCAGCGGGGGGATCAGCACGGGGGAGCCCCCGGCCTTGTCCACCGCCTTCGCGTAGGCGGGCGGCGAGAGCACGGCCTCGCGGACCCACGTGCCCCAGCGGGCGGCGTCGAAGTAGGTGGTGATACCGATCAACGGTCGGGACATACGGTCTCCAGGGGCTCGCGCAAGGTCGTACCGCCATGTCACGGCGGCACCCAGCCCATCAGCAGTGGCAAGCCCATCATGGCGCACAACATTTCGGGTATGTCACGTATCCGGGGTATCAGTCACGTCACTTCCGCAACATCTGTCCCACAAGCCCCCCTCACCCCGGCGGCGGCGGGTACTCCTCCGGCCCGCCGGGCACCGCGCTGGAACGGTCCGCCACGACAGGGCGGTTCCGCAGGTCCGGGTCGCCGCCGGGGCGGCGGCCCCGAATTGCGATTGCGGTAAAAGGCGAATGTGATTCTCTTTCATCTAGATTCCCCGGCATCCCGAGCATCCATTACGGAGAATCACCCACCAATTACTAAGAGTTCGCTTTCCTGGCACCTTGTGGTGAAACGGTTGTGAGGCGCATGCGGGAATGGAAGACTCCAATTCGAGCGATCGGTTGAGCCGGGGCCGCCGGACGCTCGTTACCCGGACCGTCAGGGAGGTGGAACAACAAGATCGGATGTCGAATCCGGTCGATTAGGGTGGCGTCGATATATGTCGTTGAATCCGCGTCTCGTAAAGGAAAGCTTCTCAGCCATCCAGCCCGTCATGGGCAAGGCCGTCGCGTACTTCTACGGGCGGCTGTTCGCTGAGGGCCCACACCTGCGGAGCATGTTCCCCCCCGCCATGGACGTCCAGCGGGACCGTCTCTTCAGCGCGCTGACCCGCATCGTCTGGAGCCTGGACAGCCCCGACAGCCTCGGCTCCTACCTGGGCCAGCTCGGCAGGGACCACCGCAAGTACGGCGTGCTGGCCGAGCACTACACCGCCGTGGGCAACGCGCTGCTCTCGACCATCAAGCGCTTCGCGGGCGACACCTGGACCAGCGAGGTCGAGGCCGCGTGGGTCGCGGCCTACACCGTGGCGGCCAACCTCATGATCGAGTCCGCGGAGGCCGACGCCGGGGTCTCCCCCGCCTGGTGGCTGGCGGAGGTCGTGGACCACGAGATGCGCGCGCCCGGCATCGCCGTCATCACCCTGCGGCCCGGCACCCAGATGGACCACGTCCCCGGGCAGTACGTCAACGTGCAGGTCGCCCGCTGGCCGCGCGTCTGGCGCACGTACTCCATCGCCAACGCGCCCCGGCCGGACAACACCATCAGGCTGCACGTGCGCGCCGTGAGCGGCGGGTGGGTCAGCACGGCCCTGGTCTCGCACACGAGGATCGGCGACACCGTGCTCCTCGGCCCCCCGATCGGCACCCTGGCGCCCCCGGAGGGCGAGCCCATGCGCGACATCATCTGCGTCGCCGGGGGCACCGGCCTCGCCCCGATCAAGGCGATCGTCGAGCACGTCATCGCCTCGGGCCGCCGGCCCAACATCCACCTGCTGTTCGGCGCCCGCACCGCCGGCGAGCTGTACGACCTCGGCGACCTGATCCGCATGGAGGCCGAGTTCCCGTGGCTGCGGGTCCTGCCCGTGGTGTCCGGCCAGCCGGCCTACGACGGCATGCGCGGCTCGCTCCCGGACGTCGTGCAGCGCTTCCACTCCTGGGCCGACCACGACGTGTACGTCTGCGGTCCCCCCGCCATGGTCAACGAGACCGTGCGGCGGCTGCAGAACGACGGCGTGCCCCCCGCGCGCATCCACTGCGACCCGATCCAGGGGGAGCAGTGGCCCGGTTCCCGCGAGCAACCAGATATCCAAGGACTATCCGGGCGAACCGATCACCCAAATCACGCGGAGTCCGGCGGGTGTCCTGGCAACGTGACACGATGATGCCGATCCGCGCGCAGCGGCCGACATGTCGATCGGGCGACCACGCCGAGCCGGGGGGACAGGCGATGCGGCCCCGACACCGCGAAAGGAAGGGCGATCATGCAGGGCACGCTGCTCGCCGCCGGCACGAGGCGATCATCTTCCCCCGTCGCACGGGCCTACGCCACCGTCCCGGCGGCGCTCTGACTCCCATGGCCAAACCGGTCACGCTCGTGACATTCGTGCTGCCCAGCGCGCTCGGGCACTGGGGCAGCGGGGCCACCGAGGTGCGGGTCTTCGCCGTCGCGGACTCCGACGAGAGCCGCCCCACGCTCGGCGCGGCCCTCCACACCCTGCGCCGAACCCACCCCATGCTGGAGAAGCGCCTCTGCGACGAGTACGGCGGGATCCGCCGCCACATCAGCATGTTCGTGTGCGGGGAGAACGCCCGCCGCCTCGGCGGCCTCGCCTGCGCCTTACCCCCGGGCGCGGAGGTCTACGTGCTTCCCGCCCTCTAGAGAGCCCCCGACGACCGCCCGCCGCCGGGGGTGGAGGCCCGGCGGGCGGCCGGCCGCGCCTAGGGGGCGACGCGGCCCGCGGCGTTGAACGCGGCGTGGGTGAGCGGCATCAGCCCGGCCCAGAACGCCTCCATCTTCTCGGCCACCATCTCGATCTCGCGCTGCGGGAACGACGGCACGCTCGCGCGCTCGTCCTTGGTGCGCAGGGACAGGAAGTGCATCAGCGAGCGGGCGTTGCACGTGGCGTACATCGAGGAGAACAGGCCGACGGGCAGCACCGCGCGGGCGACCTCGCGGGCCACCCCCGCCGCCAGCATCTCCTGGTAGGCCTCGTACGACTGCCGGTACGACCGCTCCATGGCGCCGGTCACCAGCTTGTGCTGCTCCTCGTCGCCCTCGACGAACCGGTAGCGCCCCGGCTTCCCCTCCTGCACGAGCTTCCGCTCCCGCCCGGGCACGTAGAAGACCGGCTGAAGCTCGCGATACCTCCCGCTCTCCTCGTTGTAGGACCATCCCACTCTGTGGCGGTGGAATTCGCGGAAGACCAGGATGGGGGCGTTGATGAAGAAGGTCATCGAGTTGTGCTCGAACGGGCTGCCGTGCCGGTCGCGCATGAGGAAGTTGATCAGGCCCTTGGAGCGCTCGGGATCCTGGTGGACCGCCTCCAGGGACTGCTCCCCGGCGGTGGACACCCGGGCGGCGAACACCACGTCGGAGTCGGCCGCGCTGTGCCTGACCAGCTCCACCGTCACATCACTCAGGAATTCCACGCCTCGGCTCCCCCTCGTCTAGGCCGCCCACATCGTAACGGAGCGGGTTCGCTCAGGTGATGTCGCGGCGGATCGTGGTGGCCGACGCCACGATCGCGAAGGCCGCGGCGTACCCCACGAGCAGCGCGGCGCCCGCCCAGGCCGGCAGGTAGTCGCCGCCGAGCGGCGAGGAGACCCCGTACACCGCCTGGGCCGCCCCGCCGGGCAGCCACTTCCCGACGCTCGGCAGCAACGCGACCAGCAGGCTCTCAAGGACATAGACCCAGGCGACGCCGACGACGATGGCGGCCACCTGGTTGCGTAGCAGGGACCCGAGGGCGAGGCCGAGGATCGTGTAGAGGGCCATCGCGGCCGCCACGCCGGCGCAGACCCGCGCGACGTCGCCCCCGATCAGCGACAGGCTCGCGCCCTTGATCAGAAGCGCCGGGATCCCGACGGCGAATGCCAGGACGATGCCGGCGAGGCCGAACAGCAGGCCCACGACCGCGCAGGTCATGAGCTTGGCGGCGATCACCCGCTCCCGGCGCGGCGTCACCAGGAAGGTGTAGGTGATCGTCTGGAAGCGATACTCCCCCGTGATCATGAGGGTGCCGATGACGAAGGCGAAGACCAGCCCGGAGCCCGCCTGGCTGAAGAGGTTCCGCACGCCGTCGGGTTCGGTGAGGGCGGGCGCGCCCGGGCCTCCCGACAGGACGCTCAGCGCGACCAGCCCGATGGCGGTGAAGCACAGCGAGAGGGCGAGCATGCCCCAGACCATGCGGGTGGTGAAGACCTTCAGTAGCTCCGCCCTGACCAGCCGGATCATGACGCGCTCCCCGGGACGGCGTCCACTGCGGCCGGTGACGATGACGATGTCGAGGGCGGGGCGGGCGGCTCCCCGGTGAGTTCGAGGAACACCTGTTCGAGATCGGAGCGCAGCCTGACCAGTTCCGACAGCACCACGTGCTCGTCGAGCGCCGCCTGGCCGACCGCCTCCGGCTGGACGCCGTGAATCAGTAGCACGCCGCTCTCCGGGGACTCGATCACGCCGCCGGCCCCCTCCAGCCGGGGCCGCAACCGCTCGACGCCCGCCCCGGCGACCCGTACGCCCCGGTCGCCGCCCGAGGTCAGCTCGGCCAGCGTGCCCTGCCGGACCATGCGGCCCCTGGCGATGATGACGATGTCGTCGACCGTCTGCTCGACCTCGGCCAGGACGTGGCTGGAGACCAGCACGGCGCAGCCCTGGTCGTCGGCGAGGAACCTCAGGAAGCCGCGCAGCCACTGGATGCCCGCCGGGTCCAGGCCGTTGGCGGGTTCGTCGAGGATGAGGACCGCGGGCCGGCCGAGCAGCGCGGTCGCCAGGGCGAGGCGCTGGCGCATGCCGAGGGAGAAGCCGGCCACCCGCTTGCCCGCGACGTCGGCAAGGCCGACCTGGCCGAGCGCCTCGTCCGCGCGGGCGCCGGGCAGGCCCGCGGCCGCGCACACCACCCTGAGGTGGTCGCGGGCCGTACGGCCGGGGTGGAAGCTCGTGGCCTCCAGCACCGCGCCGACCTGGGACAGCGGCGTGGCCAGACCGGCGTACCGTCGGCCGTTGACGAGGGCCTGCCCGGAGTCGGGCGCGACCAGGCCGAGCAGGCACCGCAGCGTCGTGGTCTTCCCGGCCCCGTTCGGGCCGAGATATCCGGTGACGGTGCCCGCCTCGACGGTGAAGGACACGTCGTCCACGGCACGCACCGCCCCGAAGGACTTGGAAAGGTTATGGATCTCGATCGCAGTCATCACCGGCGATTATTGGCCGTTTCGATCGCCGCGCCTAGCGTCCTGGGCGGATGTAGACCATTTAGCGACATAGTGTCCGCCTACAGGCGGTACACGCGGCGGGCGTTGCCTGAGCCGATCATGTGGGCGACCCTGGCCGCGTCGCCGGCGCTCCACTCCCCCTCCTGCATGCGGGCGGCGAGCGCGCGGGCCAGCCCCCGGCGGAAGTACAGCGCGCCGAGGTGGCACATCTCGGCGACGCCGGAGCAGTCGGAGCTGAACATCAGCTTGTGGAAGGGGACCAGCTCCAGCAGCTCGCCGATGATCGTGGCGGAGCCCGCCGCGGTGTAGGTCAGCGCGAGGCCCACGTCGGCGTACACGTGCGGGAACACGCTCGCCAGGTAGGCGGCCTGCCGGTGGAACGGGTAGCAGTGCAGCAGGATCACCGGCACCCCGACCGGCCGCGTCGCCCTGATGAAACCTGTCATCAGGGTGGGGTCGGACCGGTGCAGGTCGATGCCGGGGTCGCCGTACCCGGTGTGGAACTGCAGGGGCAGCCCACGGTCGCGGGCGATGTCGACGGCCGTCCAGAGCAGGTGGCGCAGCAGCACCGGATCGGTCAGCGGCTCCTTGGGCTCGGTGAGCCGCCTGCCCGCGGCGGCGATGACCGTGCCCCGGCTCGGCCGCGCCGGGTCGAAGTGCAGGCCGTGGCGGTAGGCGACGATCGACTTCAGCCCGACGGCGCGGGAGGCCCGGGCGGCGAGCCGCTCGGCCAGGGCGTGCACGTACCCGGCGGCGGTCGGGCCCTCCTGGGCGACCTCCTCCTCGACGTGCTCCAGCCGCACGATGTCGTCGGCGGCGGCGCCGCCGAGGCGTCCCATCTCGGCCGCCGAGAGCAGCTCGCGGCCGCCCCCGCCGCAGTCGACCAGGAACGCCACGACCCCGGCCGCGCGCAGCAGCCGCTTGTTGGCCTCGTCCGGGCCGAGCTCGGCCCTGCGCGCCAGGTAGACCGCTGGGGGCACGTGCGGGCCGAGCCCGAGGACGGGGGCGCACCAGCGCCTGATCGCGGTGCCCACCGGTGTGTCGAAGTGCGTGGTGCCCGGAGGCGCGGGGGTGCCGGCCTCGGTGATCAGCATCTCGAACTGCGCGCGGTTGAGCTCGTCGCGGCGTACCCCGTGGCAGTGGTGGTCGACGAGCGGGGCGAGCAGCGCCGCCCGCACCGGGCCGGGGACCGGGGCCTGCAGTATGTCCTCAAGCTCCATCGGCCACCTCACCCCGCTCGTCTGCCCCCGGATCGCGCCCGGCCCGCACGCCGCCGCCCGGCCTGTGGACTCTAAGGGCGCGCCCCGGCTCCGGCCGCTACTTCGTCCCCGCCTTTACCGAACCCCGGCACAGCCTCAACACGTTGGCGACGATCCGGGATCCGGCGCCGCCCTCGGCGGTGAGGATGGACTCGGGGTGGAACTGGACGCCGAAGCGGCGGTTGGCGGTGTCCTCGATGGCCATGACCGCCCCGTCCGGGGTCAGCGCGGTGACCGTGAAGCCCTTCACCCCCTGTTGCTTGGCGTGCAGCGAGTGGTAGCGGGCGGCGGTGAACTCCGCCGGCAGCCCGTCGAGCAGCGCGCTCTCGCCCACCCTGCCGACCTGCCCCCTCTTGCCGTGCTCGGGGTGCGGCAGCAGCGAGAGGGTGCCGCCCGCCTGCTCGACCATCGCCTGCAGGCCGAGGCAGACGCCGAAGACGGGCAGCTTCCTTTCGTAAAGGGCGCCGACGAGGTCTGAGCAGCCGAAGTCGGAGGGCCACCCTGGGCCGGGCGAGAGCACGACCATGTGCGGCGCGACCTCGTCGAGCATGGCGAGCGGGAAGCCGTGGCGCAGGGTGAGGACGTCGGCGCCGTGCTGGCGGAAGTAGTCGGCCAGGGTGTTGACGAAGGAGTCCTCGTGGTCGACGAGCAGGACCTTCACCCCCTCGCCCGGACGCTCGGCCTCCTCTCGCGCCGAAGCCTGCTCGGGCGGGGCGCCCACGGCGGCGAGGGCTCCGAGCAGGGCGCTGGCCTTGAGCTCGGTCTCGCGCTCCTCGGCGGCGGGGTCGGAGTCGAACAGCAGGGTCGCGCCGGCGCGGACGGTCGCCACGCCGTCGCGGATCTGCGCGGTGCGCAGGGTGAGGCCGGTGTTCATGGACCCGTCGAAGCCGAGGTAGCCGACGGCGCCGCCGTACCAGCGCCGGGCGGTCGCCTCGTGGTCCTCGATGAACTGCATCGCCCAGGTCTTGGGCGCCCCGGTGACGGTGACGGCCCACATGTGGGTGAGGAAGGCGTCGAGGGCGTCGAACCCGGGGCGCAGGCGGCCCTCGATGTGGTCGACGGTGTGGATGAGGCGGGAGTACATCTCGATCTGGCGGCGGCCGATGACCTGGACGGTGCCGGGGACGCAGATGCGCGACTTGTCGTTGCGGTCGACGTCGGTGCACATGGTCAGCTCGGACTCCTCCTTCACCGAGCTGAGCAGCGTGCGGATGGCCTCGGCGTCCTCCACGGGGTTGGCGCCGCGGGCGATGGTGCCGGAGATCGGGCAGGTCTCGACCCGGTCGCCCTGGACGCGGACGTACATCTCGGGGGAGGCGCCGACCAGGTGCTCGCCCTCGCCGAGGTTGAAGAGGAACTCGTACGGGGCGGGGTTGATCTTGCGCAGGCCCCGGTAGAAGCCGGAGGGGTCGTCGCAGGGGGCGTGGAAGACCTGTCCGGGAACCACCTCGAACAGGTCGCCGCGCCGGAACTTCGCCTTGGCGGCCTCGACGACCTCGGCGTACTCCCCCGGCTCGGGATTTTTCGGGATCTGGGCGGGGGTGGGGGGAAGCGGGACGGACTCGCCGGCACGCGGGAGGCCGCGGGTCGACACGCCGTCGACGGTGAACTCGTAGAGGTACTCCCGGCTGGTCTCGCGCTTGCGGTCGATCACCATGACCCGGTCGGGCAGGTGGAGGACCAGGTCGCGCTGGCCGTCCGCGCGGTCGAGCGCCTGCCTGATCGGCTCGAACTGGAAGGCCAGGTCGTAGCCGAACGCCCCGTACAGCCCGAGGTGCTCGTCGTCGCCGGAGAAGGCGGCGATCACCTCGCGGATCGCGGTGAAGACCGTGGGACGGCGGCTGCGCATCTCCTCGGGCAGGATGTCCTCTGACTCGGCGACGTGGACCTCGACGTGGTCCTGGGTCGGCTCCGTGGTGGTCTTGCCCGCGGCGAGCAGGCAGGAGGTGACGGCGGGCAGCACGACCCTGCCGCGCTCGTTGAGCGCCCGCGCGGAGATCTCGCGGCCACGGGCCACGATCTCCAGGACGGGGTCGATGTAGGCGAGGTGCCATCGGCTGTATCGGCCGGGGTACTCCATGCCCGAGGACAGCACGCCGCCGCGCCGCTCCCCGAGCGAGGAGACGACCTCCTCGAGCACGGACTCCGGAACGTCGGCGGTCGTCACCTCGACTTCGATGCCGCCCGCGGTGGTATATCCGCTCGTGTCCACCCTTGCCTCGCCCTTCTGGATCTTCGTTTGGCCCCGGGCGGGCATGAAAAAAAGCCGCCTCCCGGGGCGGCCGTCCGAAATGAATGCGAAACACGCGCCGCCTAGGAGCAGCGCCACCACTGAGCAGGTGCAATCGTTCGCATGGCCAAATGGTAGCGGCCCTGCGGGCCCGCCGCCACTTCTTCGGGCAAGAGCCTGGGCTGGGCCGGAGCGGTGGATCAGTGACATACGTCACAGCGCTCGGCGGCCGATAGCACTAGCATGTTACCAGTGAGTAAAGCGCTGCTTACATCAACCGGGGTATGACTCCGCTTACAGCGAGGAGCGCTCATGGCTCGGGTTCAGTACAGGGTCGTCGTCCACAGGGACATGCAGGTCCCCATGCCGGATGGTGTCCTCCTGCTGGCCGACCGCTACATCCCGATCGGCGTGAGCAGCCCCCCCACCATCTTGATCCGCTCGCCGTACGGCAGGCGCGGCCTGTTCGGGCTGGCCTACGGCAGGGCCTTCGCGCGGCAGGGCTTCCAGGTGATCCTGCAGAGCTGCCGGGGCGGGTTCGGCTCGGGCGGCGAGCTCACCCCCCTCGACGAGCAGGACGACGGCCTCGCGACCGTCGAGTGGATGCGGGCCCAGCCTTGGTACGGCGGGAGCTTCGCCATGCACGGCCCCAGCTACCTCGGCTACGCGCAGTGGGCGATCGCGCCGTACGCGGGCCCCGACCTGAAGGCCATGGCCATCCAGGTCACCGCGTCGCAGTTCCGTGACGCCGCCTACGTCGGCGGTTCGTTCGCCCTTGAGTCCACGCTGAGCTGGAGCACGCTCACCGCCCTGATGTCCGGGCCGCTCAGCGGGGCGGCGGTGTTCTTCGCCCCGCGCCGCACCCAGCGGGCCGTGCTGTCCGGACGGCCGATCGGCGAGCTGGACGTGCTGGCGGCCGGCCGCCGGCTGCCGTTCTTCCAGGAGGTGCTCACCCACCACGCCGACCCGGCCGTGCCGTTCTGGAAGAAGAGGGACTTCTCCGCGACCGTGGGCGAGGTCGACGCGGCCGTGACCATGACCGGCGGCTGGTACGACGTCTTCCTGCCCTGGCAGCTCAAGGACTACTTGGCCATGCGGGCCGCCGGGCGCCGGCCGTACCTCACGGTCGGGCCCTGGCACCACGCCGACGTGCGGCACGGGCGCCTCGCCAACCTCGACGCGATCGCCTGGTTCCGCGCCCACCTGCTCGGCGACACCTCCGGGCTGCGCGCCAGCCCCGTCCGGCTGTACGTCACCGGCGCGGACGAGTGGCGCGACTACGACGACTGGCCCCCGCCGGGCACCAGGGAGCGGCGCTGGCACCTGCAGCCCGGGTTCGGCCTGGCGCCGGCCAACCCGGCGGAGTCCTATCCCGACCGGTACCGCTACAACCCGGGTCGGCCGACGCCCGTGTCCGGCGGGCCCACGCTGCTCGGCAACTCCGCGCCCCGCGACAACCGGCGCCTGGAGTCGCGCCCCGACGTGCTCGTCTACACCGGCGAGACGCTCGGCGAGGACCTCGACCTGATCGGCCCGGTCACCGCGGACGTGTTCCTGCGGTCCAGCACCCGGCACACCGACCTGGTCGTCCGGGTGTGCGACGTGCACCCGGACGGCACCTCGCTCAACGTGTGCGAGGGCGTGCGGCGCCTGTCACCCGGCACGCCGCCGGAGGACGACGAGGGCGTGCGGCGCGTCGAGGTGGAGCTGTGGCCGATCGCCCACCGCTTCAAGCGGGGCCACCGCGTGCGGGTGCACGTGGCGAGCGGCGCCTACCCCCGGCTGGCCCGTAACCTCGGCACCGGCGAGCCCCTCGGCACCGGCCACCTGGCGGTTGCGGCCGACCAGGAGATCTTCCACGACCCGGACCACCCCTCGGCGATCATCCTGCCCCACGCCGCGTCCTGACGGGGCCGATCCGGGCTGGGCCTCCACCACCGCACGACCTTGCACATGCCTTTACGAGACGCGGGCGACGTTGTCAAGGCGCTGTGCCCCGCGTTCGGCGACCGGGCCGATACCGTCGCCGAAGTGCCCGTCCCGGAGGCGCAGGGCACCCGCGACACCACCGATGAGCTGGGCCGACGCTCCCACGCCCGTACGGGTGGCGACGGCGCCGCCGCTCGGCGCGCCAACAGGTCCGTTCGGCGATCGGTGAGGCGCGCGACGCCGTCGCGAAATTACGCTTCCGCACGACCGGATAACTAGCCTCATCAGGCTAGTTACGCCTCTCTTCTCCCTAGGAGAGTGTGTTGACCACGCCATCCAGCGATCAGCGCCCGGCCCGAAGCGATCGCAGCCCGTGGAACTGGCTGCTGCTCGTGCCGGTCGTCATCCCCTTGATCCCCGCCCTGTACAACGCCGACGAGCCGCGCCTGTTCGGGTTCCCGCTGTTCTACTGGCTGCAGCTCGCCTTCATCATCCTCGGCGTCGGCGCCACCACCATCGTGTACCAGGTGGGCAAGAAGCGGAGCGGGCGATGAGCGGCCACGTCACCGAGCTGGTCGTCTTCGCGATCCTGTTCGTGCTGGTCAGCGCCATGGGGTTCGTCGCGGCCCGCTGGCGCCGTCCCGACGACCTGGCGACCCTGGACGAGTGGGGCCTCGGCGGCCGGAAGTTCGGCTCGTGGATCACGTGGTTCCTCGTCGGCGGCGACCTGTACACCGCCTACACGTTCGTGGCCGTGCCCGCGCTGCTGTTCGGCGCCGGGGCGACCGGCTTCTTCGCGCTGCCGTACACGATCGTGACCTACCCGCTGGTGTTCCTCGTGCTGATCCGGCTCTGGTCGGTCGCCCACGTGCACGGCATGGTCACCCCGGCCGACTTCGTCCGCGCCCGCTTCGGCTCCCCCACCCTGGCCCTGCTGATCGCGATCACCGGCCTGGTGGCCACCATGCCGTACATCGCGCTGCAGCTGGTCGGCATCGAGGCCGTGCTGAAGACCATGGGCGTCACCGGCGACCTGCCGCTCATCATCGCCTTCGCGATCCTCGCGGCCTACACCTACCAGTCGGGGCTGCGCGCGCCGGCGCTGATCGCGTTCGTCAAGGACGGCCTGATCTACCTGGTCATCCTGGTGGCGATCATCTACATCCCGAGCAGGCTCGGCGGCTGGGGGTCGATCTTCGACGCGGCCCGCGCGAAGTTCGACGCCACTCCCGCGCCGGGTGACGGCATCCTGCTCAACCCGAACAACCAGCTGCAGTACGTCACGCTGGCCCTCGGGTCGGCCATGGCGCTGTTCCTGTACCCGCACAGCGTCACCGGCGTCCTGGCGGCGCGCAACCGCGGGGTGATCAAGCGGAACATGTCGGCGCTGCCCGCCTACAGCCTCCTGCTCGGCCTGATCGCGCTGCTGGGGTACATGGCGATCGCCGCCGGGATCAAGCCGATCACCGCGGGCGGCAAGGCGGACGCCAACACGGTGGTGCCGCTACTGTTCGACAAGATGTTCCCCGACTGGTTCGCCGGGGTGGCCTTCGCCGCAGTCGGCATCGGCGCGCTGGTGCCCGCCGCCATCATGTCCATCGCCGCCGCGAACCTGTTCACGCGCAACATCTACAAGGAGTACATCAAGCGGGACGCCACCAGCGCCCAGGAGGCGGCGGTCAGCAAGATCGCCTCGTTGGTGGTGAAGATCGGCGCGGTGCTGGTCATCCTGCTGATCGACCCGCAGTTCTCCATCGACCTGCAGCTCATCGGCGGCGTGATCATCCTGCAGACCCTGCCCTCGGTCGGCCTCGGCCTGTACACGCGCTGGTTCCACCGGGGTGGGCTGATCGCCGGCTGGGTCGCCGGCATGACGTCCGGCGTGCTGATGCTCTACAACGTCGCCAACCCCGCGACCGACCACGCCCACTTCGGCGGCTCGGCGTTCCAGCTCTCGAAGCTGGGCCTGGACACCAAGATGACGATCTACGCCGGTTTCCTGGCCCTGGCCGTCAACCTCGTGGTCGCGGTCGCCGGGACGCTGATCGCGCGGGCCGGCAGGCTCGCCGACGGGGACGACGCCACCCGCCCGTCGGACTACGTGGCCGACGAGGGCGACCCCCGCGTCCACGAGATCGAGCTGTCCGGCTCCCGCTGACCGGGCCGCCACGCGTACGCGCCCGGCGAGGCCGCCGGGCGCGTAGCACGTCGAGGGTCTCGCGCACGTGGTCGTGCAGCCACGGCAGCATGACCTTCAGGGCGTTGCGGTGCAGCAGGTCCTCGTAGGCCAGGCGCAGCGACTCGACAGGGGGAGTTCGGACATCAAGGCTCCTCGTTCGAGAGTTCCGCGGATCTTGATTCCACCATCTCCCGGCGGTCAGGAGGGGTGGGCCGCGAAGGTTCCCTGCATCGCGGCGACAACGACCTCGACGAGGCTCTCGACCACCTGCCGCCGGTCGACCTCGTGGTGCTCCAGCCACCAGTCGCCCGTGGTCTGCACCATGCCGACGAAGGCGTGGCCGAGGATCTGCGCGCGCACGGGGTCGGACACGGTGCCGTCGGCGGCGATGACCGCGCCGAGCTCCTCCCCCAGACTGCGCACGATGCCGGCCATGTGGGAGTGGGTGCGCCTGTCCTCGGCGCCGGCGCGGTGGAACAGGAAGCGGTAGAGGTTGAGGTTGGCCGAGATCATGTCGAGGTAGGTCTCGATGGTGGCCCGGGCCCGCGTGCGCAGGTCGGTGCGGGCCCTGGCGAACTCGCGCCGCAGCTGCTTGATCACCGTGCGGATGTGCCTGTCGGCCAGCGCCTGGTAGAGGCCGCTCTTGTCGCCGAAGTGCCGGTAGAGGATGGGCTTGGTGATGCCCGCCTCGGCGGCGATGGCCGCCATGGACGCCTGCGGGCCCTCGCGCCGGATGACCCGGTCGGCCGCGTCGAGCAGCGCCCGGCGCCGGCCCGGATCTCGCCCGCCGTTCTCCCGCACGGTCGCCATGCAGGACAGCATAGGGGTACTTCACGGTCACGTACCGCTGTCGCCGGATCAGGTGCCTTCTTTCCCTGATCACCACCCGATCAACGCGAAAGTGTGATCTATGCCGATATACCGGCGGACCGTTCCGGTAATGTGCCGCTCGCGTGCCGCGATGGAGGTGGAAGGGTGACCGAGCCTGGAGCGCCGGAGGTGCCGGGCTACGAGGTGCTCGGGATCCTCGGGCAGGGCGGTTTCGGCGTGGTCTACCGCGCCCGGCAGCTCGCCGTGCGCCGCGAGGTCGCCCTCAAGGTCGACAACCGCGTGCTGGTGTCCGAGCGCGACCGGCGGCGGTTCATGCGGGAGGTCACCTCGGCGGGCGCCCTGTCCGGTCATCCCCACGTGGCCGACGTGTACGACGCGGGCGTGCTCGGCGACGGCCGCCCGTACATGGTGCTGGAGTTGTGCCCCGGCGGGTCGCTGGCCGACCGGCTGCGCGAGGAGGGCCCACTGAGCCCGGGCGAGGTGCGCGACATCGGCGTGCGCGTCGCCGACGCGCTGGCGGCGGCGCACGCGGCGGGCGTGCTGCACCGCGACGTGAAGCCGGCCAACATCCTGGTCAACGGGTACGGCATGGTGGCGCTGTCGGACTTCGGGCTGGCCACCAGCGCGCACGCCGAGGGCGACATGTCGGTCACGCGCGAGTCGCTCACCCCGGCCTTCGGGCCGCCCGAGGCGTTCGAGCTGGCCGAGCCGAGCCCGGCCGGAGACGTGTACTCGCTGTCGGCGACGCTGTACGCCCTGCTCAACGGGCGGCCGCCGCGCTTCCCCGAGAGCGGGGTGGTGAACATCGCGATGATCATGGCGCTGCACCGCCGGCCGATCCCGGAGATCCCCGGAGTGCCCGCGGCGCTGACCGCCGTCCTGCGGGCGGGGATGGCCACCGATCCCCGCGACCGCATCCCCTCGGCCGCCGCCCTGAGGGACGCGCTGTCGTCCCTTCCGGCGTCCGCGCTCCCCGTCCCGCCCTCCGGGGCCGTGCCATCGGTGCCAGGGGCGCCCGCCGGGCCGTCCCGCGCCGTGCCCGCCGGGCATTCCGCTCCGTCGCGTCCCGCCTCGCGGCCGTCCGGGCCGTCCAGGCCGTCGCCTCCCAACGGGCCGGGCGGGCGGCTCGACGGGCCGGGAGGGCAGCCGACGCACGGCGGGCGGGCCGCCGCGACCGGCCCGGACGGGCGGGCCCTGCGGGCGGTGTCCGCCACGCGGCCTCCCGAGCCGCCGAGGCCCTCCTCACAGGCGGGGATGTACGTCGTGGTCGCGGGCGTGTTCGCGCTGCTGCTGGTGATCGGCACCGCGATCATGCTCCACGAGGGCCAGGTTCCCGGGATCGTCGGCGTGACGACCGCCCCGAGCGGGAGCGGCCCCGCGCTGTCGGTCCCGTCCGACCGCGCCTCGGACGTGGGCGCGGTCAAGACCACCATGCAGAACTGCCCGGCCGCGTCCATCGCGGGCGCGAACGCCGCGTGCGGGCAGGAGGCCGAGTGCTGGGGCGGCATCGTCGTGACCACGGGGTCGGTGTCGGTCAAGAGGCGCGGCTGCGAGGAGACCCACTCGTGGGAGACCTTCGCCGTGGCCCCGCTGCCCGTGGACACGATCACCTACGACATGAACGACCTCCAAGGCCATCCGACGGTCAAGAAGCTCTGTTCGATGCCGGTCCTCATCCAGTCGAGGTACGGGGACGCCAAGGCGATCGCTCCGGCCAAGTGGAGGATCTTGGTGCTGCCACCGACCCCGGAGGCCTTCAAGGAGGGCGTCCGGATCTACCGGTGCGTGGGCACCGTGATCGGCGAGGACCGGCCGGGCACGCACTTCAGGCCCCTGAGCTGACCCACGTGCCCGGCCGTCGTGGATCCCGCGAGTCCTGTACACGCCGCGCCGCGCGAACAACTGGAAATCACTGGAACTCAAGGGAACTGTTGGTACGCTCCGGGCGTGAGTGAATCGCTGGACGATCTCGAGGAGCGCATCAACGCGCTGCGCGGTGAGATCCGGCAGGCCATGCGGGCCCGCGAGAGCGCCCTCGCCAGGTCGCTGCGCGCCGAGCTGCGAAGGGCCGAGCGGGCGTGGGACCTCGCGCTCGCCGCCCACGAGCCCGCCCACGATCCCGCCCGCGAGGAGGAGGACGAGCCGCCGCCCGGCTCGCTGCTCCCCGTCCGCGAGCAGGTCCACCAGGCGCTCACCCTGCTCGGCGTGCCCGCCGCCGCCAAGATGATCGTGGCGGTGCACGGGGCCCTGCGCGCGGGCTCGCTCAAGGGCACCCAGCTCACCTCCCTGCGCAGGGACGAGGAGCGGTCCTTCCGCACCTCGCCGTTCGCCCGGCCGTACTACCTGTGCGCCGCGCTGACCGACCGGCTCTCCGCCTCCCGGGGGCTGCTGGCGGTCAGCACCTGGCCGCTGGAGCAGCGGGTCGTCGGGCCGCTGAGCCCCCGCGTCGACTTCCTGACCACCGCGATCCGCGTGGCCGGGCACATCATGCGGCTGGCGGAGACCGGTGAGCCGACCCCGCCGAGCGCGCAGCGGCTGCTGTCGCGGCTGGCGCAGAACGTCCCGGGCGCCGCGCCCGACCCCGCGCTCGTGGTCAAGGCGGCCCGCGCGGAGCTGGAGGTGCACGCCGCCGCCGACGCGGCGGCCCGCGCCGAGATCGCCGGCCGCGCGCGCGACCGGCTGCGCGACGCCGAGCGCCTGTTCGGCGGCACCGTGCTGGCACTGGCCCAGAGAGAGGCGTGAGGTGGACCGACTCGACCGGCTGCGCGGCCCGGTGCCGCCGCGCCCCCACGACGCCCGGGCCATCGCCGCCCTGGCGGCCAACCCCGGGTGCGCCCGCCGCGCCGTGCTGGACGCCGCCGGCATCGACAAGGACGCCACGGCCACCCATCTGGGCTTTCCCGCCCCGTTCGGCCAGTCGCCCTTCGCCATCAGCCGGGGCAACGTCTTCGAGGCGCTGGTCAAGGAGAGCGGCTGCGCCGAGCTGCTGAGGCTGCTGCGCGAGCTCCTCGGCCTGCCGATCCCGCTCGCGGCGTACACCGACCTCGGCGACATCGGCGGCAACCCGTCCGCGCACCTGCGCCACTCCCACACCCGCAGGCTCATCGACGCCGCGGCCCGTGACGGCGACGACGCGGGCACGCTCTACGACCACCCGCTGCTGCGGCTGGACATCGCGGGCCACAGCTCCTACCTGGAGCCGGACGTCGTGACGTTCCGGCTGGGCGGGCGGTTCCACATCGTGGAGATCAAGTCGTTCGCCGTCGTCGACGGGCAGGCCGAGCCGGACAAGGTCGCGGCGGCGGCCCGCCAGGCCGCCGTGTACGTGCTGGCGCTGAGGAACCTCCTCGCGGAGCTCGGCCACGACCCGGAGCGGGTGTCCCACGACGTCGTGCTGGTGTGCCCGGAGAACTTCGCGAACCGCCCGGCCGCCACGCTGGTGGACGTGCGCAGGGAGCTCGCCGTGCTCAGGAGGCAGCTCGCCCGCATGACCCGGGTCGGCGCGATCGTGGACGCGCTGGAGCCCGGGCTGACCTTCGACCTGGCGCGCGACTCCGAGGGAGTGCCGACCCGCCCGGTGGCCGAGCTGCGTGACGCGGTGCGCGGCGTCGACGCCCGGTACGCGCCCGACTGCCTGTCGACCTGCGACCTGTGCTTCTTCTGCAGGGACGAGGCCGCGGCCGGTGGCTCCACCGACCTGCTGGGACGCCAGGTCCGCGACGCGCTCGGCGGGGTGGCGACCGTGACCGAGGCGCTGGGCCTCGCCGACGGCTCGCTCACCCCCGGCGAGGGCCAGGAGGAGATCGCCCGCCTGCTCCGCCTCGCCGACCGCCTCTACGCGGAGGTCTCGTGAGCACGCCCGTCCATGAAGATCCGAGACTCACGGGGGTGTCGTGAGCACGCTCGCCGCGCTCGCCCGCCTGCGCGCCGTCCAGACCGGCACGGCGCGCAGGCTCGCGACCGTGCGCCACTGCCACCTGTCCGAGCGGCCCATGGTGTTCATCCCGCTCCGGCTGGCGGGTGAGGCGGCGGCGCCGCTGGCCGCGATGGCGGGCACCGATCCCGCCCATCCCCGGCTGCTCGTGGTGCCCCAGCCGCGCGACCGCGACCTGCGGTTCGCCTTCACCGCCGAGCTGGCCGAGATCCTCCTGCCGTACGTCGAGGGCCTGCAGAAGGCCACGGAGACGGTCGAGCGGCGCGGCGCGGAGCCGTACGAGCGCTGCGTGGACGCCCCGCAGCTGATCGTGCCCAACCGCGGCGCCGTCGCCTTCGTGCACATGCTCGGGCGCTCGACCCGCTTCCGCCGCGCCGAGGGGCCGTACGCCGTGCACCCGTCTGTGCCGGTGCTCGGCCGGTGGCTGACCTTCCTGGCCCAGCGGGCGCAGTACCCCGGCTCGTCCCTGCTGCTCGCGGCCACCGAGGCGCTCTCCCTGCACTGGGCGACCGGGCAGAGCGCGCTGGAGGACGCGAACCTCGCATCCCTGGTGAGCTGGATCGACCCGGCCCCGGGCATGAGCGGCGCGAGCGCCGCCAGGGAGGCGGAGGACCCCCTGATCTGGCCGCCCGCCGGGCCCGCCACCGACCCCGGCTTCGACACCGAGGTGCTCGCGCCCGCCATCCGGGCGTACGAGGAGACGCGCGGCGAGCGAGCGGCGGCCCGGGTCGGCGAGGCGGTGCGCTCCCAGCTCGAACCCACCTGGCGGCTGATGTGGCGGGCCGTCGAGCTGCTCGGCACGCTGCCCGCCGGGCCGGGCGCCGCGGCGCGGTGGGAGGCGGACCGGGCGTCCTTCACCAACTTCGCCGCCCAGCTCGCCGAGGGAGGCCCTCCCCAGCCGAAGCGGGACAGCGCGGTCGGCGCCGCGTCGCGGCTGGCCCGCATGGAACGCGCGCGGGCCTCCTACGACGCCCAGCGGGCCTACGACGATCCCCTGGTCATGGCCGCGTACCGCCTGACCGGCGAGGCCTTCGCCGGCACGGTGCTCGCCACCGATCCCGACCACACCGAGGGCGAGGGCCGGGGGCGCAAGCTCAGGCCGCTGCTCACCGTGCGCACGAGCGATCCGGTACGGCTCGCGCCCGGCGCCCGGCTCGGCACGCCCGAGCGGCGCGGCCAGCAGGCGGAGGTCGTCGAGATCGCCGGCGAGCACGTCACGTTGAAGATCGTCAAGGGGATGGGCCGCGGCAAGGCGGCGACGCCGGGCGCTGTGCCGGAGGTCGGCGAGCGGGTCTGCTACGCGGCCCTCACCGACGAGTTCCAGCCCCCGCCGAGCCTGCCCGCGCCCGAGGACACCCCGTGGACGCACGGCGGTCCCCCGCCCGAGCACGTACCGGCGGAGGAGCCGGAGGAGGAGTGGTCATGAGATCACGAGGAGCCGGTACGGACGCGCGCGGACCGCGCCGCACCCGGCGGCGCCCATGACGGGCGAGGACGTCTCCCCGGCGGTGGAGGCGGCCACCGTCGTCGACGCCGTGCTCGCCGACCTGCCCAGGCACCGCGGCGTGGTCGTCGACTCGCCTCCGGGCGCGGGCAAGTCCACGCTGGTGGTCAGGGCCGCCGGGCACCTGGCCGCCACCGGCGAGCCCCTGATGATCATCGCCCAGACGAACGAGCAGGTGGACGACCTGATCGTCCGGCTGGCGGCCGAGCATCCCACCCTGCCGATCGGCCGGCTCTCCGCCGCCGACTACGCCGTGCCGCAGAGGGTCGTGGGCAAGGCGAGCGTGGGCACCAAGCTGCCCGATCTCGGCGACCCGGCGGTGGTGGTCGCCACCGCCGACAAGTGGGCATGGATCGGCGACCGCAAGTGGCCGTGGGCGATCGTGGACGAGGCCTACCAGATGCGCTCGGACAAGCTGCTGCGCATCGCGGGGCTGTTCGAGCGGGCGCTGTTCGTCGGCGACCCCGGCCAGCTCGACCCGTTCTCGATCGTGGACGGTGACCGCTGGGCGGGCCTGTCGTGGGATCCGCTGCAGAGCGCGGTGGCCGTGCTCCTGCGGCACAACCCCGACCTTCCCGTGCACCGGCTGCCGGTGTCCTGGAGGCTGCCCGCCTCGGCCGCGCCCGTCGTGTCGGAGGCCTTCTACCCCTACACCGGGTTCAAGGCAGGCACCCGGCCCGGCGAGCGGAGCCTGTCGTTCGGGGTGGGCGGCATGCGCACGGCGTACGACGCCGCGCTGGAGGAGGCGGCGGCGTCCGGCTGGGCGCTGTACGAGCTGCCGAGCCGCCACACGGTGCGCACCGACGCCGAGGCCGTCCAGGCCGTGGCCGTGCTGGCCGCGCGGCTGCTGCAGCGCGCGCCCGTCACGCTCTCCGAGCGGGGCGAGCGGCCGGTCACGCCCGACCGCATCGCGATCGGCGCGGCGCACCGCGACCAGGTGGCCGCGATCCAGGCCGCCGGACTGCCCGCCGGCGTGACCGTGGACACCGCCAACCGCCTCCAGGGCCGGGAGTACGACGTGACGATCGTGCTGCATCCGCTGTCGGGGCGCAGGGACGCGACGGCCTTCCACCTGGAGTCCGGACGGCTGTGCGTGCTCACCTCGCGGCACCGCCACGCGTGCGTCGTGGTGGCCCGCGCGGGCATCCCCGAGCTGCTCGACGCCCATCCGTCGTCCGAGACGGTGCAGCTGAACGTCCCTGTGAAGTTCCCCGACGGCTGGGAGGCCAACCAGGCGGTGCTCGCCCACCTGTCCAAGCACCGCGTGGAGGCGGCACCGCTCCGGTGAATACCCGCTCGGCGGGCAGGGCGCCGGCCGCGAAGCCGACGCGGGCCTCCAGCGGCGCGGAGGAGCGTCACCACACCCCCGGCTGTCCCCCGCCCCTGACGACCGCCGCGCGGCCGTCCCACTGGCCCACCACCGGGCGGCCCTCACACCGGCCCTGGACGGGACGGGCCGCGGCCTCGCGCTCGCCCGCCGAGCGACCGTCACGCCGGGCCGGGAGAGCTTCCCGCCGGGCCGGGAGAGCTTCCCGCCGGGCCGGGAGAGCTTCCCGCCGGGCCGGGAGAGCTTCCCGCTGGGCCGGAGGGCCCTCGGCCGGGACGCCCCGCACGCGGCCTGCCGCGGCCGAGGGACCTTCTCGCCGGTCGGCGGCCGCTTCTCGCCGGCCCTCGGCGGTCGCGGGGCCTTCCTGCCGGTCGACCGCGCCGAACTCCGGCTCGGGACTCGTGGTCGAGGCCATCAACGCCAGGCAGATCAGCGTCATCACCGCGATCAGTATGAGGGCGAGTCCCGTGAGCATCAGAACGGCCAGCATGGTGTAGGCCGTGCCGATGAGCGCCATCATCGCCCATCCTCCTCTTGTGTTGTCGCGGTGGGACACGTGCCCTCGATGAGCGCGCTCACACTTCCTTCTACTCCTTCTACGCAGGTGAAAGAACTGATTCTCCTGCATACGAACGATGCTCGGCACACCCGGCGGGACCGGCGTGGCGACGGTGACGGGGCGCGGTCACGCCCCCGGCATGCCGTCCAGGCGGCGCAGGATCACGCCTTCGCGCAGCGCCCACGGGCAGATCTCCAGCTCGCGGGTGTCGAACAGGTCCATCGTGGCCTCGGCCACGACCGCGCCCGCGAGCAGCTGGGGCGCGCGCCCCGCCGAGACCCCGGGCAGCGCGGCGCGCCGGGTGTTGCTCATCGTGGCGAGGCGCTCGGTCCACCGCGACAGGTCGTCGCGGCCCAGCACCCGCTTGACGTAGGACCCCTCGCCCGACGGAGCGGCCCCGGCGATGCGGGCGAGCTGCTTGAAGGTCTTGGACGTGGCCACCGCGTGGTCCGCGCGGCCGTACTTCACCACGTCGCCGACGATCCTGCCGATCTCGGCGCGCACCTGCCTGCGCATGCTGCGCACCTCCTCGGGGGGAGGCGGGTCTGCGCTGAACCACCGGCGCGTCATCCGCCCCGCGCCGAGGGGGAGCGAGACCGCCACGTCGGGCGCCTCCTCGATGCCCGAGGCGATCTCCAGGGACCCACCGCCGATGTCCAGCACCAGCAGCCGCCCGGACGACCAGCCGAACCAGCGCCGCACGGCGAGGAAGGTCAGCCGCGCCTCGTCCTGCCCGGACAGCACCTGGACGTCCACGCCGGTCGCGGACCGCAGGCGGGTCAGGACGTCCTCGCCGTTGATCGCCTCCCGCACGGCCGAGGTAGCGAAGGCCATGATGTCCTCCACGCCCTTGTCCTCGGCGATGCGCAGCGAGTCCTCGACGAAGCGCAGCAGCTCGCGCTCGCCCCCGGGCGACAGCTTGTCCCCGTCGTGGAGGTGCTCGGCGAGCCGCAGCTCGACCTTGTGCGAGTACGCCGGCAGCGGCTGCGCCCCCCTGTGGGCGTCCACCACCAGGAGGTGCACCGTGTTGGAACCAATGTCCAGGACACCAAGTCGCATGAGCAGACGCTACTACCCGCGCGGATTCGCCCAGAAAGATCCCTCCCCCGTAGCTTGAGTAGGGGACTACTCATGCGCCCGCCGCCGTGGACCGGGAACCTGAACGGGTCCACCCTTCACGCGTTCACCACCGGCGGCGGCCCATGAGCACGATCCACCATCCCGGCACGGCCAAGGCCAGGCAGACGGACGCCGCCACGCGGCGGTACGAGGAGACCACGGGCCCGCGCGAGGCCAACCTGCGGCAGCGGCGGGCGGAGGGCCTCACGATCCTCGACGGGGAGCACCAGCTCGCCGCCCGCGCGCAGCGCCTCCTGCGCCGGGGCGACCTGCCCGTCGCCGCGGTGGCCCGCGTGGTCGCCGAGGGCGTGCCCTCCGGCCCGCGCCTGCTCGAACAGATCATCGGCGAGTCCAGCGAGCTCCAGGCGGTCAACTTCCTGGCCCGCGGCACGCGCGCCGCCGCGACCGTGGCCAGGATCTCGCTGAACGACGGCGGCCGGCTCCTTCCCCAGGGAACGGGCTTCCTGGTGGGCCCGGGGCTGCTGATGACCAACAACCACGTGCTGGCGAACCAGGAGAGCGCGCGTGACCTCGTCGTGGAGTTCGGGGCCGAGGTCAACCTCGACAACGAGCCGGGCATCCCGGTGCGGTTCCGGCTCGAACCGGAGGCGTGCTTCCTCACCGACCAGCATCTGGACTTCACGCTGGTCGCGCTGAGACCCGGCGCGGACGGCAGGCGCGCGGGAGAGGTGTTCGGCTGGAACCGCCTCGTCGCCCAGCAGGGGAAGGTGGTCATCGGCGAGCCCGTCAACATCGTCGGGCATCCCAGCGGGCGGCTGAAGGAGATCTCCATCCGGCACAATGAGCTGTCCCTGCAACTGGACGACTTCCTGCACTACACCAACGACACCGAGCCGGGCAGCTCCGGCTCCCCCGTCTTCAACGACCAGTGGGAGGTCGTCGCCCTCCACCACTCCGGCATCCCCCGCCTGGACGAGCAGGGCCGCTGGATCCGCAAGGACGGGCGGCCCTGGGCGCCGGGAGACGGCGACGACGCCGTCGACTGGGTGGCCAACGAGGGCGTGCGGGTCAGCGTGATCCTCGCCCGCCTCGCCCAGCTCCGTCCCCCCGCGCCGGCCCAGGCCCTGCTGGCCGAGATGGGCCCGGCGGCCGGGCTCACCGCGTCCCCCGCCTGGACCGAGGCGCTCGGAGCATCCGCCGGGGCCTCGAAGGTCTCCGGGCTCGCGGGACGCCCCTCCGCCTTCGGCGGCACCGGCCGCCTGGTGTTCGTCCACGGGCGCAGCCAGGAGGGCAGGGATCCCGAGGCCATCCGCAGGGAGTGGACCGCCGGGCTGAACAAGGGCCTCACCCTGGCGGGCTCTCCCCTTGTCGACCCCGGAGACGTGTGGCTTCCGTTCTACGGCGACCGCTTCCTCGACGCGATGACGGCGCTGGAGGCGGCGCCGGTGCTCGCGGGGGCGGTCACCGACAACGTCGCCGCGGCCCTGGCCCCGTCCTCCCCGACGACCCGGCTGCTGTACGAGCAGCTGATCGCCGAGGCCGCCGCCAAGGCGCGCATGCCCGCCGACAGCGTGAGCGAGGGGCTCACCACCCCGCTGCAGCGGATGCTGAGCTGGCTCGCGGCCACCACCAACCTGGACCGCTTCCTCATCGCCAAGATCTTCCGCGACGTCGCGGCCTACCTCGACAACCCCGACATCAGGCGCACGGTGCTGGACGCGGTGTGCGAGACGCTCCCCGCATCCGGTCCGATCGTGCTGGTCACCCACAGCCTCGGCACGGTGGTGGCCATGGACCTGCTCACCCGGCTCCCCTCCACGCTGGAGGTGCCGCTCCTGGTCACCGCGGGCAGCCCGCTCGGCCTCGACACCGTGTACACCCGCCTGCTCTCCGGCGGCCCCCATCGCCCCGCCCAGGTGACCCGCTGGCTCAACGTGTGGAGCCCGGCCGACCCGGTCGCGATCGGGTGCCCGCTGCGCGACGACTGGAGCGGTCCCCTGGAGGAGGCGGCCGTGGACAACCCGCTGGAACGCGCCCACCTGATCGAGGAGTACCTCGCCCACCCCGCGATCGCCCAGGCCATCCGCGAGACCCTCACCTGAGGTGTCACCCTCCCAGGGGGAAGAAGTCCCGCTCCCGAGCGTCGCGGCACCGCTCTCAGAGGGACCGGACGCGGTGGGCCTTCACACGGGCCGGAAGAGGTCGGCGTGGCGGGTGACGTGGTCGTCACGACGGACCGACGGGAAGGTGGTACTCCCAGCCGGGCTTCCAGTCGAAGGGGGCGTCCACCAGCTCTTCGAGGGACTTGCCGCGGAGGAGGTGGTCCAGGGCCCAGCGGTTGGCGGAGTGGGAGATGACCAGGACGCGGGAGCCGTCCCAGTCGCGGGCGAGGTCGCGGAGGAAGTCGCGGGTCAGCTCGACGACGTCCTGGTAGCTCTGGCCGCCGGGCCAGGGGTCGCTGATGTGCAGGGACCTCTCCCTCTGGAGGCGGCCGACCGGCATGCCGTTGAGGTCGCCATAGTCGCACTCCCGCAGCCGCGTGTCTTGAAATATCGGGATCTTGGAGGTGCGGAAGGCGATCTCCGCGGTCTCCACGGCGCGGCGGAGGTCGGAGGTGAAGATCGCGGCCAGGCCGTCGTCACGGCGGCGGTCGCCCAGCTCCTCCGCGAGCCGCCTCCCCCGCTCGGAGAGCTCGCCCGGGAGCCATCCCGTGGCGACTCCGGTCTCGTTGTCGGTGGTGATCGAGTGGGTCTCGTACACGAGCTCGACGGCCACGGCGGCTCCCAGGTGTGGCGGAGGGCGGTCATCCTCCGAAGGCGACCACGGCGATGGACACCAGCAGGAATACCGCACCTGTGCCCGCGAAGACCATTCCTAGGAGGTTTCCGCCCAGGAGACTGTCGACGCGCATACGGGCCGGGTTGGCGGGGTCGTACAGGACCGCCACCTCGCCGCCGACCGGGGCCACCGGCGGGCTGCTCCCGACGCTGGTCTCGACCTCGACGGGCCGGCCGCTCACCGTCGTGAACCTGATGGTCGGGTAGTAGACGGTCCCCTCGCTGGAGTGGCTGGGGCGCAGCCGTACGACCTGACCGGGCACGCGCTGGGCGATCCGGCGGAAGTCACGCTGGGACATCAGCATCCCTGCGCCGATGCCGCCGAAGATCAGGGCCACGAGGCCGAAGGCGAGGACGAGCCAGGCGGTGGTGGACACACGAACTCCTTGTTCCGCAGGGGGGCGCCCCCACGCTAGGAGCCCGGCCTTGCGTGCGACTTGCCATGCCCTTGACGGCCCGACCGCCCCATGGGCGGCGGGTGGGACGACGACGGCCGTGACCACGGTGGTGGTCACGGCCGTAGGGGTGAGCCGGCGGGAGGGCGTCAGTCGAGGGCGCCCACGGCCGCCGTCTCCTTGGCGGGGTCGTCGCCGGACCCGGAGGCCGGGGCCGCGGGGCCGCCGCGCAGCGGGATCTCCTTGACGAAGGCCGCCAGCAGCGGCACCAGGATCGCGAAGAGGATGGCCCAGAAGAACACACTGGAGATGGAGGAGGCCAGCGACTCCAGGAAGCCGATCCTCACCTGGGCGGGGAGCTTGGCCAGCGACGCGGGGTCGAGATGGCCGGTGCCGCCCTTCGCCATCTGCGCCGCCTGCGGGCCGAGCTTCTCGGTCAGGTTGGACGTGAGCTGGTTGTTGAAGATCGCTCCGAAGAGCGACACCCCGAACGATCCGCCGATGGAGCGGAAGAAGGTGGAGGCGCTGCTCGCCACGCCCAGGTCCTTCTGCTCGACGCTGTTCTGCGCGATCAGCATCGTGGTCTGCATGAGACCACCCATGCCGAGGCCGAGGACGGCGATGAACAGGCCGGTCTCCCAGCGGGTGGTGTTGACGTCCTGCATCGAGAGCAGCCACATGGCGACCGCCATCAGCGCGCCGCCGGCGATCGGGAAGATCTTGTACTTGCCGGTCTTCGTGATCGCCTGCCCGACGAAGAGCGAGACCACCATGGCCGCCGCCATCATCGGGAGCAGCAGAAGGCCGGAGTTGGTCGCCGAGGCGCCCTGGACGGTCTGCTGGAACAGGGGCAGGAAGTTGATCGCGCCGAACATCGCGAAGCCGAGCAGGAAGCCGATCAGCGAGATGAGGGTGAAGTTGCGGTTCTTGAACACGTGCAGCGGCATGATCGGCTCGGCGACCCGGCGCTCGACCGGGATGAAGGCCGCCAAGGTGACCACGGCGACGGCCACGAGTCCGAGGATCTGCCAGGAGCCCCAGGCGTACTGGTTGCCGCCCCAGGTGGTGATGAGCACGAGCGCGGTGATGCCCACGCCGAGCAGGCCCGCGCCCAGCCAGTCGATGCGGTGCTCCGTGCGGTACTTCGGCAGGTGCAGCCGGAACACGAGCCAGATGAAGGCCACGGCGCCGATGGGCAGGTTGACGTAGAAGGCCCAGCGCCAGTTCAGGTGGTCGGTGATGAAGCCGCCGACCAGCGGGCCCGCGATCATCGCGAGCGACATCATCGCGGCCATGATGCCCTGGTAGCGGCCACGCTCGCGAGGCGGCACGAGGTCACCGATGATGGCCATGGCGTTGACCATGAGGCCGCCGGCCCCGAGACCCTGGATGGCGCGGAAGGCGATGAGCTCGCCCATGCCGCCGGAGGTGCCCCCGAGCAGGTCGGACCCGGCCATGCCGCACAGCATCGAGCCGACCATGAAGATGGCGATCGACGCCAGGAAGATCGTCTTGCGGCCGTAGAGGTCGCCGATCTTCCCCCAGATCGGCGTCGAGACCGTGGTGCCCAGCACGTACGCCGTGACGACCCAGGAAAGGTGTGCCAGGCCGCCGAGCTCGCCGACGATGCGCGGCATGGCGGTGCCGACGATCATGTTGTCCAGCATGGCGAGGATCATGGCGAGCATGAGCCCCGGCAGGACCACCATGACCTCCCGCCGACGCCCTGGAACGGGTTCGGCCGCGGTCTCCGTCATTCTTTTACGCCCCCTTGAGAGTGCTTACTTACTTGCCGACCGGCTAGTGACTATACTCCAAGGTAGATAACTTACTTGCCGACCGTCAAGTTAATTAGGGGATACAGGGAGCGTCTGAGAGGCCATGAGGGAAACCACCGACACGCGTGCTCGCATCCAGGAGATCGCCCTCAAGCTCTTCACCGAGCAGGGCTACGAGGCGACGTCGCTGCGGGAGATAGCGGAGTCCCTCGGGGTGACCAAGGCCGCGCTTTACTACCATTTCCGGACCAAGGATGACATCGTGGCGAGCCTGGCCGAGGACCGGCAGGCCATGGTGGAACGCCTGATCAAGTGGGGGCAGGAGCAGCCCCGCACGATCGAGACGAGGCGGGAGTTCGTCAGGCGCTACGCCGACCAGCTCTACGGCGGCCACCACCACGCGTTCATGAGGTTCATGGAGCGCAACCAGACCGCGCTCCGCGACCACCCCAAGGTCGAGAAGATGCGCAACCTCATGACCAGCCTCGTGGGGATCCTGTGGGACGAGGACGACTCCACGGCGCAGCGCCTCAGGAGCTCGATGGCGATCTTCACCCTGCACGCCGCCTGGCTCCTGCTGAAGGACGAGGACCTCGCCGACGAGGAGCGCAAGGCCGCGGCCCTAGAGGTCGCCCTGGAGCTCATCGAGCGCTGCCCCGCCGCCGGACACTGACGGGGCGCGCGCCCGGGTCACTCAGGTGAGATGAGCTCGTACAGGCGCCTACCGCTCGTTGGCGGCGCCGATGGTGCGGCCGAGGACGACGCTCATCGCACGGCTCCGTTGAGGAAGACGTCGACGAGCTCGCCCAGGCCGGCGGGCGCCGTGCCGGCCGGGAATCGCGGGCGGCTGAACAGCATGCCGAGGAAGATCGCCGCGAGGCGCTCGGGCGGCAGGCGGAGGGACTCCCGCTCGGGCTCGAACAGGTCGGCGAGGGCCTCCACGGTCTGGGTCACCGAGGCCTCCCGGCCGAGCCCTCCCTCCCGTTCGTGGCCACCGCCGCCGCCCGGCGCTGAGCCCTCGCCGCCCGCGCTCGCCTCTTCGGCCTCCCCGCCGGGCTCCGCGCCGCGCTGATGGGGGCCGGGCCTGCCGCGCCGCAGCCCCGAGGCGTGGAGCGCGCCGATGACCGACCCCATGCGTTCGAGGTGGGCGCTCAGCGCCTCCGCGGCCTCGGTGAGCCGGGCGGCGAGAGGCTGGTCGAGCGGCACGGCCGCGATCTCCTCCAGCGCGTGAGCGGGGTTGAGCGCTTCCAGCACGCAGGCGTTCAGGAGCTCCTCCTTGTCGGCGAACACGCGGAAGATCGTCGCCTCTCCGATGGCGGCGGCCTTGGCGACCTCGGCGGTGGTCACGGCCGCACCGCGCTCGGCCACCAGAGGTAAGGCCGCCTTGACGATCATGTCGCGCCGCTGTTCCGGGCTCATTCCCGGCGCCCTGCGCCGGACTTTGGTGTCTGTCATACCGCCAACGGTACGGAGTGAGTACTCACTCCGTCAAGCGATTATGGCGTACGCCGGAGGCGGAGCCAGGTCAGAGGGGGTTTGAACGGAGACCTCCGAGGAAGCGGAACAGGGCGGTGCCCACCGTCACCGCTCGCGCGGGGACGTCCGTAGGACGTCCATGTCATCGCTGCCGGTCTCGTCAGCGGGTTCGCGACCCGGTAGGTCCCAGAAGGAGGGCCAAGGTTGAGCATTTCCGGCTACGGCCGAGCAGCGAGGTGGCCTCGCCTGACCACGCGCTCCTGGTTCAGCGGCACCCTGGCGATCATGACACTTCTGCTGGCCGTCTCCGCCGGGCTCGGCACCTGGGCGCTCGACCGCACCACCCGGGCCTCCGACGAGCTGATCCAGCGCATGACCCCCGCCCTACTGGCATCCGAGCGGTTGCGAAGCGCCCTGCTCGACCAGGAGGCCGGTGTGCACGGCTACGTCCTCAGCGGGCGCCAGGAGTTCCTCGCCGGCTTCGAGCAGGGCATCGCGCAGGAACAGGCCGCCGTCGCCACCCTGAGGCAGTCGATCACGGCCGGCTCGCCGCTCGCCGACCTCGGCGAGATCGAGACGCGCGCCGACGCCTGGCGGTCGGGGTACGCGCGACCGGTCCTGGACGCGGCCGGGAGGCAGGGGCCCGGCACGGTCGGGCTCGTCCAGGTGGAGGACGGCAAGGCCTCCTTCGACCTGATCCGCGCCGCCCTGGCCCGCCAGGCGGACAACCTGTCGCGGGCGCGGACGGCGGCGACCGCGGAGATCGGACGGGCGCGCCTGTGGCGGAACACCGTCTTCGCGGCCATCCTGGCGATGTTCGTCCTCACGCTCCTCTCGGTCGCCCTGCTGCTCCGCTACGCCGTGCTCCGTCCCCTCGACCGCCTCGGCGCGGCGTCGCGGAAGGTAGCCGACGGTGACTTCGGCCACGCCATCGACATCAGGGGGCCGAGCGACATCACGATGCTCGCCGCCGACGTCGACGCCATCCGGCGGCGCATCTCCGCCGAGCTCGCCATCTCACGCGACGCCCAGCAGCGCCTGCAGGAGCAGGCCGACCTGCTGAGCGAGCAGGCGGAGGAGCTGCGCAGGTCCAACTCCGAGCTGGAGCAGTTCGCCTACGTCGCCTCCCACGACCTCCAGGAGCCCGTGCGCAAGGTGACGGTCTTCTGCCAGCTGCTGCAGCGCAGGTACGCCGCCCAGCTCGACGAGCGGGCCAACGAGTACATCGGTTTCGCCGTGGACGGTGCCAGGAGGATGCAGTCACTGATCGCCGAGCTGCTGGCGTTCTCCCGGGTGGGGCGCGAGCAGAGCGAGCACGTGCCCCTGCCGCTGGACCAGCCCCTCGACCGCGCCCTCGCCAACCTGGAGACGCTGACGGAGGAGTCCGGGGCCGTCGTCGTACGGCCCGAGCTGCCCGAGGTCCTCGGCGACCCCAACCTGCTCACCATGCTGTGGCAGAACCTCATCGGCAACGCCGTGAAGTTCCGCTCCCCCGACCGCGCACCCGAGGTGCGGATCAGCGTCGCCCGCGCCGGCGACTTCTGGGAGCTGTCGGTCGGCGACAACGGCATCGGCGTCGAGCCGCGGTTCGCGGAGAAGATCTTCGTGATCTTCCAGCGGCTGCACAACCGGCAGGACTACGAGGGTACGGGCATCGGCCTCGCCCTCTGCAAGAAGATCGTCGAGTACCACGGCGGGCAGATCCACCTCGACACCGAGCGCGGCGAGGGCACCCGTTTCGTCTTCACGCTGCCCGCCTCCGACGCCGCGCACCGCCCGGGCCTCACCGTGCCGGACGCCAGGGCCCCCGGAGCCGCGTACGCTCCCCCGCGATGACCCGGAGGCGGCGCTCCTAGGTCTGGACGTACACCAGCGGGCCGGGCGCGACGGCGGCCTGGCCGGCCGTGGCGCCCGCGACCCAGGCGGTGAACTCCTCCACCCGCGCGACGTCGACCCCGACCTGGACGGCCACGTCCGCGCCGTAGGAGACGTCCCGCACGGCGTGGCCGGACGCGCGCAGGTCGTTCTCCAGCCGCCCGGCCTGGGCGTGCCCGACGCGGACGGTCATGACCCGCGCGGGGACCATGGTGAGGATCTCGGCCCGGTCGAGCGTCTCGGCGACGGCGCCGCCGTACGCCCGGGCCAGGCCGCCCGCGCCGAGCAGGATGCCGCCGAAGTACCGGGTCACCACCGCGATCGTGTCGGCGAGGCCGCGCCGGTTCAGCACCTCCAGCATCGGGATGCCGGCCGTGCCGGAGGGCTCGCCGTCGTCGTCGGCCCGCTGAATGCGCCGGTCGCCCCCGATGACGTACGCCGAGCAGGTGTGCCGCGCGGCGTGGTGGGACTTCCTGCGCGCGGCCACGAAACCGGCCGCCTGGCCCTCCTCGGTCACCGGCATGAGCGCGCAGATGAACCGGGAGCGCCTGACCTCGATCTCGTGCTCGGTGAACCCACTGACGGTGAGGTACGGCTCGGCCATGCGCACAGGTTAGCGCCGGTCCACCCCCCGGCCCCCGGCGCTCCCTGGTCGACGAGCGTCCCGGCCGCGAGGGAAACCGCCACCTGCGACGGCTCCAGCGGCGGTCGACCTGCCTCGCCCGGCGGCCGTGAGCGAGCCATAGGCGCGGCCCGGCCTTTCTTGGCGGCCTGCTCAGAGGGAGGGGGGCCTGCCGCCCGCTCCGAAGTGGGTCTCGTGTGCCCAGAGGTGGGCGCATCCCGGGCACTGCACGTGCAGGATGCTCCCGGTGGTGCTCAGCAGGTAGCGCCAGTGGTCCCGGCAGTTGCGGCCGGTGCCGCAGTCCGTGCAGTCCCTGTCGTCCAGGCACCGGGGGCAGGAGATCCAGGCTCGACGGGCGATGTCGGCGTGGGGGTCAATCGGAAGCACGGCCCGCCTCTCGTCGCGGGAGCACGCCCTCGGCCACGAGCATGTCGTAGGTCGCGCGCTGCTCCTCGTCGAGATCGGAGTAGAGGAGGTCGTACGCCTCCTCTTCCGCTCGCATGACCGCCACGGGGTCCCAGTCCGGGCCCAGCGCGGCGACCACCTCGGCCCGCCTGCGCGCCTCGTGGAGCGCGAGGTCCATCTCGAAGACGATGTGCGCGCGACCGCTGCCGTGGCTCATGAGACGACTTCCCGTAGAACGATGAACAGAGATGAGGTGATCGGCAGGGCACCTTGCCGCTCAGCCACCGTGGGGACGGGGCGGAGCCGCCTGCCTTTTGATCACCGAGGGCCTCCCTTGGCGCGGAAGGCCCCATACGGACGCTTTCATGTCCGGTTAAATACCATATGTCGCCTTTGGGCGGTTTAGGGTTCCACGGGAAGTAAAGTCAGGTGATGCTCGTCACGGTCTGCACTTGCCGCTCCGGCAGTTCGCGCCGCGTGCGCACGGGAGACAGGAACACCGGCAGGAAGGCCACCGCGAAGAAGGCGCCACCCACCCACAGGGTGGTGCGCACCGTGACCAGCTCCCCGATCAGCCCGGCCACGGCGGCGCCGACCGCGAGCGCGCCGGTGAGCAGGCAGCGGAAGGTGGCGTTCATGCGGCCGAGGAGCGAGTCCGGCGTCATGCGCTGCCGCAGGCTCACGCCGAGCACGTTGTCCATGCCCGTCTTGAACATGGCGATCAGGTAGCCGGTCGCCGCCACCCACAGCCCGGGGCCGTCGTCGATGAACAGCGGCACGAGCAGTCCCGCGGGCGCCGAGCACAGGCCGACGAGGCCGAGAGCGCGGCCATAGCCGAGCCGCACGGCGACCGGGCGGGCGCAGCGGGCGCCGAGCAGCAGGCCCGCTCCCCCCACGGCCCAGAACAGGCCGAGCGCACCCGCCGGGAGGCCGAGCTCGCGGATGAACAGCACCGGGAGCATGGTGTTGACGATCTGGGAGCCGAGGTTGTTGAGGGCCGCGGTGAGCGCGAGGGCCCGCAGCTCCGGGTTGCCGAAGACGTGACGCACTCCCTCGGCGACCTGTGCTCCCAGTCTGGTGGACCGCCCGGGGAGGGGCGGGGGCGGTGCGGGCGTGCGGCGCATGGCGGTGAGCCTGAGGGCCGAGGCCAGGTGGCTCGCGGCGGTGAACGCCACGGCCACCGGCGCCGTGAGCACCTGGACGAGCCCTCCGCCCGCGCTGCGCCCCGCCACGTTGCCGACGGCTATGAGGCTCATCACGGCGGCGTTCGCCTGGACGAGGCCGTCGCGGCCGACCAGTCGCGGCAGCACGCTCTGCGAGCCGACGTCGAAGAAGACCGTGGCGCAGCCGTTCAGCAGGACCACCGCGTACAGCTGCCCGAGCGTGAGGGTGCCCAGCCACCAGGCCAGGGGGATGGAGGCGAACAGCCCCGCTCGTGCCAGGTCGGCGGCGATGAGCACGCGCCGGTGGCGCATCCGGTCGACCCATGCCCCCGCGGGCAGGCCGATGAGGAGGAAGGCGACGGTGCTCAGCGTGGCGAGCGCCCCGACCTGACCGGGACTCGCGTCGAGCGCGGACACGGCGATGAGCGGGACGGCGACGTAGCCGATGTTCGTGCCGAGCTGGCTGAGGATGGAAGCGGTGAACAACGTGCGGAAGTCGGCGATCCGCCATGGGGATTCGGGGTGCATGATCCGTTCATCCGGTGGTCGATGCGGTGCCTTGTCGTCGTACGGCCGTGGCCTCGACGGTGATCTGGAGCGGGGTCAGCCCGTTGCTCAGGGCCACCTTGATCCACAGGAAGGCCGATCCCCACAGCAGCGCGAGCACGGCCATGCGGACCCACGCGCCACGTCCCCCGATGATCACCCTTCGCCTCCCTGCTCAGCCGGCCGACATGAACGTTGCCGGAGACGACCCGACAGGACAAGTGCAAAGTCGTGCACATACCTTTAAGCTGAGCTACATGCTTGACGTGCGACGGATGCAGGTACTGCACGCGGTCGTCACCAGCGGGTCGGTGACCGCCGCGGCGGCGAGCCTCGGGTACACCCCCTCCGCCGTCAGCCAGCAGGTGGCGGCCCTGGAGAAGCAGGCGGGCACCGCGCTGCTGGAGCGGGTCGGCCGGGGCGTGCGGCCGACGGAGGCCGGGCGGCTGCTCACCGAGCACGCGGCCGTCATCGGCAGGCAGGTGTCCGAGGCGGAGGCGGCGCTTGCCGACCTGCGGGCCGGGCGCGCGGGACGGCTGGCGGTCCGCTACTTCGCCACGTCGGGCGCCACCCTGATGGCGCCCGCGCTCGGCCGGTTCCGCCGGGCGCACCCGGGCGTGCGGGTCGACCTCAAGATGACCGACCCGCAGGACCCGCTGCCTGAGGTGACGCAGGGACGGGCCGACCTGGCCATCGTGGTCCGGCCCCACGGCCTGGTCCACGAAGGCGTCCACCTCGTCCACCTGCTCGACGACCCCTACCGCGCCGTCCTGCCCAAGGGGCACCGGCTCGCCGCCAAGCGCGTGCTCGACCTCACCGACCTGGCCGATGAGCCGTGGGTCGGCAGCGAGCGGCCCGGCCCCTGCGTCGACGCCCTGCTCGACGGCTGTGCCGCGGCGGGCTTCAGCCCCGGTTTCGTGGTGGAGAGCGAGGACTACGCCACGGCGCAGGGGTTCGTCGCCGCCGGCCTCGGGATCAGCCTTATTCCCGACATGGGTCTGGCCAACCGCCACCCCGCCGTCGTCGTGCGCAGGGTCCGCGAGCCCGAGCCGATCAGGGCGATCCACGCGGCCGTACGGGAGACCTCGCTGGGCCGGCCCGCGCTCCGCGGGCTGCTCGCCGCGCTCAGGGACGCGGCGGCGCGCTGAGCCTCAGCGGCCCGGCTCGCAACCGGCCTCGCCCGGCTCGCAACCGGCTTCGCCCGGCTCCTCATCCGCCGGCGCGCGCGGGCCGGTCCTTTCGACGGAGTCGCAGGGCTCCGCGGCGTCGTCCGAGATGCGGGCGAGCACCCGGTGGGCGATCGACGTCAGGGTCTCGATCTCGTCCGGGGTCAGCGCGTCGACGAACAGGCGCCGCACGGTCTCGACGTGGCCGGGGGCGGCGGCCTCGATCGTGCGGCGGCCCTCGGCGGTCAGGCGGATCACGGTGCCGCGCGCGTCTCCCGGGCAGTCCTCACGGGTGATGAGCCCGCGCTGCTCCATGCGGCGGAGCTGGTGGGACAGGCGGCTGCGGTCCCAGCTGATCGACCGGCGCAGCTCGCGGGCACGGATCCTGCCGCCGGGGGCCTCCGACAGCGGGACGAGGAGCTGGTAGTCGGCCATGGACAGGCTCTCGCCGTTGAGGTGCCGCTCCATCGCGCTGTCGAGCCGGCGGCGCATGTTCCCGAAGGCGCGCCACATGCGCTGCTCGCGCTCGTCCAGCCACCGGGTCTCGGTCACATCATCGATCCTACCGAATGTTGACGCATCAACATCTTTCGATTAACTTGCTGATGCATCAACATCGCGCGAAAGCGCACGTCAAACGCATCCAACCCCGTTTTCAAGGGAGTCCCCATATGTCGACGAGCACCCTCAGCCCCGAGCTCACCGGCCAGTACCAGTTCGACACCGCGCACAGCCGCCTGGGCTTCGTCGCCCGGCACGCCATGGTCACCAAGGTCCACGGCGCCTTCAACGAGTGGGAGGGCAGCGCCTACCTCGACGCGGCCGACCCGTCGAAGTCGCACGCCAAGGTGACGGTCCAGGTCGCCAGCGTCGACACCCGCAACGAGCAGCGCGACGGCCACCTGCGCACCAACGACTTCTTCGACGCCCCCGCCTTCCCGCTGATCACCTTCACCAGCACCGCCGTCGAGCAGGTCGGCGCGACGGAGTTCCGGGTCACGGGCGACCTGACCATCAAGGACGTCACCCGCTCGATCACCATCGACTTCGAGTACACCGGCTCGGCCAAGGACGCCTTCGGGGCCGAGCGCGCCGGCTTCGAGGGCCGCACCGTGGTCAACCGCAAGGACTACGGCATCAACTTCAACGCGGTGCTGGAGGCCGGCGGCGTCATGGTCTCCGAGAAGATCACCCTGGAGTTCGACATCTCCGCCGTCAAGGTGACCCCCGCCGCCTGATCCCGCCGCCTTCCACCCATCAGGAAACGTCACAGCATCATGAAACTGGCGATCATCACCGGAAGCACCCGCCTGGGACGCAAGAGCGAGGTCCGGCGGCGGGGTTCGTCGGCTACGGCGCGTCCGGCGGGACGCGGGCGGTCGAGCACCTGCGTATGATCATGGCCAACCTGAAGATCGCCGACGTCCGCGGCCAGGTCGCGCTGTCGCTGTTCACGGACTTCACTGACATGACGGCGTTCACGCCGGCCCCCCACCAGGAGCAGGCGGTCAACGCCATGCTCGACGAGGTCGTCTCCTGGAGCGGCGCGCTGAAGACGCTTCGCGAGTCCTCGCCGGACAGGGCCGCGGCCTGACCGGAAGTCTCCACGCCTGCCGCTGCGTCCTTCCCATCCCGCCGTCGCCTCTTCGGCGCAGCACGGCGGCAGGAAGCGGCGGCAGGCAGGCGCTCCACCGCGTCGCGCCCCCGCCGCCCCTCCTCGGTGGATAGCCGGCCCACCCCCGGCCGCACCCCGTGCGGGTTCCCATGCGTTACTAGGACGTCCTACAATTTAGTAGGACGTCCTAGTAACTTCCTGAGGAGCGCCGGTGTACGTACCTGCCAATCCCGTGCGAGTCGTCACCGCGGCGGCCCTGTTCGACGGGCACGACGCGGCGATCAACATCATGCGCCGCATCCTGCAGTCCCAGGGCGCGGAGGTGATCCACCTCGGCCACGACCGGTCGGTGGACGAGATCGTCACCGCGGCCGTCCAGGAGGACGCGCAGGGCGTGGCGATCAGCTCCTACCAGGGCGGTCACGTCGAGTTCTTCACCTACCTCGTCGACCTGCTGCGCGAGCGGGGCGCCGGGCACGTCAAGGTCTACGGGGGCGGCGGCGGGGTCATCGTCCCCGACGAGATCGCCGCCCTGGAGGGCCACGGGGTGGCCAAGATCTTCTCCCCCGAGGACGGCCAGCGCCTCGGCCTCGCCGGCATGATCAACGGCGTCATCGAGGCGTGCGACGTCGACCTGACCGAGGGCGCCGAGCCGCCCGCCGTGGCCGGCGGCGACCACGGGGCCGTGGCCAGGGCGATCACCTTCGTCGAGGCGGGCAAGGCCGGGCGGCCGTACCTGGACGCGGTGCGCGCCGCCGCCTCGGGACGACACGTCCCGGTGCTCGGCATCACCGGCACCGGCGGGTCGGGCAAGTCCTCGCTCACCGACGAGCTGATCCGCAGGCTGCGCGTCGACTACGAGGACAAGCTCCGCGTCGCGGTGGTCGCGGTGGACCCGACCCGGCGCAGGGGCGGCGGCGCCCTGCTCGGCGACCGGATCCGGATGAACAGCCTCGGCTCGGACGTGTTCTTCCGCTCGCTGGCCACCCGCGGGTCCCACGAGCTGCCCGAGCACCTCGCCGACGTGATCGCCGTGTGCCGGGCCGCCGGGAACGACCTGGTGATCGTGGAGACCCCCGGCATCGGGCAGGGCGACGCCGCGATCGTGCCGTTCAGCGACATCTCGCTGTACGTCATGACCCCCGAGTTCGGCGCGAGCTCGCAGCTTGAGAAGATCGACATGCTCGACTTCGCCGACGTCGTCGCGATCAACAAGTTCGACCGGCGCGGCGCGGAGGACGCCCTGCGCGACGTGCGGCGCCAGATGGTGCGCAACCGCGAGGCCTTCGGCACCGCCCCAGAGGACATGCCGGTCTACGGCACCGTCGCCGCGCGGTTCAACGACGACGGCGTCACCGCGCTCTACCAGCGGCTGCGCGAGCTGCTCGGCGACAAGGGCCTGCCGCCCAGCCCCGGGCTGCTTCCCGGGACGTCGGTCAAGACCTCCAGCCTGGGCGCCGCGATCGTGCCCCCGGCCCGGGTCAGGTACCTCGCCGAGATCGCGGAGGCAGTGCGGGACTACCACCGGCAGACCACGCGGCAGGCCGAGGTGGCGCGCCGCCGCCAGCAGCTCGCCGAGGTGCGGGGCCTGCTGGCCGCCGAGGGCGGCGACGCCTCGGCGCTGGACGCGCTGCGCGACCGCGCCGACGCCGAACTGCCCGGCGACGGCCGCGCCCTGCTGGACGGCTGGCCCGAGACGGTCGCCGCATACTCCGCCGAGGAGCTGGTGGTGACCGTGCGGGGCAAGGAACTGCGCACGCCGCTGTGGCGCACCTCGCTGTCGGGCAGCCGCGTGCCGCGCGTGGCGCTGCCGAGGTTCACCGACCACGGCGAGCTGCTGCGGTTCCTGCGCTCGGAGAACCTGCCCGGGCGGTTCCCCTTCACCGCCGGGGTGTTCCCCTTCAAGCGGGACGACGAGGACCCGATCCGCATGTTCGCCGGCGAGGGCGACCCGTTCCGTACGAACCGGCGGTTCAAGATGCTGTCGGACGGCCAGCCCGCCGTGCGCCTGTCGACGGCGTTCGACTCGGTCACCCTGTACGGCAACGACCCCGCCGAACGGCCCGACGTGTACGGCAAGGTGGGCACCTCGGGGGTGTCGATCGCCACCCTGGACGACATGAAGGCGCTGTACGAAGGCTTCGACCTGTCCTCGCCGAACACGTCGGTGTCGATGACCATCAACGGGCCCGCCCCGACCATCCTGGCGTTCTTCCTGCACACCGCGATGGACCAGGCCCTTGCGCGGTTCGAGGCCGGCAACGGGCGCGAGCCGGACGCCGAGGAGGCCGAGGCCCTCAGGAAGGCCACGCTCGCCACGGTGCGCGGCACGGTGCAGGCCGACATCCTGAAGGAGGACCAGGGGCAGAACACCTGCATCTTCTCGACGGACTTCAGCCTGCGGATGATGGCCGACGTGCAGGAGTGGTTCATCGCCAACCAGGTGCGCAACTTCTACTCGGTGTCGATCTCCGGCTACCACATCGCCGAGGCGGGGGCGAACCCGATCACGCAGCTGGCCTTCACGCTGGCCAACGGATTCACCTACGTCGAGGCGTACCTCGCCAGGGGCATGGCGGTGGACGACTTCGCGCCGAGCCTGTCGTTCTTCTTCTCCAACGGCATGGACCCGGAGTACAGCGTGCTCGGCCGGGTGGCCCGCCGCGTGTGGGCGGTCGCCATGCGCGACAGGTACGGAGCGGGCGAGCGGTCGCAGAAGCTGAAGTACCACATCCAGACCTCGGGCCGGTCGCTGCACGCGCAGGAGATGAACTTCAACGACATCCGCACCACCCTGCAGGCCCTGATCGCCATCTACGACAACTGCAACAGCCTCCACACCAACGCCTTCGACGAGGCGGTGACCACCCCGAGCCCGGAGTCCGTGCGCCGGGCCATGGCGATCCAGATGATCATCAACCGGGAGTGGGGCCTGGCGGTCAACGAGAACCCGTTGCAGGGATCCTTCATCGTCGACGACCTCACCGACCTGGTCGAGGAGGCCGTCCTCTCGGAGTTCGAGCGGCTGTCGGACCGGGGCGGCGTGCTCGGCGCGATGGAGACCGGCTACCAGCGGGGCCGTATCCAGGACGAGTCGATGCTGTACGAGACCCGCAAGCACGACGGGTCACTGCCGATCATCGGGGTCAACACCTTCCGCAACCCCGAGGGGGCGACCGAGCACGGCACGCTGGAGCTCGCCAGGGGCACCGAGGAGGAGAAGCGCGGCCAGCTCGCCCGGCTGCGGGAGTTCCAGGGGCGGCACGCGGCCGAGGCGCCCGAGGCGCTCCGGCGGCTCAGGGAGGCCGCGATGTCCGACCGGAACGCCTTCGCCGCCCTGATGGACGCCGCCCGCGTCTGCTCGCTGGGCCAGATCACCGAGGCGCTGTTCGAGGCGGGGGGCCAGTACCGGCGCAACGTCTAGGGACGAACGCGAAGACGGACCCGGGCGCTTCGCCGGCCGGGTCCGTCGTGACGTGCGGTGAGAAGGGTGTCAGGTCCTGCGCCAGCGGGACTCGCAGAAGCAGTAGACGGCGAACACGACCAGGCCGAGCGCGACCACGACGAGCAGCCACGGCCCGAGCGGGGTGTCGGCGAACGACCGCAGCGTGGAGTCGATGCCCTTGGCCTCCTTGGGGTCGTAGGTGATCGCCGACTGCATGAGGAAGACGCCCGCCGCCGCCGCGATGACGCCGCGAGCCGAGTACCCGACCATGCCGAGCTTCTCGACGACGCCCCGGGTCTTCGGGGACATCTCGCCGGTACGCAGGTTGTGGCAGAACTTCTTGGTCACGCCCTCGTAGATCCAGTACAGGCCGAGCGCGATGACGCCGAGGCCGACCGCCCCCACGATGAGCCGGCCGCCCGGCCAGTCCATGACGGTGGCGGTGAGGTCCTTGGACTGCTCGTCGGTCGAGCTGCCGGTGGTGCCGTGCAGCAGGAAGCTGAGGATGGTGCCGACGGCCAGGGCGTAGACCACGGTGTGCGCGACGGCCTCGACGCGATCCTTGGCCTTGAGCCCTCCCATCAGCGCCTCGGAGGCCTGCCACAGCGCGAGGGCGACGAAACCGATGGCGAGCAGCCAGAGAAGTACGGTGCCGAACGGCTGCTCGGCGACCGTGCGCACGGCGCCGGTCTTGTCCGCCTCTTTCCCTCCGCCCCCGAAGGCGATCTGCAGCGCCAGGATGCCGATCAGCGCGTAGAGCACACCCCGGCACGCCATCCCGAACCGCGTCAGCCGCTCGAACGTCCGGCTGTTGGTCGCTTGCCGCGCGGCTCCCCGCGCCTGGTGACCGGCTGAGGTCACGGAGTTCATGGGCCCGCTCCTTTCGATTCGTCCCCCCATCTACACATCTCGGGCGAAGCTAAACGTCCCCGCCGCGCCTGCCGCCAGGCCGGAGGGGAGTTCCGAAGCGGTAACCAGGGGATGAAAGCGGCATGAGGGTATTTACAGCCACTCGGCGAAGATCGCGGGACGACGGCCACCGTGCCGTCCATGACGGAGCGGGCGGCGTTCCCATGGTCCTGATGGTGCCCGCCGCGATCGGGCTCGCGTTCCTGGCGCTCCCGCTCGCCGGGCTGCTCGCACGGGCGCCCTGGGGCACGCTCGGCGCCCGCCTTGGCGACCCCCACGTGCTGGAGGCCCTCCGGCTGTCGCTGGTGACCTCCACGGCCGCCACCGTCGCCTGCCTGCTGGCCGGGGTGCCGCTGGCCTGGATGCTGGCCCGCGTCGCGTTCCGCGGCAGGCGGCTGGTCAGGGCCCTCGTGACGGTGCCGCTGCTCCTGCCGCCGGTGGCCGGCGGCGTCGCCCTGCTGCTGGCCCTCGGCCGGGGCGGCCTGGTGGGCGCGTGGCTGGGCTCCGGCGCCGTGCTCCCCTTCACCACGGCGGCGGTCGTGCTCGCGGAGGCCTTCGTGGCGATGCCGTTCCTCGTCCTCAGCGTGGAGGGCGCGCTCAGGGCCACCGACGCGCGCTTCGAGGAGGCCGCGGCCATCCTCGGCGCCTCGCGATGGACGGTCTTCCGCCGGGTGACGCTGCCCCTGGTCGCTCCGGGAGTCGCCGCGGGAGCCGTGCTGTGCTGGGCCCGCGCCCTCGGCGAGTTCGGCGCGACGGTCACCTTCGCGGGGAGCATCCCCGGGCGTACGCGGACCATGCCCCTGGCCGTCTACCACGCCCTGGAGAGCGACCCGGAGGCCGCCATCGCGCTCAGCCTGCTGATGCTCCTGGTGTGCGTCGCCGTCCTCGCCTGCCTGCGCGGACGCTGGGTGAACGTCGCATGATGGACGCCCACCTGCTCGTCGAGCGCCCCCGCTTCCGGCTCGACCTCAAGATCCGCCTCGGCCCCGGAGAGGTCGTCGCCCTGCTCGGCCCGACCGGCGCCGGCAAGACCACCGCCCTCCGGGTCCTGGCCGGCCTCACCCGGCCGTCGGGCGGCCACATCCTGCTGGACGGCGCGGCGGTGCACGCACGCCCGTCCGAGCAGCGCCCGTTCGGCATGGTCTGCCGGGACCCCCTGCTGTTCCCCCATATGAACGCCCTGCGGAACGTCGCCTTCGGGCCCCGGTGCCGCGGGGCGACCAGGGCCGAGGCCCGGCGCGCCGCCACCGCCTGGCTGCGGCACGTCGGGCTCGGCGACCACCTCGGGGACATGCCGGGGGACCTGTCCGCCGGCCAGGCCCAGCGGGTGGCGCTGGCCCGCTCGCTCGCCGTACGGCCGCGCGTGCTGCTCCTGGACGAGCCCTTGGCCGCCCTCGACCCGCACACCTGCCTGCCGGTCCGGGCCCGGCTCCGGGACCATCTGTCCGGCTTCACCGGCGCCTGCCTGTTGGTCACCCACGACCCGGTGGACGCCATGGCGCTGGCCGACCGGCTCATCGTGATCGAGGACGGCCACCTGGTGCAGGAGGGCACGCCCTCGGAGGTGGCCCGCCACCCGCGCACCGGCCACGTCGCCCGCCTCGTCGGGCTCAACCTCTACCAGGGCGAGGCCCACGGGCACGACGTGGCGATCGACGGGCCCCCGGAGGACCCGGCCACCGGCCGCGCGCTCACGCTGAACGTGACCGAGGACCTGCGCGGCCCGGTGTTCGTCGCCTTCCCGCCCTCGGCGGTCACGCTGTACGCGGTGCGGCCGGAGGGCTCGCCCAGGAACATGTGGCAGGGCAGTGTCGAGGGGATCGAGCGGCACGGCGACCGCATCCGCGTCCACCTCGACGGCCCGATCACCACCACCGCCGACCTCACCGCCGCCGCCGTCGCCGACCTCGGCCTTTCCCTGGGCCAGAAGGTCTGGGCCGCCATCAGGGCCGCCGAGACGCACGCCTATCCCGCGCGGTCGCGGGAGTGACGCCCGGGCGGTCCTCCGCGCGCCGCGCGGCGCGGCCGAAGGTAGATCGTCGCAAAGTCACGTAGCCTGATAGGACCGTTTGTGCTTGCCAGGCAGCTGTGTGGGCAGAGGTAGGAGGCTGGGATCGCGACGGACACCCCCCGCGTCCCCTCACGCCCGCGCACTGACCACCACGGAAGGGACCGGTCGCCGATGCCCAGGCAGATCGCCGCATACCAGCCCCCCAGCTCCGTCGAACTGGAGGCCCGGGTTCACAGCCTAGAGCTCCAGGTGGCCCACCTCACCGAAACGGTGCGCACCCTGACAGGGCAGAACGGCGACGCGGGCACCGCCCGCCCCGCCGACTGAGCGCCCCTCTCCCGCCCCCGCCGCGAGGGCCGCCGGCCGGTGTGGTCGACTGGTCTCGGGGGGCGAAACGGTGGATCTTCGGCACCGGTGGTCGGTCAGGGCTCGCTTCACGCTGTTCGCCGGCGTCGTGGCGGCCCTGCTCTCCACGCTGCTCGCCACCGTCCTCATGGTGGCCGTCAACCGTCTCGCCACCGACTACCTCACGAACGAGATCACCGCCGCCGCCGGCCGCGTCGCCTCCGTGGTCGACCGGGAGACTCCCCTCAACCCGCTCCCCCACGGCCTGGTCGAAAACCTCCAGGTCGTCGACCCCCGGGGCAAGGTGGTCTTCTCCACCCCGCGGCTCCAGGGCAAGCCCCCGATAGCGAGCTTCACCCCCTCCAACGGCAGGAGCACCCAGACCTCCGTGGTGTGCGACCGCGTCTTCCCCCGTGACCAGTGCCAGATCGTGGTGGCACAGCGGGTCTACCGCTCAGGGGAGCCGTGGATCGTCTACAGCGCCGCGCCAGTGGTCCCGTATCTGGTCCATCCCCGGCTGGCGCTGGTGCTGATCGGCGGGGCGGTCTTCCTCACCGGGGCTGTCACCTACGTCAGCTACCGCGTCGTCAGGGGATCGCTGATGCCGGTGGACGCCATCAGGTCCGAGCTGGACGAGATCAACGCCACCTGCCTCGGCCGGCGCGTGCCCGTCCCGTCCGGCAAGGACGAGATCCACAACCTGGCCGAGAGCGTGAACCGCACGCTCGACCGGCTGCAGAGCGCGATGGAGCGGCAGCGCCAGTTCGCCTCGGACGCCGGCCACGACCTGCGCAGCCCGATCACGGCCATGCGCGCCGAGGTGGAGGACGCGATGATGGCCCCCGACCAGACCGACGTCACCACGATGGGATCGTCCCTGCTCGGCAGCCTGGACCGGCTGCAGGCCATCGTGGCCGACCTGCTGATGGTGGCGCGGCTGGACGCCGGCGCGCCGGGCCTGCGCGAGCCGCTGGACCTGTCCGAGCTGGTCGGCTCCGAGCTGGACCGCCGCCACTCGGCCAAGATGATCAAGCGTGACGTCGAGCCAGGCGCCCTCGTGATCGGCGACCGCCTGCGGCTGGCCAGGCTGCTCACCAACCTGCTGGACAACGCCGAGCGGCACGCCGATTCGTCGGTATCTGTGACGGTGCGCCGGGAGCCCGGCGGCCCGGGCTCCTCCCCCGGCGCCGCGGTGCTGGAGGTGCTCGACGACGGCGCGGGCATCGATCCCGACAAGCGGGGGTACGTCTTCCAGCGGTTCGCCCGGCTTGACGCGGCGCGCAACAAGGACTCGGGCGGCACCGGGCTCGGCCTGCCCATCGCCCGGCAGATCGCGGAGACCGGCGGCGGAACCCTCATCATCGAGCCGAGCAAGCGGGGCGCGCGCTTCGTGCTCCGGCTGCCCCTCGCCCCGCCGTCCGCCAGGGACACCGAAGCCGGCTCCGGCCGCACTCACCGCTCCGGGGCCTCCGACGTCTGACGGCGGGCGGCCAGGGGTCAGGGCGAGCGGCGCAGCGCCGAGGCCGGCACCGGGATGGCGGGGAACGGGTTGTCAGGGAGCAGGATGAGCCTGCGAGGTTCCCCCGTCGCCCCCGCGGCGTCCAGGTGGAGGAGCGCGGAGCCGATGCCCGCCGCGCCGATCATGTAACCGGTGTCGGCCGTCACCTCCCACGGCCTCAGCCGCCGGTAGGCCTGGTACCACCGGTAGCCGGCGTCGTCGTGCCCGGTGGCGCGGCCGATCAGGTTGTCCGCGAGGGTCCTGGCGAAGTCCAGGTAGGACACCTCCCCGGTCGCGGCCCACAGCCCGACGAAGGTCTCCAGCAGGCCCGCCGAGCCGCAGCACTGGCAGGCGACGTTCCAGAACCCGGCGGTCTGGCGGCGCGGGACGCCGCTGCACATGATGCCGGCGGCGAGCCTGCGCACCCAGTCGAGGTCGCCCTGGTCTCCCGTCACCCGGTAGAGCTCGTAGAACATGCGGGCCACCCCCGCCGACCCCGAGCACAGGCCGAGGTAGTGCAGGCCACGCCCCTGGGGGACGTGGTGCGGCACCAGGACGTGCTTGTCGCTCACGGTGCTGACGGTGCGGACGAAGTCGGCCCCCCTGCGCGCCGCGTCGAGGAACCGCCTGTCGCGCGTCACGCCGTACAGCCGGGCGAGCAGGAAGGCCGTGCCGGCCGTGCCGGACAGGAAGCCGGGCGTGACGGCGTCCACCGGGAGGTCGGGGCACCCGTCCTCGCCGAACCTGTGGCCGGGCACCACCTGGTCGGCGACGCGCGCCCCCGCCTCGACGGCGACCTCCTCGTACGCCGAGACGCCGAGGATGCCCGAGGCGTGCAGCAGGCCGAGGATGATGCCGCCGTCGCCGCGCTGCGCGGGATCGCCGGTCCAGCCCACACCGTCGCCGGTCCTGCGCAGGCTCCGGACGACGCGGTCGGCCCCGGCCCTGGCCGCGACCTCGAGGCTCTCGTCCCCGGTCGCCCACCCCGCCTCCGCCAGCGCGAAGACCATGCCGGTGAGGCCGTGGTAGAGGGACAGGCCCGCCTCGTCCCCGAGGGTGGAGGCCAGGTAGCGCGCGCCCTGCCTGGCGTCGTCCAGGTAGGCCTCGTGCCCGGTCGCCGCGGCGAGCTCCAGGAAGAACAGCACGATGCCGGCGGCCCCGGCGTACAGCGAGCCGGGATGGCCCGACCTGGCCGACTGGCGCCGGGGATCGGGGTTGGCGTGCCAGTGGCGCCCGCGCTCGTCGTCGACCGCCGCCGACCGGATCCAGCGGCCTGCCATGACCGCCGCGGTGAAGGGGCTCTCGGCGCGTGGCCATGACGGGTGGTTCCGGTCCGGGCTCATGTCGCCTCCTCTACACCCCCTAGTATCCCATGAATTTGGTAGGAAAACTATGCAATTGCGGGGCATCCGTTCACGGGCGCACGGCAGACCTCGTCATCCGCCGCACCAGAACAATCTCACAAACTTCGTCCGCCGGTTAAGCGAAGTCTTCCGTCACCCCTATTCGTACGGCTACCCCTAGCGGGACGGCCGTTCGTGCCATCAGACCCCTACTACCGGAAACCGGGGAAGGAAGGCCGCCGGGTTGCCCCGCGGCGGCGTGTCGCTGTTCAGTGAGGGGATGAGCGCCGGACGGAGCGCGGCCGCCCGGGCGGAACGCCCTCACGACCCGGCACGGTCCACGCGAAAGGGGATGACCCGGTGAGTGACCTCCGGAACGTACCGGCACTGGCGGACTCGGTGCGGACGACCGGCGACGGGGTGGACATCCTCGACCGCCGCGTCTACCCGTTCGAACGCCGGTGGGTGCACTGCGCCACCATGGAGGACGTCGCGGTGGCCATCGAGCTGATGGTCACGCAGAGCTCCGGGCCGACCTTCGCCACGACCGCCGGCATGGTCCTCGCCGCCCGGGAGGCGAGGGACGCCGCGCCCGGAGCCGCTGCGGATCGGCTGCGCGCCGCCGGCCGCAGGCTGATCTCCACCCGGCCCACCAACAACCACATCCGCGACGCCGTGCGCGCGATCCTGGCGGGCACCGTGGACGGCCCGCTCGCCGGAGCACACGGGGACGAGCTGGTCGCCGCCGTGGAGAAGGCGGCGGCCGGGTACGACGAGGAGTACCGCGCGGGCACCAGAGCCCTCGGCCGGTACGCCGCGGAGCTGCTTGAGGACGGCGCGCGGGTGCTCACCCACTGCTGGGGCGACGCCTACCTGATCGGCGCCGTCCAGGCGGCCGAGCAGATGGGCAAGCGGCTCGAATTCGTCTGCACCGAGACCCGGCCCTACCTGCAGGGGGCGAGGCTCACCGCCGCCACACTGGTCGAGATGGGCTACCGGCCCACCGTGATCACCGACGGCATGGTGCCGTCCGCGCTGGCGGACGGGCTGGCCGACGTCGCGCTGGTCGCCTCCGACCGCGTGACCATGGACGGCCACGTGGTCAACAAGGTGGGCACGCTCGCGGTGGCACTGGCCGCCGGCGCGTTCGGCGTGCCGTTCTACGCGCTCTCCCACGCCCCGGACCCGCTCTCGCCCGGCATAGGGGACGTCGAGATCGAGCACCGCGACGGCGAGGAGGTCCTGCACGTGCTCGGCAGGCGCACCGCCGCCGAGGGCACGCGTGGCTACTACCCGGCCTTCGACGCCACGCCGCCCCACCTGGTGACCCGCATCGTGACCGCGCGCGGCGCCTTCGAGCCCGCCCGCGTGTCGGACCACTTCGCCGGGTCCGGACCGGCGGCCGTTGGGGGCGATGGGAAGCGACCCGCGCGATGAGCCACCGCGTGGTCGTCGACACCGACACCGGGATCGACGACGCCCTCGCGCTGCTCTACCTGGCCGGACGCCCTGACGCGGAGATCGTGGCCGTGACCTCGGTGTCCGGCACCTGCGCGGAGCGGGACGCGGTGCGCAACATCGGGTACGTCACCCGACTGCTCGGGCTCCGCGTGCCGATCGCGCGCGGCGCGGCCGAGCCACTGTCCGGCACCCCGCGCGTCACCCGCGGGGCCCACGGCGAGGACGGGCTCGGTGATCGCGGCTACGACCGCCCGATGCCCCCCGTGACCGACGAGACCGCCGCCGAGTTGCTCGTACGGCTGGCGGGCGAGCGGCCGGGCGAGCTCGATCTGCTGGCGCTCGGCCCGCCGACCAACCTGGCCCTGGCACTGCGCATCGATCCGGGGCTCTTTACAAAGTATCGTTCGGTCGTGCAGATGGGCGGCTCCGGGCCGTACACCGTCCCCGGCGACCTGCTCATGACCGACGTCAACACCGCCGGCGACCCCGTGGCGGCCCGCGTGGTCGTCTCCGCCCCGCGCGGCGAGCTGGTCATGGTGGGGGTGAACGTCACCGCCACCACGATCCTGGACGAACCGGCCATCGCGGCCCTGCGCGCGGCCGGCACCCCCGTCGCGCGGTTCGCCACCGAGATTCTGGACCCCTACCTGGACTTCTACGAGAAGGAGCGGGGCCGGCGGGTCGTCCCGCTGCACGACCCGCTGGCGGCCGGGATCCTGGTCGACCCCGCCCGCGCGACCGCCGCCGTCCTCGGGCCGGTCAACGTCGTCCGCGAGGGGTCGCTCTGGCGCGCCAGGCTGATGCGGACCCCCGAGGGCCTGCCCCCGCCCTTCCCGTACGAGCCGGCGCCCGGCACCCGGGTGGTCACCGCGGTCGACTCCGCCGGGTTCGCCGGCGACTTCGTTCAGACCCTGACCCGGGCCTGAGCCGTGCGCCGCGGACGGCGGCCCGGGGTGCGCGCGTGGCCTACTCGGCGCCGGCGGCCAGGCGGACGAAGAGGTCGAGCGCGGCCTCGCGGACGTCGGCGGGGGTGACGCCGTCGAGCGCGGCGCGGGCCTCGGAGATGTCCCTGGTGGTGGCGCAGGTGATGGCCACCGACGTGGCCGCGGCGTGGCTCAGGGATCCGGCGGGCACGCTGTCCGCGATCTCCCGGGCGGTGGTGGCGAGATCGAGGTTGTCTGTCCTCGGTGCGGTGCTCAACGGGGTCTCCTCGCGGTAGCTGGATCTGGTGGATGCCGGGACTCGGGCCGTCCCAAGCACCGGGAGTGTGGCGCACAGGGCCGGCGCGGATCAGGTCATCCTGCTCCGCCGGACCCGCTCATGCCACTCGCCGGGCGAAATGTGACGTGCCGTAGAGGATATGCGACCGGTGCCGGGCGGCATGGGGCGTGGCCGCACTCACGAGGGCGGGGCGACCGCGATGGGCACATCCTTTTCCGGTTGTTTGAGGAATACGCACGGCCCCTTGGGAGGCTGGGCATGGGGCGGGAGCCGATCGGCGAGAGACCGGCGGAGAGGCCGCGGGTCTCAAGATCGAGGAGGCTACCCTGTGAACCGACCAGGAATATCGGCGATCGTTCCGTTCCCCACTACCTGAGGATCGCGTATGGAGCTCGGTGTTGCGCTGCCCACATCGGGGGCGCTCGCGTCACCCGCGAACATTGCCCGTTTCGCCCAGGAGGCCGAGAGGCTGGGCTACGACTCTTTGTGGACCTACGAGCGGCTTCTGCGCCCGTTCGCCGAGCTCCCGCAGCCCGGCGGAGGCCCGCCGCAGCGGATCCCCGAGATCTACAGGCTGACGTACGAGCCGCTCGAAACGCTCAGCTACGTCGCCGCGCTCACCGACCGCATCAAGCTCGGGACCAGCGTGATCGACGCGCTGTTCCATCCCCCGGTCGTGCTGGCGCGCCGGTTCGCCACCCTCGACCAGTTCAGCGGCGGACGCGTGATCGCGGGTCTCGGGCAGGGATGGATGCCCCAGGAGTTCGAGACGGCCAACGTGCCGATCCGCCGGATGGGCGCCGGCATGGACGAGGTCGTCGCGGCCATGCGGGCGTGCTGGGGTCCCGACCCGGTGGAGTACGAGGGCCGCTTCTACCGGATCGCCTCCTCGGAGGTGAACCCCAAGCCGGTGCGGGCCACGATCCCCATCCTGCTGGGCTCCATGACGCCCGCGGGGATCCGGCGGGCCGGGCGCATCGCCGACGGGCTGAACCCGATCGCCGTCTCCGAGGAGGTGCTGCGGCAGCTCGCCGGCGGCTTCCGGGAGGCGGCGCGTGAGGCCGGGCGCGACCCCTCCGCCCTGACCGTGGTCGCGCGGGCCAACGTGCCGATCACCCGCGAGCCGCTGGGCGGCGAGCGCCCGTTCCTCGGCGGCGCGCCCCGCCAGATCGCCGAGGACCTCAAGCGGCTGGAGGGCGCCGGCGTGGACCACGTGCTCCTCGCCAGCATCGCCGGGACCGACATCGACGAGGAGGTCCGGCTCCTCGAAGAGATCCAGGCCGCCGTCCGGGGCTGACCCCGGGCCCGTGAGAACGCGGCGCCCATGCCCGGCGGTCAGCCGCCGGGCATGGGGATCCCGAGGTGGTCGCGGAGCGTCGTCCCTGTGTAGTCGGCCCGGAACACCCCGCGCTCCTGGAGCAGCGGCACCACGTGGTCGACGAAGTCGTCCAGGCCTCCCGGGGTCAGGTGCGGCACCAGGATGAAGCCGTCGGCGGCGTCCGACTGGACGAACTCGTCGATGCGGGCGGCCACGGAGGCCGGGGTGCCGACGAAGTTCTGGCGGCCCGTCACCTCGATGACCAGCTCGCGGATGCTGAGCTTCTTCTCGTCGGCCAGGGCCCGCCACTTGGCGGCCACCTCGGCCCGGTCGCCCAGCGGCACCCGTCCCGCCGACACCCCGCCCGAGAGGTCGGGGTCGACGTCCGGCAGCGGGCCGTCGGGGTCGTAGGCGGACATGTCCCGTCCCCAGACCTGCTCCAGGAAGGCGATCGCCGTCTGCGGGCCCACCTGGCGCCGCCGGATCTCGGCGGCGTTCTCCGCCGCGTCCTCCTCGGTGTCGCCCAGCGCGAACGTCGTCGCGGGAAGGATCTTCAGCCGGTCCTCCGCGCGGCCGTACCTGGCCATCCGGCCCTTGACGTCCCGGTAGAACGCCTGGCCCTCGTGGAGGGTGCCGTGCCTGCTGAAGATGACGTCCGCGGTGGAGGCGGCGAACTCGCGTCCCTCGCCGGAGTCGCCGGCCTGGATGATCACCGGGTGCCCCTGCGGGCCGCGCGGGACGTTGAACGTCCCGGAGACGTCGAACTGGGGGCCCTCGTGCCGCACCGGGGTGATGCCGTCCGGCCGTACGAACGCCCCGGAGGCGGGGTCGGCGACGACGGCGTCCTGCCGCCAGGAGTCCCACAGCTCGCGGGCGAGCTGGAGGAACTCCGCGGCGCGGCTGTAGCGGTCGGCCCTGTCGAGGAAGCCGCCGCGCCGGAAGTTCTCCCCGGTGAAGGCGTCGGAGGTGGTGACGATGTTCCAGGCGGCGCGGCCGTCGCTCAGGTGGTCGAGGGTGGCCAGGCGCCGCGCCAGCTCGTACGGCTCGTTGAAGGTGGCGTTGACCGTGCCGGCCAGGCCGAGCCGCGTGGTGACGGCGGCGAGCGCGGACAGGACGGTGAGGGACTCCGGGCGGCCGACGACGTCCAGGTCGTGGACGCGGCCCTTGAGCTCGCGCAGCCGCAGCCCCTCCGCCAGGAAGAAGAAGTCGAACTTCCCGCGTTCGGCCGTCGCGGCGAGGTGGCGGAACGAGGCGAAGTCGATCTGGCTCCCGGACCGGGGATCGGCCCAGACGGTGGTGTTGTTGACGCCGGGAAAGTGCGCCGCCAGGTGAACCTGCTTGCGCGGCCTGCTCATCGGGGGATCCTCCTGCTCGGTGTGCCGGCCCGGGACGGGCTCGGCGGGATGGTCACGCGCTCCGCGCGCGTCTCCGGCGTCACCCGAGGATGCGGGCGGCGCCGAACCCCGCGGCGAGCTCCGCGCCCGCGGCGAACCTCTGGGGGGCGAAGGCGGCCAGCCGGGGGTCGGCGGGCTCGTCCAGGAGCAGCCGCGCCACGTGGTCGCCCCAGGCGGGGGCGATCTTGAACCCGTGCCCGCTGGTGCCGGCGTCCACGAAGATCCGCTCGCCGACCCGCCCGGTCACGGGCTGCCAGTCGGGGCTGACGTCGTACAGGGACGCCCAGCCGCCCACCAGGGCCGCGCGCCGCCTGGCGGGGGTGCGGCGGGCGGCGACGGCGGCGAGCCGCCTGACCTCGAACTCCCTCGTGGCGCTGCCGAAGGCGTCCGGGTCGGCGGGCGAGGCGGGGATGACCCCGCCGACGAGGAACTGCGTGCGGGGCTGCGGCGTGGAGTAGTAGCCGCCGGCGACGTCGATGAGCACGTGCGGCACCAGGCCCTCGGTGTCCGCGGGGTCGTGTTCCAGCACCGCGACCACGTGCCGCTCGACCGTCAGGGGCAGGTCGATCCCGAGCCCGGCGAGCAGGCCCGAGGTCCACGGTCCCGCCGCGACCAGCAGACGGCCGACGTGGTGGGTCTCGCCGTCGCCTGTGGTGACCGCCACCCCGCCCGGCTCCTCGGCCAGGGCCGTCACCGGGTGGCCGAGGTGGAACGCGGCCCCGTGCCGCCGGGCGGCCTCGGCCAGGCCGAGGGTCGTGCTGAACGGGTCGGCGTACCCGGCGCCCGCCTCCCAGACGCCGACCGCCACCCCGTCGAGGCTCAGCGCGGGCAGCCGTCCTGGCAGCGCGTCCGCCGGCACCAGCTCGCTCTCGATCCCCGCCGACGCCAGGCGGCTCGCGGTCTCCCGCGCCGCGGCGACGTCGCCGGGCCCGTGCAGGTAGAACGCCCCGGTACGGCGGAAGCCGGACTGGCCGCCGCCCGTGCGCTCGCCGAAGTCCGCGAGGAAGGCGATGCCGTCGCGGGCCGTCTCCGCCAGGAACGGGTCGGTGTAGTACGCCCGGCAGATCCCGCCGGAACGCCCGGTCGGCCCCGAGGCCGGGGTGCGCCGCTCGAACACGGCCGTGGAGACGCCCCTGCGTGCCAGGTGGAAAGCGGCGCTGACCCCGTGGACGCCCGCCCCGATGATGCCGATCTCGTGTGCCATACGCTCACGTCCCCCGTTCCCTCATCCGGAAACCTAGTTAAAAGGTAGGAAAAATAGGTTTTCCTGTCAACCATCCCCACCTCCTACTTGTCCGGTCCAATCCGTCGCCGGGACCGCCTACCGGCCGGCGGAAGCATCCTCATGGTGGGGCTAGCACTACCGTGCACCGGCATGGTGCCTGGATATCGCGCGACCGGCGATCCCGACAGTCTTGGACGAGCCGCCTCCAACCCACCTCAAACGCTACGCGGTGCTTTCCCCGGGGTTGGCTCGGTTGTCGATCCGCCACCACGTGAGGAGACCTGTGACCAGCTCATCCACGATCGAAGCCCCGGAGCGGGAGACGCGCGGCAGCGATTTCGCCCGGCTTTCCCGCCGGATCACCGAGGCAGGGCTGCTGGACAGGCGCCCCGCCTACTACGCGTTGCGGCTGAGCGTCGTCGGAGGCCTGTTCGTGGCCGGCTGGGTCGCGTTCTTCATGGTGGGCGACTCCTGGTACCAGCTCCTGGTCGCGGCGTTCCTCGCGCTGGTCTTCGCCCAGGTTGCGCTGGTCGCCCACGACCTGGCCCACCGGCAGGTCTTCCGGTCCAGGCGTCCCAGCGAGCTCGCGGGCTGGGTGGCGGGCAACCTCGGCGTCGGCATGAGCTACGGCTGGTGGATGGACAAGCACACCCGGCACCACGCCAACCCCAACCACGAGGACCACGACCCCGACGTCTCCCCCAACGTCCTGGTCTGGTCGAAGCGGCAGGCAGCCGACAGCCGGGGCGTGGCCAGGTACATCGGCCGCTGGCAGGCGTTCCTGTTCTTCCCCCTGCTGACCTTGGAAGGCCTGAACCTCCACGTGGCCAGCTTCCGTGCCCTCGGACGGCCGTCGCTCAAGCACCGGCGGGTCGAGGGCACGCTGCTCGTCGTCCACTTCGTGGCCTACTTCGCGGCCGTCTTCGCGGTCCTGCCGTTCGGCAAGGGCCTGCTGTTCATCGCCGCGCACCAGGCGATCTTCGGCATCTACCTGGGCTCCACGTTCGCGCCCAACCACAAGGGCATGCCGATGATGACCGGCGACGAGCGCCCCGACTTCCTGCGCCGCCAGGTGCTCACCTCCCGCGACGTGCGGGGCGGCCGGATCGTGGACATCGCCCTCGGCGGGCTCAACTACCAGATCGAGCACCACCTGTTCCCGAGCATGCCGATGCCGAACCTGCGCCGGGCCCAGCCGATCGTCCGGGCCTACTGCGCCGAGCTGGGTATCCCCTATCTGGAGAGCAGCCTGTACAGCTCATACGCCCAGGCCCTTCGCCACATGCACGAGGCGGGCGCTCCGCTCCGGACGCGGGGGGCGTCCACGAGCGAGGAGTGACGAGTAGCGAATACTGAGGTCAGGACCAGCGACGGGGGCGACGCATGATCACCACAGAGACGGTCGACCGGATCCTCAGGTTCAACGGGGGCGACCTGCCCGTGGTATCCCTGTACGCCGGAGTGGGGCGGGACGGCCCCGCCGCCCTCTCGACCCGGATCAACAGCCTGCTCCACGAGATCCGCCCCCTGGAGCGGGACGGCTCCCTGGGACGCCGGGCGCGCCTGTCGATACGCGGTGACATCGAGCGCATCGAGAACCTCGAAGGCCTCGAACGGGTGGAGACCGGCGCCGTGGCCGTCTTCTCCTGCAGCGAGGGCGACCTGTTCGAGCAGGTCGTCCTGCCGCGCGCCGTGCGCGACCGGATCATGGTGGACGCCACGGCCTGGGTGCGTCCCATGCTCGCCATGCTGGACGAGTACCACCGCGCCTGCGTCATGGTGGTCGACCGGCGGTCCGCGTCGGCCTGGGAGCTGTACCAGGACGAGCTGCGCGAACTCGGCGGCGTCCAGGACCCGGCCCTGCGCAAGCCCAACTACGCCGGCTGGTACGGGCTCACCGAGCACCGCGTACGCAACCGCGCCGACGACCTCACGAAACGGCACTACCGCAACGCCGTGCGGCTGCTGGACGAGCTGTTCCGCGCCGGCGACCACGAGCTGCTGATCATCGGCGGGCACCCGGAGGAGGTGCCGATCTTCCTGGACTTCCTCCCCCAGCACCTGCGTCCGAAGGTCGCGGGGACGTTCACCGTGGACCTCAGGACGGCCACGCCCGCCGACATCCGCCACAGCGCCGAGCGCATCGTCGAACAGTACGAGCGCGACGAGGAGCGCCGGTGGGTCGGCGAGGTGCTGGAGCGGGTGGCGACGCGCCGCCCCGCCGCGCTGGGCCTGGACGACTGCCTGTGGGCGGGCTCGGTGGCCGCCGTGCAGGCCCTGCTGGTCCAGGACGAGGCGACGGCCCCCGGGGTGGTGTGCGACGAGTCGGGCTGGCTCGCGAGATCGGGCGACACGTGCCCGCTGTGCGGGCGGCCGACGCGGCGTACCGAGGACGTCATCGACGAGCTGGCCGACGCGGTGATCGGCGAGGGCGGCTCGGTGGAGCACGTCCTGGCCGACACCGAGCTCAAGGACCACATCGTGGCCGCGTCCCTCCGCTTCCCGCTCCCCCCTCGGCCCACCCCGTAACCGCGTTCCTGAACGACCGGCCCCGGGCGCGAGGAGGCGCGGTCACATGAACTCGGCGAACTCCGCGCAGGTGTGCGTGCGGCCTCCCGTCTGCCAGTTGGCCAGCCTGACGGCGCGGATCCCGGAGACGGCGGTGCCCGTGCAGACGATCTGGGCCAGTCCGATGCCCTTGATCACCGGCTGCCCCCACAGGGACAGGATGTCCCCCTCACGGGTGATCGAGATGGTGGAGCGGCTCACGCGGGAGGTGACGCCGCTCGCCTTCTCCACCTCGGACGGCCCCTCCATCAGCTGCTGGAGGCCGTACTCCGGCACGGTGGGCAACCCCGGCCTCGTAGCCTTCATCAGCTTCCCGTTCTTGACGAAGTAGACGAGGTTCGACTGGGACTTGGCCCGCGCTATCGGCGGATCCCCTTCCACGGTGGTACCCGTCGGCTGGATGCCGCAGCCTGCCGCGAACAGCGTAAGCGCGACCAGGCCGGTCACGGCGGGGCGCCTCACGCGTCCTCCCCCAGCGGCAGCCACACGGTGAACACGGCCCCACCGGAGGACTCGTTCCGCACGTCCAGCGTCCCCCCGTGCAGCTCGACGTTGGCGCGGGCGATCGAGAGCCCGAGCCCGCTGCCCTCGCTGCTCGTACGAGCCCGGTCCTGCTTGACGAACCGGTCGAAGACCAGGGGCAGCAGCCACCGGGGGATGCCAGGCCCGTGGTCGGCGACGGTGAGCCTCAGCCCGGGCACGCCGTCTCTCGCCTCCTCCCCGAATCGCACCACCACGGGGGGCGCGCCGTGCCTGAACGCGTTTCCCACCAGGTTGGCGAGGATGACGTCGAACCTCCTGGGGTCCAGACGCGCCATCAGGCCGCCGGGACCCTCGACCTCCACACGCCCCGCCCAGCCGCGCGGCGCCAGGCACGCCGCCACCGCGCCGGCGACGTCGATGTCGTCGGGCACCAGAGCGGCCGTCCCGGAGTCGAGCCGGCTGATCTCGATCAGATGCTCCACGAGGGTTCTGAGCCGCCGGACGCCTTCGGTGACCAGCGGACCGGCCGTCTCCCGGTCGGCGGCGGAGACGTCCTTGTCCGCGAGGGTGTCCGCCAGCGCCGTTATCGCGGTGAGCGGCGTGCGGAGCTCGTGGGAGACGTCCGCCACGAACCGGCGGGAGGACGCCTCCATGGCGCGCAGCTCGGCGATGCCCTCCTCCAGCGCCCCGGCCGTCCGGTTGAAGGTCCGGGCGAGGTCGGCGAGCTCGTCGCCACCCGCCACCTCGACCCTGGTGTCGAGCTTCCCGTCGCCGAGGGCACGGGCGACCCGCCCCAGCCTGCGCACGGGCTCGAGGACCCCCCTCGCGGCGAACAGGGCGAAGACGACGGCGACGGCGAGCGTCACCACGCCGCCGATCGCCAGGACCCGGGTGAGAGTGCGCAGGTCCCCGGCCTCGCGGGCCAGGCTCACGATGACGAAACCCATGACCGGGGTGGGGCGCCAGGTCCCCCCTTGGAGCGGGGGCGCGTACACCTGCGCCCCCACGAGGAGGAACGGCGTGCCACGGTGGTCGATCCGCCGGTAGACCGTGTTGCTCCTGGCCATCTGCACGAAGTCGGGCGGAAGGTCGACCCCGTAGCGGGTGTCGAGATCGGGGAAGAAGTAGACCCCGTCCTGCTGCACCTGGGCGAGCTTGACGTCGTACCGCCCCTGGACGCTCAGCGCCGACTTGAGCTGCTGGAGGTAGTCGACGCTCGAAAAGTTGTAGTTCGAGAATTCCGGCATGTCGTCGGACACGTTCCTGCCGATGGTGTTCTTGAACTCCCCGATCACGTTGGCCTGGGTCCTGTCCAGCGTGGATCGCTGTACCAGGTAGTAGGCGATGCAGGACGCGACCAGCGATGACAGCAGCGCCACCACCACGAAGCCCGCGATGAGCCGAAGGCGCAGCCCCGCGCTCCGCGCCGCCCTCACGGCGCGACGAATCGGTAGCCGAACCCGCGCACGGTCTCGATGTACCCGGGCCGTGACGGCTCGTCGTCGATCTTCATCCGGATGCGCTGCACGCAGGCGTCCACGATGCGCGAGTCACCCGGGTAGGTGTGCTCCCAGACGTCGGCGAGAAGCTGCTGGCGGGTCAGTGCCAGCCCGGGCCGCCGCGTGAGCGCGAGCAGCAGGCGCAGCTCGGTGGGGGTGAGCCTGACGTCCTTGCCACGCCGGGTCACCTTGAGCGCTCCCCTGTCGACCACCAGGTCTCCGTACGTCGAGACGTCGCCGTGCGTGGTCTCCACCCGCCGCAGCACGGCCCGGATCCTGGCGTCCAGGACGCGCGGCTCGGTCGGCTTGATCACGTAGTCGTCCGCGCCGGCCTCCAGGCCGAGGACCACGTCGAGGTCGTCGCCCCGCGCCGTCAGCAGGATCACGGGCAGGGTGTCCATGCGGCGGATCCTGCGGCAGACCTCGATCCCGTCCATCCCCGGCAGCATGACGTCCAGGACGGCGATCTCGGGGCGGCGCGCCCGGATGCACTCCAGCCCCTCTTCGCCGGTCGTCCTGGCCGTGACGCTGTGCCCCTGGCGGGAGAGGGCGAACTCCACCGACGCCCGGATGAGCGGGTCGTCCTCGACGAACACGATGCTGGCCATGACCGCATTATTTCGATCATGAGTGTCAGCTCTTCGTCAATGTCCTGAATCCCAGACATTTCACGGAAGGTTCGGTCGAATCTCCGCCGGAGTGTCTCTGCCATGACGCTCGTCACCCCACACCCGGTCTCCCCCGCCCCGCCCGCCGCGCGGCGGGCCACCCGTCCCCGCGTCCGATGGATGCTGGCGGCCGGATGGCTCGCCCACCTCCTGCTGCGGGTGTGGCTGGCACGGTGGCGCACCGGGCCGGTCGCCAACCCCGACGAGGTGGGCTACCTGGCCGCGGCCCGCTGGCTGGCCGGCGGCGCCACGACGGACATGTCGGGCGGCACGCTGTACCAGGGCGGCTATCCCCTCCTGCTGGCGCCGGTCTTCTGGCTCGTCCACGACCCGGCGCTCGCCTACCGCCTGGTCGTCGCCGTCGGCGCGGTCGTGGGAGCGGCGCTGTTCCCCCTCGGCTACCTGGCGCTGCGCCGGCTCCCACCGCACGGGCTCGCCCCGGCCGCGGCCTGCGCGCTCGCGTTCGCGGCGGCGCTGCTGCCGGCGACCCTGATCTTCGGCCAGCTCGCGCTCGCGGACGCGATCCTGCCGACACTGGTGCTCGGCTGGCTCCTGGCCCTGCACGCCTTCGTACGATCCGGGGCGGTCCTGCCCGGCGTGGTCGCGAGCCTCCTCGCCGGGTACGGGTACGCGGTCCACCTGCGCGGCACCGTCCTGCTGCTCGTGCACGCGCTGATCGTCGGCTTCCTCCTGCTCCGCGGCCGGCTGCCCCGCCGGGCCGGTCTCGCGGCCACGGCCTCCGCGCTGGTGGCCGCGGCCGGGGCGCGGGCGCTCAACGCGGCGCTGGCGGCGGCCCTCTACCCCTCCGGCACCCGCGACCTCGCAGGGCTGCTGTGGACCCGGCTGACCAGCCTGGACGGGCAGGCCTGGGCGCTTTCCGGGGCGGCCGGGCAGGTGTGGTACCTCATCGCCGGCACCTGGGGCCTGGCCGGGGCCGGCATCGCCGCGACGGCGGTCACCGCGCTGTGCCGCCGCGCCCCGGCGCCGGCCCGGGTCGCGGCCCTGGCGCTGCTGCTGGTCACGGCGGGCACCGCGTACGCCTCCTCGGCCGCGCTGCCCGACGAGCACCGGGTCGGCAACTACGCCTACGGCCGGTATCTGACGTGCGTGGCGGTCGTCCTCGCCCTCGCCGGCCTGGTTGCGCTGACCCGCGGGACCCGGCGCGCCGCCGTGCGGCACGCGCTGGCCTCGGCCGCGCTGATGGCCGCCACGGGGACGGTGGCCGCCCTGTACGCGGGCGACCGGCTCCAGCGGTACGCCTTCGTGGCCTTCGACTTCCCGGAGATCTCCTTCCTCACGGGGTCCTACGGGGCGCTGGACATGGTGACGGCGTCGGTCCGCGCCATGGCCCTGCTGGCCTGCCTGCTGGCCGCCTCCATGCCCGCGCTCCGGCTACCGCTGGCCGGCGCGGCGCTCGTCGCCGTGAACGCGATGTTCGTGACCGGCGGCACCTTCGACGGGCCCGCCCACCGCGCCGCGCCCGGCCCGCTGCCCACCACAGGCGGCGTGGCCGTGGACCGTGGGCTTTCGTGGAAGGTGAGGCTGCCGCTGGCGTACCGGATCTGGTGGACGGAACTGACGCCCTTCGACGCCGCCCACGAGCCTCCACCGCCCGCCGCCTGCACCGTCATCGTGCCCCCGCTCGCCGAGCGCCCTCCGGAGGAGTCCTGGCCCGGGCACCCCGGCGGCTGGCGCGCGGCCTCCGGCCCCGGATGGGTGAGCTGGACCTCCCCCGGCTGCGCCTCGGCGGGTCGCGGGCGGTGACGGCACCGAGCCCCTCCGGCGGTGGTGCCCGGAGGGGCTCGGAGCGGGGACCCTGGCTATCCGAGGCCGGGCTTGAGCGTGACCTTGGTCCAGCCGGGCTCGCGCTTGTCGAAGTGCGCGTAGGCGTCCGGCGCGTCCTTGAGCGGCAGCTCGTGCGAGAGGATGTACGACGGCTCGACCTTGCCGGTGTGGATCAGGTTGCGCAGGTGCCGGTCGTACCGCTTGACCGGGCACTGCCCGCCGCCGATCGTCTGGCCCTTGTACCAGAGGAGGCCGTACTCCAGCGGCACCCGCCCGTGCTTGGCGAGATCGTCGGGGCCTCCCGGGTCCTCCGGGACGAAGACGCCCACGACGCCGATGCCGCCGGCGTACCGCACCGACTCCACCAGCTTGTTGAGGGTGTCGTCGGGGTGCTCGTGGCCCTGCGGGTCATGGGCCTGGTAGCCCACGCACTCACATCCCCGGTCGGCGCCCTCTCCGTTGGTGAGCTCCAGCACCTGCTCGACCGGGTTGCCCTTGGAGTCGTCGATCGCGATGGCGCCGATCTTCTCCGCCAGGGCCAGGCGGTCGGGATGGCGGTCCACCACCATGATCTTGCTGGCGCTCTTCACCACGGCCGAGAGCGCGGCCATGAGCCCGACGGGGCCGGCGCCCATGATGACGACCGACTCGCCGGGGCGCAGCCCGGCCATCTCGGTGGCGTGGTACCCGGTGGGGAAGATGTCGGAGCACATCACGTAGTCGTTCTGCTTCTCGAGGCCGTCCTCTGGCATCTTGCAGCAGTTGAAGTCCGCCCAGGGCACCCGGAGGAACTCGGCCTGGCCGCCCTCCCAGGGGCCCATGCCGGCGAAGCCGTACGCCCCGCCGCAGAACCTGGGATAGTCGGGGTTGGCCCTGATGCAGTAGTTGGTGAGCCCGGCGTTGCAGTTCTTGCACGAACCACACGCGACGTTGAACGGGATCGAGACGATGTCTCCGACGCTGATGCGCTCCACGGCGTCGCCGACCTCGATGACCTCGCCGAAGTTCTCGTGCCCGAGGACCCTGCCCGGCTCCATGTCGGTGCGGCCCTCGTACATGTGCAGGTCCGACCCGCAGATGTTCGTCGTGATGATCTTGATTATGACGTCGCGCGGCTCCTCGATGCGAGGGTCGGGTACGTCGTCCACGCTGACGTCGCGAGGTCCGTGGTAAACGAGTGCCTTCATTATCGTCCTCCTGAAGTCCGGCGCGGGCGAGGTCACCGACCGCGCCGCCCGTCCCCTGACAGCCCGGTCACGACCTCGGTGTCACCCGGCCGCCGGACGTCCTGCCCGCCGCCTCCCTTCCTTTCCGATCCTTTCCGGGGGCCCGGCTCATGGCCAGGTGGACGGAACCCCGCGGTCTCGCGTCTCCGTTCGACCATGTCCCGCCCTCCGCCGGGCCACATCCCCCATCCATGTAGCGCGGCCGTTGGACGGGAGGCGACTTTCCCCGGCCGGAATCCGTACGCGCCGCCGGGAATGCACTGGCGCCCGTATGGGTTACACCTGATGGTCGGTGAGAACGTGTCCCCGGGCCTCACCTATTGCCTTCGTGGAATACCGTCCGGCTGGAGCCACGTTGTGCCACCCGCCGAGAGGCGACCGCTCACCGGCCCTCAGCCTCACCTCGTGCCCCGCACCTCACGGTGCGGGGCACGACGCGTTTCCGGGCCCCGGCGCGACCGGCCACCCAGTTTTAGAACTAATCAGGTAGGAATTGCATACTTCACGGCGCGTGGCTATCGTCGATTCAGGTCATGAGACCAGCGACAAGCCCTGGCTTGCTGGTCGGCAACCCGCGTCCGCAGGGTGCTCCAGGTGACGACCAGGCGGGACGGCAGCGTCCCGCAAGCGAACGCCGGTCACGGCCGGCGGTGATCGGCTGGAGGTGGGGGTGCGAGCGGCCGCATCGCGGTTCGCCGAAGCCCTCGCCGACGCAGCACGAGGAAGAGGCCCCGAATGCCGCCCACTCCCCTCCACATCAGCGCGGCCCTCGACGGTGCCGGCTGGCATCCCGCGGCGTGGCGCGACCCGTCCGCCCGCCCGCGAGAGCTCTTCTCCGCCCGCTACTGGACCGATCTCGCCGCCGAGGCGGAGAGCGGCCTGCTCGACTTCGTGACGATCGAGGACTCACTCGGTCCGCAGTCCTCCCGGTACGAGGGCCCCGACGACCGCACCGACCAGGTCCGCGGGCGGCTCGACGCCGTGCTCCTCGCGGCCAGGATCGCCCCGGCGACCACCCGCGTCGGGCTGGTGCCCACGGCCACGACCACCCACACCGAGCCCTTCCACGTCGCGACGGGCATCGCCACCCTCGACCACGTCAGCGGCGGGCGCGCCGGGTGGCGCGCGCAGGTCTCCGGCCGCCACACCGAGGCCGCGCACTTCGGCCGCCGCGAGTTCCCGGTTCTACGGCCGGAGGACCACGACGCCCCCGAGCTGTCCCGGCACGTGAACGACCTGTTCGAGGAGGCGGCGGACGCGGTCGAGGTCGCGCGCCGCCTGTGGGACAGCTGGGAGGACGACGCCGTGATCCGCGACGTCGCCACCGGCCGCTTCGTCGACCGCGACAAGCTGCACTACGTCGACTTCCGTGGCCGGTGGTTCGGCGTCAAGGGCCCGGCGATCACCCCTCGCCCTCCGCAGGGCCAGCCGCTCGTCACGGCGCTCGCGCACGCCTCACTGCCGTACCGCTTCGCCGCACGCGGCGCCGACGTGGTCTACGTCACCCCGCACGACAAGGACCAGGCGCGCGCCATCGTCGCGGAGGTGCGCGAGGCGGAGGCGGCCGTGGGCCGGGTGGGCGAGCCCCTGCGTGTCTTCGCCGACCTGCTGGTCTACCTCGACACCGACGCCCGGGCGGCGGCCGGCCGCCGGTCGCGGCTCGACTCGCTTGACGGGGCCGGGCACGTCTCGGACGCGGCTGTGTTCGCCGGCACCCCCGAGGGGCTCGCCGACCGGCTCCTCGACTGGCAGGAGGCGGGCATCGAGGGCTACCGGCTGCGTCCCGGCGTGCTCCCTTCCGACCTGACGGCCATCACCCGGGGCCTGGTGCCCGTGCTCCAAGCCCGTGAGGCCTTCCGCCGCGCGTACGAGGCGCCGACTCTGCGCGGCCTGCTCGGCCTGCCCGTTGCGGCCAACCGCTACGCCTCGGCCGCCGTCTGAACCCCTGCGAACCCGACCTGGACCCGATCCCGTCGCCGAAACGGAACCCGCATGAAGTTCCTCGCCATCACACTGATCGTCCACGCGCCCAACCCCCTCACCGGCGAGCTCAAGCCGACCACGGCGCGGCTGCGCGAGGTGGTCGACAACGCCGTCCTGGCCGAGGAGCTGGGCTTCGACGGCTTCGGGGTCGGTGAGCGCCACGAGCGTCCCTTCATCTCCTCCTCACCGCCGGTGGTGCTCAGCCACATCGCCGCCAGGACCTCCGAGATCCGGCTGTTCACCGCCGTCACCACGCTGAGCCTGCTGGACCCCGTACGGGCCTTCGAGGACTACTCCACCCTGGACCACCTGTCCAGGGGCCGGCTGGAGCTCATCATCGGCAAGGGAAACGGCGCCGCGCAGGCACAACTGTTCCACGTGACCGGCGAGGACCAGTGGGACCGCAACCGCGAGTCCTACGAGCTGTTCCGCCGCCTGTGGCGCGAGGACAGGGTGACGTGGTCGGGCCGTTTCCGTCCCGAGCTGCGCGACGCCGAGACCTGGCCGCGCCCGCTCCAGCGGCCGATCCGCGTGTGGCACGGCAGCGCCACCAGCAGGGAGTCGGTGGACCTCGCGGCCCGGTACGGCGACCCGCTGTTCTCCGCCAACGTCACCAACCCGATCGAGCCGTACGCCGAGCTGATCCGCTACTACCGCGAGCGCTGGGAGTTCTACGGGCACGATCCCGCCGACGCGCTGGTCGGGGCGGGCACGGCGGGCTACTACGGCGCGAGGACCTCCCAGGAGGCGGTCGAGACCTACCGGCCGATCTTCGACGCGCGGCTGGCGATGTTCCGGAGGCTGGGCCTCGCGCCGGTGTTCCCCACGCTGGAGGACGCGATCGAGCGCGGCTCGATCCTGGTGGGCAGCCCGCAGCAGATCATCGACAAGGTCCACCGCTACCACGAGCGGTTCGGCCACGAGGTCATGCACCTGAGCGCCGACGCGGACGGCCTGACCGACAAGCAGCACCGGGCCACGCTGGAGCTCTTCCAGAGCGAGATCGCGCCCGTGCTGCGCAAGGACATCCCGAGCAGGCCCTTCCCGCGGCCCGCCCCGGCCTGAGCGGCCCGCCCCGGTCTCAGCGGCCTGAGCAGGGCGGGAGTCCACCCCGAGGCACCGGTCGAGCGCCGGCCCCCGTACATCCGGTCCCAGCAGCGAAAGGCAGACATGTCATCCCATCGGACCCCGCTGTCCATCCTTGACCTCGCCCCCATCGTCTCCGGCGGCACCGCCGCGGACGCCCTGCGGAACACGATCGACCTCGCCAGGCGCGCCGAGGAGTTCGGCTACCACCGGTACTGGCTCGCCGAGCACCACTTCACCCCCGGGGTCGCGAGCTCGGCCCCGGCCGTGCTGATCGCGCTGGTGGCGGCGGCGACGAGCCGCATCCGGGTCGGCTCGGGAGCCGTGCAACTGGGCCACCAGACCGCGGCGGCCGTGGTGGAGCAGTTCGGCACGATCGACGCCCTGTACCCGGGCCGGATCGACCTCGGCCTCGGCCGGTCGGGGCAGCGGCGGGCCGAGGCCCTCAAGGAGCTGAAGGAGGGCGAGCCCCGCCCCGAGGAGGCACGGCCAGAGGATGCGCGGCCCGCCCGCGAGACGCACGGCCTGCTCATCCCGCCGCCGTTCTCGTTCGCGCACCTGCTCACCTCGCCGCGTTTCGCGCTGTACGCGTCGCTGCTGCAGCAGCCGGGGGCCGAGTCCCCCGACTTCGCCGACCAGGTGGACGACATCCTCGCCCTGGTGGCCGGCACCTACCTGTCGTCCGAGGGACTCGACGCCCACGCCGTGCCCGGGGAGGGCGCGGACGTCGAGGTCTGGGTCCTCGGCAGCAGCGGCGGCCAGAGCGCCCAGGTGGCGGCGGAGCGCGGCCTGCCCTTCGCGGCGAACTACCACGTCAGCCCATCCAGCGTGCTGGAGGCGGTGGACGCCTACCGCGCCGCGTTCAAGCCGTCGGCGGGCCTGGCCGCGCCGTACGTCGTCGTCTCGGCGGACGCGGTGGTCGCCCCCGACGACGCCACCGCCCGCGAGCTGGCCTCGCCGTACGGGCTGTGGGTGCGCAGCATCCGCGCCGGGGAGGGGGCGATTGCCTTCCCGTCACCGCGCGAGGCCGCCGCGCACTCCTGGAGCCAGGAGGAGCGGCGGCTGGTGGCCGACCGGGTGGACACGCAGTTCGTCGGCGCGCCGGAGACCGTGGTGGAGAGACTGCGCGTGCTCAGGGACGCGACCGGGGCCGACGAGCTCCTGGTGACCACGATCGCCCACGACCACGCCGACCGCGTGCGCTCGTACGAGCTGCTCGCCGAGGCCTGGGACCGGGCGGAGGCGGGGCGCGCGGCCTGACCTGGAAACGCTTGACGTGACCGCCGCTCCCGCCGCGGAGTTGGAAGACTGGGCCATGGTGGCGGCATCATGGCATCCAGCACCGACGACCGAGGAGCGGCACGTGACCAAGCGTCCCCTTGTACTGCTGGACGTGGACGGGGTGCTCAACCCGGCCCGGAGGCACTCGCTGTGGCTGAGGCGCCACGACTGCGTGCTCGACGGGCAGACGTACCGGATCCTGCTGAACCGCAGGCACGGCCGCCAGCTCGCCGAGCTCGCCCGCGACGCGGACGCCGAGCTGGCGTGGGCCACCACCTGGGAGCAGCACGCCAACGACCACATATCGCCGCGCATCGGCCTGCCCTCCCTTCCGGTCATCAAGGTCAACAGCGACCCCGGCAGCCGCGCGGGCGAGCACTTCAAGACCCGGCACGTCGCGGAGTACGTCGCGGGCCGCCCGTTCGTCTGGTTCGACGACAGCCTCGGCACCCCCGACTGGCAGTACCTCAAGGATCATCCGGGCGTGGACGAGTTCCTGCTGGTGGAGGTGGATCCCATGACCGGCCTGACGGACCGCCACCTCGCCCGGGCGCGCGAGTGGCTGGCCGGCAGGGCCACGCCCGATCTCGACGGCGCGGGCGCCCCCTCCGTGTGAGGGTGCCGACCGCCCGAGAGGTGGCACGCACACACCTTTGATCGTTAACTGCGTCGCCACCCCGGGTACAGCTCGTGACATTAACGTGCCCCGCGAGACCAGAGAGTGGGGTGTGTTCTGATGTGGAACAAGACGCTGGCCGGTGCGCTGGCCGTCCTCGTGGGAGGGGTGGTGCTCGCCGCCCTCCAGCCCGCGAGCGCGACGGCCGCGAAGGCCGGACACGACGACCGGGGACCGGTCATCATCGGGCACCGCGGTGCCAGTGCCATCCGTCCCGAGCACACGCTCCTGTCGTACGAGGCGGCGGCGCAGCTCGGAGCCGACTACATCGAGCCGGACCTGGTGTCGACGAAGGACCACGTGCTCGTCGCCCGGCACGAGAACGAGATCTCCGGGACGACCGACGTCGCGAACCACCCGGAGTTCGCCGATCGTAAGACCACCAAGACCATCGACGGCGTGCCGATGACCGGATGGTTCACCGAGGACTTCACGCTGGCCGAGCTGCGCACGCTGAGGGCCAAGGAGCGCGTCCCCGACCTGCGGCCCGACAACACCGCCTTCGACGGGCTGGCCCAGATCCCGACGTTCGACGAGGTCATCGAGCTCGCGCAGAAGTACGGCGTGGGCGTCTACCCCGAGACCAAGCACCCGACGTACTTCGACTCGATCGGCCTGTCGCTGGAGGAGCCCCTGCTGGCGGCCCTCAAGCGCCACGGCTGGGACAGTCTGCGGTCCCCGGTCTTCATCCAGTCGTTCGAGACCAAGAACCTCAAGGAGCTGCGCTCGGCCACCCGCCTGCGGCTCATCCAGCTCATCAACGCGAGCGGCGCGCCGTACGACCTGGTGGCGGCCGGCGACCCGCGCACGTACACCGACCTCGTCACGCCCGAGGGCCTGCGGGAGATCTCCCGGTACGCCGACGGCCTGGGCGTGGCCACCACGCGGATCATCCCGATCGGCCCCGACGGCAGGACGCAGGCGCCCACGCCGCTCGTGCGGGACGCTCACCGCGCGCGGCTACTGGTCCACACCTGGACGGTCCGGCCGGAGAACTCCCAGCTTCCCGTGGACTACCGGCTCGGCAACCCCGGCAGCCCGGTCTACCCGCGTGCCACCGGGGACGTGATGCGCTACCTGGACAAGCTGTACTCGCTCAAGGTGGACGGCGTCTTCTCCGACAACCCCGGCATCGCCCGCGCCACGCGCGACCGCCTGCTCTCCCAGGACTGACTGCCCGCACCTGCTCCGCCGGGAACCTCCGTGGTTCCCGGCGGAGCTTTCGCGTTCCCGAGGGAGTCACCCGACTGGTGCTATGAGGGTAGATCGTATCGTTTGAGGCGAACGTCCCCTTTGGGCTTGATATGGCGTAACGACGGGTACGAGATGCTTAGTCAAACGCCGCAGTGATCGGAACTCGGAGGTCCGCAGGGGGCTCAGCCCATCCCACCGGCCGTTCGATCTCGCCGACGCCGCGACCCCGGCCGGCGATCACTTACCCGCGAGGCATGACCTCGCCGGATGGAAACACTCTCTCGCCACCCCACTCACCTCTTGCCGGTTCCGCATGCCCTTGCGAGCCGGATCACGCGAACGGGAGGTCTCCCAGAGCTCTGCCGACCGAAACACCTCAGCGTAGGAGGGTCCATGATCGGTACGGAGTACAGCGACGCGCGAGTCCGCGACCTGGCGGACGTGGAAGGGTTCGCGCGACAGTGCTTTCAGGGCACACCAGGCGACGGCATCGGCATCGAGCTGGAGTTCCTCGTCTTCGACCGCGCCGACCCGTCCAGGCAGGTCGCGGTCGAGCGCATCGCCGAGTCCCTTCCCCTCCTGCCCGGCGGCAGCGCCGTCACCTTCGAACCCGGAGGCCAGCTGGAGCTCTCCGGCCCGCCGGGAACCCTGGCGCGGGCCGTCTCCGGAGCCGCCGCCGACGTCGAGGCGGTGCGCGGGGCGCTGCACGACGAGGGGCTCGTGCTCGCCGGGATGGGCCTGGACCCGGTGCGGCCGCCCCTGCGCCAGATCCGCGAGCCGCGCTACGACGCGATGGCCGAACTGCTGGGCGTCCCCTACGGGCCGATGATGATGTGCCTGACCGCTTCCATCCAGGTCAACGTGGACTTCGGTGAGCGCCCCGAGACCCGGTGGGAGCGCGCCAACCGCCTCGGCCCCGTGCTCAACGCCGCGTTCGCCAACTCCCCCATGGTCTCCTCCCGGCCGTGCGGATGGATGTCGGGCCGGCAGGCCGTATGGCTGCACCTGGACCCCACACGCACCCGTCCCCTGGTGTGGGACGGCGACCCGGCCTCGGCATGGGCGAGGTACCTGATGGACGCGCGCGTCATGCTGGTCGGCGAGAAGTACGCGCGCCACCACACCCCGCCGAGCCGTGCCACCTTCGGCGACTGGATGGCCACCCCCGGCCTGGTCGGCCGCAAGCCCACCGCGTGCGACCTGGCCTTCCACGCGACCACGGTGTTCCCGCCGGTACGGCCGCGGGGCTGGCTGGAGATCCGCTACCTCGACGCGCTGCACCCGCGCTCCTGGCCCGCCTGCGTGGCGGTGATCTCGGCGCTCCTGCTGGACGACCGCGCCGCCGACGCCGCGCTCGCCTCGGCCGAGCCCTTCGCCGACCGCTGGTGGCAGGCGGCGCAGGTGGGTCTCGGGGACGCGCGCCTCCGGCGGGCCGCCGAGGACTGCTTCCGCGCCGCCATCGGGGCGCTGCCGCGCCTCGGCGCGGGCCCGGGCCTGGTCGCGGACGTGGACGCCTTCGCCGACCGGCACGTGACCACCGGCCGCTCCCCCGCCCTCGACCTGCTGACCCGCGTGCGCGAGCCCGGCCCGCACGGGAGGGCCTGGCTCGGCGAGGAGGTCCCGGCATGACCGGCCTCAAGGAACGCATCGCCGCCGAGCTGGAGCGGGGGCGGAGCCGGTCGCTCGCCTACACCGACACCGACGACGAGGTGCTGGTCCGCCAGCACTCCACCCTGATGTCACCGCTGGTGTGGGACCTTGCCCACATCGGCAACTACGAGGAGCTGTGGGTGCTGCGCGAGGTCGGCGGCGCCACCCCGCTGCGCCCGGAGATCGACGCGATCTACGACGCCTTCGCGCACCCTCGCGCGCGTCGGCCGAGCCTGCCGCTGCTCGGCCCCGCAGAGGCGCGCGCGTACATCGCGGGTGTGCGCGGGCGCGTGCTCGACGTGCTCGACGCCGTCGACCTGCGCGATCCCGAGCCCCTCCGGTCGGACGGCTTCGTGTTCGGGCTCATCCTGCAGCACGAGCACCAGCACGACGAGACGATGCTCGCCACCCTGCAGCTCTCGCGGGAGCCGGGCCTGGTGCGCGACGGCGAGCTGCCCCCGGGACGGACCGATGGCGCGGGCGAGGTGCTCGTCCCGGCCGGCCCGTTCGTCGCGGGGACCGGCACCCGGCCCTGGGCGTACGACAACGAGCGACCGGCGCACCGGGTGGACCTGCCCGCCTACTGGATCGACCGCCACCCGGTGACCAACGGCGCGTACGCCGAGTTCGTCGAGGACGGCGGGTACGCCGACCCGCGCTGGTGGGACCCGGCGGGCTGGCCCTGGCGCGCGGGACAGGGCGTGCGGGCCCCGCTGTTCTGGGCGCGCGACGGCGACACGTGGTGGCGTACGCGCTTCGGGCGGACCGAACCGGTGCCCATGGCCGAGCCCGTGCAGCACGTCAGCTGGTACGAGGCGGACGCCTACGCGCGGTGGGCGGGCAGGAGGCTCCCCACCGAGGCCGAGTGGGAGAAGGCCTGCGGATGGGACCCCGCGACCGGCCGGGCGCGCGCCTACCCGTGGGGCGACGCCGACCCGCTGCCCGAGCACGCCAACCTCGGGCACCGCGCCTCGCGGCCCGCGCCCGTGGGCGCCTTCCCCGCGGGGGCCAGCGCTTACGGGGCCGAGCAGATGATCGGCGACGTGTGGGAGTGGACCGGTTCGTGGTTCCTGCCCTACCCGGGCTTCCGGACCTTCCCCTACCGCGAGTACAGCGAGGTGTTCTTCGGCGAGACCTACCGGGTGCTGCGCGGCGGATCGTGGGCCACACATCCCACGGCCATCCGCACGACCTTCCGCAACTGGGACTACCCGGCCCGGCGGCAGATCTTCGCCGGGTTCCGGTGCGCGCGGGCGGCGTCTCCGGAGGAGGCCTGACATGTGCCGCCACGCGGCGTGGCTGGGTACTCCCCAGCCGCTCGCGTCGCTGATCCAGGAGCCCGAGCACGGCCTGCTCAGGCAGTCCTACGCGCCGCGCCTGCAGCGGTGCGGCGCCGTCAACGCCGACGGCTTCGGCATGGGCTGGTACGACGCGGCGCGCCGGGAACCGGTGCGCTACCGCCGCTGCGTCCCGATCTGGACGGACGCGAACCTGCCCGGCCTCGCCGCCGCGGCCCGCTCGCGGTGCCTGCTCGCGGCCGTGCGCTCCGCCAGCCCGGGCATGCCGATAGAGGAGTCCGCCACCGCGCCCTTCACCGAGGGCAGGTGGCTGCTCAGCCACAACGGCAGGGTGGCGCGCAAGGCGGTCAGGCCGCTCGCCGACGGTGGCGAGCCCGAGAGCACCTGCGACTCGGCGTGGCTGGCGGCGGCGGTGTTCGCCAGGCTCGGCACGGGCGTCCCGATGGGCGACGCGCTGGCCGAGGTGGTGACCCGCGCGGGTGCGGACGACCCGGGCGCGCGTCTCAACCTGCTGCTCACCGACGGCGACGCCGTGGCCGCGACCGCCTGGAACGAAACCCTGTTCGTGTGCTGGGGCGACGACACCACCTCCCGGTTCACGGGCGAGCCGCTCGGTGAAGGCGTGCTGCTCGCGAGCGAGCCGCTGGACGACCGGCCGGGCTGGGACGCCGTCCCCGACCGCCACCTGGTCGTCGCCGCCGCCGGCGGCGTGCGGATCCTGCCGCTCTGACCCTTCGGCCCATCTCGGACGACCGACCGACTTCCGATCCTCAGGAGCCACCCTTCCACCGTCACACCAGGAGGCCCGCGTGTCCGTCACACAGATCCCGCTGCCGTTCCTGTACACGGTCAACCACCTCGGCCCCGACCACCTCCGCAAGGCCCTCGCCGACGACGTCCGCACCGGGCTGACCTCGGCGCCCAAGTGGCTGCCGCCGAAATGGTTCTACGATGCCACGGGAAGCGAGCTGTTCTCCCAGATCACCACGCTGCCCGAGTACTACCCGACGCGCCGCGAGCTCGCCATCCTGCGCGAGAACGCCGCCGAGATCGCCCGGCTGGCCGGCGCCGAGACGCTGGTCGAGCTCGGCTCGGGCACCAGCGAGAAGACCGTCATACTCCTTTCCGCGCTCACCGCGGCGGGGACGCTCAAGACGTACTCGCCGGTCGACGTGGACGCGACCACGCTGGACGCCGCGGCCCACCGCGTCGCCGACGCCTACCCCGGACTCGCCATCTGGGCGGTCTGCGCCGACTTCGAGCGGCACCTCGCGCGGCTGCCCCGCGTCGGCAGGCGGCTGGTCGCGTTCCTCGGCGGCACCCTCGGCAACCTCGACCACGAGGCCAGGGAGTCCTTCCTCGCCGAGCTGCGGGCTACCCTGTCCCCGGGCGACAGCCTCCTCCTCGGGGTCGACCTCGTGAAGGACACCGGCCGGCTGGTGGCCGCGTACGACGACGCCGCCGGGGTGACGGCCGCGTTCAACCGCAACGTGCTGACCGTGATGAACCGCGAGCTGGGCGCGGACTTCAACCCCCAGTCCTTCGACCACGTGGCCCTCTACGACGGGAGGCTGCACAGGATCGAGATGCGGCTGCGCGCCAGCCGTCCCATGCGCGTCCGCTTCCGCGAGCTGGACCTGACCGTCTCGTTCAAGGCCGGCGAGGAGATGCGCACCGAGATCAGCTCCAAGTTCTACCGGTACCGGCTGGAGGGCGAGCTGATGCGCAGCGGGTTCACGCTTGGCCGGTGGTACACCGATCCCGCTCGGGACTTCGCCCTGGTCCTCGCGTACATTCCCGAGCTCCGGCGGCGGGACGGGGAGCAGGCCGGCGGGCCGCGCCGCCCGCGCCGGGGCGCGCGGGTCAGGGTGACCGGCGACGCCGGATGACCTGCCCGAGGCGGTCTCCTCGCGACGGGCCCGAGTAGACCGACCGTAGCCGGCACTCACCGTGGGGCCGGATTCCGGTGATGCTGACTCCACCCGGAAGGCTCGCCGGGCGGCAGCCGCGCGGGCGATGACCGACCCGCCCGCCGGCTGGCACGCCATAGCGCAAACCCGGAAATAAACGGCATTAGCTGAGAAATGCACCTAAAGACGGAAATATCAGGACTCTTACGCTTCCTCACTGGAGAACCGCCGATCATCCCCCATCACGGACCGGTGGAGACGGACGCCGCGACCCATGTGGATCCGGCAGGACCGTCGTGAGCGGATGTGGATCCGGCAGCGCCGTCGTGGGCGGGTGTGTAGCCAGGAACGCCGTTGTGGGCGGGTGCGTAGCAGGCAGGCACAGCCATCGCGGCCCAGGCTGGACGGCCCCCGAGCGGCCCTGAGCTGAGCGCCTCAGAGCGGCCTGAGCTGGGCGGACCGGAGCGGCCTGAGCCGAGTTCCCCGGAGCGACCTGAGCTGGGCGGACCGGGAGGAGCCTGAGTCGAGCACCCCGGAGTGAGCGTGAGGTTGAGCGGCCCCGGGCGGCCCTGCCTGCGGCCCGGCGAGGGCCTCGCCGCCCGGCGACGCCGGGACATGCCAGATCTGCGTGCTTATTACCAAAAAGCCGTTTCATCCAGGGGTTTCCTAGTCCGCTCCCGGTCGCTTTCCGGGCACGGCGAAAGATGAGAACCTCGTTCCGGCCCCTCGTGAACCGGCCCCGCCCCGCACGAGCCCCATGAAGCCCGCTACATGCCCGAGATATATGCTTTGGAGATCAATATGGCTTTTGCCGTTGATATCCCCTCACATGCGTGAACCGCGGCTCTGACGGAGGAGGTTTCCAGGTGTCGGCGCAGGAAAGACGGCTCTCGGCGATCGGAGAGGCCGCGGCAGGGGTCCTTCGCCACACCGACTACCACCTCGTCAGGGCTGAGGACGTCGCCTCGGCCGTGCGGCTCTCGCGGGAGGGCCAGAGCGGGCGCCGCAGCGCCGTCTGGCTCTACAACGAGGTCAAGAGCCGCAGGGTCCTGGTCGCCCTCGCCCTCCACCACGCCTTCGTCGAGTTCGCGGACCGCAACGGCCCGCCCGAGCGGCCGGCGCCCCCCGGGAGCATCGTCGAGGCGCGCGACCTGGTCACCCAGGCGCTGCTCCTGGTGGCCCGCTTCCACCGGGCGGAGGCGTTCCTCACCCAGCAGGTCCAGCTCGGCATCGGCGACATCGCGACGTCGGAGAAGCGCCAGTCCGCGCCGCAGGGGCCGCCGAGCTGGCCGGACAGCGCGATGGGGCGGGCCGCCGCCGCGGGCTGGGCGGGCCGCGTCGTCGCCTACGCCGACCACCTCGCCCCGGTGATCTCGGCGGCGGCGCACGCCGTGTGCCTCCCGCCCCCGGGCTGGGCGCGGGCGTGCGCCGAGAAGCTCTCCGACCTCGCCTTCGACGCCCTGACCGACGACCCGGACGGTCCCGTCGACCGGCAGGCGGCGGCCCTGAGCGCCCACTGGTACGAGAGGCACCTCATCCCGCTCGCCGGCACCTGGATCAACGACCTCGACGTGGCCGAACGGGCCCGCGACGTGGCGCGCAGGGGCGGCGACGGCACGTCCGCCGAGGCGGACGCCCAGGCCAACGTCCTGCGCTCGCTCCTCGACACCGGAATCCTGCTGGAACGGGCCGCCCGCGAGGCCGGGGAGCTGTCACGGCTGCTCTCGGGCCCCGAGGCCGGCACGGAGACCGGCCTGCGGTCCCGCTGCGACGTGCGGAGCCGCATGGGGCTCGCGCTGCTCAGGTACGGCGACCTGGACGCCGCCCGGGCCGGCTTCGAGTCCTCCCTGGAGATCGCCGAGACCGAGGTGAAGGTCAACGACCCGGAGAGCGCGGCCTCCTACGCCGCCCGGGCCCGTCACAACCTCGGCGAGGTGCTCGTGGAGGAGGGCCGCCCCGTCGAGGGCGCGCGGCTCATCGAGGAGGCCCGCTCGGCGCGCGCGAAGGGCGCGGACGCCGCCACGGGAGTGTCGTCGGCGTGGCGGCGTTTCACCCTGACCGCCCAGGCCGCCGCCCGCGCGGCCACGCGCGCCGGCAGGGTGGCGGACGGCCTCGCCCAGGCCGAGGCCGTGGTCGCCGACCGGCAGGCGCGGCTCGGCGACACCGGCGACATCAACGTGGTCGCGGCGCGGGTGTCCCTCGGCGAGGCCCTGCTGGAGGCCGGTCAGCCGATCGAGGCGCGTCACCTGCTCCAGGAGGCCGGGCGCCAGCGCGCGGACCTGCTCCAGCCGACGGCCTACTGGCCGAACCACGACACGGTGCGGATGGCGCAGGCCGAGCTCGCCCTGCGGGACCCGAGCGCCGTCCTGCGGCTGCTCGAACGCGCGCCGGTGCTCGACGACTGGTTCGCCGCGCGCGTCTCCTTCCGCCTGTGGGCGGAGGCCCGCGTCGCGCACGCGCTCGCGACCGCGCTCGGGGACGACCCCGGCGCCGCGCTGGACGCGCTTTCCGAGCTGGCGGCCCTTCTCGCGGCGGCGCCGTCCGACGCCCTGGTCCTGTCAGTACGGCGCGCCCTGGCGGAGGTCCAGCTCTGGAACGGGGACGCCGCGGCGGCCGTCGCGACGCTGAAGAAGGTCCGCGCCGCGGAGACCGAACCCGGAGACCCGCCGGGACGCGCCCGTACGCTGTTGCTGGCCGCCCGCTGCGAGGACGCGCGCGGCGACGAGGGCGCCGCGCGACGTCACCGCGCCGCGCTGGCCGGCCTGACCGTGAGCGGGCTGGACGCCGCGCACCCGCTGCTCCTCGAAGGGCGTTACGACGAGGCCGCCCACCGGTTCGAGACCGGCCGGTTCGACGGGCTCGACGACCTCCTCGCCCCCCTGCTCGACCGCGCGCCCCTCTCCCACGGCCGCCCGCCGCTCGGGGACGGGCATCCCCTGTTCCTCAGGGCCGCGACCCTGGCCGACCGCAGCGGGGCCGTACGCCTCCCCCGCCCCCCTCGGCAGGTCCTCTGGGAAGACGCCTGACCGGAGCCGGGCTCCCGGGTCGCCTCCCGCGCGGGATCACGGGGTCGTTTCACGCGCCGATGACCGGCTAGGACGGCGGCGCGGAGATGTTCGGGGGGCGGCCGACGAAGGCGGCGCGGGCCTCGGCGAGCGCGTCGGCGAGCCGTTCAAGGAGACGGAAGCCGACCCGGCCGGTCGCGCCGGTCACCAGGATCACGTTGCCCCCTCCCCCGACGGGCGGCCACACCGGCCTGATCCTCGCCCCAGGTCCTTCCGCCGCCGTAACCAGGGGAAACCTGCCGCGGCGCCTCAGAGTTCCCGCGTCACCGAGGGGGGCCGACGGGCCGGTCTCCGCGCAGGGTGATGCGGTGCATGACGCGGTGTGGGCGGAGCCGTAGTCGCGGTTGGCGTAGTGCGCCGTGCTGCGGCTGCCCCACATGGCGACGTCGGCGTAGATCTCGGGATGCGCGTCGTCCACGCCTCCGACGCGAGCAGGCTGTAGTAAGCGGTGGAGGCGAACCGGGCGCCCACCTTCTTGCCGCGCAGGTCCTCCACCGAAGTGATGCCGGCGCTGTCGCGGGCGACCAGCGCCTCGTTGTCCCCGGCCACGTCCAGGACGAACGCCACCTGGTAGGGGATGTTCAGCGGCGCCGACAGCCCGCGCGCCACCGAGCGCGCGGACGAAGGTGACCAGCGGCTCGACCACCACGCGGATCCAGGGGACAGTGCCCATGACGACGCCAAGCGCGAGCCCCGTTACGACGCCGAGCACCGAGCCGATGAGGATGCGGCGGAGGCTGACGCCGAGGTGCTCGACGAGCAGGTGACCGCTTTGACGCGCTCCCCGGCATGAACGCCGGCGATTCTCGTCCGTGCCGCACGGGTTCATGCGGCACCTCGGTGGCTTCCTGCTTCGTCGGCTGGTGCCACCGCGAGCGGTGGTCTTACCCGGCCTCCACCGGGACGGTCTTGACCGTCCCGCCCACGGATGTGGGAGGCGTTTAGCCTCTCCGCCCGTCCGGCGGCGAGGATGTTGATCGCGGCGTTCACGTCCCGGTCATGCACGGCGCCACAGACGCAGGCCCATTCCCGTACCGCCAATGGCATCGACTTGGCGAGTGCACCGCACGCCGAGCACAGCTTGGAAGAGGGGAACCAGCGGTCGATCCGCAGGAACGTCCGCCCGTACAGCTCCGCTTTGTACTCCAGCATGGCCACGAACGAGCTCCACCCGGCGTCGTGCACGCTCTTGGCCAGCCTGGTGCGCGCCAGTCCCCTCACCGCCAAGTCCTCCACGAAGATCGCTTGATTCTCGCGAACTATCGCCGTGGATTGCTGGTGGTGGAACTCGCGGCGCGCATCAGCGACCCTCGCGTGCGCTCGTGCGACCTTCGTGCGGGCCTTGGCCCGGTTGTTCGACCCCTTCTGCGTGCGTGACAGCGCCTTTTGAAGCTTCTTGAGCTTCTTCTCGGCCCGGCGCAGAAACCGGGGAGAGTCAATCTTCCGGCCGTCTGAGAGGATGGCGAAGCGACCGAGCCCCAGGTCGATCCCGGTCTCGGCGCCGACCGCCGGGAGCGGTTCGGCGATGACCTCGACGACGAACGACGCGTAATACCTGCCCGCCGCGTCCTTGATCACCGTCACGCTGGACGGGGCGGCTGGCAACCGGCGCGACCAGCGCACCGGCACGTCCCCGATCTTCGGCAGCCGCAATCGCCCCGCCCTGGTGATCGCAAAGCGGGCGTTGCGGGTGAAGCGGATCGCCTGCCGGTTGTCCTTGCGCGACCGGAACCGGGGAGCACCCACCCTGGGGCCCTTCCGCTTGCCGCTGATCGAGGCGAAGAAGTTGCGAAACGCCGTGGTGCAGTCGGCCAGCGCCTGCTGAAGCACCACCGCCGACACCTCACCCAGCCACGCCCGGTCGGCGCGTTTCCTCGCCGCCGTGATCACCCGCACCGAAAGCTCAGCATCGGTGACGAAGGGCAACCCCTGCTCGTAAGCCTGGTTACGGATCGCCAACGCGTCGTTGAACACCACCCGCGCACACCCGAACGCCCGCGCCAACGCGACACGCTGACCCGGCGTCGGATCGATGCGGAAGGAGTAACGAAGCAGCACACTGGAAAGTGTGCCAGCCGATCTTCGAGTATTCGCATGAGTGTGCGAGAAAAAGATGGGAAACCTGGAGACCAGGTCGGTGCTGTTCCGCATACGTCGGCGAGTACCCACCATAGAGCCGAACGGCCCCGATCCGGTGTCCTGATATCCCTCACGCCTGGTGGGATCGAGCAGCAAACACCTGAACGTCAGGGCACGCTCGCACCCTAGCGGGCGCTCCCGCGTCGGCCTTCACCCCCGGCGTGAACGCCGGAGCACTGGCCGACAATCCGGTAGCGCCGGATCCGTCGTGGACGGTCGAGGTGAGCACGAGCTGGTCCCACACCGCCCGGGGCGCGGGGATGAAGGACGGGTTCCGCGTCACGCTCGCGGCGAGCTGCCACAGCACCAGGAGCACCGCGATCGACAGCAGCCGCACGCCGAACCTGCGGTACCCCGGCGCGCGCTCGCGAGGCGCCGCCGCCTGTGGGACGGGGCTCCCCTGCCCCGCCGTGGCACGCTCGGCGCCCGGATCGGCGGCGGGGTCGGGGTGGAAGGAGACGGGAGAGGTCACGAGGTCGCTCCGGGGGGCACGCCTTCGGTCCGCACCGTTCCGCCGTGCCCGGCGTGGTGCGGGAGGGAGAGGAGCGGCCGGCGGCTGGCGCCCTTTACCGGCCGGGGGACGCGGTCAGGAGCGGCAGGTCGTACCCCTGAGGCGGCACAGGTCGACGTGAAGCCGCCGGACCAGCAAGAGCTGGAGCGGCTGCTCGCTCTCGGCGCCAGGCCCGTCGACGTCGGCCAGACCGGCACCGAGAGCCGGCACGTCCTGGCCGACCCGGAAGGCAACGAATTCTGCCTCCTGCACACCCGGCTCCAGCCCCTCTGACCACGTGCGACCTGGCGCCAAGCCGTTCGGCCGTTCGAGTTACTTGGCGCCGCAACGGGCGCGCGGCTCCGGCCGATGGGTGGGTCAGTGGGGGGTGGCCTGGATGAGGGTGGACCGGAGGCCGCGGACGGCGCAGTCGACGCGTTCGAGGGTGTCGTCGTCCACGAGTCCGGAATGGTCGCCGGCCCGGCGGCCGGTGCGGACGCTCTCGGCGATGTCGTCCAGCGACCTCGCCGCCGCCTGGACCGCCTCGTCGGACGGGGGCGGCGCGCCGTGGTCGGTGCGGGCGACGGTGGCGGCGGTCGTGTCGGCCACGTGCTCCAGCGCCGCCATCGCGGGCATCCAGGTGGTGATGCGCCTGCTGACGACCGGCGGCTCGGTCAGGGCCCGCTGGAAGACCGTGCGCAGGTCGGCCAGGGCGTCGAACGCCTCCCGGTGGAGCAGCGCGCGCCTCGGGTCGTCGCGGTCGAAGGCGTGCCGCAAATAGCGGGCCGTGGCCGACACCGTGTCGGCGAAGCGCGGGCCCACCGGGGCCTGCCAGCTCGCGGGCCATGGCAGGTAGCCGAGCAGCAGCACGATGGCGCAGCCGATCAGGGCGTCGACCAGCCGGATCTCCGCCAGCTCGGGCCCCGCGCCGGTCAGCAGGTCGACGAGCAGCACGACCAGCGGCACCTGGAACGTCGACATCAGCCCCCAGTTGCGCTGCTGCCCATACGGCAGGAGCGCCGCGAAGATCGCGATCGGGACCAGGATCGCGGGGCCGTACGGCACCGCGGAGAGCACCACGGTGCCGATCACCGCGCCGACGACGGTGCCGATGCCCCGTTGCAGGGCCCGCGCGAAGACCGAGCCGAAGTCGGGCTTCAGCACCAGGGCGACGGTGAGCATCGTCCAGTAGGAGCGCTGGATCCAGTGCAGCTCGCTGATCGCCGCCGCGGCCCCCATGCACAGCGCCAGCCTGATCGTGTAGACGCGGGTAAGGTGCCCGTACCGCATCCGCTCCCAGGCGGACCTGAGCCGGGCGCCGTACCCGACGCGCTCGTACGGCAGCTCCTCGGCCGCCACGTCCGCCCCGGACACCAGCTCGACGGCCTCCTCCACCGCCGAGCACAGCGCCCGCAGGGCGGGTGAGCCGGCCTCGCACCTCGGCATCCCCACGGACCGGGCACCGCCGGACAGGGCTTCGGTGACGGCCCGGACGACGCCGGCGACCTCCGGCGGCGGCTCGCGGCTCTCCTGGTTCAACGAGACCAGCGCGTGGCGTATCTGCGAGGCCTGGTTCAGCAGGGCGACCAGCCGCGTCCGCTCCGGGTCCGGCCCCGCGGCCGACGAGCGGGCGCCGAACACCGTGTCGTAGGCGTTCTTCAGCGTGGTGTCGAACGCGGCCAGGGCGACGGCCCGCTCCGGCCCGTGCTCCTCGAAAAGGCGGCTGAGCTCCCGGTACACCTGCGCGACCGCCGCCTCCTCGGCGGCGCGCGGACGCAGGGGCCAGGCGGCGACGGACAGCACCAGCGCCCAGGACGCCCCCAGCAGGTAGGCCAGGGCCCCGGTGAGGGAGGTCTCCGGGTAGGGCACGCTGATGCCGAGCACCGTCATCACCAGCATCTGGAGCGCGCTCAGCGAGCCGGCCGCCCCGCTCGTGCTGATCAGCGCGGACACCACCGAGACGAGGACCACGACCAGCACCGTCCACCAGCCGAGCCCCCGGGTGGCGTGGCCGATCATGTAGCCCGCCGCGCCGCCGGCCGCGGCCGAGGCCATGCGGATGATCCGGGCCCGGTACGAGCCGCCCCGGTCGGCCAGCGCCGCCGCCATGGCCCCCATGGCCGGCAGCAGGCCCATCGTGATCCGCCCTGCGGCCCAGCCGACCACCAGCGGGGTCGTGACCGAGGCCGCGACCCGCGCCATCGCCCCCCAGCGGGGACGCACCGGGACCGGCCGCACCGTCTCAAGCAGCCAGCCGGGGGCGGCGTCGGCCAATCGGTCGGCGGGGCGCCGGAACAGCCCGGTCATGTGCTCCCGCCGCGCTCAGCGCACCAGCTTGTCCAGGCGGATCGGCAGGTCGCGGATCCGGACGCCGGTGGCGTGGTGGACGGCGTTGGCGATGGCCGCGGCGGTGCCGACGATGCCGATCTCGCCGATGCCCTTGGAGCCCATGGGGTTGAGGTGCGGGTCGTCCTCGTCCACCCAGTACGCCTGGATGTCGTGGATGTCGGCGTTGACCGGGATCTGGTACTGGGCGAGGTCGTTGTTGAGGTAGTCGCCGAACTCGCGGTCCATGATGCTCTCCTCCAGAAGGGCCATGGACAGGCCCATGGTCATGCCGCCGACGAGCTGCGAGCGCGCGGTCTTCGGGTTGAGGATCCGGCCCGCGGCGAACACGCCGAGCAGCCGCAGCACCCGGGTCTCGCCGGTGTCGGTGTCCACGCCCACCTCGGCGAACTGCGCGCCGAACGCGTGCCGCGCGAACTTCGCCTGGCCGCGGATCTCCTCCCTGGTGTCGGCGTCGGCCTGGACCCCGCCGGGCGGAACCTCGCCGCCCCCGCGTTCCAGCTCCTCCACCAGCTTCTCGCAGGCCCGGACCACGGCCGTGCCCCACGAGGCGGAGCCCATCGACCCGCCGGCCAGGGACGCCGTGGGCAGCGCGCTGTCGCCGATCTCCACCTCGACCAGCTCGGGGGACGTGTGGAGGGCGTCGGCGGCGATCTGGGTGAGGATGGTCCTGGCGCCGGTGCCGATGTCGGCGGCGGCGATCCGCACGGTGTACCTGCCGCCCGGCTCTGCCCGCACGGACGCCGATGAGGCGGCGCGGTAGGCCGGGTAGGTGGACGCCGCCATCCCGGTGCCGACCAGCATCCTTCCCCTGCGCCGGATCCCCGGCTCGGGGTCGCGACCCTGCCAGCCGAAGCGCAGGGCCCCCTCGCGCAGGCAGGCGACCAGGTTCCTGGAGCTGAACGGCACGCCGGTCTCGGGATCGCTGTCAGGCTCGTTGCGTATCCGCAGCTCCACCGGGTCGACGCCGCACGCGGACGCCAGCTCGTCCATCGCCGACTCCAGCGCGAACATGCCCGGCGCCTCCCCGGGCGCGCGCATCCAGGACGGCGTCGGAACGTCCAGCCGTACGAGCCGGTGGGTGGTGCGCCGGTGCGGCGCGGCGTACATCACGCGCGTGGCGACGGTGCTCTGCTCGGCGAACTCCGTGAGGGTGGAGCTCTGTTCGCAGGCCTCGTGCGTGATCGCGACCAGCCGCCCGTCGGCCTCGGCGCCGAGCCGCACGCGCTGGACGGTCGGCGTGCGGTACCCCGTGACGGCGAACATCTGCCGGCGGGTCACCGCGAGCTTGACCGGGCGGCCGACCTGCTTGGCGGCGAGCGCGGCGAGGACCACGTGGGGATGCGACAGGCCCTTGGACCCGAAGCCGCCCCCGACGTACGGGCAGATGACGCGCACCTGGGCGGGCGGCATGCCGAACAGCGGCGCGACCGTGTTGCGCAGCGCCGAGGCGCCCTGGGTGGAGTCGTAGAGCGTCAGCCCGTCGCCGTCCCAAACCGCGACCGTGGCGTGCGGCTCCATGGGGTTGTTGTGCTCGGCCGGCGTGGTGTACACCGCGTCGACCGTGACCGGGGCCGCCGCGAGGGCGGCGTCCGGGTCGCCGCGCTGGACGTCGGTCGGGAAGCTCGGGTTGACGTGGTCGGGGCGGTACATCCTCGGGTGGCCGGGGTACAGGTCGACGTCGTGCTCCTCGGCCGCGTACTCCACCTGCATCAGCCCCGCGGCTTCCCTGGCGTCCTCGTAGGTCTCGGCGACCACCACCGCGACGTACTGCCCCCGGTACGCCACCCGCCGCGACTGCAGGACGGCCAGCTCGGCGTTGTCGGAGGGCGCGAGCCGGGGGGCGTTGCCCTGCCAGATCGCCGCGATCACCCCGGGCTGCTTGAGCACGGCGTCCACGCCGACGTGGACGATCTCGCCCCGGGCGATGGCCGCCTGGACCGGGTAGGCGTAGACCAGGTCGCGCGGGCGGTTCTCGTAGGCGTACGTGGCCTGGCCGGTGACCTTCTCCCGGGCGTCCACCCGGTCGAGTGCCGTGCCGACGTACCTCGTGCCGGTGGTGGTCATCGCATCTCCACGAGGTCGGCGAGTACACGGATCAGAACATTGCGGGCGAGCGGCACCTTGAACCCGTTGAGCGGCAGGGGCTGTGCCGTGGCCAGCTCGGCGTCGGCCGCGCGGGCGAACTCCGCCTCCGTCGCGGGCGCGCCGCGCAGCGCGGCCTCGGCCGCCTCGGCCCGCCACGGCACGTGGGCTACGGCCCCGAGGGCGATGCGGCAGTCCCTGACCACCCCGTCCGTCACCTCCAGCGCCGCCGCCACCGACACCACCGCGAACGAGAACGACGCCCGGTCGCGCACCTTGCGGTAGCGGGACCGGGCCGCGAACGGCAGCGGAGGCAGCTCCACCGCCGTGATCAGGTCGCCGGGTTCCAGCACGGTGTCGCGGTCGGGCTCGTCGCCGGGAAGCCGGTGCAGGCCGGGCATCGGCACGCTCTTCGGGCCTTCACGGCCCTCCACGTGGACCACCGCGCCGAGCGCCACCAGCGCGACCGCCATGTCGGAGGGATGGGTGGCCACGCAGCTCTCGGAGTGCCCGAGGATCGCCAGGTTGCGGTGGGCCCCCGTACGGGCGGGGCAGCCCGAGCCGGGGACCCGCTTGTTGCACGGCTTGCCGACGTCCTGGAAGTAGGGGCAGCGGGTGCGCTGGAGCAGGTTGCCGCCCACGGTCGCCATGTTGCGGATCTGCCCAGAGGCCCCCGACAGCACGGCCTGCGCGAGCATCGGGTAGCGCCGCCGTACCAGGGGGTGGGCGGCGAGGTCGCCGTTGCGGACCGCCGCGCCGACGCGCAGGCCGCCGCCGGGCGTCTCCTCGACCGCGTCGGCGGCGATGCGGGTGACGTCGACGAGCGTGCCGGGTGAGACGACACCGAGGCGCATGAGGTCGACCAGGTTGGTGCCCCCGCCGAGGTACACGGCGTCCGCGCCGGCCGCTTCCACCGCCGCCCGCGCGGTGGTGGCCCGCTCGTAGGTGAAGGGCCTCACCCGGCCACCTGCCCGATGGCCGCGACGATGCCGGGATAGGCGCCGCAGCGGCACAGGTTGCCGCTCATCCGCTCGCGGATCTCGTCCTCGTCGAGCTTCAGCGGCCCCTGGTCGGCGCCGACGCCGGGGGTCACCGCGCTCGGCCATCCCTCCGCCGCCTCGGTCAGCATGCCGACCGCCGAGCAGAGCTGCCCCGGCGTGCAGTAGCCGCACTGCAGGGCGTCGTACTCGACGAACGCCTCCTGCAGCGGGTGGAGGGCGCCGTCCTCGGCGAGCCCCTCAACGGTGGTGATCTCCCTGTCGTCCACGCTGACCGTGAGCGTCAGGCAGGACTTGACCCGCCGACCGTCCACCAGCACCGTGCACGTGCCGCACTGGCCGTGGTCGCAGCCCTTCTTCGACCCGGTCAGGTCAAGGCGCTCCCGCAAGGTGTCGAGGAGCGTCTCACGGGTGTCCACGGTGACCGGATGCCGCCGGCCGTTGACGGAAAGCCCGAGGTCGGCGGTGATCGGAGCCGATGCGGCCCCACCCTGGGTCGTGTTAGCTTCGCCCTTCACCCGCGCTTCCCTACCCCAGGTTCCACCTGGCCTATCCCACGAAACGTTCATCCCTGCGCCCGCGACCCGCCGCGCGCGGGCGCGCGGGACCACCGCGCCGGAATGGTTGTGGAAAGCGCAGGTTGGCACGGGGGCGCCGCCTGTTGTGAAATATGTTCTGCTGGACGAGTGAAATCTGTCCTGCTGGACGAAAAAGCGCGGCGGAGCCGCTCGATCGAGGAGGGCTTCCGGTGGGCATCTCGGAGCACCAGGGCCGCGACGATCGCGACGACCGCGAGCGCCAGGACGCGGTCGGCGCCCGGATGCGCAGGTTCCGCAAGGAACGCGGCCTGACCCTGCGCGGCCTGTCCACCCGCTCCGGGCTCTCGATCGGCTTCCTCTCGCAGGTCGAGCGCGGCATCTCCTCCATCGGCCTCACCGCGCTGAACGGCGTGGCGGCGGCGCTCGACCGGAGCGTGGCGGAGTTCTTCGACGACGACCAGCAGGCGGACGGCGATCGGGCGACGGTCGCCCGGCTGCCGTCCCACTTCACGCTCACCCGGGCCGCGACGGCGGCCGCCGAGTACGTCTCGGGCCAGCAGACCTATCGCATGCTGTCCGCCCGTGGCCCGAGCCTCGTGCTCGAACCACTGCTCGTGCACATCGCCCCCGGCGGGCGGCGTGAGGACGCCTACGGGCACGCGGGCGAGGAGTTCGCCTTCGTGCTCGACGGCGAGCTGTTGTACGAGGTCGACGGCGTGGAGCACCGGCTGTACCCCGGCGACAGCGTCCACCTGCGTTCCACTGTGCCGCACGCCATGTACAACGACACCGACCGCGTGACCACCGTGGTCTCGGTGGTCACGCCCCGGCTGTTCTGATCCATCCGGGACGACGTTCTGTAACGTGGGACAGAACATCATGAACACCGCCGTGCAGGCGTTTCAGGTGTGAACCCGCACTTCTCCGGCGCGTACCGGGCGCGAGAGCGCGCGCCGCGCGGGACGGGCTCACATCACCGTGCGGGCCGACCACAGCTCGGGGAAGACGTCGCGGCTGAGGCTGCGCTCCAGCCAGCTCAGGCCGCTGGACCCGCCGGAGCCGGGCTTGGCCCCCATCGACCGGCGCACCGCCATCAGGTGCCGGTAGCGCCAGTCGGAGAAGCGCTCGGACAGGTCGGTCAGCGTCTCGCCCAGCGTCCACAGCTCGTCGCCCGGGCCGCGCCCGGCGTAGATCTCGACCCAGGCCGCCTCCACGAGCGGGCTCGCGGCGTACTCGGCCCTGCGGTCCTCCACCGCCGGGATCTCGAACCCCCGCCGGGCGAGCAGCGCCAGCACGCTGTCGTACAGGCTGGGGCGCTCCAGAGCCTCGATGAGCTCCCGGTAGACCTCCGGGCTGCGCCGATGCGGCCGGGTGAGCGGCTCGGACTTGTTCCCCAGCAGGAACTCCAGGTGCCGGTACATGGCCGACTGGAAGCCCGAGGCCTCGCCGAGCGCGTCGCGGAAGGAGTTGAACTGCGCGGGCGTCAGCCAGCTCAGCGCGCCCCAGGCCGCGTTCAGCGCCTCGAAGTACCGCACGCTCCTGGCGAGCACCGCCGTCGCCGCGACCACCTCGTCGGCGTCCAGCATGCGCTGCGCCAGGCGCCACTCCGAGCGGATCAGCCCGAAGTAGAGCTCCATGACCTGAGTCGTCACCAGGAACGCCCGCTCCTCGGGCACGTCGGTGATCGGCCGCTGGAGCCCGTGCAGGACCTCCGCGGCCACGTAGTCGTCGTAGGGGGTGCCGGACGCGAAGTCCAGAGTGGGTGACCCGTGGTTGGTCACCACCCGGGTGGCACGCTGCAGCGCGCCCACCGCCCGCACCCGGGCACCGCCGGCCCGCCGCCTGCTCGTCATCGCAACTCCTTAGTTCACCTCCATGTTCACTTAGATAGAATTTTAGTGAAATGATGAGTCAGTGGCGATTCGACCGTTTCACTTTCGGAACGGAAGGTGCATGACGGTTTCGGTTTGCGGATGACGGAGCGTGACCGTGGACGCGATGGACTGGGCCCTTCTGGCCGAACTGCAGGCGGACGCGAGGCTGTCCTACAGTGAGCTCTCCCGGCGGGTGCACCTGTCGGCGCCGGCCGTGGCCGAGCGCGTGAGGCGGCTGGAGGAGACCGGGGTGATCTCCGGCTATCACGCGCGGGTGGACCCCGCCCGGGCGGGGCGCAAGGTGAGCGCGCTGATCCGCATGTCGTGCTACGGCGTGCGCTGCGTGCTCAGGGACGAGCAGGCGCTGGCCTGGCCCGAGATCGTGGAGGTGCACCGGGTCACCGGCGACACGTGCTGCCTGCTGCGGGTGGCCGCCTCCTCGATGGGCGCCTTCGAGGAGCTGATCGACCGCCTGGCCCCCTACGGCCAGCCCTCCAGCATGATGATGCTCTCCAGCCCCATCCCCTGGCGGCCCCTCACCCACATCGAGGACTGACCCTCAGCGCCGGGCGCCGAGGATCGCGGCCATCTCGCGCGCGGTGGCCTGCCAGATCGGCGTGGCGGGGTCGATCACGTCGAAGTGGTCGCCGGGGAGTTCCAGGTAGGACGCCTCCTGCCCCGCCGCCCGCGCGTACCTGCGGCTGGAGTCGAGCAGGTCGGGGTCGTCCGAGGCGCCCTGGACGACGAGCTGCGGCATGCCGAGCGGGAGCCGCTCCATCGGGCTGGACGCGGCGTACACCTTCGGGATCTCCGCCGCGGCGCCTCCCAGCGCGCGGGCGACGGCCCCCGCGCCGACCTGGCGCCGGTCCCCCTCCACGAGGTCGAGCACCCCGGCGAGCGACACGGCGAGCGACACCCGCGCCGGGCCTTCCCCGGCCTGCCGCGTGTCGGCGGCGGCGCGCAGCGCGAGCTGGCCGCCCGCGGAGTGGCCGACGACCGCGATGCCGCCGAGGTCCAGGGGGACGTCCAGCGTCGCGAGGGCCGCGATGCCGGCCGCCACGTCGGCGGTGGTGGCGTCCCAGCCGTGCAGGTCTGGGCGGCGGTACTCGAGGTTCCAGGAGGCGTGGCCCCGGTCGGCGAGGTCGATCGCGAGCGCGTCCATCAGGTCGGCCTCCCAGATCGACCTCCAGTAGCCGCCGTGGACGAGCACCGCGACCGGCGGCGGCGTGCCGTCCGCCGGGGACGGCAGCCGCAGCTCACCCCACTGGTCGGCGTGACCGCCGTACGGGATGCGGCGCGCGGGCCGCCGCAGCCGGTGCACCGCGTGGCGGACGGCCCACGTCAGCCCGAAGGCACCGCGTCCCTGCAGGTGCGCGGCGCCTCCCGCCGCCGGAAGCGGGCCCACGCGGGCCAGGTCGAGCCAGACCGTGCGGGGTGAGAAGTCCGCCGGGGTGGCGATGAGCCGCCTGGCGGCCGGGTCGGGGCCGGGCAGGGCGACGACGGCGCAGTCGTCCCGCGTGCCGTCGAGCTCGGCCCGCAGCGCGGGCACGTCGGCCGCGACCGTGAAGCGGCCCTGGACCCCGAGCGCGGCGGCCTCCTCGGCCGCCAGATCCTTGAGCAGGCCGGGGTCCGCCACCAGGCCGGGACCGGCCACGACCAGCACCCGCATGATCAGACCTCCAGTCCACGCCTCGACCGGCCCGCCGCCCTGGCTCCGCCGTGCGGCCGGGCGTCGTGCGGGCGGTCGGGTGCGGGTGCGGTCGTGCCGCCTGAGCGGTCCAGCATGGGCAGCACGGCGGCACCGAGCAGCTCGACCCCCCGGTCGTCGTCCAGGCCGTGCGGAGTGCCGAACTCCACCCGCCGCACCCCGGCGTCGATCAGCGTCTGCGCCTGCGCGGCCACCTGCTCGGGGGTGCCGGAGAAGGCGAACAGGTCGAGCAGGTCGTCGGGGATCAGCCCTCCGGCGGCCCGGTCCTGACCCGCGTCGACCAGCTCCCTCACCCGCGCGAGCAGGTCGGCCGGGATGTCCACGGTCGGATCCAGCTCGGCCACGACCGCGAGGTACATGGCCACCTCGGTGCGCGCCCTGGCCCGCGCGGCCGGGCCGTCGGTGGCGACGACGGTTACCGCCCCGAGCACGATGCCGACGTCGCCGGGGTCGCGCCCGGCCTCCTCGGCACCGGCGCGGACCCGCTCGCGGATCACCGGCACCATGGCGGGGTTCGCGCTGCCGCCCACCTTGATCTCGTCGGCGACGCGCCCGGCCAGCGCCGCGCCCTTCGGCCCCCACGCGCCGAGCAGCAGCGGCGGGCGCGGGCGCCGGACGTCGTAGCGCAGCCGCGTGCCGGGCTCCAGACGGAACACCTCCCCCTCGTACCCCTCCGCGTCGCCGCCGAGCAGCCGGTAGACGACCTCGGCGGCCTCCGCGAGCGCCGTGAGCGGCCGGGGCTGGGCGATGCCCACGGCGCCGAGCCACGTCCCCCGGGCGAGGCCGAGGTAGGCGCGGCCGTCCGATGCGAGGTCCAGGGCCGCGAGCTGACCGGCGATCTCGTAGGGCGCGAGCGAGTAGGGGTTGAGGCAGGCCGGGCCGAGCCGTACGCGCTCGGTCGCGGCGGCCATCTCCAGCAGGGGGAAGATCGGCGGCTGGTACATCAGGTCGCCGAACACGGTCAGCACGTCGAACCCGTGACGTTCGGCCCGGCGCGCGAGCCGGGCGTAGTCGCCGGGCCGCTTGTCGCTCTGCAGGCCGAGCCCGATCTCGGCAACGTTCATCGGGTTCCTCCGGAATCTTCCACGGGGAGCACATCGGCGGCTCCCCAGGTCCAGCCAAATCCAGCCAGATCCAGCCAGGTCTAGGTCAGGTCGGCGGAGTTCATGCGGCGGCGGCGGGTGCGCTCCACCCGCATCACCAGCCGCTCCTCCGGGTCGGGACAGGCGAACAGCGAGTCCTGGGCGAGCCAGTCGCCCGCGGCGAGGTCGCGCTGCTTGGCCGCGAGGAACGGCAGCACCGCGGCCAGCGCGTACACGCAGAAGTGCTTGCCGTCCGGCAGGCGCAGGTGCGCGCTCCGCTCCAGCTCGAAGCGGTCGCCCACCCGCATGCCGCAGACCGACCTGCCCTCGATGCGGTCGACCACGACCCTCAGGTCGTACAACTCCATGTCCCCGGCTCCGCCCGCCTCCGGGACCTCTCCGGGGACGGCCTGCTCGCCGCACGTTCCGGCTCCGCCCGTCTCCCGCGTGTCTCCGGGGACGGCCTGCTCGCCCGTCCCGGGTTCCGCGGCCGCCCTGTCGTCCCCGGCCTTCGGTCCTGCCACGGTGAACCCCTCCTCCGGATCTTTCCGTACGTGGTCCCGGCCGGGGGTCTCGCGCGTCACGAGTCCGGCCGGCCGGTGAGGTCGTCGCGGACGACCTCACCGCCCTTCATCACCCAGCGGACCCCGCGGAAGGCCGAGGTGGCGGCCAGCGGGTCGGCGTCCATCGCGATCAGATCGGCGTACCGGCCGGCCTGGACGGTGCCGAGGTCGGCCTCGGCGCCGAGCCAGCGCGCCGGGCCGAGCGTCCCCGCGTGGAGGGCCCGGGCCGGTCCGAGCCCGGCCTCCGACATGTACTCCAGCTCGCGCACCGTCGCGTTGGTCCCCTCGAACCGCCAGAATGGCGGCATGTCGCTGCCGAGGAGCACCTCGACGCCCGCGGCGAGGGCCATGGCGTAACTTTCCAGGTGCCGGGGGCCCGCGCCGAGCGAGCGGCACTGCATCCACTCGGGTACCCCGAGCTCGTCGAAGAACTCCTTGCACCGCGTCACCAGAAGCGTGGGCACCAGGGCGGTGCCGCGCTCGGCCATCGCCGCCGCGACCTCGGGCGTGAGCTCGTAGCCGTGCTCCACGCAGTCGAGGCCCAGCTCCACGGCCTGGGCGATCACCCCGGCGGGGCCCGCGTGCGCGGTGACCTTCCGCCCCCACGCGTGGGCGGTGGCGAGCACGGCCGCCATCTCGTCGGCGAACAGCTGCGGGGTGTCGATGCGCTCGTGCTCGCCCGCGATGCCGCCGGAGATCATGACCTTGACGAGGTCGGCGCCGGCCTTGATCTGGGCGCGCACCCCTCGCCTGAACTCGTCGGGCCCGTCGCACTCCAGGGTGTCGGTGGCGTCGTGCCCGTGTCCGCCGGTGCAGACCAGGGCCCGGCCTGCCGTGAAGATCCGCGGCCCGGCCGCCCTGCCCGACTCGATCGCCCGCCGAAGCGCGAAGTCAGCGTGGTCCTTCTCGGCCACGCATCTCACCGTCGTGACCCCGCAGTGGAGCGTGCGGCGGGCGCCGTCCGCCATGTACAGCGCGAGGTCGTGCGGTCCCATGGCCCTGACGCTCTCCCCGCCCTGGCCGGGCAGCGACAGCGACAGGTGGGTGTGCATGTTGATCAGACCGGGGGTGAGGTAGGCGCCGCCGAGGTCGATCCGCCTGAGGTCCCCCGCCCGGTCGAGGATCTCCTCGCGGGGCCCGGCGGCGGCGATGCGCTCACCCTGGACCAGCACCGCCGCGTCGCGGACGGGGCCGAGGCCGTCGGCCGCCCTGCCGTCGACCACCGTGCAGTTGACGATGATCATGTCGCCCATCGGCCGGCCTCGATCCATGAGAAAACCCGGAGTTCATGAACAAGAGCGCGGCTTGTTCACCCGTAATATAGCCGTCCACGCAAGATGTCCCACGCCACCCCCACCCCCGGCGTTCGCCTCGTGTTCACGAAATTTCACAACATCGCCACGCATGTCACGTACGTACGGCTTTGCGACTCCGCACCGTGACGCCGCGCGTACGGCCGAACGCGGGAACCGAAGACCGGAGATGAGGAGAGCGGAGCGCGGGCGCGGCGTTCCGGGAAGGAGCGGGGCCGGTCGCCCGGCCCGTCGCATCAGCCGCAGCCCTCGAACTGGGGGACGGTGAAGCTGAGGGCCAGGCCGGACTTGGCGAACCACTTCTGCAGGAGCTTCTTGGCGGTGCCGTCCTGGTACATCTCGGTGATCGCCTTGTTGACCGCCTCGCAGCCGTCGACGTCCCCGGTGCGAATGCCCACGCCGTATTTCTCGTCGCTGAACGGCGCGTTGACGATCTTGGTGCCGGAGGTGGCGAATCCCGCGAGGATCAGGTCGTCGGTCGAGACCGCGTCCACCGTGCCCGCCTTCAGGTCGCGGACACACTCGCTGTAGGACGCGGACGGTACCAGCGTGACGGGGATCTTCCGCTCCTCCTTCACCCGGCGCCAGGAGTTGGACCCGGTGACCTGGCACAGTTTGCGGTCGCGCAGGTCGCGCACGTTGGTGACCCCACCCTCCCCGCCCCTGACCAGCGTGTCCTGGTGGGCCACGTAGTACGGCCCGCCGAAGGAGACCTTCGTCTTGCGCTCCGGGGTGATCGAGTAGGTCGCGACGACGAGGTCGGCCGAGCCGTTCATGAGCATCTTCTCGCGCTCGGACGAGGGCGCCGCGACGAACCGCACGGGCTTGCCGAGCTTGCCGGCGACGTAGGAGGCGACGTCGATGTCGAAGCCGCTGAACTTCCCGTCCGGCGCCTTGACCCCGAGCCCGGGCTGGTCCGGCTTCACGCCGATGACCAGCGAGTCCTTGTCCAGGATCGAGGTGCCGGCGCCGCAGGACGTGGCGAGCGGGATCGCGGCCGCCGCGACCAGCGCCACGGCGGCGGCGCGCCGGAGACGACCTTCCCCGCGCCCCGCGCGGCGCTTCCTAGTGAGCGTGACCATCAAGACGTTCCCTTCAGCGGTACTCGGCGAGCCGGGGCCGGACACCGATGAGGATCAGCAGGATGGCGGCCAGCGCCGCCGCCGGCGGCACCAGGTTCCACCCGCCGAGCGCGCCGTCGCCGTCGCGCACCGCGGAGTCGAACGCCTTGCGGTGCAGGGCGGTGAGCTCCACCAGGGCGTCGTCGTACGCCCCGAAGGCGGGCCCCATGGCGACCTGGATGGCGTCGCGCCGCATCCCGCCCTCGGCGGCCCGCCGTATCCGCCGGTCGTTCTGCTGGAACTGCTGGTAGAGCTTGAGCACCTTGCCGATGGCCTCGCGCTGCCCCTGCAGGGTGACGTGAGCGGCCTCCGAACCGTAGAAGCCGAGGAAGTCGGCCTTCCCGGGGTAGGCCGCCACCCCCGCGTCGACGGCGGCGTAGTACTTGTCGAGGTTGCCGCCGGGGACGTACAGCACTGACTGCGACTTGTCGAGGTACACCTGCTCGTAGGTGTCGGCCCGCTGCGGGTCGAGCAGGTATCTGCTCTCGTCGCCGTGCATGGTGTTGCCGATCGCACGGGCTCGCGACAGCGACAGCACGGAGTTGAAGCCGTTCTCCTTGGCGTCGGTGAGCACGCCGCCCTCGTGCTGCAGCACCAGCACTGCGGCGCCGGTGAGGACGCCGGTGACGACCGTGGCGACCAGCAGCGGCAGGTTGAACGTCCGCCGGAACCCCCGGCTCAGGAAGACCTGCAGCACGATGAGCACCGCGAGCGCGAGCGCGCCGGCGAGGCCGACCCAGAGCCGCCCCATCTGGACCGCGGACAGCTCGGCGAGGTAGGCGTGCCTGACGATGGTGCCGCTGTCGAGGGTCAGGTTGTACGCCTTGGGCAGCAGGTCGAGCCGCATCAGGTCGGTGGCCTGGCGGTACACGTCGAGCACGGCCTGCGGGGGCGGCCCGGCCTGGTGGCCCGACTGCTCGTCGAGGACCAGGGCGCGGGCGGCCAGTTGCTCGTACCTGCCGAGCCCGTCGAGCAGCGCCCGTACGGTCACCTGCTCGGTGGCGTCGTCGCTGGCCAGGTCGGCCGCCTGCAGCACGGCGCGGTCGGCCTGCGAGCGGCGCTCGTCGTAACGGTCGAGCGTGGCCTGCCTGCCCGGCCCGACCCCGGCGGTGCGGCCGGTGAGCAGCAGGTTGGCGACCTGGGCGTCCATGTCGCTCAGCGCGAAGTACAGGTCGGCCGTGGCGACGACCTGCGGGCCCGCGGTGTGGCCGATGACGTTGAGGCCGTCCTTGGCGTGCCCGATAGCGAGGCTCACGGTCGCGAACAGCAGCAGGATCGCGGCCACGGCGAGCGCGGCGAACAGGCGGATCCGCCCGGGGACCGTGCGCACCCTCCTGACCCGGCGCAGGGGCGCGAAGCCCGAGGCGGGCGCGGGAGGCGCGGCGGGATCGGGGGCCGCGACGGGGGCGGCGGGGGACGGGGCGGAAACTGTCATCTCAGGCCTTCCGCACCGTGATGACGGTCCACGCGCCGACGTGCACGCGGTCGCCGTCTTCGAGGGGCACCGGGACGTTGACCTCCACGGCCTTGCCGTTGACCAGCGTGCCGTTGGCGGAGCCGGGGTCGACGAGCTGCCAGGTGCCGCCCGGCTGGGCGAGCAGCACGGCGTGCAGGTGCGATACGCCGGGATCCTCCGGCGGCTCGGACAGGTCGATCTCCGGCACCATCGGCCGCGACTGCCGCCGCCGCCCGATGCGCATCTCGGCACCGCTCAGGTGGACCCGCCGCTCCGGGCAGTAAGGCGGGAACGCCACCCACGCCGCGTCGGGACCGCCCTGGGCGATCATCGAGTCGTAGTAGGCGCGGTCGCCCGCGATCACCGCGACCCAGCCGCCCGCCGGCACCTGCCCCGTCCCGCCGGAGGCCGCCGGGGAGACGGGCGGCGCGGGCTGGACGGGCGGCGCGGGCTGCCACGATCGCGGGGACTCGACGGGCTGGGCCGGCTGCCAGGACTGGGCCGGCCGGCCGGGCTGGACCGGCTGCGCGGGCTGCCACGGCTGGGCGGGCGGCGCGGTCCCGGCGGAGGTCGCGGGCTGGGCGGGCTGGGCGGCGGGCGGGGCCGTACGGCCGCCGCCGCCGAGCACGAAGTCGTAGCCGCACGTCTCGCAGAACCGGCCGCTCGGCGGCGCCCCGCAGTCGGGGCACGCGCCGGGCTGACCCCCGCCTCCCTGGGCGGCGGGACCGGCGGACGCCGCGCCCGCTTCGGGCACGCCCTGGGCAGGGGTGCCCGACATCAGCGCGCCGCAAGTGTCGCAGTATTCCTCGTCGGAGGAGTCGTGCCCTACGGGGCAGGTGGCCATCCTCAGTTCTCCGGGTCCTTGCGCATGCGGACTGTGCGGACAGATCGGGTGTCGAGCGCGATCTCGTCGGCCTTGTCGACGGTGCGCTTGAGACGGGCCGTCCCCGTCTCGGGGTCGACGTCGACGACCTTGTCGAGCAGCTTGGCGGTCTCCTCGTTGCCGGCCCGCTCGGCGATGCCGCGCGCCTTGCCGAGCCGGGCGGTCGCGGTCTCGATGTCGCCGTCGTTGCGTGCCTGCAGGCCCTCCTGGATGAGCGAGGCGAGCTCCTGCTGGCCGGTGTAGTGGGCGACCCTGGGGTTGATGCGGGTCGACTGGACGGGGTCGTCGCTCCACTGGGCGAGGATGTTCCCGCTGGCCAGCACCTCTCCCGTGCCGGGCAGCACCAGCTTGACCAGGCCCGCGCGCATCTCCTGGCCGACGGTTCCCGCGGGCACCCGCACGCTGATGTGGTACTCGCGCGACTCGCCGCCCCAGGATCCCGTCGGGTAGTCGCCGGTCAGGGCGTCCACCTCGGTGCGGCGGCCGGTGAGGTCCTCCAGCGCCGGGGACACCTGCTTGACGAAGTTCAGCGTCGCCGCCCGGGGCGTCCACACGCGCAGCGCGACGTCGGCGACGGTCTTGCCCATCGCCGCCTCGGTCATCGCCCGGAAGTCCTCCTCCAGCTCCTCGGGCCTGCGGACGTCCATCACGCTGCCGAGCAGGGTGGAGCCGATCCTGCGGACCTCGGCGACCACCCAGTCGGTGCCCACCCCGCGGCAGTCGCAGACGAACTTGCCCGAGCAGTAGGCGAGGTTGGCGTCGAACTCGGGGGCGGGCTCGTGCTCGTTCTTGCCGTCGGTCAGCAGGATGGCGTGCCTGATCGCGCCGGGGTGGTTCACCTGGTGGGCGCTGAACAGGTCGGCGGCGCGGCGCAGCCACCGGCCCATGGCGGTGCCGCCCTCGGCCCGCAGGCGGGAGATGGCGTCCTTGGCGGCGTGCCGGCTCTGCGCGTCCACCGGGACGAGCTGCCCGTGGCCCGGGAAGATCACCTCGGCCTGGTGGTTGCCGGAGATCACCGCGAAGTACACGCCGTCGCGGAGCGTGTCGACGGCGGCCTGGGCGGCCTTCCTGGCATCGGCGATCTTGCCGTACGACATGGAGCCCGAGGTGTCGACGATGATCACCTCGGCGGCCTCGGCGACGGGGGCCCGCTCTACCGGGCCGCTCGCCTCGACCGTGATGATCCCGTGGACCTCCTGGCTCCCCGCGGGCAGGTACTTGTTCTGGTCCACGCGAATGGTGAAGTCAGTCACTTCTCTCCTTCGGGAATGCCACCGTGGTCTCGGCCCGCTCCCCCTGTCCGAACGGGATGACCGCGACGGTGATGTTGTCGTGCCCGCCCGCCTCGTTCGCCAGCCGTACGAGCCGCCGCGCCGCCGCGAGAGGGGGTTCGTTCAATGCCGTGGCGGCCAGCGCCTCCGGCTCCGGGTAGTAGTTCCACAGGCCGTCGCTGCACAGCAGCACCACGCCCGGCCCGTCGGTGGTGAAGGTGCGGACGTGCGGCACGACCTCGCCCGCGTCGGCGCCCAGCCACGCGGTCAGCATGTGCGTGCCGGGGGTGGCGTCGTCGGTGGTGAGCAGCGCCGACTGCGTGCCGAGCCAGTACGCCCGGCTGTCGCCCACCCAGCCCACCGTGACGTGCCGCCCGCCGACCACCGCGGAGACGTAGGTGCAGGCGGGCGAGTCCTCGCCGGGCCTGGCCGAGGCGGCGACCGCGTCGGCCGCCAGGCGTACGGCCTCACGGGTGGCCGTCTCCGCGTCGTCGCCGTCGGCGAGCCTCTTGGCGATGGTGGCCGCCGCGAGGTCGGCCGCGGCCTGCGAGGCCTCGTCCGGGCGGGGGGAGGTCGACACCCCGTCGCAGACCACCGCGACGACCGACGCCGGCCCGGCGGAGAGCAGCGCCATGGCGTCCTCGTTGCGGCTGTGCCGCAGGCCCCGGTCGCTCACGCCGGCCGAGGTCTCCAGCTCGATCTCGACGTGGTCGCGGCCGGTCGGCTGGAGCATGCCGCAGTTCTCGCAGTAGCCGTCCGCTCCCACGCTCGCCGACCCGCACGCGGTGCAGGCGGCGCCGGCGGGCGAGGACAGGTCGTGGCCGCATCCCTCGCAGAACGCCTCACCCGCGAGGACGCGCGTCCCGCACCGGGGACAGGAGCCGCTCACCACAACGTCCTCGGGCGCACGGCGTTGGCCCGGCCGATGAGGGCGTGCCGGTCCTCGGTGGAGCCGGCCGACCTGGCGAGCGCGCGGTAGACCCGCTCCAGCTCGCCGCGCACGCCGTGCTCGTTCAGCGGCGTGCCGAGCAGCGTGCCGCCGCCGGGCGACGACTGGCCGGTGACGAACCTGGCGAGCGCGCTCTCCAGCACCTCGGACGCGAGCCCGTCGCGGTCGCGGGAGTCCAGCTTGAGGCTCCGCAGCCGCTCCCCGGCGGCCACCAGCTCGGGCTCGGCCGGCGCCTGCCCCCGTACGGCCACCGCCACGGCCGCCACCTGGGCGGCGGTGCGGTGGATGGAGGTCGGGGGCACCTCGTCCAGGGCGCGGGTGGCCCCCACGCGGTCGCCCTCGGCGAGCCGGATGCGCGCGAGGCCGAAGCAGGCGCTGACGAAGGACCTGTCGGTCTGCCAGATGGCCGCGTAGTGGCGGGCGGCCTCGGCGGCGGACCCGGCCGCCTCTAGGGCGAACGCGAGTGCCAGCCGGGGCGCGGTCTCGCCGGGGAACCAGGAGTAGAGCCCGTCGAAGTACCGCACGGCCAGGCCGGCGTCGCCCGAGGCCAGCTCGGCGATCCCCCGGTACCACCACAGCCGCCAGTCTCCCGGCAGCTCGTTGCCCGCCGCCGCGTACAGGGCCTCTGCGACCGGACGGCCGAGCTCGCTCAGCACCCTGATCAGCGCCAGCGAGGTCTCGGGGGTGGGAGGCGCGGACTCCAGCACGGCGATCAGCTCGTCGGGGTTGCCCGAGGTGAGACCCGCGAGGAAGCCTGCCGCCGGGTCGAGCGGGTCGACCAGGGGGACGGGCAGCGCGGAGGCGGCGTCCAGGCGGGCGAGCTCCCCGAAGACCCGGCCGGTGGTCGCGGGGGCCAGGTCGGTGCCCACGGCGGTGCGTTCGGGACCGAACACGCCCGACTGCGCGCCGTGCGGGATGCCCTCCTCGGCGGCCCTGGTCTCCCTGAGCACGCCGACGAGCTGGTCGGACATCTCCCCGGCGTTCTGGAAGCGCCTGCCGGGGTCGGGGTCGGTCGCCCGCTGCAGGAACCGCTGGTAGGACTCGCGTCCTGGCCCCATGTCGGGCAGCGGCGTGGTGGTGCCGCCGCTGGCGGGGCTGAACGGGAAGCTCAGCACGGCGAGCGTGCGGCCCACGGTGTACAGGTCGGAGGCGACGGAGGGGCCCTGGGAGGCGATCTCCGGCGCCTGGTAGCCGACGGTGCCGTAGATCGCGCTGTCGGGGTCGTCCACGCGCCGCACGGCGCCGAGGTCGATGAGCTTGAGCTGCTCCTCCACCTGGATGACGTTGGCGGGCTTGAGGTCGCAGTACAGCATGCCCCGGTCGTGCAGGTAGCCGAAGGCCCGCAGGATCTCCAGCCCGTAGGCGATGACCTGGGACAGCGGGAGCGCCTCGCGGTTGTCGGACTCCCTCAGCCTCTTGCGCAGCAGGTCCTGAAGGGGCTCGCCGCCGACGTACTCCATGACGATGTAGCCGACCATCGTCCCTGTGCCGGGGTCGGGGTGGTTCACGAAGTTGAAGATCTTGACGATGTTCGGGTGGTCCATCGCCGTGAGGTAGCGCCGCTCGGCCTCGGCGGCGGCGAGCGCCTCCAGGTCGCCGGTGTCGAGCAGGCCCTTCATGACCACCCAGCGGCCGTCGAGGTTGCGGTCGGCAGCCAGGTAGATCCAGCCGAGTCCTCCGTGCGCCAGGCAGCCCTTGACCTCGTACTGCCCGGCCACGAAGTCGCCCTCGCGGAGCTTCGGCGTGAACGAGAAGCGCTGGCCGCAGTGCGGGCAGAACCCCTCGGGCCGCCCCGGCTGGCCGTCCCTGCGGCGGCCCACCGGCTTGCCGCAGTCGGGGTTGCCGCAGAAGCGGCGGTCCTCGGGCACCACGGGGTTGGCGAGGACCACCGCCGAAGGATCCCGGTAGGGCACAGGGGGCACCTCGACGAGCCCCATGCCGAGCATGCCCCTGCGGGCACGGGTGCTCGTGCGCCGGGAGCCGCCGCCGAAGCCGGTGGACGCCGTGCCGGAGGAGCCGGTGGCTGCCGTGCCGGGGACGCCGATGGACGGCCTGGTCATCGAGCCCGGCGCCACCGCGCCTGAGACCGGCCCTCCCGCCGAGGGCCACGCGGTGCCGGGGCGGCCGGACGCGGGCCCGCCGGGCGGCGGCGCGCCCGGCCCTCCTGGGGGAGGCGCGACCGCGGCGGACCGCGACGAGGGCCAGGCCGTCACCGGATGGCCCGACGGGCCGATGCCGGGCGGACCCAGCGGCTCGCCCTGGGACCACGGCGCCCCCGGCCCGGCGGGCCCGCTCTGGGGCAGGCCGTTCCCGGGCGCGCCGGTCGGCGGCCCCGAGGGTGCGCGCGCGGGCTCGGGCTGGGGGGCCATGCCGCAGGTGTCGCAGTACCCGTCCACCACCGTCCCGGCGCATCCGGGCTGCGTGCACTTGGTCATCCGGCCGCTCCGATCCGAGTGATGGCCCGCTGGTACTCCGCGACCGCGACGGTGGCCCGCCGCAGGTCGCACGGCGCCGACCACAGAAGGTCGCGCGCCGCTCCGTACAGCCCGGCGAGGGTGACGTCCTCCGCGTGGCCGAGGCGCACGGCCTTGGCCTGGTAGGCGGAGAGCCGGCCGCGAAGCTCGTCGCGGCGGCCGATGAGGCCGGCGATCGACTCGGCGACCCTGCCCGCCTGCGCGAGCGCCTCCTCGACGCCGCGTTCCAGACCGGTGAGGCGCTCGACCAGCTCCAGCCAGCGGCCCTCGACCGTGCCGAGCGCGCCGAGCCGGTCGCGCAGCGCGGGCGCCTGGTCGGGCATCTCGGGGAGAGCCGGTGCGGCGATCTTGAGGGTGACCGTGTCGCGGATCCGGCGCGCCTCGTCCTCCGCCTCGGCGACGCGCTCGATGCGCTCGGCCAGCAGGCGCGCCCGCTCGGCGTACTCCTCGCGGACCCGCGCGGCCTGTTCCAGCGCGCCGCGCCGGGCGGCGACGGCGGCGGCCGTCGCGTCCAGCTCGCCACGGAGGCCGGCGGAACCCAGGGGGTCGGTGGTGACCGCGGCGCGCAGGCGCACGGCCTCGGCGTCCAAGCGGTCGAGCGCGGGGTCGGGCGCACCGAGCGCGGTGGCGAGGTCCCTGGCCGCGCGGCGGCCCGCGTCGGTCTCGTCGAGCCTCGGAAGCAGCGCGTTCCAGGCGGTGTCCACGGCGCCGATCGTCTCGGCGACCTCGCGGTACGCCTGGTCCATGCGGGCGAGGACGACGTCCAGGGTGATCCACTCGCCGACGGCCCTGAGCAGCGAGCGCTTCTCGACGGGCACGTCGTCGGGCTTGAGCTCAACCGAGGGACCGGTGAGCAGTGTGGTCAGCAGGGCGGTGTCGGGCCGGCCGCCGGCCCTGATCTCCTGCGCGCGGTCGAGCACCCGGCGGTAGGTGTCGAAGAGCCACCACAGGGTCACGAGCCTGACCTGCGCCTGCTCCCAGCGCCGCCCGGTCTCGCCCGTCGGGGTCAGGCCCTTCAGCAGCGCGTGGCTCGGGTGGCCGTCGAGGTCGAGCAGGTCGCCGGCGATGCGGTCGCGTTCCTCCATGCGGCGGCGCAGGGCGTGGTCGATCTGCTCAAGGCTCATCGACGGGCCGGCTGCCCCACGCATGCCCAACGCTCCGCGCCTCCCCCGGTGTCGGACGGACTAGTCCATCTACATACACATTCTTTCCATAATTTGGAGGCGCGCGTGCGCCCAGGGGGTCACTGAAGGCGGGTATTCGATCACATACCGGTCACATCGCTGTTACGCGAGGGAAGCCGGCGGCGCGCTGAAGGCGTCTCCGCACATCGTGCGGGCACCGCGCGACGGCGGCCGGGGCGGGAGCGCCCCCGGGGATCAGCGCGCGACGAGCCAGTTCCAGATGCTCCTGACGACGTCGAAGCCCACGTCCGCGACCACGCCGAGCCGCCGGGTGACGGCCTCCTTGATCAGGTGCTCGATCGCGGCCTCGTCGCGGTACTGGACCGCGTAGTCGAGCCGCGTGAGGTACTCGGCGTCCTCCCTGCGCCTCGCCTCCACCGCCTGGAGGATGTCGTCATCGTCCATCATGGCCGGTCACCCGCGCCGGCGGGACGGTGATACGCGGCGGGCCGCCGGTGGGGGCTCACAGGGGGAACCGCGCCAGGTCGTAGGCGCTGACGCCGCGGACGCCGTCCCAGACCACGAAGTTGCCGTACTCCCGCATCGCGGCGACCGGCACGCCCGCGAGCTCGGCGGCGTCGTCCAGCACGCGCTGGAACCGGAAGATCGCGGTGGGCCCGAGCTTGTTGACCACGGTCACCATCAGCCGTGCGAGGTTGAAGCGGAACAGCGCCGAGCACGGTAGGACCCGATGGTTGTCGCGCAGGCGCGAGAAGACCGCGGCGTGCTCGGGGTGGGCGGCGGAGTACCTCTCGCGCGCCTGCTCGGAGAAGTGGCCCCGGTAGTGGACGGCGTGCCTGTCGAAGCTCAGCCTCTCGTCAGAGACCGCGAACTCCCCGGTGTTGTACGTGCCGGCGCGCAGCAGCTCGCACCAGGGCTCGATGACCGTCTTCTCGACGTGGCCGGCCCTGCGCTCCAGCCGGGCGGCCAGGGCCGGGCTGGGGACGAACGAGCCCTGGCGTCCTCGCATGTCGAAGATCCATGGCGGCGGGGTCAGCATGTCGGCCTTGGTGAGGACGAACGTCAGCTTGCCGACGACCTCGCGCCGCAGTCGCGGATCGGCGCCCTTGAGTATCCGGTTCAGGTGGCGCGTCTCGTCGGCCGCCGACCGGCTGTCGGCGTGGACGGCCCAGATGACGACGTCGGACTCCGAGAGCCTGTCCAGGTACATCGACGCGTACGCGCGATCGGCGCCCGCCGATTCCCCTATTCCAGGCATATCCCAAAATGTCAGCGTATGACCGGAATTTCCGGGGACGGAGATGGCGTGCGGTTCGCGGGTCACCGGTTTGTCGTCGCCCACCGCCAGGCGGGTTCCGAACAGCGCATTGACCAGTGACGACTTTCCGACACCCGTCTGACCCATTATCGCTACACTTAATGGCCTATTAGCCTCAGCGTCACGTTCGCGACGTACGCTCTGCCTGACCTCTTCGAGCTGGTGCTCGTCGAGCGCGTCAACCGAAATTCGGTCGATCCTTGCCACGCGCTCACCTCACGTCATAGCGTTAACAAGGGTTTACGGCTGTTTTCTGCCACCGGCCCCATCGTGGCCATTGATCCTTGCGATGACCTTGCGGGGAAGGCCGTCAATGGAGAATCGCAAACCGATCCCCGGCGGTGAACGTGGCGATATTCGATATCAGGCTGCTCGGCGAGGTCTCGATCCTCGTGGACGGAGCACCGAGGAAGCTCCTGCCGCAGACGGCCAAGGCCCTCGCCATGCTCGTCTCCGCCAGGAACCCGATCCCGCAGAACAACCTGGCCGCCGCGCTCGGGCAGGGCCCCGACTGGCCGGTGCCCGACGTGGCGCCCCCGCTGTCGCGGCTGCGGCAGGCCCTCGCGGGCAGCGGGCTCGACATCCCTCCCGCCAAGTGGTCCCACGCCTACGAGCTGGTGGAGAGAGAGCAGGGCCACCTCGCGGCGACCCTGGACGCCGCCCGGTTCGAGCGGCGGCTGCGCGAGGGGCGGGAGCTGTACGACCAGGGCGACCTCACCGGGGCCATGGCGGCCCTGCGCGCGGCGGCGGCCGAGTGGCGGGGCGCGCCCTTCGCCTCGCTGGCGGCCGGCTGGAGCCTGCCGTGGGTCTGCGAGACCTACCGCGCCAAGCTTTCTGAACAGCGCGCGGACCTGGTGCGGCTCGTCGCCAGGATCGCGCTCCAGCAAGGCCGGTACGAGGACGCGGGCTTCCTCGCCGAGAGCGTCGTCGGCGAGGGGCAGGAGGACACCACGGCGGTGTGGCTGCTGCGCTTCCTCACCACCCTGCGGGAGGACGGCGGAGCCGCGGCCCGGCGCGTCGTCGGGCGGCGCAGGCCGCACTCGCCGGGCGACGAGGCCGTACGCCGCGCCGACGACCTGCTCGCCCTGCACGAGCACGGCTTCGACGTCCGCGCGCCGCTCGGCGCGGGCGGGGAACCCGAGGAGCAGGGCGGTCCCCCGGTGCTGGTCGGCCGCCGCCGGGAGCTCCTGGAGCTGTCGGGGCTGATCGACCGGCTGTCCGGCGGCGACGCCGCGGCCCTCGCCGTGTGCGGCGTGGGCGGCATCGGCAAGACCCGCCTGCTCAGGGAGACGGCGCGCATGGCCGCCCGCACCCGGGTCCGCATGGTGACCGTCATGTGCCAGGAGCTCGACGGCCTGCAACCGTGGCGCGAGCTCGCCGGGGCGCTCTGGGGGCATCTGCGCCGCGACCTGTCGGCCCCGGCCGATCCGATCAGCACCCAGGAGCGGGACACCCTTTCGAAGCTCATGTCGGCGGGCGTGCTCGGCGACTCCGCCGTCCGGCCCGGCCACGAGCGCGACCCGAGGGAGCTGACCTTCCTGCTGACGAGCCTGCTGCGCCGGGCCGCGGGCGACGGCCTGCTGGTCGCCTTCGACAACGCGCACCTGCTCAGCCCGTACGCCGAGGAGCTGCTCCAGCACGTCAGGAGGGGGCTCGGCCCGGCTCCCGTGGGCTTCGTCCTCGCCACCAGGGCCGAGGCCGCGCACTGGAAGGAGGCCATGGACACCGTCACCGTCTCCCCGCTGACCATGGACGAGGTGGGGCAGTGGCTCGGCCAGGTGTGGGGCAGGGAGCCGACGCCCGACGAGACCAAGGAGGCCGCGCACGTCACCGACGGCCTGCCGCTGGAGCTGTGCGACCTGTCCGAGCACGGCGAGCCGCGCCCGTCCGGCGCCCGCGCCGGGACCGGCCCCGCATTCTCCTGGCTCGCGGCCGCCGCGATCACCGCGCTCGGCCTGGACATCGACACCGCCCTGGTCGCGCGGATGCTGGACCTCTCCCCCGGCGAGGCCGACCGCAACCAGGCGCTGGCCGCTGCGGGCAACGCCATCCGGGGCCACGACCGGGTGTGCTTCCCGCACGACCGCTCGCGCGAGGGCGTGCTGGACGACCTCAAGCGCGATCCCGCCCTGGCGAGGGACCTGCACCGCCGGGCCTTCGAGGCGCTGTCCGAGCGCATGACCACCGCGGGCTGGGGCGACCCCGCCCTGCCGGTGCGCATCGCCCAGCACGCGCGGGCCGCCGGGCCCGGCATCCCGCAGGAGCGCGCCGCGGCGGCCTGCCTGGACGCGGCGCGGGCCGAACAGCGCGGGTTCGGCGTCGAGAGCGCGGTCGCCTGGGCACACGCCGGGCTCGGGCTCCGATGCGACCCCGCGACCCGCGCCGGGCTGCTGATCACGCTGGGCGACGCGCTCAGCGACGGCGGCGACATGGACGAGGCGGGACGCCGCTACCTGTCCGCCTACGAGACGGCGCGGGGCCTGCCGAGGCTGGCCGCCGCCGCGGCCGTCCGGCTGGCCCGCAGGTGGTCCGCGCCCGGCCAGGTCGACCAGCAGCTCACCCACCTGCTCCAGGACGGCATCGCGGGGCTCGGCGACGACTCCGACGAGGAGGCCGTGGCGCTGCGCCTGCAGCTCCAGGCCCACCTCGCCAAGAAGCGGACGATGGCGGTCGGCCAGAGCGGTCCGGGGCCGGACGGGCCCGCGGCGGCGGTGCGGCTCGCCCGCGCCACGCTGCTGGAGCTTCCTGAGGACGGCGAGGCCCTCGTGCGCTGCGAGGTCCTCGACGAGTGCCGCTGGGCGCTGTTCGACCATGCCCACCCCGGTGAGCTGCTCGACATCGCCGCGCGGCTCCACGACGCGGGGATCCGGGCGGGGTCGGCGTACTTCCAGAGCGAGGCGATGGTGGCCCTGGCCGTCGACCAGCTCAGGCTCGGCATGCTCAGCGAGGCGCTCGGCACCGTCGACAACCACCGCAGGCACGTCGCCCGCAACCCCCGCGTGCTCGGCCCCTGGCTCCAGAGCACCCTGGACACGGTCATGGACCTGTGGGACGGCGAGTTCGAGCGCGCCGAGGAGCGCCTCATGGGCGAGTCCCGGCGCATGGTCGACGAGCTGGCCGCCGGCCAGGCCGTCCCCGTGGAGACCTTGGCACAGACCTGGATGGGGCAGTACTACTGGCTGCTCCACGAGCGGGGAAGGATGGGCGAGCTGTTCGGGTCGGGCCTGGCCCGGCAGATCGAGCAGCACGGGTACTTCCCGATCTGGCGGGCCGCGCACGTGCTGGCCCTGTGCGAGACCGGCCAGCACGACGAGGCCGCCGACCGGCTCGCGGCCATCGTGCGCGAGACGTCCGGCCTCGCGGCGCTGCCGCCCCACGGATGGACGGTGCCGACGCTCGCGGTCCTGGCGGAGGCGTGCGCCCTGATCGGCGAGGCCGGTGTCGAGGGGGCCGGGCTGGACGCCCACGTGCCGCTCCTGCGCGCCCGGCTTTCCGCCTACCCCGAGGAGATCGTGCTGGCCGGGTGGCCGACCGCGCTGCTCGGGCCGACGGCGCGGTTCCGCGGGCTGCTGGCGATGACCGCGGGCGACGCGGCGGGGGCGCTGCGCTGCTACGAGGAGGCGGCGCGCATGGTGTCCGCCGCGCCGCCGCAGATGGCGAGGATCCAGCTCGACCGCGCCAAGGCCCTGCGGCTGCTCGACCCGTCCGACCCCGCGGGCGAGGCGACCCGCCTGCTGCACCGCTCGCTGCGCCTGGCCGACCGCCTGGGCATGGCGCGGGTGGCCGCCGAGGCCCGCTCGATCCTGGCGGAGGGCTGACGGCCGGGGGCTCGGCGTGGCCCATGATGGGCGGCGCATGGCCACCTGATCGCCGTCACGGCTCCCGACGCGAGCCCGGGTGCACCGCGTACCCGGCGGCGATCAGTGCCACGCACACGGTGACGGCGACCAGCACCCACGGGGGCCCGGTGTGCCGGAGCAGCACGGCTCCGAGGTAGGCGCCGAGCAGCATCGCCAGCACCGAGGCGATCCTGCGCGCCGCCCCGGCGTTGGTGCCACCGGCCAGGCTCGACTCCGATGCGAGGCCGGTGAGGGTGCGGGTCAGGACGGTGGTCGTGATCCCCGGTATCGCGAGGATCCGCACGGTGCCGTTCTGCAGTCCCATGGCCGCGGCGACCATCGCGATCACCGGGTACCGCCCGGCGGGGGCGGAGAGGTCCAGTACGGCCGCGACCACCGCGGCGGCTCCGAGGACGGCCGCCTCCGCGGCCAGCGTGATCAGGACCCTGGCGCGCCGGGGCCGCACGCGGTGGTCGACCCTGCCTGACACGACGGCCCCGGCGAGGAAGGCCAGGAGCGAGACCAGGGACGCGGCCGCGGAGAAGCCAGGGGCGCCCCCGGCGGCGAAGCCCAGGACGACCACGTTGCCGGTCATGTTGGCGGTGAAGACGTGCCCCAGCCCGAGGAAGCTGGCCGCGTCCACCCCGCCGCTCAGCACGGTCAGCACGATGAGCGCCATCGGCAGCGGATCGCGTCCGGCCCGTCGGGTGAGCGGCGTCATGTTGGGTCTTCCTGGTCGTCCACGCGTACTGGGCGTGACGTTAACGCAGGTCAGAGCCCCGGTGGCTGAGGCCGCGGATACGGCGTGTGCCGGCACGCCCGGCCCGCCGTGCCGCGGGCCTTCATCCTCAGGTTGGGGGATGACGGATCCCTGGGGACGGCGAAGGATGGGAGACGGCCGTCGAGGCACCCATGCCCGCTCCCCTGCCGGAAGGAGCAGCGATGATCGGCATCGACATCCCCCTCTGGGCCGCGCGGCTGCGGGCGTGGCGCCGGGGCAAGCTGTGGAGCCGCGAGGATCTCGGGCAGCGGCTCACCGGCGCGGCGGACGAGGACACCCGCGACCGTCTGCCGGCCGGGGAGGAGCTCACGCGGACCGTCCGCTCCTGGGAGACCGGCGAGCGGCGGCCTGACGAGCGCGAGGCCGAGCTGCTCTGCCGCGTGTACGGCGCGGGCGAGGGCGACCTGCTCGGCGGGGAGAGCGGAGAGCCCGCCGGCACGACGCTCTGGCACCACCTCACGGGGGTTCCGCTGGTGCCGGGCCGGTTCACGCCCGAGGAGGAGGAGCGGACCGGCCGCGCCGTCGAGAACCCGGCGCGGGCCGACGCCGAGACGGTGGCCTACCTGGAAGCCCTCCTGGACGCCTGCGCCCGGCCCGCCCGGCGGCCTTCCGACCTGGCCGACGTCCTGACGCCGGTCTTCACCCTGGTCCAGGGCTTCCACAGCGACGCCAGGCCGTCGGTCCGCCGGGCCCTGATCATGCTCTCGTCGGAGGACGCCGAGACGATCAGCCGCATGCGGTACGAGGCGGGCGACCTCGGGGAGGCCCTCAGGTGGTCCGACCGCGCCCGGCGCGCGGCGGGCCGGTCGGAGGACGAGAGCCTGGTGGCGTACACGATGGCCAGCCGGGCGGGGCTGACCGGCCCGCGCAGCGATCCGGGCGAGGTCGTGGAGATCGCCGTCGCCGCCCGGGAGCGCCCGGCCAGGGAGCACGCGGCCCCGTCCCCGCGCCTTGAGGCCCTGACCCGGCTGCGCGAGGCGCAGGGCCACGCGATGGCCGGCGAGGAGGACATGTGCCACCGCCGCCTGGAGGAGTCCGCCGAGCCGCCCGGGGCCGAGCCGGAGGAGCGCGCGAGGTACACGTTCGGCTACTCCCCCTCCCTGCACGACGTGCTGGCGGCGGAGTGCTTCCTGGACCTCGGCCATCTGGACGACGCGATCGAGATCCTCGAACGGGAGCTGGCCTCCGCGAAGGAGAGCGCCGCGACCGCCTACGACCTGGCCCGGCTCGCCCACGCGTACGCCGACGCGCACGAGAGCGAGCGCTGCGCGCAGGTCGCGCGCCGCGCACTCGATCTGGCCAGGCAGACCGGCGCGGCGCGCGCCCTGCGCGAGCTCCGCCTCGCGCGAAGCGGTCTCGTGCCCGGCCCGCGCCGGCGCCCGCCGTGGAGGCCGGGAACGCCGGGGGCACCGGGGGGACCGCGCTGGGCGACGTGAGCGCTCCTCGCTGCGGAGGCGGTTCGGGGGTGGTGCGGCTTTCGGGGGTTCAGGCGGGCATCGAGGTGCCGAGCTCCAGCGTGGAGGGCAGCTCGGCCCTGCTGGTGATGTCCAGCTTGCGGTAGGTGCGGGTCAGGTGCTGCTCGACGGTGCTGACCGTGACGTACAGCTTGTCGGCGATCTCGCGGTTGGTGTAGCCGGCCGCGGCCAGCACCGCGACCCGCCGCTCGGCGTCGCTCAGGATGGCCGTCACGTCGGCCACCTCGGGGGCGGAGCCGGTCACCGCGGCGGCACCCGCGTCGCCGTCCCGGGTGAGCGACCTGTTCAGCGGGTCCGCGTGGCACTCCTGCGCGACCGCGCGGGCCCGGCCGCCGATCATGCCCGCCCGCCGGTACTCGCCGAGCGCGTGGAAGGCCTCGGTGAGGTCGACGAGCACGCGCGCCAGCTCGTACCGGTCTCCCCCGGACTGCAGGAGGTCACCGGCCTGGCGCAGCAGCATGGGGCGATGGCGCGGCTCGCTGGTGGCCGCCAGCAGGCGCATGGCGATGCCGTGCACCCGCGGCGCGCTGGTCCCGCAGCGCCTGATCTGCTCCTCCACCAGCCTGCGGGCCTGGTCGGGCCTGCCGAGGCGCAGGCACGCCTCCGCCGCCTCGGTGCGCCACGGGATCAGCCACGGCACGTCGAGGTCCCACCGGCCCATGAGCTCCCCGCACCGCTGGAAGTCCCGCAGCGCGAGCTGCGCGTGGTCGGTCGCCAGGCTGTAGCGCCCGCGGGCGTGCAGGTAGTGCAGTCCCCACCGGGTCTGGAACATGGCGTCTGGCACCGGCTGGTCGAGCAGCTCGTTGACGGCGTCGTGGTTGCCCATGGCGGTGGAGGCGATCACGAGGCTGGACAGCGGGCCGCCGACGGCGACTCCCCAGCTGCTCAGCGGGATGATGTCCAGGGCGAGGCGGCCGTGGAACTCGGCGCCGAGCATGTCGCCCTGGCGGAGCGCGATCTCCGCCCTGATCGCCGACAGCCGTGCCCGCCTGCTCGGGGCGTGCCTCGACGATGCCTCGTCGATGAACAGGTCGCACCAGGGCGCCGCCTTGTCGGGACGCCCGCCGTAGGTGAGGGCGAGCAGGGCGCTCTCCACGGTGTCCATCGACATCTCGTCGAGGCGGGAGCTGCGCAGGATCCGCTCGACCACGGCCACGATCTCGTCGCGCGGCCCACGGGTCAGCACGGCGGCGAGCGTGATCGCCGACTCGAGGCGCCGGTAGGCCGTCACCGACAGGATGGCCGCGCGGGACTGCTCGCCGGTCACCTGGGGAAGCTGGGAGAGGAACGGGGTGTAGGAGCAGCGCAGCCAGGGGCGGGTGACGACGAGCTCGGTGACCGTGTCCGCGTCCAGCTTCTCGCCCGACTCGCCGAGACGCTTCAGCACGTCCTGCGCGTCGTCGAACCTGCCGTGCCACAGCAGGGCCTTGGCCAGCACGACCGCGTCGCTGCCGCGCAGCTGTCCCTTGTGGAGCGCGTCGGTCAGCTCGGGGAAGTGGCCGGTGGGCGTGCTCGGGTTGATCCGCCACTCGGCCCGCATGAGCGCGGTGGTGATCCTGACCCGCTGGTGGTCGTCGGTGCTGATCCGGCAGGCCAGGCGCAGGTACTCCACCGCGGGCTCGACGCGGCCGTCGCGCAGGGCGTGGCGCGCGGCGTCCTCCAGGACGTCGACCGCCCAGCGGTCCTCGACGCGACCGGCGTGCAGGAGGTGGTCGGCGATCACCGTCGTGGAGCCGCCGCTGTCGTACGCGAGCTCCGCGGCGCGGCGGTGCAGCGCGCCCCGCTCGCCGGCGTCGAGCTCGGCCAGTACGGCCGCGCGGGCGGACTCGTGGCGGAAGCGGCCCATGGTGAGCAGCCCGGCGTTGGCCAGGGCCTGGAGCTCGCGGGAGACGAAGTCCTGGCCGACCCCGAGGAGCTGGTCGAGCGAGCCGGGCTCGCCGAGGATCGCGAGCCCCCACGCGACCTGGAGCATCCTGGGGTCGGCGCGGTGCAGGCAGGACACGACGGCCTGTCCGTAGCCGTCCCCGGGGACGAGGTCGGCGGGAGGCTCTCCGGCGGCCCGCGTGGCCGCCTGGTAGTCCTCGACCAGCCCGGCGGCGAGCAGCGGGTTGCCGCCGCTCAGCGCGTACCACTCGCCGGCGAACCGCTCGGCGCCCTGGGTCCCGAGCTGCTCGGCCACCAGGCTCATCACACCGGCCTGCGACAGCGGGGAGAGCTGGACGCGGCGGCAGTGGGGCTGGCGGAGCAGCTCGGTCGGGAAGGAGGTCTCGGCGTACCGCCCGTGGGTGGAGTGGCTGAACACCGCCACGATCGAGGCGAACCGCACCCGCCGCGACAGGTAGGCCAGGCAGAGCAGCGAGGCCCGGTCGGCGTGGTGCACGTCGTCGACCACGATCATCAGGGGGTAACGCTCGGACAGTTCGAGCAGCACGGTGCAGAGGGCGTGCACGATCTGCGCGTCCACCTGCTTCAGGGTGTCGGTCTCGGGACCGGACGACATGACGGTGCGGGCGCCTTCCCGCAGGAGGGCCATGGCGCGTTCACGCTCCTCCAGGACCAGCGGGGCATCCTGGATCAGCTGACCGAGGACGCCGAGCGGCAGGTCCCTCTCGGCCAGCGAGCCCGTCGCCGTGATGGGCAGCGCGCCCAGCTCGGCGGCCTGCTCGGCGAAGGAGTGCAGCAGCTCGCTCTTACCGGTGGCGACGGTACCGCTTACGAGGGCGACTCGGCCCTTTCCCATGATGGCGCTGGCGAGTAGACCCTCCAGGGAGGCCAGTGCCTCCTGTCGTTCGATCAGGCTCATGACGAGCCTCCCTTTTTCCCGACGAATTCCACATGTCGCCGTGGATCAGAAGCGCAGCCTTGAGCAGGAACGGTGTGCCCGGATCCAATGAATCGCGTACAACACCCGGTTTTCCTGCCGAACTCGCCGCATGATCGAGGCGCCTTTCCGATTGTCCGCACTTGTCCGTTTTCGGTGACAATGGCCACGCTAGGCTTCGGCGCCTTCCAGCCCTTATCGCGCGGCTATCGCCGCGAGGCCATCGTCGGACGGGAGGGACGGGGCGCCGGCACGCCGTGGTCGCCGGACCTCCCCGCCCGCACGGGCACGGCGTCAGGCTCGGACGCCGGAAGCACGGCGGGCGCGGACGGCACGGGGGGCGCGGCGTCCAGGCGGGCACGGGTGACGGCGGAACGCACCGCCGACAGCGAGGCCGCCTCCACGTCGCGGTCGACGCCCGCGCCCCAGAACGTCCTGCCGTCGACCCGGCACTCGGCGTAGACGACCGACTCCGCGACGGACTCCCGGCCCGCGACGGGGGCGGTGCGGTGCACGGCCCGTACGTCCACTCCCCACCGCGCCAGCGCGCCCCGCACGCTGCGGACGGAGTCCGAGCGCGCGCCGCCGACGTCGAACCGCTCGCCGTCGATGTGGAGCTCGGCCGTCACGGGCTCGCCGGTGAAGACGAGCGGGATGGGGAGCAGGGGGTACTCGACGTACTCGCGGTCGAAGAGCCCCTTGACCCGGTCGGGCGTGATCTCCCCGCCCTCGGTGTCCGCCATCTCCTGGACCACGCCGACGAAGTCGACCTGGAGCGGGCGCGGCAGGTTCATCCCGTGCCGGGCGCTCATGACGTACGCCACGCCGCCCTTGCCCGACTGGCTGTTGATGCGGACCACCGCCTCGTACGTGCGGCCGACGTCGCGGGGGTCGAGCGGCAGGTACGGCATCTCCCAGGGGAGGTCTCCCGCCTGGACCCCCGCCTCGCAGGCGGCGTGCTCCATGGCGTCGAAGCCCTTCTTGATCGCGTCCTGGTGCGAGCCGGAGAAGGAGGTGTAGACGAGGTCGCCGCCGTACGGGTGGCGGGGGTGCACCGGGATCTCGTTGCAGTACTCGACCGTGCGGCGGACGCCGTCCAGGTCGGAGAAGTCGATGCCCGGGTCGACGCCGTGGGTCAGCAGGTTGAGCCCGAGCGTGACCAGGCAGACGTTGCCCGCCCGCTCGCCGTTGCCGAACAGGCAGCCCTCGATCCGCTGCGCCCCCGCCAGCAGGGCCATCTCCGACGACGCGACGCCCGTGCCGCGGTCGTTGTGGGGATGGATCGACAGGCAGACGTGCGGCCTCCTGGACAGGTTGAGGTCCAGCCACTCGATCTGGTCGGCGAAGACGTTGGGCAGCGAGCGCTCGACGGTCGTGGGGAAGTTGAGGATGATCTCGCGCCCGGCCTCGGGCCGCCAGACGTCCATCACGGCCTCGCAGACCTCCAGGGAGAAGTCCAGCTCGGTGTCGTTGAAGAGCTCGGGCGAGTACTCGAAGCCGAGGTCGCAACCGCTCAGCAGCTTGTCCGCGTACTTCATGACCAGCCGGGTCCCCTGCACCGCGAGGTCCTTGCACTCGTCCTGGTTCATCCCGAACACCACGCGCCGGAACAGCGGCGAGGTGGCGTTGTACAGGTGGATCGTGGCGCGCGGGGCGCCTTCGAGGCTCTCCACCGTGCGCCTGATCAGCTCGTCGCGCGCCTGCACGAGGACGGAGATGCGCACGTCGTCGGGGATCAGGTCGCGCTCGATCAGCCTGCGCACGAACGCGAAGTCGTCCTGGCTCGCCACCGGGAACCCGACCTCGATCTCCCGGTACCCCATGCGCACCAGGAGGTCGAACATCGCCATCTTGCGATCGGGGCTCATGGGGTTGGCCAGCGACTGGTTGCCGTCGCGCAGGTCGGTCGAGACCCAGCGCGGAGCCGAGGTGATGGTCCTGTCCGGCCAGAGGCGGCCGGGAAGGGCCACGGGCGTGAACGGGTGGTAGCGCGCGGCCGGGGTCCTGCCCGCCTTCGGGGCGTGCGCGAGGTGCGCCGGGCTCGTGGTGCGTTGGGTGGTCACTGTCTGGTTCCCTTCTCCGCCTGGACCGCCCCGGGTACCGCGCCTTGCTCGGGACGACGGAGGCCGGGACGGGCCACAGCACGAATACCGTCGATCACGCGATCCTGAAATGCGTTGAATAGGAATACGGGGAGAGCATCACCTGAATCTGGTAGGCGTCGGTCTCGTCCTGCATTCGGAAGGTCACGATTATCTCGGGATAGGCCGCGCTCAGTCCCAGGCCGACGAAATAGTAGTCGCTGTCGAACCTGATGCGATAAAGGCCGCGCTCGAGTTTCTTGTCACGCCATTCGCATATACGCCCTTCGCTGTCGGTCTCCGCGTCGGCGAGGTCCTGCCAGCCTCCGTGGGCGTCCCGTTCGAGGCGCGCACGTACGCCGGCGGCCGAGCGGCCGTAAACGCCGTCCAAGGCTTGCGCAGTGATACTCATGTAAGAACACCTATCTGCCGGCCCGCCTAGACGGACAGCTCCAAGCGCCATCGCGGTGCGCGCCGGTCGCCGGCGCCGTCCGCGTGACGCGCACGCGAGCGACCCGGCGGAGGGCTCGCGCACCCGGCCCGCCGTGCCCGACCTGGCGTGCACGCATATCCGGGGGCAGGAAGATGCCGGTGGCACCGGCCCGGTCCCGGCCTGCGCGTCAGAGTGCCGCACACCGCTATCGGTTCACTTTCGCCCGGCTATTCACGGCTATCACTCGCCACCGCCCCGGGGCATCCCGCCGCAGGTCACACCGCTTTCGCATGGCTCCCGCCACCGTGGCGGCACCCCGTCTCGCAATCTCCGCGAAACGCAAGAAAACGCCGATTCACGTCGTGACCTGGACAGATGCCAGCCGAGAAGAGATCCGATAAGGACCGAATGGTGGCGCTTTCTACGTTGACCTTGCTCAGCCGATCGGCTGACAAACAACCTCCGCGACACCAAGAAGAGGTCAGCGAAAATGAGCGCTCACAACAGCCGCCGCGTCTCCCGATTCGTCTTCGCCGTCAACGCCGGCGCATTCGGCGCCATCCGCGAGGCGGCGCCCGCCCGCACCGGGCTCCCCCCGTTCACGGGGTCCCCAGCAGCCACGAATGCCTCGCTGCCCCCGATGAGGGCCGCCGGCGGCAACACTCCCTGGGGCTGACCGGCCCGAGCGCCGCCGAGGTTCCCGTGTCCGCATCCGGCCGCGCCGGAGTACTCCCCCACGGGCCACCTGGTTTACCAGGTCTCCTGACAAGCTACCCGGAAACTACCATATATCGGGACATATCACAGGTTGGATCCGCGTTCAACGGCCCGAGGTCGTTGCACATACAAATAAGTATGCGGATTCACAAAGTATTCGCAGACTCGCTATAGATCCGAACCTCGTATAGTAGTACGATCCAGACATAAGTGACATCGCATTATGTGACTAGCTCGCGCCCGACAGTATCTGCGCACAGTGTCATGGACCAGCAATGCCGATGTCCACTACGGGGTGGATCTCCTGGACCAACCAGCTGGTACCTCTCGCATCGGAGGGTGAGCGAACTTCCGGAATGGGCCGCGAGCTTTTCATGCGAGGAGATGCAGGTGGAATTCGGGATTCTGGGAGCTCTCGAAGCGTCTGAGGCCGATCGCCGGCTGGATCTCGGGGGAATCAGGCAGCAGATCGTGCTCGCCGTCCTCCTGCTCGATGTCAACCGGGTCGTCACCATCGGCCGCCTCATGGAGGCCATCTACGGCGACGAGCCGCCCACCACGGCCCGCGCCCAGGTGCAGATCTGCATCTCCTCCCTCCGCCGCCTGTTCTCCGCCCACGGCAACCCCGACATCATCTCCACCCAGTCGCTGGGATACGCGATACGGGTCGCCGCCGACCAGATCGACGCCCAGCGCTTCGAGAGCCTGACCCTGCGGGCCCGGCACGCGCGCGAGGCCCGCAACGTCAACGAGGCGATCAAGCACTACCGCGAGGCACTGGCGCTGTGGCGCGGGCCCGCCCTCGACGGCATCGACAGCAGGCTCGTGCAGTCGGCGGCGAGCAGGCTCACCGAGAACCGCGTCACCGCCAACGAGGACTGCATCCAGCTGGAGCTGGATCTCGGCCGGCACCACGAGCTGGTCGGCGAGCTGACCGAGCTCACCGACGAGTACCCCCTCCGTGAACGGCTCCGCGGCCAGCTGATGACGGCGCTGTACCGGTCGGGGCGGCAGGCCGAGGCGTTGCAGGTCTACCGCAACGCCCGCCGCACGATGATCGAGGAGCTGGGCATCGAGCCCAACGAGCGGCTGCAGCAGCTCGAACACGCGATCCTCACCTCCGACGAGAGCCTCGACCCGCCCCCGCCGCCGGTGCCGGAGAAGGTGGAGATCCAGACTCCCCCGAAGGTCCCGAGCATCCCGGGCATGCTGCCGACCGACATCGCCGACTTCACCGGCCGCACCAAGCAGATCGAGGACATCCGGCAGCGGCTGATGCTCGCCACCGAGGACCGGTCGCGTTACGCCGTGCCCATCATCGTGATCGTCGGCAAGCCCGGGGTCGGCAAGACCACCGTCGCGGTGCACGCCTCCCACAGCGTCGGAGAGCGCTTCCCCTACGGCCAGCTCTTCGCCGACCTGCACGGCGCGGCGTCCCGGCCCGCCAGCCCCATGCAGGTGCTGGAGCGGTTCCTGCGCGTGCTCGGCGTGTCGGGCACCGCGATACCCGACGGCCTCGAAGAGCGGGCCGAGATGTACCGCGCGATGCTCGCCGACCGCAGGATGCTGATCGTGCTCGACGACGCGGGCAGCGAGAGCCAGGTGCTCCCCCTGCTCCCGGGCAACCCGTCCTCGGCGGTCATCATCACGAGCCGCAGCCGCCTCGCGGGGCTGGCGGGCGCCGTCCACGTCGACGTGGAGACCTTCGACTCCGACCAGTCGGTGAACCTGCTCTCCCGCATCGCCGGGATCGAGCGGGTGCAGTCGGAGATCGAGGCCGCCGAGGCCCTGGCCGAGCTGTGCGGCCACCTGCCGCTCGCGCTGCGCATCGCCGGGGCTCGCCTGTCGGCCCGCCCGCACTGGAGCGTCGAGCAGCTCGTCAGCCGCCTTGAGGACGAGACGCGCAGGCTCGACGAGCTCAAGCACGGCGAGATGGGGATCCGCGCCAGCATCTCACTGACCTACGACAGCGTGAGCGAGGACGCCCGCCGCCTGTTCCGCCGCCTGACGATCCTGGACGCCCAGATCTTCTCCGCCTGGGTCAGCGCGGCCCTGCTCGACCAGCCGCTCGGCACCGCGCAGGACCTGCTGGACGACCTGGCGGACGCGCAGCTCATCGAGACCACGGGCGTCGGGTACGGGGTGCACAGCCAGTATCGCTTCCACGACCTGATCCGGGTGTTCGCCCGGGAGCGCCTGGCGGCCGAGGAGTCCGCCGCCGAGCGCAACGCGGCGCTGGCACGCGTGCTCGGCGGGCTGCTGTTCCTCGCCGAGGCGGCGCACCGCCGGGAGTACGGCGGGGACTACGTGCAGATCCACAGCGACGCCCCCCGCTGGCCGCTCCCGGCCAAGCTGGTCGACCAGCTCGTCGCCTCGCCCCTCCAGTGGTACGAGCGAGAGCGCTCGATGCTCGTCTCCGGCATACGGCAGGCCTCGCAGGCCGGTTTCGTCGCCCTGTGCTGGGACCTGGCGATCAGCTCGGTGACGCTCTTCGAGTCGCGCGTCTACCTGGACGACTGGCGGGAGACCCACCAGATCGCGCTGACGGCCACCCGGCAGGCGCAGGACAAGTGCGGCCAGGCGGCGATGCTCTACTCCCGGGGCTCGCTCTACATCACCGAGCAGCGGTTCGGCGACGCGCGCTGCGACTTCGAGGCGGCCGTCCAGCTCTTCGAGGAGATCGGCGACAGCCAGGGAACGGCCCTGGTCATCCGTAACATCGGGTTCCTCGACCGGCTCAGCGGGCGGTTCGCCGACGCCGAGGCCCACTACCGGCGGGCCCTTGAGATCTTCCGGAGCAACGGGGACCAGGTCGCCTCGGCGTACGTGCTGCACAACCTGGCCCAGCTCCGCCTGGAGTTCGACGACCTGCCGGGCGCGCAGCGGCTGCTGTCGGAGGCGCTGGAGCTGAGCCGCCGCAGCGGCAGCAGGCGGGTCGAGGCACAGGTCCTGCACCGCATCGGCCACACCTACCTCCAGTCGGACCAGCCCGGCCTCGCGGTGGAGGTGTTCGAGGAGGCGCTCAACGTGGTGCGCAACATCGGCGACCCCACCGGAGAGGCGTACGCCCTGCACGGGCTCGGCATCGCCCGGCTCCGGCGCGGGGAGCTCCCCGAGGCGGAGAGCGCGCTGCAACGCTCGCTGATGCTGGCGAGCACCTCCAGCGAGCACCTCGTGGAGGCGCGGGTGCAGCTCGGCCTGGGCGAGCTGGCCAAGGCGCGGGACGATCCGCCCCAGGCGGTCGTCCATCTGGAGCAGGCGCTCACCTTGTTCAGGCAGATGCACATGCCGCTCCAGGAGGCGCGGACGCTGATCAGGCTGGGCGACGCGCAGCAGGCGGCCGGCGACGGCGAGGCGGCGCAGGACTCGCTGACCCAGGCGCTCGCGCTGACCGACAAGATGGACGCCCCGGTGGCCCAGCAGATGCGCGGGCACCTCACCCAGCGGCTCGCCGAGCAGAGCCTCAAGGACTAGCTGGTGGACTTCAGGGGCGCGTGATCACATTGGTCGACAGCGCGACCGAGACGAACTGCCACACGGGTAGGACGAATGCCAGCAGGAGCCACCACGATCGCGCACGCCACCGCAGGATCCATCGAAACGAGGCGCGCCCGCCCCCAGCCTGGCGCGGCCGATGATCAACCCGCAATAGCCGATGAAGTCGCCTTCGTCACGGCGCTGGATGGGCAGCAGGGCGATCCCCGTTGTCGCCGTTGCGGTGAGCTGCTTCGCGATGAGCGTCCGGGTGTGCTCAACCGTGGGCGTCCCGTTGCCGCGTTCGGAGTGGAGGGCGCGGAGCTCAGCGGCGTCCGACTCGGCCCACGGCCGCAGTATCAGCCGCTCGGTCTCAAGGTGGAACGACATCGTCTCGTACGTGGACATGCCCCTACTCTGCCCCACGGATCATCACGAACCACAGCTGGAGTCCTCAAGGACCGAGGCCCGCCACCGCGGCGCTCAGGCGGCGAGCGCCCGTACCTTGGCCGGCGCGGTCGAGCCCCGGACGACCAGCTCGGGCTCGAAGAGCAGCTCCTCGGCGGTCGCGGGCGCCTCCTCGATCTGGTTGACCAGCAGCGTCACAGCGGCGCGGCCGATCGCCTCGATGGGCTGGCGCACGGTGGTCAGCGGGGGGTTCGTGCAGTTCATGAAGGCGGAGTCGTCGAAGCCGACGATCGAGACGTCCTGCGGCACCGACAGGCCGAGGCGGCGCACCGCGCGGATCGCGCCGAGGGCCAGCGGGTCGCTGGCGCAGATGATGCCGGTGATGCCCTCGCGGACGAGCCGGGTGGCCACGGCCTGGCCGCCTTCGAGGGAGAACAGGCTGCGCTCGACGGCGCCGGGGCCGATCTCCAGGCCCGCGCGCCGCGCCGCAAGGGTGAAGGCCTTGAGCTTGCGCCGCGAGGGGACGTGGTCCTCGGGGCCGAGCACCAGCCCGATGCGCTCGTGCCCGAGCGACATCAGGTGGCTGAACGCCTGCTCCACCGCGACCGCGTCGTCGGTCGACACGCGCGGGAAGTCGAGGCTGTCGGTCGCGGCGTTGACCAGGACGACCGGCAGGCGCAGCCCGAGGAGCCGGTGGTAGTGCTCGTGCGGCGCGTCGGCCTCGGCGTAGTGGCCGCCGGCGAACACCACTCCGGAGACCTGCTGCTCAAGAAGCATCTCGACGTAGTCGGCCTCCGACAGCCCTCCGGCCGTGCGCGTGCAGAGCACGGGAGTGAAGCCGCGCTGCGCGAGGGCGCCGCCGACGACCTCGGCGAGGGCGGGGAAGATGGGGTTGCCGAGATCGGGCAGCACGAGACCGACCAGGCGGGCGCGCTCGCCTCTCAGCTGGGTCGGCCGCTCGTATCCGAGCACGTCCAGCGCGGTGAGCACCGCGGCACGCGTGGAGTCGGACACCCCGGGCTTGCTGTTCAGCACACGGCTGACCGTGGCCTCACTGACCCCGACCTTCTTAGCAACTTCCGCAAGTCGACGTGTCACGCCGCAAGCATACTGTAAAAAACGACGCAAGCCGCTGACACCATAGCCATCGGTTATGGGAGTGCCTTGTAAGGGCGGGCGGAGCGGCGTGGTACGGGGTTCTCCCGTCCCCCGGCCCATCACCACAGCTAGGGACCGAACAAAGCTCCGCGGGAACGGAAATCCCGCCGCGGTAGGGGATCCCGATCGATGCCGGGCCAGTCCCGCAGGAGCTACCGGCGAACGGTTAACACTCCGGCAATATTGCGCAATCTCGTCGACTTATTGCGAGAGCGATACGTGACATGCGACTCATTCGCCCGATCGTCCGGGCCGCCGGGTCAGCGGGCCCAGGCGGTTGAGGCGCAGGGCGAGCTGGATCTCAAGGGCGCGCTCCGGCGCCTGCCACCCGTCGCCGAGCAGCCTCCCGACCCGGTCGAGGCGCTGGGTCACGGTGTTGACGTGGATGTGCAGGCGCTCGGCCGTGCGCGACAGGCTGGATCCCACGCCGAAATAGGTGTCCAGGGTCTGGACGAGCGCGGTGCCGCGCCGCCGGTCGTAGGCGAGGACCGGCCCAAGCGCCGACTCCATGAACCCCGCGACGTCCCGGTCCTGCCCGATGAGCAGGCCGACGAAGCCCAGCTCGTCGCAGCTCGCGCCCTCCCCCGCGCGCCCCAGCGCGAGCATGGCCTCCGCGCAGCGCCTGGCCTCGCGGTAGGCGTCCGCCACCGCGGCCGGGCCCTGGACCGGGCCCGCGGCGCCCGCCGTGACCGGCGTCCCGAGGGATCCGCCGAGCTCCTTCGCCACGCGCTGCGCCGCGGCCCCGGGGTGGACTCCTGGCAGCAGGAGGATGGTCTCCTCGCCCCGGGCCGCCACCAGCCCGTGGCGCGAGGCGGCGTCGGACGAGGCCCAGAACGCCGTGCGCTGGCGGGGGCCGGGGTCCCCCGCCGGGTGCCTGGCGACGACCAGGATGTGCGGGGCGTCGAGGTCGACCCCGAGCAGCCGCGCCCTGCCGTACATGGCGTCGGAGTGCACGTCCCTGCCGGTGAGGAGGTCGTCGAGGAGCTCTCCGCGCACCCTGCCCTCGGCGGCGGCGGCGGTGCGGCGGAAGAGCAGGAGCAGGGCGGTGACCAGGGCCGCGCGTTCGAGGATCCGCTGGTCGGTGCCCGACACCTCGTCGGGGGTGCGCAGCACCAGCGTGCCGAGGTTCTCGGCGCCCGAGGCGACCGAGGCCACCCACAGGTCGCCGCGCTGGACGGTGCGGCCGAGGCCGCTGGAGGCGGCGGCGGCGCCGGCCACCTCCGCCTCGTCCAGATCGCCGACGGAGCCGACGGCGGCGAGCCTGCGCCCGTCCGCGTCGAGCACCATGAGCGCGCCGCCGAGGATGTCGGTGACGACGGCCGCGACGTCCTCGACCCCGCCGCCCCGGACGACCAGGCTCGTCATGCGGTCGTGGGCCTGCGCCGCCCGCTCGACGGCCGCGCTGCGCGCCTGGATGAGCCGGTTGGCCGCGCTGAGCTCGCCGAGCGCGGTGCGGGTCTCCTCCAGCAGGCGGGCGTTGTCCAGGGCGACGGCGGCGTGCGCGGCGAGCGAGGCCAGCAGCGCCACCTCCTCCTGGGCGAAGGGGCGAGCACTGCGGTTGGCGGCGAACAGCACGCCGATGATCTGCGCGCCCAGCCGCATCGGCACCCCGAGGATGGCGACCAGCGCCTCCTCCTTGACGGCGACGTCGATGTGGGTGCGGTGCCGGAAGCGCTCGTCGGCGAAGTAGTCCGGGCTGGCGTACGGCGTGCCGGTCTGGGCGACCAGGCCGCCCAGACCGGCGCCCATCGGCAGCCGCAGAGCGCGGAAAGCGGCCGACACCGAGCCGTCGGTGACCCGCATGTAGGTGTCGCCGCGGTCGGCGTCGTGCAGCGTCATGTAGGAGATGTCCGCGTGCAGCAGCCTGCGTGCCCTTCGGACGATGGCTTCGAGCACGGCGCCCACGTCCCTGAGCCCCGCCAGGTCGCCCGCGGTCTCGAACAGCGCCGACAGCTCGGCCTCGCGGCGGGCGCGGTGCTCCAGCAGGGCGCGCACGCGCAGCGCGGCGAGCTTGGCGCGGTCGAGCTCGGCGAGGATCTCCGGGGCGGCCCCGGCGGCGCGGGCCTCGACCAGCGGGGCCTCGAACTCGACGGGCGGGGCCTCCCGGGCGAGGAGTTCGAGAAAGACGGTGCAGCTCATGGGGTTCATTGTCCCCTTGATCACGATTTATCCCCCGACCATCGCGGCCGCTCTAGCGTGCGGTCCAGCCGCCGTCGATGGTGAGCGACGCGCCGGTGATCATGGACGCCTGCGGCGAGCAGAGGAAGGCGACGCTCTCGGCGACCTCGTCCGGCTCGATCAGGCGCCGGATCGCGGCAGGGGCCAGCATGATCTGCTCCACGACCTGGCCGGGGTCCAGGTCGTGGACGCGGGCCTGGTCGGCGATCTGCTCCTCGACCAGCGGCGTGCGGACGTAGGCGGGGTTCACGCAGTTGGAGGTGACCCCGTGCGCGGCCCCCTCCAGGGCGATCACCTTGGACAGTCCCTCCAGGGCGTGCTTGGCCGTGACGTAGGCGACCTTGTACGGCGAGGCGCGCAGGCCGTGCACCGAGGAGATGTTGATCACGCGGCCCCAGCCGCGCTCGTACATCCCCGGCAGGGCCTTGCGTGCCAGGCGGAACGGCGCCTCTACCATGATCTTGAGGATCGCGGAGAAGACCTCCGGGGGGAACTCGGTGATCGGCGCGACGTGCTGGAAGCCGGCGTTGTTGACCAGGATGTCCACGCCGCCGAAGTCGAGCGCGTCCACGGCCGCCATGTCGGTGAGGTCGGCGGCCAGGGCCAGCCCGCCGATCTCCTCGGCGGCCTCGCGCGCCACCTCCTCGCGGACGTCGAGGATCACGACCTCCGCCCCCGCCCCGGCCAGCCGCCGGGCGCACGCCCGGCCGATGCCGCTCGCTCCGCCCGTCACCAGGGCACGCCGGCCGGTCAGGTCCACCTCGGCCACCTTCCCGGCGGTCACGCTCGTTGAAACCACAGCAGTTGCTCCTAGAAGTACGGGAATGCGGCGAGCTACCTCGGACACGAATCGCGGATCAGGGCGCTACACCGGCGAGCCGACGCCCTGGGTGGGGGCGGGCGTGCCGTCGGGCGCGTCCCCGGGGCCCCGCTCCCCCGGCCGGCCGCCGCCGGAGCGGGCCGCCAGCAGGTGGCGCGCCGTCCCCCAGATGCCCCGCCGGAACACGAGCACCACGATCACGAAGATCGTGCCCGTGACGATGCCGATGCCCTCGAAGCCGGCGGTCACCAGGTAGTCGTTCAGCTCGACGACCAGGGCCGCGCCGATGACGCCGCCCCACAGCGTGCCGATGCCGCCGAGGACGACCATCATCACGGCCTGCCCGGACGTCGTCCAGTACACGCTCTCCAGCGAGGCGAAGCCGTGGCCGATGGCGAACAGCCCGCCGGCCAGCCCGGACAGCCCGGCCGACAGGACGAAGGCCAGGAGCTTGTAGCGCTGGACCGGATAGCCGAGGGCCTGCGCGCGGGCCGGGTTGTCCCTGATCGAGACCAGCACCCTGCCGAACGGCGAGCGGACGATCCGCCACACCGCGACGAACCCGGCGAGCACCAGGGGCAGCCCGGCGTAGTAGAAGACGAACGAGTCGGACAGGTCGAGGCCGAGCAGCTCGCGCGGGACGCCCTGCAGGCCGTTCTCGCCGCCCGTCAGGTCCCGCCACTGGTTGACCACGAAGTAGACCATCTGCGCGAAGGCCAGGGTGACCATCGCGAAGTAGATGCCGCGCAGCCGTACGGACAGGTAGCCGATGGGGACCGCGAGCACGGCCGCGAACGCCGCGCCGCCGAGCACGGCGACGGGGAACGGCAGCCCGCTGTGCAGCGCGATGAGGCCGGCGGCGTACGCGGAACCGCCCCAGAACGCGGCGTGCCCGAAGGACAGCAGCCCGGTGAATCCGAGCAGCAGGTCGAGCGCGGCGGCGAACAGCGCCCAGCAGGCGATGTCCAGGGCGACGGGAGGGTAGACCATCCAGGGCAGGGCCAGGGCGAGGAACAGCCCGGCGACGAGCAGGATCGGCCTCGCGGCCAGCCGGGAAAGGATCACGACAGCGCCTCCTCGCGTCCGAACAGGCCGGCGGGCCGCCAGAGCAGCACGGCGGCCATCAGGATGAACACCAGCGTCTGGGACAGGGCCGGTACGTAAAGGTTGCCGAGCGCGGAGATCAGCCCGATCGCGAACCCGGCCGCCACCGACCCGAAGATCGACCCGAGCCCGCCGATGACCACGACCGCGAAGACCGTGATGATCAGGTCGCCGCCCATGAGCGGGTTGACCGCGCGCATGGGGGCGGCGAGCACTCCGGCGAGCCCGGCGAGCGCGATGCCGAAGCCGAAGACCGGGGTGACCCAGCGGGCGACGTCGATGCCGAGGGCGCGCGTCAGCTCGGGCCGCTCGGTCGCGGCCCGCACGATCATGCCCACGCGGGTGCGGGTGAGGACCACCCACACCGCCGCGCAGACGACGACGGAGACGGCCAGCACGAACACCTGGTAGGCCGGGTAGCCGAACAACCCGAGGTCGACCGTGCCCGAGAGCAGGTCGGGGCGGGGGTAGGGCTGCGACTGCACGCCGTACTCCCGCTTGACGAGGTCCTGCAGGATCAGCGCGAGGCCGAAAGTGAACAGGAAGTTGTAGAGCGGGTCCAGCGGCGCGAGCCGCCGGATGAACAGCCGCTCCAGCACGGTGCCCGCCAGGCCGAGCACGATGGGGACCGCGACCAGCGCGACCCAGAAGTTCACGCCGAACGAGTCCAGCAGCACGTAGGAGCCGAACGCGCCGAGCATGTAGAAGGCACCGTGGGCGAAGTTGACGACGCCCAGCATGCCGAAGATGACGGCGAGGCCGAGGGCGAGCAGGGCGTAGAAGGCGCCACCCACCAGGCCGTTGAACGCCTGTTGAAGCACGGTGACCTCCAAGGGGACGGGCGGGGGCGGGCGCCCCCGCCGTGGGGCGTGCGGCCGGGGCGGCCCCGGCCGGGGGGCTCGGAACCCGGGCGCGGGTGGCCGCGCCCGGCGCGGCTCAGAGCTTGCAGGCGGGGTCGGCGGGCTGGAACGCCTGGTCGGCGGGGATGGTGCTGAGGATCTTCTCGTAGTCCCAGGGCTCCTTGACCTCGCTCGACGGCTTCACCTGGGCCAGCGAGACGTCGTGCAGGAGCAGGTGGTCCTGGGCCCGGATCGTGGCGTTCCGCGCGAAGACGTCCTCGAACTTGAAGCCTTCGAGCTGCTTGACCACCGCGTCGGAGTCATCGGTGCCCGCGCGCTGCACGGCCTCCAGGTACTGCGTGGCGGCGGAGTAGTTCGCGGCGTTGGGGAAGCTCGGCCGCTTGTTCACCTTGGCCTGGAACTTGTCGGCCCAGGCGCGGTTCTCGGGGTTGGCGTTCCAGTACCACGCGTCGGTGAACTTGGTGCCCGCGAGCGCGTCCGGGCCGAGCGAGTGGATGTCGGTGATGAACATCAGCCCGACCGCCAGGCCGATGCCCTTGTCGCGGAGCTTGTACTCGTTGTACTGCTTCACCAGGTTGACCAGGTCACCGCCGGCCTGCATGGTGCCGAGCACCTCGGGCTTCGGGGTAAGGCCCGGGGCCTTCAGCAGGAACGTCGAGAAGTTGTCGTTCGGGAACGGCGCGGGGTCGCTCTGGATGACCGTGCCGCCGGCGCCCTTCACGGCCGCGGTGAAGTTCTTCTGCATGTCCTGCCCGAAGGCGTAGTCCGGATAGACGATGTACCAGTTCTTCGACCCGTCCTTGGTGACCGTGTCGCCGGTGCCGTGGGCCAGCATGTAGGTGTTGTACCCGTAGTGGAACGTGTACTTGTTGCACTGGGCGCCTTCGAGCTCGGTCGTGGCGGCGCCGATGTCCATGAAGATCTTCTTCTTGGCCTTGGCGACCCCCGCCACCGCCAGCGCGGCGGCCGAGGAGGGCACGTCGAGCACGACGTCGGCGTGCTGCCGGTCGTAGAGTTCCTGCGCCTTGGAGTTGGCGACCTCCGGCTTGTTCTGGTGGTCGGCGGACAGGACCTCGATGTCCTTGGCGACCGCCTTGTCGCCGTACTTCGCCTTGTAGTCGGCGACGGCCATGTTGACGGCCTCGACGCTGCTCTTGCCCGACAGGTCGGCGTAGATCGCCGACTGGTCGTTGAGCACGGCGAGCACCACCTTGCCGTCGCTGATCTTGTCCCCGCTCCCCCCGCTGCCGGGTCCGCCTGCGCAACCGGCGATCGTGGCTCCCGCCGCCACCACGGCGGCCGCTCGGCCCAGAGCTTTCATGTACGTCTCCTGTCGGTTCTTCGGGTGGGTTCCGGGGCGGCCGATCCGGGACGTCCGGATCGGATCCGGGGCGGCCGATCCAGTGGGTCCTGGTCAGATGCCGAGGTAGTCGAGGAGCTCGTGCTCCCGGGCCCGCATCTCGTCGTTGTCCAGGGACTCGACGATCCGGCCCTCGGCGAGCAGGTAGTGCCGGTCGGCGACCGTCGCGGCGAAGTGCACGTTCTGCTCGATCAGCAGGACGGTCGTGCCCTGCCGCTTCACCTCGCGGAGGATCTCGCCGATCTGCTGGACGATCAGCGGGGACAGCCCCTCGGTCGGCTCGTCGCAGAGCAGCAGCCGCGCGCCCATCCGCAGCACCCGGGCGAGGGCCAGCATCTGCTGCTCGCCGCCGGACAGCTTGGTGCCGGGGAAGGACCGCCGCTCCCGCAGCCGGGGGAAGGTCTCGTACACCCGGGTCAGCGGCCAGGGGTCCGGGCCGACGGCGGGCGGGAGGGTCAGGTTCTCCTCCACCGTCAGCGTCGAGTAGACCCCGCGGTCGTCGGGGACGTACCCGAGGCCGTGGCGGGCCCGCCGGTGCGCTGGGAGCCGGGTGATGTCCGCCCCGAGAAGGGCGATGTCCCCCGAGTAACGGCCCTGCAGGCCCATCAGGCAGCGCAGCAGCGTCGTCTTGCCGGCGCCGTTGCGGCCGACCAGCGTGACGATCTCGCCCTTCCCCACCTCGATCGACACGTCCCGCAGGACCTGCGCCTCGCCGTACCAGGCGGACAGGCCGCCGACCCGGAGGATCGGGCCGGTGCCTGTTCCGGTGTCAGTGCTCGGCATTGGCGTCTCCCAGGTAGGCGCTGATGACGCGGGGGTCGTGGCGGATCTCGGCGTACGGGCCCTCGACGAGCACGCGGCCGCTCTGCAGGACCGTCACGCGGTCGGCCAGGCTGGAGACGACGCTCATGTTGTGCTCGACCATCACGACCGTCCGGCCGGCGCGCACCTTCCTGACCAGCTCCACGGTGCGGTCGACGTCCTCGACGCCCATGCCGGCCGTCGGCTCGTCCAGCAGCAGCACCTTCGGGTCCAGCGCCAGCGCGAGAGCCAGCTCCAGGGCGCGCTTGTGGCCGTAGGCGAGCGTGCCCGCCGGGATCCCGGCGTGCCCGGCCAGCCCGACCTGGTCCAGCAGCTCCAGCGCCCGGTCGCGGAACCGGTCGAGCAGCCGGTGCGACCGCCAGAACCGCCAGGTGACGCCGGTGGCGCCCGCCAGTGCCAGCTCGACGTGCTCGCGCGGGGTCATCTGCGGGAACAGGCTGGTGATCTGGAAGGACCTCGCGACCCCGAGGCGGGCGACCTGCTCGGGGCGCCTGCCGGTCAGGTCGTGCTCGCCGAGCAGGATGCGGCCGGCGCTCGGCTTCAGGAAGCCGGTCAGCAGGTTGAACAGCGTGGTCTTGCCGGCGCCGTTGGGCCCGACCAGCGCGTGCACGCTGCCCTCCGCGATGTCCAGGTCCACGCCGTCGACGGCGCGGAAGCCCCGGAACTCCTTGGCCAGGCCCTGCGCCCGCAGGACGGGACCGTCCATATGGCCTCCTCGTGGCTCATCCCCGGCGTCGTCCGGTGGGTTTCGTCCAGGTCACCTTGGCGTTAACGGACGAAGTCGTTGTGACGCGGAACACTAAGCGAGCCCGGGGAGGTGTTCCATGTGGCCGTGGCACACAATGAGCGGGCAGAAGGCGGGTGCCCCCCACATCCGCCGCAGGTCACAGGGCCGCGACGCCGGCGGATACCTCGTTGTGCGGCCGGGCCACGTAGGCCCGGCCCCCATCCGGGCCGCCGCCGGGAGCGCCGCCGCATCCCTGTGGCGGCCCGCCGGCCGGGCACGTGGGCGCGGGCGACATACCGGGAAGCCGAAATGTGGGGGTCGCGGACGTGGCCCAGCTCACAGTCGATGGCCACCATGGCGGTCACTCGATCGACAGCACGTCGCACGCCATCTGAGGAGTCCTCATGCGATCAACCCGAGTCCGGCGGGGCCGGCTACTGGGCCTGGCAACGGCCGCCGCGATCGGCGCCTCCCTGATCGGGCCGGTGTCCGCCGCCGGTGCCGCCGCCGCTCCCTGCGCGGGGGTCGAGCGCGTCAGGGTGCCGGGCGCGGAGAAGCAGATCTCCGCCTGCCTGGACGACCTGACCACCGCGGGCACGGTCGCGTCCGGGCACTCCATCGCGGCCGAGTGGGCCGGGCTCACCTCGGCGGGCGCCACCAACCCGACCGGCGTGCCGGGCGCCCAGATCGACGGCTACTTCCCCGACACCTCGACGTTCAACACCGACCACGGCTGGAACCACGACAGCCAGTTCGTGATCCGCCTGCCCGAGCGCTGGAACGGCGGACTGGTGGTCGCGGGCACCCCCGGCAACCGCAGGCAGTACGCCAACGACTTCGCGATCTCCGACTGGGTGCTCGCCCAGGGGTACGCGTACGCCGCGACCGACAAGGGCAACAGCGGCGTGACGTTCTACCAGGACGGCGTGAAGCCCGGGGACGCGCTGGTGGAGTGGAACGACCGCGTCACCCAGCTCACCCGCGCCGCCAAGGCGGTCGTGGCGCAGCGGTACGGCCGGGCGCCCCGCCGGACGTACGCGGCCGGGATCTCCAACGGCGGCTACCTGGTGCGCTGGCAGCTGGAGAACCACCCCGAGCTGTACAGCGGCGGCGTCGACTGGGAGGGCACGCTCTGGCGGGAGGACGGCCCCAACCTGATGACCTTCCTGCCCGCCGCGCTCCGCGCCTACCCCGCGTACGCCGCCACCGGCGACGCCGCCGCCCACGACGCGATGATCGCCGCGGGCTTCGCGCCCGGCTCCGAACCGCTCTGGGACTACCACTACAAGGTCTACTGGGACCTCACGCAGCGGCTCTACCGGGAGGAGCTGGACCCGGCCTACGACGGCGCCACCGAGGCGGGCACGCCGTACTGCGCCTCGGGGACGCCAGGGTGCGACACCGACTACGACTACGCCACCCGGCCCCGGGCCGTGAAGAAGGCCGTCGAGCGGATCTCCCTCACCGGGCGCATCGGGCGGCCCCTCATCACCCTGCACGGCACGCTCGACACGCTGCTCCCCATCGGCGAGGACTCCGACGTCTACGAGAAGCTGATCCGCTCGCGGGGACGCGACCCGCTGCACCGGTACTACCGGATCGAGGGCGGCAACCACGTCGACGGGCTCTACGACGCCTATCCCGGCCTGCTGCGCCCGATCCTGCCGTGCTTCCGCAGCGCGTTCGCGGCCCTTGAAAGCTGGACCACGCGCGGCGACGCACCGCCCGCCGACGCCACCCTCCCCCGCCCCGCCTCCGGGGACCTGGCGAACACCTGCTCGCTCACCGCGAGATGACGTGCGCTCAGGAGGTTTCGATCTCCGGCGCCGGGTAGAGCAGCGGCTTCACCAGCCACACGAAACGAAGGACACCCCCCGTGAACACCGTCCAGCTCATCCTGCTCATCGCGGCGTTCGTCGCCTTCCTGCTCGCCGCCGTCAACGCCAGTGTCCCGCGCGTGAACCTCATCGGCCTCGGGCTGGCGCTGTACGTGCTCAACGAGCTGATCCCGGTGATCGACAAGCTGTGAGCCCACCACCCTCGCGCGTCCGGGCTCGCGGACCCCACCCGCTCCCGGCCCCGCGAGGGCTGCTGAGATCATGCGGCCATGACTGATCGGGTCGTCGTCGCCGGAAGTGGAATCGTCGGAGCGAGCGCCGCCTACCACCTGAGCCTCAGGGATGTGGCGGTGACCGTGATCGACCGGCCGCTCGCCGGGCAGGCCACCGGCGCGGGAGCCGGCATCGTCTGCCCGTGGGTGGACCATGACGGCGACGACGCCTGGTACCACCTCGCCCTGGAAGGCGCCCGCTACTACCCCCGGCTCGCCGGACTGCTGGCCGAGGACGGCGAGCCCGGCACCAGCCACGCCGAGGTGGGCGCGCTGCTGGTGGCGGAGGACCCCGCCGAGCTGGTGCAGGTCGAGGCGCTGCTGCGGAGCCGGCGGCCCTCGGCCCCCGAAATGGGCGAGATATCCGAGGTCGACCGGCCCGGCGCGCTGTTCCCGCCGCTGAGTCCCGGGCTGGTCGCCCTGCGCGTCGGGGGCGCGGCGCGGGTGGACGGCCGGACCGTCCGCGACGCCCTGATGCGCGCCGCCGTACGGCACGGGGCGCGGGTGCTCACGGGCGCGGTCTCCCTGACCGCCTCGGGCGCTCCCCTCCTCGACGGGTCGCCGGTCGAGTCGGACGCCGTCGTGGTGGCCGCGGGAGCCTGGTCGGGCGAGGTCTGCCGTCCCCTCGGCCACATGACACCCGTGCGGCCCCGGCGCGGCCAGATCGTGCACGCCGGGCTTCCCGGGGTGGAGACCGCCGGGTGGCCGATCGTCCTGCCCCGGCTCGGCCCGTACCTGCTGGGGTTCCCCGGGTCGCGCGTGGTCCTCGGCGCGACGGTCGAGGACGCCGGGTTCGACCCCCGCGTGACCGCGGGCGGCCTCGCCGAGGTGCTGGCCGCCGGCGTGCGGCTGGCGCCCGGGCTCGCGGACGCCACGGTCACCGAGACCCGTGCGGGGCTGCGTCCGGTCTCCGCCGATGGGCTTCCCCTGCTCGGGATGCTCCGTGAGGGGGTCGTCGTCGCGACCGGCCTCAGCGCGTACGGCCTGACCGCCGGGCCGTACGCCGGGCTCGTGGCCTCCTGCCTGGCCGTCGGCGAGACCCCGCCCCTGGACGTCGCCCCCTACTCCCCCACGCGGGGCTAGCCTCCGGCCGCGCCGCGCGGTTCGCCGCCCCCGACTATGCATGACTACGGTATTCGGTATACACTATTCACGAGACATGCAAGTAGTGGGTTAGGATTGCCTAAAACGCATTTGAGGATCTTGTAATGCCTGTCTGACGTGCTAACTTGAGTTTTTCCAGATAGCTCGCGAACGCACCGCCACGACCCGGCCCGCCGCGCACACGGCGAGCATCGGTCGCGGAGCACACCCCCCCGGAGACGCCCACAGGGCCCTCTCAGCGCAGGCTCCAGCCGCGGCGTCACGGGCACCATGAGCCACCGGCCGGTCGGCCGATCTCAGCCATCAGAAGGAAGCACATCTGAAGAAAGGTGCGGAAAGCGCTATCCCGGCCGGATGGCGACCCGCGCGGGAGCCTGGCCGCGAAGCCGGCCGAGCACAGTGGATGTCGCCCCCGTTGCCGCCCAGCGAGGCGCACCCGGCGGAGCATCACCAAAGCCACGACACCAGGACGACACCTGGCGCCGGTCTCCCTACCGGCGGCGGACAACAACGCCGGCCGCGGCAGTCACGTTGGGGAACACTTGTCGCAGGGAAAGATGATCATGTTGGGTGAGGAACGCGTACGTACCTCATATCGGCTTCCATGGGGAACGCGAGTCCATCCCCGTTCCATCCGTGGGCGAGTCACCGCCCTGGTCAGCCTTCTCGCGATACTTCTCCTCGTGCCTTCGGGCGTGCTGGCCGGTGTGGTCGCACACCAGTCCGTGGCCAACACCGTGTGGCTGGAGGCCAGGCAGGAGGCGACGATCGCCGCCGCGGCCGACCGCCTGGGACACCCGAGGGGGGAGATCAGATCCGAGGTTCCCGGCATCGACCTGGTGCAGATCGTCGGCCCCGACCATCATGTGATCGCCGCCTCCACCGCCGCCCGGGGGCTGCCTCCGATCAGCACCGCCTGGCCCGAACCACGCGACCCGCAGGAGGACGTGCAGAACTGCACGCAGAGCAAGGTCGGCTGCGTCCGCCTCTCCGCGCTGCGGGAGACCGGCGCGGCCAACTCGCCCGTCGTCTACGCCGGCAGACGCGCTCCCGCCGAGAGCGCCACCGGCCTCATCAACACCATCTTCGTCACCCAGGGCATCGCCCTGATCACGCTCGCCGCCGCGACGACCTGGAAGGTCACCGGCCGGACGCTACGGCCGGTGGAGGGCATCCGCGCCGAACTGGCCGCGATCAACATGAACGACCTGAGCGCCCGCGTGCCCGAACCCATGTGCGACGACGAGATCGCCCGGCTGGCCCGGACGATAAACAGCACGCTGGAGCGGCTGGAGCACGCCAAGGGGCGGATGGAGCGGGCGCTGAACCAGCAGCGGCAGTTCGCCGCCGACGCCTCGCACGAGCTGCGAACCCCCGTCGCCGGGCTGCGCGCGCAGCTGGAGGAGGCCCAGCTGCACCCCGGCGAGACCGACCTGGAGGAACTGCTCGCGCATTCCCTGAGGGACGTCGACCGGCTTCAGTCGATCATCATCGACCTCCTGCTGCTGGAGCGGGTCGGGACCGGCGCTGTCAGGAGCAGCGAGAAGGTCGACCTCGCGGCGGTCGTGCGGGCGGAGGTCTCGCGGCGGCCCCACCCCGGCAGGGTGCGCCTGCGGCTCGCGCCCGGCGTGAGCACCGAGGCCGACCACAACCAGATCGTCCGCGTGGTCACCAACCTGCTGGACAACGCCGAACGGCACGCCAGGCACTCGGTGTCCGTCGAGGTACGCCCGAACGGCCGCAACGCCGAGATCGTGGTGGACGACGACGGGGACGGCATCGCCGTGGGCGACCGGGAACGGATCTTCGAGAGGTTCACCCGGCTGGACGCGGCCCGCAGCCGCGACCGGGGAGGCACCGGCCTCGGCCTGGCCATCGCCCGCGACATCGTCCAGGCCCACAGGGGCACCATCGAGGTGGGCACCTCCCCCGTCGGAGGCGCGCGTTTCCTCGTCAGCCTGCCGCTGGCCGAGCCGTGCGTTCCCGGCCGGCACACGACCCACAGCCCGGCGTGACCGGGGGGCCTCGCGGGGCACGCCCGGCGGCGGGCGCCCCGGTCGGTCCCGCCCGAGGTGGCGTCCGCCGTCACTCATCCGGGGCGAGCACAGCCCCACTGACCCTCGCCCGCCCGAGCCCGCGGGCGGTCAGTCGTCCTTGTCGTTCCCGTTGGACTTGCCCTTCTCCGGCTTCTTGCCGTTGTTGGCGCCATAGTGGTTGCCGTTCGAGCCGTTGCCGTTGCTCTGGCCGGAGCCGGAGGGGATCGTGACCGGTGGCCGGGGTGGCGTCGTCCCGGTGGCGGGCTCGCTCGTCCTCCGGCCGGTGGGCACCGGCACCGGCACCGGCTCCGTCGTGCGGCGCGCCACCGGCCGCGCGGTGATCCGGGGCGTGACGGTCCGGATCAGCGATACGGTCACCGTCGGGGTGCTGACGGCGGAGACGGCCTGCCCGGCATCGGAACCGGACGCCGTCACGTAGGCCACCCCGCCCACCGCCGCCAGGCCCAGGAGCACGACCAGGGCCGCGCTCCCGATCATGATGCCCCGCCGCCCTCGTCCTTGCGGCGCCGGAGGTACGGTCGACCCCCGCGCCGTCTGGAAGGGCTCGGCCGCCTGCCCGCTCGCGACCGCCGACAGCCGCCGCGCCGCCTCGTCGGCGGTCATCCTGGCCTCCGGGTCCTTGACCAGCAGTCCCTCGATCACCGGGGCCAGCGCGCCGGCCAGGGTGAACGGCTCCGGCTCCTGGTACATGACGGCGGCGAGCGTCGCCAGCGCGTGGCTCCGGTGGAACGGCGACCGGCCCTCCACCGCCAGGAACAGCGTCACACCGAGCGACCACAGATCCGAGACCGGCTCCGCCTGCCCGCCCGCCGCCCGCTCGGGAGCGATGAACGCGGGCGTGCCCATGAGCACGCCCGTCCGGGTCATCGGGGAGTCCTCATCGAGGGTCGCGATGCCGAAATCGGTGAGCACGGCGTCGCCGTCGCCGGTGATGAGCACGTTGTCCGGCTTGACGTCCCGGTGGAGCACGCCCGCCGCGTGAGCGGCCCGCAGTGCCGCCAGCACCTGGGCGCCGATCTCGGCGACCCGCCGGGGCTGCAGCGGACCCTCCTCGGTGAGGATGGACGCCAGCGTCCGGGAGGGCACCAGCTGCATGACGATCCAGGGGTGGCCGCTCTCCTCGAACACGTCGTACACGGCCGCGACGCCGGGGTGGCTCAGCCGGCCCGCGGCCCTGGCCTCGCGAAACGTGCGGGTGGTGAACATCTCGCGCTCCGGGGCCGTGAGCCCGTTGATGCAGTGCAACTCCTTGACGGCGACCTCCCGCCCGAGGAGCTCGTCCACTGCCCGCCAGACGACGCCCATGCCGCCGCGCCCCAGTGGCTCCACCAGCCGGTAGCGCCCCGCGACCAATCGCCCCGACGTCTCCGAATCGGCCATGATCGGGACCGTACCCCCGCATTCCCCTCGCATTCCACCGTGATCAAACGGTTAGCCGCCCAGATGTCACTCGCGGGCGCCGACGGCCTCCGCGGGGCGCTCCCTGAGGGCGAACCGGCCGGGCAGCACGGTCGCCGCCAGGGCCAGGGCGCCCGCCGCGGCGACCACCGCGAGGTAGGTCAGCGGCGGGACATAAGGCTGCGCCGACCCCGTCATGCCGAGGCTGAACGCCGACAGCGTCACGAGGGAGATCAGCGTGCCGAGCACCACGGCGATCAGCACGGCGGTCAGCGTCTCCAGCCGCAGCATCCGCAGCACCTGGCGCCGCGTCGTGCCGACGAGGCGGAGCAGGGCGAACTCGCGGGAACGGTCCGAGGTGGACATGGCCAGCGTGTTGACCACGGCGATCGCGGTGAACGCGATGATCAGCCCCATGGCCACGTAGTTCACCTCGGCGTTGGAGGAGCCCACCTCGGCGGCCCCCGCCCGGTCGAGCACCAGGGCGCCGGGGGCGGCCCGCTGGAGAAGCTCGCGCGGCACGGAGGGCGCGGAGACGAGCAGGGTGCCGAGCGGGTCGTCCACATGCCCGGCGACCACGTCGATGGGCAGGGTGAGCTCGCCGAACCCGAGACCCCTCGCGTAGATGGCCGCGACCTTGGCCACGGCTGGGGTGCCGTCGCCGAGCGTGAGGCTCACCTGGCCGCCCACCGACACGCCCAGCCGCTCGGCCGCCGTGTCGCTGACCGCGATCGACCCCGGGCCGAAGCCACGCAGGGAGCCAGAGGTGACCCCGAGGTCCAGGGTGCGTTCGAGCCCGGCGGGGGTGACGCCCTGCACGCCGTACTTCTCCAGCCCGATCCTGACCGAGCCGCGCAGCACCTCGGTCACCGCGGCCACGCCGGGCACCTTCCGCACGGCCGAGGCCGTGGCGGCGGAGACGCGCGGCCCGAGCGTGTAGTCGGCCCTGGTGCCCGAGGTCGCCTGCCGCTCGGCGGCGTGCTCCATCGTGGTCTGCGCGAACAGGATCGTGCAGGTCATCGCGACCATCAGGCTGAGCGGGGTGATCACCGAGGCCAGGCGCCGCGATCCGGCGCGCAGGTTGGCGGCGGCCAGGTACCCGCCCACCCGCGAGGACCGCAGCGGAACGCCGAGCACCGCGACCGCCGCCCGGGCGAGGACCGGGCCGAGCAGGGCCACGGCGACCGTCCACACCAGGGTGGTCAGCATGGTGACCGGGCTGGACGCGGCCTCCGTCGACAGCGCCGACAGCACAAGGGTCAGCGCGACGCCGCCGCCGGTGAACGCCAGCCCGGCGATCAGCCGGCCCCAGGGCAGGCGAGCCGCCGGCAGCGCCGCGTCGCCGAGCGCCTCCACGGGACGGATGCGCGCCGTGCGGCGGGCCGACACGCGCGCCGCCGTCCACGCCGCCGCCACGGTCGCCAGCAGGGCCGCGAAGACCGGGAACGGGCTGACGACCAGCGCGAGGTTCTCCGGCATCGCGCCGAGGGCGACGAAGCGGGAGCGCAGCCAGAAGCCAAGGCCGACGCCCGCGGCGGAGCCGACGACCCCTGCCGCCAGGGCCACCATGAGCGCCTCGCCGCCGAGCAGCTCGCGGATCTGCCGGGGCGTCGCCGCGACCGCCCGCAGCAGGGCGAGCTCGCGCTGGCGCTGCTGGATGGACAGGGCGAAGGTGCCCACCACCACGAGGATCGCGACCAGCAGCGATGTGCCGCCCAGGGCGCCGCCGAGGCTGATCAGCTTGACCCTGGACTTCTCGGCGTCGAGGAACTCCACCTTGCCGCGGTCGTCCCCGCTGTAGGCGACCGCGCCCTGGACCGAGACGTCCACCTTGGGGAAGACGCCGATGGCACTGACCATCCCGGGCCTTCCTGCCAGCCGCCGGGCCTCCTGCGTCGAGAAGAACAGGCTGCCCAGAGTCTGGCGGGTCACCCCCACCACCTGGTACTGGCGCGGGGCGGCCGTGGAGGAGACCGTGAGGACGGACCCCGGACGGAGGCCGAGGCCCGCCTCCACCACGACCTCGCCGGCGGCCCGGGGCGCGCGCCCCTCGGCCAGCGTGTAGGGCGTGAGCGCCGCCGACTCCCAGCCGTGGCCGGTGAGCGGGCCGTCCTTCGTGTAGGCCGGGAAGGTCACCTCGGTGACGACCTTCTCCACCCCGGGCGCGCGCCTGAGCTCATCGGCGAGGGACGCGCGGATCCAGGCGCGCTCCGACAGCGGCTTGGCCTTCGACTTGCTCTTCTCCGCCGACTTGCGGACGGTCTCGCGGACGAACTGGTCACCCGCGACGAGCACCGGGGTGCCCGCGTACCTCTGGGGGGCGACGCTTCCGCGCAGCCCGGTCTCCAGCAGCATGCCGCAGGCGCACACCAGGGCGGCGGCGCACAGCAGGGCGAGGAACGCGCCGGCGAACCCGGCCTTGCGGTGCCGCAGCGTCTTCAGTGCCAGCCAGACCATCACACCCACGCTCCGAGCCTGGTCATCCGCTCGGCGACCTTGTCCGAGGTCGGGGCGGTCATCGAGTCCACGATCCGGCCGTCGGCCAGGTAGAGAACGGTGTCGGCGTAGGAGGCCGCCACCGGGTCGTGCGTCACCATCACGACCGTCTGGCCCATCCCGTCCACCACTTCGCGCAGCAGGGTCAGCACGTCCCGAGCGGTCATCGTGTCGAGCGCGCCGGTCGGCTCGTCGCCGAACACGACCTCGGGCCTGGTCACCAGCGCCCTGGCGATCGCCACGCGCTGCTGCTGGCCACCGGAGAGCTGGGCGGGACGGTGCCCGGTGCGTCCGTCGAGGCCGACCCGCGACACGATCTCCGCCAGCCACGCCCCGTCCACGGCGGCGCCCGCCAGCCGCAGCGGCAGCGTGATGTTCTCGGCCACCGTCAGCGACGACACCAGGTTGAACGCCTGGAACACGAACCCGATCCGCTGCCGGCGCAGCTCCGTCAGCCGGGTCTCGTTCATGCCGTCCAGGGCGGTGCCGCCCAGGCGCACCGACCCCGAGGAGGGCAGGTCCAGCCCCGCCGCGCAGTGCAAGAACGTGCTCTTTCCCGAACCCGAAGGGCCCATCACGGCGGTGAAGCTCCCCCTCGGGATGCCCACCGTCACCTCGCGCAGGGCCGCCACCGCGCCCTGGCCCTTCCCGTACACCTTGCTCACCGCGTCCAAGCGCACCACGTCCGTCATGCCGTTCAGTCTGCTGACCTGCCGGATCGCCTGCCAGAGAGCCGATCACCGGTCAGGCATGACCTCGTCATTATTCGGACACTGATAGACATGTCCCCGTGATTCGTGTGCTGCCGGCCGAGGACCGGCGCGCCGGCGTCGGCCGCCGCGCGACCCCACGACTGCTGGACGGCGTGCTCGGCATCCGGGCGCGGGGGATCGTCGTCATGGTGCTCGCCGCGTTCATGTCCGTCTACGTGCTGGCCGGGCCGTTCGGGTTCATCATGGGGCTGCCGGTGCTGGGGCTGCAGCTCATATGGGTGACGCCCTCCCTGAGGCGGTACCGGGGGGTGCCGCTGCTCGCCGTGCAGGCCTGCGCCGCCTACGCGGCGGTGCTCGGCTACGGCACCTCCGTCGGCATCCTCGGCTTCCTGGCCGGCTCGCTGCTGCTCACCCGCCTGTGGCCGCTGGCGCCCGCGGTGGCGGCCGGCGCGGCGGCGATCCACTTCCTGCGCCAGGGCGACGCGTCCGGCACAGCCGACGCCACGATCAGCATGGTGCTGACCGCTCTCGTGATCTACGGGCTGACCCGCCTGACCGAACGCGCCGACGAGGCGCACGCGGCCCGGCTGGCGCTGGCGATGGCCGCCGTCGCCGAGGAGCGGCTGCGGATCGCCGCCGAGCTGAACGACGGCCTCGGCGACGGACTGGCCGCGATCGCGAAAGGTGCCCGCCTCGCCCTGGCCGAGCCGTCACGCACCGCCGAGGTGATCGGTGAGGTCGTCGCCACCGCGCGCGCCGCCCTGGCCGGCGCCCGCACCGCCGCCGCCGGGTACCGCGCGATGTCCCTGGCTCCCGAGATCACGACCGCCCGCGCCATGCTGTCGAGCGCGGGGGTCGTCCCGGAGGTGCGCCTGGGTCACACCGAGCCGCTGGGCCTCGCGGGCGCGCTGCTGGCCACCGTGCTGCGGGAGTCGGTGACCGAGATCGTGCGGCGGGGCACGGCCAGGGCGTGCGTGATCGAGACGGAGGAGTCGGACGGCCGGATGAGCCTGCGCGTCACCAACGACGGCGCGCGGACGGCCGCCGACGACGGCCTGGGCGACCTCCCCCAGCGGGTGGCCGAGGCGGGCGGCGCCCTCACCACCGGTCTCACCCCCGGCGGCCGTCACACGGTCACCGTCACCCTTCCCGTCCACGCCGAGACGCGCTCCGTGCCCGTCCCCCCGCCCACCGGCGAGCGGGCCGAGGGGCGTTGGACGGCGCTCGTGCGGGGTGAGCAGGCCGCCTACACCTTGTCCGTCGTCCTGCTGGCCGCCGTCGTCGTGGGGTTCAGCGTCAAGGCCCTGCTGTACGCGCCGGAGAACGTCCTGGCGGCGGTCGCCTGCCTCGCGGTGATCGTCGTGCTGCAGCTTCGGTCGATCAGCGGCCGCCACATGTGGGCGCTGGCGACGATGGCGCTTCTCACCTACCTGCCGATCCTCTCGTTCGGCCGGGCGTGGCTCGGGGTCGCGGGCTTCCTCGCGGGCCCGATCCTGCTCGCCTTCCCCGCGCCGGTCGCGTGGCCGCTGGTCGCGTGCGTGATGGCGGCCACCGCCGCGACGGGTGCCGCCCTCGGCCTCCCGGTGCCCGAGACGGTCAACTTCACGGTGGGGACGCTGGTCACCGGGCTGGTCGTGTACGGCCTGGTCCGCCTGGCCCAGCTCGTCAAGGAGCTGCGGAGCGCCCGGGAGGAGCTGGCCCGCTCGGCGGTGCTGGAGGAACGGCTGCGCGCGGCCCGCGACCTGCACGACCTGCTCGGCCACAGCCTCGCGGCGATCCTGCTCAAGTGCGAGCTGGCCCGGCGCCTCGATCCGGCACGCGCCCGCGCCGAGCTCCTCGACGTGCTCACCATGACGGCGCGTGCCGAGGCCGACCTGCGGGCCGTGTCCGGCGGGAGCCACGAGCTGCGCCTCACCGCCGAGGCCGAGCACGCCCGCTCGGTGCTCGCCGCGGCGGGGGTCGAGGTGTCGATGGCCCTGGACCACGACGTGCTTCCCGCCGAGGCCGAGACCGTGCTGAGCGCCGTGCTCAGGGAGGCGGTGACCAACGTCCTGCGGCACAGCGCCGCCCGCCACTGCGTCGTCGAGACGCTGGCGGACGCGGAGGGCGTACGGCTGCGCGTGCGCAACGACGGGGTGCGCTCGCTGGAGGTCCGGCGCGGCTCGTCCGGCATCGGCAACCTCAGCACCCGGCTGACGTCCCTCGGGGGGCAGGTGACCACCGAGGCCGGGAACGGCTGGTTCGAGCTCGACGCCCGCGTCCCGCTGGACGGCCTCGGCGATCCCGGCGGAACGGCCCGCCACCCCGCCGCCCGCGCAATGTAATCCCGGCCCGTCCGGTTCCGGCTGGCCCGTCTGGTTCCCGTCCGTCTGGTTCCCGTCCGTCTGGCCCCCGTCCGCCTGGATATGGGTCGGTCTGGCCCGGCCCGCCTGGAACCGGGTGGGTCCTAGATCCAGCCCGCTTCGCCGGCGATGCGCACCGCGTCCGTACGGTTGCGGGCGTTGAGCTTGGCGACCACGGCGGTGAGGTAGTTGCGGGCCGTCCCCGCCGTCACGTACATCCTGGCCGCGATCTCGGTCGCGTCCGCACCCTCGGCCGCGAGACGCAGCACCTCCGCCTCACGGGCCGTCAGCGGGTTGTCGGCCAGGTCCCAGGCGGTGACCGCCAGCGACGGGTCAAGGACCCGCTCCCCCCTGGTCACCTTGCGGATCGCCGCGACCAGGTCCTCGGGTGGCGCGGTCTTCAGCAGGAACCCGTCCACCTGGGCGGCGAGCGCGCGCCGCAGGTGACCCGGCTTGCCGTATCCGGTCAGCATGAGCGTGCGGCAGGCCGGCAGGGCCGAACGCAGCTCGGCCGCGGCGGCGAGCCCGTCGAGCGTGCCCGGCATGTCGATGTCGAGCACCGCCACGTCCGGGCGCTCCGTCAGCGCGGCGGGCACCACGGCGTCGCCGGCGGCGACGATCCGCAGGTCCGGTTCGAGACCGAGCAGCGCCACGAGGGCACCTCTGATGACGTGCTGGTCTTCGGCCAGCAGCACACGAATCACGGGGACATGTCTACCAGTGTCCGAATCATGATGACGTCATGCCGGACTGGTGATCACCGCTCCGGTGGCCCATTCCGCAGCTCAACAGACTGGAGACCTGACGGACCGATGAGGACCGGTTCCCCGGCTTCGCCGCGTGGGCCGCCGCCCGTGACGGCGAGTACGGCCTCGGGAACGGCCCCGGTCGCGGTCCAGGCGGGAGGCGAGCCGCAGGGCGGAGGCACGGGTCAGCAGGTGACCGCGCCGTCGGAGGCGGATCCGACGGTCGCGACGTACTTGGACAGCACCCCGCGCTCGACCGGCCGTTCCGGGCGCCGCCAGGCGGCGCGCCGGGCCGCGAGCTCGGCCTCCTCCACCAGCAGGTCCAGCCGCCCCGCCGCGGAGTCGACGGCCACCAGGTCGCCGTCGGCGACCAGCGCGATCGGGCCGCCGCGATGGGCCTCCGGGGCGACATGGCCGATCACCAGGCCGTGCGAGACGCCGCTGAACCGGCCGTCGGTGACCAGGGCCACCGAGTCGCCGAGCCCCCGGCCGACGAGGGCACCGGTGATGGAGAGCATCTCCCGCATCCCCGGGCCTCCGGCCGGCCCCTCGTAGCGCACCACCACGACGTCCCCCGCCGTGATCGCGCCGCGCTGGATGGCCGCGTAGCAGTCCTCCTCGGAGTCGAACACCCGGGCCGGTCCCTCGCGCCGGAAGTCGGGCCGGCCGCCGAGCTTGAGCACGCAGCCGTCGGGCGCCAGCGAGCCGCGCAGGATCGCCAGCGCCCCCGGACCCTTGACGGGCTCGGCGACGGTCGCCACGACCTTCTGCCCCTCGGCCTCCCGCGCCTGCCCGGCCACCTCGGCCAGGGTCCTGCCGTCCACCAGCGTGACGTCCTCGTCCAGCAGCCCGGCCTCCAGCAGCCGCTTCGCGACCAGCGAGGTGCCGCCGGCCCGCCACAGGTCGGCCGCGGTGTGCCGGCCGCTGGGCTTCAGCCCCGCCACGATCGGCACGCGCCGGCAGACCTCGCCGATGTCGTCGATCGCCAGCGGGATCCCGGCCTCGCGGGCGATGGCCAGCAGGTGCAGCACGGAGTTGGTGGAGCCGCCCATCGCGGCCACCGACACCATCGCGTTGCGCATCGCGGCCTCGGTGAGGATCCGCGAGGGCCGCGCGTCCCGGGCCAGGGCGCCCATCGCGATCTCGCCGACCAGCTCGGCCGCCGCGCCCTTGCCCTCGGCCACGGCCGGGATGTCGCCCACGCCGAACGGGGCCAGGCCGAGGAAGTCGGCGATGCCCGCCATGGTGTTGGCGGTGTACTGGGCCGCACAGGTGCCCGCTCCGGGGCAGGCGTGCCTGGCCAGGTCGTCCAGCTCCTCCTGGGAGACGGCACCGACCGAGCGCTCGCCCAGGGCCTCCCACATGTCCTGGATGGTGACGTCCCTCCCCCGCCAGCGGCCCGGCATCATGCTGCCGCTGTATAGGACGACGGAGGGCACGTCCAGCCGCGCCAGCGCCATGATCGCGGCGGGCACGGTCTTGTCACAGCCCACGACGCACACCAGCGCGTCGAACCCGTGGGCCCTGCCCATCAGCTCGATCGAGTCGGCGATCACCTCGCGGCTGACCAGCGAGGCCCGCATGCCGGGCGTGCCCATGGTCAGGTTGTCCGACACCGCGATCGTGTTGAACTCCAGCGGCGTCCCGCCCGCCCTGCGCACCCCCTCGGCGACGTGGGCGGCCAGCTCGCGGTGGGTGAGGTTGCAGGGCATGGTGCCGGTCCAGGTGGAGGCGATGCCCACCGTCGGGCGTCGCATCGCCTCGTCGTCCAGCCCCATGGCGTACAGGTGGGACCTGGCCGGGGCGCGGTCGGGGTCGCCGGCGATCCCGTGACCGGTGGTGGAGGTCTCGCTCATACCGCATCCTCTCGCACCTCGGCCGACCCGGCACAGACGATCGTGATGGTGACCCACGACCCGGTGGCCGCGTCCTATGCCGACACCGTGGTCTTCTTCGCCGACGGGCGCATCGTGGACACCATGCCGCGCCCGGACGCGGTCAAGACTCACCACGCGAGTCGGCGAAGCCGGTGAGCAGTGCCTCGAGGGCGAACTCGAAGCGGGCCGTGGGGCCGCGGTCCGCGCTGGCTCGGGCGGCTTCGGCGAGGAGCGGGTAGGTATCTGCGGATAGGTCGGCCAGGCGGCTGGTCTGGCCCGGTTCGCCATGTGGCGGGGGCGCGTCGCCGACGCCGGCATCGAGCGCGGCGTGCACGAGGATCAGCCCGTGGAGGGCGTACACCATGTCGAGGGCCCGCCGAGGCTGGAAACCGGCCGTGCGAAGCGATCGGAGAAGTGTCTCCATCATGCGGTGATTGCCCGCGGTGGTCGCCGGCCGGGATAGGACGAGCGGGACCAGATTCGGGTGGCCGGCAAGGGTGTCCAACTGCGCTCGGGCGTAGCCGCGCAGTCCGTCTCGCCAGGCGGTGCCGTCGAAGCTAACCGGTGCCGCGGTGGCGAGTTCTTCGACCATTCCGTCGAGCAGGGCGTCCTTGTTGGGGAAATGGTGATACAGGGCCATCGCCTTGACTCCGAGCTCCGTACCGAGCCCGCGCATGGACAGTGCGGCGAGGCCCTCCCGGTCGGCGAGGCAGATGGCGGCTTGAAGGATGGCCCGGCTGTTGAGGCCGGCGTGCTGCCCGCGGCTCCGGCTGGCGGTCATGGTGCCCATCCCATCTCATTTGACATGTTGTACGGCGTAAAACTAGCATGAGCCGCCTAGTTTTACGCCGTATAACTAGGCGCATGACCCCCGGGCCAAGCCGGCGGGACACCGGCCTGAACCGGTCTCACCTGAGAGGAACCACCACCCCATGGCGCTTGCGGCCCTCTACCAGGTGGCGATGTACGGCGACGCCGGAGATGTCCCGCTGGAAGAGCGATGACCACCATTGGGTCCCCTGCGCCTCCCTCGCCGCGTGACCGCGCTGGAGGCAGTCGCTTTCACCAAGACAGCCAGTGTTACAAGACGGGAAAGTCGAGATGGCAGTAGGAATGACCGCAGCACGTTCAACCAGGCGACGTCGGAGGCTCCTCGTGGCGATGTGGATCGGGCTTGTCCTGACCGTCATCGCCGCTGTCTACCCGTTCGTCGACCGCACCACGACGCATGCCCTGGCCGGCCACATTCAGGCGGGCTATCCCTCCTACGGTGCCGGCGAGATCGATACCGCTGTCACCGCCTACCTGGTCATCTTGTCGGTGGTGGGAGGCTTGGGCCTCATCGGGTGGCTCGGCACGCTGGGGGCGGCGAAGGCCGGCAAGAAGTGGACGCGTTGGGCGGCGACCGGCGTCTTCGCGGTCGCGCTCTGCATCGCGCTCGCCGGGCTGACCGTGGCAGACACCTCCGGCGACGTCGGGCTCGCGCCCGCGATCGGATGGCTCCAGGTGCTTCCCTGCGTGCCGGGACTGCTGGCCGTCGTGATGCTCTGGCAGCGGCGTCAATGACCACGGTGCCTGGAGGCCGGCCGGATGCGCCCGAACTCGTCCCGGGGTGAGAACCCTGGAGAAGGCGTGGATCCGGCCGTCGCAGAGGACGAGTTGCGGTTGCCCGTCCACGGTCATCCAGACGGCCGGGGCCCCGTCGGCGTCGACCACCGGCGGAGCAGGCCTGCACCCGGACCGTGGATGTCAGGAGTCGCGTGGGGCCACCAGGCCGGATTCGTAGGCGAGGACCACGAGTTGGGCGCGGTCACGGGCATGGAGCTTGGCCATGGCCCGGTTGATATGGGTTTTCGCGGTCAGTGAGCTGATCACCATGCGGTCGGCGATCTGGTCGTTGGACAGGCCCTGCGCGACCAGGGCGACGGCCTCACGTTCGCGGTTGGTCAGCTCTTTCAGCCCCGTGCCGGCGCCGGTGCGTAGCGGCTGGGTGACGTACCGGTTGATCAGCTTGCGGGTGATCGACGGTGCGAGCAGGGCGTCGCCGCGCGCGGCGACGCGTACGGAGTGGAGGAAGTCTTCCGGCACGATGTCTTTGACGAGGAATCCGGCCGCGCCGGCGCGCAGCGCGTTGAAGACGTATTCGTCCAAGCCGTAGTTGGTCAGGATGACGACGTGCACCCCAGCCAGGGTCGGGTCCGCGGCGATGCGCCGGGTCGCCTCGATGCCGTCGACAACCGGCATCTGGATGTCGATGAGCGCAACGTCGGGCAGGTGTTCCTTTGCCAGAGCCAGACCCTCCTTCCCGTCCGCGGCCTCGGCCACCACCTCGATGTCGTCTTCGAGGTCGAGGAGCGCGCGGAATCCGCTGCGAATGAGCGGCTGGTCGTCGACCAGCAGGACACGGATCATGACGTTCGGTCCACGGGAAGTTCGGCTTGGACGGTGAAGCCGCCCTCGCCGCGCGGTGCCGCCCGCAGGCGACCGCCGAGGGCGGTGACTCGTTCGCGCATCCCGAGCAGCCCGACGCCGGGCACCGGGGCGGTGTCCGGCGTGGCCTTGCCGTCGTCATCGATGCGTATCGCGAGCGCGTCGGGACCGTAGTCGATCCGGACCGACGCCGTCGCGGCGGCGGCGTGACGGGCGATGTTGGTGAGGGACTCCTGAACGATCCGGTAGACGGTCCGGTCCACCGCGGCCGGCACGTCATGTCGTTGTCCCTCGATCGTCAGCGTCGCGTCCAGGCCGGTCGTCCGAGCCCGTTCCACCAGTTCCGCAACGTGGTCGAGCCCACGCGGCGGGGTCATGTCGTCGTCGCGCAGCGCCTCCAGGGTCGCTCGCAGCTCCCGGGTCGCCTCACGTCCGGCCTCCTGGATCGCCAGCAGGGCCTCCGGCACCTGTTCACCCCGCTTGCGGGCCACGTGGACGGCGACTTCGGCCTGCACCTTGATGACCGAGATCTGGTGGGTGAGCGAATCATGCAGCTCCCGCGCGATGCGCAGCCGCTCCTCGTCGGCGCGGCGCCGCGCGGTCTCCTCCCGGGTGCGCTCGGCTTCGTCCGCCCGCCGCTCGGCCTGCCGCAGCGCTTCACCCGCGGCGCCGGCCGCGATCAGCCAGGCCAGCTCGAGGGCGCCTCGGGCCTGCGCGAGCGCCTCGCCCGTGTCGTGCAGGCCCGAGGCCAGGGCCGCGAGGGGAAGAGCGGCCAGCATGGTCATGCTCGCTGCCACTGTGATGGTGCGGTGCCCCGCCCGCACAGCGGCGTACACCGCGAACAGGTACGCGACGGCAGGCACGTCGAAACCGGCCGCCTGGTAACCCACCGCGCACAGCCCGGTGACGGCCAGGACGGGAACCGGAGCCCGGCGGCGCGCGGCCAGCCCCAGGCCGCCAGCCGCCAGCAGCGCGTAGCCGAACAGGTCGAGGTCCGTGGCGGAGTGCTGTCCGGACAGCCCGGTGACCAGCAGCGTCGCCGCCACGCCGACGGCGATCGCCCAGTCTCTGACACCGGACCGGGCACCGGACCGTCCTGTACTCATGCGCGCACCCTAGCCGGATGTTCGCGCGGGCGACTCCTGTGCACGGATGATCAGCCGCCTACCGCACACGCAGTACCTTTCGCGGCGCCTGCGGCATCCGCGGCAACCGGGTGCGACATCGGCGGCAGCGCGAAGTGCCTGCGTCCGCAGGACGACCGGTGGTGGGTCCACCGGACATGATCAGGCGACGTCCAGTAAGGAGAAGGAGCACCCCATGTCCGTTCGTCACCTGCTTGCCGCCGCCGCAGCCGCCCTGCTCGGAGGTTTCGGGCTTGCCACACCGGCGGCCGCGTATGTCTTGGTCCAGCCGACCGCCGCCAGTGCTTACACCTTGACCGCCGGGCGTCTCTGGTCCTTGGTGGCCGTGCTGCTGGGGCTGGCCGGCGCGGTCATCGGCGGGCTGGCTCTGGCCCGCTCCGCCGGTCGCACCGGCACCGGCACCGGGAGAAGGGGGGCCATCGTGGCCCTGGTGGCGGGGCTGGCCGGCGCGCTCATCGGCGGGCTGGTTGTGGCCGCCGCCGACGGTGGTCCCGGCACCGGCTACGGAATAGTCGGGGGCTTCGTGGCCCTGGTGGTTGGGCTGATCGCCATGGTCCTCGGCGGGCTGGCTCTGGCCCACTCCCGCAGAACTGTCTGACCGCAGCACCGTCTGACGGCGGGCCGCCTGGTCACGAGAGCTCCTTGATGGGTTCGACGTCCGGGTCGCCGATGTCCGCGTGGTAGTCGTCCGCCGACGTCCGGTCGCGGCCGGACGACAGGCCCGCCGCACGGAACAGCATGGTGGCGGCCACGGAGACGGCGGCGTTCAGTACGAACGCGGTCAGGGCGATGTAGCCGGATCGGCCGTCGCCCATCAGGGGGATCTCGGCGAGCGAACCGCCGAAGTGTTTGCCGGACACCGGGTTGACGTTGCCGTACGCGGCGACGGTCCCGTACGTCATGCCGGTGACCCAGCCGGCCAGCAGCGCGCCGGGATGGAACCAGCGCGTGTAGAGCCCGGACACGATCGCCGGGAACGTCTGCAGGATCCAGATCCCGCCGAGAAGCTGGAAATCCAGCGCGAACCTCGTGTCGAGGAACAGGACGAAAGCCAGCGCGCCGAACTTGACGAGAAATGAGACGCCTCTGGAGACAACGAGTTCCTGGCGGGGGCCGGCGGCCGGGTTGATGAACTCCCGGTAGATGTTCCGGCTGAAGATGTTGGCGGCGGCGATCGACATGATCGCCGCGGGTACCAGGGCGCTGATCGCGATGGCGGCCAGGGCGACACCCGCGAACCAGCTCGGGAACAGGTCCGACAGGAGCCGCGGGACCACGAGCTGGGGGTTGGTCCTGCCGTCCATGCCGACCGGCCGGGTGCCGGCCCTTATCGCCAGGAAACCGAGCAGCGCGAACAGCCCGAGCACCAGCGTGTAAGTAGGCAGGAGTGCCGCGCTTCGGCGTACGACGTCGCGGCTCCTGGTCGCCAGGACCGCGGTCACCGTGTGGGGGTACACCACCAGAGCCATCGCCGACCCGAGAGCGAGCGTCGCATAGGGCCACAGGCCGTCGGCTCCGGGGATGAGGACACCCCTGGGCCGCCCGGTCCGCGGATCGATCGCCGCCATCTTCTGTCCCGCCGAGTGGAAGACGCCCTCGAATCCCCCCAGCCGCTGGGGAAGGTAGATGAGTGCGACGATCGCCACCAGGTACAGCAGGAAACCCTTGAGGAAGGCGATGAGCGCCGGCGCCCGAAGCCCGTTGGAGTAAGTGAAGGCTGCCAGCACGGTGAACGCGACGGCGAGAGGCAGGTCCTTGGTGATGGCATCGTCGCCTCCGAGTCCGACGGTCTCGAAGACGGCCTGAATGCCGACGAGTTGCAGGGCGATGTAGGGCAGCGTGGCGAGGAGTCCGGTGACGGCGACGGCGAGGGTGAGTCCTCTGCTCTGGTAGCGGCCGCTCACGAAGTCGGCGGGCGTGACGTAGCCGTGGCGATGGGCGACCGACCACAGCCGCGGCAGGATTACGAAGATCAGGGGATAGACCACGACGGTGTACGGAACGGCGAAGAAGCCGCTCACCGCGCCGGTCGCGTACATCGCCGCGGGTATCGCGATGAAGGTGTACGCCGTGTAGATGTCGCCGCCCAGCAGGAACCATCCGGCGAGGGTGCCGAAGCCGCGACCGCCCAGTCCCCAGTCGTCCAGCGTGTGCACGGGTCCGGCCGTATGGCGCCCCCGCCTGCCCTGAACGGCGGCGAAGCCCATGATCGCGACGATCAGGAAGAAGATCATCAGGACGGTCAGGGCGGTCCAGTCGATGCCGCTTCGGTTCATCGGAGTCCTCCGCCGGAACGGGTTCTCCGGCGCGCCTCGGCGCCCGGCGAACCGGCAGGGGTCATCAGGAGATAGGCGCACCAGGTCGCGCCGGAGGACAGCGGCACCCACAGCAGCTGGTACCAGTAGAAGAACGGAACGCCGAACAGCGACGGGTCGGGACGCGCGTAACTGTCGACCCACAGCAATGCCACGAAGGGTGCAGCCAGCAGCGCTGTGGCGATCATCCTGGCCCAGGGGCCCGGCCCGCCGGATCGGATCGCCTGGACGGGCGGCGACGAGGGGCCCGCCGGTTCGTCCCACCATAGGGTTCGCCGACGGACAGGCAGGGCCGGAATGGGTTCTCGAGGCATCGTTTACCTTGCTTTACTTGTGAGAAATCAGGTACGACGGTGTGCACACCGCCCCGATACGGCGTGCACACCGCGCGAGGACGTCGCTGGGACGGCCTGGTCCCGCTCAGCAACACCTGATGTCAGGGCTGCCGCCCCGCCGGTCGGCTCGTCGCCGTTCGTACTCCCGCCGGGAGAGCGCCGGCACGTTCGGGTCGGAGCGGTGCTCGGCGAGGTAACGGTCGTACTCGCCCTCACCGGTGAGCTCGCGCAGGTACCACCGGGCGAAGCGGAACAGGGAACGCACGGTCATCAGCGTTCCGCGCCTGTTTCGCTGCTACTCGCACCCACTTGCGCAAGCTCATGACGTTCCATGGCAGTGGTGAACAGCCCTGCGGGAGCGACGAGGCCGGACTCGACGTAGGGCGCCTCGGCCAAGGTCAGCGGCTCCCGCGAGCGCAGCGCACGGATGCACGCGACCGCCGCGCTGCCGATCACGACCAGGACCAGGACCGCGAACAACGCCGCGAGGACGCCGTCCACGGTGGAATTGACGACGACCGCATGCATGGCGTCGAGGTTCTTGGCCGGGGGGAGCACCTTGCCCTCGGCCAGCGCGCCGGCGTAGCGCTCCCGTTGGGCGAAGAAACCGATCTTGGGGTCGTCATGGAAGACCTTCTGCCAGCTCGCGGTCAACGTCACCGCCGCGTCGAAGGCGAGTGGGACGCCGGTGACCCATGCCCACCTGAGCTTGCCCGACTTGATCAGGATCGTGGTGCAGAGAGTCAGCGCGATCGCGGCGAGCAGCTGGTTCGCGATACCGAACAAGGGGAACAGCTGGTTGATGCCGCCCAGCGGGTTGCTGACACCGGTGTAGAGGAAGTAGCCCCAGGCCAGCACGACCACGGCGCCGGTCCCCCAGAGGCCGGGCTTCCAGCTGACCCGGCCGAGCGGCTTCCAGATGTTGCCGAGCGTGTCCTGCAGCATGAAGCGCCCGACCCTGGTGCCCGCGTCCACGGTGGTCAGGATGAAAAGCGCCTCGAACATGATCGCGAAGTGGTACCAGAACGCCTTGAGCCCCGCGCCGCCGAAGACTCCGGACAGGATCTCCGAGATCCCGACGGCGAGGGTGGGGGCACCGCCGGTACGGGCGATCACACTGTTCTCGTGGACCGCCGCGGCGGCGGCGCGGAGATCGTCCGGAGTGATGATGAAGCCCAGTTTCGCCACCGCGGCCGCCGCGCTCTCCGGCGTGGTGCCGAGCAGGGCGGCCGGCGCGTTCATCGCGTAGTACAGCCCTGGTTCGAGTACGCAGGCGGCGATCAGCGCCATGACGGCGACGAACGACTCCATGAGCATCGCGCCGTACCCGATCAGGCGGACCTGCGATTCCTTCTGGATCATCTTCGGGGTGGTGCCGGAGGCGATGAGCGAGTGGAAGCCCGAGAGCGCGCCGCAGGCGATGGTGATGAACAGGAACGGGAACAGCGTCCCGGAGAAGACCGGCCCGCCGCCGCTGACGGCGAACTTGGTGACCGACTCGGCCGAAAGGTCCGGGGCGGCCACCAGCACACCGACCGCGAGCAGCCCTATCGTGCCGACCTTCATGAACGTCGACAGGTAGTCACGCGGGGCCAGCAGCATCCACACCGGAAGCGCCGATGCCAGGAAGCCGTACACCACCAGGCAGATGACCAGGGCCTGGGGACTGAGAGTGAAGGCGTCGGCCCAGGGGGAGCCCTCGACCCAGCCGCCCCCCACGATGGCCAGCAGCAACAGCCCGACACCGATGACCGAGGTCTCCATGACCCTGCCCGGCCGCAGCACTCGCAGGTAGAAGCCCATGAACAGAGCGATGGGAATGGTCATCGCGATGGAGAAGGTGCCCCACGGTGATTGGGCGAGAGCGTTCACCACCACGAGGGCGAGGACCGCCAGCAGGATGATCATGATGGCGAACACCGCGAGCAGCGCGGCGGCGCCGCCGATCGGGCCGATCTCCTCACGGACCATCTGCCCGAGGCTCTTGCCGTCACGGCGCATGGAGAAGAACAGGGTGACCATGTCCTGAACGGCGCCGGCCACGATGGCCCCGACGATGATCCACATCGTCCCCGGCAGGTAACCCATCTGCGCGGCGAGGACCGGCCCGACCAGCGGCCCCGCGCCGGCGACGGCGGCGAAGTGGTGACCGAGCAGCACCCGCCGGTCGGTCGGATGGAAGTCGACCCCGTTGTTCAGCCGTTCCGCGGGGGTCGCGCGACGGTCGTCGACGCCGAGCACGCGCCTGGCGATGAAGCGGGAGTAGAAGCGGTACGCGATCGCGTACGAGCCGAGGGCGGCGCCCACCAGCCAGATCGCCGAGATCGGCTCACCGCGGGACAGGGCCAGGAAGCCCCAGGCCACGGCGCCCGCTACCGCGACCACCGTCCAGACGAGTATCGACCTAGGGGTGACTCTCGAACCGGCAGTACCAGGTCTGGGCATACGTGATCCTCCTCAATCAGGGCAGCACAAAGCGATGGAACGGTGCTGTTGTCCGTGGAATACGACCGCTCAGAGGCCGGACGGCGGCCGAGCGGCGTCGATGACGATGACGACCGTGCTAGAGATGATCACGATCTCGGGGTGGGCGTTTCCCTCCACGCCGGAGCAGGTAGGCGGCGCCCATGAAAACGATGCTCCCCGGCACCCACATGAGCTGATACCAGAAGAAGAACCTCATCCCCGCCAAGTGCGGCGTCTCATGTGGATACCAGGGCACCCATAGGAGCGCCGCGACGGGGATGGCGAGGCAGACACCCGCCGCGACGCGCCGCGGTGATCGAATCGGCTTCGCCATCACGCCCTCCGGAATCTTCTACGGGTCTCGTTGCAAGGGTTGCGAAGGCCGACGATCCGGATTACACGGATTTCACGGAGATTTCGTGTCAACCAACTGTGAGAACTACGCAACATAGGGATATTGCGAAGGCGTGCTGGACGGTGGCGAATGATCGACCCGATGAGTGCAGTGACCTTCTTCGGCGTGCTCAGCGGCACCTCCCTCATCGCGGTCGCCGCACGCCGTTTCCGGCCGCCCCCCGAGCTGCCGACCCTGGAGAGCTGGGCACTGGCGGATCGCCGGCTCGGCACGCCGATGACCTGGTTCCTCCTCGGAGGGACGATCTACACGTCCTACACCTTCGCCGCCGTACCAGGCCTGGTGTACGGCACGGGGGCGCTCGGATTCTTCGCGCTGCCGTACACCGTGATCGTGTACCCCCTGGCGTTCGTCCTGCTCCCCCGGCTCTGGTCGCTGGCACGGCGGCACGGCTACATCACCGCCGCCGACTTCGTAAGGGGACACTACGGCTCACCGGCTCTCGCGCTGGTCGTCGCGATCACCGGTGTGCTGGCGACCATGCCGTACATCGCGCTGCAGATCGTCGGCATCCGGGCGGTGCTGTCCGCCGGCGGGCTGTACCCGCGGGGGGTGCTGGGCGACCTCGCGCTGGTCGCGGTGTTCGCGGTGCTGGCCATGGCCACCTACCGGCACGGCCTGCGCGCCCCGGCGATCATTTCGGTGGTGAAGGGCGTGGCCGTCTTCAGTTCGGTCCTCGCCGTCTCCTTCCTCGTACTCGACCGGCTCGGCGGACCCGGGCCGATGTTCGACGGCGCGGAGCGCGCACTGTCGTCCCGGACGACACCCCAGGTCTCGCTGACCCTGGAGCCGAGCCTGTTCCCCGTGTACTCCACGCTCGCGGTCGGCTCGGCGCTCGCCCTGCTGATGTACCCCCACGTGCTGACCGCCGCCTTCGCCGCCTCAGGTCCGGACACGCTGCGCCGAACGTCGATCGCGCTGCCGGCGTGGACCGCGATGCTCGGGCTGTTCGCGATGCTGGGCGTCGCGGCTCTCGCGGTCGGCGTCCAGGCACCACCCGGCAACGCCGAAGCCGCCGTCCCCCTGCTGGTCAGGGAACTGATGCCTGCGGCACTCACCGGACTGGTCTTCGGCGCCCTCGCCGTGGGCGCGCTCGTACCGGCCGCGGTCATGTCGATCGCGGTGGCGACGTCGTTCGTCCGCAACATCTACGTCGAGTACTTCCACCCGACGGCAACGCCCAAGCACCAGACCCGGATCGCACAGATGATCTCACTCGGCGCCAAAGCCGGCGCGGTCGTCTTCGTGTTCGGGCTTCGCGACCAGGACGCCATCAACCTGCAACTGCTCGGCGGCGTCTGGATCCTGCAGATCTTCCCCGCCGTCGCCATCGGTGCGTTCACCCGCCGGCTCCACTACCAGGCGCTGCTGGCCGGCTGGGTGACCGGCATGGCCGCCGGCACCCTCATGGTGGTCTACAGCGGCTTCTCGTCGTTGGTACCCCTGGGCCTGGGCGGACAGGGCGTACAGGCATACGCCGCGGTCGTGGCGCTGGCTCTCAACCTCGCCGTCGTCTTGGCACTCACCCCGGTCCTCAACCGGCTGAGCGGATCACGCATCCAGGCCCAGCGCGGTCCGATCAACACGCCACCTGAAGCGGAGACGGTCCCATGACCAGGATCCTGCCGGACACCCGGCTACGGGCGCCGCGCGAGACGGACCCGATATCCCGGGAGATGTCCGCGGTGATGACCGAAGAGCCGCCCGCCCTCGCGGACCGCTCAGCCCCCCTCCCACCGGCCGCGGACCCGGAGACCGCGGTGACCCGGCTGTTCGAGACGCACTACACCGGTCTCCTCAGGCTGGCCGTGCTCCTCGGCGCCGACGACGCCGAGGACATCGTCGCCGAGGCGTTCTGCCAGTTGCACCACCGATGGAATCGACTGCGGTCGGCCGAAGCCGCCCTGCCGTACCTGCGCTCGGTGGTCTGCAACCTCACCCGTATGCGGCTGCGCCACCTTCAGGTGGTCCGCAAACACGCGGATTGGAACACCGGATCCGAGCAGTCGGCTGAGAACATCGCCTTGCTCCACGACGAACACAAAGCACTCATCACCGCCCTCCAGGAACTATCGGTGCGTCAACGCGAGGCGCTGGTGCTGCGATATTGGCTCGGCCTACGCGAAAGCGACATCGCCGTGGCCATGGGCATCTCCTGCGGAGCGGTCAAGGCGCACACTGCTCGCGGCATGGCCGGCCTCACCAAAAGCCTGCAGGAGCGACGATGACCACCGGCCCGTCCAGCACGGAAGACCAGCTGCGCGAGGTGCTCAGCATCCTCGCCGACAACGTCGAGGCGGCACCGGACGCCTACCGCAAAGTTCAGGGTGAATGGCGACGCCGGGAACGCAGACGCCGCCTCACACTGGCCATCCTGATCGCGGTCGTCTTCGCCGTCGCCGACGTCGCCGGCCTCTGGGCACTCAACCACTCCCCCGACCAGCCGCACATCGTCTTCAACGAGCCGGCCCCGCCCCCGTCGCACGCCCCGCTCCCCGGCAGGCCATGAACCTCGCCGCCAGAGACCATGTTCGCAGCGCCGAAGATGGCCTGCCCGCGGCCGGTGCTAGGCGAGGGGGACCCGCCATTCCAGGTGGGTGCCTCCGGTTGGGGGTGAGTTCACCTGGAAGGAGCCGCCGAGACGGCCGGCGCGTTCTTCGAGGTTGCGCAGGCCGCTGCGTCTGCCTTCCGCCGGGACTCCGACCCCGTTGTCCGCCACGACCATGGTCAGCCACCCCTCGTGGACACGGGTCGTCACGTCGGCTCGGGAAGCCTTCGCATGGCGTACCACGTTGGACAACGCCTCACGCAGCACGGCCGGGACCTGTTCGGCGATCTCTGGGGACACTCCGTTGTCCAGCTGGCCTTCCATGCTCAGTCCCGGCATGAACCCCAGGTGGCCACGCGCGGCCTCCACCACGTCCACGATCTGGGCGCGCAGGCTTGGCGTGCCCGGCTGGCTAGGGGTCTGGAGGGCGAAGATGGTGGAGCGGATCTGCCGGATGGTGCCGTCGAGTTCGTCGATCGCATTCTGCAACCTGGTGGAGGCCTCCGGTCGTTCGACCAGGCGGACCGCGCTCATAAGCGTCATGGCCACCGCGAAGAGCCGCTGAATCACGACATCGTGCAGATCCTTGGCGATACGGTCGCGATCCTCCAGCAGGCCCAGCCGCTCGGCGTCCCTGCGGGTCTCGGCCAGTTCCAGCGCGACGGCCGCCTGCCCGGCGAAGGCATGAAGGGTGCGCAGTTCGGCATGACTGTATGGACTGCGCCCAGGACGCTTCGCCAGGGACAGCACACCACGCACGGCACCCGGAGCACCGAACGGAACGGCCGCTACCGGGCCGACCGGAACAGGCTGGGCGAAGGCGATGAGGACATCGCTTTCCGCTGGGCTCTCCACCATGAGCGGCTCACCGGTCACGAAGGCCCGGCCGGCGAGCGAGCCGGCGACCTCTCCGGTGGTGTACTGCTTCTCGTCCTGACCGTCCTCGAGAACGAGGCGGAGGGTGCCCACCTCGTCGCCGGGGAGCAGCAGCGCCACCACGTCGGCATTGGCCATCTCCCGGGCCCGCCGTGCCATCAACGCGAGCACCTCTCGTGGTTCGGCTCCGGACAGCAGGCGAGTGGTGATCTCCGAGGAGGCCTCCAGCCAGCTCTCGCGACGCCGGGTCTCCTCGTACAGCCGGGCGTTCTCGATGGCCACACCGGCCGCGGTGGCCAGGGCGACGACGATCGCCTCGTCTTCGTCGTCGAACTCGCCGCCTCCCCGCTTCTCGGTGAGGTACAGGTTGCCGAACACCTCGTTTCGGACCCGGACCGGCACGCCGAGGAAGCTGCCCATCGGCGGATGCCCCGGAGGGAAGCCGTAGGACTCGGGATGCTGGGAGATATGGGTCAGCCGCAGTGTCTGGGGCTCCTTGATGAGCAGCCCGAGCAGTCCGAGGCCGTGCGGCCAGTGCTCGATCCGGGCAATCTCCTCCTCACTCAGCCCTACCGGGACGAACTGCACCAGCGTGTTCCCATCGCCGATCACTCCCAGCGCGCCGTAGCTGGCATCCACCAGGGTGGCGGCGGTTTCCACGATCCGGTGCAACACGGTTTCCAGATCGAGATCGCTCCCTACCGAGACGACCGCGTCCAGCAACCCGTGCACGCGGTCGCGGGTGGCCAGCACGGCCTCCAGTCGTGTCCGCAGCTCCGACAGCAGATCGTCCAGCCGCATTTGCGGCAGAAGCGAACGAAGCTTGTTGTCCGTCATACCAGGGAGTTTGACACCAAGTAGTCGTCTAGGCCCACGCGCCCTCTAGCAAAGTGCCCTCAGGGCGGATCAGCCCGGCTCCGTTCTCTTCAGCACGCTCGATTGTTCCTGGGCTCGCGCTCGGAACCACAGTGCGGCTTTCGCCGGCCGATGCGGGCGGATGGAGAACGGTTTCGGGGTCAGGAACGGACGACGGCCACGGGACAGGAGGAGTGGTGCAGGAGAGCTCGGCTGACGGAGCCGAGGAGCAGCGCACCGACCGTGCCTCTGCCGTGGGAGCCCACGACCACAAGGTCGGCTCTCTTGGACGCCTGGGTGAGCGCGTCGACGGGGTGGGCGCACTGAACGTCCTCTATAACCGTGACGCGGGGATACCTGCCGCCCAGGGTCGCCAACCTCTGAGCCAGGAGCTGGTGCTGGGCCCGTCGGACGTCGTCCATGTCGTAGGGGATCCCGGGGATGTAACCGTGCCGGGGCGACAGCCACGCATGGAGGGCACGAAGCGTGGCGCCACGGAGCAGTGCCTGCTCGAAGGCGTAGGCCAGGGCGGGCTCGCATTCGGCGGAGTCGTCCACTCCGACGACGATCTCGCCGTGCGCGGCCTCGGCGTCCGGGCGTACGACGACCACGGGGCAGTGAGCTCGCCCTGCGACGTGGCCGCTGACCGAGCCCAGCATGGCTCCGGCGAAACCGCCCAAGCCCCTGCTGCCGACCACGATCTGGGCGGCGTCCTTCTCCTGGTCGCAAAGGACCGTGGCGGGGTACCCCTCGATCATCTCGGTCGTCACCGTGGCCTCCGGCCGGTGTCGCAGAGCGCGGGCCGCGGCATCGGCGAGTATGCGTTCAGCGGCATGAACCAGCATGTCACCGGCATCGGGAGGAGCGGGGTACCTCGCGATGCTGTAGGGCCAGTGCTCCACCACCGAGACGATGTGCAGGGGTACCTTCTTGCGCGTGGCGTCATCGACGGCCCACTCCACAGCGGCGGCCGCGGAGACCGAACCGTCAGTACCCACCACGATCCTCTTGGACATGATCCCTCCCTTGCCTGGCCATCCGCCCAGCGGATGGGGCCATTTCTGAGCCGGGCGCATCCGGTCCGGCTATCGCCTCTCTCATTCGGGGGTGTCGTTCTCGCAACCGATCTCATCGATCACATCGACGACTCCGTTCACCCGCTGGGTCAGCCGGACGGCGATCTCGGCTTCGCCACGGAGCCGCATGTGGCCGGTGAGGGTCACCACTCCGCGGCGGGTCGCGACCTTGATGCTGGAGGTCTCGATCCACAGGGAACGGGTCAGAACGTCTTCACGCACCTCACGGGAGATCTCCTCGTCGCTCCGGACGAACACCTTCAGCAGGTCGTGGCGGCTGACGACACCCACCAGACGCCCCTCGTCATCGGTGACGGGCAGCCGTTTCACTCCATGCTCGTCCATGAGCCTGGCTGCGGTGACAACAGTGGTGTCAGGCTTGGCGGTGCGAGCCGGCGTCGTCATCAGGTCGACGGCCGTCTCGCCCCGCGCCTTGCCCTCGGCGTTCCGGCCCTGCCGGCTGATCTGGTCACGGACACGCGCGCGCAGCGGGGGACGGTAGCCCTCACGGTAGAACTGGTCCCTGAACTCCTCCTTGCGGAGCAGATCCGCCTCGGAGACGACTCCGACGACGTGCCCTTTCACATTCATCACCGGAACCGCGCTCACCTGACGGGCGATGAGCATCTCGGCGATGTCCTTGAACGGTGTGTCTTCATCGACCGAGGCGACTTCCGTCGTCATGACGTCTTGCACCTTCATGTGCATGATGACCCTCCTTCGGGTCCTCGCGGGCCCGCTGTGAGGGCGGGCCCGCGGGCTCCATCTTCTGTTCGACCTTCAACTCCATCCCATCCATCGGCCCGCGTCAGGCAAAGAAGGCGGAGGTCCTCAAGGGCAGGGTCTTTGGGCACGACCGGTCCGTAGTTCTGCCGGAAGGCGGCGCGGCGCGCGCGGCACGGCCGGGCCGTACCCCAGCCTGATGATCATCTGGGGATGTCCGCGCCGGTGGTGGGGATCAGCGCGGCGGCGCATGTCCCGCAGATCGAGAGGCTGGTTGAGGAACGAGGCCGAGACGCCATGCGCGCTCGCGAGGAGCAACACCCGCTGCAATGCCTGCCCGGCTCGCAGCCAGTCTGCGGGACGGTCGCCGGGAGTGGTGAGCACCGCGATCTGCGGCTGATGCTCGAAGTGCTCGGCAGGCCGGTCCGGATGCGTGCCGAAGTCACGGATCGCAGTCGAGTCGCCGGCCGGGCGTGGGCCGAGGACGTAGGAGGGCAGGCCGTCGTAGTGGGTTCCTCTCATCGTCCACGCCCGCAGCTCCGCCAGGTAATCGTGGTCCCCGGTCAGCTCCTCCTGGGCGATCGCGACGTAGTCGAGCAGGTCCGCCGCCCCGCGCCCGTCCAGGGGGACGAGATTGGCACCTTGTCTGGATGCCGCGATCCGCAGCTCCGCCAGCACCCCGGGCGGGACTCGCCTGTCGCTGAACGGCTCGCGGTTGGTACGTCTCCGGCCGATGTTGGCGTACAGCTCCTGTTCGGTCACAGACGGCGTCCGTGACTCCGGCATGCGGACGGTGGCCAGTAGGTGCCGCTCGCACCGGGGGTCGGGCAGCAGCGAGGTCAGGGGTTGGTATCCGGCCACACGGATGGCCAGGCGCAGGTTGAACAGAGCGGCGCCACAGCTCACGTGCAGGGAGCGGCCACGCGGGTCGCTGGTCCTGAGCCTGCGGTCAGGATCGGCGAGCACCTCGATGCACTTTCCGGGTACGACCCGAAAGCGCCACGGCTGGGTGTTGTGGACCGAAGGTGCCTGACCGGCCGCGGCCAGCAACCAGCGGACACCGAGGTCTGTGGCACCGGGAAAGGGCATGACGTACCTCCTTCAGCGACGTGCATCGACGTGCATCGACGTCTTGAGGCTCGTGTCCTGGCCGGGCGGGCGACAGAGCCTAAGGTCCCGGATCGATCAGGACGTCCGGCTGGACAGGCCAAGCCGGACGGCACTGCCTGATGGAACGGCGAAACGATGTGATGAGGGCGGAAGAAACAGTGACCCCCGCACTGAAAGGGAAGGCCAGCCATGGCACTCACCGAAGGGCGCCACCAGAATGACGCCGCTGCCCATACCCCCGTCGTGAAGGTCGAGCACCCGCGCGGGGAGGCCCGGCCCGTCGAATACGCCTGGGCCGTCGCCCGCATCGCCATCGGGTGGGTCTTCCTGTGGGCCTTCCTCGACAAGCTCTTCGGCTGGGGCTTCGCCACCCCCGCCAACCGCGCGTGGATCCACGGCGGCAGCCCGACCACCGGCTTCCTCAAGGGCACCACCGAGCACACCTTCGGCGGGTTCTTCGCCGGCCTGGCCGGCCAGCCCTGGGTCGACTGGCTGTTCATGATCGGCCTGCTGGGCATCGGCACCGCCCTCATCCTCGGGGCAGGCATGAAGATCGCCGCCACCACCGGAAGCCTGCTCCTGGTGTTCATGTGGGCGGCCGAACTCCCGCTGGCCACCAACCCCTTCATGGACGAGCACATCATCTACGCCATCGTGCTGGTCGGCCTTGCGCTGGTGGGCGCCGGCAACACGCTCGGCATCGGCGAATGGTGGGGCGACACCCGGCTCGTCAGGCGCTACCCCGTCCTCAAGTAGGCCTCTGATCAACCACGGCTCGCCCGCTCTTCACCACGAAGGGCGGGCGCCGACGTTTACCCATGCCTGATATGCGGACCCCTGCCCACCGCGAACTCCGCCGTCCCCCATGGCCCCGGCATACGGAAATCACATCTGGTGAATATCGTTGATGAGCGTGCCGATGGCATCACACCCGATGGTTCGTGTTTCGCCGATCCTCCGTTGGTAGTCGATCTCTCGCAGCGTGTGCGTCCCTGTGACGTCGGTTCCTACGTGAATGATGTCGCCCGGGAACAGTGTGTGGTGGTCGCTCGCGTGCGCGATGACTTCCGCCACGGAGTAGATCAACCGTTCGGCGCGGCACTCGATCCTCACGTCGTCGCCCGTGGCCAGCGTGATGCTGAGCCGATCGGGGTCGGGGATCTCGTCCCTGGTCACGATCCACGGTCCGCAAGGCTTGAAACCGTCGGTGCCCTTGGCGCGCAGGTGGTAGGTGACCCTCATGTCCCCATGCTCGAAGCCGGACGCGTCCTGGGGCCGCCCGCGGTGACGGCGATCCAGCTCAGCGGCTCTGGATCCCGGTACCACGACCGTATCGCCGGCTCGCAGGGCGGGGGCGGAAACGTCGTCGATGAGCGTGTACCCGAAGACGTGGTCCAAGGCGCCGGCCACATCGATCCGCGTTCCCTGCCGCCCGATCACCACGGCCAGCTCGGGCTCAGGGTGGACGAGTCCGAACGCTGGTCGGATCCGGATCGGTTGCCGGTGCCCGACCAGCGCCGAACTGGGCGAGGAGAAGAATGGCGGATGGTCCGGAACGGACGACGCGAACGAGGCGAACACGGGGCTGTTGAAGCCGACACCCAGGATCTTCGCCGGCCGCGGGATCGGCGGCAGCCAGGCACGGAGCCGGTCGATCTCGGCCACGCTGGTGGCGGCTCTGGACTCATCGTGATAGAGCGCGTGGGTCAGGCGCGGGTACAGGTCATCCCATTGTTCGATGAGCGTCATGACGCCGTAGAGGCCCGGGCCGCCGACGACATCCCCGACCGGCATCCCCCGACCGGCCGAGTCGAACAGGACCGGCTCGGGCCGGCCGGCGACAACGCAGGTTCCTATCCGCACGACAGAACCTCGGTTCTCGTCACCATGACAGCAGCCCGCCGTCCACCACGATCGCCTGACCGGTCACATAGGCGGCCTCCGGGGAGAGCAGAAAGGCCATCATCGCCGCCACCTCATCGGCGTCGCCCTGGCGGCCGAGCGGAATCCTGGCCTCCAGCGCGCTGACCGCCGCATCGCGGTCGGTGGAATGCTTCCAGTGCGCGTCGTTGAACGGGGTGTCGATCCAACCAGGGCACACGCAGTTGACGCACACCCCCAGCGCACCCCACTCGACCGCCATGGCCCTCGTCATGCTCACGATCGCCCCCTTGGACGCGGCGTAGGCGAAGGAGCCGAAGCCGCCCCGGAACGCGGCGGTCGAGCCGGTGAAGACGATCCGCGGCGCGGCGGACCTGCTCAGTGGCTCGATCGCGGCCTGGGCCAGCAGGAACGCCGAACGGATGTTCAGGTCCATCGTCGCGGTCCAGTCTTCCAGGGGGTACCGGGCGACGGGCGCCTCGCGCAACAGCCCCGTGGTGGTCAGGAGCCCGTCGAGTCCGCCGAGCCGCGCACAGGCCTCGTCCACCACCTTCCGGGCCGCGTCCACATCGGACAGGTCGTGCTCGCCGATGACGAGCCGGCCGGGCGCTTCCTCGCCGGACAGCTCGTCAGCGGCCGCCATGTTGATGTCGGCGAGGTACACGTCGTCACCTCGGTTCCGTAGCCGGCGTACGCAGGCACGTCCGATTCCCGTCGCGCCTCCGGCGACGATGACCACGGGCATGTTGACCTCCTCGTTGGGAACTGGCGTGGACTAGTCGTCGTCGCGCGAGTGCGTCACCATCTGGCCGGGGCTGACGAAACGCAGTGCGATGAACAGAAGGATCAGGCAGGTCAGCATGTAGACGACCGACATCGCGTCGATCGACTGCTGCGGGCGGAAACCCGGCGTCCAGAGCGCCGAGTACAGGGCGACGACGAGAGTCTCGCTTCCGGGACCGGAATTGAAGAAGGTCAGTTCGAAACTGCCCACGGTGTGGATCAACGTCAGCAGCCCCGATGCCAGGATTCCGGGCAGCAGCAGAGGCACGAGTACCCGCCGGATCGTCTGCGGGCCGTTCGCGCCACAGGACCGCGCGGCCCGCTCCAGGTTGGGGTCGAGCTGCTGGACGTACGGGATCATCAAAAGGACCACGAGCGGCACGGAAGGCACCAGGTTGGCGACGATCACACCGGACAGATGGCCGCCGATGCCAATCCGGTACAGCAGTGTCGCGAGCGGTAGACCGTACGTGACCGGTGGCAGCATCAACGGCAACAGGAAGGAAAGGATCACCAGCTTCTTGCCGGGGAAGTTCCCTCGGGCCAGCACGTACGCGGCCGGCGCACCGATGATCACGGCCAGCGCCGCCACGGCGACCGCGACGACGACGGTTATCACCAAGACCTGCGAGAGGTTGTACTCGGTCCACGACGACTTGTAGTAGTCCATCGTGTACCCGTTCGGCAGCCAGCCGGAGAACCACTGCCGGCCGAAGGAGTTGACCGTGACCGAGGCGACGAGCCCGGCGATGTTGATGATGAAGACGGCGACCAGCGCACGGTAGAGCCAGCGCGGCGTGGCGCCGGCCCATGCGCGACGGGGGCGGCTCCGCATAGCGGTGTCGGACATCCCGATCACCCTTTCTGGCCGGCGCTCGGGCCCGTGTACAGGCGTGACCGCAGGAGCAGGATCGTGCCGACGATGAGGATCTGGACCAGGGCGGAGATGACCACCATCGCCATCGCCATCGAGTAGTCCAGGCTCCGATACGCCTGGAAGTAGGCCTCGACCGAGATGACGTGGGTCGAACCGGCGGGGTCGCCCACCAGAGTGGCACTCGCGAACACCGAGAACCCGAGGACGAAGGTCAGGCAGAAGACCACGATCACCCCCGGAGCCCACAGAGGTAGCAGGATCCGCCGGAATCGGGTCCATGGGTTCGCGCCCAGTGACGCGGCGGCCCGCTCGTACAGGGTGTCGATGCCCGCGAGATGGCTCATGGTCAGGAGGAAGGCGAACGGCAGCCCCGTGATGACCATCGCTATCACGACGGCGATGTAGTTGTGCAGCAACGGAAGGGGCTGGTCGATCAGCCCGATCGCCATCAGCAACTCGTTGAGCCAGCCCTTGGGCGACAGGTAGGCGATCATCCCGCTGGAGACGAGCACGTTGCCGAGAGTCATCGGGATCAGGAAGGCCGTCGACAGGATCTTCTTCTGCCGTCCGGCGCCGCGCAGCGGGTAGGCGAAGACCATCGCCGCCGCCGTGTTGACCACCGCGACGACCACCGCGATCCGCAGGGTCTTCCATACCGTTTCGCGCAGATACGGGTCTTCGAAGAAGCGCTGGTAGCTGGCGAACGTCCCGCCTTCGCCCGGAGTCAGCGACAAGCTGATCCCGTAGGCGATCGGGTAGAGAAACAGCACCCCGACCAGCGCCACCGCCGGCAGTAGTGCCAGCAGCCCCCACCGGATGCCCTTACGTCGCATCCACGCCCGCCGGCGCTCGCCCGGGGTGAACGTGTCCTCAGGCGGGGCCGCGCCGCCGTGCGCGGGCGACTTGTCCACGGTCGTCGTCATGACAGCGCACTCGGCTCGAGGATCGCGTGCTCGCCGTCGGCAGCACCCCCCACCGAGGAGGTGGACTCCTCCGCGATGCCGAACGCCCGGACGCCCGCCGCGGGGATCGACAGCTTCAGCACCGTTCCCGGCTCCGGCCTCACCGGTGTTCGCACGAACAGCGTCGACCCGTCCGGCAGTTCGGCCTGTACGGTGAAGTCCCGGCCGTGGTACTGCGCGGCTCGCGCCACCGCCTCGAACTCGTTCGCACCGGAGGTGGTTCCCGAGACGCCCACCTCCTCTGGCCGGATCCGCAACGACACGAGCTGTCCGGGCCGGAGTTCGGCGCTCGAGGTGGCGCGCAGCTTCAGGCCATGCCCCTCGACGACCGGCTCACGACCGTTCCCGGCCACCACGCGCGCCTGCAGCCGGTTGCGGTAGCCGACGAAGTCGGCGACGTACTCCGCTTCGGGCTCGCTGTAGATCTGCTTCGGCGTCCCGTCCTGCACGGTCTTTCCGGCACGCAGGACGATGATCCGGTCGGCGATCGACAGCGCCTCCTCCTGGTCGTGCGTGACGTAGACGGTGGTCAGCCCCAGCTCGTCATGCAGTCGCCGGATCTCAGAACGCATCTCGAACCGGAGCTTCGCGTCGAGATTGGACAGCGGCTCGTCCATCAGCATGATCGACGGACGCGGCGCGAGCGCCCGGGCGATGGCGACCCGCTGTTGCTGGCCACCGGAGAGCCGGCCAGGGATGCTGTCGCCGTGGTCGGACAACTGAACCAGCTCCAGCGCCCACTTCACCCGCTCACGGACCTCATGCCTGGCCATCTTCCGGACCTCGAGTCCGAACGCGACGTTCTTGGCGACGGTCAGGTGTGGAAAGAGGGCGTAGTTCTGGAACACCATGCCGAAACCGCGCTTCTCCGCGGGCCGCTGGTCTATCCGCTCATCGTCGACCCAGAGCCGGCCGCCGGTGGCCGTGACATGTCCGGCAAGGCAACCGAGCAGGGTGGATTTCCCACAGCCGGACGGACCCAGCAACGCGGTGAACTCGCCGGCCTTGATCGTCGCGGTCATCGCGTCCAGCGCGACCACGGTACCGTTGTAGACACAGGTCAGGCCCTCGAGCCTAAGCTCGCCGAACTCACCGCGTCGCTGGGCTGTTCTCACGTCACATACCACCAATGAGTCGGTTCCACTTGTCGTACGCGGCGACGAGGACCGCCGGCGGCAGCGGGTCCGCGCCCGGATACTTGTTGATGTAGTCCTCGTAGTCGGGAACGCCGTACTTCTTGTTGAGTTCGGCCATCTCCGGAGGCGCCATGTCGACGGTGATGTCCTTGATCGCCGGCCCCGGGTAGACGTACCCGTGGTCGAAGGTCATGGCCTGCTGCGCGGGCTCCAACATGAATCCGAGCAGGCGCAGCGACACGGCGAGCTGGTCCTTCGAGACACCGCGCGGGATCGCCACCGATCCACCGGACAGGATGAAGTTCGTGCCTTCGAGGACGGTGAACTTGGCGGACTCGGGGATGAGCTTGTCCGCCCGGGGCTGGACGTGCCACCCGAAGGTGGACGGCACCAGCTTCACCGTTCCGTTGGCGAGGTTGGCGAACGTCTCACTGGTCTTGGCCGGGTAGCTGTTGACGTACTTGCCGAGTTCCTTGAGGTAGTCCCAGGTCTTGTCCCAGCCATGTTCGGGATCCCTCGGGTCGGAATCGCCCAACTGGTAGGGAAGACCCTGCAGGAAGGCCGAACCTGGCCCGGAGTTCGCGACGGAGGCGTACTGGAACTTGCCGGGATTCCGCTTCGCCCACGCCAGCAGTTCCTGCGCGGTCTTCGGCGGGTCGGGCAGTTCCTCCGGGAGGTACTCCAGGAGCGGGCCGTACGTCCCGGTGTCATAGATCAGTGCCTGACCCTGCGCGTTCTTCCACAGCTTCTTCGCGTTGTCCAGGTAGTTGTTCTCCAGGTCCGGCAGGTCCTCCTTGTACTCGGGCCAGAGCTTGGTGAAGAGATTCTGGCTCACGCCCGCGGCCAGCCCGTCGGGCCCCAGCAGGATGACGTCCACGCTGACCCGGCCGGCGTTCTGCTGGGCCTTGAGCTTGCCCGGCATCTCCGGCGAGGTCGTCGTGGTATAGTTGATCTTGCTTACCAGTTCGGGGTGCTTCTCCGCGAACGCCTCCATCAGCGGCTTGGCGACCGACAGCCCGCCCGCCGAGTCCAGGATCGTCAGCTCGACGGGCTTTCCGGGGGCCGCGGGGAACTTGCCGTTCGCGGCGACGGCTTCGTCGACGCTCTGCGAGGTCGGGGCGCCGCATCCCACAGCGCTCAGAACCGTGAGGCCGGCGAAGGCGACTCGCCACCCGGAGGGACGCTTCAACGTGATCTCCTGGGTCCGTGACTCGTTGATGTGGCGACCAGAACACGGACCGGCCGGACCGATGGCTCGTGAAGGGGCAACACGTCTGACTCCTATCTTTTAATATTGTCTGACAGCCTTACAGCGCACGCTTGAGCGCAGGTGCTATGCCGCCGAGACGGTGTGCTGACGCCATCGCGTCGTACAGGGGTTACCGGCGCCGTACTGGATGACGCCGCGGTCGAGCTGGATGATGACGCCGGCGATCGTGCACGTCCGCTCCTCGGGGGCGAGCGAGGGATCGGGGTGCTGGCAGATGCTGCCGGGCCAGTCCTGGTGGTCGGACAAAGCGTCCTTGATCTCCTCGACCGTGCGCACACGATGGTCCCTGAGTCGCAGCTCGATGTTGCGGTGGCGGTCGACCGTGTGCGGCTTCTTCGTGACGTACCCGTCCGTCGTGGTGAGTCCGTCGGACAGGAAATGATTGGTGTGGGTCAACACTCCGTCGCTCGGAGTGAGCCGCTCCGGTGCCCCGTTTCTGGCGGTTGTCTCCAGGTCCTGGCAGAACCCGTTCCTGTCGCTGATCAGGTAGTTCGCGGACATCGCCCGGTCGGCGGTCGCGATCTGCTCGGCGCTGTCGGCCCCCGACTCGGCGTCGAGGACAGACCTGAGCAGGATGTGGTACGGGATGCCGACTCCGTCGGTGCGGATGTCACCGATGAGGGTGTTCGTGCACAGGGCGACACCGGCCGCGTTCAACCCGACCTTGGCCAGCTGCCCGGCCTCGACCACGGTCACGAAGCTCGGCGCGTCGGTCCGCCGGACGTCGAGCACGATCGTCGTCCGGCGTGCGTGCGTCAGCCAGTCCCAGTTCTGGCCGGTGACGATGCCCTGACCGGTGCGTTCTGGCATGAGCGCGAACGAGGTGCACTCCGCCGGCATCGATCGGGCGCGCCCCGGTGCGGCGGCGAACATGATCTCGCTTCGCGCGTTGAGCGCGAGGATGTCCCCCAACTCGACCCCGGCGCCCGCCGCGATGCCGGCGAGTTCCTGTCCGATGGCAGGGGAGAAATCGCCGATCGGCCGTTCGTACCTCAGGGCGAAGTCCCGTACCTGCTGCCAGTCCCAGTCGGCCATGTGCCGGAAGACCCTGCTGTAACGGCGGATCGACTCTCTGATCTCCGGCGCCGCGGCGCGGCCGTATGACTCCCCGCGTTGCCGCGGCTCGCCCTCCACGCGAATCGTGCGGAATGCGGCTATCTGTCCGGGTTCGTAGTTCAACGAGTCCACATCTTTCTGGCATCTGACAAGTCGTCTGGCTACCTGGCAGGTAACGATGGGCCCACCCGCCAGGCTTGTCAAGAGTTCGGCTTTCCTCGCTTCTCTCCCGCTTCCGGTCGCCCCCGAACAGGGAGGAGACCGTGACCGGAAGGTGGTTGCAGGCTCTGCGAGGCGTATGGCAGCATGAGAGCTGTCTGATAGCCAGGCAGGACGGGCGACGCCGCCCACATGGCTTCCGCGCATGGATTGCTTTGGGTCCGCCGGCGCGGGATCGCCGACAAGTAGAGAGAAGTGACATGACGGAGACCGGCCAAGGGAAACAGCCCCGCTTCGTGCCTTACCGGGACGCGTTGCGGCTGGTATGGGGTGACGATGAGTCAGGAAAGTTGCCGGACTGGTTCCTCGCGAGCGACGAGAAGATGAGCGTCAACATCGTGGCCATTCCGGTCGGCGGCGCCGTTCTGCACTCGGACGAGAACCGGTCGATCTTCGGATCCGACGAGTTCTTCTACGTCATCGACGGGACCATGGTGCAGTCGAATCCGACCACCGGCGAAGTCCTCGTCATCGAGGCCGGCGACGCCGCCTGGTTCCGCAAGGACACCTGGCACCACCAGTGGAACTACAGCGACACCGAGCTCCGGTTCGTGGAGTTCTTCCACCCGTCGCCCAAGACCGGAACGGGCCAGGGGTACGCGCAAACCCACGACAACGTCACCGAGTACAAGCACAAGCAGGACGAGTACATCGGCCGCTGGCCGATGGCGCGCGACGAGGCCGACGCGGCCAGGACGATGTGGGCGGCCAGGGACGCGGACATCCTGTGGCGTCTCGAAGGGCACAAGCGTGGCCGCGAGGTGCTCACCGGCGTCATGTTGAGCACCGAGAACGTGACCATCGGGAAGCAGCGCTTCCTGCCGGGCCAGCGCAGCGACGTGTTCACCCACCGTGGAGACAAGCTCTTCTTCGTCGAGGAAGGCACCGTCCACGTCGAGTTCCCGGAGACGAGAGTGTTCTTCGAGCTCGGCCCCCGGGACTCGTGCCAGATCCCGGAGGGTACCCCGCACTCGTTCTACAACGTGGCGGCCAAGGGGGCTCGCGCGGTGTTCTGCGTCGCCCCGGACTACCTGCCCGCCACCGGATGACCTGAGGTCACCGGCCCACGGGCCGGATGCGGAGCAACCGCCGGCCACCCGAGGGTGGCCGGCGGTTGCCGTATTGATGACCGACGGGAAGGGTCAGTCGCCCGCGGGTTCGCCTGGGATTACCCGCCGGCCCCGCTTGAACACGGCGACGACCCGATCGAGGTCGTCGATCGACTCGGTGGGGTTCCCCGAGACCACCAGGAGGTCGGCGTACGCGCCCGCGGCGAGCATTCCCACCTCGCCGAGGCGGCCGAGGGCGTGAGCTCCCCCGGTCGTCAACGCCGCCAGCATCTCCGCCGGCTGCCACCCGGCGAACGCGACCATCGCCCGCGCCCTGATCGTCAGGTCACGGTAGCCGGGGAACTGCCCGTACATCGAGTCCGACCCCAGGGCCACCGGCACGCCGGCCCGGGCGAGCGTCCGCCCGTTCCGCCAGATCTGGATGCGCCGGTCCACGCCGGGTGACACCCGCGGATCCGGACCGGCGGCGATGTCGAGGACATCGGCGATCGCCGGCTCGATCGGGCCGGCCAGCACGACCGATCGCCGCCGGTCGCGCAGTGCGCGCACCAGGACCGGAGGCGGCGACTGAACGCGCCCGTCCGCGTCGAGCCACGTGCAGTGTTCGATCGAGTCGACCCCGGCGGCGAGCGACACCTCGACCCCCGCGGTGCCGTGCGCGTGGGCGGCGACCCGCATTCCACGGTCGTGGGCCGCGGCCACGACCGCGGCCACCTCGGCCCGCCCCAGGTACGCGCGGCCCATGTCGGTGCCAGGGGTGAGCGACCCACCGGTCACCGCCACCTTGACGAGGTCCGCTCCTTCGCCGTGGAGACGCTCCACCGCTCGGGCCGCCTGATCGGCGCCCTGGACGGTGATGCCGAACGAGCGGAAGTGGCCGTCGGGCGAGGTGATCGGCCGGCCCGCGGCGACGATGGTGGGTCCGGCCGTCTGGTCGGCGTCGACCGCGTCGCGGAGAGCCTGGCCGAGAGTCCCGGGCGAGCCGAGATCGCGGACCGTGGTGACCCCCGACTCCAGCAGGCGGCCCGCGATGGAGCGCGCCGCCGATGCCGCCGCTGTCGTCGCGGCGGCATCGGCGGGGCCGGACCCTGCCCACGTCAGATCTCCGCCGTGTGGCAGAAGGAGATGGGTGTGGGCGTCGATCAGCCCAGGGAGCACCGTCGCCGCGGCGAAGGTGAACTCGGGACCGTCGGCGGACGGAACGCGGGCGTCGGGTCCCACCATCACGATCCTCTCGCCGCGGATCAGGATCGCCGCGCCGCGTTGGGCGACGCCCGCTCCCCGGTACAGCCACTCCGCCCGGATACGCGTGGCCGGCCCTCCGCCATCCGCCCGGTCCCGGGCAGCGGTCCTCACGACTGGAGCAGCCGGGAGGCGAGCGCCTCCAATGCCGACCGAGGGCTGGTCAGTACGGGGATTCTCGGCGCCTCACCGAGCTCCGCGACGATACGGTTCATCGATGCCTGCGCGAGCACGATGACGTCGCAACGGGGAATCAGCTCGCCCAGCGCGTCGCGCACCACCGCGTCGTGGGCGGCCAGGTCGCCGCGCACCGCGGCGTCGAACGCGCCGTCGCACAAAGTCTCGACGAGTTCGATGGACGAACCGGCCTGGTCAGCCTTGCGGCGAATCAGATCCGCGGTGGGGGCCAGCGTCGTACCGAGGGTCGCGATCACCCCGATCCGGGGGCCACGTCGTACGGCTTCGCCGGCCATCTGCTCGTCGATCCGCAACACCGGGACACCACTGAAGGGCCTGGTCTGCTCCACCGCCTGCCCGAGTGACGAGCAGGTGACCAGCACGACATCAGCGCCGCCGTCGGCCGCCGACCAGACATGCTGAAGCAGGCGCCGGGCGGTTCCGGTGCGTACGCCTCCTTCCGCTCTGGCCACCGAGAGCAGGCTGTCGTCGACGATGTGGCGCAGCTCGATCTCGCGGGGGAGCAGCTCGGCCGCCAGAGCGGTGAAGACCGAGGGCAGCGCGGTCACCGTGTGGACCATGGATATGACAGGACGGTCGGGCATGGGTCACCTGTTCGAGTCGGTCGGACGCAGGGCGCCGATCTGGTCCCTGCTCAAGGTGGAGATGTCATGGGACCGGACGGTCAGCCACAACCTGGCGGTCGCCTCGATCTCCTCGGCCGCCTCGGCCGCCTCCGCGAGCGTGACGCCGCCGGCCAGCGTGCCGTGGTGGGCGAGAATCAGGCAGCGGGACCGCGCGAGCAGCGGGCCGATCGCCTCGGCCATGGCCGGGTCCCCGGGACGGAAGTACGGCACGACCGGGAGGGTGCCCACCCGCATCACGTAGTAGGGGGTGAGCGGTGGAATCGCGTCGGACGGATCGGTGTCCCGCAACAGCGACACCGCGACGGCGCAAGTCGAATGGAGGTGGACGATGGCACGCAGTTCAGGCCGGGCGCGATACATCGCCAGGTGCAGCAGGAGTTCCTTGGTCGGTGGCGGACCCGACAGCCGGGCTCCCCTGTCGTCGACGTGTGCGAGCCCGCCCTCCGTCAGCGAGCCGAGCGCCGCGCCTGTCGGGGTGACCAGCACCCCGTTCGATGTGCGCACACTCAGGTTCCCGGTGCGGCCGTGAGCGAGTCCGCGATCGGAAAGGATCTTCGCGTGTTCGACCAGTTCCCGAGCGGCTGCCGACGTCAACGGACCACGGCCTTGAGGAAGAAGCGCGGGCCGCCGAAGTTGCCGGACTTCAACGCGAGTGCCAGCTCGACCGGGCCGACCGAGCGCATCCAGGGAACGCCCGGATCGATGGGCCCGCCCAGTTGGAGAACTCGCACACCGAGCCGCCGCAGCACCGCTCCCGAGGTCTCACCCCCGGCGACGACGAGCCGCCGTATCCCGCCATCCACCACACCGGCGGCCAGCTCGGCCAGGAACGCCTCGATGGTGGAGCCAAGTTCCGTGGACCCGGTTCCGATCGGTGGGCGGGCGTCCGCCATGCTGTGGACCAACACCGCCGGCGAGCCGGTCAGCAGCGTCAATGCCCGCGCGACCAGTTCGCCCGCGTAGTCCGCGTCGCCTCGTACCCGGGCGATGTCGAGGGCGATGGCCGGGCCGCTCTTCCGGAAGGCGGCGATCTGGTCGCGGGTGGCGTCCGAACAACTCCCCGCGACGATGAAGGTGGGACCGGTGATGGTGTCGCCGAAGTCGCCGGGGATCCCCCCGCCGGCATGCCCGCCCGGGGACGTCCGCTCCGCCCCGACCGCTGCGTGCAGACCGTTCGCGCCGATCCAGAGGGGTGCGTCGCCGATCGCGTCCGCGAGAACGAGCAGGTCGTCATGGCAGATCGCGTCCGCGACCGCGAAGCGGACACCGGCCGCGCGCAGGGCCGTCAGCCGGTCGCGTACCGCCTGGGCGCCGGCACGAACGCCGGCATGGTCCACGAGCCCGACCTCGGCGGTGGTCTGTGCCTCCAGCAACCGCACGAGGTTGGAGTCCGTCATCGGATTGAGGGGATGCCGCGCCAGCGAGGACTCCGCCAGCGGCAGGTGGCCGACGAACAGGTTTCCCTGGTAGACGGTCCGGCCGTTGGCCGGCGCGGCCGGGCAGACGAGCGTCACCTGGCTGTCCAGCGCGTCCGCGAGAGCGAGCCCGACCGGCCCGATGTTGCCGCGCCGGGTGGAATCGAAGGTCGAGCAGATCTTGAAGCCGATCCGGTGCGCGCCGAGTTCACGTAACCACGCCAGTGCCGCCAGCGATTCGGCGACCGCCTCCTCGGCCGGCACGCTGCGCGACTTGAGCGAGACGACGACGGCGTCATGCGGCGGAAGTTCGAGGTCGTGGCCGGGCACGCCCACCAGTTGGACCGTCCGCCTGCCCGCCTCGCTCAGCGCCGCGGCGACATCCGACCCGCCGGTGATGTCGTCGGCGATGATCCCGATCACCTTGGAATGACCCACACTAAGCCCCTATGGTCAGGCAGTCTGACAGGTCGAAATGTACCATGGTGGCGCGCCATTTCCAGATCGGAGCCAGTGTTGCCGGTGGTGCCTCGGGGAGCGGAATGCTCGCGGGACGTGGCCGACGTCCACCCGGCCGGCCGGATTCGGGTCCGGCACCGGCAGCTCACCGGCATGGTCGTCCCATGCGGCGCGGCGGTCAGCCGGAGAGGCGAACGGTCCCGGGCCGGCTCCCCGGCGGACACGGGCCGGGGGCGGCGACCCGCAGGCACGGTGTGCGACCGGTCGAGCGGGGACGCACGACGCGCGGCGGCTCACGCCGGAGTCTCCGGTGTTCCCCGCGGAGCGGCGGGCCGGCGAGGCGACGCCGGCCGGTCACGTCAGGTCGACGACCGGGCGATCCCCGCTCGTTGCAGCGCGCTGACCGCGTCCTCGACCGCGCGCAGGTGGGCGACCATGGCCTCGGCGGCACGATCCGGGTCGCGATCGCGGATCGCCCGGCAGATGGCGAAATGCTCTTCCGCCGAGTGCTTCCAGCGCTTGCCGGCGACGGACAGCGCCAGAGACTGCTCCTCCAGAATCGACCGGATATCCTTGATCAACCGGGGGAAGAGGGGGTTGCCCGTCGCGGACGCGATGCCGATGTGCAGTTCGCTGTCGAGGCGCACGCGGATCGCCGGGTCCGACTCCACGGCGTACGCCTCGCAGGCCTGGACGACGACCGCGAGCTCATCATCCGAGCGACGCGTCGCGGCGAGCTTGGCCGCCGGCACCTCCAGGTGGCGGCGCACCTCATTGAGATCAGTCGACGAGTACTTCCCCAAGGTCAGCGAGCTTGAGGCCCGGTTGGAGACGACCACGGAGCCCCGGCCCGTCTGGGACTCGATGTAGCCGAACGCGCGTAGGCTGCCCAGCGCCTCACGCAGGGCGGGCCGGCTGACCCCGAACGCGCGTGACATCTCGGCCTCGGAGGGCAGCCAGTCCCCCACGGGTATCTCGCCTCGCTCGATGAGTTCGACGAGTTGGTTGCGCACGACGTCGACCGCACTGTGCCGTGCCACACGTTTCATCGCCACGAGTCTGCCCGACCGCCATTCCAGTGCCGGTGTTGACAGATTGTCAGGCTGCTCTTCCACGGCACTAGTGTGCGCCAGTCGGAGCCTGATCGCAAACGCCCGCCCGGGGCGCTCCACCGTCTTCTGCCGCGACCTTGCGAAATCTTGAACACGTCCTTCATACTAGACCTGTAAGACAACCAGTCAGCTTCTTTTTTTGATGCTCGCCCCGAAGGAATCATGCCGTATGCCGCAGCCTCGGACAGTTGTCGTCTTGTCGTTCCCTGGGTACCAGGAGATCGAGTTCTGGTACCCGGTGTTCCGCGCACGGGAGTCCGGTGCCGCCGTACATCTGGTGACGCCGACCCCGGAGGGCTGTGAGAGCTACCTCGGCTACCCCGTCGTACCTACCGCGAGCGTCGAGCAACTCGACGGGCAGACCATCGACGCCCTGATAGTGCCGGGCGCCGTGGACGGCGTGCCCGTCGCCTCGGACGGCCAGCTCTCCGCGATCCGCGGTATCTCCGTCGAGCACGGCTACCTGGTCTCCAGCGGAACCGGCACCGACCTCGTGCGTTCGCTGCTGGGCCCCGGCTTCACCAGCCCCAACTGGCTGACCGCGCCGGACGCGGACCACCTGCCCACGCTGTACCGCGACCTGTTCGGTCGCTGGTCGCCGAGCTGACGTCACATCTCGCCAGGTCGCCCGAGGTGGACCGCCGCCTGAATCGCGGGGCCCGCGGCGACCGTACTTCGGAACAGGAGACAGAACAGGTGAAGATTCTTCGAACGGTCCTTGGTGACGTGCCCGCGGAGAGCTCGGGCAGGATCCTCAGCCACGAACACCTGCTCTACGGCTATCCCGGAGCGGAGCTGGATCACCGCACGGTGCTCGACTACAGCGCTGCCGTCGACTTCGTCGCGGGCCAGGTCAAGCGCGGGATGGACGGGTACGGCTACGGGACCATCGTCGACATGACTCCGCCCGAAGTCGGCCGCCACCCGCAGTTCATGGTCGATGTGGCCAAGCAGACGGGCATGAACGTGGTCGCCATCACGGGCTTCTTCCCCGAGCGGATGGGGGTGCCGTACTACTGGCGGCGCCAGACCGTCGAGGAGCTGACCGAGTTCTTCGTCAGGGACCTCACCGAGGGGATGGTCTTCGCCTGGCAGCAGACCCCCTATCGGGCGGGCGCCATCAAGATCGCGACCGGGCAGGAGAGCGTCACGCCGATGCCGAGCCCGGTCGGACCGAACGGCCGGTACATCCACGAGGTGGAGGACCGCATCATCCGAGCCGCCGCCCGGGCCGCGACGCAGGTGGGATGTGCCATCAACACCCATATCGACCCCATGGACTTCGAGGTGACCAACCCCGGGCGGGAGCAGCTGGAGATCCTCCTGGAGGAGGGGATGGACCCGGCGAAGGTCATCATCGGGCACGCCTTCGTCCCGCCTCAGGTCGAGATGATGCGGGAGATCCTCGAAATGGGGGGAAATGTCCAGCTCGACCACGTCGGCATCCCCTGGCGCGTCGGCAGCGCCGAGGAGCTGGACGAGGCCATGGCGGACGCCCTGGTGACCCTGATCGACGAGGGACACCTCGAGAAGGTGGTGATCTCGTTCGACCGCTGGTTCTTCAACCCGCGGGCGGGGGTCACCGAGATCGACCCTCAGCTGCTCAACGAGAAGGTCGACCTCGGCTACATGTTCACCAGCTTCGTCCCCCGCCTGAAAGGCAAGGGCGTCACCGACGAGCAGCTCGACGCGTTGATGATTCACAACCCGCGCCGGATCTTCGCGATCGACGCCTGAGTCACCCTGTACCTCGATCCGCCGCCCACAGAGGAAGCCCATGAGAATTCAAGATGCCCGAGTCGTCGTCCTCGTCGAGAACCTCTACCAGGAACTCGAGCTGTGGTATCCCGTCCTCCGACTTCGCGAGGCAGGCGCGCAGGTCGTGATCGCCGGGCCGGACACGGACGCGGTCTACGCGAGCAAGATCGGGTACCCGGCCCGCGCCGAGGTCAACGTCTCGGACCTCGTGGTGGAGGACATCGACGCATTGGTCGTCCCCGGCGGGTTTTCGCCCGAGTACCTGCGACGGGACCCGTCCATCGTCTCGCTCGTCCGCGAGATGGACAGGCAGGGCAAGACCATAGCGGCGATCTGCCATGCGGGATGGCTGCTGGCAACGGCCGAGATCGTCTCGGGCCGGCGCGTCACGTCGGTCGCGCCGATCCGGGACGACCTGATCCATGCCGGCGCGGACTACGTCGTCGAGCCGGTGGTGGTGGACGGGAATCTCATCACATCACCGCTGCCCGACGATCTGCCGGTGTTCGTCGCGACGATCATCGCCAAGCTGGAAGCCCAGGAGCAGCTCAACGCGCACCGTCGGCTGGTCTCGGCGCCGCACTCGCCGGTGGCCTATCACCGGCCCGCGACTCTGAAGAATCGCGCTGCCGGACCGGGGTCGGCCAACTACCGCGCCTACGCCGTGGGGTAGCCGTCGCCTGCGGAGGGGTGTCCACGCCGACTGATGCGAGCAGCGAAGGGCGACTCCGCGGTTCCGGCGGAAGACCTCCTGCTCAGCTCGCTGTGAGCCGCTTGCGGAACACCCAGTACGTCCACGCCTGGTAGGCCAGTACCACGGGCGTGAACATCCCGGCGACCCACGTCATGACGGTGAGCGTGTACGGGGTCGAGGAGGCGTTGTCGACGGTCAGGCTGTGGACGGCGTCCAGGGCGGGCATGACGTCCGGCCACAGGTTCCCGAACAGGGTCGCGGTGACCGCCACGATGGCCACCGCGTTGGCGGTGAACGCCCACCCGTCCCTGCCGCGGATCGTCGCGGCCAGTGCGCCGGAGACACCCACGGCGGCCACGGCGGCGGTGACCCAGGTGGCGGGCTTTCCGGAATCGAGCTGGGTGACCAGCAGGAACGCCCCGCCGATGACCAGGGCCAGAAGCCCGAGCCGCCGGGCCAGCCGGGCGGCGGCCTCACGCAGTTCTCCCTCGGTGCGCAGGGCCAGGAACACCGCGCCGTGCAGCGTGAACAGCGCCAGAGTGGCCGCTCCGCCGAGCAGGGCGTACGGGTTGAGCAGGTCGAGCAGCGTGCCGGCGTACTCGTGCCTGGCGTCCAGCGCGACGCCGTGGACGATGTTCGCGAAGGCGACCCCCCACAGGAACGCGGGGACGAGCGAACCCCAGAACAGGGCGCGGTCCCAGCCCCGGGTTCCGTCACTCTTGCTCCGGTACTCCAGCGCCACCCCGCGGAGGATGAGGGCCAGCAGGATGAGGAAGAGCGGCAGGTAGAAGCCGCTGAACAGGGTGGCGTACCACTCCGGGAACGCGGCGAAGGTCGCGCCACCGGCGACGAGGAGCCACACCTCGTTGCCGTCCCAGACCGGCCCGATCGAGCCGACGACCGCGCGCCGCTCGGCCTCGTCGCGTGCCACCAGGGGCAGCAGCACGCCGACGCCGAAGTCGAAGCCCTCCAGGAGGAAGTAACCCGCCCACAGGACCGCGATGAGCACGAACCAGACAGTCGTGAGTTCCATGAGCACGGGTCCTTAGTACGAGAGGGCGGGGACGGGATCGGTGGGTTCGACCTCGGGGTCGGGGCCGATCCGGATGAACTTCAGGAGCAGGCGCACCTCGATGACGGCGAGCACGGCGTAGACGAGGGTGAAGCCCACCAGCGTCAGGGCGACTTCGGGGATGTCCGAGCCGGGCGAGACGGCGGCGGCCGTGCGCATGATGCCGAAGACGGTCCACGGCTGACGGCCCATCTCGGTGAAGATCCAGCCGAGTGAGTTGGCCAGGAACGGCAGGCCGATGCCGATGACGGCCACGCGGGTGAACCAAGCGGTCGCCGGGAGCCGTCCCCGCCGGGTGAGCCACAGCCCGGCGAGCGAGAGCAGCGCCGCGAGCGCCCCGAAGCCGATCATCAGCCGGAAAGACCAGTACGCCAGGCCGACCACCGGCCGGTAGTCGCCCGGGCCGTAGAGCGCCTGGTAGCGGGCCTGGATGTCGTTGATGCCCTCGACCTTCCCGTCGGGGGCGCCGGTCGCCAGCAGGCTCAGCCCGTAGGGGATCTGGATGTTGACGTGGTTGCGGCCGTCCGCGACGTCACCGACGGCGAACAGCGAGAACCCGGCGGAGGTCTCGTCCTCCCACAACGCCTCGGCGGCGGCCATCTTCATGGGCTGCTGCCGGGTCATCACCTGTGCCTGCCAGTGGCCCGTGAGCGCGACTCCGATGGCGGCCACAAGGCTGACGGTCATCGCCAGCCGGGCCGACGCGTGGAACATCGGGACATCTCGCTTCCGGGCCAGTTGCCAGACGCTGATGCCGGCGACGAAGGCTCCGGCGGTGACGAACGCGCCGAAGATCACATGCGGGAAGGTGACCAGGGTGGTGGGGTTGGTGAGCACGGCCCAGATGTCCGTCAGCTCGGCCCGTCCGGTGACCGGGTTGAGGGAGTAGCCGACGGGGTGCTGCATCCAGGAGTTGGCGGCCAGGATGAAATAGGCGGAGATCACCGTGCCGACCCCGGCCAGCCAGATGGTCGCCAGATGCAGCCGAGGGGGCAGCCTGTCCCAGCCGAAGATCCACAGGCCCAGGAACGTCGACTCCATGAAGAAGGCGATCAACCCCTCCATGGCCAGAGGCGCGCCGAAGACATCACCGACGAACCGGGAGTAGGCGCTCCAGTTCATGCCGAACTGGAACTCCTGCACGATCCCTGTGACGACGCCCATCGCGAAGTTGATGAGGAACAGCCGCCCCCAGAAACGGGTGAGACGCAGGTAGGCGGGATTCTTCGTGCGATACCAGACGGTCTGCAGCCCGGCCACGATGAGCGAGAGCCCGATCGTCAGCGGGACGAACAAGAAGTGGTAGACGGTCGTGATGCCGAACTGCCATCGGGACAGGTCAAGGACGTCCATCAGAGCTCCGGGATTGGTAGGCGCTCCCGGAAGGGTCCGGCACCCGATGGCACCGGCCCCAGGGCCCACGGGCCTCACGCGGTGGGACCTTGGTCCCTTCGAACCCGGTGAAGTACGTCCGCGCGGGACCGGTCGTCCGGCACACGACGGCCGGCGGACCAAAGTCCCCTTCGCGAGGGCCGTCTGGCACTGCCGGCCATATGCCGGTGGACGGGACGGTGGCGGTGGACTTCCGAAGGATGACGATGACCGCTTCAGGACCGGGCACGTGCCGACCCGGGCACCTCGTCGTCCTGCCACCGAATTGGAGACCTGTCATGTCCGAGGAATGCGACGTCCTGCTCCGTGACGGCGGCATCGCCCACGTGCGCCCGCTCGCGCCCGGCGATCTCGCCGCCCTCCGGGAACTCGTCGACAGCACGTCGGAGCGTTCCGCCTACCTCCGGTTCTTCACCGGTGGCCGGGCGACGGCGCACGCCCACATGGACCGGATCACCGGCCCGGACCAGGAGGGCCTGGTGTTGATGGCGACCGTCCACGACCGGGCGGCCGCCGTGGCGGAGTACACGCCTACGGCCGGCCCGGGTGTCGCGGAGATGGCGATCCTGATCGATGACGCCGCCCAGGGACTGGGGCTCGGCACGCTGCTGCTGGAACACCTGGCCATGCGGGCCGCGGCCGACGGCATACGGCAGCTGACCGGCGAGGTGCTCGCCGAGAACCATGCGATGCTGGCTCTGCTCCATGATCTCGGGCTGCCGGTGGACCTGCGTTTCGACGGCGCCCTGGTACATCTGCGCATCGACCTGGAACCCGGTGGCCGGCTGGTGGAGAGTGTGGCGGCCCGTGACCACGAGGCCGAACGGGCATCACTGACACGCGTGCTGACCCCGGCGTCCATAGCGGTGGTGGGCGCGGGCCGCGACCCGTCGGGGACCGGGCACAAGGTGCTGCGCAACCTGATCGACGGCGGTTTCCCCGGCCCCGTCCATCCGGTGAATCCAAAGGCGACGCAGGTGGCGGGGATCCAGGCCTATCCGAACGTGCGCGCCGTCCCCGGACCTGTCGACCTGGCCGTGGTCGCCGTGCCCGCGCAGGCCGTCCTAGGTGTGGCACGGGACTGTGCGGCAGCCGGCGTTAAAGGTCTCGTGGTCCTGACGGCCGGGTTCGCCGAGAACGGCGGCCGGGACGCCGAGCGGAAACTGGTGGCGATCTGCCGGTCCGCGGGCATGCGCATGGTCGGCCCCAACTGCCTGGGGATCGTCAACACCTCGGCCCGGATGAACGCCAGCTTCCTCCCCCAGGAAATGACCGAGGGGCACATCGCCGTGCTGTCCCAGTCGGGTGCGGTCGGCGCGGCCCTGCTGGAACGGCTGCCCATCTCCTCGTTCGTCTCGGTGGGCAACAAGGCCGACGTGAGCGGCAACGACCTGCTCGAATACTGGGAGGACGACGAGGCCACCCGCGTCGTCGCGCTCTACCTGGAATCGTTCGGCAATCCGCGCAAGTTCGCCAGGATCGCCGCACGTGTCGGCCGCCGTAAGCCGGTACTGCTGGTCAAGAGCGGCCGCTCCGGGGCCGGTGACCGCGCGGTGCGCTCGCACACCGCGGCCGCCGCCACACCCGACGTCGCCGTGGACGCCCTCGTGCGCGCGGCCGGAGTGATCCGCCTGGACAGCGTGCGCGACATGCTCGACATCGCCAGGCTGCTGGCCGCCCAGCCGCTGCCCGCCGGCCGCAGGGTCGCCATCGTCGGCAACTCCGGCGGCCCGGAGGCGATGACCGCCGATGCCTGCGAGGGCAACGGCCTGATCGTCCCCGAGCTCACGCCCTCACCCCGGTTCGCCGCACGGGTGTCACCCTCGGCCGCGCTCGGAAACCCGGTGGACCTCACCGCCGACGCCTCGGCCGAGCAGATCGGCCTGGCCGTCGAGGAGCTCCTGCGCGAACCGGACGTCGACTCCATCCTGGTCGTCTACACACCGCCGTTCGGGTCCGGCCTGGAGGCGACCGAGAAGGCGATCGCCGAGGCGACGCGGACGGCGGCGAAGCCTGTGGTGGCCTGTGTGATGGGCCAGGACGGCGTCATCGACGACCGCATCCCCGTCTACGCCTTCCCCGAGCAGGCCGTCCACGCACTGGCCCGCGCCGCCGCCTACGCCGAATGGCTGCGTACGCGGGTGGAACGCACCGAGCCCACCGGCCGCGAGGGCGACCGGCGCGCCATGGAGATCGTCCGATCCGAACTCGCCGCCCGGCCGGACGGTGGCTGGCTCGACCCGGCCACCACCGAACGGCTGCTGCGCTGCTACGACGTGAGCATCGCCGAGTCGATCGACGTGGACGACCCGCAAGGTGCCGCCGAGGCCGCGGCCGCGCTCGGGCTACCCGTCGTGCTCAAGGCGACCGGACCCGTGCACAAGAGCGACGTCGGCGGCGTCCGGACCGGACTCACCACGCCCGCGGCGGTGCGGCAGGCCTACCTCGACATGAAGGCGGCCGTCGGGACCACCATGACCGGCGCGATCGTGCAGCGCATGGTCCCCGAAGGCGTCGAGATCATCGTGGGCGGAGTCAACTATCCCGCGTTCGGCCCGCTCGTCATGGTGGGCATGGGCGGCGTCACCGCCGACCTGCTGGCCGACCGCGCCTTCCGGGTGCCGCCGCTCACCGTGGACACCGCCGCCGAGATGATCGCCGACCTTCGCTGCTCGCCCTTGCTCTACGGCTACCGCGGCCGGCCGAAGGCCGACGTCGGAGCGCTCGCCGGCCAGATCACCCGCGTCGGCCGTCTGCTCGACGCCCTCCCCGAAGTAGCCGAGCTCGACCTCAACCCCGTCATTGTCACCCCCGGTGGCGCGATCGCCGTGGACGCCCGCGTCCGCCTGGCCCCATGCACCCCTTCGCCATCGCCGTACACCCGTCAGCTCCGCTGACGACGGCTCATCCCCGGGGCGGGGCCGGTCATGGCGGTCAGATCCCCGCCGGCTGAGCGGCGTACGGCTGCTGTGCGGCGGCCGGGGCGGGCGGGGCGGGCGGGGCGGGCGGCAGAGCCTTGGCGCGGCCCGCGCGGACACCGTTGGCGATGACGAAGATCTCGGCCAGCTCATGCAGCAAGACGACGGCGGCCAGGCCGAGCACGCCGAAGGCGGCCAGCGGGATCAGCACGGTGATCAGGCCGAGGGACAGGCCGACGTTCTGCAGCATGATCGCCCGGGAGCGGCGGGCGTGCTCCATGGCCTGGGGCAGGTGACGCAGGTCCTCGCCCATCAGCGCGACGTCGGCGGTTTCGATGGCCACGTCGGTGCCCATCGCGCCCATGGCGATGCCGACGTCGGCGGTGGCCAGGGCGGGGGCGTCGTTGACGCCGTCGCCGACCATCGCGGTCGGCCGTGCCTGGCGGAGCCGGGCGATGATGGCCGACTTGTCCTCGGGCAGCAGTTCGGCGCGCACTTGGTCGATCCCGGCATGGGCGGCCAGGGCGGCGGCGGTGGCGGCGTTGTCGCCGGTGAGCATGGCCACCTCGTAGCCGTCGGCGCGCAGCCGGGCCACGACTTCGGCGGCTTCGGGGCGCAAGTCGTCGCGGACGGCGACGGCGCCGATCACCGCCCCGTCGTGCTCAATGACAACGGCGGTCGCGCCGGCTTCCTGCATCGCGGTCACCTGGGCGGCCAAAGGTCCGGCGTCGATCCAGCCGGGGCGGCCGAGCCGGGCAGGCCGGCCGTCCACCGTGCCGGTCAGGCCGGCGCCGGTGACCGCCTCCACGCTGGTGGCGGGGCCAGGGTCGGGGTGGGCGGCCAGGATGGCGCGGGCGAGGGGGTGCTCACTTTGGGCTTCCAGCGCCGCGGCGACGGCCAGCACCTCGTTCTCGCTGTGGCCGGGCGTGGTGGCCACTTCGATAACGGCGGGCTGGTTGCGGGTCAGGGTGCCGGTCTTGTCCAGGGCGATCGCGCGGATGCGGCCGAGGGCTTCCAGCGCGGCGCCGCCCTTGACCAGTACGCCCAGGCGGGAGGCGGCGCCGATGGCGGCGACCACGGTGACCGGCACGCTGATGGCCAGCGCGCACGGCGAGGCGGCCACGAGCACGACCAGGGCGCGTTCGATCCAGGTCAGCGCATCCCCGGCCAGGCTGCCGATGAGGGCGATGGCGGCGGCGAGGATCATGATGCCGGGCACCAGCGGTTGGGCGATGCGGTCGGCCAGGCGCTGGGCGGTGCCCTTGCGGGACTGCTCGGCCTCCACGATGGCCACGATCTTGGCCAGGGAGTTGTTCGCGGCGGTGGCGGTGACCTCGACCTCGAGTACGCCGGTGCCGTTGATCGATCCCGCATACACGCTCTGCCCGGGTTCGGCCTCGACGGGGACCGATTCGCCGGTCAGCGCGGAGACGTCCAGGGTGGTGCGGCCGGTGCGGATCACGCCGTCGGTGGCCAGCCGCTCGCCGGGCCGTACCAGCAGCACCTCACCCAGGCGCAGCTCGGCCGGGTCCACGCTCACCTGGGCGCCGTCGCGCAGCACGGTGGCCGTCTCCGGCACCAGCGCCAGCAGCGCGCGCAGCCCGCGCCGGGTGCGCACCAGCGCGTACTCCTCCAGCCCTTCGCTGATGGAGTACAGGAACGCCAGCATGGCGGCCTCGGCGACCTCCCCAAGGATGACCGCGCCGACGGCGGCGATCGTCATCAGCGTGCCGACGCCGATCTTGCCCTTGGCCAGCCGTCGCAGCGTGCCGGGCACGAATGTCCAGCCGCCGATCGCCAGCGCGAGTCCGTTCAGGCCGATCGTGATCGGCGCGCTCGCCCCGGCCAGGCCCGCCAGCCACCCGGCGAGCAGGAACACCCCGGCCGCGCCGGCGAACTGCAGCTCGCGCACCTGCCACAGCTGTTCCGGCTCCCGCTCTTCGGCCTCGTCCTGCCCGGCCGGCTGCGGATCTGCGCTGCATCCGCACGCATCACTCATCGCCCCGCCTCCTCGATCTGCTGGTGAACCTGGCCGGCTGCCTGGCTGGCGGGGGTGCCGTAGGTGGGGCAAAGCTCGACCGCGTGCCCGGTGGCGGCCAGCAGCTGCTCGGCGGAGGCGAGCAGGTCCATCAGCTCCGGCCGGGTCAGCGCGTAGAACGACTGGCGGCCCTCGGCGCGGTAGTCGACCAGGCCGCAGTCACGCAGGCAGGCCAGGTGCTTGGACACCGTTGACTGGGCCAGCCCGAGCTGGGTGGTCAGGTCCACCACCCGGGCCTCGCCGCAGGCCAGCCGCTGCACGATGCGCAGCCGGGTCTCATCGGCCAGCGAATGAAACAGCGCCGCCGCGGGCAGCAGACCCGCCGCGATGTCGGCGTTCACGCACGGCCCACCATCGTCATTCATCGCCATACTGTGATGATAGCTTGAATTTGTGATCGGTTGCTATGGGGTCCCGGAAGCGACCGCCTGCCAGGGCCGCCGCTGGTCCTCCGCAGGTCCCCCGGGTCCGCGTGGCCCCCGTGAGGCCCGCTCATCTCGCATAGCCGCAGCGAAGGAAGAGACGCCGCATTCTGATGAACCAGCTCGAGACCCTCGCGGTCAACAATCCGGCACGTCGCGCTCTGCAACGCTGGTACGAAAAGCCCGCTCCTCGTGCGCCTGGGCGGCCGCACCTCCGGCGCCCGGGTGGCCGAGATCGGCTGCGGCAACGGTTGTGGCACCAAGCTGATCCTGGAGAAGTTCGGTGCCGCCCGCCGGGGTGCCGGCTGCGCAGCGTGCAAGCCAGCAACCCAGCCAGCCGAGCAGGACGCCTAGCGCCCACCCGGCGATCGCATCGGAAGGCCAGTGGTAGCCCAACGTCACCACCGCGACCGCGACAAGGATCGCCCATCCGTACGCGGCCAGGGTCAGCCAGGTCGGCGCGGCCAGCACACCAACGATGAACACCAGGCAGGCCGCGGCGTTGGCCGCGTGACCTGAGGGAAAGGACACGCCCCCGGCGAAGAGCAGGTCCGCGCCCCGCAACGGAGCCGTCCGTCCGGCGGCCACCTGCATCCCGCGGATCACCAATTCGGTGCCCACCAGCCAAAGCCCGCCCACCAGCAGCACGTGCAGGCTCCGCGCACGCCAAGCCGCCCAGGCCACGGCCAGCGCGGCGGCCGAGCCCACCAGCCAGTACTGACCACCCATAACAAGCACCCGCCACAGCGTGTGCCAAAGGCCCGAGCGCGGCGGCAGCCCGTCACGGAATACCCCACGATCACCGATATGCGCCCCGCCGAAGGCGAGCACATCCGCAACAGTGAGCATGAGCAGCAGCACAGCCAGGCCGGGAACCGTCAACCGCACGCCCACACCAACCCGCCGCGCCCAACCCGTTCGCCGTCCCGCGATCAAAAGATCGCGCCCAGCACGCCGGACTCGATCACGATGAGCGAGCCAATGAGCGTGAACACCGTCAAGACGACCAAGCCGTTGATGTTCCTACCAGCGAGCATGCCCGCCGCCGCGGCAATTGTGCCAAGGAGTCCCTTCACAGCGGCCAAGCTACCCCCGACCCGGCATAGGTGAAGGACAGCGAACTGGGTGTTGACTCCAACCACCTTCTGGACGACCCAGCCGCATCGGCCTGGTCGCCTTCGGCCCGCGCCTGCTCACCATCAGCGGTTGACCCGGCCCTGCCGGGCTGGCGGTCACGCCTGGCTGGCAGGGCTCCGGCCACCGCCGAGCACCAACCGCTTGCCCACGTCCAAGATCGTCCAGTGCTCGACCAGCTCACCGCTGCACCTGGGCGCGCGTCATGACGGTCCAGCATTAACGAGACAGGCAAACCAAGATCAACCCGGTTTGGGGCTCATAGCGCGATTCTTACTGCCACCCCTACTCTGGGCCGTCCGGCATGGGTCCGTTTCGTGCTGGTTCCCGGGATCACCGACGACCCTGGGAACATGGACGGCGTCGCCCGCTTCGTGGCCGGCCTCGGCAACGTGGAACATGTCGACGTGCTCCCCTTCCACCGCATGGCGGCAGAGAAGTACCGGCGCCTGGGGCTGACGTTCCCGCTGGGTCATGTGAGCGCGCCGGGAGCGGAACCACTCGACCGCATCCACGCGCAGTTCCGTGCGCACGGGGTTCCAAGCCTGTGAGGGTGCCATCGAGCACTCGGCGAGCACGTGGTTCGAGGAGCCCGTCTCCTCCGATGACCTCCAGGTCCTGGACACCTCCAGGGTGCGCCGCTGCCCGCGGCAGGCGGTCACGCCTAGCTCCGGTCACCCGCCGCAACGCCCTGGCGGGTGACCGGAGCTCGCGGTTATGTCATGAACCCCCGCTGGTAGGCGCGGACGAGGCGGCGGGGCACCAGCAGGTCCCGTCCGTTCACGCGGACGGGGACGAGGGCGGGGGTGGCCGCCTTCCACTGGCTGCGGCGGTGCCGGGTGTTGCTGCGGGAGGTTCTGCGCTTGGGCACGGCCACGGCTACCAGCTCGCCTTCCTGATACCCGGGAGCTCGCCCCGGTGGGCCATCTGGCGGAAGCGCACGCGGGAGAGCCCGAACTTGGTCAGGTGGCCGCGTGGGCGGCCGTCGACGGAGTCGCGGTTGCGGATGCGGGTGGGGCCGGCGTCGCGCGGCTGGCGGCTCAGTTCACCGGCTGCTCGCGCCCGCTCCTGCGGTGTGCCGGTGCGGATGGTCTCCTTCAGCTCGGCCCGGCGGACCGCGTAGCGCTGGACCACCGCCTTGCGCCGCTCGTTGGCCGCGATCTTGCTCTGCTTGGCCATCAGACCCTCTCCCCCCGCGCCCGGATCCGAGCGATCGCCGTTTCGATGCCGATCTTGTCGATGGTCTTGATCGCTCGGGTGCTGAGCGTCAGCCGGACGAAGCGGCCCTCGCTCGGGACCCAGTAGCGGCGATGCTGGATATTGGGGTTCCACCGGCGGCGAGTGCGCCGGTGGGAGTGCGAGACGTTGTTGCCGAAGACCGGTTCCACGCCGGTGAGCCGGCAGTGGGCGGACATCAGCTCCTCCCGTAGCGCTGGTTGAACCGCTCGACACGGCCGGCGGCGTCGAGGACGCGGCTGCGGCCGGTGTAGAACGGGTGACTGGCCGAGGAGACGTCGACGTCGACCACCGGATAGGTGTTGCCGTCCGCCCACTCGATGGTCCTGTCACTGCTGATCGTGGACCGGGTGAGGAACGCGACCTTCGCGCCGGGGTCGCGGAAGACGACCGGGTGGTAGTCGGGGTGAATGCCCTTCTTCATCGTTCCTCCCGGAACAGCGTGTGCCGCCGGATGGTCGGGTCGTACTTGCGGAGCGTGAGCCGGTCGGGGTCGTTGCGCCGGTTCTTCCTGGTCACGTAGGTGTAGCCGGTCCCAGCGGTCGATCGCAGCTTGATCACTGGGCGGAGGTCGTCTCTGGCCAAACCAGGCCTTCTTTCGCTGTCGCGTGCCAAGGTGTGGCACCATAATGACAACGGTTATCGTTTTTAACAACTCGGGAGGCCTCGTGTCCATTCCTGTTGTCCTCGTCGCGGGCCTGCACGCCTCGGCCCGTACGGCCACCGTCGACCGGCTGCTGTCCGCACACCCCGGATCGGTCGCGGTCCACCACGATCTGCGCACGGTCACCCTGGATCGTGTCGAACGAGTGGTCCGCGACCGGTCGGGCGTGCTCGACCTGGCCGAGGTGCGGCTCGCGCACGGGTGCGTCACCTGCGCCGTCCGCGAAGACCTGCTTCCCCAGCTGCTACGACTCGCGGCGACGGCCTCGTTGCTGGTGGTGGAGCTGTGGGACTCGGTGGAGCCCCGCTCGGTGGCCGAGGCCGTCGACTGCGAGCAGGCCCGCGACATCCTGCGGCTGACCTCGGTGCTCACCGCGTTGGACGCCGAACACATGCCCGTCGACATCTCCCGCGGCGACCTTCTGGCCGGCATCGACAGGCCCGCGGCGACGGGCGACCGACGCTACGTGGCCGAGGTGCTCGCCCGCCAGATCGAGTACGCCACCGGCCTGGTGCTGCACGGCGGCGACGAGGAGGACGCCGACCTGTCGCGCGCGGTGCTCGCCCACCTCGCGCCGGTCACGCCGGTCCACCCGGTCACCGGGCTGCCGCGCGTCACCGGGGCCGCGCTGTGCACCGGAGAGCTGGCCGAGCGGGTCGACCCGGCCACCGCCCAACTCCCGTGCGACGCGCGGACCGGCGAGATCACGACGGTGGTGTGGCACCGCCTGGGCCCCCTCCACCCCGCGCGGCTGTTCGAGGCCGTCGACGAGCTGGTCACCTGCTCGGTGCGCTCACGTGGCCGGTTCTGGCTGGCCACCAGGCACGAGCAGATGCTGGCCTGGGACGCGGTCGCCGGAGTCATCTCCGTGGAGGACGCCGGGCCCTGGCTGACCACGCTGCCCGAGGCCACCTGGGACACGGTCTCCCCCGCCCGCCGCATGGCCGCCACTCTGGACTGGAATCCGATCATGGGCGACCGTGTGCAGCATCTGGTTTTCACCGGCCCGGACCTCGACCGTGCGCGCATTCACGAGCTGCTCGACTCTTGCCTGCTCACCGAGCGGGAGGCCGCCGCCGGAACCGACGCCTGGGCCGCCTTCGACGATCCGTTCGCCCCCATCCTGGACCTGGAGGCCGTATGAGACCGCGGGGTCGGAGGCGTCGTTGACGATCGCCGTCGAGCTCCGCGAGGTGCGCAGGTGTGGCAGCTCGCGGGTCCCTTCACGCGGGATCCGGCGGGTTTCGCCGTGACGGCATGGCCACCGCCATCATCAGCCCGGCCAGCACCACGACCGCCGTGGTGACGAAAGCCGTCTCGTACGAGTACGAGGCGAGCTGGCCCGCAACCAGCGGGCCGACGGTCATGCCGAGATCGGCGGTCATCTGGTAGGCCGCCACGGCGGTGCCGCCACGTCCCTGGGTGACGTCGCCCACGGTGGCCGCCCCTCCCGTGGTGCAGAAGGCGGTGCCGAGTCCCATCAGCGCGAAGGCCGCCAGGTACCCGGGCAGCGTCTGCCAGGCCGTGACCACGACGAGGCTGCCGAGGACCAGGCCCTCGCCCAGCAGCGAGGGCCGGCGGCCCGTACCCCGAAGACCGCCCAGCCGAGACCGAAGTTCGTGGTCAGCGCCGCCCGGTAGGGCTGGTGCCTCAGGGCGTGCGCCACCGATATCCGCTGCCCGGTGGAGCCGGCGGGCCGTGCCGGCGTGCTGAACAGCGGCCCTGCCCCGGTGCGAAGCGGGGGTCACCCGCAGCAGCAGGTTCATCGCCGACACGGTGTACAGCGCCGAGCCGATGCCGCAGGCGCCCCGGAAGATCAGCAGTTGCGGGTAGTTCCAGGACAGGCCCGCGAGGACGCTGGTCACCGCGAGCAGCGTCATGCCGGTGGCGAGCACCGCCCGCTCCCCGAACCGGTTGACCAACCGGCCACCGGGCAGGCCGGTGGCCAGGCGCATGAACGCGAACGCCGACACCACCGCGCCGACCGCCGCGCTGCCCACGCCGAACTCGCTGGCGAAGACCGGAATGGCCGGTGACTGGATGCCGAAGCCGACCGCGACGGTGAACGCGACGGCGGTGAGGATCTTGACTTCTCGTGGCAGCTCCCGGATTCCGCCCACCTAGGCCCGCCGCCCGGCGATCTCGTCCAGGAGTTATGGCACCACCTGGAACAGCCCGATCATGGCGGACGGCGAGCCGTTCGGTTTCGGGAACCGTCTGCACTACGACCCCTCGTCGCCGATCTACCGCCGGTACGCGGCGAACATCACCACCAGGCTCGCCGAGCGTTACTCCTTTCACCCGGCACTGGCGATGTGGCACATCAACAACGAGTACGGCCCCACCGCGTACAACGAGGCGAGCTCGGTCAACTTCCGGCATCGGCTCAAGCGCAGGTATGGCGACCTCGGCACCCTCAACGAGGCGTGGACGACCCGGTTCTGGAGCCAGGTCTACACGGACTGGGACCAGATCGAGGTGCCGGACATCCCGCGTGCCTGGATGAATCCCAGCCGCATTCTGGACTTCAAGCGCTTCACCTCCGACGCCCTTCTGGAGTGCTACGTCGCTGAACGCGACATCGTCCGCTCCTTCCGCGACGACATCCCGGTCATGACCAACTTCATGCGCTTCTACCGGAACGCCGACTACTGGAAGTGGGCTCCGGAGGAGGACGTGGCGGCCCTGGACATCTACCCCGACCCCGCCCGGCCGGACTCGCACGTGTCGGCTGCCTTCCAGTTCGACCTGTTCCGTTCCCTCAAGGGCGGGCAGCCGTGGATGCTCATGGAACAGGCGGCCAGTGCGGTCAGCCAGTGGAAGCTCAACGTGGTCAAGGAGCCCGGACGGATGCGGCTCGGCTCGCTCCAGGCGATGTCACGCGGCGCCGACTCGGTCATGTTCTTCCAGTGGCGGGCCGGCCGCGGCGGGCAGGAACGCTTCCACTCGGCGATGCTGCCGCACTCCGGGCCCGGCTCGCGTGCCTTCGGCGAGGTCACCGCCCTCGGCCGTGAAGTCGAACTCCTCGCACCCGTGGCGGGGACGACCGCGCGTGCCGAGGTCGCCGTCCTGCTGGAGGGCCGCGCCGCGGTCATCGCCAACGCCTACGGCTCCGGCCGGGTCGTCTACTTCGCCACTCTCCTGGAAGAAGCCGCCTTCGACGCCATGCTGCTCGGCCAGGTCGAAGCGGCGGGCGTGGAGAACCGCTTCGGCGACGTCCCCGCCCACGTCGAATGCTCCGTACGCCAGGACGCACAGCACGAGTACCTCTTCCTGCTCAACCACGATGCCGAGCGCGGCGCCGCCGTCCGCCTCCCAGGCGGAGGACGAGACCTGCTCACCGGCACGCCGGCCACCGGAGAGGTGACCCTGCCTCCCCTTGGCGCAGTCGTCATCCAACGAGCACTGCAGGCGTCTCAGGCCGCATGAAACCGGGTCTCGGCAGGACTCATGGCTCGGAGCGTCGAGCAGCGGCGCGCCGGGCGTCTGACCGCTCAGCAAGGTCAAGACCGCGTCACGCCGCCACCACGCCCCATTTCAGTGACCCCGCCGGCCGTTCATTCCTGCTTCGTGCCGGACTTTCCGCCCTTCCCGGACGTGTGGACCGCCCATCCGAGGAGGGCTCCCGCGGCGTACCAGAGGAGGTCCGGCGGGTTGAAGGTGGAGCCGAGGACCAACCGGGCGATCGAGCTGCGGGCCGACAGCTCGGCCGGGACCCCGGTGAGCTGCGCGAACTCGATCAGCCAGCTCACACCCAGCGCAACGGCGGCGGCCCATGCCGGGCGCGTCCGCGGCGCCGCGGCGATGACCAGGGTGTACAGGAGAAGGGTGTAGAGCAGGTCGCCCGCGTACTTGGCCGGCACGCCGTCGGACGCCGCCCGCACCGCGAGCCCGGCGGCCACGGTGACCAGAGCGGCGGCCAGGGCGACGAGCCGGGGCTTCAGCATCCGGAAACAATAAGCCCCTTATGTCGCTTCCGTCGCGTCCAGGCCCGTGAGGCCCGCCCTCGGGTCGCCCGGGCGACCGCACAGGCGCGCGTCGCGTACGACCAGATCGGGAACCCTCATGAGGGAACGTCATGGCCGCGGGCACGGCCGGGCCACCCCAGCGCGTGCCACACGATCGCGTGGCAGGCCAGGACCGCCACGCAGCCGTCCATGGCGCCCAGCAGCACCGAGCGCACCAGGTCGTAGAGGCTCGGCGCACCGCCGCTCCCGAGGACGGCATACGGCGCGGGGCCGGACGGCGCGGACGGCGCGGGGCCGGGCAGCCGCGCGCGTAGTCCCTCGGGGGCGAGCGCCGTGAGGGGCGTTCGCAGCACCAGCTCGAACAGCACGAGCAGCGCGGCTCCGGCGGGCAGGTCCACCAGCACCGCGCCCTGCCAGCCGTGGGTGGTGCCGGCGGAAACGGGCAGCGGTGCGTAGTACGGCAGATCAGGCACCATCGCGCCGACCACCAGCGCTGCGAGGGGCAGCCGCCTCCGCAGCGGCAGGACCGCGGCGGCGTGGCTGAGCGTCAGCGGCACGCCGCGCCGCCGGAGCCCGGCCCGCGCGTCCCGCCGATCATCAGGTTCCGCTGGGGGCGAGGGGCGTGCCGTAGGTCTCGGAGAAGACGATGTCCTCCACCGGCGTGCGGGACAGGCGGGTGGGAAAGCCGTGCGCCGGGTAGCCGACGGCGATGTGCGCGGCGGTGATCATCCCGTCGGGGATGCCCAGCAGCTCCTTGACCTGCGGCTCGTAGCCGCACAGCAGCGTGGTCAGGGCGCTCGCCACGCCCTGGGCGCGCAGGGCCAGGCAGAAGTTCTGCGCGGTCGGGTAGATCGAGGCGCCGCCGACCACGCTGAGCCGCCCGAGGGCGTGGTCGGTGGGGTGCAGGCCGTCCAGCTCGGCGCAGCAGACGACGATGGCGGGCGCCTCGTCCAGGTGCTCGGCGAAGTGGTCCGCGTCGGTGACGACCTTCGGCAGCGTCCCGACCTGGATGTCACCCGTTCCGATGCCCTTCAGGTAGGCCTTCCAGGGTTCCAGGTACCAGTCCCGCAGCCGCCGCTTCCGTTCCGCGTCACGGACCACCACCCAGCGGACCGGCTGCCGGTTGCCGCCCTGAGGCGCGAAGCGCGCGGCGTCGAAGGCGGACAGCAGCACCTCCTCGGGCACCGGGTCGCCGCTGAAGTAGCGGCAGGTACCGGTCGTTCTCATCGCGTCGACGACGTCCATCGCACACCTCGGGGGGAAGGGAGAACGGAAAGGTTCGTACTGAGGGTGAATCCTCCGGGGCCGCCTAGGGCTTGCGGGCGACCCCGCCGTACATCCAGATGCGGTCGAGGTCGAAGATCGGGCCCTCGTTCCGCCAGAGCGGGACCTGGACGAGCCCGGGGTCCACGAACTCGAAGCCGCCGAACACGCGCTCGATCTCCGCCCTGGTCCTCGGCACCGCGGGCGCCTTGGCACGGGTGTAGGTGTCGGCCACCTTCAGCACCTCGTCCTTGCGGAAGTCCTGGGTGGGGTGCGAGATGGCCAGATAGCTTCCCGGCGCCATCTCCTCGCGCAGGGGCCCGACGATGTCCTCGGGGTCCATGTCCGGGATGAACTGCAGCACCGAGATGAACATCGTGGCCATGGGCCTGCTGAAGTCGATCAGCTTGCGGACGTCGGGGTCGCCCAGGATCGCCTGGGGGTCCCGCGCGTCCGCCGTGATGACCTTCGTCTGGCCCTGCCCGTACCCGGCGAGCAGTGCCCGCGCGTGCACCAGGACGATCGGGTCGTTGTCCACGTAGACCACGCGCGCGTCGGGGGCGAACTCCTGGGCGACCTCGTGCGCGTTGCGCTGCGTGGGCAGCCCGGCACCGATGTCGAGGAACTGCCGGATCCCGGAGGCGACCAGGAAGCGCACCGCCCGCTGCATGAACGCCCGGTTCTCCCGCGCGATGTCCCGGATCTCCGGCGCCGACCTCAGCGCCTCCTCGGCGGCCTCGCGGTCGGCGGCGAAGTTGTCCTTGCCGCCCAGGTAGTAGTCGTACATCCGGGCCGGGTGAGCGATGTGCGTGTTGAGCTCGACTGGCCCAGATCGCCGGGACATCACTGGCCTCCATCCGGATGGACCACATCGCGCACCGGCCACGACGGCCGGCGACGGCTTATGGCCGCGCTAACTGCCTCCACGACCGTAAAGATCATATATACGAATCTTCCCGCAATGATGGGTGATGTCACCAAACTTCCGTGGAATCGACCCGGTCACTTCCGTCTTTCCGTCGACAGACACCTAACCGGGCCGTCCGGTCGGCCGGACTCGCCTGAGATCGGCATGAGCGCACGCATATCGTGGAGCGATGTATCCCCCGATCGAGCCCTACGACCACGGGTACCTCGACACCGGCGACGGTCACCTCGTCTACTGGGAGGCCTGCGGGAACCCCGAGGGCAAGCCCGCACTGGTCGTCCACGGCGGCCCGGGCTCGGGGTGCACGCCGGGCCAGCGGCGCTCCTTCGATCCCGGGCGCTACCGCGTGATCCTGTTCGACCAGCGCAACTGCGGCCGTAGCCTGCCCCATGCGAGTGACCCGGCCACCGACCTGACCACCAACACCACCCACCACCTGGTCGCCGACATGGAACGGCTGCGCGAGCACCTCGGCGTCGACCGGTGGCTGCTCTACGGCGGTTCGTGGGGTTCCACGCTCATGCTCGCCTACGCCGAGGCCCATCCCGAGCGGGTGTCGCGGATGGTCGTCGCCGGGGTCACCACGACCCGCCGCTCCGAGATCGACTGGCTCTACCGCGGCGTGGGCCGCTTCTTCCCCGAGCAGTGGCAGCGCTTCCGCCAGGGCGTCCCCGAGACCGAGCGCGACGGCGACCTGCTGTCCGCGTATTCGCGCCTGATGTCCGACCCCGATCCCGATGTACGGGCCAGGGCGGCCCACGACTGGACGGCGTGGGAGGACTCGGTGATCTCCCTGGAGGCCAACGGCAAGCCCAACGCCTACAGCGACCGCCCGCCCGCCGCCCTGCTGGCCTTCGTCCGCATCTGCAGCCATTACTTCTCCAACGCCGCCTGGCTGGAGGAGGACGTGCTGCTGCGCGACGCGCACAAGCTGGCCGGCATCCCCGGCGTGCTCATACACGGCCGCCTCGACCTGGGCTCGCCGCTGGAGAACGCCTGGCGACTCGCCCAGGCCTGGCCCGGCGCCCGGCTCGTCGTGGTGGACGACTCGGGCCACACCGGCAGCGACACCATGCGCGAGGAGATCCTCGCCGCCCTGGACGCCTTCGCCACCTAGGTCGCCGACCCGCACAGCTCACCGCCACGCCACGGCAGGTTAGATCCGGCCTGATCATGCCGATGAAAGGCATAGGAACGGATTCCGGAGACGTGGCCCGTACCGCCGGGAAGGCAGGGCCGGCGGTCGCGTGGCAGCGTGATCACTCAGGAGGCCGCCGCGGCGGCGACTCCTGCCCGAGGGGGCGAGCACATGTGAACGAGGTAGGGATGATCGCCCTGCGCGCGCTGTTCGGTGGCCTGCTCGTCACGGTCTTCGCGCTGATCGGCGAGATGGTGAGCCCGAAGCGGTTCGCCGGCATCTTCGCCGCGGGGCCGGCCGTCGCGCTGGCGGGGATGACCATCACCCTGGTGTTCATTGGCGGCCGGCAGGTCGCGGAGTCCGCGCAGGGCATGATCATCGGGTCGGTCGCGCTGGTGGCCTTCTGCGCGTCGGCGGCGCCTCTCGTGGAACGCCTCGGCACCGCCGCCGGCTCGGTGGTCGCGCTGGCGATCTGGGCGGCCGTCGCGGCGCTGGGCTGGCCGCTGATCTCATGAGCGCCCCGGAGAAGATCCAGATCGAGCCTTCCAAGCTGCGCCACATCTCGCCGGCGGCCATGGCACTGCGCTTCGCCTTCGGCGCGGCCGTCTCGGTGGTCGCGGGCTTGGTCGGCGACCACTGGGGACCGGTCGCGGGCGGAATCTTCTTCGCCTTTCCCGCCGTCCTGGCCGCCACCCTCACGCTGATCGAGACCGAGGAGCACAGCAGGATCCTGGCCGCCCAGGACGCCCGTGGAGCCGTGCTCGGCGCGATCGGCATGGTCGCCTTCGCCCTGTGCATGTGGGCGCTCGCGGCCCGCATCCCCACGGTCGCCGCGATGGGACTCGCGACCGTGGTGTGGGCGGTCGTCGCCACCGCCCTGTATCGGCTCATCTGGGGCACTCGCCGGAGCCGATGACGGTCATGCGTGCCCCGGACCACGCTCGGTCAAACCGGCCGTGGCCGGGGAACGCCCCTGGGTATGACTTCCGAATCGGACCTGCTCCAGGATCTCGACCCGTTCGACATATTCGACGCCGAGGCGGAGCGGCTCGACCGCTGCTTCTCCTCCCTCGGCGAGATGGGCTGGAATCGCCCGACCCGGTGCGCGGGGTGGTCGGTCCGCGACGTCCTCGCCCACCTCGCGGGTGAGGAGCTCTACAACCACGCGTGTCTCACCGGGGATATCGAGGGATTTTTCAGGATGCTGGAGCGCGAGGGCATCCCCGTCGACGACGCGTACGGGTGGGTCGACCGGTTCAACGACTGGTGCGTACGGCGGCGCCGGGGCCTGCCGGTCGAGCAGGTGCTGCGCGAGTGGCGGGAGAAGAACGGGGAGACGCGCAGGCGGATGCGCGAACTCGGCCGCGACACGCTGATCCGGACCGCCGCCGGGCCCTATCCGGCGGGCCCGCAGACCTTCCACTACGACTCCGAGTACGCGACGCACGCCGATGACGTGGGGGCGCCGGTATCAGCGGAGGAGGCGGGCTTCCGCCTGGAGTGGCGGGTTCGGTTCGGCCTGGTCGCCCTCGCGGAACGGAAGTCGAACGCCCAGGTGGAGCGCGACGGCGACCGGATCCGCGGGCGGGTGGACGGCCTGACGGCGGAGCCGTCCGCGGCGGACTTCGTCGAGGCGACGGTCGGGCGGCTGCCCGAGGGCCACCCGCTCGACCCGCGCGTCCGCAGCGCTCTGCGCTGCCTCGCCTGAGCCGTGCGGGCGGGCTCGTGCGAACGGCGTGAGAACCCTGCCCGCCGGCATCAGGGGTGCGGATAGCGCATGAGGAGGCTGGCGTGGACTTCCTGGCCGCCGATCGCGGTGTAGCTGTGCTGGACGTCCGACGACCAGGTGATGTGCTCGCCGGGTCCGGCGAGCAGAGGTGAGTCCACCGGCCCCGCCTGGAGGGTTCCGGAGAAGACGGTGATGTGCTCGGTGACGCCCTGGTGGTGGGCCGGGGAGATCTGCGTGGCCCCCGCGTGGACCACCAGCCGGTAGAGCTCGTAGGTCACGGCCTCGTCCTGGAAGACGTGGAGCAGCACGCCGTGCACGGCGGTGCCTTGGACGAGGGGGTTCGGGCCGAGCGCGACCGCCAGCGGGACGCCGAGCTGGGCCGTGACCGCCCAGAGGGTCTCCAGCGTGGGGTTCCGGGTGCCGTTCTCCAACCCGGACAGCGTGGCCTTGCCGACCCCGGCGCGCCGGGCGAGCTCAGATAGGGATATGCCGCGTTCCTGGCGCAACCTGCGGATTCGCCGTCCTACGTCGGCCGCGTCGGCGTTCACGGGGGGATGGGGCTTTCGTGCGCGCGGTCCATGAGGCTATGGTGCCAGCATGACGCGTTCCGTATACGGAACACACTGAGGGGATCGTGGCATGACTCGCCTGTTGCAACCCGTGCTGGCGGGGGTGGTGACGGCCGTCGTCGGCTTCGCCAGCTCCTTCGCCGTGGTCCTGGCCGGGCTCCGGGCCGTGGGAGCCGACCAGGCGCAGGCGGCGTCAGGGCTGCTCGCGCTCTGCCTGGCCAACGGCGTGGTCGCCATCCTGCTCAGCGTGCGGCGGCGCCTGCCGATCACCATCGCCTGGTCCACCCCGGGCGCGGCATTGCTGGTGTCCACCGGTGCCGTGGAGGGCGGGTTCCCCGTCGCGGTGGGCGCGTTCGTGGTCTGCGGGCTGCTCATCACCGCCGCGGGCCTGTTCCCCGCGCTGGGCCGCTTGATCGCGGCCATCCCCACCCCGATCGCCAGTGCCATGCTCGCCGGGGTCCTGCTCGACCTGTGCGTGGCTCCGGCGCGGGCGCTCGGCGAGATCCCGTGGATGGCCGGTCCCGTGGTGCTCACCTGGGCGCTGCTCAGCCGCTTCGCCCGCAAGTGGGCGATCCCCGTGGCCCTGCTCGTCGCGATCGCGGCGATCACGCTGGCGGGGCCGGGGCTGGGCACGGTCGACGCGCGGCCGGTCGCCGAGCTGACCGTCCCCGCGTGGAGCGCCTCGGCGATGGTCAGCATCGCCCTCCCTCTCTTCCTGGTCACCATGGCCTCGCAGAACGTCCCGGGCATGGCGGTCCTGGCCGGCTACGGCTACCGTCCGCCGCTGCGCGGGATCCTGGTCGCCACCGGCCTGGCCGGCGTCCTCGGGGCTCCCCTCGGCGGCCACGCGGTGAACCTGGCGGCCATCACCGCCGCGCTGGCCGCCGGACCGGACGCCGAGGCCGACCCGAGCCGCCGGTGGATCGCCTCGGTGGCGGCCGGCGGCTCGATGATCGTCCTGGGCGTCGGCGCGGGCCTGGCCACCGCGCTCGTCGTCCTCTCCCCGCCCTTGCTGATCGAGGCCGTCGCCGGCCTGGCGCTGATCGGCGCGCTCGCCTCGGCGGTCACCACGGCCGTGGCCGAGCCCGAGGGCCGGGAGGCGGCGGTGGTGACCTTCGTGGTGACCGCGTCGGGGTTGACTCTGCTCGGAGTGGGCGCCGCGTTCTGGGGGCTCGCCGCGGGAGGCCTCATGACGCTCCTGCACCGGAGGAGGAACCCCGTGCGGACCGCACCGGTCCAGGAGGAGGAGGCTCAGACGGCCGTGCGATGATCAGCCCGGCGGACCGGGCTCTCAGTGCCCGCCGCCCGCGGCGCGAAGGTCCTCCAGTATGTCGGCCTGCCCCGACAGCACCCCGGTGAGGATCTTGCGCGCGACCGCGAGAAGTTCCGCGACATGCGGGCTGGTCAGCGTGTAGAAGACGGTGGCGCCCTCCTTGCGGGTCACCACCAGGTTCGCGCGGCGCAGCACCGCGAGCTGCTGGGACAGGTGCGCCGCCTCGATGCCGACCTCGGGCAGCATCTCGGCCACCGCGTACTCACGCTCGCTCAGCAGCTCCAGCACCCTGATCCGCGCGGGATGCCCAAGCGTCTTGAAGAACTCCGCTTTCAGCTGGTACAGGGGCGCGCTCAACGCGGCGCCCCTCTTCATCGCCTCGTTCACGCCCCCATCCTCTCCGACCACCGCGACCCCTGATCACCGTCGCCATGCCGCGTCGAACACCGGCAGGGGAGGATCCGGCGGCTCCCGGACTCAGCCGGCGTGACCGTTCTCATCGGCGTCGCCGGAGAGTCCGTCGGCTGGATCGGCTTCGCGTCCGCGCGCGGTCCTGTCCGCGACCCCCAGCTCGTGCCTAAGACGGTCCAGGTCGGTGCCGCCGCCGCTGTACTTCAGCTCACGGGCGACCTTCGTCTGCTTGGCCTTGGCCCTGCCGCGTCCCATTGGCCTCGCCACTCCTGTCGATGTCGCTATCTCTGCAATTGCCAACCTTAGCAACCAAAATCCCCGACGAGCCCGTGGTTGCGGTCACCCCTCGGCGGGGTCGGCGGTCGTTTCCGCGATCGCCGCGCGGTCCTGCGCCGTCAGGGGGACGTCCAGGGCGGCGCGCATGGCCGCGAGGTGCTCCGGCGTGCGCGGGGCGATGATCGCCGCCGCGACGGCCGGGTCGGAGATCACCCATCCCACCGCGAGCGTCGCGGGCGTCACGCCCCGCTCGGCGGCGGCCTCCTCGAACCGCGCGACGATCCGGAATGTGGCGTCCCTGGGCAGGTGGCCGTACCAGTCCGGCATCAGCGCGAGCCGCGACCCGGCGGGGACCTCGCGGCCGGCCCGGTACTTGCCGGTCAGCCAGCCCCCCGCGAGGGGACTGTAGGCGGTGAAGCCGATCCCGTGGCGGGCGCAGGCCGGGAAGTCGGAGGTCTCAGGCCCGCGGTCGAGCAGGTTGTAGCCGGCCTGCAGGTTGACCGGCGCGGCGCCGCCGGGCCGGACGGCGGCCACCGCGTCGTCGAGCCGCGCGCCGCTGAAGTTGCTCATCCCGTAGTGGCGGATCTTTCCCGCCCGCACGAGCTCGTCGAACGCGCCGACCGTCTCCTCGATCGGCGTGGCCGGGTCGAAGACGTGGGTCAGGTAGAGGTCGACGCGGTCGGTTCGCAGCCGCCGCAGGCTCACGTCGATCTGCTGCCCGATGTGGCGCGCGGACAGCCCGGCGTCCCGAGGGTCCCGGCCCACCGGGTTGCCGACCTTCGTCGTCACCATGACCTGATCACGGACCCCGCGGCCGGCCAGCCACCGGCCGAGCCACTCCTCCGACCGGCCGCCCCCGTAGGAGTTCGCCGTGTCGAACATCGTGATGCCCTCGTCGAGCGCGGCGTCCAGCATCGTGAAGGCGGACCGCTCGTCGTCCCCCTCGCCGAACAGGCGCGGCGCCGAGCCGACGCCGCCGAAGTTGCCGCAGCCGAAGGACAGGACCGGCACCCGCAGATCACTGTTCCCGAGCCGTTCGTAGCGCATGCGCGAACCTAACACCGCCACCGGCCCACCCGAGCCACCGGGCCCGCCCTAGGCGGGCGGACCGGCGGTCATCGGGTCACCTGGACGGGCCTGTGGTGGTCCGGTCCGGTGGGGTGCCGGCGTGCGGGGACGTCACGATGGGCCGTCCTTGGTGAGGGCGCGGCTGATCACCAGGCGCTGGATCTGGTTGGTGCCCTCGACTATCTGGAGGACCTTGGCCTCGCGCATGAGGCGTTCGACCGGGAAGTCCTCGACGTAGCCGTACCCGCCGAGCACCTGCACCGCGTCGGTGGTGACCTTCATGGCCGTGTCGGTGGCGAACAGCTTGGCCATCGCGGCCCGCGTGCCGTACGGACGGCCGGCGTCGCGCAGCCGGGCGGCGTCCAGGTACAGCGCACGCGCGGCGGCGACCTGGGTGGCCATGTCGGCGAGCATGAAGCCGAGGCCCTGGAAGTCGGCGATGCGCGAGCCGAACTGGCGGCGCTCGCGGGCGTAGGACGTGGCGGCGTCGAGGGCGGCCTGGGCCACTCCCACCGCGCACGCCGCGATGCCGAGCCGCCCGCCGTCCAGCGCCGCCATCGCGATGCGGAACCCCTCGCCCTCGGACCCGACCAGCGCGTCCGGCGCGAGCCGTACGGAGTCGAGACGGACCTGGGCGGTCGGCGAGGACCGCATGCCCATCTTGCGCTCAGGCCGGGCGAACGACAGGCCCGGCGAGGACGCGGGCACGTGGAAGCACGAGATACCGCGGGCCCCTTCGCCCGAGGTGCGCGCCATGAGGGTGTAGAAGTCGGCCACGCCTCCGTGGGTGGTCCAGGCCTTCACGCCGTTCACGATGTAAGCGCCGTCGTCACCGGCCACGGCCCGGGTGGTGAGGGCGGCGGCGTCCGACCCGGACTGCGGCTCCGACAGGCAGTACGCGCCGAGGAGGTCGCCGCCGATCATGCCGGGCAGGAGCGCGGCCCGGCGTTCCCGCGAGGCGTACGCGGCGACGGGGAAGCACGACAGCGTGTGCACCGACAGGCCGAGCCCGACGGCCAGGAACGCGCCCGCCAGCTCCTCGACGACCTGCAGGTACACCTCGTACGGCTGCTCGCCCCCGCCGTACTCCTCGGGATAGGGAAGGCCGAGCAGCCCCGCGCGGCCGAGGGTCGCGAACACATCGCGGGGGAAACGGCCCTCGGCCTCGTCGCCCGCCGCGCGGGGCGCGACCTCCTTGGCGATCAGGTCTCTGACCAGGTCGAGCAGGTCATGGGCTTCGGGGGTGGGCAGGGCGCGGTCGACCGCCATCGATGCACTCCGGGTCACAGGGGGGTCACTTCTCATGGGGGGTCATGCCCTCGGTCACACGATGACGAGGTCGCGGGGCTGGTCGTTGAGGCGCTCCCCACCCGTCTCGGTGCAGACGAGGATGTCCTCGATGCGGGCGCCGTGCCGGCCGGGAAGGTAGATGCCCGGCTCGACGGAGAACGCGAAGCCCGGCGCCAGCGGCTCGGCGTTGCCCGAGACGATGTAGGGCTCCTCGTGGGTCTCCAGCCCGATGCCGTGGCCGGTGCGGTGGATGAAGCGGTCACCGTGGCCGGCGTCGGCGATGATCTCCCTGGCCGCGGCGTCGACCGCCTCGCACGGCACGCCGGGCCGTACGGCCTCACAGGCGGCGTCCTGGGCGCGGCGCAGCACCTCGTAGTACGCCGCGAAGTCGGCGGGAGGCTCGCCCACGCAGTAGACGCGGGTGGAGTCCGAGCAGTATCCGCTCGGCATCTGGCCGCCGATGTCGATCACCACGGGGTCGCCCGCCTGGATGACGCGGTCGGACAGCTCGTGGTGGGGGCTGGCGCCGTTCGGGCCGGAGCCCACGATGACGAAGTCGACGGTGACGTGCCCGGCGGCGATGATCGCCTCGGCGATGTCCTTGCCCACCTCGCGCTCGGTGCGGCCCGCCTTGAGCAGGCCGGGCACCTGGGCGTGCACGGCGTCGATCGCGGCGCCCGCCTCGCGCAGCGCGGCGACCTCGGCGGGGCTCTTGCGCATGCGCAGCTCCCGCAGCGCCGACCCGGCCAGCACCTGCTCGGTCCGCGGCAGGACGGAGCGGAAGCGCAGCGACTGCATGGCCCACATGCGGTCGGCCAGCCCGACGGTGGCCACCCGGCCGATCCTGTGCGCCACCAGGGAGTACGGATCGTCGGTCTCGTCCCAGGGGACGAACTCCAGCCCGAGGCGCGCGGCCGGCGAGGCCTGCGCGGCGGCCAGCTCCAGCCTCGGCACCACCATGAACGCCTCACCGCCGGCGGGCACCACCAGGCAGGTGAGCCGCTCGAGCGGAAGCGCGTCGTAGCCGGAGACGTAGCGGAGGTCGGGGCCCGGGGTCAGGAGCAGGGCGTCGATGCCCGCGGCGGCGGCGGCCTCGCGCACGTCCGCGACGCGGCTCACGGGGTAGAGATCAGAGGACGTCGTTGTCACACCGACCAATGTATTCCACCGGTATTCCCACGCCCGCACCACCTGCCTCCCCGGCCCCGGCACCCCGGCGCCGGGAGGTCCACCCCCACGTCATCCGCACGGGACACCCCTGTCACCACAGGAAACACCCCTCACCGTTCCCCCGGACTGACTACTATTCGCATAGGAGCGATCACGATCCGCTCCTTAATACTCCAACTACCCGGTGTTTTGAGAGCGAGCTGCTACATGGTCGGCGTAGTGGGCGGCTCACCGCCACCCCTCCCCCCACCTAACGACCCAGAGGCTGCACTCCCCCACGGCCCCGCGCCGCTGACGACCACCGAGACGGTCCTTCGGCTGCGCGCGCGGCTCGCCCACGCACAGCGGATCATGTGGGAGTCCCGGAGGCAGCTCCTGCAGGCACACCAGAAGGCCGCCGAGGCGCGGCGCGTCTCGGCGGCCCTGCGCGACGCGATCCTGCCCGATCCCGGCGGGTCGATCCTGCTGCCGAGCGCCCACATCGCCGTGCGCTACGTCCCGGCCGAGAAGACCTCCAGCCTGGGCGGCGACTGGTACGAGGCGACCACGCTGCCCGGTGGGCGGGTGCTGCTGGCCATCGGCGACGTCGCCGGGCACGGCCTGCCCGCGATCGCCCAGATGGCGCAGCTCCGCCACGCCTTGGTGGGGCTCGCCATGACCGGGGAGCCCCCCGACCGGCTGCTGGCCTGGCTCAACCGGCTGGTGTGCCATCGCATGGGCGAGGGCACCGCCACCGCCATCGTCGGCCATCTCGACCCTCTGACCGGCCTGTTCACCTGGGCGCAGGCGGGCCATCCGCCCCCGATCCTCGTGCGGGGCGGGGTGGCCAGGCAGCTGAGCCCTCCCGAGGGCGTGGTGCTCGGCGCGAGCCTCGAGCTGCCGTACGCGCTGGGCAGCCTGAGCCTGTGCCCCGGCGACCTGCTCCTGCTGTTCACCGACGGCCTGGTGGAGCGGCGCGGGCGCGACATCGACGAGGGCCTGGCGCTCACCGTCGCGGCGGCCGAGACCCTGACGTGGGACGCCTGCCTCGCGGAGAAGCTCGACATGCTGGTCGAGTCGGTCGGCGGTCCGAACCCCGAGGACGATATCTGTCTGCTCGCCGTGGGAGTGCTGGAAGGATAGGCCCATGCCAGGGCTGATGCTTCTCGACACCCCATCGCTGTACTTCCGGGCGTTCTACGGGATCCCGGAGTCGATGACCGCCCCCGACGGCATGCCGGTCAACGCCGTCAGGGGGCTGATCAACATGATCGCCACGCTGGTCCGCGGCCACTCCCCCGACGAGATCGTGGCATGCATGGACGCCGACTGGCGGCCCGCCTTCCGGGTGGCGGCGATCCCGTCCTACAAGGCCCACCGGGTGGCGACCGGCCACCAGGAGGAGGTCCCCGACACCCTCGTCCCACAGGTTCCGGTGATCGAGCAGGTGCTCGACGCCGTGGGCATCGCCCGGGTCGGCGTGCCGGGGTACGAGGCCGACGACGTGATCGGCACGTACACCGCACGCGCCGCCGGGGAGGTCGAGATCGTCACCGGCGACCGCGACCTGTTCCAGCTCGTGAACGACGATCAGCCGTGCCGCGTCCTTTACACGATAAAGGGCATTCGCAACCTCCAGGTGATCGACGAGGTCGAGGTGTCCGCCAAGTACGGCATCCCCGGCCGCGCCTACGCCGACTTCGCCACCCTGCGCGGCGACCCCAGCGACGGCCTCCCCGGCGTCCCCGGGGTCGGCGACAAGACGGCCGCCGCCCTCGTCACCCGGTTCGGCTCCCTCGACGCCATGCTGAAGGCGATCGACGAGGGGGTCACCGACGGGTTCCCGGCGGGAAGCCGCCTCAAGCTCGGAAAGGCCCGCGACTACCTCGCGGTCGCCCCGGCGGTGGTGAAGGTCGCCCACGACGCGCCGCTGCCCGAGGTCTCCATCGCCCGCCCGTCCGCGCCGCGCGATCCCGAGACGCTGGTCGCCCTGGCCGACCGCTATGGCCTGGACAACCCCTTGAATCGCCTGCTCGCCACGCTGGCCCCCTAGGATCCTCGATGTGCGTCCCAAAACGATCCATGTGTCCGACGCGCCGCGGCTCGCCGAGGGCTTCGAGCGCATCCGCGGCGAGCTGGACCTCCCCGGGGAGTTCCCACTTCCCGTGCTGGAGGAGGCGGCCCGGGTCGCCTCGGCTCCGCTGCCCTCCCTGCCAGACCGCACCGACCTGCCGCTGCTGACCGTCGACCCCCGCGGGTCGATGGACCTCGACCAGGCGGTGTGCATCGAGGAGCGGCCCCGCGGCTACCGGGTCTGGTACGCCATCGCCGACGTCGCATGGTTCGTGCCACCGGGCGGGGTGATCGACGGCGAGGCCAGGAAGCGCGGCGAGACCGTCTACATGCCGGACGCGCGCGTCCCGCTGCATCCGCCGGTGCTGTCTGAGGGTGCGGCCAGCCTGCTGCCCGGCGTCGTGCGGCCGGCGGCGCTGTGGTGCGTCGACCTCGACTCCGACGGGCGCACCGTGGGGGCCGACGTGAGCCGGGCGCTGGTGCGCAGCCGCGAGCGGCTCGACTACGACTACGTGCAGGCGGCGATCGACACCGGCACCGCCGACGGCACCCTGCGCCTGCTGCCCATCGTCGGCGGGCTCCGCTTCGAGCTCGAACGCGAGCGGGGCGGGGTGAGCCTGCCCACGCCCGAGCAGGAGGTCGTCGGCCACGGGGACGGCTACCGCGTCGAGTTCCGCACGCCGCTCGCCGCCGAGGACTGGAACGCGCAGATCTCCCTCATGACCGGCATGGCCGCCGCCGCGATGATGCTCGACGCCGAGATGGGCGTGCTGCGCACGCTGCCGCCCGCCCCGCAGGACACCGTCGCGCGCGTCCGCAGGATCGCAGCGGCGCTCGGCGTGCCCTGGCCGGAGGGCGCCGCCTTCGGCGAGGTCGTGCGGAGCCTCGACCCCAAGATCCCCGGCAACGCGGCGTTCCTCCAGGAGTCGACGGTGCTGCTGCGCGGCGCCGGGTACACCGCGTTCAACGGCGAGCCGCCGAGGGACGCCACCCACGCCGCCGTCGCCGCGCCGTACGCCCATGTGACCGCTCCCCTGCGCCGCCTGGTCGACCGCTACGGCACCGAGGTCTGCCTGGCCGTGGCGGAGGGCGTGCCGGTGCCGGAGCCGGTGCAGGAGGCCCTCGAAGGGCTTCCCGCGCTCATGGCGGGCACCGGGCGCCGGGCCGCCGCCGTCGAGCGCGCCTGCGTCGACCTGGTGGAGGCCTTCGTGCTGCGCGACCGCGTCGGGCAGACCTTCGACGCCGTCGTGGTGGACGCCGAGGACGGCAAGGCGGGCGGGGTGGTGCAGGTGGCCGACCCCGCCGTGGTCGCCCGGTGCGACGGCGAGGGGCTGCCCCTCGGCGCGAGGGTGCAGGTGCGGCTGACCCGGGCCGACCTCGTCACGCGAGAGGTGCGGTTCACCCTCGCCTGACCCGCGCCCCCCCGCGTTGCGCGGGAAGGGCGCGGCGGGGGAGGTCAGGCCACGGAGGAGTAGGCCACGACGCCGCGGCGGAGGGCGTCGATGGCCTTGGCGGCGTTCTGCTTGACCTTGCTGCCGGGGGGCGCCGCCTTGCCGACCTGGTCGAGCAGGTCGAGCAGCTGCTTGACCCAGCGCACGAAGTCGCCGGCGGCGAGGTCGCCGTCGGTGAGCACCGCGTCGAGGCTGTGGCCTTTGGCCCAGCGGAAGGCGGCCCAGGCGAACCCGAAGTCGGGCTCCCTGATGAACGACAGCCCGTGGTCGCGCTCGATGTCCTCCAGCTCGGCGAAGATGCGCACCGTCGAGGCCAGCGCCTCCTTGGCGCCACCCGCCGGGATCTTCGGCTGCCGCGCGTCGTCGGCCTGCCGGGACTCGAACACCAGGGACGACACGCATGCGGCCAGCTCTGCCGGGTCCAGCTCCTCCCAGATGCCGGCGCGCAGGCATTCGGCGGTGAGCAGGTCGAGCTCGGTGTAGAGCTGGGCGAGCCTGCGGCCCTCGGGCGTGACGGCCTCGCCCTCCAGGTAGCCGAGCTGGTCGAGGACCCCGCAGACCCGGTCGAAGGTGCGGGCGATCACGTGGGACCTGCTCTCGACCCGCCGCCGCAGGCCCTCGGTCTCGCGGAGCAGCTTGTAGTAGCGCTCGGCCCAGCGGGCGTGGTCCTCGCGCTGGTCGCAGCCGTGGCAGGGGTGGGCGCGCAGCCGGCGGCGCAGCTCGGCGATCTCCCACTCGGGGGTGCCGGGCGTGGCGTCCCTGGCCAGCATGCTGTCGGCGTCGTGGTCGCGGACCCGGACGGGACGGCCGAGGTCCCGGTCGCCGATCTTGGCGTGCAGGGTGGCGACGAGGTTGGCACGGTCCTTGGGCGCCCGGGGGTTGAACCCCTTCGGAATGCGCAGGCGCTCGACCGGCTCCACCGGCACGGGGAAGTCGGCCGCCGACAGCCGCTTGACCTGCTTGCCGATCGTCAGCACCAGCGGTGAGGGGCCCTCGGTGCGCATGGTGAGCCCGGGATCGAGGATGACGGCGAGGCCGGCGCGCCTGCCGCCGGGGACGCGGATCACGTCACCGGGCTTCAGCGCCTCCAGGGAACGCACGGCCTGCGCCCGCCGGGCCGTACCGCGCTGGCGCGAGAGGTCGGCCTCCTTGTCGGACAGGTCCCTGCGCATCCGGGCGTACTCCTGGAAGTCGCCGAGGTGGCAGGTCATCGCCTCGGAATAGCCGTCGAGCGCCTCCTCGGCCCGCCGCACCTGCTTGGCGATGCCGACGACCGCCCGGTCGGCCTGGAACTGGGCGAACGAGGCCTCCAGCAGGGTGCGGGCACGCTCCCTGCCCACCTGGCCGACCAGGTTGACGGCCATGTTGTACGAGGGGCGGAAGCTGGAGCGCAGCGGGTAGGTGCGGGTGCTCGCCAGGCCCGCCACCGCCACCGGGTCCATGCCGGGCTGCCAGGCGACCACGGCGTGGCCCTCGACGTCGATGCCGCGCCGCCCGGCACGCCCGGTGAGCTGGGTGTACTCGCCGGGGGTCAGGTCGGCGTGGGTCTCGCCGTTCCACTTGTCGAGCTTCTCGATGACGACGGACCTGGCGGGCATGTTGATGCCCAGCGCCAGGGTCTCGGTGGCGAACACGGCCTTGACCAGGCCCCGGGTGAACAGCTCCTCGACGACCTCCTTGAAGGCCGGGAGCATGCCGGCGTGGTGGGCGGCGAGGCCCCGCTCCAGGCAGTCGCGCCATTCGAGGTAGCCGAGCACCGAGAGGTCCTCGTCGGGCAGGTGCGAGGTGCGCTCGTCGACGATCTGGCGGATCTCGTGGCGCTCGCTGTCGGTGGTGAGCCTGATGCCGGCGTGCAGGCACTGCAGTACGGCCGCGTCGCAGCCGGCCCGGGAGAAGATGAAGGTGATCGCCGGCAGCAGGCCCTCGGAGTCGAGCTTCTCGATGGCGTCGGAGCGGCCGACGCCGTTGGCGGAGCGGCGCGGCCTCGAGTAGCCGCGCCTGCCGCGCGCCTGGGCCAGGCGCTGCTCGTCCCTGGAGATCCGGATGAGGCCGGGGTTGATGCGGGGCCGGTTGTCCTCGTCGACGAACAGGTCGTACAGCTTGTCGCCTACCAGCATGTGCTGCCACAGGGGGACCGGCCTGTGCTCGTCGACGATCACCGTGGTGTCGCCGCGCACCTCGCCGAGCCACTCGCCGAACTCCTCGGCGTTGCTGACCGTCGCCGACAGGGCGACGACCCGGACGGACTCGGGGAGGTGGATGATGACCTCTTCCCAGACGGCGCCGCGGAAGCGGTCGGCGAGGTAGTGCACCTCGTCCATGACCACGTGGCTCAGCCCGGCGAGCGTCGTGGAGCCGGCGTAGAGCATGTTGCGCAGCACCTCGGTGGTCATCACCACGATGGGCGCGTCGCCGTTGACGCTGTTGTCGCCGGTGAGCAGCCCGACGTTCTTGGCCCCGTAGCGGCGTACGAGGTCGTTGTACTTCTGGTTGGAGAGCGCCTTGATCGGCGTGGTGTAGAAGCACTTGCTGCCCTGCTCCAGGGCGAGGTGGACGGCGAACTCGCCCACGACGGTCTTGCCTGAGCCGGTGGGGGCCGCTACCAGCACGCCGTCCCCCGCCTCCAGCGCGCGGCAGGCGTCAAGCTGGAACTCGTCCAGCTCGAAGTCGTACAGGCCGCGGAAGGAGGTGAGGGCCGGCCCGCTGTCTGCATGCTTTTCACGGAAGGCGGCATAGCGTTCCGCAGGCGTCGTCATGCACTTCAGCCTACCGATAACCGAATTCCGGTCCTGTCGGCTGCACCGCCCTTTCCGTACGTTCGGCCCACACCGGTGATCAGGGTCCATCGGCGGAACCCTGATCACTCGGTTGTCGGAACCGGTCCGGTTCTCGTCACTCGATGCGGGCGACCAGGCGGTACTTGAACCCCTTGCCGGGGGGCGTCGAGGCGTCGATCATCTGCGTGCCGCCCATGACGGTCACCGGGATGCTCAGCAGCAGGTCATCGCCGATGACATCGTCCTCCCACACCTCGATCGTGAACCGGGCGCCGGGGGCGAGGGTCAGGTGGACGTACGGCCCGGCGGCGAGCCGGGACGATCCCGGCGAGCAGTTCGCGGCGGTGCTCGTCAGGACCCAGCAGTTGCCGGCATAGGTGTTGGCCTCGGTGCCGTTGGTCGGCCACATCTTGTACCACTCACCGCCGCCGGCCTTGACCTCGATGCGGACCTCGTCCCGGCCGCTCTCCTCCAGGGCATATGCCTCCAGGGAACCGAGCACCAGCTTGAGCGGTCCCGGGGTGAGCCCAGACCTCTCTGAAATGATCTTCCTTGGCCCCGTCTCCGGATTCGGTGCGGCGGCGTGGGCGGGCGGCGCCAGGACCGCGGCCAATGTCAACGCGGCCGCGGTGGCGGTGATTCTCGACAGGAACGTGCTCATGCTGTCCTCCCTCAGGCCCAGGCCGGTTCGAGCCGGAAATTGAGCTCATAGTGATAGCCGTTGATGAAGGCGCGCTCCCGGTGGTACTCGTTCTCGCTGATCGGGTGCGGCCAGAGCGGCACGCTGACGAGCGCGTCGTCGCCCGCGAGGTCGTCGTCCCAGAGGACCACCGACAGGAGCTGGCCGTCGGCCGGGTAGGACGGTGTGTTGACGGCGCTGAAGCTCCTCAGGCGGGTGCCCACGGGGCAGGGGGCCCCGTTGATGGAGACGCAGTCGTACCTGGCGACCGACAGGTAGGAGTCCGACTGCGGGAAGAGCTTCTGAACCTTGCTGCCCCGCTGGGCCGTCACGTAGATCTCGTCGTGGCCGCTCTCCTCCAGGGCCCAGGCCGTGAAGCTCTCCAGCACGACCCGGACCCTCGGCGCGGTGTCGGCGTGCGCGGTGTTCCCCGTCAGCAGCGACCCCGCGACCAGCGCGCCGCCGAGCGACACGCGGGTGAGTAAGCGGATCAACCTGTACATCCCCGTTCCCCGTTCTTCGTTGATCATTTGAGACCAGCCTGGACGGGGAGTCTTGTCGATCTCTTGGAATCCGCTGGAATCCGGGTGGTCCGGCTGCCACCCGAGCCTCCGACGGGCCCATTCGTGTACGTTCCTGGTATCGGAGCCAGCAGAGGAACAGCCGTGAACCGGCGCATATCCGTGACCACCACGGCACGCCGGCATCCCGAGGGTGCGCGGGCCGCGGTCCCACGCGGGGACGCCGGTGAGCATGGCGGCTAGCGTGCTCTTCGCCGGGCTGACGACCTTGGATCTCGTCCAGTCGGTCGAGCGCATGCCGTCCCCGGACGAGAAGATCACCGCCCTCGGCCAGGCGATCTCCGCGGGCGGGCCCGCGACCAACGCGGCGGTCACGTTCTCCTTCCTGGGCGGATCCGCGACTCTGCTCAGCGCCGTCGGCGCGCATCCGCTGGCCGAGGTGATCACCGCCGACCTCGCGGCACACGCCGTACGGCTCGTCGATCTCACCCCCGGCGCCCGTGACGCCCCCGCCATGTCGACGATCATGGTGACCAGGGGCACGGGAGACCGCGCGGTGGTGTCCGTCAACGCCGCCCGCCACGACCTCGGACCGCCTCCGGGCCTCTCCGAGCTGATCTCGGGGAGCCGGGCGGTGCACGTCGACGGCCACCATCCGAGGGTGGCCAGGGCCGCGGCCCGCCTCGCCCGCGATCTCGGCCGTCTCACGGTCCTGGACGGAGGAAGCTGGAAGCCGGGCACGGCCGAACTGCTGCCGCACATCGACGTCGCCGTCGTGTCCGCGGACTTCCGTCCACCCGGCGCGGAGACACCTGAGGCGACGCTCGCCTTCCTGCGTGCGTCGGGAGTGCGCTGGGCCGCGGTGACCCGGGGTCCGGGCCCGGTCCTGTGGCAGGGGCCGGGCGAGGCGCGTCTGCTTCCGGTGCCCGCCGTCGACCCGGTGGACACCCTCGGCGCCGGAGACGTGTTCCACGGCGCGCTCACGTTCGCGCTGCCCCCGGTGGTGACCGATCTGACCGAGGACGCCTTCGCCGGCGCGCTCGGCTTCGCGGCCTCGGTCGCCGCCGCCTCGTGCGGATCCTTCGGCACCCGATCGTGGATGCGGGCACCCCTCGGCTCAGAGCGGGGCTAGGACGCGCAGGGCGCCGGGGTGGATGGTGAGGGTCAGGGGAAGGGGGGCGATGCGCTCGCCGTCGGCGTAGACCACGATGCCGGGAGCCTCCAGCGTGACCGTTCGGGCGCGGCGCACGGTCACGGCGGGATGGCCGAGGTGCGTGCCCCGGTAGACGCGGGGGAAGGTCCGCAGGAAGGCGCCCTTGGGGATCCTGCCGACCACCAGCACGTCGAGCAGGCCGTCGTCCGGCACGGCGCCCTGGCAGACGCGCATGCCCCCGCCGTAGGAATCGGTGTTGCCCACGGCCACCATCATGGCCTCCTGCTCGACCACCTCGCCGTCCACGGTGATCGTGAAGGGGAGGGGGACGAAGGAGCGCAGCTCGCGCACCACGGCGAGAAGGTACTTCGCCGTTCCGGGCGGACCTGTCATCTCGTTGGCCCGCTCGTTGACCCTGGAGTCGAAACCGCAGGCCACCACCCCGGCGAACCACTCGTCCTCGCCGATGCGGGCGGCGTCCACCACCCGGGTCCTGCCCGCCGCCACGATGTCCGCGGCGGCGAGCAGGTCGCGCCTCGGGATGCCGAGTGCGGCGGCGATGTCGTTGCCGGTGCCCGCCGGGATGATCCCGAGCGGGACATCGGTGCCGGCGACCGCCTGTACCGCGAGGTGCACGAGCCCGTCGCCGCCGAAGGCGACCAGGGCCCCGGGCTCCTCGGCGACGGCCGTGCACGCGCGTTCGAGGGAGTCCTGGGCGGAGGTTCCCACGATGACCGACACCGGGCGGTCACCGGCCCGCAGGCGGCGCACGACCGGGTCGAGCAGTCGCAGGGTGCGGCCGCCACGGGCCGCGGGGTTCACGAGGACTACCAGCTCACCAGCCACAGCCGGAACCTATCCGGACACACCCCGCTAATCCAGTGGTAAAGCGGAGAGATCGCGTCAGTGGTGCATGCCCATCGAGTGGCCCGGCGTGCCCATCGGGTGATCCGGCATGTTCCCGTTCGCGTCGGCCACCATGAAGACCCCGGCCATCCCCATGTCGGAGTGGCTCTGGACGTGGCAGTGGTACATCCACGCCCCGGGGCCGACGCGCTCGCCCGCGATCATTTGGAAGCCGAACGACTCGGCCGGCCCCGTGATCTTGGTGTCGATGATCCGGCTCACGTCCTGAGGGCCTTCCAGCAGGCCGGTGCGGTTGTCGGCCCAGCGGTGCCCGTGGATGTGGAACGTGTGGAAGAAGTCCCCGTGGGTGATCACGATGAACTCCACCCGTTCACCGATCTTCGCCATGAAGTGGGGCGCCTCATGGGCCTTGCGGTTGTTGATCGTCATGTCGTTGAAGACGACGGTGAACTGCTTGTCGGGTACCACATCGCCCTTCCGGCGGACCACCAGCGGCCCGTAGAGCCCCCTCCGGATGCCCCCTGTGCCGCGGTCGGTCCCGACGACGTGGTCGTGGTAGTGCCAGTAGCCCGCGCTGCCGGGCTCGATGGAACCGCCCGGGCGGCGGCCCGGAGCGTGGGTGCGCCAGGTGTAGGTGCGCCGGCCTCCTGGTTCCACCACGCTGTCGTTCATCCTCGTACCGTCGCTGGTCGTTTCGTAGTCCACCCCGTGCACATGCAGGCTGGCGGTCACGTCCAGATTGGAACGATGGCCAGGAGGCCGCATTCCGGGCGTACATCAAGGATGGCGGCGGGTTCGTCGGCGTCCACGACGCCGCGCGCGCTCAGGCGGACTCGTCCTGGTTCACCGAGCTGATCGGCACCCGTCCCGCCGGAAGCCTCCCCAACCCCGAGAAGGTGGTGGAGGTGGCGGCGAGCGGGGAGAACCCGCCGAACGAGGGCAAGGACAAGCTGGTCGACGGCAAGGACGACACCAAGTGGTTGACCCGCACGTCGACCGGGTGGGCCCAGGTGAAGCTGGAAAAGCCGCTCGCGCTGGCCCACTACGCGTTGACGTCGGCCAACGACTTCGCCGGCCGTGACCCGAAGAACTGGACGCTCCAGGGCTCGCAGGACGGCAAGACGTGGACCGACCTGGACAAGCGGACCGGAGAGACCTTCCCCCAGCGGTTCCAGACCAGGGAATTCAAGTTCACCAACAGCACGGCGTATCTGTACTACCGGCTCGACATCACCGCGAACAGCGGTGAGCCCCTGATCCAGCTGGCCGAGCTGCGGCTGTTCGGCCCCAACGCCGGGCCTCCTCCGGAGAGCAAGGTACAGCAGGCCATCGTCGACCCCCACCGGCCCCGTCGCCGACTGGAACGATCCCAAGGTCGGCCTCGGCTGCGGCACCATCCACCAGTGGGACCCGAAGACCAAGCAGCCCGAGCTCCTGACCTCCCTCGCCGTCATGGGCAACCGCGGCAGCGGCAGCGAGCTGGTCAAGAACGAGGAAGGCCTCCTCGGCATCACGCTCGACCCCAAGTTCGAGCAGAACGGCTGGTTCTACGTCTACTGGATGCCGCACGAGTCGATCGACAGGGACAAGCGGATCGGACAGCGGACGGTCTCACGGTTCACCTACGACCTCGCGAAGCAGTCGATCGACCAGAACACCCGCAAGGACCTGCTGCACTGGGACACCCAGATCCACAGCTGCTGCCACGCGGGTGGAGGAATGACCTTCGACAACGAGGGCAACCTCTACATCGGTTCCGGTGACAACAACTCATCCGGCGGCTCCGACGGTTACTCCGGCAACAACTGGACCCAGGACTACAAGGGCATCTCGTTCCAGGACGCCCGCCGCACCGCCGGCAACACCAACGACCTCAACGGAAAGATCATCCGCATCCACCCGGAGCCCGACGGCACGTACACGATCCCCGCGGGCAACCTCCCGCCACAGGTGTCGGCGCAGCTCACGGGGAACCAGGACTGGGCCTGGAACTACGTGGGCTCCGCCACCGTGACGATCACCGCCACCGACACCGAGTCCGGAGTCGACAAGGTGGAGTACTCACTCGACGGGCAGCCGTTCGCGGTCTACACCAAGCCGCTGGCGGTCGACCAGCCGGGCACCCACAACGTGAGCTACCGGGCCACCGACAAGGCCGGGAACACCTCCAACGTGAGCACGGCCAAGTTCATGGTCGTCAAGGCCGACTTGGGCGCCGGATGCCCGAAACCCGGTAAGGGCAACTGCAAGGACAAGTGAATCCATCAGGCGGCGGGCGGCCTCGATCCATCAGCGGACCGAGGTCGCCCGCGGCGACGTCCCGCTTCGGGAGCGCCCGCCAGGCGCCGGCGATGTCGGAACCTATCCGAACACCTCCGCTGATCCAGGGGTAAAGCGCTGGAACTACTCGGTAGTGCGGGCGGCGGGGCCGTCCAGTTCCTCCTCGATCTCCCTCTGACGTTGCGCGTCCAGCTCGTCCTTCTTGCGATCGTGGAAGTACATGATGACCTCCGCGATCAGGAACATGCCGACCATCGGCAGCGCCAGCGCCAGCATGGTGATCGGATCCTGGCTCGGCGTGGCCACGGCCGCGAACACGAACATCAGGAAGATGACCATGCGCTGGTGCTTGCTGACCAGGCGGAACGGCAGGACGTTGATCAGGTTGAGGAAGACCAGCAGCAACGGGATCTCGAACGACAGCCCGAAGATCACGAGCATCGCCATCATGAACCCGACGTACTGGTCCATGCTGATGAGCGGGATCACGTTCCCGGGGGCGAAGCCCAGCAGCAACGCGAGGCCCTTGTCCATCGTGTAGTAGGCCAGCGCGGCACCCGCGGCGAAGAGCGGGACCGAGATCGCGAGGAACGACAGCGAGTAACGCCGCTCGTTGCGGTAGAGGCCCGGGGTGACGAACGCCCAGACCTGGTAGAGCCAGATCGGTGCGGAGACCACCGCGCCGAACATGAGGGCGACCTGGAGGTTCACCATGAAGCCCTCGAACACCCCCTGCACGACGAGGGTGCACTCACCGGGCTTGAGCTTGTGGGCATCGGGCAGCCGGCAGTAGGGCCCGGTCATGAAGACCCAGAGCCGGTCGAAGAACGCGAAACCGACCACCGCGCCCACCGTCAGGCCGAGGATGGCCTTGATCAGGCGGTTCCGCAGCTCACGGAGGTGATCCATGAGCGACATGCGCCCGTCCGCGTCGGATGCGACCGGGCCGTCGCCAGCCGGTCTTGACCGTTTCAGCAGTGCCATCGGACGTCCCGATCTAGTCCTGGTCTAAGGGGGGCGGTCAGGTCAGCGGGCTCGCGTCAGACGGAGCCCTGGTCCTTCGGTACGGCCGCCTGGGCGTTGCGCAGCTTGGCGTTCTCCTCCTCGAGGGCGCGCAGCCGGTCCTCGATGGAGGGCGTCACGGGCGGGAGGGACTGCTGCGGGGCTGCCGCGGGCTGGGCGGTGGCGGTCGTGGACTGGGCGGCCCTGACCTCGTCCTCTTCCTGGAGCTTGGTGGTCTCCTTCTTGAAGAGCCGCAACGACTGGCCCAGCGCCTTAGCGGTGTCCGGAAGCTTCTTGGCACCGAAGAGCAGGACCAGGACCAGCAGAATGAGGATCCATTCCATGGGACCAAGTGATGGCATGACACATCCTTACGCCGAGCGACGTGCAATCTCAAGCTCGATCGTACGCTGCCGCCACCACTTCATTCACCCCTCCCACCGGGCCGATGCGCCGATCGACGCGCTGAGCCGCCTTGAAACGACCCTGGACGGGCGCGAGACGGGTGGTGGCCCGCTCGATTTCACGTGCCAGTCCACGCATGGCCACCAGCACCCGGGCCCCCAGCACCACCAGTGGCACCAGCCCCGCGACGCCCACGCCCACCGCGACGTAGATCCAGATCATGACCTGGAACTCTAGCGAAGGCACAATGTGATGACATCCCCCCATGGGGCCGCGTGGGTCAGGAGACCGACTCGTATCGGGCGAGCGCCGCCGAGGCCTCCTCGCGCACCCGGTCGATCAGGGACACCGGCGAGATCACCCGCCCGGCATCGCCCAGGCGAAGCGCAAGCCGTACGAGCCAGCCCTGGTCGCGGGCGCGGAGGGTCACCCGCAGGCGGCCCTCCCCCAGCTCGGTGACCTCCTCGCACGGGTAGTACTCGGCGACCCAGCGGCCGGAGGGGGTCAGCTCCAGCTCCACCAGCTCGTCGGTGGGCGAGGGGCGGAAGACCCCGTCGGTGACGTCGATCGGCTCGGCCCCCGCCGGCGGATCGGCGGCCACGTCGAGCATGTCGACGCCGACCATGCGGTCGAGCCGGAACAGCCGCATGCCGTCCGCGCGGTAGCACCAGCCCTCAAGGTAGGAGCGGCCGTCCGCCATCACCAGCCGGGTGGGGTCGACCTCGCGGGGGGTGATCTCGTCGCGGCCCGGGACGTAGTAGCGCAGGGACAGGCGGCGCCCGGCGCGCAGCGCGGCTCTGACGGTGGCCATGGCGTCGGGCGCGGCGTCCAGCTCGAAGGCCACCTGGCTGCTGACCGCGGCCGCGCCCTCGCCCGCGGCGCCCTCCAGCTTGGCGATCACCCGGGCCAGCACGTCGCCCTGCTCGAACTCGGGAAGCTCGGCGAGCATGCGCAGCGCGACCAGCAGCGCGCTCGCCTCGTCGATGCCGAGGCGCAGCGGTCGCGCGATGGTCTCGGCGTTGTCGATGAGGATCTCGCCGCCGTCCCAGGAGACGTCGATGAGGTCGCCCGGGGTGTGGCCGGGCAGGCCGCACATCCACACCAGCTGCAGGTCGTCGACGAGCTGCTTCTCTGTGAGCCCGAACAGCTTGGCCACCTCGGGCACCTGCGCCCCGGGATGGGACATGAGGTAGGGCACCAGGGCGAGGAGCCGGGGCAACCGGTCGGCGGTGCTCACGCCAGCGCTCCCTTCAGTCGGCGGATGACCGCGTCGCGGACGTCGGGCGGGTCCAGCACCTCGGCGTCGGCCGCGAACCCGACGATCGACCCGGCGAGCCACTCGGGGTCGGCGAAGTCGAGCGTGACGAGGTCCCAGCCGTCCTCGCCCGGCCGCACGGCGCCGACCTGGCGGAGCCACTGGCAGGTGCCCTCGCGGACGCGGACGGTCGCGGCCCGCTCGGGGACCAGGCTGTCGCGGTGGCCGACCATCGAGCGGATGTCGACCCCCTCGGGCACGGTGACCGCCCCGGGACGGCCGACGGACACGACGGGCCCGCTGATCCGGCTGAGGCGGAAGACCCGGGGCGCGTCGCGCTCGCGGTCGTGGCCGACGACGTACCAGCGGCCACGGCGGCTGACCACGCCCCACGGCTCCACCGTGCGGGTCAGCAGCACCTCACTGCCGGCGGCGCGGTAGTCGAACCGGACGACCCTGCGGTCGCGCACCGCCTCCCACAGGCCAGGGAAGGCGGGGTCGCGGGTGTCCACCCGGAGCTCCAGCGGCCCGGCGGCGGACTCGTCGGTCTGCACCCCCGCGGCGCGCAGCTTGAGCAGCGCGCCGCTCGCCGCCTCGGCGAGGTTGGCCCGCTGCCACACCTGGGCGGCCAGGCCGAGCACCGCGGCCTCGTCGGCCTCCAGCGTGATCTCGGGCAGCTCGTAGGCCTGGCGCATGATGCGGTAGCCGGGCTCGTCCTCCCAGGGGTCCTTGTGCACCTGGACGGGGATGCCGATCTCGCGGAGCTCGGTCTTGTCGCGCTCGAACATGCGCTGGAAGGCCTCGTCGTTGCCGGCGTCGTAGCCGGGCACGGCGTGGCGGATCTGCTCCGCGCTGAGCGGGCGTCGTGTGGCGAGCAGGCAGATGACGAGATTCAGCAGCCGCTCGGTCTTGCGCCGGGACATCAGGCCTCCCTTCTCAGGTGACGCTACCCTTGCCGCGTGATCAGATGGCGCAAGGGCGAGGTGCTTTCGGTCCGGCGCGAGTGGCCGGGCGCGATGGAACTGGACGTGACGCTGCCCGAGGGGCGGTGCCGGGCGCTGGCCTACCCCCCGCTGGTGGGCCGCCCCCAACCCGGCGACACGGTGCTGCTGAACACGACCGCACTCGCCATGGGCCTCGGTACGGGAGGCTACGCCATGGTAGTGGCCGTGCCGGACCGTTTGCCCGAAGATCCCGAAGGACCCGGCCACCTGGTCAAGGCACGATACACGCCCCTGCAGGCGACCGTGCTGGGCGCCGACGAGCAGGACTCCCCCTTCCACGAGACGCTGCGCGACGCGGACTCCGTGGACGGCATGCCGGTGATCGTCGCCGACCTGCACTCGGCCCTTCCCGCGATCCTGTGCGGCCTGTACGGCTCGCGCTCCCCCGCGACGCTCCGGGTCGCCTACGTGATGCTCGACGGGGGCGCGCTGCCGGGCTGGTTCTCGATGTCGGCCGCGAAGCTGCGGGAGATCGGCTGGCTGTGCGGGGTCGTCACGACCGGGCAGTCCTTCGGGGGCGACGTCGAGGCGGTGACCGTCCACACGGGGCTGCTGGCCGCCCGGCACGTCCTTGCGGCCGACGTCGCGATCGTCACGCAGGGCCCGGGCAACCTCGGCACCGGCACCCGGTGGGGCTTCTCCGGGGTGTCGGCGGGCGAGGCGCTCAACGCGGCGGCGGTGCTGGGCGGGCGGCCGGTCGGGGCGCTGCGGGTCAGCGAGGGCGATCTGCGCGAGCGCCACATCGGGGTCTCCCACCACTCCCTCACCGCCTACGGCCGCGTGGCGCTGGCCCCCGCACAGGTGGTGGTGCCGGAGCTGCCGGGCCAGTTCGGCGAGCGCGTCAGCGCCCAGGCCGCCGAGCTCGCCGCACGCCACGAACTGGTCGGCGTACCGGTGGACGGGCTGGAGGAGATGCTGAGGAACAGCCCGGTCAAGCTGTCGACGATGGGGCGCGGCCTGTCGGAGGACCTGGCTGGGTTCCTGGCCTCAGCCGCCGCCGGAAGACACGTCGCCTCCCTTCTGGCCTGAGCCCCGGCAACCGGCCTCCGCCGTCAGCCTGTGGAGAAGTCGAATTCGCCGGCTTTGACGCCGGCGATGAAGGCTTGCCATTCGCCGCGGGTGTAGAGGATGACCTCGCGGTCGGGGTGGTGGCTGTGGCGTACGGCGACACGTTCAGTGCCGTCGGCCAGCGGCCCGGCTTCGACACACTCTCCACCGCCATTGGCGCTTTTTGTGCTGATGTGCCAGGCGACGCCGGCAAGCTCCTCGGGGGTGCCCATGCTGGGTGCCTCCATCTGATCAGGCTGTCCGTTCCGCTGCCGCTCTGATGAGTGCCACGGAGTCATCGGGCGCGAGTGTGGAGTTATGAAGGCGATCGTACGCCTGGGCGAAGTGTTCCATCTCGTCTCCTTCGACGTACAGCCCACCCGCTCGCGTCTCGATGTAAGCGACATCCGGGTAGGGCTCAGGCATATTGATGATCGTGAAGGGTCCTTCTGGGCTGGCACTGGCGCCTGCATGGAAGGGCAGGACGCGGATGCTGATGTTCGGCCTCTCTACCAACGTGATGAGGTGCCGAAGTTGATTGCGAAGCACCTCCACGCCACCGACCCCTCGATGCAACACTGCCTCGTCAAGGACCACGGAGAGTCGCAGAGGCGCATCCCCACTGAGCACCTGTTGCCGGTTCAACCGGAACTCGGCCCAGAGCTGGATCCGCTCTTGAGGCTTGTTTGGATCCGCCGCGCGGATCACCGCTTCGGCGTACTGGCAAGTCTGGAGGAGTCCTGGAACCACCATCGCGTCGTACGAGCACAGTTGGCCGGCACGGGACTCCAGCCAAGCGTGATCGATGATGCGACCGGTGAACGCGTCGGCGTAGCCATCCCACCAGTTCTTCTGCCAGATGTCGCGGCTGAGACGTTCGAGTCCTTCGCGAAGGTTGGCGTCGCTCACGCCATAGAGGTTGAGCAGGGTTAGGACGTCGGGTACGCGCATGGGCGTGATCCCCTGCTCCATGCGACTGAGTGACGATGGGTCGCGCTGGATGTAGTCTCCGGCGTCTTTCAGGGTGAGTTTGGCTGCTTCGCGTAGTTCGCGGAGTTGTTTGCCGAGCCATTGGGCACGAAGCGTTGGCCCCTTTCTGGCACTCATGACGCCACCAACCTGATGTAGAAATCGGACGTAGTCCAACAAAATTGGTTCTTTACAATTTCTTCTGAACCCAATCTTGCACACCTCCCGAGTTGATGCCACGCTTTCTGCGACGCTCAGATCACGGAGTGCAGTCATAGAAGAAGTAAACGGAGGCCGGGACGGGTTGGCGTGCGATGGCTGTGCCCGTCCCGGCCTGGGTGCCGGAGAAAGGGGTGACCCGATGGATCAGCGACCCGATTCCAGCTTGCCGACTGTCTATCACGACGCAGGCGGGACAAGTGCGGACGTGCCTCGGTTGGGGGTGGAGGAGAAGGCGCGGTTGTTCGCGTTGCTGCGTGACGCCGACGAGGAGTGCGGAGACGAGGGCGGCGTGGAGCTGTACGGGGTGCAACTGCCCGATGGCATGGCGGCGACGATCACCGCGAACGGCCGGCCGCACGGATGCTGGTCGAGTTCCGTCCGAGTCGCGGATCGGCTCGGCCTGCGCCTGGTCTGGCTCGACCCCGAGCCGAGTCGCTGAGGGGAGCGGTCGAAGCCGGGTCCGCGCCCCGGCCACGGCCAACCGAGCCCGTCGGCCATCTCCTCGGACTGAGGCAGGGGCGCATCCGTGACGAGGCCCGCATGAAATACATCACTTTTTCCTATAAATAGTGAAATAGGAACAATCACGCATGTGGTGCCATAGATCATATTCATACTCTCCGATATCGCGATGAAGGCCTTGTGAATTTTCCTCGGCATTGACTTTTCGAGGTTGATCCATGAAAAATCTCGTGGGTAATACCTCGATCCGGTCCACGGGGTGCTGATCCGTCACCAGGGGCGGAGAACTCGGCCGAGTACGCAAGGAGAGTCGATGGGAGTAGCGAAGAACACGGACGCGGGAGAGCGCGTCCTGTACACGGTCGCCGGGCTCGCCGATCTGGTCGCCACCCGGCTCAACGCGCAGGCGCGAATTCTGCGCGGCCTGCTGGGCAGAGCGGACCTCAAAGAGCTGATCCTGCAGGCGCAGAACGATCTCATGGCGCGTGGCGACCTCGTGATGAAGCGCCGGACCGACGGCTCGGTTCCTCATCTGGAATTGCTGGCCCAGCGGGCGATCAGCCGTCAAAAGCGGGCGAATGCCTGACCACGCCCTGTTCAAAAGGCGCGTCGAAGACGTCCTGGACGAATTTCTCCTGGAGGAGATCCGGCTCCTGGAGGAAACGAACCCGAGGCTCGCCCCGCTGGGTTTTCAGGCGCACGTCGCGTCATCCGCGGGAAAACGGCTGCGATCGGCCTTCTGCTACTGGGGCTGGCGTGCCTGTGGCCAGCCGGACTGCGAGGAGGTCGTCAGGGCCGCCGCGGCGATGGAGCTGGTACACGCGGCCGCCATCGTCCACGACGACATCATCGACTCCAGCATGACCCGGCACGGCGCGCCGACCGCCCACGTCGCCCTCCAGGAGCTTCTCGACGGCGCTGAGCAACGGCACACGGGCGGTGTCGCCCTGGCCATCCTGGTGGGCGACCTGCTGATGACCTTGGCCTGCCAATTGTTCGCCTCCTGCGGTCTGCCCGGTTCCTACCTCGCCAGGGCCCGTCCTCTTTGGGAGACGCTCGCCAAGGAGCTGATCGCCGGCGAGTTCATGGAGATCCTCAGCACGGGCAGGCACACCGCCGTGTCGCAGTCGCTGGAGATCATCCGGTTCAAGACCGCGAAGTACACGATCGAGCGCCCCCTGCACATCGGGGGAGCCCTGGCCGGCGCCTCCGCCGACACCATGAGGGTGTTCACCGACTACGGCCTGCCGCTGGGCGAGGCGTTCCAGTTACGCGACGACCTGCTGGGCGTGTTCGGCGATCCCGAAACAAGCGGGAAGTCGAATGCCGACGACCTGAAGGGCCGCAAGCCCACCGTCCTGCTCGCCATGACCCGCTCCCTGGCCGAGCCCGCCGAACTCACGACACTGGACCGTCTCATGTCCGACGAGCCCACCCCGAGCGCCATCGAGCGCATCAGGGAGATCATGCGGACGGCGGGTTCCCGAGAACACGTCGAAACCATGATCGACGAGCGCGTCCGCACCGCCCTTTCCGTGATCGACCGGTCACGTCTTCCTCCCGGCTCCCGCGACGCTTTGAAGGAGCTCGCACTGACCGCGACCGTACGCGAAGAGTGAAAGCGAGAAAGACATGATCTACACCCCGGAAACGCTGGCCGCTCTGCGCCGGCAGGGCGACCCGTTGGCGGACGCGACGGTGGAGGAGCTCTTCGCCAAGGGACAGGTCGGCGAGTTCAACGCGTTGATGCGCTGGTTCGGCCAGTCGGGGCAGGACCTGCCGAGCGGCCTGCCCGGCGTCGCCCGTGACTATCTCTCCGCGACGCGCATGCCGCCCGAGTGGGTCGACTGGACGATCATGGAGAACGCGCGGCTGTTCTTCATCGACAACAACGTCCACGTTTCCACGGCGCTGTCATTCGCGTCCATGCCCGCGTGCTACTCCGTTCCCCGGGTGGCCCGGCTGCTCAGCGCCACCCATTCGCTTGATTATCCTTCCCGGCGGATGGCGGAGACGGGCCAGTTCACGGTCTTCCTCATGCGTCCCGACGCCTTCGAGGCGGGTGGCAGGTTCATCCCGGCCGCGCAGAAGGTGCGTCTTCTGCATGCCGCCATCCGCTACCACCTGCGCAGATCAGGTCAATGGGACGAGACGGCCGACGGGCTGCCCATCTCCCAGGAGGACATGATCGGCGGCCAGATGATGTTCTCGATCCAGGTCCTCGACGCCATTGACCGACTGGGCGTCCACCTCACGAGAGAAGGCGCCGACGCTTACTACTATGCATGGCGCGTGGTGGGGGCCATTCTCGGGATCGAGGCCGCTCCCCCCGACCTCGAATCCGCCCGCCGGTACTCCGACCTCTACATGGCGCACAACATGGGGCCCTCGGAGGAGGGCGCACGGCTGACGCGGCAGCTCATCAAGCTTTATGAGGACGCGGTCCCCGGCACGTTCTTCGATCCCCTGGTCCCCGGCATCATCCGCTATCTCATCGGGGACACCACTGCCGACTGGCTCGGCGTGCCCACATCCGCTTGGGACAACGTGGTCAAGGCCGTGCCTCTGGTGCAGGGGTTCCTGGAGGACGTCGAAGATCGCAGCCCGCTCGGGCAATGGCTGCTCGATCGCATCGGTAACGTCACCACGAATCTCGAACTGAGCTCGCTCACCCGCGGCAGGGTGATGCACTACGCCATCCCCGAACAGCTCAAGGCCGAATACGGCCTGAAGCCTCCCCGGACCGAGCGCTGGACCCCTCCGCCGATCACCGTGGAAGAAGTGGAAGGAGCAGTCTGAACCGGTGACGGCAGGCATGGTCGTAGAAAGGCGTGTGAGCCGTCGATACCCGGATCCCGCGTCCGGGAAGATCGCGGATCCTGGGCGATGAACGGACGAGGGCTTAGAGGTCCTAACACAATGATCAGCGGACGAGGCGTCGCCAGCAGATGATCGCGGCGGCGAGGGTCATGAAGGCCTCGTGGATGTCGTCGCGGATCTCCCAGCGGATACGCAGGCGGCGGAACCAGTGCAGCAGGGCGATGGTGCGCTCGATGACCCAGCGGTGGATGCCCAGGCCGGAGCCGTGCGGGGTACCGCGGCGGGCGATGCGTGGCTTGATGCCTGTGCGCCAGACCAGGCGGCGGTACTTGTCGTGGTCGTAGCCGCGGTCCGCATACAGGCAGGCGGGCCGCTTGCGGGGGCGGCCGCGCCGGCCTTTCACCGCCGGGAGCGCCTTGAGGAGGGGGATCAGCTGGGTGACGTCGTTGCGGTTGCCGCCGGTGAGGGAGAAGGCGAGGGGGATGCCGTTGCCGTCGGCGATGATGTGGTGTTTCGAGCCCGTCTTGGCGCGATCGACCGGGCTCGGCCCGGTTTTGGGCCGCCCTTGAGCGCTCGGACGTGGGAGCTGTCGATCACCGCCTTGGACCAGTCCAGCTGGCCGGCCGCGTGCAATTCGGCCAGCAGAAGCTGGTGCAGCTTGTCCCACACCCCGGCCTGGTGCCAGTCCCGTAGCCGTCTCCAGCAGGTCATCCCCGAGCCGAAGCCCAGCTCCTGGGGCAGGAACTCCCACGGGATCGCGGTGTAGAGCACGAACAGGATCCCGCACAAGGCCTTGCGATCATCCAGCCGCTTGCGGCCCGGGTGACGGGTACGGCGCTCCACCTTCGGCAGCAGCGGCTCGATCCGCTCCCACAAGCTGTCTTGCACGATCCACGGCAGCTGTTCGCCCTTCTTCACACGGAGATCAACGATCAGACGAGTCGCTGGATACGCCAGAGATCATTTTGTTAGGACCTCTTAGTGGTCCCCGCCGGAAATCCCTCGGGGGTTGACGGTTCGGGCCTGGTTCAGCGGCCGCAGCGCCGTGGAGATCGAGCAGCCTTCGCCATCAAGCAGTGGGCCCCGTTCTCCTGGTACCCAGTGGCCTCGTGACGGACTCGTCCTCGCTGGTTGCCCGATCCAGTGCGCCGACGGTGCGCGGACGGCTCTTCTGGTACGCGTCGGTGTGGTCACGGGATGCTGCGTGAGGCCGTCGCCTTTCCGGTCAGGGCGAGTAGTTCGCGGAGCACGTCCGCTGAGATGTCGGCGAGAGATCGCTGCTCGCCCTCGCGGATCCATTGTGTGAACGCGATCCCGAAGACGGTGGTGCCTGACTCCGCGGCCAGGGTGGCGGCGAGTTCGCTGATGCCACGCGCGCGGAGGGCGTCGGCGACGGCCGTGGCAAGGCTGGAGAGCTTGTGCGACTCGCGTTCCTGCAGCGCGGGGTTCTGCTCGATCACCGATTGTCGTTGGCGGGAGTGGGGCCGACGCTCGTCCGGGAACAAGCACGCCGCGGACTGCAGGGCGCAGGCGACGATCTCGATCGGAGATGCGCCCGGTGGTGCGGTGTCCACGCCGGCGAGGAACGCCTGGACGAACACGTCCTGCCCGTAGAACAGGACCTCGCGCTTGTCGCTGAAGTGGCGGAAGAAGGTGCGCTCGGTCAGGCCAACGGACTGTGCGATCTCAGTGGCGGTCGTCTGCTCGTAGCCGCGGGTGGCGAACAGCTCGAGTGCCGCCTTCTGCAGCCGCTCCGGAGCCCCCGGTTCCCAACGCACCATGCGATCAAGTATAGCGATGACAGTGACTGACTTGACAGGGGTAAGCTATGTCTGTGACTGACATCAGTCGCTGCTACCAACCACTCGGATCATTCGCCCCGCTAACTGGCGGGGCGTCGAAGGAGATCACATCATGCACGTTTTCGTCACTGGAGCCTCCGGATGGATCGGCTCCGCCACGGTCGACGAACTGCTCGCTACGGGCCACAAGGTCACCGGACTGGCCAGGTCCGACGCGTCCGCCGCGGCCCTCGAGGCGAAGGGCGCCCACGTCCGCCGCGGGGACCTGGACGACCTCGACAGCATCCGCGCCGGCGCCGAGGACTCCGAGGCCGTCATCCATCTCGCGAACAAGCACGACTTCTCCAATCCGGCCGCCTCGAGCGCGGCCGAGCGGGCCGCCGTCCAGACCATCGGCGACACGCTCGTAGGTACCGGCCGTCCGTTCCTGTTCGCATCGGGCGTCGCCGGCCTCGCCAAGGGCAGGCCCTCCACCGAGGACGACGCGTCCTCGGCCCACGGCCCGGACTCCCCCCGCGGCGGGAGCGAGAACCTGGCGCTCGAGTTCGTCGAGCGTGGCGTGCACAGCGTGAGCCTGCGCTTCTCACCCACCGTGCACGGCACCCGCGACCACGGGTTCATCGCGATCATCGCCGCGGTCGCCCGCGAGAAGGGCGTCTCCGGCTACCCCGGTGACGGGACCAACCGTTGGGCCGCCGTGCACCGATCCGACGCCGCCCGCCTCGTCGCCCTCGGCCTCGAGAAGGCGCCTGCAGGCGCCCGCCTGCACGCCGTCGCCGAACAGGGTGTCCCCACCCGCGAGATCGCGGAGGCGATCGGCCGCGCGTTCAACCTGCCCGTCGCCTCGATCGCCGCCGAGGACGTCCATGACCACTTCGGCTGGATCGGCAACTTCTTCGCCATGGACCTCGAGGCGACCAGCACCGGGACGCGGGAGCTGCTCGGCTGGACGCCCACCGGACCGACCCTCATCGAGGACATCGACACCGACGCGTACTCGGCGCACTGACCGGGTCGACGACCACTGCCGCCGCCACGTACACCAGTTCGCTCGCGTGGAGTACCGGTCCGAACCCGCAGTTCAGATCCGGGTCCGGTACCGGTGCCGGCGCGGCGTACCGGTCGTCGAAGGCGGCACTCAACGCACTCAACGCACTCACCGTCTTCTACGCCCTCGAGCTCGCCGAGGCCGGGGTGAAGGTGAACGCGCTCGCGCCTGGCCTGCGTGCCACCGACCTCAACCCGTTCGCCGCGGCCAGCGGCGGCGATCCCGCGGAAGCAGCGGCGGGAGCCGTCCGGTTGGCGCTGCTGCCCGATGACGGACCCACCGGCGGATTCGTCTCGTGGGACGGCACCACGGTGCCCTGGTAAGCCCTACTCCCTCAGAGCCCAACGCCTGGCTGCGGTCTGCGGGCGTGAGTACGCAGGTGTCACGGCTTCACCTCCGTTCTGCTGGGCGCACGAAAGCCCGAGGCTAGGATCCACGATTCGGTGAGCACTGTCGGCTGATCATGAGCACTGACCACGGTCAGCAATGTCAGTTGTCAGCCTCTTACGGGCTACCGAGGTTGGCCAGGCGTGGTGGACCCGTGCGCCGGGCGCGACGCGACGCATGGGGTCTCCTCTTCCGGACGGGTGGTCAGGCTGGAGGGTGGAGGTGGGTGCGCTGTCCATCGTGGTCGAGGATGATCAGAATCTCCGCCGGTCCGCCGTGGGCTTTGATGGCGTGGGGGATCATGGTGGAGAACTCGGCCGCCTGTCCGGTCTCGACGTGGATGGTGCGCTCACCGAGCAGCAGCGTGACGGTTCCCGACATGACGGTGAACCAGTCTCTGCCGGGGTGGACCCCGAGCTGGTCGGTCCCGTCCCCGCGGGCTTCGTCGGTGATGCGCATCTTGGCGACGGTGACACCGGCCGGTCCGGACTCGCGACTGAGCAACCAGGTGGTCAGCCCGAGCCGTTCGTCGCGATGCGGCCTGATCACGACGTCGTCGTCGTCGACGGACTCCACCAGCTGATCCAGAGATGTGCCCAGGGCGCGGGCCAGTGCGATCAGCTGGTCGAGGCTGATGCGCCGGTGCCCGGTCTCGATCCGGCTCAGCGTGGAGGGGCTGAGGAAGGCCCGCTCGGCCAGGTTGTCCAGGGACCAGCCGCGGGCCTGCCGCAGCCCCCTGATCCGGAGGCGGATGGTGCCGTCCAAATCGCTTTCTTGCGCCATAGGCAAGAGTGTATGCCAGGCGCGCACATCGACGTTAGGGTCGAAATGTGAACACCAACGACATAAAGGACATGCGCCGCCCTCACCAGAACCACGAGCGCGCCGGGGCCGACACCGTCGCCCTGGCGGAACTCCTGGACCTTGACGCCGAGGTTCTGCACAGCCATCTCGCCGAGCTGACCGCCTGGCTGGACGAGCTCACCGACCCGGCCCCCGGCCGCATCCTCGACCTGGGCAGCGGAACCGGTACCGGGACCATCGCCCTGCTGGAGCGCTTCCCGCAGGCCCAGGCCACCGCGCTGGACCTCTCCCCGCAGATGCTGCACCATCTGTCGAAGAAGGCCCACGGGCTCGGCCTGGCCGGCCGGCTCGACACCGTTCAGGCGGACCTGGACGCGGTCTGGCCCGAACTCGCCCCGGCCGATCTGGTGTGGGCGACCTCTTCCCTGCACCACATGGCCGACCCCGACCAGGCCCTGGCCCGGGCTTTCGACGCAATGCGGCCCGGCGGGCTCCTGGCGGTGACCGAGATGGACTTCTTCCCCCGCTTCCTGCCCGAAGACATCGGCCTGGGACACCTCGAAGCCCGTCTGCACGCCGCCCTGAACAACGGCCCGGCCCTCGACTGGACCGACAACCTCAGCCGCGCCGGCTTCGTCCTCGAAGCCAAGCGGCCCTTCGCCATCGACCTGCCCGCCCCGCTGCCCGAGGCCACCGGCCGCTACGCCCAGATATCCCTGAGCAAGCTGCGCTCCCACGCGGACGGCCAGCTGTCCGATGCCGACTTGGCCCTGCTCGACGCCGTCCTTGACGGCGACGGCCCCCACAGCATCCTGCGGCGCGAGGACCTCACCGTACGAACCACCCGCACTACCTGGGCCGCCCGCCGCCCCTGAACCGCGCTCCGTACACGAGTCCTACCTGCTCACCGCACCCGGCGTCAGCCGACTCTCCCCGAAACGGTCCCTGTCATGAGCGCATCAAACCTGTCCGGGAACGCCGTAGCCCCTCCTCATCCCGCTTCTGCATCATCTCCTTCACCTGCCGGGTGATCTTCTGCGACATCATCGGGTCGGCAGCGGCTCTGGCCAGGGCCGAACCGTCAACCCCCGAGGGATTTCCGGCGGGGACCACTTAGGCCATCTGGTCGGCCGGCCTCTCGGCCTCGGTCGTCGGCGGCTCGTGGAAGTCGGTGAAGGTGAAGGCGTCCGGCCCGGGACCTTCCTCCCTGAGCGTCCGCAGCCTCTCCATGGCCTCCGCGAGGCTCGGGGTGTGGCCCTCGGGGATCCACCACATCACGCTGTACGGCTCGGCGACGCGGTGGAACCACTCGCGGCGGCGGCGCAGGATGCCGAGGTGCGGGCTGCGGTAGACGAAGTTCCACAGGGACTCGCGGGACTCCCACACCGAGAAGTTGATCAAGAGCAGGTCGCCGTAATCGTGCTGGACGGTGTCGGTGGGGCTCTCCCCGCCCTTGAGGCGCCAGACGAAGCCCGGGGCCGCGTCGGAGATCGCGTTGATCGGTTCGAGGGCGGCGACGAAATCGGCGATCTCCGGCGAGTCGACGGGGGCGCGCAGGTGGGCGACGTTGAGCTGGGCCAGATGCATGCGCCTAGGACACCACGCCGGATCTTTCTATGTCAATCTTCATTGTTTTTAGAAAAGACGACGCAGCACTCCCCCGGCCGGGGGTCCAGCCGCGCGGTGACGCGGCGGTCCCCGAGAGCCGACAGCAGACCCTCGCACAGGGCCAGGTTCAACGAGCAGACGATCAACGGACGCTCCTCGGCGAGCATGTGGAAAGGGCAGTTGCGCAGGCGGACCACGTCGCCGTCGTCGTCGTAGGGCTCGTAGCCGCGCTCCCGCAGCGCCTCGCGCAGCTCGGACGCCTTGGCCCGCTCCCCCACCCGGCGGGCGGCGGCCTCGGCGGCCTCCTCGCCGCCGAGCGCGTCCAGGGCCTCGGCCAGCACGAGCGCCAGGGTGCGGTAGTCGCGCGGAGGCAGGCTGACCTGATGCTCCACCGGGGAACGGCGGTAGACCTTGGCCGGGCGCCCGCTGCCAGGACCGGTGCGCCCGCTCAGCCGGCGGAAATCAGACTCCAGCAGGCCTGCCTCGACGAGCTTGTCCAGGTGAAAGGCGGCCAGCGTGCGGCCCACCCCCACCGCCCGCGCGGCCTCGTCCCGGCCCACCTCATGCCCCTGCCCGGCCACGTAGTCGTACACCGCCCGCCGCACGGGATCGCGGAGGGCGCCGAGCACATCGAGGGCATCGGGATGGCCCAGATCGTCACTGCTCACAAGGGCGAGTGTATGGCGGTGCCGCACCGCCTCTGGAAAGCCGAACGGCCGTACCCCATGCCCGTAAAGGGCGGGGGTACGGCCGTGGCGAGCGAAGCGGGAGGCGCGGAGAGGTCAGTAGGCGCCCAGGACGTCGACGACGAAGACGAGGGTGTCGGTGCCCTTGATCTTGTCGCCCGAGCCGGCCTTGCCGTACCCGAGGTCCGGCGGGATGGACACCAGCACCCGGCTGCCCACCGGGACGCCGACCAGGCTCTGGTCCCAGCCCTTGATGACCTTGCCGACGCCGATCGGGAACATCACCGGCTCGCCGCGGCTCCAGCTGCTGTCGAACTCGCTGTCACTGCCCCAGATCTTGCCGGTGTAGTGCACCAGGATGGTCTGGCCGGTCTTGACGACCGGGCCCGAGCCCTTGATCACGGTCTTGGCGACGAGGCCCTTGGGCGCGGGCTCGCTGGTCTTGGTGGTCAGCTTGGGGGCCTGGTCTCCGCCGGGGTTCTCCAGCTTGACGCCCGTGACACCCGGGTCGGTCGCGGTGCCCTGCGCGGCCTTGGCCGTGGGCACGCCCATCACGTCGACGACGTAGACGCTGGCGATCGAGGTGTCGGCGCCCTGCGACTTGGCCTGCTCGACCTGGTCGGCGGTCAGGCTGTCCTTGGCGACGACGGCGAGGAACCGGCCGCCGGGCTTGCTGTCCTGGAAGGCCTTGTGCACCACCGACGGGAGCTTGGCGTCGACCTTGATGAGCTGCGGCGCCCCGTCGTCGTAGGTGGAGCCCGAGGCCGCGTTGCTCTTGCCGTCCCAGCTGTAGGCGGTGAGGTTGGCGACGACCGCGTCGCCGTCCTTGACGACGTTGCCCTGGCCCTCGGAGATCGTCTGCGCCGACGAGGTGGCGGGCGGCTTGCCCGCGGGGAAGGTGACCTGCGGTTTCTTCCCGAACTCTCCCGCCACCTTCACACCGGAGGGCGCGGCCCCCGGCTTGGCGGTCACGTCGCCGTTGTTACCGCCGCAGGCGGCGGCGAACAGCAACGGCAACGCGGCGAGAACGGCCAGTCGGCGCATGGGTATCCCTTGGAAAGACGTCACGTTCGCGTAACACTACCGGACCGTCATGACCACGTGAGTCAGCGCGACTCGATCTTGCCGAAGTGTGACCTTGCCTTCGGATTCGCTTCAGGGAACGTCCCCGGAAACACCGCCGCGACCACCGGAAACCCCGCTGCGGGCATGGATACGGGCGTAGCGCCCAGGTGGCCCGTGGCGAAACTTTCACCGGCGAAGGCCCCGGCCGGATCGTCGTGACGAACCGGCCGGGGCCTCGCTCACATGCCGGCGATCAGCTTGTCGACCCTCTCGTCCACGCTGCGGAAGGGGTCCTTGCACAGGACGGTGCGCTGGGCCTGGTCGTTCAGCTTGAGATGCACCCAGTCGACGGTGAAGTCGCGGCGCTTCTCCTGCGCCTTGCGGATGAACTCCCCGCGCAGCCGGGCCCGCGTGGTCTGCGGCGGCACCGACTTGGCCTCGAAGATCTTCAGATCGGACGCCACCCGCTCCACGGCGCCGCGCTTCTGCAGCAGGTAGAACAGGCCCCTCTTGCGGTGCACGTCGTGGTAGGCGAGGTCGAGCTGGGCGACCCTGGGCGAGGACAGCGGCAGGTCGTACTTGTTGCGGTAGCGCTCGATGAGCTGGTACTTCGTGACCCAGTCGATCTCGCGTGAGACCAGGTCGAGGTCTCCGGTCTCCACGGCCCGCAGGGTGCGCTCCCAGAGCTCCAGGACCCTGCGCGTGATCGCGTCGCCGCCGCGGCGGTCGACGAAGTCACGGGCCTTGGAGAGGTACTCCTGCTGGATCTCCAGGGAGGAGGCCTCCCTGCCGTTCGCCAGGCGCACGCGCCTGCGTCCGGTCATGTCGTGGGAGACCTCGCGGATCGCCCTTATGGGGTTCTCGAGGCTGAGGTCGCGCATGACCGTGCCGGCCTCCACCATGCGCAGCACCAGGTCGGTGGCCCCGACCTTGAGCAGCATGGTGGACTCGCTCATGTTGGAGTCGCCGACGATGACGTGGAGCCTGCGGAAGCGCTCGGCGTCGGCGTGGGGCTCGTCGCGGGTGTTGATGATCGGGCGCGACCGGGTGGTGGCGCTCGACACGCCCTCCCAGATGTGCTCGGCACGCTGGGAGACGCAGTAGACCGCGCCGCGCGGGGTCTGGAGCACCTTGCCGGCCCCGCAGATGATCTGCCGGGTCACGAGGAACGGGATCAGGACGTCGGCCAGCCTGCCGAACTCCCCGTGCCTGCCGACGAGGTAGTTCTCGTGGCAGCCGTAGGAGTTGCCCGCGGAGTCGGTGTTGTTCTTGAAAAGGTAGATGTCTCCAGCGATGCCTTCCTCGCGTAGCCGCTTCTCGGCGTCGACGAGCAGGCCTTCGAGGATGCGCTCCCCCGCCTTGTCGTGGGTGACGAGCTCCACGACGTTGTCACACTCGGGGGTGGCGTACTCAGGGTGGCTGCCCACGTCGAGATACAGGCGGGCACCGTTGCGGAGGAACACGTTGCTCGATCGGCCCCAGGACACGACTCTGCGGAAAAGGTACCGTGCCACCTCGTCGGGAGACAGCCTGCGCTGCCCCCTGAACGTGCAGGTGACGCCGTATTCGTTCTCCAAGCCGAAGATGCGACGATCCATCACATCACACTATGTCCCCGGGAGCCCGTAGGGGAGGGATCTTCTCCGGGTTTCCGGGTGAGCAGTCCGTGCCATCGCCCTCAGGTGACGAGAGGCCTACCCCGGAGGCGTGCGGATCTTCGCATCCTTGACGGTTCGCCCGCCGCCGACCGCCCGGTCATCCGAAGGCGTGGGGATGGTGGCGGCGGGCCTGCTCCTCGCTGACGTACCCCTCGCGCACGTCCTCGGCCACGGCCGCCGGGTCGCGCTCCGCCGGGTCGCCGTACCCGCCGCCCGAGCCGGTGCGCAGGTGGACCAGCGTGCCCTTCGGCAGGTGGATGCGGGTCTTGAGCGCGTGGTCCTCGGTGGTGCCGTCCGGGTACTCGACCGTGAGCCGGTTGGGCCGCCCCGCGAGGCCGCCGGCGAGCCCCCAGGGGGCGAGGGCGGTGCGGGCAAGGGCTGAGGTCAGGTACTGGTCCTCCAGGCAGCGGAAGGACAGGTCGAGCCCGAGCCCGCCCCGGTACCGTCCCGGGCCCCCCGAGTCCTCGGCCAGCGCGAGCCGCTCGATGCGCCAGGGGTTGCGTGCCTCCCACACCTCCGCGGGGGTGAAGCGGGTGGCGGACTCCGAGATGTACATGAGGGCGCTGGCCCCGTCCGCGAACGGCGAGGCGCCCTGCCCGACGGGGTGGGGCGCGCCGTCGGCCCACGGCGCGCCGCCGTCCTCGCGGTTGCCCCACCACACGAGCGCGTTGATGTCGCCGCCGCTCGCGGCGGGCACGATGGACGGCACGGCGGGGGCCAGCGCGCGGATGACCAGCTCGATCGCGTGGTCGGAGGGGATCCCGTACATGAAGCAGGGCGCGGGCCGCACCGGGTGGAAGAGCGAGCCCTCACGGGTGAGGACCTCAAGAGCCAGGAAGTGCCCCTCGTTGGGCTGCTCGCCCGCCCCCGCGAGGAACGCGATGGCGAGCCGGCAGGCCGCGACGGTGGAGGGCAGCGGGCAGTTGATCGGACCGGCCGCCTGGTCGGGGCAGTCGGTGAGGTCGACGACGATGCAGGACCCCTCGACGGTCACCTTCACCCCGAAGGGCACGGGGACCCCGCTGACCCCGTCGGAGTCGATCACGCTGGAGGCGGTGTACACGCCGTCGGGCAGCTTCTCGAACCAGCTCCGCACGAGCGCGTCGCCGTGGGCGTACATGCGGGCGACGCACTTCCTGAACGTCTCGACGCCGTGGCGCTCGACGATGGCGGACAGCGCCTCGGCCCCCGCCCTGGCCCCGGCGACCATGGCGTTGATGTCGCCGATCACCATGTCGGCCATCCGGCTGTTGGCGAGGATCATGCGGTACACGTCGGTGACCAGGCGCCCGGCGTCGTAGAGCTTGACGCCCGGGAAGATGGTGCCCTCCTGGTACACGTCCAGGGTGTCGGTGCAGTAGGGGTCCTTGCCGCCGATGTCGAGCCAGTGGGCCTTGATCGCCGAGTAGGCGACCAGCTCCCCCGCCACGAAGATCGGGACCACCATGGCGGCGTCCTGCGGGTGCGAGCCCGTGCCGTAGGGGTCGTTGTAGAGGATCACGTCGCCGGGGGCCAGGGCGCCGGGGCCGCCGACGCCTTCCACCGCCTCCCGCACGCAGAACCCCAGCGTGCCCATGAACGCGGGCAGCGTCGGGGCCTGGGCCAGCATGCCGAGGTCGTCGTCGTAGAAGGCGACCGCGAAGTCCAGGGCCTCGTAGATGATCGGCGAGAACGCGGTGCGCACCAGCGACCGCTTCATGTGGTCGGCCGCGGCGTTCAGCCCCTGCCGGACGATCTCGGTGGTGATCGGGTCGGCGCCGTCTCCTAGCCCGGGGTGGGGCTCGGCGAAGGTCGTCCTGACGATGGTCATCGGCTGCTCGCCTCCGTCCTCGCGGCGCCCTCGGCCGCCGCGATCCCACTGGGCGCGTTCCTGCTGATCAGGAGGCATCCGCTGGGGTGGGCCTCCACGGTGAACCCCTCGTCCACGTAGGTGGTCGCGGTGGGCTCGACGAGCACGAGCGGGCCCTCGGCAGGCCCGGCGAGCGCCGCGCGCGGCACGGCGCGGGTGGCGGCGAACGCGCGGCGCCTGAACGACCACAGCCGGATCTCCCGGCCCGGCTCCTCCTCGGCGGGGGGCGCGGGGACCAGCTCGTGCTCGGCCCTCATCGGGACGCGCAGGGTCGCACGGACCGTCACGACCTCGAGCGGGTCGGTCAGCTCGTGGCCGTAGGAGCGGTGGTAGGCGGTGGCGAACCGCTCCCTGATCATGGCCGCGTCGTCGCCCGGCTCGGCCCGCACGGTCAGCGTGTGCTCCTGGCCCCGGTAGCGCAGGTCCAGGTCCAGCTCCCGCACCGCCACGGCCTCCTCCGCGTCCTCAGGTACGGCCGCGGCGCCGTCGCGCTCGGCCAGCCGGGCGAACAGCGTGGCGGCCGTTCCCGCGATCTCCTCCAGGCCGGCGTCGTCGAGGGCGCGGACGAGAGTGCGGGCGGCGCTGCGGACGATGTCGGCCTGCATGAGCCCCACCGCCGAGAAGTTGCCGGCGTTGGGTGGCACGACGACCTGGTCCACGCCGAGCTCGTCGGCGAGCAGGCATCCGAACAGCGGCCCCGCGCCGCCGAAGGCGACGATGGCCGCGCTCCGGGGGTCGGCGCCCCGGTCGACGCTCACCCCGCGCACCGCCTGCGCCATGTGCGCGGCGGCGATCCTGACGACGCCCTCGGCGACCGCGTCGGTGCCCGCCAGCCCCGACGGCCCGGCGAGCGGCTTCAGTGCCTCCGCGGCCCGCTCGGCCGACAGCACGACGCCCCCGGACATCGGCCCGGGGATGATCATGCCGAGGTGGAGCGCGGCGTCGGTGACGGTCGGCTCGGCGCCGCCGCGCTGGTAGCAGGCGGGGCCCGGCACGGCGCCCGCGCTTCGCGGTCCCACGCGCAGGAGCCCGCCCACGTCGACGTAGGCGACCGATCCGCCGCCCGCGCCGACCGACCGCACGTCCGCCCAGGGGCTCTGCAGGGGAAGGCCCTCCACCTCGCCCTGGAAGAGCAGCGGGAGCCTGGCGTCCTCGATCAGGGCGGTGTCGAAGCTGGTGCCGCCCACGTCGGCGACGACGGCCGAGCGGATGCCGAGGGCCCGGGCGACGCGGGCGGTGGCCGCCGCCCCCGCGACCGGCCCGGACAGGATGGTCTCGAACGGCCGCGCGGCGGCCTCGGCCAGGGTGAACGCCCCGCCGCCCGAGCGGGTGACGAGCAGCCGCCCCGAGAACCCCCTGCGGTGCAGCTCGCGGTCGAGGTTGTGCAGGTAGGGGCCCATCCGCCGCCGTACGAACGCGTCGACCACGGTGGTGGTGGTGCGCTCGTACTCGCGGTACTCCCCCGACACCTCGTGCGACAGCGACACCTCTCCGGCGAACCCGGCCTCGCGCAGCAGGTCGCGGGCCCGCAGCTCGTGCGCCGGGTTGGCGTAGGCGTTGATCAGCACGACGGCGACGGCGTCCACTCCCTCGGCGCGGAAGACCTCGGCGGCGGCCAGGACATCGGCGGGCGCGAGGTCGCGCACCGTCGTCCCGTCGTGGGCGATCCGCTCCCGCGCCTCCCTGCGGAGCCTGCGCGGCACCAGGGGAGGCGGCGGGGTCCAGAACAGGTCGTACGGATCGTCCCGGTCGCCCCGCCGGATCTCAAGGACGTCCCTGAACCCCTCGGTGGTGATCAGGCCGACCGTCGCCCCGCGCCGCTCCAGCAGCGCGTTGAGCCCGACGGTGGTGCCGTGGACGAAGTAGGAGCAGCGCTCGAGCAGACCGGCGCCTGCCGCCGCGTCGACGGCGGCCAGCACCCCGATCTCGGGGGCCTCCGGCGTCGTCGGCCGCTTGGCCACCGTGATCTCACCGGTCTCGGCGTCGTACGAGACCAGGTCGGTGAACGTGCCGCCGACGTCGACCCCTATGACTGTGGACATGTCACGGAAGGTAGGGCCGTGTCCGGCCGGTGTCGATGTGTCCTCACAACGTTCCCCCGTAGGTTGTTGTCTCCACGGCACACCCCGGTCACGCGGGGCCTGGACGGCGTCCCGGTCATGGGCCCGCCTCGGTCACGACGTGGCAGGCGAGCTGGAGGGCGAAGCGCGTCTCGGTGTCCGACAGGTCGAGGTCGAGGACCTCGGCGATGCGGCGCACGCGGTGGGCGACGGCGTTCGGGTGCAGGTTGAGCAGCGCGGCGGCCTTGGTGCGCGAGCCCCAGGTGTCGAGGTAGGCCTTGAGCGTGGGCACGGCGTGCGGCGCGAGGACGCCCAGCCGGTCGAGGGGGGCCAGCATGTCGCGGGCGGCCATGAGCGCGCTGTCGCTCCCGGCCAGCTCGGCGAGCACCGCGTGGACTCCGAGCCGGTCGAAGGCCGCCGCCTCGCCGGGGCGAGCGTGCGCGGCCGCCGTCCTGGCCTGCGCGGCGGTCCGCCGGAGCCCTTCCGCGCCCTGCTGGCAGGTGCCGATCCCCGCCACGACGCCGGTGGGCAAGGACTTGGCGACCCGCGCCGCGTCGAGGACGTCCTCCGCGCGCGCCGGCCGCTCCTCGCAGGTGCGCACGAGCAGCAGGCCGTCCTGCCAGGGGGTGGCGAGCAGCGTGCCGCCCAGCTCCTCCTCCGCCCAGGGCGAGGGAGGCACGCCGGACTCCGTGCGGACGAACACCGCGACGTGCCAGCCGTCCACCGGCACGCCGGCGATCCTGGCCCGGCGCAGTGCGGCGGGCAGGTCCCTGGCGGGGGCGCGCACCAGTGCGAGGAGCGCGGCCGCACGCGCGGCCTCGGCGGCCCGCGCGGCGGCGCGCACCCGGCCGAGCATGGCGGCGACCACCCCGGCCACGATCGCGGCGGCCGGATCGTCATCGGCCCAGCGGACGTAGCCGTCGGCGCGGCCGTCCACGCGGATCACGGCCGAGGTGGCCGCGGACTCGGCCACCCCGGCGACCCCGTAGGCCACGCCGACCGCCTCGGAGGCGGCCCGCAGGATGACGTCCTCGCCCGCTCCGTCGACCGCGCCGAGCCGCTCCACCGCCTCCCTGGTGCGGCTCAGCAGGAGCCCCGGGTCGGACCGCACGACCTCTCTCAGGCCGAAGACCGTGTCGGACAGCGTCTGGTCGAAGGAGCCCGCCAGCACGGCCACACGCAACTTGCGGGCCAGCTCCACGATGGCGGGAGAGGTGCCGGAATGCCCGGGCAGCACCAGGGCGGCCAGCCCGCGCTCGCCGGCGGTGCGCAGCATCGCGGCCACCCCGAGGCCGGCCTGCATGGCGTTGCGCGACAGCACCGCGACCGCGCCCGCGGGGGCGCGCCGCAGCTCGCCCGGCTCGTCGACGATGACGACGCTCTCGACGGCGCGCGCGTCCCAGGGCCCGGCGACCAGCGTCAGCCGCCGCCCGGCGGGGGCCCGCAGCAGATCATTGACGTGGAGCAACCGTGAGGACCTCCTCCGCCCGGTGGCACGCCACGCGGCGCCCGCCGAGCGCTCGCGGCGCCGGGGCCTCGGCCGCGCACCGGTCCACGGCCAGCGGGCAGCGCAGCCGGAAGGCGCACCCGACCTCGGCGGGCGCCGCCTCGGTGCGCCCGGTGGCCGCCGGCGGCGGGCCGCCGATGCGGGGCACGGCGTCGCGCAGGGCGAGCGTGTACGGGTGGGCGGGACGCGTGAGCAGGTCGCGGGTGGGCCCGGACTCCACCACGCGGCCGGCGAACAGCACGTGCGAGGTGCGGCAGAGCCGGTCGACCACCGCCAGGTTGTGGGTGATCAGCAGGTAGGTGAGTCCCCGGCCGGCGCGCAGGGCCTGCAGCAGGTCCAGGACCCGGGCCTGCACGGTCACGTCCAGGGCGCTGGTCGGCTCGTCGAGCACCAGCAGCCGTGGCGCGACCGCCAGGGCGCGGGCGATGGCGGCGCGCTGCCGCTGCCCTCCGGAGATCTCGTGCGGCCTGCGCGCCGCCAGGCCGGGCTCCAGCCCCACGTCGTCCAGCAGCTCCGCCACCCGCACGCGGCGGGCCGCCCGGTCGAGCCGGTGGTGGGTGCTCAGCGCCTCGGCGATCGAGGAGCCGACCCGCATCCGGGGGTTGAGCGCCTCGCTGCCGTCCTGGAACACCGGCTGCACCGCGCCGCGGAACTCCGCCAGCTCGCCGCGCCTCATCGCGGCCAGGTCGCGCGAGCCGTACAGGACCCTGCCCGAGCGGGGCGTGAGCAGGCCGAGCAGGGCACGGGCCAGAGTGGTCTTGCCCGAGCCGCTCTCGCCGACCAGCCCGACGCCGCCCTCCTCGACGGCGAGGCTGACCTCGTGCACCACGGGCGTCCGCCCGTAGGCGAGCGTCACCTCCTCGGCGCTCAGCAGGCTCATCGCCCCACCTCCGGCAGCTCGGGGACCGCGGCGATCAGCTCGCGGGTGTAGGGGGCGCGGGGGCGGGCGAACACCTCGGCGGCGGGCCCGCTCTCGACCACCGTCCCCTCGCGCATGACCAGGACGTGGTCGGCGATGGCCGACACCAGCGCCAGGTCGTGCGATACCAGGAGCACGGCGAGGCCCCGCTCGTCGCGCAGGCGGCGCAGCACCCCGACCACCTCGGCCTGGACGGTGACGTCCAGCGCGCTGGTCGGCTCGTCGGCCACGATGACGTCGGCGCCGAGGGCGATGGCGAGCGCGATGGCGAACCGCTGGGCCTGCCCGCCGGAGACCTCGTGCGGGTAGCGGCGCAGGATCGCGCGGTCCAGCAGCACGGCGGCGACAGCGTCCTCGGCCCGCCGCGCGGCCTGCTCGCCCTTGACCCCGTGGCGGGCGAGGGCGCGGCGCAGCAGGGTGCCGAGGCGCATCGTCGGGGTGAGCGCGGCGCGGGGGGACTGCATGACCAGGGCCGCCCGCGCGCCGCGGATCTCCCGCAGCCGCCTCTCCGGGGCGCCGATCACGTCGGTTCCGCACACGACGATCTCGCCGGTGACCTCCGCGCCGTCCAGCAGGCCGAGAGTGGCCATCAGGGCGGTGGTCTTGCCCGAGCCGCTCTCGCCCACGATCGCGACGCACTGGCCGGGGGCGACGTCCAGGGCCGGGACGCTGGAGATCACCCGGTCGCCAATGCGGACGACCAGGTCGCGCACCCTGATGAGCGTCTCCGGGCCTTCGGGAGGGGCGCTCATCGGGGCCGTCCGGCGGGTTCGGGCAGGAGCTGGGGTGGGACGGTCATCGGGGCCGCCTGTGGGGGTCGAGTGCGGCGCGGAGTCCCTCGCCGAGCACGTTGAACGCGAACGCGGTCACCAGGATGGCCAGGCCGGGGAAGGTGACCACCCACCAGTCGGTGGTGAACAGGGTCTGCCCCTGCTCGACCATCAGGCCCCACTCCGCGGTGGGCTCGTGGGCGCCGAGCCCGAGGTAGGACAGGGCCGCGGCGGTGAGGATGACCCCGCCCCCGTCCAGGGAGAGCTGCACCAGCACGGGGGTGAGCGAGTTGGGCAGCACGTGCCGGAAGACGATCACCGGGGCGGGCACGCCGAGGCAGCGGGCGGAGTCCACGAAGCCCCGGCCCGCGACCGAGGCGGCCACCGAGGCGGTGAGCCGCGCGTACCAGGGCCACCAGGTCACCGCGATGGCCACGATCACGGTGGTGACCGAGGGCTGCAGCACCACCGCCAGGGCCAGCGACAGCAGCAGCGCGGGGAAGGCGAGGAACACGTCGGTGACCCGCATGATCACATCGCGCGCCCAGCCGCCCGCGTACCCGGCGACGACGCCGAGCGCGACTCCGGCGACGGCGGAGACGACGAGCACGGCGGCCGCGATGAACAGCGAGGTGCGGGCGCCGAAGAGCACCCGGCTCAGCACGTCCCGCCCGACCTGGTCGGTGCCGAACCAGTGGTCGGCGCCCGGCGGGAGCAGCGCCTCGGCGGGATGCGTCGCCGCCCCGCCGTCGTCGGGGAAGGGCGCGAGCCAGGGCGCCAGCAGCGCGGCGAGCACGATGAGGACCAGGATCACCAGGCCGGTGGCCGCGAGGACGTCGGCCCTGGCGAGGTCGCCCAGCCTGCGGAGGGGGGTGCGGCGAAGCGCGACCGAGGTCATCGGGTCCTCCCTGGCGTGGGTCCCGGTCCCGGGGCGGGGGGCGGCGCGGTCATCGGGTCCTCGCTCTCGGGTCGATGACGCCTTGGAGGAGGTCGACCACGAGGTTGGCCAGCACGTACAGCAGGGCCACCAGCAGGGTGACGCCCGCGATCGCGGGGGTGTCCAGCGACCTGATCGAGTCGGCGGCGTACCGCCCGAGGCCGGGCCAGTTGAACACCGCCTCCACCAGGAAGCCGTTGACGACCGCGTAGGCGAACACCAGCGCGATCAGGGAGAGCACCGGGTTGAGCGCGGGCCGGAGGGCGAAGCGGGTCAGCACCGAGGTCTCGCCGAACCCGAGGGCGCGCGCCAGGCGGGTGTGGTCCTGCCCGGCCTCCTCGATGAGCGCGGCGCGGGTCATCTGGGCGATCAGGCCGGTGGGGTAGGCGGCCACCACCAGCGCGGGCAGCACCAGGTGGGCGAGCGTGCTGCCGAGGATCGGCCAGTTGCCGGTGATGGCCGCGTCCACGACGGTGATGTTGGTGTACACGTGCAGCGGGCTGGTGGAGTCGAGCGCGTTGTCGTACTCGCCCGCGACGGGGAACCACGCGAGGTTGCTGGCGAACACGGTCTGCACCGCGAGGGCCAGCCAGAACACCGGCACCGAGACGGCCAGCACGGACGACACCCGCACGGTCAGGTCAGGCCCCCTGCCCCGGAAGCGCGCGGCCAGCCCGCCGAGCGGGATGCCCACCACCACCGCCATGACCAGCGCGGTGCCGACGAGCTCCAGCGAGGCGGGGAACGCCGTGGCCAGGTCCTGGGCGACCGGCTGCCGGGTGTGCAGGCTGGTGCCCCAGTCGCCCGCGAACAGGTCGCGGACGTAGTTCAGGAGCTGCGCCGGGGGCGAGTCGTCCAGGCCGAACCGCGCGCGGGCCGCGGCGAGCTCGGCGGGGCTCGCCTTGGGCCCGGCGTAGGCCACCGCCGGGTCACCCGGCACCAGCCGGGTGACGACGAAGGTGAGCGCGATCACCCCGGCCACGACCAGCGCGGCCTGGCCGAGGCGATGGGCGAGGTAGCGGACCACCCGTTACGCGCCGGCCGTCAGGTCGTGGACGAAGACGACGTTCGGGTAGGCCGGGTTGTCGGTGTACCCCTGGACGCCCTTGGCGTACGCGCGCTGGTAGTTCTGGGTGAACAGCACGGCGACGGCGGCCTGGTCGTCGACGATCCTGTTCTGCAGGTCGGCGTAGGCCTTCTCGGCGGCGGCCTGGTCGGTCGCGGTCAGCGCGGGAAGGCTGTCGATCTGGCCGTCCACCTGGTCGTCCTTCAGGTACGACAGGTTGAACGCGGGCTTGTCGGAGCCGCGGAAGACGTTGACGAACCAGGAGTAGGCGTCGGCGTAGTCCGGGTACCAGTACATGACGAAGATGTCCTGGCGCTTGGCGGGGTCCGCGGACTTGCCCTGGTCCCACTGGGTGTTCCACTGCAGCGGCTTGGCCTCGAGCTTGACGTTCAGCTTGTCCAGGGCCGAGCCGAGCAGGGTGGCGAGCAGCTGCTGGTCGCCGTCGCCCTGCGCGTAGGTCATGGTGAGCGTCAGCGGCTTGCCGCCCGGCCCGTAGCCCGCCTCCTTCAGCAGCGACTCGGCCCCCGCGAGGTCCTGCACGGGCTCGCGCCCCGGCGTGTGGCCGAGCAGGCCCTCGGGCACCAGGCCGCTGGCCTTGACCCCCGAGCCCTTGAGCGCGGCGACCAGGCCGTCGTAGTCGATGGCCTTCTGCACCGCTTTGCGAAGCCGCACGTCCTTCAGCGGGCCGCTCTCGGTGTTGAACAGCGCGAGCAGGTTCTGGAACGAGGGGGTCTGCGAGGTCTGCGCGCCCTGGCCGCCCGCCTGGGCGAACAGCTGCGGGTTCAGCCGCTGGACGAAGTTGACCTCACCGCGCTGCAGGAGCTGCCAGGCGGTGGTCAGCTCGGGCGTGACACGGAACTCCACCCGCTTGTAGCGGGAGCCCGCCCAGCCGCCCCAGTAACCGTCGAAGGCCTTGAGGGTCAGCTCGGTCTCCCGGCCCTTCTGCCAGGTGTCGACCGTGTAGGGCCCCGACCCCGCGTCGTGCCCCTCGCCGAACCACTTCTTCAGGTCGGGGGCGGCGGTGGTGTCGTAGACGTAGGCCCCGTAGTCGGAGGAGGCGACCAGGTCGAGCGGCGTCGCGTACTTGAGCTTGAACTCCACCGTGGTGGTGTTCACGGCCGTGACCGACTCCACCGAGTCCCAGATGTACGCGGGGCCGCCGGCCTCCTTCTTGGTGCGCTCGACCGACGCCTTCACGGCGGCGGCGTCCACGGGCTTGCCGGTGTGGAACGTCGCGCCGGGCCGCAGGGTGAAGGTCCAGGTCTTGCCGTCGCCCGAGGAGGTCCACGAGGTGGCGAGCCTCGGCTCCGCCTTCTTGGCCCGCGGGTCGTAGCGGGTGAGCGACTCGTAGATGTTCTCCATCGCGATGATCTCGTTGGAGTACGAGGTCGCGGGGTCCCAGTCGGTCACCACGTCGAGGTTGGGGACGTAGACGAAGGTCGCGTTCGCCGCGCCGCCCGCCGAGCCCGCCTGCGGGGTGTTCTGCGTACCCCTTACCTGGCCGCCTCCGCAGGCCGCGGCGGTGAGTGCCACCGAGCCCGCGGCCGTGAGGACGGCCAGGCTCCTGTGCCAGCGCATCATGGGGTCCTTTCTGTCAGATCAGGGGTCCGGCGGCCTTGACGTGGACGCGCACGGCCGGCTCGGGCAGGTAGCTGAGGGGGACCTCGGTGAGCTCGACGATCTCGACCCGTCCCGAGTCGGCTCCGGCCGCCACGGCCCGCGCGGCGGCCTCCTCCTTGGCCCGCTCGACGGCGGCGGCCCGTCCCGCGCCCGCGGGGGCGATGGTCTCGAACCGGCCGCTGGCCAGGGCGATGGCCGCGCCGACGGCGTTGGCGACTGCGGCGTCGGCGGGGCGGATGACCTCGCTGACGCCGGGCACCGAGCCGGGCAGGATGAACGCGCCGCCGCCCACGGCGATGAGCGGGCGGTCGGCCTTGCCGAGCGCGATCCGGTCGACCGCGTCGATCACCATCTCGTCGGCGAGCCGCACGGCGCGGCTCAGCCGCTCCGAGGCCGCCACCGGGCGGGTGCCGACCGTGCCACGACCGGCGGCGACCGCGGCGTCGGTCATGGTCGGGGTCGGGCCGCCGAAGGCGAGCGCCTCCTCGGTGATGCGGTAGCCGACCGAGCGGGGGCCGAGGCCCTCGCCGACCACGGTGCCGCCGCCGAGTGCGACCGACAGGATGTCGGGCATCCGGAAGTTGGTGGTGACCCCGCCGATCTCCACGGCCGCCGCGGACTCGCGGGGGAAGCCGCCGGACAGCACGCCGAGGTCGGTGGAGGTGCCGCCGACGTCGGCGACGATCGCGTCGCTCACGCCGGAGAGGAACGCGGCGCCGCGCAGGGAGTTGGCCGGCCCCGAGCCGATGGTCAGCACCGGGTAGCGGGCGGCGTAGTCCACGGCCATGAGCGTGCCGTCGTTCTGGGCGAAGAACGTCTCGACGGCGAGGCCCCGCTCGTCCAGCGCCTGCCGCAGCCCCCCGGTGACGTCGCGGGCGACGCCGTACAGGGCGGCGTTGAGCACGGTCGCGTTCTCGCGCTCCAGCAGGCCGAGCGAGCCGATCTCGTGGCTGAGGCTGATCGCGACCTTCTCGCCGAGCTCGGCCAGGACGATCTCGGCCACCTGCTTCTCCTGCTCGGCGCTCGCCGGGCTGAAGACGCCCGTGACGGCCACCGCCTCGACGGGGACGCCGTCGCGTGGCTCGTTCAGGAAGCGTTTGACGGCGTCGGTGTCCAGGGGGGCGATGGGGCGGCCGTCCACGAAGTAGCCGCCGCGCACGATGACGGCTCCCGCCGCGACGGCCCGGCGCAGGTCGGCCGGCCAGTCGGAGAGCGGCGGGATGGAGGTGGTGGCGGGGGCGCCGAGGCGGACGACCGCGACCCTGCCGAGGGAGCGACGCTCCAGGATCGCGTTGGTGGCGTGGGTGGTGCCGAGCATCACCCGGGACACCTCGCCAGAGCGCTCGCCGAGCTCGTCGAGGACGGCCGCCAGGGCGGCGCGCAGGCCGCCGGTGATGTCCGCGCTGGTGGGCCTCTTGGCCCGGGCGACGATGCGGTCGGCCTCGTCCAGGACGGCGGCGTCGGTGTTGGTCCCGCCGACGTCGATGCCGATGCGGAGGGTCATCGGGCGGACTTCCCGCCGGTGCCGGTGGTCATACGGCTGTCTCCTCCACGGGGACGTAGTCGAGGTCGTAACCGAAGGCCCGCGGGCCCGCGGTGCGCAGTCCCATCGGGGTGCGCCACAGGGGGTCGCAGGGCCACGCGAGGACGCTCACGCGCTGGCCGTACCTGAGCGCCTCGGTCTGCACGGCGGTGGCGGTCTGGCTGTCGACCACGCTGATCAGGTCGGGGACCATGGCGAGCGCCCTGCCCCGCTCGAAGGCGACGAGGTTCTCGTTCTGGATCTCCAGGGTGAGCGTGCGGCCCCGGTCGTCGCCGACGCCCTCGACGGTGACCGTGCCGCGCACGAACCCGCCCGAGGTGTGCCGGGCGACGTCGGTGACCTTGCCGCCGATCAGCCGCCTGGCCTCAAGCGCCTCCTGGAGCGCGGCCAGGGGGTCGGCGGCGTTCTCGGTGGCGCGCCCGACCGTGATGGCGCGGGTCACGGTGTCCTCGATGACGGCTCCGCGCGCCTCGCGCGCCGTGAGCACGTAGTCGGCCATGAGCGCGCTGGATCCGGCGGCGACGCAGACGGCGCGGGCGATCTGCTCGGCCCACAGCCCGTCGACCGGCCTGATGGTGACCACGTTGCCGACGACGTCCGTCATGATCACCACGTTGGCGGGCAGCCCCGCTACGTACATGGAGACCATCTGGACCTCGGGGAAGGCCCTGCCCATGCCGTCGGCGTCCAGCAGCGGCACCCCGAGGCGCGCGGCCCAGGCGACGGGGGCGACGCCGTTGCCTCCCCCGATCTCCGAGGACATCACCGCGGCGGGCGGGCGGCCGAAGATGCGCTCGATCTCGTCGCGGATGCGGTCGGGCTCGGCCTCGGCGTGGATCATCTCGTGGCTGACGGTCGGCGCGCCGATGCCGGAGAGGGGGACCACGAGATCATCTTCGGCGAGATCCGCGAGCGTGACCAGAGGCACTTCCCCGTGCTCCCTGATCGCCCTGCGGGCCGCGAGCGCCCCGGCCCGGACGTCACCGCCGCCTCCGGTGCCGAGCACGGCACAGCCCCGCGCGAGCGGTGCGACGTCGTCCAGCGTTATGGCTGCCTGCATGGCGAGAGCATGGTGCAATTAGGACATTCCCCTCAATGTCGTCGCATAATATGACATCCGGATTTGTTGTCACCAGACGACAATGAGGGGCTCCGCTTACCCGGGCGTAACGGCTCGTCGCGGTTCCCTCGTGCGGGGCCGGAAACGGCTCGTCCCGGCCCCCTCACGTACGGGGACCGGGACGGAAGCAGGACCGATGAGACCTCGGCGGCCGGCTCAGCCGCCTGAGCCGTCGTCGATGTCGCCCTCGGGAGCGGTGGCCGCCGAGTCGCCCGGCGACCCGTTCAGCGCGCCGCTCACGTCGTCGGCCTGCGGCGTGGAACCCGCGGGCGGCTTCTCGGCCGGCGAGGTGCCGGCGAGCAGCCGCTCCAGGCGCGGGCCGGTGAGCCGCTGGAACTTGCGGTGCTCCCTGGTGCGGTCGAGCACCGCGACCTCCAGCTGCGTGACCGGCGGGCGCTCGCCGCCGGGCTCGGTCAGGGCCCCGAGCGCGGCGTCCAAGGCCTCGGGCAGCGTCATGCCCTCGGAGAAACGCTCCTTCAGGCGGCCCGCGACCGCGTCGGCCACCCCGCCCATGACCACGAAACCGTGCTCGTCGGCGACCGAGCCGTCGAAGGTGAGCCGGTAGATCTGGTCGTCCTCGGGCGCGTCACCGACCTCGGCGACGACGATCTCCACCTCGTACGGCTTGCGCGACTCGGTGAAGACCATGCCGAGCGACTGCGCGTAGAGGTTGGCCAGCCCGCGGGCGGTGACGTCGCTGCGGTCGTAGGTGTAGCCGTTGATGTCGGCGTAGCGGATGCCGCCCAGCCGCAGCGCCTCGAACTCGTTGTACTTGCCGACGGCGGCGAAGCCGATGCGGTCGTAGATCTCACTGATCTTGTGCAGTGCCCGGGAGGCGTTGGGGGCGACGAACAGAATGCCGTTCTCGTACTGCAGCACCACGACGCTGCGGCCGCGCGCGATGCCCTTCCGCGCGAAATCGGCCTTGTCCCGCATCTCCTGTTCGGGGGACACATATCCAAAGGGCATGGACACCGGTGGTGATCCTCTCGTGGCCGTGGGTGGTGACTAGCGCAGCGGGGCGGTGGGCCCGTCGGGGTTGGTCATGCGGGCATCGAGCACCTGCCGGACGTACCCCTCGACCTCCTCGTCGGTCAGGCGGCGGAAGCCCTCGTCGGTGATCACCGCGACCAGCGGCCAGATCTTGCGGGTGACGTCGGGCCCGCCGGTCGCCGAGTCGTCGTCCGCGGCGTCGTAGAGCGACTGGATGCACGTGAGCACCGTCTCCTCGGCGGTGGCGCCCTCGCGGTAGAGCTTCTTGAGGGCGCCGCGCGCGAACAGCGAGCCCGAGCCGATCGAGGCGTAGTTGGTCTGCTCGTACGGACCGCCGCCGACGTCGTAGGAGAAGATGCGGCCCGCGTCGCGGGTCTCGTCGTAGGCGGCGAACAGCGGCACCACGACCATGCCCTGCATCGCCATCGGCAGATTGCCCCGGATCATGGTGGCGAGCCGGTTGGCCTTGCCCTCGACCGAGAGCTCGCGGCCCTCGCGCTTCTCGTAGTGCTCCAGCTCGACCTGGTAGAGCCGGGCTATCTCGATACCCGTGCTCGCCGTTCCCGCGATGCCCATGCAGGAGTAGTCGTCGGTGCGGAAGACCTTCTCCATGTCCTTCTGGGAGATGTAGTTCCCCGAGGTGGCCCGCCGGTCGCCGGCCATGACCACGCCGCCGGCGAAGTTCACCGCGACGATCGTGGTCGCGTGCGGGATCAGGTCACCGACGGAGGCCGCCATCGAGTCGAATCTCCCCGGGAGGAGCCCTGGAGCATAGGACCCCACGAACTCGGTGAACGACGTCGATCCGGTGTCCAGGAACAGGTTGTTCGTCCAGCCCCGCTCTGCTGCCACGCGACTCCCTCCCAAGTGCTTTCGGCTTCTACGCCGACCCTACTCGTGGTGCTGTCGTGGTTGCACTTCCCACGATCAGCTCAGCGCGAACCGCTTTCGCCCATCGAGCCTCATCTTCCCCAAAAATAATCTTTACGGATCAGACCGGCCATGTAATTGTCGAGTTGTCGTGACATGTAAACAGGTATGCCTCCATCCCCCCTAGGGGAGGTCCCCCGTGACACCTACACGAACCCTCGCCGCGCTGGCCGCCACCGCGCTGACCCTCACCGCGTGCGGCTCCGGAGGATCCTCCGGCAACGGCGGCACCACTCTGACGATCACCGCGAACGCCATCTCGGGCGGGAAGAACGCGGCGACGGCCGACTGGACCAAGAACTGGCTGATCCCGAAGTTCGAAGAGGCACAGAAGGCCAAGGGCAAGAGCGTCCACGTGCTGTTCCAGCCGAACGGCGTGGACGACGAGCAGTACAAGACCAAGATCGCGCTGGACCTGAAGTCCCGTACCGGCGCGGACGTGATCGACCTGGACGGCATCTGGGTCGGCGAGTTCGCCCAGGCGGGGTACGTCAAGCCGCTGGTGGATACCGCGGGCCCCGAGGTCGGGCAGTGGGACGGCTGGAGCCAGATCCCCGAGGCGGTCCAGGGCCTCGGGATCTTCGAGGGCAAGAAGTACGGGCTGCCGCAGGGCACCGACGGGCGGGTGCTGTTCTTCAACAAGACCCTGTTCGCCAAGGCCGGGCTGCCCGCCGACTGGCAGCCGAAGAGCTGGCAGGACATCATCGACGCGGGCACGGCACTCAAGAAGGCGGGGGTCCGGACGCCCGTCCAGATCAACGCGGGCACCGCGATGGGCGAGGCCACCGCCATGCAGGGGGCGCTTCCGCTGCTCGCCGGCACCGGCTCCGAGATCTTCTCCGGCGGCAAGTGGACGGGCGCCTCGCAGGCGGTCAAGGACGTGCTGGGCTTCTACCGGCAGATCTACACGACCGGCCTCGGCGACCCCCGGCTGCAGCAGGAGGCCAAGGGGCGCGACAAGTCCTTCCAGGAGTTCGCCGACGGCAAGATCGGCATCCTGGCGGAGGGCGACTACTTCTGGCGCGCCGTCATCGAGCCGAAGGCCGGGGTCGCGCCCATGCCCGACCGCGACAAGGTCGTCGGCTACGCCCTCATCCCGGCAAAGCAGCCGGGGGCCGGGGTGCGCGGCCAGGACTTCGTCAGCATGTCCGGCGGCGCCGTGCGGGTGCTCAACCCGAACTCCAAGAACCCCAAGCTCGCCTGGGAGCTGCTGGCGTTCATGCACTCGGCCGAGGCGACCAAGGCGGGCCTGGCGGGCGAGGCGAGGATCACCTCGCGCACCGACGTGAACGAGGAGGTCCTCGCCGCCGACCCGATGCTGGGCTTCGTCTCGGAGAAGGTGCTCCCGATCACCTCCTTCCGCCCGGGACTCGCGGTCTACCCGCAGGTCTCGGTGGCCTTCCAGGAGGCGACCGCCGACATCGTGGCCGGCAAGCCCGTCGAGGAGGCCGCCGCCGCGTACGAGAGGAAACTCGAATCCCTGGTAGGCGGCCCCTCGAACGTCTCCCAGTGAACGATCGCCCCAAGGTGAAGCGCGTGCGTGTGAGGCCGCCGGCTCAAAGGCGGCCTCATGCCGCGCGAGCGAAGCGAGCGCCATGAGCACGAAGCGAGCGCCATGAGCACGGACGCGGCCGGGCTTGGGAGGGCGAGGGCGGTCGGGTTCGTACTGCCGGCCCTGGTGGTGGCCGGGGTGTTCCTGATCTTCCCGGCGCTCTGGACGATCTATCTCGGCCTCACCGACTTCCGGCTCACCGGGCTCGCGGCGGCCGATCCCCGGGTCGTGGGCCTGGAGAACTACACCACGGCGCTCGGGGACGAGCGGTTCCACACCTCACTGTGGCTGACCGTCCAGTTCGTGCTCGGCTCGGGGGTCGTCGGCCAGGCGGGGCTGGGATTCTCGATCGCCTGGGCCCTGCGCAACCGGACCGGCCCGGTCAAGCGGGTGGTCGAGGGCCTGGTGCTGCTCGCCTGGATCCTGCCCTCCTCGGTCGTGGCGTTCCTGTGGATCGCCCTGCTCGACCGCGACCAGGGCACGCTGAACGCCCTGCTGCACACTCCCGGGTTCGCCTGGCTGCTGGACCACCCCATGCCGTCGATCATCGTCTTCAACGTCTGGCGCGGCACCGCGTTCTCGATGATGCTGTACGGCGCCGCGCTGGAGAACGTGCCCCCCTCGCACCTGGAGACCGCCAGGCTCGCCGGGGCCTCGACGTTCCAGCAACTGCGCGACGTGGTGTTCCCGAGGATCAGGGGGCACATGCTGACCAACCTGCTGCTGATCAGCCTGTGGACGTTCAACGACTTCACGAGCTTCCAGATCACGGCCGGCGGGCCCGAGGGCCGGTCGGAGATCCTGCCGGTCTACATCTACGACGTGGCACTCGGCGCCGGGCGGCTCGGCTTCGGCGCCGCGGTGTCGTTCCTGGTGCTGCTCGTCAACCTGGTGCTGGCGCTGGTGTACCTGCGCCTGCTCCGCGGACGCAGGGGGGTGGCGTCGTGAGCGTGCGAGATCGCGGCGCGGCCGGGACGCCTGCCGTGACGGTCGCGGGCGAGCGGGCGCGCCACGCGGTGGCGGCGATCGGGCGGGCGACGTTCCTCGCGCTCGTGGCGGGGTTCTTCGCGCTGCCGCTGCTGTGGCTGGCCACCGCCCCGTTCGACGCCCATCCGGCGATCACCGCGTCGGTCCCCGCGTTCACCCTGGACAACTTCAGGGCGCTGCTGGACAACCCGTACGTGCTCAGCTCGCTCGGCAACTCCGTGCTCCAAGCGGCGGCCAGCGCGGCGCTGGTGGTGGTGCTGGCGGCGCTGGCCGCGTACGCGCTGTCCCGGGTGCGCGTCCCGGGCAGGGACGCCCTGCTGTACGTCCTGCTGCTGCTGTCGTCTGTGGTCACCGGCACCGCCGCCATGGTGCCGATCTTCGAGCTGGCCACCCGGCTCAACCTGGTCGACACCCACCTCGGCGTCGTGCTCACGCTGTCCGGGGGGCTGCTCCCGGCCGCGATCTTCATCCTGAAGGACTTCATGGACGGCACGCCCACCTCCTACGAAGAGTCGGCCCGGGTGTTCGGCGCGAGCCCGCTGCAGATCCTGCGGCACATCGTGGTCCCGGTGATCCGCCCGGGCCTCGCCACGATCGCGGTGTGGGCGGTCGCCTCGGTGTGGGGCAGCTTCCTGACGCCCTTCATCCTGCTGCGGGACCCGGAGAAGTCCCCCGGCGCGGTGATCCTCTACACCCTCTACACCGAGGGCGGCTCGCCGCGCCTCGACCTGATCTCGACGTTCTCGCTGCTCTACTCCCTTCCCGTCGTCCTCATGTACGTCTTCGTCAGCCGCAGGTACGGCTTCCGCTTCCACGGAGGGATCAAACGGTGATCTCGCTGCACGGCCTGACCAAGGAGTTCGCCGGCGGCGTCCGGGCGGTCGACTCCCTCGACCTGGAGATCGCCGACGGCGAGTTCTTCGCGCTGCTCGGCCCGTCGGGGTGCGGCAAGACCACCCTGCTGCGGACCATCGCCGGCCTGGAGACCCCCACGTCGGGAGACATCGTGATCGGCGGAGCCGACGTGACCGGGCTGCCCCCTGGCAGACGCGACGTCGCCATGGTCTTCCAGGACTACGCGTTGTTCCCGCACATGGACGTCACCGCGAACATCGCCTACCCGCTGCGGATCAAGAAGGTGCCGCGCGCCGAGCGCGAGGCCAAGGCGGCCGAGACGGCCGCGAGGCTCAGCCTCTCTGAGCTGCTCGCGCGCAGGCCCGCCCAGCTCTCCGGCGGCCAGCAGCAGCGGGTGGCCCTGGCCAGGGCCATCGCCTGCCACCCCACGGTGTTCCTGTTCGACGAGCCGCTCTCCAACCTGGACGCCCGGATGCGCCTGGAGGCGAGGACCTTCCTCAAGCGCCTGCAGCGGGAGCTCGCGGTCACCACGGTGTTCGTCACCCACGACCAGGCCGAGGCGCTGGCCATGGCCGACCGGATCGCGGTCATGTCCGCCGGGCGGATCACCCAGGTCGGCACCCCCTCGGAGGTGTTCCAGCGGCCGGCGAGCACCTTCGTCGCCTCCTTCATCGGCTCCACGCCGATGAACCTGCTGCCCGGCGTCGCGAAGGGCGGCGCGCTGCGGGTGGCCGGGGCCGTGCTGCCCATGCCGCCGGGCGTCGCCGACGGCGAGGAGATCGTGTACGGGCTGCGCCCCGAGTACATGGACCTGTCGCCGTCCCCCAGGCAGGATGCCTTCGCCGGGCACGTCTCGGTGGTGGAGAACCTGGGCACCTCCTATCTCGTGACCCTCGAAGTGGCATCGGAGGAGGGCGACCGCCTGGTCCAGGCCGTCGTCCCGGAGGACGCCGAGCCCGCGCGGGGCGACCCCGCCTGGGCCGTCCCCCGCCATGCCCGCGCCCTGGTCTACCGCGACGGCGAGCTGGTGGTCCCGTGAGCGCCGCCGCGCCGATCAGGATGAGCGGGCGGTGGACCCTCGACGACCGGCTGGCCGAGCAGGTCCACGCGGTGCCCGTCGAGCTCCCGCCCGGCACCCGCGCGTTCACCGTGGAGCTGTCCTACGACCGCTCGTCGGGCGTGCTCGACCTCGGGTGCGAGGGCCCGGCGGGCTTCCGCGGCTGGTCGGGCGGCGCGCGTTCCCGCTACACGATCGCGCCCGGGTGGGCCACGCCCGGCTACCTGCCCGGAGAGCCCGAGGCGGGCGTCTGGCGGGTGCTGCTCGGGCTCTACCGCATCCCGTTCGCGGGCCTGCCGTACGAGCTCACCGTCACCCCCCACGCCACTCCCCCGCCCGGCCCCGGCTCCCCTCCCCTGCCCGGGCCGCCTGCTCCGTCCTCCGCCGTCGTGCCCGCCTCGGCACTGCGGGGACTTCCTGAGCTGGACGGCCGACGCTGGCGGGCCGGGGAGCTGCACTCCCACACCGTGCACTCCGACGGCTCCCTGACCGTGGCCGAGCTCGCGCTCCTGGCCCGCTCCGAGGGCCTGGACTTCCTGGCCGTCACCGACCACAACACCGTCAGCCACCACGCCGAACTGCCCGGGGTGGCCTCGGCCGCCGGGATCACGCTGATCCCCGGTCAGGAGGTCACGACCGACCTCGGCCACGCGAACGCCTTCGGCGACCTCGGCTGGATCGACTTCCGCGAGCCCCCGGACGCCTGGGCGCGAGCCGTACGGGAGGGGGGCGGCCTGCTGTCGGTCAACCATCCCCTGGCCGCCGACTGCGCGTGGCGGCACCCGTTCACCGAGCGCCCCCGCACGGCCGAGATCTGGCACTCGGGCTGGTGGGACCGCACCTGGGGGGCGCCCCTGTCGTGGGCGCAGGCCTGGCGCGACGACCTGGTCTTCGTCGGCGGCGGCGACTACCACCGGCCAGAGGAGAACCACCCGCCCGGCGCCCCCTGCACCTGGGTGCTCGCCGAGGGGCACGGCGCGGGTCCCGCGATCGTGGAGGGCGTACGCGCCGGGCGCACCGCCGTCTCGGCCGGCCCCCTCGGGCCACTGCTGCTGCGGCACGGGGACGAGTTCCTGGTGCTCGGCGGCGACGGGCTCGTCCTGTGGGGCCCCGAGCACCGGTCGGTGATCCGCGGCGACCGCGTGACCCTGCCCGCCCGCCCCGGCCCGCACCGGCTGGAGACCACACGGAACGAGGTCATGGCCCTGTGCACCTGACCTCGGGCAGACCTGGAGGCAATCGCGTTGAGTGAGATCGTCGTCGTCCCCCACACCCACTGGGACCGCGAGTGGTACCTGCCGTTCCAGCGCTTCCGGATGGGACTGGTGCGGATGCTCGACGAGGTGCTCGACACCATGGCGGCCGACCCCGCCTACCGGTTCACCATGGACGGCCAGCTCGCCGCCGTCGAGGACTACCTGGAGATCCGGCCCGAGCGCCGCGCCGACCTCACGCGGTTCGTCACCGAGGGGCGCTTCGCCGCCGGGCCCTGGACCATCCTGGCCGACGAGTTCCTGTGCTCGGGCGAGACCCTGATCCGCAACCTTGAGTACGGCCTGCGGGGCGCGCGTGAGCTGGGCGGGGCCATGGAGGTGGGGTACCTCCCCGACCAGTTCGGGCACTGCGCCCAGATGCCGCAGATCCTCGCCCTGGCCGGGCTGCCGGTCGCCTGCCTGTGGCGCGGGGTCCCCCTGTCGGTCGAGCGCGACGCGTTCGCCTGGAAGGGCGCCGACGGCACGGTCATCCGCACCCAGTACCTGCCGGGCGGGTACGGCAACGCGGTCGCCCTGTTCACCGGGCCGCCCGAGGGGCTCGCCGACCGGCTGGACGCGTTCACCTCCACCATGCGGCCCTGGCATCCGAAGGGCCCCCTGCTGGCGATGTACGGGGCGGACCACTCCGCGCCCTCGGGGGACATCACCGCCGCGGGCCTGCGCCTCGCCACGCTCGGCGAGTATCTCCGGTCCACGACCGGGCCCGCGGAGACGAGCGGCCTTCCGGTCGTGGAGGGGGAGCTGCGCTCCCACGCCCGGGCGAACATCCTGCCGGGCGTCATCTCCGCCCGTATCCGGCTCAAGCAGGTCATGGGACGGGCCGAGCGCATCGTCACCCGCTACGCCGAGCCGCTGTCGGCGCTGTGGCTCGGCGACGACGCCCCCGGCCGGCACAGCGAGCACGAGGAGCACGGGACCGGCCGCCGGGCGGCGGGCGAGCGCAGCGCGAGCGAACGGCTGATCGAGCTGGCCTGGCGGGGCCTGGTGGCGTGCAGCGGCCACGACTCGATCACCGGGTGCGGCGCGGACGAGACCGCCCGGCAGGTCGAGGCGCGCGTCGCCGAGGCCGAGCAGATCGGGCAGGCGGTGGTCGACCTGGTGAGCGCCTCACTCGCCGCGAGGGCCGGGCGTGACCGGCTCGTCGTCGTCAACCCCTCGCCGTTCGCGCGCACCGCGCTCGTCCTGGCCGACCTGCCGGAGGACCGGTCGCGCCTGACCGCGCCCGACGGCTCCGCGGTGCCAGTGCAGCCGCTGGACCGGGCGCCGCAACTGCTGGACGAGTCGTCCATGGACGACCTCACGCAGCTTCTCGGGCGGGTCCACGAGCGCGAGCTGTTCGGCCACGAGATCGTCTCCTGGTCGGCGGACACGGCGGCCGGAGGGAACGTCTTCACGGTCGTCGTGAGCCGCCACGCGACCACGGGCTATCAGTACGCCGACCTGAGGGCCGCGATCCTCGCGGCGGCGGCGTCCGCGCCCGGCGCGTGGCGGGTGCGCACGGTCGCCGAGCCGGTGGTCACCGTCGCGGCGCGGGTGGAGGTGCCCGCGCTCGGACGCACGGTCCTCACGTCCACGGCCCCCACCGGCGAGGCGCTCCCGCGTGACGGGCAGAGGGGCTCTGGGAGGCCCCAGGACGGCGCTGGGGCGCCCGCGGACCGCGCGGCGGAGATCATCACCGAGGGGGTCGTGGACAACGGCCTGCTGAGGGTGTCCGCCGCGCCCGACGGGACGCTGTCGCTGCGCACCGCCTCGGGCCTGCGGGCCGGCGGCGTGGGCCTGATCGTCGACGGCGGAGACGCCGGCGACACCTACAACTACGCGCCCCCCGCCGCCGACCGGCCGATCAGCGCCCCCGCCTGGGTGAAGGTCGCCACGGTGTGCTCGGGGCCGCTCGTGTCGGTGATGGAGGTGTCCAGGGGATACCGCTGGCCGAGCCACGGCACGGCCGAAGCGCGCTCGGAGGAGGACGCCGAGGTCACCGTCACCACCCGCGTGGAACTGAGGGCGGGCGAGCCGTACGTCCGGCTGGCGACGACGTTCGGCAACCCGTGCCGCGACCACCGGGTGCGGTGGCACGCGTCCCTGCCCCGGCCGGCCGGGGAGTCGTACGCCGGGGGCCAGTACGCGGTGGTGCGGCGGGGGCTGACCGGCGAGGGCGGCTGCGGCGAGGTGCCGCTGCCCACCTTCCCCGCGTCGGGGTTCGTCGCCGCCGGAGGCCTCGCGGTGCTGCTCGACCACGTCAGCGAGTACGAACTGGTGTGCCCGCCCGGTGGCGGGACGAGCGGGGAGCTGGCCGTGACATTGCTCCGGGCCGTCGGCTACCTGTCGCGCAACCACAACGCCTACCGGGACGAGCCGGCCGGGCCGCAGATCGCCACCCCGGACGCCCAGTGCCCGGGGACCGTCACGACGCGGTTCGCCGTGCATCTGTACGAGGGGACCTGGGACGAGGCGGGGCTCGTGCGCCTGGCCGAGGAGTACCGGCATGACCTGCTCGCCGTGCCCGGCTCGGGAAGCGCGGGATCGGCCCGCGATGCCGAGACCGGCCCGCTTCTCGCGGTGAGCGGCGACGGCGTCACGCTGGGCGCCCTGCGCGGGCGGGACGGGTGGCTGGAGCTCCGCCTGGTGGCCCAGCACCCGTCGCCCACCGAGGCGGTCGTGCGGGGCCCGTTCACCGCGGCGCGGCTCGCGGACACCCTCGGCCGCCCGATCCGCCCGCTCGATGCCGCGGGCGGGGTCGTGCGACTACCGCTCCGCCCCTTCGAGATCGCGACGCTTCACGTCACCTGACCGGAGGCCGTGCGCGGGGGGCGGAGCGGGGTGACCCTCTGACCCTTACTGACCGCCCTTTTGCACGTAGCTGCGGACGAACTCCTCCGCGTTCTCCTCCAGAACCTCGTCGATCTCGTCAAGAATCGCGTCGACGTCGTCGGTGAGCTTCTCCTGACGCTCCTGGACGTCCGGAGACGCCTGTGCCTCGGTCTCCTCGACCTCGGTGTCCTGCCGACTGGTCTGCTTCTGTCCGCCGGTGTCCTTCGTCGCCATGTGGTACCTCCGCTTGGGGGACGCATCTGATTCATATCTTCCCCGAACCGGACGACAATTCGCGCGGATCGTTCTGTGATCTACGCGAGACCGTCTGGAGGAGGGCCGTCCTGTCAGACAACCTCCCCACAAGGGGCTATGGCAAATCAGGCGAATTGGTGTGAATTATCCAACTGGACAGTGCCCCTATCCAATGATTGGATAGGGGCACTGTCCAACTATGGAGGTTTCCCAGATGTCCCCCGCATCTCTCACCACCGCAGGAGTGCTCCTCATCACCGTCCCCGCGGTGGCGATCGGCGGCGCGTCCCTGCTGTCGTTCATCGGCCGCAGGACCCCCGGCTACCTCGACAACCCGGTGCGGCGCGGCCTGTGGCGGGCCGGCCACGCCCACGCGGGCGTGCTGGTGCTCTTCGCCCTGGTGGTCATGCTCTACGTCGACCAGGCCGACCTGACGGACGGCCTCAGGCAGCTCGTGCGCGTCCTGGTCACCGCGGCGCCGATCCTCATGCCCCTGGGGTTCTTCCTGTCGGTGGTGCGGCCCGGCGACACGCGGCCGAGCAAGCTCATCTGGCTGACCGGGCTCGGCGGCGCCTGCCTGGCCGCGGGCACCCTCATCCTGGGCATCGGCCTCGTTTGACATCCTCCCCGGCGTGAACGCCGGGGACTCTCCCACGTCGCCGTGGGGTTCTTACTGCTTCTGCTACGCCGCTTGATCGTCGTAGGTTTCGGGCGGGGCCAGGGTCGGAGTTGCCTCACCTGGTCTTACCTGGCCTCCACAGTCGTTTATGCCGTGTCCAGCCAGCCCGGCGGCCACGGTCGTACCGGTGTTGCGCTGCCCCTCAAGCAGAATGTTGATCGCCGCGGCGATGTCGCGGTCGTGATGCTCACCGCAGGACCGACAGTCCCACGCGCGCACATCCAGAGGGAGTTTGCCGACCCTCCACCCACAGCAGGGGCACAGCTGGGAGGACGGAAACCAGCGGTCGATCTTCACCAGGGCGCGCCCGTACCGGGCGGCCTTGCCCTCCACCAGGGTGACAAACGCCCCCCAGCTCACGTCGTTCACCGACTTGGCCAACCGGCCCCGCGCCAGACCCCGCACCGACAGCGTCTCGACATGCACCACTTGGTTCTCGCGGATGATCGAGGTGCTGGTCTGATGCAGGAAATCACGGCGCGCATCGGCCACCTTGGCATGCTGGCGCGCGACCCGCACCCGCACTCTGTCCCGGTTGTTCGATCCCTTCTCCTTGCGTGACAGGCCCCGCTGCAACCGGGCGAGCTTCTTCTCCCTACGCCGCAACCACTTCGGGTTCGCGATCTTCTCCCCGTTACTGAGGACCGCATAATGGGCGAGCCCCAGATCGATCCCGGTCTCCGCATCGACCTCAGGCAGAACCTGAGTGGCATCGTCGACCTCCACCACGAACGAGGCGAAATACCGCCCGGCGGCGTCCTTGACGACCGTGACCGACGACGGGGCCGCGGGAAGCCCGCGTGACCAGCGAACCTCCACCTGCCCGATCTTCGCCAGATACAGGCGGCCCCGCCCGGTCAATGAGAAGGCGCTGGTGGTGAACCGGGCCGCCTGCCGGTGGTCGTGGCGGGACTTGAAAACCGGCAACCCCATCTTCGGGCCCTTACGCTTACCCGACACCGAGTCGAAGAAGTTCTTGTAGGCGGTGTTCACATCGCGGACCGACTGCTGCAGCACGACCGAGGACACCTCGCCCAGCCACGCCCGCTCTGGGGTCTTCTTCGCGGCGGTGAGGACCAGACGCTGGATCTCGGCGTCCCCGATGAACCCCAGCCCTGCCCTTCGGGCTGCCTTCCGCGCCGCCACAGCGTCGTTCCACACCACCCGGGCACACCCGAACGTCTTGGCCAGCATCTCCCGCTGAGGTGCGTCAGGGTAGAGCCGGTAGTTGTAACGCAGCTTCACCTCGACCCATCCCCAACCACACCAGCAGCGACACCCCACCCACTAATCGAACACATTAACGTCTGGTCTATGACACTCGAAGCCGAATATCGACGCGGACGGAACGTAGTTACCGCGATGCATGTTCATCTGGTCTTCGTCACCAAGTACGACGCAACGTGTTCGACGATGCGATGCTGCGCCGCTGCGAAGAAATCATGATCGAGATCTGTGACAGCTTCGAGACCGAACTGCGCGAGTTCAACGGCGACCACGTCCACGTCCACGTCCACTACCCACCCAAAGTCGCGATCTCCAAGCTGGTCAACTCACTGAAGGGCGTGTCCTCGCACTACCTGCGCAAAGAGTTCACCGGACGAGTCAACCGTGCCACCATGCACGGACACTTCTGGTCACCCTCCTACTTCGCCGCCTCCTGCGGCGGAGCGCCCCTCACGATCATCAAGCAGTACATCGAACACCAGCGCCGCCCCACCCTGACATCACAGATCCCCGCCACGCGCTCCGGTTGTCCCGCCTGACGGCGGACCATCCTCTAAAAGAAGGGGACCGCATCCATCCCCGCCCTGAAGCTTCAGGGACGGGGCCTTCGGCGGCTTCCCGGCAAATCAGATCGTTACCCCGTACGTTGTGGCATTCTGTGGTGATCCACCCATAGGCATCCCGCTCCAGACGGAAAATGGAACGGCCGTGGGGGCAGGGGCATGATGCCGAGTGTGAACGGGTGAGATGAGAGCGGACCACGCACAGCTGCTCGGAGATCGGTACCGGCTGATCTCGCCGCTGGGCCAAGGGGGCATGGGGATCGTCTGGCGCGCGCACGACCGGCGCCTGGCGCGCGACGTCGCGATCAAGGAGTTGCGGCCGGCGCGCGACGACGAGCTGGACGTGCACACGGCCAGGCGCCACGCGCTGCGCGAGGCGCGGTCCGCCGCCAGGCTCAGCCATCCGGCCATCGTGACCGTGCACGACCTCCTGGAGGAGGACGGCCGGCTGTGGATCGTCATGGAGCTGGTGGAGGCCCTCACCCTGCAGGCGACCGCGTGGCACCTCGGGCACCTTCCCGTCCACTGGACGGCCTGGATCGGCTTCCACCTCCTCAGCGGCCTGCGGCACGCCCACGCGGCCGGGGTGCTCCACCGGGACATCAAGCCGGGCAACGTGCTGCTGACGGGCGAGCGCGTCGTCCTGAGCGACTTCGGGATCGCGGTGCTCCAGGGGGAGTCCTCGCACACGAACACCATGCCGATCGTGGGCTCCCCCGGCTACATCGCGCCTGAGCGGCTGCACGGCCATCCGGCGACCCAGGCGGCGGACCTGTGGTCGTTCGGCGCGACGCTGTACTTCTCGGTGGAGGGCAGGCCCCCGGCCACCGGGGGCGGGGACATCCTCGCGGCCCGCTCCCCCGACGAGCCCCGCCCGCCGAAGCGGGCCGGGGCGCTGGGCGCGCTGCTCCAGGGGCTGCTCGAACCGGATCCGGCGGAGCGGCTCACCAGCGAGCAGGCCGCGCTGGTGCTGTCGGACATCCTGCGCAAGGAGGGCATCGCGGTGCCCCCCATGCGGCTGACGGGCAGCGGGCTGTTCCCGCCCGGCGCCTTTACAATGTAGATCAGCGACCTTTCAGGGCCGCGCGGCCCACCGCCGCGGGGTGGGCGCGCGGCGGCGGTCAGCGCTCCCCGGTGAGGGCGCTGACCAGGTCGGCGGCGGTGCGGCAGCGGTCGAGCAGCTCACCCACGTGGGCCTTGGTGCCGCGAAGCGGCTCCAAGGTGGGCACCCGCTGCAGCGACTCGCGCCCCGGGATGTCGAAGATCACGGAGTCCCACGAGGCGGCGGCGACCGACTCGCTGTACTGCCGAAGGCACCGGCCGCGGAAGTAGGCCCGGGTGTCGTTCGGCGGCAGCTCGATGGCCCGCTGGACGTCCTCCTCGGTCACCAGGCGCTGCATGCGGTCGCGCGCCACGAGACGGTTGTACAGACCCCGGTCGGGACGGATGTCGGAGTACTGCAGGTCGACGAGCTGGAGCCGGGGATGCGACCACGGCAGGCCGTCACGCGAGCGGTAGCCCTCCAGGATCTCCAGCTTGGCGACCCAGTCGAGCTCCCTGGACAGCTGCATGGGGTCCTCGGCGAGGCGCGTGAGCACGGACTCCCAGCGGTTGAGCACGTCCTTGGTGAGATCGTCCACGGCCGAGCCGAAGCGGTCCTCGACGTACTTGCGGGCCTGCTCCAGATACTCCATCTGGAGCTGGACGGCGGTCATCCTGCGGCCGTCCCGCAGGGTGATCTCGTACTTGCACGCCGGGTCGTGGGAGACGGCGCGCAGCGCGGCCACGGGGCTCTCCACCGACAGGTCGCCGGTGAGGAAGCCGTCCTCGATCATGGCGAGCACCAGCGCCGTGGAGCCCAGCTTGAGGTAGGTGGAGATCTCGGACATGTTGGCGTCGCCGATGATGACGTGCAGGCGGCGGTACTTCTCGGGGTCGGCGTGCGGCTCGTCACGGGTGTTGATGATCGGCCGCTTGAGCGTGGTCTCCAGCCCGACCTCCACCTCGAAGAAGTCGGCCCGCTGGCTGATCTGGAAACCCTCGCCGCGGGAGTCCTGCCCGATGCCGACCCGGCCGGCCCCGCAGACCACCTGGCGGGAGACGAAGAACGGCGTCAGGTGCCTGACGATGTCGGCGAAGGGCGTCGCCCGCCGCATGAGGTAGTTCTCGTGGCAGCCGTAGGAGGCGCCCTTGTTGTCGGTGTTGTTCTTGTAGAGCTGGATGGGGGCGTTCCCCGGCATCGCGGAGGCGCGGACCGCGGCGTCGTGCATCACCCGCTCGCCGGCCTTGTCCCAGATCACGGCGGCCCGGGGGTTGGTGCACTCGGGCGTGGAGTACTCGGGATGGGCGTGGTCGACGTACAACCGCGCGCCGTTGGTCAGGATGACGTTGGCCAGCCCGAGATCCTCGTCGGTGAGCTGCGTGGGGTCGGCGATCTCGCGGGCCAGGTCGAAGCCGCGGGCGTCGCGAAGTGGATTCTCCTCCTCGAAGTCCCATCTGGCGCGGCGCGCCCGGGCGGCTGAGGCCGCCAGGTAGGCGTTGACCACCTGTGAGGAGGTCACCATCGCGTTCGCGCCCGGCTGCCCGGGTACGGAAATACCGTACTCGGTCTCGATGCCCATCACCCGCCGTACCGTCACGCTCTCAGCCCTTCATCTGTGCTTCGCACCCGGACCATCGCCGTCGCGTCGCCCGTCACCACGAGCCTAGACCGTCGCACGGTCACCGAGACCGTCCGGTCCGCTGCCCGCGGACCGGGCTCGGAAACAGCGACGGCGCGGCTCCGGGAGGAACCACGCCGTCGCATGCCGGTATCAATCAGAGGTACTGGCCGGTGTTGGCGACCGTGTCGATGGACCGCCCGGCCTCTGTGCCCTGCTTGCCGGACACCAGGGTGCGGATGTAGACGATCCGCTCGCCCTTCTTTCCGGAGATGCGGGCCCAGTCGTCGGGGTTCGTGGTGTTGGGCAGGTCCTCGTTCTCGCTGAACTCGTCCACGCAGGCGGCGAGCAGATGCGAGATCCGCAGCCCCTTCTGCTTGGTCTCGAGGAACGCCTTGATGGCCATCTTCTTTCCCCGGTCCACGATGTTCTGGATCATGGCTCCGGAGTTGAAGTCCTTGAAGTACAGGACTTCCTTGTCGCCGTTGGCGTAGGTCACCTCGAGGAAGCGGTTCTCCTCGCTCTCGGTGTACATGCGCTCGACGACTCGCTGGATCATGCCGGCGACGGTGGCCTCGCGAGAGTCGCTGTGCTCGCCGAGGTCCTCCTCGTGCAGCGGGAGCTCGGTGGTGATGTACTTCGAGAAGATGTCCTTCGCCGCCTCGGCGTCCGGCCGCTCGATCTTGATCTTGACGTCCAGGCGGCCGGGCCGCAGGATCGCCGGGTCGATCATGTCCTCGCGGTTGGAGGCGCCGATGACGATGACGTTCTCGAGGCCCTCGACACCGTCGATCTCCGACAGGAGCTGGGGAACGATGGTGTTCTCGACGTCGGAGGAGACACCTGAGCCACGGGTGCGGAAGATCGAGTCCATCTCGTCGAAGAACACGATCACCGGTGTGCCCTCGGAGGCCTTCTCACGGGCCCTCTGGAACACCAGGCGGATGTGCCGCTCGGTCTCGCCGACGTACTTGTTCAGGAGCTCGGGGCCCTTGATGTTGAGGAAGAAGCTCTTGCCGGACTGGCCGGTCTTCTCCGCGACCTGCTTGGCCAGGGAGTTGGCGACGGCCTTGGCGATGAGCGTCTTGCCGCAACCGGGCGGGCCGTACAGCAGCACGCCCTTGGGCGGGCGCAGCTTGTGCTCGCGGAACAGGTCGGCGTGCAGGTAGGGAAGCTCGATGGCGTCCCTGATCTGCTCGATCTGCCGCATGAGCCCGCCGATCTCCTCGTAGGAGATGTCGGGGACCTCCTCGAGCACGAGCTCCTCGACCTCGGACTTCGGAATGCGCTCGTAGACGTAGCCGGAGCGGGGCTCCAGGAGCAGCGAGTCGCCCGCGCGGATGGGCTGGTCGAACAGCGACTCCGCGAGACGGACCACGCGCTCCTCGTCGGCGTGGGAGATGACCAGCGCGCGCTGGCCGTCCTCCAGGAGCTCCTTGAGCATCACGATCTCGCCGACGGTCTCGTAGCCGAGCGCCTCGACGATGTTGAGCGCCTCGTTGAGCATGACCTCCTGGCCGCGCCTGAGCGAGTCGACGTCCACCGCCGGGCTGACGTTCACCCGGAGCTTGCGCCCGCCGGTGAACACCTCCACGGTGCCGTCGTCACGGGCCTCCAGGAACACGCCGAAACCGGATGGCGGCTGGGCCAGCCGGTCGACCTCCTCCTTGAGTGCGACGATCTGATCCCGCGCCTCCTTGAGGGTGGCCACCAGTCGTTCGTTCTGACCGGTGACGGCGGCCAGACTGGCCTGCACCTCATGGAGCCGCTCCTCCAGGACTCTGGCTTGCCGGGGAGACTCGGCCAGCTTCCGGCGCAACGCAGTGATCTCCTCCTGGAGGAAGGAGACCTGAGTTGTGAGGTCCGCGACCTCTCGTTCGCGCTGGGCGGCTCGAGCCTCAGCGTCTTCGCGAGCTGCCACAGTCACCTCCTTCCCAGTCGAGGGCGACTACTCAAGACCCTACCTATCTCGGGGGCATCCGTAACCTGGCCAGGGAGTGTTCGTGTCATTACATCCAGTGTTCAGTGTTTAATGCCTTATTGGCGGCTCATTGCTTGTAAGCAGCTACGCACGCGTTTCTGTTCCCATGGTGCGCGCAAAAGCATGATTGTTTGCCGGAACGCCTTGCCAGGCTTCGGAGCTCATGTGCCCGACTCCTCCCCATAAGCACCCTTGGCGGGGCGCCTGCGCCTGGGCGGGGGCGTGACGCCGTCCGCCATGCGACGGGACACGACGAGGAAACCCGTGTGCCCGATCATCCGGTGACCCGGACGTACGGCGAGCCCTTCGACATGCCAGTCGCGGACCAAGGTTTCCCACGAATGCGGCTCCGTGAAACTTCCGTGATCGCGCAGGGTTTCCACCGTACGGGACAACTGTGTGGTTGTCGCTACATAACAGCAGATAACACCGCCAGGTGTAAGGGCCTTGGCCACCGCGTCCACGCATTCCCACGGCGCGAGCATGTCGAGGATCACCCGGTCGACGTCCTGCTCGTCGAGGGAGGCGACGAGGTCTCCCACCACCAGCCGCCACTGCTCCATGGGCCCGCCGAAGAACTTCTCGACGTTCTTGCGCGCCACGTCGGCGAAGTCCTGCCGGCGCTCGTAGGAGGTGAGCCGCCCGCTCTCGCCGACCGCCCGCAGCAGGAAGCAGGTGAGCGCCCCCGAGCCGACCCCTGCTTCCACGACCCTGGCCCCAGGAAAGATGTCGGCCATCGCGACGATCTGGGCGGCGTCCTTGGGGTAGACGACCGCCGCGCCGCGCGGCATCGACACCGCGTAGTCCTCCAGAAGGTGACGGAAGGCGAGGTAGGACGTGCCGCCCGAGGAGCGCACGACCGAGCCCTCGGGCCGCCCGATCAGGTCGTCGTGGGGGATGGACCCCTTATGCGTGTGGAAGACGCCGCCCTCCCGCAACGTCACGGTGTGACGCTTGTCCTTGGGGTCGGTGAGCTGAACCTGATCACCGGGCTGGAAGGGCCCGTGCCTGCGAAAACCCATGCGCGCAAGGCTATATGCGCGCGCCGTCCACTCGTGGCGGACCGCATGGCCCGTGGGAGGCGTGAGGCCAGTGCGAAAAAGGTTCGCCCTCAGCGTCCGTACCTGGTAGCAATTGGGCATGTTCCCCCGTGAGGTGATCCCGGCGGGCCCGATCGTCCTGCGCGAGCACCTGAAGACGGACGCCGAGGCGATCACCCGCGGCTGCGCCGATCCTGAGATCGTCAGGTTCATCCCGACCGTGCCCTCCCCCTACGGCCGTGACGACGCGCTCGCGTTCGTCACCGAGGTGGTCCCCGCCGACTGGAGCCATGGCGGCGCCGCCTTCGCCATCGCCGACGCCGCCACCGGCGAATGGCAGGGCAACATCGGGCTGAAGCCGCTCAACGCACGCGGCGCGGGCGAGATCGGCTACCTGCTGGCCCCGTGGGCGCGCGGCAGGGGGCTCGCGACGCGGGCCGCCCGTGCGCTGGCCGAGTGGGCGTTCTCCCAGGGGGTGCACCGCGTCGAGCTGGTCGCCGATGTCGAGAACGTCGCGAGCCAGCGCGTCGCGATGGCCGCCGGGTTCCAGCGCGAGGGCATCCAGCGCGGCGCCGTCCCGCGCCGGGGCGGCGGCTACGGCGACGCGGTCGGCTACGGCCGCCTGGCCCTCGACCCGGGGGAACCCCAGCGGTCGTTCCTGCCCGACCTGCCCGGCGGGTCGCTGTCGGACGGAGTCGTGCTGCTGGCGCCGCTCACCCTGGCCGACGCGGGCCCCTACCAGGAGATGATGAGCGAGCCCGACGTCCTGCGGTACAGCGTGCCCCCTGAGGCTCCCGACATGGAGGACACCCTGCGGCGCTGCCGGTACACCGGGATGTGGTGGTCGTCGGGAGAGCGCGCCGAGCTCAGCGTCAGGGACGCCTCGACCGGTGAGTTCGCGGGCCACATCCAGCTCATGAACATCGTGCCGCCGCTCGGGCAGGCCATGGTCGGCTACAGCCTCAAGCACGGGTTCCGCGGGCGGGGGTTCATGACCAGGGCGGTGAACCTCCTGGCCGGGTGGGCGTTCACCGGCACGTCCCTGCACCGGCTGGTGGCGGGCACCGCTACGGGCAACACCTCGTCGCAGCGCGTGCTGGAGCGCGCGGGGTTCTCGCGGGAGGCGCTGATCAAGTCGCTGCTCCCGGGCGCCGACGGCGTCCGGCACGACGACCTGCAGTGGGTGCGCTTCCGCGGCTGAGGGCCGCGCTCAGGCGAGGGGCGCGGCGGCCGGGGTCGTGATCGGGGCGACCCGCGCGCCGAGCACCCTGACGAGGTCGGCCGGGGCGAGCTCCAGCTCCAGGCCGTGCCGGCCGCTCGCGACGTACACGGTGCGGTGGCCCAGGGCGCTCGGGTCGACGACCGCGGGCACGTTCAGCGGCACCCCGAGCGGGCTGACCACGTCCGTGCCGAGCGTGCTGACCTCGGGCGCCGAGGCGACCCGGGCCTGGACGCCGCCGGCGGCCAGGGCCAGGCCCGCCAGGTCGACCGCGGCGCCGACCGGGGCCACCGCGAGCACCACGTGCCCGTCGACGTAGGTGACGACGCCCTTGAACAGCCGGTCGTGGCTCACCCCCAGCTCCGCGGCGACCGACTTCTGGGATCTCGCCTTGGCCGGATCGTGCGAATAGGAATGGGCCGAGAAGCCGACTCGTGACCGGCGCAGCCTCCTGACCGCCAGCGTATCGGGAAGCCGCTCGCGCGCCGGGGCGGGAAAACGCGTCCCCGCCGCCTCACGCCTCTTTCTAAAGTCACGATATTTCGGGGTAAATACGTACAAATAATCGAGCAGTGCCTCGGCGAGCACCACCGCGTCCCTCGCGTCCTCGGCGGGGATCCGCCCGGCCCGGATGTGCGCCGCCTCGTTGCCGATCAAGCGCAGGTCCTCCGCCCACACCAGCAGCCTGCCCTCGATCAGGCCCCGCCTGCGCAGCTCCCTCAGCGCCTGCGACAGCGGAGAGACCCGCACGCCGTGATCTGCGCAGACGCCCTCCAGGAGCCGCCGCACCATCACGACGGCGGACGAATGCGCGCCCGCCCGCAGGCAGGCCTTGGCCTCGCCCAGCTCCGCGCGCAGGTGCTCGGGAAGCTCCCCGCCCTCGGGCCGTCCTGCCCCCGGCCACAGCACGCGGGCCGCGCGGGGCGGCCGCTCGGCCATATCCTCCTCGAACGGGTCGACGGATTCCTCGGGTGCGAGTAAAAGGACGTGCATGCACACCTGGCACACCGATAATGAATAAGGGGCGAGCAAAGGAGACAGAAAGGACCGGTGCGGGCCGTCGGGCTCGCGCGCCAGGGTGCCCCGTTCACACCTCGGGCACTCGACCAGATATCTGGCTCCCCAGCGTTCCACAAGCGGACGATAGACGATCGCGAACAGGCCGGACAAGGAAGCGGGCGGGAGGCGGCAGATGGCGATGTGGCCGTTCGCGGGCCGCCGGGACGACCTCGCCCGGCTCGTACGCCTGGCGCACGACGGCACGGCCCACGGCGTCGTCATCGCCGGCCCCGCCGGGGTGGGCAAGAGCAGGCTGGCCACCGAGGTGCTGCGCACGTTCGGCTCCTCGGCCTACGCCGTCATCCCGATCAGGGCCACCAGGGCGGCGGGCGGCATCCCGTACGGCGCGCTGGCCAGGCTGCTGCCGCCGGAGGCGCCTCCGGGGCTGGTCAACCCGCTGCGGTGGGCGGCGGACGCCGTGCGGGCGCACGCGGGGGGCCGCAGGCCCGTGCTGGCCGTCGACGACGCCCACCTGCTGGACGGCCCCTCGGCCGCCGCGGTGCACCACCTGGTGACCGTGGAACGTGCCCTGATCGTCGCGACCCTGCGCACCGGCGAACCCGCGCCCGACAGCGTGACCGCCCTCTGGCGCGACGGGCTGGCCACCCGGGCGGACATCGGGCCGCTCACCCTCGGCGACAGCGCGGCCATCCTCACCGCCGCCCTGGGCGGCAGGCCCGACGACGCCACCGTGCGGCGGCTCGGCACGGCGACGGAGGGCAACGCCCTGCTCCTGCACGAGCTCGTCGGCGCCGCGCGCGAGGCGGGCACGCTGCGTCAGGTCAGGGGCATGTGGCAGCTCACGGGTGAGCCGCCGCTCGCGCCACGGCTCACCGAGCTCGTCGGCGAGCGCATCGGGGCGCTGTCCCGTGAGGCGGGGGCCGTGCTCGAGCTCACCGCCTTCGGCGAGCCGATCAGCCTGGCCGCGCTGCTGGAGCTCACCTCCGCCGAGGCCGTCGAGCAGGCCGAGGGGCGCGGCCTGATCCGCATGACCGGCGACGGCCGTCGCGTGGTGGTCCGCCTCGGGCACCCCCTCTACGGCGAGGTCGCCCGCGCCGGGTGCCCCCCGCTGCGCCGCCGCAACCGCTACGCCACGCTGGCCGGCGCGCTGGAGCGCAGCGGTGCCCGGCGTCGGGACGACCTGCTGCGGCTCACCGTGTGGCAGCTCGAAAGCGGCAGGCAGGCGCCGGCCGGCCCCCTGCTGTCGGCGTGCCGGCTCGCCTGGGCGACCCACGACTACACCCTCGCCATCCGGCTCGGCCGGGCGGCGCTGGCGGCGGGCGGCGGAGTCGAGGCGGCCATCCTGCTGGCCACGGTCCTCGACTACGCGCAGTTCCCCGACGAGGCGCACGCGGTGCTGACCTCCCCGCAGACCTGGCCCCGCACCGGCTCCCCGTACGGGGCCGAGGTGCTCCCCGAGGCCGCGGACACGGCGGCGGGCTGGGACTCCCGGCTGGACGAGTCGACCGGCACGCGACTGGCGCTGGCGCGTGCGAGCAACCTCGCCTGGGGGATGAACCGCCTGGACGAGGCGCTCGACCTGCTCGACCGCACCGAGGCCGCCCTCGGCGACCCCGCTTCGCGCCGGCAGATCGCGATGCGCCGCCTCGACCTCGCCTCCAGCGCGGCCAAGCCGCGCACCGCGCTCGGTCTCGGCGCCGAGCTGCTCCGCGCGGTGCCCGCCGGGCCCCAGCGCATCCAGACGCTCAAGGCGCAGGCGCTCGCCCTGTGCTACGCCGGGCGGACGGGCGAGGCCGTGTCCGTCGCCCGCCAGGCGCTGACGGACGCGGGGTCCTGGCAGGACGCCATCCCGGCCATGGTGTCGCCGCTGCACTCGGCGTGGTCGATGGCCGGGCTGTTCGCCGGGGACCTGCCGGCGATGGAGGAGGCGGCCGGCTCGATGGAGGAGGCCGTCGCGGCCCAGCGCGGCTGGTCGCTGGGCGAGGGCAGCCTCGCGCTGGCCAAGGGGCACCTCGCCACGGCGCGGGGGCAGGTGCAGACGGCCCTCGGCGTGCTGCACGACGCCGCCCACCATCCGACGGCGCTCACCGTCGGCGGCTGCATGGGGGCCTACGCCGCCGCCCAGGCGCTCCTCGGGGACGCCGAGGGCGCCCAGAGCACGCTCGACGACGCGCTCGCCCGCAACCGGGCCACCTGGACCGGGTTCACGCGCTGGGTGTCGCTCACCCGCGTGTGGGTCGCCGCGGCGTACGGCGACACCGGCGCGGCCGTGGAGCTCGCGCTCGCGTTCGCCGAGGAGTGCCGTGAGGCCGAGCTGCCGGGGTTCGAGTTCGTCGCCCTGCACGACGCCGTGCGGCTCGGCGGCGCGGCCCACGCGCGCGCCCGGCTGGAGGAGCTGCCCGCGCTGCACGACGGGCGCCGGGTGCTGCTGGCCCGCGACCACGCGCGCGCGGCCGTGGCGGGCGACGGCGCCGCCCTGCTCGCGGTGGCCGACGGCTTCGAGGATCTCGGCATGATCCTGCACGCGGCCGAGGCGGCGGCGCAGGCGGCGCACCGCCTGCGCAAGGACGGCAGCGACAGGGCGGCGCTGGCGGCCACCACCCGCGCGTGGACCCTCGCCCGCAGGTGCGAGGGCGCCCGCACTCCGGCGCTCCACGGCCTGTCCGCGCCGGAGCTCACCGCGCGCCAGCTGGAGATCGCCCAGCTCGCCATGCACGGGCTGAGCAACCGCGACATCGCCGACCGGCTGGTGCTGTCGATCCGCACCGTCGGCAACCACCTGCGCGCGGTCTACGAGCGCACGGGCCTCAGCGACCGCGCCGAGCTCCGCCGCCTCTTCGACGGCACCGACTGAGCTCCCGCCGTTCCCGCCGTTCCCGGCGTTCTGGCCGTCGTGGCCAGGACGGCCGTCGTAGCCAGGATGGCCAGGACGGCCGTGACGGCCGCTCTAGCCGCCGGCCGCGCGCCAGGCGTCGGCGAGCATCGCGACGACGTCCACCTCGCCCGTGCCGTTGCGCTCGGTGACCCGCCCGCCGATGCGCACCATCGCGGTGACCTCGTCCCCCCGGCCGCGCAGCCACATCTCCCAGGACCGCGTCCCGGCCCGGCCGCCGGGCGCCCGTCCCACCGGCCCGAGCCGTGACACGGCGCCGCACCCGGGGCAGGCGAACTCCCCCGGTGCCACCTGCCCGTCCACGCTGTCCACGCTCTCCACGCGCGGGTACGGCCGCGTCTCCGCCTGCACATCCATGGCTCCCGCTTTCCGAGGCGCCGCCCCCGGCCACGGTGCCGCTGGGCCGCCTCGCCTATCAAGAGCGGGCAGGCGCCGCCCTGATACCTCTCCCGGGGACGGCTCCGCGATCAGTCGGAGCCGAACTTGGCCCTCAGTTCGCCGAACGCGGCGTCGGTGCCCGCGAGCGCCCTGTCGATGTCGGCGTCGGTGTGCGCGGCCGACAGGAACCAGTTGTGCCACGGGTGGAGGTAGACCCCCTGCGCCAGGCAGGCGCTCGACCAGAACATGCCCTTCTCCAGGGTCTCGTCCCCCTCGAAGGACAGCCACGGGATCTGCGCGGGGCCGGTCTGGTCGACCACGAACCCGTGGGAGGCCGCCTGCGCCGCGAGGCCCTCGCGCAGCCGGGAGCCCGCCCGCTCCATCAGCGCCACGCCGCCGGTGTCGCGCAGCGTCTCGATGGTCGCCTTGGCCGCGGCCATGGCCACCGCGGAGAACCAGAACGACCCGGTGGAGTAGAGCGTCTGGGCGGGGCCGCGGAGGGCGTCGGTGCCGGTGACGGCCGCGATCGCGTACCCGTTGGCCATGGCCTTGCTCCACGCCGTCAGGTCGGGCCGCACGCCGAGGGGCTCCCAGGAGCCGCGCAGGTCGAGCCGGAAGCCGGCCCGGACGTCGTCGATGACCAGGGCCGCGCCGATGCGGTCGGCGAGCGCGCGCAGGCCTCGGGCGAACGCCGGGTCCACCAGCTCCTGGTCCTCGAAGGAGTCGTGCTTGAACGGGGTCACGATGATCGCGGCCACGTCCCCCTCGGCCCGGGCGGCGGCGGCCTCGGCGCCCGCCAGGTCGTTGTAGGGGTACTCGATCAGGTCGGCGCGCTCGCTTGGCGTGGTGCCGGCGAGGCTCGGGGTGCACCACGGGTCGGCTCCGTGGTAGGCGCCGTGGGCCACCAGCACCTTCTTGCGCCCGGTGGCGGCACGCGCCACCATCAGGGCCTGGGTCGTGGCGTCGGTGCCGTTCTTGGAGAACATCACCCAGTCGGCCGAGGGGATGGTGTCGACCATCAGCTCGGCCAGCTCCACCATGACCGGGCCCGGCCCGTTCAGGCAGTCTCCGGCGGCCTGCTGCGCGGCCACGGCCTCCTCGACGCGCGGGTGCCGGTGGCCGAGGATGACAGGTCCCCAGCTGCACATCAGGTCGACGTACTCGCGCCCGTCGGCGTCCCACTGGCGGCAGCCCTCGCCCCGCACGAAGAACTGCGGGAAGCCGGGGGCGAAGATGGCCGCGTTGAGATGGCCGTACATGCCCCCGGGAATGACCTTGGCCGCCCTCTCGCGGAGGTGTGCGTCAGACATGTCGCTCAGATCCCTTCGGTGCCTTCGGTGCCTTCTGAGTCCGCCGCGGACCGGGCCCCTTCGATGAGTTCGATGGACAGGCCGTCGAGTCCCGCGTCGGAGCCGAGGCCTCCGGCGACCCGGGCCGCCACGGCCGTGCCGAGCCGGGCCGCCGCCACGACGTCACGGCCGCCGAGCAGCCCCGCGATGAACCCGGCGCAGTAGGCGTCGCCGCACCCCGTCGTGTCCACGACCGGCACTTCCAGTGCGGGCACGCGGGTGAGGCCGGACGCCGTGGCGACCAGGCTGCCCTCGCTCCCGAGGGTGATCAGGACCCCGGACGGCCCCTCGGCGAGCAGCTTGGCCGCCGCCTCCTCCACCCCGGAGGCGCCCGTGATCATCAGGGCCTGCTCCTCGTTGGGCAGGAAGTAGTCGACGTGCGGCAGGAAGGCGCGGGCCCCGGGCATGAGGTCGGGCATGTTGGACAGCAGGTCCATGGTGATCCGCGTCCCGCCGTGCCGCGCGGCCCCGAGCGCCTCGAAGAAGGCCGGGTCGTGCAGGCCCCAGGTCACGTCCATGCCGCCGAGGTGGACGATCTCGGCGCCCGCGAGCAGGCCCGGGTCGAGGTCGGCGAGCGAGAACCCCAGGTTGGCGCCGGGCACGTGGAACGAGGGCCGCCCGCCGTCCGGGCGGATGGGCAGGATCGACGCGGCCGTCTGCTCGCCGGGCTTGCGCACCACGCCCCGGACGTCGACCCCGTGCCGGCCCATGATCATGACGAGGAACTCGCCGAGCTCGTCGTCACCGACGGCTCCGGCCGAGGCGACCGGCACCCCGAGCTTGGCGAGGTCGACGGCGGTTCCGGCCGCGGCCCCGGCGGCCGTGACGCGGATCTGCTCCAGCAGGTGGGTGTCCTGGCCCTCCGGGATGAACTCCACCGGCCTGGCCAGCACGTCGACGATGTGCACCCCGAGCGTGACGACGGTCATGTCTGGTCCTTCTGGATGTATGAGATTGCCGGATAATAGACGGGCGACCGACTAAAATGTCAAGACCCGGGAAGGGAGAGGGATGCCGAAGATCGTCAATCACCAGGAGCGCCGCGAGGAGGTCGTGGCCGCCGCCCGCAGGGTCATCCTGCGCGAGGGCATCGACGCGGCGACCACCCGGGCGATCGCCAAGGAGGCCGGCTACTCCAACGGCGTCCTCACCCACTACTTCGCCGACAAGGACGACATCCTGCTGTCGGCGCTGAGGTCGTCCCACCGCCGCATCGTGCACCGGCTGAAGGGCAGGCTCGCCGGTCGCACCGGGCTGTCCGCGCTGCGCGAGGTGCTCGCCGACAACCTCCCCCTGGACGAGGAGCGAGCCCAGGAGACCGCCCTGGAGGTGGGGTTCTGGGGCAGGAGCCTGGCGGGCGGCACACTGCTGGAGGTGCAGCGCGAGGAGGCCGCCGAGCTGCGTTATCTCGTACGCACCCTCCTCGACGCCGCCGCGGAGGCGGGCGAGATCAGTACGGGCGAGGATCTCGGCGATGTCACCGAGCGCCTGCTGGCCCTGGTCGACGGGCTCAGCGTGCACCGGCTGCTGTATCCCGACCGGATCTCCACCGAGGTGCTTCAGCGCCTCATGGCGGCAGAGCTGGACCGCCTGACCCCATGAACGACACGACCGCGCACCGCGAGAACGACGAGGGTGAGATGAAGCTGGCCGAGGAGCGGGAGCGGCTGTGCGAGATCGGCCGCCGCATGGTGGACACCGGGCTCGTGCTCGGCACCTCCGGCAACATCAGCGTCCGCAGGGGCGACCTGGTGGCGGTGTCCCCCGGCGGGGTGGCGCTCGACCGGCTGGCACCCGCCGACTGCCCCGTCCTGGACATGTCGGGAAACGTGCTGGAAGGCGAGCGCAAGCCGTCCTCCGAGGTGCCCATGCACCTGGCGATCTACGAGAGCACCGGCACCTCGGCGGTCGTGCACACCCATTCGTCGTACGCCGTGATCGTCTCCGCCACCATGACCGAGCTGCCGCCCGTCCACTACAACGCGCTGCTGCTCGGCGGCGTCATCCGCGTGGCGCCCTACGCGACCTACGGCACCCCCGAGCTCGCCGACCACGTCCGCACCGCCATGGAGGGCAGGCAGGCCGCTCTGATGCAGAGCCACGGGGCCGTGGCCGTCGGCGGCGACCTGGACCAGGCGCTCGAAGGCGCGCGGCTGCTGGAGTGGCTGTGCTCGGTCTACGTGCGGGCCAAGATGATCGGCGAGCCGCGCGTGCTCACCGAGGAGGAGCTGGCCGCCGTCATCGAGCGGGCCGCCAGAGGCTAGCGCCCGCGCCTCCTTCAGGACACCAGCTGGTACAGCCGGTCGGCGAGGCCGAAGGCGGTGGGGCGCTTGGCCGCGTCGCCGATGCACGAGCCGACCAGCTCGGCCAGCTCCGGCTCCAGCTCGGGCCTGATGGAAGGCGGGGTGCTGTACACCTTCCTGAGCGTCATGAGCGGGTCGTGGGTCGGCAGCTCGCCGTACAGGCCGTGGCCGGTCATCGACCAGTGCAGGGTGGCGCCGAGCGCCCACACGTCGCCGCCCGGCGAGGGCTGCTCCCCCTGGAGCAGCGCGGGATCGGTGAACTCCACCGAGTTGAGCCCGCCCATGCCGGTGATCGTCGCGCCCGGCATCAGCACCTGGGACAGGCCGAGGTCGGACAGCTTGCCGCCGCCGGGCGTCAGCAGGACGTTCCCCGGGTTGATGTCCCTGTGCACGATGCCCTCCTCGTGCAGGGCCTGGGCGGCCCGCGCCGCGCACGCGACCGCGCGCAGCGCCCCCTCCCGCGACGGCCGCTCGGCCGGACCGGCGAGCGAGCCCCCGGCGATGTACTCCATGGAGTAGTAGAACACCCCGCCCTGCTGCCCGGCGTCGTACAGCGTCACCAGGAAGGGCGAGCGCACGGCGGCGAACGCCTTCAGCTCGCGGGCGGCCCGCCTGAACGCGTCCTGGCCGGTGCCCCCCACGACCTTGACGGTGACGTACTCCGTGTCGACGGGCAGCCTCCGCGGCTTCCTCGCCAGATAGAACTCGCCATGGTTGCCCGCTCCAAGCGGCCGGACGAACTCGTAGTCGGCGATGCCCTCCACCTTGCGTTCCTCTCGTCAGCACGCACAGAACGGCCCGGCGTGCGATGCCGGGCCTCGCGGCGCCCGCCCAACTCACGGTAACGTCGCGTTGACCATTATCGGGGGCTTTGATCAGAGTGTCTTTACTTGCGGGGACGATGTTCGATGCTGCACGTGGATGTGCTGCTCCTTGATCTTGTAATCGTGCTCGCCGCCGCGCGGCTCCTCGGCGCGCTGGCGAAGCGTCTCGGCCAGCCCCCGGTGATCGGCGAGATCGTGGCCGGCATCCTGCTCGGGCCGACGCTGCTCGGCCCGTGGATCGGCGACGACCTGTTCGGACCCGACATGCGGCCCGCGCTGACCGCCCTCGCCGACGTCGGACTGATCCTGTTCATGTTCGTGGTCGGGCTGGAGCTCGACCAGAAGCTGGTACGGGGCAAGGGCAAGGTCGCGGCGAGCATCTCCCTCGGCTCCACCATCGTGCCGTTCGTGCTCGGCACTCTGCTCGCGCTCGCCCTGGCCGGGGAGCATGCCCACGGCAACACGCTCGCGTTCGTGCTGTTCCTCGGGGCGGCGATGTCGGCCACCGCGTTCCCCGTGCTCGCGCGCGTCCTGACCGACCGCGACATGCACCGCACCACGCTCGGCGGGCTCGCGCTCGCCTCCGCGGCCGTCATCGACGTCCTGGCCTGGACCGTCCTCGCCGTCGTGGTCGGCATCGCGAGCGCCGAGGCCGCCAGCGGCCAGTGGCAGGTGCTGCTGGCCGTGCCCTACGCCGCGGTGATGTTCCTCGTGGTACGGCCGCTCCTGGCGCGCCTCGTGCCGGCCTTCGAGCGGGCGGGGCGGCTCACGCCGGGGCTGCTCTCGGTCGTGCTGATCGGCCTCGTCGCCTCGGCCTGGGCCACCGAGTGGATGCACGTCCACTTCATCTTCGGCGCGTTCCTGTTCGGCGCGGTGATGCCCCGGGAGGGCGCCGAGCGCCTCAACCACCAGATCCTGGAACGCCTGGAGCAGCTCACCGTGCTCCTGCTGCTGCCGATGTTCTTCGTGGTGTCCGGCCTGAACGTGAACCTCCGGACGCTGACGGTCTCCAGCCTGGGCGTGCTCGCCGCGATCCTGGTGGTGGCGGTCGGCGGGAAGCTGGCCGGCTCCTACCTCGGCGCGCGGCTGCGGCGGGTGCCGGTGCGCCAGGCGTCCGCGCTGGCCGTCCTGCTGAACACCCGGGGCCTCACCGAGATCGTCATCCTCACGGTCGGCCTGCAGAAGGGCGTGCTGGACGGCGAGCTGTACTCCCTCATGGTGCTCATGGCGCTGGTCACCACCGCGATGACCGGCCCGCTGCTGCGGCGCGTCTACCCCGACCGCCGGGTCGCCAGGGACATCGCCGAGGCCGAGCGCGCCGCCCTCGGCGTGACCGCCTCCTACCGCGTGCTCGCCGTGGTCCCCGGACGTCCCGGGGACGCCGGGCCGCTCACAGGCCTGGCCACCACCCTGGCTACGGCCGCCGCCCCCTCGGAGGTGGTACTCGGGCACCTGGAGCCGTACCCCGACGGCCGCCTGGAGGTCGGCACCGGGCTGTCGTCCGAGCTGGCCGAGATGGCCGAGACGCTGGGCACCCTGGAGGGCCTGGCCGCCGGGGTGCGCGAGCGCGGGCCTGAGGCGCGCGTGGTGACCCGGTTCTCGGCGGACCCGGCGGCCGACCTCCCCGGGCTCGTCGACAGCGCGCGGCCCGACCTGGTGGTGGTCCCGCACGACACCCCCGGGTACGAGCGGATCCTCGCCGAGTCGACCGGCAGGACCGTCACCGTCCTTCCGGGGGCCTACGACGCCGCCGGGCCGGTGGCGGTGCGCCACGGCTCGGGAGACGCCGCCGCGCACGTCGCGCTCCAGATCGCCCTGGCCACCGGCCGCCCGCTGGTCGTGCTGGGCCGGGGCAGGAGCGCCGCCCTGGCCGAGCGCCTCGCCAGGCTCGGCGTGGACGCCACCTCCGCGGCCGAGGCGCCCTCCGGAGCCCTGGTGGTCGCTCCGGAGGGCGCCTCCCCGCCGTCCGGAGCGCACCTGCTCGTACGCGCCGAGCAGGACGCCGACCCGGTCGAGTGGGCGGCCGTCACCCCGGCGCGGGCCGCCACCTGACGGCCAACGCGTGAGGGCCGGGCACCCCGCCGATCGGGAGCGCCCGGCCCTCACGCGTCACGCGGCCCGGCTAAGCCTTGCGGTGGGACTCGTACCGCATCGTGCGGGACACCCCGATGCGCACCGTCGTGCCGGGCAGGACGGGCACCGGCTCGTTCGGCGGGATGTCGTAGAAGTTCGGGTCGCCGGGCGGCTGCACCTGGGTGCCGTTGACCGAGCCCAGGTCGATCAGGTTGACGTCCCACCCGTCGAGCCGGACCCGCAGGTGGCGGCGGGACACCGAGCCGTCGGGGCTGGTGACCCTGGCCGGCCTGGCCTCCCCCGAGGTGACCTCGGGCGCGCGCTCGGGGTCGCGCCCGAGCAGGTAGTCGCTGTCGAGGCGCAACGTGAGCCCGTCGTCGAGCAGGAGCACCCCGAGCGGCGGCCTCTCCCCCTTGTACGGCACGAGCGTGCGCTGCACCAGGGCGATGCCGCACACCGCGCAGTATGGGACGCGGGGATCGTTGAAGTGGTCGTTCTTGCAGTCGACGCCGTAGACCATCGGGCGGCTCAGCGGCTCGGGGGTCGGGCCCGCCTCGGTGGGCTCCAGCATGGAACCCGGCGTCTCCTGGTGCCCCTCGGGCCCGTTGACCAGCAGGAACGACTCGAACTCCGGCGCCTCCTCCTGCGGGGGCCGCCCGCCCGCCGAGCCGTTGGCGCCCAGGGCCGCCATCTCGGGGTCGGTGACCAGGCCCGGCGCCCGTTCGAAGTCATGCGGGGGCGGCGGGAAGGGCTCAGGGGGCGGCGCCGAGGCGAACGGCGGCGGGGGCGGGGCCACCGGAAGCGGCGGCGGGGCCTCGATGGGGGGCGGCACGCTCATGGCGGGCCCGTGGTCCATCGCGAGGGCGGCGGAGACGGCGCCCTCCGCGAGAGGGGAGGACTCGGGCGCGGCCGGCTCCGAGGGGCGGAACGGCTCGGGCGCCACCGCCTCAGGGGCGGGGCGGGGCGGTTCGGGCGCGGGGCGGGGCGGCTCGTACGCCGGGGCCGGCTGCGGGACGGACGGCTGCGACACCATGGGCGCGAACCGGTCGCCGGCCTCGCCGAAGTCGCAGGTGACGCCGCCGCCCGCGATGACGCCCGCGTCGAGGCGCGCCCTGCCGATCGGGCGCCCGGCGCCGGGCAGCCGGAGCTCCACCGTGGTCACCGGGCCGGGGACCAGGCGGTCGGTCCAGGTCAGGGCGTCCTTGCCGTCGAGCCGCACGTCGGCGCCCGAACCGATGACAAGGGCCTGCGCCTCACCGCTGACCAGCACCGCGACGCCGCCGCCCGCGCGGCCGGCGACGGCGCAGGTGATCGGCTCGGCCGTCATCGACCGCGCGAGCACCTGGGCGGCGCGCCGGGCGAGCGCCCGGCCGTCGCCGCCGTCGGCGGCGGTCTCCTGGACCGCCGCCAGCAACTCGTCCGCGACGGCGTCGGCCGCGTCGCACACCAGCAACAGGCCGCCCACATGGGCGATCAACCCGTTGCCGGGAAGCGGACGCACCACCCCCACGCCTTGCTCCGTCACAGAACTCTCCCTCCCCGAAAACGCCACCGGACGAACGGCACCCGCATCGGACCGTTGGCCACCAGCCAAACACAGATCCAGACCACCACGAACTGCGTCCAGAAGGCGGCGGCGGGCGGAACCGGGTCGATGAGGCTGCCGATGGCACCGGACCGTAGCAAAAAGAACAGCAGAAGTCCTTCAGGCACGAGTGTGACCAAACCGAACAGAGTGGGCCAGTCCTTCTCCCAGCGGAACTGCATGAGGAAGTGGTAGACCAGTTCCCACACCACCCCCAGCACGGCGACCGCCGCGAGAACCAGGAAGCCCACGCGGTAGTCCTGGGAGAGCGGGCCGGACAGGCCGGGCAGCACGGGCACGATCAGCAACGTGATCACCACGCCCACGGTGGCAAGAAGGAACAGCCGCGTCTGGATGCGGCCGATCAGAGTTGGAACCACGGGGGGACTCTCCTTAGACGGGCTTGTTGAAGGCCCACTTGAACCACTGGGAGGTCGAGCGCATCGGGCCCATCTTGCGGCAGAAGCCGCGCCTCGCCAGGTCGTCCGCGATCTCCTGGGCCGCGATCTGCAGGCCGAGGAACGTGTCGACGCCGGGGAAGTAGCCGCCGAGGGTGGCGGAGCCTGAGGCGTAGAGCGCTCCGTCGCCGCTGGCGGTGCCCTTGACCTCGAAGTGGCGCTCGACCTCGAGCCGGCCGACCGGGTTGCGGTAGGCGCCGCCGTGCTGGAGCAGGTCGGCGAAGACACGGTGCTCCGCGATGTCGGCCTCGAGGCCCGTGCAGTCGATGATGTAGTCGGAGACCGGCTCGCGCACGGTGCCGTCCTTGCTGCGCACGTAGCTCAGCATGCGGCCGTCCTGCGCCCGCTCCACCCGCTCGACCGTGCCCTGCACCGCGTGGTAGTAGCCGCCCGCGCGGCCCTGGCGCATCTGCTCCTGCCAGCGCCGGCGCTTGGGGGTGTTGGTGCCGCCCATCTGCTTGTACTTCTGGGCGCGCTCGGGGCCCTCCAGTCTGCGCATCTCGGCCTTGAGCTGGCCGCCCCACACGGACTTCGGGTAGTTGAAGCCCTGGTAGGCCCAGCCGTCGCCGCCCTTGCGCCTGCTCCACATGTGGGGGCCGTGGGCGCCGGTGACGAACGTGCGGAAGATGTGGATGACCTGCGTCTGCAGGTGGTACTTCTCGCGGTCGTCGAACAGGCGCTGGAGCACGCGGGAGGCGACGATGCCGCCGCCGCGGATCACGACCGTGCCCGGGCGGGTCTTCAGGAACTCATAGACCTGCTCGTGGGGCTCGTAGGCGTTCACCACGTGCTGGTAGTCGCCGTACTTCTGCCGGAACTCCTGCAGGTCGGGCAGGAACTTCAGCCCGGGGTAGCCGATCGCGATGTGCACGAACCGCGAGCGGAAGACGATGCGCTTGGTGGGCGACGTGCCCTCGGGCGGGGTGACCACCGTGAAGTAGCCCCCGCCGGCCCTGCGCCGCACCATGCGTACCTGGCCCTTGACCAGCATGTCCCAGTAGTCGATGCGCTTGGCCTCGCGCTCGAGGTTGCGGAAGACCGTGCCCGCCCTAGGGGTCCAGTAGTCGTTGAGGATGGGCTCGGTGGCGATATGGAACAGGTGGCCGGGGTTCTTGTCGCGCCAGGCCTCCTCCAGCGCGTACGACGGGAAGCCCCACAGGTTGTCGGGCCTTGAGGAGGAGTCGGAGCGGATGCGCTCCTGCCGGGGGATCTGGGAGCACCTGGTCAGGAACTCGTACGTCTGCCACGGGTGGTCGATGTTGGACACGACGCGCATCTGCGAGGTCGGGACGCCGTAGACGCGGAGGTAGTCGAGCGTGACGAACGACCCGATGCCACCTCCCACCGTGAGGAAGGGGATGTCGTACATGGGGATGCCCGCCGCGGCGACCAGTTGGTCGCTCCACTCGGACGCTCCCAGCAGCTCCGGCGTCAGATCACCGGCGGCGGGGGGTGTGTGAGGCGTAGCCAATGCGAACGTTCCTAATCTGCTTGGCCGACCGGATCGGCGATCAGAACAGTAGTCTCGGCGCGCACGGAAGACGAGTGGGACAAAGCGGGCAATCTTCCCCCCGATGCCGCCGCCCGCCCCCGTCGCGCGCCATTGATCAGACGCCTGACCGATGCCGGAGGTTCGCCCCGTCACCGAGCCGAAACCTCGACGTCCCCCGCGATCACGCCGCCCGGCCGCGCCCGATCGGCACGGGCCGGCCGGAGGGGCGCGTCAGACTCCGGAGAAGACGCGGTTGACGTCGGCCGTGACCAGCACGCCGAAGACGTCGCCTCCGCGCTCCACCAGCAGATACTCACCGGAGGGGGCGCCTCGCATGGCGTCCAGCAGCGACTCTCCCGCGAGGTCGGCCGGCAGGACCAGCGACGGCTCGAGGCTGCGCGCCAGCGAGCCGACGGTCACCCACGGCCTGCGCTGCTCGGGCGTCGCGGTGACGGCCGCCTCGTTGACGATCGCGATCGGGTGCCCGTCGTGGTCGACGATCACCATCGCCCCCGCCTGGGCCTCCCTGGCGCGGCGCATGCCCTCGGCCAGGGGCACCTCGGCGGTCACCGGGATGGCCCTGCGGGCGAGCGAGCGGGCCTGGACCTGCGGCATGCGGGCGCGCACCCGGGCCACCCGCAGCGACTGGGTGGCGCCGACCCAGATGAAGGACGCCAGCAGCACCGCCCACAGCAGCGAGCCCCAGCTCGGCTCCTGACCGGTCATGAGCGGCAGCCCCACCGGCACGGCGACCAGCGCGACCGCCAGCGCCCGGCCGAACCAGGCGGCGGCGATCGTGCCGGAGCCGGCGTTGCGGGTGAGCTTCCACACCCCCGCACGCAGCATGCGGCCGCCGTCGAGCGGCAGGCCGGGCAGCAGGTTGAACACGCCCACGATGAGGTTGGAGACCCAGAGCTGCAGGACCAGGACGTGCGGGATGGTGCCCTCGGGGATGAACCCGCTGGCGACGAAGCCGATGCCGGCGAGCCCGAGCGACAGCAGCGGGCCCGCGAAGGCGACGAGGAACTCCCTGGCCGGCGTCTCCGGCTCGCGCTCGATCTCGGAGACCCCTCCGAGGAGGTAGAGCGTGATGCGGCGCACGGGAAGCCCGAAGTAGCGGGCCACCACGCAGTGCGCCAGCTCGTGCAGCAGCACCGAGACGTAGAGGAAGACGGCGAACACGAAGGCCACGAGGTAGGTGGTGACCGTGTCCCTGCCGGGAAGGTTCCTCGCCACCTCGGGCTGGAAGGTGTAGGTGATGAACGCCGCGACGATCAACCAGGTCGGCGAGACGTATACGGGGATGCCGAAAGGCCGTCCCATGCGCAGCCCCGGAGACTCAGGCCGTTGCGGGGTCTGGGTGCTCATGATTGTCGTCTTCCCTCCTTGTGCCTAGATGCTACGCGCCCCTGGGCGGTGATCGGCCGTTCACGTGCATGCCTCCGGCTTAAAGTGTCGGCCGACTGACCTACAGTTCCGGCATGAGCATTTCGGAGCCGCCCGCGGTAGTCGGCACTCTCTCCCCCTCCCGCGCGGGCGACTTCATGACATGTCCGCTGCTCTACCGCTTCCGCGTGATCGATCAGCTTCCCGAGCGGCCCTCGCCCGCCGCCGTGCGCGGCACGCTGGTCCACGCGGTGCTCGAGCGGCTGTACGACCTGCCGGCCGCCGAGCGCACGGTCGCGGCGGCGCAGGCCCTGCTCGACCCCCAGTGGGCGCGCCTGCTGGAGCACACCCCCGAATACTCCACGCTGTTCGACGACGACACCGAGCACGACCGCTGGCTCGGCCAGGCGCGGCAGATGCTCGAGCGCTACTTCGCCCTTGAGGATCCGAGCCGCCTGGAGCCCGCGCAGCGCGAGCTCTACGTCGAGTCCGTGCTCGACAGCGGGCTGATGCTCAGGGGCTACATCGACCGGCTCGACGTGGCGCCGAGCGGCGACGTGCGCGTGGTCGACTACAAGACCGGCAGCGCCCCCGGCCCCGACTTCGAGGCCAAGGCGCTGTTCCAGATGAAGTTCTACGCCCTGGTGCTGTGGCGCCTGCACGGCACGGTGCCCCGGCTGCTCCAGCTCATGTACCTCGGCAACGGCGAGGTGCTGCGCTACTCCCCCGACGAGGCCGACCTGCGGGCGACCGAGCGCAAGGTGCAGGCGCTGTGGGAGGCCATCGAGCGGTCGCTGACCACCCGCGAGTGGCGGGCCCGGCGCAGCCGCCTGTGCGACTGGTGCGACTACCAGGCCATCTGCCCCGAGTGGGGCGGCACTCCCCCGCCCGTCCCCGACCGCCGCCCCGGCGACACCACGCGCGGCTCCCGCCGCGCCGCCACCGACGAGCTCTGACGACCCCGCCCTCGCGGGCCCGGGCGACGCCGGGGTGACGCGGCGGCTCACCCGGAGCCGTGGATGGCGTCCCACTCCTCGTCCTGCAGCGGCGGGATGCCGAGGGCGGCCGCCGCCTCGTCGAGCTCCTCGCGGTCGAGGTGCCAGGAGGTGATGAACCCCTCGGCCAGCCGCCTGCGGCGCTCGGCCTCCACCATGCCCGCGACCACCTTGCTCACGCGCCGCACCGTCTCGAGGTTGGCGTGCCGCTGCTCCTCGGGAACGTCCGAGCGGTCGTAGACAGGGAAGATCATCGGCCCTCCTCAGGGCGGGCGGGGCCGTGCCCGCCCCCGATGGGCACGTCCCCCGCCCGCGCTCCGGCCATCTCGGGCGAATCCGCCGGCGCTCGCTCTGGACTCCGTGATTCCACACGTTCACGATGATGCTGTGGCATGTTCGTCATCGCCTCCGCCGTTCATCCGGCCGCCGACCGCCCGCCCTTCCCAGACTGCCGCCTGCCGACTACTCTCGGTACCCAATCACCTGCAGTTAGTATTCAACACATCGTGTGAAACGCGGTGTGGCAGAGCCGAGAGCCGCCGGACCAGTTGAACGGAGCGATGATGCCCGCCCCCCGCGAGCTGGACCCGAGCGCCTCGCCCCAAGCACTCTTCGGCTACGAGCTGCGCAGACACCGCACTGCCGCCGGCTGGACGATGGAGCAGCTCGCCCAGAAGATCTGCTTCTCGCTCGCCCTGGTGGGCATGGTCGAGACCGCCAGGCGCACCCCCTCCCGCGACTTCGCCGAGCGCTGCGACGAGGCCCTGAAGCTCGACGGGGCACTGCTCAGGCTCTGGCCCTTCATCAACCGCGCGTCCACTCCCGCCTGGTTCCGCCCCTGGCTGGACGTCGAGCGCGAGGCGGGCACGCTGCACACGTGGCAGCCGCTCATAGTTCCCGGTCTGCTGCAGACCGAGGAGTACGCCCGGGCGATCCTGCTCGGCGAGCCCCGGGTGTCGCCCGAGCAGGTGGAGGACCACGTGGCCGCGCGCATCGAGCGGCAGCGCGTCTTCGAGCGCCCGGAGCCGCCGATGTTCTGGGCGGTGCTCGATGAGGGCGTGCTCCGCCGGCCGGTCGGCAGCGCCCAGGTGATGACCGACCAGCTCACCCGCCTGCTGGAGGCAGGGACACTTCCGTACATCACCATCCAGGTCCTGCCGCTCAGCGCGTACTCCACCACAGGGCTCGAAGGAGGATTCATCATCGCCCAGACCCGGGGCGTCCCCGATACGGTGTACCTGGAGTCAGCGGGTCATGGCCAGGTCGTCGACCGGGCGGAAGCGGTCGAGGATCTCACGACCAGATACGAAGTGATCCGCGCTGAGGCGCTCCCCCAGCGCGCGTCGCTCGACTTGATCAGGGAGACGATAGAGCGATGGACGAGCTGAACGACGAGCTGCGCGAGGCCGCGTGGTTCAAATCCTCCTACTCCGGCAGCAGCGGCGGTGACTGCGTCGAGGTCGCCGCCCTGCCGGGCGCGCGGGTCGGCGTCCGCGACAGCAAGAACCCCGGCGGCCCCGCGCTGGTCTTCACCGCCGGCGAGTGGACCGACTTCAGCAGGCGCATGAAGGACGGCCGCATCGACGTGTGACGTCCGGCCGGGTCCGTGCGGCCACACCGGCGGCCGTACGGACCCGGCGTGCGCGAAGGGCCGGCCGGCCGGGGTCACCGGGCGCGCGGGGCGCGCGTCCTTCTGCGGGATGAGGGCGATATCCGTCCTGAGCAGGGTGGCCAGCAGCAAAGACGTCCTAAATTGAGAGGGTGCGCACCACCCCCGGCAGTCCGCGAGCATGGCTGAGAGCCCATCCCCTGTTCGGCGACTCGGCTCTCGCGGCGGTGGTGACGGGGCTTTCCCTCGTGGCGGCCGAGTTGTCCGGCTCCGTACAGGGCCAGGTGCGGCCGCCCACCGTGCTGAGCGTCGCGCTCATCGTGCTGGCGTGCCTTCCGCTCGCGCTCCGCAGGCGCTGGCCGTTCGCGCTGCTCTGCCTGGCCGAGCTTCCCCAGATCATCCTGGCCGCGCTGGACCACGACGGCGGGCTCGCCGGGCTTGCCTCGCTCATCCTGCTGTACACCGTGGCCGCGTACCGCGGCCTGGCGCTCAGCCTGGTCGCCGCCGCGGTCAGCTCGCTGGCGTACGCCGTCGGCGGGATCCTGGCCGACGACCGGGGCGACTGGACCCAGCACACGTTCGCCGCCATGGTCGCCCTGGCGGTGTGGGTGGTCGGCCGCTCGGTGCGCCTGCGCCGGGCGTACCTCGCCGAGCTGGTCGACCGGGCCGAGCGGCTGGAACGAGCCAGGGACGCCGACACCCGCGCCGCCCGCGCGGAGGAGAGGTCGCGCATCGCCCGCGAGCTGCACGACGTGGTGGCCCACCACGTGAGCGTGATGACCGTCCAGGCGGCCGCCGCCCGCAAGGTGCTGGACACGCGGCCCGAGGCCGCCAAGGACGCGCTGGTGGCCATTGAGGAGATGGGCAGGACCGCGATGCGCGAGATGCGGGGCATCGTCGGGGTCCTGCGCACCGACGGTGAGACCGGCGAGCTCGCGCCGCAGCCCGGCATGGGCGACCTGCCCGGCCTGGTCGACCAGATGCGCGAGGCGGGGCTGCGCGCCCAGCTCTGGATCGAGGGCGAACGGCGGCTCCTCCCCCCTGGCATCGACCTGGCCGCCTACCGCCTGGTCCAGGAGGCCCTGACCAACAGCCTGCGGCACGCGGGGCCCGCGGCGCGGGCCTGGGTGACCGTGCGCCACGAGCCGAGCGAGCTGCTGGTGCAGGTGGAGGACGACGGGCGTGGCGGGACGGGCGAGTTCACCCGCGGCCCCGACGACCGGCCCGGGCACGGTTTGGTGGGCATCCGCGAGCGAGTTGCCCTTTATGGTGGAATCCTGCGGATCGGCCCACGCCAGGGGGGCGGATTCGAGGTCCGAGCCCGCTTCCCCCTCAAGGACTGACAAATGACTATCCGTGTGCTGCTGGTCGACGACCAGCCGCTTCTGCGCACCGGCTTCCGGCTGATCCTCGAGGCCGAGCCCGACCTCACGGTGGTGGGAGAGGCGGGCAACGGGTCCACGGCGCAGGACCAGTCCAGGGTCCTGCTCCCCGACGTCGTCCTCATGGACATCCGCATGCCCGGCGTGGACGGCATCGACGCGACCCGGCGCATCGTGCGCGACGCGGCCCCGGGCGCCCACGTGCCCCGTGTGCTGGTGCTGACCACCTTCGACCTGGACGAGTACATCGTGGAGGCGCTGCGGGCCGGGGCCAGCGGGTTCCTGCTGAAGGACGTGCCCCCCGACGAGCTGGTGCAGGCGATCCGGGTGGTGGCGGCCGGAGACGCGATAGTGGCGCCGAGCGTGACCAGGCGGCTGCTGGACAAGTTCGCCGCCCGCCTGCCGTCGGCCCACCAGCAGGCCACCCCGGCCCGCGTCCACCGGCTGACCGAGCGCGAGCTGGAGGTGCTCCGCCTCATCGCGAGGGGGATGTCCAACGCCGAGATCGCCGCCGAGCTGGTGGTCAGCGAGACGACCGTGAAGACCCATGTGGGCAACGTGCTCACCAAGCTGGCGCTGCGCGACCGGGTGCAGGCCGTGGTCCTGGCCTACGAGACCGGGCTGATCACCCCGGGCGCCATCCCCTGACGGGCCCTCCGGGCACGGCCGCCGTGGGCCGTACCCGGAGAGTGAGCCCGAGGGCTCAGGCGGGGACCGGCGCCCCGGCGTCGCCGGGCACCGCGTCCCGCGGAGCGTTCTCCGGGAAGTGGCAGGCGACCTGGTGGCCCGTGGCGAGCTCCGCGAGAGGCGGCTCGACGGTCTTGCAGATCTCCTGCGCCTTCCAGCAGCGGGTGTGGAACCGGCAGGCCGGCGGCGGGTTGATCGGGCTCGGCACGTCGCCCTGCAGGCGGATGCGCTCGCGCTCGGTGCGCCGCTTGACGTCCGGAACCGGCACCGCCGACAGCAGCGCGGTGGTGTACGGGTGCATCGGCGACTCGTACAGGTCCTTGCGGTCGGCGACCTCGACGATCTTGCCGAGGTACATGACCGCGACCCGGTCGCTGATGTGCCGGACCACCGACAGGTCGTGCGCGATGACGACGTAGGTCAGGTCGAGCTCGTTCTGCAGGTCCTCCAGGAGGTTGACCACCTGGGCCTGGATGGACACGTCGAGCGCCGACACCGGCTCGTCCGCGATGATGAGCTTGGGCTTGAGCGCCAGCGTCCGCGCGATGCCGATGCGCTGCCGCTGGCCACCGGAGAACTCGTGCGGGTAGCGGTTGTAGTGCTCGGGGTTGAGCCCGACCAGCTCCAGGATGTCCTGCACGGCCTTCTTGGTGCCGTGCTCGGTCTTCACGCCCTGGATCCGGAACGGCGCGCCCACGATGGCGCCGACGGTGTGGCGCGGGTTGAGCGAGCTGTAGGGGTCCTGGAAGATCATCTGCATGTCCCGGCGGAGCGGGCGCAGCGAGCCCTGGGACATGTGGGTGATGTCCCGGCCCTCGAAGAGGATCTTCCCGCCGGTGGGCTCCAGCAGCCGGGTGATCAGGCGGCCGGTCGTGGTCTTGCCACAGCCGGACTCCCCCACCAGGCCGAGCGTCTCGCCCTTCTGGACGTCGAAGGACAGCCCGTCGACGGCCTTGACGGCTCCGACCTGGCGCTTGATGAGCCCCTTGGTGATCGGGAAGTGCTTCTCCAGGCCCTGGACGGACAGCAGAGGCTCGGGCGACTCACTCACGCGGACTCCAGGTTGGGCTTGATCTCGTTCTCCCAGATGCCGCGCCGTTCCTCCAGGGTCATGTGGCAGCGCACCAGGTGCCCGCCCTCGGTCTCCAGGAGCTCGGGCACCTGTGTGCTCGCCCGGCCCTCCGTGCGGCCCTCGAAGGCGCAGCGGGGGTGGAACGCGCAGCCGGCGGGCACGTTGATCAGGGACGGCGGGGTGCCCTTGATCGGCATCAGGCGCTCTGTGCGCTCGCGGTCGAGCCGCGGCATCGACCCGAGCAGGCCCCAGGTGTAGGGGTGCTCGGGACGTTCGAAGATGTCCTCGGCGCTGCCGTACTCGATGCACTTGCCGCCGTACATCACAAGGATGTCGTCGGCCAGCTCGGCCACCACACCGAGGTCGTGGGTGATGATGATCAGCGCGGAGTTGAACTCCTCCTGCAGATCGCGCATCAGGTCGAGGATCTGGGCCTGCACGGTCACGTCGAGGGCCGTGGTCGGCTCGTCGGCGATCAGCAGCTCCGGGTCGCACGAGAGCGCCATGGCGATCATCGCGCGCTGGCGCATGCCGCCGGAGAACTCGTGCGGGTAGCTGTCGACGCGCCTGTCGGGCTGCGGAATGCCCACCCGGCCGAGCATGTCGATCGCGTGCTTGCGCGCCACGGCCTTGCTGACCTGGTGGTGGATGCGGTAGGCCTCGATGATCTGCGCGCCCACGGTGTAGTAGGGGTGCATGGCCGACAGCGGATCCTGGAAGATCATCGCCATCTTCTTGCCGCGCAGCGTGCGGACGTGCTCGGGGGTCGCGGAGACCAGCTCCTCGCCGTCGAGCCAGATCTCACCGGAGATCTTGGCCCGGGTGCCCTTGTGCAGGCCGAGGACGCCGAGGCTCGTGACGCTCTTGCCGGACCCGGACTCGCCCACGATGCCGAGGGTCCTGCCCCGCTCCAGCCCGAACGAGAGCCCGTCGACGGACTTGACCAGGCCGTCGTCGGTCGGGAAGTGGATGCGAAGGTCCTTGAGCTCCAGGAAGGCCTTCTGCCCGGCGATTCGCCCGCTCACGTGAGCCTCACTCTCGGGTCGACCACCGCGTACAGGAGGTCCACGACAAGGTTCGCCACCACGACGAAGAAGGCGGCGACCAGCGTGACCCCCATGACCTTCGGCAGGTCCTGGTTGGTGATCGCGTCGATGGCGTACTTCCCGATGCCCGGCAGGGAGAAGGTGCTCTCGGTGAGCACCGCGCCGCCCATCAGCAGGCCGAGGTCGAGGCCGAAGATGGTGAGGATCGGGGTCAGCGCGCCGCGCAGACCGTGCTTGAAGACGACCACGCGCTCGGTGAGGCCCTTGGCCCGGGCCGTGCGAATGTAGTCCTCGTTCATCGTCTCAAGCATGCCCGACCGCGTGAGCCGCGCGTACCCGGCGGCGTACAGGAAGGCCAGCGTGATCCAGGGCAGGATCAGGCTGTACGCCCACATGACGGGGTTGTCGAAGAACGGGGTGAAGCTGCCGCCCGGCGCCGTGAGCGCCAGTGGACGGCCGTAGCTGAAGACCACCAGCGAGACGATGCCGGTGAAGAAGATCGGTAGGGAGACGCCGGCGAGGGCGATGCTCATCGCCGCCCTGTCGAAGATGCTGCCGCGTCTCAGCGCGGAGATCACTCCGGTGGCCACGCCCGCGATGAGCCAGATCACCGCGGCGCCGAGGGCCAGTGACATCGTCACCGGCAGCCGGTTCAGCAGGTCGGGCCACACGGGCAGCCGGGTGAGGAACGAGTAGCCGAAGCACGGCGCCGGGCAGCGCTCCACGCCGGGACCGTAGTCGTAGTCGGCACCCGCGACGATGCCCTTGGCGAACCTGCCGTACTGCACGATCAGCGGATCGTTGAAGCCCAGTTTCTCGGCCGCGACCTTGACCTGCTCGGCGCTGGCCGTACGCCCGACGTAACGGGTGGCCAGGCTCTCGGAGGTGGCGCCCGCCAGGCGCGGCACCAGGAAGAAGATCGCAAAGGTGATCACGCTCACGATGGCGAGCATGAAGACACCCCAGATCAGGCGCCGGATGATGTATGTGACCACAGTCCCCCCGGCTCCGGGGGCCGGCCTGTCGGCCGGCCCCCTGCCGCGTTCACGTGTCTATCGGATCTATCGGATGGTACGGGCTGTTACTGCAGGCCCATGTTGATGTAGTCGTACATGCCGGTCGCGTCGCTGACGTACACGTTCGTCACGCCCTTGCCCCGGATGAGGAGGCTCTTGGCCCACAGGCCGGGCAGGACGTAGGCGTCGTCCATCACCTTCTGGTCGATCTGCGCCCAGATCGGCTCACGCTTGGCGATGTCGGTCTCCAGCGAGGCCTGGTCGATCAGCTTGTCGACCTCGGGGTCCCGGACGCTGATGTTGGAGGAACCACCGGTGTCGCGGATCACCCGGCTGTCGACGATCTGCTGCAGGAAGCCGTATCCGTCCGGCCAGTCGGCGCCCCAGCCGTTGACGGCCAGGCCCAGCTTGTTGTCCTTCGCGTAGCCCGGCTTGCCGGCGTACAGCGCGAAGTAGTCGGCCTGCGGGAACGGCTTCAGCGTGAGCTTGATGCCGACCTTGGCCAGGGACTGCTGCAGCGCCTCGGCCGTGGCCTTCTCCTTCGGGCGCTCGGCCCGGTAGGAGATGTTGGTCTCGAAGCCGTTCGGCTGGCCGCAGGCCGTGAGGGCCTCCTTGGCCTTGGTCACGTCACCGTGGTTGTCCGCGCCCGCCGGGTACGGGTTGATGTCCGCGTGGCCGGGGATGCCCGGGGGCAGCAGGCTCGTGGCGATCTGGCCGCCGGAGAACTCGCCTCCGTAGGCGGTCTGGTAGGCGACCTTGTCCGCGGCGTACTCGACGGCCTTGCGGCACTCGAGGTTGTCCAGCGGCTTCACGTTGCCGTTGATCGACGTGTACCACAGGCGGGTGATCGTCGGGTTGTCGGCGTTGGCCTTCAGCGCCGGGTCCGTCAGCACGCGGCCGAGGGTGGCGGGCTGGGCGCCGGTGCCGGCGATGTCGACGTGCAGGTCGCCGGAGAGCAGGCGGTTGTCGATGTCGTCGGCGTTGACGTTCGTCGAGACCTCGTAGCCGTCGGGCAGCGCCTTGCGGTTCGGGTCGCTCGCCTGGTCCCACTGGTCGTTGCGGACCAGGTTGAAGCCCTTGCCGATCTCGTTCTTGTCGAACTTGTACGGCCCGGAGGAGATCACGTGCTCCTTGTACTTCGCGCCCGTGTCCTTGGCCTCGGGGACCGGGATCGTCGCGGGAAGCTGCGCGAAGTAGTCGAAACCGCTGTAGGACTGCTTCAGGTGGAAGACGATCGTCTGGTCGTCGGGGGTCTCGATCGCCTTGTCGGTGTTGACGCCCTTGGACTTGTACGGACCCTTGTAGTCCTTCGGCAGGTCCAGCGTGTCGTTGAAGTAGGTGTACCCGTCGGGGAACACCTCCTTGTCGAGCGACCGCAGGACGCCGTACTTCACGTCCTTGGAGGTGATCGGGGTGCCGTCCTCGTACTTCACGCCGGCCCTGAGCTTGTACGTCCAGGTCTTGGCGTCGTCGCTCGGGGTGCCGAGGTTCTCGGCGAGGTCGGGGACGAGCTGGCTGCTCTCCTTGCCGGGAGCCGGCTTGAACATCACCAGGGCACGGCCGTAGAGCCGGATGAAGTTCCAGGAGTAGCCGTAGTAGGTGTCGGCGGGGTCGAGGGAGTCCCAGTCGCCGGCGTTGGCGAACTTCATGATCCCCCCCTTCTTGTCAGAAGGGTTGAACACCTGCGTGAGGGCGGCGTTGAACTCCGCCTTCGCGCCGTCACCGCCCGCGGACGCCGCGCCGGACTGGCTCGGCGCCGCCGACCCGCCTCCGCCGCAGGCGGACAGCCCCAGGGCGAGAACCGCACCTAGGGCGGTCACCCCCAGTGTGGTCTTTCTCATCATGTACGAAACCCCTTGTTGTCGGAGCCAGGGAACTTATGGGGGAAACAGATCGAGCTCAGCGGGCCCTCGGGTCGAGGGCGTCGCGAAGGCCGTCACCGAGGAGGTTGAAGGCCAGGACGGTGATGAAGATCGCCATACCCGGGAAGAACATGAAGTGCGGGATCGTGTAGAAGCGCACGGCGTCCGACAGCATGCCGCCCCAGGTGGCCGTGGGCGGGCGCACACCGACGCCGAGGAACGACAGCGCGGCCTCGAAGAGGATGTTCGTCGGGATCAGGAGCGTGGAGTACACCAGGATCGGCGCCACCAGGTTGGGCAGCATCTCCCGGAAGATGATGTAGGGCCCGCGCGCTCCAAGGCTGCGGGCCGCGTCGACGAACTCCCGCTCGCGCAGCGACAGCGTCTGCCCGCGCATGATGCGCCCGATGTAGGGCCAGTTGAAGAAGCCGATGATGAACACCAGAAGCGAGACGCGCAGCGCGTCGCCGGACAGGCCGAACGCGGTGTCGGGCACGATGCCCGCCAGGGCGATGGCGAAGACCAGCAGGGGGAAGGCCAGGAAGACGTCCATCGTCTTGCTGATGACCGAGTCGACCCAGCCGCCGAAGTAGCCGGCCATGACGCCGAGCGTCGTGCCGATGACCACCGACAGCAGCGTGGCGAGGAAGGCGATCAGCAGCGAGATGCGGGCGCCGTACACGATGCGGCTGAAGATGTCGCGCCCGTTGACGGGCTCGACGCCGAACAGGTGGTCCAAGCCGATGCCGGTGCCGTCCTTGGGCGCCAGCGTCTCGGAGCTGATGAGGTCCTGATTGAAGTCGTTCGGGGGATGCCCGATCAAGCCGACGATCAGCGGGGCGAAGACCGCGACCAGGATGAGGAAGATCACCACGCCGCCACCGATCAGCGCGACCTTGTCCCGCTTCAGGCGCATCCAGGCGATCTGGCCGAGAGATCGGCCCTGGATCGCCTTGGCCTGCGACCCTCCCAGCACGGCTTCCGGCGCGGCCTCGAGCTCCGTGCCGGAGACGTCGAGCGGTGCGGTCATAGTGTCGGCCCCCTGGATCCCAGACGACGTTGTCCGTCTGACGCGTCGCCCGCCACCGGTGGCCGGCGGGCGTCGTCCATTTCAGGCAGGCCGCGTGTACGGCCCCCGGACGCAGAATCTACGTGCTGAGCTGCACTGACCAGTACCTGAGCGCGCTATGTGGCTCAACTGTGATTCATGCGAAATTCATTCGTGTTGATCTTGGATGGTATGTCCGGGGGCTGTTCGGGTTGTGTACCGGAACCGTGACACGCCGCGGGGAGCCGCTGCGGCGCAGGGGATGCGGCGCCCGGCGGCGAGCTTCCGGCCGCTCGGAGGGGGCGTGGATCATGGCGGGGACCATGCCTGCGTGATCATATCCAGGGCATCGGAGGCCCGATCGGCCGATCTTGAAGACTGAGACGCCGTTATCCGAACGTAACCCGAGGGGGCGCCGGCGCGCGGGAGGGCTAGCTGATGCCCCGGCGCTTGAGGATCTCCTCGATGTCCGCGAGGTCGTCGTCCGCGGCGGGGGCGGCGGGCTTCTGCGGCAGCGGCCTGCGGTTCGGCTTGGTGGGGGCGGCCGCGCCCGGGTCCGCGCCCGGAGCGGCCTGCTTAGGCGTCTGCTTGGGCGTACGGCCCTCCGGCGCGCCCTCGGCGGCGCCCCCGCGCCTCCTGCGCAGCACGCCGGAGACCAGGAACAGCACCACCGACAGGCCCGCCACGGCGACGCCGGCCCAGACCGTCGGCGAGAAGACCAGGCCCGTGAAGAAGCCCACCACGGCCGTACCGATCTTCCAGGCGGCAGGCAGCGCGCCGGTGAGGTAGGCCGCGATCGGGATCAGGGACCAGGCGGCGGCCCGCAGGCCCGCCGCGGCGCCCCGCCTGCGGAACGCCAGGAAGCCGAGCACCAGCCCGACCGCTGTCAGTCCGGCGCACAGCGGGAACCAGGCGATCTGGTCGAAGGACATAACGGCTCGCCCCCTTTGTATGGCTTACCGTTCCATCCTGGCACGCGATCGCGCCGGTCCTCTCCTCCCCAAGGAGGGCACGTCCCCTACCTGGAGGAGGGGCGGGCCCCTAGGGGATCACGCGGCGGGGCCCTCGGACAGGACCAGGCTCCGGAGCGTCGCCAGGTCGACCTGCTTGAGCGACTCGACGACCAGGCGCCGCGGCGCGGGCGGGATGGCGAGCACGCTGGGGACGGCCACGACCGCGCATCCCGCCGCGGTGCCGGCGGCGACGCCGTTCGGCGAGTCCTCAAGGACGGCGCACCGTGCCGGGTCGACACCGAGCAGGCGCGCGGCCAGCAGGTAGGGCTCCGGGTCGGGCTTGAAGTTCCGGACGTCGTCGCCGGTGACCACGATGTCGAAGTTGTCACGCCCGATGCCGCCGAGCACGGCGTCCGCCATCAGCCGGCTGGAGGAGGTCACGAGGCCCACGGGCACGCCGGACGCGCGCACCTCGGCCAGCAGCTCGGCCGCTCCCGGCATGACCTCGAAGCCGTCGGCCAGTAGGCCGAGAATGCCGTCGAGCATCCAGCTCTCGACGTCGGCGGGATCGCGGCCCGACCCGCTCGCCTGGAGCATGTAGGCGACGGTCGCCGGCATGGAGCCGCCGACCAGGTTCTCCTGGTCGGCGGTGGTCCACCCCGCGCCAAGGCGCCGCATCACCTGTGACTCCGCCTGGAACCAGAGCTTCTCGGTGTCGACGAGAGTCCCGTCCATGTCGAAGAAGACCGCGTCCACGCAACCCCCTGACAAACGCGTGCGTATACCCCCAGAACCGTACCGTCTGGGCGCGAGGTCAGACGTTGAAGTAGCTGGCCTCGGGGTGATGCACGATCAGGGCCGAGGTCGCCTGCTCGGGATGCAACTGGAACTCCTCCGACAACGTCACCCCGATCCGCTCGGGATCCAGCAACTCGAACAGCTGCACCTGATCCTCCAGGTTCGGGCACGCCGGATACCCGAACGAGTACCGGCACCCGGTCACGTTCACCTTCAGCATGTCCTCCAGCGACTCCCGGCCACCGATCCCCAGCTCCGAGCGCACCCGGGCGTGCCAGTACTCCGCCAGCGCCTCGGTCAGCTGCACCGACAACCCGTGCAACTCCAGATAATCGCGGTAGGCGTCCTTGGCGAACAACTCCGCCGTCGCCCGCGACACCTTGCTCCCCATCGTGGCCACCTGGAACGCCACCACGTCCACCTCACCCGACTCCCGGGACCGGAAGAAGTCCGACAGGCACAGATGCCGGTCACGCCGCTGCCGCGGGAAGGTGAACCGGGTCCGCTCCTCCCCCGCCTCGTTCAGGACGATCAGGCTGTCGCCGTCGCTGACACACGGGAAGTACCCGTACACCACCGCCGCCTCCAGCAGCCCCTCGGTCTGCATCCGCTCCAGCCACATCCGCAACCGCGGACGCCCCTCGGTCTCCACCAGCTCCTCATACGAGGGCCCACCACCACCACGGGCCGCCTTCAGCCCCCACTGCCCCATGAACGTCGCCCGCTCATCCAAGAACGCCGCGTACTCCGCCAGCGAGATGCCCTTCACCACCCGCTCCCCCAAGAACGGCGCCCGCGGAACCGGGTTGCCGGCCGCCACATCCGAACGCGCCGGCAGATCCTGCTCAGGGGTGCGCACCAGGGTCGCGCCGGTCTTGACCCGGCGTTCCCGCAACGGCGGCAACACCGCCCCCGCGACCCCGCGTTTGACCGCCATGAACGCGTCCATCAGACGTAGCCCCTCGAACGCGTCCCGCGCGTACCGCACCTGACCCTGGAACACATCGGCCAGATCCTGCTCCACATACGCCCGGGTCAACGCCGCCCCGCCCAGCAGCACCGGGAACCGATCAGAGATCCCCCGGACGTTCATCTCCTCCAGGTTCTCCCGCATGATCACCGTGGACTTCACCAGCAACCCCGACATGCCGATCACATCGGCCTTGCTGTCCTCGGCCGCCTCCAAAATCGTCGACACCGGCTGCTTGATCCCGAGGTTCACCACCTCATAACCATTGTTGGACAAAATGATGTCCACCAGGTTCTTCCCGATGTCATGCACATCACCCTTGACCGTGGCCAGCACGATCCGCCCCTTGGTCTCCCCCTCCACCCGATCCATATGCGGCTCCAGATACGCCACCGCGGTCTTCATCACCTCAGCCGACTGCAACACAAACGGCAACTGCATCTGACCCGAGCCGAACAACTCACCCACGGTCTTCATACCGTCCAGCAGCACCTCATTGATGATCTCCAAAGCAGGACGCCGCCCCAGACCCTCCTCCAGATCGGCCTCCAGGCCCTTCTTCTCCCCATCCACGATCCGCCGCTTCAACCGCTCCCACAACGGCAGACCCAACAGCTCAGCCGCCCGATCCTGCCGCATCGACGCGGCATCGACCCCCTCGAACAACTCCATGAACCGCTGCAACGGGTCATAACCCTCCCGCCGCCGGTCATACACCATGTCCAACGCCACCTGACGCTGCTCATCAGGAATCCGCGCCATCGGCAAAATCTTCGACGCATGCACGATCGCCGAATCCAACCCCGCGTTCACACACTCATTCAAAAACACCGAATTCAACACAATCCGCGCCGCGGGGTTGAGGCCGAAGGAGATGTTCGACAGGCCCAGCGTGGTCTGCACCTCCGGGTACAGCCGCTTGAGCTCGCGGATCGCCTCGATGGTCTCGACGCCGTCGCGGCGGGTCTCCTCCTGCCCGGTCGCGATCGGGAAGGTCAGGCAGTCGACGATGATGTCGCCGACCTTCATGCCCCAGTTGCCCTTGAGGTCCTCGATGATGCGGGAGGCGACGCGGATCTTCCACTCGGCCGTACGGGCCTGGCCCTCCTCGTCGATCGTCAGGGCCACCACGGCCGCGCCGTGCTCCTTGACCAGGCCCATGATCTTCTGGAAGCGCGAGCCCGGGCCGTCGCCGTCCTCGTAGTTGACGGAGTTGATGACCGCGCGCCCGCCCAGCATCTCCAGGCCCGCCTGGATCACCGCGGGCTCGGTGGAGTCCAGCACGACCGGCAGCGTCGAGGCCGTCGCGAAACGGAACGCCAGCTCCTTCATATCGGCCACGCCGTCACGGCCCACGTAATCCACGCACAGATCGAGCATGTGCGCACCGTCGCGCGACTGGGCACGGGCGATGTCGACGCACTCGTCCCACTGCTCGGCCAGCATCGCCTCGCGGAACGCCTTCGATCCGTTGGCGTTGGTGCGCTCGCCGATCGCCAGATACGAGGTGTCCTGTCGGAACGGCACGTGCTGGTACAGCGAAGCGGCGCCGGCCTCCGGGCGCGGGCGCCGCGCGGCGGGAGCCTGGCCGCGCACCCGCTCGACCACCCGCCGCAGGTGCTCGGGGGTGGTGCCACAGCAGCCGCCGACCAGAGAGAGCCCGTACTCGCGGGTGAAGGTCTCGTGGGCGTTCGCGAGCTCGCCGGGGCTGAGCGGGTAGCGGGCGCCGTCGGCGGTGAGCTCGGGCAGGCCGGCGTTGGGCATGCAGGACAGCGGCAGGCGGCTGTGCTTGGCGAGGTAGCGGAGGTGCTCGCTCATCTCGGCCGGACCGGTCGCGCAGTTCAGCCCGATCACGTCGACGCCCAGGGGCTCGATCGCGGTCAGCGCCGCGCCGATCTCAGAGCCCAGCAGCATCGCGCCGTTGGTCTCGATCGTCACCTGCGCGATGATCGGCACATCCCGCCCGGCCGCCTCGATCGCACGCCGCGCTCCGACGACCGCCGCCTTGACCTGCAGCAGGTCCTGACACGTCTCGATGATCAACGCGTCGGCACCACCCGCGATCAGCCCAGCCGCGTTGTCACGGTAGGCATCGCGCAGCGCCTCATACGGCTTGTGCCCAAGGGTGGGAAGTTTCGTACCAGGACCCATCGAGCCCAGGACGAAGCGGGGCCGCTCGGGCGTCGACCAGTGATCGGCCCGCTCACGAGCCAGCCGGGCACCCGCCTCGGAGAGCTCGAAGACGCGGCCGGGGATGTCATACTCCCCCAGGGCGGCGAGGTTCGCGCCGAAGGTGTTGGTCTCCACGCAGTCGACGCCCACCTCGAAGTAGGCGTCATGCACCCCCCGCACGATGTCGGGGCGGGTCACGTTGAGCACCTCGTTGCAGCCCTCGTGACCCTCGAAGTCGTCAAGGGCCGGGTCATAGGCCTGCAACATCGTCCCCATGGCCCCGTCCGCGACGATCACCCGATCGGCCAGGGTCTGCCTGAAGGACGCTCTGCTGTTCATGGAGTCAAGCCTAGCGGGAGGCATGATGTGACCGCCCGATGCCGGAATTGCACCAGCCGTCCAGTCCTTTCCCTCCTTTCCGGGCCCTCGCCGAGGGTTCTGAGCGGCTCTGACGTCCGGCTGTCGCCTCTCCGTGACACTGAACGCCCCTCAACGAATAGGCTTAGACAGGCACAAGGCCGCCGCCGGCGGCCGAGAGGGCGTCCCCGGCAGGTGGGCGGCCTCGGCCAGGCGAGGAGGAGGCGGCGCGTGATCGAGCTCGAAGGACTCCCCGAGCTCGTCGACCCGGTGCTGATCGCCGCGTTCGAGGGCTGGAACGACGCGGGGGAGGCGTCGAGCGGCGCGCTCGCTCACCTGGAGGCGGAGTGGAAGGCCACCCCGCTCGTCGAGCTCGACCCCGAGGACTATTACGACTTCCAGGTCACCCGCCCCGTCGTCGAGCTGGGCGACGGCGTCACGCGCTCCATCGTGTGGCCCACCACCCGCCTGCTCGTGGCGCGTCCCCCGGGCAGCAACCGCGACGTGGTGCTGCTGCGCGGCATCGAGCCCAACATGCGCTGGCGCACCTTCTGCGCCGAGCTGGTCAGCATCAGCCTGGAGCTCGGCGTGGAGACCGCGGTGCTGCTCGGCGCCCTGCTCAACGACTCCCCCCACACCCGGCCGGTGCCGATCGTGGGCTCCGTGAGCGATCCGGGCCTCGCGCGCTCCCTCAACCTCGAGCTGACCCGCTACGAGGGCCCGACCGGCATCGTCGGGGTGCTCCAGCACTCCCTCGGCGCGGCGGGCACCAAGACGGTCTCGCTGTGGGCCTCGGTGCCGCACTACGTCGCCCAGCCGCCCAACCCCAAGGCCACGCTGGCCCTCCTGCGCCGCATGGAGGACCTGCTCGACATCCCGATGCCGCTCGGCGAGCTTCCCGACGAGGCGCAGGCGTGGGAGCACGGGGTCGACGAGCTGGCCGCCCAGGACTCCGAGGTGGCCGAGTACGTGCGCGAGCTCGAGGAGCGCAAGGACGCCGCCGAGCTGCCCGAGGCCAGCGGCGACGCCATCGCGGCCGAGTTCGAGCGCTACCTGCGGCGGCGCGACAACGACACCGAGGGCTGACGGGCGCGACACCTCTCAACCGAGGGCATATTAACGATGAAGTCCCCTAAAGGGGGCAATTTACATACTTCCCGTTATTACCCACGCTCCTCCGAGATTTCGGGTAATAATTGGCCGCTGCGCCGTTCCGCACCATTGCACCTGGGCGGCACCCCGCGCGCGGCAACGATTCGATAACGGAGAGAAACACGACTCCGCAAACATCGTGAACGACGCCACCCGCGTGCTGAACCTACACATGTGACTGCGCACCTTGGGACCCCCATGGCGACTCAATATCCCGATCCGCACAAGAGAGCACAGGAGACGCGGCGACGCGTTCTTGAAATGGCCGTTTTCATGAAACAGGACGGCGGAGACGGGGCCGCCCGGCCCGGAGAGGGCGCCGCGCACCCGGCCGGCGGCGCCGCCTACCCCCAGCTGCGCGGCGCGACCCCCGCCCAGGCCGTCGAGATGTTCCTCGCCCTGCTCCAGGACCGCCTGCCGGTCTGGCTGCGCACCCTCGACACCCTGATGCACCTGGCCGGCAAGGGACGGGTGAACGACAACCTCCTGCCGGTGGCCCGTGCCGGCATCGCCTACTACGCCGAGGTTCAGGCGGCGGCGATGCCCGCCTTCATCTCGCCCTCGATCACCGTGCGGTTCCGCGAGGCGCTGCGCGAGACCGAGCTCGGCCCCGCCTCCGAGATCGCCCCCCTCGCCGAGTACCTCGCGGTCGAGCGCGGTCTCGGGCGGGTGTCGCCGGACGTGACCCCCGAGGCCAGCGCGCGCCTGCTGCTCGCCGGTTGCTTCCGGCACGCCTACTACGAGATGTTCATGGGCTCCGGCCTGTCGCGGGACGACGGCGCGGTGGAGATCGTGCGCGAGCTGCGGCTGGAGACCGTCACACCCCGGGCTCCCGCGCTCTCCTGAGCCGCCTGCGCGTGGCCTCCCCTGCCGATCGCGGCGGCGGCCTCGTCGAACCTGTGCCACGCCAGGGTCGCCAGGTCGTCCTCCGCGCCGAGCGGGCGGCTCACCACGTCCGCCCCGCTCGACTCCAGCCGGCCCTGGAAGAACCCCGGGGCCAGCAGGTAGGAGGCGACCGCCACCCGTGGCGCGGGCCCCGAGCGCAGCCTGTCCATGGCCGCCGCGACCGTCGGGCTGCCCGCCGAGGCGAACGCCGCGGTGACCGGGCGCGACAGCCGTACCGACAGCTGCCGGGCGGCGGAGCGCACGTCGGCGAGGGCGGCGGGGTCCGAGGAGCCCGCCGCGGCGAGGATCACCGCGTCGGTGGAGCGCAGGCCGGCCGACGCCAGCCGGCGTACCAGCACGGAGGTGATCAGCGGGTGCGGGCCCAGCCGGCCGGCCACGACGGCGTCCGGCCTGCACCCGGCCACGACCGCGGGCAAGTCGATGTGGAGGTGGTAGCCGCCCGCGAGCAGCAGCGGGACCACGACCACCGGCCCCGGCACGCCCGCCAGCACGTCGGCGAGCAGGGGTGAGCTGATCTCCAGGTAGGCCAGCTCGACCCGGTGGCCGGGACGCGCCCTGCGCACCCGTTCCGCGAGGGCGGCGTGCGCAGCCTCCCCCGCCGCGCTCCGCGTGCCGTGCGCGACCAGCACCAGCGTCCCCGCGGCTTCCGCCGCGGGGGGCTTGCCTCGGGAACCGCCCCTCTGCGGGACCTCCCGGTTCCTCCTCACCCGTCGTCCTTCCGCTCGTGGCCTCCGCCGGCCGAGAGCGTCACCGGGCGTCCAGCCGGTCACAGGCCAGCCGGTAGCCGCGCTTGACGACGGTCTCGACGATGCCCGAGGGCCCGAGGGCACGCCGGAGCCGGGTGACCGCCATCTCGACCGCGTGCTCGGCGGAGTCCCTGGACGGGCCGCCCGGCAGCACCACGCGCAGGTCGGAGCGGGGCACGACATGGCCGGGACGCTCGGCGAGGCGCTTGAGCACGGCCATCGGCGCGGGCGGCAGCGGCTTCAGGTCGCCGTCGACGGCGACCGCGTGCCCGCGGATCTCCAGCTGGTGGGCGCCCGCGGTGACGCGCGTGACGCTGTGCTCGGGAAGGTGGCGGGCGAGGGTGCGGGCCAGGGCGCCGAGGCGCGAACGCTCCGGCTGGATCACCGGCACGCCCTTCGCCAGCAGCGGCGCCGCCGTCACCGGGCCGACGCACGCCGCCACCACCGAGCCGCTGAAGGCCGACAGGAGCGAGTCCTCCAGGCTCTCGGCCCTGGCGGCGTTGAGCATCGCCAGCACGGCGGGGGCGCTGGTGAAGGCCACGGCGTCCACCGAGCCCGAGATCGCCTGGGTGATCAGGCGGCGCAGCGGGGAGGCGTCGCGGTAGGGCAGCCAGCGGTAGACCGGCACCTCGATCACCGTGGCGCCCGCCGCCCGCAGCTGGGCCACGAACCCGGTCAGCGGCTCTCCGTGCAGCTGCACCACGATGCGCCGCCCCCGGAGGTCCTGGCCGAGGAGGTACTGCTTGATCTCCTCGCAGGACTCCGTGAGCGGGGTCCAGTGGTCGTTGAGCCCGGCGGCGCGCACCGCCCCGCGTGCCTTCGGCCCCCGGGGCAGCAGCCGCGCCGCCGCGAGGTGGTCGGCCAGGTCGGTGGAGAGCCCCCAGCCCTCGGCGGCGGCCATCCACCCACGGAACCCGACGCCCGTGGTGACCACCACGTCGTGGACCGGCCCGTCCAGGGACTCGCGGGTGGCCGCCAGCAGGTCGGCGTCCTCGGCGAGGGGCACCAGGCGGATCGCGGGAGCCCGTACGACCCGGGCGCCCCGCCTTTCCAGCAGGGCCGCGAACTCCTCCCTGCGGCGGGTCGCGGTCACCCCGATGGTGAACCCGGCCAGCGCGTCGGGCGCCGTCTCGAGGGTGGTCAGGGGATTGTCCAGAAGCGCGGCTGTCATTCCACGCTCACCTCCACGGTGCCGTTGGTGACACGGGTCGGATATGTCGGTAGTGCAATTGCCGGATCGTCCAGGCAGACGCCGGTGACCAGGGAGAACACCTGCTTGTGCATGGGCGTCGCCACCACGGGCTCCTCGCCCCTGGTGCCGGTGATGCCGCGTGACATCACGTACGCCCCGCTGTAGGGGTCGCGGTTCCCGACGGCGAACAGGCGTCCGTCGTGCGCGCGGAACAGCGCGATCTGGCGGCCCCTGACCAGTGCGGCGGCGCCGCGCTCGGGGATCAGGTCCGTGTAGGCGCAGAGCGCCACCCAGCCCTGCGCGGTCGCGGTCGCGGTCGCGGTCGCGGTCGCGGTCGCGGTCGCGGTCGCGGTCGCGGTCGCCGGAGTCTTCCTGGCGGCGCTCATCGGCGGGTCACCTCCACGAGAACGGGCTTGATCTGGTCGCGTTCGGTCTCGAAGGCGATCGAGGGGTCGGGGGTGCCGGGGGCGTTGACGAAGCTGACGAACCTGCGCAGCTTGTCGGGGTCCTCCAGGGTGGCGCGCCACTCGTCGAAATAGCCGGCGACGTGCCGCTCCATGCCCGCGTCCAGGTCGGCGGCGATCCCGAGGGAGTCCTCGACGATCACGTCGCGGAGGTGGTCCAGGCCGATGCCCTCGACCCAGGCGGCCGTGCGCTGGAGGCGGTCGGCCGTGCGGATGTAGAACATCAGGAAGCGGTCGATCGCGCGGACGAGTTCGTCGTCGGTCAGGTCGCTCGCCAGCAGGTCGGCGTGGCGGGGCTTGAAGCCGCCGTTGCCCCCGACGTAGAGGTTCCAGCCGTTCTCGGTGGCGATGATCCCGAAGTCCTTGCCGCGCGCCTCGGCGCACTCACGGGCGCACCCGGAGACGGCCGCCTTGAGCTTGTGAGGCGAGCGCAGCCCCCGGTAGCGCAGTTCGAGCGCGATGGCCATGCCGACCGCGTCCTGGACCCCGTACCGGCACCAGGTGGACCCCACGCAGGACTTCACGGTGCGCAGCGCCTTGCCGTAGGCGTGCCCGGACTCGAAGCCCGCGTCGACCAGCCGCTTCCAGATCGCGGGAAGCTGCTCCACCCGGGCTCCGAACAGGTCGATGCGCTGGCCGCCGGTGATCTTGGTGTAGAGGCCGAAATCGCGCGCGACCTCCCCGATCACGATGAGCCGCTCCGGGGTGATCTCACCGCCGGGGATGCGCGGCACCACCGAGTACGTGCCGTTCTTCTGGATGTTGGCCAGGAAGTGGTCGTTGGTGTCCTGCAGGGCAGCCCGCTCGCCGGAGAGGACGTGCCCGCCGTGCAGCGACGCCAGGATCGAGGCCACGACGGGCTTGCAGACGTCGCAGCCGCGTCCCCTCCCGTGCTCGGCGATGAGCCGCGAGAACGTCGTGATGCCGCGCACCCGGACGATCTCGAACAGCTCGGGCCTGCTGTGGTCGAAGTGCTCGCACAGCGACTTGCCCGGGACGACGCCCTCCGCGGCGAGGATCGAGACGAGCGCGGGCACGCAGCTGCCGCAGCTCGCGCCCGCCCGGGTGCACCTCTTGACGCCCGCGACGTCGGTGAGGCCGTGCTCGGCGATGGCCGCGCTGATGGCGGCCTTGGTGACGTTGTTGCAGGAGCACACCTGCGCGTCTCCGGGGAAGTCCGCCCCGGAGACCCCCGCCGAGCCCGTGCCCGCGAACAGCAGCTCGCTCGGCGGGGCGGTCAGCTCCCTGCCCACCATCGGCCGCAGCAGGTCGTAGGGCGAGGCGTCGCCGACGCAGACGCCGCCGAGCAGGGTGCGGGCGTCGTCGCTGACGAACAGCTTCTTGTAGACGCCCGCCACCGGGTCCATGTACGTCACGTCGAGCTCGCCGGACAGCCGCCCGAAGCCGGCCACCTCGACGCCGAGCAGCTTGAGCCTGGCCGACAGGTCGGCGCCGGTGAACGACGCCGTGCCGCCGAGGATGCGGTCGGCGGCCACCTCGGCCATGGTGAAGCAGGGCCCGGCCAGGCCGTAGACCATGCCCGCGGCCAGGGCGCACTCCCCGATGGCGTAGATCGCCGGGTCGGCGGTGCGCATCCCCTCGTCGACGACGACGCCGCCGCGCTCGCCCACGGGCAGCCCGGCCTGGCGGGCCAGCTCGTCGCGCGGCCGTACACCCGCCGAGAAGACCACGACCCCCGCCTCGACGGCCGTGCCGCCGGCGAGGACCACCCGGTCGTCCTCGACGCGGTCGAGGCCCATGCCGGTGTGCACGGTGAGGCCGAGCCGCTCGATGTGGCCCCTGAGCATCGCCCCGCCGCCCTCGTCGAGCTGGCGGGGCATCAGCCAGCCGCCCATCTCGACGACGTGCGTGGACAGGCCGAGGCGGCGCAGCGCGTCGGCCGCCTCCAGCCCGAGCAGGCCGCCGCCGACGACCACCCCGGAGGTGGCGTGCGCGGACGCCGCGCGGATGCCGTCGAGGTCCTCGATGGTGCGGTAGACGAAGGCCCGCCCTGCCCCCGGCACCGGCGGGACGAACGGCGCCGACCCCGTGGCCAGCACCAGCACGTCGTACGGCTCGTCGTGGCCGGCGCCGGTGGTCACCGTGCGGCGGGCGCGGTCGATCGAGGTCACCCGGTCGCCCAGCCGTGCCACGACCGGTCCGCCGGGAGCCGGGTAGGTGAGATCCTCCGCGCTCGTGCCCGACAGGTAGGAGGTCAGCGCCACGCGGTCGTACGCGGGCCTCGGCTCCTCCCCGAGGACGGTGATCGTGCCCGTGAAGCCCCGGGCGGCCAGCGTCTCGACGAGCCGGTGGGCCGCCGGGCCGTACCCCGCCACCACGATCCTCATGCCCGGACCTCCTCCTGCTCGCGCAATGAGCCGATGAGGCCCTCGACCGCGGCGCGGCAGGTGCCGCACCCGGTCGTGGCCCTGGTGGCGGCGACCACGGCCGCCGTGTCGCGGGCGCCCGCCTCCCAGCAGGCGCGGATGCGGCCCTTGGTGACGTTGTTGCACTCGCACACCCGCGCCGAGTCGGGCATGCGGGCCGGGCCGTCGGCGGTCGCGGCGCCGTCGAGGCCGGGGAACAGCAGCCCGGCCGGGTCGCCGGGAAGCGGCCCGCCCCGGTCGTAGAGCTGTGTGAGCGTGCCCACCGTGGCCGACTCGCCGACCAGGATGGCGCCGACCAGGCGGTCGTTCCTGATCACGAGCTTGCGGTAGATGCCCCGGGCCCTGTGGCTGAAGCGGACGACCTCCACCGCGTCCGAGGGGTCCTCGGTCAGGTGCGTCTCGCCCATGGCCGCCAGCTCGACGCTCCTGGCCTTCAGGCGGGTGACCAGGCGCGAGCCGCGGTACCTCGCGGTGCCGTCGGCCCCGGTGACCAGGTCGGCCACCACGGCCGCCTGCTCCCACGCGGGCGCCACCAGGCCGTACACCGTGCCGTCGTGCTGCGCGCACTCCCCGATGGCGTAGATCGCCGGGTCGGCGGTGCGCATCCGGTCGTCGACGACCACGCCGCCGGCGACCTCCAGGCCGGCGTCCCTGGCGAGGCCGGTCACCGGCCGCACGCCGCAGGCGAGCACCACCAGCTCGGACCCGAGCGTCTCCCCGGTGTCAAGCTCGACGCCGTGGTCGTGGATCGCCGAGACGCGGACCCCGGTCCTGACGGTCACCCCGAGCCCGGCCAGCGCCTCGCCGAGCACGAGCCCCGCCTCGGCGTCGAGCTGGCGGTCCATCAGGTGCCCGGCCAGGTGGAGCAGGGTCACCGGCAGGCCGCGCCCGGCGAGCCCGCGCGCGGCCTCCACGCCGAGCAGGCCGCCGCCGACCACCACCGCGCCGGTCGCGGTCGCCGCGGCGGCGACGATGCGGTCGCAGTCGTCCAGGGTGCGGAACGCGATCGCCCGGGTGGCGCCGGGGATCGCCGGCACGACCGGCTCGCTGCCCGTTGCCAGCACCAGGACGTCGTACGGCTCGCGGCCGCCGTCCGAGGTGCGCACCGTGCGGGACTCGCGGTCGATCGCGGTGACCGTGACGCCGAGACGGGCGGTCACCCCTTCGGCCTGCGCGGGCAGGCGCACCTGCTCGGGGCTCGCGGTGCCCGCGAGCACGTTGGACAGCAGCACCCGGTTGTACGGCCCCCGGGTCTCGGCGCCGAACACCGTGACCTGGACGCTCGTGTCCCTGGCGCGGACCTCACTCGCCAGCCGCGTGCCTGCCATGCCGCTGCCGATGACGACGAGCCTCACGCGCCCCGCCCCCGCTCCCCCGCCGCGAGCGGGTCGCGCCGCTCGACGCGTACGGCGCAGACCTTGAACTCCGGCATACGGGACACCGGGTCCAGGGCGGGGTTGGTGAGGCGGTTGGCGCCCTCCCAGTGGAAGGGCATGAAGACCGTGTCGTGCCGGATGCCGCGGGTGACCCTGGCGACGGCCTCGGCGGAGCCCCTGCGGCTGGACACCGTGACCATGTCGCCGGGCGCCAGCCCCAGGCGTTCGGCGAGGTGCGGATGGAGCTCCACGTAGGCCTCGGGAGCCGCCTCGTTCAGCTCGGGGATCCGCCTGGTCTGCGCGCCGCTCTGGTAGTGCGCGAGGACGCGGCCCGTGGTCAGGTAGTACGGGTAGTCGTCGTCGATGTCCTCGGCCACGGGCCGGTGGTCGACGGGCACGAACCTCGCCCGCCCGTCCGGCGTCGGGAACCGGTCGAGGAACGGGCGCGGCGTGCCCGGGTGGTCCTTCGAGGGAGCCGGCCAGAACACGCCGGTCTCGGCGGCGATGCGCTCGTAGGTGATGCCCGAGTAGTCGGCGACGCCGCCCGCGCTCGCCCTGCGCAGCTCGTCGAACACCACGCCGGGGTCGCTGGAGAAGCCCTCGTCCCGGCCGAGCCTGGCGGCCAGGCCGGACAGGATCGCGAGGTCGCTCCGCACCCCCGAGGGCGGAGCGACGGCCTGGCGGCGCAGCAGGACCCTGCCTTCCAGGTTGGTCATCGTGCCGTGCTCCTCGGCCCACTGTGTGGTGGGAAGCACGACGTCGGCCATCGCGGCGGTCTCCGACAGTACGAAGTCGGAGACCACGAGCAGGTCCAGCGCGGCGAGCCGCTCGGCCACGTGGCTCGCGCGCGGGGCCGACACCACCGGGTTGGAGCCGAACACCAGCAGCGCCCGTGCCCCCTCGGCGGTGCCGAGGGTGTCGAGCAGCTCGTACGCCGAACGGCCCGGCCCGGGAAGCTCGCCGGGGTCGACTCCCCAGACCCCCGCGACGTGCGCGCGGGCGGCGGGGTCGGCGATCGAGCGGTAGCCGGGGAGCTGGTCGGCCTTCTGGCCGTGCTCGCGCCCGCCCTGGCCGTTGCCCTGGCCGGTCAGGCAGCCGTACCCGGAGCCGGGCCGTCCCGGCAGGCCGAGCGCGAGAGCGAGGTTGATGTACGCGGTGACCGTGTCGGCGCCCTTGGCGTGCTGCTCGGCGCCCCGGCCGGTGAGGATCATCGCCGTGCCCGCGCCGGCGAGGAGGCGGACGGCCTCGCGCATCCGGGCGACCGGCACACCGGTGACCCGCTCGGCGCGCTCGGGCCACCACGACGCGACCGACGCTCGTACCGCCTCGAACCCGGTCGTGCGGGCGGCGGCGTAGTCCAGGTCGGCGTGGCCCTCGGTGATCGCGATGTGCAGCAGGCCCAGGGCGAGGGCCAGGTCGGTGCCCGGGGTGACCCGAAGGTGCAGGGTGGCGCGCGCGGCCGTGCGGGTGTCCCTCGGGTCGACGACGATCAGGGTGTTCCGCAGGTGCCGCAGGAACGGCGGCATGGTCTCGGCGACGTTCCCGCCGACGAGCATCACCGCGCCGGCCTCGGCCACGTCGATGATCGGGAACGGCAGGCCCCGGTCCATGCCGAACGCGCGGTTGGTGGCCGCCGCCGCCGAGGACATGCAGAAGCGGCCGTTGTAGTCGATCTGGCTCGTCCCCAGCGCCACCCGGGCGAACTTGCCGAGCTGGTAGGCCTTCTCGTTCGTGAGGCCGCCGCCGCCGAACACCGCCACCGCGTCCCTGCCGTGCCCGGCCTGGATCCCGCGCACGGCCGACGCGACGCGGTCGAGCGCCTCGTCCCAGCTCACCGGCTCAAGGGGGCTCGCACGGCTCGCGCGGGCGAGCGGCGTGGTGAGGCGTGCGCCGCCGGCCAGCAGCTCGCCCGCCGTCCACCCCTTCTGGCAGAGCGCTCCGGCGTTCGCCGGGACGTCGTGGCGGGGAGTGATCGTCACCGTGCCGCCGGCCCCACCGCTGACGTTCATGCCGCACTGCAGGGCGCAGTACGGGCAGTGCGTCGCCTCTCCCCTGTGCACCGGCGACATCACAGGCGCCGGCGGGGAAAGTGAGATCAGCATGGATTCGATGGTGCTTTCGGGCCGTTTCACCGTTGGGTCCCTCCTGTTACCTCTGTGCTACAAGCCGCCAACCGTGTTCACATCCGGAGCGGATCGCCTGTGCGCACATCGCCGCGATCGCCCCGTGAGGGGCCTCGCTCAGACGCGGGCCGCCGCGAGGCTCGGCGCGATCCGGGCGCCCACCGTGCGCAGGTAGCAGAACCAGGTCAGCGCGCCGCAGGCCGCGTAGAAGCAGGCGAACGCGGCGAACGCGGCGCCCGCGCCGCCCGTCGCCGCGATGGAGGTGCCGAAGCCGCGGTTGATGAAGAACCCGCCGAAGGCGCCCACCGCCGAGATGATCCCGATGGCCGCCGAGCTGTCCCGCCTGCCCGCCGCGACTGCGGCCGCGTGCGCCGCCTCGTCCCCGGCGGGGACGCCCTCGATCGCCTTGGCCTTGAAGATCGCGGGGATCATCCGGTACGTCGAGCCGTTGCCCACCCCCGTCAGCGCCACCAGCAGCAGGTAGGCGCAGAAGAACAGGGCGAAGCTGTTCGCGCCCAGCCCGTAGGCGACCAGCGCGATGGCCGCCGCCATCGCGGCGAAGTTCCACAGCGTGACCCGCGCCCCGCCGAGCCGGTCGGACAGCCGCCCGCCGACGGGCCTGATCAGGGAGCCGACCAGGGCGCCGAGGAAGGCCCAGGTGACGGCCGAGGCGTGCCCGGGGAACTGGCTCTTGATGAGCAGCGGGAAGGCGGTGGTGTAGCCGATGAACGAGCCGAACGTGCCAATGTAGAGCAGGGACATGATCCAGGTCTGGGCCCTGCCCGCGATCTTCAGCTGGTCCCTCGCGCTCGCCTTGGCGGAGGTGAGGTTGTCCATGAAGAAGAACGCGCAGACGGCGGCGGCCACGATGAACGGCACCCAGAACAGCCCGGCCGCCGCCAGCCCGAACCCGGTGATCACCAGGGGCATGGCGAGCTGCACGGAGCTGACGCCGATGTTGCCGCCCGCGGCGTTCAGGCCGAGCGCCCAGCCCTGCCTCCTCTCGGGGTAGAAGTAGGTGATGTTGGCCATGCTGGAGGCGAAGTTGCCGCCGCCGAGACCGGCGGTGGCGGCGATGAGCAGGAAGGCCCAGTACGGCGTCGCCGGGTCGCCGACCGCCACGGCCAGCAGCACAGCGGGCACGAGCAGCAGCAGTGCGCTCACGACGGTCCAGTTCCTGCCGCCGAACCTCGCGGGCGCGAACGTGTAGGGCAGGCGCAGCGCCGACCCGACCAGGTTGGGCAGCGAGACCAGCCAGAAGAGCTGGTCGGTGGAGAAACGGTAGGCGCCGAGCTTGACGGCGACGATGCTCCAGACGGTCCACAGGGTGAAGCCCAGATGCTCGGCGAGGATCGAGAAAACCAGGTTCCTGCGGGCGACGCCCTTGCCACGGCTCTCCCAGAAGCCGGGGTCGTCCGGGTTCCAGTCGGCTATCCAACGACCCTTCGCCGGCACGGTCCGCGCAGCCTCAGCCGTCACGGTTCCTCCTATTTTGGTGTGAAACGGGAGGTCCGAACGTACCGGAAAAGATCACACCGTCTGACGACGGTTGTCAGATATCGGCGTTACGTCGGACGCACCGGCGTAACGCGTGATCCACAGGCATCACGGCGGCAACATGGATTTAACAAAGATTGCCCGAGCAGAAGACCGGGCACTCCTCTGGGGAACCTTCCAACGGAGTCGTCACCCCCCAGGAGCGGGCATGACCAGCGTCCAGCCGATCAGGCTCTTCGCCGACCCGGTGCTCCGCACCGTCGCCGACCCGGTCAGGGAGTTCGACCGCTCCCTGCGCGAGCTGGTCAAGTCGCTCCAGGCCACCACCCGCGCCGGGTCCGGCAGGGCCGGGCTCGCCGCTCCGCAGATCGGCGTGCCGCTGCGCGTGCTGGTCTTCGAGGTGGACGGCAGGTCGGGCCACCTGGTGAACCCCCGCATCGAGGCGTCGGAGCGCACCGTCGTCGCCGACGAGGCCTGCCTGTCGGCCCCCAACATCTGGTGGCCGCTGGAGCGTTCCTACTCCGTCGTCGCCCGTGGCCGCGACATGCACGGCAAGCCCGTCACCGTGCGCGCCCTCGGGACGCTGGCCAGGGTGCTCCAGCACGAGGTGGACCACCTCGACGGCGTCCTGTTCAGCGACCGCCTCCCCGCCGAGGAGCGGGAGCGCTTCCTGGCGGCCATGGCGTAGGACGGGCTCCTCCGCCGGCCTCGGGACGGCCCGGCATCCCCGGGCACCGCACACACCTTGATCCTCTGTGTGCTATGTCCCTTTTTTCCGAAAATGAGCGTTCTATGCCCATGTGGTGGGGTAGGGCACTCGACGATTCGGCAGGCCGGAGAAGGAGGCAATTGTGACAGGCGGACTGAAGGTTGCCCTGGCCGTCGCCATCGGCTACTTCCTCGGCAGGCATCGCCGGTTCAAGCTCGCGGTCGCGCTCGGGGTGGCGGGAGCCACGGGCAAGCTCGGCGGGGCCCGGGGGAACCTGCTGGAGCAGGGACTGAAGCTGGTCAGCTCGTCCCCGGAGCTGGAGAAGATCATCAGCAGTGTCCGCGGCGAGCTGTTCGAGGCCGGAAAGGCCGCGGCCAAGGCCACCGCGAGCAGGCAGGTGGGCTCGCTGAGCACCAAGCTCCAGGAGCGTGCCGAGGCCCTGCAGCACGCGGCCAACGTCGCCGCGGGCCTGGAGGACGTCGCGGGCACCGCGACCGGCGCCGCCGCCGGTGCCGCGACGGGCGCGGCCGAGGGCGTCACGAAGACGGCGAGAGGCGGGGTCAGGGGCCTTCGCGACCGGGCGGCCGGCGGGGTGCGCGCCGCCAGGTCCCGCGTCCGCCCGCCCGCCGCGGAAGAAGAGGAAGAGCCCTACGAGGACGAGTACGAGGAGTACGAGGACGAAGAAGCGGAGTACGAGGAGGAGGCGCCCCCGCGGCGCGGGCCCGCGGGCGGCAGGACGACCGCACGCGGAGTGAGGGAGCCCCTGGACGACGAGGAAGAAGAGGACGAAGAGGAGGAGCCGGAGCCGCGCGGTCGTGTGGTCCGTGACCAGCCGCCGCCGCGTTCCCGTCCCATTCGCCGGACCCGGGGGTGACCTCCATGGCGGACAAGAGCAAGGGGGGAGCGGCCGGAGGGCTGCTCAGCCCGATCAAGCACCAGCTACGCGGCATAGCCGGCATCGCCGGCAAGCTGGCGCTCGCCGCGGTGAAACGCAAGGTCGAGCAGACCACCCAGCAGCTGACCGGAATCGCGGAGGGCGGCGGGCTCAAGACGCTGGGCCAGCTGGCCGGCTCCGAAGGCAAGATGGGCAGGGTCAAGGGCCTGGCCAAGATGGCCTGGGGCGGTTTGAAGAAGAAGCTCGGCTTCGGCGGCGGCAAGGGGAAGAAGTTCAAGTTCCTCAACATCGTCGAGTCGATGGATGTCGGTGCCCCGATCCGGTTGACCTACAACCAGTGGACGCAGTTCCAGGACTTCCCGAGCTTCATGAAGAAGGTCGAGAAGGTCGTGCAGGACAGCGACGAGAAGCTCACCTGGCAGGCGAAGATCATCTGGTCACGCCGGACCTGGGAGTCCACGATCAGCGAGCAGGTGCCGGATGACAAGATCATCTGGCGTTCGAAGGGCGCCAAGGGGTACGTCGACGGGACGGTGACCTTCCACGAGATCACCCCCGACATGACGAGGATCCTGATGACCCTTGAGTACCACCCCAAGGGCTTCATGGAGCACATCGGTCTTCTGTGGCGCGTGCAGGGCCGCCGCGCGCGCCTGGAGTTCAAGCACTTCCGGCGGCACGTCATGACCGAGTCCCTGCTGGCGCCGGACGAGGTCGAGGGCTGGCGCGGCGTGATCCACGAGGGTGAGGTCGTCAAGGACCACGAGACCGCCGTTCGCGAGGAGGAGGAGGAGGAGCGCGAGGAGCGCGAGCGGGAGGAGCGTGGCGAGGCCGGGCCCGAGGAAGGCGAGTACGAGGGCGAAGAGGCCGAGGAGGGCCGGGAGCCCGAAGAGGGCGAGGAAGGCGAAGAGGGCGAGGCCGCGGAGGCGGCGGAGCCTGGGGAAGAAGAGGAAGAGGGCGCGGAGGAGCCTCGTGAACGGCGCCGCCGCCCCTGGGGCAGGCGAGAAGAGCGCCAGACCCGGGGCGCCGTCCCGGCGGAGGAAGAGGAACCGAGGGCACGGCGCCGCAGGCCCGAGCCCGGGGAGGGCCCGCCCCGGCGGCGCAGGCCCGAGAGCGGGGAACCGGGAGAGCCACCGGTACGGCGGCGCAGGCCGGAGGGCGGCGAGCCCGGTGAGCGGCCGGCACGGCGGCGCAGGCCCGAGGCCGGCGAGGGCGAGGAGCCGCCTCCCCGGCGGCGCCGCGAGCCCGAGCCCAGGGGCCGATGAGATGACCCGCCACTCCGCAGACACCGAGACCAAGGAGCGCAGCGTATGACCATCGTGCAGCCCTCAGGGGGCGGAGCGGCCGGCCGGTCGTCTTCGGGCGGCGGACTGGCCGACGTCATCGACACGATTCTCGACAAGGGCCTCGTCATCGACGTCTACGCCAGCGTGGCCCTCGTGGGCATCGAGCTTTTGACCATCAACGCGCGCGTCGTCGTCGCCAGCGTGGACACCTACCTGCGCTTCGCCCAGGCGGTGAACCGGCTGGACCTCGCGGAGGGCCAGAAGGGGCTTCCCGAGCTGATGCAGGACATGACGCAGGGCGTCGCCAAGTCGAAGACCAAGGGCATCGCTCAGGGCGCGCTGGAGGCCGCGGGCGAGAAGCTCCGCGACTTCATCACCGAGCCCGAGGAAGAGCCGGCGCCGCGTCGCAGGCGCAGGCGGGAGGAGGACTGATATGGCCCGCTCGACCCCAAGTGCCGCGGCACCCGGATCCGGCCAGAACACCCGCGAGACCCGGCAGGACGTACCCGAGGACGCCCAGGAGGGTCCCAAGGATGCCAGGGAGTCCGGCACCACTCGCCAGGCCGGACGACGGCCGGACCAGACGGGCCAGGCGGGCGAGGCCTCCGGCATGCCCGAGCCCCCGAGCGAGCAGGCGACCGCCTCCTACATCTACGGGATCCTGCCGGCGGACGTCGAGCTGACCCCCGAGGCCCGGGGCGTCGGGGATCCGCCGGGCGAGATCAGGCTGGTGCGCCATGACGACATCGCGGCGCTGATCAGCGACCTCCGCCTGAACCGGCCACTCGGCAAGCCCCAGGACCTCATGGCCCACCAGAGCCTGCTTGACGACGTCGCCGCCGAGGTGCCGGTGCTCCCGCTGCGCTTCGGCGCGGTCATGGAGAGCCCGGAGGCGATCGTCAACGAACTGCTGGCGCCCCATCACGACGAGTTCCGCGCCGCGCTCGAAGACCTCGAAGGCCGCGCCCAGTACGTCGTCAAGGCGCGCTACGAGGAGGGGACGGTGCTCATGGAGGTGCTCCAGGAGCAGCCGGAGGCCAGGCGGCTGCGCGAGGAGATCCGCGACCTGCCCGAGGAGGCGACCTGGGACTCCCGGATCCGGCTCGGGGAGATCATCAACCAGTCGATCGAGGCCAAGCGGGACGCCGACACCCAGACCCTGGCCGAGGGCCTGGCGCCGCACGCCGTCGCGGTCGTCATCCGCGAGCCGACCCACGAGGAGGACGCCGCCCACTTGGCGGTCCTGGTGGAGACCGACCGGCAGGAGGAGTTCGAGGAGGCCCTGAACGAGTTCGGCCGCAGGTGGGCCGACCGCGTCACCCTGCGCCTGCTCGGCCCCCAGGCGCCCTACGACTTCGTCACGACACAGAGGTCCTGAGACATGGGTTTGTTCGGCATGCTCGTCAGCTGGCCGCTCGCACCGGTGCAGCTGCTGATCAAGCTCGGCGAGCTGATAGAGCAGCAGGTGGACCAGCAGCTCCACGACCCGGCGTCCGTGCGCCGCCGGCTCGAGGAGGTGGAGGAGGCCAGGGCCGCCGGCCTGATCTCCGAGGAGGAGGAGGCCCGCGCCATGGAGGACATCCTCCAGCAAATGATCTCCTGAGCGGCGCGACCGCCCCGTGAGCGGCGAAAGGAAGTGATGTCGTGCCCGTGAGCCGCGGATCCCACGGTGAGCGTGGTGGGCGTGTCGCCGGCGGTTACGCGCGCGGCGACTCCTACGAGTACGACGACGCGGTGGACGAGCAGACCCCGGCGGAGGACGACGAGCTGCGGCCGCCGCCGGGACGCCGCGCCGGACGGGTGCGGCCGTCGCGGCGCCTGACGGCGGCCACCGCCGGCCAGGCGGGGCTGCGCTACATCAGCGAGCTGACCGGCAAGGACGTCGAGGGCGTCACGCTGGTGCAGCCCGCGGGCGACGGGTGGACCGTCGAGGTCGAGGTCGTGGAGGACCACCGCGTCCCGTCCTCGGGCGACACCCTGGGGATCTACGCGGTGGACCTGGACTCCGAGGGCGACCTGGTGTCGTACCGGAGGGCCCGGAGCTTCAAGCGCGCCAAGGGCGACACGGGCGGGGTGCTCTGACATGACCGACCCGACGCGCTCCGCGCGCGTGACGCCGCAGCCGTACGGCTCGCGTGCGCCCGTGGCGCGTGACTCCGGCGGCAACCTCGGCGACATCCTGGAGCGCGTGCTCGACCGGGGCGTGGTGATCGTGGGCGACATCCGCGTGAACCTCCTGGACATCGAGCTGCTCACGATCAAGCTGCGGCTGCTGATCGCCTCGGTGGACACGGCGCGCGAGCTGGGCATCGACTGGTGGGAGCACGACCCGTGGCTCAGCTCCAAGGACCGCGACCTGGTCGAGGAGAACCGCACCCTGCGCCGCCGCCTCGCCGCCGTGGAGGGCAAGGAGGAGCTCCCGCCCATCGAGCGGGCGCGCGGGACCGGGACCTACGAGAGCGACACGGCGTACCGGGGCGCCGGCCGGAAGGACCGCGGTGGCTGACACGGGAACGTATCTGTACGCGGTCACCCGCGAGGAGGACCGCCTAGACCCGGCCGCCCTGGAGGGCCTGACGGGCGTGGCAGGCACGCCCGTCCACACGGTGGCGCACGCCGGCCTCGTCGCGTACGTGGGCACCGTGCCGCTGGAGGAGTTCGGGGAGGGGCCGCTGCGCCGTTCGCTGGAGGATCTGGACTGGGTCGGCGAGACGGCCCGGGCGCACCACCGCGTCGTGGAGGCCGTCGCCGAGGCGGCCTCCACCGCCCCTGTGCGGCTGGTGACCGTGTACAGCGGCGAGGACCAGGTCCGCGACATGCTGGACCGCAGGCGCGACGACTTCGCGGCGGTGCTGGCTCAGGTGGCCGGACGGCGCGAGTGGGGTGTGAAGGCGTACGCCGAGCGGGCCGCCGAGCCGCCGCCTCCGGAGCCGGGCGCTCAAGAGGCCGCTCCCACGAGGCCGGGCACCGACTACCTCAGACGCCGTAAGGAGAGCCTGCGCAGCCGGGACGACGCCTGGCGCGACGCGGCCCGGCGCGCCGAGGAGATCCACGCGGCCCTGGCGGCCGTCTCGGTGGCGAGCAGGCGCCACCGGCCCCAGGATCCGCAGCTGTCCGGCCGCGACGAGTGGATGCTGCTGAACGGCGCCTACCTCGTCGAGGAGGATCTGAGCGAGGAGTTCGCCGCCACCCTGGAAGCGCTTCGCGGGCCCGGAGTGGAGATCGAGCTCACCGGCCCGTGGGCGCCGTACTCCTTCACCCAGCTTGAACCGGGCGGCGCGGAGGCCGAGCCCGGCGGCCAGGAGGCGGGGGCGCGCGATGGCACGTGACCTCGCCCCGAGAGGGGCCCGGCTGGCGGCCGACGGACGGCTGCCGGCCGAGCGGGTCGCCCTGGTGGACCTCCTCGACCGGCTGCTGGCGGGAGGCGTCGTGATCACCGGCGACCTGGTGCTGTCCATCGCCGACATCGACCTGGTGCGCATCTCCCTGCGAGCCCTGATCATGTCGGTCCGGGCGTCAGAACCGCTGGAGACGGGGGTGCGGCATGAGCGGTCCCCACTCTGAGCGCCCCTCCGCGCCGCGCGGTCCCGCGCCCGCGAGGGTGCGCCGGGCGCCGGAGGGCGCCGGGCGCGAGGCGGCGGAGTCACGCTCGGGAAGCTGGCATCTCGAGACCGACCCCGAGACGGTCGAACGCGACCTGACCCGGCTGGTCCTCACCCTGGTCGAGCTCGTCAGGCAGCTCGTGGAGCGCCAGTGCGTGCACCGCATGGACCAGGGCGACCTGACCGAGGACCAGATCGAGACGCTCGGCCTGACGCTGATGCGCCTGGAAGAGGCCATGACCGAGCTGTGCGAGCGCTTCGGCCTGTCCCCCAAGGATCTGAACCTCGACCTCGGGCCCCTCGGCACGCTGCTCCCGACCGACTGAGCCGGGCTAGAGCGCGACCCCGAGTAGCGTGTCGGCGATGGCGCGCACCAGGGCGGGCGCTCCGGGGTCGGTCGCCTCCCCTCCGGCCGCGCGGACGGCCCAGGCATCGACGGCCGCGAGGGCCCCGGGCGTGTCCAGGTCGTCGGCCATGCGCTCCCTGACCTCCCGCAGCACGGGCAGGGCGTCCGGGCCGGCGGGCAGGCCCGCGGCGGAGCGCCAGAGCTCAAGCCGCCGCGTCGCGGAGCCGATCTGGTCGCCGGTCCACTCCCAGTCGGAGCGGTAATGGTGGGCGAGCAGGGCCAGCCGCACCGCCATGGGGTCGTGCTCGGTGCGGAGCCGGGAGACGAACACCAGGTTGCCCCGGGACTTCGACATCTTCTCGCCGTCGAGCGCGACCATGCCCGCGTGCACGTACGCCTTGGCGAAGGGCCACTCCCCCGTGGCGACATGCCCCTCGCTGGCGCCCATCTCGTGGTGGGGGAAGATCAGGTCCGAGCCGCCGCCCGACACGTCGAACCCGCTGCCGAGGCAGTTCAGCGCGATCGCGGTGCACTCGACGTGCCAGCCGGGCCTGCCTGGGCCGAAGTCCGACGGCCAGGACGGCTCGCCGGGACGCTCGGCCCGCCAGAGCAGCCAATCGAGCGGGTGGCGCTTGCCCTCGCGCGCGGGGTCGCCGCCGCGCTCGGCGAACAGCTCCAGCATCCGCTCCTCGGAGTAGCCCGAGACCGCGCCGAACTTCGGCGCCGCGGCGACCGAGAAGTAGACGTCGCGGCCGACCTCGTAGGTGGCGCCCTTGTCCTTCAGCCGCCCGATCAGCTCGGCGACCTGGGCCACGACCTCGGTGACGCCCACGTACTCGTCGGGCGGCAGGATGCGCAGCGCCTCCATGTCGGTGCGGAAGAGCTCGATCTCGCGCTCGGCGAGGTCGCGCCAGTCGATGCCCGTCTGCTCCGCGCGCTCCAGGAGGGGGTCGTCGACGTCCGTGGCGTTCTGCGTGAAGTGGACCCCGTGGCCGGCGTCCCGCCAGGCACGGTTCACCAGGTCGAAGGCCAGGTAGGTGTTGGCGTGCCCGAGATGGGTCGCGTCGTACGGCGTGATGCCGCATACGTACATACGCGCCTCCGGCCCAGGGGATGTCTCCCTGATCTCCCGCGCCGAGGTGTCGTAGAGCCGGAGAGGAAGGCCGGCGCCGGGCAGGGGGGAGATTTTCGGAGCGGACCACGATCGCATGCCCTGAGCCTATCCAGGTGGCAGGGTGGTGCGATCACACCGGGGTGTCCGTTTTGGGGCCTGAGAGCCCATCGTGGCCAATGACACAAAACAGTACTTAGGTACGTTCCAACGTGGCAGAATCTTGCCGCCGCGGTTCGGGGACCGGCGCTGAGCATCACATGCCAAGGGAGAGCACATTTGCCGGCTTTCAGGCCCCTGGGGCCCACCGATCCCACGAAGATCGCCTCCTATCGGGTGACCGGACGGATCGGTGAGGGCGGCCAGGGGGTCGTCTACGCGGCCGAGAGCGCGTCGGGCGAGCGGGTGGCGGTGAAGCTGCTGCACCGGCGTTTCTCGGACGACGAGCAGGTGCGGCGCGCGTTCGGCGTCGAGCTCCGCCAGGCCCAGCGGGTCACCGATCCCCGCGTCTCCCGCGTCCTGGCGTACGGCATCCACGACCACCGCCTGTACTACGCCGGGCAGTACGTCGACGGCCCGTCCCTGTGGGAGGTCGTGGAGAGGCAGGGCCCCCGCCCCGAGGGCGAGCTGGCCGGGCTGGCGACCGCCACGCTGGCGGCCCTGGCGGCCATCCACGAGGCGGGCGCGGCGCACGGCGGCTTCCGGCCCGGATGCGTGCTGCTGGGTCCCGACGGGCCGCGCGTGATCGACTTCGGGGTCGGCCGCGCTCTGGACGGCACGGCGGTGACCGGCCGGCCGGCGGGCACCTCGCCGTTCACCGCGCCCGAGCACCTGGCGGGGACGGTCCCCGGCCCCGAGGGCGACCTGTTCGCTTGGGCGGGCACGATGGTCTACGCCGCCACCGGGCGGGCCCCCTTCGGCCAGGACTCGGTGCCCGCGGTGATCAACCGCATCCTGAACGGCAGGCCCGACCTGTCCGCGCTGACCGGGGCCCTGCTCGGCGCCGTCGAGGCCTGCCTGGACAAGACCCCCGCCCGGCGGCCCTCCGCGCGTGAGCTGCTCGCCCGCCTCCAGGGTCCCGGCTCCTGGTCCGGCTCCCTGCCTCCCGCGCCGCCGCCCCTGCCGCGCCTGCCCCCCTCACCGCCGCCCGTGCCGTCCCTGCCCCCCGCGCCGCCGCCCATGCTGTCCCTGCCCCCCGCGCCGCCGCCTGTGCCGTCCATGCCCGGCGTGCCGGCGCGGCCGGGACGCGACGCCTCCCCGCCGCCCAGGTCGTACGAGGGGCCCATCCCGCTGAGCTCGCGGCCGATGTGGCCGAGGCCCGGGGAGGTCGCCCGCCTTGACCCGGCCCCCCGGCGGCCGACCGAGGCGGTGACGGACGCGCCGCCTCGGCCCGGCGAGTTCCCTGCGCAAGACACCGTGCCGCCGGACAGGCAGGCCCTGACCCGCCGCAGGCGCCGCGAGCGGCGCAACCGCGCCCTCGCCGTGGGCGGCCTCGCCCTGGTGGCCGCCGTCGCGGTGGCCCTCGTCGCCGCGCCCGGCGGCTCCACGAAGGGGGAGGTGCCGGGGATGGCCCTCGCCCCCACGCTGGACCTCGCGCCCCCGCCCACCCCCGAGCCGGAGGTCACGCCGGCCGCCGAGCCGACCCCGGTGCCCTCGCCGTCGGAGAGCGGGTCCAAGGCGGCGGAGGACCTCGCGCCGAGCTGGAAGGCGACCACGACCCGGGTGGCCAGGCCGGTGCTGGCGGTGACGCCCGTCAAGGTCCGCGTCCAGTCCGACTACATCTTCTACGTGAACATCAGGCTCAAGGCGCCGGGCGCGGCCGTGCACTGGCGCGCCTCGATCACCGAGGGCGGCGTGCTCAGCTCGACCAAGGGCCGGATCGACGCGGGCGGCTCGGCCATCGTCACCGCGTACGGCACGCCGTACTGCAGCACCTCGAAGGTGCGGTTCACCTCCGACGGCGGCGACAAGACCGTGACGATCATCTGGGGCGGTGTGCTGTGCTGAACGGGCTCACGCGGTGCCCGGCACCCGCATGACCTCATGCCACGAGCCCGGGTCGGCGGGACGCGGGCAGAACTCATAGCGCAGGGCCCCAGCGGCCAGGGCGACCAGCGTGATCGAGGACGTGCCCCACACGCGCCCGTCCGCCAGTTCCTCGCGGACCACCAGCGCCCTCCGGTCGGTGAGGTCGAGCCCCGCGCCGGACGCGAGCCCGCGCCATGCCGCCCACCCCTCCCCCGGGCCGTCGCCCGTGCCGCGCGCGGAGGGGCGTCCGGCGCCGGCGAAGAGCGGCCGGAAGAAGGCGGCCCGGGCGCCGGCGGCGGCGCGGTCCCACCCGCTGTTGACGATGACGTGCACGCCCGCCGGGAGCTTGTCGTCGGTCACGTCCCGCCCGTCCCAGGTCCACAGCCGCACGCCGCCAAGGTCGGCGACGAGCAGATGGAACGGGTCGTAACAGGACAGGTCTCCCTGGGGGAGCTCGCCCGAGGCCGCCGCCCGGAGCGGCAGGTCGCCACGGGACCTGCGGGCCAGGGGATCGGCCTCCCGGCCGCACCCGTTGAGCAGCGCGGCCACGCGGGGGCCGCCGGGGTCGACTGCGAGCCAGGTGCCGCCCGCCGACAGGTCGCGCCCGCCCACCAGGCCGGGGAACTCCGGCCAGTGCGCCGCGGGCGGCTCCCAGGGCCGCGCCGCGAACTCGTCACGCACCCCCGTGAGCACCACGGGCGTCTCCGCGCCGGGCTCGACACCGATGATCACAGTGCACACGCCATTCCCTCCAAGGCCGGTAGAGATGGACAGGCCAACCAGGGTACGCCTCCGGCGCGGCGGGGTCAGTAGCGTGTCAGATGGGCGGCCAGGGGATCGCGGGCCAGTCGTCGGAGGGATACGGGTGGATGCCGGTGCTGAGCAGCCGGCGCACCCGTTCCCACGTGGCCTCCACCTCCGGGAGCGTCAGCAGCTCGCGCAGCCGGCGGCCCAGCCTGCCGCGCTCGATCTCGCGCTCCAGCCTGGCCAGGACGTTCACCGCCTCGCGCGGAAGCGGCTTGCCGCGCCACTGCCACAGCACGGTGCGCAGCTTGTCCTCGGCGGAGAAGCAGACCCCGTGGTCGACGCCATAGATGTGCCCGTCGGGCAGCGGCAGCAGGTGGCCGCCCTTGCGGTCGGCGTTGTTGACCACGGCGTCGAAGATGGCCATGCGGCGCAGCACGGGGTCGCGGCTGCGGATCAGGGCCATGAGGTCGGCCTCGGGGTCGGTGTCGATCCAGAGCTGGCACATGCCCGGACCGAACGGGCCGTCGCGGTAGACGCTCGGCGGCACGATGCGCCAGCCGGTGGCCGCCGAGACCTCGAAGGCGGCGACCTCCCGAGCGGCGAGGGTGCCGTCGGGGAAGTCCCACAGCGGCCGCTCGCCCCTGACCGGCTTGTAGACGCACTCGGCGACGAGCCCGTCGAGGCGGATGGAGCAGTAGAGCGTCATGTTGGTCGCCTCGACCAGACGGCCGGCGACCTCGATGGTGCCCTCGCGGAGCAGGCGCAGGGCGGTGACGTCGTCCAGCCCGGATGTGCCGGGGATGCTGCTGAGCCGGGGGTCGCTCTCTGCACTCACGTAGTGTCCCCCCGGTGGCCGTTCAGGCGAACGCAGATGTGTCCCTCCGCGTCGAGTGGCTGCCCGCAGAGCGGGCACGGCGGGCGTCCCGCCGCGACGATCTCCAGTGCCCGCTGGGTGAACGCGCGGGCGGCGGCGGCGGTGATGTGCACCCGCAGGACGGCGGAGCCGGGCCGGTCGTCGTCGATGACGGGCTGCTCCTCCTCGTCCTCTCCGGTGACCTCCTGCGCCTCGATGACCACCTGCGAGGTGTCGGGGTCCCAGGCCAGGGCCATGGTGCCCACCCGGAAGTCCTCGTCGATGGGAAGGTCGAGGGGTGCCTTGTCGGCGAGCTCCACCGGGGCCATGGCGGGCACCGGGGCGGTGCCTCCGCTGCGGCGCAGCACCTCGTCGAGCAGCTCGTCGAGCCGATCGGCCAGGACCGCGACCTGGAATTTCTCCAGGCCCACCGTCGTCATCCGCCCCTGTGCACGGGCCTGCAGAAAGAAGGTGCGTGATCCCGGTTGCCCAACGGCACCGGCCACGAACCTTTCTGGCGGATCGTAGTCGAAGACCGGCATAGCCCGACCTTACGTGGTCCCGGCTCCGCCGCCGACAGCGGCGTCGCTCTCGGTGGAACTTTCTCCCCCGTCTTGCCGCTCCGAACCCTCAGGCCGGGGCGCGGGAGGTACGAGATTTTCCACCCCGCCGCCCACGTCGTTGACCCTGAGGACGAACGGCCGCAGCGGGGTGTAGCGGATCGCCGTGAGGGACGCGGGATCGGCCGTGATGCGCTGGAACTGGTCGAGGTGGACGCCCATCGCGTCCGCCACGATCGCCTTGATCACGTCTCCGTGGCTGCACACCAGGTAGACCGCGTCGTCGCCGAGCTTGGCGTTCCAGTGCCGTACGGCCGCGACCGCGCGCCTCTGCACGCCCGCCAGCGACTCGCCGCCGGGGAAGACCACCGCGCTCGGATGCTGCTGCACCACCCGCCACAGCGGCTCCTCGGCCAGCTCCTTGAGCGGGCGCCCGGTCCACTCGCCGTAGCCGCACTCGCCGAACCGGTCGTCGCTCTCGACCTCGAGGCCTTCGCGCCCCTGGAGCACCGCCTGGGCGGTCTCCTGGCAGCGCTCCAGAGGGCTGGACACGATCGCGTCGAGGCGGAGGGGTGCCAGCCGCGCCGCGAGGGCCTCGGCCTGGGCGCTGCCTTGCTCGCTCAGATGAACCCCTGGGGTCCAGCCGGCGAGCACCGGCCCGGTCATGTGTGTCAGACCGTGCCGCACCAGAAGCAAAGTGGTCACAAAAGACAACCCTATTGGGCCGTGATCACCCCTAGAGACAACAGTGTCAACAGGAAGGCGCCGATGAAGACGCGATAGGTGACAAAAACCATCATCGAATGCTTGGTGATGTAACGCAGCAGCCAGGCGATCGAGGCGTACCCGACGGCGAACGACACGACGGTGGCGATGAGGGTCGGCACGAGGTCGGGGCCGCCGCCCGCGCCGACGTCCTTCAGCTCGAACAGCCCCGACAGCACCACGGCGGGGATGGAGAGCAGGAACGAGTAGCGGGCGGCCGCCTCGCGGGTGAAGCCGAGGAAGAGCCCGCCCGTGATCGTCGAGCCGGAGCGGGACGCGCCGGGCACCAGGGCGAGCGCCTGGAAGCCGCCGATGATGAGGCCGTCCTTCAGCGTCAGCTCGTGGATGGCGGTTCGCTGCCGTCCGAGCTGCTCGGCCAGCAGCAGGAGCAGGCCGAACACGATGAGCACGGTGGCGTTGATCCACAGGTTGCGCGCCGGGCCCTCGATCTGGCTCTTGAACACCACGCCGAGCAGGCCGAGCGGGATCGTGCCGAGGCCGATGTACCACCCCATGCGGGCGTCCATGTCGCCGCGTAGCTCCGGGGTCCACAGGCTGCGCAGCCAGGTCCAGACGATGCGCACGATGTCGCGCCAGAAGTAGATGACCACGGCGAGCATGGTGCCGAGCTGGATCACGGCGGTGAAGGCGGCGCCCGGGTCGGACCAGCCGAACAGCCGGGGAACGATGAGCAGGTGCGCGGAGCTGGAGATCGGCAGGAACTCGGTCAGCCCCTGCACGATGCCGAGCACGATCGCTTGCAGTGCGTCCATAGTGCGCGCCAGCCTAGGGCAGCCCCGGCGTCCCGGTCAGCACGGCGGGTGAGGACCCGGCGAGGAACCGGTGAAGTAATGGTCGCGAAGGTGATGCGGGAGTGAACGTTCCGTGAGGAGCGAGCCCTCGGGGCGCGTCCTGCGCCATCGAGGGAAGTGAGACGTTCCAACGCGGTAACCTGGCCGGATCATGGATCAGCGATTGGTCGGTCGTAGCGGTCTTTCGGTGTCACGGGTGGGGCTGGGCACCATGACCTGGGGGCGTGACACCGGCGCGGAGGAGGCCGCCGCGCAGCTCGTCGCGTTCGCCGAGGCCGGGGGCACCCTGGTGGACACCGCCGACGTCTACGCCGGCGGCGACGCCGAGCGGCTGCTCGGCCGCCTGCTGCGCGACTCCGTGCCGCGCTCTGAGATGGTCGTCGCCACCAAGGCCGTCCTCACGCCCCGCGGGCCCCGTTCGAGGAACGCCTCGCGCCGCAGCCTCATCTCCGCGCTCGACGCCTCCCTCGCCCGGCTGGGGGTCGAGGAGGTCGACCTGTGGCAGTTGCACGCCTTCGATCCCGAGGTGCCCCTCGACGAGACGCTGGCGGCCGTCGACACCGCCGTGTCCTCCGGCCGCACGATGTACGCCGGGGTGTGCAACTACGCCGGATGGCAGCTCGCGGCGGCGGGCGTCTGGCAGCGGGCGGCTCCCGGGCGGGCGCCGATCGTGTCCGCCCAGGTTGAGTACTCCTTGCTCGCCAGGGACGCCGAGCGCGAGGTCCTGGCCGCCGCCGAGCACGTCGGCGCCGGGGTGCTCGCCTGGTCGCCGCTCGGCCGGGGAGTGCTCACCGGCAAGTACCGCGTGGGCATCCCCGCCGACTCGCGGGCCGCAACGCCGCACTTCGCCGACTTCGTCCAGCCGTATCTCGACGAGCGGTCCCGCCGCGTCGTCGAGTCGGTCACCACCGCCGCCGAGGGGCTCGGGGTGTCCCCTCTCGCGGTCGCCCTCTCCTGGGTGCGCGACCAGCCGGGGGTGGCCGCGGCCATCGTGGGAGCGCGCACCCACGCTCAGCTCAAGGGCGTACTGCAGGCGGAGGAGCTGACGCTGCCAATGGAGATACGCGAGGCCCTGGACGACGTCTCCGCCGACTAGCGCGAGCTTCGCGCACGACACCTACGCCCACCAGCGCGAGCCTCGCGGACGACGTCTCCGCCGACCAGCGTGAGCCTCGCGATCGACCGAATCAGAATTCCGTTCGCGTATCACTACTCGGTACCGAATCGCACCTTTTCATGGAAAGACCGGCGTGTTGGCACACGATGGTCGAGGAGACAGCGGGAGGGGAGCCCGCGTCTCCACTACGCGTGTGGATGACGATGGAGGGGAACCATGCGTAAGGGGACGACCGCCATCTCGGCGGGAGCGCTGACGCTCGCGCTGAGCGGGGGGACGATGCTGCTGGTGGCGGCGCCCGCCACGGCGTCCTCGCCATCCTTGCTACGCGTGACCGACTGCGACAGAGGCGCAGGCCCGCTGTCCAGCCTCACCGGCCAGGTCTGCGACCTGGTGGGCGGGGTCACCGGAACGGTGGACGACCTCACGGGCGGCAAGGCGACGCCGGTCACCGGCCCCCTGAACGACCTCACGAACGACACGCTGAAGCCGGTCGCCGACACCCTCGGGAAGACGGCCGACAGGATCCTCGGCGCCACGGTGGATCCCCCCGGCGCCGCGGCCCCGCCCACCGCCACGCCGGTGCCGAGCGCGGAGCCGAGCGAGGCCTCCGGCGCCGCGGGCCTGCTCGGGGTCGACATCGACGCCGGGTGCCTGCCGGTGGTCTCGGCGCCCGGCTGCGGGCAGGCCGAGCCCTCCGCGGCCCCGAGGGCACCCGCCGGACGGGACCGTTCCATTCCGAGCCACCCCCCCGCCGTGCCGGCCCCGCTTCCCGCTCCGCGGGGGCAGTCCTCGCCGCCACCGGCCGGCTCCCCGTGGCAGGGCACCCGCACCGGCGGCACCGGGCTCGACGACCACGGTGCCCTCGGTGGCACGGTGGAGCGTGCCACGCCGTCCGCCCCGCCGTCGACACCGCCCTCGGCCGACGTGGAGTCGCCGCCGCTCACGCCCCTGTGGCCGGGCCAGCCCCTCCCGGTGCTGGCCGGCCGCCTGGACGCGCGGAAGGTCGTGCCGACCAGGCCGCCCTACGACGTGGTGGGCACCGCCCTGACGGCGGCGCTGCTGGCCTCGGCGATCCTGGCGACCCGCATCGTGCAGGCCCGCAGGATCGACGGCGAGCCGCGGTCGATGCCGTTCGAGGGCCTGCGCCGCCCCGACGCGGGGCGGCACCGCCTGGCCTGACCCGGGAGTGGAGGCGCGTCAGACGCCCATGGCGTGGACGCCGCCGTCGACGTGCACGATCTCGCCGGTCGTGGCAGGGAACCAGTCGGACAGCAGGGCCACGCAGGCCTTGGCGGCCGGGGCCGGGTCGGCGAGGTCCCACCCGAGGGGGGCCTTGGCCGGCCAGCTCTCCTCGAACTCCTTGAACCCGGGGATGCTCTTGGCCGCCATGGTGCGCAGCGGGCCCGCCGCCACGAGGTTGACCCGGATGCCCTGCTTGGCGAGGTCGCGGGCAAGGTAGCGCGAGCAGGACTCCAGGCCGGCCTTGGCCACGCCCATCCAGTCGTAGACCGGCCAGGCCTTGGAGGCGTCGAAGTCGAGGCCGACGACGGCGCCGCCGTCCTTCATCAGCGGCAGGCAGGCGACCGCCAGCGACTTGAACGAGAAGGTCGAGACGTGCACGGCCGTGGCCACGTCTTCCCAGGTGGTGTTGAGGAAGTTGCCGCCGAGCGCGGTCTGCGGCGCGAAGCCGATCGAGTGGACCACGCCGTCGAGACCCCCGAGATGTTCGCCGACGCGGTCGGCGAGGGTGTCGAGGTGGTCGGTGTTCTGCACGTCGAGCTCGACCACCGGCGGCGTCTCGGGAAGCCGCTTGGCGATGCGCTCGACCAGGCTGAGCCGGCCGAAGCCGGTGAGCACGATCTGGGCGCCCTCCTCCTGGGCCAGCTTGGCCACGGAGAACGCGATCGAGGCGTCGGTGAGCACGCCGGTCACCAAAAGCCGCTTGCCTTCGAGAATTCCCATGTCAGTGCCCCATTCCAAGGCCGCCGTCGACCGGGACGACCGCCCCGGTGATGTAGGCGGCGTCGTCGCTCGCCAGGAACTTGACCGCCCGCGCGATGTCGGCCCCGCTGGCGGCGCGGCCGAGCGGGATGTTCTTGAGGATGGCCTGCTGCTGCTCGGGCTCGAGCGCGGCGGTCATGTCGGTGTCGACGAAGCCGGGGGCCACGACGTTGACGGTGATGCCGCGCGAGCCGAGCTCGCGGGCCAGCGACCTGGCGAAGCCGATCATGCCGGCCTTGGAGGCGGCGTAGTTGGTCTGGCCGGCCGAGCCGAGCATGCCGACGACCGAGGAGATGAGGACGATGCGCCCGCGCCGCATCCGCAGCATGCCGCGCGTCGCCCGCTTGGCGACGCGGTAGGCGCCGGTGAGGTTGGTGTCGATGACGTCGGTGAAGGCCTCTTCCTTCATCAGCGGCAGCAGGGTGTCCCTGGTGATGCCGGCGTTCGCCACGACGACCTCGACCGGCCCGTGCTCGGCCTCCGCCTTGGAGAAGGCGACGTCCACGTCTTCTGAGCTTGTGACGTCACACTTGACGCCGAAGAGCCCCTCGGGGGGCTCTCCCGAGCGGTAGGTGACGGCGACGGCGTCACCCGCCGCGGCCAGCTCGCGGGCGATAGAGAGGCCGATGCCGCGATTTCCACCGGTTACCAGTACTGAACGAGCCATGGCAACGACGCTATCGCCTACTCACAGGTAAACCCTTATCCGCGCCGTACAAGATCACAGGGCTAGGATCGTGGACATGCGCCAGATCGATCCCGACTTTCTCGCCCTGCCGCTGCGGCAGCTGGCGGACGCGGCCCTTGAACGTGCCCGTGAGCTGGGCGCCGAGCACGCCGACTTCCGGCTCGAACGCGTGCGCGGCGAGACGCTGAACCTCTTCGACGCCCGCCTCGAAGGCTCCATCGACGCCGACGACCTGGGTTACTCCGTGCGGGTCATCCGCGGCGGCACCTGGGGTTTCGCGGCGGGCATCGAGCTGACCCCGCAGGCCGCCGCGGCGGTCGCCGAGCAGGCCGTCGAGGTGGCCAAGGTCGCCGCCGCCGTCAACCGCGAGCCCGTCGAGCTGGCCCCGGAGCCGGTCCACGCGGGCGTCACCTGGGTGTCGCCCTACGAGGTCGACCCCTTCACCGTGCCCCTGAAGGACAAGGCCGACCTGCTGGCCGACTGGTCCTCCGGCCTGCTGAAGGATCCCAGGGCCGACCACGTCTCGGCCTCGCTCATGCAGGTCAAGGAGCAGAAGTTCTACGCCGACACCGCCGGCACCGAGGCCACCCAGCAACGGGTCAGGATCCACCCGGTCCTCACGGTGATGCGGGCGGCCGACGGGCGCTTCGACGACATGCGCACGCTCGCCCCTCCGGTGGGCCGCGGGTACGAGTACCTCACCGGCACCGGCTGGGACTTCCCCGCCGAGCTCGCCACGCTGCCCGAGCTGCTGGAGGAGAAGCTCAAGGCCCCCTCCGTCGAGGCGGGCACCTACGACCTGGTCATCCACCCCTCCAACCTGTGGCTGACCATCCACGAGTCGATCGGGCACGCCACCGAGCTCGACCGCGCGCTCGGCTACGAGGCCGCCTACGCCGGCACGAGCTTCGCCACCTTCGACAAACTCGGCACCCTGGAGTACGGCTCGCCCGTCATGAACGTCACCGGTGACCGCACCGCCGAGCACGGCCTGGCCTCGGTGGGCTACGACGACGAGGGCGTGGCGACACGGCAGTTCGACATCGTGCGCGACGGCACGCTGGTGGGCTACCAGCTCGACCGCCGCATGGCGCTGCTGAAGGGCCTCGGCTCCTCCAACGGGTGCGCGTTCGCCGACTCCCCCGGGCACGTCGCGATCCAGCGCATGGCCAACGTCTCGCTGCGGCCCGCGCTCGACGGCCCCTCGACCGACGAGCTGATCTCCCGCGTCGAGCGCGGCCTCTACGTCATGGGCGACAAGAGCTGGTCCATCGACATGCAGAGGTACAACTTCCAGTTCACCGGCCAGCGGTTCTACCGCATCGAGAACGGCCGGCTCACCGGGCAGGTGCGCGACGTCGCCTACCAGGCCACCACCACCGACTTCTGGCGGTCGATGGAGGCGGTGGGCGGCCCGCAGACGTACGTGCTCGGCGGCGCCTTCAACTGCGGCAAGGGCCAGCCGGGCCAGGTCGCGCCGGTGAGCCACGGCGCCCCCTCCGCGCTGTTCCGCGGAGTCAAGATCCTCAACACTGTTCAGGAGGGCGGAAAGTGACTCCTCAGGAGACCGTCGATCGTGCCCTTGCCCTCAGCAAGGCGGACGACTGCGTCGTGATCGTCAACGAGGGGTCCACGGCGAACCTCCGTTTCGCCGGCAACACCCTGACCACCAACGGCGTGGCGCGCTCGTCCCAGCTCACCGTGATCTCGATCACCGGGCGCGGCGTCGGCGTCGTCTCGCGCTCGGCCGTACGTCCCGAGCAGCTCGCCGACGTCGTCACCGCGGCCGACCTGGCCTCGCACCAGGCCCCGCCCGCCGAGGACGCCCGGCCGCTGGTCGCGGCGGCCCAGTCGCCCGACTGGGACCGGCCGGCCGAGTCCACCTCGATCGGCGTGTTCGGCGAGTTCGCGCCGGCGCTCGGCGAGGCGTTCGCCGGGGCCGAGACCGCCAACCGCAAGCTGTACGGCTTCGCCGAGCACACGGTGACCTCGACGTTCCTCGGTTCCTCCACCGGGCTGCGGCTCCGGCACGACCAGCCGACGGGCCGGCTGGAGCTCAACGCCAAGTCGCCCGACATGAGCCGTTCCGCCTGGACCGGCGTGGCCACCAGGGACTTCACCGACGTCGACGTCGCCTCGCTGGACGAGACGCTCGCGCGCCGCCTCGACTGGGCCAAGCGCCGCGTCGACCTGCCCGCCGGCCGCTACGAGACGCTGATCCCGCCCACCGCGGTGGCCGACCTGATGATCTACCTCTACTGGTCGGCGGGGGCCAGGGACGCCGCCGACGGCCGCACGGTCTTCTCCAAGCCCGGCGGCGGCACCCGGGTGGGCGAGTCGCTGTCGGCCTCCGCCGTCCGGCTCCACAGCGACCCGGCCGCCGGAGGCATCGAGTGCGCGCCGTTCGTGGTCGCCCACGCGGGCGGCCGCGAGCGGTCGGTCTTCGACAACGGCCTGCCGCTGTCGGCCACCGACTGGGTCGGCGACGGCTCGCTGGCGGCTCTGCTGCAGACCCGCTACTCCGCCGAGCTGACCGGGCTCGCGGTGACCCCGCCGATCGACAACCTGATCATGTCGGGGCCCGGGGGCGGGCGCTCGCTGGACGAGATGGTCGCCTCCACCGAGCGGGGCCTGCTGCTCACCTGCCTGTGGTACATCCGCGAGGTCGACCCCCAGTCGCTGCTGCTGACCGGCCTCACGCGTGACGGCGTCTATCTCGTCGAGAACGGCGAGGTCGTGGGCGAGGTCAACAACTTCCGGTTCAACGAGAGCCCGGTCGACCTGCTCGGCCGGCTCACCGAGATCGGCCGGGAGGAGCAGACGCTTCCCCGCGAGTGGAACGACTACTTCACCCGCACGATCATGCCGGCCGTGCGGGTGCCCGACTTCAACATGTCGACGGTCAGCAAGGCCAGCTGAGGCGCCTTCGCCGGTGCCGGGAGCCCTTCTGTCTCTCGGCACCGGCCTCAGAGGGCTCTCACAGGGCTCTCACGGGGCTCTGGGAGCCGTCCGAGGGGTCAGGAGTCCTCCAGGCGGAAGCCGACCTTCATGCCCACCTGGTAGTGCCCGATCTCGCCGTCCTCGATATGGCCGCGGACCTCGGTGACCTCGAACCAGTCGAGGTGCCGCAGCGTCTCGGCGGCACGCCGTATCCCGTTGCGGATCGCGTGGTCCACGCTCTCCGACGACGTGCCGACGATCTCGGTCACGCGGTACGTACGATCGCTCATGCGACTCTCCTCACCATCGGCCTTGATCGTATGACGGCCGGGTCTCCCACGGCCGCCGTCGGACCCCCCTGCCCGAAGGTCTACCGTGGAACTTGTGAAGGTATGGCATGGCCGTACGGTCGTACATCAGGTCACCGACGCGAGGCCCTCGCTCACGGCCGACATCGGCCGCAGGGAGAAGCGCTATTTCATCCAGATGGGCATCCGCACCCTGTGCCTCATCCTTGCCGTCGTGCTCAACGTACCCTGGCCGATCAGAGCGCTGCTCGTCGCCGGGGCGATCTTTTTGCCCTACGTTGCCGTCATCGGGGCCAACGAGCCGACTCGTGGTGTGAGCTCGCCCATTGACTCGGAACTACCTAACCAAACCGAGATACCAAGGCACCGACGCGAGATCGGGTCGTGACAAAGTCTTGACGCACCCCATGGGTTGTAGGTGTACGCTTTAGACAAGCGCTCTGGTCCCCCGTCGGAGCGCTACTGCCGGCGTTCCGGGCCCCCGTCGGAACGCCGATGAAGCGAAGCCGGGTGGTTTGCCCCCGTAACCACCCGGCTTCGCCCATTTCCGCGTTTAAACATCCGAAATTATGTAATTAGGCTGACTCAACGGTCACCCAGCGTCTCCGCTGTGGCCTGACCCCAGTTCCGCGCCAGCGTCGACAGGCGCTCCAGCGCCTCCGGTGACGCGGTGCCCGCGCCCTGCGCGAGACCGAGCAGGTACGCCGTGAGCGGCGCCGCCGGCCGGGCCACCCCGTGGGCGACGTCCCTGGTCAGGTCGAGAACCGCGTCGCGATCCACTTTCTCCGGGTCGATGCCCAACTCCTTGCAGACCAGCGCCGTCCACTCGACCAGCACGTTCATGAGATCCCTTTCGTCCTAATCATTGGCGAACGACAAAGCCCGTTCAACGTTTGTCGGTCACGCTCGGGAATCGCTTCCTGGCGTCACTCACGTCGTCGAACGTGTCGCAATCGAACCACGGAACACGGCCGTCGTCGCCCACCACCAGGCTGAGCCGTACCGGTTCGAGCGGGCCGAGCAGCCCGTACAGGGACCGCCCGTCGTACGCCGCCAGCGCGCCGGCGAGCGCGTCCGTGCGCCAGACGCCGGTCAGCCACTGCTCGCGCCCGCCGTCGTCCACCAGCACAGCACCCGGCCGCGGCCCCGCCGCCGCGCGTAGCGCCTTGACATGTCCTGTCAGCAGGAACGGTAGATCGGCCGCCAGCAGCGCCACCCACGGCGAGGAGACCCTCGCCAGTCCCGCGCGAAGGGCGGGGACCGGTCCGCCTCCGGGCGGGTCCTCCCGGACGAACTCGGCGCCCGCCAGGCCGGGACGTTCGGGCCCCACCACGACGAGCCGGACGGCGTCCGGGACCGAGGCGACGACCCGCTCGATCAGCGTCAGACCGCCCACGCTTACGCCGGGCTTGTCCCCTCCCCCGAGCCTGCGCGCCCCGCCCCCGGCCAGGACCACCGCGTCGTACGGCCCGGGCGGGTCCACCTGCTGGTACGGACTGGACGGGTCCACCGGCTCGTACGGACTGGACGGGTCCACCGGCTCGTACGGACCGGACGGGGCCGCCTGGTCGTACTGGCCGGGTGGGACCGGATGCTCGTAGGTACCTGGCGGGGCCGCCTGCTCGTACGGGCCGCGCGGGGGCGCGTGCTCCCCGGGGGGCACCTCAGCCGCCGATGGCCGACATGGGGCGCGCCGGCTGCAGGAAGCTCGGATCGTCGATGCCGTGCCCGGCCCGCTTGCCGCGCACGGCGGCGACCCACCGCGCGGCGAGCTCGTCGTCCGAGGCGCCCGCGCGCAGGCCCGCGCGCAGGTCGGACTCCTCGGTCGCGAACAGGCAGCTGCGGATCTGGCCGTCGGCGGTCAGCCGCACGCGGTCGCAGGCCCCGCAGAACGGGCGGGTCACCGAGCCGATGACCCCGACCCGCGCGGGGCCGCCGTCCACGAGGAAGATCTCGGCGGGGGCGCTGCCCCGCTCCCCCGGGTCGTCGGGGGTGAGGGTGAACTCGGGGGTCAGCATGGCGAGGATCTCGTCGGCGGTGACCATGTCCTCGCGGCGCCAGCCGTGCTGCGCGTCAAGCGGCATCTGCTCGATGAACCGCAGCTCGTACCCCTTCTCCAGGCAGAACCGCAGCAGCTCGGGCGCCTCGTGGTCGTTGACGCCGCGCATGAGGACCGCGTTGACCTTGACCGGGCGAAGGCCCGCCGCGTCGGCGGCGGCGAGACCCGCGACGACGTCCGCCAGCCGGTCGCGGTGCGCGAGCCGTACGAAGGCCTCGCGGTCGAGGGTGTCCAGCGAGATGTTGACCCGGTCGAGGCCCGCGGCGGCCAGCGGCGCGGCGAGGCGGGCCAGGCCGATGCCGTTGGAGGTGATCGACACCTGGGGCCGGGGCCGCAGCGCCGCCGTGCGCGTGACGATCTCGACGAGCTCGCGCCGGAGCAGGGGCTCGCCGCCGGTGTAGCGGACCTCGGTGATGCCGAGCCGCTCGACGCCGATCGTCACCAGGCGGCAGATCTCGTCCGCGGTGAGCAGGGCGGGCTTGGGCAACCAGTCGAGCCCCTCCGGTGGCATGCAGTAAGTGCAGCGAAGGTTGCACTTGTCGGTCAGCGAGACCCGGAGGTCGGTCGCCACTCGCCCGAAGGAGTCAACGAGCACCGGGGGGCCTCCTGTCGTGCGTGCGGGTGTTACCGGTCAGACCGCCAGCCTACGGCGAACCGCGAAACCCCCTTCACGTTAGGCCTCATCCCCGGCCTCCGGGGCCCCCAGCCCGACCTTCTGGGGTCTTCTAGGGTCACCAGCCCCTGTCCGGGGACTTTCCGGCAATGAGCCGCGTTCCGGACTTCTCCCAGATTGCCCAACCTGCGGCACGGCCCCTGACCTTGCTCTCCGCTTCGAACCCTGATCCTTGCTCATGCCGCCATCCATCGGGGCCACGGCCTGGCTCCCTATCAACGGCCTAAGCCACCGAATTGGCCCTCGACCGGTGGCGGCGTGCCTCGTACTCTTGGTAGGTAGCAGGGGGGAGTATCCCTTCGCGACAGCGTCGTCATTACGGTGCCGCCTCCTATGGGCCCCCGGTGCTGCCGGTCCGCCACTCACGGGCGGGAGAGACCTCTGGTCAGCTTCGCGCTGCCAGGAGGCCGTCCGTGGTGGAGTTCTTCAAGACAGTCGGCGTCGGTGCCGCCATCGTGCCGCTCGCGATCTCGATCGTCGTGGTCGCCGCTGGGCTGACGGCTCTCTGGGCACCGACCTCCAAGCGCCAGGTCCGCGCGATCCAGGTTCTGAAGATCGTCCTGCGTACCGAACTCACCCGTCCGGCGGGGAGGCGCCGGCCACAGATCTTCCCCGAGAAGGTCGACCCGGCGAAGTTGCCGCCCGCCCCCGACTGCGAGGAGCCCGTGCGTACCCGGCGAAGGGAGCCGCGCGCGGCCCGGCGCCGCCAGGACCCGGAATGAGCGACCCGCCGAAACCCCCGCCTCTTCCCGGAAGCCTTGGCACGCTGCGGCAGGCTCGCGCGGAACATCAGGCTGAACAGTCTCGGCAACGACGGGGCCTGCCTGACCCTGGAGAGCGGCAGACGGTCACCGTCGGGGAGTGGCGGTTCGCAGGAAGCGGCTACCGGCATGGTGAGGCGTTCTGGGCTGAGGTCGTACGGGGGCGTATCTCGGCAACTCGGAAGCTCGCACGGGAACGGGACCCTGGGGAGTCCTCCGGTTGATGGGTGGCTGACCTCGTACGGGAGTGCCGCGAGCCGACGTCAAGGGTTTATGTGACCCTTCTTCCGATTATTCGTCCTCATGGATGAGGGCGACGGCGCGCGGGATAAGGGAAGAGAACGCCCCGGCTCCTATGCGAGGAATTCCACCACGCGCCGCCTCCCCCCGCTTTAGGGACGGATCTCCTCGTCCGTCAGGGGATCAACCCCGAGTGAAATAGCCGCCTGCTCCAAGCCTTCACGGTCCGGGCCCCAGCGCTCGATCAGGTGGAGCGCCTGCTCCTGCTGACGGTCGGTCTCTACGCTGTCGGCTACCGTCTTGGAGGCCATGGCCGCTGTGCCGCGAGTGGCGCGCTTCTGCTCCTCGGTAGGTTCAGGACGGTTCCCGCTGTCGGGGACATGAAAGACCATTATCACCCCCATGCTTTTATTTGATCTGAAACCAAACCGTTCGCCCGGCGGCGTCGTCGTAGACGTTCCAGCGATGCGAGAGCGTTTCAACGAGCATCAGACCTCGCCCGCCTTCGGCGAACATGTCCCCGCGAACGCGCGGGGCTGTAGCGCTTCCGGCGTCCACTACGTCAACGTGTATGAGGTCGTAGCAATCAGCAATGGCGAGCGTCACCCTTCCGCCGTCTCGTGAGTCGGAATGAACCACAGCGTTCGTGACGACTTCGGAAACCAGTAGGGTCACGTCATCCAAAGCCGGATGATCCTCGCCGAGTTTCTGCCTCACGTAATCGCGTGCTTGTGAGACTGACTCGGGAGAACCGACCAGATCGGTAACGCCTAGCAGGCTTCCCATCCTCATGCGCTTGCCTTTTCGTGTCGCCGGAAATGGTCCATGCGTCTTGGAGACTTCGCCTTATCAGATTGGCGACAGCGGGCTACGATCGGTAGTGGAATCGGCGTACAACCCCACCACACTTCCTGTGCGGTGGTCGGTATGGTGTCCGTAATACCCCCTAATTGGACGGTAGGTGAGCCATTGTCTGCCAGCAGGGAGATAGACCCCCACGAGTCCCCTCGCGCCCTGTTTGCCTTCGAACTGCGGAAACACCGAACTGACGCCAAGCTCACGCAGAAGCAACTAGCGAAACGCGTCGGGTTCAGTGAATCCATGGTGGGCATGGTGGAAGCGAGCAGACGGCCGCCATCCGAACGATTCGCCCAGCTCTGCGATCAGGCCTTAGGACTTGACGGCGCGATGACGCGCCTCTACATCGCCACCACATGGAACAAAGCGCCGGAATATTTCAGGCCGTGGCTCGAAGAGGAGCAGGACGCCACCGCGCTGAGAAGCTGGGAACCGATGCTGATTCCTGGCCTACTGCAGACGGAGGCCTACGCTCGTGAAATGTTCCTCACCTCGCCAGGCGTCAGCAGGGAGGAGGTAGAGGAACGCCTAGCAGGCCGAATGCAACGCCAATCGATCCTGCATCGAGACCGGCCGCCCATGTTCAGCTTCCTCATGGATGAGGCCGTGCTACGTCGGTCCATCGGAGGCCCCGAAGTGATGCGGGAGCAACTAGAGTCCGTGCTTGAAGTCGCCGAACACCCCAGGGTGACGATTCAGGTCGTGCCCTACGCCACTGAGGCACACTGCGGGCTGTCAGGCGGGTTCATCATCGCCGAACGGAACGGGTCCCCCTACGCGGCCTACACAGATAGCCAGCCCACAGGGCGCACGCTGGAAGATCGCCAGACAATCGCAGAGTTGGCACTCCGATATGACGCGATCAGAGCCGAGGCCCTACCGTTCAAGCAGTCGGTCAAGCTGATCAAGGAAGTGGTGAGCCAAAGTGACTGTTGACCTTCGGCACGCACAGTGGCGCAAGAGCACCTTCAGCGCAGACACGGGCAACTGCGTGGAGGTCGCATCGAACCTGCCCGGCATCTTCGCAGTCAGGGACAGCAAGAACCCAACTGGTCCGGCCCTGGTGGTTGAGCCCGGCGCGTGGTTGGCCTTCGTAAGGGGTGTCAAGGCCGGGGCATTGGGCGCATAAGTGCTGGACTGGGGCCCCCGCTCAGGCGGGGGCTCTCTCGCGTCCGATCCCCTTAGCAGCTCAACGAGACGGCATGGATAGACGCTCGGTGGGCTGGCTCAGGAACGAAGCGCCGGACCGTCGATCGCCCCCAACCCCGTACGTTGATCGGCAACTTCCTGGCGATCGTGGGGCGTCTTGATGACTGCCTCACTGGTGTACAGGTCGCATCTGTCGGGGCCGGCGCCTGAGGACAGCGCACCCCCGGGACCGGCCCCCAAGCCTCTCGCCCGGGAGCGCTAGCCGCCCGCAGGGCGGCGGCCCGACTTCGCGTGTCCATTCACCAGCGACGTACACCGTTGCCCCATCTCCAACGGCAACAGACGGCGTTGACGCCGACCGAGGGCCATCGAACGATCAGGCAGCGGCGACGGGCAGACGGGGTGACTCCGAGGTGAAGCCGCGCGGGAGCGTTGAATAATGAGTGGGATATCAGCGAGGACTTGGGCAAAGTAGATCTCGATCAAAGAGGAGATCCACCATGCCGAACCAAATCGCACCGAACCTTCTGTCGTGGGCCAGCGAAATAGATCCGGGCACGATCGAGCAGGCGGCACGTACCGCCCGCCTGCGTTTCGTTTCGGGTCATGTCGCGCTCATGCCGGATGCCCATATCGGCATTGGCGCAACAGTCGGATCCGTAATTCCTACCGAGGGTGCGATCATTCCGGCCGCCGTGGGTGTGGACATCGGGTGCGGCATGGTCGCGACCGAGACCACGCTTACCGCTGCCGACCTGCCTGACACACTGGCCGCATTGATGCCCATGGTGGAGCACCGCATCCCGGCTGGCGTCGGCAAGGGCCACGCCGACCCGTCCATGGACCGAGCCCTCAGCGAACTCGGACTCCCCCACACCGACCTGAACCCCAAGCAGACGAAGAAGGTAGCCGAGCAGTTCGGCACCCTCGGCTCCGGCAACCACTTCGTCGAGGTCTGCCTCGACGAACGTGACCGGGTCTGGACCGTGCTGCACTCCGGTTCACGAGGCATCGGCAACCAACTCGCCACGATGCACATCGTGGACGCCAAGAAGCTCATGAAGAAGCAGGCCATCGGCCTGGAAGACCCCGACCTGGCCTACCTGATCCAGAGCACACCGGAGTTCACCGCCTACATCGAGGACATGCTGTGGGCCCAGCGCTACGCCATGGCCTCACGCGCCCGCATGGACAAGGTCCTGATCAACGCCCTGTTCCGCGTCGTCGGCAAGGGCCAGCGCGTCCGCACGATCAACTCGCACCACAACTTCACCCAGCAGGAAACGCACAACGGCAAGGAGCTGTGGATCACCCGCAAGGGAGCCATCAAAGCCGACACCGGCGACGAGGGCGTCATCCCCGGCTCGATGGGCACCCAGTCCTACATCGTCCGCGGACTTGGGAACCCCGACTCCTACAACTCCTGCTCCCACGGCGCCGGCCGCCGAATGTCCCGCAGCCGAGCCAAGCGAGAGCTATCAGCCAAGTCACTCACCGAAGCGATGCACGGCCGAACCTGGAACGCAGACCGCGCCGCCGCCTTGGTGGACGAGCACCCCGAAGCGTACAAGTCCATCGACCAGGTGATGCAAGACCAGAAGGACCTGGTGGAGATCCAGCACACCCTGCACCAGATCTTCAACTACAAAGGCTGAAGCATAGTCAGCCAGGATCATCGCGCCCTTGGCGGCGACAGAAAGATGCTCCCCGGCGCGTTGCCGGGGAGCATCCCGCAAGCGCGCACGCATCCACAGCTTCGACCACCCCAGTCTGCTGCAGCTTGCGGCGACGGCGCGCAAGACGCCTTCGACCTGCAAAAACGCTTCCGTTGTTGCCATCGCTTGCCGCCGGTTTCCGCTGCGATGTGCCCCCAGTGCGCTCCCAAACGAGCGCCCAACGTGTGCCGCGTCGCGATCCACTCAAGAGGGAGGGCAGCGGAGGGGCAGGCCGAGAGGACTCACTGCATGTTCTCCAGATGCGGGTGGTCGAACGACACCGGGCAGATGTAGATCTGCATGTTGTAGCCGCGGCCGATGGAGACCATTGGAGGGTCGGAGGGCTCGCGGAGACCCACTGGTCCAGCCGGCGGTACGCGGTCTTCGAGGGGAATCCAGCTTCCGCTCCCACCGTCCCATTCACCGGAGCTGGCGGTCAGCAGCGGCCGGCATTCGGTCTTGCAGGTGGCACAGAGCATGGGCCACGGGTCGCAGAAGCTCCATGGCCCCCACCCGCCGACTTTCCATCCGGGGGCAACGGACAGCTCATACTGGTAGTAAGCGTGACCTCTTCCGTGATCTTCATCCTCCGGGTGGCTCTTGGCCCCTTCCGTGCGGCCCAGGCAGTGAGACGCTCCGCGAGCTCTTCTGGCAACTCGTGTGGAGCCGGGTACTCGGTGACGGGCTCCGGGTGAAGGATGCAGGGTTCGGGGACGTAGTTGCCGTCGTGGTCGACATCGGCCGGCTCCGGCGGACTGACCAGGGGCTCGACCACGCTCGCGGCGTCTCGCCACACCAGGCGGGTCGCAGGCAGTGAGGTTTCGTCGTGGTCGAGAGGGCACCACAGCACCTGGAGCAGATCCGCCCCATCGGGGCCGGTCAGCCCTGGGATGTCGCGCAGGTAGAGCTGCGCGACCGGCAGCAGGGCGTTCGGCTCGCCGTGCCAGGGGTGACCTGCTTGCAGAGTGTCCAATAGGGCCTGCTCCTCTGGGGAGAGCAGGTTCTCCTTAGGGCCACGGGGACGAAGCCATGCTGCTTCCAGCAGGGCACGACGCCTACGGACGTCGTCCAGCGACACCGGCAGCTGCCAATCATCGTGCGTTTCCGCGCAGACCGGCCACTCCTCGTTCGCGGGCCAGAGCAGCGGGCCACCAATGGAACTCCCGTAAGGAGTCGGTGTTCCGGGGCGCGGATGCAGCCGAACCGCCTGCCTGGCCAGCGGAGCCAGCTCAGGAAATATGGAAGCGATGTCAACCGGTCGCGGCGGGGTCGTCCGTACCATCAGAGCTCCTTCTACAGTCACCTGCGCGTGTCGGCGGACTCTACGTCAACGGACACTTAGCACGCGTGGCCGCGGTCCTCGATCGGGCTGTCCAGTTCCTCGTATGCCTTCTCGTATGTCCTCTCGAAGTCGGCGCGCGTCGGCCGCGACGAGCCGAGCACTCGGGTTATCTCCTCCTGGGTAAGCGGCCTGGCTGCGCAGACCTCTGCCTCTTCGCCCTCGCCAAGAACCGTGAAAATGTCCAATACCGAATGAGTGAACGAATGCCTTATGCCCTCGTCCTGCCACAGCTCTTCCACCATGAAAGGCCGAGGCCGTTCAGGATGTCCCCAGCGCCCGTCGTAGAGCCAGAGGTAGTCGCCTTCCCGAAACGCACGTTCATGAGCCGCCGCAAGTGCAGCCGGAACATCCTGTTGATACGGCGTGAAGTAATATCACCCTGCAGCGCCCACGATTCGTCCTCTCAGCCGACGACGCACCTGCACTGAAGCACGAAGGATGCTACCGATCGACGCCGACAAAACGGGGTCAGCCGCACAGTGCCCATAGATGCACGTTGTCATCAGCGCTGTCGTCAAAGCCAAACAAGAACCCCCCAGAGCATGATCGCTCGTGGCGTTTGGGCTGTTCAGGTGGTGTGGTCAGGGGCGGGTCGAACCGCGGACCTTCTGCGTTTCAGGTGGGCCGATCGCCCTGCTCGCGTATTGGAGACCGTGGTCAGAGGGTTGTGGACGGCTGCCGGAGTATGCCCTCGTGTGGGGACGTTGCTGTCATCTCGGTCATGTCACCCGATGGGCAAGGCCCGACGGAGGAGGGCTGCGGGATTCTTCTCCGGGGCGGACGAGGGCGACGTCACCCGTTCCTGGGACCGCACGCGTCCGGCGCACGATGACATAGGACGGGGAGCCTGCTTAATGCGTCTAAAACCACGCGATCATCCAGCGGCTCGTCGAGTCTGATGACGTCCTGGCCGGACGGCCGGTACCTGCGCACGGGCCGGCGCCCTGATCGGGGATGTCGAGCCCCAGGACCACCACATCGGGCTCCTCGCTCACTCGTAGGCTGACGTCGAGCGGTTCGCCGTTGCAGGAGCCGTACTCGTAGCTCACCAGCAGCATGCGTTCGTCGAGCACCTCGAAGTCCGTGACGTCGCCTGGCAGATGGTCGCCGACGGCGCCTTCGACGGTACCGACCGCCTCTTGATCGACCGCGAGCTGGTCAATAGGGCCGGGCAGGTTTGAGAAGTACAGCCGCCACGCGGGCACGGTTGCCATGCCGCGTACGGTCTTCAGCCGCATCGTCGTGAAGGTTGCGCCGGTCAGCTTGTACTCCTTGTCGTCGGGGAAGGTGTACTCCTCAGGCCAGGGGGACCGAGCCAGCAGCGCCTTTCGCGGCCCGATCACAGGAACCGCCATCGTGGATCCGTCGTCCCAGCGGACCTGCGCCCCGGCCGGCGGAGCGGGCAGCGAGCCGGCCACAACCCAGCCGTACTCCTCATCATGCTCGATCCGCTTATGCACCTCCGGCGGCATCACGCTCAGGTCCCCGACCGGGACGAAACCCTTGCGCCAGATCTCCGCGGCACCGCTGGTCCTCCAGGTCCAGACGGCTTGTGCGGCTTCGTCTTCAAACGTGCGCGGTCCGACCAGCAGAGGGCCACCGCTGAGGAGCAGCACCACCGCCAGAAGTGTCACGACTAGTCGCAGCATGCGGCGATCTTGACAGAATGGCGCTTCCGACGCCGACGGCTTCGACGACATCGAGCCGTCGGATGCGCCGATACGGTGCTGCTCCCACAGCCCTAGTTCGACCTGCTCGACCGCCTAGAGAACCTGACCTTCTGAACCCGTAACCTTCTGACGCTCCCGTAGAGGAAGGGCAGACACCCGCGACCTATGCTGCCCTCGCAGACTTGGGTGATCTCCGATGCGTGATCAAGTCACCTGCGAAAACAGCTCGATCATGGGGATGAGCAGCGGTTACGCTTGCGGGCGTCTCGCGTCACTTCTCGCTGCTTTGGTACTTCCACGGAACAGCGACGGAACAGAGCAGAAGCTTGGAGGCGCCCATGGCGATGCCCAGGAAGGGCTCACGGCTCATCAACGTCGACGGCACCGCCTTCCGCTGGCGGATCCGGCACAAGCCCACCTACCACCAGGGCAACGGCTGGAGTCCCCTCACCGTCACCGTTGAGCGGACCGAGGAGCCGGGGCGTGTTCTCGTGGTGTCACTTCCCTGCGCTCGGCCGGACAACTGGCTCGGAGAACGGACGATCGCGGTCCGCCCCGCCCTCGTCGCCGGATGCATCCGGCGAGCCATCGAACAGGGATGGAACTCCGGGCAACCGGGCTCGGCATTCACCCTCACCGTCGCCGAGGACGAACTAGCCGTGCTCCTGGCCGAACCACCTCAGTACCTGATCCCCTTCCTCTGGGGCATGATCCCTGAAGGCGGAGGCATCGAGGACCTCCCTCGATGCACCGAAATCTGGAGCCGGGACAAGTAAAACACCAGCCAGGCACCTTCTGACGATCCGTAGGGAAGGGCGGCATGCATGTCACACAGCTCGTCCCCTGGTCAGGAGGTAGATACGGGTCGGTGCCATGTATCGCGTAAGACGGTGTTGCTGTACAGCATTCTTCATCCCTCGTGAGTTGCGGCGTGGCCTCTCGCTGAATCGGCGTCGAGTGATTCCCCCAAAGATTGACTCTGAGCCAAGATGATCTGGGCACCGTGACGCAGGAGGGCACATGATCGTGTTCACGTGTGTGGACTGTGGTGCCTTGCTGACCTCACCGGTGTCGCAGTTCGCGCTCCCCGCCCACGCCCACGCCCACGCCCATCAGAAGTACGGCCATGAACTGCTTCCCGCGCTTCTTGAGCCTGGGACCTACGCGGTGAACCCAGAACCCTCCGGGCCGCCGTGGCGGCAGTGGAAGGAGATCGGCGCGGAGGAAGCGGAAGCCCGCGGCGTGTACGCGCCGGTCTACGCTCTGTCGTACGGGTCGCCGGGAGCGGTCGCGCCGGGTGACGTTCGCGGGACCGTTCTGATTCCGGAGCGATGCGACGGCTATTGTTGCGGTCTGGACGGCAGGGACGGCCCGAACCTGGCGTGCGCGCGGTGCGGGCGCGCCGTGGCCACCCTCATCGACGACTGCTCGTACTGGCAGGTGGTGTGGCTGGACCCGCGCGCCGTACGTCTTCTCGACGTCGATGCGCCCGCCCGCCGAGTGCTCAGTTGGGAGGAACGTCCGCGTGCCGCAGTCGTTGCAGGAAGGACTCGCCGCCGAAGCCATAGACGCCGATTGTCACCATCCTGAGCACCGGAAATCACCCACCTGCCTACTCCTCGTGCCGCCTCCGGCAGCCCTGCCGGAGGCGGCGAGGTCTCATCAGGCGACGGCGGTCCCCTCAAGCTCGACCATCAGGTCGGGGATCGCCAGCCGTGTCACCCCGAGCATCGTGGTGGACGGTGCCACCCCGGCGGCGCCCAACCGCGACGCCAGCACGCCGTAGTGCTCGAAGAGCCGATCGACGTCGGTCGTGTAGACGTTGAGCCGGACGAGGTTCGCGAGGGACATGCCGGCCTCGCCGAGCACGGCCTCCAGGTTGTCGAGGCTCAGCGCCAACTGCGCCGCCATGTCATCGGTATGCTGGGGCTTGCCGTCGCCGCTCATCCCGGTCTGCCCGGCGCAGTACAGGGTCCGGGTGTGCCCAGAGACGATCTCACCCTGGTTGTACCCCAGCTCCACCGACCACGCCCACGGGTTGACCGCAGTTCGCTCCATTGCCACATTAGCTCCATTCGATTCGTCGACATTACGTACGTCGATCGGCTCGGTAGCCGCCATCTTTTTGGTTGTGTTGATGAGCCTCCCAACAAATCACGACATCTTGTGTCGTGTATTTCGGTAAAGTTCTCGTATGCGCGCCGACCGGTTGGTCTCGCTGGTGCTGCTGCTGCGCCAGCATGGTCGGCTGTCCGCGACCGCGCTGGCCCGCGAGCTGGAGGTATCCACCCGCACCGTGCTGCGCGACATCGAGGCGCTGTCCGCAGCCGGCGTCCCGGTCTACGCCGAACGCGGCCGGCACGGCGGTTTCGCGTTGTTGCCTGGTTTCCGGACCGAGCTCACCGGACTGAACCACGACGAGGCCCTTGCCCTGCTGGTCGCCGGATCGCGGCGCGGCGCGCAGGCATTCGGCCTCGGCTCGGCGCTCGCTTCGGCGATGCTCAAGGTCGTTGACGCGCTACCCGAAAGCTATCGGGACACCGCGGCCGACGCGGCTGAGCGATTGCTCATCGACCCGGAGACCGACCTCCTCTCGCGTCGGCTGGTCGGTGAGGAGGCGCCTGACACCATAGTGGCCGAGGTCCTGCGCGCGGTGCTCGCCGGACACAAGCTGCGCATCCACTACGCGGCTGTGGACCAGACCCCGAAGTGGCGCACGGTGGACCCGATCGGCCTGGTCACCGTACGCGACCGGGGCTACTTGCTGGCCACGAGGTCTGGCGCGGACCGCACCTACCGGCTGTCCCGGGTCTTGGCCGCCAAGGAACTCGCCGAACCCGCACAGCGACCAGACCGGGTCGATCTGGACCGGTCCTGGCAGGAACGCAGCACCCAGTTTCGGACCGGCGGCGACCAAGTCACCGTGCTGGTACGGGTGGACCCGGCGCGGCGGGAGGACCTGGTGGGCACCGCGCTGGCCGTCCGGGCCGAAGAAGCCGACTCAGACGGCTGGCTGCGGCTGGAGGTGACCTTCCAAGATCCGAGACACGCCGAATGGGCGCTGTGGCAGCTCACCACGAACGCGGAAGCCCTCGCCCCGCAGTGGTTGCGCAATTCCCTGCGCAACCGCGCCGCCACGATCGCCACCCGCTACGGAGTGTCATCCTGAGAGTCGTCGCCTTCTGCGGGCCGCCGCCGACGCGATTCGGACCGCTCCATACTGGTAGGTGCCAAGCGCGCCGAACGACGCGTGCGCAACGCGCGGCGCTGCCTTGTAGCAGACGGTCATAGTCCATGCTGTACGCCCATGAAAAAGGCCCTTCCGGCCCTGCGGCGAACGAACCTGCCGGATCTCGAACACTGCAACTCCTGAACAGATCAGGTGTTGCAACGATCACTAGAACCCAAGCCGGATCATCCGGGAGGGCCTTTGAACTGGAGCCGCCTAAGGGAATCGAACCCTTGACCCCTTCATTACGAGTGAGGGGCACAGCCCTTGTCGACGGCTCCCCGTCCTGCTCGGGCGGTTGATGCGGTGTGGTGGCGGGTGATCGTATGAGGCGGTGTTGCTGTACGGGCTGCTGTAGTGCAGTCGTCCGGCTGAGCTGTACACAGCGACTGGCTACCGCTCCTCCCGCACTATCTCTATCGCTTGGATGACGTCGGAAACGACGTGGTCGGCGCCGTGCTCGCTGTCGGGCCGCGTGCCGCGGTCGACCCAGATCGTGCGCAGACCCGCGGCGCGTCCGCCGGCGACATCAGCGACGAGGTTGTCCCCAATCATCCAACCGCCACCATCGAGGGTCACACCACAGCGCTTGGCGGCGATCTCGAACAGCCCGATCTCGGGCTTGCGGATTCCTTCGGCCCCCGAGAGTGCCCATGCATCCACGACATCGGCCAGACCCGTGTTGCGGATCTTCCCAAGCTGGTTGTCCGCCATGCCGTTGGTCACGATCGCCACCAGCCACCCAGACGCACGAAGTCCGCACAGCCCGTCAAGAACCTCGGGCCAGCAGTGGACCAGGTTCGGCATGCGCTGACGGTAGCGACGCCACAGCTCGTCGACCGAATCCGGTAGAGCGAAGTGGCCTCGTACCTTGGTGAAGAAGACCTCACGGTGTGGGAAACCGTCCTTGTCGAGAGCGAACAGCCAGTCAACCGCCCCGGGACCCAGGTCGCGCTCGTCGGCAAACTCCCTAGCCCACGCTCGGAACGCCTCGTCAAGGTCAACGAGCGTGTTGTCCAGGTCGAAGAGGGCAAGCCGTTGCACAGCGGCCCATCTTACGCGGACAGATTCTCGGCCAGCTGCGGATTAAAAGTCGGCCGAGGATCGTCCATCGATGTCTAGGGATGTCGCGGGTACCTGCTCAGAGCGCACCCATCCTTGATCGACTTCCGTTGGTGTCCACCAGCGCCCAGGGACAGTGTTAGCAAGCGTGCTAGCAAGATCCTTGACCTTCGACGGGGGCGCTTTGGGCGGTGTTGCCGTACGGCGCTGCTGGACAGCATCTTCGAGGACGCAACCTGATCGTCAATAAAGGTCCCGGCCCACAGGAACGCCTTGGACCGGGAAATCTGTCGCCCCTGGTCATGAAGGTCAGCATCTGGGCGCCGCCGACCTCGATCTGTCCGGCCGCATGGGGTGAGCGGTCGATCTGGCGTATGACGACGGGGCCAAGCAGCAGTTCCTGGACCTGTGGCCGCGAGGTCGGCGCGCACCGTCGTCGGCGTACCCGAACTCCCTTACGGCAGCGTGGGGAGGTCGACGCGGTGGCGAAGGCGCGCTGCTCGGCTGATCCCGGCACGAGCACCGCGGTGCCGGTAATGCCGACTCCGGCGCCACACGCAAGCCGTGGGTCCCGGCGCGCGTCGCCGGCATGAGGGCGGCGGTCGGCTCGCCGCGGCAGTTCCCGCAGCCGGGTGACGTCGGTCAGTGGCCGAAGTCCGCCTTGTTAAGTTCCCCTTGGTCGAATGCTGCCGCACGTACGTGCTCATGGCCCGCTGAACTGGTGCGTCGCCTGCCTGGGGGCTTGACCGTGAAGGCGAAAGGATCCGTTCAGCCAGGTGAAATCCTCGTTAATCCCGCCTACAGCGCAGGTCACCGGAGGGGGCGCCTAGGCATTGGTCAGCTACCTCGTCGGCGCTTGGCGGATGCCCACCCTTACCCAGGAACGAGTGTCCGGTACCTACTGGCTGTGCCAGGGCGGTTCCCGATGTCCAGCTGCGTATCAAATCCTCATTTATGCGGCATTCATGGGTTACTCATGCGTCAACTACTCGTCGCGGATAAATGTCAGATTTGGGGCGAAGGTGTCTGCCTAAGCCTGAGGAGACCCATGTTGCGACGACTCGGCCTCACCATCACGACCACGCTGGTGGCCCTGACAGCGGCCGTGCCCGCTGCGACCGCCGCACCGACGTCCACGATCACCAATGTCGCCCACCGGGGGGCGTCCGCGCAGGCCCCGGAGAACACCATCGCCGCCTTCAAGCTGGCGGAACAGCAGCATGCCGACATGTCCGAGCTCGACATCCGGGAGACCAAGGACCACCAGTTGGTCGTCATGCACGACAAAACGCTCACCCGTACCACCAACGTCGCAAGGGTCTTCCCGGACCGGGCGCCCTGGCGGGTCGGCGACCTCACCCTCGCCGAGATCCAGAAGCTGGACGCGGGCTACTGGTTCGCCCGGAGATACAGCGGTGAACAGGTGCCCACGCTCGCGGAAACGCTGCGCGCGATGGACGGAAGCCGGCTCGGCCTGATGCTGGAGATCAAGTCGCCCCGGCTCTCCCCGGGTATCGAGGCCCGCGTCGCCCGCGAGCTGCGGCAGAACCCCTCATGGCTGCGCCCCGGCCGGCTCGTCGTGCAGTCATTCGACTGGGACTCAATGCGAAAGCTCCACCAGGAAATCCCTGAAGTGCCCATCGGCCTGCTCGGCACGCCGACCCCCGCCCAGATCCCGGAGCTCGCCGGGTTCGCCAGCTACATCGACACGCCGTACAAGCGGCTCACCTTGGAGTACGTCCAGGGCGTCCATCGTCACCACATGAAGGTCTTCGCCTACACCGTGAACGACCCCGACATCATGCGCCGCCTCATCTCCGACCGGGTGGACGGCGTCATCACCAACAGGCCCAACGTGATACACCCGCTTGTCCAGCCCCGCGCGACAGGAGTCTTGACAGGCGCGCCATGAGCCAGAGGCACCCGCTTTAGAACTACTAACCAAATGCGATTAGTGGTTGAGTCGGCGCCAGCAGATGATGGCTGAGGAAAGGATCATGAAGGCCTCATGGATGTCGTCGCGGATCTCCCAGGCGGATGCGTAATCGGCGAAACCAGTGCAGCAGGGCGATCGTCTGCTCGACCACCCATCGATGTACGCCCAGGCCGGAGCCGTGTGGGGTCCCGCGGCGGGGGATGATCGGCTCGATCCGCTTCTCCCGCACCTGACGGCGGTAACGGTCGTGATCGTAGGCGCGGTCGGCGTACAGCGTCCGGGGCCGCCGGCGGGGCTTGCCGACCTTGCCGCGGACCGGGGGGATCGCCTCGATCAAGGGCATGAGCTGGAGAATGTCGTTGTGGTGGTGAGCCCGACCGCCAGCGGGATGCCGTTCCCGTCGGTGATCACATGGTGCTTGGAGCCGGTCTTGCCTCGGTCGACCGGGCTCGGTCCGGTTTTGGGCCGCCCTTGAGCGCCCGGACGTGAGAGCTGTCGATCACCGCCTTGGACCAATCCAGCCGGTCAGCGGCATGCAGTTCAGCCGGCAGCAGCTGATGGAGCCGATCCCAGACGCCGGCCTGGTGCCAGTCGCGTAGCCGTCTCCAGCAGGTCATCCCCGAGCCGAAGCCCAGCTCCTGGGGCAGGAACTCCCACGGGATGGCGGTGTAGAGCACGAACAAGATCCCGCACAACGCTTTGCGGTCGTCGATCCGCTTGCGTCCGGGATTGCGGTAGCGGCGTTCGATCGTCGGCAGCAACGGCTCGATGCGTTGCCACAGCCCAATGGGTGGTGGCCGTGGACTGGCAGACCACGGTTCCGCGCAGCGAGGCTTTATGGAAACCAGGTATGTTCGCCAATCAGAACTCGGCCTGCAGGCTCCGATCAAGTTTCAGCATCGACGAAGCCACTCGGTATTTTAAGCTCGATGCTCAGGCGGCCCCAGACCGGTGACCTTATAGGTGCACGATAGGACGCTCTTGTTTGCGGTGAACGGATCACGTCGTTCACGGCTGAAGAGGGCTGGCCATGCGGCTGCTCGTCCTCGGACCGCTCGACATCGCGATCGACGGCCGGGCCGTCCCCTTACGCTCGGCCAAGCAGCGGGTTCCGCCGGCCGTTCCGATCTCCCGGCTGGGCGCCACCGAGCTTCGTGCGCGGGCCGACCACGCGCTCGGCCCGCAGGTCGTCCAACCTCCTGACCTGCGATGATGCCTTGCGTCAGGCTTCGGGGCGATACATCTCTTATCAGCATGGCAGGAAGCGGTCACAGCGGTGCAGCTTGCTGCCGCCCATTCATCTGGTTTGTGGGTTGCGATTCCCGCAGAGTTGTTTGTGCGAGAACAAATACACAGCCCTCCAGAAAAGAGACACAGAAATGACGAACTCCGCGAACTCGAACCGCTCCGCCGGCACCACCTGGGACTCCTACAGCCGCACCGCCGGCACCACCTGGGACAGCTATTCCCGCACCGCCGGCACCACCTGGGACTAAGAAGAACTACTCACTAAAACCCCGGAAAATAACTAAAGGCACCTCCGCCTGACAGCGGACAAGAAACACATGAACAAGGTCTGCCCAACCGACTAAGACCATCATCCGCACTCGACACGATGGCATCGGCGGGCATCGAAGCCCCAGACATGGAAACCGGCCAGGTCACCGCCGAGACGTCCCGCTCAAGCCCGACCGGCCAGGTCACCGCCGAGACGTCCCGCTCAGGCCCGACCGGCCAGATCGCCACCCAGCGGCCCCCGCGCCCACAGGTCCCCCGCCACGCACTCGGTAACCGGTCATGCCCGGCCTCATCTCCCGATGAAACCGCGACACCCCCATGTCCCGCCGAGCTCAAAGCCTACTTCGAAGGCTAGATCACCCCAGCAGCCGGTCTCTCATTCGTCCAAGACCGAGCGGATCGGTCGCATGGTAGCTTTCGGGCAAGCAAGCCTTGATCCCGCGAGAGGAGGGGGTCGTGGCCATGACCAGCGCCGAAGACGATCACGACCAGCAAGGCCGTTCATCGGCATGGGAAGCGGCATGGGAAGTACTGGGACCCGTAACGGACCTGGTCACGCCGATGGCGGTGCGGGTCGCGGCCTCTCTTGGGCTGACGGATCTGATGGCCGACGACTCGGTGTCCGTCGAGGAGCTGGCACGGCGGTCTGACACCAACGCGGACGCGCTGGGCCGGCTGTTGCGTCACTTGGCGTGCCGGGGCATCTTCACCGAACGGGAGCCGGGCAGGTTCGCGGTCAACGAGCCCGCCGCGCTGCTGGCGTCCGACCATCCTTCCGGGATGCGGGTGCGCCTCGACTTGGGTGGCTTCGGCGGGCAGATGGACCTGGCGTTCGTCGGTCTGCCGCACACGGTCCGCACCGGGCAACCTGCGTGGGAGACGGTCTTCGGCGCCCCGTTCTGGGGCCATCTCGCCGCGAACCCACAGATGAGCGCGTCGTTCGATGCGATGATGGCGACCGGAGAGGACTACCTCACCGATGCCGCCAAGGGGTACGACTGGTCCGGTGTGCGGCATGTGGTCGACGTCGGCGGTGGCACCGGCGCCCTGCTCGCCGAAGTGCTGCGCGCCAACCCGGACATCCGGGCCACGCTCGTAGATCTGCCGGACACGGTGGATCGAGGTCGGCGGCACCTGGCCGAGCGCGGGTTGGATACGCGGTGCGAGTTCGTCGGCCAGAGTTTCTTCGATCCGCTGCCCGCCGGGGGTGATGTGTACGTGCTCAGGCGTGTGGTGCACGACTGGGGCGACGACGACGCCCTGCTGATCCTGCGTCGGTGCGCCGACGCGGCCGGGCGGCACGGGCGGGTCGTCATGATCGAGTCACACGGCAGTTCCGGTGACGACCCGGCCATGTTCGCCGAGATGAACCTGCGCATGCTCGTGCTCAGCGGCGGCCGCGAACGCACGGTCGATGACTACATCGCCATCGCTGCCGAAGCCGGGCTCGACCTTGCCGGCGTTCACCGCACCGCGCTCGGACACATCATCCTCGACTGCGCTCCGCCGGGCCCTTGACACACCGATCCGCCGGCGCTCATCGGTCAGGTCCCACTGGTCGATCATGGCGTTGAGCTCAGTGAGCGGATCGACCACCGGCATCGGCACGAGATCGCGATATTCCCTATCCGGCGGCGAAGCTTCTACGCTCATCGGATGCATCCCCCTCCCCAGGACGGACCGCCCGATTTTGGGGAGCGGCCGGCGGGTTCTGTCGAAATCGGTTCGCGTATCTCGGCGCGGGCCATCGTCATCATGGTCAGCGTCTCGGCCGTCGCCCTCGTCGCGGCGATCGGCCTCATCGTCGCCCTGGTCGTTCCGCGTCTGAGCGGCGACCGGCACCGGCGCGATGTCAGGGCGGTCGACGTGATGCCGCCCACGATCACGGCAGGCGACCGGACCTACCATCTGACCAGCACCCACGAGCAGAAGGGATGCCAGGGTCTCGGTACGGGCACCCTCGTGCCGGTGCTCGACAAGGTGGAGTGCGGAACCGTGGCCTTTGGCCGATACCGCGCTGACAACGGCACTTCGGAAGCGTCGGCCGTCATCATGCGTATCGATGACCTGGACCAGTTCAACTCGGTCAGTGGCACGACCAATGATGGCGACGCCTATTTCAAGGTGCTGCTCGCTGACGGAAGTCTCGGGCCTCTGGGCCAGGACGAGCCCTCGCAGAATGCGTTCCTGGACCGCTACATGGTCTATGTCGTCGCCGACAGCGGGAAGAACACGGCCGCTGACCCGTCGGACTCCGGTTCGATCGTCCAGGACGTCCAGACCGGTCTTATCGATGGCAACCAGCTCGACCCCGGGAGTCCGTCCAAGCCGGCCCCCGGCCGGCCGGAGATCCAGGCCACACCGGCCGGGCCCGTCACGGTCAGCGGCGAAGGCGCCATGGCCTCGACGATCAAGGTAGATGACCGGACCTACCGCCTGACCGCCAGCCATGAGCAGCAGGGATGCCAAGGGCTCGGCACCGGTGCCCTGGCTCCCGCTCTGGACGGCGTCCGATGCCAGACGGTGTTCTTCGGGCGTTACGCATCCAGCGTGCCGGGCTGGGAAGCGTCCGCGGTCATCGTCCGGCTTGAAGACGACAAGCAGCTGGAGTCGCTCAGCAAGGTCGATGACGATGGCAGCGGTGGCCTGAAAGTCCTTCTCGCGGACGGGTCGGTCGGTCCAGGAGACCAGGAGGAAACAGGGGGCAGTTCGCAGTTCTCCTTGTTCGACCGCTACCTGGTCTACGTGATGGCCGACCCTGCCACGGAAAGATCGGCGATCCGGAGTCCACCCGGGTGGCGGCCGAGGTCCACGCCGGCCTGGTCGACGAGAGCGGTCCCGAGCCGAAGCTCCGGGGACGCACGTCCTGATCGTCTGAGAGCGGCAAGGCGGTGGGCGCCCCATGCACGATCACTAAGGATTTCTGAGTCACTAAGTTTTCTGATGTACGCTGTGGCGCGTGAGGAGCGTCCGTCCGGAGGCTCCCGGATATGAGGAGACGTGTCATGGCGAAGGTCGAGATCATCGTGGCGAGCACCCGGCCCGGCCGGATCGGGCTGCCGATCGGGCAGTGGGTCGAGGCGGAGGCGAAGACGCACGGTGGTTTCGCGGACGTGGAGCTGGTCGATCTGGCCGAGATCGACCTGCCCTTCATGAACGAGCCCAACCACCCCCGGCTGGGCCAGTACACCCACCAGCACACCCGCGACTGGAGCGCCAAGGTCGCCGAGGCGGACGCCTTCGTCTTCGTCATGCCGGAGTACAACTACGGGTACAACGCCGAGCTGAAGAACGCCATCGACTACCTGCACAAGGAGTGGTACTACAAGCCGGTCGGGCTGGTCAGCTACGGCGGCGTGGCGGCCGGCACCCGCGCCGCTCAGATGATCAAGCAGGTGGTCACCACGCTCAAGATGACCCCGATCTTCGAGGCCGTTTCCATCCCCTTCGTCCGCCAGTTCATCGATGACGAGGAGAATGTGGTTCCGAACGACGTCATGACGGCGTCGGCCAAGGCCATGTTCGACGAGCTGGTCCGCATGAGCGAAACCCTGCGCCCGCTGCGCGAGGGCACCGGCCAGTGACGAGGTGAGGGCAGACCGATGAGTGACATACACCCCGTCTGCGTACGGTTCCACGCCGCGATCGAGCTGATCGGCTCCCGGTGGTCCGGCGCCATCCTGCGCGCCATGTTCACGGGGCAGGGCCGGTACGCGCAGATCAGGGCCGCCGTGCCGGGGTTGAGCGACACCATGCTCGCCCAGCGGCTGCGCACGCTGGAGAGCGAGGGGCTGATCGAGCGCCGGGTGATCCCCGCCTCCCCCGTCCAGGTCGAGTACGTCCTCACCGAGAAGGGCCGCGACCTCGCACCGGTGCTGGAGGCCGTGATCGCCTGGTCGCACAAGTGGATCCCGCTCCCGGGTGAGGAGGCCGCGAGCGACTCGGACCGGCCATCGGAGCCCGCCCAGGTCTCCTGACGCCCTGGCCGTTTACGCGGGAAGTGACCCCCGGCCTCACCCCCTGACCGCCGGGAACCGGCGCACATCCCCTGGCCTGAGGACCGCCCCTCGGGTCCGCACCCCTCGGCCGCCCGGTCCCAGGCCGTGACGTACCCGCCCTTGGGCGTGCCGTGCACGCGGAGCGCCCGGGGCGACGCGGTGTTGAAGGGGTTCGGCCCGTGCCTTGAGTGGGCTTTGACCTGCGGAGACATAGCCATCTTGACGGGAATCGGGAGTGCGCCGGGGGGTAGGGCAGCAGGGAGGGCGCATGTCGCCATCAGCGATCAAGAGGTGAAGTCATGGCTTTCAACAACCCCTCCGACCTCTTCCTGTACGAGCTCTCCGCCGCGTACGACGGGGAGATCAAGATCACGAAGACGAAGGAGGAGATCGCCGGGCAGGTCCGCAGCTCCAGCCTGGCAGAGGAACTGCGCAACCAGGTGGCGAAGGGCCAGGAGAAGGTCAGGAACCTGGACACCTGCTTCCGGTCACTCGGGACCACGCCGCTGGACGTCGACTGCCTGGTCGTCGACGCCATGCGGGCGGAGTTCCAGCAGTTCATCCAGCGGGGGCCCGCGCCCGAGGTGATCGACATGTACACCGTCGAGGCGGAGCTGAAGCTCGCCAGCTACAAGACCGCCGGTTACAAGGGCCTCGTCGACAAGGCCGTGCTCATGGGCCAGAGCGAGTGCGCACACTTCCTCCAGACCAACCTGGTCGGGGAGGAAGAGGCCAAGGGGCACTTCGAGCGGCTCAGCCACGAGGTCAGCGAGGCGACGCTCGCCGGGGTGTGAGCCCCTGACCGAAGTCCTGGCCGTGCGCGGTCAAGCGCGCCGCGGCGTGGTCCAGGCCGGCGTTCAGCTCGGGGCTCGGGGGTACGCCGTGCCGGGGCAGGCGGGAGACCAGTGCCGTCCCGAACCCGGCCATGCGCACGGTCTGGTCGATGAGCGCGTCCAGATCGTCCGGCCAGGGGAAGGACGGCTGGGCGATGAGCAGCGACACCAGGCCGTGGACGGCCGACCACATGCCGAGGGCGAGGGTCTCGGGGCTCCCCCGCATGACGCCCGCCTCCACGCACGCGGACACGGCGTCGACCATGTGGCCGAAGCAGGCGGCCGCCGCGGGCGGGACGCCCTTCACGGCGGCCGGCCGCATCATCAGGAGCCGGTACTGCACCGGGTGGTCGAGCGCGAAGCGCGCGTAGGCGCGCCCGCACCTCCCCAGCGCGCGGAACGGATCGCCGGCCCCTGCCGCCTGCTCGCGCACGCGCCTGCCCAGCTCGTCCCACACCCGCAGGCAGACCGCCTCCACCAGCGCTTCCTTGCCGGCGAAGTGCATGTACACCGACGGGGTGGAGACGCCGGTGCGACGGGCCACCGCGCGCAGCGTGAGCGCGTCCTCGGTGCCCGTCTCGATCAGCAGCGCCTCCGCCGCCTCCAGGATCTCCTCGCGGAGCCTCGGCCCCTCACCGGGGCGGGCCCGAACGCGTCCTTCGGCCATGCCGCTAGGTTGACGCCGTCAGCCTGACGATGTCAACCTGACTGCGGACGAAGCCGGAGCGATGAGGAGCCCAGATGGGGATTTTCCAGGAGGCGACCGTCGTCGCCGCGTGCCGCGAGACGCCGGGCGGCCTGGCGTACGAGGCCGCGCTGGACGGGCAGTGGAGCGTCGGCACGAAGCTGCACGGCGGGTACCTCCTCGCGGTCCTCGGCCGCGCCGCGTCCGAGAGCGCCGGAGAGGGTCACCCCCACGTGACGGCGGTCAGCGCGTCCTTCCTGACCTCGCCCGCACCCGGCCCCGCCGAGGTGCTCGTGGAGACACTGCGGGCGGGCAGGAGCACGACGCAGGCCCGCGCGCGGCTGACCCAGGACGGCCGGCCGTGCGTGGAGGCTCTGATCACGCTCGGCAGGCTGGAGGAGTCCGACTCCTGGTGGTCCGGGATGGAACCGGTGGAGCTTCCCGACGAGCAGGACTGCCACCTCAGCCCCCCGGAGGCCCCCGGAGGGGCGTTCAAGGTGCCGCTGATGGAGGTGGTCGAGCAGCGCCTCGACCCGGGGCACCTCGGCTTCGCGGTGGGCGCCCCCTCGCGGCAGGGCGTCATCGCGGGCTGGCAGCGGCTCGGCGACGGCACCGACTGGGACCCGCTCTCCTTGCTGGTGGCCCTGGACCCGGTCCCCCCGGTCTCCTACGACCTGGGCATCAGCGGCTGGGCGCCGACCATCCAGTTCACCGCGTACGTCCGCAGGCTTCCCGCTCCGGGGCCGGTGCGGGTGAGCATGCGGGCGCTCGACGTCACCGGCGACCGCATGGACGAGGTGGCCCACGCCTGGGACAGCAAGGGCCGGCTCGTCGCCCAGGCCACCCAGCTCGCCGCCGTACGAACTCCGGCCTGACCGACGAGGGCGCGCCACGATCACGATGGTGCGTCCACCGTGGGGCTCCAGGTATGCGCACGGGCGCGGTGGGCAAGACAGAGGTGTCCCCACTGTCAGCGAACCGGGAAATCCATATGACCCGAATTGCCGCTGTCCGCGGTGCCCTTCCTCCGAACCGCTACCCCCAGGCCGAGATAACCGACACGTTCGCCCGCATCTGCCTTCCCCCGGGTGCCGACCGGCGGCTGCTCGACCGGCTGCACACCTCGGCCCGCGTCGGTCACCGCAACCTGGTGCTGCCGCTCGAGCAGTACGCCAAGCTCGACGGGTTCGGGATGGCCAACGAGATCTTCATCGAGGCGGCCGTGGACCTGGGTGCCGAGGCGGTGGGCGCCGCGCTGGAGGCTGCCGGGCTGACGCCCGGCGACGTGGACCTGATCATGTTCACCTCGGTAACCGGCATCGCCGCGCCCTCCGTGGACGCCAGGCTCGCCGGGAGGCTCGGGCTGCGGCCCGACGTCAAGCGGATACCGGTGTTCGGGCTCGGCTGCGTCGCGGGCGCGGCCGGCATCGCCCGCCTCCACGACTACCTGCGCGGATGGCCGGACCACGTGGCCGTGCTGCTCTCGGTCGAGCTGTGCTCGCTCACCTTGCAGCGCGCGGAGGCCAGTCCGGTCAACTTCGTGGCCAGCGGGCTCTTCGGCGACGGCGCGGCGGCCGTGGTCGCCGTCGGCTCCGGCCGGGCCGCTGACGTGCGGGCCGCTCCCGGCCCCACCGTGGTCGCCACCCGCGGTCACCTCTACCCCGACTCCGAGGGCGTGATGGGCTGGGACGTCTCCGACACCGGGTTCCGCGTTGTGCTCGACACGAGCGTCCCCGAGGTCGTGCGCACGTACCTGGCCGACGACGTGAACGGCTTCCTCGGCGACCACGGGCTGACGACGCGCGACGTCAGCGCCTGGGTGTGCCACCCGGGCGGCCCGAAGGTCCTGCACGCCGTCGCCGAGAGCCTCGACCTGCCCGAGGGGGCGCTGGACCTCACCTGGCGCTCGCTGGAGGACATCGGCAACCTGTCCTCCGCGTCCGTCCTGCACGTCCTGCGCGACACGCTGGCCCTTCGCCCGCCGCCGCCGGGCACGCCCGGGATGCTCATCGCGATGGGGCCCGGATTCTGCTCCGAGCTCGTCCTGCTGCGCTGGTAGCGGCGGAGTGTCGTCACCGCTGCCGGCTGTCCCGCTGATGATCGGACCCGTATCGTTTCAGGGCATGTCGTCCTGGTACCTGCTGCTCGTCCTGCTGGTCGGAGCCGAGCGCCTCGCCGAGCTGGTGGTCGCCCGGCGCAACACGCGCTGGAGCCTCGCCCGAGGCGGGCGCGTCTTCGGGCGCCGGCACTATCCCTGGATGGTCGCCCTGCACACCGGCCTGCTCGCCGGGTGCCTGCTGGAGGCGGGCCTCGCCGACCGCCCCTTCGTGCCGGCGCTGGGCTGGCCGATGCTCGCCCTGGTCGTCGCGGCCCAGAGCCTGCGCTGGTGGTGTATCACCTCGCTCGGCCCGCAGTGGAACACCGAGGTCATCGTGGTGCCGGGCCTGTCGCTGGTCGCGCGGGGGCCCTACCGCCTCGCGTGGCTGCGCCACCCCAACTACGTGGCGGTGGCCGTGGAGGGCGCCGCGCTGCCCCTGGTGCACGGCGCGTGGGTGACCGCCGTGGTCTTCACCGCGCTCAACGCCGCGCTGATGGTGGTGCGCATCCGCTGCGAGAACCAGGCCCTCGCCACCCTGGCCCCGCGCCCCGCCGCGCGCGAGGCGACAGCGTGATCGACGTCCTGGTCGCCGGCGGCGGGCCGGCGGGCCTGGCGACGGCCATCCACGCCGCGCTGGCGGGGATGGAGGCCGTGGTGGTCGAGCCACGGTCGGCTCCGGTCGACAAGGCGTGCGGCGAGGGCCTTATGCCCACCGGGGTCGCGGCCCTGCGGTCCCTCGGCGTGCGCGTGGAGGGGTGGCCGCTGCTCGGCATCAGGTACGTCGACGAGCGGCGCCGCGCGCAGGCGGCGTTCCGCGAGGGGCCCGGGCTCGGGGTCCGCCGCACCGCCCTGCACGCCGCGCTGGCCGAGCGCGCGGCGGAGGTCGGCGTGAAGGTCGTCCACGGCCGGGTCGGCGGCGTGCGGCAGCACGCGGACTCGGTGGAGGCGGCCGGGTTGCGGGCCCGCTGGCTGGTCGCCGCCGACGGGCTGCACTCCCCGCTGCGCGGCCTGCTCGGGCTTGAGCTGGCGAGCCGCGCCCCGCGCAGGTACGGGCAGCGCAGGCACTACCGCGTCGCACCCTGGTCGGACTTCGTCGAGGTGCACTGGGCGGCGCGCGCTGAGGCGTACGTGACCCCGGTGGGCGAGGAGCTGGTCGGGGTCGCCGTGCTGAGCTCCGAGCGCCGGAGCTACGAGGAGCACCTGGCGGGGTTCCCCGCGCTGCTGGCCCGGCTGGAGGGGCCCGCCGCCACCTCGGTGCGCGGGGCGGGGCCGCTGCGGCAGCGCGTCAGTGCCCGCGTCGCCGGGCGCGTGCTGCTGGTGGGCGACGCGGCCGGCTACATGGACGCGCTCACCGGCGAGGGGGTCTCGCTCGGGCTGCTGTCCGCGCGCGCCCTGGTCGGCTGCCTGCGCGCCGGGCGGCCCGAGGCGTACGAGCGGGCGTGGCGGCGCCTGTCGCTGCGCCACCGGCTGCTGACCGGGGCGCTGCTGGCCGCGCGCCGCCGTCCGGGCTCGGCCCGGCTGATCGTGCCGGCGGCCCAGCGCCTTCCGGCCGTCTTCACCGCCACCGTCAACGCCCTGGCCTGACGGCCGGCCGCCGCTAGCGGGCCTCGAAGCGCTCGCGCCGGACCGTGACCTTCCTGCCCTTGACGGTGGTCTGGCGCAGGGAGGTGATGACGTCGTCCGCCGAGTAGTCGGGGACCTCGACGAGCGAGAAGCGGTCGGCGATCTCGATCGCCCCGATGTCCCGGCCGCTGAGCCGCGACTCGTTGGCGATCGCGCCGACCAGGTCCTGCGGCCGGACCCCCGCGCTGCGGCCCGCGCCGATGAAGATGCGGGTCATGCCGCTGCTCGGCCCGCGCCCGCGGCGCTCGTCGCGCCCGCCCGGCTCGCGGCGCGGGCGTCCCTCGCGCTCGGCCCGCACCGGCACGTCGGGGATCTCCTCCTCGTCGGCGGCGGCGCCGCTGGCCTCGTGCGCGAGCTTCACCGCCGCCATCGCGATCTCCACGAGGTCGAACTCGTCGGCGAGGGTGTCCACCACGACCCGGAAGTGCTCCAGGTCGTCCTCCAGCATGCTCTCCTCCAGGGCGGAGCGCGTGAGCTCCAGGCGGCGGGCCCTGAGGTCGGCGACCGTGGGGACCTTCTCGACCGTGATCCTGCTCTTGGTGACCCGCTCGATCGTCTTGAGCATGCGGTGCTCGCGGGGCTCCGCGAGTGTGATGGCCACGCCCTCGCGGCCCGCGCGCCCCACCCGGCCGATGCGGTGGACGTAGGACTCCGGAGCCGAGGGGACGTTGTAGTTGACCACGTGGGTGAGCTGCTCGATGTCGAGCCCGCGCGCGGCCACGTCGGTCGCGACCAGCAGGTCGGCGGTGCCGCTCCGCAGCCGCGCCATGACGCGGTCGCGCTGCTCCTGGCCCATCCCACCGTGGAGGGCCTCGGCGCGGTAGCCGCGGCCGTTCATGGTCTCGGTGAGCTGGTCGACCTCCTCGCGGGTGCGGCAGAAGACGATGGCGGCCTCGGGCGCCTCGACGTCCAGCACCCTTCCGAGCGCCGTGGGCTTGTGCGCCCTCGGCACCATGTAGGCGCACTGCCGTACGCGCGGGGACTCGCCGGGGGCGGCGGACTCGCGCTCGATCTGGATGCGCACCGGGTCGCTGAGGTGCTGGCGGGCGATGGAGTTGATGCGCGGCGGCATCGTGGCGGAGAACAGGACGGTCTGGCGCTGCTCGGGGGTCTCCTGCAGGATCGCCTCGATGTCGTCGGCGAACCCCATGTCGAGCATCTCGTCGGCCTCGTCCAGGACGACGATCTGGAGGGCGTCCAGATGGAGGGTCTTGCGGCCGATGTGGTCGAGCGCCCGGCCGGGGGTCGCGACCACGACGTCCACCCCTCGCTGCAGCTCCCTGAGCTGCCGCCCGATCGGCTGCCCGCCGTAGATCGGCAGGACGCGGGCTCCGAGGTCGCGGCCGTAGCGGTGGACGGCCTCGGAGACCTGGACGGCCAGCTCGCGCGTGGGCACCAGCACGAGCGCCAGCGGGGATCCGGACCCCCCGCCCGCCGGCATCCGCTGGAGGATCGGCAGGGCGAACGCCGCCGTCTTGCCGGTGCCGGTCGCGGCCTGCCCGAGCAGGTCACGGCCCTCGACCAGCGGCGGGATGGCCTCACGCTGGATCGGCGTCGGCTCCTCGTACCCGAGACCGGTGAGCGCGCGCAGAAGCTCGGGACGCAGCCCCAGGTCAGCGAAGCCTGTCGAGTCTTCGGTGGCGTTGGGGGTCATGATCGAGCTCCTCGTTCCGGGACGGACGCGCATGGGATCGGTATTGACTCCATGTTCCACTGTCGCAGCATGCTTCCCACCCACCGGGGGCCCGTACCGGCGGAGTTCCCGCCCCGGCGCGGTGCCTTTCGGCGTACGAGGAACCCACCCCCGGTAAAGGGGTGGCCTTTTCACGCTTACGGGAGAGGAAGTTTACTTCACACTGCATGGGGCCGGACCGGCCACGATACGGGGTCCGCGGACCGGCGGGGCACGCGGCGGAGCGGACCGGCACCGTGAACGCCCCCCGACCGGAAATGATCACTGTCCGCCCGCAGGCCCCCTACCGGGGAGTTTGCACTCAGATGGAAGGGTTTAGAACTCGGCCCGCAGTGCCTGTCAAGCTGCCCTGTGTGCGCCCACACGCACGGGCTCCGGGCCTGGAGTTCCGGCTCGGTGAGCGCCCTCACCCGAGAAGCACACAGGCCGGTTCCCGGCCGAGCCGGGCCGACGAACTCGCCACCTGATGGGAGACCAGGATCATGTTGAGTTCCATGAAATCGAAGATCGCGCTGCCCGCCGCGGCGCTGGCGATGATGGCCGTGGCGGTCGTCCCGGTCCTCGCCACCCCCGCGCACGCCGACGCGGCGGCGAAGGCAAGGGCCGCCGGGCCTTTCGGCTGCAACTATACGAACTCCGAGCCCGTCCTCAGGAAGGGGTCGACCGGAACCGCCGTCAAGCAGGCTCAATGCCTGCTGAAGTATCGCATCGGGCAGCCTGATTCCGTCGACGGTGTGTTCGGCTCGGCGACCGACTCAGCGGTCTATGAGTTCCAGACCAGGTGGGGCCTCAAGGTCGACCGCGTCATCGGCTCCTCGACCTGGTACGCGCTCAAGCACTGACCACGTGATCGCGACGGCCGCGCCGGTGGGCGTGGCCGTCGCGCGTCCCGGGTTCGCGGAGCGCCCGCGAGCCGTCGCGTATGGCGCCCGGCGTACGCGGGGCAGGAGTCACGGGGCCCTCGCGTCACCGGTGGACCGCGTCCATCGCGGCGGCGGGGTAGCGCTCGCCGGAGGCCACGCCGCGCGGGGCCACGGCCTCGATCGCGGCCAGGTCGTCGGGGGTGAGGGTGATCTCGACGGCGGCGGCGTTGGCCTCCAGGTAGGCCCGGCGCTTGGTGCCGGGGATGGCCACGATGTCGTCGCCCTGGGCGAGCACCCAGGCCAGCGCGAACTGCGAGGAGGTCACCCCCTTGGCGTCGGCCAGCACGCGGATGCGGTCGACGACCGCGAGGTTGCGCGCGAAGTTCTCCCCCTGGAAGCGCGGGTGCGAGGAGCGCCGGCGGTCGTCCTCCGACAGGTCGTCCACGCTGCGGATGGTGCCGGTGAGGAAGCCCCGGCCGAGCGGGCTGTAGGCGACGAAGCCGATGCCGAGCTCACGGGTGGTGGCCAGGACGTCGTTGTCCTCCACGTCGCGGGTGAACAGGGAGTACTCGGTCTGCAGCGCGGTCAGCGGGTGGACGGCGTGGGCGCGGCGGATGCTCGCGGGAGCGGCCTCCGAGATGCCGAGGTAGCGGATCTTACCCTCGGTGACCAGCTCGGACAGCGCGCCGAAGGTGTCCTCCACCGGGACGCCGGGGTCGACGCGGTGCTGGTAGTACAGGTCGACGTGGTCCACGCCGAGCCGCTTGAGAGAGCCGTCGAGCGCCTCGCGCAGGTAGTCCGGGCGGCCGTTGACCCGGCCGGTGAGAGCGCCGTCCTCGACCTCGTTGCCGAACTTGGTGGCGAGCACGACCTCGTCGCGGCGGCCGGCGATCGCGCGGCCGACGAGGCTCTCGTTGGTCCACGGCCCGTACATGTCGGCCGTGTCGAGGAAGGTGATGCCGAGGTCGAGCGCCCTGTGGATGGTGGCGGTCGCCTCCCTCTCGTCCGCGGGGCCGTAGGCGACGCTCATCCCCATGCAGCCGAGCCCCTCGGCGGAGACGTGTAGGCCCTGGCTGCCCAGCCGGCGCTGTCGCATTGCTGAACTCCCTATGTCGATATATCGACGGTCCGTCCCTGTGCGAAGGGTGACGGCCGCTTGGTCCCTCTGCTCACGATCTTCGCGCCTCGCCCGCCTCCGCGCCACCACCGCTGTGACTGCCCGCACAAACGCCCGTCAAAGCCTTCTCCGCAGGGGCTTCCGGGCGCGCCGCGCCGGGCGGGGTACGGCCGCTCGCGCCCGGGCGCGCGGCCGTACCCCTGGTGGCGGCGAGTGCCGTCAGGTGATCGCTAGCAGTACTGCGCGGCCTTGCCGATGATGCGGTAGACGCAGTCGGAGTACTCCAGGAACCGGAGCACCGCCTCCTTGTTGCGCGTGGTCTGGGTCACGATCTGCTCGTCGGGCGGGTAGAAGCCCGGCGAGCCGTTCTTCGGGTACATCTCGAAGGTGTAGCTGAAGATCTTGTAGGTGCCCCACAGCCAGTCGTCGATGGAGCCGTCGGTGATGTAGAGGTCGCTGGCCTGCTGCGCGGTGTAGCCGTTGGTGCCGGCCATGTTCTGGCCGAGGGTGGCGAACGCGTCGTGGTCGTCCTGGGTCAGGCCGGCCGCGGTGTCGTTGTAGGTGTAGCCGTACGGCCACAGGATCAGCTCGCTGTAGGTGTGGAAGTCGATGTTGGACTTGATCTGCTGCTTGCCGCCGACGACGCGGCTGCGCACGAAGTCGGCCGCCGCCTTCACCTCGGGCGCCGACTCCGCGGACGCGCCCCGGTAGGTCTCGCTGGAGGTGGAGCCGGAGGAGCCGCCGCAGCAGCCCCACTTGTACGCCCAGTTGCGGTTGAGGTCGGTGCCCACGTAGGAGGAGCCGGAGTTGGGCTGCCGGTTCTTGCGCCAGGAGCGGTAGGAGCCGGAGGCGATGTCGTACTCGCCGCCGTCGGGGTTGAGGTCGGGCAGGATCCAGATCTCCCGGGAGTTCACCAGGCCGGCGATCCTGCTGTCGGACGCGTAGCTGCCGGTGAACAGGTTGAGCAGGTAGATCGCCATCTCGACGGTCAGGTGCTCGCGGGCGTGCTGGTGGGCCGTGAACAGCACCTCGGGCTCGTTCTCGTCGGTCGCGACGTTGTCGCTGATCTTGACGGCGATCAGGTCGCGGCCTCCGTAGGAGGTGCCGTAGCTGTACTTCTTGGCGATGGACGGGTAGTTGGCGACCACCTGGTTCACGAGCGTGGTCAACTCCGCGTAGTTGTGGTACCCGGAGTCGGCCGAGGGGAAGTCCTGCGGTTTGGGCAGGACCGGGGATAACGGGCGCGGGATGCGCGTGACCGCGTAGCCGAGCCGCTTGATCTCGGCGATCTCGGTCTCGGAGGCGGTGACCACGATGGATGTGGTGGCCACCTCGTCGATCGCGGCGCCGGTCGCCGCGATCGTGGTCCGCTGCTGGGCCGTGCTCGGGCCTTCGACGCGATACTGGTTGCTCGGGGGCGGCTCCGCGGAGGCCCCCGCACCGGTGATCCCGCTAACGCACAAGAGCGCCAGGACCGCCAACCCTACGAGCAGACGACGTCTCACCTGTTCCTCCCTCAGGCGCGCTCTGGGGTTTGTCGCACGCCTGCACTGAGAGTCAGGTCATCCGTCCGAACTTAGAAGGCCCAAATTTCACGACTTGTACGGCTTTGAACCGGCAGGGGCAGATCCGCCGAGATGGGGCAACGAACTGCGGAACCATGATTAACGCCCGTAGTGGGGGTAACAGGATTGCCGACCGCACCAGCGGCCGGTCACACGGCCGACGATCTCGACCCCCAAGGAGAACCCCCATGGCCCTCCCCGTCCTCACCCCCGAACAGCGCCAGGCGGCTCTGGTCAAGGCGACCGAGGCCCGGCAGGCCCGCGCCGCGCTCCTCGCCCAGCTGAAGACCGGCGACCTGACCCTGGCCGAGCTCCTCAAGCGGGAGGACGACACCGCCAAGAAGATCAAGGTCTCGCAGGCCCTGCGCGCGCTCTCGGGCATCGGCCCGACGAAGGCCGCCGCGCTCATGGAGCGCGCCGGCGTCGACGACAAGCGACGCATCGGCGGCCTCGGCGTCCAGCAGCGTCGGAAGCTTGTCGACGCCGTCTCGTCCTGAGCGTGCCCTCCTTGATCCGGCCGGAGGCAGGGACGGCGATCCGGCCGTCCCTGCGCCAGCCGATCATCGGAGGACCGGAGGCATTTTCCCCGGAGTCCCCAGCGCATAGTCTCCCAATAACGACATCGCTGCGGGAGGCGACCTTTGAGCAAGCTCACGGAAGACGAGCGCAGGGACCTGGCCGACATCCTGTCCAGCCCTGAGCTCAACGATCCACGGGTGCACGCCGACCGCGAGGTGGGGCAGCAGCTCGCCGACTTCTTCCGCAAGGACATGCCCGACGTGGACGAGGTGGTCATCGGGCGCGTCTTCCTGCGGACCGCGGTCACGATGACCCAGCTCGGGGACGCGGGGATGCCCCTTGAGCAGATCGCCAACATCTTCACGCTGAGCGCGCTCGACCTGACGGCCCTGGAGCTCGCGCGGGGCATCGAGGCCCTGCCGGAGCCCGCGCCGCGCGACGACCCGGCGGCGCCGGAGGGCTAGGCCCCTGAGCCGCCCTCGGGCGGGCGGAGGTCGGGGAGATTCACCACGATCGCCTCCTGGGTGCTGCGCGCGATCACGACGACCGCCTCGCTGTCGGGGTCGGGGTTCTCCTCGCGGTGGGGCACGAACGGCGGCACGAAGACGTAGTCGCCCGGCCGGGCCTCGATGCGCACCTCGCGCGGCTCGTCGCCGTCGAGATCGAGGAAGACGAACGACGGCGTGCCGCTGACCACGTAGATGGCGGTCTCGGAGTCGCCGTGGTGGTGGTTGGCGGAGACGGTGGCGGGCGCGACGTGGGTCTGCCCCATCCACAGCCTCCTCGCGCCCACGGTCGTGTCGCTGATCGCGGCGCGGCGGGCCATGCCGGGGGTCTGGGCCGTCTCGGCGCTCAGGTCGCCCTGCCCCACGTGGTGCAGGCGCCGATGGAACGGATCCCCGGATGTCGCATGGTCTTCTGACACGGCGCTCTCCCCCTCCCCGATGCCCGTCGGACGTCTTCTCGAAGCATAGGACGGGCGGGCGCGTGCCCGCGTCCCCACGAAGCCGCCCACAGCGTCCCACGACGGCCCCTGGACGGCCGGAACGCCTGGCTCCCGGGAGTTCCCGGGGGCCAGGCGTTCCGGTTGGTCAGGCCAAGGACTAGCGGACGACCTTCACGTAGTCGGTCGCCGACGACCCGTACAGGCCGCGCGAGCCCTCGAACACGACCTTCCACGTGCCGGACCAGTAGGCCGGGATCTTCGTGTAGAAGGTTCCGTCCGGGTTGGTCTCGATGGTGTCGACGTACTCCCACTTGCCACCGTGGGCGCGGTTGAAGTACACCTTGATCTTCTGCCAGCCGAGCTGACGCCAGCTGTGCCAGCGGTAGTCGTCGTGGCAACGGTTGCCGCCCACCACGTAGGCGTCGCCGTCCCACCACCAGTCGCCGTAGCACCGGGCCGTCTCAAGCTTGCCCGAGAGCGACAGCTTGCGACCCTTCTTGACGGGCTCGGGGCTCGCGTCGAACCCCGTGATCCGCGTCGCGCGCGGACCGCGGTGACGGTCCTGCACGACCTTCACGTAGAAGGAGGACTTGGCCCTCGCGACCTTGCCGTCCTGGCCGATCGCCTCGACGTAGACGACCCACTTCCCGTCCGGATCGTGCCGGTCGAGAACGATCGTCTTGGCCCAGGTCTTCCACTCGCCACTGGACGCCTTCGCGGCCCCGGGGCAGGGGTTGCAGTCGCGCTGACCACCCTGTCCCGTCGGCTCGAAGTCGAACTTCACGTCCTCGGCGCCCACGGTCTCGACCGTGGCCGTCACCGCGACGTGATCGCTTCCACGGATGACCACCGGGTCCGGGGTCACCTTGATGGACTCGATGCTCACCGCGGTGTCCGGCGCCGTGTCTGCCAGCGCCGGCGCCACCACACCGAGCGCCGAAGCGCCCATGGTGGCCGCTACCAGGGCGGTAGCGATGCGTTTCATCATGCGGAACTTCCTCTCCCCGTAGAGAAAGGCATCCCAATTGGGGGTGTGCCTACGTCATAGACGTTTTAAGGCACCCAAAAGTTGCCAGGCAACTCCCAGCAAATAATTACAAATTGGACACTTTGCCGCTTTGCATGACCGGAAATATAGCCGTTTGTCCTAGTTTCGAGCTACATGTCTAGCGGAGGCCGAAATATGGGCGTAATGGTGTGTTCCGGGATAGAAGACGCGCCACGTGCCATGTGCCCGCTTTACTCGTCTGACGAAGCGGCCGTCCCTGTTGGTGCTGGCCTTGGCCACGGTCTTCCACGTCTTCCCGCCGTGCTTCCTGAACTGCAGGGTGACGCGCTGCCTGGGGAAGGACCAGTAGTCGAACCTGCCGGTCGGGTCGACGCGCATGAGCGTCCCCGACAGCCGTACGGCCCGATGCCGCTTCCTCGCGCGGCCCACCTGGATGCCGCTGAGCACCGTCGCCTTCTTGAACAGGAAGGACGAGGACGCGGTGACGCGCGCGCCCCGGGCGTTCCTGGCGGTCGCGATCGCCCGCCACCGGCCCGAGGGGTACCACCGGGTGAGGCCGACTGGCGGGTTGAACCGCCACATCTCCCACCTCTGGCCGGTCTTCCCCTGGACGGGCACCGGCCCCTCCGCGGCACGGGGCGCCAGCGGGGATGGGCCGCCGGGCGCCCAGGGCGTGCCGCCGCCGAGGCGGGACGGGGCGGCGGGACGGGAGCGGGCCCGCCGCCCGCCGGGCTCGACCCGCAGGGCCACCCCGTCCGGGCCGGACACGCCCCTGGCCACCACCTCGACCACCAGGCGCACCGCGCCCTTGGGCCCGGCGACCGGGGTGCGCGGGCGGACCCGCACCGAGCGGATGGCGGGCCGTTCCCGCGCAGGAGCGGGCGCCCTGACGGCGGAGGCGGGCGCCTTCGCGGCCGGAGGCGGCGCCTTGGCCGCGGGCGGGGTGGCCTTCGCGGCGGGAGGCGAGATCGTCTCGACCGCCGGTTCGCGCGGGCGCGGGGGCGGCTCCACCGTCCGTCCGGCGAAGGAGGGGGGCGCCTCCGCCAGGACCGTGAGCGCGGCCAGCCCCACCGCCGACGACGTGAGCAAACGTCTCATGGTCATGGCCTGGAGGCTAGGGACCGGGAGGTAACGGCCCGGGACCGACACGCTCCTCCCCCGGCAAAACGCCGCCCGGTCAGCTCTCGTACATCGAGCCGATCACCTCGGCGTACTTCGCGTGGATGACGCGGCGCTTGAGCTTGAGGCTGGGCGTGAGCTCCTCGGTCTCGGCGGTCCACTCGCCGGGCAGCAGCCGCCACTTCTTGACCTGCTGGACCCTGGCGAGCTTCTCGTTGGCGACCGCGACGGCCGCCTCGACCTCCTTGACCACGTCGGGGTGCTCGGCGAACGCGGCCAACGAGGTGAACTCGATGCCGCGCCCCAGGGCCCACGCCGGGGCCACCTCGCCGTCGAGGGTGAGGATCGCCACGACGTACGGCCTGCGGTCGCCGTACACCAGGGCCTGGCCGATGAGCGGGTGCTCCTTGAGGAAGTTCTCGATGTTGGCCGGGGAGATGTTCTCGCCTCCGGCGGTGATGATGAGCTCCTTCTTGCGGTCGACGATGCGCACGAACCCGTCGTCGTCGATCGAACCGACGTCGCCGGTGTGCAGCCAGCCGTCCTCGTCGATGAGCTCGGCGCCGGCCTCGGGGCGGTTCAGGTAGCCGCTGGTGTTGGCGGGGCTGCGCGTGAGGATCTCGCCGTCCTCCGCGATGCGCACCTCGACGCCGGGGCCGGGACGGCCGACCGTGCCCAGCTTGAACTCCTCGGAGCTGTTGGCGGTGAACGCACCGCTCGTCTCGGTCATGCCGTACACGTCGAGGACCTTCAGCCCGAACCCGGCGAAGAAGCGCTGCACCTCAAGGGGCATGGGCGCGGCGGCGGTGGCGAGCCAGCGCGCCTCGTCCAGCCCGATCATGGACCGGATGATCGAGAGCAGCGCGGCGTCGGCGCGCTCGTACGCCGCGGCCACCTCGGGGCTCGGGACCTGGCCGTACTGCGAGCCCTCGACGTAGGCGAGCCCGGCCGCCATGCACGCGCGTACGTTCTCCTGCTGCTCTTCCGGCTGGGTGCTGAGCAGCGCCTGCAGGCGGGCCATCATCTTCTCGTAGACCCTCGGCACGCCGAAGAACAGCAACGGCTTGACCTGGCCGAGCACGGTGCCGAGCTGGGCGAGGTCGGTGCAGAAGTGGATGTGGGAGACCTTGAACACCGGCAGGTAGAGGCTGAGCACGCGCTCGGCGATGTGGGCGTAGGTCAGGTAGGAGATCTGCGCGCCATGGGTGGGGATGTTGGTCATGCGGTCGGTGGCGGCGACCTCGAAGAAGATGTTGGTGTGGGTCAGCGGCACGCCCTTGGGGTTGCCCGTGGTGCCGGAGGTGTAGAGCACGCTGAGCACGTCGCCGGCGGTGACGGCGGCGGCGCGCGCCTCCGCCGCCTCCGGGTCGGCGGCGAGCGCGCTCTCGCCGAACGCCAGGAAGTCGTCCCAGCTCATGAACAGCTCGCCGTCGGGCGTGTCCTCGAGGAGGATGACCTTGCGCAGGCCGGGCAGCTCGCCGAGGATCGGCTCCCAGCGCGCGAGGTCGGCCGCGCCGCCCAGCACCACGACGCGGGCGCCGACGTCCTTGGCGACGAAGGCGACCTGGTCGGGGGCGAAGGTGGCGTACACCGAGCAGGCCATGCCTCCGGCGTGGACCGCGCCGAGGTCGGCCAGCACGTGCTCGCTGCGGTTCACCATCATGAGGGCGACGGCCTCGCCGCGCGCGAGGCCGAGGGCGGAGAAGCCGGCGGCGATCGCGAGCACCCGGCGCCTGGCCTGCCCGTAGGTCAGGGTCGTCCAGCCGTCCTCGGCGGGGTCGGAGTAGGCGGGCGCGTCGGGGAAGCGCTCCGCCGTGAGCTTGAGCTGTTCGCAGATCGTGTGGCCGGTGATCTCCTGCTCGATCTCGGAACGTTCCGCAAGGACCCGGGGGTCGGCCATCTCACGCCTCCAGAAAGTGCCCACTTGCACGAGTGGCATGCATCGCACCACACGCCCTTCACCGGAGACAAGCCCCGGGAAGTGAGAAGAACGACCGCGCTTGCCCACCCCGGCCGATGGGCATTCATTCCACCACGAAGAGTAACCACCGAGCCAGGAATATCTCTACATATAGGGATATAGAGGACGTTCATTAATAAACGTGACTTCTGATGGTGAACGCGGGGACGGGGGGCGGGCCGGCATGGCCGGAGAGGCCGGGGAGCGCGAGCGGGAGAAGACGGTGTTCGGGCACCCGCGCGGCATCATCACGCTCTTCCTCACCGAGATGTGGGAGCGGTTCAGCTTCTACGGGCTGCGCGCCATCCTCTACTTCTTCCTCATCGCCACCGCGGCCGGCGGCGGCCTCGGCCTGCCCAAGCCCACCGCGACCGCCGTCGTCGGGGTGTACGGGGCGCTGATCTACCTGCTCGCGCTGCCGGGCGGCTGGATCGCCGACCGCGTACTCGGGGCGCGCAGGGCCGTGCTGGTCGGCGGCTCGATCATCATGCTGGGCCACATCTGCATGGCGATCCCGATCAGGGGGGCCGCGCTGATCTGGCTCGGGCTGGCCCTGATCGTGCTCGGCACCGGACTGCTCAAGCCGAACATCTCCACGATGGTGGGCGAGTTGTACCCCGAGGGGGAGAACGCCCGGCGCGACGCGGGCTTCTCCATCTTCTACCTGGGCATCAACCTCGGCGCCTTCATCGCCCCCTACGTGGTCAGCAACCTCGCCAAGGACGACCGGTGGCACCTCGGCTTCGGCGCCGCGGCGGTCGGCATGGCGATCGGCCTGACCCAGTACGTCATCGGCGGACGGCACCTGCGGGGCGTCGGGGAGACGCCCGGCCACCGCCTGACCCCCGGGGAACGCCGGCACTTCGGGCTCGTCATCCTGGCCGGCCTGCTCGTGGCGGTCGTGGCGATCGCCCTGTGGGCGGCGACCGGCACGCTCAACGTCGACCGCTTCACCGTCGTGCTGACCGCTCTCACGATCGCGGTCCCGGTCCTCTACTTCGCCTACATCCTGCTCGGCAGCCACAACCTGACGGCCGACGAGCGGCTGAAGATGAAGGCCTACATCTGGCTGTTCGTCGCGGCCTCGATCTTCTGGATGATCTACGACCTGGCGCCGACCGTGCTGAACGAGTTCGCGGCGTCGAAGACCGACCTGGAGATCTTCGGCCATCGCATCACGGCCGCCACCACGCAGTCGTTCAACCCCCTGCTCATCATGATCTTCGTGCCGGTCTTCGCGGTCCTGTGGGTCAGGCTCGGCAACCGGGTGGGGGCCGCCCAGAAGTTCGCCTTCGGGCTGTTCGTGATCGGTGTGAGCTTCGTGGTGATGGCGCTGGTGGCCCGCCTGGCGGAGTTCGGCAAGGTCTCGGTCTGGTGGCTGTTCCTGGTGTACCTCATCCAGGTGTTCGGCGAGCTGTCCCTCAGCCCGGTCGGCCTGTCGGTCACCGTGGAGCTGGCCCCGCGCGCCTTCAAGAGCCAGATGCTCGGCGTGTGGTTCCTGTCGTTCGCCGTCGGGGACGCCATCGGGGGCCAGACGGCGCGGCTGCTGAGGTTCATCTCCCTGCCCGCGTACTTCGTCACGCTGGCCGCCATCGCGATCGTGGCGGCCGGCGTCCTGCTGGCGTTCTCCCACAGGCTCCGCGTCCTGATGGGCGAGGAGCGGGGCTGAGGCCGCTCACAGGGTGGGCGTCAGCGGGGCTCCCGCGCGCGCTCCGTACGGGGCGGCCTGCGAGCCGGGAGAGGACGCGAGAGCCCTCGCCGCCGCGAGGCGGCGGGCCGCTTCGGTCAGCGCGTGCGGCGGCATGGTGAACGGCAGGCGCAGGTAGCGCTCCAGCGTGCCGTCCACGCCGAACCACGGGCCCGGCGCCAGCCGTACGCCGTGGGCCGCCGCGGCGTCGGCGAGCGGCGTGGCGATCGGGGAGTCCAGTCGCACCCACAGCGAGCCGCCGCCCTTCGGCACGGTGAACCGCCATTCGGGCAGCTCCGCGCGGAGCACCTCGACCAGTGCCGACCGCGAGGCCCCGAGCGTGCGGCCGCGCTCCGCCCTGGTCTCCTCGATGCGCTCGAACAGGTGGGTCACCACGAGCTGCTCGAAGAGCGGCGAGGCGACGTCGACGGAGGAGCGGAGCACGGCCAGGCGCCGGATCAGCGCGGCCGTGCCCCGGATCCAGCCGATGCGCAGGCCGCCCCACCACAGCTTGGAGGCCGACCCGACGCTGATCACCCGGCCGTCGGTGTCGTGGGCCGCCAGCGGTGAGGTCGCGGGCACCTCGTCGATGGCCAGCTCGGCCCAGCTCTCGTCCACCACCAGCGTCGTGTCGTACCGTCGCGCGGCGTCCGCCAGCGCGGCCCGGTCACCCTCGCCCATGAGGTGGCCGGTGGGGTTCTGGAAGTCGGGGATGACGTAGGCGAGGCGCGCCGCCGACTGGCGCATCGCGCAGGTCACCAGGTCGAGGTTCCAGCCGTCGTCGGCTATGCCCACCGGGACCAGCCGCGCGCCGCGCATGCGGGCGGCGTCCAGCGCGTGCGGGTACGTCGGGGACTCCACCAGCACCGGGTCGCCCTGCCCGGCCAGCAGCGTCATCAGCAGGTGGACGGCGTGCTGCGCGCCACCGGTGACGAGGATCTGGTCGGGCCGGGTGGCGAGGCCGCGGGCGCCGTAACGGGCGGCGATGGCCTCGCGCAGCGGGCGCACGCCCACCGGCTCGTACCCGGTGCCGAGGCCGTAGCGGGGGTAGGCCTCGGTCGCGGCGGCGATGGCGTCGGGCAGCAGGCCCGTCGCGGCCGGGGCCGCGGAGTGCAGCGGGAGCAGGCCGTCGCCGTCGGGGGCGATCCACGGGTTCTCGGTGCCCAGCAGCGCGCCCGGCTCGGGCAGCGCCGTCCAGCTCCCCGCGCCCTGGCGGCTGTCGAGGAACCCCTGCTCGCGCAGCCGGTCGTAGGCGGTGGTGACGGTGGTGCGGCTGACGCCGAGCGCCTCGGCCAGGTGGCGTTCGGCGGGCATGCGCACCCGCGTGGGCAGCCGCCCGTCGAGGATCAGCGTGCGCACCGTCTCGGCGAGCGCCCGGTAGTACGGCCGGGCGTCCCGGGGGACCTCGACGAGCCTGGCGAGCTGTGGCCCGCTGAGATAACGCTCCATCAGGCCACTTTCTCTGATTGGCCCTTTAAGTGCAATCAATGGCATCGGAAGACTGGCCCCATCATGAGCGACATCTCCCTCCCCCACCTGGGATCGATTCCCAACCGGTTGCTGCGCCTGTACGCCGGGCTGGCCCTCTACGGCGCCGGGATCGGACTGCAGGTCGAGTCCAGGCTCGGCAACGACCCGTGGGACGTGTTCCACCAGGGCCTGTCCGTGCGCACCGGCTGGTCGATCGGCACGTGGATCATCCTGGTCGGCGCCATCGTGATGGTCTTCTGGATCCCGCTGAGGCAGCGCCCCGGGATCGGCACGATCAGCAATATCGTGTTCCTCGGGCTCTTCGCCGACATGACGATCTGGCTGGCCCCCACGCCGGACGCCCTGGCGGTGCGCTGGGTCTACCTGCTGGCCGCCGTGGTGTCCGTGGCCGCCGCCACCGGGCTCTACATCGGCGCCGGCATGGGCCCGGGCCCCCGGGACGGCCTGATGACCGGCCTCGCCCGCCTCGGGCTGTCGATCCGCACGGGGCGCACCTTGATCGAGCTGACCGTGCTCGGCGCAGGTTGGCTGCTCGGCGGCACCGTCGGCGTCGGCACCGTCGTGTTCGCCGTCGCGATCGGGCCGCTCACACAGTTCTTCATGCCTCTGATGCGCCCCAGGCGGTGACCCCCGCCGACCCGTGCGCCCCGGCGGCGGAACCGTACTAGCGTGACGGGCATGCGGATCGAGGACTACGCCATCATCGGCGACATGCAGTCGGCCGCCCTCGTCGGGCGCGACGGCTCCATCGACTGGCTCTGCCTGCCCCGTTTCGACTCCCCGGCCTGCTTCGCGGCGCTGCTCGGCGACGAGCGCAACGGCCACTGGTGGCTCGGCCCCGCCGGCCCGGAACGCCGGCTCAGCACCAGGCGCCGCTACCGCGAGAACACCTTGATCCTGGAGACCGAGTGGGACACCGAGGGCGGCACGGTGCGGGTCACCGACTTCATGCCGCCCCGGCAGGCCAATCCCGACCTGGTCCGCATCGTCGAGTGCGTGGCGGGCAGCGTCGAGATGGGCACGCAGATCCGCATCCGCTTCGACTACGGCCGCATCGTGCCCTGGGTGCGCCGCAGCGACGGGCTGCTGCAGGCCATCGGCGGGCCCGACTCCGCCTGGCTGCACTCCCCCGTCCCGCTCCAGGGCGGTGACTACGCCCACAGGGCCACGTTCAGGATGTCGGCCGGCGAACGGCTGGCCTTCGTGTACACCTGGCACCCCTCCCACTCGCCCAGGCCCGAGCAGATCGACCCGATCAAGGAGCTCGACGAGACCGAGAAGATGTGGACCGAGTGGGTCGCCCAGTGCGAGCCCCGGGCCGAGAAGCAGTGGCGTGAGCCGGTCGTCCGCTCGCTGATCACGCTGAAGGCGCTGACCTACGCCCCCACCGGCGGCATCGTGGCGGCGGCCACGACCTCCCTGCCCGAGGACCTCGGCGGCGTCCGCAACTGGGACTACCGCTACTGCTGGCTGCGCGACGCCACGATGACGCTCGACGCTCTCATCGGCGCCGGGTACGTCGAGGAGGCGCGCGAGTGGCGCGAGTGGCTGCTGCGCGCCATCGCCGGCCGTCCCCAGGACCTCCAGATCATGTACGGCGTGGCGGGCGAGCGCCGCCTGCCCGAGACGGAGCTCTCCTGGCTGGACGGCTACGAGGACTCCCGGCCCGTGCGCATCGGCAACGCCGCGGTCGACCAGCTCCAGCTCGACGTCTACGGCGAGGTGATGAACTGCCTCTACCTGTCGCGCGCGTCGGGGCTGACCTCCATCTCCCGCACGTGGGCGATCCAGCGGTCGCTGATGGACTTCCTTGAGTCCCACTGGGACGAGCCCGACGAGGGGCTGTGGGAGGTGCGCGGGCCGCGCAGGCACTTCGTCCACTCCAAGGTGATGGCCTGGGTCGCCGCCGACCGCTCCATCCGGCAGATCGAGCGGTTCGGGCAGAACGGCCCGCTGGAGCGGTGGCGCGCCCTGCGCGACCGCATCCACGCCGAGGTGATGGAGAAGGGCTTCGACCCGGTCAGGAACACCTTCACCCAGTCGTACGGCTCACGCGAGCTGGACGCGTCCCTGCTGCTGATACCGCAGACCGGCTTCCTGCCCGCCGCCGACCCCCGCGTCGTCGGCACCATCGAGGCCATCGAGCGCGAGCTGATGTCCGACGACTTCGTGCTGCGCTACCCGATCGCCCAGACCAACTCCGTCGACGGCCTCGCCGGCGGGGAGGGGGCGTTCCTGGCGTGCAGCTTCTGGCTGGCCGAGGCGCGGGCCATGGTCGGCAGGCGGCCCGAGGCGGTCGAGCTGTTCGAGAAGCTGCTGTCGCTGCGGAACGACGTCGGGTTGCTGTCCGAGGAGTACGACCCGCGCTACGGCCGCCTGGTCGGCAACTTCCCGCAGGCCTTCAGCCACGTCCCGCTGATCCACACCGCCCACACGCTGTCGCGGGCCACCAGCACGCCCCGCTATGCCGAACTCCTCGGCGACTAGCGCCCCTGCGCGAGGTCGGCGAGCAGGCGGGCGAACTCCGGGGGCGGGGCGACGACCAAGCGGCGCTGGCCGTTCTGGATGACCAGATCGGCCTGGATCCGGGTCAGCCGCCCGTGGTTCCACCAGTAGACGTGCGGGCTCAGGCCGTCCTCGCGCGTGCGGTACTCCCTGCGGGCGAGCAGCCACAGCCGTTCGATGGCGCGCATCACCGACAGCCCGTCTATGGGGTGGACGACCATCTCCCCGGGGTGGGGGAAGGCGACCATGAGGCCGTCGGGCGAGACCAGCAGGTAGTCCTGGATCCTGCGCAGGTGCACGGCGGCGCTCACCGTCGACCCCGTCATGATCCAGGCCGGGGTGCCGTCGAGGTCGGCGCGCTCGGCGGACAGCTTCTCGTCCGCCAGCACGTTCTCCGCCGCGAGGTCCAGGGCCTCGGCCGGGGTGACGGGCCAGCAGAAGGCCTCCTCGGGCCGCACCGGGCGGCCGGATACCGTGAGGATCTCGACCAGGTCGGAGCCGACGTGGCGGCCGATCAGCCGGGACGGGTCGTCGTCCAGGCCGTCGGCGAGCACGACGCGCGTGCGGAGCAGCGGGCGGATCTGGGCGAGGTCGCACACGTCGGGCAGGTCGTCGGTACGGGCGACGGCGCGGGCCAGGTGGTCGGACACCAGCACGGGCCAGTCCTCGCGGGAGCGCCGCCCTGCCTCGCGGCGCAGCCCGGTGAGCCGCACCGTGATGTCGCGCGGCCCGGACAGCACCAGGGCCGATCCGTCGGACTCGAAGGCGTGGTCGTAGCCGAGGCTGTCGGCCACGAGCGCCAGTAGCGAGTCGAGGTCCACGTCTTCGATCGGGCGCCGTTGCGCGTCGGCCCGCCGGTTCCGGAATCGCCTGAACAAGCCCACGCAGGCTCCCTACTGACCGCTGTCTTCCCCCGGACCAGCGCTACAGTGCCGTAGCAGGGTCGCGGAACAGGCAAGTCAAAGAGCACGATTCGGTATCAATGACCGCGTCCGCTCCCATCCATGCGGTGAACTGTGGGGTTCCGTGCCCGATGGGCACCCCGGCGATCATCGGCACCCCCAGCGGCGCCAGCCGCTCGACGAGCACCCCCATCGGGTCCCCGCACCCCACCCACGAGCCGAGCACGACGCCGAGGGCGCCGTCCAGGCAGCCGGCCTGGAGCAGCTGGGTGAGCATGCGGTCGATGCGGTACGGCGCCTCGCCGACGTCCTCCAGCAGCACGACGTGCCCCTCCGCCCGCAGGGCGTACGGGGTGCCGCACAGGGCCGCGAGCAGCGACAGGTTGCCCCCGGTGAGCGGGCCCTCGGCGTGGCCGGACACGATCACCCGGTCGCCGGCGACCGGGGCGGGCATCTCCCTCTCGAACAGCGACGAGCACAGGTGGGCGAGCGAGTCCTTCTCCGGCCCCTCGTCGTCGCCCAGGGTCTGGCAGGCCGGCATCGGCCCGAAGCAGCTCGCCACGCCCAGCCGTACGGCGAACGCCTGGTGCAGGGCGGTGATGTCGCTCGACCCGAGCAGGATCTTGGGGCGGGCGGCCTCCATGGCGGGCCAGTCGAGCAGGTCGAGCAGGCGGGTGGCGCCGTAGCCGCCCCGGGCGCAGACCACCGCCCGGATGTCCGGGTCGCACCACGCCTCCTGCAGGTCGGCCGCCCTGCCCACGTCGGAGCCCGCGAGGTATCCCCGCCGGTTGAGCACCCTCGGCATGACGACGACGTCCAGGCCGATCTCGGTGAGGACCTGGCGTCCCCGTGCCAGGCGCACCGGGTCGACGGGCCCGGACGGCGCGACGATGGCCACCCGGTCGCCGGGGCGGAGCCGGGCCGGGATCCAGAGCCGGTGGCTGGTCATCGGGACGCTCCGCGAAGGTCGGCCGGCGAGTGGCGCGGCTCCGGTTTACGGATGACGAAAATCCCCGAATCGGATGAAACACCTGCCGCGATGAGTACTCTTACCCAGGTGACGCCATGTGCCACCGACGGGCGGGGCGTGGCCGGTTCGTTCACCTCGCAAAGGGTGTCAGACTGTCCTCACTTATGCGACCCCCGACCCACATTCTCGTGGTCAACGGCATCAAGGTCCGTAGGCCGGTGTTCGTGCTCGGCGCTCCGCACTCCGGCGCGGACCTCCTCGGGCGTGCCCTCAAACGCTCCCCCGGCTTCCACCTGACCATGGGCAGGGCCGCGGTCGCGCACGTCGTCTACGCGTTCGCGCGGCGGCCCTCGATCATGCGCAGGAAGGGCGGCGGCGCCGTGCGGGTGCTCCGCGACGCGCTCGCCGAGGCCTGGCAGATCGTCCCCGGCGCCTGCGCCGAGTGCCCCGCGGCGTGCCGGGAGGCCGGGGCCGTCACCGGGCCGGGCCCGTGCGCCTCGCCCGGCGGCGTCGTCAGGTTCGGCGACGCCAACCCCGACCTGCTCTACAGCGCCCCTGTGCTGCTCCAGGCGTTCCCCGACGCCCGGTTCGTGCAGCTCATCCGCGACGGCAGGGACGTCGCCGCCGACATGCTGGCCGACCGCGCCTCCATGAGCTGGTCGCGGCCGAGCATGCTCAGCGACGAGACCGAGTTCCCCAACCCCTTCCTCGGCGTCAACTCGAGCGAGCACCGCGACAAGTGGACGGTGATGGAGCCCGCCGGCAAGTGCGCCCTGCGCTGGCGCAGCGCCGTCCGCCTGAGCGCCGCGCTCCGCCAGGAGATCCCCCGCGACCAGCTCCTCACCGTGCGCTACGAGGACATGGCCGCCTCCCCCGCCGAGACGATCGCGACGATCTCCGGCTTCCTGGAGACCCGGGTCTCCAAGGTGGCCCTGTACGGCACGACCGCCCCCAAGGTGGGCGCGTGGCGTTCCCGCCTCAAGCCCGACCAGGCCTCACTGGTGGAGAAGATCGCCAGGGACGAGCTGACCAGGCTCGGCTACGTCTGAGCCGCGCCCCGGGTCACCTCTGCTGCTCGAACTGCGTGCGGTAGAGCTCGGCGTAGGCGCCCCTGGCGGCGAGCAGGTCGTCGTGGCGGCCCCGCTCGACCACGTGGCCGTCCTGGACCACCAGGATCGTGTCGGCCTCGCGGATCGTGGAGAGCCGGTGGGCGATCACCAGTGAGGTGCGGCCCGCGAGTGCCGTCTTGAGGGCCCGCTGGACGGCGGCCTCCGACTCGGAGTCCAGGTGGGCGGTGGCCTCGTCGAGCACGACGACGCGCGGCGCCTTCAGCAGCAGGCGGGCCAGCGCGACGCGCTGCTTCTCTCCCCCCGACAGGCGGTACCCCCGGTCGCCGACGACGGTGTCCAGGCCGTCGGGCAGCGCCTCGATCAGCTCGCCGATCTGCGCGGCGCGCAGGGCGTCCCAGATCTCCTCGTCGGTCGCGTCCGGGCGGGCGTAGCGGAGGTTGGCGCCGATCGTGTCATGGAACAGGTGGGCGTCCTGCATCACCACGCCCACGGTCTCGCGCAGGGACGCGAGGGTGGCGTCGCGCACGTCCACGCCGTTGACCCGCACCGCGCCGCCGGTCACGTCGTACAGGCGGGAGACCAGCGAGGTGATGGTGGTCTTGCCCGCGCCCGAATGCCCGACCAGCGCGACGAGCTCGCCGGGGTGGGCGGTGAAACCGACGCCCTTCAGCACCTCCTGGCTCGGGCCGGTGTCCGGCCGCGCGACCGACTCCAGGGAGGCGAGCGAGACCTCCTCCGCCGCCGGGTAGCGGAACTGGACGTCGTCGAACTCGATGGTGACCGGCCCGCTCGGCAGAGGCTCGGCGCCGGGCTTCTCGGCGACCATCGGCTTGAGGTCGAGGACCTCGAACACCCGGTCGAAGCTGACCAGGGCCGTCATGACGTCCACGTGGACGTTGGACAGGCTGGTCAGCGGGCCGTACAGGCGCATGAGCATCGCGGCGAGGGCGACCAGCGTGCCTATCTCGAAGGTGCCCTCGACGACCAGCACGCCGCCCGCGCCGTACACCAGCGCGGTCGCGAGCGCCGCGACCAGGCCGAGCGCCACCCGGAAGACCGTGCCGTACATGGCCACCGTGATGCCCACGTCGCGCACCCGGCCGGCGCGGTCGCCGAAGTTGACCGCCTCGTCCTCCGGGCGGCCGTACAGCTTGGCGACCATGGCCCCCGCCACGTTGAAGCGCTCGGTCATCACCGAGCTCATCTCGGCGTCGAGCTGCATCTGCTCGCGGGTGAGCTTGGACATGCGCCGGCCCACCAGGCGCGCGGGGAAGATGAAGATCGGCAACAGGACGAGGGCGACCAGCGTGACCTGCCAGGAGAGGATCAGCATCGCGCCGAGCACCATCACCAGGCTCACGACGTTGGACACCACGGCCGACAGCGTGCTGGTGATGGCGCGCTGCGCGCCGATGACGTCGCTGTTCAGCCGGGAGACCAGCGCGCCGGTCTGGGCGCGCATGAAGAACGCCACGGGCATGCGCTGCACGTGGTCGAAGACCTCGGTGCGCAGGTCGTAGATCAGCCCCTCACCGATGCGCGCGGAGAACCAGCGCTGCGCCAGCCCGAGCCCGGCGTCCATCAGGGCGAGCCCCGCGATCACCATGGACAGCGTGATGACCACCTCGGTGCGGCGCGGGATGATGCCCTGGTCGATGATCGACTTCAGCAGCAGCGGGTTGGCGATCACGATGGTCGCGTCGAGCACGACCAGCCCGAGGAAGGCGGCGATCTGCCAGCGGTACGGCTTGGCGTACCTGGCGATGCGCGGCACCGTGCCCGGCGTCAGCCGTTCCTTGGTGACCGAGCTGTCACGCCGCAGGGACCGCATCACCTGCGGCCCGTATCCCCCGCCCAACATCGTCATCTTCGTCCTTCGCCGGTCCTCTCCCCGTGTGTCCGGTACGAGGGCGCCTGCCCCCGTCTCCTCCTCCGGGCGAAGCACGGGAAATGGTCGCCTGATTCCCCGGTCAGCTCAGGGCGAACGATCACTCGCGGGCGCCGCCGCGACGTTCATGCCGTCTTCGCAGGTCAGGCCCTTCCGGGCCCTCCTTGGCCCGCGGCGCCGAACAGCTTCCTGATGCGCACGGTCTGCTCCGCGCGCTCTGCGGCGCTCTGCTGCTCAAGCGTCCTGCCAGGGGCGCCCTGGAGCAGCCGCTTGGTGGCCGCCGCCGCGTCCCTGTCGGTCGTGAGCAGGGCGCCGGCGAGCTCGCGCGTCGCCGCCGCGAGCTCGTCCCCAGGGACCACCCGCTCGGCGAGGCCGAGCCTCAGCGCCTCACCGGCCTCGATGACACGGGCGGTCAGGCAGATCTCCACGGCCCTCGCCACGCCGACGAGGTCGACCAGTGGCTTGGTGCCGGTCAGGTCGGGAACCAGCCCGAGAGCGGGCTCCTTCATGCAGAACCTGGCGTCGTCGGCCAGGATCCGCAGGTCGCAGGACAGGGCTAGTTGGAATCCGGCCCCGATCGCGTGTCCTTGAACCGCCGCGATCGACACGATGTCCGGGCGGCGCAACCACAGGAAGCCCTTCTGGGCCTCTGTGATCCGCTCCTCGAACGTATCGCCGTCGAGCGCGGCCGCGGACGCGAACGAGCCCTGCCCCGGCACTCCCTCCGGAGTGAACATTCGCAGGTCGATACCCGCTGAGAAGGACGGCCCCTCGCCTCGGACCACGACGACGCGCACCTGCTCCGGCAACTCTCTGCCGATCCGAGCAAGGGCCGACCAGGTGGCGAACGTCTGCGCGTTCCGCTTTTCCGGCCGGTCCAGTGTGATCGTCGCGATCTCGCCGTCCACCTCGAAGCACAGACCGACCTCCGCGAGCTCCTCGCCGCCGAGGGTCCTGTCAGCCTCACCGCGCACCCCTCCGGCACGCCTCAGCGCACCTTCCGTGCCCGGCTCGGCACCCTCGCCCGCCGAGATCGCCGCCGCACTCCCCCCAAACGTCGCTTCCGGCATCGCCCGCTCCGTCCGTGGTGTCGCTGTCCCGTCACGCCCGAACCCAGTGAGGTTCCAGAATCAGATTCTACCGGCGCGGGCGGGACGGGTTTCGACTGAACGGGACGAGCGGCTGCGGTCGCGCGTTTCCGAGGCGGCCGGTCTAGCGCTTCGACTTACCCCGGGTGGCCCCGCCGCGCCCGCGCAGAGTCACGCCGGACTCGCTGAGGATGCGGTGGATGAACCCGTATGACCTGCCGGTCGAAGCGGCCAGCGCGCGGATGCTCTCACCCGCGGCATAGCGCTTCTTAAGGTCGGCGGCCAGTTTTTCACGGTCGGCCCCGGTCACCCGGGTGCCCTTCTTCAGAGTCTCGGCCACGAGTACCTCCTGTAGTGCCAGACTTCCGCAGCGTTACTCACGCCATGATCAGTCATTTCAGCCGGATCGGCTACCTACTCCATGGGAAAAGATCCGTACCCGCTCAAATTAAGATCAGGCGAGTGCCACAAGATCGGAAAATTCATCGCTCCAAGCGTCTTCTACTCCGTCTGGTAGCAAGATCACCCTATCCGGTCGTAGAGCCTCTACGGCCCCCTCATCATGTGTAACGAGGACAATTGCCCCAGAATAGGACCTCAACGCTGAAAGTACTTGATCGCGGCTGATCGGATCCAGGTTGTTCGTAGGCTCGTCGAGCAGGAGGACGTTGGCGCTCGAAAGCACCAGCGTGGCAAGGGCCAGGCGGGTCTTCTCCCCCCCGGAGAGCACGGAAGCCGGCTTGTCGGCGTCGTCCCCCGAGAACAGGAACGAGCCGAGGACCTTGCGCAAGGTCACGTCGGGCACGTCGGGGCCGGCGGAACGCATGTTCTCCAGCACGCTGCGCCCGGCGTCCAGGGTCTCGTGCTCCTGGGCGTAGTACCCCAGCTTAAGGCCGTGACCTGGGCGAACTTCGCCGGAGTCAGGCTTTTCTATGCCGCCGAGCATGCGCAGCAGCGTCGTCTTGCCCGCGCCGTTGAGGCCGAGGACGACGACCCGGCTGCCCCGGTCGACGGCCGCGTCGACGTCGGTGAAGACCTCCAGCGAGCCGTAGGACTTCGACAGGGCGGACGCGGTGAGCGGGGTGCGCCCGCACGGGGCCGGATCGGGGAAGCGGAGCTTGGCCACCTTGTCGCTGCGCCGCTCCTCCTCCACGCCCGCGAGCAGGCGCTTGGCGCGGCGCTCCATGTCCTGCGCGGCCTTGGCTTTCGTGGCCTTGGCGCGCATCCGATCGGCCTGCGAGAGGAGCTGCGAGGCCTGCCGCTCGGCGTTGGCGCGCTCGCGCTTCCTGCGGCGCTCGTCGGTCTCGCGCTGGGCCAGGTAGGTGGTCCATCCGACGTTGTAAGTGTCGATGACACAGCGGTTCGCGTCGAGGTGCAGGACTTTGTTGACCGTCGCTTCAAGAAGCCCGACATCGTGGCTAATAATGATCAAGCCGCCCTGGTGGGATCGTAAAAAATCACGAAGCCACCCGATTGAGTCTGCATCGAGGTGGTTTGTCGGCTCGTCAAGCAGGAGAGTCTCCGCCCCGCTGAACAGGATGCGGGCCAGCTCGACCCGTCGCCGCTGGCCACCTGAGAGGGTCTGGAGCGGCTGCTTGAGCACCCGGTCGGGCAGCCCGAGGCTGGAGGCGATCGACGCCGCCTCGGCCTCCGCGGCGTACCCGCCGAGGACGTGGAGCCGGTCCTCCAGGCGGCCGTACGCGCGGACCGCGCGGTCGCGGACGCGGACCTCCTCCGAGGCCATGCCGAGCTCGGCCTCACGCAGCTCGCGCAGCACCTCGTCGAGGCCGCGGGCCGACAGGATGCGGTCGGCCGCGAGGACCGTGAGGTCGCCGGTGCGGGGGTCCTGGGGCAGGTAGCCGACGTTGCCCGTGGTGGTGACGGTGCCGGCCGCGGGGATGCCCTCGCCCGCGAGGACCCTGGTGAGGGTGGTCTTGCCGGCTCCGTTGCGGCCCACCAGGCCGATGCGGTCGCCGGGGTTCACCCGGAACGACGCCCCTTCGATGAGCAGGCGGGAACCGGCGCGCAGTTCGATGTCAGACGCAATGATCATGGTGAGGGAACACTCCCAGAGCGGGGAACGAGGTCGAAGGACGTGCTGTCGGAAGAGACCGGAGTGTCGCAGGGCAGCCACATGGCTCGGCCCGCTTCCATGAGTGCGCCGATCAATCGGGAGTGCGCATACGCCTAGTGTACGGCCAGTCGCCAGGCAGGGGTTGATAGTTAATAAAAAACTAATATGATGCTCCGTATGAGCGCGAAGATCGGACGCCCCCGGCTGCGGCACGACCGTCCCGACGCCTTCACGGCCCTCGCCGACCTGACGCGGCGGCATCTGCTCGTGAGGCTGGCCGCCGGCGAGTGCCCGGTCTCCGAGCTCATGGCCGATCTGGAGATCACCCAGGCCGCCGTCTCCCAGCATCTGAAGGTGCTGCGAGACGCGGGCCTGGTCGAGGTGAGGCCGGCCGGAAGGCACCGTCTCTACCGGCTGCGGCCGGAGGGCCTCGCCGAGCCGCGCGAGTGGCTGGCGGAGCTGGAGCGCTTCTGGAAGGACCGCCTCAAGACCCTGGGCGCCGTGCTCGACGAGCTCGGCCCCGATCCCGAACCCGGCGGGCCGGCCTCCACGCCGCCTGCCGTGCAACAGAAAGGACCGAACCCATGACACTTCGATCGATCAGCGTCGTCTCGATTCCCGTCTCCGACCAGGACCGCGCGGCCGAGTTCTACACGCGGAGGCTGGGCTTCACCCTGGTCGCCGACAACCCCATGGGCGACCGGCGGTGGGTCCAGCTCGCCCCGCCCGGAGGCGGCGCCACGATCACGCTCGTCACCTGGTTCCCCTCCATGCCGCCCGGCAGCGTCAGCGGCCTGGTCATCGAGTGCGACGAGGTGGCGGCGACCCTCGCGCGGCTCCGCGCCGAGGGCGTCACCGTCCACCAGGACGACGTCGAGAAGGCCCCCTGGGGCGCCTTCTTCACCTTCGAGGACCCCGACGGCAACGGCTGGGTGGCCCAGGAGTCCACCCCCGCGCGAGCCTGACGGCGGCGCGTGGCCGCAGGTCAGGCGGTGCGGGAGCGCACAGTGGCGCTCCCCGCTGCCTTCGCCCGGCGGGGTGGCCCGGGCGGGCGATGGGTCATCCCTGCGGGTCGATCACGCGGATCCGTACCGCGCGGAACCGCGCGGGGGTCTCCTGGAGCACCGCGAGCCGGGGATCGGGGACGTCCAGGAAGGGGCCGGTCTCCAGGGCGAAGACCGCGCCGATCCGGCGGTCCTCGCGCAGCGCGTCGATCGCCCTGCGGTCTCCCCCGAGCACGACGGCGTCCAGGGTGCCGACGTGCGGGACGAGCACCCGTACGGCCACGTCGGCCGCCGCCTGCGACGCCTCGCTCGCCTGCTTCTCCCTGCGGCGGGCGAAGCGGTGCTGTGACCAGCCCCCCGCCGCGCTGCGCCCGTGGACGAGCCGGGAGCCGACCTTGGACACGACCAGCCGCTCCCCCTCGAACACCCCGGCCGCGTGCCCGCCCAGCCGTACCAGGAGCACCCCGACCCTGCGTTCCTTCTCCGCATGCCGCGCCAGCGCGGAGAGAAGACCACCGGAAACGTCCCCCACCGACGCGGGAAGACCACCGGGGACGTCTCCCGCGGACGAGGAGGGGAGATCATCGGAAACGTCTTCCGCGGGCGTGAGGGGAGGGAACGGCACGTGGCACTCGGCCACGGCCCCGTCCTCGGCGCGCAGCCGTACGACGTCGCCGTCCAGCACCGCCTCCACCGGGCCGTGCCGCTCGGCGAACCTGCGCAGCCAGCCCTCAATGCGCTCAGGGGCGACCGACACCCATCGGCCCCCGCCCGCCGCCGGTCGTGACGTCATGACCCGCGACAGTACCGGACGGCCGCGGGGGCCCCGGCCGTCCGTTGGTCGCGGGCCCCTGCGGCAGGCGCCCGGACGGCCTGAGGTGGCCGTACCGGGACCCTGAGAGCGGCCGGGCCGGGGACCCCGGGAGCGGCCGGGATCTTGATTACGATCGGTTACGTTGTTTGCGGGTTCCTGTAAAGAAGGACCCCGATCCAACAGATGCGGAAATGTCAGTGAATTCCGCTTCTGGCGGCCGCTGCCACCACTGAAGCCGCAGGACAATCCGTGTGTGACGGTCCCCCGATCCACCTCTACGGCCGCCTCACCCCCGGCGCCCGCCACTGCCACCACCGGGGCCTACGGAGCCCTGCCGGCCTCCGGCGGCGCCGCGACCTTCCTGCCCATCGTCGACCTCGACACCGGCGGCGTGATCGCCGTTGAGGCCACCGCCGAGGTGTCCCCCACCGGCGTCTCCCGCGACATCTCGCCCACGATCGCCTCGGCCTACGCCGCCGCGCGCGAGGAGGCGCTGCTGCCGCTCGTCCTCACCGTGGCCTCCGGGGTCGTGATCGAGGGCTCAGCCGCCCTCGCTTCGCTGCACGAGGCGATGCGTGCCACGAAGCGGCGCCCGCGCGAGGTGATACTCGTCATCTCGGGGAGCTTCGCGCCAGAGGACCGCCGGGCCCTGCTGGTCGGCATCGACGGCCTGCGCACCATCGGCTACCTGGTGGCCGTGGGCGGCGTCGGCACCTCCCACGTCCCCCTCGACCTGATCGCCGACGTGTCGCCGTACGCCGCCGTCCTGTCGCCCGACCTCGTCGACCGCATCCCCGGGGACGTACGGCGCAACGCGCTGGGCGAGGCCGTCGCCCGCATGGCCAAGGGCATGGGCATCCACGTGCTGGCCCCGCAGGTGCGGGACGAGGCCCAGCTCGCCGCGCTGCGCGGCTGGGGCATCAGGCTCGCCCAGGGACCGCTGCTCGCCCCGCTGGACTGGCGTCCCTCGCAAGGCCGGGTGCACGTGCCCCTGCCGGTCCCCCCGTCCGACCCCCAGCCCTCGGTGATCGAGCTGGGACCGCGCGTCCAGGAGTTCCTCATGCCCGCGGTGACCCTGGACATGGGCGCGACCGCCGAGCAGGTGGTGGACGCCCTCGGCACCGAGCCCTCCATCACCAGCGTCATCCTGGTCGACGAGTACCAGCGGCCGCGGGGCAGCGTGGAGCGCAGCCGCTTCCTGCTGTCCATCGCCGGGCCGTACGGGCACGCCCTGCACGCCAAGAAGCCCGCGCACCGCCTCGCCGACCCGCCGCGCGTCGTCCCCAAGACCACCCCCGCCATAGCCGCCATGCAGCTCGCGGGCAAGGACGCCGCCCGCGTGTACGACGACCTGGTCGTGGTGGACGAGGTGGGACGCTGCATGGGCGTGGTCCACGTCGGCGACCTGATCCGCCACGTGGCCGGCATCCAGCCGACCTCCCGCTGAGAAGACCGCCGGCCAGAAGGACGAATCCATCAAGCGAGGGTGCACCAGACGACCTTGCCGCCGGTGACCGGCCGACGGTAGCCCCAGTTCCGCGCGAGGGCGTCCACCAGATGAAGGCCGCGCCCGCCCTCGTCGTCCGGCGCGGCGGTCCTCGGCACGGGAGGGGTCCGGTCCGCGTCCCACACCTCCAGCACGACGAGATCCGCCGCCCGGTGGACGACGAGATCCGCCGCCCGGTGGACGTCGATCCAGATGTGTCCGGGAGCGCCGCCCGGTACCTCTCCTCGGGCCGGCGCGCCGCTGCCCGCCGTCGCCTTGACCGCGTTCGTCACCAGTTCCGAGGCGACGAGTTCGGCGGTGTCCAGGAGCGCTTCCAGCCCCCATTCACCGAGCACGCGCCTGACGTGCTTTCGCGCGTGGAACACGGCCTCGGGCCGGGCCGGAATCTCCAGGTACTGCTCCCGCATTCTGACGCCGGCCATCGACCGCCTCCGTGATCCTTCGGTGTTCTCCTCCACCGGCGCCAGACATGTCATATACGTCGTAGGGACGCTTTTCCGCTGCCCGCCGGATGCGGAATTCGCCACACCATCGTGTACACGACCGACTACCTTGAGTATTCACTTCCCCCCACGAAAGAGCACTGTCCCGGTGGGTCATCGGTGGGTTGGTGGGGTCGAAATTCAGCCGGCGGATGCGAGGAGATCAGATGGGCAAAATGGTCGACATCGACCCGGAAGAGTCAGCGGCGGCACGGTTCGCGTACGAGCTACGCCGGCACCGTCTCGTCGCGGGGCTGACCCAGGCACAGGTCGGCCGGAGAATCGGATTCTCCGAGAGCATGATCGGCATGGTGGAGACGCTGAAGCGCGACCCCACAGAGGGTTTCGCGCGACTGTGTGACCGGGCCTTCCGCCTCGACGGCGTCATGCTCGGGCTCTACATGGAAGCCTGGCCACCACCGCCACCGGTGCCGGAACATTTCCGCGACTGGGCGGCCGAGGATGGAGATGGCTCGGCACCCCAAGGTCACCATTCAGATAGTTCCGTACGGCGCCAAAGCGGGGGCGGGATTACTAGGGGCATTCGGCATAGCGGAAATGCGAGGCGTCCCTTATACGGTGTATGTGGAGGGTCAGCCGCACGGCCGTACGGTGGACGAAAGAGGCCTGATCGCGAAGCTTGTCAACCGATACGACGCCATCCGGGGCGAGGCCCACTCCCAATCCCTGTCCCTGAAGGTGATCGAGGAAGCGGTGCGCAAATGGATCTGAGCCAGGCCAGATGGCGGAAGTCGAGCCGGTCAGGGGATGACGGAGGCATGTGCGTCGAGGTGGCGACCAATCTGCCGGACGTGGTCGCGGTGCGCGACTCCAAATACCCCCACAGAAGCGCATTGATCTTCCCCCCCGGCGAATGGACCGCCTTCCTCGACGAGGTGAGGACCCACCGGATCCCGAACTGACCGAGCGGCCTGGCGGTCTGCCGAGGCCCCGTGTCCTCGGCAGACCTCGGCTAGGCCTGCGCGGCGAGCAGCTTCTCCATCGCGTCGAAGAAGCCGTTGTAGCCGGCCACCGTCCGCGCGTGCTGCTCCTCGGTGAAGCCGCTGCCGGTCTGGGTGAGCGTCATCTCGGTGCCTCCGTCGACCTCCGCGAGCACCACGACCACTGGCACGCGCGCGGGGTTCGAAGGGTCGTCGCTCATCGTGAAGGCCAGGCGCTCGGGCGGGCCGACCTCGGTGTACTCGCCGACCCACTGGATCTTGTTGCCGTCGGGCAGGTGCATCACGGCGTTCCAGGCGCCGCCGACCCGCACGTCCATCGACAGCGTGTCGAGCGGCACGTCGACGGCCTCGGTGCCGAACCAGACGGAGAAGTGCTCCGGCCGGGTCCACGCCTCGTAGACGAGCTCACGGGACGCGGCGAAGGTGCGGGTGACGGTCAGTACGTCAGTCACTGTCGTTCTCCTTGCGTGAAGCGGTGTCGGTACGGTCATCGCGCGCGGAGGCGCTTGCCTACATCCTCACTGTTCAGTCGCGGTCGCCGGGTCAGAACCCGCCGGGACGCGCTCACCTACATCCTCACTGTCAGTCGTTGGTCAGCGCCTCCGCGTAGGTGCCTGGGGTGATGTTGCGGCCGGACAGCACGACGACGAGGCGTCCGCCGATCTCCACCTTGCCGGCCAGCACGGCGGCGACTCCGCAGGCCCCGGCGCCCTCGGCGACCAGCCCGTGCGCGGTGAACAGCCAGCGCAGGGCCGCGCGGATCTCGGAGTCCGTCACCGAGGTGAGCTCCACCGGCCCCGCGCCGAGCAGGCCGGGCGTCACGCAGCCGGCCTCCACATTGCCGGTGATGCCGTCGGCGATGCTGTCGCCGATCTCCAGGCGGACGATCCGCCCGGCGGCGACCGAGGCCGAGACGGCCCGGGACACGCTCGACTCCACGCCCACGATCCGTACGTCGCCGCGCTCGCGCGCCCACAGGCACAGCCCGGACAGGAGCCCACCGCCGCCCAGCGGGGCGACCACCGTCAGCGGGCCCGTCACCTGCTCGTCGAGCTCCCTGCCGATGGTGGCCTGCCCGGCGATCACACGCGGGTCGTTGTAGGCGGAGATGTAGTGGCCCGGCAGTGTCAGCGCGTACCGTTCGGCGTGATCGAAAAGGGTGCCGTGCCGGACGAGCGTGACCGGGTATGACTCGATCTTCGCCACCTTCGCGGGCGAGGCGGTCTCGGCGACGACCACGGTGACCTCGGCGCCCGCCCGTGACGCGGCGTAGGCGATGGCCAGTCCGTGATTGCCGGCGCTCGCGGTGACCGCGGCCATCCCCTCGGGCAGCGCGGCCAGGGCCGCCAGCGCCCCTCTGACCTTGAACGACCCCGTCGGCTGCGAGGTCTCCAGCTTCAGAAGCGCGCCCGGCGCCAGACTCGACGGCACCACGGAAGTCGGCGCGAGGAGCTCGCGCACGGCGCGCCAGGCATGCTCCAGATCGTGCGGCTCCGGCGGCCGTACAGCGCGCACGGTGACGGTCATGTGCCTACCCCCCGACGGTGGACGACGCCAGAGAGCAATATGCAGCCTCTCATCCGCCTTGTCCAGGAGGGGCCGGTCAGCAGAGGATCCCGTACGGTCAGAGCCAGCCCTGGGACTGGGCGCGCTGGACGGCCTCGATGCGGTTGCGGGCGTGGGTCTTCTGGATGGCGGAGGACAGGTAGTTGCGGACGGTGCCCTCCGACAGGTGGAGGCGCAGGGCGATGTCGCCGATCGTGGAGCCGTCGACCGCGGCGCCGAGGACGTCCCGCTCGCGCTGGGACAGCGGGTTCGGCCCGGCGCTCAGCGCGGCGGCGGCCAGGGCGGGGTCGATCACCCGCTCCCCCGCGAGCACGCGCCTGATGGCGGCGGCCAGTTCCCTCGCGGGACTGTCCTTGACCATGAAGGCCGAGGCGCCCGCCTCCATGGCCCTGCGGAGGTAGCCGGGCCTGCCGAAGGTCGTGAGGATCATCACGCGGCAGCCGGGCACCTCCTGGCAGATCCGCGCCGCGGCCGCGATGCCGTCCATCAGCGGCATCTCGATGTCGAGCAGTGCGATGTCGGGCCGGGCAGAGAGCGCGACGGCCACGGCCTCCTCGCCGTTGGCGGCCTCGCCGACGACCTCGATGTCGGGCTCCAGGCCGAGCAGGGAGGCCAGCGCTCCCCTGACCATCGCCTGGTCCTCGGCGAGAACGACCCTGATCATCAAATCTCCTGAAATGTCGCGAAGGCCGAATGTCAGGCCGGTGAGTCTACGGCGACCGGCACCAGCACCCGGAGGCGGAAGCCGCCCTCCGGACGCGACCCGGCGTCCACGGAGCCGCCCGCCGCCTCGACGCGCTCGGCCAGCCCACACAGCCCGCTTCCCGGCTCGTACGGCCCGGCGTGGGGCCCGTTGTCGGCGATCTCCAGGGCCGCCCCGCCGTCGTCGTACGACACGGTGATCTCGCACCTGCTCGCCCTGGCGTGCCGTACGACGTTGGTGACCCCCTCGCGCACGGCCCAGCCGAACAGGCCGTCGAGGACGTCGGGCAGCGGGGTGCCCGCCATGCGGACGGTGACGGCCACCCCGGCGGCGTCCAGCGCCGCGCGGGCGTTGTCCAACTCCTCCGACAGCCCGCGCTGGCGGTAGCCGGTGACGGCCTCGCGCACCTCCTGAAGGGCGAGCCGCGCCACGGACTCGATGTCACGGATCTCGTCGGCCGCCCTGGGCGAGCCCTGCTCGGAGAGCCGCCCGGCCAGCTCGCTCTTGAGCACGATCAGCGACAGGCTGTGCCCGAGCAGGTCGTGCAGGTCGCGAGCGATGCGAAGGCGTTCCTCACCTGCCGCGAGCCGCGCCACCTCGCCCTGTGCCTGATGGAGCTGGACCACCAGGACCCGGGTGTTGCGCACGCTCATGAACAGCACCCCGAGGGTGATGACCTGCAGCACCAGAAGCGAGATGGTGCCGCCGTCGGCCCCGGTGAAGTGCCCGCCGACGAGCACGACGGCGATCATTCCGGCCATTCCCGCCAGTGCCGCCCGCAGGGGCAGGGCCATGCTGATCACGACGGTGACGTAGATCGGCAACGCCAGCCACCCGCCTCCGAAGAGGAACGGGAACACGATCGCCATCAGCGTCGTCAGGCCGAGCAGCGGCAGCGTCCAGCGGCCCGGCTGACCGTAGTTCTTCGGGCTCATCACGGTGGCGATGTACGACGCGACGAAGGCCACCAGCGCGGCGACCTCCGCGTACGCCTTGAAGCCGGTGACGCTCCCCGAGGTGATGTCGGCGAGCGGGTAGAACAGGTAGACCAGCCCGAAGGACATGCCCATGAGGCGCCTCCAACGGGACGGCCTCTCCTCCGTCCCGCCGAAGGTGAAGATCTCGCCCAGACGGCTCACGGTCAGCCCCGTACCGTCGCCCTGCGGTAGGCGTAGACCGCCAGGCCGCACAGCGCGACCGCCCAGCCGAGGATGCCGGCGACCGCCGACGCGGGCGGCGCGTGGCCTGCGACGATCTCCCACCCGATGTCGGCGTAGTCGTAGGAGGGAAGCACGTGGGCGATGGTACGCATGGTGGCGGGCAGCATGTCGACGGGGAACCACAGGCCGCCGAGCAGCGCGAGACCGAACATCCCGATGATCGCCAGCGGCTGGGCGGTGTCCGGCGGAACGAGCGAGCCGATGATGAGGCCGAGCGCGGCGAACGGGATCGTCCCGACCCACATGATCGGGATCAGCGCGGCCCACTGCCCGGCGGTCAGCGAGACGTGCTGGGTGACCACCGCGGCCAGGACGACCAGCAGCAGCGCGGGCAGCACCAGGAGCAGCGACGAGATCAGCTTGGTGACGATGATCATCCAGCTCGGCAGCGGGGTGATCTGGAGCTGGCGCAGCCAGCCGCTCTGCCGCTCCTGCGACCACGGCACGGCGGTCGACATGATGGAGGCGGCCAGCGCGCCGTACGCGGCCATCGACACCATGAGGATCACGCTGGCCCGCACCCCGGTGGCCTCGTCGACCTGGCCACCCCAGAGGTTGGAGTAGAGCAGGTAGAAGCCGACGGGAAACGCCACGACGAAGATGATGTAGCGCTTGTTGCGCAGCATCCGGATGGCTTCGAGCTTGACGTAGTTCAGCATGGCTCAGGCCTCCGCGGACTGGGTGAGGGCGAGGAAGGCGTCCTCCAGATCGACCCCGTTGATCTGGAGACCGCGCACGTCCAGCGTGGTCTTACGGTAGAGCGCGGCCACGGTGGCGTCGACGTCGGCCGTGCGCAGCGTCACCGTGCCCGAGACGATCTCGACGCCGGTGACCCCCGGCAGCGCGTCGAGCCCGGCCGCCGACTGGCCGCCGAGCGAGAACCCGACCGCGCTCCCGCCGACACCCGCCTTGATCTGCGCGGCCGTACCGTCGGCCACGACCTTGCCCCTGGCGACGACGATCACGCGGTCGGAGTTCTCGTCGGCCTCTTCGAGGTAGTGGGTGGCGAACAGGACCGTGTGGCCCTGCGCCGCGTAGGTCCGCATGCTTCCCCAGAAGGCCCGGCGCGACTCCACGTCCATCGCGGCGGTCGGCTCGTCGAGGACGAGCAGCCTGGGCGCCCCCGCGATGGCCAGGGCGAACCTCACCCGCTGGCTCTGCCCGCCGGAGAGCTTGCCGGCACGCCGGGAGGCCAGATCGGTCAGATCGGCCATCTGGAGCACCTGGTCGAGCGGCAGCGGGGCCGGGTAGAGGCGCCGGATGAAGTCGATCAGCTCCCGCACGGTGAGCTCGGGGATCAGTGTCCCCTCCTGGAGCATCGCGCCGATCTCCCCGCGCGCGACCGCCTCGTCCGGGGAGCGGCCGAAGACCCGGATCTCACCGGCGGTCGGCCGGATGAGCCCGAGCAACATGTTGATGGTCGTCGACTTGCCCGCCCCGTTCGGACCAAGGAGGGCGACGGTGCGCCCTTGCTCCATGGTGAGGCTCAGGCCGTTCACGGCGTGCACCTCACCGTAACTCTTGCTCACGTCGGCAAGCGCTATGGCGTTCATGTCCTCAACGGTAGGGAAAGCCGAGCAAGATCCTCAGTGCCGCGAATCCGCTGTTGACAATGACATTTGTCATCCGCTTTTGGTCCTTCGCCCAGGCACCTCGCCCCCTCCCCCGCTGAGGGGGGACGGGCTGAAGAGGTTCGCCACCAGATCGCGTGCCTCTCGCCGCTCGCGGAAAGCGACAGACCGCGCCGACGACACCCATTTACCGCCCACCCAGCGCCGCGACCAACTGAAAGCGGCACCAGGCACATCCTCGCCCCTGGGGGAGCTACAGGCTGGGCGGGCAACACTCGCTTGCGCCGTCAAGCGGGCCACATCCCTCGCCCCCCGGAGAGGAACTACAGGCTGGGCGGGCAACACTCGCTTGCGCCGTCAAGGGGGTGCCGGGAGGGCTTGATACCCCTCGTCGCGGCCCGAGACAACGCCTAGACAAGCGCTAGAGCACCTCGAAATAGCCGTCGTCATCCAGGATGCGCCGGGGCCAGTCCTGACCCTGCGACGCAAGCCCCCTGATCTTCTCGACGAACGCCGGGTCCTGGTTGTCGCCGCGATAGACGGTGAAATCCGCGGCCAGCCACGCCGGGATCGCCGCGAAGCGGTGCGACGTCTGCGTCTCCAGGTACCACGTGACATGGACGAGCGCGCCGCTCTCCTCGTACCAGGCCGTGGTCTCGATTCCCGGCGCCACCCGCTGGTAGTACGTCCACTGGATGGCATGCCGTCCCGCGTGCGGACCCTCTTTCAAGGTGTACTCGATGACGTCGGGCCCCACGATGACCGGGTCGAACACCCACCCGTCGGCCAGATACCAGCGCAGCCGCGCCCCGAGAATGCTGCTGAGCATCCCGATCACCTCCTGGAACACGACAACAGCCGAGAGCCCCTCGCCGCGGCTATCAGGACACTTCCCAACCCCCCGCCCTGTCAGTCAGCCCCCACGGTGACGAAAGACAGACGAACTCGCCCGTGAAGCCACCGATTCCCCATTCGAGGAGCGCGCTGATCGTAAGGGCCCCAGTGTCCTGCCCAGGGCCCGTCCTCACCGGAACCCGCGGCCATGGCGGCATAGATCGACGTCCTGCCCACGTCCTTGCTTGATGACACAGTAAGGAGGACGGGTGGATCCAGGAATTGAGGCGGACTTCCGGAAGTTCGTCATCGAACGATCAGGGGCCCTGTTCCGTACCGCTTACCTGCTGACCGGTGACCGGCACGCCGCCGAGGACCTGGTGCAGTCGGCGCTGGCGAAGACGGCCGCGAAGTGGCGCGGTCTGCGCGACCCGGCGGCCATCGAGGGTTACGTCCGCCGCGTCATGTACCACGAGCAGGTGAGCTGGTGGCGACGACGTTCCCGCGTCGCGGAAGTGGCCACCGGATGGCTGCCCGACCAGATCGGCGAGGGGCATGCCGAGATCGTGGACCTTCGCCTGGTGATGCGGGCGGCCCTCGCCGGCTGACGCCCCGGCAGCGGACCATGCTCGTGCTGCGCTACTTCGAGGACCTCTCCGAGACCGAGATCGCAAGATCGCTCTGACGGTGAGAGAAGGAGCGCGGCTCTCACAGATCTTGGAGCAGCTTTCGACCGCCACGGGCAAGCCTGTGGAGGAGTTCGAGCGTGCCGCCAAAGAGGTGCGCCCCGATCCGGTGCCCGCGACGAGGTCGGCCTGGGCCCCGCAAGATAGGAGAGACGCCGGTCGGGCTGCGGAACCGGAATGGGAGGCCGACCGTGGTTCCCAGCGACGGGCAGGCCCTGATTCTCGCAGAGTTACAGGAGGCCAAGTAGCGTGATCGATGAGGTGGCTCTGTTACGGGCCTGCGCGGCAGGGCGGGTCCTGCGGGCGGGGGACGGCGAAGAACTCGTCGTCGAGGGACGCCTGGTCCGTCAGCTGTGCCGGCGGGGCCGTGAGGAGATCGATCCCCGTGGCCTGACTGTAGAGGGCGCCAGGATCAGCGGCGATCTCGACCTGGGCGGGATGGAGGTTCTCTTCCCTCTCCGTTTCATCCGCTGCGTATTCGACCGGCCCGTCCAGTTGGAGGGTGCCGACCTGCACCTGCTGGTGTTCGACGGCTGCACGGTGCCCGGCATCCTCGCCAATGGGCTGCGGGTCCGCCGCGACCTGGATCTGTCACGATCTCGCATTGCCGGTGACCTGTGGACCTCGGCGAGCACATCCCGCTGCGCGGCCCTCTGGCTATGCGAGTCGGAGGTCGGTGGACGCCTGCTGTGTTCTGACACGGTCATCGACTCCACGATGCGGGCGGTTCAGGCGGACCGGATGCGGATCAAGGGGACGATCCGGCTGCTGCACGGCTTTGAGGCGCGCGGCGGGATGCGACTGCTGGGGGTCCAGGTGGGCGGCTCGCTTGACCTGACCGGTGCCCGGCTGTCCCGTCCTGACCGCGGGCTGGCCCTCGACCTGGGTGACGCGCAAATCGGCGGCAGCGTCTTTCTCATCGACGACCAGACGGGACGCCGCCCGCTGATCCGTGGCCGCATCGGCCTGGGCAACGCCCGGATCTCCGGGGGTTTCCTGATCCGTAACGCCACCTTCGAGCCCATCGAGGGAGTCACGGGCGCCGGGTACGCCAGCAGGCGCAGCGGCGGAACCGCTATCAGCGCCCCCGGGCTCTTCGTCGGCGGGGACCTCAGCATCGAGGGCGAGTGCGACATTCATGGCGGTTTGGACCTTTCGATGGGCTCCTTCAGCGATATCCGGATCCACAGGGGATGCGAGTTCATGGTCGGTGGAGGACGCGCCCTCGACCTGACCAACGCCGCAGTACGGTCCGGCCTCCTCATCGAGGAGGGGGTCGCGGTCCAGGGCACACTGCGGCTGGCAGGGGCGCACATCAAGGGCGACCTCACCCTCCGGGGGACCAGATGGAGTCAGCCCGAGAAGGGGTCGCTCATCGCCGCGCAGGGCGTGGTCGTCGACAGCGCGGTCGACCTGCGCGGTGTGGAGACCACCGGCGGCAGGCTGAGGTTCCGCTCCGGGACGATCGGTGGCATCCTCGATGCTCACCGAGCTCAACTGCGCAATCCGGGTGGTGAGGCCCTCTCGCTCCAGCGCGTGGTGGTCCGGGGATCGATATCGCTGGCCGGCGGATTCTTCGCCGAGGGCCGGGTGCTGCTCAACAGATGCACGGTGGAGGGACGGCTCGACTGCGAAGGTGGCACCTTCGCCGGAGGAATCGAGGCGATGTCGGCCACGGCACGCGGCGGCATGCGTCTGCGCTGGGCGGAGATCCCGCCCCTGGTAGACCTGACCGGCGCGTCCACCACGGTGCTCACCGACGACCCGGCGAGGTGGCCGCGAGACTCGGCGATCGCGGGATTCGTTTACGACCGGTTCGACGGTGCCTGGGACTGGCGGGCCCGTCGCGATTGGCTACGCGAGATGTCCCCCTTTGATGCCGGCCCCTACGAGCAGGCGGCCAGGGTGTTCCGCCAGCACGGCCACCCGGTGGAGGGCGAACGGCTGCTCATCGAGCAGCGGCGGCAGGCCAGGCGGGCGGCGCCGCCGGGTGGCCGCTCACCTGGCCGGTTGATCAGGGACGCCCGCGACCTGCTCTACGGGCTCACCGTCGGCTACGGTTACCGGCCGGGCAGAGTGCTGTGGTTGCTGAGCGCCCTGCTCGTCTCGGTGGCGATCATGATGCTCAACCCCACGGTGCAGCAAACGCTCCGGGCCTCCGATCCGCGCGGGAATGTCTACGCGGTGGACGGCCGACTGGTTACCGTGGATGCGGTCGGAGCATTGGAGGACCGTACGGCCACCCCGGCGAGGCAGGCCCCCCGTCCCGGGCCGTGCGGGGACGGGCAGGTGCGCTGCTTCGACCCGCTGTTCTACACGGTCGACACAGTCATCCCGCTCATCTCGCTGGGCCAGCGCGCCACGTGGTACCCCGAAACGCGCACCCCTGCGGGCACGCTGGCCTCCACGCTTCTGAACGTGGCGAGCCTGCTGGGCTGGCTGCTGTCGACCGTCGTCGTGCTCTCCTTCGCCCGACTCGCCAGGCCGGCGTGAGAGCTCTGAAGGGACCCGGACGTCGACAACGCACGCCGGATGGTTCGACGCGGCAGGAGCCGACTCCGCGCTGGTATTGATCCTTGTACTTCGGCTTCGGCTGGAGGAAGGCCGGTTCCGGGCAGCGGAAACGGCGGCCGATCTTGTGGAACCAGAGGACTCGACCCCTGGCCTCTTCGGTGTGAACGAAAACGAAGAGGGCGGAAGGATGGCCTCGTCGATGCGCTCGGCGCGGATGTCGTAGTCGATGAGGCCCGGCCTCGAACGCCCCCGCAGCGGTGGCGGATCCGAGGTGATGGACCCCATGGCCATGAGTAGACACTCAAGGTATACGCGGTGTGTATAGTCTCTGGCATGTCGATTGGACAGACGTTCCTCGGTCTCCTGGAGTCGGGGCCCCGTCACGGATACGACCTCAAGCGGGCGTACGACGACCGGTTCGGCCATACCCGGCCGCTGCATTTCGGCCAGGTCTATGCCACGTTGTCGCGGCTGTTGAAGGACGGCCTCGTCGAGCTCGACGGCATCGAGCCGGGCGAAGGGCCTGAGCGCAAGCGGTACGCGGTCACCACGGCCGGGGTCACGGACGTGGAGCGGTGGCTGGCGTCCGCGGAGAAGCCAGAGCCGTATCTGCAGAACACGCTCTACACCAAGGTGGTGCTGGCGGTACTGACCGGCCGTCCCGCGGCCGATCTGCTCGACGTACAGCGCGCCGAGCATTTGCGGCTGATGCGCGAGCTCACCAGCCGCAAGGCCTCCGGCGACCTGGCGGAGCAACTCATCTGCGACCATGCGCTGTTCCATCTCGAAGCCGACCTGCGCTGGCTGGAACTCACGGCCGCCCGGCTCGACGACCTGGCGAAGGAGGTGCGGAGATGACGGAGACGCCGTTGCTGGTCGCCGAGGACCTTCGCAAGTCCTTCGGGCCGACCCCCGCGTTGGACGGTGCTTCGCTGGCCGTGAGAGCCGGCGAGGTCGTCGCGATCATGGGTCCGTCCGGGTCGGGGAAGTCGACTCTGCTGCACTGCCTGGCCGGCATCGTGCGGCCGGACTCCGGGCGGGTGCGCTACCAGGGCCGGGACATGTCGGCGATGTCCGACGCCGAGCGCAGCGCTCTGCGCCGCACCCGGTTCGGCTTCGTCTTCCAGTTCGGTCAGCTCGTGCCGGAACTCACCTGCCTGGAGAACGTGGCCCTTCCGCTGCGTATGGAACGGGTCCGCCGCCGAGACGCGGAGCGCCGGGCCGCCGAGTGGTTGGACCGGCTTGAGATGGGCGACGTGGCCGGCAAGCGGCCGGGCGAGGTCTCCGGCGGCCAGGGGCAGCGCGTGGCCGTCGCCCGGGCCCTGGTCACCAGCCCACAGGTGATCTTCGCCGACGAGCCGACCGGCGCCCTCGACTCGCTCAACGGCGAACGGGTGATGCGGCTGCTGACCGAGGCCGCACGCGACACCCGTGCCGCGGTGGTGCTGGTTACCCACGAGCCGCGGGTCGCGGGCTACTCCCACCGGGAGGTCGTGGTCCGCGACGGCCGCACCCGCGACCTGGAGAGGGCACTGTGAGCGTGCGCGTCGATCACATGGGCGCGGCCGATGACGGTTCGGCTCCGAGCAGGTTCGCGGGCATGAAGGACGTGTCGCTCGGCGCCCGGCTGGCGTTCGCCGGCGGCCGTGACGGCTGGACGCGCGCGGTGCTCACCGCCGTCGGCGTGGGCATCGGCGTGGCGCTGCTCCTGCTGGCCGCCGCGGTGCCCGGCGCGCTGCAGGCCCGGCACGTCCGCACCGACGCCCGTGACGAACTCCGGCTCGGCAAGCCGATCCCCGCGGCGGCCGACACCATCCTGGTCGCCCGCATCGACATGCCCTTCCGCGGCGAGCCGGTGCGCGGACGGCTCCTCCGCCCCGAGGGTCCGCGGGCGCCGGCCCCGCCGGGCGTCGCGGTGCTTCCCCGGCCCGGCGAGGTGATCGTCTCACCGGCGTTGAAGGAGCTGCTCGACTCGCCCGACGGTCGCCTGTTCGCCCCCCGGCTGGGCGGCGCGCGCGTCATCGGGACGATCGCGGACGAGGGTCTCGCCGGTCCCGGTGAGCTCGCGTTCTATCTGGGCGGCGACCGCGACGTGCTTCCCGCCGACCGGGTGAGCCGGATCAACGCGTTCGGCGGCAACGGCTCGCCTGGCGAGGCGCTGGGGCCGACCCTCACTCTCTTGGTAGTGATCGCTTTCGTCGTGCTCCTGCTGCCCATCGCGGTCTTCCTCGGCGCCGCGGTGCGCTTCGGCGGTGAGCGCCGCGACCGCCGGCTGGCCGCCCTCCGGCTGATCGGCGCCGACCGGCGGATGACCCGGCGAATCGCCGCCGGCGAGGCGATGGTCGGCGCGCTGCTCGGCCTCGCCGCCGGTGGCGCGCTCTTCCTCGCCGGTCGCCAGGTGGTGCCACTGGTCACCCTCTGGGACATCAGCGTGTACGCCGGGGACGTGCGTCCCGCTCTCCCGCTCGTCGTGGCGATCGTGCTGGCGGTGCCCGCGGTCGCGGTCGTGGTGAGCATGATCGCGTTGCGGGGCGTCGCCATCGAACCTCTCGGCGTGACGCGGCGGGCGACCCCGGCCCGCCGCCGGCTCTGGTGGCGGCTGCTTCTGCCCGGAGCCGGCCTTGCCATGCTCTATCCGATGGCGGACGGGTTCAGCGCGGCGAGCGGCACCGCCACCGACTACCAGGTCGCCGCCGGGGCCGTACTGTTGCTGGTCGGCGCGATCACGCTGCTCCCCTGGCTGATCGACCTTGCCGTACGGCGGCTGCGCGGCGGCCCGGTGGGCTGGCAACTCGCCATCCGCCGGCTGCAACTCGACAGCGCGACGTCGGCCCGTCTGGTCAACGGAATCGCGGTCGCGGTCGCGGGCACCATCGGCCTGCAGATGCTGTTCATCCCGGTACGGGATCAGTTCGTCCAGCAGACCGGGCAGGACGTCACCCGGGCACAGGCGCTGGTATGGATTTCCAGGACGCCCGATCCCGAGCGGTCAGCGGCCCGCCTGCGCGCCACCACAGGGGTGACCGGCACCACCTGGACGCTCGTGGCGCCTGTCACGCCCGAATCCCCCGTCGACTCGGGCGCCGAACGGCAGCCCTCCTTCGACGAGGTGCGCATCGGCGACTGCGCCTCGCTGGCCGAGTTCGCCGGCCTCGGAAAGTGCTCCGACGGCGATGTGTTCCTCGCCCGGACGAGACCGGGCGACGCGACGCCGGATGACGCCTTCCGCCCCGGCACCCGAGTGACCGTGGGGGCCGAGACTTCACCGTGGACGCTGCCATCCGGCACCAGGACCGTAGCGGCACGCACAGACCCCTCCGGTAGCCTCCGCGACACCATCTTGGCCACTCCGCGCGCCATCGACTGGGCCGCCCTGTCCGGGATCACCAGCACCGCGTTCGTCGGCCTCGACCCCGATGACCCCGACGCGCTGGAGCGGCTGCGCAACACGGTGGCGGAGATCGATCCGCTCGGGTCGGTCAGCACCTTGTCGGCCACCGAGGAGGCGAAAAGGTTCACCAACATCCGGCGTGGCCTCTACATCGGGATCGTGGTGACCCTCCTTCTGATCGCCGCGAGCATGCTGGTCGGAACCCTGGAGCAGTTGCGTGAACGACGCCGGCTGCTGGCGATGCTGGTCGCGGTCGGCACCCGGCGCAGCTCCCTGACATGGTCGGTGCTCTGGCAGACCCTCATACCGGTCGCGATAGGGCTGATCCTCGCGGCGGTCTTCGGGCTGGGCCTCGGGATGGTGCTGCAGCGCATGGTCGGCATGCCGGCCTCCGTCGACTGGTCGGTGGTCGGCCTGTCGACCGGGCTCGGCGCCGCCGTGGTGCTGCTGGTCACCGGGCTGAGCCTGCCGACTCTGTGGCGGCTGACCCGGCCGGAGGGCCTGCGCACCGAGTAGGCACACCAGGCGCGACGATCCAGGCCGCGCCACCGGCTGCCCGACGCCGATCCGGCCAGGCACGCGAATCGCAAGGACACCGGCCTGTTCTCAGCCTCGTCCCGCCCTCATACGGGCGCGCCGCGCGGAGAAGAACGCGACCGCGCCGTCACGGTCGACGCTGATCTCGTCAAGCCCGGCCGCGGCGAGCCAGGACGCCAGCTCCACGGCCGTTCCCACCGTCCCGAAGGTCCCGCTCCGCTGGAACAGTGAGATCGCCACGTCCTGCCGCAGGCCGCTCCCGCGCACGACCGCGGTTCCCTCCAGCCGCCCGCCCGGCCGCAGGACGCGAGCCATCTCGGCGAGAGCCGCCGGCGGATCGGGAAAGCAGTGCAGGCCGAAGTAGCTGAGGCACAGATCGAAGCAGCCCTCCCGATGCGGCAGCGCGATCACGTTCGCCTGCGCGAATCCGATCGTCCGCAGCCGGTGTCGCCGCGCGTTGGCCCGGGCCCGCCGCAGCATCACCGGGGACAGGTCGAGCGCCACATAGCGGTAGGAACCGTCCTTCGGCAGGCCGCGCAGGGCGATGCCTCCCCCGCAGGGGACATCGAGCACCAGACCACCGTCCACCAGAGTTCGCAGGCCGCCGACCTTACGGTAGAAGCGCCCCAGGTCCGCTCCCCACAGCAGTCTGCCGCCGATCCGTCCGAGCCGCTCACGCTCGACGCCGAAGTCGTAAACCCGAGCGATCAACCGGGCATGCCGCCAGTCACCCATGAGCCAACCTTCCCTCCTCCCCCGGCCGCCGCCAAGCGCTCTTCGGCGCGGACGGCGGAGCCGGCCGCTCTCCTCGAAAGGCGGTGAGGACGTGCCGCCCCTTGACCCCTTCGATGGGAGGGAAGTGGGCGGAGGGCGGAAAGTCAGATGCGGCAGGCGAAGATGGCGGTGGCCAGGACGGCCTTGGCGCCGATCTCCCAGAGTTGGTCCATCACCTGCTGGTGGCCCTTTCGGGGCACCATGGCGCGGACGGCGACCCAGCCCTCGCGGTGCAGCGGGGAGACCGTGGGCCCCTCCATGCCCGGCGTGATCGCGATGGCCTCGTCGATGCGCTCGGCGCGGATGTCGTAGTCGATCATGACGTAGTCGCGGGCGACCAGCACGCCCTGCAACCGCCTGATCAGCTGCTGGACCCCGTTGGTCTCCACGGCGCCCACCTGCTTGATCAGAGCGGCCTGGGAGTGGGCGATCGGCTCGCCGAAGACCTCCAGGCCGACGTTGCGCAGGGTGGTGCCGGTCTCGACGACGTCGGCAACGGCGTCGGCGACGCCGAGGCGGATCGCGGTCTCCACCGCGCCGTCGAGCTTGATCACCCTGGCCTCGACGCCCATTTCGGCGAGGTACTTGCCGAGCAGGCCCGCGTAGGAGGTGGCGATGCGCATGCCCTCAAGGTCCTTGACCGTGGAGAACCTGCCGGCGCCGGCGGCGAATCGGAAGGTGGAGACGCCGAACCCCAGCGGCATGATCTCCTCGGCGGGGGCACCGGAGTCGAAGAGCATGTCGAGCCCGGTGATGCCGACGTCCAGCGTGCCCTCGCCGACGTAGACGGCGATGTCGCGGGGACGCAGGAAGAACAGCTCGCAGGAGTTGTCGGGGTCGACGACCACGAGCTCCTTGGAGTCCTTGCGCGGGCGGTAGCCCGCTTCCTTGAGTATGGTCTGGGCGGCCTCTGTGAGGGCGCCCTTGTTGGGTACGGCGAGGCGGAGCATGGCTTGTAGGTATTCCTTCGGATCGGAGAGGACGAGGTCGGTCACGCAGGCCGGAAGGACCGGCCTACAGATGCTTGTAGACCTCGTCGAGCCCGATGCCTCGGGCGATCATGAGAACCTGCACGTGGTAGAGGAGCTGGGAGATCTCCTCCGCCGCCCGGTCGGTGGACTCGTGCTCGGCCGCCATCCAGCTCTCGGCGGCCTCCTCCACGACCTTCTTGCCGATGGCATGGACGCCGGCGTCCAGGGCCGCGACGGTGCCCGACCCCGCGGGGCGGGTGCGCGCCTTGTCCGAAAGCTCGGCGAACAGCTCTTCGAAGGTCTTCATGATCTCTCTCACGTAGGTGTGCCTGCCCCGTCAAGAGTAGTCGGCCACGGGTGGAAGGCGTGCTAACCACCCGCTTCGCCCGATCAGGCCGGGCCCCTCCGGCGTGGCTCCGCCGGGCGACGGGACATCCAGGGGGTGCTTAATCGGTTCAGCCCTGGGAATGAGGGGCCTCGTTGACGCAGCGCAGCACCGGATAGGAGGTCAGCGCGGCGAGGTCCAGCTCCCCCGGGGCCCGTACGAGGAAGGTGGCGGAGGAGCCCGGGAGCAGGGTGACCAGCATGTCGTCCACCTCGGCGGCCGGGTCGAGCCGGTCGGGGAACAACGCCAGCTCGCGCACCAGCGTCCGCGCGGTCACGGTCACCCGCACCCCGCCGGGCACGGGCTCGGCCGCCACGTCGAACTCCGCCTCGGGAAAGGCCACCTCCGGGTCCTCGGCGAAGAACCTCAGGGCGCTCTGGTCGCCGAGCCGAGCCGTCAGCACCTCCTTGGCGGGGTCGGCGGCCGTCGTGAGCGCGCCGGGGAGGGGTACGGGCAGGGTGCCGCGCGCGGGGACGGTGACCGGGAACGTCCCCTCGGCCAGCGGCTCCCCGGTCAGGTCGCGGCGGACCACCGACAGTTCGCCCGCCCACGCCTCGGCGCCGTCGTTGACCACGACCACCGAGGAGTCCTGGATGGTCAGCAACCGGTCGGCGTAGACCCGGCGCAGCGCGTACCACAGGGGTTTGCGGCGGGCGTCGCCGTCGACCGCCGCCCACGAGACCACCGGCCAGCAGTCGTTGAGCTGCCAGACGATCGTGCCCATGCAGTACGGCGCGAGCGAGCGGAAGCGCTCGATGCCGAAGGCCATGGCGCGGGCCTGGTTGAGCTGGGTCAGGTAGTGCCAGTCGTCGAACGTCGCCGGCGCCGGCAGGTGGTCGCCGAGGCCGCGCAGCAGCTTGGCGTTGCCGTCGAGGGCCTTCTGGTGGTGCAGCACGCCGGGAGAGTCCGGGGTCAGCGGGTCGTCGCCGAGGGCGCGGCGCAGCGTGGCGTAGGCGGGCGGGCCCTGGAAGCCGAACTCCGCGACTAACCGGGGACGGTACGCCCCGTAGCGCAGGTAGTCCTCACGGTTCCACACGTCCCAGATGTGGACGGTGCCACGGGCGGGGTCGTTGGGCGGCGCGTCGGGCTCGCCGGAGTACGGGCTGCCCGCCCAGTACGGCCGGGCCGGGTCCAGCTCGGCGACCAGCCGGGGCAGCAGGTCGTAGTAGAACCCGGCGCCCCACGTCCGCCCGTCGAGCCTGTCGCGCCAGCCCCAGTCGGCGAAGCCCTCGATGTTCTCGTTGTTGCCGTTCCACAGCACCAGGCTCGGGTGGGGCGAAAGGCGCGCGATCGCGTCACGCGCCTCGGCCTCGACCTCGGAGGCGAACGGCTCCTCCTCGGGGTAGGCCGCGCAGGCGAAGGGGAAGTCCTGCCAGACCAGCAGCCCGAGCCGGTCGCAGAGGTGGTAGAAGTCCGTGCTCTCGTAGAGGCCGCCGCCCCAGACCCGCAGCAGGTTCAGGTTGGCCTCGCACGCCTGCCCGAGCCGCTGGGCGAGCCTCTCGGGGGTGATCCGCGTGGGGAAGCAGTCGTCGGGGATCCAGTTGGCCCCCCTGACGAAGACCGGCGCGTCGTTGACGACGATCGTGAAGGCGTCGTCCTCCCGGTCGAGCCGGACCGACCGGAACCCGACGTCCCTGGTCCACTCGTCCAGGACCCCGCCGCCCTCGGCGGCCTCGCTCAGGCGCACGGTCAGCGGGTAGAGCGGCTGCCCGCCATACCCCCGGGGCCACCACAGGTCCGGCTCCGGCACGGCCAGCTCCAGTACGGCCTCATGCTCCCCCGGCGCGAGCCGGGCCTCGGCGCGGGCGCCCGCCACGGACGCGGTCACGACCAGGGGGATCTCGGCCGGGCGCTCCACCGTGACGTGCGCCTCCACGCGGCCGTCGCGCCCGTCGAGCGTCACCACCGGGCGTACGGCGGACAGGCGGGCGCCGCTCCAGACGTGCAGGCCGATCGGCCGCCAGATTCCGGAGGTGACCAGGGTCGGCCCCCAGTCCCAGCCGAAGTTGCACGCCATCTTGCGGATGAACTGGTAGGGCTCGTCGTAGGCGCCGGGCAGGTCGCCGAGCTCCGCCCGCCGCCGCGCGGCGTAGGCGTACGGCGAGCCGAACCGCACCTGGAGCGTGTTCTCGCCCTCGCGCAGCAGGTCGCGCACAGGGAAGCGGTAGAACCGGTGCATGTTGGCCGTGGCCGCCACCTCGGCGCCGTTGAGGATCACGGTCGCCACGGTGTCAAGGCCGTCGCAGACCAGGTCGACGCGGTCCGCGCCCGCCCCCGCGCGCCAGGTGAAGGACGTCTCGTAGGCCCAGATGGTGCGGCCGATCCAGGTGAGCCGGTGCTCGTTGTCGGAAAGGTAGGGATCGTCGATGAGACCGGCCGCGAGCAGGTCGGTGTGCACGCAGCCGGGGACGGTGGCCGGGATGCCGGCGATGTCCACCTCGTCCGATACGGCGGTCAGGGTCCAGCCGTCGTGCAGCGGACGGTACATGCTCACGTGGTTCTCCTTCGAAGGTCAGCCCTTGAGGCCGGACGGCGCGATGCCGAGGTGCGTTCCTGAAATGGTGGCCGCCGCGACCGCCGGACTGTCGTTCACACTCGACCCTCCTTCGGGAAGGCGCTGAACCGGATAAGTAACGTGAAACTACGACCGGTATGTCAAGGGTGTCAACGGGGCGCTGACGTCCTGTCCGATCCTTGACGCGTTCCCATGCGTCGGTTCAGCTCCGTACGCCGCCCTGCCCGGCTGCCGGCCACCGTGAGCGATTACTCCGGCGCGGCGGCATAGTAAGGTACGGACAGTCGCGCTTGGTCTAGACCGGTTCAGCGAGGGGGCCCTGTGAAGCGACCGACGATCGCTGACATCGCCAGGCGGGCGGGCGTCTCCAAGGGCGCGGTGTCATACGCCCTGAACGGCCAGCCCGGGGTCTCCGCGTCCACGCGGGCCCGCGTCCTGGCCATCGCGGACGAGATCGGCTGGCGGCCCAACAGCGCCGCCCGGGCGCTGAACGGCGCGAGGGCCAACACCGTGGGGCTCGCCCTGTGCCGCCCGGCCCGCTTCCTCGGCGTCGAGCCGTTCTTCATGGAGCTGATCAGCGGCATCGAGGGCGAGCTCTCCGCCCGCTCGTACGCCCTGATGCTCCAGGTGGTCACCGACCACGACGAGGAGATGGCGGTCTACCGCCGCTGGTGGGGCGAGGGCCGCGTCGACGGCGCGATCCTGGTCGACCTGCACTTCGCCGACCCGCGCGTGAGCGAGATGGAGTCCCTCGGCATGCCGGTGGTGGTGCTCGGCCACCCCTCGGAGTCGGGGTCGCTGGTGCCCGTCTGGTCCGACGACGGCGCGGCAGTCCGCGAGACCGTGCAGTACCTCACGGCGCTGGGCCACCGCCGCATCGCCCGGGTGGCCGGCCTGCCGAAGCTCGTGCACACCGTGCTCCGTGACCAGGCCTTCAGCGCGGTCTGCGCGGAGCTCGGCCTGTCCGAGGCCCGCACCGTGCACACCGACTACACCGGCGAGGAGGGGGCCCGCGCGACCAGGCGGCTGCTCAGCTCGGCCTCCCGGCCCACCGCCGTGGTCTACGACAACGACATCATGGCGGTGGCGGGGCTGTCGGTGGCCCAGGAGATGCGTCTGGACGTCCCGGGCGACCTGTCGATCGTCGCCTGGGACGACTCGCCGCTGTCGCAGGTGGTCAGGCCGCCGCTGACCGCGCTGACCCGCGACATCCCGGCGTACGGGGCGCACGCCGCCCAGCGCCTGCTGTCGCTGATCGAGGGCGGCCTGGTGGCGGGGTTCGAGGACGGCGCCGCCCGCCTGACCCCGCGCGGCAGCACCGCTCCCCCACCCGCCCTGCCCTGACCTGTGGCCGCATGACGAAGGCCCAGGCCGGCGGGGTGCCGTCCTGGGCCTTCTCAACGATCAGCCGGTCTCAGCCGGGCCGGCCTTCCAGAAGGAAGGTCAGCGGCCGTAGCCGCGACCGCCGGAGCGGTCGGACGAGCCCGTGCCCGAGCGGCCGCCGCGGTAGCCCGAGCCGCGCGTGCCGGGCGAGCCGCGGAACTCGCCGCGGTTCTCCGGACGACGCTCGGGACGGCCGTCGCCGCGGGACTCCGTGCCGCGCGTTCCCGAGCGGTAGCCCTCGGCCGGACGCTGACCCTGGAGGCCGCCGTCACGGCGCTCGCCGTCCTCGCGGGAACGGTCGTGGAACCGGCGCGGACGGCGGTCGCCGCCGCCGTGCCCGCCACCCTCGCGGCGGGGGCGCTTCGCGGCCGGGGCGGCGGGCTCCCACACGGGGATCTCCACGCCGCTCGGCTGCTGGGCACCCGCCACCTCGGCCAGGCGCGGGTGGCCCGGCGTGGCCTTCAGGCGGAACGGCTCGACGCCGGCCCTGCGGGTCATCGACTCGGTGGAGCGGCGCTCGTTCGGCAGCACGAGGGTCATGACCGTGCCGCGCTCCCCGGCGCGGGCCGTACGGCCGCCCCGGTGCAGGTAGCTCTTGTGGTCCATGGGCGGGTCCACGTGCAGGACCAGGCTGACGTCGTCCACGTGGATGCCGCGGGCGGCGACGTCGGTGCAGACGAGCACGCCGATGGTGCCCTCGCGGAACTCGGCCAGGATGCGGGTGCGCTGGTTCTGCCGCTTGCCGCCGTGCAGGCCTCCGGCGCGGACGCCGACCCGGGCGAGCTGCTTCACCAGGCGGTCGACGCCGTGCTGGGTGCGCACGAACATGATCGTGCGGCCCTCGCGGTTGGCGATCTCGGCGGTGATGGCGAACTTGTCGTCGCGGGTCACCTGGAGCACGTGGTGCTCCATCGTGACGACCGACGAGGTGGCCGGCTCCAGCGAGTGCGTCACCGGGTCCTTGAGGAAGCGGCGGACGAGCTTGTCGACGTCGCCGTCCAGGGTCGCGGAGAACAGCAGGCGCTGGCTGTCGGAAGGAGTCTGCTCCAGCAGGGCGCTGACCACGGGGAAGAAGCCGAGGTCGCACATGTGGTCGGCCTCGTCGATCACGGTCACCCGCACGTCCTCCAGCGAGCACTCGCCCTGCTGGATGAGGTCGGTGAGCCGCCCGGGAGTGGCGACGACGATCTCGACGCCGCGGCGCAGGGCCTCGATCTGCCTGCCCATGGACATGCCGCCCACGACGGTCTTCATGCGCAGGTACAGGCCCCGGCCGAGGGGCTCCAGGGCGTCGGTCACCTGCATGGCCAGCTCGCGGGTGGGGACCAGGACGACGGCGAGCGGGCGGCGCGGGGCCGCCTTGGTGCCGGCGACGAGGGCCATGGTCGGCAGGCCGAACGCCAGGGTCTTGCCCGAGCCGGTCTGGCCCCGGCCGAGCACGTGGCGGCCCGAGAGGATGTCGGGGATGGTGGCCCGCTGGATGGGGAACGGGCTGGCGATGCCCTGGCGGGCGAGGCCCGTCACCAGGGGCTTGGGGAGGCCGAGAAGGGTGAACTCCGACGGGCCGGCGGGGGTCTCACCCGTCGTCGCCTCGGCGGAGCCGGCGGGAGCCGCGGTCACGGGGCCCGTGTTGCCGGACACCGCCTGGTCCGGCAGCGCGGTCGGCGCCGCCTCATCGTGCCCGGCGCCGGTCAGGGCGTTAGCGGGCATGGCGGCGTTAATGCTGGTCACGATATGTCGTGCCTTTCGATCGAAGAGACATGGCACGTCACTTCTGCGAAAGGACGAGCCGGGGCGTACGGCGTGCGCCGTACTGGAACACATGGGCGTCCGGGGGGACGCCGAGTGGTGCGTTCATCGCGACACGCGAGCACCACTCATCATGGGCGACACGGAGTCTAACCCAACCTGGTCGGGCCGCGATCAAGCGGGTGCGGCCACCGTCCGGCGGTCAAGCGCCGGACACGGCCGTACCACAGTCGAGCAAGGGCCGGGAGAGACGCCCGTTGAACGTCACGCGCAGAACCCGGCGGATGGAACGCCGTCCCGGCGGTGACCGGGACCTTAGATGATCAGACGTTGAAGCCGAGCATGCGAAGCTGCTCGCGCCCATCATCAGTGATCTTGTCAGGCCCCCACGGGGGAAGCCAGACCCAATTGATCTTCACGTCGGAGACCATGCCCTCCAGAGCGGAATGTGCCTGCTCCTCGATGACATCGGTAAGCGGGCAGGCCGCGCTGGTCAGCGTCATGTCGAGGGTCGCGACCGGCGCCGCGCCAGAATCTCCGGCGTCAAGATTCACACCATACACCAAGCCGAGGTCAACAACGTTGATTCCCAGCTCCGGGTCGACGACGTCCTTGAGGGCTTCGAAGACCTCTTCCAGCGTCGTATCACCGTCGAACCCGGTGGGGGTCTCCACGGGCTTGCTCACGCCGCCTCCTCGCCTATCGCCACTCCGGCCACCCGCCTGCCACTGCCATCGACACGCTCTTCACGTGCGTTCACGCTGAGCTCCTCACCACCGCGTCCTTGTAGGCCATCCAGGCCAGCAGGGCGCACTTGACCCTGGCCGGATACTTGGCCACGCCGGCGAACGCCACGGCGTCCCCCAGCACGTCCTCATCGGCCTCCACCTGGCCCCGGCCCTGCATGAGCCGGGTGAACTCGTCGACGACCACGAGGGAGTCCTCGACGGTCGATCCCGTGGTCAGCTCGTGAAGCACCGACGCGGCGGCCTGGCTGATCGAACAGCCCTGACCATCGTAGGAGACGTCCTCGACCTTACCGCCATCGCCCAGCTTGACCCGCATCGTGACCTCGTCGCCGCACGTGGGGTTCACGTGGTGGACCTCGGCGTCGTACGGCTCACGCAGGCCCCGGCCCTGCGGGTGCTTGTAGTGCTCCAGGATCAGCTCCTGGTACAGCGACTCGGCGATCATGTCTTACCCGAACACCTTCTGGACGTGGTGGAGGCCTCGGACCAGCGCGTCGATCTCGTCCGTGGTGTTGTACAAGTAGAAAGACGCCCGCGTGGTCGCCGGTATTCCGAAGCGCAGGTGCAGCGGGCGCGCGCAGTGGTGCCCGACCCGCACGGCGACGCCGAACTGGTCGTCGAGGATCTGCCCCACATCATGGGGGTGTATGCCGGGGATCGTGAACGAAAGAGTGCCACCGCGCTCCTCGGCCGTCGTGGGACCGATGATGCGCAGCCCCGGGAACTCGCCCAGGGCCGACAGGCCGTAGACCGTGAGCTCGTGCTCGTGGCGCTGGATCTCGTCCATGCCGATGGCGGAGAGGTAGTCGACGGCGGCGCCGAGCCCTATCGCCTCGACGATCGGCGGCGTGCCGGCCTCGAACTTGTGCGGCACCGGGGCGAACGTCGAGTGGTCCATCCAGACCGCCTCGATCATCTCGCCCCCGCCGAGGAACGGCGGCATGGCGTCGAGCAGCTCGTGCCGCCCCCACAGGACCCCGATGCCGGACGGGCCGACCATCTTGTGCCCGGTGAACGCCACGAAGTCGACCCCGAGCGCCGCGACGTCGACGGCCCGGTGGGGCACCGACTGGGAGGCGTCCAGCATCATCAGCGCGCCGACCTCGCGGACCCGCGCCAGGACCTCGGCGACCGGGTTGACCGTGCCCAGCACGTTCGACTGGTGGACGATCGACACGATCTTCGTGCGCTCGCCGACCAGGTCGTTCAGGCCCGAGAGGTCGAGACGGCCCTCGTCGGTGACGGGGAACCAGCGCAACGTCGCGCCGGTGCGCTGCGCCAGCAGCTGCCACGGCACGATGTTGGAGTGGTGCTCCATCTCGGAGATGACGATCTCGTCGCCCGGGCCGAGCTTGAACCGCTCGTCGGTGTTGGTGGGGTTGCCGAAGGCGTACGCCACGAGGTTGAGCGCCTCGGAGGCGTTCTTGGTGAAGATGACCTCGTCGCGGGCCGGAGCGCCGATGAAGGCGGCGACCTTGTCGCGCGCGCCCTCGTAGGCCTCGGTCGACTCGCTTCCCAGCACGTGCAGGGCCCTGCCGACGTTGCTGTAGTGCTGCTCCAGATGGTCACGCATGGTGTTGATGACCAGTGCGGGCTTCTGCGAGGAGTTGCCCGAGTCAAGATAGACCAGCGGCCTTCCGCCGGGCAGCTCGCGGGAGAGGATCGGGAAGTCCTTCCTGATCCTCTCCACATCGAACATGCTGTCTGTCATGCACTCGCCTTCGTGTAGTGCTCGTAGCCCTCGGCCTCGAGCTTGTCGGCGAGCTCGGGCCCGCCCTCTTCGACGATGCGGCCGGCCGCGAAGACGTGAACGAAGTCCGGCTTCACGTAGCGCAGGATGCGGGTGTAGTGCGTGATCAGCAGCACGCCGGTGTCACCGGCGGCGCCGAAGCGGTTGACGCCCTCGGAGACGACGCGCAGGGCGTCGACGTCGAGGCCGGAGTCGGTCTCGTCGAGAATGGCGATCTTCGGCTTGAGCAGCTCGAGCTGGAGGATCTCGTGGCGCTTCTTCTCGCCGCCGGAGAAGCCCTCGTTGAGGTTGCGCTGGGCGAAGGCGCTGTCGATGGACAGGGCGTCCATGCCGGCCTTCAGCTCCTTGGTGAACACGCGCAGCTTCGGCGCCTCACCGCGCACGGCCGTGACGGCGCTGCGCAGGAAGTTGGACACCGAGACGCCGGGCACCTCGACGGGGTACTGCATGGCGAGGAACAGGCCCGAGCGGGCGCGCTCGTCGACCGTCATGGACAGCACGTCCTCGCCGTCGAGGGTCACCGTGCCGGAGGTGATGGTGTACTTCGGGTGACCGGCGATCGCGTAGGCGAGCGTCGACTTGCCGGAGCCGTTGGGGCCCATGAGGGCATGGGTCTCCCCCGCGCGGACGGTCAGATTGACTCCGCGCAGGATCTCCTTGTCCTCCACGGCGACATGCAGGTCACGAATTTCCAGGGTGGACACTTAAGACTCCCCATTTTCGTCATTGTCAGCGCTGTCGAGCGAGACGAGCACGTCATCGCCTTCGAGCTTCACTCGGTAGACAGGGACCGGCCGCGTCGCGGGCGGGCCGGTGGGCTTGCCGGAGCGGATGTCGAAGCACGAGCCGTGCAGCCAGCACTCCAGCGTGTCGTCGTACACCTCGCCCTCGCTCAGCCTCACCTCGGCGTGCGAGCACACGTCGTGCAGGGCGAACACCTCGCCGTCCTTGCGGACGAGCGCGACGGGCTTGCCCTCCACCTCGACGCCCACGACGCCCTCTTCGGGGAGGTCGGTGAGGGAGCAGACCTTCACGAACGTCATCGCGCGAGCTCCGCCTCCACCGCGGCGAGCACGCGGTCGCGGATCTCCTCGACCTCGATCTTCTCGATCAGCTGGGCGAAGTACCCGCGGATGACCAGGCGGCGCGCCTCGTCGTACGGGATGCCCCGCGCCTGGAGGTAGAAGATGTGCTCGTCGTCCATGCGGCCCGACGCCGAGGCGTGGCCGGCCCCCGCGACCTCACCTGTGAGGATCTCGAGGTTGGGCACCGAGTCGGCGCGGGCGCCGTCGGTGAGGATGAGGTTGCGGTTGAGCTCGTAGGTGTCGGTGCCGGTGGCCTCGACGCGGATGATCACGTCGCCGATCCACACGGCGTGCGCCTCATCGCCCTGGAGCGCGCCGCGGTAGTCGACGTTGCTCCGGCAGTCGGGCACGCTGTGGTCGACCAGCAGGCGGTGCTCGAGGTGCTGGCCGGCGTCCACGAAGTAGAGGCCGTTCAGCTCGGCGTCGCCGCCGCGCCCGGTGTAGGACACCGACGGCGACATGCGTACGAGGTCGCCGCCCATGGTGACGACGAAGCTCCTGAACGTCGCGTCCCTGCCGAGGTGGGCGTGGTGCTGCGAGACGTGCACGGCGTCCGGCGCCCAGTCCTGCAGGCTGACGATCTTGAGCGTCGCGCCGTCGCCGACGACGAACTCGACGTTGTCGGCGTAGACCGCGCTGCCCTGGTGGTCGAGCACGACCACGGCCTCGGCGAGCGGCTCGACGACGACCACGATGTGGCCGTACGCGGCGCCGCCGCCCTCGCCGCGAAGGCTGATCACGGTCGCCTTGGAGGTCACGGCCTCCTTCGGCACCGTGATCACGGTGGCCTTCTCGAACGAGGTGTACGCCTGGACGCTCACGCGGTCGGTGGGCACGTACGCCTTGCCGATGCGGGCGTCGTCACGTCCGACGGTCTCGACCGAGACCTCCGGCGCGGCCTCCACGTGGACCACGACGTTGCCGGTGACCGGCGCCGTGCCGTCGTGCAGGCCACGCAGGCGGGAGAGCGGCGTGAACCGCCACATCTCCTCGCGGCCGGTGGGGACGGGGAAGTCCGCGAGGTCGTAGGAGGACTTCCCGTGCAGCTTGGAGAGAGGCTTGGTGTCGAGGCCCATGGTCAGCCCACCGCTCCTTCCATCTGCAGCTCGATCAGGCGGTTGAGCTCCAGGGCGTACTCCATCGGAAGCTCGCGCGCGATCGGCTCGACGAAGCCGCGGACGATCATCGCCATGGCCTCGTCCTCGTTGAGCCCGCGGCTCATGAGGTAGAACAGCTGGTCGTCGGAGACCTTCGAGACCGTGGCCTCGTGCCCCATGGAGACGTCGTCCTCGCGGACGTCGACGTAGGGGTAGGTGTCCGAGCGGCTGATCTGGTCGATGAGCAGCGCGTCGCACTTGACGGTGGACGCCGAGCCCGCCGCGCCCTCCTCGATCTGCACGAGACCGCGGTAGGAGGTGCGGCCGCCGCCCCGCGCGACCGACTTGGAGATGATCGTCGAGGAGGTCTTGGGCGCGAGGTGCACCATCTTGGCGCCCGCGTCCTGGTGCTGGCCCTCGCCGGCGAACGCGACGCTCAGCGTCTCGCCCTTGGCGTGCTCGCCCATGAGGTAGACGGCGGGGTACTTCATCGTGACCTTGGAGCCGATGTTGCCGTCGATCCACTCCATGGTCGCGCCCTCGTACGCCACGGCGCGCTTGGTGACCAGGTTGTAGACGTTGTTCGACCAGTTCTGGATGGTCGTGTAACGACAGCGGGCGTTCTTCTTCACGATGATCTCCACGACCGCGCTGTGCAGCGAGTCGGAGGAGTAGATCGGCGCCGTGCAGCCCTCGACGTAGTGAACGTAGGAGCCCTCGTCGACGATGATCAGCGTGCGCTCGAACTGGCCCATGTTCTCGGTGTTGATCCGGAAGTAGGCCTGGAGCGGGATCTCGACCTGGATGTTCGGCGGCACGTAGATGAACGAGCCGCCCGACCACACCGCGCTGTTCAGCGAGGCGAACTTGTTGTCGCCCACCGGGATGACCGAGCCGAAGTACTCCTTGAAGAGCTCGGGGTGCTCCTTGAGACCGGTGTCGGTGTCGAGGAAGATCACGCCCTTCTCCTCGAGGTCCTCACGGATCTTGTGGTAGACGACCTCGGACTCGTACTGCGCGGCGACGCCGGCGATCAGGCGCTGCTTCTCCGCCTCGGGGATGCCGAGCTTGTCGTAGGTGTTCTTGATGTCCGCCGGGAGCTCGTCCCAGGTGGCCGCCTGCTTCTCGGTGGAGCGGACGAAGTACTTGATCTTGTCGAAGTCGATGCCCGAGAGGTCGGAGCCCCAGCTCGGCATGGGCTTCTTGCCGAAGAGCCGCAGGCCCTTCAGGCGGAGGTCGAGCATCCACTCCGGCTCGCTCTTCAGCGCGGAGATATTGCGGACGACGTCCTCGGACAGGCCTCGGCGCGCCGTGGCGCCCGCCACGTCGGAGTCGGCCCAGCCGAACTTGTAATTCCCGAGGCCTTCAAGCTCCGGGCGGTCGGTGACAGTCACCTTCCGGTCTCCTTGCTCTCAATCGCGTTCCGCGAAGTGCTTATGGTCACGTCGGAGCCGTCTGACGTGTCTACGGTCGCGCTCCGCCGGGGGTTCATCGGTACGTTCCTCTGTGAGGCGAGGGCGCGCGGGCTCACGTGTGTCGTGCACACCCCGTCGCCGTGGGCGATCGTCGCCAGGCGCTGCACGGGTGTGCCGAGCAGTTGCCCGAACGCCTCGGTCTCGGCCTCGCACAGCTGCGGGAACTCCGCCGCCACGTGCGCGACCGGGCAGTGATGCTGGCAGAGCTGCTCGCCGCCGGACTTGGCCTGGGTGGCCGAGGCGGCGTAGCCGTCCGCCGTCAGGGCCTCGGCCAGCATGCGCACCCGCTGGTCGGCGGGCACCTCGCGCATCACGGGCTCAAGGCGCCCGACCAGACCGCTCATCTGGGATCTGGCGAACTCGGCCACGGCCTCCTCGCCCACGCGCTCCGCCAGGAAGCGCAGCGCGCTGCCCGCCAGGCCGTCGTAGGCGTGCTCGAAGGCGCTACGCCCGGCGTCGGTGATCACGAACAGCTTGGCGGGACGCCCGCGCCCCCGCTGCCCGCGAGGCCGCGCCGTGCGAGGCTCTATCATGCCTTCGGCGAGCAGAGCGTCGAGATGACGACGCACGGCCGCCGGTGTGAGCCCGAGCCGCTCGCCCAGCGCGGCGGCGTTGATCGGGCCGTGCTCCAGGATCAGCCGAGCGACGCGTGCGCGCGTGCCGCGCTCCGCGCCTTTTTCGGCGTGCGTCATCCCAGTCACGTTTTTCACAACATCAGTGTGCCGTAATTCCTTCCCGGCACACAACTGGATGTCCGGGTTGCCCGCATGTGGTTAGTCACGCAGGTAAGGCTTACCTAACCTGCGGAAACGTCCCTGGACGGCGCCTCGGAGTCCAGGGGCAGCCCGTCCCGGGTGGAAACGACCGGAGCCGCCCGGACATTCCGCGGAGCGGGGGCGGTCCTGCCGCCGAGCACCAGGAAGGCCACCAGGGCCGCCGCGGTCAGCCCGGCCATGAGCAGGGCCATGGGAAGCGCCGAACCCGATCCGCCGAGACCCACGAGCGGAGCGGCCACGGCCCCCAGCGCGAACTGCAGCACCCCGAGGAGGGCGGAGGCGCTGCCCGCGATCTGCGGAGCCTGGCCCGCCAGCGCCAGCGCGCCCGAGCCGGGCAGCGACAGGCCCACGCCGCACATCAGCACGAACAGCGACACGACCACCGCGGCCAGCCCGAGGCCGGCGGCGACTCCCGCCACCAGGCCGGCGGCGCCCGCGAGGCTCACCAGCAGGCCGGCGAGCACCAGGGCCGCCGGGGACACCCGTCCGGCGAGCCGCCCGCCCACCTGCGCCATCAGGGTGAGGCCCAGGGCGTTGAGGCCGAAGATCAGCGAGAAGCCGGTGGGCGACACCCCGTAGATCTCCTGGAGCACGAACGGCGACCCGGAGATGTAGGCGAACATGCCGGCGAAGCCGAGCCCGCCGGACAGGGCGCCCGCCATGAAGGAGCGGTCGCGGACCAGGAGGCCGAACGTCGAGACGGTGTGCCGCAGGCCGCCGCCGCTCCGCTCCCGCGCGGGGAGGGTCTCGCGCACGCCCAGCAGCACGGCGAGCAGGAGGAGCAGCCCGGCCACGCTGAGGGTGACGAACACACCCCGCCAGGAGGTCACCATCAGAAGCTGGGCGCCCGCGACCGGGGCCACGATGGGGGCGAGGCCGCTGACCAGCATCAGCGTGGCGAAGATCCGGGTGATGGCGGGACCGTCGTAGAGGTCGCGGACGACCGCGCGCACGATCACCAGCGCCGCGCCGCCCGCGATGCCCTGGAGCAGGCGTAGCCCGATCAGCGCGTTCACCGAGGGCGCGAAGGCGCACAGCAGCGAGGTCAGCGCGTAGGCGGCGACGCCGGCGAGCAGCGGAACGCGCCGCCCGCGCACGTCGCTCAGCGGTCCGGCGATCACCTGCCCCACGGAGACCCCGATGAGACACGCGGTCAGCGTGAGCTGGACCTGGGCGGCCCCGGTGAGCATCTCCCCCCGGATGGCGGGCAGCGCGGGCAGGTACATGTCGATGGACAGGGGACCGATCGCCGACAGCGCCCCGAGGATCAGCAGGAGCAGGCCCCGTCGCCGCCCCTTACTCGCCTTACCGTCACCTGAGGCCTCGACGGCCTCGTCCTGCTGGATGGTCACGGTCATGCGGTCCCCTTCAGGCGTGTGAGTGCTTGAACAGCCCACAGGGGCCAAGGGGACATGAACCAGATTAAAGACTACTTAATTCCCATATAAAGATTATTTTTCGGCATCGACGCACGCGGCGGCCTGGATGAAACCGGTCGGCTAGTGGGTGGGCTTGAGGGTGATGGCGGCGAAGACGGCGCCGAGGGGGTCGGCGATGATGGCGTACCGTCCCGCCGGGAGGTCCTCGGGACGCTGGAGGATCCTGCCGCCGCGGTCCTCGGCGAGGGCCGCCACGATGTCGCAGTCGGAGACGGCGAAGAACACCAGCCACCGCGCCTGGACCTCGGCGGGGGACCTGTCGCCCATCGCCGTCATGCCGGCGACCGGCCTGCCGTCCGCCAGCCATTCGGTGTACTCCACGCCCGTGGCGCCGGTGGCGCTACGGGATCCCCAGCCGAAGACCGCCGGGTAGAACGCCTTGGCCTCCACGACGTCACGGCAGTCCAGCTCGTTCCAGCAGTACGCGACCGGTTCGTCGACGAGTTGGGCGCCGTAGTGCCTGCCGGGCTGCCAGATCATGAACGTCGCCCCCGCCGGGTCCTGGAAGACCGCCATGGTGCCCTCGTCGAAGACCTGGACGGGCCCGACGGCGACACGGCCTCCCGCCTCCTTGACCCTCTCGGCGACGGACTCGGCGTCGCCGGTGGCGATGTAGGTGTTCCACGCCGAGGGGACGTCCTCGCCGAACGTCGGCCCGATGCCCGCCACGAGCTTGCCGCCCTGCCGGAACCGGCCGTACCCGCCCGAGTCGGGGTGGGGGTCGAACTCCGCCCGCCACCCGAACAGCCCCTCGTAGAAGGCCACCGACGTGCCGAGGTCGGTGCTCGAAAGGTCCACCCAGCAGGGCACGCCGGGCTTGTAACCGGTACGCGTCGGCATCCCGGGCCTCCTTGTCGGCGGATGTCGCGTCGCTCGCCCATGCCGTCGGCGCCCGCTCGCGTCTCGCTCGGATGCCCGCCGGAGACCGCGCCCGCCGGAGCGGACATGGTCGCGCGGCACGGGACACGGCCAGGGTCACACGGGAAGGGAGGCGCGGGAGGGGCCGGCGACGCGCCTTGGCGGGAGGCGCTCCCAACCTTTACCGCCACGCGGCACGGGGGCCGTGGTCCGCCGAAGGAACCACGTGGCGCGGTCCCTAAACTCGTCACCATGGACTCCCCAGCCGTCGCGCTCACCGACCTGGTCAAGCGATACGGCCGCACTGTCGCGATCGACGGTCTGACCCTGAACGCCGAGCGTGGCGCGGTCACCGCGATCCTCGGGCCCAACGGCGCCGGGAAGACCTCCACGGTCGAGATCTGCGAGGGGTTCAGGAGGGCCGACGGCGGCACGGTGCGGGTCCTCGGCCTCGACCCGATACGCCAGGCGGCCGAGCTCAAGCCGCGCATCGGCGTGATGCTCCAGTCCGGCGGCGTGCCTCCGGCGATCCGCGCGGGCGAGTGGCTGCGGCTGGTCTCCCGGTTCCACGCCCACCCCCTCGACCCCGGCGCCCTTCTCGAACGGCTCGGCCTCACCGAGCACGCCCGCACGCCGTACCGCCGCCTGTCCGGAGGGCAGCAGCAGCGGCTGTCGCTCGCCGCCGCCGTCATCGGCCGCCCTGAGCTGGTCTTCCTCGACGAGCCCACCGCCGGGCTCGACCCGCAGGCCAGGCACGCCTGCTGGGACGTCATCGCCGAGCTGCGCGCCCGCGGGGTGTCGACGGTGCTGACCACCCACCACATGGACGAGGCCGAGAAGCTCGCCGACAAGGTCGTCATCATCGACCGCGGCACGGTGGTCTCCGAGGGAAGCCCGCAGTCGCTCACCGGCGCCGAGAGGCAGCTGCGCTTCCGCGCGCGCCCCGGGCTCGATCTCGACGAGCTGCTCACCGCGCTGCCCGCGGGAAGCGCCGCCAAGGAGTCGCCGAGCGGCCACTACGTCATCGAGGGCCACGTCGGCCCCGAGCTCCTCGGCACCGTCACCGCCTGGTGCGCGGCCGAGGGCGTCACCGCCGACGACCTCAGCGTGGAGCGCCGCACCCTGGAGGACGTCTTCCTGGAACTCACCGGAAGGGAACTCCGATGACCGCCGTCCCCAGTCCTTCATGGAAGACCGCCGTCCCCGGCCGTACGGGGATGGGGAACGGAGAACCGCGGTGACCGCCGCCCTCGACTTCACGCCCTCGCCCGGGGCGGCGCCCCTGCCGCGCATGGTGCTCGCCCAGGCCGGCGCCGAGGTGCGGGCCGTGCTGCGCAACGGGGAGCAGCTCCTGCTCACGCTGATCATCCCGATCCTGGTGCTGGTCGGGTTCTCGGCCGCGCCGCTGCTTGAGGTGCCGGGCAGGCGCATCGACTTCGTGGCGCCCGGCGTGCTCGCGCTCGCGATCATGTCCACGGCCTTCACGGGGCAGGCGATCGGCACGGGGTTCGAGCGGCGGTACGGGGTGCTCAAACGCCTCGGGGCCACTCCCCTGTCGCGTACCGGGCTGATGCTCGCCAAGACCCTCGCGGTGATCACCGTGGAGGTGCTCCAGATCGTCGTCATCGCCGCCGTGGCGCTCGCGATGGGCTGGCACCCTCAGGGCGACCCGCTGTGGGCGCTGATCCTGATCCTCGCCGGCACGGCCGCCTTCAGCGGGCTGGCGCTGCTCATGGCGGGAACGCTGCGCGCCGAGGCCACCCTGGCCGCCGCCAACCTGGTCTACCTGGTGCTGCTCGGCCTCGGCGGCGTGGTCGTCCCGGTCACCGCGTTCCCGCACGCCTTACGTGCCGTCGTGGAGCTGCTGCCGATCACCGCGCTGACCGATGGGCTGCGCTCGGTGCTCGCCCACGGCGGCGGGCTCCCGATCAGGGACCTGCTCGTGCTGCTGGTCTGGGCGGCCGTTACCCTCGGTCTGGCCTCCCGCACCTTCCGCTGGGAGTGACGTAGACCCCCGGCATCCCCCCGACCGCACCAGCGTGTGCGAGGAACGCGAGAAGAACCCCCGATGACGCTGCCGTCGATCTCCGCGTCCGCCGGGCCGTACCGCCCGGACCGCGTCCGGCCAGGAGCCTTCGTACGGACGGCCGCCGGCGCCGTGCCCCCGTCCGGGCTGGTGATGCTGGCGATCCTGTCGGTCCAGATCGGCGCGGGCCTGGCCAAGAACCTCTTCACGCAGCTTCCGCCGAGCGCCGTGGTGTTCCTGCGCATCGCGGCGGGGGCGGTGATCCTCGGGGTCGTGGCCCGGCCCCGGCTGCGCGGCCTGACCCGGCGTGACCTCGCCGTCGGCTTCGCGTTCGGCGTGACGCTCGGCGTGATGAACCTCTCGTTCTACGAGGCGCTCGCCCGGCTGCCGATGGGCATCTGCGTGACCATCGAGTTCCTCGGCCCGCTCGGGGTGGCGGTCGCGGCCTCGCGCCGCCGGCTGGACCTGCTGTGGGTGGCGCTGGCCGCCGCCGGCATCCTGCTGCTGGCGCCCTGGGGCGACAGCGGCGGCCTGAGCTGGGTCGGCATCGGCTTCGCGGCGCTGGCGGGCGCCTGCTGGGCCGGGTACATCCTGCTGTCGTCCGCCGCCGGAGGACGGTTCCCCGGGACGACCGGGGTGTCCTTCGCCATGATCGTCGCGGTCGTCGTCATCGCGCCGGTCGGGGTGGTGACCGGCGGCTCCGGGCTGCTCAGCCCGGAGCTGATCCTGCTGGGCGCGGGCGTCGGCCTGCTCTCCTCGGTGATCCCCTACAGCCTGGAGCTGGAGGCCCTGCGCAAGATGCCCAAGCAAGTCTTCAGCATCCTGATGAGCCTGGAGCCGGCGGCGGCCGCCCTGGTCGGCCTCATCGTCCTCGGAGAGATCCTGAACGTCCGCGAGTGGGCGGCCATCGGCTGCGTGGTCATCGCCTCCGTGGGCGCCACCCGTACGTCCTGACCTCCCGCCATGGGCGTCAGGCCTTGACCTCGCGGAGGCGGCCGGTCTCCACCTCGTAGACGAAGCCCCGCACGGACTCCTTGTGCGGGATGAAGGGATCGGCCTTGATGCGGCCGATCGACTGGACGACGTCCTCGTCGGGGTCGGTGAAAGCCTCGGCCGACCAGTCGGGCTTGATCCCCGTCTCGGCCTCGATCGCGCTCTTGAAGCCGTCGTCGGTGAAGGTGATCATGCCGCAGTCGGTGTGGTGGATGAGGATGACCTCGCGGGTGCCGAGCAGCCGCTGGCTGATGGCGAGACTGCGGCGCTCGTCGGCGGTGACCACCCCTCCGGCGTTGCGGATCACGTGCGCGTCGCCCTCGGACAGGCCGAGGAGCCCGTACACGTTCAGGCGCGCGTCCATGCAGGCCAGGACGGCCACTCCCTTGGCCGGAGGAAGCGGGAGACGACCCTTGTCGAAGGTCGCCGCGTAGCGCTCGGCGTTGGCGAGGAGTTCATCGGTGACGCTCATGCGAGCCTCCGAAGTCGTTGGACGTTTCACCCTCTGACACACTCGACCAGGCTTCCCCTAATTACCTACCGAGTCAATAGGTTTACCGGAGGTAAACCCGGTGGGCAGCCTGAGTTCGCTGAATGGACTGTGGTCGAATGGGCGCATGAAGGTTCGGATCGGGATCGCTCCCCCACCGGGCGACGGCGCCGGCCGGTTCGCCGAGACGGTCGACCGCGCCGAGGCCGCCGGCGTGGATTCGCTGTGGCTGTCGGAGATCGTCTTCGGCTCGTCGGTCGAGCCCTTCGTCGGGATGGGCTACGCGCTCGCCCGCACCCGGCGGCTGAAGGTCGGCACCGGCGTCGCCATCCTGCCCGGGCGCAATCCCGTGCTCGTCGCCAAGCAACTCGCGTCGCTGGCCGCGCTCGCCCCCAAGCGGGTCCTGCCCGCCTTCGGCCTCCAGCCCGCCCGGCCGGAGGAGAAGGAGCTCTTCCCGGTGCCCGGCGGTTCCCGTGGCGCGGTGTTCGACGAGTCGATGGAGCTGCTCAGGCTCCTGCTGCGCGAGGAGGGCCCGGTCACCTTCAAGGGCCGCTTCCACAGCGTCCAGGACGCCGAGATCGGCCCGCGACCGGCCAAGCCGCTGGACATCTGGCTCGGCGGCAGCGGCCCCGTCGCCCTGCGCCGCGTCGGGCGGCTCGCGGACGGGTGGCTCGCCAGCTTCCTCACCCCCGAGGAGGCCGGAGCCGGCCGGGAGACCATCGAGGCCCACGCCGCCGAGGCCGGACGCGAGATCGAGCCCGACCACTTCGGCGTCAGCCTGCCCGTAGCCGCCACGGCCATCCCGGACGAGCTGACCGCCGCGCTGCTGCGCCGCCGTCCCGGCGCCGACCCCGCCACCCTCGTCCCCGTGGGCTGGGACGCCGCCCGCGACATCATCCAGCGGTACGTCGCCGAAGGCATCACCAAGTTCGTCGTACGCCCCGCCCAGGGCCCCGTGGACATCGGCCCCTGGCTGGACGACTTCACCCGCGAACTGCTCCCCCTGCAGAACTGACCGCGACCCTGCCAGTGGACCGCTCGCTCCACTAAGCCACAGAGACGCTCACCCCAACGATGGCGCCTTTCGAGCCAGCAGCTCACCCCTACGGGCGTGCCGAGACCCCGCCACGGGCACGACAACCAGCCCGTGACCTGCCGCGTCAGGTTGGAATGAGGTCAGTGAAGTCGAACTCGCCGGCCCGCACTCCTGAGATGAAGGCCTCCCACTCGGTGCGGGTCTCCGGACGTCAGCCAAGCTCTTCGGCGACCGACGCGATCAGCTCGACCGACTTATCCGTTTCAAGTGCATCACGGTGGATTCCGTCGAACTTGAGCATAAGCCTCGCGGCCTTTTCCGCCTCTACGTAGATCGCGCCCGCAGGACTTGAGACGTAGGCGACCGCTGGGTACGGTTCCGGCAACTCGTAGATCTTGAATGATCCATCCGGGCTGGCATGGGCGCCGCTCGACTGCCGAGACGATCTCCTCGGCGACCGGCCTGAGCACCTCGAAGTCGTCCGCGCGGGAGACGCTGGCCAGCAGCGGGCCCACGCCGTAGGCCGTCGTCGATCAGAATCGTGACGAGCTAAGGGCCTTACGGGCACGGGTCGCTGTATGGGACGCCCGGAAGGTAGTTCTGCCACTCGGCGTCCGTCAGCGTACGGCCGGCCCGCGCACACACGGCCGCCGCGACGCGTGATGGGGCGACGGGGATGTCCCGCAGGACGCCCTCGGCGTCGATGGTGTGGAGCACCGAGCCGCCGGAGTCGAAGGCCGCCGACCTGAGGTCGGCGTCGCCACCGCGGAACGGCGAGCCGAGCTTGCGGGGGGTGACGACGTCCCACAGTTGTACGTTCGAGCCGGTGTCGACTGACGCCGTCACGTCGCCCTTCGGGGAGAAGAAGATGTGGCTCACCCCGTCGGAGCGCACGTTCGGCCCGCGTCTCCACCCGGTGCGCACGTCCCAGAACGAGAGCCCTGCGACGGAATCGATGGCCACGGTGTTCCCGTCCGGGCTGAAGGCGAGCGTCACGAGCGGGTCCCGGAGGCGTTCCGGGCCGAGGGCCGGACCCGACTCCCGTCCCGTGGAAAGATCCAGCAGCCGGTTGGAGGGGCCTTCGACCTCGGCGGCCATCGTGGTGCCGGGGCGGAACACGACCGCGACATCGTTGTGAAGGTCGATCGACCCGCTCCAGCGGCCACGCCGCAGGTCCCACAGGAGGAGCCGGCCGCGCCCCTCCTGATCGTCACCGGTGGCCGTGGACGCGCCCACCGCCAGCAGAGAGCCGTCGGCGTTCATGGCGAGGGAGTGCGGATACCAGTCTCCGGTCAGCTTGATGCTCGCGACACGCGTGCCCTTCTGGGTGTCCCACACGCTCACGGCTCCCTCGTTCGAGCCGTCGACGGATGCCAGGAGCCGTCCGTCGCCGCTGAACGTGGGCTGAGGGTCCAGGCTGTCCCCGCTGCTGAGCCGTATCGGCGAGCCGAAGGTCCGGTGCCGCGCGACGTCCCAGAGCACCAGTGACCGGGAGTTTTCGCCGTGCGTCACGAGAAGGCGGCCGTCCGGGCTGAACACCGCGGTATCGGGTGCCGGGCCGGGAAGCCTTACCGGATCGACGAGGTCGGAGATGTCGACGTCCACCACCATGTTGTCGGTGAGGAAGCGCAGCGTCGTGCCGTCGAAGCCGGCGTCTTCCGGCGCACCAGGGTAGGTCAGCAAGGTGTCGCCGTCCGCGACCCGGATGAGCCGCACGTTGGTCGCCCCTTCGGCCAGCATGAAGCGTCCGTCCGAGCTGAACCGGATACGACCGCCATTCGAGTCCCATCCCACGCCGGGCTGATTAGGGAGGGATCGTCCGGTACGTACGTCGACAAGGGAGATACCCGAGGTGGTGCCGCAGGCCAGGGTATGTCCGTCGGGACTGAACGCCACCGCCACCGCGTTCCTGGCGCAGGTCTCGGAGTCGTGCCACCGCCGCGCCACCGGCTCGCCCCCGGGAAGCCGCAGGAGGCGGAAATGGTTCCGCGCGTCGATGAGGGTGACGGCAACCAGGTCGCCGGCCGGGCTGAAGGCGGTGACGTGAATGGCGGTCAGGGCCGTGGCGACGGCGGTGGCCAGGCGGTGCAGGTCGTCGCCCATGAAGGGGCGTCCGTCCATGACGGCGCGGCGCAGGCTGGGTCCTTCGACGTACTCGCTGACGATGTAGGGCTTGGGCGCGTCCAGATCGACCGCGAGGACGCGGGCGGTGCAGAAGGAGGCGACCCGTTGCGCGGCGGAGGCTTCCCTGCCGAACCGGGAGCGCAGATCAGGGTCGCTCGCGGCGTCGCCGTGCAGCACCTTGATGGCCACCCGGGTGCCTTCGGCGTCGTAGGCCTCATAGACCACTCCCTGGCCTCCGGCTCCCAGCCGTCCGGCCAGCCAGAAATCCCCCAACCGGGAAGGATCCCCATCAAGCAGGGCTGAAGCCAACGCCATGCGCCAACCCCCATATCTGATCACTTACGTCCTTTAGACGCCGGCTACGCCCGCGAAGTTCTGCCGAACCGCATGCGGCACGAAGCCGACGCGCGTCCGCGGTTGCTGCCCGCCCGTGAGGATCCCGAGGCGTCTCACACATGAAGGGCAGCGCGTGAGACGCCTCGTCACCGCCGGCGGGGATCAGTGGTGCTGTTCACCGGTTCACCCATCCGAAGCTGGAGCCGTTACCCGGCCACGGCCGGGTGACGGGCAAGACGGGCAACTAGCAGCGGGTCCGCCAGGTGGAGGAGGTCTTGAGCCCGACGCGGGAGTAGTTTCTCCCGTTCCAGCCGTAGACGCTCGCCACGGTTCGCCAGGTGTACCACCCGAAGCTCTTGCACTTGGCCCTCGGATGAGCTGTCCCGGCTCCCCAGAGAGTCTTCGTCTGCCGGCCGTCCCAGCCCCACGCGCGCTTCTGCTGCAGTTCGATCTCGATGAAGCCCCTACCGGCGCCCAGGCCGTTGCTGCAAGTGGCACCTCCCTGGCCCACCACGTGCCACTTTCCGCCGATCTTCTGACCGTAGGGCTTGCCGATCCACATGCAGGTGCCGAGCTGCCGCGCTGACTGCGATTGAGACGCCGGGCCCCGCACGGCCGCGTGACCGGCGCTCGTGCGGGTCTCGGGGGTTGCAGCGTTCGCCGGAGCGGTCGCCGTCGCGAGCATGCCGACGGAGGCGGTCGTGACGAGGGCCAACGCGGCCAGCGAGTAACGCGGGCGGATGGTCATGATCGTCTTCCTCTCTTGTCGTGCCTTGTGGTGCTCAGTGAGAGGAAGATAGGTCGGCTCGTGTTGAGGAATTGTTGAGGCAGTGCTTAGACCTGTCCGTCATACCGGCGCGCTGAGAAGAACATCGGAATCAGTTCGCGTGCCCCAGGCCCTGCACTGCGCCGAGTCGGGTCACTCGGGGCGGTCGGCCCAGATGCCGCGGATGTGTTGGATGTGGTGGTCCATTACGGTCCTGGCGGCGTCCGCGTCGCCGCTGACCAGGGCGTCCAGGATGGCGAGGTGCTCGCGGGCGGAGTCGGCGAGGGTGCCCCGCTCGAACATCGTCTTCAGGCCGTACAGCCGGGCGCGGTATCTCAGGTCGCGCGCGATCTCGACCAGATGCGCGTTGCCGGCGAACCCCAGCAGCTCCACGTGGAAGCGGAGGTCGGCGTTGACATAGGCCAGTAGGTCGCCGCGCTCCGCCGCCGAGACGATCTCCTCGGCGACCGGCCGGAGCGCCTCGAAGTCGTCCGCGCGGGAGGCGTCGGCCAGGCGCGCCACCGTGGGCACCTCAAGGAGCCTGCGGATCTCGGTGAGCTCGTCCAGGTCGCGCTCGGACAGCTCGGTGACCCGGAACCCCTTGTTGGGCACCGCCTCGACCAGGCCCTCCTTGGCCAGGTCGAGCATCGCCTCGCGCACGGGGGTGGCGGACACGCCGAACTGCGCGGCGAGCACCGGGGCGGAGTAGACGACGCCGGGGCGCATCTCGGCGGCGACCAGGGCGTCACGCAGGGCCTGCGCCACCTGCTCGCGAAGGCTCTGGCGCCCGGCCATGACCGGCAGGTCGAGCCTGCCCTCCTCGCTCACGCCGCACCCCGCGCGGACCCGCTCGCCATGCCGGCATCTCCTCCCGGGCTCATCGGCCCGCCCACGCGTCGTGGGCGGCGGCCGCCACGACCAAATCCTCCCAGGCCATGCCCACGCTCTTGAACACGCGCGGTCCCGGACCGGGCTGGACGGCGCCGTTCACCAGCTCCGCGAGGCCGCCCGCCAGATGGTCCTCGCCGATCAGCCCCGACCGGATCGGCATGATGACATCCCCGGCCTCCGCCAGCGCTGCCGTACGGGACTCGACCACCACGGTGGCACGGGCGACGAGCTCGCCGTCGATCTCGCGGGCGTCCGGCTCGTGCGAGCCGACCGCGACGACCAGCGCACCGTCGGCCACCAGCGCGCCGGGGAACAGCGGCTCCCGCGCACTCGTGCAGCACGCGATCACATCCGCCCCCGCCACGGCATCGGCCACCCCCACCGCCGGGACCACCTTCGCCGTCAGGCCGAGGGTGGCGCAGTGGGTGACCAGGTCATGGGCCCTGGCCGGATTCCGGGCGACGACGGTGACGTGCTCGATGGGCCGTACGGTGCGGAGCGCCTCGACGTGGGCCCATGCCTGCGGCCCGGTGCCGAAGACGGTGAGCGACCGCGCGTCCGGCCGGGCCAGGTGCCGTACGGCGAGCGCCGAGACGGCCGGAGTGCGCAGCGAGGTGAGCGCGACGCCGTCCATGGCGGCCAGCGGGGTCAGGGTTGCGCCGTCGAGCAGCAGGTAGGTGCCCTGGATCCGGGGAAGCCCCCTGCCGGGGTTCGCCGGGGCGACGCTCGCCACCTTGATCCCCGCGTGGCGGCCGTACGCGGCGGGCATCAGCAGCAACTGCCCGGCTGGCACGTCCACGACCGGGCGGCGCGGGCCCTCCTCAGGGTCGAGGCCGCCGAGGAGCGCCTCGGAAAGCGCCCACACGGCATGCTCCATCGGCACCAGGCGCCGCAGGGTGTCCCCGTCGATGTACGGCAGCACGCTCATCGCAGCGTGAACCCCGGGCCCACGGGATCGCGGGGGTCGAGGACGAACCGGTGCGAGCCGGTGCGATACGCCATCCCGGTGATCTCCGGGATCACCGCGTCGCCGCGCACCTCGGCGACCCTCCCGGTGAACGTGGTGCCGACGATGCTGTCATGCGTCAACTCGCCGGTGAACCCGTCCGCGTGCAGCAGGGCGAGCCGCGCGGCCGTCCCCGAGCCGCACGGGGAACGGTCCACCTCGCCGTCCGCGAACACGGTGACGTTGCGCTGGTGGCCGGGGCCGAGCTCGTCGTAGAAGATCACTCCATAGATGCCGGAGAGCCGGTCGTCGGTGGGATGCCGGGCGGCCGGGTGGTCCCTGAGCGCCGCCTTGACGGCGCGTCCGAGGGCGATGAGGTCGGTCAGGTGACGCGGCTCCACACTCAGCCCGAAGGCCCCCGCCGGGAGTGATGCGTACATCGCCCCGCCGTAGGCGATATCGACCGCGACCTCGGCCGCTCCTCGGGTGGCTCCCGAGACGTGGAGGGCCTCCGCGGCTCCGGTTCCAGCGGCTCCTGGTGCTCCGGTACGGGCGGCGGTGGGGACGGTTATCGGGACGTTCCGGGCGGTGACGTGGGAGGGGACGTTCCGGAAGGTCACCGACTCGATCACCCCGCCCGAGCAGTGGACCCGTGCCGTGACCCGGCCGGACGGAACGTCCACGACCACGTCGGTGTCCCCGTCGGGATCGGCTTGGACGAGGCCGGACTCCACCGCGTGGACGCCCAGCGCGATCGTGCCGTGCCCGCAGGCCGTGGAGTAGCCGTCCTTGTGCCAGAACAGCACCCCCAGGTGGGCGCCCGCGTCGTCCGGCGGTACGAGGAAGCACCCGTACATGTCGGCGTGGCCGCGCGGCTCGTGGCAGAGCAGCCTGCGTACGCGGTCGATCTCGGGCGCGGAGGCGTTCGTCCGGCGTTCCAGCACCGTGGCGCCGGGAATCTCCGGAACGCCTGCCGTGACGATACGGAACGGCTCGCCACCGGTGTGGTAGTCGATCGTCCGGACCTCGATCTCCCCGCCCATGCCCAGAACCCCGCCACTCCGTGGTGCCGTACCGGTTCCCCGCGTCGTACCGGTTCCCCGCGTCGTACCTGTCCCGGCGGTCGTACCTGTCCCGGGAGTCGTGCCGGTTCCCCGCGTCGTGCCGGTTCCGGGCGTCGTGCCGGTCCATGTCCTGCTATCCATCAGACGCCGCCCAGGTAGGCCTCGACGACGCGGGAGTCTCCGCGTAGCTCGGCCGAGGAGCCGCCGAGCACGCACTCGCCGTTCTCGATCACGTACCCCCGGTGGGCGATCTTGAGCGCCGCCTTGGCGTTCTGCTCGACGAGCAGCACCGAGACTCCCTCGGCATTCACCTCGCGGACCAGCTCCATGACGGACGCGACCACCAGCGGCGCGAGGCCCATCGAGGGCTCGTCCAGCAGGAGCAGCCGTGGCCCGGAGACCAGGGCGCGGCCGATCGCGAGCATCTGCTGCTCGCCGCCGGACAGCGTGCCGCCCTGCTGCGAACGCCGCTCGGCCAGGCGCGGCAGCAGGGAGTACACCCGGTCGACGCGCTTGCGGATCTCGCCCTTGTCGCGGACCAGGTAGCCGCCGATCTGGAGGTTCTCGTGCACCGTCAGCGTGCTGAAGACCCGGCGCCCCTCGGGGACGTGCACCAGCCCGGCGCGGACGATGGCCTCGGGCCTGGCCCGGGTCACGTCCGCGCCGTCGAAGACGATCTTGCCGGAGGTCGGGCGTACGAGCCCGGACACGGCGGAGAGCGTGGTCGTCTTGCCGGCGCCGTTGTTGCCGAGCAATGCGACGATCTCGCCTTCCCTGACGGTGAGCGACATCCCCCGCAGGGCGTGCACGCCGCCGTAGTGGACGTCGAGCGCCTCGACCTCAAGCGCCGCCATCGTGGCCTCCCCCCGCCTTGGTCCCCGCCTTGGTCCCCGTCTCCGTGCCCGCGTCCGTCTCCGTGCCCGCGTCCATGTCCGTGCCCGGGTCCACCTCCGTCTCCGTCTCCGTGACGGTCTCCGCTTCCGTGCCCGTCCCGGTGCCCGCTTCGGCGCCCGGGTCCGTCTCCGCTTCCGGGTCCGTCTCGTTGTCCGTGTCCGTGCGCGTCTCTGTGTACGCGTCCGCGTCGGTGTCGGGGTCCTCGTCGTCCTTGCCCAGATAGGCCTCGATGACGGCGGGGTCGCGGCGGACGTCCTCGGGGCGGCCGTCGGCTATCTCGCGGCCGAAGTTGAGCACGATCACGCGCTCGGACACCTCCATGACCAGCCCCATGTCATGCTCGATCAGCACGGTGGCGATGCCCAGCTCGCGGATCCGGCGGATCAGGTCGAGCATCTCGGCCTTCTCACCGTGGTTGAGCCCGGCCGCCGGCTCGTCGAGCAGCAGCAGCCCCGGCCTGCGGGCCAGGGCGCGGGCGATCTCCACCCGGCGCTGCTCGCCGTACGGCAGGAAGCGCGCCTCGCCGAACCGGTCCCCGCGCAGGCCGACGAAGTCCAGCCAGTGGTGGGCCTGCTCGGTGCACTCGCGCTCGGTACGGCGGTAGCGCGGGGTGTGCAGCAGCGCGTCGATGAAGTTCTGCCTGAGCCACAGGTGGGCCCCCGCGCGGACGTTGTCGAGCACGGACATCTCACCGAACAGCCGCAGGTTCTGGAACGTCCGCGCCACGCCGAGCCCCGCGATCCTGGACGGCCGCAGGCCGGTGATCTCACGGCCCGACAGGACGACGCGACCGGCGGTGGGCCGGTAGAACCCGGTCACGCAGTTGAAGGCGGACGTCTTCCCCGCGCCGTTCGGCCCGATCACCGAGACGATCTCGGCCTCCCCGACCGTGAAGGACAGGCCGTCGATGGCGAGCAGGCCGCCGAAGGAGAGCCTCAGGTCCTCGACCGACAGCAGGGTCACGAGCCGGCCCCTCTCGAAAGCTTCTCGACCGACAGCAGGGTCATGGGCCGGCCTCCCTCGAAAGCTCCTCGACCGACGGCAAAGTCATGAACCGGTCTCCCTCGAAAGCCTCCCGACGGGGCAGCGGGGTCATGAGCTCGCCTCCCGGGAACGGTGCGGCCACAGTCCCTGCGGGCGGACCAGCATGACGACGATCAGCAGCACGCCGAAGGCGAAGAACCGGTAGCCGGCGAAGTCGCGCAGCAGCTCGGGGAGCAGGCTGATCACGATGGCCCCCACCACGACCCCCGGGGTGGACCCCATGCCGCCCAGCACCACGGCCATGAGCACGAGGGCGGACTGCAGGAACGTGAAGCTGCCCGGGGAGATCGCGGAGAGCTGCCCGGCGAACAGCACTCCGGCCAGCCCGCCCCAGACCGCGCCGGCGATGTAGGCCGCCAGCTTGACCTTGTAGGTGTGCACGCCCATGGCCTCGGCGGCGTCCTCGTCCTCGCGGACGAACCGCCAGGCCCGCCCGAGCCGTGACCTGCCGAGCCGGGAGGCGCCGATGACGGCGATCGAGACGATCACCACGGTCAGGTAGTAGAAGACGACCGGGCTGCCGGTGAGGCCGGGAATGCCGTAGATGCCCGACGGCCCGCCGGTGACGTCCAGGTTGTTGGCCGTGATGCGGATGATCTCGCCGAAGCCCAGCGTGACGATGGCCAGATAGTCGCTGCGCAGCCGCAGGGTGGGCGCGCCGATCACGATGCCCGCGAGGACGGTGACCACGATGACGGCGGGCACGGTGGCCAGCAGCGGAAGGTCGAACCGGGTGCTCAGCACTCCGCTGGTGTACGCGCCGACGGCGAAGAAGGCGACGTACCCGAGGTCGAGCAGCCCGCAGAACCCGACCACGATGTTCAGCCCCGAGGCCAGCATCACGAAGATCGCCGCGCTGGTCATGACCGACAGCGCGTACGGCGTGGCGATCACGAACGGGGCGAGCACGGCGCCGGCCAGCCCGGCGAGCCCGGCCCACCTGCTGTCGAGGAGCCGTGAGGTCGCGCGGCCGAGCGCGGTGCCCCTCCCGGCGCGCGTCCCGCTCCGGGCCGTCACACGCGCTCCGTCACACGCTCGCCGAGCAGGCCGGTCGGCCGTACGGACAGGAACAGGATGAGCACCCCGAAGGCGAACACGTCACGCCACTCGCCGCCGAGCCAGTAGGTGCCGAAGGACTCCAGCAGCCCGAGCAGCAGCCCGCCCAGCATGGTGCCGGGGATGTTGCCGATGCCGCCGATGACCGCCGAGGTGAACGCCTTCAGCCCGATGAGGAAGCCCATCAGGAAGTCAATCTTCCCGTAGTAGGCCCCGGCCATCACGCCGGCAGCGCCCGCGAGGGCGGAGCCGAGGAAGAAGGTGCGCGAGATCACCGCGTTCACGTTGATGCCCATGAGCGCGCTGGTGCGCGGGTCGAGGGCGATGGCCCGCATGGCCCGGCCCTCGCGGGTGCGGGTGACCAGCAGGTTCAGCCCGGCCATGAGGGCGACGGCCACGACGATGAGCGCGATCTGCTGCAGCGTGATCCGCGCGCCCAGCACCTCGACGGACGTGCCGCCGAGCCGCAGCGGGTAGACCTGCGGGTCCGCCCCGGCGGCGGCGCGCATCCCGTACTCCAGCGCGAACGACGCGCCGACGGCGGTGATGAGCAGCGAGAGCCGGGGGGCGTTTCGCAGCGGGCGGTAGGCGACGCGTTCGAGCACGACGCCGGAGAGGCCGGTGACGGCCATCGTGACGACGAGCACGCCGAGCAGCGCCGGCAGCGCCATGCCCGGCGAGACGCCTCCCACCGCGCCGAGGATCGCGAACCCGGTGAAGGCGCCGAGCATGTAGATGTCGCCGTGGGCGAAGTTGAGCAGCTTCATGATCCCGTAGACCATGCTGTAGCCCAGCGCCACCAGCGCGTAGAACGAGCCGACGAACAGCCCGTTCCAGATCAGCTGTGACATGTCAGGTTTCCTTGGGACCCCGCGCGCGGGGTCACTTGAGCGCGTCCTGGAGGGCGAACTTCCCGGACTTCACGACCAGGATCTGGAAGCCTCCGGTGGACAGGGTGTGGTCGGGGGTGAACCTCAGCGGGCCGGAGAACATCTGGAACCCGTCGATCCCTTCGAGCGCGGTGATGACCTTCGCGCCGTCGGTCGACCCTGCCTTCTTGACGGCCTCGGCGGCCAGCCGCACGGCGTCGTAGGCCTGGTTGCTGTACGGGCCGGGGGCGGAGCCGAACTTCTTCTTGTAGTCGGCGATCCAGGTCTCCGCGCCCTGGAGGGTCTCGGGCGTCTGGGTCATCGTGGCGTACACGCCCTCGCCCGCCTCGGCCCCGGCGATCTGCGCGAGCTTCTCCGACACCGAGCCGTCGCCGACCATGATGCCGCCCTTGTACCCGGCCTGGCGCAGCTGCCGGGTGATCAGGCCGCCCTCCTGGAAGTAGCCGGTCCAGTAGACGAAGTCGGGCTTCTTGGCCAGGATGTTGTTGACGTTCGCGCTGTAGTCGCTCTCCTTGGGCGTCACCGCCTCCAGGATGGCGGTGTCGGGGCCGCCGGCCTGGTCGAGCAGCGCCTGCGTGCGGACGGCGATGTCCTTGGAGTAACTGGTGTTGTCGTGCCCCAGCGCCACGCGCTGGGCCCCCTGCTTGGTGATCCAGGCCATGGCGGCGGCGGCCTGCTGCGTGCCGGTGCCGTTGATCAGGAAGACGTGCTTGAGGTGCTGATCGACCAGTTCCTGCGAGTTGGCCGCCGGGATGATCATCGGGATGTTCGCCTTGCCGAAGACCGGCAAGGTGGGCAGCGTGGCGCCCGAGCAGTAGCCGCCCACCGAGATCTTCACGCCCTCGGTGACGAGCTTGTTGGCCCCGGCGACCGCCGTCTGGGCGTCGCAGGCGTCGTCGGCGACCTTGAGGTCGAGCTTGCGCCCGAGCACGCCGCCCTTGCCGTTGATCTCGTCCACCGCGAGCTGCGCGGCGTTCTTCATGTACGGGCCGATGGCCGCCTCGCTGCCGGACTGTGGGATCAGCATCCCGAGGGTGATCGGGCCCTCGTCCCCGCCGGCGTCCGAGCCGCCGCCGAGGAGCCCCTGGCCGCAGCCGGCCGTCAGCATGCCCACGGCCGTCGCCAGCGACCAGATCACGGCTACACGCGATTTGCCCATCGTGCATCTCCTAGCGAAACAGCGTCGTCTCAGCATGGTGTGTGACATTGCACATGCACGGAAAGTCAGCGTCAAGGTCCGAGATCAGACCGTTAGAAGGCCGGTACAGCTCTGACGAAACCCCCGTGCCGCGCGGTGAGAACGAGGCACGGGGACGCCTCAGAGCCGGCCGCCGGCCGGTCCGAGGGCGACCGTGTGGGTGGAGGTGTAGAACTCCTGGGCGGCCTTGCCCTGCTCGCGCGGGCCGTAGCTGGAGTCCTTCTCGCCGCCGAACGGCAGGTAGAAGTCCACGCCGCTCGTCGGGTTGTTGACCTTGACCAGCCCGGTCTCCAGCCGCGCCGAGACGTCGAGCGCCCGGTCGAGGTCGCGCGTGTACACCGCGGAGGCCAGGCCGTAGCGCACCCCGTTGGCCAGGGCGACCGCCTCGTCCACCGAGCCCGCGTCCTGCACCAGGCAGATGGGCCCGAAGACCTCGTCGCGGGCGAGCACGTGATCGGCGGGGACGCCGTCCACCAGCGTCGGGGCGGCGAACCAGCCGTCGCGGTCGAGCGCCTCACCTCCGGTGAGCACCCGTCCCCCGGCCGCCGCCGACACCACGCGGTCGCGGGCGGCCTCCTCGATCAGCGGCCCCACGGCGGTGCCGGGGTCGGCGGGGTCGCCCACGCCGAGCTTGGCGACGGCGGCGACCAGCGCCTCGCGCACTTCATCGGCGTTGCCCACGGTGATGACGCGCTTGGTCGCGGTGCACTTCTGCCCGGCGTACCCGAACGCGGCGGCGGCGATCTGCGCGGCGGCGGCTTCCAGGTTGGCGTCGTCCAGCACGATGCTGGCGTTCTGCCCGCCCATCTCCGCCTGGACCTGCACGCCCCTTCCGGCCGCCGCCACGCTGACCTTGCGGCCCACGGCCGCCGACCCGGTGAAGGAGACCACGTCAGCGGCCTCGATCAGCGCCGCGCCCTCCTCGGCGTCGCCGGGGACGACCTGGAACAGATCGTCGGGCAGGCCGAGCAGCTCGGCCAGGCGCAACGCGCAGCCGAGCGCCTGCGGGGCGGGCTTGAGCACGACGGCGTTGCCGAAGGCGAGAGCGGGCGCGGCCTTCCACAAGGGGATGGCGAGCGGGAAGTTCCACGGGGTGATCAGCCCGGCCACGCCGCGCGGGCGCCTGCGGGTGTAGGCGAGCCCGGCGCCCGATGGCTCGTGCATCGCGCCGATGGGGTCGAAGACCTGCTGGGAGTAGTAGCGCAGGATCGCCACCGACCGCGCCACCTCGCCCGCCGCCTCGGTGACCGGCTTGCCGACCTCGCGGACGATCAGCGAGCCGAGCTCGTCCGCCGCGGCGGCCACGGCCTCGGCTGCCTCGGCCAGGACGGTCGCGCGCCGCGCGGCGTTCGCCCCGGCCCACCGCCCCTGCGCGGCCCTCGCCCGGCGTACCGCCTCGGCGACGCCCGCTCCTCCGGCGGCCGTGACGCTCGCGACCACATCGGCCGGGTTCTGGGGGGACCGGCTCTCGACAACGCTCATCGTGAATCCCTCTCGAACTTCGGGATGGAACAGTCAAGTATCCCGCTACATGGAACCCTAGTCCACGTCATGGATCTAGCACCTCACAGGAGGAACCCCTCCGGGAACGGGTCGTCAGGATCGAGGAAGTGCTGTGCCGTACCCGTCAGCCACGCCCTGCCCGTGATCGTCGGGACGACCGCCTCGTGCCCGGCCACCTCGGCCCGCTCGACCAGCCGCCCGGTGAACCGGGTGCCGATGAAGGACTCGTTGACGAAGTCCTCCCCAAGCCCCAGCTCGCCCCTCGCGTGGAGCTGCGCCATGCGGGCGCTGGTCCCCGTGCCGCACGGCGAGCGGTCGAACCACCCGGGATGGATGGCCATGGCGTGCCGCGACAGCCGGGCGTCGGAGCCGGGGGCGACGAACTGGACGTGGTGGCAGCCCCGGATCCCGGGGTCCAGCGGGTGGACCGGCTCGCCGGCCTCGTTGATCGCCGCCGAGATCGCGAGGCCCGCGTCGAGGATCCGCTGGCCCTGCGAGCGGTCGAACGCCAGCCCCACCGACTCGATCGGCAGGATCGCGTAGAAGTTGCCGCCGTACGCCAGGTCGTAGGTCACCTCGCCCAGGCCGGGCACCTTGACCGTACGGTCTAGCCCGGCGCTGAAGGAGGGCACGTTCTGGATCGTCACCGACCGGGCCGCGCCGTCCTGCACCCGCACCGAGGCGACGACCAGCCCGGCGGGCGTGTCGAGCCGGACGGTCGTGACGGGCTCGACGACCTCCACCATCCCGGTCTCCACCAGCACCGTCGCCACCCCGATGGTGCCGTGGCCGCACATCGGCAGGCAGCCGGACACCTCGATGTAGAGCACGCCGAAGTCGGCGTCCGGGCGGGTCGGGGGTTGCAGGATCGCGCCGCTCATCGCCGAGTGGCCGTGCGGCTCGTACATCAGCAGCTTGCGGATGTGGTCCAGGTGCGCCAGGAAGTACTCCCTGCGCTCGGCCATGCTCGCGCCGGGGATGACGCCGACTCCCCCGGTGACGACCCGGGTGGGCATCCCCTCGGTGTGCGAGTCGACCACGTGGAAGATCTTCTTGGTCCTCACGGACGGCTCACCGCAACCCTTCGGCCAGCGCCTTCTCGGCGGCCGCGCGGACCGCGGCCTCGTGCTCGGGGGACAGTGGCCCCCTCGGCTGCCGGCACGGCCCGCCGTACCGTCCGGCGAGGTCCATCGACAGCTTGATGGCCTGCACGAACTCGACCTTGGCGTCCCAGCGCAGCAGCGGGTGCAGCGTACGGTACAGCGGCAGCGCCCCGGCGACGTCCCCCTCGGCGGCCGCGCGGAACAGGGCCGCGCAGGAGGCGGGTAGCGCGTTCGGGAACCCGGCGACCCAGCCCACGGCCCCGGCGACGGCCAGCTCCAGCAGCACGTCGTCCGAGCCCACCAGCAGGTCCAGGCCGGGGGCCAGCTCAGCGATCTCGTACGCCCTCCGCACGTCGCCGGTGAACTCCTTGACCCCGACGATCAGCCCCTCGTCGTACAGCTTCGCCAGCAGCGGGGGAACGAGGTCCACCTTGGTGTCGTACGGGTTGTTGTACGCCACGATGGGCAGGCCCGCCTTGGCGACCTCGCGGTAGTGCGCGACCACCGCGCGCTCGTCGGCGCGGTAGGCGTTGGGCGGGAGCAGCATCACCACCTGGCAGCCCGCCTCCCCCGCCTGCTCGGCCCAGCGGCGGGACTCCGCCGCGCCGTAAGCCGCCACGCCCGGCATCACGCGGTCGCCGCCGATTGCCGCGACGGCCGTCTCCACGACGCGGGCGCGCTCCTCGGGGGTGAGCGTCTGGTACTCCCCGAGCGAGCCGTTGGGCACCACGCCGTCGCATCCCTGCTCGACCAGCCAGCGGCAGTGCGCGGCGTAGCCCTCCTCGTCGACGCTCAGGTCCGCGCGCAGCGGCAGCGCCGTCGCCACCATCACTCCGTGCCAGGGCTTCTCACGGGTCGTCATCAGGGGTCCTCTCCTTCTGGGTCTTCTGCTGGGTCTCCTGCTCCTGCGAGATCGCCGAGCCGTACGGGCTGGGCGATCGGCCGGCGTGGCGGCAGGGGATCCTCCCCCGCCAGGCACGACACGGCGTAGCCGCACACGCGGCCCTGGCACCAGCCCATCCCCGGCCGGGCCAGCAGTTTCAGCGACCGGGCGTCGACCGCGCCGAGCTCCCGCGCCTCCTTGATCCGCGCGTACGGGACCTCCTCGCAGCGGCAGATCAGCGTGTCGTCGCGCAGCCAGCCCATCCAGCCGTCGCGGACGGGGTAGGCGTCCTGCAGGGCCCCGCCGAACGCGGCGAGCCGGGCTCGTCTTCTCGCCAGGCCGGGCGCCGGGCTCACCGGGCGGCCGAGGTCCGCGGCGGCCGCGCGCCCGGCGATCAGGCCCTCGACCTCCGCCAGCCGGGCCCCGCCGACGCCGGTCGGCTCGCCCGCCGCGTAGACGCCGGGCACGCTGGTGCGCATCCCCTCGTCCACGGCGACGACGGGGCCGCCGTCCCTGTCGGTCGCGGTGGCGCAGCCGAGCTGCGTGGCGAGCTCGATCTGCGGGACGAAGCCGTAGCCGACGGCCAGCGCGTCGCACTCGATCGTCCGCCGGGGCCCTGGAACCCAGTTCGCGCCGAGTCTCGCCACGGTGACGTGCGTGAGCTCGTCCTGCCCGTGCGCGGCGACCACGGCGTGGCCGCCGGCGTACGGGATGCGGTGCCTGGCCAGGCGGTAGGCGTATCCGGCGCCCTCCGCGAGCCTGCCGGGGTGGGCGATCAGGGCGGGCGCGAGGCCGAGCCCGCCGTTGGCCTCGAAGACCCCGGCGACGCGCGCGCCCGCGTCGGCCAGCGCGGCGGCGACGGGAAGCAGGAAGGGCCCGGTGCCCGCGACGACGACCCTGCGCCCGGCCACCACGAGGTCGCCCTTGAGCAGCGCCTGCGCGCCGCCCGCCGTGAACACGCCGGGAAGGTCCCAGCCGGGGAACGGCAGCGACCGGTCGTGCGCCCCGGTGGCGATGACCAGCCGCCTGGCGAGGACGGTCTCGCGCCGTTCGTCCCTGGCGCCCGCCAGGCAGTGCACGGCGATCGTGCCTTCTGCGCCGACCGGCGCTTCGGTACCGGTGATCTTCTCGGCGGCCCAGACGCGGTGACGGAGGCGGACCTCCACGCCGTGCTCGCCGAGGGCGCCGGCGAGGCGGGTGAACCGCGCGAACCCGTGGTGGAGTGCCCCCGGCCGGCGGGCGCGGAACCCCTCGGGCGGGTGCCGGTAGTACTGGCCGCCCAGCCGGGCCCCGGAGTCGATCAGCACGACGCTCAGCCCGGCCTCGGAGGCGGCGACGGCCGCCGCCATCCCGGCGGGACCGGCCCCGACGACCGCGAGATCCTTCATCGCGGACTCCGCCTGCGGGAGGCGCTCACGCGGGTGCCTCATCCGGTCGTCACCTCGTCCCCGGGCCGGGCCTCGGTCTGGCAGGCGCGCAGGGACGCCTCGCCGTTGACGGTGACCAGGCAGTCGAAGCACACCCCGATGCCGCAGAACAGCCCGCGGGGACGCCCGCCGATCCGGGTCGTACGCCACGATCTGATGCCGTTGGCGTGCAGGACGGCGCCGACCGTCTGGCCCGGCACCGCCGGGACGGGGCGCCCGTCCACGCTGATGTCGAAGCCCGGCTCGGGCCGCGCCCCCACGAGATGGCCGGCGTGCGCGGGTCGCTCCGGGGCCTTGGCGTCCGGGGTGGCGGGGGGTCGCTCTGACGAGGGGTTCACGCGGCGAACCTTTCCGGGCGGAAGGGGCTCAGGTCCAGCTCGGGGGCCGCCCCGGTGAGCAGCCCGGCGATCAGGTGGCCGGTGGCGGGGGCGAGGCCGATGCCCGCGCCCTCGTGCCCGCACGCGTGGTACAGGCCGGGCGCGCGGGGGTCCGCCCCGATCACGGGAAGGTGGTCGGGGCAGTACGGGCGGAAGCCGCAGTAGGCCCTGATCACCCTTCGATCGGCCAGCACGGGGAACAGCGCGACGGCCTGGCGGGCGAGCGCCTCGACCACCGGGATCGACATCGTGCGGTCGAAGCCCACCCGCTCGCGGCTCGCGCCGATGAGCACCGTGCCCGCGGGGGTGCCCTCGATGACCGCGCTGGTCGACAGGCCCGCGGAGTCGCTCGCCACGTCGGTGACGTAGGCGGCGGTGTAGACCTTGTGCCTGATCAGCGGCACGCCGAGGCGCCCGGAGATGGGCTCGGTGACCAGGATGAAGCCGCGGCGCGGCAGCACGGGCAGGTCGAGGCCGGCGAGCGCGGCCAGTTCGCCGCTCCAGGTGCCCGCGGCGTTCACCACGGCGCCCGCCGGGATGTCCCCGCCGCTGGTGCGGACGCCGGTCACCCGGTCGCCGTCGCGCAGGAAGCCGGTGACGGTCGCTCTCGTGCGCAGCGTGACGCCCGGGGCGTGCCGGAGGAGCCGGGCGGCGGCGAGCATGGGCTGCACCTGGGCGTCCTGCGGGTAGAAGACCGCGCCGGCCAGATTCCGCGTCAGGTGCGGCTCGTACCCCGGCAGCTCGCCCGGCGCCACGGGCGCCTGCTCCACGCCCCGGCGGGCCTGCTCCTCGGCGAGCGCGGTCAGGGCCTCCAGCACCTCGGCGGTCTCGGCGACGACCAGGCCGCCCTTCGGCTCGAACTCGAAGCCGCCGAGGACGGCCAGCTCGCGCCAGAGGCGGTTGGACAGCAGGGCCAGCTCCAGCTCGGGACCCGGCTCCTTGTCGGAGACCAGGATGTTGCCCTCGCCCGCTCCGGTGGTGCCCGCCGCGACGCCGCCGCGGTCGACCACGGTGACGGCCAGGCCCGCCTTCGCGGCGAAGTACGCGCACGCCGCCCCGACGACGCCGGCTCCGATCACCACGACGTCGGCCATTCTCACCCCCCGCGCCCGATTCCTTGACCCCTCAGTAATATGTCACATATTCAGAGGGGCAATCAATCCCGCTTTCCGGTGTTTCGAGTGCCGTACCCCTCTCAGGCGTCACAACCGCACCGCAGCGGAGGGCTACGCACAGGGGCGGCGGTGTCGCCGCCTACGATGTGTGCCGTGACCGCAGCAGACCAGCCCCAGAACCGCGCCGGGGAAACGCGGCCGCGCGCCCTCCTCGACCAGCTCAGGAGCCGCGCGCTCGACCTGTTCCACTCCGCGTGGTCCCCGACGCCCCTCACCGTCAGGCGGTGGGCGCTGGCCAGTGTGGTCGTCAACGTGGGCATCACTCTGACCGGCGCGGCCGTGCGGCTCACGGGTTCGGGGCTCGGCTGCCCCACCTGGCCCCGGTGCACCCCCGGCAGCTTCGTTCCCGCTCCGCATGACGCGCACGCGCCGGTGAACATGGCGATCGAGTTCGGCAACCGGCTGCTGGCCTTCCTGGTCCTCGCCGTCGCCGCGGCCTGCGTGGTGGCCGTGCTCCGCGTCGCGCCCCGCCGCTCCAGCCTGGTGCGCCTGGCCTGGATCCAGCCGATCGGCGTCGCCGTCCAGGCGCTGTGGGGTGGGCTGGTGGTGCGAAGCGCACTGAACCCGGTCACGGTCAGCGTCCACTTCGTGCTGTCCATCGGCATGATCTTCGCGGCGTTCGCGCTCTACGCCCGCTCGGGCGAGGGCGACGCCCCGCCGAGGCGGCTGGTCCACCGCGACATCCGCACGCTGGGCTTCGTCCTGACCGCCGCCGTCCTGGTGCTGGTCCTCGCGGGCGTGGTGGTCACGGGGACCGGGCCGCACTCGGGCGACGAGGCCGCCTCGCGGTTCACTTTCGACGTCCAGACCGTGGTTCAGGTGCACGCCGACGCCGTCTGGATCGTCCTCGGGCTGACGTTCGCGCTGCTGTTCGCCCTGCACGTCACCGACTCCCCCGGCCGGGCACGGCGCGGGGCGCTGGTCCTGCTGGGCGTCGAACTGGCCCAGGGCGTCATCGGCTACGTGCAGTACTTCCTGGCCGTGCCCGCGATCCTCGTCGGCCTGCACGTGCTCGGGGCCACGCTCGTCTGGATCGCGGCCCTGCGGGTGGTCTTCCTCATGCGCTCACGGGGCCCAGGGGAAACGCTCTCCTCCGGCCACAACGAACTGGACTCGGTCGGCGTCTAACCCTTCGTGATCCGTCTCCCATCCCGGTCCCGCCTATGGGCCGGGGCCGCGCGCCTCGTCCCCTCCTCTCCCGCGGCGCGGCGCCGCGCCTTCCTCGGTGCCGTCACGCTGAGCCTGCTCGCCCTCGCTCCGATGACCTGGGCCTGGCTGTCCACCGACGGCCACCGGGTGACGGCCGGCACCGCGCCGGGGTGGACGCGCGGGGTTCCCGCGGCGCCGGTGGGCCTGGTGCTCGGCGCCGGCCTCTACCACGGGTCCCCCAGCCCGATGCTGGCCACGCGCCTCGACGTCGCCGCCGAGCTGTACCGAGGGGGCAGGGTGCGGGCGCTGCTGCTGTCCGGCGACAACGGCCGCGTGGGATACGACGAGCCGTCGGTCATGCGCGACTACCTCGTCGCCCGCGGGGTGCCCCGGGACGCGCTGGTGCTCGACTACGCGGGGTTCGACACCTGGGACTCCTGCGTCCGGGCCCGTGACGTGTTCGGCGTGCGGCGCCTCACGGTCGTGACGCAGAGCTTCCATCTGCCGCGCGCGGTCGCGCTGTGCCGTACGGCGGGGCTGGACGCCTTCGGGGTCGGCGACGACTCCGCCGCCAGGTGGCCGGCCAAGACCTACGTCTACGCGGCGCGGGAGTTGGCCGCGACGGCCAAGGGGTTCCTTGACTCCGTCGTGCTCAGGTCCTCGCCGGTCTTCCCCGGCCCCCGGGAGACCTCCCTCGACCGATTCCTCGCCGCGCACCCCTGACCGGACGTCCCCCTTGACCGAGTTTCGGCGCCGTAGCGAAAGTTTCATCCTGCGCGCCGGGGCCAGGGGCCGTGAGCTGGGCATTTCCTGCGCCATTCCGCCGGAGGACCGGCGCGCTCTTCGGTTCGCACGGCTGCCGGAGTAGTGTCCGGATCGCGCGTGGGAGCGCTCCCATCAGATCTTGGCCAGCCTAGGAGGAGGTGACGCCTCTCGAACGGTGCCACGGCAACCGCGTATCTCGTCCGGGCTCGGACGCCGCACGCCGTGAGGGGGAAGTGCCTCTCCGCCTCACGGCCGGCGTTCGGGTCTTTCGCGTGCCAGGCCGCCTTCCGGTAGCCCTTTCCCGTACCGGCCCAGGCCTTTCGCGGAGCCCTTTCGCCTGCCCCGGGGGGCTTGCGCGCCCGTACCGGGCGTGCCGGCCGCCCTGGAGGCGGCGACCGGCACGCCCGTTCACTTCGCCGGGGCTACCCGCAGCTCACCTGCGTGAAGGTCGGCGTCGCGGCTCCCGTCGTGCTCGCGAGGAACCCGGCGGTCGCCGAGGCCCCCGGTGCGAGCGTGGCGTTCCAGGTGGCCGCGTGGATCATGCCGGTGGGGCCGCTCTGCATGGACGTCCCGTTCCACGCCTGGGTGATCGTGGTCCCGATCGGCATCGTCCACTGGATGTACCAGTTGTTGATCGGGGCGCTACCGGTGTTCTTGATCGTCGCCGAGGCCTGGAACCCGCCCGACCAGGAGTTCTCCAGGGTCACCGTCGCCGTGCACGAGGTCGGCGGAGGGGTCGCGGGCGGCGGCGAGCTCGGAGGCGGCGAGCCGGGCGGCGGCGAGCTCGGCGGGGGTGTCGAGGTGCCGCCGAAGATCACGTCGGAGCAGCCGTAGAACGTCTCCTGGCTGTCCGACCGGTACCACACCGAGTAGATGATGTGACGGCCCGACTTGTTCGGCAGCCTTCCCGAGAAGCGGTAGGCGCCGTTGGTCACCGCGGGCTCGGGATCGGCCGTCAGGAACGGCTGCTCCTCCATGTCGGCCCAGGTCAGCGGCTTCGTGGGGTTGTAGGAGTCCTTGGTGATGTAGAGCTTGAACCCGCCGGGGTGGGGCACCCAGGCGCCGTAGACGAAGTCGTACATGGCGCCCGCCTGCATCACGGTCGCCGGCCAGTCGGCCCTCGCCGCGTCGTAGGCCGCGTACTTCGCGAACCCGCCGCTGCAGAGCTGACCGTCGGGGATGAAGCCCCGGGTACGGCCGCCGCCGTCCGAGCGCAGCACTCCGTACCAGTCGTAGAGCGGCTGGGTCCCGCCGATGGCGACGGCCTCCGCGCAGGCGGGGTTCTTGGGCTTGATCTCGTTGCTGGAGGTGAGCCCGTCGGTGTAGCAGGCGTACGTCCTGCTGGCGGGCGCCTGCATGGTTCCGTGCGCGTCGGCCGAGCGCTGTAACGACAGCGCCGTCAGCCCGGCGGCCACGACCGCGAGCGCGGTCATGATCGCCACCTTTGCCTTGGTTCTCACAGTGCTTCCTCTTCACGTTGCGGATGCCGCCGCGAGGGACGGCGATCGATGCGAGCGCGATCGCGCCATGCCCCTTCCGGGCGTCGAGGAGGCGTGCGAGCAGCGAGGACAAGTCGTGAGATGTCGCTGCCGGCTGCCGCGGGGGACGGCGAACGGCGCTTGGGCGCGCTCGTACGCCTCCTGATGGGCCACCCCGGAAAAGGGCATCGGAAGTGGCCACGGACATCCGCGTACCGCGATTGAAACACGCGATCGCCCCACCGGCAAGGGCCTGCGCGCGGGCCGGGCCGCCCTGCGACCGGCGAGGTCCTACCGGTTGCCTCGGTTACCCGGAGGCGGGCCGTAGGGGTTGCCACCCCGGTCGCCCGGAGGTGGACCGTAGGAGTTGCCGCCCGGACTGCGCGGCGGCGGGCCGTACGGGTTGGCGCCCGGGTCTCCCTGAGGCGGGGGCGGCGGCGAGCCTGGCGGGGGCTCGCCCGGCCGGCCCTGGCCGTCCTGCGCGTAGGGATCGCGCGGCAGGCCGTCCTGCGGAGGGTACGGCGAGGCTGAGTGCCGCGTGTCGTGCCCGGGCGCGTACCCCGGAGGGGCCATCCCCCTGGCGATCGTGGCCTGGTGCCGCTCGGGGACGGGGAACGCCGCCTTGGCCGCGCTCATGCAGGCCAGAAGGGCTTCCCTGTGGTTCTCGAAGGTGTCCCTGTCGATCACGCCGCGGACCCCGCGCTCGTGGAGCAGCCCCAGCTCGGTGGCGGTGACCTGGTAGTCGCGCATGGCGTGCAGGCCCGCGGGTCCGCCGTAGGCCTTCGCCCACTGGCGCGCCTGCCGCCGCCCCTGGAGCGAGGACAGCATGAAGATGTCGACGTCGGTGACCAGCCCGAGCCCACCGTACGGCGGCAGGTAGCGCTGGATGAGACCGACGATGCGCTGGCGGTCCTTGACGATCACGCCCAGCTCGACGAAGAACAGGATCATCAGCAGCAGGTACGCCAGCGCCAGGCCCTGGAACCCGCCATAGGAGGTGAAGCCGTTCCAGATGCCGTGCAGGATGATCGCGCCGATCCAGCCGAGGAACACCACCCAGCCGCGCACCGGGCCCCGGCTCTGCGCGGCGTACGCGACGGCGATGCCGATCATGGAGGTGAACAGCGGATGGGCGAACGGCGACAGGATGCCGCGCAGCACCACCGTCACGGCCAGGCCCTGAACGCCGTGCTGGTCCTGCGCCATGACGTAGTAGCTGACGTTCTCGCTCATGGCGAAGCCCAGGCCCACCATGCTGGCGTAGATGATGCCGTCGGTCAGGCCGTCGAGCTCCTGGCGCCGCCAGCGCAGCAGGCCGAGCAGCACCAGGCCCTTCATGGTCTCCTCGACAACGGGCGCCACGAACGTCGCCACGAGGTTGCGGGCGGTGGCGGCGTCCTGCGTCGCGATGGTGACGTACCGGAGGTTGAGGCTGTTGAGGATGCCCGCCACCAGCACCGCGATGCCGGCGCCCCACATGAACGCGAAGGCGAGGTCCTTGCGCGGCTCGGGCTCCATGCGGTCGAGCGCCAGCACCCCGGCGAGCAGCAGTGGCACCGGGGCGAGCGCCAGCGTGAGCGCGATGAAGAACTGAACGGGGTCTCCGTTGAAGATGTCGAAGGAGAACGACACCAGCGCGCAGAGCCCGGCCACGACGAGCCCGATGATCAGTCCGACGGATGGGCGCTCCTTGAGCACCCAGCGGGGATCAAGGTTCGTCATGTTCGCGAGCGTAATCGACCGGGCACGAGGTGTTCTCCTCGCCCCCACCAGACCCGTACGGCTTGCGCCCCGTGATCACCGCACCACCCCACCGGCCGCCTATCGGGCATACAGATCTTCCCCCGGAACAACACTGCCACACCTCTCAACCCGCTGGAACCCCGCGACTTCCGACCCGGCGGGTGCGGGCCGTCCAGATAGGATGGCCTGCCGATACGCACGTGAAAGAAGGGGCCGCGCCTCATGCACGAGGTTCGTGAGATGCGCGAGCAGGACATCGAGACCGTGTCCTCGGTGCGCGTCGCCGGGTGGAGAACCGCCTACGCGGGCATCCTGCCGCAGGCCTACCTCGACGGGCTGTCGGCCGAGCAGGACGCCCGGGGCCGCAGGAAGAGGTTCGCCCGTGCGGGCGGTGACACGCTCGACCTCGTCGCCGAGGACTCCGGCACCGTGGTGGGCTGGCTGGCCATGGGCCCGTGCCGCGACGACGACGCCGGCCCGGGCGACGGCGAGGTCTACGCCTTCTACGTGCGCCCCGACCGCATCGGCACGGGCGCCGGGCGGGCCCTCGCCGCCGCGGCGCTGCGGGCGGCCCGTGAACGCTCGTACGAGCGGCTCCTGCTGTGGGTCCTGGAGGACAACCTGCGGGCCCGTCGCTTCTACGGCTCCGCCGGTTACGTGCCCGAGGGCTCCCGATCGCTGTGGGAGGTCGCCGGGGTCGCCGTCCCCGAGCTCCGCTACCACCGCGACGTCCCCCGGCCCGCCGTGGAGGAGTGAGGGTCCACACGGTGACGGCGGGGATGAGCGGCCCTCACCCCACGATGAGGTCGCGCAACGTGCGGTGGGCGATGCCGAGGCCGGCCCGCACCCGGGCGGTGTCCCCGCTCCAGACGGGGTCTTCGTGCTCGACCGATATCACCCCGTCGTAGCCGCCCTCGTAGAGCACGTCGACCAGGCGGGCCCAGTCGACCTGGCCGAGCCCGGGCACCCGGAAGCGGTACCACCCCTTGGCGCCGTTGACCGGCCCGTAGAAACCGTAGCGGTCGATCTTGCCGGGCAGGATCTGCGTGTCCTTGGCCTGCACGTGGGCGATGTCGGAAATGTACGGCACGACGGCCGCGACAGGGTCGATGCCAAGCGTGACCAGATGCGAGGGGTCGTAGTTGAGCTTCAGGCCGAGCGTGAACATCCACTCCCACAGCTCCGGCGAGTACGCCAGGTTGCCCGGATAGCCGTCGGGATGCCAGCTCTTCATCACACAGTTCTCGATCACGATCGTCACGCCCTGCCCCCGGGCGTGCTCGACCAGCGGGCCGAAGACGTCCTCGGCGAGCTTGAGGTTGTCGGCCACGGGAAGCCCGGGATCGCGGCCGACGAACGTGCCCACGGTGGGGCAGCCCAGCTCGGCGGCGGCGTCGACGCACCTGCGCACGTGGTCGTTGACCTCGGCCCTGCGGGTGGGGTGCAGGTTGTTGTCGTAGTAGGCGATCGAGGAGAGGGTGAGCCCGGTCTCCTCGAAGATCGTCCTGACCCGGCTGGACTCGGCTCTGTCGAACCGATCGACTTTGATGTGATCGCGACGGTCCGGCGCGGGCCACCCGGCGACCTCCAGGGCGCCGAAGCCGTGGCCGGCGGCCCAGTGCGCGATATCCGAAAGGTCGGATTCCGGAAGGCATGCCGTAAGGAACCCCAGTTCCATTAAATCCCTCCGCACAGGTCCTGGACTTTAGCGGGTTTTCGTCGTGACTATCCTAGGGAAAGATGTCCTAAGTCTGCGACTTTTGTTTGACTAAAAAGCATAAGTGGGAACATGCGGGTCATCACGATTAAAGGGCCGGGTGTCGTAAGTGTCACCCTGGAGCCGCCTGGCGAGCTCACGCCGGGATGCGTGCGCGTTCGCACGGTCTACTCGGGCGTCTCCGCGGGCACGGAGCTCACCGCCTACCGAGGGACCAACCCGCACCTGGACCGGAGATGGGACGGCGAGCGCCGCCCGTTCACCGAGGGCCGGACCCACTTCTATCCCCTGTCGGGCTGGGGCTACCAGGAGGTCGGCGAGGTGGTCGAGGCGGCGCCCGACGTCGCCGGCCCGCCCATCGGCAGCCTCGTCTGGGGCGCGTGGGGCCATCGCGCCGAGGCGGTGCTGCCCGCCGAGCGGCTCGCCGGGCACGTGCTGCCGCCGGGCGTCCACCCGCTGACCGGCGTGTTCGCCCGGGTCGGCGCCATGGCCCTCAACGCCGTCCACGCCGCCGACGTGCATCTCGGCGACCAGGTGGCCGTCTTCGGCCAGGGCGTGATCGGGCTCCTCGCCACCCGCCTCGCGGTGCTCAGCGGCGCCAGGGTGGTCGCGGCCGACGCCATCCAGGCCCGTCTCCGGCTCGCCAGGCGGTTCGGCGCGGCCGAGGCGTTCGACGTCCTGTCCGGCTCGTGCGCGGAGTTCCTGCGCGAGCGGGTGGAGGGCGCCGACACCGCCATCGAGCTGAGCGGCAGCCGGCAGGCCCTTCACGAGGCGATCAGGAGCGTGCGCAGGGGCGGCAGGGTGGTCGCCGCGGGCTTCTACGAGGGTGAGGGCGCCGGGCCGCTGCTCGGAGAGGCGTTCCACCACGGCCAGGTACAGATAGTGTCCTCCCAGATCGGCGGGACGGCCTCCTGGCTCTCCCACCGCTGGGACGTCGAGCGGCTCCAGCGCACCTTCATGGAGCTCGCGCTGGCGGGTCAGATCGACACGAGCCTGCTGGTCAGCCACGTGATGAGCGTGGAGAACGCGGCGGAGGCGTTCGAGCTGCTCGACCGGCATCCCGCCGAGGTCCTGCAGCTGGTCTTCGAGTTCACGGAGGGAGAGCGGCGGTGAAGCTCGCCGTACAGGAGCAGCTCGTGCCGGGGCGCACGCTTCAGGAGAAGTTCGCCTTCGCGACGGAGGCGGGGTTCGACGCCATCGAGCTGCGTGGCAAGGGCGATCTGCACTTCGCCGGCCACCTGCCGGAGCTCAGGCGGGCGCTCTCCGACGGCGTGGTCATGCCGACGGTCTGCGTGGAGAAGTTCCGGTGATCGCGCGCGAGGCCGGCCGGAGCGCCGCCGCAACGCCGCGCGAACCCGGCGGGGACGGTCGCGCGATCATGCGCCGGGCCGTCCAGGTGCTGGTCGCGAACTGGGACGGCGACCACACGGTCCCGTCTCGCAGGCTCTACCCCCACCAGTGGAGCTGGGACTCCGCCTTCATCACGATCGGCAACGCGCGCTGGTCGCCGCGGCGGGCCAGGTCCGAGCTGCTGACCCTGTTCGGGGCCCAGTGGCGGGACGGACGGGTGCCGCACATCGTGTTCAACCCGGACGTGCCAGAGGACTCGTACTTCCCCGGCCCCGCCTTCTGGGACGTGCGCGCCCCCTGCGGCGCCGCCACCTCGGGCATCGTGCAGCCGCCGGTACACGCGCCGGCCGCCTGGCTGGTGCACCTGGCCGACCCCGACCCGGCCTTCCTGCGCAGGATCTACCCGCGCCTGGTCGCCCAGCAGGAGTTCCTGCGCACCGCGCGCCGCTCCCCCGAAGGGCTGATGTCGATCGTGCACCCGTGGGAGTCGGGCATGGACAACAGCCCGGCCTGGGACGCCCCGCTGGCCGCCGTGGTCACCGATCCCGTCGCCGTCGAGCGGCGCGACCTCACGCACGTCAGCGCCGACGAGCGGCCCACCGACCACGACTACGAGCGCTACACCACGCTGGCCCGCGCCTACCGGGACCAGGGCTACCGGGGCCTGGGCGCGTTCGCCGTGCAGGACCCGCTGTTCAACGCCGCGTACGGCTCGGCCGAGGCGGCCCTGGCGAAGATCGCGACGGCCTGCGGCCTGGACCCGGGCCCGCATCGCCGCGAGGCGGCGAGGATCACGGCCGCGATGGTCGAGCACCTCTACGACGACGGCCTGTTCCACGCCCGCGACGCGCTCACCGGCCGCCTGCTCCGCTCGGGAAGCGCCGCCGGGCTGACCCCGCTGATCCTTCCCGGCCTGCCCGCAGAGGTGGCGGGCGCGCTGATCGCCACCGCGCTGGACCGATTCGGCCTGGAGCGGGGGATCCTGCCCAGCCTCGCGCCCGGCGCGCCGGAATTCGACCCGGCCCGCTACTGGCGCGGGCCGAGCTGGATCAACCTCACCTGGCTGGTCTGGCGGGGCCTGCGGCACCGCAGGCCCGACCTCGCGGCGCTGCTCGCGAGCGGCATGGTGCGGACGGTGGCGCACGCGGGAATGCGCGAGTACTTCGACCCCTTCACCCTCGAAGGGCACGGCTGCGACGACTTCAGCTGGTCGGCCGCGCTGATCGTCGACGTCCTCTCGCAGCACCGCCCGGAGGGCGTGGCGGCGTCGCGCGGCGAGCAGGCGCCGTCGAGGGCCCCGGGGTCCCACATGTCGACCATGTGCCCGGGCACCGTACTGTGAGGCGAGGGCCTCGGCCTTGCGTGAATCCGTGTCAGCGACCCCGGTAATTGTTACATCGGAGAAACATGAGAGTACTTCTGCGTGGCGTGCGGCGAAATTTCCGGCACCGATAATGCCGATACGGGTTATGGAAGTCACGAAGCGGCATACGCCTCTCCTGGGGCTCGCCAGACAATGACGTTCGGGTCGCTCCACCTGGAGCAGTTTGCCGCCGTCATGACATGAGAACGGGGCAGGCTGAATGCAAGATCTTTCTGGTCGATCGCCGCGGGTGCCGACTCCCGTGAGCGAATGGTCGCGCCCGTACACCAGCTCCGCGGCCGACTGGCCGCTGGACCTGCTCCTGCGGGCCAAGGGGGCGACCACGGTCAGCGTGGTGATGCCGGCGCGTGACGAGGAGCGGACGGTCGGCGCGATCGTCTCGGCCGTCCGCCGCGACCTGGTCGAGGCGGTCCCGCTCGTGGACGAGATCCTCGTGGTCGACTCGCGGTCCACCGACGGCACCGCCGCCCGTGCCGCGGCCTCCGGCGCGCGGGTGGTGCGCCAGGACGACGTGCTGCCCGGCCTGCCGCCGCTGTCGGGCAAGGGAGAGGCGTTGTGGAAGGGGCTGGCGGCCTCGACCGGCGACATCGTGGTGTTCGCGGACTCCGACCTGCGCAACTTCGGCTCGCACTTCATCTCCGGGCTGCTCGGCCCGCTGCTGACCCGGCCGGAGATCGCCTTCGTGAAGGGCGCCTACGAGCGTCCCCTGACCGGGCCGGACGGGGTGGTGCAGCGCGGCGCGGGTGGCCGGGTCACCGAGCTCGTCGCGAGACCGATGCTCAACCTGTACTGGCCCGAGCTCGCCGGGTTCGTGCAGCCGCTCGGCGGCGAGTACGCCGCGCGGCGGGAGGTCCTCGAACAGGTGCCCTTCGTCACCGAGTACGGCGTGGAGTTCGGCCTCCTCGTCGACCTCCTTGAGCGCGTCGGGCTCGACGCGATGGCCCAGGTGGACCTCGGCCGCCGTGAGCACGGCCACCAGTCGACGGCCGCCCTCGGCCGCATGGCCGGGCAGATCATGCTGACCGCCTGGTCGCGCCTCGAACGGCAGGGCCGCATCGTCGCCTCCGAGGCGCCCGCCACGAGCCTGCTCCAGTTCGACCCCGACGGGAACGCGACCCTCAGCGACGTCAGCGTCGCAGAACGCCCGCCGCTGGCCACCGTGATCGCCACCCCGGTCAAGGAGGACGTCGCGTGAAGGTCCGGCCCTGGCCGCCCGACCGGCCATGACGGCACGCCCGACCGGCCATGGCCCGTCGTGAGGTTCTACGGCCGGCAGGCCGGCGGTCAGCGTCGGGTCCAGAAGTCGTCCGGGTGGGCCCCCGGGCGGAATCCGCAGGAGCCGGCCATCGCGGTCGCCTCCGCGAAGCCATGGGCCAGCGAGAAGGGGTCGTGCGCGTCGCTGGCGAAGGTGATCGCCGGACCGCCCTCCTGGAACCACCAGCGCACGATCTGGGGGTGCAGGGGCACCCGGGTGTTGACCTCCAGGGCCCTGCCGGAACGCGCGAGGGCCCGCAGGACCGCGCGGTAGTCGTCCTCGAACGCGGCGGGGTCGAAGGGCCCGGCACCGGCAGGCCAGTAGCGGACCGGGTAGTCGATGTGGGCGAGCACCTCGAAGTCGCCGAACTCCTCGACCATGCGCCCGGCCTCGGCCAGATAGGCGCGCACGACCGCGGCGGCCGCCCGAACCGGGTAGAGGTCGGCGATCTCGGCGAACCCGCCCTCGATCGACAGGGAATGCACCGAGCCGAGCACGCGGTCGAACCGCCCCCGGGCGAGCAGTTCGCCGGCCCGGGGGCCGTGGCGATGGGGTTCGCTCAGCTCGACGCCCGACAGGATGCGCAGGCCCTTGAAGCGGTCGCGGCACCGCCGCAGGGACTCCTGGTAGCCGTCGAGGTCGATCTCGGGAGCGGTGAGCACCTGGTCGCTCACCAGCACCTGCCAGGCGTCGGGTATCGGGGTGTCCTCCCGCAGGGTCCACGGGGTGAAGTCGGCGTGCTCGGTGAAGGCCACGGACGGCAGCCCGATCTCGACGGCCCGCTCGCAGGTCCGCTCCATGGAGCCGGCCAGCGCGTCCCACGACCATTCGCTGTGCACGTGGTCGTCCGCCGGAAGCGTCATCGGCACCGCCTTGCTTTCGAGGGGCAGGATTCGGGCGAGATCATGAAGGCCGATCTTCCCGCGACCCGCCGATTGTGCGCCCATTTCCCGGAAGCGCGCCACTTCGGGGGCCACGCCGGCCTATCGGGCGGTTTTCACGCCCGGTCGCTTTCTGGTAGGAAATCGCGCGTGCTCATTGGAGATCGCGTACGGCTGCGCGCACTGGAACCGTCCGACGCCGAGACGCTGTGGCGCTGGCAGTCGAGGAGGGACGCATGCTGCGCGACGGGCGATGGCACGACAAGATCCTCATGAGCCTCCTGGAGGGCGAGCTGCGCTGAGTGCCGTGGGCGATTTGTCCCGTTGTGGCTGGTTTGTTATGGAGAGGGGGCTTGAGGGGGCGATCGCACCTCTGTACAGTGATCAAACAAAATGTTTGGTCGCAAAGATCGGGATGTTCGATGCCGCTTGAGCCCGCAGCTCAGAACGTGGCTGTGGGCGCCCCTGAGGCGGACACCGTGCGCCTCGGCGCACGCATCAGGGCGTACCGCGCCATGCGCCAGATGACGCTGCGCGACCTCGCCGGCCAGGCGGGCGCCAGCGCCGGTTTCATCAGCCAGCTCGAACGCGGGCACACCAGCGCGAGCATCGGGATGCTGCGGCGGATCGCCGGCGCGCTCGGCCTCACGGTGGCCGACCTGTTCAGCGAGGGCGAGGTCGTCGGGCACCGGCTCGTCCGCCGCTCCGACCGGCCCGAATTACCCACCGGGCCGGGCACCCGCAAGTACCTGATCTCGCAGCGCCCCCTCCAGAACCTGGAGATCTACAGCGGCGAGTTCGACCCAGGGGCCTCCACCGGAGACGAGTCCTACACCCACGGCGACTCCCAGGAGATCCTCCTGGTGCTGCGAGGCCGGGCCGTCCTGTGGATCGGCCCGCCGGAGTCGGCGGTCTCCTACGAGCTGGGCCCCGGGGACAGCATCGAGTACCGGACCTCGACCCCGCACCGCGTCGTCAACGAGGGCGCGGATCCGCTCGAGGTGCTCTGGATGATCGGCCCGCCGACCCCCTCGTAGCCCGGCTACCCGGTACGAGAACGAGCGCGTCGGCGACTCAGTACTTCCCCCCGACGATTCTGATGTGAAGGCGGTTCCCCATGGCCATGCGCGATGAGGTCGTCGGCAACCACAGCACCTTGGTCATGGAGTTGATATGAGCGGCAACGGATTGAACGGCACCCCCCTGACGGACGACTTCGCCAACGGCGGGGTGTCGTTCTGGTACCGGCAGATCGGCGTTCCGGAACGCCGTGCCGCCCTGCCGGGGTCGCGCGAGTACGACGTGGCGATCGTGGGCGGTGGCTACACCGGCATGTGGACCGCGTACTACCTCAAGAAGGCCCAGCCCGACCTGCGGATCGCGATCCTGGAGCGGGAGTTCGCCGGGTTCGGGGCCTCCGGGCGCAACGGCGGCTGGCTGTCGGCCGAGTTCGCCGGGTCACGCGAGCGGCACGCGGCGGCACGGGGCCGCCAGGCGATGATCGATCTTCAGCACGCCATGTTCACCGCCGTGGACGAGGTGATCGAGGTAGCGGCGGCCGAGGGCATCGACGCCGACATCCACAAGGGCGGCCTGCTCCACGTCGCCACCAACCCCGCGCAGAACCGCCGCCTGCACGCCGAGCTGGCCGACCTGCGCACGTGGGGCTTCGCGGAGCACGACATGCGGCTGCTCACCCGCGAAGAGCGGGAGGACCGCATCCGCGTCGCCGGGACGATCTCCGCCACCTACAGCCCGCACTGCGCCCGCATCCAGCCCGCCAAGCTCGCGGTCGGCCTCGCCCGCGTCGTCACCGGCCTCGGGGTCGACCTCTTCGAGGACACCACGGTCACCGAGATCCGCCCGAGGACCGCCGAGGGCAAGGCGGCGGCCGTCACCGACCGGGGCACGGTCACCGCCGAGTACGTCATCCGCGCCACCGAGGGCTTCACCGCGAGCATCCGGGGCCAGCACCGCCAGTGGCTGCCCATGAACAGCTCGATGATCGTCACCGAGCCGCTTCCCGACGAGGTGTGGGAGCGGATCGGCTGGCGGGACTACGAGCTGCTCGGGGACGAGGCGCACGCGTACTGCTACGCGCAGCGGACCGCCGACGGCCGCATCGCCATCGGCGGGCGCGGCGTGCCGTACCGCTTCGGCTCGCGCACCGACGTGCGCGGCGCCACCCAGCCGCAGACGGTGGCCGCGCTGCGGAAGATCATGACCTCGCTGCTCCCCGCCACCGCCGGGGCCAGGATCCAGCACTCGTGGTGCGGCGTGCTCGGTGTCCCGCGGGACTGGTGCTCGACCGTCCACCTGGACCACACCACCGGCCTCGGCTGGGCCGGCGGGTACGTCGGGAGCGGGGTCACCACCACCAACCTGGCAGGCCGCACGCTCCGCGATCTCGTACTGCGGCAGGAGACCGAGCTCACCGCCCTGCCGTGGGTCGGCCGCCAGGTGCGCCAGTGGGAGCCCGAGCCGCTGCGCTGGATCGGCGTGCAGGCGATCTACGCGCTGTTCCGCGCCGCCGACCGCCACGAGACCGCCCAGATGGGCCGCACCTCCGCCTACGCCCGCCTGGCCAACCTCATCTCCGGCCGCTGACGCGCGTCGCCCCCGCCCGCTCATGAGCGGGCGGGGGCGACGGGGTCCTTCGTGCCGGGGCGGGCTCAGCCGCAGTTGCCCCAGGAGGCGCGGCCGCCCGTGGCGATCGCCGCGTCGCGGCGGGTGTCCCAGATCGTGCCGCTGTACTTGACGCACAGGCCCTTGGCGTAGAGCTTCACCGGACCCGCGTAGTACTTGTACTTGCGCCCGTCGGTCTTCTTGTTCGTGCGGACGGGCTCGTCCCGTACCCGCCGGGTCTGCGTGATGAGCGTGGCCTCGGTGTACGTCGCGGTGCCCACGTACGACGTCTTGATCGTGGTGACGCAGTTGTAGCCGGTCTTGCGGTTGAACAGCAGGTAGACGTACCCGAACACGTCCCCGGAGGAGGTCTTGACGACGCGCTTGCTGTCGGCCACCCGCGCGAAGCCGGAGCCGCACACCCCTTCGGGGGAACGGACGGAGGCGGACGCGGAACCCGGGCTGGCGACGACCGCCCCCATCGACAGTGCCGCGGCCAGGAGGATCGTCTTGGTGGTTAAGCGCATGTCATCCCCTTATCAGCCGTCGCCCTCCTGCCGGGCGACGTGATCGTTGATCATTCTGCCGCAGGCGTCGGCATCGGATGACCGAAATAGTCAGATATGTACGGACGCGCGGGGATGAGCGCCTCGCGTACCGCTTCACGCGGACGACCGCGGGACCGTGATCCGGAGGGGGCCGGGTCACTCCTCCAGTGCGGTCAGCATGCCGTGGAGGTGGGCGGCGGCGTTCTCGATGTCCTCGTGGTCGTACTGCGCGGCCCGGATCTCGGCCGACAGGACGGCGCACTTGTGCAGCTTTTCGAGATCGCCGTACGGGAACCCGAACCGCGTCTTGGTGTTCTCCCCGTGCTCGTCGTCGACGCCGAGGAACCACAGGGAGTACTCGCCGAACCCGTGCTCGGCGATGAACTGGTTCTCCTGCTCGGGCGAGGGCCGGTGCACGTCCCGGTCGGCTCGCTGGTCGAGGACGATCCTCCGCTCCTTGACCAGCCTTCTGGCGTGCTGATACGCCTTCAGGTTCAGACTCATCGCCATGGCCGTCGCGCCCCCCGGTGCACCGTGCCCGCCGCGCGGCCCCCGGCGATGTGCCCGCCGGGGCGCGTGCGGCCCTCCCGGAGACCTCTACCCGGTCAGACCGGAAAGGCGGCGTCCTCAGAGCAGGGAGTCGACCGCCACGGCGAGGAAGAGCAGGGCCAGGTAGGCGTTGGACCAGTGGAAGAAGCGCATGGGACGCAGGGCGACGCCCGTCTTGCCGGCGTTGAGGCGGCCCAGCAGGCGGTAGACCTCCCACAGGCACATGACCCCGAGGGCGGCGGCCACGATCGCGTAGAACGGCGTGGTGCCGGCCACCGGCCAGAGCAGCAGGGAGCAGATCACGGTCGCCCAGGTGTAGGCGATGCTCTCCTGGACGACCCGGCGCTCGCCGGCGACCACCGGCAGCATGGGGACCTTGGCGGCGGCGTAGTCCTCGCGGTAGCGCATGGCGAGGGTCCAGGTGTGCGGAGGCGTCCAGAAGAAGACCACGCCGAACAGCACCAGGGGCGCCCAGTCGACCCGCCCGGTGATGCCCGCCCAGCCGATGAGCACCGGCATGCAGCCCGCGATGCCGCCCCAGACGACGTTCTGCGAGGTGCGGCGCTTCAGCAGCATCGAGTAGACGAAGACGTAGAACAGGATCGCGGCCAGCGAGAGGCCCGCGGCCACCCAGTTCACGGTGAGGCCGAGGCCGAGGGTGGACAGGATCCCCAGCACGATGCCGAAGATCAGCGCGTTCCTCGGCGAGACCTCGGCCATGGCCAGCGGCCTGCGGCGGGTGCGCCGCATGGTGGCGTCGATGTCCCGGTCGATGTAGCAGTTGAGCGCGTTGGCGCTGCCCGCCGACAGTGTGCCGAAGACCAGGGTGGCGACCGCCGTCCACAGGGGCGGCAGGCCGCGCGCGGCCAGGAACATGACCGGGAGGGTCGTGATCAGGAGCAGCTCGATGATCCGCGGCTTGGTCAGCGCGACGTACGCCCGCACGGTGGCGAGCGGCGATCGGCGCTCGCCTGCGAGCGGGACCGTCGGTTGCTTGGTCGTCAGCACCGTCAAGGCGCTTCCAGCGGGTGCGGGGTCAACGCGTAACCTCTGATTAGAGCGGATCCGTGATTGCGGGCATGAGCCAACGCTGAGGACTCACTGTAGTGCGGGGGGTCGCCGGTCCCGGCATCGGGGGCGAATGCCGCGTGATCGGATCCCCCGGATCGGGTGTCGATCAGCCCTGGTGAACGCCCCATCCGGCACCCTGTGAGATGGGTCGCGGTCCGTGGAATGGATCGCGTTCCAGACGGCTCGCGGGGGGCAGGGTTCTAACGACGCGGGCGCCTCTTTCCCCGGTCACCTATTAGACGCACCATGCATCTACGGTGAGGGGATCGACCCGTTAAGGTCCGGTGTGGGGAGCACTACCAGACCGGACGAGCGGGCGAGCCGAGCCGGCGCCATTAACCAATAGGAGATCGAGCAGTTGAGCAGCGAACTGGTGCCAGACCTTGAGTGGAGCGACCTCGATCGGCGCACGGTCGACGTCATACGCGCCCTCGCGATGGACGCGGTGGAGAAGGCGGGCTCGGGCCATCCCGGCACCGCGATGAGCCTGGCGCCCGCCGCGTACCTGCTATTCCAGCGGGTCCTGCGACACGACCCCTCCGATCCGGCCTGGACCGGCCGTGACCGTTTCGTGCTGTCCGCCGGGCACTCCAGCCTCACCCTCTACATCCAGCTCTACCTGTCCGGGTACGGCCTCACCCTCCACGATCTCGAGTCGCTGCGCCAGTGGGGCAGCCTCACCCCGGGTCACCCCGAGCACGGCCACACGATCGGCGTCGAGACCACCACCGGCCCGCTCGGCCAGGGCCTCGGCAACGCCGTCGGCATGGCCATGGCCCAGCGGCGCGAGCGGGGCCTGTTCGACCCCGACCCCGAGCAGGGCGCCAGCCCGTTCGACCACCAGATCTGGGCCATCGCCTCCGACGGCGACATCGAAGAGGGCGTCAGCCACGAGGTGAGCGCCATCGCGGGCCACCAGAAGCTCGGCAACCTCAACGTCATCTACGACTCCAACCACATCTCCATCGAGGACGACACTGCCATCGCGCTGTCGGAGGACGTCGCCAAGCGGTACGAGGCGTACGGCTGGCACGTGATCAGCGTCGACTGGACCGAGACCGGCGAGTACGTCGAGAACGTCGGGAAGCTCTACGAGGCCTACCGCGCCGCCGTCGAGGAGACCGAGCGGCCCACGCTGATCAAGCTGCGCACGATCATCGGCTGGCCCGCGCCGAACAAGCAGAACACCGGCAAGATCCACGGCTCCGCCCTGGGCGCCGACGAGGTGGCCGCCACCAAGGAGGTCCTCGGCCTCGACCCGTCCAAGAGCTTCGACGTGCCCGAGGAGATCCTCAAGCACGCCCGTGGGGTGGCCGAGCGCGGGCGGGCCCTGCACGCCGAGTGGAACGAGCGGTTCGAGGAGTGGCGTGCCGCCAACCCCGACCGGGTCGCGCTGTTCGACCGCATGAGCGCGCGCAAGCTCCCCGCCGGCTGGGACGAGGCCCTGCCGACCTTCGAGGCCGGCAAGTCGATCGCCACCCGCAAGGCCTCGGGCGAGGTGCTGAACGCGCTGGCGCCGGTGCTGCCGGAGCTGTGGGGCGGCTCGGCCGACCTGGCCGAGTCGAACAACACCACGATGGAGGGCGAGCCGTCCTTCATCCCCGAGGAGCACCAGACCAAGGCCTTCCCGGGCAACCGCTACGGCCGCACGCTGCACTTCGGCATCCGCGAGCACGGCATGGGCTCGATCCTGAACGGCATCGCCCTGCACGACGGCACCCGCCCGTACGGCGGCACGTTCCTGGTCTTCAGCGACTACATGCGCCCCGCCGTCCGCCTGGCGGCCCTGATGGGCCTGCCGGTCACCTACGTGTGGACGCACGACTCCATCGGCCTCGGCGAGGACGGCCCGACGCACCAGCCGGTCGAGCACCTCTGGGCGCTGCGCGCGATCCCCGGCCTCGACGTCGTGCGCCCCGCCGACGCCAACGAGACCTCGGCCGCGTGGAAGACCGTCCTGGAGCACACCGACCGCCCGGCGGCGCTCGCGCTGACCCGGCAGAACCTCCCGGTGTACGAGGGCACGGCCGACTTCGACAAGGTCGCCAAGGGCGCCTACATCCTGGAGGAGGCCTCCAATGGCCGGCCGGCGGTGATCCTCATCGGCACCGGCAGCGAGGTCGAGCTCGCCGTCGGGGCGCGCAAGCTGCTGGAGGACGAGGGCATCCCGGCCCGCGTGGTCTCCATGCCGTGCGTCGAGTGGTTCAACGCCCAGGACGACGCCTACAAGCAGTCGGTCCTGCCTCCTGCGGTCCGCGCCCGCGTGGCCGTGGAAGCGGGAATCGCCCTGGGCTGGCTGCAGTTCGTAGGTGAGGAGGGCGAGGTCGTGAGCCTTGAGCACTTCGGCGCCTCGGCACCGTACAAGACGCTGTACGAGCAGTTCGGCCTGACCGCCGAGCGTGTGGCCGCCGCGGCCAAGGGCAGCCTCGCCAAGGCCGGGGCCGACAAGGGCCAGACGACCGGAAACTAGGGGACCTAGTCATGAGCGAAAACCTGAAGCGCCTGACCGACCACGGCGTGTCGATCTGGCTCGACGACATCAGCCGCGAGCGCCTGCGCACCGGCAACCTCGAATCCCTGATCCGCGACAAGTACGTCGTGGGCGTCACCTCCAACCCCACGATCTTCGCCTCCGCCCTGGCCAAGGGCGACGCCTACGACGCGCAGTTGCGCGATCTGTCGGCCCGCGGCGTGGACGTCGGCGAGGCGGTCAGGGCGATCACGACCTTCGACATCCGCTGGGCCGCCGACGTGCTGCGCCCCGTCTTCGACGCCACCGGCGGCGTCGACGGCCGGGTGTCCATCGAGGTCGACCCGCGCCTGGCCAACGACAGCGCCGAGAAGACCATCGCCGAGGCCAGGGCGCTGTGGTGGCTGGTCGACCGGCCCAACGTGTTCATCAAGATCCCGGCGACCCTCGACGGGCTGCCCGCGATCACGCAGGCGCTCACCGAGGGCATCAGCGTCAACGTCACGCTGATCTTCTCGCTGGAGCGCTACCGCGCGGTCATGGACGCCTGGCTTTCTGGCCTGGAGCGCGCGCGGGCCAACGGCCTCGACCTTTCCAAGATCGAGTCCGTGGCCTCGTTCTTCGTCAGCCGTTTCGACACCGAGATCGACAAGCGGCTCGACCAGATCGGCACCCCCGAGGCGCTGGAGCTCAAGGGCAAGGCCGCGATCGCCAACGCCCGCCTCGCGTACGCCGCGTACGAGGAGGTCATGAACACCCCGCGCTGGCAGGCGCTCAAGGACGCCGGGGCCCGCACCCAGCGCCCGCTGTGGGCCTCCACCGGGGTCAAGAACCCGGACTATCCCGACACCATGTACGTCGACCAGCTCGTCACCGCGGGCACGGTCAACACCATGCCGGAGAAGACCCTCGACGCGGTCGCCGACCATGGCAACATCGACGGCGACACCATCCGCCCCTACTACGAGCAGGCCTGGAACACCATGGCCGCGCTCAAGCAGGCCGGCATCGACTACGACGACGTGGTCAAGGTGCTGGAGGAGGAGGGCGTCGAGAAGTTCGTCGCCTCGTGGAACGAGCTGCTCGGAACCCTCGAGACCGAGCTGAAGAAGGCCGGCTGAACGTCGGCGGACGTCGGTTCCCAGGTAAACCGGCCGGGCACCCAGGCGGCCCGGCCGGGCGCTCACGCAGGCCGGCCGATCCGGGCGCGCGCGATGCCCGGCGCGGAGGCGCCTGCCCGCCCGCCCTCGCGAGGAGAAAACCTTAAGGATGGATATGTCCGTAACGTTCGGTGACGAGGCGGTAGCCGCGGAGGCCTCCGAGGCCGTACGGAAACTCGTCGAGGAGGGCGTGCCGCAGGCGCTCTCCAACGGCGACCCCACCCTGTGGGGGCCCGAGGCCGAGGCCGAGGCGAGGCTGCGCCTCGGCTGGCTGAACCTCCCCATCACCTCCCGAGAGCTGCTGCCCGAGATCGCCAAGCTGGTCGAGCGCGCCCGCGCCGAGAACCTCGAACACGTCGTGCTGGCGGGGATGGGCGGGTCCTCGCTGGCCCCCGAGGTCATCTGCGCCACCTCCGACGTGCCGCTGACCGTCCTCGACACCACCGACCCCGGCCAGGTGCGGCGGGCGCTCGCCGACCGGCTCGCACAGACCATCGTGGTGGTCTCCAGCAAGAGCGGCACGACGGTCGAGACCGACAGCCACCGCCGCATCTACGAGCGGGCGTTCCGCGACGCCGGCATCGACCCGGCCGACCGCATCGTCGTGGTCACCGACCCGGGCTCGCCGCTGGAGCAGATCGCGATCGAGTCCGGGTACACCGTCATCCTGGCCGATCCGACCGTCGGAGGCCGCTACAGCGCGCTCACGGCGTTCGGGCTGGTGCCGAGCGCGCTGGCCGGGGCCGACATCGCCCGGCTGCTCGACCAGGCCGCCGAGGTGCGCCCCCGGCTCGGCGAGAACGACGACAACCCCGGATTGGAGCTCGGCGCGGCGCTCGGCGCCGCCGGCGCGGGGCGCGACAAGCTCGTGCTGGACGACAGCCTCTCGCAGATCAACGGGCTGCCCGACTGGATCGAGCAGCTGGTCGCCGAGTCCACCGGCAAGCAGGGCAAGGGCATCCTGCCCGTCGTCGGCGCCGACCCCACCGACGCCGAGGACGAGATCGTCGCGGGCATCGACACCGAGGCCGCCATCCAGGTCGACGGGCCGCTGGGCGCGCAGCTCCTGGTGTGGGAGTACGCCACGGCGATCGCCGGGCGGCTGCTCGGCATCAACCCCTTCGACCAGCCGAACGTGGCCGAGTCCAAGGAGAACACCGCGCGCATCCTGCGGGAGGCCGGCGACGGCCCGCTGCCGACCGGCACTCCGACGCTGGTCGACGGCCCGGTGGAGGTCTACGGCGACCTGCCCGAGCACGTCAAGGACCTCTCCGGCGTGCTGACCGCCCTGCTGGAGGAGATCCCCGACCGCGGCTACCTGGCGATCCTCTCCTTCCTCGACCGCGAGGCCGCGTTCGACGTCCCCGTCCCCCCGGACGCCTCCTTCGAGGCGATCACCGACATCTGGGCCGCACACGACCCGGCCAGCCTCCAGGTGCTGCTGTCGATCAGGACCGACCGGCCGGTCACGTTCGGGTGGGGGCCCCGCTACCTGCACTCGACCGGGCAGTACCACAAGGGCGGCCCGCAGAACGGCGTGTTCCTGCAGATCACGGGCGCGGTGGAGAACGATCTAGAGGTGCCCGGCAAGCCGTACACCCTGGGAAGGCTGGAGCTCGCCCAGGCGCTCGGCGACCTGGACGCGCTGAGCAAGCGCGGGCGCCGGACCGTACGCCTGCACCTGACCGATCGCGAAGCCGGTGTCAGGCACCTGCTCTCCGCCGCACGGGAGGTTTGATGAACGACAGCGAGCAGCAGGGCTCGGCCGGCGAGCACGAGCCGGCGGTGCCCACCGACATGGCGGGCACGCCCGTCCAGTCGGGCGAGGTGCCCGCGCCGTCAGCGCACGAGGTCGAGCTCGCGGTGCGCGACGGGGAGCCCGGCAAGGTCTCCCCCGACGACTCGCTCGCCGCCGCCCAGGCGGCGGCGAGCACCGCGACCACGATCGAGGTGATGGAGGCGAATCCGCTGCGCGACCCCCGCGACAAGCGGCTGCCAAGGGTGGCCGGGCCGTGCGTGCTGGTCATCTTCGGCGTGACCGGCGACCTGGCCAGGCGCAAGCTCCTGCCCGCGATCTACGATCTGGGCAACCGCGGGCTCCTGCCTCCCGGTTTCTCGCTGGTGGGGTTCGCCAGGCGCGACTGGGCCCACCAGGACTTCGCGAAGATCACCCACGACGCCGTCAAGGAGCACGCCCGCACTCCCTTCCGGGAGGAGGTCTGGAAGCAGATCTGCGAGGGGCTCCACTTCGTCCCCGGCTCCTTCGACGACGACGGCGCCTTCGACGCGCTCGTCATGGCGCTCAAGGAGATCGACGAGACCCGCGGCACCGGCGGCAACTACGCCTTCTACCTCTCGACGCCGCCGAAGGCCTTCCCGGTCATCGTCGAGCAGCTCAAGCGCACCGGGCTCACCAAGCCGCCCGCGGGCTCGTGGCGCCGCGTGGTGATCGAGAAGCCGTTCGGGCACGACCTCAAGAGCGCCCGTGAGCTCAACCGCATCGTCGACTCGGCCTTCAAGCCCGACTCGGTCTTCCGCATCGACCACTACCTGGGCAAGGAGACCGTCCAGAACATCCTGGCGCTGCGGTTCGCCAACACGCTGTTCGAGCCGATCTGGAACCGCGGCTACGTCGACCACGTGCAGATCACGATGGCCGAGGACATCGGCGTCGGCGGCCGGGCCGGTTACTACGACGGCATCGGCGCGGCGCGTGACGTCATCCAGAACCACCTGCTCCAGCTCCTCGCGCTCGTCGCGATGGAGGACCCCACGGCCTTCGGCGCGGCCGCGCTGCGCAGGGAGAAGGAGAAGGTCCTGGAGGCCCTCACCCTGCCGGAGGACCTCGGCCTCGCCACCGCCCGCGGCCAGTACACCGCGGGCTGGCAGGGCGGCGTGCCGGTCGAGGGCTTCCTGGAGGAGGAGGGAGTCCCGCCGGACTCCAAGACCGAGACCTACGCCGCCATCAAGCTGGAGATCGCCAACCGGCGCTGGGCGGGCGTGCCGTTCTACCTGCGCACGGGCAAGCGGCTCGGCCGGCGGATGACCGAGGTGGCCGTGGTGTTCCAGCGGGCGCCGCACCTGCCGTTCAGCAAGACCGACACCGAGATCCTGGGGCAGAACGCCCTGGTCATCCGCATCCAGCCGGATGAGGGGATCACCGTGCGGTTCGGCTCGAAGGTGCCGGGAACGGCGATGGAGGTCCGGGACGTCAACATGGACTTCGCCTACGGCGAGGCGTTCCTCGAGTCCTCCCCCGAGGCCTACGAGCGGCTGCTGCTGGACGTGCTCATCGGCGACCCGCCGCTGTTCCCGCACCAGCGCGAGGTCGAGCTGTCGTGGATGGTCATCGACCCGATCGAGGACTTCTGGGCCAAGAGCGACGAGCACCCCGAGGGGTACCCCGCCGGCACCGGCGGCCCGAAGTCGGCCGACGAGCTGATGGCCCGCGACGGCCGCACCTGGAGGATGTTGTGACCAGTTTTCTCATGGGGTCGACCACGGCCTCCGACATCTCCTCCCAGCTCACGCGGCTGAGGCACCAGGTGGGGGCGCCGGCGGTCGGCATGGTGCTGACGCTGGTGGTGGTGTGCGACGAGAGCCACCAGTACGACGCGGTGCGCGCGGCCTCCGAGGCCTCCCGCGAGCACCCATCGCGCATCCTCGCGGTCATCCCGAGGGAGCGCGACGAGGCGACACGGCTCGACGCCGAGATCCGCGTCGGCGAGCTGACGACCGGCGAGGTCGTCCTGCTCCGCCTGTACGGGGAGCTGAGGGAGCACGCCGACTCGGTGCTCTCGCCGCTGCTGCTGCCCGACATCCCGGTGGTGGTGTGGTGGCCGGGCGACGCTCCCGAGGCCCCGGCGAAGGACCCGGTGGGCGCCTTCGGCCAGCGCCGCGTCACCGACGCCCGCTCGGCCGCCGACTCGGTGGCGGCGATCAAGAGCCGCATCGGCGGTTACACGCCGGGCGACACCGACCTCGCGTGGACCAGGATCACCCCGTGGCGCAGCCTGCTCGCCGCGGCCTTCGACCAGCCGGTCGGGAAGATCCTGGACGGCTACGTCGAGGCCGAGCCCGACCACCCGAGCGCCGCCCTGCTCGCCGTGTGGCTCTCGCAGAAGCTCGACGCCCCGATCAGGGTGACCGAGTCCAGCGGGCCCGGCCTGACCAAGGTGCGCCTGCGCCTCGACGAGGGCGAGGTGGTGGTCGAGCGGCACGACTCCCGCACCGCCACGCTCGTACGGCCGGGGCAGCCCGACCGGCAGGTCGCCCTGGCCCGCCGGCCCACCTCCGACCTGCTGGCCGAGGAGCTGCGGCGACTCGACCCCGACGAGGTGTACGAGGAGACGATCAGGGGCGTCGCCGCCTACGACCTCTCCTGAACCGCCCCCCCGTACTGACAGCCTGACCCTGGTGGCCCGGCACTCCCCCACTTCCAGAAATTTCGGTATGTGGGCGGGTGTCGGGCACCTCCGTGATAGAAGGACGGTTCCTCTCGTGAGTGTTCCCTCGGTTCTCATCCACCGGGACGCCGACGTGCTGGCCAAGGCCGTCGCCGCGCGCCTGATCACCGGGCTGGCCGACGCCCAGGCGGCCAAGGGGTCGGCGCACCTGGTGCTGACCGGCGGCGGCATGGGCATCGCCACGCTGGCCGAGGTGGCCGCCACCCCGGCCCGCGACGCGGTCGAGTGGCCGCGCCTGGACATCTGGTGGGGTGACGAGCGCTTCCTGCCCACCGGCGACCCCGAGCGCAACGAGACCGGCGCCCGCGGCGCGCTGCTCGACCACGTCGACGTGGACCCCGACCGGGTGCATCCCATGCTCGGGCCGGACGCGGGTGTGACCGCCGAGGAGTCCGCCGACCGCTACACCGCCGAACTGCGCAGGGCCTCACGTCCCGAGGACCACGGGCCCGTACCGTCCTTCGACATCCTCATGCTCGGCCTCGGCCCGGACGGTCACGTGGCCTCGCTGTTCCCCGGGATGCCCGCCCTGTACGACGAGCGGCCGGTCGTTGCCGTGCACGGGGCCCCGAAGCCGCCGCCCACCCGCATCTCGATGACGCTGCCCACGATCAGGGCGGCGCGCGAGGTGTGGGTGATCGCGGCGGGCGAGGAGAAGGCGAAGGCCGTGCACCTGGCCCTCCAGGAGTCCGGGCCGATGCAGGTGCCCGCCGCCGGGGCCCGGGGACGGGCGCGCACGCTGTTCCTGCTCGACCGCGCCGCCGCCTCCAAGATCCCTCCCGGCCTCGGCCGCCCCGCGTCCCCCTGATCCGCCGGGCTCGGCACCCGCCTCAGCGGGGCACGGCCAGCTCGTCGATCTCGGCCACGATCGCGCGCTTGCCGTCGTCGTCCAGGAAGGACGCCCGCACGGCGTTGCGGGCGAGCGCGGCCAGCTCCGCGGGGCCGAGCCCGAAGCTCTCGGCCGCGACGCGGTACTCCCGGTCGAGGGTGGTGCCGAACATGGGCGGGTCGTCGCTGTTGAGGGTGACGTACAGGCCCTCCTCCAGCATGCGGGGCATCGGGTGGGAGGCGATGTCCGGCACCTGGCGGGTGCGGACGTTGGACGTCGGGCACACCTCCAGCGGTATCTGGGTCTCACGGAGGTGGGCCATGAGCCGGGGGTCGGCCACGCAGCTCGTGCCGTGGCCGATGCGCTCGGCGCCGAGCCCCTCGATGACCTCCCAGATGGTCTCCGGCCCGGTCATCTCGCCGCCGTGCGGCACGCTGTGCAGGCCGGCAGCCACGGCCGCCCGGAAGGCGTCCCTGAAGGCGTCGCGGTACTTCGGGCGTTCCTGCTCGATGCCGGCGAGCCCGAAGCCGACCAGGGCCTCGGGCGGCTCGTTCAGCGCGTGGTCGAGCGTCGCCCGCGTGCCCTCCAGCCCGTACTCGCCGGGGATGTCGAAGATGTAGCCGACCCGCACGCCGAGCTCGGCCGCCTGCCGCGCCGCCACGTCCAGCGCCTCGGTGATGGCGCGCGTGGACATCCCCACCCGCTGGTGGGAGTACGCCGTGACGGTCAGCTCGACGTACCTGACGTTCTGGGCGGCCAGGTCACGTGCGGCGCCGGTGACGAGGATGGCGACGTCCTCCGGCTCCCGGACGAGGCTGTTGACGCCCTCGTAGATCTGGGCGAAGTGGGGGAAGTCCCGGAAATCGTAGAAGGCGCGCAGCTCCTCCTCGCCGGAGGGCACCGGGCCGCCCGGATACCGCCTGCTGAGTTCGAGGACCGTGGGCACCGACGCGGATCCGACCAGGTGAACGTGGAGTTCGACCTTGGGCAGGGCCGCGATGAACGCTTCGATGGATGTGGGGGTCTCTGTCATACCGCTCGACCTTAAGCAGCCCGCCGACCCCCACGAAAGCGATTTATCCGAAATCTCACACAATCCTGTCAGGTTTGCCGCGATCAGGGTCGGACGGCGGCGAGGAGCCGGTCGTTCCCGTTCTGCCAGAGCGTGCCGACCTCGGCGAAACCGGCTCCGCGGAGCGCGGTGACGTGCGTGGAGAGGTTCCCCGACTCCGACCCGTGGTGGGCCGCCGCGACGCTCCTGCGCTCCCGCTCATCGCGGAGGACGGACAGGGCCGGGTCGGCGTCCACCGCGTCCCACCACTGGCGCCAGTCCTCGGGCATGCCGTCGCCGAAGCGCCGCCGGGTCGCGCGGTCGTGGATCGCGCGCTCGATCTTCGCCAGCACCGGCGAGACGTCCTCCACGTCCAGGTGGTCGCCGTTCAGGAACAGACCACCGGGCCGCAGCACGAGGGACAGCTCGGCGAACATCGTGCGTAGCCCGGCCTCGGGCAGCCAGTGAAGCGCGGTGGTGCTCACCGCCACGTCCACCGGGCGGTCGAGACGCAGGGCCGAGGCCCATCCGGCCGCGCGCAGGTCGAGGTCCTCGAAGCGCAGTCCGGGCCTGCCGGCATGGGCCGCGCGCCCGAGGGCCAGCAGGAGCGGATCGGCGTCCACCGCGACGACCGTGGCGCCGGGGAGGCGGTCGAGCAGGCGGGCGGCGAGCGAGCCCGGCCCGCAGCCGAGGTCGAGGACCAGCGGGTCCGGCCGCCCGGCGCCGGCCTCGACGGCGTCGATCAGGGCGGTGAACCGCTCCTCCCTGTCGGGCAGGTAACCCTCCTGCTGGCGGTCCCACCGGGTGATCCAGTCCTGCGCCACCTCGCGCGGCAGAGTCGACATCGCGGCCTCCTTGTAACTGTCATCTATACTTTCAGTAGTGACAGAATAGAGGAGGCCCATGTAACGGGTCAAGGCGGCTTCGGCAGTTACCTTGCCCGCGAGGGTCCGCCGTACGGACCGGCCGATCGTGGGCTAGGTTGATGGTCGCGAGTCCGAGCGCGAGGGTGTAACTGGTCAAAGTGAACTTCAACAGCCATTCCGATGCCGTGGTGGCGATCGCGGCGTCCCTCATCAACACGCTGACCGAGGGCGAGGCGCGCGGCAGGACGTACGTCCTCCCGCCCGAGGGCCCCGAGCGGCGCGAGGCGGTCACCGCGGCCCTGCGCACCGGCAGCCGGCGTGCGCGCGAGGTCACCGACGCCGAAGCGCGCGAGCTCGCCGGCATCGCCACCGAGCTGCGCGTGGTCTTCGACGCGATCGAGGCGGGCGACGTCGACACCGCCGCCGAGCAGGTCAACCGCCTGATCGACCGCTTCCACGCCCGGCCCCGCCTCGACCGCCACGACGGGGAGCCCTGGCACCTGCACTTCCACGGTAAGGGCGACAGCCGGTCCGACGAGTGGGCGGCCTCGTGCGCCACCGGCCTCGCCATCGTGCTCGGCAGCGAGCTGCACGACCGGCTCGGCGTGTGCACCGCGCCGCACTGCGACCGCGTCTACGTCGACATCTCGCGCAACGGCACCCGCCGCTTCTGCTCCACCGCCTGCCAGAACCGCGTCAAGACCGCCGCCTTCCGCGCCCGCGCCGGCCGCTCCTAGCCCCCCGCCACAGGACGCCCGGCCCGCGCCTCGCCTCAGAGCGAGGTAAAGCAACGGTCACGGAAAGTGTCGATCTAACTACACCGGGAAGAGAAGGAAAGATCACATCGAACGGCGGCGAGCCGTTCACCTGGCAGGCGGCCGGTCTCCGAGATGCCCGCGGAGGCGCGGGCCGTTCCGCCGCGAAGCTCCAGTGGGGGGAAGAAGTGGCTGTACGGACTCCTCGATCCGTCGCCGTACCGGCGGCGGCGGCTTTTCTTGCGGTGGCGCTGCTCGGCGGCTGCGGCGGTCACAAGACCGCCGTCGTGACGCCCGAGAACGCGGTCGCCACCAGTCCGGCGGCCGGCGCGCCGCCGGCGGGTGCCCAGCCTTCGGCGGGCACGGAAACCGAGTACAACGCCGAGTGCCCGACGGGAGGCAACGCCAAGCCGTTCGCCAAGACCCGCTTCGCTCTGCACGCGGGCCTCGCGCTCGGGGCCTTCCACCGGTACATCTACAAGCCCCTGCGCAGTGGCGGCTTCAACGCCGGCGCCGAGAAGCGCAAGCGCACCTTCGTGAAGGCGGCCGTGGCGGGCGTCTTCGCCCTGCATGAGCTGAAGGTCGCCAAGGGCTTCGCGGTGGCCAATCCCACGCTGTGCAAGGCCGTGGAAGGCGTCAGCAGCAAGTTCACCAGCCTCACCGACAAGCTCAAGGGCGGCACCGCCACGGAGGCCGACCTGAACACCAGCAAGGCGTCCATGGACGGCCTGCAGAAGGACGCCTCGAAGACCGGCTACGACTTCAAGGAGCAGAACGTCACGATTCCGGGCGCCAGCTGACCTGATCCGACTCGCGAGGCCGTGCCCCAGCACAGGGGGGTACGGCCTCGCGAGGGTGCGAGGCTGATGCGACTACGCCCGTACACGTGACCTGCGGCAACGGAGGTGGGGTTCCATGACCGGCGAGGACGACGTCTTCGACGTGATCGTCGTGGGCGCGGGACCGGCCGGGGAGATCGCCGCCGCCCGGGCCGTACGGGGCGGCCTGACGGCGGCCGTGGTCGAGGAGCGCCTGGCGGGCGGCGAGTGCGCCTACTACGCGTGCATCCCGAGCAAGGCGCTGCTGTGGCCGATGGAGCTGGCGGCCGAGGTGAGCCGGATGCCCGGGCTGCAGCTGCGCGGCCCGATCGACGCCGACGCGGTGCTCGCCCGCCGCGACCGGGTGGTGTCCCACTTCGACGACGGCGGCCAGGTGGGCTGGATCGAGAACGTCCCCGCGACGTTCGTCCGGGGCCATGGACGCCTGGCCGGCCCTCTGCGGGTGGAGGTGACCACGCCGGACGGCGGCACCCGCGCCCTGAGCGCCCGGCACGCCGTCGTCGTCGCGACCGGCAGCGACCCCTCGATCCCGGACGTGCCCGGCCTGCGGGAGGCGCGCCCGTGGACGAACCGGGAGGCGACCAGCGTCCAGCAGGTGCCGAAGCGGCTGGTGGTGATCGGCGGCGGGGTCGTCGCCTGCGAGATGTCGCAGGCGCTGCACTCCCTCGGCGCACAGGATACGACCGTGCTCGTACGCGGCGACCGCCTGCTCGGCCGGACCGAGCCGTTCGCCGGCGAGCTGCTGGCGGAGTCGTTCCGGCGGTCGGGCATCGACGTGCGCTTCGGCCGTACGCCCACCCGTGTCGAGCGCCCGGTACCCGGCGGCCCCGTCACCGTCCACACCGGCGACGGGGCGCTGATCGAGGCCGACGAGATCCTCGTCGGCACCGGACGCCGGGCGGCCGTGGGCGACCTCGGCCTTGAGACGGTGGGCCTCGCGGCGCGCGGCCCGATCGAGGTGGACGCCAGCATGCGGGCGACGGGCGTCCCGGGCGACGGGCTCTACGCCGTCGGCGACGTCAACGGGCGCAACCTGCTCACCCACATGGGCAAGTACCAGGCCCGGGTGTGCGGCGACGTGATCGCCGCCCGCGCCAGGGGCCTGGCCGACGACCTTCCTTCGCACCGCGACATCGCCGACGACCTGGGCGCCCCACAGGTCATCTTCACCGACCCGCAGATCTGCGCGGTCGGGCGCACCGAGTCCCGGGCACGGGCCGAGGGCTTCTCGGTGCGCGCCGTGGAGTACGACATGGGGGCCGTCCCCGGCGCCACCCTCCAGGCCGACGGCTACATCGGCCGGGCGAAGATGGTCGTCGACGAGGACCGCCGCGTGCTGCTCGGCGTCACCTTCGCCGGCCCCGCGGTGGCCGACCTCCTGCACGGGGCCACCATCGCGGTCACCGCCGAGGTGCCCCTCTACCGGCTGTGGCACGCCATTCCCGCGTTCCCGACCGTGAGCGAGGTCTGGCTCCACCTCCTGGAGGAGTACGGCCTTTGACTTCCTCCCCCTCCTAAAGCTAATGGAGGGGGATTCCCACCCTCGCGGGTGAGGTTTCCTGCTTCGTTGCCGACCGCACCCGGGAGGTCCCGGAATGTCTTACATCAGCTCCACAGGCAGACACCGCTCGACCAGCGGCCAGGATGTTCTTGGCGGCGTTGGTGTCCCGGTCGTGCCGGGTGCCGCAGGACGGGCACTGCCACGTCCGGGTGTTGAGCGAGAGTCCGGCGAGCAGGTGCCCGCAGGCCGAGCAGGTCTTCGAGGACGGGTACCAGCGGTCGATCACGACCAGGTGCCGCCCGTGCTTGGCAGTCTTGTACTCAAGCTGGCGCCGGAACTCAGCCCACCCGCAGTCGGAGATGACCCGTGCCAGGCAGTGGTTGCGGACCATGTTCTTCACGGCGAGGTCTTCGATCACGATCAGGTCGTGGTCGGCCACTAGCCGGGCGCTGGTCTTGTGCAGGAAGTCCGCGCGGGCGTGGCGAACCTTGGTGTGGGCGCGGGCGACCTTCGCTTTGGCCTTGGCCCGGTTGGCGCTGCCGCGCCGCTTGCGAGCCATGCGCCGCTGGTAACGGGCCAGATTCCTCGCTCTGCGTTCCAGGTGGCGCGGGTTGGCGATCTTCTCGCCAGAAGACAGGACGGCGAAGTCCTTGACACCCAGGTCGACGCCGGCAGCCGAACAGGTGGCCGGGGCCCGCTCGGGCTCGACGGCGGTCTGGATGGCGAAGGAGGCGTACCAGCGGCCGTCCGCCTCGCGGGAGACCGTCACCGTCGAGGGGGCCGGCATGGCAGGGTCGATGCCGGGCCAGGACCACACGAACTCGACCGGCGAGTCCATCTTGGCCAGGTGCAGCTGCCCGTCCTTCCAGCGGAACGCCGACCGGGTGTAGGTCACCGACTGTTTCCCGTGCCGGGACTTGAAGCGGGGGTGGCGGGCGCGTCCGGCGAAGAAGTTCACGAACGCCGTGTACTGGTGCCGCAACGTCTGCTGCAACGGCACGCAGGAGACATCGGACAGGAACGCGAACTGTGGGTCGCGCTTCAGCTCGGTCAGGTACCGGTCGGTTTGCGCGTAGGACGTCTTGGCCCCGTCGGCTTGGTAGCGGGCCTGCCGCCACGCAAGGACACGGTTCCACACCAGGCGTACGCACCCGAACGTGCGGTTCAGCACCGCAGCTTGTTCGGGGGTGGGGTAGACCCGCACCTTGTATGCCGTACGCATGTTCGTATTTTGCTGCACGGCACACAGATCCGTCAGCGAAACAAGAAGGTCACGAGCGCCTGGCACTCCAGGCCGTCCCGGCTCCGCCGGGCCGAGCCTGACGGGGTCCGGATTCCTCCCGGCCCTAAAGCTAAAGGACCGGGCTTCCTCGGAGTTTTCGGTGACCTCCATCGCGGAGCGTGGAAGCCGGATGAGGGAGGCCGGTCGTGGACAGCCTCGGCGACGCCTGATCGGTGACTGGCACCGTGCCTTCTACGCCGCGGTCAAGGCGCTGGCGTTGTTCCTGACCGCCGCCGCGGCGTTCCGGCTCACCGAGCGACGGACCATGGCGGAGTTCGCCCCGTTCGACTGGGTCGCCGCGGTCGCGGTCAGCGCCCTCGTGGGGCGCACCGCCACCGCGACCGACGCCTCGTGGCTGACCGGCGCCGCGGCGCTGGTGGCCCTGCTCGCGACCCATTCGGCGGTCACCAGGCTGCGGTTCGTACCGCCCGTCGGCCGCCTGGTCGACCCCCCGCTACGGATCCTGATCCGGGACGGGCACGTCAAACCGGCACAATCTCCGCCGTAGCGGGCTCACCGAGGCCGACCTCGACGCCGTGCTACGCCAGCAAGGACACCTCGGCCCGGCCGGTGTCCACCTCGCGATCTTCGAGGCCAAGGGCGTCGTCTCCGTCCTGCCTCACCCGCCCGGCCACGACACGCGGCCCGAGCCGTAGGTTCTGAGACGCGTATGGCCGCACGGCGCTCGCTGTGCGGTGCGGTCAGCGCCTGCCCGCGAGGACGTCCCGGGCGATGGCGTCCCGCTCGGCCGCCTCCTGCTCGGCCATCTCCTGCTCGGCCACCACCCGGGCGTCGTACGCCGTGCGGGCCGAGGCGATCTCGTTCTGGTGCTCCTCGGTCCAGGTGACCAGCGCTCGGATGGTGTGGTGCAGGGTCGCGCCCAGCGGCGTGAGCGCGTAGTCCACGCGCGGCGGCACGGACGCGTGCACCGTGCGGCTCACCAGCCCGTCGCGCTCCAGGTGGCGCAGCGTGCGGGCGAGCATCCGCTGGCTGACCCCGTCGATCGTGCGGCGCAGCTCGGTGAAGCGCAGGGTGCGCTGGTCGAGCAGGGCGATGACCAGTAGCGACCACTTGTCGGCGATGCGGTCGAGGATCTGGCGGACCTCGCAGTCCTCCCGCGTGTCCCACTGGAGAACGTCGTAGTCGTCGCCGGTATCCCCGCAGTAACCGGGGGACTTTGAAGTGCCGTCTTCCATGGTCATTGATGGTGTCCGAAGATGCTGCTGGTTACAAGAGGGAACCGGCACTCATCTGGATTACCGTGCCCGGTCCCGCCTTTCCCGGAGGAGTCAAATCATGTCCACATCGAGCGGACACATGGACGGGCGTGCTTGGGGCGCGTTGTTCGTATTGTGCGGAGCGATCTTCCTTGAGGGGATCGACGTGGCGATGCTGAACGTGGCGCTGCCGTCGATCCGCGCCGACCTCGGCCTGTCCACCGGCATGCTCAGCGGAGTGGTCAGCGCCTACGTGCTCGGCTACGGCGGCTTCATGTTGCTGGGCGGCCGCACCGCCGACCTGCTCGGCCGCCGCCGGATGTTCCTGTTCTGGCTGACGGTCTTCCTGATCTTCTCAGGCCTCGGCGGGTTCGCCACCGAGGGCTGGATGCTGCTGGTCGCCCGGTTCGTCACCGGGGTCGCGGCGGCGTTCATGGCCCCCGCCGGGCTGGCGCTCGTCACCGGCAACTTCCCCGAAGGGCCACTGCGCACCAAGGCGCTCGGGGTCTACGCGGGAACGGCGGCGGGCGGCTTCTCGCTCGGCCTGGTCGCCGGAGGGCTGCTGGCCTCGCTCGGGTGGCGGTGGGTGTTCTTCGCGCCGGTCATCCTGTCGGCGGTGATCCTGCTGGCCGCCATCCCCCTCATCAAGGATCCCGGCGACACGGAGCGCCCGGCGGGCGGCTTCGACCTTTTGGGCGCGTTCAGCATCACCGGGGCGATGCTGCTGCTGGTGTACGGGGTGGTGCGCCTGGAGCGTCCCGGCAACGACTGGGGCGGCACGGCAGGTACGTTCGCCGCCGGCCTGGCACTGCTGGCGATCTTCGTCGTGATCGAGCGGCGCACGGCCCACCCGCTGGTGCGGCTGGGCATCCTGCGGTCGGGGCCCCTGGTGCGCGCCAACCTGGGGGCGCTGCTGTTCGTCGGCTCCTTCGCCGGCTTCCAGTTCCTGGCCACCCTGTACCTGCAGGAGCTGCGCGGCTGGAGCACGCTGCAGACGGGTCTGGCCATGCTGGTGATCGGCATGGACACGGTTCTCGCCCCGACCCTCACGCCACGGCTGGTGAACCGGTTCGGCAACGTCCCCGTGCTGTTCGGCGGGCTGGTGCTGGCGACCCTGGCCTACGTGCTGTTCCTGCCCGCCGGGCTGGACTGGGCCTACACCGCCATGCTGCCGACGATGCTCCTGCTGGGGCTGGCCTTCTCCCTGGCGTACGGCCCGCTGACCATGGCCGCCACCGACGGCATCGACGAGCACGAGCACGGCCTGGCAGGCGGCCTGCTGTACACCGCGATGCAGTTCGGCACCGCCCTCGGCCTGTCGGCGGTGACCGCCGTCAACGTCGCGGCGCTCGGCGACTCCGGCTCGCCCGAAGCGGGGCTGGACGCGCTCCAGACCGCCCTGGTCGTCCCGGTCGTCGCCGGGGCCCTCGGCGCGATCATCACCGCCTTCGGCCTGCGCGCCCGTAAGACGCGGGGGCCGGGGCTAGTCCGCGAGGAGCCGGTCGTACCGGTCGGCGAACTCCGATGACTCCCCCGCCACCGCCCGCAACGGCGCCAACTCCTGCAACGTCCGCCGGGATCCGCTCACCTGCGAGAGCACATCGAGTCCCTCGGCCAGGGCGTCCGATTTCGCGCCGGAGGCCAGCAGCGCATCGGCCAGGCAGGCACGGCCGTAGGAGCGGTTTCGATCGCTGTTCCACTTGTCCACAGACCGCCGGTAGAACTCGACCGCGGCAGCCGGTTTACCCAGTGCTATAGCTGCCCGGCCCTCGAAGCTCAAGAGCTCTGCCTCGCTGACGAATCCAGCCCAACCCGGGTCGTTCTCATGCGGTCCACGTTCGAACTCCCGCCAGGCGTTGGTCATCGATCTGCGGCAAGCCCGCCCGTCACCGAGAACGGCGTGCGCGGAGGTCTCCCGAAGTTCCAGCAGCGCGTACACGCGCGGTGTGGCCCAGTGCCGCGCCAGTTCCTTGGCCGTGGCCACGAAGCGCAGTGCCTCTCTGGCACGACCCGGGTGCCGCCGCGCGAGCCGTGTGGCCTGCATGGCGAGGAGGGATGCCACCTGTACATGAAGTTCCCGATCACCAGCGTGATCGGCGTACAGGCGGGCTTCGCCGTAAAACCTGCGAGCGAGATTCTGATCGTCTGAGTCATAGGCGAACCAGCCCGCGTCGACGCTCAGCCCTCCGGCGATGGCCACCAACTGGCGGCCGATCGCTTCGCTGTAGTCGGCCTCGTCGAGCATTAGCCGTACCCTCGCGAGCAGATGCAGCGCGGGACCAAGCAGCATGGCACCACCTATCCGCTGATCGTCAGCGCGCAGGCGCTCAACCGTGGCCTTGAGGTGTTTCACGTGCGCGGCTTCGACCCGAGTGGGAATGTGCATGGAGCCCCATCCCATGCCCGCTGCGAAGCCGCCAGCGAGAACTCCGTTGAACTGGCGGCGGTCCATGTCCATGTCAGGATTTATGCCCTCAACGGGCAGACCTGCCACCGGATCGCCGATGAGCAGGGGGATGAGAGCGTGGCGCGGCATATCGATGGCATCCGCGAAGCGGAGGATCTCGCGGATGTCGTAGATCGTGCCACGCTCACCGCTCTCTATGCGGTTGACCGTGCTCTGCGACCAGCCGACCAGGCCGGCGAGCTCAAGCTGGCTCAGCCCCATCGCCGCACGCACGATCGCGACGAACGCGGCCAGGTCGGCCGAGGCCAGCGCCTGGCGCAACGACGAGCAGTCCCACAGCCACGCCGGTGCGACGGGTCGCGCGCCACGGGTCGCCCGCAGGCAGGGAGCGCACACGGGATCACGGCTGTATCGGCTCAGCACCGCCTTCCGGCACCCCGGGCACAGCCGCTCCCCCATGCGCCCGAGTCCTTCCTCTCGAAGCCCGCCAGGCGCGTCACCGTAGGAGAAACCGACGGCGTTCGCGATGCCAATCTGTCATAACCACCTGTGATCGACCAATGACGGTACGGCGTTTCCCGTCGGGCCTTCTCACCAGACGCTGACAACCGCCCGCGAAAGGCGCGGCGTCCATGGGAGAAGGGATCGGGATGCTTTCCGTTGAGCGGGTGAGCCATGTCTTCGTGGTGCTCTCCACGATCGAACAGGTGCCCATGGCCAGGCGCGAGACGGTGCGAACGCTCGCTTCCTGGGCCATCGACCGGGAGACCGCGTTCACAGCGAGCCTCGTCGTGACCGAGCTGGTGACGAACGTCGCCGAGCACGCCGCCGCGGAGTCACCCACCGCCACGGTGATGCTGGCCGCCGACGCGCGGTGGCTCACCGTGGCGGTCCACGACACCCATCCGCGCCTGCCCCGCGCGCTGGCCACGTCCCATGACGATGGCGGACGGGGTCTCCGCATGGTCATGCTCCTCACCGAGGAGACGGGAGGACAGCACACCGTCGAACCGACGACCGGAGGCGGCAAACACATCGTCGTCCACCTGTCACGCCGCTGGGAGCCGGCAAGTTGCACCTTTTGACCCACCCGTCAGGCACTTGACGGGTGAGCCGGGGCTGCCCACCCAGGAGTGGCAGCCCAGCAGTGCCTGGGCCACGGCCAGGCACACGAGCTCGGAGTCGCTGAGCAGAGGTGGTCCGCCAAGGCATCGCGTTCCTCCGATCTTCACGTAAAGTGCGGTCAAGAGGGCGTTCAGGTCTGTCGAGACACACGGATCCTGGATGCGTCTACCGCTCCGAAGGCCGAACCACAGAGCCACGTGTGCAGCGTGGTCGCGCTCGGCGGGGCTGCGAACCCCCTTGCGGAATCGAGGTCAGCGCCCAGGTGGAGGCGGCAGTGAAGTGCCCTGACATGTCGCGCGGTGCGCGACTCACCGCCCATAGTGCCGTCTCCACATCCCTGGCCTTGTGCAGTGATCGCGCACTGCACGAGCTCGTGGACACGGCCGTGCCGATCGGCTCTGGCATCGGCGGGAAGTCGGCCCTGCTGGAGGTCGCCGGAACCTCGGTCTTCGTGAAGCGGGTGCCACTCACCGATCCGGAGAGACAGCCGGAGAACGTCCGATCCACGGCGAACCTGTTCGCGCTGCCGGCCTTCTGCCAATACGGCATCGGCGGGCCGGGCTTCGGGGCCTGGAGAGAGCTCGCCGTGCAAACCATGACGACGAACTGGGTGCTCGCGGGGGACTACGAGGGCTTCCCCCTGATGTACCACTGGCGGGTGCTGCCGGACTCGGTTCAGTCCCTGCCCGAGGAACTGGCCGACGTGGAACGAGCCGTCGCGTACTGGGGAGGCGGATCGGAGGTGCGCCGCCGGATCGAGGCTCTCCAGCAATCCTCGGCGAGCGTCGCGCTGTTCCTCGAGTACATCCCGCAGAACCTGCACGAGTGGCTGGGCACTCAGGTCGGAGCCGGCGACGAGGCCGCCGACCGGGCCTGCGCCATGGTGGAGAGGGACCTGAAGGCCGGAACCTCGTTCATGAACACCCGTGGGCTCCTGCACTTCGACGCCCACTTCGAGAACATCCTGACCGACGGCCGGCGCCTCTTCTTCGCGGACTACGGCCTTGCGATCTCCTCCCGGTTCGAGCTGTCGCGGGACGAGGCGGACTTCTTCGACCGGCATCGGACCTACGACCGCTGTTATACCGTCACGCATCTGGTGCGCTGGCTGGTCACCGCTCTGTACGGATACCGGAGGGAGGACCGCGACGCGCTGGTACGCGCGTGCGCCGAGGGCAAGCGCCTCACAGGAATCCCGGAGGCGGCTGCGGCGATCCTTGCCCAACACGCGCCGCTCGCCGCGGTGATGTCGGACTTCTATCGCAAGCTCCAGGGGGAGAGCAGGGAGACCCCGTACCCACTGGAGGAGATCCGCCGGCTCGGCGGGATGTACAGCTCGTCCACCGGCTGACGGACCGCAGCGCGGGTGCCCACTCATCCAGGGGGATCTTCGGGCGGCGACAAAGGGAGTTCGCCCACCCGTCAAGCGATCGACGGGTGAGCCGAGTGCTGCCCACCCAGAACCTGGACCACCTAGGGGCGCGGGGTGACGGCCGACCTCGCGAAGATCCCGGGACAGGCGCGGTCATGTGACTGAGATCCCGCGACGTGCTCGCTGATCTCGGTGGCGGCTTGGACCAGTCCGGCAGATCTCGGCCGACGGCTCCGGAATGTTCGTCGGCTCGGTATCAGTCATCGACCCTGATCAGTGATGGCTGCTTGCGGTGAGCCGGGCATGTACTGCTCCCGTGCGTCGAGTAGCTCGTCCCAGTGCTCCGCTGCCCACGCGCATGCGGCATCCAGTGGCTCCAGCATGCTGCGGCCCAGCGGCGTCAGCGCGTATTCCACCCGCGGTTTCGGGTCGGCGTGCACCGTACGTGACACGAGCCCGTCTCGCTCCAGGCCGCGTAGCGACTGCGTGAGCACCTTTGGGGTGACACGGTGCAGTGGCACGCGCAGCTCGGAGAATCGGCGCGGGCCGCCTTCCAGGCAGCGAATGATCAGGGCCGCCCACTTGTCGCCGAAGCGAAACGGCAGCAGCGAGGACGGGCACAGTTCGTCGAACATGTCGGGAGGCAGCGACTGCCGGTGCGTCATGTGTCTCCTGCCTCGCGGCTGGGGCCGGTAGCTGGTCTCGGTATCCAGGAGGTAACCGCCCTTGTGGATACCTTCGGAGCATCGACGCAACGGGAGGTATTCCAAAGATGGGCAGGTTCGTGATATTCGGGGCAGGCGGCCGAGCCGGCCGGCAGGCCGTCGCTGAAGCGCGTCGGCGTGGACACCAGGTCACCGGGGTGGTACGCGATCCCTCGCGCTATAGCGGCTTGGCAGACGGCAGCGTACAGATCGCCGCCGGCGACGTCACCGACGTGACGGATGTCGCCGCTCTCGCGTCTGGACACGACGCCGCGATCAACGCGGCGGCTGTGTACGGTGCGGGCACCGATCCGGAGGCATTCTTCGCCGGCGCCTCGCACGCCCTCGTCAAGGGCCTGCGGCAGGCCGGAGTGGGCAGGCTTGTCACGGTCGGGCTCTCAGCGCTACTGCCTGGCCCTGATGGCACCCGCCTGCTGGACATGCCCGGCTTCCCCGCCGAGTTCCGGCCCTTCTGCCTGGCCCACGCCGCCGGTCTCGATGCGCTCCGTGTCGAAGGCGGCACGCTGGACTGGGTGTATGTCAGCCCAGCCGGCGACTTCGACCACGAGGGTGAGCGCACCGGCCACTATGGGATCCGCGAACACGGCGACACCGCGGCGCGCATCTCCTATGCAGACTTCGCCCTCGCCCTGCTCGACGAGGCCGAGACCCCACGGCACCACCGCGGCCACCTGGCCGTGGCATGACGACATAGCGACACCCCAGATGCGATAAGAAGTGGCGTCATGTGACCGGGTCGCGTAGCCAGATCCGGATGGAGGCGACCTGCAAGGCGCACGGCTCACCGTGCCGCTCGCGCTCCGGCGCGGTCGCCGGCAACTACCACACCGGCCGCTTCACCAAGGTGCCCCGGCTCGCCGAACTCCTGCGCGTGCCCACCCCCGCCGACCGCGGGCCCGGCCAGCCGTGGCGCCCCGGCGCAGCCCGCCAGATCAAGGCCCACGCCCCGCACTGCCGGGTTGTCTTCACCGTGTACGAGATGAAGCGCCTCGGGCGCGACGCCGCCGAACTCACCGCGCTCGCCCGCGAAACCACCCCAACCTGGCGAGACATCTGAACCCAGTTCAGACAGAACTCACGGGATCAAACACCCACTTTAGAGCGCGATCCGCGCTACCGCACTGCGAGCTGTCTGGCCGATCTCGGCGGCGTCGCGCACTCCCGCCTCGGTGACGTAGGCCGAGACCAACTCGCCGGGTACGGCATCCAGGACGTGCTCTTCGACGCGCCATCCGTTTCTCTGAGCACGTTCACTGCTCGGCCACGGATGCAGGAGCCGCGCTGTGAGGTCCGCGCCCTTCACAGAGGTTCTCTTACGGTCGTACTTCAGGCACTCAGCGGGAGCTATCACTGACACGTCGTTCTCACGGCAGAGCAAGCCGAGCATCACCGTCCCCACGGTGTTGGCCATGGAGCCGTCGGCATAGAACGACTCGACGCCGGTGACGAAGGCGTCGACGCCGCCGATCACTCGTGCGGCAGACATGTCAGGGATGTACACCACACTGTGCCCCGACGCGGCGACGAGTTCCGCGACTCTCTCTCCTTGGCCAAGGGGCTCACCGGCCGTCACCACGACCCGGTGCGCCCGTCTGCTGCCCAGCTCAGCGATGATTCGAATAACCATGCTGCTGTAGTCGTGGACGAGGAGAGTCTCCGTTTCCTCCAGCACCGAGACCGCGTGGTCCACCACCTGAGCCCCGGCATGACGTCGGTAACGAATAAGCGAATCAGCTCGTTCGACGACATCCTCCGCGCGCCCTTCGCGGCTCGCCGCAGCCATCAGATCGACCGTGTTGACATACAGCGCGGTGTCCGGCTTCAGGGCACAGAACCTCCGACCCGCCGCAGTGACCTCAGCGAACACGTCAAGGCCTTCGGCTTGGGCGGCGACAGCCAACTGGGCCATGGCCTCGGTGATCCGGTCGGCACAGGCGCTGGCACCCACCAGCCGATAGGAGACCAGGTCCTGGTAACACGCGACCCCCTTTTCCGGCCACCACGTAGGGAGTGCGTCGTTCACTGGACCGCCCCTGGATGAGCACGGGTCGCGGGAACCGCGGAGCCGGGAAACACGTAGACCATCTCGACCGGCTCTTCGCCGGCTCGTATCGCGTGCCAGCAGCCTTCCTCGATGAGGATCGCGTCTCCTGGCCCGAAGGGGTGTTCGGACGTGTCGGTGACCATCCACCCGGTTCCGGACAGCACGTACGCGATCTCCGCACTGGCGTGCTCGATGAGCGCGCTCGTACGTCCAGGGAGCACCTGACTGATCCCCATCAGCAGCGGACTTCCGTCCGCATGAGGCGCGCCGAGCAGCACCCGCTGGGTACCGGCATCGCCGAGGGGAACGGCGGGTACCTCGGAGGCGTGGACGACGCGCGTCGTCGGAGCGGCCCGCCCTTGCTCGCCGGTCACTTCGACCCTCCGTGTTCGGCCAGCCAGTGGTCCGCGATCTCGTCGCGGGTCAAGTAGGCGACGTCCGCGAAGCCACGCGTGTAGTCGAGGAACCGCTCCAGTCCTGCGATGCGGCCAGGCCTGCCGATGATGCGGGGATGCAGGCCGACCGACATCATGCGGGGACGCCGCTCGCCTTCGGCGTAGAGCACGTCGAACGAGTCCTTGAGGTATTCGAAGAACTGTGTGGAGGTGGCTATCCCCGGTGACTGCCAGAATCGGAAGTCGTTCACATCCGGGCTGTAGGGAACGACGAGATGACGCCTTCCCGTGGTCTCGACGAAGTAAGGCAGATCGTCGTTGTAAGCGTCGCAGTCGTAGGTGAAGCCTTCGGCGACGACGAGCTCGCGCGTGTTCACGCTCGGTCCGTAGCGGCAGTACCAGCCACGCGGCCTCGACCCGAGCGTCTGCTCGAACGACGCCATGGCTTGGCGGATGTGTTCCCGCTCCTCGTCGCGGCTCAGCCGGAACGTCTCCTCCCAGCGGTAGCCGTGACTGACGACGCAGTGACCACCGGAGAGGATGGCTCGGGCTACCTCGGGAGCTTGTTCCACCGCGACGGCGCAGGCGAAGAACGTCGCCTTCACGCCGTACTTCTCAAGCAGCTCGAAGATGCGCCATATGCCCACGCGGGAGCCGTACTCGTACATCGTCTCCATGGCGAGGTTGCGCACCTGACCAGGCAGTGAGTAGGAGCTCCACTCGGTGGACGTCTCCTGATCGGCATCGCCCATCGCGAACGAACGTTCAGATCCCTCTTCGTAGTTCACCACCAGTGACACGGCGATACGCGCCCCGCCTGGCCAGCCTGCGGCGGGCAGATCGCGAGCGTATCCGACGAGATCACGTTCAGGGCCCGACGTCTCGGCCATGGTCATATACCGAACCTCTCTGTGCGATTGCAGGGTCAGACGCCGATCGGGTGCCAGACGGTCTTGGTCTCAAGCCAGGCGAGCATGCGCTCGAGGCCGGGGGTGACGGCCCAGTCGGCGGAGTCGGTGCGCAGGACGCGCTTGAGGTTGTCGGCGGCCGCTATCCGCAGCTCGACACCGAGGGCATCACCGGCTCCGGCGAGGTCGATGGCGTTGACGTCCATGTGCGAGGCGAGCCAGGGTGCCACCTCGGCGGTATGGCCGGTGAGGACGTTGACCACACCGGCGGGGACGTCGGATGTGGCCAGGACCTCAGACAGAGTTACCGCCGGCAGGGGGGCATTCTGACTGGCCAGAAGCACGGTGGTGTTGCCGGTGACGATGGCGGGAGCCAGGACCGAGACCAGGCCGAGCAAGGAGGAGTCCTGTGGTGCCAGGACGGCCACGACGCCGGTGGGTTCGGGGATCGAGAAGTCGAAGTAGGTTCCGGCGACGGGGTTGACCGAACCATGGACCTGGGTGACCTTGTCCGCCCACCCGGCGTACCAGACCCAGCGATCGATGGCCTCGGATACCGAGGACTCGGCCTTGCTCCGGTTGGCTCCCTCCCCTGCGGCGACCTCGTCGACGAACTGCGCCCGACGACCCTCCAGCAGTTCGGCGACGCGGTAAAGGACCTGGCCCCGGTTGTACGCCGTGGCGCCCGACCAGCCAGGGAAGGCCTTGCGTGCGGCTACGACGGCGTCGCGGGCGTCCTTGCGAGAGCCTTTCGCGGCGTTGGCGAGAAATCGGCCCTCGGTGTCGGTGACCTCGTAGATGCGACCACTCTCCGATCGCGGGAACGACCCGCCGATGTAGAGCTTGTAGGTCTTGCGAACCGCGAGACGTTCGCTCATCGGACCGCTCCAGGGTGTTCCCGGCCGATGACGGTGCGGGAGAGCGTGGCGGGTACACGCACGGTCTCCCCTACGATCGGGCGACGGTGGGTGTCAGACATCGAGGTAGGCCTCCAGACCGTGGCGGCCGCCCTCGCGGCCATGACCGGACTCCTTGTACCCGCCGAACGGCGACGCCGGGTCGAAGCGGTTGAACGTGTTGGCCCACACGACACCGGCTCTCAGCCGGTTCGCCATCCAAAGGATCCGCGAGCCCTTGTCTGTCCATACCCCGGCGGACAGACCATAGGGGGTGTTGTTGGCCTTCTCGACGGCTTCATCCGGGGTGCGGAAGGTCAGTACCGACAGCACCGGGCCGAAGATCTCCTCACGGGCGATCCGGTGGGCCTGGCTGACCCCCGTAAAGATCGTCGGAGGGAACCAGAAGCCCCGGTCCGGCAGCTCACACGGTGGAGACCAGCGCTCGGCCCCCTCGGCCTCCCCGATGTCGGACAGGTACCGGATGCGTGCCAGTTGCTCCGCGGAGTTGATCGCGCCCACGTCGGTGTTCTTGTCCAGCGGGTCTCCGACGCGGAGCGTGCCGAGACGGCGTTTGAGGCCGTTCAGCACCTCGTCGTAGGCACTCTCCTGCACCAGCAGCCGTGAACCGGCGCAGCAGACGTGGCCCTGGTTGAAGAAGATGCCGTTGACGACTCCCTCAACCGCCTGGTCGATGGGGGCGTCGTCGAAGACGATGTTCGCCGCCTTGCCGCCGAGTTCAAGGGTGACCTTCTTCCTCGTACCGGCCACCGCGCGGGCGATCATCTTGCCGACCTCGGTCGAGCCGGTGAAGGCGATCTTGTTCACGTCGGGGTGGTTCACCAGGGCGCGCCCCGTCTCGCCGGCGCCCGTCACGATGTTCACCACACCGGGCGGCAGGTCGGCCTGCCGGCAGATCTCGGCGAACAGCAGAGCGGTCAGCGGTGTCGTCTCAGCCGGTTTGAGCACCACCGTGTTCCCGCACGCCAGCGCCGGGGCGATCTTCCAGGACAGCATCAGCAGCGGGAAGTTCCACGGGATGACCTGCCCGGCCACCCCCAGTGGCCGCGGCGTCGGCCCGAACCCGGCGTGGTCGAGCTTGTCGGCCCACCCGGCGTAGTAGAAGAAGTAGGCCGCCGCCAACGGGACGTCCACGTCGCGGCTCTCACGGATCGGCTTGCCGTTGTCGAGCGACTCCAGGACCGCGAACTCGCGTGCCCGCTCCTGGATCAGCCGCGCGATGCGGTAAAGGTACTTGCCACGCTCTCTTGCCGGGAGCCGCGACCACGTGCGGTCGTAGGCCTCGCGTGCCGCGGCCACCGCCCGGTCGACGTCGGCCGTGCTGCCCTCTGTCACCTCGGCGAGCACCTCCTCCGTCGAAGGGCTGACCGTCTTGTAGACGCGTCCCCCGGTCGTGTCGACGAACTCTCCGCCAATGAACAGCCCATACGTGGACTTGATGTCCACGATCGACCGGGACTCCGGCGCCGGGGCGTATTCGAACTTGCTCGGCATGACGATCAGCCTCAGTCCAGGGTGAAGTAGTCGGGGCCCGAGTAGCGGCCGGTCACGATCTTCGTGCGCTGCATCAGCAGATCGTTGAGCAGGCTCGAGGCCCCGATCCGGAACCACTCCGGTGTCAGCCAGTCATCGCCGGCGGTCTCGTTGACCATCACGAGATTCCTGATCGCGTCCTTGGTGGAACGGATGCCGCCCGCCGGCTTCACTCCCACTTGCCGGCCGGTGGCTGCGCGGAAGTCCCGCACCGCCTCCAGCATGACCATCGTCACCGGTAGAGTCGCCGCCGGAGTGATCTTCCCGGTGGAGGTCTTGATGAAGTCGCCACCGGCCAGCATCGCCAGCCACGAGGCCCGGCGCACGTTGTCGTACGTCGCGAGCTCACCGGTCTCGAGGATCACCTTCAGATGGGCCGTGCCGCAGGCCTGCTTGACCGCCACGATCTCCTCGAAGACCTGGAGATAGCGGCCGGACAGGAAGGCCCCGCGGTCGATCACCATGTCGATCTCGTCGGCGCCCGCCGCAACCGCGTACCTGGTGTCCGCCAGCTTCACCGGCAGGCTCGCCCGCCCGCTGGGGAACGCGGTCGCGACGCTCGCGACGTGTACCCCACTGCCCCTCAGCGCCTCTGCCGCGACCGGCGTCAGGTCGGGATAGACGCACACGGCCGCGACCCTCGGGACGGTGTGGTCCGACGGATCGGGCCGCATCGCCTTGGCGCACAGCGCCCGGACCTTGCCGGGGGTGTCCTGGCCCTCCAGCGTCGTCAAATCGATCATCGAGATCGCGAGGTCGATCGCCCAGGCCTTGGCCGTGGTCTTGATCGAGCGGGTGCCCAGCGTGGCGGCGCGCGCCTCCGCGCCCACCTGGTCCACGCCCGGAAGCCCGTGCAGGAAACGGCGCAGCGAGGCCTCGGAAGCGGTGATCTCATCGAGCCGGCCGTCCTGCGGTGGACCTGCCGGCGCGTCGGTGATCACTGGACTGGCCGCCTTCGTCTCAGCGTGTCCTCGTAGGCGTCGTACACCGAACGATAGGCATTGTTCTCGTCGGCCTCCGCGCGAACCGACTGCACGATGGGATGACCGGCCTCCACGAGCAGTTGAGCCGTGCGCGCGACCGCCGCGAGCCCGGCGGACATGGCCAGGACGGTCGTGGCGGCGCCCACCGGTTCTTCCAGACCGTCGATATCGACGAGTGCCTCGCCGCGGGGCGAGAAAGTGTCGATGGTCAGGTCCGCGAGATCAGCCAGTTTCTGTCCCGAACTGTGCCGGGCCGCGGCCGCGCTCGCCGAGGATGAGGAGACGGCGATGACGGTCATGTTCCGGCTCTTGGCGTACCGCGCCGCGTCGACCACCACGGCACTGGTGCCTCCGTGGGAGAAGATCAGCAGGACGTCGCCGTCCTGAAGGTGCTGGCCGTCGAGGAACACGTCCGCGTACCCCTCGGTGTTCTGCAGGAACAGCATCTCGGGCAGACCGAAGGAGCCGAGAACGTTGAACCAGAACAGCCGAGGGTCGATCAGCGGGTGAAGGCCGACGAAACTGCCGTAACGCGGGAAGATCTCCAGCGCTGGGAGCATGGAGTGGCCGCTGCCGAACAGGTGCACGATGCCGCCGCGAGCGATGCAGTCGGCCATCGTCCGGGCGGCCGCCTCTACCTGGCCTGCCTGCTCGGTCTCGATGCGGAGCAGCAGGTCCCGCAGGTCCCGCAGGTAGGTGGTCGAAGCGGGGGCGTCGGCGCTCATGCCTGACCCGTCGCCGGCCCGGCGGGCGTGTCGGTGTTGTACATCTCAGGCCCCCACTGGTCCGAGTGGTCGATGAGTGGGCGGTTCACCCATTTGTTGTTGACGAGATCAGGGTTCTCGCCGCGGGATTCCGCGAGCCGCAACGCCAGCCACTGCAACGGAAGGATCCCGATGAACGGCAGGTCGTCCTCGCTGAGGCCTTCGGGGAGCCTGAGCGCGTGGGTGCACGCCGTCGCCAGCTCATCGTGATCGGTAATGGCGATGGTCACCGTGCCGAGCTTTTCGAGCCCCCTGGCCAGCTCGACCGCCCGGGACACCGCTCTGCCGGCAGGTGAGATGATCACTACTACGGTTTCCGGCCGTACGGTGAAGATCTCGCAGTGGATCATCTGTTCCAGCTCGACGCTGTGGGCGGGAATCGTCGCCGCCTCGTATGCCTTGGCCATCCCATATTCGGCGACGGCCAGACCCAGTCCGCTGCCCGTGTAGATCCAGTGCTCGCCGGTGAGCCTCGACTCCGGGATCTCCGCGACCTGACGGCGGGACTCCTCGATGTAGGCGGTGAGCCGGCCGGGATCGAACGAGCGGATTTCCCGGCCGGCCTTCGACGCCAGTCCCTCGGCGAGCATCCTCATGAACAGTGCGACCGCCTGGAAGCTCGCGGTGCGGCAGTTCGACTTCTCCTCACGGACAGAGTTGTCGATCCACATGTCGGCCGTGCGGGCCAGCTCAGAGTCGGGATTGGCGGTGACGGCCACGACGTAGGCACCGCGGGAGCGGGCGGCACGCGCGGCTTCCAGCACACGGGCGGTGGTTCCCGAGTGGGACACCGCCAGCACAACGGAGCGGGGGGTCAGTGACTGGTAGGTCTCCCGGGACAGGTGCATGGCGTGGAGCGCGCGCAGACGCAGCCCGGCCAGACGAGCGAACCACACCTCCGCGCAGACGCCGGCGAACAGGCTGTCTCCGCATCCGGTGACGACCCAGTCATCGACACCTCGATCCGAGACGGCCTCCAAGAGGGCTGCGACCGGTCCGCCGAACGAGTCGGCGGCCAGGCGCAGAACCTCGGGCTGGCGCGGGATCTCCTGCTCCAGAAGCGACGGAGCCTGCGTACTCTCGGCGGCTCGCGTGTCATCAGCTCTGGTCTTGGACAAGCTCTTCCCTCTCCAATGATGGTGTCTCGATGCGGGACTGGAGTCGATAGCGACCGGCCCGCTCCAGACTTGAAAAGACAGCGGGTACCTCGACGCCGACGGACTGCACCACGAAGGACGCCGCCACGCAGCCGGTGACGGCAGCCGCCACGGCGCGCTCGCCTCTGGCCAGTCCCACGAGGAAGCCGCCGTTGAAACTGTCGCCCGCCCCCGTGGGATCCGACACCTCTATGTCGGGGACCGCCGGGACAGGCACACCTTGGAATGCGCCGGAGTCGTAGACGACGACACCGTCGCGTCCGCGCTTCACGACCGTCAGGGGACAGTCGAACGATGCGACCGCCGCCTGTAGCGAGGCGGGATCATCTGGCGTGCCGGCACCGAACAGGTGACGGATGTGCTCGATGCTGGGCAGGAAACAGTCCGACAAGCGCGTCAGGTCCCGCAACCGCTCCAATGCGTCCGGGGCGGTGAGGTAGTGAAGCTCGGTGTCGAGAGCGACACGGGCACCCTCCGCCTTGAGCGCTTCCACGAGATGACGCTGTTGCTCAAGGGTGGTCGGCGCCACGAGAACCCAGCGGCCCTCAAGCTTCAGGTCGGTCAGGTCCTCAGGTTGCGGAGTCTGCGCGACCAGCACGTCGAAGCTCTCGATGTCGAATACGCGCGCGCCGTCCGCGGCGTACCGGGCGACGTTGTGGATGCTCCTCCCCGGCAGGACCCTGACCGAGTCCGTGTGGACACGTCCCCCGTCGAGGTGCTGGAGTTCCAGCCGCGCCAGGGGATAGTCGGAGCCGACGCGAGTGACGATGGCGGCGTCCCCTTGGGCGAGGAACGCACCGAGCGCCGCGTAGCCCGCGGCCCCTCCCGTGGTGGCCGGCAGTGTCTGACCGTCCTGCAACCGGATCTCGTCGATGGTCAGGTGGCCGGCGATGACGATGCCTGCCGACTCCGCGACGAGCACGTCTTCGGCGGTGACCTCTTCGTCGGGCCTCCGGACTCGCCGGCCACGCAGAGCATCGCTCAGGGTGACGGCGAGGATGGTCAGGATGAAGGGGACCATGAGCACGAACTGGGGTGGGAAGTCGGTCCGGATCTGCAGGAGGCCGGCGAGTGCCTGCGCGAACCCGAACAGCAGACAGGCCACCGTCGTGCGGCTGACGAGACCGGCACCGAAGATCACCGCGGCGAACGCGATGATCCCTCGCCCCGAGGTCATGTTCTCGCTGAACAGGTGGACCGACCCGATGGCCAGTTGCGCGCCCGCGACTCCACACAGGACGCCGCTGATGAGGACGCTGGCGAACCGGACGCCGGCGACTCGTACTCCTGCCGCGCGCGCCGCCAGCGGGGCTTCACCCGCGGCCTTGAGCCGCAGTCCGAAACTCGTGCGGCGGAGCACGTAGCTCACGGCGAGTACCGCGGGGATGAGTGCCCACACCAGGACGTCACGGTTGTTGAAGACCTGGTTGAGAACAGGGATGCCGTCAAGCCAGGAAAGGTGTAGCTGGGGATAGCCGGTGGCCAGCTCCAGACGGCTTTCGGAGGCTTGGGCGTTGGACAGCAGAAAGGTGGTCAGCCCAAGGGCGAACACGTTCACGGCGATGCCGACGATGACTTCGTCCGCCTTGAACCCGACCACGATGACGCCCATGACGGCGGCCGTCAGTGCCGCGGCCGCCACTCCGGCCAGGGTTCCCACCAGGAGTGACCCTGTGGCGCTCGCCGCGGCGACCGAGAAGTAGGCCGAGAGCAGCATGAAGCCCTCGAGACCGATGTTGAAGATGCCGGCTCGTTGCGTGAAGATGCCGCCGAGTGCCGCGTAGAGAATCGGCGCGGCCAGCAGGATTCCCGGTCCCAGCAGACCGATGAGATCATTCACGGTGGCCTCCGCTCACCGAACGGACGGTGAAGCGCCGTTTGAGCTTCGTCCAGGTCTCCGGCAGCCCCCGGGGGGCGATGAACAAGATCACCGTGGCGGTGAGGACTGAGGCGATGTACTGAGAGACACCGGTGAAGATCTGCAGACCCAGACCTCCTTGGGACAGGGCTCCGAAGAAGATCGCAGCGAACGGCGCCAGTAGCGGCGACGTGCCCACCAGCAACGCGGCGAGGATCCCGTTGAAGCCGATGTCCGCGGGGAAAGGGGTGATGTCTGCTTGGAAGACTCCGCCGACCACCGCGGCTCCGGCGATCCCGGCCAGGGCCCCGCTGAACAGCATGCCCGTGATCATGACGCGGGTCGTGCCGATTCCTCCCGCCCGCGCGGCCTGGGGGTTGTGACCAAAGAAGCGCAGCTCGTAGCCCAGCGTGGTGCGGCGCATCGCCCACCAGATGAATACGGCCGCGGCGACCCCGAGGGGGAGCAGGAACGTCACCCGTGAGTCGGGCAGTACCACGGGGAAGTGCGCGGACGGGTGCAGGCTCTCCGTCTGGGCGTTCGAGCCCGGCTGCACCGAGGCGGCCCGGAACGGTCCCTGGACGAGGTAGTCGTTGAGCAGGGCGGCGACGTAGCTCAGCATGAGCGACGTGAGGATTTCATTGGTTCCCCAGCACACCTTGAGCAGGACGGGTGGAAGCGACCACAGGGCGCCGCCGACCGCTCCAGCCACGATCACCAGGCTTACCAGCACCGGTCCTGGCAGCCCGGCGAGTGCGGGGCTTGAGCCGATCACCGCCGCGACGAACCCGCCCATGACCACCTGGCCTTGCCCGCCGGCGTTGAAGATCCCGGAACGGAACGCCACGACGAAGGACAGTGCCGCGAAGATGAGTGGTGTGCTCTGGGCCAGCGTCGCCTTGATCTCCGTCGACGACCCGAAGGCGCCGTCGTAGAGCCCTCGGTACGCCTCCAGCGGGTCCTCGCCCACCGAGATCAGTACGAGGGCGCCGACGATGGCGGCCAGGGTCACGGCGACGACGATGGCGAGGATCCTCAGCCCTGTCGTGCCCAGTACGATCCGGCGCGGGACCTGGGTAAGAGTGCTCACGCGGTAACCCCCATGGCCAGGCCTCCCAGGCTCTCTTCCGTCGCCTCGCTCCGGTCCAGTTCCCCCGCGATCGATCCGTTGTAGAGAACGACGGCACGGTCACAGAGGTCGCACGCCTCTCGCAGGTCAGACGTGACGAGAAGGATCGACATGCCCTCGTCCCTGAGCCGTCTCAGGGTCTGGCGGATCGCGAACGCGGCCGCGACGTCCACCCCCTGAGTGGGCTGCACCGCGAGTAGAACCTTCGGCTGCTTGCTGACCTCGCGAGCGACGACGACCTTCTGCGCGTTACCGCCGGACAGCGTTCCGACGGCGACACCCGGACCGCTCGCCACGACGTCGAACTCAGCGATCTGGCGAACCGCGAAGTCGCGCGTCGCGCGGATCCTGCGCAGCCCGTTGCGGGCGAACTTCGCGCGACGATGCTGCCCCAGAACGAGGTTGTCCTCGATGGGCAGCTCGTTCGCGAGTCCTTCCGTCGGACGTGACTCGGGAATGTAGCCGAGACCCTGTCTCCGTCGGCGGCCGATGCCGGCGCTCGTGACGTCCACGCCGCCCAGCCGGATACGACCGGCTGTGGAACGTTGCAATCCCACGATCGTTTCGACCAACTCACGCTGCCCGTTCCCCTCCACACCGGTGACCGCGACGATCTCTCCCGGATGAACGCTGAGAGACACGCCGTCGACACGGCGGCAGCCGATCCGGTCGACCGCCACGAGATCCTCCACCTCGAGGGTGGGCGATTTCCTGATAGGTGCGGGTCCAGGGACGGTATGTGTCTCGCTTACCGACAAGGAGACATCTCGCCCGACCATCAGCCTTACGAGCTTCTTCTCGTCAAGCTCGGCGGTCGGGGCCTCCGCCACCACCTTCCCGCCCCGCAGCACCGTCACGTTCTGCGTGACAGCGAGGACCTCTCGCAACTTGTGCGTGACCAGCACGACGGTGGTGCCGCGCGTGGTCACGTCACGCAGCACGGCGAACAACCGCGCGGCCTCCTTGGGAGTCAGCACAGTCGTCGGCTCGTCCAGAATGAGCAACTTGGCATCGTGGTAGAGCGCGCCGAGGATCTCGGCACGCTGACGCATCCCGACGGACAGCGAGTCCACGATCGCCTTCGGATCGATGCCCAGCCCGTTCTCACCGCTGAGCCGTGCGAGTCGCTCGATCACGACCCGTCGCGGGGATCGGCTTCGCCCGGCCAGCGACAACATGACGTTCTCGGCGACAGAGAGCGAACCGACGAGCAGCGACGTCTGGTGCACCATGGCGACACCATGCGCGAGAGCGTCACGCGGGCTCCCGAAGGCGACCGCCTTGCCGTGCAGACGGATGGTTCCCGAGTCCGGCACGTACAGGCCATAGATCATGCGCATGAGCGTGGTCTTGCCCGCGCCGTTCTCACCCACAAGAGCGTGGATCGTCTCGCCCGGCACCCGGAGCCCGACGTCGTCGTTCGCCACCAGCGCACCGAAGCGCTTGGTCAGCCCAGTCGTCTCCAGCGCGATTCTGTCGGCGGGAAGATGCCGCCTCTCGGCGGCGCCCTCCGCCACCGCACCCAAACCCGTCATCGTTGACCCTTACGCGCAGTTCTTGATCGAGTCGACTGACTTGTCGTCGGGCACCTTGATCGTTCCGGCGATGATGTCCTGCTTGGCCTTCTCGACGTCGGCCTGCACGTTCTGCGGGACGAGCTTGTCGTTGTAGGGCAGGATCCGCACAGCCCCGTCTGCGAGACCGTAAACCTGCAGACCCGTCTTGAACTTGCCGGCGGCGAACTGCTCCACCGCGACCTTGGCGGCACCGGAGAAGTCCGGGCCGGTAGCCGTCAGCCCGTAATTGGGAGCCAGCTGACGAACGTCCACGTCGGCACTGACCAGGAACTTCTTCTTCTCTTCCGCGGCCTGATAAACGCCCACCTGCGTTCCAGCGGTGGCCGCGTGGATGATGTCGACGCCCTGGTCGTACATCGTGTTGGCGAACTGCTTACCGAGGGCAGGGTCGCCGAGGGACCCCACATAGGCGTAACAGACCTTGATCCCCGGATCCACCGACTTGACGCCCGCCTGGAATCCGACGAGGTACCGGTCGATGACGTCCTGCTTGAGCGCACCGAGGAAACCGACCTTCTTCGCCTTGGTCAGTTCTCCAGCTACGACTCCGCCAAGGTAGGACGACTCGTTCTCACGGAAGAACAGCTCCTGGACGTTGCTCTGCGGCGCGCCGAGACGGGCGTCGAGCAGCACGTAGGAAACCGCCTTGTGCTGCGGCGCGACCTTCTCCACGGCCTGGATCATGGGCGGGAAGGTGGTGAAGATGAGGTCGCTCCGCGCGGACACGCTCTCAAGGGTCGACTCATAAGTGGACGCGTCGGTCAGGACGACGACGTTCGACTTCATGCCCGCCTTCTCGGTGGCGGCCTTGAAGCCGGCCACGAAGTCCTGCATCACACCCTTGTCCGTCACCGACTGGATGCTGACCAGGGTCGCGGTCTTGCCCGCAGCGGAACCGGCGCCGTCGCCGGTCCCACCGGATGCAGCGGACGACGAGGTGGCGGAAGAGGAGGAGGAGCCTCCACCGCAGGCCGACAGGACAAGTGCGGCGACGCTGCCGAAGGCGAGAAGTGTCGCGGCGCGCCGCCGCGGGCCGGTGTGGTGAATGTGGGTCACGATGCCTCCTGGGCAATCTCTGAGTTGAAGCCGATGACCACGAGGTCAGCGCGAGCGAGGGAAGACCGAACGGCTAGGTGATGGGTGTCCTGCGTACGTGCAGGCCCATGTACTCGAGGTTGAAGTGGTTCTCGCTGTACAGGAACGGTGCGCCGTCATCGTCGTAGTGGAGCTGGTTCAGGACGAGCAACGGCTTGCGCCTGGTCAACTGGAGCAGCTCGGCGACCCGCGGACTGGGCAGGGAGGGGACGATGTCCGCGCGCGCTGTGTGGACCTCGAGCCGGCAGTCGCGCTGCAGGAAGACGAACAGCGACTCGTCTCCCTTGTACTGCGCCATGAGCTTCGCGGGAACGCGGCTCACGCTGAGGTAGTCACGGCAGAAGATGACCGGCAGGTTGTCCGCCGTCCGCACCCGCTCGACGCAGTGGACCTGTTCCTCCGGTCCGAGTCGCAGCTGTTGCCGAATGCCGGCATCCCCCGGGCCCGTGACCAGCCTATAGTCCCGGCTGCCCGCCTTGTGCCCGGCCCGGGTGATCAACTCGGTGGTGCTCATGAGGTGCTCGATGCCGACGTCCACCGGGAAGTGCGCATCACGGCTGGGGTCCAGAGCGAAGGTGCCGATGCCTTGCTTGGTCGCGACGAGCCCCTGCTCCCGAAGCACGCTCATGGCCTCGCGAACGGAGTTGCGGCTGACGTTGAGACTGCGTGCCAACTCCGGCTCGCTGGGAAGTCTCGTACCTGGCGGCACCTCACCCGAGCGAATGCGCGAGGCGAGCGCGGCAGCGATCTCGCTGGGCAGCGAGGACCGTCGCCCTGGCCAGGATCCGAGATCCCAACTCGACTCTTCCTCCATGCAGGTCTCCTTGGTAGGTTGTTGGACATCCAACCTGACCTACAGGAAGCCCGTCAAGAGTGTGCGCGAAGTTGCGTCGAGGGAGTGCACGATGAACTCATCACCAGATCTTCTTGTGGTTGGTGGGCTGGTGGTGAATGACGACTGGAGCGCGCCGGCGACCGTGGTCGTGCGTGATGGGCGAATCGCCCAGGTGATCGCCGCGGGAGAGCCCATCCCCCCTATCAGCGATGGCACGCGTGTCGTGGACGCGACCGGACACCTCGTGCTGCCCGGAGGAGTCGATCCGCACACCCATATCGGCATGTCGCTCGGCGACTACACCACTCGTGACGGCTATCTCGAAGCCACGACGGCGGCTCTGTGGGGAGGAACCACCACGGTCGTCGACTTCGCCATTCCCACTGCGGGTCAGAGTCCCCTGGAGGCGGTCCTCGAGCGGCGGGAAGCCGCGGCGCTGGGTGTGTGCGACGCGGCCCTGCACGCCTGCGTCGTCGACTGGGACGACAGTGTGCCCGGGCAGCTGCGTGAGATGGCCGAGCTCGGGGTCCGTACGGTGAAGCTCTTCACCACCTACCGCGACGTCGTCATGGCGGACCCCGGCACCGTTGTGAGAGTCATGGAGTCACTGCGAACTCTGGGCGGCATGGCCTACGTGCACGCGGAGGCGAACCATCTCGTGGAGAGCGACCAGGACAAGGCCGTGTCCGCCGGTCGCATCGACGCCTCTGGACATGCCCACACCCGCTCCGAACTGGCCGAGGTCACCGCCGTACGTGAGGTCCTGTCCTCCGCGGCAGCTCTTGATGTTCCGGTGTACTTCGTTCACCAGTCGACGCCGGAGGCCATCAGTGAGGTCAGGCGCGCACGCGCACGCGGTGTCCGCGCCTACACGGAAACATGCCCGCACTACCTGACGTTGGACGACAGCGCTTACCAGAGCGAGTCCCCCGAACTGTATGTGTGTTGTCCTCCCCTGCGGTCGGCGAGCACCGTCGCCGGAGTCGTGCGCCGAGCTCTGGCTCGTGAGGTCGACACGATCGGTAGCGACCACTGCTGCTACAGCCTTGAGCAGAAGCGGGCGGATCGCTCTGACGTGCGTGTCATGCCCAACGGCATGCCCGGCGTCGAAACGCGGATGCCGGTGATCTTCACCGAGCTCGTGCGACGCCGGCGGCTGCCCCTGGAAAGATTCGTCGCTCTCACCGCCGCGAACCCCGCACGGCTCAACGGAATCCACCCCCAGAAGGGAGTGATCGCGCCGGGCTCGGATGCCGACCTTCTCATCATCGATCCGACCGAGACCCGTACGGTGACCGCCGCCGAACTGCACATGGCCACCGACTACAGCCCCTACGAGGGAAAGTCGCTCTCCGGGTGGCCCAGCACGGTGATCGTGAGGGGTGAGGTCCTTCTCCACCAGGGTGCACTTCACGTCGCCGGGCACCACGGAAAGGCACTGGAGTCCGAGCCGCTCGTCCAGGACCGTCTGATCTGCTGACCACCGCCGAGCCGGATCAACGGCCCTGGTGGCTCGAGTCCCGCTTCGGAGACCTCTGTGTGCACGGCACGTAGTAGGGCAGGTTGGGCGCCATCGCGGAGGCGGCGGACCCATTCCGCGGGGAAGGCTTGCTCAGGCCGCTCCCTGCTGATCTCCACCAGTCCTTCATTCGCCAGTGGGAAGAGCGCGCCCTTGGCGCGAGGCACGCTGAACGACTGACGACCTCCCCCGGACGGCCGGGGTCGTGGATGGACGTCGCCTACCTCGCTGGTTCCGCGGTCGGTGCGACTACCGGGATGTCGCTCGCCGTCGACGGCGGCATGTCGGGCCTGCGCAGGCAGCCGTTCAGATACGGGGGTAGCCGACTGTCCGTGCCTGACCGGTCACGGCGGCCCTCCCCATCCCACGAATACGGGAGGGCCGCCGTGACCAGCGTTCACCTACTGGGCTTAACGCCTCGGCCGGTCATTTCGTCCGTCTACAGCCCGGCGCACTGCCCCGACTTCGGGCCGGACGCGGTATTGGGCTGGCCGGCGTTGCTCGGCGCAGGAGAGTTCCCCGCGCACGACAGTGGCCCGCCAATGTGGTTACCAGCGACGATCGTCGTCGCCGTGTTGTTCCGCAGGACGAGCGGGCCACTAACCGTCGAGCCGTCGATCGTCACCTGACCCGTCGTGCCGGTGACCGTCACCGGGCCCTTGATCGTCGCCGGCGCGCAGTTCCCCTTGTGGTTGCCGAGCCAGACCCGCGCCCCGCCGGTCAGGGTGGCCGGCCCGGACACTGTGGTACCGCACAGCAGAATGTCGGCGGCCCCGGACGCCGTCAGCGGGCCGCGTACTTCGGACCCGGACGCGTAAAGCCCGGCACCTGTACGCACGGTCACGGGTCCGGTGATCGTCGCGTCATCGAGGCACGTGACGCCTGAGGAGACGGTCAATGGGCCAGAGTGGGACCCGGTGATCGTCTTCGTGCAGGACGGGACGCCGGTCGCTGTGAACGGCACGACCCAGGTCTGGTCCCGATAACTGTAGGTGACGGTTCCGTGGTACACCTGGTCCGCCGGATAGGTGTGGCTCCCGCTGACCGACATCAGGCTTCTACCCTGCCGTTGGCTCGCCACGTAATCGCGTCCCGCGATGCCGGCCGGCTCCGTCGGGGATCCGTCGCCCCAATCGATCACGGCCGCGAATTCACCGGGCGGAATCGAGCCGGCGGTCATACGCGCCAGGGGCGCATCGCTCAGGGTCTTGTCCACGCCGAAACGGGCGACCGTCCCCATCACCGCCGTGCTCCAGGTGACTTGGGATATGGTGCCGAAGTTCACGTTCGCGAACGCCCACCGGGGTCCGGCCACGCTGAGCCGCTGCCGATACGCGTCGTAGTCCTGGGTGAGCACTTTGGGGGACCAGGCCTTTTCCAGGATTCCGGCCAGCCGCGGGAAGACCATGTACTCGTTCGTGGCCAGCCCACGCATCTGCTCGCCCCAGATGGGCGCCTCGATACCGAGGATGTCCTCCGCCTTCGGCCCGCCGTAGGCGGGTTGAGCCCAGACCGACCGGTACTTTTCGTACACCCATTCCGGGTCCCACGAGTAGGACTGGAGAAGTTCCGTCCGCGGCGTCCTGCCGGGGGAACCGTCATATCCGAAGTCGAGATAGGCGTTGTATTCCGGGGTCACGATGACGTCCCGGCCTTGGTTGAACCACTCAGGCTTGATGAGAGCGGGCCCACCGCCGGTGTAGTCGGACCAGTAATGGTTGATGGAGGTGGAACCCGGTGCGTACCCTTCCAGCGCTGGGTTCCAGCCCATCATCCGCTTGCCGTTGTCGTTGACGATGATCTCCATCTGCCGGATCCACCACTTGTAGTCCTCGTGGGGCATCCCGATGGCCTCGTCACCGCCGATGTGGATGATGTGTGCGGGAGAAATCGCGGCAAGCTGCGCGATCGCGTCTCTCCAGAACGCGAGGGCGCGCGCACTGGCCGGGTCATTCGGATTGGTGCAGAACCTGTCGGTCTGGGTCTGGCCTTGGCAACCCATGACCGCGCGGCCGCCCAGGGCTGTGACCGCCGCCGTGGCATGGGCCGGACCCTCCAGTTCGGGGACGATCTCGATGAACCGATCGGCCGCGTACTTGACCAAGCCCTTGAAGTCCTCTTGCGTGTAGAAACCCGCGAGGCAGGCCGCTCCGTTGCACCCGGTGCCGTCCAGTGCCGGGTAGCCCTTGATCTCAAGGCGCCAGGACTGGCTGTCGCTGAGGTGCAGGTGCAGTTGGTCGCCCTTCAACGCCGCCAGTTGGTCGATCATGGACCTTACTTCGGCCACCGTCAGGAAGTTACGGGCAGGGTCGAGTTGGAGACCTCGATGCTCATAACGTGGGTAGTCCACGACCGTTGTGGGCTGTGCCGTCCATGGCCCCACGCCGATGGAAGGCGAGTAGCTCGCCGCCGGCAACAACTGCCGAAGGGTCTGAAAGCCGTTGAACAGGCCGTGCGCGTTCGGGGCCACGACGTTTACGCCCGCACTCGACACCGTGAGGGAGTAGCCTTCGGCCGCCGCGACCTCGTTGCCCTGGGGAAGGCCGGGCACCGGCGCGAGGGTGAGGGCGATGTCGGCGGCGGTGGCAGAACCTGTCACCACGGGGAGTTCGTACCCGGTAGCGGGCCGCAGGTTGCCCGCAAGAACCTCAGCCGTGGCGGCGAGGCCGCTGCCGGAGACCACGATCCGGGATTTGGCCGTGAGCTCCCACGGCTGACCGGTGCCGGGCGTCTGCCGCACCGGCACGGGAATGATTTGACCCACGACCGGCGCCGGCTTGGGGCCGGACCACACCTCGAACTCGTTGATCGTGTATCCGGTCGTGGAATTCGTGGCCAGGGCCTGCATCCGGACGCAGGAGATCGGGTCCTTGCGGTCGATCACCTGCGAATCCTTGTCGCTCGGATTCGCTACATGGGCGACCGTCGACCACGTCTGACAGTCGGCGTCCGTGGCGACCTGTAGGTCGTACTCCGTCGGCTTGGCCGGCGCCGTCCAGCGGCTGAACACCTCGTGGACCGGGGCGGGCTCGGCCAGCTTGACCTGGAACCAGTCCTTAGTCGGGTCATAGCCATTCCCGACCGACGCATAGTTCGAGGTCCAACCGTTGTGGACGAAAACGTCGATGGCGTTGGCGGGCGCGTACGTCGCGGCGGGCGAGGTCATGCGTTGAGACTTGGCGGAGGCGACCACACCCGGCTGAAGGGCGAGATTGACGCTCTCGGCCGTGGTGCTCGTCGAAACCGGGAGAGGAACGGTCTGGGGTGATGCAGGCGCGGTCGACGCCGTGCCGGCCTGTGCGGCGTTCGCCATGGCACCGGTGAGGGATGTGACGAGGAGCGCACCGATTGTCAAAGCAGAGACCGCGCGGGCCCGAGGCCGTCGGCTTGCGCCACGGCCCCTTCTCTGCTCGCGCTTCGCCGATAGGAACGAGATCTTCACGTCACTCCTTAGATCGGGGTACCGCATACCTCCAGCACGGGCCGCGTTCGGGCATTGGTTGGACATGTCCGGCGGACCCGCTCGACGCTGCAGCGTCCGTGCAGCTTCCTGATGTGGGGGAGTTCACGCGGCCAGGAGACCGACCGTCCCGGTGATCTTCTTACTCATCTCGATCAGCGCCTTGCTATTGGGGGGTGACTGGTCTATACCGGTTGGCGGCCTTGGGCGGCGGATAGATCCCTTATGTAGGGATCTCAGGCAGTCAGGGTAAACAGAAGTTAAAGTTTTGGTCTATACCGCCATGTATCGGATTCGCAACAAGGGTGGCTGTTGCCACAGCCGGTCTATACCGGGGCGGGCGACGTCGACGGCATCTCGGGAGTGAGCCGGAACTCGATGGGCGGGGCCGTCGACCGGGAGATCAGACGCGGCAAACCCGATGGACACCATCGGTTCAGGCCGGTCCGGACAAGGAGAACGGCCGCCTTGTGGTCCGGGCGCGGCCTGGAAAGGCCGCCGCGAACCGGATGCCTGTCCGCGGCGGGGTGGTTTGCCGCATAGTGGAAGAAGCCGTACCGAGCCGGTCCCCCATGCCAGCGGCCCGGCCGACCCCCACCGGACGCACGCGGAGGCTCCCGTGTTCGAGCGCTTCACCGATTCCGCACGTCGTGCCGTGGTCACCGCCCAGGAGGGGGCCAGGCGGCTCAACCACGAGTACATCGGCACCGAGCACGTGCTCCTCGGCCTCCTGGGCGAGGGCAGGGGGCTCGCGGCGACGGTCCTGACGGGCCTCGGCCTCACCCTGGACGACGTCAGGACGAGCGTCGAGGAGATCGTCGGGCTCGGGGTGAGCACATCGGGAGCGCACATCCCGTTCACGCCGCGTGCCAAGAAGGTCCTCGAACTGTCCCTCCGCGAATCCCTCCAACTGCACCACAACTACATCGGCACCGAGCACATCCTGCTGGGCCTGGTCCGCGAGGGCGAGGGGGTCGCCGTCCAGGTGCTGGTGCTCCACGAGGTCGACCTCCAGCAGGTGCGCGAGCGGCTCATCGAGGGCGCTGAGAGCCGCAGGGGCCGCAGGCTCGGCAACCCCGCCGAGGACACCGTCCTGTTCACCCCCGCACAAGGTCTGGGCGCGCGCCTGGAACGCATCCAGGAGAGCCTGGACCGCATCGAGCGCAGGCTCGACGCCATGGGCGTCCCGCCCGCCCCGGACGACACGGGCACCGACGCCGGTACAAGCCCAAGCCCAAGCCCAAACCCAAACCCAGGCCCAAGCCCAAGCCCAAGCCCAGGCACCGGCGAAGCGCCCTCCAAGGCCCCCGAGACCCCGGAGACCCCCGGATGACTAGGTGAACCGCCGCGATCCGGAGTCCCCGAGCGTCCCCGGATCGCGGCGGTCAGTCGCGGCGCCCGGCGGCCGAGGCGCGCGGCGCGGGCACCATCGTGCCCGCCGCCATTCTCGCCTCCAGCACACCGGGGTCCTCGGTGTACGCCAGCGTGGCGCCGAGGGAGAGCAGCAGGCGGCGCATGCGCACGTTGTCCGAGAGCAGGGTCGCCCGGACCTCCGCGAAGCCCAGGTCGCAGGCCTCCTGGAGCAGCATGCGGGCGAGCGCGCCCCCGAGGCCGCGCGCCTGCCACCGGTCCTCGACCAGGAACGCCATCTCGGCGATACCGGGATCCTGGGTGAAGATCAAGTTGGCCAGGGCCACCACCTGGCCGTCGTGACCGGCGACGAGCGAGTGCCCGCGGTCGCGGTCGCAGAGCCGGTCGAACATGCGCGGCGGCAGGGTCGGCATGGAGGTGAAGTAGCGGAACCTGCGGGAGTCGGGAGAGCACCGGTCGTGCAGGTCGCGCACGGCCTCGCGGTAGAGCAGGGTGAGCGGGCGCACCTGCACCTCCACCCCGTCGCTGAGCACCACCGGGCGCTCGGCCGCCGTGGCCTCGGCCGGAGGCTGCGCCAGCCGTACGAGCGCGGCGGCCCGGGCCGCCTCGGTCAGCGTGAACGAGAGCCCGCTCCTGCGGAGCCGGATGGCGCGGCGGGAGGCGACGGGCACGGTGAGCAGCGTCGGGTCCGGCAGGTCGGACGACATGTCCGACCCGTACACCCAGCGGGCGTCGTCGGCACGCAGCAGGTCGGCCAGCACCTCAGGCAGCCGCCAGGGCGTGGCCCGCAGCCGGGAGGCGAGCAGCAGGACGCGGGTCGGCTCGTCGGTCAGCTCGTGGGCGGTGGCGAGCACGACCTGCACGCGCCGGCCGCCCGCCGCCTCCAGAGCCTCCCGTACGTTCTCGGCGGACGCCGGGATGTCGGCGACGAACTCGTCCACTGTGCCGTCGGTGTCAGGTTGGACGCTCAGTCCAAGGATGTTGCCGCCCTTGGCCGCCAGCGCGGCGGTGAGGGAGGCAAGCCGGCCCGGCCGCTCGTCCACCGTGGTACGAATCCGCAAAAATCCCATCGAAACCCCCTGTTGTCCGGTCACCAGAATGCCGCCGGACTGTTACAAAGCTGCTACACAGGGATGAGCCCGTGGTTTCGTTTACATGCTTTGCTGCTGAACGCGTGATTTCATACGACGTGTCGTGAATCGCCGTGCTTTCCGGTGCCAGGCTGCGGGGCGGCCGGCGGATATAGCAGGATGTGGCGATACGAGCAGGCGCGTTCCCCGCTGCGGAGAGGCTCCGCCCCCGGCCGGCACGCGCCCTCGGCGCGCGAACCCTCGACGGCGAGCGACACCGGCACCACCACCATCACGATCAACCGGCACTACCACCATCACGATCAACAGGTAGGAGGAGGGGTCCGGCACCCGGCCGAGGCCGGTCGGACGCGGGGCCCCGGATTCTCGATGACCGATCTGCTCTTCCGCGGCGGGCGCGTGTTCACCGGCTCGGCACGCCTGCCCGGCGCTCCCCTATATCCCGCTTACCCCGGATCCACCGGCCCGGACGCGTTCGCCGAGGCGGTGCTGGTCAGGGACGGGCGCATCGCCGCCGTGGGCGCCGAGGCCGACGTCGTACGGCAGGCGCGCCCCGGGCACGAGACCGTGGACCTCGCAGGCGGGCTGCTGACGCCCGGGTTCACCGACGCCCACATCCACCCGGTGCAGGCCGGGCTGGAGCGGTCGAAGTGCGAGCTGTCGGAGGTGTTCGGCCTCGCCGCCTACGTCCAGAAGGTCGCGGTGTACGCCAAGGCGCACCCGGACAAGGAGTGGATCGACGGCGGCGGCTGGGACATGGCCGCCTTCCCCGGCGGGCTCCCGCACCGCACGCAACTCGACTTCGTGGACCGGCCCGTCTACCTGATCCAGCGCGACCACCACGCCGCCTGGGTGAACTCCCGGGCCCTTTCGATCGCCGGGGTCACCGCCGAGACACCCGACCCCGCCGACGGACGGATCGAGCGCGACCCCGACGGCACGCCGAGCGGCGTCCTGCACGAGGGCGCCATGGACCTGGTCGGCCTGCTCACCCCCCGGCCGACCGCCGGCGACGTCGACGCGGCGCTGATGGACGCGCAGTCGTACCTGTTCTCCCTGGGCATCACCGGCTGGCAGGACGCGATCGTCGGCTCGTACGCGGGCTCCGACGACTACTTCCCCGCCTACCTGTCCGCGGCGGGCGCGGGACGGCTGAGGGCACGCGTCGTCGGCGCCCTGTGGTGGGACCGCACCAGGGGCGCCGAGCAGATCGAGGAGATGGCCGAGCGCCGCGCCCAGGCCGGAGGGCTGTTCTCGGCCGGCTCTGTGAAGATCATGCAGGACGGCATCGCGGAGAACTTCACCGCCGCCGTCATCGAGCCCTACTGCAACTGCGGCCCCGACCAGCGCGGCCTGTCGTACGTGGACCCCGCCCTGCTGAACGGCTACGTCACCGAGCTCGACCGGCTCGGCTTCCAGGTACACTTCCACGCCATCGGCGAGCGCGCCGTACGGGAGTCCCTGGACGCGCTGGAGGGCACGTCGCCCGGCAACCGGCACCACATCGCCCACCTGCAGATCGTCGAGCCCTCCGACGTGCCGCGCTTCGCCCGGCTCGGCGTCACCGCCAACCTCCAGCCGCTGTGGGCGACCCACCACCTGCAGATGGACGAGCTGTGCATCCCCTACCTCGGCGAGGAGCGCTCGTCCTGGCAGTACCCGTTCGCCGACCTGGTGCGTACGGGCGGGCGGCTGTGCGCGGGCAGCGACTGGCCGGTCTCCTCGGCCGACCCGCTGCAGGGCATGCACGTGGCGGTCAACCGCACCGAGCCCGGCGGCTCGGTGCACGCGGGCTACCCGACGGCCCAGACGCCGTTCCTGCCGGGACAGAGCCTCGACCTGGCCACCGTGATGGCCGCCTACACCGCCGGGTCGGCCTGGATCAACCACGACGACGAGGCCGGTGTCATCGCGGAGGGCAACCGCGCCGACCTGGTGGTCCTCGACCGCGACCCGTTCGAGCTGCCGTCCAAGGAGATCTGGACCACCGAGGTGGCCATGACCTTCGCCGGCGGCGACGCCGTCTACGAGCGCCACGCCTGAGCCTCGGGCCTGAGCTTCGGGCCTGAGCCTCGGGCCCGGACTTCGGGCGCCGGACGACAATGCCCCCGCGGGTCTCCCGCGGGGGCATCGCTCACTCGAGCACGACCGGCAAGGCCTACCAGGGCGAACGGTTGTTGCGAAGCCGCTCAAGGGCCTCGGCGAGGATCGCGGCGCCGTCGGTGTCGCTGCGCCGCTCCTTCACGTAGGCCAGGTGCGTCTTGTACGGCTCGTTGCGCGGAGGCGCGGGCGGGGCCGACTCGTCCTGACCGGCGGGAAGACCGCATCGAGGGCAGTCCCAGTACTCCGGGACGGCTGCGTCACTGGCGAAACTCGGACGCGTCTCGTGCATGTTGGCGCACCAGAACGAGACCCGCACTCGAGGGGCCGCCTCGCCACGCTCGGCCTCCCCCATCGGACCGGCACCGACACGGCTACCACGGATCGCGTTGCCACTACCCACGGATGAACTCCTCGCTTGATCGCCCCGCAGGGACGGGGAAAGAATCTCTGTCAGGCTTTGCCGGGAATGACCGCTACCCCCGGGTGCGGTCAGTACGCCGGTAGGTCCGCTACGGCTTGAGCAGCAGGCCCAGCGCGATGATGCAGACGAACCAGATCGTGCCGGTGATGATCGTCAGCCGGTCGAGGTTCCGCTCCACGACCGAGGACCCGCCGAACGACGACGTGAACCCGCCGCCGAAGAGATCCGAGAGGCCGCCACCCTTGCCCTTGTGGAGCAACACGAGCAGCACCATGAGTGCACTCGACAGGATGAGGGCGATGGAGATTCCGATAGTCACCGTTGACCTGTTCCCTGTTTCGCGCGCCGAAGCGCGACCTGACCTGCCCGGCGATCGCCGGGGTGATGATTCAAAGTTTCTCTTCGAGGGTACGTCGTGATGTCAACTTGTACCTCCGAAATAGCTCAGCTAGCCCGACATTTCGCCAAAACGGCAGATCTTCACGAACTCGACCGGGTCGAGACTCGCACCGCCGACCAGGGCTCCGTCGACATCGGGCTGGGCCATGATGCCGGCGATGTTGCCGGACTTGACCGACCCACCGTAAAGGATACGGATGCCACCGGCCACCTCGTCGTCGTACAGCTCGGCGAGTCGCGTGCGGATGGCGCCGCACACCTCCTGCGCGTCGTCGGGCGTCGCCACCTCACCGGTGCCGATGGCCCACACCGGCTCGTAGGCGACGACGAGCGACTTGGCCTGGTCGGTCTTCACGCCGTTGAGCGCGGCGTCGAGCTGCGACAGGGCGTAGGCGACGTGGCCGCCGGCCTGGCGGACCGGAAGGCCCTCGCCCACGCACAGGATCGGCGTGAGCGAGTGCCGGTAGGCCGCCTGCACCTTGGCGTTGACGAGCTGGTCGTCCTCGCGGTGGTGCTCGCGCCGCTCGGAGTGCCCGGCGAGGACGAACGTGCAGCCCAGCTTGGCGAGCATCGAACCGGAGATCTCACCGGTGTAGGCGCCGCTGTCGTGGGCGGACAGGTCCTGCGCGCCGTACTCGATGCGGAGCTTGTCGCCGTCCACCAGGGTCTGCACGCTGCGCAGATCGGTGAACGGCGGCAGCACGGCCACCTCGGTGCGGTCGAAGTCCTTGTCGGTCAGGGTGAACGCCAGCTTCTGGACGAGCGCGATGGCCTCAAGGTGATTGAGGTTCATCTTCCAGTTGCCGGCGACGAGCGGCTTGCGGGCTGTGCTCATGGGTCGCTCAGTCCTCCAGCGCGGCGAGTCCGGGGAGGGTCTTGCCCTCAAGGTATTCGAGGCTGGCCCCGCCACCGGTGGAGATGTGGGAGAAGCCGTCCTCGGGGAGACCGAGCTTACGCACGGCGGCGGCGGAGTCGCCACCACCGACCACGGTGAACGCGTCCGAGGCGATCAGCGCCTCGGCCACGGCACGCGTGCCGCCCGCGAACGCGTCGAACTCGAACACGCCCATCGGGCCGTTCCAGAACACGGTCGCGGCGTCGGCGAGCTTGCCCGCGAACAGCTCGCGGGTCTTCGGGCCGATGTCGAGGCCCTCGCGGTCGGCGGGGATCGCCGTCGCCTCGACCACCTCGTGCTCGGCGTCCTCGGCGAACTCCGTCGCGGCCAGCACGTCGACCGGGAGCACCAGGTCGACGCCGCGCTTGTCGGCCTCGGCGATGAAGCCGCGCACCTGGTCGAGCTGGTCGGCCTGCAGCAGGGAGTTGCCGACCTCGTGGCCCTGGGCCTTGAGGAAGGTGTACGCCATGCCGCCGCCGATGATCAGGCGGTCGACCTTGCCGAGCAGGTTGGCGATCACGCCGAGCTTGTCGGAGACCTTGGCGCCGCCGAGCACCACGGCGTACGGCCTGGCGGGCTCCTCGGTGAGCTTCTTCAGAACCTCCACCTCGGCCACCACCAGGCCGCCCGCGGCGTGCGGGAGACGCTTGGGCACGTCGTAGACGCTGGCGTGCTTGCGGTGCACCGCGCCGAACCCGTCGCCGACGTAGAGCTCGGCGAGCTCGGCCAGCCGGCCCGCGAACGCGCCGCGCACCTCGTCGTCCTTGGACTCCTCTCCCGGCTCGAAGCGGAGGTTCTCAAGGAGGGCGACCTCCCCGTCGGCCAGGCCCTCGGCGGTGCTCCTGGCGGAGTCACCGACGACGTCCTCGGCGAACTTCACCGGGCGGCCGAGCAGCTCACCCAGGCGAGCGGCCACCGGAGCGAGCGAGAACTCCGGCGCGACCTTGCCCTTGGGGCGGCCGAGGTGGGCGCAGACGATCACCCGCGCCCCGCGCCCGGCCAACGAGGTGATCGTCGGGACCGAGGCGCGGATGCGGCCGTCGTCGGTGATGGCGTCCCCGTCGAGGGGGACGTTGAGGTCGGCGCGTACGAGCACGCGCCGGCCCTTGACGTCGAGGGAGTCGATGGTCCGCATCAGAGCTGCGAGCCCACCAGCTCGATGAGGTCGCCGAGGCGGTTGGAGTAGCCCCACTCGTTGTCGTACCAGCCGACGACCTTCACCTGGTTGCCGATGACCTTGGTGAGGCCGGCGTCGAAGATGCAGGAGGAGGGGTCGGTGACGATGTCGGACGACACGATCTCGTCCTCGGTGTAGCTGAGGAAACCGCGCAGCGGGCCCTCGGCGGCGGCCTTGATCGCGGCGTTGACCTCCTCGACCGAGGTGTCGCGGCTCACGTCGACGGTCAGGTCGGTCGCGGAGCCCGTGGGGATCGGCACACGCAGCGCGAAGCCGTCGAGCTTGCCCTTGAGCTCGGGGAGCACCAGGCCGATCGCCTTGGCGGCGCCGGTGGAGGTGGGCACGATGTTCAGGGCGGCGGCGCGGGCGCGGCGCAGGTCCTTGTGGGGGCCGTCCTGGAGGTTCTGGTCCTGGGTGTAGGCGTGGATCGTGGTCATCAGACCCTTCTCGATACCGAAGGTGTCGTTGATGACCTTTGCCATGGGAGCCAGGCAGTTGGTCGTGCAGGAGGCGTTGGAGATGATCGTGTGCGCCGAGGGGTCGTACTTGTCATGGTTGACACCCATGACGATGGTGATGTCCTCGCCCTTGGCCGGGGCGGAGATGATCACCTTCTTGGCGCCGTTCTCAGCGTGCACCCGCGCCTTGTCGGCGTCGGTGAACAGGCCGGTGGACTCCACGACCACGTCGACACCCAGCTCGCCCCAGGGGAGCTTGGCGGGGTCGCGCTCGGCGAACACCTTGATCGCCTTGCCGTCGACGGTGATCTCGTCGGCGCTGCTCTTCACTTCGTACGGCAGACGGCCAAGAATGCTGTCGTACTTGAGCAGGTGGGCAAGGCTGGCGTTGTCGGTCAGGTCGTTGACCGCGACGATCTCGATGTCCTTACCGCTGGCCGCTACGGCTCGCCAGAAGTTGCGGCCGATACGGCCGAAGCCGTTGATGCCTACGCGGATGCTCACGGAAACAGATCTCCTCGAACTTCGTGCGCCGGCTCGTGCCGGCGCCGTGGCGGGCTGAAACCTCAGATAACCCTACCGGGTAATAATTGGTGTAGACCACGTGGCTCACCCCTTTGCGGAGCGCGCCCGCCCTCCACGACGTCCTCCCAGCTCAGCGACCCGATCACCCCGGCCCCCGCCACCGCGGGGACGACCGGACTCCAGCCCACGGCCACACCACCGGACCACCGCCCCGAGCCGTCACGCCCGACGCGGTCAGGGGACCGGCCCGGGCGGAGTCACGGGGCCAGCATCTCGGCGGTGAGGTTGGCGTCGGTGCTGGCGATACCGAGGTCGGAGGCGCGCTTGTCGGCCATGGCGAGCAGCCGCCGGATGCGGCCGGCGATGGCATCCTTGGTCAGCGGAGGGTCGGCGATCTGGCCGAGCTCCTCCAGCGACGCCTGCTTGTGCTCCACCCGCAGCCGCCCGGCGATCACCAGGTGCTCGGGGGCGTCGTCGCCGAGGATCTCCAGCGCGCGCTGGACCCTGGCCCCCGCGGCCACCGCCGCACGGGCCGACCTGCGCAGGTTTGCGTCGTCGAAGTTGGCGAGCCGGTGGGCCGTGGCGCGCACCTCGCGGCGCATCCGGCGCTCCTCCCAGGCCAGCACGCTGTCGTGGGCCCCGAGGCGGGTGAGCAGCGCGCTGATCGCGTCGCCGTCCCTGACCACCACCCGGTCGACCCCCCGCACCTCCCGCGCCTTGGCGTGGATCTTGAGCCGCCGCGCCGAGCCGACCAGCGCCAGCGCCGCCTCGGGGCCTGGGCAGGTCACCTCCAGCGACATCGAGCGGCCGGGCTCCGTCAGCGAGCCGTGCGCGAGGAAGGCCCCCCGCCACGCGGCCTCGGCGTCGCACGTCGCCCCCGACACCACCTGGCGCGGCAGCCCGCGCACCGGGCGCCCGTGGTTGTCGATCAAACCGGTCTGGCGGGCCAGCGCCTCGCCGTCGCGATACACCCGCACCACGTATCTCGAGCCCTTGCGCAGGCCGGCAGGCGCGAGCACCAGCACCTCGGCCTTGTGCCCGAACACCTCGCCGATGTCCTTGATCAGACGTCGAGCGGTGACATTGGTGTCGAGCTCCGCCTCGATGACGATGCGCCCGCCCACAAGGTGCAGCCCGCTCGCGAACCGAAGCAATGTCGACACCTCGGCCTTGCGGCAGCAAGGCTTCAGCACCGCAAGCCGGCTCAGCTCGTCCTTCACCACACCCGTCATGGCCATGTGCCTGTGTCCTCCCCCAAACAGACGCGTCTCATGGTCGAAGCCGCATCCTCGCGCCCCGTGGGCGTTGTCTCCGCCCGACGCGGCTCCATCGGCCCCCGGCAAGTCTCTCGCACCCCGTGGGCGCGCTGACCAGGATCAACGCTTCCCACGGAAAATCTCGTCCAGGACCGAGGCAAGCCGTCGTGCATCATGCCTCGGCGAGCCGTCGGAGGCGGCCACGTCGGCGAGCACCAGGCGCCCGCCGAGGGCGTCGGCCGCCTTCTCCAGCTCGCCACGCTCCTCCACCACCCCGTGATCGGCCAGCACGACGTCGACCGTGAGGTCGGGGGCGTGCTCGCGCAGCACCTGCAGGTGCTTCTCCGCGGAGAAGCCGTCGGTCTCCCCCGGCTGCGGAGCCAGGTTCAGCGCGACCAGCCGCCGGGCGGCGGTGGTGTGCAGCGCCTCGGCGAGCTGGGGCACCTTCAGGTGCGGCAGCACGCTGGTGAACCACGACCCCGGGCCGAACACGACCCAGTCGGCGCCCCGCACCGCCTCGACCGCCTCAGGGCAGGCGGGCGGGTCGGCGGGCACCAGGGAGATCGCCTGGACGTTGCCCGGCGTGACCGCGCAGGCCACCTGCCCCCGGACGACGGTCACCGTGCCGTCGAGCTCCACCTCGGCCTCGATGTCGATCGGCACCGACGCCATCGGCAGCACCCGGCCGTGCGCCCCGAGCAGGCGGCCCACCCAGTCGAGCCCGGCCACGGGGTCGTCGAGCAGCTCCCACAGCGCCACGATCAAGAGGTTGCCGACGGCGTGCCCGTGTAACTCGCCCTCGCTGCGGAAGCGGTGCTGGACCACCTTGCTCCAGGTCTGCCCCCAGTCGTCGTCTCCGCACAGAGCGGCAAGGGCCATGCGCAGGTCACCGGGGGGAAGGACGCCCAGCTCGCGCCTGAGCCGCCCGCTGGAGCCCCCGTCGTCGGCGACGGTCACCACCGCCGTCAACTCCCCCGTAACCCTCCTCAGGGCCGACAGGGACGCGTACAGGCCATGTCCACCACCGAATGCCACCACCCGCACGTCACGCCCGCCCCGGGCCGGCTTGCCCTCACCGTTCCCGACCTGCTCCAGCGAGGTCGGCTTCCCCTCAGGCGCGCCCGTCTTGTCTGGGATCGGCTTCCGCTCATGGTCACCGGTCTCCTCCGACGGGGTCGGCCTCCCCTCAGGTGCACCGGTCTTGTCGGGGATCAGCTTCCGCTCATGGTCGCCGGTCTCCTCCGACGGGGTCGGCTTCTCCTCACGCCTGCCGGCCTCCCTCGGCGAGATCTCGTCCCGCTCGAAGGCCTCCGGCCCGGCAGTGCCCGGGTGCTCACCCTCTTCGGTATCGGTGTCTGATCGCCCGCTCGGCGGGGCCTCACCACGGGATGTGCCCGTGGGTGCCCCGTTTCGATCGCTCACTCGCGGCCCACATCCCGATGGCTCACCTGCACTTCCATGCCCCGATCGCGCAATCGGGCGCCGATCTGCTCGGACATGGCCACGCTCCGGTGCTTGCCGCCGGTGCAGCCCACGGCGAGGGTGGCGTAGCCCTTGCCCTCGCGGACGTAACCGGTGGCGACGACGCGGAGAACCTCCTCGTAGGCGTCCAGGAACTCCTTGGCGCCCGGCTGGCTCAGGACGTACTCCCGCACGGGGGTGTCGAGGCCGCTCATGGGGCGCAGCTCGGGCACCCAGTGGGGGTTCGGCAGGAACCTGCAGTCGACCACCAGATCGGCGTCGACGGGCAGGCCGTACTTGAACCCGAAGGACACGACGTTGACCCGCAGGCCGGGACGGTCCTCGCCGCCGAAGAACGAGACGATCTTGCCTCGCAGCTCGTGCACGTTGTGCGAGGACGTGTCGATGACCAGGTCGGCGTTGGCGCGGACCTCCCGCAGGATGCCGCGCTCCCTCGCGATGCCGTCGACCAGCCGCCCCTCGCCCTGGAGCGGGTGCGGGCGACGGACGTTCTCGAAGCGGCGGACGAGCTCCTCGTCGCTGGCCTCGAGGAAGACCACGCGCACGGCGACGCCGCGCGCCTCCAGCTCCTCGATGGCGGTGTTGAGGTCGGTGGTGAAGGCCAGGCTGCGCACGTCGACGACGGCGGCGACCTTGTCGGTGTCGAGCTTGACCCGCCCGGCCTCCTCGGCCATGGCGAACAGCATGCCCGGCGGCAGGTTGTCGATGACGAACCAGCCCAGGTCTTCCAGGGCCTTGGCCGCCGTGCTGCGTCCCGCTCCGGACATGCCGGTGACGATGACGAACGCGGTGTCGCTCACAGCGCCCTTGCGGTCTCGCGGCTCGCCGGAGCGCGACCGTGAGGTGTCGTGGTCATTGTCGTTTCCGCTGGTGTTCTCGGTCACGTTCCCTCCCCCTTCAGCGCCGCAACGATCGCCTCGGCCGTCGAAAGCCCGATGCCAGGAACCTCGCGGATCTCGTCGACGGAGGCCCCCTGCAACCGTTTGACGGATCCGAAGCGCTTCAGCAAGGCCTGCTTGCGCGCCGATCCGAGCCCGCGAATCTCGTCCAGAGCGCTCTCTTTGACAGACTTTGCGCGTTTCGATCGATGGTAGGTGATGGCGAATCGGTGAGCCTCATCGCGCACCCTCTGTAGAAGATAGAGCCCTTCGCTGCTCCGGGGCAGGATGACAGGCTGGTCGTCGCCTGGAAGCCACACCTCCTCGAGCCGCTTCGCCAGCCCGCTCACCGAGACGTCGTCCACCCCGAGCTCGTCGAGGGCCCGCTGCGCCGCCGCCACCTGAGCCGGGCCGCCGTCGACCACGACCAGATTGGGAGGGTACGCGAACCTGCGCGGCTTGCCCGTCTCGGGGTCGATGGGCTCGGGATCGAGCTCGCCACTCGCCGCCCGCTCCTCCACGTGGCGCTTGAACCGCCGGGAGATCACTTCGTAGATCGAGGCGACGTCGCCCTGCCCGGCCGTGCCCCGGATCGCGAACCGGCGGTACTCGCTCTTGCGGGCGAGGCCGTCCTCGAACACCACCATTGAGGCCACGACGTCGTCACCCATCAGGTGGGACACGTCGTAGCACTCGATGCGCAGCGGCGCCTGGTCGAGATCGAGAGCGTCGGCGATCTCCTGCAGGGCCCGGCTGCGGGTGGTGAGATCGCTCGCCCTGCGCAGCTTGTGCTGGGCCAGGGACTCCTTGGCGTTGCGCTCGACGGTCTCCATCAGCGTCTTCTTGTCGCCGCGCTGGGGAACCCGCACCTCGACCCGCGACCCCCGCTGCTCGGTGAGCAGCTCGGCGACGGCGTCGACCTCGGGCGGGAGTGCCGCCACCAGGACCTCGCGCGGCACCGCCTCGGGAGAGGCCTCGCCGTACATCTGCAGCAGGAAGTGCTCCACCAGCTCGCCCGGGGAGGGCTCCTCCACCTTGTCGACGACCCAGCCGCGCTGGCCGCGGATGCGGCCTCCGCGCACGTAGAAGACCTGGACGGCGGCCTCCAGCGGGTCTTCGGCGAGCGCGACCACGTCACAGTCGGTGCCCTCACCGAGCACCACGGCCTGCTTCTCGAGGGCACGCTGGAGCGCCTGGATGTCGTCGCGGAGCCGCGCGGCCCGCTCGTACTCCTCGGCGGAGGCGGCCTCGCGCATGTCGCGCTCGAGCCGCTTGATGAAACGGGTGGTGTTGCCCGCCATGAAGTCGCAGAAGTCCTCAGCGAGCCGGCGGTGCTCATCCTCGGTCACCCGGCCGACGCACGGGGCGGAGCACTTGTCGATATACCCCAGCAGGCACGGCCGCCCGATCTGCCCGGCGCGCTTGAACACCCCCGCCGAGCAGGTGCGCACGGGGAACACCCGGAGCAGAAGATCGACGGTCTCGCGGATCGCCCAGGCGTGGGAGTAGGGCCCGAAGTAGCGGGTGCCCTTGCGCTTGGCGCCGCGCAGGACCTGCACCCGGGGGAAGGCGTCGCCCATCGTGACGGCGAGGAAGGGATAGGACTTGTCGTCCCGGTATTTGACGTTGAACCGGGGGTCGAACTCCTTGATCCACGAGTATTCGAGCTGGAGGGCCTCGACCTCGGTGCCGACGACGGTCCAGTCGACGCCCTCGGCGGAGGTGAGCATCGTCTGGGTGCGCGGATGCAGGCTCGCGAAGTCGGCGAAGTAGGAGTTGAGGCGCTGCCGAAGGCTCTTGGCCTTGCCGACATAGATGACCCGGCCCTGGGCGTCCCTGAAGCGGTAGACGCCCGGGGACTCGGGGATCGACCCCGGCTCGGGGCGAAAACTCAGGGGGCTGTTCGCGGGTCTTGCCACACTGAAAGCCTATCCGGACCCGCCGACAGAATAGGGCGATCCAGCACGCCATAGGGGCGTGACAGAGGGGGTGAAGATCCCTGCCCGGGCCCTGGCGACTCGGGGCCTGCAGAGCAGCGTTTCGCGGCCGGAGGCGGCCACCGGGACGAACCCGGGCACCTCGGGCGGCCGGCGGCCGAGCAGGCATCGCACGCCGTACCTGTCGGCGAGGGCCAGCCGCTCGTCCGGCGGGGTGGCGCGCGCGAACATGCGCCGCTGCGCCGTGCGGCGCGCCGTCTCGTCCGCGACGAACGGATAAGGGTAGGGCGGGGCGACCGCGCGCACCCCCCATCCCACGAGCGTGCGGGTGGCGGCGGCGCGCCTGGCCATCACGACGTCGCCGTCACGCACGTACGGCCGGGCGAACTCGGCGCGGTGGTCGATCCTGCCGCCCGGCCAGTGCTCGGTCACCCTGGCCGGGACCAGGTCCGCCGGGACGCCCGGCGGCAGCGCGCGGGCGATCCCCGGCGCCGCGCCGAACAGGCCGGCCACGCACGCCGTGGCCGCGACGGCGCCGTACGGCCTCCAGCCCGCCAGCCGGTCCCCCAGGCAGCGTGCGACGGCAAACTGGGACATCAGTGCGACGACCGGGATGAGCCTGGTGAACTCATACCTTCCGAGGAGCACCGCGACGGTCACCACCGCCGTCCCTGCCGCGAATCCCACGGCCAGCTCTCGCCCGAGCGGCAGCCGCCTGCCGAACCACAGGGCCGGTATCCCCACCAGGACCAGCCAGTACTTCCCGAAGGCGTTCGCGACGAGCGTCGAGTGGATCCGCGAGAAGCCGGATCCCGCCCGTGCCAGCGCCGAGAGCTCGGCGTACGGCCAGAGCGCCGCCAGGGCGAGGGCGCCGATGCCCGCGCACGCGAGCGCGATCAGGCGTCCCCTGGTCCAGGCCCGCGGCCGGGCGAGCAGGAAGGCGGCGGCCACGAAGGCCGTCTCGGCGGCGGTGAAGGGGTGCACCAGCAGGATCAGCGCCGCGAGCACGGCCAGGCGCACCAGGTCGGACGGGCGGCCCTCCTCCCGGAAGCGCAGCATGAACGCCCAGCACGGCGGCATGAGCGCCAGCGCGAGGGTGGACGGATAGGGCTGGGTGAACGACAGCGAGGCCATCGGCGGGAACCCGCTCCACGCGAAGGGCCGCGTCCCCCAGAGCAGCAGGACGAAGACCACGGCGAGTACGGCCGTCGCCGTCCGGTCGCCGAGGCGGCGGCAGAACACGCGCAACCCCCACAGCAGCAGCCCGGCGTTCGCCACGCCCGCGCACGAAAGGACGGCCTCCGGCGTCAGCCCGGTCATCCGCGAGACGAGGGCCAGCAGCAACGTGTACGGCGTGAAGTAGGGGCTCCCCACCTGCCCGCCCACCAGCGGGTCCTCGGGCGCCAGCGGATGATGCGCCAGGGCCCGGACTGTGGCCACGTGGAGATGCCAGTCGCCCGTCCAGGCATGCCTGCCGGCGACGAGCACCGACCAGGCCGACACGATCACCGACAGCAGCAGGTACCCCCCGCCGCGCACGCGCATGGCTTCTCCCACAGCGCATGCGATCACATCCGCCCGGGAGGACCTGTCCGCCAGAGGTCAATGTCCCGCAAAGCCTCACACGCCCCACTGAACCGACCCGCGGACCACACGGGCACCGGGCCGCCATCTCCCCCCTCTTGGGGGGTTCTCGCAGCGAGGGCGGGGGTGCGGGGCCGGTGCCCCGCACCCCCGCCCGTTCGCGAGGCCGTTCCGGAGACGACTCAGGCGAGGCTGATGGAGCCGCCCTCGACCTTGATCTGCTTCTCGGCCAGCGGCTCGCTCGCCGGGCCGTTGGAGACCGAACCGTCGGCGATGCTGAACTTGCTGCCGTGGCAGGGGCAGTTGATGGTGCCGTCGGAAATTGAGGCGACCGGGCATCCCTGGTGGGTGCAGATGGCGCTGAACGCCTTGAACTCACCGTCGTTGGGCTGCGTGACGACGATCTTCTCCTTCTTGAAGATCTTGCCGCCACCCTTGGGGATGTCGCTCGTCTTCGCCAGACCGCTGGAGCCGGCCGCCGCGTCGCCCGCGGCGTCCCCGGCGGAGGACGCCGGGGCGGAGTCCGAGGAGGAATCTCCACTGCCGGCCGTGGTCGCCGCGTCATATCCGCTACACGCGGTCAGCACCACGGCCAGGCCGGCACCACTCGCGCCGAGCATAACCGCACGCCGTGTCGTATCCGTGTCCGTCATGTTTGCCTTCCTAGAGGTCTGTTATCTGCTGCTACGGCTCGCACCGCGACTTGGTTCAGCATGCGGCGACAGGTAACCAGGGGAGTATGAACAATTACGCATAACGCGCAGGTCAAACGAACCTTGAACCCACCCCATGATCGAACTCCCCGACAGCCCCGCAGCCGCCCCACACCGCCACAACCCAGGTGCGGCCAGCCCTGACCAACCCCGACTCCGCCGCCACAACCGGTACGGCCCTGACCAACCCCCCATCGCGCCGTCACACCCGTACAGCCCCGACCAAGCCCCCACCACGCCGTCACACCCGTACAGCCCCGACCAAGCCCCACCGCGCCTTCACACCCGTACGGCCCTGACCAAACCCGGCCGCGCCGTCACACCCCGTACGGCCCTGACCAAACCCGGCCACGCCGCCGCACCCCGTACGGCCGTGACCGACCGCGCCGTCACAGCCCGCGCGCTCTCGACCCGGCCCCGGCCCCCCGCCCCCCCGGCCACGCCGCAGCCCCCCGTGGCCGTTATGGGGCCGGGCGGCGTGGTGTGAGGGGTGAGGAGTGAGGGAGATCAGCCTCCGAGGATCTTGCTGAGGAAGCGGCCGGTGTGGCTGTCCTCGATGCGGGCGACCTGCTCGGGCGTGCCGGTGGCGAGCACGAGCCCACCGCGGGAGCCGCCCTCGGGACCCATGTCGATCACCCAGTCGGAGGTCTTGATGACGTCGAGGTTGTGCTCGATCACGATCACCGTGTTGCCGCTGTCGACCAGGCGGCCGAGCACGCCCAGCAGCTTGCGGATGTCCTCGAAGTGGAGGCCGGTGGTCGGCTCGTCGAGCACGTAGACGGTGCGGCCCGTGGACCGCCGCTGGAGCTCGGAGGCGAGCTTGACCCGCTGCGCCTCGCCGCCGGACAGGGTGGTCGCCGGCTGGCCCAGCCGGACGTACCCGAGGCCGACGTCGTTGAGGGTCTTCAGGTGCCGCTTGATCGCCGGGATCGCGTCGAAGAACTCCAGCGCCTCCTCGATCGACATGTCGAGGACCTCGGAGATCGTCTTGCCCTTGTAGTGGACCTCCAGGGTCTCCCGGTTGTAACGGGCGCCGTGGCAGACCTCGCACGGGACGTAGACGTCGGGGAGGAAGTTCATCTCGATCTTGATGGTGCCGTCGCCCGAGCACGCCTCACAGCGCCCGCCCTTGACGTTGAAGCTGAACCGGCCGGGAAGGTAGCCGCGGATCTTCGCCTCGGTCGTCTGCGCGAACAGCTTGCGGACGTGGTCGAACACCCCGGTGTAGGTCGCGGGGTTGGACCTCGGCGTGCGGCCGATCGGGCTCTGGTCGACATGGACGACCTTGTCGACCTGGTCGGTGCCGGTGACCCGGGAGTGCCTGCCTGGCACGGTCTTCGCGCCGTTGAGCTCCTTGGCCAGGGCGTTGTACAGGATGTCGTTGACCAGCGTGGACTTGCCCGAGCCCGACACTCCGGTCACCGCGGTGAACACGCCCAGCGGGAACTCGACGTCGACGCCCTTGAGGTTGTGCTCGCGGGCGCCCTTGACCACGAGCTTGCGCTTGGAGTCGCGCTTGCGCCTGCTGGCGGGCAGGTCGATGCTCCTGCGCCCGGAGATGTAGGCGCCGGTCAGGGAGTGCTCACTGGCGAGCAGGTCTTCCACGGTGCCGGACACCACGACCTGGCCGCCGTGCTCGCCCGCGCCGGGACCGATGTCGACCACCCAGTCGGCGGCGGCGATGGTGTCCTCGTCGTGCTCGACGACGATGAGCGTGTTGCCCATGTCGCGCAGGCGGATCAGCGTGTCGAGCAGCCGCTGGTTGTCGCGCTGGTGCAGGCCGATCGACGGCTCGTCGAGGACGTACAGCACGCCCACCAGGCCCGAGCCGATCTGGGTGGCCAGCCGGATGCGCTGGGCCTCTCCTCCGGCGAGCGTGCCCGCCGCGCGGTCGAGGGTGAGGTAGTCGAGGCCGACGTCGAGCAGGAAGCCCAGCCGGGCGTTGATCTCCTTGACGACCCGCTCGGCGATGTGGCTGTCACGCTCGGAGAGGGTGAGCCCCCCGAGGAACTTGGCGCACTCGCCGATCGACATGCCCGACACCTCGGCGATGGAGGAGTCGCTGACCGTGACCGCGAGCGAGACGGGCTTGAGGCGGGCGCCCTTGCAGGTGGGGCAGGGGATCTCCCGCATGAAGCCCTCGAACCGCTCGCGCGTGGAGTCGCTCTCGGCCTCGGCGTGCCGCCGCTGCACCCACGGGATCACGCCCTCGAAGGTCGTGTAGTAGGAGCGCTGCCTGCCGTAGCGGTTGCTGTAGCGGACGTGGACCTGCTCGTCGTGGCCGCGCAGCAGGGCCTTCTGCGCCGGCTTGGGCAGCCGCTCCCAGGCGGTGTCGAGGTCGAACCCCATCGCGTGGCCGAGGGCCTCGACCAGGCGGATGAAGTAGTCGCTGGTGTGGCCGCCCGACCACGGGGAGATGGCGCCGTCGCCGAGGGACTTCTCGGGGTCGGGCACCACGAGGTCGGGGTCGACCTCCATGCGGGTGCCGAGGCCGGTGCAGTCGGGGCACGCGCCGAAGGGCGAGTTGAACGAGAAGGAGCGCGGCTCGAGCTCCTCGAACGACAGGTCGTCGTAGGGGCAGTAGAGGTGCTCGGAGTAGAACCGCTCGCGACCCGGGTCGTCCTCGGGGAGGTCGACGAAGTCGAGCGTGATCGTGCCGCCCGACAGCCCGAGCGCGGTCTCCACCGAGTCGGTGAGGCGCCGGCGCGCGCCGTCCTTGACCGAGAGGCGGTCGACGATGACCTCGATGTCGTGCTTCTCGTACTTCTTCAGGGTCGGCGGCTCCTCCAGCCGGACGACCGTGCCGTCGACGCGGGCGCGCGCGAAGCCCTTGGTCTGCAGCTCGCGGAACAGCTCGGCGTACTCCCCCTTGCGCCCGCGGATCACCGGGGCGATCACCTGGAACCGGGTGCCCTCGGGGAGCTCCAGGACGCGGTCGACGATCTGCTGCGGGGTCTGCCTGGCGATGGGGCGGCCACAGGCCGGGCAGTGGGGCTTGCCGATGCGCGCCCACAGAAGGCGCAGGTAGTCGTAGACCTCGGTGATCGTGCCGACGGTGGAGCGGGGGTTGCGGGAGGTCGACTTCTGGTCGATGGAGACGGCCGGCGACAGGCCCTCGATGAAGTCGACGTCGGGCTTGTCCATCTGCCCGAGGAACTGCCTGGCGTAGGACGAGAGCGACTCGACATAGCGCCGCTGACCCTCGGCGAAGATGGTGTCGAAGGCCAGGCTGGACTTACCCGAGCCGGAGAGCCCGGTGAAGACGATGAGGGCGTCTCGCGGCAGGTCAAGCGAGACGTCCTTGAGGTTGTGTTCGCGGGCGCCACGAACGATCAAGCGGTCGGCCACAGCAGATCTCTCATGTTGGGTTGCGATCCACGGCAGCCGGAACTGGCCACCTCTGACTAGTCGCCGCCACTCTAACGACGGGGTCCGACAGTTTTCTTCCGCTCCGGCGAGGGCACCGGCGTCCCCGAGGGCCGCCGGCGGGGAAAGGCCGGCGCGTACGGAGAGCACCCGCGCGAGCGGGCCCGTGTGGAGCGATGATGACGTGCATGACCGTTCTCGACGACCTTCAGGCCGAGCTCACCGCGGCCACGAACCGGATGCTCGCCACCGCGGCCACGCTCTCGGACGCGGACGTCACGGCCCCCTCCCTGCTTGCGGGCTGGACCCGCGGCCACGTGCTCACCCACGTCGCGCGCAACGCGGACAGCCACATCAACCTGGTGACCTGGGCCAAGACGGGTGTGTACACCCCACAGTACCCAACGCCCGGCGCCCGGGAGGCCGAGATAGCCGAAGGCGCCGGCAGGCCGATCGCCGAGCAGCACGCCGACCTGGCAGACAGCGCGGCCCGGCTCGGCGCCGCGTTCGCCACGATGCCGCCGCAGGCGTGGGCCGCCGCCGTGCGGGGCATGCGGCCGCCCGATCACCCCGCCTGGTACCTGCTCGCACGCCGTATCCGGGAGGTCGAGATCCACCACGCCGACCTGGGAGCCGGCTACACCTGGGCCGACTGGCCAGAGGAGTTCGTCCTGCGCGAGCTCCACGACGCGATGGCGGGCTGGCCGTACGCCGAGAGCACCGTCAGCGCGGTCCACGCCGGCGACCGGAGCTGGACGGGCCTCGGCGAGGGCCCCGTGGTGGAGGGGCCGCCCCCGGCCGTGCTCGCCTGGCTGACGGGCCGCCTCCCGGACGGGGGCACCGGGGAGGCGGGCGGCGGGACCAGCCCGGGGCTTAGGCTGGCCGAGAAGCCGCCGGCGGCGCCGCCGTGGCTGACCATGCCGGCACCGCCCGGCCTTCCGGCGACACCACCTGAGGAGTACCCATGACCTATACCGGTGATGTGACCGCCGACGGTCCCGCCGACGTGCGCGAGCTGCCCGACCTGACCATCAGCAAGATCGAGGTCGGCGACTTCGGCAACAACGCCTACCTGCTCAGATGCCGTGAGACCGGCGACGGCGTGCTGATCGACGCGGCAGCCGACGCAGGCAGGCTGCTCGACCTGGTCGGCGACCTGCCGATCAGCAAGATCATCACGACCCATCAGCACCAGGACCACTGGATGGCCCTGGCCGAGGTGGCGAAGGCCACCGGAGCCGAGACCGTCGCCCACCCGCTGGACGCGCCGGGCCTGCCCGTGCCGGTCACCCAGCCCGTGGAGCACGGCGGCAAGGTCACCGTGGGGGTGGTCACGCTCGACGTGATCCACCTGCGCGGCCACACCCCTGGGTCGATCGCCCTGCTCTACCAGGACTCCCACCTGTTCACCGGCGACTCGCTCTTTCCCGGAGGAGTCGGCAACACCCAGCGCGACCCCGCCCGGTTCGAGCGGCTCTACACCGATGTGGTGGAGCGGGTCTTCGACCGGCTTCCCGACGAGACCTGGGTGTATCCCGGCCACGGCAAGGACACCACCCTCGGAGCCGAGCGCCCCTCCCTGCCCGAGTGGCGCGCCCGGGGCTGGTAGGCCTCTGGGCGAAGACGCGAGACGGCCCGGCCCCCCAGGGGGACCGGGCCGTCTCAGCAGGCCGGGAACAGGATCACCGGACGGCGGCCTCGGTCTCCTTGCGCTCCTTGCGCTGCTCGCGCTTGAACATCAGCACGCGCAGCGGAATGGCCGACACCAGCGCGATCTGCATGGACGCGCCGATCTGGATGAGCAGGTCGCCGCCGGTCAGGTCGGCCGCCCAGATGATGAGGCAGGCGACGTTGACCATGATCCAGGCCAGCACGACCGCCGCGAGGTTACCCTTCGGCTTGGGGTACTCAATGCGGCTGACCATGAGCCAGGCCACCGCGAAGATGCCCACCACGGTGAAGTACGACGGCTCGAACAGCAGCACGATCGACACGACGGTCATGGCGCCCATGGGGATGGGCAGGCCCATGAAGTCGCCGCTCTTGGTCTTCACGCAGGCGAAGCGCGCCAGCCGTACGACGCCCGCCCCGAGGACGGAGACGGCGGCGCAGAGCACCAGCCACAGCGGGAGCTTCTGGGAGAAGCCCGCCCAGGCCACCACCATGAAGGCGGGGGCGAAGCCGAAGCTGATCACGTCGGCGAGGTTGTCGAGCTCGGCCCCCATGGCCGAGGCCCTGAACCTCCTGGCCACCAGCCCGTCGAACAGGTCACAGGTGGCACCGATCAGCAGCAGCACCACGGCGGTGGCGAAGTACCTGGGGTCGGGATGGAACTCACGCGACTGCTGGAGCTGCGTGATCGCCGACCACGCCAGAACGCAGACGGCCAGGAAGCCGCAGATCGCGTTGCCCAGGGAGAGCGAGTCAGCGGCGGAGAGCCGGAACGCCTTCCCGACGGGTCCCCGTGGTTCTTCGTCCTCGTCCACGCCCTCCATGGACCAGCCTGCGTCAGCCGTGGTCAATGCGAGTCACTCCTGCCGTAGTCCGCTGCCCAACGCGCACCGCTGGGGCGATCCCTTCTGGAAGGTAGATGTCCACCCGCGAGCCGAAGCGGATCAGCCCGATCCGCTCCCCCCGCGAGACCTTGGCACCCGCGCCGAGGTAGGGCACGATGCGTCGCGCCACGGCTCCGGCGATCTGCACGAGCTCGATGTCGCCCAGTGCCGTGTCGAAGTGCCAGACGACCCGCTCGTTCTGGTCGCTGTCCTTGTTGAACGCGGGCTTGAAGCCACCCGCCACATGCCGCGTCGAGGTGACCGTGCCGTCGAGCGGCGCGCGGTTCACGTGGACGTTCAGCGGGCTCATGAAGATCGCGACACGTGTGCGCCCGTCCGGCTGGGGGTCGATGCTCTGGACCACGCCGTCGGCCGGGCTCAGCACCAGCCCGGTGCCGAGGTCGCGGTCGGGGTCGCGGAAGAACCACAGCATGGCGCCTGTGAGAGCGGTCAGCGGAGCCGCCGCGAGCACCCACGGGCGGGACCGCCGGGCCAGCGCCACCGAGATGGCGGCGGCTGCGACCGTGGGAACCAGCCAGGGGGAAACGCCACGTGCCAGCCGTACGCGGCGGCGACTGTGGCTTGGCGAATCGTTGGACACTGGGAACCTTTTGTGATGTTTGCGGCCAGAGACCGGATTGTGACTTGTCGCCGAATGTTACCCATCTCGCCGCCGTTACATAGCAATACGAGACAAGCAAATCGCTGCAAGCACCAATTCACTACCCCTGGGACACCTTCGCCGGGGCGGTGGCTTCGCCGGCCTTCTTGTCACGCCTGGCCTTGATGAGGCTGGCCACGGTGGTGACCACCATCGTGACGCCGATGACCGAGAGGGAGACCCAGATCGGCACTTCCGGCGCCCAGGAGACACCACTGGTGTGCAAGGCCTCCAGGATGAGCTTAACCCCGATGAAGCCCAAAATGAACGACAGACCGTAGCTGATGTAGACCAACCGCTGCAGCAGACCACCAAGCAGGAAGTACAGCTGACGCAGTCCCATCAGGGCGAACGCGTTCGCGGTGAAGACGATGAAGGCGTCCTTGGTGAGGCCGAAGATCGCCGGGATCGAGTCGAGGGCGAACAGCAGGTCGGTGGTGCCGATGGCGATCATCACGATCAGCATGGGGGTCACCATGCGGCGCCCGCCCACCCGAGCGGTGATCTTGGAGCCGACGAAGCCGTCGGTGGTCGGGAAGATGCGGCGCACCCAGCGCAGAAGGAGGTTCTCCTTGAACTCCTCCTCGTCGTGCCCGCGCAGCATGTTGACCGCGGTGTAGATGAGGAACGCGCCGAACACGTAGAACAACCAGCCAAAGCGCTCCAGGGCGGCGGCGCCCACGAGGATGAAGACGCCGCGCATCACCAGGGCCATCAGCACGCCGACGAGAAGAACCTTGTGCTGGTAAATCTTGGGAACCGCGAACCGGCCCATGATGATGTAGAACACGAACAGGTTGTCGACGCTCAGACTGTATTCGGTGAGATAGCCGGCGAAGAACTCACCGGCCTTGTCCACACCCTCGACGGCGAGCAGCCCGATGCCGAACAGCACCGCCAGCCCGACGTAGAAGCCGACCCAGAAACCGGCCTGGCGCATCGAGAACTCTCGGGGCTCACCCCTGTCGACGATCCACAGGTCTACGGCGAGAACCACCAGCAACCCGCCGATGACCGCCGCCCATGCCCACAGGGATACGTCCAAGACAAACCTCCGGCCCGCGTCAAAGTGCCGGAGGTCTCTCCCGCCCGCGCCCTGAGGCCTCGGACCGGCAGCCCCGGGCACGCCGTAAGGGACGTACCGTGATGACGAGGCTGTCGCGAAGGGATACTCCCCCCCTCAGAGGAGGAGTATAGGCGAGCACATAAGCCTTACCTAATCAGCCTTTGCGCGACACCGGGGCTTCCCGGACGGCGCGCCCGTCCAGCAGGGCACGGGCCGGGACGCCGGCGGGGCGTGCGGCCCCGCGACCACGGACGTGACCGGGCCCGGACCCTTCAGCGTCCGGCGCCCGGGAGCGCTTCGTACACCTCGCGCACCGCGCGGAGCGCGGCCTCCTCGTCCGGCAGCGGACGTGCCCCGGCCGCCGCGGAGAGGCGCTCGGCCAGGCCGGGGTCGGCGAGCAACCTCGCGATCTCCCGCCGCAGGGCCGCCGCGTCTCCCGGCGGCACCAGCAGGGCGGCGTCGCCCACCATGCCGGGGATGCCGCCGACCGCCGTCGCGATGATCGGCACCCCCGCCCTCAGCGCCTCCTGCACGTTCAGCGGCTGCCCCTCCCACCGGCTCGGCACGACCAGGGCGCCGGCCGCCTGGAGCAGGTCGGCCACGTCGGCGCGATCGCCCAGCAACCGTACGGGCAGCCCTTCGGCGTCGATGCGCGCCTGGAGGGCGCCGCGCAGGGGCCCCTCCCCCGCGACGGCGAACAGCGGGACGGCACCGGCGTAGGGACCCCTCGCGGCGTCCAGCAGCGTCTCCAGGCCCTTCTGCTGGGCCAGCCTGGCGATGGTGAGCAAGATCGGCCGGTCCCCCGGCGCCAGCTCCGTGCGGACCTCCGCGACCGTTCTCCCGGGCGGATCGAGAGGTGGCGCGGGGACGACGGCGTCCGCGACGCGACGCGCGCCGCGGGCGCGCATCCGCTCCCCCAGATCAGGCGCGACGACCAACACCTGATCAGCCCTTTTCGCGACAATGCGCTCCAAAAGCCCATATATCGCGCCAATCGCCCCTGTAGCGGTCAGGGCGTTGTGCAGGGTGACCACCAGGCCGGTACGGCGGCCCGCCAGGGCGAGTGCGGCCAGCGCTCCGGCGCGCAGCCCGTGGGCGTGCACGACCTGCGCCCCGGACGTCACCCTCCTCAGGCGCTCCACGGCGCTCAGGTCGCTCAGAGGGCGCGGCCGGTCGGAGATGGGCACCTCCGCGAAACGGGCGACCTCCGAGAACCCGAACGCCTCGTCCGTGCTCGCCGGACCCGCCACGACGACCTGGCGTCCCTCGCGGGCCAGCCCACCGGCGAGCATCCGCACGTGCCGCCCCACCCCGCCCGCGCTGGTGCCGAGCACCAGGACAACGCGCCGCGCCGCCTCAGCCATCGCCGTCGTTCCTTCCCCGTCGGTCGTCCGGGACCTGCCCGGCCCCACCCCTCCCCGGATCACCCTCCGGGCCCGTCCTTCGCGCGCGGGAGAGCACCGAGGCCAGGTCGCGCCTGTCTACCACGAGCGCGACGGCCAGGGACACCGTCACGGCCGCGAGACCTGCCAGCGCGGCCACGCCCACGTTGGCGACCGGTCCGCGGACGCTCAGGAGCGAGGTGATCCAGAGCCCCGCGAGGAAACCCGCCCCGCCTCCGAGCACGGCGGCGAGCGACGCGCGCACGACGCCCGCAAGCGCCCTCGCGCCCCGCGTGCGGGCGACCGCCACCAGCAGCAGCGCCCCTCCGGCGGTCATACCGGCCGCGCTGCCGAGGGCGAGGCCACCGAGCTTCCACGGGCCGGGGAACGCCAGCACGAAGACGGTCTGCGCCACCATGACCACCAGCCAGCCGGTCACCATGCCCGCGGCGGCCGCCCTGCCCTTGCCGTCGGCGTACAGGACACGGCTCAGGTGGGCGATCAGCCCGTATCCGATCAGCCCCGGGGCGAAGAGCGCGATGGACCTGGCGAGCTGCCCGGCGGAGACGTCGCTGGCCATGCCGTCGACGAACACCGCCGCCACCGGGGCCGCGACGGCCGCGAGCGCGCCCGCGGCGAGCCCCGAGACCAGCACGACGGCCCGGGTGGTCTGCGCGGACAGGGCCGCGAAGCCGTCCGCGTCCCCGCGCTCGGCGCGCGCGGACAGCGCGGGGAACACGCTCGTCGCGATGGGCACCGCGAGCACGGCGTAGGGCACCTGGTAGATCGCCCACGCGTAGTTGTAGCCGGCCAGCCCTCCCGCGCCGACCTGGCGGTTGGCGAGCCAGACCACCAGGGCCATGGCCGCCTGCTGGGCCACCAGGGCGCTCAGCCCCGCCACGGCGAGGCGGCGTACGCGGGCGGCGACGCCCTCGGGGAAGCGCAGGGTGGGTCTCAGCCGGAGCCCGAGCCGCGAGGACGGCCCGATCACGGTGACCACCAGCGCGAGGACGCCCAGGGTCGTGCCCACAGAAAGCGCGAGCTCGGCGGGGCGCGGAACGGCCGACAGGGGCGCCTTGACGTCCTCGCTGAGCGGCACGAAGGCGAGGTAGGCGAAGATCACCACCAGGCTGGACACCAGCGGGGCCACGGCGGGGCCGGTGAACCTCCGATGGGCCTGCAGCACGCCGTACAGCACCACCGCCAGGCCGTACAGCGGGATCTGCGGCGCGAAGACTGCCAGCATGCGGGCGGCGACGGCCGTGAGGTCGCCGGTGGCGCACCCCTTCACCTCGCCGGCGAACAGCTCGATCACCGGATGCGCGGCGAGGGCGGTGACGACGCCCAGCGGCACGAGCAGCACCAGCACCCAGGTGAGCAGGGCGGAGGTGGTCCATCCGACCTCGGCCCTGGCCCGCGCCGCCTCGGCGGCGCCCTCGCCGGCCTCCGCCGGAGCACCGCCCGTGGCCCCGGCCGGTACGCGCACGCCGACGTCAGGGGCGAGCGAGCGGGACGCCGCTCCGGCGAGCACGGGCACGACCATGCCGGCCAGCGCGCCCCCCACGACGACCTCGAAGACGATGTTCGGCACCTGGTTGGCCGTGAAGTAGGCCGTGGCCAGGCAGTTCGTGCCGACCGTGCGGGCGAGCACCAGCTGCTTGGCGAAACCGACCACCCTGGCCAGGATCGTGATGACCCCGATCAGGACCGCCGCCGCGGCGACGCCCTGGCCCACCCGTCTGATCATCATGCCCGTCGGATCATGCGGGGCGGCGGCCCAGCATGTCGAGACGGTGGAGCGCCGGGTTGCCGGCGATGACCTTGGTGAAGCTGACCTTCTCGGAGGCGGCGGTGAGCGCCGCGACCGTTCCGAGCACGACGAGGCGGGACGGGCGCCGCAGCCCCGTGACCGCGGCCACCCCGAGCAGGGCGCCGAGCGCGTTGGCTCCCGCGTCGCCGAGCATCGCCCGCTCGCCCAAATCCTCCGGCAGCAGGGCGAGCCCCGCGCCGATCGGCACGGCGGTGAGCGCGGCGCCCGCCGGGGCGCCCTTCGCCAGGGAGGCCACGAGCAGGGGCGCGCCGGTCAGCAGGCCGACCTTGATGGCGCGGCCGGGACGCAGGTCGAAAAGGTTCGCCAGGTTGGCGCTCCCGGCGATCAGCGCGCCGTTGAGCAGGGTGTCCACGGCCCGCCCCCCGGAGCCCCTCTGGTCGCCGGGCAGGAGCGCCGCGGCCACCAGGCCCGCCGCCCCGATGCCGAGGATCTTCACCGCGCCGCTGGTCACCTCGCCGCGCGCCAGCGCCGTCAGGTGGCCCTTGAAGCCCTTGGACGAGGTGGCGCCGCGCAGGTCGTCGTACGCGCCGAGCGCGCCGCTGCCCACGCAGGCGAGCACGGCCGCGGCGCGCGCCCGCGCGGGTAGGCCGGGAGCGAGGACCGCCGCGGCTCCCGCACCCGCCACGAAGGCGGGACCTTCGAGCAGGGTGATCGGCTCACCGCGGTGGTTGGTGCGCGTCCAGGTCTTCTCGTCGCCGATCGGCGGACGGCGGGTGAACGCGGCGTAGGCCGCGCGGGCCGCGACGGCGCCGAGGGCCGCGCCCGCCAGGGCGCCGAGCCAGGAGCGATGGGCCACAGCAGATCCCTCTTAGTCGGAAAGTGCCCGGCGCGAGGCCGGGAAGCGTGGTCGTCAGGGCAGGTCAGCCGCCCGCGGCCCCCGTGGGACTGGGCGTGGGCGAGGGGGACGGCTCGGCGGCCGTGGCGTCGGAGCCGAGGCCGTACTGCCCGGTGTCCCCGCCGACCTGCTCCCGCAGAGAGTAGACCACCACGGCCCGGCCGAAGGCCATATCGACGTTGTCGACGGTGGAGACCTTCGCCGACACGTCGCTGTCGGCGCGCACCGCCGAGATCACGCCCGCGGCGGCCGAGGTCGGCACCACCCCGGCCACGACGGTGCCCTCGCCGGCGTCGTCCAGGCCCGCGGCCAGCGAGACGACGGCGGCGGTCTGCGCCTCGGCGGTCTCCCCCTCGTAGGGGGTGGCGGGGGCCACCATGAGGGCGAGCGTCGCGCGCCTGCCCGGGTCGCCGTCGAGGGTCACCAGGCCACCGCTCTCGAAGGAGTCGAGCACCCCGGCGGCCGAGGGGTTCTCCTTGTCGGCCTGCGTCTTGTCGGAGGTCACGATGGCGCTGGCGAGCACCGCCGCCGCCTTGTCGTACGGGGTGGCGTCCGGGGGGAAGGCCAGCGCGGTGGGCTTGGCCGTGGTCGCGAGCTGGTCGATCGCCCCCGCCTGGTCGGCGGTGAGGAACTTCTCGGTGATCGAGACCCGCCCGCTCACCGCGGCCCCCGCCGCCGTGAGCACCCGCTGGAGCGGCTCGCGGAGCTTGGAGTCGGCACCGGGCGCCTCCACGATCACGACGCGCTCGCCGGCCAGGGCCGCCTGCACGAGCTGCGGGAGCCGGTCGGCGACGAAGGCGTCGCCGGCCCCGCCGCGCGTCTGCAGGTCGGACAGCTGCGAGTGCAGCTCGTTGTTGTTGGCGCGCAGGTTAGCGGTGACCTTCTCCGTGGACGCGACCAGCGGGGCGTTCAGCACCGTGCTGCCGAGCACGATGCCGACGGCCAGCGCGAGGAAGATCGCGACGATGGAGACGAGGTGATAGCGGAAATCGATCACGAGAAGAGCCCGACCAACCAGAAGATGAAACCGTTCCAGGCGTCCCGAAGTCCGTTCAGCCAGACCTTGCCCATCGGCGAGAACCACAGCACCACGCCCACGGTGAAAAGAGCGGTGGCCACGAGCAGCAGCAGTGAGCCGATGGAGATGCGGCTGCGGTAGAGCCTGCTGACGCCCTTGGCCTCCACGAGCTTGCCGCCGACCCGCAGCCGGGTCAGGAAGGTGCTCGCCATGCCCGACCGGCCCTTGTCGAGGAACTCCACCAGAGTGCCGTGCGTGCCGACCGCCACGATCAGGCTCGCGCCCTTGTCGTCGGCGAGCAGGATCGCGATGTCCTCGCTGGTGCCGGTCGCGGGGAAGACCACGGCCTCCTGGCCGAGCTGCTGGACCCGCTCGAGGCCCGGCGCGCGGCCGTCGCGGTAGGCGTGCACGACCAGCTCGGCGCCGCAGCACAGCGCGCGCTCGGAGACCGAGTCGAAGTCGCCCACGATGAGGTCGGGCAGGTAACCGGCCTCCATCAGGGCGTCGGCGCCGCCGTCCACACCGATCAGGATCGGGCGGTACTCCCTGATGTAGGAGCGGAGGGTGGCGATGTCCTCCTTGTAGTGGTAGCCGCGCACCACGACCAGGACGTGCCTGCCCTCCATGGAGGTGCGGATGTCGGGCACCCCCACGCCGTCGATGAGCAGGTCGCGCTCGCGGCGGATGTACTCCATGGTGTTCATGGCGAAGTCTTCGATCTGGATCGACAGGCCCGCCCGCGCCTCGGTCATCGCGGCCTCGATGTTCTCGGCCGTGACCACCTCGCCCTTGCCGACGAGCTCCTCGTCGAGGTAGATCTCGCCCTCGTGGACGCGCACCACGTCGCCGTCGCGCACGCGGTCGAAGATCTCGGGGGTGGAGCCGTCGACGAGCGTCACCCCGGCGTTCACCAGGATCTGCGGGCCGAGGTTGGGATAGCGCCCGCTGATGCTCGCCGCGATGTTCACCACGACGGAAACACCGCACGCGACAAGAGCCTCCGCGCTCACCCGGTCGACGTCGACGTGATCGATGATCGCGATTTCCCCGGGCCGGAGGCGCTTGGTCAGCCTCTTGGTCCGCCGATCGATCCTCGCCACTGCCGTCACCCCGGGAAGGTCTGAAACCTTCCTGCGGCGGAGGCCCTGAACCTTAAAGGTCGGCACCTTCATCACGAACCATCCTGCCAGAGCGTGCGACCAAGATGTGCCCGCATCATGGCGTGTCTGTTTTGTCACTGTCGCTGGGTCGCGGGCGCTGAGCGCGCGACCACGGGCCCCCGCGGCCCCGGTCAGTCCCCCCGCATACCCCCTGAACAGGGGCGTCTGGACCTGGAGCTCAGCTCGCCGCCTTGTCCGCCGCCGCGATCGACAGCAGCTCCTCGGCGTGCGCGCGGCCGAGCTCGGAGTCTTCGAGACCGGCCAGCATGCGAGAAAGCTCCCTCGCGCGGGCCTCCGGGTCGAGCGCGGTGACCCCGCTGCGGACCACGCGCCCGTCACTGGCCTTCTCGACGACCAGATGCTGGTCGGCGAAGGCCGCGACCTGCGGCAGGTGGGTGACGACGATCACCTGGGCGGTGCGGGCCAGGCGGGCGAGGCGCCGCCCGATCTCCACCGCCGCCTTGCCGCCCACGCCGGCGTCGACCTCGTCGAACACGAAGGTGGGCACCGGGTCGGCGCCGGCGAAGACGACCTCGATGGCCAGCATGACCCGGCTGAGCTCTCCTCCGGAGGCGCCCTTGTTGAGCGGCAGCGCCGGGGCTCCCGGATGGGACATCATGCGCAGCTCGATCTCGTCGGCCCCCTCGGGACCGAACTGGCCGCTCGGCGTGAGCACCACGACGACCTTGGCGTGGGGCATGGCGAGCGCGGAAAGCTCGGCGGTGACGGCCTCGCCGAAGCGCTCGGCGGCGGCCGTGCGGATGCCGGTGACCTCGGCAGCGAGCTCGGTGAGCCGTGCGAGGAGCTCCTCGTGCTCGCGGGTGAGCTCGGCGACGCGGTCGTCGTCGCCGTCCAGCTCGGCCACCCGGGAGGCGGCCTCCCTGGCCCAGGCCAGCACCGCCGTGGAGTCCCCCCCGTACTTCCTGACCAGGCCGTTCACCACCGCGCGGCGCTCCTGCACGGCGGCCAGCCTGGCCGGGTCGGCGTCGACGGACTCGGAGTAGGCGGCGAGCTCGGTGGCCACGTCGGACACGAGGTATCCGGCCTCGGCGAGCCGGTCGCCGATGGCCGAGAGCGTCGCGTCGTACGACCGGACGGCCTCGACGGCCGACCGCGCCTGCCCGAGCAGCGACACGGCGTCCTGCGCGCTCTGGAGACTGCCCATGGGATCGCCGAGCAGGGCGGTGTGGGCCTCGACGGCGGCGTTCTTCAGCGAGTCGGCGTGCGCGAGGCGCTCCTCCTCCTGCTTGAGCTCGAGCTCCTCGCCTGGCCTGGGATCGGCCTTCTCGATCTCCTCCAGGCCGAAGCGGAGGTGGTCGGCCTCCTGCGCCCGCTCGCGGGCCCGGGTGGTGAGCTCGTCGAGCGTCTGGCTGACGTCCTTGTGGCGCTTGTACGCCTGGGTGTAGGCGCGCAGGGGCTTGACGAGCTCCTCGCCGGCGTAGCGGTCGAGGGCCGCGCGCTGGCGGCCGGGCTGGAGCAGCCGCTGCTGGTCCATCTGGCCATGGACGGCGACGAGGTCCTCCGCGAGGTAGGTGAGCGTGCCGACCGGGACGGACCTGCCGCCCAGCCACGCGCGCGAGCGGCCCTCGGCGGAGATCGTCCTCGAGATGATGAGCTCGCCGTCCTCGATGGCGCCGCCGACGTCCTCCACCTGCTGGGCGACGCGGCCTTGGGCCTCGACGACCAGCGTGCCCTCGACCGTGGCGCGCTCGGCGCCCGGACGGACACGCGCGGGGTCGGCCCTGCCGCCGAACAGCAGGCCGAGCCCGGTCACGACCATCGTCTTGCCCGCGCCCGTCTCGCCCGTGACGACGGTGAGACCCGATGAGAGCTTCAGAACAGCCTCATCGATCACCCCGAGCCCTTTGATCCGGACCTCATCGACCCGTGGCCGCACTGGGTCCCTCCCGCCGTTTCGCCGCGCCGCCTCCGATCGGGCACACCTCGCCGGACCGTGTGGGGCTTGGCTCGGTCACCTCTCCGTGCGGGTCGATCCTACGCGGAAATCGCCAAGGTTTTCGATGACTGGGGTCGCTAACGCCCCGGACGGGGTCGTTCGCGCGCCTCGGCCGAGGCCGCGCGGCTCTCCCGGCTAGGGGCGGACGCGCCCGCGCCACCCTTGGACGGGAAGGTCGAACTTGGCGACGAGCCGGTCGGTGAAGGGGGCCCCGGTCGTGTCGGCGTCGTGCAGCCGCGCCAGCAGTACGGGAAGGTCGGCGCGCCGCATCTCGACCCGCACGCCCGGCGGGAGGTCGAAGCGCCGGCGGCCGTCGCACCACAGGACGCCGCCCGGCGTGCCCGGCAGGAGCTCCATGGCGATCGTCGACCTCGGGGAGACCACCAGGGGGCGCGCGAAGAGCGCGTGGGCACTGTTGGGCACCAGCAGCAGCGCCTCGACCTCGGGCCAGACCACCGGCCCGCCCGCGGAGAACGCGTAAGCGGTCGAACCCGTGGGAGTGGCGCATATCACCCCGTCGCATCCCCACCGGGACAACGGCCGGCCGTCGATCTCGGCGACGACCTCCAGCATGCGGTCGCGCTTCTCGACGCTCGCCTCGTTCAGGGCCCAAGTGGTGGCCAGCGTCTCGCCGTTGGCCCGGACCCGCACGTCGATGGTCATGCGCTCCTCGACGGTGTACCGGCCGGTCACGACGCGGTCGACGGCCTCGGCGAGGTCGGCCATCTCGGCCTCCGCGAGGAAGCCCACGTGGCCGAGGTTGACCCCGAGCAGGGGGGTGCGGGCGGGCCGGGCCAGCTCGGCGGCCCGCAGCAGCGTGCCGTCACCGCCCAGCACCATCAGCACCTCGGCGTCCTCCGCGGCGGCGGAGCTCGCCGGCACGACGTCGACACCCGGGACGCCGATCTCCTCGGCCTCCGGCTCCATGACCCGGACCGTGAAGCCCGCCTCCAGGAACCGCTGGATCACCAGCCGCGCGCTGTCGACCGCGGGCTCGCGCCCGGTGTGGGCGGTGATCAGCACCGTGCGCTTCGCGCTCTCCATGGTCCACTCCGCTCGTCCGGCGGGCACTACTGGGGACCTTCCGCGACGGCACGCTCGATCTCGGCGTCGAGATCGGCCACCGGGCCCGGCCCGGGGCCCTTCCCGAGCCAGATGAGGTACTCGACGTTGCCCGAAGGGCCGGGCAGCGGGCTCGCCGTCACCCCGCGCACCACCAGGCCGAGCGCGGACGCCGCCCGCGCGACGTCACGGACGGACCCGGCGCGCAGCACAGGGTCGCGGACGACGCCACCGGCGCCCACGCGCTCCTTGCCCACCTCGAACTGCGGCTTGACCAGCATCACGAAGTCGGCCTCCGGAGCCGCGCAGGCGGCTAGCGCGGGCAGCACCAGGCGCAGGGAGATGAACGACAGGTCGCCGACCACCAGGGAGGGCGGCTCGCCCACCATCTCGGGGGTGAGATCGCGGACGTTGACCCGCTCCATCACCGTGACCCGCTCGTCGGTGCGCAGCGACCAGGCGAGCTGGCCGTACCCGACGTCGACGGCGAGGACGTGGGCCACGCCGGCGCGCAGCAGCACGTCGGTGAACCCGCCGGTCGAGGCGCCCGCGTCCAGGCAGCGGCGCCCCTCGACGACCAGGCCGCGCGGCCCGAACGCCTCGATCGCGCCGAGCAGCTTGTGGGCGCCGCGCGAGACGTAGTCGGGGCCCTCGGCGGCCTCGGCGACCACGATGGCCGAGGCCGTGTCGACCTGGGTCGCCGCCTTGGCCGCCGTGCGGCCGCCGACGCTGACCCTGCCGCCGACGATGAGGTCGGCGGCCTGCTCTCGGGAGCGTGCCAGGCCGCGCCGTACCAGCTCGCTGTCGAGACGGACGCGCCGGCTCAACGTGCCCGCCTCGTGACTCGCCGCGAGATCTCGTGCCGACGGTCTCTCACCGGCGGCCGTCCCCCGGGACGGCGGACGCGTCGCCCACCGAGGCGAGGGTCGCCTCCAGACCGCTCAGCACTTCCTCGAACACCGCGACGTGCTCCCGCACGGGGAGGTCGCCGAGGCCGCTCAGCCGGGCCAGGGCAGCCGTCACCCGGACCTCGCCGCTCTCCGTCATCCGCTCTTTCCACCCGCCTGCGTCGTCGTCATGACGGCGCATCGCCGCCGTGTACCGCGGAGTCGCGGTGTCGCCCTTGGTCACGGCTTCGATCGCGGCCATGATGGTGTGATCGCGTGCCAGGTGACCGCCGCCTACGCGATGGCCGTAGACCCTGACCGTATCCGAAGCTGTCACCCGTGCGATGCTCTTCTCTCCCAGGTCGCGCCCGCGCGCCGGATTTCGCGTAGTACTCAAGTGAAACGCTACCTTCCGTAGGTCAGAGGAGCTTCGGAGGATGAGAGGGGATACGACGCATGGCGACCGTCGACGAGTGCCGGAAGGCTCTGGACAAGCTTGCCGAGCAGTTCGGCGAGCTTGATCAGGCGACTCGTTCGAAGCACGCGGTGAACAGGAGCATCAGCTGCCGGATCACCGACCTTGACGTGACGTTCTACGGCAGGATCGACCACGACGGCCTCGAACCGTTCAGCGAGGTCCCCCCGGCCGACGGGCGCCCCGCCGAGGTGCGCATCCGCGTCTCCAGCGACGACCTGCTCTCGATGGTGAACGGCGAGCTCGACATGGGCCGGGCGCTGTTCAGCGGGCGCGTGAAGATCGACGCCAGTCTGGGAGACCTGCTGCGCCTGCGCAAACTCCTCTGAGCCCCTCCGTAGCCGGCCGCCCTTCCAGGCTCGGACCCTCCACCGGCGCCCACCACCGGTGCCCTCCATCGGCGCACTCAGAGCTTCAGTGCCTCCAGCGCCTGCTTGAGCCCGTCCTCGTCCGCGCACCCGTCGCCGGCGTGGGCCCACGCGGCGGCGCACGCCACGCGGAGGCCGTCCAGAGGGTCACCGCCGCCGTCCAGGCGCAGTCCTCGGCCCTCCCAGCGGGCGGTCCACCCACCCCTGGACCATTCGTCCCCGCTCCGCTCGACCGGCGCGGGCGGCTCGTGGACGGCGGACACGTCCGCGGCGATGTAGGTGGGGCGGTGCTCGGGCGGCGCGGTGAGCAGGTCGAGCGGGCCGGTCACCCCGCTCAGCACGAGCAGGCTGTCGACGCCCGCCCGCGTGGCCGCCTCCACGTCGGTGTCGAGCCGGTCGCCCACGATGAGGGGCCGCTCGGCCCCCGTACGGAGCATGGACTCCCTGTGCAGCGGCGGCTCGGGCTTGCCCGCCGAGACGGGCTCCACGCCCGTGGCGGTCGCGATCACGCGGGTCATCGCCCCGTTGCCGGGCAGCACGCCGCGGTTGGTCGGCATGGTCGTGTCCCCATTGGCCGCGACGAACCAGGCTCCCTGCCGGACGGCGAGCGCGCCCTCGCTCAGCAGGGCATACGACAGGTCGGGCGAGATCCCCTCCACGACGGCCGCCGGGGAGTCCGCGGCCGTCGTCACCGGGCGCAGCCCCTGTGCCCGTACGGCGCAGCGCAGGCCCATGCCCCCGACCACCAGGACCGGGGAACCGGGCGGCACCCGCTCGGCGATGAGCCGGGCGGCGGCCTGGGCGGAGGTCACGACGTCCTCGGGCGTCGCGGGCACGCCGAGGGCGACCAGATGCTCGGCGATGGCGGCGGGGGTTCGTGAGGCGTTGTTGGTGACGTAGGCGAGCCGCACGCCGGTGCCGTGAGCGCGGGTGAGCGCCTCCGGAGCGCCCTTCACCGCCTCGCGCCCGAGGTAGACGACCCCGTCCAGGTCGAGCAACAGGGTGTCGTAACGGTCGATCAGTGCGGTCTCCATGCACCCACTATTTCCGATAAAAGCGAAATTTGACGACTCGCGGTACAAGGCGGATCAGATCTGCCTCGCGCGCAAGGTCGCCTTTACCTGCTTCAGCGCCGCGACATAGTCCCGCAGATCAGGCCGCATCGCCACGGCGATGGTCAGGGGCTCCTCCGCGGCCTCCATGTCCCCGGTGCGCCACAGCGCCATGCCCAACCCGAAATAGGCGTAATCCTCGGTCGGATTGGCCGCGACGATCCACCGGAAACTGTCGGCGGCCTCCTCGTAACGGCGAGAATTGAACTGCGCCCTGGCCAGGGCCTCCCGGATGCTGCGCGAGTCGGGCTCGGCGTCGGCGGCCCGCGCGAGAATCGCCGCCGCCGCGGCCGGGCTGCCGTCCTTCAGCAGCTTGACCCCACGTTGAAACCATTCATAGACATCACCCGTGGGAGCGCTGCGCTCGTAGTCGGGGGAATCGGACTGGCCGCTTGGTCCCTGCGTCATGTTTCGAGGCCTCCTTCTGACGACAAGTCAATCCCGGCTTCCTGACGAGCCGGGCAGCGCTAAGACGTCGGGGCTGTCTCTAAGCGACTCAGGCCTTTATGGCACCATGCCCGGTATGGCCATTCCTGAACTGCCGTCGCCTGACGGACTGGTGCTGCGCCCGTTCCGCGGTGTGCGCTTCGCAGTCGACGATCTGGCGGCAGTCACCTCCCCACCGTACGACCTCATCTCGCGGGAAGACGTCCAGACTCTCCTGGACGCTCACCCCAACAACGTGGTGCGGCTGATCCTTCCCGGTTCCGACCAGCACCGCTACGCCGAGGCCCGCGAGACACTGTTGTCATGGCTCGCCTCGGGCGTCCTCGACACCGATGATCTCCCCGCGCTTTATGTGTACGAGCAGAGCGGCCCCGGTGTCCTGCTGCGCGGCCTGATCGGAGACCTTGGCCTCTCCGACCCCGGCAAGCGCATCGTGCTGCCCCACGAGAACGTCATGCCCGGCACGGTCGCCGACCGTCTCGCGCTCATGCGGACGACCGAGAGCAATCTGGAGCCCATCTTCCTGCTCTACGACGGCGACGGCGGCTTCACCTCCCGCCTGATCGCCGACGTGACCACGACCCGGCGCCCCACGGTCGACGTGCTGACGGACGACGGCATCGCCCACCGCCTGTGGGCCCTCACCGACCAGGAGGAGCTCGACGGCGTGGCGGCCGAGCTGTACGGCCGCCAGGCGCTCATCGCCGACGGCCACCATCGGTACGCCACCTACCTCGCCCTCCAGAGGGAGTACCACGCCGAGGGACGCGGACCTGGCCCCTGGGACTTCGGGCTCGCCCTCCTCGTCGACTCGACGGCCTACCCACCCGACCTCAGGGCGATCCACCGGGTGATCCCCGGACTTCCCCTGCAGGAGGCGGCGGCGCGTGCCAAGGGCGCCTGGCAGGTGCACGACTTCGCCCACGTGGAGGAGGCGCTGGAGGCCCTGGCTTCGGCTACCGGCCCGGCGTTCGTGCTGGCCGGGAACGGGCCGAGCCACCTGCTGACCGACCCGGACCCCGTACAGGTCGAGCACGCGATGCCCGCGGCGCGATCGGCGAGGTGGAAGTCGCTGGTGACCTCGGTGCTGTCGGAATTCCTCCTGCCCAAGGTCTGGGGCATCCAGGACGACGAGCGGTCGGTGCTCATCGTGCACCACGACCCCGCGATCGCCGTCAGGATGGCCCGCCGCGAGTCGGGCACCGCCGTGATCGTACGGCCGCTGAACGTCGAGGACGTGCTCGCCATAGCCGCCGAGGGCGAGCGGGTGCCCCGCAAGTCCACCTCATTCGGCCCCAAGCCCCGCACCGGCCTGATCCTCCGCACCTTCGCGACCGGCTGACCCGCCCGCCACGGAGCCCTGGCGTTCCAAGCGCTCGGGCCCGGGCGAACCTGGCGCGAGCTGATCTGGGACGAGCCGGCCTGGCACGAGCTGGCCTGAGACGAGCTGGGCTGGGACGCACAGGTCTGGGACGAGAAGGTCTGGAGCGGTCGCGAGCTGGTCTGAGGCGATATCGGACCGCTCGGGCCCTCTTTCGAGTGGTCCGGCGGCCTCTTCAGGCTGCCCGGCTGGCTTGTCGCCGCCCTGGAACCGGCGCGACTCAAGCCTGGACGGGCGCCGCGACTCAAGCCTGGCGGCCCGGTGCACCTCGACCTCGTAGGTGCTGGTGCCTCCGCTTGATCCGCCCCGGTATCGCTGGTGCAGCGTGCCCTCGACGCTGACCACGTCGTCGACCCGCCACTCGGCCACGCGTGCGCTTATCTCCGGATCGAACGTGACGCAGGCGATGCCGTCGGCCTTCTTGCCGCTCGCGTGGCCGGGCGGCCGGCGCACCGCAAGGCCCCACATCGTCATCAGGTCGCCGCTCGGCAGCTCCTTGCCCCTCGGCGCCCTGGACAACCGCCCGACCAGCGTCACCTCGTTGCGGTGCATGTCGATCCCCCTCCGGGTTCGTGCGTCCAGCTCTGTGAACGGGACCATCCTCAGACGGCGCCCCGGCCCCCCAAAGACCCGAGCGCCGTTCTGTGGACAGCGGGCTCGCGACGGAGCCCGTCAGCGGAACCGGCGGAAGAACGCGCGCACATCGGCGGTGAACAGATCGGGCTCTTCCATCGCCGCGAAGTGGCCGCCTCGGTCGAACTCCGACCAGTGGACGATATTGTGGCCGCGCTCGGCGAGCCGCCGGACAGGGCGGGCCAGGTCGGCGGCGAAGACCGCCACCCCGGTGGGCGTCGCCAGCGGCTCGGCGCGCGGAGGCCTTGCGGGGTGGAAGGCCTCCCAGTAGTGGCGGGCCGACGACCCGGCGGTCGCGGTGAGCCAGTAGAGCATCACATTGGTCAGGAGCCGGTCGCGGGAGACGGCGTCCTCCGGCACGTCGGCGCGGTCGGTCCACTCCTTGAACTTCTCGACGACCCAGGCGAGCTGGCCCACCGGGGAGTCGGTGAGCGCGTAGGCCAGCGTCTGCGGCCGGGTGCCCTGGATCTTCGCGTAGCCCGACATCTCAGGTTCGGCACTGACCAGCCGGTCGAGCCGTGCCCTGTCGTCATCGGTGAGCCCAGCGGCCTCGGCAGGGTCACTGGGAGGCGGCGTCAGCAGGGTGTTGAGGTGGACTCCTACGACATGACCGGTGTCGATGGCGGCCAGCTCCCGGGTGATCGCGTGGCCCCAGTCGCCGCCTTGCGCGCCGTAACGGTCGTAACCGAGGCGCCGCATCAGCTCGGCCCAGGCCCTGGCGACCCGGTGCACATCCCAGCCCCCTTCCCGGGTCGGCCCGGACAGTCCGAATCCCGGGATGGAGGGGATCACCAGGTGGAAGGCGTCGGCCGGGTCGCCACCGTGAGCCAGGGGGTCGGTCAGGGGCCCGATGACGTCGAGGAACTCCACGACGGACCCCGGCCAGCCATGGGTGATCAGCAGTGGCAGCGCGTCCGCCTGGGTGGAAGGGACGTGCAGGAAGTGGACTTTGGCGTTGTCGATCGTGGTCGTGAACTGCGGGAACCGGTTGAGATGCGCCTCGTGCTCCCGCCAGTCGTAGCCGGTGCGCCAGTAGGCGGCCAGCTCCTTGAGATAGGTCACCGGCACGCCCTGGGACCAGCCGGCACCGGCCGGCTCATCCGGCCATCTGGTCGCGGCGAGGCGGCCGGCCAGGTCGTCCAGGTCGTCCTGCGGGATGTCGAGGACGAACGGGCGGACGGCCGTCCCGGCGCGCTCGCTCATCCCGCGTCCTCGCCTTCGGGGTCTGTGCCGGGGTGGCCTACGAGCCTGCGCGCGGCCGCCAGTTCGCTCTCATCCCAGCCCCAGAAGCCGTCATCCCGGTGCTCCTTGGACTGTTCGTCGATCCATCGGCTGTGGGCCTCCCAGGCCGCCTGCTTGCTGGTGCCAAGGGCGGCGCCGATCTGCGACCACGAAGCTCCGGCCTGGCGGGCGGAGCGTACGGAGAGCTGGCGTCCGTAGCCCGCCTTCCGCGCGATCACCTCACCCAGCGCCAGAAGCTCCAGCGCCTCGGCCCGTGTCAGGGGCTGCGCGCCGGGGTCGGGTGCGAGTGCCAGGTCGTCCTCATCGGCCGGCGACGCCAGTGCGTCACGCGCACGCAGCGCGTCATAGCGCGCGACCGCGGTCAGCAGTGTGAATCGGTGCTCAAGCTTGTCGGGATCAGACATGGTTCGAGTATTTCGTCAAGCCACCCTGACGTCAAGATGGCCTGACGGCAAATACACCCGCTTCCTGGCACCGGGTAGATCGGCACCGGCCGATACGGGCGCCGGTGCCTTACGCTCGTCAGCGAAGACGGTTCGAGCTCAGGGAACGGGTTCGAACCCACGCAGCAAGGGAGTGACCTGTGGACAACGTCACACCGCTCGGCGGCGACGTCTACGAGATCGACACGCGGATGGCCGGCTACTCCGGGATCACCGCGGGCTACCTGATCCTCGGTGACCGGCCCTGTCTCGTCGAGACGGGCACCTCCACGTCCGCTCCGATCGTCCGCGACGCTCTCACCTCGCTGGGGGTCGGCCCCGATGATCTGGCCACGGTGGTGGTCACGCACATCCACCTGGACCACGCCGGAGGCGTCGGCGACATCGCCGGCCTCTACCCGTCCGCGGAGATCGTGGTGCACGAGAAGGGCGCGCGGCACCTCGCCGACCCCGCACGCCTCATGGCCAGCGCGCGCATGGTGTGGGGCGACAAGCTGGACACCCTGTTCGGTTCGCTGACCCCGACCGAGGCGGCGCGCATCCGTGCACTGGGCGACACCGGCTCGGTCGACCTCGGCGGCGGCCGCATGCTCTCCAGCCACTACTCCCCGGGCCACGCCAAGCACCACGTCGGCCTGCTCGACTCGGCCACCGGTGACCTCTATGTGGGGGACGCGGCCGGGGTGTACCTCCCGGAGACCGGCGACCTGCGTCCCGCGACCCCGCCGCCGGACTTCGACCTCCAGACGGCCCTCGACTCCGTGGCCCTGTTCGGCGCTCTCGGTCCCCAGCGGCTGCTGTTCAGCCACTATGGGCCCGTCGCCGACGTCGTCACGACTCTCGAACGCTCAGCCGACGAGCTCCGCGTCTGGGTCGACCTGACCCGGCAGGCGCACTCGGAGGGCATGGACCTCGACCACGCGGTGGCGATGGTGCGCGAGAAGACCCGCGAGCGCTACACCGCGCTGGCCTCGGAGAACGACGAGACGTCGGAACGCTTCGAGATGCTCAGCGGTGCGCCGTCGAACGTGGCGGGGATCATGCACTGGCTCGGCAACGCCAAGCCTGACGGCGCATAGAGCGCCCACGCGGGGGACGAATCCGTACGAGCGTGCATAGGATCACCCCGGCGTGGGAACGATGGGTGGCGGGCGCCGCACGCCTTCACGTATGGCGGCGCCCACCACCCCTCGTCAGCTCACGCTTCAGGCTTTGCGGCTGCCCGGCTGCTCGCCGTCGGCGTCGTCCTCGTCGTCGTCGTCGTCGTCGTCGAGAACATCCCCAGGAACCGCCCCCGCCGAAACACCGAAGTCCGGCTCGATGAACGCCGGGGCCATCCCGACCTCCAGTCGCGTGGTCTTCAGCTCGGGCTTCGCCGCCTCCGCCGCAGAGGTGCCGGCGGCAGCGTCACGTACCGCCGGATCGGTCTCGGGCTCGCCGGGGACCACCCCGGCCCCGTCGATGACCGACCGCTCGAGGGAGTCGTCCGGGACCTCCACCGGCTCCGCCTCCGGGCTGTCGAGGAGATCGCCGCCGACCGCGTCGGGCTCGCCCGCCTTGTTCCCCTTGTCCGATACCGCCGTGCCCGGCTCGTCAGCCGCCGTACCCGGCTCCTCGCGGGCCGACTCGGGACCATGGGCCGCCGGCTCCGCACCGACCAGCTCCAGATCGTCGGCTACGGAGTCATCTTCGGAGTCCTCGTCGGCCAGGCCAGCGGCGTCGGCCGCGGGCTTCTCACCGCGCTGCCGGGCCCCCGCGTCCGTCGCTTCCGCGTCACGGTCGTCCTCGTCCAAATCAAAGGCGACGTCCTCGTCCAGGTCAGAGGCGACGTCCTCGTTCTCGTCCAGGTCGGAGGCGACGTTCTCGTCGTCCTCGTCCTCGAGGTCCTCGATGACCGCACCGGTGAGCTCCGCGTAGCGCTCGGCCGCCTCGGTCTCGCCGCCCTCGTCGAACATCATGGCGCGCTCGAACCAGTCGGTGGCCGCGCCTTCGTGCCCAGCCTCCGCCAGCGCGTCGGCGTAGGCGTACGCCAGGCGAGCCGACCACGGGTGCGGCTCCTGGTTGCGCAGCTCCGGCACCCGCTGCAGCGTGATCACCGCGGCGTCGTGCTGCCCGAGATCGCGCCGGGCGCCCGACTCGACGATGGCCAGCTCGATGCGGCCCGCCCGGTCAAGCCGCTCGGCCTCGCGCGAACGCACCAGGTCGAGCGCCCGCTCCGGACGCCCGAGGCCGCGCTCGCAGTCGGCCATGATGGGCAGGAACTCATCCGACCCGGTCATCCTGCGCGCGGCCCGCAGGTCGCTGAGTGCCTCGGCGTAGTGCCCCGCCCGGTACGCGGCCAGGCCGACGGCCTCGCGGACGACTCCGATGCGCGCGGCGAACCGCCGGGCGACCTTGGCGTGCTCGTAGGCGAGCGCCGCGTCCTCCTCACCCAGGGCACGCTCGGCCGCCACGAGGTGGCAGGCGATCAGACTCGCGAGGTCGTTCGGGAGGGAGCGCAGTTCGTCCCGGACGTCCTTCTCGAGCTCCTCGGGCGTGATGTCCGCTGCCAGCTCCGGCATCGCGGGGCGCTCCTCGCGAGGGGCACGCTCGGCGTCCCCGCGCTCGCGACCGTACCGCGCGCGCGTACCGCCGCTGTCGGAGTGCGGGGCGCCACCCCCCTGATCGCGGGAAGCGTATCCATCCCTGTCACGGTGCCCGTACGCCCGGCCGTGGTCGCCGCCGGAGGGACGGCCTTCGCGGGAACCCCGCTCGTCACGGCCCTCCCGGCTGAACGGACGCGGTCCAGAAGCGCCACGGTCATCCCGCTGGGCGGGACGACCCCCGCGGTCGTCACGATCGAAGGAACGACCACCACGGTCATCACGATGGAACGGACGGCCACCGCCACCCTCACGGTTGAACGGACGGCCACCGCCACCCTCACGGTTGAACGGACGGCCACCACGGTCATCGCGGTTGAACGGACGGCTCTCGCGGCCCTCGCCGTAGGGGGGACGGCTCCCGGCCGCTCCACGGTCGTCCCGACCTTCACGGCTGAACGGGCGCGACCCCGAAGCGCCACGATCGTCCCGCTGGGCGGGACGACCCCCGCGGTCGTCACGATCGAAGGAACGACCACCACGGTCATCACGATGGAACGGGCGACCGCCGCCGGCCTCACGGTTGAACGGACGGCCACCGCCACCCTCACGGTTGAACGGACGGCCACCACGGTCGTCCCGATTGAACGGCCGGGCACCACGGTCGGCGCGGTCGTCCCGGTTGTACGGACGGCCGCCGCGGTCATCGCGGTCACGCCCTCCGGAGGAACCGGCGGGACGGCCCTCCCCCGAGCCCCCGCGGTCGTCGCGGGTGACGGGACGGCCCTCCCCCGAGCCCCCCCGGTCGTCGCGGGTGAACGGACGCCCGCCGCCGGGCCGGTCGTCACGGTTGAACGGAGGGCGCCCGCCGGCACGGTCGTCACGACCCTCGCGACCGAAGGAACGGTCACCAGAGCCTCCGCGATTGTCGCGGTAAGGAGGACGGCTCTCGCGCTCGCCCCGATCATCACGGTTGTACGGGCGCGCACCGGGACCGCCGCCACCTTCACGGCTGAAGGATCGCGGAGCGGAACCTCCGCGATCGTCGCGCTGGAACGGGCGGCCTCCACGCTCACCGGAGCCGGAGGGGCGCCCGCCACGGTCGTCACGGTCACGCCAGCCGGCGGAGCCGCCGCCTTCGCGCCGCTCCCCGGGACGGGAATCCGGCCGGCCACCCTCACGATAAGGACGGTCACCACCGCGCGGGGCGTACGAGCCTCCGCCACCAGGCGCGCGGTCACGGTCACCACGGCCGTAGGAACGCTCGCCACCGGACCCGCCGCGGTCATCGCGGTTAAAGCCGGAACCCCCGCGATTATCGCGGTTGTACCCGGAGCCTCCACGGTCGTCGCGGTTGTACCCGGAGCCTCCACGGTCGTCGCGGTTGAAGCCAGAGTTTCCGCGGTCGTCGCGGTTGAAGGAGCGACCTGGGCGGTCGCCACGGTCGGACGGCCTGCCGCTGCTCGAGCCACCGCCACCTTCGCGGCTGAACGGGCGGTCACCACGGTTGTCGCGCTGGAACGGACGTCCGCCACGAGAGTCACGATCGCGGGACCCATACGGGCCGGCGGGACGGCCCTCACGCCGCTCGCCATAGCGCGGGCCGTCGCCGGGGCGTCCCTCACTACGGGCTCCGGCGCGGTCGCCATCAGCCGGGCGCCCGCCCCTCGCTCCCTCGGAGCGGTCACTGCGGAACCCTCCGGAACCCCCGCCCGAGCGGTTTCCACCGTCTTCGGGACGGCCTGAGTCCTCACGTCCGTTATCTCTGTTCACTTCTATCCTTCGTTGCTCGCTCACCGCGTCCACTGTGATCCGCGTTCGCTCATTGCGCCGACCATGTGCGGAGGGGACGGTCCATCCGGCCGCGGGGCACAGGCCCGTTTCACTCTGTCGCTGCCCGCGCATAGGCGCCTTACGCGACAAAGGCCACCCGTGGTGGGGTGGCCCGGCACCTCCAGCCTAGCAAGGCCTCGAAGCCCCCGGGACGCGCCGACCGAGAAGGGCGCGCACCCGCTGAGCTCCGGAGATCGCGCAAGGCCGACGAGGTCGAATGACCTGACGGCTTCAGCGCAAAGCCCCTATAACGCAGGAAAGCCATCCACAAAGTGGATGGCTCTCCTACCAACACAATATTTGTCCGGCGGTGTCCTACTCTCCCACACCGTCCCCGGTGCAGTACCATCGGCGCTGGAAAGCTTAACTTCCGGGTTCGGAATGTAACCGGGTGTTTCCCTTCCGCTATGACCGCCGTAACCCCTTGAAACACACAACCAGGGTCACCCCAGCTTGTTGTTTCTGAGTTACATAGTGGACGCGAGCAAAACGCTTTGTGGTCAAGTCCTCGGCCTATTAGTACCGGTCAGCTCCACACCTCACGATGCTTCCACCTCCGGCCTATCAACCCAGTCGTCTCCTGGGAGCCTTACCCTGTTTCCAGGTGGGAGACCTCATCTCAAGGCAGGCTTCCCGCTTAGATGCTTTCAGCGGTTATCCCTCCCGAACGTAGCCAACCAGCCGTGCTCTTGGCAGAACAACTGGCACACCAGAGGTTCGTCCGTCCCGGTCCTCTCGTACTAGGGACAGCCCCTTTCAAGTCTCCTGCGCGCGCAGCGGATAGGGACCGAACTGTCTCGCGACGTTCTAAACCCAGCTCGCGTACCGCTTTAATGGGCGAACAGCCCAACCCTTGGGACCTACTCCAGCCCCAGGATGCGACGAGCCGACATCGAGGTGCCAAACCATCCCGTCGATATGGACTCTTGGGGAAGATCAGCCTGTTATCCCCGGGGTACCTTTTAGCCGTTGAGCGACGGCGCTTCCACATGCCACCGCCGGATCACTAGTCCCAGCTTTCGCTCCTGCTCGACCTGTCGGTCTCACAGTCAAGCCCCCTTGTGCACTTACACTCAACACCTGATTGCCAACCAGGCTGAGGGAACCTTTGGGCGCCTCCGTTACCCTTTAGGAGGCAACCGCCCCAGTTAAACTACCCACCAGACACTGTCCCCCACCCGGATACACGGGCGCGGGTTAGACATCCAAAACGACCAGAGTGGTATTTCACCAATGACTCCACCCGAACTAGCGTCCAAGCTTCACCGTCTCCCACCTATCCTACACAAGCCGTCCCAAACACCAATGTCAAGCTGTAGTGAAGGTCCCGGGGTCTTTCCGTCCTGCTGCGCGTAACGAGCATCTTTACTCGTAGTGCAATTTCGCCGGGTCTGTGGTTGAGACAGCGGGGAAGTCGTTACGCCATTCGTGCAGGTCGGAACTTACCCGACAAGGAATTTCGCTACCTTAGGATGGTTATAGTTACCACCGCCGTTTACCGGCGCTTAAGTTCTCAGCTTCGCACGCCCGAAAGCGCACTAACCGGTCCCCTTAACGTTCCGGCACCGGGCAGGCGTCAGTCCGTATACATCGTCTTACGACTTCGCACGGACCTGTGTTTTTAGTAAACAGTCGCTTCCCCCTGGCCACTGCGACCCCCACCAGCTCCGAGTGCAAGACTCATCACCAGCAAGGGTCCCCCTTCTCCCGAAGTTACGGGGGCAATTTGCCGAGTTCCTTAACCACAGTTCACCCGATCGCCTTGGTATTCTCTACCTGACCACCTGAGTCGGTTTAGGGTACGGGCCGCCGGCACACTCACTAGAGGCTTTTCTCGGCAGCATGGGATCACCCACTTCACCACAATCGGCTCGGCATCACATCTCACCCTTATATGCGGCACGGATTTACCTATGCCACGGGCTACATGCTTACCCCAGGAACAACCATCGCCTGGGATGGGCTACCCTCCTGCGTCACCCCATCGCTTACCTACTACCAGATCAGGCCAGGCGTTCAGCCTCACCAAGTCCCGAAGGACAACAGGGGCTTAAGGACCCTTAGTATCACTGGATTCGATATGGGCGCGTGCTAGCGGGTACGGGAATATCAACCCGTTGTCCATCGACTACGCCTGTCGGCCTCGCCTTAGGTCCCGACTTACCCTGGGCGGATTAGCCTAGCCCAGGAACCCTTGGTCATCCGGCGCAGAAGTTTCTCACTTCTGATTCGCTACTCATGCCTGCATTCTCACTCGCACGGCCTCCACAACTCGATCACTCGGCTGCTTCGCCGGCCGCACGACGCTCCCCTACCCATCCACACACCTAGACACACAAACGTGCGCCGGGCTTAACGCGTGAATGCCACGACTTCGGCGGTGTACTTGAGCCCCGCTACATTGTCGGCGCGGAATCACTTGACCAGTGAGCTATTACGCACTCTTTCAAGGATGGCTGCTTCTAAGCCAACCTCCTGGTTGTCACTGCGACTCCACATCCTTTCCCACTTAGCACACGCTTAGGGGCCTTAGTCGGTGGTCTGGGCTGTTTCCCTCTCGACTACGGAGCTTATCCCCCGCAGTCTCACTGCCACGCTCTCACTTACCGGCATTCGGAGTTTGGCTGACGTCAGTAACCCGGTAAGGCCCATCAGCCATCCAGTGCTCTACCTCCGGCAAGAAACACGTGACGCTGCACCTAAATGCATTTCGGGGAGAACCAGCTATCACGGAGTTTGATTGGCCTTTCACCCCTACACACAGGTCATCCCCCAGGTTTTCAACCCTGGTGGGTTCGGTCCTCCACACGGTCTTACCCGCGCTTCAACCTGCCCATGCGTAGATCACTCCGCTTCGGGTCTACAGCATGCGACTCAAACGCCCTATTCAGACTCGCTTTCGCTACGGCTCCCCCACACGGGTTAACCTCGCCACACACCATAACTCGCAGGCTCATTCTTCAAAAGGCACGCAGTCACATCACAGGCAAGGCAAGCCTCACCCAAGCTCCTACGGCTTGTAGGCACACGGTTTCAGGTACTATTTCACGACCCCTCACCGGGGCGCTTTTCACCTTTCCCTCACGGTACTTGTTCACTATCGGTCATCAGGGAGTATTTAGGCTTACCAGGTGGTCCTGGCAGATTCACACAGGATTCCTCGAGCCCCGTGCTACTTGGGATCCCCTCAAACAGTCCAACCAGTTTCGCCTACCCGACTCTCACGGTCTACGGCGCAACTTCCCAGAAGCTTCGACTACCAGCTGGATTTATCACTGTTCGTGGCCTCGGCAGAAACCACAAGAGGGTCCCACAACCCCACACACGCAACACCTGCCGGCTATCACACGCGCATGGTTTAGCCTCATCCGCTTTCGCTCACCACTACTCACGGAATCACTATTGTTTTCTCTTCCTACGGGTACTGAGATGTTTCACTTCCCCGCGTTACCACCAACCGCCCTATACATTCAGACGGCGGCAACACCACATGACTGGTGCTAGGTTTCCCCATTCGGACATCCCCGGATCAACGTCTGGTTGGCGACTCCCCGAGGCTTAACGCAGCCTCCCACGTCCTTCATCGGCTCCTGATGCCAAGGCATCCACCGTGTGCCCTAAAAAACTTGGCCACAAAGATGCTCGCGTCCACTATGCAATTCACAAACAACAAACAGGCCACCAACCCCACCCACCACCAGACACCCACACCACCAAGAAACCCTTGACGATGCGAACCGGTATGACGGAAGGCTGGTCCCGCAAACAAGGAACAGACCCAACAAGCAACGAGACCGCCACCACGATCAACGACCATGGCAAGCAACCGGTCAACCCGGTCACGGCGGCCCCGCGCGTTGGCCCGTTTCCTCAGGACCCAACAGTGTGTTCGAACCACCCGAACCCCCACGACAGCGTTCCCACTCCGCGACCCCCTCCAAAGAGAAGGCCCACGGCGGTACCAGCCGCCGGGGCGACCCCGACGATCCGACTAGCCAGTGCTCCACTAATGAGCAGGTCGCGCACAAGACGAACGCTTGCGAACACGACCATGGACCAAGCCCCGATGC